>CBDDLL010000001.1:0-5202936 GCA_965230625.1 Saccharicrinis sp.
CCTTCTTACCTTAACACCTTTTTATTACATATCAGCCTCAATCAAGATCACATGTTTTTTACTTAACGCCCAACTAAAAGTTTCGGGTAATTAGTACTGCTCGGCTGTGACATTACTGCCTATACACCTGCAGCCTATCAACGTTGTAGTCTCCAACGTCCCTATAAGGATATCTCATCTTGAAGCAGGCTTCGTGCTTAGATGCTTTCAGCACTTATCCCTTCCGCACGTAGCTACCCAGCAATGCCCCTGGCGGAACAACTGGTACACCAGTGGTGCGTCCATCACGGTCCTCTCGTACTAATGGACAGGCCTTCGCAAATATCCTACGCCCACAACAGATAGGGACCGAACTGTCTCACGACGTTCTGAACCCAGCTCGCGTGCCACTTTAATGGGCGAAACAGCCCAACCCTTGGGACCTTCTCCAGCCCCAGGATGTGACGAGCCGACATCGAGGTGCCAAACCGCTCCGTCGATATGAGCTCTTGGGAGCGATCAGCCTGTTATCCCCGGAGTACCTTTTATCCTTTGAGCGATGGCCCTTCCATGCGGAACCACCGGATCACTATGTCCTACTTTCGTACCTGGTCGACTTGTCGGTCTCACAGTCAAGCTTCCTTGTGCCATTACACTCTGCGGGACGGTTACCAATCGTCCTGAGGAAAACCTTTGAAAGCCTCCGTTACTCTTTTGGAGGCGACCACCCCAGTCAAACTACCCACCAAACAATGTCCGAATATATCGTTAGGCCACAGATAAGCAAAGGGGACGTATTTCAAGGGTGACTCCACAACGCCTGGCGACGCCACTTCATAGTCTCCGTCCTATCCTACACATTACTTACCCACAACCAATGTTAAGTTGCAGTAAAGGTTCACGGGGTCTTTCCGTCCCGTTGCGGGTAATCGGCATCTTCACCGATACTACAATTTCACCGAGCTCATGGCCGAGACAGTGTGCACATCGTTACACCATTCGTGCAGGTCGGAACTTACCCGACAAGGAATTTCGCTACCTTAGGACCGTTATAGTTACGGCCGCCGTTTACCGGGGCTTCAATTCAAACCTTCGCAATGCTAAGCTCTCCTCTTAACCTTCCGGCACCGGGCAGGTGTCAGGCCTTATACGTCTTCTTTCGAATTTGCAAAGCCATGTGTTTTTGATAAACAGTCGCATGCACCATTTCTCTGCGGCCAGCGTTAAACTGGCGCCCCTTATCCCGAAGTTACGGGGCTAATTTGCCGAGTTCCTTAGCCATGAATCACTCGAGCGCCTTAGTATACTCAACCCAACTACGTGTGTCCGTTTACGGTACGGGCTCCTATACTCGCTTTTCTTGGTACCGGCTGCTTTACTTCGCTTCGGCCGAAGCCTAGGCTCAACGTACATATCCGTCAGTACGTAGTAATCTCACCAATACGTCACTTTCATCGTATAGCAGGTGCAGGAATATTAACCTGCTTGCCATCCACTACCCCTTTCGGGTTCGCGTTAGGTCCCGACTAACCCTGATCCGATTAGCGTTGATCAGGAATCCTGAGTCTTTCGGCGTGCGGGTTTCTCGCCCGCATTATCGTTACTTATGCCTACATTTGCTTTTCTAAAAGCTCCACAGTTCATCACCAAACTGCTTCAAGGCCGTTAGAATGCTCCCCTACCACTGTATTAATACAATCCATAGCTTCGGTAGTATACTTATGCCCGATTATTATCCATGCCCGATCGCTCGACTAGTGAGCTGTTACGCACTCTTTAAATGAATGGCTGCTTCCAAGCCAACATCCTAGCTGTCTATGCAATCAAACCGCGTTTGTTCAACTTAGTATACATTTGGGGACCTTAGCTGATGGTCCGGGTTCTTTCCCTTTCGGACATGGACCTTAGCACCCATGCCCTCACTCCTATTCATCATCTTACAGCATTCGGAGTTTGTCAGGAGTTGATAGGCGGTGAAGCCCTCTCGTCCAATCAGTAGCTCTACCTCTGTAAGATTAAAATAAGGCTGCACCTAAATGCATTTCGGGGAGTACGAGCTATTTCCAGGTTTGATTGGCCTTTCACCCCTACCCACAGTTCATCCAAATACTTTTCAACGTAAACTGGTTCGGTCCTCCATCCCGTGTTACCGGAACTTCAACCTGACCATGGGTAGATCACCTGGTTTCGCGTCTAGCGCAGCTGACTATAACGCCCTATTCAGACTCGCTTTCGCTTCGGATACGTCCCTGAAGGACTTAACCTTGCCAACTACGACTAACTCGTAGGCTCATTATGCAAAAGGCACGCCGTCACCCCTTAAGGCTCCGACCGCTTGTAAGCGTACGGTTTCAGGTACTATTTCACTCCCCTGTTCGGGGTACTTTTCACCTTTCCCTCACGGTACTGGTACACTATCGGTCTTTCAGGAGTATTTAGCCTTACCAGATGGGCCTGGCAGATTCACACAGGATTTCTCGTGTCCCGCGCTACTCAGGATACTGATAGATTCATAACTTTACTTGTACGGGATTGTCACCCTCTCTGATTGTTCTTTCCAAAACATTCCAATTCTGTTATTTACTCTTATTACAGTCCTACAACCCCAATGTTGCCTAGACAACATTGGTTTGGGCTAATCCCCGTTCGCTCGCCACTACTAAGGGAATCACTTTTGTTTTCTTCTCCTCCAGGTACTTAGATGTTTCAGTTCCCTGGGTTTGCCCCCCGAAGGGTGACAGGTCTTCAACCTGCCGGGTTGCCCCATTCAGAAATCCGCGGATCAATAGATATTTGCTCCTCCCCGCGGCTTATCGCAGCTTATCACGTCTTTCATCGCCTCTGAAAGCCTAGGCATCCACCGTACGCCCTTGCTTACTTTCTTGTTGGTTTTTCTTAATTTGCATTAAGAAAACCTATGATCTTGATTGTTAATTGCCAATATGTCAATGTACGTTTTGTCTGTTTTAGACAATGTTATTAGTATCAATATTATTTGATGACTAATAAGTTTTGAAATGCTTAAAAAGGAAAGAAAGTTCTTTGATTTATGTAAAACTCTCTCCAGAAAGGAGGTGTTCCAGCCACACCTTCCGGTACGGCTACCTTGTTACGACTTAACCCTAGTTACCAATTTTACCCTAGGCCGCTCCTTGCGGTAACAGACTTCAGGTACCCTCGGCTTCCATGGTTTGACGGGCGGTGTGTACAAGGCCCGGGAACGTATTCACCGCGCCATGGCTGATGCGCGATTACTAGCGAATCCAGCTTCACGAAGTCGGGTTGCAGACTTCGATCCGAACTGAGACCGGTTTTTGGGATTGGCATCTTGTTACCAAGTAGCTGCCCTTTGTACCGACCATTGTAACACGTGTGTAGCCCTGGACGTAAGGGCCGTGCTGATTTGACGTCATCCCCACCTTCCTCGCGGTTTACACCGGCAGTCTTGTTAGAGTCCCCACCTTGACGTGCTGGTAACTAACAACAGGGGTTGCGCTCGTTATGGGACTTAACCCGACACCTCACGGCACGAGCTGACGACAACCATGCAGCACCTTGTAAATAGTCCGAAGAAAGAAGCATCTCTGCTTCATGCAATCTACATTTAAGTCCAGGTAAGGTTCCTCGCGTATCATCGAATTAAACCACATGTTCCTCCGCTTGTGCGGGCCCCCGTCAATTCCTTTGAGTTTCATTGTTGCCAACGTACTCCCCAGGTGGATTACTTAATGCTTTCGCTCAGTCGCTGACTATGTATCGCCAACAACGAGTAATCATCGTTTACGGCGTGGACTACCAGGGTATCTAATCCTGTTCGCTACCCACGCTTTCGTGCATCAGCGTCAATTATAGCTTAGTAAGCTGCCTTCGCAATCGGTGTTCTGTGTTATATCTATGCATTTCACCGCTACACAACACATTCCGCCTACCTCAACTAAATTCAAGAACAACAGTATCAATGGCAGTTTTACGGTTGAGCCGCAAGATTTCACCACTGACTTATTGTTCCGCCTACGCACCCTTTAAACCCAATAAATCCGGATAACGCTCGCATCCTCCGTATTACCGCGGCTGCTGGCACGGAGTTAGCCGATGCTTATTCATACGGTACCGGCAAATATCTACACGTAGATACGTTTCTTCCCGTATAAAAGCAGTTTACAACCCATAGGGCAGTCTTCCTGCACGCGACATGGCTGGTTCAGCCTTGCGGCCATTGACCAATATTCCTCACTGCTGCCTCCCGTAGGAGTCTGGTCCGTGTCTCAGTACCAGTGTGGGGGACCTTCCTCTCAGAACCCCTAGACATCGTCGCCTTGGTGAGCCGTTACCTCACCAACTAGCTAATGTCACGCATGACCATCTTTTACCGCCGAAACTTTACTTCCTAATTCATGCGAATCAAAAAGACTATGGGGTATTAATCCAAATTTCTCTGGGCTATCCCCCTGTAAAAGGTAGGTTTCATACGCGTTACGCACCCGTGCGCCGGTCGTCATCTGTAGCAAGCTACAATGTTACCCCTCGACTTGCATGTGTTAGGCCTGTCGCTAGCGTTCATCCTGAGCCAGGATCAAACTCTTCGTTGTATAAAAAATTGTTTTGGACTGAATGTCCTAATTCCTTACAAGAGCTTTAACTCAAAGAATCACTTTTTCTTTCCTTTTTTAAGTGTGCATTTCAATATTTTCAAAGAACGTCTGCCAGTTAATTGTTTTATAAAGTTTAAAGTTCATAAAGCCTTTAACTAACTTTCTTATTTTTTTAAAGCTTTTCGGCCTTTCCCGAATCGCTTATTTTTCAATCTTTTGTTTTACTACTCAACCTTCTGTCGAGTGTCGCTCTAAAAGCGGATGCAAAGATAAACACTTTATTTCTTATTCTCCAAATTTATTTTAAAAAATTTTTGAAGAATTTTTTAGGCTTAATTTCTTTCTCAACTTACTGTCAAACAACAGTTTCAACTCCCTTTCTTACCTCAGTATTTTTACCTTCTTGCCTCCCGTTAAAAGCGGCTGCAAAGATAACGAGTTTTAATTTTAAATTCCAAATAAAAATTGAAAAAAAAATTTATTTGTTTTTTAAACTCCTAAAACCTCACAGAATCCCAACTTCATAACCCTTATCAAACCTATCAACATGTCACCTTTTTCTCACGCCTTTCTCTAAAAGCGGGTGCAAAGTAAAGTACTTTTTTCTTACTTTCCTAACCTTATTTTAACTTTTTTTTAACCCACACGGAATAATCACCCACTATAATATTGTGTATCATATTATTAAACTTAATATACCGTAAATAAAAATATACACAAAATGGATTTCTATAATATTATGCGCTATTAAAATAGAATTACCAGCTTTTTTAATTTAGTAGTTCTTTAACAATTAAGCTTGCAAAGTTTTTTTCTAGGTTTAACTTAATTATAAAATAATCTTTAATTGCATCACTCCATGCATTTAAAGTATCCCTCTTCTTAATATAAATATCAAATGCAGTATTGCTTATATCCTCACAATGAACACCAAAGCTTTGAAAAACTAATCTGAATTTTTCAATTTCTATTTTAGTATGCTTATATCGATCATAAAGCTTATCGATAAAATCAATTAACATACCTTGAGAATAATTATTACCTAACTCTTTTATTAACCATTCTGAATTACTTATTAATTCAATATTTTTGTAGTTTTTAAATTCAATATTTCGAAAAGCTTCTGATACGCTAGTAATACTTTTATAATCTTTATTTCCAGAATTAACAGCAATTAAAATATGCAACCATTGGATAAAAAATACTATTGGAACAAAAACACTTGATTTAAAAACGAATTTCTTTCGAGAGGAAATGGTATAATTAATCCCATTTAGTTTTAAATTAATCTTTAGAATTAAATTTGCATCAATTCCTGTTTCTACATTTTTAGAATAAAAGACCGTAGGTATCAATTTCCTAAGATAGTTCATTTGTGAGTTCAACACCTTAGTATCCTCAATTCCTATAACATTAAAAACAGGTAGCAAAACTTCCTTTCGACTAAGTATATATTCTTGTCTTATGTTTTTAATTTCTATTTCATCATCAGTTAACAACGTAATCAAATCTGAAACAAACTTTACGTAAAAAGAATCAACCTCATTCATAATTAGTTAAGAATTCTTTTTAATCCTTTTAAAAAGTTCCGATGCAAAAATAAAATCATTTAAACGCTCGTCCTTAGCATCAAAGATTTCCTCTTTATTTCCTTCCCAAAGTTTTCGTCCTTGATAAATAAAAATAATCTTTTCCCCAATACCCATTACCGAATTCATATCATGAGTATTAATTATTGTTGTTATATCGTATTCTTTTGTTATTTCATAAATTAAGTTATCTATAACAATCGCTGTTTTGGGATCTAGTCCTGAGTTTGGTTCATCACAGAAAAGATACTTTGGATTTAAAGCAATAGCACGTGCAATAGCAACTCTCTTCTGCATTCCTCCACTAATTTCCGACGGATACAAATGATTAACATTCTCTAAATTTACTCTATTTAAACAAAAGTTTACCCTATCTAACTTTTTCTCTAATTCCCAATCTGAAAACATATCTAATGGAAACCTAACATTTTCTTCTACTGTTAGAGAATCAAAAAGAGCCGCACCTTGAAACAGCATTCCAATTTCTTTCCTTATTTTCTTTTGATCTCCAAATGACATTCCAGAAAATACCTGTTTGTCGTATATAATTTCTCCTGAATCAATTTGATGTAACCCTACAATTGATTTTAACAACACAGTTTTACCATGTCCGCTCTGACCTATTATTAAGTTAGTTTGTCCTTTCTTGAAAACAGCAGATAGATCGAACAAAACCTGTTTCCCATTAAAAAACTTATCTACACTTCTTACTTCTATCATGCCAATAATAGTTGGGTTAATAAAAGGTTGAATAATAAAATCTGAATACTACTAACAACTACGGCTCTTGTACTAGCTCTACCTACCTCCAACGAACCTCCATCTACATAATATCCTTGATAAGCAGAAATAGATGATATTAAAAACGCAAAAACAACACATTTTATTAATGAATAAGTGGCATGAAATGGATTAAAAGCATATCTAATACCATAAATATAATCCGCAGATGAAACTTCTCCAGTAATATTACCTGCAACCCATCCTCCTGCTATTCCAATCCCCATGCTAATTATTGTTAATAGGGGCATCATTAATACAAGTCCAAAGATTTTTGGCAGAACTAAAAATCCTGAAGAGTTAATGCCCATAATTTCGATTGCATCTATTTGTTCTGTTACTCTCATTGTTCCAATTTCAGAAGCAATACTAGAACCTACCTTTCCAGCTAAAATTAACGCAACAATTGTAGATGAAAACTCTAATAAAACTGATTCTCTAGCTGCCAGTCCAATTGTATACTTTGGTATAAAAGCTAATTCGAGGTTGTAAGCCGTTTGTAATGTAATTACTGCTCCCATAAAAACCGATATAATAGAAATTATACCTATTGAATTTATCCCAAGTTTCTCAGCTTCACGTGTAATTTGAGACATTAATACATTTACTTTTTCCGGCTTCGCAAATACTCTTCTTAAAAAAAATATATATCGCCCAAAATGATATAGAAAACTCATAAAATGTGATTTGCCCTAAAAATAGCAACTTAATTTAGTTGTAGGAAAATATTTTTAAAAAACTATATTTCTACCATTTTTATTGTTATGGTTTTTGGGTATTTTCACGTCCATTAAAGTTTATAATGAACTAATTATAAAAAGATGACAAATACTACGTACTGTGTTATTATGGCTGGTGGAATCGGAAGTCGATTTTGGCCAATAAGCAGAGAAGAAACTCCTAAACAGTTTTTAGACATTTTAGGAACTGGTAGAACTTTAATTCAGCAAACTTTTGATAGATTTCTTCCAATCTGCCCTGCTCAGAATTTTTTGGTTGTAACAAGCACCGATTATAAACAAATGGTTCTTGATCAATTACCCGATCTTAAACCCGAACAAGTTCTAACTGAGCCTTATAGAAGAAACACTGCTCCTTGTATTGCATATGCAAATGCCTGGATAAAAAAAAGAAACCCCGAGGCTTCGGTTGTAGTTACACCTGCTGATCATTTAATTTTAAAGCAAGATGAATTCGTTAGCATAATAAACAAAGGTTTATCATTTGTTGCAAACAATAATTTTTTGCTTACTCTTGGCATTAAACCTCATCGTCCTGAAACAGGTTATGGATATATTCAAGTAGAGGATGATTCTCCTAAAGTACTTGGAGAAGTTGAACCTGTTAAAACGTTTACCGAAAAACCTAATCTTGAATTAGCTAAGGTATTTTTTGAAAGCGGTGAGTTCTTTTGGAACTCTGGTATTTTTATTTGGTCATTACCTTCTATTAATAATGCCTTTGACTCTTACCTTCCTGAAGTTAAGAAATTATTTGACAGTGTTGATGATAAAATTAGCACACCTGAAGAAGAAAGTGCTATCAATGACATTTATAATGAATGCACTAATATCTCTATTGATTATGGCGTAATGGAGAAAGCTAATAATGTTTATGTACTTACTGCTGACTTTGGATGGAGTGATTTAGGAACATGGTCTTCTTTATATGAACACTCAAATAAAGATGATAACAATAATGCCATAAATACAGGTAAGGTTCTTTCATATGACTCAAAAAATTGTGTTGTCAACTTACCTGATAATAAAATGGCTGTTATTCAAGGTTTAGATGATTTTATTGTTGCCGAATCCCATAATTGTCTCTTGATTTGCCCTAAGTCTAATGAGCAACAAATTAGACAGTTCTCTGCTGATATTATTGCTGAATATGGAAAAGCTGAAAAATAGTATAACACCTTAATAAACAAAATAAGGAGTACTTAAAAGTACTCCTTATTTTGTTATATCGTTACTCTTCTTTTCTTAAAACTCCCATAAATCATGTTCGAAATCAAAAATTTCTGTTTTAATTCTTTCTGATTCAATCATGGCTTCCATCCCTACTGCGTATTGATCTATTGTTCGATTGTTATATACATTTGACTCTCTAGTTATATAACTACCGAAATATCTTTTCATAAAAATATCATCAAACGTTCTCCTTTGTGCATCATTTCTTGGATTAAATACCTCATTCCTAGCAAATAAATCTCTTACTTGTGGGAAATATATCCAAAATGCCTGTTTCCTTGCTATTTGCTCATCTCCATCTCCTGAACTTTTAGAATATTCCCTAATAGGACATAATCCAATTATTCTTACATCTAACCTTGAATAATTCCTATCAAAGAACCATACTTCTTTAACTAAAATTTGCTTTACTTCCTCTGGTCGAAGTTCTCCTTGTACTATTTGTTCTTGATAAGTACCATCCTCTTGTCTAACCTGTAATGTATCTCCAACAGCACCCATCTCATACATTACTTGATCCAATGTCATTTCTACTTTAAATTCGTCTTGATACTTCGTAGAATATGCTGTTAATCCCTCGTACTGGATACCATGCATTAACAGCTGAATTAGACTATATCGCCCGTCCATTGTTGTAACTGGGTAGAACAATGGTAAGTTTATTTTTTCTCTTAAATCAATTATCCTCCAAACCTTTTTAGCCCACATAACATCAGCCTCTCTTACATTAGGATAAGGAATTGGTTTACGGTTTAACACATGCTCTTTTGGATATATTCCATCCAATACATTTTGGGCCTTAATAGTAGAAGAAGTACCTACCATTCCAACCATCATGATCAATAAGAAGAACAACTTTTTCATTATCGTATTTTTTATTATATACTAATCTTAATCTAATATAAACGTAATTGTACCTAGATCTCTTGTACCACTTGGTCCTTTAGCTCTAATTCCTTCAATAGATAGTTTTGAACCTCTACCCATACCTTTTATTAATTCTTTTTGCGCCTGAGTAAACTTACCACTTTTTGATGGTTCATCTACAATAAAACCTCCTTTTAGTACAGATACTGTAAACCTTGTAACATCATATGATAGTTCAAAATCAAAATCTTTCATTTCTGCAAATACTCCAGATTGTGCCAGTAAAACGTTTTTACGAATTTTTCCTCCTTCTAATCCTGCTACAGTTGCTACTGGATTTGGCACTCTTTTTATTCTAAAATCTTGCTTACCCATTAACCTTTTACTTCCTCCAATATTCGCATATACAGAAATAACTGACTTTTTCCCTGCCGTACCTGCTTTAGGTTTTACAATATATCCAGAACCTTTTTCTCTTTTGTTAACATTTGTCATCCTAACTTCCAGATTACTTCTTGAAACTCCTGGAGCTGATATAGCAACTGGATTATCTACACCTTCGTAAAACACATTCATTTTTGTTGGTGAGATTACTGCACTTGGCTTAACTACCTCATATTCCCCTTCTATAGCATAATCATTGTAAGTAGCTCCATCCGGAGACGGCATCTTTATAACTCCATCCCACTTATACTTTCCTACAGACTTGGTTTGTTCCAATAACCCTCTACCATCTTTAATATTGTTTATCTGTTTACCATCTACAATTATTTTTGGCATTATAGTTGGGTCATATGCTGCCATAACCAATTCCGCAGTATATGTTTCTCCCTCTAGTATTGTTGTTTTAAATGGTTTAACAACAGAAATTAGTTTATCAAACTTATAAGAATCCTTATTAATATCACCAAAAAAATTAGCTACCATATCTGCTTCTGCATTTCTTACATCACCTTGTATTTTACTTAGCATCGCCATTGATGCTGATAATGGTACATGCTCAAATTTTGTTGACTCCCAAGATTTCTTTACGTCCTTTTTCCCCTTTATATCTTCTGTTTTAAACACCTCTTTATAAGCTGTTATATAAGTTGTATCAGCCGGATCACTTTCATCTAAATATGATAATAATAGATCCTTATACTCATTCATTCTTTTCTTCAATTCTTTACTTCTCGCACCATTTTGCTCAGTAATCATTATCTGAGGAGCAATATCCTGATTATCAATACCTGTATAAAGATCAGGTGTAGCTTCTGGACCTCCAGCTGTTTTTGCTAACTTTATTTTTAGTCCTTGTATATGATTTACTAAAGTATCAGCTGCAATCTTTATTTCAATTGCTTTTTCCCAGAATGCACCTGCTTTAGCTTTATTATTCTCATAAGCATTTTCAAATTGGCCATATAAAGCTTCATTTTTTCTCTCAACAGTTTCTCTGGTTTGATTAAAACCTTCATCCAATGAAACAAATGCGTGAAGCAACTCTCCTGATACATTTATTGCTAACATTGCAGTCAGAAATAGATACATCATACCTATCATCTTCTGCCTGGGGGTTTCGGGACAATTTCCGCCACTCATATTATCTTACACTTAATATTTTACAAATCAAACAATAAATTAACGGCTTCCCACATTCATGGCACTCAACATATTTCCGTATATAGTATTCAGTTCACCTACTGTTTTATTCAAACTTGCAACCTGATCTCTATAACTTTTAGCATCTTCAACAGATTGTTTTAAATAACCGTTAATTTCTCCAATTCCATTATTTAATTCTTCTGTTGCTTCAATTTGAGCTTTTGATCCTTTCAATTGCATTTCATAAATAGAATTAATAGAAGTCAAATTTCCATTTAATACGGACAAATGTTCATTATATTTCTTACTATTTTCTGAAATACCTTTCATTTCTTGCTCAATATTAGAAGATGCTCCTGAATAAGCTTGCATTAGCTTATTTCCTGAGTTAACCATATCATCAGCTACCTTGCTACCAGCTTCAGAAATTATACTTGCAGTTGAATTATATGATTGTGCTAACACATTTGTTGACTCTTCAATAGCTTTAGCTGTTTTGTTTTGCACATTACCAAATTTACCCACAGATTCACTTGCACTTTGTATATTTTGCAAATAACTCTGCGTTGCTAATGATGCATCACTCAAGTCTGCTAACTGAGATGATGTAGTCCCCAGTTTTTTTATCCCATTAGATAAATCTTTTACCGTTTTTTCGTCAATATTTCCTGTTTGAATTAGAGCCTGAAGTTCACTTCCTCCGCCACCGCCTTCATGTCTGCCACCTTTTGGTTCTAAACCTACCAATTCTGGATAAACCAAACTCCAGTCTGGCATTTCATGTGGTGGTTCAAAAGCTGATAATGCAAAAATGACAACCTCGGTACCCATTCCAATAATTAACATAATGGTAGCTCCTTCTAAGTGAAGAATTTTCCAAAGTGCTCCTAGCAGTACAATTGCAGCACCAAAACCATACACTTTACCCATTACTTTTTTATACCCAGGGCTCTCTACAAATTCCGTTATACTCATAATTGTATTGTGTTAATCAACCTTTTATTTCCTCAAAAGTTTAAGGGATGATATTAATTTATTTTAGTCTCCAATATAATCTCTTACACACCTAAATCCAATATATGATTTAGCTGAATCCTGATATTCATAAGTTCTTGTTCCACACTGTAAATAGAAACCTATATCTTTCCATGATCCTCCTCTAATAACTTTTCTTTTCATAACATGAGGATCATCAGGAAGAGCATTATATTTATATGTAGGATTGAAATCATGAGTAAAACTATATGCAGACTCGTCAAATGCGCTTGAAGTCCATTCGGCTACATTACCTGACATATCATATAATCCAAAATCATTTGGTGCGTATGAAGCAACTGCCATTGAAGTATTACCTCCATCATCAGCATAACGACCTCTCAAAGGTTTAAAATTAGCTAAGAAACACCCTTTATTATTACGTGTATATAATCCACCCCAAGGATACATTTGATTTTCTAATCCTCCTCTCGAAGCATATTCCCATTCTGCTTCTGTAGGCAGTCTATACCACATTACTTCAGGCTCTCCTTTACTCATTAAATAATTATTCATATATCGAGATCTCCAAATTGCAAATGCAGTTGCTTGTTCATGTGTTATTCCTACAACTGGATATTCGTAAAATCCAACATGCCAAAAATACTTTTCTGTCCAAGGTTCATTAAAAGAATATGTAAAGTCTGAAATCCAACATAATGTATCTGGATAAACATTTACCATATCTTTCATGATGAAAGCAGAACGGTCATTAATTGTTTCTTCTTCACCCGTGTGGTTATATACAACACCCTCATATTGTTTTGTTTCGAAGTTATATCGATTTGTCTTTTTTGCTGCTTGCTGAAGATCAACCCACTCATATTCGTAGTTTAACTTTCTTGAGTCAATTTCCTTTCTTCGGAAAAACCTTTCATTTTCTGGCAAATACATTTCATCAAGAATCTCTGCAAACTCTTCATTATCCCATTCTATTGGTTCATCCCAATTTAAAAATGGCGGATCAATTTCATTACCATATTCGTCTTCTGCAATAATAAACTCCTCGAACTGATCTCCTAACAATTTTCTTGCAATAGAATCACGAACCCAATTTATGAATTGGCGATATTCGGTATTGGTAATCTCAGTTTCATCCATCCAAAAAGATCTGATCGAAACTGTTTTTGTTTGGGCAGTTAATGACCATGCCGCATCTTGATCGTTAGGTCCCATATTAAAACTTCCCTGAGGAATAAACAACATTCCATATGGATCTGGCTCATAAAAGGTACCTCTTTGAGCTACTCCGGTAAGCTCTCCACCTCCAGAGTTACTGCATCCGCTTAATATAGTGACAAATATGACACTAAGAGCTAGTACTTTCTTCATAATATTACAGACTATCGGTATTTTAATATTTTTTTTACACTCTCAATTATTATAAATATCTAACGCTTTTATAGCGTTTTGTTCTCTTATCGAAATTTATATCTAAATTATATCCAATCATCAACTCATGTGTCCCTCCATTTCCAGTCGATGCAATTGCTGATGTTGTTATATCATAACTATATCCAAATCTTACACCATTTCTCATCTCAATACCTCCAATCAGAACTATTGCATCTTGATATCGGTAAGTTAATCCTCCCCAATATCTTTTTTTATATCTGACCAATGTATTTAAATCTAACTGAAAACTCCTTCCATCTGTTTTATAAAACAAAGACGGCAACAATTCGTATGAAGTATCTTTAATTTTATAATTATATCCCCCTTGTAAAAACAGTGTTCCAGCTGCTTTAAAGTCAAACTCACCTTTAAAATTTGGTTTTGGTGCATTTAGGTGTGATATTGAAATCCCTACATAATATTTTTTCTCTTTATAATAAGCTCCTAATCCTGAATCAAAAGATGAACCTGACACTTCATTTTGTGGTATCGCATTGTCACTTTGCTTATAAAAATCCCCCTCAGGCCATCTCCAATCTTTACTTAATGTTTGATTTATTAATCCTGCATAAAAACCTAATGACAAAGTTCCTTTCTCTAACTCATATTTCACGGCATAATTTAACAATATAGATAGATTTGTAAAATTCCCTATTTCATCATTAATAAAATTGAGGCCTATTCCAGAATTAACACCAAAAAACTTCACTGGCATATCTCCACTAAACACCGTGGTTCTAACACCCATATTACCAGTCCATTGATTTCTGTTTAATGCCACTAAATTAATCTGATCCATCACCCCAGCTACAGCTGGATTCACCGCTAATTTATTAAACATATTCTGGCTAAATTGCGGATCATATTGTGATCTGACGTTTTTTGCAGCAATGCAAAATAAAACAAAAATCAGAATTCTCCTAACCATTTACATCAGATATAAAAAAACTCAAAGAACTCTAGTTTTAATGCCTCATATAACTATCTACCTTCCTTAATTATAATATCTCTTTCTTCTTTTTAATAAGGCTTAAAAACTGAATTCGTATACTTTATTTCAATTATAAAGGTTTCGTTTTTATTGATTAAACATGTTATTTTTTTGTAAACTCAATTTCCCTATTCGTTTCCTTTTTTAAAGAATTTCCACCATTTATCAGGAAGCTCTCCATTTTGAGCTAACAAATAATCACTCTTATCACAAGCTAACATTCTTTTATTTTCTTTCCATGGCACTTCAATCCACCATCTATCGTTAAGCTTGTTTGAATAGAAACGTACATCTATACTAAAATCTTGTAAATGAACTACAGAAATTTTATAATTATCTGCACCCTCCGAAGGTATATCTCTCATCTTATGAGACATACCGTCAATAAAATGCCATGCAATTTGTGCGCATAACATTGCTCCTTTACCTTCAACATCTAAGTCTGGATTAAATTCTTGTATTGCAAATGCTTTAACATTTTCAGCAATACCCGCATACCAGCCTAACTTACAAACTTCAAAACTAGTTAATCCATTAACATTAATATTAGTAAAGTATGGCATACTTGCTCCTTGAATTGCTCCAACATCAATACCTACAATGTCAGAATCCCTAAGATAAGGTTCACTTTTAATAATATCGTCACCCCTTAAATCCTTCAATCTAACATAATCCCACCCCAACTCTTTAATCTTTTGTTCTTGACTACAACCAATTAAGTATTTTTGCACTCCCAATAAGTTAAGGTCAAAAATATGGCTTTTACAATCTTTATTCAATTGGGTTAAAAAAGTTTGGGAACTAAAATCTTCAGTATTTAACAGTAAATCAATTTTAGCATCTACAATTGAAAGCGATATTTCATCATTACATTTAGTTAATGCTTTCGCAATTGGAATAATATAATCTTGTCCACCACCTAACACTATTACACACACACCTGCAGAAACAGTTTTTCTGATAACTTCCTCAAGTGCAAAATACCTATCATTAAGCGTTGCCCCCTTAATATTTCCCAAATCAACTACTTTAAGGGATTTATCTGTTTTTCTCAAACCTGACAAATTAGACCTTATAGGAGATGGTGCCCTTTGACACCCCTCATTACTTGGAGAATTTTTCCCATCATTAATCCCAACAATAGCAACATCATAGTCTATTATTTCTTCACTATCAAATCCATTCTCTAAATCACAATCTATCTGACCTATCAAAGCATCTTCATTTGACATATAAGATAAATGTGTCCTTGAAACTGAAATGGGATCTAATAAGTCGCTTAATCGCACAATAATGACTTTTTATTTCTACTTTTTTGTTGCTTTACTCGTTCTCTTTTTAGGCGTTGCCTTTTTCTCGCCAGTTTTTTTTGCTGTTGATGTTTTAGGGCTTGCTTTTTTTGTTGTCTTTTTAGTTCCTTCTTTTATTAATTTTTGGCAATCTTCATAAGTCAACTTTTTAGGATCTGAATCCTTTGGTATTTTGTAATTCTTTTTTTGAAATGAAATGTATGGACCCCATCTCCCATTCAGTATCTGTAATTCCGGATCTTCATCAAATGCTTTAATAAACTTCTCTCTATCTGCTTTCCTTTTCTCCTCAATTAAAACAATTGCTCTTTCCAATTCAATCGACAGCGGATCATCAATCCCCTTTTTCAAAGAAACAAATTTTCCATCATGTCTTACATAAGGGCCAAAACGTCCAATCCCTACAACTACTTTTTTATCTTCATAAAGGCCTAGATCCCTTGGTAAATCAAATAATTTTAGTGCTTCTTCCAGGGTTATTGTCTCAATATGTTGCCCTCTTTGTAAAGAAGCAAACTTAGGCTTTTCAACATCCTCATCCTCGCTACTTTCACCTAATTGAGCCATTGGCCCATAACGCCCAATTTTTACACTTACAGGTTTACCTGTTTTTGTGTCTTCCCCTAAATATCTCTCTCCTGTATTCCTTTCCGAATTCTCTAATGTATCTTCTACCTGTTGATGAAAATTCTGATAAAAGTTATCAATCGAATCATTCCATATTATTTTTCCAAGAGAAATTTCGTCAAACTCCATCTCTACTTTGGCAGTAAAATCATAACTTACAATGTTTGGAAAATACTTCATTAAAAAGTCATTTACCACCATACCAACATCTGTTGGAAATAATTTATTTCTTTCAGCTCCAGTTATTTCAATCTTATTCTCAGAAATTATTTCCTCTTCCCTCAACGCTAAATATTGATATGACCTCTCCTTTCCCTCTCTTTCTTCCTTTACAACATAGCCTCTATTTTGAACCGTTGAAATTGTTGGAGCATATGTTGATGGTCGCCCTATACCCAAGTCTTCTAATTTTTTTACTAATGATGCCTCTGAATATCTCGCAGGTTTTTGCGACCAACGCTCTCTTGCCTCAATAAGTTCATATGTAAGCGCATCCCCTATTTTCAGAGGAGGCAATAAACCTGACTTTTCTTCTGATTCCTGATCATTTTCATTTTCCGAAGATTGGAGATATACTTTTAGAAAACCATCAAACTTAATCACTTCTCCTGTGACAATAAAATGTTCTGAAATATTATCAGCTTTTATTTGAATTGTAGTTTTTTCAAGTTGAGCATCGCTCATCTGAGAGGCAATTGTCCTCTTCCAAATAAGCTCATAAAGTTTTTGTTCTTGTTGAGAACCTGATACAGTTGGTTTATCTAAATAAGTAGGCCTAATAGCTTCGTGAGCTTCTTGAGCCCCTTTACTTTTAGTTTGATATTTTCTAATTTTCAAATAATCCTCACCCATTGCACCAACAATTTGATCTCCAGCCATTTTTAAAGCTGCACCTGAAAGATTAACAGAGTCTGTACGCATGTATGTGATTTTTCCTGCTTCATACAATTTTTGAGCTACAGACATAGTTTGTGCAACAGAGAATCCTAATTTTCTACTTGCTTCTTGCTGCAATGTAGATGTTGTAAATGGTGCTGCCGGAGATTTCTTAAGAGGTTTCTTAACAACATCAGCTACTTTAAAACTTGCTCCTTTACATTTATTTAAAAATGCATTTGTTTCTTCGAGTGTAGAAAAACGTTTTGACAATTCTGATTTTACCTCAGTCTCCTTCCCATTTTCATCTTTTACATTAAATTCAGCAGTAACCCTATAAGATGACTCCGGTTTAAATGCAAAAATTTCTCTTTCCCTTTCAACTATTAAGCGCACCGTAACAGACTGAACTCTACCGGCAGAAAGAGATGGCTTTACTTTTTTCCACAATACAGGAGAAAGTTCAAATCCTACTAATCTATCTAAGACTCTCCTTGCCTGCTGCGCATTCACAAGGTTAAGGTCAATATCTCGTGGATTTTCAACAGCTTTTAATATTGCAGTTTTAGTAATCTCATGAAATACAATTCTTTTGGTATTTTCAGGTGTTAATCCAAGCTCATCATACAAATGCCAAGCAATAGCTTCTCCTTCACGGTCTTCATCCGAAGCAAGCCAAATGGTTTTTGCTTCCTTAGCTAGTTTTTTTAGCTCCTTAACAACATCCTTCTTATCATCGGGCACCACATAATTGGGTATATAATTATTGGCAACATCAACTCCATAATCTTTTTTTGCCAGATCGCGAATATGTCCATAGCTTGATTTCACCAAAAAATTCTTTCCAAGAAATTTTTCTATAGTTTTTGCTTTGGCTGGAGACTCCACAATCACCAGATTCTCTTCACTTATACTGCTACTGTTTTTTGCCATTTATATTAACTTATCCTTCAATATTAATTCTACCAAAGTAAATATACTATTACTTTTAGTTGCTATTGCTTTATTTAAAGCCGTCAAATTTAAAAAATAATCCTAACAATACTAATTATGTAAATTTTATAAAAAAATATTAATAATTTAAATACATCAAGCTAAAAATTATGTACGCATAACATTTGAATAACATTATTCGTTTAATAATTTATTGCAATTAAATTACAAAAGTGCTTATAATAGGTAAAAATGCTAATTTTACCTCAAAATTTTCAACAGACAATTATTATGTGCATAACTAACAAAGGTGTTAAAAGACTTCTTATATGGTTTTGGGGATGTGTAGTAGGAGCATTGGCTTTAGTCTTCATTCTATTTTTCTTAATTGCTCATGGCTTTTTAGGTGTGATGCCTTCCTTTGAAGAACTAGAAAACCCCAAAAGCAACCTAGCTACAGAAGTTATATCTGAGGACAATAAAATTTTAGGTAATTTTGCCATAGAAAATAGAACTTTTGCAGAGTACGAAGAATTATCTCCGTATATTGTTAATGCACTCGTTGCAACAGAAGATTTACGATTCTATGACCACTCAGGAATTGACCCGAGAGGTTTAGTTAGAGTAGCAATTAGAACCGTTATACTTGGAGATAAAGGAGCAGGAGGAGGAAGTACTATTACACAACAATTAGCCAAACTACTTTTTCATGAACCTGCAAAAAATATATGGGAAAGAATTTTACAGAAACTAAACGAGTGGGTAATAGCTGTTAAGTTAGAAAAGAGTTACACTAAGAATGAAATCTTAACTATGTACCTCAACAAAGTAGGATATATTTATGATGCGTATGGAATATATTCTGCTTCTCAAACTTTTTTTAACACCACCACTGATTCAATTAAAATAGAGGAAGCTGCGACTTTAATTGGCATGCTAAAAAACCCTGCTCTTTTTAATCCTGTAAGAAGAAAAGAAACCACCCAATCCAGAAGAAATGTTGTTCTTAACCAAATGTTAAAGGCTCAGTTTATAAGTGAAGTTGAATTTGATTCACTTAAAAACATTCCACTTGAGTTAAAGTTTAAGCGTAGAGATCACAAAGAAGGTGTAGCTCCATATTTTAGAGAGTATATTCGTTTAACTTTAAATGCAAAGAAGCCCGAACGAGACAAATACCCTTCTTTTTTACAAAATAAATTTATTGAGGACAGTATAGAATGGGAAAATAATCCCATGTATGGTTTTGTAAATAAAAACCTAAAACCTGATGGTACAAAGTACAATATCTACAGGGATGGATTGAAAATTTACACAACTGTAAACTACAATATGCAAACCCATGCTGAAAAAGCTTTAAAAGGACATTTGGCAAATGATTTGCAAAAAGCATTTTTTAGAGAGAAAAAAGGCAGAAAAAGAGCTCCATTCACAAATCAAATCTCTGAGGAAGAATATGATAAAATTATTAATCGATCAATAAGAAATTCTGAAAGGTATAGGATTATGCGTAATGAAGGTCATAGCATGGATTCTATCATGAAATCTTTCAACACACCAATAAAGATGGAAGTTTTTACTTGGGAAGGAAATAAAGACACTGTTTTAACACCATTGGATTCAATTAAATATTTTAAATACTTTTTAAGAGCCAGCCTTTTATCTATCGATCCACAAAATGGTCACGTAAAGGCGTATGTTGGTGGCCCTAACTTTAGTTATTTTATGTACGATATGGCAACTCAGGGCAAACGCCAAGTTGGATCAACAATTAAGCCTTTATTATACACTCTTGCCATGCAGGAAGGACATACTCCTTGCGATTTAGTACCTAACATCCCTCAAACCTTTGTTTTACCCAATGGCAAAACCTGGACTCCACGCGATGGAGGTAAACACAGAAAGGGAGAAATGGTAACCTTAAAGTGGGGACTCGCCAATTCAAACAACAATATATCTGCATGGGTTATGAAGCAATATAACCCTGTGGCTGTTAGAGACATGATTCATGATTTAGGCATACGCAGTCCAATGGATGCAGTACCTTCTTTATGTTTAGGGGTTCCTGATTTTTCACTTGACGAAATGGTTAGTGCATACAGTACTTTTGCAAATAAAGGAGTTCGTATTGAACCCATGATGATTTCAAGAATTGTTGATCGATATGGAAATGTAATTGCTCAATTTACACCTAAGAAAAAAGAAGTAATAAGTGAAAAAACAGCATATCTAATGCTTAACCTTCTTCAAGGTGTTGTTAATAGAGGTACTGGACTCCGCTTGAGATCTACTTATGAGTTAACTGGACAAATTGGTGGTAAAACTGGCACAACTCAGAATCACTCTGATGGTTGGTTTATTGGAGTTACTCCTAACCTAGTAACTGGAGTTTGGGTTGGAGGTGAAGACAGAGATATTCACTTTGATGGAATTACTCTTGGACAAGGTGCTAACATGGCATTACCCATATGGGCTTTATATATGAAAGAAATATATGCTGATGAATCGTTACAAATATCCGAAAAAGATATTTTTGAAGAACCAGCTAATTTTAATGTGATACTGAATTGCGAGGAGGACAACAATGTTGAAACTAACATTGATGAATTTGCAAATACTTATTCAAACGGTGACGAATCAGAGTTCCTATAAAACAAAAGTCATATAAAAAAATCTAAGAAGCTTTTATTTTGTATTAACCAAACAACAATTTAAAAGCTTCTTCTATTTTAGCCACTTGAACAACCTGAATTTCATATTTACTTAAATCCAAGCCTTTGGTAAACTTAGGTATAATGATTTGTTCAAATCCCAATTTTGAAGCTTCTCCAATTCTTTGCTCAATTCTTGTTACAGGACGAATCTCTCCTGACAACCCTACTTCACCTGCCATACATAATTTAGGTTGAATAGGAATGTCTATATTAGATGATAATATTGCTGAAACCACAGCTAAATCAATAGAAGGATCATTAACTTTAATTCCTCCTGCAATATTCAAAAACACATCTTTAACTGCTAATTTAAATCCGGCTCTTTTTTCTAAAACTGCCAATAACATATTTAACCTACGCAGATCAAATCCAGTTGCTGAACGCTGAGGATTACCATAAGCTGCAGTACTCACTAAAGCCTGAGTTTCGATTAAAAAAGGACGCATTCCTTCAATAGCAGCCGAAATGGCAACCCCACTTAAGTTATCGTGATGATGAGACAACAGCAATTCAGAAGGATTAGTAACTTCTCTAAGTCCATTACCTAGCATTTCAAAGATTCCAATTTCAGAAGTTGATCCAAAACGATTTTTTATTGACCTTAAAATGCGATACATATGATTTCTGTCTCCTTCGAACTGAAGTACAACATCCACCATATGTTCTAACACTTTTGGCCCTGCCAGATTACCCTCTTTATTTATATGTCCTATTAAAACAACAGGCAAACTTGTTTCCTTGGCAACTCTAAGAATAGATCCAGTACATTCTCTTATTTGCGAAACACTCCCTGGTAAAGATTCAATATTTTCGCTACTTAGGGTTTGAATGGAATCTATAACTAACAAGTCTGGATCTACATTTTTGATGTGTCCCAAAACTTTCTCCATTGAGGTTTCACTTACAACCAAGCAATTTTCTCCTCCTTTATGAATTCTTTCTGCTCGTAATTTTATTTGCTGTGGACTTTCTTCTCCTGACACATATAAAACTTTTTTAGTTGATATACGAAGTGCCATTTGGAGTACTAATGTAGATTTTCCAATCCCAGGCTCTCCTCCAACTAAAATTAACGAACCTGGTACCATTCCTCCCCCCAGCACCCTATCAAGCTCAAGGTTAGATGTATTAATTCTTGGAAGATCCGAAATTGGAACATCCTTAATTAATTCAGGTTTCGAAGCTACTTTATCAAAAAAGCTTTGGGTCGTGTTATTTTTTGAACTTGTTTTTATCACCAACTCTTCAACATAGGTATTCCATTGCCCACAAGAGTTACATTTACCCACCCATTTTGGAGACTCAGCTCCACAATTTTGACAAACAAATACTGATTTCGCTTTGGCCATTTTCTAATAAAAATGATATAAATCTAAGATCTATTATTAAGATTGAAATATTATTTTCAAGCTTTTAATGCATTATTGATCTTTTAATTCTTTTGCAATTTTATCTATAATATTGGTTGTTGAAAAGCCATCTACAAATTCGATAGTTTCCACACTTCCGCCCTTTTGCGTTACAATGTCGTAACCAATAATATCTTCCACTTGATAATCAGCTCCCTTCACTAAAACATCAGGCTGAATTGTTTTAATTAACTCATAAGGAGTATCTTCATTAAAGAGAACAATTAAATCAATAAACTCAAATGCTGCCAATAAAATAGCCCTACTTGTCTCATCTACTATTGGTCTTGTTGGGCCTTTAATTTTACTTACCGAATTATCCGTATTTAATCCTAAAACTAAATGGTCTCCTTTTTGAGCAGCTAATGATAAATATTCAACATGGCCTCTATGCACAATATCAAAACATCCATTGGTGAACACAGTTTTTTCACCTTCTTTATTCCACCTTTCTATAATTTTAGAAGCTTGTTGTTTTGTAACTATTTTTGATTTAAAATCGATTGTTCCCATTTCTCAAATTCCTATAAAAAATAAACCCCGGAAAAACCGGGGTTAATAATGTATTTAAAGTTAAAATTACACCAACTTATTAGTTTCTGTATCCGGAAATACAAATTTTGGCTTAAACTGCTTTGCTTCCTCTAGTGGCATCATAGCATAAGTAATAATTATTACAACATCTCCAACCGCTACCTTACGAGCTGCAGCACCATTTAAGCAAATTACACCAGAGCCTCTTTCCCCTTTTATTACATAGGTTTCTAAACGTTCTCCATTGTTATTATTTACCACCTGTACCTTTTCATTCTCAATAATATTAGCTTCGTCCATCAAATCTTCATCAATTGTAATGCTACCTACATAATTAAGATTTGCTTCGGTAACAGAAACATTGTGTAGTTTCGATTTTACAACTTCAACATGCATCATGGTAATTTTTTGTATATCAAATTATCGATCAATCTAACTTTATCTGCAAATACAGCAATACAACCTACCACATATTCACTTTCATTCCAATTATTAATAGGCTGCAACGAATCTCCATCCACAATATTAAAATACTCTACTTTTAATAATGTAGAAACGTTTATCTTTTCTTTCACAAAATTAATAACTTCTTTTATATTTTGTGTTGCTATTAACTTTTTTGATTCAAATAATGTTTTTGAAATCAGTAATGCTTCCTTTCTCTGCTCAGGAGTTAATCTTTTATTGCGCGAACTCATAGCTAATCCATCTTTTTCCCTTACTATTGATCCAGATTTAATCTCTATTGGATAGTTTAGCATTTTTGTCATTCTCTTTATAATTGCAAGTTGCTGAAAATCTTTTTCTCCAAAATAGGCTTTATCGGGCATCACTAAATCAAAAAACCTGCTAACAACCTGCGCTACTCCATTAAAATGACCAGGACGAAATTCGCCTTCCATTACTTTATCCAACTTTCCAAAATTAAAAACTCTATTGTCCTCACTTGGATAAACCTCATCAACTGTTGGATAATATAATATATTACATGGCGTTTCTTTCAACAATTCTTTATCTTCTTCAATAGTACGAGGATAATTTACCAGATCGTCTTGATTATTAAATTGGTTAGGATTAACAAAAATACTTACAACAACTACATCTGTTTGCCCTCCTGCATTATTGATTAAACTTAAGTGCCCCTGATGCAATGCTCCCATTGTTGGTACAAAACCTATTGTTTTCCCCTGCTGCTTAAATTGCTCAACTATTTCTTTTAGTTCCTCTGCTTTTGTAACAATTTTCATCCGGTTATGATTTTATTTTTAATGGTCGGATGGAACTTCACACGATTAAATTATTTGTATTTATTTATATCATGCTTCGTTTCATAGTAATTTTTAAAAAACTTCGCAAAGTAAACAATTAAATCTAATCCTTAAAAGTATAAAAATCAAATATTAATATGTTTCAACTACCCAATCTAATCTAACACAAAGTTATCATACACTTCTAACTGACTTTCAGGGCATACAAACACTAAATATTTCGTAATAAAGTACACTTACATTGTGTGAGAATTTTATTTTTGCTAATTTTGCACCCTGTTATAATTTTCACTAAGCAAATATCACCAATAAAATAAGATGGAAAAAACGAAGGTTTTATTTATTTCCCAAGAAATCACACCCTATCTTCCGGAATCTGAAATGTCAATGATTGGTCGCTATTTACCACAAGGCATTCAAGAAAAAGGAAAAGAAATCAGAACTTTTATGCCACGATTTGGATGCATTAATGAGCGACGAAATCAATTGCATGAGGTAATTCGTTTGTCGGGAATGAATTTAATCATTAATGATACTGATCACCCTTTGATAATTAAAGTAGCCTCTATTCAAGCTGCTCGAATGCAGGTATATTTTATTGACAACGAAGATTATTTTCACAGAAAAGCAACTTTAGTTAGTAAAGAGGGAAAAGAGTTTGAAGATAATGATGAGAGAGCTATATTTTTTGCCAGGGGAGTTTTAGAAACAACAAAAAAACTAAGATGGGCACCAGATATCATTCATTGTCATGGTTGGTTTACTGGATTAGTGCCTTTATATATTAAAAAGGCAATGAATGAAGACCCTCACTTTTCTCATTCAAAACTAGTATATAGTATATATAACGATGACTTTACAAACTCTTTTCCAAATTCGTTCCCTGACAAATTTACGCTTGACGGTGTAGAAAAGAGCGATTACGAAGGATTGTCACCATTTAATTTTGAAAACCTTAGTAAATTAGCAATCAATTTCAGCGATGGTGTAATTCAGGGTAATCCTAATGCAAACCAAAATGTAGTTGAATATGCAAAAGCATCTGGAAAACCTTTTTTAGAATTTCACGACGAGGAAACATATGTAGATGCTTTCAATTCGTTTTACGACAATCTTTTGGAATAATAATTGTTATATTTTGATAGTGCAAACAATAATTAAAAATTTTATGCGAGTACATCATATTTTTATATTAGCCGTAATGGCTATTTTTTTTGTATCGTGCAATGATGATCCAGCAAAAATTGCTAGTGATATATTTGGCGATAATTTAATTGAAACAGATATTTCGGTTAGCACTGAGAATGATTTAAATGCCCAAAAATATACTGTTGGAGATGTTGATTTTAATATAATTGATTACTTAATGCTAGGTGAATATAATGATCCTAGATTTGGAAATATTAAAGCTGATTTTTTATGTGAATTATCATTAGGAGATGTGCCTCCTACTCGCGAATTAAACTATGCAGATACTGTTGAGTATGTATCTACTGAGTTCAGAATTCAATATTCTGATAACTCTTGGCTTGGCGACACGGTTGCTATGCATAAATTTTCTGTTTATAAGTTAAACAAAAGGATGGATCCTGATTTCGACTACAATTCAAACTATAATCTTCCAAGTGAACTTTATGACAGCTCCAATTCAATTGGAGAGAATTCTTTTTATATTAAAAACAGTGCTGTTGATACACTATGGAAAGAACCTAATTATATTCATACATTAGCAATTGATATTAAAGATGAAGTTGGTTTGGAAATATTTAATGCTGACTCTGCAACAATAACAAACTCTGAGAAATTTAGAGATGAATTATGTAATGGAATTTATGTAACAACATCAAAAGAAGATGAAAAAGCAGGCTCTGTACTAAGATTAAACTATCGTAATATTCATCAAGAATTAGCTGTGATATACAGAATAAGAAAAATCTTAAAGGATATTAATGATATTGATAGTATTGCTTACGATACTCTTGCTCAAACATTCCCTGTAAGTAATGGTTTGCCTATTGCTATTCGGTACAACAATGATTATTCTAATATAGACAATAATCCTAACACTGATAAAATTTACTTGCAAGGTATGGGAGGTACAATGGCTAAAATCTCAATTCAAAATGAATTCATAAATAATTGGAAAAATAAACTTAATGAAAATAATGATAAGACCATTAGTATCGCATCAGTAAACCTATCATTTTATATTGATTCCGCTTATATTGATACCACAAAAACAGATTTCGAAGATAACATTAGACACCTTCCTAATAATTTAGTTCTATATTCTAAAAATGAGAGTGATGAATTTATAACTCCAGTTTTTGACGTATCAGAATCGTCTGCTTCTGTGCCTATTTTTAGTACTGGTGTTATTTCTGAAGACAGCGGTTTAAAATACACCTTCACGTTAAGTAATGGTTTCTTTGAGGAATTTATAAATCCCACGTTACGAATTAATGAAGAACGCAATTACAAAGAGTTTTATCTAGGAATACCAGATCCAGATTTTAGCTTTAACAGAGTTGTTTTACAAGGTATGTCAACTTCTAATATGACGGTAAAATATGTTGAATTATAATAAATAACAATATTATTTCAAAGAATGCCATCTTAATTTAAAAGGTGGCATTTTTTATATCAATCATTTTTTACATTTTCTATCTATAATCTTTTCTTATTTTTAATCTTTAATTACTCGATTAAAATACTTATTCAGATAAACTCTAAATATGTCATACAGAAATCTTACGCAAGAGGAAGTTAATACTCTAGAAAATAAAAGTTGTAAAGCTATTGACGGATGGAAAAATATTTTTGTAGATAATAATTTCGATACATCTAAAATTAGTAATGTTACTTTTTCAGGAAATGTTTATTTAGGAGTATTTTCTAATAAAATTGAACTACCGTCTGGATGTTACGATTTTTGCGGAATTTATAATGCTCATATCCATAATTGCACCATAAAAAATCAATGTTACATTAAAAATATTGGAGCTTCGATATCGAATTATATTATTGAAGAAAATGTAATTATTCAGGATACAAGCTGTATTAAAGTTGAAAAAGAATCTTCATTTGGTAATGGAACTGAGGTTGCTACAATAAACGAAGGTGGAGGAAGAAATGTTCTTATTTACGATGAACTTTCTGTCCATACAGCATATTTAATGGCATTTTATCGTCATACACCTAGTATGATCGATAATTTAAAAAGTGAAATCAACCAATATGCTAAAAACCTTTCTTCAAGTGAAGGTTCTATTGGAAAAAACACAACCATAATAAATTGCAGTACTATATGTGACGTAAAAATTGGTCAGTTTGCTAAATTAGAAGGTGTTGATTTATTAAAAAATGGATCGGTAAGTAGCACTCATAGTGCACCAACTGTTGTTGGACAAGGTGTTAACGCAAAAGATTTTATTTTTTCTTCCGGATCATTAGTTAGTGATAATGCCTATTTAAGACATTGTTTTGTTGGTAATGGATGCGAAATATCGAGTTACTATACAGCAGAAAATTCATTGTTTTTTGCTAATAGTCAATGCTTACAAGGAGAAGCTTGCAGTATTTTTGCAGGTCCATATACTGTTACTCATCATAAATCAACATTACTTATAGCAGGATATTACTCGTACTTTAATGCAGGGAGTGGTACAAATCAAAGTAATCACATGTACAAACTAGGTCCTGTTCATCAAGGCATTATTGAAAGAGGTGGGAAAACAGGAAGTGACTCTTATGTGCTTTGGCCAGGACAAATTGGTGCTTTTACTATGATTTTAGGTAAACATTACAGCAATCCTGATATTTCGAAGCTTCCATTTTCTTATCTTATTGAAGACAATGGGAAGAGTGTATTAATCCCTGCCCAGAATCTATTTAATGTGGGAATTACACGTGATGTGCAAAAATGGCCACAAAGAGATAAACGTAAAGGAAATAAGCACCTTGACTATCTTATACCTGAAGCTTTGAATCCCTATACCATTAATAAGGTTTTGCAAGGAATTGAGATTTTAGCCCAATTACAAAAAAAGGCCTCACCTCAAGGTAAAAACCTCATGTACAAAAACACCCAGTTGTCGTTAACCTCTATTAACCGTGGAATTAAACTATATGAGCAAGCTTTGGTCAAATATGTGGGTGATGAATTGATTAATGTTTTAAAACAACCGAATTTTGATAGTGCTTTTAAGTCTGATGATTTAGATGGAATAAATGAATGGATTGATTTAGGAGGATTAATATGTAGAAAGGATATGTTAGAAAGCTTTATTAGAGATATTGAAAACAAAGAAATATCTATGCACGGTTGGGATAATTTCTATGCTGAGCAGTTTAAAAATTATTCTAGTAATAAACAACAACATGCATTTCAAGTTTTAAAAAGCTATTTTAATATTAATGCAAAATCTTGTCCATTAGAAAATATATTAAAGTTTATTGAAGAGTGGATGTCGAATAATGAGAAAATAAAGAATAGTATTTTAACTGATGCTAAAAAAGAATTTAATCATAAAAGTAAAATAGGCTTTGGAATTGATGGGAATGATGAAATTAGAGAACAGGATTTTAATGCAGTGAGGGGTAATGTTGAGAATAATTCCTTTATCAATATGCTTGAAAAAGAACACCTCGACAAAAGGGAAGAAACAATGGAAATATTAAATAGACTAAATAAAAGATAGAAATATTATACGTGTATAATAATTACTTTTTGTCTTAATTATTAACGAAACAAATACAACCTATTTTATATGTGCGGAATAGTAGCGTATGTTGGGGAAAAGATTGCATACCCCATTTTAATTAAAGGACTTCAACGTTTAGAATACAGAGGATATGACTCTGCTGGTGTTGCGCTTGTTAATTCAGGAACCCATACTTACAAGTGCTTAGGTAAAGTGAAAGACCTTGAAGATCATGCCAGTGGACAAAATCTATCTGGAACAATTGGTATGGGACACACCAGATGGGCAACTCATGGTGAACCGAATGATATTAATGCCCATCCTCATACTTCAATGAACGGTAAATTCACATTAGTTCATAATGGTATAATTGAAAACTATGCTCACTTAAAAAAAGAATTACAATCCAGAGGTTACGTATTTAAAAGTGAAACAGACACTGAAGTACTTGTGAACTTAATAGAGAATATCTATCAAGAGCAAAATGTAAATGCTGAAATTGCAGTACGTTTGGCTTTATCTAAAGTAATTGGTGCTTATGGACTTGTTATTGCTTGTAAAGATGAAAAGGATAAGTTAATTGCAGCCCGTAAAGGTAGCCCACTTGTAATTGGAGTTGGAGATAAAGAATATTATTTAGCATCAGATGCATCTCCAATTATTGAGTATACCGACCAGGTGATATATTTAAATGACGAGGATGTTGCAATCATTAGTAAGGATGACCTAGTCTTAAAAAATATTCAAAATGATGCTCAAAAACCTAAAATACAAAAAGTAGAACTTACTATTGATGAAATAGACAAGGGAGATTATGACCACTTCATGTTAAAGGAAATTCATGAGCAACCTTCTTCAATTTCTGATACTTTTAGAGGACGTATTTCAATTGATAAAACAAAAATATTCCTTGGTGGAATTATTGATGTAATGCCTAAACTTACTCATGCCAAGAGAATTATTATAATTGCATGTGGTACTTCCTGGCATGCTGGTATGGTTGGTGAGTATTTATTTGAAGAATATGCTCGTGTCCCTGTTGAAGTTGAGTATGCTTCAGAATTTAGATATAGAAACCCAGTAATTAATGCAGATGATGTAGTTATCGCAATTTCGCAAAGTGGTGAAACTGCAGATACATTAGCTGCAATTAGAATGGCCAAAGAAAAAGGAGCTACAATATTAGGAATTTGTAATGTTGTTGGTTCATCTATACCACGTGAAACTCATGCTGGTGTTTACACCCATGCCGGACCAGAAATTGGTGTTGCTTCTACTAAAGCGTTTACATCTCAAGTTACGGTTTTAACCATGATGGCATTTATGATTGGTCGCAAAAGGGGATCATTATATGATGAACTATATAAAAAGCTGATACATGAGTTAACCCTGATTCCTGAAAAAATTAAAATTATTCTTGAATCGGAAGATTATATTAAAGGTATTGCTGAATTATATAAAGACGCTACCAATTCACTTTATTTAGGAAGAGGGTATTTATTCCCTGTAGCACTAGAAGGGGCCCTTAAATTGAAAGAAATCTCATATATCCATGCTGAAGGTTATCCTGCTGCAGAAATGAAACATGGTCCTATTGCTCTTATCGACGAAAATATGCCTGTATTTGTTCTAGCTACCAAGGATAAATCGTACGAAAAAATTGTGAGTAATATTCAGGAAGTAAAAGCCAGAAATGGAAAAGTAATTGCTGTAGTTACCGAAGGCGATGAAACCATTAAGAAAATGGCTGATCATGTAATTGAAGTTCCTGATACACATGAAGCTATTGCACCTTTATTAACTGTAGTACCACTTCAAATTATATCTTATTATATTGCTGTTATGAGAGGATGTGATGTTGACCAGCCTCGAAATTTAGCTAAGTCTGTTACCGTTGAATAACGAAGAATAACTTATAAAATACTGATAATAAAAATGCCGACTTTCGTCGGCATTTTTATTTAAGAATATCTAGTAAGTTGATTACCTATCTTCATATTGTTCTTGGTAATATTTCTCATAAGTTCCGTCTACAATATTCTTCATCCATTCTTCATTTGACAAATACCAATCTATCGTTTTTTCTAATCCTTCTTCAAACTGAAGAGATGGTTTCCATCCTAATTCATTCATTAATTTAGAAGAATCAATTGCATAACGCATGTCATGTCCAGCACGATCTTTAACAAATGTAATTAACTCAGCACACGTTCCAGTTGGTCTACTTAGCTTGCGATCCATTATCTCACACATCTTCTTAATTAAATCAATATTGGTCCACTCGTTAACACCACCAATATTATAAGTATCGCCAATCTTACCTTTGTGATAAATCAAATCAATAGCTCTTGCATGATCAATTACAAACAACCAGTCTCTAACATTCTCACCCTTCCCATAAATAGGAATTTGTTTAGAATTTTTAATATTATTTATAGCTAATGGAATTAATTTTTCTGGGAATTGATTAGGCCCATAGTTATTAGAACAATTTGAAACTACAATTGGCATTCCATAAGTATGATGATAGGCTCTAACAAGATGGTCGCTACTTGCCTTTGAAGATGAATATGGACTGCGCGGATCATATGATGTAGTTTCGGTAAATAAACCTGTTTCACCAAGTGAACCGTATACTTCATCTGTGGAAATATGGTAAAACAACTTACCTTCGTAATTATCTTTCCAAACCAATTTGGCAGCATTTAAAAGATTTACAGTACCTAAAATATTGGTTTTAATAAATGATAATGGATCAGTTATCGAACGATCAACATGAGATTCTGCAGCTAAGTGAATAACACTATCAAATCTATGCTCAGCAAATAATTCATTCATTAAATCCTCTGATACTATATCTCCTTTAATAAAAGTATAGTTTGGTTCATTTTCAATATCTTTTAAATTTTCAAGATTTCCTGCATATGTAAGTGCATCTAAATTAAAAATGTGATATTGAGGATATTGTTGTACAAACAAACGAACAACATGTGATCCAATAAATCCGGCACCTCCGGTAATAAGAATTTTCTTCATTGATTTTGGTATCTTTTAGTGTTATAGAGTTATAAAACTAGATGCAAGGTATAATTTCAAAAAATAAAAAAAAAGGTTATTCCTACTGGAACAACCCTTATATTTGATTAATCGTTACTTTTTTATCTTAATTACAGCTTTTTAGCTATTTAATACCTCTTACTTTTTTTTCCCAATTCCAGGCAGAAGATAAAGTTTCATTAAGTGTTTTTTCCGACTTCCATCCTAATTCACTGTTTCCATATGAAGTATCAGCCCATATTTTTTCTATATCTCCAGTTCTTCTTCCAACAACTTTATATTTTAAATCTACCCCCGTTACCTCAATAAAAGCTTTTACCAACTGCATTACAGAATAACCTTCACCTGTACCTACATTAAAAAATTCGTAATTAGCCTTCTTTTTATCTTCAATTAATCTATTAATGGCAACAACATGTGCTTTTGAAAGATCTACAACATTTATATAATCTCTTATTGCAGTTCCGTCCGGTGTATCATAATCATCACCAAAAATACTTAGCTCTTCTCTTAATCCTGCAGCTGTTTGAGTAATAAATGGCACTAAGTTATTTGGTACTCCAACAGGAAGTTCACCTATTAAAGCCGATTCATGTGCTCCAATAGGATTAAAGTAACGTAAAGCAATACAATTTACATCCTCATTCACTTTACAAAAATCACGCATTATATCTTCACATATAGCTTTCGTATTTCCATATGGAGATTCAGCTTCTTTTCTTGGAGTAGCTTCGGTTACAGGTAATACCTCTGGCTGTCCGTAAACAGTACAAGAAGAAGAAAACACCATATGTTGAACACCATACTTCTTCATTCCTGCCAATAGGTTCATTAAAGAATTAAGATTATTACGATAGTATTCTAATGGCTTTTGAACTGATTCTCCAACTGCTTTAAATGCTGCAAAGTGAATAATTGCCTCAATTTTATCGTACTTCTTAAAGAACTCATCGGTAAGAACGCTATCCGATAAATCAAATTGTTCAAATGCGGGACGAATACCTGTAATCTTCTCGATATTATCTAATACTTCAATTTGAGAATTAGATAAGTCATCTACAACAACTACATCAAATCCTGAGTTTTGTAATTCAACAACCGTATGCGATCCAATATACCCTGTTCCTCCTGTAACTAAAACTTGCTTACTCATATCAATTATTAATAAGTTATAACATTCTTTCGCTTGAATTCGTAAAAATAAGAAATTAACTATCAATTCAAACATTATTTTTTTACTAAAACATGTTAAATTACTGTATTTAAATTAGATAAACTGGTGGGTACTTGTTGGTTTTTTATTAATTTTCAACATGTTATCAACATACATTTTACAAACACCATACAACAATGTTTTTTTTTTATTAATTTTGCATTATGCTTAATCTAGAAAAACATATTAACGATTTATTTTATATATACGATTGCGTAATAATCCCAGGTCTTGGAGGATTTGTTGCAAACGAGAAGGGAGCTGAATTAAACGAAGAAACAGGAGTTTTTAGTCCACCTAAGCGAGAGATTGTGTTTAACAAGAACCTATCACATAACGACGGTTTGTTGATTAATCACATTGCAACTGCAGAAGGGATAAGTTTTGAATCTTGTAATAATAAACTTTCTAGTCATATAAATTCACTAAAATATAAACTAGAAAGAGGTGAAAATATACTAATTGGTTCAGCTGGTGAACTTAAAATTGATTTGGAAGGAAATACAATATTTACTCCCAATAAAGAGGAGTCTTTTTCTACTGAATCTTTTGGTTTAACAACTTTCCATTTTAATACACTAGATCAATTAAAAGAGCAAAACACACCAACCAGACAGTTGGTTCGCAGAACGCTTCAATCTAAAAGTACTCGTCAGATTGCTGCCAGTGTAGCACTTATTATTAGCTTACTTTTTGTTTCTCCCGAAATCAGTGACCAAACACAGCAAGGTAGTCTTACAGATATATTTCCTAAAGTGGAACAGTCAATAGTTATACCTACAGAAAATATAATTTCAGAACCTAAAGAGGAAAAAAATCAAAAGGTTATTGAAGTTAAAAATGAAGAGCCTGAGATTTTGAATGCTCCAGTTGTTGAGAATAAATACTTTATAATTGCAGCAAGTTTTAAACAAAAACAACCAGCTATTGCATTTCTTAATAGTTTAAAAAATAAAGGATTTCAGAGTGCTGAAATGTTAAGTGCCCCTAATGGAAGGTACAGAATCTCACTACAAGGATTTTCCCAAAAAGATCTAGCCGTTGAAGCTCAAAAAGATTATAAAAAGATAAATGAGTTTAGTTCAGTTTGGCTTCTTACTAAATAGTAATAAGCCAAATTTACCTCTGCTTTCAAAAAAATAATTATCATCTTTCTATCAGGTTGTATTTTACTATCCAACAAACTAATTTCTTAAATCCATCTTAATTTCCTGATCGGTTTTAAACAAGAATATACGCAACTATCATTTGTTTCATCCGTCATGTTAATACAATTAATATCGTACTCATCTTTAAATTTATTACTATGAAAATCTGGATGTTATATTTTTTATTAGCTATCGTATCATTTATGGTCTCTTGTGAAAATAATAATGATGAAGAAAACTACAGTGAATTAAAAACAGTTTGCTTAGATAATATGTCAATACGTTTTAATACCTATTGCGGTTGGTGTTATGGAAATGACTCTTTACATATTACAAGCGAAGAAACTTATTATGAGGAAATTATCAATTGTGGTAATAAGAAGTTGGAAGCAACGGTAACAACGTCTAAAGAAGACTGGAATGAATTAAAAGAACTATTAGATTTTGAAGCATTTAGAAAAATAAAACTCAACACATGCTATGTTTGTGTTGATGGCTGTGATTGTGAAATTGAAGTGTCTGATGGAGAAACTTCTCATACCATACGATTTGGATATATTGAAGACAGCGAAACTATTAAACCTATAAAATCATTTATTGACAAGTTAACTGAAATTAAAGAAGGATTTTTTCTTGACTAAGTTTAGGGAACAGAAAGAGCCACCTTTATTTTAGTGGCTCTTTTAATATTCTGTATCGAAATATTTTACTTCAATACCCTTCTGCAATCAAGTATTCTGCAATTTGAACTGCATTTAAAGCAGCTCCTTTTTTAATTTGATCACTTACGCACCAAAATACAATACCATTTGGATTTGATAAATCTTTGCGAATTCTTCCTACAAATACATCATCCTCTCCTGCTAAATTAAATGGCATTGGATATTCTTTGGCTTGAGGATCATCTATTACTGTTATTCCTTTTGTTTTTTCACATTCTGCCCTAAATTCTTCAGGAGAAACAGGTTTTTCTGTTTCAGCCCATATAGCCTCCGAATGTGCACGCATAACTGGAACCCTAACTGTAGTCGCACTTACTTCGATATCTGAGTGCATTATTTTTTTGGTCTCATTATACATTTTCATTTCCTCTTTGGTATACCCATTATCCATAAATACATCAATATGAGGAATTACATTAAACAATAATTGATGAGCAAACTTTTCAACGGTAAGATCCTTATTTTCGGCAAACTCTCTAACCTGTTGCTCCAACTCGGCCATAGCTGTAGCTCCTGCCCCACTCGCTGATTGATATGATGAAATATGTACTCTTTTAATATGAGATAAATTTTCAAGAGCCTTTAATGCCACAACCATTTGTATTGTGGTACAGTTTGGATTAGCAATAATATTTCGGGGCGTATTTTTAGCATCCTCAGCATTTACTTCCGGAACAACTAAAGGTACATCATCATCCAAACGAAACGCGCTAGAATTATCTATCATTATAGCACCATGCTTGGTTATTGTTTCGGCATATTCCTTTGAAATACTACCTCCTGCCGAGGTTAATGCAATATCAATATCTTTAAAATCATCATTATGTTTAAGCTCTTTAACGGTAAGCTTCTCACCCTTAAAATCATAAATCTTACCTGCACTTCGTGCAGATCCGAATAAAACCAATTCGCTTAAAGGGAAGTTTCGCTCTTCAAGCACTTTTAAGAACTCTTGTCCTACAGCGCCGCTAGCACCAACAACTGCTACTTTCATTGAGATACTTTTAATAATTAATAATTAATTTACATTTTAATCAGACAATTTAGTTACTTTGTTTGCTGTTGATAATGATGATATATGTTGTACAAAAATATTTAAAATACACCAAACCAAATACTGTGATGCGCTTTTTTTTACTTTTCTTTATTGTACTTAATACTTCTGCTTTTTCCCAAATATCCGAAAACTGGTCTGACAATGATTTTTCAACCCCTCCTGTTTGGAGTGGAGATTTAAATAAGTTTATTATACTCACATCAGAACAAAAGCTAAAACTAAATGCTGAAGCTGTTACTTCTGATGCCTTTTTAAGTTCGTCCAGTGAAGCAATTAATAATGCCTCGTGGGAATTTACTGTTCACCTCGACTTTAATCCATCCAGTTCAAATTACGTAAAAGTTTTTTTAACATCCAACCAAGCCAATTTTGATGATAATATTGAAGGATATTATGTGATGATTGGTAATACCGAAGATGAAGTATCCTTATGGAAGAGAAATAATGGTTCGAATAAAGAAATTATTGATGGAATTGATAAGATTCTTAATTCAAGTGCCAATTCTGTATCAGTTAAAGTTATAAGGGATGACTCTGGCAATTGGCAACTTTTTACTAAGCAAGAAAGTGAAAATTATACAACGCAAGGCGAAGTTTTTGATGACGATTTTATTCACTCTTCTTTTTTTGGTATTTATTGCAAGTACACATCAACCAGAAGCAATAAAATAAGTTTTGGTCCAATTACAGTTTCTGGAAGTGGTTATGTAGATAATGATAAACCTAGCGTTTTAATTCATCAATTTATAGCTGGTAATCAATTTTCTATCACTTTTAACGAGAATATTAATCCTGCTTCTGTTTTAAAAAGTAATTTCGAAATTGCTCCCAATTCAATTAATCCAGATGATATTTCTATAAACAGTAATTCGGTAGATATTTATTTTAACGAATACCTAAAGGATACTAGTTTGGGACAACTAAAAGTTAAGAACATTGAAGATGAATCGGGTAACACAATAAATGACACCACTTTAAACTACAGTTTTAAAAGAATTAAATTAACCAAACACAAAGTAATTAATGAAAATAGTATTCAGTTGACTTTCAGCAAAAATATTGATGAATCTGTAACTATATTAAATCCAATTACTGGAGATATTAACCTTGGGTATCCTACTATTTTAAATGATACTACATTAATACTTATAAGCGATACTCAATTTGAACCGGACTTAAATTATCAACTTAGTATTTCTGGCATTAAAGCTGAGTTTGGTGATATTATTAAAGACACAACAATTACAATTGTATACAGAAAACCTGAAAGATATGACTTAATTTTTTCTGAGTTTATGCCTGATCCAACTCCTAATGTGGGATTATTTAATTCGGAATACATAGAAATCTATAATCGAGAAGAATATGCTATTAACCTAGAAGGTATGCAGCTAATTATTAACAATAAAGAGTCAATTCTTCCTGAATATTTACTTTTGCCAAACAGTTATGTAGTTATCACCAACCAAAATAACCTTGAAAGTTGGCCCAATAACATTCCTTTAATTGGTGTTAAAAGTTTACCTGCTTTAACAAATAGTTCCGGGATATTAATATTGTATCATACAAATGGATTAGTTTGTGATGTAATTAGCTACCCTCTTAATTTAAGCGACGATGGATTTAAATCGGATGGAGGTTGGTCTTTTGAACGTATTGACTCAAACAATCATCAGCCTGATAACAACTGGGCATATTCGGTTAATTTAGATGGCGGTACTCCAGGAAATAACAATTCAGTTATTGATTCGAATCCCGACACCCATGCTCCTTTTGTTAGGTTTGTTTCATATATTGATCCTAAAAATTTTCAATTGGTATTTAATGAATCTTTAAGCCAAACGGAAAGTTTTGATGTTTCAACTATCGAAATTCAAGGTGCAAATATTAGTGATATTTCGGTTGAACCTGTTTTTCTAAATAGTATTAAAATTTCATTGGCCGAAGATTTACCTGTTAAACAAATATTTAATGCCAAATTTAACTCCAACATTGTTGACTTTGCAGGAAACGATTTATTTAATTGGCACTCTCTTCGTTTGGGTGTACCTGAAGAAATAGATTCGTTAGATATTTGTATTAATGAAATACTTTTTAATCCCGCTCCTGATGGGATCGATTTTGTTGAACTTTTTAATAAATCAGATAAAATAATTAACAGAAGTGATATTTATTTATCATCAATAACTGATCTGGTGCTTGATAAATTAAATCAAGCCGATGATAAAAACCAATTACTATTCCCTGGGGATTATCTTGTTGTAACAGAAGATTCGATGATACTTTTGAACAACTACCCAAGCATTAATTCCGAATTAATAAATCAAGCAGATTTACCATCACTAAATGATGATGAAGGTAATATTGCCATTGCAAAGAACAATGGAAAAATAGTTGATTATATTGAATATACCGATGATATACACTTTGAGTTATTAAGAGATAAAGAGGGTGTTTCTTTAGAGCGTATTAATCCGAACGCAACTTCTAATAATGCTCATAATTGGCATTCGGCATCTAAATCTAGTGGATATGCAACTCCTTCTTTTCAAAATTCGCAATACTCAAATAGCTCAACAAACATAGAGAATAACAGTTGGCTTAAACTTGATAAAGAAGAGTTTAGTCCGAATGCAGATGGATTTGACGACTTTGTGCAAATTAACTACAATTTATCAGAACCTGGATGGTCTGGTTCCATTACTATTTACAATCGTTACGGACAAGCAATTAAACAAATTGCAGATAATGAATTATTAAACCAGCAAGGATTTTTTAACTGGGATGGTACGACCGATAACCACGAAAAAGCAGCAATAGGTATTTATATTATTTATGCAGATTTTTTCTCCTCAAATGGTAAAACTAAACAAGAAAAAACTACAGTTGTTTTAACTGCTGGTGGGAATAAATAGATTAATAAAAATATAAAAACTAAAGCTGCATTAAATTGTAAATGCAACTTTTGTTTTATATTACTTTTCATACGATGCAATCGTACAACATCCTTTAGGTTCATATTGTTTACTCACAATCAGTGAGTTTACATCTCCTCAATGGGGATGATTGGGTGCTTTAAAGAGAATATAATATTCAATACCAACATTTTCCCAAAACTTATAAAACCAGTAAAAGTGTATTTTCTTCTCCTTTTTAAAAACTTCTTCCAACGGTTTTGCTTTTGCTAGTTTTTTCTGTATTTGAATACTATCTCCAAACTGCCGCTTCATAATATCAGCTTCTTTTCCGGTCTCTTGCATCTCTTTTACATATAATTTCCAGACTTTCAATCTAAATGGCATCTTATGAAGGAAATAATAAGATGTATCAGTGGGAACATATATTCCCTTCTTACTATACAAACACACTGAAGGTAAAATATTACCTTCAGGTATTGTACCCTTTACATCATGGGTAGACATATATTTAAAATACATCAACCCATTCTTATATCTCCACTTTACAGAATCGTCACGCCAATATTTTTTACACGTTTCTGAAATTACACCCTCAAAATCTTTTTCAAGCCACACAGTATAGGTAGCATCTACTTCAATGCCTTTATGTGCATAATTGGATACTCTATACTCTTTAAGGCTTTTACAGCTACCTAAGCATAATATAAATAGAACAACAATTAAAGCAATCAATAACTTCATCGATTTCCAATAATGCCACTAAAATATTACAAATAAGATACGAGTTCTTTCATAATTAGCGTCATTGTAGGCTCTGCTTTGGCTGCTACTTCTTGCACCTCTTCGTGAGACACTTCAACTATTTCACCAGGAACTCCGGAATCTGTAACAATCGAAACTCCAAAACAAGTCATATCCATATGGCGGGCAACAATTACCTCTGGAACTGTTGACATTCCCACAACATCTGCTCCTAAAATCCTGAACATCTTATACTCGGCTGGTGTTTCAAATGTTGGACCAGTAGTTCCTGCATAAATACCTTGTTTTAAGGAGATATTATTTCTGTTGGCAATTTCAAATGCTATATCTATTAACCTTTTTGAGTAAGGTTGGCTCATATCCGGGAAGCGAGGTCCAAGTTCATCAATATTTCTACCTACTAAAGGATTATCTCCAAACATATTAATATGATCTTCGATTATCATTACATCTCCAACCACAAATTCTGGATTTAAACCTCCACTTGCATTACTAACCAACAACGTTTCAATTCCCATCATTTTCATTACCCTTACAGGAAAAGTTACTTCCTGCATATTATACCCTTCGTAGTAATGAAACCTACCTTGCATAGCAACAACCTCCTTGCCTCCAAGAATTCCAAAAATCAATCTGCCATGATGCCCTTCAACAGTAGAAATTGGGAAATTTGGAATGTCATCATAGTCCAAGGTCTTTTTTATGTCAATTTCTCCAACTAAACCACCTAATCCTGTACCTAAAATAATACCAATTTTAGCTTCAGTATTTGAATGCTCTAAAATGTAATCAGCGGTCTCTTTTATTTTCCTTAACATAGGTTATTATTTTTTCTTTAAATTCTTCTTTTTTATCATTTAATATTTTAATCTCAATTGGAATAAAATACAAGTGTTTAGCTAATTCTGAACCTTCAGAAATTACCTGTTTAAAACGAACAGCATCCTTTTCCGTAGTTAAAATAACTTTACTTTTATCTTGTATAGAATCAAATAGATGATTAATTTCTTTAATTTCTTTATAGGTAAACTGGTGATGGTCTGGAAACTGCATTAACGAAAATTCTTTAACCAACGGTTTTAAGTAATCAACTAACGGTTGCGGATTAGCAATTCCAGTTACAATCAGAACCGTAGTTTTTTTAAGTTGTTCTGTATTTAGTTTTTCATTTATCGAGAAAACAGAAGACACATCCTGATATCCAACATTCGAAAAATACACTTCTTGATGAGAAGATAACTTTACTTTTTTGATTAGTTTATTTTGTTCAACTATAGATAAGTTAGATGGACATTTACTAAATAAAATAATATTTGCCCTTCTTTTCCCGCTCATTGGTTCACGCAACTCTCCCGCAGGTAACATTAAGTCTTTCCATAACGGACGGTTATAATCAATTACTAAAATACTATAACCAGGTTTCACATACCTATGCTGATATGCATCATCCATTACAATAACTTGTGGTTTGATATCTTGCGACAATAACCTATTTATTCCATCTACCCTCTTTTCTGCAACCGCAACTATTATATCCTTAAACTTATCTAATATTTGTTTGGGTTCATCACCTATTTCTCTTGCCTCGGAATCACTACAAGCAATAATCACTCCTTTTGTCTCTCTTTTATACCCTCTACTTAACAATGCTACTGAATAATCATCTTTCAGTGTTTTTATAATAAATTCTGTAAGTGGTGTTTTTCCGGTTCCTCCTACCGTAATATTACCAACAGAAATTACAGGTATAGAAAAATTCTCCGAATTTAAAAAACCTATGTTAAATAATAAGTTTCGAACCCGAACTATTGCTCCATACAATAACGCTATAGGAAACAGCAGAAAACGTATATACTTTAATTTTTTCATCTTCGAAAAAAAAGGCCGTCTTTAATAGACCAGCCTTTCTATTTCGCAAAGATATATAAACTTTAATTCAGCTCCAATTCATATGGTAATCTTGCTTGTATTGGATGTAAATCCTTCAAACCATCAATTACATTAATTTGCTCGTAATCAATACCTAAAAACGACTCAATCATATAAGCTTTTGCTTCACTTTTCATATTTTTAAACATCTCTTCAATTGGAGATAACTTTTCGGGCATCTCTTTTATCCTATACTTATCTAACCCAGCTTTTTCTTTGGCTATTTGTATTGCAGTTTCTAATCCTCCTAATACATCTACCAAATTACGTTCTATCGCATTTTCTCCACTCCAAACTCTTCCTTGTCCAATTACATCTATATTTTCTTTAGTTGTATTTCTTCCCTCAGCACATTTATCAATAAATACATTATAAAATCTTTCTACATATCCTTGAAATAAATCTTTTTCATCCTTTGTGAAAGGACGTGTAATAGAAGGAACATCTGCATACTTATTGGTTTTTACACCATCAAAAGTAAAGCCCCACCTGTTGGCAACTGGTTTAATATTAGGCATCATTCCAAAAACGCCAATTGAACCAGTTAAAGTTACCGGATTTGCCACAATGGTATCTGCTAAACATGAAATATAATAACCTCCCGAAGCAGCTAAATCACCCATTGAAACAATAACAGGTTTCTCCTTTTTACAAAGCTTTACTTCTCTCCAAATAACATCCGATCCCATTCCTGAACCTCCTGGAGAGTTTACACGCAATACAACCGCTTTAATGGATTCATCTTTTCTGGCTTTACGTATAGTTTTACTTAACTCTTCAGACTTAATTCCTTCATCACCTGCTCCATCAATTTCTCCCTCGGCATAAATAACTGCAATTTTTTCTTTTACTAATCCTTTTGTCTTTTTAGGAACATATACTAATTTATAATCTGCAAAATCAACTTGTTCAATATCATCATCTTCCTCTGTCTCCGTTAATTCTTTAAGTTCTGCAATTACTTCGTCTTTATACTTTAAACCATCTAATATTTTACCTTCTACAAATGCCTCGTTTTTGGAAAACATTACTCCGTCATCAATAATTGTATTAATTTCATCAGGATTTAGTTCTCTTGTTTTAGCAATTCCATCAACAATATGTTTCCAAATTGAGTTTACATAAGTAATCGTCTGCTCTTTGGCCGGATCACTCATATGATCTAACATAAAAGGCTCTACAGCTGATTTAAATTTTCCGTGTTTAAATATTTGCATTTCAACACCTAACTTTTCTAAAGCACCTTTAAAAAAAGTTCTTTCAGAGCTTAATCCTTTTAATTCGAGCATTCCATGCGGTGGCATATATACTTTATTTGCAGCAGAAGCTAAATAATATCCCTTCTGAGTGTACATAGGAGCAAACGAAATAATAAATTTACCCGAATCTTTGAACGATATAAGTGCATCTCTAATCTCACTTAATGTAGCATAACCTGTCATTGGTGTTCCACACTCAAGATAAATTCCTTGAATATTATCATCGCGCTTAGCTTTTTCAATATTCTTAAGTATATCGTTTAAACCAATCTCTGGTTCTCCAAAAGGAGATTCGCCTAAGACTTCTGCAAGTGGATCATCAATACCTCTATCTTTTATTTTTTTATTAAGATCGATGATTAATAAAGTTTTTTCCTTTAACTTAATTTCTTTTTCTCCTGCAGAAGCAATTATAGCTATTGTTCCTACTAAAATAAGAACAATAAAAATGGCTGTTACAATTGAACCTACTACAGTAAGAAGTAATGATTTAAAGAATTTTGCCATGATTTTCTTTTATTTTTGTGATTATTTTTAGATATACTAACAAATATATTAAAACATATTGTTTTTGTTGTTTGTATGCTATAACATTTTAAATTGAATACAATTATGAACAAAGTTCTTTTACTTATTGGTGGAAACGAAGGAGATAGAGTAAAAAACATCTTACATACTAATGAGTTAATTAGCAAATACATTGGAAATATCATCAAGACTTCAAGCATGTATGAAAGTGAGCCTTGGGGCTTTAATCATCAACAAAATTTTATTAATCAAGTAATAGAGGTGAGCACTAATTTATCTCCCAATGAGGTATTAAAAGAAGGACTATTGATTGAAAAAAAGCTAGGTCGTAAACCTAAAAAAAAATTAGGTTATGAAGGCAGAACAATGGATGTTGACATTCTATTTTACGATAATTCTATTTTAAATGAAAATCAACTAATTATTCCTCACCCGAAGTTACATGAGAGAAAATTTACATTACTCCCTTTAAAAGAAAAATGGAATGATCTTATCCACCCTGTTTTTCTAAAATCTATTGATTCACTCAATAGTGAATGTAAAGATGATGGGTGGGTAGAAAAATTCGAATATTAAAATATATAACCACTCGCCTTTAGCACATTTGATTCGAGTCATTGGTCATTGGTCAATTGTCACTGGTTACAATGACTAAAAAAACAATTACAGAACTAAATCTAACACACTTTATACGCAACAATTAACTTCAATTTATAATTTACTCCCAAATGCCAAATCACCAGCATCACCCAAACCAGGAATAATATATTTCTTATCATTTAATTCCTCATCAACAGCTCCAATCCATAATGTTGTTTTATCGCTTGGCATATTATTTTTAATATAGTCAACTCCTTCTTCACTTGCAATAATTGAAGCAACATGAATATGCTTTGGAATTCCCTTTGTTAAAAGCGCCTTATATGCCAATTCCATTGATGCACCACTTGCTAACATCGGATCAGTTAAGATAATTGTTTTATCATCTAACGAAGGGGAAGATATATACTCGATATGAATATCAAAATCACCTTTTTCGGTATACTTTCTATATGCCGACACAAACGCATTTTCTGCATTGTCGAAATAATTTAATACACCTTGATGCAAAGGTAGACCAGCCCTTAAAATTGTTGCTATTACCACATTCTCACTGTACACAGATTCTTTAGAAGTACCAAGCGGAGTAACTACTTCAATACTCTGATAAGTCAACTCCTTACTAATTTCGTAAGCCAGTATTTCTCCCATTCGTTCAATATTTCTACGAAACCTTAGTGCATCCGTTTGAATTTCTTTATCTCGTATTTCTGCAATAAACTGATTCAATAAAGAATTTTGTTCGTTAAAAATGCGAATATTCATTTTTGCTTGATTTTAATGACATCCAAAGGGATGTTTAAAATAATATATATCTTTGAACGGGAGCAAAGATAAAAAATCAATGTATTATAAAGAGGTTACGGAAATAGAACTTCCAAAAATTAAGGATTTAAGGGGAAATTTAACCTTTTTGGAGCAAAACAACCATATACCTTTTAAAATAAATAGGGTTTATTGGATATTTGATGTACCTGGAGGTGAAGACAGAGGTGGGCATGCTTTCAAGAGTACAAGCGAGTTTATCATACCCCTTTCTGGAGGTTTTAATGTAGAGGTTAAAAGGGGGGAATCAAGAAAAAAATACCTTCTAAACCAAACTTACAAAGGACTTTACATCCCAAAATTAACATGGCGTAAAATAACAGGATTTCTCTCTAATAGTGTTTGCCTTGTAGTTGCTGATAATCTACACATCAGGTAATTCATAGGATATATTAATAATACATGCAGAATTTGTAATTATATATAGCATTTAAAAAATATGTTAAAAACTCTTCCCAAAAGTACCCTATGCAAATACAAAAGGCAATTTCGTTTTTTAATGTTTATTCTTCATTGCTTTTAAGTATCAATATAGCATTTGTAATAAAAGTAAGTGTAAGTCAAAAATTAACTATTGTAAAGGCAATCAAGTTCGAAAAAATATTTAATATTGAGGTGTTTTATATAAAACCTATTGTTTTTGCCTCGATTTTACAACCGGTGATTACATATGTTGGAATCTCAAGATTTCTATTTTAATTATAAACATAAATTATAAAATATAAATGGATAATTTTCTTTTAAATATAAAAAAAAAGAAACCTATTACCACTGTAACATTCATTGGAATAACACTTTACTACGCAATTATTACACTACAGGGAATCGATGTTTGTGACGAAGGATTTTTATTAGCCTCATACCAACAAATATTCTCATCTCCTGAAACAATTGAGTCTAACCATTTAGTATGGTTAACAACTATAATAGGAGGTATTTGTTATAAAATATTTCCAATGGGTGGTGTAATAAGTTTCAGAATACTTGGTGCTATTATTATCATTATCACTATGTTTTTTACTCGAAGTATTCTTAAAAATTATATCCAGAACAGATACATTTTAATTGGTCTGTTAATGATTATGGTAAGTAAAGGATATGGTGTTGTTAACTTTAGTTACAATACATTGGCTGGCTTTATGTCTGTTATCATTTCATTATTTCTAATCAAAGGTATTATAAAGCAAAACCTAACATATTTATATATTTCAGGCTTATTCTTAGGTATTGGAACTTTTTGTAGTCTACCATTTATAACTATTGTTGTTTTACTTTTAGCTATTCCCTTTTACCAATACATCAATTCAAAAATTAAATTTCGAATAGTTTTTAAAAATATGACTCTGTTCATTTCAGGAATACTTTCTGGTATTGGTTTGGTTTTGTGTCTTATGTATTTATTGGGACATTTAGATATTTTTAAAGACGCAATTTACTCCCTTTTATCTCATTCTAAAGCTTCAGATAGCAATCATAATTTAGTCATTTTATCAAAGAAATACATATTAGATTACATAAAAACCATTAAACTGGGTTCTTTTTTAATATTAGGTACCTTTATATTAATTACCTTAAAAAGGTATATAAAAAGTAATTCTGTTAACCTAATTTGGAAAATTGTTAGTTTTCTTTTTTTTGCATTTATTATAAAGGTAAATCATATATATAGCACTTACTTTGTATGCCTCGCAGGAACAATTTGGATTATTATTGACGCGGAACAAAAGAAAGAATTGCGTTTAATCGCATTTATTGGCTTATTAATAGCTCTATTCCTACCAATTGGAACAGATCCCGGCATTCACAGTATTGGTCATGTATCTATATGGTTAAGCATTCCTTTATTTTTGTCAACCATATCAAAATCAGACATGGTTATTAATATTAAATATAAATCAAATACACTTACCACTTATCTAAATAAAAATTCGTTAATGCCATTGTTAAAACTTTATGTAATTGCCTTTTTCGTTGTAAAAATTATTTCAATTTCAGGCCAAGCTTATTTTGATCCCGGCTGTCGAATACACAAAATTCATCAAATTGATTCACAACTCACAAAGCATATATATACAACAAAAAAAAGAGCAACAATAATAAATAAAGCTTTAGAAAAGTTAAATGAGGTAGTAAAACCCAATGATTACCTTCTGGTGTATGACAAAATGCCAATGCTGCATTACTTGACAAATACAAAACCATACTTATATAATCAATGGATATGGTGCTATGACAGTTATAATTTTAATGAAAAAATTAAAAAAGCAGAACGTGAAATAAATGTATTACCACCAGTACTAGTACATAAATTTGAAACCATATTTGCATTCTCTGAACCAATTGAAGATTATTTGGATGAGAATAAACCTGCTACTTATCTAAATAGAACAGCAAGCCATAAGTACTTAAAGGATTTTCTAGTAAGGAATAAATATGAAATAACATGGCAAAATGAATATTACAGTTTATATCAAACAGGATTAATAAAATAAACTTCTTACATTAATATAATAGCTAACTTTTTAATACAAAACGAAAGCTTAACTTCTTCTTTAATCTTTAAAAACAAAACTATTAAATTACAACTATAAATCTAACTTAATGCTAAAGAATTGGTAGGGGTGATTAATTATCTGTTGGATACTTGAGCAATCATAAACCTCTAATATATATATTGAAATAATATTATTAGGTCCCGTATTCATATTAACCATATCACCGGTCTTTTTAATGGGATAATCTTCTAATATTTTGACGAGTCTATTTTCAATTATTGAAACTGACCTAAATATTCCTTCTTTCTCAGATCTTAATATAAATTGGAGAATATTGGGATTTAATGTATAATCAGGAATATTTACTTTCTTTCCTATTGAAATATTAAAACACTCTTTAATTATATTTATATTACTCGATAGACTAATTGTTTTTGGAATAAAATTACCTCCTGACCGCGGTGCTATTTCAATAAAATAAACATCCATATTATTTGTAATACGGACTTCAATATTTAAACCTCCATTCCTATAATCAACTAAATTCAGAAAACGTTGCAGCTCCTCTTTTACTTTCCTAATTAAATCTAATGAGTATGAAGTAGGAAAAGTTGTTGCTATTGGACAAAACTCTAAATCTCCATTACCAAAGTATTGATCACCTAAACAACAAAAAATAAGCTCTCCGTCTTGAACTAATGCATCTCCGTGTATTTGATTTTCTTGAATTTCAATGTAATCTTCAATAATTACTTTTTGTTCAAAAGAGAAAGTTAAAGACTTATCCAACTTTACTTTTAAATCATTGATGTCTGTTACAATACAAACACCTTTACTGCTAGCTCTATCTGTAGGTTTTATTATTAAAGGGAAAGTTATCTTATCTAAGTCAATCTCTTCGAATTTTGAAACAGTTTGGAAGTTTGGTGTACTAAATTTATTCTTTCTTAGAAATTCACGAAATAAACCTTTATTGGTCATAATATTCACCGTAGAAACCGAATTACCAACAAGATTCAATTTTTCTCTAATCAAGGCAGCAGGAATAGCACCAATATCTGTACTAAAAGCTAAGACAGCATAGACACTTTCATATTGAGACATTTTTAATATCTTATCTAAATCAAGCAAGCTTATATTGTAGGACTTGTCAGAGTATTTATGCCCTTCATTATCTGGATTATTGTCACATGTAATTACGGTATAACCTTCTATTTTTGCCTCTTTTATTAGTTCAATATGATCTGATAAAGCAGGCATTATTAGTATTTTTTTATTTTTTACGCTCACTTTTGTTTAATTTGTGCTGCAAAGATATCATTCTTACTAAAATGATATCCCTAATCAAATTGAATGATTTTCTTTATCGGTACATTATTTTACTTTATTTTATGAAAGTATTGCTTTTAGGCGATTATAGTAGTTTTCATCACAACTTATCCATAGGCTTAAAACATCTTGGAGTTGATGTTACTGTGGCTTCAAATGGAGATGGATGGAAAAATACACCAAGAGATATTGATTTAAGACAGCATGAAAGATTTAAAAGAATAAGGTTTTCTTATAACTTAATCAAAAATTACCGACATTTAACAGGTTATGATGTTGTACAGTTTATTACCCCTAACTTTTTAACATCTTCCCCACAACTAACAAATTTGTACTTTGAATTATTAAAACTTAATAATGGAAAGCTTTTTGTTTGTGGAACAGCTATGGACTACTATTATGTAAATTATACTCTATCTGGCAATTTGAAACATTCAGTTTTTTATGCCCCCGAAGCAAAAAACAACCCTTACATAAAAAGAATAGTTCAAATGGTTAAAAAGAAATCGGTTGTAAAACTTGAAAAAAAAATCTGTAATAGTTGTAATGGAATAATAACCGTTTCTAATGGATATTTTAAAGCATATCAGGATTCCTTTCCTGACAAAACCATTTTTATTCCATTACCAATAGACACTAAAGAATTTATTTATTCTAATACAATAAATAATAACACTAAAAAAATTGTGTTTTTTTTAGGACTTATGAAAAACAGAATGAGTATTAAAGGAACCGATAGGATATATAATGTTCTTAATAAACTAAGAGATAAATACCCTAACGATGTTGAGTTAACAATAATAAATTCTGTGCCTTATAGAAAATATATCCAATCTTTTAATCACGCTCATGTTTTATGTGATCAATTATATGCATATGGAGTAGGAATGAATGGCTTGATAGCGTTATCAAAAGGAATAATTGTATCAGGTTGTGCAGATGAAGAGATGTACGACTTTTTGGGAGAAAAGGAAAATAAACCTATCGTTAATATTAATTCTACAGACCATGATATGTTAAAAGCTTTTGAACTTTTGCTTGAAAACAAGAACCAATTAAAAGAACGTTCACTAAAAAGTAGAGAGTTCGTTGTAAAACATTACAATAGCACAAAAGTTGCACAACAATATTTAGACTTCTGGAAAAGAATATAATTTTGAAAAAAAAAATTATCTACATCAAACAAACTTTGTTAAATAGTGAATTTATTAAAGTTTCTTCAAAAAACTCGATACAAGTAGCTCTAAGGTTTATTATTGGAATGATTAACCTAAAGATTTATTCATTATGGCTTGGAGCAAGTGGAATGGCTTTATTGGGACAATTTAATAGCTTTATATTAGCAGCTTCAAACTTTGCTGGTGCTGGAATTAACCAAGGAGTAACAAAGTTGACTGCATTATATAGCGATTCTTCTAATAGAACAAATATAGTTGTTTCAAACAGTTTGATTTTAATATTATTGTTAAGTGCCTTAATTTCTGTAATAACTTTTCTCTTTTCAACTTCAATTTCTGAGGCTATTTTAAATACAAAATCGTATGCTAAATGGTTTAAAGCATGTGGCATCATTTTTTTATCCTTATCTCTATCTAACATTTTCTTGTCAATACTTAAAGGATTAAAAAAGCACATGGCATACATTAAATTAAACATATATATGGTATTATCTTCATTTTCATTAGGCTTACTATTTATATATTTAGAGGGGTTGAAAGGAGCCATTATTGCAATATATATATCTTCTGTTTTAAATGTTTTAATTGGCTTTGTTTTTACAAAAAACGAGATGATTAAAGCTTTTAAAAAGTTCAATTTTTCAAAACTCGTTTTTAAAAGATTGTTAGGATTTGGGTTGATGTTAATGATAGCGTCCAGCGTTAGCCCGTTGGTTTCTATAATTATCAGAAATGTAATTATAGAAGAATACTCTTTACATATGGCAGGTTGGTGGGAAGGAGTGTCTAAAATCTCTAAAACTTTATTTGGATTAAGCATTTCAACGATTGGATTATATTATATCCCTAAAATATCTAATCAATATTCAACCTTTGAATTAAATAAATTAGTCTGGAATACCGTCAAATTAGCAATGCCTTTTGTTGTATTATTACAATTATTGATTTATACATCTAGACATTTAATAATTCAGATACTATTTACAAAAGAATTCCACGGTATGGAGAACCTTTTTCTTTTTCAAAGTATTGGTGATGTCTTAAGAATATTTAGTTGGTTTTTCGCAATCCTACTTATTATAAAAGAAAAAATAAATCTTTTTATTACGATTGAAATCATAATGGCTACTATAAATATTTCTTTAAATTATATTATTATACCAATTGTAGGGATAAGCAATTGCACTTTGCCATACATGATAAACACTATTATTTATTTTATACTAATCCAACTCATATATAAAAAACATATCTTAAGAATTTAATATTCTTAAGATGTTCTAATTCTAATACCTAAAGTACTTAAATAGGATTGAATATTAACCATAATAATTAATACTCGTCTATTTTGCTTAAGAATAAACCTTTGTTTTTTAGATATATTATTTAAATTCAACCTACTAACATAACTTTCGAATTCACTAATTCTATTACACATTTTAAATCTAAGTGCTACTGCAAACCTGTTTAAATCAAGATATTTTTTTAAGTATATATTCCCTTTACAGTAAGCCTCATAGTGATCAAAATCCAAAATATTTCTATTGAATACTTTTGTATGCGATATCCTATTGGCTCCAAGCAGATTATACCTTGCAGTAATTATGTTAGAAAAGTAAATTCCAGAAGAAATCCCAGCTCTTATCCATAAATCAGTATCTTGATCTACATCTAAAGAAGTATTAAAACCTCCTGTATTTAGAAAAAAATCCTTTTTCATGCAAACTGCTGAAGTCCAAACCAAACAATCTTCTAAACAATATTTAAATATATTATCAACATGCCCCATCCAATTAATTCCATTACTTAGAATTAAATTTTTCATTGGTATAATTAATCTTCTGTTATTTAAAATCTCATAAGCATTAGCATACCACTTACCTTCAGGGTAAATTTTCACTAACTTCCTAAAACTCTCTAAATGATTAGGATACCAATAATCATCTGCATCCAGAAAAGCAATGTTATCATAAGATGCCTTGTTAACGCCAAAATTCCTTGCGCTTGAAACTCCTTTATTCTGTGTTTCAAATAACTTAACTCTATGATCGGTTATAGATTTTACAATTGCAGCTCCATTATCTGTTGACCCATCATTCACGATAATAATTTCAAACTTATTGTATGTCTGATTTAATACACTCTTAATTGTATTATAAATATCTTTCTCTTTATTATATAGAGGAATTACAACCGAAAAGAAAATATCCATCAATCTATTCTAATTAAATGCAGGTCTAAATATAAAAAGAAATGAGTTAAAAATTCATCTCTCCCTCATCAGCAAAACTATAAAAACCATTCTCTGTTACAATAATATGATCGAGTATTGGGATATCCATAATAATACCAGCTTCTCTTATCTTCTTTGTTATGTTTTTGTCTTGCATACTAGGTAATTTATTACCTGACGGATGATTATGACATAATATGATGGATGATGCTAATTGATCTATAGCAGCTTTCATTATTAATTTAGAATCTATAACTGTTCCTGCTATGCCCCCCTGACTTATTTTTTGAGTTGAAATTACTTTGTTGGCTCTATTTAATAATACAATCCAAAACTCCTCATGAGGAAGATCTGCTAAAATTGGATGCATCAAGTCGTAAACATCTCTGCTACTTGATATTTTTGACTTCTCTTTTATCTCACTTAATTTTCTACGTCGCCCCAATTCCATTGCTGCCACAATTGAGATAGCTTTAGCTTCACCTACACCTCTGTAATCACGCATTAATTTTTCAATGGTAAGCTTTCCCAATTCATTCAAATTATTACTAACGTCGTTCAAAATCCTTTTAGAAACATCAACTGCCGACTCTTCCCGGTTTCCCGAACCAATTAAAATAGCAATAAGTTCTGCATTTGATAAACTGGCAATTCCTTTGGAAAGTAATTTTTCTCTTGGTCTATCTTCTAAAGCCCAATTTTTTATACTTAGTTTTTGGTAAGTCATGGTTACTATTTTTGTCGAAGATATGTAATATATATCAAACCACAAACAAAAAGACCTCCATGTAAACATGAAGGTCTTTTTTGTACTCCGTAGGGGAATCGAACCCCTGTTACCAGGATGAAAACCTGGCGTCCTAACCCCTAGACGAACGGAGCAGAGAAAGCTTTTAATTAAAGCTTATTAATGTGCTTAGCTAATTTTGATTTTAAATTAGAAGCTTTATTCTTATGAATAATGTTTCTTTTAGCCAACTTATCAAGCATAGCTGTTACCTTAGGAAACATCTCTGTAGCTGCTTCTTTTTCATTTGTACCACGCAATTGTTTAACCGCATTACGAGTTGTTTTTGCATAATACTTATTATGAAGCCTTCTTTTTTCTGCTTGACGAATTCTTTTTAATGCCGACTTATGATTTGCCATCTTTGTATAACCCTAAATTATCTATTCTTCAACTAGTACTCCGTAGGGGAATCGAACCCCTGTTACCAGGATGAAAACCTGGCGTCCTAACCCCTAGACGAACGGAGCATTTTTTAATCATATTTGAGAAAGTTTGTTTCTCAAATGCGGATGCAAAGATATATCAAATAATATTCACTCCAAATTTTTTTTCAAAAAAAACTAAATTATTTTTCACACCACTGATACACAACACCCTAAAGATACAACCTCTGAAAAATCTTATTACAAAACAAATAAAAATATTAAAAACATGACAATTAACTTGTATTTTAGATTCATTCTTAGTTATTTTTGTCCTTTATATAATTAAATAAGGATAGTGGATGGATTTGACTGATTGCAACCACTCAAAAAAAGTGCTAAAACGCATATCTTTCTCTTTTTTTACTATCCATTAGTTTTTACATACTCAAAAAATTACAGTGTAATGGGATATTTATTTACATCGGAATCTGTTTCCGAAGGACATCCAGACAAAGTAGCAGATCAAATTTCTGACGCACTATTAGATGAATTTTTAAGGCTTGATCCGGAATCGAAGGTTGCAGCTGAAACACTTGTTACAACAGGATTAGTTGTATTAAGCGGTGAAGTTAAAACGAATGGTTACGTTCCTGTACAAAAAATCGCCCGTAAGGTTATTGACAGAATTGGATACACCAAGTCCGAATACATGTTTGATTCTGGATCTTGCGGTGTTATTTCAGCCTTGCACGAACAAAGCGAAGACATTAATCGTGGAGTAGAAAGAGAAAACGAAGAAAATCAAGGAGCTGGAGACCAAGGAATGATGTTTGGTTATGCCTGTAAGGAAACCGAAGAATATATGCCTTTCCCACTTCAACTTTCTCATCAATTGTTAATTGAATTAGCGGCTCTTCGTAGAGAAGGTAAGGAAATGACCTACTTAAGACCAGATTCTAAGTCGCAAGTTACTATGGAATATGGTGATGATAATAAACCAATTAGGGTTCATACGATTGTTATCTCAACACAGCATGATGATTTTGACGAAGAAGAGGCAATGCTTTCTAAAATAAAGCATGATGTTAAAGAGATTTTGATTCCTCGTACAAAAGCAAAACTTACAAAAGAAGAACAATCTTTAATTGATGATGAATTTATTTTACATGTAAATCCAACTGGGAAATTTGTAATTGGTGGACCACATGGAGATACAGGTTTAACTGGTCGTAAAATTATTGTAGATACATATGGAGGAAAAGGAGCTCATGGAGGTGGTGCTTTTTCTGGAAAAGATAGTTCTAAGGTAGACAGATCTGCTGCATATGCTGCACGCCACATTGCTAAAAACATGGTAGCTGCTGGTGTTGCCGAGGAAGTTCTTGTTCAGGTTGCATATGCTATTGGGGTTGCAAAGCCTGTTGGATTATTTATTAATACTTATGGAAGTTCGAAGTTAGAATTAACAGATGGTGAGATTGCAGAAAAAATAAGTCAAATTTTTGATATGCGTCCAGCGGCAATTGTAAAAAGATTTGGTTTAAAAAATCCAATATTTGAACCTACTGCTGCATATGGTCATATTGGAAGAAAACCTTACAGTAAAAAAATTACCCTTTTCGAGAATGGATCATCAGTAGAAAAAGAAGTTGAATTTTTCACTTGGGAAAAACTGGATTATGTCGACAAAATAAAAGAAGCTTTTAGCTTGTAATAAAGTTAAATAAATTAATTACACAAGGCTATTTGACTATAAATCAGATAGCCTTTTTTGTATTTATTTAATTAATTCATTTTAAAATAGTGACATTTATTACTATTTATTCGTTTCTTTAAATTATCTTTGCATTTAAATTCTTTTTAAATAAGGGGTGCCTAAAATTTCAGGCTGAGATTATACCCATTGAACCTGTACAGGTAATGCTGTAAAGGGATATGAATTACCTCAGTAGCTTTTGGGCATGATATGTTTAATGTTCTTGATTTAGTATTGTTCTTCAATACTTGATTTGAGAATAAAAATTTAATGTATGGTTATTTTTATAAATGACGAGAAAAGGGAAGTAAAACCTAGTATTAGTGTTTTTGAACTTTTGGATGACTTAAGCTTAAATGAAGCACCTGGAACTGCAGTTGCTGTCAATAATCAAATTGTTTTGCAAAAAAACAGATCTACAACACTTCTTAAGGAAAATGACAATATACTAATTATCAATGCATCTAAAGGAGGTTAATTAGGATTATAACTTACTGTAGATCAAATAACATTAAATAAAATCCAAATGCATTCAAACAAACTATCAAATATTACAAGGGGAGCATTCCCCAAATCAAAAAAAATATACATTGAAGGATCGTTGCATAATATTAAAGTACCTATGCGTGAAATTAATATTGGTGGAACGAAAGAAGTGGGAAGTAAAAAAGTACCTAATACACCAATCACAATTTATGATACTTCAGGTCCATATACTGATCCAAACTATCAAGTAGACTTAAATAAAGGCTTACCTCGCTTAAGAGAAAACTGGGTATTAGCTAGAGAAGATGTTAAAGAACTCGCTGAAAAAACATCAGAGTATGGAAAAGAACGTTTAAAAGACAATTCGTTAGACTCTATTCGCTTTGAACATCATAGAATAAATCCATTAAGAGCTAAAAGCGATAAACCAGTTACACAATATTACTATGCTAAACAAGGCATCATAACCCCTGAGATGGAGTTTGTTGCTATTCGTGAAAATCAAAAAGCTAAAGAATATTACGAAGCAGAAGGTTATTCCAAAAGTTTTATTGACTCCATTGATTTTATTACCCCTGAGTTTGTTAGGGACGAAATAGCAAATGGAAGAGCAATTTTACCAGGTAATATTAACCATCCCGAATCAGAACCTATGATAATAGGACGGAATTTTCTGGTAAAAATTAATGCTAATATTGGCAATTCACCAACTACATCCGGTATAGAGGAAGAAGTTGAAAAAGCTGTTTGGGCATTTCGCTGGGGGGCAGATACTATTATGGATTTATCAACAGGTGCGAATATTCATGAAACCAGGGAATGGATTATCAGAAATTCTCCTGTACCAGTTGGAACTGTACCACTATATCAAGCTCTTGAGAAAGTTGATGGTGACGCAGAAAAACTTACTTGGGAAATATATAAAGACACCTTAATTGAGCAATGCGAACAAGGAGTTGATTATTTTACTATACACGCAGGCATTTTAAAAGATTTAGTAGAATCTACTGTTGATAGAACAACCGGAATTGTTTCAAGAGGCGGTTCTATTATGGCAAAATGGTGTTATGCTCATAATAAAGAGAACTTTACTTACACATATTTTGAAGAAATTTGTCAAATACTCGCCCAATATGATGTTGCTGTTTCTTTAGGAGATGCCATGCGTCCTGGAAGCATAAACGATGCTAACGACAAGGCTCAGTTTGGAGAACTGGAAACATTAGGTGAACTTACTAAAATTGCATGGAAGCATCATGTTCAGGTAATAATAGAAGGCCCCGGTCATGTTCCAATGCACTTAGTTAAAAAGAATATGGATAAGCAATTGGAACTTTGCCATGGAGCTCCATTTTATACACTGGGTCCTTTGGTTACTGATGTTGCACCTGGTTACGATCATATTACATCAGCTATTGGAGGAAGTATGATAGCATGGCACGGAACAGCTATGCTTTGTTATGTTACTCCTAAAGAACATTTAGGATTACCTAATAAAGAAGATGTTAGAACAGGTGTAGTTACATACAAACTAGCTGCTCATGCAGCAGATTTAGCAAAAGGTTTTCCTGGTGCAGAAATAAGGGATAATGCTATGAGTAAGGCTCGTTTTGAGTTCAGGTGGAGAGATCAGTTTGCTTTGGCTTTAGATCCTGAAAAAGCAATTAAAGATCATGACGAAACACTACCTGACGAAGAACAAAAAATGTCTCATTATTGCTCAATGTGTGGAGAACACTTCTGCTCTATGAAGGCAAATTATGAAGTCAGAAAGCAAATGAAATCAGCATCTTGCCAAACTAATTAAATGGTAATTAAATGAATATTCATTCAATTCCAAAAGTAATTACAATTGCAGGGCATGATCCATGTGCTGGCGCAGGCATAACCGCAGATATTAAAGCTTTTGAACAACATGAGGTTTATGGTTTATCAGTTATATCTGCTATCACTGTTCAAAATGATAGTGAGTTTAACAAAGTCTACCCTATTGATACCACTTTAATGATAGAGCAGATTGATATACTGTTGAAACGCTATGATATTGAAGTTGTAAAAATTGGATTGATAAACGATTTTGAGGTATTAAAAAGAATTGTTTCTCATTTAAAGGAATGTCTTCCTAAAATAAAAATCATATGGGATCCAATACTTAAAAGCAGTTCAGGATTCAATATTCATAACAATATGAATATTGATACTGATGTTTTAAGTAAACTTTTTTTAATCACCCCTAACTTTAAAGAGTATAAATTTTTTGAACGCAATAACATTAATTTGCTGAAGTATCCATGTTTATTAAAAGGTGGACACAATGATCAAAAACCCGGAACAGATATACTTGTTATTGATGACAAATATTTCGAGATAGAAGGTACTCCGTTTGATGGCAAAACAAAACATGGAACTGGATGTATTTTATCTGCTTCAATTGCAGCTAATCTTGCGAAAGGATTAAATATTTACCAGTCGTGTGAAAAAGCAAAAAGATATGTTGAACAATTTATTTTGAGTTCAGATTCAAACTTAGGTTTACACCAAAAAATTTTAAGCAAAACGTAATGGACAAATTAGTTATAGCTGATAAAGTATTTAATTCCAGACTATTTACTGGAACTGGAAAATTCAGCTCCAATAAAATTATGCAAGAAGCAATTGTTGCATCAGGTTCCGAATTAGTTACTGTAGCATTAAAACGTGTTGATACAAAACAAGGTGCTGATGATATGATTAAACACCTCCAAATACCTGGAGTAAACTTACTACCCAATACCAGCGGAGTAAGAAATGCTAGTGAAGCTGTTTTTGCAAGTCAATTAGCTGCTGAGGCACTAGGAACAAAATGGATTAAACTAGAAATTCATCCTGATCCAAAATATCTTTTACCTGATGGTGAGGAAACCTTAAAAGCTTGTTACGAATTAGCCAAGGATGGCTTTATTGTTTTACCCTATATACATGCTGACCCTGTTTTATGCAAAAAACTTGAAGATGCAGGTGCATCTGCTGTTATGCCATTGGGTTCACCAATTGGAACTAATCAAGGATTAAAAACCAGGGATTTCTTAAAAATTATTATTGAACAATCTAATTTACCAGTAATTGTTGATGCAGGAATTGGGGTTCCCTCTCATGCATCTGAAGCTATGGAATTAGGAGCCGATGCTGTTTTAATTAATACTGCAATTGCTGTTGCATCTGATCCGGTTAAAATGGCCGAAGCATTTAAAATGAGTGTAGAGGCAGGGCGATTAGGTCGTATTTCAGGACCAGGAGCTGTATCGCAACGTGCAGAAGCAAGCAGTCCACTAACTAGTTTCTTAACCGAGCTATAGTTGATATAATTTACATGCATTATTTTTTTTTGCTCATTTAGATCATTATATAAATGTCATTCATTAATATACATCAGCAATATAATTGGGAAGATACAACCGAATCAATTTATAACAAATCTTCTTTAGATGTTAAAAGAGCTTTATCTAAGGAAAAAATTGATCTGGAAGATTTTAAAGCATTACTATCCCCTTCTGCTGAACCATTTTTGGAACAAATGGCTCAACAAAGTCATGTGTTAACTCAAAAACGTTTTGGAAAAACGATTCAGCTATACATACCCATGTACATTTCAAACGAATGTGCTAACGGATGCATTTACTGTGGTTTTAATTGTAAGAATAAGATCGATCGTCACACCTTAAGCAAACAGGAAATTATTGCAGAGGCAAAAATAATTAAATCCATGGGATTTGAACACCTATTATTGGTAACAGGTGAACATCATATAAAATGTGGAGTTGATTATATAGAAGAAATTATAGAATTCTTAAAACCCCAATTTGCATCTCTATCGGTAGAAATAGCTCCTTTAGACCAAAGCGAATATGAAAGACTTCAAAAACATGGCTTAAACACTGTCTATATTTATCAGGAAACCTATCATAAGGACAAATATCCTATTTATCACCCGAGAGGAAAAAAATCAGATTTCGATTATAGGCTCGAAACACCCGACAGGTTAGGAAAAGCCGGCATACACAGAATTGGACTTGGCTGTTTGCTTGGATTAGAAGATTGGAGAACTGATAGTTTTTACACTGCTTTGCACCTTCAATATCTCGAAAAAAAATACTGGAGAACAAAATATAGCATTTCTTTTCCTCGTCTTCGTCCACATGCAGGCAACTTTAATCCTAACTTCCCGGTAAGTGATAAACAATTGGTACAGCTCATTTGCGCTTATCGTATTTTTAATAGCGAATTGGAACTATCCTTAAGTACTCGAGAAAATCCAATATTTAGAAATAATATGATAGCTCTTGGTGTTACTAACATGAGTGCCGGGAGCAAGACAGAGCCAGGCGGATACGCCAATCCTGATAAAGAGTTAAAACAATTTGAAGTATCTGATGAAAGAAGTCCTAATGAAATATCCACAGTGATTAACTCCAAAGGTTATGAAACTGTTTGGAAAGATTGGGACCAATGTTTAATGTAATTGATATGTTAGATAATAAAGATCAACAAAGATATAACCGTCAAATTATATTACCTGGAATAGGTAATGAGGGACAAATAAAGCTGATTCAAACAAATGTATTGGTTGTTGGGGCCGGAGGACTAGGATGCCCGATAATTCAATATTTAACTGCTGCTGGAATTGGAAAAATAGGAATAATAGATGCTGATGAAGTCAACATCTCGAACCTCCAACGTCAAATTTTATATACTGAAGAGGAAATTGGATTATCAAAAGCTGAACTCTCTGCATCAAAAATGAAAAAGCTAAACAGCAATGTTTCGTTTAAAGTGTACAAACAGTTTTTAACAGAGGAAAATGCAGAAAGTATAATTGATGAATATGATATTATTGTTGGAGCAACTGATAATTTCGAATCTCGTTATTTAATTGATAAATATAGTTTAAGGTTAGGGAAGCCTTTTGTTCATGGCTCAATATCAGACTTCGAAGGACGTTTTTCCGTATTTAACTACCAAGGTTCTCCCTCATATAAAGATGTATTCCCAACTCCACCTAGTAGTATTAATAAAACTGTTGTAGGAGTAATTGGTGCTTTACCCGGAATAATTGGTAGTTACATGGCTTTAGAAGTAATTAAAATAGCCGTTAAAACTGGAAAAACATCCTCTGATGGATTATATATTTTGGATGGATTAAATAATACTTTATCCGTTTTAAAATACTAATAAATCATTTTGTCTTTTTTTAGTTGTTTAGACAATCTTCGGGCCATATGATTGTTTAAAGTATCATAACCAGCTATATCCTCACCCTTTACTACTATCTTACTTGTCCACATACACTTACCTAATCCCTTTGCATCAAACAAGTTGCAATAATACTTAAAGTTTGGCTCTGTGTTGTTATGAGTAAAAGCAAAATCTTTATTAATATGAGTAACACTTGTACTTGAAGTCCGCCAATGATCTGCAATATTTATTAATAAAACAGATTGGCATTCTGATTCCATAACTTTAGTAACAAAATCTTCATAAGAATACTCTTCTTCAGTATCAAAGACTTCTGAAGCACCTGTAACTTTTGGAAACATGTAAGGTGTAACATTACGCTTAACAGTCTTCTCCACATGTTCTCTGTAAGTTTTACTTTCAAAAGATACGAAAGAGTTTTTTATAAACTGATTATAGGTTTCCTCGTTAATTTCTTTAATATTATTATCGGACTCAATAAATACTAAAAAAATAGTGGAAAATGGTTCTTCAGGCTTCTCATTTGTGAAAGAACTGAAATGGGTAGATGCACAACTGCATAAACCTAAAACAAAAAAAACGAGTAAAATTTGTCTGTGTAACATACTTTTAAAGTTTAATGGTTTAACATATTAAACTCAATAACTATGCCAATAACAAATTACTAATTCCTTTTTTTATTACCCCAGGGGATTTGATAACCAATTACATAAGAAAATCCCAGATTAAAACTATTACTCCCATTTCCAAAGCCAGGAACTGTGTATGCTTCGAGAACTTCTGTATTGCTTGAATTAATTTTTCCCTTTATATGAATGGTCCAACTCATATAAAAATTATTTAGCACTTCACTCCTTAAACCAAATAGTACTTCTGCCCAATGTGTATTTAAGGTATATGGAGAAACCGAAGTTGCATAATCTCCCCAATAGTCATCAAATATATTTACAGAACCGGATTCATGTTCTTGAATTGCAAATCCATATCTGAATCCTATTAAAATATTATCATTATTCCCTTCCTCTTCAACAACAAATATATCATAATCAAAACCTGCTCTGGCGAAAAAGCCAGTACTTTCGTAGGAATAGCTTTTATCGTTAAAAGACACTTGCTCCGAGCCAACTGAACCTGCAAAAAACATTCTTTTACAAAAATTTGTTCTAATGTTTGCTTGCAATGCCAATCTATCATTATCAAAAACAGGAACAAGAAATCGGGATAAATCTATTCCCAACTCTGTACCCCGTTTTTTATTAGGGTATGGAATCTTTTCCTTCTTTTGCTTTGGAGTACCTTCTTCATTTTCCAACCTCTGTCGCTCCCTTTCGCTACGAGACTGTGTATAATCCTGACTTAATGTATTTGGTAAATAACTTATTAGAAGAATACTAAAAAAGATATATCTTAACATTTTCGAAATTTTCGTTGTAAATTATTGAATTATTATCAATCAATACTGTATCAATAAGTGATAAACCTGAGTACATAACAGTATCGATGTAAAAACTAAATACAAATCCACAGTCACCTGATACAAAATTTAATTCTTTTTGGTGCACAAATGATACAGTATCCTTTAATGCATTTATTTCAATAATAAATCGGGATGTATCCTTATGCATACTTAATGGTAAATACAATTCGTTAACACGAACCGTATCGTACAAAATAATATCCACCCCTTCACTAAAAATAACCACATCACTAACAGTAGTGTCATTTGAGGTATTTCCTGAATAGAAACCTGCCTGAATAGATTGCTGATTAGACAAACAAAAATCTGCACTTTCCTCTTCACAAGAGTATATTAGTAATATCAACAGTAATGTTAAAGAATAAATGATGAGCTTCATTTATTTATGTTTTAATTTATTAAAAATGCAATATTAGTAAAAATAGCTTCAACCGAACAATGCTCCCATCAATAATCCTTCCAAACTTATACGATGGAATTAAATGTTCGGTATGATACACCTTTTTGTTCGTAAACGTACATCAGCAAAAACACTTACAACACTTATACTCCTAAATAAGTGACAGATACTTGAATCGGCATACTCATTGTTGATGATCAAAATTCATTTTATTTAATCATTAAACTCAAAAATAAATGGTAAAAACAAAACTACTATTAACCTTTGCTTGTTTTCTTGCAGGTATAAGTATCTCCACCGCCCAGTCCAATAAAATTGAATTTGAAGAATTTGACTTAAAAAACGGACTGCATGTTATCCTTCATCAAGATAACTCTACCCCAATTGTTAACATTTCTGTAATGTACCATGTAGGTTCTAAAAACGAAAATCCAAATCTTACCGGATTTGCTCATTTTTTTGAACATTTGATGTTTGAAGGCACAAAAAACATTGATCGTCACGAATATTCAAACTATGTTGAAAAAGCTGGCGGTACACTTAATGCAAATACCTCTAACGATAGAACTTACTACTATGAGATTCTTCCTTCTAATCAGCTTGAACTTGGGTTATGGTTAGAATCGGAACGCATGTTACATGCGAAAGTTGACTCAATTGGAATTATTACTCAAAAAAAAGTAGTTATTGAAGAGAAAAAACAGCGCTACGATAATACTCCTTATGGCGATATTTTAAAAATAACCTTTGATAGAGCATATAAAAAGCATCCATATAGATGGCCAGTAATTGGAGATCCTGAACACATTATGAACGCTAAAGATCAAGATTTTGTTGAGTTTTACAATACTTATTATGTTCCTAATAATGCATGTCTGGTAATTGCAGGGGATATTGATAAAGAAGAAACAAAAAAGTTGGTCAATAAATATTTTGCGGAAATACCTACGGGAACTAAAAAAATGCATCGCCCAACAGTATTTGAGGATCCACAAACTGCTGAAGTAAGAGATACTGTTTATAGAGCTGTACAATTGCCATTAATTCTACATGCATATCATATTCCTGCATTGGGAACTGATGATTACTATGCTATGGATATGCTTAATAATGTACTTTCTAAAGGACAAAGCTCAAGGCTATATAAAGAATTAGTTGATAACCAGCAAAAAGCTCTCGAAGTTGGCTCTTTTTCAATGAATCTGGAAGATCCAGGCATGACTCTAGCCTATGCTCTTCCTAATAGTGATGTTGAAAACAAGGTGCTAGAGGATGCTTTAATTTCTGAAATAAAAAAAGTTCAGGATGAACTAATTTCTGAACGTGAATTTGAGAAGCTTAAAAACCAAATGGAAAGCGCCATCATAAACGGTAATAAAAAACTTGAAAACATAGCTGAAAATTTGGCAACCAATTACACTTACTTTGATAATACAAGCTTAGTAAACGAAGAGTTGGATAAATACCTGGCTGTTACACGTGAAGATATTCAAAGAGTTGCGATAAAATACTTAAATGAAAAAAACAGGGTTGTTATTTATTACTTACCAAACAGTCAGAAAGCAAACTAATTATTTATAGTACACCGAATTTTGAATTAATATTATCAATATGAAACGAGCATGCAAATTTGATTATCCAATTTTATACACGATAGATAGTCAAATTTATTTGTTAGTTCCATGTGGCAATTAAAAAATATAGACACATGAAAAAATTATCCTTACTAATACTATTAGTTCTATCAATTACAGTTATTAACGCACAATTAGATAGAACTAAAGCTCCCAAACCAGGATCCGCAACTAAAATTGAACTTGGCGAGTTTACTAAGTTTGAACTTAAAAATGGCTTAAAAGTAATTGTTGTTGAGAACCATAAATTACCCATTATATCTTATTCATTATCACTAGACTTAGATCCTATATTCGAAAATGATAAAGCTGGATATACCAGTTTTACAGGCGATTTATTAAGGTCTAGTACAACAAAAAGAACAAAAGATCAACTAGATGAAGAAATTGACTTCCTTGGAGCATCATTAAACACATCTAGCAAAGGCATTAAAGCCAGCTCATTAAAAAAACATTCGCCCAAACTTTTAGAGTTAATGACTGATGTTTTATACAATCCTTCATTTCCACAAAAAGAGCTAGATAAGCTAATTACTCAATCATTAACTGCGATAAAATCTCAAAAAGATGATCCTAAAACCATTTCCAGCAATATAAGTTCTGCTTTAATGTATGGTAAAGAAAATGCTTATGGGGAAATGGGCACTGAAAAAACAATTCAAAGCATTACTATTGATGATTGTAAAAATTACTATGATACATATTTCAGGCCCAATGTTGCATACTTAGTAATTGTTGGTGATATAACACCCAAAGAAGCTAAAAAAACAGCAAAAAAATATTTCAGTTCTTGGGAAAGTAAGGAAGTTCCTAAGCATAAATTTGAAAAGCCTAAAGGATTTGATGGTCCAATTTATGCGATAGGTAATAAGGATGGAGCAAACCAATCATATATTACTGTCTCGTATCCTATAGACTTAAAACCAGGAACTCCTGATGCACTTAAAGCTTCGGTAATGAATAGAATTTTAGGTGGCGGCAGCTTTAGCGCACGTTTACTACAAAATTTAAGGGAAGATAAAGCATGGACTTATGGAGCTTACTCAAGCATAAAAAGGGATGAACATATGGGCTATTTTAAAGCCTATTCAAATGTAAGAGGTTCAATTACCGACAGTGCCTTTGTTGAAATACATAAGGAAATGCAACGTATCATTAATGAAGAAGTTGATGAAGATGATTTACAATTGGTTAAAAATGCCATGATCGGTAGTTTTGGACGTTCATTGGAAGACCCAGCCACTCTTGCTCGTTTTGCAGTTAATATTGATAAATACGGTCTGCCTGAAGATTATTACGAAACCTATCCTGAACGCTTACAGGCTATCACTGTTAAAGATGTTAAAGATGCTGCAAACAAGTATATAAAACCTAAAAATGCTCTTTATCTTGCAATTGGTGATGTTTCGGTTATTGAACCATTAATGCAAAATATAGCCAAAGGTAAAAATGTAACAGAATATGATTTTTATGCTAATAAAGTAGTTAGAACTGGTATACCTACTGGATTAACAGCCGAAAAAGTAATTTCTAATTATGTGGATGCGCTGGGAGGTGCTGATAAACTCAAATCAGTTAACGACATGAAATTAAATGCCTTGCTAAAGGTCCAGGGTATGGAACTTACTTTAAACACCTACCACAAAGCTCCAAACAAGTTATTAGTTGAAACGTTAATGGGCCCAAATACATTAAGCAAGCAAGTTTACGATGGTGAAAATGGGATTGTTTTTATGCAAGGGCAAGAACAAAAGTTAGAAGGCGAAATGCTGGAAATGTTTAAATACGAAGCTATTCTTTTCCCCGAATTGAAATATAATAAACTAGGCTTTAACCTTGAACTTACAAGTAAGGACAGCGTGGATGGTAAAGAAGTTTATAAAATGATTATAACCAATCCATCTGGAAAATCAAGCACAGCGTATTTTGATATTGAATCAGGTTTAAAAGTAAAACAGATTTCGGCTTCACCGGCAGGTAACTCAACCACAACTTATACTAATTACAAAGAGATTGATGGTGTTAAATTTCCTATGACTTTAACTCAGCAAGCCGGACCACAAATGGTTGATATAGAAGTGAAATCAATAGAACTTAACAAAGGAATAGAAGATAGTGTTTTCAGTAACTAATATTTGATTTACAATTAGTTTTTAATTTCAAAGGTCAATTGCGGTTGCAGTTGACCTTTGTTTATGTTCCAATAATTATTTCTTTTCTATTTCCATAATAATATTAAATACTCCTTCTCTTAATTCCCCAATCTCTTTAGCTGCACTTTTCGATAAATCTAAAATTCTACCCTCTACAAATGGCCCACGATCATTCACCACTACTATTACAGATTTTCCATTTTTAGTATTCGTAACTTTTATCTTAGTTCCAAACGCTAGTGTTTTATGTGCTGCTGTTTTAAGGTGGTGATGATAAACTTCTCCACTTGCTGTTTTCTTACCTTCAAATTTATCAGCATAAAACGAAGCTTTCCCCTTTTCTTGGGCCTGTAAAGAAGTGGAAAGAAATAATCCAACTATTAGTAAAGAAAGTAACTTCATATTTTTTAGTATTATTATCAAGATACAAGATTTATAGCCTTTAAAACCTTCCGTTAAGTTCAAATCTCATCTTAAAATTATCTCAAAATTGATCACAATCCCAAGTTATTCAAAGCCTCATATAAACTTTTATTCTATTTCATAATCATCAAAGTTTATATTTGGATAAAGAAAATCATTATATGGAAAACGCGCTGTATGAATTTTTCGTACCTCATTATAAATTAATTCTTTAAAGTCATTTAAGTTTTCCTTATTTTTAGCAGATATAAACACGGCATCCAGACCTTTTCCCATCCAACTTTTTTTCAGATCCTCTAAAGAATAGTTTTCCTGTGTCTTCGGAGTCAAATCATCCTCATCCTTAGGAATAAACTTATAAGCGTCTATTTTATTGAAAACCATAATCATTTTTTTCTCTGTTTTATCCAGTTCTTGTAATGTTTGGTTTACAATTTCAATTTGTTGCTCAAAACCTGGATGAGAGATATCTACTACATGTACTAAAATATCTGCTTCTCTCACCTCATCCAATGTTGACTTAAATGAATCTACCAAATGGTGAGGTAACTTCCTGATGAAACCTACTGTATCTGCAACTAAAAAAGGTAAATTTCCTACTACTACCTTCCTTACAGTAGTATCTAAAGTTGCAAAAAGTTTATTTTCGGCTAAAACAGAAGATTTGCTTAAAGTATTCATTAAGGTTGACTTACCCACATTGGTATAACCAACTAATGCAACTCGTACCATCTTTCCCCTGTTTTTTCTTTGGGTTGACTTTTGCTTATCAATTTTTACCAGATCCTGCTTTAGCTTAGTAATTTTGTCTCGAATTATCCTTCGGTCAGTTTCAATTTCCTTTTCACCCGGACCACGCATCCCAATTCCACCTCGTTGTCGTTCTAAGTGAGTCCACATTCTTGTTAATCGTGGCAATAAATATTGATATTGAGCTAATTCTACCTGCGTTTTTGCAGCAGCTGTTTTAGCATTTTTTGCAAAAATATCTAATATTAAATTTGTCCTATCTAAAATTCTTACCTTAAGAATTCCTTCCAGGTTTCGCAATTGCGAAGGGGTAAGTTCATCATCAAAAATAACCGACTTCACCTCATACACTTTAACTCCCTCAAGTACTTCTTCTAATTTACCTCTACCTACAAAAGTCTTATTGTCTGGCATTGGTAAACTTTGTGTAAATCTTTTTACTGGAATAGCTCCGGCTGTTTCTGCCAAAAAAGCTAATTCATCTAAATATTCATTTAGTAATCCTTCTGTAATTCCCGGTGTTTTTAAACCTACTAATAATACCTTCTCTAACTCCTTATGTGTTGATATTTGTTCTCCCATTCAACTTTATTAATAATACTAAAACCCTATCAAATTAGCATAAAACGCACAAAGATACTCTTTTTACCCCAATTTTTAATAACCCTTTAAAAACTAGTACAATTTGCTTAGCATGGAGCAAAAAAAAGAGGCATCTCATGATGCCTCTTTAAATATCTTATCAATTATTGACTATTGTAATACAAAATTGATAGGTACAGTATAAGATACTTTTACTGCTTTACCACGTTGCTTACCTGGCTTCCACTTAGGCATTGATTGAACTACTCTAATAGCTTCTTTGTCTAAGTTTGGATCAACTCCACGAGCAACCTTTACTTGCGATACTTTACCGTCAGTACCTACAACAAACTGCACATAAACACGGCCTTGAATGCCATTTTCCTGAGCAATTACAGGGTATTTTACCGACTGAGCAATGTACTTTCTTAGTTCCGTATCTCCTCCAGGGAATTCAGGCATTTCCTCAACGATAAAAAATACTGGTGCATCATCTGTTTCCTCTTCTTCTAGAGATATATCAAATTCTACCTCTGTATCTTCATCAATCTCTGTATCTTCAATCTCAAGTTCTTCGTCAATCTCCACATCATCCTCAACAATGTTTAATACATCTGTTACTTTTGGTGGTGGCGGCGGTGGTGGTGGTTTAACTTCTTCTTGTCTGGTAATAGGTACAATTTCCTCTTCGGCTTCAAGATCATCTATCATATCAAATTGACTGGCATCTACATCTGATGTAGACCACTCAAAAGCGATGAAGACAATTGCCAAAACCACTACCAAACCGATCTGCATGAAAACAGTTTTTTTGTTTTCAAGATCTGCTTTCGGCGACTTTTTTACTTCCATAATAAAATTAAATTTTGATACCTAAAGATAGCCATTTTTCAACAGCTTATCAACTATGTTTAATTTCTAGTAATTCTATAAAATTTGAGTGCATAAAAATAGAACTTTATTACAAAAAACACGTTTATTTATTTCTTTTTTTAAACACATTTACTGTATTTATCTCATATTTTAGGAATTAGCATAGATATATTTATTTAACAATGCAGTTGCACAATACAAAAACACAGATCTTTTCTGGTGGTTTCAAAAAAATATTATATTTGCACAATAATTGGGGAATTAGCTCAGTTGGCTAGAGCGCTTGACTGGCAGTCAAGAGGTCGGCGGTTCGACCCCGCCATTCTCCACATTGAAAATTAAAGCGTTCGGTGGCTTCCACATCGGGCGTTTTTTTATTTTATACCTATAGGCTAATTTTATTTTATCTGCCTTATCAAATGCATCATATTCAAAAAGAAACTCTACGTCTCTACTGAAATAAATTTTGTCTTCAAAATACCTTTCTTATAATAGATTAACGATTGGGGTTTGAAGCGTATTCTATATTTTCGATACAGTTTCAGTCCTCAGCTCCAATTGGAACAACCACCTTCTGGTTTTACACAAGCCTTTATTTAACTGCAACTTATCGCCCCAGTAATAGACTTTTGTATTTTCTGACCTTGCCATAACACAAAAATAATATCAGAGTATATGTACACTGCATATGAATCTTCATCATTATATATATTCTTCTTATAGATCTATCAGAAAGGAATATTACTATTTAAACCACTAATACAAACTACCCGAATTTAACAATATTCTAAATTGTTTTCTATATCTTTAATATAAACCTAAAACATTTTCCAAATGAAAACTCGAAAAACTGCCATTCTTATTACTTTAATAACAGTAAGTTTTGCGTTCTCATGTAATAGTCACAAGAAAGATAAAACGGTAAAAAAAACACATCCTAAACTTGAGTTGGTTTGGCAAACCGATAGTATTCTTACTACCTGTGAGTCGGTTTTATTTGATAAAGAAATGTCTATTATTTATGTTGCTAATATTAATCAATCTCCCTGGAAAGTTGACAACAACGGTTTTATATCAACTATAGATACTAGCGGCAATGTTCTAAATCATAAATGGATTGAAGGGCTTAGCGGACCAAAAGGTATGGGAATATATAATGGTAAGTTATATGTAACCGATATTAACCGAGTTGTTGAAATAGATATAACAGAAAGAAAAATTGTAAAAACCTATCCTGCAGAAGGGAATCCTAATTTAAACGATATTACCATTACCCCTAATGGAATTGTTTATGTATCAGACTCAAAAAACAACAAATTATATTCTATCAAAGATGGAGTTTTTAATACAGTTGCAAACGATGACTTTGGAGGCTTAAATGGTATACAATATCATAACAATAGTTTATACTTTCTGGGTTCGAAACAAAAACACCTGGGAATTTACGATGTTAATAACAATACAAAAAAGATATTAACACACGGCATAGCAAGCGCTGATGGATTGGTTGCTTTACCCAACAATGACTTTATGGCTTCAAACTGGAATGGTGAAGTGTTTTACATTAAAAGTTCCGATTGGAGTAAAAAGCAACTGTTAAATACAACGGAAATAAAAATTAATTCTGCCGATATTGGATTCATCGCAGACAACAACTTATTACTTGTTCCTACTTTTTATCATAACTGTGTAATGTGCTATAGGTTAAAATTTGAATGAGTTTATTGTGATCTTCTCAAATTAAACCGGACTGAAAAAGAAGGGTAATAATTTTCATCTAAATAAGTTAGGTCGTTCAGTAGGTGATAAGTATAGCCAACTCCTAACTCCATAAACTTAATCCTTAAAAATAAATTTAAACTTGGTTTTATTGATAGCTTAGTTCCTTTATACGATTCATATATTTTCCACGCTTCAGAAGGGAATTGTTTTTCCTTTTCAGGAATAATATAACCTACATTAATAGAAGGACTCAAGTATAGAAAATCAGGAATTAATCCTACATAATAATTCAAACCCATGTTAGGAATAAATACAAGATGGTCAATTATTTGTTTGTTAGCTAATAATCGTTGAGGAGAATAGTTACTAAACTCACATCCAAAACTAAATCCTAATCTTGAGTTATATGATTGAAAATAATAATTTGTTCTTAATGCACTTAACCTATAAACCGGACTGTTATTTCTATATTCGAAAAAGTTCAATTCAAAACCTGATCTACTTTTATTATATCGCCGTACACTAACAACATCTCCTTTTTTTACATTCCAAAATCCCTTTACAATTCGTGCTGTAGTAAATTCTTTATTTACTTGTTCTACTTTTAATAATGCTTTAGGCTTACTCACCATTCGTCCTCCTCCTATAGTTCTCACTAATACATCCCTGGAAACAACTAATCCTTTGTTATGTCTAACTTTATCTTTACCAATATTTATAAAAACCTTGTTATAACTTCTTCTTTCTATAACATAATCTTCACTCCCACTTAAAGATATGGCTCTATCAAATTCAAAAGGTTCCAAATCATCTTTATCAGTTGCATTTTTTACCAATCCAGCAACAGAAACCTTCCATTTTCGATTACCTAACTTTTCAAACTCATAATTTGATGTACGTTGCCATATCACCTTATGCTTTGTTTGGATCGACATCATAAACTCCTCGTAAGTCGTTTCCTTACCACCAATGGTATAAGATCCTGTAATTAAGGTTTTTTTTGATTCAATTTTTATGGTTGCCCCCTTTTCAATGGCATCAATTATGGCCAACAGTTGCATCCTTTTCCTAATTAACTTATTTTTAAAGTGGTAAATATCTTTGCCATTGGTAATTTTGGTAATATACTCACCGGTAGATGTTTCTAAATCTTGAGAAAATGATATATCAAAAAAGAATATTAAAATCACAACGAACATAAGTTTTATGTTCATTATAGAATATTGTTTTTTCTTATAATTAGATTGCATTTGCCAGGCTTTTTTATATGGATGAAATAGTGGTTAATTTAACACCTTCGTTTTTATAAATCAACTCAATTAATTATATCTTCATGTTATTTTATTAAATACTATTTATTGCTTTTGAAGATTACGTTTTAAACTTAGTAGGTGTTCCCCTTTTGTCCTCAAATTATGTATCTAAAGTTAAGTGTTGGGTAAAACAATGTTGTTAAATTCTAAAATTTTAAAGCATTAAGACTCATTTATTCTATGGCATATAGTTTGTGTTATTTTTTTAGTTTTGCGTTTGGTCAAATTAATAAAAGTATCTAGTCCTAATAAATTATGAGAATTGTGTTATTTTTTTCATTCATTATAATTCCTCTATTTACACATAGCCAACTATCCAAAAATGAAGTAAGTTATTTTTCTTATTGCCTCTTTAACAAAGTAAACCAATTAAGAACTGAGCAGAATCTGAATAAGCTATTGCCTGATAGTAATCTTATTAAAGCGGCTAAGCTTCATTCTAATTACATGGCCAGATACAACCGTTTATCGCATAGAGAATCAACCTCTAAATCAAGAACTCCATCATTAAGAGTTAAGAAATTTTCTGCTGAATTTGAATTGGTTGGCGAAAACATCCTCTTTATTGAAACCAAAAAGAAGAAGCTTAAAAATGAACTTATTGAAGAAATAGCCGAATCTATGTTTACTATGTGGAAAGAATCGCCTGATCACTATGCCAATATGATACATCCACAATATAAACTGAGTGGTTTTGGTTTTGCAAGAAGCAAAAGTGGTAAATTATTCGCAACACAAGTCTTTGGCACTAAAGGTATAGTCATAAATGGACAACTATCCAAAAATAGCTTTGGAGTTAAACCGCATCATAAAAGCTGCGATAAATTTCTTAACAGCAAACGAAATTTTGTAGTAAACATGGGAAATTCAATGCGCATTTATGATAACAAAGCCATGTTATTTTATCACTCTAAAAGCCTTTTTGAAGAAATGCTGCCAGGTGAAAAAGATGGTATTGCGATTGATATAGTTTCGAGAGAACAATTTGAATGCGATTCAAAAAACTTGCTGGATTTTTCATCTATTTATGATGGAATAATGTTAAAACCAATTTATAGATCCGAAATTTTTAAGAATAACATTGCTGAAAGTGACTATAGATTAATTACTCAGGTTGGGACAATACCAGAAAAATTACTTGGCAAAAACATATGTGCCAACTTAATTTATATTAAAGATGGGAATAGTTGCGAATATGCATATCCTGTTGAAATCCCATCATCATATTACTCTTTAGTTAATGTTGAACCTAAAATACTAAATCCTAAGCAGTATCCTTTCATAAATTGGGGAATAGTTTGTAGTAAAACCATATACTTTAATTTTGAAAGAGGAAAGACTTCCACATCGGGCAGTTTTGAAGTAGAAAAAATTAAAGGGAAACTGAAAAGTGCTGAAATAATGGGTTACAGTTCAATTGAAGGAGATTCAGCTACTAATGCAATACTTTCAGAGGGTAGAAACTCATTTATAAAGAACTATCTTGAGAAGCAGTTTGGGCAAATACCATTTATCTCGGAAAATTCTAAGGAGAACTGGAAAGAAATGGAATTCCAGTTAGAAACTCTGGGTTTGGATTCGTTAAAAACGAAAAGGAAGGATAAACTAAGAGCTTTAGTTGCTAATGACACAATACATAATTGGGATTCGTTACTATACTTACAACGAAGATCCTATGCAACAATAAGTTTTGAAGGAAAGCTTAATAGAAAAGATAGTTTATTCTACTATCAGAATTTTCAGACTGCTATTAGTAAAGGAAACATAGGTTTAGCAAATAGAGCGTTAGCCGAGATGTATAAAAAGCAAATGGGCGACTATTATTCTTTTAGTCCGAAAGAATTTGAAGTTATTATAGACGAACCTCAACTTGTGCAAAATGCAGCGGCTTTATTATCCAAAATTTATATTTTTGAAACAGAACGATGCGTTAAATTTCTAAGATCCTGGCTTTTAAACAAGGATAAACTCTCTAACGATGCTAAATTTAATTTATGTGTTTTATACTGTAAAGTTGTATCTGATATACTAGACAGTTGGGATATTAATAAAAAAGCATTTGTTAAAATTGTTTCTCCTGATAAAATTGAAGAAATAATAAACGTTTACGTAGGAAGCCCCGAGTACAGTAAGTTGTTGTTAAATTATCATTTAACTGCAATTAAATATTACGGACAAACCAATTATCAGAAAGGATTAGAAACTTCGTTCAATTTTATTGCAAATTACTTTAAAAATATGGCATTAAGTATTGAAGATGAGATTCAACTATGCTTATTCTTTAATAGATGGAGTAGGTATGATTTAACAATAGAGTATTTACTACCAACAATGAAGCAATCCGGTTTTAATGAAGAAGCTGCATTTCTATTAGCCAAAACTTGCATGGCATATCCTTCGAGATTAACTGACGAAGAGAAAACAAAAGTAATGAACAGGGCATTCAGATTCAATAAACAACGATGGTGCGAATGGATTTCTGAAGAATTTCAACATCTTAGATATAAAGCAGTAAAAGAAACCTATTGCAAAGAATGCATCAAGTAAATTACCCAACTATACTAACATTGCTTTACCTTTGCTGCATAAAAATATACTATGTTCTCGACCTTGTTTATTAATATTTTTACGGTTTTCTTGATGATGATTCCCGGTTATTTGGTTATTCGCAGAAATATCATCTCAGAATTAGCATTAAAGGATTTTAGTCAAATTATTGTAAAAGTACTCTATCCTTGTCTTATTTTCAGTTCTATTACTAAAAACTTTACTATTAACAAAGTTCTGGAATCATGGCAATTACCTATATCCACTTTCCTGTTATGTGTAACTGGCTTATTGATTGGTCTTTTATATTTTGGTTTTTTTAAAGTAAAAGATATTACCCGAAAAAAAAGTATCTTATTTCAGATGACCATCAATAACTTTTCGTTTTTACCCTTGGCTATTATTGCTAAACTGTATGACGAACAACATATGGCAGCATTAATTTTATCTACTTTGGGTGCTGAGCTAGCGGTGTGGACTATCGGGATGACCATCTTGAATTTAGATCAGGGAGGTTTCAAATTCAGCAATCTAAAACATTTACTTTCTCCTCCCTTGGTTAGTATTTATTTTTCATTGAGCATATTAATTGGATTACAAGTAATGAATCTATCTTTACAAGATGTAATTAACAACAACCTGTTTTTAAAATATACTCAAAAAACAATATATCAAATTGGACAAGCAACTATACCCATCTCAATGATAATGGTAGGTGGAAGAATGGGTAAAATTAAGTTTAAAGAATTAGCTGTACTTGATTTATGGTCGGTAACTTTATTTCGTTTAATTATAATCCCGATTGCATGTATATTTTTAATAAAAACATTTTTCCCAAATCACCCATTTTTAAATGTTATGCTCATTGTTGCCGTAATGCCCAATTCTATCTCCAGCCTTGTTTTAGGAGAACTTTATGGTGCTGACCAAAAACTGATGAGTGGAACTGTTTTAATAACACATATAGTAGCACTAATTACAATTCCTCTTTGGTTATCTCTACTACTTCAGTAACTATTAAATTTAGAAAATTAACAGTTAGCTAAAGTTTTTTGCCGCCTCAGGTAAATTTTATAATTCGCTATTTAAGCTTAAATTGTTAATTTGCAAGATTGAGTAACTTATTACAATAGTTTATTAGTTTTGGTCATATGTCATTGGTTCAATTTACGTAAAACTTAATATCAATCATTTGAGGATTTGAAAACACCAGAGATAAACCTTTAAATATGTATGAATCCAAAATTATATTGAACTACTGGTATAAATAATCTTAAAGTATGAATAAAACAATTTTTACATATGTACTGTTGCTCATGCTTGCTTCTTGCAATATGAGTTCAAAACATCCAAATCACCACGTTAAAGTTTATAAATCACCTAACAGTAATTCTGTTAGTTATAAATATGAATTGCCCGATACAACTTTACACCTTAACACAGCATTGATCGAGATTTCAGGTCTAACATTTGATCAATCTGCAAACAATTTATTGGCAATAAACGACGAAAAAGGTAATGTTTATAAACTTGATTTATCCACAGGGGACATTATTGAAAAGGATAAGTTTCATTCTTCTGGAGATTACGAAGGAATTGAGAAAGTTGACAGAGATGTATATATCCTTAAAAGCAATGGAAACATATATCATTTTATTAATCAGGAGACCAACAAAATAGAAACTCCTCTATCCGAAACTAATGATGTAGAAGGTCTTGGATTTGACAAATCAAACAACCAATTATTATTAGCTTGTAAGGCAAAAACGTTAGAAGATAACTACCCTAAAGGGACTAAGGCCATATATGCTTATCAATTACATAATAACGAATTTATAAACAGCCCATTTTTACTTATCAAAAGAAGCAACATTGAGGATATATTAGAGTTTAATAATGTTGACGAAAAAATAATAAAGAGATCAAAAAGCTTTTCTCCTTCCGGGATTGCTATACATCCTCAAACACAACAAATTTATGTTACTTCTGCACGTGAAAGTATGATGTTGGTATATTCTAAAGAACATAAACTTATTCAGTGTATATTCTTTGATAAGGGAAAAATACCACAGCCAGAAGGTATTTGTTTTAGTCCCGATGGAACGCTTTACTTAAGCACCGAAGGACAAGGAAATAAAGGGAAAATTTTTATTTATCATCCTACAAATCTTAATTAATGAAGAATTTTATACTACTTGGATTTATTTTATTAACATTTGGATGTGGAACTATCCGCTCTCCTTATTATGGTAACAAAAGTCTTAATTGGCAATCCGAACAACTTCCTGATAACAAAAAACCTATTCATACTTTATTTTTAGTTGGAGACGCAGGAGAAATTGATGATGCAAACACAGGTAAAAATTATGTCTTAGATGCAGTTGGTAAGGATTTACATATAACAAAAGACCCAAGTACTTTAGTTTTTCTTGGCGACAATCTTTACCCTTTAGGTTTACCTTCTAAAGATCATGAAGAAAGATCTATAATGGAGAAAAAAATAAATGCTTCCTTAGAACTAGCCAGGTCATGTAATGGTAACACTTATTTTATTCCTGGTAATCATGACTGGAAAAAGGGTAAGAAAAAAGGACTTAAAGCCATCAATCGACAGGAAAAATATGTGGAGTCATATTTTGGAGATGATTTTAATAAAAAAGTTAAAATGTACCCGGGCAATGGATGTGGTGATCCTAAAGTCGTAAAAATAAATAAGGATTTAGTTTTTGTTTTTTTAGACTCCCAATGGTGGTTGCAAAACTGGGACGAAGAAAAAAGTATAAACAAAGGGTGTGACATTAAAACTCGTGCTGATTTACTAGAAACCATTGAAGAAATATTTGTTAAGCATAAAAATGATGAAATAATCATGCTTATGCATCATCCAATAAAAAGTAATGGTTTACATGGAGGTAAGTTTTCGTTGGCACATCACTTATTCCCCATTCATGAAATTCATAACCTTTGGATTCCTCTTCCTATAGTTGGTTCTATCTATCCCATTTTTAGGCAAACAACTGGATCAGTTCAAGATATTGCCAATAGTAAATATCAGGAATTGATGGGGGGAATTAATAATTTGGCTCTAAAATTAGGAATTAATGTAACCTTTGCAGCTGGACATGAGCACTGTTTACAATATTTCGAAAAAAATGATTTAAGATATATCGTAAGTGGTTCGGGAAGTAAACAAACCTATACTGCAAATGGTGGTGAAGCTGAATATGCGAGAGAAGCAAGAGGGTATGCTAAAATACTATTTTACGAAAACAATGAATCCTGGGTTGAGTTTTATACGGTAGCAGGTTTTAATTCAGATGCTAAACTTGAGTTCAGAAAACAACTCAGAAAACCCAAAGCAGGTTCAATAAATATAACGCAAGATTTCCCTTCAATATCTAAAAAAGATACAATTATTGCAGCCAATGCTGAATTTAAAGCTGGAAAAGGAAAGGAATTTTGGTTGGGTAAACAGTATCGTGATACTTGGACAACTCCGGTAAACGTTCCATTTATTGATCTAGAAACTGAACTAGGAGGACTTGAACCAATTAAAAAAGGTGGAGGAATGTCTTCCAATTCACTACGTATGCAAGCCAAAGATGGTAAACAATACATCCTTAGGTCGATTAAGAAAGATTATACCAAACTTGTTGATGAAAAATTCAGTAACCTGAAAGCTATTGATATTATGAAAGATCAGAATAGCGCAAGTCATCCTTATGGTGCACTTATGCTCCCTTCACTATCAAAAGCTGCCGGTATATATTATACCCAACCAGAATTGGTTTATCTCAAGCATCAAAAAGGACTTGGAAATTATAATACTTTATTTCCAGAGGAATTGTATTTACTGGAACAACGACCAAGTGGCGATTGGAGCGAGGCCGAACAATTTGGTTATTGTAAAGAAATTATTGGCTATACCGATTTATTAGTAAAAATTCGTGAGAAAAAAAGTCATTTTATTGATCAGGAATGGGTGTTAAAATCCAGAATGTTTGATGTATGGGTACACGATTGGGATAGACACGACGATCAATGGCGATGGGCTTCTTTTGAAAAAGACAACAAGACAATTTACCGCCCCATACCTAGAGATAGAGACCAGGTTTTCTACAAATTTGAAGGGATTATTCCATGGTATGCTTCTACTTTTCTGATAAAGAAATTTAAAACCATGAAAGGCGATATTAGAGATGTTAAAAATCAATCATTTAACGCAAGATATTTCGACCGATATTTTTTAAATCAATTAGAATGGAGTGATTGGGAACGAATCATCAAACAACTTCAAAGCGAAATGACCAATGAAGTTATTGAATCATCTATTCAAAGTTTACCCGCTGAGGTAAGAGAGATGAACATGGAATTAATTCCTCTTTTAAAAGAACGCCGTGGTAATATGCTAAAAATAGGACGAAAACTTTATGATTTCATTTCGCAAGAGGTAGAAATTTCGGGTACTGATAATAATGATATATTTAATATTCATAGAAATAATGATGGATCTGTTAATGTAAAATACATTATAACTCGCAAAACAAAAGGTGACCTAGTAAAATTTGAAAGAACATTTTACCCTAATGAAACGAAAGAAATAAGGTTATTCGGTTTACGTGGAGAAGATTCATTTAACATTACAGGAGACAGCAATTCTAAAATTAGATTACGCATTATTGGAGGTGAAGACGATGATATTGTAAACAACCAAACCTCAAGTAAAAATGCCTTTGTGTATGATAATACCGAAGGTATTAAGTTTGAAGGAAAGTCTGTAGTCAATAAAACTTCTGACCATATTGATATTAATGAATATGACCGAAAAGGATTCAAATACAATACTAATCTCCCATTTATTAAATTAGGTTACACCGAAGATGATGGACTTTGGTTTGGTGCAACTCATACATGGACCCAACATGGTTGGCGAAAAGAACCGTTTAAATCAAAACATAAAGCTTATTTTTCTGTAGCCCCTGGAAGTCAGGATGCTTTTACTATTGGGTATGCTGGTCATTTTACCAATATTGTAGGACAATTAGACTTTGCTCCGGCGCTTAATATCGATTATCCAATTATTGAAAACTTTTTTGGATATGGAAACGAAACAGTGAACTATGATTTAGAAAAGCAATACAATTGGGTTCGTAAGCGATCATACAAAATATCTCCTTTATTTGGATGGCACAGTAAAAATGAGCACCAAAGTTTTGTGTTTGGCCCTATTTACAAAACAGTAAGATTAGAAAACTCAATTGGAAGGGTTGCGCGTGATACAGAAATTGGATTTACCGAGGATGAATTAGAAAGAAAACATTTTGGTGGAGGAACTGCTCAAATTGGACTTAAATCAGTTGATAGAGAAAACAATCCTTCATCAGGTTTCAGGTTAAATTTAGGTCTAACTTATTTAAATGAACTTAACAGTGAAGATGACTTATGGAGCTTTAATTCCAATACAAGTTTTTATCTCACATTATCTAATCGACCTAAAGTTATTCTGGCCAATAGCACAGGTTATCAATTTATCGAAGGAGAAGCCCAATTTTATCAATATCCCAGCTTAGGTAACAATACAAACCTTAGAGGATTTCGAAATGATCGTTTTCGTGGAGAATCTTTGTTTTATAATAACTCGGACCTACGAATGAAGTTAATAGAATGGAATAACAACTATCTTCCAATGAGTATTGGAATGCTTGGAGGATATGATGTAGGTCGTGTATGGATAGCTGGAGAAGATTCGAACAAGTGGCACGATAGCCAAACTATTGGAGTATGGTTTGATATATTAGAAATAATTGTGCTTCAGCCCTATTATTCATTTACAATTGAAGGTGATTACATGAGCTTTAGAATGTCTTACAATTTTTAGTTTTTGTTTAACTTTAATTAACGAACAATTTCTTTAATTGCGAGTTTGGTTGATATTACTAATACAGACAATTAAACTCGCATGAACAATAATTTTAATTTACCCGATAATGGAAAAAAAAGAGTCGTAATTATTGGAGCTGGTTTTGCCGGATTAAAGTTAGCTCGCAATCTAGCCGATTCTCCATTTCAGGTAGTAATGATTGACAAAAGAAATTTTCATCAATTTCAACCTTTATTTTATCAGGTTGCCACCTCTGGTTTAGAACCAAGTAATATCTCTTTCCCCATACGCAAGGTTTTTCATCAAAATTCTAATCTACATTTTAGAAATACTGAAGTACGAGAGGTTAATCCTCAACAAAAAACAATAATCACAAAAGATGGTGAATTAAGTTATGATAAATTAGTAATTGCAACGGGAGTTGACACCAATTATTTTGGAAACAAAAATATTGAAGAGCATAGTATTTCGATGAAATCAACTGCCCAGGCTATTAATCTTCGCAACCGAATTTTAGAAAGTTTTGAAGCTGCCATTTTAACTGAAGATCCTAAAGTGCACGCTAAACTGCTATCTATTGTTATTGTTGGTGGAGGCCCAACAGGGGTTGAACTTTCAGGAGCAATTGCTGAATTAAAAAATTATGTACTTCCTAAAGACTATCCTGAACTTGATTTCAGTAGAATGAAAATTCGATTATATGAGGCTGCCCCACGCTTATTAAATGGTATGAGTGATAAAGCAGGAAAAGATGCACTTAATTTCTTAAAGAAATTAGATGTAGAAGTTCATTTAAACACAAAAATACTGGACTACAATGGAGAAGATATGACCTTGGAAGATGGTACAGTATATAAAGTCCAAAATTTAGTATGGACGGCCGGAGTTGGAGGAAAGCGAATCAATGGAATTCCGGATAATCATTACGTTAGAGGAAACCGTCTTAATGTAGATAGAAATAATCAGATTAAAGACTTAAGTGACATTTTTGCAGTTGGAGATATTGCATATATGGAAACAGAAAAATTCCCCAAAGGTCATCCACAGGTTGCACAAGTTGCAATACAACAAGCTGTTTTATTAGCTAAAAACTTAAAAAACATAACAACTAAGGATTTTGAGTATAAAGACAAAGGTTCAATGGCTACCATAGGTAGAAAGATGGCAGTAGTTGACTTACCTAATTTGAGTTTTTCAGGAGGAATTGCCTGGTTTTTATGGTTACTAGTGCATTTAATGGCAATTGTTGGAGTAAAAAACCGCCTTTTTATTTTTATCAACTGGGCTCAAAGTTACTTTTCGAGAGATCAATCCCTCAGAATTTTAATTCGGCCTTTTAGAAAAAGAAGTTGACAATTTCTAAATTAAGAAGTAAAAATCATTCGTTTTCTATTTTTTTAAACAATCCCCGGGTTCCTTCAATTAATTGCCAATTTGATTTATCAAACTCATCATATGATGACATAATAATCAAATCATAATTATTAACGGCGTCCGGGTTATTGGAATTTATCGAATCAGAAAAAGTTGTATTATTCAATACTTCTTTCTGATCTTTCAATTCTCCAAATTGAAAAAGATACTTTATGCTAGGTGTTTCACGCCAGCATACATATATTTTATCATATTCCGATATATCATGATTGTAAATATCATAGTATGAATTATGGCTTCTTAAATCTTTTCTCAACTTTTCTTTTTTCAAACTAAATCCAGCAAATGCAACAATAAATATGAAAATATATAAATATGAAATATATCCATCTCTAAAGTAACGTTTCATTACTTCTCCAATCAAAACAAGTCCTGAAATTGCAGTTAGTAAAAAAATAGAAATACATCTAGTATTTAATGGATCCCAAGGGTGCTTGCCCCATAATGATAGTAAAATAAACAACATGTTCGCTCCAATAGCAAGTATAAAAAAGCTTACATACTTACTAATTAAGGAAAACCTTTTTCTAAAAAATAGTGATAATCCTAACATAATATTGAAAAGGATATACACTAGATTGACTGGTTTATATAATAATGACAAGTCCTTACTCAAGTAAGGAAGATATGTTAATGCTTTAACATCTGGATTTTGCTCCATAAGAGCAAATTTTACAATAATAAATAATGATATAGCTAGTGGTAATGCATAAGATACAAGCAAAAGAAACTTACTTTTAATTGAATTTGTTGATTTAAGTACTAAATACAAAATATACAATGAAGTAATAAATACAATTAGAGATGATGCGTATCGAGAGGTTATAAAAAAAGAAAATACACATCCCAATAGAAAAAGATTCTTCTTTGTAGCTTTCATCTTAATCAGTTCCACTCCAATTAAACACAATACAGTACCCATACACTCCATACTGTATGCTCTAAGCTCTCCAGATAATATTAAAAGAGATGGAAATATAAAAAGTATACTCCCTAAAAAAATGGAAATATTAAGATTCTTAATCTTTAAATAAAGTAGCCAGCACAAACAAACAATTGTTCCAATAAAAAAAATTAATGGCAAAATCCGCAACCAAATGTACCCACTGGAAATTTTACTCCAAAAATGTAAAATTATACCAAATCCACCGGGATCCAGATTGTGATACTTATTGTTTTCAATCACATCTAAAACACCCCCTTCTGTTTCATTAACTCCAGACCAATGATTAAGACCTTTTGAAATATAAACCTGTCCTGCCTCATCGTACCATAAATAAGGAGTAAATAAGTTAAGGGCTTTTATTGATAGACTTAATAAAATTACCGAAAGTAAAATTATCAGTTTATTGTATTTTGGCATATTCTTATCTCTTCAACGATTTTAGGTCACCAATGGCTTTCCATCCTATTTTAATTATTCTCTTTATATTTATAGAATTAACCCCTCCTTGTCTGTCCTTAAAGGTAATAGGCAACCATAAATACTGTTCCTTTTTTATAACCACAAATGCACTAATTGCGACATTACTTAAAAAGAAATCTTTTGGAATTTGATTTATGATTGATAAAAGTCGATCTGTTTTCATTAATCTAAAAGGTGTATTGGGATCACTAATCCTAACACCAAAAATAAGTGACACAACGAACTTAAGCACCTTTGTAACAAGCACTCTACTTAACCCATCTTCCCTTTTCTTTCTATTACCAATAATAAAATCGTACCTTTCTCTTTTCTGCCAAAAATCCCAGAATTCATTAGGATCAGTTTGTCCATCCGAATCCGTCTGAAAAACATAATCAGCACCTTGTTTTATAGCATAATTATATGCAGCCAAGCAAGTCGCTCCATGTCCTGAGTTAGGTTTTGTTATTGGTAATAGAAACGGGTATGAATCTTGTATTTTTTGCAAAATAGAATACGTAGAATCTTTACTCCCATCATCAAAAATAACCAAACGAGATCCTTCTCCTACAGATTCAACTACCTTATGCCATCCTTTTACAACATTATGTATATTGTCTTCCTCATTATAAGCTGGCATTACTATAAAAAGCTTATCTTTGCCTTCCATAATTATATTATCTTTACAATAAGTTGACAAATATAATATTGAATATGTAACATTTAGCGTATATTATCGAATTTTATGAAAAAAATCAATTGCATTCTTAATGGCTTGATCCATATTAAAATATTTGTAGTTTGCTAATCTACCTAAGAAGTAAACATCCTTTTCCTTTTCTGCAAATTCCTTATAACGCCCATAAAGCGATATATTTCTTTCTGTTGGCACAGGATAATAAGGCTCTCCATTATCTTTTGAAATTTCTTTAACAATGGTTGTATGTGGAGAATCTTGATTCAAAAAGTGTTTATATTCAACTATACGTGTATAAGGTACATTTTTCTGTGGGTAATTTACTACAGAATTAATTTGATAGTAATTTAGATTTCTATAATCCTCTTTAATAAATTCTATAGACCGATATTCAAGCTCATCTAAGTTTCTATCTTTAAAATACTGATCTATCTTTCCAGTAAAAATTAATTTATCGAAACTAATATGTTTCTTAATATCAAAATAGTCTGTATTTAACTTGATCGAAATATTTGGGTGATCTAGCATTTTAGCAACAAGTTTTGTATATCCACCCTTTGGTAATGCTTGATATTTATCTACAAAATATCTACAATCAAAGTTATCTCTAATTGGAACCCTTGCTAATACCGATGGATCTAACTCCTCAGGATACTTATTCCATTGCTTAAATGTGTAGTGCTTAAATATTTTCTCATATAACTGCTCCCCCACTCTAGATTTGGCCATTTGTTCGCTATTAGTAATTTCTTTATACTTAAACTGAACATTTTTTAGCCAATCGGACATTTCATCCTCATTACTAATATTTAAGTTACATAACTTGTTAACTGTCGTAATATTAACTGGAATATTGATTAGTTTGCCATCTACATATCCTATAACTTGGTGCTCCCAGCGTTCCCATTCTCCAAACCTCTGAATATATTTCCATACCTCTTCATCATTCGTATGGAATAAATGAGCCCCATACTCATTTACTAAAATTCCATTTTCATTTATGTAATCGTAGCAATTACCTGCAACATGATTTCTTTTGTCAATTATAAGAACTTTTCTATTTTCTATTCTTGCAAAATGCTCTGCTATTACAGCTCCAGAAAGCCCTGCGCCAACAATGCAGACATGATAATCTGATTCTTTTATCATTTCTATAGTTCAGGATTGTTAAGACTTTATTATTAAATTAGTTTTTAATCTTCTCTATTTCTTCATGAATTTTCCCCCATCGTTGGCTATCCATTTTTGGCCCAACTACCTCAATTACGTTACCTGAAAGTAATGCTCCTATTTCACCACATTTATCAATCGGTAAGTAATTAACCAATCCATACAAAAATCCTGCCGCATAAAGATCACCTGCTCCAGTTGTATCAATACTTTCTGCAGAAATAACCCCTACTTTATATGTAGAACCAAGATGTTTAATTAACGAACCTTCTTTTCCAAGTTTTAAAACGGCAATATTACAGTCCTTAGCCATCTCATCTAATGCTTCTTGGTTTTCTTTATTTGTATATGCTTTAGCTTCCTCCTCGTTAGCAAAAAGTATGTCAACATACTTTGCTACCATATCCTTAAGGAATGTAAGATTATCCTCAACCACATTAAAGCTCGCCAAATCCAACGATATAATTAGATTAGCTTCCTTAGCACATTTTAAAGCTTTTTCAATTAAAGGCTGGTTGTATACCAGGTAGCCTTCGATATGAAAGTGTGTATAACCTTTAAATAACTCCCCCACTACTTCTTCTGGAGATAATTCTACTGCTGCACCTAAAAAAGTTGCAAAAGTTCTTTCAGAGTCAGGACTAATTAATGCTACAGCTTTACCAGATTCACTATCACTCTCTAATAATTTTGGCTCAATATTATTCTCACTCATATCTTTTTTAAAGAAAGCTCCTAACTGATCTCGTCCAACTTTACCAAAAAAACCAGTTGGAACTCCTAAACAAGATAGTCCATGAATTGTATTTGCAGCAGAACCACCCGATGCTTGTTCTTTCTTGTGGTTAGTTACTTCTTCCAATACTTTTGCTGAGGTTTCCGCATCCACTAATTGCATACTTCCCTTTGGAAAATTCAATTTTTCCAGCAAATCATCATTTTCCATCCTTGCCAATATATCAACAAGGGCATTTCCCATTCCTAGAATCTTACTCATATTCAGCCAATTATTATTTTAGTGTTATTTTTTTTGTAATTTTTTTCACAAAGATATTGCATACTTTCAATAATCCTATTACTTTTGCTCCGCATTTGAAAAAAACACTACTGGAAACGCCACTAGTGTTCAAGTGTAAAAACACTCCTCCTTAGCTCAGCTGGTTAGAGCACCTGACTGTTAATCAGGGGGTCCTAGGTTCAAGTCCTAGAGGGGGAGCTTTTCTAACAAACTTATATAATTTCATCCTGCCAGCAGGATTTTATTCCTCCTTAGCTCAGCTGGTTAGAGCACCTGACTGTTAATCAGGGGGTCCTAGGTTCAAGTCCTAGAGGGGGAGCTAAAAAAAGAGATTCGATTAATTTCGAGTCTCTTTTTTTGTTATGTATATTAAGCAAATTGTCCTATACAACTCAATCAGACTTCTTGAAATACACCAAAGCCACTAACAAACATCCAAAACTTACATAAACCCACAGTTTCATTACTCCAACCATTCCACTAGCATCCATAAATAAACCAATTATAAAATTACCCAACGTTTGACCTATTCCAATATAGAATCCCCATATTATAGATTGAGCAGTTGCAAATTGACCTCCTGGAATTAGCTTTTCTATAATACTTACTGCGGCAACCAAAAAGAAGGCAAATGAAACACCTTGTAATAATCCAATCCCTAAAGCCAATTGTATATTAGGAAAATAACCAAATAAAAAATACCTGATTACCATTGAAGCCATGGCGATGAAAAGCAAAGGTTTTACACCAAACTTTTTTAGTAATTTATTTCCTACTAAAAACAAAGGCACTTCACTAATTGCCATTATGGCATAAGCCAAACCAATAATAGCATTTGAAGCATTTAGCTCTGAAAAATATAAATTTAGATAATAGAAAATAGGCGCACATACAACACCATAAATGACTAGAATTACAATAAAAAATAATAACGGTTTATTATGGATGATCTCTTTAATACTTATTAATTTGAAATTTGCTTTATATGTACGAACCTTTTTACGTGTAGACAATAATGAGATAACAACTAAGAACAATAAACCAGAAGCTAGAAAAACATATTTTAATGGAATAATGGTAAAAATATAACCTCCTACAAAGGCAGCAATGGCCCAACCTAACGATCCCCATAATCGAAAGCTACCATACGAATGTTTTTTTTCAATCGCGGCATATTGCATAGCCATGGCATCATTTAAAGCACCTAATGGATGATAAAAAAATGTAAGAATAGGAAGGAAGAAAACTAACACCCAAAATTCATTTAGATAAGCTAAAAAGCAAACTAATACCGAAGTTACAATTACACCAATCCTTAAAGTTGGTCTTATACCTTTCTTATCTGCATATCTTCCCCACAAAACTACAGCAAAAAAAATAGTGGCCTGAATAATGGAATTGAACGTTCCTATTTCTGTTCCAGTAAATCCAATATCTTCTAAATGTATATTATAAAATACTCTCCATAAGGCACTGGCCATGTAAAGTATAATATATATGTAAATAATTTTGATTGCGTTTATCATGAAGATTTATTTTTAAAATGCAAATGTAATATCAATGGTTGGTACAGAATACCAATATTTGTTAAATCTTAGATTTCGATTATTTTGACATTAGAATAAAAGGCAATCTGTTTTAATATTTATAATCCATATAAAAAAAGCTCTTCGTTTTTTTTCTTTTTAAGAAAGCTCATTAATATAAATCGTTTTTCTTGCAAAAAACAATTTAAATTATTTGTTTTGTAACTGTCAGCGGTTTCTTATTAAGTATAGTCGGCGTTTTTGTTCAAATTCAAAATTTTATGAAGAACAAAACGCGTTACGCAACATCAATAGCTCTAATTGTTTCAATTGGGGGTTTACTATTAGGTATATCTGCAATGATTTCAGGGGCGAGTGAATTCTATCGCTCATATTTCGATTTAACTATAGGTTCTTTTAAAGAAGGTTTAGCAGTAAGTATTGCAATGGCAGGTACTTTTATTGGAAATTTATTTGCCGGATCAATAAGCGATAAACTTGGACGCAAAAGAGCTTTATTTACCGCAGCAATCCTCTTTAGTTTTTGTACATTAGGTAGTGCCTTATCTCCAAACTATGCAATGCTTGTTATCACTCGTTTTGTTGGAGGTTTGGGTATAGGAGTTTCATTATTAGTAGCTCCAATGTTCATAGCAGAATTTGCACCATCAGAACGCAGAGGTTTGTTGGTTTCATTCAATCAATTAAACATTGGTATTGGATATATGCTGGCCTATGTTTTAAACACAATTGTTTTAAAAATCATACCTGATCCTGAAATAACCTGGCGATGGATGTTTGGTATAGGCTTTTTCTTCCCTCTTATTTATATTGTTCTATTATTTTTTATCCCAGAAAGTCCTAGATGGCTAATTGTTAAAGGAAAAGATGATGAAGCTAAAAAAATAATGGATAAAGTTGGAGGTAGCGAATATGTTGAAAAAGAATTTCCTCAAATAAAACAAACCGTTGCCGAAGATGCTCAAAAAGAACACCCCTCGTTTGGTGTATTATTAAAAGAGCTTTTTAACAAACGAATGAGAATTGTATTATTAGTAGCGCTTTCGGTAGGTTTCTTCCAAATGGCTTCTGGAATTAATGCAGTATTCTTCTTTGGGCCTAAAATTTTTAGAATTGCAGGTTTTGGTGGAGCTGGTGCCTTTTTTCAAGCAAATATTATCGGAATCGTAATGGTAATAATGACTATTGTTTCGATGTTTTTAATTGATAGGCTCGGAAGAAAGCCACTATTATACATTGGGGTAACTATTATGCTTTTGGGAATGGTTATTGCCGGAACGTATTTTAATTCAGCACGCTACCAAGTAAAACCTGAATCTATTACAACAATCGTTGAATCAACACCAGAGACTGACAAGCAACACGTGAAAATTGCAATAACCGAGCTATCAAAAGAATCGGCAATGCAAGAAAAAGATTTTTTTGTGACTTTAAAAAACAAGTTTATTCAGCAAGCTGGCGACGATGGTATTAAATTATATTCAAATTATAAAGATCAGGTTCTGGATGCAAGTATTTCTATCAATTCAATTATGGTACTGGTTGCCATACTTTTAATTGTTATAGGATTTTCTATTTCTCTTGGTCCAATAACATGGGCATTATTATCTGAAATTTTCCCAAGTAGGCTTCGTGGAATAGGAATATCAATAGCTGGAGCATTAAATGGATTAACCTCGTTTGTTGTTGGAACTCTTTTTCCTATTGAAATTGAAAAACTGGGCTCAGCCAATACATTTTTCATATACGGAATATTTATGGCATTGTGCTTATTTTTTGTTTACAGATGGTATCCTGAAACAAAAGGTAAAACATTAGAAGAAATTGAAAAAGAACTAATTCGCTAGTTATATAATTTAAAACCAATTCAAATATTATAAATCTATATTTTAATATTATATGAAAATTAAGAATCCTATAATAAGAGGTTTTAATCCCGATCCATCAATAATAAGGGTGGGAGAAGATTACTATATAGCCAATTCAACTTTCGAATGGTTTCCTGGAGTGCAAATTCATCACTCAAAAGATTTAAAAAACTGGAAATTAATCAAACATCCGTTGGAAAGAATATCTCAGTTAAACATGAAAGGTAATCCTGATTCATGTGGGGTTTGGGCACCTTGTTTAACTTATGCTGATGGACAGTTTTGGCTTATTTATTCTGATGTTAAACGTTTTGATGGCGCTTGGAAGGATACTCACAACTACCTAACAACTTGCAAAACAATTGATGGAGAATGGAGCGATCCGGTTTATATAAACAGTAGTGGCTTTGATGCATCATTATTTCATGATGACGATGGTAAAAAGTATATTTTAAATTTGTTAGTGGATCACCGTAAAGGAAAGTTCTTTGGAGGTATTATTATACAAGAATTTGATCCTGAAACAAAAAAGCTAGTTGGTCCAGTAAAACATATATTTGAGGGATCGGAATTAGGAATTACCGAAGGACCTCATATTTATAAGCTTAATGGTTACTATTATTTAATGACAGCCGAAGGCGGCACTGAATATGGTCACGCTGTAACATTAGCACGATCAAAAGATTTATTTGGCCCTTACGAGCTTCATCCAAATCATCCTGTTGTAACTGCAAGAAACAATCCTAAATTACCTCTGCAAAAAACAGGTCATGCAGACATTGTTGAGACTCCAGACGGAGAATGGTTTATGGTTTTTCTTACGGGAGATCCTTTATCAGAACTTGGAAGATGTACCTTAGGCCGTGAAACATCTATTCAAAAAGTAGAATGGAGAGAAGATAATTGGCTATGGTTAGCACATGGAGGCAATGAGCCACTGTTAGAAATAGATGGCCCTAAAAATATTGAAGAATCTGTTTGGGATAAAACTCCTGACTTAGATGGTTTTGATAGTTTGGAACTGGATATAAATTATCAATCATTGAGAGTTCCCTTTGATGAATCATGGTGCTCTCTTAAAGAACGACCAGGTTTTTTACGCATATACGGAAGAGAATCATTATGCTCAACCCATAGTCAAAGCATGGTAGCCCGACGTCAACAAAGTCACTTCTTTGAAGCATCTACTGCAATTGAGTTTAATCCTACCAGCTTTCAACAAATGGCTGGTCTTACATATTATTATAATACAGGACACTTTTATTACATATATATTTCTCACGAACCAGATAGAGGAAGAATAATTAACATTTTAATGAATGATTATTTGTGCTTCTCTGAACCATTAGGTGATTATATTGATATCCCTGAAAGTGGAACAGTATTCTTAAAAATTAGAGTTGAAAGAAATGATTTATTCTTTTACTATTCATTAGATAATCAAAATTGGAGTAGCATTGGAGGTAAGTATGATGCTTCAATAATCTCGGATGATTATGTTAGAGGTGATGGGCGGCATGAATATGCCGCCGCTTTTACCGGTGCATTTATCGGGATGACTTGTCAGGATTTAACCGGAATGCGTTTAAATGCTGATTTTGATTGGTTCAAATACAAAGAACTTTAAACCTTTTAGTTGCAATACAATAACTCCAATACTTATTTAAAATAAGTATTGGAGTTTTTTTTTGTGTTTAAAACTGTTAATTTTAATGCAAATGTTTTATTATGCTAAAAAGGATTTTCAGTTTATTTACTTTTATCATTTGTTCATTACTACAATTGCATTCCACTAATGTTAAAGTTGGAGTGCCTAATATTGAAAATTATACTCGCAGAAATTATAAAGGAGGTACACAAAACTGGGGTGCAATGCAAGGTAGTGATAATCTCATGTATTTCGCAAATAACGAAGGTTTATTACATTATGATGGAGTAAGATGGAAACTAATTAAACAAGCAACACAAAGAGTCCACCGTTCCGTTTTTAATCATAATGATAGAATTTACATAGGAGCATTTAATGAATTTGGTTACTATGAACATAATCATCGGGGATTACTAACTTATCACTCATTATCCAACGAACTTCCCTTTGAAAAAAAAGACTTTGATGGTATTTGGCGAATTCACCATGTAAACGGGCAATTGTTTTTTCACTCTTTTAGAAGACTTTTTATTTTTGAAAATGATAGTTTACTAAAAACTATTGATCCAGATGACCTTTTTCTTTTCTCATTTCAGGTTAACAATCGGCTTTATGTTCAAAAATCGAATGGAGAACTATTTCAATGGGATAAACAATCCTCACAATTAATCCTAGTCTCTGATTTTTTTAAGTACCAGGAAATTGCTTTTATGCTACCATGGGAAAACAATGAGGTTCTTGTAGTTTCTTCTTATAATGGTTCTTATATTATGGATGACGAACACAATATAAGAGTATGTACCCACCCAGGACTATCCTCTTTGAAAGGTGATCAACTATATTGTGGTACTTTGTTAGAAGATGGTAAAATTGCTGTTGGTGTTGTTGGCAAAGGCCTATTTGTATTCGATAAAAATGGCCAACTAATTATGCACCTTGACAAAGAAAAGGGTTTGTACAACAATACTGTTTTAAGCATGAGCCTTGATAAAGAAAAGAATTTATGGTTGGGATTAGACAATGGAATTGCAAAAGTAAATATTTACTCACCACTTACCTTTCTCTCGAACCAATACGATTTTGGAACTGGTTATGCATTTGAGGAATTAGGAGATAATTATTACGTAGGCACAAATCAAGGTATTTATTATATCAGCAAAAAAAAGTTTTACGATCCTCAAAAGAAGAATAGTGATTTTAAAAAGGTTGAAAACATTGATGGTCAAGTGTGGAACCTTAAGGTATTTAACAATGTTTTGTATTGTTTTTTACATACAGGACTATATAGGTTAAACGCAAAAAACGAATTGATTAGAATATCCCCAACAACAACTGGCGCATGGGATGGAGCATTTTTAGATAATAGACACTACTTAGTTGGAACCTATAAAGGTATTAATGTATACCATATTAAAAATACTGGAGAACTAGAGTATAGTCATTCTTTAAAAGGTTACACCGAGAGTGCAATGCACTTAGTTGTAGATGATAATCAACAGGTTTGGACTCAACACCACCATAAAGGAATAAATAGGCTTGTAATTTCTTCAGATAGGGAAAGGATTGTTGGAGTATACGACAATAAAATTATAAGCAAATTGTGTGGTATTAATTATTCGAGTATACTAAAGCACAAAAATCAAATATATGTATACGGACCTGGAGGAGTATACAAGTACAATAATTTTTCTGGTTCATATAATCTTGAAAACAAATGGATCAATTTTCTTAAAGAAGGGGAGTTTTATACATTCTTATTTCCATATAAAGATGACGTTTGGCATTTAACCAATCACCATCCAGGGGTAATTCGTAAACAAGAAGATGGTACATACAAACGAAATGAATTACCTTTTGTTGAATTAAAAAATATGAATGTTGCAATTGGTAATGAATTAATATGTTCATTAAGTAATGAAAATGGTGTTATTTTTAGCATTGAGGATGGTTTTGCACATTACAGTTTAGATCCACTGTATTCGAATAGTTTAAGTGTTGATACCAAAATAACCACATTTAAATCGCTGAATAGCGACAGCATATATGCTCTTGGTTTCCAAAATATTAATGAGCAGAATTATATTCCAAGATTTGCTTATAAACACAATAATTTTAGATTTGAATATGCCGCACTTCATTATACAGCAGATGAGGTAAGTTATTCTTCTTATGTTGAAGGTTTTGACAGTAAATGGACCCCTTGGTCAGAAAGTACCTTTAGAGAAATAACAAATTTACATGAGGGTGAATATATACTCTGGGTAAAATCTAAAAGTTACAGCGGTCAGGAATCTTCTCCCTCTGGTTTTAAATTTATTGTGAAGCCTCCATTTATTAGAAGTACACCTGCTATTTTACTTTATACATTAGTCATATTGGGTTTACTTGGTGCAATTCTTTTTATGTTTAACAAAATAGCCAAAAAAAGAAGAGAAAGGGAATTAATTAAACAAAAGAAAGCCAATGAACTTCAAATTCATATATTAAAAGAGCAAGCATTAGAGAACGAAAAAGAAATGATACGCTTAAAGAATGAAAGGTTGATGGAAGAAAACAAACATAAAGAAAAAGAACTTACTACATCAACATTTCATTTGGTAAAACGTAATGAATTCTTAAACGAATTAAAGACAGATATCCAACAGTTACAAACTGTAATTATTGGAAAAGAAGCAGCTACTAAAGTAAGCAAAATAGTAAAAAAGATTGATAAAGATGTTCAGGATAAATCTATGAATGGAGTATTTGAAATGCATCTTGAACAAGTTCACGAAGGTTTCCTGAAAAACCTTAAACTAAAATATCCTGAATTAACTCCAAGAGAATTGCGATTATGTGTTTATTTAAGAATGAATCTATCTTCAAAAGAAATCGCAATATTAATGAATATATCTCCAAGAGGTGTAGAAATTAGCCGTTATAGAGTACGCAAAAAAATGGAATTACAACGCAATGATAACTTAACTGAATCCATAATGGCTATTTAATATAAGTCAAGTAAAGAATATCCTTATTTTCCGAAAAAGTGTGCATTTTTAGATCTCACAATTTTAATATTCAGCACATTACAAATTTTATGATGTATTTGTGATGTGTTAAAAAATGTAAATTGATGTATTTAAATTGAGGTTAAACATTACCATAAACAGAACGGAACAGAATAGATTTGTATTCAGAAGTTAAATTTAAATTAGTTCAATAATAAAATTGAACACTGTGACCTTAAAACTAAATTTTATTCACATGAAAAAAGTCTTATTATTAACATTTGTAATTTTTGCGTACTTAATTAGTTATGCGCAAGAAGTTACAGTAAAAGGGGTAGTTACCTCATCTGAAACCGGTAATCCCATACCGGGTGTAAATGTTCTTATAAAAGGTACTACTAATGGTACCATAACTAATGTAGATGGAGCATACACACTTAATGCCAATATGGGAGAAACTCTTGTTTTTTCATTTATTGGAATGATTCCTCAAGACATTGTAATTTCATCAGAAACTATTAATGTTAAATTAAGTGAGGAGGTATCTGATATTGATGAAGTAATTGTTGTTGGTTATGGTCAAACTCAAAACAAACGGACCACTTCTACTGCATTAACTAAGATCTCGGCTAACAAAATTGAAAGTTTGCCTATTTCGCGCCCTGAGCAAACATTACAAGGTACTGCACCTGGTGTTATCGTTCAACAACAATCGGGTTCTCCTGGAGCTCCTGTTTCTGTTAGAATTAGAGGTATTGGCTCAGCAAACCAATCAGCTCCTTTATACATTGTTGATGGTATGCAAGTGCCTGACTTAAGGTTTTTAAATGCTAGCGACATTGCTGACATATCTATCCTTAAGGATGCAGCTTCATCAGCCATTTATGGTGCAAGAGGTGGTAATGGAGTTGTTCTTGTTCAGACAAAAACTGGTAAAAGAAAACTAGGCGGTCCTAAAGTAACAGTAAGTGGTTATCATGGAGTACAAAGCTTATTGAAAAAGCCAGAGGTAATGGACCGAGATCAATACATTGATTACTTCAACAATGCTGTTGATTATCATAACACTTATCTGATAAATGCAGGTAATAACAATAATCTTCCTGGTGGCAATGGTTTTAGAGGTAAAATAACAGAGGCTGAATCTGCTAGTCTTCCTGATACAGATTGGTATGATGAACTTTTTGATAGTGCTCCTACTTCTAACCTACATTTTGGTTTAATGGATGGTGGAGAAGACTTCTCTTGGTCCTTAAGCGGTGGTTATTTTACACAGGATGGTATGGCAGGTGGAGATACTAACGATGCTAACTTTGTTAGAAGATCGTTAAGAGGTAGTTTTGAAAAAGACGTTGTTAAAGGTTTAAATTTCTTTGTTAATGGTTCTTTTGCTCAAGCAGACAGGAACTTTTTATTTGAAAATGCAGCAGATACTCAAGCTCCTAATATCGCAAACTTTGCATCTTCATTAGCTCCAATATTTCCTACACATCAGGATGGTGAAATTTTTAATCCTGGTAAAGTTGGATCTGTTGTTGTTAATGATGTTACATTATTTGGGGTAGGAGCTATCACAAATCCGCTACTAATACTAGAAAGTGTTGATCAAAACGAATTGAGAAATACACTTGCAATTAATACTGGATTAAAGTATGAAATCTCTGATATTAAATTGACATCTAGTTTGGATTATTACCAATATAATCAAACCAACAAGCTATTTTCTCCTACTTACAATTATCCTACACAGGGTTTCCAAAATTCAATTAATGTATTTCAAGAAACAGTGGATAAATTTAAAAGATACCAATGGACAAATACTGCCTCTTACAAAATGAAAAATCTTGATGCACATAGCTTAGAATTTTTGGGTGGTATGAGTATACAAGAAGATGAATATATCTCTGAAGAAAGAATTGGAACAGATTTTTATGTTAATACCATAGATGAAGTTAATTTTGGCTTGATAAAAGATCCATCAAGAGCAATTGTTAGACCTACATCAATTGATGAAACAGGTTGGGTTTCCTTCTTTGCTAGAGCCAACTATTCTTATAAACAAAAATACATTTTTAGTGCTACATTTAGAGCGGATGCTTCGTCTAAATTCTCCGAAGATAATCGTACAGGATACTTCCCTTCTTTTTCTGCAGGTTGGAATTTAAGTGAAGAACCAATTTTCCAAGGCAGTGATATTTTTGATCTGTTAAAAATAAGAGCAAGTTGGGGTAAAAATGGTAGCGATAGGATTGATAACTATCAATATGCACTTCAAACCAACAGCAGTACCAGATATCTTTATGGAGGCCAAACTCAGGCTCCTGGAATTGCTCCGTCTACAATGGCTAATCCTGATATTAAGTGGGAAACTGTTACGCAAACTAACATTGGTCTTGATGCTAACTTGTTCAAGAGCAAATTAGGAATTACATTTGATTATTATATTAAGAAAACAACAGATATGTTAGCTAGTGTTGGAACTCCAGATGCAGTTGGTCTTTTTGCTCCAGCTAAAAACGTAGCTGATGTTGAAAATAAAGGTATTGAATTACTTTTAACTCACAAAAATAGAATCTCTCCTGATTTCAAATACGAAATATCGTTTAACTTTAATAAGTTTAATAACGAAGTAACTAAACTAGGAGAAGGTCAACCGTTTACCTCTGGTGCTGTAGCTCCATCTTGGCCTGCTATTTCAAGAACTGATGTTGGAGAACCAATTGCCAGTTTTTATGGTAGAGTTGTTGAGGGATTAGATGATGAAGGTAACTTAGTATTCAAAACTGATGGAGATGGCAATATTGTAAGAGAATATATTGGTAACCCATATCCAGACTTTATATATGGTATAAATGGTAGTATGGAGTTTAAGGGTTTTGACTTTGGATTCTTTATTTACGGTAATCAAGGTAATGATATTTACAAAGCTTGGGTTCGTCCAGATGGTAATTATTTTAACGTACCAGAAAGTTATGCTAATGCTTGGACTGCTGATAATCAAAACACAAGTATTGCTCGTCCAACCTTATTTGGATTTGGAGGTTCTGGAGTTAATTACGTATCTGATTATTATGTTGAGGATGGTTCATTCATCAAGTTAAAGAATATTACCTTAGGGTATACTCTTCCTAAGAAAATTTCTAACGCTATTCATGCTTCTAAAATTAGATTCTATGTTTCTGCTCAAAACCTATTCGTAATTACCGATTACACTGGTGGAGATCCTGAAATAGGACAAGCAACAGGAGATTCTTACTTAGACGTTGGTATTGATAGAGGTTTCTATCCACAACCAAAAGTATTTCTTGGAGGATTTCAAATTGATCTTTTCTAACCAATTAAACATTTTCTAAATCTAAAAAAATGAAACTTAAAAACATTAAAGTATTTAGTCTTTTAATTTTTGTCTTGCTATTCGCTTCATGTGAAGATATATTAGAAAAAGAATCTAAGACAAATATTAGTGAAGCTACTATAAATACTCAATCAAGTATACTTGGTTTGTTGTATGGCACTTACGATGTAATTCAATGGCAAGCTATAGATGGAAGACATATTTTCCCAATTCTTTTCCAAGATGTAAGAGCAGCTGGAGTAGTATCGCAAAATAACACTTACTATGGTGACGGCTTAAGATTTGATGATTTCAATAATCTTTTACCTGACAATGCAAACATTAGACATCTTTGGATTAAGTGGTATAGTGGAGTAAACAGAGCAAACTATGCAATCAAAAAAGCTACTGAGTTCACTGGTTGGGAAAATGCAGATTTACAAGACCAAATCATTGCTGAGGCTAAATCCTTAAGAGCATTCTTCTATTTTGAATTAGTTAGAATGTGGGGAAGTGTTCCTATGTATTTGGATCCTATTTTACAAGACAATGAGATTCCCGACATGTCAAATGTACCTACGGCTCAGATTTATACTCAAATAGACAAGGATCTATCAGAAGCAATATCTTCTGGAGGATTATTAAAAAAAGGCGATGTTGATCCTGGACGTATTACCATAGGTGCTGCCCGTGCTATATTAGCAAAATCTAAGTTATATCAAAAGAGCTACACCGAATGTGCAAGTTTATGTGAAGAAATAATTAATTCAGGTGAGTTTTCTTTAGAACCTAATTTTCTTGACAATTTCAGTTTAGAAAATGAGAATGGAGTAGAATCTGTTTTTGAAATTCAATATGCAGATGGCTTTACTACTGACTTTTTTGAGCAAGCCAATAGAGATGCTCAAGGTTCTGCGATGTGGCAAATGTCATACCCTTGGATGTATTGGAATGTACCATTATGGCAATCATATGGTAATTTTAAAGCAAGGAGACCATTTATGGAAGGATATCTTACTGCTGATGAAATGCCTTTATTTTTAGATGAAGATATTGATCCAATAGATACTCGTTATTTTGGTACCTTCTTGACTATTGGCTCTAACATTCAAGAATTTTCTCCGCAATTAGCAACATATTGGTTACATACAGCTACACCTCCTCCAAATAATCCAGATCAAATTACACAAACAGATGGAGATAAGTTGACAATTCATATTTTAAATTTAAATGGAGATACTTGGAATACTGACGCACCAGGTCAACCAAGAAAGTACTTAATTTCATTCGAAACGCTAGCAACTTTATTGGAACCATCTCAATCACCTCTTAATGAGAAAATCATTCGATACTCAGAAGTTTTATTAATGCATGCGGAAGCAAGATTAGAGGGAGGTACTGGAACTATTAGTGGTGAAGAATCATTAGCAAAAGTTATTAACAGAGCATTAGGCAATGGTAATAATAATGGTACTTTCCCTACTGGTGTTACGTTTAGAAATTTTGATGATGCACCTTTTGAATATGCATATGATATGAGAACTCTTATGGCTGAAAGACGCAAAGAGTTAGCTATGGAAGGGTGGAATGCATTCTCTGATTTAATAAGATGGGAAAAAGCTGCGGAATTATTAGCATTTAAGAACTTTACCCCAAATCGTGATGAATTGCTCCCAATTCCTCAAGCAGAAATAGATGCAATTGGTCCAGAAACATTAAAACAGAATCCCGGATATAATTAGAATAGCCCTTTTTACTTACTTTTTTAGAGCCGGTTCAAGCCGGCTCTTTTTAAACTCTTAACAAAATTGAAACAAGGTTGATTTTATTAATGAGTCTGGTGATAATATGCTCTTTGTTTTGTTAATAATAAATTGGATAGTTATTTATAACACAATCAAATTATAAATACATTAATACATATATAGTTAACCAAATTCATTAAATCCTAAATTATTTAAAACATTAGAAATCTACTATGCAAAAACAAAGTTTACAATTTGGGGAGAATTGGATTAATAAGTCTTGATATTGAAAATCGTAAAATTCTAATGATTTAATAGGTAACCATTATGGTTAGAGCGAAATAATGCAAAAAAAATAATATGAAACACATATGTGCTAGTAAAAGGAAACAAAATTTCAATTAAAAATCCTTAAATAAAATCTAATAGTTTTGAAAACAACAATGTAATCCTCAAGCAATTCCTAGATAAATTAAATATATATCCAAAATCCTATTTATTAAACAAAGAAACTTAATAGACTACCAGATTAATAAACAACACAACAAAATGAATAACATTATGAAAATAATAAAATATAGTTTAATAGTTCTTTTTGTTTTTGCTATTGCTGGATGCACAGCTAAAAAAGGCAAACAAAAAGAAGATGAAAAATTAGTAGAAAAAAAACTTGCCAAGTTCGAACCAAAGGATGGGGAATGCCTTTTCTTTATAGGTCAGGATTTAAGTGCTACTGGAGGAGTTGAGGGATACGAAGATGGATATGTAAATCATTTCGATGTTCCCGCTGGTTTTACTGTCTATACTAACTTTTCGCCAGGAGAAGAATCTTTTGGTTTAATAAATAAAGGTAATGATGGTATAAGGACATTAGATAACTGGGGATCTGGCGATTGCTGTGCACAAAAATACATCGATGATGAAGATTATAAAAATAGTGCACTGGCAATAGGATTATCCTTTGTTAAGCATGAAGAACAAGTAGCTAACGGAGAGCATGATTCCTTAATAGTAGACTTAGCTACATGGATTAAAGGTTTAGGTAAACGCCCTGTATTTTTAAGGATTGGTTATGAATTTGATGGCTGGGAATGGAATAATTACCAAAAAGAATTCTATCTAAAATCATGGCAGCGCATACGATCTAAATTTGATGAACATGAAGTTAAAAATGTTGCATATGTATGGCAATCTAAAGGTACTGGTACTCCAATTGAAACTTTTGAAGAATGGTATCCAGGTGATAGTTTAGTTGATTGGTGTGGATACTCTTATTTTGGAATTCCTGATACTGTAATGCTCCAGTTTGCCAGAAAACATAAAAAACCTGTTTTTATTGCTGAAGCAACTCCTGTTTTTCAAGAAGGAGAAACATATTTTGATGCAGATTTAGAAAAACCAGAAGTTGCTCAAAAAGCCTGGGACGAATGGTTTACAGGATTTATTAAAGTTCTGAACGACAATAAAGATATTGTAAAAGCATTCTCCTATATCAATGTTGACTGGCCATCTCAAGCCATGTGGATAGATAACGTAACTTTTCAGCAAGTAGATTCGAGAATTCAAACAAGTCCTTTGATCTCTAAAAATTGGATCGAAGAAGTATCTAAAGAAAGGTATTTAAAGCCTACTAACGATTTATGGAACAAATTATGGAATAATAATTAAATAAAAATCTCTTATAATAAACTATAAAAATGCTGACTATACTTTTAAGAGTGCCCGCTAAACGTAGCGGGTTTTTTTGTTTTTAAACTAATTACTTATTAAAACTATAATCCGATTCTACTCTAGAAATTCTTGTTATAAAGCTTTTATACCACTGCTCCCTTCCTTTTTCGCGTGCAATCATGTGTTCTGCATTTTCTTTCCACTTATTAATTGCATCCAAACTATTCCAGTAAGAAACCGCAATACCAATATCATTACGGGCACTTTCAAATCCCAAATAACCTTCCTGTTGTTGCGCCAGTTTTAGCATCTTATCAGCCATTTCGGCATATCCATTATCTCCTTCTGTACGGATGGATGAAAAAATTACAGCATAATATGGTGGAGATGGAGTTTTTGCCAGCATTACATTCTTTTAAAAATTATTCCACTTTTAATCCTTGTACAAGTATTGTATCACAATTTGCTGCATTTAACCTATGTTTTAAGATTGCTTGATATTCATCAGAATTATACCAATCCTCAAAATCACTTTTTGTTTTAAACTCAATTAATACAGTTCTTGTATAATCTCCCCATTCACCTTCCAATAATATTGGAGCATTATCTACTGCCAGGTACTTACCATTATACTTTTTAAAAACTTCTTCTGATTTATCTATGTATTTTTGGTATTCCTCTGGATCCTCAATTTTGATGTTTGCTATGAAGTAGTAGTTCATTAATTACATTTTTAAATTCATCAATAACCAACTCTATATTAAAATTCTTCTTTCCTTTAGCAGTTTGTAAAATTCCTCTTTAAATCCATCAGAAATTGGTATAATATCATTCCCAATATATATCCTGTTTCTTTCAATACTTTCAATTTGTGAAATAGCTACAATATATGAATTATGAACTCTTCTAAATTCTATTTCAGGTAATATTTCCATTATCTTTTTAAAGGTTAAAAGAGTCATTACCTTTTTATTTTTGGTATGAATTTGCAAATAATCCTTCATACCTTGTATATATAGTATATTATCCAGCCTAATCCTTTCTATCCTGTATTCAGTCTTAACAAGAATAAAGTTATTAACTTTTTTAGTCTTCTGTTCATAAATAAGGTGATACACCTTCTCAACCGATTTTAAAAAACGATCAAACTTAAAAGGTTTTAGCAGATAATCAACCACATCTAATTCATATCCTTTTAATGCATACTCATCATATGCTGTTGTTATAATAACTTTAGGTTTAGTTTTAAGTGATTCTAGAAGTTGAATTCCTGAAAGCTTTTTCATTCTAATATCAAGAAAAATCAAATCAATGGTATTAGTTTTAAGAAAACCCAATGCATCAACGGCATTATCAAAATACTCAATAAGATTAAGGTAATTTACATCATTAATAAATCCCTTTATCTTCTTTAATGCAAGTGGTTCATCCTCTATTGCAATGCAATTAATTTTCATCAAGCTGTATTTCTAACTTTACTTTATAAATTGATTTTTCTGTTTTTATCTCAAGTTTATGTTTTTGGGGATAAATTAATTCTAATCTTTTCTTAACTGTTTCTAATCCAATTCCACACCCCTCATCTTTGTCTTTTTCTAATGGATCAAATATATTTCTACAAGTAAAATTCAAAACATTACCTTCTACATAAATTTCAATAATAATCCCATTCTCTATTTTTGAATCAATGGAATGTTTAAAAGCATTCTCTACAAATGGGATCATAAGCATAGGTGCTATTTTAACTCCCTTGCACTCTCCTATAAGTGAATAATTCACAAATTTTCTATTTTTTAACCTTAGCTGTTCAAGCGATATATAATCTTTTAGATGCTTTATCTCTTGCATTAATTCCACCCAATCCGACTTAGTCTCATTAATCATATAACGCATAATACTTGCTAACTTTTCCAGCGAGCTTGAAGCTTTTTCTTGATTATCATATATTAAAGCATCGATATTATGTAGTGTATTAAACAAAAAATGCGGATTTATCTGACTTTTTAACAATGCTAGATTACTTTCTACATTTTCTTTCTCTAAAACAAGAACTTCGTTTCTTTTCTTGAACCAATCTATAAAAATACGAAATAAACAACCGATTGATGTCCATAGAAAAACGGAAGATAATGGTGCAATTCCATAAGAAAATATTCTTTTTGATATTAAGAATAAAGCAAGATATCCAAGAGCAATCGTAAAGAACATATAAATAATATTTCTGCGAGTCCACTTTATTCTCATTATTCCGATATATCCAATATAGAAAAAAACTGGATTAAAAATATTTTTATATAATGCAATTGTTCCTAATTCCTTAGGTGATAAATATTTTAATATAAATGGGGACACAAAGTTTGTTGCTAAAATTATCACCCAAAATAAAATATGCATATAAATTATACCTGACTTTTTCATTTAATTCCTTTTTTAGTTAAACACTGTTTAAAAGTCAGTCTATATTTAAACGTACAGAAATTAATTATATGCTTCACCATATTTTATCTATGCTTTGACTTTTTTAATCTACCCATTCTATTTCAGGTTTTAAATAAAAAAATGCTTATTTCATTATCAAACAAAAAGTGCCAAGTATATCGTTACATCGACATCACTTGACACTTTATTCTAATTTCTAAAATCTTTTTACTCCTCACCTACAACTTCAACCCATTTACCTGCTTTTCGTGAGGTTATTTGATTATTGTACATAGCTTCGCATGATACGGATGGTAAATAATATCTTCCTTGGTATGTTGCATTAAGTATTACAACAAAAGTTTTTCTTTTATTCCTACTTAAATCGAAATATGTATAAACACGATCGTCGCGAATATCTCTGTAATCAGGAATACTTAACTCGTATGGTGATGAAACATCTTCCATTCGAGTATTTCTAATTTCCCAACCAGATGGAAATATTTGAGATAAAGCCACATCGGTATAATTCGATAACTGACCTGGGTGAGTTATTGTAACCGTTGCCATAAAGTCAGTACCTTGAGTTAATTTACTTACATCAATTGAAGCGCCATTTAGAGTAGAATATTCAACACTCATTTTTAAATTAGAGCTTTCACTAACCGAATCACCTTTAAATGGAGTACCTTCCAGAACAAGACGAGTAAAAAGCACTCCTTCTGCATGATTATCAATCTTCAACTCACCTTTTTTAGGCATGTTTGCAGGTAATTGAATTTGATTTAATGGTTTATCCGATGAAACTTTGTTTTTTCTAATTCCTGAACCTTGATAAGTATAAGATATTTTTGAACTGCTTGTATTCTTTGCCAATTGGCTCATAGCAATCAACGAATATGCAGTAGTTTGTGTACTCATCCAGTTCTCTGAGCTTAGTTTTTGCGCTACCTCCTGCATTAATGGAGCTGCCTTATCTAAATCACCTAGTAATGCTAAAGTTTCTAAAATCATAGCCTGGTCGCGAGTAACAGAACCGTAACTGTAATAATATTGCTTTTGAACAACCTCTATACTTTGGCCTTCAACCAATTTAGTTGCCACATCCTTTTGCCCAATTAGTGCATATGCAGCAGCCAAACGCCACTTTGCCTCAGCTGATAAAGTTGAAATATTTCTCATTCGATTCATTGCACTCTTATCAGGTTTTCCTGCCAATGCTAAAGTATATAAACGATAAGCTTGATTTAACTGCTTATATTTTCCAGAACCCGATGGCATCCAATTACCCGAATTCCTTTTTTGATAGGTAATCCATTTGTTTTTAAAGTTGATCGGTAAATTGTAACCTTTCTTTTCTGCCTCCAGCAAAAAGTGTCCTGCATATGAAGTACCCCAATCATTAGCCTCAGTGTGTCCAGGCCAATAACCAAATCCTCCATCCGCAGTAATGAATGTTGAAAGTCTACTTATACCTGCTTTTATATTCTTTTCAATCTCTGCTTTAGTATTTTCGTCCAGCTCCATTACATTTTCTAGATACAACTGAGGAAATACCGAACTGGTAGTTTGCTCAACACATCCATGTGGATAACGAAGCAAGTATTTTAACCTTCTTCCAAAATCAACTGGAGGAATAGAAGAAACTTCAATAGTAGCATTATTAGTACCTTCCATACCAAAGAGTTCGTAAGGAATAGTCGCACTCTCTTTTCCTTTTAGCATTTTACTAATTGAAGTAACTCTTGGTGGATTAGGGTTTCGCACTTGAATTTCTATTTCGTCCTCAGCAGTTTTAGAACCCGATTTTGCGATAATTTTCACTTTGCCAATTCCTAGCTTTTGTGGTATTCTCAAAGTAAATGGAACTACTTGGTCACCCTCTTTATCAAATGATATGGTTTGAGTTTTCTTTTCCTTCAGATTTAGCATATCATTAGTCTCAACAGAAATATCTACCTTTTTAATATCCTTGCTCATGGCAAAAACAGTTACCGGAAGTTTAACTGTTTCCCCCGGACCAAGTACTCTTGGTAATGTTGCCAATACCATCAATGGCTTTTTAACTGGAGTAGTTTTTTCGGCATTACCATACATTCTCTCGTTTCGTGCAACCACCATTGTACGAACCGAACCTATGTATTGAGGCATTTTAAACTCGTGAGTTTTACTTTTTCCTTTTTTCAATTCAAAAGGACCAAACACTTTTACTACTGGCTTAAACCTGTTAGCACTCGGATCTTTTTGCTTATCTTGTAGATTGCCATCTCCACCAATACTAAATATTTTTTCAATTTGTCCTCCGTATGCACCAACTACCTGGTTATATATATCCCAAGTTCTTACACCCAATGCTTCTCTAGCATAAAACTGATTCCATGGTTGTGGAGTTTTAAATCTGGTTAAATCCAGCAAACCTTCTTCTACCATAGCTATGGTATAGGTCATAGGTTTTCCTGACTCTTCTTTTACCTTAATTTTAACCATCTGCTCAGGAATAAGAGTTTCCGGCATGCTAATTACTGGTTTCAAATGCGTTTCTGCATCCTCTATTAATAAAGGTGTTACACCATACATTCTAATTGGTAAATCATTAGCTGTTTGTGCATGAGGCTGTAACAATGTTACATGAATATAAATATTAGGAGTCATCTCTTTGGTTACTTCAAAATTAAAAGAAGTAAACTCCTTTTGAGTTCTAACCCAATACTCTTTTATAATTCCGGTTCCGTTTTCTACAGTTACTAAAGCCCTGCCACCTTCCGAAGAAGCAAAATTTACCTGAGCCTTTTGGCCTACAGAATATTTATTTTCAGCAGTAGAAAGGGTTAACATAGAAGCCGCTTCGGGATTATCTCCAATAGGTTTAGATGCATATCCAGGCCAATCTACATAAACTGTTTTACCACAAACATGACCACTTTCCGGATCAAATACACGTATTAAATATCTTCCCCATGATGGATATTCAATTTCGAAGTTAAATGTTCCCATTCCTTCTTTTGTACTTAATGTACCTCTTTCAACAACATCTTCTGACGATGAAGAAACATAACGAGCTAAGTTATCTTCTCCAGTTTCCCACCACCAACGCCAATTTACTTTATAAATTACGTATTTTAGTTTGCTTCTTGATATTGGATTTCCTTCACTGTCAACAGAAACTACATCTACTGTATGTTTTTTGTCGGTTAACAACATACCACGCTTGTCACCCACAGGTGTTTTAATACCTGCATATGATTTATATGGACTATAAGGAATAGAAAATCTATCAATGCTATAATCACCGCTTTCTTCAAAAACTCTTGTTCTAAACGATGCTTTTAACATACCAGGAGCCTGATCACTTACATCTAAATTACCTTGAATTTCTGCATTACCTTCAGCATCTGTTCTACCTTCAAAAAAAGTAATCTCTTCACCTGTAAAAGTTCTTGTTGGATCATCAAAAATAAAATCATTATACTTTTTAAAACGTGTTGGGATTGATGTTAAAGTAGCCGTAACATTGGCTTCTAAATTCTTAGCTACAGCCCCATGCAACCATTTTACCGACATCTTTGCACTTAAATATGGCTTTGCAACAGAAATCATATCCACACCAAAGTCCATTTTAATTTTTAATCTATTAGGTTTTATGGTTTCTATCTTTAACGTTTTTTCAAACGATGTACCCCCTACTAAGAATTTTGCTTGCCAGTTTCCTGTTGGCGCCTCATCTTCTGTAGGAACCTTAAATAAATACATATTATTAACACCCTGAGTGCTTGGTATACGTTTTACTAACTGTCCGTACGGATTAGTTAATTCAAATACTACTGGATGTTGTGCAGGTAACACTTTTTCTCTATCCTCAAGTATAAATGATACAAATAACGTATCTCCAGGTCTCCATACTCCGCGTTCACCATAAATATATCCTTTAAGACCTTTATTAATGGTTTGCCCGGCTACATCAAATCTACTTAGTGATAACGACGAACCTTCATCTAACCTAAGATAACCTCTTTGATTTTCATGTTTTGCAATAAGTAAATATGGCCTTTTAGTCACGTCAACCCTTACCAAACCATCATTATTACTTTTGCCAGAGGATATCAGTTGGTTCTGGTAATTATAAATTTCGACATTAACATTTGAAAGTGGTTCTGTTGTTCGCAAATCGGTAACTGCTACTACCATCTCTTTATCAGTCCCTTTTTTAGCTATAATACCAATATTTGAAGCTAGGATATTTCTACTTGCAAAACGTTCTTTTCTGTAATATGCTTTCTTACATGGATCATCCCTGTCTCTCCAGCTACCGTAATAGTAATAATCGTCATCGTAGTAACTGTACTCTCCATCCGGATTATCGTAATATGCAATTTCTCCCTCTGTAATATCATCAGGATCAGCTTCTATAAAAACATCTTGACTTTCATCTTGATTTGCACAAGGGTAGATTGAATTTCTCCTGGCAAAACGCAATTCAACTCTATAAATAGCTCCTCTATCAACCTTAACTAAATCGTTTATATTTATAGAAAATGTATTCCACTTATTTAAATCCAGTGTTCTATCAGTATTAAGAGGAATTGTCTTTTTTAATATTAACCTCCCAGCACGCTTCAGCTGGTAGTTACCATCTAATTTGTTTACCTGTAAAAAAGATCCAACATTGTTTTCAAATATCTTAATAATCCTTACCTGAACTTCTTTTAAACTAACTGCTCTAAAAGGAATTACTAATCCTGATGATTCTGGTAAAATAGTACCCTTTCCTATAAATTCTACTTGTGGTTTTTGACTAGTAAATGTAAGATGATATGTCTCTTTTTCGCTATTCTTTGCTCCTAAAATATTCTCAATACCTGGATGTATAGTAACCTCTACATCTCCACTTAACGAACGCCCAGGATAAACTCTAATAATGTTCTCGTCAACTTCTGTTGTAAATGATGTTTTTCGATCTAATTCTATTAATCCATCCAACTCTTGACCTGGATTCAATGGATCGGTAAAGGAAATTTCTATACCTTGTCGAGGTTGAAAAACAGATCTACAACTAACCAGTTCAAAATCATCAATAGATGGAATTTTAACTTTTTTTCGTACTTCTTTGTCAATCCCTACTGTTTCTCCATCTATTTCAATTGCAACACTACTCGATGATGATCCTCTATTTATGTGATGTACTAAAAAAGGATATTGATTTGTTTTTTCAGATGATAACCATTCTATTTCAAGAGTTTCTCCTTTTTGATTTGCCTTAATCATTTTATGTATTTGATCTAATTCAGCAAAATCAGACAAAATTAAATTACCGCTTAATTGATTATCCGATAGGTTAGTACTTTCATATGGTGATACCTCTCCTATTTCGACTCTAAAATTCTGAGAAATAGTTTGAAACGAGAAGTCAAAGTCATCCTTCGCATCTTTAAATATCTGTCCTAACTTAACCTTTACATCGTACTTTGTTCCCGATTTCAGTTTATCCTCAGCTTTAAAAGCTAACGACTGATTATCAACCCAGTAAAATTCACCTTTAATTGATGGCGAAATCTTCATAACACTAGTTGAAGCAGGAGAACCTGGTTTTGCCTCGGCAATGATATCTGAAAAACGTACCATTATCTCGGCCTGATTGGATACAATACCAGAAGTAAACGCGGCTACCTTGGGATTGTACTTAACTTCGGAAAGTTGTTGAACTTGTTTAGGCTTTCTTTTACATCCTGCTATAAGTAAGCTAAAAATTATTACCAGCAGACATAGTTTTCTTGTAGTTTGCATAGGGTATTAAAAGATTTAAGACAAAAGATTTAAGACAAAAGAATTTTCAACTTCATTAATTCCAGACAACCCAAACTTAAGTCATAGCCTTTCGCCATGAGTTATTATAAATTAATTGCCGAAATCTACGAAAAGCAATTGACTTTTGTTAATAGATAGTTGAAATATTCTAATGTTTGATATGATTACTTCTCTTTCTTAAACGATTTTTCCCAAATTAGTTTTCCTTTTTGGTCTAAAAACTGAATCACTATTTTTCTTTCTGCTTCTGTTCCTTTTAATTTTAATATTGCATAGTTACGAACTCCTACATATGTACCTTTTACCCTATGTTTGTTGTTTTCATTTTTTGCTTTGCCTACACCGGAAGTTAATGGTGATACAGTAACTTCAATTATTCGAGGTTTACCTTCTTCTTTAAGTAAACTTAATTCACTATGGTGTCGGTCTCCGGAAAGAAAAACCACGTTTTTAATATTTTGCTCATAAATAAAATCAATTATTTCTTGCCTTTCCTTTTCAAAACCATAATTAGAGTAAGTTTCAAATTTAGCTACAGTATTTAAAAACTGCCCTCCCATGGCAACCACTTTAAAACTTGCCGAACTATATACTAATGCATCTTTAAACCACTGCTTTTGATTTTCTCCTAATATGGTTTTATTGTCAGCTATAAGTTTATTTGGAGATCGATAAAACCGGTTGTCTAAAAGAAAAAAATCTACATCGTTCCATTGAAACTGCGTAAATGCACCTTTTACATCTCCAACACCATATGATGGATTTGCCCAAAACAATTCAAAAGCTTCCAATGTTTTGTTTTTATTCCACCACCCTCTATCACTATTGTTAGGTCCATAATCATGATCATCCCAAATAGCATAATGATGTGTTGAAGCCAATAAAGGTTGAAGTTCCTTTATTGATCGAGTATGAGTCCATCGATGAATAATACCCGTCCATGTATTCCAGTCTGGCTCTCGAAGATATGCATTATCGCCCAACCATATCATAAAATCAGGTCTATTCTTATTAATCGACTCAAATATCTCGTATCCTGCACCATAAGGTACTCCTGACCTATCACATTTTTCTTCGTTAATATAGGCACAACTACCTGTTGCAAACGAAAATTCAGGAGGATCTGATCTCCATTTCCAAATCGGTTGTGTTTGAAATTCTGTTGTATATTTAAGATCTACAACTTTATTATTGATAATCACCTGATATTGATATTTATTACCAGGCTCAACACTATCTGCTCTTAAAGTAGTTGCAAATGCATATTCTTTTCTTGTATGAGTTTTTTCTGTTGAAAATGTATCTGTAGGTGTACTTTTTGACCAATATCTAATAAAAACTTCAGCTTCTTGCTTTGTCTGAACCCAAATAGCAGCCTCTTTCATATCCGTGTATCCTAACATAGGTCCTGATTGAAGAAGTGATTGACCATTTAAAGTATGCGTTATATATAAACACAAAAAGATTACGTAAAAAGTTCTCATATATTTCTTTATTAAATACCATTTTACTCAATGTAACTTTTATTAAAAAAATTACACATGTTATCAACTAACATTAAACAAGTTAATCCCTAAAAAATGAAGAAAATCCTTAATTAGAAAATACATTTAATGCTACAAAACTTTGATAACATCAATATTATGAATTAAAACAAATTCAAATGTTTAGATAACTTTAATAAATTATGATTGTAACCTATTGCTCAAAAATATAGTCTCCCAAATCTTTCAGTTCATTATCAGTTAATTTAGGAAAACCTGTCATAGCAGGATAATCCATACGCTTACGTCCTGGTTTACGCACCCACTTTTGAAAGCCATCAAAATCATCAGCATAAACTTCAATCATCTCTACCACAGATGGTCCAACCAAGCGATCTTTTATTTTATGGCATACAGCACAATACTGCTTAAAAAGGGCTTCTCCAGGAGGCAAAGAAGCTTTTGATGTAATACCCATTTTTGCTTCTAAAGTAGCCTGATTAACCATTTCGGTATGTTTGATAGTTCTCTCAGCCATTAACTTTTGGTGCGATTCCAGCGAGTTTGCTCTATAAATATGGCGACCTGTACCCATAAATATTACAGTTAAAGTAAGTAAGGTTGATACTTTTATAAAATGCCTCCCAATTTTTTCTTCAGGTCCTGTTATTTCTTTCCACATCATTACCATTGCAGGTATCGCAAATGCCACACCTATTGAAATAGTCCAAAATAAATTCCAATTAACACCTTTAGATGGAAGAGTTATAAATACAAATGAACCAAACAAAAATTGAGATACAGTTGCTCCAAATGCCAAAGAGTAGAACATTTTTTGCAAATCATATTTTTTACAATCAGAAAGATTTTCTTCAAATTCGTATGATTTACGACTGATATAATAAAACATAAATAATCCTGTTATGGCCAAAGAAGCTACAATAAAATGAAAATACCGAGGTAATACATTGGGAAGCGCCAATGCTGAAAAAAAATCCTGAATATCTCCCCATTTTTCAGGAAACAACATTAAGTTAATATTGGCTAAAAAAACAAATGGCATAAATAAAAAACATGCTACTGCCAAAGCAATTATTGAGATATGCAATGGTTTGTTGTTCTCAAGTATCTTCCATGTATACTTATGCGCATACAGCAATAAAAATACAAAAGCAACCAATGGTACAAGCATTATCCAATACTTACCGGTTAAAGCATTGGCCGAATAAAAATATACAGTGTATAATACATTAATTGATAATAATGGGGCAACTCCCAGTACAACTGCTAAACTTTTATTCACTGTGATTGTTTGTGCAATTTGATAAGCTAACGAATCATATTTTTTATTTTTTAATCCCTTAGCTTCAAACCAAAGAGTTAAAATTGATCCTCCAACCATTAAGTTCACAAATAAAATGTGTAACAGGAAAGAAAATACTAGTAATGTAATTAATATGCCTTCTGGTAAAGGTAAAGGCAAAGGAATATCTTTAGGTACAAGCTGTAATTGAGTGAACATATAGGTATTTTAATTTAAGGTTTTTAAACAAAAGATATTTAACATCTATTTCTCGCGCAATACACTAATATCAACCGGATTAACTGCAGTTCCATTTATCTGAGCTCCTTCCAGCTTTTGAGGATTTTCTTTAAGCGATTTTACATAGGCTACTAAAGCATCTAATTCCTCATCGTTACCAGGAAACGGTGGCATGTATGTTTTTACATTATGCATACCTTGAATATATGCTTTCATAGCAACCTCTTCAAATGGCTTATCCTCTCCATACATGCTTTCAAAGTTGCCAACAATTGAGTTAATTCCGTGTGTAGTATGGCATCGAGTACATGCTACTAAAAATACATTTTTACCTGCTTCAAGCTTATTACGTTCTGTAACCTTGGAAGTGCTTACAAATGATGAGTGAGTTAGTATACCATCTCTCTTATAAAGAGGATAGTCCTCCTTCAATAAACCGTTGGCATACATATAATCTGCTATCACATATGGTTTTCGGATAAATTCTCTTAATCTTTCAAAAGTTCCTAAAAAAGCAAACAGCAACACTAATGGCACCCACAGCCACCCTTTTGGAAAAGTCCTGGGTTTCCAAAGCAGTAGTATACTTAACAAAACAGCTAAACCAACTGCCCCAATAATTATATAAACTAAAGATCCATACCAATCCTGATAAGCTTGAGTTCCCAAAGCTACAGGAAGGTTACCTACCATAAATGAAGGAATTTTTATGTAATAAATAAAAGCCCCCAATAATGCAATAGGAGTCCAATACAATGTCCATAACGACATTGTTCGTATGGCAGGAACTTTAATAGGATTATCTTTTTTAATAAAAAACGAGGATAGAAATAAAGCAAATACACCTCCCATCATCATAGCTAATCCTGTTCTGAAAACCAACTGTGGCATATACAAAGGATTTAAAACTCCAGACCAAAATGTGTTATCTGAATTCCAGTTTCCAGGATCCATCATAAAACCTAAAATGGCAACAATTATAGCCATAGTTAACCACGAAAAGATGGATAATGCAACTCCAAAAATAATATGTTGCTTTTTTGCTTTTTTACTTTTTTTAGATCGCTTCCAGGTTAAGAAATATATCATAATCAGGCTCACCTCAGTTACAAAAATAATCCACTCTGTAAACCAAGCCATATAAAACACCCTGATTAGGCTCGCGATTGAAGCTGGATTTACCAGCGCTGCTGCAAACCAAATTCCAACTCCCGTTAAAGCTCCAATTGTGGTAGTTACCACAAATGATACAAATAATAATCTATAAGAAAAGTGATCCCAATGTTTACCTTTATCGGGATTTATTTTCTCAGTTTTATAACCTAAATATTCTAGAAGTGTAACTAATGGAATAAAACCAACTGCAATTGCATGGTTAACTAAAACATGTAAAATAGCAATAACGGCAACCAACATTCTGTTGCCCATAAAGTCTAAGTGGTAAAGAGGAAAGTCCATATTTGTTGGGTGTTAGCAATTCATTACAAAATATAATCAATTGAACAATAACATCCAACAATAAAATTATTTTACTCCAATATCATTTAATCTCTTCATAATCTACGTATTCTCCCATATCTGGAGTTGTCATTTTTTCATCTTTTTTATTCTTCTGAATAGTAACCCTTCCTTCTTGGGCATTTTTATTTTGGCCATGGTGCTGTTTCTGTTGAAATCTATTATTCATCTTATTTATTCCCTTAGCTAACAAATAAGGTATAACAACTCTTCCAATAAATTTAAATAGATAGTAAAATGCAACTATAATTAAAACTGTTCTTATAAATCCGTATAATCCCATAAATAATTTCCTCTTTGTACAAAGATACTCTAATTAAATGAAGTTAAATCGATTGTACTGTGTGAATTACTTTTTTGCATTATTTATGCCAAATAGAAATAAATGCCATTATGGCATAATAATAAACGCCAGTTGATAAATTCAACTGGCGTTTACTTCCATAAATTGTATTTCTTATTTTACTATTCAGATACTCTTTCTACTGCTTCTATTAAAACTTCATCAATTTCTCCTAGAATTGGAAAGAAACCTTCATTATCTAAAATATTACGTGCTATATATGCTTTTAGCTCAGTGTCTATAATATTTTTAGAAATTTCAAACTGCTTTCTATTCATTTTTACACCTGCTTTTTTTGCATATTTTATAAACTCCTTTAAAATAGGTTTTTTATCTAAATAGGCTTTAACTTCCTCTAATTTTGTAAATTGCTCAACTTCTGATCTATTATTATCAGTATATTCTAACGCAAAACGGTATATTAAACCATCTTCTCTTACTTTATAATAATAGTTGGTATAACTAGTTGTATCTCTTGGAACAAAATAATCTGGCATAATACCTCCTCCACCATATACAACTCTTCCTTCTTTAGTTTTATACTGTAAAGAATCATTTACATTAATGCTATCCTGATTAAAGAATTCTCCATGCTGATAACGATGTATAATATCCTTATAATATTCTTCTGTTCCGTTTTCATAAGGTTTTTGTATACACCTACCCGATGGCGTATAGTATCTTGATATGGTTAATCTTAATGCCGAACCATCAGGTAATGGAATTTGATTTTGAACTAATCCTTTTCCAAACGACCTTCTTCCAATTACAACTCCCCTATCATTATCTTGTATTGCTCCTGCAAAAATTTCACTGGCAGATGCAGAAAATTCATCAATTAATACAGCAATTTCAGTATCCTGACATGTTCCTTTCCCATTAGCTCGAACTTCTTGACGCGAATGTGCCTTACCTTCTGTATACACAATCATATCGCCAGTTTCTAGGAACTCATTACAAAGATTAATAGCAACCTCAAGATATCCTCCAGAATTTCCTCTAAAATCTACTATTACTTTTTTACAACTATTGGCTTTAAGTTTTGCAAGTGCTGTTAAAAATTCGCTATAAGTGTTTGCCGCAAATCGGCTCACTTTTATATAACCAATTTCATCTGTTATCATATACGATACATCGACACTATAAATTGGAATTTTACCTCGCGTAATAGAAAAGTGCAAAGGCTCTGTTAAATTCCTCCTAATTACACCTACTTTCACTTTTGAACCCATTTCCCCTCTTAGCAACTTTAACACAACAGAATTCGTTACACCATTTCCTGCAATAAGAGAGTCATTTACAGCAACAATTCTGTCTCCAGGTAAAATCCCAACCTTCTCAGATGGTCCTCCAGAAACTACAGCAACAACCATTACTGTATCTTTTTGAATACTAAACTGTACTCCAATACCTCCAAATCCACTTGAAAGTTCTTCATTTACATTTTGTAAATCCTTTGCAGGGATATAAACTGTGTGAGGATCTAACTTCTTCAATAGCTCAGGAATCATTTCTTCCTGAAGCTTTTCGGTATCAACAGAATCTACATACTCCTCATCAATTAAATTTAGAATTGCATCTATTTTATTGGTTTGTGGATAAATAACTAAGGGATTTTTCTTTCCTACCTTACCCGGCAACACTACATATCCAATAAAGATCCCAACAATCAATATTATAGCCAATATAATAGGCTGAAATATTTGTCTCTTTGTATTATTATAACTCATGTTTTTATATTTCAAATGCTAGCAAACTCTAACATTAAAGTTCAATATGAACAGCTTCGATACCTGCTCTTTTTAATAAATTAACTCCATCCTCAACTCTGTACTTTTGTATATATACAACTCGCACTATTCCGGCCTGAATAATCAATTTAGCACACTCAATACATGGTGAGCAAGTAACATAAAGAGTTGCTCCTTCCGAACTATTATTGGAGCGTGCTACTTTTGTTATTGCGTTAGCCTCTGCATGTAATACGTATGGCTTGGTCATATTGTTCTCATCCTCACAATTGTTTTCAAATCCTGATGGAGTTCCATTATAACCGTCACTGATTATCATTTTTTCTTTAACTAAAATTGCCCCAACTTGCCTCCTCTTACAGTAAGAATTCTCTGCCCATATAGTTGCCATTCGCAGATATCTTTTATCCAGTAAATATTGCTTTTCTTCAGCAGGTAAATCTTTTTCGTTCATGAAATAATTTCAGTTCTATAAAATCTTGAAGCACAAAAATAATAAAATATGATTGTCAATGGTTATTCGAACTTTTTAATTTAAAATATTGACATACGCATAAATCTTATTGACAAAAAGAACATATAGCCTGATAAAAGATAATATTTCTTAATAATGTTAAATGATGTTAATTAATCTTGGCTGAATTTTAATGATATTTCCTTTGTTAATCATAGGTTGAGGCTTTTTTAGTACAAAAATTAAAAATTAAAAAAAACGTAACATTGAAACCCAAGAGTTTTAATCCCGTAACAAGAAGCAAAAGAGTAAGTTTTTTTTCATAGATTAGGGTTTAGGTTAAGTAAAAAGGGGTCATTCTGCGGAATGACTCCTTTTTGTATTTATACGCAGTACAATCAAAAAGTATTACTTTTACCATTTAAAGTATATTTATTATGGCGTTAATATTATCACTGGAAACATCTACAAAAGTATGTTCGGTTTGCTTGTCTTCTGATAATGAAATTTTAGCTCGAAAAGAACTTTTTGAAGCAAATTCGCATGCAACTCACTTAACTGTTTTAATACAAGAGCTTTTTAATAATTTATCCAATTACAATATCTCTGATATTGATGTTGTTGCTGTTAGCAGTGGTCCTGGTTCTTATACTGGTTTACGTATTGGTGTTTCTGTTGCAAAAGGTATATGTTATGCATTAAATAAACCATTAATTGCTATTACCTCATTAGAATGTTTGGCACACGCAGCATTTGAAAACCCTTTATTAGTAGGGAAAATAGATGAGAATACGATCTATTGTCCAATGATAGATGCTCGTAGAATGGAAGTATACACCGCACTTTTTAATTCAAAAATGGAAAGAATTAAAGATATAAGTGCCGAGATTATTGATGAAACAAGTTTTAAAGACAGATTAAGCAATAGCAAAATTGTTTTTTTAGGTGATGGTGCTGAAAAATGCAAAGACGTTATACAACATAAAAATGCAATTTTCTTAGATAATCAAGCTCCACTAGCAGCAAACATGCTTCAACTAGCCTTAAATAAATACCAAAATAATCAATTTGAGGATGTGGCTTATTTTGAACCATTTTATCTAAAAGACTTTATTGCAACTACTCCTAAAAAGAAGGTATTGTAATATGGCCTAAAAATTGCACCTCTGCAGCAGTTATCAATAAATCAAACAACTATGCATAAATCCCTTACTTTATTATTCCTTTATGGATGTTTATTTTCAAGTATCTCTGTTGCTGAAAACAAATCGGATTCTGACAATTACACTTATCAACCTGGCGAAAAACTTAAGTATACATTAAAATATGGTTTTGTAAGAGGTGGATATTTATCATTTACTGTTGAAGATACTTTATGGAATGGTGTTAATACCCATAAGCTGAATTTATTCGCAAAAACATCCGGAATGGTTGATGCTATTTTTAAGGTAAGAGACAATTATTCTAGTTATGTAGATCCAACATCTGATCAACCTTTGAAATCTGTTAGAGATATTCGCGAAGGTAGATATAAATATTACAACGAAGTTGTATATGACTATAATTCAATAAAGGAGGATTCTATCACCATTAGTAGTAAAAAATCTGGCAAGGTAAGAGTACCTCCTCATATCCATGATATTGTTTCTGCGTTTTATTTTGCAAGGCGCTACAAGTTTAACGACAATATGCAAAAAGGTGAAATATTGGAATTTACAACATATTTTGATGATGAAATATTTCCATTAAAAATCAAATATATGGGTTACCAAAAAATTAAAACAAAATTTGGCAAAACAGAATGTTACCTTTTTCATCCAGTTACAGAAGTTGGTCGCATGTTTGAAACCGAAGAAGATATGAAAATATGGGTTACCAGGGATAAAAATAAAATTCCCATAAAAGCTAAAGTAAACTTAAAAGTAGGCTCTTTCACTTGTGAATTATTAGAGTATAAAGGATTGAAAAATCAATTCGGTAGTAAATAATCAACTCCTGGTAAAATAATAAAAGGTCAAATAATCATTAATTTATTGTAATCATTAGTAATTTAAATGATTTGAATTATTTTTGCACAACAAAACAGTTTACACAAAGAATTAATTTATAACACTATGGCAACTACAGCTGATATCAGAAACGGGATGTGTTTAGAATTCAAGGGTGATTTGTATTCGATAGTTCAGTTTCAGCATGTAAAACCGGGAAAAGGTCCTGCATTTGTACGCACTAAACTTAAAAATATTTCAACAGGTAAAGTTGTTGACAATACTTTTTCTGCTGGGCATAAAATCAATGAACAAAGAGTTGAGCGTCGTTCTTATCAATATTTGTATAAAGATGACATGGGTTATGTTTTTATGAACAACGAAACTTTTGAGCAAGTTTCAATTGAAGAAAAAATAATTGAAAACCACGACTTACTAAAAGATGGATTGGCTTGTGAAATTGTATACCATGCTGATACAGAAACTCCTCTTTTTGTAGATCTTCCTATGCATATTGAATTTGAGATTACATATACCGAGCCAGGAGTAAGAGGGGATACTTCTTCTACCAACTCACTTAAACCTGCAACAATTGATACTGGTTCGCAAATAATGGTGCCATTATTTGTAAACACTGGGGATTGGATTAAAGTAGATACTAGAGATCGTTCTTATGTTGAACGAGTAAAAAAATAATTAACACTATCCTAAAATAGGCCCTGTTAAAACAGGGCTTTTTTATTAGGTTATTTATTAAACAATAAATTTTTTAAATATACAAATTACAGCTTAAAACTTGATCATGAATGTATCTAATAAAATTGTTATGCAGACCTAGTGTTTAATTAACTTATGCAATCTTATGATTTTGTAAATTACTACAATTCTGAGGTTTATTAAGCGATACATCTTCATTACGTCAAAAAAAATTAATAACTTACCCCACAAAGAATACTTTAAATAAGTTATGGTAACCCAACTTCAAAAAAAGAGACTCCGACTTTTTAAAGATAGGTTAAATATACTGCTCGATATTGCTCAAACAATCAACGAAGACCACAGTATAGACGACTTACTTTCTGAGTTTGAAATACTTCTGCGCGAAGAGCTTGAAGTGGGAAAAATTCTTGTATTTACATTTGCTGATGAAAAATGGAAAAACCTTTTAAATTCAGGGGTTACTAAGGAAGAGGTAGGTGACATTGATGTTGATCGTGATTTGATCAAATATCAAAATATTGAAAACATCACTATTTCACACCCTCCTCAACTAAAAGGATTTGACGCAGTAATTCCTCTATTTCATAGATATAAAGCCATTGGCTATGTTTTAATTGGTGATGTAGACGAAGAGCACACAGGCATTAGTCCTACCATAAAGCATTTAAAGTTAATACAAATTATATCAAATTTAATTATTGTTTTCATTGAAAACAAAAGGATGCAAGCTCAAGTCGTAGAACAAGAAGCTATGAGAAAAGAGATGGAGCTGGCATCCCGAATCCAAAGTAAATTAGTTCCAGCCGACAATCACCTTCCTGTTAGTACAAAATATTCGATTCATACATTCTACCATCCTCAATTTGAGGTTGGAGGAGATTATTACGACTTTATTCGATTATCTAAAAATGTATTAGGCTTTTGCATTGCTGATGTTTCCGGGAAAGGTATTTCTGCAGCTATTCTAATGTCTAATTTTCAAGCTGTCTTCAGAACTTTATATACCCCTGGAATCAATTTAAAAACTTTAGCACATGTACTTAATAAAAAAGTAAATCAAAGCGCTAATAACGAAAAGTTTATTACTATGTTTTTGGGTAAATACAATACCTTAACCCGAAAACTATCGTACATAAATGCAGGACATTTACCCCCTATGCTTTTCGATCCTAAAAAGAAACATTTAATGCACTTAGATAGTGGATGCATTGGATTAGGTATGCTCGACGAAATTCCCTCTATTGAAATTGGTAAAATAAGAATACCTAAAAGTGCAAAATTTTTAGCCTTTACTGATGGTTTGGTTGAACTCGAAAACGGTGATCAAATAGAATCGGGAATGAAACCGATTGAAGACATTATCTCAAATAATGATAATATTGAAGATAACATGAGTGATCTGAAAACACTTATAAAAGAACAACTAGAAAGAGGCTCTGTTTTTGATGATATTTCTATAACCGGAATTGAATTCAAATAAAAAAAGGAGTACTAAAAAGCACTCCCCTATTTTAAACTAGATAATGTGCGATAATATAATTTCACTTTTTTCTTACCAATATAAACACTACCACTCCAACCAACAAGACAATTAAAATAGAACTTATTAATGAAATAGCTTGCCCCATTTGATAAGATTTTGGCTCAAACTTAAACTCTACCTCATGCTTACCCGCTGGTAACATTAATGCCCTTAATATATAATTAACTCTTTTTATATCTACCTGCTTACCATCAACATATGCATTCCAACCTTTAGGGAAATAAACTTGCGAGAATACAGCTAGCTGCTTTTGCGGAATTGAATAATCGTATTTTAGATAATTAGGCTCATAGGCAGCTAAAGTTAAATTACCTGCAACTGAGTCTACTTTATAGGACTCCAAATCCTTAAACTCAGAAACATTTGCTACTGCTTGCTCCTTTAATGGTACATAACCTAAAGCATCAATTGCTCCATCAGGCGAATCAACCGGATAAATTTCTTTCACAAACCATGCATCCCCTAACACATTATTATTAATAATTGGTCTTGCTTTTGGACTATATACAATAAATTTAGAATTTAACATATTCAAAACAGGCATGTCCATCATTTCTACTTGTAACTCTTCTTCGCTAACTTGCTTTTGTAAAGTAGAAATTAATTTCTGCCAATCATTTTGCATATACCTATCAAATAAATCCTGATACCTTCGAAGTTTAGCACCATGATAGCCACCTATTGATTCATGATGATACGAAGTTACTGCATCCATAAAAGGATTTCGGAAAATTGTTAGTACCCTATCCCCATCTTTTTTCAATTTATTAATGGCTTTATCTGCATCTGTTAATACAAATTCTTGTCCACTTTTCCTTTTACTATGAAAATGATCGTTATTAAGATAGCGTTTATCAATAGTCCAAAGATCTACTAAAATTAAAACTCCTAATCCCCAAATTAAATATTTACCCGAAAGTTTATTAGTTGCAAAAAACCAAATAGAGGCCGAAGCAATAATAATGAATGCAAAAGACCTAAATGCATCTGCTTTAAGTAGACTTGCACGTGCCACTTTTAAATTCTGCAGTATTTCATCAAAATAAACATTTATTTGCATAGCCTGTGCAGCATTCTGTTGCATAGCCTGCTGTTTTTGTTGCAATAAGGTACTTAACTCCATCTCGCTTATAAAAGTAAAAAAAGCTCCAGGAAATAAATAAAACAGCAAGCAAATACCACCAGTTAAACCAAAAGCTGCAATAAACTTCCAATTATTTTCCCTTATTAACTGAGGTTTAGTAAACACTTCTCTTAAACCTAAAAACCCTAAGGTTGGTATAGTTAATGATGCAATTACTAAAGACATCTCAACCGTTCGAAACTTATTGTATAATGGAAAATTATAAAACATAAAATCAGTAAATGCCGGGAAATGCTTTCCCCATGCCAGAAAAATAGAAAATACAGTTGCACCAATTAACCACCACTTGTCTGAACCTTTATAAAAAAACATACCCAACATAAAGAGAAAACATACAACTGCTCCAGCATAAACTGGCCCTGATGTAAATGGCCTACCTCCCCAATACTGACTTTGTCCTTTAATCGTATCTCTATATTGACGATCAACATTTTCGAGTGCAGATTTATTGTTACCAATAGATTCTGATGCTCCTCCAACAACATTAGGCACCATTAATGTCCAAGTCCCATGTTTTTCTAAGCTCCACGTATGAGCATAATCTTTATCCAACCCACTATGTTCCTTACCATCCTTACTTGTTAATTCTGACTCACCGCGAATACTATACTTTCCATATTCGTATGTTGTCCATAAATTTGTAATATTTGGCAAAACAGCTAATAATGCAGCGATTACTAACACAGCCGAAGCTCTTATAAATTGCTTAATAGTTTTATGCATGATAGCATAAATTAGCCTCGATATAACCATCACTATCACTAATAATGCCAGGTAGTATGTTACCTGAACATGATTATATGCTATTTGCAATCCTAAAGTAATAGTGGTAAACAAACCTCCTATCCACACATTTCGATTGTAAGTAAAAATAATACCTGCCACAACTGGTGCCATTAAGGCAATTGTATAAGCTTGGGTAATATGCCCTGCAATAATAATTATAAGATTATATGAACCAAACCCAAATGCTAGAGCTCCTATGAGGCTAAACCTCCAATCCATTTTTAAGCTTAGCATAAAAACGTAAAAGCCAAGCAAGTATAAAAATAGAATAGCCACTGTGTGATAGGGCATTCCTAACCGCGATGTTCTATTGATATAAGAGAATAAATTTTTGGAGCTATCCCCTTTAATTTGATAAGCAGGCATTCCGCTAAAAGCACTATTGGTCCATTGACTTTTCTTGCCCGTTTCCTCCTCATAACTCCTTAACTCTTTTGCCATTCCAACTGCATGGCTATCATCCGATTGAAACAACACTTTGTTTTCCAGTACAGGACTAAAATATGCAAAACTTAGCACAATAAATAGTAAGACTGATCCCGCGTATGGTAGTAATGATTTTAATTTTTCAACCATGTTAAATATAAATAATGAATAAAACCTTCTGATATCGAGCCTCTTTTGATGCTTAAATACCAACCAATATTTTTTGATGCCTAAAAATAGATAAAAACCAATACAGTGCAATGTATTTTTTTGAACTAATACATGACCAAATTTTAACACATTAGTTAATAACTGTTAATTCAAGAAAATTCTACTTTATTGGCATGAACATTGTTTAATTATTTTTCGAAGAGCAATTGAGTTTTTCATAGATTAGGTTAGGGTTTAAGTTTAGTAATCGAGGTATTATTAAAAATACCTCGATTATTTTGACCACAAAAAGCACATTAAAAAGTTTAAGTTTTTTTTCATAAATTAGGGTTTAAGTTTATAAAAAGCGCTTCAACGGAAGTGCTTTTTATATTTTATAGATTCTAAAAGTTACTCAACTTCAGAGCAACAAAACTTTTTAATTCACTTACAAAACTTCCTATTAAAAAATCACACATTAAATTATCTAATCCACAATGGTTAAAAACCCTTAAATACATCTCATTACATACCTATTTTAATATTTACATCATATTAAACTCAAAATAAACGCTACCTTTGCACCCTCATTTTTTACAAGGTTATGCAGGATATAAGAAATATTGCGATTATAGCGCACGTTGACCATGGGAAAACCACATTGGTTGACAAGATGTTATTGGCCGGAAAGCTTTTTAAAGATCACCAGGAAGTGGGTGAGTTAATTATGGACAATAACGATTTGGAAAGGGAAAGAGGGATTACCATCCTGTCGAAAAATGTTTCGGTGGTATATAAAAACACTAAAATTAACATTATAGATACCCCTGGTCACTCCGACTTTGGAGGTGAAGTTGAGCGTGTTTTAAACATGGCTGATGGAGTTCTACTGTTAGTTGATGCTTTTGAAGGTCCTATGCCCCAAACCCGTTTTGTATTGCAAAAAGCCATTGGATTAGGTCTTAAACCAATTGTTGTCATTAATAAGGTAGACAAGCAAAACTGTCGCCCTGAGGAAGTTCAGGAAGCTGTATTTGATTTAATGTTTAATCTGGGAGCTACCGAAGATCAATTGGATTTTGTTACAATTTATGGATCAGCCAAAAATGGTTGGATGAGTACTGATTGGAAACAACAAACCAATGATATTTCTGCCGTTTTTGAAGCAGTAATAGACAATATTCCAGCACCTGAATTTTTAAGCGGAACTTCTCAAATGTTAATTACGTCACTAGATCACTCACCTTATACCGGACGTATTGCTATTGGGCGTGTTCACCGTGGAGAGATTAAAACCAACCAACAAGTTTCACTTGTAAAAAGAGATGGTTCTGTTATTAAGTCAAAGATTAAGGAAATTAATGTTTTTGACGGACTCGGAAGAAAAAAAGCTGAGGAAGTTAAAAGTGGGGAACTTTGCGCATTAATTGGTCTGGAAGGTTTTGACATTGGTGATACAATAGCGGATTTTGAAGAACCAGAAGCATTAGACCCAATTGCTATTGACGAACCAACAATGAGCATGTTATTTACCATTAACAATTCACCATTTTTTGGTCAGGATGGTAAATTTGTTACGTCTCGTCATATTAAGGATAGGTTAGATGCTGAACTTGAAAAAAACCTTGCACTTAGGGTGGAAGAAACCGAATCTGCAGATGCCTGGAATGTTTTTGGACGTGGTGTTTTACATTTGTCTGTATTAATTGAAACTATGCGTCGCGAAGGTTATGAGTTACAAGTAGGACAACCTCGTGTAATCATTAAAGATATAGGAGCCATTAAACATGAACCTGTTGAAGAATTAACCACTGACCTTCCTGATGAGTTTTCGGGTAAAGCAATTGAAATGGTTCAATTACGCAAAGGTGAAATGCTAAACATGGAGCGAAAAGGGGATCGCGTTGTTATTGAGTTTCATATTCCTTCAAGGGGAATTATTGGTTTACGTAATTCCTTGCTTACAGCAACGGCAGGAGAAGCCATTATGGCACACCGTTTTGTAGAGTTTCAACCTTATAAAGGTGAAATTAATAAACGTTTAAATGGATCATTAATTGCTATGGAAGATGGAGCAGCTATCCCATATGCACTAGATAAATTGCAAGATAGAGGAAAATTCTTTGTATCTCCGCAAGAGAAAATATATAAAGGACAAGTAATAGGTGAGAATAACAGAGACGGTGATTTAACAGTAAATGTTACTAAAACAAAAAAACTTACCAACATGCGCACACAAAGTTCGGATGAAAAGGTTAAATTAGCTCCACCAATCATATTCTCGCTTGAAGAAGCATTAGAATATATACAGGGTGACGAGTATGTTGAAGTTACACCACAAGCTATTCGTATCCGAAAAATATATCTTGAAGAACACGAACGCAAACGTTTAGCCAAGCAATAAATAGTCTATTGGATTATTTATTGATTTGCTGTTTTTCGAGTTAGCAGCGAGCCGCATCTCTTAGGTGCGGCTTTAAATTACAACACCCTTCCAATACTACCTCCCTCCTTTAACTGTAACTCATAAATAAACTGAGGTTTTAGCCCTTTCTCGCTTCGGTGAGATACATAAATTACAGCAGTAGTACTTTCTTCGGCAATTTTTTGAATGAGTTCAACCATTAGAGATGCACTTGCATCATCTAAACCGGTAGATGGTTCATCCAAAATTAAGAGTGGCGGATGCTTAATCATTGCTCTTGCGATAAGTACTAAACGTTGATTTACCTGTGAAAGACTATAAAATCTGTCATCTTTACTATCCTGTAAGTTCAATACATTTAGCCATTCTTGAGCCAGGTTCTTTTGTTTATCCGTAGGTTTTAGATATAATCCTACACTATCAACAAGACCCGAAATCAACATTTGTTCAACTGTATGATTCCCTTGAAATAACTCTGTTAGCGAAGGAGTAAAATATCCAATTTTTTCTTTTATCTGCCAAACGCTTTCACCACTACCTTTCTTATGCCCAAACAAAAATAGTTGTTGACCATAAGCTTTTGGATTATCTCCATAAATCATCGAAAGTAAAGTTGTTTTTCCTGATCCATTAACCCCTTTTAGATGCCAAAATTCCCCTTTTCTTATTCTCCAGTTTATGTTATTTATAATCTTTCTATTTTCATAAGTTACACATACATCTTTCATTTCTACCAATACATCCAGTATATTCGAAAAGGGATTGAATGTAGAAGGAATATTGTTTTTTAAAACCCTTTGTGTTTTATGTAAATGCTTTTGATTAAACTCTTGTAAAGAATAAATTCCAATATCTCTTTTAGATTTAATTAAAATAACCTCACTTACAAATGGTAAAATATCATCCTGACGTTTAATTATCTGAACAATACAGATTTGCTTTGACACCTTAGCTAATCTCACTCTAAGTGCCTCCACCGAAACAATATCTAAACAATCAAAAGGATTATCCAAAAGCAAAAAGTCAGGTTTTTGGTCAATTAAGTAGTTTAATAATGCTTTGCGTTGCTCTCCGCTACTAAAAGTTCTTATACTTCTTTTATCCTCTTCATGTAATATATATTTCTCGTGCCTTATTTCTTCATCAATAATTTGTTCCAACGTTATTGTAGAAAACAAAACACCTCGCTTGTTCTTCAATGCAAGAATCTCACCTTTTCCTTTTAAAAGATTTTGTATCCACTTGTCTTTCATGGACAAATTATGTCCTTCAATTGCATAATGTTTCAAACTCTATTGTCTATTATGGTATGAAATATTCCAATATATTTTATTTAGTTATATTCTCCAATTTATTTTATACAATAAACAATTGATCATATTATCACCTACAACAGTATTTTTAATAATTTAGATGCAACAACAGCAAGGATCATATGGAATATCTAGAAGCAGCAATTATTTTAAAACGACTTATTTCAAAAACCAATTCACTTTTACTTAAAGAATATACTTCTGGGATAATGAATAAAAACATCATGCTTATCCGTTCAAACTTTGGAAACGAAATAGAAGTGAATATGAAATCATATACCAATCAAGTAATAAAAACACACCTTGAAGAATATGCTAATTCCGAGGCCTTTGTCATAAGCGACTTTGTTTCTGCAATGCAAGATGGTAAACTATGTAACTATTTCGTATACAAAGGGTACGGAGCATTATTTGATAAAGGTTTAGTTTTTTATCAATTTATTAATAACCAAAACTTTCAGCCTATTGGTAAATTAGAGTTCAGTAACTTGGAGCAAAATATATTTTACGATGTTGATGAACCTAAAATTAGAGCAAGTAAATGTTGCGCTTTAGAAACTGATGAAAATACAGCTAAAAATCCCAGCGTTGCATATTTAATTGAGAATAAAAATGAAGATAGGTTATTATTCGACATTCAAAAACTTATTTATGAAACAGCTAACAAGGTTCAAAAACACAAAAAACGACATTTTAAATTCTATATTAAAATAAATAAATTCATAGACAACGCCTCTCCTGGCTTTTTCTTAAAGCTAGATAATTTGCAATATTCACTTACAAAAGAATTTAATAACGAATATCCTAATTGTACATTTATTTTTACAACTGAAAACTGATTGATTTTAATTATATATTAAAACATTTCTCACCTATTGTAATTCATAAAGCAATAGGCTTTGCCAGTATCCCATAATTTTCCCATTTTTGCGCACTCAAATACTTATAAAAAAGGTTGGTATGGCAGATGTAATGAATTTGGAAGAACTTCATTTTCTTGGCATAAAGGTAGTGTATAAAGACATGGTAGATAAAGGGTATGAAGTTCTGAATGTTAGGAAAGAACTGAATGTCAACCCTCAAATACTAGCTAAAAAAGACGATCAATTTCATATGGTTGTTGTAAAAACTGGTTATTATCCAGATATGGGAATTATACTACCAGAAGTTATTGCACAAGTGAGTGAATTAGGTAAAAAACATAATGCAATATGTTGGTATGCTAGTGTTGGAATTGCTAATGCCAATGGAGAAACCGAAGAAGAAATGGCAAAACCAATATCTGGTGGAGAGTATTACATTAATTATAAAGGTTTATTTCCTTTTCCTAAAAAAACTCAGTCTTAAATACCATGAACAAACAAATAAAAGACTTTTGGGGATTTGTTAAAAAGAACAGGGTAATCATATATACCTTACTAGGTGTTGCATTATTGATGCAAATATGCAGTAGGGGTGCCTTACCTCCTGTTAGGTCTTCGGAACCACAGGTTAAAGAAATTACTCCTGAAGTTAATGATAATTCAGTACCTGAAACGAATAATAAGAATACTGATAAGTCGAAACGAAATGACTTTACCCACATTTTATTAATGGTAGGATTAATTCTAGCTTTTTTTGTTGCAAAACGTTATGGTTGGCTTGATAAACTATTTCCTAAAATAGTAATATTTAAAGTAGAGTATTACAAGCAAAAGAGTACAGGAAACCTACTACTAAAAGTATTTCTTATTAACAAAACCAAAACTTCAATATCCTTTAATAATCCTATGCTGATTTTTTATAATGGCAGCAAAAAGCGTGAATTCGTTATTAAAAACATAGGGGGACAAAGTTATTTCCCTATTACCCTTACTCCCAATACTGGTAACCGATTTACTATTGATGCACAAAAATTTTATAACAATGTACAAGGATTAGATGATTACAAAACAATCAGAATGGTAATTACCGATAATATTGGTAAAAGTTACAAAAGTATTAAATGGCCTACTTGGTTAACTTTTAGAAAGATATAAGTGATGGAGAGTTTTTTAAAACAACAATGGAAAAAATACAGAGCAAGAAAAACAAAAGCTGGAATAGTTATCGATTTTCTATTTTTAGCTTTATTTATTGCAATGATCAACCCGCCTACCCGAAAAACAATTAGTTCATTTGTAATTAAATATACTATGGTGTCTCCAAAAGAAGCATCAAACAAAGTTCAACTAACAGAAAATGATTACAAATGGCATTATCAGGATTTAAATGGACAAAATGAGTATTTTTCGAACTTAAAGGGTAAAGTAATATTCTTAAACTCTTGGGCTACCTGGTGTCCTTCTTGTGTTGCTGAATTTTCTTCAATTAATGAACTTTACAATGAATATAAAGATAAAGTTGAATTTGTTTTAATTAGTAATGAAGATGCATCTATAGTTAAAGATTTTCTGACCCAAAAAGAGTATTCTGTTTCTTCCTTTACTAAAATGGATAAACTACCCGAACTGTTTTATTCAGAAAGTATTCCTGCAACTTATATTATTTCGAAGAATGGTGAACTTGTTGTAAAAAAATTAGGCGCTGCTAAGTGGAATAGTGCAAAATCAAAAGAATTGTTAGACAAATTAATTGCGGAGTAATGAAAATTGGAGATTTAGAGTTAAGGAAAAATCCGCTTTTATTGGCACCCATGGAGGATGTAACTGATCCTTCGTTCAGGTTGCTATGTAAAAAATATGGCGCTGATTTAATGTATACCGAGTTTGTTTCGGCAGATGCATTGATACGCAGCATTGAAAAAACCCAACGAAAACTCAAAATATTTGACGAGGAACGCCCAGTTGGTATTCAACTATATGGGAAGGACATTGATGCCATGGTTGAAGCGGCTAAAATAGCTGAAGATGCCAACCCAGAGCTTATTGATATTAATTATGGATGCCCAGTTAAGAAAATAGCTACCAAAGGGGCTGGGGCTGGTATGTTAAGAGACATTCCTAAAATGATAGAAATGACCTCAAAGATTGTACAGGCAGTTAAACTTCCTGTAACTGTAAAAACCCGTCTGGGTTGGGATGAGGATTCTAAGGTAATTGTTGATGTTGCCGAAAAATTGCAAGATACAGGTATTAAGGCCTTGACTATTCATGGACGTACACGTGCCCAAATGTACAATGGCGAGGCCGATTGGACTTTAATAGGTGAGGTTAAAAACAATCCAAGAATGCATATTCCTATTATTGGAAATGGTGATTTAACAAGCCCACAAAAAGCAAAATTATACCTAAACAAATATGGTGTTGATGCGTTAATGATTGGTCGCCCTTCCATTGGTCGTCCTTGGATTTTTAAGGAAGTACGTCATTATCTTGATACTGGTAACCTTCTGGATCCTCCTAAAATACCCGAACATGTAGAAATGATTAGGGAACATTTAAAAAACAGTATTGAGTGGTTAGGTGAAAGAAGAGGAATTCTACATATGCGAAGACATTTAGCAATTTCTTTTAAGGGATTAAGAGATTTTAGAGAATTAAAAATTAAAATGTTAAGAGCAAACACTGTTGATGAGGTAAATGAGTGCTTAGATGAAATTAAGGAAAAATATCCCGATGAAGTATCGTTGGTAGATACAAATATTTAATATACAAATTGTAAAGAAATTATTTTAAAGATCGGCTATCAATTTCTTTTCTTAGGAAAAATGAAAACAATTACGATCAAATACCATAATACACCTATTGGTGAATTGATTATTGGATCTTATGATAATACTTTATGCCTTTGCGATTGGCGTTATAGAAAAATGAGAACTTCCGTTGATCTTCGAATACAGAAAGGATTACAAGCTGAGTATAAAGTGGGAGAAACTGATATAATCAACCAAACCATCAATCAACTTAACGAATATTTTCAAGAGAAAAGAACTGAATTTGATATACCTTTAAAGTTAATAGGCACTGAATTTCAACAACAAGTATGGAATCAGTTAATGAAAATTCCTTATGGACAAACCTCTACTTACCTTCAGTTATCAAAAGATTTAGGAAATGAAAAAGCTATTAGGGCTGTAGCATCTGCCAATGGAGCAAATGCCATTTCTATCATCGTACCATGTCACAGAATTATTGGTTCTGATAGAAAACTAATAGGTTATGCAGGTGGTCTGGATGCTAAAAAGAAATTACTTCAACTAGAAAGGAGTGTTTGTAATTCGCAACAATTAAGTTTGTATTAAACAAAAAATTGATCGTTAGATTTAAGACATGAGACTGATTTACAATATGTTTAAAGTTATCGCATTAAACAAATTACATTCACTACTTCAATTTTCTAATATTCAAATCGTTACAACAATGCCAACAAACCATTAAAAAAAATACCCAAAATAAGTATTTCAGGTATTTCTATTATAAAGTGCTACTTTTTCTTTGCTGCCTTCTTTTTTTCGGCCTTTTTCTTTGCTGCCAATTTTTTAGCTTCTTTTTTTGCCTCTTTCTTAGCTAGCTTTTCCTTAGCTTTTTTTTCTTTCTTTTTTTTGGCTTCAGCCTTTTTTGCTGCTTTCTTCTCAGCTTTTTCTTTAGCCTTTTTTGCTTTTAACTTTTTAAGTTCTACTTTTTTTTCTTCTTTTTTAGCAGCTTTTGCTTTTTTATCGTCTTTCTTTGACATAATTAATAATTTAAATGAGTAAGTTCCCTAATAAGCCTAATAGGGTTAATTCCTATTTGAAGAAATTCAAAAAGAAAGCACAAAGATATGATAAATAAATTAATTATTATCATTTTGTTAATTTAACGTTACTTAAACATAAGTTATAGTACTATGCTACAATTAATTAAAATATGATCATATAATTTTAACACATTGCTTCCAAAGAACGTAACGCCTTATTAAGGTAGAAGCTGTTTAATGATTATATAATTCTCACAAATTAATCTAAATGAACGGAAAACTTTATTAATGCTGATATGTAAAGAAATATAAATAATGACATGTAATTATATTTATTATACCTCTATTGTTATCGTTAATTTAAGGATAACCTTACGAGACAAGTCATATTCTAATCGTATTTTTTCTTCATGATAGAAATTCTCACTTAAATTAGGTTATGCTTATGTTTTCTCATTCTGAAAAACTCAATAATCCTACTCTTGACATGACATTATTTTCAGAAAGAATATTACCCGTTCTTAATACAATAGACAAATAACTCAATACTAACCCATCAACGAATTCCCTAACTTAAACATTGGCAAATACATAGATATTAAGATAACCGCTACCATACCTCCAACAACAATAATAAGTAAAGGTTCTAACATAGAACTCATAATGGCTGTTTGATGATCAGTTTCTTCGGTGTACTGATCGTATAACCTTTTAAATATGGTAGACAATCTATTTGTTTCTTCTCCTACTTTAATTAGAGAAACCATACGTGACTCGAAAATAGGAAATGGAGTCATTGCTTCATTTAAAAGTTTACCATGAAACAAGTCATCTTTTATCTTATCTAGTGCCTTTTCCATGGGGTACAAACCAATCATTTGGCTAACCAGGTCTAATGCCTGAATTAATGGAGTGCGTGCACTTGTCATTAAAGCCATACTCTGACAAAACGAAGCCAAATATATTTTTTGAAATAACTTTCCTATGACTGGTGTCTTAAGAAGGAATTTAGACATTGATCTTCGGTACCACTCCTTCTTGTTAAAGGAACGGTAAGCTATAAAAATACCAATTATCAGAATCGGGATGATTAACCAATATTCTCGAAACTTCTCGGATAAAAATATAACTCCCTTTGTAAGTGTTGGCAAATCACTATTAAATCTTTTAAATGCATCAGCAAATAAAGGAACTATAAAATTCATCATAAAAAAAACTGCTCCAAACGCGGTAACAAAAATGAGTATGGGGTAAGATATAGCACTGGTTATTTGTTTTCTTTGCTTTAACTTTTTTTGATAGAACAATCCTAGCTCCTCTAAAACCTCCATCATTTTTCCACTTTCTTCTCCAATTTTTAAACTAAAGAACTCATAAACACTAAATTCCTTATGTCCTTTAATAGCTTCTGAAAATGTTGAACCATGTAGTATTTTGTCGGAAACTTCTTTAAAGATTACTTTAACTTTGTTGTTCTTTTCTTCACGAACCACAATGTCCAGTGCGGCTTTCATGTCTAATCCTGCAGTTAATAATATAACTAATTCAGAATAGAAGTTTTCTTTAATTTTATCGGTTATCGTTTTTCCAAAGGATATATCCTTCTTCCAAAATGGTATTTCGGTTTCAACACCATCTCTTTTTTTTACGGTACTTCTCGATTGCTTTTTTATACTCTTTAGTTCTACCGACATAATTACTCCTCTTTTAATTGCAATATCAAAGGATACTTTTTATGAACACAAACAGGAATTAAAAGATCATCATTTTTACATACAAATGAAATAAACGAAACTAAATCGGGTGAATTAGTTGAATACCTAATAGTTGGCTTTTCATGTTCAATATAAAATGTATCAGTTGCCAATACAGTTTCTCTCACTATCTTTTCTGGCATGAAATTATAACGTATATTCTGCTCGTTAATTTGACAAACCAAACCTGTCTCAAAAAGGACTTTCTCAGCATTCTCCATATCATTAGACAATACTTGCTGCAATTGATTAATATTTGACTGATTATTACCAACCTGTACTACATTTGAGAATAACCGGTAATAATAACGAATGGCTGAAAATGTTAATACTGAAATCAAACCTGTTAACACCATTGCAATTATAGTTTCCTGCACAGTAAACCCTCTTATTTGAACCTTAAATATTTTAACCGAATTCCTATTCATAGCTAATTTAATCTTCCGGTTCAATTTCTATATAAAACCTCACACTAACTAACTCGTCATTATCCAAAGTTTCCAGACCACTGCTTTCCTTAACAGCTTTAATGTTTACCAACCATAATCCTTTATTTTCGTTTTGTAACTCGCAATGTTTGATTAACCTATATACCTTTTTTGCTTTCTCTTCACTTTCAATGCTATTAGTTAAATAAACCTGGCTACGCCACATATTTACATCGTACCATGCTTTTTGTGTTATAATACGTTTAGAACTATCGAATACCTGAGCAAATAAAGTCCCCGCTAATGCAATGGATAGTGAAATAATAAATAATCCTACAACTACTTCTATTAAAGAACTTCCTTTTACCCTTTCTTTAATCAATTGCATAGCTTTACCTCTTTATATTTAAAAACATTTTCTCCCTCTAAACAAAAAGATGCGTGCTGCGCAGGTAACTTACTTTCATCAATTACGGCATCAATTATAAAATTCTCATAAAAAGCCCTTGGTGTTGAAAATACAAAACGATCGCAATACAAACTTCCAAATATACTTCCATTAAATGCAACATCTCCATTAACATAAAACTTCCCATATAACATCGAGCCTTTTCCTATTGTAAGCTTTGTTTTTACCTCCTCTGGTTGTTGAGAATAGTTAATTACTGCTCCATTCAATACTACATTTTCTTTAATATTTACGTTTGAATTTGAAGTATGCGAAATACAACCAACAATGGAAGGAAAGGAAAATTTACATCCAGTCTCAATGTCTAGACTATTCGAAGCAAATGCCTGTATCCTGTTCTCGCACCCTGATTTAAACACAATAACTTTAGCAAATAAAATGGCATCAAATATTTTCGCTGAAGGCCAAATTTCAATGGTATCAGGGGTAAATAAAATAACATTCCCACTAAAGGTGTTCTTTTTTAAAACGAGTCTATTAGGTGATTCTATAAATAAAGTCTTTGCCATGAAAGAATGCCTTACAACTGCATTTTTCTTTATCGCTTGATATGAAATAATACTATCACTTGTGTTTTTTCTCCCATCAAGGTAATTAAATAAATAGTTTAGCTTATTATTACGCATCAAAGGTATTTGTTCTGCACTGACCTTCATTTCGCCTTTATGGAGGTAATTACCTTCAAAATATCTTCCCTCTGCATTCCCTTTACGTAAACCCAGCTCAGATAAATAGCAATCTCCATTCACATAGCTTTTACCCACCAACGATACATACTTTTTCTTATCCGGCATCCATAAAGCGCATCTCGATTCTTCTTTTTCAGCCATTAAAACAGCCCTTTGTGCACTAAGTTTTCGCCACGAGGTTGTAAGTGTTAATTTATGGAGCATTCCCCAAGGCTCATGAGAAACACTCACAATGGAAGATCCATCATTAAAAACATCTAAATCACTTGTAGCTCCTTCGTTAATTAAATCAGGTTTACATGAAATTAATGTAACAGCAGACTTTAGATTTTCACTTAGTTCTGATTGTTTGTAGAAAATCGCATCTTCTTTAAAGCTAAGCTGAAAGTATGAAAGTAATAAAAGACTTAGCATGCTTAATAATAACATAATAAAAATGGAGTAATATAAAGCTCCTCCTTTTACTTTTAGCCAAATCCTTATTTTTAAAGATCGCATATCTCTCAACTTGCCATCTCGTTTATATCCTCTTTCTTGTTTTTCTTTTCTTTGTTATTTGATTTTTCCTTTTTAGGTTTTCTCTCCCTTACCTTTTTTACCTTCTCTTGTTTTTCGTTTTTCTCCTTTTTTGAGAAAAGATCCTTTATCTTTTTCGTCAAGCCCTTTTTTTCCTTGTCCTTTTCTTTAGCTTTTGGTTCGATTAATACGCCATGTTTGTATCTAAGCTCTTCCTCTATTTCTCCTTTATATAGAACTGTTTTACCATGGAGATGTCCTTGTTCATATTCTTCAGTCCTTACTAAATTCCCTTCTTGGTAATATTTACAAGTTCCATGCTTTAATCCTTCCTTCATTTCCAATTCCGAAATGATAGTTCCGCTTAAATCCCAAACTTTCCAAATACCTTCTTGTAAACCTAAATTAAATGAACCCGACTCCACTAAATTATAATCTCCTAAATATCTCTTATATCCACCATGCAGCAAATGACCAGAAAATGCCCCTTGATTTGTTCTTATTTTGTCAAATGCATACCAGTGATAATTTTTGTCGTCCTTTAATTTAATATCCACATCTCTTTTTATTAATATGGATAGTTCTATAAGTGTATCTCTACCGTGTATTACAATGTTTCTGCTAGGGTGTGATTGAGAAAAAACAGTATAACTATTGCATAAAAAGACAAGTAAAATAAAAAGTTTAATCCTTACTTCTTGATGTAATCTAATATTACAAAAACTATTACTATACTTCATCTTACCTACCTTTTACTTTGATATTGTGGATTATTTTTGATATAAAAGTACTTTTTATCATTGCTATACTGTAAACCAATGGAATCAGGATATATATCCAATACCAATATTTCATTATTAACATGTCCCTTTCTTACCAGATAATCTCTATTTCCAATGGTAAGCATGCCTAACTTACTATCTTTTTTTTTGCTGGCCACCATACCATTATATTGTATATGGGGCCAGCGTACTATTCTATTAAGCCTGCGCTTTTCCTTTTTTTCCTCTTTTTTATCCTCTTTAGGTATTATCGATCTATTTCCTTTTAAAAATGGATCAGAATAATTAAAACTAAAAACCTTACTTTCTTCTTCCTCCACTTTATTACCATTTTCAACCAGTGCAGCTTGAGGAGAGGTATTATAGTTCACCTGTTTACTATTTGCAAAGAAAATTTTCCAAATAATAATCCCCCAAATGACTAATACAAGTGGTAAAAGAATATATGTAAGTTTTTGGGTTTTCACTTTTAAGTTATTCTACTAAAAACCTTTTAGTTAACGATTTACCTCCTGAAACTTCTATTACAACATTATTCCTATTAACTACTTTCAAAGCTAACTTATGATTAGAAATTCCCACAGGACAAACAATACTCTTTCTTACTCCTTTAAATTCTGGTCGATCTTCATTAAATGCATTAATGTCAACTCTTACACTTTGATTCGAAATATTATTTACCTCAACATTACAAATAACTGAATACAATTGATAGTTTATATGTTTGTCAACTTCTAAGTTTAAATTTGTTAACTTAATCAAACTAAAATTTTTAATATTCTTTTCGTGTTCAACTATTTTTTTAAACCCATCAGGAGTTTCTTTATAAACTGATTTCAATTGTCCAACACTATTATAATCATATCTTGTAGCTAGATTATTTGTATTTAATATTGCTTTAATTTGCCCCCAAGAATCATATACATACGATGTGACTGCAGCATCTATCGGTTGTACTTTAAAATCATCTACAATTATCGTTTTTCCACTGTTGTTATTAACAGTCACCAATAACTCTTTGTTAGACACCTCAAAATCTGCATACAAAAGATACCAACTACCAAACTTTAATTTATTAGTTCTTATCGGTCTTAAATCAATACCACTTTTCGCCTTAAGAATAGAAGTTGAAACATCTTGATTAACCCACAACATTACTCTAAATTCTTTAGATCTATTTTTCGATAAATCAACATTAGCATTAAAAGTTAAACCTATTGTGTTAACTGGAATTTGATAACTTTTATTTCCAGTATGCGATAAATTAGAGTCAATACGGTTTGGAACTACCAAACAATTCTCATTTCCTATCACTTCTGCCCCAAATATTTTACTATTATTTAAATCATAGGAATCCTCAAAGCCAGTATAACAGAATTCTGTATACTTGGCATTTTGACCTTTTGCAATCACTCTATTCTCTGCATTTAATTTAGCAGCTGAATAATTATTCCTAATATCTACTTCTTCTAAAGGAATAGAATATCTTGAATATCTAGTTACGCTATTACTATTCTTCCATCCATTAGGCTTATTATTGGCATTATTACTCCAGTCGAATGGAACGAAATCATTGTACAAACCATTCTCATCTAAATCCCCTTCCCATACAAAACTTTTATGTTTTCTCCATATTTTATTTGGATCATTTTCATCACTAAATTTACTATTAAAAGTTCGATATGTCCAATCGCTATTCCATGTTTGAATTGAGGCAGAAACTTCTCTATTTTCTCCATTCTCAACTTTATATAAATAACTAGCCGCACTTTGGGTAAGCATATTTGCATTATTTATATCCGAATCCTTGGAGCCCATGCTTGCATAATCAGGTATTGTATAGGCAGGTATTACTTCCGTTATAAAATTATCTCCCATTCCATTTTTGAATTCAGTTTCTAGTACGTTACCAGTATTGTAATCCCAAGATTTATTTGTAACTTTTTTATGTTGCTCTTGGGTAATTAATTCTGTTGATTCTAAAATGCTAGGTACTTTTTTTATCGATACTAATGTATGGTAATAGTGAATATTTTGATAATCCTCTTTTTGGGGTTTGTTTGCGCCTTTTATTAAATAATCAACATAATCCGCTACAAATCCATCCTTATCAAAGAATGCTGAATACTCCTTAACATTTTTAAATGTTGTTTTTCTTGTTCCAACATTTATTTCTCCTTTAGGTTTGTAATTATATTTCTCAATGCTAACAATATCACCTGCCGAACTAACAATTCTTTTCTCTAAAATTCTTCCAATATTATTATTCATCAAATTCAATTCTAGACTCTTTACGTAAGCACTGCGATTTCCTTTTCTAGTAATTGGATCCTCATAATCATCTATACCTGTTCCTTGAACTAGATTATGCTCAAATATATTATCTATAGTATGGTTAGAACCATAATTTGAAATCGGTTCCGGAAGATCAAAGCTAAAATGTGTAGTTATTTCTCCTTCTTTACCATTAATTCCATCATGACGTACAGCTACATTACCATACATTACTCCTGGCCCTGGTAATAATTCTCCAAATTTATAATCAACATCCTTATTAGATGGCATAAGCATAGTTACTCCTGAAGTTATATCTTGACCAGGTAAATTATAATTATAAGTTATAGAACTTCGCTCTTCTCCATGCTCCTTTAATGATATTTTAGCAACTCTGATTCCTCCTCCATAATTATTTTTATTCTTTAATTTAGAAGAGCTAACCTCAATTGGATGAGCATCATTAATTCCAACAACTGTAAATCTTGAACCATAAGGAATAGACTCCTCATTGTAGGATCCTGAAGCATAATACCTCGGACATGATTCATCCCCATCTGACTCTACTACATCAAGATATATACTTCCTCCATGCTGGTTAACATTTACTTCAATATAATTATTAAATACATGACTTATAACTCCTGTAATATTGATTTCATATTCCCTACCTTCTGTTCCACAATCATGTTCTGCATAAAAGTAACTAGAAAAAACATCTCCTACATTAAAAAAATCTCTAAAGTTATTTTCCCCAGATAACTTTTCTTTAAACCAAATATCATAGAATCCATGTCTATTTGATTTTTCTATTTCTTCAACATGAAAGATCTTATCTGGATATGTATTCGGATCAATAATAGTATTATAATATGAGTCTGACTCATATGATACTTCAATTTCTCCTCCTAACGGTGTTTTTATTGATTTTAAACTCCAATTATGTGCTTGAAATTTATTAAGCTCATCATATTTAGGTGTTTTACTACCTGTATGATATCCAGTCTCAAACCCAGCATCAAATCCCCAGGAATCAGCCCTTGCGTAATCATACCAATCCTTTTCTAACCTATAATAATCAAATATATAAGGAGGCATTATTTTGTTTCCTCTTAATCCTCCAAAATTTACCTTTGATAGTGTAAGCTTTCCATAATCAACCTCATGATCGTTTATCAACCCGTCCCGATTCCTTCTTTTTGATTGAATTTCCGCTCCCTTCATTAAAGGATTTGTCACGTCATAATCAAAATCAATTATTTTAATAGCGTTATTAGTTATATTAGAACTTATATCATTCGATAATAAGATAGGGCTTTCGGAATAAGCTTTAAAAGCATTATCTATTTCCCAATTTGCTAGTTCTGTAACTCTTTTCTTATCCTTAAAAAGTTTAATTACAGCCTCATCTTTTCTTAAAATGTGAATTTTCCCTTCTGGATTAGTGTAATGAGATGCGTTATCAATCGAAAATCTATTCTTGTTTTCAACAAGTACAATGCAATCAAGCTTAAGAGGTTTAACCATATATGGAACATCACAGTTATATTCAAATGATAGTTTATGATTAACAATACCCTTTTGTTTTTCTATTGTTGACTTTTTACATTGAAACATATCAATCCTTTTATTGTTCCAACTTTGTAAAAATGTAGTTACCATTGGTGTAGACAAACCAAAATTGTGATTGTATAACCAATTATTATTAGTTATTCTATCAGTTATTCCAAAAACAGAAGGTTTCTTATTAACATAATCATACATCGTCCATATTTGTGACCTATTAGTAAGTTTATTAAATATTTTACTGTAAAAGTCAGAAAGTCCGACGTCATAATTATCTAACGCATAATCTTCAGTTGATCTTGATTTTCCATCTCCTCTTTTACTTTTAAAAAAGTAAGCTGTATGCGATGCTGTTATAATTTCGTCCAAATAATATATTTGTTTTCTTCCCCAACTTCTAGGCAACATAACGTTTCCACTATTATTAATTCTCTTTTGTCCAATAAAATAAGGGCTTTGCCACATGTATCCATCAGTCCATTTTCCATAGTTAAAACATACCCAATAACCAACATCTCCAATATTGACTATTCCATCCATATTGTTATCAACATAGTCAGGTCCCGTTATGGCAGTTAACAACCAAGATGTGGCATACTTGTGTGGTGAAACATTTAAGGTAAAATCATCAAAATCAGATTCAGGCCTAACTTCATCGAACTTCTCGAATTGATAAACCGGTAACGAATAATGATATGTTTTACCATCTGCCGTTGTTATTGAAAATGCACCAATTCCATCAGGATCAAATAGCTTATCATCATTACGACTACCAACAATACTTTCTGATTCTTTAAATCCTCTTGAAACACACCCTGCTAAATCACCAGATATTTCGTTATTAGCATAGTAGGTAATAATACTTCCTGTTTTACCATTGCTTGCTTTAAGGTTACTGTACTTATATCCATTTGGATTATCTAATCCACTTATTATATTTCCTGCATTATCACTAATACAATCCAATTCACTTATACTTGAGCTAAATGATCCTTCCTCAATTTCATAGTAGCCAGCATTTTCTCCTAAAAATTCAAAATGGTTATTTAATCGCTTATTATCCTGACCAATATTTGGATTAATATAATCTACATATTTTTGGTTCTTGCTATCAACATCTATACGTTCCCTACTTAAATTAAGTTTATTGCCAAATATTGGCTCAATATTACCTCCAATACCTTGACCAGATACATTATATATATCTGTTGCAGGAATCAGTAATGAATGTCTTGAATTACCAAAATCAACAACATTTGCGTCTGTAATATATTCTGTAGTAGAGTTAGATTTTAAACTACCCGGCATACCTAAAATACCACTACCTTCAAACTGCTTTAACTTAAATAAATAATACCTTGTTTTACTATGACTATATTTTACAACTATTAAATTAAAACCAGAACTCTTTTTTATTTTAGTGTAATCACCCTCTGAAATTATACTAGTTTGTGGCAAGCTAATAGATATTGGCAACAAGCTTGCACTAGCTTTAACACCATCTTTAGAAATACCAACACCAACACTCGATATTCCATCAGAAAGGCCTACATTAGCTGTAAATCCAGCACTCCCTCCACTTATTGAACCTCCCATGCCAACATTTCCCATTAAATTGACACTCCCAAAAACACCAACACTATATCCATTAGAACCTACAGACGCTGATACACCACCTCTTATTCCACTCTCTGGGCCTCCAACTCCGAACCCAACCTGGGCTCCTACATTCCAATAACTATTGTTAAATGCATTGTATCCACCCATACCTTTATGAGAACCCCAAGCAAAATCAAGTCCAACAGAAACAGGTAATGGTACAAAGATTCCAACAGAACGTTGCTCTATTTTTCCTCCATCATCCCAGAAAAATTGAAATTGTTCTTTTTCAAACCAATCATCTGGTATAAAATTAGGCGATCTGTTAATAGCACCTACGTTAATATTCCACCCTAAGCCTACCCATGAAGCTTCCTGATCCATGGTAACTCCTGCATGATATGATAATGCAACTGGGTATCCTCCTGCTGGTCCTGGCACTTCTAATAGTGGTAATACATAACTAAAATCACCAGTTAAAAGGTTTACCATATCCGTTGCATCTACTGGTTCAAATTGCGCTGCTTCAGGAGCGAACGGACCTGTATTTTGTGCTTGATTATTAGTTAGATTATTACTTAATAGTAACACTATCATGCAAATTTTAATCCACATGGTTTTTCTGAAACATTTGTAAAAAATGCCTAATTTAGGAATCATAGTTTAACGTTTTTCTATTGTTTTTTACTCTCAGTATATTTTAATTCAGGAATTTTATTAATTGAGTTCGTACTGAACTTATAACTTAACTGTCCTATACCAAAGCCCAGATCATCTAAATCTAACCTTAACCATTCTACTTTTTTATTTTTTATTTTTTCTTTATCAAAAACCAATAACATTTCGGTGTTATTTGCCAGTTCATATAAACGCAAATAATGACAATCTATCAATTGTAAAGTGTCTTTGGTATTTGTAATCAACGAAACATAATTATGCATAGAAAAGGAAAGTGTTTGAACCAATCCACCAAACACTTTTTTTGATGTTGCCTGAGACAATAAATCTTTAGAATTATAACTATATGACAGCTTAAAATATAATTGTTGATTATATTTATTTTGTAAGCCTTCAATTATGTTTTTATCTACTTTTTCACCTCCTAACTCTTGCCATACTAACATCTCTGATGGACGATACACTGTTTTGCAAGTAAGTCCATTTATGGTTTTACTATGAGATAAGCCATTAGAAGGATCATTTACATATTTTATAAAATCCTTATAACTAAGGGATTTATTACATGCGCTTAATATAAACAAAAATAAAAGCAGGTAATATATATATCTTGCTTGTTTAAAGTTAGGTTTCACCATTAACCAATTAATTAACTTTATTTATTGTAAAAATTACTTGGCATACTCCTCTTTATACTGCTTATTTAAACCCTCAATCACCTCCTTGGTAATATTATAGGCTTCTTCTGCGTATACGACATTACCAGAACCATTGGCTCCTAAGATATAAGTATACCCCTTTTTTTGACCGTATACTTTTATAAAATCGTTGATACGATTCATCTGCGTTTGGGTAATTTTTTGCTCTTCTTCCTGAGCTTGGATTTGCTTAGCTTGCTGAAAATTATTGACCTGTTGCTGACGAGTGCGTAAGAGCTCCTCTTTGAGTTCTCGCTCTTTCTTACTCATTTTTTTTCTATCCTTTTCGTAAGCCTTTAAATCTGATTGAAACATTTGTATTAAACTATCTACTTCCGCTCCTAATTTTTTATTATTATCCTCAATCTTTATACGAGCTTGTTTCATACCTTCGTATTCATTTAAAAGAATTCCGGTTTCTACATATACTAATTTGTTATTTTTAGGCATTATTATAAAATTATAAGCAACCAATGCAACTATTATTATTAATAATGCAATTATTGTTATTTTTTGATTCTTCATTTTATTCTTTTTTATTCCTTTTAATATTAATTGATGCTTTAAACCCAGCAAAGATTTTTATTTATCTAAATCACACAATACAATAGTACGATAGTTATGGGGGGGGGAGTATTAACACATATTATATTCCCGAATAGTAAAAGCTTTTTTATAGATACATAGTAAAATAATTATCCCTTCTCTTTTGTTGTTTTAAATAAAATAATGTAACTAATTAAAAAACCAAATATGACAACAATGGTATAGAAGTAATCAATTCTTTTTTCATTAGCTTTAATTAGCATCATTTTATCTACGGAAATTTCAAATATCTTCCCATCTAAATGTTTAATTTCAACAATTTGATTACATAGTGAAAAATTTGATAGGTTCTCAGGTATTCCCTTATATAAAAAAAACAAAGAATACTCTCGTGAACAACCCTTTAATATTAAAATCATTTCATCCTCCTTATACTTTACTTCTTCAACCTCCCTTTGTATTGTGTTTAGAGGCATAGTAATAAGTATTATATGCCCTATCAAGAGAAAGCTAAACAATAGAATTCCAATGGAATATATAGAGAATGAGTAATTCTTAAATATTTTAATTAACAACTTATTCATAAGTATTGAAATATAATCCCGTATTTATTATAAGTATTGCTCCCTTCTCTCTATAAAAACCACTTTTACCATCTGTTGAAGTTTTACCATTTAAACCTTTCTTGTTAAATGGAGCCATAAAACTATGAGTTGCTTCAGCAATTTCATAGCCGATCGAATACTCCCCTAAAGCATGTTTAAACTTTGGCCCTGTATATCCAAAACCTAAAATTCGAAATTCAGGAGCACTGATTTGCGCCTTATCTGTATAATTATACTTTTTCGATCCGAATCCAAAAAAATATGTGTCATCTGCAAGCTTAAAATTTGGTAATAAATCATCCCGATTAAATCGAGCTACAAAATTAACGTCAGCCATATGAAATGTGGTTAAGCTAATTGACAACAAACTGAAATCACCCATTTTATATGACTCCCCAATACGAACATCAAATCCAAGGTTTCCTGTAATATCAAACTTACCCCAACCTTGATATCCAAAATTTTTAACCTTTGCCATTGCAGTCGCTTCTCCATTCATGTAGCCCGAAGATGTTATACTAGCAAACCATTTACCATTTTGTCCACGCCAAGCAGTACCACCTTTTAACTTAGCATATGATTTAGCTAAATACTTTCCAAACAATCTACCATCTGGATCAATCCCCATAAATGGAGTATTTCCCATTGCTAAATACGGTGAAGCAAACTGAGCTAGTGGATCTGTTGTTAACCACCTTCCGATTCGATTATCATATAAACGTGCTTCAAATTGGTTTAATCCTGTTTCATCGTCATATTCAGAAAATTGTCCTTGGTAGCCAAAGCGGTATTTATTGGCTGCATCTGCCATACGATTAGGCATTTTCCATCCAAAAGGATAATAGTCGGCATACCCAGTAGCATCTACTAAATCACTTTTACTAAAAGTGGACCTCACATTACCTAAGTGATCTTTTAACTCGTAATTATATACTAAATCACTTCCTTTTTCGAAGGCCATTCCTATTCTATCATTGCCATATATTGGATATTCTAAAACATTACCTTGCTGATTATAAATGGCCATAATATTACCTGACATATCACGAATATAGTAGGTATTTTCTCCATTTATAGACCTTACAGTGCACCTAAATCCGCTATCATCATAATCATATTTCCCAAGCTTACCTGCTTTTGTAAAAGAAGATACTTTGCCAGTTACATCATACCTAAACCTAATATCATCAGCAGCATTATAAGTCATCTGTCCAATACTATTGTATTGATAATTATCTATAGATTGAGATGACAAATCCTGTAGTCCAATACTACCGTAAGTGTCACTGATATGACTTAAACGATTAATATTAGATGATGCATAATGATATTGTAGTTTATCCATGTCACGGTAAGTTCCATATCCATTACGTTTTAACGTTTGAATATTTCCATGTGTATCGTAAGTGATGTTACTTACTTTATAATCTTCTTTACCAGTAAATACGCTGTTGGCATGAGTAAAGATACCAAAAACAGCCTCTTTTAAAAAGTTACGGTTATCATATGCTACCTTATAGGCCCATTGACCTCCTGAAGATGCTTTATTGTTATATTGGTTCCATCGAACCATAGCAATATTACCACTATAACTAGATGTAATATCATTGGCCGTTTTTATATTAATATTTCCTGCATAATCACCCGAATAATAATCTAGTGCTAAGCCAAATAAATCTTCTCTGAAGCCATTTGTCCCATCTTTACCAGGATCTAAATTTTTATCTAAGTTTGGGTGGTTAATACATTTTATCATTCCATTCAGATTGTAAACATAATCAATACCTTGTAGATTTTCTGCTATTTCAATTCGTTTTATTGCCTGATGTGGATAATATGTATATTCTGCTTGCAATTGTTTTGTTCTAGAACCTCTTTGAGTATAAACCTTATGAAGATTTTGATCTTTATTATATTCAAAGTAGTGTATAAACTGATCTTTAGCTCCTTCTTGATAAGCAACCTTTATTATTTTACCTACAAAATCAAAAATATAATCTATTTTTTTTCTACCTAAATAAATATGATCCCTTATTATCCAATCTATTTTTCCATCATAAGTGTATGAGTAATATGTTATATTTTCATCATACTCTGTTTTAGAAACACTTCCTAAAACAAAGGTTTGGTTTTGCTCATTACCATCTTCACCATACCAAGTTTTATGGCGCTGCGTTAAAGCAATTGAAGGCATATCTCTTAAATGAGATGACAATTCATCATCTTTAGATAAGGCAATAGATTCTCCATTCCAAAAACTAAGCCGTCCTATGGATTCGTCATACTCTCCCGATTCAATAAGCCTCCCATACTCATCGTACATACTATACGAGAACTTTTCATCTATTTTTTGTTGTGCATTTTGTGAGAACAATATTTGTCCATCCTCTCTATAAACAAAATGCGAGATACCTTCATCTTTAGACTCTACTTTAGTTAACCAGCCTAAGGAGTTATAAGTATATTTAGTGCAGTAGCTTGGGTCGTTATTTTCAGTTGCATAAGGAGAGTATGTTTTTTTAAGTCTTCCTGCCTTGTCGTATATATTTAAAGAATAATTGCAATAGTTAGTCCTAACAAATACCTTAAAGTCATTTTTTTTGTCATTACATATTACCCTATAAAAACCAGAAGTATTCCATTTTTCTAAATCTTTAATAGAAGATTTAACAATAACGTCGTTGGTAAGATTTATAACTGTGTATGTATAATTTCTATTTCCTAAAGGCAATTGTGTCTGAAAAGGATCTTGAATTGGAGAAATCTGCCCACTGACCATTTGTATTGCACCTCCTGTAGGAACAAATACATCAACATATTCAAGATACGAACTATGTGCACAAGTAAAATCTCCTTTATTAGGTGAACCTCCAAAAGGATTTACATCACCAACTACCCCCACTAAACAGTTTGCTATTGGCTTGCCATCTCTGTTAGTATACGAAACAACATACTTTCCATCAGGATCTACCTTAACTGTTTTTGTTATTTCTTTATATTCTACATCTGGATCCAATGAAAGAAACTTCTTGAGTTCATTTTCAGAAGCCGGTAAAACATAACTTTGTACCTCGTGACCTGATCCCATTTTATGAGCTGCTCCAGGAGAAGCACTTTTACGTACTGCTCCAGGTTGTGTTTTACTATACTCGACCCTTGAATAAGGAATATCAGTATGATCAACATAAGCTTCAGGATTATTACCACTATAATACCAACCTAATTGATTCTCTCCTTTAGCAACAGCTTCATCCGTATCTAAATTAAATTTTTGATTGCTTGAGTTTTTGATAAAATTAGGTAGGTACTTTAATTTATCTTGAGTAACCGGAACTGCCATTGAAGTGATGGTTGACCTACCCAAATCGTCATAAACAGACTGGGATACATAAGCTTGATAATTCTGGAAACTAAACGATTGTGATTGCAATGGACGACCTAATTCATCCACAAAACTTTTGGCCCAACTAACAGGTTTTCCATTTTCATCATAAGAGACTACTTGAGTCCAGTTCATGTCATAATCAGAACCTAAAATCATATGAGGTTCTATGGTTGCTTTAAATTTACTCCCCTCAACTGCACTAAAACCAGGTTTTAGTGTAATGGATTTCCTTGCATTTATTGTTAAAGTACCTCCATTGGTTCCATCCCCACTAACAACAACACTTCCTCTTGTTTCAACATTTTCGAACTCATCATTATAGGTTTTACTTTCTCCTACCGGTATCGTAATGTCTTTTATTAAATCTGCTTGACTATATAAATTTAAAGTCCCCAAAAAAACACTTAACACAAGTAGTAGAATCGGTTTGTTTATCAATGTCATAATTAAAATTTGTGAGTTTATTTTAAGTTTGCAAACATAACCAATTGAATCAAATACTTCAATTGGTTATTCAATTTTTATTATTCTTTAATATTTATTCAATTTTTATAGTTCTCTCCTCACTAAACTCTCCAACATTATTTGCTTTATCAATACTTTTAACTTTCCATGTATATGATTTCCCTTCATCTAAGTCAAATGTTGCTTTTTGATTATTACTTTCCTTAGCCTCGAATAACTCAGTACTTGTTCCGTTTGTTTTTTCGTAAACAAAAACAGAATCGTTTTTCCAATTTACATCACTCCCTTTTGTCCATGCAAAAGTAACTGTTGTATCTGCAGATGAGTGATTATCTCCAGGACTACCTAATGTAGGTACTAAAGGAGGAGTAACATCAACAATTAATTTGCGATAGGTAAATAACGTAGTTGATTTTGAATTAACGGCACGAACTCCCCACCATAGTTCTTCTTCATCTACATCAAGTGTAATACTATTACCATCTTCCACTTTCTGATCTTCAAGCGAATCTCCATTTCCCCAGTCATCTTTATATATCAAAAATTTATAAAAGTCCACATGAGGCAAGGTATCCCACTTGAAGGTTATATTTTGCTTATTTGTAAATGAGTTCTCATTAGGGATTACTAACCGGACTCTTTGTTGTGTTAAATCATCAGTTGCTATTATGGTTAGTTTGGCTGTTGTCCAATCTGTTTGGTAAGCTCCATTCTCGGCTCTTACACGCCACTCAAAGTCACCCGGAAACAAAGTTACATCGTATTTATCTTCTACAACTAATGTATCAAGCACAACTGATGTGGCCGAAGCAAAGTCTGGTGATACAATTTGAAGCCGATAACTTGTTGCATCATTGTTTTTATTCCACCAAAAAGTTAAAGTAACAATTTCGGTAGAATCATTATCTGCAGGTGCAATTAATGTTACTAAATCATCAGAGATATCTTCTTCCATAAAAACCGAACAACCAAACAAAAGCGATATTGGTATTGTGATTAACAACCAAATATATTTAGAACTAATCTTCTTCATTTTTAAATCCTTTTCTTAAACATTCTTACTCTTCTTTAGCACTTCGAATAGATTGAATATAGAAATTACCATATAGGTATTTTCTTTTTTCTCTTAAATCATATTCGCTCTCAAATGTTACAGACCTTACCTTTCCGGCTACAGGCTTTGTTTCTACTTCGTGCAATAATTTAACAAGGTTTATAAACGATCCCTGAATTACAAGTTTATATGTTTCAATCTTAAATTCATCTTTATTAAATGTATGTTTTTCAGGAATTTCATTTAATACCAACCTGTTTCTTTTGCAAAATTCCCCCACTTTATCAATTAAATAACCTCCACTTCCTTCCGTACCCGACACATCTCCTATTTGCTTTTCAATATCAGTTAATCTTTTGTTTATGGTTTGTAATTTATATGGAGCATTTTCGATACTTTTTAATTGTACTTTTAATTGGTTTAAATTCTGTTTTAGCTCAACACTTGGCATAATAGCAAATTTAAAACTTACCCAAATGAGTAGTACTGCTCCTATTATCAATCGAATAAAACGTTTTTTATATGATAAATTATTCCACATTTAATGTAACTTTCAAATTGAAAACAGCTGGTTCGTTAGCTTCCTTTCTTCCATAATAAGTCATTTCTACCTCTTTAACCCAGCTCTCCTTTTTTAACGAATTAATCCAGGCATTAATAAAGTTTGTTTCTTTGCTTTCTCCTTCGATATCAATAATCTTATCGTTAATTAAAACCTCCTTACCTGCCTGCATTTTCTTTTGCAAGGGATAAATATCTATTCTATTTAAAGTCAATCGCGAAGGCATTATGCTTACAGATCTGTCTGCATACCAGGCAAAATCAGTTTTACCAGTAAGTCCTCCTTTTACAATTAAATTTTCCTTCTTTTTTAAATCCTCTTCGGCCTGATTTAGTTTTTGAAGAATAGATTTATTTTTAACATATTCTCCATTAACCAAGTCATACTCTTTCCTGTAGGTATCATTCATAAAAAAATTACCCAACAACATAAAAAACAAAAGCCCAAGTACTCCCCATCCAACATACTGTATAAGTTTTTTATAAGTGTATTCGGACAAAAAAGTCTGATTGCTAATTTCTTCGTCATAATTAGAAGTGAAAAAATCGATACAATCAGAATAACTTAACATGTAAACAGATTGAATATTATCTTCGCCTATTTTATAATTTTCTCTTTGATCATTTGAGATCGCTTTAACCTGACCAATAATATCATTACTAATTGTAAAGCTCCAATTTCCCAGAATATGATCTCCTTGTATTTGAAGCAAAGACAATATGTTGTTAATCGCAAACGGATCGGCTTTTACAGTAATCACGTCCAATTTTTGTGCTAACAATTCTTCAACTATCTCGTCACAAAGATCTTTTCTAATAACCGAAATAAATCCTTCTCCATCATTATTATAGGAATGAAAATTAAACTCATCAGGATTATTTACAATCTGACCCTTAGGAGTACCATCTTTGTTAAAGCTTACTTTTTTAACAAGAACTCCCACCCCCTCAATATTTACAATTATAGGGCACGCTTTAGGTACTTTTCTTTTTAGCTCTTCGTATGAGTCTATTCCTTGTTCTCTATCAACAATAAAAAGCTGTCCCTTTTTCCTTTCAACCACAACCAACTGGATGCACAGTCCTCTTTTACCTAACAAACGGATGGTTATGCCAGCCACTTTGTTAACCGTACCAAGTACTTTGCTTTGTACCCAATCGTTCATCCTTAGTTTATAATTGTAGGTTTAATAAAAATATTCAGCTTCCCTTCGGACTTTGCCTTGGTTTTAGAAGAAAAAATCCAATTTAATATCGGTATTCTGGAGAGCAATGGGAACCCACTTCTAGTATCTCTTTTTTCTGCTTCTTCTAATCCTCCTAGTAAAATCATCTCCTGATCTTTAATCCTGATAAGAGATTCAAACATCCTGGTCACTTTACCTGGAGGCGCATTTTCTTCAATTCTTTCGGTAAAATCGCTTTGCTCAACTTTTATTTGCAACGTAATATCCTGATTACCCGAAACGATGGGTTTAATCTCTAATTTTAAATCCGCTTCAACAGGTTTATATGTAGTTGTGGTCTGAGAAGAGGAAGTTACAGTCCCATACAAGGTATTTAATTCTTCTTTATAATACTCTGTTCTACCAATACTCATACTGGCTTTATGCCCATTCATAGTAGCCAATTGCGGCGTTGATTTTATATCTACATAACCATTTTCGTCCAAAGCATTCAATGTCATATAAAAATTAGACTTTACTTTACCCAAGTTTACCCAACCCAAACCGTTGAAACCGTCTATGAGTTTATTTATACTATTTGCTCCAAGTGTTACATTGGCCGAAGGTAGTATTGTTCCGCTTGTTTTTACAGCTTCTTCTGATAAACCTGCTGTAATCCCTGTTGATAACTGTTTAGAATCATTATTATCTACTATAATAACCTCTATTAATACTACTGGTATCAACTTATCTACCTCTTTTAAAAATGCGGTTAAAGCATTAATTCTATCTGATGAACCTGCCAAAATAAGACTATTTAGATCGGGATAATCAATAATTTCGACTCCTTCTTTTAAATTGGTAGGTATTACATATTGCAAAGAGTCGATTGAACGATAGCGCATTTGCACCATTTTTACTTCATTCATTTCAACCACATCCCGTGCACCAATCCAATATGTATTATCTACTTTACGAATAGCTACTTTTAGTCCTACAAATAAATCCTCCAAAATTTCATTCAACTTCTCTCCTTTTTTTTCAATAGTAACCGTTTCATCAATTTCACCAATAAATTGATATGGCATATTCAATGGAGTAAACAATTGCCTGACAACTTCAGCAACATTGGCATTTTCAGCTTCTACATCAATGGAATCTTTGTTGTGAACATTCACTACACAAAATCCCTGCGCATCTGATTTTCTGGATGTACTTCTATTTCTAAAACTATTCGAACCTCTTCTTGATCCCTGGTTTATACTCGATTGATTAACATCATTCTTTATTTCTGATTCGAGAATATAAAAACCATCCTCCGATTTAGACACCTTAAAGTCGTTAGCAACAGCCATCTTTTGTATTGCATTAAAAAAAGGCATGTCTTTTATAAATGTCCTCACTCGTAAACCTTTGGTACTTGATTTAGCAATTAAGTTTTGTCCTGTTTTACGTGTTATCTCTCTGGCAACTTCCTCAATGGATGCATCATTTATCTCTAATGAAACTTTATCTTCTTTTGAATCATAATCAACAAGTACAGAAGGAGCTTTAGGAGGTACTGGAACCGGAATAGATTGAATATTTAAAATATTACCAATAATTTCAATTTCTACATTGTAATTTTTTCTTACAAAAACCAACAAATCCTTAACCTGTACATTAGAAAAGTTATTACTAACAGGCTGACTTAAACCAGGATCCAGACTTACGTTTAATCCTGCTTCGTTAGCAATTCCTCTTATAAACTCGTGTAATGGAATTTGGTTAACTGTAAAATCTATCTTTTCGTTGAGCGCAGGAACTGTTTTTGATATACTATCTAACTTTTGACGGAATTCATCATTTTGTTGTGAATGCAGAGTTAGTGTAAGGCTGATTAGAAGAAATAATATTGTTAAACGTTGTATAAACATGTTTTGATTAGGCTTTCTTATTTTCGAAAAATTATGCTGCAAAAATATTGATTTTAATTGTATTCTTACTATTTTATATGTTTTTTATCTACTTGAAAGAATTGGATAAACTTCATCTACTGACGTTAAACCCTCTGACAACATACGGAATGCAACATCTGAAAGTTCTGCAATTTGCTTTTCTATTAAATAATCTCTCACATCAAATGATTCGTGTCTAATATGCTCCTTTAAGTTCCTGTCTATAGGAACAATTTCGTAAAGTGCCTGACGTCCTTTATAGCCTGTATAAAAACACTGATCGCAACCTACAGGTACCCAATGTTCTTTTATCTCGTTTGGAGGCATATAACCAACCGGATATTGCTCAATGTTAAATTCTTTTTTGCTTTTGCAATTAGGACATAACTTTCGTACCAGTCTTTGTGCTACGGAAAGATTTAAAGTTGATGCCACTAAATACGCTGGAATGCCCATATCAACCAAACGAGTTACTGTTCCCCATGCCGAATTAGTATGAATAGTACTCAACACTAAGTGTCCTGTTAGAGCTGCCCTTACTGCCATACGTGCTGTTTCTGTATCACGAATCTCACCCAACATAATAATATCAGGATCTTGCCTTAAAAAGGTACGCATAGCACTGGCAAAGTCCAATCCAATAGCTTCTTTTAGTTGAACCTGATTAATTCCTTCTAAAGTATACTCTATAGGATCTTCAATGGTAAGAATATTGGTTTCTTCCTTGTTTAGCCTTTTTAATGTTGCATACAAGGTAGTTGTTTTACCCGATCCTGTTGGTCCACTTATTAATACTATTCCATTGGGCTTTTTAACGCCTTCCATGTAATCCCTTAACTGACCTTCATTAAAACCCAAAAAGTCTAAATCAATCTGGGTAGCATCCCTGTTTAAAAGACGCATTACTGTTTTTTCACCGTATAAAGTGGGTAATACCGATACACGAATATCAAACTTTCGTCCGTTCTCAGAGAAAATAATTCTACCATCCTGAGGTAATCGTTTTTCGGAAATATCCAGGTTGGCTTTGATCTTAATTTTATTGATTAATGCAGGATAGTTATGCTTACTTACTACATATCTTTCTACTAATTTTCCATCTATCCTAAACCTCACCCTGCATCTTTCTTCAAAGGCTTCTAAATGAATATCACTACTCTTTATCCTTGCTGCCTCCTCAATCATCTGGCTTAACAAATCACTATTGCCAGAAATATTTAGCTCTGTGGTTTCTGAATTACCTCCCTGCCTTTCATCTCTTGGATAGTAGCGGGTTAACTGCTGAACAATCCATTCGTTTGATTTTGGCAGGAGAGAAACCTCCATACCCAACAATACCAACAATTCGTTAACCAACTCTTCTTTTTCATTATTAGAATCGGAATAATAGAACTCTGTTACATCCTCGTTTTGCCCGGCAGGTATAATATTATAGTGCCATGCCTGATCTGTTGTAAGTAGCTGTTTGAGTTCGGTACTTAATTCAAAAGTAATATCCTGCATAGTTAGATTTTTTGGTAAACTTCCCAACTTATCAATAATAACGAAACAATTCCGGCAAAAGGTATCAAAAATCCATCTTTACTCTTTTTAATCGCTTTAAAAATAAAAGCATAAATCAATGACACAAAAGCCGATACAAAAACAAACCAAACAAAGTTGTAAGGTGTAAAATAAATTGTAGTTATTGCTAACATCCACACATCTCCCCAACCAAAAGCCTCTTTAAAGAAGTTTACTTCCCGTTTTCTCCACTTTAACCAACCCATCATTAAAACTAGCTGTATAGCCAGAATTACGATATTGATTAAAACATAGTAATATTCAATAGGTTGACTAAAAAACTTATTTATTAGTATAATTATTGATAGTATAATCAATAATAAAACAGGTATTGATCGATCTTTAAAATCAAAAAAAGCAACTATAAAAAGTAACAATAAGGAAGTTGATTCTAACCACCCCATCAATCTTTAGTTACCTCAACCAAGTTTTTATCCTGATCCATCTCCCAAACATTGAAAATGCCATCGCCATCAAAATCAGCTACAGCAGTAGCCCTTGCTTTAAAGGTATTTGCTGTTATCTCAACCATCTCGATACGATAATTTGCAGTACCCCCATCACTTACTAATTTCTCTTGCACGTAATCAATTGCATTTAAATCTTCGGTGTATTTTGAGTGCATGTAAAAATAGTTCTTTTGCAAAGTGTGTAAGTGGTTGAGTTGCATTTGTGCCTCTGAGCTTTTTGCTTTAGAAATTAAAGGCATCAAATTAGGCAAGGCTATTAAAAGTAAAATACCAATAATTACTAAAACCACTAACATTTCTTGTAGTGTAAAACCACTCACTCTTTTGTTTATTAATTTGTTAATTCCTCTCATCTGGTTTTTATTTAATTGGCACAATATTAGTAAATTCCACGATAAAAACATGTAAGTTAGTTTATGAATTTCGCGAGATCGTTAGAATAAAGACATAAGATATAAAACTAATCTGCAAGATGCTTAATGTCAAGTGCTTAATTAAGCCACCTTTATTATCACAACTTCCTAATATTCTATACATTAAAGAAACCTGACGAACTATTAAAATTTATAGGTGTATAAATATTTTGAGATTAGTTTAAAAGTTAGTGATATGCAACATTATATAATTACAGCTATATTTATTTTATTTCACCTTACCATAAGGTATAATCTTGCGGTAGTATAAGAGGATTTTACCCCCAGAACTTGACCCGAAAGAAAAAAACATGTTTTTTTTAGAATGATTGATATCTTCTTGACCAATAAAAAACTCAAAGACTTCTTTAATAAAAATACTATTGCGATGTAAACAACAAAGCCGCACTTTTAAATATGGCTTTGTTATTTTTAGTTTACTAGCCAGAAGCCATATGCAGCGACGCAGCCAGAGGCGTACACAAAACTATGTTTTAGTTATTGGGTACAGTGAGCAAGGAATAGCTATACAATAAGCATAATTTTAATATCCTATTTGCACACCTGGTAGTTCGGGAATAATCATCATAAACAACATAACAGTAGCAAAAACAAATATGATATAATTTACAATGTCCTTTTTTTTGATTTGTATAAATGAAATTAACAATACCCCAATTGCAATGATTTCAAAAACATATAAATTAAAAACAAAGCTACCTTTTAGTATATAAAATAATTTACCTTTAACTAAAGCTAAAAGAATTATACCTATTGACGAAAATGCCATCATGTGTGCGGATAGAACTTTTTTAACTCTACCTATTCCAACTATTGCTAAAAGGCACAAAAACCACCTGAGATAACTTTTAACCTTACTCTCGTATGCCCATGATACCAACACGCTTGTATCAGCAGGATCTATTCTATATTTTAAATAGAATACCATATCAATAACTGCAATAATAGCTATAAAAAGTACAAGTATTTTTGGTAATAAATTTGTCTTCTTAAACATGTTCTCCTACGTATTACAAACCCTTACAATTAATACAAAGAGTCACAATATTTTACAATTGCGACTCCATTATGTTATTTACATCTCACTTATTTCACGGATCACAGATCCGCGCCAGCCACAACTTAATAAATTGTAGCTCTTCTATTTTTTTTATTTTCTAACATTTGGCAACCTATCCCATCCCTCATTGGGAGCCTTTAGGCCTCCCTTTATTTCTTTATCCAATAAAATTTCAGAGTTTTTTGGATCGTCGGGATTAAACTTTACAATATAACTCTTGGACAAATGTTTTTTTAAACGACTTCCAAAATAAACCCCTTCATAAGTTTTACCCATATAATAGTATTTATAATAAGCATTTTCACCTCCTCTGGCTAAATACGTATTATCAAAAACGTATCCAATCGTATATTTGTGTTTTAATCTAAGCTCTTTTTTTTTATTCTTTGTATTAACAAAAGCAATTCCTGCAATTATTAAAATAATAGCAGTTATAACAAGTCCTAGCTTATCATGTTTTTCATCTTTTTTCATCTTGTTATTGAGTTTTGTATTTTCTTATTAATCGCAGATGTGCCAAAACCATTCATAAAACTAGTTATAGTGCCTACTGCTGAGTTAAAACCGGAATACAATTCCTTACCAAATATAATAAGAGCTGCAACTTTTACAATTGCAGCTCTTATTATTTTATTTACGGCTTACTTATTTCACGGATCGCAGATCCGCGCCAGCCTTTGACAGCAAGTACAGCTTTCTCGATGCTTCATCGGAAGGTTCGCTTTCGCTCATCTCCTTTATTCCTACATGACCAATCCTAACGTTGGCCTTTTCTCCCCTCGCTTCACACTATTTGATTACTCAAACAGCATCAGGAAAGTAGTTTGAAGCCTGTGCCTGTACACCGACCCCGGAGGGCCTTCTGACCGTTGCCAGAATCCTCCATCTTATTTGTAGTTGCGTGACATTGGTCACTCACAGCACACTCCGAGCTTACTGGGTCTGTATTATATTATGTTTTAAATAATTTTGTGATTAATGGTAGATTTATAAAAACAACAATGCTTCATATAAATTATATATTATCCCTAACAGAGTTAATATCCAATTAAATTTTTTAGAAAATATGCGACTCAAAAAATAAATAACAATTGTAAATATTCCTACAAACCAAGAGTACGTTAAGTTTAAAAAACCCCCATGTCCTACACTATCAGGAATTTCTGCGGACATCGCAATTAACCAAGAAATTAATGCAAATATTAATATAATCATTACATTTTTACTTGGCCTATTAAGAAATCTAATAACTTTATTCATTTCCTCCTCAGTTTAAGAAATTATTTATAGTATCAAATATCTCTTGCCATGTCTGGACACCATGTCCTTTATGCTCTTCATCATGCTCCATTCTTAAGAACAACATATCGCTACCTTTAATTGCGTCTAGTTCAGATCCTCCATTAAAAAATGCATTAAGTATCCAACCCTTCATTCCATATTTCGAAGAAACTTGATCTGTAACAGTTGAGAATTGCAATCCTAACACACTGTTTGGATGTTCAAAGTCTCCTGGTTGGTGAGGAGATATATAAATACCTGCTTCAACAAGAGATGAATACTCACTTTCAACCAATACAGATAACATACCTGCAGCAAACGCAGCACCTTGACTATGACCTACCACCTTTATTGTCTCACCTTCTCCAAGTTTTACCTTCCCCTTTTTTATTCTCTTAATTAAGTTTAAGCCGCTCTTTTCTCCTTGGGCAAATCTATCTATAGCTTTAGAATGAAAATCATCGGTAGCATTTATGTACGCAAAATTATGATCTTTGTATATATCTCCTATTCTATCATCAATATTACCCCAATAATCAAGTCTACTCTTAAACATTAGTGGTTCACCACTAGTATATATATTTCTAGGAGGTGGATATGCATAATGTTTAATGTAATCTCCATCATAAACACCATGAGTTTTCCAAGCCATCGCCCTATCAAATATCAACCCATTAACAAAAACGACTAGCTTTCCGTCTGGATCAATTGCATTTATAGGATTATTGAGTACGTAGGTATAGGGACTGAAAGATTCATATTTTTCTGACAGAGGATCGTTCACATGCCACCTCCCCAAGCTTGCATCATAAAACCTTGCTCCGTAATCGTACCAATCTAATTCAATATTATTTATCTTATCATCTTGTAGCTCTTTGCCATTATACTTGTACTTGTTGTTGACACCTCCACTTAACTTTTTTGTCATTAACATACCAAATGGATAATAATCGGCTTGGTCAACAATGCTTCCGCCTGAGTTTACTGATAAGCGGGTATTACCCAGGTGATCTTTAATGTGATACACATAATCTGTTGTGCCATCGGTATTGACCATTCCTTCGGGATGCAGCACATATTTCAAAGAACTTCCCTCGTAAACAAAACCTCCAGCGTAATAAGTCTCTGTACCGTTTGGAGCTATTTTTACCAGTTTTTGCCCGTTGGCACTATAAATATACTCAATTGTTTTGTTATCTGTACCTGTTAACTTTTTAGGTAGGTTTAAATAGTTGTATTCTACAGTTTTCAATCCTTTATTATTGTCCTTTACCATATTGCCGTTCAGGTCGTAACTATAGGTATTGGTGCTTCCTTCTCTAAAACCATCTGTACCGTTACTCTTGTCATCCACACTTAACAGTTGGTTCCCTGTGTAAGCATAAGTAAGGTCATCAATAAGGGATCCTGCTTTTTTGCGTGACAGTTTATTTATATTACCATTTAAATCGTAACTGTTATGGATATTTCCATGCACATCTTTTTCTCCTATGATAACATTGTATTGATCAATATTGGTTGTAAAATTAGTCCCTTCCCCATAATCGGCTTCAATTAAACGGTTTAATCCATCATAGCTAAAACCATAGGCTTGTTTTCGTCCGGGTGACCCAATACTTGAGTTTGCAGGTGACTGCCATTCTATGGCCGATATGTTGCCATTGTATTGTACAGAATTGGTAAGATTTGCTACTGCATCGTTATAGTGCAGTTTCATACCAAACTTTTTCTTAGCGTTGGTAGTCACATCGTCCGGGTTATTAATTTGGGTCAGCCATCCACGGATATTATACTTGTAATCCATTTGTTGTACCGGGTTGGCATCGCCTCCTACTTTTTTGGTGATTAACTCACCCAGTTCGTTGTACTCATTTTTAGCAATGGTAACCAGGTTAACAGCACCAGTCATTTGCTGTTTTATAGTTAGCAGACGGCCTGCATGATCATAATCATTTTTTTGCCTTATTATACGTTTGTTTTGTGTGGATAAGCTGGTTTTATGACATTGCCAAGTCTCCATCACTTTTCCTACAAAATCGTAGCTGGTCAATACAACATCTTCACCTCCTACATAATTGTCGGATTGAGCCAATACGGGTCTTAACTTGTCATCGTAATAGGTAACAGCGGTAAGCCAGGTGTTTTGGCTATCCAGTACCTTGGTCTTTGTTCCAGTTACAAGTCCTCTAAGCTTATTGTAATAACTTATTGTGGGCAATGTAGCTCCTGTTAGGCCATGGTTGTTAAACTCGGCTAACAGGTCATTAAAATAAGTGCTTTGATCACTGCTCCCTGTCCACTCATAGTCATCGTAATAGGTTATAGATAAGTAGCCGTTTGCTGATACGTTTTTAGGGTAGCTGTTGTCCGAATATCCATGTACTATGCTTCCCCTTTCCTCAAATTCCTTGTTATTGGTGTTAGCGTAAAAGTTATCCACCACTGTTTGCATAGCACTTTGTTCTGTAATATTATTATCTACAATCCCAGTTGCTATTGGGCGGTTCAGCTTATCGTACTTGGTAAATAGCCATTCCCCGTTCTTGCGCATCTCTCCGTCTTGGGTTGCTACAAGGCGGTCGCGATTATCGTAAACCATGTAAATAGTAGTTGCCCCTGGTAGTGCTTTCTCCACCATGCGGTTAAGGCCATCGTACTCATAGGCGTATATCAAATCGGCTGAGGCATTACCTGTAGTAATGGTCAGTTTTCCATCGGTAGCAGAATTAAAAACAAAACCAGGTCCCAAAGTAAGGCTGCTACCTTGGTTTATCATATACTCACTAACACCGCTTTCTTGTTGATTAAGCGTTTTATCCTGCGCTATTAATTTAAAGGATTTAGGACTGCTACTTCCTTCTCCATATAAATGTTTGACCGCTTCTGGTGGCAATACATACCGTAGCAGACCATAATCGTCGTACACATAGTAGGTTTCTACAGGTGTTATCGTTCCGCTTTGGTTTACGTAGGTTCTTTTTAACACCACTTGCCCCTGGAAATTTTTGTATTCCTCGGTGGTATGTAACTGTCCACTGCTCCAGTTCTCGTCTTTGGTAACGGTTTTTACCAATTTTTTGGCCGGGTAGTAGCTACGGTCACCAATTACCTCGCCACCTGTATTGGAAAGCTGGCCGTTTATTACCTGTAACAAGAGTACATCCTCCGCGCTATTGCTTTGGTAATCGAACCTGATGGTGTGGTTATTGCCTATTTGCCACTCCGATCCAGGTGCTCCTTGTTTTAAAACACGATTTAAGGGGGAGGCCTCAAATTCAGTTTCTGCAAAAGCAAAATCATCCTGAACTGCACCATGGTGGCCTGTCCAGTTGGAAACTGCCAACTCTGTTTCTATGTATGCCCCTTGGTTGGCCTTGTTAAGTACATACGGAAGGTACTTTTTTTGTTCCTGGCCGTATTGATTGTAATCAATGGGCTGAACCATATCGTAGCCTCCTGGGCTGGCACCCATCTGTATCACTTGGTCGGGACGGGAAAGGCCGTCGTAATAGGTTACGTTTGCCAATATGTCATCTGCCGATTGAATTTCTGAGACTGATTTAATAGCTTTTTGATAGTCACGGGAGGCTACATATCGCTTATTGGAGGTAAGGTGAATATATGTCATTGCTTCGCCTAAAATAATTGTACCGTCCATTTCAGAATAACATCCATCAGAATTGTTAGCCCTTACGGTATAAATGCCATCAGCATAATCACCCGTCCATTGAATTGCTCCACCTGTTCCATTCAAAGGAGAACCAATTTCTTCGTAACTGTTCATCAGTTGATAACTGACCCCTGTCTGTGAACTGTTTAAAAATGGCCTTGGATTACTTTCACTTACGGGAGAAAGCGTATAATTATCCGGAAAGTTTTTGATAGTTACCGTTACAGAAGAAGATGTTTCGCTCCAAAGGTCATCATTACTGTAGGCTCTTAGGTAATAAGTACCATTGTTGGTGACTACCAATTTGCTTTGGCTATGATTGCGGTTTGTACCATTTGCAGTATTTTGCCAATAATATGTCACATTTTCAGGGGGTGTGTTACTTGTAAGAATAGTTTCGCCACATTTATCTTCTTTGGAAGGTACTGGAGGGGCTGAAGGGGCTGTTACAATTGTTTTAAGCAATTGATAAACTTCTATTTCATCAGTATTGCCTGTTGCATCAGTAACCTTAATAAATCCTCCCCTGGCACCAGTCCCTTCATTTGCACTGCAATTTACCAGTAAAACAGGTACTCCTCCCTGTTCATTACTATGGTCAATAATATTTAACCATGGAGGATGTTCGACAATGCTAAAGGGTGGAAACGGTTCAACTCGCACAATTTCAAATGTACCCCCTTTGGGATCAAGTTCTCTTTCTGGTTTTGTAAAAACAGAACCAGTATATTGCCCCCAGCTATTTATCGCGATAGCATTTAGTAGAACAATAAGAACAATTAGTTTATATATTAATTTCATCTGTTTATAATTTAATTTTTTTGTCAGATGGAACTCCCAAAATACAATCATCATCGTGTGTGACAATACCTTATCATGGTCGTTTCATGTTTTTATAATTTATTAAAACTTTGATAACCAGCTCAAATTTCAATCATGCTCTTGTTTTGCTAATTGTTTGCTCTGGCCTTGATTGTTTTATATTTTTATTCTCTAATGTAATTTGAATAAATTAAGGATCAGTTCACTCTGGTTATAACAATTGGAATTTCACCTATTGGTTCCGACTCTACTCTATTATAAAATTTAAGAGTGTATTCTCCGGGCTGTTGAAGCTCAAAGTTATCCTCTGGAACTGGGTAATTATAGTCCCACAACTCGCTTCCATCTGGGTAACAAAGTTTAACATCTAGATAATCATTTTTTGATATTTCCAGCTTATAATGCCAATTATGGTTTGTGTTTTTATCAATAAGTTCTACACCGCCACCTTCTGAATATGATGAATATTTAATTTCATGTCCAACATTTTCTTCAAATTCATTTGTAAAACCAGTTACCTTAGATAAGTCATGACCCACTGTAGCGTAACCGTTTTGCGTAGTTTGGTTTTCATAGAATGATCTAAATAAAAGTAAAACAGAAATATCGCTAGAACCATAATCATTTATAGGTATTAATTTGGTTATCTGGCCATTATCAACAGTAATAGTTGCTATTGTTTTATTTTGTAAGCCTTTTTTTGTAACATTCACCAATACATTTATTTTTGATTCACCGGCGCTGCAATAATTATTAGACAGAAGTACATTAGGGTTATCGCAAGACAAAGTGCACGGAAAGTCACTTTTTATTTTAACATCATGGCAAGAAGCGTAGGACCAATCACCAACTTTTAAAGATTTAGGTGTAACTTGAAGGTTGAATTCGCTTTGCTTAATGCGTGTATTATAATTAATATCTTTCAAAATATTTCCTTCATTGTCTCTTATTTCTTCCAAACGACCCGAAGAGTCGTATACATAAGATGTAAGCCACTCATTTTGGCTGTATTCATGCGATAACAAACCCATACTATTAAATGATCTACATGAATAAACCGGCAGTTTGGGATGTAACACCACCGTTCCTACACCTGTATTGTTTGTATTCATTATGGCACTATAATCCACCTCAATCTTATTTAAGTTGTTAAGATTACCTATGTTGGAAAAATTGATAGGGATATTTACCAATGCCCAACTGTCGGGTTCAACTGTAGTATTAATAGTTTGTTCTGCAGATTCCGAATTGTCGTTATAAATGGCCTTATACTTAACCTGTAAACTATTACTAGTTGGCTTTATTACTGCTTTTAAATAAATTTCACTGTCTACATTTGGATTTTCAATTTCAACAGATAAAGGAGCTGGTGTTAAATAAGCCGGAGGTTCATTAAGAAGAATCATTAAACGATTTAGGCTTTTAAAAACGTCTCCCTCACTTTCTTTCGGAATAGGATCATGCTGATTAACTCTGTGTAATAAACTTGAGAAGTTGTCAGGAGGAATACTATTTGTGTGGCCACCATTGTAAAAAGAAAAAAGCCTAATTAATGAGTATAAATAAACATTGTAATATTTAATTTGTGGGTACTCTGGATTAGCTTCCAGTGTTTGATATATTGGATCATAAATATTGTGATATGCATAAAACAAGTCATTCGATTTTCTAAAAGAAGTTTCAGCTACCCATTTAATATTTCCATCTAACAATCCTTCACTCAACCCAATCCAATCCTCAAACAAACTATAGATAACCTCCCCAAAGTCATTAGAATTTCCATATAATAACGATTCATAATATTCCGATATAGTCACAAGGTTCTGCCTAAGGTCTGCTCCTAAATTGCTAAATCCATATGCACTTCCAAGGTATTCCGTACAAGCAGAATTAAACGCTTCCAGTATTTCTAAATCACCAGCAGTTGCAGATTCATGGGCAATATCTTCTTTACAATAGTGATTCCTGCAGTCTATTAAATTAGGGTTTTCGCAAATAGCTTCAAACAAAACATCACCTGTTGTGGCATCTCTTTTGTAAACCGTTTCCAACCCATTGTTTTCCCTTTTCTTTAACACAGCTACCTTTTTATCTAAGGAGGTATCGTATGTGAGCTCTAGGTTATTCCTGTAAAAATCAGATGAATAAGCAAATACACTAGAAAATCCTGAGTTTTGGTTAAAGTCGTTTGTTTGCTGTATTTCAGGCACCAGATCTCCAATGTTTTGGTAAGAAGTGTATTGAGCACTAGGCAAAATAAAATCTTTACTTTCTTTGGTAACCTTGGTAAAATCCGTAATGTTGCTTGACAAAAGATGATAGGAATTGTTGGGCTTTTTTAGCCAGGTTTGCGTTTCTATGGGTATACCTACTTGGTTAAGTTCGCTCATAAGGGTTACCGGATGACCGGGATCTAAGCTGTAATCATTTGCATACTTATTTCTGACCAAGATAGTTTCTCCCTTGCTGTTTGAGGTAAGATTTGAAGAAGGACGTACTTTACTTGCACCATTGTATTGAAACTCTGTACTTGTTAAATTAACTATGGATGGATGATTGTCTGGAATTACGTTGCCAATTGGGGTTCCGCTATAAAATGCGGGCATAGTAAACGAGCCATCTAAATGGTGTACTTCTTTTCTCTTAAGCCTTTTTTTTCGATTCAATACGAAAAAATAATTCCTCAGATTAGAGTCCACCACTGGCTTTAGTCTATACTGATATGCATTCTTAAAATCATCGTATGGAGTGCTTTTGACAAATACTTCCACGAAAGAAGTATTATGCGCAATAAACCTGCTGTGGCCCATTGTATATTCTTCCTTGTTGAACGGCAAGCTTTCAAGCCAAGTATCAATGTTATAATCTGGTATCTCAAGTGTCTCTAACAATGTTTCGTTGCCTTCTTCATAAAAAGGTTTAAAAAGTAAAGACGGGTTATAAGATACTGGGTCGCTCCTATGATTGTTTTTCCGTTCGGGAGTATCTTCTGTAATAGATACTTCATTGAGATATGATCGGAAATCATGCTCATTCAATGAACCTAAGAACGTTTTAGTCATGTACGGATTTTCTTTTCCAATTTCGTAATACCAATATTCTTGTTTAAGGAGACGATTGTTTTCGGAAACATAATATTTGTATAACAATGTACCATTTGTTTCTCCATATCCATAATCATCGTTATAACCTAAACTTGGCATAAAATTATAGATGACCTTTCCTTTACCTTCGGTTATTTCTTCAACATACTCGTACCAAACACCATTATTTCCCCTAGAGTGCACATTAATGTTAAGCACAGGATTGGGAGATAGACTCATTACATCATCAGAAACATAAAAGGGTGACCCTTCCGTGCCATTTTTATAACTTATTGTTTTGTCGTACTTTATAAAGGCAGATGGGTCTAAATATCCTGTAGAACTGCCATTTTCATCGTTGTAGTTGTAGTTGATACTATTGGTTAAGCCGTTACTGTTACTTACATTAATTTCTTTTATTCGAATACCGCCAAGGTTTTTATTTATACCTACCCCATTGCTTATGCTATTTGGCTCATAATCAAAACTTATAATACCACCACCAGGTAATTCAACCTCTTTTAATGCATTTAACTTTACCGAATCAGTGTTGATAGAATAAGGATTTTGAGAATCGTTGGCTAAATGAATCATACTTTCAAACAAACCAGAATAATTACGAGACAAATTAACTAAAGAAAAAGCTGTTTCGCTTTGACCGTTATAACCACCAAAATAATCTTGTTTTGGATATAGATTTTCTCTACCTCTTCCATATTTGTCATCAGAATATATGACTATTTCTTCTTTTAAATGATTTTTATTGAACAAACCTGTATGTCCTTCGGTATGCCAATAACTTAATTTGATTTGTTCTTTTTCTTTCTTACCATTATCATTGATATAATTATAGTTTACCTCGTTAAGAAGCATCTCATCTGCACTATTAAAATATATTAAGGAAACATCCATTATTTTGTTACCTGAGGCGTCATATCTTTCAAATCGATTTCCTATTTTTTTAATAAGAAATTTTTCCCCTTTAATTTCAGAAATTTCTCTCTTAACATTTAAAATTCTATCACCAAAATAGGATTCTTCTAATCTGCTAATAATACCATTAATGGTTAAAATAGGTCTGGGGTCGTTTACACCTAATATAAAATTAGAATTAAACTCATAATCTATACTTGCATATGACTTATCTTGATCTTTTTCGAAAGGATCTGTAGACCAATCACTGAAATAGTTGGGAACAATACCCCAGACTGAGTTATAATAACTATCATGCCCTCCATTATCCACCCAGGTACCTAATTCTGCCAATCTTTCACTTAAACTGTTTAAAATGTTAAACTGTTCTTGCATCTCGTAATTTATCTTTAATAATTCTTTATTTTGAGACTCCTGAATCGCATTACCTATCTGATTTACTATTGCATCACTTAAATAATCATTACCACTGATTCCAGCCATCATATATTGACCTTGCCTAAAAACCTCGGCTGTACTTGCTTTTAATTGGTATAATCTATTCGTTTCTCGATTTAATGCATTTAAATATTCTTGTTGTAGAATACTTGGATCTTGATAATGTTTTTGAGTAACATATAACTTTACTCCTTCATCAATGGTGTAGTGGGTATCAAAACTAGTTAGTGTTTCTATCTGTATTGCGGAACTACCGCTTCCATCATAACCTGAATAAGAAAACTCAATATTACTACCATTGGTTAAAATAATTCTGCTTAATTGCCAGCTTATTGTATACTCAAGCTCTGTGTCGGGCATATCGAAACTATTATTGTAATCCTGTGCGCTCGTTACGGTTTTCTCTTCAAACTCATAAATAATCCCGTTTTCATCTATTATTTGGAAACTACCCTCACTAGGTTTATTGTATTCTATTAACATATCAGTTTTGTCCAATGTTAAAGGGTAATGTTTGCCTGTTGCATTATCATACTCCATTACAAACAAGCATGAATGGCCTACAAAATTGGCTCTAAATACATCGTACTCACCATCAACCTCTCCTTTTTTTACCGATTTTAGGTATTCTGCATCTAGTAATAGCTCATTAATTGACCCAGTATTTTTAAAATCGTCTTTTCCCATAACTGAGCGTGATATTATTCCTCCTGCACTCAAGGCCCATGCTTCTGACCTTGGAAAATTATACCACTTATAGTTATTTGATGTGTAAGTTAACTGTAGCGGTAGTTCAAATCCATCCTGTTCTACCGTCATTAAAGGGATGTTGTAATGGAGTAGCCCCCTGGCATGATCAACTTTGTAGTTGCCTGCAAAGGCAGTTGGCTTATCCATTTCGGGTGTTCTGTATTCCTGTGCCATCATTGTTAGTGGTATAAACAGGAAAACTAGTTTAAGAAAGTGTTTCATTTTAATTGGATTTATTGTTTTAGCTAAGGATTCCTTTTATCCTCCCCAAAAGAGAGAAATTGGTCTCTGATAAAAAGTTACCTTGCATTGTTTTGGTTGTTTAAGAATAAATCTTTAATTAACTGTAATTCATATTTCATTGAAGTTACTTCCTCTTCCAACTTTTCTCTTTCTCCCTGTTCCTTTTTTCTAGCTTCCTTAAGTTCTTTAACATCCTTGCCTTTCTCTCTCAACTTTTTTTCTTGAGCAATGGTATGTAATGTTAATTCTTCAATCTTTTGTAACAACAACTTATTCATCTCCGCCAAATTCACACCTTCTTCTTCCATTTCTTCAGCACTTGGTATATCTGGTAAGTGTTTGTTGTTTTTGATAAAGGTTTCCACTTCGGAAAGGTCTTTTAGATTGTAGTCTTCAGCGAAGACAAAGTCGGCGGTTTGGCCGTTGGCTTCTACACGTATTTCTTCGGCTCTTATAGTTCCGGCTACGTCTAGTTTGGTTGAGGAGTCTGGATTCTTGCCAATTCCAACATTGCCATTATTTAAAATTGTTAGTTTAGTTGAATTTAAATGATGATTATAGGTTCCAAAATTGAAATTTAGACTTGAGTTTCCTTGTCCATTTGTTGTTTGTCGAACTATAGACCAAACATCAGTGTTTGAAGTACCATTACCTTCAACTAAATTTAATGATGATCCCCAAGTAGCATCCGAACTAGAAATTAAATCTAATTGACAGTCTAATCCTTCAAACATTCCAATTGCATGTTGGGTTTTAGTTCCATATTTTGCTTTTCGAACATGAAGTTTTGTTATTGGTGTAACTGTTCCAACTCCAATATTTCCATTTTTTAATATTGTTAGCTTAGTTGGATTTAAATGATGATTATTTGCTCCAAAATTGAAATTTAGGCTTGAGTTACCTTGTCCATTTGTTGTTTGACGGATAATAGACCAAACATCAGTGTTTGAAGTACCATTACCTTCAACTAAATTTAATGACGATCCCCAGCTAGCATCCGAACTAGAAATTAAATCTAGTTGACAGTCTAATCCTTCAAACATTCCAATTGCATTTTGAGTTTTAGTACCATATTTTGCTTTTCGAACATGAAGTTTTGTTATTGGCGTTTTAGTCCCAATCCCAACATCCCCTGTAGATTCAATCTTATTATCCTGGGCAGAAACGTTAACAACATAAAGAATTACAATAATTAAGAAAAAAAGTTTCTTCATTTTAATTAAATTTTGGTTAGCACATAACCATGCCAATTAGTTTATTAATTGACTAGCTATGCAGAATGAAATATGTTTTATTAGATTTATTATGCTCCTTTTAAAGATCTCTCCTAATTGAAGTAATTTTTCTTTGGTAAGTGATTGTTAGGTTTTTCTCATAGTTTAAAATGTTTGGTTAAGCATTAATTAATATGGTTGAATAATATATTTATCAGTTAAAATTATTCTCTTTTCTAATACAAATGAAGAAAAATAATTATTCCAATCAAAATAAATTGATATAGAAGTCAAAGAATCGAGTGAAAACTATCGTAAATAAATTTAACCCTTGTTAAAATACTTACTAACTATAACTTTTACTGGATACCAGGTAGCTAAAAAACCGATTGTAGTAACTGTCGCAATTGTAACAAAAATATCTTTAGTGATTAACTCAACTGGATAAGCATCAACTACAAAGCTACCTCCTCCTGCAAATTTAATAATGCCAAGATGTTGTTGTATAAGAACAAATAACACTCCTAAGGTTACTCCGGATACTACTCCTATTAGGGATATTAACCATCCCTCAACCAAAAACACTTTAGTGACCATTTGCTTATCAGCCCCCATACTTTTTAATATTTTTATGCCTTCTTTTTTATCAAAAATAAGCATAGACATGGTACCAATTAAATTAAAGGTAGCTATAATAAGTATGAAGCATAATATTAAATAGGCCATTATTTTTTCAACACCCATCATCTTATAGAAGCTCTCATGTTGCTGCTCCCTGTTTTTTACTTTAAATTCATCCCCTACTATTTTCTGTATTTGTTTCTGAATTTTAGCAACCGACATTCCAGACTTTACTGCAACAGCTAAAAAATTGACTTCGTTTTTCTTATACTGAAACAACTCCCTTGCTAACTCAATATCGATAATTAAATACTTGGAATCGTAGTCCATTTGCTTAACCATAAACACACCCTTAGGATGAACATAGTGTGTATTAAAAGCCTCATTGGGTCGCATTAAATTTATTTTTTTATTACGTTGAGGCGCATAAATGAAGAGAGGAGTTAAAAATGCGGGGCGAACAGCTAATTGATCAGCAAGTGCATATCCAACTACACCTCCAAAACCTTGCTTATCTTTTACTATAAACTTACCATCAACAATTACAGAGTCGAGCTGACTAACTTTAGTAAAAGTAGAATCTACGCCCATAACCATTCCTGTAACCTGACGTTTGTTATATTTGAGTAAAGCATTGTCTTCAACCACATATGCTACTTGCTCAACTCCATCAAGATTTTTTATATCTTTAATCTGTAACGAATCGATAGAATAATATTTGCCCTCAACAGCAGTAATTTTTAAATCTGGGTCAAATGAACTATAAAAACTCCCTATTAAACCATGTAAACCATTAAATACCGAAAGAACTACTAACAAAGCTAATGATCCAACACTTACTCCAACTATTGAGATAGTAGAAATTACATTAATAATTCCCTTGGACTTCTTCCCAAAAAGAAACTTAAACGCTATTTGCCATATGAGCTTCAAATCCTAGGGAATTTAAATTTATTTATACGCTTTTACGATTAATCCTGTTCCCTTTTTATGATGACCTCTAACATCAAAAATATTTAAGATGAAAGAAATAGGAAACGTTACTAAGTAATAAAACGGTAGAAATATAAAAAATAATTTTGAGGCATTTAGCATCATTATTGGAAACTTCATCGATAATTTCCATGATATATTACCTGGTAAACCATATGTATATCGTGCATCTACATCCTTAAAACCTGCTTTTTTAAGCTTTTGAATTATCTCCTGCAAGTTATATCCATCACGCACATGCTCGTCAATAAAACCAGTAACACCATCATTATGTTCCACCTCATGGTGATGTGCATCTGAACCACCCTGATCACTTGGGGTTGAAATTAACATCATTCCACCATGATTCATTGCATGGTATATATTTTTAAAAACCCCTTCATCGTCCTCAATATGCTCCATCACATCCACCGAAATCACAAGATCATAAACTTCTTGTTTATCTAATTTAGTTAAATCGGCATATTCAAATTTTACTTTATCCTGACGGTTGATTTTTACAAAAAACTGGTTACAATCTTCTATTTGTTCAGTTTTTACATCTACACCTGTAATATTCCATCCTTTATTTGTAGAAGATATATAATATACATATTGTCCAAAGCCAGATCCAGCATCCAATACATTAATATCGTGTGCTACTTTTTGTGACCAAGCCCTTACTTCCTTTCTAATATGCCAAGAGCGCAATAACAACAAGTCTAAAAGCTTATAAAACAGAACTCTTAATGCTGGTGTTTGGTTAAATACTTTTCCCAAACTTCTTTTTATAGGATCGTATTGCATTTTTATTCTTTTAAAAGGCGGTCTATGTTATCAATATAGTCCAAGGAATCGTCAATAAAAAAATGAAGATCAGGAACAACTCTCAATTGTTTCCCAACTTTCAATCCTAAAAATCTACGTATTGCACTTGTATTGATATCAATTTCGTTAAAAACATCATCTTTTTTATCGGATGGAAATATACTTATATAAACCTTAGCTAATCCTAAATCAGGTGAAATTCTCACTTTTGATACGGACACCATTGTTCCCATAGTATATGTTTTAGCTTCGCGCAAGAAAATTTCGCTAAGCTCACGTTGTATTAATCTTGAAACTTTTTTTTGCCTTGTTGTTTCCATTCCAGTTTATTAATTAACTCACGAAAATAATCTTTTTGACTATATTTTCTATAATGATTCTTTATAAATAAAATATATTAAGGTACAGGATCGTGTCCATGTCCCCCCCATGGATTACAACTTAAAATACGCTTAATAGCTAAATAGCTCCCTTTTATTGGTCCATGCTTTTTTAACGCCTGAATACTATATGTTGAACAAGTTGGTGTATAACGACAAGAAGCTCCTAGCATTGGGGATATTACATGTTGATATATTTTTATGGGTATTATTAATATAAAAACAATGCAAGCTTTAAAATATGATAAGAATTTTTTAAGCATCGCTATTTCTTTGCTCATTTAATACTTCCATTAACTTTTTTAACGATTTTTTCATTCCTTTACGTATATTTCTATAAGGTAATTGATCTCCTGAAATATAAACCATTGCAAAAGCTATTTGTTGTTCAGAATTCTTTAAGTACTCAACAAAATCATTTCTATTCAACCTGTATGCCTCTCTGCATCTCCTCTTTAATAAGTTACGGTGTACTGCTCTTTTAAACTTTTTTTTAGATACACTGAAAATAACCTGCGCCTCAACATCAAAAGGCAATTCGGTTTTTAAATAAATGATCCTGAACGGAAAACATACAAAGGAATTTCCTTTTGAAAAAAGCTGATTAATCACTACATGACTGCACAACTTATCTTTTTTAGGAAATTTGTATGATACTTCTGACATTGGTTAGTATAAAACTGAGCGAAAAAAAGGGCATTGAAAAATGCCCTTTCTATAACACCTATGTTATTATTAGTTTACTTTTTAGCTTTATTATGCTTTTTAATAAATTGATCTAAAGCCATCGTCATAGAAGGCGCTTGAGGCATTGGAGCCTGAATATCTAATCTATAACCAGCCTCTTTTACAGCTTTTGCTGTAGCTGGCCCAAAAGAAGCTATTTTTGTTTCTTTTTGATCCCAATCCGGGAAATTTTGTAATAAACTGGCAATTCCTGAAGGACTAAAAAATACTAAAATATCATAATCAATATCCTTTAAGTCACTTAAATCACTACTTACTGTCCTGTAAAGGATGGCCTTTGAATACTTAATTTTATTTTTATCCAACAAATCCGGAATTTCCTGCTTATGAATATCCGAAAGTGGAACTAAGTAATTCTCGTCTTTGTGCTTTTTAATTATCTCAATTAAATCGGGGAATTTACCGGTTGAGTGAAAAATCTTTCTTTTTCGGTAAACAATGTATTTTTGCAAATAATATGCTGTTGCTTCTGATATACAAAAATACTTCATCGAATCAGGAATTGTAACCCTCATTTCCTCTGCAACCCTAAAATAATTGTCGATAGCTGTTCTACTGGTAAAAATTACCGCAGTATGATCAAGTATATTTACTTTTTGTGCGCGAAATTCTTTAGTGGGCACACTCTCTACCTGGATAAATGGCCTAAAATCAATTTTAACATTGTTTTTATCTGCCAACTCAAAGTAAGGAGATTTTTCTGTTTGCGGTTTTGGTTGGGAAACCAGTATTCTTTTTATCTTCAAAACGCTCTGTATTTTAATTTCACTGATCCTAATACCTAATTAATTAATATGTTATACATAATAATTAATGGTAAAATTTCTAGGGCACAAAGATACAAAAACATGTAAAATAATGAAGCCAGATTTCTCAAAATAATTGTTAACCCCCTAAATAATTGAACTAGATACAGCAAAATAAATAATCCAATTCCAATATTAAAGAGTAAATTTAACGATTCTACTTCTATATACGGAATAACTAAAATTACTGGCAATATCAATAACCCAAACACTTTACTGTGTAAACTTGAATAAAATATATAATCCTTAGTTTCTTGCTCGCATTCAAAAACAAATGCAACAAACCAATACAACATTCTTTTAACTAAACCAAAAACTAAAAATAAAAACATTATCAAAGGAATCAATAGCATGCTTTGTCCAGCAAATGTTTCAATATGGTTATAATGAATATACTCGTAGCAAAAAATAGCTGCATTAAATAAAAACAACAACTTTAATATAAGTGCAGCTTTTTGATTACGCATATTCTCAGTTTTTTGTATTTTTCGAGCATACTGACCAAAAACTACAGATGAAAATAACTCTCGTAAATATTTAAAGTAAGTTATTCTAATAATTCCTGTAATAGCAACGGATAATATTAATAATCCCGTTAAAATATCTTTTGAATATTCTTTTTTTGATTCCGAAGCTAAGTCCGGTTCTTTTATTATAGTTTCTTTTATTGCTTCTGTTTTTGAAATATCTTCCGAAAATACTGCATCTTTAACTTTAGTGGTATCAACTGATTTTACTTCATAAATCGTATCCTTTTCTTCAGATTCAGCAACTATTGGTATTGAGTCTTTTTTTGTCTCAACTTCTTCTTTCCTTTTATATTGAATCTTGATTGAAGCAACCTCTCCTTTTTCACTAATTCCCAACCACTGTTTATCGCTTTGCTTTAATGGTTGCAAAAAATCCCGAACAACTGTATTTTCCAGAATATCCTCACTCTCTTCCCTTATTTTAAGATTAAAATCAACGGAGTCTTGCGAAGATGGAATAAATACTTTTTTTAAAGGTTCTGTTTTCCTTTTTGGTTGCTGAAATCGTTTTGGAGTTTCTGGAATCGCAGTTATTACCTCTTTTTTTCTTTCTACTTTTAAATTAGATGTAGGTACAGATACTTCAACCGATAACTCTTTCGGTTTTGTTTTTAAACTATCCTGATTTATATTTAAATTCCTGTTACCTTTAAGGTTCATCCAGCGTGTTTTTTGCAAAATTAATATTTTGCACGGATTCTTTTGTACATGCTACAACTATTTAAATTTAATATGTAGCATTATATAGTCGCTATTTTTATAGGATCTTCGTGCCATTCTTTCTGATTATTTATAAATCTAAGCACATCTTCTGGTGATTTAACAGTACTCCATAAATTTCCATGTTCCAGCCTCATAAAATTCTCATCAATCATTTTTTGAAGCATTTCTATTAACGGATTAAAAAAACCATTAGTATTTACTAAAATTATAGGTTTAGCAAACAAACCTAATTTTTTATTAGACAACACTTCAAATAACTCTTCCATGGTTCCTATACTTCCCGGCAAAGCAACTACAGCATCTACATCTTTTACCAATAACTCTTTACGTTGAGCCATAGTATCAACATGAATCATATCTTTAACATCTTTATGCTCCCATTCAACCTCCACCATAAAACGAGGAATTACACCTCTTACTTCACCTCCCCGGTTTAGCATACTATCAGCAATAGCTCCCATTAAACCAACTGCTCCACCTCCATAATTTATGGCAATTTCATTATCTGCCAATACTTTTCCTAATTCAATGGCTGTATCTATATATTCTATATCAATCTTAGAGCTCGAAGCACAAAAAACACATACTCTTTTTCGCATATTCTAATTAACTTTTTCTATTACATACTATCACCTACACACCAAGCCGCAGCTCCTAACAGGATAAAATCCTTTAATACCGCTTGCCCAACTTTTGAAAGTTCGGGAAAACCATAGCCCGACAACCAAACTATTTTTGTTGTAAACAATAAAGAAATGCTAAATATAAACATTACAACTGCTACTATACCTCCCCAAAACGAAAGCGATTTTGATATAGGCTTTACCATTATAAAAAAACCTACAAGTATCTGCAAGTAAGCCACAATCTGATTTAATGCATATGGTGTTAAATATTTTAATATCCACGACATATACCCATTAGATATTAGTTGATGAGTATATTCTGCTTCGGAATTTTTAAATTTTAAAAAACCGAGCCAAATAATCACCATACCCAAACCATATCGAAGTATAAAAGTTCCTACTGTTTTTAATAATTTACTAATAAAACTCTTCATTTATTTAATAGTTTATTAAGGTTATATTTTATTTAAGATTTGTATCTAATTTCTCTACCAAATGGAGTTAATGCTACAGAAGCAAGTTTAAAATGTTGCTTTCCAAAGGGTATTCCAATAATTGTAATACATAATACCAATCCCCAAAATAAATGAGATAATGCAATCCAAATACCTCCAACTATTATCCAAACTATATTCATTATTGTGTATAAACACCCCGACGCTCTCTGAGTTACAACTGCTTCTCTACCAAAAGGCCAAAAAGCCAAACTTGATAATTTAATAGTTTGCAATCCAAACGGAATACCAACTATAGAAATTAATAAAAACACACTGGCTATTAAATATTCAAGTGCAATCATAAATCCTCCGAATATCAACCAAACTAAATTTCCTAATAAATTCATTTTTTTATTTTCGAATATAATGTATTAAAACATTGTAAATATGTTTTTACACATTTTTTGATATTAATTTAATTAATAGACAATGAAAAATACTTAAAAAACATATTTAGCCCTTCTAATTACTGAACAATCTATCCATAAGTTAAATTTTATGTGCTTAACTACCTAAATAACAGACTTAATCAATTATTTTTCCTAAATTATATAGGTTTCTTCTAAATTCTTATGTATGAAAAAAGTTTTACTCTCTTTGTTATTGGTATTTTTTTTAACAGATACCTATGCTCAAAACTGGACACAGATTACGAGCTCCGATCTTGAACTCCCATTTTCAGAAACTCTTATCAAACACAATGGCCACTGGTATATTGGAACTGCAGGTGGAGTTTTTAAAACTACTGATAATGGAATTAACTGGACTTTAACCAACAATAATTTATACTCTGCCATTGGAAGGTTGCGCATTGAAGGCTTTTTTAGTTCTGGCAGTAACTTAATAGGTATTAATCGCTGGAGCGGAGTTGTGACAACAACAGATGGTTCTACCTGGACAACTGCTACAGGGTTACCTAGTAGTCTTTATATGCCACCGAACATTGTTAAAGTTGGAACAAGATTAGTAACGGTTGTTTATGATTATAATTTAAGCACTTACAATCTTTATTACTCAGATAATGATGGTGCGTCGTGGATAAAATCCAGCGTTGTAGGTTCAATTCATTTATTCCCAAATATATACTCAGATGGAACCACAGCATATATAACACATACTAACTCAAGTGAGGATGATGAATTTATTGCAACAACAACAGATGGTATTAATCTTGGCTCTCTTCCTTTTTCTCCCTCTTTTCCCGGAAATTCAATTGAAAGAGTAATTTTTGCAGGCGACTACATAATTGTAACAGGCGAACAAGGTGTTTTCGAAAGATATGATTTAATTGATGATGGCTGGACTAATCTAGCAGCTGACTGGACAAACGGAATTGGTTTTATATCTCTAACAGCTAATGAAACAGGAAAGCTATATGCATCAATTTACGAAGGTAATGGAGATCTTGGATTACATACTTCTGATGATTATGGCGATAATTGGAGTCCTCTCTCTGTTACAACTACAATAGGTTCTGAATTTGCACTCGGATTTTATGCAGTTGGCAATGAATTTATGGCTTCTTTTATTGACGAAGGGGTTCATTATACATCCAATTCAGGAAGCACAATTATAAAAAGAAATAATGGACTGCAGGCAGCTGATGTACAAAACATATTTGCATCTAATGGTAATTTAATCACCTCCCTATTTATATCCGGAGTTTACGGATCTGATGATAATGGAGACAATTGGAGTTTATGGAATACAGGATTACCTACTGGTGATATAAGAAGAATATATGGTTTTCTCACTGATGGATCTTCAATTTTTGCCAATTTTTCAACAAGTCCGGGAGATGATGCATCTCCTGAAAAAGTAGTAAAATCAATAGATGATGGTGAAAATTGGAGTGCACTAAGTAATCCTGCTGGATATAACAACATAAAAATAATTGGTAAAAACAGTAATGCACTTTTTGCAATTTCAACTGATCCAGATGGGTTACTCATATCGAGTAATGGAGGTGATTCCTGGACTGATATTTCTGCTAACAAACCAAGCAACTTCACCCCAACTATTGTTGTTGGTGGTGGATCAAAAACATTTATGTCTGGTTTAGATAATAATAATAATAAACTTGCCGTTTATACCTCAAATGATTTTGGTAGCACTGCCTGGAACCTATCAATGGATGGAATTAATACATCTGAATTAGATGAACTTGATGATGACGATGATATCTTACTTATCGAATCGGGTGGTGACAATGTATTCTTACAAGTTAAATACTCTAATAGCGATAATAAAATTACCATGTGGAATATTGACACATGGGAAGAAAAAAACGCAACTGGATTTGGATATATTGATTTAGAATCAATGGCATATCACAATGGGACTTTATTTGCATCAACATGGAATAGTGGGGTTTACATCAGTTCTAACAATGGGGATACTTTTACCAAAACATCCGGTTTACCTGATGGATTATCTGCTAATACTTTTGCTTTTGAGGGAGATCTTGCATTTATTGGTTCATCCAGAGGAATTTGGAAATATTCGTTGACCACTAACCTTACTACTTCTACAAGTAAAATTCAGCAATTATTCAGTCCTAATCCTGCTAAAGATGTTATCACTTTTAATACAACAACATACTTTGTAACCATATATTCAATTTCGGGACAACCTGTAAAAAAAGCACCAACCTTTAACAATCAATTATCTATTAAGGACTTACCTAATGGAGTTTATATAATAGTTATGAAAACTATTAATGGCGATAAAATATCAAAACTTATTATCAAATAACATTGTTTTAGTATATGTATCTATGTAAAGCACAAGGATTAACTTTGTGCTTTTTTTATATTTTTGCATTATGGTATATATAGTTTTACTGATTATTATTGCGATGATTGTGGCTTGGTTTGCATCTAAAAGCAAGTCTCAAAATGAAGATGTTGAAAAGAAAAATGAAGTTGCTGACGATTGTTGTGGAGCACATGAAGTATGTGAAGCAGATAGCCTTTTGAGTTCAAGTGACAATATTGAGTATTATAATGATGAAGAATTGGATCAATACAAAGGATTAGCTATTAATGATTACACAGAGGAAGCTATTGAAGAATTTCGCGATGTACTATATACTTTAAAAGATTACGAAGTTGCCGGCTGGATGAAAAGCATACAACTCCGACGCGTTAATCTTCCTGAAATTATACGCGAAGAAGCTTTAATGATAGTTGGGGATATACGAAATAAATAATTTAAATATATTTGATCTTTACTAATTTTAATACCTTAAACATGAAAAAATTATTTTTTTCTCTGATTATCATTACAACAATATTTTGTAATGCTTTAGCTCAAAACCAATCATCACTACTTTGGAAAATTAGTGGTAATGGATTAACCAAACCTTCCTACATTTATGGAACTATTCATCTCATCTGTCCTCAAGATTTTAGTATGGCAGAAAAAGTAAAGACTTCATTTACAGGAATCGAACAAGTTTATTTAGAATTAGATTTCGACGATCCGCAAATGATGCAAAAAATGATGAGTATGATGGCCATGAATAATGGGAAAACAGCCAAAGATTATCTTACTGAAGAAGAATATCAATTGCTAGACTCTAAGTTTAAAGCTAAAGTCGGCGCTGGAATGGCACAACTACAAGTAATGAAACCCATCATGCTTTTATCAATGAGTTATATGACAATTCTCTCTTGTCAACCCATGTCGTTTGAAACAGTTCTTGCTCAAATGGCTAAAGAACAAGGCAAAGAAGTCTTTGGGTTAGAAACTGTTGAATACCAGATGAATGCTTTTGACCAAATTCCTTTGGATAAGCAGTTTAAAATGATTGCAGATATTATCAGACAAGAAAATAAAGCGAAAGCAGAGTTTGACGAATTAGTTTCCCTTTATAAATCAGAAGATATTGATGGCATATTAAAGTTAACGGATGATAGTGAGTGGAGTATGGAGGAATTTAATGATATACTTATCAACAAAAGAAATAAAGAATGGGTAGATAAATTTACAACTATTACTAAAGATAAATCTACTTTTTTTGCTGTTGGAGCTGGTCATTTAGGAGGAGAAGAAGGATGGTTAAACTTGTTAAGAAAAATAGGGTATACTGTTGAAGCTGTTAAATAATCCAATAATAATTTATAAAAAATGCCAGCCCAAATTGAGCTGGCATTTTTATTTAATTATATTTTTTCATTATTCAACTATAGTAGTCCATCCGTGAGTATCCGGCTCATCACCATATTGAATTGCTCTTAGCTTATTATAAAGTTTCGTACTCACTTCACCAGCCACTCCAGGTTCACCATATTTAAATGATTTACCTTCATCTACATCATCAATTTGACCAACTGGGCTAATTACTGCAGCTGTTCCACAAGCTCCTGCCTCATCAAAGTCTCCCAACTCATCAAACCTAATTTGACGTCTTTCAACTTTCATACCCATATCTTCCGCTAACTGTATTAAACTCATATTAGTAATACTAGGCAAAATAGAATGTGATAAAGGTGTTATATATGTATCCTTATTCTTAATGCCAAAAAAGTTTGCAGGTCCACACTCATCAATATACGTTTTCTCTTTACTATCTAAATAAAGTACTGCTGAATAACCACCAGAATGCGCAATTTCACCAGCGCGCATACCTGCAGCATAATTTCCCCCAACCTTTAAATGTCCTGTCCCCTGAGGAGCAGCTCTATCAAACTTACGACTTATCATCAGCTTAGTTGGTTTAAATCCTTCTTTAAAATATGGTCCAACAGGAGTTACAAATACCAAAAAAGTATATTCTTCTGCCGGAGATACTCCAACCTTAGGGCCTGATCCTATTAAAAGTGGACGAATATATAATGATGCTCCAGATTCGTAAGGAGGTACATATTCCTTATTGAGTTCAACCGCTCTAACAACAGCTTTTGTAAAAAGATCAATTGGAATAGGTTGCATTAATATTCCATTTGCAGAGCTTTCTAAGCGTTTTGCATTTTCTTCTAAACGAAAAATTCTCACCTTTCCATCTTTCCCCTTAAATGCTTTTAGCCCTTCAAAAGCTTCTTGCCCATAATGCAAACAAGTAGCTGCAATATGAATATTAATCTCCTCAGAAGTACTTTCTTCAAGCTCACCCCATTGCCCATTTTTATAATGACATCTAATATTGTAATTCGCTTTTAAGTAACTAAAAGATAAGTTTGACCAGTCGATATTGCTCATGGAAATATGATTATAAATGAACTAATTTAATTTTCAAAGATAAAACTAAAACAATAAAATAAATAATTACATGACGGATTGCAACCTAGTTGAAGAATTTACTTAATTCAGATTCTTTTTAAACACCACCGAGTAGGAACTAGCTATATCCATTTATCTAACAATCCTGCTAAATCATGCAGTTTCACAGGTTTTCCAATATAGTCATTCATTCCAGCCTCAATACACACCTCTCTATCTCCTTTCATTGCATTTGCAGTCATAGCAATAATAGGTATTTCAATTCCTTTATTTCTTAAGGCTACAGTAGCATCCAATCCATTTAATACCGGCATCTGAACATCCATTAGAACTAAGTCAAAACTATACTCTCCACTTGTAATCATCTCAACCGCTTCTTTTCCATTATTTGCTATTGCAGTTTTTAATCCAATTTTTTCTAGCATTTTCTCAGCTATCCTCTGGTTAATAAGATTATCCTCAACCAATAAGATAATTTTGTTTTTAATTCTTTCTTCAAAAGATAATTTCTTAACCCCTTTATTACCACCTTCATTTTCTTCGGCAAAGAATAATGATTCTAGTGTTTTAAACAATTGAGTATGTTTAATTGGTTTTTGAATTACCTGGTCAATACCCTCAAAGTTGTAGCTTTCTCTCCACTTAACATCTGAAGTAAAAAGAATTATTTTAACCTTAGGAATAGCTATCTTAATTTTATTGACAAAGCCTTCATCCACCTTGCTAAAAACATGAGAATCAACTATTACAAGATCAAAACCTTTGCCTTTATTAATCATATCAAGGGCAGATTTTTCATCAAGTGTGCTTTCCGATTCAATTCCCCAATTATTAAGTGTTTTCTTAAGTAAAAGTACATTAGTTTTATGGTTGTCAACCACTAAGGTTTTTACATCTTTAAACTTATCTCCTTGCAACTCATTTGGTGCTTGGTTTTTATCAATTTGAAAAGGTAAAATAAAATGAAATATCGATCCTGGATTATCTTTACTCCAAGCAAAATTTGGATTAGGACTTTCAACCCATATCTTACCACCCATTAATTCTATCAACATTTTTGATATACTGGTTCCCAATCCAGTACCTCCAAATTTTCTGGTTGTTGAACCATCAGCCTGAGTAAACGACTCAAATATCTTTTCAAGTTTATCTTTTGGTATTCCAATACCAGAATCTTCTACCATAAAATGTAATGATATCTGAGAACCTATTTGCTTGCTCACCTCAACTTTAAGCACAACCTCTCCTTCGGTAGTAAATTTTACCGAATTGCCTAATAGGTTAACTAAAACCTGAATTACCCTACTTTCATCTCCAATTAATATACTTGGAATGGTTTGTTCTACACTACTTATTAATTCTATACTTTTCTCATTGGCTTTAAAAGACATTTGATCCATTAAATAATCAATTGTTGAACGAACATTGAATGGATAAGGCTCAATTTTCATCTTTCCTGCCTCAATTTTTGAGAAATCGAGTATGTCGTTAATAATATTTAGTAGATTTTCGCACGAACGACTAATTATAGAAACAACATTAAATTGCTCTTTAGTCATTTTTGTATTGCTTAATAATTCAGTTGCACCAATAATTCCATTCATCGGAGTTCGAATTTCATGACTCATATTAGCCAGAAATTCTGATTTCGCTTTATTCGATTCCGCTTCTTTCTTTTGCAATTCCTTTTGAGCACTTATATCCATAAAAGCTTCTAAGTATACATTTTCATGGTTTAGTCTAATCGGAATAATATTTTTAAGTATTGAGCGGGAAATATTATTTTGCTTTACTTCAAGCCTTTCTTCAAGCATTGAAACAACAATTCGTGTTGTTGGATCTGATACGTGTTCTTCTTTTTGGGTAATAAAAACATCTCCATACTCTATGCCTTTCATGGATTCAATAACCTCATTTTGGTTACTGTAACCCATAATTTTAGCAGCAGTATCATTGGCCTGAATGATTTCTTTACTGCTATTTACTATAAGTATCCCTACTGGAAGATTCTCAATAATCGTTTTCATTGATTCAATTGACTCTTCCAAGGAGTGAGTAAGTATTCTTTTTTCAGTAATATCTTCTTTAATTGCGATAAAGCTAGATATAGTATTTGTTTTATTTAAAACAGGTGATATCAATACTTTTTCCCAATAAACCTCTCCGTTTTTCTTCCGGTTATTAATCTCACCCGTCCATATCTTACCTTCTTGAATTGTTTGCCAAAAAGCTTGAGAAGAATCTTCTTCATTGTTATGAAATAGATCAATATTGTTTTTTAAAACTTCCTCCTTTGTAAAACCAGTAATATCCTCAAAACCTTTATTTACATACTCCACATTTCCTTTGGTATCTGTAATCATAATAGAAATTGGGCTTTGCTCAACAGCTTGCAACAACTTGCCATTGTTTTCTTCGGCCTGTTTTCGGTTAATAATTACATTTTTGATTTGTATAATCAGATAATAAGTAATTATTCCGGCAAAAAGAGTAAAAATAAAAAGGCTTAAATACTTGAAATTATTATACTTCTTAATAATATTAATACTGGCATTATTAAGGGTAAGTACATTTTTATTTATATCATATGAAATTTTATTCTCTATTTCGTTTATCCTTGAAAATAGTGTTTCTGATTTCATTAAATAAAAAGCTACATTTTGTTTGAAACTATCTTCGTCTGTTTCGGGATTTTTAAAGTTCGAATTAATTAGAGCAACAATTTTTCGGGCGAGTAAATCAAGATCATTAATTTTGGGCGATAGTTCTCTTATCTCCGGAATTGAACCAGTAAACTCATCTACTTCATGTACAATTACTTCAGTAATTAACTCTTGACCTTGAAGATTTACAGGTTTTACCTCATTTAAAGTTCCTCCATTATCTAATATATCTACAATATTTTGGCATTCTGCAACAATGTTTGAAATGCTATTTTCAGTATTTGTTAACTGTTGAGGATGGTCAATACCAGTAAAATCCTTAAACAACAAATTGAGTTTTAGAATGTTCTTTTGAAGAACTTCTTCAATTTTTTGCTTCTGTTCCTGATTATGGATTATCTCCTGATATCTAATGATATACGTACGATCAAAATAATTCTCTATTACTAAAATAGCAGCAATAGTCAATAAAAATATTGCTAACAATAAATAGAGCTTTACTATTATCGGTTCACCGATATAAAAAATTCTCCTTTGCGACTTAGAATTATTTACCACAGAAAAAAAGTTTTCTATACATTAATTTCAGGGTATAAATTTAAAAAATTAATGTTTTTCTCCTATTAAAACCGTACTTTCTAAATATAGAGATTCCTTCTTCTCCAGTGGCATAATCAAGAAATTCTCGTGCTAAGTCAGGATGTTTACTAGTTGATAACACTCCTGCATAAATCTCGGATGGTACTTGTTGGTAATCTGGAATAGGAAATATTTCAACATGCTCAATATTTCCATTATTATATACATCACTCCTCCAATTAATTACAAGCTGCGCCTCCTCATTTTTAAGACTTTTTACTAACCCTCTGCTATCTGTTGATAACGCCACCACATTTAAAATTACATCACTGTAAATACTCTTCTCCACCAATATTTTTTTAGTATCATATCCTAATGAACTAGTTTCGGGATTAGCAATAATAACCGCATGCTTCTTATCTGTAAGGTTCTTTAGGTCTCCATCATAGCCCGTTGGATTACCTTTAACTGCCATAACCACCAACGAATTATACCCTATAAATACTGAATCAATAATATATGAATTCTGATGTTTTTTTAAACTTTTAAATCCGGCATTAGATGCAGGCAAAAATATATCTCCCTTATTTGTGTACTGAATTAAACTACTTAAATTTTGCGAACAGTCGTTATGTAATTTTACCACACATTTATTTCCTGACTCAAACCTTTCTTTTATTTCCATCAAAGGTGGAACCATTGCATTTTCACAATAAATGGTTATTTCATTGATGCTATCATCTTCTGACACATCACCTCCTTTGTTTCTTACCTCATTGCATGCTGCAAGAAACAGTGCAATTATTATTAGTTTATACTTCACAAAAAAAATATTTGCAGATGGTTGTAAGAGAAATAAATTGACTTTACCAAGTTACGGAGAAAGTACCATTGACATAGACTTTTTCGTCTAATTATAAATTGCGTTTATCAAATATAACTAACGTTTTATGAAGTGTTTACGTACCCATCGCGGCACAAGTACACCTCCTACAAATAAATAAGGGTAATAACTTATCGATCGCCATAAAAATGCTAATGTAACTCCAGTCCCTATAGGAATAACACCTGAAAGAAATTCTTTGAAAACATATTCAGCAAAACCACTTCCACCAGGAGTTGGACTAACCAACATCATTATCCACATTACTAACTGTTTACCAAAAACTAAAGTATGATCCTCGAAATTAAGATAGCTAAATCCAAAAAAAGAAATTATAATTGTATTTACAACCCAATATCTGCTAATCCAGCTTAAACTTGTAGCTAAAAACGCTTTAACCCATTTTTGTATTGGCCACCTTTTAAACTCTTTAGAGGTATTAATTAAGTCTGATCCAGACTCATTTGCATCTGGTCGCCATTTTCTAATAATTGGAAACTTAAAAATCCAAAGCAATAAAAACTTTAATCCTCTTGGATTTACAAACAAACCATAACTAATAATTATTGTGTATACCACTTTGAGCGCATAACCGGTAAGTGCAAATAGCATAAACTGATTTTTATACCATGGTAAAGAAGCCATATTTTCAACACCAAATCCAAAAATGTCTGTTCTTCCAATAAACAGAAGAACTACTGGAAAAGCTATAATAAAAAAAAGCTCATCCAAAAAAGATGTGACCATTACCATAGCCGTACTCCGTCCAATTTTAATTCCTTCTTTATTGATAAAAAAAACAGCCACACTTGTACCTCCAATGGCCGACGGTGTAATTGCCGAAGTAAACTCCCATAACATTATTGTTGTAAATGTTTTTCTCCAACTAAGCTCGTTATTCGAAAGAAGCCTTAATCTATATATATAGCCAAAGTCACGGATTACCATAAATAAAAAAGAGATTCCTATCCATAATAGAGTACTCAAACTAAACTGCATGGCATCAAAACTTCCTGGTGTATATTCACGATATAACATAAAACCAGAAAATCCAATACCAATCATAATAGGTAATATAATCCTACTTGGTCGTATACTTTTTACTATTTTGCCTGAATTATCTTGTGACTGCATTTTTTGAACTCTGAACTTAAAAGTAAATGTAAACAAATTATATTTACTTAAGTTTAAAATCAGGGTATAATCCCATCAATGGAAAGATAATTTGTCACTAACTTAAGTATTTAAAATAAAAAAAGGATAGATGCATTCATCTATCCTTTACCCTTAAAATCAGCTTTGTTAACCAAATCTAAATCTATGAAAAAAAATCTACAATGCAAATGTAGCTGATTGTTTAGTGAACGCGTATAAAAAAAAGTTAAAGCGTGTTAATACTTAAGCTAAAATGAATATTATACTTAAGTAAAAATGTCAACAATTAAAGTTGTCTAATCGACCAGTTCATGATTACATAACAATCCCAAGACTGAATAAAAGACCTTATGCAACTATTATCCTGCTCTTTACATTTAAATAAGTTCAAAAACACAAATTCTCTTTTAGGATTTACGGGTCTTTTTTTCTTATTTAATGATAATTCCCTAATACCTAACTAATCTTTTCTTTATATAAACTTTTGACATTTGCACTAAACATATAATACAACTCAATCATGAATTTAAAAACAATGACTTTAATAGCAGTAATAAGCATATTTCTTATTTCTTGCGACAAAGATGATCACGACGAAAAAAGCAAAGTAGAGCTTGCAACCCATTCAAGCACTCCAAATTTTTTAAAACTAAATGATGCTTTTAGCGATTTGGAGGTATATCCAATGCTTTCTTCTGAAGATCAACTTTCTGGTTCTCCTGATTTTATTTATGGCTCAATGGCTGATGGTGCTGGATTACTTAAAAATCCTGACAGAACATATTCCTTGATAAACAACATTGAAGCTGATTATGCTATTGCCAGAATAAAATTTGATGAAACATTTGCTCCTATTGAAGGTGAGCATATTCTTAATGCAACTGCTACAGCAGCAACAGCTCAATGTAGCGGTTCTTTAATTACTCCAAGTGAGCATGGTTTTGGACCTCTATACATGTCTGGTGGAGAATGGGGAGGAAGCTCAAAAGGAGTATTCCTAACCGATCCATACAGAAGTATTGATAATGCTAGTATGCCAAAAATGCTTACAAAAATGGGACAATGGTCTACAGAGAATGCTGTAGCAATTGGTAAAAATGCTTATCCTGGAAAAACAGTAGTTTTTATTGGCGATGATCATTCTGATAACTCTGTTCCATCAGGACAATTAGGAATGTATGTTGGTAACCACGCTGATCTTGAAGGAGGTAAACTTTATGGATTAAAAGTAACAAGTCCAGGTGTTGAATACGAAATTGACATGGAAGAAGGTAAAGAATATGACATTGAATTTGTAGAACTTACCGAAACTAACATTGATTTACTTGATGCTGAAGCTAAGAGTAAAAAAGTAATGGGTTTTTCAAGGCTTGAAGATATTGATTGGCGAAGAGGTTCTGCAAAAAGCAATCGCGAAATTTATTTTTGCGTTACTGGAAGAAAAAAAGATGATTTAGTTGGAAAAGGTACTTTGTATGGAAGAGTATATAAAGTAGTACTTAATGACAATGATCCGACTAAAGCTGGGAAAATCACATGCGTTCTTGATGGTGACAAAACAGATGGTAAGGCAAAAGAATTTCATAGCCCTGATAATATTTGTGTAACTGAAAACTACGCTTACATACAAGAAGATCCTAATGGTTATTTTGACAATGATAACAAAAAGCACTTCGCTCGTTTATACCAATATAACCTTAAGACTGGTATGTTAAAAGTAGTATTAGAATGTGACCAGGAAAAAGCTGCTAACTTGGGGTATGGATCGACAAACAAAACTTGGGAAATCACTGGTATGATTGACGTATCTGATGTTTTAAAAGTTAAGAATACTTTTATGCTAATGACTCAAAACCATGGATGGGAAAAAGCCGATGGAACTCCTTTTACAGATCCTAAAGCAAATAGTGATGTTGCCAATAGTAGAAAAGAAGGTAGCATGCTTTATGTAATTAAAGGACTTGAGCGTTAAAAGAACGTTTTTAATTAACTAATATATCATTGTTTACCCTTCCTGCTTTATGCAAATTGCATAAAGCAGGATTTTTATTTTACCTGCGCCATGACTAAACAAACAATTATTATAATATTATTTTCCCTGATAGCTTTTAGGTGTACACATACAAAAAAACCAGATGGAGTTAATAAATTACAGCACTTATACATTGCTCACATTAATAAAGCCATAAGTCATCTAGACAGTTTAAATTCTTCGAAATCATCTTTAAAGATGAAACAACACTATTTGACATCCAGAAAGGCATTTAAAAAAGCTGAACCTATTTTATCCTTTGCTGATAAAGAAAACTACATGTTCTTGAATCAGTCTCCTTTTTTAAAAATACACGAAGAAGATGCAACAGATATAAAAATAATGGAAGCTTCTGGTTACCAAGTTTTGGAAGAGTTAATTTTTGCAGACTCAGTAAACATTAAGGAGATAAAAAGACATACAAGTTTAACTTTAAATAGACTTAAACTTTTAAAAAGCTATTCTACTGTTATTAATTATAAACCTTATCATATCATATTTATGCTAAAGCAATCCGTTTTGCAAATTGCTTTAGCTGGAATAACAGGTTTTGACTCCCCTGTGTTAGGAAACTCTCTTCAAGAAAGCAGTTACGTTTATACTTCACATATTGATTATCTCAACTGTTTTATCGAAGAGTTTACAGATAAAAGTTTACTTAATGAATATATTCAAGAGGTAAAAAATTCTATACAATTCTTAAACAAGGATTTTGATGATTTTGACAGATATACATTTATAAAAAAACATACTCATAACCAGTTAAAATTACTTAATAGCATTGCTAATGATTGGAATGTTGAATATCCATTTACTTTAGCTATAAATAATAACGTAGAATCTCTTTTCTCTGATTCTACTTTTAACCTTGACTTTTTTTCTGATTATCATCATTCTTTTAGTATTGAAAAAGCAAAGTTAGGAGAAAGGCTATTTTACGACAACAGCTTATCAAGTAATGGAAAATTTAGCTGTGTTACTTGTCACTTACCTGATCTTGCATTCACCGATGGCCTAAAAAAATCAAAAGGACAAACCAGAAATAGTCCTACTTTAACTTACGCCGCATATCAGCAAGCATATTTCCATGATGGCCGAGCAGGTAGCCTTGAAGGTCAAATTGTAGCAGTTGTTAATAATAAAACTGAGTTTCACTCAAACCTTGAAATATTGAGAAAATCAGTTGGAAAAAATGCTGATTATAAAAAAGAATTTCAAAGAATGTATAAAGATGGCGTGACCGATTTCAATATTAGGAATGCAATAGCTGATTATATACGAACACTAGCTCCATTCAATTCAAAATTTGATAAGAATATTAATAATATTGAAAATAATTTAACCCAATCAGAAATCAATGGATTTAACCTTTTTACAGGAAAAGCTCAGTGTGCTACTTGTCACTTTGCTCCGTTATTTAATGGCACTTTACCTCCCTATTTTACTGTATCAGAACTAGAAATGATAGGCACACCAATTAATAAAGATACTTTAAATGCAAAAATAGATGATGACTTGGGAAGATATCACCTCTTCAATGTTGAGGAGAGAAAACACTTCTTTAAAACACCTACAATCCGGAACATTGCTAAAACAGCACCATATATGCACAATGGAGTTTACGAAACATTAGAAGAAGTAATGGATTTTTATAACAAAGGTGGAGGTCATGGTTTAGGCATTAACATTAAATCACAAACATTACCTACAGAACCATTAAACTTGACAGAAGACGAGATTTCAGACTTGATTAATTTTATGCATACACTGAGTGACGACAATAACTATTGATTAAAATAAAATACCCGAAGTGTACTTTAAGTCACACCTCGGGTATTTTTTATTTTTTTTACTTGCTGTAATCAAATAACATAATTCATCTAATCTATCTAACCATTGAGCCTGGTTTAATATCTTTTGAAGGTTGTACAAATACCAACTCTCCTGTTGCATCCTCGGCCATCAAAATCATGCCTTGAGATTCTATTCCTCTAATTTTTCGAGGAGCAAGGTTTACTAATATACTTACTTGCTTACCTACTATTTCATCAGGATTATAAAATTCAGCTATACCAGAAACTACAGTTCGCTTATCTATTCCTGTATCTATTTCCAATTTAAGAAGCTTCTTTGTTTTCGCTACTTTTTCCGCACTTAAAATAGTACCAATACGGATATCCATTTTTACAAATTCATCAAAACTCACATCTTCTTTAGCTGGTTCTGCTGTTTTGGCAGCCGCTTCATTTGCTGTTTTGGTAGCTTCCAGTTTTTCTAATTGTTTTTGAATGGTTTCATCTTCTATTTTTGCAAATAAAAGTTCTGGTTTATTAATTTCATGCCCGTCAGCAAGTAAATCTGTTCTTCCTAAATCTTCCCAGTTTACACCAAATAAATTAAGCATGCCCTGCAATTTAACAGCGCTAAAAGGTAAAAATGGTTCCATCAAGACAGATAAGTTAGCTGTAATTTGTAAAGAAACATACATTATGGTTTTCACTCTTTCCTCATCTGTCTTAATCAACTTCCAAGGTTCTGTATCTGCCAGATATTTGTTTCCTAAACGTGCCAGATTCATCATTTCTTTCACTGCCTCTCGGAAACGGAAATTATCTAAACTAGTTTGAACTTTTTTAACAATCAAATCAATTTCGGCCAATGAATCCTTATCAAAATCTTCAACTACACTTCCCATTGATGGAGTTTTACCATCATAGTACTTATGTGTTAGAACCATCGCTCTATTTACGAAATTACCAAGGATAGCTACTAACTCATTATTATTACGTGCCTGAAAATCCTTCCATGTAAAGTCATTATCCTTTGTTTCCGGAGCATTTGCACAAAGTACATAACGCAATACATCTTGCTGATCTTTAAACTCTTCTAAATATTCATGTAACCAAACAGCCCAATTACGCGATGTTGAAATTTTATCTCCTTCAAGGTTCAGGAATTCGTTAGCCGGCACATTCTCAGGAAGGTTATAAGTTCCCTCTGCTTTAAGCATAGATGGAAAGACAATGCAATGAAATACAATATTATCTTTTCCAATAAAGTGAAGCATTCTTGATTCTGGATCTTTCCAATACTTTTCCCACTCTGGCGTTAACTCTTTAGTAGCTGAAATATATCCAATTGGAGCATCAAACCACACATATAGTACCTTACCATCTGCTCCTTCTACCGGCACAGGAACTCCCCAGTCTAAATCTCGACTTACTGCACGAGGTTGTAATCCCTGATCAATCCACGATTTACACTGCCCATAAACATTGGCTTTCCATTCTTTATGATCTTCAAGTATCCATTTTTTTAGAAATGGCTCATGTTTATCTAGTGGTAAATACCAGTGCTTGGTTTTTTTAATCACCGGCACACTCCCCGAAATTACTGATACTGGATTTTTTAAGTCTGTTGCATTAAGCGAAGTACCGCAGCTTTCACACTGATCTCCATATGCTCCATCATTTCCACAATGCGGACAAGTACCTGTAATATATCTATCTGCTAAAAACTGTTTAGCTTCTTCATCATAATATTGATCAGACTCTTTTTCAAGAAACTCTCCTTTTTCATACAAAGTTTTAAAAAAATCTGAAGCAGTTTGATAATGAGTTTCTGTTGTAGTTCGAGAATAAACATCAAAGGTAATTCCAAAATCGTTAAACGACTTTTTAATTATTTTATGATATCTATCTACAATATCCTGAGGCGTTACACCCTCATTTTTAGCCTTTAATGTAATAGGAACACCATGTTCATCACTACCCCCAATTAATAATACATCTTCACCCTTCATTCTTAAATATCTTACATAAATATCTGCAGGAACATAAACCCCTGCTAAATGTCCGATATGAACAGGTCCGTTTGCATATGGTAATGCTGTTGTTACTAGTGTCCTCTTAAAATTATCCATTTTTCAAAACCGCTTATTGCATGATAAAATAATATCCGCCCAACAAGCACGGATATATTCAATACTCTTTGTTAATTAAGAGCAAAGATAAGGAAAATGCATTTACTTTGTAATTTAGATTTACCAAAAGCAGAAACATGATTTACCCTCCTTCTTTAAAACATGGAGATACCATTGGAATTGTTGCTCCAGCAGGAAGAATAGATCCAAAAATAGTAGAAAAAGCTTGTCTTCGTTTAGAAGAATCAGGATTTAAAACCAAAGTAAGTCTTCATGTTAACCAGCATCACTACAACTTTTCATCAACAGATGAAAATCGTTTACACGATCTACAGGTAATGATGGATGACAAAGAAATTAAAGCAATACTTTGCACACGAGGAGGATATGGATCAATTCGCATCATAGACCAATTGGATTTTACAGAAATAAAAAAATACCCTAAGTGGCTTATTGGATTTAGTGATATTACAGTTTTACATTCTGCTTTTCAAAAAAATGGAATTGTATCAATCCATGGCCCTATGTGTAAAAGCTTTTTAAACTACACCGAAACATCATCTGATATAGATGTTCTTTTCTCTTTTTTAAGTGGAGAGTTGCCTCAATATATTGTTAATCCACATTCGTTTAATAAGGAGGGTGTTTCCAAAGGAGTACTTGTTGGTGGAAACCTATCATTAATCCAATCTTTAAGAGGAACTCCTTACGATTTTGATGCCGAAGGAAAAATACTTTTTATTGAGGATTTATCTGAATACTTATATCACTTAGACAGAATAATGAATAGTTTAAGGATAGGTGGAGTATTAGAGAAGCTATCAGGATTGGTAGTTGGTCAATTCACCGAGTTAAAAGACAACGAAACTCCTTTTGGGCAAACCATAGAAGAAATAATTTATAGCAGTGTATCGTTTTATGATTATCCTGTAGCATTTAACTTTCCTTCTGGTCATATCGAAACCAATTATCCATTAATATTAGGATGCGAAATGGAGTTGAAAGTTACTAAAAGTGAAGTTAGTTTAATGGCATTGTAATTTTAAAATGTATTGCTTTTGCTCCAATATACTTTTATACTAGTTTTATAAAACTCTATTATGAAATTAAAATATGGCAGAACATAACGAATTAGGTAAGGAAGGTGAACAAATTGCAGCTAATTATTTAGCTAAAAAGGGTTACGAAATACTTGAGCAAAATTGGCACTATAATCATAAAGAGATAGATTTGATTGCTAAAAAGGACGACTTGTTGATTATTGCAGAAATAAAAACCCGCTCAACCGAGGAGTGGGAACATCCACAAGAAGCCATAACTAGCTCAAAAATTCGTTTTCTTGTTGATGCAACTGAGGCATATATTATTGATAACGATTTAGATTTAGAGGTAAGATTCGATGTTATTTCAGTTATACCCGAAAAGAAAAATTGGAATATAGATCATATTGAAGAAGCTTTTTATCCTCCTGTAAACTAATTAGAAGATATGAATATTGAAGAAGTAAGAGATTATTGCTTGTCGAAAAAAGGAACCACTGAAGAATTTCCCTTTGATGAAGTAACTTTGGTGTTTAAAGTAATGGGAAAAATGTATGTTCTAGGAAATTTAGAAGGTGATTTGTCTATTAATTTAAAATGTGATCCTGAAAAAGCCATTTCTCTAAGGGAGGAATATGAAGCAATCAATCCAGGTTATCACATGAACAAAAGACACTGGAACACTGTAGAAATGGATGGTAGTTTAAAACCAGATTTTGTTAAAGAATTAATTGATCACTCGTATAATTTAGTTGTATCTAAACTTACCCGTAAACAAAAGGTAGATCTTGAAAACTTATAGTAGAACATTAGGGGTAATTTTTAATCTTGGATAATGAAAAAATTAGTAAGGTACTTTTTACAGGGGTTGCTATATGTGGTACCATTAGCTGTAACAATTTATGTGATTGTATTTGCCATAGTTTGGTTAGATGGTCTTTTAATGGATCGAGAGTTTTTTAATAGAGGATTACTCGCTAAATATAATTTCCCAGGCGTAGGTTTAGCCTTAATATTAATATTGGTCACGCTAATTGGTTATATAGGTCAAATATTGATATCTACGCCTATCTCTGGTGTATATGATAAAATAATGAAAAAGGCTCCTTTAGTTAAAATGATATATACATCAGTAAAAGATTTGATGTCGGCTTTTGTTGGAGGAGAAAAAAAGTTTAACCAACCTGTGTTAGTAAAATTAGATAAAGCTGGTGTTTTGCATCGTTACGGTTTTATAACAACAACAAATCTTGAAGAGTTAGGAGCAGAAGATATGATAGGCGTTTACTTACCCAGTTCTTACGGAATGTTGGGCGAATTTTATGTTGTTCCAAAAAAACAAATAAAACTTGTTGAAGCTAATGCTGCTGAAGTAATGAAATTTATAGTATCTGGTGGAGTTTCAAAGGTAAAAAAGTGAAGCTGCACACTTAATGTGTTACAGCCTCACTATGTAAATGATATGTTGATGAATGGTTATTGCTATTTTGTCCAACCTTCAGTCCAATCATTATCTTCTGACACAGCTCCTTTATAAGTAGTTGACTCAAACCAACTATCCTGTAAGCTTACATCCAATCCATTTGAAGTTGAACCTACTATGCCATTTTCAAAATTCACATCTTCTACTATATAGTTTTCATCCTCCTCAAATTTTTCTTCAATTCCTTTAGAGTATGAGTTATTACCAACATTTGAAACTGATGTATAACCAAATACCAATTCCCCACTATTAACCAAATCAACAGTGCTTGTTCCAGAAACATTAACACAAGTTTTAGTTTGGTCGGCTAAAACAAAGTTGTACATCTTACCTTTAGCCTTAGATAGAAACTTAATTAAGTTATTACCTGTTTCGTTACCAATTAGAGTAACATTTGAAATCGTTGGATTTGAGTATAAAGGAAGTTCTTCAGTTACTCCAGAACTTGCTCCAACAAAACTGGTATTGTCAGCAAGTCCTTCAACTTCTTCAAAATTACGTTGACCAGTCCAAAACTGCCCTTTGCCAGTCCAGCCATACGACCAGTAGTACATTGTTTTAACAGAGCCTTTAACTAAAATCTTCTTCAAATTAACAGTTCCTCCATTAATAACTACTCCTTTACCAGAACATTTGTACACCTGCACATTTTCAACAATAGTTTCACTTCCAACTCCATTCAGATTAAATGCATCAATATTATCACTTCCTGGATATCCAGTATCATACCTACTACTTCTTTTTGCCCCGGCATACTCAATTCTAAGATATTTTATACTACCGCTATTATCAGTTGCTTTATCGCCTCCGTAAGGAAATCCTCCTGAAACAGAAGTTTTTTCTTCTTGTGCAATAGGAGCCTCTCCGTTTATTATTATTCCACCCCACGAACCAGCTTTTAACGAATCAGAAGTAAAAACAACTGGCTGACTTGCAGTACCATTTACTATAAACTTACCTCCTTTTTCAACAAGTAAATAAGCAATTGTAGGAACTTTCGGATTATCTTTATTCGCCCATGTTTTGAATGTATCCTGATGAGCTGCCTTTATTACAACTCCCGCATTAAGGGTTAGAGTGGCACCTTCTCTTACAACAACCCTTCCATATAATCTATACTCTCCTTTATCAAGAGTCATATCTGTTACAACATCCTTAATTAAAATGTTATCAATTAAAGGTTTTGAAAAATCAATATCTTCTTGTTCGGTACAAGCAAATAGTAGTGTAGAAAACACTAAAATCCAACTAAACTTGTTTATTATATGTTTCATCTTATTATTTTTTAATTTTCGAAACATGCAAAATAAAAATCACCACCCTATCTGATAATTCTTTACGATACACTTTTCGATAATTTAATTTGTAGATTAAAAATGATTTATGATTAGATTAAAAATTATAAGTAAATCTTGCTACGTAATTACGAGGCTCAACATAATAATTCGGAGAATTGAGATCCCATCCATGATATATTTTAGCAGATTCTCCTCCCATGATGTTGTTTACACCAATTGTTAATGTAGCTTGGGGAGTTATTTTTCCAGTAACCGAAGCATTCCAAAAGTAAGTAGGTCCAAAAAAGCCATAATCATCAAATGCTCTTTGATACAAATTATAAATTTCTTGTGCTGCTTCAACATCTTTGTAACTCTTTCTTGCTGCTACTGTCTGTACATCTTTGTTTCCTGCATAATCCCAAAGAACAGAGAGTTCTGTATGCAAAATTAAGCGCTTGTCCAGAAAATAACGGTCGGCGTACAACTGCGCACTATGATTAGCAATATTTAAAAGATTGTTTCCTGCACCAATATCAAACGTCTCGCCATTAATTGTAGTATTATACTCTGCAAATGAGATTGGAGAATAACTACCAACTCCTTTATAATCGTAATCTAAACACTTAACAAATGCATAAGATATACCAGCATTAAATTTGTAGTATTGAACACGATAATCAATATCAATCCCTGCAGTTTCAACAGATGCAACTTCCGAAACCTCATTCTTTGTTCTCTCTTTTCCTAAAGCATCCTGCTTATTGTAATATCCCGAAACATGAAGCATCATATTATCATTTAAAAGCCCAGTATAAATCATCTCCATGTTATCAACCTTTTCTGACTTATTTGGACTTTCAAATTTATTGGCTTTATATAGTTCTTCGGCATTACTTACCCTTTGAGATCTTTGCACTACTAATTTTAGAGTATTTTTATTATTTAGTTTTGATACAACTGCTACCCTTGGAGAAAATAACCAGTCTGAGTATGTGTTTTTATCCATCCTACCTGATAGTATTAAATTAAATAGAGGTGTAAACTGTAAATTAGCTTCAACAACAAATCCAAGATCGCTTGTACGCCATCCATCTCCAATAAAGAAATAATCTTCACCAAGAATTTTTCCTCCAGCTGTTGTTGTATCAATAGAGTTATTACTTCCATTGTACAATGCCCAAGAGTCAGGACCATTCACAAATTCAAGGTCTTCTCCCATTCTGAACGAACGAGCATCATCACCCCAACCTTTACCAAACTTAGTGTTAACATACTCAATTCCTGCTGCTACCTTATACTTGTCATTAATTTTATAAAGCCCCATTGTTTTCGCTACCCATGAATTTTCAGAAAAGTTTTGACGTAAGTTAAGCGGATTGTCTAACGAATTTACAGGTTTAATTGCATTTAATTTCTCAAAATCTTCCTGATTATATCTGTTAATCCAATAATGGGTTCTTTTATAATCACCACCTATAAAAGCAACTTCTGACTCTAATGAAATATCAGCAAACTCAAATTGGTGTTTATTTTTTAAACTTAGTATTAATTGTTGATGAGTTTCTTGTGAAATATCTTCATAATCACCATAAGTTCTTTCCCCATCATCATCAAATCCAATTACTCTTTTATCTTGCCTTAAGTGATATCCTCCAATAGTACCTCCAGATCTATTATAACGGGCGGTAAACGTGTTATTCCAAAAATCAACTGTACCTAAGAATTTTAGTTGTGGTTGATCCTCAAAATCCTTCATGTAATTTCCTATCGGATCTAAATATGTTTCACTCAATCCAGTTGAATCTCCTAACGAACCTATTAAATACAAATCATTTTTCGTACTGTAAGATAAAAACTTCCCATCTGGTTCAAAACCTTTGGTTGAAGTAACACTACCATGAAAATAACCACTAATATTCTCTTTTTTAAATCCGTAAGATGCCTTAAAACCTTTGCTATTATATTTTGTTGCATAGTTAGTTGACACTTTTAATCCTTCTTGAGAACCAGCTGCTTTGGTAACAATATTTATTACACCAGCTATTGCTCCAGGACCATATGTTACCGAACCAGGTCCACGAATTATATCAACACGTTCAATATCATCCATATCCCAATCCTCAAGCTCTGTAACAACTCCATTGTGTGCTTTTTGGTTTGCAACTAATCCATTTATAGTAAGCAAAAACTTTGAGTTCCTATCAGACATTATTCCTCTAAAACCAAGTAGCGCACCTTCTGAACGTCTCCAATAAGTTGCCCCAGGCACATATAGCTGTATCATATGCAAGAGATTTGGTGCTGTTGAGAGTTCGATTTGCTCCTTAGTAATAGTAGTAACACTTACAGGAAGGTCTTTACTTGAGGAACCTGAAATAGTTCCAACTTTAACTTCTAAATTCATTAACTCTTCTAGACTTAAGTCTAATAAGTTACTCTCCGAAGAAAGTTCATCAAAAATTTGTGTTTCTTGCGCATTTAAAATGGTGGAAAAAACCATCATCATAATTACGACCAGGTTTACGTTTTTCATACTATTCATTTACATTAATTTGACTCAATGCAGCTAATTACGTCATTTATAACAGCTTGGTTCCACATATTAATTTTCATTAACAAACAAAAACATTTATTTCCCACCAGTACCCACCAGTAGGAATAACAAATCTCTTAACTGATAAGGAATGCGTTGCTTTACTTCCTTTTTTGTTAAATTTTGTTAATTTCTTAATTAATGTTAACGAAATGTTTAAGTAATGTATTTTATGGATAGTATAATTCGCCTTCCTTATTTATTTCAAATAGAAAAGCATCTAGAATTTTACCCTAAAATGAAGTTATTCTAATAGAGGATCTTAATTATGTATTTGTTATTAGAAAATAACCTGTAGTATCTTTAATTGTTTCATTAATCGGAGTATACTCAAAACCTATTTTATCCAATATCATTTTACCAGAATAGTTTGTAGTTTTTAATGATGTACGTGCTGAATCTTTTGTTATTAGGGGTTCTGAACCTAAAAGCAGATTTCTTACTTTTTCAAATCTCCAAGCCAAACCAATCAGATTTTTACCCGCTTGTATGTTAGGCGGTTTTACATTTAAACCTTCTGCAACTTTAGTAAAAAAAGATTTATATGAAAGATTTGCCCCATTTAGGATAAATCGTTCATTTTCTAAATCACTGTTCATTAGTTGCACCATTCCCTTAACAACATCTCTCACATCCACAAAACCTGTACCTCCAGGTGTATAGTATTTAAGTCCATTATATACGGTTTTAATTATTTTGGGACTTCCTTGTTTCCAATCTCCAGGACCAATAATAACAGATGGATTGACAATTACAGCTTTTAAACCTTCCTTAGTTGCTCTCCACACTTCCATTTCTGCTCTAAACTTGCTCATACTATATGCAGAATGATTTTTGCCTCCTTGCCAATATGAGAATTCATCAATCAATTCGCCATTTTTAGAATTACCTAAAGTGGCTATTGAACTAACATAGCAAAATTTCTTAATTCCATTCTCTAAACATAGATTTACCAAATTAGCAGTTCCTTCTTCATTTACATCCATCATTTCGTTTTTCAAAGAAGGATTAAACGAAACAAGTGCTCCTGTATGATAAACTACATCTACCCCTTGAATAGCATCCTCCAATGAATAATAATCCAATAAATCACCATTTATCCACTCTATTTTATCAAAAAGCTTTAATGCTTCTTCTCCATAGAATTTAAATACAAACCTAGCTTTTTCAATATTGGATATTTCGCGTTTTAATGCACGAACTCTTTCACCTTTAGATGTAAGATAGTACAACAAGTGCGCCCCAACTAATCCTGTTCCACCTGTAACTAAAATCATATATCTGCCTTACCAATTAAATTTTATGGTTTGCTTCAGATTTGTATGAACACTCAATGGTACAGGACTGATGCCTGCTACACTTTCAATCAACTCTTTCTGTTCATCATTATAACCTTTTTGGGGAAAGTAAAATTCTAAAACAACTTCATCGACTCTGCGTGGATCCGAAGCCATAATTTTTGTAATTTCCAACTCAGTCCCTTCAATATCAATGTTATTATCCATTGCTTTTATGCCCATTATTGTCATAATGCAATTACCCAACGAAGTAGCTAATAAATCGGTAGGAGAGAATGCTTCACCTTTACCTCTATTATCTGTAGGGGCATCCGTTATTATTTTAGCTCCAGATTGCAGATGTGTATTTTCTGTTCTGAGATCACCTAAATAAGTTGTTTTTACTGTAATGCTCATGACTTGATAAATTAATTACCATATAAAATTCAAAGAAACAAAAAATACACTTCACTTTTTAAGAAAGTAAGAAATATATAGCTAAAGTTATTCGTCATTTTTTTCGACAAATAGTTATATTTTTGCTATAATTTAATTTCAAATTATTTAAAAACTAAAATATGTTTTCAGGAATTGTTGAAGAAGCTGCCATTATCACTCACCTCGAAAAAGAACAAAGCAACCTTCATATTACTATGGAATGCTCATTTGTAAACGAATTAAAAATAGACCAAAGCATTGCTCACAATGGTGTTTGTTTAACGGTAGTAAAAAAAGATGATAAAACTTACACAGTTACTGCCATTCAAGAAACACTTGACAAGTCGAACCTTGGTATTTTAAATGTTGGCGACAAGGTTAACCTTGAAAGAAGCATGGTAATGAATGGACGTTTAGACGGACATATCGTCCAAGGTCATGTTGATCAGACTGCAAAATGTACTGAGGTTAAAGAAGCTGATGGTAGCTGGTATTACACTTTTCAATATAAAATGGATAAAGAAAAAGCTTCGCAAGGTTATATGACTGTTGAAAAGGGTTCTGTAACTGTTAATGGTGTTAGCCTAACTGTTGTTAACAGTAAAGATGATAGGTTTTCTGTTGCAATAATACCATATACACATGACTTTACTAACTTTCATCAAATAAAACCAGGTAGCACGGTAAACTTGGAATTCGATATTTTAGGAAAATACATTAGCAGAATTATGTCATTAAAAAACTAGAATTATATCATTTTAATTGTTTGAACGTTTTTTGTCATTGAATCAATATTAAACTGACTGTATGGTAATTTTTTTACTAAATAACAGCAGCTACAAAATATTTTTAAGAAAAGCCTCGGATATACGAGGCTTTTTTAGTAAATTAAATTCCATTGCGTTTATTACTTGTTAATAACTAGTTAATAAAAGACGAGATAACAATTTATTGATATTTAGGATAATTTAATACATTTCACAAAAATATTCTTCCGTGATTCGTTTCGTATTAATTATTTTATTCGCTATCCTACTTTTATCATGCAATACTGATAATAAGAAAGTTATCAATGTTGAAACTGAAAATGTACCCTTATCAATTAAAGAAACCGATTCACTTGTTGTTTCTAACTTAATTAAAAAATCCAAAGAACATTATAACACCAATTTAACACCTACTCCACCTCTTGATAAATTTCTTTTAGAAGCGGAAGCTTTATGTCTAAGGAACAATTTTCAGAAACAACTATCAAAAGTATATCATTTAGTTGGTGTCAGACACCGTAATAGATCTGAATACGTGCCTGCTATCAATTACTCTAACAAAGCATTAGAGATTGGACGAACCTTAAACGACACCTCATTATTAGCCAATTATATAAACATGACAGCAGTTGTTTACCGTAGAGTAGACGAAAATGGCCCTGCCATGGATTTACATATGGAAGCTCTTGAATTAGCCGAATTAACGAATGATTCTTTTCAAGTTTCAGTTTCATTTAATGGAATTGGAAATGTATACCTAAACTTAAAAAAATATCATGCTTCAATAGAATATTTTAAAAAATCCTTTGATATTGCTGTAATGCGAGGTAATGTACTAGGTCAAGCCATCAATACAAATAATATTGGCGAATCATTAAAGTACTTAGGGCAATTAGACTCTGCACTAGTATATTTTTACCAATCGCTGGATTATAATACTCAAATAAACTCAGAAGTGGGTCAAGCCATTTGCTACAATAGTATTGGAGATGCTTATAGATTAAAAAAGGATTTTAACCAAGCATTAAAATATTTAAAGCAAGCACTCATATTAAATGAAAAAACTCGTGATAGAATTAATGTTTCTACCAGTTATTCGTTATTAGGCGAAACTTATTTGCAAGTATATGAATACAACAATGCTATTTACAACTTACTAGAAGGCTTGAAGATTGCCAAAGAAATTGGCTCAAAATACCAGATTGAAGCTTGTTCCAGATTACTTTCTGAAGCATATGAAAAGCAAAACTATTTTAAAAAGACAATATATTATTTAAAACAGTCCCAAATTTACAAAGACAGTATTTTTAATGAAGAAAACGTTAGGCATATAACAATTGTTACTGCTAAGTACGAGTCGGACAAAGCAAAATCCCAAATAGAAAGACTTAACAATGAAACCCAACTCCAAAAAAAGTTAATACTTCAACAAAGGAAAACTATTTTCTACTTTATTTTTTTCGTACTAGCCTTAATTGCTGCTAGTATATTAATTTTTAGACAAATAAAACTTAACACCGACTACAAAAGTATTCTCTTACAACAACGACTTCTAAGGTCACAAATGAATCCTCATTTTATCTTTAATGCCCTTAGTGCCATACAAGTTTACATATTGGAAAACGATATGGAAAACTCTTCTAAATTCTTATCTGATTTTACCAAATTAATGCGACAAGTACTAAGAAACTCACAAAAAGAATACATAACACTCGAAGAGGAAAAAAATATATTGATTTACTATTTAAAGCTTCAACAACTTAGGTTTGTCCAATCATTTAAATACGATATAGAAATAGATAACTCATTAGGACAGAATCAAATATTAATTCCCCCAATGATTACACAACCTTTTGTAGAGAATGCAATTGAACATGGATTTAAACCAACGGACGAAAACGGAAAGATTTCTGTAAGATTTTCTTTAAAAAACAATAATTTACTTGTTGAAATAGAAGATAATGGCATAGGTCTTGCAGGGGCAAAACTAATTAAAGAAAACGGAAGTAAACATGAGTCAATGGCCATACAAATAACCAACGAAAGGCTGAAAATTATTGAAAAAATGACTCAGAAAAACACCTCTTTTAAAATTCTTGACAAACATGAGGTAAACTCAGACGAAACCGGTGTATGGGTAAAAATTAAAATGCCCATTATTAAAACTGAAAGTAAATTAAGAAGTAAGAGGACAAATTTAGTTACATAATTAATAGATGGAAAAAGTTAAAGTACTTATAGCGGATGATGACTACAGAATAAGTAATGCTATTGAAACAATTTTAAATCAGCATTTTTTATCAATTGAGATTGTTGCACATACCGATTCTGTAGACAATACAACAAAGGCACTATACGAACTCAAACCACATGTTGCCATACTCGATATCCACTTATATGGAGGTACTGCAATGGAAGTTGTAAAAAACACAAATGACCTAGATTATAAAGTTATATTTATGTCTGCATATCAAGAATATGCTCTTGAAGATATTCGGTTCGCATCTATTGATTTCATCTACAAACCTCTTGATATTAGCGAACTCCTTACCACTGTAGACCAAGTACTTTCCTGTTTAGTTGAAGAAGGTTATAAAAAGAAGATCCAAACATTTTTTAACAATACCGATATTAAAGGAGAAAATAAGCAAATAGTAATAAAATCCACTACCGGTATTACCTCAGTACCTATTAACGATATTGTATGTGGAGAATCTAATTTTGGAAAATCTCGCTTTTATTTTGTCTCCAAAAAAACTATAGAGGCAACACTACCATTACGTAGGTACGAGTCCTTATTACACTCTTATTTATTTTATCGTTGCCACACTAATTATGTAATTAACTTAAATCACGTTAGAAAAATTGATTACAATTCACATATAGCTTTAATGAGTAACGGCATGTCTATCCCCTCAGATTCAAGAAGGTTTGATGGACTAATTAATAAATTGGAGGAACTTATGGCTAAAAATCTGTCACTTTCTACAACCTACAGATTATCTTAAATTTAAATATAGAATCGCCACAATTTATTCGACCAAATTTCTCCCGCATAATCAATACCTATTCTTTTCGAAGTTTTAATTAATTTTGGATTTAGCTTTTCCTCATTCTCTACCCAAATTCTTTCTGAATTTCCCAGATCTTCTCCATAAAAACTTTTATCCAATCTTAAAGTTTTACCTAACCTTCCAGGTCCAGATATTTCATCAACTCCTCTAATTAATACAGCTTGAGGTTCATTCTCTATTCCACTAACGAAATTTAACATCCAATACATGCCATATATAAGATATACATACACTTTTCCCCCATCATGATACATGACCTCTGTTCTTTTAGTTCGCCCTTTACTTGCATGACACGCTAAATCCTTTTCTCCACAATAAGCTTCAACTTCTGATATTTTTGCCCTAAACTCACTTCCATCTTCAAACTTTCTAACTAATACTTTTCCCAATAAATCTTTTGCTAGATCTATCGCATCTCTTTTAAAAAAATCTTTACCTAATCGCACTAAACCAGAACATTTACAACTAATATTCAATTTTATCCTCCTTTTCCTTCCACAGCACAAAAGCTTCCTGCGCTTCTTTATTCATTAGCTGTATGGAAGTCAACTTTCTTTCAGCTATTGGTTTATCAATTTCTTTGTATATAAAATCGTCGTTAAAACCAATACTATCAGCATCTATTTTTGTATTACCATAGTACATACACTCTATTTTTGACCAATATATTGCACCTAAACACATGGGGCACGGTTCGCAAGAAGTGTATATTATACAACCTGATAAATCAAAACTATTTAACTCTTTTGCAGCATTTCTTATGGCTACAACCTCTGCATGTGCAGTTGGATCATTAATTGCTGTTACCTTATTACAACCTTCGGCAATAATATCTCCATTTTTAACAATTACAGCTCCAAAGGGTCCCCCACCATTTTTAATATTCTCCAAGGAAAGTTCAATTGCTCTTTCCATAAATTTTTTATGATTATCCATTATATATATCAATTAAATATGCCACATGTTAATTTTGTATAAATCACAAATATTAGTTAAAATCTTTGAATATTAATATTATTCCAATACTAAAATTTAATAGTTTATACAATAAAATAACTGTTAATAACATTACTTAAGAGGTGCAAATTGAATTTATAAGTATAAGATTAATAGGCTAATTGAACATGTATGTAACAATAAAAAAAGTTGTTGATATTTTTTGTTTTTTGTTGGGGAAAAGAAAAATTAACTGTACTTTTGCGCCCGATTATTATTCGTGCCGAACAGTTTAAAGCAATATTACTGAACAACTTATATAGACACCTTCGATGGGAAGTAGGTAGTTATAGGATTGTTAGTTAGAGTTTTATACTGTTTGAAGCTGTATTTTTGTAATAATTTTAGTTTTAAATTTTAACAACAAAACTGTGGACACTTTAAGTTACAAAACAGTATCGGCAAACAAAGCAACTGCTAATAAGGAGTGGGTTGTAGTAGATGCAAGTGAAATGATAGTTGGTCGTTTGGCTTCAAAAGTAGCTAAATTGCTACGTGGCAAGTACAAACCTAACTATACACCTCACGTTGATTGTGGTGATAACGTAATTGTTATTAACGCAGACAAGGTTCGTTTAACAGGAAACAAGTGGGAAGGAAGAGAGTTTTTCTTTCACACCGGATATCCAGGAGGACGTTCTAATGTTACCCCTGCAGAATTGTTTGCAAAAAGTCCTGAGAGACTTGTAGAAAGAGCTGTAAAAGGCATGTTGCCAAAAAATCGTTTAGGACGTCAGTTATACAGAAATTTATTTGTATATGCTGGATCTGAGCACAAACAAGAGGCGCAAAAGCCAAAAACTATTGATTTAAACTTATATAAGTAATGAGTATGGAAGTAGTAAACGCAATTGGTAGAAGAAAATCTGCTGTGGCTCGTATTTATTTAGGTGAAGGTAAAGGACAAATTACCATTAATAAGCGTGATTTAAAAGATTACTTTCCAGCACCTACATTACAATATATCGTAACTCAGCCGTTAAACACTTTAGGTGTAGCTGAAAACTATGATATTAAAGTAAATATTTACGGTGGTGGATCTAAAGGACAAGCAGAAGCTATTAGATTAGCTATTGCGCGTGCACTAGTAAAAGTTAACGAAGAGAGCAAATCAGCTTTAAAGGCAGAAGGATTTATGACTCGTGACTCTAGAGTTGTTGAGCGTAAAAAACCTGGACAGCCTAAAGCTCGTAAGAAATTCCAATTTAGTAAACGTTAATATTTTTCGGGTGCGTTTAGTATCTAAATCCACAAGACCCTCAATAGAATTAGAAGTTGGAGGTTATAAAGTTATAAGTACCATATACTTTGCGAACTTTAGACTTTACAAACTTTTGAGCTAAAGACGGCTACTTGAGGATTGAAAATTAAGAATGTAAACGACTTTTAAAAAACAAAAATGGCAAGAACAAATTTTGATGAATTACTAGAGGCCGGTGTACACTTCGGTCACTTGAAAAGAAAGTGGAACCCAGCTATGGCTCCTTATATTTTTATGGAGCGCAACGGTATTCATATTATTGATTTACATAAAACGGTTGCTAAAATTGAAGAAGCAGCTGACGCATTAAAACAGATTGCTAAATCTGGACGAAGAATATTATTTGTTGCTACAAAAAAGCAAGCAAAAGAAATTATTGCAGAAAAAGTAAAAGGTGTTAACATGCCTTACGTTGTTGAGCGTTGGCCAGGTGGTATGCTTACCAACTTCCCAACTATACGTAAAGCTGTTAAAAAAATGGGTTCTATTGATAAGCTTATGGTTGATCCTAGTGCCTGGAAAAACCTTTCGAAAAGAGAGCGCCTACAAATTACTCGTCAGAGAGCTAAGTTAGATAAAACATTAGGAAGTATCGCTGATCTTACCCGTCTTCCTGCTGCTATGTTCGTTTTTGATGTTATGAAAGAACACATTGCAGTTCGCGAAGCTAACAGATTAAATATTCCAGTGTTTGGTGTTGTTGATACAAACTCTGATCCATCACCATTGGATTTTGTTATTCCTGCGAATGATGATGCTACAAAATCTATCGAATTAATCACTGATATCATGGTAAAAGCCATCGAAGAAGGATTAAGCGAAAGAAAAGTAGAGCGCGAAGCAGAAGCAGCAGCTAAAAAAGATAAGCCTGCTAAAAAAGAAGCAGCTAAAAAAGCAGAGGCTGCTAAAGAAAAAGCTCCAGAAGCATCAAACAAAGAAGAAGGTAAAACTGAATAATTTAACCATCTAAATTAGATAATATCATGGCGATTAAAGCTGCTGACGTAAGCAAACTCAGACAAATGACCGGTGCCGGTATGATGGACTGTAAAAAGGCATTAACCGAGACTGATGGCGATTTCGATGCTGCTGTTGAAATCATCCGTAAAAAAGGTCAGGCAATGGCCAGTAAACGTGCCGATCGTGAAACTGCAGAAGGTGCAACCAGAGCAAAAGTAACTGCTGACGCTAAAAAAGGTGCTGTATTAATTTTAAAATGTGAAACAGACTTTGTGGGCAAAAACGAAAGTTTTGTTGCTCTAGCTGATTCTATTTTAGAAACTGCACTTAACAGCAATGTTACTTCTAAAGATGAAATTCTTGAGCTTGAAATGAATGGTGTTGTAATCAAAGAGGTAATCACTGAACAAATTGGTGTAATCGGTGAAAAAATCGAGATTGATAGCTATGCTGTTATTGAAGCTGAAAAAGTTGTCCCTTATATCCACCCAGGAAATCAACTTTCTGTTGTTGTTGGATTTAATAAGGCTGACTTTGAAGAGCAAGCTGGTAAAGACGTAGCTATGCAAGTTGCAGCTATGGCTCCTGTAGGTGTAGATAAAGATTCTGTTCCTGCTGAAATAGTTGAGCAAGAACTAAGAATTGGTAGGGAAAAAGCACGTGAAGAAGGTAAGCCTGAAGCTATGCTTGATAAAATTGCACAAGGACGTTTAGGTAAATTCTTTAAAGAATCTACTTTACTTGAACAAGCTTTTGTGAAAGATAATAAAAAGAGTATCAAGCAATATCTTACTGAAACAAGCGAAGGCTTAACAGTTACTGAGTTTAAGCGTTTTTCATTAAGCTAATTTGCTTTACGCTGTAAAAATATATCATCCCGGTTCTGTTTACAGAGCCGGGATTTTTTTATCCATATCATTTAAAATAAATAACATATTATACTTTTGTCATCCCAATGATCTCAAAAACTGAAAAAAATTTCCTACGTAAAATCATTAAGTTATCTGGTAATGCTATTAACCATTACGATATGATTAAACATGGAGATAAAGTTTTAGTTGCTGTATCAGGCGGAATGGACTCTCTCTCCTTATTGGATATTCTATCTGAACGAAGAAAATTCTTACCCATTAATTACGAACTACATGCTATTCATATTATTACAGACGATGTTCCATACGAAATTGACCAGAATTATTTAATAAACTTTTGTCAAAAACGAGATGTAACCCCTCACTTCATTACAACACATGCAGGTATCGAAGAAAAAAAAGATAAAAAACCTTGCTTTAGCTGTTCCTGGAACCGACGTAAAGAACTATTTAATTTCGCTCTCGAAAATGATTTTAGTAAGTTGGCCTTAGGTCATCATATGGATGATGCTAATGAAACACTAATAATGAACATGTTGATGCATGGAAACATTTCTTCAATTCCTGCTATTCTTGAAATGTTTAATAAAAAATTGCTTGTTATTCGTCCTTTAATCTATATTACCAATAAAGAAGTAAAAGAGTACGCAAGGATAAAACAATTTGTATCTCTAAGAAAGGAATGTCCGTTCGAAGATCATACACTTAGAAATACTGCACGCCAGTTTATTAACCAATTTGAAAAAATAAATCCTCAAGCTAGAATTAATATTTTTAAGTCGATGAATAATATAGATGAAGATTATTTACCTTAAAAAACTTACCTTACTATTTTAAAGTTCTTTCTTATTAAAAAATGGGACATTATATGTAACTGAATTACAACCCCATATAGTTTGTCACATATTTGTCACACATAAAAATTATTTAGCATTACCTTTATTATCTTAATTTACCATATAAACAAAAACATACTATAGATTATTTTTTTTGTGGTAGAGTTTTATATTATACACTTAGGGTTAAACAATCCAGCTTTGAGAAAATACATCTTAGACACAAAATTTGCCCAATGAAAAAAGCATTAATCATTATTTTAGCTATACTCTTTCCCTACAATATTTTAGGACAAAACAAGTATATATCCTTCTTATCAAAACAAGAAACAAACAGTGTCGAATATATTAACAATCTGTTTAAAATTAATGATCTTGTTGTTATTTGTGAACGAGAGCATCCAGAAATAACCCAATATGAGCTATTTTGCAAAATAATTAGCCATCCTTACTTCATAAATAAGGTTGGCAACATCTTCTTGGAAGTGATTACCTGTTCAGCCCAGAAAGAATTGGATGATTTATTACTTTCGGAGAATCTTCCTGATTCAGCTATAAATAAGAGAATAAACAAAATATATAGGAGTTATTTTTATCATCCCCTATGGACAAATACTAACGTCTCGTTCTTTTTAAAAAGTGTTTATCAAATGAATCAGAAGTTAAGTAAGTCTAAAAAAATAAGAGTGTTTACTATTGATTGTGAAAATCCATACCGCAACAATTACTTAACAAAATATACTGATGTTATTAGAAGAGATACCTTATAGCACTAATTTTATTCTTTTATCAATTAATAAACAGCCTAAAGGGTGAAACCCTCAAGCCAGAATTAATATTTTTAAATATTGACAAAGATTATATACCAAAATAATATTTTTGTATTAAAAGAATATTTATGTTATGGCGTTTCATTTGGTTAGTACAAAAGCTAATTAATTTTAATTTCAAAATTATAAAAGCTTGTTGGCAGCTTAATTTAAAAATAGAAACTATTATTGAAGGTTTTTGGCTATCTATACTTAGTGAGAAACAGATAGAAAAATTTATAAAAACATTTTATAAAAGGAGTAAACAATACTCTAGTGATAAAACAACACTAAAAGGGTTATACGATTGGGAACAATACATTGCAAATAAGTTTGTTGCCTCTAATAGTCAAATAACTATTATTGGAGCAGGTGGAGGTCGTGAAGTATTTGCATTAGCCAATTTAGGACACTCTATTGATGCTTATGAGCCTGATGAGAAAATGGTTAAATATGCCAAATCGTTTTTTCATGACAGAAAATTACCTGTAGAATTTAGTCATATGTTACCAAATGAAATTGCTTTAAAACAATGTGATGTTTTTTGGTTAGGATGGGGTGTTTATACTCAGATTATAAGTAGGGATAAGAGAGTAAAGCTTTTGAAAAATGCTAAAAATTGCATTGATAAAACCGGATATATTATTATTTCGTATTGGCCTGAAAGACGAAAATCCAATCATATTAAACTTCTGCATAGTGTTATTAAAAAACTAAACATGAGAAATGTAGAACAAGGCGAATATTTTAAAAATGGAATTTGGGCAAAATATTTTACTTCTGAGCAAATCGAACAAGAGGTTTCTATGGCTGGTTTAAAAATCGTATATAAAAATGATGATGGATATGGTCATGCGGTATTAATCCCAATGTAACCACACTAAAGTTGTGAGTTTAACATATCAAGTAATCTTTTTATTTCTGACACATCAAATTGATCCAGAGCCTCTTGCATCCTTATAGACAAATACCTTAGTGCATTACTATTCAAATCATGGCTTAACTCTTCAAAAACTTTAATTTTTTCAGGAACATGTCTAAAAGAAAGGTTAGAACTACTAAAACTCTTATTTTCTTTAAAGTATTCTCTTATTTTTGACTTAATTTCTTCATTTTCCAGAATAAGCTCATTATTAATTTCTATTTGAGGTCGATACGCCGTTACTTCTTTTGTTTGATGTTTTAAATACTTTGCTAGTGCTTTTATAATTGTATTTCTTTCTATTGGTTTTCTTAAAAAATCATTAAATCCTAGTTCTATCAACCTACTTTCTTCATTTTTAAAAACACTTGCTGATGTAGCAATTATAATTGCTTTATTCTCCGTGTCAATTTCTCTTAGGGTACTAATTATTTCATAACCTGTTAAATCTGGCATTTTGATATCCAAAAATGTAATTTTAGGTAGTTCGTGCCTCCATATTTCAACTGCTTGTATGCCATTTTCTGCTTCAAAAATCTGAAATTCAAACTCGTTTAAATATCCTCTTAGCACTTCTCTATTAGCTGTTAAATCGTCAGCAATCAGAATTTTTACCTGCTCAAAATTAAAATATTCGTATTCCAGTTTTTCTGATGTTACATCTTCTTGTGCGGTATTATCAAATTGAACATCAAATAGCTCAATAATAAATTTACTTCCTACATTTACTTTGCTTTGAAGGTTTATCGTCCCATTCATCAATTCTACAAGCTTTTTTGTTATTCCTAAACCAAGCCCTGTTCCTTCATAATGTTTGTTATTATGTATATCCTGCTGAACAAAATCATCGAATATTTTCTTTTGCTGTTCTTCCTTTATTCCAATACCCGAATCCTCTACAGAGATACTAATATTTCCTTTTGTTTCGCTAATATTTACACTCTCTATAGATATATCAACAAAACCTGTATTTGTAAATTTTACTCCATTTCCTACTAAGTTTAATAGCACTTGCCTAATTCTTAACTCATCCAATAATAATGTGACCGGGAATTCCTTACCTACTCTTTTATGTAAAGACAAACCCTTTTGATCTGCTATTTCTTTATTAATTATTATTACTTCATCTATAATGGAAGGTAAACTCACTGGTCCTTTGTCAATCTCAAGTTTGCCAGATTCAATTTTTGATAAATCTAACACTTGATTAATTAACCTTAATAGAGTTCTTCCACCTGTTTGTATCGAATGTATATAGCTTTTTGATGATTTCTGAGTTTCCTTTTGGGCTAGTATCTCAGCAAATCCAATAATTGCATTTAATGGAGTGCGGAATTCATGACTCATATTAGCTATAAATGTACTTTTAGCATTATTTGCTGATTCTGCTCTTTCCTTAGCCTTCTTTAGTTGATTTGTTCGTTCCTCAACTTCTTTTTCCAAAATTACTTGCTGATTTTCAAGCAATTTGTTTTGTTTAGCTATTTGGTCTCTTTGATTAGTAACTTGTTCATTTTGCTTTCCTAATTTATTATTAGCATCAGACAGTTCCTTTGTTCTCCTTTTTACTGCTATTTCTAAAATCTTTCTTTTTTGCCTTATTTTTCGGGTGTTATACCAAACAATTAAATAAATAAAAACGACTATTAAAATTGACCAAATTATTTTGCTTTGTACAGTTAGCCACCAAGGAGGTTTAATTATTACGTGAACAGAATCTCCCTTTGGACTCCATACTCCATCATTGTTTGAGCCAAGAACTTGAAATGTATATTTTCCTGGTTGCAAACCTGCATATGAAGCAAATCTTCGTTCATAATTTACACTTACCCAATCTTTATCAATATTAGAAAGTTTATACAAAAACTGATTTTCTTTGGGTGAAACATAATCAAGCGAAGTAAATTCAAAACTAAATACATTTTCCCTATATGGGAGTAATATTGTATCAGTAAATATCATACTTTCTGAAAGTATCACTTTATCATTTAATATAGCTCTTGCATTTATTATTCTATTATGTAATCTAAGCTTGGTAATATAAACATTGGGTACGTTTAAGTTAGATTTTACAGCATTGGGATCAAACTCAAATAGGCCATTATTAGTTCCAAAATAAATAAGTCCGTTTGAAGCGATATATCCAGTTCTTTCTTTAAACTTTATATGAGAAATTCCATCAGAATGATCATAATTAACAATTTCTAATGTTTCTGGGTTAACTTTAGTAATACCCCCATTAGAACTAACCCAAATAAATCCCTTTTCATCTTTAACTACACCACATGTTTTGTTATTTGCTAATCCGTTCTTTTCAAGTATATGGTCATAATAGTGTGTTATAGAATTAATCTTAGTTAATCCATTCATGGTTGCTAACCATATATTTCCTTCATTATCCTCAATAACTTGATACGTAGTTTTATTTTCACCTATTGCACCAGTTGTAATCTCCTTTAAATAGGTAAAATCCTTATCCAATAGAATAGGATTGCTCCAATTACGATATAACCAATATGTTCCGTTAGAATGCTTATATAAACCCGAACAATAGTTATAATCAAACTTTTTAAACTCAATAGTATCATCTTTAAGAAAACCAAGTGCAATGTATTTGTCAAAAACCAGTACTTTTTTATTTTTATAATCATCAATTATTTCAGTAACAGGCAATCTTTTAATTGAATCACTTAAATTAAAATGATGCAATAATCTTCTTCTCTTTTGTGTTGTTATATCAATAATAAAAGTTCCTTCATGTGCACTTACAACATATTCATTTTTACTCCATTCTTTAACAAATCTTACTTCTGTATCAATACCTACATTATAATGATCCCATTGATTAGTGATATAATTATATTTACTAAAAACACCTTTATCATAACCAATTAACAAGTTAGTACCCTTAGCTTTATTAATGGAAATAACATTGTTGCTATGCTTATTTGAATAAATTGGATCTTTTAGTAATTTATACGGAAAAGTTTTTATCGACTTTAGTACACCAGAACCTTCGGTTCCTGTCCATAGTGTATTTAAATTATCACAAAATAGAGAAAGGATATTATGCTCCTTCACTGCTTTTTCTTTGCTTATGATATTTATTTCCTGGATTATTGGTTTTGAGGAAAGCAGTTCCGATTTCTCAATCATCATAATTCCACTACCATAAGTGCCTAAATATAAATTCCCTAAAGAATCAGGCTCTAATGCCATTATGTTTTCTTGTTGCCCATTCCACCTTATTGTAAAATGATGATTGTATATTTTATCGGTTTTGGGATTTAATGTAATCAATCCATCTATCCATGAAGCAATCCAAATATTTCCATTCTCATCCTCATAAAATTCTTCAGGCCACCTGCACATTTGAACTTTATTTGACTCATCTATATGCTTATATTTTTTAAATATTGGTGGGTATAAGTCATCCTTGTCTTTTCTTAAAAGGTGCACTGCTCCCCACTCTGCTCCCTCATGGTCTGTTCCAATCCAAAGATTGCCTTTGGAATCTTCCATAAGGCATTTAACACCATCATCATTAAGACCTTTAGGATCTCCTTCTGTTTTTTTATATTTTATTAATTTTAATCCGTTTCTATTTATAACTTCTAATGCATTTTCTTTTGCCCACATTTCTTCCTGGTAACTATCATATGTTTTTAATAACCCCTCTCGAGAAGCAATCCACATTCCCCCATATGATGACCTACAAATATCCGTAACCCAGTTAATTTTTACTCTCCTTATTTTTTCCGTTTTAGGATTGTATATATTTAGCCCAACTCTACTGCCAATCCAGATATTTCCCTCAACATCTTCTGTCAAATGAATAATATTGTCGTTGTCAATTGATAAACTATCATCCTTATCATGATTTAATACCGTAAAAGAATACCCATCGTACCTAAAAAGTCCTCCCTTAGTTCCAAACCACATAAATCCTTTGGAGTCACGAAAACTTGTATTAATACTACTATTTAAAAGTTGATTTTCTTTGGATATGATTTCTACCCAATTATTACCCTCAATAAATTGTGCGTTACTATTGGAAATAAGTAATATAAAAAAGTAGAACAGAATACTTGTAGGCTTACTTTTTGGAAACATTCAATCTAGTTTTATCTTCAAGTTATAAAAATTGAAGATCAAATACTATTCATATGTTCGATTTATTTAGTAACAAACAACAGCCTAAAAGACTAGTATAAAATAACCAAAATAAGCCCAATTAGAGAGTTCATAGAGCAACAAAGTAGAAAATTTAAAAGTCTACCCAAATAGAAAACTTAGAGCATAGTTGAAAGTAAAATACAAACACATTAGTTCAATTAGGTATGACAGGCTTTTTAATTTTTGAACACTATACTAGAAATAGTATATTGAATGAAATTTTAATCCACAAAAAAAGGCAACCAAAATGATTGCCTTGTAACTATTAAGATTATTTATTTCTCTTTTAAACGAGGCTCTTAAACAATTTTTTCATGCTTACTTTTTCTTCAAGAATGGATTCAAGATTACTTATATTTACTCTGTCTTGTTCCATTGTATCCCTATAACGAATTGTAACTGTATTATCTTCCAGTGTTTGATGATCAACCGTAATACAAAACGGTGTTCCAATAGCATCCTGACGACGATAGCGTTTACCAATTGAATCTTTTTCATCGTACTGAAGATTATAATCAAACTTCAAAGTATCAACAATTTCCAACGCTTTTTCAGGCAATCCATCCTTTTTAAGCAATGGCAATACCGCCATTTTTACTGGTGCAATAACAGCTGGTAGTTTAAGTACAACGCGCATTTCCTTTTTACCATTTGCATCCTCAACCTCTTCCTCGGTATATGCACCAGCCATTAAACTAAGAAACATTCGGTCTACTCCAATCGAAGTTTCTACAACATATGGCACATAACTTTTATTCAATTCTGGATCAAAATATTGTAATTTCTTACCTGAATATTCCTGATGTTGCATCAAATCAAAATCAGTACGTGAATGAATTCCTTCTACCTCCTTAAAACCAAATGGCATACGGTACTCGATATCTGTTGCTGCATTAGCGTAATGTGCTAACTTCTCATGATCATGGTAACGATAGTTTTCATCGCCCATACCTAAAGATTTATGCCAGTTCATACGGAACTCTTTCCAATATTCAAACCATTTCATTTCATCACCAGGGCGCACAAAAAACTGCATTTCCATTTGTTCAAATTCACGCATGCGGAAAATAAACTGACGGGCAACAATCTCGTTACGAAAAGCTTTACCTATTTGTGCAATTCCAAAAGGAATTTTCATTCGTCCTGTTTTTTGAACATTCAGGAAGTTTACAAATATTCCTTGCGCTGTTTCAGGTCTTAAATAAATTTTACTAGCTCCATCTGCAGTTGATCCCATTTCTGTAGCAAACATCAAGTTAAACTGACGCACATCTGTCCAGTTTTTCGATCCTGATATAGGACAAACTACTTCGTAGTCTATTATTATTTGTTTTAAATCTTCAAGATCATTATCGTTTAAAGCTTTTGTAAAACGAGCATGTATCTCATTAATTTTTTCCTGATTAGCTAATACTCTTGGATTAGTACTTTTAAATTGCTCTTCGTCAAAAGCTTCACCAAACCTTTTTTTGGCCTTTGTTACTTCCTTCTCAATTTTTCCTTCATACTTTTGAATCAAATCCTCAATTAAAACATCGGCACGATATCTCTTTTTACTGTCTTTATTATCAATCAAAGGATCATTGAATGCATCTACATGACCAGAAGCTTTCCAAGTGGTAGGATGCATAAATATGGCAGAATCTAAACCAACAACATTTTCGTTTAGTTTTACCATTGCGTCATACCAATATTTTTTAATATTGTTTTTTAGTTCAACTCCAAGTTGACCATAGTCGTAAACTGCTCCTAGTCCGTCATAAATTTCACTCGACTGAAAAACAAACCCATACTCTTTACAATGGGCTACTAATTTCTTAAAAACATCTTCCTGAGCCATATAGTTTTATAAAAGATAATGATTGAAAACCTATGTACATATTAGGTTACCCTCTCATTCATTTTAGATTAAACATTTTTACTTTACCACAGTTGTAAATTATTGAATTGTGGTGTTTTGCTAATTTAGATTGCAAAAATAATCCAAAATTCTTTTTTTCCGAATTATTCTAATATGGATTAACGAATTAGTTATCTTTGTTTTTATTATATTAACACTTGGAGAGGAATTTCAATATTTTAGGATGAGAAAAAAAGTCGATTTTCTGGTAATAGGTTCCGGAATAGCGGGATTAAGTTTTGCACTCAAAGTAGCATCTCATGGTAAGGTTTTAGTAATTAGTAAAACAAAAATGGGCGAAACCAATACAGCCTATGCACAGGGAGGAATAGCTGCTGTAACATATAAACCCGACGACTTTGAAAAGCACATTGAAGATACTGTAATTGCCGGAGATTATCTTTCTAATCATGATGCGGTTAAGATGGTAATAGAGAATGGTCCCGAACAAATTAAACAATTAATTGACTGGGGAACCGATTTTGATCAAACAGAGGAAGGTAAATACGATTTACATAAAGAAGGTGGTCATTCAGAATACCGTATTTTACATCATCTGGACAATACTGGCTTTGAGATTCAACGTGCATTAATTGCACAAGCTAAAAAACATGAGAATATAGAATTTGCCGAAGATTTTTACGCTGTTGATATTATAACTCAACATCATCTAGGTGAAATTACTTATCGTTGGCGTACAGATGTGGAATGTTACGGCGCATATGTTCTGAACGAAAAAACTGGTAAAGTTGATACTATTTTATCAAAAATAACCATGATGGCCACCGGAGGTATTGGTAATATATATCAAACCACAACAAATCCTACAATAGCTACTGGTGATGGAATTGCTATGGTTTACCGTGCAAAAGGAATTATTGAAAACATGGAGTTTGTTCAGTTTCATCCCACATCACTCTATAATCCAAAAGAAAGACCTTCGTTTTTAATTACTGAAGCCATGCGTGGTTATGGTGCAATTTTAAAACGACGAGATGGGAAACCTTTTATGGAAAAATATGATAAAAGGGGAAATCTGGCACCTCGCGATATTGTTGCTCGAGCAATAGATAATGAAATGAAAAATACCGGTGATGACTTTGTCTATCTTGATGTTACTCATAAGGATCCTGAAGAAACAAAAGCTCATTTCCCAAATATTTATCATAAATGTGTAGAGTTAGGTTTTGATATCACAAAAGATATGATTCCTGTTGTTCCTGCTGCTCACTACCTATGTGGTGGTATAAAAGTAGATTTACAGGGTAGAAGCTCTATTATTCATTTGTATGCTGCCGGAGAATGTTCTTCTACAGGTTTACACGGTGCAAACAGACTTGCAAGTAACTCTTTGCTAGAAGCAATCGTATACGCAGATGTAGCAGCTAAAGATGCTGTAAAAACGGTGGAAGATATTCAGTATAACACCAAAATTCCGAGTTGGAATGATGAGGGGACAACACATAATGAGGAAATGGTGTTAATTACGCAAACAAACAAAGAGGTTGAGCAAATTTTAAGCAACTATGTTGGTATTGTTCGTTCCAATCTGCGTTTGAAGAGAGCTTTGGATAGGCTCGAATTAATTTATCGTGAAACCGAAAGCCTTTTTGACGATTCAATTGTAACCAAGGAGTTGTGTGAACTTAGAAATAAGATTAATGTTGGTTACTTAATAATTAGGATGGCAATGAAGCGAAAAGAGAGTAAAGGCTTGCATTTTACATTGGACCAAAATAAGCTAAGAACTAAGCGATAAAATACACAACATGAAAGTCCTAATCATTAACAAATCAATGCATAACGGAGGAGCCGCCGTTGCTGCAACAAGGCTATTTAATGCCCTAAAGCAAAATGATACTAGTGTAAAAATGCTGGTTGAAGATCCTGTTGTAGAAACAGATGATATTAAATGCATTGCCAACTCAGGTGCAAAAAAAAGATCAGCTAATAGAAGATTTGTTTTTGAAAGACTTCACTTTTTACCTCACGAAAAAAATAAAACTATTCGGTTTAAATTCTCTCCTGCTAAATCAGGAGTTGATATTAGTAAACACCCTTTAGTTAAAGAAGCTGATATTATCCATTTACACTGGATAAATCATGGTTTTTTATCATTGAGAGGGATTAAAAAGCTATTTAAACTTAACAAACCTATAGTATGGACAATGCACGATATGTGGTTATTTACCGGAGGATGTCATTACTCTGGTGAATGTAATCATTACAAAGAAAAATGTGGCAATTGTCAATTTCTTAGATTTTCGGGTAAGAATGATTTCTCAAAAAGAATTTACAAGAAGAAAAATAAAATATTTGAGAAGGTTAATATAAACGCAGTAGGGTGTAGCAATTGGATAATGGAAATGGCAAAAAGTGGTACATTACTACATAAACACAATGTATTATCAGTTCCAAACCCTATTGATACAGAATTATTTAAGCCTCTTGACATAAAACAATGCCGAGAGGAATTTGGCTTACCTCAGGATAAAAAGCTTCTTTTATTTGGTGCTGCAAACATAAGTGACACACGCAAAGGAATAAAATACTTGATCCATGCACTAGAATTTTTAGATGTTAGGTATCCTGAACTTTCTAAAAAATTGGAACTGGTCATATTTGGAAAATGCAAAAAGCAAGAGTTGAAAAAGCTTTCTTATAAATGTCATAAGATTAAGTTTATTTCTGAACCAGCGAAACTAGTAAAATTATATAACTGCGCTGATGCATTTGTTTTACCCTCGTTAGAAGACAATTTGCCCAATACAATAATGGAGTCTCTGGCTTGTGGTGTACCAGTAGTTGCTTTCAATACTGGTGGCGTACCTGAAATGATTGAACAAAATGAGACGGGATACATTGCTTCTCAAAAAAATAGTGATGAGCTAGCTATTGGCATATACACCGTTATTTTTAAAGGATTTCCTAGCATTATGAAGTCAAACGCAAGAGACTATGCTATAAATAATTACTCGAATAATGTTGTTGCGAAAAAATATCAAGAACTATATCAATCTGTTTTAGGTTAGGGTTGACAATTTCTTAAAAAAATATTCTAAAAATCAGGGAGGTTGAAACTAAATTCAACCTCCCTTTTTATTATAAATGTATTATTTCAGTTTAAACTGAATAATAATAACAATTACTACTTTTTGATAAATTTAATTTTCTTTTGTCCACATGTTATAAAATATAAACCATTAGGCCATGAAGAAACGTCCAATTTATTTTCAATACCGGTATATACCTTCACTCCCGACATATTATAAACTGAATATTCGCTTTGAGCTTCTACATTTAGTACACTATTTACAGGATTAGGTGAAATCTTAAGTGTATAACCAACATTATTTTTTTCTTCTACTAGAGAATTTAAAGTAGCTGATTTCTGACTAACGAAATTGCATGTTTCGGTTGTAAAAGTAAAGCTTACCTGGCCTGTTGTATAGAAACCTCCAGAATGGTTAAGCTTAAACTCATAATTATAAGTTTGTCCTAATACAGGATCTACATAACTCCAAGTTGATTGCGAACTGAAATCAAAATAGTAATATCCATCTGCTTGTGTTGGGGTATAGCAACTTCCATCTATACAAGCATATAAGTTACTAACATTAGTCCATCCCATATCTTTTTGGTAAACCCTTACCGTATTATCATCAACATACGAAACGCCATGTTCACCACATAAATTATCAGTTGTTCCACCACCGGTATCTCCACCTGTGTCGCCTCCAGTGTCACCACCGGTATCACCGCCCGTATTATCACCAGTGTCACCGCCAGCATTATTGGAAGTAAATCCGATATTGTCAAATAATGAAGAAGATGCTAATAGGAAATCATTGCCTGGAACTTCATTAAGCCAATTATCTTTTACAATTGAATTCTGATGTTGTGTAGAAAAAATTCGAGAATCTCCCCAATAACCATTTTCATAAGGATCATCCCACATACCTTGCGAATTCCAATCGGCATTAATGTATGCAATGGCCCTGATTATATCTTTGTTATTTTCAATAAAATCAAAGTAACCACTAAACCAATCGTTCCAGATTGTATTAGCATCAGTTTGAGTTTTAACTCCTCTGCTATCACCAGATACTGGCGCTTTGGTATTGTCAGAAAGGTCATAACCTTGAGGTGTCGATTCACAAATCATAACAGGAATGGTTTTCCCTCGTGCAAATTCAACCATCTCATTTTGTGTAGACCAGTTGCAGTCGTATGGAGTAAATACCGATAATCCCATCATGTCAACATAATTATCACCTGGGTACCAATCGGTGTATGGTTTGTTTAAATAAGTTTGTCCGCAAATATTTGCAGCATGCCAAACCATAGAAATATTGCTCTGGGCACCTTTAGATTGTATTCGATCATACATTCTTTTCCAGGCATTAACATAAGCTGTTGGTTCGTATTCATTGTGCGGTCCATCAAACTCATAACCCCATCTTAGGTAAATAGGCCTATCAAGAGCTACAAGGTCATCAATCATCTTGTTCATATTATTGTCATAGGTTCCATTGTTAACATCAGCTAACATACCTTTCAAGTAAACAGCAACCAGTAATGCACTATTAGGATATTTTTGTGATAATGCAGTTAAGTTATGAGGGCCAGTACCATAACTAGCTGTTGAAGTAATACCTTCCAGATTATTAATACTAGTATACCCTGACAATCCAGCTGGAATATGTCCGGTAGCTCTTACATATTCACCTATACTTGTTGTATCCTGACCAATAAAAAGTAATATGCCGCTATCTGAAGTAAATTTCCCAGTTATTATATTTCCTGGATTTGTGTTTCCTCCTGTATCACCACCAGTATCACCACCGGTATCACCACCGGTATCACCACCGGTATTTCCTCCTGTGTCACCTCCACCAGTATCGCCACCAGTATCACCACCTGTGTCTCCACCATCATTGTCGCCTCCTGATCCAGCTACAAAGCTGCATGATTCAGTAGTAAATGTAAATGAAACTTCTCCTGTAGTATAGAAACCTCCAGAGTGGTTAAGCTTAAATTCATAATTGTATTGTTGCCCCAATACCGGATCAACATAGCTCCATGTTGATTGCGAGTTGAAATCAAAATAGAAATACCCATCTGCTTGTATTGGTTCATAGCAATTTCCATCCACACAAGCGTACATGTTAGATACATTAGTCCATCCCATATCTTTTTGATAAACCCTTACCGTATTATCATCAACATATGAAACTCCGTGTTCACCACAATCACCTGTAGTTCCACCACCAGTATCTCCTCCAGTATCTCCACCACCAGTATCACCGCCTGTGTCACCTCCGCCAGTATCGCCACCTGTGTTGCCTCCATCTCCATTTCCGGAAACAACATTTGGTAATGCTATATTCTGAACATTGGCAGACGTATTTGATTGATACGTTTTTTCAACTCTCTTCCAGTTACCATTATTGCTATAAGTACTAATTAAAGATTGAGCTGTTTCATGAGAAATATAATGTAATTCGGCCTTATCTCCAGGTTGTACTCCAATAATACATTTTAAGTGAGAGAATTCGTTACTGTTAAATGCTGATCTTTCCTGATCAGGATTGTGCTTAGTTTGCCCAACTAAAATTGCTTGCGCTGTGTATGTATCAGTTAGGTTAATGTCCATAACAGCTTGCAGTTCATCATTGAGGTAAAAAGCACATCCGTACCCAGGATCACCAGAAACTAGTGGATCATATCCTTCATTGGTGTGAAAACCTGCAAATAAGGTGTTGGTTAAATCATATTGTCCATCATTTCGGCCAAATACGGAACCAAATGTATAAGCAAAACCTCCTGTACCAAAGTCTTTTGATTGATCTCCACCTGGGTACTGAGGTGACCATGATGAATGCTTCCAACCATGGGCATCTAAAGGATTCAATCCAGCTACAGAAGAATAAACCTCTGGCACTGAACTCATTGGCTCCCCAGTGTTAAAATTTGAAATTGTCCACCAGTCTTTTGGAGGTATAGGCAATTGTGCATCACTATTCGGTTTAACCTCAGTCATTACTATACCCGGCTGTTCATCACCAGGAAAAACACCAGCAGATATTAAATAACTATAACCTGTTTTGTTTACAACAGTTACCCTGTCAATTCCAGGTCTGGTAATAGGTTCTGTGGTAGAAACAATGGAGCCGTTTTGGTAATAAACACCAGCATCAGTCCCAAGCATTTCATAACTACCAGGTTGGCCTTGCTGAGGTCCAACATGAGGCCAATTATTACCATGGGTAAAAACAGGAATATGGCCTGTAAAGTTTGAGGGTATACCTTTACCATAGCTCAAACTGGTACCATCTGCACGATGTGGATTAGACAGTACACCTGTCATTGTGGAGGGATCAACACCGCCTCTTTCTTTATACCATTCAGCTAATACATTTGATGGGTAAACCCAATTGTCGTACCTGTGAACATACCCCATGCGGTTTAATCCGGAGCCATCACTGCTGCTAACATCGTTTCCCGAGTAAGGTGGTGTACTACTAACTTGGGCATTACCATCGGAAATACCAAAGACAGTTAATAGTAAAAGGCTAAGCACTTTAAAACTTAAAAACTCTTTTTTCATTACATTTGTAATTTAATTAAACAATGTGTTGAAAGTAAGATGTGGGTAAACAGCAATTATTTTTTGTTGTTATGTTTTTATTTATGTAAATTGATTATATAAATTTCCAACTCAATATAATCGTGTTAATTACACAAATTAAAAATCCACATCTTACTTTTGTTAACTTGAATTATAAAATAGCTATTAAATAATGTGTTTCAATATTAGTACTTCGTTCAAATTATAATATGGACATTTAAACTTTTAACATTTTTATTCGATTACCTCACAAAACACCTATCTACCTAATATTCTACTCATTAAATGCCGTGACATTTTCGTGACATGGATTATTTATATTATAATTTACTAACCTAATGTTAATTTTGTTTTATTTAGACATTAATTTAATGTTTTATACAATTTTTAACGATATTAATAATCAAACACATTTTTTAACTTAATTATTATTTATGTACTATACTACTATTTAATATTTAAGAGTTAAAATTAAATTGCATATCAAGTAATTACATATGTAATAAGTAAATTAAACATATACTTATAGGCTTAAATGTGATTTTTAATATCTCTAAACCATCTTCGTAAAGACTTAGTTATATTTGCATAATTATTCGGTATTCAACGAAAATATAAAATAGAATGAATGTGTTTTTACCTAAAGTCTCTATAATAACAGTAGTATATAATGGCGAAAAAACTCTTGAAAAAACCATACAGAGTGTTATTAATCAATCATACAAAAACGTTGAATACATAATTGTTGATGGTAATTCTAATGACCAAACTGTTGAAATCATAAAGAAATACGACCAATTTATCTCAATTTGGATAAGCGAGCCAGACAATGGCATTTATGATGCTATGAATAAAGGCATTAATCTGGCTTCTGGTGATTACTTATGGTTTATGAACTCTGGTGATGAAATATATAATATTGATACTCTTGAAGAAACCATTATTAATAATCCTGATGCAGATGTGTATTACGGAGAAACAATAATGATTGATGATAATGGAGTTGAGATTGGAGATAGACGTTTAAAAACTCCTGAGGTATTAACATGGAAAAGCTTCGAGAAAGGTATGTTAGTTAGTCATCAATCCTTTATTGTAAAAAAAGCTTTAGTAGATAATTATGATACTAGATACAAATTCTCTTCTGATTTTAAATGGTGTCTTAGTGCATTAAAAAAAGCTAATAAAATTTGTAATACCAACTTAATATTGTCTAAATTTCTGGATGGTGGATATACCAAACAAAATATCATTCCTGGTTTAAAAGAACGTTTTAAAATTATGGTACACTATTATGGGTTATTTTCGACTCTGTATCAACATATATTTATATCCATAAAGTTTGTATCATTTATTTTAAAGCATAAAAGGTTTTAATAAAATTCTTATAAATAGCACTTTAACTCATCTACTTATACCAATTGTATTTCTAAATGATTGATATAATTATTATTTTTGGAGTATGCCAAAACAAGCAGAAATAAAGATAAAAGAGGAGCTTGAATACCTAAAAAGACTTCGCAAGAAAGAAAATAATCACAGGTTAAAAACACGTATTCAAAGTTTGATTCTTACCAAAGAAAAGAAATTCAAACGTCGTATTGATTTAGCCAACCACTTGGGTGTTGGAATAGCCAGTTTGGACAGGTGGACAAGAGTTTATAAAGAGGCAGGCCTCAATGCCATGCTTACCATCTCCAACGGAGGTGCAAGAAGAAATTGCGTCCCTCAAGAAGTCCATGAAGGCCTTGCCCAAAAAGTATATGATTCAAATAACCCATTACTAGGATATTGGGATGCTGTCGATTGGGTCAGAGAAAAATATGGCCTAAACATAAAATACAACACCCTACGAACCTACTTGATCCGACATTTTAATACAAAACTCAAAACACCAAGAAAGTCACATTACAAAAAAGATGAACAGGCCATTGAGGCCTTTAAAAAAACTACCTAGTTTGTTAAGAGATATTAGAATGAGTCTAATTAAAGATAATTTCAGTAGTGTGAACTTATATTTTCAGGATGAAAGTAGATTTGGATTAATGACCCATATGGGCAGGTGCCTGACTGCAAAAGGTGTTAAGCCAATTGTTCGTTATCAACATGCATTTAAAAACACTTACCTATATGGTAGCTTCTCTCCAATAGATGGTGATGCTTTCGTTTATGAAATAGAAGGAACTACAAGTGAGATATTCTACAGGTACTTAATTGAGTTTTCAAAACATAGACCAGAGGAACTAAAGTTAATTATTATTGATAACGCAGGGTTTCATTCGTTAACAGTATGATATCCCTGACAACATAAAGTTGATACGCATACCGCCTTACAGTCCCGAATTAAATCCATCTGAGAAGATATGGCAGTATATAAAACAGAAATTTAAGAACAAGGTCTTTGAAAACTTGATGAACATTAAGCAATGGTTGCATCAATTTGTGAGCGAAGAGTTGGACAAAAACAAAGTAATGTCCATTACATATAACAGATTTTACAATGAAGCTTTTGTCAATCATCTTGTTCTTTAATTGGTATTACTCCTCTCTCCCCTACTTAAATTACATTTTAGAAAATTAATTCATAAAAATTAATTCATAAAAAGTGAGGGTGAAATATATTTCTGTCGTCTAATAAAGTAAATATTCACTTGAAAAAACTAAAATCATGAAGAACTTGATATTAAGCCTATTCGTATTTTTTGCTATTAATTTAACATTAGAAGCCCAACGGCCACAAGGAGCTAAGCTTACCCCTGAAGAAAAGGCGCAAAAGCGTACGGAACGAATGACAGAAAAGCTTGGATTAGACAAAGATCAAATTACTAAAGTGAAAGAAATTAATTTGAAGATTGCTAAAATAAAACACGAACAACGGAAAAATGCTTCAGGTGATAAAACTGCTATGAGAGAAGCTATGCAAAAAATAAGAATTGAAAATAATGAGGAACTTAAATTAGTTCTTACAGAAGAACAATTCGAAAAGTTTCTTACACACGAAGAAGAAATGAAGAAACGCAAAGGACAGAAAAACAGACAAGGTAGAGGACAGTTTTAATAGATTTTCATTGTTTTATATTCGTTTTGCCCTATCATATTATTGATGGGGCTTTTTATTCTGCATTATTACCAATACATATAATTCTTTTCTTTAAAATATTACCTTCTTCATCCATTAATGTAACAAGGTGAAGTCCTACAGTAGGTTGAATTGCCATTTGATGTACAAAATTTGTCTCACCTAAATACTCATCATCCATATGCCAATATATTGTAGCTGAAGAATTCTGATGTGCAACTTTTAAAACAACTGCTTGCATTTGTCCATCTAATCCCACAGGTAAATATATTTTATTAGTATTCTGGGGATAAATAAACTCCATTACCTGTGTTTGAATTGAATAACAATTCTGATGATATGGAGGTAATCTTTTATAAAGAGGATGGTTTCTACGATAATACCACTCCATAGCAGGCGGTAATTTAAACCAGTTCACATGTTTCATCTTAAGCGTTGGATAACATTCTGAATTCACTCTATACTTTCCTGATTCATCTAAGTGAACAAGCTGATGATATGGGCATAATTCACTTTTTTTACCTTGCAACGGAATATAAACCGAATCAACTGTACAATAGGGGCCGGCCTTATATCCAGACTCCTTACATACAGCAATCTTATCCATATCATCATAAGGAGGTTGAAACCATGTTGTTTTAGGTAAATGATGAAAAATATCAAACAATAAAGGTCCTGCTGTACTTCCTCCTACAATACCAGGTCTTCCTTCGCCAGTTGCATTACCAACCCATACACCAACAACATATTCAGGAGTTATGCCAATTGCCCAAGCGTCTCTATAGCCAAAACTTGTTCCCGTTTTCCATGCAACTTTTTTACTCGACGAAAACATTTGCCATCCAGCTTCTTCATCTGGTCGCGATACCCCTGTTAGCGCTTCAAAAGTACTATAAATTGCACCTGCACTAAATACCGGAAAAAAATCAGTGTTTGATCCCCTCTTTAATTTTTCATTTTTAAATAAAATTGGAGCTTGAAATTCCTTAGAATAATACACACTATTGTTTTCTGAAAAATTCAGTAAGCTCCTTGCCATAGATGTGTAAACTCCTGATAATTCAAATAATGTTGCCTCTGCTCCTCCCAGAATTAAAGATAATCCATAATAATCGGGATCTGACTTGATTGTTGACAACCCACTTTTTTGCAAAATATCACAAAATCTTCCCGTATCATATTCCTTAAGTAGTTTTACAGCTGGTACATTGAGAGAGCGACTTAAAGCTTCATCGGCATGAACTGCACCTTCAAACATTCTATTGTAATTTTTAGGTGCAAAGTTTTTATAATATGTTGGAATATCCGGAACCAAACTTGAAGGCAGAATTTTTCCATCTTGCAATACAGCAGTATACAAAAAAGGTTTTAAAATACTACCCGTACTTCTTGGTGCTTGAATAACATCAACATGATTTTGATGAAAATCATTATCTCGAGGAGATGTGTTACCACAATAAGCCAACACCTTTCCACTTTTTACTTCTACAACAATTATAGCTGCATTATGTATTTCGTTTAATCGCAGTTTATGATGGTGAAAATTTACTGTTTGACATACTCTTTTTTGTAAATTTTTTCTCAAGGAAAGGTGATATATTTTCCCTTCCTGTTTTTTTCTACAATAATCTAATAAATGAGGAGCCAATTGAGGTAATGCATAAGGGTGATCAGGTATTGGTTCATCCAATGATAATTGATATGTTAACGAATCTATTATCTTCTTTTTAGATAGTTTTTTTAGTAGACGATTTCTCTTTTGTAGTAACAACTGCCTGTTTTTACCTGTATGTATTAAACCTGGTGCATTGGGAAGTACAGCCAACATCGCACTTTCTGCCCATGATAATTGATACGGTGGACGCTGATAATAACGCCAGGAAGCAGCTTCGAGACCAACAACATTTCCTCCAAATGGTGCATGGGTTGCATACAAGTTTAAAATTTCAGATTTAGAATGTGTTAATTCCAACCTTAGAGCTTGAATCATTTCAATGCCTTTACTCCATAGGTTTCTTTTTCGCCTGGCTACCATACGCATCACTTGCATTGTAATGGTACTTCCGCCACTTACAATTTTCCCTTGAGTAATGTTTTGCTTAATTGCCCTACCAATCGATAATGGATTTACTCCCGGATGATTATAGAAATTCTCATCCTCAAACATAAGCAAACTCGTTGTAAACTTTTTAGGAATTGAGTCTCCTGCAGGAAATCTCCATTGTCCATCTCTAGCTACATGAGCTCCCAGCAAATGATTATCATTATCATAAATTACTGTAGAATAATCAACATTAAATAAAGGAAACGAAATAGAAAACCAAAAAATAATTCCGATACATAATACTAAGGCAGAAACTATTAACCATCTTTTATTTATGATACTCTTAATTTGTCTCATCTAAAATGGAATTTCATTCACTAAGTTTCTGAAACGCCATATAAATACATTCATTACTACTTTATTTCCTCTTTTAATAGGAATTAAAAGAGGTTCTTCATCATAATCCTCAAAACTATTCTTTAGCTCCTTGTTTGGTTCTCTATAATACAAAGAAGTAGTAATAAAGCAAGCATCATTTCCTAATACAACACCTCCTCTGATTCCATTAATTCGTTTATAGATATGTTGAGCCTTAATACCTCCCAAAACAAAAAGTTTTTTTTGGTTAGGTAATGCAAAATAATAATCTAAATGACCCGCAGGAAACCATTTATGAGTTAATATGGCATAGTCTTCATTTAATGTCCCTTTAATAATATCTTTCTCAAGCTGCACTTTTATGCTTTCTCCAACTTTATCCCATGCATATAAATCAATAGTTGGATCATTTTTACCTAATTTATGATCTTCCTTTTCCTGTCCCATTGGGATAAATCCAGTATAAATTTGAACCATAGCCACCAACAAAATAGATGCAACGAATATATTTGCTCCAATAACATACCTGGCCAATAGTTTTGTTGACTTAGATATAAGGTGTGATGTACAGTATACTGCTGCCACAACCATCAATCCATAATACCCAGGTCCGCTCCAATGAGGTAACGTACCATTGTACATAGACATACCCAAAACGATAAGAGACAATGGTACTCCAGTGTAAATTAAATAAGCAATAGGTTTTGATATTGCCCAATCTCTGTTTTTTAAGAAATACAATAGGCTAACCACTATAAGAACTACATTGAACGGGTTGTTATAAAAGAATTGACCAAAGAATTCAGGGAAAAAGTTTTTAAAATTTGGCCATATAGAACCGCTCCCTACTCTATCGCTATGAAAATTAAGGCTGGATAAATCGTTAAAATAATTCCAAGCAATTACCGGAGAAAAAATGAGTAACGAAATGCATACTGAAAGAAGAAACTCCTTGCTAAAAAGTTTTTTATACTTATAAGTTAAAAAATAGAGACCTGCCCCACCCCATAAAAAGACTCCATGATATTTACTTAGCATTGCAAATCCTACTGTTATACCAAAAAAGTACAAAAGTTTAGTTTTTTCGGTTTGAATGTATTTTGTAAAAAAATATAATGATAAAACCCAGAATAAGCTTTGTGGAGTATCTGGCAAAATAAATGTTCCAGCAATTATAGATGCATAAATTGATGCTGAAGCAATTAGTGCTGCAACAATTCCAGTTTGCCTGTCTTTTATTAAACAGCCTAGTTGATACAAAAAATAAATATTAACGGATCCTATTATTAATGATCCTAGTCGGATAAAAAACTCGTCCATCAACAACATATCCAATGTTGTAAATCTCATTAATATGCTTATCATTGGAGGATGATCAAAAAAGCTCCAATCAGGATATAGTCCATAGGATACATAATATACCTCATCAATTCCAAAATTGGTGAATGCCGCTACAATTAATCTGACTAAAAAATTGATAATAAGAATATAGTATATACTATTTCGATTATTTATAATATTTGTAATCATACTTAATAAACATTAACGATGTGGGTGCGAATATAATGCGGTTAATGAAGAATAGAAAACAAGTTATGAGTTTTTAATAATTTCCATGACTTATGGTTTTGAAAGAAGTTTGAGTTATAAATTCTATGAAAATAGTTTTTCATACCTTTCCTCCAAAATGCTTTTATACTTTTCCTTTATATCTTCACTTAAAAAAGAATTCCCAATCCACTGTAAAGCAATATGTTTCCTTTTATAAAAACGCTTATAAACTCCATCAATTTGCTTTCTGTTTAGACCTAAGTTATCGCCAAAATCATTAAAAATAGCTCTGGTTAACTTTCTCTTTTTTCCTCCAAGTGTTAATGCAAGTTCTTCTTCATCTTCTGGCAGAACAATAGATACATTTAGCAAATCGTATGCTGGGGAAAGTTTCCATGAATCATTTGAATGTATCATTGAGAAATTTTTCAGGTGCATATCATTATTACCTGTTAGAAAACTGAAAAGAGTTATTTCAAATAAGAAAATCTTGTCCAAAAGTGGATTGGAAGAATATTCTCCTAAAGCCTTTCCCACTTTTTCCATGGAGCTTTTGTATTTGTCAAAGGCTTCAGTTATTTGAAACATATCCAACATATGTATTTTCTCTCCTTTTTCAGTCCGGTCAATTCTTTTAGTGATATACGAAAGCTCACCCGACTGCAATCGAATTAAACTTGAAGGAACCACATTAATTCCGAAAACTTCTGCGATACGCATAGTCAAATGCTCATTGGCCGGCATTTCAGGATAATCTATTGAAGGTGGTTTAAAAATGTAATTACCACCAAGAGCTCCAACAACGGTTAAGCGATTATCGGTCTTTTTACCTGCTTCATTAACAAGACTCATAGAAAGCTTAGGTTGAACACCTGGAACAGTAATACTTTGTTCAACTACTTTTTTAGCAAGCTCATCCATTTGATCAAAAGAGTAGGGAATAAGAGGGGCTGACTTTGAACCAAAAAATTTTATACTACAAGTCTCGTGATAATCATTTCCATTATTCTATATGGTAGCGGATTAAGAATTGGTGAGGTACTGAAACTTAAAATTACAGACATCGATTCGAAACGAATGCAAATCAGAATTTTAGGTGGCAAGGGCAAAAAGGATAGGTACTCGATATTGGCACAATCGCAACTGAATATTCTCAGGGAATATTATAAACAGTATAGGCCACAAAGTTATTTATTTGAAGGTCAATTTGGCGGACAATATTCTGCAACAAGTGCCGGAAATATTTTGAAAAAAGCCATTGTACGAAGTGGTGTGCCTAAAAGGGGTGGATTACACTCTTTACGACATAGCTTTGCAACTCATCTGCTGGAATCGGGAACAGATTTGCGTTATATACAGGAGCTTTTAGGACACTCTTCATCTAAAACAACCGAAATTTATACCCATGTAAGCAACAAATACCTGCAACAAATAAAAAGTCCACTAGATGACTTATCTGTTTAATTATTTGGCTATTTTTGATGCACAAAACCATAGGTATAACTTAGGTACAAATGAAAAATAAAGGCAATACATATGGTATTACAGAAAAGTTGTGTTTCATGCAAAAAAACATCCTGCTCAAAATAAACTTTTAGAATGAGAATATATTTAGACAATTGTGTAATTCAAGATTTGAAAAGGCAGGAAAATATTGATTTGTTGAATGCAATAGTTGAGGATAAAAAGTACAATGTTTATTGTTATTCTGAAGCTCATTTGCAAGATTTAATGAGGGATAAGAGTAATCACAAGTTCGATGATTTAAAATTTATGGAAAAAGTGGTTGATGGTAACTGCTGGCATTATAATAAGAAAATACATTTTGACCATATTAAACCAAAGGACTTTTACAATCCTTTTCCAGAATATTCAGAGAATTTATTTGATACCAACGAGATATTTTCTGGCGATTTGATTTTTAAATCAATGGAAAGAATTTTTAAAACTATACCGCTTGACTTCAAACAGTTTATTCAACCTGAATTATTACCGCCTGATTTTCCAATAGAATTTAAGAAGTTGCTTGAACAACCTACAAATTTTTATGAATTTTTCTGTGCTTTTGGGGACTTCACTAATGAATTATCAGCAAATCAAAAAGAGTTTAAAAAGCTAATATCGTATTTGCACAATAATAATTTAACAAGTTCTCTATTTAAACAGATTGGAATAGAGGGATATGACGGTAAGGAAATAACCGACAAAGTTAAATTTAGAGAGTCGTATACAAAATACTTCTTAAATGATAAAAAAGGAAAATACAGATACGATTTGTTTTTAGACCAATATAACGGACTAGAAATGTTCAGCTTTGTTAAAGGTAAACCCCGAAAACAGCAGATGATGAATTTAATCAATGATGGTCGCCATGCATTTTTTGGAGGTTTCTGCGATATTGTAGTTTCCAAAGACGTTGATTTTTTAGAAAAGACTAAGTTCATCTATAATATGCACGATATTGAAACTATTATTTATAATATCAGTGAATTTCAAGATTTTCTATCGAATTCAATGAGTGATAACAAATTAAACCTCGTTGATATGATTAAAGATGGAAATGAAATTAAAGCAAATAATATAATTCAAAATGACAAAGGAGTCGTTTCAATGAAACTTGATAATGTTTACTTTTCTTATTTTGATACGGCATACTACGTTGAGAATGAAAATGGTAATTATAATTTTTATACTCGGTTTCAAACTAATATGTCAACAGGGACTTTGAAAAATGAGTTCGAAATGGTTGTTGATAGCATGATTAAAAACCTAGGAGTAGATGCCAATGGAAAAGCTGGATTTGAAGCAACAGAAATCGATGGAGATAAATGGATTGGTAGAGTTTGGAGAATTGAAGATACAATTATAGAACTTAACTTGAATGGGAAATTATATTTAGCCTTTTATCCATTAGAATACATAGAAAGCACGAAAACACAACAAATTATAAACGTAATGCGGGGCGAAGTGAGTAATTTAAACGAAAGTATAATAAACAACGACAGCGGTAACTTGAAAGGAAAGTGCGTTGAAACCCGCACTACGCTTATAAGTGGCCGTTAGCATCAATTTGAAATTGAAATGAACAAATCCATAATCGATAAGGCCAATAAATGGATCAACTCTTATATGGAAATAAAGGAGGAAATAATCGTTGTTGAAGACACAATTATAGAACACCAACATTGCTATTCGATGGCATGGTGTAAAAAATCAGAAATTGAATTGAACTGGAATCAAAAGACACTTTGGGTAGGTTCAGGTCGCCTTTTAATTAGTAAGGACGGAGAAATAGTAGACCTTGAAGGTTCAGCGCCAGGAGTGGATTGGATTCATCATTTCGAACTTAAGATGTTCGGACTGGAAGATTTTTGGATTCTGGAAATACCTTATTCAAAAGAGAATATTTCGAAACTAAAATCTATTCTGAAACAATCAACGCCTGAACTTCTAAAATTGGTTAATGACAAAAATGTAATAACCTTTACTGAGTCAAAAGCATGGAACGACAACTATACCAAACTGGCAGGACTTTCTGATGATTTGAACCAAGTTGGCATTGAGTGTCAATTAGAAATAAAAACAAGAAAAAAAGCTGCTAACAATGGCTGAAAAATCATAGCTGCCCTTTGGGACAGCAACGCTTTTTAGCCTAAACGTTAGCAATAATTAAAACTCATAATGAACTTAAGTGATTTAAAAGAGATTGAAAAAAGGTATAATTTTAACTATCCCAAATTATTCTACCGACTTTTAGATGATGGAATGCTAGATTGGGGATTAGCCAAATCCGATTGGTATAAAACAGAATTTCCTAAATTGAAAGATAAACCTCCATTGTTGCTATTTGGAGAGGGTTTTGAAATAATTTTTTCAAAAGAAGAGATTATAGAAGAAATTGATTGTTTCTCTGATGAAGAGGATTACAGACAAACAAAAAAAGAATTTCATAATAAATTCATTCCTTTTGGAAAAACAGGCGCAGGTGATTTATACTGTTTTTTCCTTGATGATAAAAACAATGTTCATTCGATTGTTTTAGTATGGCACGATGCAAATGAGGTTAACATATTATCTGAAAATCTAGAGGGTTTCATATTTAGACAATTACTAGAATGTGTCATAGAACCTTATGAAGAGGGACTAATAATGTCTGGTGATTTCAAAGAAAATATTAATAATCAATTATCCACGCATAAAAAATATATAAGTGATAAACAGGTCAAGGTATTACAGGAGATATACATTAGAGAAATGGATAATGGACTTTTAACTAGAGATGAAGTGACAGAAATATTATCTGAAATGGGAGTTAAAAGTAGCTCCTTTGAATATCAGGAAGAATAAAAACCATTGCTAATAAATAGGACTATGAGCGGTCTGTAAGACCAAGCGTGGTAGTCCGTGTTGGACTACATCCCGGTTTCTATTTAACCTATGTACTTATCGACGCTTTTTTATATTCTGAAGTAGGTAGAAGGTGTTGTAAAGTGCTCTAAAAGAATTATAAATATAAGGTAGAAAAAGGAAGGGATCAAGTGCTTTTTGTGAAGATAGGGTACTGTATTTTTTAGAGCGAAGGTGATTGGATATAGATAGCAGATTAAATACATTTTGTTGTTTGTTCTGGAAAAGTACATTTGCTACATTTGACCAAAGCTATCCCGGAGGGATTTAGTTCAACAAGGTATAAATGGCATTAAAACGACCATTTATACAGACCGTCGATCTGCTATTCGTGATAAATATGTATTATTTGACATACATAAAAAGTCTCACAAAACACAGAATTTAATGTCAGGCAATCTCTGTTAAGAAATCATCAGACCTATATGAAATTTGGTTTTTACTCCCCATTTACTCCCTGTAAAAAACAAAACCTCTTGAATATCAACTAATCAAGAGGTTTAAAAGTACCCAGAGCCGGGATCGAACCGGCACGGGTTGCCCCACTGGTGTTTGAGACCAGCGCGTCTACCAATTCCGCCATCTGGGCAAGTTATCTCTAACTTTTTTGCGGATGCAAATATATGTAAAACTCATGTTAATGCAAACTATTTTTTAAATAATTATTAAGAGATTAAAAACCAATGCTTATTCCAAATCATATATCTTCGTAACAAAAAATTTATGAATATAATTGCTTACTATAAATTATGCTGCTCTTTGGTTCTTATGATGTTAATATCATTTGTATGCAATGCGCAAAAAGGAGTTCTTTTAGGAGGTGGAGTCAGTGTTAAAATGCCTGATAATGGTTTTGGAAACGATAACTTTGGCTTTGCTGATGCCGCTAAAATAGGTGGTGGCGTTAACTTTTCTACATTATGGTTTTTTAATCCACGTTTATCCCTTAGTTCCGAACTCGGTTATTCTTATTTCCCAAAAAATGAAAAAACATGGAACCAAAGAAGAAGAGGTGAGATAAAAGTGAATTATCAAATGGTTAACTTAAATGCGCAAGGTAATTTTTATATTGGCGAAGAAAATACCCGTCCTTATTTTGGAGTTGTATTTGGACTTTACTTTTTACGCAATATGGTGAATTTTGATTCTAATTATACAGGTACAACAAATGATGCTTCTGTTAGTTACGTGAGTAAAACTTTTCACGCTGGTTTTGGTCCCGAAATAGGTGCTTTATTTGAAATAGGCAAAAACCAATATGCTAACTTAGGTTTAAGATATACAATTATACCCAATATTGAAGCAGAATATCATCTCGAAAACAATTTTACGTCTAATCCACACGGGAAACAAAACCACTGGGAATTAAATGCAAAGCTATATTTTGGTAGATAAATGGTACTATTAAAATAGTCCATTAACATGAGTATCAACCCTATCAATAATTGTACTTAAATCTGATTTATTTTTAATAAAATTATACTCATCTACATTTACTATCAACAATTTACCCCTATCATATTGTTCTACCCAGGCTTCGTAACGCTCGTTTAGTCTTTTTAAGTAATCAAGACGTATGTTATTTTCGTAATCCCTGCCCCTGCTTTGAATTTGCTCAACAAGCTTTGGTACTGATGCCCTTAAATATATTAATAAATCTGGCGCCTGAATTAAACTACTCATCAACTCAAACAAAGAAGCATAATTATCAAAGTCCCGCTTACTCATCAAACCCATATCATATAAATTGGGAGCAAAAATATAAGCATCTTCGTAAATGGTCCTGTCTTGTATAACCTTTCTTCCCATCTTTCGGATTTCATTAACCTGCGAGAACCTGCTATTTAAAAAATATACTTGAAGGTTAAATGACCATCGCTGCATATCTTCGTAAAAATCAGCTAAATATGGATTATCATCCACCTCCTCGTAATGAGCATCCCATCCATAATGCTTTGACAATAAAGTAGTAAGAGTTGTCTTCCCGGATCCTATATTTCCTGCTATCGCAATGTGCATTATAATATTGTTTTATGTGTGTGCGCGTTTCAAAAGTATAAAAAACAGGTTATAAATTAGATTAAAATTAATTCTCTAGCCCACTTTTTTGATTAATCATTAATAGTTCTTCCATTAACTCCCTGTTATTCGATAATCGAGGAACTTTATTCTGACCTCCTAACTTATTATGTTTCTTAAGCCATTCGAAAAACAAATTTTTACGCGCAATTTCTATTTTAGGAAACTCCAGAGTTATACTCTTGTAACGTTTAGCCTCATAATCAGAGTTTAATGCTTGTAACTTACTGTCTAATTCTTGTGCAAAATGTTCAACATTATCTGGTTCCTTATCAAACTCAATCATCCATTGGTGCTTTCCTTTTTCTTCTGTACTCATATACATTGGAGCAGCAGTATAGTCTTTAATTATTGCTCCCGTTATATTGCACGCATGTTCTATTGCCTTATTCGAATTCTCTACAATAAGCTCTTCACCAAATGCATTAATAAAGTGTTTTGTTCTACCTGTAATTAATATTTTATGTGGATATTTAGATGTGAATTTTACGGTATCTCCTACAATGTACCTCCAAAGTCCACCATTGGTTGTAATAACTATTGCATAATTAGTCTCAAGTTCAACTTGGTCAATAGTTAATGCTTTGGGGTACTCTTTATCCCACTCTTCCATTGGAATAAACTCATAAAAAATACCGTAGTCCAGCATCAATAACATTGAAGAAGATTCCGGATCATCTTGGATAGCAAAAAAGCCTTCTGATGCATTATAAGTCTCCATATAATGCATATTTTCCGAAGGAATAATTTTTTTGTATTGTTCCCTGTACGGACCAAAATTTATACCCCCGTGAATAAAAAGCTCTAGATTAGGCCATACCTCCAATAAATTACTTTTACCTGTATGTTTTAATATATGCTTTATCAATACCAAAAACCAAGATGGCACCCCAGTTAACGAAGTAACATTTTCATTAACTGTAGCCTCAGTCATCTTTTCCAGTTTCTCTTCCCACTTATCCATTAAAGCAATTGATTGATCAGGAGTACGAATAAAGTTGACCCAGAAAGGTAGGTTACCGATTAAAATTGCTGATAAATCGCCATAAAAAGAATCCCTATTATATTGATTAAGTTGTTGGCTACCTCCTAAGGTCAATCCCTTCCCTGAAAACATTTCTGTTTCGGGATACAACCTATTATAAATAGCTAAAACATCTTTCCCTCCTCTAAAATGACAGTCTTCGAGTGATTCCTTTGATACAGGTATGAATTTACTTTTTGAAGATGTTGTGCCTGATGACTTAGCAAACCATTTAATGTCTCCGGGCCACAATATATTTTTCTCACCTCGTCTAACTTTGTCAATCACAGATTCCATTTGTTCATATTTTTGAACAGGAACACGGTCTTGAAAATCCTTTATAGTTTTAACATTGGCAAAATCATAATATCTTCCTAATTGAGTATCACTCGCTTTTCTAACCAATTCGAAAAGTTGTTCGTGTTGAACTTCTTCGGGATTTGATTTAAAATGCTCAATCTGGGAGAGCCTGCGAATATTAACAAGAGATATAATAGAATTCAGAATTGGCATATATAGCATTATTTTAAAGGATAAATATAAATAATTTCCATCATAAATTTAAAAGCACTGTAACACTTTTAAATTCGCCTACTTTTTGTTTATCTAATTATTATAGACCAACATTCAATTTATAAAGAATTAGTCCTTTTGCATAATATTTTTTGTTACCAATGTACTCTAATCAATAGTCCGTCTATTAAACATTTAAATTATAAAATATTACAATTGAATCACTAATTATTTTCTTAATCTACAACAAATGGGTGTTTTTACTATTTTAGCAGAAATTATAGAATACTATAAATGAATTATTTTGATATTGTTGTTGGCATTTTGCTATTAATTGCAATTGTTAAAGGATTTAGAAACGGTTTAGTAATTGAGTTGGCTTCGTTAGCAGCTTTAGTATTAGGCGTTTTAGGCGCAATAAAATTTTCAAGCTTTACAGAAGGTTGGTTACAAGAGTATTTTTCATCCAATTACATAGGAATTATTTCTTTTTTATTAACCTTTATCGCTATAGTAATAGGCGTACATCTTATTGCAAAGTTAATTGACAAATTGGTACAAGCAGTCGCCCTAGGTATAGTCAATAGATTATTAGGAGCAGCATTTTCGTTTATTAAATACGGTTTTATCCTTAGTATTCTTTTGGCCATTTTTACATCTTTTGATAAAGCAATGAATTTAATTCCTCAGGAAACAAGGGACAAATCCATTCTATACCAACCCCTTTCTGAGTTCGCTCCAAAAGTATTTCCTTATCTATATTTTGATAAAGACAAAATTCGCGATGAAGTTGAGGATGCTACCGGAGTAACAGTATAAGTACATATACACCTATAGGAATTACACATCAGAATTTAAGCGAATTATAATGTGCGTTTTACATTATAATAAATCGGCTTTAACTTTCTTTCTGAACTTTATTATCTTTGGCAACTCAATTAAATAGCATAAAAACATTCAATTATAAAACCATGAACTTTGTTGAAGAACTGAAATGGCGTGGAATGATTCACGATATGATGCCTGGAACAGAAAAGCAATTACAAAAAGAGATGACCACTGCATATGTAGGTATTGATCCTACGGCCGATTCTCTTCATATTGGTCACCTGGTTTCGGTAATGATGCTAAAACATTTACAAGTATCTGGTCATAGACCAATAGTGTTAGTTGGCGGTGCAACTGGTATGATTGGAGATCCTTCGGGTAAATCAGCTGAACGAAATCTTTTAGACGAATCTACTCTTCGTCATAACCAGGATTGCCTAAAAGCACAGCTTAGTCGCTTTTTAGATTTTAACAGCGGTGAAAAAAATCAGGCTGTTATGGTAAATAATTATGATTGGATGAAAGAATTCTCATTCCTGGAATTTATTAGAGACATTGGCAAACACATTACTGTTAACTACATGATGGCCAAAGACTCTGTAAAGAAAAGAATTAGCGGAGAGGGTAATTCAGGACTTTCATTCACTGAATTCACTTACCAGCTGGTTCAGGGAACTGACTTTTACCACTTATACCAAAAGTATGATTGTAAATTGCAGATGGGGGGATCTGACCAATGGGGAAATATTACTACCGGAACCGAATTAGTTAGAAGAAAACTTGGTGGTGAAGCATTTGCAATGACTTGTCCATTAATTACCAAAGCAGATGGTGGCAAGTTTGGAAAAACCGAATCGGGAAATGTATGGTTAGATCCTAAGCGAACCAGTCCTTACAAGTTTTTGCAATTTTGGCTAAATACCTCTGATGCAGATGCAGAGAAGTACATTAAGATATTTACATTACTTTCTCAAGAAGAAGTAGAAGCATTAATAAAAGAACATAGCGAAGCTCCTCATGCTCGTGCATTACAAAAAAAATTAGCCGAAGAGGTAACTGTAATGATTCACGGTAGGGAAGCTTATGATTCATCGGTTGAAGCCAGTCAAATATTGTTTGGCAAGTCCACAATGGATGCTTTAAAAAAGATTGATGAGGATACATTCCTTTCTGTTTTTGAAGGTGTTCCGACATTTAATATCTCTAAGGAAGAACTATCTGCCGGAATAGATATTCTAGAATTACTTGCGGTTAAAACCGAGATATTCCCTTCGAAAGGAGAAGCACGCAAAACAATTAAAGGTGGAGGAGTTAGCTTAAATAAAGAAAAAATAACAGATATTGAATTAAAAGCCAATAATTCCTACCTACTAAATGATAAATATTTACTCTTCCAAAAAGGTAAAAAGAACTTTTTTGTCGTAGTTGTTGAATAAAGAGTCGATTAATCTAAAATATTTAAAGAAAGGCGCTAATCTTATATAAACTGGTTGCGCTTTTTTTATACTCTTACATTAAACAATCATTTATTTACATAAATATAAAATAATCTTTAACGATAACGTTTTTATTTATGATTAACATAGTTCTTTAAATTTGGAGGTGAAAATTATTTATTTACATTTGCGTCAAATTTTAGTTGGATAACCTTAAACAGAAGAAATGAATAAATTACTTAGCTCAACCAGCACCCTTTTATTATTAACATCTTCAATTTATATTCAAACAAAACAAGAGCATTCTTTATCTCAGCATTTTTAATATGCTTATCAACATCTTCATGAATCTCTTACTCCAAACATTTTGATTCATTTAAAAACCAAAAGCATTATATATAAATATTTAATTATCAAATGTTAAAAGTTAGTTGAAAAATGTGGCATGTTATTTGGTTAAACAGAATCGAAGAATCAAATTATAGAATGCTGTTATTATTATTAATTTATATTAAACAACCTTAAACAAACGTGATGAAAAGAATTTTTACCTTAATTTTTGCCTCTTTACTATTAACTTCTGTTAGTTATGCTCAAACAGAGCAAGGTAGAACTTTGATTTCTGGCTCTACAAATTTATCATATTCAACATCAAAAAGTCAAGATGAGTATGATGGCAGGTCTGTAGGAGATAAAACTAAACTTAATAAGATTAATTTTACACCATCATTCGGATATTTTTTATTCGATAATTTTGTTGCAGGAGTTTCATTCAGTTTTAAATATGATAGGACAAAAAATCAAGAAATGAAATTTGAAAACAATTCATTATCAGCAGGCCCATTTGTTCGTTATTACTTAGGCAACTCCAAAATTAAACCTTATATACATGGTGATATGTTATTCGGGAAAAAAATAGAAGATTTTAAACTTGACACTGGAGATTTTTTTTATGATATAGAAACCAAAGTAGAAAATAAATTGTTTGATTGGGATCTCGGTGGTGGTATAGCTATCTTTTTAAACAATACGGTATCTATCGATTTGGGTCTAGTATATTCATCTTCATCATATACTGATAAGGATGATAACAAACGAAAAACTAAAGAGACAGGATTAGCTTTAAACGCAGGTTTTTCAATATTTCTTTAAACAAAATAATCAATCTATAAGATTTAAATAATGCACTTATGAAATAAGTGTACATAAATTTCATATCCCAATATTATTGTAATGAAAAGAGTTTTATTTATTGCAGCTATTGCTGCACTCTCTGTTAGTGCATTTTCGCAAGCAAAAATTGGTGTTAAAGCAGGTTTAAACTTTGCTAAAATTAGCGGAGATGATGTTGAGGGTCTTGATGAATCAAGAACAAGTGGTGTATTTGGACTATTTACTAAGATAGACATTACTGAATCAATCGCATTTCAACCAGAATTACTTTACTCTATGCAAGGAGGAAAAGATAACGATGGCACTTATAAGTTAGATTATTTTAACCTTCCATTTTTGATGAAATTTTACGTAGTGGAAGGCTTTAGTATAAACGCTGGACCGCAAATTGGTTTTCTTGCATCCGCAAAACTTAAAATAGAAGAAGATAATCTTGGCATTGAAGCTGACGTTAAAGATGATTTCAAAGCTATTGATTTTGCATTAAGTCTTGGTATAGGTTACGAAACAGAAATGGGGCTTTGCTTTGATGCAAGATATAACATAGGGCTAAGTGATATACCTGAAGTTGATAATACTAATGCTAAGAATGGAGTGCTTCAATTTACTGTAGGCTACACATTTTAATTAATCTATTTACATATTTTTTAACCGCATGCTGATGAAGCAATTTTATCAGCTTGCATAATTATTAACATCCTAAAACTTATAAAAAATGAAAAGGATTTTATTTATCGTAATGATTGCTGCACTTTCTGTTAGTGCATTTTCCCAAGCAAAATTTGGAGTTAAAGCTGGTTTAAACATTGCTAAAGGTAGTGGTGATGCTTTTGAAGGCTTAGATTCAAGAACAGCTGGAGTATTTGGCGTTTTTACTAAGGTCGGTATTTCGGAATCCATCGCATTTCAACCGGAATTGCTTTACTCAATGCAAGGAGGAAAAACAACTCAAGATGGAGTAGATGTAACTTTAAAACTAGATTATATTAATCTACCTTTAATGATGAAGTTTTATGTAGGTGAAGGTTTTAGCTTAAATGCAGGACCTCAAGTTGGCTTCCTAGCTTCTGCAAAAGTAAAAGGCGAACAAGATGGAAACAGCGCACAAGGAGATGTAAAAGAGCTATATAAAGGCATGGATTTCGGTTTGAATCTTGGTATGGGATATGAAACTGAAATAGGGCTTGGTTTTGATGTAAGATATAACTTGGGTTTAAGTGATATTCCCGATGTTGATGATGCTGACGGTAAGAATGGAGTATTCCAACTTACTGTAGGTTATACTTTTTAAGTAAATCAAATTATATTTAAACGAACCGGCCTTTGTGCCGGTTTTTAGCTCACTATCACTTTACACTAACGTTAATTTTATTAGCGTCAACAGCCATATATACTCCATAAATAGCAAGTAGCGTTAATTATTCTTAAATTTCTAAATATCACAATTATTTAAAATTTCATACTTTCAATTACAATTTTTTTAACCTTAAAAACAATCAACATGAAAAAATTATTATTTGTAGTAGTTTTTATTGCAATGGTTGCAACAGCTTCAAATGCACAATGGAAATTTGGTGGAGGCTTAACTTTAGGCACACAAGTATCTATTGATGACGATTTAAGTGAAAAAATGGGATTTGGATTAAATGCCAGAGCTGACTATTCTTTTAATGATCAATGGTCTGTTGCCCCTGGAATAACCATCTTTTTCCCTAGTAGTCCTGATGGCATAGACTATAGCACATGGCAATTAAACGGGGATGCACATTACAAATTTTATAGTGAAGATGCTTTCAATATTTATGGTCTTGCTGGATTAAACCTTACCTTTAGAAAAGTTGACTTTGGATTACTGGGTGATAACACAGACAATGAATTAGGATTAGATCTAGGAGCAGGTATTAACTTTGGACAAATGTTTTTTGGAGAGTTAAAATATGACTCTGCTTACGAACAATTAGGAATTACAATAGGTGTATTATTTGGAGGGAATTAATTCACAATAATAAAATTATTAAGCATAAAAAAACCGGTGTAACACCGGTTTTTTTATGCTCATCCAAATTAAACTTCCACTTTTAATGTCATATAAGCAATAGTAAAATTGGTATAAATATTAGTAAAGATGCTATAATACTTAATTTTAATTGTATTTATGATGATAATATTTTTTATTTAACCTCTTTCCAATATTGGCATGTTATTTGGTATTTAGGTACTAATTGACAATTATAGTATTTAACCTTTACATTTCAATTTCATGAAATTACATAACAATACAACTGATTAACAAGCCTTTAACTTAACATTATTATCATTTTATATTATTACAATAATCTAATTACTAAATTTTTAACAGAAAAAAACATGAAAAAATTATTCTTTACTCTTACAATTTTATTAGTTTCTACTTCCATTTTTGCCCAATTTAAAGTTGGAGGAGGTATTACATTTGGCAATAAAATATCAATTAACCAAGATATTGGAGCTGGCTTAAATATCAGATGTAACTATTCGTTTAATCCTAAATTGACTTTATCAGCTGGATACACCTATGTTATCCCAAGTACTATTGTAAGTTCTAATTATAATGCACGCTATACCTCTTGGCAAATTAATTCAGACTTACACTACAACTTCTTATCGAATGAGAACTTTAAGCTTTACGCATTAGCTGGGCTTGTATATACTGAAGAAAAGGATAGTACTTTTCGCACAAATGGTGGTTCAAATAGTAGTGGAAGCGGAACTTATTCAAATTTAGGTATTGGTACAAATTACAAAAAATATTTTGGAGAAGTAAAATATGATAGTTCTTATAGTCAAGTAGCTTTAACATTAGGAGTTTTCTTCTAAATAGAATTACTTCAATTTACAACCGGCTCAATGCCGGTTTTTACATACCCTATATTAATAAAGTCACAATCAAAGAAATCATTTCTAACATCAAAACTGCTTTAACCTGTCTTTAACTTAGCTTTAGCTTCCTTGTAACTTATCATAGTATATTTTTGTGATCAATAAATTACTAACATTATAAAATATAATTATGAAAAAGTTACTATTTAGCTTTGCAATCTTACTAATTTCAACTTCAATTTTTTCGCAGTTTAAAGTCGGTGGAGGTGTTACATTTGGAAATAGAATATCAAATAACCAAGACATTGGAGCTGGCTTAAATATTCGGTGTAATTATTCTTTTAATCCCAAACTAACTTTGTCTACTGGCTATACCTATGTAATCCCTAGCACAATTGGAGGAACACGTTATACCTCATGGCAAATAAATTCCGATTTGCATTATAACTTTTTATCAAAAGATAATTTTAAACTTTACGGATTAGCTGGAATTAATTATACTCAAGAAAAGAACAGTACTAGCTTTACAAATGGTTCAATATTAAGTACTATGAACAGTAGTACGGGTAAAGCTGGTTTAAATGTAGGTATTGGTGCGAATTTCAAAAAATATTTTGGAGAGGTAAAATATGATAGTTCTTATAATCAAGTAGCTTTAACACTAGGTATTTTCTTCTAAATAGCCTTTGCAAGAAAACGCCAAATACAGCGTTATGCTTGCCAGAAAAATACTCATTTACACAAGTTAAACTCCGTTTTTTCTGGCTTCACAAGCCTTGTCTTTGACATTTTCTTATTAAAGACTTTGAAAATATTGAGTTTTCTTGTTGGCACTAAATAAAATTACTTCAGTTTACAACCGGCTCAAAGCCGGTTTTTTTATACCTCACACTAATCTAACTAATGTAATTATTATATTGCACCGTTTTTCTAATATTATAAATTAAAAACTAATGCGCTACATATTAACCTTATGCATTTTTGTAACTTGCTTATTTGCTCATTCTCAAAAACAAGCTTTAATTTTTCTAAATAATAAAGAAACTAAAGCTGTGCAAATTTCCAGAGGTGGAATGGTAGTATTACAATATCAAGGTTATTTAAAGCAACTGGAGCAAGAAACTAACTATATAATTGATGTAAACGATAGTACAATAACATTAGGAAAACCAAGAGTTTTTTCTTCCCCCAAAGATGTTAAAGAAATAAGAATAAAAGATATTAGAGGCTTTAGAAGGATTTCTGTTGGATCTCAATTATTAAAAATGGTTTTAACAGTTGGAGCTACATTAGGCACATATTATGCGATAACCGAAAATGGTGATGATTTAACCAATACTCAGGAATTATTATTTTCTACAGGAGCAGGTTTGGCAGCCAGAATATCATTAAATATAATTTTTCCTGATAATAAAATTAAACATAAGGTTAAGGATAAGTGGAAAGTAATTACGAGATAAAAATTAGTAGAAAGTTTGAAGTGAAAAGTGGGGAGTGGCTAACTAAGAAATAAAACCAATACTTAATTTAATAGTTTGTTATTTTTTGTATATATCTCAATATTAAGGCATTAAATAGCCATCAAGATATGGTTCATGTGTTAATTTTAAGAACCTTGCAAATCAGTCTCATGTCTTTAGTCTTTATTCTAAAGATCTATTAAACTTTATAAACTTAATACTAATTTCCCGTTTATTACAACAGCATGTAAATAGTCATATTTTTAGCAGAATTTAATGCATCATCAGACGTATGCACTATGGGTTCTCCTCTTTTATTAAAAGATGTATTAATCAATGCTTTTATATTGTATTCATTATCTAATAAAGAAAGTAATTCAAACATAAAAGGATTTTGTTCCTTCTTGTATATTGTTTGAATTCTTGCAGTACCATCAACATGTACTACGCCTTCAATTTCTTTTTTATTATCATTTAGAATATCAAAATCTAAAAGCATAAATTCCGACAAGTGATGAATACCAGATAATCCCGTAAAGTATTTTGCATTTTTTTCTAACATAATAGGCGCTACTGGTCTGTACCATTCTCTACCTTTATGATACATACTTACCCTTTCTGCCAATTCCTTACTGTCAGCTTTAGCAATAATACTTCTATTCCCAAGTGCCCTCGGACCAATTTCACCATATCCATTGCATATACCTATCACTTTACCTTGGCTAATCATAGCAGCTACCTCTTCAATACAATGACTATCTATTTTAAAACTATCAGAAACCTCGCAATTATTTAAATATGGAGAATGTTTCTCAATTTGCCCATGTTTTTGCCATTCAACAAATGCCGCAGCCCCTAATGACAATCCACTATCTTCTGTGCATGGTGGTATGAGCAAGTCCTCAAATAATCCTGAATCAATAATAGCTTTATTTGCTATAATATTTAATGCTGAACCTCCAGTATAATAAAGATTCTTGGTGCCGGTTTTTTGTTTTAATCGTGTTAATTCAGCTAATAATTCGCGTATGAAAATATGCTGTAGAGTAGTTACAATATCGTGTAAAAACGGATCTTTGGTGTCCAATTGATTATTACTCCAATTGAAGTTCTTTTTGGCATTCTCAAAAAATACATTCTTTTTACCCCAACAATCCGAAAAATAATTGTTTTCCTTAAGCCATAATTCAAGTTTTTCAGAGTAAGTACCAAATGAAGCCAATCCCATCATTTTACCTGGAACTGAGTTCTGATGGTTAAACTTTGCTCCAATAATTCCAAAAACCAATGCATTTGCATTAAAAAAAGAAGAAAGATATTTCAATTTCCAGTGAAAATCCAGACATTTTATTTTTCCATTATCATAGTGCCATGCTGAAAAATTTGATAAACTTCCTCCTCCATCAAAATGAATAAGTAAACTATTGTTTTTAAAAGCCCCATAGAATGGTAAACAACTTCCAACATGAGCTAACTCGTGATTTATTGAATATGCTATACGCTCATGATCTAACCACCAGCATCTTCCTTCTTCAGGATAGGGATAAAGTTTGTTATTTAGTGGTCCTTCATATCTAATTTTTCCGCAAGAAGATATCATAGCTCTTCCCACTACATTATCCGGAAAAACTAAATCAAATTCATCTCTAAGTAATCCTTCATCTTTTAAAACCTGGTATAACGATTGGTGGAGTTTGTTGTCGTGTTTATTTCTAGTTGATCGTTCATAGGTTAAATGCTTAATTACTTTACCTTTTTCCATTAAGGTAAATGCATGATCATGAACAAAATATGGAGTATCTGAATTTGACCTATCCTGAATTGCATAAATGGATAGCGTAGGTTTTGTTGCATCCATTTTTTAAGATAATATTTGCCCTACTATAGCTATTAAAAATAAGCACGAAATTACAATATTCTGCCAAACTACAGACCGAATGTAATCAATCAGATGAGCTATTATTATTGCATATGAAATACCTAGTAAGGGTAATAAATCAACATTTAATCCAGTAAACAGCATAACTCCTGTTAGATATATTGCACTATAAATAAAAACCTGATACTGTAACCTGGTATATATTTTTTTAGTGCCATATGCACTTATTACCGACAATATTGCTATTAAAAGAATAAAACCAATAGTTGACAATAAATACACAGTATGCGATTGATGTTGATAGAGATGGTAAATTTTATCAATAGTTAATTTTAAATAATCCAAATACTCATATATACCTTCTCCAAACGATAATGAATAACCTAACAGGAATAACCAGGGTACAATCAATCCAATTAATGAAGCCAACAATGTTTTAAAGGTTAATAACCTTAATGTAGACATTAAAATAATGAGTAGCGGATAAATTAGTACTAACTTATAACTAAAAATACTAGAAGTAGATATCCAAAGAGCCGCAAGGAAACATTCCTTCATTTTTTTTCTGTAATTATGCGCCTCAAATAGATAATCAAGAGCAACAATAAAAAACAATGCCGCTATCCACATTGGACTAAAACTTTGTACATCGAGTAATGTAGCAACTATTAGCGTAAAAATATATCCAGGTAATGCAGATTGCTTACTTAATAAAGCATATCTCGAATTAATACGCGTTAAACTAAGATTAATAATTATAGCTAATACAATTACAAATAAGTTTGCGATCCATGTTATTTCTGTTGTAAAAGAAAAAAATTTCCATAGTGGCATCCCACTATTAAAGGATTCAATACTTAATGCATTATTGATTATAATAGGTTTTATCCAAAATAATATTATTAGCAGGAGCATAAATGTATATGCTCCTATCCTATTATTATGTATTAGCCTTATTATCATACCAAAACTAATTTACTCCTTAACTTTATAAATCAAAGCCAATATCTTTACGATAGTATTTACCATCAAAATTAACTAATTCAGCGTTTTGATAAGATTTATCTAATGCTTCTTTCATATCCTTCCCTACTGCACTCATTGCAATTACCCTTCCGCCATTTGTTAAAGTTTTTCCGTCTAGCTGTTTTGTTCCTGCATGAAATACTATTCCATCAGCAACATTCTCCAAGCCCTTAATTTCTTTACCTTTTTCATAAGAACCCGGATATCCTCCAGATACCAACATTACAGTTGAAACAGTATTGTCCTCAATCTCTATTTTAGCATTTTTGAGATTACGCGCAGCAGCGGCTTCAAACAACTCTAATAGGTCACTTTTAATACGAGGCATAACTACTTCGGTTTCTGGGTCACCCATTCGCACATTATATTCTATAACATATGGATTATCACCCACCTTTATTAAGCCAATGAAAATAAAGCCTTTGTAAGGTATTTCATCATTATAAAGGCCACTTACTGTTGGCTGAATAATGCGTTTATGAACTTTTTTCATAAAAGCTTCATCGGCAAACGTAACAGGACTTACTGCTCCCATTCCTCCAGTATTTAAACCGGTATCTCCTTCTCCAATTCTTTTATAATCTTTAGCTTCAGGAAGAACAACATAAGCAGAACCATCTGTTAAAATAAAAACAGACAATTCTATCCCATCCATAAATTCTTCTATAACTACTTTGTTACTTGCTTCTCCAAACTTTCCATCCAACATTGATTTAAGTTCGTTTTTAGCTTCACTTAAATCATCGAGAATCAAAACGCCTTTACCTGCTGCTAGTCCATCTGCTTTTAGTACGTAAGGTGCTTTAAGTTCTTCAAGAAAATCCAGACCTTCTTGCAAGTTATCTTGCGTTACAGATTTATACTTTGCTGTAGGAATACCATAACGAGCCATAAAATCTTTCGAGAAATCTTTACTTCCTTCTAATCGTGCACCTCTTTTTCCTGGCCCTATAACAGGAATTTTAGCTAACTGAGGATCATTTAAGAAGAAATCCTTTATTCCCCTAACTAAGGGTTCTTCTGGCCCAACAACCAACATGTCAATATCATTATCAATAGCAGTTTTTTTTACTGCCTCAAAGTCGTTAGGATTTATTTCAATATTTTTTCCAATTTCTGCTGTACCAGTATTTCCCGGTGCAATAAATAGCTCTGTTAATTTAGGGCTTTGCTTTAACTTCCAGGCTAAAGCGTGCTCTCTCCCCCCTGAGCCAAGTAGTAATACCTTCATATTTAGTAATGTTAGTTACGTATTTATATCTGTTTGAATAATGTTAAAATAGTATACTTATACTCAATTTCCAAAAACACATTATTAACAAAGGTTTTATTTTATAATCTCACTATAATACCCGCTTTTCGTTAATAATTCCATTGTTTTGGGAAATGCATATTTCATGTTTTTTTCGGCCTTAATAGAATCATGGAAAACAATTACTGATCCTGAACGCACATTATTTCTTATATTATTGAAAACATCAGTAGCAGACAAACTTCTATCATAATCTTTACTTAGTACATCCCACATCACTATTTTACTAAAATCCTTTTTTAACTTTGGAATATACCATGGATATAATTGACCATGTGGTGGTCTAAATAAGTTTGTTTTAATCAGGTTTGATGCTTTTTCAATATTTATAAAATAATCTCTTCTTTTATTACTAAAGGCCTTCATATGGTTATATGTATGATTACCTACCCTATGACCTCTATTTAATATTTCATTATAAATATCTGGATGTTTATAAACATTTTCACCTACACAAAAAAAGGTAAGTTTAACATTCCATCTATCAGCCTCATCCAATACCCAAGGTGTTATATTGGGTATTGGTCCATCATCAAAGGTAATATAAACATTATTGTCATCTTTTACCCTCCAAGTTGTACCCGGAAATAAAAGCCTAAAGGGTAGTGGAGGACAAACCATTAATTATTTAGTGAATTCAACTGTAATAACTCTTGATTTAAACTTACATCCTTACCTCTTAGCTTTTTCAATAAGTCTTCTCTTTCGTACTTAGCTAAAAGCTTTTCTATCTCTCGCTTAAATATTAAGCTTTGTTGATATTGATAATCAAATCTATTTTTTTCTTCGAGTGGTAAACTCATATAATACTGAATAGTTTGACTACTTATCATATTAAGACCTTCCAATAATTGATCTGCAATCACAACATCACCTTTCATGTAAAAACCTTCTGCTGCAAAAATAGAGAGAATATTTTCGGGTAATATTCCAAGTGGCAACTTAGCTAAAGGTTTACTTAATTCTTCTCTAACCTTTTCCCTTCCATAATTAACTGCCAAATTAGCAATCTCAGAATAAATAGCCATTCCTCTTTGCAAATCGCTTCCTACACTATTCTGTTTTGCCGGAGGAAGAGAACTAAAGTAATTAATCTCCTGGTATGATTGATTTCCAAAATCCTTTAAAATCTCATCTCCTTTTTCAGGTTTATTAGCTTTATAGTAGCCTTCTGCTAAAAATACTGAGAAATAGTTATGCGGAACTTTTTCTACAGGCAATTTAGTTAAAGCCATATCCAGAATGTCAACCGCTTTTTTATCTTTACCTTCATCTAAAAGAGAATTAGCTAAACGAGACATATTATTACGAATATTCATAGCCATTCTCTGATGATTTTCATCAAGATATACTCTTGGATCATCGAAACCTCCCCAACGGAATTTATTCATAAACTTATCGTACATTTTATCAGCTGCCACTCTTCCAAACTGACCTTCTGCCGCTTTAGTTTTTATTGGCACAACTTTATAAGCAAATCCTTCTAATTGGAAATAATCTTCTAAATTGGCATAATTATCCTGCCCAACAGTTACTGCAAAATAAATTGGACGATTCCAATCATTATTAGAAAGCATATCCAAAATCATCAACTCATTTTTTAGGATATATTCCTTATTTATATCGACATGAATTTCTGGAACAATTAAGTCAGCAGCATCTTCACTAACAATTCCCTTTTGTATCGCCTTTAAACTATCTGCTGGAATTTTAAACGTTTTAGATGGTAAATGTTCTATTTTACCTGGATAGCCAGGTATCTCTTTTGTTCTTGGGTTATCACTTGCCAGGAATTTAATTGCTTCTTTCATATCAACCCTTCCCTTTATACGAGGTAAAAGGTGAACTACATCTCTTGTTCCTGTTACGTATTGGTCATGAGTTAATGAAAATGGTAATGGATCTGAGTCATATGCTTTTCTTCCCATTTGATCAATATACCAATCAGTTTGAAGATAACTTAAATTACACACCCTCACATCTGGTCTATAACCTTCAACTTCTTGGGCATACCATAAAGGGAAAGTATCATTATCTCCATTAGTAAAGATGATGGCATCTTCGTCACAAGTATCCAGGTAGTTGAAAGCCAAATCTCTTGCAATATATCTGTGAGAACGGTTATGATCATCCCAATTCTCTGATAGCAAAATTCCCGGAACCAATAACAGTGTTATTGTTGAAGCCGTAATTGCAGAAGCCTTACCTGGTAAGAATTTTCTTAATCCTTCTACAACAGCCAACACTCCTAATCCTATCCAAATAGAAAAAGCATAAAACGAACCAGCATAAGCATAATCTCGTTCGCGAGGTTGCAATGGTGTTTGGTTTAGATACAATACAATTGCTAATCCTGTTAAGAAAAATAACAACATAACTATCCAAAAACCTTCTTTCCCCTTTTTACCTGACTGATACTGAAATAGCAATCCTATTAATCCAAGTAGCAATGGAAGAAAGTAATATTTGTTTCGGGCCGGATTATTTTTATAAGTATCTGGTAATTTAGATTGATTACCTAAGCGTGCATTATCAATAAAAGGAATACCACAAATCCAATTCCCTTTATGAATTTCCCCGTGACCTTGAATATCGTTTTGTCTTCCTGCAAAATTCCACATAAAGTACCTAAAGTACATATGCTTAATTTGATAATTTAAAAAGAAACTAAGGTTTTGTCCAAAACTTGGTAAAGTAATACTTTTTTGTCCTCCAGTTTCATTATCTTCAATTGTAACTGTGCTTCCTTTAGGTGCACCACCAGCCCACATTTTATATTGATCTATATGTCTTCCTTCACGACTATACATCCTTGGAAAAACAGTAGTGGTATTATCATCAAACACGTAGTGTGGTTTATGATCTACTATTTTATACTTTCCATCCTTTTTAATTCTTACTGGATCTCCTTTTTTTGCACTTGATTTTTGTCGGTCTAATGGCGAATTATAATATTGCCCGGTAAATAATGGTCTGTCACCATATTGCTCACGATTTAAGTAACCCATCATCGAAAATACATCTTCCGGAGAGTTTTGATCCATTGTTGGATTAGCATACGATCGAATAATAATCATTGAAAATGAAGAATATCCAATTAAAATAACTGTTACCCCAACCAAGATGGTATTCACTATAACTTGCTGATTCTTTTGAGTGTACCATATCCCTAAAATCAACCCACCAATTAACAACGTAAAATAAACTGCTATACCTGTATTAAATGGAGCTCCAAATGAATTAACAAAAAGTAATTCGAACCAACTTGCAATTTTTACTGTATATGGTATAATTCCATATAAAATTCCAACTAATAAAACGGCAGAAACACCAAGAGCTTTTAACAAACCATTTCTACTTACCTCGAATTTCTTAAAGTAATATACTAATACAATTGCAGGTATTGCTAACAGGTTTAATAAGTGCACACCAATGGACAGCCCCATTAAATAGGCAATTAAAATCAACCAACGATTAGCGTATTTTTGATCGGCAACATCCTCCCATTTTAATATAGCCCAAAATACAACAGCCGTAAATAAAGACGACATGGCATATACTTCGCCCTCAACTGCAGAAAACCAAAATGTATCTGAAAAGGTATAAGCTAATGCTCCAACAAATCCAGCTCCTATTACAGCCCAATGCCTCCAAACTTCGTTTTTCTCATTTATGAAAATTCTTCTTGCAAGATGTGTAATAGTCCAAAATAAAAACAGAATAGTAAATGCACTTGATAAAGCACTTGCTAAATTAATCATAAATGCTACAGAACCCTTATCTGGAGCAAACAGAGAAAAAAATCTTCCAATAATCATAAACACAGGAGCTCCAGGTGGGTGACCAACCAATAGTTTATAGGAAGTAGAAATAAATTCACCACAGTCCCAGAAACTGGCTGTTGGTTCAATAGTCATGGTATAAACTACAGCTGCAATAGCAAAAGACAACCATCCAACTAAGTTATTAAGTAGCTTATGATTTTTCATTTTAAGTCAGTTATTCTCTGAATATCAGATTAATATTTAAATATTTGAAGTATACTTATAAGAACTCCGATGCCAAAAATAATTAAATTTTATCAAACCCATTTTTTATGTTGGATATTGTTAAAAGTTTAACCTGATTTTAACACATAGGTATTCAAGTTTTATTACAATCAACAACTTTAAAATTTTATATTTAAAGCTTCATCAATTTTTGCCATAGAATTTGTAATTTTTTCTTTTTCTGCAATTCGCCTTAATGTTTTTAGTAATTGCATTTCCTCTTTTGCATATTCCAACATATTATCCCCTAAATATTTTCTGGAATCTATATAAAAATATAAATTTTGAATTGTTTCATTAGTAAAATAGTTTAAATAATTCAACGCATCTATTTTTAAATCAACTTTAAGCAAAAGGTTTAACCACTTTATTTTCTCATCCTCTGTAAGTTCAACAGAATAACATAATGAGTGATACTTATCAAGTATATTTCTTACTCTTTTAATTTCCTCTTTATCTATCAATTTATTAGAAAGCTGAATCACGCTTTCCAATATTCCGGAAAGCCTAACTGCATCTTCAGATGTTTGATCCCACCAACTATTCTTAGGGATATCCAATTTATTTAGTAAAAGATTATATAGCTGTTCGGTACTTGATTCTTTTTCAGTTAAAGTTAACTTACAAACAATTCCTTGATCAAAAGTATACTTATTGAACCCTTGCATTGCTGACTTAGGAGTGCCTTTTGTAAAATAAATACTCCTGTTTTGATAATTGGATGCAATAATGTCTAATAATGCAATTTCTCCTTTTAATAAATAGCTTCTATTGAATTTTATATTCACCTGAGAATTTACACTTAGCTTATTACTTGGTAAAAAATCTATTTTTTCTCCACTTAGTGTTGAGACTCTTGATTCGGACAATGTATCTGCTAAAAATAAGAGTCCTTCTTTTATAGATATCGGATCATCCTTTCTATTGATTATTGTTGCATAATCCAGAGCTCCTTTCTTATACCTACTTATAGGTATAGTAAAACTTAAAGGTTTACAACCTTTTTGTGCATATTGCTGATGCTCTATATACCAATCGGCAGATAATAATCCAATATTAACAACTCTAACATCTCTCCTAATCCCCTCAACTTCTTGTAAATACCAAAGTGGGTATGTATCATTATCTCCATAAGTAAATAAAATTGAATTTTCTTTGCAGCTCTGTAAATAACCTAAAGCTAAATCTCTGGCTAAATAACAGTTTCTTCTGTTATGATCATTAAAGTTATTTGCCAAAATATTGCCCGGTAGCGCAATAACAATAAGTACAATCCCCATCAAGTTTATAAAGTGCGACGATGTTAACTGAATTATTTTTCGTATTAATACATAAACACCCAAAGCAATAAAAATAGAGTATGTATAAAAACTCCCAACAAAAACATAATCTCTTTCTCTTGGTTCAAAAGGAGGTTGGTTTAAATAGAATACAATTAAAATTCCTGTATAAAGGAATAATAGAGAGATAAATATTAATAAGCTCCACTTTCTAATTCGTATAAGATATAAGAATCCAATAATTCCAAATATTAATGGAATCATAAAATATACATTTCGAGAGTAACTCTTCAATTCTTTTGTATGAAGATGCTTTCTACTTCCTAACATGTATTTATCAAATAATGGTATTCCTGTAATAAAATTACCATGCATAAAATCCCCATGCCCTTGAAAATGATTTTGTCTACCTGAAAAATTCCACATAAAGTACCTAAAGTACATATGTCCAATTTGATATTTTATTAAATATTTTAATTGATGTTTCCAGGTTGGCTTTTCTCCATCTTCTAATCCACTCCACAACAAATAACCAATTTTATGATTAAATTGAGAGCTATACATCCGTTGGAATAGAGCTTCATCATCACGTCTATAAACTTCTTTGGTATCACTTTTATACTTTTCGTATTTATCATCTTCATTCAACCTGTAATTATATACAGGTTCCAGCTTTATACTTTGTGCTCCAAACCAAGCTCCTTTAAGCAATGGTCTATTTTCATATTGTTCCCTGTTTATAAATGATGCAAGAGAAAAGGTATGATTTGGATTATTAAAGTTAAGTCCTGGTATAACATTGGCCCGTATAATGACAATTGCATAGGATGAAACTCCTAAAGTGAATAAAAATATACATAGCAATACAAAATGAGCCAATGAATTTCTTTTCCAAACTATTGCAATCCCAACACATAACACTGTATACATAGCGATTACAGACATCATTAGTCCACTGTGAACTTGAAAATTTAATAGATTAACAAATAATAGTTCTAGTTTCTTTGCTATCCAAAGTCCGTTTTGTATTACAACATAATGAATGAATAGGAATACTAAAATCCCCAGAATAAGTCCTAAAAAATGCTTTAATTTATTTGATTTATTAACATGAATAAATACCCAGTATATTATTATTGGTATTGTTAATAAATTAAGCAAATGAACACCAACTGATAATCCAAGCAGAAATGCTATAAGTAATAAATACCTGTAACATTCTACTTTTGGATAAAGGCTTTGCCATTTAAGTCCTGCCCAAATTGTAATTGAAGTAAACATCAGTGACAATGCATAAACCTCTGCTTCAATTGCCGAATACCAGAAACTATCTGTAAATGCAAAGGTTAATGATGCAATTACAGATGAAAAGGTTATTATCTTTTCATTTAATGATTTATGTACAATTTTTAAAATTAGACCAATGGATAGATATAAAAACCAAATAGTAAATGATGATGCCAATGCAGATAATAGATTTACAAAAAATGCAACTTGATTTGGCCTTGCAAAAATAGTTAATAACCTGACCAAAATCAGATATAAAGGGGCACCTGGAGCATGACCAATTTCTAAATTATTAGCACAAGCAATAAATTCTCCACAATCCCAAAAGTTTACTGTTAGTGAAATTGTAATTAAGTAAATAGTAAGACTGATGCAGAATACTAAAAAACCTGCTATTTGACGAAAGGAAAAACGAGAAAGTAACGTTTTGAGCATAAAATCAAAGTTACATATATTCGATTATTTATTTACACGTATAATATATTACTCCAATACAATACCTTAGCTTATAAAAAGCCGGTATTGTTAAAAAGAAAACGAAAATTATAAAAAAATATTTGTCAATTTTAAAAAAAGCTGTACTTTTGCATCGCTTTCGAAAAGAAAGATATGAGGATTGTCCCATGGTGTAATTGGCAACACGTCTGATTTTGGTTCAGAAGAGTCTAGGTTCGAGCCCTAGTGGGACAACAACAAAAAAGCGCTGGATTTTTTCAGCGCTTTTTTTATTTTAATTGGACGTTAATTTTATTTTACTTCACAATTAGTTTCCTAGCCTGAACGGATCCATCAGATGTAATTAGTCGATATATATATAACCCAGGTTTAACTGATATTCCTTCTTTAGAAATATTTTTCCAAACAAAACTATATTCTCCAGCATTTAAATTTCCCTCAACAATAGTTGCAACTTTTTTTCCTGATATATTTAAAACTTCAATTTTCACTCCTAAATCATCAGATAAAAACAGCGGGATGGTTGTTTCACTTGTTGATGGATTCGGATAAGCATTACCTAGATATGTTTCAGTATTATTATCATCCAATTTATAGATAATTGAATTTGCTTTAAGTGGAGAACTTGCCAATTGTGTAACAGTAACTTTTTTGGTAGTTAATCCACGTACGTAAAAATTCAACGATCCAACTCTATCCTTTCCGCTTTTATTAATACTTACAAGCTTAACAATTACCGTATCAGATCCTGTTCCAGAATAATCTGACAACTTTAACCAACTTGGCACATCATATACTTCCCAATCTGCATTAGTCGAAACTTTAACTTTTCCAATTGAATCAAGATGATTCACAATAGTTATTGATCTTGGACTAACATATAAAAGTGGCTTCAATTGCTTAATTTCAATACGAACAGATGACGCATTATCTCCTTGAATATAAGCATAAGCAAAATTGTCATCGCCATAAACATTCTTCTTTGTCGTAATCTTTACCTCTGCATTACAGGAACCTGTGTTCTGAGAAAATGAGAACCAAGGTTTTTCTCCAGTAATTTCCCACTTTGTGTTTGAACTTATTTTAAGAATTTTAGATTCAACAATGGGTCTAAATGTAAATGAAGTCGGATTAGCTTTAATGTAAGCATTTTGGGCATTGATTGCACTTGATGCAATAATAAATAGAAATAGTAAGTGTAATTTTCTTCTCATAACATATTGTTTTAGTGATACATAATTTGATTTAAGAAATACTTTTATTACACTATAAGTTCTACTGTTTCAAAAGTAAATTCAAGCCTATTTTCTTTTTATTGAAGTCTTAATTAACAAAGCAAGTACTCTGTTTAACCAACATCGATTCTTATTTAATAAACGACTATAGCCCACAGAATAACTTTAGAGACTATTTAATATTTGTTTTTAGAATTTTTATTCTAGGCAAGCTAACTTGATTGTGGATAGTGGCAACTTTTAAAAAAATCAACAAAATATAGGGTAAAAAGACACATAAAAAAACTGAAGGATGAAATTTAAACAGTCTCTCAATACAGTTAACCGAGTTTTATTCTTAATAAATGTTACAATAGATATAGTTCAATCCAAGAATTAATTTCTAGTCTATGAAAAAATGCACTCTAGCTTATCAATACCACTTTTACTTATCAATATATTATGAGTATAATTGTTCCATCTTAAAATACAGATTCTATTCTTACGAACTATCTCACTAATAAAACTAACATTTGCTATACTCGACCTAGATATTCTAATAAACTGATCCATATTTAGTAATGGCTCTAACTTACCAATGTTTTGAGAAATATAATAAAGCTTGTTATTTGTTGTTCTTATTTTTGTATACACCTGATCTGCCTCTAGGCACACAATTTCCTCCGGATTTATTAGCACGAAACCTTTCTGTGTATTAAATTTTAATGGCTGATTATAATTCTTATTACTGACATTTAAATTCCTATGATACTTTTCAAAATGTTTCAACGCTCTCGACAAACGGGATTTTGAAACAGGTTTTATTAGGTAGTCACAAACACCATATTCGAAAGCATCAATTGCATATAATTCAGAGTTAGTAACAAATATTATTTGTATTGGTAGATTCAAAGAAGTAATCTCATGAGTTAAGGCTAAATTCTTTTGGGCTTCATTTAATAATCCCAAAAATAGTAGATCTGGTTTTAACCTCGTTAAGTCATTGATCAGATTTGATGGTACAGTTATTTTTCCAATAATTTGATAAGAAAGATGGGTGTCTAAAAGCTGCTCAATATGATCAATTTCATTCGTTTTATCATCGGCTATAATCACCTTATACATAGCTTAACGTTTAAATTTATGAGCTATACATAAGTTAATCAATTAACAGCCGAACTGCATCTTCTTATTGGTCAAACATGACGTGATTTAGATTAAGTCTTCTATTTTGTTGACTAATTTAAGATTAACGATGACAAAATTGATTAAATATATTTAAAGTCTATTTACCTTGTTTTTATCGAAAGGATTTAATACTGCATTCTCTTTTATTTAAGAAATAAATATAAGCCTAAAATTTTTAACCAATAAATACCAACAATGTAAATTTCGTTTAGGTCGAATTCTTATCAATCTACATAATAATCAAAATTGACCATCTCCCGTTTTTAACAATTGAAATCCAGGTCAAGGGTTAACTGGCCTTTGCCTGGGGAGATTTCAGGTACAGGCAAGAATGCTCTGGGTGTGGTGTTGGCCATTAACACTTTAACTATCGTGCTGATTTTATAGTATATGAAATTGAACAATTCATAGCTTTTCTCTTTGTTCATGGTCTTAATGCCGCTACTTAGGATTAGTTTATGGTGTAGCGATGAAATTGAACTGTATATCAAGCTCATCGCGATTGTAAGTATTGCCAACATGCTCTGAAGTCCTTCGAATGTTTTTATTTGTATGTCTTCTAATCCATAACAAGATTTTATGTGGCGGTGATATTCTTCAATCTTCCAACGGAACCCATAAGCCTTAAAAGCTTCGCTGATCACCCCAACAATTGATTCCTTTGGTGAACGTGTCAGCAACCAGCAATAACCGCCGTTCTTTCTTTTTGTAACAACCAGCCATAATTCATATAACTTGCCTTTGACTTGATATTTAACTTTTATGGCCCCACATTCATACTTTAACAACTTCTTTTTGCTTTTCTGAATCTTGGTTGCCGTCAGTTCCATGAACAAAGGAATCTTCCTGCTGATTTTATTGACAGGCAATTCTTCCCCTTTATAAATTAACTTTGTTTTTGCGTTTAACCGTAGGATGAAGTTATTGTCTTGGGTAATTATGTGATCACGACAGATTGGCCTGTCCATGCCACGGTCAAATATATGGGTAACATCCTTATCTATTACGGAGTTTACTTCTTCAATGGCTTCAATTACCTCTTTGTTTTCACTTTTTGCCCCATGGTCAAAACTATAAAGCTTGTTAATAAGGGGAGTCATCTGGTGGTCTTTACTGAAATGGACAACATCCATTAACCAATAACCAAGCCCAATACTGCCTTTGTCCCCATCTTTTACATAGTCCAGCCCATCCATAAACTTTGCATACTTCTTCTGAATATCCGAACCATCAAACAAAATATAATCTCCATGATGGATTTTCCCTTTTACACTTTCCATATGCCCTCTAAATAGCTTCTTGAAAAAGCCCAACTTGTTATAATGGTTGCACGCTTTGTTGTCTGGCCGTTTATGCTATTTTATTGACCACGGTTCCTGTTTTTAAAATTCCTGTGATCATTTCTCTTATGCAAGCTTTCTGGTTTTGTCATGTGATTTGAAAACTTAAGCCTTATCTTGTTCTGAACCTGTTTTGTTAATACTTTTGACATAAAGCTGGTTGTTTTTGTTTTTTTTGTTTGTGGTTATTCAAAAATAACATTTTCAATAGCTTTCCTTATGTGTTAATATTAATCAATCCCTTGTCAATACAGGAATTCACCCGGTTTTATGGTCAAATAATAATCAAAATACTTGCATTCTTGAATAATTCTTTTGTGAAATTCTGTATCAGCATAGTTGTCTCTAAGAATTTCAAATTCCTTTTTATGTCCTGTTATCTCAATATGACCTCCCAATAAGTTAATATCCCATAAACTATTTGTATTTAATGTTTGGGTGATATAAAGGTTTTGATTGGCTTTTGCTGCTAAATAATAACATTTGGCTTGCATCTCCTTATCTCCACTTAATTCTGCTGCTTTTATATAGTTTTCGTATGCCAAGGAGCAATCAAATACACCCGTTACATAACCTCCCGAACGATAATAAGCCTTTGCCATCCAGTTATAGCCAAAATAAGATGTATTGTAATACGCATTACCGAGTAAATAATAGTCAGTCTCCGTTGCTGTTCCATTTTCAATAGCGCTATTAATGGCAACCATGATTTTTGCAAACTTAAGTTTACTGTAATACTTTTTATTCAATCCACTACAATCATTGTCATTTATGATATAGTTAAAAGGATTATATTCTAAATTAAAATACTCATTGTTTAATATAAAACCTTCGTCCAACATTGAAAATGTACGTACTGCTTTTTCATATTCGTCATCTACCAAATAACAAGTACCAAGCATCTCTGTTAACTTTTGCACATTAACATAATTGCCTGTACTATTCGAAGCTGTTAAATAATTGGTTTCTAAAACATAATTTGCAAACCAACTTAAATCCTTATAATTAGAAGTAATATCAACTAATGCTTCAAGCTTTTTAGTATCCAAGTTCATTTTCAAATGCCACATTTTCCCTTTCTCATTTAAAGGAAAAGGTAATTTATTTGAAGGATGGCGCATTAAAAAATAGGTAAAATCATGAACGTCTGAACTCCATAAATTCTTTAGTTCATTTTGACGAACTATAGGATCTTTTGACGAATCTGTAATTAAAAGTAATGCCTTAATAATACTAACCTGTTTTTTATAAACATCACTATATTTATCCGACAATTCATTTAACTTCAACTTTGACTCTTCATGATGATTAAGTAATAAATGAAGATATGATGCACTAATTTGACAAAATCCTTTGTTTTGCATTATATTTTCTACAACGGTTTTATCAATAAAAGCTGTGAACTCCATTAAATACTCATGTAATTCTTCACTTAAAATTTTATTATTAAAATGTAGTTGATAGAATAAATTTTCCTTTTCTTGATTTTGTAAGTAAAGAGATTCTATTTTATTGATTTCTCTGCAAATTAGAGAAGGCAAATAATTTGATTTCGGATTGATGTTATAAATCGCCTCAATATCCGATAAAGCAATGCTGCCCATATGCGATGCTCTTAAAAAGTGCATAGTTTCTTGTTGCCAATCTTTATCACAAGCATTATATAAAGCTTGCCAATCCTCATTGGTTCTAATTTTTATACTGTAATATGACGAGTATCTTCTACTTGGACACTCTTTGAAAACCTTAATAAAATTTTTCCATGCTTTGATTTTGTCTCCATGAGCTATTTGAATTCCAGCAATATGATCTAAAGTCCAATAATAAATCATATTCTTTCTTTGATTATCTGATGTATATTCTTTCCAGAATTTTAAGCATTCTTCATTTCTTTCAGCATATCGCATCAACTTAACCAACTGAAAAGCATATCGTTCCTTTATAAAAACATTTCTACATTGCTTAAATTCTTCCAATCCCTTATCAATTAAAAGACCTATTCCTTTATAATCAATCTCGGGTTCATCTCCCCAGTAACTGTCGTAATTATTGCAATACTCTTCAGATTGTATGGCCAACATCAAGTAATCTAAAATATAGCTTTTATTTTTTGTCACCCAAGCTAAAACTCGTTTTTGAGAACTAACTATTCCATTTTTTGCCGACCTCAAATCCGATTCTATACTATTGTACACAAACTCTTTAATTTCATCATCTGAAAAATTTGTTGGCAAAACTTCTTTCCAACTATTAATATTATCCTGATATTTTGACTTAAATGAAAACCAATCAGAGTGCTCATGCCAAGTTTCATCTGAGTACGAAATAGGCGCAAATTCATTTCCAGGAATTACATATTCAGGATTGAACAACCTAAAATAAGTATCGTACTCTTCCCATCCCCCACAAGCATTTGATAAATGGAAAGCAAATACATTAATTAAAAACAGCACTAAATTCCTTAAAGTCTTCATTTGAGTAATCTTGGTTAATATGATCATACAATTGATAATAAATTATTCTATCTGGTGATATCATGCCATGGGCACTTATCATTTCTAATCCTTTTTTTATTTCTTCTACATCTACCTTATCCACTCTAATTATATCTCCTTCATACAAAAATAAACCTCCCCAATACCCATTCTCATTCACTTTAAACTTATCTTTCTTAATTTTCTCAAATCGATCGGTATTTGACTCTAATTCATATAAATTAGGTTGATTAACGATCTTCATTGCTTTACCAAATCTGAAAATCAAAGCCCAGGAAAAAACAGGCATAGCTACATCTAAATGAATGGGGTATTTATTTTTAATAGACAAATATTGCTTTAGGATGTCATTATTGTAGATTGCATTTTTTTCATTAACATCTTCAAAATCGCCCATGTTATAAGCCATCAAACTCCCCTTATCAACTGGAGGAACTCCTGTTTTCATAGGATATTTATACTGATGCAAACGTATAGTGGCAGAAATTTGATTATACTGAACAAGGTGTTCTTTTATTTTTTGTAGATAATGAAAATAGTTTACACGAGTACTCAAAGTCCAATCACAATCTATCTGAATTTCGTCACTAAAATCCAGTTGATTTACTTCAATTATTTTTTTCACAAACCTAGCAGTTTGTAACGCTAATTGTTCTGCTTGCTTTTTACTAATACCCACAAAACTTCTATTTGTAATATATATGCACGGTATCAACTTTTGATGTAAAAAACTCTTATTCTTAACCTTTAATGGAGATAAAAACCTAGGAGGCTTTGATTTATCATTAAAATCAACATCAAAAATCCTTATATAAAGATGCTTTACTTCAAGAGACTGAAGCAATTCGTTTTCGCACGAATCTAAATCAAGTGCATGTTCCCAGTGATAGAATGAAGTTTCTACTTTTTGATGGTTATTGCAAGAATAATTGATTATTACTAACCATACTAAAATAACAAGTGGGGCTCTATCTCTAAACAACTTACTTTGACACTTTAAAACTGCTAATATAAGCTTATTGAAGTTACATACAATACCTAAGAACCTTATAAATTGTCAACGAAAAAATATTACCTCCTAATTTATTTAGTTCTACTTTTTTTTAATACTAGATGCCAAAATAATAACATTAATCTGTCTGCTTATGAAAAAAACAAACGGCTCAACTTACCTTTAAAAGCAATGCTGAACCGTTACAAACTTATGCGATTTTTAATCTAATATCCCGAAACGTCTCCCCCTCCTGATTCACTTATATTTTTATCTTTAGGCGAACCTATGTAATTCACATCTCCTCCTCCACTAGCTTTAGCTGTTAAAGATTCGGATGCATATACATCAGCATCCCCTCCTCCACTGGCAGATACATCAACATGTTTAGCTTTTAACTTTTTAGCATTTATATCTGCTCCTCCCGAAGCAGATGCTGATAACAATTCAGCTGTCCCTTCTACTAAAATATCAGCGCCTCCTGAACAACTTAGCTTTAGCGTTTTGGTATTCACTGACAAATAAATATCAGCGCCTCCAGAAGATTTTAGAATCATCAATTCTCCTTTAATAGGAGTATTCCCATGTATGTCAGCACCCCCTGAAGCTGAAATGGTTTTGTAATTTGGTGCTGTTATGTAAATTTTTCTAACATCTTTATTATTCCACCTGAAATTTCCTTTCACATATACATGAAGTGTTTCTCCTTTTACCTCAGTAATAATTCTATGAATTAAATTCTTTGAAGCTTCAACTTCAACACTATTTCCATCACCTTGAGTAATATAGGCATCTAATCCAGAACCTATCGAAATAGAATTAAATTTTGAGACTTTTCTAACCTCTCTATCTGTTTTGGGATTACCTGCAAAAATATTCACTCCTATAAGAATGGCCAATAGAGATATTATTAACTTATTTCTTTTCATAACATTTAGTTTAAGTATGTATTTACTCTTTATGTGACGCCCAAAACTTTTAATAAGTTACAACAACATTTAATTTTTTCAAAAAGCAACAAAAAAAAAGGATTGCCCAAGCAGACAATCCTTTATATATAAAAATTAAAGTTTTTATTCTACTTCCCAAACATCTCCTGAATTTACTAATTCTTCAAAAGTACTAATATTTGTTTTAGCTTGAACTTCTTTTAATTGATGTTCAACACTCTCATCATAACTAACCGACCTCACAGAACGTATAACTCCAAGAGCAACAGGCAATTCAGGATAATCCATATTAGCTAATTTACGATGCATAGAAACATGATAACTTTCTGCATCATGAACTAAAACATCATCCATTGTATAACCATCTTCACCAATAGTTATCGCTTTTAAATCCATACCATCTAAAACAAGCCCCTTATCTTTGTTTGTTCCAAAAATCATTTTTTCACCATGCTTAAGAATAATAGTCCTGTCTGCTTTATATTTTCTATCTGTTATTGCTTCATGTGTTTTATCATTATAAATAACACAATTCTGCAATACCTCAACTATAGACGTCCCTTTATGCTTAGCTGCTTCCTCCATTATTCCCACCGAAAGTTTTAACTCCTTATCAATAGTACGTGCAAAAAACTGGCTACGTGCACCAAGAGCTAACTCTCCTGGACGAAAAGGATCCTCAACAGTACCAAAAGGCGATGTTTTAGAAATAAATCCGCGCTTTGAGGTTGGAGAATATTGTCCTTTAGTTAACCCGTATATTTGGTTATTGAACAAAACAACATTAATATCAATATTTCTTCGAATAAGATGAATAAAATGGTTTCCTCCAATAGCTAAAGCATCTCCATCACCTGTAATTTGCCAGACATGTAAATTAGGATTGGCAACTTTTACACCAGAAGCAACAGCTGATGCGCGACCATGAATAGTATGATATCCATAAGTATTCATATAATAGGGGAATCGCGATGAACATCCAATTCCAGAAATAACAGCAACATTATGTGGCTCAACTTTTAAGTTGGCCATAGCTTTTTGCACTGAGTTAAGAATAGCATGATCTCCACAACCAGGACACCATCTAACACTTAAATCACTTTTAAAATCGGTATATTTTAATTCACAATTTTCGCTCATGATACTACTCCTCTAGTAATTTTTTAAAGTGTTCCTTTAATTCCGAAACAGTAAAAGGTAATCCTTGTACCTTATTAAATTGACCATATTGAATATCAGGGAATTTCATTCGCAGATAATTAGCGAACTGTCCTAAATTCAATTCACATACTACAATCTTTTTATATCGTTTTAAAACATCGTAAGTATTCTTAGGCAACGGATTTACATAATTAAAATGAGCAAGTGCAATGCCAATTTCCTCCTGGTTTTGCAATTCTTCAATTGCTGTAAATAAGTGTCCAAATGTCCCTCCCCATCCAACAACTAACAACTCACTTTTGGGATCTCCTAAAATATCCTGTTCGGGTATATGGTTTTCGATGTGTTTAATTTTTTCCTCACGATAACCTACCATCTTTTCATGACTTTCGGGATCATATGATACACCTCCAGTCTTCTCATCTTTCTCTAAACCTCCAATTCTATGCATTAAATCCGGGGTACCTACTTTTGCCCAGTAACGCACATATGTTTCTGGATCCCTTTTATAAGGCAACCACCCTTCTTTTTCACCCTCTGGAACTCGTTTTACAACAATTTCAGGATAATTTGACAGATCAGGAATACGCCAAGGTTGCGTACCATTAGCAAGGAAACCATCTGTTAAAAGAATTACAGGAGTCATGTGCTCCACCGCTATTTTTGCCGCATAAAAAGCATATTCAAAACAATTAATCGGACTTGAAGCTGCCATTACAACACATGGACTCTCGCCATTTCTTCCATAAAGCGCTTGCATCAAGTCACTTTGTTCTGTTTTTGTTGGTAAACCTGTAGAGGGTCCTCCACGTTGAACATTAACAATTACCAATGGTAACTCAGAAATTACCGCTAGTCCAATTGCTTCCCCTTTCAAAGCTAGACCAGGACCTGATGTTGTAGTAACAGCTAAATCTCCAGCAAAACTGGCACCTATTGCTGTACATATTCCTGCAATTTCATCTTCCGCCTGAAATACTTTAACTCCTAAATCTTTTCGTGCTGACAACTCTTGAAGTATTTCAGTTGCAGGTGTAATAGGATACGATCCTAAAAAAAGTTCTAAATTGGCTTTTTGAGCTGCAGCTATTAATCCCCAAGCTACAGCAGTATTACCATTTAGATTCCTGTACCTACCTTTTTTTATCGAAGCAGGGTTAATATGATAAGATGGTGTTACTGCCTGAATAATTACTCCATAATCATACCCCTCTTTCAATACTTTTAAATTTGCCTCAACAACTAATGGATTTTTAGCAAATTTCTTCTTAATAAACTCTCTCGTATGCTCTAACGGACGTCCAAATAACCAATATACTAAACCCAAAGCATACATATTCTTACTTCGTAGGATACTTTTATTATCCAAGCCCATATCCTTTAAACTCTCTTTTGTAAGAGTTGTAATTGGAGCCTTTATAATATTGTAATCTCCTAGTTTATCTTCAGTAATTGGATCCTTAGATTCGTAACCTGCTTTTTCTAAATTCTTAGTGTCAAAACTATCTACATCCATTATAATAGATCCCCCAGGCTTCACCCATTTTGCATTCGCTTTAAGAGCAGCTGGATTCATCGCTACCAAAACATCTGCGTAATCACCTGGTGTGTATACCTCTGTATGTCCAAAGTGAACTTGAAAGCCGGAAACCCCTCCAATTGTTCCTTGTGGAGCTCTAATTTCTGCCGGATAGTCTGGAAATGTTGAAATATCATTTCCAAAAACTGCTGAAGTATTCGAAAACAATGTTCCGGTCAATTGCATACCATCTCCAGAGTCACCCGAAAACCGAACAACTACCTCGTCTCGTTCGATTACTTTTGAACTTCTGCCCATAACTTACTTTTATTCTTTTTAATTCAGGATTTTCATTTGTTCAATAGGTTAGCACATAAATTAAAATCCTGCAATTATTAATTGAGGATTTATCTTTTCTGTTACTTTCCAATAAGAACTTGTTAGCATTAAAATATTAAGGTAAAGGTAAAGGGTATAAAATAACTAAAGCTTGACAGACGTCAGTATTTACTGGTGAATACCAATATTTTATGATTTTTTTATTATAACAAATACTAATCCAAAACTGTTTATTAAAAGAATATTAATGCGATAAAGCTCCAATAGGATAATACAACACATTTAGATATAATGTTGAGGAACATATAAATTATACTCAAAAAAATTACATTTGCATAAAAAAGTAGTTTAATTGTATAGCAATGGCACTAATTAAAGAAGTAAGAGGGTTTATTCCAAAAATTGGTAAGAATGTATATTTAGCAGAAAATGCTACTATTATTGGTGATGTTGAAATTGGAAACGACTGCAGTATTTGGTTTAATGCAGTTCTCAGAGGTGATGTAAATTCTATCAGAATCGGTAATAAAGTAAACATTCAGGACGGTTCAGTACTTCACACATTATATCAAAAGTCTACTGTTGAAATTGGAGATAACGTATCTATTGGGCATAATGTAACAATCCATGGAGCAAAAATAGAAAATGATGTACTTATTGGCATCGGAGCAACTGTTCTAGACCATGCTATAATTGGAAAGAACTCAATTATAGCTGCTAATTCCTTAGTTTTAAGTGGAACAAAAGTAGAACCTAATAGTGTATATGCTGGTGTTCCTGCTAAAAAAGTAAAAGATATTGAACCTGAACAATCTAAAGAAATGATTGAAAAAATCGCTAATAATTACTTAATGTATTCTGATTGGTATAAATAACAATGATCAGCAAACAATTATCAGAGACTGTTTATCGAATAATACATCTTACAAATGAATATGTTGCACCCTAATATCTTCTTGTAGGAAGTATCCTGCAGTTTGTTTAAATTTTTCAATGTTTTCAGTAGTATAAAAAGAAACATTACCTGATTTAGTACATTTATTATCAATTTTGGGATGCCTCTTTAAATAATCTATTAAACTATCTGCTACAATATTGCCTTGAGCTAATATTGTACAATTGGAAGGCGTAAACTGCTTTATTTTATCAATCAATAAAGGATAGTGAGTACATCCTAAAATAATGGTATCTATGTCCTTATCTTGACTTAACAAATGATCAACATTTTTTTTAATAAAGTAATCTGCTCCTGTCGATCCTGCTTCTCCATTCTCAACTAATGGAACCCACATAGGACAAGCCTCTTGAAATATCTGAATTGAATTAGATTGCTTTTCTATTTCCATTGGATAAGACAACGATTGAACTGTTCCTACGGTTCCTAAAACACCAACTTTATTTGTGTTAGTATAGCTTACAACTGCTTCTGCGCTAGGACGAATAACCCCTAAAACCCTTCTATTCGGATCTATTAATGGCAAATCCCTTTGTTGTATGGTTCTTAGAGCTTTTGCCGAAGCAGTGTTACAAGCCAATATAATTAAATGACAACCCATTGAAAATAGCATTTTAACCGCTTCCAGAGTGTACTCATAAACTACATCAAACGACCTTGTTCCATAAGGTGTACGTGCATTATCTCCCAAATACAAAAAGTCGTATTGAGGCATTTTTCTTCGTAACTTATCCAATACTGTTAATCCTCCATATCCAGAATCAAAAACGGCTATAGGACCTGCATCTATTTTCATCATATAAAATAAAAAAAGGATCACTGCGAATAAACAGTCATCCTTCAAATATAATTTTTTATAATTACCTTACTTAATTAGCTGGTGTATTTAATTTTGTTTTTACCATTTCTGATACATCAACACTTTTTTCCGAATGATATACTACAACCCTTGAACTAACGTCAAAAATATAAATAAAACCATTCTCTGTACCAACCTCATCAATTGCCTTTTGTACCTTTTCAATAATAGGTTGTAACAATTGTTGCTCTTGTTGTTGTAAATTTTGCTGCGCCAACATCTGGAAATTTTGTAAACGCTGACTTATTTCTTGAATTTCTTTTTCTTTTGTGGCACGAATTAATTCAGGAAGCGTATCCCTTTTTTCCATATAATCGGTATACTTCGTATCTAACTCCTCATTCATTACCTTAAGGTTTTGCTCTAACTTTTGAGCTTCTTCCTGTAATTTCTTATCAGCTTCCAATTTATCTGGTAACTCTGCTACAAGTTTCTGTATATTAACATGTCCAAACTTTAATTCTTGTGCAAATGAATTTGAACAAAAGGCTACCGCCAATATAACAAATAGTAATTTTACTGTCTTCATATGTTTAAGTTTATCTTTTTTTGTTTAAAAAAACCTAATTAATATCTACTGAATCCCTAACTTTGCTTTTACCATATCAGAAACATCAATACTTTTTTCTGATTTAAATACGGCTAATCCACCAGCTTCTTCAAATATATACAAAAAGCCATTTTCATCACCAACTTCCTGAATAGCAATGCTTACTTTATCAAAAATTGGTTTTTTAAGCTCCTGTTCTTTTTGCAACAATTTTTGCTGAGATTGTTGATGAAAATTTTGCACTTTTAAATTACCTTCCTGCAATTGAGTTTCAAGGTTTGTTCTTTCTTCTTGAGCAATATTTCCAGCTTGCATTTTTGTTATATAATCTTGTTGAAGCTTTTTTAAATCCTCCTGCATATCTGTTAATTGCCCTTCAAGAGTTTCATATTCCGTCTTAAGTTGTTCCTCTATTGTTTTAAGTTCAGGCATAACTGATAATATAGCCTGAGTGTTAACATGGCCAAACTTAAGTTTGGATTGTGCTGAAATTAACGTTGATGTTAATAACGCTAATCCAATAATTAAATGTTTTGCTAATCTCATAATTAATGTATTAATATCTCAAACACATCATAAATGTGTTTACTTAAAACCTATTATTTATATCCTAACTTTTCCAAAACTTCGTCGCTAATATCGTACTTTGAATCCGAAAATAAAACAACTCCACCAGCTGCTTTGTCAAATATTGCAGCATATCCATCATCTTCTACTATTTCTCGAATAGTATTATAAATATCATCTTGAATAGGTTTTACTAACGCCTCTCTTTTTTTACTTAATTCTCCCTCTGGACCAAAATACTTTGTTTGTAATTGACGAGCTGCTTTTTCCTTTGCTACTATCTCTCCCTCTTTTTTAATTTTCATCTCATTGGATAAAAAAACACTCTCTGTTTGATAGTTTTGGTACATAGTTTCCACTTCAGCATATACAGATTCAATTTCTTTTTGCCAGCTTTCAGATGCTTGATTTAATTGATCATTGGCAGCTTCAAAAGCAGGGATATTCTTTAAAATGTACTCAGTATCAACAAATGCATACTTTTGAGCATAAGCACTCAATCCTAATATTGTAAATATTGCAACTAAAATATTCTTTTTCATTTTTCTTAGATTTTGCAAAATATTAAACCTGCTTACCTTAATTCAAAAATCAAACCATTTTAAAACTGCTGCCCAATAACAAAGTGAAATTGACTACCATTTGCATTAGGGTTTACCACCTCATCAAATCCATACCCCCAATCTATTCCCATTAAACCAAATATAGGTAAGAATATTCTAACACCTACACCCGCTGAACGCTTAAGGTCAAATGGACTATAATCTTGAAAATTACTCCATGCATTACCCGCTTCTAAAAATGCAAGAGCATAAACTTGAGCTGATGGTTGTAATGTTAAAGGATATCTCATTTCAAATGTTAACTTATTGTACATATTGCCATCATAACTCCTACCTTTAAACGGTGTTAATGAGTTATCTTCATATCCTCTTAGCCCAACATTTTGGCTACCATAAGCACTATATCCAGACATTCCGTCTCCACCAAGCATAAATTTTTCAAATGGAGATCTTACATATTCGTTATAATAGCCCAAGAATCCCATTTCATATTTACCCATTAAAACTAGTTTCTCAGCTTTATCTAATGGAGTAAATATAGAACCTTGCGTGGTCCATTTATGGTATTCGATATAATCATACAGTTGCTCTTGAGCAGCATCAGCTTCACCTCTTACTCGATCTCTCTCAGCCTGATTTGCTATAGAATACCAATTCTGACTGGCCATTTCATTCAGTCCTTTATAATCTTTATCTATCCAAGCTGAGTAAGGAGGAGTGAATTCAACCCCAAATGAAAAATTAGATCCTCTTCTTGTGTATAAAGGATTATCAATTGAGTTACGACTTAAGATAAATTTAAAGTGTAAATTTTGCGACACTCCATTTTGCATAATAAAGTAATCCCAATCTCTTAAATTATAATGTTGATAGCTAGCTTCTACATAAATAGAGAACCAATCATCCGGCCATGTTAATCGTTTCCCAAATCCAACAGAAATTCCTGATATTTTCATATGTTGATCAATCTCAGAATCATCATACCTAACATTTCCATAGGGACTTCCATAAGCAGAACGACCACCATAATCTAAGTAATTACTTCTATAACTATCAGATACTCCAGATTGAATGGAACGATACGCAGAAACGGTTAAAGAATTAGGTCTTTTTCCTCCCAACCATGGTTCGGTAAACGAGAAACTATAAGACTGATAATATCTACCATTGGTTTGTGCTCTTAAAGATAACGTTTGTCCATCCCCTGTTGGTAATGGCCTCCATGCTTCTTTATTAAATATATTACGTACTGAGAAATTTGTAAATTTTAAACCTAAAGATCCTACAAACATTCCTGCTCCCCAACCTCCAGAAAGCTCAATTTGATCGTTTGCTTTCTCTTCTAAATTATAAATTAAATCTACGGTTCCATCCTCTGGCTTAGGCTGAACATCTGGTTGTATATTTTCAGGATTAAAATGCCCTAACTGAGAAAGCTCTCGAATAGTACGAATTAACTCTGCTTTACTAAATAACTGTCCGGGCTTTGTTCTTACTTCTCTCCTTACAACGTGTTCATGAGTTTTTGTATTACCCTTTATAACTATATCGTTAATAGTCGCTTGCTTACCTTCATAAACACGCATTTCAAGATCAATTGTATCTCCGTACACATTTACTTCCACCGGTTGTATATTTGAAAATAAGTAACCATTATTCATATATAAGTTATGAACCGCATCGTCATCCTGAAACAAACGTTCGTCTAATAGTTTTTGGTTAAAAATATCACCCTTCTCTAAACGCAACACTGCATCAAGATATTCTCCAGGATAAATGCTGTTTCCAATCCAGGTAATATCCCCTAAGTAATATTTTCTTCCTTCCTCAATCGCAATTCTAATATTTACTGTATTGTCGTCATTTTTAGAAATAGAATCATATTCTATTACCATATCCCTATAACCATGTTCATTGTATTTATCAATTAAAGCTATTAAATCTTCTTGGTAAGTTTCATCTATAAACTTCTTAGTACGAAAGAAATTACGAATTTTTCCTTTCTCATTGGTTTTTTTCATAATACGATTTAGTTTGCTGTCCTTATAAATCGTATTACCAGTAAAATCTAATGACTTAACTTTAACCTTTTCTTTTTTATCTACAGTAATATCTAAATAAACATGATTTATTTTAGTGGTATCATCCTTCTGCACTACTCGCACCTCTGTATTATAAAACCCTTTGGCCACAAAAAAATCAGTAATGTACTTCTCTGATCTCGTAATTAAATATGGCGTAACCTGACTTCCTTTCATCATGGCTACTTTCTCCGAAACTGATTCAATTTCTGATTTTTTTAAACCATAATAATTAATCTCAGTTAATCTTGGTCTTTCAAGTAGTTCAATTTCCAACCAAACCTTACCGGATTCTATTTTTGCAGCCTTAATTTTAACATCTGAAAAAAGGCCGTGTTCCCAGTATTTTCGAATAGCCTCTGAAATTTCCTCTCCTGGAACATTCACTTTTTGTCCTACTCTTAATCCAGATAAGTTGACCAGTATCTTGGGATCATAATTTTGAATACCAGTTACGTTAATTTCTGCTATTTCATACTTTCTAGGAGCTCCAGAATATGTAACCACTGGCACATTATCTTGATCCTGAGCAAATAAATTTATGGGGAATATGGTAAGAATAATTGAGAAAAGTGTAATGTATTTCAGCATTATAATGTTTCTAGTTTGTTCTATTAGTTAATTGTTCACTTGTTTTGCCAAATCGTCTTTCTCTTCCTTGGAAATCAATTAAGGCCTCATAAAAGTCTTCCTTACTAAAATCAGGCCATAATGTGTCACAAAAATAAAGTTCGCTATATGCTAATTGCCAAAGTAGAAAATTACTTATCCGTAACTCTCCACTTGTTCTTATCATTAATTCTGGATCTGGGACATTGGCGGTAGTTAAATTATTAGATATTACATTAGCGTCAATATCTTCTGGTTTTAACTCATTATCCTGAACTTTTTTAGCTATTTTACGAACAGCATCGGTAATTTCCCAACGCGAGCTATAACTTAAAGCAAGATTAAGTGTAAGTCCTGTATTTTGAGAAGTTCTTTTAATACACTCCATCAATTTTCTATATACATCAGTTGGAAGGTTATCTATACATCCAATTACTCCTAATCTAACATTATTTTCCATCAATGTTTTGGTTTCTGAACTTATGGTTGAAACCAGTAACGACATTAAAGCATCTACTTCGAGCTTTGGTCTATTCCAATTCTCTGTTGAAAACGCATATAATGTTATATATCCAATTTCTAATTCTGCTGCTGCTTCTGTTACAGCCCGCACTGCTTTAACTCCATTCCTATGTCCAAAAACTCTCGAGTTACCTCGTTTTTTTGCCCAACGTCCGTTCCCGTCCATTATAATTGCTACATGCTTGGGCAATCGTTCTTTTATCAGTTTTTCCTTTACTGACATATTATTATTAATCTTTGCCGTTTTTTTTTAAAATCCTCCGTTACACTGTGCCTTTTTCCTAAACAAACTAAATGTTACCATAACACTTGCTATGGAATACATGTCGTTGTTATGATTTTTCCCCTCATTATTGAATCCATATGGATCTTTAGGATCAACTCCTGAAGTTGTTTCCACTAGATCTAAATCATCAACAAAGGTTTTCCTGAAACTCCACTCTGCCCCTACCCTTATCCACTTGTTTATTTTATACTTGGCACCAACACCGAATGGCAAAGATAATATAAAAACTGTTTGTTCAGAATTTTTTCCTTCTTCTGTCGAAAATCTTTTATAAATCGTTGTCCCTAAGCCTAAAGAAATATATGGTGTAAAGTCTGTATTACTTATAAACTGATGATCATATGACTTAAAGTTGAATTCCATTTGCACTGTTCCATCAATCACTGAACGACTAAAATCATAATTAATATCACCCTGTGGAAACAACACATTTTCACTAGGGTAACTACCTTTAATTTTTGCTACACCAATACTTCCTTTAACAGCATATCTATCAGTTAATACATATCTTGCCAAACCTCCAAACGCTAACGAAGGTTGGTAAAACTGTTTTTGAAGGTTTAAATCTCCTAAATAATAGGATGATCCAACAAAACCACCAATTTCCATTCTGTCTTGAGCCATTACAAAATTAATACTCAAAAAAAAGTAGGCAACAATACAAAAAGACTTTAACCCAACTTTAACTTTTTTATATATTGATATAGAATGCATAAAGCAAGCTTTTGCCAGTTTTAACTTAATCCCCAGAAAAGGGCAAAAGTAATATTTAAAAATGATAGATAATGCTTTTTTAAATAAAACTCAATTCTTATGTATTTATCTAAAAGAACACATCCTTATTACGTTTAATTATAACCTTATTTTTTAAATTTTATTGTCGTAACTAATCAATCTTGAAAATTGATTTTGATATAGGCAATTTTCCTTTCGTATATCATTTTTTAAATTCAAGCAGCTTTCTAATTTTGAATAAACTTTAATAAAATAAAACATGTACGGAGACTTTAAAAACCATCTGATTACCGAACTTGATAAAATTAAAGAGTCTGGTTTATATAAAAATGAAAGAATTATTACATCAGCTCAAAGAGCAGATATTAAAGTAAACACAGGGGAAAATGTGCTTAACTTTTGTGCAAATAATTATTTAGGACTTTCATCACATCCCAGAGTTGTTAAAGCAGCCCAAGAAGTTATGAACTCACATGGTTATGGAATGTCGTCTGTAAGGTTTATTTGCGGCACTCAGGATATCCATAAAACATTAGAGCAAAAAATTTCCAAATTCCTTAATACAGAAGATACTATTTTATATGCTGCCTGCTTTGATGCTAATGGTGGAGTATTTGAACCTTTACTTACAGCTGATGACGCAATTATTTCAGATGAATTAAATCATGCATCTATTATTGATGGTGTTCGTTTATGTAAAGCTGCACGTTATAGATATAAACATGCAGATATGGCAGACCTTGAAGAGCAATTAAAAAAATCTCAAGAACAACGATACAGAATTATTGTAACTGATGGAGTATTTTCAATGGATGGAGACATTGCCAAACTAAATGAAATTTGCGACTTAGCTGAAAAATATAACAGCCTTGTAATGGTTGATGACAGTCATGCGTCGGGTTTTATTGGAAAAACAGGTCGCGGAACGCATGAATACCATAACGTTATGGATCGTGTTGATATTATCACAAGTACATTAGGTAAAGCATTAGGAGGTGCTCTTGGAGGATTTACATCAGGAAAGAAAGAAATAATAGATATGCTACGCCAGCGCTCACGACCATATCTATTCTCTAATTCTTTGGCTCCTGCTATCGTTGGTGCTGCAACTGAAGTATTTGATATGTTGAGTGAATCAACAGAATTAAGAGATAAAGTAATTGATAATGCTGCATATTTTAAATCCAGAATTAAAGATGCAGGATTTGACATTAAACCTACCGATTCGGCAATCGTTGCTTTAATGTTATATGATGCGAAACTTTCTCAAGAATTTGCAAACAAATTACTTGAAGAAGGAATTTATGTAATTGGCTTTTATTATCCAGTTGTTCCTAAAGGCCAAGCCCGAATAAGAATTCAAATTTCTGCAGCACACCAAAAAGAGCATCTTGATAGAGCTATTAATGCATTTGTTAAAATTGGAAAAGAATTAAAAGTCATTTAAAAACACCTTCTTTTAAAAACAATTGGCTGATCAATTTTCATTTTGAATCAGCCATTGGTTTTTAGTACTTGCTTTCCTATTATTAGCATTAATTAAGATATATACTACAAAATTAAACCTGTACTTTTTTTTATTTAACCGTATGTTATTTAATGTTTTATGAACAAAATCTCCATCCCTGCATAAATTTTAATTGATAAATACGCAGCAACCCTCCTCAAAATACCGTCTTGATAATTATTGAAAGTAATTAAAAACAGTATTATCAAGATGAACAGACAGTGCAAAACAAAGCACCAGAAGCATGACTTTAAAGCTTTTGCTAGAAACAACATTATAGGATTAATTCTCCTATTAGCTTCATTTACAATTATGATTAATCAGGTGCATTCATACAAATGGATGTGGGAGTCATTAATTTATAAAAACCTTATAAACACATGGAAATACCATGATCTGAAAGTTAAAGATAAACATGAAATAAAGCATGGATACTATTATACTTATTTGAACTTTATTAATTCCAAAACACCAGAAGATGCAGTTATTTTAATGCCTCCGGATTCTGTAATTAATTCTACTGATCCTAAATACAAACTTAGCTTTTTAAAAGACAGAAAGAGAACTACATATTTTTTATATCCACGAAAACCCGTTTATGAAAAAGACATAGAATTTGATGCTGAGGAATTAAAAAACATTACCCACATCGCAATCGTCAATTACTTTGGATACAACAAATTAAACTACCTCGTTGATCCTAAACCTCAATTTACAGTAGCTCCAATCAAAATACAATAAATATCAATGGAATATCTAGGAATAATAATGACCCTAACAATAGGGATTCTTACAATGGTTAATATATCATCAAAATATATACCTATTGAAATAATTGGTTTTTCATTTCCTATAGGAATGGGAATCCAAACTTTATTAATGTTTGCACTAAACATCTTTACCATTAAGCATCATAACATTATAGTTGTAAGCATAGTATTTATTGTCCTTTTAATGTTAATACTATTATATACAAAAAGAATAAAAGTACAAAATCTTAATAATAGTATAAGAAATTATTTATCCACTATTAATCTCCTTAATACAAATGGAGTTTGGTTATTTTGCATACTTATATCTTGCTATTTACTGTATGGGATTACTGCAAAATCTTTATTCTGGCCAACATTTTCTAGCGATTCATTAACCTCATTCGATTTGTTTGCAAAAGCAATGGCACATGAAGGCAAAATACTCAATAGCTTAATTTATGAAAAGCGAGTTGGTTTCGGAGCTGCATACCCTCCACTTTATAGTTTATCACTATCATATGCATCTATAATTGGCTTTAGTACTACAAAAATCATCCCTTCTCTTTATTTTATCTTTTTCGCCTTATCGCTATACGCTTTATTATACAAACTTGTTAATAAAACAAATGCTTCATTTTTTACGCTTTTAGCAATTTGCACTCCTGAATTACTGGCTCAAAGCGCTATCAACATTACAAGTGTTACTAATGCTTCCTATGCATCGTTAGGAATAATTTCGATCTTAATATGGCATAAACAAAAAGAATCAAGGTATTTATTTTTGTCCGCTATTTTAATTGGTCTTAATAATTTCACACGGAGCGAGGGCATTGTCTATACTCTATCTATAGTTTTAGGCTTGCTTTTATCTAAGGAAGCATTAAAATATCCCCGAAAGACCATTTACTTTGTTTTAATATCCACTCTTCCTTTTCTTTCGTGGAATTCATTTTTATTAGTGAATTCTGATGTAATGAATAAGTTTTCGCAAGTAGAATTTATGCCTCTACCTAACTTCAATTTTGATCAAATTTCGGAGATCTTAAAACTTGCAACTTCAACTATTATGGAGTCTTCCTATTATGGTTTAACGCTTTATATATTCATCCTAGTAATAGTAATTAGTGTTTGGAAAAAAGAAATATTCAAAGAGCAATTGCTCATATTAAGCATTATCATTTTCTCTTTTTTTGGTTATCTAGCATTACTAAATCAACTAAAACTTCGTGCTGATTCCCTCCAAAACATAATTAAGTATTCAGGTAAAAGATTCTTTTTTGGACACATTATTTTAATGTGGGCATATATTTCAACAAATGTGCTAGTTGCAAAGCTTTTCGCAAATATTCATCAATTATTATCCTTGAAAAAAATTAAATAAAACGAATGAAGCTTACAGTTATTATTCCAACATATAATGAAGCACCTACTCTAAGTCAAATTATAGAGAAAGTGAAAAGTGTTCCAATAAATAAAGAAATTATAATTATTGATGATGGCTCAACAGATAAAACTAACAATATTTTAAAAAAATACATCTTCGACAAACAAATATTAGTTCTTAACCACAGGAAAAATATGGGAAAGGGAAGTGCTATTTCTACAGCTCAAAAGTTTGTTACTGGCGACATTGTTATTATTCAGGATGCAGACTTAGAAACCAATCCTCAAAACTACCTACAGCTAATTAAACCAATTTTAAATTTGCAAGGTAAAGTTGTTTATGGTTCCAGGTTTCTTAATAACAAGAAAAATAATGATTGGAAATTCTACTATGGTGCTAAACTATTAACTAAGTTGACCAACTTATTATACAACCAAAATTTAACAGACGCTCACACATGCTATAAAATGTTTGATAGTAAACTTTTTAAATCTCTCCCTTTAAAATGCAAAGGTTTTGAGTTTTGCCCCGAAGTAACTGCTCGAATAAGCAAAATGGGTATTAAAATCATTGAACTACCTATGGAATATTATCCCAGAACAACTAATGGAGGTAAAAAGCTTAAAATCAAAGATGGCGTTATTGCATTAATTACTTTATTTAGATACAAGCTCTTAAATTGCAATTCCACAAATGAAAAAATTCCATACAAAGAAGCTTATTTAAAAGAACATATTATACTTAAGCATTTAAATCATTTGTCAGAAAAGTAATATTATGATCAGAAAACTAAAATTTTTAAAAAAGATTAAACTACTATATAATTTACGAAGGTTTGTTTATGCATCTAACTATTTTAATAATAAGTATTTTCAAATACTTAAATGGACTTTTACATCAAATGAAGATACCAATTATACCTATAGATTAACTCCTGATAACCAAGAGTATTTAGCTAAGATAATATCTTATATCACCCAAACAAAATATGAACAAATAAAGGGTTATTTAAACGAATTGGAGTCCGATAATAAATTGATAGATCATATTCAAACTCAAACAAAAAAATCAAAGTTATCCCGATATGCTGATTTGGATGTTAGATTCGGTAAAAGAGCTGGCTGGTATGCTTTTGCAAGAGCCTTGAAACCAAAACTTATAGTTGAAACTGGTGTAGACAAAGGTTTAGGATCTATAGTACTTTCTGCTGCACTTTTAAAAAACAGAAGCGAAGGATATATTGGAGAATATATAGGAACAGATATAAATAAAGAAGCCGGCTATCTGCTTAATGGCGAATACTTAGAAAACTGTAAGATACTATACGGTGATTCAATAAAAAGTCTGGAAAAGCTTAATGGAAAGATTGATGTTTTTATTAACGACAGTGATCATTCGGCAGAATATGAATATCAAGAATATCATACAATAAAAAGATTGATTGACAATAATACTGTGATATTAGGTGATAATTCACATGTTACCAACAAGCTTTTAAAATTCTCAATCGAAGAAAACAGAGATTTTCTATACTTTCAAGTAAAACCGGATAACCATTGGTACCCTGGTGGAGGCATTGGAATTTCGTTTAAAAGAGACCAAACAAACGGTAAAGCTACTTATAAAACATCATAGTATTATTACAACTTGATAAAATTACCAATATAAAAAGCAAAAAATCCAGCTCTTAAAAGAACTGGATTTTTTTATTATTTATACTTAATAAATTCTAAAACATATCCTTCATCCTACTAAAAAAGCTCTTTTCCTGAGTTGAAGGCTTGGGTGTAAAACTTTCTGATTGAGCTAGTTTTTCCATTGTTTTTTTCTCCTCTTTTGATAAATCCTTTGGAATCCAAACATTTATCTTAACCAACAAATCACCCCTTCCATATGCGTTTACTTCTGGCAATCCCTTACCTCTTAAGCGCAATACTTTACTAGGCTGAGTCCCTGCTTCTACTTTAACTTTAACTCTCCCCTCTAGTGTTGGAATTTCTACTGGAGATCCTAAAGTAGCCTCTGGAACACTTATAAATAAATTATATAGCAAGTCTCTTCCATCCCTAACTAATTCACTATGCTCTTCTTCGTGAATTAAAACCAATAAATCTCCATTAATTCCTCCTCTTCGCGCCGCATTACCCTTACCTGAAACCGATAATTGCATACCTTCTTCAACACCAGCAGGAATATTAATAGAAATTACTTCTTCATCTTTGACAATTCCTTCTCCTGCACAATGCTTACACTTATTTGTAATTATTTTTCCTTCTCCTCCGCAAGTAGGGCATGTTGATGCAGTTTGCATTTGCCCTAATATAGTATTCGAAATTCTTGTTACCTGACCTGAACCATTACATGTCGTACAAGTGCTATGAGAAGCTCCCCCATCTGCTCCTGATCCATTACAATGCTTACATGCAACGTATTTCTTTACCTTAATTTTTTTCTCTACACCATGCAGTATTTCATCTAAGGTTAATGTAACTTTTACTCTTAAGTTTGAACCTTTGTTTACTCTTTGACGGCTTCCTCCGCCAAAACCTCCAAAGCCACTAAATCCTCCGAAACTTCCACCAAAAATATCTCCAAAATGCGAGAATATGTCATCCATTGACATTCCTCCACCAAAACCACCTCCGGCAGCTCCTCCCACTCCTGCATGACCAAATTGGTCGTAGCGAGATTTTTTTTGCTCATCACTAAGTACCTCGTAAGCCTCAGCTGCTTCTTTAAATTTCTCTTCTGCAGTTTTATCTCCTGGATTTTTATCCGGGTGATACTGTATAGCTTTTTTACGATATGCTTTTTTTATCTCCTCCGGCGTAGCATTCTTTGATACTTCCAGAACTTCGTAATAATCTCTTTTCGACATGATAATTAATATCTCAGGTACTTAATAATTATTCTCCTACAACAACTTTAGCAAAACGCATAACTTTATCATTAAGCATATAGCCTTTTTCAATGCAGTCAATTACTTTTCCTTTCATTTCTTCTGATTGAGCTGGAATTTTTGTAATTGCTTCATGTAAATCTGTATCAAACTCTTTCTCTTTTGCTTCAATTTCCGCAACTCCATTTTGTTTCAGAAACTCTTGAAACTTATTATATATTAAATCTATTCCTTCTTTAACAGCATCTAAATCAGAAGCTTCTGTCAAATGAGAAATAGCTCTATCAAAATCGTCTACCACAGGCAACAATCCCTTTAATAATCCTTCTCCGGCACTTTTTGTTAATTCCATTCGCTCCTTTAAAGTACGCTTCCTATAATTGTCATACTCTGCAGTTAATCTTAGGTATCTATCATTTAACTCAGAAACTTTTAGCGAAAGTTCTTCTATTTTTTTCTCTTCGTCTGATTGAGCCACATCTTCTTCATTGTTTTTTCCACTAGCTTCTTCAGCTCCATCTTTAACATCTTCATCTACAACTTCAGATTTATTCACATCTTCATCAGACTTATTTTCTTCGACATTTTCAATCTCTTGAGATGTCACATTCTCATCAACCACTTCCTCCTTGTTTGATTTTTTTGATTTTTTACTTGCCATTATGATATTCTATTTATTTTCTGTTCAACCGCTTTGCTTTTTTACAATTTTTCTGCCAACGAATAAATTTTAGACAAATTGACAGCCTTTTTAATAATTCTATACATTTATGTCATAAACATAAATAACAATGGCAGTGCAACAATAATTCGCACTGCCATTTAAAGCTTATTTAAATTATTTTATTTAGCAAGTTTTTTAAGCGCGGCCTCAAGGTAAGGTCCTCTTAACCTTTTTGCTACAATAATTCCTTCGCCATTTATTAAATAATTATCTGGAATTGATCTGACTCCATAAACTTGAGCAGCTATTGAGCTCCATCCCTTTAAATCACTTACATGATTCGACCACTTTAAGTCATCATCATTAATAGCCTTAACCCATCTTTGCTTAGTTTTATCTAACGACACACTATAAATTGTAAATCCTTTTCCGTTCTTAAAACTCTTATCCTTAAATTCTTCGTATGCCTTAACTACATGTGGATTTTCTCTTCTACATGGCCCACACCACGATGCCCAAAAATCGATTAACACCACCTTACCTTCGAGAGAAGATAATGAAATTACTTTTCCTTCAGGAGACAATAGTTTAATATTAGGAGCCTTATTTCCAATTTCAAGACCAATCTTAACCTTTCCTCTCGCACTTACTAATAAAGGCGAAAAAGCTATCAATAATATAATTAATACACCTAGTGCTTTAAACCTCGTTTTTTCCATCTTTTTATTTTTTTTATTTCTGAATGTTCAAAAATCTAAATACATTCAGTAACCACATAAGTTTAATTACTATTCTTCACAAATTCATAACGATGTAAACTCATGCTCGATTTGTTTTAATTAATCGTATTTATTTCAAAAAAAATTTAATCCGCAAAAATATCAATTTATACTATTGTCGGATAAAAAATTATCCCTGACAATATAAAACTATAATCTGTTTCAAGATTTGACTTAGAGTATGCAATAAGCATACCCTAAATCAATTCTCTAGCAAACTTAGTTATTTGTAAAATATTTTTACGGAAAAATAGGTGAAAAATTAATTTCTGCGAAGGTACTCAAGTGATTCAACCACTTTTTCGATGTTTTTACTACTCGCTACTACGCGACCATCTCCATCAATAAGGTAATTAATTGGTTCCTTTACACTAAAACTCTTAGCGATAGACGATTCTGCTCCTTCATAGTCGCAGATGTGCAGGGCGTTAGTTAGTCCATCTTCTCTAATAGCTTTTGTCAAAGGGGATTTAAATCTGTCAAGAGATACTGACACTATTACAAATCCAACTCCATTATGAAATTTGCTATTTGCAAATCTTTTTTGAATCATCGTTTTTTGATGATTTTCAACTCTAGATTCTCCATCAAACGAAGCCCAAAAGTCGATTAAAACCATTTTTCCTTCTAACGATTTTAAATCAAACTCAGCACCATTTAATAGGGTGGTTCGTAACTCAGGCACTTTATCTCCTATCTCTATACCTACCCTTGGTTCAGGTACACCATTGATAAAAGATAAGAACCCAGACCCTGCTAAAACAACTAAAATCAATAGTTTTAGCTTTCTCATACACACACAATTTTGGTTTATACTCACACCACAAAGATTATAATTTTTGCGGCACAGTTAATCTTAATTTAGATCAACACAATCGTTTTCATGACAAATGTTAGGAAAACGATCGGCAAAAATATGCTCAAAAACAGAAAAAACCAAAACAATTAACTTTAAATTAATGAATAATTATTTATATTTAAGGTTTTTTCAATTTTATCACCCTTATCCTTTCCTTATCATTACAACACTAAGTTCTGATTGTCATCTTTTTACACCATAAGCATTCAATTTAATAGTTAATATAGAGGTTTGTTGAACATTATTAATCGAAAAACACCTATTATATTACTTCATAAAAAAAGTGAGATTTCATAAAAATGTTCACTGTAATTAACAATTTATATATTTTACTTCATAGTAATGTTAAGACAAAATTATCAATTACCAATCTTCTATATCCTAGAATAATAAGCGCCTATTTTTTTTACTAATTCTTTTATTATTACATTTAATTCCAAAGGTGATATTATTTCAACTTTATCCTCCATACTCAATACCCACTTAGCAAATAAGTTCATATCTGAATTAGCAAATTCCATATTATACCATTGCCCATTCTTTTCTTCCTTTACTAAACCAAACCAGTATTTCGATCCTCCTACCTGCCCCATTATGCTTTCATGAACCTTCAATTGAATATTAAATAGACTATTCTGTTGAGTAATTTTCCTAAAATACTCATTTAAAGAAATATGTTTCTTTGTGTCGTATTTATCTTCTAATAATTCAACTGAGTTAATTCTATCCAATCTGAAGTCTCTATAGTCTTTTCTCAAACGACAAAAAGCAATTAGATGCCATCTCATATCGTAATTACACAAACTAACTGGCTCAACCATCCTTAAGGTTTGCTCCTTACTGTAAAAAGCACTATAGTCTATTTTCAATACTTGTTTATTAGCCAATGCCATTTGAATATCAAACAAATACAAGTTTTGCTGCACTGTCTCTTGAGGATCTCTGTTAAAAACAGTTATTTTATTGTTCAGGTTTTCTATATACTCTTTTTCGCTATGCTTTAGAACCGATTTCACTTTATAAAGTGCACCTTCAAAAGCTTTACACACATTTGAATCGGAAAGCTTTCCCACTAGTTTTTCTGCGAGTAAAAATGCACTCGCTTCTTCTCTTGTAAACATAACTGGTGGTAAATGATATTCTGAATTTAAAAAGTACCCAACGCCAGCCTCTGCCCCAATTGGAATTCCTGCTTCTTCAAGGGCCCTGATATCTCTATAGACTGTTCGTAGACTTATATCAAATCTATCTGCTATTTCTTGTGCTTTTACAACTTTTTTGCTTTGTAATTGAATTAGTATTGCACTTAATCGATCTATGCGGTTCACTATTATATTTTTTGTGCTCTTTTAATTGACATTTGCCCTAAACTACACATTTTTTTTGTATACAAATCTTCCCCATTATCTTTAATATAATTAAGACTTGCCAATCGATTTGAGCCGAAAATAATTTCAAATATTTTCCCTACAGGATTATTTAGTTTCTTGCATTGATTTATGCTAATGTCTGAACAATGTGCACAATTAGTTAATTGACTGTCAATATTACAACTTCTTACTTTACACCAAGAAGCTTTGTTATTTTTTTTACAACCTTGGCATTTACCCTTTTTATATCTTGAACATGATCCACAATATAGTCCGCAATATGCTATAAGTTCAGGATCGTTAACAATTTCATTATTTGCCATCATGTCTGGATTTTTTTTAAAATAAAAAAACCTTCATTGGGAAAAATATTAATATTCCTCTCCAATGAAGGTAAATAATTTACTGCACTTCAATTTGAATTTCGGTTATACATTTAGTTTGATCTTCAAAATCACAATTATGATAGACTTCCCGACTATTACCAGTTGGCATAATGCCTTCTTTACCGATACCTTCAAAGATTTTCTCATACACTTGTCCAAACTCAGTCCAAGGTCCATTGTGAGTGTGTGTAATACACTTAAAATCTTTCAATTCCTTAAACTCAATAATATCATTATCTGTTCCTTGCTTTTCTACAGGAAAACAAATTTCCAAGGTAAATTCGGTATCCATCTTACCATCACAATCAATATAATTCCAAATTTGAGGTGCTGATGATTCAATACCTTGCTTGTTGAGCTCCTCTTTAACCATATCCGGTTTAACTCCAACAATGTCCTGAAGTTTTGACAAAGTAGTTTTAAGTGAGTGAGCTGCTACCCATGTTTTTTCAATTTTCTTTGTTTCCATTTTGATTAAGTTTTATTTATTAAATGCATTACAAAGAAAAATTGGGAAAGTGACAGCAGTATGTCAGTAGGAATTTACATGCTACATTTTTTTAAAAAATTTCAAACTAACGCACACTTTTAATAATTTGACACTTACAAATTATGATTTTTCTATCCAGCCACGCGATAAAGAATATGCTATCAACTCAGGCGTATTGCACAATTTAGATTTCGCCAGCATTTTTCTTCGATGAGTATCAACAGTATGCTTACTAATCTTTAATATAGTCCCTATCTCAACACTATTTTTTCCCAATGCTAACAACGACAGAATCTCTAACTCTCTTTGAGTAAACGACATAATCTCTCCATCTTGATGGTTATTTGAACTTTCAAATAGATTGTTAAGATTTGAATTATTGATAAAATTAGAGATTATTGTAATGTAACTAAGAAGCTTAAACTCACTTGAGACAATTCCTTTTTTCCATAAATATGTATGATTAATCACATTATAATATTTGCCGGATGTATTTCTAATTCTATATTTATTGCTATGCAATAATGAACCTGTTGATAAAGATTTATAGTTATTTAGTATAAATTCACAAGCATTCTTGTTAGAACAAGACACTTCAATTATATCTTCGGGATGTATTATTGAAATAATTTCCTGAAATGAGAAATCATTTTGATAACCTAATATTCTATTAAAACTTGAAGAGAGATAACTTAATTTAAGATTGGGATATTCAATTGCATAACAAAATTGATTCGACTTACAAACAGGCTTATCTATGCTTGAAACTAATCCAATCTCATTAATATTTCCTGACTTTTTATCTACAAAAAGCTCAGTTAATTCGTCAATTAAAAATTTATAAGTGTTCTGTTTTAAAACTGTCATACTTTAATTATTTTCTTAATTGAGCAATTGCTCAAAAACCTGCCTAAAACATCATGGAGTAATTAGCATACCAAATGATTTAAGCAGGATAAAACTTGCTCTAACAATCCATTATTCAATTAATGGATTAATATAAAATGTAGTTAATTAAAAGATTTTCAGATATTAAAGACAGACAAACCATTCAAGATTTAAATCCCTTATTTAAATATTAGGGCATTCATGATGATATATAACTCAATATTAAAGTGGTATATTTACTGTTTCTATTTGCGCCTGAAGGGCATTATCCACCAAAGTTACAAACTCATTAATTTTTTGCGCTTTTTCAGCTTCCTTACCTGCTTTTTCAAAAGCACAAGCTTGCCAAAAGATTATTGAAGGCTCAGAAGGTAAGTAACGTTCTGCATCTTCTAGTAGTTTAATAACAGATTTAACTTTACTATCTACTTTTTTAGCTAATTTTTCTTTTGAGATTGTTGCTGTTTTTTCTAAATCAACAGCTGTTTGATATTTCTTAATTGCTGTTTGCAATTTAGCATTTCCTTGCTCTTGAATAGTTCCTTTTTCAGGATCATAAAAACTTACAAAAATTTTTCTTTCCATTTGAGCAGGTGTTCCATTCACTTTTCCCGGAGTCCAATTTCCTGAAGTTGTTTTTAAACTATTTAGCACAGCACCATCTGCTTCATATGACAAAGAGTGTTCAACTATAAGATTGTTTACAGCACCGTCCTTTTCAACCGTAAAATGAACAATCACAACACCTTCGTCTAAAATTAAATGATTAGATAACTCTTGTTGCAGATACTGACAAATTGCAGAAGTTTTCTCTTGTGGATTAAATTCCCACCCATTTGCGCCATTAAACTTTGGAGATTCCACTATGTTTTCTGATAGTCGCGTCATTTGAGCAAATGACAAACAAACCACAGACAAAGCTGCAGTTAAAAATAAAATCCTTTTCATAACATCCTAGTTTTAATTGTCAAATCAAATTTTAGTTTAGAAGAGCTTTCGTATCGCTAACTTCTATGATGTGTATTACTTAGGATTCAAATTAAAGACAGTATAAAAGTACCTTAAAGTCTTTTATTTGTCTATACTCACTTTTGAGTACAATTATATATTGACCTGATTAAATGACATATACACAAATAAAAATATCAACTTTTTAACTTACTTTAACATTGTCTCGTCAAAGTTTCCATTATTCATAACTTTTTAATCCAATTCTTAGATATAGAGCCTATTCATTTTTCTATCTTTGCGCTAATTTAATAAAATCATCAAGTTAGTGCATAAATATCTCGAACAATTAAATCCTGCTCAGAAAGAAGCTGTTTTAACTACAGAAGGTGCGGCATTAGTTATTGCAGGTGCAGGCTCAGGAAAAACACGTGTTTTAACATATAGAATTGCGCACCTCTTAACACAAGGTGTTCCTCCTCACCGGATTTTAGCACTAACATTTACAAACAAAGCAGCTAAAGAAATGAAAGAACGTATTGCTGCTATTGTTGGGCAAGAAACTGCCAGAAATTTATGGATGGGAACTTTTCATTCGATTTTTGCCAGAATACTTAGAAGTGAAGCAGATAAGTTAGGGTATCCTTCATCATTTACTATTTATGATACAGCCGATTCAAAGAGTCTCATTAAATCAATAATTAAAGAAATGAAGCTCAACGATAAAGAGTACAAGCCCGGATCGGTACTAGGACGAATTTCTGCTGCTAAAAATGATTTGGTTACTCCAGCAGCATATGCCCGCGATCAACACCGTATGATGGAAGATCAAGCTTCTAAAAAAAGCTTGGTGCATGAAATTTACACCCGTTATATGAGACAATGCTATAAATCGGGCGTAATGGATTTTGACGACTTATTGCTCAATACCAATATCTTGTTTAGGGATTATCCAGATTCGCTACAGAAATACCAAAACATTTTTCAGTATATAATGGTTGATGAGTATCAGGATACAAATTACTCGCAATACTTAATTGTTAAAAAACTAGCTGAAAAAAGTGGTAATATTTGTGTTGTTGGAGATGATGCACAAAGTATTTATAGTTTTAGAGGAGCAAAAATTGAGAACATTTTAAATTTCAGAAACGATTATCCTGACTACAAACTATTTAAACTTGAACAAAACTATCGTTCAACCCAAAACATTGTTAACGCAGCCAATAGCATTATAGCAAAAAATTCCAATCAAATTAAAAAAGATGTATACTCTGAAAAAGATTTTGGAAATAGGATTAAAATTCATAATGCTTACTCAGATATTGAAGAAGGTTATATTGTAATCAATGATATAAAAGATAAGAAATTAAAGTTAAACTACGAATATCAGGATTTTGCTATTTTATACCGAACCAATGCACAATCTCGTATTTTTGAGGAAGCCTTAAGAAAAGGAAATATGCCTTACAAAATTTATGGTGGCTTAAGTTTCTATCAACGCAAAGAGATTAAAGATCTACTGGCATACTGCAGGTTAACGGTAAATCCTAACGATCATGAAGCACTAAAACGAATTATAAATTATCCTGCCAGAGGAATTGGTAAAACAACTCTCGATAAATTAGAAGCTGCTGCTTCGACTTCTGGGAAAAGTATTTGGGAAGTTTTACTTTCTATTGAAACTATTAATAGCCTGTTTAATGCTGGAACCCAACGAAAATTAAACTCATTTATTGGCTTAATAAATAGTTTTTCTGCTAGTATTAACCAACAGTCAGCTTACGATTTAGTTATGGAGATAGCTACACAAAGTGGCATGATGAAAGATCTATATCATGATCGTACTCCAGAAGCTGTAGCTCGTCAAGAAAACGTACAGGAATTATTAAATGGTATCCAAGAATTTACCAACAATAGATTGGAAGAAGGTCGTGAAACCGGTTTGGTACACTTTCTTGAAGAAGTTTCTTTATTAACCGATCAGGACAATGAAGCAGATAGCGACATTAATAAAGTAACACTTATGACGATACATTCCAGCAAAGGATTGGAGTTTAAAAACGTTTATGTTGTTGGTGTTGAAGAAGGATTATTTCCTTCAACAATGACTCTGGAAAGTGAAAAGGCAGTTGAAGAAGAACGCAGATTATTTTATGTTGCTGTTACAAGAGCCGAGGAAAATGCCACAATATCGTTTGCTCGAACTCGTTATAAATATGGAGAATCTGCATTTTGCAGACCAAGTCGATTCATCAACGAAATTGATGATGAGTTTATAGAGTTTTCTGGAGATCAGATCAAAATTCCTGACGGACCAAATAAATTTGCTCCCAAACCAAGGCAACAAAAGTCATTTGGAAGTTCATCAGGTGTTCAAAAACCAGGATACAACTTTAAGAAAGTTCAAAACAAACAAACTGCCTCTTCTCCAAGTTCATTTAAAGCTAGTTCCAATGGTAACCTTAGTCCTGGAGTTGCAGTAGAACATATTAGATTTGGAAAAGGTAAGATAGTTAGTATTGAGGGACAAATGCCAAATGCAAAAGCAACGGTTAACTTTGAAAATGCTGGAGTAAAACAATTGCTTTTAAAATTTGCCAAACTAAAAATTTTAGGTTAGTTTTGTACCCATAGTACTTCATGAAATACACATGTTTACTGCACAATTAGAATTTATACCTCAAAATCTGACTGTTTAAATATAATTATTTATTTTTTGATAACCAGAATCAACAATTGTCAAAATACTGATAACGAGAAGTTTGTAAAATTAGTTATGGATTATAATTCGAATAGGAAAAAACTACTTTTGCCTGAATATGGTCGCCATATTCAAAAAATGGTAGATTATTGCGTTACTATTAAAGATAAAGAAGAAAAGACCAAATGTGCACATGCTATCATTGGTAACATGGGAAATATGTTTCCTCATTTAAGGGATGTAAACGATTTTAAGCATAAACTTTGGGATCATTTGGCTATCATGTCCGATTTTCAATTAGATATTGAAACACCATTTGAACTACCTAAAAAGGAAAATTTATACGAGCGTCCTAAAAAACTTCCTTATAAAAATCAAAGCATTAAGTATAGACATTACGGTAGAACAATCGAAAAAATGATTGACAAAGCCGTTGAAATGGAAGACGGAGATTTAAAAAATCATTTGATTTTACTTATCGCCAATAATATGAAAAAGTCGCTTATAATGTGGAATAAAGATTTTCCTGGTGACGAGCGAGTGTTTTCTGACATGAGACATATGTCTGGCAATAGGTTAGAAATCGATGAAAATCTAAAGATACCAGAACAAAGAGATCATAGTAACCAAAACCGTAACAAGAAAAAAAGGATGCATAAACGTCACTAATGACGTAATAGTTTAATCTTTCTTACCTAATATAACATAGAAATGCATTGTTTCGAAATTGAAGGAGGCCACAAGCTTTCTGGAGAAATAACACCACAAGGAGCTAAAAATGAAGCCCTACAGGTTATTTGCGCAACCCTACTCTCAAAGGAAGAAATCGTAATAAGTAACATTCCTGATATTGTTGATGTTAACAACCTTATTGACCTTTTAGGTGATATTGGTGTTATAACCAACAGAATTAGCAAAGACATATGTTCTTTTAAAGCCGAAAATATCGATATTGATTATCTGCAATCAAAAGAATTTCGAAAAAAGGCTTCTTCTCTAAGAGGTTCCATCATGATTATGGGACCACTTTTGGCACGATATGGAAAGGCTTATTTTCCTAAGCCAGGAGGAGATAAAATTGGCAGAAGAAGGTTAGATACACACTTTGTTGGTTTTGAGAAATTAGGAGCTCGCTTTCACTATAATCCAAATGAAATTTTTTACAGCCTTGAAGCCGAAGAGCTTAAAGGTACATATATGCTGCTTGATGAAGCATCTGTAACCGGGACTGCAAATGTTGTATTAGCAGCAGTTCTAACTCCAGGTAAAACAACCATTTATAATGCTGCTTGCGAACCATATTTACAACAGCTTTGTAAAATGCTTGTAAACATGGGAGCTAAAATAACTGGAATTGGATCTAACCTAATTCATATTGAAGGAGTTAAAACTCTATCTGGTTGCGATCATCGTATTTTACCAGATATGATTGAAATTGGTAGTTTTATTGGTATGGCTGCCATGACTGGTTCTGAAATTACTATCAAAGATACAGCATACGATGAGTTGGGAATGATTCCTGATGCTTTTAGACGAATGGGAATTAAGCTAGAGAGAAAAGGTGATGATATTTATATTCCAGAACAAGATAACTACGAGATAGAAACTTTTATTGATGGTTCTATAATGACCATTGCTGATGCTCCATGGCCAGGATTAACTCCTGATTTATTAAGTGTTTTCCTTGTTATTGCTACACAAGCTAAAGGTAGTGTACTTATTCACCAAAAAATGTTTGAGAGTCGCCTTTTCTTTGTTGATAAATTAATTGACATGGGAGCTAGAATCATTTTATGTGATCCGCACCGTGCCACCGTAATTGGATTAAATAAAGAAACCCCATTGAGAGGAACAACATTAACTTCGCCAGATATTAGAGCCGGAGTTGCATTGTTAATTGCGGCGTTATCTGCTAAAGGAAAAAGTACTATTCAAAATATAAACCAGATTGACAGAGGGTATCAGGATATTGATATCAGGTTACAAAAACTGGGTGCAAAAATTAAGAGGACGTAAGTGCCTCTTTTTTTTATTCCAAGTCGAACTTAAGTTGATACTTTAACTCCCCTAACACAAAAGAGCTTTGAACATGCGATATATTCTTTATCGAAGACAAATCTTTTAACACAAAATTCTGATATTCATCCACATCCTTTACCATTACCTTTAAAAAGAAATCGAAATTACCTGCTACATGATAACACTCCATTACTCTGTTATTTTTTTGTATTTCTTTCTTAAAATCAGCAACTGGCTCAATCCCATGCTCCTTTAAAGATATAAAACAAAGTACAGTTAAACCTCTATCTATCTTTTTAGGATTTAACAATGCAATATATTTTCTAATTATACCCCTTCGTTCCAGCTTTTTAATTCTATCAAAAATGGGTGTTCTTGTTAAATAAAGTTTCTCTGCAATTTCTTTATTTGTGGCTTTTGAATTCTCTTGCAACATATTCAAAATCTGCTTATCCACTTTGTCAATCGATTCCATTCCGAATAAAAATCTGATTAGTAATAATTTTATATCAATATAAAGTTTTATATCCTTTCTTTTCTATTATTTAAGTGCATTTAATCTGTATTTTTTACTTTCAACAATACATATTAAATATTTTCAGTCTCACACCCTAACTTTATTCCTAAATAATATGCTTAAAAAATATTACAAATTATGAAAGCTGAGCCACATAAAATCAAAACAGTTAAGAATCTCTATATCACAACTCAAATAGAGAGAAATATTAATTTAAGAGAAGCTGGTTACAATACTTTTAATATTAAAAGTAACAAAGTAACTTACGACATGGTTAGTCTTGGAACTAGTGCAAAGAGCCAGGATCAAGAATCTGGAAGTTTAATAGGTGATGAAACTTATGCAGGCAGTAGAAATTTTGAAGGATTAGTTGAAGCAGTAAACAATACTTTTGGACAAAAGCATATATGCCCAACCCATAATCTTCAAGGTGCTTTAAAGTTAATTATTACCACAATGGTTCAGCCTTTTGATGTTGTTTTATCCAATTCATCATACCCAAAATTACTTTTAGAGAGTGAAAAAGGAAAGCTTCAATTAGTTTCTTCAGAAGAGGATGCAAACTATTTAGGAAATATAAAACTTACTGAATTAGAGGTACTATTAGAATCTGATAATAATGTTCCGTTTATTTATATAGATCCATTTGCGGATGGATATCGTCCAGTATCATTTGAACAATTGGTAAAAATAAGATCTATTGCTGATACCAATAAAACTAAACTTATACTCAATATTTCAAACATTGTTGAACTTGCTATGCTATATCAAAACAATATTGAGGAATTTAAATCAAAAAACATTAAAGATATAGTTTATAAAATTGGAGAAATTGCTCACGTGATTGTTTTAGATGCAGCACAAGATCCAAGGTGTAATGTAGGTGGTTTAATTGCCTCTAATGAGTATGAAACCTATGAGAAGTACATGAATGAAGTGGTAGTTTATGAAGGACTACATACTTATGGTGGTATGGCCGGAAGAACAATGGAATCATTTAAAAGAGGTATTTTAGAGATGATATATGAACCTCAGGCCAAATGGATTTCTTCACAAGTACAATTACTTTCTGATCTCTTAACCGGAATACCACATATAAAAGGTGCTGATGGGGTTTATGTTCAAGCTGACTTATTTTTACCTCAGATAAAATCTAATCCTGCGCAAGCATTATCTTCATTGCTTTATATTAAAGCTGGTATACGTTGTTTAGTGCAAGGTAAATATGGTACAAGCCATGTTCTGCCTATTCAAATTCCAAGATTAGGGTTAACTAATGATCAGATTAAACATATTGCTACTGCTATTACTGAAGTTTATGCAGAAAAAGAAACCATAACTCAATTTGAACTTTTGAATTCCCCGGAATGGGAAGATGAAGCAATTTTTAACTGGGATAACCCTGTTTTAAGCAGATTCAATTATGAGTGCGAGGCGTATAGGATTCAAACAATTGAATATGTAGGTGTTACCTCTAAAGAAGAAAGAGAAGCTATTGCTAAAGAAGTAGGTTATAATACTTTCCTATTGCCTTCCAGAGACGTAAGTATTGATTTTCTAACAGATTCAGGTACTTGTGCACAAACTAATGAACAATGGTCGTATTATAATAATGGAGACGAAACACCTGCTTCAAGTAAGGACTACTTTGAAATGGTTGAAACCCTTAAAGAAGTTACAGGATACCAATATATTATCCCAACTCATCAAGGGAGAGCTGCTGAGCATATAATGTCTCAGGTGCTTATTAAAGATGGTTTTGTTCCTGGTAACATGTATTTTACTACTACAAAACTACATCAAGAAAAAGCAGGAGGTACATTTGTTGATGTTATTTGTGATGAAGCACACGATCCTACTTCTACATTTCCATGGAAGGGAAACATTGACATTAATAAAATCAAAAAGATTCTTGATGAGAATGGAGAAGGATGCATTCCTTATATCAGTTTTGAGTTTAGCGTTAATTTAGCTGGAGGACAACCTGTTTCAATGGATAATGCCAAAGAGGTTTACGAATTTTGCAAAGCGCACAATATTCCTGTGATGTTTGATGCTACCCGTGCTGTTGAAAATGCATATATGATCAAGAAGAAAGATCCTCGATATACAGGTGTTTCTATTCGTGAAATATTGAGAGAGCTCTTTAGTTATGGAGATGGATGTACTGTTTCCAGTAAAAAAGACTATCTGGTTAATATTGGAGGATTTCTGGCAATTAGAGATGATGAAGATTTCTATAAAAAGTCACTTTCGATGTTGCGAATATATGAAGGTACACGTACAAACGGAGGTATGTCTGCCGGAGATATGGCTATGCATGCGGAAGGCGTGAGAGAAATGCTTGATTTTAACTACATTAAAGCTCGCGTAGAACAAACTCAATATTTAGGAAACAAACTTATTGAAAATGGCATTCCTGTAGTTCAACCTATCGGGACTCATGCAGTATTCTTGGATGCTAAAAGATTTCTTCCTCATATCAATCAGAACAATTATCCCGCACAAGCCCTAGCATCTGCCCTATTTGTTGAATCTGGAATTAGAGCTATGGAGCGTGGTAATGTTTCGAGTGGTAGGAATAAAAAGACAGGAGAAAACTATTGTCCTGCGCTTGAATTAGTAAGGTTAACTATACCTAGGCGCGCTTATACTAATGCACACATGGATTTAGTAGCTGATAGTATAATTAACTTGTTCAAGAAAAGAAATGAAATTAAACCTTTGGATTTTGTTTATGAACCTGAAAATCTAAGGTTCTTCCAAGGAAAATTTGCCGAAATCGACTAATTATATTGGCTTTTGTTTGTAATTAATGAGGCTACCCTTATTTAAGGGTAGCTTTTTTTATTGATATTTCTCCTTGAATTTGAATGTAATCTTAAATTATTCAACCTTCCTTTATTACAATAGGTCCTTCCCTTAATTTACAGGTAATACAGAGTGAACTTGTATTATTTGTTCAAACTCATCTTATTTGTTCATCTTATTATATTGATAGTAATTGAACAGATTGTAATAATAGGTTTAGCCATTAATGTTGATATTTATCTTAAATAAAATCTACTATGAAAAATATCTACACTTTAATTCTAACATGCATGATTACATTATCTCTTCATGCACAAAAAATATCCTTTGACCCAGAAGGATATAATCACATCTATTTTGGAGGAGGGGCTAGTATTGGTTTGTATTTTGGTCACTATAACAGTATGAGTGAAACTAACAAAGATGCCTTTATGCAGCTAATGTATAAGGACTGCAACACTAAGTATATTCAGGATTATTTTCATGACTGGCCTGAAGATAAGGAAGAGTACTTTGATAAAGTTGCAGCATACTACAAACGTGCAAAGCAATACAATCCCGATGTTGAATTTTCTGCCGTTTTTAATGGTTTTGCTAAAGGAACAGCCAGCTCTATGTGTACAACTAAAGTTATTGATGGTAAAGAAAAACTAATACTTGATGCTAAAAGAGAAGGTGTATATGACGAAATGGCTCTTTGGTATTATAAAGTAACCATGGCCCTTCACAACCGAGGTGTAAATGTAACTATAATAAACATTGTTAACGAACCTGACTTTAACAAGAAATACTTGTATGGCTATTCAAGCAATAAGCTTGGAGTAGGAAAAATTTTAGAGATAGCAGTTCCAAAATTCAGGAAGATGATGTCAGATGAAGAGTTAAATCCCAATAATATTCCTTGTCCACAAATTATGGCGCCTAGTACTCTTGATCCTGTTAAATGTGATGATTTTATAGACTACTGGAAATCCAACACACCAATTGGTTGGGACAATGTTGATATTGTTAGTACACATCAATATGCAAACGGAACCAATTGGGATGCGTTTCAAAGAATAAAAAAGCGATTAAAAGGTAGAAGATTTATTCAATCGGAACAACATACGAACAGAGGAGGTGGTTTAGGAGCAATATCTGATAATTTACCTAAGGAACATACAGGTGTATTATCAACGGCTGTTTTATTTTTTACTGCTGTTAATTCGGGTGTTGATACATGGTGGTATTTCCAGGATAATTACCCGCAAGAATATCATAGTGGTGGATTAATCAGAATTCCATGGGGGAAAAATCCTCAACCCTATACCCAATATTATGCTTTTAAACAATTAAATAGCATGCAACCAGACAATTCGTACAAACTAAGCTATAGTAAATCAAAACTGACTAACATCAAACTAACAGCCTTCAAACATAAGGAAGATAATAAGATATATTGTCACCTGGTAAACCTTAATGGAGATGCTTATCCTATTAAATTTGATGCTTTAAATGGATCAACGGATTGTAGCATAAAAGCAGTTAAAGCCTGGTATACAGATAACATTCATCAAATTGAATTATTTACAGACCTTTCTTACGATAATTCTGTAAATGAAACTGAGGTAACTTTACCAGCCTACTCATTAATTACTGTTGAACTTACCCTTGATGAAAAATCACCTATTATTACAAACATTAATGAGAATACCAACAGAACTGAAGTTTCATTATACCCAAATCCAGTAAAAAACGGTTATTTGAATATATCTTGTGATGAACCTATTGAGTTTGTAGAAATATTTAGCATCACTGGCCAAAAAAAGAATGTTACGCTAATAAACAATAATTCAATCGACGTAGACATCTTATCTAAAGGAGTTTATATTTTAAAAATTAATAATAAATACACAAAACTCTTCACAAAAGAGTAGCACCAACTTTAGATTACATTTTTTTAAACTGTAATAATTATAAAGACTGTTAAAATCAGCCCGGTTCATAAAAGTATGGACCGGGTTTATTTTATAATTCCCATAAATTAAAAATATGGCTATTCCAGTTTTAAAAAGCTAACTCCTCATACTCAAAATATTCATTAGCGTCTGGCACATTACCTGGAGAGTTTTTACCACTTAAAGGTTTAACAGTATGTGCCTTCATCCATTCATCAGGAAAAGGCTTTAATAACTTTTGCAGCTCTTCTTCATGGTTTTCTGATAGCCAAACATCTATAGAATCCCCCTCTAATATTACAGGCATTCGTGGTTCTCCAAACTGAGGTTTATTGTGAATTTTAGTAAGCAAATTATTTGGCCTTGTTGTAATAATGCAATAGCTATTAACGATGTTTCCTGTTATCGGATTTTTCCAAATACTCCATAATCCGTCAAAATAAATTACCTCACGATCATTTCGAAAAATATAAAACGGATATTTCCTTCTTTTATAATCGTGGTACTCATAAAATCCATCAGCAGGAATGATACATCGCCGGTTTTTTGCAGAATCAATAAAGGAATACTTTTTAAAAATAGTTTCTCCTCTTGCTATTAAATGACTTTTATTAATTAATTCTTTCTCATCAACTCCCTTTGCTTTAGAAGATATAAATCCCCATTGTGATATTATTGGCTCGTACGGTTCAAAATTTGTATAAATAATTACTTTAGGATGAGCAAAACCTGAAACTCTATACCATTCATCGTAATCTTTAAGCTTTTTTTCATATAGGTTTACATCATCTGTTACATTATAATGCTTAGCCCTTTTTAAAGCTTTTTGTATCAAATATCTGGCATTGTAACACATAAATCATCATCTATTCAAACAATAATAAAGTTACCAATTTTAGTATAAGAAAAGCTTATATTTTAAATTTAACTATTAAGGTTAACACCAATTGACTTCTGCTCAAATTATCACTAAATTAAATAGTTAGTAGACAAAATCTATTATTAACATTAAAATTCAGTACCATGAGACTAAAATTAAGCTATTCAGCAATTGCGTTTTGTATAGTGCTTTTACTTTCTTGTAGTGATAATAAGAAAAATGACCAAAGCAACTTAAATGGTAAATCTCAGATTGAAACTACTAAAATCATTTCGCAACAAGAAGTATTTGATGCACAAAAAATTTGGGGAGAAGGCATTGTTAAAATTGGAAAAGTTTACTCTGATAAAGGTGATTATAAATCTGAGGCAGAAATGCATATTGAAAATCTATACGGATATAACCTTGGACCAGTATTGTTTAAACCAACTTTAGCTGCTGATAAACAGTTTAGGCTTACTAAAGAAGGAGCTCTTTCGTATTTTGTAGGACATAATGAGAATTATCCTGAAGATCATGGGTTTGCAATTAAACCATGGAGCGCAGTGAGATGGGAAAGTACAGGTGTAAAAATTGAAGGTAATATGGCTATTGCTATGGGCAATTATTTTTTTACTCCATTAAAAGAGGATAACGAAGTTAAGGTTGAGTATACATTTGCTTACACCAAAGATAGCAAAGGCAAATTACGTATTATTATGCATGGTTCGCATCTGCCTTATTCTCCAAAATAATCAATAAATTATTCAATATGTATAACTTAAAATAGCAAGTCCTAATTAATCTATAATAATCATCTAGGACTTGCTTTATAGAATAACCTTGCAAACTCTCCCCTAACCCCCTTACTATCTAAGCCTTATTTAGTCTATACCAATATCTCAATGACAATAGCATTATTCATGATGACCAATAGCATATTGAATACCGAACACAGCTATCCAATCATTCTTCATTTGAATACCATTAGCATTTTGGGTAACTGGAAATTTAATTTCTGCTCCTAATCTAAAGTTTCTTAAACTTCCGTTGGGTACATAAAAATTAGCACCTACTCCTACATCAAGCTGACTTCTTCCAGAATTTCTTGTATTAAACAAAGGCATCATCATTGGATTCATATCCTTGTCTGAACCATCAGTTGAACCAATATCTGAATAACTTAAACTACCAGAAAAACTAAAATAATCGGATACTTTAATTGATCCCCATCCTGATACCTCAAATCTATTACCTAATGAATAATCTTCTGAATTCTTACCAACTCTTAACTTGTAAACAGACTGAAGTCCCCAAGATACAAGTTCTGACTGTCCTAAATAAGTTGCTCCTAAAAATGGATCAAATGTTCCGCTCCCTAACTGCATGGGATAAGCTAACTGGGCATTCATCATCATAGGTGTATTATCTCGCTGATCAATATCACCAGTGGGAATTGTAAATCCAACATTTCCGTGTAATGATTGCCTGTTACTATTAATAATTTTTATCAATGCAGATGTAGCAATATCTCCCAAACCACTCGACTCTGTTTTAAAATCCATTCCCATTCCTGACTTTAAATCCATAGTATTGGATATATAATTTACCATTAACATCAATGTGATGATATCAGATGGAGCATACATAAAACCTATCATATGCATTTGCATCTTCATATATTGTGGAGCCGCCATATAATTTTGGAATACAACCTCATCATTTATTTCATCTGAAGTTGATAGATTCCCCATCATTTCCATAGTCATATATCGATAAGAAAACATGAACTCTCCTTTTTTGTGATAATGATCTGCCATAATGCTAATTGGCGCATGTCCATCTGGCCTGGCTGAACTCCATTGATTATTTTGAGCAAAGGATGGAGTAAACCATAGCAAAATTAACCCCCCAAAGGGCACAATAATGTTCTTCATATCATTTTAGTGTTTAATCAAATTAATAATTGAAGGAAATCTCTTTAATACAAATTTAATTAACACTTAGGAGGGGGTGTTGAAGGTCTTTTTAGGAATGATTTAATGGTAAAACTATAGTAAATAGATTGCTTGTATTCTATTCCATATCTATTATATTTCCAAACATTTATTGCTTGGCAAATGATTGATGTATTATCCTTAATAATCTTATAATTACTCTTACACTTATTATCTTCTTTCTTTACTTCTTTCAATTGTTCTTCTAAATGGCATTTACCATTGCATACAGATTTAGGTTCGTTTTTGTTGATACATAATACTTCAGAAATATACTGATAGTTTATAATATACTCCATATAAGGAATTACATACCTGAACTCCAACCAAAACACTGTTAATACTAACAATATACTAATAGTAAACTTCACTATTAATTCTCAAAAAACAATTAATACTATCTATTTATGTGTAATACAACTATTAATTATACTAAATGTTTTGAGCTAACTTGACAATTACTATTAAAACCAATCAACGATTAAAAAACACATTATTTTCAGATGAATTATAAATATATTTTAACAGTTGCTATTTTTAGCCATTTCTTAGCTATAGTATGATATTATGAATACAGATAACCTATATTTCAGTTCTTATCTTCAAAAAAGTGATGAAGAGCTAATATCCATTATCAACGATTGTAATTATTCGGATGATGCAAGATTTTTTGCGATAGCTGTTTTACGTAAGCGTAATGTTTCTGTGAAAGAGTACTCTGCTTTAGAAGAGCATTTGAAGAAAAAGAGAAGAGTAAAGGAAAGACACCTTACTTCGCACTTGAAATATAATACAGGTTTAAGAAGATTTATTGCTTTAATTATAGACGGTTTTGCAATTGGTTTTATTTCCCAACTCATTAACTACATGGGTGATTCTGAATCAAAGTTATTTATCCAATTAATGGTATACATTGGTCTCATATTACCATATATTTATAGTATTATTTTACATGGTTGTTGTGGGCAGACTTTTGGTAAAATAATAATGGGCATTAAGTTATTCGATAAAGATGAAGTCTCTAATGTTACATTTTTACAAGCCTCTCTTAGAGATGCAGTTCCTATTACTTTAATAATGATATCTCAGATTATTCCTTTATTTATTGATTTAGATAATCATAATCATCTATTTGCCATAAGTATAACTATGGGGATTTTTGTGTTCTTCTGGTCGTTAATGGAAATTATTACCATGGTTTTTCATCCTAAAAAAAGAGCATTACATGATTTTATTGCGAAAACAATTGTTTTAAGGATAACCTAAATATATACAATATAACATTACTCTATTCCTTTGAATAACTTACTTTAATTAAATCGTATCTTAAGTAATAAATAGTAAATATCTTGTATTTGTGTATAATTAATCCATTTATATCAAAGTGATATAGCTGCTTATGAAACTTAAAGTATAAATAAATCGTAAATTATTTTTAGATTTATGTTATGTCATAAACATACATTCAATTTTAAATGACCAGAGGGAATATTTTTTTTGTTTTAGCACTAGTTATATTGTGTTTTTGTTCGTGCAGTAATAAAAACAAATTAACAATTGCTTTTTCTTATCCTAATGGTAAAAGTAACTGGGGTAACTTACTTCTTTCCGAAGTCAATACCGAAATACTTCTTTACTCCAATTATAATATAGACCTCATTACTAAAGACGCACAAAGAGATAAACAAAAACAAAAAGAAGATTTAAAAGAATTTCTAAATGAAAATATAGATGCTCTTTTACTTTGTCCTATGGATACTTCGTTGTATAATCAGGAAATAGAAGCTTTTCTAAAGAAAGGTATACCTGTTATTATTATTGATAGTAGAGTAAATACGAGCGAGTACACTAGCTTTATTGGACAAAACAATAAGAACTTTGGTATTGAAGCTGCTAAATATACAGCACGACTTTTAAACAAAAAAGGTTCCGTTTTAATGGTTGTAGGAAATCCGAATTCTGCCACAGCTAAACAAAGGTCATGTGGATTTATTGATGAAATTGCAAAATATCCAGATGTAGAAATGAGCGATACGATTATTGGATATTGGTCGAAAGAAATTACCCTTAACAGGTTAGATAAACTGTTTAGTACTGGTTACAAACCAGATTTAGTTTATGCACATAATGATGTAATGGCCCATAGTGCTCACCTGGCCAGCAAAAAGCATAATATCTCACCGTTTATTATTGGCATTGATGCTTTAAATACTCATGACGGAGGAATTAACCTAGTATATGAAGGAGCAATTGATATGACACTTTTCAATCGTCCTGAAGGTGGCATTGCCATTCAACATGCAATAGCAGCAATTGAAGGAAAAGAAGTCCCTAAGGAAACACTCATAGAAACCTTTCCTATTGATAAAAACAATGTTTACGGAATTAAAGAAAGTATTGATTTAGCTACAGATCAACTTAAAAATGTATATGAATTAGAAGGTAACTTACTTACTTTAAGCAAACGATATAAAAAACGACAACTAATTATCTTCGTTTCTATAATTACAATTTGCTTATTTCTTGCTTTCTCAATAGCACTATTTCGTTATTTTAAGCAAAAACAAAAATATATTAGTATTATAACCAAACATAAAAAACAAATTTCTGAACATCTGGATGAAGAGCAGTGTTTGTTAGAAGAACTTACCACACAAAATGAATCATTGGAGCTTTATAAAAATAAGCTTGAAACCTTGGTTAAAGAAAGAACCAAAATGCTTGAAGAGGCTTTGAAAAAGGCTGAAGAGTCCGACCAACTTAAAACCAGTTTTTTAAATAATTTTTCTCACGAAGTTCGTACTCCTTTAAATTCAATAATTGGATTTTCTAATATATTAGGTATTGATCCAGATAACAAAGAAGAAAATGATTTGTATTTACGAAACATTAGACGGGGTGGAAATGAATTATTAAAGCTTATCAACGATTTATTAGAAGTTTCGGTGATAAGTACAGAAGAAATTAAGCTCACACACAGAGCTATAAATATAAACTCTTTAATACTTGAATCATATAAACTTTGTCAGATAGAAAACGCAGATATTCTTCAGGACAAAAGCGAAAATCTATCATTTGAATATAATGTTAATGGCGACATGTTAGTTTCTACTGATATAACACGAATTAAGCAGCTTTTAGGTTATTTAATTAATAATGCAATTAAGTTTACTCATAATGGAAAAGTTGAACTGGGGTATCAGTTTGTTAAAGAAGAAGGTAAAGTAAGAATCTACGTAAAAGACTCGGGTATTGGTATAGATTCAAAATTTGTTGGTGAAGTTTTTAAAAAGTTCATTAAACTTGAAAATAAAAACAACATGTATCGTGGAATAGGAATTGGATTATATATAGCACAATATTTAGCTAATAAATTAGGAACGATGATTCAATTTGACTCTTATGTTGGAAAAGGTTCTACTTTTTACTTAGAGTTACCCATATATAAAAATGCTAAACCTCATAAATCTGCAAATTAATTTTACCTGAATATTTACAATATCGATAACCCCTAATTAGCAAACAGATTAATACAAAAATCTGTTGAATCATTAAATACGATATCTCTTATGCTATAAGGTGGATAATACCATTTCCATTTTATTTGTACACCTTGCTTTAAATAATCTTCTAAAGTGTCAGTATGAAATAACCATCTATCTTCTAAATAATCGTAACAAGCTATACCATGTAATCCATTTTCATCAATAATAAATACATCAACACTGAATTCCGGATTAGAACTTAAACGGGGTATTTCATTGGGAGAGTAAAAAGTGGTTTGATTCAATTTCATTCTCATATGTTTTGTTAATTCGACTCATATTTAATTTTAAGAATCCATTAGTAGGTCACCTGAATCCGCATCGATTCCTTCATTCTTAAAAATATCTCTTATCAACATGGCTTCTTCATTAGTAATTGATCGCTTACCATTCTTTTTTTGCGAAAAAAGAGACAAGCTCTTCCAATTACATGAAGTCATAATAGCTTCACGAACCAACGACATTTTACCTCTTCTTACATTATTATATGCCTTTTCAAAACCATTCATAATAGCTGTTTGTGTTATTATTGTATATTTGCTGATGTTAACAATGTTAACACTATACAAATATAGGCTATATATTCAAATATATGCATTTTGTTTGAATATATTTTGATAATATAATCGAGATATTCAAAAATGTTTGATTTAAAAGAATTTAGATCTGAAAATAATTTAACTCAAATAGAATTGGCAAATCTTTTTGGGTGTAAACAGAGTTTTATATCTGATATTGAAAGAGGCAAGCGCCCTATGCCTAAGCAATATATCGATATTTTATTTGATAAATTCGGTAATTCAAAAATTGAACTTCATTTTAAGGATGATTCTCCTGCATATAAGCAAAATATTAGCAAAAATACTTTTAATGAGGACGCTGAAAATTACGATAGTATCCAGAAATTAAAATCTGAAATAAAAGATTTAAAAGAAAAGCTAGATAGCAGGCAGGAAGTGATTGATCAACTTACCCAAGAGTTGATTGAATGTAAAAACAAATATATATCACTTCTTGAGAAAAAGGCATAATGGAACTTACGTAATTTTCTCTAGTTAGAAAAAAAGCCTCTAATGTAATTAGAAGCTTTTATGGTCAAATTAATATATACAAAATATTGATCTACTTAAAATCAATCCTCAATTTATAAATTACATAGCTACACACTTAAGTAATCCCTGAGCAGGCGAAGCCAAGTATAGATTATCTTTACTATCTACCATTAAAGGAATATGAGTGCAACCTTTCACAAGTTCCTTTATGCCTTCAATTTTTTTTGCTCCTTCTTTGCTATAGATTTTAATCCGTGTAGGTTCCTTCTCAACAGTAACAATAGCTCCATTGGAAAGTGCATTTACACTAACAGGATTACAGCATCCATGAAAATCATTGATTTCTTTACCTCTTTTTCCAAATGATGCCAGTTTTTCACCCTTTAGATTGTATTTAGCCACTTTGAATGCTCCAAGATTAGCAAGTAAAATATTATTATTGCTATCGGCACCAATATCCATTATTCCACAACAAGGACGAAGATTTTTAATGTACTTTATAGCCTCTCCTGTTTCTTTATTAAAGATACCAACTTTCCCTCCTTTTTTGTCCATGCAGTCGGATACTACAAGCTTGTTATCTATAATCCGGACACCTGAACCAGTATAAATGTCCTTAAGTTTTATGTTACGAAGATGTTTTCCTGTTTTGCTAAATACAGCACACTCCACCCCAACGGGTTGACTAACTTTAAACACCTTCCCTCTTTTCTTAACTTCTTTAATTTCTTTTACTGAAGATATAACATAGATATTATCACTACTGTCAACAGTTAACGATCTTTCAACTCCATTCATTTCTGTATTAAAACGAACCTGCTCTTTCCCAGCTTTGTCAATTATCTTCACAATACCTCCTTTACATAGAGCACATACTTTATCATTACTCATACGTCCTAAATAAATGATATTTGTATAGGCTGCTCCCTTAAATGAGTTATCTATTTTAAAGCTTACATTACTTGCATTGATAATATCAGCAATTTTAACCTCTTTGGCTTCAGCAATTTCTTTTTTCATTGCTCTTACATGCGAATTATCCAGGTTAGGGTCAAGCAAGGCCAGCATCTTTTTTCGAGCTTCCACTCCTCGACCTCCTGAATGATTTATGGCCAGTAAACTTGCAAAATAAGCATCAGGATGATTCTTGATGAAATTTATCGTATAGCTTCTTAATTTATCTCCCCTCTCCTTTTGAAGTTTCTCCTTTTCATCTTTAGAGCAATCTTTAGGAATAGGCATTTCTTCAATTATCTTCTTTTTCCCTTTTTCAAATTCAATAATGTGATCATTAACAATGCTACCCACCAGCTTCACCGTTTCAACAGTTCGCAATATCCTGACAGGAGAATTATCACTGTATTTAATTTCCTGTTCAATGAGTTTACCCGTATAATTAGCTTTCCCATTTTCAACAAAAAAATTAAACTTTATGGTTGGTTCTTCCTTAATATGAAACGAAAAATTAAGAGGTTCAGAAATAGCTTCTCCACTTGCAGTAAAAGCACCATTTACTATTTCGCATTCAACAGGTATTGTATCCCTCCACGATCTTTTAACAACCATGGTACCATTACCGTAGCCTTCAATAGTTCCGCTCACTGTCCATCCTTCTTTTTTTACTGATTGATTACATGACAATAATGTTAGAATGGTTAACAAATAAAATACTATACATTTAATGTGACTTCCCTTCATATCTTGTAATTAAATTTTTGATAATATTTTAAAGCGCCTCCAAAACTTCTTCTATAGGAATAGCATACGAACTAGTACGACATTTTCGGGCAATGTTTATCCCAACAATCTCTCCCTTAACATTGATAACCGGAGTTCCACACTCGAGAGGTTTTATTGGCATATCATGTGTAAAAGCACTTGAAAAGTTGCTCTTTCTGAGGTTGGTCCTTAACTTAAATGCCGGATGGGCTAAAATTGGATCGTGGCTTGGCGCCCCCAACATTACCTGAAGTAACTGTGGCTCTCCTTTTCTCTCCACTTCTATTTTAATCCTTTCATAAGGATATGTTCTTTTTAGATAATCTTTTATCTCATTGCTAGAATATAGCTTTTCTTTATTTATAGAAAGGATTCTATCACCAGCTCTAAGTCCTGCCCTGTAAGCACCACTTTTCTCATGAACCGATTTAACCGTACCTATATCATCACTAAACTTAACGCCTAACATACCATAGTTACGTTGATATTGTTTTTGAGGTATGTTCCTTGAATTAACAGCCATTACTCCTGTATACATCACATCTCCATCCTCTCCTATTGTCGCCAGAAAACTTCCTACTTTTTCATCCTGCTCTATATGAATAGGCATAAAATCTTTGGATTGATTCTCTATTTTTAAATAAACCAAATCAAGCTCAACTGATCTTTTAACAACAGAAGCTGTCATAAACTCTGATTTTACCTTACACAATATTGTATCTTGCTTAACCAGAGATGATTTACTAACTACAATTCCTTCACTATTAATTAGGGTTCCAGAAGCAAGCAAAACTGTATCTGGTGAAGATTTATACAGCTTATAAACTCCATAACATTGAGAGTTAATATTTGATGCAACAAATTTAGAAAGTCCTGTTTTCCCATTATTTAAAACAAAATTATCTTCTTTAAGAGGTGCCTTAGTAAAACCTTTTGCCTTGTAAGGCGGATTATTAGGATCGATTGGATTAAAAACTTCACCTGCTACCAACTTTTCCCAGTTACCCTTTATTTTATTTACTGGTGCAAAATAATTCTCATCTTCCGGTTGCCAACAATAGCAATTAATACCAATGAGTTCACCTTTTAAATTAAATAATGGACCTCCTGAATCACCAGGCATCATGATTGCACTGGTTCTTAAGAATCCTGCACTTGTAACGCCATCAACAAATCCTACACGAAGAACTGCTGACCTGCCTTCTTCATAGGCTTCAGGATGTCCTAACAATACGCAAGCTTCATCTTTTACCAATTCACCTGAGTTTCCCATTTTGGTATAAGGCCATTTACCATCCTCCTTCACCTTAAGCAAAGCATAATCATCGTAATGGCTTCTACCTAAACAAACTGCTATATGATTACTACCATCGGCCAGTTTTATATTAAGTTCTTTTTTACCACCAACACCCATAATAATATGGTTGGCGGTTAGGATGTAACCATCCTCTGAAACTATAACACCGGTTCCTCCATTTTCGATGTTAACAGTACTTTCGAGTAGTTTGGGGTAGATATTCTTTACTTGTTCTTGAATTGCTTTGACATTTCTCTGTTGTTCGCTTACTTTTTTTGAATAAATTGAAGGAATTCCTAAAATTAAAAAAGCCAGTAGTATAATAAGTTGTTTGCTATTCATTTTTGTTTTTATTTATTCGTAATGTGGAATTCAGGTTATTACAAAACTTCTTTACCCTTATCCTCTAATTAGTACTTGCAAGAAAAGTCATTATTCCTTCGCTCTCCTCTTTAATTCTCCTAAAGAAGAAGACTCCATCGCCCTTGCGGCAGCCACATACACTTTAAGGAGCAGAGGTCATGCTTTTAACTTAAGAAATTCACTTTGTGAGTTTCTTAATATTGGGACGTTGTCCCAAACCCTACTTCATTTTTTCCTCGAGATTATTGCTTCGTTCGGTATAATTCAAGCAAGCTTGGTTCTACGCTCTCTTATCGCAATAATTGGCATCGCCCCAAAAACGAAGCAAAAAGGTCTAGACCAAGAGAATCCTTCCTCCCACATCAACCTTCAATTCCTGCCTGCAACATCCTCCTCAAGTGCGCCCTTGAAGGCCTCTCGCCATCTCCGGCTCGGTCTCTTGCTCTAGCCAACCCTGCTTTGATTTACAGCTCCAATCTTACCAAATTTCCTTAAGTTAATGGCATTAGGGAAAGAGGTGCGTGGGAAGGCTAACTAATATTTAAGCAGTTTTCTCATATACACTACCTCTAAAAATGAAGTGTGTTTATTAGTTTTCATTGAGACGATGGATGCTTGCAGAAACTATTTAACATTCACCAATTCAAGTAATTGTTCTTCCTTTTTCATTCCTTCAACTTTCTTAACTAAGGTTCCATCAGCTTTTATAAAAACCAATGTAGGGTATACTTTAGCTCCATATTTTTTTGCCAGCTCTATCCCTTCTCCTTTTTCAGCATCTACTTTTAAGCAAACAAATTTTGCGTTATAAACTTTACCTACAGATTCGAGTGTAAAGTACTTTTTAGCCATTATCTTACATGGCCCACACCATTGGGTATAAAAATCAATAAATATCTCTTTCCCTTCCTTTTTTGCTTTAGCTTGAGCATCAGCAAAAGTTCCGTGAAAAAAATTAATACCCTGTGAGAATGCATTAATGCTGAACATTAAAACTGCTGTAAATAATAATATTTTTTTCATCTCATTATAATTTTATTTCAATTGTTAAGTCTGCTGGAGGTTTACACATATAATCATCACAAAGTTGATAATTTAAAGTAGCCTTAATTAAACTGCCTGTTGCCAAATTACCATCCATAACTAATTCTTGAATAAACTCACATTTACCTTTAAATAACTCCACGCCTTTAGCATCGGCATATGGATATGTTTTTGGAAGTTGCATTTCTTTTTTTTGCACTACACCATTAGGCAATTGCAACTCAATTGTAGTAGGAATAAAGTAGTTAGTTTCTTCCGTTAATTTTGCGTAACCATGCCAGCCTTCTTTTATATCTACTAAAAGCTTAAGCTGATACTTGTTACCTTTTAACGGAACCAATTGGCCAGTAAAACTCAATTTTTCACCTTCCGACTTGACTTCTTTATTGACTTCTTTGGCAACTTCTTTCTCCGATCTAAATTTTTCAAGTTTTGCTTCTAATTTTGGATTATTCCAAGTGTCAACCATAAACTTAAAACCACCGGTTTCTGTAAAAAACAAATATTCATTAAAGGTTTTATACCACTTGCGCCATTCTTTAGCTGTTGTAAAATTATAATTGGTATATCGCTTAAGTAGTACTAAGGCTTTTTCTTCATCCTTACCATCTTCTAACAACGAAATACATTTATCCAACAGTTTAATATCATTATTGGCTATACCCAAACTTTTTGCTTCTTCATCAACCTCATGTCTCCATTTACCCGGAACCTCATAGAAGTACTGGTAATTACTTTGATAAAATAAATACTTATCATCAGCCTCCTTGTTTCCTGTTGGCACATACGGCTTGTTTACATCTAATATTTGATGGGTTTCTCTATAACAAAATTCATCATTCCATTTTCGACTATTACCCTTTTTCATTTTCACAACAGGAGATCTTCCGTTGAACTGAGCCATGTAAAATACGGTATTTACGAATACCTTTTTAGCCGATTCGGTCATAAAATCAGGTGATGCACTAAATCCCCAATGAAAGAGGTTGGCACATCTTCCCAGAGCCATACCAGTAATATCTTTCAAACTTTCTCCCCCACTTATATACTCACATTCCGGTGAGTCTTCAAAGTCCATTCCTTCCATAATCTGGCCAATGATGTACCCTTTTCTGTCTTCAGGAGATTCCGTTTGAACTCGCCACATATCAATTTGAGAGGGAAAATCATGACCCGAGTAAGCCTTTTTAAGCCCTCGCGGCGCATAACGTTTCTCGTAGCTTAGCTCTACTTTTATTGGCTGGTTGAAAATTTCATGTTCAGTTTTAATATTTAAAGCATGTGCATTTAAACAATGGCACTGCGTTACCAGCTTAGATGGGATACAATAAGTCATATCATCGGTTAAAATACCAATCATGATTGCAGCTCTGTTAAAATCTTCAGGTAGATAGCGAGAATACATCATTGGCTTACCACCTCTTATTACAGACTCACCATTGCGGTATAAGCCTAAATCAATACTTTCTAAACCAGGTGGACGGGCATCAAAAATGGTCACATCATAATTGCCGGATTGCTCAGGTAAATAATCTTTAGCCACTACTACATCAACTGTTTTAAAGTAATCATCCAATAGGGATTTAAACTCCTTTCCTCTTGTTTTAGCTAACTCTGAATATCTAGGACTTGGCCTTGAACCATAATAGTCAGTAAAAAGTGAGTCTGGATTATGAGCCACTATTAATACTTTAATATCACTCTTACTCTGAGCGTGTATATTTACTCCTAAACACTGAATTAATAAGCTTATGAGTATTGTCTTTATTGTCATATTATTTCAAATAAAATGGAAAACTTAATATTTAGCATACTACTTAACGTACTTGTCAAGTAATGCTTTTATACTCTGACTACTAGGGCGAGGTGCATTAATATTCACTAATTTACCTTCCGGGCTATATAATACAAAACGTGGTATTCCACTTACTTGCAAGCTTGTACCTAACTTATTGTCTTTATCCAACAATTGTAAATTGTGTAAACCTTCTTGTTCAACCGCTTTATGCCAGGCTTTTTCTGAACGATCACTTGATATGCCAACAAACTTGATACTTTTACCCTTGTATGCCTCTTCTAATTTTTTAAGAGCCGGAATTTCTGCTCTACATGGACCACACCACGATGCCCACATATCTATATACACGTAGTTTTTACCATCGAATACAGAGCTTAGTTTAACCTCATTCCCCTTAACATCAACCATTGAATAATCTGGTGCCATTGCTCCTGGTGAAGCATATCTAATACTTTCCAGTTTATTATAAAGTGCCTGCCTTTTGTCTTCATCATCCAGGTAACTCAACATTTCTTTATAATCCATAAGGTGTTGATCCAGATTATTTAAATCTCTGATGCTACCACTGTAATATCCTAAATCCTGTTCAATTAGTTTTTGCTGCAATTTTGTATCATCCAATTCAGATTTGATTAACTTATACATACTAATTTTTCGTTCCTTCGGGGTATTTCCTTCAATACTTTTATGACTGCGGTAATATCCATACAAAATATATCCTGTTCTTGGAAATACATTGGCGTAAGGACTATTAAATACTTCCACCAAATCGTATTTTGATTTAGTAATATGTTCTGGTGGATATGTTCTAAAAGCACGGGAATACCTCATTGATAAACTTTGCTTTGCAGAAACGTAGTCTACCTTACTCTGAAATAAAATATATTCCTTCAACTCTTCATCCATTTGTGGCCGCTCACTAATAAATTTATCAGTCTCCTCCAGGTAAAAATCAGCAAGCTTACCATATTCTTCCTTTGGCAATTGTTTCTTATTCATTTCGCGGGCTTTGTCGAAAATCATCCCACTATAGTTTATTAAGTCCCGGGTTGCATCACTTTTTATTTTACCTAAATCAATTTTAATCTTTTGATCCTCAGTCACCGCTTGTATATTTAATTCCTTATTGCCAGAAATAAGGACAGTGGTAACGTTTATCCATTGATTATCCTTCGCTTTATTGTAAGCCCTAAGTGTTGCAATACAAAATCCACTATACTCAATCTCTTCATCAACTTTTAGATTACTGCTAATTTTATTGAATACAGTTTGTTTATTTCCGCTTGTATCCATCACATATAGCGACCATTCAACCTGTTTACTATTCTCATCAGCAACTAATTGGCCAGTAAGCTTACAGGTGCCCGATTTTTCTTGAGCTGTAAGGTTAATTGCGAATAACAGGCCAATTAAAGTAACTGCTAATTTTATATTTTGTATCATGATATATATTTAAATTAAACTTTCAATCCTCTTATTCTACTTTATATAATTATTCAGTAATGGTCTAATTTGTGGGCTACTTGGTCTTGGAGCATCAATGTTAATTAAACGACCTTCAGGACTATAAAGCACAAAACGAGGAATACCACTCACATTTAAACTTTTACCCAGTTGATTATCTTTATCTAATAGCTGAATATTATGCAACCCTTCCACTTCAACCGCTTTGAGCCAGGCTTTATCCGAACGATCAGAAGAAATTCCCACAAACTTGATATTTTTGCCTTCGTACTCTTTCTCTAATTTCTTTAATGCCGGTATTTCGGCTCTACAAGGTTTACACCACGATGCCCACAAATCGATATAAACATACTGGCCATCCTTAAATAAATCTTTAAGGTTTACTATATTACCCTCGGCATCAATTAGGTCGGCTCCAATAATTTCAGAGTTTGGAAGGCTATATTTTAAGGCTTTTATATCTGCCAACATCTTTTTTTGTTTCTCTTTATCATCGACATAGGTAACCAAATGCAAGAACTCTTTTACTTTGGCATCTATGTCAATATCTCCTTTTATATTCCTTTTATAGCCAGAAAGGATGATTGGAATTACTCTTTGTTGGATAACCGGGTTGTCGATTTTTTGTTTTAGGTATTTAATTTCCTTTTCTGTTCTACATATACCTTCTACACTATTAATTTGCTCATCCTTTAAAACAACACCATAAGCTACGTATTTACTTACCCAATGAAACGGGGCATATGGACTGTTTAAAACTTTATAAGGATCAACTTCAAATTCATTATATGAATCAGGCGCAGCTTGCCCAAACATACGATTGTATTGATTTGCTAATGATCGTTGCTTTTCAATGTATTCAATATCACCCCAAAATTTAATGTATCCCTTTAATTGCTTAGGCAAGTCATCGTTATTTTGTAAAAACTCTTTAGTAAAATCAAGGTGAAACTCCGATTTTTTATGGAACTCTTCTTTTGAAAGCCGTTCATTTCTTACTTTGAAAGCCTCCAGCTTTATCTTCTCATAATACTCAATTAATCCTACTATATTATTGTCTTTAATTTTATCCTTATCAACTACCAATTCTTTTCCCTCAATCTTTGCATCTATAACGATGTTTTTTTTATCGCCTAAGTAAATTTTAGTGAAGGCTTGAAATTGATTTCTCGGTTGCCTAACTCCAAGCACTACAGTGGCCACAGCAAATCCTTCCACTTCAATTTCTGTAGTATAATTGCCATTGGCATCTGGTTCTATTTTTATGCGTTGCTCATTGCCTGTTAAATCGGTTATATTAAAATACCAACTCACAAATTCTTTAGGTACAGAACCGTTGTTGATAATGCCGGATATGGTATAAATTTCCTTTTCTAATTCTTTGGCTTGTGCTTGAGTTGAGGCAAGAAAAACACAGCCCACAAGTATTAATCTTGCAAATTTTATTATTGATTTCATAAAGTAAAATATTGGATAATCAATCTGAATACAGGTTAAAGATTAAGTAAAAACAGAAGTATCATTGGAAGATAACCAATGACACTTCTAAAATTGAAATATTCTATCTCAATGAATAGCTACCAAGTCCTTTAGGCATATAAAATACCTGTTTAGGTTTTGTTGAAACGCCTTCAAATTTTTGAATAGGCTGTAAATCCGCATCTAAACCTATTTCTCCGGCATCGTACACATACATACCTCCTTTTAACTCTCCAGTTGCAGAAGGATCATAAAATCCGACATATAATTCTTTCATATCCCAGCTAATAGACATACAAGTTATTTCCTTATCTCCATCTAATGTAACAGAAGGAGTTTCGGGTAAGGCCATATTACTTGCTGTAAATGGATTCCATTTGTAAATGTTATTTTCATTAAAATAGTAGAAGCAATTATAACGGCCATTTGGTGTTATCTCACTATGCGGCACATAGGTCAAGTTACTTGTATTATAAACATAGGGTTCTCCAACATTAGTGAAGCTACCATCCCTGAACCCTAATCCAAATCGAACGACTTTAACTTTTGTTGCATCCGCTTTATTCAAAGAAATGGATACAAAATCAATAGGAATAGAATAAGAATCGCCTAACATCCTGCTTACACCAATGATGTCACGTCCTTCATACTCATTTGGCTTCACATTATCTGTCCACTCGGTTCCTCCTTCAGGTATGCCAGTTGTATTATTCATCAACCTATTTGTACCATACCATATATAAAAATTATATAGCTTACTCTCTGAATAATTAACGTTTAAAAAACCAGCTGTTTCACTACCTCTATAAACATAATCCATATCTGGGAGCATAGCCTCAAATGTATAGCCTTCATACTGAGAGCTAGGATACGCTAAAAACTGTCTTTTATCGAATAGAACAATCCTACCTGCACTTGTGAAGATTTGTACGGTTCTGTATGGTTCAAAAGCACTACTAATACTTTCAATGGTTTCACCATTGAACTGATCACTAAAATTGACTGTGTTTATCAGATTAAAAGTACGACCATCAACAATGTATATGTGCGTTTTAGTAAATATAAATATATAATGCGCACGAAGTGAATAACCCGTTTGAGTTTTTATGACCCGGACTACATCAGTTACTTTAAGATTAGGATTTACATTTTTTAATACATCTGTTACAAAACTCAGTTCTTTACCTTCTAATAGATCCGTTTCTGATAATTTTCGGGCAAAAGACATCATCATTTCACCGCCGTCATCTTCTCCAATAATCATCAAACCTTCATCCTGTAAACGAACATCAACATGCCAAGTTTTAAATACGCTGTAATCTTCATTTTTCACCTCTAAGCGTAAAAAATAAGAACCCGCTTCAGGAAAAGTATAACTTAATTCCTTCTCAAATCCAACCCTTAGTGAGTCCGTTTGGGGCATGCCTTTACCTCCTATTGTCGACCATATATATTCTAAATCTTTAGAATCGACAAGTTGTGATACCACTGGCGTAAAATTCAATACGTCACCAGCGTCAACACTTAAGGTATCGGTTGGCGATGATATAGAAATCATTGAAAAATTTGGATTATCCCCCGGATACAAAAGTGTTGAATCATCTTCTGCACAACCAACTAATAATATGGTTATAAATATGATTAATATATAATGTTTCATCTTTATTATTTTAAGTCATTTACATACTTATATTGAAGTTTAATAATTTGGCTTCTGAATTTCCCATTCTAATTCCGGATGTGCCTGAGAGTATTCATACATAGGCATCAATACATTATCTTTAAAGAAAATGCTGTAGACATTTAAAGGACTGTAATTCCCCGAGTTATTGCCTTGATCTAGCCAATACCCCCAACGATCCACTATAACATCAAAGGTAAATTTTTGGGTTTGTTCCGTTTCATGAAAAATTTCATAAAATTTAATGGCTTTATCTCTTGAATAATGTCCCAAAGAATTTAAATTCCACCAACCTGGTTCCTCCGGTGCCAAATCATCGAAAATAACTACAAACTGATCGTTGCCTCTGATGTCCAAATCTTCAGTACCTTCAATATTAACAACAACAACAGCGGTTTTCTCCGTAAGATCTGCATGGCGATATAATGTTATGGGTAATTCAACTTGTACTTCATTTGCCGGAATTACCATTTCTGCAGGAACATCATAATATTCATCCAATGCAGGCACTAAATTTTCATCTCCTTCCTCAACATTTAAGGTATTCTTTGTTGAAACAAGTACTTTTCGATCATAGTCCTTTGGCATTCCCATTAAGCGTAAATTTGTAGTCACGATAGATTCTGTAATTGGTTCAAAACCAAAATTCACATAAATTGAATCCTTTCCTAAAGTGGAGCTATAATTATTTGATTGAAGATAAACTCCATCTTTTTGACTTGTATCATACAATGGAAGATCCGTTTTTTGGCAGGCTAAAAATAAATTACCTACCAAGAGTATATATAGTAATTTTTTCATTATTTATTTTTTAAAATTATCTGTAAATAAATTCATCTTCAGGAATCGGGATTACATAGATATCATTGCTTGCCGGAAGTGTTAGATTCTCATAATTAGATTTAATTTCCATATTGTACTTTTTCATCTCTAACCAACGCATACCTTCTCCGAAGAATTCTTTATGCCTTTCGTTCTTTAAAAAATCCAAATCTGGTATAATTACCGGATCTCTTTCTCCCAACTTGGTTAATCCCCTTGAGTTAAGTACCGGATCAATATATTGCGATGGATCTTCACCTTTTGTTAAAAGAGCTTCAGCAGCAATATAATACATCTCTGTTATTCTCAACAAACTAATCCCTTCTACTAATTTGCGTGATCTCGGAGTATTGTCATGATCCTTTAGATAAGTAACGTCAACCCATTTAACAAAATTTTCACTTTCAGTTCCTTCGACATTAAAAAACCAATTTTTGCGACTATCCGCATTGGCATTCCCCCCTAGATACTTTCCATAAATAGAATCCAGTGGTTCTTCATATGTTATGTTTCCATTTACATAGTGTAATAATGTACTGGTAGTGTTATAGGTATAAAATGAGTTATCAGTTGATGTAATGAAATCAGTAGAATATAAACCAAAAATGCTTTCTTTTGGTGATAAAGTACCTGCTATTAAGTTTATAATCTCACCGCTTTCAGATAATGGAAACTTTCCTGAATCAATAAGTTCATCCGCTTGTACCTTTGCATTATCTAAATCTCCGCATAGCCAATAACATCGGGCTAACAATGCAGTTACCGCATAAAAATTCATATGCGATTCGCGAGTTCTAAGAAAGGTTCCATAACTATCAGCACCAAATTCTCGAGGTGCATTTGGGAACAATTCTTCCTGATCTAACTTTAAAAGATCTTTTGCTTTAAGTAAATCTGCTTCAATTAATTTATAACACTCATTCACTGTTTTAAACTCTGGATGTTCAAAAGAATAAGTTGTTACATAAGGAATACCTCGTTCACTGCCATAAGTTTCAACATGGGGTGCAAAGTACTTTAACAACTCAAGATGCAAATACGCCCTTAACCCATAGGCTTCACCTAAATACACATTTGTTAATGGCTGCAGCTTCTCCTGATTCCTCTCAATATTAATAATGGCATTGTTCACATAACCTATAATCTCATAGATGCCTATCCAAAGTTGCTTCATCCTACTCTCTACGGAGGAATTCTCATAATTATATGTCGCAAATTCTTTCTGAATCGACTTAACAGGATTAAAATGATGAACCAAAATTTCAGGTAATCGCCACAATAAAAAATCACCATATAAATTTGTTCCTTGCAGCCTAGAGTAAATACCGTTTAAGGCTTCTTCAGCTCCTTTCGGATTATTAAACATATCATCGTTAATCACCTCACTAGCAGGATTAACATCTAAAAAATCGTCACAGGCATTGAATGATAGCAACAGCCCTAAAACACTTATATATATAAATAAATTCTTCATTTTATATTTCTTAGAAAGTTGGACTTATTGTAAAGTTAAATCCTCTTGCGAAAGGATATCCTGTACCTCGTTCTTGCTTAACCGTAGAAAAACGCCAAATATTGTTCATCCCCGCTGTAAATCTCAAACGCTTAAAACCTATGTTTTTAAGTGCTTTCGCTGACATTTCGTAAGATAAATTAATACTGGAAATATCTAAAAAATTCTCCTTTTCAACATACCGATCTGTATGGTAATAAATCAAACTTGTTTTTGCTACAGATAAATATGGAACAACATCACCCGGCTCATGCCATCGCTCTGTGTAAGCTCTTTCATCTGCATTTGAATCTATATTAATCCGTTCAACTTTGTTAGCTCTAGTTGTATTGTATATATATCCACCAATAGAATATTGGGCACTAACATTTAAGCTGAAATTTTTCCATCTTATATAAGAACCTATTGAACCTCTAAAGTCTGGTTTTCTATCTGCAATAGCAACCCTATCATCATTATTATATTTAAATGTATATTCTCCATCTCTAGTGATGTATATTTCTCTACCAGAAGCAGGATCGATACCTGCTGAACGCACAGCATAAATCATAGTTGGAGACTCCCCTTCTCTATATAAAGTAACTGGTGAACCTGATACATAATCTGGAATATCCTCATCTTCATCTTCTATAATATCTTCAACATTTTGTCTATTACTGTTCTTAAGCACATCCCCAATACTTACCAATGTTGTAGTATTTTCGCTGGTATTGGCAGATAATCGCCAATTCAAATTTTCATTCTTAATAATAGTACCTGAGATAGAAACCTCATATCCTTTATTTTCTTGTTCGCCGAGATTATGCATTACTTGTGTTACACCTGTGGATGGAGGCATGGAAATTGGTATTATCATATCTACCGTTTTGTTTCTATACACATCTACATTAACATTTAAACGATTTTTTAAGAAGGTTGATGTTAAACCAAAATTCCATGCTTTGGTGGTTTGCCACTTCAAGTCTCTATTACCCATAGTTATTGGATTTGCACCATTCCCTGATAAGTAGATCAATGAAGAAGTATATTGATATGTTGTAACAGCTTGATGTGGACTGAAAGCAATACTACCTGTATGACCATAACTTGCTCTCAAACGCAATAAATCCATCCATCCTGAATTTAACCAAGATTCATTATGCAAATTCCATCCAATACCAGTACTCCAAAATGGAGCGTATCTTTTATTTTTCCCGAAATTAGAAGCCCCTGATAAACGATAGGATCCATCTACAAAATAACGTTGACGAAATGAAACACTTCCTGCACCATAAGCTCCAATACTTGTAACCGTTGATCCTTCACCGCTTGGTCTACCTCCTTCGGGATACTGAGCAGCAAACGCAGGGTAATTTAATCTATCACTATAAAATCCTACCCCTGAAAAACCATAAGGATCTTCTTCACGTTTTCTTAATTCACCTCCAGCATTTAAGGTAACTATTGAACCTTCGGTATCCAGATTTAATGAACAGTTAATACCTGTTCTCCACAAGTAATTTACATTATTACTTGCGTTGATCGAATAACTTCCTTTTATACCGTCATTTGAATCGTCAAATGTCTTTGAATCAGGAGATATATACCTATCTCTCCTGGAATCAGATGTGCTAATATTAGCATTAGACGTTACATAGAGTCCCTTACGTATATTCCATCTAATATCTAAGCTCCCCATCAAAGATTTTCCAACACTTTCATTAAAAGAGGACAAAGAGGCTTCATATAATGGATTTCGTCCGCCAAATGACAACTCTTTAAGCAAGTTTCCATATTCATCATATGGCGCATCATAAGGGTTAGCTTTAGCATAATCACTAAATGATCCGTATTTCGAGGTATTTGAATTTGTTTGTGAATAACTTCCCTGAAATGTTATCATCAATTTTTGATTCATGTTATATGAAAAACGACCATTTAACCCGTAATTTCGACGGTAGTCATCTTTCATCACACCACGCGTATCTCCATAACGACCAGAGATACTATAACTCAAACCTGATCCTCTACCAGAAACACGAGCAGAATGATTTTGAGAAAAACCAACTCTTAAAGGTTTTGCCAACCAATCCGTATCAATACCACTATTTACCCTTGCTAATTTTTCATTATATAGCTCATCCTTAGCTCCCGTATTACTGTCATAAAAACCGTATAATCTTTCTAAATCTAATTTTTGTCGGGCATTCATAAGTCGGTACTCAGTCAGATCGGCCCATTGAAGATTCCCATTAAAATTATAAGTTAATTTTACCTCCTTTTGCGAATCTCTTTTTCTGGTAACCAGAATAACACCATTGGCAGCCTGCTCACCATAAAGGGCAGTTGCAGAGGCATCTTTTAAGATTGCAACAGACTCAATATCGAATATGTCCATGTCATACATATCTCTTAGCGAAGACTCTACCCCATCAATTACAATTAAAGGAGAGTTCATACCAGCTTCATTTGAGGCATTCAAAGATGCAGTACCACGAATCAATAACTCAGGAATATTGTTAGGATTAGAACCTTCTATATTATCTTGTACTATTTCAATTGCAGGATCAAGCACTGCTAATCCTTCGAATAAATTAGTTGTAGAAATCTCAATTAATTGCTCACCCGAAACCGTTTTAGCAGCGCCTGTAAATGTACTTTTATTACGTTCGAAAAAACCGGTTACTACTACATCATCTAATTGTGATATTTCATCTTCTAATGATACATGAATCACATTCTGATCATTAATTTCTATTTCCTGGGTAACCATTCCAATAAAAGAAAATATCAAAATTTTACTTTCTGCCGGAACAACAATTTTATAATTACCATCTGTATCGGTTATGCTTCCCGAAGAACCATCCCTGGTATATACATTTACTCCCGGTATTACTTCTCCATACGAATCCTTTACTGTTCCCGTAATAGTTCTTTTTCCTGATTGCTGTCGATTTACAACTTCAACCTCCTTTTGTTTAAGTACATATACTTCATGTTTCTTCTCAAAGGTTAAATTTGTTTTGTCAAGCACATATTTTAGTATTTCATCAATATCACCTTCCAAGTTCAAATCAATACTAGAATATGTGCTCACATCTTCAGGACTATAAACAAAAACAAAGTCTGTTTCGGATTGTATTTTCCATAACAAATTCTCCAAACTTATGTTTGTCTCTTCAATTCTAATCCTTTTCCCTCCCTGAGAATAGACAGTTGCATGTACCTGAACAAAAACTGCTAATAATAATGCAATGGAAATTTTCATGACTTTAGTCCATTTTTTTCCCTTCCTGAACAACAGAAAGAGTAGTTCTCGCGTTTTTTTCATACTTTTATGTTACTTAAGTTAATAATTAAGCTGACTGCCAATCAGCTTTATTTTACAGGGAATGCTGCCAACATTCCCTGTTTTATTCTTACAGGTTTATTTTTTTCTTACTTCTATTTTATTTTTCGTTACATCAAATTCTACTTTATTAGTTACTGCAATAATCTCAAGTATATTATAAAAATCACTACTCCTATTAATGTGAAGAGACAACTCCAAATCTCTTGTTTCCTGGTCCTTGATTTCTATTTCAGTATCGTACCATCTCGAAAGGTCTTCCATTATGGTTATAAGAGAAGCATTTCTATACATGAAAGCGCCATCTTTCCATGCTGTATATAACGTTGTATTCACACTAGCAAGACTTGTCTTCCCTTTATTATTGATAACTGCCTGTTCATTAGGCTTTAAGACAATTGACTGTTCCTTTGTTGTTAACTCAATGCTTCCCTCACACAATGTTACATAGGTATTGGGATTGTTTGAGTATGCTCTTACATTAAATTCTGTACCTAAAACCTGAATCGAATTACTTCCACTGTAAACTAAGAATGGTTTATTTTCATCCTTAGCTACTTCAAAATAAGCTTCTCCTTCAATGTATACTTTTCTTGTTTCTTCGGTAAATTGAACCGGAAACCTCACCGAACTTTTTGAGTTTACCCAAACCTTAGTGCCATCAGCCAACAAGATTTTATACTCCTCACCACTATTTACTCTAATTTCGTTATAAACAACTTCTTTGGTTTTCATTTTAGAGGTTGATAACTTATTTGTTTGATACGAAATTTCCTTTAGCTCTGCCCTAATTCTTGTGCCATCCTTTTCTTCAATAACGTTTAATGTACTACCTAACCGAACAACTTTACCATTATCTAATATCAATTCTGCTCCTTGTTTTCCAGGAGGAATCATACCTTTTAAATCTGCTAATTCCATTTTTTTATTCGACTCTACAAAATAGAATACAGATAAAAGTACAATTATGGAAGCTGCCACTGATGAAACTATTTTTAACCTCTTGTAGTTTTTATTTGTTGGAGCATTTATAAGTCTCTTCTTAACATTCGTCCACGACTTTATTAAATCTATTTCACTATGATCATGAACCTTACTATTAGTTAAATAGTACTCAACCTTCTTATAAAAAATCTCATTCTCCGAACTCGCTTTTATCCAATTGTCAAAAATCAATTCTTCACTATCCGAAAGTTTAGACAATACTCTTTTTCGAATTAATTCAATATCTATTTGATCTTTTATATTTTCCATTTCATCTCATTAAAATTTTAACTTTTAAATGCATTGATGGAACTCGTCAAAAATGCATTTCCCTGTTTGAGAAAAATTTCTCATGGCTCGTTTCATGTTAGCTTATAAATTAGCATACTGCCGTTTTAACTTTTGTTTACATTTAGAAGATTCTCTTACAAATTTTAAAAATCTTCATTGCTATTTTTTCAACATTCTTTTCATAAAAAGCACAATATAAAAATCAACACTCGAATTACACATAGGTCGCATTCATTTTTTATGCTTTACCAAATGACAACCTCATGAAAAAACGGGTGACAGAAATATTAATATTTTTTAAATATTTCTTCCAAAAAAACAATAAATAACAATTTAATAAGGAATTTTTCTATTAATCCGAAGTTAAATAGTAGGAAACCACGAAGTAATTATAAAAAGAAATACAAGTTGGTATTGTCTAATAATTTCTCTCTAAGTTTAGCTTTTGCCCTTTGTAATTGCGTTTTAACTGTATTGATAGAAACATTAAGCTCTTCTGCTATGGCTTCTCTAGACTCGCCATCAAGCATTTTCATCTTAAATACTTTACCCATTTGCTCGGGTAATTCATCAATAGACTGCATGATTGTTGTTAATAGCTTGGAATCAAAATGTTTTAGATCATCGCCACTATTTATCACAGCATCCATATAGAGTAAGTTGTTTTTGTCTTTTACTTTTAGGCTTTTTAATCTATTTAGGCATTTATTTCTAATCGACTGATAGAAATAAGACTTTACCGAAGTTTCAATATTTATTTTTTGTGCATTCTCCCAAATATGAACAAACAACTCCTGAACAATATCTTCACTTTCCTGCTGGTCGAATAGAAAACTTTTGGCAAATTCAATTAATTGCGAATAATAATCATTAAATAAGGCCTCATATACTTTTTTATTGCCTTTTTTAATTTCACTAAATATGACTTTATCTTCTATCCGCATTTCCAATAATATGTGCATCAAAGATAAAAAAAATAAAAGTCACTCTTATTTTAACTGGACTTCCTTATTTATTTCAACAATTAATTTTTTATAGCATATAAATATTACTATATGCCATATAAAATAAGCATAACTCAAATAGTCGATGTTTCATCCATAGATTATAAGTGTATATCATATGTAACCTTCCACTCAATAAGCTAAATATGCACCCTTTGCAAATTAGTATTTAAATTAAAAAAAGATTGCAACAAAATAGAAAACTCATTTTTTAATATTTATTAACAATTTAAATATTTCGCCCATTTTACCTAAATCAATAGGTTTAAATAAATATACCTTGTTTTAAAGTTTAATGTTATTTTTAAAATACCCCCTCAAATTAAATTACCTTAGTACGAATTATTAAGTATATAAAAATTCACTCCTCCTAGTAATTTTAGGGATATATTTTTTACAACAAATTTTAACACTTAAGCCTCCGCAACACCCTGACTATCAGTATTAACCTTAATTAACCTATATTCATTTTCCTTTAACCTTATAGTATTATTTTTTGTACTTAATTCGCAATGTCAAAAATTGAGTAATTGATATAATCAATCAAGACAAAAAGAAAATATATAAATAATTTTTACCATAAAAACGTAACTAAAATTTAAAGAAAATGAAATACCTAGTACTAATTGCCCTTGCAATAACATTAAGCGTTTCGGTATCGGCAAATGTTATGAGACAAATTTCGATGGCTCAACAAACTGCACAAATGCAAGCTGCAAAGTTGAGGATAGATTTAGAATTATCAGATAAACAAACTATTCAAGCTTACGGTATTATTTTTAAGGCTGCTTCTAAAATAATTGAGTACAAGAGTAAAAATGATGCTGATTTTAAATCTAAATTGATGGAGGTTCAATTTAATTCATCTAAGGAATTCAAAAACTTTCTATCTCAAGAGCAAATGCAAAAATACTACGAAATAATGGCTGATACCAATCAGAAGAACAGCTCTATTTTCTATAGCAATTAATTATTAGCATACATACTTTTATAACAAGAGGGGAATCTAAAAACGGATTCCCCTTTTTGTTTGTTATACTAAAAACTCTAAATCATTAAGTATTTGCCATTACCCTCCCTATGGCTATAATCCTAATAGTGGAATAGCAACTATTTTTGTGACTTAAAGTCAAACCCTCAATTTTATTAAGAATTCACCGTTGAGGTTTTTATATGTTTTCTTTAAAATGCAAGATAAGGCCTATAATTATAAATCGATTTAATACTTCATAAAAACCTTTGGATTTATATACCCACCAGGTGACTATAGTTGTCTTGCTCATAGTCACTTGGTGAGTAAAACTAAAAGCCTCTGTACGCTTGCAAAGACTCATTTTAATAAATATACAAATAGATTTCACCATGCTGCCTTAATCAACTCATTATGCTCATTCAGATGCTGTGTACTCTTCTTTTATGCAATTATAATTCTTGGTATGGCTATGGTAATAAGCAAAACATGTATTATCTCCTACGGGTTATTCCTGTTATTGGTAAACTTTAATCAATAGTGTAATCAATGTATTCAAGTTCCTATCTTATTAAACACTGTTAGTTTATATTTACAGCATCTCTGACAGTAATTGCGTTTCCTTTTCTCTCAACCATATCTCCTTCGTAATTCATGTTAAACATCACTATGATCAATTCATTTTAATACACTACACCCCACCTTCAACAGATCTTGAAAACCGCATGCGATGAAAATCGGTTTCAAGAGCTTGGATAAAGTATTCAATTGGGTTGACAGAGCTGACAAGTAATAAAAAACAGGAATCACCTTTAAGAATGGCTACTGCAAACTTTGATCAAACTAATCCATCTTAACTGGTTCTTTAACCCACTAAACGCTTTAAATATGTTTAGCAGTTTTTCTGAAGCTTAAGCAAATCTGATTAACATACTACTACATCCTCTCAACCTCTTCTATAAATTCTTTTATAAAACCTGGCAATCCTTTTTTAGGGTTGTTGATCCTCTTTTTAGCTGCTTCCTTGTATTTCTCTACATATTCCAAAGCTTTTTTCTTGTTACCATCTACTTTGCATAAAAGAGTAATACCCCGGTAAGAATTATTATCGAAGTTATCTTTGTATTCTTTTTCTAACTGCTCAAAATCTTTAATCAGCTTTTACTCATGCTATAATAAAGGCTATCTCAATTGAGATAGCCTCCTGTTTTTTTTACTCTTTATAAAACTTAAAAGTTTGATGGTTGATTTTTATAAAATACAATCCTTTTTTCAGTACACTAATGTTGATTTGATTACCACTAAATTCACAATAATATTGTTGGCCTAAGATATCAACAATTTGAATATTGGATAAATCATTTATTCCTGAAATATTTAATACCTTAGATGCAGGATTAGGGTAAATATAAATATCAGGTTTATTTATATCCGAAACATCTGTTGTAGTACAATCCGTCAGTCCTGTATTTCCTTCTACACAAACATCACACTCATCGATATAGGCAGTACCATCTACATCTCCATTACAGTCTGAAATATATTTACCGTAAACCTCTACCTCAAAAACTTTGGTTCTGTTTTCAGTACTTTTGGTAATATTTAATCTGACTTTTGTTGCATTTACCGATTCAAATCCCCAATACTTTGCAGGATCTGTATTGTCAGTTACCTCTAAAGTATTTACCCAGGCACCATCCTTCCAATATTGAAACTGAAAATCATTAATAGGTTGACTATAAGTATTCCATCCCGTTAATATTCTAACACCGTTAATGCTATAAATATCTTCCAAATCTATTTCAAGCCAAAAAGGATATGCTCGTCCCGTAGCAGATAACCACCTACTGCTGTTATCCGTTAAATTTCCGTCATTCGCTTTATTAGCAGTATAGGTCGAGTTTAAATCAGATGATGATTCAATAGGTTTGTTGGTTGAGATAACATCTGTAACAGTTGAGAATGACCAAACATCTCCTGTTGTAACTCCATTTGCGTTTTCTTCATCAACTCTCCAATAATAAGTGCTCGCACTTTGCAAATTTGAATAATTGTAGGTTGTAGCAGTTTGGCTGGAAACCAAATCATTTTCATCAATAGTGGCATCGTCACTAAAATAAACAATGTGGTTGGTTGCCCCATCTCCAGGTTCCCATTCCAAGGTGCCGTTTTCAGGTTGCAGGCCTGAATTGTTTTGAGGAGATACAACTAAAGCTTTGCTTGGCAAACTAGTAGCACTTAAAGTTCCATGTACATATATTTCAGCACAATTTATTTGTTGACTTGCTGATTCATTCGAAAGAGCCACCAGTTTTAAATATCGTCCGGTAGCAGTAAATTCAGCCGTCTTTAAAGTATCATTTTGAACCCAGTTTCCGGAAGATACGGCATCGCCCCAATTTGTTGTGTCATTGGCAACGTAAATATCATATTTTTTAATGGCATCCTCTCCCGAAGTCCTTTTTGATAAATACTTCAGTCTGGTCAGGTCGTATTCTGCACCCAAATCGATAACTGCTTCCAAAGGCGCAGAAGGGCTCGCAGTTCCAATAAATGCGGAATAAGCTGTTTTATCCAATATTCTTTCAATGGAATAGTCAGCGCTTTCGTATTGGGCATCAACAATGGTCATATATTCTTTTTTAAGCATATCGCTTTCTTCAAAGCTTACTTTAAAATTTACCGTTTGCCCGATGGGGGATATATCGTAGACTCTTAATCCGCTTTCACTACCATTGCTCCAACTTGATGAAGGGAATGTTTTGGTACTAAACTCATCCACATAATTCCCCGAAAAGGGAGCCATATAAAGTGTGCTGTTATTGGCTTTACCATAGGCATGTTCAAGTACCACAACTTGTTCGTCTATACTTGTTGCGCTTTGTAATTTCTTGTTTTCGTCAATATGCCAAATAGTTAAACCTTCGCCTGGTATACCACGGTTTCGGCCTTCCTTTAAGCGGTTTTCAATTAAATAGAATTCTTTAGAATCATTGGGGTTAACATATTTATAAATGTTAATATCATTGGCTTCGCTTGTTAATTCAGCATCGGTTGAAGTGATTGGTATTTGTGTATCCCAGCTAGCTAAACTACGGAAGTATGGATTTGGAGGAGGAGGATTAGGTCCTCTAGACCTGCACATAAGATCCCAAGAGCCAAGACCTTCATTACTTCCATCGTAATGGTATGTATCGGGCCACCAAAATAACATATGTCCGTTTTCATGGCATACAGTACCAATTTGTAGAGGAAATTTCGCCGAGACAGCACTATATTTGTATGAGCTAACCCCGTCTGCCGTAAAACCATCGTAGCCCCCCATATGATACCACATTCCTTTCGCCCAGTTTTTGGGAGCACCGGTGTACATCAGGTTTATTGCCATTATTGTGCTGTCTGCTTCGGTAGACAAGGTGGAAAAATCAAATCCCTGTGCATCTACCCATTCCAATGCTTCTGCTAAAATAGAAGCTGCACCGACTCCAACTGTCATTTTATCGTATTCTGCAAAAGTTTTAGAAGCCCTGAAAAAACCAAATACTTTGTTGGTGAAATTTAACTGGCCGTTTGAGACATCGCTATAGAACTGTTTTACCGAACCATTGTTGCCGTCGGTAGAAAAATTATCACCATTAAGCATCTCCTCATACACGCTGATATCGGAGGTAGGAGCAGGTGCATCGGAGAAATCCACTAAAATTGTTAATCCAACAACATCACCAACTATTGCGGTTGTACACCCCCAATACCGTGACTCTGCAGTGCTTGACTTTAAAGAGCCTGACTTTAAGTTTCCTGATTTATCGTGTCCTAACAACTCCTGGTTTGATCTTCGGAGTTGATGAACTGCCTCTTGTTTTAATTTAATTCCTTTTTCAACACCGATAGCACTTTTTAAGGTGGAAATATTATTCTGAGTTGAAGTGTAACGTATCCCGGTTGATACAAATTGGGTTCCATCATCAGATAGTTTGGCATAACAAATCCAATCGGTTTTCTCATCCCTAATTAACGTATAGCCATCCAATCCCTCACAACGCGCATAATATTCATCGCCATAAAGGCGGACTTCTACAACCGAGCCATCGGGTTGTTTAAATTCAAATATATCACCATGATAAGGTGCAGAGCTTAATGTTTGCATTGCCAGTATAACCAGCAGTGTAAAAAATATTTTCTTCAGCATGATTAATTAATTTTATTGTTTTATTCTCTCTTTCTCTTGTGTTTTTAACTTCTAAGGCAATATTTAGTCGCCCGATGCTATAAATACTATCACTATTTACATCGATTCGATATCTTTTTTCAATTTATCCACACGCGGATCGTTTTTACCACCCTTTTCTGCATGCTTGGTTATAAAAGTATTTATATTGCTAAGTGCCTTCTCTTTATTTCCGGTGGCTTTGTAAAGGCTGGCTAAATAGTAATATCCAACTGTAATTTCAGCATTCTCTTTTAACAAACCTTTCACCAGGTCAATGGCTTTCGGATATAATCCAGCATCTGCAAACTGAGAACCAGTGCTTATTGTATAAGCGGTTCGAATTAATATACTTTCTGCCATTTGGGCGTCTTGCTTTTTTAATTCTTCGGCATGTTTTATACTGGACTCATACCAATTCACATACTGTTGATCCAACAAATAGAAGGTGCTAATAAACAATCCTTCTATCATAGACAACTGTGGTGAATTAAAGCCTTCTTTTACTTTTGCAATCTCCTTATTCAGCTCTTCTAATGAATCAGCAGTTTGGGCTTTTTTCATGAGATGAGGAATCACACACTGTATCAGTACTCCATCGAATTCTTCTTGTCCAATACCTTCGGCAGCTATAAACTGGTCTTTATTGGCAATAATGTATTGATACGTTTCGCTGCCATACTCCAGAACTTTGGAATAACCGATGACGGTAAAAGCATGCACATTAATCAATTCTTCTTTGGGTGTATTGGCAATAAATTCCTGAGCAATTGTTAACATTTTATCCCTCTCATAGGCAGCTGCCAAAGCCTTAATGTACTCCGATAAAAACGTTACATTACGCTCTCCATCTGCATATTTTTTATGCAGAACCTCAATTTGTTTTGAAGGATCGGCAGCTATGCCTGCATGCTCTATCAAACCGGCCACATCCGTTCCTCCCACCACTTTGTGCATTACTTTTCCATTTGCATCCATAAATAGAAGTGTTGGAAAGGCCTTAACTTCATACTTTTTAGCCAGCTCTATACCTTCACCTTTTTCCATGTCTACTTTTAAGTTGACAAATTGTTTATTAAACACTTCGCCCACTTCAGGTTGAGGAAAAACATTTTTGGCTAAAACCTTACAAGGACCACACCAAGTGGTGTAGCAATCCATAAATACGAATTTATTCTCCGCTTTAGCTTTGGCCAATGCTTCGGCAAAAGTGCTATGTTCAAATTGTATGCCCTGCGCCATTAGGTTGGCAGAGACAATTAGTGCCGTGATGGCTAATATAAGTTTCTTCATCGTTCCTATTTTAGCTAATAGCAGCTAACCATTAGCCGCCAGCTTTTTTTTGTATTTTATTACTCTCCAATCAATTCTTTCAATTTGGCTTCCAACTCATCCTTTGAAGGATTTCGAAGCAAAATCTTTCTTTCACTATCAATTAAAAATACATTGGGTAAACCAGCCACTCCATATTTTTCAGCTACAGTTCCTAAAACCCCTCTTTTTGCGCTCTCATCAAACAAGTTAATCCATGGAGTTTGATCTTTCTGGATTGCTTTTCGCCATTTGTCTTCAGTATCTCCTGTTGCTATCCCTACAATTTCAAATCCATCCTTTAAATATTTTTTTCTTATTTTTTTCAGATGCGGGAATGAAGCGCGACATGGTAAGCACCAACTCGCCCAAAAGTCAACCAATAGGTATTTTCCTTCAACTTGAGACAAGGTTATTTGCTTCCCATTTACAGAGTTAAGGGTAAAGTCAGGAGCAATATTTCCCACAGCAGCCTTTTCAAATAAGTTTTTATATATCTTGGTCATATGCTCTTTATAAAATGGAGTTTTCTTGGCATCACCTTGAAAAAAGTCGTAATATTTCTTTATTTCCTCCTTGCCCATTTTTCCCTCGCTGAATTCAAATCCCATGACATGAACTGCCACTGGAGATGTTGGATTAAGATCAATAAAATCAAATTTTATTTTCTTGCTCTCATCAATCATCTCCTTGTTTAGAGGTTCCAATTCTTTACCACGAGCCAAAACTTTATCCATATCTTCCTTCTTTTGGGATTTTTTAGCTGCAATAACCTGCTGTTTGAGTTCTTTTATGGCTTTATACTTTTCCTTTTTAAATACCGCACTTGCCTTATCCTTTATTTGAGTATACTGTGTATGACTGTTTGAACCACTCACAACTGGCGTGACAGACCATGTATTATCATCCATGTCAGAAAGATCAAATTTCACCTTAATCTTGCTATTCTCAAGCATTACTAAACCCATAACTCTTGAGTTAATATCCAATTTAAATAAATCCACATGCTCTAACTTACCTTTAAACGTAAACTTACCATTCTCAATTAAGGTACTATCAATAACACGTGAATTCCTCCAATCTCCAGTTTCGCACAATTTTATATACACATCATCCATACCTATAACAGTTCCTTCTATTAAGAAACCATCCTGTTCATCCTTCGTTTGGCAGGAGATACCGAGAATTAGTACTGCGCAAATCAACCATGCTGTTTTGATAATTTTCATTGTATACATTTTAAATTTGTTAATAATTGCTTAATCGTTTTTACTTCCTAATCGAAAATGGTAACATCATAATTTGTTTACAAATCGGCTGTATACTCCTGCAATTAATACTTTCCACCTTTGTTAATTTAGGTTAATACCATTTTCAATAAATCGAGAATAGGAGACTTATAAAGCCTCCTACCCTTTGATTAATTCTTTTATTATTTTTTTTACTCGTAGGTAGGATTCTGTTTCACCACTCCTCCTGCAGCATCAATTGAAGCCTGTGGAATAGGTAGAATAAACTTATCCGAATTTGTTGCAGTTGGTTTATGATCTGATACCTGGAATCCAGTGCCAAATCCATCCGCATAATCGTATCGAATTAAATCGAACCAGGACTCACCTGTTTCAGCAACCAATTCAATTGCCTTTTCAACCCTCACCGCTTCTAAAAACTGATCATAACTTATTTCTGCAGGATATGCTGCAAAACCTCCAACCGGATTTACACCATCCTGTTCAGCTGCACCTCGGGCTACTCTTAAGGTATTTATAGCATCTAAAGCCTCTGTTGTAACTGCTGAAGCATCTCTTGCACTAGCCTCGGCTAAAATCAAATACATTTCAGCAAACCTCATATGATAAACCATTTCGTATTCTCCAATTCTTGCAACGATATATTTATTCACACTGTAAGGTGCTGCACCTGTATTCGAGGTTGCCATAGTTGTAGCTCTATTGCCATCATAATTAATTGTAACAACAGGCGTAGTATTTACATCTATTGTTCCAACTGCCATGTCCATATAATTTTGGGTTATTCCAGCTACAATATATCCGGCGTACATACTTCCCATTCCTACATCTTCACCGTCAACGCCTTCTGTACTACTTGTTCCAAACAGAACTTCTGAATTATCCCATACAGCAGGAGATGAATGCGGCTGAAATTGTCCGGCAAAATCCGTGGCCAAAGCAAAATCTCCTCCTGCATTGTCAATTACATTCTTTGCTTCTGTTGCTGCGTTTGCATAGTCTCCCATATAAAGCAGAACCCTTGCCTTTAAACCTCTGGCAAATGTTTTATTAACAAAGTAGCGATCCGTCAAATCAGGATTATTCCTAATTCCAAAATCAAGATCTTTTAAAATTTCTGTGTATGTCTCACGAACTGTTTTTCTTGGAAATGCAGATGCATCCTCCGCTGGGCTTAACCTTACATCAAGCCCATATTTCGAATCAATATCATAAAACTGTCCATATAATCTTAATAAATAGAAGTGAGCTAATGCTCTAAGTGTTCTAGCTTCACCTAAAATCTCAGTCTTTCTATCGGGATTAGTAAATTTCGCCTCATCCAATAAATCAACCTCTTGAATTATCCAATTGGTATTATTAATTAACTTATACATTCCCGAATACATTCCATTCACAAAAGCACCACCATCTGCAACTGGATGATTAGAGGCAATGTCTAATAATCCAAAATAAATAGCCAAAGAACCAGGAGCAACATAAGCACCCATCAATTCAGGCAAAACAAAAATATATGGGGTACCCTCTTGATCTCGTTTCTTAAATGAAGCGTAAGCGCCTTGTATAGCAAGGTTTGCCGCATCTTCGTTATCGATAGCAGTCTCTGCCACTAAAGAATACAATGGCTCGTAATCATCTAATTCTTTGGTCAGTTCACAAGAAGTAACTCCAACCCAAAGAATCATTAAAACTGATATATATCTAAAACTTATATTTTTCATTTTTACAATGCTTTAATTCATTAAAAAGTTACATTCAAACCAATACTATATGTTCTTGTATTAGGATAAGAAAAACCGTCATCTCCTGTTTGAGAGGCGGTGTTTGAATATCTTGTACTAGCATCCTGCGGATCAAGCCCCGGATAGTCTGTTACGGTAATTAGATTATTACCAATTAACGAAAGTTTAGCTGATGTTAACCCCAATTTGTTTACCACTTTATTGGGTAAATTATAAGCTAATGATAAAGACTGCAACTTGATATAAGAAGCATCTTCCACTGATTTGGAGCTGGGGGCTCCAAGACTACCATGTGTTGAAGATCCCCATCTTGCATACGTGGCATCAGTTTTCTCCGGAGTCCATGTATCTAAAACAATTCTGTCAAAGTTTTTATTCAAATCCGGAATTTGCAATCTTGTAATCTTAGTAAATTCTTTCTCTGCCCCATAAGAAAATACCCAATTCATTCCTAATGAGAGATTCTTATAGCTAAAACGATTGTTCCAACCACCAAAAAAGTCTGGTGTGATATCTCCCAACGCAATTCTATCAGTGCTTGTAATTTTGCCATCACCATCAACATCCCTATAGATATAATCACCTGGTGCTTTTAAAGAACTTTGGTACACACCACCATCAGCTGCAGTATTTAAATCAATAATTTCTTGTTCTGTTTGGGCTATTCTCAGCACATCATAACCTGTAATCACTCCAATGGGTTCACCTTCAACAATACCGCTAGAGCTAAAAGTCTCGGGAGCGCCTCCATTCATGTTCTCTACTTTATTATTGATAAAGGAAATATTAAATGCCGAGTTCCAGGTTAATTTCCCTCTGAATACATCACCATTAACTGCGAACTCCCATCCTTTATTTGAAACATCCGCCACATTGTTAGACCAGTGTGTTGAACCTGTTTCGAATGGAATAGGTACATAAAGAATAATATCTGAAGTATTCTTCTCAAAATATACAATTTCCGCATTAATACGATAATTAAATAAACTAAATTCCAATCCTAAATCTAACTGATCAGTAGTTTCCCATTTTATCTTTGAATTCGGTACATTTGTAACTCCAATGGCATTTACTCCGTTATAATAATAACCTGCCTGATAATATGCCAAATAAGAGAAAGCAGGTAAATTATCAGAACCTGTTCTACCCCAACTAGCTCTCAATTTCAATTTATCCAGATATTCAATATCATTCATGAAAGATTCATTGTGAACATTCCATGCCAAGGCACCTGAAGGGAAGAAACCATATTGATTATCTGACCCAAATTTTACCGAACCATCTCTACGAGCTGTAAAAGTTGCCATGTATCTACTATCATATACATAATTGATTCGCCCAAATATTGAATTTAATCCATTTTCGAAGTGGTCACTAACGGGATTTTCAATAATACTTGCCGAATTTTGGTTAATCAGACCCTCGTCATCCGGAAAAATTCTTAATTGATGTCCTTCAAGATCATACCTGGATCTATCCCAGGAAATACCAATCACAGAATTTACCCTATGAACACCATTTATAGTTTTATTAAAATTTAAAGTATTCTCGAAAGATGTTGTCCATGAGTTATTGTTATTTGAATTTAGGGTTGCTCCTGGTTCCGCATTTTGTCTCGCATAGAACTCCCTATTGAAAGAAGGATTGAAGTTTCGAACTGTGGCATCACCCACACTTACGTTCAACTGAGATTTAAAATTTAACCCATCTAAGATTTTGAAATCACCATAAATAGATCCGTATAGGTTTTTAGCAATTGTTTTATTTCTTGCTTTACCTATACCCTCAACAGGATTAATTTCATCTACGTCATTTTGAAAACTAAAGAAAGATCCTTTAGAACCATCCTCATTAAACATAGGTATATCAGGTCGGAAATTTCCGTTCATTAATGATCCAACTCCAGATGTGTTATTTGTAGAGTGATTGTAATTAATGGATGCACCAAGCTTTAGTCTTTCCGTTACTTCTGAATCCAGATTCGAACTAAAACTATATCTTTTAAACTCACTACCAATTAATACACCCTCTTGATCCGAAATAGAAGCCGACATCATATAGTTAGTCTTATCTGTACCTCCTGAAACACTTAGGTTGTATTGTGTCCACAATGCATTCTTATTTATAATTTCATCTTGCCAATCCATATCTGCATTACCAAAATAGTCAGGATCATTAACAATTGCATTTTCAGTTTTGTAAAGAAATGGCCAATATGCTGGCGGATAAGGAGAATTATCTAATGTAACAGTCGCTTGTGCCTTAGTTGCTGCAATATACTCTTCAGCATTCAAATAATCATGAGTATTTACCGGGTTTTGAAATACAGCAGTAGTTGAGAATCTTACACTGGGTTTCTGATTTTTCGATCCGCGTTTTGTTGTGATCAATATAACTCCATTAGCTGCACGAGAACCATATATTGCGGCTGCCGATGCATCTTTTAAAACATCAATACGCTCAACATTCTCTGGATTAATCGCAAGAAGTGGATTCTCTCTTGAACTTAGATTTTGAGCATTAGCTCCAGTTCCAAACGCAGGATTCGCAACAATTGGCACACCATCTACCACATACAATGGTTGGTTATCTCCTTTAATCTGACTTAAACCTCTAATATGAACAACACTTCCTTTACCTGGTTGCCCATTAGAAGTAGCAATATGCAAACCGGCCACTTGTCCGGACAATGCAGATTCAACACTTTGGGTTTTTATCGAAGCCAGGGCTTCTGATTTTACCGTTGCAACACTACCGGTAAGGTCTTTTTTATCAACGGTACCATAACCTACAACCACAACCTCATCTAAATCTGCAATATCGGCAGATAGCATCAAATTGATTGTGGTACGACCGTCCACCTGAAATTCTTTGGTTACAAAACCAATAAACGAAGCAACCAACACCATTCCTTCTTTTTCTTCCACCTCAATGGCATACTTACCTTCCTTATCGGTAATCACCCCTTTGGTTTCTCCCTTGATGTAGATGTTTACAAAGGGAAGGGGTTGACCATTTTCGTCGGTTACCGTACCGGAGATGGTGACGGTTTGGGGTTGTTGGGGGATAAAGGGTTTTGGTGGGGCTTTTTTGATTACATATACATCATGCTTTTTTTCGTAAGTTAAACCTTTATCCGAAAGTATTTGAGTTAATACATTATCTAACTCTCCCTCAACATTTACATCCAACTGCTCAAAATCCTTGACATGTTTCTGACTAAATACAAAAACAAAGTCGGTCTCCTCCTGAATTTTCCATAAAAGTTCGTCCAAACTGATATTTTTTTCAGATATACTAATAGTATTTCCTTGCGAAAGCACTGTAGCATGTATCTGGAAGAAACCAATCAATAATAAGAGTGTAGTAATTTTCATAACTCTAATCCATTTTTTCTCTTTCTGAAGCATCAGAAAGAGCTGATCTCGTGTTTTTTTCATACTTTTATACTTGCTAAGATTAATATTTAGGCCGACTGGTAATCGGTCTTGTATAATTTGCAGAGGATGCTGGTAACATCCTCTGTTTTATATTCTTCTACCTCGGACTCACTACAATATTATTTTCCTGAATGCTAAAGCTAATTTCTTCAGTAGCTTCCAACATTTCTAATATGTTTTTAATATTCTCCTGGCGGTTCATATACAATGAAAATTCCTTATTTTTAATATCCTGATTGGTATAAAACAAGTTTGCATTGTACCATCTGGATAAATCCACCAATATATCATCCAATCTGGTTTTCCTAAACATAAACATACCATCTTTCCATGCTGTATAAAGCTTTGAATCAACTTGGTTTATACTGGTTTTGGATGATTTATTATTTATAATGGCTTGTTCATCTGGTTTAAGTATGTTTATGTTATTACCAGAAGTCAGCTCAATGCTTCCTTCGCATAAAGTAATTTGCGTACTAGCATTATCCTGATAAGCCTTTACATTAAATGCTGTACCTAATACCCTAATTCTATTATTTCCTGAGTGTACAAAAAATGGTTTATTTTTATCTTTTGCTACTTCAAAATAGGCTTCTCCTTCAACATAAACTCTTCTTTCGTTTCCTATAAAAAGAGCAGGGTAACGAAGCTTTGATGCTGCATTTAGCCATACTTTTGTACCATCTGATAATATCAGGTTATATTTACCCCCACGAGGAGTATGAAGAATATTGTATGCAATCTTATTTGCAATTTCTGATGATTCCTTTTTGTAAATAACCTCTTTTGTGCTAATGTTAATGTCCGAACCTGCAATTAGAATAGTAGTATCCAAATTGTTTAATTCAATCTGATTACCATCTCCTAAAGTTAACATTGCTTTGTTGGTTCCTGGTTTTATATTTTCATGTGCAATTGGTACAGTATTATTAACTGACGGTTTATTTACTAAATAAAAAATACCTGCAACCAAAACAACCGAAGCAGTAACTGCTACTGCCCTTAAAAATTTAATTGTTACTACTTTTCTTCTTTTAGGTTTAATCTCCTCAAAAACACTTTTCCATGCATCTTTAGTATCAAACTGATTTTTCATTTCAGCTATTTGTTTTTGATATTCTTTGGAGTATAGTTTTTGATAAAGTATCCTGTTCTCTTCTGAAGCATTTATCCAACTATTAAGAAGTTCAAGTTCTTGTTCGTTTAATCCTTCTGTAAATTCTTTTACTAAAAGTTGAACGATTCTTTTACTATCAATATTAAAATGGTATTTATCCATTGCTTTAAGATGCTGTTTACTATTATGTACAAGTTAAATATAAAAGTGGGTGAGTGTGGATGAAAAAAATATTTTTTAATCAATTGTTAGGGAATAAGGAATAGGGAAAAAGGAGCAGGGAGAAGGGGGAATTAAAACTGTGTTATAGTAGTATTGTTATTGGCTGAATAACTGTACATAAAGCACTACCAATGCAAAAACTCTATCTTTTAATAATTCTCGAAGTGAAGCGTAAGCAGACTTTTTAAGCGTTTTAATTGTATTTATTGATACACCTAGTTGTTCTGCAATTTCTGGATTTTTTAATCCTTTTAATGCCAATAGAATAATTTTTTTTGATTGTGGTGGAAGCTGTTCTGCCGCACCAAATAAAATATCAAATACTTCATCCTCAATATATGCATTTTGAATAAATTCTTTATTTTCCGCATATCGATATTTATGCTCATCAATTACCTGATTGTGTTTAATGTAATTAATACACTCATTACGAGCAATGGTAAATAAATAAACTTTAGCTTGTTTAACTGATGATTGAGTACTACGATTACGCCAAAATTTAATCATAGAGTCTTGAGTAATATCTTCAGCTACATCATTTGACTTAAGAAAATCGTAACAAAACTTACACAACGAAGGATAAAAGGTTTCGAAAAATTGCTCGAATAGTTTCAAATCACCATTTGCAATCTTTTTTATATGCTTATCCTCAAAAATCATTTAATCACTTATATTTTACGCCTAAAATAAAAATAAAATATGAGGGCAAAAATAATTTTTATTCACCTGCATTGGTAAAATATTAATATGTTAAAAGAGATCTTTGATTTATATATCCACCAGGTGACTATAGTTGTCTTGCTCATATTCACCTGATGAGTAAAATTAAAAGCCTCAGTAGGCTTGCAGAGGCTCATTTTATAAATACACAAATTGATTTCACTATACTACCTTAATTGACTCATTATGCTCATTCAGATGCTATGTATTCTTTATTTATACGAATTATAATTCTTGGTATGGCTATGGTAATAAGCAAAACATGTATTATCTCCTACGGGTTATTCCTGTTATTGGTAAATTTGATCAATAGTGTAATCAATGTATTCTGCATATCTATTTTTTTACCTACCCCAAAGTGTATAACCTAATACCACAGAAACAGAACTTATCTTTACTGTTTGAAAAACATAATCGAGCAACTGTCTATTATCTCTATATCTAATTTCACCTAAAAAGTTTCCTCTTCTGCAGCCAATTGAACCTATAAAGTTACCAGATCTCACAAAATCTTTACTTTTTCTTGAGAATTTATCAAATAATTCCTGTTTGCCCTTTTGAAACAATGAAAACGAATAAGCCCCTCCTACAAACAATGAGGTATTGGAATTTAAAAATACGGAATATCTAATTCCTCCATTTATATTTAAGGCACTATAGCTATATTTAACTTTTTCCTCCCACATAGAGCCTTCAATCTCATCTTCTTTACTCAAATAAAAGAATTCCGGTTCTAGAATCACCGCCCATTTATTTTTATTAAAAGGAAGAATCAATTCATACTCTAATCCTAGCGAAACAGAAGATGCATTTGTCTTATATTCCTTTATACTATTATCGAAGACTATAGAATTATAGTTAAAGCCTGGTCTTACATTTAATTTGAAACTATCCTCCTCACTTTTCTCTTTCGATTCTCTTTGTGTTTTTAGCTTTTCTTCACCATTATATACCAAAAATAATTTACTTAAATCTTTCGCGGTATATTTCGTATTGCTTATTCTGGTTGCAGATACTGAAGGATGCTTTAGATCAATACTTAACTGCTGCTTATAGGTTTCATTAGTGGCAATATTGAAGTTCTCTTGAAGGAATTTTTTATAGATAAGTGGCTTTACTTCTTCATTGTTTAAGCGGTAGAAAAACCTTATAATATTGCCATTTACATATTTATACAACCAAGCATCGCCCTCGGCTAATACTTTAAGAAATACAGTTTTATTTTCATAAATAGGAGCTCGCTGATTGCTTAACTTACCTGGAATAGGACTCGACATATCAACATCAACCGAATAGCGTTGATACATTACTCCATTATTAAAACCAAACTCTTTGATGTCTTCTATTAATAACTTTTTATTAGTACCTTCAATCTTAACTACAAAAGAGGTGGGATTATCACGCCAGTCAATGTTCTTAATCAAGCACTCGGTTTTATCTCCATTATTATCGATATAGTAAGCGGGTTCAAATTGAATTTGTGCTTGGGTTAATTGGATAATCAACAGTAAGGTTAGTGTGCTTAAAAGTTTCATTAATTATTCTTCTTGGGTTAATAATTCGGGTAAAAGTAATACAATATTTAATAACGCTTCGTTACAATCGTGCAGGAACCACCCTTAAAAATGGCTCCTGCTAACTTTAGGTCAAGCTAAAACTATATTAACTGTTCTTTTATGCTATCCCTTGCTTAATACAAGCACAATTCAACCACTACCTGACCTTTCATTTTTTTCTTACCTATAGTTCCTTCTACGGTGCAAAATCCCTCCCATAACATTGGGATAAAAGCTTGATCGTCGAATAGTGGTTTTACGTCAAATTTAGCTTCGATACTTGGTAGTTCAACTACCCAATCAATAGGAAATCTACCCGACTTTCTTTTGGCTGTAACCTTAAAATCCTTACCATATTGAACTTTCCCATCTTTATCTCGGTATGTCCAGTTACCAAAAGTTGGTTGCTCGTTTCTGTCTCTGAACTGGAAAAGCATTAAGGAACCTCCATCGTCAAAACGGAATGAGAACCAATCCCACTTGTAACCTAGCATACCCCAATCGCCCCACTGACGATCCATCCACATACGACCGCCTTCTACAATATGCTCTTCATCCCCAATACTTATTTTACCATCGGTGGGCAACAAATTGGTAAGTGAGTAGTATCCTGATGTTATACTATCTCCCATTTTTATATAAGCATCTTCACCATGATACAAAATATCTTTACTGGGTTTCATATTTAGTTGAATGTCTAGTTCTTTTCCTTCGTCTGTTTTAATAGATGAAGAAAGAAATAGTTTGGTATCATCTTCCCAGTTAAATTCATAATTTGTCATTTTAATATGAGGTAAGCCATTTTCATTGCCCTCCACATTTCCTTCACAACGCAATCGGGGTCCACCATTAAACGTCGCAGTTTCAGGGTCAACAACTCCTAACATATAGGTGTTTACCAAATTATCGCCATATTTATTTTGAAAAATAGTACACACCACACCCAATTCTTTTCCTTTCGTAGTTTTTACAAAACCACTAAAATACACCCATTCATTTATGTTATCATGAAAAAAGTGGTCTTTCGGAAACTCAACAGGAGTATCTGAAATTTCAACTTTTTCGGTAGACTGAGCAGAAGCCGTTCCTGTAAATATTCCAAACAGCATTACCCAAAGGATCAGTTTTTTAAAATTTTGTTTGTTCATTATTTTGTAATTTAGAAGTAGATAAAATATTAGCTTAAAATTTCTTTGAAAATATGACATTTAAGTATTTAACTTAAAGCTACATTGGCATTCTCTCCCTTAATTATATCTATTATACCTTCATTTTCTATAATGATCATCCCATGTCTGTCATCGGTAATGCCATCGGCTAGTTTATATGGATAGGTGGGTACTGCACCCTTCATTAACGTAGGCAGGTATTTGAAAAATAAGCGGTCGTTGCTTTTTTGCAGTGTCTGACCCGCTTCCATAATATGCGTTGAAATAATGAAAGTACCTAAGCGCTTAGAAAAGGCATCCACAATAGAAACAGTACCATCGTAGGCATCTTTTACATTAGTACCCTTAAACAACTCATCAAAAATAATGACCAGTTGTTTGTTGGAGGCTACTTCTTGGGCCACATGCTTTACACGCAAAACCTCGGCATAAAAATGGCTATAACCCTGAGCCAGATCATCAGGGACATTAATGGAGGTGTAAATACCATCATGAACAGAGAAGGTCATTTCTTTGGCCGGTACAGGAAAACCCATGTGTGCCAAATAAACGGCCACAGAAAAGGATTTCATAAAGGTGGATTTACCGGCCATATTGGCTCCGGTCAGGAAAAATACATTTTTGTTTCCTTCTATTTTAATGTCATTGTCCACCGCATTGGGTATTGCCGGATGGAATACACCTTTTAAATCGATTATTTTTTCAGCTTTGTCAAGCACTTTGGCGTAAGTAAACCCGCGTTTTCTTGCTACACCTGAAACAGCCATATATACATCGAGACTGTAAATTTCATTGATCAGGTCTTCCATCTCATTATTTAAGAATCCACGGAGAATATAATCGAAACGAAACACCTTATTATATGGCAGCGGACTTAAGCCTTCCAATTCGTATGCCTCCATAAGTTCTTTGCGCTCAAGCAAAGCCAGTAACTTCAAGGATTTTTCGTGGAAGGGTACACCCTTAGATTTTGAAGCAATTATATTTATGGTCTCCCGAAGTTTCTTTAGCAGTGAAATGGTGTATTCCAAGCCCTCTCTAATTATCAGGTATTCTTTTTCCTGTGCAATAAAGTTCATGAACTTTATGCGAGACATATTCATTGCTGCGACTATCCTATTTTTCGATTCTGAGTTTCGAAGATAGTTTTCCACTTCATCAAACTCTTTCTCGGTAAATGGCAGAGCGGTATTTAATTTTTCAAAAAATGCAATGTTCTGTTTTCGTCTTTCAATTGGTTCCAGCTCAGTATACGGATCGTTGAACATGCGTTCCAGCAATCGTCCACCTCCGTTTGTAATAGTCTGGTTAAACAGGCTAAAAATTGAGTTATTTTTATATCGCCCTAAGATGTTTAAATCCTGTAGCGTTTGTTTATCGGTTACAAAGTCCATTGTTGTTGTTTTTTGCTGTTGGCTGTTAGCTGTTGGCTATTTGCTGTTAGCTTTTAGTTTATTAATAAAACTGTTAATCATTTTTTGTTCCTTATTAATGGCGTCAATTAGTTCTGCTGTTTCATTTTGGGGAACTAGAGATAATTCTTCGATTAGGATTAGTTGTGTTTCTAACTCAAAAGACGATCCAATGGCAATTTCTAAAAAACGTTTAAACTCCAACTGACTGCTTCTGCTACAACCTTCAGCTATGTTTGAAGGGATTGAAACCGAAGAGCGACAAATCTGGCTTTTTAAACCATATTTTTCATTATCCGGAAGTAGTTCAGCTAAACAATATACATGTTTAACAATAGTTAATCCTTCCTTCCAAATATTCAATTGCCTAAAGTCTCTCATTTACTTCTAGTTTAATTGTTGCTGTTAATATTTAAATACTAAAACCTAATTGCCAATACCTAAGTGCTAATATCTAAGTGCTAATATCTAAGTGCCAATACCTAAAACCTAATACCCAATTCCTAACACCCAAATACTAAAACCTAAGCGCTAACACCCAACAGCTACTCCTTCAAAATATCTAATATCTTCTCATTATTGATAATGAGCATCCCATGCCTGTCCTCTGTAATACCCTCTTCTATCTGATAGGTATATTGAGGCACATTGCCTTTCATAATGGTGGGTAAATACATGAATTTTATATTTTCCCTCATTTTTTTGAGCTCCTCACCTGCTTCGATTATATGGGTTGAAATTACAAAAGTGCAGTTTCGCTTTGTTGCAAAAGCATCCATAACAGCGACGGTGGCATCATAAGCATCTTTTACATTGGTCCCCCTGAACAACTCATCGAACAGCACTACCAGGCGTTCATTTTGATTCACACTTTCGGCTACTTTCTTCACTCGGTTTACTTCGGAATAAAAGTGGCTAAATCCCAAATTCAGATTATCCGCCAGATTAATGGTGGTGAACATGCCATTTTGAATGCTAAAACACATGCTTTTAGCCGGTACCGGAAATCCCATATGCGCCAGATAAATGGCAATGCTAAAAGTTTTCATAAAAGTTGATTTGCCCGCCATATTGGCTCCGGTCAGGAAAATCATATTGTTGTTTTGATCGATATGAATGGTATTGGGAATGGCATTTGGCACCAGAGGATGGTATACCTCATTCAATTGAATCAGGTTGCCATCGGTGTGTTCAATCTCTGCGAAAGTAAAATTGTATTTGTTTGCCACTTCAGCCACTGCAATGTACACATCAAAATCAAACACATGATAAAGCAACTTTTGAATCTGTTTGTTAATTTCGAAGCGAAAAACCTGATCGTAATGAGCTGTTTTGGCATACGAAAGCTTGTTGATTCGTTTTTCAAGGTCTTTTACAAACGCCAACTCCGGGGTATCTAAAACCTTTTTTATTGCAATCACATCGTTATTAATTTCTGTGTTTGCTCCTTTGCTATCCACCTTGAGTAAGAACTCTTTCAAATCATAAAGAAAAACCAAAGTACTGATAACGCCCTTATTGATTTGCTGATACTCCGTGTCGCTACCAATAGCACTATTAAATTTCCGTTGCAGATTATTTTCGTGCACAGCTAAACGTGTTCGTTCATCGGTATTGCTCAAATAATACTCAATGATATCAAAAACACTGATATCAAAAAGAAACTCAATTTTATTTTCTTTGAAGTAAGTGATAATGTTAACCCTGTTCATAATCTCTTCTTCTCGCGAACGAGGGTACATAAACATATCCTTAAGTATTTTGGCACCTCCTCTTGTTTTGGTACGATTGAATAAGCCATAAATGTCTTTCTCCCGAGCACCGCCTATTATCTTCAGGTCGCTTATGGTTTGATGATCTACTTTAAAAGCCATATTTTTTAGTTTTTTGAAAGGATAAAGCTTAGGCAGAGGCTCAGGGAATATACCTTCACCTTTGCCTTCGCCTACACTTTTGCCTTTACCTCTTTATTTATCTTCCTCTTCTTCTCAACCAAATCATTAACAAGGTTGCTGCTAACAACAATGGTACAATAAATCGATAGAAAATTTTATAAATTCCTAAATCATCCTTTTTCAAGTATACATTGTCATCAGGTCTGTCCGGACGACGCACATCAATAGGTGAATACTCATTGGTTAACCAGAAGAACATACCTCCAACAAAATCAGCATTTCCTGATTCAATCCCTTTTCTTCGCATCGTAATTTCACCATTGGAGAAACAATCAGCATCACCTAAAATTAGAATACGCTGTTCTTTGTTTCCTACTTTACGAGTTAAAGCCAATGCTGTTGTTAACGAACCACTCAATTCCCCTGCTTCAGGCTCATACATAGAAATCTCATCAACAAAGTCGATTGTTTTCAACTCATTCCACGAACCCTTGTATTTTATCTCCTCTTCCGGTTTATCTTCATCTTGATTCATCATATCAATATAACGTTGTCTTTGTGCTTCCTCAGCAGTCATTTGCTTACCCTTCTTAGCAAAGGATTCCTTAAGTGCAGCCAAATCCTTCGCATCATTTTTAGGAAGATTAACTATAGAATCGGTTACTAACATTGGTATATAATTAAATCCAGGCTTTTGCTCATAGGTTAAAGCTAAAGCACCAGGCATGGTGATTACACGATCTCTTTTAACAATATTATCCTCAAAAGCATAAGCCAATTTCATTCCTTCTTTAGTGAAATTAGAAGTAACCAGATCCATTGTAAATCCTTTGTTGTACTCCACTATCTGACCAGAATTAAAGGTAACACCAAATTGTTCCGTTAAAGTATTCATACCATCTTGACGTTTACGATCTGCAGCAACAACCAGGTTTCCACCTTTACTGATATAATCATTCAGGTTTTTTGTTTCTTCTTGGGTAAAGCTAATTCTGGCTTCTGAAATAACCAGTACCTGAACTTTTGGATTAACCGGTTTTCTTAAGTCGGTAACTTCAAATCCTACTCCGTTGTTTTTTAAGGACCAACGATAAGGTTTTTCTTGCGCCACTGCGTGATAACCACGAGTACCTATATCATTGACACTACGCTCTCCATGTCCGCCAACAAAACCAACAATTGGCAGCTCATCAACCAAGGTTCTGAATGCAGATGAGCGTTGCGATTCAAATGGTAAAAATTGCTGGTCGTTATAGTTTCTTAAATGAGCACGTTTCCCATCTTTAGTTTCAAGCACTCTAACTGTTCTATAGAGTTCATCCTTTAAGTCAATCTCACCTTTATAGAAGTCGGCAGGTTTCACTTTATCCGGATCCATATCATAAATATTGCAGACTCTTTGTAGTACTGAATCTTCAGGCAATCCTTTATATCTTCTTAAATGGCTTTTCTTTGCCTGTTCTTCAAGAGGTACAGCGTGGTAATATTTGTATTCAAAATCAATATTAGGATAGAATCGTTGATACTGCTCAAATCGCTTCATATCTCTAATCTGGCTACTTGGCATAAAATAATAACTCCCCATCCCATAAATATTTACATAGGTAGTCACTTTAATTTCACCATCAAATTTTTCAATGATATCCTGACTGTTCTGCGTTAAGGTATTGGTATTTGTTTCTGTTGCATCATAATATTTCATCATTGAAGGACGGGTTGAAGAATATCCGACAAGGGCAACTAAAATAAATGCACCCACATATCTTAAAATAGAAACCAATCGTGAGCTCTTTTCCCGAATACCTTTTAATCGGTAAATTGAGAAGGCAATAAACAGACCTGATACTAAGGCAAAGTATAACAGATCTTCGCTACAAATCATTCCAAAAATAAATGTATTAGACCTACCACTAACAGATAACCAATAGGTAATATCTCTGACAAAATCAACGGTTTGCCATAGACCGCCAATCGACTGAAGAGCAAACAGAGCTGCAAAAGTGGCAATGGCAGCAACAATCTGATAAGAGGTTAACGCAGACATAAAGAGCCCAATAGCCGCATAGGTAGCTATTACCAGGAAAATGCCTAATAAGCCGGTCATTACCTGTGGAAAATCCACATCCTTAATTAAGATAAAGCCAAAAATACTTTCAAGAAATAAGATGAATGTCATAGCCAGGCAAAAAACAACAACTGCAGCATACTTACCTAGGATAATTTGAGCATTGGATATAGGAGATGAATATAAAAGCTTAATTGATCCACTTCCGAACTCTTTACTCATCAATCCCATAGTGATCAATGGTATAAACAGGTAAATGGTTTCCTGGATTCTATATAGAAATCCGCCTACCATTGGGTTAGCATATGCACCGATTGTTAATCCGGCACCTGCATATCCCATTTCAAAACGGTTTACAAAATTTGGAACAATATTCATCCACATAATTCCGGACTGAATGGCAAAACTGATTAAAACTAACCATGCAATGGGTGAATAGAACATCTTTTGAAGTTCCATTCTTGCTATTGTAATTATATCTTTCATCTGTTAAAAAAATTAGTATCAAGATTCAAGTATCAAGACATAAGACTGATAAACTATCAATCTTGGAGACAATAAGTTTTAATCTCCAAATCAAATTCGGATCAGGCTATCTTCCTGTGCATGTTACTTTAATCATGATTATTTCATGTGATTAAAATTTATCTTCATTTCTGAGATGGAACTTGCCAGGCAATCATTCTCATGGCTCGTTTCATTTGCTTTACTTATTAGTTTTGTGACAAAGCAGAGAATACATCATTCAATGAGTTTTTCTCCAGATTAATTTCTTCTAATCGCCAGTTTTTCTTTACACTTTCCTGAACCACACGTTCGGCGGCTCCGGTCAGGTTTGAAAATTTTAAGCGGTACTCAGGTCCACCCAATTCTTCGACACTTTCAATGCCCTCAATTTTCATCAATTCATCAACCGATGGCATTTCAAGTAATCTTACTTTTATGGAATTTGGTGCCAGGTAATTGTCGAATTCTTCGGTTTTGCCCGAGAATACCAATTTACCATGCTCAATCATTAAGATATAATCACAAATTGCATGCACCTCTGTAAGTATATGAGTCGAAATTAATACTGCTCTGTCTTCAGCAATCTCTTTAATCAAACCACGAATTTCTAAAATTTGATTCGGGTCCAGCCCATTGGTAGGCTCATCCATAATAATCAAAGCCGGCTTATGAATAATTGATTGGGCAATTCCTACTCTTTGCTGATATCCGCCTGATAAGTTTTTTAACAACCTTTTTCGGAAGTGAGTAATCGAACATTTTTCCATTACTTCCTCAACTGCTGCCTTAATGTTATTTTTAGGTATTTTTCGAAGTCGGGCACAATTGGTTAAATACTCTTCAACTGTTGTATCGGTGTACAATGGCGGCTTTTGGGGCAAAAAACCGATTTGCTTTTTGGCTTCAATCGGATCGGTTGAAATGTTTATTCCACTGATGAAAACATTCCCTTTTGTTTGTTTTAAAACACCACTCATAATATTCATGGTGGTTGATTTACCGGCACCGTTTGAACCCAGCAAACCATAAATACCCTGAGTTGGAATTTCGAAACTTACGTCCTTTACCGCCCATTGAATGGAATAACGGTGGGATAGGTTTTCTACCCGAACTAATGATTCTTTCATCTTTTTGATATTAAGGTAATTCGTTATTGTTTAGATTTCTTTTCAAGAAATTTATTTTTTTGCTTTTTCATGGTTAATGCGCGAACAATTAAGGTTAAATAAGGTTAATCCGCTCATTTCTCATTGGTAAAAAGTCTGATAATGTATTGCTCAATTTATCTGAGAGTTGGAAGTATTAACTACGGGATTCAATCTTAAAGAAGACGTCAACCAGCAATAGTCCTATATTTAGAGATGATTAAAATGGTTAGAATGGCTTAAGATTTTAGAAACACTATTTTAAACGAAAATCGATGAAACCAATCCTTTGGCCGTTAATGCAATAATATCTAGCGATATAGCTGTGATAGTATGGACACATTGGAAAGATTAAAGTGCAGATACAAAACAGGAACCACTCCTTACGAATGGCCCCTGTTAACTTCAGCAAACTTTGTTCAAACTAAAACGGTCTTTACTAGTCCTTTAACCGCTAAGCGCTTTAAATACACTAAGCGATTTTTGTTATTTATAACCTATTAAAATCCTCCGCCATGAGCACCAGCTGCTCTTCTTTTTGCAGCTTCTTCCATCATTTTCTCAAATTTATTGAATTGCTCTTCGGTAAAAATTGACTTCAATTTTTTAACCGTTACTTCTTGCATTTTTTTAAATTCTTCTTGCATTTTTGTTCGATCTGGACCAGATGCCATTAATTCTTGCATCGTTTTGGTGTTTTCAAGAAACAGAGTATATACTTGTTTTTCCTGATCTCCTGATAATCCAAGATCCTTTTTCATTACTTCTGTTTGCTTTTTTGCCATTTCCTCTGGTGAAGGCATTTGTGCATTTGCTGTAAAAGCAATTGCAAACAGTCCTAAAAACATTACTAATAAACTTTTTTTCATTTTTAGTTTTATTATATAAATAATTGCCATACAATTTCATATAGCTTTAATTCATAAATTTCCCTTGTGGAAACTCAATTTTCCTACATATTCTCAATCTCTTCTATAAATTCAGTTACAAATGATGGCAATCCTTTTTTAGACTTGTTGAAATGCTTATTAGCTTCTTCCTTGTATTTTTCTAAATATTCCAAAGCTTTTTTCTTGTTGCCATCTACTTTGTATAAAAGCACAAGGCCTTTATAGCCATGATCGGTGAAGTTTTCCTCGTATTCTTTTTCCAACTGCGTAAATTCTTTAATCAGTTTTTTACACATTTTTGTTCCATTAAACACATCATTTTCATCAATATCCGTAGCCATTTGTAACATATAGAAGCACATTCCACGGATGTTTTCCTTAGCTATTTCGCCATCCAGCCTTTTCTTCTGTGCGCTATACCACTTATCGGTATCGCCTTTTGCCAAATAATGCATGGCATATAGCTTTTCTTTGTCTTGAATTTCTGTGGCTTTCTTCACTTGTTCAATGGCCTTATCAACATCTTCAATGCTATTACATTCTTTGGCCACTTTCACCACATAAAAGTAGGCAGGATCACCCATTGTGCGCTCCAGGCTCATTGGGTGCACACCTGTTTTTTCGATAATCTCATCCCAGTTATTAAGAATAAACTGGTAGGCTTCATCTTCAAACTTCAGTTTTGTTGACCAGGTGACCATTTTAAACACCTTAGGGTCGTACAATTGCTCCACCTCGATGCTTTTTGTATAGGCTGCGCCAATTTCATAAATCTCATCCATCATTCGCTTCTTGCCCAGCTCTTCACATAACTGGAACATGAAATCCAGGTCGCGCTCGCCCTCGTCATATCGTTTTTGGAGTGCTGCTAATTGCCTGGAGGGGTCTACCGCAATCTTAGCATCGTTAATTAAACCATCGGCATTTGTAAAGCCACTTATTCGATACATTACATCACCATTGGCATTTAAAAACATCAGGGTTGGGTAAGATTTTATTTGGTATTTTTTAGCATACTCTATCCCTTCCCCTTTTTCCGCATCAATCTTAACACTTACAAAACGTGGGTTAAAATAATCGCCCACTTTTTTCTGTGGGAAAACTTCTTTGCTTAAGCGTTTACATGGGCCACACCATTCGGTATAGGTATCAACAAATACCAGTTTGTTTTCTTTTTTTGCCTTGGCGAATGCTTCGGCCAAGGTTCCGTGTTCAAATTCTATACCTTGCGAAAAGGCATTACTTACAGCCAATATGGCAACGAATATTATTAGTATCTTCTTCATCTTATTTAGTCTTTAATTTACACCCGCTAATTAATTGTTTTATTTCAACGCTTCTTTTCCTTTAATTTCACAGCTGCCGCACGAGTACGATAGTTATCGTACCTCTCGTGTGGCAGCAAACTTATTTTTACAAACCCTCTAAAGAATTCAAAAGTGGTCGTATTTCTTCTGATGACGGACGTGGTGCTTTCATTTTAAGCGCCCGCCCTTCTTTGTCTATTAGTATAAAGTGAGGTATTCCCTTCACAATATAGGCGTTGGAAAAATCTTCGTCGCCATTGGCAAAAAGCTGGATGCCTCCCATTTCTTTTTCCTTCACCATGGTTTTCCACTTTTCAATATCCTTTGGTCGGTCTTTTGATATACTTACAAAGTGGATGTTTTTTCCGGCATATTCGTGTTCTAGCTCTTTTAAAAACGGGATTTCCTTTTTACATGGACCACACCATGTTGCCCACATGTCAATGTAAACGTATTTTCCTCGCAGACTTTTTAAGGACACCATATTGCCATTAATATCTTCATAATTAAAGTCGGGCGAAATATCACCTTCATTTATGTGCGAGGCTCTTGCCAATACACCTTCAAGTTCCTTTTTATATTCTTCGTTGGTTACATTATCGGCAAATAGTTTTTGCAACTCTTCAGTACCCTTTATACCTCTGTTCGCAATATATCCGGCAGTATACATATAAACCATTCGTTCCCTGATCAGCTTCGATTCGAACTTCAAAGCTCTTTTTGTCGCTTTTAAAGCACGCTCATAGCCTTCTACACCGCCGGCTCCGGCTATTTCACTCAAAAGCATCGAGAAGTATTCTGAATAGAGATAAAGTGTCTTGTACAACTTTTCATCTTCTTTTACAAGGGAATTCAATAGTTGGTAATACACATCACCTCCTTCAAACTGATTCCCGGCCTCCTTTACAAGTTGAGGGATGCACATTAGTCCATACATATTAAAGAAAGTCAGATAGTTGCTTACTTCTTTTTTTACCTCTTCGGAAAAATTGGTTTTAGCCAATTGGTCCTGTACATTCTTTTCAATTGCATGAAATCTTTCCACTATATTGGCACCCTTATTATCGATATCTTCCTGAGTAAAGGGAGCATAATAATCTTTTGAATTGGCCTTCTGATAATCGAACAAAAACTGGTTAATACCCCCATCGTTACAGGTAATAGTTGTAGGTTGAGAAACTCTTCCGGGCCAACCAATTCTGGCTCTATTATTTTCCCCTTCGATAGTTAACTCGGTACCGGGCGACACATAAAACCGAATGTGGTTCATACCCCAGCGATTTCTGAAAGTAATGAATTGTGGTTCCGTAATATCCAGCTCCAATGTACCTTTGCCTTTGTTATCTTCACTTTCAGGGAGGATTTTAACTACTTCATCTCCGAGCATAATAATTCCGGGACCTCGTACATCATCACCTGTTACATTTACGTTTACAACTACCTGTGCTGTTAGTGTTTGTAAGGCTATACCAATAACCAACAAACTGATTGCTAATAATTTTTTCATCCGTTTAAAATTTTCAAGTTGTCAATATTTTACTTTAAAATTTGAGAACGGATGGAACCGCTCCGCTCTCACATAAACTTTTTTAATCATCCTTATTTGTGTAGTTATGATTAAATAAGTTCATGTTCGTTTCATTGTTTTTAATTTTTAGATGCTAAAATTTTTGTATCCTCTGCAGCAACACATTTCACCACGCCTTTTTCAGGTGATGCCAGGTAAAGGTTATCCTTGCTATCCACCGCAATAGGAATATGCAAACAACCTTTTACCAGCTCATAAACGCCGTCAACCATTCTTGCACCGCTCTTGCTGTAAACCTTAATCCGGGTAGGAGATTTCTCAACCGTTACAATAGCTCCGGTTGATAAAGAAGCCACACTTACCGGGTTACAACAACCCACAAAATCATCTATTGACTGACCGCGTTGTCCGAAGTCAAACTTGTGCTTGCCTTCTGGTGAATATCCTGTTACCCTGAAAGCGCCCAGGTTACCCACAATAAATTCACCTTTTGAGTTAAGGTCGAAGTCCATGATACCGCAACAGCCTCTTAAGCCTCCCATTTCTTTTACAGGATTTCCGGTTTCCTTATCGAAAATTCCAATTTTGGCTTCGCCGTAACTGTTGGAAACCAAAAGCTGATTGCCTCTTGTTTTGGCTCCTGAAGCTTGTTTTAAGCCTTTTAATGGATATTCTCTTTGTTTATTCCCTTTTTGGTCGTAAACAACACACAGAGGTGTTCCATTATCCTTCTTCTCAATCATTCGGCCGCGTATCTTAACCTTTTTGATGGTTTGTACAAGGTACATGACATAGATGTTGTCCTGCTCATCTACTGCAACTGCAGTGGCCTCATTCTCCACCGATGAAGAGAACTGCCCAACCGTTTTTCCCTTTTCATCGAAGATCACAACGGTGCCATCTTTTTTAACACCACATGTCCGAGCATTGCTCATGCTGGCCAGGTATACAATATCTCCTAAATGTTCACCTTTAAAGGATTTATCTAACTGATAGGCAATATCGGGAACATCAGCCAGGTAAGTTTTCACATCCACATCTGTCTCTTTTTTACTGGCAATACGACCCTCAATCACCTTTAAAGCAGCTTGTGTTTTTCTGAATTCCGGCTCAAAATAATTTAAGATACCTTCTGCATAAGCTGCATTTTTTCTATCCAGTAATCCAGGTACCAAAAGCACCGAAAGTTCAGAGGCAGGATGTTCCTGTATGTACTTTATTTTAAACTCTTCTTCCTTTTTCTTTTTGATAACCATCCCGGGGTCAAAAATTTTGTTACGAATTTCCTGACGTTCCGCCTCAGGACGACTTTGATCCCTAAAATTCTTTGTGGCCTCTTCCAATCCGGGAACAAAGCTGTATTCAGCCATCTTTTTGTTAAAAGCTCTCCATTCTTGATTGAATACATCTCCTTCAAATACAGTTGCAGCAAGATTATTGGCATCTATTTTAAGTTGAACTTGTTCTTTACCAATATAAAACTCGACTGCATTTCTGTAATCCGTTTTTTCAATTCTTAAATTAGTCCTTCTGGGCATTACGTAATCTGCCTCGTAAGTAAATTTTCCATCTTCAATTCGTGCACTGTCGCGCAGCCAATCCCCCTTTTTTAATGCGTTTAAAAAAGAGAAATAGACCATGCCCTCGCTTTTCCCGGTGACTTCACCGCTGATAACGAATTTTTCTGTTGTGCTTGTTTCTTTCTTCTTTGAAGGATTACAAGCCGCCATTACTACTACTGAGAGTAGAAGTATGAGATGTTGTTTTTTCATTTTTATAGATTTTTAGACTCTTATTATTCCAGACATCTATTAGTCTACTGTCCAAGTGTCTTATTTTTAACTCCTCATTCGTTTTTATTATGCTGTCGCACGATTGTATCACGTGACTCAACTTCTTAATATTGGGACGCTGTCCCAAACCCTACCTACTTTTTTGCATTGCCCAAAAAAGTAGGCAAAAAACGCTAGACCAAGAGAATCCTTCTTCCCGCACCAGCCTTCTATTCCGTCCGGCACACAACCTCCTCAAGTGCTCCCTAGAAGACCTCTCGCCAACCCCGGCCCGGTCTCTTGCTCTGGCCTCCCCTGCTTGATTTGCAGCTCCTATAATTCCCTACATACCATCAACTTAACGACATTAATCGAGCGACATCTTGGAATTTATAGATATTTAGACAATAGACTTTTAGAATTCCAGATATCTATCAGTCTATCGTCTAAACATTTTATTTTTTTGGCACCATTACTACTTCAACGGTATCCGTATTTTTAAAGAGTTTTTTAGCAAATTTCAGAACGCCTTTAGCGGTCATGCCTTCTACCAGTTTGTTATAGTCCTCGGTAGAAGTAAAGGCTTCATCATTCTTTAATGATGTCTGAATGCTTCCACTCCAGAATCCATTTCTGTGTTCAGCTTCCTGGCGACTCTTAATATTATTGCTTTTTAATTCCTTTAAATCATCTTCGTTCACACCATTTTTAAGCATGTTCTCTATTTCATCCTTCATAATCTGCGTCAACCTTTCACGTTTTTCAGGATCACAATCGAACTTGATTCTGATAATGGCTTGTTCATACGGACGCTTTGATATAGCAGGGCGAACACTAACTCCATAAGTTCCACCTTCCTGCTCACGAATGGTTGCCATAAATCGTTTATCTAAAAGATCGGCAATGGTGCGCACATACACTCTGGTTTTAAGATTGTATTTTACATCCGAATAAATGTGATAATTAACAGTTGCTTTATCCGTTGTCATTTGTCTTTCTACCTTTCTGAAAGTATGGCCATCAGCTGGTTTCATATTGTGGTTAACCCAGGTTTCTGAACGGTTTATTGAAGATAAGTTCCCGACGTACTTTTTAATCAAAGGTAAATGTTTGTCTTCATCTATGTTTCCAACAAAAACAAAAGTAAAATCACTGGCATCCTGAAAACGATCTTTATAAATGGCCTGAATTTTGTCAAAGTCAAGACTGGCTATAAATTCTTCATTAAAAAGAAGGGTTCGTGGGTGATAATTAGTGCTTACCCTATTAAGTGTATCTCCAAGGGCTTTTTTGTTATCGGTTTTGGCATATACCAACTGGTTTTTCATGCCAGCCAACATGGTTTCAAAAGCTGCCTGATCGAAACGTGGGTGTTCAATTTTTTGGTACATCAACTGAAGCATGGTTTCAAAATCCTGTACAGATGATGAACCGCCTAAGCCTTCTTCATTTGAACCAAGAAACACTCTGACCTCTGCAATCTTGCCTGTCAGTTTCTTTTGCAGTTGTATGGCGTTAAAATCGCCGACCCCGGACATCATCGCCAGGTTGGTCGCCAGATTGGCCGAAGCTAAATCATCCTTAGCCGCTAAAGAAGTTCCACCAAAACTAAAGGCACTGAATGTAATCTCATCCTTACCTAGTTCGGTAGGCATCACCACTACCTTCGCACCATTCTCTAGTTTATAAACGGTAGCACCATCGATTCCTTCCATTGGCTCTTCAGAAACAAATTCCTTTTCGCTCAGTTCATCAGTTACCAAGGGAGTATCTACTGCATCATCCTCATAGGCCGTGATATTCGAAGACATTACTTTTGCTACCTCAGCCAGTAATTCATCTTTAGTTGGGTAATTAATTTCTTCCTTATCCGGCCCCTGAACAATAAGCAGGCTGTTATTCACATTTTGGAAGACTGATAAGTGTTGATACACTTCTTTTAAGGAAATGTCAGCGATTGCTTTTTTAGCGAATTCCATCTCCCACTCCAGGGAAGGAAAAGGTTCGGCTTTTAAGAAATGTTCTCCTATTTGCTCAGCCCACTTGTCATTGTTTACCTTATCGTATCGCTTTTCGTAAGACTCATACTGACGCAGGTAATTGGTTTTTACCCGTTCCAGCTCAGATTCAGTAAAACCAAATCTTCTTACGCGTTCCATCTCGGTCATTAGTAGAGCAAATGCTTCTTTTTCTTTGTTTTCTTTCGGACTAACCGACAGGTAAGCAGCTTTCTTGGTTCGAGCCAGGTCGAAGCTAGCGATTTGCATTTTTAAAGCCGGGCATTCAGGCTTTTGGGTTAATTCGCTCAATCGATTGTTTACCATAGATGCCATCATGCCCTCTGCCATTTTATTTCGCATATAGGCTTCATCTTTAATCGTTGTAGGTTCCAATCTGAAATTCCAACCAATGCTTACCCCCTGAGCCTCTTTATCTTTTGCCAGTACGTAGCCCAGTTCCTGCGTATCATCAACCGGATAATATACACGCTCTGCCGCATTTTTTGGGGCAGGAATTTTTGAGAAAAGTGCTTTTACTTTTTGTTCTACTTTATCCGCATCCACATCGCCTACAACCACTACTGCCTGTAAATCGGGGCGATACCACTTTTTGTAATAATCTCTCAGTTCCTGATGCTCAAAATTGTCGATCACATCCAAAGAACCAATAACGTCTCTTTTGGCATATTGTGAATGGTTATAAAAATCGGGAACAACTTGTTTCATTATTCTGAAACGCGAGTCTCGTCTTGTTCGCCACTCTTCATGAATAACCCCTCTTTCGGCCTCAATCTCTTCAGCTTCCAACAATAATCCGCCAGACCAGTCGTACAAAACCAACATGGCTGAATCCAGCAGGTTTTCGTTGGTTGAAGGCAGGTTCTTTATCATGTATACCGTTTCATCCTGCGCCGTATAAGCGTTGATGTCTGCACCAAATTTAATTCCGTAAGATTCCAGGTATTTAAACATGCTTTTACCCGGATAGTGTTCCAAGCCGTTAAAAGCCATATGCTCCAGGAAGTGAGCTAATCCATCCTGCGAATCCTCTTCCAGTATAGCTCCTACGTTTTGTACAAAGTAGAGGCTGGCTCTTTCTTTAGGCTCCTGATTAGACATCACGTAATAGGTCATGCCATTGTCCAGTTTGCCGGTTCTTACCCTTTCATCCAAAGGGATGGTGGTTGTGTTTTGTGCATTGGCCCAAGTCATTATAAGGGTTAAGCCCAATACGGATAGTAGGCGAGTGATATGTTTCATTGTATTTTAGATATTAGATAATTAGACATTAGACTATTAGATTTCTAAACATCTAATACTAGTCTACTGTATAAGCGTCTTAATTCTTAATTCCTCATTCGTTTTTTTACTCTGTCGCACGATTGTATCGTGTGGTTCAAACTCCACGCGATAAAATCGCGCGGTAGTGCGGGCCCAATGTCATTAAGTTAAGAAATTCACCTTGTGAATTTCTTAATATTGGGACGTTGTCCCAAACCCTACCTACTTTTTTCTTTGAGATTATTGCTTCGTTCAGCAAAATTCAAGCAAGCTTGATTCTGCCTTCTCTTATCGCAATAATTGTCATCGCCAAAAAAAGTAGGCAAAAAACGCTAGACCAAGAGAATCCTTCAACCCACATCAGCCTTCTATTCCGGCCGACACACAACCTCCTCAAGTGCCCCCTAGAAGGCCTCTCGCCACCCACCGGCTCGGTCTCTTGCTCTGGCTAACCCGCCTTTTATTTACAGCTCCTATAATTCCCAACAAATCATGAGCTTTATGAAATTGATCGCGCGGTGACGTGCAAAATTTATAGACTTAAGCATCAAGAGCTTTTCTTGTGTCTTGATACTTAAGTCTTGTGTCTTTTAAAAATTAATTCCTCATTCGTTTAATTAACATTCTACCGCCAAAGAAGACAAACAGGCCTGGTACAAATCCAAACAGCAATAAGTTTAGCCAAATAATGTTTTCCCAGGCTATGGTAGTTCGAAGGTCTTTGTCTTCAGGACGTGGAATATCCAGTGGGTAGTCTCCACCGGTCAACCATTTTGACAGATAAGGCATGAACCTTGCATTGGCAACGCGGATTCCTTTCGGAGCCTGATAACGCCTTGCATTGCTCAAAAATTCTGCATCCGAGGCAATCAGCACTTTCTGGCTTTTGTTGTTCACTGTTCTTTCCAGTTGAACAGCGATTGGTAAGCTTGCCTTTTTGTCGCCTTCAGCTTCGTTGTAGGTAATTTCTCCAAATTCGTTTGGTCCTGTTGCATCCATCCAGGTTTCCTTGCCTTTTGAGCTAAGCAGGACAAAGGATTTAAAGCCCTTGTTTTCATCCAGCTTTAAAGCAGTGGCTTTAATTACCTGCACATCCGGCTTAAACAAAAGGCTTTCTTTGAATTCACCTTGCGGTTCTGCCAGGTTAAAATCAGCCGGATAGTTTGGATTATCGTTCACCAACATACCAGGCAGGTATTCTACGCCAAATTCTGCCACAATCGGGTTCATCACCTTTTCGTTGCCACGACCAGAGGTAATGATCAGATGACCTCCTTTATCAGCATACTTTTTAAGATTGGCTAGTTCCTGATCTGAAAATTCTGATTGGGGTTCTGCAATCATCAGTACATCCACATCCGAAGGCACTTCCTGATCAAGACTTAAGCTCACCACATCAAAACCATTGTTTTTTAAGGCATGTCGTTCATCAGCTGATGAAATGGCCAAATCGTAATTTTCCGGGTAGTTTACCTTTGGACGATAAGCTCTTCGGGCTCTTGCCAGCTTTTCATTGACATCCATTCCTCTTTCCCGGTGGCCTTCTACAAGGGCGATTTTATATGACTTAGCAACCAGTCTTTTAAAGGCTGCCGTTGTTTGTGCCTGATCAGGCCAGCCAATCATATCATCAAACTTAAGCTTTAACAAGCTTTTTTCTCCCTTGCTTTCCAGTATTCGGAAATGGAAATTGGCATAATTTTTAAGGATATCATCACTTAATCCCAACTCATCGATATGGCGAATATCACGCTTATCCATTTTTATTAATTTGGACATATAATCGATGGTCTCTTCCAAACTAATGCGTTTGCCAAACATGACATTATCTTGATAAGCCTCCAATTGCGGTGGATTGTAGTAGTACACATAGTCCATTTCAATTTGTGGATATTCCAGGTAGTATTTATGAAAAAATGCCTTGGCAGTAACATGATCTTTAGGCATTAAACCATAGGTTTCACCATGGAACAAATTCACATAAGTGGTAATTTTAATGGGTTGATCCTTCAAATCTGCCAAAGCCTCTTTACTAACCGGGCTTAATACATTCTTCTGCGTTGCGCTCATATCCTTGTACCAAAGCAATGCCGGCTTGGTAGTAGTATAAATTACCCCCATGGCAAATACAAGCAAACCTGTCATTTTTGCACGGGTCATCCATTTGGCCGTACTTGTTTGGCGCTTTAGCACCATTCTAAGGTACGCCCAGGATACAAACAGGATGATCAATACCACAAAATAAAGCAGGGACTGCGAAGTAACCAAACCTCTATAGGCATATTCCATTTGCTGCGAGGGTGCCATCCAGTACATAATGACATTGACAACGGGTACTTCATCCACCAGGCCATACAGCAAATCCAAACCATATACCAGGGCAATGGTGGCTACCGCATCCACAATGGGATAAGCCGAAAAGGTGGAAATAAATACCCCAATGGCAGCAATTAAGGCTGCAAACAGGTATAAATGGATAAAGACACTTATCAAACGTCCAAAATCCAGGTGCTCAACCGTAAAATTCCCGATAAATATAGCCAGCAAGGATATAGACATCAGCATACTTACAAACACCATTACACCAATGTATTTTCCCACGACAATGGAACCCAGCTTAATGGGTGATGAGTACAAGAGTTTAATGGAACCACTGCTGGCCTCGCGACTGATGACCCCCATGCTAATTAAGGGAATTAAGACCATTAACAGATCACGCGTGTATGCAAAATAAGTATGGTGTTCTCCGGTAAATATCCAATCAGTTATTGACCTGCCTGCTTCCGAATTACGCATACCCATCATTTCTGCAATGTGCTTAAGAGTAGGAATAATTTCGTAGGCTGTAAAAATACTAAAGCCCACCAGTACCAACCATGCCAATGGCGAATAGAACAAGTTGTTCAGTTCGAGTTTTGCTATTCTTATTGTTGTTTTCATAATTTTCAGCTGTTAGCTGTTGGCTGTTTAACTTTAGCTGTTGGCTGTTGGATATTGACTGTTAGAATCCTAACATCACCATACCAATAGCTAATGACTAAAAGCTAAGAGCCAATAGCGTTTTATTTTACCTTTCCTGATAAGTGTGCAAAAATTAAATCAAGCGATTGCTTTTCGATTCCTACTTCTTTTAATTGCCAATTGTTTTTTACACTAAGTTCAATGAGGTTTTTGGAAACTTCCTTGCATGTATCAAAGCGGATTTCCAGTTTACCATTGTTCTCATTGATCTCCAGTACACCATCGATTTCCATCAATTCCGGGTTGGTGGGTGGATTGTCGAAGGATACAGTCATGGTATCTGGCTCAATCACGTTATTAAAGGCATCAATGGTGTCGGCAAATACCAGTTTACCAGCTTCAATCATCTTTACGGTACTACAAATCATTTGTACCTCTGGTAGTATGTGGGTACAAAGGATTACGGCACGATCTTCAGCAATCTCTTTGATCAACTGACGAATCTCAGCAATGTTATTTGGATCCAGACCAACAGTCGGCTCATCAAAAATAACCAGCTTTGGTTTGTGTATAATGGCTTGCGCAATCCCCACACGCTGCTGGTAACCTCCTGACAAATTACGGATCAGGCGCTTGCGCATGTGCAGTAAGCCGCATTTTTCCATGGCGGCTTCCAATGCTTCAGGAATTTCTTTTTCTGGCACAAAACGCAAATGGGCGGTATGCGTCAAATACTCCTCCACTGTTAAGTCAGGGTAAACGGGCGGCTTTTGAGGCAGGAAACCAATGTTCTTTTTGGCTTCTTCCGGATTCTTACGTAAATCAATCCCGTTGATAAATACCTCGCCCTCGGTTTGGTTCAACACCCCACAAAGAATGTTCATAGTAGTTGATTTACCCGCTCCGTTTGATCCTAACAATCCAAGGATTTCGTTATTACGCATTTCTATATTAATGTCGCGGATAGCCCAGTTTTTAGTATAGCGGTGCGACAGGTTTTTGATTTCTAATATTTTGTTTGACATGATGTTTTAGTATTAAGTATAAAGACATAAGACAAAAGATGATTTACATGATGGTTAAAATTCAGCATCGTATCTTGGCTTGTGTCGTTATTTATTTATTAAACTGTTTATTTGTTGAACCGAAAGCTACCCCGATAGCTATCGGGGGCTAATGTCTAATGGCTAATGGCTAATAGCTAATAGCTAGTCTACTACATCCTTCTTCTTCTCCAGAAAATAAATCCGCCAATAAATAATAAGGCAAATGGGAAAACCCAGATGTACAAGATCTTATATACCTTCTCTTTGGCATTGCTCATGATTATCGTGTTGTCGCTTCCTTTAATGGTTTCGAACAACAATGGATATTCACCGGCAGTGAACCATCTGAAAAAGTTTTTATAAAACAGTGTGTTTGCTGTAAAAGGATCTCTGGTACTCTTATTTTTCAGGATCACTTTATCGGAGGCAAAATCGGCATCTCCGACCACAATAATTTTTTGTTGCTTGCCATTTTGAGCACGTTCCAATGCCAATGCTACAGTAAAACTTTCCTTTTGATCTTTATCGGCCAGACTTGTGTGTTGCTTGTTGGTTGTAAGCAATGGAGTAACGGTAAAGCCATGCTTTTCTTCATAAGTAAGCGGAGATGCTCCCGGTAATTCTATATCATCCATGCCGTAATCGGTAAGCAGGCCTGGGGCATTTTTATTGACTGTTCCCAAACACACTTCGCTTACACGTCCTGTATGGTCGCTTACAATGGAAGCATTCTGAACTTCCACATTAATCAAGCTTAAAAGTGGATTAATGAAAGCACTGTTTTTACCTTCAGCCGCAATAAGTAGATTCCCTCCCTTGTCGATATAAGACTTGATTTTTGAAAGTTCGGCTTCGCTATAGGCTATCATAGGATTCAAAATCATCAGGATATCCGTATCCTCCTTAATATCTCCTTTTGTAATATCCTGGCTATTCACAATAAAGCCATTATTTGCCAGTGCCGAACGATGCGTCCATACCTTTGCCATACGATTCCAGTCCTGCTCCCAGGCACGTTCAATGCTTCTTTCTTTGTGGCCTGTAATAAAGCTCACCTGATAAGGCGAATGCACAAGCGTTTTAAAAGCAGTGGCCCATTCAATCTCAGTTGCAAATAACGCTTTGTCATCACGAGTTTGCATAAAAAAAGCCTGCTGGTCTTTGTAAACAAAATTTTCCAGAACGCCATGAGTCATATCATACCTTCCCAGAACTTCCTGATCTTTTGCATCCAGCTCTTTAATGTCTTTAATTTCGTCCATGTTCAAACCTTTGTAATAGGCAATCAGTTCAGCTTTTTTACGGGGGCTGTAATTCTTAAACTCCCCTTTGAACATGTCCCAGCGTACAGGAGAATAAAAAATTTGGTATTCGAATTTGGTATCGCGCAAAAAGCGGGTGTAACTACTATAATATCGTCTTTCAAACCTTTTCCGATATTGAGGTCGGACATCGCGGTTGTTAACGTGTGCAAAAAACTTAACCTTAAGCTGGTCTTCCTTTAGCTGTGCCAATATTTCCTGCGTACCCGGGTGAGCCGTGTGAAGCTTTGTTTCGGTCATATCGCCATATACCTTCAACTTAGGAATGGCAGCTATGCCAATGCACACAATGGCAATACACAGGTAGCCTGCAGATTGCAAACGAATTTTTTGTTTTCCCTTTTTGTTCTGGCGATCGGCATGCAGTTTATTCACCGTAAAAGCCAGGAATAAAACCGACACAATAATAAAGTAAAAGATATTGGTACTCACCAGGTAGCCCTGTAGTGCCGGTGTGCTATGGTTTGAAATGGATAACCAATAAAGTATGTCCCTTAGTACCGGTACGTCTTGTGCCAGGCCTCCCAGAAAATCGAGCACAAATAAAAAGGCGATGGTTGCAAGGCCTGAAATAATTTGGTAACGCGACAGGGAAGACATAAACAAACCAATGGCCGAATAGGTAGCAATGAGTAAAAAGAAACCAATTAAACCTGCTATGGTAACACCCGTATCCATATCAGGAATAAACAAGCCTGCGCCAATAATGGCTATTGCCATAACCAATACAATAACCAGACTATACACCAGCATGGCCAGGTATTTACCCACAACAATATTCCTGATTTTTAAAGGTGAGGAATACAAGAGCTTAATGGTTCCGCTGTTCATCTCGTTACTGATAAAGCCCATGGTTAAAATGGGTACAAACAGGAACATAAGCTCCTTCATTTTAAAGAAGTAGCCCCAGCGATCCTGAGTAAACAAGCGATTCGTGTTAAGGCTCATCAGATCCGGAACCTGTTTGAACGTTCGGTGTAAGGACTCCAGTCCATCGGTAAAACTAATACCGGAGTAGAGCGCAAAAACCATCAGCACCACCCAGGATATGGGCGAATACATCAGGTTGAGCAGCTGCAGTTTTGCAATTTTTAGTGTAATTTTCATTTTAATAAAGTATCAAGTATCAAGTATCAAGACATAAGACTGATGCACAGCTTGCTTAATGCCTGATGTTTATTTAGTTGTTATTTGTTGGCATATTTTGGTTTCTTTCTCGTTTTTCTCATCTCTTCCCTCATTGTTTTATTTAGGTATTGGCTGTTGGCTTTTAGCTATTGGCAATTGAAAGTTGTAAATTCTTTATTCCTTGCACCTTGCTCCCTACTCCCTGTTCCCTTTTTAGGTTAATTTAGGTTAATGTGAATTGCTATCTTACAACAAGAGGAACACTTTTGGGTGCTCCTCTTGAATTATACTTAATAGTCAAATTTAATTATCTTGGACTTTGCTCAATTTCAGGAGCCAGTGAAATGGTTTTTCTGGCAATTGGAACAATCCAACGGTTGCTGTTTGGCTCCAGTGTTGCAGCTACCTCTCCATCAATAATTCTTGTTAAAGTAATGTTGGCGTTATCGTAGGCATTGTAGCGTTTTAAATCGAACAAACGCGTTCCCCTGTCAGCCAATTCTCTTCTTCTTTCTTGTTTGGCTAATGCCAATGCCTCTTGCCACGTGCTAGCCGATAAAAATCTCTCTGTGGTGTTATACCTATCCATATTAATAGATCCAATACCAGTTGCATCATAATCCACATATGATTTGTCAATAGTAGTATCAGGCTCATTTCTATATCTCATCTCCCTTACTAAATTAATATCTGTCATTGCATTGGCAACTTGTTTACCTCGTGCATAACATTCTGCCCTGATCAAATACATCTCCGGAACCGAAACTCCGGTATAACTGATTTGCGGTTGATAACGGGCTGGTTCACTTAGGAAATAGCGCTCACCTGTAGATGGATCATCTTTGAACCGGAAGAACAACCTTAAGTCATTAGATGTATACATTGAATATAGCTCATCTGAAACAAAAACTGTACTGGAAGGCATATAACCTTCTGTAAAGTTTTTAAGTAGTATAACTTCTTCATTGTTAAAATTATATGGGATTGCAGTACCAAGAGCATTATAATCTAATAGGCTACTATAAAGATTTAGAGCGTTTGAGGCATCAGTTAAAGCAGTTTCAAAATTTCCCATTTGCAAATTTACACGGGCACTAAGTCCATATGCTGCTGCTTGTGTAGCTCGCCAATTCTTATTGGTTGGGTACTCTTTTAAAGCATTACTTTCCAAAGCCTCCTTTAAGTCTTGCAAAATTACATCGTAAACTGCCTTAACCGATTGCCGTGGAGTAGAACCGGACATGGTTGCATTGCTGCGAATAGGCACACCCAAATCAGTACTTGCCGAAGACTCATTGTATTGCTTTGAATGTAGGTTAACCAACGAAAAATAAGCATATGCACGTTGCACTTTACATTCCGCTATAATTTTCTGTTTTTCATTTTCGCTACCATTAACATCAGGACTGCCTACTTCCTCAATAATTAGATGCGCCATTTGAATATTGTTGTACAAAAAAAGCCATGCGTTATCAATTTCTTCTAGTTCACCAAAAGTCTCATTCCATGTTATGGCATCATAATACTTTGTTACATCTTGAGTAACATAATCCTGAAGTCTGTCATCCGGGATTTTTATATCATCAGTCATCATCCTGTCCACTGTATAAGAGTTAGTCCAACCACCTGAACTACTGTATGTTAAGCCAGATCTATCATTCATCAATAACTCAAAATCATCTACTGTTTGAGGAATGGAAACGCCATATGGTTGTATATTTAATAGTTCATCACGGTCGCAAGATGCAAAAACGACTAATAAAACAATAGCATATACCAGCCTTGTAAAATTTGGGGCAGCATAGGCAAGTCCTTGCTTAATAATGCCCAATAGTGTTTTATATAAATGTATTTGTTTCATTGTAATGCTGTTTAAAAGTTAACTTTCAGGTTAAATGAGTAAGTGGCTCTATTGTTTCTAAGTGTACCCTGATAATTACCATATTCCGGATCAATATCCTTATCCGTAGCTTTCCATAATAAGCCAAGGTTACGGGCATTAACACCCATGCTTAGCCCTTCGATAAAGTTATTTTGAAATAGTTTGTCATTAAACCTGTAATTTAATCCTAACGATTGTATACGAATGTGAGATGCATCTTCAACCAAGTGATCTCCATTACCCTCATAAAATCGACCTTCAGAACTATAACTTGTGCTAAGTGCCGGAACATCTGTATGCTCCTCATCTCCTGGTTTTTTCCATCTTTTGGCAGCATCCTCATGAATTCGTTTCAAGGTTCCGTAATTTAATGCATCTGATCCGAATGTATTTCTAACAAACTTATGCCCAAACTTATAAGTTAACAATAAGTCAAGAGTTAAACCTTTATAACTTACTGAATTTCTGTATGAACCAAAATATTTAGGTGTTGCTTGTCCCATAAATACCAGATCTTCATAGGTCACCAAATCATCGTTAATTCCTTTAATATTGCCATCCTTATCATATACTTGTGCAGTACCGGTTTCAGATAATCCAGCCCATCGTACCGCATAAAATTCAGAGTCGGCATATCCTTCCTTAAAATTTGGCGCCGTATAGGTATTCATTGTTGCTTCTCTATCGTACCTCTCCACCATATTTTTATTATGGCTCATTAAAAGGCTCATGTCCCATCTTAAATCATTGTTTTTATATACATTCCCATTTAGTGTCAGCTCAAAACCTTTATTGGAGATTTCTCCATAATTTCTTGTTAAATATTGAATACCATAGGAATGATTTACAGGCGCATTTCCCAGAACATCCTTTGAATACCTTGAATAATATTCGATGGTTCCTGATAATCGATTATTTAACAGTGCAAAGTCAATACCTGCATTAATTGTTGTGGTTGTTTCCCAGCGTAATTCCTTATTTTTAAAGTCTTTAACAGATCTGTCAGAATTACTTGGCACATCCTTGTCGTTCCCAGGTTTTATTGTTAAAAATGGAGAGGCATCTCTGTCAATACGGCCACCTGTACCATAACTTACACGTACATCTAAACGATTTAATATAGGAAGGTTAATAAAGTTTTCTCTCGCCAAACGCCACTTTGCACCTATCGACCATAAAGGCACATTGCGGTACTTAGAAGACGATCCAAATAGGTTAGAATCATCTAAGCGCCAGCTACCTGTTAATGTATATTTGTCTTTTAAAGAATAAGACGCATTGATATAATTGGATAAGTAACGATTTCTATCTTTTACAATTTTTGCTTCAGTAGTATAAACAGATCGTGTAGATCCTTGCCAGTTAGTGTATGATGAAAATTTATCAACAGGCGTATAATCTAGTGATTGTGGATCATAACCAAACAATTCTTCAAAAGTCCTATTTTCTTTATTCTCTTCCCTATAGTCAATACCCGCAATAGCTGTTACATAATGTTCTTTTGCTGCATCCAGAAAGGCAGAATAATTAAGCATTGCACGATAATCATTAGACCATGATTCGTATCTGTTACCATTTAAAATTCCTCCTTGAGGTAAGAATGTTTCACCTGTAGGCACAGTAGTCTTAATCCAAGGTCTGTCAGAATCAGCAGTAGCTACATAAATTGCAGTTCTGTTAATATCACGTCGTACATCATAAGCTTTTTCATCCTGGTATTCTTCATTTTTATTACTACCGTGCTGGTAATTATAGCTTAACTCAGCTTTTAAACCTTTAATCAGATCCAAGTCTAGTTTTGCTTGAAATACACTATTTCTTACTTCCCTGGTATCATCACTTAATTCGTGCTCCTCCTTGACGTTGTAGTGCCAACTGTAAGGATTTCCTTCACTCTCCCATTTGTCTTTATAAGATTGATGAGTGCCCCAAATCATATCCAGATATTCGCCATCATCACCTAGTATTCTGGCATAAGGAGAAAACCTGCTATAAGGCATAGGACTATTACTCTGTACATCTTTTTTTGCATAGCTAAGTTTGGTGCTAAACTTAATACCCTTGGCAATGTTGGTAGACAGATTTATTAAAGCGGAATAATCCTGACTTCCATCTCGCTTATATGTTCCCTGTTGGTCGTTATATTTTAGGGATGCAAAATAGTTGTATTTATCGCTACCCTGATTTACTGAGAAGGCATATTGTTGTTGAGTAGCTCTTCGCAGGAACAAATCAGTATATTCTTGAATAAAATCATTCTTTCTTAGTTCGTTAATAGCTGCATCTCTATTTGCTCTATCCTCATCTGTCGGGTCTGTAATTTTAGAAAAAGCATAATAGATTTCAGCTCCTTCTGAATTTGCCCTAGTATTATAATCTGATACCGGACGCATTCTGTTATTTGCATACCACTCTTCCAATTCAAACAAAGTTTCCATATCGGCACTATAAGTATCCTTATAATCAGGAATCGCCTTGAAAGACAATGAAGAACTAAAAGTAAACTTAGGTTTTTCAGATTTTGATCCTTTTTTGGTAGTAATAACTATTACCCCGTTAGCGGCCTGAGCACCCCAAATAGAAGCAGCTGCAGCATCTTTTAATACCGAAACATTCTCAATGTCGGTAGGATTTAAATTCTGCATAATCTGATAGAAATCATCTCCCCAGCTACTACCTCTATCTGACACACCATTTATTGGGAAACCATCAATCACCACTAAGGGCATCAATGAATTTGGGTCAGTACTATCAAAGTTATTAACTCCTCTAAGCACTATCTCAGGTGTTCCTCCCTCAGATCCAGGCTCTTCGAACAACAGACCGGTTACTTCACCTTCTATTATATTTAAAACATTATCAGAAGTTTTTTGCTCCAATAATTTATCTACATTAACATTTTTAAAAGAACCAGCTGCTCTTTCTGACGAGATACTTTGATAACCGGTTACAACAACTTCTCCTAAATCGGCAATATCCGCCTTTAACATCAGGTTAATTACTGTGCGGCCTTCCACGGCAAACTCTTTGGTTACAAAACCAATAAAAGATGCCACAAGGGTAAGTCCTTCTCTTTCTTCAACAGTAATGCTGTAATTTCCCTCCTGATCGGTTACCACACCTTGGGTGTTATCACCTTTAATATAAATATTTACAAAAGGTAGAGGTTCACCTCTTTCATCGGTTACTTTACCTGATATAGTAATAGTTTTGGGTTGTTGAGGGATTAAAATTTCTGGTTCGTTTTTTCCTGGAACAATTAATATTACTTTGTCCTGAATTTTGTAATCTAAATTCGAATTTTGTAAACACTTATCCAGAATTTCCTCTACTGAAGCATCGTTAACATTCACACTTACATTTTGTAAGCTGCTAATCACATCATAATCATACACAAAATCAAATTCGCTTATTTGCTTAATTTCTTTTATTAAATCTGCAACACTAACATCCTCAAGTTTCAGTGTAAGCCTCGTCTGCTGCGAGTAAACACTTCCCGAAACCTGCACCATTCCGATAAAAAGAAAAATAAATATAGCTTTCATAATTAGCCAAATTTTGTTTGTCTTACCCCTAACAGGGTAAGCTTTCAGAGACTGAATTTTTTTCATAATTTTACAATATCAATTAGACTTAGGTATCTTGCCGGATACCAGTTATTAAATGTGTGGGGAATTGTGGCGATTCCCCACATTTTTATTTTTAATGCTAGTTCTCCTGTAAGGGAACAATAGCTTTTATTAGTTTTTGGATAAGGTGGGCTATTTAAGTTTCCAATACTATGTTTCTAAAATTTTAATCCTTATAACTCCTCCTGTCTTCCCCTCTCCTTTCTTTTTGAGTAAAAATTTATTAATTACTTCTCTCCTTTACTAATATTGTTCTACCATTAATTTCAAATTCAACAGTTGATACCTGGCTAAAAAGATCTAAAAATGAGGTAATCTCCTCGTATCTTCTTAAATCAGCAGATAGCCTTTTATTTTTAACCGACTCATTTTGGTAAAAGATATTAACATCGTACCAACGCCCTAATTTTCTTAAAATACTCTCCAAGTTTTCCTGTTCAAAAACAAATCTTCCGTTTACCCATGCTGTATAAATATTTGCATCAACATCTGTAACCTTAACATTCATAGACGATTTGTTAAATTGAGCCTGTTCGCCTGGTTCTATTTTAACAGTTTCCCCGTTAGTTAAGTTTACCTGTACCGACCCTTTTACTAACGTTGTCTGCATGCTAGGTTCATCATCATATGTCATCATATTAAATGAAGTTCCCAACACAGTTACTTCCATTCCCTTTTCTGTTGCAACAATAAATGGATGTTCCGGATCATGCTTTACTTCGAAATAAGCTTCTCCCTGCAGATATACTTTTCTTTCGTTACCTGTAAAATATATAGGGTATTTTAATTGAGATAGTGAGTTCAGCCACACTTTTGTTCCATCGGGCAAATTCAACTGGTACTCTCCTCCAACTGGAACTATTAATGTATTCATTGCTGATGCTAACGTTGATTTAGTACTACTATCGTATTTTACAACACCCTCAAATGTAGAGATCTCCATCCCTTGATCCTCTACCTTCTTTTCTTTATTAGTTAATTTAACAACAGATCCATCGGCTAATACCAGCTCAGCTTTTTGTTCTCCCGGTTTAACCTGTTGCTCTGCAGCTATGGGAACCTGCTGTAAACTATTATTCCAAATGTATACAAACAAGGTACTACTAACTGCAATAATAAATAATACTGCAGCTGCTACCCTTAAAAACTTATACCTTGTTATTTTCCTAAAATCCCTTGCTAACAGTTTTTCATTTTTAACCCATCCTTTACTAAGGTTAATAGAATCATACTTTGATTTGTGTCTGCCTGATAATATTTCTTTTTTAATCTCTTCAAAAAGAACTTTATTATCAGCTTCCAGTAGCCAAGAATTAAACCTGGTTTGTTCCTCTTTTGTGAGTTCTCCCAACAAGTGTTTATTTATTAACTCGGCTATTTTTATATTTCTTATGGGTAAATCCATAGTTTGTCTCATTTTATTAATAAGACACATGATAAAAAAAAGGGGGTAGTGGAATAATAAAAAAAGATTCAATATTTTTTAACAACACTTAAACAACACCTGTACAAATAATTCTATAAATATTTTTATACACCCCTATCAAAAACAAAGCGCAATATCATTTCAATGCTTTTTTTGAATAAAAAGCTTTTAAATATGCGTCTTCGCTATAAAAAAGCATTAAAAAATATCTAATGCACTGATTATATGCACTAAAAAAAATAGTAATACGCAAAAAATGGGATACTTCGCTAGAATAGCCTACAGCTTTCTGCTTAGACTATTTAAAGAAGTTAATTATTTAGGGAGGTACTCATAATTTTTCTCCGTTCTTGTTCCATTCTCCCTTCTCCTTTAGGAAATCAACAATCTGCAACCATAATTTTATATCAACATAAGTAAATAAAAATGCTCTCCCAATAAATGCTTTAGTTTATGCATGGCGCTTTTCTTGTGATATTTGACAGTATCAATGGTAATATCTAATTTTTCTGCTATTTCTTCTCTTTTGTATCCTTCCAGAGTAAGATAAATTACTTTCCGGGTATTTTCATTTAACGAATCAATCGCTTTATAAAATAACCTTAACGTTTCTTCTTTTATTATTGATTTTGAAAAATCGGTGGTATTTTCAAGCATTTCATAGTTTTCGGCATATCTATTAACCGTATCAAGATGCCTCAAATAATTTAAACACTTATTTCTTAAAGTTGAGTATAAATATGACTTAATTGCATTTGATGATCTCAACTGATTTCTATTCTCCCATAATGCAATAAAGGTTTCCTGCACTAAATCCTCCAATACATCCCTCTCGGGTATAAACCTAACTGCAAATAAAGAAAGCGACTTATAGTATAGATGAAATACGTTTTTATAGGATTCCCTATCTGTTATTCGATATGTCTCTTTCCCATTATTTGTGCTCATCTATAATTTAATCGATTTATAATTTTACCCTAAAAATAATTTTATTTGCTGAATATCAATAGTCTTCAGATAATATCTATCCAATTAATACAAAACCTACATTAATAGATTTACAAAAATAGAACTTTATTATCATTATTTAAGTATTAGTGTATGAAGTGTAATAACCGTTTTTAATAGTTTTGCAGCTCAACAGATTTATACACAATATAAATTGGGGACAACTCTTTGTAATAAATGTTTATATATAGCACATACTAATCTCTTGTAAGAGTTCATGTGTTTGATTCAAAATTATAGTGATAAGGAATAATTTAAAGAACATTTAAAAGTGTTTCCTCTAAATGATAAAAAATATTAATTGTAAATAATATTAGACAATGAAGAAATTATCCATTCTGGCCTGCATTTTATTGGTTTCCAATTTTATTATTGGCCAAGAAATAAACGAAGCGCCTGCAACTAATGAGTTCATACAATATCAAAAAAAGAAACAAAATATTGGCCTTGATTACGTTACCTCCTCTGGAAGATTTTTAGGAGAGCAACCTTCTCCTGTAAAATACAACTTTACCAAAAAAAGTAATAGCTTATTAAAAGCTGCTCAATCAGACATTCCTGCATCATATGATTTAAGAAGTGTTGAAGAAGGAGCATACTTGAGCAGTGTTAAAAATCAAGGTAATGCAGGTTGTTGCTGGACTTTTGCTACATATGGGGCTATTGAATCGTATTTACTAAAACATGCTAATATAACCTGTGATTTCTCAGAACAAAATTTAGCGAACTGCCATGGGTTTAATGCAAGTCCAACCAGTGGTGGAAACAAAAGCTATGCAATGGCATATTTATCGAGGCTTTCCGGTCCCATCAACGAAACTCAAGATCCTTACACTTTGCCAGAAAATCCTGTTTGTATAGAAACTGTTAATCCAGCCAGATTTGTTCAGCAAGGAAGATACATGCCAGGTTCTGATGAAGATGCTTTTAATGCAGATGATGTTAAAAGAGCTTTGATGGAATATGGGGCTATATCGGTTAATTTATATTATGACGATGATTACTATTCCAGATATAATTATACTTACCATTATAATGGTAGTAAAAATACAAACCATGCGGTTTTGCTAGTTGGGTGGGACGACAATAAAGATGTTACAGGAGGATCTAGTGCTACACCAAGCTCAAAAGGTGCATGGATTATACGAAATAGCTGGGGTGAATATTGGGGTGAGTCAGGATACTTTTATGTGTCGTACGAAGATACAAAAGTGCTTACGTCGATTTCTTATTTTCCTTCGAATGTTGAGTTTAAGAATAATGTAAAAGCTTATTACTATGACGAAACTGGTATGGTTGGAAGCTTTGGGTATGGTAAAGAATCAGCTTATGGATTAGTGAAATTCACAATTGGGCAAAATGAGACCATAGATAAAATTGGTGTATCAATGCCTTCTGACAACGGGGATATTGAATTTGAAATTTACGGCCAATTCGATGGTCATGATTTATCGGAATATTTAGGAGGTGTAGATAACTTAAAAAGTGATTATCCAGGATTTTATACATTTGATTTACCTACTCCAGTTTTAATTAATACCGAAAAGGATATTTACATTAAATACAAAGTAACAACTCCTGGCTATAATTATCCAATAGCTTATGAAACACTAATTGATAATTATAATGATTATTCTGCCATTGAAGAAGGTAAATGCTGGGTTAGTTCAGGTGGAATATACTGGTCTCAAGTAGGAGAAGGAACAAGCTACCAGCGCGACCTTAGCTTAAAAGTTTATACCTCAACAGATACTGGAACAAGTTCTGCTAATGATGATAATTTATATGGAAAAGTAAGGATTTATCCAAATCCAACAAACGGTATTTTAAAAATTGAAACAGGCGATATAGATGCAAACAATGCCTTATATTCTGTAATTGACCTAACAGGAAAAACAATTATTGAAAGTACTCCTTTAAACAACGATATTACTACAATTGATTTATCGAGTCAAACAGTAGGTATTTATTTTGTAAAAGTAACAAGTGCCGAAGGAAGCTTAATAAAAAAAGTAGTTGTTAAATAACTTTTTCGTGCTAATGATTTCAGCACTATAACCAAATAAGGGCATCTCAATTGAGCTGCCCTTTTTCTTTTTCAAAAGTGAATTATATTAATATCACTTCTTATTAATTTTAATTGTTTTCTGACCTACTGAAGTCTTAACAACTACAATATAAATTCCTGGCTGCATATTAGCAACTATATCCTGACTTAATGATATAGTATGCACTCCGGATGATAAAGCATAATTAGAAATTTGTGCTTCTTTATTACCTAAAAGATTATAAATGTCAATATTCACATCACTTGCAAGTGGCAAATTGATTTTTATGTTTGCATTATCAACTACAGGATTTGGAGAAACAGATACTTTAAACTGATTAGCTCCTAAATTCTCAACAGGTGTTGATGAACTTTCGCTACCTGTTACTTCTACCTCGTATAAACCAATACAGCTGTAAGAACCCATGCTTGCTTGAAGCTCTATATATCGCATTGAAAGATTATTTACATCCACATTCAATTCTCCATTAACAATCGGAGCAACAAACTCATCCCAGTTGCTGTTGTCTAGACTATATCTTACAGTAATTTCCGAAGGTATATCATTATAATTGCTGTACTCTGCAGCTAAATCTTCAGTAAATTTAGCGTAAACTTTAAATACATTACATTCTCTTTCTAAATCAATCTTATAAAGCTGGCAACCTAATTTTGGCACCCAATACGTATCTATATCTCCATCAATGGCAAAAGACACATCGTTTACTTCAGTCCCATAAGTAGTTTCAGAGCCCTTGCTTGCAGTCCTGTTTAAAGCTAAGTTAACCCATTCTGGATTAACAACTGACACAACTCCTTGAGCTGTAGCAAACCACTCACCATTTGTTAGTTTAACTATATAATTAGCCGAACCATAAGTTAAAGTGTTTACATTAAATGTAACCGATGAACTTCCTACCACTACATCTGAAATAGTAATTAAAGATTCATCCTCAGCTGATTGTGGCACTACTTGTATTCCAAAATTACTTTCCTTACTTTCCCCTGCAAGACTATAATTTAAGGTTACTTCCTGAGTTTGCTGCTTATCAAGTTCTATATCAGCAGGGTTATCAACTGATAGAGATGGACCTGTCATACCATAAACTTCAAGTTCCCATAAACGAATTGTGATCTCATCAACTTTATCATAAGGCACAAATTTTACATATTGAGCCACTATTCCTTTAAAATGGTCAATCTTAATATCATCAGCCTGACGGTCTTCTTCTTCATTAAATAACTCAACATAACTTCCTTCGCTATTATCATCACTTACAAGAATCTTATAGTTCTTCAAGTTAGGCCCATCTTCATTCACCATGCAATCGTAAAGCTTAGAATTAAACAACCTATATGGTTTTTCAAGATCTACAATTACGTAATGCTCTTTAGAACCTCCAAAGCACCACTTTTCGCTACCTCCCTGATCTGCAATTCCGTCAATTAGTTTTTCAGGTGTTTCTGATCCAAAGTGACCATTGTGATCAACAACTGTTTTATTTAAAATAACGTTGGTTAAAGTATTTGTGTTATCAATAGTTACTAATCCTTCAATCGAGTAATTAGTTGTTCCTGTACCATTTGTAACATCTACTTCGACGTCATAATTACCTTCTGTTGGAAATCTGAATACTGCTTCATTTCCATTTGTAGATACCAGCTCTGCGCCACTTGGAGTTGTCCAGCTATAATTAGTAGGATAATTACTTGCAATAGCCGTAAAGGTGATTTCGGTTCCGGAAGTAGCAAAAGTAGAAGAGGCTTTTATTTTAACTTCGGGAAGAGGAATTTGTTGCCAGTCAATTTCTATTGAGCTTTCAGTTGATTCTTCAAAATCCTTAGTTACAGAAGTAACATATACTTTTACTCCTGTTTCAGAAGGACTTGTTCTGGTAATTTCAGGAATAAAAAATGCAGTTGAAGGAGTTTGTCCTGCCAAAACTTTTGATCCACTTTGTTCTAAATAAACATTATAATGCAACACATCTCCTGTAGCTGCATCCCATGTAGCTCTAACATCTCCTAGCTCTATACCTAATTCTTTTTGAACACTTAAATTGGTTACTCCACTACATGATAAAGAACCTGAGCTTAATACACCTAACTCACCAATTAAACTAGTAAAACTTGTAACGGCTGATGTAGATTCAAATTTAAGCGATATCATTGATAAAGTTTTACCTGCATAAGCAGATAGATCCAACTCTTTTACATCCCATCCTCCTGTTGCACTTCCTGCACTTATATAAGTAAAAGCATTGTTATCTTCGCTAAATGCTAATCCAACCTGAATATTTGAAGCTCCAGCTGCTGAATTTTTAAATACCAGTTTAAAAATATCTCCGCTTTCTATACCAATTTTAGTTTTATATAATCTTATCTCATTGGCATCATTTGTATTTAGACTACCTTCAACCTTTAAGCAAGTACCACCTTCGTAAGCATCGTCTAAATTTAATTCGCAAGAAAGTTCTTTATTATCTGCATCCAGCCACCACCATCTCCAGGTAGGAAGAATATCTTGCATTCCTTGGTGAACCCATTTCTGATTAGTTACACCTTTATCATCTCCTTTAATATTTCTGCGTATTCCGTAACCTGAGTTAAAAGTGGTAACAAATGGCTTTGATTGAATAAATGTACGGGAAGTAATATAATTAGCCATACCCGACCATGCATCAGCAGATCTGTCAACCTCCGGATTTGGATCTTCAGTACCAACCCAATACTTATTAGCTATACTAAAAAAGTTGTTTACGTGATCAATACCTGTATCATAAGTATCATCAGATGTATTTAAACGCCAGGTAATACGCTCCATAAAAGGGGCTAATGATGCTTTGTGATTATCCTTCTCCAGGATAGCTGCCATTGAGCTATTACCTGCAAATGCACTTGTTCCCTGGTTAACTCCATAATATAAATCCCATTTTGTTGCACCAATTGATTCGGCATAAGTAACATGTGAATCAACACTTCCAGTACCTCCATAGTTTACAAAGTATGATGTACCTGTTTCATTGCCAGAACCATCACGTAACATCCAACCGTTAGAGGAACTAAACGAGGAAGTAGCATTATACATTTGAAGCTCTAGATTAGAATTAGCTGAGTAATAAGCACAAAACTTTTCCCATTCTGTTTTATTGGAGAAATGATTTGTTTCTTCGTTTAAGAACCAACCATCAAATCCAAAATATTCCGCAATCTCAATTAATTTATCGGCTATAATATAATTACCTGATCCATCTTTTTCCAAAGTTTGGTCTACCCATTCGCTTTGACCACCAAAAGCTGATGGTGCAAAAAAGATATTACCTAATATTTTTACCCCATTTTTATGTGCTGCATCAATTGCTGATGCTGTAGGACAAACAAATACACCTTCTCCTGCACTTCCTCCCCACCAGGTAACCATATCTACATACTGCCAGTAATTAAATATGTACATTTCGTCAAACTGATTTCTTCCTTGAGAAAATCCTTTACTGGCATCTTTTGATAAAGTTAAACAAGGAGAAACCATAGCATCACTAAACGTAGAGTTTGGATTGGCTTTTATACTTTCATCAACAAAACGTGATTGTAATGGAATTGTAGAACGATTAAAAACATCATTTTCATTTGCACCAGGTGTCCAGTTTTTTAAATCTTCGGGATGATAACAACCTGAATAAGGCTGCTGTGCATGCATCATTGTCGCCAAACATATGAGTACAAAAAGTAAAAGATTTTTTTTCATGTTATTTAGTTTTAATTGTTAGAATTACCTGTGGATTAAACCACACTATCTTAAAGCCCTTATCTTTAATAGTGAAAGAACGGGAGCCTCTTAAAATAACTCCAAGGCCTCCCGATCTTAGGTGTTTCACTATTAAAAATGATAATGAACCATGATGAACTATCTGAAATTATTGGGTTGATTTCTAGTATATGGTCCTGAATGTGTATCCATTACATCCCACCATAACTTTAATCCTTTGTTATCGCTACCATATTCGTAATATACATTGTCAGAATTTAGGTCATGTTCCGAAACCGGATAATTGATTCGTTTTATAAACTTACCTTGCTCTACATCGCTTGAACGGTTGGATACTATCTGACTTAAAGTCGGATAATCAGTCCTTCTGAAATCGGCCCAACCTTCTGATCCATTAGGGAAGTTAGCTAGCCATTTTTGATTAATAATCTGCTCCAATATGGCCTCATTATCACTTCCCTCAAAAGGATCATTTAACAGACCACTGATATAATATTCTGTATCTAAACGAGGTACGTTATAATAATCCATTGAAGCTCTAATTCCATCTAAATAATATTCTTTTGGAGTTTTACTAGTTCCTGCATACCCTCTTAAACTTGCTTCAGCTAATAGAAAACATACCTCGGCGTAGTTCAATACTTCCATTGGACGATTATAGTCATACCAGTAATTATCATCCCTTTCTCCCATTTTACATTTTAAGTACGAAAAACGACTATCGTGATGGACTACATTTTCAGCTCCGTTTTCATTTCCCACATAATCTCCAAATGGAGCTTCCATAAACTGTAGTATATCACTATGTGGAGAAAGATTTTTATACCAACACTTAGGACATCTTGGATCCAGTACATTAGATTGCTGCTTGTACATATTCTCCAAGTCTTTGCTCATTACTACATCACCATATAAAAACCCAACTAAAGTATAATCGTTTTCGTGTCCATTAGGCCAGTTGTAATTTACAGCATAAGTATCGTCATTAGATTGCATTACCCCTGCAGCAATTGCTGCCTCTGCCTCAACCCTTGCTCTAACAGGATCTATATTAACAATACGCATGGCCAAACGCAATCGTAGTGAGTTAGCAAACCTTTTCCATTTTACCGGATCTCCGGCATAAATATTTTCCTTTTGATCGTATTGATACATTTCTTTCTCACTCGCCAGAACAATAGAATCATGGTGAACGGTTAACCTTCTAAACATCCTGTCATATACTTGTTCCTGTGTATCGTAATAAATATCAGGGTCGTTGATTACAGTATCATTAGTCAACTCATACTCCATATTTTCAATTACACTTGTACAAGGAATTGGCCCATAGGTATCGGTCATTAAACTGGTAAGTAAGTAGTAGTTAATCCAAGCAATATGATAGGCATTGCGGAAATAAGTATTTTTATCTTGCAAACATATTTTATTAATGTTTTTAAATTGCTGAAAGCGGTTTGTGTAAAATTGCTCCCATCTAAACTTCATCCAGTCATCGCGATACAAGTAATGATTACTTGCTTCGAATTTATTATTGGCAAAATAATGTGCATATAAATCGTGAAAAAGGTTTGTGGTACGTTGGTGATTATCAACTATTCCCTCATAAGTAAAATCATAAATAAAATCGCCTGGATCTCCCTCTATAACAATAGGTTCATCACCTCCATCAATTATCGTAACTCCTTCTTTAGGTTGAAAATTTGGTTTGTTCATTTCTTCGAAACCATCAGTACAGGAATGGCTTATTAAACCCGATAATACAGTTAGTAGTGCTAAGCTTTTGAATTTATATATAGTATTCTTCATTTTTGCTTTGAGTTAAATAGTTAAAAACGTGCATTAATTGAAAATCCAAAACTTTTGGTATATGGTATTGTAGAAAAATCATGTGCTTGTGAGAACATATCAAATCCTACCTCGGGACTTGTGCCAGGAGTATTCTTGTGAAGGTAACAAAGATTGCGACCTATAAAAGATAACCTTAGATGATCGATTGGTAATTTGGATGTTATCTTTTTGCTCAAAGTATAACTTAGTGATAGTTCTCCAAATTTTACATAGCTAGCATCGTATAGAAACTCTTCGCCTATACCGATTAGATTACCTATTCTTCGGTAATAGTTTTGGGCATCAATTGAATTGGTATTGGTTTCATAATTTCCATTTCCTAAGTCAATTACTCCATCTACAATCATACCTTCTCTGTTTAAGGTTCTTTTTGAAGTTCCGGCATGAGTGGCTATAGATTCAGAAACAGATACTATATCACCTCCAATCTTCACATTAAATAAAGTACTCAACGATAAATTTTTGTACTGAAATGAAGACCTTACAGAACCTGTCCAATCTGGTTGAATATTTCCAATTACCTTTTCACCTTCCTTACCTGTAAGTTTTTGTGGTAAACCAGTTGATTTGTCAATAATTACATCTCCATTTTCATTTCTAAGAAAACTTTGCTTTGCAACAATTTGACCTAAAGGGGAGCCTGTTTTTGCTATTACCTTAATCATATCATTATCCCCTAATTTTTGTTCTCCATTGGGATTTTTAGAATCAAGCTCATCTACATAATCCTCCCTATGTGCATAGTTTAAATTCAGATCCCAAGTAAAATCCTTAGCTTTTATAGGAACCAGGTTCATACTTAACTCAAGACCTTTGTTTGTGATTTTACCTGCGTTAATGTATTTATTTTTAAATCCTGAACTTTTGTTTTCTTCTACTATTAAAATTTGATTAATGGTATATGTATCATAATATGTTAAATCAAGACCAACACGATTATTAAATAACCTTATATCTGCTCCTATTTCTCTGGAAGTTGAAATTTCAGGCTTAAGATTTGGATTAACTCTTATATCACTGTTTGCCACAATAATTACTTCACCATTATCATCTCTGTCGTACCTTTTGGTATTATGTAATTGATGCGGATCACAATCTTTTCCTACTTTAGCCCACGACAATCTTATTTTAGCAAACGATAACCAAGATGGCTTGTTAACTCCCATGTTTTCCATTAAGCTGGTACCAATAAATCCTAAATTAACTGATGGATAGAAGTAAGAATTGTTGTGAATAGGTAGTGCAGAAGACCAGTCGTTACGAGCAGTCATCTCTAAATTAAGAAATGAATTGTAATAAAACTGAACCGATCCAAAAACTGATTGCACTTCTTTCTCTTCTAATCCTTGTGTTGGAAACTTTTTTTCGTTTTGTCCTGCAGAAATATTAAAGTTGTTATTTTTTAGATTCCCCTCAGTAACAATATCAGATTCATTTGCATAATGCATTCTATTTGCTCCAGCTACATAGGAAAAATCAAGTTTATTAAAAACCTTTTGACCGGTTATTAATACTTCCGAATTCAGTTGTTTGTACTTTCGGTTTTCTATCCTATATAACGATCCTTCAGTCCCCTTCTTTGTAATACCATCATCTTTTCGTTTGTCGTCAAACTTGGTGTGGTAGTAATCTAAGGATTGTTTAGCTGCAACATTAAGTAGATTACCAAATTCAAAATTCAATTTTACAAAACCAAATACTCTATCTCTAACTTCCTTATTTATATATTGCTCTTTTAGATAATATGGATTTCTTTCATCAACAGTTGGTCCGCCACCAGACCAATTAATATGATTTCGTTCTTCATTAGAATAAGGATCAAGATCCGATAACCTAATGTTTCTTGGCATTTTAAGTAATTGGTTTACAATTCCATAAGTTCCATAATATGTGCGATTATTCGTGGTGCTTTCGGCAAGTGAAACTTTAGAGTCGATGGAAATTTTCTTATTTAGTTTTGTAGAACCGCTAATATCAAGATTTAATCTCTCCTGACTTTGGTTATCTATTATACCATCTGCTTTCATGTATGAAGTACCAAAACGATAATTCCTTTCTTCATCACCATTTCCAATTGCAAGCGAATAATTTTGCGTTACCCCAGTGGTAAAAAAATCCTCCATTCTATTCTTTTGAGGACTATAGGGAACAGTTTCTCCATTCCAAATCTCACCCTTTGAGCCATCCATTTCAGCACCCCACGATGTCAAACTTGAGGATTTAGAACCATCGTTATTATAAATATTATGCTCGGCAACACCATTTAAACCTCTCCCATATTTATTTTGCATGTTTAATGTTTCCGTAACATTTTCAACGGTGTAAGTAGCAGTAAATTCAACGCCTAAACCATCTTTCTTTGAGCCTCGTTTTGTAGTTACTATTATTACACCGTTACCGGCACGTGATCCGTATAGGGCTGCTGCACTGGGGCCTTTTAATACTGAAATAGACTCTATATCATCCATGTTAAGGTCACTTGCGGCACTGCCTCTGTCATACCCTCCATATGTTCCAGGGGCTCCTCCCTGATCATTATCATTAAATGATATTCCATCAACAATCCATAATGGTTCGTTATTACCTGCAATTGAACTATTACCCCGAATTGTAATTTTAGTAGATCCTCCAATTCCGGTAGATGCGGTATTAACCTCTAAACCTGCAATTTTACCTTGCATAGCAGACATTACATTTGGGTTTCCTCCTTCCTTTAATTCCTCGTTACCTACCTGTTGAACAGCATAGCCTAACATTTTTTCCTCCTTCTTGATTCCTAATGCAGTAACAACTACCTCATCTAAATCTGCCATTTCAGATTTTAATGCTATAGCTAAATTATTGGTAGGCTCATTAATAGTGATTTCCTCGGTATGAAAACCGATATATGAAAAAACCAATATCGAATTAACTGACTGTACTTCAATTGAGAAATTACCATTCATATCAGTAATCACTCCATGGGTTGGATCTGCTTTGTCAAAAACATTTACACCAGGTAATGGTTCCCCATCATCATCAGTAACAATCCCCTCAACTTCAACTTTTTGTTGCTGAAGCGTACCTTTATTTGGATTGTTATCGTCAATCTCAAAAATAACTATATCTGTATCTACTATTTTATAATCGAGATTGGTTCCTTTAAGTGCTAATTTTAGTACTTCATTAATATCTGTATCTGTTTGGTTTAGTGTTACTTTTTTAGAAGGAACCGATATTGGTTTAAAAAAGAAATCAAAGTCGGATTGTTTTTGAATTAGTTTAAATAAATCGGTTAGTGTAACATTATCAACATTAACGCTTATTATTTTATTTTGAGAGAATGTATTTGCAGAAAGTTGCAAAAACATAGTTAATAATAATACTCCTGCTACCTTCATAACTCGTAATGATTTAGGTGTAACTCCCCCATAAAGGAAAATACTCCTGGTCCAATTTTTTTTCATAAATTTGTAATGTTAGATTTACCAAAATGCTTTATAAGCATTTAACAGATCGGGGATTGCGCCAACAATTCCCGATTTTTTGGTATTAGTTCATTCTGCTTATAAAAATTGTATCTTCTTTAATTTTATACTTAATGGGCTGAGCAAGACTTAAAATTTTCATAAAATGCTCAACACTTTTATTTCTTTTTAAAACTCCTGATAATTTCATATTCATTAATTCGGGATCTTCAAGGATGATTTCATGATTATGCCATCGTTCTACAGTTTGCATTAATTTCTCCATAGGCATATTTTCAAACAAAAGTCTTCCGGTACGCCATGCAGAGAAATACTCAACATGATTCATCTTTTGTAGTTTTGAAATACCCGTAGTTGTATTAATATTAAGCTGTTCTCCCGGAGCTAGTTCAATTAATTTATTGTTGGTACGAACATACACCTTACCTTCTTCAAGAGAGGTCTGAAACAACTCTTCCTCGGGATAATACCTTAAATTAAAGCTGGTGCCTTTTACTTCAACCTGTCTATCGGCAACATTAATTACAAAAGGATGTTTTGGATCACTTTGTACATTAAAATATGCTTCTCCAACAAACGAAAGTTCCCGATTATCCGGGCTGAAATTTTGTGCCATGGAAAGTTTGGAATCTGAATTAAGCCACACTGCAGTCCCATCAGATAAGTTCATTTTAACCATATCTCCCTTAGGGCATTCAAATACATGAGCAAGATCTTTATCTTGCGTAGTTATACTCTGGCGACCAATTAATAAACCTAATCCGATTAATACAACAATACTCGCAGCTACTTGCCATGCCTTTGGTATAAATCGAGTTTGTATTGTTGTTGAATTATTCTCCTCTTCATTAAACAAATGATGCTTAACGGTCATCTCCTTCCAGGCTTTATCTAAATCTACTTTAGCTGCCTCATCTTTAATTTGATGGTACTCCCATACATCTTTTAATTGGTAATATAGTTTCCTTAATAAACTATCCTTTTCCAGAACACTTAAGAAATCTGTCAGTTCAGGATCCGTTAGTTTATCCTGAAGGTAGAGAACTGCATTCTCATAAAACCGATCTAAATCTTCTTTCTTCATTTAAGTAAATTAACCTTCGTTTGATATATAGATCGGTGAGAATAATTTTACCCTACCTTAAAAATTAACTTTTTTTAGTTTTTTTTGGAAAGGATTATTATTCACCGGGTGACTATTTTCAAGATGATTATAGTCAACCGGTGAATAGAATCATAGAAAAGTATTATTTTCGAATAATTTACATTTAGCTTTAAAAACTAATCGAACCATTTTAAGGTATGTATTTTCAAATTGGACATCTTTATCATATTTATAATCAAGGAAACAACAAGCAAAAAATATTCTTTACCCACGATAATCATTTATTCTTTTTAAGGAAAATACATAATCATATTTTACCATTTTGTGATGTTTTGGCTTGGTGCTTAATGCCAAATCATTTTCACTTAATGGTTAGAGTTAACTGTTTAGAATACTCACCGAGTGACTATAAACAAAATTTAATTAGTCACTCAGAGAGTAATAAGAAACAAACATTAAATAACTCAATAGCAACGATGTTACGTTCTTACACCAGAGCAATAAACAAACAAGAGCAAAGGTCAGGTTCATTATTTAGGGAAGGAACCAAAGCCGAATGCATCACTTTTTCTGAAGAAATAACACCTTCTTATTTGAAATCCAATGCAGGAATAATAATTAACGTTGAAACACCAGAACAACAGTACCCTCAAATTTGCTTTGATTACATTCACCAAAATCCTTTAAAGGCAGGATTAGTTAAAAGTATTTTTGATTGGGAGTTTTCATCTGCTAAAGATGTTATAGGAAAAAGAAATGGACAATTGATCAATAGAACTGTAATTAAAGAATATGGTTTAATAATCACTTAGCATTAGTAACTATTACTCACCGGGTGACTATAATCATCTTGTAAATAGTCACCCGGTGAGTAATTGTAATAGTTATACATATCCTAACCTAATAATACCATTAATATTGGTAAATAATCTTTCAGTTCCTCTTTTAGTATTTTTAAAGCTTTGCTAAGATGTTTTTCAACTGCTTTTACAGATACATTTAATTCTTCTGCTATTTCTCTGTTCTTTTTTCCATCAATACGACTCATAGTAAATACTTTTTGGCATTGAGGAGGTAGTTTAGAGATAGCTTCTTGTAATTTGCCTTGAATTTCTGCTTCAATTAAGCTTTGATAGTTATTATTGGAGTCGGCATAAAAGTTTAACTCATCAATGGCTATTTTTACAGCTGATTCGTTGATATATTTATTTCTTACCTTCTGTTTTTCGAGCCAATGCAAACAATTATTTCTTACTCCAGAAATTAAATAGTTTTTAAGTGATGTAGTAATAATAATCTGATCAGCTTTTTGCCAGATGGTAGCAAATAAATCTTGCACAGCATCATGGGCAATATCTTCCTCCACAAACTTTCGGGCATAAGCAAATAACTGCTTATAATAAGTATCAAACAGTAAGCGAAAAGCCTTACGGTTTCTTACTTTGATTGATTCAATTATATTTTTCTCATCTAATCTCGAACTCACCCCAAAGTGTGTTTAATCGTGTAAAAATGTAAAATAATATTAATCTACCTAATGATATTTAATGGTAAACTATATTTAAACATTACTCTATGGCATGGATTTATTACGCTCAAGCGTGTTATTCAATAATTCAAAAAATGTCGCTTATGAAGACTTTACACACATTACAAAAAAAGCCCGGACAAACTGCCCGAGCTTTATTCAAATATAAAATAAAGAAGTTATCTATGTCTTTAAATTACCCTAATTAACTTATTGCAATACACTTCACCATTCCTTTTTTAGGAGATGCCAGATATAAATTATCCTTGCTATCAACAATCATTGGAATATAATGACATCCCTTAACCAACTCTTCAATTCCTTCAATTTGCTTGGTTCCATCGTTACTATAAACTTTTACTCTTGTTGGATCTTTTTCAACAGTTACGATTGCTCCATTAGATAAGAAGGCTACACTCACAGGATTACAACATCCATGGAAGTCGTCAATAGTTTTTCCTCTTTGACCAAAGGTTAACAATAACTTGCCTGTTAAATCATAAGCCTGAACACGGAAAGCCCCCAAGTTGGCAACTAATACTTCATTTTTATTGTTGATGCTAAAATCTAAAATTCCACAACAAGGACGCATTCCTTCTAATGTTGCTTGTTTAGCACCACTTTTAGGGTCATAAACACCAATAATTCGGTTCTTTACATCAGCAACCATTAATTTATTATTAGCAACACGAGCTCCTGTTGCCCTCTTAAGTCCCTCTAATTTCAACGTAGTTTGTTTATCTCCTTTTCTGTTGAATACAGCACATTCATAATAAAGCGTTTCCTTCATTTTACGCACTTTACCACGGTATTTTTTTTCTACTTCTTTCTGAATTGGGTATAACACGTAAATGTTATCTTTATTATCAACAGCCATTGTAGAAGGACTACTTGGATATTCAGCTTTAAAGCCACTTAAAATCTTACCGTTGCCATTAATTACTTTAACTGATCCGTCATAACAAAGTGCACAAACATCATCGTTAGAAAACACTCCCAAATATGACACTCCTTTTGACTTAAAACCTTTGTATGCTTTTTCAACTTTATATGTCACATTTTTTGCTGTAATAAGATCAGATGCCTCAACATCTGTAGCACCCATTTTTTGAATTTGTTCCTTCAACCTTCGAACCTGCTTAGTATTTAATTTAGGGTCAAGCAAATCTAAATTCTCTTGGATACCTTTTGCATTTAATCCAAAAGATAACCTCTCTGCTAATACACCTGAATAATAAACGTTTGGATTATCTTTAATGAATTGAATCATTATTTCAGTTCTTTCTTCTTTTATCTTAGTCCATAGTTTTTCTTGATCCTCTTTAGGTGCATTTTTAATATCGTATTTCTCTTCTAATTTTTTTCTGGCATCTTTTATTTGCTTCTCATGATCATTTACAATACACCCTGTAACGCTATCAACTTCTAAACGTGGATATTTTACCCCATCATACTCTTCTTCAAAAACCTTTGAGTTAACTGTAATAATACCATTGTCGATATAAAATTTCATTCTTATATCCTTATCCTTTACACTCACAAATAGGAGTAAAGGTTCTTTAACTGGATCTCCCGAAAATGTGAACTTTCCATCTTTTATCTCATACTCTTGAGGAATGGAGTCGTTATAGCTTTTTGCTACTTTGATTGTTCCTTCGGTAATTCCGTGAATAGTACCGTTAACAGTATATCCTTTTTTCTGCTTTTGGTCGCAACTGGCTAAGGCTATAATTAGCGCCATCACCAAAATCATGCTTTTAATTGGGTTCATTTGTCTGTTATTTATTTGATTGATAGTTTTATTTTATTGCATTTAGCTTATTAGTAATTTGGTCACTGGTCATTGGTTATTCGACATTGTTTATTGACTGACCTTTCTCCGTTCTCCAGTTTCATGCTTCAAGCTCTCGTCGCTTGCAGACTAATGACTATTGTCCGTTGACTAATAGCTATCTAATAGCATCCTTTTTACAACTCTCGTTACATTTGTTACATTGTATACAATCGTAATTTGACACTTTAGCCAATTTAAGGTTTCTATCAATTGTAATTGCTTGTACCGGGCATGCTTTATCACATAATCCACAATACACACAGTTATCTGCATTTATAGTTCTGCGTTTTACGGCAAACATTGACATTACACCTAGCAGAACGCTATATGGACAAATAAACCTACAAAAAGGTCTCGGTATCCAATAACCTAATACAAGCATAATTACCATATAAATCCAGGTTCCCAATCCTCCTGCAATCAAAATTTTAGATTCCATTGGTTGTCCCATAATATATGCCAATCCTTGTTCGAACCATGATTGCCCTGTAAAAAAGATAGCTTTGTAAGGATCTAACTCACAAGCAAAAAAGCATGCTGATCCGTTTGCAGCAAAATATACTGTTAATAATAAGATGATAATAGGAGCCAGTTTTAAAGCTGTATTCACCTTTTTAGGTATCCGAATCCAATTTTTGTGTTTTTTTGTTTTCCCAATATGTTGTACCGATCCTAATGGGCAACCCGAAGAACAAAATACCCTTCCTCCAATAAGAGCTATCAACATTGGTCCTAAAAACACAACAAAAGCTGTCATACTAACCAATGCAGGCTCTACAATACCCATTGTAGCATTGGTTATTGCACCTACCGGGCAAATACAACCTCCACGTATTAAAGCCAGATAAACAAATGTAATTATCATTAAAATGTTCATTGGACGACCTGTTTTACGCTTTAAAACGAAAAACAATCCAAGAAACAATAGAGTTAACATTATACCTAAATCAACAAAGGACATATATTCTGGCAAAGCATTATACTCAACCGGAACATAGTTTTCTTTAAATTCGCGTATATTTCCACGTGATAAATCATCGATAGAATGACTATCTGGCATATTATCATCTTCCTGGGCAATAGCTGGAACACAAAAAACTAATGATGTAAGCACGTAAAAGAAAAAAGTTAGTTTGTTTATTTTCATTATATTCCTCCTTTACATGTTACCATAATTACCATCGTTCATATCATCGAACGACATATTTTCCAACTCATAGATACCTCTAAAATTATCCTCAGGTCCGTAATACAATCTGTCAATTGCACCCTCAGGACACGCAGCTGCAATGTTACATCCATTACAGTTTAAGCATAAGTCAGGACGAATTATCAAGAACATCGATTTTGTACCTTTATCGTTACAAGCTTTAGCACATTTGCCACAGGCTGTACATTTTTTATGATCGATATCGTAAATAAAATAACCATCGTCACCTCCCGAAAAGTTCTTTCTTGATACTGCATCGTGCGGACAAACTCTAATACCATCGGTCATTATTTTATTAGAAGCAATTTCTTTATTAGAAATATGGCCATAGCAAACTACACAAGATGAACATTTTTTTTGATCATTAACTGCTTTAACAGCTGATGGAGTTCTTACACAAGCCTTTTCGCATTCTCCGCAGAAAGTACACTTTTCGGGATCAATTTGCCATACATAACGCGATTTTGGCCCCGCTGTTTCTTCGTTCATATGAGCCCCCACTACTCGATAAGCCAGTCCTCCCAATGCTAACCCACAAGCTGCACGACCGGCATTCAATAAAAACTTCCGTCTATCCATATTCTTCTTTCCCATATGCTATATTTTTTTGATATAAGGTGCTGGAGTCCATTTAGCAGGCTTAACAAAACCTTCGCTTAACATACTTTTAGGTGAGTTATCATTTGAAAGGCTTAACAGTGCCTTTTGTAAACGCATGGCATCTTCTTTTTCTATTTTATCCATATCAAGTATCACCGATGTCAACGGTGTTTGAGATGTTTCTCCAATTATTCTAAAATCGTCTTCACTTGCTACATCAACTGCGCAACTTGCCACCATTACATAATCAGATACCACTGCAACATCTGCTTTTTTATCTAATAACTCATTAATACCTTCTAAACAACTTGATTTTTGATATACTCTTTGTGGTTTAATGTTTTTTTGATCCAACACCTGCAATGCCTGATGGTATTTTTCGTAAGCATCTGCTTCTCCTGTAACCAATACTTTACCATTAATATCTTCCAGTTTTTGAATTGGTGATTCTTTAGGAACAATAAAAACTCCTGTTAACCACTGATTATTAAATGCATCTTTAATATCTGCTATTCTTTGATAGCGAAGCTTATGCTCTTTAGCTAGCATAAACACATTCCATGGTTTACAAATTACTCCATCAAATTCTTTTACCTTGATTTTATCCTCGAGATGATAAATTTCTTCGTAGTAAGTCAGTTCAAGGTTAATATTGTGCTTTTCTTTTAACAACTTTACTAAATCTTCATATTCCCGGGCAGCAACATCATGTATACAAACACACGCTGTGCTTTTACAATAAGTATCATTTACAGCTAACTTTATTGTTAGTGGTTTTGTATCTGGTGATGGTTCACCGCAACATGGAATAAAAGCTGTTTCTTCAAAACCCTTATCTTCCTTTACCTCTTTAGTTTTTTGCTGACAGCTCAGCATAAGCCCCCCAATCACAATAGGAACTATCAGTGTTTTAAAAGTCAATTTGAACATTTCTTCTGTTTTTTTGTTATACCCACTAAAATCACTATTGATTTATATTATTCACTGACTTACAGATGATACCGAAGCCAATAATATTTAATCAAGCTTTAAATTAAGCGAAAAAAAACCACATTTTTAGTTAATAGAAAAAGTATTCAAGGTTAATTAAGGTTAATCTTCAAAAAATATGCTGCAGATATTAACAGATCGTTAGATTTTTAGGTTTTAAACAAAATATATGAGACTGATTAACGTATTAACCAAATTCATTCACTATCTCAATATCCTAATATTATAATCATTACAAAATCTTAACGAACTATTGTAATTAAAATTGGCTGTTATATAATGCCGGAGGTATCTATATGTAGTAAAAGTTGTTTTATGGATATTCATGACTTCAGATGGTGTCTCATAATTATTTGAATATGTTTAGGTTTATTATATTAAAGTTATTATAAAATAAAAAACAGGAACCACTCCTACAAATGATTCCTGTTTTATTATCATACATTTTTTAATTCAAATTCCTATACTCTGCTGGAGTCATCCCTGTCTTTTTCTTAAACATCTTACTAAAATACTGTGGATATTCAAATCCTAAATCATAAGCTATTTCACTAACTGATAAAGAGGAGCTTAATAATCTATCTTTAGCCAACTCAATAACCTGATATTGAATATGGTCTGTTCCGTTCATGCCCGTTTCTTTTTTTAGAAGATCACTTAAATAATTTGGAGACAGACCTATTTTCTTAGCAAAATCCTTTACTGATGGTAATCCTTTTTTTTCCAGTTCATCTGATAAAAAAGCATCGTTTAATAAGCGTTCAAACTCAACAATGATATCTTTATTTTTATTGGTTCTTGTATAAAATTGCCTGTCGTAATAACGATTACAATAGTTAAGTAATAGTTCAAGAGTTGATACAATAAGCGTATTACTATGCTTATCAATATTAAGGTTTAGCTCGTTCTCAATATTTTTGACAGCCGTATTCAGCGTATCCTTTTCAGTATCGGAAAGGTGGAGTGCCTCATGAACATCGTATGAGAAAAAGTTATAATCTTTAAATTTATCCTTTAGTGAGGTACCTCTTATTAACTCCGGATGAAAATACAATCCCCAGCCGTAAACATCCTTTGTTTCATCCGGATTTTCTAAAGATACCACCTGGTTAGGTGCTGTGAAAAACAATGACCCTTCCTGAAAGTCGTAAAATTCGCGTCCATAACGTAAGGACCCAGGACAAAGGTTTTTAAGCAAAATGGAATAAAAACCAGATGATACCTTTACCTTACCCATATTAGTAAAATCGACCTTTGAGAAATCAATAATGGTAATTAAAGGATGCTTTGGTTTTTCCTGTTTTAATGTTGCGTTTAAATCACTTATAGTTTCTACCCTGAATATTTCTTCCATATTAAATTTTTATTCTTTCCACTTCATTTCTTAACTCCTGAGTATACTCGCTTATGGATTGATGTGAAAAAGCTTCGATAATCAGTTGTCCAATAAAAAGTATCGCTACAGCAAAAGCTATACCTTTTAATACAGGTGCTTTAACAAATACTATTACAATTAAAGCTGCAAGAACAAACGCAGCAAATGTGATTTGATATAAAATAAAACCTTTATCAACCTTTTCCATCCTGTCGTGCTCATGTTGCACAAACTCTTTTATATCTTTTTGATAAATTGCTGTTGATTCTTTTTTTGTCTTTTCATTAAAATTAAGGTAAGATAATCCACCAACAATTATTAGAATTCCTGTAACTAAAGAGCCCCACTTCATTCCAGAAGCCATTGGTGATTTTGCAATAAAAAATGCAAATATCCCTGACAAAATCAATAAAATTGAACCCAGAATGATAAAGTTTATACCTACCCATTTTTGGGCTGAGGCATATGCTTCGAGTGATTGTAATAAATTCATGATTTATAATTTATTTCTAAAATTTTGAATATTTAAATAAAGCAAAACAGGAACACTAATGCAATCCACAGCTATTAAGTATGGATCAATATCCCAAAGTGGTGATGCTTCCTGAAGGACTAAAACAGTCGTCAATCCCAAGGCATTAACAATAAATGCAGCAAGAAGCAACGCTTTTCTTCTAAAAAGAAAACTAATCCCAAACAGGGTGTAAAGAGTCCCTATAGCAAGAATACCAAAGTATTGAGCAGTATCCACACTTGCGGCATCCAGAAAGAAAAGCAAATATATAATATGTACAGGACCTGCTACAGATAACAGGAGACCTACAAGTCTTAGTAATCTTTTCATTAAACTATCGTTTAACAAATTATAGGGTTGAGTAGATAAGCTTATAATGATTGCCCGCCGGTAAAAAGTAGCATAAACAAACACCAGCGAGCTCCATCATAAACATATATTTTACTTCATCTTCATTTGCCCAAGCATGATATTATCAAAAGTACGATCTCCTAACATGCCTTTCATCATTATACCTCCTTTTGCATCAGAACCAACAGCATAACGGGTTTTGGGTTTTGGTTTTTCAATGGCAGATATAATAGCATTAACAACAGGTTCTGGTGTAGGTGCTTTTTCGTACATATTTTTAAAGTATGGAATAAAATTATCTACGATAGGTTGATAGGCCTCTCCTGCATTTACCTGCTTCATTTCATCCAGAACAACACCATCAAACCCGGTACTAAAGGCTCCCGGCTCAATGATAGATACATTAATCCCAAATCGTCCAACTTCTTGTCTCATAGCATCAGAAAGTGCTTCAACTGCATGCTTAGATGCTGCGTAAAAACCTAGAAATGCCGTACTTACTTTACCCACAATAGAGCTAAGATTTACAACACTGCCTTTTCCTTGCTTTCGCATATGAGGTAAAACGTGTTGCGATACACGCACCATACCCCAAACATTTACGGCAAACATACGCTGCATTTGTTCAATGTTGGCGGTTTCAAGAAAAGCATAGGATCCATAACCCGCATTGTTTACCAAAGCATCAATTTTACCTTCCTTTTCAATAATCTGCTGAACGCCGGCCTCAACAGATTCGTCATTGGTTACATCCATTTTTATGGCATAACCTCCGGCAATTTCCAATTCTTTCATTTGCTCAACTCTACGAGCAGCACCATATACAATGTATCCCTTTTTAATCAGCTCCAAAGCTGTAAATTTTCCAAATCCAGAACTGGCTCCTGTGATTAATACTACTTTGTTGTTCATGATGATTAATTTTTTTATGAATTGGCTTCGTTGACCTCCACTTTTATCGGTTTACGAAAACTTTGCAATTCATGATAAATAATTTGTAATTGTTTTTAATTATTCAAATTTATATTTTCCGGAAATACTATCTTTTACACAATTTACTGAGAATTGTATATGATTTACAGATTTGTCATTAAACCAAATATAATTGCAGCAACTATCGAAAAATCAATGATTAAGATACTGAAGTTTATCCACTTTGGTAGCATAAACCTTTTTAAAGTAAAAATCAAACTTATGCCTCCAAACAAAGGTATGACCAATGCCAAATATTTTATCCACGAAATGGATTGAAGCATAAGAATCCCCAACAATGCATAAATGATCATAAATACCAATACCCCACTTGTTAATGATGATTTTTGCCTTTGCAGGTGCGAATATTGAAAAATATGCAGGATAAAATCCACAAAGAATAGTCCTGCTATCAAAGCTGTCAAACCGAAGTTTCCCATGATTTAGATGGATTCTTTAATTATTTTCTCAACCCACTCGTCACTTGGCAATCCACTTACCAAAAATGCTTCGCGAGGAGCAATCAGCCCTTGTGCATTTTTCACTACCAGTTCCAATTCATCAAGGTTAGTTTTTTCAAACTCTCGCAACTTAGGCAATCCAATACCTTCTGCAAATTTACGCATGGCATTGGCTAATGATTTACCTGGGTTTTCGCCTGCCTCTGTGCCAAAAATTGTTAATAAATCATTTGTTGAGTCCGGCACATCTTTGGCTAATAACTCAACCATAGGAAATAGCACATGCGCAACAGCTACTCCATGAGGAATATTCCATTGTCCTCCAGTAGCATGGGCAACGCCATGTCCTATATGTGTTGCTCCCTGCATGCCTGCAAACATGGCTAAAGTTGAAGCTTCAGCCATGTTTTGACGAGCTACAAGGTCTTTACCATTTTCAACAGCTTTGGGTAAGTTTTCGACTATCATTTTTATTGCCTGTAAACCAAAAGCTTTAGTCATATTATTACGCGCCTTTGAATATAAGGCCTCAAGTGCATGAGACAAGGCATCCAAACCAGTTGACATGGTTACTTTAGAAGGCATTCCCTGATGCAATTCACCATCTACAATGGCAACTGATGGAATTAAGCCCGGCCCGTAAATCGATTCCTTCCGTTTTAGCTGAACATCTTTTATACCTGCAGCCGGACTAACCTCACTACCTGTACCAGCAGTTGTTGGTATTGCAATTAAAGGTAGTAACTCGTCTGTACACCAATACCCTGTTCGAGTTGTAAAGTGTTGATCTAAACTGTCAAGTTCTAATTTAATCATCACATTTACTGCTTTCGCAAAATCCATTGTACTTCCACCTCCTACAGCAATTATACCTTGAATTCCTGCATCTTTATAAGCTTTTATTTCCTCATAAATTAGGTATGAGGGATTGTCTGGCAAGACTTTATCAAAAAGTACGTATTCAACTTTAGCATTATCAAGACAGTCGGTTACTGCTTTAGCCACACCATTTTTTACAAGAATTTCATCGGTTACAACTAACACTTTAGAAAATCGAAAGTGCTCAAGCTGCTTTCCTAATTCTGTTTTGACTGTTCCCAGCCCAAATAAATATTGACCCGGATATATAAATTGGTACATGTTTTATTTTATTTATTGTTTATGAACAAGTTAATCAATCACTAATTGGTTCTTACCAATTTTGAAAAGCTTTGTTGTAGTCATCTGTATAGCCATTATGAGCTGAAAAGACATACTGAATGTTTCTATCTTTAGTTTTTGCAACAAGCTTTCTTATATTCTGCTTAAGTTCATTGTTGTCCATCGTAAAAATTTCAGAATAGGGTTGAACAAGCCCGTTTTTAAACTTTATCAGATCGCCAGTAAACAGATAATTATCGTCAACTAAGAAGCACATACTTCCGGGGGTATGCCCTGGGGTATGAAAGCATTCAACTTTCTTATCACCGAATTGAAAGACATTTCCATCTTCAAGCGTTTTATAATCAACTTTAAGCTTATTAACAATTTTAACCTTGTGCTTTGTAAAGGTTCTTGTAACGCTTCCGTCAAGTATGCATTCTTCTGCTTTGGCCAGATAGATATCAGCTTTTGTAAATAGCTCAACGGCTCCACAATGATCTTCATCTGAATGGGTTAAAAATACTGCCTTCACTTCTTGGGGATCTATGTTTAATTCCTTAAAAGCAGTTTTGGTTTTTTCTACTTTTTCACCGCCGTCAAATGCTATATATCCGTCCTGATATTTGACAAGAAAGAGGTTCGTAAATCCGTCCCTGAGTATAAATACATCATCATTGAATTTTTTTGTACTCATACATGATTTATGAAGTTTTATTACCTCATTATAACCAAATATTATTAGATATATTCTTGGGTAGAAAATAATTCCCACTATAATTAGAATACCTAAAAGAATTAAAAGTATTGTTCCCATCTAGAATTTTATCTTAACTACTTATTACCTAATTCCATATATCTCTTCGCAATTGTTCGCACATCATGCTCATCGTCACCTTCGTAACGTGGTGCATATGTATCAAATGCTTCTTTAACCTCCATGTAACGATCATCTATTCGTTTCATATTATACGCATGTGAAACAACATAGAACTTTCCTTCTTTTAATTGTTTCATTGCAATTGAAGTATATTTATCTGTATCCATTGCATCTCGCATAGAACCCTCTTCTCCCAATTCCGATTTTACAAATCCCGGACTAATATGAGCTACTTCAATAAAATCAGGTGTTTCTTCACGCAGTGATTCTGAAATTGCAAGCACTACATGTTTACTTGCCACATAAGGAGCTCCCAGTGGTACCCCATGAAAGAATGAATTTTCAGATCCAACGTTATAAATAGCAGCTGGTGTTCCTTGTTCAATCATTCTTTTTCCAAAGACTGAAACCCCATTTACAAGACCAAAAACATTCACGGCAAAACCTCTTTGAAAGTCTTCAACTGTAGAATCTATTACCGTCTTTCCTCGAACCATGTTTCCCGCATTATTCAATATCACATCAACATGACCAAACTGTTCCCAGGCCTTATCTGCCAATTCCTCAACACTTTTGCGATCCGTTACATCAGATGCTATTGCAACGGCTTCAATTCCTAATTCTTTTAAGCTAGCAACAGCTTCTTTATTCCTATCTTGTCGTCTTCCGGTTATTACTAATTTTGCACCTTCTTTACCAAATTGTTTAGCAAATGAAAATCCTATTCCAGTTGCTCCTCCTGTAATGACAACCACTTTATTATTAAAATTCTTCATAATACTTTAATTTAACTAAGATTTACTGAATTAACTACTGTTCAAATTTACAGAGAATTAAAGGGCTCTACTATATACAATTTAAAGATAGCTGTATACGATTTACTTATTGGCTTTTTTCCTGATTTTTTCTGCTCCTCTTACCATTTGTTTACCCATCATCTTATCAAAAGATTTTTCAGAGAACCAATCTTTCAATCTCATCAATAAGCGTGCATCAGAAGTAGTTCGATATTGTGTTTTTGGTCGCTTTGCTTCTACAGCCTTTACAATAAAATCAGCTGTTCCATCTGGCCCTTCCACCTTGGTATACATATCTTTTGAAAAAACTTCAAAGTCATCTGCCATTGGTTTATAATCATCAGGAATATGGGCAGCATCCATTTTTGCAAAGGCTACCTCATCAAATCCTGTGTTAACTGCCCCAGGTTGAATTTTTACTACTTTAATATTAAATGGCTTCACCTCCTGGCGTAAAGCATCACTCATAGCCTCTATTGCATGTTTGGTTGCAGAATACCATCCTAATATTGGCATTGAAACCTCTCCAACTACAGAAGATACATTAATGATACGTCCTGATTTTTGCTTACGCATGTGTGGTAAAACTTCCTTTTGAAGACGAGCATAACCGAAAACATTCACCTCAAACTGGTACTTCAGCTCATCCATATCCATGTTTTCGATGGTTGCATATGAACCATATCCTGCATTGTTAATCAATACATCAATACGTCCTTGTTCGTCAATTACTTTTTGTACCCCGTTTTTAACCTGTTCGTCTTTTGTAACGTCCATTATCAATGCATGTCCACCAATTTTGTCAAGATACTGGTTAGCTTCTACCTGGATATCACCCCCGTAAACAATGTATCCTTTTTCAACTAATTTTTCGGCTGTAGCTTTACCAAAACCAGAAGCTGTTCCGGTAATTAATACTACTTTTTTCTGTTGTGCCTGCATTGCAACAACAGCTAAAATCATTGCAAGAAGTAATGTAATTCGCTTCATCTTTATTTATATTAATTGTTAATAATCAAATTGATGAAACAAATTTACCCTGTAAATTATGACTCTACTAAATACGATTTACAGATAGTTGTATACGATTTACTTATTGGAGGTAAAATGGTGAGATGGAGGTCGAAGGGCCTGGGTGTTCGGAAAGATGTTTTGTAAATGTTATCTATCATACGTCATGGGAATCAGCTCTACTCCTTAAGAAGGAGGAGTACCTCGACTTAGGAGAGGGGCAATGTAATTAAGTTAAGGATTTAAGCGGGAGTAACAGGCTGAAAGCCTGTAATTTCACAGCAAGGGGCATCGCCCCTTGTAATAGACATCATGAGAATCACAGGCTGAAAGTCTGAAACATATAAGTTATTGTATCAGACTTTCAGCCTGAATGTACATAGCGGACGTTATCTTGGGGCGATGCCCCAAGCTGTGATGTTAAAGGCTTTCAGCCTTTAGTTAATGACATTGAGGAGAGGGGAGGTGGTTTTAGACCTTTTTTATATATTATTTTGCCACAATATTAGAAAGTTATGAATAGTAATCGGCCAAACTTATCAATAAGAGGAAAATATTGAGAAATAATTCAACTCCAGCTGAATGTGAACTTTGGAATTGCCTTAAAGGTAAAAGAATTCGCAATCTGAAGTTTAGAAGGCAACATTCTATTGGCAATTATATTGTGGATTTTTATTGTCCTAAATTAAAACTAGATATAGAATTGGATGGAGAATACCATATTTATAATGAAGAATATGACAGGCTTAGGGATGGAAAACTTTGTTCCTTGGGAATTACAACATTACGATATGAGAATCTTATGGTATTTGAACATCCAAATGTTATATTAGCAGATATAAAAGTGTTTTACGAAAATTGGTGTAAAAGTGTTTAAAACCACCTCCCGGTTCGTTCCTCACCGTACTCCTCCTTGTAAGGAGGAGAGCTTATTCCCATGACACCCTTATGTTTATATTAAACACTCAAAGGCGATGAGCAGCGTTATTCTTGAAAAAAAGGGATAAATCAATAGCTTGATTATCCCTTTCTCGAAAAACTTTATTCTTGCATTATTCCTTATTTACTAATTCCTTAAAAATCCAACTATCTGGATTCCATTCAATTTTATCCATTTCATTTGCCAAATAATAAGTAACCAAAAAATTGGCTTTTAAAGCCGAATGGAAAGCTTTATTGGAATAGTCCTGCGACAAATCATCAAAAGGAGAATGATACATTTTCTCCATCCATTTCATAGTCTCTTTCATAACATCAATTTTCGGATTAACTGGTATCAAACCACCCCCAATATTAATTGGCGGCGTTCCAATTTTGATAAATGAATACTGGTCACTTCTTTCAATAAACATTTTTTCGTAAGGAGTAGCATCAGTTATTGTAATACCCAGTTTTTCCGCAGCAAAATCTACTGCCTCAGAAATATTTGAATGCGCATAACCAATGGGCATCATATCCGAGGTTTCGTAAAGTCCGCCTAGCATATCGATATTAACATTGGCAACAATGTTTTTACCTTTAAGTAACTCAGAGTTAGCAAAGAAATTAGAGCCATGCAAACCTTTTTCTTCGGCTGTATAGTTAACAAAAATAATGGAGCGCTTAGGTTTTATTTTGGCATCAGTAAATGTTTTTGCAATAGTAATGGTAGCTGCCGAACCAGTTGCATTATCCCACATTCCATTATAAATGCTGTCTTTTTTTATTGCCCTGCCTACACCAAGGTGGTCGAGGTGCGCACCAACAACAATGTATTCATTTTTTAATACTGGATCGGTGCCCGGTAAAACTGCAGCTATATTTTTACAAGTAATCGGTTCAAAATCCATATTATACGAACATTCAACTTGTGCATTCAATAGCTGACTAACAAAGCCACCCTTTTTCATCGATCTTAATTCTTTGTTCAGCCGAACCCCAGCTGTTTTAAAGGCATTTTTTAAATAATCTTTTTTCACAAACGATACAATGTCCATATCGACAAGCGGTTTTTTTAACTCTACATCGTCGATAAACATTCTTGGACCACCAACATAGGCATGAAACTTCTTGAAAATCATTCCCTGAAACAAGCCTTTGCCGGGAAAGAAAATAATCATTCCGCTTGCCCCCTTTTTAACAGCCCATTTAACTTTAGATAACGGATTTTCTAATGATGGGTGTTTTAAACCCTTAGGGCCTCCAAAAGCAACAATTACAGTTTTTCCTTTTACATCAAGTCCTTTATAGTCATCTATATTTTTTTCAGGAATAACATTACCATATCCAACAAAAACCAAATCCTGACTATCAGAAAAACTATCTTTTTCGGTATTCAGAAATACACTAACGTTTTCACCATATACGCCAAAAGTTTCCTTATCCTTACTTTTAATCTTCAAATTAAAACTTTGCTCGTTCATTTTGGCTTTTATAAAAGGTACAGCCTGAAAATAGGCGTCATTTTCTCCAAATGGCAGTAGCTTATTTATTTCGAATTCTTTGGCAGTATAATCTGCGGCTAATGCATAACCCTCAGAACCTACATCACGTCCTTTTAGTTTGTCATCGGCAAAAAATTCAACATGTTTAAAGAAGTAATCATAATCTATTTCGTTTGCAACTTTGGCAATCTCGCGTTTCTGAGCCGTGACATTCAGGCTGGCAATAAATACTGTAAGCAAAAAGAGTGTTTTGATTTTCATTTTAGTTTATTTTCAATTAATAATTCAGAATGTAATCTTAACCCAAACAAGATAATTGCAAAATAGATATTTTTCTTTAGTTATTAACGATAAGTTGCATACGATTTACTTAATGACAAAATCAAATAATAAATAACAAACAACAAAGGCCACCAAATTGGCAGCCTTTATTTATTGTTTGAGCATCAGTTACTTTACTCTAAAGCCTTAAGAGCCTCCTTTATCCCATCCAAGTGAACACCTGTGGTTATACCTCTTTTAGCGTAATATTGTTTATAATAATTGTACCATTCTTGAGCCTTTTCTTTGTTTTCAAGTTTGATGTACAAATAAGCTAAAGCCCAACATGAACCTAATGACTCTAAAAATACCTCTTTTGAACTTAGGTAATACTTATCACCTTCAAAAGCCAACTTCTCCATTACTGCACGATCCACCTCTGCAAATTTAGGGTTGCTTAATAACTTACCAGCCGCACTTTTAAAGCCACTCACTGCCGGGAAAAGATTACCGTTATTATGGTGTCTTTTTATTTCGCTTAACCAAACATCAATTAATTTACCCCACTCTTTATCTCTTATATAACGATCTTCGTAAATTGCGTTAACTGCATACATTTTTGCAGGATGATTAACTGGTTGTTTTAAATATTCTTCAATGATTTTATCTAATTCTTCATGAGACAAAGAGTCTTTATTAGCATCCAGAAATTTACTGTAATTCATGAACATGAACATACCATATTGTTCAGAGCCAACCGAATTAATATATTTCTCCTGATTAGATTTTATATGATTAAACATTTCTGTTTCATATGTCCTTGAGTTACTATACCTGGTGATAATATCAAAGTTATATGGATTCAGCATATCATCGTAACTTAATTTTGATACGTATTCTATACCAATTTCCTTCATGTACTTGTGATTGTTGTCACCAATTGCCTGTAATACCAGCTTACTTACAAATTCAGGGTCACGCTTTCCATCATCCCATTTGCGATAGTTGACTGATGCTCTTAAAGCAGGATCTAATGCTTTTTTAGCTTCTGCAATCAATGTATCTGCCACCAAAAAACCTGATCTTCTGTGTAAGTTTTCTCCCGAAGCATCTAAAAACATTAATGTGGGAAAAGACGAAACCTTATGTTTCTTTTGCAGCTCAACACCTACTCCTTTTTCCATATCTATTTTTACATTCACAAAGTTTTTATTAAAAAACTCGCCTACTTCAGGCTGAGTGAAAATATCTTTGGCCAACTTTTTACACGGACCACACCATACAGTGTAGCAGTCCATAAATATCATTTTATTTTCAGCTTTTGCTTTTGCCAATGCTTCGGCATAAGTACCTTTTTCAAATTCTATTCCTTGTGCAAATGCAGAGCTAAAACCAAGTAAAGCTATGCATGTAATTATAATTAGTTTTTTCATTCTTTTTTAGTATAAAGTATTAAGACATAAGTATAAAGATGATTTACATATTCTCACTAATTAAAAACAGTTACCTTCGATCTTTTGTCTTTATACTTTTGTCTTCCAAATCTATTTTGTTACAATCTCTTCCAATTCTTTCATAAAAGACTCTTCGTAGCCTTCGCTTACTAAAATGATTTTACCATTTTTGTCAATAAGCACTGCCTGGGGAACTGCGATTACCCCATAGTGTATTATTGCTTTGCTTTTATATCTTTTCAGGTCGGAAACAACTGTCCATGGTTTTGGTTTTTTGGTCACATAATTTAACCAGTAGTCTTTTCTACTTTCCACGTAAAAGCTAACTGCATTTAAATTGTCCTTTACTTTGTCGTATCGCCCCTTTAAATCATTTTCCATTACGCGACACCACTTACACGATACTCCTGTAAACATCAAAAGGGTATATTTGCCTTTACTGAATTCTGATAGCTTAAACTCAGAGCCGTCAGGCTGTATTGCATCGAAGTCATAAAACTGATCGCCAACTTTTACGGGCTCAAATGCATATTTTTCGTAAAAAAACAGTCCATCTGCAGTATTTTTAAGTTCTTCGGATAATAAATTATAAAGGTTTTTATTTTCTTCCCTGCTAAAAAGAGGAAACTGATCTGGTTGACTGGCTAAACGATTAATAGCAGGATAAGTATTAATATTCTTTCTTACCCACTCTTGCTCAATTAATTTTATCTTTTTAGATATTTCATCTATTTTGCTCCTCTTCTCCTTTACTTCTTCTTTAGTATATTCACCGGAATAAGCGTCGTCGAGCAAATCCGATCTTTTCTTTTGTAACTCTTTGGTTTGGGTTTTTAACTCTTTAAATGCTTGCTGTGATTTTCCACCTGTAATTTTACTGTTTGCAAAATCGTTAAAATCACCTTCTACCTTTACTTTCGCATTATCAAGATAAAAAGAAGTAACTACAAACTTTGTTCCTTTAACCTGCTGATTATTTAGATAATACTGCTGTGGAATATCCACCTTTCCAATAAAACTAAACTTTCCATTGTTGATAGCAAATGAATCAACTGTTTTACCAGTCGTCCTATTTCGAAGGTAAATCATTGAACCTTCTTCAAATCCGGTTACTTTCCCTTTGATAGTATAACCATCGTGCTTCGGCTCGCATGCTTGCGTAAGCAATGCGATTACCGCTATACATACTATTAAAAACCTGTTTTTCATTTGTGATTATTTGAATTTTATAACTATCTCTTGCCTTTAGTTAATTTAGGTTAATGTTGGCCGTTTACTACAAGAGGATCACCATATGGTGATCCTCTTGTAGTAAACTCTGTGTTTTTCCTAACTTTTATTCTCTAGGATTTTGCTCCAGCTCCGGATTCATTTGAATATACTTTCGTGCAATTGGCAATACCCATTTTGGGCTGTTTGCATCAAGAGTATGTGTTTCTCCATCGAAAGTACGCGTTAAGCTAATATTAGCATTATCATGCTGATTGTATCTTTTTAAGTCGAACCAGCGAGCTCCTCTTCCTGCTAATTCTCTTCTTCTTTCCTGTTTAGCTAAAGTTAATGCTTCTTGCCAAGTGTTAGCCGATAAAAATCTCTCCATTGTGTTATATCTCTCCATATTTATCGATCCAATACCATTTACGTCATAATCCACAAATCTTTTGTCAACCGTCGTGTCAGGTTCATTTGCATATCTCATTTCCCTTAACACATTAAGATCAGCTATTGCGTTTGAAACTTGTTCATCTCGTGCATTACATTCGGCTCTTATTAAATACATCTCCGGAATAGAAGGACCTACATAAGGATGAAGTTGAGAGGTACGTTTATAGGCCTTGTTTCCTGGAAAATTATAGTCATCATTAAAAAATGTGCTATATCGCAAATCATTATCAACATCATAAAGTGCCAATAGGTCATCATTTACCAAGTGAGTCCTGGGTATATAACTAGGCCCATATTGTTTTTCAAGTAATAGTTCCTCATTAAAATAAGTTTCAGGCATTGCTCCCATGTTCTCATAATCGTATAAGAAACTGTTCAGCTTTAAACAATTGTCTGCATATAGTTTAGCATTGCCATAATCACCCATCATTAGATATACGCGTGCTAGCATTGCATTCACACTTGCTTTTGAAGGTCGAAGATTAAACAACGGAGTATCTGGCAAGCTTTCTGTATTAAGGGCATCCGTTAAATCGGCCAATATCAGATCATAGGTTTGTTGAACGGTTCCTCTCACTAAACTTCCAAATTCTGAGCTGGTTTGAATTACCACTCCCAAATCTGTTTCTGCTGTAGCTGAATTATAGTGCTTGGCATACAGATTAACTAATATAAAGTGCGAATAGGCTCGATGAACTTTTGCTTCAGCAACTAACTGAGCTATTTCGTCAGGATTACCATCTAATCCCTCCAGCTTCTCCAAAATGACATTACATACATACAAAACACTGTATAAACCTTGCCAATCCGGATCTTCTTCATCAATATCACACAAATGGTCTTCCCAGCTTAAAGCATTGGCATATACCAATCCTCCTGTACCACTCACATAACTACCTTGCAAACCGTCCAGTGCCTTTACATCATCACTTAATATAAAGTCGTTTAAATGGCCTTGTATAAATCCCTTCGAAACACTTCCTCCTTTTCGCGAATCCAACATTAAACGATAGTGCTCAACTGTTTGAGGCAACTCTACACCTTTCGGTTTCACATCCAATAATTCATCTCTATCACAGCTCGCAGTAACTGCAATTGTAGCTATGATGCATATATATTTTAATAATTTCATTTCCTTGCGTTTTCAAATTAAAAAGTAAGGTTAAACTTAACGGAATAGATAGGCTCATTATCGGTTGTCCATGTACCATTGCCTCTTTCCGGATCAATATCTTTATCGTTGGCAGTCCATATACACCCCAGGTTCTGCACATCAAAACCTACGGAAGCTGATTTTACCATCTTATTGTTCCATAATGCCGGGTTAAAGCGGTACGAAGCCCCTATAGATTGCAAACGAATATGTCCGGCATTCTCAACAGTAGTACTACTTCTTCTGTAATATCTATCATAATTACCTCCCATATTACGTTGCATAGCAGGTACATCTGTTATTAACTCATCTCCTTCCTTCTGCCACCTTTTGTCAAAATCGCTATGCAAACTGTGAAATTTTTGATACGGAAAATTGCCCAGAAAAAGTGAACTTCGACGGAATACATGACCTAATTTATACGTAATTAAGGCATTAACAGTAAATCCTTTAAAAGTAAACGAGTTTTTAAACGATCCGAAATATTTAGGAACCAACTCTCCACTATATTCCAATGCATCTGCATCTTCAATTGTCACATCAGTTCCAATCAATACATTGTTGTCAATGATTTCACCATCTTCGTTACGCTCCACATTATACACCTGCGGTGCACCCACTTCTGACAATCCTGCCCAGCGGTATGAATACATATAATTTATAGACTCGCCTTCTACATTTGAACCATACAACAAAGTATTCAGATTTCGCTCACTGTCGTATTTTTCCACCTTGTTAATATTATGACTAATATTAAAGGATGGCAACCAGCTAAACTCTCCAAAATTTAATTTGGAATTCAGGTTAATGTTGAATCCTTTATTGGATATTTCACCATAGTTTCTTCTTAACAAAGTAATACCATGGGTTGAGTTAAATGGTTCGCTTGCCATAACATCAGTCGAATATCTATAATATCCTTCAACAGAACCAGACAGCTTATTATTGAACACAGAAAAATCGAACCCATAATTAAATGTTGATGTTTTCTCCCAGCGAAGCTCCTGGTTTTCTATACTATTGATGTTTGCCACCTCTCTATTTGTATCTTTACGAATTTGAATTGTTAAGAAAGGAGAGCTCGTTTTGTCAATTCTACCACCAATACCGTAACTCACTCTCAAATCCAAACGATCAATAAAGCTAAGGCCACTCATAAAGTTTTCTTGCGCCATGCGCCATTTACCACCAACAGACCATAACGGCTGGTTACGATATTTTGTTGAAGAACCAAACAGGTTAGAATCATCTAAACGCCAGCTGGCTGTTAAAGAATACTTTTCATTAAAAGTATAACCCATATTGGTATAATAGGAGAAATAGCGATTTTCAAGGTAAGAATTACCTGCCCTATAATATGGAGGACGCCCCCTTGAACCATAACGATTGGTATAATAAGACTGCCAATCAATTGGAAAGTTAGTTAAGGTCTGGTCATTATAGCCATAATAATCAACAGGCTTATCTCCTTTTCTAATTTCCTCCCTGTATTCCATACCGGCAATGGCATTGATGTGATGTTTTTTGTCTGTATCCAGGTAGCCTACATAATTCAACTGACCACGTGTTCCGTTTGTATATGTCAAAGCATTGCTTCTGCTTAAGATACCACCAGTTGGAATAGCATAACCATCATAACCCAATGAAGTATTTAACATACCACCAGAATACATGCCTGAATTATTCACTAAATTCCGTACGTAGTAACGTTCTTCATTTTGATAATTTCTATCTGAACTCTGCGCTCTTTGATAGTTATATGACAATTGTGCCGTTAATCCTTTGTACAAGTCAATATCTAAACTGGCCTGAAGATCCAGATTGGTTTGTTCCGACTCGTTATCCATATTATCAAACTCACGCTTTAAATTGTAGTCCCAGTCGTAAGGATAAATCCCTTTAGCAATCTCCTCTGCTTTACTATCCTGGTGGAAATCAAAAGGCTGAGCAATATAATTACCCTCTTCGTCCAATATTCTTTGATATAATGGTATCTGAGTAATGCCAGGTGCGCCATTATTTTCAGCTTTGGATTTCGAGAATGCAACACGACCATTAAAGGTAATACGGTCATTTAGTTCAGTCGAAAAGTTCAGGTTGGTTGTAATACGATCATTCTCATTGCCTTTACTAACTTGCTTGGTTTTATCATATCCCAATGAGGCATAGAATGAGTATTTATCTGTTGCCTGGTTAATAGACACATTATGACGCTCTAAGGTGTAATTCTGCAGGAATAAATCGGTGTATTCATCCCTTACATCATACTGTCTTAACTCATCAATTCTGGCCTGTTGATCAGCTGGCAGATTTCCTTCGGCATCACGATACTTTCTAAATATTTCCATTGCTTCCGGATTGGCATTTGCATCATAATAAGGAGATGGGCTGCTATAAGCACGCCAACCGATATCAAATATCATCTCGTGCTGATCTATCAAAGAAGAACTTGACACTGTATTTGCTGTATGATAATCAGGCTTACGTTGAAGCGAGTAAGAACCGTTGTAGCTAATGGTTGGCGTGTCTGATTTCTTCCCTTTTTTGGTAGTAATCACAATAACACCATTAGCCGCCTTGGCTCCCCAGATAGAAGCTGCCGCAGCATCTTTTAATACGGTGATATCCTCAATATCATTCGGGTTTAACTTATCCAGATAACTTATACTTGAACCAAAATTATCACCTGTACCTACCACTTCAAATCCGTCAACGACAATTAAAGGCTCACTCACATCGGTGAAATTATTTCTACCACGTATGGTTACCGTGCGCACCCCTTCATCATTATCTGAGAAATCTAATCCTGCAATTTCACCTTCTAAGAGGTCAAACAAATTATCAGTTGTTTTTTCTTCTGTCACAGTGGATACTTTAACGCGCTCAAATGAACCTGTTGCACGCTCAGATGAAATAGTTTGATAACCGGTAACAACTATCTCACTTAAATCCGCAATATCGGCTGATAACATCAGGTTAATTACCGTACGCCCTTCTACCTTAAACTCTTTGGTTACAAAACCAATAAAGGATGCCACGAGGGTAAGTCCTTCTTTATCTTCTACCTGAATACTATATTTACCATCTACATTGGTAACCACGCCTTGTTTTGTATCTCCTTTAATGTAGATATTTACAAAAGGTAGAGGTTCACCATGTTCGTCTGTTACCTTTCCAGAGATTGTAATGGTTTTTGGTTCTTGAGGGATAACTGGTTTGGGTAATGCCGGTTTCTTTGTAATTACTACGAAATCCTCAACAATTTCGTATTTAATAGGTGCTTGTTTACAAATTTCATCTAATGCATCTTCCAAACTTACATTTTTCATATTTAGTTCAACTGTTATCTCGGAATTCAAATCCTCTTCATTAAACATGAAAAATGTTCCTGTTTGCTTGTTTAACTCGTCAAATACAGTCCGTAAAGACGCTTCGGTTTTAATACTTACCTGCTGCCCCAACAATGTGGATGCAGAAATTTGTGCTGTACAAATAAGTATTAAAAACAAACTTAGTTTCATAATTAGAAATGTTTTTCTAATGGACGGTGACAAACACCTCCACTTCAGTTTTTTTTTCATAACTTTAAATTCATGATTAGTACTGCCATTGACTTTTCAACTCAATGGTTAGTTGTTATAGAACAGGAGATGTGGCCTCATTTCCTGTTTTTTTTATTTTTAGCCTATTGGTGGCCTCCAATAAGCATAAAATCTTAATTTATAACTCGCAAGTTGCTATTGACAACTTTTTTGATCTGCTAAATTCCTGCAGATTATAACTTACCTTTCTTCTCCATTCTTCTGCTTACCTCCCTACTATTATATGATCCCCTTCGATAGCAAATTGAACATCTGCCATTTTTTCTATCAACTCCAACGCAAAATCTATTGGTTTCTCACGTTTTGCAGCTCCACTAAATCTTAACTCTCTAAACTGATTTTCGGTAAAAAAGAAATCTACATTATACCAACGCCCCAATTGCTTAGTAATCTCTTCTAACGATTGATTTTTAAACTGAAACACGCCTTTTGTCCATGATGTGTAAACTCCGGTATTAACTTTTTTAACCTGAAAAACATTATCTCCTCTTTTAACAATAGCCTGATGACCTGGCTGTAACTGTTTTGTATTTCCTAATGTCCTAAGTTGAATACTTCCTTCTACCAGTGTAGTAGCAATGTAGTTCTGATCGTCATATGAAGACACGTTAAAGCTCGTTCCCAGTACTTCAATTTCAGTATCACGTGTTTTAATAATAAATGGTTTACTTGGATTATGATTTATCTCAAAATATGCTTCTCCAATTAACTCAACCCTGCGTATATTAGTAGTAAACTGAACAGGAAATTTTAGTGACGACTCGGAATTTAACCAAACTTTAGTTCCATCAGCCAATATTAACATATATTCGCCTCCACGTGGAACCTCAATTTTGTTATAAATTAAACGTGAACTTTTCTCATCATTTTTGTTATAAATTAATGAGTTTGTAGAATCTTTGTTGATGATAGTTCCGTCTGTTTCCGAAATAACTTTTTCTGTACTATGCTCCAACTTCATTTTTCGCCCACCATCCATTATTAATACAGCCTTTTTTGAACCAACAGAAGATACTTCGGCAAAATCGTAATCTTTATTAAAGTCAACATCACTTTTAAAAAGATCAGCCATAAAGTATCCCACTATCAATAATACAACAACGGCTGCAGCATAAGGCAGCCATATTATACTCCCTCTGTTCTTAATAGATCTACCTGGTTTATCAATATTTTGACTAATTTTTAACCAGGCTTTCTCTATTTCCAATTTATCAACTTTATAAAGAGCCTCACTTTCTTTTAATAAAGCCAGATATTTTGCAAATTCCTCCTTATTAGCTTCATCTTCTGCCAGCCAATTATTAAGGTGCTGCAACTCATCCTCCGAGATATTTCTCTCAGCATATGAATGCATAAGTGCTATTATATTTGTTGTAAAATCAGCCATTTATCCAGTTTTATAATCTTATAAGTGAAAATCAATAAAAATGGGTGACAAAAAATTCACTTTTTTTTAACATTATTAAAAGTTAGTGATTTTTAAATAGTTTTTTGTCTACTGTAGAAGATTTTTAGCAGCTATACATGAGGCACTTACATAGCATAAATGAGTTTTAGTAAATTGAGATTGGAATGATTGGTTAGTTACTTATACCTTAGCTTGGAAAAAGGAAAACGAAGAAGGGAGAAAGAAGAATATGAATGGATGGATTTTCTTAACTATTGAACTGATCACTATTTATATGATCATTGTTAACTGTTTGCTTATAACTGTTATTGATAACTTCTTATATCATCATAATTAAAATAATTGTATCAATAGAACTACGAAGTTGTTTTAGAGCACGGGAGTAATGGGTTTTTACAGTATTAATAGAAACATCAAGATCTTCGGCTACTTCTGCATATTTCAATCTTTCAAAAACTATTGCTTTAAAAACATTTTTTCTTTGCTCTGGTAGCTTTTCTATTTCTTTGTATAGTTTTTCTTTACGCTTATCTAATTCCTCCGATTCAAAATTTTCTTCAATTATCTTATTTGAAATATCCTCTACATCCTCAAATCTGTACTTACTATCTTTTTTAATAAGATTAATAGAATTATTACGAACAATACTAAATAAATATGATTTTATAGAACCCGTAAAATTAATTAACCTTTGCTTATTCCATAAGGTAATGAAAGCTTCCTGTACAATATCCTCTGCATTTTCGAAGGAATCGAGATATTTAAATGCATAAACACAAAGAGGAGCATAATATAAATCAAATAAAAGGCGAAGTCCTGATTCATCACCATTTGAAAGTTTCTCTATTATTATTTGCTCTTGCGTTTTCATTTTGACAAAAGCAAAAATAAAAAAATATCCTTAAAGCAATTGTTATTACTAGCTAGTTATTGGTTACAGATATCAAGTCTCTAAACATTTAGTACTGTATTTGTCTGTAATTTAAAAAATAACAAAACAATATAAATGGCTAAAACCTAATAGATAATTCATAAAGTAATAAAAGACGAAAGTTAAATTTTTCCTTGTTCCCCTCTCCGTTTTACCTTTCTCCCTTTTAACTCTACTTTAATCCTTTCATCATTTTCTTTAACCATGGACTAATTATAAATAAAATACCTGCTGCTATTGCTGTTTCTATTGCAATAAACCAAAATACAGGTACTTCTCGCCCTAACGAGTTTTCTAAACTATTAGCTATTGACTTCATTTGAGATGCTACCAAATTACCCGCTGCAAAAGAACCCATCCAAATTCCCATCATAGTAGAAACAATTTTAGATGGAGATAGCTTGGTTACCATAGACAGACCTATAGGAGACAAACACAATTCGCCCCATGTATGGATAACAAAAACCAGCACAAGCCACATTGGATTAATCAAAACCGTTCCACCATTGGTTAAATCATTGGCATATCCCATAACAACAAAGCCAAAGCTCAGTAACAATATTCCCCAGGCAAATTTTAAAGGTGTATTCGGATTTAGCTTAATGCGATCTAAAAAAACCCAAAGAATACTAAATAAAGGTGCAAATGCTACAATTGAAATTGCAGATACCATTTGAAACCACGTAGTAGGTATGGTCCAACTACCTATTGTTCTATCTAAACTATCGCGAGCAAACAGGTTAAATAATCCACCTGCTTGTTCATAGCCACTCCAAAATACAACATTAAATACTACCAACACTAAAATTACACCTACTCTACTCCATTCGGTTTTTCCTTTGGTGTTACGAATAACATTCTGAAGTAAATAAAGGGCACCAAGAATTAATACGGAGTACACAATTGTGTTTCGGGTTGAAGAAGGAATTATTTTACCCAGATGAACAACAGCTACTACACTGAGTACAATTGATACTACATAAATCGAAACCTCGATATTATCTTTTGTAGTAAGCTTGCTTACTTTGCCTTTATATTTTGGTGGCATACCCACAGTTCCAAGTTCGGCTCTTGAAAAGTAAAACCATAAAAAACCAATAATCATTGCAGCCGCAGCAGCTAAAAATCCATACTGCCATTGTCCAAATGCTTCGTTCTCGGCTAACCAACCAGAAACAAATGGCCCTAACATAGCTCCAATATTTATTCCCATATAAAAAATAGTGAATGCTCCATCTCTACGGGTATCATTCTCAGTATAAAGTTCACCTACCAAGGTTGATATATTGGGTTTGAAAAATCCATTACCAAATATTAGAATTCCTAAACCCATGTAGAATATACTTTCTTTTAATTCAAAGTTACTACCCGAAATTATTGCAGAATAGGCCAGTAAAATTTGACCTATGGCCATAGTTAATGCTCCAATATATATGGTTTTTCGTTGTCCTAGTATTTTATCGGCCAATATACCTCCTAGTATTGGAGTAACGTATACCAATGATGTAAATACTCCATATATTATTAAAGCCGAATCTTCATCCATTCCAAAACCTCCGGTAGCCAGACTGCCAGTTAAGAATATCATTAGAAGCGCCCTCATACCATAATAGTTAAAACGCTCCCACATTTCGGTTGCAAAAAGAGTAAATAAGGCCCTGGGGTGTCCCATTAATGTTTTTTCCTTGTTCATGAAGATTTGTTTAGTTGGTACTAAGATAATAATTGATTTGAGATAAGATTTTGTTCGTCCAAATTTTAAGTTAGGCTAAATACAGTGAAGGTTTTACTCTAAGATAAGCCCTAACTTTTTATATTACTGGATTAATGGCAAGTCTAAAATCCCTTGAAACATGATTATTCATTGGGTGAGTATTTGTATTATTATATTTTATCACACAGTAAGTATTAACTTGTAATATGCGATTGAATTTTTTATCACAAAATCTTGCTTAAAGTAAAAAGCATTTTACTTTTTGAGTTAAATATTCAATTATGAAATTTTCCACCATTATAAATACTTCACACTATTAACAATTTAATAATGTTTACTGTTTATTCTAGTAAAATAGAGTCATCTGCTATTATAACATTAATTAACATTTCACTTCTTAAATCGACCAGTCAGTCTATTAATCGCAAATATATTTCCTCACAATTGATTATTAATCTCGTTGATTAAAACTTAATAATAGATAAAGATACACTACATAAAACATTTAATTTCTTACCCTTACTTTGACACATACCTTATTTATTAACTCAAAATTTTTTAAAAATGAAAAAGTATTTTACACTTTTAATTGTATCAATTTTATGTAATATTATGACAGCTCAAATATTTAGCGAAGACTTTGAGACTGTTAATAAGAATGAAGTTATTTCATTATCTGGATGGACTGTTGTCAATTCCGAAGGAAAAAATGAATGGCTAGGTAAAGAATATGGTGGTAATTTATATGCACAAATGGCCGGTTATCAAGGTGATGATTCTGAAATTGATTGGCTTGTAACTCCTGCTATTGATCTAGCTGGTAAATCTAATGTTATCCTTAGTTTTGAAACTAAAGATGGTTATAATAATGGTGATGCATTAGAAGTTTTTATCTCTGAAGATTTTAATGGAGATGTTAATACAGCAAACTGGACTAATCTAAATCCTGCGTTATCAACAGGTAACAATTCGGGTTATGCTTCTTCATATACCAATTCAGGAGAAATAGATTTATCTTCATATACAGGGAATATTTATATAGCTTTTAAATATACTGGGGGAACGGCTTCTGCTACTACTACTTTTCAAATAGACAATATTATTGTAAAAGAGAAAGTTGTAGTACCTACAGAAACAGTTGATTTATTAAGTGAAGATTTTGAAACAGTTGTTACCAATGAACCTTTTAATCTTGCTAATTGGACTGTAATAAGCAAAGAAGGTAGTAATGGATGGTTAGGAAAAACTTATGGTGGAACAATTTATGCACAAATTTCAGGATATAAAGGCGATGAGGTAGAAACTGATTGGTTAGTGTCTCCTTGTATTGATTTAACAGGCTACAATAATCCTGTATTAAATTTCGATTCTAAAGATGGTTATAACAACGGAGACGTATTAGAAGTATTAATTTCTGAGGATTTTAATGGAGATGTTGATGCAGCTATATGGAATACATTAAATCCAACAATTGCAACTGGTTCAACAGGTGGTTATGCATCTGATTTTACAAATTCTGGAAATATTGATTTATCTGCTTATTCTGGGTTAGTTTATATTGCATTTAAGTATAGTGGAGGAAATTCAATTGCAACTACTACTTTTCAAATAGATAATATACTAGTAACAGGAGAAGGTGAAGTTCCAACTGTTGTTGAACCAGAATTTATTTATAGTGAAGATTTTGAAACAGTTACAGCTAACCAAACTTTTAGACTACCTAACTGGAAAGTAATTAACGAAAGCGGTGCTAACAACTGGGAAGGTAAAACATATGGTGGTACTTTTTACGCTCAAATCTCAGGATACAATGGTGATGATTCAGAAATTGACTGGTTAGTATCTCCAGCAATTGACCTTAATGGTTCTTCTAATCCTATATTGAACTTTGATTCTAAAGACGGTTATAATAATGGTGATGTTTTAGAGGCATTTATTTCTGAGGATTTTACAGGAGATATTAAAGCTTCAACATGGACTAAATTAAATCCAGTATTAGCAACTGGATCATCAGGTGGTTATGCTACTGATTTTACTAACTCTGGTAATATTGATCTATCTTCATATAGTGGACAGGTGTATATAGCATTTAAATATTCAGGTGGAACAAGCATTGCAACTACTACTTTCCAAATTGATAATATTGTAGTTAAAGAAGGTGTTCCAACCAGTTACTTTTCTGCTACCTCAAACAATATAAAAGTATTTCCAAATCCTATGAATAATGTTTTAAGTGTAATTGGAGAAAACGTAGAATCAGTATCAATATATAGCTTAACCGGAGATTTGGTTAAAAATGTTGAAGTTGGATTTGACAGAATTTCAGTAAGCGAACTTCCAAAAGGAGCTTACGTTATTAAAGTTAATGGTGATTCTTCAACTACTTTTAAAGTAATTAAGAAGTAATTAAGAAGTAATATTCGTAATTATCATTTTTAAAAGTTGTTTGTAATTTTCTTACATACAGTGAGGGTTTGACTTTGAGTCAAACCCTCACTTTCTTTATGTATTAAAGATTCGTCATGAGCATTGAAAGTGAGATAAAACAAGGCATTACAAAAACGAGGAGGGTGTCCAAAAATGGATGTCCCTTTTTCATTACTCATATAATTCTAAAATTCAGCAAAACAAGCAAGGCTTAACTTTTCTACTTCGCTGTTTTTTTTAGCATCTTAAAGACATAGCAAACATAGCCTTTAAAGAATATAACCAAGGACAATAAACCCATTGATTTTTTTAATTGTTAGCATTCAAACATCCATGTTAATTCATTTTTTTAGCCCTCATCGATTTCGGGCAATTTTAGAATTTGATTATACCTATTTAGGACATACTGAAAGTGAAGCCTTTCTTTTTCTGTTGTTGCAGAATTTCTCTTTTTTTCAATAAATTCAATATCCGAATTTATGATGGATCTATATATTCCAAATAATAGGTTTTCTTTATCACTTGGATACCTTTTTCTATGAAAGATGCTTTCAACATAAATTAAGTAATATTCTTGCATTAAATAATCAACTTCTGTTTGTTTATCTCGGTGCCAAATATTAAGATATAAGCTTTCGTGATATTCTTCAAGCGAGATGGCTCCATCATATTCTTCGTGATTTAAAACGAGAAAACTTGATTGTAACAAATCTCCTATCACATATTTAACTGTATAATCTATTCGGGTTATAATATTTTCAGGTCTTGATATTTTCTTGAACGATTCCACCCTGTACCATTTTCGGAAATCCCTGAGTTCGTTCAGAACAAAATAAATTGCTTCCTGACTTTCCTCTTTTGATATGTATTGTGTTGGTTCTTTGTTGAACTTTTCATTCACCTCAATCTTGTTTCTTCCTACTTTACAAACTATTTTCACATTGGACAATAAGATATGAAACCTACTTCTTAAATTTTTGTAAAAAGTCGATTGAAATTTATAGTCGTCTTCCAATCCCGTATTCCACTCGATGATATTTTGCGAAACATACTTTAAATTTTCAATCCCGTATTTGGTTGCTAAAAAAGGATCATCGCCCAAATCTTCGGGAAGACCATAACAGTTGTGTGCAAATTCTTTACCATAAGGTGGTTCCATAATATAAACCCATTCCATTGGATTGGTTTTACTGGTTAGGATACTGTCGAGCCTTAATTCTTCCTCATCTGAACTATAGTTGTCAAAAATACGATAACCCCATTCAATTGCTGTTTTATCATAAGGGCCTATACCTGGCGTTTTTAGGTTAATTCCTTTATCATCGGGTTGGGCTATATAGTTAAATCGGGCATACTCCATTATGGATGGAGTAACATTATATTGGCGGGTAAAAGTAGCAGACCTAAGTGAATCGACCGGAATGGTGTGTGAGCTGCCAAAGTTATGGCTTAGCCCCAAGGCATGACCTATTTCATGACAAATTGCATATTTAATCACGTCCAATTTAAAGCTATCGGGCTTTTCCTTGATACGTGCCACAGGATCAATCTGTGCCTGACTTAAGGTATGTAATTTGCTTAATAATTTGTTTATGTTATGGTGTATTATAACCAATGATTTAATTATTTCGCCTGTACGGCTATCTGTAATATTTTGACCCGTTCCATTAGGAGTGGATGAAGCAATATATTTTACTACATGTTTACTCATGTCGTAAGGATCAAAATCCGGATCATTAACCGGAAAATCCCTTACCTGTATTGCGTTCTTAAACCCTGCCCCATTAAATGCTTCTTCCCAAGCCAATATGGCCTCTTTGATATATGGTTTCCAGATATCAGGAAAAGCATTGTCTACATAAAAAACAATGGGTTCTTTGGGCTCTACCAAAACACCTGCTTTGTATTTATCTAAGTCATCCTCATCTAACTCCAAACGCATTCTATTAATTGCTCTTTTACTTTTTAATTCTCCATCAGCATTTTTAACATTATTAAAATTTCTAAAGTAGCCTACCAAATAATTATTGTCATATCTAGGTTTAATAGGCTTATCTGGCAACAGGGCCAAGGATATAACCAAGGAATAGGCTTCTTTATTTTGAAATGTAACCTGGCTTTCAACATATAAGTTGTTTTCAAAACATTTTGCTTTAATAACACGGCTTCGGGTGGAGTCTATTTTATCGGTTAACGAAGTCCATAGCTTTGGAAAAAGAGCCCAATTTGAAAAATCAGCAACAACACTGCCATTGGTATTTTCCTTTATAATAGGAAACTTAAACAGAGTATCCGTCTCATTAATAAATTGGTAATTGCTATCTATGATCTTCTTTCCTTTGTTTCCCATTGCCAAAATAAAATCCTCCGACCTAACCAATTTAAAAGTTTTGTCATAAGGCAAATGTTTATCTGCATGTCTTTTGGGGTGGTTAGAACTGGAAACAATAATCGTGTTCAATATGCTCCTATTAAAAATATTTTCAGGAATCTCCAGATAAACCTTGTCCGACTTAGTATAGATATTAACAAAACCATCTACTTGATTAAACCCATCATTGGTTAAACCGTTCCCATTTTCTAAACCATTTCCTTGTGCCATAAGCTCACTTGAAATTAGCACTAACAGAATACATATAAAAAAAAATACCCTGGCAAACGAAAGCAAATACTTTATATATCTCATTTTATTTTAATTAATGGTGAATCCCTATACTTCTTTATCAATAGTATTCCTCAACTCAGTAAGGTATTCAGGATCATCAATATTTATCGTTTTAATTAAGTCCTGTATTTTTAAATAATTATTGTAGAGGATTGGCAAATAAAAAGCATCGGTTACATAGGGTGATTCTTTATTGTTGAAATTGTGATAATCGGCGCTCCTATTTTTATTTGCTAATTCATTCTTAATTAAATCAATATACTGTATCTGCATCTTCTTTTCAACCAAGGTTAACGAGCCTTTTTTTAATGGTTCTATAAATAATAAGCGAAGTAAGTCCTCAGAGAATCCCATAGGAGTATACACCTCACTATTATTTTGTTGTTCTATTGCGTACAATGAATACATCAACTCTTTAGAGGTAACCCTTTTAATAAATTTTTCAATTTGGGTATTTGTTATAAGGGTGTCATTGAGATTTAATTCACTTAGGCTCATCCATCCCGGAATCTCCTTCAATTGATTTAATACAAAGTTCAAAGCAGCTTTTTGCTCTTCAATAGTGAAATAAGTATATAAACTACAGTCGTTTTTAGGAGTGGGTCTATTTCTTTGTGATCCCCCTAATACATATAAGGCTCTTGTTAAATGCAAATCAAATTGATGGTTAATATACTTTTTAAACACATCATACACCCCAATGCTTGATGCCAGATCAACTAAAGCTTTGTTTAATGCAGCTTTTTTAATTTTATCAATTGCCAATATTGAAGCCTCCAAAGGCTGGTTGCTTAAATTACCAGGTAGCATAGTAGGGTCCTTAATTAATATTACTTTAGAATGAATAATTTCATTATCGGAATGAACCCTGTTTTTAGGTTTGTTTTGATGATCTAAGAATGCCTTGTGAAGTTGTCTTTTATCTTCTTGTAAATTATTAATGCCAGTATACCTATATCCATAGTTCAGATTTAACTTATCATACTCCCCAATTTTAATTCCAGTTTTTTGCTCTTTTTTACTATTTATATCTGCCAGATAGTTATAATGAATATCATATAACACTGAACTTGAAATATTTGCTCCTGATTTAAATTCAGCAATAGAATAATCAGTAGTTGCCAGCAGGTTTTTTTTCATTCCCAATGCAAAACCTAGTTGTTTAGTCAGTTCTGATAAAATTTGCTCAGATAAATCAGGTAATTTACCCTTGTTACTAATGTTAGGTGCACTCATCATGAATTGGTGGCAGTAAAGTGTTTTCAAATACTGGTTTTTGATGGATATCTCTGCCTGCAATATCTCACCTGAACGGGGATCAAATATTGTTTTTGATTTAATACCTTCTTCCCTTTTTAAAAGAACGCTATCGATAGTTTTGCTTGTATCAAAGCTTATGCTTATGTATCTTTCATTGGGGTAATCAAATAAAGCTGTCTCCCCTTTCTTTAGTTCATGCAACTGGAATACATGCTTAAACCCTGCATGTTTAAAAGCTTTATTCCATAGTTGTGCTGCATTTTTAATTTGCCCTATGTATTCTTTCGGAAAATTTGGATCTGCCAAAATCGTTATGCGCCTTTCAGGATGTAAAGTTTTACCCTTAAGGTATGCCTCTTTATCATTTGGTGTAATGTTCCATCTTGTTATAACTTTATTTTCTAAAACATCTGTTTCAGTATAGGTGTTAAATGTTACTTGATCATATTTGGATAAAGAAGATTTTAACCTCTTATTTATTTTACTGGTTGGTAATATAATGATAGACTTATCAACAACAAATTGCTTTTTACCTTCCTCTTCCTTTTCAAACTGCAAGTTAAGTTTTACTGATACTTTGGTATCATGTGTTTTTACAGCCAAAACTGAAGAGTTGGATAGATCGAACTCTTGTTTTTTTTGCGAAAGAACCACATTTTCACTACTATTTAAAAACAGCTTGGTTGCATCTACCTGTAATGCTTGTTCTGTTCTTTTGATCACATCAACAGAACTTTGCAAGTATGGTTTATGGTTTGCCTGATAAGCTTTGAGGGTTTCCTGGTTGGGGATTCGCATCTCCGAACCTGTTTTGGGAACCATTACATCTACGATTGAACCATTGTCAGAAAAAAAGAAGTGTAGGGGTTTCTTCTCAGAGAAACCTAGCAATGAAGATGTACTGTCATTTGCAGGCTTACTAACAAGTCGCTCTATTAATATCATCTCCTTATTTAAATAAGAAAGTGGTATTTGAAGGGAGATTTTGTTTTGATTTGAGAGCACCTTCAATTCTGACTTGCTTTTTATATCATCAAAAGAAGAACTCGCTTGACCATAAGCTATTAGGCAGCCTAATAAACTTACAACTGTAGCTAAAATATATTTGAACATGATAATTATATAATTTTACTTTCGAATGGTTAAGGCTTACAAATCCTGACTTTCCAGTAACTCTATCAATCTTGGGTCAGAAGGCCTGGGAGCATAAGCTTCCACCAAACAACCTTTAGGGTCTATCAGTATGAAATGAGGTATACTGCTGACATTAAGCTGCCTCATAAAAGGTAAATCACGCATTTTATTAGATATGAGCTGTGTCCCTTTCATGTTATGCTTATCAATAGCTGCCTTCCACCTTTGTATACTGCGTTCATTAAATTCATCAACAGAAATAGATACAAATTCAATGTTACGGTTATGGAACTTTTGTTCGATGGTATCCAGATAAGGTAATTGGTACAAACATGGATAACAACTGCTAGACCAAATATCAATGTATACATATTTACCTTTAAAGTCTTCAAGGGACACTATATCCCCATTATACGATTGTAGCCGAAACGATATTACTTTTTCCCCGGAAGTAAATCCCTTATAGGTTTTTACAATATGTTCTTTTATACTTGCTGATTGTACATTAGAAATAAGGAAATTAAAAGCTTCTTCTCGTATTTTACTCCTCAACATTGTTTTATGAAAATTTTGAAGCGCACGATCCTTAATATAACCATCCTTCAAACCGCCAAGAACAGCAATGCCAGCCTTACCATAGCACCGTTCGCTATGCTTAAGGCGTTTGGTATACATGGTATCTCCTAATTCGTTAAACACATACCTTTGAAAATCTAAGGAATACTTAAATGCCTCCTCATCTTCAGGAGTCCAAAGTTTTAAATTCGAAAATATATTATCAGAGAACTGGTAGTTTTTATTGGAACGCAACTGCATTCTTTTGTAGTTAATATATTTTGCCCTAATGTCGTTTTCCACCCTGACTTTTTGTTGATGAAGAAATTCCGGTTCAGTAATAATGGTATCCAATAGCCGAAGCATACCACTTTTTAGCCTTTTAACCTTTGCAACATATTCATCTTCGGGAGAGTGGTCATAAATACGTGCTGCTTCCTCGTATTTGTTAATAATTTCTAATTTATTGCAATATTCCGCCAACGAGCCGCCATAACTTAAAATATTTTTATAGTTTTTATTAAAATCAATGTTAATTACCAGATTCTCTCCAGGTTTTAAAAGGATAGTTTTATTACGAACCTTACCTAAAGTAAAGCTTGCATAGGTGGGCTCGTCAATAACTATTTCCATCGAAAACGAACCATCATTTTGAATATCTACAGATTCATCCCTATGCACAAAATCAAGGGTGACTGTATTTACTTCATTATGTAGTTTCTCTAATCCTTTTATAGTTCCTGATACGTAAACTTTGCTGTTTGGCTTTTTACAACCTACATAAAGTATACTTAACAAAACAATGAACGATATATTGAGTATTCTCTCCATGGCTTAACTTTGTATTTTTTCTATTTACCGGGATTTTATAAATCAAGGCTCTCAAGCAATTCAATTAATTTAGGATTTGATGGTCTGGGAGCATAGCCATCCACTAAATTTCCATAAGGATCAATCAGTACAAAATGAGGGATAGTGCTATTGTTTATCTGCTTCAAAAAATCTGAACTTCCCTCTCTATCAGCTATAAGTTGCGTGCCATTAAGGTTCAGCTCTTTTACTTTATCCCTCCATTTCTTATAATCCTTTTCTTTATTGTCTACCGAAATGGATATAAACTCAATATTCCGATCGTGGTATTTTTGTTCGATGGTATCCAGGTAAGGCATTTGGGCAATGCAGGGGGCACACCAGGTAGCCCAAATATCAATGTAAATGTATTTCCCTTTAAAGTCTTCTAACGATACCATTTCTCCGGTATAGGATTCAAGTTTAAAGGGGATTACTTTTGCTCCGGCTGTCATGCCCTGATATATCTTATCAATAAATTGTTTGGCTTCCTGTGAGGTGGCATTGGACATTAAAAAGTTGTATACATCGTCCCTCATATCACTCCGTAGCATTCTTTCGTGGCAATACATAATGGCACAATCTTTTACATAACCATTCTTTGCATTCCCAAGTACCGACATTCCCGCTTTACCATGGCAACCTCCATTGTTTTTATAATGTTTAAAATACATGGTATCCTTGATATCCTGCAACACATGACGGCGAAAATTCATAGAATACTTAAAAGCATCATTATCATCGTAGTCCCAAAGTTTAAAATGTGATAGGAATTCTTCTGAGAACTGGCGGCTTTTATCCATCCATAAATTCTGTTTTCTATAATGCAGGTATCTTGTTCTCACGTTACTCTTAACACTTATTCTTTGTTGTTGAAGAAACTCAGGATCTGTTATAAGGGTATCCAACATTTGAAGCATATTATTTTTTAGCTCTTCAGCTCTTTCAATAAATTCATCTTCAGTGAGGTTATCATACAAGCTAACATCATTTATTCCTTTATCGATAACTTTTAATGCGTTGCAAAATTTAGCTAATGAACCCTCAAAGTGAATGTTATCGTTTTTTGGTTTGTTCAAATCTATAGTAATAACCAGGTTTTCGCCGGGTCTTAGAAGAATAGTTCCGTTGATTGCCCTACCTGCGTAAAAACTTACATATGTTGGTTCATTTATAGCTATTTGTTTTGAAAAAGATCCATCATTTTGTATAGGAATAGATTCAGATTTATATATAAAATTCAGATTTAATCTGCTTATATCATTTTTGGAATTTTCTAAACCTTTTATAGTTCCCGAAACATTAACATTACTATCGGATTTATTGCAAGCTGCAAAAAGAATGCTTGCTGCAACAAAAATTAATATACTAAGTATCTTTCTCATTATAATATACATTTAAATTTTCCATTCTTTACATCCAGAGCAAATTAGATGTAACAGTATTTCTTAATTAAGTTTAAGAGTGTCAAATAGCTCTTTTAGCAAAGCTTCGTCTGAAGGTTTTGGAGTGTCAGGATGTACAACATTTCCTTTGGGATCAAATAATATAAAATGAGGTATCCCAGTAACCTTAAAATGTAACAGAAAATCTGTGTGTTTTTTCTTGTCATGATCAATTATTAATTGTGCTCCTCCAAGTTGCATGTCTTTTACCATTTGCTTCCATTTGTCAACTGCATTCGGTTTATCGATGGATAAGCTCACAAACTCAATATTTTTATCGTGATATTCCTTCTCCATTTTTTTTAGGTAAGGCATCTGCATCCTGCACGGACCGCACCAGCTGGCCCAAAGATCGAGAAATACATATTTTCCTTTGAAATCAGATAAATTTACATACTCGTCATTAATAGTTTTTAAACTATCTAAAGGTGGATAACCATAATCAATTTTAATTGATGAAATGGAATCATACTTTGATTGAAGATCATTGGTAAAATCTTTATCATCAATACTACCTACTATATATTTTAAATAATCTTTTGATGAGGGCATCTTATTAAGCGCGTATCTTGACATTGACTGGATCATTAAGCTTCTTGTTTCTTTAAAATCTATATCGTCAATAATATTTTTTTGAGCTTGAAATAAAGATATGTTCTTTGTTTTAACCATATTTAAAGCCTGCAAATCAAACGCTTTTGCAATAATTGATTTTTTATTGTTGTTGTATGGAATATTTAAACTATAGCTTAAAAAGTCATTGTAAAAATCTTCGGGCAATTGAGTGGTGTTTCCCATAAAGCCAGCAATTGAAGGGAATAATTGAAGTCGGAATAATTTTTCTTCAACTAATTTTTCTTTTTCAGTATTTGTAAATTCCGTTTCTAAATTCATTTCCTCCAGCAAAGCCTCAACCTGTGTTTTAATAGTACACATTGTTTTTAGGAATTCAGTTCCACTCAATTGATATATATCTTTCCCTTTACTTTTTTCTATTCCTTCAATGATTTGTGCTTTTTTAATTAGGTAAGTATTTATATCGGTAACTCCGTCGTCAATAAAATGAATATCCCATATTTTGTTTCCTTTTTCAATAATCGAAATTTTAACATTGATACCTGGTTTTAGGTAACAATTTGCACTTACATTGTACATACTACCAGTCATCTCAAAATAATCAGGTTTGTCAAGGGGGATGTCTCCTGAGAACTTTAAGGTGCTGTCTAACTTAAATTTGGTTGTTTCGAAATTTGAATTCTTAAAAGAAATCGTCTGTTGAGCATCACTTTTGATAGGTATTACGACACCTTCAACCCTTACAGTATTTGGTGTTTGCGCAAAAGAGGATGTAATGTGTAAGCCTCCAATAACCAATAATGTAAATATCGCTATGTAAAGTTTTCCTGTTGTTTTACTTTTTCTCATGATAATATCTTGTTTTTTAATTTCTGAAGTTTTCTGATTATTTTTTTTTGAAAATCAATGTGATTCCGTGCTTTCTTCTTTTTGCTTTTTATTGTTGGCAGAATTACTTTTTATTAGTACTATTTCAGCTTTAGTAAGTTCCTTTAGTTTGTTTTCTATTCCTTTCAGATGTAATTGTCCGATAATTACTTTTAAGTCTTTTTTCTCCTTTTTTGACTGCTTATAAATTAGGGCTATATTTTTTGCAATAGTTTCATTTCTCCAGTTTACCGCAAACTTGTTGGTAAATTCAAGCTCCAGCTTTTTATCAAATGGCCATTGATTAAATTGTTGATATAAGGCAAGATCGGGCATATTTTTATATTGATCCATCTTTTCTTGAGCAAGTTGATAGAATGCGTTTGTAATTTTATTACTAAGAATGGAAAAAGCATAGTTGTACATGAAAACCTCAGATTTTACAAACTTCATGCATAAGCTTTTTTCTAGAGATCGCCTGTTGAGGTATTTTATTTCAGAGTCTTTATTCAGTATGATGAGGTCAATATTAAAAGCGACCTCTTCTGCATACTTATCTTTAAGTGGGCGTTCCAATAAATTCCAGGCATCAATAAAATGCGGGCTGTTTAAAAAGCTTGTAATAAAATTAACCTTTTGAAGCCTGAACTGTCCGTCGTCCAGATTATTTAAGTACAAGTAAAAAAGCAAGCGAAACTTCATGGCCATAACCATGTCAAGTTCAAACTGATCTTCCACCCCAAATACCCTAATTGTTTTTATTCGTAACGAATCTTTGCTTAAATCTTCTTTTAAAAACTCCTTCCCCTCCAGTGCCAGAAAAAAATCTCCTTTTTGGGCTTCATGGGTGATACTATCGTTACGGATATTATCTTCGGTATGATTATGTCTTTCTCCTATTAGATATATTTTGCTTTGAGCATAACCTTTATTCGCAATTAACAATACCGCAATTAAAAAATAGATGACTTTTGTTTTCATGTTGTAATGGCTCATTTCTGGGTGTTTGCTGTTACATATGACTCTCCTGAAACATATGAATATACAGTACATAGAATTGTATTTTTTTATACTCCTTGGCAGTAAATTCAACTATTGTTTTTTGATATTTCTGATTTAAGAAGTATCAGGAAATCCTATCTCAAATAGGATCTCCTGAAATAGGTTTAATAATTTTTAAAACATTTTATAATCAACATCAATGATGTGATCAGAGACATTTTCATAGGATTCTAGCAAAGTAATGTTTTTATTGTCTTCGGTATTAACATTATAAACATAAACACTTCCGGTTCCATCACTTCCCCCATAAGTGGCCACATACAAATAGTAAGAGTCCATTTTTGAAAAATCATCTCTTTGCGGAAGCGCCTTTAATTTTAAAGCTGTTATTTGGTTGCCTAAATTTCCCAAGTTGGTATTAGTATGGTCTTCAGCGTTATAGAACATAAGGTTATTTGCCTCATCAGCATAATAAAAACCATGAAAGTAATGTGAGAAGGCAACAGGTGTTTCTTCGGTAAAATTTGTTAATGTTCCAGTTAAAACTTCCCTAAATATATTAGTGGTTGAATAACCCATCTTTAAGACAAATAGCTCAAATTCATCATTTTCATTTTTAACCAGAAAACACGCATTATTTCCAGAAGAACCTTTGGTACTGCCCCAGCCTGCATTAATTATATCAAAATTAAGGTCAGTAAGAGTATGTTTTCCAATATGAAAGACCCCAGGTGTTGAGTTGCTTGAATTTGGAGCATGGAATTCTAGAAATCGTTTATTTAACTTGTCAAAATAAATTGCTGAACCAGGAGTATAAGAGAATCCTTTATGATAGAGGTCAAATTCCGGTGTATCGTCTTCTGCTTTTGACTGGGGGTATCCGAATTTTGTATTAATGTCTGCAAATCTATCATATACAATGGTGTATACTTTATTGTCGGCAAGAATATAACTCCCCTGTCCCCATGCATTGCCTTTAGAGTAGTTGTTGAAATAAAACCAGTCATAACTTAACTGCGATATCTGACTTTCCTGAACCGTTGAGTAAGACTGGATTGATTCGATATTAGATGGAGGAAAACCAAATAAATCTTTAGTATCATGTATTTTAGTCATTGAAAATGGGTTTAGCATTACTCCACCTCTGCTATCCGCACAAGTAACTTGTATAAAGCTTGGAATGTATGTATCGCCAGTAGGATTAAATTTTACAGATAAGGCATTTTGTCCAAGCACTTCGCCATTTATAGATGAAAACACATCATCATAGTGCTTTCCATCAAAGCGGATATAATCCAATTTTGCGGCACTGTTCGATTCATTTAAAAGCAATATCCCATGAGCATAGTCTGTAGAAACATTTAAGCCAGCAACGTTTCGTTTGAACACCTGTGTTGTATTGTCAATCACATAAAATTCCAACTGGTATGTCAAAGATTGAGGTAATAAACTAATTGTATAGTTCAGGTTTTTCTCATATGACAATGTGTCCACAATGGAGTTATTAACATCAAATATTAAACGTGTAATCCATAAATAACTTAGGTCGGTATTTCCTGATTGACTAACTTGTGGTTCAATTGTCAGCTGATCACCAAGGATTTTTTCATAGTGTTCTTCAATCCCGGATATGGAAATAGAATCTTGATCGATTCCCAACCGGTTTATTTCTTGTATCCCGTATTCTTCACATGATACCCAAACCATGCTAATGAATAAGGAAATTAATATGATATAATTTTTCATTTTTCTGTATTTGTAGTTTTACATAGTTATTCTAACTCCATTTTCGTCATAAAATTCATTCTCTGTAAAATAAATACTCATAGCAGTAAGAACAGTGCCAGTAAGGTATTGATAATTCGAGCTTCCATAATTAAAATCTTCTGCTAAAGGGAACTCCTCCAATCCGGTAATTTGGAAAAATACCCTGAGCTTTATTTCATGGAAAGTTTTGTACGCATATGGCCAGGATTCTGGTTTTATTACTTGATCTGTAATGTTAATTCTTAAAACTTGTCGGTTAACATTGCCCGCCTTCAAATCATCACTATCATTGATCTTCAGGTACAGAGAACGTGTTTCGTTTTTTAAATAATCCTGTTTCAAAAATTTGATCTTGAACATGTCTGAAATTTCACCGCCAGAGATAGTAAAATCATTATTTATAAACATATAATCACCATTTTCACCCTCTACAGCTGATGTTGAGTCAGCAACTACTGTAATATTGTATTTCCTGTCATGTTCTGCTTTTAAGCCCGTCAACAAAACATTGACATCCATTATGATTTCATCCTCTGATGTGGTTACAAATGATCTTTTAATTAAATCCCTGTCTTCTTCAAAATATACTGAGTCATTTGCACCACTATAATTAATAAACTCCTCGTCACATGAAGGTAATAGGAAAATGGCAATGAAAATTATAGCAAAATATTTCATGGTAACAGATTTTAGAATCCCTGGTCGGAAGGGATTGGTAATACATAAATTTCATCATTTACATCAGGTACGGTTACTCCGTTGGCACCTGTAAAAGAGCTTAAATTGAGTCGCTTGAAATAGAAAAAAAGTTGTCCCTCGCCTAATAGTTCTTTTTTGTATTCTTTTTCTATTTCAGCTTGAAGTAGTTCTGCACTCACAATATCTTCAGCTAATAAAGGAGGTACATTTGCTGATGCCCTTTGTTCATTTAAGTAATTTAAACCTTCGTTTAAATCAGGTGCAGTTTCAGCAGCAATTAAATAGAGCTCATTAAGCTTTAATAAGCGCAAATATCCGGGTTTAAAATCAAAAAGGAGATCCGGGAATTTAAAAAATTTAACTCTCATATTACCTCCTGGCTCTTCATGTCCGTAGAAGTTTTCAAACAAACGAAAATCATGATCACCCGGGTTGTCCGATACAAAATCAAGCGTATCGTTTATTTCTAAAAGATCTTCCCATATTAGCAATTTACTTGTTGTTCTGGAAATTTTAAAACCATTGCCTCCATTAGCAGCAAAGTATTTATTATATGTGTCGACTTGTTCAGGAGAAAGTCCGTGATTATTCCAGGAAGTAACTTCCCAAGTACCAATTAAATCGGCTTCATAAAGCGTTTCTAACTGAGAAAACCTAACATCACGTCTTTCATTTACAATAAAATCGTTATTATATGTATTATATAACTTATCATAGGAAATACCTAAAGCGAATACACCATTTAAAAGCGGATCTCTGTATTGAGAAACATTTTCGGACAATTTAAAACGATCTGCTTCAATTACTTTTTTTGCGTAATCATATGCCTCTACCTTATTTCCGGCATATAATTGAACACGTGACAAAACACCCAACACGCTATAGTAATTCATTCTGGCCTCGCGGTTTCGCCTGATCAGGTTCGTGTTAAATAATTCGGTAAGAGAAGGATTTGAATCAAAATCATCAACAAAAATTGGATCGTGAACCTGAAGAAGGCTTTCAGCATTCTTTAAATCGGCAATTATTTTATTTAAAACCTGATTTACAGTTAACTGCGGAAAGTCCTGAAGCGTAAAGTTGTTCACATACGGAATCGCAGGCGATTCAGCACCTGAAATAACCGAAGGAGCAAACATACGAAGAAGGTCGAAATGCAGGAAAGCTCTAATTGCCAAAGCTTCTGCTTTTACCATTTCCCGATTACCACCTGGAAATTCAATTGTAGATGCTTCAAGGTTTTCAAGTAAATTATTGCATTCTGCAATTATGTTGTACATCCTTTCCCAAATATCTGTAAGACGATCGTGAAAGGTAATACCACTAAGTCCGGTTATAGGAAGGAAGTAATCGTATACTTTCATTCTATAACTAGTTCCATTGTATGATTGGGCAAAATCTTCCAACAAATCATAAGTCAATGTTTTTCCATAAAGATTCTCTTGGTTTAATTTTAGGTAAATTCCGTAAAGTGCATGATAATAACCTAATTCTTTACTAAAAAGATCTTCCTCCAGTATTTCTGTTTTAGGATCAATGTCAAAATGATCTTCGCAGGAAGTAAGTATAAAAACCGAGCATATGATAAATAAGTATATAAGTATTTTTTGCATGACCTAGATATTAAAAGTTCATTCTTAAACTAAAATTATATGTTCGGGCAAACGGATAAGAAGTTCCCCTTTCCTCCCTTATTGATGATAGCCTAAACAAGTTATTGGTAACCGCACTGATTGTGAGATTTCGAATATTTCCTAAACTTTTCAAAATTTCCGGTTCAAAATCATAGGAAAGAGAAAGAGATCCCAGCTCCAAAAACGACGCATCCTGCAAGAAACGAGAAGATGCATATGTCATATCGGGATTATTCACATCTTTATAAAAAGATATATCTCCTGGTTTTCTCCAACGTTCATCAAAAGCTCTTGAATCTACATTATTATATGCTCTACCAATATTTTCAACTTTTTGTAGCACAGTTGAGTTAAAGTTTTCTCCACCAATTGCATATTGAAAACTACATCCTAGCCTAAACGCTTTATAACGAAAATTCAAACTGGCCGATCCTCTTAGGTCAGGAATTGTTTCGAAAGAAATGAGCTCAGCATCTGCAAATTCATAGGTTTGTTCACCATTTTCGTCCAAAAACAATTCTTGTCCTGTTACTGGGTCTATGCCTAGCGAATGTGCTACATATCTTACACTTGAAGATTTATCTTCATAAATTAATCTTAGGGGAGATGTATTTTTTTTGTTACTTATTTGTGATAGATTATAGTTAAAATAAGTGTCACCCAAATCTGTTAGTTTTTCCCAATTTCGATTACCGGTTACACCAATCGAAACTTGAACAGATTTTCTATTGTAAAGTAATGACCTAAAGCTAAAATCCAACCCTTCATTTATTATCCCACCAAGGTTTACTGCATAAGAAGAAAACCCTGAATAGGAATGTATGGATTGATTAACAATAGCATCGTCAGTAACATTATGATAATATGAAAATTCAAAGTCAAACAGATTTTTAAACATAGAAGTGTTGATTCCAACATTCTTTTGTAACACCCTTTGCCATTTAAGATTTGGATTTCCAACCCCTCTCAATGAAGCTCCTACGCCATGGCCTAAATAATATTCATCTATATTATAGTTATACACTTGCATAGCCTGATATGCATTAAAAGCGGTTGAACCTGTGTTACCTACAGAACCTCTTATCGAAAGTTTTTGAATAAATCCAAGGTTACTGATAAAAGGTTCTTTATCGAGGTTATAACCGATACCTGCAGACCAGAAACCAGCCCATCTGTTATTTGCGCCAAATTGAGAAGAAATATCGGTACGATAAGAAAAATCGGTAAAATACTTGAATTTGTAATTGTAACTAAGTGTTCCCAAAATACCCGCAGTACGCACTAATTGGCTTGACCCGGCAGGTCTGGTTCCATTTCTAAATTGAACTGCAAATTGTGGATGTTCTAATTCCGGCGAAGGGAATCCAGTTGCACTATAGCCATCTGACTCAGAATTGGTTTCAACATAATCCATATTGGTATTTACATTGATGCTATGGTCACCAAAAGTCTTAAAATAGCTCAACCCAACTCTTGTATTGAACGATTGACTCCTATTATGAGCAGATGAATAGGATCCCCTTTCAACTGGATTGGTGATATAACTAAAATCTGTATGTTGAGATGGCTTAAATACCTCATCATGACTGACTGTTTTTGAGTATGAGACACCTCCCGTAAATGCCAGACTTTTCAATAGTTGCCAGCGTAACCTAAAATTTTCGGCAAATGATGATGATTTATCTCTATTATAACCACCAATTGTAGTATTCCAAAGTGGGTTAAGCATCGTTGGATTCTGGTCGTCTTCTAAAACCATGTCATAAACAATATTACCTTCGCTATCAACAGGACTATAATAGGGATTCATTTTTGCATACTCACTAAAGGAACCATGTAACGATCTGTTAGCTATAACCTCACTATAGGTAAAATCATTAGTTACTTGTATCTTTTCGTTCCGGTAGGTTAAAGAAACTCCACCAGAATATCGGTCGCGGTCAGAACCTTTCATAACCCCTTTAGTTGGATTGGCATTTAGGTTTATACGGTAAGTAAACTCATTGGCTCCTCCGCTAACACCCAAAGAATGCTTGATATCGGTGCCTGTTCGTGTTGGAATACGAAGCCAGTCGGTATCAATGCCATCAGATACTTGAAATTGCTTACTGTTATATGAATCACTGTACCTGTCTTCAAGTCCCCTTATCACCTCCATTTCTAACTTTTCTTGCGCATTTAGCAAATCATAATCTGATAAAACAGGCTGTTGTATGGTTGCCGTTGCGGTATAGTCTATCCTAAGCTCACCCGCTTTAGGTTGAATAAGTTCGATAACAACAACACCATTTGATGAGTTAGAACCATAAATCGCCGTTGCTGCAGCATCTTTTAATACTGTTATTGATTCAATTTCTGTTGGTGCCAAATCCACTACAAATTCAAGCGATTTTTGAAATCCGTTTACTATAAACACGGGTGTATTGGGATCACCTTCGTATATATCTGAAAGATTTGGAAGAGAGCTATTACCTCTTAAGCGGATTTCCGGCAAACGGTTAGGATCCGACCCAAATTCTTCACTTTGAACAATTTGAAAGGAGGGGTCAACAACCTCCAAAACTTGGAATATATTAATAGGATTAATTTCTTTAATTTGTTCTGCTGTTACTTTCGTGGTGGAACCTGTAAATGTTTCTTTGTTCCAGGTAAACCCTAAACCTGTTACCACCACATCTCCCAGTTCTTCAATATTATCCTTTAAAACAACATCAATATTAGTTTGATTTCCTATTTCAATCTCTTTTGTTCCCATACCAATAAAGGAAAAAATCAGTATTTTACTTTCTGCCGAAACAACAATTTGATATTCTCCATTAACATCGGTTATTGCACCTGATCTGCCGTCTTTTGTATAAACATTAACTCCTACAACTGATTCGCCTGAACTATCTGTTACTTTTCCCGTTATCCGTTTTGAACTTTGTTGTACATTATCCGATTGTTCTGGCTTTTTATTAGGTTTTAATATTATTACCTTATCAACAATCTCGTAATTAATACTTTTCCCTTTTAAGCACTTATCTAGAATTTCTTCTATGTGTGCATTGTCAAATGAACAATCATTTACTTTTACTCCTTCAATTTCATCTTGTGAATACACAAAGTCAAATTGACTCTCCTTCATAATTATGTCCATCATATCTTTCAGGTTCATATCCTTGAGTTCCATTGTAAAAAATGTTCTCTGCGAATACGAACTTGCCGAAACATGAAGAGCAGTTACTGTCATTAAAAGAACAATGAGTTTCATAATCCTTAATGTTTGTGCGTAATTCTCCCTAAAAGGAAAAACTTGGCTGAGTTTCCATTTTTTCATAAATTCGTGTTTGTAGTTTAACATTGTATTCCCTCCCATTGGAATACGATTATCTATTAAGCAGGAAATGTTGGCGCATTTCCTGCTTTAGTGTTTATTGCCTTTTTACTGTAATGGTTTGATTGTTAGTTTCAAAAACAATATCTGTTGTCATTTCAAGCTTTCGTAAAATATCATCAATATTTCCATATCGTTGCAAACGAGCATTAAATCTATACTTCATTAATTCTTCTGAGTCGTAAACAACATCTACATCATACCAACGTTCGAGCTGATTCATAATAAATTCCAAATTGTGATTACTCCATAAGAACTTACCTTTTATCCAAGCAGTGTAAATGTCAGGATCTACTTCTTTAACACTAATTGAGTTATCGAAACGAGAATAAACAGCCTGTTTTCCAGGAGATAATTTATATGATTTTGCTTTTCCATTGCTTCCCGATCCTGTAACTCGAATTGCACCTTGTACTAATGTTGTTTCTATGTTTTTTTCGTTTTCATATGCCATAATATTAAAATGTGTACCCAAAACTTCTACTTCAACATTATCTGCCTCAACTACAAATGGTTGTTTTTTATTATGCGCAACCTCAAAGTATACCTCTCCTTTGATTTTTACCTTTCTTGTTTTACCAATAAACTTAACAGGATAACGGATTTCGGACACAGCATTAAGCCAAACTTTAGTTCCATCTGATAATATAATGTTGTATTCTCCTCCACGTGGTGTAACCAATCTATTTTCTAATACTTCGGTCATTTCTAAGTGCTCATGATGATACTGGTAATTTAAGCCTTTTGCAGAATCGTTACTAATAAGAAAATCGCCCTCTTTTATTTGTTCATTTTTTGGATCTATCAGATCCACCGTAGCACCATCAGACAGGTATAGTGTAGCTTTTGTACTTCCAGGATTTATAGCATCATCTGCTATTGATTGATCATTTGGTAATGATGAAAATAAAACCCATATCATCACACCTAACGGTATAGATATAATAGCTGCATACTTTATAAAGTTTACTATATTAATTTTTTTAGATTCTACCTTTTTTAATGGTGATAACCTGTTTTCTAGTTTTACTCGAACTTCATCAACATTTATTTCTTTTTCGCTTTTACTATATTGTTCTGATTGTAAAGTACTTTTTGCTTTGGTATATATGCTCCTTACTGCTTTATCATTTAATAATTCATCAAGTTTTCTTCTTTCATTATCAGATAAAGTTTCTGTGACCTCCTTTGCTATTAGTTCAGCCAGCTTTATATATTTTATTGTTTTCTCCATTTTCATTTAATTATTTCAATGGTGTAACAAAACTCAATTATATAGTCTCATTATGTCCATTTATTAGAGAAAACACGCATAAAAAAAAAACGGGTGAAGAAATATCTTACTTTTTTTAAAAAAATATTGCTTTAACATTTTTTATATCCATTATCACACCCACACAAGATATATATTTATTGTTTTTTAGCCTTCATACTTCATATTTATAGCCCTCAACAAATATTATAGTACTTACTTTAACACAGACCCCTATTTCCATAAGCCTTTAATGATTTTTACAATCTAATTTGTTAATTTTTGTTTATAGCACAATAAATAAACTAATGTATGGCTTCACTATACATTCCAAAACCAGGGAAATATCTTTTAAATAATGCCATCACACATCTTTAATGCTGATCTTCTATTTTCCTAAGGGAGTTCTTGGGTTCGGATCTCATAAATTAAAGTTAATTTCCTAACAACCCAATACTTAATTTTTTAATTCCAGTTTAATTATAATAAACTTAGAAACTGTTTAAGTTTTATCCTTCGGTTTATTTTGGCGACTTAAGCCCTCATATTTCTGCAAAATTTCTTTAAATAGCGATGCTATTCGCATCAATTTTGTCTCATCTGAGAACTTAATTCTCTCAAAATAACTCACAAAAACAAAATTTAAACAGTTTCTTAGAAATCGAAGTTATTTATGAAATTAATAGCAGAAGATTAAATAAGTCTTGCAGCTTTTCGCGAAGAATTTTATACGCTATTAACTTTTGTGTTTTTACAGTATTAATTGAAATATTTAAATCGTCTGCTATTTCCTGATTTTTTAAACCCTCTAAATTTAATAGCATAATTTTTTTACACTGTGGGGGAAGTTCTTCAATGGCTTGTCTAACTAACCTGGAGCTCTCAACCTCCACCATTTTTTCGTAGAAAAAGTTATTTGATTGTATTTTAGTTAGTTGATCAGTTTCGTATTTACGTTTTACTTTTTCGTGACGGATAAAGTTTAAACAACTATTCCTTACTGAGCTATACAAATAGGCTTTAATTTTAATTAAAGAGTCAAAATCTTCGAATTGATCCCAAAGTTTTATAAAAACATCCTGAACAATATCTTCCGATTCTGTTGTGTTTTCAAGAAATCTTTCTGCAAAAAGACAAACACCGCTATACATTTCGTTAAAGAATTGATTAAAGCTCAATTCTTTACAGTTACTTAAAATGACTATTTTATCCTTTAACTTACCCATATAGTTTATTACTATATGCAAATAAGAAAATTATAATTCAAAAAGCAAAAAATCCGTAATATATTGTTGCATAGGCAATATATTGATTTTAAACAATCTACCCTCATAGCATCTATGTAAAACATATAAAAAAAGCTCCTGCACATTTGCAGGAGCTCAGTTGTGATTAATTAAACTAAGAACAAATAGATGAATTTGAAAAGGCTGTCTTATAATTCAACAGCCTTTTTTATACTAAAATTTTAAACGCACATTATTTATCCCCAAAATGTCACTATAAAGACCATCATGCACTATTCCTGTTCTTTAAAGACTTTTGCTATATCAAACAATACAAGTCTCTATTGACAAATCTGGGTTTATTCAATTAATTATACATCTATCTAGTCTACGCTACTAAAGAATTGGTGTAATTTAGGAACAGCTTGAGATACATACTCTGGCATGTAGTAAAGTTCAAAGTGATCTGATCCTTCAACCATCAATAACTCTTTTTTGGTATTAACTCCGTTATAAAATCTTTCTCCGCCTTCTCTTGATACAGCTTCTGTTCCGATAATTGACACAAGTGGCTTACCAGCTGCATTAAATGCATCAATATGATCAAAAATATTAAATGTAGCAAATGCAATCATTGATAGAGAGCTTACACTGTTAGCCCAATTGGCATGATAACCTGGCGTTCCTTCTAAGTAATAAGTAGACATATTTTGTACAATTGGAGGAGCCTGATTATATTCTTCCGTACCTGCTGCGTAAACTGCAGTAAGATATTGTATTTGATCAGCCGGTGTTTGTTCATAAATTTCTGGCATATAAACAGCATCAGGAAGAAGAGCTGAATATTCTTCTCCAGCAGTTAAATAAGCACTTACCTGGCCTACTGCCTTAACTCTGTCGTCTTCAATAGCATTGTAAGCAGCAAATGAAGCTCCCATGCAAATACCCAAACTAAATATATTCTCTTCATCTACGAATGAAAATCCTGATAAGTAAGTAATGCCCTTGTTCAGATCATCCGACATACGAAAACCATCGCCTACATAAGGGTAACCTTCGCTTTCTCCCCATCCTCTTGGATCATATGCTAGAGCTATATAGCCTAACTTGCTTAGTTCTTCGGCATAGATACCTGCGGTTTGTTCTTTAATCCCTGTAAAAGGAGGAGAAACAATTACTGTTGGATACGTTTTATCGTCATTTTCATTAAATCCTTCAGGCACGTATAGATGTGCAGCAATTTTATCACCGCCATTTTCATAATTTACTAGGTTGGGTCCAGACGTGTAGATGCTTTCTGGTAAATCCTTATCGTCATCATCGTCATCGCAAGATACTAGTGAGATACTAAATACAATAAGCATCATAAATGCAAAAAAGCTTTTCATTTTTACTTCTCTTTTCATTATAAATTGTTTTAAAAGTTAACTATCAATTATTTCAAAACAAATATAGGTAGAGAGAAGAAGGTAAATTTATACGATTTACTGATAATATTATATGATTTACTTATCGATCAAAATACAAAATTCAACACTAGTTTTTTTACATTTACTCATCCACACAAAGCTCATTTTCTGCACATTAAATCTTATTAGCACAAAATAAAATAGCTGCACTTACTTTAAGCACAGCTATAATTTTAATAAATATAATTCAATTGAATTTATGACAATGTAAATTACATAATTACAATTTTTTTAATCTTCTCTGAAGTATAGTTTTTACTATAAAAATGAATGAAAACGTAATTTCAGTTCTAAGCAATTTACCAGAATACTCTTACTATTTTTAATGCATTCTAATTTAGATTTCTATACTTAGCCGGAGTCATACCTGTCCTTTTCTTAAACATTTTGTTGAAATATTGAGGATATTCAAACCCTAAATCATAAGCTATTTCCCCAACCGATACTGAAGAGCTTAGTAATTTATCTTTAGCAAGATCAATAGCATGCTGCTGAATATGTTCTGTACCATTCATTCCGGTTTCCTTTTTTAGCAAATCGCTCAAGTAATTAGATGACAATTGTAATTCTCCAGCAAAATAACTAATTGACGGAAAACCTGATAGGTGAAGTTCTTCGGACTTAAAATAATTGGCAAGCAATAATTCAAACTCTGAAATAACGTCTTTATTTTTGTGGGTACGCGTAATAAACTGACGGTCGTAATATCGATTACAGTAATTTAATAAAAGTTCAACGGATGATACGATAAGCGTTTTACTATGTTTATCGATATTTTCGCTCAGCTCTAATTGAATATCATCTACAATGTCTTTTAACTTATTTCTTTCTTTTTCCGATAAATGCAGAGCTTCATGTAAATTATAAGAAAAGAAAGTATAATCTTTCATTTTAGAATATAATGATGTTCCATATATTAAATCAGGATGAAAAACCAAACACCAACCATATACATCTGTAGTTTCAACTGGATCTTCTAAAGTTACTACTTGATTTGGCGCAGAAAAAAACAGTGTTCCTTCCTGAAAATCATAGTAATTACGCCCGTAGCGCAATGCCCCTGGAGAAAGATTTTTTAACATGATAGTATAAAAACCATTAGATATCTTTATGTTATTGAATTCCATAAAATCTATGCTGGATAAATCCATAACACTGATTAGGGGATGCTTTGGCTCCTTTTGTCCAAGTAATTTATTTAATGCACTAATATTTTCTATTTTTACTACTGAACTCATTCTATTACTCCTTTATATTCTTAACCTCAACTCTAAGTTCTTTTGCATATGTTCTAATCGATTGATGAGAAAATCCTTCAACAACCAACAATCCTAAAAATAAAATGGCAACTGCCATACCTATTCCTTTAGCCAATGATGAGTGCGAAAATACTATAATAGCTATTGCAACTAAAACAAATATGGCAAAGCTTAGTTGATAGGTTATAAAACCTTTATCTACTTTTTCCATTCTTTCATGTTCATACTTTAAAAATTCTCTTGCATCTTTTTGATAAATAGCTGTTGATTCCTGCTTTGTCTTTTCGTTAAAATTAAAGTAAGAGAATCCTCCAATAATTATTAGAATTCCTGTAACTAAAGAACCCCATTTCATACCCGAAGCCATTGGAGATTTAGCAATAAAAATGGCAAATATTCCTGCCAAAATCAGCAAAACCGATCCCAGTATTATAAAGTTAATAGCTACCCATTTTTGAGCAGACGCATATGTTCCGAGCGATTGTAAAATATTCATGTCCGTTTGTTTAAAATAATCTGAATGTTGAATTCAAAACTTTTTAATATAAAAAATCAATTAAGCCTTATATATTTCTGTGTATAAATATTCCATTTCGATTGTTAATTGTTAAAGCAGTTTAAATTTATAAACTACTTAAGGACACAAAATTACATTAAGAAATAAGATATAAATAAATACGATTTACGGATTATATTATACAATTTACTGATTCTAATAGAATAGAAGGTTAATTTCTGTATTAGATTGACAAGAGAAGATCGTTAGATTTTAGACGAAAGAGTGATTTACATGATACTTAAAGCCAGTAACATATACAATTAACACCTGGACATACATATGTTGGTTAGTTAATATCTTCTTTGTATAATCCAAATATAGAAAATAGACTATTTTTTTGCAGTAGAAGTATTTTGCAGCTAAATTGACTTCATCCCAAAATTATAAAGTTAAAAGTTTTAATTTCTAAATTCAACACCCCATTCAACCAAAGGATATTGGTTATATTTGAAGGGCAACTTTTTGGGCAAATATCTACCTAATAGTATATTTGAGAAACTAAACATTTATTACAAATCATGATGAAGAAATTATTTCTATTGTTATTTATTTCAATATCCATAACCTCCAATGCACAAGATCGAATCACAGGAACAAACTTTGCCACCCGCTCTGCAGTAATGGCTACTAACGGAATGGTATGTAGCTCACAACCCTTAGCAACACAAGTTGGACTCGAAATTTTAAAAAACGGAGGTTCGGCTATTGATGCAGCCATAGGTGCTAATGCAATGCTGGGACTTGTAGAACCTACTGGATGTGGAATTGGAGGTGATTTGTTTGCAATTGTTTGGGATGCCAAAACTCAACAGCTATATGGTTTAAATGGCAGTGGACGTTCTCCTGAAAGTTTAACATTAGAATGGTTTAAGCAGAATGGTTATGAGAAAATACCAGCTTTTGGTGCTTTACCTGTATCAGTTCCAGGTACAGTAGATGCATGGTTCCAATTGCATCAGAAGTTCGGGAAATTACCGATAGATAAGATATTAGATCCATCCATTCGCTATGCCCGAGAAGGATTTCCGGTTAGCGATATAATTTCGTATTACATGAAATCGTCGGCTAAACGACTTTCAAAATACCCAAACTTTAAAGAAACCTATATGCAGGATGGCGCAATGCCAAAGCGGGGAGAAATATTTAAAAATCCTTTTTTGGCAAACACGTACGAGAAAATAGCAAAACATGGTAGAGACATATTCTATAAAGGTGAAATAGCAAACACTATTGCTTCTTACATTCAGGAACAAGGAGGCTTTTTAAGTGTATCTGACCTGGCTAAACACAAATCTGAATGGGTAGATCCTGTTTCAACTAATTATCGTGGGTATGATGTTTGGGAATTACCGCCCAACGGTCAGGGAATTGCAGCCTTGCAAATTCTAAACATTCTTGAAGCTTACGATATTTCGTCTATGGGTTTTGGTAGTACGGAATATATGCATCTATTTACTGAAGCAAAGAAACTTGCCTATGAAGACCGTGCGAAATTCTATTCGGACATGGCTTTTAACGAAATACCATTGGAAAAGTTGATTTCGAAGGAATATGCAGATGAACGAAGAAAACTAATCGACAACGAAAAAGCTGCACGAGAATATCCAGCTGGTGAGTTAGAGCATGGCGAAACAATTTACTTAACCGTGGCAGATAAAGACGGAAATATGGTTTCTTTTATTCAGAGTAATTTTAGAGGAATGGGTTCTGGTATGACTCCTCCGGGATTAGGTTTTGTTTTACAAAACAGAGGTGAATTGTTTAGCTTGCAAGAAGGGCACTTTAATGTATACGAACCTGGTAAAAGGCCTTTCCATACCATTATTCCTTGCTTTGTAACAAAAGAAGGAGACCCATTTATGAGTTTTGGTGTGATGGGTGGAAGTATGCAACCTCAGGGGCATGTTCAAATTTTAGTAAATATGATCGATTTTGGAATGAACCTTCAGGAAGCTGGCGATGCACCAAGAATGCGTCATGGTGGTTCGTCTCAGCCAACTGGATCTAAAATGACTAATGGAGGTACTTTATATCTTGAATCAGGATTTGATTATAAAACCATCAGAGACTTAATGCGAAAAGGACATAAAGTAAGTTTCAGCAATGGTGGCTATGGTGGTTACCAAGCTATAAAGTACGATGGTAAATCCGGTGTTTACTATGGTGCATCAGAAAGCAGAAAAGATGGTCAGGCTGCTGGTTTTTAGCTTTTTATGAGCCAATCAACCTCTTGCATTGAGTTGATATTGTGAGAATTAGCCAAATATTCCTGTTGGAAAAAATCTGGATTCAATTAATATGAAAATTGAATCCGGTTTCTACATGAATTTTAAAAGATATACACTTAAACGTTTTTATTATTATCGTCAGCCAAATTCAGAAATAAGATTTACATATGAAAAGAGCCGAGATATTGCTTCCCGACTCTTTTACACTTGTCTAACCTTTTGTATTATAAATTGTATTAAAAACTATCCTTTGATTTTTAATTGATATCCTTTTTATGATTGTATAAATTTCTGAGGCTTAATCATTCTTTCTGGAGAAAGAATTTCATCCAGCTTCTCCTTAGTCAATAACCCTTCTTCAAGAATTAATTCATAAATACTTCTGTTTTCTGCCAACGCTCTTTTAGCAATTTCTGAAGAAGTTTCATATCCTAATGTAGGATTTAAAGCAGTAACTATACCAATACTGTTTAAAACCATTTTTTTACAGTGTTCAACATTTGCTGTAATCCCTTCAATACATCTTTCTTTCAATGTGGCCATTCCGTTTATCAACATTTCTATTGATTCGAAAATAGCACGAACCAAAACAGGCTCCATTACATTTAATTCCAACTGGCCTGCTTCTGCAGCAATTGTTACCGTTAGGTCGTTACCAATAACCTTGTAAGCAATTTGGTTTACAACCTCCGGAATTACAGGATTTACCTTACCTGGCATGATTGAAGATCCAGGTTGCATTTTTGGCAAGTTGATTTCATTAAATCCACAACGTGGTCCGGAAGATAATAACCTCAAATCGTTACAAATTTTAGAAAGTTTAACCGCCAAACGCTTAACTGCTGATGAGTATATTACATATGATCCTGTATCTGGTGTTGCTTCAATCAAATTCCCAGCCAATACAATTGGAAGGTTTGTTATTTCATTTAAACGGTCAATACATTTTTCAGAGTAATCTGGTTCTGAGTTGATTCCAGTACCAATTGCAGTAGCTCCCATATTTACTTCAAGAAACAATTTTGCATTCTGGTTTAATCGCTCCACTTCCTCTTCAAGGTTAACAGCCCAAGCTTCAAATTCTTGACCTAATGTCATAGGTACAGCATCTTGTAGCTGAGTTCTACCCATCTTTAACACATCTTTGAACTCTTCTCCTTTAGCTCTAAATGCAGTAATTAATGATTTTAATCCTAACACCAATGTATCATTCATAAAAATCAATGCAATTTTAATCGCTGTTGGATAAGCATCATTTGTCGATTGCGATAGGTTAATATGATTATTTGGATGACAGTACTTATATTCACCTTTTTTATATCCAAGAATTTCTAGAGCTCTGTTTGCAATCACCTCATTAGCATTCATATTGGTAGATGTACCTGCACCTCCCTGTATCATATCAACTGGAAAATGTTCATGCCAATTACCTTCAATAATTTCCTCACAAGCTCTAGTAATAGCCTCTGTTAAATCATTTGCTAACAATCCAAGATCATTATTTGCTCTGGCTGCTGCCCATTTTACCATCGCCAATCCTTTAATAAAGTTTGGATAAGCACTTAACTTTACACCACAAATATCAAAATTTTCAACTGCTCTTAAGGTCTGAATGCCATAATACACATAAGCAGGTACTTCTTTGTAACCAATTAAATCGTATTCAGTTCTTGTTTTCATAAAATGTGTATATGAGAAATTAAAGCGTAAATAAATTATCAATTGCTTTATTTAACTCTTCAAATCTTATAAATGCATCATCGCCCAACTTTTGAGGACTGGAAGTAATCATTTTGTACAAATACAAAGTATGATCATAAAGCATAGGTTTATCATATCTCCTAGGCCCCTTAATCATTAACCCTAAACGTTTGTTTAAATCATTAATTTTTACCTGATCTTTACATGTAGCTAACTCCCTTTTAATCAATTCTATTTCTGAGTTGATTTTTACTATGAGTTTTAATGTCTTCAAAGCTAACTTCTCCTGCTCAAATAAATCATCTTCACATGTATTTGTCTTTTCAAAATTGGGGTGTAGCAGAAAATTAAAATTTTGCTTAATGCTTTTTCCTGAGTAGTTTAAAGTTACTTGGTAATTACCTGGGGAAATATAGGGTGCCTTAACAGAACTAACTCCTTTAAGCAATTGATGCCTTAAATTCCAGCTTATTTTAAATATTCCCAACTCATTTTCTGGTAGATTATTTATCAGATATTTTTTTGTAAGTATTTTCTCGTCGCCCTTTATAATCTCAATAGAAATTAGAGAATCTGTTTTCTCATCAGGTAAAGCGAAATAAAAATTCTGTTCGTAATCAATTACATCTTTAGGCTGAAAAAATTGAAAATACCTCTTTTTTGAATAATCATAATGTCGTAAACATGAAATATCATCTAAAACCCAAAATGACCTTCCCAGTGTTGACAAAACCAAGTCGTTACGAGTGATCCTGATATCAGTTATTGGAGTAATTGGAAGGTTAAGCTGAAATGGTTTCCAGTTTTTTCCATCATCAAAGGAAATAAATAAACCAAACTCAGTTCCCGCATAAAGAAGTCCTTTTCGTTCTGGATCTTCACGCAAAACTCTTACTGGATAATCATCAGGGATTCCAGTTGATATATCAACCATTGTTTTCCCGTAATTAGTTGTCTTAAAAAGATATGGACTATCATCACCTAAGTAATCCCTATAAATGGCAAAATATGCTTTCGCGGGATTATGAAAAGAAGCTTCAATTTGCGAAACTCTTCCTCCCTCAGGAATATCAGGAGTAATATTTTCCCATTTTTTTCCTTCATCCTTTGTTACATGCACCAAACCATCGTTTGCCCCTGTCCATATCACTCCACGCTTAATTGGGGATTCTTGAATAGTATATAGTGTTGCATAATTTTCTTCGCCTGAAATATCTTCATCTATTGGTTTCCCGCTTCTCTCTCGGTATTCTTTTTTATTAGCTGTTAAATCTGGTGAAATAACCTTCCATGTTTTACCTCCATTTATGGTTTTATGCAAGTATTGAGATCCATAATACACTACATTAGGGTTATGTGGCGAAACTTCCATAGGAGTAACCCTTTGGAATCGATAAGTTACATCATCAGGGTGATTTCCATATAAACTTTCGCATCCAACATAATAAAGATTTTCTTTTCCTGTTGTTCGATTGTAGATTGAAAATTGCCCTTTGCAATTGGCATAAACAATATCAGGATTTCCTGGTTTTGCAATTACAGGCCCTGTTTCACAACCTCCAACATTTTCCCAGTTTAAAGCTCCTTCCAGATTATGACAATCATTAGAATCCAATGGATCAAGACCAATTTGTTTACTCGGAACACAAATGGTTGTGTTATCTTGTTGACCTGAGTAAATATAATAAGGATATCGATCATCTGTATTGCAAGAGTAAAGTTCTGCTGTTGGCTGATTAAATACACTCGACCATGTTTTACCGCCATCTCTGGAAACCGCTGCTCCACCATCATTTCCTTCTATAATCTCAAGTGAATCCTTAAAATTAATCCATAAATCATGATGATCACTATGCGTGGTCGATACTGATTCCCATGTTTTACCTGCATCGTACGATGTCCAAAACTTTTTTGTACCACACCATATATTATCTGCATTCTGAGGATTAACACTCAGGTTTGTAAAATAAAATGGCCTATACATCACCGATTTATGAACTTTTTCAGGCATTTCAATTTTACTCCAAGAATCACCAAAATCATCCGAATAATAAATTCCTTCTTCATTATTCGATGCTTGTATTTGTGCCCAAACACGTTCTGGTTTATCCTTACTTACAGCAAAGTCAGCCTTTCCTGTTAAATGATTTGGCAGTCCATTTTTCAATTTTTCCCAAGTATCTCCACCATCTGATGACCTATAAATACCATCACTAGCTCCTCCGCTTATTATTGTCCACGGCTTGCGTTCTGCTCTCCACATTGCTGCATAGATGATATTAGGATTTTCAGGGGCAAATTCTAAATCAACACAACCAACTGAATCAGATAAAAAGAACACCTTCTCCCATTCTTTTCCACCATCGGTTGTTTTGTATACGCCTCTTTCTTCATTCTTACGAAATGGTTGCCCAATTGCTCCTACATAAACAATTTCCGGATTATCTGGATGAATAATAACTGAACCAATTTGTCCCACATTTTTTAATCCGATAAATGACCATGTTTTTCCCTCATCAATAGATTTGTAAACCCCTTTTCCAACAATAACATTACTTCTTATCCCATCAGAACCTGTACCAACATATATTATTTTTGGATTATTCTGATATACAGCTATTGAACCAATTGAAGGAGTTGCAAAGTACCCATCAGAAATATTCTTCCAGCTTTGACCGTAGTTATTTGTTTTCCATACTCCTCCTCCTGTAGCTCCCATATAAAACACCCCTTGTTGTTTTTCTGATCCGGCAACTGCTGTAACGCGGCCCCCACGAGAGGGGCCTACATTACGAAATTTTAGTGCTTGAGATAAATCTTCAACGATTTCACTCTCAAGAACATTATTATTAACTACCTTTTGCGCACATAGGCCTACAGAAAATACAAGTTGGAACACTATTAACAATTGAGTTCTCACAACCATTACTATATATTTATAAGTGAACTAAACAGATTTATTTTTTGGATTTCAGCCAAGTCTCAGCCTTTTTTAAAAGAAGTAGTTTATACTCTAAAAAATTTGACCTTGTTACCGGGATATATTCATCAACTTGTGCAGGATTCCCTTCCAATACCTCTCCATTCGGACGAATTGTGTGTCCAATGCTCCACATAAACTCAACAACAGGTTTTTTACTCTTAGGAAAATAAAGAACTTCTGACCATTCCCAAGTGTTACTATAACCTCCATCTGGCATTCCTAATGTAAAAGCTAAATCGTTATCATTTATCATTGCCGAAAACTGACTTAAATGTGAGCCACCCCATGGTCCAAAAAACACAACCATGTTACCCGTAAAATGCTTTTGTGCCGGATTCATTATCCAATCAGAATAATGTGGTAAATGCGCACATTTAAACGGAGTATTATTACTATATTTTTGACCCGCTTTTAGTCCATCCAGAACCGGACCATTTAGCCAATCGATAACCCAGGTTCCATCATCTTCTGTTTCACGCCCCTCTCCGTCCAACATTTGCTTTGAACTCAAATAGTGCCTAGTGTATCCTGAAATGAATTCATAAGTAATATCACTATTTTTAATGTTACCGCCAGTTGTTTTAAATGATTTAGGACTTAATCGTGATAAAGCATATGCACCTTGAGATCCACCTCGGGAGTCAATCGCATCAATAATAATATCATAATGAAGTTTCTTATTTTTATCGGCCCATTGTACTAAAGAATCAATTGCTTGAGGTAAATCTGCCCTGAACCCATACCACCAAATTAACAGTGTTTTGTTGTTACTTTTTGTTGGTGTATACAACTTAAAACTATCAAACTCAAACGATTCAACCTCTTTATATCCAGGGTAATTCCTGTGAATTCTACCATACATCCATGATACCTGATCCATATAAGGCAGTTCAATATCATAAATCTTTCCTTTTTCATTTTCTAAAGTTAATGAGAGCTTATCTTTATAAAAATGATCTGGAAGTTTTGTTGACTTAATACCTATATCGTAGCTAAATCTTCTCCATAAATTTTCTATGGTTGAATACGGCTGATATTTTCTTGCTTTCTCAAAATAGTCATTTACATCCTCACCATTTATTTTGATAAGTTTATCTCCTATTTTCGGTACTCTGTTAGCCTCCACTGCACGATCTATTGATTTGCCTAAATCCGAAACAAACAAAAAGCAGTTGTTTTTATCTGAATAGTCGGGATGAAAGCTTATAGGAGCGTATTGCTTTGGAACATTTGGTTTATTAATACCATTTTCAACTGATCTTATTTTTAAATGCTTATCTCTCCTTGCACAGCTTAATTTTTGTAAGGCATAATACAACTCTGTGTCATTGGAGGCATTTATAACTTCTTCCTTCAACTTTAACATTTCACTGATAGGATCAAATCCTAAGTTTTCCTCCTTTGGGGAAGAAAAAGCTTCTCGGTCTTTCGTTTTTTCAATAATATAATTGAACAAAGCTTCTCGGTCTTCCTTAGTGCTAATATTTTGAGAAAAACAGGATAAAGACAGAGTAATAATAGAAATTAATATAATACTTTTCATAATTTTCATTTTAAATTAATTCTGGATCAGTTTTCTTCCTGCGTGTTCTTTTTTCTTCAGAATTAGCAACAATCACGGTTCCTACCATATCACCCATACAATTAATTGTTGTACTTCCCATATCTATTAAACGGTATATTCCACCAACAATAGCAGCTATTTCTAATGGTAAATTAAAAGCTTTAACAAAGATTAATGCAATAACAAGTCCGCCTCCAGGGATTCCACCTGAACCGGTTTCAAGCAATAATCCGATTAAAATAATGGTAATTTGAGAAGCAATGGAGAATTCAACCCCGGCAGCTTGAGCCGTAAATATTAATACCCCTGCAAGCATTATAGAGGTACCATTTTTATTCAATTGCGAACCTAAAGGAAGTGTAAATGAATAAATGTACTCAGGCAATTTTAATCTTTTTTCAGCTAAATCTAATGCCACAGCCAAACTAGCTAAACTACTGCATGTAGAAAATGTGGTGGCATACAATGGTCCCGTCTTCTTAAAAAATTCGATTGGAGATTTTTTAGTAAATACCCAAAGTAGTATAAAATATATTAAAACCATTACTATTTGAGTACCCCAGATCCCGGCCAGAAATATAGCTAATGGTCCAAATATACTAGATCCATATTGTCCAATAGCTGCAGCTGTTAATGCACCAATACCAATTGGGCTAATTTCCAATATCATAGTTACCAACTCCCTAAACAACTTAGACAGTCTGTTAAATATTTTTTGCATTGGAACCTTTACATCATCTTTTAATTTAAGCGTTGTAATGGCCAAAAAAACCGCAAAAACAACTATTTGAGACATATTACCTTCACTAAATGCTTTGAAAATGTTAGATGGTACTAAACCCAAAAAAACTTCAACCAAACTTGGTACAGTACCAAAGTCATCATTCACTTCTTCAGTTAGCTGCATTCCTATACCTGGTTGTAAATAATGCATACTAATCAATCCAAGAGTTAAAGCTGCTACTGTAGTAATAATATAAAAAGATGAAATTTTAGTTGCTATTCTTCCTAAACTGCTTAAATCTGTTAAGCTTGTAATTCCTCCTAATAAATTAAAAAAAACAAGTGGAATTGCAGCCATCATTAAAAGATTAATAAAAAGATCCCCCAAAGGTTGTACAACCATTGCTTTATCACCGAAAATGATTCCAACAATTAATCCAATTGCCATGAATATAAGTATTCTTACTCCTACAGATAGACCAAAATAAGATCTAAATATGCTACCTACTTTTTTTATCATAAATTTGTATAAAATATGTTCACCTCAATTATTTAAAGGTAATCTCTAAAAATCGTTCTTTTAAAAAATGATGATATTATTCTCAATAATGTTCAATTTTTAGAGGTTACCTATAGATTTTACAAATTTTCTAATACCTGTTAAACCATCTTCAATTTCGGAATAAGATTTTACACAAGTAATTCGAATGTAATTTTCTCCATAAATTCCAAAAGAACCTCCTGGAATTACAGCAACATTTTCTTGTTCTAGCAAGCGATCTGCAAATTCATCTGAACTAATGTTTAACTTAGAAATATCAACCCAAGCATATAATCCACCTTCAGGCATTTCACAACTTATTCCCTCAATTTTATCTAATTCAGATGTAAAATAATGAACTTTTTCTTCCCAATCACTCCAATACTTTTTTACAACATCTTTTGGTTCTTCAGCAAGAGCTGTAATAGCACCTGCCTGAACAAACGAACTCACACAAGTAATTAAATGCTGTTGAAGCTTATTCATTTGAGCAATGATTTCGGGTGCTGCATATGCAAATCCAATTCGCCATCCTCCCATCGAAAAACTTTTGGTTAAGCTCATCAAAGTAACTGTCCTTTCCTGCATCCCTTTAATATTAGCCAGACTGTAATGTTCTCGATTGCCCCAAACTGTTCGTTCGTAAGGTTCGTCGGTAATTACAATTAAATTGTGCTTAATTGCAACAGAAGCTACTTCCTCAAGATCTTCTTTTGTATGTACAACACCTGTAGGATTATGAGGAGTACACATTATTATAGCCTTGGTTTTTGATGTAATTGCATTTTCTAATTGCTCTTTTTTCCACCTGAAATTATTTTCCATGTGCAGAGGAACAGTTACTGGCTTTCCTCCTAGGTAAGTAATAATTTGCTTGTAAGTTACAAAGCAAGGATCTTCTACAATTACTTCATCACCAGGATTTAGAACAGCCAACAACGAAGCTGTTAATCCTTGTTTACAACCCATTGTTGCCACAATTTCGGTATCAGGATTCGCTATTATATTGTTTTCTCTTTTAAGTTTTATAGCGACAGCATCACGGTACGCCTTAGTACCTTTAGCTGGTGTCTGATGTGTATCTCCAGATTTCATGGCTTCAATAGCTTTCTCAATCACATAATCCGGAGTATGCTCAAAAGCTCTACCTGCTGAAAAATCGCAGATCCTTTCACCATTTTCTCGCATCTCTCTTACTTTATCTGCAATCCTAACTGTAGATGATTGTTCTGAATTCTTTACTCTTTTGGAGATTAATTTTGTAATCATTTAAGTATTATTTAAATTTTAGGACTGTCTCAAAAATTGAAACAGCCTCTCTTTTTTTAATAATTTTCAAGGCTGCCATTAAATTTCACTTTTTCTTCAACCTTATTATTTTATAATCCCTTGATTTATTGTTTCCTTCGATTATATTCCTTCGATTTTGATATTATCTATGAAACTGATTTCGCTACCACTGCTTGAGCCAATCTGTATTATCAATTGCCCTGATTTTACATTTGATATTGTACTTATAAATTGGGTCCATTCTTCGATAAGTTCTCGTCCAGAGCCATCTGCTAAATCAGTCATCCTTTTGCCATTTGATCTTAAGGATAAAACCACTTCATCTCCATCTTCAGTCCGCCAAAAAACATCAAATTCATCTGATTCTTCCCATGATGTATCTGCAAACCATACTTCTAAGGAGACTTGTAGTTGTTGGGTATTAGATGGAATATCAATATTATCAAATGCTATTTCCATTAACCCATCCGCATCAGAAGTAGAGTATGCCTGTGTTCCATCAGGAAATGCTACTACATCATATTCCCAATCAAGATCTGCAGTGAATTTTGTAACACCAAAAAGTAAACCTGAATCCTCTCCGCCTTCTTCTCCAGGAAGATAATAAGTATCAAAGCCCATTTCACCTCCATTATATGTGAAATCAACGCTGTTTTGATTAAAAACATTTACCTGATCTGTTGTTCCTTGTGCATGAAAATTATTAATATCTCCAGCCAATGGTTCTTCAAAACTTGTGTAACCGAAAAGTGTATAATCGTCTTCAAGTATTATAATATTATGCGATTCAAGTTCTTTAGCATCCGGGCTTCCAAGTTTATACCCATCTGTTTCTGGAATTCGCAGTGTTAGAACGCGTGTTCCATCTGAATTATCATTATTAAGAATTGACACCTTTAGGTTTGAAGTAAACTCTCCTTTCGGAATCGTCACCACATTTCCTTGGTTGGTCAATTGATAATCTACACCATCAGTAACTTGAATCTCTCCTGATGATTCTATTATCAGAGGTATGCTAATATCAGATTGTAATTCTGGACCGGAATAAACTATCTCAATATCAATTTCACTTTTAATACCTTCGAGTATTGTTGTAGATATAGCGGAAAAAGAAAGATAATTATACTCCTCCGGAAGTAATATTTCGTTTTCATCAAAGCAAGAAGATAATGCCGATGCTAGAATAAGTAAATAAATATATATTCGTTTCATATGTTTAAAAATTAGTATCAAGACACAAGTATCAAGTAATAAGACTTACGAACACAGAAGCGAAAGACACAGTCTTTTTAATCATCACAGCCTTTGTGTTTAATACTTAATCATGATAGTTTCAAATTAGTTTATTTTTAGTATCCTTTATTTTGAATAATTGCCGGATTAGCCACTATTTCCTCATTAGGAATAGGCCATGCATAAAGATTTGAACCATATTCAACTGAACAATTACCATTAGTTAGGTTGCAATCTGTTCTTTGAAAACCTCTCTGAAGACGTTTTAAATCATACAACCTGTTTCCTTCAAAGGCAAGTTCTTTTCTTCTTTCGGTAATTATATCCTCAAGTAATTCATCACCAGAGGTGTTTATAGAACTAGCGTTTGCACGATTTGTGATTGGTAGAACCAGACTTCTTGCTATATCTTCTGAACCTCCGGTTCGTAATTCACACTCAGCTGCCATCAAATAAAACTCAGTTAATCTCATAACCGGTATATGATGAGCGTCTGCATTTATTCCTAGTGAACCTGGATATTTAAAAACATGTAAATCTGTTGCTGGAGTAGCCTTTTCATCATAATACCAAAACCTTCTTGTATCACTGCTTTCGTATAATGAGTAAAGATCATTTGAGATAGCGTGTGCTGCATTTCCATTATTTGCTGTATAAATATCAATTAAGGATCTATTTGCAAAATCACCATCGTCTTCATCCAAATCCAATTGAAAAATTGCTTCTGATTCTAGCACAGGGGCTATTTTATACCATTGGTCAATAAATTCTCCAACTTCTCCATCGTTATTATAAAAACTGCTAGTGTATTGTCCCTCTAGAGCAAATGGTCCATCAATAATTTCATTAGCATCGGTTAATGCTTCAGAATAATTTCCTCTATAGAAATTCATTTTCGCACGTAATCCAATTGCGGAATAATAATTAATAAAATAAATGTTAGCCCCTTTTCTTAATCCATTATCGATTAAATAGTTTTCTGATTTATTAAATAAATCAACAGCCTGATTAATGTCATTAAAGCACAGATCATACACCTCTTTCATTGTATTTCTTTTGGGTGTTGAACCAGGTTCAACTACAAGCATATACGGAACAGCTAAATGAGACTGATCTGATGTAAAATTATAATCCTGTGCAAAAACCTGTGTTAAGGAAAAGTGCATTAAAGCTCTTAAGCTGAAGCACTCCGCTAATATTTGATCTTCAAAATCCTGATTAAACTCTACCTCTTCCAACCTTGCTATTATGCGGTTAACTGCAGCAATTAAGTTGTAACTTTCTGTCCAAAAATCGCCTGCTGTTAATTGCTCTGACAGCTCTAATGTATATGCATAAGGTATCCTAGAAGAACCCGCTCCTGAAGCTTCCCTGTCAGATGGTATTTTTCCGTTATCTGTAGAAGCATCTCCAATAACAAAATACATCATTCCATAGCCATCATCATTAAGGTAAGTATAAGCTCCATGTAATGCTGTAGCTATATCAACTTCTGTATTAAGAGCAATTTCAGGTGTTGTTAATGTAGTTGGCTGTTCATCTAAAAAAGTGTCGCAACCCGCTGTTATAAATAATATGACTAATGTTTTAAGTAATATTTTCATGATTAATAAGAATTAGAAGTTAGTGGAGATACTAAATGTAATTGTTCTACTTGATGGATAGTCACTACTTGATTCGTAAGAACCTGTTTCTACATTGTAACCATTATAATTGGTAAATGTTAATAAGTTTGTGCCCTTTACACCCAAGGTTACATTTGATAATCCCCATTTATCCGTAAGTGCATCCGGTAAACTATATGACAAGGTTACGTCGCGTAAGCGAATAAAAGACCCATCTTCTAAATATTTTGTTGAATGATTCAGATCATTTTCAAGAATGTTTGGCTTTTCATTTGGCACCCTGTCTCCTGGTTTTCTCCAATAGTTGGATAATTCCTTAGGTAAATTATTGCCTCCGGTTACAGACAAACCTTTTAACATATCACGATAAATTTTACTCCCATACTTAAAGTAAAACATTGCTGAAAGGGAAAGGCCTTTATATCTAAATGTATTGGTAAAGGAGCCAAAAAAATCAGGTGTAGCAGATGAATTACCACTTGGACTTTTTGTTGCATTACTAATATCGTATGTTAATTCACCATCTTCAGTATAATAGGTGTTTCTTCCATTTAAAGGATCAACACCTGCATATTGTGGCAAGTACCATTCAAATAAAGATCTTCCAACAATATTTGCTTGTCGTGTTCCGATAATTGAATCGCTTAATGCATTAAGTTTTTCAATTTCGTTATTGTTAAATGTAATATTGAAATCAGTAGACCATTGAAAATCTTTAGATTTAATGTTATCTGTATAAAGAGCAATTTCTACCCCCGTATTCTTTACCTTGCCAATATTATCTTCGAAACCTGCAAAACCAGATGTGTGAGAAATTTGTCTCCAAGTAATTAAATCAATTGATTTTCTATCGTACCATTCGATTGTTCCTGATATGCGATCTTTCAAAATACTAAAATCAATAGCTAAATTTAAAGTTGCTATTTCCTCCCACTTTAAAAAATTATTTCCGGGTGTAATTGGTCTGGAGCCACTATTAGTACCTTTTCCTCCTCCTTCAAGTGGTACCACGTAAGTTCCTCCAGCATTATATAACGGACGCCAATCATAAGCACCTGCTCCTTTATCATTACCCGAAATACCATAACTACCTCGAAGTCTCAAGGATTCAAAAATATTTTGATTTTTCATGAAAGGCTCTTCACTTATGTTATATCCTGCACCCACTGCATAAAAGGTACCCCACGTTTTCTCAGGACCAAATTTGGATGATCCATCCCTACGCAAAGAAGCATTTACATAAAGTTTGTCACTAAACGAATAATCTATTCTACCAAAGACAGAAATAAGATTTTCTTGTAAATAATTATAGTATAAGTTACTAGTACTGGTTTCTCCGCCTGCCGCGAAATTATTTATATTTTCAAAAGCAAAGTTTGTTGATCCGGCAGTTGTATATGTGTTTTTTTCCTGATACGATTCAACTCCAACTAAAATAGATGCTTTATGGTCCTCTTTGATATTAAAATTATATTTAGCTGTTGCGTTAAAATTAAAATCTAAATAGGTATTTTGATCCAATGTAGAAACTCCATTGTCTGTTTCTGCTAAATAGTATTTCGATTGATAAGTTCTATATTTAGAATAAGTCCAGTCCATAGAAGCCTGAGATGAAATGGTTAAATTCTCAATAGGCTTAAAATCTATTTTAACCGTTGGGAAAATTCTGACTTGCTGGTTTTCTTCATCATTTAATTTAGCAGCTGCTATTGGGTTGTGATTTGCATTACTAGGCAAATCAAAATTGTAACCTGCACCATTTAATACGGTATTTTCATCAGCTAAAATAGTAGATGTTGGAGCTACATTATGAGCACCACTAAACTGCCCTGATCGTCCTCCTCCACCTCTAAACCTATTTTTTTTCTCAGAATAAGCTCCCAAGGTATTGATGTACGCTTTTAATTTATCTGATAGATTTAATGAATAATTAACTCTTCCTGAATACCTTTCGAAGCCTGTTTCTGTAATTATTCCTTTTTGATTTAAATAACCAAAAGAAACAAAGTGTTGACTACTAGAATTACCCCCTTGTATACTTAATTCATAGTTTTGTGTTATTCCTGTTTGAATCACTCTATCAACCCAATCTGTATTTTGAGAACTTAATTCAACTGGCATATAATATCCCGAACCCGAATCATCCGGATCAAGACCAGCATTAATTATAGCTGACCTGTAATAGTCAACATATTGTGCCGAGTTCATTACCCCGAAATTATTTGGATTTTCTAAATCAGATATACCAAACTGGGCATTTAAAGATATTTTAGTATCTCCTGAAATACCTTTTTTAGTTGTTATTATAACAATTCCATTTGCTGCCCTAGAACCATATATACTTGTAGCTGCAGCATCCTTTAATATTGAAACGGATTCAATATCACTAGGATTAAAGTTAGCAAGAGTATTGGTAGGGGTTCCATCAATTATATAAAGAGGAGAGCTAGGACCACTAATACTACCAACACCTCGAATAACCATTTCACCCACAGAGCCAGGTTGTCCATCTGTATCAGAGACTAAAACCCCTGCAGCTTTCCCTTGAATGGATTGAACAGCGCTTGCCTGCGGAGCAGATTTTAACTGTTCTGATGATACTGAAGTTAATGAGCCAGTAAATTTTTTTCGCGTAGTTTCTCCGTATGCGATCACAACTACCTCATCAACAACACTATTAGATTCATAAAGTTTAACGTTTATTACTTCTTTACCATTAATTGGAACCTCCACATTTTCAAATCCCAAAAACGAAAATAGTAATACAGAGTTGTTTGGTATATTACTTAATTCATAATTACCAGATACATCAGTAACGGTTCCTAATGTAGTATTCTTAACGGATACATTTACTCCTGGTAGAGAACTACCATCGTCACCAGATTGTACATTACCTTTAACAGTTATTTCTTGAGCCAAAGAGAATTGAGCCAGAAATAAACAAAGGAGAACGAAAATAGATTGCCTTTTTTGTTTCATGCGTTAATAATTTTTAATTGTTGCATGTAACTCCCAAGAAAATTTAATCATTCACATATGTGAAAAATTGAATAATTAAATTTTCTTGATCGTTTCATATGATTAAAGTTTAAATGTTATCCATTATTTATTTTGGCGGGACAGTGTAAATATACACATAGTAATCTCTAATTGATTGATATTCAATCTAGAAGAATTTTATTTCAGAAATTTTCAGAAATTTTCCACAGTAACATTTTGAATATCAGATATTTTTTAAAATTTTTACAAATAAATCAAAGCTCTGTTTATGGAAAGTTTAAGTGGGAAAGAACTAGCGAGAAGAATTCAATTGATTCTCATATTTTTAAAGAAGAAGAAGGTAAATCAATCAGACATTGAACAAAGATTAAATTACACATCATTAAGCAAAGCCAAGAATTTTGATCGTTATCCACAGTCTATAATCGAAAAGAAAAGTAGAAATGAATTATACGAAGAGTTATTATCCAGTTTTAATCTAAAATATGATGAAAATAACGATAGAATAATTTCGTCAGGAAATGATATAACTGTGCATGATAATAGCAATAACATTTACTACTTGATGTACTACTATGCATTTGCAAGGGAAACTGTTGGGAAAGCGATTGTTAAAATACGAAACAAAAGAAATGTTACTATTGAATATATCTTGAATGAGTTGTGGGAAGGTACAGTAGAAAGTATAGAAAATTACACTTTTATTCATGTTCAGAAAGTAGGAAACACTACTCCCGTAAAAAAATTAATCTGTTTATTCAATGGTACAGTCAAATATGGACGACCATACCTAATTGGATGCTACAGTACAGTTAAAAGAGATGGATTTCCTGCAGCAGGTAATCTACTACTTGAAAAAATTAGTGAAGAAAAAGCTATTAAAGAAAAGATTAAATCTTCCATAGACCCAAGAATATATAGATATCTCAACAACAAGGTTATAATCACCGAAACAATAACTCCTAATAATTTAGAAGAATTATTTAGAGACTATAGCTTAATTAATAAATATATAGGCGATTACACACTTTATTATATGATCAAAAAGGAAGTAAAAACATGCAACCTGGAATTGCATAGTAGTTGTGTTGTAATTTTGAACATATCTGATATTATATATAGGGGTACTTTTAAGTTTTTAGATTCACAAACAATAAAGATAGATATTAACGACGAATCATCATTTTCTCAACTGGTAAAAGAAGAGATTAGTTTAATTATTAGTACAAACAATTCAAAGTATTCACCTTTTTATCCAGGTTATGGTATAAGTAATGTAATAATTCCCAATAAAATGAACTTTAAATGTCTTATTTCACCAAAATCAAATTCCAAATTAGGAATTGGAAAAAAGGAAATAGAATTTCTTATTGACAACAACTAAGATTTAAGAAACTGTTTAAGTTTTATCCTTCGGTTTATTTTGGCGACTTAAGCCCTCATATTTCTGCAAAATTTCTTTAAATAGCGATGCTATTCGCATCAATTTTGGCTCATCTGAGAACTTAATTCTCTCAAAATAACTCACAAAAACAAAATTTAAACAGTTTCTAAATATCCCAAGCTAAGTTATTATCAGAGTTCAAGTAGTTGAATATTAGAAACTACTAGTTATCGCTTGGTAATTTAGTGGCTTCAATCGGATACTTTAACACTCACTCAGTGACTATAGCCATAATACTCATAGTCTCTGGGTTAGGAAGTACAAAACATATAACAATTGCATATTTTATAAAAAAAAGGCTGAGATAAAACATCATCTATAGCAACAACTCACATCATCTGATTTTACTATCTTCACGTCGCATTTTTATTTATAAATTGCAGCTTCCATGAATCAAAAAAATAAGTTTTTCTATAGTATTATTGTTCCTACCATTTTGGCTATAACCATGTTTGTGGTGTCGTTTTATGCGGTTATTATTCCATTATTTGAGGATAGCATGATGGACCGTAAAAAGGAAATGATAATGGAGCTAACCAATACAGCGCGAAGCGTACTGCTTGAATTTAATGAGGCTTATAAATCGGGGAGTTTATCGTTGGATGATGCCCAAAATAAGGCAGCCAAAGAAATAGGCCAAATGCGATACGGCAAGGAGCAGAAAGATTATTTCTGGATTATTAATTCTGGGCCTGAAATGATTATGCACCCATACCGTACCGAATTAATCGGCAATGACTTATCTGACTATACCGACAACCATGAGAATAAACTGTTTGTAGATGCTGTAAAACTGGTTGATAAAGAAGGGGAAGGAATTATTCAGTATTACTGGCAATGGAAAGACGATGCCAGCCGGGTGGAGCCTAAACTTTCATATGTAAAAGGCTTTAAGGAATGGGGCTGGATTATCGGAACCGGTATCTACCTGGAAGATGTTAAAGCTGAAATCAAGCAACTTAAAAGACAATTATTGAAAATTTCGTTTTTCATTATAGTCATCATTATAATTATCCTTGTTTATATTCTGCAACAAACCAAGTTGATTGAAGAAAAACGCCGAAAAGCAGAACATGAACTTCTACTTTCCATTCAAAGATATAAAAGCCTGGTAGATGCTTCGACTGAAAGTACGTTAATGCTAGTAGATCAAAAAGTAGTGTTTGCCAATATGAAGTTTATGGATCTGCTTAATGATAAACACCAATCTGTTATCGGTTCTGATTTTGCCTCCTTATTTGAGATAGATTGGGATAACATGGTTACTCGAATTACAAACCCTCAAAAGACTTATGCCATTGAAACCAATCTAACCAACGGAAAGGCCGGCAAACAAAACATAGTTATATCTGTAACAAAAGTTACCCAAAACAGGCAAACAGGTTATATTGTAGTGGTTAAACCTGTTACTGAACAAAACCGAATTCGTTTGGATGCAAAAAAAATGGCCGATGATGTTCAACTTTCTTTGCAGTTAATGAACCAACCGGTACGTAACCTGGTGAAACCTAACATCAATTGCAATCTCCGGGAGAGCATTGAATACGCAGCAGGTAAAATGAGCGATCATCATACAAATTTGATTTGCATTAGGGAGGAAGAAACTGTAATTGGTGTAGTAAACGACCGGGATTTAAGAGAACGTGTTCTGTCCAGAAACCTAAGCACTTCAGGTCCTGTTGCTGCAGTAATGACAGCTCCAGTAAAGGTGATAAATGAAAATGCCTTGTTATATGAAGCCATGCTAGTGTTTCAAAAAGAAAGCATTTCACATATCCTAGTTGAAAACAACGACCATAGAATCATTGGAAACATCAGTTATCAACAATGTTTGGAGATGCAACGCAACTCATTAACGCACCTTATTCAGGAGATAAATCAGTGTTCCCTTATCAGTGATATAAAAAATATCTATAACAAGGTTCCAATCCTCATCCAGGCAGTATTTACAAGTACCGATAACATCAATAGTGTTTCTCGTATCATCACCTCCATTGCCGATGCTATAAATATACGTATCCTTGAAATGGCATTGAAAGAAGTTGGTCCGGCACCTTGTGAATTTGCGTTTATTGCCATGGGAAGTGAAGGCCGCAGAGAACAGACCTTGAAAACAGACCAGGATAATGCTGTTATTTTTGCCGATGATAGTGAGGAAAATAAAAGCTATTTCCTTAAACTTTCAGAAATTATCAATGAGCATCTTCATGAAATAGGTTACTCCAGATGTAAAGGCGATCTGATGGCCGGTAATCCTGAATGGTGTAATAATCTGGAAGAGTGGAAAAACCTTTTTACCAACTGGATTAATAATCCTGAAATGGCAAACGTGCTGGATAGTTCCATATTTTTTGATTTACGCTTAATATATGGTAGTGAAAAACTGGTTAATGAGTTGTTAGATCACGTTCACATACAGCTGGAAGAGAATTCTGTATTCTTCATACAACTGGCCAAAACTGTTACTCGAAAACGCCCTGTTATTAACAAGAAAAATGTAAATATTAAAGACTTCCTTACTCCTATTGTTGGTTATCTGCGCGTGCGTGCCCTGGCTAACAACATTAGGGAAACAAACAGCCTGTTACGATTGGATCAAATGGTAGGTAGAGGAATACTACAAGATATGAAGGCCGAGGGAATTGAGAAGATATACCAGTTTTTGATGCATCTTAGAATCAAATGGCAAGTTACCTTATTGCTCGACAATGATTACCCTGATAACACGATATTATTAAAAAATTTAACTGCCATTGAACTAACTACCTTAAAGAAAATTGTGAGTGAGATAAGCATTTTACAAGACGAACTGAAATCAACTTTTAAATTGAGTGAGGGATAGAAAGTTCAGGTTTATGATTAGGTTATTGAATTTTTACTTTACAATTTTAAAAAAGTGTAAACGATGTATATATCTTTGTAAAGGATGTTTATATAACGTACCAAAAAAAGCCCCTGCACGTTTGCAGAGGCTCACCAACTTAATTAAATAACAAACTAATACTAAGAATATTTCCTTATCAAATGATTTTAATCCTTCGGATTCATCACCACTTCAACCATATCAGTTTTTTAAGCAGCTTTTTAGCAAATTTGGCCACATCCTCAGCGTCTATATCATCAATCATTTTAGTGTATTCATTCAGGGTAACCATTGGTTGCCATTAGGATCAATAATTAATACGCTTCCATCGTCTTTTAGTTTGACTATGTACTTATTCTTTCCTCTTGAATATTCATTAATTGTTTATTACTCCAACTTTGTCATGGCCTTTTTTGCTTCTGTTAATAGCTTTTCTGTACTCATATAACCGGTAATGCGGTGTATAACTTTACCCTTATTGTTGATAAACAACATGGTTGGGAAGGCAGAAACCGCATATTTGCCTGCCAGTTCTTTACCGTCACCTTTTTCCATATCTTTTTTTACATTGATAAAGTTGGCGTTGAAATAATCGCCAACTTCTTTTTGTGGAAAAATTTCCTTGGCCAGTTTTTTACAAGGGGCGCACCAACTGGTGTAACAGTCGATAAATATGACTTTGTTTTCCTTTTTGGCTTTTATGAGGCTTTTTATAAAAGGGGCCTCTTCTTCGAATTTTACGCCTTGCGAAAAGGCACTGGTGCAAAGCAATATTGCTGTTAGTATAAATGTTAATCGTTTCATAATATATTTTTTTGGTATTAAGTATCAAGTAGCAAGATAGTTTACAAGAGGTAAATAGTCTTGTGTCTTGATACTTGATACTTGATACTTTACACTTGTGTCTTATTCTTTTATTTCCTCATCCTTTTTACCAGCATAAACAATCCTATAGCAAGGAAAACACCCGGTATCAATACATAGAGTAACAATCGATAAAATGGTAAGTGCTCCCATTTTAGCTGTGTTTTAAGATCCAGATCAGGTACAGGCTGCATGCTTAATGGGTACATGCCATCGGTGTACCAGCTTAAAATGCTTCTTCCGAGCATCCCATTCCCAATGCCTACCCCTGTAACCAGCTCATTTCCACAAGAGTTGCTAATCATATCAGCATCGGCAGCTACCATTATCTTCTGTTGCTTGCCGTTTACTTCCCGTTCCAATGCTAAGGCTACATTGTAATTGTCTTTTTTGTCACCATTTTCTGGCAGGTAGGTAATCTCACCAAATTTATTAGGTCCTGTTTCTGATAGCCAGGCTTCTTTTTCGTTGGCCACGATCAGCGGGCTAACCTCAAATGGGCTATTATCTATCACCTGCAAAGCAGAGGCTGTTTGCAATTGAATAGGATTCGTTACTCTACCTTTACCTAAAACATCCGTATTAAGCTCAGCCAGGTTGACCACTGCCGAATAATCCGGGTTGTCGTTCACCAAACTTCCAGGCAGCATTTCTATGCCCAAACCTTTAGCCAGATTGTTAAAAATATCTCTTCTGGCTGGTTCACCTGTCAATAGCAGGTTACCTCCCCTTACAATGTAGTTGTTCAGCACTTCCAGCTCAAAGTCTTCCAGCTCGCTGGTTGGGTCGGCCACTATCAACAGGTCTACATCTTCTGGTACCTCGTCGAACAAATAGATACCCGAGACCCTTGCCCCGTTGTTAATATAGGCACCACGCTCATTAGCCACTGCCAGCATTTTGTTGTAGCCTGAATTATCACTCACCAAATTACGGCCGTTATGCCCATCTACAACAGCCACATAGTAACGGTCGGATACGGCATTCATAAAGGCTGCGGTAATTTCTGCTTCGTTAGGGAACATATTAGGATCGTTAAATCGGGTTTGCAGTAAAGAACTGCGTTCGCCGGAACGGATAACCCTGAAATCCTGACCGTAACACTTGGCCTTCATATTGTCGTCCAAGTCAATATCCTCATAGCGTATAAACTCGGTCAGGTTTAACTTACGTTGGTCGGCAATACGTGCCAATAAGGAGTCGGTACTGATGTCATCTTCCATTTTAAGAAAGCGCATGTAATTGTACTTTAGTCCATCGGCATAATAAAATTTGTAATTCAGCTTTATGAGTGGATAGTCCAGACGGTATTTAAAGAATCGCTCATGATCTTCTTTTAAACGATAAGTATAATTAGATACACCAAACCCGAACACATTCACATAGGTGGTGACTTCTACCGGAACATCTGCCATAGCTTGCAGCTTTTCCTTGCTCTCAGGGTGCAGCACGTTGCTCTGGCTTCTTGAAAAATCTTTGTAAACCACCAAAGTGGGCTGATTCAACACATAGATTAAACCCAATGATGCCACAAACACCAAGACCATAACTCCATTGGTTATCCTGCGGGCTTTTACCACCTGGCGTTTTAAAAGCATCTTACAATAGGCCAAAACCAGGAACATCAGTGTAAGCACCACAAAATACCCGATGGCGTTGGAAGTAATCAGCCCCTGCATAGGTTTGTCGATTTGTCGTACTATAGACAACCAATAAAAGATATCGGATACAATGTCAATATCCCTTACCTGGTTGTACAAGAGATCCAAGCCGAATACCACGGCAATACCGGCCACCGCATCCACAATGGGATACGACGAGAAGGTGGACACAAACACACAGATGGCTGCAATCAAGGCCGCCATAAAGTAAAAAGCCACAAAGGCGGCCATTACCCTGCCAATGTCAAATTGATGGATGGCTACCCATCCAAAGGCTACCCCAATAAACAGGATCAACATCATCATGCTTACAAAAGTCATTAAAGCGATGTATTTACCAATTACGATGGAACGCAACTTAATGGGCGACGAGTACAGGAGTTTAATGGTACCCGTACTGGACTCTCGGCTGATAATACCCATACTCAATAAAGGTACCAAAACCATAAACACAGTGGCCGTATCTGCAAAATACCCGAACTTGGGCCATGTAAAATATTGGTGTGTCCTGGAGTATCCTGCAATTCGTTCATAAAGGCTGTGGCTAAAGACCTCTTGGGCAATTCCAGGGAATACATTCACACCTACATAAATGGCCAGGCCTACCATAATCAACCACGACAGTGGAGAGAACATCAGGTTGTTCAGCTCCAGTTTTGCTATTCTTATTGTTGTTTTCATTTTTAACAAGTATTAAGTATCAAGTATCAAGTATCAAGATGATTTACATGATGTAAATAATCTTGTGTCTTGTGTCTTGCATCTTGTGTCTTAAAACTATTTCTTCACCTTTCCCGATAAGTGTGCGAATATCAAATCAAGCGATTGCTTTTCGATGCCTGCTTCTTTCAGTTTCCAGCCATTTTTAACACTTTGCTCAATAATACTTTCTGACACATTCTTCTCGATATCGAACTTAATGCGGAATCGGCCTTTTTCCTTCTCTTCAATTTCAAGTACCCCGTCGATGGCTTGCAGCTCATCCTTTGATGGTGGGTTGCCCATTTCAATATTTAATGTATCCGGTTCTACATAGTCGTTAAAGGCATCAATGCTGTCGGAGAAGACCAGCTTACCGTGTTCAATCATTTTCACGGTTTTACAAATCATCTGTACTTCAGGCAAGATGTGGGTACAAAGAATAACGGCACGGTCTTCGGCAATTTCACGGATAAGCTCACGTATTTCGGCAATGTTATTAGGGTCCAATCCAACCGTTGGCTCATCAAAAATCACCAGCTTAGGCTTGTGAATAATAGCCTGAGCAATACCCACACGTTGCTGGTAACCGCCCGACAGGTTGCGAATCAAGCGCTTGCGCATGTGCAATAAACCACATTTTTCCATGGCGTGCTCCATGGCCTCATGGATCGTATCTTCAGGCATTAAGCGTAAAAAAGCTGCATGCTTCAGGTATTCTTCCACGGTTAAATCAGGATATACCGGTGGCTTCTGTGGCAGGAAACCAATACACTTCTTGGCTTCTTCAGGATTTTTACGAAGATTGATACCGTTGATATATACCTCGCCTTCAGTCTGGTTTAATACGCCACAAAGAATATTCATGGTGGTTGATTTACCGGCTCCATTAGAACCTAACAATCCTAATATTTCATTGCTTTGCATTTCGATATTGATGTCGCGAATGGCCCAGTTTTTAGTATAACGGTGCGACAGGTTTTTGATTTGTAATATAGTGTTTGACATGGTATTTTATTTTAGTATCAAGACACAAGTATCAAGTCGCAAGATGATTTACATGATGACAGAATCATTTCCTACACTGTTACCTATATCTCGAATATAATTATTCATTTTTTTGTTCTTTGTATCAAATATTTCCATATCGTTCATCAGTCTTGATACTTGATACTTGATACTTGATACTTTGTACTAATTTTACATCCTCCTTCTTCTTATCAAATAAATGGCTCCAAGTATTCCAAATAGCAATGGGATAATCCAGATATAGATAACTTTATAAACGGTTACTTTTTCGTTGTTAAGGTGTGCCGTGTTATCTGTACCGCTTGTTCTTTCAAGATTCATTGGGTAATCGCCATCGCTTAACCATTTAAACATGTTTTTGTAGATAAGAACATTCGGTGTAAATGGTTGCCTTTTCGTTTTGTTTATCTCCTTGTTGGACAAGAAATCGGCATCGCCAGCAATGAATATTTTTTGTGCGTTACCATTTTGTTGTCGGCTCATGGCCAACATCAGTGGATATTTTCCAAACTGTCTTTCCCCTTTCTCATCAACCAGGTAATCGGTATTTTTATTGGTAAATAAATAAGGGATTATATTAAAACCTTTGTCTTCGACAACATCTAAAGCGCCTACACTTTCCAACACCAGGCCTTTACTGTCCATAAAAACCAATAAATCTTTAGGGGCTTCCTTGTTAAGGATTGCGATACGGCTTTTCGGAGTAGGTATTCCCCCGAAAGTTGTTTGTATGTTTGCAATGTTGATTTTAACACCCAATTGTTCCAACAAAGGATTAATTACAGCCGCATTTTCTTTTTCTCCGGCTATTATTAAATCACCGCCCGATTCAATATAAGCTTTTAGCCTGGCCAACGCTTCTTCTTCATATTCTACCATAGGATCCGCTATAATCAGAATATCGGTATTAGCAGGGATATCAGCTTTTCTTAAGTTGGTTTCGCTCACCTCAAAACCCATGCGCACCAAGGCGGAGCGGTGCATATAGAAATTGGCCATACGTCCCCAGTCTGTGTCCCAGGCACGGGTAATGCTTCTTTCCTTATGACCGCTTGCAAAAACCACATTGCGGCTTGGTACTATTAAGGTGTTCAGAGCGGTAAAATAATCCTCGGGCGTGGCACCCATCATCGGATCGTCCAAGGATGTGTTTACCGCCGACTTTTTATCGTCGTATTCAAAAAAATGGAATTCGCGATAGGTTAAATCCTGCTTACTAAGGTAGTTGCTCATAAACACATCATCCTGATCATCGAAGGATTTTATTTGATTAAAATCTAAGCCCCTGTAATAGGCTGTCTTTTCGGCCTTTTCTTTCCACGATAGCTTGGCCGAATTGCCCTCGAACCAATCAGACCTTTTGGGGCCATAAAAAAAGCTGTAGTTAAACTGCATGTCGGGCGCAAAGCGGATGTACTTGTTGTACGTCCTTTTTTTGTAGTCTTCCCTTCTCTCCGGCAAAAGTTGTAACGCACCTATCACATTTTGGCTCATGGTAACCTTTAAAGGTTCCTTGTCCAGTTTGGCCAGTATTTCCCTTCCTTCAGGGGCCAAGGTATGTCTTTGTGTTTCAGTAAAGTCAGCCTGGTAAGTTAGCTTAGGTAGGGTAATGATGTAAATGATAACAGCGGTTACTGCCAATGAACCGGCTACACGTAACCAAATTCTTAACTTTTCGCCTGAGTTAACGCGGTCGGCGTGCATTTTGCTGATGGTAAAAAACAGGAACAATACGGATATAATCACAAAATACAGGATATCGGAACTGATGATAAAACCTTTCATGGCATTATCTGCATGTTGCGAAATGGACAGCCAATACAGGATGTCTTTTAATAATGGAACATCCTGCCCTAAGCCTCCCAGGTAATCCAACACAAAAATAAGTGCAATGGTGGCAATACCCGAAATCACCTGGTAACGCGTAAGCGACGACATAAACAAACCGATGGCGCTATAGGTACCAATTAACAAGAAAATAGTAAGCAGTGACGGAATCACAATGCCCCAGTCCATATTTTCGATAAACAAGCCGGCGCCGACAGCTACCAAGACCATAACCGCCATCATCAACAAACTGTAAGTCATAATAGCAAAGTACTTACCAATAACAATTGACCTTAGCTTGATGGGCGATGAATACAAAAGTTTGATGGTGCCACTGTTTTTCTCGCTGCTGATAAGCCCCATGCTCAATAAGGGAATAAACAGAAACAAGAGGCTTTGGATTCTCAAAGCATAACCCATCCCTCCAGGTGAAAAAAACAAGTTCCATGTATTGGAGAAGGCATGTCCCATTTTAACACTGTTGTTGATCCTTTCCGCCATATCAGTAAAGGATATGCCGGAGTAAATACCGAACAGCACCAGCACCACCCAAGATATGGGCGAACTGAGCAGAGTCGACAGTTGCAGTTTCGTAATTCTTAGTATTATTTTCATTTTTTAAAGTATCAAGTATCAAGTATCAAGTATCAAGATGATGTACAGCTTGCTTAATAGTTGATTTTAGTTAGTGCATTTTGTTGAATATTTGGTTTTAAAGCAGATAAATACAGAGGTACATAGATGTCAATGTTTTACCTTTTAGTTCTTTTGTTTTCTCAAATAAGCCTGGTTAATGCTCAGTTACTTTAGGTTAATTAAGGTTAATACCCTTCGCTACTTTACAACGAGAGGATCATTTTACAATGATCCTCCCGAAGTTGTTATCAATTTATGTTTTAGATACATTTTACATATCTTAAAACACAATAATGTTATCCAATTGAGTATACGCGCCCGTACTATTAACATGGAAACCAATATATACTTCTTCTCCTTCGGATACTATGCCCGATAAATCAAATGTTTTCGTAAAATAATCAAAGGTTCCCGGTACATCTTGAACTATTGTACCCACAAGAATTGTAAAGTCACTTGCTTCGGTTCCTGTCTTTGATATTCTTACTTCAACCGGCACAGCTGGAGAAAAACCAGAAGTTCTTTGAGAAAAATCAAAACTTAACGAAGCACTACCATCGTAAGTAAATTGTGGTGTTATCAACCAGTCATCTACTCCATCAGGATTTACGGAACTATAACCAAGTATTCTTACGTGATCATAATATGCAAAACTAGTCGCAACATACCATGTTCTACCCACTGTTCCTCCATCAATGAGCATCCAACCTTCTGGTAGTGTGGTAGTTTCTTCATCAAACAAACCCTCAACCAATGGAGCAATCACGGTAATTTCTTCTGTCCATACCGCTTCTTCTCCTGCATCGTTTTTAGCTGTTAGTGTAACTGTAAATTTTCCCCCTTCCGTAAATGAATGTATCGGATTCTCTTCTGTACTAGTTTGCCTAACACCTTCTGCATCCTCATAACCAAAATCCCAAAAATAGCTGGTGACCCTGGCAGACTTGTTTACAAATGTATGTGGTTTGCCCTTTTGAGCATCTGTATTAGTTGTAAACCGCACATATGGAACATTAGTTACTTCATAAGTTTGTGAATACTCATCGGTTAAATAGCTTCCTTTTTGTCCATTTCTAACAGTTAAAGTCACTGTATAGAATCCTAATTCGGTATAGGAGTGTGAAGGCTCCACTTCTTCCGAAACATTTCCATCTCCAAAATCCCAGAAATGTTCTGCCCCATTAACATGTTTATTTATAAAAGCGAACTGACCATTTAAACCTATATCAGAAGTATCTGTTAATTCGAATTCGGCAATGGGGGCATCTAATACAGTACCTTCATACTCTATTTCATCGCATGCTATTGCAAACACCAATAGCACTATGGCGATAAAACTATAATTGAATTTATATATTTTGCGTTTCATACTATTTACTTTTTAGGATTTATTTATCTGGGACTTTGTTCTATTTCAGGAGACAATCGCATAACACTTCGGGCAATAGGTACAATCCAGCGGTTACTGTTGGCTTTTAAGGTGTATTCCTTACCATCAACAACCCTTACAATATCAATACTGTTGCCTTCGCCCTTGGCTGCTTCTGCATTGTAACGTTTCAGGTCAAACAATCGCACACCTTGCCAGGCCAACTCTTTTCTTCTTTCTTCTTTTACAAAAGCTAATGCCGTAGCAGCGTTAATTTCGGTTTCTGATAAAGGATTATATGTGCCTGTGGCATACCTGGTAACAAGTAAAGTATTTAAATCTTCAATTACTAAATCGTAGTTTCCGGCACGAGCATTGCACTCGGCACGTATCAAATACATTTCACCAACAGATGGCCCGATGTATGAATTTCTTTCACGCGATCCTTTTCTGGTAAAAATATACTCATCATTATAACGCGGGAACCTCAAGCCTGGCCTAAGGTCGTTTTCATTATACATCCCCAGAAGTTCGTCACTCACATAAGCAGTACTATTATAAAAGTCTCTCCTGGATGTTTTTAACATGATAATTTCTTTATTCTTCCATCCTTCCGGCATTGTGGTAAGTGGGTTTAAATCTGTTAAGGTATTGTATATACCTAAACAATTATCTGCAGCTGTTAAAGCATTGGTATAATCACCCATTTGCAGATATACTTTTGCCAACGTGGCATATGCCCCGGCTTTTGATGCCCTCCAATTAATACCTGCAGGTGCTTTATCAGCTAATTCTTCAGAGTCTAAAGCTTCTGTTAAATCCTTAAGAATAACATCATAAACTTCCTGAACTGTTGCCCTTGGATTTTTAGCATCAGGTCCTGTTGCTGTTGTTAATTTAAGGGGTATACCCAGGTCGGTTGCTGCGGTAGCTGAATTATATTGTTTTGAATACAAGTTTACTAACGCAAAACGCGCCATGGCCCTGTGTACTTTCCCTTCGGCAATAAGTTGTGCCCTTAACTGGTCATCTCCGGTTATATCCGGATCTTGCAAATACTCAATAATCAGATTAGGCATATAAATCTGGTTATAAAGCGCATTCCAATCCTTATCCGGATCATTTGGAGCACCAAAATCCTCGGACCAGAACAAGGCATCATATTGCCTGCTATTATTACCTATCCATTCCGCAGAAGTTCCATCCGGTATTTTTATATCATCAGACATTAACAGGTCAATATTATACATAGGCACACGTCCTACATCATTACCGGGGCTGGACTTGTGATCCATCATCAACCTGAAATCGTCTACGGTAGTGGGTAATTTTTTTCCGTATGGTTTTATATCCAGCAACTCATCTCTATCGCAAGCGGATAAAACCAAGCTGAATAATAGAAAGTATGTGATTACATTTTTCATGATTCCTCTTTAAAAATTAAGTTTAACATTAAAAGAATAAGTAGGTCGTGTTTTAGGAGTAAACTTACCATTTCCCAAATCAGGATCAATACCCTTATCATTCGCTGTCCATAATAAGCCTACATTCTGAACATTAAAACCTACAGATACCCTGTTCATTAATACCTTTTTTGCCCACTCTTTTTTCAGTTCGTAGTTTAAACTAATCGTCCTGATACGGATATGAGAGGCATCCTCGTTACGAATATTACTTCTGTTGAAGTAGTCTAAGTAATTCCCACGACCACCATATAATGCCGGGATATCGGTAGAGGCTTCATCGCCTGGATTTTGCCACCTGTTATCTAAATCTTCGTGCTCAAAATTCCCATTATTAGTCTCTTTGAAGTTAAGCTGAGTTAACCTAAACTTGTGCCCAAACTTATAGGTTAACAGCATGTCGAGTGTGAATCCCTTGTATCTCCATGTATTTCTTAGGCTTCCTGTATATTTTGGAACCAATTGCCCTGAATATTCAGCTGCATCCAAGCTTTCAATATTTGTAGTATAATCTACAACATTACCATTTTCGTCATATACCTGTGGTGCACCAGTATCAGATAAACCTGCCCACTTATAGGAATAAATAGCTGACATTGGGTCACCAACTAACCTGGCATCCGCATTGCCACCAATAATATAAGATGCTGTTAAATTCCGACCATAGAATTTCTCAATGGTATTTTTGTTATAATTCGTCCGTAAATCAGTATTCCATCCCCAGTCTTTTTTTCTGAAAACAGCATATCCAATTGACAAATCAAAACCTTTGTTGGAAACCTCGCCATAATTACGCTTTTGAAAACTAAACCCATCTGTTGGATCCAATTCTGTACTCACCATAACATCTTCGGTATATCTGCTATAATATTCTACCGATCCTTTTAACCTGTTTTCAAACATATTAAAATCAAGACCTATATTTAAGGTTTTGGTTTTTTCCCAACGCAATTCCTCATTTTCAAAATCTCTAACGTGAGCATAAGGAACACGAGAAAAATACTCTCTTGCAGTTCTTACTGTTAAGTAAGGGGAAATGCTTTTATCCAAAGCGCCTCCCGTGCCATAGGTAGCACGCAAAACTAAATTGTTAACAAACGGAAGGTTGATAAAATCTTCTTCGCTAATTACCCATTTGCCTCCTATCGACCATAAAGGTACATTACGGTATTTTTCAGAAGAACCAAACAGGTTACTATCATCTAAACGCCAGCTTCCGGTTAAAGTATATTTTCTATTAAAAGTGTATCCGGCATTGCTATAATAAGACAAATAGCGGTTCCAATTTTTACCAATATTTTTGCCATCATAAAATATTACGCGGGAACGACTTCTGCCCGGATAAGAGGTTATATAATCGGCAGGTGCAAAGTCTAAAGAATTGGGATCGTAACCATAAAGTGTTGCCATTGTTTGACTATCATATTTAGTGTCAGTATAATCAATCCCTGCCAATACAGTAACCTGGTGCATTTGCGCCTGATCAATATAACCAGAGTAATTTAACATGGCCCTGTAAGATTCTGAAACGGTGGAGCTGTTACTTCTGTTTAATTGACTCCCTTTAGGAATTCCCCATGATTGAAACCAACCAGCATTCGCATCTAATATTTCTGAGTTATTAACATCACGCCTGGTATAATAACTTTCCTCGTTATTCAAGACTTCACTCTCGCTTCTACCTTTCTGATAATTATACGTTACTGTACCTCTTAACCCCTTGTAAATATCAATATCTAATTTTGCTTGCAAATTCAAGTTGGTCGCTGTTGTTGAGTTATCTCTATTATCTACTTCTTGTTTTTCGTTATAGTCATAACTGTAAGGAAACTCAAGTCCATGATTGTCCTTCATTCTATCCAAATATTCCTGGCTGTAGGCAGATACGTGTCGTGGAATATAATTACCTTCATTATCCAGAAACCTTGCATAAGCAGAAATACTTGACGGAGTACTTGCTCCATTATTATGCAAATTCTGATGACTATAAGCCACCTTAGAGGATAACCTGACGCCTTTAAACAACTCACCATTAATATTCATGGTAGTTGAATATCGATCCATATCGTTTCGCTTTTGAATCCTGTTTTCATCGGTATAGTTAAACGACAAGAAGTAAGAAAACTTATCAGTACCTTGACTAATGGAAGCATTGTACTGCTGGCGAGTCATATTGCGCAAGAACAAGTCACTGTATTCTTTTATCATATCTGTTTGTCGGGCCTGGTTTAATTTTGTGTTGAAAACGCCCTCAGAGATATATCTTGGATCAGTTAGCGGATCTCTTTTGTAATGATCGTAATAGGCCTGACGCACCAATGTTTCTAACTGGTCATTGTCGGATACTCTATTATTATCAAAGGCCCACTTATCAATATCCATCATGGTTTCAACACTTGCAATATTCGAATCGTGATAATCGGGTTTTTGCATAAAGCTAAATGTTGAATTAACAGACACTTGCGCCTTTTCAGCTCTCTTACCTGTTTTGGTTGTAATAACAATAACACCATTAGCAGCCCTGGCACCCCAGATTGAAGCGGCAGCAGCATCCTTTAATATCGATATATTCTCAATATCGTTAGGATTAATACTTTCAAGCACGTTTACTACATTGTCCTCACCTATCTGATCAGCGGATAAACCGGTAAGCTCAAATCCATCTACAATAATAAGAGGTGCTACCCGATTAGCATCAGTATCACCATCAAAATTAGTTTCTCCTCTAAGTGATAATTTTCTTTGCCCATTATCAGTTTCACCAATTGACAAACCTGTTACTTCACCATCTAATAAATCAGCTACGTTATCGTAAGGCTTCTGCTCAATAAGTTGATCAATTTTTACATTTTGAAATGATCCCGAAGTACGCTCTGAAGAAATAGTTTGGTAACCTGTTACTACAACTTCACTTAAATCTGCAATTTCTGCTTTTAGCATTAAGTTAATCACTGTACGCCCAGCTACTTCAAATTCTTTGGTTAAAAAACCAATAAAAGAAGCTATTAAAACAAGCCCTTCTTTTTCTTCAACAGTAATACTATAATTACCTTCCTGATCGGTAACCACTCCTTGACTTGTATCACCTTTAATGTAAATATTTACAAACGGTAAAGGCTCTCCATACTCATCGGTTACCGTACCGGATATAGTAATGGTTTTGGGTTCCTGGGGGATTACTGGTTTGGGAGGGGCTTTTTTAATTAAAATCACATTGCTTTCTATTGAATAAGTATAGCCTGCCGGATATAGTATTTCCTTCAAAACCATATCTACACTTTTATTGTGCACATTGAGGTATATCCCTCCTATCTCACCCAGCTCTCTGCCATTATAAAGAAACCCTAAATCTGTTTGCTCTTCAATGGCCACAATACACTCTTTTAATGTAGCATTCTCAAGCTGAATATTTACCGTTTGCTGGCTAAGTATCGAGGCAGTTGCCTGCATACTTAAAAACAGCATCATCACTATCTGTAACTTCATAATCAGCATTTTTTGCTTCCTACTTAATGCAAAGCAAGAAGTCCATTCATACTTTTTTTTCATACTTTTGTAATGTATTAGAGATTAATATTGATCTCCATTTTGAGAGCGGGAAAAAGTGCCAGTTTTTCCTGCTTTCATTTAATTAATGAAGATGTAATAATAGGTATTATGTACCTTGTTAAAATCTTTTAATCTTAGTTATATCTGCTCTTCCTTTTCCTTCTTTTAATTAATTATTATAATATTCTCATTAGTGATTATTTTTACATTACTCACCTTTTCTATCATAGATAAAATTGTCTCTGCATTTTCAAATCTTGGTAACCTGCCATTAAAAATCTCCTTTCTACAATCGTTACTCTTGTAAAATACTTCAATCTCGTACCAGCGCTCAAGCTTTTTAAATATCTCCTCCAGTGTTTCCTCCTCAAAATGAAAATATCCTTTTGTCCAAGCCACGTAAGGTGCTGTATTAACATTTTCTATACTACCTTTTAATCCCATTTTATCATACAAATACTGTTGATTGGGATTTAATTCAGTATTTTTTAAATCTCCTGTAATGTTTTCTACTGCTACCTTTCCTGCAACTAAAGTAGTATGCACATAAGCATTGTTTTTATAACTACTAATATTGAAAGATGTACCTAATACTTTTATATCATGCACTGGTGTATGAACAATAAATGGTTTTGACTTATCATGTTCTACCTCAAAATATACCTCACCGGTAATTTCAACTTCCCTGGTATTACCCACAAACTTTACAGGGAATTTTATTGATGACATGGAATTGATCCATACTTTAGTTCCATCTACCAACTGCATTTTAAACTCCTGTCCACGATCAACCTTTATCTCATTATAAATTAACTCTGCAATTTGCTCCTCCTGAGCCAAATATTCAATAGAATTTGAATCAGTTGAAATTATTGTACCATCTGTTTCTTCTATTTTTTCTTCTCCCATGCCCAGTGCTATCTGTTTCCCATTACTTAATACCAATGTAGCTCCTTGTGTACCTGGGGCAATCTCAGTTGCAACCTTAGCTTGTTTTTTTTCTTCTGGCTCATAATATCTAACTACAAGTAATATAGTTAAAAGAGGAATCATTAAAACTGCAGCATAACGGCTAATTTGAATAAACCTATGCTTTAAGGTTATTCTTTTATATTTCACCAACCTGGAAAACCGATTCCACTCTTTCTCCAAACTGATATTATTTAATATTCGTTCCCTCTCTTTAAAGTTCTCTTCTAACTGCAGTTCATGTAACAATTGCTCATTTGCCTTGTCTTGTAGCACCCAGTCTTGAAACTCTGATAATTCGTCACCTTCGAGCTTGCCATTTAGGTATTGTGCCAAGAGGTATGCAATTTTATAACTATTATTGTGCTTATCTTTCATTATCATTTTATGTTTTTTAAGCTATTTAGTCGCTTATATTTTAACAGACGACTATAAAATAATTAGGGGTGAAAAAAATGTTAACTTTTTTTTACATGCATTATAAATGACGAGTCATCGCAATTTTTAATACAAAATGAGAAATCACCCTACAATACACATACACTTTTATAGTATTTTGCCACTAATTACTATCACATACCCTTTCACCCTTAACCTCAGATAAAAAATAAATATCCACCCTTTATCTAAATTGTTAAAATTTGTATACATAAAGTTAGTAAAAACAGCTGAACACAAGAAGCTTTATTATAGCCGCTTATAACTATACTAAACTGATTTATTCTTATTTATCCAGTTCATTATTTTTTTAGTCATTAATCCGAGGATTGGGAGAAGGAAATGGGGAACTCAGCCAGAGATATCTTTTCTTAAAAGTTGTCACATATTCTATAAAACGTAACTATTCAGTAGTAAGACAAAAGTATAAAGACAAAAGAAAAGAATTGTATAACAGTGCTTTAACTATGTAGAGAATTTGGGATGTTTGTTATAAAATACATCCTAAATTAGAAGTTTGCACATAAATTAATAGACAATGGACTGAAATACAAATATTCAAAATTGTTAACGTGTTCAAATTTTTATACTTATGTCTTTATACTTTATACTGAATAGTTACTATAAAACTAACACAATAAGAATAATTAGTATGCAACTTATGGTCTAGGACTAATAAATGATTTTATTTAGATAAAATTAATTTAAAGTCTACCAAAAAAAGTCCTGATAGAATTCGGTGAATAATAAAATCACATATTGATTACCAAAAATCTCTCTTAATTTACGAAAAGCATGTAATTTATGGGTTTTAATAGTATTTATGGATACTCCTAGCTGCTCTGCTATTTCCTGGTTTGAGAAACCTTTTAAATTAAGCAGCAATATTTCTCTTGATTTTGGAGGTAACTGTTTTATACTATCTTTAAGTAACTTATAGGTCTCTTCACGAATAATTTCGTTAATCACGTCATCCTCGCTTATTTTAGAAACCTCAGTATCACTTTTTTCACTTAATGACAAGTCCGTTTTTGTAACTTTTTTATGTTTTATATAGTCAAAACATTTATTTTTTGTAGATAGATAAAAATATGTTTTCATAGATTGTTCACTCTCAAACTCAACAGCCGAGTTCCATATTTTTGTAAATACATCCTGAACCAAATCCTTAGCAACTTCCTCATTATTAACAAACCTACACGCAAACACACATAACGATGGAAACATTTGATTAAAAAAGGCTTCAAAATCCATCTTTCGGATGTGTATTTTTTTTGTGCTTAAGTCCATTTATTATTTGACAAGTATTAATGTTTACAAAAATATAAAATTACTTGTAAGTAAATATAAAAAATAATGAACCGATATCTTCACCGCCAATTTATTTACCATGTACAGCGCACTATAAAAAAAAGCCCCTGCACGTTTGCAGAGACCTTTTATTGCTAAATGAATAAATCGCTTATGTTAAACTAATATTTATTTCTTCTCAAAACTGTTACTATTTTTATGATATTACTTTTATTTATGACTTGCAGAAATACGCTACAACTTATATTTTATTAAAATTTAACCCGCATAATTACCCTACATCGCTTCTATTTCTTCCTTTACTTTGTAAACCTGCGTATGAAGTTGTATTTTCCTCTCATTTGCAATTGTTATATATTTATTAATATATTTTAGAGCATTTTTCTTATTTGCTTCACTTTTATAAAGTCTTGCCAAACAAAAATAACCAGATATACCATCCTCATTATCTGATATGTAACTTTTTATATCATTAATAGCTCTTTGACATATACCTGTTCTTTTAAACACCGAATCCTTTGATACACGAAGTGCGACTCGAACTAGCATTGTATTAGCCTTAGGTTTATTTACTTTCATAACTTCACTCACTTGTTCCATATTCGACTGGTACCAGAGGTCATATTTTTTATGAGCGTAGTAAAAAGCATGTCTCAAATTCATTTCCACCATTTTCTGGTTTGGTATCACTAAGTATTTTTTAGTTTTCTCAATTTCTGCGTTAAATTCATCAAGTGTCGAGCACTCTGTAGCTTTATTATAAAGATGACCTGAAATAGATTGTCCTATGATACCATCATATCCTCTCTGCCCTATGCCTTCAATTGCTATAATTTTATCTTTACTAGCTATAATATATTTAAATATCTTACTATCATATTGTAATGCCTTAGTATACCCTAATACATTAAGAGCATCTTCATTTAATAATTGCTTTTTTGTTGTATTGGAAATAAAATCCTGTCCTATAGATAATAGATTTTCTCTTTCTCCAGCCTTAAACATTGTTTTAATATAATGCGAAAGAAATTTAACATTCCTTTCTCCACTTTCATATTTTTTGTGCATAGCACCCAAGTGTTTTGACGGATCATTTGCTATAGCTCCATGTTCCAATAATCCTTGGACACTTGTACCTCCAACAAATTTATGTATTACATTCCCATTGCAATCTATAAACAATAAAGTTGGAAAAGCATTTACTTCATACTTTTTTGCAATATCAATACCTTCACCTTTTTCGCAATCTATTTTTATATTTATGTATTTCTTATTAAAAAAATCTCCAACCTCCTTTTTAGAAAATACATTTTTAGCTAGCATTTTACAGGGCCCGCACCATGTTGTGTAACAATCCATAAACACCATTTTATTTTCCTTTTTTGCTTTTGCCAGAGCTTCAGAAAAAGTACAGTGCTCAAACTCTATCCCTTGTGCAAATATGTTTATTGAGACAATTAATGCTGTAATGATTATAATTAATTTCTTCATATATATTATTTCTTATTAAATACCAATAGTCTGTTAGAATTTAGACAAAAGACAAAATATTAACTTATTGCCAATGCATTATTAATCATGCATTTAAAAAAAGAAAACTATTAACCTAAAAAATAGTTCTTTATTAAAATTGAGTTATTTATTTCATTTTTTATAAGCTAATAATCTCGACATATTTGGTATAGTTACTTTTCAAAAATCATTTCAAACATTTTATCCATCTCCTCATCCATTTCTCCATCAGAACCAAAACGGCCAATAATTTTACCTTCTGGATCTATAAGCACCTTTGTTGGTAAAGTATGGATTGCATATCTATTCCCAATATTTTCTCCTTTTTTATGATCTCCTGCTAAAATATGACGCCAAATTCCAATCCTATCCTTTTCAACAGCTTTATGCCAAGCCTTTGGTTTATTATCATCACTTGCAATACCAATAAACTCCACTCCCATTTTATGGTATTTATTATAAAGTTTTATTAAGTGTGGATTACCTGCCCTACAAGGTTTGCACCAACTTGCCCAAAAATCAAGTAATACATACTGCCCTCTAAAATCAGCGAGGCTTAATTTATTTCCATCAATATCTTCTTTTGCAAATTCAGGAGCTAAGCTTCCTGGTGATCCCTTTAAACTTTTTTCTATAGCAGCTTTTATGTTTTGACCTATATAACTTTTTTTTACCTCCTCCGATAAGGCCTCATACCTACTTTGTACTTCATTCATCTCCATATTTCTCCTAACCACATTTAGGATTGTAGCAGTTATAAACGACGACGGATGTTCATCTATGTACTGTAAGTTAATATCATTTAATTTCTTACTAAAAGGTTTAATTTTATTGTAAGCTCTTTGTGCCTCACTTTCTAAAACCTCTATTTCTTCCTTAGGATTTCCCGATTTCAATGCTTGGGCATAGGTTAAATTTGCATTATAATATGCTTCGTTGTACGGTGATAATTCATCTAATATTGGCTTCCGTAATGCATCATATGCATCTTGTTCTGCTTGTATCGGAGAACCGGAAATTTTTACTGGCAGTTTAAATCTCCCATTTCGGCCTTCTGCTTTACTAATATCTCCTAAAACCATTATTTTACTATTTTCGAGCCATATCGAAAATTTATAATTCCCGGGATTAATTGTTGCTGATAATTTCATTGGAAATTCCATTATACCTGTGATTTCAAATTTACCGTCACGTACTACTCCTGAGTCAATTACGTGCTTAGTACGGTTATTAAGGTCATTATAACTAAGTACTATAGTGCCTTCATTATAACCTTTTATGTCGCCTTTTAGGTTGTATTCTTTGGGGTGTTTTATGTTACAGGCAACCAAAGCAATCAATAAACCTAAAATTGAAATTATTCTTATATTTTTCATTACTATATCACAAGCTTTAAAACCGGAATTCTATTTTAATTTGTTACATATACCCAACAGGTTTAAAACCTGCCGGGTACTTAAAAAATTATAATCCGCGGGGATTTTGCTCTAATGGATTTAAATCAATAATATTTTGAGGGATTGCCCATGTATAATTATTTGATGATTCGTTAATCGTGTAGGTTTGTCCATCGACAACTCTAGAGTGCGTTAATCCTAATCGTTTCATATCAAACCAACGCCATGCCGTTAACCTTAGTTCCTTTCTTCTTTCAAGCATAATTTCGGACAATGTTGTAGCATCATCAGTATGCTGAAATGGAGTGTAGGTTGAATTATCGTAACGCTTTTCCCTTAACCTATTTAAGTAAATTACTGCTTCTGTGCTATTTGGTGTACCTTTTTTCATTAAAGCTTCACAATAATTTAAGAGTACCTCTGTTGTTTTTATTCCCGACCACGGTTTTTGAGCTTCGTTGGTAGCCATGTAATATTCACCTGTTGTCAGTTTGCCTGTAGCCAGCCTATTTGACATAAAATACTTAAAGCGTAGATCTGTTTCAGTATTGAATAAATTGACAAATTCATTAGATAAAAATAAATTCATCCTTACTACTCCTTTTTCCATTACGAATAGATTCTCAGGATTACTCATTTTATTATTATCATAATTCATAATTCCCTCTATGTTATTATCTGAATAATAGTCGATTACCCCATCTCTATTATAATCTAATTCGCGATAAGATATTTCGTTATAATCTTTAATATCACTATATATATCAAATGACTTCTTTGAATGTTCAGCTGAAAGATTATACTTTTTTTGATACAAATAAATGCGCCCTAAAAGAGCATGTACGGCAGCCTTACTGCCATAAGTTTTATGCTTTGCTGTTTCTGGCAATGCATTAAGGGCAACATCCAAATCACTTAATATCAAATCATAAACCTCCTGTACTGTGCTACGTGGTGTAAGAGCATTTATGTCTAACGTTTGTGGCATTGGCACACCCAAATCTTTTTGTGCTGTTTCGGCATTATAATGGTTGGCATAACCATTAATTAAATAGAAATAAGCATTTGCCCTTATAAAATGTGCCCTACCACGGGTATCTTCAACACTATATAAAGTTCCTTTCTCATAAGTATCAATATTTTCAATCACAAAATTAGCCCTTGAGATGATTTTATAGTATGACACCCAATCTTTATCCTGATCACTTACCTGGTACATATAATCTTGCCATGTATAGGCATTTATGTTTGCTACAGATGATGTACTTAAGTTCTCTTCAGGGATTACCACATCGTCAGATTGATTTCCAAAGTTCTGACCTCCAGTGTTAATATCAGTTGTAACATTCAGGATTTCTGCCAAATCATCTGTATTAGTTGGGATTATCTTTCCATATGGTAAAAGTGTTACATAATCATCACCACAACTGGTTAAGAGGGCTGTTATTAAAAACACATATATTATTTTTTTCATTACTCTCATCTTTTTATTGTTTTGATTAGACCTCATTAAAACTTCATGGATAATACAACAGTATAGTTCTTAAAACGAGGGAAGTCTAAATCGCGCATATAGTATAGTTCCCTATTGTTTACCCTGTTATCATATATTCGGTCATTATCGGCAGCTGTCCAATGCCAAAGGTTCTCAACACCAACTTTTAGCTTTAAACTTTTAATAGTAGGTACATTTACCAAAGTAGTAAAATCATAACTTAGATTAATGCTTTTTAACTGAATAACATCTGCGTTATCAATATTATAATCGCTATCCCAAGTTGCCAATTGTCTATCATAACTGCTATATGAAGTATTGTCAAGCTTTGGTACTTTTGTGTGAGCTTCATCTCCCGGTTTCCTCCAACGTTGATCAACAATATTATGTATGTTCTTTTTTCCAGCATTTCTTACTGGATCTTGGTACGAATACTGTTTTGCAAAATGACCAAAATCATATAGGAAAAATATATCGGCAGATAAATTTTTATATTCAAAATGGTTATTCAAAGATCCATAAACTGGTGGAGTTGCGCGACCAATAAATTTACCATCCTCTATTCCGAAATCCCCCATTTTCGTCCACGAAACAATGTCTCCATTCTTATCATATACCTGTGGTTCTCCATTTTCATCTAATCCAGCATTACGAAATCCATAGATATAATTAACAGGTTGTCCTTCAACCGGATTTCCATTTAATACTTCGTTTCTGGTTTTAGCAGGGACATCAATGCTTGTTATTTCGTTTTTATTATATGAAAAATTTAAGTTAACATCATATTTAATTATATCTTGCTTTACAACACTTGCACCAATGTTTACATCTATTCCCCTATTAAGAATTCCCCCGTTATTCATCTTCACTTGATCTTTTGAAGATGATGAACCTCCAAAACCTGTTGTTGGATCAATATTTACATATGCAAGAACATCCTCACTTTTTTTGTTGTAATACTCAATGCTACCAAATATCCTATTGTTTAGTAACGAATAGTCAATACCTATATTAGTTGTATATGTTTTTTCCCAACCCAATTGTGGATTTTCAGGATTAGAAACTATAAGCGATTGTTCGCCTGTAAAACCATCAGTTCTAGGATCAGCAATTAAATACGGAGATGTATTTCTCTCAACATTACCTGCTAAACCATACGATCCTTTTATAATTAAATTATTAATCCACAAAACGTTAAAGAACGTTTCTTTACTAAAATGCCACTTACTTCCAATAGACCATGAAGGTTGATCTTGATATTCGCTAGATTGCCCAAATAGGTTTGTTTTATCTAAACGCCAACTACCTGAAAGGTCATATTTTCCTTTATAACTTACATTTCCAATATAAAAGAATGACTGATATCGACGTTCCTCCTGAACTCTTTTGGGGACTTTTCTAATTGATGATCTTCCATTAAACACATTAGTGTATCTAACATTCTGTATTCCATTTAATACACTTTCGGTTAATCGTTGTGGGTGGTAATTATACCTAACGTTATCTATATTATCCTGCCTTTTAAAACAATTACGTTCAAAACCTGTATTAAAACCTACATTAAAATCGTTAAATTGTCTTTTTAAGTTCATCTGAAATCGTGTAGTTATGTCTTCATACTTCACATCATTATAACGAAGAATATTACCATATGGAATAACTTGTTTCATAGCGTTATCTGTGTGTCTGTTAACATATTCACGTACCTTATATGATTCTTTATGTTCTAAATTTTCAGTACGACCATTACTTTGTCTGTAACCAACAGATGCAGTTAACTTCATCCAATCATAAGGAGTGATATCCAATGAAGTATTTGTGCTAATATTACTTCTTCTGGTTTTATTATTCTTTAGTTCGCGTTCCTGCACCTGGTTGTAGAAAAATGGCAACAGTCCCATACTTTCATAATTTTTTACTGATGCCGCATCATAACTACCTTTAGCTTCATGTACATAATTGCCATCTTCATCTTTAAATCGAACATATGGACGAGTCATGGAGGCAAACTGGCCATTGTTTTTATTTTCTCTGAAATTACCCAGAACACTTAGGTTAAGTTGTAGAAGATCGTTATACTTTAGACGTTCATTTAAGTTGAAGGAGATATTATCCGCTCCTACTCCTTGCCACATACCTTTGTTTTCATCAAAGGAAATAGATGCATAAAGCTGGTTTTTATCGGTTCCATAATCAAAAGATACGGTATGCTTTTGTATCATTTCTCTCCTAAAAAATAAATCTTCAATATCACGTCTGTTATCAAAGAAAGCTATTTCTTCTTTCATCTCTTGCGCTTCCGTTTCGGTTATGGTACCAGCTTGCAAAGCTGCAAATATTTCACCTAGTTCCGATTTATAATTATAACCATGGCTCGATCCCATACCTGCAGACTCATAGGCATCCCACTCCATATCTACATACTGTCTAGTATTCATTATATGCAAGTCATCCAGATTTGGCTTTTCTGACACCTGAAAAGTACCTGTATAATTAACACTTAATTGACCATCTTTTTTTCCTCTTTTTGTTGTTATTACAATAACTCCATTTGCACCACGTACACCGTAAATAGAAGCTGATGCAGCATCTTTTAAAACAGTTAATTGCTCAACGTCATCAGGATTAATCTCTAATATATTTCCTTCCCATGGGTGACCATTAAGTACAATTAGAGGATCTGTTTCTGCATTTATACTTGATTCACCACGTATAATAATCGAACCATCTTTATTCACCTTAACTCCTGTTGCAACTCCTTCTAATCTCTGGGATAAATCTAATGATGTTATGTTATTAATTTCGTCACTTCTAACTATTTGAAATGATCCGGTTGCTCTTTCTTTTGCAATAGTTTGATAACCTGTTACAACTATTTCACTTAGATCGGCAATATCTGCTTTCAACATTAAATTAATCTCAGTACGTCCATCTACAGTAAATTCTTCAGTAACAAAACCAATAAATGAAGCTACCATAATCATCCCTTCCTTTTCTTCAACTGCGATTGAATACTTTCCTGCATCATCTGTAATAACTCCCTGATTCCCTCCTTTAATGTAAATATTAACAAAAGGTAAAGGTTCTCCATATTCATCAGTTACTTTACCTTTAATGGTAGTTTTTTGAGGTTCTTGAGGAAGTACTGGTTTTGGTGGAGCTTGTTTTAGAATTACCACATTATCTATTACCTCATAAGCCAGCTTTGTTTCTGATAAACAGTTGTTTAAAATTTCCTCAACTGTAGCCTTATTAAATTTCACTTTTTCAATAAAAATTCCTTCTACATCCTCTACATCATAAACAAATGTAAATTCACTTCTGTTCCTAATTTCCTTCATCACTTCTACCAGCGATTGGTTTTCCATATTAATGGAAAGCTTTGTATTTTGAGAATACACACTGGCCGTTAACTGGAATGAACATACTGCTATAAAAAACAGTGTTAATTTCATGATTAGCAAAAGTTTGTTAAGTCTCTTCCTAAAGAAACCCGGTGTTCCAATAAAATGCATAAATTTGTATTTAGGTTTTACAATTCAATTCCTGGCAGGGAATTGTTTTATTTGACAATTAAGCAATAGTTGTGGCAGCAACTATTGCTTTTTTATTCCATTACTGTAATATTATTTGCGTTTATTTTAAAATTAACCTTATTAGTAGCTGACAATATATCAAGCACGTTATCTATATCTTCGTAACGTTTAACTTCTATACTAAATCGTTTTTCTTTTACAGATTTATTCATATAAAATATATTAACATCATACCATCTCGAAAGCTTTTCCATAATGGAAGACAAATTTTCCGCTTCGCAATAAAAGTATCCTTCCTTCCATAAAGTATATGTTTTTGCATCAACATTTTTAACAATAAAATCATCCTTACCCTTTAAAGTTACTGCTTGCTGATCCTTTAGAATAACTACTTCTTTATTAACTTTTGTGAGTTTAACTTTACCTTCAACCAAAGTTGTTGTTATATTAGTTTTATCATCGTAGGCTTCAATGTTAAACTCTGTTCCTAAAACCTCAACTTCAATATTATTTACCCCCACAATAAATGGACAGGACTCATCTTTCTCTACATCAAAATATACTTCTCCTCTTATCCACACCTCTCTTTTGTTTTTAGAAAAATGAACCGGATACCTTATTTGTGATTCTGAATTTAACCACACTTTTGTTCCGTCGGATAACAATAATTTATACTCTCCTCCTCTTGGCACATTTACGGTATTATAAATTACTTTTTTATTATTTTTTGTATCAGATGAATATGCTAACTGCCCTTTCGCATTTGTAATTAACGTTCCATCTGTTTCAACAATGCTATCATTTTCTTCGTTCTCAAGTTGAATGGCTTCTCCATTTTCAAGCACCAAAATTGCTTTTGAGGATCCTGGCTGAATTTTAACTTCTGCAACTTGTTTAGGGATTTCTGGCTTTGATAAATAATATATACCTCCCGCACATAATCCTATAATTAATATTACAGCAGCTCTTGCTAACCATATTCTCATTTCAACTTTTCTCGACGATTGCACTATTTGCTTGTTAATTTTTTTCCATGCTTTTGCTGTTTGTATATTGTCAACAAAATTGTCTCTAACTTTTTTATTCTTTCCACTCTTTATTACTTCATATAGTTTTCTATTATCCTCCGATTCATCTAACCATTTATGCATAATAGCAGATTCATCAGGAGTTAATTCATCAATTAATTCTTTTGAAATTAATTGAGCTATTTTATATTCTACATGAAAATTTTCCATATTTCTATGTTCCGTTTATAAGACAACTTATTATTTTAAAAAGATGAACGAAGGGTAAAAAAAACAATGTTTTTTTATATAAAAATTTACTTTTTATTAGATTCCTAACTATAATTTACTGATTCACTTTTATTTTAGACTTTTTTAGAAAGAAGACTTTTTTATTTCTCACCTATGTGTTAAGGTATTTTTAAAAGTTATTACTTCTTATCAATGTAAATTACTAATAAAATCTATTGTTAATCGTTAAAAATCCATCATAAACAAAAGAATCAGATAGTAATAATCGCTTAGTGATTCCCTTAGTTTTTTTATAGCATTATATTTTAAGGTTTTTACTGTATTTACAGATATATTTAATTGAGTAGCTATTTCTTGGTTTTGCATCCCTCTCAAGCTCAATTTAATAATATTCTTACTTTGATCGGGAAGTGTTTCTACTGCTTGATAGAGTATTCGGTAAGATTCCTCTTCAATTATTTTATGACTAAAGTTTATTTGCTCCGAAATCTCTACAGTTTCTTCGTATTTTTTACTAACCTTATCTCTTTTAATCCTGTTAAGACTAATATTTTTAACCATCACATAAAGAAAAGATTTTAACGAAGCTATATCACTATAAGTTTCTCGCGTATCCCAAAGCTTTATAAATGCCTCTTGCGCAACATCTTCAGCAATATATTCATCATTTAAATACGTTTTTGCAACCACACACATCGACGGATAAAGTTGATTAAACAACTCCTTGAATGCAATTGCATCTCCTGCCTTAATTTTATGGAAAAGTGTATCCATTTTCATGACGGCCAAAATTAGAACAAAGTAGTTATTATAGCTAGTTATTTTTTACTAATTATAAGAACATCATAAAAAAAGTACATTTTTAATGAGTGTATGCCAAAAGCATAGCTAATATATTTTTGTTAATAATTGTATTGGTTCAAATAATGACTTTTCTAAAAAATCCAATATTAAGCCTATTTGCATAATATGCATATAACCATAAATATGAAAAAACCCGGGCTAATTGCCCGGGCTCTCATAAACAAACTAATACTGGTACGTTTACCTCTAATTATTCTAATTTATTAGTCAATTGCCATTGAATACATTTTATATAATACTAATATCAAATGACCATTGAATAAAAACTATTTATTTTTCAGGCACCATTACTACTTCAATTGAATCGTATCCTTTAAATAGCTTTTTAGCGAATTTTTGTACGCTTTTAGCACTTAAGCTTTCAACTAATTTATTATAGCCTTCAGTATCGGTAATTGGTTCGTCGTTTATTAATGAACCTTGAATCACACTAAGCCAGAAATTATTTTGATCTTCTGCTTCCTGACGACTCTTAATGTTACTTTGCTTGATTTCGTTTAGATCATCAACATCAACACCATTTTTAACCAAGTTTTCAATCTCATCCTTCATAATCTTCGTAAGCTTTTCTCGCTTTTCAGGATCACAATCAAAATTCATAGTGATAATTGCTCGTTCGTAAGGACGCTTAGATATTGAAGGACGTACGCTTACTCCGTAAGAACCACCTTCTTGTTCACGAATAGTTTCTAAGTATCTCTTACCTAAGAGACTTGCAATTGCGCGTACATAAACTCTTGTTTCAAGGTTATATTTTACATCATTATACAACGCATAATAAACAGTTGCTTTCTCAACCTCCATAGGTCTTTCAACTACTCTTGATGTATATCCTTCTGCTGGTTTAATGTTATGGTTAACCCAATTTTCTGTACGGTTTGTAGAAGAAAGACTACCAACATATTTCTTAATCATTGGAATATGTTTTTCTGCATCAATGTTTCCTACAAAAACAAAGGTAAAGTCGCTAGCATCTTGAATTCTATCTTTGTATATAGCTTTAGCCTTATCAAAGTCTGCACTTGAAACAAATTCTTCGTTGAATAATATATTGCGTGGGCTGTAGTTAGAGCTTACCATGCTAATAGTATCCTTAAATGCTTGCCCATTATCCGTTTTAATGTATGCTAATTGATTTTTCATTGAACCTACCATTGTTTCAAATGATTCTTTCTCGAAACGAGGGTGTTCAAATTTTTGATATAGTAACTGAAGCATAGTCTCAAAATCCTGAACAGAAGATGAACCGCTAAATCCTTCTGTATTTCCACCAATTGAAACCTTTACATTGGCAATTTTACCCGTTAATTTCTTTCTTAATTGGATAGCATTAAAATCACCAACACCAGACATGCTAGCAATACTTGTAGCAAGATTAGCCGATACTAAATCATCTTTTGAAAGTAACGAGGTACCTCCAAAACTATAAGCACTCATTATAATTTCATCTTTACTTAATTCCGTTGGCATAATCACCACTTGCACACCGTTTTCAAGCTTATAAAGCGTTGCATTATCAACACCTTTAACTGGGGTTTCCGATACAAAATTCTTTTCCGTCAATTCATCAGTTACAAGTGGACTGTCAATAGCCTCATCCTCGTAAGCCGTAATTTCCGATGTCATTACCTTTTTCACTTCTTCAAACAACTCTTGTTGTGTTGGGTAAGTAATTTCTTCCTTATCAGGACCAGAGATAGTAATTACACTATTGTTGATGTTTTGGAAATCAGCTAAATGAGCATAAACTTCTTTTAAAGTAATAGCAGGAATTGTTTTTTTGGCAAAACTCATCTCCCACTCTAATGATGGAAATGGATTAGCCTTTAAAAAATTATCTCCCAATTGCTTAGCCCAAGTTTCATTATCTACCTTTTCATATTCTTTTTCGTATGCCTCGTATTGACGAAGATAATTTGTTTTTACACGCTCTAGTTCTGATTCATTAAACCCAAATCTTCTTGCTCTTTCTAACTCTGTAATCATTAAAGCAAAGGCTTCTTTCTCCTTGTTTTCTTTTGGTTGAATTGACATGTAAACGGCATCCTTAGTTCTGGCCATATTAAAAGAACCAATTCCCAATTTTAAAGCAGGACAATCTGGTTTACGAGTTAATTCTGATAAGCGATTATTTATCATAGAAGCCATCATTCCCTGAGCCATATCTTTTCTCATATATGCCTCATCCTTAACGGTAGTTGGATCTTTTCGGAATATCCAATTAATACCTACACCTTGAGCTTCCTTGTCTTTAGCAACAACAAAACCTAGCTCCTTTGAATCTTCTACTGGATAGTAAACACGTTCTGCCGGGTTCTTTTTTGCAGGAATCTTAGAGAAAAGATCTTTTACTTTTTGCTCTAACTTATCAGCATCTACATCACCTACAACAACTACTGCCTGTAAATCCGGGCGATACCATTTTTCGTAATAATCTTTTAACTCCTGGTGTTCAAAATTGTCAATTACATCTAACGACCCAATAACATCTCTTCTAGCATATTGCGAATTGTTATACATGTAAGGCATGGTTTGTTTCATCAAACGAAAACGTGAGTTTCTTCTAGTTCTCCATTCTTCGTGAATAACGCCTCTCTCAGACTCAATCTCCTCTCCTTCTAACAATAAACCACCAGACCAGTCATGAAGTACTAATAATGCTGAATCTAACAGGTTTTCATCCGTAGCCGGGATGTTACTCAAGTTATATACTGTTTCGTCTTGAGCAGTATAGGCATTAATATCAGCTCCAAACTTAATTCCTTTTGATTCCAGATAATTTAACATTTTTTTACCCGGGAAATTCTCCAATCCATTAAATGCCATATGCTCTAAAAAGTGAGCTAATCCATCTTGCGAATCTTCTTCAAGAATAGCTCCTACATTTTGTACAAAGTATAAACTAGCTCTTTCTTTTGGTTCTTCGTTGTGCATGATGTAGTAAGTCATGCCATTAGAAAGCTTACCATATTTAACTCTTGAATCCAACGGAATTGTGGTTGTATTTTGGGCTACTACAAAAGTACCTTGTAGCAGAAGCATACCAATAAATAAAAGTCCAAATAATTTTTTCATTCTTTACGTATTTAATATTCTATTTTAATTTTTTATAACCGATTTAGCTGCAACACTTACAGTTCACCCTTAATGTATTTCAAAGACCATAAATCATTTTTATGCTCCTCAGGTGCTAATTCAACCGACTTTGCAGCATACTCTTTTGCTTTATCTTTTTGTCCTACTTTATATAAAATAAATGCATAAGTATCGGTATTTGCAAAATTAGTATCCAACTCAACAGAGCGTTTGGCCATTTTAAGTCCTTTACTCATGATATCATTGCTCAATTCTACTTTTGAGTCTACAATCATCCAGGCATATTCATTTAACTTACCTGAGTTATCAAACTCGTACTTGATTCCAAAATCGGCTAATGCATTAAAAAATTTACTTTTATCCGTATCACGATAAAGCTTTTGAAGTTCCATGCCGGCGAATATTTTGTTTGCCATTCCTTCGTCCAGCTTAATCAACTCTTTCTTTTTGCTTTCAATTTTCGATGCATCTCCTGACCTCATTGCCATTCCCAATTCCATTCCCATTGTTCGCTCCAGAAATTGATCAACCTCGGCTTTGCTGCTCACTTTATAGAATTTATCCTTGTTTTCGATAACAAAAATAAATTTATCATGAGAAGTCTCTTTTACGATATTTTTAATTATTTCCAGATCTTTCTGATTAATCAAATCTTCTGGTTTTCTTTTGTTGTAGTATGCTTCGCTTGCTTCTGTAATGTTAAATCCACACTTTGAACCCGTTAAAACATAGTTTTGAAGAAATTCAACACTTCTTTCTCCCGATTTATATTTTTTTTCTAATGCAGCCCAATTCTTGTTAGGATCATTAGCTGTTTTTGCAATGTCAACTAACATTTTTGCATTACCTCCTCCAATTGATTTGTGTTGAATATTACCATCTCCATCTAACCATAAAAGCGTAGGATAAGCTTTTACGTTGTACTTTTTAGCCAATTCAACACCCTCACCTTTTTCCATGTCCATTTTAACATTTACAAAATTGGCATTAAAAAAGTCACCTACTTCTTTCTGAGTAAATACTTTTTTTGCAAGCATCTTACATGGTCCACACCAAGTTGTGTAACAATCCATAAAAACCATTTTCTTCTCTGCTTTTGCTTTAGCTAATGCCTCAGAAAAAGTTCCGTGTTCAAATTCTATTCCTTGAGCAAACATATTTCCACACAAGAGAACAACCGCAACTACTACAAACAAATTTTTCATACTTTTTATATATTTAAAACATGAATCCCGAGTAACCAGGACTGATTCATTTCCTGGTAAATACTCCATGTTAAAATTAACATAGCTAAATAACTACATGCCTGATAAAAAATGGGTTAAAGTTTAGTTAATTATAATAATGGGTAGGTTAATTAAGGTTAATGGATATGTTTTTCTATATCTAACCTCGAAATTTTAAATTAATCTCCCAATTATGAAAACACTTTTACACCATACTAACAAGTATACTATTACAAAAACCATCGACCAATTTATAAATAAGATGAAACAAATATCATGATTTTATTCATCGTCTATTATATCTGTTATTTTCAACTGTTTAGAACTATTGAATTCTGAATGTTCAAGAATTGAAATACCTTAAAAAACTCCTTTATAAATAAAAAAACCCTCACATTAAAAATGTGAGAGCTCTAACCTAAACACGTAAAAGTATGAAAAAACGGAGTAAAATATTTGGCCACACTCCGCCATTAATGGATCACCACATCCATTATTCTATTATAATTTGTATGAAAAACTTACCATATAAAAATTATTTAATGTTCGTCTATAAGATTCAGAAATATATAAATCATCAACTGAGCGATTAACATCATTTTGGTTATTTGCAATATCGTATGCTGATACAGCAATTTCGCCCTTATTATCTTTAAATAGTTTTTTACTTAAACTCAAATTTACGAACCACCTATTATTGCCTTCCAGTGTACCAGAAGGACCTGTATATCTCTGGCTTGTATTTGTTTTAAATATGAACTTCTTATAAAAATTCCAATAGAGATTTACTGCTGTTCGTTGAGTAAAATATCCTGATTGATTAGTTGTACTTGTTGTGTTTTCTACTACTGAATAATCCGTGTTCGAATTAATAGTAAAATCAATTTTTTCGTTAATATTTGATGCTAAAGTAAAATTCTGCGATACATTTATTCTACTTGCCTCATTTTTAATATTATTTAAAATATTTGGTGTTCTACTAAAGTTAATCCCTGTTCGTGAATTTAATTTGGATTTCAGTTTTTTTAGTGGAAAACTAAATGTTCCATCAATACCCAAAGAAAATTGCCCATCTAAATTTACAGGTTGAGAGAATTGTCCTCCTGCTGGTAAAAAGTAAGAACCCAACACGGTAGTATCATTTTGAGCCACTACTCTATTTTGCGCTACCATATTATTGGTTAAGCTCGCCTTCATTTGAATAGTCGTAAAAGTTGACTTTTTAACATTCGAACGAAACATTGCAAACGAAATGCTATGTCGTGATGCCAACTTTAAATTAGGATTACCAGTTGATATGTATAATGGATTAGTATTGTCTACAATATCCTGTAAATTACTAACTGAAGGTATTTGCTGATTCATTCCATAATTTAATGAAAAACGCTTATGCTTTTTTGAATTATACGACAACTTAATTTGAGGACTTATAGTTGTAAACTCTTCTTTAAACATGCTTTCATCAGGAAATAATTCTTTGTTTTCCATATGGGTATTTGTAAAATCAATACCTGCATAGGTTTTGAACTTACCATGCTCGTTTCTGTATCCTAATTTACCAACATGAACAGATGATTTGTTTTCAAAATTATTAGAGGTGAGCGAATCCAACTCGCTATACTCTTGTATATTTTCATCAAAATCAAAAGTTTCTTTGTCAGATTCTTGCACATAATTTCTATACCTGTATCCCAATGATAAATGGCCTTTTTTCCCAATTTTTTCGTTATACGATAAACCAAGGGTTATATCGTTATTTAAAGTTTCATTATCCGAAATCTGATTTATATTTTGAGAGGTACTCCCATTACTATTAATTGTTTCTGAAAGTTGTTTCCTATCTCCTTGGTTAGAACGATATGAATATTTCAATTGAGTTGAAATTGATCTTCCTTTTTGATTTAATTTTCGAGTAAAGTTGACATCTCCACTTGCACTTAAGCTAGAATTGTTTGTTAAACTATTGTTCGAACTTGAGTTAATTAAATCTTCATTTAACAATGTTCTTGAAGATGACTCATTATCACTATCCGAAGTACTTGTTGAAAATTGAAAACTTGAGCTAAAATAATATTTCGGATTTTTACGACTACTCCACCTTAATCCTCCACTATGGTTATCCGAAGCACTTTGTGAAGAATTTTGGTTATATAACTTTTGTCCAATTAACGAACCTGTTAAATATTCTCTGTTTGAAGAACTAACAGTGCCAGATTCTGAATTATTAAACGAATAATTTACTGAAAAATCAGTATCCCCTCTTAAACCAAAGTTGGCGTTAATATTATTATTCTTCATTTCGTCTCCGGAGATGGAATTCTGACCACTACCACGATTAATTCTTAAAGGAACATTAATATTATTTTTTTCTGCATTTGCATTAAAATGGTTACTCTCCATAAACCTGTTATAATTGGCTTTACCTGCATAACGTTCTTCTTTCCCCACCCCTGCTGCCAAATCTGTTTTAACAAATGCATTAGTATCCAAATTGGTAACTATATTTACGGTTTTGCCTTCTGTACTTTCCTCAAATCCAGAATGCTTAGTTCCATCACTTTTATATTGATATACTTCTATTTTTTTTATGATTTTGGGCGGAATCATATTTAATGCCTGAGATATATTATTACCAAAGAATTTTTTTCCATCCATCAATACCTCTTTTATTGTATCTCCCATTGCTAACAGCTTACCATCTACAGAATAAAAACCTGGCATTTTCATTAAAAGATCTCCTGCTGTTGCATCTAAGTTTACTTTAAAAGCATCTGGATTATATTGTGTAGTATCCCCTCTTTGAAAAGTTGGTGCAAGTGTACTCACAACATTTATTTCTTCAAGCATTGACTTTTCTTCGAATAGTTGAATCGTATCTAAACTTGCAACATCTTTAATTAAAAGTGTATCCTGATATTTATTAAATCCCAAAAATGATGCAGTAAAAATATACTTACCTTTAGGTACTTCTATCTCAAATTTCCCATCTAATCCGGTTATTGTCCCATCACTCTTAATTGAATCCGATAAGTTTGTTAACATGATGGTAGCACCAGGCAACGGAAGCTTTTCTTTTCCGTCTAAAATGGTACCTTTTAGTTTTAGTTTGCTCTGAGAAGAAGCACTAATTACTAATAATACCAATATACATGTAACAATTATTTTCCTCATCTATTAAAGTAAATCATTTCACATTGCGAAATAACGAAACGAATAAAGAATAAAAGGTTAACCTAAAGCTAATCAAGGTTAATTAAGGTTAACGATTTGATTTTGTGTAAATAAAACAAACTACATTTGTTTTGTCTTGTAAAGTAAACCTTTAATGCAAAGATTATTATGTCTATTGGAACGATGTTGAATAAAAAGGTTCGTAATGTTTTTTTAATGGTATTTAGCCAGTTATTACTAACCTTATTTGTGGGGTATTGGTTAATTACACAATACGAAAGTGAGAAAAAAGATCTTCAAGAGAAGCTTTATCGAATGAACTATGAATTAGCAAGAGAAATGGTGAATCGACAAGTATATGATTGCGTATTATATCCAATAATACAAAATATGGATTCAGCATGTATAGATAGTATTAAGTTTAAACATATAGAACTTCGTCCAGAAATTAAAAATAGTTTTATTGAGGAGACAATAACTTTTTTTGCTAATAATATAGACATTATACCGATAATAGATAAATTTTTGCATAGTGAATACCCACCATCAGAAAAAATAGACGAAAACACTTCAAACTTATTTTCTGAATTAATGAATATTTGTCACAGATATGGTATAAGAGTTAATCATTCAGAGCACCAGAATTCCCGTAGCTCAAACTCAATCCCTTTTGACAAAATTTACTTTGGTGATTTACTTAAGTCTCGACTTAAATACGAGGGAATAAATATTGAACTAACATGGGTTGGGATTGACGAACATATACCTATTGACGAAAACATGGTTTTTATGGACCGGTATAATTATGATAAAAATAAGCATGAAATGGCTATTATTTTTAGCCAATATGAATCCTACCTTTTGTCTAAAATTCTTCCACAAATAATATTTGCTTTTATATTGGTTAGTATTACTGCATTTTCCTTAATTTTTACTTACCGAGGCTTCGTTAAACAAGTAAGGCTAAACATGTTACGATCCGACTTTATTAATAACATTACTCACGAACTTAAAATACCCGTTGCTACTGCAAAAGCAGCGTTAGAAGCATTACGCAGCTTTGGCTTAAAGGCAGATGAAAATATTACTGAAGAATACCTTGAAATGGTTTCAAAAGAGATGAATCGTTTAGATAGCCTTACCTCCAGAGTACTTGAACATGCAAAAATGGAAGGTCAAAAGCATAGCATGAATCTTGAAGAAACAGATTTAACAGCTTTTTCGGAACATATTGTTAAATCGATGAAAGTTCTACTTAAATCCCAGGGTGTAAATATAAATTTTGCATCTCCTGATATCCCAATAAAGGTTAGTATAGATAATGTATATGTTGAAGGGGTAATTAAAAATTTAATTGATAATAGCGTTAAGTACGGTGGAAGTAATGTAGCTATTCAGATAGTTTTATGGCAAGATGAGCGGTATGCTTACGTCTCAGTAAGTGATAATGGACCTGGAATCCCAAAAGAATATGTAAACAAAGTATTTGATAAGTTTTTCCGTGTTCCTAAAGGAGATAAGCACAATGTAAAAGGTTATGGTTTAGGATTAAGTTTTGTCGATTTGGTGATGAAGTACCATAAAGGAAGCATCAAAGGTGAGAATTTAAAAGAGGGAGGTTGTAGATTTACTCTCCGATTTCCTTTAGATCAAAATAATATATAATCTTATCTGTATTACATTTTAGGTCAAGAATCAAAAATTTTTCTTTAGTGATTCTATGTAAAAATCAGTTCATTTCTCTATCGCACATTTTCAACAATGCGTAAGTTATTTGGTGTTTATACCATAAGTATTTATACTTTTGTCTTATATATAGATACTTGAAAATAATGAAAACAAAAATTCTGTACGTTGAAGATGAGCCCAATCTGGGTAAAATAGTTAATGATACGCTTCGTTTGCAGGGTTTCGACGTTGTATGGGAAACCGACGGAGGTAATGTAATGTCTCATTTTTTATCATTTACTCCTGAATTGTGTGTATTGGACATAATGCTTCCTAATGTTGATGGTTACGAATTATGCCAAAAAATCAGAGAGAAATATCCTGCTATACCTATTATATTTTTAACAGCAAAAGTAAGTACAGAAGACTTAATAAAAGGATTTGAAGCTGGTGGTACCGATTATATTAGAAAACCTTTTAGCATTGAAGAATTAATTGCCCGAATTAATAATCAAATCAATATTCATAATAATAGTAAAAATGAAAGTACTAGTAATAGTAAGTTCGAAGAGATTACTATTGGCTTATACAAATATCAACCTGAAAGATATGAGCTTGTTGCTCCATCGGGAGTGATAAAACTATCGAACAGAGAAGGTGAGTTATTACAAATGATGGCAGGAAAAGGAAGCCAAATAATTGAACGAAAGGAAATACTAATGAAGATTTGGGGAGATGATTCCTTTTTTAACTCTCGCAACTTGGATGTTTATATCAAAAAATTACGTAATTATTTTAGCGAAGATCCTAATATAGAAATTCAAACCCTAAGAGGTAAAGGGTATTTATTTTTAGTAAGGAGTTGATAAGTATGGCATTTGTAGAAACGTAGTGCAATTAAGTGAGACTATGATATTATCTATTATTATACCGACCATATTAATATTATCACCAATTCTAGGATTTATAATCTACAGGTTTAGAATTAAGAAGAGAATTCGTCCAAAGATTATTATTTCAGGTTTAATTGCAATTGTACTTGGATTGATATTACCATGGATTGCTACATTTGTTTCTGCACATGGATTGGCAGCTGGAATACCCAATGATACTTCCAAATGTGTAACTGGTGCTGCTACTTTCTTGTTTTTTGGCTATGTTATAAATTTGGTTGGTATTCCATTAATCGGATTGATTTTTTATATATTGTCAAAAGAACCTGATTCAAGAAAATAAAATGATTGATAAAGATAGAAGAAAGAAATTAGCATTACATCTTAGGCAGCTTACTACAGGACAGATAAGTAATGACGATTTTGAAGAAAGGATTATGAATGATATTACTAATGGTTGGCTGCCAGAACAGTATTATCGTTCGGAGGATTGCACAAATGATGATGGAATTATTCAATTAATCCTTGAATATTCGTGGTGTTTATATAATGACACAATGAATCACAAATTAAAAGGAAAGTATAGCCTGACGGATGAAACGATAAAAGAGATTGCAAGATATATATTGTTTCTTCACTCGGAATTAGAATATAATTGGAAATATTTTGATGTTATCAATCCAACAATTCGGTTTTCTATCAAGGATTCACTTAAAAACCTATTTTCGTTAGGTAAGTTCAAAAATGAGATTATTGCTCAAAGAAACAAGGAACTTGAACTTATGAAAAGTGAAGGTGATTTTGAATATTGGCCTTTTAAAACAAAAAAGGATTATGAGAAACAATTAAATAAACAACCATATTTGATAAGAGCTGAATAAACGTCATACACAAAAAATATATGTAATGTGGGCTGATACACTAATTTTGAACATCAAAACTTTTATTAATCGGTAACACGGTTAAATTGTTTGGAGATTTAAAATCCCTCACTCTGCATATTCAGGCTGTTATAGGTCATTATGACCATGAGGTATATTAACTTTGCAAAGCTAAAATAGAACTTAAAATTCTATAAGAGCATAATTTAGAACGAATTTTAAATGCAATATTTTTATTTATTAGGATTACCAACAATTGGATTAATTCTAAATTTCATCTTTAAACCTAAATCTAGATTAGATACAATAATTGGTACATTTGCCCTAATTGGATTAAATATATACCTTTCCTTCACTGGGAATTGGATAATGCTTATTTCTGTATATCTTTCTATTGTACCATCCGTTTTATTCAATTTTATTTTAATTGTTCTACTAATTGTTAGACTAATAAAAATTAAGAAGAGATGGCGTATCAATTGGACTATTCTATTAAAGTTATTCTTATTAATATTAACGATTAGGCCCATAATTAAACATGGTTTAATTGAATATCCACAAGGAGTACTTTTAGAATACCCTCTAAAGAACGGTGTTTATTATGTAATCCAAGGGGGATTTTTAAGTTCTATGAATTCACACCATGATGTGATGAAAGAAAGGTCAAATGTAGAAATAAAATATGCTGTAGACTTTGTTAAACTATCTAAATTCGGAAATAATATAAACTCTTCTATTGAACATGAGGTTAAAAAACATGCAATATACTCAGACACATTATATAGTCCAGCTAATGGAATTGTCGAAGAAGTGAAAGATGACGAAAATGATTATGAGGTTGAAAATCCACCATTAAACAGTCGTGGACAAGGAAATTATATAGTAATAAGGAATAAAAAAGTGTTTATTGTTAGTGCACACCTCCAAAAAAACTCAATAATGGTTAAGGCAGGTGACTCCATTAAGACTGGCCAACCAATTGCTTTGATTGGTCATTCAGGTCAGAGTAATTTACCCCATTTGCATATCCATGCTTTCGCTCTACAACAAACAAATATAGATGACGGTGACTCAACAGAATACTTATATCCTCTTCCAATGTATTTTGGAAAGAATTGGAGATTTCTAGAAAGGAATTCATTTGTAAATGGAGAATAACAGCATATAACACTTAGCCCTCAATAAAGTGTTGCTTGCATAAACTTTACATTGATGGCTAAGTGTTATCTAGCGTCTCTTTCCTAAACAATATAGCTAACTAAAAGATGCTTAAATGATTGAGAATGACCTTAATTTTTTACTAAAGTACCAATATTCTCACCTTTAATGACTTTAACTAAGTTTCCTGGTGTATCCATATCAAAAACAACAATTGGAAGATTATTTTCTTTACACATTGTTGTTGCAGTTAAGTCCATCACTTTAAGGCCTCTATTATAAATTTCGTCAAAAGTAATTTCATCAAATTTTGTAGCAGTTGGATCTTTTTCCGGATCAGCTGTATAAACACCATCTACCCTGGTTCCTTTTAACATTACATCTGCTTTAATTTCAATACCTCTTAATGAAGAACCTGTATCTGTTGTAAAATATGGATTTCCGGTACCTGCTGATAATATCACTACTTCTCCGTTTTCTAACGCTTCAATTGCCTTTGGTTGAGAATAAAACTCCCCTACTGGCTCCATTCTTATAGCAGTTAAAACCCTCGCTTTTACTCCAGCATTGTTCAACGACGATTTTAAAGCAAGACTATTAATAACAGTTGCCAACATACCCATTTGATCACCTTGGTAACGATCAAAACCTTTAGCTGCTCCACTAAGTCCTCTAAAAATATTTCCTCCACCAATTACAATGGCTACCTGAACTCCAAGCTTACTAATTTCTTGTATTTGATGAGCATATTCTTCTAACCTCTTATTGTCAATACCATAATTTTGTTCGCCCATTAGCGATTCGCCACTTAGTTTTAGCAATACTCTTTTATACATTGGTCTTTATTATTTTTAGGTTATCAACTTGCACAAAGCTAAAAAAAGAAATGGTTTGTAATAGTTTAATATCAGTACTATTTAAAGAACAATAATATGGCTGATAAAGAAATTACTGTGAGTACAAAAAGTCGGTAAGCTTTTTCGGGAATAAACTTTACAATATATTTTCCTGTAAATGCACCTATCAATAAAATGGGTAATAAAACAAAGTTTAATTGAAGGCTTTCAATTGTTACCGATTTCCAGTAAAATATATGAATAGGCATTTTAAGGAAATTGAGAATCAAGTAAAAATATGCTCCAGTGGCAATAAAAGCGTTTTTGGGTAAACGCATACTCATCAGATATAAATTGAATATAGGCCCCGCAGCATTTCCAATCATTGTTGCAAACCCACCAGTTAAACCCAACGAAGTAGAAAACCATTTTTGATCGGTAAATTCAAATTTCTTTCCTGATAAATCTCTGTACAATATAATTGCTAAACAAACCAAAATAGCTATCCCAATGGTATTCCTAAACTGTACATCGTTAACATATTTACCAAAAAATGTTGCGAATACTATACCTATTATTGCCCAAGGGAATAGTCGCACAATATATTTCCACTGAACATTTCTTTTGTAGTAAATAATAGCGAATATATCACCAAAGATTAAAAATGGAAGCAAAATTCCTACTGAAGCCATTCCTCCATAAAGCTTGGCAAGTATTGGAATGTTAATCATGGCAAATCCTTTTAATCCACTTTTACTCATACCCGAAACCAAAGCACATAAAGCCGTTATCAACCATGTTTCCCAATCGGTATGTAATGGATTTAATATAGATTCAAACATTTTGCAAAGGAAAGGATTATTTTTAACTGAGCCTAAAAATTTAAAAAGTAAGAAGATGACTATGAAGAAGTAAATAAATTAATTAGAACTTTAATACGTTGAAAGATAACTTAAAATCTATAATTTTAAACAATAAAACACATTGTCTAGGTGTTTGTAAATCTTATTATACTATGAGAAAATTATTGATCCTCTTTTGTTTAACCTCATTCTTAATGGCATCTTGCAACAGCAACAAGCCTACTGAAAAAGAGGTTATTAAATTAATTGAAACATCTGAAAGTTGGAATGGAGCACAACTCCCTGATTACCCAGACGGTAAACCTAAAGTGACTATTCTTAGAATAACTATCCCTCCAAAGACAAAACTTAAAATGCATAAACACCCCGAGATCAATGCAGGTGTTCTGTTAAAAGGTGAGCTAACTGTAATTAGTGAAAACCAAGATACCCTGCACCTTAAAGAAGGTTCTGCAATAGTAGAATTAGTCAATACCTTTCATTATGGAAAAAATGATGGTAACATACCTGCCGAAATAATTGTTTTTTACGCAGGTATTGAAGGAACTCCAATTACTATTCTTGAGGAAGGTAAGTAGTTATTCGTAAATTAGATATCGGTTAATTGTCATTGTTGATTATGAGAAAATAGCATTATTTCCTTTAACCTTACATCACTGTTATAAAACAAATATCATTAAAAACATAAATTTAACATGATAACGTAACATCATGTTACTTCCCCTTTTACTATTAAATAGAGTTCGCAAGCAAACTCCAATAATTTAATATCTTTAATAAGAAAGTGACAAAGACAAGGCTTGCGAAGCCCAAAAAAAGAGTTAAACTTTTGCAAATGTGTATTTTCCGGTAAGCATAGCGCAGTATTTGGCATTTTCTTGTAAAGACTAAATACCTAAAATTAGGTATATAGTTCAGTCATTTATAGCGATGCGCTAAAAAGCTTCATGAGCGAACTTTGAATAAAAAATTAAAGCTCATGAAAAAGTTAATTATTTCATTATTAATTTATCTCATTCCTCTTACAGTAATAGCTCAGGAAGGAAAGGATGCTTGCCAACCTCTTCCTATAACTTATAATCCACAGTTGGATGGGATTGGGTGGATATCATACTTACCATTTATTATTGGAGTGGTAGTTTTTACTTTACTATTTAGAAAGTTTTCCAACTTTAGTCTTAAAGATGCATTGTCTACAGATCACGATCCTGCCAATAAAATTCCCAGTGCCAGCAGACTGGTAGCATTTATCTCTGGAATTTCGGCGATACTCTTCTCCTTTTGCCTCTTTGTTTTTTATACAACTGTATACATCCGTACAGGCTGTTATCCTGAAATTGAGAACTTAACAAACTCCCTGATAGCATTAGGTATTGGTGTTATACCCTACTCTATAAATAAAATGGCTGGAGCAATAGAAAGAAGAGGTAAGTTTAGTACATCACAAACAGCTCAATATGACTCTACTAAAACAGACTAATCTAATTTCTTTACTAATATTTTTAATCTTTATGTAACATGAAAAAGCTATTTCTAATTTTAACATTAATTGCATTGGCGTTAATTAACATTAACGCACAAGAAAGAAAAGGTAAGTTTAAATACTTTTTTAAATCTAGACCAATATTTATAGATTCAATTAAAACATCAGAGGGTATTATAAAACTTGCTAATTTAGATCCTATATGGGAATTTAAACCAACAGTTCAAGTACCTAATTTAAAAATTACCGAATCCACAAGAGAAAATATTCTATTAGATGCATCACTAATAGGTTCAATTGGAGGGGGAATAACACTTCAGAGAAGCATAATAAAAAATGAAAGAAATTATGCAACATTTAGTTGGACACCAATTATGCTTTTAATAACTGGTGATAGAACAAAAGATGAACCTTTAGATTTATCGTATTGTACAACAGTTGGCTTCTTTAATAACCTTTTACAAGTAGGCGTAGGATATGATTTTGGAACGGTAGAAGACAGAAGTCGTTTTTTCCTTGTAACAAGTCTTGGCATTAATATTACCAATAATTGATTTAATACATAATAACCCAACTAACTTCAATTAGTCATTTATTGCAAAGACATTCTTCAATTAGAAATAAAGAATCAAATAAACTTTTAATATCATGTACAACAATAAAGTATTTAACAACCTTAAAAAGATCATCTCTGACGAAGAGATCCTAGAAGAAATCAATGACACCTTTCGTCCATATCATGAAAAATCTCTTACTAATTTTTCTGCTTCACCTGGTATAATTGAGGGAGCTTCTTCTATTCCGCTTAGGGAGCGAATTGCTTCTTTACCAAGCGAAGAAGAAACGCTCGAGGCTATTGTTGTTTTATGGGGAAGGCCAGCTTTGCTGATTCAGGATGATACTTTTGAAGAACCTGTTTCAGATAAATGGAAACAACGATTGAATCCTCATCGGCAAAAGCTTCAAACAGCAATTTTAGCAACCGGTAGGGTTGAAGTGGAAGGGCATCCACATACAGACTGGCTTGGAACTGGATGGATGGTAAAGCCCAATATAATGATAACCAACAGACATGTTGCAGCAGAATTTACTAAACGAGAGGGTAACTCATTTACTTTTAAAAGCAATCATTCTGAAACAAAAATGAGAGCTTATCTTGATTTCAAAGAAGAATATCAAAACAACGAAGAAAAAGAAATAAAAATACAGGATATTCTATGGATTTCAGATGATGGTGAACCAGATATGGCTGTTCTAAAAATTGAAGGACAACATGAATTTATAGAATTGCAAGAACATGTGGACGATGGAGCTCTTTTAACCGTAATTGGCTATCCTGCTTTTGATGGTAGACGTAATGACATTAATGCAATGAACCGTATATTTAGAAACATTTATAACGTAAAACGTTTACAACCCGGATTTAGAATGTATCCTGATACTCAACAAACTTTTACACATGACTGTTCAACCTTAGGTGGAAATTCAGGAAGTCCTGTAATTGATGTGCTTACTGGCAAAGCAGTAGGATTACATTTTGCAGGTCGTTACCGCCAAGCCAATTATGCCGTAGAGGGGAAATACATTATTGATAAATTGAATGAACTATTAAATTAAATTCAACTATGCCAGATTCTCAGGTACCTAATGATTCTCAGGAACGAAATCCTGATAACTTAAAAGATTTCTTAAGAGAGCTTTATGAAAAACTTAGGGATCCAAGTAACAAAAATTTACATTGGTTCAGTAAAGAAGACATTGAAAAATTACTTAACTCTGGATTTAAAAATCAAATTGTAGAATTACTTTATAATAAGAGTTTTTTTCAAGGAGTATTATTTGACGAAGACGACCGGGATGAAGTTGTCAACTTTTGCCCTGCTTCAATTGAAATTAAAAAACGAAAAGACGAATATGAACAGATACAAAGAATTTCAGATGGCGTTGCAGGTATAATTCGTACTGATAGACTTTACTTTGAATCAGGTCCAAATCGATACATCGTAAAGGATGAAGTACTTACTTTAAAAAAACGGTTAAAGATGAGAGAAATAACATTGGTTGACCAAACTCCTTTTGTACTGCAACCTTCACTTTTTAAAGGGACAGCTTTTTTAGTTGGCAAAGATTTATTACTAACAGCAGGTCATATATTAAATAATCTAGAAATAGAGAAAGGAGATCCAATTGAACATCTATCTTTCGTATTTGGTCATAAATATGATAAGAACCACAATATTGATTCTCATGCCTTTTTAAAATTCAATGTATACAAAGGAGATCATGTAGTTGAAAAACATTATGATCCGTTTTTAGGAGACTGGGCGCTTTTAAAATTAAAAAAAGAGGTCTCCAATTATCAAAAGATAGTTCCAATTCATTTTGATTTTGACTATACTGCAAATTTAAGAATTTGCAGTATAGGTCACCCCTTGGGACTTCCAATGAAGTATACTGGTAATGCACAAATTAAAAAAATATGTTCACCTTTTATCAAAGCATCTTTAGATACATTCTGGGGAAATTCAGGTTCCCCAATTTTAGCTCAAAAGAATGGAAAGTTTGGCATTGTGGGTATCGCTTCCTCCACCTCTAAAGATTTTGCACCTGAACCTAAAAAATGTGGAGCTTATAAGCCATATCAATTATATAGTAAAAAAGATGAAAATGATTTTTACATGAGCTGTCAATTAATTAATGATGAAATAAAGAATTGTATTAATAAAAACATTTAAATCATGACACTTGAATCAAAAATTTCTAGTCTCGAAGGAAACTCGAGTAATTTTATCAATATCATCTCAGATATTTCGGGAATAATTGAAACACTAAAGGATTACAAACCTCTAGTGCATTGCCTCAAGAAAAAGGAAAATACTTATGAAGTTAAAGCATTGATTAAAATTCCTCAGGGAATGGAACATTCATTAACGCCTAATGTAAAGTATAAAGATAGTAGAATAAGATTTATAGATGTTAATATTCATGATGCTCCTGACAACCGCTCCCCTTACCTAATCTCTTTGTCATTTAGCTTTACTGAAATAACACGACAGGCAAATATTATTCCAGCAGTTGGTGTAAGAACCATTAAAGGAAATAATGATAGTGAAGAAAATATTTTGGGTCATACTTGGCCTAGGGAATTCTATGCAATGTAGCTATTAATCAAGTCTTACAAATTATTATTAAAATCATTAATCTTCTGTGTAGGAATGAGAAATGTACTTTTAAAATTGATTGTCAAGACTGAATTATATGAAATAAACTATATGAACTATTAATTTAGAAGTTATGTATAATAAGCAAAATACTGAAAACACTAAAGAAGCGAATAAAATAAATACATCAGAAATTCGTAATTTTGATGAAATAGATAGATTAGGACTCATGGGAGATTACAAACCTTTTATGCATCTACACAGAACAAACAACACCCTTACTCTTAGAGCCTTAATTAAAATCCCTGAAGCAAAAAGTCATACTTCCACATGTATTGTTCATCGTGGTACTAATAAGAGATATATTAAAATAAATATCGATGATGAACCTACTGTACTTAAGTCATATCTTATTTCAATAATTTATACCTTCGATGCTCCCTTTGAAGCAAATGATCCTGTCATAGGTGTAGAAGTCCATGGCCCCGGAACTCCAGAAGAAGGTGCAACAATGGTAGGGGAACACGATGCCGATGAACATCCATAAATTCATTAACTTTAGTGCTTACTCAAAGTACTAAAAAAGTGAATAAAAAGGTTGTGTTTCTGTTTGCCGTGCTAACATTTTCTTTTACATGTACGGAAATATATGCTAGATCGAAAACTAAAGTCGACTCACTTGTAAACTATTCTTACAAGTTGCTAAATTTAGGTAAGTTGGACAGTGCAATGGTTTATTCAAAAGATGCATTGGTTATAGCTGAACAATCTGAAAAACCAATTCTAATTGCAAAAGTTTTGATCAACAGGGCAATCATTAATAGAAGAAACAGCGAATTTATAAATTCTAAATCTGATTATTTGAGAGCTTATAAAATCTCAAATAAAGAAGGTAATTTTAGATATTTATCCATTATCGAAAACAACTTGGGTAATCTATATATGGATCTTAATCAGATTGACTCGGCATTAATTTATTTCTTCAGAAGCCTAGAATACAAGGAGAAGCATGCTTCTCCTTCAAGTATTTTAAAAACTTATAATAATATTTCTAATGCATTTCGCTATAATCATCAGCTTGATGATGCCCTGGTTCATGCTCAAAAATCTTTGAATATTATTCATACACAAAAGAGCATTTCACAATCGAACATTGCTTCTACCTTTATCCAATTAGGTAATGTGCATTTTGAAATGGCTAATATAGACAGCGCACATTTCTATTATGTTCGGAGCCTAAAAATTTCAGAAGAGATAGGTCACTTGGATAAAATATCTACCAACCAATTAAATCTTGGTAATATTGCGCTTGAAAGAGGTGATTACCAAAATTCTTTAACCTGTTACAAAGCCTGTCTAAAGATTATTCAGAACAATGGTAAAAACGAAGAAGTGATCCGCGTTATGAACAACATTGGAAATGTGTGGAATAAAATGGAACAATTGGACAGTGCTTATGTGTATTACCTTAGAGCTGAACAAATTGCCAGAGAACAAAAGATCATGAAACAGTTAGGTCCAGTTTTGGATAACTTATCATCCGTATATCAAAAAAAGGGAAATTTAGATATGGCAATGTCTTGTTTAAAAGAAAGAGTGGAGATTTCCCAGGAACTTTACAAAGAAGAAACAGCTAATAAGATAGCAGAACTACAAACCCTTTATGAAACTGAGAAAAAAGAAAAGGAAATTATTTATCAACAAGCACGCATTCAAGAAACTATTATTGAACGAAATAATCTCCTGTTTTTGCTTATAGTAGTGATATTATTAGCAGGAGTAGTTGTTTTGATTTATATACACAGAAGCCGTACACTTAAGTTAACCAATGAACGAAATATTGAAAAACACCATAAGGAGATCACCCATATTTTAAAAGATCAAGAGCTAAAATCACTAGATGCAATGATTGAAGGACAAGATACTGAACGTAAACGTATTGCCGAAGACCTACACGACCGACTGGGAACAACCCTATCTGCAGCAAAAATGCATCTGGAATCAGCAGAAGATAGTTTAAAACCTAAACAGTACCAATATATTGACAAGCTCCTAAATACTGCAATTGACGATACCAGGCAAATATCTCATAATATGCTTTCCGGAGTGCTAACTAAATTTGGTCTGGTAGCTGCACTTAGCGACCTTAAGGAAACACTTGAAGCTACAGACCAGCTTACTGTTACTTTAAAGACCATACAGTTTGATGAACGACTGGAAACTGATATGGAACTTAACCTGTATCGTATTACACAAGAGTTGGTGAGCAATACTTTAAGGCATGCACAGGCTACAACCTTAAATATTCTATTGCAAAAAAAGAATTCATCACTTATTCTTTCTGTTTCAGATAATGGAGTTGGATATAAACATGTAAATGAACAAAAGGGGATTGGGCTGAAAAACATTAACTCCAGAGTAACTAAAATAGGAGGTTCTCTGAAAATAAATACCTCAGTTGGTGTAGGTACAAATACTGAAATTATCGTACCCGTTTAAAACATTTTGAATTAATAAAAATCATGGATAATATAAAAATACTCATTGCAGACGATCATCAAATGATCCTGGATGGTTTTCGAATGTTATTGGATCAAGAAGAAGGATTAGAAGTAATTGCAGAAGCAATGGATGGAGAGCAAGTCATTGAAGAAGCGCGAAAAGCACAAGAATTAGATGTAATTATCCTGGATATAAATATGCCAAAAAAAGATGGCATAGAAGTCACCAAAATACTTAAGACAGAATTTCCAGAGGTAAGCATTTTAATTGTAACCATGTATAACCGCAAAGAATTTATTCGTAATCTTATGGAGGTAGGAGTTGACGGGTATATCCTCAAAAACTCTGGTAAAAAGGAGCTTGTAAATGCTATAAATGCCCTATCTCAGGGAGAACCTTACTTTGGTAAAGAGATTACACGAACCATTATGAAGAGTTATCAGAAAAATAGGATTTTTGACAGCCCTATGGAAATTGAACTAACAAGTAGAGAAAAGGAAATCATTCAATTGATTGGAGAAGGCTTAAATACAAATGAAATTGGTGAAAGATTATTTTTAAGCGCACATACCGTAAATACCCATCGTAAAAATATATTAAGCAAACTGAACGTGAAAAACTCTGTAGGTATGATTCGTTTTGGTATTCAAACCGGTATTATTAAAGGATTTGATTTATAATATGTAAGATCTGGAAAGTTCTGTGATAATTGGTTATTAGTTGTTAATTAAAAAATTATCTAAGTATTTTCATTTGGTTACATATTATTTTACCTCTGAATTAGACAAAATAACAGCCAGTTAACAACTAAATGAGCCATGGAGATATTATTCTCATAATTAATTTGTTTTTTTACATTTTACACAAAATATTAAGTCCTGAAACATCTTATGGTAAAAAGTAGAACAAAAGTATTACCTTTTCTAATTATAAGCATTGGTGTTATCTTATCATCCTGTACTCCAACAACACAAAAAGACTCAAAACCAAATATTGTATTAATTTTAGCCGATGACTTGGGTTTTGGAGATATTGGCTGTTATGGTGGTGATATTAAAACTCCTAATATCGACGCGTTAGCAAATAGTGGTATCCGATTCAGCAGTTTTCATACAGCTCCCATGTGTGCACCAACCAGGGCAATGTTGCTTTCAGGAAATGATAACCACATTGCAGGAATGGGAAGGCAAAGTACTGTAAAAGATATATTCGGATATGAGGGATGCCTAACTGAAAGGATAGTAACAATCCCTGCTTTATTAAGAGATAAAGGATATCATACCTATATGGCTGGAAAGTGGCATTTAGGTAAGAAGCCTGAATCCGATCCTTACCGAAAAGGATTTGAACGTTCTTTTGCACTTCTAAATGGTGCAGGTAATCACTATAGTAATAAAAGTGTTCTAAACGGAGGTTATTCTAATTATACCGAAAATGGAGATTCTACTTCTTGGGAAGATGGAAAATACTCAACTGATTTTTACACAGATAAACTCATCGAATATATTGATGAAAACAAAGAAGATGGTCAAGCATTTTTTGCCTATGCTGCTTATACCTCTCCTCATTGGCCTTTACAGGTTGACAAGAAATACTGGGAAAAATATAAAGGTAAGTACAATGATGGATATGAAAAGTTAAGGGAAAGAAGATTAAAGAGCTTAAAGAAAACTGGAATAATTCCGCAAAATACAACCCTTCCTCCTATTCATAAATCAGTTGTTTCGTGGGATTCGCTTACTAACAACGAGAAAATGGAGGAAGCAAGGAAAATGGAACTTTACGCAGGAATGGTGGATAATATGGATTACAATATTGGCAGACTTATTAAATACTTAAAGGATGCCAATATGTACGACAATACATTATTTGTTTTTATGTCGGATAACGGAGCAGCGTATAGGGATTTTATAAAATCTAACAGATATAAGGTTCTAGGGAAATACTACAATGATGATTATGATAATATGGGGAATGAGAATTCTTACATCTCCTACGGACCTCAATGGGCTGAAGCAGGTTCTGCTCCATTCAGATATTTTAAAGATTATGCTACACAAGGCGGAACTAATACAACAATGATTTTAAGTGGTGCTTGTGTAGAGAGAAAAAATGAAATTCACCATGGCTTTACAAGTTTATTGGACATTGCGCCAACTTTTTACGAAATGGCTGGTATAACATATCCTGAAACTTATAATGGAAAAGAAGCATACCCATTAAAAGGAAACTCACTTGTCCCATTCATATCGGGCAAAACCAATAAAATTCACGATGAAAACTATGTTTTTGCCATTGAGCATAATGGACATGCAATGGTAAGAAAAGGAGATTGGAAAATCACCAATTTTATAAGGCCTTTTAAAGAAGAAAACTTTGCTCTTTACAACATCAAGAATGATATTGGAGAACAAAACAACCTTAAAAATCAATACCCTGATAAATACGAAGAAATGATTTTGGAATGGAAAAAATTTTCAACAGAAATAAAATTGCAAATCCAAAAACCTATTGTTAAGTAATCCTATTTTTTATATTATTCTCAACTCAAAATCAATATGATCTATTTTTATCATCAATAAGGTTTGAATAAAAAAGTTAAAAGCTTAACAGTTGGTAATATAAAAATAAAGTAATTAATTCTATTTTAATTTTATATCGCATATCAAATTGATAATCTAAAGAATATGAAAACACAGCTTAGCAAATTAAATATTCACTTAAAAAAAAATAGACCTGAATATTATAACAAACTTCAATATCCATTATCCGAAAAAGAGATCTCTGAATTAGAGAATAAATATAACGTAATCTTGCCTTTAGATTTGAAAGAACTCTACAAATGGAAAAACGGACAACGTCAAGATTCCTATGACGCATTTGTAAACAATTGTATGTTTGAACCGTTAGAAATTGTTCTATCAGGAAATAAAGAATTTACAGAAATGATAGGGTATGATTTTGAAATTGAAAATTGGTGGAATGAAAATTGGCTACCTATTTTTTCTAACGGTGGTGGAAGTTACATCTGCTATGACCTAAAAGGGATTTTTACTGAAAAAAAAGGACAGCTAATTGAATATTGGAAAGATGATAATGATAGATCTGTAATTGCCCCAAGTCTAACAGATTATATAAAAAAATTGAATCAATATTATGATAATACACCTTCTGACAATTTTGATGAATATTTTGACATTAGTAAAGATATCGCAGAATGGAAAAAAGAATTTATTGTAGATAAACCTATTGAGAAATAGCAACCAACAATACTACTATGCTTTAAACCAAAAAAAATCTTAATGCAAATAAAATATCTCCAGTAAAATTAATTCTTAAAGATTAAAGAGGATAATCATGTTTTAGTATTGCATTTACATTCATTCTTGAGTAACTTTTAAGTAGGATTTTTATGAAGTTATTATGAAGTGGCTAGCATTGATAATAGCTTTTATATTAGCAATTTCCGTTAATGCACAGCAAAATCAGAAGCGGAATAATACTTGGTATGAATCAAGATATAATATCATTTCTTTAGAAGAATTAGGTATAGAAAAACTCCAAGCTGAAAAACGTATATTCCGAAGAAAACGAAATACCGGTATTTTCTTAACTGCAGGCGGTTATGGCTCCGCCTTTGTAGCAGCAAATATTGCTTCAGATGTAAATCCATTCAAAGAAGAAGAAAAACGAATTGAGGCCGCAGACATAATTTGCTTTATTGGATTAAGTGTATTTATTGCTGGAGTAACAACTTGGATAACTAATGGGCACAGACACCATCAGATAAAAAAAGCTCTTAATACAGTAGATGTTAAATTAGGATCAATAAATTACCCTTATGAAAAGACTAATAACCTATATCAAGTTGGCATAACGATTAACTTTTAATTTGCAGCCCATATCTTTTTCCCTTAAATCATTAAAGAACTATCCCAATCTTTCCATACAGGTTCGTAACCACTTTTTTTAATCATTTGAGCAATCTGAACTGGAGAACGCTCGTCGGAAATTTCAAATTGCTCTAGTGAATCTTTCTCACTAACATAACCACCTGGATTGGTTTTTGAACCAGCACTCATTGTAGTAATCCCCATTTTAATAACATGATTACGAAACTTCTCTGATTCTCTTGTTGAAAGAGAAAGTTCAACATCATTATCAAATAACCTGTAAGCGCAAATAACCTGTGCTAATTCTCTATCGCTCATAACAACATTAGGCTTAAATTGTCCAGCATGTGGGCGAATTCGAGGAAATGAGATAGAGTATTTCGTTTTCCAATACTTCTTACGTAAATATTGAAGGTGAAGAGCCACAAAAAAACTTTCAGTTCGCCAATCTTCTAAACCATATAAAGCACCAATACCAATAGTATGTATTTGAGCATTCCCAAGTCTGTCAGGTGTTAACAACCGGTTACTGAAATCTGATTTCTGTCCAGCCAAATGGTATTTTCTATAGTTGGTTTTGTGATATGTTTCTTGATAAACGTAAACAGCATGTAATCCTGCTTTTATAAGTTGCTCATATTCGCACTGCAATAATGGCTGAACTTCAATAGCAATTTTTGAAAAATATGGTTTAAGCAAATGTATTGCTCGTTCAAGATAATTCACGTCAACTGCTGTAGAAGCTTCACCTGTTACCAACAAAATACTATCAAAACCTTCTTTTTTCAATGCTTTTGCTTCCTGTAGTATTTTAGATTTATTTAAGGTATGACGCGGAATGCGGTTGGTAATGCTTAATCCACAGTAGGTACATATATTTTTACACTCGTTGGATAAATATAGGGGAATAAAAAGTTGAATGTTTTTTCCAAAACGTTTTTGTGTTAAATAATGACTTTGCTGAGCCATTGGTTCGAGATAAAAATCTGCAGCAGGAGATATTAAAGCTTTAAAATCTTCAATAGTTCGTTGATCAGATATCAAAGCTTTTTCCACATCCTTTGCCGTCTTAGATAAGATACTTTGGCTAACCTTTTCCCAGGAAAAAGAGTTATATATTTTAGTAAAATCAGACATTTAAAGTAATTATTACTTGCTAATTAGTCTTTGCAAGAAAACTCAAACTACTGCGTTATACTTGCCATAAAAATACTCATTTACACATGTTAAATTCCGTTTTTTCTGCTTCAAAAACCTTGTATTTTGAGCCTTCTTATCAAAGACTTTAAAATTATATAGTTTTCTTGCTAGCACTTATTACAGAGAGTAAATCACGTGTCTAAATAAAAAAAGCACAATAGAACTTTATATTCCTTGTGCCTTTGTATTTATCAATAACTCGATGCACATTTAGCTTTTGAAGCATCAAATGCTGGTGATAAATTAGCTACATCTATTACCAAGTTCTCTTTTCCATAATTTTTTAGATCGTGACTAAGTTTCATAGCACAGAATTTTGGTCCACACATAGAACAAAAATGTGTTGTTCGTGGAGTATCTGATGGCATTGTTTCGTCGTGATAAGCTTTGGCAGTAAGCGGATCAAGTGCCAGGTTAAACTGGTCGTGCCAACGGAACTCAAAACGAGCTTTGCTTAAAGCGTTATCTCGCGCCTGTGCTCCAGGATGACCTTTTGCCAAATCGGCCGCATGAGCAGCTATCTTATACATTAACACACCATCTTTTACATCTTGCTTATTGGGTAAGCCCAAATGCTCTTTAGGAGTAACATAGCAAAGAAGTGCTACTCCATACCATCCAATAACAGCAGCACCTATTCCAGAAGTAAAATGATCATATCCAGGAGCAATATCTGTTGCCAATGGTCCTAATGTATAAAATGGAGCTTCTCCGCATTCGGTCAATTGCAAGTCCATATTCTCTTTAAGCATGTGCATTGGTACATGTCCCGGACCTTCAATCATGGTCTGAATATCATACTTCCATGCTATTTTAGTTAGTTTACCTAATGTTTTCAGCTCGGCAAATTGTGCCTCATCGTTAGCATCAGCAATACTTCCCGGACGTAAAGCATCACCCAACGAAAAACAAACATCGTAAGACTTCATTATATCACAAATCTCTTCAAAATGAGTATACAAGAAGTTTTGTTGGTTGTGTTCCATCATCCATTTAGCCATAATAGAACCACCTCGTGACACAATACCTGTAGTTCTATTGGTTGTTAATGGTAAATGCTCAGCTAATATTCCTGCATGAATAGTAAAATAATCTACACCCTGCTCTGCCTGCTCTATCAAAGTATCTTTATACACTTCCCATGTTAGATTTTCAACAATACCATTTACTTTCTCTAAAGCCTGGTACAATGGTACTGTTCCCACAGGAACTGGTGAATTTCGAATAATCCATTCTCTGGTTTCATGTATATTATAACCCGTTGAAAGATCCATTATGGTATCAGCACCCCAATGTGTTGCCCACACTGCCTTTTCAACCTCTTGCTCAATACTTGATGTTACTTCGGAGTTACCAATATTAGCATTCACCTTTACTAAAAAATTACGACCAATAATCATTGGTTCTGCTTCGGGATGGTTAATATTTGATGGTATAATAGCTCTTCCCGCAGCAATTTCATCTCGCACAAATTCAGGAGTAATCAATCCTTTAGGCGTATTGGCTCCAAAACTTTGTCCAGGATACTGATTAACACTCTCTAAATCCCTAATTTTCTGGTTCTCTCGAATAGCTACATATTCCATTTCAGGAGTAATCATACCTTTTCGGGCATAGTGAAGTTGTGTAACAATTTCTCCCTTTTTCGCTTTAAGCGGAAGTTTGGTGTTCTCAAAACGAAATACCTTTGTTTTTTCATCACTTAATCTATCTTTACTAAAAGTAGATGTAAATGATTGTAAACGCTCAACATCACTTCTATCCTCAATCCAACTTTCGCGAATACGTTCAATACCATTATGAATATTAATATCCATTTTAAGATCGGTATATGGTCCACTTGTATCGTAAACAGCTAAAGGCTCATTAGGTGTTTTTACTGTACTATTAGGAAGTTGTGTATCTTCGAGTTCTATTCTTCGCATTCCAACCTTAATAGGATGAAGCTTTCCTTTTACATATATTTTTTTTGAAGCAGGAAAAGGAGTTCTGGTAATTACATCCTGACTAGGACGCTTTTTCTCGGTTATTGCCATAATTTATTGATTGTTTTTGTGTTTCAATAAACTATAGAAGTGCCAACTGAGAAGTATCATGCATCTTATTAACTTTTCCCTACGCTGGTATCAACCAGATCAGGTTAAAGGGTATAATCTCAGTCTGCCAAACAGACACCCCTAAAGTTTATTTGTGAGGTTAACATTGGGATATGAAAAATGTTTAAGACATAGAAGTCTTTTTTATCAGTACTCGATTGTAATTACAGCAAATAGTAGACAAACATTAATATCAATACTGCATATTTAAAACCCTTACATTGACAAATTGGACTTATTTCATGATAATACTTGTATTAATCAACTCTCTAACCATTTTTTAAAATCTTGTACCTTCTCACGACTAACTATTAGGTCGTCAGATTGATTTGAAATAAGTTTTACTTTTAAGCGACTATTTGAATAACTAATAATATCTGAAATCGCCGAAAAAGAAACAATATATTTACGGCTGATTCTGAAAAACTTTGAAGGTTCCAGCAAATCTTCTAATTGATCGAGTGAATAATTAATAGCATAATCCCGTCCCGAATTATTTTTAAGAAAGGTATATTTTTCCATGCTATGAAAGCATTGCACATCATCAATTGTAAAAACTTTGATATGTTCACCTACTTTAATTACAAACTTATTTTTGTAACTTTTTGTAAGCGTGTGCAATATATTATCAAACACCTTCGCTGGTATCTCTTTATGCAAGTTGTTTTCCTTAAATTTATCAATTGCATTATTCAATTCCCCTTGATCAATTGGTTTTAGTAAATAATCAATACTATTTACCTTGAATGCTTTAAGAGCATATTCGTTATAGGCAGTGGTGAAAATAACCGGTGTTTTAACAATAGTTTGCTCAAATATTTCAAAGCTCAAACCATCTGCCAGTTGAATATCCATAAAGATTAAATCAGGTGCTTTGTGAGAATTAAACCATTTAACTGCATTTTTAACCGACTGGATAATATCAAGTATTTTAATGGATGGATCACAAACTTTAATCAATTCGGTTAACCTTTCTGCAGCTACTTTCTCATCTTCAATTACTAAACAATTCATTATTTAGGATTCAATTATAGGCAATTTAACAATAAAATTACTTCCCGATTTAATTATTTCTATTGGTATATGAGATAGGTATGCATATCTATTTTTTAAGTTCTCAAGTCCTTGCGGTTTCTTTTCCGAAACAATTGTGCTCTTTATTTGAATATTGTTTTTTAATACTATAAAATCATCCTCTATCCCAACTTCAATTTTCAATGGCATTTCATCTGATATTATATTGTGCTTGATGGCATTTTCAACCAACATTTGTATTCCTAAGGGAACAACATGTGTGTTCGTATTTTCTGGTAAATTCATGTTAAATATCAAAGCATCTCCAAACCTCATTTTTAAAAGAAAAATATAATCTTCAACAAATTTCATTTCATCATGTAAAGGAACAATTTCCTGATCGCTTTGCTCTAATACATATCTGTAAATATCAGATAGTTTTTTTATAAATGCTGTACTAAGTTCAGGTTTTTGTTCTACTACTCCACTTAAGGTATTTAAACTGTTGAAAAGAAAATGAGGATTTACCTGGTTCTTTAATGCTTCGTATTTAGCCAAAAGGTTTTCCCTTTTTAGTTCTTCGTTTTTTTCTACGGACTTTATCCAATTATTTGTAAGTTGATTTGAATAATAAATAGAAATAAGAATCGAATCAAGAGAAATCAGCATTAATGCCTTTATAAACACATCCCAAAAGATATCTTCTTCAGCCATTTTCCATATAAAACGGTCATAAACATAAGGTATCGTAATACCAATTATAACTCCATAAATTATAAATAACGACAAACTAATGACATTTGTCTGCTGCGGATTTTTTGTCCAATCCAGTTTTTTTTCGGCATATTTACTAATTACCACATTGCCTAACCAGCCACTAAACGCAAGTGCCCATCCAAAGGATGCATATTTAATATAATAGGAAAATGATGAAAAGATTCGTAAGCCTTGGAAGAGGTAGCTTACAAATGTAGCAGATGTTAGTATAAATAAACTCCATCCTATATAATACAAGTATAACTTTCTTTTTTTGCGTTCGGATTTTTCCATGATGTTTAAAATTATTTGAAAATAATTATAATTAAGAACTGTTTACAAAATAAGAGACTTCTTTACAATAACAATAAAAAAGTCTCTTTTGAATCTATTCTACTTTTACTATTCTAAAACTAATTCCAGCCCCCTTGTTCCCCGGAGGAATACCATCTCCCCTGCGGGCTGATCTACATGCAGTAACGTTCTGAAACCAGCCGCCACCTCGAGCTACTTTTTTTTCTCCTGTTTCCGGCCCTTTAGGATTCAATGTATCACCATTATTGTATTCACCGTACCAATCAGTACACCATTCCAGCATATTACCGTGCATATCATATAACCCAAATTCATTGGGTGAGAAACTACCTACAGCTATTGGTTTTTTCCTATTTATTCCTTTTTCACAATTTGCATAAGATTCTTTGCCATTAAAATTGGCTTGTTCGGTTGTGAGGCAGTCACCTGTATAAAATGGAGTAGTTGTTTTTGCTCGGGCAGCATATTCCCATTCGGCTTCAGTTGGTAATCTGCATCCCATCCATTCGGCAAATGCGTTAGCATCGTACCAGCTTACTTGCGATACAGGCATCTTACCTCGTTTAAACCCCCAAGGCTTTTTTCTGCCCGTGGCTTTGCAAAAAGTGTCATATTGTTCGTAGGTTATACAATATTTACTCATTTTAAACGAACTCAAAATTACCTCATGCTGAACTTCATCCTCTTTCCTGCCAGTTTCAGTTACCGGACTTCCCATAATAAAAGTTCCTCCGGGGATATCTACAAATTCAATCACTGGCTTTTCCTTAGCAGAGTTTTCTTTTGGGGATGTTTCGCCTGAAGTAAGATATTTTAAATCCCTTGTTTTGGTGACTTGTATATTTGGCGAGTTGTTATAAATTCTTTGCAATTTCGTTAGGTTGTCAGCATTAAGTGATGTCATTAATTCACAAATACTGTCTAAAGTTTTGATATATTCTATTGGTAATTGCTTTTTATCTTTAAAATAATATTCCATAATTGATGGGTACATAGTAAGCGGATATTCTGTTCCCAGGAGTGATGCTAAATCATGACTAATTTTTCCTGCAATAGAACCCTTGCCAGAATATTTACCAGGAAAGCCATAGTGGTTAGGATCAATTTCGCTTTTTTGCATTTGTATCCATGCCTCATTAGCAAGGTCAAATTTATCTGGATTAAAATCAACCATATTAAGATTGGGATCTACCAACATCCAACGCTTTTCAGTTTTGTTCCAAACCTCACAAATTACATGGCTCGCATGAAAATTGGGAACTAAATATGTTGCATGCCCATAACGAAGCCGAGCAGGAACTCCTTTATATTTAAGAACAGATGCAAGTAATAGAGCATAGTTCTGGCATCCAAGCACCAATCTGTCTTCTGGTTTCCTATTTAGCGTTAAGCCAGTGGAATCGTAATGTTGAAGCCCTTCTAAAATTGATTCCACAGTTGTATATTTTTGTATATCGTATCGCCTTTCGTTTGGCATCTTATTTTTGTAGGAAGGATATTGAGCAATGATATGCAAAAATTGTGATTGAACTAAACGACATAGTTCCGGTAAAGAATCTGGAAGATTTTCATACAAATAAGCATATTCTCCGGGTTTGGTATAGGTACTGTATTGACAATAAAAATCTAAAACAGAGGCATCATCTGTAAATTTATAAGTCTGTTGTGAGTTGCACCCAGTAATTATCGATACCAAAAATAAAAAAGTGAAGATTGTGTTTCTCATGATTAATATTATTTCTTGATTAATAATTCAATACAAATATTTCCTAAATCAATACTAAAACATATATTTAGTTGATGAATTGTTGAATTATAAAGAAGGACTGTTGAAATGCTATTATTATAGTAAGTAGATAAAGAAAGAAATTTTTTAGGGAGGGGGAATTATTAAAAACAACGATATATGGAGACCAAGATATTTATGTTATTTGGGAAGTTCAATTAATTTGAAATTAAGGGTTAGGCCTTTTAAAGCATTGTTTATATGGTTTTCTCAGCGAATGCTTGAGGGAGGAAAAGCCAATTACCTTTGGTAATCTTATATTCAAAGTTTCCATCAGGTATATATCTGATCATATGAGAAGTGTTTCAAATAAAGATATTTATCCTTTTAAATAAAATCAACCAACAAATCATACCTTACAGACTTTATTCGCCTTTCTTTTAATTAGTAAATATTGTATGAGAGATGCACATCAGATCTATTTGCTTACTGAACATCAATTATAGGCTGTGCTGTTTTAATTTCATTTATTGCGTTTTCCAGTACTGACTTTTCAAGCCCTTCTTTGCTAAGAAAATCTAATAATGCCTCTGACGTAGTAAAAACCTCAGAGATAATACCTTTTTTATATACTTTTTTAGCAAACAACATTCCTGTTACTACTTTGGTAGGATCATTTGTTAAAAAAGCAACTTTTCTATTATCAATTATCTTTAAAATATTTTGGATAAAATCAACATATGGTATAATATCATTTGGAGTAACTAATACATTACAATCTCTGAAATCTTGAATTGAATCAAACTCCGTTGAATAATCAGGATCACTGCTTTGTATTCGCATAAGTTCTTTTATATCAGACACACTAACATCACCTGAATAATAATCAATTACTATACGAAACTCCTTCATTATTTTATAAGAACATTTGTTATCCATGTCATTTAACAAATTAAATTAATAATCAATTTATGTTTCATAACATGTAAGTTACAATAAAACAAATCTTATTCATAGTTTTTCGAAATATTACTTTTAACTTAATATAACCTAATGGTTCAGTGTATGAGATAGAGATAAACTTTGGAACTTTTAGGATTAAATCTTGATGATTAGTACTTTCACAGTAAAAGTCATATTTCGGAAGTGAATCAGTAGTCCTTATTTGCAAGAACTGAACGGGATATTGCGTTAACACAAAGAGGATCTTCCGGGCTTCATTTGGCACTAGCGTAGTGTTCAAAAAATAACAAGTAATAGTTCTGTCAAGCCCAAACGAGTTAATGTTATTGTATTTTGCTTGCAATCCGTGTTTTAATCTGATGATTTATTTGGGTCGACTTTTAACTTTCTACTTTATTACTTTATGAACTCTCTACTAGTGAATATTATACCTACTCTACCCTTTCAATTTTAAAAACAACTGGACGAAATGGATCTGAACATATTGCTAAAGTAGATTTTGGATTAACCATAAAATCCCATTCCCCTCCCGTTGCCATTGTTATTATATAAGGGCGTATATCTGCCCATGCAGAAGGGCACAATCCTTCTGGAGGATAATATGGATTGTTAACCACAAATTCCTGATTTTCCTCTAACAGGTTACAAATCTTCATTCTTTCCGGATTTTTTACATGAGCATCTATTATCTCAGTGTAGAGTTCCTATTTTAAAACGGTTATTTTACAAGTATGAAATTTCATAATGTTCTATTTTATTATTAAATCTTGTTTTAAAATTACATTTAGTTTCTTTGGACACTAAATTATAACTTTTTTTAGTTTCCGCGGATACTTTAATAGAGAAATTACCATTAATAAATTACTTACAGATTGCTTTCAACCTAATACAAAGGCAAATACAGGTAATACATGGGAAATTGAAGCTTTGTAACATTTTAGTAACTTTGTGAGTAATTTAAAAAACCTATCCATTATTCACATCCTTTCTACATATTTGAAGAATGAAGAAGTTATTTTTAGATGATATTAGATCAATTGACATGGTTTATAGTAAATCTATGGAATCTGAATTTGATATTGTAAGAACATATCATGACTTTGTTAAATACATTAAAATAAATGGATTACCTGACTTCATAAGTTTCGATAATGATTTAGGTCTTGACCAAAATGGTGTAGTAGCACCTGATGGATATGCTGCTGCTAAATGGTTAGTTTATGAATCAGGATTGAATTTAATTAATTTGAAATTTAACGTTCATTCAGCTAATCCTGTTGCAGCCAAACAAATAGAAGGTCTTTTAACCAATTATATAAATCATTTGAAAGCATTAAAATAATGAGTTAAGATATTTTACTTATTACACTAAATAAAAATTTGAATGAACAGAATTACAGTATTTTGCGGCTCTAGTATTGGGAAAAGTAATATATATAAAACGCAGGCAAAACTGCTTGGACAACAATTAGCACAACAAAAAATAGATTTGGTTTATGGTGGTGCTAATGTTGGGCTTATGGGAGCTGTGGCTGATGGGGCTTTAGAGGAAAATGGTACTGTAATTGGCGTATTACCCAAATTTTTAGAAGCAAAAGAAATTGCTCATGAAGGACTTTCTGAATTAATTTTGGTAGACACAATGCATGAACGAAAAACTAAAATGCATGAATTATGCAATGGTGTTATTGCTCTACCTGGTGGATTTGGAACATTAGAAGAGTTTTTTGAAATGCTCACCTGGGCACAACTAGGGCTACATAAAAAACCAATAGGAATTTTAAACATAGATGGCTTTTATGATGATTTAATAAACCTTGTTCAGAAAATGGTAGACAAAGGTTTTCTTAAAGAAATCAATCAAAATATGATTTTACTTAGCGAAGATATTAATGATTTGCTGCTAAAAATGAAAAATTATCAAGCTCCTGAAACTGGGAAATGGATAACTAAGGAAACAGTTTAATACAAAACACATTAGTACAACTACTCTTAATATGAACAAACACTTTAAAGAGATTACTTTAAAAGCAACGAATGCGAAAGATTTATTTGAACTAGAAGAGATTCAATCACTGTGGAGCGGATATGGAAAAATTCTTCGTATAGGATTAGAGGGAGCTAAACTTAAGAATGTAGTAGCTAAACATGTAAGGTTTCCCAACCAAAATAATCATCCTCGTGGATGGAACACCAACTTCTCTCATATGCGTAAAGTTAAATCCTATGAGGTTGAAACAGCCTGGTACAACACATTCGCTAAAAGTTGTGACGGTTTTTGCAGAATTCCACAATGTTTTATTGTTGAATCAAAAAATGAAGAAATATTTATGGTACTTGAAGATTTAGATTCAAGTGGATTTAACCATAGAATAACATCTGTATCGTGGAAAGAAATTGAAACCTGCTTGAAATGGTTAGCAAATTTTCATGCAACGTTTATGGACTGCACTCCAGATAACCTATGGAAAATAGGTACCTACTGGCATTTGGATACCCGACCCGATGAACTTGAAGTATTGGATGATGTGAATTTAAAAAATTCTGCCTCACAAATAGACGAAAAGCTTAATAATGCAAAGTACTTAACTTTTGTGCATGGCGATGCTAAGTTGGCTAACTTTTGCTTTAATGACAATGGAGATAAAGTGGCAGCAGTTGATTTTCAGTACGTGGGTGGTGGATGCGGAATGAAAGATGTAGCTTATTTTATAAGTAGTTGTTTGTATGAAGAAGATTGTGAAGCATTAGAAAATCAAGTACTCGACTTTTATTTTTCAGAATTAAAAAATGCCTTAGACAGAAAGGGTAAAAACATCAACTTTAAGGATTTAGAAAACGAATGGAGAGAACTTTACCCATATGCCTGGACTGATTTTCATCGCTTTTTAAAAGGCTGGAGTCCTGGCCATTGGAAAATTAATAGTTATAGCGAAAGATTAGCACAGCAAACCATAAATAAGTTAAGTCAAATATAAAATGCAACTTAGTCAACAAGATCTGTTAACACTTACACAAAAGGCAATATTTGCCGCTGAACAAGCAGGTAAAGAGATTAATAATAGCACTAAGAGTAACTTAAATATCTCTTTTAAAACCAGTAATACCAGCTTGGAAAATACACCAACTGGCGGCAACAGTATTGCCTCACAAATTGTTACTGAGGTTGATATTAAAAGTCAAAATGTTATTTTAGACATTTTAACTCCTACTCTATCGTTATATGATTTAGGACTTTTAACTGAAGAACAATGCGACGATAAAAGCAGATTTGAAAAAGATTTTTTTTGGTGTATAGACCCTTTGGATGGAACACTTCCTTTTACTGAAGGAAAAGAAGGATATTCAGTGAGTATAGCATTAGTTTCTCGAACAGGAATGCCGTATGTTGGTGTCGTACATAATCCCGTTAATAGCAATACTTATTGGGCATATAAAAACGGAGGTGCTTTTAAAAACCAAAAGCCATGGCAGATTTCCAAAAGTACTAACCATTTTAGTTTTATAATGGATGGGAGTTTTGCTAAATCAGAACTATTTAAAAATGTACATGCCGAAATTGAAAAATACGCTCATTCTAAAAACCTTAACGATATTAAGCTTATAAACCAAGGAGGAGCTGCCATGAATGCGATATGGGTAATAGAAAATAATCCCGGGTGTTATTTTAAAATCCCTAAAAAAGAACAAGGTGGAGGAAGCTTGTGGGATTTTGCAGCAACTTCTGCCATTTTTAACGAACTCAATATTCCTGCAACTGATATATTTGGTAATACCTTAGATCTAAACAAGAAGCATTCTACCTTTATGAACCTTAATGGAGTACTATACGCTTCTAATCTCGAAATTGCATCCTTTATTCAAAACATTAATAATATTTTATTGGAGAAAGGTAAAGGGAGAAGGCAGAACGGAAAAATGTACTGAAAATCGAATAAACACAACTGAGAATAAAGATTTTCTTTATGTAGATGTAACTAAATCTCCTTCACACAAAACGCCAATAAAGAAGTGTATGTCTAGACCTTAGGAATGTCATCCCTAAAGACTTTATGTGTTTACTCGAATGTTCTCAATCCTTAGTTGAAGTTATTAGCCCACCTGCTTGAGACAAATAAGAAGTTGCAAATTGAATAAAAGTATTTTCCCATGACAATAGTGACTCTGAATTTTTAAACTCACTTGTCGTGCAAAAGTGAATTACTTATATTGCAACCACTAATGCAATTTTAAAAAATGAAGAAACATATTATTCTATATATTTCTGCATTAATTATATTGGCAAGTTGTACTAAGCTTAAATTAGCATATAAATATTATATTAATCCATGTTATTATGATAGTCCTGTAAAACAAAACGATTTCCCACAACATTTTATCCATGTAGATTTAAAAGATTATTACAACCAAGTAATAACTCTATCTGATTCGTTTATAGTTGACACACTTGAAAATATAGAATATAAAGAGCACTCCTATCCTATTTTAGGAATTACCAAAAATCCTACAAGTACAAATACTAGATTATTAATTATTGCAGGAGTACATGGTAATGAAACCGGAGGTACTTTAGCTATAATTAAACTGCTAAACGACTTAAATAATAATCCATCCCGCTATAAAAACTGGACAATAAAAATAGTAACCCCCATAAATCCGGCAGGGACAATTGAGATGTCACGTTACAATGAATGTGGTTGTGATTTAAACCGTAAAATGAAGTCATCTAATCAAAAAGGTATAGTAGTTCAAAGAAGAGTTATTGAGGAATTTAAGCCTGAATTAATAATATCATTGCATGAATCTCCATCCCAAGGATTTTTAATTCATCCAAACAAACATCTTAATAGTGACTTAAGAAATAAAATAATAAACGATATAGAAGCTCAAAATATTAATTTGGCCACACAGGATTACTTTGGCAGAAGCTTAGTTATACCAGGTGTGTCCAAAATAAGTGGGATGATGAAATTTTTTGAAACAATTGTACAAGTTGAATCACTAAGCGACTATATAAATAAAATGGGCATTATTGAAATTACAACCGAAAGTGGATGGAATTCGCAAGATACCTTCCAAAGAGTAAACAGTCATTTGATATTTATCGCTAGTATAATTGATAATTACTAACACTACTCCAATAACATGCTAAATTTTCCACAATATTTCGGTATCAAAAAAACTGTTTAATATCACATTATAAAACAAGGATTAAATTTTTGTTTGATTAATAATAATTATATTTTGGAAACAACTTTATAAATAAAACATATTATAATTTTCAGACATTAACCATATCATTAATATTTACTGTGCATATATACAACTAAAATGAATGATATAATAGAAATAAATGTACTGACGAAGTGTAATTGTTGTAGCCAATTAGAGCAATGAAGAAACTAATCATTGAACTGTCAAAGAATGAAGCTTTAGTATTGATTGAATTTTTATTACGATTTCGTGATAAGGACAAATTAAGCATTGAAGATGAAGCTGAAGAACAAATATTGTGGGATTTGTGTGCAATGTAATTCATCTTGAATATTTTGAAGGGTTATTGATACATGAAGATATTGAAAGTATATCTTCTAAAATATCAACTGTTGGACTTGATTTAAGTCGATTTGATAAGAATGGTGTTCCATATGCTTCCATTGAAGATTTTATGTTACATGTTTCTTTATTTATAAGCGACCCAATTGTAGGAAATATAGTCTTAGGAGCAAGTGGAAGTGCATTGTGGGACGCAATTAAAATGTCCTCAATTTTAATATGGAGTAGAATTAAAGTAAGGCATTGGGACAGAAGATGAAAATATAAATAAACCACTTAATTTTGGATTACATGTATCAATAGACAAAAACACAAAACTTGACTTAAAACTGGGCGGTGATTTAAGTGAAGAATTTGCATTAAAAGCTCTTGATAAGGCCATTGATTTGATAAAAACTACAAAAAAGAATGAGAACCCTGAGCCTGCTAAATTTTATACTACGAATTCTATTGGTAATTGGTGTGAATTGGATACTCTCGAAGAATTAAGAAAGAAAAGGAAGAAGAAAAAGAAATAAAAGAAACTATATTATGAGTGACAAGAAAATTGCAGTAATTTTTGACACGAATTCATATCGAAATTTTGTTAGAGGTAAGAATTTTGATGAAGTTATTGAACTTACGAATAAGTTAAGAAAACAAGAGAAAACAAAGGATATTAGACCTTCAGCATCTGTAATTGCTTTGATAGAAATGATTGCAAATCTAGCAGAAGGCAAAAATGGATTTAATTATAATGATTGTTTGAACGGAATTGTTGCGATGTCTTACCATTGCTTTGATAATGTTGAGCAAGCTCCTCGAATAATACCACACGCATATTTATTAATAGCAAAATCATTTTTTCATCAATTACCCTCACAAGTTGAAGAAAATGTGAAAAATCTTGGGGGATTGTTAAATGACTTTAAAAATGATAAAGATATCGCTATCAGACATTATGAAAAGCAAGCTACATTTGAGAACTACAAAGAATATATTGGTAATCTTGAAACAGGGTTTTCTCAACAAATAATTGCACTTATTGATGGAGTGAAAAGTGAGATTAAAAAAGATTCTCCAGATATTTCTTCAAAACATTTGCGTGAAAAGATGTTAAATTACATTGATAGTGATTTGTTTTATAATAATATGTCGATTGCTATATTAACAGCATTATCTAATAAAATGGGATTAAGTTATAGCCAATCTGAATTTAAAAAAATGGGAACTTTTTTAAGTGAAAATTTTCCCTTTGCTTCTGGATTTTTCAAATGGATATGTTATGAAGTTGTAGATAAAAATATTGACTTAAATTCAAAAACATCAAAAGAAAAAAGATGGAACTGGATTTGGGATTATAATGTGTCTTTTTCTGTCTCTAATTCAACTGTACAAGGAAGAGAAGTGATATTAGTAACTTCCGATAAGGATTTAAAACAAATGCTGGCGGATACAGGCTTTGGTGCAAGGGTGATGGAATTAGATGATTACCTTGATTTTGTGGAATTTAAATAAAAGCTGGTAACACTGTATATACAAAATGGGCGAGATAGTAGTAAATTCAAGGGGTGCAGCTCGCTTAAAATTTTCACGGGTTGATAAGTTTGAAGCCCGCAATCGCCCACATTTGCATATACTTGCCGTTGTATGCAAAAAAGACAGCGGTACATGGAAAATTGGATTGATAAATTGAAATTATAAACAGATAGAAAAAGAGCATTGATTGAAGGTTGGAGCAAGAAAAAATAGTTTTTGCCCGCCCGCTTCTGCCCTTCGGGACAGTTGGGAAGCCAACGCACATTGCACACATTTGCAAATCGCACAGGCTGTCGCACAAACCAAAATTTGCAAAAGAGTGCAATTATCCACGCTTAAAGAAAAAATATATCACTAAGTATGAAAACTCTCGATTCGTCACAATTGAACTGGAAAAGGTATTGGTGTAAACAAGATGAACTAGTTACACTTGATGATTCTGGATTTTTATTTGACCCTGAGACTAAAGAAACTTTTTATAAGAAAACGGATGTTGTTCCTTACAGTGAAATTTCTAATTTAAATTGTTTAGTCTTACTAGGGGAGCCTGGTATTGGAAAATCTACAACGCTTCAAAATGAATTTTTTAATCATAAAAAGACGCAGAAACCTAATGAAATATGCCTTTTTAAAAATTTAAATGAGTATGGTGACGAGAATAGGTTAATAAAGGAAATCTTTAATGCACAAGAATTTGATAAATGGCTAAAATCTGATAAAAAATTGTATTTGTACCTTGATAGTTTTGATGAATGTTTGCTTGAAATTAAAAGGTTATTTCAAATACTGAAAAATCAGTTTAGCAAATACAAAGAGATTTCTTCACGGTTTTATCTTAGGATAACTTGTAGGACAGGATATTGGTCAGAATGTTTAACTGTCTTTTTTAATAATCTTTACGGAACAGTTAATGTTGGAACCTATGAATTAGCCCCAATAAAAAGAAGCGATATTGAAGAAGCAGCACAACAAGTAGGACTTAATTCCAGTAGTTTTATTGAGGAAATAATCACAAAGGAAATTCAACCCCTAGCAATCAATCCATTAACATTAGACTTATTATTTCAGGCTTACCTTCATTCAAACTCTTTTCCATCTTCAAAAGAGGAGTTATTCTATTCCGCTTGCAAAAGACTTTGCACCGAACCTAATTTTGAAAGGCAGTTTCTATATCAAGCTAATTGCTTATCGCCAGAAAAAAGAATTGCTCTTGCAGCGAGAATAGCTGCCGTAATGGTTTTCTGTGATAAAAGAGTTGTTGATTTACGAAATAACTTCGGATTATCAGATGAAGCTATTTCTATTGACATTCTGCTTGAAGGTAAAGAATACACAGATAGTTTTGAATTTCAATTTTCACAACAAGATTTAATTGAAACTATAACGCAGACTTCGCTTTTTTCAAGTAGAGGGGATTTACAGTTTGGTTTTTCTCATCTTGCGTATTCAGAATTTTTAGCAGCAAAATTTATTTCAAATCATGGATTAGAAATTGAACAGATAAAATCTTTAATTACTCTATCCACAGATGAAGAAAATAAAATAATTCCTCAGATGAAGGGTGTTGCAGCTTGGATGAGTATGATTAACTCAAAAGTTGCTGAGGATACAATAAAAAATGACCCTCAAAATGTTCTTATTGGTGACTTGGATGTGTTAAGTCTTGAATATAAAGAAAAGCTTGTAAACTCACTTTTGGAAAAATTAAGCAACAATACAATAGATGATGGAGATTGGGGTCTACATAAGCAATATAAAAAACTAAATCATCCGAACTTATCAGAACAGTTAAAACCTTACATTGTAAATAAAGATAGTTATTTCTTAGCACGAAGAGTAGCTATTGATATTGCTGAAGCCTGTAGGTTAACTGAATTAAACTCAAATCTAATAGATTTAGCTTTAGATGAATCAGAGGATATCCATGCAAGAAGCAATGCAGTGCATGCACTAATTGAAACTGGCGATATTGAAACCCAAAAGAAGCTAATTCCGCTTGCTACATTACCTCAAGAGCTTGACAAAGATGATGATATAAAAGGATATTCACTGAGAGCACTTTGGCCAGAAATACTAACTACTTCAGAAGTCTTTGAGGTTTTAACAACCCCTAAAAGGTCAAATTACAGTGGTGGTTATGTATTTTTCTTGTATCTATTACATGATAGTATTACAAAAGATGATTTAGATAGCGGATTATCTTGGATTTTGGAGAATATTTCATCAAATAAGGATAACCATTATAAGTTTAATAATCTGGAAGATGTAATAATAAACCTTTCATGGGAAAATGTAAATTGTATAAAAGATAAGTCCTTATTTGCCAAAGTACTTTTACTTAGAATGCAAAAGTATCAAACAATTTTTCCTACCCCCCAAAGAATAGGGAAACAATGGAATTCTCTTGTCCTCGATAACAATAACAGACTTACCATTTTTAAAGAATTGATAGAAGTAATAAAGGATGAAGAGGTTCATTTTTTAACACACAATGAGATAATAACTAAAGATAACTTTGAAGATATTACAGATATTTTCATCAAAACTGATAGTTCAAATAGCAAACTTAAAATTGCAAAGACCTTAACCTATTTTCAATATTCTGAATTTAGTCATATTGATAAAATACTTATGCTTTGTCAAGAACATGAAGAATTTAAAAATGCATTTAGTCATTGGCTAAAGACCGTTGAAATTGGTTCTGATGAGGCAAACAAACTTAAACAAGGTGTTGAACAAAGGAAAGAATGGGAGAAAAAATCAAAAGAAAGAAAACAACAAAAGGATGCTAAGAAGATTGACATGCCTTTAAGGTTGTCTAATGACTTAGAAAATTTTGAAGAAAGCAGAAATGTTAGTTCTTGGTATCAATTATTTATGGATTTAACTCTCACTGAAACAAGTACGCATTATGGTGACGAACTTAATTCAAGTGTATTGAATTTACCTGGCTGGGAGTATGTCGATGAAAATATAAAGGAAAGAATTATTGACTCAGCGAAATACTATATTAACAATTTTGATGATAAAAAGTCTGAATGGTTTGGTACAAATACTTTTTATCGCCCTGCTACGGCTGGTTACAAATCATTAATCTTGCTTTATAAACTAGACAAACAATTTATAGTAGACTTAACGAGTGAAACTTGGGCTAAATGGAATCATATTTTAATAGATTATCCAGAATCTCATGGAATTGCAGGGAAAGATGAAACTTACATTGAACTTATATCAATTTCATTTCAAAATCATAAGCAAGGTATCATAAAGGTGATATTAGAAAAAATTAATAAGGCTAATAGTGGCGATGATAATTACCTAACTTTCCTAAATAAGGTTGATGCATGCATGGATAAAGATTTTCAAGATGCTTTATTAGAGAAGCTAAAGGGTAGTGAACTACGTGCACAAGTTACAAACATCCTACTCTCTAAGCTACTTGAAAAGGGAAATACTAACGCTATCTCATACAATATTGAATTGTTTAAAAATTCTAATGGTAGTGATAAAGTATTATATGCAAAATCATTAGCTAGTTTTTGCGATGAAAAAACGTGGGAAATAATTATGGAAGCCATCAAATGCGACAAAGATTTCGGAAAAGATTTTTTCTTCTCGTTTGTAGATACTTACGTTGTTGAAATGATACCTCTTCTTGAAAGGATTTCGGAAATTCAAAGTGCAGATTTATTTCTTTGGTTGATTGATGAATTCCCTCGTGAAGAAGACCCTGTTTTTGAGGGAGCTCATATGGTTGGTGCACGTGAAAGTGTTGGGAATTTTAGAGACCAGATTCTAAGGATTCTTACAGGCAAAGGCACTAAAGAATCCATATTGGCACTTGATAAAATTAAAGCAGCAAGGAATGATTTAAATATAGAATTTTATCTTGTTGCTGCTAAAAAGAATTTCCGAGCAAATAATTGGGAGCCTCTTACTCCAAACGAGTTACTAACTCTAGCAAGTAATTCTAAAGCACGTGTTATTTTAAGTTCAGCTGATTTGATGAATTTAATTCTCGATTCATTAAGTCGACTAGAATTTTCTTTACAAGGAGCTAATTCATTATCAGAAGGACTTTGGAATAAGTTAAACAGTGGCAATTATACTCCTAAATCAGAAGAGTATATATCAGATTATATTAAGCAACATTTAGATAGAGAATTAAAATCAATAGGTATTTCAAGTTATCGAGAAGTTCAACTTAGAAAACCTAGGTCAAAAGATTTTGCTGATGGTAGAAAAGGAGAAATTACAGATATTTACGTGTCCTTTACCCATCCTAAAACTAAAGAATCTTTTAATGTTATAATTGAAGTAAAAGGTTCAAATAATAAAGAAGTAAATACGAATATGAAAGCTCAGCTCTGTGATAGATATCTTGAAACTGACCAATATAAATACGGCATTTATTTAGTTGCATGGTATAATTGCAAGGCTTACAAAAAACAAGTTAATAAAACTCAGCAATCTACTTTATTACAAGCTAGAAAACACTATAAAGAAATGGCCAGTAAATTAGATGGTGCTGAGAAAAGTATAAAATCTTTTGTTTTAGATTGCTCATTAAGAAATTGAAAATGAAAAGTCAGCCCACACAGCCAAGCACATTTGCAATTTATTTGAGACAATTCCAATGGGTAGCTTAAATTTGTAGTATGACAGATACCGCAATAAATATCGAATTATATAAATCTCTTTTCAAGGGAAGAACCGATATTTATGCTACCCGATGGGAAAAAGAAGGTAGAAGTGGTTACATGCCAGCTTATAAAGTTGATTGGACAGATTATAACAAACACAAAGCCCAAGGTGGCACGTTTAAAGACTACAAAAATAAGGAATACCTGGCATTTGATAACAAAGCCATTGAAACCCATTTGTCAGGAAAAGAAACAAATGGTATTTATCCACTCTTAGAAGACAATACTTCATTTTTTATTGCAGTAGATTTCGACAAACAAAATTGGCAAGAAACTATAATCAGACTTTATGAAGCTTGTCAAAAGCATGACCTACCTGCACATATTGAGCGTTCACGGTCTGGCAATGGAGGACATTTATGGATATTCTTTGAACAAGCGTTTCCTGCTGAACAAAGTCGGAAATTAATGTTTGAGTTGTTAAGACATTCAAATATTATATCTCATTTTGAGAAAGAACCAAGTTTCGATCGTTTATTTCCAAATCAGGATTATCATTCAGGTAAAGGCATGGGAAATCTTATTGCCTTACCATTACAAGGCAAATCTTTAGAACAAGGTAACTCGTGTTTTATAAATCCAGAAACATTAGAACCATATCAAGACCAATGGACATATCTTGAAACTATTAAAAAGGTTCCAACCCAAAAATTAAAAGAACTTTACGAAGACCTTTTTAATACAAAACCACAGGAAGTTTTTGTTTCCACCTCTCAAAACGGTAAAACCAGTTATCATCTTGAAATTGTAATCAGCAATCAGATTTATCTGAAACGTGCACAATTAAGTCAAAAGTTGATTGTGTTTTTACGAGAACAATTAAACTTTTATAATTCTGATTATCTGGCAAAGAAGAACCTAGGAAAAAGTGTCTTTAATACCGAGAAATTCTTCAAGTTAATTGAAGAATCAGAAAGTGAAGTAATGATACCAAGAGGATTTTCGGCAAGTTTGGTTCAATTTTGCAATAAAGAATCGATTCCGTATAAAATAATAGACAAAAGGGAAAAGAAAGAACCGATTGATTTTGATTCCAACATTGAGTTATTAGACCATCAGGAAATCGCTCTTGAACAGGTAAGAGAAAAGGATTTTGGTGTTATTGTGTCTCCACCAGGTTCTGGAAAAACAGTAATTGGACTTGAAGTTATATCGGAGAAACGACAACCAGCATTAATTATAGTACACCGAAAACAATTATTTGACCAGTGGATTGAACGAATACAGGATTTTCTTAAGATTCCAAAGAAAGAAATCGGACAAATTGGGAACCAGAAAAAGAAGATTGGTAAACATATAACCATCGCTATGATTCAATCTCTATCAAGGATTGAGGACTATTCTGAAATATCTAGTGCATTTGGAACAATTATTATCGATGAGTGTCACCATATTCCTGCAAAATCATTCCGTGAAGTAATTGTAAATTTCAATGCCTTTTATCTGTATGGTTTAACTGCTACTCCGAAACGGAAAAACAATGACCAAAAACTGATTTTTATTTATATTGGAAATATTCTGCATCAAGTTAATCAGACTGATTATCTAGCTGAGAAAAATATAAAAACTGAAATAAACATAAAGGAAACTGAACTTTTCGCTCCATTTGATTATAAGATAGATAAATATGAAACCATTTCTCGGATTCTTGTTCATGATACTCAGCGAAACTCGTTGATATTAAAAGATATTGAAGAAAATGCAAGTCGCTTTAAAACTATCCTCATTTTATCTGAACGAAAAACCCATGTCGATATTCTAAATCTTTACTTAAAAGATAAATATGAGACTATAACGATTCATGGAGAAGATTCTGAAAGTTCGAGAAAAAGTAAAATAGAACAAATTAAGCAAGGTCATTTTAAAATCGTAATTTCGACAGGTCAATATTTTGGAGAAGGCATTGACATAAGCAATCTGGAATGTCTATTTATTGTTTATCCATTTGCTTTTGAGGGTAAATTGATTCAATACATTGGCAGAATTCAGCGTTCTGAAAATCCACCAGTTATATTTGATTATCGAGATTCCAAAATTGATTATTTTGAAAAGATGTTTAAACAGCGGAAACGCTATTACAAGAAATTATTAAAGTAAATATGGCAGAAAGTCAAAACATAGAATGGAAAGAAAGCTGGCGTGATGAATACCTGAAATGGATTTGTGGTTTTGCAAATGCACAAGGAGGTAAAATCTATATTGGCAAAAACGATAAAGGAGAAGTTGTTGGAATTGACAATGCTAAACGATTAATGGATGATTTGCCAAATAAGATTGTAACAAATCTCGGGATAATCTGTGATATAAACCTATTAGCTGAAAATAACAAAGAAGTCATTGAAATAATTGTTGAGCCTTATCCAAATCCTGTAAATTATAAAGGACAGTATCACTATAGAACTGGAAGTACTAAGCAAGAGTTAAAAGGAGCTGCGTTAGATAAATTCTTGCTTCAAAAGCATGGTAAAACATGGGATAGTGTACCTGTTCCTAAAATTGCGATTGAAGACCTTGATGGTAATGCTTTTAATATTTTCAAGAAGAAAGCTGAAAAAAGTGGTCGTGTCGACGATGAAGTTTTAAATGACTCAAACCAATCATTATTAGAAAACCTTGACTTAATTGAAGACGACTATATTACAAGAGCAGGAGTTTTATTATTCCACCCTAAACCTGACAAGTTATTTACAGGTTCATACATCAAAATTGGTTTTTTTGTAACCGATGATGATTTGCGTTTTCAGGATGAAATCCATGGAAATGCATTCGACCAAATAGAAAAGACACTCGACTTACTAAAGACAAAGTACTTGAAGGCAGAAATAAGATATGAAGGAATAAGCAGAGTTGAAGAATTTCCATTTCCAGCTCCTGCATTTCGAGAGGCAATTTTGAATGCCATTGCTCATAAAGATTATAGTAGCACGACTCCTATACAGATTAGTGTTTATGAGGATAAAATGATTATTTGGAATCAAGGTCAATTACCTGAAAATTGGACTGTAGATAAGTTGTCTGAAAAACATCCATCTATGCCATTTAATCCATTGGTTTCAAATACACTATTCCGAAGTGGATACATTGAAGCTTGGGGGCGTGGCACAATCAATATGATAAATGAATGTGCAAAGCGAAATATTCCACGTCCAAGCTACAAATACGATTTTTCTGGATTTATTGTGGAGTTTAGAAAGTTCAGTAAGGATTACTTGGAGTCACTTGGATTAAGTGAAGCATTTATCAAAATCATCCTTTATGTGCAAGAAAAAGGACAAATAGGAAATACTGAAGTACAAGAGATTTGTGGTGTATCGAAACGAACTGCTTCTACTTATTTAGCAGAATTAGAGAAAGATTATTTGGATAAAAAAGGAGCTACAGGTAAGGGAACTCTTTACTCATTAAAGGGGCAACAAAGGGGCAGTTATTGACTTTATTTAAATCTCAAACAATAGATTATCAGAATGTTGATTGAAATTTAAAGGGGAACTAAAGGGGCAATAAGATTAAATTGCCAGCCCACACAGCCAAGCACATTTACAATTCACACAAGCCAACGCTTGACCTAAAATTGCAAAAGAGCTTGTCTGTCTGCCACCGCTTTTTTGCCGACCCTAAAAACTATTTTTTTCGGGAACAGTAGTGCTTCGAATGAGAGGATTTTAGATTGTGCTAGATTGATAACTTATTGACAATGAATGAAGCCCAGCATACAACAATAAATATAAGGCATAGGGCAAAAAGTGCTATATTTGAGCTTAGTAACATTTAATAAAAATTGTAAGGGTTTGATAGGTTAGTGTTCCAAAGTGCCCTACGACCTCATATTCGTGCCGTCAGACTGTCTAAAAACCAAATTCACTGTTGAAAACGATTCATAAGTTGTGACATGGAAATTATCGTATGGCCCTGTTGTTTTGTATCTTATAGATATGAAATTCATACAAGGACAAAACAGGGAACAAACACATCTTTTTCCAATTTCTTTGGATCAGGCCATTGAACCAGACAATGAAGTGCGTATAATAGATTTGTTTGTAGATAGCCTTGATATTGGCAACATGGGTTTTGATGTTGGGTTTGTTGAAAACGGGAGGCCTGCGTATCATCTGTCCGACTTACTAAAACTCTACATTTATGGGTATATGAATCGCATCCGTTCGTCGCGACAGTTAGAAAAGGAAAGTAAACGTAATATTGAGGTGATGTGGTTAATACATTCACTTTCGCCCGATCACAATACCATCTCAAACTTCCGCAAAAACAACCCCAAAGCCATAAAAAAGGTATTTAGGGAAACAGTACGCATAGTCCGTAATTTCGAACTTATTGGCGGCAAATAACTGGCAGGCGATAGCACAAAGCTACGTGCACAGAACAGTAAAAAAAACAACTATAACCAAAAGAAAATAGACCGGCATATCGAATATATTGAGAACAAAATAGATGAACATAACAAGGCTATTGCGGAAAAAGATGGGGATAAGCAGGAGCATAAAAAAGAAATAGAGAAACACGAAAACCGAAAAGAAGGCTATGAGCAGTTGGAGCAACAGTTAAAGCAATCCGGTCTGTCGCAAATATCCACTTCCGACCCTGATAGTCGTCACATGATTACCCGTAACAATATAATGGAAGTAGCCTATAATGCCCAAACTACGGTTGACGACAAAAACAACCTACCGATAGATTACAAAGTGACCAATGCCAACGACTGCAAGGCCATGGAAAATATGCTTCAAAGAGCCAAAAGTATTCTGGGCACCAATAAATTTACGGCCTTGTACGATAAGGGATATCATACGGGATCGGAATTTGATATGGCGGATAAATTAGGTATAAAAACAATTGTAGCCATTCCCGGCGTGGCAGCTCAAGCTCCAGACCCGGCATATAATGTCGAGCACTTTAAATATGATAATTTGGATGATTGTTACATTTGCCCCAGGGGTCACCGAATGATCATCACCGGAAAATTACACCAAGCCAAAACTTATCAATTTAAGCGGTACACTACTAAAGCATGCAAAAGTTGTGAGGATAAATATAAATGTAGTAAAGCAAAGTATGGTAAAGCCATACAGCGTAGCGAATATCAAGAGCTCATCAAGTTAAATAAGGATAGAGTAAATAATAACCAAAATTATTACAGGCGTCGACAGGCCATTGTCGAACACCCCTACGGCACAATCAAACGGCAATGGGGATTCAATTACATTATAACAAAGAAATTTATCCATCGAGCCGAAGCAGACCTTGGCCTGATAATGAATGCCTATAATCTAAGAAGGCTTATCAATATCATAGGAAAAGAGCAGCTGGTGAAATACCTGCAAAGTATAGTCTCTGCGTTGCTAAATCAAAACAGCCTAAATTGTTTCTTCTCGAATATTGTAAGCTATTTAATTATCAAAATAAATTATTATCATTATTTTCAGTTCGTAAATAAAACGGCAATAAGGAGCTAAAAACGGCATAAAAAACTATGAATCATTAAATGTTTTTGAGTTTTTAGACAGACTGACGTTGGGCATAATTTTGTCACATACATAACAGGCAGACACATAGTCTGATAAATACTAATTATTATAATTTATTTAAATGAAAACTTATTTTATCCTTATTGCTCTGTGTAGTATTTTTTTAATTGATTGTAATGCTCAAAAATGTGAAGTTACTGAAGATCCGTTTACAAACGAAAAAGTAATATCATTTAACTGGAAAAATGGAATCGTTTTTTACGAATTAAAAAGTGATAAAATCAAATTTGGAATCACGTGTAACTACAATGGTGATCGAGATGTAATTATTGAAAAAGGACATAAAGCATTTTTTAAGTTTGATAATGGAGAAACGATGGAGTTAACTACATGTGTTGATTCTCATCCAGACACAAATATTAGTGCCTCTCAATATGGCGCTGCTGTATTTACATATTATACTTTCACATTTTCCCTATCAAAAGATCAATTAAATAAGCTAGCAGTTAATAAGACGACAGCAGTTAGGTATCCTGATACAAATGGTGAATATTTAGATGTCATTTTAAAAGGAAAGAGGAACAAGTATACTAAAGCGGTACTTGAAGGTGGACAATGCATTTTAAGTAATTTAATGAATTAATACATTCATAATAAAACTATGCCCAATAAATAGGACTATGAGCGGTCTGTAAGACCAAGCGTGGTAGTCCATGTTGGACTACATCCCGGTTTCTATTTAACCTATGTACTTATCGACGCTTTTTTATATTCTGAAGTAGGTAGAAGGTGTTGTTAAGTGGTCTAAAAGAATTGTAAATATAAGGTAGAAAAAAGAAGAGATCAAGTGCTTTTTGCGAAGATAGGGTACTGTATTTTTTTAGAGCGAAGGTGATTGGATATAGAAAGCAGATTAAATACATTTTGTTGTTTGTTCTGAAAAAGTACATTTGCTACATTTGACCAAAGCTATCCCGGAGGGATTTAGTTCAACAATTAATAAAAAATACTACCTGTCATTAGATTAATATTTGTAATAAAAAAATAAAGTGAAAGTTAAAAAGCTCATATGGACTTTAGTTGGACTTGCGATTTTATCCTTAGTTTTTCTTTGGTTATATTTTGTTGTAGGTTTTAGTTCAACTTATCTGCCACTTGAAAAATATTACAGTAATATTACTCAAAATGAAATAAAGCAAAGACTTGAAATACTAGATTCAACGCAAGGCTTTAATGTCAATATTACTGATACAACAGGACAATACCCAAAAGAATATAATGTGTATTTTAAAATTACAGATAACAATAATTGTGAATACCATTTAAAATTTCATCTAGATAAATCATTAATTCATAAAGAGCAGACTGAAATATCCCTATTAGGAGTATTTGACAGAGACAAGAATATTGGAGGTTATAGTAAATTAGACTCTAAATATATTATTCATCTTATTGACTGTTTTGAAAAGGAAGTACTTCCAAGAATAAATAACTAATGCCAATAACTAAGCGTCCTGCCTGTTTGTAAAACAGAAGCTGGACGCAGTGTTGACGAAAACCGGGAAAAAGTCTCTGATATGTTATGGAGATTGATATATTTTTATTGAGGTCTTAGTGAGATGCTTTTAAAGTATAGTTTAAGTAAAAGGTGTACTGATTATAATAGAACTTTCAAAAAAAAAGGATTTATAGTCTTTTCTGTCATGTCATTTGGACTTATTTTTCTGTATAGCACATAGCTATTCTATTCACCCATGGGTGTTATTTTAAATCTATCATATAATCAGCTCCAAGAGGAACTACTTTATTAGGAGGTCCCCTGATATCGAACCGTGCAATGATAACCAGGTCTCCAACTTTGCAACAAGGACATTTGTTGTGCCTTAAAGGTTCTCGATGATGGATATTCACTTTACCCAGCTGGGTTTCTATTATTGCTAATACTTTACGCTTAACAGCAGAAGCCAAAATTCCATAATGCCTGATACGCACAAAACCTTTGGGTAATATGTGCAGGGCAAAACGCTTTATAAAGTCATGGCTACTTAAAGTGAGCTTATACTTTTGGCCACCCTTTCTGTAATCCTTGGCTTCAAAAGTCACCTTTTGGTTTTCTATATTCTTGATACGGTGATTTGATATTGCGATTTTATGGGTATACCTGCCAAGGTATTCAATAACTTGTGAGGGACCATAAAAAGGGTGCTTGCAATAGATAACCCATTTCTTTTTAAACAGTTGTTTGTACAAAGCTTCCAGTTGTGGCCATTCTTTTCTAAGAGATGCTATAAACTTTGCCCTAAACACCTTTGACATAGTCTTAACCGGGAAAAGAAATTTATCTTTTCCCCTGGCATTTTTCCATTGGTTAGAAGAAGTAATTCCGCCACCAGGTACAATACAGTGCAGGTGCGGGTGTAACCATAGGTTTTGTCCCCATGTGTGTAATATGGAAACCATGCCAGTTTTTGCACCCAAAAACCTGTGATTAGCAGCAAAGCCCTGGATTACCTGCCAACTGACTTTAAACAGTAAGTTATAAAGTTTATCTGGCATAAAAACTGCGAGTTTATTGAGTTCACAGGGCAAGGTAAATACTATATGATAGTAAGTCGTATTTAGCAGTTCTTCTCCGCATTTGCGTATCCATAGCTCCTTTTTATGCCCCTGGCATTTGGGACAATGACGGTTACGGCAACTATTGTAACTAATATGCAGTTTATGGCATTGAGGATTGGTGCATTGGTCAACATGGCCGCCCATTAGGTAAGTGCGGCAGATTTCAATGGCATACAATGTTCTTAGTTTCCATTTGTTAAGAACCAACTTGTGTAGCCTATGATGTTCTTGCTGTAGCACCTGTGCTACTTCAAAGGCTGGTTTCATGATTCCTGGTTGAGATAGAGTTTATCTAATGGACAAAATGCCTTGTATTTATCCAGTTGGGCAACATGTAGGTATACCATAGTAGTCCGGATGTCGGTATGTCCCAAAAGTTCTTTTAAGGTGATAATATCAGTACCCATCTCTAACAGGTGGGTGGCGTAAGTATGACGGAGCACATGTGAGGTAACCTGTTTTTTGATGGAGGTTTTCTTTAAGGCTTGCCTGATAATCCATTGAACTCCTGTTTCTGAAAAGCGTTGAAGCTGCCCTGTACTGGATTTTCCATTAAATAACCACTGGTATGGGTGTTCCGATTCCAGATAATCCTTAAGTCCTCTACATAACATGTTTCCCAATGGAACGTATCGGTCTTTTCGCCCTTTTCCTTCTCGTATGTGAAGTTGCTTACGGTCAAAGTCGATGTCGGGGATTTTGATATTGAGCAACTCGAACCGACGCAATCCACAGCCATATAACAATCCAATTACCAACCTGTGCTTTAAAAGGTGGGGTGCTTTTAATAATTCTCTGAGCTCGTTGTGGCTTAATACAACGGGTAATTTTTTAGGGAACTTAAGTTTGGGAAGAAAAATAGAATATTGTTTAATTCCCAATACCCGATAAGCAAAGCGAAGCCCATATACTGTATGTTTAAAATAGCTCGAAGATGGTGTTTTACTTTGTGTCTTTAAGTACTGCAGGTAATCTAATACCTGTTCCTGATCTAAATGGGTAGGGCAACAATTAAAATGCAATGCCATTGTCGACAAACAACGGGCATAATTGGTCAGTGTACTTCTACTCTTACCTGATATTTCAATATTCCTTTTTAGTTTAAGAAATAGTTCGTTAAATTCGGGTACTGTTGAACGAGCCTGGGCAATTAACGTTAAACTTTTTTTTCATAACTATAATATTTATGGTGAATCTATTAAAGTTACGAAGCTTATTAGTTTATAGCTACCGCAGGTTTCGTTCAACAAATTGGAATAAATCATGTGGGGCGGTGGTGATTTGGGAGTGAGTTATGGCGAAACTAGTTCCGCCAAATCTTTTCATTCCGTTTGGAATGAAAATCTATAAACAAAATAACAAGCTTTGGCTCGGTTGGATTTCGGAAGTGGATTTAGGTTTTATCTCCACACAGTTCATCCAAGAGCCGTTTTCTGCAAGTGCAAAAAAACTTATTATACAATGACCAAAAAAACTAAAAATAATGAAAAGTAAAGCTATCATTCAACAAATATTAATATTCATAACATTAATTGCTTTTACTTTTGAAATATCATGTAACGGACAAAATAATACCTGTATGAGAAAAAATGATACTATAAAGGTTAGAGTCAAAATTATCAAATCACTAGCAATTGGATGGGGTGTCAAATACCAAGCAAGCATAGAAAAAATAGTTGGAGGAAATACAAAAGATTTTAATGATACGATAATATTTGGAATTACTGCCGAAAGAAATTATCAATTCTTAAAAGTCGGGGATACTTGTTTAATAACATTTCAAAATACAAAGAAAATAAATAATAAACCGTACTTGCCTTCTATTACTGGGACTGTAAGCAAGTTAAATGAAATATGTTTGATTAAAAAAATTGAAAATATAACCTCAATCAATGAAAGAAGAATTTTTATGGGCAGTGCTATTATAAGTAATGGAAAATCTGTGTTTATTTGGGATTTCTCTGACTCGCAAGCGTTTTACCTTGATGGCTTGGAAAGTTGGGATTTAAAATATTTAAATAAGAAGATAACAATTGAAGGTATACTTATAAAATATATTGATGGTGTATATACTGTACCGGTAATTAAAGATTGGAAAATATTATCCCCAAATTAATGAAAAATATGACTAGTACAGACAAGAGTGCACTGGCTATAAAAATAAATATAGGTTATTTGCAGATAGTGCTAAATTTGAGTGTGGTAATAATTTAATAGAATATATAGCTGTTCGATAGGTTTGTTTCAAAATGCCTAACGCACTATATTCAAACCGTTATTGGCAAGTATGACCTAGACTTGGAAAATATGATGAATAAATTTTTTAAAGAGGCTAATAAGATTTGGCCTGCTAAATCTGCTATACCCATTATTATTTCGTTTTTTGTCCTTTCAACTTTGATAATGGTAGTTACTTATTTTGTAGAAATAGAAGTGATAAAGAACGATTATAATTCATTTCGAATAAACGGTAGAATTGAAAAAATCATTAGGACAAACAATTACGTTTTTTGCAAAATTAATAGCGACTGGTATGGAATTCGTGGAGATATAAACATTTACATCAGTCAAAATGATATATTACAAAAAAAAACAGACTCGTATAAATTAACGGTTACTAAAGAAAACGGAAAAACAAATGTGTACGATTTCCCAAATACTTACTTTTGCTTGGTTCGAGAAAATAAAAAGTTGATAAAGTATTTCAAGTCCTCAAAATTGATTCCTGACTCTATTAGGACTTCTTTAAAAAAGTGCAATAAGAAATAAAAACACTACAACAAAAGCTAATAAGTAATGCGGAGGCAGTTATGTTTTGTGAGTTTGTAGGTTGTTTGGGGGCGCCAAATATTCGTTCCGAAAATTCATTAAGTTCAAGATAAAATTTCAAAACATAAATCTGGCTATGTATGGTTTGGGATGGTAAATTATTCTAATCTCTACGCTCTGCATATTAAAACCGTCGTTAAAACAAGGCTAAGAAACATTGCGCTAAATATTATAATGACAGAAATATTGTAAATTGTTTTAACGGGCGGTGTCAAATAATTTAACACTTGATTTGTATAGTACAAGTTGTAAATTACAGTAAAACTGCAAATTATGAAGTTGGCTTAGAGATTGTATTTGTAGACAAGAAATTTATACTATGGTAAATCTCAAACAAACCTTAAGAATAATCTTCAGGAATAAAAGAACAACACTTTTATTCCTATTATCCCTGTCAGTTGGATTGTCGGGATTCTCAATGTTGAAAAATTTTTATGGCGAAATGGTTTTAAAGAATAGAACGGAGACAAATCTTATTTCGCATGAAATGGCTAATCAGTGGTGGGGTAATCAAATAACATGTGAAAGCTGGAGTCACTTTTGTCTCAATGAAGGTATGGCAACATTCCTATCAGCGGCATATAACGAATATAGATTTGGCGAAGAAGTGTATCATGCTAATATTGATTCGTACTACAAAGTGTATCAAGGTATAAAACAACGTGACAATGACCGGTCGTTGGTTTTCGAAAACTGGATTAATCCACCAAAAGATGATAATAACTTAGTTTACTTTAAAGGAGCATATGTAATTCATCTGTTAAAAGAAAAACTGGGCGATAAAGAATTCTGGAATGCCATTCGTTTTTATAGTAAAAAATTCATTGGGCAATCAGATGTAACGGCTGACTTTCAGAAAGCCATGGAAGAATCATCAGGTGTTAACCTTGAAGATTTTTTTAACAAATGGATTTATTACAAGAAATAACACTAAACTTTCATTTACAGATATGAAAATATTATTCGGATCGATATTAATTGCTTTATTATTCGTTTCTCCTCAAAATAAGACCGAAAGAACAGAAAAGCCGCATATTGCTTTTTCCTTTGATGATGGCAGTACCAGAAATATTCTGTCATATGATAATGCCGAGTGGAATTCAATGATACGAAAACAATTAAAGGACAACCATATTCAAGCTGTTTGGTTTGCCACAGGAGGAAGTGTTGATAATGAAAAAGGCAAACAGCTCCTACAAAAATGGTATGAAGATGGTCATATTCTAGGAAATCACACCTACAGTCATTTCAATTACAACGATTCATTAATTACTTGTAAAGCATACACTAAGGACATTCAAAAATGTCACTCAATACTAAAAAGCTATAAAAACTACGAGAAAATATTTCGTTTTCCCTACCTAAAAGGAGGAAATACAATAGCTAAAAGAGATAGTATAAATTTATTTCTTAAACGAAATGGTTATAAACAAGGCTGGGTAACTATAGATGCTTCCGATTGGTATATAAATATGAGATTGATTCGACGATTAAAACAAAATCCCAATGCCGATATTAGTGAATTTAAAGAATATTACATTAATCATATTTTTGAAAGAGCCCAGTATTACAATAATTTATCAAAACAGATAAATAACAGGCAAATTAAACACACAGTTCTGTTACATTTCAATTTGACTTCGGCATTGTTCTTAAACGATTTAATTGAAAAATTTGGAAATGAAGGATGGATAATTGATGATTACAGCGAAACCATTAAAGACCAGATTTATTCTGAACATCCAACAGCAATGCCTGCCGAACAAAGTTTGATATGGATGCAGGCGAAACAAAAAGGAGAATTTGAATTGAGATACCCAGGAGAAGATACTAAGTATGTGAAAGATAAAATGGATAAATTAAAATTATAAACAAAAGGAGGGAATAATTTATTCAATCAATTCCTATTGTTGATTAATTAATTAATGTTTATTTTTCATTAAATAATATGGTACAGTTTTAGTCGCTAACGAGAACTAAGACTGAGTTAAATCAAACTAATTCGAAATCACTTTTCTTGAAACATCTAGAAAAATTATATTACTATTTTATTAATCTATTAAAGTGCAAACTATGAAAAAAATTATTGCAGTAGCATTAGTTTTAATGTGTTGTATACACATGCTCCAAGCTCAATCCGACAAACTATTAAACATCCTCCATAAGGAAGTAAACCGCGAAATGGATGGGTTTAAGCAAAGCAAAACTCCCCCTTATTACATCAGCTACAGGGTTGAACACCAAAAAGCCCTTTATATTAATTGCAGTTTTGGATATGTAAAAAGCGTAAACGAGCAAAATAACAGACAATTAACAACCATGGTAAGGGTAGGATCGCCTAAGTTGGACAATTATCACCAATTAAGAGGAGGTGCACAGTCTAACAGAAGGCGTACGATGGAGCTTTTACCTATAGAAGACGACGAAACTTCTATACAGCAAATTTTATGGAAATCGACCAACAGTGAGTACCTGAAAGGAATTTCATTGCTTTCCAAAATAAAAGGAAACCTTGCCATTAATGTTGAGGAAGAAGATAAATCGGAAGACTTTATTATAACCGAACCAACAGAATACTACGAAGAACCTGTATCATTTGCAGATTTAGGAGTTGATAAGGAAGCTTTAATTGCAATGGCAAAGGAGTACTCGGATCAGTTTTCTAAAAACCCTGAATTAACCTATGGGAATGTTTCGGTTAGTGTACGAAATACCAGAAAATATTTTGTGGCATCCGACGGTAGTAAAATTGCTGAAAATGTACCAACCATTAGAATGAGTCTAAGTGCTGGTATAAAAGCCGATGATGGTATGAATTTACCTTTATACGAATCGTACTTTGGCTACCATATGAACGATTTACCATCGAAGGAAAAAGTTGTGGACGACATAAAAAATTTAATGGCCACATTAATTGCAATGAAAGATGCACCCGTAGTAGATCCATATTCGGGACCTGCATTATTATCTGGAAATGCATGCGGTGTTTATTTTCATGAAATATTCGGGCATAGGGTTGAAGGTGCAAGGTTAAAAAAAGAAAGTGATGCACAAACTTTTAAAAAGAAGGTTGGCGAATTGGTTTTACCCAAGGATTTCTCTGTAATATTTGACCCTACCATAAAGGAATATGCAGGCTTTAAATTAAACGGTTATTATAAATACGACGACCAAGGCATATTGGGAAAAAAAGCCGATGTGGTTAAAAATGGTGTTTTAAACGATTTTTTAATGTGTAAAACTCCAATTGATAAATTTAACTATTCCAATGGCCACGGAAGAGCTCAGGCAGGTTTTCAACCAGTATCTCGTCAGTCGAACCTGATTGTAAACTCTACTAACCTCTTATCGGAAGAAAAATTGAGAAAGCTTTTTGTAAAAGAGCTTAAAAAGCAAAAACTGGAGTTTGGTTACTTGTTTAATAAAGTAAGCGGTGGTTTTACCAATAACGGTAGGTATAGACCTAACGCTTTTAATGTTACTCCTCTCGAAATTTATAAAGTATTTGCCGATGGCAGACCCGATCAACTGGTACGTGGAGTTAATCTGGTAGGAACTCCTTTAGCCATGTTTGCTGAAATTAGTGCACTTGGCGGTGAGTATGGTGTGTTTAACGGAACTTGCGGTGCAGAGTCGGGCGGAGTACCAGTATCTTCTATAACACCTATGTTAATGGTAAATAAAGTTGAGATTCAAAGAAAAGGCAAGTCGAGCGAAAAACCTAGCATATTAGAGCGTCCTGCTTCAACCATTAACAAACAGTAAACAATCTAATCTTATAAAAAATAAATCTAACAGATGAAACTATCATGATTAAGTATTAAATAAACAGACGGTTGGATAAAAGCTTAGTGTATCTGAGATTCTGTGTTCATCCATCTTGATACTTGTATCTTGATACTAATTTATAAACAGATGAAAAAAATAACATTATCCATCATAATAACATTTTTTTGCTTGGTTGCATTTTCTCAGCAAGAAACAATTCATAAAGCCATACAATCTGAGATTAACAGAAACCTCGAAAACATTCATATAGAAGGGATGGCTAAACCATATTACATTGGGGCAAACTTAATAAACTCTAATCAGTTGCGTGTTAGGGCAACGTTGGGTGCATTGGTAACATCGGATGAGTACACCTATAATTTAATTTGTAACAACAGGATATTGGTAGGTTCACCTGAGTTTACAAACTACAATTACATGGAAATGGGTTTGATGAATAAAGCGATGAGGGTTAGTAGCAGCGTGCCTAACGAAATTACTGAACAAAGTATTAAAAACTCGTTTTGGAAAGCTTTTGATCAGAGATACAAGCTGGCTGCTGAAAAGTATGATTCAAAGAAATCGGCATTGGCCAATCAGGTTATTCAAGATGATGATTTACTTGATTATTCTTCAGCTGAAAAAGCAACGGTACATTTAAACGAAATTAGCTGCGAATATAATAAAGCCGATTTAGAAGATATTGCAAAAAAAGTGTCAGCAGTATTTTTAAAATTTCCACAAGTAAGGGGTTCTTTTGCAACAATAACAGGATTTAAGGCAAACGTTTATTTTGACAATAACGAAGGATCGTCGGCCACATACCCAGTTACTGCATTAAAACTAGGTATTGAGGCTGTAATTCAGTGTAAGGATGGCAGCGAAGTTAGAGACCAGCTTTATTATTATGCATCGGATGAAAAAGACTTTCCTGAAACAACTGTAATAGTTAATGAAACAGAGCAAATGGCCCAAAAATTAGTTGAGCTGAGTACAGCAAAAAAGTTTGATATAAGCTACGATGGACCCGTTTTGTTTACAGATCAGGCTGCGTTCGAAATATTTGCACAAACTTCGGCTGCGCTTAAAGCATACCGTAAACCCATTTGTGGAGACGAAGGCAGTGTAAAATACACTCAAAATAAAACATCGTTAAACAACCGAATAGGTACTAAAATAGCAAATGAGGGAATATCTATTGTAAGTTCACCTTCTCAAAAACAATATGATAATACAAACTTGCTAGGCCACCAAGTGTTTGATATGGAAGGGGTTGTTCCAACCAAGGAATTGGTTTTGGTAGAAAATGGTAAGCTTAAGTCGTTGTTTAATAACCGTAAACCAACTAAGGGACTGCATAAATCCAATGGCCATATGTATATTAGTATAAACTCGCGCGAAGCTGCGTTGGCGCCCGGAGTTGTAGAAATGAAATCGGAAATTACAATGGATGATGAACAGCTAAAGTTACAGCTGGCCAATATGGGCAAAGAAGAAGATTTAGAAAAAGTTTATATTATATCTAAAGTTCAGCAAGGTACTTGCCAACCAATATATGCTTATGAGTATAATATTGAAACAGGCGAAAAAACACTGGTTAGAGATGTTCAGTTGATTAAGCCTAGTGTAAGTCAGTTTAAAAAGCTAAAGGCAACATCGGGCAACAAAATGGTTTATAACATATTGTTCAGTACTAAAAGTGTAGGATCGTATAGTATAACAGGCTCGCCAGCTTCGTTTATTAGCTACGATGGCTTACTGTTTAAAAGTTTAAGTTTAAAAAAGAATAAGAGAGCCATTAAAAAGAAACTACCAATTGTAGATAATCCGGTTACAATGCTGTAGATATAGAAAGAGGCTGTCTTCTAAAAAGGCGGCCTCATCAATTTTTGTTTACTTAGTAAACTTATTTTATTTCCAATGTAAGCATCGCGGTATTAAACCAAATTTTGATTACCAAAAACTATTCAGCTTCAACAAAAAAAATTGATTAGGTTCCTGAATACTTATCTTCACGCATCAAATTATTACTTATATCATCAGAATATCATCTCTCTAATTTACAGTTTGTTATTCAAGCAAACGTCCTTAAAAAGGGATATTCCATAACTAAAAAAGCTGTAAAAATGCACACGATTTAAAAGCAGGGACGTAGTTTCTACAAAAACATAGTAAAGGAAAAAAGAAAGCATTGTTAAATAACTGTGATTTTTTAAGAATTTAGATACTTCAATATTAATACAGACTTAACTGTAGTTTCCTATTACAATGTAGCAGTATATTTAACTTCGCACAGTTTTTTGATAAGCCTGTAAATACGATTGGCTTTACATAAAACTAAACTAATATCAATAATTTAAATTGAGGCCAAATGGTTAAAAAAATGAAACTTAACTTAAGTATTGCAGTTTGTGCATTTATGCTATGGAGCTGTTCTGATGATGATGGTAATACTCCAGAAAAAGAAAACGAAACATTTAGTAAAGTATCAAGCATTTCTTTAGGCGAAGGTGTAGGAGAAATTTCTGCTTATGATAAAGAAACTAAGCAACTTTTTGTAGTAAACACCACAAAAAAAGCTGTAGATGTTATAGATCTTTCTAACCCAGAAACTCCTGTTAATAAAACCCCAATATCGGTTACAAACTATGGAGGTAACTTAAACAGTGTAGATGTAAAAGATGGTAAACTTGCCATTGCAGTAGAAGGTAATGATAAAAGTTCAGATAAAGGTAAAATTGTTGTATTCAACACTTCTGATTTAACTAAGACTTACGGAAAGTTTGAAGCGGGATATTTACCAGACATGGTTAAGTTTACACCAGATGGTAAATATATTCTTTCTGCTAACGAGGGAGAGCCAAACGATGACAATACAGTTGATCCGGAAGGCTCTATTTCAATTGTGGATATAAACGCCAAAACAATATCTACTATCGACTTTAAAAGTTTCAATAGTAAAGAGGCTGATTTGGAGAAAGATCATTTTAGAGTATTTGGGGAAACTAATGGTGAAAAAAATAATTTGGCACAAGATGTAGAGCCAGAATATATTGCTATTTCAAAAGACTCAAAAACGGCTTGGGTATCATTACAAGAAAATAATGGTTTAGCTAAGGTAGATATTGCTTCAAAAACCATTACTGAAATTTATCCACTGGGCGTTAAAGATTATAGCCTTGAAGAAAACAAGTTCGATTTTAGCGATAAAGATGATAAAGTTCAATGGATCAATGCTCCTGTAAAAAGCTACTTTCAACCAGATGCTATTGACTACTTTGAAGTAGGGCAAACAGGTTACATTATTACTGCAAACGAAGGAGATTCAAGAGATTACGATGGCTTTAGCGAAGAAGAAAGAGTGGATGACTTAGATCTTGACCCTACTAAATTTCCTGAAGCGGCCACCTTGCAATTAAAAGAAAATTTAGGGAGGCTAAAGATTACTACTGCTTATGGTGATACTGATAATGATGGAGATTACGATGAGTTGTTTGGTTATGGAGCACGTTCTTTTTCAATTTTCGATACCAATGGTAATTTAGTTTTCGATAGTGGAAACATGTTGGGTAAAAAATCAGATGAGTTAGAAAACTACCCTGACAAAAGAAGTGATGATAAAGGAGTGGAGCCGGAAGCAGTAATTACATATTCCTTAAACCAAAAAGTATTTGCAGCAATAGGTTTAGAAAGAAGCGGTGATGTACTTATCTATGACATTACAGATGTTAATCAACCTGTTTTTGTTCAAAACTTAGAAAATACCTCTCCTGAAGGATTGTTAATTGTATCAAAAGAGGATAGCCCTAACGGTAAAACCCTATTAATTGTATGTAACGAACATCCAGATGATGCAACTGTAAATGTTTATTCAAACTAAAAAGTAATTCGATTTTTTATATAAGCTGTCTTGTTTGAGGCAGCTTTTTTTAGCCCTTATATTGTATCATCTCAATCCCAATTGTATGTCAAATCAATTATCTTTCTAATCTCTTAAGCTACTCTTTTTACCAGTAATTGATTTTCAATACTTAAAATCCGTACATTAGCTGATGTATCTCCTAGTCAAACTTCTTTCTTCCAAATATTTGATATCTAACAAATAATGTATTTTCTTATCCAACTTTATATCTCATATTAGTTCCTGTTAGTTTGTGCCAGAATTTGCAGTTCAATAAAATTAATAACACCTCACCTTGGTTTGTTTATGATAATTTGTACTTTCGACCTTTTGATACAAATTTGGGTATAAATGTACTGTTGCACATGAAAGGTACACTCGAAAAATATAGGTTATTTTGAAAGCTTTGCAAATTTTAGGTATAATTACGATTAACAAATCATATTCAATTCATTAGCAAACTTCATCTCTGAAAAAAAATATCTCATACAACTGTAATTATTAAGAAGAAATAAACTTTATGAAGATTCCAAACAAAACTCTATTAAGCAAAGTAATATTTTTTTGGGCAATTTACATTGTTTCAACAGATGTTGAAGTTAAAGCTCAAAACAGCGATACTGCCATAGTAAATAACGACACAATTGGATTCTTTTCGAACGAGCATTTCGTAAACACTATCTGGCATAATAATATAACTGGTATTCAAGAAGATGGTGCAACCAATTATAATTTATCTATTTCCGATTACCTGCAAGGAAAAGTAAGTGGAGTTGATGTTGTTGATGCTTATGGAACTCCGGGTAGGGCTTCTCAAATTACCCTTCAAGGATATAGTATCACCGGAAATCATCAATCTTTAATTGTTATTGACGGAATACCTCAACCACAGTTGGCTAATACATTCAATGGCCTAAATGTTAACACTGAAGATATACATCCTTTAATTCCTGTGGCTTTAGATGATGTTACTTCTATAAAGATATTGAAAAATCCTACAGCAGTATTGTTATATGGAGCCGAGGGAGCAGACGGCGCAATTATTATTGAAACAAAAAAAGAAGGAGATTCTCCACTGGAAGTCAATTATAGATATAGTGTTGGCTTTGAATCGGAATCTGAATATATAGAATTGCTAAACGGAGCTGAATACATTAATTACCAAATAGAGGCACTGTTTAATGCTTCCGATGGTTTTGGTTTGACTATTCCTGAAGAATTAGCTTATGATCCGAACAGTCCTGATTTTTACAATTATACGGCTAATACAGACTGGATTAAAGAGGTATCGCAACCGGGATCGGTATCCAATCATTATATAAGTTTTAGTGGGAAGCAAAACAAGTTGGCTTATCATACGTCTATTGACTATTCAAATAATAAGGGTAGTATTATAAATACACGTAATCACAGATTTTTATCAAGATCTAAAATACAATATGATGTAAATAATAAAATTAAGCTCGGACTTAATATTGATTATGCAAAAAATGAGTATGAAGGAAATATTGAAGTAGAGAAGAACGATCAAGAACTTAGTGTTCTTGAGATGGCTTTTATTAAAGCACCAAATATGAGTGTATATCGATACGACCCGGACGGAAATAAAACAGAGGATTATTTCACTCCTAGAAGATCCTATCAAAATTCTTACAATCCGGTTGCTATTGCAGACTATGGCAAATCAGAGAATGATTATAATCTATTGAGTACTACATTAAACTTTAACTATCAAATTACAAATTGGTTTCAACTGCAAGAGGTATTTAACTTTAATAAAGTAACAGCAAAATCATATTCTTTTTTGCCTTTTAAAGCATTATATGATGCAGACGAATCTTCTATTGTGGAAGAATATGATAGTAACCTTACTCTTAAATCCAAACGGTATCGTAGCGAAACAAAACTATTGTTTGAACTTCCTTTTAATAATAAAGAAGTAAACTCTCTGAATATACAATTAGCCGGCATTTATCAACAGCAGGAATTAAATGGAGAGTATGAATATATAAGGAGTTATTCGAATAGTAAATATGAAAATAAAAATACACACTATATACATACAGGTTTTGCATCCATAAATTATTTATTTAAAAAACGTTATTTCTTTGATATTTCTACTCGCCTTGAATCATCCTCTTTAAAAAATAGTGATAACAATACTGCAATGCACCAAGGAGGAAATATAGGGTGGTTGTTTTCTGAAGAGCCGTTTTTAAAGGGTAATAGTATATTAAATAAAGGAAATTTAAGTTTGGGATATAGTACTTCAGAGTACAATGATCAATTTTTTTATGATAATATATTAATGTTTATGTATTCCACCAGAGGTTTTCCGGTTATTGGAAGTATGCCCTTATATGATTACAATATTACGGCACTAAACCTTGGCTTAAACCTTAATTTTTTCAATAATAAATTAATAGTTGAGGCAGATTACTTTAGGAGAAATATTCGTAAGGAATGGAGTCACACAACTTTTGATATTTTATTTGTTGGACTTCTTGATATTAATCAAAGAAGTATTGATTTGGCTATTACAGGCAATGTTTTGAATAATAATAATATGAATTGGGATGTTTATTGGAATGGTAGTTTTAACAGGCATTACCTGGAAGAAAGTTCTGATTCTTTTCTTTCTGAACGAACATTTTCGAGTGGAGACTATTTATCAAGAGTTGAAAGTGATGACAGAATTGGGGGGATTTACGGGTTGAAATACGAGGGGGTATATGCTACTGATGAAGATGTTATAATGAAAGATCAATTGGGCAACTATATCTTGGATGAGAATGGAATTCCGGTTCGAATGACTTATTTAGGAGGATATCGAGCTAAAGCCGGAGATCCAATATATGCTGATATTAATTCCGATAATAATATAGATGAGAACGATGTTCAATATCTTGGCAATTCCTTTCCGAAGATGATTGGAGGATTTGGAACAAACTTCCGATATAAATCATTTTCTTTTGTGGCGAACTTTCATTATAAGTTTGGGTACGAAATTATTAATCAGGTGGCCCTAACATCAGAAAGTATGAATACACGTAATAATCAGAGTACAGCCGTATGTAGACGTTGGAGAGTACCTGGAGATAATGTAAAAAATATATTACCAAGTGCGAATAGGAATAGACCACTGAACGGATTTGCTTCGGATGCTTATGTAGAGTCGGGAGATTATATAAGGTTAAATAATGTGAGTGTTGGATATTCGTTTAAGCCTTCAGTTTGTCAGAAGCTTCGTTTAGAGGATTTAAATATAATATTGAATGCCAGAAATCTACATACTTCTACCAGTTATTCAGGGTTAGATCCTGAGATTGAAAATGGAGGTTGGTTAAGGAGAGATAGAATAAGAAATATACCTGCTAGGTCATTTACCTTCAGTTTACAATTAAAAATATAATAATCTGGTTAAAATTGAATTAATAAGTTCATAAACTTTTGATAGTTGATTAGATGATCAGTGAGACTCTTCTAATGTATTTGATGAACATACAAATAGTAATATCTTTATTGCAAAAAACTGGTTTAAAACGTTATGCATACTGATGATTCTACCAATCTTACAATTATTAGTGATCGTAAATTTATATTTATCTTTTGCGTTAAGAATAAACGAACAAAAAAAATAACATCGAAATAAAATTACCAAAACAAGATGATAAAGCTTAGTATTCTATTATTTATATCATTTTTCTTGGCAAATATTGTTAATTGTCAAGAAGTTAAATTTAAAGAAAAAATATCAGGAAATTTCGGAGAAGAATATTCGGTATTAAAAGAAAATAAAAAAATTAAACACGGTGGATATATTAAGTATAAAGTTCACCCTCTAGATAATAGATCACTTCTGATTATTGGGCAGTTTAAAAATGATAAAAAAGAAGGCAAATGGTACTATTTAAATGAAAAAGGATATCTTAAAAGAGTAGGAGAATTTCATGATAATAAAAAACATGGATTCTGGAGAGACTATTATACCCCACAATCAAAAAATACATTGCTTGTTAATTCTTTAGGATTAAGTTCAAATAGAGGTTATGAAATAGCTAAAGATGGATCTATAGATTTTAATATGTCTAAATTAACAGTAGCAGGAGAAGGAAATTATTTATCTGGTTCGAAAGTTGGAATCTGGAATTTTTACACAAAAAAATCAGAAAAATTTATCATTTATGATTATTCGAAGAAAGAACTATTATTTCCAGATAGTATAGAAATACCTTTATTTAATAAGGGGAACGAAGAACTCATTAGATTTTTAGCAAATACAATTAAAATTCCTTCAAGAATTATAAATAAAGGAATTACTGGAGAAACTTATATGCAATTTGAGATTAATAAGAACGGAAATATAGAAAATATTACTTTTTTAAAAAGTGTTGATGAGGCTTTGAATAAAGAATTAAGGTCTGCCATTCTAAAAACATGTGGAGAATGGATTCCTAGTAACATATCTTACAAATTTGTTTTACCTGTTTTAGTGCAAAAGTCTAATTCTGAAATTAGTACACTTAATATTAACAATCTTAATTTAAAAGGAACTAAAACTATTAAACGCCTTGATATCTTCATTAAAGAATAAGATGCTAACATTTGAATAAACGTGAATTTTCATCATTTCAAATTCATATAGAAGAAATATTTGAAATTTATGTGAGTCATAAAATTTAGCTTAAAATGATTTAGAAGTTAAATCTATTCAATGATAACAATTACTAAAGTGCGAAGGGATAAAAAACCCTCCTGTATATCAGAAGGGTTTGTAGCCGCACCAGTAAAGTTACTAGATAATTAGGAGTATTATATTGTTAACTATTTGAATATATTATTATAAACACTCGAAAAACGAAGAAATCTAACAATAGTGCAAAATCGTGTGTTACAATTAAATGCTCATGAGCATTCCTTAACTTCTCAAAGTGATATTATAATTGTAAAATGAAATGTAACTTAATTTTTAGACAAAAATGTATAAACTTTAATCCTGTTAGGTTTATTTTTTATTTTTGATTAAAATTAGATAAAGGATAACTATTTATTATGGAGTATCTCAAACCTGAGTATTGGAATAATTTCATAGACTCAAAAGGTAAATTTATTGGGAAAAAGTTTGAGAGACTCGTTCATGATATTCTCAAATTGGGGTTTGGTGGTGATTGGCAGCAAACTCCATTGTCATGGGACGGTGGAAAAGATTTTATCAATAATTCATACAATGGAAATTCTACAGGGTGGGCAGAGTGTAAGATGTATAAGAAAAATCTTACCACTCATAACTTTGCCAAAACCCTTGTCATGGCTGTCAATAATTCTATTGACTCAATCATCATTTTCTCATATAGTCCACTTGTTAAAAATGCACAGATTCACCTTGGTGACTTTGCAACATTGACAAATAAGAGCATACAGGTATTTGATGATTCTAAGCTGGAACAGTTAATATTTAAATGCTTTGGAAAGAGAGAGTTTGAAATTTATTTCCCTGATTTCACATACCTAAATCAGAATATTTTTACTTACTCATCCTATTTGTCGTATAGTTTTCTTAGTAATGATATTACCATAGAATGGTCACAGTTAAGTGAAGAACAAACTCAAGAGCGAAACGTAGTCACCAAAAGAAATACCCCATGTCTATACGAGCTTTGTTTTATTTCTAACTTAACCACCAATGAAGACTTAAAAATTGACTTTTCACCCTTATTTACTAATACAGGTCAGCTGGATTATAGGTTCAATTTTGTCAATTTACCTGCTATACTATTGGAAAATCAAAACATAGTAGAACTTGACGGTTCCAAAGACGAAATAGAAAATACGAATTATATTCGATCGGTTATCCCGGGACAAATTTTTAGTTTAAAGCTCTACTTTATACCTGTTGAAGTAGGTGAATTAATTATACCACCAATAAATTTTCATTTTGGAGAACTAAACGAGCAATTTGCATCAAAGAAGCTCACTGTTTCTAATCTTGCATCTCCTCCTTTAATTGGAACTAAAATTCATGAAACTATCCACATTACAGATTTGGCTATTTCGTCGAATAATAGGGTAGTTTTTCAAATCGTAAGTGGAGGAAGTGGAGTTGGAAAAACAAGGTATGCAAAGGAAATAATTGATAGACTTTTAAAGTATAACTTTCGTGTTAATATACTTGATGGCAGTACAAGTAACTGCGACGACTTCTCAAAATTTGTTGTAGAGCTTTTAACACAACTATATAAACTTCCTAATCCATATAAGTTCGAAAATAAAGACATCACTATCAATCTGTTTAAAGAAGACAGTGCTTATAATGAGAAGGATGAAGTAGTATATTCCATAATAAAACAGTGTGTTTACAACAATGAAATAGATAAGGACGAGTTAAAAAAAGATCTAATTCCTATTCTTTTCAAATTGATTTTAGAAAGAAGGTCAGCATTGATCATTGATAATGTTCAGGCTCTTGATGATGGTATAATTGATTTACTTTTTAGGTTATTGGAGTTAAACAATACGGTTGGTCAGAACTTTATAATGTATGTTTTCAATACAGATACTTTGGATTTGAACTCCAAGGCTGGAGCATTTTATAATCAATTACAAAATGGCAGTCTGCCAGATAATACTTTTGTCTCAATAACACCATTCAAGTCTACAGAAGTTAAGCTTTTTATTGATTCTACAATCAGGATAAAAGACAATAAACAATTTAGTATTGAACACCAGGGTTTATTCAAGCTAATAGCTAAGAATATCCCTGCAAGACCATTTTATTTATCACAGTTTATTGATCTGTTATTTCAGGATAAAATTATTTCACTGGATAAAGGAGAGTTCTATATTAACGATATTTCATTGCTTGACAGACAACTTAAGACTCTATCAGATAAAGAAACAGATATAATAACTGCAAGGTTATTAAGGTTGACAGATACCCAGTTAAATGTTTTAAGCATGATTATCTATCTGGGTGAAATTGATTTCGTATTACTAAAATCTTTATTGCCTTATGAAATTGATGGAATAGAATATTTAATAGATGCTAACTTCTTAATAAAAGAATACGACAAAGTGAAGTTTATCCATTCATTAATGGATAATTATTTAGTACAAAGAGCTGAGGAGTATTGTAAATATCTGAAGACTGATATTAAAGAATCTGTTTTATTGAATTCATTTCTTCGGAAACAATATCCACATGCTTTGTTCTCGATTTCTAATGAAAGTCACCTGTTTGATTCGGCTATACTTAAGGTGTCGAGGTTATCCGAAATATCTGTTAGAAATCAGTTTTACGCAAAAAAGATATTAGATTATATTTATTTTTCTCCTAATGGATTGAAGCCGGAACAGTACTTATTTGCAGTTAAAAAAGTACTATCGCTAGTATGCCATGATAATAAGAAAATATTTTTGACTAAGCTTTTAGAAATGTGGGAGTTTTTGGAAGGCTACAACCCTACATCAAATATTCAAGCAATACATTATATAGAGATTGCGAGGGAATGCGGAAGCTTTCTCACTGTGTATGGACAATATAATGCGAGTATTAAAATCCTTAATGAAGCTATAAGCAAAGTGAATACTCATGTAACTGATAGAGGAATAAAGAATAAACTTATTGCCAGGTTAACCAATAGAGTTGGAGTTACTTACAAGCAAGCTTTAGATTATAAAAGATCAAAGGAATCGCTTCAATTAGCCCTGGAACTGTCGAAAAAATCAAAGAGCATAGTTGAAGAATACCTGACGTATATTGACCTGGGTTATATTTTTTATGGTAGAAATAAAGAAAAAACTATCGAATATTGGAAAAACGTACATAGCATTTCAGCCGAGAAAGAAGAAAAAATAATGAACGAAGATACAGATACTGGATTGGCCTGTATTCTAATAAAATCCTTATTCAATGGAATTTCAGGTAACTATCAAAATGCTATTGCCATTGCTAGCCAATTGATAAATATATCTCAAAGTGAATGTTCCATTTATTACGAATTACAAGGTCGTCGAGCAAAGGTGCTTTTTGAGTTTAAGTTAGATTATCCCACAGATGTGTTGGAAGAACAGTTAATGCAAATAATATCAATAAGTGCAGATGCTAAGATATTCAAATATCATTTGTTTGCGTATCATTTATTGGCAGTTATATACGATCAACAAGGAGAAACTGAAAAAGCAACAAGACATTATCAAAACATTTTGGAGCAAATAAAAAACAAAGAAGTTTTTAAACCTTCGTTAGAAGTTTGTTTACTTATTTCTGACTCAAGCAAGTATTATAACAAACAAGACCAAGCATTTCCTCTGGAGGAATATGAGATATCACAAATATGCTTGAATGAGAACAACCAATTAGATATCAATTCTCCATTTTCAGAAGAAGAATATTGCTTAACATTAGCGTAAATTTCCATTAACAAAATCCTCAAATTTGACAATATTAGCATGCCTGTCAACAATGATATCCAACTCTATATTTCGCCTTGTGGTCCAAAAAAAATTGTTTTTTAAACTTGTAAATCTATCTACAAAATAGATAATAGGAGGACCTATTTGCATGATGTTATAACCAAGGTTTGCAAACAAATCAAGATACGCGCTGTCACGATTAATTGATTGAATTCGTGTAGATTCATATTTCCTTATCCCCTTGGATATTAAAGTTTCTTCATAAAACTCATAGTTAACAATTGACAACATATTACAGAAGAAGTATTCTCTGGACAGATCTTTCTTTGTAAGTGCATAGTCAAAGGTGTTCTTAATAAAGAATCCTGCATCATTTTTTAATTCAGATGCATTTCGCTTCGTAAATACGCTTTTTATATCTGATTTGAAATTACTGTTCTTATATTCACGATTTAAAGAATAGTAATCACCTCCAATATGATATGCTTTAGCCCTAGCTGAAGCTATGATTTTTAACCCTTTTGCTTTTATCCTGAGACATAAGTCTAAATCAGAATAAAGAGTATGGAATGGTTCGTAAAATCCTTCAACTAGGTTAAAATTGGTTTTACTTATTAGCAATAAGGCCGAACACACCATTTGTACATCCTTATCTGTTTGAGTTAAATGGTGAAAATCTGGCAATCCCGCATTAATGTGGATATAGTTATATTCTGATGAAGCTATTCCAAAATCCAAAACGGTATTATCCGTGTGATTCAGTAATTTGCCCCCAACGGCACCAATATTTTCTACTGATGAATAAGATTCCCATAGTCCTTGTAACCAGTTCTCGGAAACAATTATATCCTGATCACAAAAGATGAGATGTTCATTTTGGGCATATTTTACAGCCTCATTTGCTGCCTTACTATAACCCAAATTCTCATAAATATGGATATACCTAACTTTGTTAGGGTAATAATTTAGGTCGTGAAATTCTTTATTGGAATTATTAATATATACTACTATTTCATCTTCCGCACGAATAGTCTCAATCAGAGAATCTAAACAGGCTTTAATAAAATTTTCTCCACTGTGGTACAACACTATAATTGAAAATGCAGGTGCTGCTAATAACTCCTTTGAGTACTCCATAATAAATAGTTATCCTTTATTCAGATAGCTACATCTCAAAAGAATTCCTAGGATGTTTTAATGTTAATATTTCACTTTTCTTTCGACTATTCACATGGGTATATATTTGAGTAGTATTGATTGAACTATGCCCAAGCAAACTTTGGATATATCGAATATCTACATCTTCCTCTAATAAAAGGGTTGCGAATGAATGCCTAAATACGTGAGGCGTTGTATTTAGTGCAATATTAGCTTTTTTACTATATTTTCGAACCAAATACCTTACCGATTGTTCTGAAAGCTTATTTTTAAGTCGATTTACAAAGAAATAATTATTAATGTTAGCGTTATATTTTAAGTAATATAGCTTAAGTGCCTCTCTAACCTCATTATTTGTAATTGGTATCATACGTTCTTTACTGCCTTTTCCATTAACCTTAATAAGAGAATAATCTTGTTCAATATTTCCGATAGTAAGATTACATAATTCAGAAACTCTTAGCCCTGTTGAAAAAAGGAGTTCCAAAACAGCAATATCCCTTAACCTTTCTATATATGTGTATGAATCTTTTTTTTTACAATTCTCTTTACTTAAGTAAGCAACATTTAGAATCTTTTTAATTTGTTCTAGAGATAGTACAATAGGTAACTGTTTTGGTATTTTGATTGATGTTTTTACCTTTCTGAATGGATTGACAACAATATTCTCTTCAAATTCATGATAATTAAAAAAAGCCCTCGTTGCAGCTAATTTTCTCTTTATTGTTTTTGGCGCAAAACTAATCAGCTGTTGATAATATAACTTGATTTGATCCTTACCAATATCTTCAATTAGATTTATCTCATTACTAGATAAAAACTTTTGAAACTGATCTAGATCTATCCTATAAGCTTTAATTGTCTTAGGATCAAGTTGTTTTTCCAGCATACAGTGAGAGAAATAATCATTAAAAGCATCGTTTATCTTCATCTTCCTTTTTTTAAAAATCTGACAAAGATAACTCAGAAGAAATACATAGAACCATTCCTCCTGTTATGACAAAAGCAAATCCCTTAATGCAAAGTCGCTTAAAGAGTTTACAATATAGCCACACCAAGACTAAGTAAAATTTACCATATAGATAAACGGTAAATTTATTTAGAGCCGACAATATCGCGAGAGATGTCCCCACCAAGACTCTATAAGAATAAGTTTACTTCAGCCGTTATTAGATTAAAAATCCAGTAGTTTATTTGCTGCTTCCTTCTTACTTTCGGTATCAAAACTGTCCAGATAGTTCTGAGTGGTTCTTAAACTACTATGCCTTATGCTTTTCGGGACAAATGATATGGTATATCTAAACCTACTATTTAATGGAATTGCATCCTATGTAAATGGTGAGTATACAAAACTTGGTAAATTAAGTATGACTCTCTAAACCAATAGTTTTTATGATAGCATACTCACAAGAAATGACACATGGTGCTAAATCGTCTTAAAATTAACAATAACAACCCATACTCATCTGGGTATATAATGGTCACAAATAAAGTCAAAGAGTCAATAAACAATTGAAGACTACTTTTTGATAGAATTATTAGTTGCGGACCTGGATTTTATATTTTGATTGAGGAATGATAATTGTTCTTTCTTGCTACATATACGTAGATTTTATCACAATATATGTAACTATTTTGTAACTCATAAAAAACAAACCCCTTTAAAATAAGTTATTTAAAGGGGTTTAAAGGTAGCCGCACCAGGACTCGAACCTGGATCTATTGTTTAGGAAACAACTATTCTATCCCTTGAACTATGCAGCCATCAGCTTAAAGCGATGCAAATATATAATTTTTAACGCAATTTTAACAACGAAAAGTTTGTTATAAAAAAGGCTGCCCCAGAAGAGACAGCCTAAAAATAAGTTGTGCATTGAGAGTCAAAATGTAAAACCTACTTTAAACATTGGATTGGAAAAAATACCAATGGTATGGTTATCTGCATCTCCTGCTTCCATTCCTGGTTGCGGGAATATACGATTTACCGAATACATGTAGCTAAAAACTTTTATTTCTAGTCCAAGAAAAAAGCCTTGAGCCACATAATAATCAACACCAGTTACAACACTTCCTCCTAAACCATAAGTTTCAGAAACACGCTCACCCAAATCATCTTCAAGAAGAGTAAAATCTTTTCTTTGCGAATAACTACCGTTGAGCTGACCACCAGCATAAGGATATAAACGATCATTACCAACCGAGAATAAATAATCAGCACCTACATTACCTACAAATTGATACCTTGTACTTGATGGTACATCTGCATAGTTAGGAATAATCATTGTAGGCAGTCCTGAATCATAATCATAATTATCATCTGGATTGCGTACTCCCGGAATATCTTGTTGAGCCGGAGTATTGCTGATTAATCCCATTCCACTTAATCTAACTGCAAGATTACTCGACAAATAGTACTTCCCCTCTACACCAATCATATTAATCAATGAATTGCTATTGGTAGAAGCGGATGAATTCGATGGAGCATAAATGGAATATGTACTTTGGTTTTTAGTAAGATACTGAACATCATTTAAATTCTCAGCTCTACCAAGTTGTAATGATAACGAAACATCACCTGCTTGTGGTCCAAATCCTTGAGCCATAACCAAACAGGTGCTCATGGTTAAGACAATACTAAATATAATTTTCTTCATAAGGATAAGGATTAAAATTCAAAAAATTCATTTTATGGCGGAAATTGAATTTCCGCCAATTAATTTATAACAATTATGAACCCTAACCCTTAGTCAGCTAATTCAGCATCTAACCTAGCTTTGTAATCGTCTGCTATATCCTGTTGTGCAACTAACCTGCTTTGGTATTCTGCTAATCTGGCTTCATCATCTGCAATTAATTGTTGCAAGTTAGCAATTGTTGCATCATAAGTATCATTCGCTTCCTCAATATCTTTTTCAGCAGCTGCAATACTCTCTTGTTTATCCGCAATTTCGTCTTGCTTATCTTCTATTTGAGAATCTAAATCCTCTATATCATCATTTAAAGCTTCAAGTTCAGTTTCAAAATCAGTTAAATAACCATTCAATTCTAGAGCACTTTTTAAGGTCTCTTTTACTCCTTTTTGGCTAGTAAGGCTTGCTATTTCATCTTGGATATCGTCCTTAGCAGTTAGAGCAGTATTTGCCTCATCCATATATGTTGCCATTTGAGCAACAACATCATCAAATTGGTCAAGGGCATCATCATACGTATTTTCTACCTCCTGAAGCTCTGCAACTAAATCTGCTTTTTCTTGTGTAAGTCTAACCACCTCATTATTTGCATCGTCTATATCCTTGTTGTGTTCTCTGATATTTGCTTGATGATTCTTAATAGCATCAGTTAAACTACTAATAGTGCCTTCTGTATCATTATAATTATCTAAAGCCACATCATAAATAGCAAAAGCTTCTGTTTGAGCATTGGATTTATCACTATAGTCACTTAGTGCATCAGTACGTGCGTCTAAAGCATCGTCTCTTGCTTGCTCTTTTGCAGCGTTGGCTTGATCTTGATTCCAAATTTCCCACGCTAACTGATATGCATCATCAGCATCTTGATATTCTGCCCAAGCCATATTTGTAGCTTGTACAGCATTTTCATATGCATCTTCATATGTGTCCAGCTCATCAGACCTATCTTCTAAACTGGCTGTGTATTCAGCAAGAGTTGCCTGATTATTTGTGATATCTTCATTTCTTTCAGTAATGTTATTTTGTAATTCTTCTATATCTGCAAGCTTATTTTCAATATCTACTTGTTTAGCTAAAGTATCTTCCTTAAGATCATAAATTGTTTTTGGTCCATTACTAATTGTATCTATGATTTCGGTGTAAAGGCCATTTCTATAATCATCCTCTGTTTTTTGAACATTAGTTAAAGCTTCTTCAGCATTGGCTAATTCTCTATCTTTGGTAGCAATTTGATTATCTAAAGCTTGTATTTCTGCTTCTACTGCTTCAAGAGCATCTGCAATTGCTGTAGCTTCTGCACCCTTTAGTCCCTCTAATGTAGTTATTGCATCTTCAGTTTCTGTTTTTTCAGTTTCTAAATCAGCAATTTCATCGTTTAAGTCAGCAATTTCGTCATTCCAAACGTCAATTTCATCTTGAAGATCAATCGAATCCGTATTTTCAATATACGTTAGTTGAATTTTTTGTGTTTCAATGTCTAGTTGTAATCCTGTAATCATACCTCTTAGCATAATTACTTGATCTAGTGCATTTTGGAATTGACCTAAATATTCAGCAGCATTATTAGCAACTTCATCCCTACCATCTTTTTCATACTGACGTATTAATGCTTCGTACTGATTAGTAGCTGTTAACAATGCCTGTTGTGCAGCAATTAGATCAGCCTCTGCCCTAACAGCCTCTTCGGCAATTGCATTTGTTGTTTGTGCAAGCAATAATTCTTGTGCTGCTTGTTGAGCTGCATATTGTGCTTTCCAAAGTTCCAACTCTGCTAGAATTCTTTCCTTTTCTGCTTCGTTTTCTGCTTCCATTAAATCTGCTTCCAACTCTTTCATTTCTGCTTCTGCTTCCGCTTTTCTTGCATTGGCTTCAATAATTGCTACTTCAGCTTGTTCTTGTAAAGCGATTGCATTTTGTACAGCAGCTTGAGCTGCGGTAAGAGCTGCTTGAGCATCAGCTGCTGTTTTGGTTGCTTCGGCTTGCGCGTTATACAACGCAGCTTGAGCATTCCTTAGTGCCAATACACCATCTGATTCTTTATTTTCTACACAACCAGTAAAGGTCACACTTAATGCTAATGCCATTCCTAAAAAAGGCATTAAGTTACGGTTTGAAAGTTTCATAGTTACTAAATTAATTAAACATTGATTTTATGTAAATTACAGTATTTGAACTTCAATTAGTAACTTTAATTTAGAGCATAAATTTTCGCTTGAATATTAACCTTATTTATATGTGACTAATTGTCCTTTTTTAATGTTATTCGTGTATTTTTTTATGACTAAAACACTTTTTTATAAAAACAATATTAACCCAAAAAAAGTTATTTTGCGTAACAAACTAAGCAAGTACAGTAAATGTTATTTTACATATGTGTTTTAAGTATCTAAATGCTGATATACAATACATAACCTGAATGACGATTTTTTATTTCTAAATTATGCCATTTAATGATCCTATTTTTTAAACAGCTATATATGTGTCCTTTATGTAAATTGATAGAATGATAAAAATCTGTCAAATATTAATTCATATGAAGTTATTTTTTACCAACGTTTTCTATTCGCCTCACCTAGTGCGCTTTATGGTATTTCCCTAAGAAATAACTTTTAGAAAGTGACATATACTTAATGATTAAATTTACTCCAAGAGCTTCTATTCGCTTATAATATTTCAGGATTTTAGATGAGTATTTTTAATAAATACATTTTATGTTTGCAAAAAAATTCGTAGAACTATAAATTATTCATATATAATCTAATACGATAAATAAAAAGGGTTAATTAAAGATTCACATAATTGGATCAATCTCTTATGGATAAAAGATTTTATTATGGTTGAACATTACATGTAATATATGTACTCCTAATAAAGATATTAGATACTTGTTTTAATAGAAAAGTCAAAAATGAGATAGATCTAATACTGATTAATCTGTATGATTTTATCGAAATAAGAGGATAATAAGTAGGTTCGAAACTATAAATGTTAGTAATTTAATTTCAATAGATCCGTCTTTTAGGGAAAGTTTAACCGGATTATGTATTAGAATTTCGTTATGAACATTGAAAATGCAATTATTGCGATAAATGAATGCAGTGCCAAGTTTTTCTTGGGCAATGCTGAACAAAGCAATAATCAGAAACTAATAAAACAAGGCTTTAGCGAAACGAGGCATAGCATCGTTCTGGTGGAGAGAAGCAACGAAGTGACTTGTTTTGAAGTAATTTCAACGTGTAATAGATTTTCTAATGCATATTACAAGTTTAAAGGCTGCCCCAAAAGAGACAGCCTAAGTATAGTTGTGTATTGAGAGTTAAAATGTAAAACCTACTTTAAACATTGGATTGGAGAAAATACCAATGGTATGGTTATCTGCATCTCCTGCTTCCATTCCTGGTTGCGGGAATATACGATTTACCGAATACATATAGCTAAAAGCTTTTATTTCTATACCTAGAAAAAAGCCTTGAGCCACATAATAATCTACGCCAGTTACTACACTTCCTCCTAAACCATAGGTTTCGGAAACACGCTCTCCTAAATCGTCTTCTACAAGAGTAAAGTCTTTTCTCTGTGAGTAACTACCGTTTAATTGACCACCAACGTATGGGTAAATACGATCATTACCTACTGAGAATAAATAATCTGCTCCTAAATTACCAACAAATTGATACCTTGTACTTGATGGTACATCTGCGTAATTAGGAATACTCATTGAAGGTAATCCTGATTCAGGATCATAGTTTGGATTTGGTACTCCCGGAATATCTTGCTGAGCCGGAGTATTACTAATTAGTCCCATTCCACTTAATCTAAGTGCAAAGCTACTTGACAAATAATACTTTCCCTCTACCCCTATCATATTAATCAACGAATTACTATTAGTTGATGCAGATGAATTCGATGGAGCATAAATGGAATATGTACTTTGGTTTTTAGTAAGATACTGAACATCATTTAAATTCTCAGCTCTACCTAGTTGTAGTGATAACGAAACATCACCTGCCTGTGGTCCAAATCCTTGAGCCATAACCAAACAGGCACTCATAGTTAAGACAATACTAAAAATAATTTTCTTCATAAGGATAAGGATTAAAATTCAAAATTTCATTTTATGGCGGAAGTTTCACTTCCGCCAATTATATTTATTACAAATATGAACCTAATCCTTAGTCTTCTAATGCAGCATCTAAATCGGCTTTGTAATCTGCTACTAAAGCATCTTGAGCAGCTAATTGATTTTCTAACTCAGCCAATTGTGCTTCTTTGTTAGCAATACGTTCCTCGAAACGCGTTTTAGTAGCTGTTCCTTTTGCAATATCTTCATTAGCTTTCTCAATGGCATTTTCAAGTTTGATAATAGACTCTTCTATTCCTTCTATACCATCAGCTTCATTACCTTTTATTGCATCTTGAAGTTTACTTATATCTTCTTTTAAACTAGCAATTTCCTTTTCTAAATCATCTATATTAGTTGTTAATGCTTCTATCAAATCTTCATTAATCTTAATTTCAGCTTCTATTGCATCAACTTCTTTTTGCAAATCCTCATATAATTCCTTAGCATCCTTTGCTGTTTTTACTAATGCATCATATTGAGAACGCGTTGATGCATAATCCGCAATTGCCTTATTATATTCAGCTGTTAATTCATTTAATTTAGCCTGCTTCTCTACAACTTCTTGCTCTTTCTTAGCATTTTCATCATTAAATTTCTTTATTGATTCATTCGCACTAGCAATAGACGTATTGATGTTTGCTTTACCATTCTCAGTAATACTTACCTCATTATTAGCCGCTTCTAACTGATTTTTAGCATTAGTATAAATTGCTTCAGCATCGTTTAGTTTATCAGTAGCATTGGTTAATACTTTATTAGCTTCAATCAATTCTTTATTAGCATCTTCAAGAGCTTTTAGGTTTGTTGTGCTTGCTTCAACATCAACTGCAGCTTGAGCAGCTTTAACATTTTCATTTGCAGTAGTTACAGCTGCTTCTGCTGCTTCTTTAGCAACTTCAGCATCTTTGTATTTTGAATTTGCAGAATTGTATTCAATCTTACGCGTAGTTTGATTTTTAATTTCTTCTGATAATTTAGCGTTTAATACATTTATATTCTGATTTAAACCTTCAATTTCTGTATTTTTATTAGCAATAAGATCAAGGTTTGTATTAATTGCTTCATTTGTAGTAATGATGTCTTGCTCTAAAACCTTAATATCTTCTGGTAAACTACTTATTGTATCAGTTAATGGTTCATATACATAATTATAGTAAGCATCGCGCTCAGCATTCGCTGTTTTTTGTCCTGCATCAGCATTATCAAAGTCACGTTTCTTAGCTTCTAAATTAGTTTTTAGTGTTGCTAATTCTCCATTTAAATTATTAACAGTAGTCTCAACAGTAGTTGATTCTGCACCTAAAACTCCATCTAGAACTACAACTGCAGCCTCTAAATTAGCAATATCAGATTCTTTCTCTAATTTGTCTTCTTCCAAATCTGCAATACTTTCGTTGTATGCAGCAATTTCTCTCTCACTCCATACTTTGTCATCATCAGTTTCGTAGTTTGCCAATGTTAACTTATCACTTTCAATATCAAATTTTAATTCAGTAATTTGACTACGTAAACTTCTAACAGTCCCTAAGGCTAAACTATATTTTTCATATGCAATAAGAGCCTCATCATCTTCTTTTGCTTTAAGTTCAGCCTTAATGTCTAACAAAGCAATTTTAAGGTTTTTATCTGCTTCTTCAAGTGCTTTCTCTGCATTTAATTTTGCTACTTCAATATCATTTTTAGCAGTAATTAAAAAAGCATCTTGTTGAGCTTTATAAACAGCCAAAGCTGCTTCTTGTCTTTCTAACTCAATTCTCAATAATTCAATGTCATGTTCATTTTGAGATTGAGCCATTTCAGCTTTCAATTCTGCAATATTAGCTTCTGCAGCAGCTTCTCTCGCTTGAGCTTCAATAATTGCTACTCTTGCTTGTTCTTGTGCAGCTTTTGCTGTTTCAACAGCTGTTAAAGCAGCCTTGTAAGCAGCCTCTGCGTCAGCTTCAGTTTTGGTTGCTTCCGCTTGTGCGTTATACAACGCAGCTTGAGCATTTCTTAGTGCTAGTACACCATCTGATTCCTTGTTTTCTACACAACTAGTAAAGGTTAAGCTTAATGCTAATGCCGATCCAAAAATTGGCATTAAGTTACGGTTTGAAAATTTCATAGTTACTTTCTTCTTTAATTAAAAATTGATTAAATAATTAATTTGATTATTGTTTTAAAATTAATCGGCGGCAAGATATATTATGAAGATTTGTACGAATTTTAACTTCTCTAAAATGTGATTAACACACTTATTAATGTGACTAATGGTATTTTTTTTGTGATTAAATGACTTTTTTGCTAATATGTCTTTAATTCAGATAATGTTATTTTTATTGATGAATAATATAAGTACAATAAATGTTATTTTACATATATTTAAAAACCATCAACTTATTGAACAATAATAGATAACATAAGAAAGTTAAAATTCTTCTCAAATGAACCTTAAAAATACTTAATTTGAGTATTTACCTGAATACCTGACCAATAGTGTTTTTAACATAATGATATTGTTGAGCTTAAAGCTAGCACATATGTAGTTATTTTTAAAAAAACCTTCATACATCACTCATATACTGAATGTTATACCTATTTGTTAAAATAAGTAAAAAAAAGATCGGAATTTTAGGATAGTATGTTCGAAAAATGTGGTTGTGTTTATTAAATAAAAAAACCCGGTATATGTTATCCGGGTTCCACAAATTAAAGTCTTATTAGCTATTTAATAATTAATCTAAATTCCTTCTTTTGATCGTTAGTTCTTACTTTTAAAATATATATTCCTCTGCTTATTCTATTAAGCTTAATATTCATGTAATTTGAAGACTGTTTATTATGAATATAATCTTTCTTTATTCCATCTAGAGTATATATCTCTGCACTTAGAATTTTAGACTTTGCTTTGATATTAACAACACTTGATGCCGGATTTGGATAAACTACAAAGTCATGCTCCTTAAAAGTATCTTTATAAACAGATGATCTTAGTTCTCCATTACTAACATTCAGGTTATAGTCTTCTACCTGGCCATAATTAAATGATGCTTCACATGCTGTTGGATCACCATTGTATTCCAAACTTATACGCATGCGTGTATTACCTACTAATGCACCTGAAGGAACTATTATTTCCAAGGTTCTTGTGTTAGCTCCAGATGCTTGCCCCAGATCGTAGCTTTCACCAGCATCATTAAAATCACAATCCTGATTCCAATCTATGAAAGCCCAATAGTTTTCAGTCCAATTTCCTGTTGAGCCTGCTGAAACTGAAAGGGTATATGTGTTTCCTATAACAACATTGGTTGACTTGCTTGTGAAATCTTCATAACCAGATGTTGTATTCTCTGAGTTATCAAGAGTATTAAAGGATACGTTACTAATCCACTCCTCACCAGCATTACCAGAAGATGAATTACAATAACTGCAAGTAGCTTCTGTTACGGTTATATACCCTGTTTTTATTTCTGTATCAGTTCCTCCTGCATTGGTTGCTGTTAAAGTTACATTATATGTGCCTGCAGTATTATAGGTTACTGTTGGAGATTCTACAGTGCTACTCGCAGGTGTTCCTCCATCAAATGTCCATGACCAGGATGTCGGTGAATTAGTTGATTGATCTGTAAACGTAACTGACCCTCCTTCTACAATTGCTACAGCATCTGCACTAAAATCGGCTACCGGTACACTAACTGCAGTTCCACTTGTAAGAGAAATATTATCGATACATATGTCACTGGTGTAACCTGAACCTGTTATAGCATTAAACCTTATTTTAACATTTGATTGGTTAATGTATGAACTTAAATCAACGCTAGCCGATAGCCAGTTGTTACCTTGATCACCGGATTTAGTCCATTCTGTATTCCAGTTAGCTCCATCATTAGTACTCACCTGAATATTTAATGTGCCCATGGCCGAGCCATACATATGATATTTAAAGCTTAGCTCAGCACTATTAATACTTGATAGATCAAAGCATTCAGAATCAATATTGGCTACTTTATCAGGATTGTTTGGGCTTGATGATTCTACATATAAATAGTAAGATCCCTCTACCGCTGAAGATGCTCCTGTATTTTGAGATGGTGTTGATCCTGTTTGATGAGTCCAATCTAAGTCGTCTCCTGTTTGTTGTACAAAATTACCCACACCACTTTCTAAGTCTTCTGAGTAAGGCAATGTGGCACAGCTACCTCCAGTACTACCCGAATCTTTAAATCCATCACTTGTAAATAGACCTCTTCCGTAAGTTGCAGCTAACACCATATGATCCGATGATCGGTATTTTAACATGTCTACCCTTACATTTGCCAAACCTGAGTTGGATGGTATCCAATTCGGTGAAGTATCGTTAAAGTTAGTTGATGTCCAAACACCAACATCGGTGGCCAAAATCATTTCGTTTCGATCTAATGGATTAAATAAAGCCCAACGAACTGGCATATCAGGTAAATTACCTTCTTTGTTTGTCCACGATGATCCTCCATCTGCAGTATACCATACCGATACAACTCCATAATTTGAAAATATGGCTACAATTTCATTTTCATTGGCGCCTATTTCAACGCACTTTATGGTTCCCGTAGGAAAATTAGCCCCAGTTATTTCTGTTTGTGATGGTGTGCTTGTATTGGCATTGGTAATCTTAAATAGTTTACCTGTTCCAGTACCTGCAAATATTGTTGTTGATGCAGTTGTATAAGGAGAAACAGTTAAACATGATGATTTGTCGTAATAAAAATGTGTTCCTAGATTTACCGGTACTTTTCCTATTGTATTGTTACTTCCCACATCACTTATCTTATTCAGTTCCGAATTTGAAAATGTAGTATAGAGTATATTCAAATTATGATCGTATGCAGCTGGATTAATAAATTGTCCTCCAGATTCGTTTTGAACCACAGAAAATGAAGAACCTCCATTATTTGATACCTTGTAATAAAGAGTCTGGGCAGATACAATCTGAATATTGGGATTGTCTTTGTCAATAAATGTAAAACATCCATCTCCTCCTCCAACTGTTCGTGTTACGTCAATACCGGCACCATCAAATTGCTGACTTCCATTATCCTGACAACCTGCCAAAAAGTAATTACTCCCATTACCCGGATGTATGGCACAAGCATAATATTGTGTAACATTATACCTGTTGTTCATTAACTCAAAAGAATGGCTTCCAGATGTAAGGTTATTTGAATAGTAAATTCCTCCGTCGTTTCCAAAAATGGCTTCTGATGAAGAATTTCCTCTAAACACAATAGCATGCTGATCGGAGTGCAATGATGGATATGGATAACTTGATAATTGCTCCCAGCTTTGTGTTGCATCGTTGGTTCTATACATATTAATTACCCCTAAATAAAGAGTTTCCTCATCGTTAGGATCAACTTGTATAATAAGGTCGTACCATGCTTGCGATCTTGAAAAATCCTCTCCCATCGCATGATCGGTTGGCATACTTATCGCATTGTTCCAACTGACACCTTTGTTGGTTGAAAAATAAATCCCCTCAACATCCCATTGTCCGGCAGCAACAGCATACACATAATTGGCATTGGATGGTGCAACGGCAATTTCAACTCGTCCGGCATCTGTTGGTAAAAAGGTATGCGAGGTCCAGTTTGTTCCGTTATCAGAAAATAATATTTTACCCCCATTTTTCCCGGTTGGACTTTCATTAGACCCTACATAAAGGCGATTATCCGCTCCTATTTCTATATCAGCGGGTGTTATTACTTCTCCATCTGCAGATGGAAATACCTGTGTAAAAGAACTTCCTCCATTTGTTGACCGGTATAAGCCTTGATTGTTTGAACCTGCTTGAACAGTTCCTTGGTAGTCCTGAGTAGCTACCGCCACATATAATACACTGTTTCCTGATTCATTGCGTACAGCAATGTCATTAATGTATTTATAATTTTCGGTTCCTGTTATGTGGTTCCAGTTAGCACCACCATCGGTTGTTTTCCAAATGCCACCTCCAATAGACGATTGTGTTTTCCATCCTTCTCCAGTACCTGCATAAAATACTTGGGTATTGTTAGGATCGTAAGCAATACAGCTTATGGCAATATTATCAAGAAAATCGTTAACAGGTGTCCACTCCGATGTGGCGTTTGTAATATCATTGTTATACCATATTCCTCCGGTGGCACCTCCTGCCCATACTTTTTTTAGTGTAGCATCATTAGGGTCGAACATTAAAGCACGGGTACGTCCGCCAACATTGTACGGACCACGTTCTTCCCATGGGTGTTGCTCAACACCTACTGATTTTAGGCTACTAAATGATTTTACCCTTTTATAGGCTTTCATTAGACGCTCCGTTGCTGGGCGGCCTAAAGCAGGATCGAGAGTTTCTAAATAGTTTTGCTTCCAAGCTAAATCAGGACGATCATGTTTTGGCATACTTTTGATTTGTTCAGAAGTAAGAGCCAAATGCTCAGGATTGTGAATACCTAAAGATTCCAGATACTGTGCGTATCGATCATGTTTGTTCAATAAACGATAAGTTTTAGAAAAATAAGAAGTAAGAAAAATTGCACCTGTTGTAAATCCTAATAACAACAGTACAATTGCATTTCGCGAAAAGAGTTTTCGTTTCATTTTAAATTTTAATTAGATTAGAAATTAAATTAAGCTCATCGATTGGATAATCGAAGGGGAGCATCAATTGTGGTGGGAACAGCTAATCTTAGTTAATGTCGGAATGGTATTTATTGTTTCGATAAACCTATTGCAGTAGGTTTGTGGTACCAAAAATTATTGTAAGTCAGGGTCTGAAACACTGTCAAACCCAGACTTTAAATCAGATGTATATTTGGAATAGATTATTGGAATCATGTATGAATTATCTCGTATTAATAATAACTAAACTATATTCAAGCTTTTTTTCTAGTATGTTATAACATATCAATAAGACATTATAAAGCATCTATACCCTTTTTTACATTAGTAACTGTAGGATGTGTATTATTACCTCCAGCTTTTCCGTTAGCATCTAAAAAAATATTAAAATGTTTTAATGCCGCTTCTTTGTCCTTTGTTGTAAGATATAGCTTAGCCAGTAAGAAGTTTCCCATAATTAGTCCTTGCTTATCTTCAGCTAGTTGATGTGCCATTTTTAAAGTTTTGTCCAAAATTTCTTTTGAAGAACTTAACTTTGGGTTTCGTACTACTTCATCGCCAATTTGATGGATTATAAAAACATAGCTTGATTCGCTTTTACGTTCTTGGGCATCTTTTAATTTTAAATCAAACCATGTTTGTAATTGATTATTGTTAATGTAAAAAGAATATTGTAGTTCCTCTTCAAATTTATCCTGACGAGGTGAAACGTGTACTTCTTTGCACTTATTTATTTCATTTTGTAAGTCTGTTAAACTTGTACAAGTTTTTATATATTCCTTTAAATGCGAACCAATTGCTCTTTCAATTACTTTATCAAACTCATTAGCTTCAACCTTGGTTTTAATAGCTTTTTTATTTTTTGTTAGGTATTTAAATTCTGAACTATTATACCCTATTTTGGCATCTGCAACAACATAAAATAACTCTTTGGAAAGGAATCTATTTAATGAATATTTTTTTATCAATTCATTGGATACAATTGGGATATTTACTCTATCATATTGTCTTTTAAGAGCAGTTAGGTATGTCATTAAAAACTCATAATTTCTATTGCCATCTTCATATTTTGCTTTTAAAGCTCCTATTCTCAAACTAGGATCAATTGCTCCTTTAGCTCCTTCAATCAACTCTTCAGCAGCCATACCGCCTACTAATTTATGAACAACAACTCCTTTTTCATCAATAAACAGTAATGTAGGAAAAGATGAGACACCATATTTTTTACAAAGATCAACACCTTCACCTTTTTCCATATTCATTTTTTGGTTCACAAAGTGTTGATTGAAAAAGTCGCTTACCTGCTTCTGTGGAAAAATATTTTTGGCCAGGTATTTACAAGGGCCACACCAGGTTGTGTAGCAATCCATAAAAATGAGTTTGTTCTCTTTTTTCGCTTTTTCTAATGCTTCTCTAAATGTGCCATGTTCAAAATTGATTCCTTGAGCATTATTTTTAGTTAGATAAGCAAGTAAAAGCACTAAAATTAATAATATTGTTTTCATCTATATAGAATTATAATTTCATTTATCTAGTATAACTCTTGAGTAAATTTTAATCAAAGCATGCATACAACTTTTTAAAAAATATTGATACACAGAACTTTTCTTTTTCAGTCATTAAGTAGAGTGAAAACAAAGCAGCATTTACCATTCAATATTTCACTCTTTTACCTTGTCACAATTTCCTACATCACTTTATCCATGATCCTTCTAGTCTTTTTATCAGAAGGGAATGGAGCGTTGAAATTAACCAGCTTACCTTTAGAATCTATAATGATATAACGAGGGGCATAACCAATACGGTAATCTTTGTTGAATTGAGATTTATGACCATCCTTTACAATAAACTGACGATCTAAATGCCCAAGCTCTTTGGCCTTGGCTTGCCATTTTTCATTATCTGTATCTAATGAAACCATAAGGAAAATCCAGTTTTTATTCTTATAGTCTTTTTCTAATTCATGAACTGCAGGCATTTCTGCAATACATTTTCCACAGTAAGTAGCCCATACATCAATGTAAATCTTTTTGCCTTTGTAGTCTGTCAAACTATGAATTCTCCCATCCATATCTATCAATTCAATCTCAGGAGCTGGTTTTCCAGGACCTAATAGAGAAATTTCTTCTACTTTTGCTAACAACTCAGTTTTAACATTATTATCTAAGCAGTTTTTATTAAAATAATCAAGTATAGGCTGAATGTTAGCATCTGAATATTCATTCAATTGCATCTGCAGAAGGTATTGCGCTGCTATAGACTTAACTTTTGGATTATAAATTATTTTCTTAACCATCTCAAGATTGCCAATTGACGATGGATTGGGTATTTCCGAATAATTGGCTTTATGTAACTTTCCATAGTTGTACAATATAACTCCCAACAGGCTTTGTCCATAGGTGGCTATTTCATCTTTATTTAATACCTCTTTGTTAACAATCGAGTTTGTAAAAGAAGGAATTTCATCTGGAGCATCTTTATAGGAATAAGCAGCATTCATAAAAGGATAAGACACTAATCGGTTATATACCCAATATTTTGATAACATTCGTTCTTCATCTATCCATTCTTGATCAACTACTTTATTTTTAAGCAAATCTTCTAAATGAAAATCAGTTCTTTTAATAACCTCATCCATTTGATTTTTAAAAGTAAGACTATCCATAAGACTTTCATCTTTGCTCCAGCTATTTCTAAATGTTTGTGCTTTAAATATGTTATATTTATTTTGTGCATCGAACTTACCTCCTTTCAATACAATGTTGCTTCCGTTTTTTCCTTCTAATGAAATATTAACATTATCGCCTCCTTTAATTTTTAGGTTTAACCGATAACCATTTAAAAAATAGTTGATCTCTTGTATACTATCGGTGGTATAATTAAATATGTGTTGACCACCTGGTGAAATTGATATATTTGCAGTATTAACTTGACTTATAAGCTTTATGTCTTTCGAACAATCATCACTTACATCTATTGTTATTGTTACTTTATCAGATTGAACTTTGCATGAATTAAAAACGAGTACTATTATTGATATTAATGCTGCTATTTTCATTGTTATAACATTCTGTTTTAATTAATACTAGTTGACTTTAAAACCATGATTAGCTAGTTCATCCCATATGGCTTGACCATGCATTTGTTTGGCCAATATTTTTCCTTCAGGAGAAATTAGTAGAATATGTGGAATTGCAGTTACATTATATGCCTTAGATACTTCCTTAGTATCCCTAGCTTGCAACCATGGCATTCGTTCTTGCTCAACAGCCTTTAACCACGCTGATTCTTTGGTGTCAGTAGAAATACTTAAGATTTCTAAGCCTTTGGAATGAAAAGCTTCGTAAATCTTTTTAAGATTAGGAATCTCTTTACGGCATGGTCCGCACCATGATGCCCAAAAATCAATTAACATGTACTTACCTTTATATTTTGAAACAGAAATATCATCTCCACTTAGTGCTGTTAATGTGAAACTTGGAGCTAGTTGTCCAATGGCTGTTTTTTTCTCAGTATCTCTTCGTCTAATTAAATTAGACAAATAATAACTTTGATGAATTTCGGTTGAAAACGAAGTAATTATATGCTCTAATGTGGCTAAATCAGCTCCCCAATATTTTTCATAAAACAACTGTGAAAGTGGGATACTAGAAGAGTGGTTGTTAACTAAATTCCAGAGTTGGGCTTCATATTCATCCTTAATTTTTTGCTCTTCCTGGCTTAATTGCTTTTTATACTTTAATTTTTGGTAAGATTTATAGTTCAATTCCTTTAATAGTTTGTGGTATTCATTATCTATTTTGGAATTCATTACCACTACTTCTCCATCTACTTCCTTTATAGTAATATTTCCCGGTTCTGAGAAAAGATCATACGATTTTCTTCCTTCTTTCAAATTAAAATACATACGACGTAATGCCTTCTCTGCATCTATTTTAACTTCGAATTTCCCATTTACAACTTTAGATTTATATCCTAAGCTATCTGCTTCTTCTCTTGAATGAACTTCTTGATATGGATAGATAACCAATTCCCCGTTACCTCCTGAAAGTTGTCCTTTAATAATGCATGTATTAGGCTTTGGTGTACAGGAAAAAAGCACTGCAAGCACTAACACTGCAATCAGACTTTTATTGTTAGTCATATTGTTAATATTTTTGAGGATTCCACTCAAAGTGAAATCCCCAAGATTCATTAATTATTTTTTTGTAGAGATATTAAAAAGATTAGCTTTAACTCTAATACAATTATCTTGGATTTTGCTCAATCTCAGAATTTTTACTCCTGTACAGTTCTCCAATTGGTAATACCCACTTGTTATCTCCAGGAGCTAATGTATAAGGTGTACCTTTTACAGTACGAGTAATACTAATATTGGCATCATCATTCTCATTATATCTTTTAAGGTCAAACCAGCGAACACCTTTAAAAGCTAACTCTCTTCTTCTCTCTTCTTTAACAAGTAATAATGCCTCCTCTTTATTAGCTGCAGAGACAGGTGTATATGTTCCCGTCTCGTAACGTTTTTCTCCTAAGAAATCAAGATCTTCCATTGCTTTGTTAATTTCACCATTTCTTGCATTACACTCAGCTCGGGTTAATAACATCTCGGTTGTTGACAACCCATACTGTCGTCCAGATAAATACTCAGTGATATACAACTTACTCTCGTAAGGAGGAAACCATTCGTCATAGTATAAACCTGTATATCTCAAATCATTGGTTTTATCATACAAACTCTCTAATTCAGGACTAGGGTAAATTAATTTATATGGATTACTCGCTGTTTTTAATAACAACACTTCTTCATTTTCATATCCATCTGGCAAATCTACAACTGTTGCATACCATCTGTTCTTCGGCAATTCATTATAATCATATACAAAACTTTTATACTTGAGCGACTCTTCTGAATTAATTAATGCATTTGTATAATCACCTATTAATAAATAAGCCCTAGATAATAAAGCGTAAGCAGCTGCCTTTGATGGTCGTAAATTAAAATCATTAACATCAGGGAGAAAATCAACCACTTCTTGAACATCATTAAGGATTAAATTATATGCATCCTGAACCGATGAACGCTTTAGAGAACCCTCCAGAACTGGTTCAAATAACATGGGAATTCCTAAATCAGTACTAGCAGATGAACTATTATAATGCTTTGAATATAAATTAACCAAAATAAGATAACAATATGCTCTTTGAACTTTTGCCTCAGCATATAGTTGATTCTTTTCTGTAACATCACCTTCTGCATCATAGATTTCATCTATTACAACGTTAGCAACACTAATTTGCGAATACAATGCTTGCCAATCACCATCCGATTCCGTGGATAAGTAAATATGATCCTTCCATGTATAAGCATTTCGATCATTTTCTCCCATGTTTTCATCAAAATTATCATCACTCATAATCACATCATCACTCATGAAGAGCATATTGCCATACGACTCTTCAAAACCATTTGAAGCTCCCCTGGAAACTCTCTGATCTAACAGTAATCGGTAGTCTTCTGTCTTTGTTGGTATTATTTTCCCTTTTGGAACTATTTCTAACCAATCGTCGCATGCACTTAAGGTTACTAAAGCACAAACTATATATACTAATTTTTTCATCATTGTTAATGTTTTGTTTATCAAGAATTTTAATTGCTAAAAAGTAGCTTTTAAACTTAAACTAAACTCTGGCCTACGAGGAAGATCAGTTCCATCAATTGTAGCTTGATTTTCAGGATCAATATCTTTATCATTAAATACTATTACACCTACATTACGAACCTGACCTCCAATACTTAACCGTGATAACCCAATAGGTTCTAATAGTCTTTTGGGTAAATCGTATGATGCTGTAATTTCAGTAAAACGTATGTGAGATGCAGATTCAACTGTATTATCTGATCTTGTAGTATAACCACTGAAAAAACCAGTATAATCAGAAGTAAGATCCATCAAACGAGGCACATCAGTTACATCCTCATCCCCAGGCTTTTGCCATCTTTTTTCAAAGTCAGAATGAACATGATTCTTGTAATAACTAGTAGTAATATCAGTTGGATTTAGGGTTTTAACCCTGAAAACATGTCCGATTTTATATGTTAAGAGCGTGGTTAAACTTATATTTTTAAAAGAGAACGTGTTTTTCCAGCTACCATAATATCTTGGAGTTAATGACCCTTCGTACTTCAAAGCACTAACTTCAGTTAATTCTGTATTAAAATCTATAACATCACCATTTTCATTAAATATTTGGGGCGCACCTTCTGATGATAAACCAGCCCACCTATAACTGTACATATAGCTTAATGGCTTATCTTTCATAGGATCACCAGAGAAATAACCGCTCACTGTTTCATCTGGAAATTCAACCTTCTCTACCACATTTTTATTATGGCTAAAATTTAATACAGTTATCCAACTAATTGTTTTCTTTATTGGGCGTACTCCAATACTAGCATCAATACCTTTATTGGACATTTCACCGGCATTTACTAATGCAGAAGAATAACCATAAGTTGCATTTAATGCCACATTTGATAATAGATCTGTACTGTATTTATCATAGTATTCTAAAGAGCCAAATAAGGAATTACCCCAAAAGCTATAATCAACACCAACATTAAATATTTTAGTCTTTTCCCACCTTAGTTCAGGATTTTTTGGGTTATTTACGTAAGCGTATTGCCTATCTGTTCGCCAATCCCTAGTAATATTGGCAATTAGATAAGGACTTGTTGACCTGTCTATATTTCCAGCAGTACCAATGGAAGCTCTGATAGCTAAACGATCTATAAAATCAACATTAATAAAACCTTCCTGATGAAGCTGCCAATTAATCCCTAAAGACCACAAAGGAACATTTCTATATTTATTTGTTGCACCGAACAAATTTGAATCATCTAAACGAGAACTGGCGGTAAAAGTATATTTTGAGTCGAAAGTATAAGCCACATTTCCATAGTATGATGCGTACCTATCTTTATTATAACTAAATCCTGCAGAATCTGGTATTTTTCGTTTCCGACCAGTTATAGCTTGGGTATAGTCTTCGCCATGATTTACAAGTGCATATGACAAAGATTGAGAATCAAAACCATATTTATGTAGTCTTGAAAATTCGGTTTCATATTCCCTTAACTCAATACCTGCAAATGCATTTATTTGATGTTTTTCTTCAATCGTCCTGTTAAAATTTAATTGTCCACGAGTTGTCCATGAGGCATAATTTGTAAAAGATTCTCTTATTGCACTTCCATCCGGAAAGTTTGAAACCAATTCATTTTCTTCTGTATCAAAATATGTAAATTGATTATAAAGATCTCTTATATAGTAGGTATCCTCATTATAAAATCTTCTTTCTTTTTTATCCCCCCATTCATATAAAAATTTGGTATCTAGATCCAAACCTTTCATCAGCTTAATATTCAGGCCAACATTTAGCCTAAGGTCAACTTTCTTGTTTTTATGATCGTTATTTTCATATTCTCGATATAAATTATAATCCCAATCAACATAACCTTGCTCTACTAATTCTTCTTTTGTATCCTGATAATAACTTTTTGGTTGCGCTACATAATTTCCATTTTCATCAAGAATTGTTTGATAATTTGGAGTTTCTTTTAAATTTGAATAAGCAACACCATTTGTTTTATTATTTTGAATAATTGCAGATATACCACCGTTAAATTTCAACCAATCTCTCAATTCAGTTGTATAGCGAAGGCTTGTAGTAATTCGCTCATAATTGTGACCCTTTATCTGATTATGGTTTTTGTCATAATTAATGGAACTGTTATAAGTGCTCTTTTCACCACCTCCATAAATGGATAAATTGTATTGCTGACGAATTTCTTTTCTCATAAACAGCTTTTCAAATTCATCCCTTACATCAACTCCTTTTAATTTAGCTATTTCTCGTTCAGCTTCTTCTGGTGAAATAAGTCCCGCATTTAATTTTAAGTAAGTATCCATCCCCTGAGTCAAGGCAGGTTGTTGGGCACCTGATGGTAATTCTTGCCACTCATTATTTGCTTTATGTTGCTCAAACTCTAAAAATGAATCTGTTGATAAGTAAGGTATCTCTTTAAGGTCATCATGATTCCTAACAGATAAACTTGTCATGAATTCTACAGTTGGTGCCTTCTTTTTTCCGCTCTTTTTTGAAACTATCACAACAACTCCATTAGCTGCGCGAGCTCCCCAAATGGATGCTGCAGCTGCATCTTTTAAAACTGTAATGCTTTCAATATCATTAGGATTTATAGTTTCCAACCCTCCTTGAATTGGAAAACCATCAAGAACATAAAGAGGTTCTTCATATCCATCTACATCATTAGGATTTAGAGTACTAACCCCCCTAATATTAATTGTACCATCGCTATTAAATAAAACACCTGGTGTTTCTCCATTTAATCTTGAAATGATATTTCTTGTAATCTTAGATTCTAATCGTTTAGCATCAACTTTTTCAAACGAACCTGATGCTCTCTCTTTTGAAAGAATCTGATATCCAGTAACAACAACCTCATCCATCCCTTGTAATTCTGATTGCATTGTCAGATTTATCTCTGTTAAACCATCAAATACAATTTCCTGAGTTTTCATCCCTACAAATGAAAATATTAAAGTGTACCCATTTTCGATTTCTTCACTTAATCTATACTTTCCATCAATATCAGTAATTGTACCTAAGGTTAACTCTTTAACAATTATATTAACACCTGGAATTGGGATATCATCTTCATCCTTAACTGTACCAGTAATTGTAACCTTTTGTTGTTGAGCAACCTCAGCAGAAGTACTTTCTTCTTTACCTGGCTTAATTACTACGTAATAATCGGAAATTTCAAAATCGTACTCCGAGTCTTTTAAAATTTTGCTTAGTGCATCTTTTAGCAATTCGTTCTCAAATTGAGCTGTTACCAATAGATCTTGATCCAGGCTTTCTTCGTTATACACAAAGTACATACCTGTTTGATCTTTAATTTGTCTAAACACTTCACGAATAGCCTCGTTCTCTACATTTAAACTAACTTTACCTTGGGAATAACCAATAGCGGAGAGTTGGGTTAGGCTTACAAATAGAAGCATGAAACACATTTTCATAACCAAAAAAATTTTATGCGAGAAATACCTCTTATACCTCCGCAGTAGTGCAAGTTTTTTCATAATTTTGTACTATTAGATTAGAAATAAATGCCTTGCAGGGCATTTTGTAATTGCAGGAGGTGTTGCAGCATCTCCTGTTTTATTTTTATTCGCGCATTACACGAATCTCATCGTTATAAACCTTAAATTTTACACTGGTTGTTTTTTCAATGATAGAACATATTTTATCTATATTATCCTGTCTTCTGGCAGCACCTGTAAAGTGTAATTGTCTGATATCCTGAGATTCAAACATAAAATCAACATTATACCATCTCTCCAAACGTTGACATATATATTCAAGGTTTGCATTTTCGAATTCAAAAACCCCATTTACCCATGATGTATACAAAGCAGTATTTACATCTTTAACAACGATATTTGAGTTACCATGTATATTAAACACAGCCTGTTTACCTGGCTCAATAACAATCGATTGGTCTTTAGTTGATACTTTTACTTTCCCTTCAACTAATGTTGTTGCAACATAACTGTCGCTTGTATATGCAGAAACATTGAATGACGTTCCTAAAACTTCAACACTTCCACTGCTTGTATTCACAATAAACGGCTTACCAACATTGTGTGCAACTTTAAAATAAGCTTCTCCATTTAATGTAACTTGCCTATTATCTCCGATAAACTCAACAGGGAAATGCATAACTGTTTCTGAATTGAACCAAATTTGTGTACCATCACTTAAAATCATAGAATACTCACCACCTCTAGGAATATTTATAGTATTGTATACCAAAGTTTTCCTCACATTATTAATTGGTTTGTACGATATAATATTATTTGAATCCTTGGAGATTACACTTCCATTTTTTTCCGTTACAGAAAACTCTTCTTGTTGTTGTAAGTCTAAAGTTTCCCCGTTTGCTAATGTTAAAAAAGCTTGTGTAGATCCTGGTTTAGCAATGTCATTTAGGGATAATTGTTTGCCATCATCTTTCGTATTAAACCATAAAAAAAATGATACTGACAATAGCACAATAATAGTTGCTGCTACTTTTGTCCAAATTCTATTTCCTCGAAGAGAAACCTTATTCTTAGAAATTTTCTTTTCAAAAATTACCCATGATTTATTTTTATCACAATTTCTCAAGAACGAAATTTCCTTTGCTTCCCTGTATGAAGCAATAAATTTTACCGCATCATTTTCATTTGATTTTGAAGCATCTATCCAGATACGCAATTTATTTCCATCTTCTTCAGTTAAAACTCCTGCACAGTAATCTGCTAATAGATCATATATTTCATCAGGTATATTACTCATTTTTTGAAGTATTTTATTGTATGATACCTTAAATCAAAAAATGGGTGAAACAAAAACAAGGTTTTTTTAAAAAAAACAATATTTTTTCTAATATCATCATACTCCAAATACACATGAAGGATGATTTATTTAGTTTTTTCTACACCATTAGTGCCATATTTTAGGGCACTATAGAATTATTAACCTGTTTTACTAATGAACCCTTTATCTTAAATAAAGGGTTTGTGTAGATTTGTATATTTTTGTTAATATACGTTTAGCATCTCATTTCCAAGCATAACAATCCTATAAGAAAATAAAATCCATTATTCGTAAAGCATAGATTGATTAAATCATTAAAAGAAGAATTAGATCTAAAGAATTTCTTAGTAACTTTAATGATCTGGAAAATTGAGTTTTAACAGTATTAATAGAAATTTGCAATTCTTCGGCTACCTCTTTATACTTTAATCCTTTAAAAACTATAAGTTCTAGAACCTTACGTGCCTTAGGTGGCAACTTTTCTATTTCTGCATTTAAAACTTTAATTCGTTCTTCTAATCCCGAATTATCACGTTTTTCAGCAATTAAAACTTCAACTAAAGATTCAATATCATCAAAGTATATTCTTTTATTAAGCTCTAACTGCCTTAAACATTTATTTTTAACAGACATAAAGAGATATGCCTTTAGTGAAGTATCTACAGATTTATACTTTTCATTTTCCCAAAATTGTACAAATGTATCCTGAACAATATCTTCTGCCTCTTGAATTGAATCGAAAAACTTTAGTGCAAAAACACATAAGGGCTGATAATATAAATCAAACAAACCCTTAACTCCAGACTGGTCGCCTAGAGACATTTTTTTTAATATCTCTTCTTCTGTTTTCCGCATTAGGTTCAAAAATAGGAATTATAGTTATAGGACAAAACAACTATTTACATCGACTTCTTATTTTTTTACACAAAAAATCATAACCTAATATATTCGTGCACACTAATTTATATTATGCAAAACGAATAAATTTAAAACAAAACAAGCTAATAATGATATATGCAGGTTTAGTGAAAAATAAAAGGTTGACCTAAAGGTCAACCTTTTTATTTTTATCATCGAAGATCTTGAACTCCAAAAAGCTTAATGAGGCGGAAGGTATCAACTTCAGTCCAAAACCATATTTGAACTTCCATTTTAAAAATATAGATGGGAAACCTTTTTTCAAATAAGCTCCCAAATAAGGATGAACCTTCAAGGTCAATTTTTTAATCTTTTGTCCTTCGACAGCTTTTCTTATGCTGTCTTCCAACTTCTCTTCAAGTAGGATAGCTGGTGCAATTTTACCTGTTCCAAAGCAGGTAGGGCATGACTCATCGGTTTCAATTGCCATTTCCGGTCGTACACGTTGGCGTGTAATCTGCATGAGTCCAAATTTACTAAGTGGAAGGATATTATGCTTTGTCCTGTCAGCGGTCATTGCCTCCTTCATTTTTTCATACACTTTTTGCCTGTGTTCCGACTTTTGCATATCAATAAAATCAACAACTATAATACCACCCATGTCTCTTAATCTTAACTGGCGTGCAATTTCATCGGCAGCAGCCAGGTTTACCTCAAGGGCATTGTTCTCCTGGTTAATAGCATTCTTTGCTCTATTACCACTATTAACGTCAATTACATGGAGTGCTTCAGTATGTTCAATAATAAGATATGCTCCACTTTTAAAGGAAACCGTTTTCCCAAAAAGTGTTTTAATCTGTTTTTCAATTCCAAACTGGTCGAACAGAGGTACATCACCTCTAAATTCTTTTACGATCTTTTCTCGATCAGGAGCAATTAAACTCACATATTCTTTTACCTCTTTACACATTTCCTTATCGGAAATATAAATGCTGTTAAACGAAGGGCTCATAATATCCCTTAAAATGGCTGAGGTACGTCCAATTTCGCCAACAACAAGTGCACGTGGCTTAAGATGAAATAATTTGGCAGTAGCATCATCCCAACGCCTGATAAGGGTTTTTAGTTCCTTATCCAGTTCTGCAACTCTTTTGCCTTCGGCCACGGTTCGAACAATTATCCCAAAATTTTTGGGTTTAATACTCATTAGTAACTTCTTTAAACGATTTCGTTCTTCTGAAGATTTAATTTTCTGACTTACAGAAACCTTATCAGAAAATGGCATGAGTACTAAATTTCGTCCGGCAATGGATAACTCGGAAGTCAGCCTTGGTCCTTTTGTTGAAATAGGTTCCTTAGCTATTTGCACCAAAACTTCCTGACCTACTGAGAGAACATCTGAAATGGTACCGTTTTTATCGATATCCGGATCAGCTTTAATTTTGTGTAAGGCAACGCCTCCTTTTTTAGCAGTGGCGGCCATGTTAAGAAACTTTTTTAGGGTACGAAACTGGGGTCCAAGATCTAAATAATGCAAAAAAGCATCTTTTTCGTAACCAACATCAATAAAAGCAGCGTTTAAACCTGGCATTATTTTTTTTACCTTACCAAGGTAAATATCGCCTACGGTAAACTGTACGTCGCTTTTTTCTCTTCTTAACTCAACCAACCTTCTGTCTTCGAGCAATGCTATTGAAAGCTCGTCAGGAGATACATCTACAAAAAGTTCTGCACTCACTATAGTAGGTATTTCTAAAAAAATAAGAACTTACCTGATCTCTTTTTGTATCAGGATTTTACAATATGTACATAAAATAAAGAACAAACAAAGAAGAAAGTACTTCAAATGTTTGTTCCTTATAATGCTTTCGCTATAAAATGGCGAAGATTACTTCTTCTTCTTGTGCCTGTTCTTTCTTAGCCTCTTCTTACGCTTATGCGTAGCCATCTTATGTCTTTTTCTTTTCTTTCCGCTTGGCATACTACAAAAAATTTAACTTATTAAACCAATTACTTCACGTTGTTCTTCACTTTAGTAACAAAGCTCTTAGAAGGCTTAAATGCCGGAATGAAGTGTTTCGGGATAATGATTGTAGTGTTCTTTGAAATATTACGTGCAGTTTTTTCAGCTCTTTCTTTTACAATAAAACTACCAAATCCACGTAAATAAACATTTTTCCCTTTAACTAACGAACCTTTAATTGTTTCCATAAAAGCTTCGATAGTCTTTTGAACTGTAACCTTCTCAATTCCGGTATCTTTTGAAATCTCGTTTACAATATCAGCCTTTGTCATCTCTCTTTAAAATTATTTAATTATCAACTAATTACATTAATTTTCTAAAATTCAGAATGCAAAGATAAGTGATTTCGAAAAATAAAAAAACAAAAAGCCTATTTTTGGCAAAAAAAATAACGATGACAAAGTTCAGTAGTGACTTGATTTTGTGGTATAAACAGAACAAAAGGGATCTTCCATGGCGTAAAACTACCAATGTTTATAAGGTATGGATATCCGAAATAATACTACAACAAACTCGTGTAAATCAAGGACTAAGCTATTACCTAAAGTTTATAGAAACTTTCCCTACAGTACACGATCTTGCATCTTCTCCTGAAGATAAAGTATTAAAGTGTTGGCAAGGTTTAGGTTATTATTCGAGAGCAAGAAATTTACATAATGCTGCAAAATATGTTTCAAATGAATTAAACGGAGAGTTTCCAAAATCGTATGATGATTTATTAAAATTAAAAGGAGTGGGTGCATATACTGCGGCTGCAATTAGTTCAATCTGTTTTAACGAGCACCGTACTGTAATTGATGGAAATGTATTCCGGGTAATCAGTCGAATTTTTGGAATTGAAACTCCTATTAACACAAGTAAGGGTAAAAATGAAATAGAAGAAATAGCACATTCTTTAAACACAGTAAATGAACATGGCGAATTTAACCAAGCATTAATGGAGTTTGGTGCTTTACAGTGCACACCTAAAAAACCCCATTGCGATTCTTGCATTTTTAACACGATTTGCTTTGCATATAGAAATAGTAAAGTTAATTTGTTGCCAATAAAAGAAAAGAAACTGAAAATTAAAGAGAGATACTTTAGTTATATAATTATATTAAATTCCGATAGAAGCAAAACCGTTATTCAACGACGAAATAGTAAAGATATATGGAAAGGTCTTTATCAATTTCCGCTTATCGAAACCAGTTCAACAAGTTCTTTTAAAGAGTTATTAAAATCTGACGAACTAAATAAGATATCAGGAAATCAAGATGTAAATATTTTATCCACAAAAAACATAAAACACCAATTGACACATCGTCAACTCTTTATCACCATTTACACTATACAAATTAACTCCTTAAATCATTTGCAAGCCATGGGATTCGAAATTATAAATTTAAATGAGCTTAATAATTTTGCATTCCCGAAACCACTTACCAATATAATCGTACAAAATTGATCGTTTACATGTAGAAAAATAAAATATTTGTCATTTAACTATATTTGTATTCGATTGTAAGTTTTGTATTTTTATCATTCAAAATTTTAAGTAAACAAATGTCTGTAAATAAAGTTATATTAGTTGGTAACGTAGGGAGAGATCCTGAAATAAGATATTTTGAAAATGACAGAGCTGTTGCAAATTTTACTATAGCAACTACCGAAAGAGGATTTACCACAAGCGCTGGTCAGCAAATACCTGACAGAACCGAATGGCATAATATCGTAATTTGGGGAAGATTAGCAAAAGTTGCAGAAAACTATGTTAAAAAAGGCACCCAATTATATATTGAAGGAAAGCTAAGAACCCGATCGTGGGACGATAAAGATGGAAACAAACGTTATACTACTGAAGTATTTGTCGATAGCTTCCAATTTTTAGGTCGCAAAGGAGATAATCCTGCTAATCAGGATCAAGCCTCATATGGAACTTCTGTACAACCGCAAAATCAACAACCGGTTACCGCTCCTCCTCAAGCACCTAATAATTTATCTAATGATGATATTTTAGGAGAATCAAACGAGCAAGATGATCTTCCGTTCTAGTTTCATATTAATTTTAAATTCTTGGAAACAGACCCGATACTTTCATCAATAGCAATGTACTTTACTGCAATTGAATTGTTACCAATAAGCATTGGGACCTCAATTTCTATAATTGTACTGCTCATATTGCTTCTCTTCTCCGCTTTATTATCTGGTTCAGAAGTAGCATTCTTTTCTTTAGCACCTTCCGACTTGCAGGAATTAGAAGATCAAGACACAAAGAATAGTAGGTTAATTTTAAAACATCTAAAATCGCCCGAACAACTTTTAGCCACCATTTTAATTGGTAACAACTTTGTAAATATTGGTATTGTAATATTATCTGCCTTTATAACCAATTCTTTAGTGAAGTTTGGTGGATCGCATATACTCAAGTTTGCTGTTGAAGTTATTGGAATAACAGGGTTAATTTTATTTTTTGGCGAAATACTTCCAAAAGTATATGCATCGAGGTTTTCCCGACGCTTTGCCGGAACAATGGCTTACCCTATATTAATACTTAAAGGCATCTTTAGACCTTTAAGTGCTGTTTTATTAAGCACTTCCGGATTTGTTAATAAAAGAATTGCAAAAAAAACCAGCTCAATATCATTAGACGACCTCTCTCATGCTCTTGAATTAACGAGTGACGAAATAACCGAAGAAAAAGAGATATTAGAAGGTATAGTTAAGTTTGGTAATATTAATGCTGCCGAAATTATGACAGCCAGAGTAGATGTTATTGACATTGAAATTACATCTAATTATAATAAGGTTTTATCTGTAATTATTGAGTCAGGCTATAGCCGAATACCTATATTTGAAAATACACCAGACAATGTTAAGGGTGTTTTATATGTTAAAGACTTGCTTCCTCACCTTAATGAGGAAAAGGAATTTAAATGGCAAGAACTTATTCGTACTCCATATTTTATACCTGAAACAAAAAAAATTGATGACTTACTAGAAGAGTTTCAGCAAAATAAAATTCATATGGCCATTGTGGTAGATGAATATGGAGGTACTTCGGGTATTGTTACATTAGAAGATATTTTAGAAGAAATAGTTGGAGAAATATCTGATGAAAATGATGATGAAGAAACCTTTTATACTCGAGAACCAGATGGAAGCATCCTGTTTGAAGGAAAAACTTTATTAAATGATTTTCATAAAGTTGCTGAAATTGATGAAGATGAATTTGATAAAATAAAAGGTGAAGCAGAGACATTAGCCGGGTTAATGCTTGAATTAAAAGGCGAAATACCTGATAAAAACGAACAAATCAGATACAAAAGCTATTTATTTACTATCATTTCGGTAGATTCGAGGAGGATTAGAAAACTAAAGTTTGAGTATAAACCGCTTAAAACTAAAAAGTAAGATAAGATGATGAAGAATATTTTCCTGATGATAGGATTATTGTGCCTATTCTTTGCACTTTCGTGTAAACATCATGGTACACCTAAACCCAGAGGGTATTATCGAATTACCTTTCCCAATCACGAGTATAAAGCCTTTGATAAAGAATGTCCGTATACTTTTGAAGCCCCAATTTATAGTAAAATTCTAGAAGATAACAGATCCATAAACGCCGAAAAATTTTGGTACAATATGGACTATCCTTCGTTAAATGGAACTGTGCATATTAGCTATAAAAAAGTAAATAATAATCTTATCGAAATGATTGAAGACAGCAGGAAATTCGCTTACAAACATTCGGTAAAAGCAGATGCAATTGGTGAACGGGTTTTTATTTCTCCCGAGAAAAAGGTTTATGGTACTTTTTATGACATTAAAGGTGATGCTGCTTCATCTGTACAATTTTATCTTACGGACAGCTCTAGGCATTTTGTTCGTGGCTCTCTTTACTTCAACACCATACCTAACAAAGATTCACTAGCACCTGTTGTTGAATTTGTTAAGAAAGATATTATCCACATCATGGAAACATTTGAGTGGAGAACAATGCCTAACTTTTAACTATGCCGCAAATTATAAGAAGAGATACAGTAAACCAAGGATTTGTGGTTGTTTGGGAAATTACTGAAAGTATAGAAGAGCTTTTAGTTCGACTTAATCTTAGAGAACAGGATGTAGAACGTATAAACTCTTATAAACTGGAATCCCGAAAGCTGGAATTTTTAGCAGCCAGATGCTTAATAAAAGACGTTTTAGAAATAGAACCTGTTATTGATTACTTGGATTCTGGTAAACCTGTTTTAAAAAATAGTGAGTATAAAATAAGTATTAGTCACACAAAAGGATATGTAGCTATTGCTTTTTCTATAGGTAAATATGCTGGTATCGATATTGAATATCCATCCGAACGTGTTGTAAAGGTATACAAACGTTTTGTAAGTTCTAAAGAAGAAAAATTTATACCTGAAAATAAAAAAGCAGAGTATTTTTCTTTAATGTGGTGCTTAAAAGAAAGTATGTACAAAATGTACGACAGAAAAAATAGCATATTTAACGTGAATTTCGAATGCCATCCTTTCTTATTACAAGAAGAAGGGAAAATTAAAGCTTCTTTTGATTTTGAAGAATATAAAACTATGGATTTTGAATACCTGGTAACAAATGATTTTTATCTTGTATACCATTGTTAATATTAAGTTCAAAAAAGTTGTAAAGTAAATGTTTAGGGGATATCTTAAATGATTTCGTACGTACAAATATTTCGCTTATTTACGATAAGGCATTCTATAAATAAATCCAAAAATGATTCTATCAGACATACAATCTAAAATAAATAATGGTAAAAAGATATTTGCAGTACTTATTGATCCTGATAAGTTCCCGCATCAAAACCTTTTAAAAATTATTACTGCCATGGAAACAGCCTGTCCCGATCTAATTTTAGTTGGCGGCAGTTTGGTTAACAATAGAATAGAAATGGTTGTGCAAGTATTAAAGGAGCATTTAACCATCCCTATTGTTTTATTTCCTGGTAATTTACTTCAGCTTACACCCAATGCTGATGGTATATTATTTATTTCACTTATTTCCGGTAGAAATCCTGACCTTCTGATAGGTAATCATGTAATATCCGCTCCTTACATCAAGAAATCAGGAATGGAAGTAATTCCAACAGGTTATATTTTGATACAAGGAGGAGCTACTACTTCTGTTGAATACATGAGTCAAACCCAACCCATACCTGCTGATAAGCCCGATATTGCTGTAGCTACAGCTATGGCTGGCGAAATGCTGGGACAAAAATTAATTTACTTAGAAGGTGGAAGCGGTGCTTTAAATCCTGTTCCTGAAGATATGATTGAAGCCGTAAAAAATAATATTTCAATCCCTTTGATTGTAGGAGGTGGCATAAATACTGTCGAAAAAGTTAAAGCCACTTGCAAAGCCGGAGCTGATATAATTGTTGTAGGTAATGCTTTTGAAAAAGATATTTCCTTACTTAAAGATTTTAAAAATATTATTCATTCTTTTTAAAACACCAAGGCAGATAACGATGCATAATTCACTCTAATTTTATTTCTCTTCTTTGTAAAAATGCTATAATTTTCTATTCTAAAACCTCATTCAAAGGCTCTCCAATACAACCATTAGGCTCTGTAATTTGAAGTATCTTTGATATTGTTGGTGCCACATTAATCATTTCAACGCTTTCAAAAATCTGATTAGCATTGGTTTGCCATCCATAAAATATAAGCGGTACAAAGGAGCTTTCTCTTGATATAGTTGTCTGTTTCCTCAAATCTATTTCTTCTTCGGTCCAACCTGGCTTTAGCGAAATAAATAAATCACCCGATCGTCCATAAAAATAATTTTGCTGAAACTTGTTAAATTCTCCTGTGGTATATTCATTTACTCTTAAATGATACGAAGTAATTGTTTTGTCAATTCCAGAAACTTCCAATAAAAATTCTGCCGATTTTTCCTGAATTTCTTCTAACGGTATTTTGTATTCTTCTAACAGCTTATGATTAAAGTAAAATTGCTTATCATGATACCCTTTTACCCACTTCCCTTGCCCATAAATAGCCATTAAATAAAGATTTAATAAAGCCGAAGTCTTTTTCCCATTGAAATAGCCAGTATTTACCTTTTGCTTTTTCATAGTTTCAGGTAGCCATCCAATAGTTGGTGTGGATGTAAATACAAACAATGTACGCTCAATTCCTACATTATCCTTAACCAATTGAATAAGCGATTCTATTTGATCATCCAATCTTATAAGCATATCTTCTATCTCTGCATCAAACAACTCAAAGTTTCTGTCCATAAATGGTTTACACGACAATGTAAGTGATAAAATATCAGGATATTTATCCTTACCTAATTCTTCATTTATTATTAAAGCTGCTACAAAATCGCGTAACAAAACATTCCCATATGGCGAACCAATTATTTTTTGGTATTTAAGTGTATTATTCGAACCATTTTGCATACTGTACATAAAATGCCGTGGTTGAATAGGTTTATCCCCAATATATTCATGATACTTCTTTAGATCACTAAGTGGTCCCCATTGTCTTTCTACAAACATTTGGGAAAATTGCATGCTATTATACTTTTTAACCCAAGGTAAAATTATTGAATTTTCTGCCGATGTCATTTCTCCTGTTGTTCTATTAAACCAAAAACTCAACTTCTTATCAGAATACCCCTGATAAGCAATATCTTCCTGATCTAATGACACAGCAGCAATTTTAGACTTACCCTTGTAAAATAGATTTAACTCATCGGAAATGGTTGTTGCATCCAAAGAAGGGTATATAATTCTTCCTGAGTCAGGCATGGCGTCATTATTTGCAATAAAACCATAAGCATGCTCTTCTTTTTCATCATGCTTTGCATACCACGATTTACCAATTAATCCATGAGTTGATGGGTAACAACCCGTATGCATATTTACCAATTTAGTCCCCTTAAATGACGTAAGTGTATTATATGTAGCCCTATGATAGAAAACTCCTTTGTTAATTAGTTGGTTAAATCCATATTTCCCAAACTTATTACTCAGTAAAAGAAGATGCTCTGTTTGGAGTTCGTTAATATTAATAAAAACAACTAAACGCGGAGGCTGTTTTACCTCTGTATGTTGAGAAGATAAATTACAAAATGTATAAAAAATAAGAAGTATAATAACAAACACCTTCATTGAGACCAAATTAAAATAACAGCCCCAAAAATAAGCAGCTCTTCTTAATATCTCAAACTAAATGTTATTTAACCGTTGATTTTTCCTCTTCGTGTTTTCTGTAAGTAACAATATCTACATCTTCAATGTAAATTATTCCAGCACCATTTGCTTTATCTATTAAACCTGCAACAACCCTTGCAAAATCTTCTATACGCTCCTCCCTATCCACAATTTCAATAATTATAGGTGGATCTTCTGAAATTTCGTAACTTTTTGATGAATTAGTTAAATCGTTGGCTCCATATCCCATAACTCCCTTGGTTACTGTAGATCCAGCTAAAGTATATTTTTTAGCAGCAAAAACAATGGCTTCGTAAAGGGATCGTTGGTATACTTTCTCTGTTTCCCGGATTATTATTTTAAGCTTTTTCGCTTTCCCCTCTAATATCATAACTAAATTTTTTTGTTGTGTTGATTTTTCCCCAATTTAATTACTATTACAAAAAGCCTAATTGGTATTTATTGTTATTATAATTTTGATTAGGCTACTTCAAATTACAATTAATATATTATACTATCAACATAAAGCATTAAAATGTTTTGTATTAATAGATAATTGAGAAAATTTTAACAGACTCCTTAACTTTAACTACGGATTACTTGATTGTTATTTAAATATTATTAATTTTGAGAGCATATCCTTAGAAATCAATTAACTTTTGATTTATTTCTTATTTCAACAGTCAAGTGATTTCTTAAATCCCTTAATTACTAACATGGTCAAAACGCAAAATCAAATATCTATGCAGTTACGGTGATTTAACAGCCATGATGTGGGCTGTGTAACTTGGTATATTTTAATTTGATTTTTTTTGATTTGACCGCAATTCTAAGTTTTATGAAGGTATATCAAGCAAATCAAATTAAAAACATAGCCCTTCTTGGAAGTTCAGGCTCGGGTAAAACCACCCTCGCCGAGGCTATGTTATTTGAGGGTGGTGTTATCAGCCGTAGAGGCGATATTGAAAACCGAAGCACAGTTTCAGATTATCACAAAGTAGAACACGAATACGGTTACTCCGTTTTTTCATCTGTAATGTACACCGAGTGGCTTGATAAAAAATTAAATTTTATCGATTGCCCGGGATCGGATGATTTTATAACAGGTGCCGTTACCTCTCTTAATGTAACTGATACTGCTTTAATGCTTTTAAACACCACACAGGGCGTTGAAGTAGGAACACAAAACCTGTTTAGATATACCGATGAATATAATAAACCGGTTATTTTTATAGCCAACCAACTCGACCATGAAAAGGCAAATTTTGATCAGACCTTTGAACAAGCTAAAGATAGCTTTGGTAACAAAGTTGTTATAGTACAATATCCTGTTAATGTAGGTCCGGGATTTAATGCCTTGGTGGACGTACTTAAAATGAAAATGTACCAATGGGGACCTGATGGAGGAAAACCAGAAATTTTAGATATTCCTGCCGATCAAAAAGAAAAAGCTGATGAATTACATAATGTTTTAGTTGAGGCTGCTGCCGAGAATGATGAAAGCCTTATGGAACTTTATTTTGACAAAGGCACTCTTGATGAAGATCAAATGCGGGCAGGTATTAAAAAAGGTTTAATTGCAAGAGATTTATTCCCTGTATTTTGTGTTTCTGCCATAAAAGATATGGGAGTTAGAAGAATGATGGAATTCCTTGGCAATATTGTACCTTTTGTATCCGAAATGCCACAAGCTATTACTAAAGATGCAAAAGAGGTTGAATGTACTTCGGAAGGTCTTGCTTCTATCTTTGTTTTTAAAACGAGCATAGAACCACACTTGGGTGAAGTTTCATTTTTTAAAGTAATGTCGGGTAAAGTTACCGAAAGTATGGATTTAGTTAATATGACTAAAGATGCTAAGGAGAGATTATCTCAACTTTATTGTGTTGCTGGAAATACCCGTACAAAAATTACCGAATTAGTTGCTGGAGATATAGGAGCTACCGTTAAGCTAAAAGAAACTAAAACTAACGACACGCTTAATGAAAAAGGTTGCGATAACATCTTTGAACCTATCCATTATCCCGATCATAAATTCAGAACAGCTATTAAACCAGTTAATGAGCATGATGATGAAAAGTTAGGGGAAGTTTTGCAACGCATGCACGAAGAAGATCCTACTTTAGTTGTTGAATATTCAAAAGAGCTTAAACAAATTATTATTTATGGGCAAGGTGAGTTCCATTTAAACACCATGAAATGGAGAATTGAACACAATGATAAATTAGATATAGAATTTATTAGACCTAAAATACCTTATCGCGAAACCATCACAAAGGCAGCCAGAGCTGATTACCGACATAAAAAACAATCTGGAGGTTCAGGTCAATTTGGTGAAGTACACATGGTTATTGAACCATACGAAGAGGGTATGCCAGAACCTACATCATATAAATTCGAAAGTCAGGAATTTAAAATGAATATACGGGGACAAGAAGTAGTAGATTTGCCTTGGGGAGGTAAATTGATCTTTTATAACTGTATTGTTGGTGGAGCTATTGATGCCCGCTTTTTACCTGCTATTTTAAAAGGTATAATGGAAAAAATGGAAGAAGGTCCATTAACTGGTTCATATGCTCGTGATATTAGAGTTTGTGTATATGATGGTAAAATGCATAGTGTAGACTCTAACGAGATTTCGTTTAAGTTAGCCGGACGTAATGCATTTAGTGATGCATTTAAAAATGCCGGTCCTAAAATCCTTGAACCCGTATATGATGTTGAAGTTAAGGTTCCTTCGGACAGAATGGGTGACGTAATGAGTGATTTACAAGGCCGTCGTGCACTAATCGAAGGTATGAACAGTGAAAAAGGCTTTGAAATAATTAAAGCTAAAGTACCTCTTAAAGAAATGGATAAATATTCTACCTCGTTAAGCTCAATAACTGGCGGTAGAGCTATGTTTACACTTAAGTTTGCTCAATACGATATTGTTCCTCACGATGTTCAGGGACAACTATTAGCTGATTACGAGAAAGAATTAGAAGAAGCTTAAAATTACTTAACAAAAAATGGTTTGTTAATTGGTTTTGTTAATTGTTGAATATAACATCCCGCAAAGTAATTTTACGGGATGTTTTTATTTATTATTTGGTAATATTAAACTAGAAGAATCATTTATTTCTTTTTTGCTCACCTTTAGCCTTAATATCCAATTCCGGTGTTGCCATTATTTTTGAAGCAAATGTTGAGTAAGTCATTTTCTTTCTTATCCTTTTCGCCCAAAATAATCCAAATATTAATCCAATAAAAGCAAGAACAGCAGCAATTATTAAAGTTACTTTTGAATCATAAATTAATATTAAAATGCCTCCAATAAAAGCCCCTGATAACATAGAAGAAGTAACGATGCTTAACCAACAAATGAACTCAATTAGGTAAGCTAAAAATTTCATAATTTCTAAAGTAAATAATATTTATCAATGACTAAATATCTAATTTCACAATCAACTTGGGAAGGTTATTAAATTTGCAGAATTGTTTTATTATTACCATTTATTCTGTAGCTGTGTTACATTATCTTTTAGAAACTGTTTAAATTTTGTTTTTGTGAGTTATTTTGAGAGAATTAAGTTCTCAGATGAGCCAAAATTGATGCGAATATCATCGCTATTTAAAGAAATTTTGCAGAAATATGAGGGCTTAAGTCGCCAAAATAAACCGAAGGATAAAACTTAAACAGTTTCTTAATACAATACTAGTATATCGTTCAATATTTAATTGTCAAACACAACCATGCTGCTACATTTGTGTTTAACTTACATTCAGTATTCTAAGTTGATATTTTATTTAGATCGACTTTTAACTTAATTACTTTATGAACTCACTACTAATCTACTCTTACCTAAATAAATGAAGATTATCTTGTAGCTTATAGGATTTACCGTTAAAATCTTTTGCAGTAATAACATAAAAATAAACACCTTCTGCCGCTTTGCTTCCTCCTATTTTACCATCCCAACCTTCTCCCAGGTTAGTTGTTTGAAACACCTTACGTCCCCAACGGTTAAAAATTACCATTTTAAACTCTTTTATTGAGGTATAAACTGCCATAAATACATCATTTGTCCCGTCTCCATTGGGTGTAAAAACATTTGGTGCTTCAATTTTAGATTCATCTACCTCAATTGGTCCAAGTGTCATTTGTTCTTCACACTCAAAATTATTTTCAATTATAACAATCATATCCCACTTACCAACATTGTTAATTGTTTTAGTAAGGATACCATCAGTCATACTAGTTAATTCTGCCCCTTCGTCAAGTGTAGAATTAAAGTCAATTCTATAAGATAAGTTATTACCCTTTACTCTAGCTGTATCTAATTCCAATTCTATTCCTAAAGATCCTGTAAATTTTGTTAAGCCCTCATATTTTTTATCTGTAGAAATCTCGTTAGGATTTCCCTTGTTAACAATATCAAAAGCAACTTCTCCTCCAATACCTTTTAAATCAATATCTTTCTCTTTAGAATTGTAAAAGGCAGTGCCTATTGATGCATCTTGAAAAGCCGATACTTCAACTGAGTAAGTAACATCTTCAAAAGGTGCATCAAAAATCACATTACCCCCTATTATTTCTTTCTTATTAGAGTATGCTGGTTGCGTATCCCAGTTATAAGAATATTCGTAATCAATCGTATGATCATCGCCATTAGCAGGATTCTGATAGCTTAGAGGATCACCTTGGACTTCTGCCTCAAATTCAATTGTATCACATTTATTTTTCACAATATCTATATCTATGCTTTCTATCTCTGGTTGAAATACCCAGCACATATATGTGCCAACAGGAGTTCCATTATCATTAACCGTAACTCTATAGCCTCTTTTATTTTCCAAATCAATCAGAGTAGGATTTGTTCCACTCAATTTAGGTAACCAGTTTCCTACTGACTGATATTGCTCCCACACATAAGTTACATTTGTTCCTCCAATAGGTGGATTAGCTGTAAGAGCTGCAGAATTTAAATCAGCATAAAAAAACAATGTATCTTGAGTTGAATATGCAACTACCTTTTTTGCACTATGGCCCGTTGAAAGTATTTGTGCATTTATAATTGTCGTCAAAGACGCTAATAAAATAACTATAATGAATTTGAAATTTGCATGCATGTATTTAATAATTGTATCACGAAATAAGTATTAATTATCACGACTGATAAACACAAAAACTTGAGACACTGTATTATTGAATCATCCATCTTTGCTGTTAATACTTAATTATGATAGTTCATATGTTAAATTTTCTTTTTAATTGCCATATTGCTTTCTCTAAAGTATTAATTTTATTGAATTAAACTACTTTGTTTTATACAAGATGGCTTTCTTGTTATTCTAAAAATCCAAAGATATTCATTAAACGATTTTACAGAAAATAAATTGCTCACTAATTCATGATATATTGATTTGGCTATAAGTATTGGCATAGTAATTGGTTTGCAAGGTAAAAAACAAAGCCTATGAAAACTAATACCTTATTTATTTACACCATCTGCATATTGATGTTTACGCTAAGCAGCTGCGCAGATGAAGATTCACCACTAAACCTTGTTTTTAATTCTCCTAAATGCAAGGTTATAAGCAATTCTTCATTACTAAGTAGTGATAACGAATTTTACAAGTATATGACCTTTACTGTAAAAAATACTGGAAATGGTCCAACTGCATTTAAAATCAACCTCAATGTACAGCTAAAACTTGGTAATCATATTGTTGATGAAGGATGGGCATATATTTCTGAGTTAGAAGAAGACGAATCCAAGACTGTAACCATTAAATTCTTTGATATAGAGGACACTTCAAATTACCAAACTATTGAAAAAGAATTAACATGGTACGATGCAGAAGATCAATACCATGATTAACAAAATCCTTCAACAATTTTACTTTTATTGATCCTCAGCAAACCACTCGGCATAAGAGTTTGCTGTTTCGTTTAACCTTAGGCTATGTAATACAACGTCGCTGGGTAAACGCGAAGTGATACGTTGAGCTATATCGCTAAGAAGATTTTCACAAGTGGGTTGATAGTCAGTTAGGATAACCCGATCACCCATTTGTGGAATTGATAATAAAGCTTTATAATCTGAATTTTTATTAACCATTAAGGCATGATCTAACCTATCAACTACTTCTTCGTGCACAATTTGCTTTAACAGCCCAAAGTCCATTACCATTCCATACTTTGGACTTGATTCATCTGAATTAGGTTCTCCCTTTACTGTTACTCTTAAAATATACGAATGACCATGAAAATGCTTGCACAATCCATCATAATTCCAAAGTGCATGTGCCATCTCAAATCTAAACTCCTTAGTTAATCTAATCTTTCTCCCCATTTCTTATTATTAAATAAACTACAAAAAAACCTTAAACTGTTCTGAACCCAGAATGTTTAAAGCTCTATGCTTTTTTAGCTATTTCAGATCAACGGAACATTTACTCACGCAATTGACAATGTTTTGCAGGCTATCGTGCTTAAGAGAATAATAAGTATTTTTCCCTTCTCTTTGTGATATTAAAACACCTTTATCTTTTAATATTCCTAAATGATGCGAAGTGGTAGACTGCTCAATATCCAAAAGCTTATGAATTTCAGTTACAGTTAACCTTTTCCCTTCTTCTAAATGACTTAGTATAGCAATTCGCATTGGATGAGCTATTGCTTTAAGCATACTTGCAGCACGCTCTAATTGAGCTGAATCTAAATCCTGTATCTTCATTTTTCTATATTCCTTCGTTATTGACATTGAATGTCTTTCGCTTATTTAATAACAAATGCAAATATATAAATATGTTGCATATATTCATTAACATATCGATTATATTTACATATTTAGATTAGTTTTTTTTTAAAACCTCAATCTTATTAGTATTCTTCCAAATGATTATTGTTTGGCACCACATACAATGTGTACCTAATTAAAAATGTTACATTTCATTGAACAATTTTAGGTTAATAGATTTAAACTAATCAAAGTGAATTATTAATACCTAGTTAATGTAAATGTATTGTCATGTTTGCATTTTCGCACGGAAACTTAAAACCAATTACACATGAAGACATTATTTCCAATTGCTGTAGTAATATTAGTACTTGTCGCTACATCTTGTAATTTTTCAGAAAAAAAAGGTAAAAAACAATCAGACGAAAAATGTAAATCTAAATCTTGTTGCGCAACAGATTCTGCTAAAGTTGTTAAATCAGAGGCTATTGAATTCAATTCTGATTTATGCGAATATATCGACAGCATTAAAACTTCAATTACAAACATTGATTCATTAAGAAAAAAAGATTTAAATGCATTTGCTGTAAAAGTAAAAGCTTCGATAGATAGCATAAACAAAGCAGATTTAGTATTTATATGCACACATAATTCGCGCAGAAGTCATATGAGCCAACTTTGGGCTAAAGTTGCTGCTGACTACCACAAAATTAAAAATATTAATTGCTTTTCGGGAGGTACCGAAGCTACTGCATTTAATCCACGTGCTGTAAAAGCTTTAAAAAAAGCAGGTTTCACAATTGAAAAGACCGACTCTACCCAAAATCCGGTTTATATGGTTAATTATGCCAAAGGAGGTGAGTCCATTAAAGCATTCAGTAAAAAATTCGATAATGAATTTAATCCAACTGAAAAATTTTTGGCAGTAATGACTTGTTCGCAAGCAGATGAATCATGTCCAACAGTACTTGGTGCTACGGATAGAATTGCTATAACGTATGAAGATCCTAAAGCTTTTGATAATACACCAAAAGAAGCAGCCATGTATGCTGAACGTTGTTATCAAATTGCCAGTGAAATGTTTTACGTATTTTCTAAGGTTAGCGAAATTTAATCTAACTTTCACATATAAAATATTTACAGCCCTCTCATTTCGCAGAGGGCTTTTTCATGCACTACTTTTGGTGCTCTTTTTGCTTATACATATATTTGGCTGCAAAATTCCATACATGGTAAATTCCGAATTTAAAGAGCAAAGTTATTCAGCACATGAGCAGCACTATGAAAATAACAGTAAGGTATTTAGCCGATTAGAAAACAAAGGGAGTATTGATTTTTGGCGTCACGAAAGAATATATAAAACACTTAATCCATTTATCCACGACAAAAGTAAAAATTGGCTTACTGTTGGTGATGGAGTTGGTACAGACGCCAATTGGCTGCTGGAACAAGGATTAAATGTTACTGCTTCGGATATATCAGATTACATATTAACCCAAGCATTTGACAAAGGATTTATTAAAGAGTTTAGTAAAGAAAATGCTGAAAAGCTTAGTTTTTCAGAAGACTCCTTTGATTATATTTTTTGTAAAGAAGCATATCATCATTTTCCTCGCCCATATATTGCTTTGTACGAAATGATACGAGCATCTAAAAATGCTGTAATTTTGGTTGAACCTGAGGACATTGGTATACAAATGCCATTTATTATTTGGTTAAAAAACATATTGGATAGAATTTCCACTAATTTGATTAATAAAGTTTGGAAGAATCGTTTTTCCTTTGAAGAAGTTGGAAATTATGTGTATAAAATATCAGAAAGGGAGTTAGAGAAAGTAGCTATGGGTATTAATTTACCATGTATTGCTTTTAAGGGTATTAACGATTACTATACTACTTCCTTAGATTTATCTCAGCCTACTTCTAATAAAAAAATACTTAATAAGGTTAAGTCTAAAATTAAGTTCAAGGATACTTTGTGTAAACTAGGTATAATACCATATCAGCTAAAAACTTGCATCATATTTAAAACAGTTCCATCTAATACAGTAAAAGAAATGATGAGAGAAATGGGTTACAAATTTATTGAATTAGCAAAAAATCCATATTTATAACATCTTTTAAATATCCTTCATTGCTTTTTGCAGCAAAACAGAAACCTCTCTAAAGATAACCTGAGCGTTCTTGTTTTTAATGGGTTTCATAGCTACTTCAGGATTAACAAATACAATCTCGGTTTTTTGCTCTGACTTGTATTTAATTATCACCTTACAGGGTAAGAAAATACCTACATTTTCTTCAAGTTTTAATACTTTGTGAGCAATTTTAGCATTACACGCTCCTAAAACACGATAAGGTTTCATATCTGCAATACCAATTTTTTCTTTAAGCATTTGATCCATATCCGATTCTGCTACAATACCAAACCCTTGCTTTTTTAATGCTTCTTTTGTTTTAGTTGTAGCTTCTTCAAAAGATAGTTGAACCGTTTTACTTGAGTAATAATTTTGTTTTTGTGCTGATAAGTTTACTGCCAGCATTATAAAGCAAATTAAAACACTTGTTTTCATAAGAGTATTGTTTTGGGTTTTGTATTAAAACACTCTTTAAGTTAATTTGTTGATTAATGCCATTCATATCCTACATATAAACATCTATAAAAAAAGCCTTTGCACGTTTGCAAAGGCCCTTGTCAAATTAATAAATACACAATTAATATCGGCATCTAAACCTCTATTAAATCTTTATTCGTTTTATATCATTTACTTTTTTTCAACATCAGATTCATATGTAATCCTTTTACTCTATTTGCTAAAAAAAGTTTATTGCTTTTTAAATTTATCTTTGGCAATCCTTAACCATTCTGCATACGCTTTTTTATCTGGTTCATAAGCCTTAGGCTTAGCTAACATTTCTTCGTTATGATCCAAGATTACATAGTAAGGTTGACTATTTATTTTATATCTGCTAATTTGAAAATCGCTCCACTTGTTACCAATGGTTCTAATTTTCTTACCTGTAGTTTTAGAAACATATTGCTCTTCTTTAGGTAATTCCTTTTTGTAATCTACATAAAGTGCAACAACCACAAAATCGTTCCTCATTAATGAATTTACATCCGGATCGGACCAAACATTAATTTCCATTTGACGACAGTTTACACAAGCCTTTCCAGTAAAGTCAATAAACAAAGGTTTATTCAATAATTTTGCATATTCCAATGCCTCATCGTAATCATGAAAAACAGATAACCCTTGTGGACCAACATGCATTTTTTCTTCTAGTTTTCGTTGGGTGTCGCTAATTGGTTCACTGGTTACATTAATTGCTTGCCTTGCTCTATTTCCTACACCCTCTGGAGACTCTGCATATTCCATTGGTGGAGGAAATGCTGAAATAAGTTTTAATGGTGCTCCCCAAAGTCCAGGAACCATATAAATGGTAAATGATAACACAAACAATCCTAGTAATAATCTGGAAACTGGAATATACTCCATAGGTGAATCATGAGGTAACCTTAACTTGCCAAGTAAATAAAAACCTAAGGCTCCAAATATCGCAATCCAAATAGCTATATAAACTTCTCTTTCTAATAAATGAAGATCCAATACCAAATCGGCATTTGACAAAAACTTAAATGCCAATGCTAACTCTAAAAATCCAAGAACAACTTTTACTGAGTTTAACCAACCTCCTGATTTAGGTAGTGAATTTAAATAGCCAGGAAATGCTGCAAAAAGTGCAAATGGTAAAGCTAAGGCTAACGAAAACCCAAACATTCCAACTAAAGGTGCCATTCCTCCTTCAGATGCAGCCGTAACTAATAAAGAACCAACAATTGGACCTGTACATGAGAATGATACTAATGCTAAGGTAAGCGCCATAAAAAACGAACCAATCAAACCTCCTTTATCTGCCCCGGCATCTGCTTTATTAACCCATGAGGATGGTAATACAATTTCAAAAGCTCCTAAAAATGATATAGCGAAAAATACCAATAACAAGAAGAAAAATAAATTAAACCAATGATTAGTAGATAGAGCATTTAATGCATCAGCTCCAAAAATTAATACAACTAACCACCCCAGTATAACATATATGATTATAATAAATAATCCATACTGAATTGCATTTCTTATCCCAGCTATTTTACTTGTACTTTGCTTAGTAAAAAAACTAACCGTCATAGGAATCATTGGAAATACACAAGGTGTTAACAGCGCAGCCAATCCTCCAACAAACGAAAGAATAAATATGCTCCAATAACTTTTATGTTCCTCCTTAGGTTCTGCTTGTGTTGAAGCTTCCTTAACTTCCACTTTTGCTTCACTTTGTTTTTCTTGAGGTACTACGGAAGAGTCTATTTTATCGACTTTACCAGCAACAGACAGCTCTTTAACATCAACCTTAGTTTGAAGTTTTTCTGCTGTTTCTTCAACTTTTTTCGATGTTGATTTTCCTGCCAGGTGAAGATCAAATTTATCATCACCCATAACACACATTCCAGTTTCATTTGAACATGACTGAAACTCAAAAGTACCACTTACTTTTAACGGTAATTCTTTAACTAATATAGTTTGACGAAGTTCAGCTGTTTTTTTAAATATGCTGATTTCACCTTCCCAAATTTCATCATACTTTTTATGAGCATTTATTGGTTTTACTTTACCCACTCTCTCGTATGATGAATTCTCATCGAAATTAAATGATATTTGAATTGGGCCTAATTCAGGATCAAAATCATTAGAATATACATACCATGTATTTTCAATTACTCCTTTAAAAACTATATCAATTTTATCTCCAACCTGAACATCCTTTTTAGATAATTCAGTATTCCATTTTGTTGGGTTTTGCAACTGCCCAAATGTTATCCCTTGAAATACCAGAATTAACGCTAAGGCAAGTAATGTTATTTTCCTCTTCATCTTTAACATTTCATTTATAGTGGTAAAATTTCTAGCTAATATTAACAACTTAATAGTTCACCTATTTTAATATAAGGTTAAACTCATCATCTCCCATTACACACATGCCTGTTTTATTTGAGCAAGATTGAAATTCGAATGCTCCACTAGCTTTTAATGGTAACTTTTTTACTAAGATTGTTTGACGAAGTTCAGCAGTTTTTTTAAATATACTAATCTCACCCTCCCAAATTTCGTCATATTTTTTATGGGCATTTATTGGTTTTACTTTTCCAACTTTCTCATATGATGTATCATCGTTAAAATTAAATGAAATTTGAATTGGGCCTAATTCGGGATCAAAATCATTTGAATAAACATACCAGGTATCGTCTATATTTCCTTTAAATACAATATCAATTTTATCTCCAACCTTTACTTCGCTTTTTGAGAATTTAACCTGCCATTTTGTTGGTTCTTGTATTTGCCCATATGCTAATGATGAAATAATCATAAGCATTATAGCCATTAAAATTGTAGTTCTACGTTTCATTTTGATTATATATTATCTTCAACAATTCAATATTTATTTGGCCAGGTTAAATGAAATTGTAATTAAATTTAGCACCAATATTTCAAAAAATATCCCCCTAGTTATTCAACTAGAATAAAAGAAATGTATAAAATATGGGTTTAATGTTAAGACAACTTATATACTAATTAGGGTGAATAAAATTGCCATAATTTTCATTTTTAATGAGATTTGGTTAAAAAACATGACATATTTCACTCAAATTGCTATGTTTTATCTAATTCCACCCATCTTTCATTTACTAAAAGCTACATAAACTTATATTTTGCTAATTATTAGTTGGTAAAAAATAAAACCCTGACAACATATTTTATTTAAATCTACTTTTACATAGCTTCAATCTATTCTTTTAGCTTATTAACCAGTTGATCGTCTGGCTGTCCTTTTTCTTTAGCTTTCTCAATAAACTTATTAATATTTTTTAACGCAGAATCCATATTTCCTGCTGCTTTATAAAGGCATGCAAGGCAATAATAACCTGGTAAAATTTCAGCATCTTCTTTCAATATACCTTCCACTAATTCTATTACTTTTGGATATAAACCCGACTGGACAAACTGGGGATCCATACTTATTCTATAGGCAGTTTGAATTAACATGCTTTCTGCCATTCCTGCATCCATAGCCCTAGCTGATTCAACCTCCTTCATACTTACACCAAACCACTTATCGTAGTCCTTTCGAGATAAGTAATAGGTTTTTACTACCTGAGACTCCATCATCGTAAACTGAGGAGAATTGAAATCCTTCTTTACTTTTTCAATTTCTGCTGTTAAAGCTTCAAATGATTCGCTAGTTGTTGCTTTTTCATTTATATATATTTTTTTCATTTGTAACTTATTTAAAACATAGAGACAAAATATATTCAAATAATAATCTGAATCCATGTTGAATTTTGTAATGCTAAATAACAAAACACCCTTTAGAAAGTGGGTTAATAATTGGTTAAGATTAAAAGCTTCCGGGTTAATTAAGGTTAATATTATTGGCCAATAGTTATTGGTCACTCGTCAATGGTAAGAAGTGATTTGAATTAAGAGCTTCAATTAGCGAGAAACTCCCAATTTAATGCAAATCAAATTATTTAACAAACCACAAAGATTCTTAGACCTCTGAGATCCATATTTTTATCTTTGTGTTTTTGTACCTTAGAGGTAATATTAATACAAATACTTCGCTAAACTTTTATGCGGCAATAGTGCCATAATATAATAGTTCCCTTGCCTTGTGTTTATTTTTTGGCAAGTTTGGGTTAATGCCGAACTTGTCAAAAAATAAATTCAACTGTAAGGCATTGTTATTTATTGTTTTGATATCTGTCATCGAAAATGATTTTCGTTGTTCTTTGGGTATGCTCAACCAATGGGTAATCTTTGCAAGATTAATGGCTGTCAGCGAAGCGTTAAAGTGAAAATCCAATTTATTTTCGCTTCTGGCTTGACAATCATTTAGGCCAGTATGCTGTTTACCGTCACGGTAAAGAAATTCAATTTGGAAACGGCTTTGATAGAATTTCAGGATATCAGAAGCATTCATATTGATATCTGTTGAGAAATACAGTTTGTAAACCTGCTTACCCTTCTCATTGCAATAAAGAGCATCCACAACCTTTATGTTTCGCTTTAAGGATATGGAATATACAATAGCGCTATAGATAACAGCCTGATCATCTTTTGACACAAGCTTAAAGTGTCTCAAGTCAATATTTTTGTTATTAACTTTTCCATCATATTTTTTTTGGTCTTCCCGGTCTTCCTGTTGGTACACCTTGATGTAGATACCGCATATGAGGAATCAAAAGCCATGACATATCGGCCGCTTCCCTGAGAAAGCGTTAATTCTTTGTTGAAAGCTAGAAAGTCGAATGGTTTTTCAAATTGTTGTCGGTACCTTTGCTCCTTGTGCTTACCAAAGCGCCCCAACTGTAATAAGTTAATGCGACCTTTTATGCACAAAAACAGAATAAGAGTCTCATTCACAAACTCTTTCCTCCAACTGTTGATATTTGACATTTTTATTAACACTCTCTCTATGTGTGTTTTATAAATATTATTTCCCTTGATAGTCACCCTTAATGAAGTTGTCGGAATTCTTCATTAAAATACTGATTACCAGGGGATTAAACAAAATAAATCATTGACTTATTTTGCTTATATTCAGTATTTTATACCATACTTTAACGCACTATTGTTAATTTGACAGGTCTAAAATAATGAAAGTAATTCTATAAATACAAGCTGATATAAAAACCAATTAAATTATAGCTCCTTAATTATTCTAAATAATATTAGTTTTACAGTTATTTTAATTCATATTCTTAACTCTTTCTATGTAAACATATGAGGTTTATAATTACATTACTATTCTTTCTTATTGCACTATTATTCTTACACGTTAATATAATTGCTCAAACATACCAATCTAAAAATTACTCGGTAACTGATGGTTTATCTAGCTCTGAGATTTATCATGTAATGCAAGATTCTAAGGGATTTATGTGGATTTCTACTAATCATGGAATTTGTAAGTATGATGGATATTCGTTTATTAGTTTTGATATAACAAACGGTTTACCAGATAATACCATATTTGAATCATATGAAGATGAAAAAGGGCGAATATGGTTTATTTCTTTAACAGGTAAACTCTCCTATTACTCCAATGGTATAATTACCAAGTATAAATTCAACAAAGAGTTAAACAACCTAAGAAAGAATTCTATACGAATGGCATCTAAAACAACTTTTATGGTTGATTCTGCCAACAATATTTATTATACAAGAAGAGCCGAAAAACCAATAAGAGTTGACTGCAATGGAAATACTGGATGGTTAGAATTTTCAAAAAGAGATAGCATTCAAGTTAAAATTAATACCAACAATAGTACGTTTAACAACTATCAAATTGTATCAACAGAACTAAAAATAGAAGAAAGTGACAATTCAATTATTAAATTAAAAATTCCTCTCGGCTTTTATAGTGGTTTGTTTAGCATTTCCTTAGCTACTAAAAACTACATTTATTTATCTGATGGATATAAATTATTAGTTATAAACAGGAGAAACAAAAATTATAAATGGCATCATTTTAAAGAAAAAACAATTTGGCTCTCAATAGATAATAGCAACACTTTATGGATTGGATCATTTTCTTCAGGTGTTAAGGGCTATAAAAACGGAGATTTAAACACTCCTATTTATCACTTACTAAATGGCAGTTCTGTTTCGTCAATATGTAAAGATAATGAAGGTGGATATTGGGCATCAACATTAAAAAACGGAGTATATTATTTTCCATCGATAAATATTAAAACTTACCCTGTTAAACACAACAACCTACCTGTTTCTGTCTATACAATTCACCCCAAAAATAATCAAATATTATTTGGAGGAAATGCCCCTTTTATCTATAGCTTACAGAATAACATTGTAAAAAAACTACAATATTCTTTCAATCCCGAATCTGAAGTAAAAAAAATTATTAGTAAAGGTGACAGCTTATTTATTTCCGTTACTAACAATGATGGTAAAATATTTTTGGATTACAATAATCAAATAAAATTGCTTTATGGCTATTTTACAAATGCCTATTTTGATAAATCCGGGATGATATCATTTAGTGGTTCTAATGGAAATATTTTTTACTTTAATGAGAAAGGAACTCTAAATAATATAGCGTACTATGAAGACATATTTAAATATGCTGCTGACATTGAACATTTCGATAACAAAATGCTTATCGGTACCGAAAAAGGATTGTTTTTACATGACGGCAAAAAACTCATTCATATGGCAGATAGTAATCAATTATTTAGTAATAGAGTTACTTCCCTTGCAAAAAACAACGATAAGTTGTGGATTGGAACCAAAGGCGCCGGACTTTTGTGCAAAAAAAATAATACTTTAACTCAATATACAACAGCACACGGTTTACCCTCTAACTCAATTTCGGATATCATTGTATGTAATGATACTGTATGGATAAGCACAAACAAAGGAGTTACACGTTTTTATAATTTTCCGCAACAAGATAAATCTCAAACCTGGAGTATACATAACGGATTAACAAGCTGCGAAATAAACGACATTGAGAAACATAATAACCATATATATGTAGGTACTAATGATGGCTTATGTATAATAAATACAATAGCGTCGGGTCAAAATACTACTCCTCCTCCAATCTATATAAAAAAGGTAGAGATTGAGAATAAGGACACTTTAATATTATCTAACTACAACGTTAGTTATAAGCAAAATAATATATCAATCTCCTTTGTTGGTATAAATTACCAACGAAACGATAAAATTAAGTACAAATATCGCCTGGTAGGTATTGATGACATTTGGAAAACAACAGATCAACAAATTGTTAATTACTCGGTTTTAAGCCCCGGAAAATATACTTTTGAGGTATTTGCCATAAACAATTCAGGGGTGCAAAGTAAAAAACCGGCAAGTATTAAGTTTTTTATTAAAACACCTTTTTGGAGAACAAACTGGTTCTATTTTATTTTAGTTTTACTAATATCTGTTATTATAATACTTGTAGGTTTTTTATTTTTTAAAAGGCGTATTAGCAAAATGAAAAAAGAAAACCTAATTAAACAAACTCTTAATAGATACAGACAGCATGCTTTAAGTGCACAGATGAATCCTCATTTTTTGTTCAATTCTCTTAATTCAGCCCAGCACTATATATTACAAAATTCTCCCGAAATGGCTACAGATTATCTATCGGATCTTGGGATGCTAATGAGGATAATATTAAATAATTCTACACAGGAAAGAATATCATTATTAGATGAAATTAAAGCTTTAGAACTATATATCAATATTGAAAAAAGAAGATTTGATAACACTTTTACTTTTAAAAAAGAAATTGACGTAAAAATTGATCTTCAGGCTCTTAAAATTCCTCCATTAATACTTCAACCTTTTATTGAAAACGCCATTCACCATGGACTAAGGCTAAAACCCGGAGCAAAAGAACTATTGTTAAAAATATTTGAGAATTCGTTGGGAATTATAATAATGATAAAAGATAACGGTATTGGAAGGAAACATAATTACTTAAGAAAACGTAAGCAAAACAATCATAATAAAACTCATATTTCTTTAGGAATGGAAATCACAAGTAAGAGACTTGAAATTTTTAAAGAAATTTATTCAAACTTAATTAATGTTGAAGTCATAGACCTATATAATAATCGCTTCGAATCCACTGGTACTTTAGTTAAACTATACTTAAAGAAAAGTAAATAATGTGTTTAAAAGTAGTAATTATTGATGATGAAGAGAATGCTGTGTTAGCATTAAAAAGTATTCTCGAAAACAATATAAAAGATATTGAAATTGCAGCTACACTTACTAATCCAACCGAAGCACCTGATGTTTTGTGCACTGTAAATCCTGACCTTGTTTTTATTGATATTGAAATGCCATTTATAAATGGCTTTGAAGTAATAGAAAGTGTAGGTAACATAAACTTTGAGGTTGTATTTGTTACTGCGTATGATCAATACGCTATTAATGCAATCAAAAAAAATGCTTTAGATTATATATTAAAACCAATAAAAATATCCGAAGTTTTACAAGCAGTGACTAAAGCTAAATATAAAATTAAAGTTAAATCACAAAATACATTAGAAACAAATATTAGCATACCTGAAATAAAACAAAACACTATTAAAATACCTACTATTGCCGGTATTGATTTTGTAAATACCGAGAATATTATAAGACTCGAAGCATCTGGCAATTATACCAATATAATTTTAGAAAATGATAAGCAAATACTAATGTCAAAAAATATTAAGGAAGCAGAAAAAACTCTTAACGAAATAGTGTTCTTTAGGACTCATAGGTCGCATATTATTAATATTCATCAAATTAAAAGATATGTTTTAGGCAATGGTGGATGCATTGTAATGTCTGACGGAACAGAAGTTCCATTATCCCGCAGAAAAAAGGAGGAATTTAATAGTATTATAAACCTTAGTGAATAGCACTAAATATCATAACATCCTAATAAAATAACACGGATATTATTGGGATTTGGTATAATTTCTTAAAAAAGATTCTTGCCACTTATTAACTAATAATTACCATCTATTTACACATTACTACCACCCATTAAGTTATATTTACTCTTCGCCTTTAACACAACAATCACAAGTAGCTTATAATTAGATTTGTACAATTAAATCATTAAAGCAAAAAGCAATGAAAAACTTATTTAAACTATCATTATTAATTGTGATTATAGGAATAACTGTAGGCTTTACTCCTGTAGTGACGATGATGATTTTACAATTAAAACCAATGAAATTACTGCCCTAAAAGATGCTACAGTCTACAAATCCACATCATTTAATAACAGGGCTACATCTAATTATGGTGATGCCACAACATTAAATGTACGAAAATTCTCTAATGGACAAATGAATGCTATTCTTGATTTTGGAATGTTGAATATCCCATTAACAAACATTGAAAGTGCTATTTTGAGGATATATCATTATGGTGGCGATGAGGTAAATCAAGGTAATACAACATTTAATATTTACCCATATTCGAACCAATGGAAAGAAGACAATATTACATGGAACAATCATTCCGATGGTAATATTCCTAACGAAGTTGGGATAGAAGTAACTGCTACCGAAAATTTAAAGCAGAACTTTACAATTGATGTTTTATCTATACTAAAAAGTAGTGATAACAGCACAAATACGTCTATGATTTTAGTTATGAAAGATAATGGTGATGAAAACCGGGTAATATTAGCATCAAAAGAAAATGAAAACAGTAATTTACACCCAACATTATTAATCACATATAGAGAATAGGATTACTATTTACTTAACAAATAGATAACAGCTACCTAAAACATGGTAGCTGTTTTTTTTAATAAAACCACAATTTAATTAAAATGATAAGTTGTATTTTTATTAATCCTATTGTCTTTTCTAGAAGATTATACCGTTTTATTATAAAATAAATTCAATATGTTATTGCAACAGCTTTTATATTGATAAAGTACCCAAAAAAACACTCTATTTTAAAAACTCTTTATAAGAATGCTCAAGATAAAAGCTTGTGAAGCCTGACAAAAAGGAGTTAAACTTTTGTAAATATGCACATTATGGTAATCATAATGAAAATTATGAGTTTCCTTACGGCTAAATTATAATACCACTTATTAATTTATATAGTTTACTCATCCACCCCGTCCCACTTCTTATTTACTCAGATCAACACTTCATTTTTATCCCGCTTATTCACCTTGCTTTTTACCTAATTTCGCTTTCGAATTTTTAACTATTTAATTCTATTAACAAAAACAAAAAAATGAAAACAGTTTTTACTTTAACAGCATGGCTGTTAATGGTGTTTATAAACATAAACGCCCAGTACACACTTAAACTAAGTGATGTAAAATTTGACGCCTCAACAGGCACCATTACCGATTACACCAACACCACCCAAAAGGATATTATTATCCCCGAAAGCTTTACCGTTGAGGGTAACGTGGTGGCGGTAACAACTATTGGAGAGCATGCATTTCAAAATAATGAATTAATTTCGGCAACCATCCCAAATAATGTAACCAGTATTGGAATGTATGCATTTCGGTCTAATCAGTTAACTTCGGTCACCATCCCCAATGGTATTACTAGTATTGGAGATTATGCATTTTCCAAAAATCAGTTAACTTCGGTAACCATTGGTAATAGTGCTACAAGTATTGGAGTAAGTGCATTTTCCGAAAATCAGTTAACTTCGGTCACCATCCCCAATAGTGTTACAAGTATTGGAGGAAGGGCATTTTACAAAAATCAGTTAACTTCGGTAACCATCCCCAATAGTGTTACAAGTATTGAATATAATGTATTTTCCTCTAATAAGTTAACTTCAGTCACCATCCCCAATAGCGTAACCAGTATTGGAAATAATGCATTTTACAAAAATCAGTTAACTTCGGTCACCATCCCCAATAGTGTTACAAGTATTGGAGAAGGGGCATTTCGCGAAAATGAGTTAACTTCGGTAACCATCCCCAGTAGTATTACAAATATTGGAGTAAGTGCATTCAATAATAATCAAATAATTACCGTTAATGGACTTGAGTCGAATGGTATTATATATTCTCGTAATGCCAATGGAACAGAAAACACCACGGAGATTATTTCATATGGGGGAACCGCTACTGTAATAGATTTTATACCCAATAGTGTTACTAGTATTGGGGATTGGGCATTTAGCGAAAATCAGTTAACTTTGGTCACCATCCCCAATAGTGTTACAAGTATTGGATATGGTGCATTTTGGAGTAGTAAGTTAACTTCGGTCACCATCCCCAATAGTGTTACAAGTATTGAAGATAAGGCATTTCAGTATAATAAGTTAACTTCGGTCACCATCCCCAATAATGTTACAAGTATTGGAAAATCTGTATTTCAGTATAATAAGTTAACTTCGGTCACCATCCCCAATAGCGTAACCAGTATTGGAGCTAGTGCATTTCGCTATAATAAGTTAACTACGGTCACCATCCCCAATAGTGTTACAAGTATTGGAGAAGGGGCATTTGGCGGTAATGATTTAACTTCGGTCACCATCCCCAATGGTGTTACAAGTATTGGAGAAGTGGCATTTGCCGGTAATGATTTAACTTCGGTCACCATCCCCAATGGTGTGACCAATATTGGAAATAATGCATTTCAGTATAATAAGTTAACTTCGGTCACCATCCCCAATAGCGTAACCAGTATTGGAGCTGGTGCATTTAATAATAATGATAATCTTACAGAAATAGCTCTTCCATTAGAAAAAGAAGGTTTAGCCATAGAATGGAAAAATGAGGATAACACTGCTGTTGAAAAAATAACTGATTTTACAGTTGCCTACTCAGCTACATTTACATCAACTCCATTTGAATACACCATTACCTACAACCTGGATGGCGGTGCAACTACCAACCCAACTACTTACACCGTCGAAAGCGAAACCATTACCTTAACAGATCCAACCAATGATGGCTATACTACTTTTGAAGGTTGGTACGATAATGCTGAATTTACAGGTAATGTTATTACAGAAATACCAACAGGAAGCACAGGAGATAAAGAACTATGGGCTAAGTGGACGACCCCAATAGAATACTCTATCACATACAACCTGAATGGCGGTGCTGCAACAAACCCGACTACCTATAATGTGGAAAGCGAAACCATTGTTTTAGCAGAAGCAACTACAACAAAACAAGGATATGCCTTTGAAGGTTGGTACGATAATGCAGAGTTTACCGGTGTTGCGGTAACCGAAATTGCAAAGGGAAGTACAGGCAATGCGGAGCTATGGGCTAAGTTTACCCCAATAGAATACTCTATCACATACAACCTGGATGGCGGTGCAACTACCAACCCTTCTACTTACACCATCGAAAGCGAAACTATTACCTTAACAGATGCAACTAAAGCATGTTATTCGTTTGAAGGTTGGTACAATAATGATGAGTTTACAGACGATGCTATTACAGAAATACCTCAAGGTACAACAGGTAATATAAAGCTTTGGGCCAAATTTGAATTAAAAGATGGTTATGTAAGTAAAACAGAAACTATTAATGTGGTTAAAGATGCTTATACATACGATTATAGAAGTGGTGAGAACTATGGCACATCCATAGCCGTAAACGTACGACGTTATGACACAAGCAAAGAAATGCGGGGTCTGATTGATTTTGGCACTTTAAATATTCCTTATAGCTCCATAACAAATGTTACCCTGAACCTACACCATTACGGTGGTAATGCTGTTTACCAAGGAAATACTGCTTTTAATATTTATCAGTTGAGCAATGATTGGGAGGAAGAAGGTGTAACCTGGAACAATGCACCAGCTCCTGATTCAGAGCCTGTAGTAACTGTGGCAGGGCACACAAACAATCGCCAAAGTTATGCCATTGATGTTACTTCGTTACTAAAAGATAATGGCGATAACACCACATCTACTTCATTGATGCTGGTAATGGCTAATCCAGGAGATGAAAACTGGCTAAACTTTGGTTCTAAAGAAAATGAGAATCCTGATGTACGCCCATCGTTAGAAATTACCTATTACGAAAATAACAGTGCTACTGCTATTGAACCCGATGCCACACAAAGCGCCATTAAATTATACCCTAACCCTGCCACTACCCACTTTACGGTAGAAAGCGAGGAGGGCACAGGCCGTGTAAGCGTATATGGCTTAAGTGGCGAGTTGGTATTGTCAGAAGCATTAACACAAACCACACAGCGTGTGGATATACCCCAATTAACTAAGGGCGTTTATTTGGTTAAGGTTGAAACGGCAAACGCATCATACACTCAAAAACTAGTGGTTAAGTAAATAGTTGATTTAAAATGCGAGGAGGGCTGCCTTATTGCAAGGTGGCCTTTTTTGTTTCTGTTTTACCACAGAGGAAACAGGGAACGCAAAGATGCTTTTTTACTTAGTAAAACTAATACTCACAGGGTTACAAAGCAGTGCAAAGTTATACAAAGGTTTTAGATATAATTTGAGTTTTGAAGTACTAACATAAAAAGGTCAACTCTATTTAAGGAAGCTCATTATTTAGTTGTCCGCTTTCCCTGTTCCATTCTCCGATATTATTAAATTTATTATTTAGAATAAAACCGTTTATAAACTTTTTCATACCACTCATTTACTAATCTGTATCAGTCACAAACTTATTTGTTCCATTGGTGATTACACTGCATTTACAACAGTTTTATTAATTACTTTTAACATAGATTATTCAATGACAAGATAATAATTTAATGGTATTAAATACCTGTCCATTATTTAATCGTTAAAATTGTTTCTAGCATATAAATTCTAAGATCAATTAACCATGATAGCAGAACTAAAAAGTTTATTAATAGTTGGTACAGCTCGTAATTGTGGCAATGCAATTTTAGATGAATATAAACGCCTAAAAGAAGCTACTACCGTTTTTGAAAAAGTACATTACTATATTGTAGAATCTGACAGTTCGGATAATACAGTTGAACAACTAGAGTTATTAAGAAAAAAAGATTCTCATTTTAAATATGTATCCCTAGGTGATTTAAGAAATAAGTTCTCCAAAAGAACCGAAAGAATAGCCTACTGTAGAAACTACTATTTAGAGGTTCTAAGGAATGATGAAAAATATTCGAATGCAGAATTTGTATTGGTTGCTGATTTGGATGGGGTTAATAATTTAATAAATAAAGAGGCCATTGGTTCCTGTTGGAGATTTATAGGCTGGGATGTTTGCACAGCAAATCAACAAGGGATTTATTACGATTTATATGCGTTACGACATCCCTTGTTATCACCTAATAATTGGAACGAACAATATCTATACTTGATAGAAGAATTAGGAATTAAATCACTAGATGCTAAAAATATATCTGTGTATTCCAAAATGTTTTCTGTATCCCCTAGTTGTAAACCTATCAGTGTAGAGTCGGCTTTTGGAGGCTTAGCTATTTATAAGAGAAGAGCACTAGATCATGTTAAATATATAGGACTAGATGAAATGAAATCTGTGAGCACATTCCTCTTCATAAGCAAATTTTAGAATTGGGTTATAAGATTTACATTAATCCCAAGATGATTAATTGTATTTCACCCGTAGAGCACACCAACCTCTTTTCAAAAAAGATGCTTATCAAACAAATGATTGAAGAGTTTTTTCCATTACTGTTAAAGGGCAAGCTCGCCAAAAGAATTCAAAACCGTATTAACCAAAGCTAAACAATAGGAATTCAATATGGTGAGTAACTAATAATACTATTTCATTATACAAACGGTATGGTGCATACAATGAATGCTAATTAAACCGACTAAAACATTAAATGATGAAACCATTAAATTACATTTTTTGCATATGTGTATTCCTTTTTGTGCTTTGCGCTAAAACAACAGCACAAACCGTTGCAGATGTCCAGGATTCATTAACACTTGTCAAATTCCAAAAGGCTGTAATGGCAAAAGGCTGGCCCCAATATTGGGATACATCCAAACCCGTTTCAAACTGGGCTGGGGTAGAAATTGAGCACAAAACAGGAAAAGTAACTGCCATTAATATTAGGGGTGAAAAATTTCCATCCATACACTTTAAAACCGATAGTATTCCATATTGTCTCTGTCATTTATTGGAGTTAAATAGTTTAAAAAGCATAACGTTTGCGAACATGGATATCAAACACATTTCAGGAGAGTTGTGGAAATTCAAAAATTTAGAGCAATTAGGCTTACATTATAACTCGCTAAAAAAGATTCCTGAGGGCATAAATAAGTTAACCAACTTAAAGTGTTTGTTTTTGGGGAATAACAAGTTTCAAACCCTTCCGTTAATGAATAACTTGAGTAAGTTAGAATACTTGAGCTTGACATATAACCCGAATTTCGAAAATCTCCCCGCTAATATCGGAGAGTTGAATAATCTACAAAAGTTATATGTTAATTATTTAGGTATAAAAAGTGTTCCCAAAAGTATTGGTAAGCTTAAAAAGCTCCAAACGCTTATTTTAAGTTGTAATAAACTGGAATCGCTCCCAGACGAAATTGGTGAATGTAGTGCGTTAAAAAAGTTGGAAATTGATTTTAACCAGCTTGAATCATTGCCTGAGCAACTGGATGGCCTGTTAAGTATTAACTACCTTAATATAAAAAACAACAAAATACACAATCTGCCAGCGAGTATTCTGTCAAAAAAAAACATACGTATTATTGCTCAGAACAACCAATTGTCCGGTGAGTTAAAACTAAGTAAGTCCAATGTTCCGGCAGAACTAAATATTTCGAATAATCATTATACTTTTAAAGATATAGTTGATCATATATACAGATTTAACGGTACTACACACATAATAACTTACACCAATCAGGCAAAGATAGGAACCGAGCGTTCGTATGCTCCACTGGCTGATGCTGTTTTTAACTTACAAATAGACAATTATACACCTGCATCAGGCTGTACATTTAAGTGGTATCGAAAGGCAAATATAAATACACTATGGAGCGGGTATTCCACAGAGCAAACTTTAACATGGAATAGTTTTAATCCAAAAACCGATGGGGGTTTTTATTATTGTGAGGTAACACATCCCGATATGCCCGATTTACTACTACAAAGCGAACAGGTAAAGGTAATAGGAACAGATAACCCTCCAACTGTACAAATAAATGATGTAAAATTCAGACAAGGGACTAAAGGAACTATTGTTATCACGGTTAGTGACGACTTCTCATCCGAAAGTGACCTACAAATAAACTGGCCCACGGAAACGGAGCATTTTATACTTAGCGGAGAAAAGTGGAACCAGCGAACCATAAGTCATAAAGATGTCAGTTTTATTGGCAGCGATCAATTAATGTTAGAGGTAACCGACGAATCAGGGAATAAAACTTTGGCATCGGCTACAATAACTGCACTGTCGGCACAAAACCAGCCACCTGTTATAAGTATTACCGAAATACCAATGTATTTTATGGATGGTTATGTTCCGGGTTGTACACCAGGCACTCCCGGTTGCAACGATTTTTATGCATTTACCTCTTTTACCAGACTGGAAAATTTTATTACTGATGATATGGATAGTTTTAAATCCCTGCATTTAAAAGTGTTGGAAACCAACAGTCAGGGCAATATCAACGGCGACCCTAACACAATAGTTGATGTTAGGGATAATATTGCTGAACCTGGCTACATGTATGCTGACTTTTTAACTTATGGCGATGCTGAATTTATAGTAACTCTAGAGGTGACAGATAGCGAAGGCGGTGTAAGTTCGCAACCGATAAAGTTTATTTGCAATGCCACAACCCCTTTAAAAAAGCTGGAGATTGCACCGATCGGGGATCAATCAATTGTTAAGGGAGAAACGTTTGAACCTTTAAACCTATTTGATTACGTGTCAGTTCACACGCCAACCAAACTTGAAAACCTAAGTGTTACAGCAATTTCCCCAAAGTTACAGGCAGAAATAAGCAATGGCATTTCCATGGTTAAGCCCGCCGATGCCAATCAACACTTTGAAAGTAAGATAAGCTATACAATAAAGGACAAGTTGAATGAAGAACATTTCCAGAGCATTGATGTTAATTACAGTGTGCTTGATGGAAATAAGATAAGTGGCACCATCACCGATAGAGATGGTAATCCCCTGTCAAATATAGCGTTAACAGGTTTCTCGAAACCGATAAGCACCAACACGAAAGGAGAATATGCAGCTTACGAGGTTAAAGGCTGGACAGGTACCGTTGAGCCGTTAAAAAACGGTTTATCCTTTATCCCTTCGCAATTGGAGATTAATGCACTTAACAGCGATATAGAACAACATTTTGTAACGGATATAACATTAGGGACTAATGGTGGTAATGCCAACAAACTAGTTCTTTACCCCAACCCGGCAACTGCGCACTTTACGCTAATATGCCCCAAGGGCAAGGGACAAATAAGCATATATAGCTTGGGCGGCCAAATGGTACTTTCGAAAACATTAACACAAGCCAGGCAAAAAGTAAATATTCCGCAATTAAACAAGGGAGTTTATTTGGTGAAAGTAGAAATAGAAAAGGCAACAGAAACAATTAAACTTATTGTAAGATAAAGTGACTTATACAATTAAACTTATCGATTTACTAGATGAGAGAATTTATATAAAAAAAATCTCTCAATAAAGTTTGAATTATATTCTCAATAGATCGTTAGAATTAAGACAAAAGACATGAGACTGATTTACAAGATACTTAAAATCAAGCGTTTAAAAAATTCGCCTCCTCTATCACAATTACCTAATATTCAATATATTACAAAACCTTAACGAACTATTAATTCTAATAGGTTTGCTTTATTAAAAACTATTTACAGATCCACCTAACTTATTAATATACTTTAAATTGGGTTAAAGTTAGAGAGGCTGCTTCAGTAATGAACGGCTTTTCTTTTTTATCGTGAATATTTAAATCCTAACTCTTTGTTCTAAACCCTAATTTCAGAACTCTTCTTTTTCCATTCTCCGGTTTCTTTACTCTGGTTTCCGATAATTATAAATTACCTATTAAAGCAATTACACAAAGCAGCGTAAAGGATTTTGATATAATCTTGGATTATCAACTGTTTTGTCCATTCTCCGACTTCCCTACTCTGTTTTCAATTAATTATTCTCAACCGCTTATAAACTTTTTCCTACCACTCATTGCTAAATGAATGCCACTCACAAACAAGGTTATACCATTGGTATTTGGCGTGTTGCGCGCATGGGTGTGTTGCTTAAATTTGTTTTCGAAACATTATTTACTAATCATTTAAATATTTTTATGATGAAACAAGTATTTACCCTAGCATGTGCCCTGCTGCTAGCCATTACAGGCCTGCAGGCACAATACACGCTTAAACGAAGTGATGTAAAACTTGCCAATAATGGCGATATAAAAGAATATATCAACACCACCGAAAAGGATATTATTATCCCCAAAAGTTTTATGACCCTGGGGGAAGATGTGCCTGTAAAACAAATTCGTAAAGACGCTTTTAGAAATAAGGGGTTAACTTCGGTAATTATACCTGATGGTATAACAATCATAAGTGAATATGCATTTGACGGAAACCAGTTAAAATCAATTGTTATTCCTAATAGTGTAATTAACCTTAAAAAGTATGCTTTTAGAAATAATAAAATCAGCTCTTTAAGCCTATCTGATAAGCTAAAAACAATAGATGTAAGTGTATTTGAAAGTAACGAGCTTACTTCCGTAACTATCCCTAATAGTGTTACAGATATTAGAAAAGACGCATTTAAAGAAAATCAACTAACTTCAGTTTCTTTAGGTACAAATGTAATACGTATTGGACCTGGAGCATTCTCTAAAAATCCTATTAAGGAAATACCTCTACCTCCTGCTAAAGAAGGGTATCACTGGACAGATAATGCAACAAAAATAGTTCATTTTGGGAAGTTTTATTCAATGAGTTTAACCATTTACACCATTACCTATAATGTGGATGGCGGTGCAACTACCAATCCTGCTACATACACTTTCGAAAGTGAAACCTTTGCTTTAAAAGAATCAACTAAAGGCGACTGCTACATTTTTAAGGGATGGTATTATAATCCCGAATTTACAGGAAACCCTGTTACAGAAATACCTAAAGGAACAACAGGTGATATTGAGCTTTGGGCTAAGTTTGAAATTAAAGATGGCTATGCAAGCACAACAAAAACTATTAATGTGGTTAAAGATGCTTATACATACAGTTATAGAGGTGATGAGAACTATGGCACATCCATTGCCGTAAACGTACGACGTTATGACAAAAGAAAAGAAATGCGGGGTCTGATTGATTTTGGCACTTTAAATATTCCTTATAGCTCCATAACAAATGTTACCCTGAACCTACACCATTACGGTGGTAATGCTGTATACCAAGGAAATACTGCGTTTAATATTTATCAGTTGAGCAATGATTGGGAGGAAGAAAGGGTATCCTGGAACAATGCACCAGCTCCTGATTCAGAGCCTGTAGTAACTGTTGTAAAGCACACAAACAATCGCCAAAGCTATGCAATTGATGTTACTTCATTATTAAAAGATAATGGCGATAATACCACATCTAATTCCTTGATGCTGGTAGTGGCTAATCCAGGAGATGAAAACTGGCTAAACTTTGGTTCTAAAGAAAATGAGAATCCTGATGTACGCCCATCCTTAGAAATTACCTATTACAAAAATAACAATGCTACCGCTATTGATCCAGATACAAAACAAGCTGAGCTTACACTTTACCCTAACCCGGCCACTACCCACTTTACGGTAGAAAGCGAGGGGGACACAGGCCATGTAAGTGTATATAGCTTAAGTGGCGAGTTGGTATTGTCAGAAGCATTAACACAAACCACACAGCGTGTGGATATACCGCAATTAACTAAGGGCGTTTATTTGGTTAAGGTAGAAACCGAAACCTCATCATATACTCAAAAACTAGTGGTTAGGTAAATAGTTAGTTTAAAATGCGAAGAGGGCTGCCTTATTGCAAGGCTGCCTTTTTTGTTTTTGTTTTACCACAGTGGAAACAGGGAACATGGCTATCTCAAAAGTCAAAAACAGTCTGAATCAATTTACAAAATGTAAGCACCATGTAAATGGCTCTTCCCTTTTTGCCTGAGCAAAAGGGGAAGTACGCCGCCAAAGGCGGTGGGATGGGGATTAATTAACTTCCCAACTTATAATTCGTAAGTTCTATTGTTAAATAAAACACTTTTGAGACAGCCTCATTATTCCCTAACGCTAACAGGACTTACCGACGCAGTCAGGTTGGTTTACTATAACCTTCTTCCTGTTCCTTGTTCCCTTCTCCTTTTACCTTTCAACCCTTCTCCCTTTTTTATGTCATTCGTACGCTAGTCTCGGTTATTCGTACGTTAATCCGTGCAGTTCGTATTTCGCGTGTCGGGCGTATGGGAGTGTTACTTAGTTTTGCCCCTGAAATTTTTAACTAATTAATTAAACGTTTTAATAATGATGAAACGAGCCATGAGAAAGTTTCTCACATAGGGGAATGACTATTGAGGCGAGTTCCATATGACAATTAAAAAACAATTTTAGACGTATGAAACAAGTATTTATTTTAACCTGCGCCCTGCTGTTGGCCATTACAGGGCTACAGGCACAGCAATTACCTATTAACATCGATTTTACCGATGATATGGGAGGAATGACCTTAATTCAGGATGACCAACCAAACTATTGGATGCGAGGAGATTTAGGTGCATATGATGGCACATGTTTACATATTACCAGTATCTATGCTTCAGGATATCGATATCGGGGGGATTATTCCGTTTCGCACGCAGTTAAGCCAATAAATTTTGATGGCGAAAGGGATGTTGATCTTAAATTTCAATGGATGGCTAGGGGTCGTACAGATGGTGACGCAGTAGAAGTTTTCCTTCTACCTTCTGATATTAATATTGAAGCTGGAAGTCAATTTAGTGATCATTATTGCGTTGGAAAATACTACGGAGAAGGGACTGTTCAAGAAGTGACGATTAATCTTGGTAAAAAAATAACTCAAGATGAAATGAACTTAGTGTTTACATGGGTAAACCTAAGAGATAATTATGTTGGCGATGAACACAAACCTGGCTCAATAGATAATATTAGTGTTGCTATACCTGAGTATACTATTAATTATCATACTGATGAAGAGCATACAAATCCACTAACCTATAATCGAGAAACAGAAACCTTTACTTTAAAACCTCTAACAGCAAATTGGATTAACTTTTTAGGTTGGTACGATAATCCCGAATTTACCGGAAACCCTGTTACAGAAATACCTCAAGGTACAACAGGTAATATTGAGTTATGGGCTAATATGGAGTTAAAAGACGGGTATGGACTTAAAACCACCCAAATAAGTCCTGTAGCCGATGCGTTTACTTATTATTCAGACGCTCATGCGGCAAGAGCCAATACAAATTATGGTACTTCTACTGGTATTAATGTCAGAAAATTTTCTGGCGGAAAGTTTCGGGGATATATTAAATTTGAGTTACCAGAACAGGTTGAGGCTAATGATATTGTAAGTGCAAAGCTGCACCTAAACAACAATGGTCATAACCACGAGGGCAATACGGCCTTTAGAGTTTACCAATGTGACAAAAACTGGATAGAAACAGGCGAAGGAGGTATTACATGGAACAATTCACCAGATTATGATGCCGACAAATATGCATCTGTAGCTAAACATACAGATCAAAAACAGAGTTATGAAATAGACGTAACTTCGTTGATAGAGGATAATGAAAATAACACTATCGTTACCTCTATGATGATGGATATCTTGAATAAAGGTAGCGAAAACAGACTGTACTTTGGTAGTAAAGAAAACGAAAACGAAGCATATAGGCCTTTGTTGGAAATTAGTTATTATGGTTCTATAGAATACTCCCTTACTTACCATGGAGGCACAAGTACAAACCCGCTTATTTACACTACTGAAAGCGAAACCATTACCTTAACAGATCCAACCAATGATGGCTATACTACTTTTGAAGGTTGGTACGATAATGCTGAATTTACAGGTAATGTTATTACAGAAATACCAACAGGAAGCACAGGAGATAAAGAACTATGGGCTAAGTGGACTCCAATAGAATACTCTATCACATACAACCTGAATGGCGGTGCGACAACAAACCGGCCTACCTATAATGTAGAAAGTGAAACCATCGTTTTAGCAGAAGCAACTACAACCAAACAAGGATATGTCTTTGAAGGTTGGTACGATAATGCCGAATTTACCGGTATTGCGGTAACCGAAATTGCAAAGGGAAGTACAGGCAATGTGGAGCTATGGGCTAAGTTTGTAACTGCAGAATACACTATAACCTATAATCTGGGAGGCGGTGCGGCAACAAACCCGCCTACTTACACCATCGAAAGCGAAACCATTACTTTATCTGACGCTACCGCGGATTGGGGTAACTTTATGGGCTGGTACGATAACCCAGAGTTTACGGGCAATGCTATTACAGAAATACCACAAGGCAGTACAGGTGATATTGAACTATGGGCCAAATTTGAGATGAAAGACGGACATGGCGTTATTCAATTACCCGTGATAAAAGACGCTACCATTGCAATGAAAGAAGGTGGATCGGATCGTGCTAAACAAAACAATGGCGGCAGGAATGTAATGTGGGTTTATGATTCAATGTATAGCGAGCGCGACTTTTCAAAGGTTATGATTGATTTTGGAACATTGGATCTTCCTTTGGAATACATTCAGTCGGCAACCCTAAAACTACACCACGATGGACACGAAACAGCTATACACGGAGGGAACAACGATTTTAATATCTACCCATATAATAAAGAATGGAACGAGATGACGGTAACCTGGGATAATACAAATGCCTCCATTGACCTTACGGGCGATAAAAAGGTGTATGTTCCAGAATCGGAAGACGGTATTCAATCATACACTATTGATGTATTACCGGTTCTGGAGGCGAGTGGTAACCAAACCCTAACAGGTATGGTATTTCATCTCGCAAATGGGGCATCTGGAAGCAAAGAAATGGTACGTTTGGCTTCAAAAGAAAATGCGGATGCCAGCAGACATCCTGTGTTGGAAATTGAATTTAATAAAAAACCTACCGCTATTGAACCCGATGCAACACAAAGCGCCATTATATTATACCCTAACCCGGCCACTACCTACTTTACGGTAGAAAGCCAGGAGGCCACAGGCCGTGTAAGCGTATATGGCTTAAGTGGCGCGTTGGTATTGTCGCAGCCATTAACACAAACCACACAACGTGTTGATATACCGCAATTAACTAAGGGAATCTATTTAGTTAAGGTAGAAACTGTAAAAACAACAAAAACAACAAAACTCATAGTTAGATAGCGTATTATAAGTTTGGGATGTAAAGGTTGCTCCTGCTTTGGGAGTGGCCTTTTTTTATAAAATAAACCAAAAGCTTATATGTTCAAAAAGTGCTTCTTTTACTAATTCGTGTTTAAGTTTACACTTTATACTAGAATAGATATCTTTTTTTGTAAGGAATAATAAAACCTTCTATTAGTTATGGACAAGTAGGTATTAATTAATATTTGACCATCTCCCGAAAACCGGATTTTATATTTCGTGAATTCCTGTATTGACAAGGGATTGATTAATATTAACACATAAGGAAAGCTGATTGAAAATGTTATTTTTGAATAACCACAAACAAAAAAAACAAAAACAACCAGCTTTATGTCAAAAGTATTAACAAAACAGGTTCAGAACAAGATAAGCGGATATTTTCTTAAGTTTTCAAATCACATGACAAAACCAGAAAGCCGTTGCATAAGAGAAATGATCACAGGAATTTTAAAAACAGGAACCGTATTGGTCAATAAAATAGCATCGGGCATTAACGACAATATTTCCTTAAGCCAGACAACAAAGCGTTTCCGCAACCATTATAACAAGTTGGGCTTTTTCAAGAAGCTATTTAGAGGGCATATGGAAAGTGTAAAAGGGAAAATCCATCATGGAGATTATATTTTGTTTGATGGTTCGGATATTCAGAAGAAGTATGCAAAGTTTATGGATGGGCTGGACTATGTAAAAGATGGGGACAAAGGCAGTATTGGGCTTGGTTATTGGTTAATGGATGTTGTCCATTTCAGTAAAGACCACCAGATGACTCCCCTTATTAACAAGCTTTATAGTTTTGACCATGGGGCAAAAAGTGAAAACAAAGAGGTAATTGAAGCCATTGAAGAAGTAAACTCCGTAATAGATAAGGATGTTACCCATATATTTGACCGTGGCATGGACAGGCCAATCTGTCGTGATCACATAATTACCCAAGACAATAACTTCATCCTACGGTTAAACGCAAAAACAAAGTTAATTTATAAAGGGGAAGAATTGCCTGTCAATAAAATCAGCAGGAAGATTCCTTTGTTCATGGAACTGACGGCAACCAAGATTCAGAAAAGCAAAAAGAAGTTGTTAAAGTATGAATGTGGGGCCATAAAAGTTAAATATCAAGTCAAAGGCAAGTTATATGAATTATGGCTGGTTGTTACAAAAAGAAAGAACGGCGGTTATTGCTGGTTGCTGACACGTTCACCAAAGGAATCAATTGTTGGGGTGATCAGCGAAGCTTTTAAGGCTTATGGGTTCCGTTGGAAGATTGAAGAATATCACCGCCACATAAAATCTTGTTATGGATTAGAAGACATACAAATAAAAACATTCGAAGGACTTCAGAGCATGTTGGCAATACTTACAATCGCGATGAGCTTGATATACAGTTCAATTTCATCGCTACACCATAAACTAATCCTAAGTAGCGGCATTAAGACCATGAACAAAGAGAAAAGCTATGAATTGTTCAATTTCATATACTATAAAATCAGCACGATAGTTAAAGTGTTAATGGCCAACACCACACCCAGAGCATTCTTGCCTGTACCTGAAATCTCCCCAGGCAAAGGCCAGTTAACCCTTGACCTGGATTTCAATTGTTAAAAACGGGAGATGGTCAAGTATTAATTAATATGAATGATTTAAAAACAAAAGGAGCGCTCCCCAGCACTCCTTTGAAACAACCACTACAAAAACCAAAAACTATTCTACAATAGAAATCTATGAAAGAATAATCTAGGAATTTTTCTTTAATGCAGTAACCAATCTTCCGCATTTTCATGCGTAGCAAAAACCTTAAGGTTATATTTTGAGCATGTATTAGATGACATTCTTAAAATCCCAAAAGCAGTTTCTAATGGACTATCTGTAACACATGCATGCTGAACAAATACATACTTTTGTACTAATTGAGAAACCACATCATTAATAGAAAATGCCTGATTAATGTTAAAATCAAGTTTAGCATTACTTGCATCTTCCATTATTCTAATATTAGTACATGTACTTTTCTTAAATATAGTATTTAAATAATCTAACATTTCCTGAAGGCTAATTCGCCCGGAAAGTTCTGCCTTCATTAGATTTTTATCTTCAATATAATCAACTTTTACCATTACTATTGTTCCTCCAAATCGATCATTTATATAAAGACAACTTAAAGTCAAATATGGGTGAACGAAATAGAAAAAAAAAGCTCCTCTTTTTAAAAAAGAGGAGCTGGACTCTGCGTATTATATTGAAATATCTTATATTATACCAATTTAACATTAACCGCATTTAATCCTTTTTTACCTTCTTTAAGCTCGAAGGTAACTTTGTCGTCTTCTTTTACATCATCGACAAGGCCTGTTACGTGAACGAAATATTCGTCATTAGATTCGTTGTCTTTAATAAATCCAAATCCTTTGGATTCATTGAAAAATTTTACTTTTCCTTCTTTCATAATAAATTAAATAAAAACTACTATTACAAATGTATCATTTAATACGAGATATTAACTACGATTTTATAAAAAAACACTTTTTTGATTATTAAATTTAAGTAAACACGTAAATAACTTATTATCTTAAATTTAACATCTGAAATTACATCAAAATACAGATTAATGTTAAATTAAATATAAGTCTTTTTCTTCAACTCTCAATAAAAAAATTAAAAACCTTTATCGGCTAATCCAATACCATTAATTTTTCTAAATAAGTTCAAAGCATATACATCTGTCATTCCACTAATATAATCTAACACCGAAAGTAATTTTTGATATGTTGTTGATTCCTCTCCAACTCTATATTGCTCGGGAACAAATGGTAAGAGCATTTCTGATAGCTTATCTTCAGGATTTAAAACAGCTTGTGAAAATTCATGAAGCAAAGTCCCTAAAATTTTAAATCCCGAAATTTCAATTTCAACTACAGAAGGATGCTTGTAGATTTGTTCAAAAGAAATCCGTTCGCATTTTTTTGCTGCTTCGAGTGTTTTTCCTTTTAGATGTTTAATTAAACTTCCTTCGAAAGATCCACTCATTATTGCTTCATAATTATCAATAAAAATTTGAGTACAATTAGCCACTAATTTACCAATTACAGATGCTCTAATAAGCGCAATCTGCTCATTAGTATCAGTAACCTCTTTGCATGTTTCTTCTATCTTTTTAATTATAGAGTTATCTTTTTCGTCCACTAAATAGGCTAACAAAATATCTTTTGTAGTTTGGGTATCCAATATTTTTAATTTGTGAGCATCTTCTACATCCATTACCTGATAACATATATCGTCAGCAGCTTCAACTAAATACACCAATGGATGACGACAAAATACTCCTGGTTCTTTTTCAATTAAACCTAACTCTTTTGCAAGGTTTTCAAACATTTCTTTCTCCGATTGAAAAAAACCATATTTCTTTTTATCTGAATGTGCTGATGAGTATGGATATTTTAGAATTGATGCTACTGAAGAATAGGTTAATGAAAAGCCTCCTTTCCTCCTACCTTTAAATTGATGAGTTAATATCCTAAATGCATTTGCATTACCCTCAAATTCAATCAAATCGTTCCATTCTTCATCATTGATATTATATTGTTCCTTTAGATTACGTCCAGAACCTTTCTTAAAATAATGAGAAAGAGCAGATTCTCCGGAATGACCAAAAGGTGGATTTCCCATATCATGGGCAAGACAAGCCGTTGCAACAATAGAGCCTACCTCATTTATTAAACTATTTTCTTCACCTTTTTTATCGATAAGAAATTGTGAAATATTATAACCCAATGACCTACCTACACTAGCTACTTCCAAACTGTGTGTTAATCTGTTATGCACAAAAACACTTCCTGGTAGTGGAAAAACCTGGGTTTTATCTTGCAACCTTCTAAATGGAGATGAAAAAATTAATCTGTCGTAATCTCTTTGGAATTGTGTACGTTGATGGTGAACAGTATAAATTCGATCTTCCTGACCGGTTCGTTTTGTAGATAATAGTTGATTCCAATTCATAGTTAGTAAATTACAGTTCGATAGTTTTTTAATTCCTTATCTAGCTCTTTAGCTTTTCCATTAGTTACTTTATCCATTAACGACCAAAATCCTTTTCCATGGTTTTTTTCTTTTGTATGACATAATTCATGCAGTAAGACGCAATCAATCAATCGATCTGGCAATCTCATTAAATGAAGGTTTAAGTTGATATTATTTACACTAGAACAACTTCCCCATCTGGTTTTAAGGTTTTTAATAAACACTTTGTTATATGCAAAATCATACTCATTTGCTAATTGATTCAAACGATAAGGCAAGTAATTTTTAGCCGTCACTCTTAATGCTTCTTCAATTCCATACCTAATATTATCTTGTATGTTTGCCGATCTCACATCAATTTCTTGCGGATATTCAATTGTTAGTAGACCATCCTTTAACTTCATTTTTACATCGGTATTAGCGGTCTTTTTTATACTGAGTGCAAAAGAACGAGTAACGAACTTTGTATTTTCGTCAAATATGGTTAAATCATTCTCCTTTTCCTTAACCTTAGCCATATTTTGCAGTATCCATTGTTTATTATTTAAAACAAAGTTTAATGCATCTTTTGGGTGTGTGTTTATGGGTACAATTACTTTAACAGGATCAAATGGTTTAAGTTTAATAGACAGTCTTCTTGCTTTTTTACTTACCTGAAATAAAACAGGTCCCACACCATTAATATCAACTAACTCCATGAATACAAATTAAATCAATTAATAGATTATTGACAACATAATCATGCACCTTAAAAACTCTTTATTAATAAAAAAAGCCGCAAAACGGTGGGATGTTTTACGGCTTTTATTGGTTGTGCGAGTGGAATTAAATTTCCTTTTTACGCGTTAAACGGCCATAAATTACTAAAGCAATAGCTGATATCATAGCAATAGCTCCAAAATAATACCAAATATAATGTGCATTTGCACTAGCAACTTGCCATTCTGCTGTTCTTCCTCCAAATTTTATTGGATCAGGGCAGTATTTATCTAATAAAACACCAGACATTAAAAAACCTAATATACTTGATAAAAATGAATGCAGGTGACTAAAACCTAAATACAAACCTTCCTCTCCTTTAGGAGCTTGAAATGAAAAGTATTCTAAAAACCTTGGAGAAATAAATGATTCTGCTAATCCTTGAAATGCAATACCTACAATCATCATAAACGCAATGGGGTGTAAACCGAGTAATCCAGTTTCTCCTCCAAATAAATTTCCTGCAGCCATACAAAAAGCAGAAATCGGCATAATAAACATTCCAACAGTCATAGAAAATAATGCACTGCGTTTTTTCAACATGGATGTTACTAAGCCAACCGTTGTAAATACTACCAATGGATTAACGTTAGCATACCAACTAGGAGAAGCACTTTCTCCTGCCATTCGTAATACATATTTTGGCATAGTAGCATAAAGTTGATGCTGTACCATCCAAAAACCTGTTATTATAACTATTAAAATAATTAACCTTGCATTACCCAAAACTTTAATAAATGCACTCCAAATTTCTCCAAAAGTCTTTCCTTCTCTTTGTTTTACTGATGGTTTAAACAAGAAAAATACTGCAATCAAAGCTAAAAAAGTCATTCCTGCTGAAAAATAACTAATGTGAATTAGCCCTACATTACCCATTGCTTCCCTTAATGGTTTTACAATTGTTTTTCCACTAAATGCACCAATATTAACTATGGTATAAAAAATAGAAAATCCAGTTGCTCTATTCTTTTCACTCGTTTCTAACGATACAGTTCCTGTAATAACCGACTTAATAAAACTTCCTCCTATAATAATTAAAGCCATTACAGGAAGAATTGCATATCTAAAGTTACTTTTTTCAAGTCCGTTAAATGTAGTTTCAATATCATACTGTGCAAGTCCAGCATTTTGAATAAATGTAGGTAATAAACCTAATCCTAAATATCCAAACGATAGAAATGTGAAAGCAACAATTAAGGATTTCTTAAATCCTATTTTATCAGCATAAGCCCCAGCAAATGTAGGTAAGAAATACAATAACGCAGAAAATGTTCCGGCAATTGCTGCTGCCTCAATATCGTTAAATGCTAAAATTCTTGATAAATAAAGAGTTATAACAATAAAAACTCCATAGTAGGCTGCTCGCTCTAATAACTCTGCAAAGTTTGCGGTCCAAAATGCTTTAGAAAACCTTGTGAAAAAATTAATCATGTGAAACTATATTTCATTTGTTTATATTTTGCTCTTATGGTATTATGAAACTCCCAATGAATTTTAACCATTGACTTTATCATTCTTCTATCTCATTTTTACATTTTAAAATGCTAAAATTCATTTAAGTTTCATTTTAACGGGCATAGATACAAATAGATTATGAAATGCAAAAAGACAAAAATCATAAAACGTCCCCTATTTTGATTCTTTACTCATTCAAAAAAATGTCTTAAATTGAATTCAGCTCTTTTTTTTACTATAAACTCCTAATTATTATGCCACAATTTTATCTAAAATATCGTTCGCATCATAAATTAGATTATGGTGTTCCTGAAATGCTCAATAAACTTGGTATTAAAGCAAATAATCCTGGCTTAACAACTGGCACAGATTGGAAAACAACCAATGGTAAATCTTCCACATCTTATTCTCCAATTGATGGACATCCTATTGCTCAAGTATACAATGCAACTTCTGCAGATTATATCAACCTTGTTGAAACTGCTCAAATTGCTTTTAAAAATTGGAGGCAAATTCCCGCACCTAAAAGAGGCGAAATAGTTCGTCAAATAGGCAATGCATTTAGAAATCAAAAAGAAAACCTTGGTAAATTGATTTCATTGGAAATGGGTAAAATATACCAGGAAGGTCTTGGTGAAGTACAAGAAATGATTGATATATGTGATTATGCGGTTGGACTTTCACGCCAGTTATATGGTTTTACCATGCAAAGTGAACGTTTTAACCATCGCCTTTACGACCAATACCATCCTTTGGGAGTTGTTGGTATTATATCAGCCTTTAACTTTCCTATGGCAGTTTGGGCATGGAATGCAATGATTGCCCTTGTATGTGGTAATGTATGTATTTGGAAACCAAGCTCAAAAGTTCCATTATGCGCTATTGCAATCCATAAAGTAATCGAAAAAGTATTAAAAGAGAATGATGTTCCAGAAGGAGTTATAAATCTAATTGTTGCACCTTCATCCGAAATTGGAGATTTAATGTCTGAGGACAAACGTATCTCTTTAATTTCAATAACAGGCTCTACCAAAGTAGGTAAAAATGTTAGTGAAAAAGTAGCTAAACGACTTGGTAGAACTATAGCAGAGCTAGGCGGGAATAATGCTATTATTGTAACACAAACAGCAGATATGCAACTTGCTATACCTGCAATTGTATTTGGAGCTGTTGGAACTACAGGACAACGATGTACTACAACCAGGCGTTTAATTATTCATGAGTCTATATATGAACATGTAATTGAATTGTTATTAAATGCATACCAACAAGTTGAGAAAAAAATAGGGCATCCATTAGATGAAAGTAAGTTAGTTGGACCACTAATTGATAATTATGCGGTTGATTTATATATAAATACAATCAATACTGCATTGGAGCAAGAATGTCGTGTTTTGTTTGGAAATAAAGTTTTAACCTCAGGAATATCAGATCAGGGATATTATGTTATTCCAACCATTATAGAAGCTGAAAATCATTTGCCAATTGTGCAACACGAATCGTTTGTTCCTGTTTTATATATAATGAAATACCAAAATTTTCAAGAAGCCATTGAATTACATAACAATGTACCTCAAGGACTTTCATCTTCCATTTTTAGTCAAAATATGCATGAGTGCGAAGAGTTTATTTCGTCAATTGGTAGTGATTGCGGAATTGCCAATGTAAATATTGGTACTTCTGGTGCTGAAATTGGCGGTGCTTTTGGTGGTGAAAAGGAAACCGGAGGTGGTAGAGAGTCCGGATCTGATGCTTGGAAGTCCTATATGCGCAGACAAACCAATACCATTAACTGGAGTAAAGATTTACCGCTTGCTCAAGGTATAAAGTTTCAGTTATAGTTACAAAAAACCGATAGCTTTTAGATAAAAGACTTTTTTTACATTTCGCTCAATATCAACCCCTTATGCACAGAGACATTTAATTCTCAACATATTAATATTCAAGCATTTATTAAATTTTTAACAAACTATTAAGTTAATTAGTGATTAAAAATATTCACATGAGAAAATTAATAATTCATAATATTATTTTATATAATTCAAAGTACCTTACCTTATTTACATTACATTATTTCACGTAATTATCAATTAATTATGCACGATAATTAAAATATTCAATATTCAACAAAAATATTTTTACATATTAGCGTTGCCTATAACTATCAACAATCTATAAAACATAATTTATGGTAACGTTATTTAAATTAAGAAAACTATTCTTTGTAATTGGAATTGTTATTATTGGACTAAACATTTTTGGTCTCTTTTTACCCTTAAGAAATCCGGAAATATATCATGAAAAAAGTGATGATATCACATTGACTGAGGAGCAATTATTAGACATTGTTTCTCAAAGGGATTCATCCGATGAGGATTTTACTTTAAAAGTAAATAGTGCTGTAAATCAAGGAATAGCTCACTATTGGGAAAAAGAAGGAATAGATAAGTATTATTTAAGAATTCCAATTTACGAAAATTACATCCTATTTTGTGCCAGTTTTGTATACCCTCGTTTTTTTGAAAGGTATCAGTTCTGTGATTACAAAAAAGCCATTAAAAGAGGTGTTGGGTTATGTTCGCAACATGCTATTATCGTATCTGAAATACTTGAGGAAAATGGTATAAACACAAAAGTAATAGACTTAGGATCACATGTTGTTTTATCAGCTCAGGTTAATAAATCAAAAGATATTTGGTATGTGTTAGACCCTGATATTGGCGTAGTTATCAAACACAGCCTAGAAGAAATTGAAGAGAACCCTGAACTAATTAGAAAGTATTACAAATGCAAAGAATACTTAGATTTAGATTGCTATGTTAACAAATATAAAAAGGAAGGTAATTTAGTTTGGGATGGAGCTTATGAATATTTAAAAGAACTATTTTTTATTGAGTATTTATCATACATAGGGAAATGGATTATTCCTTTTTTACTATGTTTTCCAATGTTATTTATGACCCGAAATTATTAAACAGACTTTGCAAGTAAGCACTAAACACCAGATTAAGCAATACTCCAAACTTAAATAATAAAGTCTACTGCACATTAATAATAATGTGTAGTAGGCTAAATATAAAATTAAAATATCTCATTTTTTAATGTGCTTCATGCCAGTTGACTCCTACTCCCATATCTATAGATAAAGGTACCGATAGCTCGCAAGCATTCTCCATACATTCTTTTACAATTTGTTTAACTTGTTCCAATTCATTTTTAAGTACATCAAAGTTTAATTCATCATGCACTTGAAGAATCATTTTTGATTGTAACTGGTGCTTATCAAGTTCTGATTGAATTGCCACCATTGCCATTTTAATAACATCCGCTGCAGTTCCTTGGATTGGAGCATTTATAGCATTACGTTCGGCTACCCCACGCACAACTCCATTGCGGGAATTGATATCTGGTAAGTTCCTTCTTCTTCCAAACACAGTCTCAACGTAACCCTTTTCGCGAGCTACTTCAATGCTTTTGTCCATGTATTCTTTTACTTCGGGGAAGTTCTCGAAATATCCTGTTATTAGCTCTTTAGCTTCTGTACGTGAAATATTTAAACGCTCGGCCAATCCAAATGCAGAAATACCGTAAATAATACCAAAGTTAGCTGTTTTAGCTTTTCTTCGCATTTCAGAAGTTACATCTTCTAACGGAACTTTATAAATTTTAGCAGCTGTAGAGGCATGAATATCTTCTCCTTTATTAAAGGCCTCTAATAAATGTTTGTCCTGGCTAAGATGAGCCATTAAACGAAGTTCTACCTGTGAATAATCAGCTGATAAAAAAACATGCTCATCATCGCTAGCAATAAAAGCTTTACGAATTTCGCGTCCATCTTCATCGCGAATAGGAATATTTTGCAAGTTGGGATTTACACTACTTATGCGTCCTGTAACTACCATTGCCTGGTTATAAGTAGTATGAATTTTTCCTGTTTTAGAATTTACCAATTGAGGAAGGGCTTCTACATAAGTATTTAGTAATTTTTTTAGCCCCCGGAACTCAAGTATTTTATCAATAATTTCGTGTTTACCTTTTAATTTAGCCAGTGTTTCCTCACTTGTACTATATTGACCTGATTTAGTTTTTTTAGCTTTGGCATCAATCTTCATATGTTCAAACAGCACTTCTCCCACTTGCTTAGGGCTCGCTACATTAAATTCTACTCCAGCCAATTCTAAAATTTCTTTTTCTAAAGCTCCAATCCTTTCTTTTAATTGCAGTTCAAATTCTTTTAGCTCATTTACATTCAACTTAACTCCACAGTCTTCCATTTCGGCCAAAACTAAAAGTAAAGGCATTTCTGTTTCATAAAACAATTTTTCCAGACCAGCTTCTTTTAATTTTGGTTCTAGAAATTCCTTTAATTGTAATGTAATATCAGCATCCTCTGCAGCGTACTCTTTAGTTTTTTCAACTTCTACCTGACGCATATTTAACTGGCCTTTACCCTTTTTACCAATTAAAGACTCAAGTTTTACAGGAGAGTAACTCAAATAGGTTTCGGACATGAAATCCATACTATTTTTTAAACCTGGCAATGCTAAGTGATGAGCTACCATGGTATCAAATATTTGTCCCTTTACTTTAATACCATAATTTTTGAGAACAAGGATATCATATTTTAAATTTTGACCAATCTTTAATATCTCCTCATCCTCCAGAACCAATTTAAATCTTTGGGCTAAATCCCTTGCTTCTTTTTGATCTTCGGGAAAAGGAACATAATATGCCTCACCTTTCTTCCACGAAAATGAGATACCTACAAGCTCCGCAATATCGGTATCTAATCCTGTTGTTTCAGTATCAAAACAATACTCTTTTTGAACACTTAATTCAGCAGCTAATGAAGCATAAGCCTGTTCGTTATCAACTAAGTAATAGTTATGCTCTACATTTTCGATGGTTTTTAATGAGGATGAAAAAACAGGAGTCTCCTCAACATGTGGTTGACCAAATAAGTCTCCTTGTGAAGGTGGAGCTACTTTAGTTTCAAAACCAAACCGGGGAATCATGCTTTTAAACTCTAATTCTTCCAGCAATTCCAATAGATCTTCCTTGTTTGGCTCACAAACTTTCAATGCATCTTCATCCAACTCAATAGGAACCTCACGACTAATAGTAGCAAGTGTATAAGATAATTCTACCTGCTCTTTAAAGTTGACTAAGTTTTCCTTTCTCTTTCCCTTGAACTCTTCAATTCGGTCGTATATTCCATCTATACTTTTATACTTTGCAATCACATCCTTCGCTCCCTTTTCTCCTATCCCCGGACATCCTGGAATGTTATCTGATGCATCACCCATTAAAGCCAATATGTCAATTACTTGTTTTGGTTCTTCAATGGCAAACTTCTCTTGTACTTCGGGAATACCCAAAATGTCCATTTCTCCACCTTTACTCCTTGGTTTATACATTTTAACATTGTCCGAAACCAATTGAGCATAGTCCTTATCAGGAGTCATCATAAAGACTTCAAAGCCTTCTTTTTCAGCCTTTAACGAAACAGTCCCAATAACATCATCCGCTTCATATCCATTTACTTCCAGAATTGGAATGTTAAGTGCATCCAATAATCTTTTAATATATGGCACAGCCAGCTTAATATCTTCGGGAGTTGCTTCACGTTGCGCTTTATACGGTTCGTACATTTCGTGTCGGAAAGTTGGTCCTGCAGGGTCAAAAGCAACTGCTAAATGAGTAGGTTTTTCTTTTTGTAATACCTCTAGCAATGAATTAGTAAATCCATATATAGCCGAAGTATTTAATTTTTTAGAATTAATTCTGGGAGCTCTAATAAATGCATAGTAAGCTCTATATATTAATGCATAAGCATCTAGCAGAAAAAGTTTTTTTGTATCTGACATAATAAATAGTATAAATTATTAAGATATAAGTATAAAGACATCAAATCATAATTAGCACTATTTATCTAGGAGTAAATCTTTTGTCTTAAGTCTTTATACTTTTGTCTATTTCAGGTTATTTCTTTCTTTCTGTTGTAAAATCAACGAGTTCAATTAAAGATTGTTTAGCTTCGCTATGTTCAAATTTATCAAGCACTTGCAATGCTTTATTTTTGTATTCAATCATCTTATCATGTGTATATTCAATCCCTCCATTTTTTCTCACAAACTCAATTACCTCAGCTACTTTTTTATCATTTTTATGATGTCTCCTTATAGTAGAAAGCATCTTTTTACGTTCTTTCGCCTCGCAGTTATTTAATACATGAATTAAAGGTAATGTCATTTTTTTCTCGCGTATATCATTACCCGTGGGCTTACCAATTAAATCATTTTTTTCGTAGTCAAATAAATCGTCTTTAATTTGAAATGCAATTCCCAAATAAATTCCAAATTCCTTCATTAAAGTTCTTTTTTTCTCATTTGCTTCAACTGATAATGCCCCAGCTGTAGTACACGCAGCAATCAAAGTAGCTGTTTTCTTTTTAATAATTTCGTAATATACTTCTTCGGTAATATCTAACTTACGGCTCTTTTCTATTTGAATCAATTCTCCTTCACTCATCTCCTTAACAGCTTCAGAAACCACTTTTAAAATTCCGATTTGATCGGTATCTAATGCTAACATCAAACCGCGCGAAAGAAAGTAATCGCCAACTAAAACAGCTATTTTCGATTTCCAAAGTGCATTTATAGAGAAAAAACCACGACGTTGATATGTTTCATCAACAACGTCATCGTGTATAAGGGTGGCTGTATGCAACAATTCGATTAATGTTGCTGCTACATAAGATGCATCAGAAATGTTTCCTGTTAGTTTTGCAGAAAGAAAAACTAACATTGGACGCATCTGCTTACCCTTTCTTCGTAAAATATAATTGGTGATAATACCTAGTAGTGGAATTTTTGATTTAAGCTGTTCATTAAAGAAAGGCTCAAATCGCTCCATCTCAGTTTTTATAGGACGTTTAATACTTGAGGATGATGCCATAAATGGGTATTACGGTAACTTTAAACATTAAAATCCCCAAATTTAATGAATTAATTTAACGAGACACGTTATTACAACTTAAGTTTACACATAATTAAGGTAGCTAAATCACTTATTCCTTTATTCCAAACAAAAAATACAGCTACCTAAATCATTTACATACTTTTTCACATAAAAAGTGATTTTTAATGTTGAAAAATAAACCCACTCTAATCAACTCATAATCAATATTTATATAACAACTGTTTATTCCAATCTTTTAAATTCAAAGCAATTTTGTCACTTTGTGTTTGAAGCGGAGAAATATCAAAAGCTACTTTTTTCTTAAAGTATGCATCGCACATTTCCTCATTTTTTAATGATAACCTTATGTTTCGTTGCTCTGGGTTTGATTCTAAAATTTCATCAGCATCAAATAAACATACCTCCCAAGTGGAACCATCACAACCTGAAGATCCGAATTCAATATGTAAACTGTCACCTTTTATTACTGCATCAATAATACTTAAATGATCAGAAGCACCATTTTTATACTTCTCGGAACTAATTACTACTTTTTTACCACAAGAAGAATTATTGCTGTATAACAATTGCTCATTCCAACCTTGCAGGTTTAAATAGATTTTATCACTTTGTGTTTGAAGTGGTTTAATATTAAAAGCTACCTTTTTAGTAAAGTAAGCATCACATTCTTCCTCATTTTTTAAAGACAACCTTATGTTTCGCTGCTCAGGATATGATTCCAAAATTACATCGGCATCATATAAACATAGTTCCCAACTAGATCCATCACAACCTGATGAGCCAAATTCGATATACAAACTGTCACCTTTTATTTCTGCACTTATAATATTTAATTGATCCGAAGGACCGTTTTTATATTTTTTGGCACTAATAACAACATCTTTACCACAGACAAAATTTGGAGGAACATCATTATCGCTATTTAGGAATGGACAAGCGGTAAGTATACAAGCTAAAATAATTATTGTTATATATTTCATAGTAAATACTTTAAGTGTTATGTTATTTATATGACTCATAAATTATAAAAGGTTGCGTGTATCATTTAAAAATGTTTAACCTTTTGGTGTTAGCAGTTTCTGTATTTTTACATTTTCAATATTCCATTTATTTGTTATGCAAAAAGCAAACTCTACTAAAAAACCAATTTTCTTTTACGGTTTTGTTATTGTTATTGTTGGCACACTTGGTATCTGGTCAAGTGTTCCTGGCCAAACTCTAGGGGTAAGTACTTTTACAGATCCAGTTATGAACGCACTTGGCCTTACAAGAGATAAATTTAGTTTGGCTTATATGTTTGGAACCATTGGTAGTTCATTTTTATTAGGCATTGCTGGTAAATGGTTTGATAAATACGGAGCAAGAAAAGTGGCTAGTTTAGCTGCTTTAGGATTAGGTGTGGCTTTAGTATTTTGTTCTCAATCACAATTAATTTCAAATAGCATATCTAACACAATTGGATCAAACTCATATTTAGTGCCTTTTATAGTTATAATGCTATGTTTTTTCTTAATTAGATTTACCGGACAGGGAGTTTTAACTCTGGCTTCGAGAAATATGATAATGCTATGGTTTGATAAATTCAGAGGGGCTGCTAACGCTTTTAGTTCTATTGTTTCTTCGTTAGCTTTTTCAATCTCTCCATTAATGTTTGACCATCTCATTGAAACCAATGGATGGAAAGGAGCATGGCAAATGTTAGCTACAGGATTATTTATTACGGGAGTTTTCTTTTATTTATCGTTTAGAGATAATCCTGAAAAAATGGGACTAAAACCCGATGGTAATCTTGTTAAAAAAAATAGTAACGAAAAGAGCGATAAAGAAAAACGACAATTTACTAAAAGAGAAGCTCTTAATACCCGAGCTTTTTGGATGTATAGCTTAATTCTTGCGTTCTATGGTTATTTTTTAACGGGACTTTCTTTTCATATTGTATCGGTTTTTGAAGAAGTAGGACTTTCAAAAGAAAAAGCTATTTCCATCTTCATCCCCATGTCCGTGATAGCGGTTACAACATCGTTTATTTTTAATGCCATTAGTGACTTTGTTAAACTTAAGAACTTTCTTTTTACAATGATTGCAGGAAGTTTTATTGTTTCGTTTGGGTTAGCATTCTTATCTTCTCCAATAGGTTATTATTTATTAATTTTTGGAGCTGGCTTAACAGGAGGATTATTTACCGTATTGGTTTCTGTTACATGGCCAAGATTTTATGGTCGGCAACATTTAGGAGCCATCTCTGGAGTATCTATGCAAATGATGGTTTTTTCTAGTGCTTTGGGTCCACTCTTATTTAGTTATTCGCTCAAATTATTTGGATCGTATTCTGTAATTGCATTGGCTGGTTTATTTGGCCTAACATTAATCACTGTTTTTTCATTTAAAGCTGATAATCCACAATAGACAGAATTCAGTTATCAATGATCAGTATGTATTGTTTTTAATTGATTAATTTACCCCTATGTTTTTTTATCATTTCTATAATTTTCATATCCTCAGTTTTTATTAACTCTAAATACTCAGGAAAATAATCTTCTTTAATTACGTCTATAAGAAAGTATCTTCCATTATTGTCTGTTTTTGGAATCTGAAATTTTATCCGATTTACTTCTTTTATTGTGAGTTCCTCATTTTGTTGAATTGATAATAACTCACCTTGGAATATTATAATAGGTCGATAATAGAATCCAGTAATATGACCTGGCAAGCTTTTAAAATCTTTAAATTGGTCTATATGATACTTTATATATTGAAACAATGAACTTGTGCTGTCATGTTTATTGTCAGGATGTGTTGCAATCCATCCATCATTATGTTCTTTTATTAGTTTTTGAACTTTTTGAAATCCGCAGTATTGAGACGAGTAAATAATCTTATTCTTATCATTTAATTCCTGTTGTGCCCAGTATAAAATGTCTCCAAAACTTTTATTAAATACGTTGAAATTTAATGAAGCAAATCGATTTGGATTTTTCTGTAAATTTTCGAAATATGCTATTGGTTCTTTGTTATTCATGCATTCAATTAACAATGTTGAATTTAATTGGTCATTATTTTCATCAATGTCATTAATATTTTTAAAAGCAACAATATCCATTTCCCTTTCAACCTGAGTTTTAATATCCTTAAATCTTGAATTGGGAACTGTTTGCCACTCTTGCTTTTTAAGAATTTTATTAACTCGATCTTCAAGAAGATAGCCCGAACTTTCTAAAGCTACCTTAATCTGTTCTTTTGATATTGTCATTATATTTTGGAATCTAAATTATTAACTGTGTTCGCAATTTTAGCGCCATTCAAATATTGTATCACTATTCACTAAAACTACCATGTTCCTGGATATAATGCAAAACCAAAAGAAATCGGGTATAACTCAGGACCTTTATTATTTTCGAAAAGAGGAGTAAAGTAATAAGTGCTATAAAAGTTAAGAGCTTTAAAACCAAATCTAATTTGAGCACCGTATCTAAAATCATTTAAAGCAAAACTATCACGGTTTTTATCTTTGTTTCTATCGCCATCTTTTTTGGTTACCACTTTTGTATGTGATTTGAGCCTATATCCACCTATTACACCCGTTGAAATATAAAAAGAGTTTCGTCTTCGCCTACTAAACTGAATTTCAAACAGTATAGGTGCAGTAAGGTATAAAGTAGTTAATTTGTTTTTTTCTAACGGATCAGTTATTTCAACTGAACTTAAATTACCATTTTCATCTAATATGGGAATATTCGGATTGTCGAAGCGATAGTTGTTATATGTTAAACCTAAACCTGTAACAAATCCTATACTCCCCCTGGAACTTAACGAAATATTTTGCTGAATGGCATTAACTGATAATTCCAGTGATTTTCCAGTATTTAATGATAAATAATTATATCCCTCAGGTAAAGTAAAATCTCCACCTGAAGTTATGTAATTGTTTAATCCAAAATCAACTCCCCAATAATGACCATTAAATTTACGATGCTTATTCTCTTTATATTCCTCCCATTCTTTATCTGTTTCTTTTTCAAAAGAAAACTCTGTAGCTCCATCTTTACCTATCACAATAATTTCCGATCCAAATAATTTAATTTTAGTAGTATCACCATCTACAACTTTAATTTTTGATTTAATTACTTCCTTATTTTGATCAAAGTCTTCATCTATGTTAAAGTCTTCATCCTCATCTTCTAATTCTAAATCAATTTCTTCCTCATCTATTAGTCTTGATGTTGGATCACCATTCATATCGATATATAAAATTTGGCCATTCTTTACAGCTTTGGCAACACCATCTTCAAAATCTCCAATATGCTGATATTCACATGAAATAATTTCTAACCCTTGAATATTAATGTAACCCATTTTGCCATCCTTAAGAACTTTGGCTTTGCCATCTTTAAATTCCCATATTTTTTGATATTGAGCAGGAATAAACTCATAACCAGATAAATTAACAAAACCTGTTCTTCCGTTTTTTAATACTTTTGCTTTGCCATCTTCAAATTCCCATATTTGATCGTACTTACATGGAATAAATTCGTTGCCATGAAGGTTTACATAACCCACCTTACCATTTCGTAATACTCTTGCCTTACCATCTTCAAATCCCCATATCATATCGTAATTTGGTGGAATTATTAAATCACCGTTAACATTATATATTCCAAGCTTTCCGTTTTTTAACACCTTTATTTTACCATCGTCTTGCAAGTTCCAAACCTGGTCGTTTTCGCATGGAATTATAATGTCACCATTTTCATTTACTAATCCTATTTTACCATTTTGCATTACCCTATAGTAACCATCGTCTATTTCCCAATACTTATCGTAAGTATTTAAAAATAATTTATCTTGCGCACATGCAAGTCCAGTAAAAAGAGTAGCTAACAATATGATTAAAACGTATCTCATATAAATACAGATTGACAATAATTATATTAAAAATTGACTAATGTAACACCAACTGTAAAAGGTGTAACCTCTGGTCCTTTATCTTCTTCGTACAAAGTTGACAAATTATATGTCCCATACAATTTGATAATGTTAAAACCCATTTGAAACATCACGCCATACTGAAAAGGATTTACGTTTATATCTTCGCGTGATTTATTTTTATCATTACCAAAATATACTGTTTTAGTATGAGACCCAAGCCTAAAACCACCATACACACCTGCTGATATAAAGGCATGTTGTTCAGCTTCATCTACCGATTGAATTTCTAATAAAAGAGGTACATTGATATAAGATGCTACTATCTTACTCTTTTTAACATTTCTTTTATCAGTTGAGATTGGTTCTCCAATGGTAACACCCTCTTCGTTTGATGTTATAAGAAAATTATTGTCTAAACGATAGTTATATACTGACCACCCCATTCCAGTAACCAAGCCAAAATTCTTTTTATTTTTTTGTAATCCAACATTATATTGTAAAAAGTTTATTCCAACAGTCATAGACTTACCCGAGTTAAGCTCCATAAAATCAGCTTGATCACTTTCTACATAATTACAAAAACCTAATTGAACTCCAGCCCAATGACCTTTAAAATTATCTCTTGGAACTTTTACCATTCTCACCTTCGTATCACCAAAAGTTTCAACAAACTCCCATCTTCTACGTCCAATAGTTACTTTTGCAACGGTATCGTTGTGTTCATTAATTTCAATTTTAGCCCTTGGAAAGCCTACAATAGCCCTATCGTTTTCATCATCAATTACAACAACGTTAGTTGCTTTCTGCTCTTTCTTTTCTTTTTCGTTTTGTTGTGCAAATATTCCATTAGGAATGATTATAGCACATAAAATTATAACTATATATATTTTTGACATGGTTTTCTTTTTTAAGTGTAAAATTTGATATCCTAACTCTTGAAGTTTCCGGACACTTCATGGGTAGGACGCCCCAATACTTAATTTGTTACACGATTCTATTTAATTCTTTGTCTTATCGAAATATTGTCAGATTCAACCTGATATGCTACTAACTGACCATCTTCATTTACAACTTTTTTCATGGTAGTTTCGTTACCAGCTAAAAAATTAATCACTTTAACCCCACTTACTATAGCCCTTGCACTTCTGCTTAAACGCTGACTTTCTTCATTCACATGCGACTTCATCGCTAAATATTCTTTCTCCTTCTTTTCCAAATTGTTAGCTATTATTATGGGCATCATATTATTAAGTCCAACCTCATAAGCATTTAGTCGATGTGGCTTTATGGGTTCTATACCCCTGTTTTGTAACGGAGTTAAATTAATTTCCTCTCTGCGATCTATATTCGATGAATTATTACTTTTTTCTTTCTGAATGATTTTACTTGAAGTCTTAACCTTCTCCGCTTGAACTTCCTTGGCTGCAATGCTTTTCTCTTCAACATTGTTTTTGCTATTATCAACCTTACCTTTCTTTATTTTTGGCATTGTTATTAATGAAGGTGTATCATTAACCGCAACTGTTTGAATATTGTCGGCTGATTTTTTCAAAAATGGAAGTGTTCCAACCGATAATAATAAAGCAATTGCTGCAGCTGCACTAATTCTTTTAATGGATGAAACTTTTAATGCTGGTATTAACTTAACACGCTTTAAACTTCCTTTAAATTGATATCGAATAGTTTGATCCGCTTTTAAAAGAGTTTTTGTATACAGTAAAAATAGCTTGCTATGCTCAGAGTTTTCATTCAGGTAATCTTTTTTCCACTTTAACTCATCCTCATCCAATCCTTCTTCAACTTCTTTTATAGCAATGTATTCTGGGTATTCTATTTGACATTCGTCTGCTTGAGATTTTAAAAGCCCTGTTTTATCATTGAATGTTTCATTTATTGGACTCAAAATAGTATTATCCAATCCATTTAATTCTTCTTTTAGATGTGGATTCTCCTCCAAAAATTGAAGTAAAAGCTCCTGGTCTGAATCAGAAAGGTTTCCATCCAGATAGTCCATCATCCATATTTCGTAATTATCTTTTGAAATCATAACTCAAACTAATACTTCAATTTTACCTATATAATTTTTTAAAAATTGTCTACCTCTAAAAATGTAAACTTTTACCTGAGCCTCGCTTAACTCAGTTATATCAGCAATCTCCTTATAGGAATATCCTTCATAATCACGCAAAAGAATTACATTCTTTTGATCGGGCGGGAGTTGGTCTAAAGCTTTGTGCAGAACTTCGTTCAAATCGGAATAACTTTCGTTAGTATAAAATTTGTTATCGTCTGCTTTGTCCCACTCTGCTTTATACTTTTCTCGCCTTATTGAATCAATTAGTGTATGGTAAGCAGTCGAAAACAAATAACTCCTGACTTTAGCATAGGAAATATCAGCATGATTTTTCCATACCTTTTCAAATGTATCCTGTACAATATCTTTAGCTTTTTCTGTGTCTTTAATATTTTTTAAAACAAAGCGATAAATATTGTCTGAATACTGCTCTACACTATTATTATATTCTTTTACTGTCATTCAGATTAAGCAGTGAGTTCATAGGTGTGACGTCTAAGGTATGGTAAAGTTACAGCAGTTACTAAAAAAAGTATTTTAAAAGATTTTTAGATTTTAGACAAAAGACATGAGACCAATTTACATGACTCTTAAAATCAATAAACTAACATCAATTAGTTTTGTCACCAAAATAAACATTATCAATGTTATACAAGGCTTTAACTAAGTATTGCAAATTATAATTGTATTATAGTTATAAGTCATTTCACTTTCAAAATCAACATCTTGGAAAAGTGTATCATATGTAAATTATTATAAAAGTTTATATAAATCTTTTATCCGACCTTGTTTTTATAATTGAATCACTTTCCTTTTCATCTAACCATCCCGATTCTGCATCAATCCGGTTATCTGATTGTCGGAAAAATGGTTTAATATCTAGGAGTGGAGTTTCATTTAAAATATCTACTTCTTCTATGTAAATTTTATTCGCTTCAACTTTTTTGAGTTTAACTATTGAAAACCCAATGGGATTAGGGCGTTTAGGAGAACGTGTAGCAAAAATCCCGTGCGATTTATCATCCATAAATGGTACTACCTCTAACTGATGCTCTTTTACTTTGTGTAAATGATAAATTAATATAATGTGAGAAAATCCATCCATATCTTTCAACCCTTGCTTATATTCTTCATTAAGTATAATATAACCTTGAGTGTCTTTAGCTCCTGAAGGCTGAATAGGCATATTAGTAAGTGATTGATGGGGTGTATAAATTGTACCTATTGATTGGAAAGTTATTGACTGCATTGTTTTAATCTATAAAATTTGAAAATAAATGAGTGTTTAAAAATACGCATTATTTAAATTCTTTTGTTTTCATTACTAAGTGTAATTACATTTGCCAAGCACCAATTCATCAATTATGAGAATAGCCATATTTGGGAAACGATTTTCAGAATTATTTAGAGGAAGTTGTAGTAACCTGTTTAGAAAGTTACACCAACACAACTGCGAAATAATCATTTATAAACCTTTTTACGAGTTTTTAATAGGTAATATTGATGTTAAACCAGAGGTCAGTGGTTTTTTTGAGACTAAAAATGAACTAAATGATATAGATTTATTTTTAAGTATTGGCGGAGATGGTACTATTTTAGAAGCTGTTACTTATGTACATAATTCTGAAATTCCTATTGTTGGTATAAACAGCGGAAGGTTAGGTTTTTTAGCTGCTATTGCCCAAGAAGAAATCGATAGTTCACTGGATCATATTTTTAACGGCAATTACAATACTACTTCAATTGACCTGCTTCAATTAAAAACTGAGAATAATTTGTTTGGAGAAATGAATTTTGCGCTAAACGAATTAGCAGTTCACCGCAGAGATAGTGCTTCGATGATTACGATACACGCCTACCTTAATGGTGAATTTTTAAATTCTTATTGGGCCGATGGATTAATAGTCTCAACAGCAGTTGGTTCTACTGCCTATTCGTTAAGTGTAGGTGGTCCAATTATACATCCCAAATCACAAAGTTTAGTTATTACACCCATTGCTCCCCATAACCTCACAGTAAGACCTATTGTAGTACCTAACAACATGAATATCACACTAAAAGTTGAAGGGCGTGCCGATAAATATTTAGCTACTCTTGATTCCCGTAGCAGAATTTTTGAAGAGGGATTAGAGCTAAATGTTCAAAAAGCCGACTTTCATGTTAACGTAATTGATTTACCTGATATTAACTTTAATTCTACTCTCCGAAATAAATTAATGTGGGGAGCTGATAAACGTAATTATTGATTATAAATAGAATATCTAGTGTATGTTACAAGTTTAACTCATCTGCCTAATCACTTTAGTTAAAGCTTTTGTTTTATTGCTTTTCCAGTTGGTGTAAGTCAGAGGGATAGATTTAATGCCCATCCGTCCTAATGTTTTATATCTTTCTAAAGTAAATGCCTCTTTAAACATTCCTGGATAACCAATTAAATCAATAAAAAAGTGCTTACTTCGATGCTCAATAAAAATATCGAGCAAACATCCACCTACCGGATAACCGCATTTTATATTCTTATATCCTTTTTTTTCTAATTTCTTAACAACCTCAACCTGAAAATCATCTTTCTCAACTTCTTCTTTATTAAAATGGGTATAATCCTTAATAAAAGAAAAGTACTTGCCAATCAGGCTTTCCTTGTCAAGTTTAAAATCAGATACCGATTTAAAGATATATTGATATGATCGTGCTCTTGTAATAGCTACATTTAATACTTCTGGTTTGTTAGCATGTATAAAAGCCGAATGATGGGTATTATCGCATAATGCAAATGATAATAATACTATTTCTCTCTCAGAGCCTTGAAAACTATAAGGAGTTCCACAGAGTATATCAAATTTTTTAATGGTTTTTAAAGTAAACTTTTCTCGAATTAACTTATTTAGGTAATTCACTTGAGCGCTAAATAATGAAATTACTCCAACACTTGGCACTTCTTTATCTTGATCGTATTTTTTAACGAGCTCATTTATCTTTTTTATTACTTCGTTCGCTTCTTTCTCGTTTATTCCTTTAATATTTCTTTCTCCATCTAATTCAATTAGCTCAATTTGGGAAGAGGATGTATGATTTGGAGTAGATTTTAATACTTCCAGTTGACCACTGTAAAAATGCTGGTTACTAAATTCAATTAAAGATGGTGTAGACCTAAAATGCTCCCGTAAAAATGTAATTTGCTCTTGAAGTTTTACTTTGGAAATATAAAAATCAAGAATACTTCTGTTTCTATAATCAAAAACTTTATCTGTAGGTAAATTATACTTTTTCAACAAGTTATTTTGCTGTGCATTAGAAACAAACGAGTAGTGTCTTAATTGATTAGGATCGCCCGAAATGACTACTTTTTTTGCTCTGTAAATTGCTGGTAAAGCCGAAGCAATATCACACTGTGTTGCTTCATCTATAATAACTAAGTCGAAAAGATCTTTTTTTAAAGGAAGAACTGAATTTAAATCGGAAAGATTAGCTAACCAAATTGGGAAAACTTTTAAAATACATTCATGATCTATATTATCTGCAATTTTCTTTCTCTCGGTAAAATTAGAAGCATCCAAAGCATCATAATAAAGAGAAATATCGTTTCTGAAAGTACTGGAGTTTATTCTAATATTCTTTTCTATTTTTCGTTTGCAAAATATCTTTAGTTCTTTATCCAGTTTTCCGCTTAATACTTCAATGCTTTTAAATATTTCTAAAAGTCTATCATCATTATCCATACTCATCTTTAGAAATATCTTTCGTATCCCGTCAAATAACCTTGGATTATCAGTAAATTCCAAGGCTGATAGTTTTAATTCTTTATCTACATACTCTTTAAATTCCAATTCCCTTTGAACCGAGGATCTGTATAAACTTTCAATAATATATTCATTGTAATTACTGGTTGTTTGCGCTGATATGCCACTTAAGTACTTCTGTATTTTATTCATTAGGCTCATCTTATACTTATTGCCTGTGGTATGAATCAGAAAATCCTTTAATTTAAAATCTACTTCTAACATACCTCTAATTACTTCAACAGCTTGCTTTGTTTTTGATACAATTAATACCGATTTACCCTTAACAACAGCATCTGCAACAATTGAAGTTATTGTATAAGATTTGCCTGTGCCTGGAGGTCCAACAAGTACTGAGTTTTCGTAAATACAAGAGTTTTGTAGCGCTGTATATTGCTCATTATTTAATCTTGATTTGAAGTAACTAAAGTTTTCCTCCTTTATTTTTTCCTCGCCTTCAAGTAAATTCATCAAATTTGAATTAAAGCATCCAGTATCAACAATTTGCTCTAAGTCGTTTAATACTTTTAATGAGGATTGCGATTTATCAACTAAAACAGTACAAGCTGCAGGTACTATTTTAAACTCATCAGAATTATAACTTGTATTATAATAGGACCGGATTTTTGAAACAGACCATACTTTTGGGTTGAGTAACATTTCCTCCGAATCAAGATTTGAAAAATATTTAGTTAAAGTCATCTTTAGCCAAACATAATCACTTCTATCATTTTGAACGTGTTCCTTTAATTCAGTGATAAATAGTTCGTAACCTTTGTTTTTATCAATTAATTCAAGTTTGGATAAAATAGCTCTATTTACTATAAATGATTCTCGCTCTATCTCAAGATATGATAAATCATCTTTATTAATAATATTAGCAGGAAATAGTAATAAAGGGGCACATATTCGCTTATCCTTAACCAAAGCATTTTCTGAGACTCCCAGAATAAAAAAGCATGCATAAAATAGTTTCTTCTCTAATTTAAATAACTCAATATCCTTTTCTAAATCATTTAATTTAGGATTATTATAAGGAATCAAAGGGAGTTTATCATTTAGTAATTCTTCTTTGTTCTTAACAAACCATTTGTATTTATATTTTGTCGATAAAAGGTTATCAACTACAAATTCCTTATAATCTAGTTTATAGCAATCTTTAAAATAACTATAAAAACTCTTAGGGTCAGTGATCTTCATTATACTCTAATATTTATCCTTAAGAATAATAATTAACTTTAAATAACCGATTCCAATATAGTAAAGTAACTTTCAAATCCTAATTACAAACAACATTTTCCTTTTATGAATATCAATTTAAGTTCTTTTAGAACATTTTGAGAAAAAATTCAAAAGTCATTTACCTTAGGCATAATTTATTGTTAATTAATTTGCGTTGGGTAAATTATCATTAACTTAGTATTTAATCCTATACAGACGAAAGAAATTTCTGTTAAGATTATACATTAAAAGCCTTTACATTTAAAAGGTTATTACAACAAAATAAAAAAGGACTACATTTTTCAATATATAAATACAAAAATAAACTTTAGGAGGCAGTAAAAGTGAGGATTTTACTAGTGGACGATGATAGTTTAAGTCGGTTTTCCATAGAGCAGTATCTAAAGGAACATTTAAAGTATAATGTTACTTTAGCTGAAAGTGGTGAACAAGCCATTGGACTGTTTAAACAAAATCCTTTTCCAATAGTAATTACCGACATGAAAATGCCTGGTATGAGTGGCATTAGATTACTACAATTAATTAAAGAAATATCTCCCAATACCGATGTAATTATTTTAACCGGTTATGGTAATCTTCAAACATCAATTGATGCATTAAGGTCAGGGGCATCAGATTACATATTAAAACCTGTAAGTATCGAACAATTAGCAATAGCGCTTGAAAAAGTAACTAGGTTTCAAAATTTAAAGTCGGAAAACTATAAATTAAAAGACAACCTAATTAATAGCACCAAAATAATTAAATCCAGCGAAGCTAAAATAGCATCTATGCATACCATTTTACAGCAATACTCTCCTTCTTTAGAAATTGGTATATTCTCAAGCGTAATGAGAAATATAGTTTCTCTCTGCGAAAATTTTCACAAAGAGCGTGATGTTCCTGTTATTATCCAAGGAGAAACAGGCACTGGAAAAGAGATTGTTGCCCGATTAATACATAATGGAATCAAAGAAACAATTGACAAACCTTTTGTTCCGGTAAATTGTGCTGCCATTCCTCCTCACCTTTTCGAAAGCGAATTGTTTGGATATGTTGAAGGTGCATATACAGGAGCTCGAAAAAATGGTGGAATTGGCAAACTTGAATTAGCACAAGGAGGCACCATTTTTCTAGATGAGATAGGCGAACTGCCTCTTGAATTCCAACCTAAATTACTTCGTGCACTTCAAGAAAGGGAAATTTATAGAATTGGAGGTGATAAACTCATTAAATTAGACATACGATTTATTTTTGCCTCTAACAGAAATTTACAGCAAATGGTAAATGATAACAAGTTTAGGAGCGATTTATACTACCGCTTAAACTTGGGTCAAATTGTAATCCCTCCTCTTAACGGTAGAAAAGATGAAGTTATACCGTTAGCACAAATGTTTCTGGAAAAGTTTGCCGGTAAGCGGAAAAAAGAATTTAGATTTATTGACGAAGAAGCACGAAAAATATTATTAGAATATCAATGGCCTGGCAATGTAAGAGAACTGCAAAATGTAATTGAAAGAGCTGTTTTATTGTATAACGATGATGTTTTAAAAAAAGAACATGTTTCTTATCTAAAAAACAACAAGCCAGATATTAAAATGCCTCTAATTGGAACTCCAATTGAAAATGGTAAAGTTATCTTACCTGATGATAGTTTATCCATTGAAGATCTTGAAATTGAAATAGTTTCGAAAGCACTAGAAAAATTCGATAATAATAAAACAAAAGTGGCTGATTACCTTGGAATATCACGCAGCGCTTTACGAAGTCGTATTAAAAAACTAAACTAGATTGCTCTAGCGTTCAATTTGGAACACTTGTTCAATTTGGAACGGTCAAATATGCATTGATGTTCATAATTAAACCTGACCTATTGCACAAAACGTATAATAGAATAAAATTCAAACATCATACTACCCTACTATTCAGTTAGTTGATAAATTATTTTAATAAATTCTTAAAATATGTAAAAAATGGCATACCAGTTGCTACTAGTTGATATAAAAATTATATATTTATATAGTTTTTATTATTGAATGACTAAAATAATTGCTTAAAAAATATTATAAAGATGTTGTTTTGGAAAGACAGACGTGTCTTTAAGGGTGCCTTGTTATTGGGATTTTAGGGCACCCTTTGCATTTTGTTGTTTTTACTACGATTTTTTATTCCGCTATTGACTTCATAAATAAGCTTGTTTAAATTGCACTTAAAATTTGAGTTTCTATTATAGAAATATCAAAAATCTACTTGTTTAAACTTAATGTAGACTACTTTATTAATTACTAGCTACATTAATACACAGGCTACAATTAAATATATATGCGAATTTTTAAAGTAACTCTTGTTGTATTCTTTATATCACTTTTAGGGATAGCAAACTTGTTCTGTCAAATTGATTTTAGCAACCTTACCGACGAACAAATTTATCGAAGGCATAATAGCTACAATACATGGTCGATTACCATTGGGTATGGCCCATTGTTTTTTTATACCGATGTGATCAACTATACCGTTTTACCCAAGTCCGATATAAAATTTGCCCCATCATTTATTCTCTCAAAACAACTTGGAAGAGCCTGGGGACTAGAAGCTGATTTTTTAATGGGTAATATGTATGGAGAAAAGAACAATAGATATTTTAAAGGCGATTTTTTCGACTACAGTGTAAACCTTAGATTTAGTATCAATCAACTAGTTGCTTTTGGTCCACTTGCTGATAAATGGGATTTATATGGGAAAATTGGTCTGGGAGTTAATTCCTTTAGAAGTAGATTACGAAGATTAGACGATGATAGTTTTATGCGTGTTAATGATGTGCATAATAACTTGGGTGGATACCCGAATCCTCCCGGATGGAATGATAACGATTATTTAGTAATGGGATATGATAAGCAAAATCCTGAAGATAAAACAAGTCGTCAAACAGAGTTAGTGGTTCCTATTGGAATTGGAGCAAGGTTTCGCTTAAGTAAAAGTTTTGATTTAGGCGTGGAAATGACCATGAGAAACCTTACTGCCGATAATTTTGATGTTAACCTTACAGGAGCTGATAATGATACCTATATGTATAATTCGTTTAACATTACATATAAAATTGGCAAGAAAAACAAAAGACATGCACGTTGGACTTACAAAGATTTTAACCTTGCTTATGAATCGCAACGTGCTACAGATCCACTTGCCATACGTTTAGATTCACTTAAAAGTGAATTAGACAGACTTGCTGGGCTAGATTCAATTATTACTACTAAGTCATACCAAAAATTTGAAAAAGTGGTATATGAAGAGGGTGTTTCTGCATCGGTATTCTTCGATTTTGATAGCCATACAGTAAAAAAGAGCGAACATCGACAGTTAGCTAGGGTAGCACGTGCTTTGAAGAAAGATATGTCCATAAAAATGGTTATTTCGGGATATTGTGACGATAGGGGTAGTTTTGAATATAATTTAAAATTAAGTGAACGAAGATGTAATGCTGTACTTGATGCCATGGTTAACGATTTTGGCTTAGATCCTTCCAGGTTTAGAACAGATCCTAAAGGAGAGTCTGAGCTATTATCAGACACACAAAATATGAATATTAAAGGATTACATATGGCTAACCGAAGAGTAGACCTTTTAATGATTGTTAACGAAAAGGAATAAACTAACCGTAATGATGAGAAGAAAAGGTATACTTTTTACATTTATTATTCTTTTGTTAGGAAGCACTCTAATGGCACAATTCACCACCGACAGAAGATTAATAGAAGAGCATAAACGTTTTTCGGGTGAAAAGCCTTTTAACAAATGGGATATAATGCTTGGCTATGGGCCAACTATTTTATTTACCGATTTTACTGAATACATGCTGTTCCCTGACCATAAATGGGAATTTAGCCCTTCATTAGCAATAAGCTACCAATTAGTTCCGGCATTGGCATTTGATTTTAGATTTATTAAAGTCGACACCTATGGTAAAAGCACCCAACACTATTTCAAAGGTGATTTTAATCAATTTACTGGAAATGCAAGATTTTATATTAATCAAATGCTTACCAACCCAGGTCCAATCAACGATAAATGGAATTTCTATTTCAACGTTGGATTTGGTTTGCAATCTTTCAGGCATAAGATCTATAAAAATACTGATAATCAGATTTTACATGCTGATGACGTTGAAGGAAGCAGTTACGATGGATATTTTGTAATCGGTTACGATAAAAATAATCCTAATAAGAAAAAAAGTAGAAAAAATGAACTTGTATTACCAATGGGGATTGGAGTTTTATACCGTATCAATAGAAGTTTTGATTTAGGGGCAGAAAGCACTATTCATTATGGCTTGGAAGATAATTTAGATGGAATATTAACCGGAGCTACTAACGACACATACTGGCATACTACCTTTAATCTTAGTTATAAAATAGGAAAAAAAGATAAGCGACACAGCAAATGGACTTATAGGGCATATGGATTTAATATTTTTGGAAAAAAGAGAAAAGATCCTCTTGAAGATGAAGTCAATACATTTGAACGAATGGTACAACAACAAACTGGTATATTAAGACTTCAGGTTGATTCGGTAATTACTGAAGAAAGCAATACTAAAATTTACTCTGCAGATAACATTTTCCCTATTTATTTTATGCCGGGAGGAGCCACTTTTAAAGATTATGAAAATCAAATAACCATAGCTCAGATAGCTGTACTTCTTCGTAAACACCCCGATTGGAAGCTTGATGTAGTTGGATATGCAGATTCCTCAGAGGAAAATCCAATATTTTTAAGTGAAAAAAGAGCCAGAACAATTAAAAATTACATGACCGATCATTATGGTATACCAGAAGAACTTATTACATTGAAAGCCAAAGGCGATAGTGAGCAGTTAAGTACTGATGGGCAAAAGGATAAAAGCGGCTTAATTTTAATTGACAGAAGAGTTGATATTGTTATTGTAAAACCCAAAGTTGAGGCTGATAAATGATAACGGCGTTTTGGTGAATAAGATTAAGCATAAAGGAAGTGACAGGAAGTTACATGTAATACCACTTTGATTATTAATTGAAAATTAGCAACTCAAATTAATACTGGGTTACCCTCGCTGAGTTGGATTTAAACGAATACCGATAAATTAATGGCTGCGCTAAACACAGCTTGCCCTAATTTTTCAGAAAAGTGAATTTGCCGCCAAGGGAAATAAACGAACTGATCGTAACAAGTTGTTGCTAATAGCTAATAAATAGCTCTTGTTTCTCTTCTATATATTCTGAGTATCTTTTTAACCGAGCCATCAAAGTTTTGGTACTTAAGGTATCCGTTTAGTTCCAAATTATTTAGGTTATTTATTACCTGAAACGGTTCCGTATTAATATTTAACGTATGTTGGCCATCCCCACTTATTTCAGCATCAATATTATCAACAAGCAAGTTAAATTTTGCGTTATCATCATTTAATTCTAACGATTCAATAGTAATTGGCGCTTTATAAGTTGAATTAACCAGTATTTTAATTCTTCCCTCATCAGGTAAAAGTGTAATTTGTCCAAATAATTTCAAATCGATATCGAAGTCATGAATATTAAGCGAAAACCTTTTCTTTGCTACTCCTACTGCATAAAACTTATAGGCAACATCCAAATAATTATTATCCTCAAAACAATTTTCATCACTAAATTCAACAATAACCTCATCATCCTGATTTCTAATCTCAAGTACCTGTATACATTTGCTTGATACTTTAGGAACTTTTGATGTAGTTACCAGTTTATTGCCAACATACAATTGGAAGTTTATATGATCTTTACCTGATGCTGTTTTCGTAAAATTAACAGATTTTAGAAGGCTTTTACCTTTTTCTATCCCAACAGCTGCTTTTGACTGCCTTAGTCCGTAAAACTTGGGCAACATGGTTTCTAAAGCTTTAACCGTTGATTCTATCTCTTCTATGCTGGTAAAGTTCTCCAATAACTTTAACTGTTTATTTAAATTATTGGTCGTTTCTTTATCTTTTATTAAAAAGTCATTAACAAGCCTTTTTCTTTCACTTTCAGAAAATGGATATTTAATCCAATAATTATAAAAACTTTTTCCTGTTTCTTTATTTTTAACTAATTCCCAATAAGCTCCTTCTATTTTACTCGTAGAAATGCCATTTAATAGCCCAATATCTCCTGATTGAGCCTTTATAACAGACTTATACTCTGATTCAACCTGACTATTATCTCCAACGTTTTTTTCAAGTATCGCCGATTCTGATTTAGTTATTACATTTATTGCAATAGCTTCGGTTATTTGTTTTCTTACGTTGGAAAATGCCTTTTCCTTTGATTCTGCTGTGTTAACCCCGGAACCCATGCCAATAACATAACCTGTTACTACAGTGTTTTTTACCCAATCAGGCTTTTTACCACTGGTTTTAACAACCTTGTTTTTTGCTTCCACCCCAGTTATAAACAACATAACAAACAATATCAATACTAAACTCTGAAGAATTAATTTTGCGTTCATAAGAAAACCAATTACCTGTATTACAATTACTTTTTAAGATGTATATTTGATATCAATTTAACCAACCGGAAATATTGTATTCAATATCTGGTTGGTTTTTACCAAAAGCAATGCCAATTTCTTTTGATGCCTGAATTTGCTTCTTCTTAAGTTCAACACCCTTGGTTTCTTTATAGGTCATTTCTCTTTCCCTAAGTTCCTGATCCCTGTTGTATTTTTCATAGGCCAAATCCCAATCCCTTTTTTCATTCTCATCTAATTTTGCTGAAATAGACTCAAAAAGTTCCTTTGCCTCAGGATAACACTTTGAATCGGAGGGAACCATCGACAAATACTTAGATGCCAGTACAGCATCCCTGTTTGCCCAGGCGCCTCTTGCCTTGCCTATTGCCTCTGCGCATTGATGATCTTGAATTTTTACCAACATCTCTTTTACTTCTTCATAACAGCTAATCTCTGGCGTAAAATCCTTTAACATAAAAGCTGCGGCCTTCCAATCATTCATTGCAATAGCTGCTTCTGCTTTTGTTAACGAAGCTTTACAATCGTATTCCATTTTATTTGAATATATCGTAATCAGCTCATCCATGCACTTATCGTAACATTCTTTACAAACCGTTGGGATTCCTGCCAATCGCAATATTGCCGCATCATATTTCTTAACTCCTGCAAGGGTTTTTGCTTCCTTGATAATAAAATCGCAGTTGCTGTTGTAATACTCAATAATCCGCTCTTTTCCTTTTCTCACCACATTTTGAAGTTGCGGATGTGAAGGGTTAATGTTTTTGATTGCATTTATATATGCTTTGGTTTCATTTGTGCCAACCCCTTTTAGTTCAATAGAAGTGCTTGAAAAAAGATTACCTTCTATACCATCTCCTATAAAGATTGTAATTTCGAGGTTTAGAGATGTCATTGGCGGAACTGTAGAAGTAAAATCTTTTGATAAAACGGTAACATTAGGCGTGATAATAAACCTTTTATATATGCCACTTCCTCCCATTCCATTTTTTGAAGCAACTTGCCTCAGCTTATTTGACAGCATATTTTTTACAGAAAGGGGAATAGCTTCCACTTGAGGGGAAACATATGCATTCAGGGCAATTCTTCCCAAATCGTCGCTTTTACCAAGAGTGTTTTGCGCATCTATGCCATTGCAAATTACAATCATTAAAACTATGGCTACAATTGCTTTAATTCTCATCTTATTTTCCTCCTATATAAAGATTAACCTGACCTAAGCCCACTGGCATAACTTTTGACTCAACACCAATGGTGTCTTTAAGAAACTTTGCAAGATCCTCTCCGAACATACTAAAATCCATAGGTATTTGACCTCCCCATCCATCATCGCCATAAAGTGGAATTCTAACTTGCGAAAACTTTTGAACATTGGCACTGGCTTCATCCTGCGAATAACGTTTGTTTTTTGTATGCCTTGGCATCCAATATCTGTTAATGATAGACTTTAGTTCAGCTGTTCTTCCTAATAATTCATACTCCGTTTCTAAATTTTCCATAGCATCTCCCCAAACATATATGCTCATGGCTCCTTCTCTACCCTGATTACCTAAATCAGTAAAATGACCTAATAGCTGTTCGTTAAACTTTTCAAGGTAAGTTAATACTGCCTCTTCCATAAGCACAGCAAGTTCTGCGGTAAAAGATGGCTCTCCCGTGCCACTTGATGCTGCCACCTGTTTGTTTGAATATGCATCAATTCCTTGCAAATTAAACGATACCGATTTTTTTGGTCCGGTTTCATTTATTTTCCAAGACATTTTTAATAATATATCAGGTTTAGCTGTTCTGTTTAATATGTCAATTGGGTTTTCTGCAACCCCAACCCCATACTGATTGGTTAATACATTATTCCTGGCTGTTTCATTCTCAATATTTTTTAGTGATGCTTCAAGGTCCACCAAAGGGAAACCTCTGTCTACCATCAATTCACCTAGCTTTGAAATTACCTGGGTTAATTCGTAGTTTTTTAGCAGTGCTGTTTTATAATCGGGAATACTGGTTTTAGTTCCCTGATTATCAAATTCCATCATGTAACCTTGTGAATCGCACCATTGGTCGCTTGGCACAACCATGATTTTGGGTTTTTTGGCTTGTGAAAATAACGAAGCAAGATTTACAAATACAATAACTAATACTAATAATGGTTTAAAAGTTCTCATCTGATAAATATCTTATATAAAATTTAACCTAATTAAAACATATCTGATAACCCTTTAATAATACCTTCTTTTTCAAGGTATTTTCTGAGTCCGGAAGTATTTACAGATACAACAACACCAAATTTATAGGTTTTCCTGTCTATTTTAATTCTATCTCCAGGACCTAATTTCCCATTATTTACCAAAGTGATAAATCTTTGATGTTCACCCTCATCGGTAAAAAATTTATCAAAGAATTGTGTTTTTTTATCATCCATAGAAGCATTAAGCAGTTTCTTTGTTCCTTTAATTCTTCCTTTACTAGGTATATCTTTAAATACCAATGCATGCACTGCATTTTTTTTTGACTGCCTTAAGGCATTTTCAAGACTTTTTGCATGTGTCCAAATTTTAATTTGATGCGAACCATCCGTGCCTCTCGCCACAATCTCAACCTCATATTTCCAATTTTCGGTATCCTTATTCATTTTCTTTTTTGATTGGGCACTTACCATGTTTATTGTAAAAACAAGGACTGTTAAAGCAACTAGATATGTGCTTTTAAGTATAGTTGATTTCATAATTTATAATTATTTAACGAGTTTTAATAACATACCTGGCTGCACCTTACTACTTCCTTTAAATGTGGTTACCTCTATAGATGGCTTATCTTTTTTGCCTTCTTCGGCTTCGTCTGCAGCAAACCTGTTATCCCAAACAGGATACTTTTTATCAACCTTAACCTCACCAATAGTTTTATACTTAGTCACTCCTTGTTTTTTATCATACACTATTTCCATTACATTGAACCTGTCTCCAGCTTTTATACTTTCCTTCATACCAATTTTAGCTACAATAGGATCTGTTGAAAGTACTGGTACTCTTGGTTTGAACACATCATATTTTTTTTGCAGTTTCGCTAAAACTTTATCAATGTTTCTGACGGTTGAAAGGTTTATTATTTCTTCCTCTGTTCTGGCTGATTTTAAATTAAATGTTACCAAGCTTCTTGAGAATTCTGTACCTACATAGTTCATCCTGAAAATATCTGAACTTTCAAAAGCTTCTTTATTATTCCATAATTCAGAATAAAAAACTGCTCCTATAGAGTCGTTCCATTCAAGTTGATAAAGCCAGGTATTTGTCCAAACTGAATAACCTTCACTTGCTCTTTCGTATTTTTTTTGTATTTCTTTCATTAAAGGTTCTTCAAGCAAAGGATGGAGGTTTCTTTGTTTTAAATGAAATTCGGCCTCATCTTTAACTAATTTGGCAGCAATTTCATTATCTACAAAAAAAAGTTTTGAGAAAGTTACAAACGTATTATTTATTAATTCCTCACCTGCATCTGCCAAAGAGGCAATTCCTCGTACCTGACCTTTTGCAATTTCTGTTTCAAGATAAGAAGCATCGTATAATCCACGTTCTTGAATAAGGCTCATATCAAAATTACCGTTACCATCATATTTAAACCATTTAGCTATCAGTTTTTTGGCTAAATCCGTATCTTGAATGAACTGGTTTATTTTAATTTTCATTTCCTTATCTTCTGGGTCAATTTTTCCATAGTTGGCCAGATCCATATTTATCACATCAATAGAATGATTATTGTATTTATCCGGAAATGGATAACCATCCCAGGCTTTCATTACAATTTCCTTTTTTGGAAAAGTTTCTGATTCAATTAATACCAAATGGAGTGAACTTCGATTATACTTGTAATCCTCTTCTGTTACCTGAGAATATATATGACTAGAGAAAACAAGATATAGGAATAAAATAACAATATTTTTTTTCATAATAGTTAAAGCTAAGTTCCTTGATAAAATGCTTTAACCAAAAATAAAAGAGTATTGGCAACTAACTCATAATTGGAACATTAAGGTATGGTTATTGTTTTCTTAATTTACTGTGAACAAAGAAGGAAGGTTATTTGTTTATTATAATTTTTTACAATTCGGGTTTAAGAAAAATAGGTCATACTAATGTAAAATCATATATCATCTTGTTATAGGGTAGCCCTTTAGTAGAGACGATTTTTAACCATACATAAAATACACGCTCAATTAATAGCTGCAAATGAGAAAGCAGAAACTGAATGCGGAAAAACTTACGTCCAAGCACAAAAACTATTCGGGGCTTTCATTTTTTTCTTTATGCTGTTCCTCGTGATACTTACCACCTAAAAAGGCTAAAAAGCTACTAAATGATTTAATCGCTTCTTCTGTTCCTTTTGAAACTTCTTTACCTTGTAATTTAAGTAAAAACTTACTGTAAATACCAGTAAAGCAAAGCTCTATTTCATTTTGAGTATTACCTGTTTTTTCGTTAAACTCGCTAATAAATGGCAGCGTTGCATTATAAATATGACGGTATGCAATTTCTTTTGGATTTTTAAGCAATTCGCCATGCAGCCTATTTAAATCATTAACCAAATTAGTAATTACCTGCAAATGACCTTTATCCTTAACTTGTTCCAATACCATCATTTCAATTAAGTTATCATACCACTCAATACATTCATTTAAGATATCTCCACTTAGATTATACTGAGGAATAACATGAGACTTAATTGACTCAATATTAAACTCATATGCTCTAATTAAATCCTCTACCTGCCACATGTACAAGATATACTCAATTATATTGGAATGTCTTTTTTCTTTTGCTATAATCATCTTTTCTGTAATATGTTATCAGTTAACAAATTGTACAATAAACAGTAGCTAAACTGATAGTTAGTAACATTTAATTAAATTGAAATTAAAAATCCCAGTCGTCTTTTTCTAATTTATCCATTTCACGACGATCCTTTTTTGTTGGTCTTCCAAGTCCTTTTCTTCTGCCCATTGCATTTGCTAACCTGGTAAGTTCAAACAATTCCAGTTGATCATCAGTAGTTACTTCCTTCATAAAATCAGGCACTAACTTAGCTCCCATTCTTTTCCCGCTAATTGCTAATACTTTATACGACCGTGTTATGGGCGGAAATTTCACATCAATTGTAATACCCTCTTTTACAACCCTAGAATTTTTAACAGGTAAACCATCAATTAATACCCTTCCCTTTTTAATAGCTTCCGCAGCTAGAGAACGAGTTTTAAATATTCTAATGGCCCATAGATACTTATCAATTCTAACATTTTCTTCCATTATTTTTTGTTATATTGATTCATCGTTCTTGCAGCTCCAATTGTAACAAAACCTTTAATCATATTAATGGCTAAGTCTATACTTTCAGGTAACTCAGCTAATTCACCATCTTCCCATTTACCCAAAACATAATCCACTTGTTTCCCTCTCGAATAATTATCTCCAATACCAAAACGAATCCTGGAATAGTTATTATGGCCTAGTATTTCCTGAATGTTCTTTAATCCATTATGTCCTGCATCGCTTCCTTTTTGACGCATTCGTATAGATCCAAATGGCAACGCTAAATCATCTACAATAACCAATACGTTTTCAAGGTTAATTTTTTCTTGCTGCATCCAATACCTTATGGACTTACCGCTTAAGTTCATATAGGTGCTGGGTTTTAATAAAATTAAGGTTTTACCTTTAAATTTATATTCAGATATTGCTCCATATCTTAAATTATCAAATGATAATCCTTCATTTCTGGCTAATTCATCCAGAACATTAAACCCGATATTATGACGGGTATTTGCGTATTCTGCACCTATATTACCTAATCCTACAATTAAAAATTTCATTGGATCCGATTTTCTATTGGACGATCTCTTTTTAAATAACTTACTAAACAGCATCTGTTGGGAAACATTTTTTTACCAACAGCAATAATACAAAAAGCCCCCACGTTGTAAAAACATGGAGGCTATAAATATTAAATCGTAAATTCTTATTCTTCTCCTGCAGCTTCCTGAGCAGCAGCACGAGCAGCTCTTGTAAGCTTAACCGCAGCAACTACTGAGTTTTTAGCATTCAATAACTCAAGATTTTCGAATGATAATGCTCCAACCTGAACTGATTGACCTAGTTTAAGGTGATCAATTTTTACATTTAACGTATCAGGTAAGTTTGCTGGCAATGCTTTAACACGCAGTTTACGTTGCTCTAGAGATAATCTACCCCCTGCTTTAACACCCTCTGCGAAACCTTCAAGTACAACAGGTATTTCAATAACTATAGGTTTATCTTCAAATACTTGTAAGAAATCAACGTGTAAAATTTTATCGTTTACAGGATGAAATTGTATATCCTGAAGAATTGCTTCAACTTTTTGCCCATTCACATCTAAATCAATGATATAAACATTAGGTGTGTAAATTAACGCGTTAAGTTGCTTTTCTTCAATAACGAAGTGCATTACTTCTTTTCCGCCATAAAGTACTCCAGGTACTTTACCCTCTTTACGAAGCTCTTTGGTTGCTTTTTTACCAATTACTTCTCTTTTTGAACCAATTAATTCAATTTTTTGCATGATAATAATTTTTTGTGCTACTCAAAATAAATCATAGGTAATGAAAGACTTACTCCCCATCACACTTTTCGCTTAAAGCGGCTGCAAAGATAGATAATTTAAATTAAAAACTGGTTACTTATTGATTTATAATAGTAAACTTTTTCAATTGTATCTGCTAAAAGTTCTGCAATTGATAACACTTTTATCTTTTCTGAGTCCTGTTTTAATGGGATAGAATCAGTTACAAATACTTCTTCTAAAGATGAATTTGCAATGTTATCGTATGCTGCACCTGATAATACCGGATGTGTTGCAAATGCTCTAACGCTTAAAGCTCCTTCTGCTATCATCATATCACCTGCTTTTGTTAAAGTTCCTGCTGTATCAATCATGTCATCCACTATGATAACATTTTTACCTTTTACATCACCAATAATTTTCATTTCGCTCACTACATTGGCCTTTGCCCTCGATTTATGACAAATAACCATTGGAGTGCCTAAAAACTTAGCGTATGTATTAGCTCGTTTACTACCTCCAACATCTGGTGATGCAATTACCAAATTATCTAAGTTCATACTTTTGATATGCGGTAAAAATATGGAAGATGCATACAAATGATCCACTGGTAAATCAAAGAATCCCTGAATTTGATCTGCATGAAGATCCATAGTAATTAACCGATCGATGCCTGCCGCTGTAAGCATATCAGCAGCTAATTTTGCACCAATAGAAACACGAGGTTGATCTTTGCGATCCTGACGTGCTAATCCAAAATAAGGGATTACAGCTACTACTTTATAAGCCGAAGCTCTCTTAGCTGCATCAATCATCATTAATAACTCCAACAAGTTATCAGCAGGTGGAAATGTAGATTGAATTAAAAATACATGTGAACCCCGAATGGTTTCTTGAAAAGCCACAGCAAACTCGCCGTCGCTAAAATTTAACTTTTTTATGTTCCCAAGGTCCCTACCAGAATAATGACTAATCTTCTCGGTCAGGTATCGGGATGAAGATCCCGAAAAAATTTTAATGGGCGCTTTTGGTGGCATCGTAATTAGTTGTTTTTCTGTTTATTATTTGTAAGATGCTGCAAAGATAAAAAAAACGTGCCTGTTTTTTAGTAGCAACACCATAATTTAAAATGTTTCCTTATTATTAAGCATATGTTAGTTTTTTGTTTTGGCAACGTTCAATTCTTACCATTGCTCATTTACTTGCTCAATAAAATTTAATATTTCTTCCTTACCTTCTTTTTCTTCAGATGACGTAACGAAGATTTGTGGTAATTCTTCCCATTCCTTCAACAAAGCTTTTTTATAAGCTTCTATATTTTCCTCTTTTTCTGTAGGTTTTAACTTGTCTGTTTTTGTAAATACAATTACAAATGGCACTCCCCATTTTCCCATTTGATACATAAACTCTAAATCCACTTTTTGTGGTTTGTGTCGGCTATCAACTAAAACAAACAAACACATTAAATTCGAACGGTGACGCAAATATGTATCAATTAACAATTTAAACTCTTTTCGTTGAGTTTTAGATACTTTTGCATAACCATATCCGGGCAAGTCTACCAAAAACCATTCTTCGTTAATTACAAAGTGATTAATTAGTTGTGTTTTACCTGGAGTTGAAGATGTTTTTGCCAACGATGTTCTATCACATAACATGTTAATAAGTGAAGATTTACCAACATTCGATCGTCCAATAAAAGCGTATTCGGGTTTATCGCCTTCGGGACATTGGATTGGTTTTGAGCTAGATGTTAAAAACTCAGCTGTTTTTATATTCATTTTTATTTGCAAAGGTAAATTACGATATAAATAAATCGTTAAAATATTCAGATTATTTGTTATCCTGTACCTTTTTAAGTATGACATTAATTTTAAGTAACGAATTACTTCTTTTTGTAACTTACCATAAAAACTACCGTACTTGTACGCATTTATTCCTTTTATTTATTTTCCATCATGAAGCACCTTCAGTTTAAAACCAAGCTTATTCTTATGTTTTTTGTTCCTGTTATTGTTACAACCGGAGTAGCAATTTTTGTTTCATCCTCTGTACTAAAAAAGCAAGGATTAGAAACATTGGAGAGAAAAACCAAAGCTATTTTGGGTAGAATGGAGGCAGTTAGAAGATATGTAGCTACTCAATACGATATGGGAAAAGTTATTTCGGAAGTAAAAGAGGAAAATCCTGATGGCAACATATCTAAAAAAACTAGAGATGAACTACTTAAAAAAGTACCTATTTTCGCTTCGATGTCGGTAGGAAAGGATAATTCGGAAAATGATAACTATGTGTTTAGAGTAGCATCTAAAAAAGCACGAAATAAAAATAATAAAGCTACTTCATTAGAAGAAGAATTTATAAATCAATTTGAAAACGATGAATCATTAAATGACATTACCTATACCCACAAAGAAACCAATGAGTTGTGGGTAATGCGTCCAATACGACTTTCGGAAAAACAAGGTTGTTTAGAATGTCATGGCAATCCAGCATCCAGCATTTGGGGAAATGGGAAAGATATTTTAGGCTATGATATGGAGAATTACAAGGATGGTGACATAGAAGGATTATTCATTATTAAATCAAGTCTAAATTCAAATAACAATGAAGTTCAGGCTAATATACAAGGAGCCATTAAAAATATTGCTATGATAATGGCAGGTGTCCTTCTTGTAATTATGCTGATTAGTTATGCTTTTATTAGAAGCACAAATATTAAAATACGAAACATTATTAGTGCTAACCGTAAGATTGCTGATGGGGATTTATCAGAAAAGCTTCCTGAAAAAGGGAATGATGAATTTACTGATATTTACAGGAATCTTAATCGTATGATAGATTCATTAAGTTCTATTGTTGAAGCAGTTAAAGAAGCATCAAAACTACTAATATCAGAAAGTTCCTTTACCAAAAACTTATCAAGTGATTTAGCTAACTCAACCAATGAACAAGCTGCTGCTGTGGAAGAGATTTCGGTTTCGATGGAGGAAATGAATGCTACTATCGATCAAAATACCAATAATGCAAAATCTACAGAGCAAATTGCTAAATCATCTGCTTTGGAAATTGAAAATGGTAATGCTTCTTCTCAAAAGGCAGTAAATTCAATGCTACATATCAAAGAAGAACTTAATGCAATAGGTGAAATTGCAAGTCAAACAAACATTTTAGCTCTAAATGCTTCAGTAGAAGCAGCGAGGGCCGGTAGTGCAGGGTCGGGTTTTTCTGTTGTTGCAGGCGAAGTACGTAAACTGGCCGAACGAAGTAAAGTAGCTGCAGATAAAATAAATACAATGTTCTCGGATGGAGTTGAAACGGTTCAGTCAACTGGTATTAAAATTGCTGAAATAGTTCCAGATATTACAAAAACATCAGAATTACTAGGAGAGATTGTTGCATCGGGAATTGAACAAAGTACAGGGGCTTCTGAAATAAACAATGCTATTCAAGGTTTAAATTCTGCTACTCAAACAAACGCTCAAATTGCAGATAATATGTCGGAAAAGGCAACGGAGTTAAATAAATATGCAAATATACTTCAGGAAAGAATCTCGTTCTTTAAAATGAAAACTCAATAAGATAGATCGTTAGATTTGAAACGAAAGACTTGAGACTGATTTACTAAATGCTTAAAGCCAATACATAAGCAAAATTGTATTTATTATTGTAGTTCCCTAACATTCATCTTATTATAAAAACATAACGAACCATTGAATAAAAAATCCTTATTAATAATCACCCATTATTAAAATTAATTACCGAACGATTGGTAAATTACTAAATTGTTAATATCTTTGATACATGAGACCACAAAAAGTAAACGATACTGAACTATTAAATAAGATTGTAGGATTAATTAGATCCAGAGGTTTTGCAGGAACTAGTTTAAGTACAATTGCAGAATTAACAGGTCTAAAAAAAGCTAGTTTATATCATCGTTTTCCTGGAGGAAAGGAAGAAATAGTACTTACTGTTTTAAAACATACAAGCAGTTGGGTAAAGACTAACATCCTTGATGAATTAAAGAATTCGGATAAAAAACCATCAGATAGATTAAATAATGCTTTAATTAAGATATCAGCACATTATAACAATGGTTTAAACCAGTGTTTATTTCGGTCTTTAAGTATGGAAATTGGTGATGATTTATTTAAGGATGAGTTACACAATGGAATGTTACAATGGTTGGGTGCTTTTACTAAATTGGGAGTTGACTTTGGCAACTCATATGATATGTCTGAAAAAAAAGCAATGGAAGTTATCACTTTATTACAAGGAAGTTTAGTGATTTGTAATACCCTTAACACAACAACTCCATTTAAAGAAACTGTGAATAGAATAAGGTTAATGTATATGAGCTAAAATTTTTTTATTTAATTATTTACCGATCGTTCGGTTTTAAACTTAAAGTTATGATTAAAATTGCGATTAATGGATTTGGTCGGATAGGACGTCTGACCTTACGTAAGATTCAGGAAAACCCAAACATGCAGGTTGTTGCAATAAACGATTTAACAGATCCTACTATGTTAGCTTATCTGCTCAAGTACGATTCTGTACAGGGTACATCTAACGTTGATGTCAATCATACCGAAAACTCAATTCTGTTTGGAAACAACACCATTCAGGTTTTTAAGGAGCCAAATCCAGAAAACCTCCCTTGGAAAAGTTTAGAAATAGACATTGTTATTGAATCGACAGGATTTTTTGCAACTAAAGAAAAAGCTTCAGCACATTTAAAAGCAGGAGCTAAAAAGGTTCTTATTTCTGCACCTGCAGGTAAAGATGTAAAAACAATTGTTTATAATGTTAACCATGATATTATTAATGAAAATGACGAGATTTTAAGTTCTGCCTCTTGTACAACAAACTGTCTTGCACCAATGGCACAGGTATTAAATAATAAATTTGGTATAATAACCGGACAGATGACTACAATTCATGCCTTTACAAACTCACAACCTTTATTAGATAGTCCGGATAGAAAGCTAAACTTTCGAGGGTCAAGGTCAGCAGCAGGTAATATAGTACCCTATAAAACAGGTGCTGCTAAAGCTATAGGATTAGTAATTCCTGAATTGGAAGGTAAATTAGATGGTTCTTCGCAAAGAGTACCAGTTTTAACCGGCTCGGTAGTTGAATTATTTACAATACTTAATAAAAAAGTTACCGTAGAAGAGGTAAATCAAGCAATGAAGGAAAACACAAACGAATCTTTTGGTTATACAACAGATTTTCTTGTTTCTTCTGATATTATTGGAATGAAATACGGATCACTCTTCGATTCTACTCAAACTAAAATTACTTCTGTTGGCAATACTCAATTAGTTAAAACTGTTGCATGGTACGATAATGAAATGTCTTTTGTAGAGCAACTTGTAAGAACTGTTAGCTATATTGGTGAGATTAACTAATTAAAAATCATAGAAGAAGTCTTATTTAGAGTTTGCAAGAAAACTCAAATACCAAAGCCTTTGATAAGTAAGCGACAAAGACAAGACTTGCAAAGCCAGAAAAAACTCATTTACAAAAGTTAAAATCCGTTTTTTCTGGCAAGTGTAACACAGAATCAACGAACACGAATATATAAGAATTATTACTCGTGATTAATTGGTGTTTTCTTGCAAAGTCTTTTTAACATATGTCTTCTTCTTGTTGATAATAACACGGTTTAAAGGAAGTTATAACTGAATATCATTAATAATTGATAGGATAAAAACATGGCAGCCTTGACAGTTTTTGCTTAATTTGCAAGCAAAACAAAAAACTATTATGAGCAAACAATTGTATCCAATTAAATTTTCGTCTATTGTAAAAGATAAAATTTGGGGTGGTGAAAAATTAAAATCCATTCTTCATAAAGAAAGTGATAAAAATAACTTAGGTGAGTCGTGGGAACTTTCTGGAGTTAAAGGGGATGTATCGGAGGTAGCTAACGGTTTTTTAGCTGGAAATAATTTAGAAGAGATTATTGAAGTTTATATGGGTGATTTAGTTGGAGAACCTGTATACAGTAAGTTTGGTAATGAATTTCCTTTGCTCTTTAAATTTATTGATGCTAATCAGGATTTATCCATTCAAGTACACCCAGACGATGAATTATCGAAGGAGCGACACAACGCATATGGTAAAACCGAAATGTGGTATGTGATTGAAGCCGAACCTAAGAGTCAGTTAATTTCTGGTTTTGTTAAGGAATCGAATAAAGAAGAATATCTGGAAGCATTAAATAGTGGTAAATTAACTTCTCTTTTAAAGTCGCATATTGTGACAGAAGGTGATACATTTTTTATTCCTGCTGGCGATGTTCATGCTATTGGTGCTGGAGTTTTATTAGCTGAGATACAACAAACTTCGGATGTAACCTATCGTATTTATGATTACGACCGTACAGATAGTTCGGGTAATACACGTGAACTACATACCGATTTAGCTTTAGATGCAATTGATTACAAAGATACCAACGAAAAGGTAACATATAGTAAAGACAAAAATGAAGCAATTAACCTGGCTAGTTGTCAATACTTTACAACCAACATTCTTCATCTTGATAATGCTTTTGAACGCGATGTGTATGTTCTTAATTCGTTTGTGGTATATATGTGTGTAGACGGAAGTGCAAAGATTACTTGCAATAATGGAGAATCTGAAACTATTACAAAAGGGGAAACCATTTTAATACCTGCAAGCATCAATAATGTAAATATTGAGCCTAATGGAGAAGCAAAACTTCTAGAGGTTTATATCAAGTAAATTTATAATTAACGAATTTTCTAAATACAACGCTCGATTAAATACATCGAGCGTTTTTTATTAATACTACTCAAATCAGGTTAAGAATAATACATTGCTGTTATATTTTTAACATTTTGTGATTTTGTTGTTTTAAAAATACTCTTCTATCTTTTTATAAAAAGAATGTTCTAATTTTGTTGCTTATAAAATTAAGCGTTAATGTTAATGGCATTGATAATGCCAAAGTCTAAATATCTCTTATACATTAAATATGAAAGTATTAAAGTTTGGAGGAACATCAGTTGGTTCAGCTAAAAGAATGAAAGAAGTAGCCAATTTGGTTTGCAATGGGCAATCCAACATAGTTGTGCTCTCCGCCATGTCAGGAACAACCAACTGTTTGGTAGAAATTACCAATTATTTATACAAAAAAAATAATGATGGTGCCAACGAACTCATCAACGAGTTGGAACAAAAGTACTACAACGAAGTTGAAGAACTTTATGCTTCTAACAAGTATAAACAAAAGGGTAAAGAACTAATTGAGTATCATTTTGATTACATCAAGTCTTTTACCATAGATATGTTTACTGCTTTTGAAGAAAAGGCTATTCTTGCTCAAGGAGAATTGATATCAACAGCCATGTTTCAATATTATTTAGAAGAAAATGGAAAAAAATCTGCATTGATATCTGCATTGGACTTTATGCGCATTGATAAACATAACGAACCTGATACAAATTACATTAAGGAAAACTGCAGCAAAATTTTAAACGAAAATACTGGTTTAGATATATATGTTACTCAAGGATATATTTGCCGCAATGCTTTTGGAGAGGTAGATAATCTGCAGCGAGGTGGTAGCGACTATACTGCCAGCTTAATTGGAGCTGCTATTAATGCTCAAGAGATTCAAATATGGACCGATATTGATGGTATGCACAATAACGATCCTCGCTTTGTTGAAAATACACATTCTATTGCCAATCTTTCGTTTGACGAAGCAGCAGAGTTGGCTTATTTTGGAGCCAAAATTTTACATCCTACTAGTGTTTTACCTGCCAAACTAAGCAACATACCGGTAAGGTTATTAAATACTATGAAACCTGAAGCTCCTGGAACATTAATTTCTTCGAAGCAAGAAAAAGAAAGAATTTCGGCAGTTGCTGCCAAAGACAACATTACTGCCATAAAAATTAAGTCGGGCAGAATGTTACTTGCGCATGGTTTTTTACGTAAGGTATTTGAAATTTTTGAAACCTATAAAACACCTATCGACATGATTACCACATCGGAGGTAGGAGTTTCTGTTACTATTGATGACAATCGTCATTTGGATGAAATTGTTGATGACTTAAAGAATTTGGGTACTGTTGCAGTAGATACAAATCAAGTAATAGTGTGTATTGTAGGCGACTTGATAGCCAACAATGTTGGATATACAAATAAAATTCTTGATGCGCTTAAAAACATTCCTATCCGAATGATATCATACGGTGGTAGCAGTTACAACGTATCTATTTTAATTAACGAAAACTATAAAAAGGAGGCATTAAATGCCTTAAGTGATAACCTGTTTTAATCTGTATTGTGCAAAAGATGAACAATCAATTTCCAATTGAAAAGTTAGGAGCGGTAGAAACACCATTTTACTACTACAACATGCAATTGTTAGATGAAACCTTACAAGTAATTAAGGAAGAATCTGATAAATACAATTACCATATACATTATGCAGTTAAAGCTAATGCTAACAAACGTATTTTAGAAAGGATTAATTCTTTTGGTTTTGGAGCCGACTGTGTAAGTGGTAACGAAGTATCTGCTTCTTTAGACGCTGGTTTTCCTTCTGATAAGGTTGTTTTTGCTGGTGTTGGTAAAGCCGATAAAGAAATTATTACAGGTTTAGAAAATAACATTGGTTGTTTTAATGTGGAATCTATTCCTGAGCTTGAGATAATTAACGAATTAGCTGAAAAGCTGGGTAAAGTTGCCAAAGTTGCTTTAAGAATTAATCCAAATGTAAAAGCCAATACGCATAAGTATATTACTACTGGCCTTGAAGAAAATAAGTTTGGGATTTACCTTTGGGACCTGGAAAAAGTTCTGGATAAAGTTGATGAACTTAACAATGTAGAGTTTGTTGGAATTCATTTTCATATTGGTTCTCAAATTAACGATTTAGATGCATTTATGCAGTTGTGCAACCGTGCTAACGAACTTCAGGAACTTTTTGTTGAAAGAAGAACAATTCCTAAAATTATTAACGTAGGTGGCGGTTTAGGTATCGACTATGAAAACCCTGATGAAAATCCCATGCCCGACTTTAAAAGATTCTTTAAAATATTTGATGAATTTTTGGAATTAAAGGAAGGTCAGGAAGTTCATTTTGAACTTGGACGATCTGTAGTATGTCAATGCGGATCTCTCATTAGCAAAGTACTTTACGTTAAAGAAGGAGTAAATACACATTTTGCTATTGTTGATGCCGGAATGAGTGAATTAATACGTCCTGCACTTTACCAGGCATATCACAAAATTGAAAATCTAAGTTCAACAAAAGAAGTAGATAAATACGATGTGGTTGGACCAATTTGCGAATCGTCGGATTGTTTTGGAAAAGCTGTAACCCTGCCAAAAACAGGCAGAGGTGATATAATAGCTATTCGATCGGCAGGTGCTTATGGCGAAGTAATGGCCAACCAATATAACTTACGTTCGTTACCACAAGCTATTTATTCCGATTTGATATAAATTTTACTTATAAACTTTTTAATCTTATAAAGGAGTCAGCATGTGTTGATTCCTTTACTTAATTAAAACGAATATAAAGATTAATTATTCAATATATAGTAGTTTACCTTGAGTGTACCTAATAAACTTATGAACACAGAGACACAGAGTTCTTTCTTTATCTTGTTTGTTTAATATGGTAAAGCGATCTTATAATGTCCTAAGTATATTTTATACTTTCTCCATTTTCCGTTCTGCGTTCTCCCCGCTCTTGTTCCTTTCTCCATTCTACCTTCTTCCCTTTTACCTTTCAACCGTTTTCCCTTTTTTACCGTTTTCCCTTCTACCTTCTCCTCTTTTTAAAAGAAAGAAGAGGTTACCCCTTGCGAGATAACCCCTTTCAATAAAACACTTAATAACACTTAAATTATTTAACCACTAACCTTTTAGTAGTGACTCCATTTTCTGTTTTTATTTTTACCAGGTAAATACCGTTTGGTAATTCTGGTATTTCTATGGTTTGAGTTGTTTGGGTTATTATTTGTGATAATATCACATTTCCGTTTAATGCATAAACTGTTACGCTACCATTACCCGACTTACTTTCTACTATAAAATAACCTTCGGTTGCTGGGTTAGGATATATTTTAACACTGTTATTTTTTGCTGTTTTAATAGCTGTAGCCATGTCGAACATAGCCCAAAGCTCTATATCACCAGTTGTACCTGTAGCTATTTCGGTAATAGCGTCTCCGGTAAATTCGGCATTGGTATACCAACCACCGAAGATATTACCTGTTTTTGTTGGTTCTTTAAGAACAATATTAGATTCTGTTGTATATTCATCAGGGTTATCAAGATTGTTTACACCCTCATTTAAATGATAATTAATTACGTATTTAATAGGTGTTTTAGTTGCGGAATAATCATCATCGAACTTATCTATTTTATAAACAACAGTTCCATCACCATTGGTCCAACTTACCTTTGAATAGCCTGGCGTATGCCTTGGAAGCTCTATTGACTTTAATGATAAGTTGTAATTGAATGCATATCTTGCAACATATTTAAGACTTTGAGGAAGTTTTACCGATTGTAATTCATTAGAACTAAATGCACTCATTCCTATAGATTCAACTCCGTTTGGAATAGAAATCGAAGTTAATTTATTTGATAAAAATACGCCATACTCAATTTCTTTTAGGCTCGAAGGAATTACCACTGAAACTAGGTCATTCATGTCAAACGCCCTTTGATCTATATGATTAAGCCCCTCCGGGAGTAATAATTCTGTTAATTCATTCTCCGAAAATGCTCTAAAACCGATCGATTTTATAGTATTAGGAAGATTTAATGATTTAATTTTAGATCTCCAAAAAGCATATTGATTGATATTCTCAACTCCTTCAGGAATAAAGTCAATATGCTCAGATTTTCCTGCGTATGATACGAGTGTAGTATAGTCAATTGATCCACCTTCTTTTCTTTGGTAAATCATTCCATCAGAAGGTTGCCCATTAATGCTAGTTATAAAATTACATGTAAAAGCACCTCCTCCTATAAATGTTACCGAAGAAGAAATATTTACTGATTCAATTGTATTGCTCCTAAACGCATTTACACCAATGTAAGTAACACCCATAGGGATATCTACTGATGTTAACTTATTATATGCAAAAGCGGAGTTTTCTATCGATTTAACGGTTGAAGGTATATTTAGTGAAGAAATAGAATTGCTTGCGAATGCATATTCTCCAATAACTTCAGTTCCTTCATTTAGAGTTAAATTTCTAATTTCACCATGAAAAAAGGCATCTTCTCCAATAACTTTTACAGTGCCAGGTATTTCTACGAATATTAAATCAGTGTTAAAAGCATCTTTTCCTATAGAAGTTACCTCTATTTCAGTGCCGTTAACTTTAAAACTATTTGGTATTATAATGGAAGTATGAATTGATCCTATGTATTTTGTAATTGTACCATTAGATGTATCAAACTCTACATCATCCAGTGTTAGCGTATAATCAGTATACGAATCAAAATAATGTGTGCCTAAAGTAACATCTGGAAACTCCTCATTGGTCATTTTGCAATAGTATTTCCCTGTTTTATTAAAAGAAAATTTACCGTTGTCTAGTACATTTACAATGGTATTATCAATCTGGCTATCATCTTCATTATTATACCATGTAAAAACTGTTTGTTTACCATTTATGATTACTTCTGACGAAAAATCCACTACATTTCCAACTTTTATATAACCAGATTTTAAAACACTCATGTTGGATTTATATTGTAATGCTGGAAAGTTAGTTTTTATCTTATATAATTCAGTGAATGGGAAACGATTTTCTCCACACTGCAAAGTTGTCAATGCTTTATTTTGACTAATATCCAAACTAGTCAATTGATTACTATAACAACTCAAACTTTTTAATAAGGTATTTTGGCTTACATCTAAATTTTTTATTCTACAAAATGAACAGTTCAAATATGTTAATGCTTTATTTTGGCTTACATCTAACTTCTCTAAATTATCATTAGCTCTACAATCTAAACCTGTTAGCTGTGTAAAATATTCGATACCTGTTAAGTCAACTATTTTTTTATCGTATAGAGAAATTGTACCAGTAAAACTAGCTGCTTCATTTACACTTATTTCGTTGTCGTCATTGGTGTCTATGACAAGTTCTTGATGTAATAACGCCCATTTTATATTCGGATCGGGGAAATTAATATTTTGTGCTACTACAGCAGTAGGCAGTGTAAATAGCAACAAAAACAGGGTTTTAAAAAAGTCTAATTGTTTCATATTACTCTCTTTTTGATTTTTCATTTTTACTAATCTGTTCGTTTATTTAAAAATTGAGAGCAAAAGAATAAACTAAAAATGAAACCTAAGTTGCCTCCAGATAACATTTCACATTTGTTAAAAAAAAAGTGCATAAAAAATGCCGTTTTTACATTTTTTTAACATCTCGACAAAAAAGTATTTAAATACCTCAATTGCCTTTTTAACTGATTATGAAGAGGTTATTTTTTTTTGAAAAGACACAAGTATCAAGACGCAAGTATCAAGTTTTATGAACACAAAGACGTAAAGACACAGAGTTCTTTCTTTATCTTGTTTGTTTGATATTGTATAGCGATATTACAATATCCTAAGTATATTTTATACTTTCTCCATTTTCCGTTCTGCGTTCTCCCCGCTCTTGTTCCTTTCTACCTTCTTCCCTTTTACCTTTCAACCATTTTAGCGTTCTACCTTTTTACCGTTTTCCCTTCTACCTTCTCCTCTTTTTAAAAGAAAGAAGAGGCTACCCCTTGCGAGATAGCCCCTTTCAATAAAACACTTAATAACACTTAAACTATTTAACCACTAACCTTTTAGTAGTGACTCCATTTTCAGTTTCTATTTTTACAAGGTAAATACCGTTTGGTAATTCTGGTATTTCTATGGTTTGAGTTGTTTGGGTAATTATTTGTGATAATATCACATTTCCATTTAATGCATAAACTGTTACACTGCCATTACCCGACTTACTTTCTACTACAAAATAACCTTCGGTTACAGGGTTTGGATATATTTTAACACTGTTATTTTTTGCTGTTTTAATAGTTGTAGTCATGTCAAACTTGGCCCAAAGTGCAATATCACCTGTTGTACCTGTAGCTATTTCGGTAATGGCTTCTCCGGTAAACTCAGCATTGGTATACCAACCTGTAAAATCATACCCTTCTTTAGTTGCTTCGCTTAATGTGATAGCACTTTCAATGGTATACTCGGTTGGATTACCTGCTGTGCCTCCATCAAGATTATAACTGATTGTGTAATTTATCGGACTATACTTTGCCCAAAGGTTAATATCTCCTGTTGTTCCAGTTGCAATTTCAGTAATGGCTTCACCGGTAAACTGAGCATTGCTGTACCAACCATCAAAAGTATAACCTTCTTTAGCAGCAGCTGTTAAAAAAATAGTTTCACTTTCGATGTTATAAGAATCTGGGTTAGTTGCCGTTCCGCTATCTAATCTGTAGCTAATGGTGTAATCGATAGGTGTTGCAACAGCAGAGTATGAAAGGCTATAATTTTCTATTTTTTCAACTGCAACATTGTTTTCATTAGTCCAGGCAATAGTATATTCGTCTTTTTCTAAAGGAAGGGGTATATCATTAAGATTGAAATTATAGGTAAAAGCATAGCGTCCTATACTAGTCACACTATTAGGGATAGTAACGGAGGTGAGGTCATTGCCACCAAATGCCCAATTCCCAATGCTAGTCACACTATTAGGGATAGTAACCGAGGTGAGTTGGTTGTCATAAAATGCAAATCTTCCAATACTAGTCACACTATTAGGGATAAAGTCAATAACAGTAGCCGCACCACCATACGAAACAATAGTTATATTATCTTCCGAACCATCATCCTTACGAGCATAAATTATTCCATTTGATTCAACTCCATTTACGGTATTAATCTGATTGTTGTTAAATGCGTTTTCTCCAATACTAGTCACACTATTAGGGATAGTAACGGAGGTAAGTTGGTTTATACTAAATGCGCGTTCTCCAATACTAGTCACACTATTAGGGATAGTAACGGAAGTAAGTTGGTTTAAACGAAATGCGCTTTCTCTAATACTAGTCACCCTTACATTGCTACCATTAACAGTAAAGCTTTCAGGGATAACGATATTCTTTTCAGTGGTGTTTATGTACTCGTTGATAGTTCCGGTAGTTTCATCAAAATCTACATCGTTAATGGTTAATGTATACTGTGCTTGTGCAGAAATTAAAGCCAGCATTAGGGCAATTGCTAAAGTAATTGTTTGTTTCATTGTTTATTGAATTGATTGTTTGACTTGATTATTTAATTCGTCCGCAAATCAATAAACAAAAAATGAAACCAAAGTTGCCTCCAGATAACTTTTCACATTTGTTAGTAAAAAAGCACTCAAATAAGGCCGTTTTTACTTTTTTTTAACAACTCGATAAAACAGTATTTAAATACCTCAATTGCTTATTTAACTGATTAAGAAGGGGTTATTTTGTTGAAAGACACAAGTATCAAGACGCAAGTATCAAGATTTATGAACACAGCTTATTTCGTCATAGCGGGATAGTGGGATCGCAAAAATTGACGAGCACAGAAACACAGAGTTCTTTCTTTATCTTGTTTGTTTGATATTGTATAGCGATATTACAATATCCTAAGTATATTTTATACTTTCTCCATTTTCCGTTCTGCGTTCTCCCCTCTCTTGTTCCTTTCTACCTTCTTCCCTTTTACCTTTCAACCATTTTACCCTTTTTCCCTTCTACCTTTTTACCGTTTTCCCTTCTACCTTCTCCTCTTTTTAAAAGAAAGAAGAGGTTACCCCTTGCGAGATAACCTCTTCTTGAGAAACATATCAAACACTTAAATTATTTAACCACTAACCTTTTAGTAGTCACTCCATTTTCTGTTTTTATTTTCACAAGGTAAATACCGTTTGGTAATTCAGGTATTTCTATGGTTTGAGTTGTTTGGGTAATTATTTGTGATAATATCACATTTCCATTTAATGCATAAACTGTTACACTGCCATTACCCGACTTACTTTCTACTACAAAATAACCTTCGGTTACAGGGTTTGGATATATTTTAACACTGTTATTTTTTGCTGTTTTAATAGTTGTAGTCATGTCAAACTTGGCCCAAAGTGCAATATCACCTGTTGTACCTGTAGCTATTTCGGTAATGGCTTCTCCGGTAAACTCAGCATTGGTATACCAACCTGTAAAATCATACCCTTGTTTAGTTGCATCGCTTAATGTGATAGCACTTTCAATGGTATACTCGGTTGGATTACCTGCTGTGCCTCCATCAAGATTATAACTGATTGTGTAATTTATCGGACTATACTTTGCCCAAAGGTTAATATCTCCTGTTGTTCCAGTTGCAATTTCAGTAATGGCTTCACCGGTAAACTGAGCATTGCTGTACCAACCATCAAAAGTATAACCTTCTTTAGCAGCAGCTGTTAAAAAAATAGTTTCACTTTCGATGTTATAAGAATCTGGGTTAGTTGCCGTTCCGCCATCTAATCTGTAGCTAATGGTGTAATCGATAGGTGTTGCAACAGCAGAGTATGAAAGGCTATAATTTTCTATTTTTTCAACTGCAACATTGTTTTCATTAGTCCAGGCAATAGTATATTCGTCTTTTTCTAAAGGAAGGGGTATATCATTAAGATTGAAATTATAGGTAAAAGCATAGCGTCCTATACTAGTCACACTATTAGGGATAGTAACGGAGGTGAGGTCATTGCTACCAAATGCCCAATTCCCAATACTAGTCACACTATTAGGGATAGTAACCGAGGTGAGTTGGTTGCGATAAAATGCAAATCTTCCAATACTAGTCACACTATTAGGGATAAAGTCAATAACAGTAGCCGCACCACCATACGAAACAATAGTTATATTATCTTCCGAACCATCATCCTTACGAGCATAAATTATTCCATTTGATTCAACTCCATTTACGGTATTAATCTGATTGTTGTTAAATGCGCTTTCTCCAATACTAGTCACACTATTAGGGATAGTAACGGAGGTAAGTTGGTTTGTACTAAATGCGTGTTCTCCAATACTAGTCACACTATTAGGGATAGTAACGGAAGTAAGTTGGTTTAAACGAAATGCTCTTTCTCTAATACTAGTCACCCTTACATTGCTACCATTAACAGTAAAGCTTTCAGGGATAACGATATTCTTTTCAGTGGTGTTTATGTAATCGTTGATAGTTCCGGTAGTTTCATCAAAATCTACATCGTTAATGGTTAATGTATACTGTGCTTGTGCAGAAATTAAAGCCAGCATTAGGGCAATTGCTAAAGTAATTGTTTGTTTCATTGTTTATTGAATTGATTGTTTGACTTGATTATTTAATTCGTCCGCAAATCAATAAACAAAAAATGAAACCAAAGTTGCCTCCAGATAACTTTTCACATTTGTTAGTAAAAAAGCACTCAAATAAGGCCGTTTTTACTTTTTTTTAACAACTCGATAAAACAGTATTTAAATACCTCAATTGCTTATTTAACTGATTAAGAAGGGGTTATTTTGTTGAAAGACACAAGTATCAAGACGCAAGTATCAAGATTTATGAACACAGCTTATTTCGTCATAGCGGGATAGTGGGATCGCAAAAATTGACGAGCACAGAAACACAGAGTTCTTTCTTTATCTTGTTTGTTTGATATTGTATAGCGATATTACAATATCCTAAGTATATTTTATACTTTCTCCATTTTCCGTTCTGCGTTCTCCCCTCTCTTGTTCCTTTCTACCTTCTTCCCTTTTACCTTTCAACCATTTTACCCTTTTTCCCTTCTACCTTTTTACCGTTTTCCCTTCTACCTTCTCCTCTTTTTAAAAGAAAGAAGAGGTTACCCCTTGCGAGATAACCTCTTCTTGAGAAACATATCAAACACTTAAATTATTTAACCACTAACCTTTTAGTAGTCACTCCATTTTCTGTTTTTATTTTCACAAGGTAAATACCGTTTGGTAATTCAGGTATTTCTATGGTTTGAGTTGTTTGGGTAATTATTTGTGATAATACCACATTTCCGTTTAAGGCATAAACAGTTACATTACCATTACCCGACTTACTTTCTACAACAAAATAGCCTTCGGTTACAGGGTTTGGATATATTTTAACACTGTTATCTTTTGCTGTTTTAATAGTTGTAGCCCTGTCGAACTTGGCCCAAAGTGCAATATCACCTGTTGTACCTGTAGCTATTTCGGTAATGGCTTCTCCGGTAAACTCAGCATTGGTATACCAACCTGTAAAATCATACCCTTCTTTAGTTGCTTCGCTTAATGTGATAGCACTTTCAATGGTGTAAACAGTTGGATTACCTGCTGTGCCTCCATCAAGATTATAACTGATAGTGTAATTTATCGCACTATACTTTGCCCAAAGGTTAATCTCTCCGGTGCTTCCTGTTGCTATTTCTGTGATGGCTTCACCCGCAAATTGAAAATTATCATACCAACCTGCAAAAGTATAGCCTGTTTTACTCGCATCGCTTAAAGAAATGTCTGCACTTTCAACAGTGTAAGAAGTTGGATTAATTGCCGTTCCTCCATCTAAAGAGTAGAAAATGCGGAAAATGCGGGTTGTTGTTGTAGCTTTTGCATAGTATGCAATATAAAAGTCTCTTATAACACCAACTTTATCACCCCATTGATTTTTCCAATTAATAACATATCCATCTTTATGACTAGGAATGCTTATGTAACTAAGATATGAATTCCCAGAAAAAGCATGTTTTCCTATATTAGTAGCACCAAGGATAGTAACAGAGGTGAGTTGATTGTTTTTAAATGCATATTCTCCAATCCTTGTTATCCAATCAGGGATAGTTACAGAGGTTAGATTCTTGCCATTAAATGCATAACTTCCAATACCAGTCACCTTTACCTCCCTACCATTAACAGTTAAGCTTTCAGGGAAAGTGATATTTTTTTCAGTGGTATTTGTAAAATTGTAGATAGTTCCGTCAGTTTCATCAATATCTACATCATTAAGGGTTAGTGTATACTGTGCTTGTGCAGAAATTAAAGCCAGCATTAGGGCAATTGCCAAAGTAATTGTTTGTTTCATTGTTTAATTGAATTGATTGTTTGACTTGATTATTTAATTCGTCCGCAAATCAATAAACTAAAAATGAAACCAAAGTTGCCTCCAGATAACTTTTCACATTTGTTAGTAAAAAAGTACTCAAATATGGCCGTTTTTACTTTTTTTTAACAACTCGATAAAACAGTATTTAAATACCATAATTGCTTATTTAGCTGATTAAGAAGGGGTTATTTTTGATAAGACACAAGTATCAAGACGCAAGTATCAAGATTTATGAACACAGCTTACTTCGCCATAGCAGGATAGTGGGATCGCAAAAATTGACGAGCACAGAAACACAGAGTTCTTTCTTTATCTTGTTTGTTTGATATTGTATAGCGATCTTATAATATCCTAAGTATATTTTATACTTTCTCCATTTTCCGTTCTGCGTTCTCCCCGCTCTTGTTCCTTTCTCCATTCTACCTTCTTCCCTTTTACCTTTCTCCCCTTTTACCCTTTTTCCCTTCTACCCTATTTTTTTTGCTTTTTTGATATTGCAAATGTTTTTAAACTTACAGTTAACATAACTCACGTTAAAAAGAAGTTAAAATTCATCTGTTATTTTTTCAGTTTTTTATCAAAATTTTATTTTTGGGGTGCCTAAAAAAATATTGTAATCAAATACATAAAAAATGGACATAAACGTTAAAGGAATTACCAAAACGTATGGTCCACAAAAAGCTCTGGACGATCTTTCGTTTGACGTAAAGACCGGCGAAATTCTGGGTTTTCTTGGACCTAATGGCGCAGGTAAAACAACTACCATGAAAGCCATTACCTGTTTTATTACTCCTAACAATGGCGATATTATTGTTGGAGGTAAATCGGTATTACAAAAACCTGATGAAGTGAAAAAGAATATTGGCTATTTGCCAGAAAATAATCCACTTTATCTGGACATGCCAATAATTGATTATCTCCAGTTTATTGGTGAATTGCAAGGAGTTGCTAAAGCCGATTTGGATTACCGGGTTAAAGAAATGGTAGCCAAATGTGGCTTAAACGATGAAAAACACAAAAAAATTGGCGAATTATCTAAAGGATATCGTCAGCGTGTTGGTTTAGCACAAGCATTAATCCACAATCCGGAGGTATTAATTTTGGATGAACCTACTACTGGTTTAGACCCAAACCAAATTATTGAAATTCGTGAACTTATTAAGGAAATTGGAAAAGAAAAAACGGTTATCCTAAGTTCTCATATCCTTGCAGAGGTAGAAGCTACCTGCGACAGGGTATTAATTATTAACAAAGGAAAAATCGTTGCCGATGGTACTCCTACCGAACTACGCCACAAAGCTCAAGGAAACGAAGTTTTAAAAGTTTCTGTAGAAGGTGGAAATGCAAACGAGGTTTACGAAACTTTAAATAACCTTTCTGAAATCGAGGTTGTTTCCTTTGCTAACGAAGATCAAACAGTATTCGAAATAGAGTCTAAACAAGGTACATCATCCTGCCAGGCTATTTTTAAAGCTTGCGCCGATAAAGGTTGGTATTTAACCCAACTCACACCAATGGAGAAAAACCTTGAAGACATTTTCCGTGAATTAACCCGCTAAAATCCATGCGACGGAAGCGAATTAATCCGTGCAACGGAAGTGAATTAAATAGATAATTATTGATACAAATAATATAATTGTGAATTAGTATTATACCATATGTCTTTATACTTATGTCTTAATACTTTATACTCATTTTTTATGAAACAAATATGGATTATCACCAAAAAAGAGCTTAAGGGTTATTTTGATTCCCTAATGGCTTATATTCTCATTGTGGTTTTCCTTGGCTTAAGTGGTTTTTTCACATGGCTTTATGGAAATAACGATGTGTTTTTTATAAATCGCGCAACTATGCAACCTTTTTTTGGTATTGCATACTGGACACTATTTATTTTTATTCCGGCACTTACCATGAAGCAAATTGCCGAAGAATATAAAACCGGAACAATTGAATTAATGCTTACCAAACCAGTTTCTGACTGGCAAGTAGTTACAGGTAAATTTTTATCAACGTTTTTACTAATTGTTATTTCATTGGCTTTAACACTGCCTTACTATATAAGCATTGCTTCTATTGGCCCCATCGATCATGGTTCGGTTTGGACCGGTTACCTGGGATTGTTGTTGATGAGTGCTGCTTATATTAGCCTTGGAATATTTGCCAGTAGTATAACTTCTAATCAAATTGTTGCTTTTTTGCTTGCTTTAATTATTGGTATTTTCTTCCAAATCCTTTTTGGAATTGTATCTACTGCTTTTTCAGGAATAGCAGGTGATGTGCTATCATATATGGATATGCGTTATCATTACCAAAGCATTACACGAGGTGTGATTGATAGTAAAAACCTAATTTATTTTGGATCAATTATTCTTGTAGGATTAATGGCATCCGAATTATCATTAGTAAAACGTAATTTAAACTAATTGCCATGTTTCAAAAGAGTCATTTAAAATACTATATATTGTTGGCGTTAGGTATTATTGTACTTATTAATATATTAGCCAACAGGTTCTTTTTTCGCCTTGATTTTACCGAAGATCAACGATATACACTAAGCGAAACCACAAAAGATATTTTAGAAGATATAACAGAACCTGTAACTGTAACAGCATATTTTTCGGAAGGTTTACAACCTCAGTTTGATCAAATGAGAAACGATTTTAAAGATATTTTAGCCGAATATTCTTCATTATCGGGTCGTCAGGTTGTGTATGAGTTTGTTAATCCTAACGAAGATGCTCAAGTTGAACAAAAAGCAGTTGAAGCAGGGATTCAAACAGTAATGATCAATGCCCGCGAAAAAGATCAGGAGATTACCAAGAAAGCTTTTATGGGTGCTGTTATTCAAATAGGAGAAGAATCGGAAACTATTCCTTTTATTCAACCTGGAGCACAAATGGAATATGCATTAACTACAGCCATTAAAAAGATGACTGTTCCTGAAAAAGATGCCATTGGTTTTATTACTGGGCATGGAGAGCCTGGTTTAAATGAATTGATGCAGGTTACGCAAGGTTTAGAGGTATTGTATGTTCCCGAAGAAGTTCAACTTTCGGACAGTGTGAACCTGAGCAAGTACAAAACCATTGCTTGGATTAATCCTAAAGACACTATTCCTGATGGGCATTTAGAGATACTAAATGGTTTTTTGGCACAAGGAGGTAACTTATTTGTTTCGATGAATAAGGTAGATGCTCAACTTAACCAGGGAATGGGATTTGCAAAATTCACCGGATTAGGAAAATGGCTGGAAGAAAAAGGTATCAAAGTTGAAGAAAACTTTGTTATGGATGCTAATTGTGGTTCTGTAACAGCACAACATCGTCAGGGAATGTTCACGGTTAATCGTCCCGTTAATTTCCCATACCTTCCTATCTTATCTAATTTTTCAGAACATCCAATTACACAAGGATTAGGAACTATGGTAATGCAATTTGGAAGTACTGTAAGTTTTACTGGTGATAGCACGCAAACATTTACTCCCTTAGTATTTACTTCAGAAAAAGCAGCTACACAACCTGCTCCGGTATATTTTAATATACAAAAACAATGGACCGAAAAAGATTTCCCATTATCAAAACTTGCAGTTGCTGGTATGGTAGAATCTAAAAACAATAAAATTGTTGTAGTAGCTGATGGCGATTTAGCTATAAATGGTTCGGGAGAAGAAATGCGCCAGGTTCAGCCTGATAATGCTAATTTTGTTGTTAATGCCATTGATTATATGAGCGACGATACCGGATTGATCCAACTGCGTTCAAAACAAATGAAAATGCGTCCTCTTGATCAAATCGAAGATAATGATAAGAGATTCCTAAAGTGGATCAACTTTGCATTACCAATTATAATTATTGTAGCCATAGGCATATACAGAAATCAAAGAAGAAAACTGATTAGATTAAAAAGAAAGGGGGAAAACTATGTTTAGGAAATTCAACCTTAAAACTTTAAGCATCACCTTTGTGGTACTATTAGCATTTGTTGTTATTACTCATTTTATTGATAGTGCTAAAGGTGTAAATACACTAAAAAGTGTATTATTTGATGTTAATACAGAAGAAGTAACCTCTGTTATTGTTTATCCTAAAGCACTAAATGGTGGTAAAATTGAGCTAAAAAAAGATGGTGATAACTGGAAAACATTGGCCAATGGTAAAAGCTACAATGGAGATGCAAGTGTAATTACTGGCATCATTAACCAGGTAAATCAACTTAAACCTTTGCGTTTAGCTTCTCGCAGTAAGGACAAATGGGAGAAATTTGAGCTTACAGATTCTCTTTCGTCTAAAGTTGAATTGATGAATGGAGACGAAGTACTTGCCTCTTTGTATGTAGGTAAATTCTCGTACAGACAGCCGAAACAAAATCCTATGATGCAGCAAAATCCTTATTATCGTCCACAAGGAACTATGACAACTTATGTGCGATCAGGTGACGATAAAGAAGTATATGCTGTTGAAGGATTTTTAGCAAGTTCAATTAACCGTGATGTAAGTGCTTTTAGAAATAAACAAATACTTAAAGTAGACAAATCCAATTTAAGTAAAATTACTTTTAGCTATCCTGCCGATAGTTCTTTTACAATGGTTAAAAACGAAGATACCTGGATGTGCGATGGCGTTGCATTAGATTCTATATCGGTTGCCGATTATTTATCTAAGATTACTACATTAAGTGGTTCTTCTTTTACTGATGAAGATGCAGGAAGATACACTCATACTATTCAAATTCAGGATAATCAAATGTCAACAACCGAAATTAAAGCTTTATTAAGTAACGATGATGTGGTAATGACTTCTACTCAAAACCCGGGTAGTATTTTTAAAGAAAATAAAGAAGCTAACTTTGATAAATTGTTTGTGTCAAAAGCTTCTTTACAATAGACTTTTTATTTCATAATTATAGAGGCTATTCTCAATTAGAGATAGCCTCTTTTATTTTATCAATTCTTTTTAATCGTTATTCAATAGTCTTCATTAGAATAAATACAAAATATATGAGATTGATTTACAAGATATTTAGAATCAAGACTCTCAATAACCTAGCAATCTATATTATACAAAATCCTAACGAACCATTGTAATGAAAAAAATTTAATTTCCTTCCCACCAAACTGCCGTCCAAAAAGAATAATTACCAACAGAGCCTGCCTGAGCATTAACAGCATTGTCATGATTTGTTAAATTCAGCGATTGCTCATCATCAGGGTATAAAAACCTGCTTGGGTAATCATCGCTTTGTGCATCAGGTCCTGGCTTAATTATACTTGGAAAACCGGTTCTTTTATATTCACAAAATCCCTGATAATCGGTGTAAAACAATGCTAACCACTTTTGTGTTAAAATCGTTTCTAACTCACCATCGTAAGCAACTGGAACCGTGTAACTAGCATCATCAGATGTTCTTGATAAGAAGTCTGCAGGCATATCCACTTCCCAATATTCAAAATTCAGCTCAATCCCTTTTTCATAATACTCCTGAGCATTTGCTATAGCAGCTACTGCAGGATAACGAACCGCTGCTTCTGCAATTATAAAATGTACTTCTGAAGCTAACATTAATATTCCTTTAGCTTTATCAGGTAAATAATAAAAATACTCAGGGTTTATTTTTGATAAATTAGATGGACCTCCTTTATACTCGTATGCATTTCCATCTACCATACCATTAATCATTCCTTGATAATCCGGGGCTCCTTCTTCAACTGATTTTTCTGTTGGAGCAAACCATGCTGCCTGACGGGGATCGTTATGTGCCTCTAACACTTTTTCAATGGTTTCGCTCATACGGTACTCATCATAAGAACCAATTCTATAACCAGATGCTTCTGATTTAGGGTGAACGTTTGGAAATGCACTCATATAAGTCATGGTTGCATTATCTGCATTGTTTAAAATCAATGGGTAAGTTGAAGGACTATTCAGCATTTTTGCTATTTCTCCATCTACATCAACTCCTGATGAAGTTTCCACATTTGACAAACGTAACAAGGCTCTTAAACGAAGTGAGTTTGCAAACATTCTCCAGTTTGAAAGAATCCCATTAAAAATAATATCTCCCTTTATTGGACTTAAAGGATCTTTAGAAAGCATAGTGTTTGCCTCGTCCAAATCGGCTAAAATGGCTGTATACACATCTTTTTGACTATCATAAACCGGAGTAAATTTTTCTTCTGTTTTACCTTTCAAAGCTTCAGAGTATGGAATATCCCCCCACATATCAGTCAGAATTTGAAAAGTCCAGGCTTTAATAATCATGGCAACTGCTTTATAGCTTTCGTTTTTTGTAGTATCCGCAATGGTAATTAAGTTATTAGCTTCTCTGCCTGACCTATAAATAGAATTCCATGTTCCGTATTGGGTTCCCCACTCAAATTGATCAAAAGCAGTAAACACTATTTTGGCAGCATACTGCGACATAATATTTCCCTCACCCCATCCATCGTTGACCATTCGGTTAACATTATCTTTGCAAATACCGGTTAAAATTAATTCCGGATTTTTATCAATGTTAGATGGTTTATTTGGATTTATATTCATATCGCCAAAATCATCACATGATACAAGGGCAATAACCAATAAACCTAAAGTAAATATCTTATTAAGTTTCATTGTGTATTTTTTTAAGTCATTAGAATTAGAAAGTAATATTTAGGTTGAATCCCATGCTTCGTAAAGAAGGCATATTATAATCCTCTACCCCTGGGATCAAGTGTTTTCCGCTCATTCCAAAAGTTTCCGGATCTCCATGAGGGAAGTCAGTCCATAAAAACAGGTTACGACCAATTAATGATAGCTTAGCACTTTCGATTGGGGTATTTTGTAATAATGATTTTGGGAAAGTATAACCAATTTTTACTTCGCGTAATTTTAAATATGTGGCATCGTACATACCTTCTTCCTCGTTCTGACGCTTATATCTTTTATTGTGATATGATGAAGCAGCAACAATCTCGGTATTTTCTACCAAATTGCCGTTATCGTCTTCCATCCAACCATCACCAATAATACCATCGTAGAAAACCTCAACCGTACCATCTTCTAACGTTACCTCGCGTCTCAATCCACTATCTTTAATTCCCGGATGCGCACCACCATGCTCAGGGTCACGTCCCCATAATGTTTCTTCGATATTACCTGCTGTTGCAGCAATCAAACGCGTAGACGAAAACAAATCACCTCCCTGGCTCCAATCAAACAATGCACTAAGACTGATGTTTTTATAAGAGAACTCATTGACGAACCCAACTTTAAAATCGGGATTGTAATTACCTATCTTTCTTAACCTTCCATCTTGTATTGGTAAACCATCTTTGTATATCAATCTTCCATCCTCAGGATTTTTTAATAGTCCCGTACCATACATATCCCCCATTTCTTCTCCTTCTTTTGCAACAATAGTTACTCTATTACCTCTTAGTTCATAGGTATCAATACCTTGAGTTAATTTTTTAACAATAGATTTATTTTGAGAGAAATTAACGGTTGAAGTCCACTTAAAACTAGAGCTTTTAATGATATCTCCTGTAACTAATAATTCTAAGCCTTCATTAGTAACCTCACCTGCATTAATTACTTTCTTACTATAACCAGTTGATTCCAAGACACCAATACTTATAATCTGATTTGTATTTGAGGTGTAGTAGTATGTAAAATCAAAACCTAATCTATTATTAAATAAATATACATTAGTACCAGCTTCCCATGAATTAGAAAGCTCAGGTTTTAAATCAGCATTAGGAATTACATTTGACTCTTTGGCTATCAAATTATCACCCCAAGGTATATCAAAATCATAAGTACCAATGAGCATATAAGGATCTGTATCATTACCTACCTGAGCATAACCTCCCCTTAATTTAAAAAATGATATAAAAGATGGTAAACCAACAACTTCCGAAACAATTACACTACCTGAAACAGAAGGATAGAAATATGAATTATTAGCATCTGGCAAAGTACTTGACCAATCGTTTCGTCCTGTAATGTCAACAAATAATTTATCCTGATATGATAACGAAACCAAACCATAAAAACTTCTTGTTTCTCTCTCTGATCTATATAAATCGGAGGCAAGAGGTGCATCTGTATTTCCAAAATTATAAATCCCTGGAATAACTAACTGACTTGCACTTATAGCGTTATAATTGTACTTTTTATTCATAATATTACCGCCAAAAGAACCATTTATCTGTATTTCGTTCAGTGCTTTTGTATAGTTTATCATAAAATCGGTATTTACCTCCCTTGAAATAATATTATCCTCACGGTATTGTCCTTTAGGGAAGCGTTGAGTACTAAATGCTCTTTTCCATGTACGTAATTCATTAAAGTAATCAACACCCCTACGAACCATAAGGCTAAGGTGATTATTAATCTGATAGTTAATAGAGAAGTTACCAATTAAGCGGTTTTTATCTAAACCGTTGGTGTTTTCATATACATTAAAATAAGGGTTATCATGGTAATTATAGTTGTAGTTATACTGCTGAAAGCCTTCATTGCCTTTTTGCCAGTAGTCTCTCAAACCTTTAACATCAATTTGTTGTCCCCACCAAGTCCACAAGTACATTAAACTCTCAGTACCATAACCATTTACCGGACGGTTTTTGCTATAAGTATTTACATAACTTGCAGAAGCATCTACTCTTAGTTTTTTAGTTAAGTTGTAACCTGATTTTAAAGTATAGGTATTTCTTTCAATTCCCATGTTAGGAGCGATGTACTTGTTATCGAAGTTTGTTATCGATAACCTAAAATCCCCATTTTCGTTAGAACCATATAATGCTAAACTGTTAGTAGAAGTTACCCCAGTTTCAAAGAACTGATCAATAACACTTCCGTGACTAACCCATGGCGTTGCAGTAATATCTCCCCTTCTGTCTAAGTCAATTCCTTTTTTTCCTAATATTCCATCTGTTCCATGAACATCACCACCTCGAAAACCATTGGCAGTAGGTGAGTCATGCTGTTTGATTAAACGTCCATCTAAAAGCGGTCCCCAACTTTCATCTACACCATCAAATTTTCCAGAACCGTAACCATCAGAAAACTCAAAATCAAAGTTTTTACCCTGACCGTACCTGGTTTGATATTTGGGAGCAGCTAATATGGTTTCAAAAGTTGTAGTTGAATTAAATGAAACCCCAAAACCTTTTTTTCCTTTACCACTTTTTGTTGTAATTAAAACAACCCCATTACCAGCACGTGATCCATAAAGTGCTGCTGCTGCAGCTCCTTTCAGAATAGAAACCGACTCAATATCTTCCGGATTAACCTCAGCAGCACCATTACCAAAATCAATCTTCATATTATCTGCAATTCCTGAATTACTTCTGTTATCCGTAACATTGGTAATTGGTACCCCATCTACCACAAATAAAGGTTGGTTTGTTCCCGATAAAGAAGATTCCCCACGAATAACAATTCTTGAAGACCCTCCAGGACCATTAGCACTTTGAGTGATTTGCACACCGGCAACTTTTCCAGCCAGGCTGTTAACGATATTACCATCTCGTGCTTCTGTTAAATCATCACCGCTTTGTTGAGACATGGAATAACCTAACGCTTTGTTTTCCCTTTTAATACCTAAAGCGGTAATCATTACTTCGTCTACTTTTTGAACATCATCGCTCAATATAACATCAATTCTTTCCTGGTTATTTACAGGTATTTCCTGCGTAGCATAACCAAGGAACGAGAATACAAGTGTAGCATTACCAGAAGTTTTAATGTTGTAAACTCCATCTATATTGGTAATGGTTCCAACTGTTGTACCCTTAACCACAACGTTTACACCCGGAACAGGCAAACCATCTTGCCCTTTTACCTCTCCGGAAACATTTATGTCCTGAGCGTAAAGCATACTGCTCATTAGGATAGTACATACTAAGAAAAATACATTTTTCATTTTCAGATTAGTTTCAATAATTAGAATTGTTAATAATTAAAATTTATTTACATTAAAAACTCGTTAGGTTATTTTATATCACACTGAATGTTAGATAATTGAGATGCCTACAATAATTTAATTAAACACTTTATTTGAAGCACCTTATAAATCAGTATTATGTCTTTTATTTTTATTTTAATAGTCTATTGCATATCGTTTATAGTGTTATTACAAATCCTCAAAACAAAACACATTCGCCTTTATTTCAATCGATTACTTAATTTAACACACTTCCATTTAAGACATACCATTTCCATTACCGCTATTGTTTGATAACGGTTTTACATAGTTGCAATAAGAAATGGTGGTTATTTATATCAAGCTTTACAAAGCTCGATTTTGGCTATTCTTTATTAAAAATAATTTATTTTAACCCTATTAAAAGTTGCTATCAAATCCACTGGTGATTTTGATGCCTTAATACTTTTCTCAAATTCATCTGTTGTTTCTGAAAATGCAATATTCGCAATGTTATACACCTTTAACATTTCGTTACTGGCTTTGTCCATAGCCAATTGGTTCTTTTTAACCATTTTTTTATAATGACGCTCTAATTTTACCACCGCATTATAAATAACAGGCTTATTAATTATGGATCTTGCACTAGGATTTCCAGGCCCCACTTCTGTTGTTGTTACATACGTATCATTAAATAAATACTTAAACTTGGCTACTTTTAAACCTAAAGCATGTTTTCCTGCATCCGCATCGCTAATTTTAGAAACATCAGGTTTAATATAAGCGTTGAATTCGAATGAGGGTAACTTGATTTTCTCTTTTGCAGAATCTGCAAACTGAGTATCGGTCCTTTCTTTATCAGAAACACTTTCCGCATTTAGAGAGTATTCCTGCGTCCACACTCCTTGAAAACTTAATAAGCTAAATGCTACAATCCAAAATAAAACTTTCATAAAAGGTTATGTTTAAGTGTTTAACTATTTGCATTATCCTGATAATTTATGATTGTGTTTTTTAAGGTTCCATCATCAAAAAATTCAATTAAAGCCATAACAGGACCAAACTCCTGATATGAACCTTTCCACCAACCCCCACAAACTGCGCCGTTGCAGTAGTAATCTACTCCTAAATATTTAACTTGATCTATCAAGTGAACATGACCACTAATTGCATTTTTTACATTCGGATACTTATTAAATAAGTCTTTAATTCTTCTTGAGTCAATGTGCATCCAGGCACCTGGCACATTCCAATTGCCCGACTTTTCATTATCTCCATCATAAAATACACTAGGCGAAAGAATTGGAATATGAGAGAATACAACTATATTTTGTTCTTTAGGGGTTGATGCCAATGTTTCTTCTAACCATTTTAATTGCTCATCATCCAGCTTAGCTGTATACCCTCTTTTCTTTTCATCAAACATTGCGCTATCCAAACAAATAAACTTAATACCTTTATGTTCAAAAGAATAATAGCGATCCTTCATTCTTAAATAAAGCTGAGCCATATTTTTGCCGTAAAACTCATCGTTTTTATCAGCATTTGGATTTGCCCAGCCCCACACATCATGATTACCAATACAAGAATATAAAGGCAACTCTAGTTTATTTCTATATTGTTCTTGCCAAAACTCCCACTGATCAATGGTTTCTTTTTTAGTCTTTTCTAAAGAATCCATGATATTATCACCCGTATTAATAATAAAATCAGGTTTTTGAGGTAAGCTATTTATAGTTGCTAATAGTTTTTTAATTCCCTCTTCAACAACAGTATTTCCTGGATATAAGTGCATATCTGTTAAGTGAACCACTGAAAAAAGAGGTGTTTTCTTTTCGTGGTTAACATTCTTTTTATCTCCTTGCTTATTGCAAGCTGATAAACCTGTAAAAGCCAATGCACTTACTAACGTATTTTTAAGAAACTTGCGACGAATCATACCTATACAATTTTGTTTTAATAATGTACAACATGTAGTTATATTAAATTTTATTGTCAACTTACTAAACAGTTAAGCTTTCAAAGCTTGAACTTCCTTGAATTAACAATAGTTTAAATTGGCTCTAAAGGAAGCTTTAGTATCAATTTTTATGTTTCAATTGCTTGCTCTTTTGTTTCCATTTGGTTTGATTAAATCCCTTTATATTTTCTATCCTAAAACAATCTGTCTGTTTTAATTTCCTGTATAAATAATTAAGTCATGTTCGTTTAAACAACTGTTGAACTCATTAAAATCAAATGAATTACCATCTGAAAATAAAAATGATAAAAAGATATCCCCCTGAACTTCTAGCTTTAGATATGGAACAAAACCAAACTTAGCCATTTCTTCCTTCAACGTTTTAGAAATTGTAAGTGGCTCTGTGGTAAATATTTTTTTTATTGGGGTATACATTATAAACTTTTAATACTTCAACAAGAAACTTATTTATTTAACCCGTAATATGCATTAGAAAATCTATTACACATTGAAATTCCTTCAATACAAGTCACTTCGCTGCTTCATCTCAACTCACCAGAACGATGCTATGCCTCGTTTCGCTAAAACCTTGTTTTATTAGTTTCTGATTATTGCTTCGTTCAGCATTGCCCAAGTAAAACTTGGCACTGCATTCACTTATCGCAATAATTGTACTTTCAATGTTCATAACGAAGTTCTAATACATAATCCGGGTTTAAAGTTGCTTCTCAAATACATGTATGCAAAAGTGATACAATGCACTGCTCTATAAAATTAATTCAGCATTATTCTTTATTAATAATATCGTACAGATTAAATTAATATAAAGTAATGATAAACAATACGTAAGAAGAAAAAGGAACCTGCTTAACCTTTCTAACACTCTAAAATCCAGAAGCTATTAAGAAGAAAAACATTGCCTCTATTCTATAAATACCAGCTCCTGTTTAATCAAGTTAGTGAAGAAAACATTACCGTTTATTGCTATAATTAATGTTGAAAATGATGATGTTGAAGACACAATCAATTATATTTTTCGCAAGTTAACAGCATGTCTGCTTATAAAACTTTGCATCAACTTAATGCATATCTAACATAGTTAGATAACTCACTTAACATTTTTTTAATCAGCAATAAAGACCTAAAATTTAATTCAACCTAGCTTTAAAACCCTAAGCACTTCTTTAAAAGTTTCAAAAAAGTCAGCTTTTAATAATAACGGTGTATTTATAACTGGATGCACAAAACTCAAATCCTTTGCATGCAACATCATGGTTGTCATTCCCCAACGTTCTTTAAATAGTTTGTTTTGCTTGTTGCATCCATGAGGACGGTCGCCAATAATTGGGTGTCGTAAGTGATTCAAATGCTTACGAATTTGATGCATCCTACCGGTTTTTGGATATGCCTCAATTAACGAATATCTTGAAGTGGGAAACTTACCAAATGGAATATTTAACTCTGAACGTTTTATAGTTTTAAAAGAGGTAAGTGCCTCCTGTATTTTCCCTTTATCATTAGTAAGTGGATGATCTACTTCTATTTTATCAGGAAAATAACCTCTTACAATTGCCAAATAAGTTTTTTGTGTTTCGGGTTGTTCAAAAACAGCTTGTAACTGAGCTGCTACTTCACTACTAAATGCAAAAACTAAAAGCCCGGATGTTTTCCTGTCTAACCTATGTATTGGATAAAGTTTTTTATGAAGCTGATCCCTAAGCATCTGCAAAGCAAACTCCTGTGCATCGGCAGCAATTGCGCTTCTATGAACCAACAACCCATGCGGTTTATTGATAACAACTAAATACTCATCCTGGTAAACAATTTCTAACATAAAAACTCTAACGGTAAAAGTTAACTGCAAAAGTATCCATATTTTCACTTAAAAGACTTACCTCTTGCAGAAATATGCAAGCAGTTTAACTAGCTACCTTGGCATTTTAATACATTATGATTTGCACTTTCAAAGAGCATTTTGAATCAACATTTTGTAGATTTTACTTTAGGCAATAATTATAAATAACCCAACTTATTTACAGTTTTTGTATTTTGCTTGCTTTAAGTGTTCTAAGCAGGTATTTTATTTGGGTTGACATTTAATACCAATATCTCAATGATATTACTGATATAAATTTACCAGATTATGACGCAAAATTATATTGCATAAGGCATATTTCATCAATCATCTTGGAATACTTACTATAAAAATGCTCCTTTACCCATTTTATAAGTAAACTTCTTTCTTCCCTCTTAAGCCATTCCATTGATTTTTTCAATTCTTTTTTAAACAATACGCTATTATTACTAACTGCCTCCAGAACGATTTTTTGATGATCTAACATATTAATTTAAGTATTGAAAGTTTAAAATATGATGATTTATAATCGCAAAGGTTTAATCAAAGAAAATGCCAAATGATTTAATAGGAAACAGAAAAGTATTGCTTAATGTTTACAGAATCATTTAATATGAATTGAATTAGCATATATTTCAATATTTAATTAATGCTTGAATTCTCTTAACAACAAACTTATATATTGACAACTTGACACTTACGCAGGCAAAATACTGTCATTTCTTCCTGTTTTTAATACTTTTTATAACAATAGAGGATCATTAGTGCAAATGATTGGGAGAATGGAGAACGGAGAATGGAGGAAGTTGAAGAGAAGCACTAATGGTTAAGTTATATGTAATGCGAACTTCAAGTAAACTCACTTCAAAACCAGTATATAGCCAAATTTACGTTTTGAAATTTTTGCTTAATTTAATGAATTTCACGGACAAAGATTTGGCACCTCATCCAACCTAAAATCTCCTAAAATATTGCTAACTCCGTATTATATATAGTTTTTATTGGCAAATCGTTATTATTTTAACCGTTTCCAATTTATACTTGAAATCAGTCCTTTTTTATGCAATAATTCTAACTCAAACTCACCATTAGAATATGAAATTGTCGAATCATTTAGTTGATTATAATCTCCAAATAATTTCTTGATATCACAAGTGTCCTTTTCAACTATGTCCAAACAAGCATATTCGAGGTTTTTTGAAAAATTAAGAGAAATTAAAATTTCTGTTGTGTCAATAAAATTCATAAAGTTTGGATTACCCTTATTTATTCTGATTGTTCTTAATTTTCCGAATATTTTAAGAGGTTTGTCATAGATAATGGTTGAATCATAACTTGCAAAAGTGAAATCAAAACAAGTAATTTCCCCAAACCTTTTTTTAAAATAGTCGAAGCAATTGGATTTGGAACTTGTCCAATAAAAATCTTTACTTGATTCACTATGTTTTTTGAAACTTTGCAAATCTATAGGCTCATTCAAGAAGGTATTTAAATTTGTAATTTGCAACCGTCTCAGACTATCGTTAGACTCTATCAATTCTACTACGTTGTTATCTAAGGTCTTCGTCCCTCTTTTATTTTGACAAGAGAAACTAAATAGTAGAATTATAGTAATCAGTATTTTAATTTTTTGTTGCATAATGGTCTGCATAACGGTTTTAATAAAGGGCGTTGGCTTATTTTAAAAACCAAACCTCCAAAACCTCCCCAAGCCGAAGCTTTTGTTTTGGTTATAAATTTATTCTTTCACTAGCCGAAGCAAAAACTTCAGCGAACTCATTAAAAGAGCACCCCCAAAATTTATACAGATAGCCCATGCCCTTTATTTGTAGTTGTGTGACGTAATTTATTCATTCCATTTGTAATATCTTATTTTAAATTCTTTGTTCACATATTTGTAATCAGTCATTTCCTGAAATAAATCACTTTCCTCTAATTTAGAACTCTCAAAATATTCAAGGAAAGTACTGTCACAATCAACAATTATGTGGTAACCTAATTTTCTTGGTGTCCCACCTTCAGATGAACACCAATCTGCTTTAACTTGGTATTTCCCATTTTTAAAAATCTGTTTAAACTCTTCTTCAATTGGTTTCTCTTGTTTAAACATATCTTGGTCTTTGTCAACCAGTTTTATATCAAATTTCAATTGGTCTGGAAATTCAATTGTTGTGTCTTTAGGGTATAAAAGGTAAATATTTTCTAACTTCTTTAAACTGTCAAGTAACAAGTCATGTCTATTTATTGATTTTGCAGTTACAAACTGCAGTTCTGCAGGAATCAACTCTTTCTTTAATCTACCAAATTTATAAGACAAAGTTATCCAACTGCAATAACATGTTGACCGAATTCTCTTTCCGTTTTTATAAAGTCCTAAACAATTATCAGGAGTTGTTCCACCACATTCTTTTGAATATTTTATTTCTAAATCACCATGCAATTTTAATAGAATATCTTTATCGAATATAACTCCGCAAGTATCCAAACCTGTATTTGATTTAACGAATAACCAATCAGCCTCCTCAGTAAAGTCAACGTCCTTGAAGAAGTCAATTTTATCTCCAAAGTATCCACATGAGACTAACAAAAATACTATCAATATGTATGTTACAATTTTATGCATCGCTCGTTTTTATGACACATGGTTCGAATATGGGTAGTACGGTATTTCAAGGCACTTCGCTATCAAATCACTACAATTTTTATTAAATCCTTTAACCTAGAAATGTAAGATTAGTGGTGGTTTTTTCAGCTACTGAATTGTTCCAGGCGCGTGAAACCTCCTAAATTAGTCCTGACGATCTACCACACTCACCATTAAATTTACATAGTGTTGAACTAAATCCCTCTGGGATATTGGTCAAATGTAGCAAATGTACTTTACCAGAACAAACAACAAAATGTATTTAATCTGCTATCTATATCCAATCACCTTCGCTCTAAAAAGATACAGTACCCTATCTTCGCAAAAAGCACATGATCTCTTCCTTTTTCTACCTTATATTTACAATTCTTTTAGAGCACTTTACAACACCTTCTACCTACTTCAAAATATAAAAAAGCGTCGATAAGTACATAGGTTAAATAGAGTCTGTCTATAAACAATAATTGTTAGTAAATCAAGACATTGAAAGGCTTTGGATCAAATTTACAATTACTATCTTCACAACAAAAATGCAACTTTTTGAAGATTTTAAGATACGTTTTGAACAGCCCAATTGGAAGAGTGACCTGGAATTGGGGTTGATAGACAGTATATTAGATAGTCACCCCCACTTAATTTCAATCTTGGGCGAAGATATCTCGGACGGAAGGGATCGAAATCATATTGGAAGAGGCGACTCACCAAGCATCGAGCAAATAGTACGGGCAGGTATTTACAAAGAGCTGAAAGGGTTGGATTATAGGGAATTGGAATATCATCAAGAGGATTCCAGAATAGCCGCTCTGTTCATAAAAATAGATCCGTTGCGTCCATATAGTTTCCAGTTGTATCAAAAATACATATCAAGAATAAAGCCGGAAAGGCTCAGTGAAACATTATTGGAACTGAACAAGATAGCTATAAGCGAAGGCCTTGAGGATATTAAAAAGATAAGGCAGGATACCACAACCATTGAAACAGATATCCACCATCCCACCAATAACTCGTTGGTATGGGACTGCATAAGAAAAAGCAATGATCATTTGACCAAACTCAGCGAAGAAATATCCGGGCTATCTTACCGCGATTATACAAAGGGGGCGAAAAAAACCTTCTTTAAAATAAACAACACAAGCTCCAAAGACAAGAAGACCAAATTGTTCGTCAAACAACTGCAAACGCTTACAAAGTGCATTAACCAAGTATCGAATGTGGTAAAAAAAAAGGACATTTGCGTTGATATCAAAGCAATGACCATCTTTTTTTTATTGGAAGACCTGCTCCCAATAATGAAATAGGTATATGACATTTCACATAGGAAAGAGATTAATGGCGAACAGGTACCAAGTAGCGAAAAGATATTTTCAATATTTGAGCAGCACACCGATATAATAGTCAAGGGCAGCCGTGACATTGTATTCGGGCACAAAGTAAACCTTACATCGGGCAGGAGGAACCTTATCCTTGATTGTTATTTTGAAAGGGGTAATCCAGCAGATTCAAAACTATACGCTCCGACATTAGATCGGGTAATAGATAACTACGACAAGATACCCCGCGACAGTTCAGCCGATGGCGGATTTGCAAGTAAAGAGAATATTCGGCACTCAATTGAAAAAGGGTTGACCAACGTGGTGTTCAACAAGGTTGTCGGTAGTATCAAAAATCAAGCAACGAGCGGTAATATGGCGACTCGGTTGAAAAAATGGCGTAGTGGGATCGAGGCCAACATTTCCAATTTAAAGCGGGGATTCAGGATACATCGCTGCAACTGGAAAGGATGGGGACATTTCCAAGCTAAAGTGCTTTGGAGCGTATTGGCCTATAACATAAGGGTAATGTCCAACCTACTAATTGGACAGATGAAAATCGACACCCGGCATTAAAACCCTGATATTCTGACTATAACATAAATACACTAGGATTAGTATGTCTAAAAAAATGAAAATTGATAGAAAAACCGTTTAAAAACGGTAAATAATTGTTTGTTGAAAAAACAGAACCCATAAAACCAGAAAATATTACTATATAAATATTTATGTCACGTTTTAGAAAGCAAAAAAAGTTAAAAACACTGACTTTATAGACAGACTCTAAATAGAAACCGGGATCTAGTCCAACACGGACTACCACGCTTGGTCTTACAGACCGCTCATAGTCCTATTTATTGGGCATCGTTATTTCTGATTTAATTTTAAAATCATTTTGTTGTATTTCTTATAAAATTCAGATTCATCCTCTATTGGGTTTGCTAATGCATCTTTCAATTCTTTCAAACTGTAGATTTCATAAATGTATTTATAATCAGACTTGTCATTAACTAGATCTTTAAGGTTAAATTTTGCAACAAATAACTTTATCAAAACCATTTTGTGATCTAACACTTCTTTTGGTACATCTTCACTTATTGGTAGTGATGGTAAGTAATTATTATACTGATTGTAAAAATTCTGTTTTAGTACTTCAAGCTTACTATTAATTCCTCTAAAGATTTCATTCATTTCACTCCCCTCTTCTGCCATAGGGGTTACTTCAAACAACACCATCAAATCGTCATAAGCTTCAAAGCTATTTAGGTGTCTCATAATGTATTGTTGATTATTTTTAAATTTTTCAATATCATCTTTAATTTCCAGGTATAACAATTTTTCTGTGAAAGACCAGAAGGATGATAGGTAATTAATCTGATTAAGTCTCTTCGGTAATAATTCTTCATGAATATTTTTCAGTCTAACCTTTTTAGTTGTATTTGGTTGCTTCTCTATAAAAACCCAATTTGCTATCAAATACTTAGACTCTAACAAAAGTATATCCAACTCATTCAAATAGTAAAATGACGATAGCTTTTTATTAAAATCATCTAAGGATTTAGAATTGAGTTTAATTTCTTGTGAATGACTATAGCTTAACAAGCTAACTAAACTATATAACAGAGTTAAAATTAATTTTCTCATATGAATCTCTTCTTAAATTGCGTGAAATTTTCTGTAATACCATATGTATTGCCTATATTTTTCATTTGTACACAAATTACATTTTTGGTTTTATGCATCAAAAATAGCCAAATACTTAAATTCATAAGTCATCGTGTGGACTTTTTAATTGTTTCTTATGTAAGTGCAAAATTTCGGTTGTTTTGGATGAAGTGCGCCCCAAAAGCTCCTGAATATTTCGTAAATCTGTTCCCAATACCAACAAATAGATTACAAAACTATGTCGCAAAGAGTACACTACACCCAACCAAAATCTCACCTAACCACCATTGGTTTTATGTTGTGTTAGTCACTGGCATTTCTTAATAATAAAGTTCTATTCCAAATTCATTGGCTCTAGTTGATAATTTCTCAATACGTTTTTTAAATTTTTCTTCGAGTCCTAATTCACAAATTCCGACTGTTGCACTTTCAAACATCTTTTCTATAGAAATATAAGGGCATCTCTAAAAACTTGTTTTTTGATTTTCTGATTAGTAGGAATTCCCAGTCTACAAAATATCTAAAGTTACTTGGATTTCTCAATATTCAGTTTGTCAGCAATATAGCGATTTTTTGAATTGACCAATGGGCATACCTACCCCATTGAAACCTTGATTTTTAACTGCACGCACCGGTTTATATTATAAGTTAAGTTCATTATTCCGATTTTAGCTTTTGCTCTTGCCATACCTATAGTTCTTACTATTGAACCATTCATGCTATTCTCTACAAAGCCAAATATATGTTCTACCCTGGCTCGTGTTTTTGATTTTTCACGGTTATCGGCCTTTTGCTTTTCAGTTAGGGGTTTGTTCCTGTGCCCTTTTTCATGTACTTTGTTGATCACTTCCTTTTCCTTATATACTCTTTCTTGCTCTTCACCACCATAAGCACTATCAGCATAAAGCGGTTGCCCTTTATCTTTTGGGGTCAATAATTCTTTTATTACCTGGGAGTCATGAACCGATGCGTCAGTAACAACATAATCTTCAACCAATTTAGTCCTTGTGTCAGCTTTGACATGGTTCTTGTAACCATAGAAAGTAACAAAGTTCTTTTTAGTCCAGCGTGCATCAATATCTTTCTGGCGAAGTTTGTTTGGTTTTTCTTTCCAATCCTCAGGAGCCGTGCCTGTCTGTTTGATATGTTTATTTTCTTCCCGGTTGTTTCGTTGGCGAGGAGCTTCTACGAAGCTCGCATCAACCATCTTTCCTTCGTTAGCAAATACTCCTGCAGTATCAAGAAGTTCATTGAATGTTTTAAACATGTCTTCAATGACATTCTTTTCAACAAGCAACTCTCTAAAAGCCCAGAAAGTCTTACTGTCAGGTACTTTATCACTCTTTTTGATTTCTAAAAACCGTTTGAAGCTTGCCCTGTCTACGATCTGATATTCAAGCTGATCATCGGATAAGTTATAAAGACCTTGGAGTATTAGTGCCTTAAACATCATGAACCTGTCAAATGGTGGGCGGCCTCCTTTTGAGGTTTCAGCACTTGAATTCTCCAATGCCTTTAACAATGGGGTTTTGAAGATATTCCAATCTATAAATTCATTCAGCTTTTGAAGAGGGTCACCTAATTTTGTCAACTTTTCCATTAAAAAATGATCATCAAACAATCCTAGTGGGTTTATATTTTTCATCTTTTCTCTTATTTAATACCGTAATATTATGCTTTTTGTGCATAGATTCATCGCTAAAGTATTAATATTCTGAATTATATTTTAATTTTAGTTTTTAGAGATGCCCATAATAATTTTCGTCACAGTAACCGAAGTCACTAATTACCTCGAGACAGCAGTCCACATAATGCAATTCAAGTTCAATATTCATTTCCATAACTTTCAATTTCCGAACTTCTCGAATTAACTTCCATGCTTCGGCTTCTCTTAGAACCATATTTTTTCTTGAAGGATAGATGTATTTTTCAATTTCCTTCTTATGTTTCTCAGTTAAGTCTTTAATATCTCCAGATGCATAAATATCTAGATAATCTTTTGCTGATGGGATTTTCTTATATATTTCAGAAACTAATTTGATAATTTATGATTTGTCAAGGTTGTTTAATCTGGCTTTTAGTTCTTTTATTCCCATATAAGTTATGCCAGTTTCTTTCTAAAATATTTCTTGTTATTACTTTTACTTGAGTTTGTGTTGTTTGCTAGTTATTAACGGTTGAATTATGCGTTTTGAGGAGTTCCGAAGAAACTCAGTTTTAAATCAGTACATAGCTCCACGAGACTCCCAAACAAAAGCTGCCCTCTATGCTTTATTCCAGATTGTTAGGATCTATTGTTTCTTAACAATCAGGCTTTGATTAATTAGTTGAACTCCCAATACATTTTCCCAATACTCTGTATTAAAAATATTATTACGTATAAAATTCTGAGATGAAATTGGGTCTGTTGAAGTCCAGTCTTTTGCAACCATTGTTAACTTCTCCTCAATTCTTTCTTGGATTCTGTCGCATTTTACGCTTTCATCCCAAAATGCAACTCCTATTCCGTGCTTGAACTCAGCCCATAAATCTATTTTGAATGTTTTAAAGTCCAAGTCTTTGATGGTTAAAGTATGAATTTCCGTTGTTTTTTGAATTGCCTCGTCAAGGTTTTTCCCCATAACATCCAAAGCAGTAATTATTTGAAATGTAACACCTATCTTATCCTTGTTCTCGACAAAGGTCTCAACAACTTTTTGAGGGTTTCCACCTGCTAAGAGATGGGTTTCGAGGTCTGTAAGTTTTAAATTTAAGTTTTGCTTTTGAGTCAATGCGAGTGCTTTAAAAAGTTTTTTCCTGTTAGTATGTCTCATATTTAACCCAAATGCTTCCTTAAAGGAAATGGCTGCTTCATGCCTTTTTGCTCTCAATTTTGTCACTAATATTGGTAGTGCTAAGAGAACAATAAAAAATAATAATAGTATTGATATAAATATTTCCATTAACTGAGTTTTTATAATAGGCCTTAACTATGCGACTATGAAGCATAAGTGAGGATTAACCTCAACTCACTTTCGAACTTCACGGAGCCAAAACGTTGTATTTGTGTTTTTCTATTTCATTTCAAAAGCAAATCAACGATTTGGCTCTGGTTGTCGAAGCAAAATTAGTCGGCTCACTTATGCTTATTCCAAATTATTTTATTTTCGTGCTTATTTTTTCATTTTTTTACTTAAATAGCTTTTGGTAAATTACATACAGTATTTATATGGTTTGATGTTCGATGAAGTATTTTAAGATAGTCATTTATTGTTTCCTCATATTCGATCCTATAATCCTTATGCAGTTTCTTGGTCACGACATTAATTAAGCGTCTAACTATCATAGCTACCTTAGTGTCATATTTAGTAAAACAGGTTCCAAACATGTTAGTTGATAATGAGAAGGGAATATTAAGGATAAGAATTAGTAAGTCCGCTTCATATAAGGTATTCTTAGAAATATTTGTGAACTCATTTATTCTCTTGATACATGCACTTAACATATTTGCGAATTGTAATTGTTCTGAAAATCCCTTATAATTTTTTTGAAATATTATTTCCAAATCTGCTTTAGTTGTTTCGAATAATTCTTTTTCACCAAGCTCTTTGTCTAGGTAATTAATAAAAACATAATCGTAAACTGATTTTTCTTTAGATGCAAGTTTTATAACCATATCTTGAAGGTCTTTATAAGCAAGTTGCTTTATCTTTTCTTTTGCTTCTTTATTTAGTCTTGGCATTTAAAATTCTTTTTAAAATCGCTCTTTACATGAAACAGTACACAAGCTTCAAGAGTTACATAGGTTAAATAAAGGCCGGGATCTAGTCCAACACGCACTACAACGCTTGGTCTTACAGACCGCTCATAGTCCTATCTATTGGCAAGCTGATTTTTATTTTCCAAAGAGTCTTCTAAAGAATCCTTTTTTCTTATTCTTAATAACCCATATTAATTCATTTGGGTGTCTTTGGGTTAAATTATTAGGTCCCAATCTGCCCCATGCGAATCCCTCTTTATTTGCAGAATTTCTTAGGTCAGCAATCACCCATTCATCTCCCTCAAATTCATTTAAGAAATCCGAAAACTGGTTATTCTTATTGAGAAAGTCAAGCTTTTCATACATATTTCCTCCATTTTTCCAAATCTCAAAAACAACGTTTTCATGAACTTCATTTAAATAGTTCTCAGAGGGTGATTCATAAAACTCGATCAAACTTTGTAAGAATCCATTTAAGTCTTTCGTGTATTTAACGAATACAGCTGGATCGTGACATGCATAGTAAACATGTCCAAGCGAGCCGTCATTTAGGATATCAAGTATCCAAAAATTACCAAATCCATCATGTCCTAGAGTTATCGAATACGGAGACAATTCTGTGAATCCAAATTGTCCAATAGAGGAGAAATCCACTCTCTCCAATCCATAACCTTCCCACCCACATGTTACTTTAAGTATTTCTTTCAATTCATTATCTAAAGTTCGATTGGGAAAATGTTGTTCTAATTCGTTAATTTCGGAATCTGTTAATCCGTCCTGAAATTCAAGAGAATAGTCTTCTCCATCCTCGTCAGTAAATGTCGATTCCTTTAAGGTCTTAATAATCTCAATGTTTCTCATTAGTTATATTTATGTGGTTCTTCTTTTGAACTTTTTGCCAATGTTGACCTGGATGAAGCTTGCGGAGATTTAATGAACCAACCCTCTCAAAACGCATCAGAGCCAGAGCTTATATTTATTTTATCTTTTCATTTTAAAAGCCAAATCTAAGATTTGCTGGTGTTCGATTACCAAACTATACTTCCTATAAGTTACGACCGCCAAATGCTTTATACTAGCGTGTTGGTAAGCGTTATTCATTCATCTTTTTCAGGCAATTACATAAACCCTGGTAATTTTCTATAGAACTTGATTTTTACTTTCTCATTTACAAAGTCTACTAAAATATTAAAGTGTTCATCTTCAGGTTCCAGAAATATTAATTTCCCATTATTTATTCTGAGTCCTATATTTTTTAATTTGTTTATTATCAGGCAATTTTAAATCACCAGCCATTCCTATTACATCATCAGTTGTCAATATTGAACGATTGTAAAATTCATTATTTACATATATCGTCATTGTGTCTTGATTGAAGTTTCCCGCAAAACAAATTACAACTGAGTCTGATGGCAAATCTCTTTTATCTTCAAGCGGTGTACTTAGGTAATCTATTTCAATGTCATAAAGTAATTTAGCATTTCGATTTTCTTCATTGCACGAGAAGAAAAGGATAACAAGCAGTCCAAATAGTATATTCTGGCTATGTCTTTTTAAGATTGGTCTTGTAATCACGTTATGTTTTCTTTCAAAAGTTATAAACGTCAAATTCCTTACATGACTTTAATCTGCGTTTCTTTATATAAAGGTCAATATATCGAATCTGCTCATTACCATTATTATATCCTGTTTCTACTTTTTTGTAGTGGTTGTCTCCAAACTTAAAGAATATGGTAAACATAAATCGATACATCTCTAGTAGGGAGTTTAGTGGCACTCCATATTTAATTTTTTCTTTTATTGTCAGATTGCTGATTTCAATGACTTTAAATCCATTTGTTTTGTAATAATCTGTAATAATTTTCCTTAGCTGTTTTTCGCTAACAAACCTAAAGTATAATTGAACTAAGAATAAGGCTCCTAAAAGTCCAATTGCGATATAAAGTTGAAATTCATTAATTTGATTAAAATTCATTGTCATTAAAAATATAGGTTGTGTGTTTTATGCTTGCCAACGGCCACGTATATGAGACGTTTGGCATTTCGGAGAGCAAAACTGTCAAACCGCTACAAATTTTATTAAGTGTAACGACCTCAAAATTACCACTATCCGCCAAATATTTTATATACATTGTTAGGCACTGGGATTTATTCATTATCAAGAACTTACACTCATTCATTGCACTGTTTTTTGTTTTATTTGGGTCGACAATTTTCTCGTGCGTTTGGGCAGCCATACTCTTTGACAAGTTTTGGTCGTGTGTTGGTTTTTTGAGCGACTTGGCAATGTGTATGACTGCGAAGGGAGGAATTATTCAATTTCATATTCCCCTTTTTTATTTAACCACATCGCAATTGCCCAAGCTTCCCTAAATCTGATATTTGCCATTGTCATACCATATTCTCTACATAATTTTTCATAGTCCTTGTAGTTCTTAGGTCTTTTTGTAAATAAAATCCACATAAGACCTGCAGCTGCAGTCAAATAAGTTAAACCACCATTTTTGTGTGATGGTCTTTTTATTACATTACATCTACGGCATCTTAATTCAAGATTATCTAATGTATCGGCATCTGCTTGATTTTTGAAGTTTTGCTTTGGGTTGATGTGGTCAGCTTGCAATTCTAATCTTGTACCACAATCTTCACATACACCAGACTGGCTATAAAACCAATCAAAGACAGCAGTCATTGTTTTGCCTTTAGGATAGTGCTTTTGAAAATTTTTATTACTTGCTACTGCTGTACCAACCTGAGGTGGATTTAAAGAACTTAATAAAGCTGAAGCAATTTCTTTATATGTAACGATTTTATGTTCTACTAAAAATTTTAAAAAATCTTCCCAATTACTTTCTGACCAGTCTCCATCAGATTCTGGGAAATTGTTTATGTTGATTGCCATGTTTATTATTTTACTAAATGAGTTTCTAATTCTTGAATAAAGTCCACTAATGAAATATCTAAGGCTTTGCATATTGTTCTAAGTTCAATAATATCAAGTCTTCTTTCTGAGTTTTCAACCTTGGAAATAAATGTTTGGTCTGTTCCTATTTTTGCTGCAAGCTCCTTTTGAGTAAAACCTTTAGATTCGCGATACTCTCTAATCATGGAGATAACACTGTGGTACTCTTTAGCATGAATTGATTTCTTTATTTTATTGTTATCCATAGGTAAGCAAATGTATATGCGATATTCGCATATGCCAAAATCGCATATTTGGAATTGTTTTTGTATATTTGTGGCATGACAATAAAGAAAATAGATATATCTACTGTAATTAAGGACTTTAGTAATATTGTGAAAATCAACTTCACACCATTAAAGGAATATATTACCGAAGTTACTAATGTAATAAACGCTTGTTCCGCTAGTTACAGGACTCCTATAGAACGAAGAAAAGAATGTATAAATGCAATTAATCATAAATTTGATTTGAATAAAGCATACATTAAATCATTTATTGATTACGCAGCCAAAAAGAAGGTTTATTTCAATTACCATGAGAAAAAGAGTATAAAGTCATTTTTTGATTATGATGACAAATCTGGTTTTAAAGCGTGGATAAATTCAAAATTCTCAAAATCTAATGAGATAGACGATTATGTAAGCCATTTTACACCATTAAGTTCTGAAGAATCAATCAAACAACTTCATGAAATTATAAAAGAAACAGGAAAAGAGGACGATATTTTACATGCGCTCTTTGCTGCTTATATATTCAATGTTTTTGATACAAAAGATATTCAAAAGTTTTTTTCCAATGAAACAGAAAAGACTGAATATTTTGAAAATTATTATGAGTATTTACATAGCAATTTTGGTTCAACGCTAAAAAGAGAAAAAGCACTAAGCTTTTTAGTTATTAATGATAGTTTAATTGATTCTACTAAAGATATAAATGAATTTAAAGATTCTGTTTGTTCATATATAAGGGAGGCGTATATGAGTTTGTCTAATCACTGCTACTTATCAATATATATAGACCTTTCAGAACAGCACAAATCTTTAAAATGGGAGTTGTTTTCTGAAATTGTTTTATATGCTGAAAAATTTATTGAGGAAGAATTAAATAAAGGATATTTCCATCCCCAAAAAATTAAAGAAAAGACTGAGAAATATATACCAGAATTAAAAGATGGTAAATTTAATATTGCTAACGGCGGCTTCACGTATAAGGACTGTTTCATATTAAGTGAAAATGATATTAAACAAAGTAAGCAAACTGAATTTAATGACAATTACGGTCTTTTATTGCTTTTTGAAAAGAATGAAAGAGATGAAACTTTAATTCCATGCCCTGCATGCAGGAGTAAAAATGTAAGAGGAAATTCATATCCTGTTATTGGAGTCAAAAGCTGGGAGTGTAATAATATCTTATGTCCTGATAAAAGCAAGTTTAACCGAGGAAAAAGGTATTCTTTAGCCTCTTTGGTTAAACAAGAAGCAATTTTTTATCCTGAAAACGAAATAACAAATGGTACAATAAGAAATTGGCAGCTTGACGTAGTTAAAAAAGTTAGCAAAGATGAAATCCTTGAATTTTTAGTTAAACACTATACGTTAGTAAATGATACAATTGAAATCATAGATTATAAACCAAAAGTAGATAAGCTTTACAATAGACTATTCATATTTCAACCCTTCAAAGTTTTAAAAGACGACAGTTTAGGGCATTTTTTTAACTCATCATATTTTAAAAGGTTTATTTATAAAAAAAGCTATGCTGATATTGATTTGAAAAATATTTTACAATTTAATGGTCATAAAATACTAAATGGTGATTGCAATCAAATCTTGAGTAATTTAAAGGCTGAAACAATAGATTCTGCCATAACTTCCCCTCCTTATTACAATGCAAAAGAATACTCTCAATGGGATAATATATATTGTTACTTATATGATATGCTAAACAATGCACATCAAGTTTACAAAACGCTTAAACCAGGTGGAGTTTATTTATATAATATCTTCGATTATTTCGATAATGAGAATAATATTGTTTTTTCAGCAATGGGAAAAAAAAGAATGATATTAGGAGCTTATATTATCCATCTTTTCAAACATGTTGGATTTCATTTGAAAAGCAATATTATTTGGTACAAGGGGCATATTCAAGGAAACAGAAGTTTTAATCAAGGAAATACATTTCCTTATTATCAAGCTCCACTTAACTGTTACGAACATGTATTTGTTTTTGAAAAACCATCAGAAGAAGATTCCAAATACTCTTTCCCTGATATAATACATGTCAAGCCTGTTCACAAAATGGTAAATGGTGTAAATCGACTTGGACATACAGCTCCGTTTCCAAAAGGATTACCTAATATTTTGACTAGGCAATTATCATCTGATGAGATTATATTAGACCCATATGCAGGTAGTTTTACGACTGCTCGAACTGCAATGATGTCAAAACCAAAGTCAATCAGTATTGAACTAAGTGATGAGTACTGTGATTTGGGTATAAAACTCATGGAAAAAGAAGCAAGTCAAATACATTTTGAACTGTAAAGGTGCGTTGGCAAAAATTGCACTCTTTGGTAAGCTTTGGTTTGAGCATCGGCTCGTGGGGCTTGCCAATGTGTGCAATGTGCGTTGGCTTTTCTTTTCATTTGCGGGTTGGCAAAATAAAAATTCCATCAAGTTTGCACTGTCGTTCTCTTTTTTAGCCTTGCACCTAACTTTTCTGTAATACCATATGTATTGCCTATATTTTTCATTTGTAAACAAATTACATCTATGGTTTTGTGCATCAAAAATAGCTAAATACTTAAATGCATAAGTCATTGAGTGGACTTTTTAATTGTTGCTTACGTTGGTATAAATTTCGGTTATTTTGGATAAAGAGTGTTCCAAAAAGTTCCTGTATATAAGGTAAATCTGTTCTCGATTCTGGCAAAGGAGTAACAAAGCTATGTCATAAAGAGTGAAATCAACCCTACTAAAACCTCATCTAACCACCATTTGTTTTATGCTGTAAGCAAGCTTTATTTTTCGTAATCATCTTCAATAATTGCATACAAGTATCCATCATTCCATTTTCCATTCATTGGAACAATTTTTCTGCGTAATCCTTCACGCTGCATTCCTGATTTTTCAAGAACTTTTATAGAACCATAATTGTCTGTATTAGTTCCTGCTTCAATTCTGTGCAAATTCAATTGTTCAAACCCTAACTTTATTAAACTTTTAGACACTTCTGTAGCAAAACCTTTATTCCAATATGTTGGAAGCAACTTATAGTAGATTTCCCCCATTTTAAATTTATCACTTAAAAGTGAAATCCCTGCAAGTCCTATAAAATCATTAGAATCGAGAGTACTAATCACAAAAGAATAGTTTTTCCTTGGACATTCATTCTGAGCTTCTATGTAAGGTCTAACTTCATTTTGTGTTTCTTCAATACTTTCAGGAATATCATTAATACTAAACTCTGCAACTTTTGGTTCTGAGTTAAGCTTATGAATATTAGGAATATCTTCCAAAGTAATGGTTCGTAACAGAAGTCTTTGAGTTATGATTTGCATTATCTCTTTTTTTAATTTTACATTTTTTGCAATGCCTAATTATGCTAGTGATAAGTCCCTGATAACCTTACTGGCTGCATAACAACCAAAAACAGCAGGTAAATAGGATATAGTACCCACTGTAGTTTTTTTGTTCCTCTCCCCTTCTGTTTTTATGATATACTCTTTGGGAACAATCTCTGGCGAGTACACTACTGGCACCCCTTTACGAATACCATCCTGGTACAGTCGTTTCCGAACTTTACGTGCAAGATTACAATATTTTGATTTTGATATGTCGGCAATTTGAACCTGTGAAGGGTCGAATTTACCACCTGCTCCCATAGACGAGATAATAGAAATTTTTTGTTGTACTGCTTCTCGTATTAATGCTACCTTAGGTGAAAGAGTATCAATGGCATCAACAACATAATCAAATCCATTTTTTAGTAATTCACCAAAAGCATTCTCATCCATAAAATCAGATATGGTATTTAACTTCAATTCAGGATTAATATCCAGTAACCTCTCCTCCATCACTTTTGCTTTTAATTTTCCAGAAGTGCTACAAAGTGCAGGAAGTTGCCTGTTACGGTTGCTATCATTTACAGTATCCCCATCAATAATTGTCATTTTACCAATTCCGGATCGGGCTATCATTTCTGCGGCAAACGATCCCACTCCTCCTAGTCCTACAACCAATATATCTTTTTCATTAAGCTCTTTAATCTTTTCTTCCCCAATCAATAATTGTGTTCGTTCTAACCAATACATTTAACTAAATACGCTATAAAAATTACTTTCAATCTTTTTCTCCAACAAACCCTCATCTAAACCTAATAGTTTAGCTGCTTGTTTATAAATCGCTTTAATAGAAATATTACTATCATCAGTTTCAAACAATAAAAAATCTATATCTATCTGATTTAAAACACTTTTTAGCTTATCGGATTTTTTTAATAAACTTTCGCCAAAAGAAATAAAAATATTTTGTTTTACGAATTGATTAGCGGTTTCTATTGAGCCTTGATAACCATGAATAATCCATGGCTGTTTTGCTTTGGTTGATTTTCGCATTTCAAGTACCAAATGATGCGTTTTTACAGAGTGAATGATCATTGGTAATTCATATTGTTCAGAAAGGTTAATTTGCTGCTTAAAAACCTCTTTTTGTAGTTGGATATTCTCAATATTTTTATCTAAACCACATTCACCAATGGCAATTATTGTTTTTTTTTGAGAGTAATGTTCTATATTCCTAAGCCAGATATCAAGCTTATTTTCTTGTATAAACCATGGGTGAATACCACAAGAGAGTAAATTGGGCATTTCTACTTTGGGCAAATCATCGTAAGGATAAAAGTTAAGTACCGAAACGCCTGCAGCTTCTTTTAAAATATGAGTATGGGTATCTATTATCATATCCAGATTGTTCTGTCTTTCTCAAAGATAGTATGCCAACAGCAAGAAAAGAAAAAGGCCTAACAAATTAATTATTGTCAGGCCATTGATTTTATTCAATATCTAAATTCCTCTGCGATAAAGTAATTGGATATTTCTTACGATACTTTTTTTGTTCGTCGTTAGATAATTCATCATATTTTACACCATCAAAGAAAGCAGCCTCCTGTCTTAATTTAAAAACTGCATTAAAAACCATATCTACAGTGGCAATATAATCACTATATGATGTTTTATTATTGTATTTGTAAATCATTACATACTTTTTATGTCCATCGATAAAATCTCTTAATTCAGCTGCTTTTTTACTTAACTCCTGTTTATCTGATTGTTTTATTTCAAATAAGTTAGGCACTAAATTTTCTTCCAATAGCTTAGCATCTTTCGGAGGTAGTTTCATAAAAAGGGCCGTTTCTTGGCTCTCATGCTTACTTTTTAACGATTTAACTATGTATCCAACTTTAAGAAAATTATTATTGCGTAAGGCAGTCTTTATTTTATCCACCATCACCATTTCCACTGACTCATCAATTTCGAGAAGAACAGACATTTTATTGACTTTAGATTGATCTTCAGGTAATTTAACCGATTTGATAATTTGATTAATCTCATCTAAATCGTATTTCCTACCCCTGTAAAATAAACCTTCTTTGTTTAACATTAATCTAAATGCAATAAAATCTTTATCAAATGTTTTTACCGAACGAGCACTTGGTAATTGATATTTTCTAAAAATTTTATCTGCTAATACATACCTTTCTTTCTTATTATTTCTTAAATACTTAACCTCATTTTCTGTATCCCATTTTATAATTAAATAATCCTTAGTTAAGGAATAATCTACCATTTTCTTTCCATTACTGTCTTCCAGAACTAATTTTTTGGGTTTAACCTTTAAGTTATATTCCTTTATTTCAACATTACTATGACCAACTGCTTTAATCGTAATTAAATTATTGTTTTTAAATTCTATAAATTGGTAATCTCCAGTTTTTATCTCTACCACTTCCCATAAACCAATTAAATCATTGTTTTCGATAAGTTGGTTAAACTCCAACTTTTCAATATTTATTGCTGTAATATCTGCAAAAAAGAAAAAACCTACACAGATTAATGGAATAATAACTAATGCTTTTAATTTAGCTATTGGACCGGATTTTATTTTATTCATCATGGCTATTCGTTTTTTAATGGATAATAAATTAAAATTGTTTACCAGCTCAACTGAGCGAATGCTGATTAACTGACTCAGTAAGAGAGACTGATAATCGAATAACTCATGTCCCTGATGAATCACTTGCCTGTCGGCAATGTATTCGTGACATGTTTTAAGCGATTTCTGTAAGCGCCATGTTAGTGGATTAAACCATTGAAGCATAGTAATAATATGTGCCAAAATTAAATCCACCGAATGTTTATGTTCTACATGTATTTTCTCATGTGTTATAACCTGTTCAAACTCACTTTTATGTAGGATTTCTTTATTAATAAATACCCATTTTAAAAATGAAAATGAGGGTACATTTTCGTTAATCAGTACTAATGTAAAATTATCGTACTTAACCTTCTTACCTCTTCTTACAATTTGTAAGAGGTTAATTATTAGCACAAAAAACCTTAATATAAAAAAGAATAATCCTGCTAAATAAGTGTAAAAAATAAATGCTAAAAGATTAAATGAAGTATTGGATTGTTGATTTCCTGATACTAATGCCTCAGAATTTGCTAATTCAGGAGGAACAGTAGTATTGTTATAAGCTACCTGAAATTCGGGATCTGTTAAAAAGATTAACTCCTCGTAGTAGTTCCTGAATTTATTTACACTTTGTAAAGTTGTAGAAAAATAACCTGTTGAAAATTCACCTATACTAATATTTGTGATGGGTAAGATCAATGCCAAAACCATCGATATCAAAAGGTAAATGCGATTAAACGTAAAGTATGTTTCCTTTCGAAAAAAGATCGCATAGCCTAGATAAAACAATGTAAGGCACAATCCCGATTCAAACAGATATATCAGAAAATCAGCCATTTTTCTTCTTTTTTAATTCTTTAAGCATCTTTATTGCTTCATTAACTTCATCAATTTTTAGTTTTTTATTTTCGGAGAAGAAATTAACTACTTGTGATAAGGAGTTATTATAATAACCTTTAACCAAATTATTTAATTGGCCTTTTCGGTATTCATCTTTTGTTATTAGTGGATAGTACTCATATGTACTACCGTACTTTTTATAACCAACAATTTCCTTTTTTACCAAAACCCTAACAATGGTTGAAACACTATTGTAAGGTGGCTTTGGATCGGGAAATTTTTCTAAAATGTCCTTAATAAATCCCTTTTCAAGCTCCCAAAGTAGCTTCATTATCTTTTCTTCTGCTTTTGTTAAAGTTACCATCGTAAAACTAAGTTAGTTAATCAGCAATTCAAACATACAACTTATTTTTAAATTATTCAACTTAATTTTAAATTCGTTGATTTATTTTTAAGTTATTCGTACATTATTACTTGGATATGAATAACAAACACGATTTCTTTATTGATAAAATTAATACTCTGCTTTTATTGTCTTCGCAAAACTACGCCCAAAACAGAGCAGGTTTTATTTTTGAAACCCTCTTTTTAAAAACATCAAAATATTTGCATTTCTGTGCAGATACTAATTATAAAAATGGGAATTCCACACTTTGTTGCCCCATAGTGTAGATTTATTTCTACACTTTTTAGTGTTGCTTACACCACTTATCATTCAATAAATATCATTCGTCAAATTCCAATACTGAATACCAGCACCTTATAGAATTATAGTCCATACCATTCAATTATGGCATAGTTTTGATATAACAGTATACCGAACAACAATAACTTAAAATGTTAAAACAATGGATCAATCATTTGTAAACAAGTTATCGGCGTTAGTAATTACCTCTCTTGTATTAGTTATTGGATTGGTATTATTAAAAACGGCAAATATGCCTGAGGTTACGAAACCATATATTGACGGACAAAATGTAACAATTTTTGAATAAAGTAGACACAACACAATTTTCTCATATCACAATAGGTATCGGTATCAAATAACACAACACACAACACTTTTTTACGATACCTCCAACTCTAGACTATTGTTACCATATATAGTTAAATGTAGTTCTAGGCTAGCGGATCAAAACGTTGATCCGCTTTTTTTATTTAAAATTCTCAAATCATAAATATTATTTAGTATATTCCGTTTATATCAAAAAGATGTTTTTTTATTTTTGCAGCTTTTGTAATTTTCTGCGATGGCAAACATATTAATAGTAGACGATGATACTTCATTTGGTTTAATGATTGAAGGCTTTTTAATAAGAAAAGGTTTTGAAACTAATTTTGTTAGTAGTTTTAAAAGTGCCCTTCAATCTATTAAAGATGTATCATACGACCTAGTGTTAACTGATTATAGATTAGATACAGGTACCGGTTTAGATTTAATTCCAGAGGTTAAAAAGCAAAATCGAAATACCGCAGTTGTATTAATTACTGCATATTCTGACATACGAGTTGCTGTAAATGCCATAAAGCAAGGTGCTTTTGAATATATTGCCAAACCAGTAAATCCCGACGAATTATTACATGTTATTAAAAGAGGTATTAGCAAAGTAAGTGATGATAACGAGAAGCCTCTTCCCCCTCCGTCCAGTAACTATATAAAAGGAATTAGTAGGTATGCCGAACAATTGGACCAACAAATAGAATTAATTTCGGGCACTGAACTCTCGGTGCTTGTATTGGGCGAAAGTGGTGTTGGAAAGGAATTTGTTGCACAACGTATTCACGAACTTAGTAAAAGAAAGGATAAACCGTTTGTTGCCGTAGATTGCGGTGCACTGCACTCAGATATTGCAACCAGTGAATTATTCGGTCATAAAAAAGGCTCGTTTACTGGTGCACTGGAAGACAAGGAAGGTCATTTTGAAGCAGTTAAAGACGGAACTATATTTTTAGATGAAATAGGTAATCTAAGCTACGATGTTCAGGTTAAATTACTTAGGGCAATTCAGGAAAGAAAAGGACGTAGATTAGGCAGTAACGAAGAATACCCGATTAACTGCCGAATAATAGCAGCTACTAACGAAGATTTACGAACTTCTTCTTTTAACGGAAAGTTTAGAGAAGACCTTTATCACAGACTTAACGAGTTCTCAATTAACATGCTTCCTCTTAGAGAAAGAAAAGAGGATATACCCATTTATAGCAAACGCTTTTTAGATTTAGCAGCTAACGAATTCGATAAAAAAAATATAATCATTAGCCTTGAGGTAGAAAGGATTTTTTTAATGTACGAATGGCCAGGTAACTTAAGGGAGTTAAGAAATGTTATTAGAAGAGCTGTACTTTTGGCCAAAGGAGATAACATTACATTAATAGAACTACCTCCTGAAATTCAGCAGCCTTCATCAATACCCGAAGCTCCGGTTCAGTTGAAAGATGTGAAAGAAAAATCGGAAAAAGAAATGATTATTGAAACCCTGGAGCAAACCAAATACAACAAAGCTAAAACTGCTCGTATTTTAGGTATTGACAGAAAAACTCTTTACAACAAAATAAATAAGTATAACATTGATGCTTAAGCAACAACAGGCATCAATTCTTCTTTTACCTCATTCCAAAGAAGTTTTAGTTCATTAAGTTTTTGCGTTAGTTCAACTTGCGAAATACCTAAATGTTTGGTCTTTTCCAATTCAACTAATATTTCTATTCCCTTGTTAATTTTAAACTGCCTGAATCCAGTTAACAGTTTATGTGCTCTTTCTGAAATAATCTGTAAATCGGGATTATTATCTTTTAATTCATTTTCAATATCATTTATTCCTAACTCAGTATTATCGATAAAAGTATTAACTACTGATTGAAGAAATTCCTTATCATCTCCAGTGAACGATCTTATTTCTTCTAAGCTAAATTTATAATTGTTACTCATCTCCTCTATTTTATCTTCATTTTCTGTATTCTCTTTATTAATTTCTTCTTTCTCAATAACACCTTCAATATCAAAAATAACCGAAAGCTTTTGCATGAGTTGCTTTTGGGTAAAAGGTTTAGCCATAACCCATATGTCCTGTTCGTTATTGGCTTCTTTTAAATCAGAATTAACCATATCTGCCGTTAAAAACAGTACTGGTGTTAACAATTTCTTCTTCTCTCTAATAATGTTTAAAAGCTGCAACCCATCAATTTTAGGCATGTGTAAGTCAATCAAAAATAAATCGTAAGTGTTTTGCTCAATGGCTTGTAAAGCATTTTCTGGTGAGGATATTACATCTAATTGCTGCACTTTTTCGTGTAAAATACGATCAATTAACTGGCAAATCATTTCATCGTCATCAACTGCCATAATTTTTTTATCCTTGAATATAAAACCCGCCTCGCTCATTGGATTTACTTTCACCAAATTACATGGTACATAAGGAATATCGAATCTAAACGTACTTCCTTCGTTTGGTTTACTCTCCAGCGCAATATACCCTCCCATGGCTTCAATAATCTGGCGACTAATGGACAAACCTAATCCAGTTCCTGAATATTTTCGTGATAAACTGATATTTACCTGGTTAAACATTTTAAATACCATTTTTTGCTTATCCTTAGGTATACCAATACCTGTATCTTTAACAGTAAAAACCAGCTTATCCTTTTTTCTGTTTAACTCAAAATGAATAGTTCCCTTATGGGTAAACTTTATAGCATTGCCAATTAAGTTAATGAGTACTTGCTTTAATCTGAGACTATCCGATTCAAATGCCTCCACACTTTCATCTATACTATGTGTAAGTCGTAATCTCGATTTTTGGGCTTGCAATTCAAACAATTGATGAATCTCATTTAATAAAGCTTTTGCTTCAATTTTATCTTTATAAAAAGCAATATTACCCGATTCTAGCATGGATGAATCCAGTACGTTATTTATTAATCCATTTAAGTGCTCTGCTGACAGTAATATTTTCTCCGAAACCTCCATTTGATCATTATTCTTGAGCATTCCTGATAATTGCTCCGAGAATCCAATAATTGAAGTTAATGGAGTTCTTATTTCGTGGCTCATGTGAGCAACAAACTGTTCTTTTACTTTTAATAACCTGTCTACCCGTTCTTTCGCTCTTATTATATCGTTTTTAAGTTTTTGACTCCTCGTAATATCCCGGCTAATCCAATAGATAAAAAATAGCATTAAAAAGACAGCCGTGGCAACCAGAATTAATATTCTATCTATCATTTCGCTTCGTAATACTTCAAGGTCGTGACGTCTTTTCTCGTTTCGTTGGATAGTAACATCATGAAGATTCCTTACAATACTCTTTATCTGGTCGGTTAATTGCCTATCTAGATGAATCAGCTCGTTCTCATGCTTTTGCACCCTATAGTTTATTCTCTTTTCCTGTCTTTCGGCCTTTTGTATTCTAGTCCTTATTTCTTCTATGTTTTCACTGGGCCTAACTTCCTTCATTACTGTTGAATCCACTTTTCTGCTAACAACAGCCTCCAATTCAACTGGTTCGTTGTTTTTTTTACCTCCGGAAAACAAGTCGCCCATCCGTTTAAAGAAACCTCGTTTTTCTTCCTCTGGTTTTTTCAGTACTAAAAGGGTATCTTCTATAATGATATCTTGTTGAGAGGAGTCAACTTTTAAACTGGTGTAGGTATAATGTGTTACTTCATAGTTTAACGAATCGGGTATAGATTCCAAAATATTTTCGGTTGATGCATTGCGTAGTTTTAAGATATTAACTTGTACCAATTGATCCATCAACTGTTTTTTTTGTAGATACAACCGTTCTATTTCGCTAATTCCCTGTTGCGAAACTGTATCGGGAAAAAGACCATGCAGATAATTAATTACAGATAAAACAGAATCGTGATGTTGGATATATTGTTCACGGTATTCTTTCTTTCCTGTAATTCCATAAACTCTACTAATTCCCTCTGTTTCTATAATTTCAAATATCAGTTGGTTGAGGTAAGTAAATTCACGCTCGTGACCAAACTCCTCGTTCTGAACCCTGATTATGGAAATAACAGAAAAATATGTGATGGTAAAAATAACCACAGCAATGGCTACTATAATTGAAAAACCAATAGTTACTTTTGTCTGTATCCACTTTTCAGGTACAACTTTTTTTGTCATTGCAATTTAATTTAAAGACACAATTTACTTTATTTTTTAGCTTTATGCCAAATTAGAAGGGAAAACGGAGAAAGGAGAAGGCAGAAAGGAGAAAGGAACTGGGAAACGGAGAATTGGTGAAAAGTGACAGAAGGGTAAAATGTAACTAAGTAGTGCTATTAAGAAAACTAAGAATTTTATATAAGTGGCTCTTAAGAAAACGATACAAGTTGTTTGTGCTGTTATTTTACAGAAGAACAATATATTAGCAGCAAAACGAAGCGAAGCTATGCCTCATCCTGGTTATTGGGAATTTCCGGGTGGTAAAGTAGAGGATGGTGAAAGTGAAGAGTTAAGTTTAAAACGAGAAATATTAGAAGAGTTAGGTTGTGATATTATTATTGAAAAGCAACTTCCATCATTTCCATATCAATACCCTGATAAAAAAGTGATTTTAATACCTTTTATCTGTAAATTAAATGGCGAAAACCCTACTCCAAAAGAACATGAACAAATCGCTTGGTTTTCTTTGGGTGAATTGGATCAATTGAACTGGTTGCCAGCTGATGTTCCAATCGCTAAGTATTTGAGGGATAATTTGAAGTAACCATATTCCTGCATAAACCTTTGTGAAACTTAGTAGTATAATTACTTTACCAAGATCACAAAGGTTATACAAAGAACTACTGCATATTAACTTTAAACCCAGAAATGTCATTAGACCATCTATTGCAGATCCAAACATCTTCAAAATCAAACATTTCATTGCATTTGTACTCGTTAGTATAACTTCGGCTATGTCTCCTCGTCAAAATACTTTATTTTTTTGCTTTTCGAATCTTCATTACGATTCTCGTAACTATTCAGTATAAAGTATAAAGACATAAGTATAAAGATTTGAACACGTTAACATTTTTGAATATTGGTATTTCAGTCCTTTGTCTATTATTTATGTACAATCTTATAATTTAGGATGCATTTTATAACAAACATCCTAAACTCCCTACACAGTTAAAACACTGTTATACAATTCTTTTCTTTTGTCTTTATACTTTTGTCTTACTACTGAATAGTTACCGATACTCCAATGACATATCTGTATTAAAAATAAATCCTATACATAAAATTTGGTATCATATTTAATTGCTCCGAATATTCAACTTCTCTATTGTATTCGTTATAGGACTCACTAATTTTTGCCTTGTTGTTGGTAAAGTTTACAATATCAAGGAATAACTCATGAGATACCTTTGGTCGGTTGATTTTATAAGTAGCAGTAAAGTTAAACTGAAAAACATGGTCTAAGCGGTTATCAAAAGCTTTATCGTACTGCCATACCTCATCGTCTTGTGCAAAGGTGGCCTCTTTGTTTAATGGGATATATCTTCGTCCACCATTAAAAAAGAATTTACCATTTAATCCTAAAATATTGTTCTTTCCGTTTTTACCTACTCTAAATTCTTTACCTGCCAATAAGTTAACTGCATAGTTCCCATTAAACCTGGTATTTCGTTCTACACCTTCTAACGATTTATATTGCGAGTTATAAAGAGAAGTAGTTAATAAAAAGTAATACTGGTTATGGAAAAAACGCTCTAATGTTAATTCAATTCCATAGTTTCTGCCCGTTCCTTTGTTCACTAATGCTTTATCAATAAATGCATCATCCATATTAATTAAAGAAAAATAACTGGTATCTACATCTTCAACAGGTATATCGTACAAATGCTGATAATACAACTCAATTTTAGCATTTAAATTATCCGATAATCTGTTTTCGTAACCCAATACATAATGCATCGATTTTGATAGCTCCAAATCCTTGTTAGGTGTGCTTGTATTTCCTTCCTCATCGGTAATAACAGCATGGTAAGCAGTAATACTCTCTACTTTACTGTGCATACCAAACCCAAGGTTAAAGCTTTGTTTTGGTTTAAATTGCCATCTAAAAGCTAGTCTTGGCTCAATGGCATCGGCATTGTTCATTAAAAAGTTAGAGTAATGTAATCCACTCACCATGGTTAAATCCTGGTTTAACCTGTACTTCCAACTGGCATAAGTCTGCACAAAACCTTCGTTCTCTTTAAAAAGCAGGTTCCTCTCCCATCTTTGGTCATCACTATCCCATCCTTCATCGTCCATATCATAGTAAAACTGAGAATAGTTAATACCTGCACTTAAGCTACTTTTGGCACTAAACTTATTACTGTATTTAATGCTACCATAAAGTGTTTTCTTATCCCAGGTAGCATCGTGGTCTTTAACAAATACATTGTTTCTAAGCTCTCTTCCAAAATACTCACTCCCATTGGCTGATAGTGCCACAGAACTTTTTAAGTAAGATGAATTGCTCAATGGAATCATATGATTAACACCAATTACACCCATATGCGATTTATACTCACCTTTATATCTAATCACCGTTTGGTTATCTTCATCATGTTCTTCGATAGAACTCATCCCACCTAATCCAAAAAGACAAAAAGAACCGGCTTTTTTAGTTGGTAAGCATATTTTAAATGATGCATCCTGATATTTGGGTATTCCATCAAAATCCACCAAACCTAAGTTGTTTAAAATGGCTAGCGAGGAATAGCGGTAATTAAGTAAATAAGAACCTCCATAACCCTTTTTAAAAGGGCCTTCTGTTGTTAAGTCGGTGCCTAGTACGCCAAAGCCAAAAATATTCTCCCTTTTTTCGTTATTACCTGTACGAAGTTTAATATCAAATACCCCCGACATAGCATTACCATATTCCGGAGCAAAAGCTCCTGTAAAAAAATCAGAGTTCCCTAACATTGAACTGTTTAGCGCATTAATTGGACCTCCAGTAGTTCCTTCGTCCGAAAAGTGATTGGGATTGGGAATGGGTACACCTTCCATTCTCCAAAGTAAACCGTTGGGCGAATTACCACGGATAATAATATCGTTGCTACCTGTTGGATCGTTAGTAACTCCTGCAAAAGAACTTACCATCCTTGATGGATCGCTTATGGAACCTGCATAACGCTCAGATTCTTCTACGGTAAAAGACTTTGCACTAATTAGAGCCATTTTGTTTAGTGTTTCTCCCTTTCGTTTTTGCCCTTTAACAACTATCTCTCCTAAATTTACTAACGATTCCTGTAGTTCTATATTAAGCACTACCTCTTTACCCGAGTTTACCATAATGTTTGATACTGCCCTATCTTCGTATCCCATAAAAGAAATGTGCAGGTTTACACGACCAACGGTTACTTCATCAATTCTAAAAGTACCATCTAATCCGGTAATGGTACCCTGAATAGGATCGGTATCCTGAATAACTACTGCAGCCCCAATTAGTGGCATTTTTGTATCCGCATCAACAATATTTCCGCGAATAGTTTGGGATAAATTTTGAGCTTCTAATCCTTTTCCCAAGCATAACAATCCCATTACAAGAAATATAGCTTTTCTCATTTTAATTTCGTTTTACTAGATGATATTGGTTAATTAAATCAGATAAAAAAATTAGTAACTAAAATCTTGCGCAATTGATTTTTAAGTTAAATTTCGACATAAAGACAAGGCCATTTTTTTGAGGTTGCATGCATCTTAAAATTTCTTGTGATTTTTTTTCCTTTATTACCTTTCAAAATCATCAGATTGGGTGTAAATTGTACATTAAAAACTATGAATTATGAGAAGGGTTAGAATGATAGTTTGTGGTCGTGTTCAAGGAGTAGGATACCGATACTACGTAAAAGAACAGGCGCAAAAATTGGGTATTAAAGGTTATGTAAGAAATTTACCTGGTGGAGAAGTAGAAGTAGATGCAGAGGGAGAAAGAAGCAATTTAGCTGATTTTATTTTAGATTGTAAACAAGGTTCCCATATGTCTGATGTAAGTGATTTCTTTCTTCATGACATTCCGTACTTTGGATTTCAGCACTTTAATATTAAACATTAATTAGTAAAAAAATAACATAAACTAAACGGTTCCTTATCTTAAAAGAACCGTTCTTTGTTTTAATTTGTTATATTAGTTTTCCTCAATAACAAGTATTTATCAATGATTAAAACCAAGAAAAGACACCTAATTTTAGGAGGTTTAGTGTTTATTGTTTTTTTATTCTTTTTCTTCTTATCAACATTCGTTAAAAACTACCTGGTAAAAAATAGCAAGGATATTATCGGACGAAAAGTTACTCTTGATGAACTGCATATTAATTACTTTAAAGTTCAGATAATTGCAAGGGATTTTACTCTTTATGAGGAAAATGAAAAGGATACATTCGTTTATTTCAAAGAATTATTGGTTAACTACAGTCCCTGGAAATTATTATCCAATGAATATGCCATTGAGCAAATACGCCTTGTGAAACCATATGTTTATATTCTTCAGAATGGAAATGATTTTAATTTTAGCAGTCTTATTCCTCCTTCTGATAGTTCAGTAGTACAAAAAGATACTATTCAAGCTGAAGATAAAAATGTAAAGTACTCCATAAGAAATATAGAATTGGTTGATGGTGAGTTTCATTACTACGATAAACAAATTGATAACTTACTTGATTTTGATAATCTTAACTTAGCTTTACCACTTATTGCTTGGGATAGTCGCAGCAGCGAAATGGGTATGCAGTTCTCCATTGGCAACAACGGATTAGTAAAAATTGATGCAGAAATTGACCAACAACTGGCCGAATACAACATCAACTTTGGAACTAAAAATATACAACTCAACTCCTTTACTAATTATTTAAAAGACTACATGCATATTTCTGAACTATATGGTTTTCTGCAATCCGACATAAAAATAAAAGGAAGCATTGAAAAAGTAGATAATATTCTGGTTTCAGGAAATGTACAAATTGATAGTTTAAAGATTACTGATACCAATGAGGATATAATGACTTCTGCAAATTCTATCAGTACTAATTTAGATTCTATTGATTTAGGTAAGATGCGATACATTATAAGCAATGTAATTATTGACAAACCATATATTTCTGCAGCTTTGAATAAAAATATGAGTAATTGGGAATATTTCATTACTCCTATCCTTGCCGACACTGTAGAAGTTAATCCAACAGATTCATTACAAATTGATAATGAAGAAGATAATTTATATTACAGAATAGATAATGTAGCCATTAAAAATGGAACCGTTTTATTTGCTGACAATACTTTGAACAGACCTTTTTCTTATAACATTAGAAACATAAATATTAACTTGAACCATCTTACTGAGAAAAATGATACTATTCCTGTACGTTTTGCAATGAATTTTAACAACGAAGGCACTTTTCAAGGTAAAACATCATTTAGCATTAATAATCCTCTAATTTTATCTTATAATGCAAAAATAAGCGATCTCGATTTACATAGTTTCTCACCCTATACCGAATATTACTTAGGTTATCCAATTGTTTCCGGTATGTTTAACTATGATTGCAGTATAGAAATGACACCTGAGAAACTGAAAAACAACAACCATTTACTTGTTAGAGAACCTGAATTTGGCAAAAAAACCAAGGACACTACTGCCTATAAATTACCTCTGAAACTTGCACTATACTTGATTAAAGATGCCAACGACAATGTTGAATTTGAATTACCCGTATCTGGTAATCCTTCGGAGCCTGGATTTAAACTTGGTCCGCTTATCTGGAAAACCTTTGGTAAGTTTATCGCAAAAACTGCTACTCAACCATTTTCTTCATTAGCTAAATTAGTAGGAACTCATCCCGAAGAACTAGAAATGATCAAGTTTAATTACACGCAAGATTCACTAATGCATGATCAAAAGAAAGTATTAGATAAAATTGCTCAAATCCTGACTAAAAAAGAAGATCTGATTTTTACCTTCCGCCAAGAGTCAGCTATTGAAGAAGAGATGTTATTACTAGCTGAAAAGCAGGTTAAACAAAATTATATTAACGATAAAGCCAGCATTGATGAAGCTGACTGGAGAAAAATACAAGATGCAGATGAGAAATTTATTAATTATTTGAACGATAAATATCCAGAAATAAGTGGCTTATCTAATAAGGAAAGATATCTAAAAACAATACAAAAGTCGGAATTAGAATCACTTTTTCAATCTATCTACAAAAAACGAAACCAATTACTATTTGAATATTTAACAGAAACTAAAGGTTGTAATGCTAATTCGATAAAAACGTTTAGCGCAGATTTTAATAATATGCCTAAAGAATTGAAGAAGCCAGGATTTAGAGTAGAAGTTTCGGTGGAATAATTGAGAGAAAATATAATAGAGGTTGTCTAAATTAAAACAACCTCTTAGCTTTTTACTTATCGATTGTTTTTATTCCAATCAACCCAGGTCCAATTATGCCATAATTTCTCCAAAGGACCTTGTTTGTATTTTTTGATCCACCAATTACAAAATGCAATCTGCAACACAAACAACAGTATTCCAAGCAATAAACTATTGGTTACATTTATCTTGGGAGCCATGTTTAGGGCAAATGGGAAATATATCAATGATCCAATTACAGATTGAGTGATATAATTGGTTAAACTCATGCGCCCATATGCTTTAAATGGTTTCATTATTTTTTGAAATGTAATGAACTGTCCTAAAAGTGCAAAAATGCTTACCCAAATAAAAGTAAAACTCAATTTCCACCACATATCAATGGCCACTCCTATTGAGCGTCTGTAAACAAATTCCCTATCGTCGTAAAAATTAATTCGGAGAAAATAAAAGATAGTAGCAGTTACAATGGCAATAACCAACACATATATCCAAGTATTCCTTTTTGCTTTAATATTCTCAAACCATTGGTTTCGTCCAATGAGTAATCCAATTAAAAATAATCCTGCTGTTTGTAAAAAACGACCATTTTCAATAGCCCACATCATACTCCAGGCTTGTCCAATAGTTGTATTTCCTTTTACTAATGCCCAAATTGTTCCTTCCTGCAAATACATTTTTACACTTTTGTGCATTCCCCAATTTATTTGCTTAGATAATTCAAAGCTTGTGTCGAATAATTGTCGGAAGAAATAGAATAATTCCAATGGTTGCAAAAGAAAGAATACGGATAGTAATAGAATTGCTTTATTACTCCACTTACGAACCATAAATAATACAACTCCCACAACTGCGTATAACATTAGTACTTCACCCGGAAAAAATGCTGCATTTATGCAAGCAAAACCAGCTAGTAACAGTAATCTCCAAAGATATCTTCCTCCAAACTCATTTCCTTTGGCTTTAGCCTTTTTATATTGTAAATAAAAAGTAAACCCAAAAAGTATGGCAAATATGGAGTAGGTTTTTCCTCCAAAAAGAAAGAACATGGTATCAAAAATACTTCGATCTGTTTCACTCATTCCCCTAAAACCACCCGGAAAAATATATAGATTAAAACGCTCGATATTATGCAAAAGCATAATTGCCATTATGGCAAAACCTCTTAAGATATCTACTATCTCTATTCTGTTGTTGGAAACCAATTGCCTGTTCATACCTAAATTTTAAAAGCTGCAAAAATAAATATTTAGCTATGATATAGAACTAGTACCTATAAGGTTTTCATCAATAAAACAATTTAACTGGGAGAGATAATAAAGGTAGAAAGTTATTTAGTAAAAAAACCTACTTCATCTGTATACAGATAAAGTAGGCCAAATATTTTTTATAACCCCCAATAATCAATATCATAATAGTTAGTTACCCAGGAAGATCCACTTCCTTGTATAACTATTCTACTTGAACTGGAAAATCCTCCAAAGTCATCAACAACATTTACAGGAACAATACAAATAGTGAATCTATTAAATGGTATTGACGAACCTATACCACTTAAAATATCTTCAGAATCAACTCTTGTTGTTGTATTGGTAATTAAATCAAAACCAAAACTATACTCTACAACACCTGTAAAGTTTCCTACTTTCTTAAGCATTAAATATCCGTCACATTCTACAGCCTTCCAATCTATTATAAAATTTTTTATTTCGATATATCGTAATACGTATTTAGGCTCTGGAAAGCTTTCAGGAATTACAATTTTAGTTATTAATGGGCTCTCAAGACTTTCGTGTGATAATTCTACATCAAGCTCCTTTCCTACCTCAATATCAGATGCAGAAAAGCTATAAAAACCATTATTAAGCTCTAATGTTTGGATACCAATTTTTAATGTTGCTGGCTTATCTTTGTTACTAATAGGTTTAAATATAGCTTTTACTTTATAGTAATAAGTTTGATTGGATTTGTTCTTAACTCTTGTAAACTCTAAATTAAAATCTGGTTTACTAGTCCCTTCATCATTTTTTACAAAGTGAGCTTTAACATTTAGATCATTGGATAATGTAACTGTTACTTCGCTTTGATCATTAGATAGACCTTCCCATCCTACAAATGAATAACCATTGTTAGCAATAGCTTCTAACTTAACTTCATCTCCTTTATTGTATGAATCTTTCTCAGGTGTTACTTTAACCTTTCCTGATGTTTCATTCCAACTAATATGTAGTTTAACCTCTTCATTGTCCTGCTGTTCTCCAAAAACAGCTTGAATGGCCACTTCATTCTCTATTTTATAATTTATTGGATTTTCAGATGAATAGAATTCCCCATCAACAACCCATTTCTCAAATTCAAACCCTTCCTTAGGATCGGCAGATAATTCAACAGTTGTACCCTTTTCAAACTTTGTATTCTCTTGATCAATTGTAATATTTCCTGTTTTTTCATCACAAATTAAAGTCAATTCGACCTTTTCTGGTTCTTCTTTATTATCACTATCGCTTTCACAGCTAATTGATAACAAACTCATTACAAAACAAATGAGTAAAATAAAATTAATCTTCATAATTACATTTTTAGGTTTATTATTTAACATTCAATAATCACATGTATAATTAACGTGTTTATTAACTTAATATTATATTAGTATTATACCGCGTTCTCTATTAAATTAAACACAAACACATTTACATCTTGATATATAATCATATGTAAATATCAATATTACTCTTTTAACAATTTGACATGTATTTTAATTATCTTAATTTATTTTGATTTGAATCCAATTTGGACAAAAGAAAGACAATTTTTAAGACAGTGAAAGATTCCATTTTTTGATATGTAAAAGCATTAAGTTAACATAAGATTTAAGAAAACCAAGTTTAAGTTTCCTATCATACAAATTACAAGTAAACTAATATTCAACTATTATTTCTTATATATTTGTAGACTTTATTAGAGATTAATCTATTAAATACTTTATGAATGAACCAAATTTTTTAATCTTAAGATTAAAAGTTAAATCTCGAATGTTGCAATTAACTAGCACATTTCATTTTTAATTTGATGATTTTAAACATTCAAATAAATAGATATCTAACAATAAAAGAATCCAAGCAATTTCCTAATGTAATCAACTATATGAGAATTAATAGAATATTTTTACTCCATGAACAAGATTGTAGGATTTACAATATCTAAGAATGAAATCCAGCATAATGATGTTGATATTTTCAATTCGGGAATAACATTAGTTTCCTTTTCTAAATTAGGATACAATATATATTTATGGGGAATAGGAGAACTAAAAAAATGCATTGTTAATGGTGCATATACCATGGCATTCCCATTATCAAATAACTTATTAGATAGAAATACTTTAATAACAGTAAATGATGATCGTATTCTAATTGAGAACGATTGGTTAGGTACAATTCCCATTTTTTACAACTTAAAAGATAAAATTATATCAACTTTATCTTTAAAGGTTCTCACGAATAACAATATTAATCAAAGAGGATTAAGAAATTACTTAAAATATGGATATTCTGTTTTCCAAGAAACAATGTATAAAGATGTATCATTCTTAAGGTATTACTCTAAAATAGATGTTACAAAAAATAATATTAAAATAGAATACAAAAATGATCCTGCAAAATCCCTCGAATTATTTAAAGAGACAACTAATGAAAAAGAAGTAATATCATTAATAGATAAGTATATAAACTCGGTTGAGACAAATACAAAAGGTGATATTATTATCCCTACTTCAGGTGGTTTTGATTCAAGACTTCTTAATATTTTTGTTAAAGATAAGACGAGAATTAAATCATATACTTATGGTATTAGTAGTAATCAAAAGAAAAGTAGAGAGGTAGTATATGCTAAAAAATTAGCTGAATTATTAAACACAAAATGGGAGCAAATTGAAATATCATCTTTTTATAAATACATTCCGCAATGGTATAAATTGTTTGGTTTTTCGACTCATTTACATGGAATGTACCATATACAATTCTATGAGCAGATTTTTAAATCAATAATACAAGGTGGCAAACATACCCTACTTAGTGGTATTATTGGAGATGGATGGTCTGGAAATATTCTTTATCCAAATATAAACAGTGTAGATAAAATTTTTAACCTTGGATATACTCATGGAATGTCTATTGAAGAACAAAAAATATTAAATCTAGATTCATATGCAGAAAGGGCTCTTTTTGAGGAAAATAAAGAAGCATTAAGCAATAAAGGATTTGCCCTTATTATGTCCATGAGAATGAAAATTATGCTGCTACAGTACTTAACTTGTTTACCAGAATACTTTGGAATTCAGGTATGGACACCATTTCTTAACTTTGACATTGTAATTAAAATGCTAAATATCCCTGAAAAGCGATGGAAAAAACGAATGTGGCAAGTAGATTTTTTTAAATCAAAAAATCTTTGGCTTGAGGAGATGAATTTAAAATGGTCAAAGAGTAATAGGCTAAATTTTATTGCTGCTAGTCAATATAACTTTCCAATGCTCAAAAAAGAAGTTTTTAATGGTATAATTGATAATAAGCATATTGATCACATCAATAAAATATTAAATAAACAATCGATAAAAAGTATATATACAAACAAGCTCTTAACTACACCAATAATAAAAGAGGTGTTAAAACGTCTTGGATTTAAAGACCACTATATAAAAGCACTTTGCGAATACTTGGTATTAAAATCAATAGAGTTATCTATAAATCAAAAAGAAGTAAATGACTAAACTTTTTTTTTGCGGAGATATTTATATCTCCAATTCTGTAAAATTCATCAACGAATCTCTATCAAAACAGATAAAAAAACATGATTATGTTATCGGAAACTTGGAAGCTCCAATTACTACAAATACGAGCATTGCACCCAAAGCCGGTCCGTCATTAAAGCAGAATTCTAACATTGTTACTTCTCTTAAAAATGAAGGATTTACACATGTTACTTTAGCTAACAATCACATTTTTGATTATGGTGTAAAAGGACTTGATGATACAATTGAAGTTCTTAATAAAAACAATATTTCATATTGTGGAGCAAGCACCAAAAGGCAAGAAGTATATTCGCCTATGGTAATTAATTCAAACGAAGGTACAATTGCAATATTTTCGTTCAGCGAAGCAGAATTTGGAGTTTTACTTGAGGATGAAAGTAATTGTGGTTATGGATATATTAATGCATCACACGTTAATGATTTAATTAAAGATGCTAAGATTAATTACGATATTACTATCATTTGTGCCCATGTTGGAGTTGAAAATATTGATTTACCTATTCCTATATGGAAAAAACGATTTAAAGAGTTATGCGATGTTGGTGTAGATGCTATTATTGCGCATCATCCTCACGTACCTCAAGGTTTTGAAATTTACAAAGGGAAGCCCATATATTACAGTTTAGGTAATTTTTTTATGGAGTATGGAAAAGTACTAGATATAGAGGATTGGTCTTATTCTGTTTCTTTAAATATAAAATCAGGTAAAATTCATACTTATAATTGCATTCCACATATTAGAAGAAAAAGTAAACTTTTTTATTATCAAGAAGGCTTAAAAAAAATAGATATTCTAAACAATAAGCTTACTGATAATTATAATTCTGAAGTGAAAAGAATTATACTAAAACTATATGACGATTTATATCAACATGATGTTAAAAGAAGTGTTTTAGGATATTCGACCAATTCATCTATATTTAAGCGGATTAAACGTATTATTGCAATGCGTATACTTAAACGAAAGAATAGATTTAATAATGCAATGATTCAGTATCACCTTTTTTTAAAAGACTCACATAGATATATGATAACTGAAGGTATTAGATTGAAATTTTTTAAAGAAACCAACTAAATCATCGTTTTTATTTGATGAATGTTTTTAATAAATCTAGTCAATACTAACATTACTATAAAAAGTATAGAAACCACAGTAGATTTAACTACTATATTAATCCCTGAGTTGAATATTTCATTAAATCCAGTTTCCAACAAAGGAATATATTGAGTTAGAACTAGTGCAACAAAGCCACTTAAAGCAATTTTAAATGAGTCAAAATATAGAATTAAAACATTCATCTTAACGTAAACAAATACCAATATTAATACAATGTGTAATAGCTTGGATAGAGCTGTAGATAATGCAGCTCCAGTTATACCCCATATTGGTATAAAAAGTAGGTTAAAAATTATAACAGATACACCTAATACAATTGTAAAAAATGTAGATGCTCTATAATATTTACTATTTTTTAACATTACACCCCCTAAACCCATAAAGCAAAAAAATATATGAGATAATGAAATATATAAAACAACCCATTTACCCTCTAAATATGAAGGTTTAAGTATACCTAGAATTAAATCGATATTTACCCAGATATTAATAAATATAAAAAAACCCAATAACACTTGCGATATACTACTTTTTTTTAGTAGAACCTTTACATTATCATAATCTCTCTCATGCATTAACTTGGCTATTACAGGAGTGCCAATTTTACCCATTGAGGTTCGGGGAATACTTGTTAACGTTCCAAAATAGTTTGTTATCGAATAAATCCCAGTTTCTCTTAAACCTAAATAATAACTTATCATGTATTTATCTATGTAAGTCGCTAAAATTTCGCTTAATCCAGATAGTACAAAATAAATTCCAACACTTAATATTTTTTTAAAATGAGATAAATACAACGAAAGCCTAGGTAATTTGAAATTAATATCTCTTCTTTTAAACATGTAAATTAGAAGTGCTATTACAGGAATAGCCATGTTTAAAATATATAATAGCATAAATAGCTTAAAGGAAATTAACTTATAAAAATATAATACAGTTAAAATAAGTATTAAAATTCTTACAATAACATCTTTATACAAGTTGCCTATACTTGAGTTAAATGTTGAGGAACTAAAAATATCAGTAATTAAAAAGGCAATAGTAAAAAACGTTAAAGGGTATATAAGATGGTAATATTGACTTTGTAAGGATGTATCAGTATCTCTTGTCGTTAAAAAAAAATCTCCCCAGAAAATAAAAACGATTGTAAATAAAATAAAACCAATGCTCGCATATAGAGTGATAAATGAAAAAAAAGAGTTATGCGCATTTTCTTTATTCCTAAATACTGGAAAAAAATAATTAATTATACCAACACTTCCTAAAGAAGCAAATTGTGCAGATACTGCAGAAACTGTAATAAGAATATTTATTAAGCCAATCTGTTCTTCCGAAAAAATAATAGGAAACAACAAGGCAACATTTATTCCACCTAAGATGACTCCTAAATATGAATAAATAGTACCTTTTAACGTTTGTTTTTGTACAATACCCAAATTGAATTTATTATAAAAAGTTAATAATATTTAGCAAAGAAAGTAATTTTAATGCTTGTTTATACATTGACTTTTACAATATTCGCAATGTAAGAAACTGTTTAAATTTTGTTTTTGTGAGTTATTTTGAAAGAATTAAGTTCTCAGATGAGATAAAATTGATGCGAATAGCATCGCTATTTAAAGAAATTTTGCAGAAATATGAGGGCTTAAGTCGCCAAAATAAACCGAAGGATAAAACTTAAACAGTTTCTAAATATATAGCTGGAATTAAATTTAGATTAATTGAAAATCCATTTATGAAATTTGCACCAATTGTTTTATTCGTATATAACAGACCCACTCATACTAAAAGAACAATAGAATGTCTACTAAATAATGAGTATGCTGATTGCAGTGATCTATATATATTTAGTGATCAAGCTAAATTGCAAAAAGATACCGAGGCTGTTAGAAAAGTAAGAGAATGTGTAAACGGTATTTCTGGTTTTAAAAATATTTACAAGGTTTTTCATTCAGAGAATAAAGGGTTAGCCAAATCAATTATAGAAGGCATTACAGAAGTATTTAAAAAACATGATTCGGTAATTGTATTAGAAGATGATTTGGAAAGTTCCCCAAACTATTTAAGCTATATGAATAAAGCATTAGCATTTTATTCACCTAATGATATATGGAGCATTGCAGGATATACTCCGAATATTGAAATTCCTGGTCAGTATAGCTTTGATACTTATATAGCTCATAGAAACTGTAGTTGGGGTTGGGCCACATGGAAACAAAACTGGGAGAAAACCGATTGGCAAGTAAAAGATTTCAAACAATTTTTTATCAGTAAAAAAGAAAGAAGACTTTTTGAAAGAGGAGGAAACGATCTTTCAATTATGCTACTTAAACAACAACAAGAAATAATCAATTCATGGTCCATCAGGTTTAACTATGCGGCTTATAAAAACAACCTTCCTTCTGTATATCCATGCAAATCCTTTATTAAAAACATTGGAGTGGATGGTAGTGGTACTAATATGAAGAAGAGTGCAAAATACAATACTAAAATTGACATTCAAGGCTTATCTTCATTAAATTTTTGTCCTGTTGAAATATTTAATCCTGATATTACAAAAAACTTTAAACTCTTTTATAACACCTCCATCTTTCGCAAAACCATTAATTGGTGCAAAATTCAAAAGGCTTTACTCTTATTAAAGTAAAAAGCTCCACTACATTTAGTGGAGCTTCACTTATCATGATAAAGTCCAAACGGGGTTTCGGACTTTATATAGTAAATTAATATATTTTTATGTAAATATCAAAATTATCATTACTCATTAATATACAATTTTTAAATATTCTTAAGATCCTATACCCTCAATTTAAATTTATTCATCCACAATGTTTATTTATCTACAATAATTAATCCTCCTTTTATAAAATAGGATAATTATTAAAAAAGCCCCACTACTTTTAGTGGAGCTTCACTTATCATGAAGATCCCCGAACGGGGTTCCGGGGCTCAATTAGTTTTACGTAAAATAAATTAAAAGGTTAAACTTAATTCCAATTCGAAAACACCCAGTTCTAACTCCACATTTTGAGCAGGATCTAATGGACTTGGTCCTTTAACTGAATTCTTAGGTGCATACACCAATGCTAAATTTAAATCTTTTGTTTTTCCTTCACCTCCAAATGTTTGAGTAGCACCTAGCGTAATATGTTGGTTGTTAACTACAGGTGCTAATATATTAAACAATACTTCACTTTCTCTAATTGGCTCTTCACCAAAAGCATATCCTCCCCTCAGGGTTAAAGTTTCACCGGTTTTATATTCTACTCCAATCTTTACAATGGTCATATCTTCCCATCCAAAACCAGCACCAGTATTCTTACCTAATAAGCCATTAGTATTTGTATAACCTTGATTTGGATCAAACGAAGCTGCAGTAACCAATAATGGTGTTATATCATTTCCTAAAGATTTTATATCACTAAAATAAATTTGTTGAATATCAACTAACAATTTAAAATCATCAGTTAACTCATACATTGCTCCTATCGTCCAATTAGCAGGTGCATCAAAATCTCCTTTCTCAGCAAAAAGACCTTCGTACTCCTTAAATTCCGAAGCACTTGTTTTTGATTGATAAGTTGCTCCTACATGAAGTCCATCAATTATTTCTCCCAAATAACCAATTTTAAATCCAAAACCGAAACTAGAATCAAATCCGTTATTTGAAAGCTTACTTGGGTTAGTTGACAATCCTAAATTACCAAAAGTTGATAATCCTTCTGCTTTAAACCTTTGATACATAATCATTGCTGATAATCCAATTGCATGTTTATCTCCAATCTTTAATGAATAGGTTGGATCCAAAAACATTTGCTGAAAATTAACACCTGTATTTTTAATATTTGGATCAGAAATATTTGGAACAAAGAATGTTTGCATAGGATAATCAGTTGCAATACCACATCCATATAACGAAATACCAAATGCACTTTTTTCGCTAATTTGCCAATTGGCTCCTAAATTAGGAACAAATAAAACCTTTGTATCGCTATCAACAGAACCTGTTCCAAAAGGAATTGTTCCTTGAATACCACTTGGTGTGCCACTGATGGTGTATGTTGTACTTGGAAATAAAAGGTTAGCAGAAACACTGTATTGATTTCCTAAAAAGACACGTCCCGCTGGATTATTACCAATAATTGAAGTTCGGTAATAAGCAACACCTGTACCGGCCATGCCTTTGCTAACTGTTCCATAGCCTAACATGAAATAGCCGTCGATTGCCTTTAAAGAGATTGGAAAAATAATGCAGAATACTGCCAATAGGGAAAAAAGATAAGATCTTTTCATAATCTGAGATAATTTAGTTTAATAAAATATAGCTGTTAGTAATTAATATGTACGACAAGTTCATGATCAATAATTACTGACCATATTCTATTTTACCAAATCACCCTTCATTACGAAATTACCTAAATATAGTTACCTTTATTTAAGCAAAAAAGGTTGAGAATATTTTCCCAACCTTTTTATTTTATAATAATATTTCGACTATGTTTTATGAGTGTTTGATCAATAACACATAGAGAATAAAATGATTTATACATATAATCCTAGTATTATGCTACTTATAATTCATCTATTCGTCTTTTTTCTAAAATTCATTGTATCAAGAAAACTAAATATATAAATGTGTAACAGTTGATCTAAATTTATTAAACATTAATTTTCTTATTATTATATTACAACTTTAAATTTATAAAAAGAACATTTAACAAAAAATGCTACCTCTATTAATAGAGGTAGCATTTTTGAACAATATTATTTACATAGAATTACTCCTGAGTCATATTTAATTTATTCCATGCTATACCATTGTATAAATGAAGATATCCATCTGTTCCAAAATACATATCTCCCATTTCAGGATCATCTGGTGGTGTTTCCTGTGGTTCTAACCTCATAGCTGAAGATATATGCAATTTTCTTTTTGGCTCTGAAACACCAATTCCTAAATTACCTGTTTCTTTTTGAATAAGTAACCGAGTTTCATTTCCATTACCCCCTGCAACATGATCTACTTCTTCACCAATTGCAAAATCACCATTATCTTTATGACTACTAATAGACCATACCGAACCTTCATAAACATTATATTGATCGTTAGGATAGTATCCCAAATAAATTGTAGAACTTGATTGGCCATCCGCTTCTACTAAGATTTGAGCTTGACCAATTCCCCTACCATTATCCGTAACCCTTCTGATATGTAACGCTTTTTGGGGATCATTCGTGCCAATTCCTAACCTCCCATTGTTATAAAATAAATGTCCTTTGTGATTTTTTTCTAAGTAACTATCTCCAGAAGTCTCTGCATATAATGCATAAGGTACACTTACTAATTGTGAAGTTCCTAATTCCTGAAAGTCATTACCTCCATCAAGATCCACTGCAATATTAATAAAGTGATCCGATTCTCCCCAGTCAATATTTCTAAAATTCCCAAAATCCACGGAACCATTTCCTATTTTTACAGATATCAAGCCATATTGATTTGTTGTTACATAATGAACTTCGCAATATACTGTAGTCCCATACATATAGCCTTCGACAATACTCATTTTTAAGGCTATATCTTGATTGGAAACTAATGAACCACCACCGTCTCTAATCACCGATTGATAATTAAACAGCTGCGGACTTTGTGACATACTATTGAAAGTAAAAATCACCATAAAAATAAAAGTGTATACAAATCTCATTGTCATAGGATTAATCGTTACTTGCGTTTAACTTAAATGTTTTAATTATTGATCCATTATGATCTAAAATCGATAAGAAATAAACAGATAGTTTATAGTTAGATAATATGATTTTGTTTTTATCAGAAGTCAATACTCCAGTTTTAAGTATTTTTCCTTCAATATTAATTAACTTAAACTCTGCTCTCTTAAGGTCTGAATCTTTAATATTTACGATAATAAAATCAGTAAATGGATTTGGAAATACATCAACCTTAACATCAGATTTAAATGAATTTTTAAACGATGTTGTTAATAAATCAGATTGATGGAATCCTGGTGTTGAGTAATTTTCATTGAATTGTATGGTATTTACAACAATCTCTCCAATTGAGAAATTTAGATTAACCTGATCGTTTGTTAACTCGTTACCCGAAGAAGAAACTAATTCTCTTTCAATGCTTTGAGATTTTAGATAATGTCCAAACAGAAAAAAAATACCACTCAATAGTAGAGGCTTAATCATGGTGAAACTTTAAATTAATAAGTGACTGCGAAAGTAATCAAAAATATAATTCAATTATTTGAAATATTTAATTAAAAGAATTTATCATCAGGTAAGTCCTTTCCTTCTAATTTAAATATATCAATTAAAAGATGATTAGCTAATCTACTCGCTCCAATCCTGAATAGTTTATTATTTAACCACTCATCACCTAAAACTTCTTTTACGATAGAATAATAGTTTACTGCATCCATTGTTTCAGATATCCCTCCCGCTGGTTTTAGTCCAATTTTTTTACCTGTTTTTGCATGGTATGCTTTAATTGCCTGACACATTATATAAGCCGCATCCAAAGTAGCTGCAGTTGTTATTTTACCGGTACTTGTTTTTATAAAATCGGCTCCTGCATCCATTGCTATAATTGAAGCATTCCAAATCAATTCAGGATCTTTAATTGCTCCCGTTTCCAGTATAACTTTAAGGTGAGCATCTCCACAAACCTCTTTTAACTGACGAATTTCCTCGTAAACAAATTCGTAATTACCCTCTAAAAACTCACCTATTGAAATAACCACATCTATTTCATTAGCTCCAAAGTCTACTGCTTTTTTTGTCTCCAATACCTTTAAATCCAAAAAAGTTTGCGATGACGGAAAACCTGCCGAAACAACAGCACGTTGAACTCCTTTAACCTTTAAATATTGTTTAATAATAGGAGCAAAAACAGGAAATACACAAATTGCACCTACAGATGGTAAATCGGGAAATTTGTTTTTAAACTCATTTACTTTTTGAACAAATGCTGTTACTGAATCTGCCGAGTCTGTTTCTTTTAAAGTAGTAAGGTCAATACAACTAAAAATTGTTTTTAAAATTTCTTCATCATTTAGGAATTCCTGATTTTGAGAAATTATCTTTTCTATTTGGCTTTCTACTTCTTCAAATTTAATGGTTGATTTGTAATCATCTAATATATGTTCCGAATCCATCATTATTTTAGTTTTTTATTATTTGTGTGTCTTTCCTTGTCTCTAATCGTTTTCTTAACTAAATTATCTTTTAGGGCCTGTGTTAAATCTACTCCTGTTTGGTTTGCCAGGCAAATAAGCACCCAAAGTACATCTGCCATCTCATCAGCTAAGTTATCTTTCTCACCTTCTTTAAACGACTGATCTCCGTATTTTCTGGCAATAATTCTTGCTAATTCACCAACTTCTTCTGTTAATACAGCCATGTTAGTCAATTCACTAAAATAACGTACCCCAATGGTTTTAATCCAATGATCAACTTGCTCTTGAGCTTCTTTAAGTGTCATACAATATGAATTTTAGTCTGCGTACAAATATGATAATTTTTAAAAATAATCTATGTTTAACTTTAAAATATCCTTTTACGCTTTTAGATTTTTCACTGCTTTTACCATAGTGAATTCGTAATAGACAACTATGAACGTTAGTATAAAATGAGTTATATATTTTTATTCATGTAAATATTAAAAACTGTTCGTAGTAGGTTATAACAATATTACTGACAATAAAACCCTATATTCTAGAACTAACACTCTTAAAATAAAGCAATACATCCGACTGTTTTAAATACTGATTATGTGCATATTAAACAATGTGACTATAATGTGACATTATATTTATAATAACAATCAGTTTATATTATTTGGATTTTATTCTTCTTAAATTTTACTTAGATAAAAACTAATTTCGAGGTTATGCATATCTGTAAAAAAAATCTTTTTACTTATAAATTTGTAATATTTCTACTTTTGATTTTCCCTTTTATTCAAATACATGCAAAAATTCCAGTTACTTTTATAATTAAAAATACACCTAAATACACACCGCTTGAAGATACATTGTACCTAATAACTTCATTTGACAATTGGAATATTAAAGACGCAAATTATCCATTTAAACATTTTGCCGACGGTTGTTATCGCCTAACTATTGAAATTGAAGATAATGCTAGTTTTGAATATAAAATAAACCGAGGAAATTGGGATAAAATTGAAGGAAACAAATGGGGAGATTATCTCGAAAACAGATATTACTCTTATTCCGATTCTATTTACGAGGTTGAACTTGATGTAGCATCATGGCAGGATATGCATGACTCAGAATATCCAATGATAAAAATTATTGTAACATCCGTTCCTGATAATACACCACATGATGCAACTATCTATATCACTGGTAACTTCAACAATTGGAGAAATAACGATCCTAAATATAAACTTATAAAGCAAGATGACGGTTCATACTCTTGTCAGATTCAAACCGGAATTGATAGCATAAATTACAAATTTACGCGTGGTAATTGGGAATCAATTGAAGGAAGATGGGATGGAGGAATGAAATCGAACAGAGTATATAACCTACAGACTACTAGTAACAAAAGCATTATAACTCAAATTGAATCTTGGAGAGATTTATCAACTGGCTTGATATGGCTAGATTCTCTTTTTCTATCATTTATTATTCTTTGCTTTTTGTTTATATGTATAATTATACGTTTCCCTCGTACTTATTTATTAGTTAGCTTATTAAGCGTACTATCTTTAGGACTTTTTGCTAAATTCTTTTATTTCAGTATCGATCTGTTTTATTCTTTCCCATATATGTATTTGTTTCCTGCTTTAATTTATTCGTTTATTGGATCTTTAATACATACTTGGTTTAAATCAAATATTAAAAAAGAAAAAAATCATTTAAGCTTTATTCACTTATTACCCATATTACCAGCCCTTTGGTTTTTAAAATATACAAACTTATCGGTACATGAATTTAATTTAGGAATGGTAAATAATAGGTTTGTTGTGTTTATTTATTGCACATATAGTTATTCATTAATTTTAAATCTCTTTTTTAGTTACAATGCCCATCAATTTATTAAAAAGCAAATCGACTATATTCCTGAATTATCATATCGTTTTCATAAAGCTACCCGAACCAATTGGATTCTTTCTTCCTTAATTTTTATGGTAGCCATAATTTGTATTTGGCTAAATATTGATATTAAACTTATTACAGATTGGCTCGAAAGTGTTTTATGGATAAACTTGGGGATAGTAATGATATATTTAGGCTTATACTTTTTGTTGAGTTTAAATTCAGATTTCACAAACAACAAATCTAAGTCACGAAAAAATCTGATTGACGAAGATAACTGGATTCATTTAAAGAATAAATTAAATGAATTAATGATTGAAAAGGAAGTATATACAAAACCTAATATTACTTTAACTGATTTAGCCAGCTACTTGGGAACAAACAATCATTACGTTTCAAAACTTATTAACGAAGGCTTTAATATGAGTTATACCGATTATATTAACCGATATCGTATTAATGCATTTATAAAAGAAATGACCAATGACAAAAAGAATAATCCATTTATTTATCATGCTTATAAGGTTGGTTTCAACTCAAAATCTGCATTTTACAGAGCATTTAAAAAAGTAACAAATAAAACTCCAAGTGACTACTTTATTAACAAATTAAATTAGCATCTAACAATAGCTCTTTAGTATTTTGTAGAGCATTAGCAGACTAAATATTACTCATTTAATATTTTACAAATAGATATCTTAACTAAGACGATAATTTGTATTATCAGCATATTACATAATCCAAGTGAATTAGAGAATAGTTTAATAAAGTTAATTGAATGAATATCGGTATACTTTAATAAATATCACTTAAAAATTTTCCTTTTATTAAAAAGATTCACATCCCTATAGTTCTATATATCTAACAATTGCATTAATTTATTAAACACTTAATTATAAATCCCAATAGCCATAAAAACAAATATTTTATCCTCCATAACAATAATTCAATATCATTTTTATGTTTTATGAAATTGCAAGATATAATCTCTATCACTCCAATAACGTTTCATATTATAATTTCCTGCATTTTACAATAAAAAGCTACGTTTCATTTATTAAATCTTATAAAAACACTTTCATATTCTATATAACTATTTATCTGACTATTAGCAAGTGTCTTTTTATATTTTGACACCTTATTGAATAGAGACGTTTTTGTTTTTTTTGAATCGGGATTAATGACTTTAAAAGTAGGTATATATTGAATTAGATTTTGTTTAGGTAAAAAACAACTATATACAACTGTATTGAAATTTACCTGAATAAATGACAGCTAATTTAATTATTAATCCTCTAGTACTATTTATTTTAAGTACTAGATAAACTTCAATTAAATGATGAAAAATCTTAACAAATTTTTTGTTTTGTTTTTGTTACTGAGTTTAAACCTATTTTTGGTTGAAAGTTCGGTAAATGCTCAGGTAGCAGATTTACCTACTGGAGTAGTCGATGGTATTAATTACATCGACGAAAATACGGTTACTCTTGTACTTTTAGCTCCCGGAAAAGGATCAGCTGATGTAACCGGTACTTTTAACAATTGGGGTTATTCAAGAATGAACAAAACCCCGGATGGTAAGCGATTTTGGATTCAAATTAATGGATTGACTGCTGGACAAGAATATATCTATCAATATGTTGTTGATGGATCAATTCGTATATCTGATCCATTTGCTGAAAAAATTCTTGATCCTTGGAACGACCATTTAATTCCGGATGCAAATTATCCCGGACTTATTGAATGGAATGACACTTCGAAAGGACTTGCCAGTGTATTTCAAACAGCACAACCTGAGTATGATTGGCAAGTGGAAAATTTTCAGGGGCCTTTAAAGCATCATTTACTCACATATGAACTTCTAGTTCGTGACTTTTCTGAAGAAAGAAGTTTTCAGGGTATCATTGATTCTATAAAGTACTTGAAAAAATTAGGTGTTAATGCTATTGAGCTTTGTCCTGTAAATGAGGTTGAAGGAATGCCTGTATGGGGTTATAGACCAACTCACTATTTTGCCATAGAAAAAACTTATGGTCCTAAAGAAAAATTAAAAGAGTTGATTGATGTAGCACACCAAAACGGGATGGCTGTTATTATTGATGCGGTTTACAACCATTCTTGGGGACAATCACCGTTAGTTAGCCTTTATTGGAATGCAAATCAAAACCGTCCTGCTTGGGATAATCCATGGTATAATGAAGTAGCTCCTTACGATCCACCAGAAATGCTTTATGGGTACGATTTTAATCATGAAAGTCAATATACAATTGATTTTTTTAATAGAGTAAATAAATTCTGGCTTGAAGAGTACAAAGTTGATGGATTTAGATTAGATCTTACCAAAGGTTTTACTCAAAAACAAACAAGCGGATGGAATGAGTTAGAACAATATGACCAGTCAAGAGTAAATATCATTCGTAATATGGCCAATAATATATGGTCAAATAAAAGTAATGCATATGTTATTCTAGAACACTGGTGTCCAAGCGAAAACGATGCTTTAACATCATCAGGAATGTTAATATGGAACAAATTACATGGAGAAGGAGCTGATTTAGCGATGGGGCAAAATTTATATGAAGCTTCACTTGGAGCAGCTCAAACTGATATATTTAAAACATTTACTGGAAGTCATGATGAAGAGCGTATCGCTTACATGATAAAAACCGACGGGAATTCAAGTGGTGGTTACAATACCAGGAATTTAAGTACCATGACAGATCGAGTTGAATTGTTAGCTGCATTCTTTTATTCTATACCGGGACCAAAAATGTTGTGGATGTTTGAAGAACAGGCTTGTGATTATTCTATCTTCAGATGCGAAAATGGATCTAATAACAATAGTTGTAAACAAGACATAAAACCAGTTTATTGGAGCAGTTACATGCAGGATCCAAATAGACAAGATGTTTACAATACTTATTCTGAAATATTAAATCTTCGTAAAAATAACGATGTATTTACTCTAGGATATTTTGAAATTGATGAAAATGGAGATGGAATAGCTAATAATGGATTAGGTTCTTTCCGTCAGATACGATTAAAACACGAAAGTATGGATGTTGTACTCATAGGAAATTTTGGTGTTAATGGCGGAAACATAAAACCTTGGTTTACATCAAACGGTACTTGGTACAACTATTTTAACGAAGAATATCCTACATATGAGTATACTGGACAAGACAGTTATTACTTAGCTCCAGGTCAATGGGAATTATTTACAAGCGAACCTATTGCTGATCCTTTTAATGCTCCATCAAACTTAGCTACTTCTGTTTCAAATGATACGGTATCATTATCATGGATAGATAATACAAATGATGAAACAGGTTTTCAAATTGAACGTTCAGCTACTTCATCAACAAGTGGATTTACTTACTTAGAAACAGTAGGTGTAGATAATATATCATTTACTGATGTAGTTCCTGAAGATGGAAAATATTATTACAGGATTCAAGCATTAGGCGAAAATGGAAAAACATCAGACTACAGTAATGTAGCACAAGCTCAGGTAGGCGAAATTGAAGGAATAAATATACATTATAAGAACATCAATAACTGGAGTAATGTAAACATCTATGTATTTAATTGGGATACAAAAGAAGCAATAACCGGTTGGGAATGGCCAGGTGTACCAATGACCCAAGAAGGTGATTCTCCATGGTACAAATTTACAATTAGTGAGGATGTTACTCCAGGAATTGTATTTAACGACGGAGGGTCAAATCAAACAGATGATCTTACAAGAACTACAGATGGTTGGTACGATGGTCAGTGGCATGATGTATGCCCAGGTGATTGTCCTATACCTCCTGTACCAGTTTTAACAGTAAATCCTACAGGAAAAACATTTACCGGATCAATTACTGTAAATCTTTCTGCCACTGAAGGAGGAGTAATAACCTATACACTTGATGATTCTGATCCAATAGAATTCGGAACTGCACTTTCTGGTAATTCATTAACTTTTACAGAAACGGTTGTTTTAAGAGCTATTGCAGAAAATGATAATGGATATTCTAATGAAATTAGAGAAACATATACATATGACCCTAATGTATGTGATACCATTTACTTTTACAATGAAAATAGCTGGAGTACAGTTAATATTTATACATGGGATACAGTAAGCGGATATGAACCTGTTGGAGCATGGCCAGGTACTGGAATGACTCGTATGGGAACTTCAAATTGGTACTACTGGGAAAATTGTTACGATGGAGACTTAGGTATCGTATTTAATGATGGTAGCGGTCAACAAACCGATGATCAATTTAGTAATAGCGGTTATTACTACTATGGAAGCTGGTATACTGATTGTCCGGGAAATTGTCCGGGTGATACTCAAGGGTTAGTATTGCATTATAAAAATTCTTCTAATTGGTCAAGTCCTCATATTTATTTCTGGAACACATCTCCTGTTTCATTAACTACTAATTGGCCTGGTGAACCTATGGTAGCAGAAGGTGATGGCTGGTTTAAATATACTCTTGAAGGTGTAGAATGTGCTAATGTTATTTTCAGTGACAACGGTAACAACCAAACTCCAGATTTAAATTCAATTTGCAAAGAATCGTGGTATGATAACGGCTGGGTAAAAAGCTCTAGTCTTAAAGGCGCAGCTTCATTGAATAATGAAGGGGGAGAGTTGTTATTACAACCATATCCAAATCCATTTAGCAATGAAATTAATATTACAATATCAGAAGCTAATCTTGATTTAAATATTCAGTTCTACGACATTAATGGACGTGTTGTTTATTCTGAAAATATTAATTCAAGAAATGGAAATATAACACTCTTACCTGATGTTAAAAAAGGTATTTATTTTATGAAGGTAACTTCACCAGAAGAAACTCAAACATTTAGGATTGTTAAACGATAAGTATTTGTTAACATAAACCTTTGTCAACAAAACCTCGCAGAAATCTAAGTATTTTTGCGAGGTTTTCTTTTTCTTCAAATTTACAATGATCCGTTAGTTTTGGTTATAAGTCATTGGTAAGAACTGCGAACACCTCAATACCTATTACTTTATAATTATTTCACTTAATAAATAACTAAACCCGGTTGTTAACTGTTTAATTATTAGTAATTATACTTATTGATAACCTTTAGATTAAATTGAGTTTTTAATATTAAATTATTATTAATCATTTACATATTTACATCTGATATTCAAACATATACATAAATTACAAAAACCGACCATTAGGTCGGATTGTTAAAAATATTAAACTTTGTAACCATAATCAAAATCCATTACCAATGAACAACAAATACTATTTAATAATTGTCTTATTGACATTAGCTGCATGTATTAATTCTCAATCACTTGAGCAATACTATGCCAGTGCCGAAGGTAAAACAGGAAGTGAGCTAAAATCCGCACTTCACAGCATTATTAAGAACAACCATGTTTTTTTAAGTTATAGTGGAGCCAGGGATGCTCTAAAAATAACAGACGAAGATCCTAACAATAGCAATAATGTATTGTTGTTATACACTGGATGGTCATACCCTAAATCGAATTTTGGTGGAAGTGCTACCCAATGGAACCGCGAACATACTTGGGCCAAATCAATGGGTAATTTTGGTACATCTACGGGGCCTGGAACTGATATCCATCACCTACGACCAACTGATGTAACTGTTAACAGTAAAAGAGGTAATTTATACTTCGATAATGGAGGATCAGAATATGTTGATAATTCTCGCTATAATGGAGGAAGCGAAGCAACTGGTTGTAAATATGATGGAGATAGTTGGGAACCTCGTGATGAAGTAAAGGGAGATGTTGCTCGTATGCTTTTTTATATGGCAGTTAGATACGAGGCTGGTGATAAAGTAGATTTAGAACTAGATGAGTACTCTTCTTCTTCAGGTAAACACGGTAAACTTTCTACTTTACTAGAGTGGCACAAACAAGATCCTGTAAATCAATGGGAATTAGACAGAAATGAAAGAATTTATAACATACAAGGAAATCGTAATCCTTTTATTAACCACCCAGAATATGTAGATGCAATTTGGGGAGATGGAAATACTGGTGGAGGTGATGATGATGATGAGTATACAAACCTTTTTTTTGAAGATTTTGAATCTCAAACATTAGGTAAGATGTCAGCCTATGATATTATAGGTAACTCAAAAGAGTGGTATAATGATGATCATCTTGGCAATCATTTTGCTAAGATGAGTGGATTTACTAATCCTGGTTATATAAAAAACGAAGATTGGCTTATAAATACTAATGCTGTTGATCTAAATGGATTTAATGATTTATCCTTTTCATTTATTAGTATGATGAGAATTTATGGTGGTTCAACTACACTAAAAGTTTTTATATCTGATAATTATGATGGCACTTCAAATCCTAACAATTTTAATTGGACTGAAGTAACTTCTCAAGCATCTTTCTCTTCTGGAGATTATAATATAGTTTCCTCGGGAGATATTGATCTAACACCATGGCAAAATAGCTCGATTTACGTGGGTTTTAAGTTCGAAAATAGCGCAAGTGGAAGTAGCACATGGCAAATTGACGATATTAAAATTAAAGGTAAAAAAATAACCGCTTCGGTTACTAATAGCAAGTATGATAAATTGGTTATTTACCCCAATCCAGCCTCATCACATATTTCTTTTAATTTAGATGTTAAAGTTAAAGAAGCTAACATTTATGATCAGGCAGGTAATATTGTTCAAAATATAAGCGCTATTAGCTCAAATTCTCCAATTGAGCTTAATAATCTAAGCAAAGGAATATATGTACTAAAGATAATTGATATTGAAGGTAATTCTGCGGTTAAAAAACTTATGATTAAATAAACCCAGAAATGTCATTAGACTATCTATTACATATTCAAACATCTTCAAAATCAATCATTTCATTGCATTTGTACTCGTCAGCATAGCTTCAGCTATGACTCCTCATCCAAATACTTGATTTTATTGCTGTTTGAATCTTCATTATAATACTCCAATGACATATCTGTGATAAATATTAAAACTTAAAAAAGAAATCCCAGTCAATAAGCGAGTTATTGAATGGGATTTCTTTTTTAACGAATTCTTAGTATATTATTTCATACTTCTTTTATCACCTGCATGACTCAAAAGAGTCCCACTCAAGATTCCAGAATATTGAGATTGATCTGTTAACAACTCAATTGCTTTTTCAACTTCCTCATCATCTTTTAGAGAAAATTTAATCGCTCCTTTCTGAAAGTAATAACGTTTAACTATTTCATTAGCTAAAAGTTCACTAACCTGATCTTTAAAAATATCTAAATCTTTCTGTACATCAAGAGTTAATAGTTTTTCCAACTCTTCAAACTCTCCTTGTGCCTTAGAGTAATAATGCTCTTTTTTCGCTGTTTTTTTCAATTCTTTTAAAGCATCCTGAGTAGCTGATTCATATTTAAAATCCTCTTTTTTAGCTACATAACTCTTAAATTCTTCAAATTCCTTATCTGATATTTTAAATAGCTCTGGCTTTGCTATTTCATTATTTTTTAAAACAAATTGAGTAGCATAATCGAAAAACATATTTTGAGCAACCAACGCAAAAGCCAGATTGCTATATTTTTTTCTTTCTATCTTAATATCAGGAGAAACACCTCCCCCATCATAAACACTTCTACCTCCAAAAGTTTTAAATTCAGATATTAATGAATCCGGGATTAATCCAACACTACCATCTTCGTTACGATTGCTATAATCAACTGCTTGAATACATCTACCACTTGGAATATAATACTTAGCTGTTGTTACTTTTAATTTGGTATTATACGACAAAGGACGTGTTGTTTGAACTAAACCTTTTCCAAACGATCTTTGACCAATTAATACTGCCCTATCCATATCTTGTAAACTTCCTGCTACAATCTCAGATGCAGATGCAGAACCTCTACTAATTAATACTGCAATAGGACTTATTGTATCAACAGGTTCAGATATTGCACGATAAACCTTATCCCATTGACTAACTTTTCCGCGAGTTGAAACAACTTCGCTACCCTTATTTACGAATAGATTTACAATTTTAACTGCATCATCTAATAAACCTCCCGGATTCCCTCTTAGATCAAGAATAAAACTTTCTGCACCATAATTTTCCTTTAAATCAACTAATGCTTTATTTACCTCTTTGGAACAATCCTGCGTAAAGTTGTTTAAAATAATCAGACCTGTTTTATCCGAAACCATTCCATAATAAGGAACCGGGTTGATAGATATCTTTTTACGAATAAGTTCTATAGTTAATGGTTTGCTTTCCCCAGGACGATCTATTTTAAGTTTTAACGGAGTATTAGGACTTCCCTTAAGCAAATTACTTACTTCAGAAGTAGCTTTACCTACTACTTTTACATCATCTACTTCCAAAAGTTTATCTCCGGCTTTTAAACCAGCAAGGTGTGCTGGAAACCCCTCATATGGCTCTGCAATAACAACATAATCGCCATTGCGCGAAATCAACGATCCCATTCCTCCATATTCTCCTGTAGTCATAAACTTAAAATCCTCCATATCATCTTCCGGAATATATGTGGTGTAAGGATCTAGTGATTCAAGCATTTCATCAATACCTTTTTTTATCAACTTTTCCGGGTTTGTTTCATCCACATAATAACTGTTTAATTCCCTGAAAAGTGTATAAAAAATATCCAGGTTTTTTACAATGGAAAAGTTCCTTTTATCATCGTTATTAAATCCAACCAGCCCTACTGAAACAACTAAAATAATTAGTGTTCCTCCAATCCATTTTAACCTACTTTTTTTATCGAAAATCTTCATTTTATGATTATTAGTTTTCAAGTTACTTGGTAATATACAATTATAATAACCTCTTATAATTACATTTATACTGAATATAAACTCAATAGGTTATTTACTATTCCAATTCTTGACGTTTTTATTCTTACTTCTTGTGTAAACCGCACTCTTTTGTATCAGGATTCTCCCAATACCAACGTCCGGCTCTTATATCTTCTCCAGGTAAGATAGCTCTTGTACAAGGCTGACATCCAATGCTAGGGTAATCTTTATCGTGAAGCGGATTGTATGGAATTCCTTTATCTTTAATATAATCCCAAACATCTTTCTCACTCCAGCTTGCTAATGGATTAATTTTTAAAATATTATTATTATCGTCCCATTCTATTACCTGAACATTTGTACGAGTAACAGATTGCTCAGCGCGTAAACCACAAATCCAGGCTTCCAATCCTTCAAACGCCCTTTTTAAAGGTTCAAGTTTACGGTGATAACAACATTCTTTCCTGTTTTCAATGCTATCATAGAATAAATTAATTCCCTTTTCTTCTACCATTTTTTGCACAGGCTCAGCTTTGGGAGAGTATACCTTTAGTTTAATTTTATACTTTTTTGAAGTTCGATCAATTAACTCATAAGTTTCGGAGAATAAACGACCTGTATCTAAAGTAAAAATATGTGGATTCTCTTTTACAGAAGTCAACATTTGAGTTAGCACCTGATCTTCAGCTCCCAAACTCGATGATAATGCAATTTTATCATCGTATTTATCAGCAAAGTATTTTATTACTTCTATTGGATTTGTATCTGAAAACTGCTCATTTAGTGCTTTTATTTCTTCATTTGTCATTATACAAAGATTGAAAATGCGGTAATAGGTGTTTCAAAAATAACACCAAACTACCGCATATAGTTTTATTATAAGTGTTTTAACTTAACTTTAACCAATTATAATTTATCACCAAAGCAAACTCCCATATTTCTTGCTTTAGTAACTAACCTGTTACCTGGTTGAACTAATTTAGTTTTACCTCCAACTTCCTCTAATGGTACATGATTAATCTCATTATGCTTTATGCAAACCATTGTTCCAAAATTTCTTTCATTTATTAATTTAGCTGCAAAAGCTCCATAACGAGTTGCTAATATACGATCGGCTGGTGATGGAGTACCTCCGCGTTGAACATAACCAAGTATTGTTTCCCTGGTTTCCAGTCCTGTTCTCTCTTGAATTTGCTTACCAATATAGCGTGCAGCACTTTTTTTATTAGGTACTTTAATTCCTTCTCCAACAACAACAATAGAATATGGCTTACCTCTTTCTGCTCTAGTAATTATAGTATTTGCAACAATATCCATATCATACTCTAACTCAGGTAATAATATAATATCACCTCCTCCTGCAACGCCAGAATGTAAAGCAATCCAACCTGCATTATGTCCCATAACCTCAATCACCATAACTCTTTTATGAGAGTTTGCTGTAGTATGAAGCCTATCGATAGCATCAGTAGCAATATTTACTGCAGAATCAAATCCAAATGTAACATCGGTTCCCCAAACATCATTATCAATAGTTTTTGGAAGACCTATTACATTTAATCCTTCTTTAGATAATAAACTTGCAGTACGTTGAGTTCCATTTCCTCCAATACATACCAAAGCATCTAATCCAAGTTTATTATAGTTTTCTATTATAACCTGAGGCTTATCTTCAACTGTATCACCCGCTTGAGGTTTAAATGGTTTCATCCTTGAGGTTCCTAAAATTGTTCCTCCTAAAGTTAGAATACCAGAAAGCTTTGATTCATTTAATGGTTCAGTAGTTAAATCAATTAAGCCACTAAAACCATTCGATATACCAATAACTTCCATACCATATTGAACAATGGCTGTTTTTCCTACCCCTCTAATCGCTGCATTAATTCCTGGACAGTCTCCTCCCGCTGACAAAATTCCTATCTTCATTTTATAACATTTTGATTTTTAATGACATTCTATTAAAATAGAACATGCACTATATTATTTGATTTCCCAATTTCTGATAATAGTCATAAAAATTATAAGCTGTAAATTTAATTTAAAAATATCTTTTTAAGAAGAGTTTGCTGTACAACATTAATTTGAAGTATAGAAGTAAGACATTAGCCTTATTGCATAGCAATAAAGACTGGAATATTATTTAATAATAAACTAGAATGAAAATATTAAGGATGGAAAAATAAAGTAGGTATCTCCGCATTAAACAAGATTCTTTTAGTAACACTTGGGTGGATCATTTTCGATATAAAGTTTCTTTTCTTTCTTGTAATGGCCATTAAATCTATTTGATTATTATGAATATATTCTTTTGATGCTTCAATAATATCATTACCATAAATGTAATCGCAAGCCATTTCCTGGTTTCTATAGGTACTTTTACAGTACTCTACATAATCTTTTAAATTTTCGGCATCAAGTTTATCCTTTCCACCAGCGCAATATTGAACACTATGAATGCTTGTTTCAAATGCTCCAACAAGCTTTACCAACTTATGAAGTGAGGTATATTCGCACTTTTCAAAGTCAGTAATAAAGAGAATGTTAGTTATTTTTTCGATATTGAACTTATAATTATTAGGAACAGCTAACACTGGTGATGATACTTTATTAATTACATCTAAAGTTACACTACCTAATAGTTCTTTAATAGTTTCTCCTTTACTTTTAGTACCCATTACAATTAAATCGGGTTTGTAATCTTCACTAAATACATGAATTGCATCCTCTGCATACCCTTCAATTACATGCACTCTAACAATTATACTATATGGATCTTTTGAATTTCTTATTATGTACTCTGTAAGTTTTTGAAGTTGAACCATTGCCTCGTCCCGAGATAGTATGGTATCTTCATTATTTCCATTTTCATCCTCACTTAAAAGATGTGTATAGCAATATAATAGTGTTATCTCACCTTGAAGATGCTCAGCCAATGCAATTGAATAATCTATTGCATTATAGGTATATGGAGCAAAGTTTACAGGTACTAAAAATCGAATCATACTTTTTTCCTCTTTTCAATAATTGAATGTAGTATCTGCTTAAAGTTATCAAAAAAATAAACAGATCAATACATGAGGTGTTTAAAGATAAGTAATCATCTATTTAAAACAATGCATAAAATCGGTATAGATAAGATTATTTTAATATCTAATGAATAAAAAAGTAAATATAGTTTGGCTAAGAAGAGATTTAAGAATCGATGATAACACTGCTTTAATACAAGCCTCGAAAGAAAAACTTCCTATTATTTTACTTTTTATTTTTGATAAAAAAATATTAAATCTGCTTGAAAAGAATGATAGCCGAGTAAGTTTTATTTACGATTGTCTATTAAATATAAATGAAAAATTAAAAAACTTTGAAAGTTCATTGCTAATTAAACATGGCTATGTTACAGAAGTTTGGATAGAGTTAATTCAGGAGTTTAGTATTAACACTATTTATTCAAATGAGGATTATGAATTGTATGGTATCCAGCGTGATTTAAACATTAAAAATTTAGCTGAAAGAAATAATATAAACTTCAAGTTGAGTAAGGATCATGTGATATTTGAAAAAAATGAGGTATTAAGTAAAGAAAACAAACCATATACAGTTTTTACTCCTTATAAGAATCAATGGTTAAAACAGTATTTCAAACTTAACAAAACCAGTTTTCATCCAACATTAAAAAAATCCCATTTTACTTTCCCAAGTTTAGAGTCTCTTGGATTTATACGTGGAAATAATAAGGTAAAAGAATTTACCCTAAATAAATTAATAGATTATAAAGACTTACGAGATATACCATCAAAAGATATGGGTACATACATTGGTCCTCATTTACGTTTTGGTACAATAAGCATTAGAGAAGTTGTAGAAAAAGCTACCACAATAAGTGAATCATTTTTATCAGAACTTATTTGGCGAGAGTTTTTTATTCAAATATTATTTCATTTTCCAAATTCGGTAAAAAATAATTTTAAAAAGATTTATGACGGAATTCTATGGAGGAATAATGAAGAGGAATTTGATAAATGGTGTAAGGGAATTACCGGATACCCTCTTGTTGATGCAGGTATTCGTGAATTAAACACCACTGGATATATGCACAACAGAGTTAGAATGGTTGCAGCTTCTTTTTTATGCAAGCACTTATTGATTGAATGGCAATGGGGAGAAGCTTATTTTGCAAGTAAATTGCTCGACTTTGAATTAGCCTCTAATGTAGGTAATTGGCAATGGGCTGCAGGAACTGGTTGTGATGCAGCTCCTTATTTTAGGGTGTTTAATCCAACTCGTCAACAAGAAAAATTCGATCCTGAATTTAAATATATTAAAAAGTGGATACCTGAATTTGGAAGCCCTGAATACCCTAAACCTATGGTAGAACACTCTATGGCAAGAGAAAGGGCGTTAAATACATACAAAAGGGCCATCAAATCGAAATGATAGCCCTTTCATCATATGTAATAATGTAATTTTACTCTTTAATCAACATTGCATCACCATATGTACCAAAACGATATTTTTCCTTTACAGCTACTTCGTAAGCATTCATTAAGTTGTCGTAACCACTAAATGCTGCTGTCATCATCATTAATGTAGACAATGGCATATGAAAATTAGATATCATGCAATTTGCAACGCTAAAATCATATGGCGGAAAAATAAATTTGTTAGTCCACCCCTCATAAGGTTTTACATGACCAAATGTAGAAACAGAACTTTCTATAGTTCTCATTACTGTTGTTCCAACTGCACAAATTCTCTTACGTTCGTCTTTTCCTTTGTTTATAATATCGCAAGCCTTTTCCGTTATAAATATCTGTTCTGAATCCATCTTATGCTTGGTCAAATCCTCAACATCTACCGAACGGAAGTTACCTAATCCTACATGCAAAGTAATTTCGGCAAAATTAACGCCTATTATCTCTAAACGCTTTAATAATTCACGACTATAGTGCATCCCTGCAGTTGGTGCTGCTACAGCTCCTTCGTTTTTTGCATATATAGTTTGATATCGCTCTCTATCCTCCGGTTCTACCTTACGGTTAATCATTTTAGGAAGAGGAGTTTCTCCTAATGCAAAAAGCGCTTCTTTAAATTCATCATAAGGTCCATCATATAAAAAACGAAGAGTTCGACCGCGAGATGTAGTATTGTCTATTACTTCCGCTACCATTTCATCATTCTCGCCAAAATAAAGCTTATTTCCTATTCTAATCTTACGGGCAGGGTCTACTAACACATCCCATAATTTTTGGTCGCGATTTAACTCGCGTAATAAAAACACCTCAATCTCGGCTCCGGTTTTTTCCTTATTTCCATATAAGCGAGCAGGAAAAACTTTTGTGTCATTAAAAACCATCACATCCTGATCATCAAAATAATCTACAAGGTCTTTAAATATTTTATGTTCTATCTCACCAGTCTTACGATCTAAAACCAACATTCTGGCCTCATCCCTATTTTTTGAAGGGTGCAAAGCGATTAATTCTTCAGGAAGGTTGTACTTAAACTTCGATAACTTCATTTTTGTATTTACTTTATATTTTTATCAACAACAGAACTATTCTTAATCTATCAATTCAAACTTACAACAAACACGATTCAGGTTAAGTTATAAAAATTATACTTTATATAATTGTATTTGTGTTATTTAGATAAAACTAAGCACAAGAGCAACCTTATACGTAAGGATTTGCCATAGGTTACAAATTATTTTAATTTTTTTTCAAAGGTTTCCACATCCATACTCTTTTCATTTACAAATACTCCAATTCTGGTTCGTTTTAAAGCCTTTAGGTGTGCACCACTTTTTAATGCAAAACCAATATCTCTGGCTAATCCACGTATATAAGTTCCTTTACTACATACGACTCTTAGTATTAGTTGAGTTACATCAAAATCAAGAACTTCTATTTCAGTAATTATTAGTTTTTTGGGTTTTAATCCAGGATCTTTTCCTTCACGTGCCAATTCATATGCTCTCTTTCCTTTTACTTTAACCGCAGAAAAAGCAGGTGGTACCTGATCTAATTCTCCAATAAAATTTTTTAATGTTTCATCTACCAGTTCTCTGTTTATATGTTCTGTTGGAAACTCTTCATCAATTTCTGTTTCAAGATCAAACGATGGGGTTGTTGCACCCAAACTTAACGTAGCAATATATTCTTTTTCTTCTGCCTGATAATTGTCTATTGTTTTTGTTGCTTTACCTGTACAAACTACCAATAATCCTGTTGCTAAAGGATCTAATGTGCCAGCATGTCCTACTTTAAGTTTTTTTACCCCCATTGCAGTACAAACTAGCTTCCTTACTTTATTTACAAGGTCAAAAGAAGTCCATCCGTAAGGCTTATCAAACAATAAAACTTCTCCTTCTTTAAAATCATACCCTCCGGGTTTTATGTTTTCGTTTTCCATTATTTTTAACAAAGTTATATACAAATAATTGCCAAGGGAAGACTTTTCCCTTGGCAATTATAAAGTTTTTTCGTAGTAATATTTTAAGCAAATAGAATGGCTATTAAACCAGCTATTGCACAATAAATTGCAAAATAAATAAGCTTCCCTTTCTTAACCAAATTGATCATTACTTTACATGCTAGTAATCCAGAAATAAATGCTCCCAAAAAACCAACAACTAATGGTATTGCTCCAATTGAACCAGATGCTGTAAAATCATCCTTTAATAAGCTTAATACGTTTTCTCCAAGTATCGGAATTAACACCATTAAAAAAGAAAAACGGGCTACTGCTTCTCTTTTATTTCCCAGTAACAATCCGGTCGCAATTGTAGATCCTGAACGTGAAATTCCGGGTAAAACTGCAATAGTTTGTGCTATTCCAATTATAAATGCATCCTTAAATGATATTTCCTTATCTTTTGCTTTTGCATAAAATGTAAATGCTAATAAGGTTGCAGTAATAAGTAGCATACAACCAACCAAAAGCATAATTTTATCTGTATTAAACAGTTCCTCTACGTAATCTTTAAAAAATACTCCAACAATACCAATTGGAATCATACTAACAGCAATCTTAAAAAAGTATTGCGTTTCCTCATTCCATTTAAAATCAAATAATCCCAGAAAAAGTCTTGCAATATCTTTTCTGAAAACAAAAATTGTACTTAGTACTGTTGCACCATGCACAACTACTGTAAAAGTAAGATTATCTGATGCTTCAACTCCTAATATATGCTTCCCAATTTCAAGGTGCCCACTGCTACTAACAGGTAAAAACTCCGTTAAACCCTGAATTATACCCAGGATTAATGCCTCAATCCAATTCATGCTCGTCTAAATGAAAAAATTTAATTATTACTTATTCTCCTTTGGTTTTTTCATGATGGCATAAATTTCAAACACAAACCCAGCTAATACTAGCATTGGAGCTAATGTAATACGTTGAAAACCATAAATTTCTTCATTAAACACATTAGGATCTTCACTCCTTCCCCCTATCATTAATATAAAACCTAAAATTACTATGCCAAATCCAATGGCCATTAGTATGTAGTTTTCTTTTGAAAGTGCAAATTCAAATTTCTTTTCTTGTTTGTGTTTACTTGACATATTAATGCGAGTTAAAAATATAATTGGTCAGTTCTTAGTCTTAAATACTTATTTACTGCAAAAAAAGTTGATACTAATGATAGTAATATACCAAGTATAATTACCATGATAAATAATACTCCTATAAGCTCTATATTATCAAATCCAATAAATCCACCCAACTCTTTATGAAGTATATAAATTGCTCCTGCAAGCATTCCATTTGCAAAAACACCACCTATGAATCCATGAAAAATACTTGTACTAACAAACGGTTGTCTAATAAAACCTTTTGTAGCACCAACTAATTGCATCGTATTAATTAAAAAGCGTTTTGCATAAACAGATAATCTAATAGTATTATTAATTAAAGCTATTGCAATAAGTAATAACAGTAAACTAAATACCAGTAATACCAAACTTATTTTGTTTACGTTATCATTTACTTTTTGTATTAAATTTTTTTGATAATACACTTCTTTAACTTGTGTAAAAGAATTAAAAACCTCTTCTACATTTTTAATACTATCAGGATTAGCATACTCAGCAAATAACTTTACTTCAATTGAAGAAAGAAGTGGGTTATAGCCTAAAAAATCAACAAAATCTTCGCCTAGTTGCCCTTGTAATTCTTTTGCAGCTCTATCTTTATCAATATATTCTGTCGATTTTACGTATGAAGAAGCATCCAAATATTTTTGTAGCCTGCGGACTTCAACTTCTCTAACATTATCTTTCAATACAATATTAAATCCAATGTTTTCTTTTACATAGTTTGAAAGTCGTTGTGCATTAAGCATTAAATACCCTACAGAACCTAATAAAAAAAGCACAAGAGAAATACTTATTACTGTTGTAAAATAAGAATTTCGTAACTGTCGTTTTGTATGTTGACTATCTTTTTTTCTCATAATAAAACGGGCATAAAGATAAAAAAATAACGATTGTAATATAGTCTTTTGTATTATGTTTTAATACACTAGCTAACATATAAAATCCGAACTAAATAACTACCCTTCTTTTATTAGAAATTAATGCTTTTCATCTATCAATTCAAAAAGAATCCTAAATAGGTTATTACCCAAAGCTTTATCAATATAAAGAATAGATAGTTTCGTTTATTAAACTTCCAATAATGCTTATTAAGTAAATATTTGGTTTGTAATACAAACTTAATTAAGTTTGTATTACAAACCTATTTTATACTTTAAACAATTAGGAAATAAAAATTCTTAAAACTTTGTAATCTATAGGAAATATGAAAAAGGATAAGAAAAATGATTTTATTGAAGTTTTTGCCGGATCATCAATTGATGCTGAAATAGTTAAAAGTTTATTAATAGATTCTGAGATAGTGGCATTTTTAAGAAATGAAAACATGGGTACTATAGCACCTTGGCATGCCTCACCAGGAGGAGTAGGTTCTGTTAAAATAGTCGTTTCAAATTTAGATTATGACAAAGCAAAGTTAGTAGTTGAAGAATATTTTAATAATATTAATTCAAAGTGAATACATGATTAACCATTTCAAAATAAAAACTAAACATTATGGAAAATACATTACAAAACTCAAAATCTTTTGACGAAAAGCAATCGCTTCAAGTAATACGAGATATGATTCATGTTTCGCAAAACAAGGTTAATAAAGATGGTATTTTATTTATCGTATGGGGATATCTAATGTCTGCAGGCTATATTATTGGCTTTATTAATAAAAATATTATAACTACTTATCATTTAAATAGTTTCTTAAAGATAATTGCCGAAATAACACCATTACTTGGAACTCTATTTACCATATATTATATATTCAAACAAAGAAAAAAGGTACGTACCTATATTGGTGTTTCTTTAAGATATTTATGGATTTCTATGTTCGTATGTTTATCCCTAACAAACATGATCATGTTTAATGTAATACATGAAGTAAACTTTGATTTACAACATCCAATTTTTATGGTATTTATTGCATTTGCTACATTAATTACCGGTGTTATTATTAGATACAAAATTATTATTGTTGGAGGTATTCTTTTTGGAGCTCTTGCTTATTTAAGTTCCTATTTTGAATTACAAACACAAGTGTTGTTAGAAGCTGCAGCATGGATTGTTGCATTTGTAATACCTGGTCATATAATGTACGCAAAAAGAAACAATTAAGTCATGTTTAAAGATTTAGATCCTATTCTACATTCTCAGGTCCGACTTGCTATTATGTCTATCCTTTTAGGAGTTGAAAGTGCAGAATTTAGCTACCTACTTGAAAATATAAATACTACCAAGGGAAACCTGAGCTTTCAGTTAAACAAGCTAAAAGAAGCTGATTATGTAGAAATTAATAAATCGTTTAAAGGCAATTATCCATTAACAACCTGTAAAATAACCGATAAAGGCATCGCTGCTTACGAAGTTTATGTAAATGCAATTGACGAATATTTTAACGAATTTAAAAACCAAAAAAATAAATACAAAAACAGCATCTAATTTATCTACTTGTCTTAATTCCAGTATTTTAAAGTAAATATATGAACTTATAACTTTAATTTTCTATTGTCCGTAATCAATTATAAGAAACTGTTTAAGTTTTATCCTTCGGATTATTTTGGCGACTTAAGCCCTCATATTTCTGCAAAATTTCTTTAAAAAGCGATGCTATTCGCATCAATTTTGTCTCATCTGAGAACTTAATTCTCTCAAATTAACTCACAAAAACAAAATTTAAACAGTTTCTAAGGTACTTGAGCCATTCGTCTTTAAAATGTGTTAATCTGTTTGAGTTGAATTAGTCAATTTTGTACCGAGAAAACATGTAGATAATGGGAAAAGAAGTTTTAAGAATAAGATCAATAAGTGAAGTACATAAAGTATTTGGATGCCAAAAACCAAAACATCCTTTAGTTAGTGCTACTTAATATTTCTGATTTAGATTTTTCGTTGGTTCCCCGAGATGTTAATATAACAGCTGATTTTTACTCTATATAGCTCAAAGACTCTAGCTGCAGTAAGCGCTATGTTAGAAATCATTACGATTTTAATGATGGAGTTTTAATATTCACTGCTACAGGTCAAGTTGTTTCATCAAATGAAAAACCAGATACAACCATTGACGAAGGCTGGCTATTACTTTTTCATCCCGGTTTAATCAGAAGATCTTCACTTGGTGATAGTATGGATAGTTATAGATTCTTCACCTACGATAATTTCGAAGCATTGCAATTATCTGATGACGAAAGAGAAATATATTACTGATTGTGCAATGAAAATTATAAATGAGTTAGACGCAAATTACAGACCATTAAGCGAATCTATGAACGAAGCTTTTAAACAATTAAACATGTTAGAATAGCTATACAATACTTTTTCTTTTATTCCATGTAGAATATTAGAATAAGATAAAAGTTAATTTCTTTAATAAAATGATTAAATACCCTCCTATCAAATTGAGAAAGTTATAGGAGGTTTTTTTTATTTAGATTTTACTTTTACCAGATAAATACTTTACACTGCCCACTCATTTACATATACCCATGCACTTTTTAAGGCCAAAAAGGTAAATAAAGCAATTACAAGCCATAAAATCCATTGATACATTTTTATTAAAGCACCTTTAATATTGCAAGTTAGTACAGTTATAAAGTGTACTACTCCGAATATTAGATAATTACCTCCAATAAAACCTAAAACAAGCAATGGATCAAAAAAACAACCACTCCCTCTAATTCCAATCATTGATAATATAAAAGATGATAGAACCAAAAAAAAGGAGAAATAGTAGAATAAAAGCCTAAAAGCAATTTTTAAAGACTCATCTATTTCATGCTTTAAAATTGATTTAAGGTATTTGTTTAAACCTACCGTAAAATGCAATATAGTAGCTATTGTAGCAAAAGCTCCTGCAATAATTGAGAATATATTCATGCCTCTAAAATTTGATTTCTTTTATTAGCTAAAACTACCAATTTATAAATGTTTTTACGAACTTTAATATACTTAACTGATACCTTTTACTTTATGACCATTGAGATTGACAACAATAAATTTACTATCCGACTATATAAAAAAGTAGCTTACTTTAAAGCTATAGGTATGCACGGACAACAGGAAGCTGATTTCTTTAGAAATTTGGTAACCCAAATGTTAGAAAAATACCCGCATCAACAATTTGGATCATTATGCAATTTTAAAGAGCTTTCATTATCTGATCCCAATGCTGCCTCTGATATTAATAAAACTATTAAAAAAATTAGTGATAGTGTTGATTACATGTGTAATGCAATTGTTATAAAGCCGAAATTTTTCGAAATAATTAAAGCTTTTGTTTTCTCTTTCTATTTAAGAAACATACAAATAAAAACTAAAATATTTTATTCAGAAATTGAAGCTATAAAATGGATTGAGGGTTTTGGATTTGATATGGAAGATATTAAAAACTACATACAGGAAGATGTTAATAATAAAAGTAAAATTAATATATAACCAATAATCGTAAGTTTCTACCAAATAAATATTAAAATAAATTTATTTTATAGTATAAACAAATCAATTATTTATTTAACAATGTTAATAATCATTACAAAAATTTATTGCTTAAACTAAAACGCATGTAAATAGCTATATTTGCAATCCTAATCAGTAATAATTATTATGGAATACTTACAACAAGGTTACTTTGCGCTATTTGTTATAATATGTATAGGCTATATAATTGGAAATGCAAAAATTAAAGGTATTTCTCTTGATATTTCTGCAATAATATTTGTAGCCTTAGTTTTTGGTCATTATGGAGTAGTAATGCCATCAATTATTGAAAAACTTGGACTTATTCTTTTTGTATATACTATTGGTATTCAAGCAGGACCAGGTTTCTTTGATTCTTTTAAAAAACAAGGGCGTACATTAGTTGTAATGGCTACAGTTGTAATTATTTCTGCCTCTTTATTAACTTATTTATCCATTATTTTTTTTGATATTGATGTACCTGTTGCTATCGGACTGTTAACCGGAGCTTTAACTAGTACTCCTGGTTTGGCTGCTGCAATTGAAAGTACTGGATCAACTGGCGTATCCATAGGTTATGGTATTGCATACCCATTTGGAGTTATAGGTGTTATTTTGTTTGTTCGATTATACCCAAAATTTACAAGAACTAACCTTAAAAAGGCCGAAGAAGAGTATGAACAATCGACTGAAGAAAACTTTCCTGATATTCTTTACAAACACTTTATTGTTGAAAATGACAATATTGTAGGAAAATCAATAGGCGAATTAAGAGTACGAACTATGACACAAGGTGTTATTTCTCGTGTAAAAACCAATGGTGAACCTCAGGTTCCTTCTTCAAAAACGGTATTAAATAAGGGTGATCTCATTAAAGCAGTTGGAACAGAAGATGCTCTTAAAAAAGTTCAGCTTTTAATAGGTAACGAAACCAAAGAAGAAATACCTCTAAAGCAAGGGTATGAAATTCAAAGTATACTAGTATCTAACCATAATGTGGTTAATAAAACCATAAAAGAAATTTATCAATGGACTGCTACGTACCATGTTACAATAACAAGAGTTAGACGATCGGGTATTGATATTACCCCAACTCCTAACTTACGTTTACAAATGGGTGATAAAATTAAAATTTCATGTAGTAAAGCACATATGCAAATGGTTACCAAAATATTTGGTGGCAACAGTAAAAAGCTATCTGATACTAACTTTTTCCCAATTGCTACAGGTATTGTGCTTGGTTTCTTTTTAGGTAAGTTTTCTCTTAATTTCGGAAATTCATTTACCTTTTCGTTAGGTTTAACAGGAGGTGTACTTACAGTTGCAATGTTATTAAGCCGTATTGGTAAAACAGGGCCAATAATATGGTCTATGTCGGGTGGAGCCAACCAATTACTCCGAACACTAGGTTTAATGTTTTTTTTAGCGGGTGTAGGAACAAAAGCAGGAGCTCATATTGTAGAAACTTTTAATCAATATGGTTTTACATTGTTTTTGGTTGGTGGAGTACTTACATTATTACCTATGATTATTGGAACAGCTATTGCACAGTTAGTTTTTAAAGTTAATGTATTATCCATGCTAGGTGCGCTTACAGGTTCTATGACCAGTACTCCAGGACTTGCTGCTGTTGATCCTATGACCGAAACTAATGCACCATCCATTGCATATGCTACAGTATATCCGGTAGCAATGGTGTTATTGATTATATGTGTTCAAATTCTGGCATCTTTAGGCTAAAACAAGCTATAAACTCTTTAATCTGGTAGCAGCCTCTACAATAGCTTCATCAGATACAGATAAGTTTACTCTTAAGTACTTTGTTTTGCTTTTCTGATGATAGTAAAAGGATATTGGTATTGTAGCTAAGTCATGATCTCGTATTAAAGATTGAGCAATATCAATATCTGATTTTTCTTTTTGTGATTTATATGTAATCAACTGAAAATATGTTCCTTTACTAGGAATTGCTTCAATATTTGAATCTTCAATTAAACTCAGGAATAAATCCCGCTTTTTTTGGTAAAGTAATGCTAAGTCTTTAAAATTATTGTTGTTAATTAAATAATCAGATATGGCCATCTGATAAGGTAAGTTAATTCCTTCACCTACAATGGCAATTACTTTCCTTATTTCTTTCATTAACTTCTCCGAGGCCAGGCAATATCCAATATGCCAATTAGGAATATTTAATGTCTCGTTAAACGATGATATAATAACACTTCTTTCTCTTAAAATTGGATAAAGAGCTATACTTTGATGCATTTCTCCATCAAACACAATATGTTCAAACGATTCATCACTTAATAAAACTATATTGGTTCCGTTAAGTATTTTTTGCAGCCTTATCATATCAAGTTCTGAGAGAGTTGAACCTGTTGGAAAATGCGGACTGTTAATTATGATCATGCGGGTTTTTGATGTAATTAACTTTTGAACATCTTCCCATTGAACACGAAAATCAGGAGCTTTTAACGAAACATATATAGGTCTTGCTCCAGTTATTTTAATCGCTGAATCATAACTTTTATGCGCAGGTTCAAAAACCAATACTTCATCTCCTTCCTTTAGCAAGGCAATAATAGTGGCAAAAACACTTTGTTTTACACCAGCTGTAATTGTTACTTCCGTCTCTGGATTATATAAATGATCATATAATCTGGAAGTTTTATTTGCTATAGAATTTCTCAGTTCAAATAAACCAAAATTAGGTGATGCCAAATTAGCATTAGGCAATATATGCTTCTTTAGAAATTCCTCTAAATCATTACTACATGGAATTTGCGAATGATTTTCGGCAAGATTTAATAAAGCTGCTTCTCGGGCATAACTTACTATGGTTTTAGCCGAAGTTAAATGATCTGTATTATGTGTTATCATATCAAAAGATCGTTCAAGTAACAAGTTTGGTTAACAAAAGTTATTTAATAAAATTATTTATACGTCCCTCACGTTGTTCTAAGCTATAAACTATTGATATTATATATTTTATACTTAAACTATAAATACAATTTACAAAAGTTTTTGTAATATATAAGTCGAAAATGAGTATTTGGTTTAAAATAAAAGGGATAAAAGTGTTTTTTTAACTATCGGAATATATCCTTTAATACTTCAAAGGACTTAATATTAGAAAATCCCGAAAGATGTAAATGATAGTAATCCAACATTTTCTCTATAAATTGAGTTCTTTGTTCTCCACTTAATGCAAGCTGATCTAATTGCTCAACTCTTAAATTCTTCAGCTTAATTAATATATCAGTTTCCGAACTATTCATATATTGATGATGTTCGGGTATATTACCTTGAAAAATACCGGTTTTCATATTAAAAAAAACTCCGTTTTCTTCATCAGTATAGTGTGGATAAAATCCTAATAATTGTGTTAACCTAAATAAAAAGAATAAATGAAAATTCTGAACTCCATTAATTTCCGTATCAAGAATTGAAATTGAATGATGTAAAAACTCATATAATCCATCAACAGATTTATCCTCTTGTTTAAGTGCTTTATTTAGTACTTCGGCTATAAAAAATGCCATACTACGTCTAACAGATTCAAAAGGAATAAGGGAAAATGGCATGATAACTTTAAAATCTTTAATTCGATGAATTGTTTTTTTATCGTTATGATACACATCTAAATCAACTAAGGTTAATGGCTGTAAAAAAATAGTTTTTCCCTTACTCTTTTTACTCCTCACCTGGTTAATCATATATGATTGTAAACCCAGTTTTTTAGTGTAAATATGCGATATTATACTACTTTCTGCATACCGGGTATAATTAAGAACAATTCCTTGCGTAGATTCTAGCATATGCAATTATTTAGCACAAAAATACAATTATTAAGCTAATGTGTATTACGTACTTTTATAAACCTTATAATGTCTACATTGCTAAATTTAAATGAATATATAATCCATTTACTCCAAACTTGTTTATAGAATAATTAACAGACAAAACTTTATCATAGTAGGTAACTAAATCGAGTCCTACACCAAAACTATGTAAAAAAGAGTTACTTAGCGTATTTGTAACATCAGGATTTTCTTTATAAACATAGCCTATATCTGTAAAAGCTTTTAAATACAGTGCATAATGTATTTTAGAAAACTGATTTATATTGATAAAGTTTAAATATGCCGTTTTTGTTGGTATTAACTCAAATGAGATTTTTTGTTTACTATAAGTAAAACTTGAACCGTCTATTACATTATATTCATATCCATTTAAAAACTCTTTAAATCCTAATTCTGAGTTAATTATAAAAGGTTTTCTTTCTGCTGTATTTAATTTACCCCCTACATTCCAACCATAGTAAAAGCGTTTTGAAATATTACCATATTGATGATATTTAAGATTAATACTAAAATTAGAATATTCATTACTAATTAATCCCAAACCACTTTGTAATACAGTGGCTTCAATCATATTTCCTTTTAATGGATATACCTTACAATCTCTTTTATCCAAATTATAGCCATATCCTAAAGTAAAATATAATAGTGATGTATTTCCATCAAGCAGGTAATTTGGATTTAATGCTGCCAATGTATCATTAATATGAAACGAATTATACCCTAATATTAAATGGTGCCTATGAATAAAATTATGTCTGTATGTTAAAAATAACCTTGAAGACCATTTTTGCTGAATAAAAGAATTTTCGAGCTTAATATTAACAGGTTGATTATTTAAAATATTATAAGCTACCTGATTATTGCCATGGTAGTTTATCACTGCCCCCCAACCCAATCGATTATTTAAATCGGCAGATCTATAAAATAACTCTACCTGGTTTAAATAACCCATCCTGAGTTTTACCTTAAAAGTCTCATTAAGTCCCCTAAAATTCTCTCTTTTTAAGTAAATACCATAATTAACTCGCGCCCAATCACCATTTTCTAAAAAGGAGCTAAAATTTCTATCTGCTTGTTCAAATATGGGCAATGCCCAAAAATACCAGCGTTCGTCAACTTTTACTTCAATATCTATTTGGTTATTCGATACTAACCAATAATTAATATACACAAAGTTGAATAAGGAAGTATTTTGAAGATTTTGTCTTGATTTACCTACAAAATCGTAAAGTTTATTAGTTGGTATTTTACTTTGTTCTTTAAATAGTAACTCATTTAATATCACCTTTGGCTTAGTTTTTTTATTTCCTGAAATATATATTTTGGAAACAACTAATGTATCTTCTGCTTTTGAAAGATCAATTGCAAGGGTTTTATCACTTGCGTGTAAATGTGATACACAAAAACAATAAAAAAACAATACTGTTAATTTCAAATTTTTATAGTTCCAAAACTCAACCAACTTCACAAAACTTTAAAAGTTTTATACGCTTAGATACCTAATTAAGGCATCATAATTTTTCTTAACAATTTCATCAACAGTATTATGTTCTGAATATGAGGCAGTAACCGTATAATCGTATCGATCGAAGGCTCTAAGGACAGGTGTAATATCTTCTCTATTTAATTTAATTGTAATCTTTAAAGTCTCATCAAGTTCTTCCTGACTCACATAAAAACTAAGCACCTTAGTATCTGAATCTTCAATTATTCTGGCAATTTCAGAAATAGAATAATCATAAGATGGTACTTCAATTTCAACAATTCCACCAGGAGTATGCACGGCAATTAGATCAGCATAGTTTTTAAGTAAATCTGTTTGAGTGATTAAACCCAGGTACTCTTTCTTTTCAGAAAGCACTGGAATAACTGTTAATTGTAGCCTTGAAGCTATTTCAATAACCGAATAAATATGCTGATTATAAAATACATAAGGAGCAATAAGAGATAACTTATGGTTTTCTAATGGTTCCTCTGGCTTATTTAAATCGTAAATGTCAGTATCAGTAATCACTCCTAAAAATTCCTTATTATTAACAATAGGAAGATGAGATACTCTAAAAACCTCCATCCAATTAAGAGCATCTAAACCCGAATCGGAAGTTTTTAAAGCTGGAACTAAATCTGATATTAAATCTTTTGCTAACATATAACACTTTAAAGAAATACTCTTAAATTTGCCCACTTTAGGAGAGAGATTAATTTCCTCCTAATTATATATACGGTGCAGGAATAAATTTAGATTCATAAATTTAAACAATCAAATATATTATTAGTTTATTTTTCTATTTTTAGACTAACTGCCTATGTACTATGATAAAATAATAGCAAATGACTAAATTAAGTGTAAACATCAATAAGATAGCCACTTTACGTAATTCAAGAGGTGGTGATTTACCTAACGTTGTAAAGTCAGCAATTGATGTTCAAAAATTTGGTGCTGATGGAGTTACTGTGCACCCACGTCCTGATGAAAGACATATTCGTTATCAAGATATACTTGATATTAAGCCAATTATAAAAACAGAATTTAATATAGAAGGTTATCCCTCTACTAATTTCATAGATTTAGTTAAAAAAGTTAAACCACACCAGGTTACTTTAGTTCCAGATCCCCCTGAAGCACTCACATCCAATGCTGGTTGGGATACTATTAAGAATCAATCTTTTTTACAAGAGATAATCTCAGAATTTAGTGAGGCAGGAATTCGAACTTCAATTTTTATTGATACCGATTTAAAAAATATTGCTAATGCAGCAAAAACTAATACCGACAGGGTAGAGTTATATACCGAACCTTATGCTGCAACATTTAGTAAAAATAAAAATGCAGCTGTTGCACCTTTTGTTGCTGCTGCAGAAATGGCTAAAAAAGTAGGATTAAAGGTAAATGCCGGACATGATTTAAATCTAGATAATTTAAAATTCTTCTCAGAGAAAATTCCTTTTTTAGCAGAAGTTTCCATTGGTCATGCCCTTATTTGTGATGCAATTTATATAGGATTAGAAAAAACCGTTCAACTTTATCATCAACAATTGGTTAAATAACTAAATTCTATTTTAGTTATTAAAAGCATTACTATGAAACTTTTTTTTCGTGAACTAGGTTCAGGAGATTCAAACTTAATAATTATTCATGGTTTATATGGATCATCTGATAACTGGATTAGTATAGCCCGAATGCTAGAAGATAAGTTTCATATTTTTATTATAGATCAACGAAATCATGGCCAATCTCCTCATAATGAAGCAATAAACTATAACTTAATGGCCAATGATTTAAAAGATTTTATGATAGAACAGAAGTTAGAGAAAGCCATTGTAATGGGTCATTCAATGGGTGGTAAAACAGCAATGGCTTTTGCACTTCAAAATCCTTCTTTAATTGACAAACTTGTTGTTTTAGATATTGCACCTAAATCATACGGTAGTTTTAGCAATTATGCTCAAATAACTAATGATCACAGAGCAATCATTAACGGGATTCTTTCTATTAATCCATCAGAACATAATTCCAGAAGTTCTATTGATAAAGCTTTAGCGAATGCAGTACCTAACGATATGGTGCGTTCCTTTTTGCTTAAAAATGTAGGAAGGGATAATGATAAGAACTTACATTGGAAATTAAATATTAAAGCTATTTCTGATCATTTAGACGATATAATGAATGGTGTTGATGTATTTGATACAGAAGATGTATTTCCGGATGATAAAACAGTTGTATTTATAAGAGGAGCTAAATCACCTTATATCCAAAATGAAGATATGCAGCAAGTAAGAAAGTACTTTCCTTCTGCTCAATTAGCTGATATACCTAATGCTGGTCATTGGTTACATGCCGAACAAACTGAATTATTTATTAAAACAGTTCGATATTTTTTAAACGTTTAGTTATTGTAATTTAAGAAACTGTTTAAGTTTTATCCTTCGGTTTATTTTGGCGACTTAAGCCCTCATATTTCTGCAAAATTTCTTTAAATAGCGATGCTATTCGCATCAATTTTGGCTCATCTGAGAACTTAATTCTCTCAAAATAAATCGAAGGATAAAATTTAAACAGTTTCTAAGTTCTTACTAAAATTCAACAAAAGCTTTATATTGCTCTGGTAAAATATTCTTGCTCAATTAACGGTTTACCTAAAAAACGAAGTAGAAGTTGTGCTGTTGCAAAAACATCTTTTTCACAGTAAATAGCTATTCTTTCCAAATCATTTTCCTTATAGTAAACATCTGCTACCTGGCTACCATCTATATCATCCTTAGGAGATGGAATATCAAATATAGTTGTTAATAAGTTTAAAGAAGTATAATGCTTATAATCGCCAAATTTCCATAAATCCAATGTATCTATGAACTTAACTTCCCAAGGCTTTTTACCGGCAATATTTAAGGAATGTGGTAATTTTAATCCATTAATAAGCATTCTTCTGGCAATATATGGAAAATCGAATTCCTTAGCGTTATGTCCACATACATTATGATCGGGACTTTTACCCATAAAATTCTCCAACATATCAGAAAATTCCATTAAAAGCTGCTTCTCGTCATCATCTGCAAAGCTTTTAACCTTAAAATGCATCTCCCCTTTTACGTAATGAATAATTCCTGCAGAAATACACACAATCTTTCCAAATTCGGCATAAATTCCAGCTCTTTGGTAAATATCAGCAGGTCTTTCTTCATCTTTAAGAAAATAATCAGCCTTTTTATCCCATAAAAGCTGCATATTTTCATTCATATCTTTATAATCCGGATGTTGAGGAACGGTTTCAATATCTATAAATAATATATTTTCTGGCTTTAAATTTTCAATCATAGTTTTAATTGTTAAGATTTTGCTCAATATATTGTTTTAGCAAATTAATAGCAACCACATTATTACCACCTTGCGGTACAATAAGATTTGCATAACGCTTTGTTGGTTCAATAAATTGAAGATGGCTAGGTTTTACTGTTTTTTTATAGCGTTCTAACACTTGTGTAACATCACGTCCCCTTTCAATTATATCGCGCGAAATTACCCTCGAAAGTCTATCATCGGCATCTGCATCAACAAATATTCTTAAATCCATCAAATCTCTTAAAGGTTTGTGTCCTAAAATCAAAATGCCTTCAACAATAACTACCTTAGTGGGATTTACAGATGTTGTTTCATTTCCCCTGGTACACGTAAGGTATGAATATGTTGGAACCTCAATATTTTCCCCTTTTTTTAACGCTGTTAAATGTTCAACAATAAGTTCAAATTCAATACTATCTGGATGGTCAAAATTGATTTTTTGCCTTTCTTCCAACGGAATATCACTATTATCTTTGTAGTAAGAATCTTGCGGTAAAACTGTTACTTCTCCTTCTGGAAGTTGTTCAATAATCTTACGAACAACTGTTGTTTTCCCCGAACCTGTTCCTCCTGCAATTCCTATAATTATCATCCTTTTAATATTAGATCTTTAATGTAAATTATGCATTATTTTATCTTTGTAAATATAATACATAAGACAATAGTCTCAAGAAATAAGATTTATTGCCTTATTTAAGAGAATAATTAAAACCACAAAAAGTTAATTTCCATGATTAGACACGTTGTATTATTTAAGCTTCAATCTTTTGAATCGGATTCTGCTAAAACTGATAAACTAAATGAAATTAAATCTGCTTTGGAAGCTCTACCCACTAAAATTGATGTAATTAAAGCACTTGAAGTTGGACTAAATGTAAATCCAAATGAAGAATATGATATATCTCTTTCAGTTGATATTGAATCAATGGACGCTTTAGATATTTATGCTAAACATCCTGACCATGTTGCTGTTGGTGGAATTATTCGTCCTGTATTAGATAAGAGAGCATGTGTTGATTTTGAATTTTAATATTTATTTGTCATGAAATTTTACGCCTACATATTTGTCATTACAATCATCCTATTAGGGTGTCAAAACAGATCTTTCAGAACTATTTACCCCAATAATGATCATCTCAAGTATGTAGGTCGAATTAACTTCGATAATTCAAATTCTCCTATCGTATATTGGAGTGGTTCCGGTGTTACTATGAATTTCACCGGTTCTTCTGTATCAGCTATATTAAGTGACGAAAAAGGTTTAAACTACTTTAATGTAATAATTGATAATAAACCCGAATACGCTTTAAAGCTTGAAGAGGGTGAAAAAAACTACCTTTTAGCTGACAGTTTATCGCCTGACTCAGTTCATACAATATCACTTTTAAAAAGAAATGAATGGAATACAGGATCAACTCAATTTAAAGGTTTTTGTATTGGTAATGGTAAGATAAGTAAAGCTTCTAAAACTAATAATAGATTAATCGAATTTTATGGAAATAGTATAACAGCCGGATATGCCATTGAAGATACTACTGATAAAGATCGCCCGGATAGTACTTTCACTAATAACTATAAAAGTTATGCTGCACTAACAGCACGCTATTTTAACGCAGATTTACATTGTATTGTGCGCTCTGGTATTGGTATACAAGTAAGTTGGGAAAGACCAATAATGCCTGAAATATATAATCTTACAAATCCTATTGATTCAGCAAGTATATGGGATTTTTCAAAAGTTGAACCTAATATTGTTGTGATCAATCTTATGCAAAATGATAGTTGGTTGGTAAATATGCCTTATCATCATGAATTTAAGTATCGTTTTGGAGATCAAAAACCATCAGAAGAACAAATTATTGGTTCGTATGCCAGTTTTATTTCTAAAATTAGAAATGCATATCCAAACACCCATATTATTTGCGTACTTGGAAGTATGGAGGCAGTTACAGATGGTTCTCCATGGCCAGGATACATAGTAAAGGCAACAGACCTATTAAACGATAAAAAGGTCTATACTCATTTCTTTCCTCATTTAGTTAAAAATAAACATCCAGGAATAGAAGAAAACAAGAAAATGGCAGCTAGCTTGATATCTTTTATTGAAGAAAATGTTGATTGGTGATAAATGGAATAATTATACATTATTAGATCCTTTGAAAGGAATTTATTTACAAGTTATCAACTATCCACTCTATAATCTGAAGAATTGAATTAAAAAAAGATACTCAATTCTTTTAGGTTTATTGATTTTTTAAGCTAACGAAAAATGGAGTATAAAAATGATCAAATTATAAAACACTGAAATTCAGACGTGTATCTTTACGATAGTTAGAATTACAGGAAAGTATATGGTTAATTTAATAATATGATTTAAAAGACATGTATGTTTTTAAATATGGTATAGTAGGAATTCTAATTATATTTATTTCATGCCAAATGAAGACAAGCAAGCAATCCAACCTAGATCAAATTAGGGAAGAACTAAATACTGTAAGCTCGTATGTGCAAAATGGACATATTAGTTCTGCTATTGGCGATAAAATTCGAAAATATATTGAAGAAGGAAATGTAATTGATGTTGCTGATTGGTTGTATTTTGCACAAAATGATTTTTATAATGAAAGAAATATTAATGTAAAAGGATTATTGGCTTATAGAAATGAAGAAATTGAAATTTCCATTTCAACAATCCTTGACAAATTAAAGAAAGCTGGTTTCTTCAAAAGGGAAAATTCATCAATAAAAGAAAAATCCTTAAAAATTTTAAGGAAAGAATTAGTTGAATATAGTGCTGAAATAGCTAGGAAAGATTCAGAGAAAACATTGATGATTGATTTAGAAGCTGACGTTTGCATGTCAAATGAAATGTATATACACTTCATAAACGAACTCGAAACAATCTCTAATAATAAGCTTTCTGTAGAAAACATAAAGGAAATTTGGGAATCAGAGACTGGACCAATAGAGCTCTCATTCGAAATTGAAGGAAAAAAATTTACATGCAATCCGGAATTTAATAATGATTGGCTTGACGGTGGTTTCATTGAAATTATTAATAATTCCTAGAAGATAAGGCTTATGGATTCTATACAATTCGAACAGACTATATTTTGGGACAAGAAATTTTAATTCTTTTTCTACTGGAAGAGGAAATAGAAGTATTGAATAAGGAATTGGGATGGAATTTAGTAGAAATATAAGCAAATTTGCTAACAAAGCGTAATAATGCATAGCTAGTCGCAGACACAATACAAGCTATGCATCATTCGACATGCCATTATCATATCGACAACTTTAAGAAATGAATAAACTTAATACATACGAATTAATTTTTTCAGCTGAAGAAATTAGATTACTAAAATCATTTAATTATGTGAATGTACAATCTGTATTTGACTTTCTTTACAATGATTTATTTAGTAATAAGCAACGATTAGAACATCTATCTTTTAAAATTAATGGAATTAGAAACGCTGGTAGATTTTGGGATATTAATAGGAAACAGAATTATAAATTTTACAATTTTATTAAAAGTAAACTTGAGAACCAGCAAACCGAAAAATTTGATATTAGTTCAAGTCAAGAATTACAAAAATATATTTATTCTCTTCTTGAAGACGAATTAGAATTTAGAATAAGACAAAAGCAAAAATACTTTAACTATTGGGAAGATAATGATTTAACTATTCCCAAAAGAGAGAATCATATACAACAGGATATTGAAAATACATTAGATCCATTTTGTGAAAAAGTTGGAATTCATCGAGAACCGTTGAGCGGAAATGGAAAAATCGATTTTCTATTTGAATATTTTGGAAACAAAGTTTGTCTAGAAGTTAAGCTAGCTGACCATTCACAAATAACTACTGCGGCGAAAACTCAATTAACACAATATCTGAAAAGCAAAAATACTGAATATGGAATTTACTTAGTTTTCTGGCATAAGAATCAAAAATATGATCTCCCTAAAAAATTTATGATCATAAAAGACCTAGAGAAAGAGATTTCAAACAACCTTCCAGAAAACTATAATATCAGAGTTAAGATTATTGATTGTACTAAACCTATTAGTCCAAGTTTACTTTAGAAATAAAGTGATAACATTTAAAATATAAGCAATAAATGTCACAATTGGTATTCAAGCAGTAGTATTTTAAATTAGCTACGCCAATCTTACAGTTGGCTACTTTTTAATTTGATACGAAACCATTTTAAAATCCACAACTAGTCTTTAATCGACTACTACACCACTCTAACCTCCTAAATACCAACACCTAATAACTCTTATTCACCTATTATTAGCAATATCACTCCTTATTCTTGGAATCAATTATAATTGTTACAGGTCCATCATTTACCAGCGAAACTTTCATATCAGCACCAAATTCGCCCGTTTGTACCCCTTTCCCTATAACTTGTTCCATATTACTACAAAAAGCCTCGTAAAGCGGTATAGAAACGTCAGGTTTGGCTGCATCGATATAAGAAGGACGATTACCTTTTTTTGTTTTTGCATGTAATGTAAATTGGCTTACTAAAATAATATCTCCATTCACATCCAATAGTGATTTATTCATTACACCATCTTCATCAGGAAAAATTCGCAAATTGGCTATTTTATTACTCAACCATTCAATATCATTTTGATCATCGTTATTCACAACTCCAACCAAAACCATCAAACCAGTTTTTATTGAAGATTTAATTTTTTTGTTTATTGTAACAGATGCTTCAGATACTCTTTGTATAACAACTTTCATAATTATATTTATTGATAATATTAAAATCAGATAATCTATCAATGTAGATATATGACTATATTAAACTTTTACAGCCAATTTTTGTTAATTGTGGTAAAAATAGAATTTTTGTAGTAAAATTATCTAGATGATCATTTTTTACAAGTTTTTTCAAAAATCAACCAACACCATCCTATTTATTTGTATTTCTGGTATTTACAAGAATAAAAAACACTAAATTTAACTCATTTAAGTCGCTGAGAATTCAATAAAAATAAATTGCTTATAAAAAGTACAGCTATATGCGCATTATATTAAGTCAAAAAACCGACCCTTTTCAAAATTTAGCAACTGAAGAATATTTGCTTAAAAATTTTAATGAAGATATTTTTTTTCTTTACATAAATTCAAAAAGTATAATTGTAGGAAAACATCAAAACACTCTTTCCGAAATTAATTACAAGTTTGTAATCGAAAACAAAATTCCCGTTGTAAGAAGATTATCTGGTGGGGGAACTGTTTTTCATGATCCAGGTAATATTAACTTTTGTTTTATCACTTCTGGCAGTAAAGGAGAGTTAGTCAACTTTAAAAAATACACTACTCCAATGGTAGAATTTTTAAAGTCGATAGGCATTAATGCACATTTAGGAGGAAGAAATGATATATTAATTGAAGGTTGCAAAATAAGTGGAAATGCATCACATGTGTATAAAAACAGGGTAATGCATCACGGAACACTTCTTTTTAATAGCCAATTAAACTCGCTTACTCAAGCATTAAAGAATGATCCTTTAAAATTTAAAGACAAAGCTGTAAAATCAATACGTAGCAAGGTAACCAACATCCACGATCATTTAATAGAACCTAAAACAGTTGATCAATTCATAAAAGAATTATCTAATTACATTATTTTAAATTATCAATGCCAACCTTACAATTTATCTGATTTAGATTACAAACAAGTAGAGGAGTTAGTAAAAATAAAGTTTAATACTTGGGAATGGAATTTTGGATATAGTCCGAAATATGAACTTAAAAAACGGATAAAATCGATATCAGGAAAACGATTTGAAGTTATTCTTAATGTAAATAAAGGAGTAATTGGTGAAGTAAAAATAAAATCTAATGCTTCTGAAAAGAAGAAAATATTAAGTCTTGAAACATCTTTAAAGACATGTTTACATAAAAAGGAATCTATAATTCAATCTACAAATGAAATATTCTTAGGTTGGAATGAACTAAAACAAGAAGAATTAATTGATACTTTGTTTTAATATATTTAGTATCTAACATTATCTATGCCATAAAATAGTACAATAAACTATGCTGAATTAAACCATTTGATTTTCACTAAACATTCACAAAGAAGGTTTTTTATAAAAACTGTTGTTAATTTTGATCTGTTACGTACAGTCTATTTAATAAAAATAAGTGCAGCATTATTATAGTTATTCAATGCTACCAGAAGTCTGAAAGTATTCCCAAACCACTTTAGCTTTAGCCTTACCTATAACCTTTTCTATTTCCTCTAGGCTTAATGCTTTTATTTGCTCTACCGATTTAAATTCACTTAATAGCTTTTGGGCAGTCTTCTCCCCTATTCCATTGATATTATCTAATTCAGAAGTTACAAAATTTTTAGAGCGCTGATTACGATGAAAAGTTATTCCAAAACGGTGAGCTTCGTTACGCGCATGTTGAATAATTTTTAATGTTTCAGAGTTTTTATCCAAATATAAAGGTACAGGATCGCCAGGGAAAAATATCTCTTCTAGCTTTTTTGCTATTCCAATAACAGCTACTTTATCATCAATTTCTAAGCTACGAAATATCTTCATAGCTGCTCCCAATTGACCTTTTCCTCCATCAATAATAACTAAATTAGGTAATGATTGATTTTCGTTTATTAAACGAGTATATCTACGTTCAATAATTTCTTCCATACTTGCAAAATCATCAGGACCAATAACAGTTTTTACATTAAAATGCCTGTATTCTTTTTTAGATGGTTTTGCATTTTTAAATACAACACATGCAGCAACAGGAAAATTACCTTGAATATTTGAATTATCGAAACATTCAATGTGCTTAGGCTGTTCTTTCAACCTTAGGTCTTTTTGCATTGTATTAAGTATTCTATCCTCTCGAGTTTCTTTTTTACGTATTGATTGTTGTTTTAGCTTTTCTAATCTATAGTACTTCACATTTCGTTCAGATAACTCCAATAACTTCTTCTTATCCCCTATTTTTGGAATAATAAACTTGATGTTTTCAAACTCTGTATCTGGTTTTATTGGTACAATTATTTCTCGAGATGCACTATGTAATCTTTCTCTAATATCTGTAATAGCTAATGATAATAATTCGGGCAATGCTTCGTTTAATTTCTTTTTTAATTCGATAGTATGAGCTTGAATAATTCCTCCATTTACTACTTTTAAAAAATTAACATAAGCCGATTCTTCATCTTCAATAATTGAAAAAACATCTACATTATTAATGCTTGTACTAACAATTGTTGATTTACTTTGATAAGAATCTAATTGCTTTAGTTTCTGCTTAAGCTCTTCCGCTTCTTCAAATTTGAAATCTTCGGCATATTGCAGCATCAAATCTTTAAGATACTTTATCACCGAATGTATATTTCCACGTAAAATATTCTTTATAGATTCTATATTTTCTCTGTATATTTCTTCATCATACTCACCAACACAAGGTCCTTTACAATTACCAATATGATATTCTAGACAAACCTTATATTTTCCTTCACCAATTTTTTGAGGGGATAAATTGAGTTTACAGTTTCGGAGCGGATAAGTTGATTTAAATAAATCGAGCAAAGTACGAACCATTACCATTGAGGTATAAGGACCATAATAGAGACTCCCATCTTTAATAACATTTCTGGTATAAAAAACACGAGGAAAATTCTCATTTTTTACTACAATCCATGGAAAAGATTTATCATCTTTTAAAAGTACATTATACCGTGGTTGATACTTTTTTATTAGGTTATTTTCTAATAGTAAAGCATCCTCTTCTGTATTAACTATTATATGCTCTATATCCGCAATATTTCGAACTAAAATAGCTGTTTTTCCACTATCTGGTCTTTTTACAAAATAAGAAGAAACACGCTTTTTAATATTTTTAGCTTTACCAACGTATATAATTTTACCATCTTTATTGAAGTATTGATACACTCCAGGATCAGATGGTAGAACAGCTATTTTCTCTTTAAGAAATTCTATTTTTGGATTAATTGATTTATCCATTAAAAATACAAGTTTGTAAAAGAAAAGGTATTTACATCGAATAAACCTTTATCACCTATCTTTAATTTTGGAATTACTAACAAACTCATAAAAGATAAAGTCATAAACGGAGCATGTAATTTTGAACCGAGTTGTTGTGCTTTTTTATTTAAAAGTTGGTATTTTTTTGCAACCTCTATCCCCGATTTACTTGTCATTAATCCACCTATTTCTAAAGGTAGACAATCTATATCTTCATCAAAAGCATAAGAAATACCTCCTTTGTGTTTTATTATTTCATTTAATGCATTACAAATATCTTTGTCTGTAACTCCAACGGCAATTAAATTATGACTATCATGAGCCACACTACAAGCCAATGCACCATTTTTTAGACCAATATTTTTAATAAAACCAACCACAGGTTTGGCTTGTTTATACCTGTTTAAAACAACAATTTTTAAAATATCTTCTTGAGGATTTGGTAAAATATATCCATTATTATTTGAAGGTACCCAACTAAATTCACCAGTTATAAGATCACCATCTATAGCTTCAATTACTCTAATAGTTTTATCTTCTTTATACTCTACCTTAATACCATCTTCAGTTATTGGTGAAATATTAAAGTTATTTATTACATCTGATTGCTTTACATCAAACTCTAACTCACCATCTGCATAAACCTTCTTACCATCAATATAAGTCTCTTTAATATTGAAATCTGATAAATTATCCACAACAATAAAATCGGCAGCATCACCTTCTCTTAGTAAACCAACAGGTAAATTATAATGCTCAATTGGTTTTAAAATTGCAGCTCGTAATAGCTTAAAAATATCAATCCCTTTAGTTATACCTAGCTTAATAATTTTATCAATATGGCCTTTATTAATAATTTCATCTGGATGAGAATCATCAGTACATAACATTATTTTATCAGGATTTGAATCAAAAATAGGTGCCAACACATTAAAGTTTTTTGCAGCACTTCCTTCCCTTATCTGAACTGTTATCCCCTGCTCTATTTTCTGTATTGCTTCTTCTACAGATACACATTCATGATCTGAAGAAATACCTGCTTGAGTATATTTTTTTAAATCCTCACCTATCAAACCTGGTGCATGGCCATCAACTTTTTTACCTACTTTATGTGCTGCCTGTATCTTGTTCCACACCTCTTCATCCTTATAAATCACTCCAGGAAAATTCATCATCTCCGATAAAAACCAGATATCATCTCTTCTTAATAATTGCTCTATTTCAGAAGAAGAAATGACTGCTCCACTTGTTTCATATGAAGTAGCCGGAACACACGAAGGAGCTCCAAAAAAACACTTGAGGGGCGTATTCTTCGCATCTTCAATCATATATTCCACGCCTTTCACTCCCATCACATTAGCTATTTCATGTGGATCAGTTACAACTGCAACAGTTCCACGTGGAACAACTAATTTTGAAAATTGAGATGGAGTTAGCATAGAACTTTCTATGTGAACATGACTATCAATTAATCCAGGTAAAATAAAATTATCATATTCAAGTTTCGTTTCAACTATTTTTTCGATCTGTCCATCCTTAATATAGATTTCTCCACTGAAAATTTTACAATTAATTATATCTACTATTTTACCTTGAATCTTCATTTTGTAAAATTTGTATATATTTTTAGATTAATTTTTCTGATTAATTTCCTGAAAAAGTCATTTAAATATAATCTTCGAAATTACTCGTATATTATTTTAGTTCCACGTGGAACTAAATTATCGTCCCATTAAAACCAGAAGTACATTTATATCACTTGGACTTACTCCAGAAATTCTACTCGCCTGTCCTATTGTTTTAGGATCAATTTTTGATAATTTCTGACGCGCTTCCGTAGATATTGTTTTAATTTCGTCGTATTTAAATTTACCTCTAATTTCTAAATTTTCTAATCGAGATAATTTATCTGCCATTAATTTCTCTCTATTAATATATCCTTGATATTTTATAAATATTTCTGCAGATTCAATAATTTCCTCTCTCCTATTCTTAGGAACTTCTTCACAGAATATTTTAAATGGATCAATTACTCTTATTAAATCAAAAATATTTACTTGAGGTCTTAAGAGAACATCTTTTAATTTTATTGTTTGCTTTAAAGGAGAAGTTCCAGCTTCAACCAAATAATCGTTTATATATTTTGGCTTAATACTGAAGTTTTCCAAAAAATCAATTATTTTATCTCTATATTCTACCTTTTCCTCTAATAAATCAACCCTTTCCTCTTTAGCTAAACCAATTTTATAACTTTTTTTAGTTAATCGAATATCTGCATCGTCTTGTCTTAACAAAATCCTATACTCTGCTCTTGAAGTAAACATTCTATAAGGTTCATCAACTCCCTTTGTAACTAAATCATCAATTAAAACACCAATATAAGCTTCATCTCTTCTAAGAATAAATTCCTCTTCACTATTAAGTTTTAAGTGAGAATTTATCCCTGCCATTAAACCTTGAGCTCCTGCTTCTTCATATCCTGTAGTACCATTAATTTGTCCAGCAAAATATAAATTAGAAATTAATTTTGTTTCTAAAGTATGTTTTAGTTGAGTAGGATCGAAAAAATCATACTCTATAGCATAACCAGGCCTGAAAATTTTTGCATTCTCTAGTCCAGATATCTTCTTTAAAGCTTCTAATTGTACTTCTAAAGGTAAAGAACTACTAAAACCATTTAAGTAGTATTCAATTGTAGTTTCTCCTTCCGGTTCTAAATGCAATTGATGTTTATCTTTATCAGCAAATGTTACTATTTTAGTTTCAATGCTTGGGCAATACCTTGGTCCAATACTTTGTATAGTACCATCGTAAAGTGGGGATTTATCTAATCCTAATTTCAGCTCATCATGTACCTTTTCATTAGTATATGTTAACCAACAACTTTTTTGATCCAAACTTGATTTTTCGTTAGGTAAAAAAGAAAATTTATAAAAAGTATCATCTCCTTTTTGCTCAAGACATTTTTCAAAATTAATAGTTCTACCATCAATACGTACCGGAGTTCCAGTTTTCATTCTATCAGTAGTAAAACCTGCATCAAATAATTTATTAGTTAATCCATACGATGCAGACTCTCCTATTCTACCACCCTCAAACTGTACCTGACCAATATGCATCAAACCATTTAAAAAAGTTCCATTTGTTAATATCAAAGCTTTACAATCAAATTTTACACCTAACTTTGTTATTACAGATTTCACTTCTCTATCTTCAAATTCAACATCTATAACAGTATCTTGCCAAAATGATAAATTATCAGTATTTTCTAATATTGATCTCCATTGAGCAGAAAATACCATTCTATCACATTGCGCTCTTGGACTCCACATAGCAGGTCCTTTTGATCTATTCAACAATCTAAACTGAATTGATGATCTATCTGTTACAATACCGGTATATCCTCCTAAAGCATCTATTTCTCTTACTATTTGTCCTTTTGCAATACCTCCAATAGCAGGATTACAGCTCATTTGAGCAATTTTGTTCATATCCATTGTTATTAACAATGTTTTAGAACCTAAATTTGCAGCAGCAGCAGCAGCTTCACAACCAGCATGTCCAGCTCCAACAACAATAATATCGTATTTGAATTCCATAATTAATTAATGAAGATGCAAAAGTACAAGCATCCAAGCATTTACAATAAAAAACATCAAATTTAGGAAATTGTTTTAAGATCTTCTAAAGCCAAATCTTCCATTCTATGCATTTCTGCATTTTCCTCTTCCGTTTTATCTTTAAAGCCTATTAAATGAAGTATTCCGTGTATAATAACACGATTTAACTCGTCATTGAATTCAGTATTGAATTCTTTTGAATTTGATAATACAGTATCTAAACTAATAAAAATGTCACCACTAATTTTATTATTTTCGCAGTAGTCAAAAGTGATGATATCTGTGTAGTAATCATGTTCAAGATACTTCTTATTTATTTCTAATAAATATCTATCACTACAAAAAATAAAAGATATTTCACCAGAAATACCTTTATACTTTTTAATAATATTATTAATCCAATTATTTAATAAATCCGTATCTAACTCTATATCAGACACATCCTCATAATTATAATAAATCACTTACAAAATAAATGTTAACTTAACCTTACTACCTTCGTTTTCGAAATCAATTTTATCAGCTAAATGATTCATTAAAAAGATACCTCTTCCATGAGTTTTTTCTACATTTTCGGGTAATGTAGGATCTGGAATAGTATTATAATCGAATCCTTCACCTTCATCAGATATAATAAATTCTACATCATTATCTGAAATTTGATACTCCAGTTCAACGCTTTTATTGCTATCCATTTTATTACCGTGTACAATAGCATTATTAACACCCTCTACAACAGCTAATAACAATTTTCCGTACACGTCTGAATGTAAATCATATTGACTAGAAATATCATCAATTAATTTCTCAACCAGACTAATATTTTTAATGTCAGAATCTATTATCATTTTTTCCACTGTTCAATTCATTTAGCTCTTAGTAATTTACAATGTCTTTATACTTAAATCACGTATAAATTGTTTCTTAAATATATATAAATTTTACTCGAAATATAACACTTCTATTTTCTTAACCAAATAACTGGGTTAATTTTTTCATTTTCTTCCCAAATTTCGAAATGCAATATACCATTCTTATCACTTTTATCTGCGAATATTTGACCAATTGTTTCTTGACTTTTTACAACTTGACCACTTTTTACATCAACTCTACTTAAATTAGCATAAACTGTTAAAAAATTTCCATGTCTTATTATAACAGCTTTATTGTAGCCTGGGATAGCTATAACGCGGCTTACAGTACCTTCATAAACACTTTTTACTTGGTTTTCCTTTGAAGCTGTTATATCAATACCATTGTTCTTTATTTTTACGCCCTTTAAAACAGCGTGATTATGTTCACCAAAGTGACTTGTTATAATTCCATTCGAAACTGGCCAACTTAAATTTCCTTTTGCATTTTTAAAATTACTAAATGCATAAGTTTTATCAACAACTTTTGATTCCTTTATTAGTTTTTCAATACTTAATTGTAATTCGTTTGAAGACTTTTCTTTTTTCTTTATTTCTCTTCTCAACCAATCTTCATCCTTTTTTAAATCAGCAATGTATCTTTGTTTTTTTGAAACAGATATTTTTAAACCTTCAACTTCATTAATTAAAGCATTATAACTAATTTTCTTTTGATCTAATATTCTTTTATTTCTTAAAACAACACTATCGTGTTTTTCTTTTGTTTCAATTAAAACTAAACCTTGTTTTTTTCTATACGAGGCATATTGTTTCATTAAATTAAACCTCCTATAAGCTTCAGAAAACGAAGAAGAACTAAATAATAACATAAACTCATTATAATTTGAACTTAATTGCTTATTTGCCTCTATAATTAGCTTTTCGTATCCACTTTTTAAATTATTAATTTCATCACTTAGTACATTTACTAATTTTTCATTCTTATCTATCTCATTGTTAATATTATTGATCTCTATTTTATACGAATCAATAATTTTATTTTGAGCACCAATTTTAGCATTTATCAGGTTTAGTTCACTTAGATAACTCTTTCTTGTTTTACCTTTCTTTTGTAGAAGATTTTTTGCATTTTTTATTTCCTTTTGATATTGCTCTCTTTTCTGTTTTAGTTTATCTAAGTTAGTACTTTGACTTAATAAATTTGTTGAAATGAATAAAAACAGTATAAAAAAACTATAATGTTTTAATTTTATAACTCGAAGGAATTTTAAAGTGTAGACTACCACCATTATCAACTTCTAAATAGTTAATTTTTAGATTTATACTAAAATACTTTTCTCCTTGTCCTGCTTTTAATTTAATTTTTTCAGGAAATAAAATCTTTCCAAAATTTTTAAAATCTAAATAATCGATGTTTATGGATTGATTTGAATCAAAATCCTTAATAAAATTATTAAATATTCTATATATATCTGGATATATCTTAAGCTCGTGAATTATTATATTATTTCTACTTCGTCTATTTAATCTACCTAAACGTTTATCTTTTAAAGATTTAAAAGAATAATGATTTTCTCCTAAATGATGTTTATATTTTTTTAAAGCATCATAATGATCTCTTTCCGATGGATAAATAAACAAAGAGTTTGTAATTATAGATTGAATAATATCATAATCTAATTCAACTCCATATCTCTCTTTAAAATAGTTATAATCGGATTTTAAAGCAACTTTGTTATGCCTATCAACTATAATTACTTCGTCTTTCGTAAGCCTGGCTCTAATTAGCTCAATTCCCATTAATGCAGTAATAGAAACTACTATTTGAGAATCCTTTTGAACTACAAAACTTCCTTTAAAGTTTCTTTTTTCCTTTTGATCATCATACGAAAACTGTACTTTCTTTAAATATAACTTATTATAATTAAATTCATTCTCCTTAAGTAAATTTCTTAATTTAGCGTCAGTTACATTTGAAACTCGACCTATTGTTATAGTTTCAGTACTTTTACATCCAAATAATAAAACAAACAAAAGAACAATAAGTAAAATACTATTCTTCAACATATTCCCTTAATTCAATTTTCTTTTTTAATATAGGTGATTTATTTCCGAGTTCCAGCGACTTATTCCATTGAATTAAAGCACCTTCAATATCATTATTTTTTAATAAAATATCTCCGTAATGTTCAACAATAACTTCGCTCTTATCTCCTCCATTATCTATAGCTCTTTCAATTATATATTTTGCTTCAAAATATCTTCCTCTCTTAAATAAAACCCAAGCATATGTATCTAAGTATGTAGAATTACCAGGTTCTAACTCAATACATTTAGTTATCATTTTTTCAGCTTTCTCCAATTCAATATTTTCAACTGATAAATAATAACTGTAATTATTTAATACAACAATATTATTTTCGTCTATTTCAAGTGCTTTTTGGTAGTATTTAAAAGCCTCTTCTGAGTTTGTAAGACTATGTTCCACATCACCTAAATAAGCATAAAATTGGCCTTTCAATTTAGTATTATCACCAACATAGTTTAGTCCATTTATTAATGCTTTCTGTGCATTTTTATATTCTTCTCTTTGCATTGCTGCCATTGCATAGAAAAGATTAAACATTGGTTCTTCTGGAAAAATTATTAGTACATCTTCAGTATCTTCATATAAATCATCAAATTTTCCTAGTTCAATCTCCAAAAAGAACATATCCTGCCATGTTGCAGGATTACTATTATCTATTTTAATTGCTTTTTTATAACTTTTTAAAGCTTCTTCTCTTTCATTATTGTTTTGTAAATAATTAGCATAATAAATGAAGCTTCTTGAATCTTCACTATGAATATTTGTTAACGTTTTAAATAATTCTCTAATCTTTTCTTCTTCAAAATTTTGAGAATTCTTTCCCATTAAAAATGGTAATAATCTTTGAAATTTAATTTCGAGTTTTAAATCTCTGTCATTTAATCCTTTCTTGAAATTATTTAAGAATTCCAAAGTATCCTTTTGTATTATTTTTACATTAGCCAGCGAAAAATAACCTAATCCATTATCCTTATCAATTTCTAAAATCCTTTTATAACTCTCTTCTGCTTTTTGATAATTTTTATGGTGCATATATAAATCTCCCAAAAAGCCATAATATCTAGGTTCATAAGGATTTTCATCAATAAGTTTTTGTATTTCTTTAAATGCAAGGTTTTCCTTACCCATTTCTAGATAAATCTTTTCCTTATCTGTAGAAATTACCTCGTTTATTCCAATACTTTCTTCTAATTTATCATATGCATCAATTGCTTTATCGTACTGCTTATTATTATAATACAATTGAGCAATTACATAAATAAATTCCTCATGTTGAGGAAATTTATCTATTAAATCCTCATAAATTTTAATTGCATTAGGTATATCTTTATTTTGCTGATACAAATCACCAAGTAGAATTTTATACCATTTATTTTTTGGAGATATTCTAACTGAATTTTCTAATAATTCTTGTGCTGCTTTATAATTCTTTGCAGAAATTGCAATATTTGCTAATTCATAATAACAAGTACTACTTAATGAGTCTATTTTTAAACATTCGATAAAATAATTCTTGGCTTTATTTAAATCTCCCTTCATTTTAAGTCTCTGTGCTTCATAAAAAAAGTAATCAAACTTTCTTTTATTCTGAGAACTAAGTACAGAAACCTTATTCTTTAGTTCCTCTTTTTGTATAACTACATTCTTTGTGCTTTTACAACCAAAAAAAACTACTAAACTTATTATAATAAAAAACCTCATAACCTTAATTTTTACCTGTATGTCCAAAACCACCAGTACCCCTTTCTGTATCATCTAAACTATCTACAAGTTCAAAATTAACAGTCTCGTGTCTTGCAATAACCATTTGGCATATTCTTTCACCGTTTTTTATTACAAAATCATCATTAGAAAGATTAACCAGTAATACTTTTATTTCCCCTCTATAGTCGGCATCTATAGTACCAGGACTATTAAGTACAGATATTCCATGCTTATAAGCAAGTCCACTTCTAGGTCTTATTTGTGCTTCATAACCTTCAGGCAATTCGATATATAAACCCGTTGGAATTAGTACTCTTTGTAATGGTTTTAAAATAATATCATCCTTTAAATCAGCCCTTAAATCAACTCCTGCAGAAAGTTTCGTAGCATAGTTAGGTAGTTCGTTTGAACTCTTATTAATTACCCTTATTTTCATCAATTTTAACTTCGATTTTTTTAAATTCCTTTATATAAACAAACCCTAAAAATACAATTATTAAACCAATGCGCATTATGTAATTTATTATATTGTATATAGTACTGTATTTATCTGATATACTATTACTTATATTTGTCACTAAAAACATACCAATAAAGTAAATTAATGCAGCAACAATTATATATCTAAAAATTGAACTCCAATTATAAGGTATATAATGAATTCTTTTACCTAAAAATATACTCATTACAACCATAACCATAAAACACAATAAACCGCTAATAGCAGCACCAATATAGCCTATATAAGGTATCAATAAAATATTAGATAATATTGTTACAGTACTACCAATAATACCCATATAAGCTCCATAAATTGTTTTATCTGAAACTTTATACCAAACAGATAATGTAAAATAAATTCCACTTAATAATTGAGCTATTAATACAATTGGTATAATTACATTTCCTGATTCATATTCGTTTGTAAGTACTATATTGATTACATCAATAAAAAAAGTTACTCCAAGGAAAATTAACAGTCCAAAAATGGTGAAATAGTTTAAAATTTTTGAATATATGCTGTTATCGTTAGTTTCTTTATGATGTTTAAAGAAAAATGGCTCAAATGCTAATCTAAACGATTGTGTAAACATTGCCATTAAAACACCAATTTTAAAGTTAGCTCCATAAATAGCTAGTTGACTATACTCATTACCTCCTTTTATTAATTTTGGTATAAGTATTTTATCTAAATTTTGATTAATCATACCAGTAATACCAACGATTAATATAGGATATGAGTATTTATACATCCTTTTTAATAGTGAAAAGTCAATACTTCCTAAATTCTTTAATACGTCTGGAATCAGTAGAATTAATACCGAAATCGATGCAAAAAGATTAGCTAAAAAAACATACGACGATTGATTTGCACCTGGTAAATAGAAAACTGAATTATAGAATAAATTACTACTAAATATATTTGGTATCCAATATAAAAAAAGAAGATTGAAAAAAATCAATATAATTACATTTAACAGCTTAAGTAATGCAAACCTAATTGTTTTATCTTCGAACCTAATTTTTGCGAAAATTATAGCGCTTATTGCATCAATAAATACAATATATGCAACTATAGAAATATTACTTATAAACGAATCATTGTTGGATAAACCTGATAATTCATTTTTAAACAATAAAACAGCAATTAAAAAAATAATACCTGTGGATGTAATACTACTTAAGGCTGTTGTAAATACTTTATTGATAGAATCTTTTCTTACAAATCTGAAAAAAGTTGTTTCGAAACCATATGTTAAAACAACCAATAAAATTGCAATGTAGCTATACATTTGTGTTACAACACCAAATTCGATACTTGTCATTGTTCGAATGTAATATGGCATTAGTAACCAATTTAATAGCCTAACTAATATAGTTCCTCCACCGTAAATTATTGTATCTCCAGCTAAGGATTTAAACTTTCCCAATTTCTATTTTTTAAAATAATGAATATTGTTCTTTATTAGGCGTATCTTTTCCAAGATGTTGATAAGCCGATATGGTAGCCACTCTCCCACGTGGAGTTCTTTTAATAAATCCTTCTTTTATTAAAAATGGTTCATATACTTCTTCAATTGTACCACTATCTTCTCCAATTGCTGTACCTAACGTAGTTATTCCAACAGGACCTCCTTGAAATTTATCAATTAAAGTATTTAATATCTTATGATCCATTTCATCAAGTCCATGTTGGTCAATATTTAGAGCCTCTAATGAATATTTTGATATTTTTAAATCAATACTTCCATTACCCTTTACTTGAGCAAAATCTCTAACTCTTCGTAACAATGCATTTGCAATACGTGGAGTGCCTCTGCTTCTACCAGCAATTTCAACACAAGCCTCTTTACTAATTGAAGTATCCAATATTCCTGATGATCTGTTAATTATTCCTGAAAGAATATTATTATCGTAATATTCTAAATGACAATTTATACCAAATCTCGCTCTTAATGGACTTGTTAGTAATCCGCTTCGTGTTGTGGCTCCAACTAAAGTAAAAGGATTTAAATCAATTTGAATACTTCTTGCTCCAGGTCCTTTATCAATAACAATATCAATTCTATAATCCTCCATTGCAGAATATAAATATTCTTCAACAACAGGACTTAACCTATGAATCTCATCAATAAACAATACATCATCTTTTTCAAGACTTGTTAGTATACCAGCTAAATCTCCTGGTTTATCTAAAACAGGTCCACTAGTAATTTTAAACCCTACTTCAAGTTCATTAGCTATAATATTCGAAAGTGTAGTTTTCCCTAAGCCAGGTGGTCCATGCAATAGCACATGGTCTAATGCTTCTCCTCTCATAGAGGCCGCTTGAACAAATATTTTTAAATTCTCAACAATCTTATCTTGTCCTTGGAAATCTGAAAAAGTAAGTGGTCTTAATTTATTATCAACATCATTATCAATATTTCGGTAGCCCTCTTCACGTATATCGAAATTTTCTTCCATCAATTATTTAGTAATTCCTAACTTTTTTACCAATGTAATAAATAAATCTAATTCAAAAGGTTTAGCCATGTATTCATCCATTCCATGTGCTAAACACTTCTCTCTATCTGCATCAAAAGTGTTGGCGGTCAAACCAATTATTGGAGTTGAATAAGATAATCCTTCTTCGTATTTTCTTATTTCAGTCGTCGCTTGTAAACCATCCATTATAGGCATCATCAAATCCATAATAACAAGATCATATCTTTGATTCTTAATCTTTTCCAATGCCTCTTTACCGTTGTTAGCTATATCAATTTTATATCCGAATTTTGATAAATTCAAAAAAATTAGTTTTTGATTTAACACATTGTCTTCTACCAATAAAACTTCTACAGAATTATAATTTTTCATTTAATGTACCACTAGATATAATATTACAAAAAAACTAATAATATCATACATAAGTAAATCATTCGTCAAATTACAATGCTAATTTGTTAGATAATTCTAGCATTCTCTCAATTGGCTTTACTGCTTTTATTCTAATTTCTTCTTCAACTTCAATTGTTGGCCAGTTATATTTTAACGAATTGTAGAGCTTTTCTATAGTATTTAGCTTCATAAATTCACAATCATTGCAAGCACATGTCGAATCATTTGGCGGTGCTGGAATAAAAGTCTTTTCAGGACATTTTAATTTCATTTGATGAATTATACCTGATTCTGTTGCAACAATGAATTTTTTATTACTATTTTCTACTGAATACTTCAAAAGTGATGCTGTAGATCCTATATGATCGGCTACCATTAACAATTGCTTTTTACATTCTGGGTGTGCTAAAATTTTAGCATCTGGATTTTCATCTTTAATCTCAAGTATTTTTTCCAACGAAAACTTTTCATGAACATGACATGCTCCATCCCATAAAATCATTTCTCTTCCAGTAATACTATTAATGTAGTTACCTAAATTTCTATCAGGACCAAAAATAAGTTTTTCATTTTTATCAAAACTATCTACAATGGCTTTAGCATTAGTACTTGTAACAACAATATCAGATAATGCTTTAATTTTAGCAGAAGTATTAACATATGTAATTACTTTATGATTCGGATACTGTTTTATAAACTTTTCAAATTCATCTGGAGGGCAACTATCAGCTAAGCTACATCCTGCATTTAAATCAGGTACAATTACAGTTTTATCAGGCGAAAGAATTTTCGCTGTTTCCCCCATAAAGTGAACTCCAGCAACAATTATAGTATCTGCTTTAGTTTTGGATGCATATTGCGCTAATGCTAAACTATCCCCTACAAAATCAGCAATATCTTGAATTATATCCTCCTGATAAAAATGAGCCATTAAAAATGCATTCTTTTCCTTTTTTAATTTTGAGAATTCTTCTACTAAATTTTCTTTATTTAGGATAGACTCATCTACAAAACCTTTTTTTAACCAATTTGAATTTACTTCCATTATTATATAAATATAAGAGAGATTTAAAGAATATATGATAATGATAATATCCTGTTAATACAGTTCATAAATATGTAACAAAATTCTTGCATGAATGTTAATTAAACATTGATTGATCAGATATTAATAATGTATTAACAATTAATAAACCTAATTACTCTTTAAAAACCAATGAATTAAATATTGTTATCAACAAGTTGTTAATAGACTGCAAATTTAATAAGATTATATGTTGATAGTAATAATATGCTGTTAAAATAGTGTTTGAAAATGGCTCTAAAATCATTTTTAAATAATTTGATTTTATACGGTTTGTCTTTGCTTATACAAATTCATGTTAATTACAAGTTTATTTTTTGATTTTTCTTTATTTTGAATTCACATTTTATTAACATCAAATTAAGAGTTATCCACACTTTTTCAATAATCGAAATAATGTAGGTCTAATACTCCTTTTTTGAACATCAAAATGAACATTCTTTTTATCTTTGGTTTTAAAAATGAAAAATAAAACAATTGGTTTAGCTTCTGATCATGCAGGTTTTGATCTTAAAGAGATAATTAAAAAGTTTTTACTTGAAAAAGGTTTAGATTGTAAAGATTTTGGAACTAATTCAAATGAAAGTTGCGATTATGCTGATTTTGCTCATCCAATGGCTTCAGCTGTTGAAGAAAATAATATAGATCTTGGAATATCTGTATGTGGAAGTGGCAATGGAATTAATATGACAGCAAATAAACATCAAGGAATTCGTGCTGCTCTATGTTGGAGTAAAGAAATATCAGAATTAGCTCGTTCTCATAATGATGCAAATATATGCTCTTTACCAGCTAGATTTATTAGTATTAATGAAGCTAAAGATATTGTTGATACTTTTTTAAATACAAATTTTGAAGGAGGAAGGCATAAACATAGAATAGATAAAATACCATGTTAATAAATTAGTATTGTGGGGAGGGAATTAAAAAAGTTTCTTGATAAGTCAGTAAATGTTGCATTTGATTTAGAACACCGTAAAAAAATCAATTTTAATATTTCGAAGTATAATGCTGCTGTAGAAAAAGGTGGATTAAGATATTATGATATTGAACTAGCCAGATTAAGAGCTGCAAAAAAGAAAAGAGAAATATTATCTAATTTACCAGAATTTTTATTGGAGTTTGAAAAAAATGCTATCGAAAACGGTTCTAATGTTTTATGGGCAAAAGATAATATTGAAGCAATTAACTATGTGATAAATATTTTAAGGGATAATAAATGTAAGTTAGTTGTAAAAAGTAAGTCAATGACCACCGAGGAAATTGATTTTAATAAATGGGTAGAATCGAATGGTGTAGAATCAATTGAAACTGACCTGGGAGAATACATTGTTCAGAAAGCTGATGAAAAACCATATCATATAGTTACACCAGCAATGCACAAATCAAAAGAGGACATTGCTAATTTGTTTAATAAAGAATTTGGAACACCTATAGACAGTACACCTGAGTATTTAACAAATTTTGTTAGGGAAGAGATAAGAAATAAATTTAGAGATGCAGAAGTTGGTGTTACCGGAGCTAACTTCTTAATTGCCGACAAAGGAGCTGCTGCAATTACTGAAAATGAAGGTAATGCTATAATGTCAACTGCATTTCCCAGAGTTCATATTATAATTGCTGGTTTAGAAAGATTGATTCCGTCTTTTAAGGATTTAGGTTTATTTTGGCCACTATTATCAGCGCATGGAACAGGACAACAAATTACAGTTTATAATTCTGTATTTTTTGGATCAAAACAAGATAATGAATCTGACGGTCCTGAAAATGTGTATATTATACTATTAGATAATGGTAGATCTGAATTATATAAAAAACCTGTTCAAGCAGAGTCACTTTCATGTATTAGATGTGGAGCTTGTTTAAACGCTTGTCCAATTTATAAAAATGTTGGTGGATATACTTATAAATCAACATATAGTGGACCAATAGGAAGTATAATTACACCTCATTTTAAAAAATTACAAGATTATAAACATTTAAGTTTTGCATGTTCTTTATGTGGAAAATGCGAAGAAGTTTGTCCAGTAAAAATTCCACTACCAAAACTTTTACTTTATAATCGTAAAGATGCAGTAGAGTTAGTAAAACCAAGTTTTTATGATAAAAGCTCAACTCAACTTTTATCGTTTGTGATGTCCAAAAGAGGTATTATGGATTTATTTAATGGCACAATAAAGAATTTTGGTAAATCATTAATTGAAAAGAGATTATTAGGTGAAAAAAGAAGTTTATCTAGTATATCGAAAAAATCTTTTAATGAGCAATGGAAAAATCAAAGGATGTAATTATTAATTTATTTGTGTTTAATCTTATTTGTGTAATTTAGCATTTGTAAATCTTTTATTATGCTATCAAATACTTGTAAATACGCTGTTCGTTCTGTTATCTACTTAGCATTAAATCATGCTGAAGGTAAGAAAATAGGAATTAAACAAATTTCTAAGGATTTAGATATTCCAACACCATTTTTAGGTAAAATATTACAAACACTTGCAAAGCAAAAACTATTATTATCAAATAAAGGACCTCATGGAGGTTTTTCGTTAGCTGTAGAAGCAAGTAAAATTACTTTATTAGATGTAGTGAAAATAATTGATGGTTTAGATGTTTTTGAAAATTGTTTAATTGGTATGAATTCGTGTAAAACAGCTCATGAAAATGGAAGACCGTGCCCTGTGCACGATCAATTTTGTGTATTACGTAAACAAATGTTTGAACTTTATGAAGCAGAAACTATTGGTAATATCGTTGCACGCATAGAGAATAAAGAAGATTACTATTTATTGTAGACTTTTTTAAATAACATTATTCTATATATAAAGTTGTAGTTTCGAAGTGAGAAAAATAATATACTTCCACAGATTACACCAATTGTATTAAAAACAGCATCGTAGAAATTAGCACTTCTATCGTTAGTTAATAATAATTGAGCAAATTCCAATCCTATACCTAAAGAAATGGTATCTAAAACAATCCATCCTTTTCTAATTGGTTTTGAACTTTTATAATTTTCAATAAAAAATACGAAGCTAAGAGCAAAATACATCGAAAAATGGGCAAACTTATCAAAATGTCTATGAAAAGTAACTTTTGAAGGAAGTGTGTCGGAACTCATAACACTTAAAAAAATAATAGCAGAAACTACAAGAATGGTGCGCCAATAATTTTTTAAAATACTCATTATAAATGTTTTATATTAAATTATACTTATTAACAAATAGATCTTACTTATCAACAAATGTACCATAATTAAGTGTAAAACAAATGTTTCACGTGAAACGTTCATGTTAATTTTATTTAAACTAAAAGTTTTGTAAATAGTTATTGTTAAAACTTTAAATTAATGGGCGGAATATATGTTCACATCCCTTTTTGTTCCAAGAAATGTGGGTATTGTGATTTTTACAGTATAATAAGATTAAAAGATAAATCAAACTTTATATCTGCATTATGTAGAGAAATAATACTAAGAAAAAAAGAATTAAAGCAAGAAAAAATCAGAACAATATATTTTGGAGGTGGAACTCCAAGTTTATTGAGAATTGAGGATTTAAAAATTATATTGGATACGTTAAAAAGTGAATGTGATTTATCGTATGTTGAAGAATTCACAATTGAAGTAAATCCGGATGATATATCTTTGAGTTATTTACATGGTTTATTAAATCTTGGATTTAATAGGTTAAGCATGGGAATTCAAAGTTTTAATAACAGAATTCTAGCTTTTATGAATAGAAGGCATAATGTTGATGAAGCGATAAATGCTATAAAAATTTCAAAAGAATCAGGATTTAAAAATATTAGCCTCGATTTAATTTATGGTATTCCAAATATGACTATTGAAGAATGGAAAAAAAGTATTGAAATAGCAATTAATTTAAATGTTCAACATATTTCTGCATATCATTTAACTTTTGAACCAGATACTGTTTTTTATAAAAAACTTAAAAGAAATGAATTATCAGAAATTAATGAAAGTGAAAGTGTACTACAATTTGAAGTACTTACTAAAGAATTAAAGGAGGTGGGATTTATTGATTACGAAATATCTAATTTTTGTAAACCAGATTATCATTCAAAACATAACTCCAACTATTGGACTCGAAACAGCTATTTTGGTTTTGGTCCTTCCGCACATTCTTTTTCAAAAAATATTAGAAGATGGAATGTGTCTAATCTTAATGATTATATAACAAGTATAAATAATGATAAACGTTATTTTGAAACAGAAAACTTATCCGAAAAAGACGAGTATAATGAAATTATTATGCTTGGTTTGAGAACTAAAAAAGGAATTTATTTAAGTAATTTATATAAATTCAATAGAGAGATTTTTGCTTGGTTTAATAATGAAAAAAATCGAAATATAGAATTACATAATGTATCAGAAAAAGATGGTTTTTTAAAAATATGTGAAGAAAAACGTTTTTTAACGGATCAAATTATATCAGATTTTTTTATTGTTTAAAATAAATATTTTAATGAGGTTATTATTGTTATCCATATTTCTAGTAATGTCAATTTGCACAGTTGCTCAAAAATTAAATAAATTAGAATGCGACATGTTTTATGAATTGATAAATCAAAAAGAAAATTTGTTGTTATTAGATATTCGAACAGGAGAAAAGTATTATAAAAGCAGAATAGAAAATTGTATATGGGCAGAAACTAAATCTCAATTAAATCCATTATTGGATAATATTAATAAAGAAGTTCCAATTTTTATTTACTGCGAAATAGGTAAAAGAAGTAATCAATGCTCAAACTACATACTAAAAAAAGGATTTAAAAACATTTATGAACTTAAGGGAGGATTTAGGGATTGGATAAAGAATGGATATCCAGTAGATAGTTCGAATATTAAAAAATAGTTATGAAAAATCATAAAAAACTAAATATTGGATTAATTGTATCTTGGATTTCTATAATTCTAAATATTTTACTTTTTATTGCTAAGTTTTGGGTAGGATTAATCTATAATTCAGTAGCTTTAATTGCAGATGCTTGGCATACATTAACTGACTCTATATCATCTTTTGCTGTTTTAGTTGGTATTAAAGTATCATTAAAACCAGCAGATGATGATCACCCTTTTGGACATGGTAGAGCCGAATTGATAGCAACTATATTTGTAGGAATTTTACTTGCAATAGTAGGTGCTAATTTTACTTACGAATCAATATTAAAGTTAACTTCTAAAGAATCTGTTGCATATGGAAATTTAGCTATTATCGTTACAGCTGGTTCAATATTGATTAAAGAAATAATGGCGCAATATTCCATATATTTTGGAAAAAAAACAAAATCAACGTCATTGGTTGCTGACGGTTGGCATCATAGAAGTGATGCTATTTCGAGTATAATAATATTAGTAGGTATTTTTATTGGCAAATATTTTTGGTGGATAGACGGCGTATTAGGATTAATTGTTTCAGGTCTTATATTTTATACTACATTTAATATTTTAAAAGGAGCATTATCTCTTTTTTTAGGTGAAAAAATTGATGAAGAACTCAAGGAAAATATAGAGAAATTAGGGTACGAAACATTTAATAAGGATTTAGATCCACATCATTTTCTTTTACATAAATATGGACATCATTCCGAGCTTACATTTCACATTTCGTTACCAGGTAGAATGAGTTTAACAGAGGCACATAATATAGCTACAAAGTATGAAAATGTAATAAAAGAAAAGTTTAAAATAGGTGTAACTATACATATTGATTCTTTAGATTAAGTATTGATTGTCATAGATTTTAGGTTCGTTATCAACTAAAACTTGAACCATATGTAAAAACATTCCTATTTCTTTAATTACCCTGTATATTGTGTGTAAAGAGATGAAAAATGAGATTGATTTACGCAATAGTATTATCATTCGGAATTATAGTTAGTTGCACAGATAAGGGTAACAAAGTATCTGTTTCAACAATAAAATTTGATTGTGATACAAGTAATTTAATTAATGTAGATCAACCTTTTTTTGATACAATTCAATTTTTTATTTCAAATTCAGAACCTGATTTAATAAGCTTTAAAGAAACATCTTTTACTAGTGAATGTATTTCAAGTATAGAGAATAAAGGATATAAATTTGTACATGTAAAAAATCATTATGATAGTATAGGAGTATTATCACCTGTAGCATATAAAACTACTTCATTCGATTTTATGGCTTCGTCATATTATATTTTTAAAAATGAAGATTTAAAGCCGGGTGCGAATATTGTCTCATGGTTTCAGTTAAAAAACAAGGGTTCGGGACATGTTTTTTATATGTTTAGTCTTCAGCTTCAAGATACTTTAAACTATTATCAATCAAAAAAGATCGGTTTCGAACTATTGAAAAGAATAGATCAAATTTCATCTGGAGTTCCGGTTATTTTGGTTGGTGAATTCTATAATAAGAATAAAATTATAAAAGAATTACTTACAGAAAACTGGAAAAATACATATCCTTTAAATGAAGTAAAAGCTTCAGGTAATCATTCAAATTTTTTAGTAAACGATTTTTTAAAGATTAAAAGTACCTTCTCTGACAGAAGTAATGATTCTTTAATCAATAATGTAGTAGTTAAGTTTACAATTAACAGCAACAAAATAACTAAAAATAAAACAGGAGAATTGATTCCGGAAATGGATAAATAATCATCATTTTACTTCCAACTCTAATAAATAACCTGAGTGTCTTCTAATATTAATTACATTGTTTTCGTCAAAAAATAAATATTGTCCTTTAATTCCAGATAAAATGCCCTCTACCCTATTAGTTTTATCGAAGTTTAAGCTATTAATTTTAGTTGGAAATTGTTCTACTGGATATTTAATCTTAGTTAATTTATTTTCTAAAATAGAGTACTTTCTAAGTTCAAGTGGTAAATGATCAATTGCATTTAGTTTTTCTTTAAATAAGTCAATATCTTGTGTTTTTCCTTTTAACATCGATTGCCAACTAGTTTTATCTGAGTAAAACTGCATTAGGAATTTTTCTATTACACCAGCAATATGTCGGTTAGGAGTTTCAGCTATTATTATAGCGGATGTGGCACCTTGATCTATCCAGCGTGTTGGAATTTGAGACTTCCGTGTAATACCTACTTTTAAATTAGAGGAAACTGCTAAATAAACAATATGCGGTGTTAAGCAATGATTTTCAGACCATTTTTGATCTCTACTAATACCAAGGTGGGCTTTACATTTATCAGGGTGTAAAATACATTCGCTTGATTCAGGTGCTTCCATAAAACAAGTATAGCAAAATCCTTGACCAAACGATTTATTAGTTTTTTTACCACAAGCAATACAGTTAATTTGATTTAAATAGGTTAGTGAAATTTTTTTATCAATTAAATTATTTAGTGGTACAAGCTCCTTTCCTATAGGTAGAGTATATTCAACTGTTTCAGTTAAACTACTTTTCATTTTTATAATGTTACCCTGATATTTCATGATTTATTTAAAAGTTTTTACCTAATTCTTATTGATTTAATGAGGGATGTGCATCTACTAATTTATACAATTTATCAGATCTTCGAATTTTTTCTTTTATTGGTATTGAGAATTTGTCACCTTTTATAGTTTCATTAACAGGTTTTAAATCTACCCTAATTTCTGGAACTTTCATTTTAATAACTCCAGTTGTGGGACCTGTAATTAATATTTCGTCACCTACTTTTAAGTTTTGTGTTTCTATTAAAAACTCAGCAACACCAATTTTAGGAAAATAATTAGTACCCTTTCCTATGTATATTTTACGTTTCTCTGCTCTGTTACCATAATTATGGCTCCATTCGCCTAGTTTTTGACCAAGATAATATCCATCCCAAAATCCACGATTAAATACCTTGCTTAATTCTTTATCCCATTCATTAATTTTAGATTGATTAAAATTACCATCCATTATTGAATTTAATGCCTCATTATACGCTTTTACAACAGTATAAACATATTCTGGACCTCTTGCCCTACCCTCTATTTTTAAAACTCTAACTCCAGCATCAACCATTTTGTTTAAAAAATGAATAGTTTTTAAATCTTTAGGAGACATTATGTATTCATTATCAATTTCAAGTTCTTGTCCTGTTTCTTTATCTGTAACGATATAACTTCTTCTACAAGTTTGTAAACAAGCTCCTCTATTTGCTGATGAATCGGTATTATGTAGGCTTAAATAACATTTACCAGATACGGCCATACAAAGAGCTCCATGGCAAAACATTTCAATTTGTATTAATTTTCCATTGGGTCCTTTTATTTGCTGTAATTGAATTTCACGATAAATTTGTGCTACTTGATCAAGATTTAGTTCTCTGGCCAATACAACAACATCTGCAAATTGAGAATAAAATTTTAAGGCTTCTATATTTGAAATGTTAAGCTGAGTGCTTAAATGAACTTCTAAGTTAATTTCTCTTGAAAATGAAATTGCAGATACATCCGAAGCTATTATTGCAGAAATATTAGCTTCTTTAGCAGCAACAATTACTTTTTTCATCAAATTTAAATCCTGATCGTAAAGAACCGTGTTTACAGTTAAATATGTTTTTACCTTATGTTGTTGTGCAATTTTAACTATTTCGTGTAAATCGTCAACTGTAAAATTATTCGACGATCTGGAACGCATATTTAATCCCTCTATTCCAAAATAAACCGAATTGGCTCCTCCCTGAATGGCAGCTCTCAATGATTCATATGAACCTACAGGTGCCATTATTTCAAATTCACTTCTAATCATTTTTATTTTTTATGCATATTAAATGCAAAAGTAAACATTTTAATATATTAAAATTTAAAGCTATAGAACTCAATTTATTAATTTGAATAAGAATATAACTTCGATTTACTATATCAAACTATGTATAATGGCCTAAATCCTTAATTTAAATTTCATCATATTATTATAATACTGTTTATTAAGTAATAATGGTAATTGTGCTATGAGAATACAAATTGCATTAAAATTTAATTATTTATTAAACTGTTATTATATATTTGCGCCCCAAATTTGCGGTGTTTTGATTCTTATAAAAAATTTAATGCATACTTTTTGTATTGATAAAGAGCAAACATATTCTAATTAACAAATAATTTATGTTTATATAATTGTAATACATGAAAAAAATTGCCATACTACAATCTAATTATATTCCTTGGAAAGGATATTTCGATATGATTAATATGGTTGATACATTTGTCATTTATGATGAAGTGCAGTATACCAAGAATGATTGGAGAAATAGAAATATAATACAAACTAAACAAGGTAAACAGTGGATTTCAATACCTTGTAAAAAAGAAAATCTTAACCAACGTATCGATGAAACAAAAATATGTCAGGCAAATTGGAATAAAAAACACTGGCAAACAATAAAAACTGTATATGGTAAGGCTCCATATTTTAAAGAATACGAAGAAGGATTTAAAGAATTGTTTTTGAATTGTAAATCAAATTATATTTCTGAGATTAATTTTGAGTTTATTAAATATATTAATGAATTATTAGGTATTAACACGAAAATGATATTTTCAAAGGAAATTAATACTCAAGGTGATAAATCAGAAAGATTAATAGAAATTTGCAGAAAGCTAAATGCAGATATTTATTTATCAGGTCCTGCTGCTAAAGACTACTTAAATGTAGAGTTATTTAATAGTGAAAAATTAAATGTAGAATGGATGGATTATTCTAATTATAAAGAATATACACAATTATTTACTCCTTTTGAGCATTGTGTTTCTATAATAGATTTAATATTTAATATGGGAAAAGAAGCAAAGTACTTCATGAAATCTTTCTAAAATCAATTTATTGTATTATATACTAATTAGTAAAAATATCAATGAAATGTGTGTTTAGTGCTATTTACTTAACATAGAAAATTAAGTAAATAAATGTGTAGTGAAAGTTTCTCTATTGTTATATAATTTATATTACTAATATGTCTTTTTAATTACTAAAGTATTTACTTCCTTTGCAGCATATTTCAATAATATAAAATGTTGTAAGAATGGAGTATGCTGTAATTGTACAGGCGCGGACGGGTTCAACACGATTACCAGGTAAAATGACAACTAAATTTTATTCTGATAAAGTATTGCTAGAGGTAATATTAGAAAGAATATTATTAGTTGTTCCAAAAAATAATCTGGTTTTAGCTACCACAACAAATATTTCTGATGATGTTATTTGCGATATTGCTAATAAATTAAAAATTAGATGTTTTAGAGGAAGTGAATTAAATGTGCTTGATAGATTTATAAAAGCAGCAGAATTATGTGAAACCAATAATATAATAAGAATATGTGCAGATAATCCTTTTTTAAACTTAGATGACATTGAATTATTAATAAAGGAATTAATTAGTAACACAACTGATTATATTTCATTTAAATTCGCTAGTAGAATTCCTACAATAAAATCGCATATTGGATTATACGCAGAAGGAGTTAAACTTAACGCATTAAGACGAGTTCAGGATAAAGAAGTAGACAACTTTTATAAAGAACATGTTACAAATTATATATATGAGCATAAAGATGAATTTGAGCTTAAATTTATAGATGTTCCAAATATTGTTGAAAATAATACCAATATTAGATTAACTATTGATACTCAAGAAGATTTTGATTTACTAAAACATATTTACAAAAATGTAGGTAATTATAAATCTTTAGAAGAGTTATTCAATTTTATAAACTCAAATAGTGAGTTTTTAGATATAATGAAAAAGCAGATTATTAAAAATACAAAGTAAGATGACTTATATTATTGGAGAAATAGGACAAAATCATAACGGTTCTGTTGATATTGCTAAGTTAATTGTAGATTTAATTTCACGCCCTGTAACAGAAGAATTATTTGGGTTAAATCTAAGACCAATGGATGCGGTTAAATTAACTAAACGTGACTTATCAGAAGAATTGTCGGATAGTCAAATGAAAGCTCCATATAATAGCCCAAATTCTTTTGGTAAAACATATGGCGAACATCGTGAATTCCTAGAATTATCTGATGAAGAGCATTTTGAAGTATATAAACATGCTAAGTCAAGAGGATTAGATTTTGTTGAAACTTTATGTGCAATAGGTGCTACAAACATGTTAAAACTATTTACTCCTGATAAACTAAAAGTTGCTAGCAGAGATTTAACTAATTTACCTTTATTAGCTGCTATGGCAGAAACAAAAATACCAATTATTCTATCTACTGGAATGACTGGTAATAAAGAGCTGGACGAAGCACTTAAGGTAATTACAAAATATCACTCAAATATTTCAATTCTACATTGTGTATCGCAATATCCTACACAACCTCATAATGTAAATTTAAATACAATAAAATTTCTTCAAAATAATTATGGTGATTATGAAATTGGATATTCTGATCATACTATAGGTATTTCTGCTCCAATTGCAGCTGTTGCTATGGGTGCTAAAATAATTGAGAAACATGTTACCATTGATAGAAGAATGAAAGGTACTGACCAAGCTGGTTCTATTGGTCCTGATGGTGTTAACCGAATGATAAGGGATATACGCTTAATTGAAAAATCAATGGGAGTTGAAGATATGTTTATTTCTGATGATGTTCATTCAGCTAAAGTTAAGTTAGAAAGATCGGTTGCTTCAAAGAGAGATATAAAGAATGGAGAGGTAATAAAAGAAGAGGATTTACATTTGTTGAGTCCAGGAGATGGATTTAAATGGAGTGAAAGAGAAAAAATTGTTGGTAAGGTTGCTAAAGAAGATCTTTTGAGAAACGAAATTATTTATCCATCGCAAATTAATTAATTACCATGATAAAACTTGTTTTAACTGATATCGACGGAGTGTGGACTGATGGTGGAATGTACTATGATCAGCTTGGTAATGAATTAAAAAAATTTAATACTTCAGATAGTGCTGGCGTATTATTTTTAAGAAAAGTTAATATTCCAATGGGTATTATAACTGGAGAAGAAACAAAAATTGTTGAATGCAGAGCAAAAAAATTAAAAATTGATAGGATATATCAAGGTATTTCTAATAAGTTAAAAGTTGCACAAGATATTTGTAAAGAACTAGATATATCTCTTAAAGATGTAGCTTATATTGGGGATGATATAAATGATTATCATTTACTTAAAGAAGTTGGTTTTTCTGCTTGTCCTGCCAATGCATCTGAATATATTAAAGATATAGTAGATTTATGTACGATAAAATGTGGAGGCGAAGGAGCTTTTAGAGAATTCGTAGAACATATTATTACTCAAAGGTTAGAAATTAAGATTATTGATTTAATATCCTAAAAAAGTAATTCTCTTTTGAAAAGAAGTAATTTTGGCAGATGATAAACATTTTTTTTATTCATAGATTTCCTTTTAATAAGGAGGCATATATTAGAGATGAATTTGAGTTCTTAGAAAAGCAAGGGTATAATGTTAAATATTTAGATATTGCTAACTTATTAAAAAAAAAGAAGTTTGAACAAACTTGTCCTGGTTATTTATTAAAGTATGTAATAGCATTAAATGCTAAAAAAGAGTACACTGAATTTCTTAAAAAGAATAGTAAAAATACATTGATAGTTACAGATGTAGGTTTGCTATCCAATAGTGCATGGATGTACATACCTATATTTAAACTAAAAATACCTTTTGTTCTCTTCGAAAATACATCATTACCAAGTATTCCAACAAAAAAAAGTTTAGAAGATAGAAAAAGAGGAATAATAAAGTTTTTTAAAAGTATTAATCTTAAAAAAATAAGTCAAAAACCTGGGGACTTTGTAAAGTATTATAGTTCTCTACCAATAATTTCTCATGCAGAAATGATTATTACTTCAAAATCGAAGTTACGTGCCGAAAAGAAAATTTTGAAAGGTGATAATACTGAAATGAAGTATTCTATGTCTTTAGATTATAAAATGGCAATGGATATAGGAACAAAGGCTACTGTTAAAGAAGATTATGCTGTATTTATAGATCAATATTTTGTACATCATCCCGATTTTAAAACAAATCATATTGTGCACTCCTTTACAGCTGACCAATATTACGGAGAATTAAATGAGTATTTGAAACATGTTAGAAAAGTAACAGGTTTAAAAATAGTAATAGCCTCTCACCCTCGCCGTAAACATGAATTAACAAAGGATTTTAATGAGGAGTTTCAACTTTTTTATAATAAAACTGGAGAATTAATTAAAAATTCTAAGCTAGTATTGGTGCATTTTTCAACATCAATCAATTTTGCTGTTATTTTTAATAAACCATTTATTCTTCTTACTTCAAAACTATTTAGTGATAGTAATGTATTGTCTGGTATATTGATGTTTTCAAAATTCTTTAATAAACCAATGGTTGATATGAAGGATAGATCTGTTATTGATATTAGTAAGGAAGAAAAAAAGATAGATAAAAATAAGTATAACGATTTTCTTGAAAAGTATATAAAACATCCTGATGCTACAGATGAATCTTTTAGAGAAAATATTATGCAAATAATGGATAGATTAAAGTTGAATTAAGAGTTTTATTATTCGGATTAACATTTTCAAAATAGTATTATGCAAATTTCTGTTATTGTACCTGTTTATTATGGAGCTAATGTATTGGAAGAATTAGTTACAAGAATATCCAATTCTGTTGCTACGTTTACCGAAGAATTTGAAGTTATCTTGGTTGAAGATAACAGTCCTGATAATTCATGGCAAAAGATTAAGGAAGTTTGTTTAACAAATAAAAAGGTAAAAGGTGTAAAACTAAGTCGTAATTTTGGTCAACATTATGCTATAACTGCAGGATTAGATAAATCTGTTGGAGAAAGGGTAATAGTGATGGATTGTGACCTACAGGATGAACCAGAAGAAATACCTAATTTGTATAATAAAAGTATTGAAGGATATCATATTGTACTTGCAAGAAGATTTCAAAGAAAAGATTCATTCTTAAAAAAGTTGTCTTCTAAAACATTTTCAAAGGTTTTAGGATATTTTACGGATACTGTTCAAGATCCAACAATAGGTAATTTTGGTATTTATCATAGAGATGTTGTTAAATCTATTTTAGCTATGAAAGATAATATTAGATACTTACCTACAATGTTGCAATGGGTTGGTTTCACAAAAACTAAGATAAATGTACGACATAATAAACGAAAAGAAGGTGATTCATCTTATTCGTGGGCAAAACTTTTCCAGTTAGCTTCAAACAATATTATTGCTTTTTCAAACAAACCTCTTCGTCTTGTAATTAAAGTTGGATTTGGTATTTCACTAATTTCATTTTTGATTGGATTAGTTTATCTATATAAATATTTTATTGGAGATATTGTTGTATTAGGATTTGCAAGTATTATTATTTCAATATGGTTTTTATCAGGATTAAAAATCTTTATGCTTGGGGTGATTGGAGTGTATCTTGGTAAAACTTTTGATAAAGTAAAAAATAGACCAGTGTTTATAATTGAACAAACGTTAAATTTTTAGATAACTTTTTGTAAATGAATATACCATATAATAAGCCCTATTTAACAGGTAAAGAAGTCAATTATATATATGATGCGGTAAATTCTGGTAAGCTATCAGGTAATGGAAAATATACAAAATTGTGTCAGGATTTCTTTTGTAAAAAGTATGGATTTAAAAAGAGCTTATTGACAAACTCGTGCACTGATGCATTAGAGATGGCATCTATTTTACTTAATTTGCAACTAGGCGACGAAGTAATTGTACCATCATATACTTTTGTATCAACTGCAAATGCATTTGTTTTAAGAGGTGCTAAAATTGTATTTACAGATAGTTATGAAAATCACCCTAATATTGACGTAAGTAAATTAGAAGCTTTAATTACTGAAAAAACAAAAGCCATAGTTGTTGTTCATTATTCAGGTGTTGCTTGTGATATGGATAAGATTATGGAATTGGCGAATAAATATAATATATACGTAATAGAGGATGCTGCTCAAGCAATAGATTCATATTATAAAGATAAAGCTCTAGGAAGTATAGGTCATTTGGGTACATTCTCTTTTCACGAAACAAAAAATATAATTAGTGGTGAAGGAGGAATGCTTGTCGTAAATGATGATAAATTTATAGAAAGAGCTGAAATTATATGGGAAAAAGGTACTAACAGAGCTGCCTTTTTTAGAGGTGAAGTTGATAAATATGGATGGGTAGACATAGGCTCATCTTATTTACCTTCTGAGTTAACAGCTGCTTTTTTATATGCTCAACTAGAGTGTATTAATGATATTCAGAAGAAGACGATTAGAGATTTGGAACACATATTATAAAGAGTTAAAGGAAATTGAAAAATATAGTATCAAATTGCCGGAAACTCCAGAATATGCTACTAATAATGGACATATTTTTTATATTATATGTTCTTCAGAAAAGCAACGTAGTGAATTAATTAAGTATTTAAAGGAATTTAATATTCTGTCTGTTTTTCATTATGTGTCTTTACATAAAAGTAAGTACTACTATAAAAATAATCCAGAGTTAGAACTGGTTAATAGTGATATGTTTTCTGATCGATTATTAAGATTACCACTTTATTATGAGTTACTTTTAGAAGAACAGATGTTTATCATTTCTAAAATAAAGTCATATTTCAATGTTTAAATCTTTGAAGCAAGTAAGTAAATTACATCTTGTTCCAGGTATTATAATAACTATCTATTTTCTACCTTATATTATTTTAGGAGAAAATGCCAATATTCTAATTCATGATAATCTTGATTCTAATATTGCCTGGGTAAAAATATTGTTAGACAATAATTTAGCGTTTGCAAATCCAAATATTACTGTACACCAAATTTTTGATGGACTAAAACTAGCTAATTTATACGCATATTCTGATTTATCTTTATTTATTTTTAAAATATTTGGAATTTATGATGGATATGTAATTAATAAAGTAATAATGTGTCTTGTTGCTTATTTTGGGATGTTTTTCTTACTTAAGAATTACTATAAAACACATAATAAAAATGATTTCATTATAATTAGCGTATCATTATTATTCAGTTTGTTGCCGTTTTGGTCGTTTCAAATTTCTGTAAGTGGAATCCCGTTAGTATTTTATGCATTTATAAATATCTTAAAGAGGGATTATAGAATTAAAAATTGGATTATTATTGTTTTTTATGGTTCATACTCATCACTAGTTTTAACAGGTATTTTTATTTTTTTCATACTTGGTTCAATTCTCGTATATGATTTTTATAAAAATAAAAGAATTAATATAAAGTTTATTCTTGCTAGTATACTCTTAGGGTGTGTTTACTTAATAAGTCATTATCCTGTTATTTCTAATTTTTTAGTATGTAATGATGTTGTAATGCATAGAAATGAATTTTATAAATCTTCAATTGGTTTATTAGAAGCACTTAATAATAGCTTTAGAATCTTTGCCGAAGGTCAAAATCATGCTCATAGTCGTCACATGATATTTCTTATTTTTTTTATAATTTTTGTTTCTCGCATAAAATTTGATAACACTACGAAATTATTGATTTCGTTTTTAGTGTTAACCTCATTGTTTTATGGACTTAAAGATTATCATTATTTTCAACCAATTGTAAAAAAATTTACAGAAAAAATACCATTACAATTACAACGTTTTCACACCTTACATCCATTTGTATGGTATTTGCTTTTAGCCATAGTGTTGCAACGATTTAATTTAACTTGTAAAAAAGATAAAATTATCGTGTATACAATTCTTATCATACAGTTTATTTTTTTAGTTACACAACATGAACTTATATATAACATTAATAAACCTACTTATGCACAATTTTACGATAAAGAATTGTTTGATAAAGTAAAATCTACAATCAATGAACCAGTTGAACAGTATAAAATTGCAAATGTTGGTTTACACCCTGCAATTACACAATTCAATGGATTTTATACAGTAGATGGTTATGTAACAAATTATCCTTTAAAGTATAAAAACAAATTTAGAAATGTTATTGAAGATGAAATTAATAGAGATGAAGGTATTAAATCATATTTCGATAATTGGGGATCTAGATGCTATGCTTTTTCATCAGAATTGAAGCGTAAATTTTTAAATAATAATCATAAGGAAATAGAGTATCTACTTTTTGATTATAGTGCACTTAAAAACTTAGGATGTAAATATATTATTTCAACTACTAGTATAAATACAACTAATAATACAGAACTTAGTTATATAAGCAAATTAACTGGAGAATATTGGAATATCTATATTTATAAGATTATAAGTGATTAATATTTATTTTTTTATTAGATAACAGGTTGTTGGACTAATAACTAAGTTTTATGATTCTCTCTTTTGTGTAAAATGAGATAATATTTCGTTTAAAAAAACGATTAATATATTTAAATACAATAGAATACATATATATTTATAAATAAGTTAATAAAAAATATATATGTTACTGCAATAAGAATGTAAGCAAAGTTTTCACCTAAAAAAGAAGGTAAAACTAATTCAGTATTACAATAAGGATCTTAAAAAGACAAAATAATTCACTAAAGTTTAGATAAAATCTTTATTAATATTTTCAATAATACTTATTCCTGTTTAATAAATTTTTTAAAAGTTCCATTTTCAAGCATTATTTGTTAATAAAATAAGGATTTTAGTTATGTATATCCGTAAAATAGTTAAGTATTCACACTTTACTTTCTTTAATATTACATTGTGAATAAAGCTATGGCAATTGTTTAATATTGAAATATATTCTAAGGAACGAATTCTTATTATTAACTACTAATACGGTGTATACTTAAGTTAATAATACCTTGTTGTGTAATCGTCTGAAAAAGAAAAGTGATTACTTATGAATATCAGAATTTTTTTTTATCTTAGAAACTAAAGGTTTTGCTCCAATACCTTTACAAAGAAATATTTTCAAGGAACTATTAAACTTTTATTAAATGAGGCAGTCTAAAAGATTAGATTGTTAATATAATTTTATTGTAATGGATATAAGTAAATTAAAAATTGAAGAATTTATTGTTAATAAAATCAAAGAATTTGCAGAGGAAAATGATATTGAATGGGAAGAAATTTCTGTAGAAACAAGGCTTATTGGTTCAAATGGATTATTCGATTCTATGGATTTGGTGCGTTTTATAGTTGAACTTGAAGAAGGAATAGAAGATGAATTTAATCATGAGATTAGTTTGATGGATGAAAAGGCTATGTCGCGAAGTACAAGTCCGTTTATTAATACCATTACTTTATCAAAATATATCATCGAAAGTATAAATGGATAAGCAAACAATTTTAATTACCGGAAATAGAAAAGGAATAGGATTACATTTGACTAACTATTATCTAAAGTTAGGATATAATGTAATAGGTTGTAGCCGTAACGAAAGTGATTTGAGTCATCCTAATTATATGCATTTAATTTGTGATGTATCCGATGAAAAAATGGTAAAAAAGGTAGTTTCAGAGGGCAAAAAGAATTTTAAAAAGATCGATGTTCTAATTAATAATGCCGGTATAGCATCGTTAAATCATTCTATATTAACACCAGGATCAACAGTTGATAAAGTTTTTAAAACAAATTATTACGGATCATTTTATTTTAGTAGAGAATGCGCTAAAGTTATGATTAAGAATAATTATGGAAGAATAATTAATTTATCAACAGTTGCTGTGCCTATGAATTTAGAAGGTGAAATGGTTTATGCTTCGAGTAAGGCAGCTATCGAAAAAATGACTAAAATAATGGCAAAGGAATTAGCTACTTACAATATAACAGTAAATGCACTTGGACCTTCTCCTGTATATACCGATTTAATTAAAGTAATACCTAAGGATAAAATAGATAAACTATTAGAAAATCAACTTATACATAGATTAGGAGAGTACAAGGATATTGAGAATGTAATGGACTTTTTTATAAATGAGAAAAGCGATTTTATTACTGGACAAGTTATTTATTTAGGCGGATTATGAAAATTGAACAATTTAATAACTACAATGGTGATTGTATTATATTTAAAGATGAAGTTTATAGTTATCAGCAGTTCTATCAACAAATTCAATTATATAATAAAGATTTAAAATTACAAATTAATGAAGGTGATATTGTAGTTATCGATTCCGACTATAGCTTTTATTCTATTTCGCTCTTGTTAACACTTTCACAATATGCTTGCATAATAGTACCAATTGTTAAAACAACAGAGAAGGAATTTGAATCAAAAATTGTTGCTTCAGGAGCAAATACAATTATTTGTATAAATGAGGATGAATTAATCGTAAGTAAAACTGGTGTTAAAAATGAATCCTATAAAGGATATGATGAAATAATTAAAAGTAATAATAGTGGAATAGTTTTATTTACAAGTGGTACTACAGGTGTTCCTAAAGTAATGGTACACAATTTTTCTGAACTACTTGATAGTTTTAATCCTCCAAATAGGCAGAAAAAACTAAGGTTTTTGTTATTTCTAATGTTTGATCATATTGGAGGATTAAATACTTTACTTAGCTGTTTAAATAATGGTTCAATAATTATAATTCCACAACAAAGGACACCATCAGAAATATTGGATTTGATTGAAAAGCAAAAAGTTCAGATTCTACCTACAAGTCCTACTTTTTTAAATTTAATGTTGCTTGTTGATGATTTTTTAGAGAAAGATTTATCATCACTGAAATTAATAACGTATGGTACGGAACGAATGCCTGTAGAGTTATTAGATAAGTTAAATAGGTTAATTCCTAATGTAAGGTTACTGCAAACATTCGGAACAAGTGAAACAGGAATACTAAAAACAGAAAGTAAGTCATCATCAAGTTTATACTTTAAAATTGTGGATGAGGATGTAGATTATAAGATTATAGATAATCAATTATTGATAAAGTCAAAGAATTCAGTTAAGGGTTATAAAGGAGTATCTAGTAAAAAATTTACTGAGGATGGTTGGTTTGCCACTGGTGATTTAGTTGATGTAGATAATGATGGATATATAAAAGTTATAGGTAGAATAAATGAAGTTATCAATGTTGGTGGACTAAAAGTATTACCAACTGAAATTGAAGATGTAATTAATAAGGTAGAAGGTGTTATTGACACTACTGTTTATTCAAAACAAAATGCACTAACAGGCCAAATGGTATGCGCTAAGGTAGTAATAAGTAAGAATTTTGATGAAAATGCTATTAAGAAAAGTATTAAAAATATTTGCAAAGAAACATTAGATAAATACAAATGGCCAGCTAAAATAAACATTACATACGACCTAAAATCAACAAGTAGATTTAAGAAAAAAATATAGTAATGATTAGATATCGATTAACTCCATGGGATACTAAGGTTTTTGAATTTAAAACTGCAGAAATTACTACTTTTCAAGGAGAAGAGATTAGTAATATTGAAAAAGAATATGCATTAATTGAAAAAGAATTAAGAGAACAAGAGGTAAAATTTGTATATACTCGTATTGATGCGAACGATTTTAAACTAAAAAATTTCATTCAAAAGTCTGGATTTTATTTTTCAGACTGTAGTCTTAAAATATTAAGGACAAAAATTAACAAATTTGTTAAAGAAAAACTTCCAACGCTAAGTTTAGAATTAATAAAAGACGAGGATATATCTGAAGTAAAAGAAATAGCAACAAATTCATTTAATTATAGTAGATTTCATGAGGATTATAATATACCAGATAATTTGTGTAGGAAAAGATATAGCAATTGGATTGATGATTTATTGATTCAAAATGTTGATTTTTTAGTTGCTAAAGTTGGAAATAAAATAGTTGGATTTAATGCCCAAAGAACAGAAAATAAACAAGTTGAGTTAATATTAGCTGGTTGTAATTCAGGGTCTGAAGTATATGTTCTTTCTCTATGGAATGAAATTTTAGAATACAATAAAAATAAAGGGATTAATAGAATTAGTACTTTAATTTCGGCTGCTAATAAAGGTATGGCTAATGTATATAGTCATTTTGATTTTAGAATTAATGATACTTTATTAGGATTTCATAAATTCCTATATTAAGTAGAGTATTATTTAACTAGTTAATATTAAATCTGATGTGCCTTATTTTATAGATTAAAATAAACAGCATAGAAAATATCGATTTTTTTTGTTCTAACTTATCATATTCAAATAATTGACTCAATTATTCAAAAGGCAGACTATAAATCTTATAGAAAAGAAAGAGGTATCTGCTTTAAATTCAATTAGTATTGTTCATTTTACAACTTTGACAATAATTTTTATTTCTCAAACAACAAAACTATTTAGTAATACTAACGTATTGTGGTGAATATTTAATGTTAGTATAATTCATTAAAGTACCAATGGTGGATGAATTCTGGTTCTGTTATTAAAAAAACAGAAAAGGAAGAAAAAGTAAATAGTAATATATAGATAGTTTCTTAGTAAAAATATAGTTCTAAAATTAAATATTGTTAATTATTTAGGGTGTTATTTTGAAAGAGCTGGTGTAATAGAGAGTAGGTTGTTTGATGATTAATAATATTTATTTCATAGATAGATTTCCAATAACAAAAGAGTTTTATTTCAGAAGTGACTTTGAATTCTTAAAAAATAAGGGGTATAACGTTCAATTTCTAGATATTTCTAAATTTTTAAAAAGAAAACATGTAAATAATAGTTTTCCAGAAAGTTTGGAATGTTATGTTAAACGATTTTCTTCGAAACATGAATTTATAATGTTCTTATGTAAAAAAGCAAAAGACTCATTAGTAATTTCTACTGTTCCTTTTATATCAAACACTGCATGGATGTACTTTAAAATATTTTATTATTCAGTACCATATGTATTGGTTGAAAACACCGCATTTCCATCTTTTGATACAGTAAGCTTAATAACTGAAAAAAAGCATAGTTGTTTAAAGTTTATTAAAGATATTAACATTAAAAAATTAATTGATAAACCCTTTGAAGTACTATATTATTATGGTTGCAATTTGTATTTAAAACCTGCCAGAATGATAATAACTTCAAAAATTGATAATAAATCAATTTTTAATAAATTGGTAAGTAATAATACAATTGTTAAATATTCTATCTCACCTGATTATAAACTTGCAAGTATTGTTGAAAATACCATTAATATTGAAGAAGAATATGCAGTATTTGTAGATCAATATTTTGTACATCATCCCGATTTTAAAACTAATCATATTGTCCATTCATTTACAGCAGAACAATATTATGGAGAGATTAATAACTTTTTAGTAGAGTTTCAAAAACTAACTGGTTTAAAAGTTATTATTGCTTCTCATCCAAGAAGGAAGTATGAACACTCTGATGACTTTCTTGCTGACTTTGATTTATATTTTACTAAAACAGCTGAACTAATAAAGAATTCCAAAATTGCTTTGATACATTTCTCGACAGCTATTAGTTTTGCAACGATTTTTAAAAAACCTTTTGTATTATTAAATTCTTTATTATTCAGTAACAGTAATATTAATTCAAAAATAAAAGGTTTCTCGAATTATTTTGAAGTAGAAGATATTGATATATCAAAGGGAGTAGAAGATTTAAAGGATAAATCCAACAATCTTTTTTGCTATAATAATAATAAGTATGAGAAATATGTAAATCAATATTTAAAACATCCCAAAGCGATGAATTTGACATTTGGTGAGAAAATACTAACACTAATAGAAAAGATAAAAGTTGATAATACTTAAAATTTTAAGATTCTAAATAAGAAAGAGTTTATTGTTAATAATATGATTAAAATGGAGTTTTATAAATTATTTACTTAAATGAAAGTATTTCTTTAAAACTAACAATGATATCAATTCTTCTCTTTTTTTATTCTTAAACTGAACTACATATTCATTAGCATTTTTACGTATTTCGTCAGCTTTATTAGGATTTTGAATATAATATTCAAGTTTATCATTTAAATCAGAATAATCGTCTTTAATATGTATATAATGGTAATCTGGTTTGAGCGTTCCTTCCATAAACCAGGTTTCGAATTTAGGTGTAGGCATTACAGCAATCGAGTTTGATGACATTATCCATTTTAAATTAGTAGCTACATCATTGCCCTCTATCGATAAAATAAATTTGTATTGCAGTTGTTCGTCTATTGTTAGTTTTTCTTTAAACCAATTTGATTCAATATCAGTATTATTAACATGACCAATATTACATAGAGGATTACTAAAATGTTTTTCTAAAAAATCTACTCTTTGAGGTTGGTAACTCCATATATTACCTCTCCAAACAATCTGATTTTTTTTCTTAACAAAAGGTTTGTTTTCGTTAACAAATATAAAATGTCTAATCCTATTTAAATTTAGAAGTATAGAATTTACATTATTGCCATTAATTGGTCTACTTTTAACAATAGATGGATTATTAGGAATTTTAGTAACATCACCAAATTCATAAGAAAATTTGTATTCAGGTTTAAAATATCTGGTGAATTTCCATGCATCAAAAAAATAGGTTTTTTCTTTTCCGGTGTAAATAAAATCTTGAAGTGTTTTTATTTCCTGACTGAAAGTGAATTTATCTTCTAATTTGTTGTAATAGTTTACCCTGAAATTAATGTATTCTTGATCGTAGTTACTTAACGATTTTAATTTTTTATCCAGTTTATTATGAGCAAATTGAGGAAGAAACTTTAACCTTATAAAATTTTTTAAATAGTATATTGGTTTTAAATTCTTATGCTTTATTGTAACAAGTTTTGAATACGTTTTTTTTAAGCTGCTCATGAGGTATAAATATTGTTAAATGGGAGTAATACTAAAATAAAGAAATGTTTTCTTTAATTTCTTGAACAATTTGCTCAGGTGTAATATCTACTAGGCATTTTTTAATTTCTTTTAATTTGCATTTTGTGTTGCCATGTTTGCTACAGGGCTGACAAGGCAAATTCATTTCAAATATTTTCATTTTTTCTCCTGTTGGATATCCAAATGCAGTAGGACCAATTATAGCACATCCAGGAACATTAAATAAGTCAGCAGCATGTAAAAATCCAGTATCACCACTTATTACGTATTTAGATTTAGATGTGATACAAAAACTTTCTAGGAGAGATGTTTTTCCAGCTAAATTGAATACTCGACTTTTATCAACGTTAGCAATTTCTTGGCAGAAGTTGTCATTGGGACCCGCTATAATGTTAAAATGAAAATCATGTAATAACTCAACTACTTTTTGCCAATAATTTATAGGCCACCTTTTTAATTCCCAAGCTGCTGAAGGAACAAGTGTTATTGTTTTAGAAGGTTGATTATTTAATAGTTCCGAACATTTTTTCTCTGTTTCTTCAGGAAAAACCCAGTTATTGTTATCAGTAAAGAAATTTGTGATATTCCATTTTTTAAGAGGATCTCTAAAAGATTTAAATGCTCTAAACGGTTTAGGAAGTAAGTTTATCCTAAAATTAAATAGTAACATTCTTTTAAATCTCGATTTTCTTCTGGTAATTAGTTTACTATTAAAGCCAAAGGAACATAATATGATTTTTAAGACATTGGATCTAATATTGCTATGAGCATCATAAATATGTGAGTATCCCTCTTGTTTTAATCGAAATGCAAGTTTTATTAATCCAACTATCCCTTTTTTCTTATCAAACTCAATTAATTTATCTATCCTGGGATCAATTTTAAGTAATGAGGCTAAGTCTTTACGTATAATCCAATGCACTTCGCAATTAGGATGGTGATTTTTAAATCCACCAGTTACAGACATGCATTGAATAATGTCACCAATTGAGCTAAATCTAATAATAAGTATCTTTTTCAAAATAAATATATGCAGTTAATAAAAAAACCGATATCACAGGTGATAACGGTTTTTATGTTTTTTACTTGTATTTCACTATTCTTTTATGGATTCAATAAGAATAGTTGCTTTATTATTATTACATTCAAAAATACTTCCTTCATTGCAATCAAATAAATCCTCTTTCCCATCTTTTCCAATTACTCTAATTACTCCTTTTGATAATAATGAAACAATTGGAGCGTGATTTTTAAGTACAGTAAAACTTCCTTTAACACCAGGTAATTGAATTAAACCTACATCTGAAGAATATAAAATCTTTTCCGGTGTAATTATTTGTAAATTTAAATCCATAATTATTTAGCTTCAGAAAGTAGTTTTTCTCCTTTTTCTATTGCTTCTTCAATAGTTCCAACTAGATTAAAAGCAGCTTCAGGATATTTATCTACCTCACCATCAATAATCATATTAAAGCCTTTAATTGTATCTTCAATATTAACAAAAGTACCTTTTAAACCTGTAAATTGCTCAGCAACATGGAATGGTTGAGATAAGAAACGTTGAACCCTACGTGCTCTATGTACAACTAATTTATCTTCTTCAGATAATTCTTCCATTCCAAGGATCGCAATGATATCTTGCAGTTCTTTATAGCGTTGTAAAATTTCTTTAACTCTTTGAGCAGTATTATAATGTTTTTCACCAACAATATCCGGTGATAAAATTCTTGATGTAGAATCCAATGGATCAACAGCAGGATAAATACCAAGTTCAGCAATTTTGCGACTAAGAACTGTAGTAGCATCTAAGTGAGAGAATGTTGTTGCTGGAGCTGGATCAGTAAGGTCATCTGCAGGTACATAAACAGCTTGTACAGATGTAATAGAACCATTTTTTGTTGATGTAATTCGTTCTTGTAATTCACCCATTTCAGATGATAAAGTAGGTTGATAACCAACAGCAGAAGGCATACGTCCTAACAGAGCTGATACCTCAGATCCTGCCTGAGTAAAACGGAAGATGTTATCTACAAATAAAAGAATATCTTTACCACTACCAGATCCATCTCCATCTCTAAAGCTTTCTGCTATACTTAATCCGGAAAGAGCAACACGAGCACGAGCACCAGGAGGTTCGTTCATTTGACCAAAAACCATGGTTACTTGAGAGTCTTCTAAAGCTTTTTTATCTACTTTGGTTAAATCCCAACTACCACTTTCCATGCTTTCTTTAAACTCATCACCATAATTTACAATACCAGCTTCAATCATTTCTCGAAGTAAGTCATTACCTTCACGGGTTCGCTCTCCTACCCCAGCAAATACTGATAGGCCATCGTATCCTTTTGCAATATTATTAATTAACTCTTGGATAAGTACCGTTTTTCCAACTCCTGCTCCACCAAATAAACCAATTTTACCTCCCTTTGCGTATGGTTCGATTAAGTCAATAACCTTGATTCCAGTAAAAAGAATTTCTGTTTCAGTTGATAGTTCTTCAAATTTAGGTGGTTCTCTATGAATTGGCGTGCCATTATTCTTTTCTATATCTCCAATCCCATCAATAGCTTTTCCAGTTACACTTAATAGTCTTCCTTTTACCAATTCAGCACGAGGCATAATTATGGGCTGACCAGTTGCAAGCACTTTCATACCTCTAACTAAACCATCGGTTGCATCCATCGAAATACATCTAATGGTCTGTTCACCAATATGCTGTTGACATTCAATTGTGATTTTTTCACCATTTTCACGGGTAATTTCAAGCGCATCTAAAATATTAGGAAGTTCCTGATCAATTAAATCAAAACTAACATCTATAACAGGCCCAACTACCTGAATGATTTTCCCTTCTAATTGTTCCATTTTTATTTAATTTATCTTTTTTTGTAACAGTTTGGCTTTTGGGCTAAATTGTTACAAAATGGGATATAGAGATTTGTTTTACGAAATGTACTAAAGTTATATCTAAAATTAACAAGTTTGTTTTAAAAGTACTAATTAATTCTTTTCATAAGTTTGGTTGCAAAGTTAATAAGTTCGGATTTTACATCTTCATTTCCATTTATCTTTTTAATACATTTTATTGCATTATTATAATAATCAGACATTTTGTTTCTCGATGCTGTATCAACAGAAAGTTTCTTAAAAATCCTTTTTACTTCTTTTATTTTTAATTCATGATCGAACTTATCTAAATCAATCCAGTTATCTAAGTTTTTTTTATCTTCTACCTCTGCAGTATTCAAAGCGGTTAAAAGTAAAAACGTTTTTTTATTGGCGATAATATCTCCTCCAATTTTTTTTCCAAATTTAGATTGATCTCCAAAACTATCTAAATAATCATCTTGTAATTGAAATGCTAATCCGATATTAATTCCGAACTGATATATTAACTCAGCATCATCCTTAGAGGCATCAGCTAAAATAGCACCTAATTTTAAACTACCACCTAACAAAATAGCAGTTTTAAGCCTAATCATTTCAATGTATTCATCTACAGTTACATCGTTCCTTGTTTCAAATTCCATATCATACTGTTGTCCCTCACATACTCCTAAAGCTACTTCGTTAAAAATTGAAATAACTTCAGGAAGTTTATTAGGTTCGCAATGACAAATAAATTGATAAGCTTTAATCATCATTGCATCTCCTGATAAGATTGCAGTATTGGCATTCCACTTTTTATGCACAGTTGGATTATTCCTTCTTACATCGGCGTTATCCATTATATCATCGTGTAAAAGGGTAAAATTATGAAATATCTCTAATCCTAAAGCTGGTTTTAATACATGTTCTATACTACAACCAAAAAGCATTGCAGACATTAAACAAAGTACTGGTCTAATTCTTTTACCTCCTTGGGCAAGAGTATATTCAATTGGAGAATAAAGTTCTTTTGGTTCCTTATTGTAACTTATTTTGTTTATTTCTTTATTAACAATTTCTTGTAATTGATGAATATTGTACATTAGTTTTCAATTGATTTTGGTGAGGTATTTTTTTTAGTTTCTTTCTCTATCCTTAGATCATCTAATTCAATATCTTCATCTTCATTATATATATGTAATAGTGGTTCTTTAAAAGATTTATTAGTAATATGTTTTTCTAACGTTAACAACAAAGATGGCAGCAATATAAGGTTCGAAAGTAATGCTATTAAAAGAGTAATAGCCACTAAAATTCCAAGTGCTACCGTACCTCCAAATTGCGAAAAACCAAAAATCCCAAAACCAAAAAATAAAATAATAGAAGTATAAATCATGCTTACACCAGTTTCTTTTAATGCTAAAACAACGGCAGCTTTAATACTCCAATTAGTTTCTCCCAACTCTTGTCTGTATTTGGCTAAATAGTGTATTGTATCGTCAACAGAAATACCAAATGCTATACTAAATACAAGAATTGTGGATGGTTTTATAGGAATTCCGAAATACCCCATTAACGAAGCAGTCATTATTAATGGAATTAAGTTTGGAATTAATGAAACTAAAACCATTCTTTTAGATGAAAACATCCATGCCATAAAAGACGCAATAAGAATAATAGCAAGAAACAGACTTATAAATAAGTTTCGAATTAGATATTTAGTTCCTTTAAAAAAAAGAACACTTGCTCCAGTTACTGATGTTTCATATTTTTCTTTTGGAAATATTTCATTGATATTTTCAATAACCATATCATTTAACTCAGACATTTTTGTAGTACCAACATCCTTTATTCTAAAACTTAGTCTGGTTTTTTGTCTTAACGTATCTATAAAGGTGTTAATTACTTGTTGTTGCTCTCCACCACCTTTTGATACATAAGATAACAAGAAATTCCGTTCCTGATTACTTGGAATACCATAATACTTGGTATTTCCATTATAGAAAGCCTGACGTGCAAATTTAACAACCTCTGAGAGAGAAAGAGCTTTAGAGATATCTGGATGAGAAGATAATTTTTTATGTAAAGACTCCATTTTCCTTAGATTACTAGCTCTTAAAACACCATTTGATTTTTTTGTATCAACCATAATTTCAAGTGGCATTAATCCATCAAAGTTATTTTCAAAGAATTTCAAATCAATGTAAAGTTGGTCTTCTTGAGGAATGTCATCAAGCATATAACCTGTTGTTTTAATGTTTGTTATACCAATAATTCCAAGCAATAAAATTATACCGGTTGTAATGTAAACACTATTACGATGATTTAAAGAAATATGGACTAATTTATTAACAACATTATTAACAGCTTTATTGTCAAGGTGATTTAAATGTCGTTCTTTAGGTACTGATAAAAAGCTAAAGATTATAGGAATAAGTAATAACGACAAGATAAATACACCAATAATATTAATAGCTGCTATAATACCAAACTCAACTAATATTCTACTACTTGTAAAAACAAATGTACCAAATCCTGAAGCTGTGGTTAAATTGGTTAAAAAAGTTGCATTACCAATTTTTCGGATTACTCGCTGTAAGGCTTTAATCTTGTTACCATGTTTTCTATATTCCTGATGATATTTATTAAGTAGGAATACAGAGTTTGGGATTCCTATTACAATAATAAGTGGAGGAATCATACCTGTTAAGATGGTTATCTTAAAACCTAAAATTGCTTGAGTACCTAATGCCCATATTACAGCAATACCAACCACCAACATGGAAAATAAAACCACTTTAAATGACCTGAAGAACAGAAAAATAATTATTGCTGTTATTCCCAATGCCATAAAAATGAACATGTTGAGTTCTTTTTTTATCATTTCGGCAGTACTTACTCTAATAAAAGGTAAACCTGAGTAATGGATGTCAATTTTTGCTGTATTGGTATATTTTTTACCTGCGTCTAAAATTTCTTCAATTAGCTTTACTCTTTCCGGACTTTGAAGAATTTCAGGATTTAGGGTAATAGCCATTAAGTAAGTATGACTATTTTTATTATAAATAGTACCTTGATAAAAAGGAAGTTTATAAAAACTATTTTTTATGGAATCAAGTTCATATTGCGACGAGATACTATCGTTAAAAAGAGGTTCAATTTCGAATCTTTTTAATTTCTTGTTTTTAATTAAGTTGTAGGATTCTGAAACCGATAAAACAGAACTAACTCCATGAATAGCATTTATATCAGAACTTAATTTAACCCAGTTATTATAGTTCGAAAGCTTAAAAAAATCTTTGTCTTTAACACCTAAAACCATTAAGTTTCCTTCATTCCCAAAAACTTTTTCAAATTCTTCATATTCTTTATACGCAGGATCATCTTCCGGCAACAAAGGAGCATATTGATAAGACATTCTTACATCTCTTGATTTGAATGCCATAAATACAGTTATAATAGATAAAATTGCTAAAAGTAGAATTCTGTTTTTTAATATTGTGCGAGCGATAAATATCCACATATTGTTTATTGACTATGTAATTGCAAAAAAATTTGTAAGGATTAAGTAAGTGATAAAATTCCTTCAATGTGCATAAAGTTATCTTCATTATCTATGCCAGATTCTACTAAAAGAATTTCAGTATTTGGAAGAGCTTCTTTTACAAGTTCTTCTATTTGCTTAAAATCATCTTCGTTTGGTGTATATATCTTTAAAAATTTAATTGAATCTTTAAAAGAGTCTTCTTGTATTTGAAATATTTTATTTAACGAAAATATACTATTCAACGATTGAATTGTTTCCTGTTCAATATCAGGTGAAATTATATCGTCCAATATAGAAGGTGAAAATGAAATCCAAACTTCATTATCACTAATTATAACTTTATTTTCTAAAGAAAAATCAGAATTTGGAATAAACTTTGGGCTTAAGTTGCTTGCAATAAAATCAATACTTAATGATCCATTATTACTGCTTATATTAGTAAAAAGGGAATGAGATTTTTTAGAAACCTGATCTTCGTAAAAGAAACTTTTTATTTGATTAAATATCTCTAAATTAGAAGATTCTTCCCCATTAAATGATGTAGAGCTATTAATATCAGGAATATAGTTCCATTGCCTAAAAACATTTTTATATCCCATGTTTTCCTTCATAAGAATTTGCTCAGCAAAATCAAAACATCTTTGAACCGATAATAAAAAACTATCATTAATAAAAGAAATACCTCCAGAATATATTTGCTTTTCATTGTCAAGATCTACAACAACATAAGGATGATTTAAAATCTTTTTATATTGTATGTTTACCTTGGTGTTGTTGAATAAATGACACTGAATTAAAATATCAGAATTGCTATTTGATTTTTGATGAATAATGTTGTATGCAGGAATTTTATTATTGAAGATTTCTTTAATAATATCTGATATTAATGTACTAGCTTCTGTAAAATCGCTATTATCATTACTATCAATTAAAATGTCAAACTTTACAATTGAATAATTTAAGTTAACAATATCTTTAATTATGTAGTTAATTGTTTTTTCAAATTTAATTTGAAATGTATCCCCCGCCTGCGATGTATAATTTTTTACAATTCTCATTCTCTGGTAATATTTTGGCGCAAATTTATTCGTTTTATTGATTATGATGTTATGATGTTCAAGTTATTTTTATTATATATTATACTTTTCAACATTTTATGAACAAAAAAAGTAACCAAATTACCGTACTTCCCGTAACAGGTGTGAGGAATACAATATTTAAGGAGTTTGCGTTATGAGAAAAAACTTATTATTTTTAATTTTTCTATTGATTGTGCCAAAAATAGGTTTTGGGCAAGATGTAGAAAAATATAAGTCAGTATTTACATTAAACTTTATCCGTTACATTGGCTGGCCTGAAGATGCAAAACAAGGTGATTTTGTTATCGGTGTTTTAAAAAATCCAAAAATTGCTGATTGGTTAACAAAACAATCTGGTGGTAAAAAGTTTGGTTATCAAAATGTTGTTATCAAACAATTTAAGTCTGTAGACGAAGTTACAGATTGCCAGGTGTTATATGTTTCATCTACTGTTAACTTTTCAAAACAAGCGGGAGCATTGTTATCTAAAATTGGAAAAAGTTCATTGCTAATTACAGAAACCGAAGGAGCAACAAAGCACGGATCAGTAATTAATTTTGTGGTTAGGGAGAATAACTTAAAGTTTGAATTACATAATTCCAATGCAAAGAATTTAGGTTTAAGTATAAGTTCAAAATTATCAAATATGGCAGCTGCCATAAATAAATAAGCATTATAAATGTATAATGTTGAAGGGAAAGGTATAGTAAAATAAATAAAAATGAAATTAAAATTAAACATTGCCCAAAAACTAATAGCTGGATTTAGTGGGATTTTATTAGCCATAATAGTTAATGGTGTACTTACATTTATTACACTAAATAATAGCCGCACATTAAGCGATCAAATTACAGGAGTTTATAGCCCTTCTGAACATAATATCCAAACATTTAAGGATATGGTTATAAGCTCTAAGGCGTTAATTAAAAGTTGGGTTTTTGTTGATAGACAGCCTGGTACTGCTGATAAATTAGCTTTGGAGAAATTACATTCTGAAAACTATCCCAAGTTGATGAAGGAACTTGAAGAAAGTAAAAAAGATTGGGAAGAAGCTGATAGATTAAATTTTGACTCCATTAAACATTTAGCAGATTCATTATTTGTAAAACACAAATATGTAATGTCAAGTTTAAATTCATTTGAAGCTTACGATGATGTAATGGTGATTTTCGAGGTGGAACCAATGGTTCAAGAAGATGGTGATATTATTACTTTAAGTAATGATATAATTGGTAAATTAACTGTACTCGTTGATAAATTTAATAGCTTGAATAAAACATCATTAAAGAAAATGGATGGTTCGTTCGCTGGATTTAGTAGATTTGTTGTTATTATGATGATTGTTTTAGGCCTACTTTCAACTGTAATTGCTTATTGGTTATATACTAGTATTGTTAGACCTTTAATTAAGGGAGTTAACTTTGCACAATCTATTGGAGAAGGAGATTTAACAGCTGAATTGGAAATTAACCAAGATGATGAGATAGGTCAATTAGCTGAAGCTTTAAAAGCAATGGCTACAAATATTAAGAGTATTGTAATTACAATTAAAGAAAATGCTAACAATTTAGTAGCGAGTGGTAAAAATGTAAAAGATAGTTCAATGCAGCTTTCTAAGGGATCTGCAGATCAAGCGGCTTCAGCAGAAGAGGTATCTACCTCAATAGAGGAAATGGTTGCAAATATTGATCAAAATACTGATAATGCTGTTGAAACTGAAAAAATTACAGTAGAAACTGCAAAAGATGTAAATGTTGCAGATAAATTATCTTCAGAAGCAGCTGATTCTATGAAGGGTGTAGCTGAGAAAATTACAATTATTGGTGATATTGCATTTCAAACTAATATATTGGCACTTAATGCGGCTGTAGAAGCAGCAAGAGCAGGTGAGCATGGTAAAGGATTCTCTGTTGTAGCAGCAGAAGTACGTAAACTTGCAGAAAGAAGTAAAGTTGCAGCAGATGAAATACATAATTTAGTAAATGGAGGACTAAAAGTATCGCAAGAGGCTGGTGAAAAATCACGTTTGCTTGTACCTGACATTGAAAAAACAACTCAATTAATCAAAGAAATATCCGCAGCAAGTCTTGAGCAAAAAACAGGTGCAGAGCAGATTAATATGGCAATGCAACAACTTAATTTAATTACTCAGGAAAATGCATCTTCTTCTGATGAGCTTACTCAAAGTGCAGAGCAATTAGCTGTTTTAGCAGATAGGTTAAAAGAAGCAGTTAGTTTCTTTAATATTGGAATAGACGAAATTGATACTAAAACAGAATCTCAACCACAAAAGAAAGAGAGTGTATCTGAAACTCCAGAACAAAAATCAAAACGTTCATCTCAACCTCATTCTTCCGAGTTAACAGAAAAAGGTAATTTAATTAATCTCGAAAGAGAGATGGATATGGATAATTACGAAAAATTTTAACGTATATTTAGGAATAATACCAACTTGATATGGATAAGGCATATTCAATAGATGTTAAGAAGGATAAAAACTCACAAATAGTGCTTGTTTCAGGTGAGCTAATCATTAATTATATTGATGAAATTAAACAACAACTTTTAGATCTAATTGATTATTCAAAAAATGTAAACTTTAAGGTTACTAATCCATCAAGTATGGATGTTACTTTTATCCAGATTATTTTTGCTTTAAAAACAGCATATAATAATAAAGGATTAGAATTTAATTTTGAAGGAGTTTTAAATGAAGAAGTGTTTGCATTAATTTCAAACGCAGGTTTCGATGACCTATTTAAAATATAGATAAATTTTAACTAATTATGGCTAAGACAGTTCTTATTGTTGATGATTCAGAAAGTATAAGGGAAGTAGTAAACTTTACCTTGCAAAATGAAGGTTATGAAGTATTAGTTGGTATAGATGGTGAAGACGCACTAAAATTTTTAGATGGAAGAACCATTGATATTATTATTACTGACCTTCATATGCCTAATTTAGATGGATTAGGATTAATTAGAAAAGTACGTGATATAGAGGCGTATAAACATATTCCTATACTATTTTTAACTACTGAATCACAAGCATCAAAAAAAATGGAAGCCAAGCAAGCAGGTGCTACTGGATGGATTATTAAGCCATTTGTACCAGCAAAGCTACTGAGTGCTATATCAAGAGTTTTAAGATGATAAATAAAATAAAAGAAGGATTTATTAACGAAACGTTGAACGAACTTGAATCAATAGAAGTTTTAGGTGATAAAAAAAATGGCGAAGCAAATGTTGTTTTTGTTGAGCAAGTTTTTTCTACTGCACATAAAATTAAGGGTACTGCACCTATGCTGGGTATTGATGGATTAGATAATATAGCATTCTCTTTAGAAAGAGTTTATGCAGCGATTCGAAAAGGAAATCTCTCTTTTACTAATGAAATTTTATCAAATACTAAAAAGCTTATTCCAGTGTTAAAAGCTGAACTAAGTATAAATCAACAACACAACCTTGATTCAGAAGACGTAAATAATTCGTTACGTTTTTTTGATTCTCTAATCTCAAAAAATGCAAGCGCATGATTGATAAGTTTAGAGCAAAATTTGTTGAAGAATCACTCGACAATGTGCACGATCTTGAAGAAGCATTGCTGCTCTTAGAAAATGATCGATCAGATAAAGAAATAATAGAAAGGATCTTTAGGGCCATGCACTCCTTAAAAGGAGGAGGAGCTATGTTTGGTTTTAACGATTTAAGTGAATTTACTCACCATCTGGAAACAGTATTTGATTGGGTACGAAACGGTAAGCTTACTATTTCGGATGATTTGATTTCAATTACTTTTAAAGCGATCGATCAAATAAAACACTTTTTAGATGTAGGTGATTTAACTGATGAAGAGGAAAAAAAGGAACTTGCAGATTTTACCCGTCGAATTCAACAGTTTGTATCTAAACCAAGTGAGAAATTAGTACAAGAGGAAGAAAGTAAAGATATTACGGTTAATATAGAAAAAGATGACTCAAAAACTTATCTTATTAACTTTAAGCCTCATACAAATATTTTAATGAATGGAACAAATCCACTGTTTTTACTAGATGATTTACATGCATTAGGAAAAGCTGTGGTATTATATAATTCTAATAATGTTCCAGATATTGAAAAAATAAATCCGCAAGATTGTTTTATTACTTGGGATATTATATTAAATACAGAGGAACCATTAAACGAAATTCAGGACGTTTTTATATTTGTAGAGGATGAATGTGATTTAGTTGTTACTGAAATATTTAATGGTAATATTACCGAAAATGCTCTTTTTACAGAAATAATTGAGAAATGTAAAAAAGGAGAAGAAAAATTAACAGCAGATCTATTAAAGGGCATTTCTTGGTCTGGCGCAGAAAAAAAGGCTGCTCCGGAGAAGAAAAAGGTTCAGTTAAAAGAGCATAAGATTTCGAGTATTAGGGTAGCATCTACTAAAATTGATGAGTTAGTAAATCTTGTTAGTGAGTTAGTTACCATTCAAGCTCAATTGAACTTATATTCTGAGCAAAGTGGAGAACCAAGAATTGTTGCTCTTTCTGAAAGTATTCAAAAACTTTCACGTCAGCTTAGGGATAATGCATTTGAAATAAGCTTAATACCTATTCAAAGCGAATTAATGCGTTTCCAGAGATTAGTTAGAGATTTATCTAAAGAACTAAATAAGGAGATTGATTTTATTATAGAAGGTGGGGATATTGAGTTAGATAAAAATATAATTGAACATCTTACCGATCCACTTTTACATATGATTAGGAATTGTGTGGATCACGCTATTGAATTGCCTGATGATCGTATTAAAAAAGGTAAAAATCCTAAAGGATCAATTATTTTTAAAGCTTACTACGAAGGTGCGAGTGTTATCATAAAAATAATTGATGACGGTAAAGGTATCAATCCAAAATTTATTCTTGATAAGGCAATTAAAAAAGGTCTTGTAGATGAAGGTATAGAACTATCAAAGAGAGAAATACTTGATCTTGTTTTTTTAAGTGGCTTTTCTACAAAAGAGAATGTTTCAGACTTATCGGGTAGAGGAGTTGGAATGGATGTGGTTAAGAGGAAAATAGGCGAGATTAGAGGTGAGGTTTCAATAGATTCGGAAGTTGATGTTGGAACAACAATTACACTGGAACTACCATTAACATTATCTATTATTGATGGTTTACTAGTAAAAGTTGTAGAATCTCAGTATGTAATTCCAATTTCTTCAATAGAAAAGATATTCCCTCTTGAAGTAGAAGACAAAAAGAATATTTTTAACGACGTAATTACTATTGGAAATGAACAATTTCCTGTAATAAGCATAAGGAGTATATTCAATGAATCAGAGAGTTCAGAAAAGGAGCATATTATTCTGGTGAAATTCGAAAATAAAAGAATAGGTTTAATTGTAGATGAAGTTATAGGTGAGTATCAAACTGTAGTTAAACCATTAGGAAGATTGCTTAAGGATCAAGACATAATATCTGGAGCATCCATAATGGGAGATGGTACAATTTCTATGGTAATTGATACAAACAGATTAATTCATTATAACTGGAACCAAAAATTACACAAATAATTATGGAGGTTGATTTTAAGACTTTAATATCTTTTAGTTTGGGTGATCAAAATTTTGCATTTGATAGCCTAATGGTTAGAAATATATTACCATACGAAGGTAATGTAACAAAAGTACCAAATAGCAAAGATTTCATAATGGGTGTAATTAATTTACATGGAAATATAGTACCTGTTACCGACATGCGAAGGATAATGGATTTACCTGAGCAGGAAAATACGAGAGATACATCAATAATCATAGTATCTCCAGAGGACAAATTAGAATCGCAGTTTGGTATTTTAGTAGATGTTGTAAAAGAAGTTTTTGAAGTTCAGATAGAAGAAATTAAACCAACGGCGTTCGAGAAAAATATGGGACTTGTCGAGCATTTTGAAGGTACTGTTCAAGAAAAGGAGGAATTTGTACATTTGATTGATTTAATGCATCTGGTAACCCAAATAGAAAGTAAATAATAAAAAGATGGAAGAGATAAATAACTCATATCTATCGTTTAGAATAGGAACTGATTCTTTTGCAATACACGTTAGTAGGGTAAATGAAATAAGGGAATATGAATCTCCAAGAAACATGCCCGAAGCCATATCATTTATGGTAGGAGTAATTGATCATAGAGAAGAAGTAATTCCTGTAATAGATACTGGTGTAAAGTTTGGTTTAAAACCTGTTGAAATAACACCGCAAACTTGTATCGTTATTATTGATGTAAAAAGAAAAGATTCAAATGAAGTAATTAGAGTTGGTATTTTAACTGATGCAGTAACAGATGTATTTGAAGCGAATGAAGATCAGTTTAAAAAAATCGACAACGATTATAGCCCTAATTATATAGAATCAACTTGTACTATTAACGATAATTTTTATTTGATATTAAATTCAGATGAGGTATTTAGTGTAAATGAAATCCTGAATATAAGTAATATACTCAAAGAAGTTAAAGAGTAGTGGAAGAAAGAAGTAATACATATTCAAAAGAGCTGGATTGTTTTAAAGCAGAACTATCTGTAAAGGATTTTGATGCTTTTAGTAATTTTATATATAATGAGTTTGGTATTAAAATGCCACCAGTTAAACGTGTGATGTTACAAGGGAGGTTGCTTAAAAGAATTAGGCAATTAAATATGAAATCATACAGTGAATATAAGGATTACTTGTTTAGTAAAGATGGACAAAAAGAAGAAATATTTAACTTCTTAAATGTTGTTACAACAAATAAAACGGATTTTTTTCGTGAACCAGTACATTTTGACTTCTTAAAAAGTACGGTTTTACCTGAATTTACAAATAAAGGATTACGCGAACCATTTAAGATATGGAGTGCTGGTTGTTCAAGTGGTGAAGAACTTTATACAATATCAATTACTTTGAATGAGTATAAAAAAGAAAATACAACATTTAATTTTTCAATGTTGGGAACTGATATATCACAAAATGTACTTAGTAAAGCAGCAAAAGGTATATATCAGATGAATAAAGTAGACATAATCCCTATTGATCTTAAAAGAAGATACTTGTTAAAAAGTAAGGATAAAGAAAACCCAACTGTTAAAGTTAGACCAGAATTACAGAGTAATTTAAGCCTAAAGTATTTAAACCTTATGGATGCAAATTACTCAACAATCAAAGAAAAATATGATGTAATTTTTTGTAGAAACGTATTAATTTATTTTGATAGAAACACCCAAGAAAGTGTTATTAATAAATTAAGCTCTCATCTAAAACCAGGAGGATATTTTTTTATTGGACATTCAGAATCATTAACAGGTATGGATGTACAATTGGAACATATAAAACCAACGATTTTCAGAAAAAAATAAAGTACAAAACTATAACCATGAATAATTTATCAGATAGGCAATTGCTTAAAGAGCTAAGGCAGCGATTAGAAAATGGGAAAAGCAGTGAGAAGGAAATAAAAGATTTAACCTTAGAGTTGCAAAATGTATCTAAAAAATTAAAAGATTCTGAAGCTCTTAAAAGCCACTTTATTTCTAATATATCTAACGAGATTGTAAATCCATTTACTTCAATATTAGGATTGTCAAAAGCTATTTTGTCTGTCGAGAAGCACGACTGGAAAAAGGTAGTATCAATGGTTGCCTTAATTCACTCTGAGGCATTTAACCTAGACTTTCAATTAAAGAATATTTTTGTTGCAGCAAAGATTGAAGCAGGAGAAATAGCACCAAATATTGCTAAAGTTAATATTAGAAGTCTATTACAAACGGTAGTTGATTCTTTTAATATTATTTCTCGTAAAATGGGAATTGGAATTGATATTCAATTTAATATTGAACATGGTTTTGGTAAAAACTTTTATTTTAAAACTGATTCAGAAAAACTGAAGTTAATTTTAAGTAACTTAATTAACAATGCTTTAAAATATAGTTATAAAGACAGTAAGGTTATTATATCTATTTGGCTTGACGAAGAGGATGTATTAAAGATGTCGGTTCAGGATTTTGGAACGGGTATTTCCGAAAAAAATCAACAAACTATTTTCCAGAGATTTAAAAGACTTGATACAGGTATTAATTCAATTAATAGAGGACATGGTTTAGGTCTTTCTATAACAAAGGCTTTACTCGATGTATTAAGTGGAGACATTGAAATTTCAAGCCAAAAAGGTGAAGGTTCAACATTTACAATAAGCGTACCAGAGGCTAAAAATATAGTTGATGGCTTTAGTGGTGACGGCAATGATATTTTCTTTGATGAGGAGGATGAGATTTTTTAAGGATAAATAGATGAGTCAATATTTACAACACTTTTTATATCCTTCCTCTTTGTTTGTAAGTAAGGAGCCACATTTGGTTAAGACCATACTAGGTTCTTGTGTGGCTGTTTGTTTATGGGATTCTAGATTAAAAATTGGAGGAATAAATCATTATATGTTACCAAACTGGAATGGAAATGATTTAGCCTCACCAAAATATGGTAACATTGCTATTGATAAATTGGTTGATAGGATGCTTTTTTTAGGATCAAGGAAAGAAGATTTAGAAGCCAAAATATTTGGGGGTGGAGAATTAATGCAAACAGGTAATTCTAAAACACTTATTGGAGAAAGGAATATTAGGGTAGCAAGATTAATGCTAGAAAATCTTAACATACCTATTGTTGCTTCTTCAACTGGAGGAAAAAGAGGTAGAAAAATTATATTTTTTACTGATACAGGAGAGGTGAGACATAAAATACTAGATAAGAAAACTTTTTAGACTTATAGCTGTAAGGAATTGTAGAATAAAGAACTTTTTTTCTATATTAATAGAATAATACATTATAATAGATTTATTAAGATTACCTAAGTTCTATGGGGATGAAAAAAATTAGGGTATTAGTAGTTGATGATTCAGCAGTTGTAAGGCAAAGCCTTTCTTCTATATTAGGTTCTGATCCTGAAATAGAAGTAATGGGTACTGCTGCAGATCCAATAATAGCGGTTAAGAAAATAATGAAAGAAATTCCAGATGTAATTACTCTGGATATAGAGATGCCGCGTATGGATGGATTGACGTTTTTAAGAAAAATTATGTCACAACATCCTATTCCTGTTGTAATTATTTCATCTTTAACAACTGAAGGGACAGAAGTTGCAATGAGAGCATTAGAGTATGGTGCTTCTGAAATAATTGGTAAACCTGCAATGAATGCTGCGAAATTTATTAACGAATCCAAAATAATGATTTGTGATGCGGTAAAAGCAGCTTCTCAAGCTAAACTATCTCGAAGGAAAATTTCGACACAACAACAAACAACTGTTAAAGAAAAACCACAAAGGACAAAAAGACCAATAAGTACACCATTAGAAATAAAGCCTAAATATTCTGCTGATGTAATACTTGAAAGAGGATCTGCATCTGATAGAATTGCAATAACAGAAAAAATTATTGTTTTAGGTGCTTCAACTGGAGGAACAGAAGCAATTAGACACTTTTTAAGTAACTTACCTGATAGGATGCCTGGTATTGCCATAGTGCAGCACATGCCAGAGGGATTTACAAAATCATTTGCTAACAGTTTAAATAATATTTGCAACCTTGAGGTTAAGGAAGCAGAGAATGGAGATAAATTATATCAAGGAAGAGTTCTAATTGCACCAGGCAATCATCATATGCTGTTAAAACGGGTAGCTAAAGAGTATTTTGTTGAAGTTAAAGAAGGGCCGTTAGTGAATAGACATAGACCTTCTGTTGATGTTTTATTCAGAAGTGCTTCTCGTTATGCAGGAAAAAACTCCACAGGAATATTATTAACCGGTATGGGTAATGATGGAGCAAAGGGTTTATTAGAATTAAAGGAATCTGGAGCCAATACAATTGCTCAGGATGAACAAAGTTCTGTAGTATATGGTATGCCAAAAGAAGCAGCAAAACTAGGAGCTGCAAATAAAATTTTATCACTAGAAGAAATTGCACCATACCTTTTAAAAAGTTTGTAGAAACTTATCCCAATTTTATTAGACTTTATCTATAATGGGTAAAGTGCTAAAAAGTTTATAATTTCGCGTTAGCGAACAAATAGACTGTATAAATTATAATACAAAACTAACGATTGTGAAAAAGCTTGAATTATCACGCATTTTAAGAAGATATACCTTATTGGGGATTCTTTTAGGATTCTTTGTAATTCTATTAGTTGTTTTATTTAATTTTAATTCAGAAGTATTTATTCAATCAAATAGAACTTTCGCTAATATGTTCTATTTGTTTCCCGGAATGTGGGTACTTCTAATTTTACCTGTACTTACAGGAGTAATTGGATATTTTTTAGCCCTTTCATTAATAAAAATTGTAAGAAAACAGTATAAATCAATAAAAACTGAAGCAAGACGTTCAGAACTAGTTTTAAACTTTATTAATAATTTAAGACAAGGGAATTTAGATAATGTAAATATCGGTAGTGATAGAAAAGATCAATTAAGTAAATCTTTACTAAAACTAAGAGATTATCTGATAAAAAGTAAAAAAGAACAAGAACAAGGAAGATTAGAGGAAGAACAACGTAATTGGGTAACTCAAGGATTAGCACAATTTGGCGAGATATTGCGTAAAAACAACGATAATTTAGAAGAGTTATCATATAACATTATTAGTTATATGGTAAATTATTTAAAAATAAACCAAGGAGGTTTCTTTTTACTAAACTCAGAAAAAAAGGAAAAATATTTTGAATTAACAGCATGTATTGCATTCGATAGAAAGAAATTTGCCGATAAAAAAGTTGAATGGAGAGAAGGATTAATTGGTCGTTGTGCAATGGAAAAGCAAACCATTTATATTACTGACGTTCCAAATGAATATGTAACTATAACTTCAGGCCTTGGTCAAGCAAATCCAAAGGCCATATTAATTGTTCCGCTAAAAGTAAACGAAGAAATTTATGGCGTTATAGAGTTAGCATCGTTTACAGAGTTTCAACCTTTCGAAGTTGAATTTGTAGAAAAGACAGCAGCGAGTATTGCTTCTACTATTTCTGCAGTTCAAATTAATATTCAAACAACAAAGCTGTTGCGTGAAACTCAGATACAAGCGGAAAAGATGTCTCAACAAGAGGAAGAGTTAAGACAGAACCTCGAAGAGATGCAAGCAACTCAAGAAGAATCTGACCGAAGAGAAGTTGAAATGAAAGGTATACTTGAGGCAATTGATAACTCTGCAATTAGTTGTGAATTTGAAACGGATGGAACTCTGATTTCTGTTAACCAATTGTTTTTGCAAACATTTAAGTATTTACCTGAAGAAATCGAAGGTCAGAATCTTAAAATATTCTTTTTTCATGATGATGCAGATGACTTATCAAAGATTTTATCTGATCTAAAAAATGGACATAACTTTAAAGGAAGAGTTAAACGTAGAACTAAGCTTGGTGAAGAGATATACTTATTAACAACATATACTCCAGTTATTGATAATCAAGGAGATATTGTTAAGATTTTGAGTCTTGAAAATGATATTACAGAGCAAGTAAATATGGAAGAGCAAATGAAGAGTTCGAAAGAAGAACTTGGAATATTGCTTGAAAAAGCTCGTGATGAAATGAAAGAACAATTTAAAGAAATAGAAGCAGTTAAAATTAGAAACGAAAAAACCTTAGAAGGTGCGCTTGATGCCATAGTTACCAGTAATAATGACGGAACTTTGGAATTCTTTAATGAGGCAGCTGAGAAACTTTGGGGTTACGAAAGGAATGAAGTGTTAGGAAAAAATATCTCTATGTTGTTCTCTGAAGAAACGGCAAAAAATGAACCTTTTGTTAAAGCTTATGTAACTACAGAGGAAACAAAAGTAATTGGCGAACGTAAAGAAGTACCTATTAAGAATAAATATGGAGACGAAATACCTGTACTATTCCTACTATCAGAAGCACAGGTTGGAGATGATAGGTCGTTTACAGCATTTATTCAAAATGTGGAAGTAGAGTTGTTTTAATTAAACCCGTTGGTGAAAGTGCGTAAAATTACGTTTAAAAATTTTCTTGAAGAATTTAAAAAGTACACTCCTTATAACTTTTGTGAATATTCGGATAATTCAATACAAAGGCGTATTGATAAAATTCTGAAAGATCATGATCTGAGTTTGGACGAATTAATCCTAAAAGCTAGGACTGATAATGAATTTGTTGAACAGCTAGTTGATGATATAACAGTTAATACAACTGAATTATTTAGAAACCCTGAAACATGGGAGTACTTGCATAATAAAGTATATCCTGGCCTTAAATCCAAAAAATTTATAAATGTTTGGCATGCTGGGTGTTCAACAGGACAAGAAGTATATTCAAACTTAGTTCTAATGAATGAGCTAAATTTATTGGATAAAACCAATGTTGTAGCTACAGACATAAGTAAAAATGCAGTTCGTTCAGCTATTAAAGGTGAATACGATTATAAGTTTAATCAACAGTATATTGAGGTTTATGATTCTTTAATGAATAAGATTAGACCTAATGCTCAACCCTTTGACTATTATTTTGATGTAGATAAATCAGAAGATAAGATAAAAGCAAAAGAGTTTTTAACTAATATACCAAAGTTTAGTAAACACGATTTGGTTGTAGAAGAGATACCTTTTTTACAAAAGTTTGACGTTATTTTTTGTAGAAATGTCTTGATTTATTTTAATCCAGAATTGCAATTAAAAATAGTTCGTAAGTTTTTTGACAAATTATATGATGGAGGAGTACTAATATTAGGTACTCATGAGGCATTGCACGGATTCTTTAAAACACGCTTTGTAAAACATGGAATGGTGTATACAAAAAGTAACACTTTTCACTTAAAGTATAAATAAATTAATAAATGGCGTTAAGTCCTACAATAAATGAAATAAGAGAAATAACATCTGTTTTGACACAAAAGCTCAAAATGGATTATAGCAATTATGCATTTTCGTTTTTAAGAAGAAGGTTTGCCTATTTATTTAATGAGTTAAAAATCAAAAACACTAATTTCTTCATAGAAAACATTACGAATAAAGAGTTAATTGAGGATTTTTGTTATACATTTCCTGTTATTGAAAGCGAAATGTTTAGGGATCCATCTTTTTGGAGAGTTTTAAAAAACAAGGTGTTAAGTAGTATTGAGAACGAAGTTATAACATTTTGGTTTCCTGAGCTTACATCAGCAGAAGAGTTATACTCATTATTAATTATTCTTAAAGAAGAAAACCTATTGGCGAAATCGAAGATTTATTGTAACATAGATAGTATAAAAAGAAAAAATGAACTATTAAAGCTAAAGATCGATTCAAAGAAAAAAGATATTATAAAAAGTAATTTTAAGCGATTAGAACTTAGTAGTACTTTTGAGAATTATTTTAAAGAAGAAGATGGGTTTTTACATGTAGATAAAGAATACATTAATTCAGTAGTATTTTTAAAAGGTAATTATTTTAATAGTATACCTGAACATCAAGTGAATATAGCTTTGTTTCGAAACCGAATGTTATATTATAACAATAAATTAAAAGTTGAAGCAGAAAAACAGCTTTATAATGGTATTGTAAAAAATGGTTATTTAGCAATTGGCATTAAAGAAAATATAAGTGTAGAAAATAGTAATGCTTTTTATTTATATGATAAAGGTGAACAAGTTTATCAAGTAGTGTAATATATGTCTTTAAACGATATAAAAGCAAATTGTAAAGGTATAGTTATTGGTGGATCTGCTGGTAGCTTTTCGATAGTAACTAAAATATTGAGTGGAATTAAAAAAGATTTTAAATACCCAATAATAATTTGTTTACATAGATTAAAACATATTAGATCAGGTTTAGTAGAAGGATTAAATATGAAATCAAACCTACCGGTTGTTGAACCATTAGATAAACAAGAGATAGAAAATGGAAAGGTTTATTTAGCCCCTTCGAACTATCATTTGTTTGTAGAATTCGATTTAACATTTAGTTTATCTACGGAAAAAGTACTAAATCATAGTCGACCTGCTATAGATCATACCTTTTTTTCTGCTGCCACTTCATTTAGAAATAAAATGATAGGTATATTATTAACTGGTGCAAATAGAGATGGTGCAAGGGGAATAAAAGAAGTTAAATCTAAAAATGGTTATACTATAATTCAGGATCCTAAAACTTGTGATGTTGATACAATGACCAAAGCAGCATTACAACTTTTTAAACCTGATGAAATTTTATCACCAGAAGAAATTATTAATTTTTTAAATAGATTATAAATAAAATGTTTAAGAATCCAATACTAAGATTATATCTTTTATCAGGAATTGTGTTTATAATTGCAATAACGCAATGTTTTAGCAACCGTGAAGCAAAGTTCTTTGTGTTGGAATTTCTATCCTTTGGTGTCTTTATATTTATTGTTTATTTATTTGATAGAAATATACGAGATTCTATTAACAAAGAGTCAAAATACAAAGCTGATTCTGCGGAAAGGGAGAAGAAATTAAAAGAAAAGATAGAGGGTCTTGAAAATGAGATAGATATTTTATTAAATAAGGATGAAACGAGAATAAATAGTGACGATAATATTAAGAAAGTAATAAAATCTATTACAGATAATATAAGTAGTAATTTGAATGTAGAAGATTTTTTTAAGGAATTGCTTTTAAATTTATCAATAAAGTTTGAGGTTGGATTAGGAATATGTTATTTGTATGATGAACCTTCTCAAAAGTATGTCGTAAAATCTAATTTTGGAGTTGGAAATGATATAAATTCTCAAAGTTTTGCAAATGGAGAAGGAATAAACGGGCAAGCTGTAATAAATAAGCAAATTATGGAAATTAATGATATTGATGAGGAGTATTTTAATATTGAATCTTGTACTGGTACAGCAAAACCCAAAAATATTTATCTTTTGCCTATTATAAAAGCAGATGAATGCGTTGGATTAATAGAGATTGCATCCTTTAAAAAATTGAGAATAGAAAAGTATTGGGAGTATTTAAGCAATTATATTGTAGATACACTATCGTTATAAAAAAGCATTATGTCTGTTAAGAAGATAAGAAAATATATAAAGGAATATTTAAATTTCTCATTACTGGGAGAACAGAAGGTTTTTTTCTTAACAATTTCTATCATTATTGTATACTTGTTTGTTTGGGCAGGTTTTTGTGATTTTCTGAATATACTGTTTTCATTTAATGCAATATTAAGTATCCATACATCATGGCTAGTATGGTTTGTTGATTTAATAATTATGAAATTGGTTTTAGGGATGGTAATTTTCCTAAACTATGATAGGAACAAAAAGACTAAATATAACAATGAAACACTGCGATTAGAAAGGGAATTAAAGCTAAATATTAAAATCGCAGATTTAATACGAAAAAGAGATTACGATGAAATAATAAATCAACGTAATAACAATTCTTCTTTACTTAGTTTGGCCAAAGAATTAATGGAAACAAACAAGAGGGAAGAAGAATTAAAATGGATTGCAAAAGGAAAAGAACTTGTTAATGAAGTATTAAGAACTTATAGAAAAATCGATAAAATTTCAATTGAAGTTTTGAAATCGATTATTGAATATACTAATGGAATTCAAGGTGCATTTTATTTACTAGAAGATAATAAATTAGTTAACCGAGCAACATATGCTTATAATCGTCAACGATTTATTAAACAAGAATATGAAATTGGACGAGGTTTGGTAGGAGAAGTAGCATATGAAAAAGAAATGATTTATAGAACCGAAATTCCAGATGAATATTTTACAGTTAAATCAGGACTACTTGGAGATACTAAACCTAAAAGTTTAATTATTCTTCCGTTAATGCAAGAGGAAGAATTACAAGGTATAATAGAAATTGCATACTTACATAGCGATTTACCTAATTATAAATTAAATTTTGCGAATGAATTGAGTGGAATGATTGGAAGAACCATTTATGCACAAAAGATTAATGCAAAAACAGAAGTTTTGCTTAAGGAATCGCAGGAAATGACGATAACATTACGGCATAATGAGGAGAAATTAAAAGAAAATGCTAAGGAAATGATGGTTGCCCAAGAAGATCTTGAGCAATCAAATGAATTGTTAGAATCAAAAATTCAAGAAGTAGAAAATGCGCAAAAAAGACTTGTTGCATTATTGACAAATGCTTCGGAGTTTATTTCAATTTATGATGAGGATCAACGATTGTTATTTGAAAGTCCTTCTGTTAAAAGAATATTAGGCTATGACGACGATGATTATGTAATTGGTATGGATCCTGAAATGATGACTCCAAGAGGATTTAAGACAATAAATAATTTATTTAAATATTTAAAACAAACTCCTGGAGGAGAAAGTACAGCTCAGTATACGTACTTAAGGAAGAATGGAGAAAAATTATTTTTAGAAACAAAGGGGAAAAATTTGCTTCATGATCCTGCTATAAAAGGAATTATCTTTAATACGCAAGATATTACTGAGCGAATTCGTGCAGAGAAAGAAGAGCGCATGAAAAGCAGAATGCAATCTTTATCAGAAAACTCTCCTGATATGATATTGCGTATTAATACTTCGGGAAAATTAGTATATGCAAACCCTGTCGTAAGTGAGTTTATTGGACTTTCTATAGTTGAAATAACGAAAAAAAGAATTAATGATTTGCAAATAGATATTCGTTTCATTGAGTTTATTAATAAAGTACTTAGTGAAATGAAAAAGACTGAGAAACAAATTATTGATGAAATAGAAATCACTTCTCCAAATGGAGAAAGAATAATGCAAATTAAATCTATTCCAGAGTTTAATAATGATAAGGTTCTTGAATCGGTACTTTTTGTAGCTCATGATATGACTGAGTTCAAAAAAATTGAGCAAGACATAAAAGAAAAGAATAAAAAGATATCAGATAGTATAAATTATGCACAACGAATTCAAACCTCGATATTACCTGATACATCATATATTAGAAGACATTTTCCTAGATCATTTATTTTTTATAGACCAAAAGATGTTGTAAGTGGAGATTTTCCTTGGTTTGTTAAAAAAGATGAAACTTTTTATGTAGCAGCCGTAGACTGTACAGGTCATGGTGTCCCTGGAGCCTTATTGTCGTTTATTGGTTATTTTCTTTTAAACAATATTGTTAATATTGACAACGAATTTAATGCAGCGAAAATATTAGATCTTCTTCATGAAGGAGTACGAACTACATTAAAACAAAACGAAGAGGGTAACAACGGTAGAGACGGGATGGATTTAGCTTTGTGTAAAATTGATAAAGAAAAAAGGATTATTCAATTTGCAGGAGCACATAATCCATTATATTTGTTGAGACAAGGAGAGCTTATTGAATATAAGGGAAGTCGGAAGGGAATTGGAGGTAAACCTTTGTTAAAGAAAAAGGAAAAAGACTTTGAGAATCATGAGATCCCTTATCAAGATGGAGATAAAATTTTCATCTTTTCGGATGGATTGCCAGATCAATTAGGGGGTGAAAGAAGAAGAAAGTATCAATCAAAAAGGATAAAAGAGGCACTAACTGAAAAAGATGACTTAAGCATTGCCCATTTTGAAAGACATTTTTCATCGGATTTTTATAAATGGATGGGAGATGAAAAACAAGTGGATGATGTATTATTAATTGGAATTGAATTGTAAGTATGCATTTAAATAATTGTTAAAATGGGAAATTCTCTCGATAATCTTAGTTTCTTAGATTTTGCTTATCAGCTTTATCGAACTATGAAAACCAATGAAATTAGTTTGGTTTATGAAGGTGAAGTAACACAGGAAATTACAAAAACTTTTACTTCATTAACAGAAAAAAGCCTTGCTAAAAACGAAGAGTCTAATGCTGTGCAGCGAAAAGTGTTTAATGTAATGGTAGAGTGCTTACAAAATATTAGTAAACACGCTGATTCGATGTCAGATGAAGATGAGAAAGAAAGAAGAGGTATTGTTATGGTAAGTAGGGGTGATGATTGTTATAATATTATAACAGGTAATGTAATTAAGAATGAAAAAGTACCTTCCTTAAGAGAAAACCTGGAACAAGTAAATTCTTTGGATAAACAAGGATTATCAAGTTTGTACAAACACCAGATGAAGGAAGGAAAAATTTCTGATAAAGGTGGGGCTGGTTTAGGGCTTATTGATATTGCAAAGAAAACTGGAAGTGAGTTACGCTATCAGTTTAAAGAGTTAAACGATGATGTATCGTTTTTTATTCTGACTTCAACTATCAAACGAAATATATAATTAACACCAAAAAAAACAACCATGGAAGTTATCAATATTCAGGGAACAGATGATACTCCTAATGTAATTCTTGACAAAGACAGCAATAAATTTGAAATATCTGGAAGATCTTTACCAGAAGATGTTAACATGTTTTATCAGCCAATAATGGATTGGATTGATATATATGCAGAAGATCCGAATGGTGAAACAAACTTTAATTTTAAATTAGAATATTTTAATACAGCATCTTCAAAGATTATATTGGATATTTTATTAAAATTTGAAGAGATTGCTGAAAATGGTAATAATGTAAAGATTATCTGGCACTATCACGAAGAAGAAGAAGATATGCTTGAAGCTGGAGAAGAATATGCCGATATTGTTGAAATACCATTTGAATACGAAGCATATACAGATTAATATTTTTTTCGTTGTTTGATACTTTAGTTTATGAGTGAAGAAATATTAAAAGCCCTAATGCAACTGTTTGGCTTAATAGCCAAACAGGACGGAGGTGTGCAAGAAACAGAAATAGAGTATGTAAGGAGTTTTTTAAAACAACAGCTTAGCGCAGAAGCCGTAGAGGAATACTTTGCTTTATTTCAAAAGCACTCAAAAGATAAAAAAGTTAATGACAACAATGATGGTAAGGTAAAACTTACCTCAATGAAGGATTCTGTTAGAATAATAGGAATCTGTAAAAAAATTAACAAACAACTTAACAAAGAGCAAAAGGTTGTTGCGTTAGTTAGGATGTATGAGTTGATTAATGCCGATCATAGATTTACCGATCAAAGAATGGCAATTATTAACACTGCAGCCGATGTATTTAGGTTATCAGAGGAAGAAAAAAGAAATATTGAAGCATTTGTTGTAAAGAATGATTTAGATGAGCTTGATATTGATAACCTTTTAGTAATAAATTCTGAAGAAGATAAAGCCGAAAAAAGAGAACATATAAAAACCGGAAGGTTAGATGGAAGTGTTCTAATTTTAAGGATAAAAAGTGCAGATCTATATTTTTTAAGATACACAGGAACTCAAGAGGTATTCTTAAACGGACTTCTGTTAAGTCAAAGAAGAATTTACTTATTTCCTAAAGGTAGTTTCTTAAAGTTTCCTGCTGGAGCACCCATTTACTATACTGATGTTGTAAGCCATTTTATGAGTGATTCATCAACTGCTAAGATTTCTTACGTGGTTGATAATCTTGGATTTAAATTTAAGAATGGTGGAATTGGTCTAAGAGATATAAACTTAGCTGAAGAACATGGTAAGTTAGTTGGAATTATGGGAGCCAGTGGTGCTGGTAAAACTACTTTATTAAATGTACTTTCAGGTACAGAAACTCCAAGTAGTGGTGAAGTACGAATAAACGGACTTAATCTTCATACTGAGAAAGAGAAACTTGAAGGAGTTATTGGTTTAATTCCTCAAGATGACTTGTTGATTGAAGAATTAACAGTTTTTGAAAATCTTTATTACAATGCGAAACTTTGCTTTAAAGATAAGGGTGAAGAAGAAATAACCAATTTGGTTAATGATACCTTACAAAGCCTTGGTTTGTTTGAGCGTAGAAACTTAAAAGTAGGATCTCCTTTAAATAAAATGATAAGTGGAGGTCAACGAAAACGTTTAAACATTGCATTGGAACTTATTAGAGAACCAGCAATTTTATTTGTTGATGAACCAACCTCAGGCTTATCTTCCAGAGATTCAGAAAATGTGATGAATCTATTAAGGGAGCTTACCCTTAAAGGGAAATTAATATTTGTAGTTATTCATCAACCTTCGTCAGACATTTATAAAATGTTTGATAAGATGTTTATTCTTGATACAGGAGGGTATCCAGTTTATTATGGTAATCCAAGTGAATCGTTAATTTACTTTAAACGATTAGATGAACAAATAAATAGTGATCAAGGAGAGTGCCCGCAGTGTGGAAACTTAAATCCTGAAATGGTATTTAATATCATAGATGCCAATGTTTTGGATGAATATGGTAACTACACTAACAAAAGAAAAACAAGCCCACCTGAATGGAACGAATTTTATAAGGAAAACATTACAATTCCGAAAGTAACTGAAATTGATGCTGCTCCTCCGCAATCGTTAAATATACCATCATGGATTAAGCAGTTTAAAATATATACTTTAAGAGATTTATTTTCAAAAATTGCTAATAAACAGTATATATTACTCAATTTATTGGAAGCACCAATATTAGGATTTATATTATCATTTTTAATAAGGTATATAGTAGATCCAGATTCAAATATTTACATTTTTAGAGATAATGAGAACATCCCTCCATATATTTTTATGGGGATTGTAGTAGCTCTGTTTTTTGGATTAATTGTAAGTGCTGAAGAGATATTTAAGGATGCTAAAATATTAAAACGAGAATCGTTTCTTAATTTGTCTCGTTCCAGTTATCTAATATCTAAAATCCTAATTCTGTTTACTATTTCAGCGTTGCAAATGGCTTTATTCGTGGGAGTTGCAAATACAGTTTTAGGTATTAAAGGAATGTACTTTGAGTTTTGGTTAGCATTATTTTCAGTATCAGCTTTTGCTAATATACTTGGTTTAATATTATCTGCTTCTTTTAATTCAATTGTAACTATTTACATTTTGATACCGCTGGTTATGATACCACAAATGGTATTGGGTGGAGCCATGTTTACATTTGATAAGTTAAACAGAGATATTTCAAGTGCTGATAAAGTACCTTTTATTGCAGAATTTATGCCTTCTAGATGGATTTACGAAGGATTAATTGTTGATCAATATAAAAATAATAAGTTTAAGAAGTTATTTTTTGATGTTGAACAAGAAGAAAGTAAAACAGACTTCAAAATTGTACATTATTTTCCAGAAATAGAAGAAATTCTTGATGATTGCGTAAGGTATTTAAATAAAAACAAGCCAGAAGAAGAATCTAAGGAATATGAATTAAACCTTGAGTTGCTCAAACGCGAATTCGGTAGAGAGAATAAACGTGTAGAAACTATCCAATTCAACAATTTAAGTAAATTCAATAAAGAGGAATTTAATGGAGAAGTAGCATCAGAAGCGCTTGCCCACTTAAATAAATTAAATGATTATTACACCGCCAGGTTTGTTAAAGCTACTACTAAAAAGGAAAAAAGGATAAACCGTGCAGTTGCAAAATATGGTAAAGAGAAGTTTAATGGTGTAAAAGATAAAAACTTAAACGAACGCATTTCTGATATAGTTAGAAAAGTTTTTGAAAAGAATAAAATATTAAGGCAGGGAGATAAATTAATTCAAAATGTTGATCCAATTTACCTAAAACCTGAACCAGAACATTTATTTGCATTTAGAACCCATTTTTTTGCACCTCAGAAGCATTTTGGAGGTAAATTCTATGAAACTCTATGGTTTAATATATGCATGGTTTGGATTTTTACCGTAATGATGTATGTAATTTTATATTTTGATTTACTAAGAAAAACATTTAAATTTTTTGGAGATTTAAAGTATCTTAAAAAGGTATAAAATATTAAGAAAGAAGAACGTTAATAATATAATTGTGTTAAAATAGCTATTAAACAAATAATTTAATAGTTATAAGTAACCTTTTAAATACTTTAATGTATAAGTGAGAAGTTTTTATTTTTAAATCCTATATGATGATTAAAAAACTAATTTACACAACCGTTTTATTTAGTGGAATATTATTATTCTCTGCTTGTGGAGGTAATTCTGGAAAAAACAAGCAAGGTAGTTCAGATGAATTCAGTCTGTCAGACTCTGCTTTAAATGAAGATGCACCATTAAAATTGTCCGAGGAAATAATAGGAGATGTTATTCAAAACATTTCTTCACCTGTAGAAATGGCAGCGCTGATAAAAAAATCTGGTGTTGCGTTTTCTCAAAAGATTTTAAACAAACCTGAAAAAGTTGATGATTATAATACAAGTTTTAAAAGAGCATTAAATCTAGGTGTTTTTAGTGCCGATTTAGGTTATATCAATACTTTTGATAAAAATAATATTGTAGTATCTTATTTACTATCTGTAAAAGAACTAGCAGAAGGAATAAAGGTAGGTCAATTTTTTGATTTTGCTGCTTTAAAGCAAATGGCTACAAACAGTAACAACTTGGATTCATTAATGGAAGTTTCTGTAAGTAGTTTTAACAAAATGGATTCTTATTTAAGAGAGCAGAATAGGAGTAATGTTAGTACCCTAATTGTTACTGGAGCTTGGATTGAAGGTTTATATATTGCTGGAAATGTAATTAAGGAAACTAAAAACGAAGAACTAATTAACAGAATAGGTGAGCAGAAAGATATCATTGATATTTTGTTGATTATACTTGAAAATTATAGTCAAGATCCAAATTTTGCCGAAATGGTTAAAAGAATGGAGCAGATTAAACAAGCTTATGCTCAAGTAAAAATTACTACAGAATTTGGAGAACCTAAACGAATTGAAAAAGAAGGTACATTAATTATTGTTCAAGATGAAATTAGTAATGTTGAGATAACAGATGAGCAACTTGATGCAATTTTGGCTGAAATTAGTAGTTTAAGGGATTTCATTGTTTCGTAGATATTGAACGGTTTATTTTTTACCTAAACGAAAAGAAATATATTTGTATCGTTTAGGATAAACTACCAAGTTCTAACCAATATAAGATAGACACTATATTAATAGATTTAAATTGTTCTAGAAAGAAGAATTTAAATATAAATTTAAGCACATGAAAAAAATATTTGTTTTAGCAATATTACTTGTTTCTGTTTTCTCAGTAGCAAGCTATGCTCAGTGCGGCGATGAATTACTAAAGACGGCTTTGAAAGATATGGGTGACGCCCAATATATGAAAGATTTCAACATCGAACTGAAACAAGTGAAAAAAGATACTAAAACAGGATTTGTTAAGTTTAGCATTATCCTAAATAGTAGAAGTCATTACAAATTTAATACTGCTGATGCAGTAGGAAATCCAGAAAGAGTGATTATGCAACTTTACGATGGTGAAAAAATGTTAATTAGCAATTTTGAAGGGGGTAAAATGTACAGCTCCATAGAGTATATTTGCCGTAAATCAAAAGTATATAATTTGGTTTTTTCCTATAAAGGAGGAGTTGAAGGTTGCTCTAAGGCAGTAATGTCATTAGTAAAACAATACTCAGCTGGAGAAATGAACTTTTAGGAATATAAAGGTTAAGATATAAAAAAGGCTGTATTGTTTTTAATAAACAAAACAGCCTTTTATTTTTTATTATCTGTTTGAGTTTAGAAATAATCCTTGTGCCTATACAGATTCCCATTTATTACTTTCTGCACTTTTAATGATAGAATCTATTATTTTCATATTATTTAATAAATCTGTATTATCAATCGGTTTATTATTAATAATACTTCTTGAAAAACTATCGAACATTAAGCCATACTGATCACATACTTCAAATTCTACAATCCTACTTCCTTGAGCTGTTGTAATATTGATTTTTGATTTAGCATCAACGTGTGTATTAAATGGCACTTCAATTACTACCATACCAGAAGATCCTATAATTTCGACTCTTTGATTGGGTTGACTAAGCGTAGAAACTGCAAAATTGGCATTAATACCATTAAAATCCATTATACCAGAACATAAAAAGTCTGTATTAAAAGCATCATGAGTTTTGCTTAATGAAATAACTCTTGAAGGCTCTTTATCCAGTAAAAATCGGGGAACTGATATTGCGTAACATCCAATATCCATAATAGCACCACCTCCATATTCTTTAATATTTCTGATATTTTCAGGTGATGGATTGTGGTAAGCAAAAGAAGTGTTTATATATGATATATTACCTATTTGGTTAGTTTTAATGACCTCTTTAGTATAAATCCATTGAGGGTGAAATTTATACATAAATGCTTCCATTAGCATAACTTTATGCTCATTAACTGTTCGTACACACTCAATAGCTTGTTTATAATTAAGTGTAATAGGTTTTTCACATAATATGTGTTTTCCTGCTTTTGCTGCTTCTATAATCCATTTGTGATGGAGGTGATTGGGCAATGGTATGTAAACCATATCAATTTGAGGTGATTCAATTAGTGCTTGATAAGTTTCGAAAGCAACAGGAATATCAAATTGTTTAGAAAGTGATTTTGATTTTTCGTGACTTCTTGATGCAATTCCAGTAATTTCGCAATGTTGAGTTTTTTTTAATGGTAGTATAATTCTTTTTATAAAATGATTTGAAACTCCAAGTACTCCTATTTTTAGTTTTTGCATTGTTATTGTACTTTATAATTATATAGATAATTATTATCCCCGCCTACAATTAAATTAAAATTGTGACTTCCCATGTTCATAAATCCAATACTAAACCTTGACTTACCTCTTAGTGGAAAGTTATTATAAATAGTACCATCATTATTTATTAGATAAATCTCGTTATTTAAAGTATCAAATACACCTATTTTTTTGTTATTACTTGAAAAGTGATATAAGTCGGCTAAAAGCATTAATTCTCCATCTATTTTTAATTCAAATAGTTTTTTATTGTTAGAATTAAAACAAGAAACTTTGTTATTAGTAACAAAAATATATTCATTACCAGCCTCGCTGTTTATGTTATCAACAACAAAATAATGAGCTTGTTCTTTAGAGAGTAGTTTTACTTGTTTACAATTTCCATTAATAAGATTAATTCTTTGTAAGTAACCTTTGTTATCAGTATTTAATAAAAATGGAATATTGTTTTTAATTTCTAAATTAAATTTGCTTGTTATATTACTTATAAAATCAGGCTCAATACTTACTCTGTCCTTACCTCTCCGGTTTAAAATATAATTTCTTTTATCATCAGAAAATACGATATAATCTTTATCCATTACTCTAAAATGCTGGATAGGTAAAATAACTTCACCTTCAGTTGGTTTAGCTTTCCAACCAGTAATTTTTTTCCCAGATTTATCATATACATAAATTTTGTGATTAGAACAAGCTACAAAGATACGGTAGTTCCTATTTTTATCATAATCAAAAACTGAAATACCATTAGTTGCATTATAAGCTAATTCGTTGGGATATTTTTCTACATTGTTTCCATTTCTATCAATTAAATGAATTTTATCTGATGTATTAAATAGGTATTGTAATTTATTGTTTCTATAATAATCAATTTGAAAAATTTCACTTAGTATAGGGGCTTCAAGTTTTTTCTTCCAAAGAATTCTACCGGCATTTGAAATAAGATAAAGCATGTTAGATTTATCTTGAACCAGAATTTCTTTTTCTTTAGTATAATGGTTTGTAACTAAAGCTGGCTTTCCAATTATAGTACTATCAAGTCCACTTTGCCAAATAGTTTCCGGCTCTGTTTCTCTATCTTCAGCATATTCAATACTAGCATTAAGATAGAGTAAATCATTAGTATTGGTTAATTGTATACCCAGACCATAAAATTTAGAAATTTCTATTTTTTGAGATTTTGTAGGATTTAATAGTTCAAAATCACTTGCATTAGGTAATAGAGATGACAATTTTGATATATCACTGTATATAAATATGTTCTCCTTATATGAAAACATATTTAAAAAACGTTGATGATGTTTATTGTTATCTAATGTTTTATTGAGAATATTATCATATATAATATTTGATAAAGATTCTTCAGAATCTGAAAAAACAACATAATTATTAATGAATGTAAAAAAATTGTTAGGTGGATTCGGACAATATGTTGATAGAATAGTAGGAAAAACCTTTGAGAAATTGCATTTATAGATAGGGTAATTGATTTGTTGATCTAGTTTGTAATTTGAATAAGGTTCTATTTCCTTTTCATTTAACTCATTAATTAGGCTTATCGTTTTTGATTTACTTTTTGTTTTAATAATAAGATATTTGTCAACTGCTTTATCAATATTCTTCGAATTTCCGTATACTAAAGCAAATTCATCATCAATTATATCGAAAAAATTTTCTATAATTTGAGAGTTTTTAATATTTATTCCAATGGCATCAATATTATGGTTGTATTTTTTTAACTGATTTGTTTTGATCCAATATTCAACTAAATTTTTCCTTAATTTATTATTATCATCAAATGAGTATGATATTACAAAAACTGAATTGTCAGATACTATCTTATTAATTTTGGAGGAAGCAGGGTTTATGTCTTTAAAGAGTTGATTTATTTTTACCTCAGAATTAGAAGCGTACAAAAATCCATTTATTAACAAATTTTCTTCTTTGATATTAATGTCGAACTCACCCCAATTTGCAACATGAGTTAAAAATGATGGTAATTTTTTTGATCCTTTATTAAATAGTATAGAAACAGGATTGTTAACTTCATTGAAGTTAACTAGTAGGTTTGCATCGGCATTATTCCCAATAGTTTTAAATAGTTTACTGAAAGTTTTGTCATTTAAAAGTGAGAATTCACTTCTTAGTTGGCGCAACGAATTCTCTACTATTATTGAGGAATTACTTATTACTAATAAACCTCGATAAAAACTTGCATATATTTTTATTCCTTGTTTTAAACCTATTGAATAAATATCGTGAGTATTGTAATTTCTCTTGTTTATATCCCAAGTAGTTTTCTCTTCTTCTAAAAAAGAAATTAATTTGATTTGTTCTGCTTTGTTATTTAGGGAATAAATAAATAACGGATGAAAATTGTCCTTGCCGATGATATGAAAGGATATCGTTAGAGATCTATTTTTTAGGATTTCAATACTTTCATTTTTTAACAAAGAATCATTTCTGTATATCTGAAGATTTTGAATAAAATTATTAAAATAATTAAAGCTTGATAATGCTTTTTTATATTTTATGCTGTTAATTATTTGATTACCAAATTTATTTGGTTTTTGTATTTGCAAAATTAATGAAGCATCTGCGGGAATTGCCTTAATGGCCTGATTATTCTTATAGTTTTTAAAATTTGACAAATAGATGTACCCGTAAATTAGCACACTTACAAGTAATAAGCTTATGAATATTGCAAATAATTTTTTAAACATTGAAGATTAAATATTTTTATAAGAGTATATTTAAAGTTCAAATGTAAAAAATTACTGTTATAAGTAGTAATAGAAATTATCTTGATATGTATGATAATTTGTGCGAAAAGATATTTTTATTTGACAATCAGTATCTTAGTTGCCATTGATTCAGAGCCATCTTCGTTTGTGGCAAATACCAAATAAACTCCACTAGCAACTTTTTCATTATACATGTTCTTACCATTCCATATTATTTGCCCTCCAGTAGAATTTGCTTGATATACAATATTTCCATTGATATCAGTAATTCTTACATTTGAATTTTCAATTAAACCAGTAACTGTAATAATTCCGTTATAATTGGGTTTAACCGGATTTGGAAAAGCTTTAACATTATTATATTGTTTTTGGCCTTCTGTAGCTGTACCTCTATAAGACAATATCCCTTTATCAGTACCTATAAATACTTCGCCTGTTTTAGGATTTATTGTAATTGTGGTAATCATATCAGAAAATAATGGACTATTTGAAGTGTTAAAATTATGTATTGTTTCTGTTCCATCTGCAGAGATTAAATAAAGGCCGTTGTTTGCTGTTCCAATCCATTTTCTATTAGCACCATCTACAGCAATACAATTAATATCTTCTCCTTCCAACAAATAATCTGCTAATCCACTTCCGTCATTTCTTGGTATTTTTATCCTTGAAGCTATTGGCTTTTCTATATCAAAGACATCTCTTGGTCTGTAGTATACAACCATACCTTCTCTAGTTCCAACCCAAATATATCCATTTTTATCTTCTACCAGACATTTTGGTTTAAATTCTAATGTCTTTCCATCTTCATCCCATAGTAATAGCTTTTGTTGCTCTGTATTGTTTAAATCACCAGCATATCTATATCTATCATCCTCATCGGTATCTATTCTTTCACCAATGTCATAAACAAATAAACCTTCAGGATTTCGAAAAGAAATACTCCAGAAATGCCCCCAAGATGTTTTTATTGTTTGCCACAACCAAGGATTACTTTCATCAATTCCATATGATATATAATTTAATTTATACCATCCAAAATCATCATTAGAAACTCCTGCTGTTATATCAGGTTTAATAATAATAGGATAATTATCACTCATATTATTAGCAAATAAATTGCCATTTTCATCAACGACTACTCCATTAACTAAACGCCAACTACCAATAGCTTGCATTGAACTATTTTTTTCTGTATAGTGCTTAATAATTGTATCGTTTGATATCTCATAAATTCCAGAACGTGCACTGCTAACATAAACATGGTTTTCATTTCTGGGATCAATTGCAATATCGTTAAGGTTATATGCTCCCTTCAAAGAATCATTATTTTGTGAGTTCAACCCTGTCCATGATCCATCTCTTAGTATTGATAGTTCCGCCATATGGAATTGATATTGTACATAGTGATTAATTCCAGCTACCATATACAATAAATTTTCAGAAGCTACCATTTTATATACTTTGTTAGAACTTGGACCGTTTGGAGCTAAAGGTATATCGTTGGTATTATATCTATGAACTAAACCATTTGAAGAATCACCAATCCAAATATCATCATTATCAATTAAAATTGAAGAAAAAGATGGTTTTATAATAATTTCTTCATTAAAATAATCATCAATGATAGTTTGTAAAACTAAATTGGAGTTAAAAATTTTAATTGAATTACTAGAAATTATGCCTAGATGTTCATTTGTGTTTATAATTTTTAAGAAATTTGACTGAGTTTCAATATTACTCCAATTTCCATCTACATATTTCATAATATTTGCTGAAGAACCTTGTTTTTTTGCACATATAATAGATTCATCAACAGTACATATTGAAGTATATTCTGATTGATCTGAGCTTATTGTTTCCCATGTATCATAAAACGCAAGAGAATTGCTATTGATAGGAGCTGATAATATTCCTTTCTCGGTTGCAGCATATAGATAATCAGATGTAGATGTAACTTCATAAACTTTTAAATATGTAGCTTCATCGCCAATAATATATGTATCAAAAATTTCATAGTTTTTATAGTCGACAACCACAATACCAAAATCTGTTGAACAATATGCTTTATTATTATTTACAAGTATATTATTAATCCTTTTTTCTGAATTTATGCTTTTTAACTTTAAATCTGGGATATTAATTACTTCATCATTATTTAATACATCAATGTTACCATTTTCATAACCAATTAAAAGAATATCTGAATTAGGAATTGCTTTAATGGCAGTTATTTCTATATCAGAAAGTGAATTTAGCTTAGTATACTTTTGAATAATATACTCTTCTGTGTCATATGAAAATAAACCAGCATTAGTTGCAGCATAAATTTTATCATTAACTTTTTGGATACTATGAACCTGATAAAACGATAAATATTCTTGCCATTGACCAATTGCTACTTGACCAATTGAATAAGTAGCTAAAAAAAAGAATGATGTAACTAATAATAAATACTTCATATTTTAAACTTAATAGTTTATATAATATTTTAAAAGACTGATTTAAAGATTGATGTTTTTTAGAAATTCAACAAGTTTATAAACAGCTTTAGCTCTATGGCTAATTTCGTTTTTACAAGTAAGTTCCATTTGTGCAAATGAAACATTATAACCGTTGGGTAAAAAAATTGGATCATATCCAAAACCTTTACCTCCAACTTCTTTTTCTAGAATTGTTCCGTAAACTGCTCCTTCAAATTGATATTCTTTGCCGTCTAAAATTAATGATATAACTGTTCTAAATTTTGCTTGTCTATTTTCTATACCTTGAAGATTTGACAATACTTTTTGCATGTTTTTTTGTGCATCTTTTTCATCTCCAGCATATCTTGCACTATAAACTCCTGGATCACCGTTTAAAGCTTCAATTTCTAATCCGGTATCATCTGCGAAACAATTAATATTATATTTATCATATATATATAACGATTTCTGGCTGGCATTTTTTTCAAGCGTGTTACCAGTTTCCGGAATATCATCAAAACAATTAATATCTTGTAAGCTTTTTAATTGAAATGAATTACCCAACATTGCTTGAATTTCTTCAAGCTTATGATTATTATTTGTAGCAAAAACAAGTTCCATATCACAACAGATATAACGTAATTAGTATTTATAAAAGTATTTAATAGTTAAAAAAAAACAACGGCTTAATAGTCGTTGTTTTCTTTATGAATTATTAAAGTTAATGAATCACATCTTTAAAAACCTCCATATCCATATTTCATTAAGTCAGTTCTTGGATTTATTACCATTACAGGAACTTTGGAGCTGTTAGCAATAATTTGTTGCTCATTTGCACCTAAAATATAATCATGGAATGCGATATCTCTAGTTGTCATAATTATTATCGCAGCAGCATTGATTTTATTTGAAAAATTTATAGTTTCTTGAGAAAAAGAGCCATTACCCTCAGATAATGATAGCTCATAATCTATTCCTTTATCTTCAAGAAATTTTTTACAAAATACCAAGTTAGCTTTAGTTCTAGGTTCAATTACTCCATCTTTAGTAGAACTACTTAATAGGTATATTTTTGTATTAAGAAATTTAGATATAAACTCAGCCCAATGCAATTTTTCTTTATTCTCTGTTTTAAAATCAACAGGGAATACTATTTTATTAACATCAGTAAGATTTGGTTTATCTTGAACAACAAAGAATGGAATCTTTGATCCAACAATTACTTTTAAAGCCCAACTTCCGGTTAATTTTTGCATACCTTTGATACCATGGGTACCCATTACAACCATGATAGCATTTTTCTCTTCCGAAACTTCATTAATTGTTTTAAAGATAGTACCCTCTTTTACAATTATCGAAACATCTATCCCAATGTTATCTTTTATCTTTAACTTTTCCTCATTAAGCCTATCAAGCGCATTTTCAATTTCAGTATCCTTTTTAACAATATGTAAAAGGGCTATTCCCGAATTGTTATTCTTAGCAAGAGACTTAGCGTGCTCTACCGCATGCATACCAACTTCTGTGAAGTCATATGGTACTAGTATTATGTTTTCCGCGTGCTCCATGTTATTTATTTAAAAGGTAACGGTTCATTTTGCGAAATAAATATACTACTTTTGACAAAAAATCAATAATTAAAGATTTAAAACAATCATCAGTGATTAAATATCATTTAATAGAAGTTGTGAGGAGGTTGGGATTATTTGTTTTATGTCTAGTTATAAATTTAACATGTTATGCAGTTGATATTGATAGAAATAATGATTGCAAGCATGACTTAATAAGCTTTTTAGTTGTAGCAGGTGATACAATTTCAAACCTGAATTCTGGAGATACAATAGTTTTAATCGAAAATAAATTTGATTTTATTGAATTTAACTTAGTACCAAATAATAAAGATTCTGCAGAATTACATAATTTTTACTTAGAAGGCTTTGAAGAGAAGAATAATAACTGGACATATAAAAATTGTGTTACATATAGTAAATTAAATATTGGAAACTATAAATTTACTATAAAATCTCCAGGTGTTACACAAATTATTCACGTGAGTGTAAAAGCTTCTAATAATAGATACTTAATTTCAACTTTAATATTGTTAGGAGTAATTATATGTACGTTTATTGTTTTAAAACTTAGCTTAGTTCAAAGTTTAAACAAAAGAGTAAATTCATTAAAAAAAGACTCTATAGCTCCCTTATTAAAAAAATATCTAAATAAATCATCCGACGATTCAATCGATAATAGAAAACTCTCTCATCGTGCTTCTGTTAAATATGAAAAAGCAACAGTTTTGTTTGCAGATATACAGGGTTTTACAAAGATTGTTGAGCATATGAATCCAGAAACACTAATAGATGAATTAGATAGGTTTTTTGTGCATTTTGATGAAGTCGCTGAAAAGTATAAAATAGAAAAAATAAAAACAATTGGGGATGCATACATGTGTGCCGGTGGTTTACCTGAGAAAAATAGAACAAATCCAATAGAAGTTGTTTTAGCTGCTATTGAAATGCAGCAATTTATGCAGGAAACTGGTATGAATGCACAAAAGATTGGTAAAGATTTCTGGGAATTAAGAATAGGTATACATACTGGATCAGTTATTTCTGGAGTAATTGGCAGAAAAAAATTATCATTTGATATTTGGGGGATACTGTTAACATTGCAAGCAGAATGGAATCTTCCGGTGTTGCTGGGAAAATAAATGTTTCAGGTGTAACATTTCAGTTAGTTAAGGACTTTTTTGAATGTGAGTACAGAGGAAAAATGCCTATCAAATATAAAGGTGAAACAGATATGTATTTTGTAAAAGGTATTGTACCACATTTATCTATTGACGGTAAGGGAACTTGTCCTAACGATGATTTTTTTACAAAACTTCAATGGATTAGGTACAATGATTTAGAAGATGCTGTGTTAGGTCAAATGCGGAATGAGTTACCGTCTTCGCTTAAATATCATAATATAAAACATACTTTGGATGTTTGTACGCAAGTAGAGGTAATAGGAAGAGCAGAAGGATTAAGCAGTAAAGAGTTGTTGTTGATAAAAACAGCTGCTCTTTTTCATGATACAGGTTATATGGTTAATCCTCAGAGGCACGAACAGCAAAGTGTAAGGATTGCTAAAGAGATTTTACCTCACTATTATTATAATAAAAACGAAATTGAAGCTATTTGTCAATTGATAATGGTTACCGAAAGTAATGCAGTACCAACAATGTTAATGGAGAAAATTATTAAAGATGCTGACTTAGATTATTTAGGAAGGGCTGATTTTATTCCATTATCAGAAAAGCTATGGGAAGAGTTGTGTAATTATAATGGTAAAATATCTCAAAAAGAATGGAATAAAAAGCAATATGCTTTTTTAACAAAGCATGTTTATTATACCGATACGGCTAAAAAACTACGACAGGTAAATAAAGAAATCCAATTAAAAAAAATTGAAGAATTATTAAATTAGAAAGCGTATATTTAAGTATGGTTTAAAATAGGCTCAAAATTATATTGTTTTCAAAAGAATGTTAAGAAACAAAACATTTTTTCTTTTCTTTGGGCAAGTTTTATAATAGTATTTTTAAAGAAAAATTAATTTCATATGGCTAAATCGTTTGAAGCAAGTGCTATACACAACCAAATTGGTTCCGGGACAAGAATTACAGGTAATATTGAGACATCAGAAAGTATTCGTGTTGATGGAGAAATTGAAGGAAACATTGTATCGAAAGGAAAAGTTGTAATTGGTCCGAAGGGAAGAATTAAAGGAGAGGTTAACTGTACTAATTCCGAAATTGAAGGAGTTTTAGAAGGCAGGGTTTTAGTGAAAGAATTACTTTCATTAAAAGCTACATCTAAATTATTTGGAGATATTGAAACAGCAAAGCTTACGATTGAACCTGGGGCTGTGTTTACAGGAAAGTGCCAAATGGGAGGTGGCGGATCAAAAATAGGAGAACCAAATGCTCAGCAGGTAAAAAAATAATTTATAGCAAAACTTGTTACAGCTTTTAAAATACAACTTACTGCTTTCTTTAATTTTAGCATCAATAAATTACTTATTAGCCTATTTGTTTTATAAGGAATTGCAAAGTATAGTTGTTGAAATGCAAGTGTTTTTATTACTTTTGTTCGCGCTATCAGCTTTACTAATAAAATATTTTTGCAGAAAATTTATTCTACATAAAACAAGTGTTTTGTTAGCAAGTATTGGAATAAAGTTGATGTTTGCTCTTGCTTATCTTTTACCAATTATATTTGGTGATGCGATAAATAAAGAAAAAGTAGTTATAATATTCATGATAAATTACTTGATTTATCTTAACTTTTCAGTAATAAGTATCGTTAAAAACGAGTAAATTTATTATCTGATTGATTGAAATGGTAATGAGGAAGTATTTTTATTTACTTTTATTAATAGTAAGTATTTCATTTTCGGGTGTATATGCGTCTGATGATCACGCACACTCTTCCGAAGAAACTGAAGAAGGATTTGATCCTACAGAGTTAATATTACATCATATTGCTGACGCACATGTATGGCACGTTGTTTCTTGGGGGGAAGGTGAACATAAAATCCATATAGAAATACCATTACCTATTATATTATATAATCAAGGTAAACTACACTTTTTTTTGTATTCTAAATTTGATCACGATACGCATATTGCGGAAAGTAAAGGAAGTTACTTCCTATATCACCATGGTAAGATTTATAATACGGATAGGGATGGAAATGTAACTAAAGATGAACATGGACATATCACAAATGAAACACCTTTAGATTTTTCATTAAAAAGAAATGTTTGGTCCATGTGGTTATCTATTGCATTACTAATTTGGATATTTATTTCTGTAGCAAGAGCATATAAAGGAGAGCTAAAAAGACCGAAAGGCATACAATCGTTGTTTGAACCTTTAATTGTTTTTGTAAAACAGGATATTATTGATGACCAAATTGGAAAAGAAAAAGGAGCTAAATATGCACCATATTTATTAACAGTGTTTTTCTTTATATGGATTAATAACCTAATAGGTTTAGTACCATTTTTTCCTGGAGGTAGCAATTTTACAGGTAATATATCTGTAACTATGGTACTTGCGTTAATAACGTTTTTTATAACAAATATTAATGGAAGTAAAAGTTACTGGAAACATACATTAACAGCTCCTGGAGTGCCATTTTTTGTAAAAGTATTGCTTGTTCCAGTTGAAATAGTAGGTTTATTTACAAAACCTTTTGCTTTAATGATTCGTTTATTGGCAAATATTACAGCAGGACATATTATTATATTAAGTTTAGTATCTTTAATATTCATTCTAAAAACAATATATATATCTCCAGTATCCATTTTACTTACAATGGTAATGTTTGTACTGGAATTGTTGGTAGCTGTTTTACAAGCATATATTTTTACTTTGTTATCAGCTTTGTTTATTGGAATGGCTGTTACTGAAGAAGAACATTAATCAATCTATAAAATTTAATAATTTTAATATCATAAATAAATAAAGAATTATGGAACTTTCTCTTACTGCATTAGGATTAGGTATTATTGTTTTAGGAGCAGCTTTAGGTATAGGTAAGTTAGCAAATGGTGCTATGGAAGCTATGGCTCGTCAACCAGAAATTAGCTCTAAAATTCAAACTGCAATGATTATTGCGGCAGCTCTTATTGAGGGTGCCACGTTATTTGCAATTGTAGTTGCATTGCTAAAAGGATAATTTTTTACCGACAAAAAGGTTGAATTAAAAAAGAGGCGTATGGATTTTTTATTAACACCCGATCCCGGCTTAGTCTTTTGGACAACAGTTTCTTTCGTTATATTGGCTATTATACTAAAAAGGTATGCATGGAAACCAATATTGCGTGCGCTCGATCTTAGAAATGAGACTATAGAGCAATCTTTAAATGCTGCTGAAAAAGCAAAAGCAGAAGTTGAAGATTTAGTTAAAGCAAAACAAGAAATGATGGATGCTGCTAAAAATGAGCGAGATCAATTGTTAAAGGAGACTCGTGAACTTAAAGATAAGATTTTGGCAGAAGCTAGATCTGGTGCTCATCAGGAAGCTGATAAAATAATAGATTCAGCACGTAGACAAATAGAAGCAGAAAAAAGTGCTGCTATAAAGGAATTAAAAAAGCAGGTTGCAGAACTATCAATTAATATTGCGGGTCTTTTAATTGAAGCTGAGTTAAAAGATAATAGTAAGCAAAAAGCAATAATTGATAAGTACTTAGATAATGTAAATTTTAATTAATTACGGAGTAAGGAAAACAGAAATGTATTAATACTAATTTGAAATTTTATGTAATATAATACATTACATCTTGACCTTAAATTTTAGAATTGCGAACAAATGAACAACAGTTTAATTTCCGTAAGATATGCAAAAGCTTTATTCCTTTTAAGTAAAGAAAAAGGGGAAGTTGATAATGTTTATAATGACATGAACATGCTTTGGGATTATTGTAATAATACAGAGGAGTTCAACGAATTATTATCAAATTCGGTTATTACACCGGGTAAAAAGAAAAAAGCTTTAAAAGCTGTTTTTGAGAAACATGTTAATCAACTTACTGTTAATTTTCTAAGTATAATGGTTGATAACAGAAGAGAAACTCTTTTGGGTGCTATAGCAAGAAATTTTGTAGACCTTTATAAAGAAGAAAAAAAAATCAAATCAGTTACGCTTTTTACAGCTTTTGACTTAGATGATGATTATCTTTCAAAAATTAAAGATGTTTTAAGGAACGAGTTAGGTGCAAAAATTGAATTAAAAGTTAGAGTTAAAGATCACCTTATTGGTGGATTTATTTTAATGGTAGATGGCAAAATGATGGATGCTTCTGTTTCAAATAAACTTAAGGAATTAAAAAATAAACTGTTGAGTTAAATTACTACCAGTTAAAACTGTACTAATGGAAAATATTCGACCTGCTGAAATCTCAGAATTACTAAAAAAGCAGATACAAGGTTTTACTACAGATACTAACTTAGAAGAGGTTGGAACTGTTCTTCAAGTGGGTGATGGTATTGCGCGTGTATATGGGCTTAATAATGTAAAAGCAAACGAACTTGTTGAGTTTGAATCTTGCAAGGGCGTTGTTCTTAATCTTGAACAAGATAATGTTGGAGTTGTACTATTAGGATCATCGCAGAAAATAAAAGAAGGCGATATTGTAAAAAGAACAGGTACAATTGCCTCTGTAAAAGTTGGAGAAGGAATGCTGGGAAGGGTAATTGACACTAATGGTAATCCGATAGATGGGAAAGGAAATATAGAAGGAGAGTTATATGAATTCCCATTAGAAAGAAAAGCTCCTGGTGTAATATATCGTCAACCAGTAAAAGAACCATTGCAAACAGGAATAAAAGCAATTGACTCGATGATTCCGATCGGTCGTGGTCAACGCGAGTTGATTATTGGAGACCGTCAAACAGGGAAAACAGCTATTGCAATTGATACAATCATAAACCAAAAAAAGAACTTTGAACAAGGTAATCCTGTTTATTGTGTTTATGTTGCTGTTGGACAAAAAGGGTCTACTGTAGCTCAAATTGTTAATACATTAGATAAGCATGGAGCAATGGAGTATACAACAGTAGTATCAGCTACTGCCTCTGATCCTGCTGCGATGCAATTTTATGCTCCTTTTACAGGTACTGCACTTGGCGAGTATTTTAGAGATACAGGAAGATCAGCTCTCATAATTTATGACGATTTATCTAAGCAAGCAGTTTCTTATAGAGAGGTTTCTTTATTGCTTCGACGTCCTCCAGGTAGAGAAGCTTATCCAGGAGATGTTTTTTACCTTCACTCTCGTTTGTTAGAAAGAGCTGCTAAAGTAATAGAATCTGATGAGATAGCTGCTCAAATGAATGACTTACCAGAATCAATCAAAGGTAAAGTAAAAGGGGGAGGTTCTTTAACTGCACTTCCAATTATTGAAACGCAGGCAGGAGATGTTTCTGCATATATCCCAACAAATGTAATTTCTATTACGGATGGACAGATTTTCCTGGAAAGTAATTTATTTAATGCAGGTATTCGTCCGGCAATTAACGTAGGTATATCTGTATCTCGTGTTGGAGGTAGTGCTCAAATAAAATCGATGAAAAAAGTTTCTGGTACATTGAAGTTGGATCAAGCTCAATATCGTGAACTAGAAGCATTTTCTAAATTTGGATCAGATTTAGATCCTGCAACAAAAGCAGTGCTAGATAAAGGACGTAAGAATGTGGAGTTATTAAAACAACCACAATATTCACCTGTAGATGTAGCACACCAAGTTGCTCTTATTTATTGTGGAACTCAAGGCTTACTTTCTAATATTGAATCGGATAAAGTAAAGGAATTTGAACGAAGCTTTATTGAAGATTTAGAAATGAGACATAAGAACGTTATTGAAGTATTAGGTAGCGGAAAAATTTCGGATAAGGAAACGGATATATTAAAGGAAGTAGCTGCAGATGTATCCAGAAGATTAAAATCAGTTGAAGAATAGCAATAGTATAGCCAATGCCCAGTTTAAAGGATATACGTACAAGAATTGATTCGGTAAAAACTACCAGACAAGTAACTAGTGCCATGAAAATGGTTTCTGCAGCCAAGCTGAAGAAAGCACAGGATGATATTGTTCAAATTAGGCCGTTTGCTGATAAGCTAAACGAAATTATTTTTGAATTAATTAATGCAATGGATGAAAATATCTCTATTGATTTGGCTGAGGAAAGGGAAACAGATCACGTTTTAGTGATTATGGTTACAAGTAACAGAGGATTATGTGGTGCTTTTAATTCAAATGTAGTTAAAGAAGTTAATCAATTAATTAGAGAAAAATATGCTTCTCATTTAAAGAATGGTTTTATTGATGTTCTTGCAATTGGGAAACAAGGTCAAAAACTTTTAAAAACTGCCGGAATTGATTGTTATAATGATAAAAATGAAATTTATAATAAAGTAACTTATAAAGCTGTTGAAGAAATATCTGAGGAAGTTATTAATGATTTTTTATCAAAGAAGTATGATAGAGTTATATTAGCATATAATGAATTTATAAATGCAGCAGTTCAAAAAGTAAGTGTTGAGCAGTTTTTACCACTTAAACTTCCAAAACTAGATGGAAACCATGCTTCTCAATATATTTATGAACCAGATCAAAATAAAATTATAAAGGAGCTAATTCCTAAATCGCTTAAAACTATTTTCTTTAAGACAATATTAGATTCAGTTGCTGCAGAGCATGGAGCTAGAATGACATCAATGCATAAAGCTACAGATAATGCAACTGAATTACTAGGAGAGTTAAAGATGAGTTATAATAAGGCTCGTCAATCTGCGATTACAAATGAAATCCTTGAAATTGTTGGTGGAGCAGAAGCTCTTTCTAAATAGAGAAATTAAATACAAAATTTAATAAAAAAGGTTGGTAAATTTATACCAACCTTTTTTTGTTTAAATAAAGTTTAACATGAGAATAGAATATGATATTAAGTTAGGATTTAAGGATGTAATGTTCCGTCCAAAGCGTTCAACATTAAAAAGTAGGTCGCAGGTTACTTTAGAGCGTACTTTTAAGTTTAAACATAGTAACAAAGAATGGACTGGAGTTCCTATTATGGCTGCTAATATGGATACTGTAGGAACTTTTGAAATGGCTAAAGCTTTATATGATAAAAAACTTTTTTCTGCTATTCATAAGCATTATACAATTGAGGATTGGAATACATTTATGAGGGAATCGCATGAAGGAATCGAGAATTATATAGCAATAAGCACTGGAACTAGTCAGGATGATTATGATAAACTAAATGCGATATTAGCAAATAACGAACAGTTAAAGTTTATATGTATTGATGTAGCTAATGGATATTCTGAGCATTTTGTTGCTTTTGTTAAGAAAATAAGAGAAAAATTTTTGGATAAAGTGATTATTGCAGGTAATGTAGTTACTGGAGAAATGGTGGAAGAGCTTATTTTGGCAGGAGCTGATATAATTAAAGTTGGTATAGGTCCTGGTTCAGTATGCACAACAAGGGTAAAAACTGGTGTTGGATACCCACAATTATCTGCAATTATTGAATGTGCAGATGCAGCTCATGGTTTAGGAGGTTTAATCATTAGTGATGGTGGTTGTACAATACCTGGTGACGTGGCCAAAGCCTTTGGAGCTGGTGCCGATTTTGTTATGCTTGGCGGTATGTTAGCTGGTCATGACGAGAGTGGTGGTAAAATTATAGAAAAAGAAGGTAAAAAGTATAAACAATTTTATGGAATGAGTTCAGCAACAGCAATGGACAAGCATGTTGGAGGAGTTGCTGATTATAGAGCTAGTGAAGGAAAAACCGTTCAAGTAACTTATAAGGGTGCTGTTAATGATACTTTGCAAGATATTTTAGGAGGTGTACGTAGTACTTGTACTTATGTTGGAGCTCAAAAGTTGAAAGAACTGTCAAAAAGAACAACATTTATAAGAGTTGCAGAGCAAGAAAATAAGGTGTATACTAAGTGAAAAGCTCTTGTTAATCTAGCATAGATAGGTATTAAAATAAATTAGGTTGCCAATATTAATTGGCAACCCATTTACTTTTATTTATTAGAATTATAAATAATTCTATTCTTATCCTTATGTGTTATTTTAAGCATGCTCTTTTTTGCAAGAATTGAAAGTCTGTACATAATTGGCACAATAACTAAAGTAAGGAAGGTAGCAAAAGTTAATCCGAAAATAACTGTCCATGACATTGGTGACCACATTGATGCCATATCTCCGCCAAAACTAATTCGAGGATTAAAATCATTTAATAGCCCCATAAAGTCTATATTAATACCAATTGCCATTGGGAATAATCCTAGAATAGTAGTGATCGCAGTTAAAAGAACAGGACGTAGCCTAGTTTTACCGGCAGCTACGATACACTCAGTTGCTGCTTCAACTGGCAGAAAAACATCATCGGAAAGCCCTAGCTCTTTACGTTTTCTGGATTTTAAGAGCTCAATATAATCAATTAGTACAATTGCATTATTTACAACTACTCCTGCAAGAGATACTATTCCAATCCCGGTCATAATTACTACAAAATCCATTTTAAAGGTAGCTAATCCTCCAAAAACACCAATGGTACTAAATAATACACTGGCTATGATAATAAATGGTTTTACAATGGAATTGAACTGTGATACAAGGATAATTAGTATTAATACAATTGCTAATATTAGTGCAAATGATAAAAACTCCATCGATTCAGCTTGTTCTTCTTGCTCGCCAGTAAACTTATATTTATAACCACTAGGCATATCAAAGTTTTTCATTAATGCCTTTATTTGGGCATTAACATTATTCGCATTATATCCCTCCAAAACGTTAGAATAAAGTGTTACAACCCTATCCAGATCAATCCTTTTTACAGCATCATAAGTGGTAGTATATGTATAATCTGCAACAGCAGATATAGGTATCTCGAGCAATTTACCCATATTATCACGGAATATCATTTTTTGGTTCATCAATGCAGCAACGCTATTTCTGTATTCTTTTTTAAGCCTTAATTGAATAGGATACTTATCTTCTCCAATTTTAAAGTCAGAAATTTCATAACCAAAAAGAGCTGTTCTTAAAGCATCTGATACTTGCGTAGTTGACATTCCAAATCTTCTTACTCTTTCCCTATCAATAGTAACAATCATCTCAGGTTTATTAACGTTTAAATCCATTTTTAAACCTTCAATTCCTTCAATTCTTTCCTTTTCAATTAATTGCTGAATAGTATCAGCTAAATAAATTAACTTTTCAAAGTCATATCCAGATATTTCAAGGTTTATAGGTTTACCTGTAGGTGGACCGTCCTGATTACGATCAATAGTGAAAATGGCACCAGGATAGTTGTAGTTAATACTGTCGTTAAATAATTTTAAAATTTCTGCAGTACTAACTCCTTTTCTTTCCTCATGGTCAATAAAAGAAACTGTAACTAAACATTTGTTGTCACGTGTTGAAAAATCTAAATCGTTTTCTAATACAGCACCATCTCCAACGTTAGTTAAAACAGATTGAACAATTTGCTTATAAGGATCAAGTAACCTAATTACATCATTTTCAAGTTTCTTTGCAAATTTGTCGGTCGCAGTAATATGTGTTCCTGCGGGTAGTTCAACAAATACATTAATGTAATTTGGTTCACCCGAAGGAAAGAAGATTGTATTTGGTGAACGTACTCCATAAAAAATCATAGTTATTATCAATAAACCAAATGTAGCACCTAAAAGCTTGTGAGGACGATAACCTTGTAAAGTACCTGTAAGAAAATTAGTATATATTTTCTCTAAATAATCCAGAAACGTGGTTTTAAACCAAATACCAACCTTTGCAAAAAATAGTAAGTTCATAAACGAAATAAATGCTGCAATAAATAATAAACTACCTAAAGCATTTACTCCTGCTGCAAAAAATAATGTTCCTAATACTAAAAGAATACCAATAATTCTATATGCCATTTGTTTTTGTGGAAGTTTATCTTCTTCCGTTTGTTTGATAAGCATAGATGAAAATACAGGTATAATTACCAAAGCAACAAATAGTGATGATGAAAGAACAATGATAAGTGTAATTGGCAAGTACCTCATGAACTCACCCATTAATGAATTCCAAAATGCAAGAGGTAAGAATGCAGCTAAAGTTGTAGCAGTTGAAGCAATAATAGCTATTGCAATTTCACCAACAGCTTGTCTGGCAGCTTCAATAGGTTTATATCCTCTATCTACAAAACGATATATATTTTCAACAACAACAATAGCATTATCTACTAACATGCCAAGAGCAAGTATCAACCCAAAAAGCACCATCATGTTTATGGTATAACCAATCATTTGAAGTATTACAAATGACAAGAACATAGACATTGGTATTGCTAAACCAACGAAAAGCGCATTTCTTGTACCCAAAAAGAAGAATAGTACCAATACTACGAAAAGTACACTCATAATCATACTGTTTTCTAAGCTGCTTAATTGCGCTTTTACGTCATCAGATTGATCTCCAGTTATTGTAATCTTAAGGGATTCAGGAAAAATGCGCTCTTTTCTTACATCTTCAAGTATTTCTTCTATTTGAGCTGTTGCATTAAGCAGGTTTTCTCCTCCTTTTTTAACAACTTGTAATGAAATCACAGGTTCCTGTCCAAGTCTTGTAATACTTGATGGTTCTTCATAACCGTCAATTACTTCGGCTATATCTCGTAAATAAACAGTTTTTCCTTCTTCTGATTTAACGATGATATCTTCCATCTCTTTTACTGTAGTAAATTCACCAAGTGCACGGATAGAACGTCTAGAATTTCCCAACTTAATTTCGCCACTTGAGATGCTCATATTTTCAGATGCAATAGCGTTGGCAATATCACTATAACCTATTTTATGAGCTGCCATCTGAAGAGGATCTGCATTAATCTGTATTTCCTTTTCGTTAACTCCTTGTATATCAACTTTGGATATTTCAGAGATAGATTCTATTCTGTCTTCTAATATTTCTCCGTATTTTTTAAGTTCGTCAATACTATAATCTCCCGAAAGATTTATGTTTACAATAGGAAATTCAGAAGCATCAATATCTTGAACCAATGGGTCGGAAGGTAGATCGCTAGGCAATTCGCTCATTGATTCATCTACTGCATCTTTACAATCTTGCAGAGCTACCTTTGTTTCAACTTCGCTATTGAAAACAATAAGTATATAAGATAAACCCTGTGATGAAGTAGATTTGATATCCTTAATTCCATTAATGGTTTCAAGTTCCTTTTCAATAGGTCGTGTAACAAGATTTTCTATATCCAAAGGTGAGTTACCTGGATATGGCGTCATAACCATAATCCAAGGTAATTGTACTTCAGGAAATAATTCCTTTGGGAGCGTATTATACGAAATCAACCCAAATACAGCTAACGAAAAAGTTAGAAGTAAAATAGTAGTTTTATTTTTTAAGGCCAGCGTAGTTAGTTTAAACTCCCTAACTATTTTATCTTTTGCGCTTTCCTCTTTTATATTTTGATATTCTTCCATTTTAGTCAGTAATTAATGGTTAGAGAAATTATCTTATCTCAACAGGAGCATTGTTTGAAACTGTGTTAAATCCTTCAACTATGACTTTGTTTCCATTACTTAGCCCTGATGTTATTACCGTTTTATCCATATAAGAGCGACCTGTCTCTACATATACTTTTTGAGCATTACCTTCCTTATTAACAATAAATAAAAACTTACCAGTGATATCGTTTTTAATTATTGTAGATGGTACAATAAGTGCATTTTCAATGCTGTAGTCATTAATTTCAAGTGTTGCTACCATATTGGGTTTTAGCTTTTCGTCCTTGTTATTAAGAGTAATTTGCACATTAAATGTGCGGTTGTCTGGATGAATAACGTTTCCAGTGCGTTTAATCGGACAGTATATTTGTAAATCAGGATATGTTGGGAAGTTTACTTTAACAGTATCTCTAGCTTGAATGCTTGGTAAATAAATTTCAGAAACATCAGCATTAATTTTCATTTTAGATAAGTTTACTAACTGAAGTAAAATTGAACTAGGGGAAGAAAGTTCTCCCTCTTTTGCAATAAGGTCGTCAATAATACCTGAAAATGGTGCTCTAACGTAATACAAATCAAGCTGAGCTTGTTGAGCTGCAAGAGAGCTTTCTAAGCTTTCTTTCTGAGTTTTGGCTTGCAGGTATTCTACTTCAGAACCAATTTTTTGATCCCATAAGTTTTTTTGTTTATTGTATACATTAGTAGCAAGTTCAAGATTGCTTTTTATTTCGTTAATAGAGTTTGAAATTACGTTTGAGTTTAAAGAAACAAGTAAATCTCCCTTTTTAACTCGCTGCCCTTCCTTCACATGTATGGTTTTTATTTGAGCAGGTACTTCAGGCCTCATATAAGCGATATCTTCCGCTTCTAGAATACCACTAGAAAGGATATAATGATTAAACTGTCGTGGTTGCAAAGTTTCTATCCTTACGGGAATTTTATGTAATTCCTTATCATCGCTTAATTTTTCAAGTTGTTCTTCAATTTTTAAATTTTCTTTTTTAAGATCTCGGATAGTCTTCTTATTTTCATTCAGCTTAGCTTTTAATTCTTCACGTTGCGAGGATGGTGCAGAACAACCTGCTAATAATAGAAATGTTATGAAGTAAAATATATTCTTTTTCATTGTTGTGGAATTTAATATGATGTAATAGGGATAAATGTTTAAAGTTGAGATGAGGCTTTTTGATACTGTAAGTACATATTAAAATAGTTTGTTGAAGCATTATTTAAATTAAGGATTGCCTCGGTTAAATTATTTTCATTTTGAGAAAGCTCTAAACTGCTCATTATACCATTTTTAAATTTTATTAATGATTTATCATAAATTCGCTTTGATATTTCTTTTGAAAGAGTTGCATTGTCAAATTGCTTTTTTGCGTTTTCTAGATTTGATTTGGTAATGAATAAGTCTCTTTTAAGACTTTGTTCGAGCATTTGTTTATCAGTATTTAACTTTATTAGTTCCAGTTTCTTCTGCTTTAATTGAGAGGAACGTTGTCCGGAAGAAAAAATAGGAACACTTAAGCTTAATCCAAATAAAGTAGCATCGTAGTCAAAAAGATTACTTAATTCTTGACCAGTCATGGAATAGTTATAATTTAAAAATGCATTTAGTTTAGGCATTGCAATAGCTTTTTGATTTTTGATGTCTAAAGCTTGAATATCAATTTGAGTTATTAAAGATTTATAATCAATATGAGATTCAATGTTACTTTTGCCATTTGTATTTATTGGAATAATACTTAAGAGATTTTCAATATTCTCTGTCAATTTTAATGGTTTGTCAATATCATAGCCCATAGTAAATTTTAAAACAGTCTTTGCAATTTCAAGCTGGTTTTGAGCATCGGAGAATAATCTTTTTGACTCATTAACCATTAATTTTACTTGATCAACATCAATATCTTCTCTAAAACCATTTTCAAAATAAGCTTGTGTTTGCTTCAATGTATTCTCATTAACTTCTAATGTGGTTTTAAAATCTGTAATATTTTGCTTAGCTACTAGAGCAAGAAAATAAGCTTCAGAAACAGCTTGTTTGATCTCAATTGCTGTTTTTTCTTTAGCGTTCTCAGATAAACGAACATAAACCCGGCTGGCTTGTAATCCAACAAAATAAGAACCATCAAAAATTAGTTGAGAAAGGTTTAATTCAGAACTTATGTTATATGGTTGGGCAAACTCTACATCAACTAATTCACCTTCAGGTGCATTAGGGTCAAATACGCTTGCCTCGACAACCATTTTCGGAACTTTTATGTATTTATTAAAATCTGCACTACCACTTATCTGTGGTAATCCAATAGCTAAGGTTTCACGTACCCTTTTTTTAGCAATTTCAATATCATGTTGGGCATTAATACTTTGGTAACCAAATTCTGTAGCGTAAGCCATTGCTTGACTTAGAGAGACCTCTAATGTATCAGATTGAGCATAACCTTTAAATGCAATACACATCATCAATATGATGAGTAGGTTTTTAGTTTTAGTAATCATATATTGTTGATTTAGTGGTTGATTATAGTAATTCGTCTTTCATTAATTGATTAAATAATTTTCTGCCTTTGTCAGAACAAATTCCATTCATATGGTATATAAAAAACTGATCTGAAAATTCTTTAGAAACTAAATCACTTTCCGAAAAAATATCTATTTCAGGATGGAATACAGCAAATGTTAAAGTAACGGACAGTTTAGTCATGAACTCTGGATTAATATCTTCGCGAAAAAGACCTTGATCTTGTCCTTCTTTAATAAACTGATATGTAGTTTCTTTGATAATATCTGTTTTAAATTTCAGAAAGTCTTTAAAAATATTTGGATAAAACTTTTTTAAATCATACACATAAGTAGGCTTGATTTTTAAATAAGTTTTTAAATGTTTTTTACGTTGTTGTACTTCTTTTTCAATTGCATTTAATTTAGAGTTATTAAACTCGTCTACAATTTTTTGCATTTGAATCTTAATATTGTCAATGGTTTTAATTACTATATCCGTTTTATCCTTAAAAAGTTGATAGAGTGTTTTTTTAGAAATACCTAATTTCTTAGCGATATCGTCCATGCTCACACTTTTTATACCAAATTGCAAGAAGAGTGGAGTAATCTTTTCAATATATTCGTTCAAATCCTTCATGGAAGCAAATATAATAAAGGATATTTCGTCAGGAAACTATAGAGGCGTTAAAAGTTTCTAAAGTTTCCTTAAAATGTGTTACATTTCTTAAGATTTCTGTAACGCTATAGGTTAGTTTTTTGTTAAAATATATTGCTTATTATTACGTTATCAAGATTATAACAATTGCTAGACGATTTAGTAGTTAAATAGTAACAGAATAGTTTTATATATGTTGGATATTTTTTTGAAAAGGTTTTTTTTCTTGGTGTTAATGTTTGTTATTGTTAGCAATTTATCTAATGCCCAAAGAAGAAACAAACGAACAAGTAAAAGGGAGATAAGAAAAAGACAAGAAGAAGCCAATAAAAAAAGTCAATATAATAAATTTAATGAGCTCCAACCAATGGGCCAAAAATCGTCACAAGCAAGAATTGACTATATTTGGAGCTACGAAACAGCCAATACTGTACCATTATATTCAGGAGATATTAGTATAATAACACCATCCAGGTTTTCAAGAAGGAAAGGAGTGGAATTTGGAACTTCATTTTTAGGTTTACCTGTTATACCAAGTTTTTATTTAAAAAAGAAATGGACCGAAGGAAAGGTATACTTTGCTACCAGACATCAGGTTTACTCATATAGTCCAATGTTATTTTTAGCTCAAGAAATGGATTATTCAAGTATATTTCCATCTCAGGCAAAGCTTCCTGTTACAATAGCACTTAAAAATGAGTTTATATTTAGCAGGCCTTTTTTAAAAAGCATTAAATGTGGAAGTGTGAAACAACCATATATTATAATAACTGGTGCAGTTGGTTATGATTATGGATTTCAAGTTGAAGAAACTGATGTTGATTTAATGCAAAGAAAAATATTAAAACAACGAAGTGGAGTTATTCTAGGGAATGATGGTTTTTTATCGTTAAGGTTACAAGGCGACTTTTATATTATGCAAAATCTTTATGCGACTGTAGCTGTTAGAGGTTTATATAGTGGTAAGGATATTGGAAATTCAATTGAGCAAAATTCTTTTGTACGATTTCAAATTACGCCAAGATTTACTTTATCAGGTGGATATTGGGTGTCATTTGGTGAAGGTACAGGATCTTCAATAATACCTTTGGTTGATTTAACTTATCATTTTGGAAATAAACAAGGGAGGGCAAAAGGACTTTTCGGAAAATAAAAAAGCATCCTAAACTGGATGCTTTTATTTCTTTATTTAAATAGCTAGCAAACAAATAAAAGTTATCAATACCATAATTTGTAGTAAAAGAAATCGTACAGGTATATCAATACGTTTAATTTTTGCAAAGTTAGAATAAAGAAGGTTTTTCATAACGGTAACATTTTATGGTTTCTAGAGCTTAGACTATAAATATTGTAAAAGGTTGCGTAAAAATGTAAAAAAAGTTAAAAAATATTTATTTTTTAAAAAAGATATAAAACTCTTTTATTTATACTAATAAATATCTTTATTTGTATTTAGTGTTTATTACAATGATAATACCAAATATTATATCAACGTCTTCAGAAGTTGAAAATTGTGTATCTATAATTTTCAAAAGCCAATGTTTTTATGGAATAGATATGATGTGTTGTATGATGATGACATTATAATGTCGCAACGCATTGTATTTAATAATAAATTAATAAACTTTAAAATATGATGCGTCAAGCATTGAATAGATAAAGTTTAAATAGTTTATTTTCACTAAAATTATATATCATGGCTGAATTAAAATTCGAAACTCTTCAATTACATGCTGGTCATCAGGTAGATTCTGATACAAATTCAAGAGCTGTACCTATTTACCAAACGTCTTCTTATTTATTTAATGATTCTGAACATGCAGCAAATCTTTTTGGATTAAAGGAGTTTGGTAATATTTATACTAGGATTATGAATCCTACAACTGATGTATTTGAAAAGAGAATTGCGGCATTGGAAGGTGGAGTTGCGGCTTTAGCAGTTTCATCGGGTCAGGCAGCTCAGTTTATCGCGCTCAATAATATATTGGAAGCAGGAGATAATTTTGTTTCTACGTCTTATTTATATGGAGGAACATATAATCAATTTAAAGTTCAATTTAAACGTTTAGGAATTGAAGTAAGGTTTGTTGAAGGTGATAATCCTAACGATTTCGAATCTCATATAGATGAAAAGACAAAAGCTATATATATAGAAACTATTGGAAATCCACGTTTTAATATTCCAGATTTTGAAAGAATAGCAGAAGTAGCGAAAAAAAATGAGATTCCATTGGTAGTAGATAACACTTTTGGAGCAGGAGGTTACCTGTTCAGACCTTTGGAACATGGAGCAAATATTGTAGTGGAATCTGCTACTAAATGGATAGGAGGTCATGGTACATCAATTGGAGGTGTAATTGTTGATGGAGGAAATTTTAATTGGGGTAATGGTAAATTTCCATCATTAACAGAACCAAGTGAAGGCTATCATGGATTAAAATTTTGGGAAGTTTTTGGCGAAGGGAGTCCATTTGGAAACATTGCATTTGCAATAAGATGTCGTGTTGAGGGATTGCGCGATTTTGGTCCTGCACTAAGCCCATTTAATTCGTTTTTATTATTACAAGGTTTAGAAACGTTATCTTTAAGAATTGAAAGAACTGTTGAAAATGCTTTAAAAGTAGCAAAATGGCTGGAGTCGCATCCAGAAGTTGAGTATGTAAATTATCCTGGATTAGAGAGTTCTCCTTATAATAAGTTAGCAAATAAATACTTAAAACGTGGATTTGGAGGAGTATTAACCTTTAAAATTAAAGGTGGAGATAAAAGAGCTGACGGATTTATAAATTCGTTAAAATTAGTTAGCCATTTAGCAAATGTAGGTGATGCAAAAACTCTAATTATACATCCTAGTACTACAACTCATGAACAATTGTCGTTAGGGGAGCAAAAAGCATCAGGAGTAGAACCAGGTTTACTTAGGTTGTCTGTTGGGATTGAACATATTGATGATATAATCAATGATTTAGAAGAAGGATTTAAAAACTCTTAATATTGTATGTAGCTATTGATATCTTTTTAGGTATCAATAGTAATATTATCTAGGCAAAATATTTTATATGAAGAAAAAACTAAAAATTGGATTAGCTGGATTTGGTGTTGTCGGGCAAGGATTATATGATGTACTAAAAAAAAGTCCGGCTTTAGATGCAGAAATTGTAAAAATTTGTGTTAAAAATAAAAAACAGAGGGATTTACCTGATAGCATTTTCTGCTACTCGGCAAATGAGTTAATTGAGGACGAGGAAATAAATTTAATAGTTGAACTTATTTCTGATGCTGATGAGGCTTATAGTATAGTTACTAAAGCACTAAAAAGTGGTAAAAATGTGGTTTCTGCAAATAAAAAAATGATAGCAGAAAATCTGCAAGAGCTGATTGAATTGCAAGAGAAGTTTAATGTATCATTCTTATATGAAGCTTCGGCATGTGGTAGTATTCCGGTGATAAGAAGTTTGGAAGAATACTACGATAATGATTTACTTTTATCTGTTACAGGAATATTAAATGGTTCTTCAAACTATATTCTTTCTAAGATATTTGATCACAACAGAAGTTATGAGGAGTCTTTAAAAGAAGCCCAAGAATTAGGTTTTGCTGAAGCAGACCCTAGTTTTGATGTAGATGGATTTGACTCACTTTTCAAATTAGTGATTTTAACAGCACATAGTTTTGGAACTATTGTAAATCCTGATGATGTATTGCATTATGGGATATCAAATATTTCGAATTTTGATATTAGATATGCAAAAGAAAAAGGATATAAAATAAAACTAGTTGGGCAAGTAGAAAAGCTTGAGGAAAATAAAATTTCTTTATTTGTTTTGCCAAGGTTGGTTATGAAAGATAAATATATTTATAATGTGGAAGATGAGTTTAATGGTGTTGTAATAAAAGGATTAGCTTACGACAAACAGTTTATGTTTGGGAAGGGAGCAGGAGGTCATCCTACTGGTTCTGCAGTATTATCTGATATTACAGCGATAGGGCATGATTATAGATATGAGTATAAGAAAAAGAATTACTACAACGAGTTTCTATATGAGCAATCGGGTGAGATTGAAATATACCTTCGTTATAGAAACAATGAAGATTTAACAAAGTTTAAATTTAAAAGTATAAGCGAAGAATATTCCAGTAAAGAGTACAATTACAAAATTGGTATAATTGAAATTAGGGATTTGCTTTCAATAAAATATCAATTAAGAAGTATGGATATTTTTATGGCTGTAACTCGTAAAACATTGAATTATTAGAATGTTAATATTACTCCTCGAATATACGGGGAGTAATGAAATTAAATCTTAATTGATTTAATTATGTTTAATAATGTTCTAAGAAAGAAAAATTACCTTTTTGTTTCATAAAGTGCTTCGGAAACATTTATAGCATAGTTACCTATTTTTTCGCACTCATGAAAAATATCTGTAAATACTATACCTTCGTCATAAGAGTATTCACTATTTTTTAAACTTTCTAAATGTTCCGATTTTAATTGGTCGTAATATTGATTAATTTGTTGTTCAACTTTATTAGCCCTGTCTAATTCAATTTTCCTTTCATCAGTGTTTAGATTTTGTCTCATTACCGTTAGAGATTCTTCAACTAAATTGAACATCAAATCAAGTTTTTCCATAATAAGAGGAGAAAACTTAATATGATTTTTATGCATTCTGTTAATTATTCTTGCAAGGGTATAACTGCTGTCTCCAATGCTTTCCAGGTCGCTTACAAGCTTAAGCATTGCTCTAATTTTAATACGGCTTTGTTCACTAAGCTTACCTTGAGAAACTTTTGCGAGATAATTAGCAATCTCAACTTCTACATCATCACTTATAGACTCATATTTTTCAATATTAGTATATAGTTTATTGAATCTCTTTTCATTTTCTTCTAAAAGTAATTTCCTGTTAAAGCCAAGCATTTTGTTAGTATGTTTGGCATATGATTGAAGTTCTTTTTTTGCTTGAAGTATAGAAAGTTCAGATGTAGATAACATCCCTGTAGTAATGTATTTTAGTTTAAACTCTTCTCCTTCTTCTCCTTTATGCGGAACAAGTTCTATAATAATTCTATGAATTAATGGAACAAAACCTATAAACAACAAAAGATTAATCACATTAAAAGAAGTATGAAATAATGCTAAAGTAAAAGGAATAAGTGCTTGAGGATTTTTTACTGATACAGCACTAATACTTGTAATTGTTTCTTCAATGAATGAAGTATATGGAGAAAAGATGCATAGCATCCAAACAACACCTAACAAGTTAAAGAGCAGATGCACTCTTGCTGTTCTTTTGGCAGATATATTTCCAATAGTAGCAGCTATATTAGGAGTTATTGTAGTTCCTACATTTTCACCAAGTATCATAGCTGCTCCCATTTCATATGGAATCCAACCCTGGTTACACATTACAAATGTAATGGCCATTGTCGCTCCGGAAGATTGAACAAGTACAGTTAATAAACTACCAATAAAAAGAAAAAGTAATATTGATAAAAATCCTAAGTTAGTATAGTCAGATAAAAAGCTAAGTAATTCAGGATTGCTATTAATATCTGGTACTGTAGTTTTAATAAAGTCTAAACTCACAAATAGTATAGAAAAACCAATAATGGCTTCACCCCAAGATTTATGTCTGTTTACTTTAGAAAAAACTAATGGAAATCCTACAGCCATTAGAGGCAATGCGTATTCGGTAAAATTAAATCTAAAACCAAACAAAGATATAAGCCATCCTGTAACCGTGGTTCCAACATTGGCACCCATAATTACTCCAATAGATTCTACTAACGAAACTAATCCAGCATTAACAAAACTTACCACCATTAGTATGGTAGCACTTGATGACTGTATTGTAGCAGAAACTAATAGTCCAGTTAGCACTCCTAAAAAACGGTTAGAGGTCATTGCCGCAAAAATGCTTCTCATCTTTGATCCAGCAACTTTCTGAAGTGCCTCACTCATTAGTTTCATTCCGTATAAGAATAAACCAACAGCTCCAATAAGTTTTAGTAAGTCTAATAACGAGTAATCCATATTCAATAATTAGCTCTTTTATTCAAATCATAAAAATAGTAACATTTTCAAATTGAATATGTTTTAAATGTCAATTTGCTTATAATATGTTAGAAAATTTATGGATTGTTTAGATTTAATTAAACATGATTCAACATGTATTGTATTAATTTACTGCATCTAAATAGTTGTATATCGATTAATTATTGATTTCGAAAAATCATAATGTTTTATTCATAAATAAATTTAGTCTATTAAAAAGATGATGTATTTATTTGTGACTAAAATGCAAATAAAGCATTTCATATTAAATATTTTCTGAATGATTGCAATAAATATAAAGTTAAAGAATGGAGATATAAATGCCCTTGAGCAATTATACGATAGTCTAAATAAAAGACTTTATATTTTTATCACGAGGATAATTAATAATAAGGAAGTTGCAGAAGATATTGTACAATCAACATTTATTAAGGTTTGGGATAATCGCGAAAAGTTATCGTTAGAAAAACCATTAGATGCTCAGATTTATGTAATTGCAAGAAACCTGCTTTTGAATTATATCAAACGTAAAGGTATAGAAAAGCAAGTTATCGAAAAATTATCGAGAGTTGAAAATTCAATGTATGATGGTATTAACCAAGTTAGTTTTAACGAGACAGTAAACCTGTATGAGAATGCAGTTGAACAACTACCTACAAAGCGAAGACAAATTTACAAACTCAGTAATTTTGAGGGATTATCTAATAAAGAAATTGCTCAAAAATTATCTATCTCTTCTAATACAGTGGAGAATCATTTATCAAAAGCTAATGTTTTTATAAGAGGAAACCTTAAGTTTTTAAAGGAAACTATTCTAATTCTACTTTAATTCATTAGTATACCACCTACTATTAAATCAATTCTTATGTAAAGTTTATTTAAGCAATTGATATTGACCATTAATCAGAGGAATTAGCTCTATGTTAGAGATAAGTTATTATTCCATTCTATTGTTATATAGCCTATAAAATATTTAATGATTCTAACTTATTAATGTAAAAAAAACATCATTTAAAGTAAAATTTAATGTTGTTTGAAGATGGTTTGTATTAAACAAAAGTTAAGAAGTCAATTTTAAAGAAAATCAAGTAGTGGATTAAATAGTAGCTATTTGTTTATAGAATAGTTAAGCGCAACAGAAGCAATTAATATGAATAATAAAAATAAGAAGATACTAATAAATCTTATGGATAGAGAATGGGAGAATCTAAAAAAAACGGAAGTGGATACTCCTGATTTTAATAACGATTTATTGAAAAGAAAAATAAGGAGAAAAATAGAATCAAAGAAACCCTTGTTTTTAAAACCATTAAAGATAGCTGCAACAATTACAATTCTGATTTCAATTTCAGGTATGTCATATTATATCTTAAACTCTAAGGTTAGAAACAATAGCCAAATTGTAAAAAATGATTCCTTTATAGAGAAAATCGCAGAACCAGGTAAGAAAATGAAATTGGAACTTCCAGACGGTTCGAAGATACATTTAAATAGTGCTTCTTTAATTAGAATTCCTCGCGATTTTGGAAAAAATGATAGATCAATTTATTTAGAAGGTGAAGCATTCTTTGATGTTAAACGAGACAAGAGCAAACCTTTTATTATTAACTCTAATGGTGTAATAACGGAAGTATTGGGTACATCTTTTAATGTATCATCATTTGAAAATGAAAATACAGTTGTAACAGTTAAGTCTGGAAGAGTTAGTGTAAAACCAGATGAGAACTTAAATGGATCAGAGGTAGTCCTTACTCGAGGTAATCAAGCTACTTATATATCAGATAAAAGAGAATTATTAAAGCAAGAAGTTAATATTACAGACTATTTGGCCTGGAGAGATGGTGTTCTTAAGTTCAATCACCTAACATTAGAACAGGCAGCTATCAAAATGGAACGTTGGTATGGTGTTAAAATAAGCTTTGAGGATGAAGATCTACGTTACAATATAATTCATGGTAGTTATAAAAATGAGACTTTAAACAATGTATTAAAGAGTTTAAAATTTATACATAAAATCAAATATAAGATCATCGATACCAATAAAATAATCATTCATTCTTAATAATTGATAAACGTAAATGCCTATGTAAAATAATATTAAACCTAATTAAACAAAAATTCCGGATCGCGCCAACAAACCCGGAATATTTACTAATCGCACTTATATGTTAAGTTTAAAAAGTATATAAAATTATGAAAATAAAATTCTTAAACCAATTAAAATTTGTATCAAAACAATTCTTGTACATTATTATTTTACAAGTAATGACTATGCAATTACTGTTTGCTAATCCTACTAATAGTCAAACCCTTAGTAAAATAGTGATTAATGTAAATTTTGAAGATGTCACTTTAGTGGATATTTTCAAAAAACTTGAAAGAGAAACAGGATTAACATTTGCCTACGATGATTTGATTTCTAACAATTTAAAAAAGTACTCTGCAGAATATCAGAACGAAAAATTAGAAGTGGTATTGGTAGATATATCAAGAAAAGCAGGAGTAAAGTTTCGTCAGATAAATAAAACGATCTCAGTTACAGAAAAGGAAAAAATTCAAGATGATTCAGAAACAAAATATACTCAAAAAGAAACAAAAACTATAACAGGAAAAGTAGTAGATGAGGGCAATTTTCCAATTCCAGGTGTTTCCATTTTTGTAAAAGGAACAACCATTGGTAAAATAACAGATATTAATGGAAACTATTCAATTGATGTTCCTATCAATGCTGAAATTCTAGTATTCTCATTTGTTGGTATGAGATCACAAGAGATTATTATTAATGAGCAGCAAGTTATTGATGTATCAATGATTGAGGAAAATGTGGGGCTTGAGGAAGTTGTTGCTATTGGTTATGCTACGCAAAAGAGAAAAGATATAACAGGAGCAGTATCTTCTGTTAAAAGTGATAACTTTAATAAAGGAGTTTCAAATTCACCGGGTCAACTATTAAAAGGAAAAGTTGCAGGATTAAATATTACATCATCTAGTGGTGCTCCTGGTAGTGGACAAAGGATTATTATACGTGGTCAAGGTACAATAAGGCAGGGATCTGGACCATTGTTTGTTATAGATGGTTTTCCAATTGGTCTGGCAGGGACTGGTTCAGGAAGTAGTCCTTTAAACTTTATTAATCCGGAGGATATTGAATCAATTGATGTTTTAAAAGATGCTTCTGCTACTGCTATATATGGATCTCGTGGTGCAAATGGGGTTATTCTTATTAATACAAAGAAAGGAGAATCAAGTTCAAAAGTAACTATTTCATCAAGTATTGGAATATCAAAAATCGCAAAAAAAATACCTTTACTAAAAGCAGATGAATTTCGTGAAAAGGTTGTTGAAATAGGTGGTATTTTAGAAGACAGAGGAGGAAATACAGACTGGCAAGATGAATTAACACGAACTGCGATTACACAAAATCAGAACCTAATTATGTCAGGAGGGAGCAATAAATTGACGTACCGCGCTTCCCTTGGATATCTAGATCAAGAAGGTATAGTAATCAATACTGGTATAAAAAGATACAGTGGAAGGGTAAATGCTACTCAAAAGTTATTGGATGATCGATTAAAAATTGATTTTAGTCTGTTTTCAACTATTGAAACAGGTGAAAATGCTAAATCAAGAACTGTAGTTTCAAATATGCTTAGTTTTAATCCAACTTACCCTGCTTACGATGAAAATGGTGAACCAACGAAATATCCAGATTTAATTAACCCGATTAGTCAGGCTAAATTATATAAGGATTTTAGTGAAAGTCGTAAAATGATTGTAAATATTACACCTTCGTTAAAAATAATTGATGGATTAGTTTATAAGCTAAATTTTGGATATGAAAATAGTTCAAGAGAAACCGATAATCAAGAAATGCCAAGTGTAGACCCTTTTGTTGAGGGATACATAGGACAAGGTTTTTATAACGGAAGAAATACACTTATTGAAAATTATCTAACTTTCACAGAAGACTTTGGTAATCATAATATAACATTGTTAGGAGGACATTCTTATCAAGAATCAGAAAGTAGATGGAGAGGCTGGAATATTGACGAATTTGAAGCAAATGGTATTGAACCTCGTTACAATCCTGGTTTGGGACAACGATTGGATTTAACAGAAAATAGACCTTCAGGATGGGCTGTGATAAACGAACTACAGTCTTATTTTGGAAGAGCAACGTATAATTACCAAGGTAAATATATGTTAACTGGAACAATAAGAGTTGATGGTTCTTCAAAATTTGGTAAAAATAATAAGTATGGTACTTTCCCTTCTTTTGCAGCTGGTTGGAGAATTTCTGAGGAATCATTCATGAAATCTTTACCATTTAGTAATTTAAAACTTCGTTTTGGATGGGGGCAAACAGGAAACCAGGAAATTCCAGCCAAAATTACTCAAGAATCATTCAAATCATCAAACAGTGGAGACTATAGTTACCCGTTAAATGAAACAGGATCTTATCCAGTTGGGACTGTATATACACGTTTGGCAAATCCTGATATTCAATGGGAGGTATCTACACAAACTAATGTAGGTGTTGATTTTGGATTGTTTGAAGGAGCACTTTCAGGAACAATAGATTACTTCAATAAAGTATCAACAAATATTCTAGTTGAAGTTCCTTCCTTTGATCCTGTTTCTCCTGCCCCTACTTATTGGACCAATGTTGATGATATGAAAATCACCAATAAAGGATTAGAAGTAGCAATGGATTATCAACATAGAAATGCGAATGGATTTTCGTACTCAGTAGGTGCTAATGCAACGTTCATAGACAATATCGTTGAAGATTCTCCTTTTACAGTTCTAACTACTGGAAGCGCATCTGGTTCAGGTCAAACAGGTGCTACAATTAATGGAATGATTAATAGTCATCCAATAGGATCTTTTTATATGAAAAAATTTACTGGAATTGGAGACGATGGTCTTTCAACATACGAACTACCTTTGGTTGAAGGAGGTGATGATCGTTATGTTGTTGGTAGTGCATTACCAGATGTAACATATAACTTTTATGCTACTTTAAGTTACAAGCGACTTGATTTAAGCGTTAATTTCAATGGAGTGTCAGGAAACAGGATATTTAACCATACAGCAATGAATAAGTTTTATAAGGGACAGTTGGCAACATCGAATAACGTTATATCAAAAGCTATTGAATTTTCTGAGGAAGCAATTACAAATGCTGCTCTTGTATCAACACGTTATTTGGAGGACGGTTCATTTCTTCGTTTAAATAATATGACTTTAGCTTACAACTTTAATACTAATAAAATAGGTATAGGAAGCTGGGCAAAAGAACTTCGTTTATCATTTACTGGTCAGAATTTATTTGTAATTACCGATTATAGTGGATTTGATCCTGAGGTAAATCAAGATAAGTCAAAAGGAGGAATACAGTCATTTGGAATTGATGATAATGCATATCCAAAAGCAAGAACATATGTTGTAGGCTTAAATGTAAGTTTTTAGTTAATAAACTAAATAATAAAAACGCAAGTTCAATCTTAAACATTAAAAAAAAAGACAATTCTAATAAGATGAAAAATATAATAAAATTTACGATACTGTTATTAACTATACTATTTAGTTGGGGTTGTACAGATCTGGAGGAAGAAGTTTTAGATGAATCTCTTACAGGAAGTGTATCAGATAATGAAATTGTAACAAGTGTAGTTGCACCAGTATATTCAAATCTATCAAGATTGTTTTTACATACACATTTATTTTGTCTTCAGGAAATTTCTACCGATGAGGGAATTTTGCCTGCTAGAGGAGGAAAAGACTGGTATGATGGAGGTGTTTTTATACAATTACACAAACATGAATGTTTACCAACAAATGAAAAAATTAGGGATACATGGAACGATCTTACTAAGATGCTTTCAAGGTCTGTTAGTTCAATAGCAACTTTAACTGTATTGGCTGAAAATGATGCTATAGCTAAAACATATTTAGCAGAAGTGAAAGGAATGCGAGCATATTATAACATGCTTATGCTTGATCTATGGGGATTAGCTTTTAAAAAGGAAGATCCAAATGCTCTTTCAATTATTTTAAGAGGAGATGACGCTGTTGAATACATTAAGTCGGAGTTAGAATCTGTTGTTAATGACTTAAAGACTGATGTTGGCCCTGGAAGATTAACACAAGGTGCTGCATATGCTCTTTTAACGCGTTTACATATAAATGCACCAGTATGGCGTGATCCTTATACACCAAATTTTAACTTTACAGATGCCGATATGGATAAAGTAATAGAGTATAGTACAAAAGTCATTAACGATTATGATTATACTTTATCTCCAGAGTATTTCGAATGTTTCAATAATGATAATCATACCAATAAAGAATTGATATTGGCTATTGATCAACGTCCTGATTTAAGTAGTTCTCATAATCGTATGTGTTATTGGTCTATGTCAGGTAGTTTTTATGGTAATCCTTTATATCCAAATGGAGATGGTACTGATGGAGGTGCAATCACGCAAGAGTTTTATCAAAGCTGGGTGGATGCCTATGGTGATGTTGACCCTGCTGATGCAGATTGTAGATTTTTTTGGGAAAGGTTAATTGTTCCTGAAGATAATACCATTGCAGCAGAAGATTTCAAGCTTAATAGAGGTATTTACAGAGGTTTACAAATAGGTTTGCAAAATGCAGGACACAAACAACCATTCTTTGTTGATGAAGATGGAGAGTATTTATTAGGACCAGTTAAGGATGTAAGAAGAGCAGCAGAAGATGCCTACGTAGACTACCTTTTAGAGGTTGACTTTACTGCAGAAGGAAGTGATTATAACAGAGGATACAGGGTAGAAAAGTATGAATGGAGTTCTGTTTCAACGAATGGTACAAATAAAGGAGAGCACGATCTTGTAATTATTCGATTAGCTGATATGTATATGTTAAGAGCAGAAGCAAAACTTCATAAAGGAGATGCTACTGGAGCTTTGGCTGATGTAAATTTTGTAAGAGCATCTAGAACTGCCCGACCTGAAGTTACACCTCCTCCTCTTACAGAATTGGATCTTGATATTCTTTTTCGTGAGCGTGGTTTCGAATTCTATTGGGAACACCAAAGAAGAACAGACATGATTCGTTTTGGTAAATATGAAGATCCTTTGATTGAAAAGACCAACAGTGATGTTAAAAAACGTCTTTTCCCTATTCCTCAAACTGCGATTGATGGAACCTCGGTAGTAGAAGGGTATTTGGTACAAAATGATGGATATTAATTAAATATAAGTGGAGAGAATTTCTCTCCACTCTTATATTTATCATTAACATAAGAAGATGAGGAATTCCATAATAATTCAGCACTTATAAAAGGTATTTCTTTCAATTTTACTGAAGGAAATAAATTAAGAACAAAAACACTTGAAATAATAAATAAAGGTGGTCAATGAATTCACAATAACTCAACTACTGTGATATTACCCCATAAGATGAAAGATAGCATATTCCATAGTAAAGTGTTTATTCATCTTAAATAAGCAATAACATATCTGTATTATAATGTAATGTGTAAAATCTATTTATAAACCATAAAGAATAGATTAAATAATCTGCTTAATATAAAACTAAAACAAAGAGATACAGCAAAATGTACGTAGGTACATAAGCTTAAGGTCCTAGGCCTATGGATAAGATATAATGTTATCTAAAACGTAGGAATTGAACTTTCATTAATAAATCAATTAAACTTAAATCATTATGAAAAAGCAAAACTTTTTATTGAGAGTATTTCTCTCATGTTACTTTGTGTTTCAATGTCTTGGATTATCAGGACAATCAAAAATGGAGCTAATGCAGCATTGGGCTCCTCAAGTTTATCAGGATACTCGTAACGATAAGGTTACAGTACTTTTTTGGTCGCATCAGTTTTACGAAGCACAGGATTTTATCCTGAAGGTAAACTATGATGGAAATTGGTATGCAGGAGATCAAAGAGAAAATAGTCGTAAACAAGCTAGTAGTTGCGGAGTTGGTTTTGAAGGCCATGCTTATGCATCAATGGTTGAAACAAATACGCATTATTTCTTTGGTTATGGTTTTTATCATTCAATGGATGATGCATATATTGAAGCGGATAGACATGAAAATGATTATGAGGATGTTTATATCTGTGTTCGTAAAGATGGTTCCTATTATGGGCAATTTCAGGCATTAGTAACTAACAGACATGGAGATAGATTAAAGTATACAAAAAAAGACTTAGATTTTACCAATGATCATGCTCAAATATATATCTCATCAAATGGTGATGTTACTGGTAGTTGTGGTATTCATGCTCATGGACATGGTATTGAGGCTTACAAACCTGGGAATCATTGTACAGGTGGTGATGCTATTATTTATAATGTAGCGGACGAAGGTCAAGTTCCAACATATTGTGGAGGCGGAGCATTTACACGTAGTTATAACTATTCATTAATAGATATTGATGAATTATGGAACAGAAGGCTAGATTGGAATAACCACCCATTTGGATCTTATGGAATTTTTGGAGGTGATGGTAATGAGGATAATGGAGGAAATCCACCTTGGCGTAATGGTTATTTTAATAATCCTGCACAAAAGTTTTTATCAGATTTCGGTTGGTTAGATGACAACGTAAGTTATTCAACAAACTACCTTCACAATCCTTATTATGGAAATAACAGTGATGGATCAGTAACTCCAACTATTGATCTTGGAGAAAATTGGAAAAGAAAGGATATTGGAAGTCCAAGTGAATCAGGGTACTCATGGATTTGGAAAGATATGTTTACTATTAGTGGTGCAGGAAAAGATATCTGGGGTACTTCAGATCAGTTCCATTATGTATATCAAACTTTGTTAGGCGATGGTGAGATTGTTACCAGATTATATACAATTCAAGAGAATATTAATTCTTGGTCAAAAGCAGGTATCATGATTCGTGAATCATTAAATGCTAATTCAAAATTTTCAATGATTGTTGGAACATCTCATAATGGAGTTTCTTTTCAAAACAGGACAAATACAGGAGGATCTGCGATTCATAATACACATAAGGATATAAAAGCTGCCCCTGGTTGGTTAAAATTAAAGAGAAGTGGAAATACATTTAGAGCATATTACAGTGCAAATGGAAATTCATGGACATTGATAGGAACTAAAAACATAAGTATGTCTTCTTCTGTATATATTGGATTAGCAGTAACTTCCCATAATGTAAATAGTTTATGTTCTGCTACTTTTACTAATGTATCCGTTGTAAAAAATACACTTAAAGCTGGATTTATTAATGAGGAAAATAAAAAATCTCTAGAAGATCAAAAAATTAAAGTTTATTCAAAAGAAAATGTATTGGTATTGACACTATTGTCAGAAACTTTACAAAATTCTAGATTAATAGTGTATGATTTAATGGGAAGAGTAGTATTAGATACTAAAGCTGAAGCTATGTACAATGAATATATTATTGCAAATAAAGGAATGTATGTAGTAAGGGTAATTAGTAGTCAAGGAACACAACACAAATCAAAGGTATTAATTAAGTAGTTATAGTTTAATTTTTTATTGAGATGTGCTGTAAAAGGCACATCTTTTTTATTTGTAATAAACAAATGAAATAACTCTTTCAAGTAAAACCTTAAAGAAATTATATAAATAGCTTTAACCGTGAATTGTTAAATATTTGATAACTAATAATAATTTTTAAAACTTTTATTATTGTTTTCAAATCAATATTTTCTGTAACCTTAATCTTATTTGGATGTAAATATCAATAAAGTATTAATTATCAGACTAGATAAACATAAGCAAAACTAAACATAGAAGTAATATTCTATATGTAACTTGCAACTGTATGAAGTTTGAAAAATGTATTAGATTGAAATACAAGTGTAAATAGTACTAAATAAAAAAGAGGTTAACATCAAGTGATGAAACCTCTTAAGTTTTTGTGGGCCCACCTGGGCTCGAACCAGGGACCACCTGATTATGAGTCAGGTGCTCTAACCAACTGAGCTATAGGCCCGCTTTTTTTATGCAATATCGTTTTTTATATTGCGGATGCAAAAATAGTAAGTATATTGAATAATTCAAATACATTTGTAAAAATTTATGAGAAATTTGAAAAATAAAAAGAGTATAATTTTCGATTTGGGAAATGTAGTGCTTGATATTGACCTGAATATCACATATGAAAGATTAAGAACTTTGGGATTTGGAGAAAATGGAGAGTTTTTAAATAAATATAAGCAAACCAGTTTTTTTAGTGATCTTGAAGAGGGCAGAATTACAGCAAAGCAATTTATTGAAGAGGTAAAGAAAAGAATGCCAGAAGGAGTTACTGATGATGAAGTTATTAATGCATGGAATGCATTATTAATAGGATATAAAGAGGATAGAATAGAAACTATTTTAAAGTTAAAGGAACAATTTAAAGTTTACTTATTAAGTAATACTAATGAAATACATATTGCTGCTTGTGAAAACAATGTACCAATTGTAGGATCTTTAAAGAACCTTTTCCACAAGGTTTATTATAGTTATGAATTAAATATGAGCAAACCTCATAGAAATATCTTTGAAGCTGTAATAAATGATGCAAATATAAAAGCTGAAGAAACATTGTTTTTAGATGATTCTCCAGCAAATGTTAAAACAGCTGAAAGTCTTGGTATAGAGTCATGGTTGGTAGAAGATCCTAATTTGTGGGTAAAAAAAATGAATCTATTAATAGAAGAAAAAGTCAGTTGAAAATTATTTTTTTACAAGTAGCCAAACGTCCTCATTGTTTGGTTGTTTTTTCTCAAATGCTAATTCTTTTAAAGCAATCTCTTTGTCCGAAAAACCTTTATACGATACTTTATAAAATTCTTGATTCTTACCAGTATTCCTTATAATAACTTCAGAATCAAATCCCTGTTCAATTAGTTCATTTTTAAAATTATTAGCATTGTTTTCACTAGAAAAGCTTCCTGCAATTAAAAAATACTTATTATCTGGTTTTTCTATAATTGGTTCTGGTATTGGTTTAGTAGGAATAATGGTATCTTTTTTAACAACTGGAGGTTTTACAACTTCTCTTTTTACTTGAGTTTTAGGTTCTTCTTTTTTCTTTTTATTACATCCCACAACCCCTAATAAAATAACAAAAAAGAACAGTAGTAATTTCTTAGTCATAATGTATTAATTAATGCTTATTAAATCTGATGTGTTTTCAAAGGGTTCAAGATACACCTTTTTTAATGGATACAAAAAAAGGGAGACCAAAGGTATCCCTTACAAATTAATATTTTTAAATGTTCTTTACAACTGTAAAGTAATATTATTCAACAAATTTATAACCCACTCCTTTAATTGTTTTGATGTGGTTTTGTCCAATTTTTTCTCTCACTTTTCTAATATGAACATCAATAGTTCTATCTCCAACAATTATACTATCTCCCCATACTGAGTTGTAAATCTCATCTCTTGTGAAAACTTTATCGGGTTTAGAGGCAAGTAACATTAACAGTTCAAATTCCTTTTTAGGTAATACAAGTTCGTCACCTTTGTTAACAATAATATACTTTTCCCTATCAATTACTAATTCACCAATTTTAATAATATCTGATTTTTCTTCAGGAGTAGTTGAAATTTCGGGATTGTATCTTTTTAATAGAGCTTTTACTCTTGAAATAAGAACTTTTGGTTTAATTGGTTTAGAAATGTAGTCATCAGCACCTGCGTCAAAACCAGCAATTTGAGAATAATCCTCGCCACGAGCAGTTAAAAATGCAACAATGGTGTTTTTGAGCAAAGGAATTCTTTTTATCTCTTCGCAAGTTTCGATACCATCCATTTCAGGCATCATAACATCTAAAATAATAAGTTGAGGAAGCTCTTTTTTAGCTATTTCTATTGCTTCGCTTCCATTTTGACAAGTAATAACTTGAAATCCTTCTTTTTTTAAGTTGTAGCTAACAAACTCTAAAATATCCGGTTCGTCATCTACCAATAAGATCTTGAAATTATCTGCTTCTATCATTTCTAAAGCGTTTGAATTCGGGCTGAAAGGTACATAAATGATTTAATTCTGCATTTTTCAATTGTTAAATCATTGTAAATATATTATTATATAATTGTTTGTTCAAATTGTAATTAAATTTTTAAATTATAACAGGTAATTGGTCTTTCAAATACAACCGAGCTGCTGAGTTTATATTTTACTTGCATTCACTGTTCTAGGTTGATAATATTATTTGGGTCAACTTATAATTTTAGACATTTTTACTTAATGAACTCACTACTAGTTTTTTGCTTTATCTAAAGTTATAGTAAAACTGGTACCACTTCCGTATGTACTTGTTACATTAATTGTCTGACTATGTGCCTCGATTAAATGTTTAACAATGGCTAATCCTAATCCCGTACCACCTTGTTCTCTAGATCTGCTTTTGTCTGCTCTATAAAAACGCTCAAAAATACGTGGTAAATCACTATCTCGAATTCCAATACCATTGTCTTTAATTTCAATTAGGTACCTGTTGTCCATATCATAATAATTAATTGTGGTTTTACCACCTTGCCTACCATAATTAATTGAGTTAACTACTAAATTACTGAACACCTGGAATAACCTTTGCTTATCGCCTATAACCAATAATTGCTTTTCACCAGCTTTATTTAATTTGAGTTCTATATTTTTATCTTTTGCTCTAATTTCCTGTAAATCAAATATATCTTCTATGAGTTGAAATAAGTTGAATTCTTCAAGATTAATTTCTAGCTCACCAGCTTCTAGTTTAGAAATAGATTCCAAATCTTCAATAATCGAAATCATTCTATCAATACTTTTTTCAGTACGGTTTAAGTATAGCATGTTGATTTCTCTATCTTCAATTCCTCCATCTAATAGAGTTAATATATAACCTTGAATATTAAAAATGGGTGTCTTTAATTCATGAGAAACATTGCCTAAAAATTCCTTTCGGTACTTTTCCATTTGTTTCAGTTGCTGTATTTCTTTTGTTTTACCTTGCATCCAATTAGCAACTTCCCGGTTAACTTCACCAAAAGGATCTTTATCGTTGTTGGGTTGATTGCCGGCACCTGAAGGTTTAAAGTGATGGATAGTTTTATATATAGGCTTTACCTTAGATTTAATAAAACTATTAATAAAATAACCAGCATAAAAGCTATATGCAGCGATTAAAATTGGTATTGATATTACAAGAGAAACGATAATATTTGGTGAAAAATGGTTCGCCAAAAAAAATAAAATCGTAAGAAAGAAATATATAGAGGTAGATAAGGCTGTTAACTTTTTCGATGTTATGTTTTTCATTCAAGAGATTAATTGATAAATAATTATGCAAAACTATAAATATTTTGTAATGAATTGATATTCTATGTTTTGCTTTATTCGAAAAGCAAAAGTAATACGAAAAGATAAAATAAACTGAAAATGCAAAATGATTTTTATATCAATTTTTGTATCTACATTGATATAAATCATAAAAGCATGTTATATTTAGAGAAACCAATTTAGGAAATTAAAAGTACAAAAGTATATTTGCACTTTATTTAGTTTATTAATGGAGTACCTTTATCTTATAATTATTGTATTATTGGCACTAGGAATAGTTGACTTAATAGTCGGTGTTTCTAATGATGCGGTAAACTTTTTGCATGCCGCAATGGGATCAAAGGTAGCCAAAAGAACATATGTATATCTAATTGCCGCTGCTGGTATTTTAATTGGAGCAGGATTTTCAGGAGGGATGATGGAGGTAGCTCGAAAAGGAGTGTTTTATCCAGAAAATTTTTATTTAAATCAATTGCTGATAATATTTTTAGCAGTAATGATTACAGACATAATCCTGATTGACCTTTTTAATACATTTGGTTTCCCAACTTCTACTACAATTGCAATTGTTTTTGAACTTTTAGGAAGTACTTTAGCAATTGGATTAATTATTATAAGTGGTGATAATCCTGATAATTTAGTTATTGGGGATATAATAAATGTACAAAGAGTACTAGTTATACTTGCAGGAATTGTTATTTCAATTATTTTAGCTTTCGTTACTGGTGCAATTGTGCAATTTATTGCCCGTGTAATTTTTACATTTCAATATGCAGGTCGTTTTAAAATTCTTTTTTCGTTAGCTGGAGCAATAGCAATTACCGCCATTGTTTTTTTAATGATTAAAAAAGATATTGCATTTGCGGTTCACCTTAAAGATTATGCTCCACAGTTAATAGAAGATAGTTTTTGGATTGTTCTTACAAGCGTATTTATATTGTCTCTTTCTGTTTTTTTAATTCTTGCTTTTACTTTTAATGCAGATATTCCAAAAATTGTTGTTTTATGTGGGACTTTTGCGCTTGCCTTGTCTTTTGCAGCAAATGATTTAGTTAATTTTATTGGAGTTCCTTTATCAGCTTTAGAAGGATATAATATATTTTCAGAATCAAACATTAGTGATCCTTCGAGCTTTAAAATGAATATATGGGGAGATGGGATTTTGAAATATAGTGCATTGAAGGAAGGTGGGCATTGGTTTATCTATTTTATATCTGCAATAATTATGGTATTAACCTTATTTTACTCAAAAAAGGCACGTACTGTAACAAAAACAGAACTTTATTTAGGTAGACAAGATACAGGTCAAGAAACATTTGAACCATCACAAGCTTCAAGAATAATAGTTAGATCTTTTTTTAAAATATATAATACTTTAAGAGGATTACTTCCTAGTGGTGTATTATCATATTTCTCGAAACGATATTTAAGAGAAGAAGAGGTTATCAATAACGAAAAATCTATAATATATTTTGATACAATTAGAGCAAGTGTTAATCTTGTTGTGGCAAGCGTATTAATTACTATTGGAACATATTTTAGATTTCCACTATCTACAACATTTGTTGTATTTATGGTAGCTATGGGTACATCTCTGGCAGATCAGGCTTGGGGAAGAGATAGTGCTGTTTATAGAATTTCAGGAGTTCTATATGTTATTGGAGGATGGTTAATTACTGCAATTGCTGGTTTTGTTGGAGCTTTTGTAATTGCAATATTTATTTGGTGGGCTAATGTATATGCAATTGTAATTCTTTTAATTATGCTAATTACAATAATTTTAAGAACTAATGCAATACATAAAAAAACCAGAATTCAACATAATGAATTAAGAGAAGAAAGAAATGAAAGGACTGACGGAGAATTAGGAAGTGTGATAAGTTTTGGCGCAGATAGAATCATAAAACATATTTTAGAAACTTCAAAAATTTATATATTAATTATTCAGGGATTTGTAGATGAAAATATAAAACAATTAAGAGACACTGTTGAAAAAACCAATTACCTGGAGAAAGTATCAAAAAATATTAAAGAAGATTTGTTTAATAGCTTCTCAAATATGAGTATAGGAGCTTTTGATTCAGGTCATTATTTTATACAAGCCATTGATTACCTAGGGGAACTTACCAATACATTAAAACAAATAGCTATACCCGTATTTAATCATGTCGAAAATCAACATAAAGGATTATCAAACTCTCAAAAAGAAGATGCTTTACTTTTACTAGAAGAAGTAACAGGATTTTTCAATTATTTAGTACATATTGAGAAGGAGCAAAAATTTGATTCAGTTCCTGAGATGGTAGAAAAGCAAAAGTATATACTTGAGCTAATAGAAGATTTAAGAAAGAGGCAAATTAAAAGAATAATGGAGGGTGTTGGAAAAACAAGATCAAGTATTCTATTATTGGAATGTTATGCTGAATCTAAAAATTTAGTTCTTTATACTATTAACCTCTTAAAGTCGCATCGAGACTTTTATACCAATACTTCGAGCAAATAATTTAATATTTGCTTTGTTGTCGATAAAAATAAATCAAATAAACCTTATTTAGTAAGTTTTATCGACTAAAATTAAAACTTAATTGTCAATTTTTTAATAATACAAATAATCTCCACTTAAAATATATAATAATCCACCAATTGATAACATAAAGTTATTTCAATATTAAATAAACATTAACTAGTCTATTTCTTAACATTGAAATGAGTATACATAACCGACTTAATGGTCAGTTTTACAATTGGATAATTCTTTTTTTATATTAACTAATACTTCACATACCCTTAATGTTTACTTATTGGAATGACCATCGTCTAGACATAATTTTGCTGGCGTAAACATTGATAAAAAGATTAAGCTATGACTCATTGTAGATCCATTGTTAAGCTTCACACACAGGAGAGGATGATTAATGAGTTTAAACCGAAATATTAAATAATCTAATAGGATCAAATGAGACAAAAGTTATTTGTTGTAATAATGTTCCTGATGCTAGGACTAGGAACAGGTTTTGCTCAACAAGGTTTTTTGAAAGGAAAGATTACGGATAAAAAATCAGGAGAGGAGCTAGTGGGAGCAGCTGTTGTGGTAGATGGTACTACAACAGGAACAATCACCGATTTTACAGGTGAATACAATATGCCTCCTCTTGAAGCTGGTACTTACACAATACGTGTGCAATATGTTTCTTACGAACCAATGGTTTTTAACAATGTTGTTGTAAAAGCAGGAGAGGAAACGGTTTTAAATGTAAAACTATCTCAGGCAACAATGGATATTGGTGAGGTACAGGTTAAAGGAAAAGCTAACAGAGAGTCTGAAAATATGTTGCTTATGGATCAGAAGAAAGCAGTTGTTGCAACTCAGGCTATTGGAGCACAGGAGTTATCGAGAAAAGGAGTAGGTGATGCAGAGGGTGCAGTAACAAAAATAACTGGTGTTTCTAAGCAAGAAGGTGTAAAAAATGTATTTGTACGAGGCTTAGGAGATAGATATAACTCAACAACGTTTAATAAATTTCCTTTACCATCTGAGGATCCAGAATATAAAAATATTTCATTGGATTTCTTTTCGTCTGATATTATCGAAGCTGTTAGTGTAAATAAGGTATTTACCTCTAATATAGATGGAAATGTTGGTGGAGCTAACATAAATATTAACTCAAAATCATTAAATAAAGATAAAATACTCAAGTTAGATATTGGCGCAGGAGTAAATACTCAAACAATGAGTGAGGAGTTTTTGATGTTGGATGGTGTTTCAAAATTTGGTTTTGTGAGCAACAAAGAATCTGGAATTACAAACTTGAACAATTATACATTTAATAATAAACTAAATGTAAGTATACAAGATTTTCAATTAAACCAAAGTTACTCTTTTTCAGGTGGTAAAAAGTATGAAGTAGGTGCTAATAGAAATGCTTTACGTTTTTTTGTGGTAGGTTCATATAATTCAGATTTTAATTTTGGAGAAGGAACGATCAAAAATTCAAGTACTGATGGAACTATTATAAGAAATCAGGATTATAAAAAGTATACAAAAGAACAGCGCCATATGGGAATGGCTAATTTGGATTATCGTTTTTCAAATAATATTATTACATATAATTTTCTATTAATTCATAATCTAAGGCAAAGTGTTGGGGATTACATCGGTTTATCAGGTTCTGAAAATCTTATTCAATCACAAAGGCGCCAACAAACAAACGATAATACATTATTAGTAAATCAATTAAATTCTAAATGGGGAATAAATGAACGTATTAATATTGAAGGGGGTGCGGCATTTAATTACTTAGTAAGTAATGAACCTGATAGAAGAGATTTTGTTGCGCAAGTTGAAAATGGAAAATATTTGTCTTCAACAAATGTTCCAGGACAAAGATACTTTTCAGAACTTAATGAGAACGATGTTAACTTGAATTTAGGAATTGACTATAAGTTAGGTAGTGAGGAAAAAGAAAGTAAATTACGACTTGGATATAATGGAAGGTTCGTAAATAGAGAATTTGAAGCGAGAACTTTCAGACATAAATTTTCAACTTCGATAGAGTTTGATCCAGATAATATTGAAGGATTAATAAATCAACAAGGAATAGATAATAATAGTTTTGTGTTCGCTACAACTAGAGGAAGTAGCTTAGATCCTGATACATATAATGTTGATAAAATAATTAATTCTTCATATTTAGATCTTAGTTGGCAATTAAATCAAGATATTACTTTAAATGCTGGTGTAAGAATGGATATGGTAAAAGTGGATTTCGAATGGGATGCTGCTAATAGTGTACCACCTTCTGGAAAATCAAGTCTTGAAGAGACCTTTTTTCTACCAAGCTTAAATTGTAAGTATAGTGTAAATGATAAAAATGCATTAAGACTAGGTTTGTCAAGGACATATATTTTACCACAAGCAAAAGAAATAGCACCATTCTTATATCAGGATGTTGCATTTACAACTCAAGGTAATCCAGATATTAAATCATCAGAAAATTACAATTTAGATATTAAATGGGATTATTATATGAAGCCAGGAGAACTAATTGCAATAACTGGTTTTTATAAAATAATAAATGATCCAATAGCAAGAACTCAAGTACCTACAACAGGAATAGCACTTACTTATTCTAACATATCTGATAAAGCAACAGTAGCTGGTGTAGAATTTGAATTTAAAAAAGATCTTTTTAAAATACAGAAAAGTGATGATACATACCATAAATTAGTTTATGGTTTGAATGTTTCGTATTTATATTCAAAAATGGATCCTTATAAAGATCCATCAGTTAATGAAAATCAATTGGAATTCCAGAATAAAGATACTGAGTTAGAGGGAGCGTCTCCTTTCTTAATGAATACAGATTTATCTTATATTATAAAGAGTAACTCAACGAAACATACAGCTTCTATAGTATTAAGTTACTTTAGTGATAGAGTGTACGCGATAGGCACAGTTGAAGGAAATGCTAGATATGAGAATACTATTGAAAAAGGTATTCCTACATTAGACTTTGTATATTCTACGAAATTAAAAAATGATATAGGAATTAAATTCAAAGCAAAGAATCTAATTAATCCAACATATGAGAAAACAAGAGATGTTCCGGGAGGTGATACTGCAGTAATAGATTCATATGAAAAGGGTAGTTCAGTATCAATAGGATTGAGTTACACTTTTTAGTTCTGATTAAAATTGTAAAAATGCTTATGCTACAAGTAGCATTCTGAGATGTAAATTAAAAGCTTGCAAAAACAAAACCGAGATTAATTTTCATATTTATACTAAAATTTAAAAAAAAGATGAAAAAGTTATTATTATCTTTAGCAGTTGTGGCAACAATGTTAGCCTCATGTTCAGACGATGATCCAAAAACAGTTCCTGCAATTGAGGGAAACACAATTAATGGTGGAGACCTAACAGAGAATCATACACTTGAAGGAGAAATTAAGCTTGATGGTGCTCTTTTTGTAAAAGAGGGAGCTACTTTAACAATCAAAGAAGGGGCAACGATTACTGCTTCAAATATTGGTGTTAAAGCATATATTTTAATTGAGCGTGGAGCTAAAATTATGGCAGAAGGTACTGCAGATAAGCCAATTACATTCACTTCGAGTGGAACAGGAGCTGGAAGTTGGGGTGGTTTAATAGTAAACGGTTATGCACCAATTGCCGGTGGTGGCGAATCTGCGACTGAAATTGCAACTACTATCAAATTTGGAGGTGATAAAGCTACTGACAATTCAGGTGTTCTTAAATATCTTATTATTGAAAAAACAGGTGCTTCGATAAATGATGACGCAGAGCATAATGGATTAACACTAAATGGAGTAGGATCAACTACTCAAATTTCTAACATCATGATTAAGAATGGTGATGATGATGGAATCGAGTTCTTTGGTGGTACAGTAAGTGTAACTAATTTACTTGTTGTAAATGCAAAAGACGATATGTTTGATTTTACAATGGGTTATGTTGGAAAGTTAGAAAATGCATATGGTGTTCGTGAAGCTGGTTATACTGCTCGTACTTCAGATCCAAGAGGTATTGAGGCTGATGGAAACAAAGATGGTAAATTCCCAGATCACACAAATCAATCAGATATTACTATTAAGGATATTACTATTCAAAACTTAGCTACTTCTGATGCTGAGGGTAACGGAAGATTGGATGATGCTATTAAAATTAGAAGAGGAGCAAAAGCTACAATTACTAATGCTCTTGTAACAACAAATGTAACTGAACAAACAAATATCAACGTTAAAGATGTAATTGATCTAGTTGATAAACGTGGTGCAGCTGTTGATGCAACTGCTATCTCTTGTACTATTAGTGAAAATATCACTTGGAAAGTTGGTACTGAAACAGATAATGAAGATAAGACTGGAAAGGTAACATTTGGTGGTACTGTACCAACTGAAGCAGAAGGTAATACTGGTGCTGATAAGACTAAATTTGCTTGGACTGGATATACTTTCAAATAAGAAATTAGAAGTATAAATTATATTAATAAACCCCACTTAATTTAGGTGGGGTTTTCTGTTTAAGGAGTATCATATCTTCCTTAAAAACTCATCCAATACGATCCCAAGATCAGGCTTACCAATTTCCTGAAGTGAATAATGTACTCTTGTGTGTGGCTTTTTAATTTTAATTATCCTTGTTAAGTCAACAGGAGTAGCTATAATAACTGCATCGCAAGGTGTTTTATTAATTGTTGTTTCTAAGTCCTTTATTTGATCTTGGTTATAACCAATAGCAGGTAAAACGTTTCCAATCTCTGGGTAATTCAAGAATGTTTCTTTTATTTTTCCAACAGCATAATCTCGTGCATCAACAAGTTCAGAAGCTCCATATTTTTGACTGGCTAAAATTCCTGCTCCAATTTTTGTTTCACCATGCGTTAAAGAGGGACCATCTTCAATTACTAATACCCTTTTGTTATTGATAATTGATGTATTATCAACTTCAATAGGAGAGGCTGCTTCAATAATGGTTGCATTGGGATTTATGCTTTTTATGTTATTCCTCAATAGGAACACATTTTTAGGATTAGAACTGTCAATTTTATTAATAATTACTACATCAGATATACGAACATTAACCTCACTTGGATAGTAACTGCCTTCATGTCCTATTCTGTGGGGATCTGCAACAGTTATCATTAAATCAGGTTTATAAAAAGGCATATCATTATTACCTCCATCCCAAACAATGATGTCGCAACCTTTTTCATCATCTTCAGCTTCCCTTAATATGTCGTGGAAATCTACTCCTGAATAAACAACATTTCCTTTGTTCATATGAGGTTCATATTCTTCCATTTCCTCAATGGTACAATGATGTTTCTCAAGATCTGAAAGAGTAGAAAACCTCTGTACTATTTGATCTTTTAAATTGCCATATGGCATTGGATGTCTAATTACAACTACTTTTTTACCTTTATTAGTTAAATAATCAATTACTTTTCGAGAAGTTTGACTTTTACCACAACCAGTGCGAGTAGCACATACAGCTACTACAGGCTTTAAGCTCTTAAGCATTGTATTATTAGTACCTAATACTCTAAAATCAGCACCAGCTGCTTGAACAATAGATGCAAGGCTCATCATACGTTGATACGAAATATCACTATAGGAAAAAACACAAACATCTACGTTTAATTGTTTAATCAGGTATGGTAGATCAGCTTCTTCTTTAATAGGAATACCATAAGGATAGTGTTTTCCTGTAAGCTGTATAGGATATGTTCTGTTTGCAATATCTGGTATTTGAGTAGCTGTAAATGCAACTACTTTATAGTCATGGTTGTTTTTAAAATACACATTAAAGTTGTGAAAATCACGACCCGCAGCCCCTAAAATTATTACATTTTTCATTGTTTGGGAAATATTTAAAACTGGTTCAAAATTTCAACGTATAAAGTAAGTGATTTTTATTTATCATGGAATTAATTAGTTAATCAAAAATTAAATGAGTTTTAAATAAGATAGATATCCATATTTTTACATAATGAATTTTTTAGCACATTTATACTTATCAGGGAAACCAGGTCCTTTAATGATTGGAAATTTTATAGGAGATTATGTAAAAGGTAAACAGGTAGAAAAATTCTCATCAGAGATACAGAAGGGAATTTATTTACATCGAAAAATTGATTCATTTACAGATAGTCATGAAATTGTAAAAATCAGTGCAAGCAGGTTTAAATCTTGTTATAACAGGTATTCGTCAGTAGTAATTGATGTTGTGTACGACCATTACCTGGCAAATAATTGGAATTTATATTCCTCAATACCATTAAATAAATATGTAGATAGTGTTCACTCTTATTTGTTGAGAAACTATTTTACACTTCCTAATCAAGTAAAAGGTTTTTTACCATTTTTAATAAAAAGTAGAAGAATTGAAAATTATAAATATCTTGAAGGGATAAAAAAATCATTAAGTATAATGTCAAATCATAGTTCTTTACCCTCCAAATCTGATTGTGCAATAAAAGTTATGAAAGAACAATATCATGAATTAAATGGTGAGTTTGTTACCTTTTTCTCTGAGCTTAAAGAAATGGTAGATACACAAATAAAGGATTAACCTTTTAGCTTAGTGTTCCTTTAATCATTCTATCCTTTCCAAATAAATCCTGTTTAATAACAATGTCACTAAAACCATAAGTGCTTAATAAGGCATGTGTTTCTTTAGCTAAATACTCATTTATTTCAAAAAAAAGTACACCATTTTTACGTAATGATTTTTGAGCCCACTTTGTTATTTCTCTGTAAAAAACAAGAGGATCATTATTAGAGACAAATAGAGCTATATCTGGCTCGTGTAATAAAACATTATCTCTCATTAATTCTTTTTCAGATTCTCTAACATAAGGTGGATTACTGACTATAATGTCAAATTTTTTATTTAGTAATGGATTAAGTGCGTCTTGATGTAAAAATTCGATAACAACATTATTAGTGATGGCATTTTCTTTTGCAATAGATAAGGCGTCTTCAGAAATATCCCAAGCCATTATATTGGCCATTGGAATGCTTTTCTTTAATGCAATGGGAATACAGCCTGAACCAGTTCCAATATCTAAAATGCAAGGAGACTCTAAATGATTATTTTGAATAATCCATTGAACTAACTCCTCAGTTTCAGGCCTTGGAATTAAAACATGCTTATTTACCTTAAACTTTAAACCATAAAATTCTTCTTTACCAACAATATATTGAATAGGTATATGCTGTTTAAGTTGAAACAATGCATCTTTACAAAATTCCTGTTGATTTTTATCCAGTATTTTATCTTCATTCATAAGGATATCTACCTTTGAGAAACCCAATAGATGCTCAAATAAAATCCAAGTAAAATTTTTAATTTCTTCTGGAGGATAGATACTTACCAGTTCTTGTTTAAAATTGTTAGATACTTGTTTTAGTGTTATAAAATCCATTGAAAGAAGTCTATATTTTAATTATGCAGTAAAAATAACCATTTTTGTAACAGAACATCCTTAAAAAAAAGGATAGGCCTTTTCAACTATTAATAAAGAAAATGGATAAAAAGTATATGCAACGATGCCTTCAATTGGCAAATAATGGATTAGGTAACACTTACACTAATCCTATGGTTGGTTCTGTAATTGTATATAATGATAAAATCATAGGAGAAGGATTTCATCATAAAGCTGGTGAACCACATGCAGAGGTAAATGCTATAAATTCAGTATATAATAAAGAGTTATTGCCTAAATCTACTTTATATGTTAATCTTGAACCGTGCGCGCATTATGGTAAAACTCCTCCATGCTCATTGCTTATTAAAGAATGTAAAATACCAAGAGTTGTAATAGGATGTACCGATACTTTCTCAAAAGTAGCAGGAAATGGAATTAAGTTATTAAAAGAATCAGGAGTAGATGTAGAAGTTGGAGTACTTGAGGAAGAGAGCAGGGAACTAAACAAACGTTTTTTTACTTATCACGAAAAAAAACGGCCATATGTAATTTTGAAATGGGCACAAACGCAGGATGGTTATATCGATATTGACAGGAATGAAGATAATTATGGAAGACCAACCTGGATAACGAATAGTTTGGCAAAAAAACTAGTGCATAAATGGAGGAGTCAGGAACAATCAATTTTAGTTGGGACAAATACTGCGATAAAAGATAATCCTTCGTTAACAACCCGGGAATGGGCAGGAAATAGTCCAATTAGACTTTTACTTGATAGAAAAAGAAGAGTGCCTACAAAGCATAAACTTTTAAATGGAAAGGAAAAAACAATGGTGTTTAGCGAAAAAAATTACGACAGTGAAACGAATGTAAATTTTGTTACAATAGATTTTAATAATGATATTACATCTCAAGTTTTAGATAAATTGTATAAAATAAATATACAATCTGTAATAATTGAAGGAGGTATGCATGTTTTACAAAGCTTTATTGACTCCAATTTATGGGATGAGGCAAGGGTTTTCATTGGAAATAAAATATTTAAATCAGGAATTCATGCGCCCAGGTTAAACAAAATCCCATTCAACGAGGAAGTTATAGGAGATTGTAGCTTACTATTCTATAGAAATATGTAACAAAAAATCGGTTATAACAGTAATTAAACTTAATTTTAGGTTAATAAAACATTAAACCATATCTTATTATGTGGTGGGACGAAAATCTCGATTCTGTTATTTATGCTTTTTTAATTACATCATATTTAATATCAATTTTAGTGATTATTGGTGTAATGATATTAGAAAATAGGAGTCCATTAAAATCACTGTCATGGATACTCGTGTTATTACTATTACCATTGTTTGGAGTTATATTATATATCTTTTTTGGTCAAAACCTTCGTAAGCAAAAAATAATACGAAGAAAGGGATTAAAGAACCATGATTATATTAATAATATTGCCAATGATCAAACAAAAGACTTATCTCAATTTTATGGTTTAAATGATGATATCTTAAAGGAAAAAGAACGTATTATTCAACTTCAGCTCCAAAATAGTAATTCAATAATGACAGCAGGTAACAAAATTGAATTACTTAATAATGGAAAGGAAAAATTCAATGTTTTATTCGATGAATTAAAAAAAGCAAAGCGATTTATACACTTACAATATTACATTATAGATAAAGATGAGGTTGGAAACGCTTTAAAAGATATATTAATTCAAAAGGTAAAAGAAGGGGTTGAAGTTAGAGTAATTGTTGATGATGTAGGTTCGTGGGAAATAAAAAATAAAGATTTTAAAAGATTACGAGAAGCTGGTATTCAAATTTACCCATTTTTGAAAGTACGCTTCCCGGCATTAACAAGTAAATTAAATTATAGAAACCACCGTAAAATTGTTGTAATAGATGGATTAGTAGGTTTTTTAGGTGGTATCAATGTTGCAGATAGATATATTCATGGAAGTCCCGAATACGGTATTTGGCGTGATACACATTTAAAAATTGAGGGAGATGCAGTAAACAGCATGCAAACTATCTTTTCAATTGATTGGTATTTTGTAAGCCAGGAAGAACTGGCAGATAAAAAATTCTACCCGGTAAAAGAACCCAAAGGAAATAAACTGGTTCAAATATGCCCTAGTGGTCCAGATACAGATTGGCCCGGTATTATGATGGGTTATTTTAAAATTATAACTACTGCTAAAAGATATGTTTACATTACAACACCATATTTTATGCCTAACGAGAGTGTATTAATGGCATTAAAAACAGCTGCTATGGGAGGAGTTGATGTTAGAGTGATTATTCCGGAAAAGTCAGATGCATACATTACAAAACTATCTTCTATGTCTTATTTAAAAGAGATGATGCTTTCTGGAGTTAAATTTTATTTCTACCAAAAAGGTTTTATACATAGTAAGGTAATTGTTTCAGACGATATGGTTTCTTGTGTTGGTTCTGCTAATATGGACTTCAGGAGTTTTGAGCAGAATTTTGAGGTTACAGCACTTGTGTACGATAAAGATTTTGCAAATGAAGTAAGAGTAACATTTGAAGAGGATTTTGCAAATAGCAAGCAAGTAATTCTCGAGGAGTGGAAGAAGAGACCTTTAAAGCAAAAGACAAAAGAATCATTAGCTAGGCTGTTAAGTCCTTTGTTATAAAAACGTTCAATTGTTAATAGTTTACTGAATCTATAAAATTCGAAAATGGATTATATGATTAATCTAATTTTGCGTTTGAAAAAATACAGAAATTGTTACGCTTAATCCAAGCATTATTTCAAGAATTTAAACAATTGACAATTGCTAAAAAAAGAACACATGATTTAAACCTTATCTGTTTGAAAAGGTAATTTAGTATATGCTTTTATTTTTAAGAATAGTAAAGCAAATACCTAGTTTTTGCCAATTAATATGGGTTCTGCAATTAATGGATGACCAGGATTAATAAGAATTACTTTTTCCAATATATCATATAATTCTTCATCGCTAAAAATTGGCATCCATATACAAATTGAATACTTAAAGTAATTTGTGTTTTCGTTTAATAATTTGTTAATCTCCATCTGTTTAATCTCTCCGGTTATGACAGTTCAGAATTTCAAAATTTGTACCAAAATATAGAAAATTCTAAAATCAAAATTTAAAAATTCAATTTTGTTTAAAAAAAATATGTGTATAAGGTTGTACGATAAAATAAGTGAATAGATTCACCAATCCCTATAAATGACGAATTGGTTTTGAGTAATAGCTATTCATATATGATAAACGGTGCTATAGGGTCAAATATTATATTGTTAATGTAATGTTTAATTAATATCAATTCTAAATAGACTTTTGCCATAAGTTTTAATAATGGTATTTTTGAACGAAACTTAATAAAATGGAAAGTTCAAATAGTAAATGGGAAGAGTTGCTTTTAAAAGTGAGCAAGAAGTTTAATATATTAGCTGATTTTGAGTTTTTATTATTTTTAATTGGTATTCAAGAAAAAGGAACAGGGTACATAAAATATAGCAAGGAGGAAAAAATGGATTTAATAAACCTTGCCCGATGTGTACTTTTTGAATCAAGAGGATTTTATAAACAAGATGGTATAGATGAGGAAGGATGGCCAAAGTTTAAAATAATAAAAGAATTAAAAGATTATACACCCTCCGAAAGGGAAAAAATATTAAAGGAGGAAATGATAAATTATTTAAGTGATAAATTAGAATAAAAAATTATAAAAAATTAATGATGAGAAATATACTTTGGTTAGTTGTGTTGTTTTTAATGGGATCATTAGCATGTTCTCAAAAATCAAATGAGTCTTTAGTATTAATAAAAACAGATTACGGTAATATTAAAATAAAACTATATAATGAAACTCCAGCTCATCGCGATAATTTTATAAAGTTAGCTAAAGAAGGATATCTGGATAGTACGTTGTTTCATAGGATTATTAAGGATTTTATGATTCAGGGAGGTGATCCTGATTCGAAAAATGCTAAACCAGGGAAATCTCTTGGTATGGGTGGGCCCGGTTATACATTACCTGCGGAGTTTTTGTACCCTAAATTGTATCACAAAAAAGGAGCATTAGCTGCAGCGCGCCAAGGAGATCAAATGAATCCTGAAAAGAGATCTTCTGGTTCTCAATTTTATATTGTACATGGCGAAGTTTATGATGATAATAAACTAACAAAAATTGAAAATCAAACACGTGAAGGAGTAAGAAGAAAAATATTTAATCAAATGTTAGTAGAGTATAACGACTCTTTAAATATTTTACAGAGATCTGGAGATCAGAAAAAAATGCTTCACCTTCAAAACTTTATAATGAGTAAGGTAAATAAAAAATATAGTGAAGAGCCTGAATTTACAATTCCAGAAGAAATAAAAGAAGTATACAAATCTAAAGGTGGAACTCCTCACTTGGATGGTAACTATACTGTTTTTGGAGAAGTAATTGAAGACAAGAATTTGTTTGAGAGAATTGGTTCATTGTTTGGTAAAAAATACGGACTTGAAGTAATTGACTTGATTGCAGAACAAGAAACTGATTCAAGAGATAGGCCTTTAAAAGATATGGTTATAGATGTTAAAGTAATTAAGGAGAAATAAAATGAGAGTTTTGTACTTGCTAATTTTATTATTAATTGGAGGAGAGTTAATTGGTGTATGTCAAAGTAGAAGTGTAATTATATCTACCAATATGGGAGATATAAAAATAATGTTGTATGACGATACTCCTAAGCATAGGGATAGCTTTTTGAAATTAGCAGAAGAAGGCCATTTTGATGGAACTCTTTTTTACAGGGTAGTTAAAAATTTTGTTATACAGGGAGGTTCCTCTGATTCAAAAAACGCACCTGCTGGAAAACATATTGGTTATGGTAGTGCTAAACTAAATATTGATTCGGAGTTTAGAGAAAATCATTTTCATAAAAAGGGAGCAATATGTGCTCCTCGTCAGCCAGAAGATATTAATCACTTTAAGATGTCGGATGTTAGTCAGTTTTATATTGTACATGGTAAGGTTTATACAAAAGAAGAGCTTGATTTGCTTGAAAAGGCGAACAACAATCCAATTAAAATAAAGCTTAAGAAAAAATATTATGTGCCATATAAAGAAGAATTAAAAAAGTTGAAGACAGAAAATCCTAAGGAATTTAATAGGAAGCTGAGAGAAATAAAGGAAAAAATTGCGTTTGAATATGCTCTGTCAAATAAGCTGGAGTTTACAGATTTGCAGAGAGAAATATATACTACAAAAGGAGGCTTGCCTGAATTGGATGGAGATTATACTGTTTTTGGTGAAGTTGTAAGTGGATTTAATATTGTTGAAAAAATTGCATCTCTTAAAACTGACAAGAATAGTCGTCCATATACTGATGTTAAATTGGTTGTTCGAATTCTCTAAAAAAAATCAATGGATAAAATAGTTTGTTTTTTTTTAATAGTACTTATTGTTTTTGGGTGTAAGCCAAAAACAGGAAGTCGGACAATTTCCGAGGAAGAATTATCTCGACCTAAGGGATCATACCAACGAAATATTAAAGGAATTGTATCTATTGAAACATTTGACCATTATAATAGACCATTAAAGCAAGGATACGGATTTTATATTTCTTCAAAAGCATTAGTTACTAATCTTGATTTAATAAAAGGTAGCTATAAAGCAAAGGTAGCACCAGTAGGAACTGAGGAATATTTTGATATTGCAGGTTTTACAGCATATGATTTAGAAGAGAATTTAGTAATCCTTAAAACTTGGAAAGAGAACCTGAATTACTTAAATCTGGATAAATCAATAAAGAATATACCAGATTCTGTTGCAGGTCTTTATAGAAAAAGAAAGAAAATATATGCACCAAAAACCAAAGTATTAAAGAACAAAATGATTCTTTAATAGTTTATAAATTAAGTGATAAGATATCTCATGGCTTACCTGCATTTACATTCTTACATCACTTAGTAGGATTAGTACAGACAAATAAAACAGATAGTGGAAGAATTTCGGTATTAATTCCTTCTAAAAAAATTATTTCATTAAGTAAGAAGCAATCTAAACAGCATAAATCTATTTACGATTTAAGAAATAAAACAAATAAAGTATATCCATCTTATAAATTGATAAAAGGTTTCAGAATAGAAACTACAGTTGGAAATATTGGAATTAAATTATACAATCAAACACCAGTATTTAGAGATAATTTTATAAAATTAGTGAGCGATCAATTTTATGATAGCTTATTAATTCACAGAGTAATAAAGGATTTTTTAATTCAAACTGGAGCTGCTGATAGTAAATATGCTAAAAAGGATGATGTTGTTGGATGGCAAGGACCTGGATACAACTTGAAAACCAATATAGTACCTGGTTTATATCACAAAAGAGGTGTTATTGCTGCATCTAAAATGCCACCAGAAAGGAATCCAAAAGATCGATCTGATGGATCACAATTTTATATTGTTTCAGGAAGGATATTTACTTTAGAAGAACTTAAAGAAATTGAGAAAGATAAAGGTATAAAATTCAGTAAAATACAGAAGAATGTTTATTCTACAATTGGGGGAGCCCCTCATTTAGATGGAGAATATACTGTATTTGGAGAAGTAACATTTGGAATGGATATAGTTGATAAAATTGCTGCTGTAAAGACTTATGCTGTAGATAGACCTGTTGATAATATAAGAGTTACCTCTGTTAAAATATTGTACAAATAATTTACTCATTATCTTTTAATAAAATAAAAATCGTGTAATCAACTGCTTTTATTAAATTTGCCAATCCAGAAATAACGAAAAAAGCCAATTATGCTTAACAAGATAGATGCTTTAAGGGAAGAAATTAAAAATCTAACAGCTCAATCAGCCGATGAGGTGGAGCACTTACGTATTAAATATTTGAGTAAGAAGGGGATAATTTCAGAATTGTTTAATGAATTTAAAACAATTCCTAATGATCAGAAACGTGAAGTAGGTCAGGTAATTAACGTACTAAAAAATGAAGCTCAAGATTTTATCAATAACTTGAAGGAACAGTTCAATAATAATCAAGTAAAAGGATCTGGAGTTGATTTAACACTACCTGGAACGGTAATGAAGTTAGGAAGTCGTCATCCTTTATCTCTCGTTCGTAACGAAATTGTTGAAATTTTTGGGCGTTTAGGTTTTAATGTTGCAGAAGGACCAGAAATCGAAGATGATTTTCATGTATTTACTGCCTTAAATTTTCCTGAAGAACACCCAGCTAGGGATATGCAGGATACGTTTTTTATAGAAAAAGATCCTGATGTTTTACTACGTACCCATACATCATCAGTACAAGTTAGGGTAATGGAGAAAGCTCAACCTCCTATTCGATCAATATTCCCTGGTAGGGTATTTCGTAACGAAGCAATTTCTGCAAGAGCCCATTGTATTTTTCATCAGGTTGAAGGATTGTATATAAACGAAAATGTATCGTTTGCCGATTTAAAGCAAACACTTCTTTATTTTGCAAAAGAAATGTTTGGAGAAAAAACACAAATTCGTTTACGACCTTCATATTTCCCATTTACTGAGCCTTCTGCTGAAATGGACATTTCATGTTCGCTTTGTGGAGGAAAGGGATGTAACGTATGTAAATATACTGGTTGGGTAGAAATATTAGGTTGTGGTATGGTTGATCCTCACGTTCTGGAATACTCGAATATTGATAGTGAGAAGTATACAGGTTTTGCTTTTGGTATGGGTATAGAACGTATTACAATGCTTAAATATCAAATTAAAGATATTCGATTGTTTTTTGAAAATGATGTAAGATTTTTAGAGCAGTTTAAGTCATACATCTAAAAAATATGAAAGCCGGTTAAATAATGAAACCGGCTTTTTAATTCCAAATATGTAATGTTTGGCCTCTTACTTCAGTATTATATTTTTTTAAGGACCACTTAGAAGGTCCTTCAAGGATACCCCCGTATTCGTTAGCAATCGAAAAGCGAGACCCACAAGTGGGACAAACACAATTGATATCTTTTTCTTCAATATTTACTAAACTTGATATTGACTTTTCGTGAGGACACATTAGATCAAAAGCATAATACTCATCACTTGTAACCTTAAAAATTACAACTCCGGCAATACCAACAATATTTCCATAAGAATCTCTTGAAACAATAAATGGGTTTTCCTGAGTATATTCAGGATCAGTATTAATGTAATCAAGACTTGCACTAAATCTAATATTAGGAATAATTTCTTCCGAATTTTCAGAACAAGAATTAGATATTAATAAAACAATAAGTATGTTAAAAATAAGGAAATATATCTTCATCTAAGAATGCTTAATAAATAAGTTACAAAAGTATTAAATACTAATTACATATCATATTCCAATAAAATTGGATAAAGCCTATGATAAATTAACAGATATTTTTTAACTTTATTGTTTGAAAACAAACATAGATGGAAGATTTAGGAGATTTTTTATATATAATATTCGCAATAATAGGAGTGGTGTTTAGCTTGTTAACAAAAAATAAAAAGGCAAAAAAAGCAACACCCCCAATAAAAAATGAGGTAAATGATCCTTTTGAGGAGAACCAACCTTCGTTTGAGAATATATTTGGCACTGAGAAACCACCTGGAGTTAAACCGGAAGCAGTTAAACAACCGGAGAAATCAAAAACTGAAGTTTCGATTGAAGAAAAGAAAAAGCAGATGGATAGCAAAATGTCAAGGATAAAAAGTAAAAAGCGAACGAAGGAGGAAGAAGTTGAAATGGAAAGTCTGGATGAGGGGATTTCTTTCAATTTAAGAGAAGCGGTTATTTACTCAGAAATTCTTAAACGCCCGGAATTGTAACATAAGTTAAGGGGCAAATTTCAAAATTAATACATAATTTATATCTTTGCACCAAAGAGTTTCGGTTTCCGGGATTCTTTATTTTTTTATATAGTAATACATTAAGGAGGAAGAAAGATGTCAAACGTAAGTTATCTTACCGAAGAGGGTTTGAAGAAACTAAGAGAAGAGTTACACCAGTTAGAATCGGTAGAAAGACCAAGTATTTCAGCGCAAATTGCTGAAGCAAGAGATAAAGGTGATTTATCTGAGAATGCAGAGTATGATGCTGCAAAAGAAGCACAAGGATTATTAGAAATGAAAATTGCCAAATTGAAAAATATTCTGGCTAATTCAAGAATCATTGATGAATCAAAAATTGATACATCTAAAGTGCAGTTATTGAACAAGGTAAAAATTCGGAATTTAAAAAATAATGCCGAAATGACTTATACACTTGTTCCTGAAAGTGAGGCAAATTTAAAAGAAGGTAAAATTTCTATTTCAACACCTATTGCAAAGGGATTATTAGGGAAAAAAGTAGGAGATAATGCTGAAATAAAAGTACCTTCGGGAGTGATGACTTTTGAAATTGTAGAAATATCTATATAAAAAAAACTAAACAATGTCAACCATTTTTTCAAAAATAGTAAAGGGAGATATTCCTTGTTATAGAATAGCAGAGGATGATAATTATTTTGCTTTTTTAGATATTAATCCATTACAAGAAGGGCATACACTTGTAATTCCTAAAGTAGAGGTTGATTATATTTTTGATTTAGATGATGAGGTTTTAGCTGGATTACAACTTTTTTCGAAAAAAATTGCTAAAGCATTAGATAAAACGATCGAATGTAGGCGTGTTGGAGTTGCTGTTTTGGGGCTTGAAGTTCCACATGCTCACGTACACCTTATTCCTCTTCAAGGTGAAGGTGATATTAACTTCTCGAAACCAAAATTAAAGTTTACACCTGATCAATTTGAGGCTATAGCTGAAAGAATAAGAAAAAATATTTAAAACATTAATATTTATTAAGAATAAGCTGGGTACGTGAGTATCCGGCTATTTTTTTTAATAAACATTAATGTTTTCAACTACCTTCTTTAGGTTTAAATCTATTAAACCTTCGGGTAAATTAACATTCATAGACTTATTTATGTCATTGTATGATTGTATAAAGCTTTGGTTAATAGGTATTAGTACTTCATTTCCTTCATGATCAATAACAAATAATGGATTATTAGAAAATTCATGAACATCTGTAATTGTACCAATATAGCCTTTTTGAATATCTGTAACTTTAAATCCAACAAAAGCTTTAAGAGGTAAATCATCACTTTGTTCTAGTAAAGAAGTTTCAATATAGGTCTGAGATCCGGTTATTAATTTTGCTTTGCTTTCGTTATCAATAGTTTCAAGCTTAATTAATATGCTTTTAGTACTTTTTATACGATATGTTTCAACATAAAAAGGAACCAAACCATTATCAATATCCAAAAATATGAATTCGGGATCTAAGTCGTCTGAATATATTCCTTCAGATAGAGTTAAAACTAACTCGCCTTTAACGCCATGAGGTTTTTGTATATACCCTATTTGCGTAGATTCTTCTTTAAGTATCATAACATATAAATTGTGTTGTATAAAATTAAGTAATTGTAGGGTATAAAAAAACCCTCACATAAAATGAGGGTTCGCATTTATCAAAAAAAATTGAAGATTCGTACTTATTCGTTCGAAGTTTCTTCTGAAGGAGTATTATCTCCTTCACTAGCAGACTCTTCTCCTTCTGCTTTTTGTGCTTCTGCTTCAGCAGTTAATTCTGACTTCTTTTTGGCAATGGCTTCAGCTCTTTCGCTATTAATTTTAGCTTCTCGCTCAAGATTTTCTTTTGCTTCTTGCTCAGCTTTACCTGAAAGTCCATCAATCTTAGATTGAATTTTAGCTTCTTTTTGAGTTAACCATGTTTGGAACCTTTTTTCAGCTTCAGCTTCATCAAATGCACCTTTTTTAACACCTTCTAATAAGTGTTTCTTCATTAATACTCCTTTGTACGATAAAATCGCTCTGGCAGTATCGGTAGGTTGCGCTCCGTTGTTTAACCAAGTTAAAGCTTTATCGAAATTTAAATCGATAGTAGCAGGATTGGTGTTTGGATTGTAAGATCCAATACGCTCAATATACTTACCATCTCGTGGCGCTCTGCTATCTGCTACCACAATGTGGTAGAAAGCATGCCTTTTACGTCCATGTCTTGCTAGTCTAATTTTTACTGGCATGTGTTTGAAATTTATTTGTTTAACAAATGTTGCAAAAACTCTGTTTTGCGAGTGCAAAGCTACGCTATTTTTATAAAAATACAATGTGTATTGTAAAAAAAATGAATATCAATTTTTATTTAGAATATATTGTTCAATTACTTCTAAAACACCATTGTTATCATTGCTAGGAGCGTTAAATTTGGCAACTTTTTTTACATCTGCATGAGCGTTTTGCATAGCATAACTAAAGTAAGACATTTGCAACATTTCTATATCATTATGAAAATCGCCAAATGCCATAGTTTCTTCATGCTTTATATTATATAGATTTTGTATATATCTTAACGCAGATCCTTTATTAATACCTTGTGGCATTATATCAATCCAGAAATCACTTGATTTTGCTACTACAAAATCATTAATAAAGGTTTCCCAAACTTTACTACTATTTAATTGCCATGTTTTTTGGTCGTATATTGCAATTTTGATTACATCATCACAAATTTCTTCTAAGCAATTAATTACTTTAATGTCGGGATAATACTTTTGGGCTTCATTTAAAAATATTGGATCACTGGATAAGGTATAAGAAAAATTAGGAGTGCAAATAACTATATATACTTGATTAGTTTCTCTACCTACCTCCGAAATTTTAATTACATCATTAATAACAAATGATTTCATAATAATAGGTGAGGGTTTAACTCCAATATATCCTCCATTATCTCCAATTAGAATAATGTCATGGTTAAAATGATTAAATTGTTTTAGTAATGTATAATGAGGTCTGCCACTAGCAACTGCAAAGATAATTCCCTGTTGCTTTAATTTACTGTATACGTGTTCAAAATTAGGAGACAGCTTCTTTTGAGAATTCAATAAAGTGCCATCCATATCAGTAATAATTAGTTTAATCATTGCTTATGTTTTTATTGTTATGGAAGTAATAATCAATGATTAACTGAACAATGTCATTGTAATCATTTATACCCTTTTTTACACTATTAGTTTTTAGATAAGCATCATTTACTTTATTTGCTACTTTATCTATTTTCGGATTCCTCAAATTTTGCCAATGATTTTCTCTTTCTTTAAGGTCTTTAATTATTTCAGGCTTTAATTTGTTGATAAGTATTTTTCGTTCTTCTAAATCTTTCGATTGGGATAAAAAATAATTTAACGCATACATCCAACCGGTATATCTTAAAAACTTGTCATTGCTTTTTGCGCAAACAAGAAAACCATAAAAACCAGCTTCGGCTTCACTCGTGATCCCAAGTTGATGCGATTTTTCATGTCCAAGTACAACTGGAATATCCCAAACTGTTAAATGTTTATTTATATGAGTTTCACTAAAAAAAGGGCCGTAATATCCTAGTATTGTTGCTTTTGCAAAGAAGTTGCTGAACGTTATATACTTAATTCTCCTATTTCCACTAGGATATTTAAACTTTAAGAATTCAGATAGGTTTTTGTAGCTGTCTTCTAAATATTGATTGTAGTTTAAGTTATCAAAATTTGTTTTGTTACAGTAGTTTTTGTTAATGTTCGTAATAATATCATCAAAAACTTCTATAAAAACTTCTGTGTTAGGTTCTGATTTATTAAGATTTAATCTTTTATGTGCGTCCTCTCTAAAATAGTTAAATCCCCAAAGCCAATAAAAACTACTAAAAACAATGGCAAATGTTTGAAATAAATAAAGTATTAACTTATACCACTTAATTTTCTTTAAAATCGTGAAAATAATACCTAAGAGAATTAAAATAATTAGAGAAATATATAACAAATCATCTAATGAAAATGGAAAAATGCTTGAAGTGAAAGATAGAAAAGAAGCAATTTTTGGATAAAAACCATTAGAATATAAATATTCAGTAATAGATGGATTATTTTTAAAGAAAATAGTTAACCCAAAAGTAAATAGTGCTATTAAAAATGGGATAAAAGTTTTAAAGCTTGTTTTATTTATCTTCATTTTAATGATAATTGTTACTTTCGTTATAGCAACAAATATATTATATAATATTACAATGCATATACATTTTATTGCAATAGGAGGAGCGGCAATGCATAATTTAGCAATTGCATTGCACAAAAAGGGATATAAAGTTACGGGTTCGGATGATGAAATTTTTAATCCATCAAGAAGTAGGTTAGAAAAATATGGATTACTTCCAGATAAAATGGGATGGTTTGATGAAAATATAAATGAAAGTGTTGATGTTATAATATTAGGCATGCATGCACGAAAAGATAATCCTGAATTATTAAAGGCACAAAAACTAGGATTAAAAGTATACTCTTATCCCGAGTATTTATTTGAGCAATGCAAGGATAAAAAAAGAGTAGTTATTGGAGGGAGTCATGGAAAAACTACGATAACATCGATGGTAATGCATGTTTTAAAAAAGTTAGAATATAATTTTGATTATATGGTAGGGGCTCAGATAGATGGATTTGAAACAATGGTTAAGTTATCGGATGATGCTCCTATTGCAATATTTGAAGGAGATGAGTACTTATCTTCACCAATTGATTTACGTCCAAAATTTCATTGGTATAAACCGCATATTGCATTACTGACTGGTGTTGCATGGGATCATATAAATGTATTTCCAACTTGGGAAAATTATGTAGATCAGTTTAGCTATTTTGTTAATACCATTGAAAAAGATGGTACATTAATATGGTACCTTTTAGATGAACAATTACAAAATATATCATCAGATATAAGAGGAGACATTAAAAGCTTGGCATACGATGAATATCCTTGCAAAGTAATTGATCAAAAAACAGTGGTAAGTTTTAATGGAATAAATTATAAATTGTCTGTATTTGGAAAGCACAATTTGCAAAATATAAATGGAGCAAGAATAGTTTGTGCAGAATTAGGAATTAATGATGATACATTTTTCGAATGTATTACAACATTTAAAGGGGCTGCTAAAAGACTACAAACTATTAAAGAAACAAAGAAGTCATCAGCTTTTCTAGATTTTGCTCATTCTCCTTCAAAACTAAGAGCAACTGTTGATGCAGTAAAAAATCAATATAAAGATAGAAAGCTAATTGCTTGCATGGAGTTACATACATTTAGTAGTTTAAATAAAGATTTTCTCCCGCTTTATAAAGGAGCAATGGAAAATGCAGATTTGGCATTTGTATATTTTAATCCAAGTGTTGTTGAAAATAAAAAGCTACCAAAAATTAGCGAACAATTAATTTTAGATGCATTTGGAACAGATAATTTGAAAGTTTTCACTAATAGTGAAAAACTTCAAGAGCATCTTATGTTATTAAATTGGGAAAATACTAACTTATTATTTATGAGTTCTGGAAACTTCTCAGGAATTAATTTCTTAGAATTCGCAAATAAAATAATGAAGTAAATCATATTGAGAAAATATGAAATGAATTATGATAATTGACTTACTATAGTTTTTGTACTATTTTAGTATTATATAGTATGAAGAAATAGACAATTCTTCCAATTATTGTTATTAATTTTTCAAATAGGGAAGAAATAATTTCGATCTATTAATTGGTGTATTGTAACTATATAAAAATCCATCAATATTATTATTAATAAATTATACAAATCGAGAATGGTATAATCAGATAATCAGGCATATACATTTGTCACGCTTTTGTCACGCCCAATATTCATTTTTTTTATGTGTTGTTGACTAACTTGTAAATGTGATAACACACAATTTTGCAACACTAAACCAAATGAAATGAATAGCACATTAGATTTAACCAGTGGAGTGGCGAAGGCAGAGAAAAGAAATTATTCTTATGAAACTTTTAGAAGTTTTATTAAAGATTCAACTCAAAGTGGAGATACATTGAGTAGTGCATCTCCTATTAAATTAAAAGCAACAAGAAGTTTAATTACCAGAAGAACTACATTATTAAGAGAATCATTTAAACCAGACGCAAAAGTTATGGCAACTTCATTGTTAGTGCCATCAGAGTTTGCATGGGCTTTGGGATGTATACCTCTTAACTTAGAGATGTTTAGTAGTTTGCTGGCCTCACATTCAAAAATAATAGATCTTAATAATAAAGGTAGTTTAACTGCTCCAAGGTGTAGTTTCATAAATTCTATGAAAGGAGCTCTTTTAGAAGGGTTAATTCCTATGCCAGATGTACTTGTTAGTTCAAGTGCATATTGCGAAGGAATTAGTTTGTCATTTGAAGATGTAAAAAAAGAGTTTAATATTGGACATTATCATATTGAACTACCTATATATGCAGTAGATAGCTCGGTATCACATTTAGCACAACAACTTAAAAGTACTTTTCTGGAAATTGCAAAATCTCTAGAGATAGATGAAGATATTGCTCTTAAGAGATTTAAAGATGTAATGTACAATTCCTCATTAGCTAGAAAAGAGTATCTCGATTTATGGGAGTATAGAAAAAAGAATGGTCCTATAAATCTTGGATTAGAACCTCTTCATTGGCACATGCAGTTTTTACCTATGTGGGGAGATGATAGGGCAGCAGATATGTGTGCAAGATTGAAGAATGAATTTATACAATATGCAGAGAATCTTTCAGAGGAGGATAATGAAGGTTTGCCTGTTGCAATGTATGGATTGATACCTTATGGACGAACAGATGTATGGAGTATTTTAAATGAAGCGCAAGCTTATGTATCGTTTGAAGGTGTTAATTATCTTGGAGATTATATTATTCCTGATTTAAAAAATTATGAGTTATTAAGTGAAGATGATTTATTTATTAATCTAGCTCAAAATCTTATTAATGTACCAATGCGAGGGGGTGATATTATTAATAAATCGGGAAGGTTTATGAAAGAGGCTAGAGAAATGGGCAATAAAGGAATAATTATCGTATCTCATGAACATTGCCAATTATTAGCACCAAGATTGCATGAGTTAGAAAATGAGGCTACAAAAAATAATTTAAAAGTGGTTTCGCTTGGAGGAGATTGTATTTTAGGTATGCCTAAAGGACCAACATCCTTTAGACTTAGAACTTTTTTAACTTCGTTACAAGGAATAAAATTAAATGCTGAAATAAAACCTGTTGAGGAACATGAAACAAAATGCCTACAAAATGGGTATAGATTAGGTGTAGATTTTGGTAGTGGTTTTAGTAAATATATTTTATTAGATGAGAATAATAAAATAGTTCAACAAGGGGTTTTTGCATCAGGTATTGATTATCCTGGATTATTATCTGAGATCACAAAAAAGATTTGCATATCAAAGCCAATAATGTTAGGAGTTGCAGGAGTAGGTAGTGATAATCCAATATTTAAAAAGATGGTGCATCGTCAAACAACCGAAATGAATGCCTTGATTAATTCATGTAAAAAGCTATTTAAAGATAGAGAAGATCTTTTAGTAATGGATATTGGTACTCAGGATGTTAAAATTCTTCATTTTGAAGATATGGAATCTTCTCCATGGATTAATACTAATAAAAGTTGTGGTGCAGGTACAGGTATGGTGTTAGTTCAAATTTTAGAGAGGTGGAAGCAAACAAATCCTTCATTTACTTTTGAAACATTAGATAATTTGGCATTGGAAGCTGAGAATAGTGAAATAATAAATACTACTTGTGGAATTTTTGCTGTAACAAATGTTGTTTCCGCATTAATTCAAGCGTCTGAAGAGAAAAGAAAAGCAATATTAAGAGGATTATATGAGTATGTCGCTACACAGGCAATTAAATTACTTCCGCGAAGTTTGCAAAAAGGAGGTGAAGTATTTTTAACAGGAGGAGTTGCGAATCATAAAACTTTACAGAAAGTTTTTGAGGAGAAAGGTTTTAAACTAATACGACCACATGATGTTGAAATTCATCCACAATATTTGGTCGCATTTGGTTCTGCTTTGTCAGTCTGAGACAATATTAAAAAACAATATTATGGATATTTTTATTTTAGGAAACGTACTTATAATGGTTGCAGCATTTGTTTGCTGGGGTTTATTATATCTGGCTTTCAAACGAACATTTGTATTATTTATAGGTTCAGTTTTCCTTTTTGTAATTGCAATAATTGCTTGTTTTGGTTATACTGTTGGGCAAAAAGGATTGGTTCACTTAATATGGGCTGTACCTATATCTATAGCTATGATTTTAAGTAGCTACTATTTGTTATCAAAAAAAGTAAAGGAACCGATTCAACACCTTACAAAAGTTGTAAAAGTGATGAGTAAAAAAGACTTGACAGTTAATGTTGATAAAAAATACTTTAATGAAAAGTATGAGATAAAAGAAATTGTTGAGTCTATTCAAGAATTAATTAATACTAATAGAGTGTTGATGTCAAATTTAGATGATAATTCATCTAATCTTTTAAATTCAAGTTCTCAAGTAAATTCAAGTTCACATACAATAAGTAATGGTGCAACAGAACAGGCAAGCGGTATAGAAGAAATTTCTTCTTCTATTGAAGAAATGACAGCTAATATCCAAAATAACTCAGATAACGCTCAGGAATCAAAAAGTATATGTTTAAATGCCAACAAGCAACTTTCACACTCTAATAGTGGAATTGAAAATGCAGTTAAGTTAATGGATAAAATTAATAGTGAAGTTAAAATAGTAAATGAGATTGCAGGACAAACTAACATTCTGGCTTTAAATGCCTCAATTGAAGCTGCTAAAGCGGGTGCTGCAGGTAAAGGTTTTGCTGTTGTTGCTTCAGAAGTACGTAAGCTTGCTGAATTATCTGGTGAATCAGCTCAGCATATTACCCAATTAGCTAACGAAGGAGTTAAAATTGTAAATGAGGTAATGGAAGATATAGGAAAGCTAAATGAAGAAACAACAAAATCTTCAGATTTAGTAACTGAAGTTGCAGCAGCATCAAAAGAAATGAATATTGGAGCAGTGCAAATAAATACTTCTATTCAGGAACTTAGTAAAGTAGTACAAGAAAATGCTGCTTCAAGCGAGGAGTTAAGTGCAACATCACAATCTTTACATGAGACAGCAAGAAGTTTAGCTGATATTGTTAGAGCTTACACATATAAGGAGACGCAAATTATTAATATGATGGAGAATAAAGGAGAATCAAAAAGTAAGTTTAAAACAGCTTAAAAGAATCTTTATTGATTAGAATTGGAAATTATACTTAAAGTAGATAGCTAGTAAAAAACTGTTGTAACGTGTAAAATTTTATGTAGAATGGTTAGGTTTGATTATAATATAGAGGAGGGATACGTAGAAATTTTATTTCTAAAAGAAGTTTCGCAGGCAGAGGTTATTAATATGTTAAAATCCATTAAGGATCATAATGAATTTCCTAAGGATTTAAAAATGTTTATTGATGGTACTAATGGTAAGTTAGCTATCAACCCAGATGAGTTACAGGTTATTCTTAACGAAAATATTAAAATGTTCGAGACCTTTAACACACTTAAGGTTGCGATTGTTATTGATAAACCAGTAGATACAGCAATTGCTGTTATTTATAATCGTATGATTCAGTTGGAAAGGTACGAATTTAAAGTATTCAATACTTTAATGGCTGCCAAGGTATGGCTGCAAAAAGGGATGCAAGGTTCTTATCGTATTTATCCTAATACACCTTTATCAAGCGATTTGGCTAATTAATAACTAAATAATTATAGAAATTTCTGTTTTTCCAAATCACTATAAGAGGGGCTGTGCAAACGTGCAAGCCCCTTTTTCCTTATAAATGGAAATTAATATCTATAATGCTCTGGTTTATATGGGCCATCTTGTGGTACTCCAATATAATCAGCTTGATCTTTTGTTAGTTTAGTTAATTTAACACCAAGTTTACCAAGATGTAATCTGGCTACTTCTTCATCCAACCTCTTTGGAAGAGTGTAAACCCCAATTTTGTAATCATTTTTCCATAGCTCTATTTGTGCAAGAGTTTGGTTAGTAAATGAATTACTCATTACAAAACTTGGGTGACCAGTAGCATTTCCTAAATTCACTAAACGACCACGTGAAAGAAGTATAATTGCATGACCATCAGGGAATTCGAAGACGTCAACTTGAGGTTTGATATTTTTTTCTTTGATACCTGGATAGGTTTCTAGTTTTTCAACTTGGATTTCGTTATCAAAGTGACCAATATTACAAACTATAGCTTGGTCTTTCATTTTTTCCATATGTTCTATGGTAATAATATCCTTATTACCAGTTGTTGTAACATATATATCGGCTTCAGCTAAAGCGTCTTCAGTTGTTGTAACTTCAAAACCTTCCATAGCTGCTTGTAAAGCACAGATAGGATCGATTTCTGTAACAAGCACTCTTGCACCAAATCCACGCATACTTTGAGCACATCCTTTACCTACGTCACCATATCCACAAATTAGTACTGTTTTACCAGCAACCATAACATCGGTACCTCTTTTAATACCATCTGCTAAACTTTCTCTACATCCGTAAAGATTATCAAATTTTGATTTTGTTACTGAGTCGTTTACGTTTATGGCAGGGAATAATAATTCTCCCTTTTCCATCATTTGATATAATCTATGAACTCCTGTGGTTGTTTCCTCACTAACTCCCTGACATTTTTCTGAAACTTTAGTCCATCGTTTAGGATTTTTTTCTAACTCAACAGAAATTCGAGTTATCAATTCTCTAAAGTCTTCGCCCTCTGAACTATAATCCTTTTCGAGAATTGATTTGTCTATTTCTGCTTCTCTTCCCAAATGAATCAACATTGTAGCATCTCCTCCGTCGTCAACAATAAGATCAGGACCTTCTCCATTTCCAAAGTCTAATGCTCTTTCGGTACACCACCAATACTCTTCCAGAGTTTCTCCCTTCCAAGCAAAAACAGGTATTCCTGCTTGAGCAATAGCCGCAGCAGCATGATCTTGGGTGCTGTAAATGTTACAACTACACCAGCGAACTTCAGCACCAAGTGCAACAAGAGTTTCAATTAATACGGCGGTTTGAACTGTCATATGAAGAGATCCCATAATTTTGGCTCCTTTTAGAGGTTTCTCTTCATTATATTGTTCGCGTAGTGCCATTAGTCCTGGCATTTCTTTTTCTGCAATTTCAATTTCTTTTCTTCCGAAATCGGCTTCTGCCAAATCTTTCACTTTATATGGAAGTGAATCAGTTAATACTTCAGACATATTGCTGTTTTTTAGTTAAAATACAAAAATAATAAACTAATTTTTAACAAATAATTATTTGTGATACAAACATTTATTTAATAGCTTCTATAGAGAATAAGAAACCGTTATGTATTGGATTTAGATTATCCTCCCATAGTGCAGGACTTAGGCTTTGATAAGGTTGAACGAAATATACTTCGGAGAATCCTATTTTTTTCAGGAAATCATATAATTCTTCCTTAGGGAAGTAATCTGCATTATGTTGATGTGGTTGTTTTTTACTTTGATCTACAAAAGTTTTATTTATTGTATCATAAAATTCTTGAATGTTATTCTTTTCATCCATAAGGCTAAGCAGTAGTTTAGTAGGTTCAGATATTGCCTTAACGTTGTTGACTGCTGCAGTAGCATTATGGTATAAAAATGAATCTCCTGGAGTAAAAATTATTTTATCTGATGGATTTTGTAAACTTTCAATAATATAGTTTTCGTTATTGAAATAGGCTCGAACTTTACGATTGTTCTTTTTTATAAAATTTAGAATATCCTTGGAGCTTTCTCTTACATTAAATGGTGTGTTTGGCGAAATTAATTTTTTTGATAAGAGTTTATATCCATAATTATAACAGTGTACTTTCGAATGGAATATTCCTCCCTTTTTAAGCGTTCTATATGCTTCCTTACACAAATTTTTAGTTGCCTCTTTAGTTATATGCTCAATTACAAAGGAATTAAAAATAACTTCAGCTTCATCTGAAGGCAACGGAATCTCCTTAAGTGATTCTAAATCAAAAAAAACATCAACTCCATCTTTGTTGTATTTCGAAGATTCTAAGTCAATATAACTCCAAAAGTCAAATCTACTTCGTTGATTTCCAGCACCTACGTTATAGAATTTCTTTTTATTAATACTATCTTCACAATAATAATTTTTAACGTAGTCTTCAAGGAATTGGTTCTTTAACTTTCTTCGAACTGAAGTGTTTGAAGGAAATATCTTTGAAAATATAGACATGCTATTAAAATTAAATTGATATATGTAAGCAAACTTATACTGAAATAAATATTGTAGGTTACTTATTACTATAGTTAATTAATATATGTCTAATTAAATTTTCATCTTTTTTGAGTTGATTAGTTAAATTATCAATTCCTGCAAATTTCTTTTCATCTCTTACTTTTTTAATAAAAGTAACCTCAATTTCTTCAGAGTAAATATCCTGATCAAAATCTAATATATGTACTTCAATGCTAATGTTTTTACCGGAGTTAACAGTAGGTCTTATTCCAATATTTAGCATACCTCCATAGGTTTTACCCATTACATGAACAAAACAGGCATATACTCCTATAGAAGGTATAAGTTTGTACTTTTCATTGGGTTTTATATTAGCAGTAGGATATCCTAATCTTCGCCCTAATTTTTGACCACCCATTACTGTACCAAAAATAGAAAAGTTATATCCAAGCATTTGATTGCCTTCCTCAATTTTACCATTCGTGATTAAATCACGAATTTTAGTTGAACTAATGGCTTTTCCTTCAAGATATACCGCTTCTTCTTTTGATAATTCAAATTCAAGTTTATTGCTTATTTCAAGATAAGTATTATAATCGGCTATTCTATCTTTACCAAACCTATGATTATATCCAACAACCAAGTGTTTTAAACCAATTTTATTTATAAGTACTTTACTAATAAATTCCTCAGCTGACATATTTGATATTTCCTTTGTGAAAGGAAGTAGAATTAAATAATCTATACAATGTTCGCTTATTATTTTAGTTTTTTCATCAAGTGTTGTGATAAATTGTAAATTCTCAGGTTCTTTGTTTAAAACAATTCTTGGATGAGGCCAAAAAGATAAAATCGCAGATTTTAAATTTTTACTTTTAGCTTTTTCAACAACATGCCGTAATATTGCAGCATGCCCTTTATGAACACCATCGAACATCCCAATAGTTAATACAACATTGTTCTCGGAGAAGGTATCCAAATTGGAATATACTTTCATTTCAGTTATACTTTGTCAGTAAAATTAGGTCAAAATTAAAAATATTTAAACCTTATTTAAATGTACTCGAAAAGTTCTTCTCAATTGGAATTTCTCAAAATACCTAATAATGCGACCTAGTATATCAAAATACAAAGTTATGTATAAAATAAATGTAGATAACCAAATAACCAACATGTTGAAAATAGGTGTTGATATTTTAAAACCAGCAATTTTTTTTGTAGGAGCAAAAAAGTGTGCTCTACCCCAATTGGAATATCCATCTCTTAAAACTGGATCTTTTTTAGATATGTACTCGTTTTCTTTTAAAACAATTTGTTTTAATTCAGATTTATTTAACACGAGAGAAGCCAGTTTTTTATTATGATATTTCTCTTTTAAGCGAAAAACACTTTCTTTTCCTCCAAGTTTTTCTACTAAGTTATTGAATGTTTGATCTTTGTTTTTCCTGGCAATATTGTATTCATTTTGAAAATGCTTCATTAATGTATCCAATAGAATTCCGGTATGTTGGATATTAGCTTCATTTAATACATTAATATCGCTATTAATGTATCGATGAACTTGATCTCCACAAGTATTTTTAAGCTTATTTAATTCTTTGTGAATTAATGACTGGTGGATTTCCGCTCTATCTATTTTATCATTTTTAAAATAAGTTTCGCAACTCTTGTTGTGTTGTTTTAGTTTAGGAATTAAAAATGAATAAACATATGAAGCTTTACTAATATTTTGTTCTTCATTAAAAAAGTGTTTTTCGTATTCATTATTAGTGAATTGATTAACAGCCAGTGCTTCATACGCCCACCTAGATGTCATAACATCTGCAATTCTGGGAACATAATCTTTTGAAGATATAGAATTATGTAACTTATCAAATTTTACTATTACTCCGCTAAATAAAAGTTGAGGAACTAAGATTAATGGAATTAGAATATAAATAGCAACAACAGACTTTAACCCACTACTTATGTTTAATCCTAGCATATTGGAGAAACATGCTGTAGAAAACAATATTAACCAGTAACTAAAATTTAAACCTCTAATTTCCAATATGTAATTTCCAATTAAAACTAAACTGAGTGTTTGAATAGCAGATATACCAAATAATATTATAATCTTACTATTAAGATAACTTAACCTACTTAAATTCAGAAACTTTTCCCTTTGTAGAAGCTTTCTATCCTTAATAATTTCCTCGGCACTAACATTAAGTCCTAAAAAAAGTGCAACAACAACGGCCATAAATAAATAGGCTGGAATGTTTTCATTCTGACTAAATACATATTCATTAGGATCTAAGTCTGTTCCAACAATAAACTTCGTGAAAAATCCTAATATTAGTGCAAGTATCGGAGCTTCTAAAAAATTGATCATCATATACTGACGATCTTTCCACTTAGATAAACTATCTCGATATGTATAAATTAAAAATTGTTTTAGTCTGCCTGGTATATTATATAAGTTAGGAGGAAGTTTTTCTCTGTTATCCGGTTCCGTAGAGTTTTTCCAACTAAATTTACTTTCTATATTTTCCTGATAATGTTCATACCACTCTATTGGTTTTGTTTTTCGTTTACGGATGAGTCTTCCGTTAGGATCTACCATTCGAGCTTCGATAATGCGCAAGGGTTGCTCAACTTTTACATTACCACATAAATAGCATTCGCTATCCTCCGGATTTACATAATGGGCTTTGCGCTTGAAGTAAACAATAGCATCCATAGGATTACCATTGTATATGATGTACCCGCCTTTATCAATAATTAATAGTTTATCTAATAACTTATATAAATCTGATGATGGTTGGTGGATGTTAATAATTACAAGTTTACCTTTTAAAGTTTGGCGTTTTAATAAAACCATAACTTTTTCAGAATCCATAGATGATAAACCAGAAGTAGGTTCATCAACAAATAAAATTGAAGGTTCTCTTATAAGCTCTAATGCAATATTTAAACGTTTTCGTTGACCTCCGCTTAATACCTTATTTAAAGGATTACCTACAACCAAATCTCTTGCTTCAACTAAGTCGAAATCTTTAATTGCAGTTTCTACTAACTTTTCAATTTGTTCTTTACTGAAATTGCTAAAGCATAACTGGGCATTAAAAAATAGATTCTCAAATACAGTTAATTCTTCAATTAATAAGTCTTCTTGAGGAACATAACCAATTACTCCCTTTAATTCTTCTCTATACTCCTGAATTTCTCTTCCATTAATATGAATTGTTCCACTTGATAGTTTGTAATTGCCATTTAATACGTTTAATAGAGTGGATTTCCCAGTCCCACTTCCTCCCATAATTCCAACTAATTGCCCTGATCTTCCTGTAAAGCTAAAAGAATGAATTCCTGTTTGTTTATCGTTGAATTTATAAACAACATTTTTAGCCTTTAGCATAATACGCCCCCTGTCTGCTTTTTGTACAAACATCTCAGCTACCTTACCATAATAAACGGGAGCCATTCTGGATGTTTTAATAACAGAACCAACAGATAATATATACGAGTTATTTCTTTCTACCTTATGTCCATTTAAATATAAGTTTCTGTCTCCTGAGTATCTAAAAATAAAGGTATGGGTACTTTTAATATATAAAATCCAAACATAAATTTGCTGTTTAGGATTATATAAGTGTTTAAATGATGGGAGTGGAGGTTCTTTTTGTCCGCTAATTACCAGTACTTTCTCAGGATTACTTACTTCCATAGGGCCTTTTAATATAAATGATTTAAGAAGTACATAATCGGTTGGATCAATCATCATGCCCTTGGATAGTTTATCTACAACCTCATTAGCAATAGTACTTATTTTTTCTTCCTTTCGCATGAACTCAAAAAGTTTAACAAAAAGCCATATTTTTGATTCACGCTCTAGTTCTTTGTTTAGTTTATCGCAGATTGAGTTAAGTTGATTGTAGTTTTCAAATGATTGCTGCTCAACCTTTGATTTTATTGGACTATAAGTGTTTTTATGGAACTCTTGGATATAATAATTGAATTTATGAAGATATTGATCAACATATTCTCTGTTGAAATTACGAAGTAATTCCTGCTCAACTAATTTACGTGCGCTATCAAGTCTACTTTCCTTTCTTACGTTTGTAAGCAAAGCATAAAGTTTCATCAGAGCATCCAATAAAGTTTCGCTCATAACGTTTTATCGTTTAAAAGGGGTGTTTTGCATTTAAATGAAACATAAAAATACAATTTACTGTCATATATAAAAGTAGAAAGAAAAAAATGTGCTCTATAAATAAAAAAAGCGATCAAGAATTTGACCGCTTTTTTATGTTATTGTATTGTTAATTAAATCATTACTCTGTGGCAATAATTTTTTTACGAATTTTTAATGATTCATCTGCAATTTGCTTCATTTGTTCTTGTGTAATAGCAGTACTTTCAATTCCCGCAAAAATATTTGCCATATTTGAAAGATCTTCGATAGTTTCTACTATTGCTTGGTTTTCTTTGTAGGTTGAAAGAATTTCCATTAGTTTAATAAGTGGCTCCTTTTGCTTTAGAATAATTTCAACCATCTCTTTGCTATTAAAAGTTTCTTCAGAGATGTGAGTAGCAATGTACAAACCTTCAACCCATGCTCCTACCATAACTAAAGCAGAAATTGGAGCTCTATTGTTTGCATGTAAAAAGTCGTATGTATCGTAAAATGAATTTGTAATCAATTCAACTAACGCTTCTTTATTATCTTCATTAGCCTCAATTTGTTCTGGTAAATCTTCTCTAACTGCAGCAGTTAAATCCAATCCATCTAACATTTTTTTAGAAGCTTCAATAAAATTGATAGTTTCTTGTCTTTGATTATAGGTACTTGCATAACTTAAGTCTCCACCAAATATTCCTAAATTAAGAGCAAGAGACTTCTCTGTAGTATATTTATCTGCATTTGCAGGATTGTTAACTAGATCGAAAATATAGGCTGCTTCAATTTTATTAAGCATTTCAACAATTTCATACGAAGTAGGAAGTGGATAAACAAATTCTCTAACTTTCGTTTCAACTTCTTCTTTTTCAATTTGAGCAGATTCAGTTTTTTGACTTTTTTTAGAAGAGCTATTGCATGAAGCTAAACCAATTATAACTGCCAATAACAAGGAGGTTACACCCCAAAACTTTGAACTTTTTTTCATATGTGTAGGTTTTACTCTATAGTAAACTGTTTATAAAATCTGATGATTAATAACACAAATGTGTATTGGTATTTATGATTCGATACAAATATAATTTATTTCGAAAATAAATTGTTTTTTGATTGTTTAAATTTCCAACAAATCGAAAATTCTTAATTTAATGTAAAATAATAGCTATCCAGAATATTCTTCATTATAAGGGAATTTCATATCCTTTAGCATCATTTGAAGTGTAGACTTACCATTATAAACATTTTCTTCGATTGAATAGCAAATGTCAAATGCATTTCCTGTTTGTAATGCATCTAAATACTCACCCATAGAAAAGGCAATTCCTTGCTTAATGGATCCAGATTGTTCTTCAATTAGTTCAACTTTTAAATGATCTAAATCCTTACCAACTTTTTTACTAGTGCCATAATCAAAGACCCTTCTTGTTACAAATACAGGCTTTAAGTTTCCTGGACCAAATGGCCTAAATTGCCTTAAAATCCTAAAAAACTTATCATTAATATTCTTCAAGCCAATCTCTTCATCAACTTCAATCTGGGGAATTAGTTGATCTGGAGTTATATTGTTATTAACATACTCTTCAAAACGTTCTTTGAATGCAGGTATATTTTCAACTTTTAAGGTAAGTCCTGCTGCATACATATGACCTCCGAAGTTTTCTAATAAATCACTACAATAATCAATAGCTTTGTATAAATCAAATCCTTCAACTGAACGTGCAGATCCAGTAGCAAAGCCTTTTGATTCGGTTAAAATAACCGTAGGGCGATAATAGTATTCGGTTAATCTAGACGCAACTATGCCAATAACTCCTTTATGCCACTCAGGTTCGTATAGTACTGTTGATTTTTTATTTTTTAAGTCTTGGTTGGTATCAATTAAATCTAATGCTTGTTGAGTTATATCCCTGTCAAAACCTTTTCGAGTATCATTACATTTATCTATATCAATGCTCATGCTCGAAGCTTTTTCTTCGTTATCACTTACAAGTAAATCAACAGCATCACCTCCTGAATCAATCCTTCCGGCAGCATTTATTCTTGGACCAATTTTAAAAACTATATCACTTATAGTAATTTCTCGTCCTTGCATGCCTGCTACTTTTATAATATGCTTTAATCCTATGCTTGGATTAGTATTGAGTTTTTCTAAACCAAAGTGTGCGAGTACTCTATTTTCTCCAGTTATTGGAACAATATCAGAAGCAATACTTACAACAACAAGATCCAAGTGACTATAAAGTTCGTCAAATCCTAAGTTCCTACGAGTACAAAATGCCTGCAGAAACTTAAATCCTACACCACAGCCTGATAAATTTTCATCAGGGTATTCACAATCCTGTCTTTTAGGATCTAGGCATGCTGCTGCATTAGGTAAAGTATCGCCAGGAGTATGGTGATCACAAATTATAAAATCGATTCCCTTTTCTTTAGCGTATTCAATTTTTTCTACCGCTTTAATACCACAATCTAGTGCAATAACTAAAGAGCATTTTTCTTCTGCAAAGTGATCAATTCCTTTGTACGATATACCATAACCTTCTTCGTACCTGTTAGGAATATAGAAGTTTATGTTTTTAAAGTATGTTTTTAGGAACGAATAAACTAAAGCAACGGAGGTTGTGCCATCTACATCATAATCGCCATATACCATTATCTTTTCATCATTTTTAATGGCTTCGTCAAGGCGATCAACAGCCTTGCTCATATCTTTCATTAAAAAGGGATCATATAAATGATCATATGAAGGACGAAAGAAAGCTTTAGCTTCATCAAATGTTTCAATACCTCTTTGAACTAGTAAGTTAGATAAAAACCTGTCGATATTTAGCACTTTCGACAGGTGTTCGACCTTATCGTCATCACCTGTTTCTTTTATATTCCATCTTTTCTGCATACTTTTATAAAGGCCTTTTTTGCGAGGATAAATTTTCCCAAAAAAATTGGATTTTCAAAACTGCATGTTCCCAATAATCATAAAATATAAGGCGAGTATTCGTAAATGCAATTGCAAACTAAGGTAATATAAACTAATTAGCTTTAATATTTTTTAATAATATTTATTTCAAATACATTTTCGATATGTTGAAGCAAGTTCTTTTTGACTTCAAAAATATCTATTTTACTTCCTAGTTCTTTTTCTATCGATGTTACTCCTTTATCAATAAAACCGCATGGATTGATATGGTTAAAGTAGCTTAAATTGGTATTTACATTAAGTGCAAAACCGTGCATACTAACATATCTGCTAGCTTTTACTCCAATAGCACAAATCTTTCTGGATTTTTGCGGATTATCCTTGTCAATCCAAACTCCAGTTGCACCATCTAAACTTTCTCCATTTATACCATAGTCGGCTATGCAATTAATAATAGCGTTTTCAAGTTTATGTATATAATTTTTAATGGTTAAATTCATCGATTCCAGATCAAATATTGGATAGCCTACAATTTGTCCTGGACCATGATATGTGATATCACCACCACGATTACTTTTATAATATGATGCATTAATTTGTTTTAAGAATGCATCACTTATTAAAAGGTTGTTGGCTGTTCCACTTTTGCCAAGAGTATATACATGAGGGTGTTCGCAAAAAAGTATTTTGTTAATAATTGGTTTAGGATTCTCTTTGTTATTCCTGTTATGTAGTTTATTGTCAATTATATCGTTAAACAATTCTTCTTGTAAGTCCCAGGCTTTTTTATATTCTACATTACCTAAGTCTTCATATAAGGTTTTAAAATCCATACTTATTCTTTTAAAGCATTTATGTGTTTTTCTGCATGATAAGAAGAACGTACCATAGGACCACTTTCTATATATTTAAAGCCAATTTCCAATCCTGCCTTTTCGTATTTGGCAAATTGCTCAGGAGTTACATATTCCTTTACAGGTAAATGATTTTTACTTGGTTGTAAATACTGACCAATTGTAAAAACTTTTACTCCACAATTATAAGCATCCCTCATGGTTTCTAAAACCTCTGTCTCTTCCTCTCCTAGGCCCACCATTATACCGGTTTTGGCTACAATATTCGCATCAGCAATATATTTTAATACATCAAGGCTCAGATTGTATTTTGCACGGCTTCGAATAATTGGAGTAATACGTTTTACTGTTTCCAAATTATGAGAAATAACTTCAGGTTTGGCATCAATAACATGTTGAATTAAGTGATGTAGTCCATTAAAATCAGGTATTAATACTTCTTGTGTAATACCAGGATTCAATTCTTTTACCTTTAATATGGTTTGATGCCAAATGCTCGAACCTCCATCCTCCAAATCGTCACGATCTACAGATGTAATTACAGCATGCTTTAGCTTCATAATTTTTATAGAGCGAGCAATCCTTAATGGTTCTTTAACATCAACACTTAAAGGTTTACCGGTTTTGACATTACAAAACTTGCACGATCTGGTGCAAATGTCTCCCAAAATCATAAAGGTGGCTGTGCCAGCTCCCCAACATTCAGCAGCATTGGGACATTTGCCACTAGTACAAATAGTATGAAGTTTGTTATCTCTTATTGTTTGGTTCATCCATTTGTAATCAGCTGTATTCGGGAGTTGTATTTTTAACCAATCTGGCTTTTTTGTTGTAATCTTCATTTTTTTATAAAAAATTTAACTAGCAAGTTTAACTAATTTGGTATCCATTACCAATGAAATTTATTAGGTTTCATTGTGGTGGTTTTTATACTTATCCATCAATAACATTAAAAAATAAGTTAAAGTTCAGTACCTAATGTAACATTGTAACTTCTATATTAAAGGTTAATGATTATCTTTGCATCGATTTTTCTATATTTTTTACAGAAAGAATATATAGTGGCCTATGTTTGTAATAGATTGAAGTATAGGTGAATAATTAATTGATATAAAATTTAATTGATATATAATTGGTATGAGTACTGTTGAATTAAGCGAGCAGGAATTGATCAGACGCAAAAGTCTTGAAGAATTAAATAAGTTGGGAATTAATGCTTTTCCTGCGGAGGAGTTTGAAATTACCCATTACTCAAATGAAATAAGACAAAAGTTTGAAGAGAACGAAGATGATAAAAACCTAAAAGATATTACTATGGCTGGAAGAATAATGAGCCGTAGAGTTATGGGTAATGCTTCGTTTGCAGAAATTAAGGATCAACAAGGAAGAATTCAATTATATTTTAGACGCGACGATATATGTGAAGGAGAAGATAAAACCATGTATAATACTGTATTCAAAAAGCTTTTGGATATTGGTGATATAATTGGAATACGAGGATATGTATTTAAAACACAAATGGGAGAAACCTCTGTTTATGTTAAAGAATTTAAAGTTTTAACTAAATCGATAAAACCACTTCCGATAGTAAAGGAAAAAGATGGTAAAACTTATGATGCTTTTACCGATCCAGAGCAACGTTATCGTCAGCGCTATGTAGATTTAATAGTTAACGATCAGGTAAAAGATACTTTTTTAAAGAGAACTAAAATCATTAACACAATGAGGGATTTCTTTAATGAAAAAGGTTATCTGGAAGTTGAAACTCCAATACTTCAGGCGATTCCCGGAGGTGCTGCGGCTCGTCCTTTTATTACACATCATAATGCTTTAAATATTCCGTTATACTTACGTATTGCTAATGAGCTATATTTAAAAAGACTTATTGTAGGTGGTTTTGATGGTGTTTATGAGTTTGCTAAGGATTTTCGAAATGAAGGAATGGATCGTACACATAATCCTGAGTTTACGGTAATGGAAATTTATGTAGCTTATAAGGACTACAAGTGGATGATGGATTTTACCGAAGAAATGATTGAAAGGGTAGCGATAGCATTGCATGGAACTACTAAAGTTAAGGTAGGTGAAAATGAAATAGACTTTAAACGTCCGTTTAAGCGAATTTCTATGTTAGATTCTATTAAAGAACATACTGGAATAGATATTTCTGGAATGGATGAAGATGAACTACGTAAAGTTTGTAAAGAATTAAATGTAGAGACAGATCCTTCAATGGGAAAAGGTAAATTGATTGATGAGATATTTGGAGAAAAATGTGAGGGAAGTTACATTCAACCTACATTTATTACAGATTACCCTGTAGAGATGTCGCCACTTTGTAAAAAGCATCGTGAAAACCCAGAACTAACTGAACGTTTTGAATTAATGGTGAATGGAAAAGAGCTTGCTAATGCGTACTCCGAACTTAATGATCCAATTGATCAGTTGGGGCGTTTTCAGGATCAGTTGAAACTTTCGGAAAAAGGTGATGATGAGGCAATGTTTATTGATATGGATTTTGTACGTTCATTGGAATATGGAATGCCTCCGACATCCGGAATGGGAATTGGTGTAGACCGCTTAGCTATGTTAATGACTGATCAGCAATCGATTCAAGAAGTATTGTTTTTCCCTCAAATGCGTCCGGAAAAGAAAGAAGAAGTTGATGGAGAAGAGAAATTTGTAGAATTGGGTATTGCAAAAGAATGGGTAGAAGTTATTCAGAAACTTGGATATAAGAAGGTAGATGTATTAAAAGAAGTAAAACCTACAAAATTGCATCAGGATATTTGTGGTTATAACAAGAAAAATAAATTAGGATATAAAAATCCTTCACAAGATGAAGTAAAGGCTTGGTTGGCCTAATCGTAAATCTTATTTTTAAGAGAGGATAATCACATAATATGGACGAATCATCTAGAGTAGGTATAATTGGTAGTGGAAGCTGGGCTACAGCTTTAGCTAAAATCCTTACTAATAATCTACAAGAAATAAATTGGTATTTCCGTAATCCTAAGCATGTTAAAAAGTTTAGGAAAAACGGGCACAATCCCAATTATCTTACTAGTGTTGATTTTGATACCAACAAGATACATTTTTATTCTGATATCAATCATATTGTTGAAGAAAGCGACGTACTTATCCTGGCTATTCCATCAGCGTTTTTAAAAGATGCGCTGAGCGATTTATCGGTTTCAGTAAAGGATAAATTTATAGTTTCAGCTGTTAAGGGAATGGTTTCGGAAGACAATATGATAGTAGGTACCTTTTTAAACAAGTACTATCATGTACAGTTAGATAATATTGGCGTTATTTCGGGGCCGTGCCATGCAGAGGAGGTGGCGCTTGAAAGGCTATCGTATCTTACAATAGCATGTCAGGATGTAAAAAAAGCCAGGGCATTTGCAACATTTTTAAATTGTGGTTACATAAAAACAACTATCTCAGATGATATTTATGGAACCGAGTTTGCCGCAGTATTAAAAAATATAATGGCAATTGCATCAGGGATTTGTCATGGAATGGGATATGGCGATAATTTTCAGGCCGTATTGATGTCTAATGGAATACAGGAAATTAAACGTTTTGTTGATACGGTGCATCCAATAACCCGTGATATAAAAAGTTCTGCCTATTTAGGAGATTTACTGGTAACTGGTTATTCACAATTTAGTCGTAACCGTACTTTTGGAACTATGATAGGTAAAGGGTATTCGGTTAAATATGCTCAAATGGAGATGCTTATGATAGCAGAAGGATATTATGCAGTTAAAAGTATCAAAGAAATCAACGAAAAATATAAGGTTAATATGCCTATTACAGATGCTGTTTACAATATTATATATGAGCGTATTTCACCATCGATAGAAATTAGATTACTTACAGAACATCTACGATAATCAAATAGTCCTTATTCATAAAAATCAATTTCAAAATGGAAAACTTAAAAATTGATATTTCGAAAACTTTCGATTTTATATCTGAAGAAAAAGTGAATGGATACAAAAGTGAGGTTGCATCTCACCTGAAGTCTCTATACGAAAAAACAGGAAAAGGAAATGATTTCCTTGGATGGGTAAATCTTCCTTCAAGCATTGATGATGCACAACTTGCTGACATAGAATCTACAGCCGAAAAACTTAAGTCAAAAGCTGATATTGTAGTTGTAATCGGAATTGGTGGAAGTTACCTTGGGGCAAGGGCTGTTATTGACGCATTATCAAATAGTTTTGATCACTTAATTACAAAAAGAGAAAATCCTGTTGTTGTTTATGCAGGTCAAAATATTGGTGAAGATTATACTGCTGAATTGCTTGAACTATTAAAAGATAAATCTTTTGCACTTGTAGCAATATCAAAATCAGGAACTACTACTGAACCTGCAATTGCTTTCCGTCTATTAAAAGAATTGCTTGAAAGTAAATATTCTAAAGAGGAAACAAAAGATCGTATTGTAGCAATTACCGATGCTAAAAAAGGAGCTTTAAGAACATTGGCTGACCAAGAAGGTTATAAAACTTATGTTATTCCTGATGATGTGGGTGGTCGTTTTTCTGTTTTAACTCCTGTTGGATTATTACCAATTGCGGTAGCAGGTATTGATGTGCGTGCTTTGGTAAAAGGTGCACAAGATATGGAGAAGATTACTGCTGATGAAGCAGAAAATAGTGCTGCTGCTATTTATGCTGCTGTTCGTAATGAGTTATATAGAAATGGTAAGGGTACCGAAATACTTGTGAATTACCAACCTAAACTTCATTATGTAGCAGAATGGTGGAAGCAACTTTATGGAGAAAGTGAAGGAAAAGAGAATAAAGGTATTTTCCCGGCGGCTTGTGATTTTTCAACAGATCTACATTCAATGGGACAATGGATACAAGAAGGAGTAAGAAATATATTTGAAACTATTGTAACTGTATCAAATGCTAATAAAACGGTTAAAATACCAACAGACGAAGCTAATCTAGATGGATTGAACTATTTGGCAGGAAAAAGAGTTGATTACGTTAATAAAATGGCCGAATTAGGAACATTATTAGCACATGTTGATGGAGATGTTCCAAATATTAAAGTTGAAATTCCTGAATTAAATGCATATTATTTAGGACAATTATTATATTTCTTTGAAATAGCTTGTGGTATTAGCGGTTATATTTTAGATGTTAACCCATTCGACCAACCAGGGGTTGAAGCATATAAAAAGAATATGTTTGCACTTCTTGAAAAGCCTGGATTTGAAGCAGAAACAGCAGCGATTAAAACGAAATTATAAAAGCTGAGATAAAGCTATAACTAAAAAGCCCGAAGTATTTGATGCTTCGGGCTTTATTTTTTTTAGTTATAACTAATAGAGTTCAAGAAATAAAATGTAATAAGTTAGTCAAATCCAACAGAACTGCTGTGTTTGAATATACATATATTCAATGTGCTAAGATGCTATTTTGTTAGAGTCGACTTTATTACTTTCTGAACTTACTACTAATAGTATTTTTGGCTACCAGATGAACTAACTCCTGTAATCTGAATATTTCCTTTATTAATTTTCAATTTCTTTTTACCTGAAGTACCCATAGCGTTTAATCCACCAGATGAAGCAGAAAGATCAAATGATAGTTCATCTACTAAATTAGTTAAATTAATTTTTATGCTACCTGATGAAGATCTAAAATGAGAATCTCCAGTTAGAGATATTTCTTCGCCATATTGTCCACCACTTGATGTACTTAAGTTGAGAGCACCCTTAATATTACTAAGTTTAATACTTCCAGAGCTTGCTTTACCTTTTACATCTCCTTTTACATTTGAAATATTAAGACTACCAGAAGAAGCGACAGCTTTTACATTACCACCGATTAAGTTAAGGCGTTGTGAGCCAGAGGAACATGTGCTGGTCACATTGCCCTTAATGTCTTCTATTTTTATACTGCCTGAAGAACAGGTTGAAACAACATCACCACCTACATTATTTAAGTGTTGCGAACCAGAGGAACATGTTGAAGTTACGTTACCTTTAATGTTAACTACTTTTATACTGCCTGAACTTGCATTAGCTGTTAAATCACTATCAATGTTTTCAGCTTTAACGCTTCCCGAACTAGCACTAAGTTCAACAATGCTTTGGCCAATGTTAGCAACATGAACACTGCCTGACGAGTTTTTAACTTTAATGTTGGTGTTTGAAGGAACTTTAAAATCTAGATACCCTTTAAAAGAACCACTTAAGGAATTAGGTCTTTCAATCCATACCTCTAAAGTAGAACCATTTTGATCATATTTGATTTTAATATCATCTCGTTCTTTACTGGCTTTAATCTCGCCTTTAAAAACGATATTGTTGTCGCTATGGCTATCGACGTTTACAGCACAAAACGAACCTTTAACAACAATGCTGGCAACATTATCAAAGTTTTTTTCTGCTTTGTCAATAACAATGTCGGCTTGTCCGTATACATCATTAATAAGGCAACTGTTCATTGTTAAAAGAACAGTTACAATGGTTAAATAAGTTTTTAATTTTTGCATGATTAAGATAGTTATGTTATAATAATAAGTGAGACGCCTAGTATTTACAAGAAGTTACAGGTTTTTGTGAAAAAAGATTACAAAACTTGCATTTATAAATGGCGACTCATTTACTTAATCATGATATAAAAAGCATTATCCCAATATCATCCCAACAATTGTAGCAGATAACAACGAAGCTAATGTTCCAGCTAGTAAAGCACGCATTCCTAACTGAGTCAAAGTTAATCTTTGTCCTGGAGCAAGAGCTCCAATACCGCCAATTTGTATACCAATAGATGCAAAGTTGGCAAAGCCACAAAGAACATAAGTAGCTATATAAATAGATTTTTGCTGAGCAAAAGCTCCTGCTTCTTTTAATTCACCTAAACTAACATAACCAATAAATTCTGTCATAATAATTTTCTCTCCTAGTACCCTGCCAACTAAATCTATGTCCTCTGAACAAACGCCAATTAGCCACATAATAGGTGAAAAAATATATCCAAGTAAAAATTGTAAACTAAGTTCCCCATATTCCCCATTGGTAGTCGCTGTAATAATCTCGTTTAAACCAGTAAGTTGTCCAATTTTCAGGAATATAAAATTAATCATGGCTATAAATGAAATAAATACAAGTAGCATTGCTCCAACATTTACAGCTAGTTTTAAGCCTTCGGTTGTACCATTTGAGATGGCGTCTAAAACGTTTTTACCAATTTTTTCTTTGCTAACCTTTACTTCATTGTCAATTTTTTCGGTTTGTGGAAGTAATATTTTTGAAATAACAATAACGCCGGGAGCTGCCATGATTGAAGCAGCTAACAAATGTTTGGCATACATTAGCTCTTGAGCGGGATCTCCACCGCCTAAAATTTTAATATAAACAGCTAAAACACCTCCGGCTAAAGTAGCCATACCTCCAGCCATTACCAAAAGCATTTCAGACCTGTTCATCTTTTCTAAGTATGCTTTAATCATCAAAGGAGATTCGGTCTGTCCCAAAAATATATTACCAGCAACAGATAAGCTTTCTGATCCTGATAAACGCATAAGTTTTGTCATTGCCAAAGCAAGCAGGTAAACAACTTTCTGAATAATTCCATAATAAAACAATAAACTTGTTAAAGCAGAGAAGAAAATAATAGTAGGAAGTATTGTAACTGCAAAGTTTATTAGTGGAGATTCAATGACTCCAGAACCAAAACTTTTAAATAAAAAAGAAGTTCCAGCTTCGGTAAAGTTTAATATTTTCACAAATCCCTTGCTAATAAAGTCAAAAAAAGTTTGAATAAAGGGAATATACAATATTGAAATTGCTAAAATTACTTGAATAGAAAGTCCAATACCTACAACTTTCCAGTTAATTGCTTTTTTGTTAGAGCTAAATACCCAAGCTATACTAACTAAAACCAGCATACCAATAATCCCTCTTAAAACACCCACTACAGAAAGTCCTGTACTTTGAGTAGTGTCAACAACTGAATTGGCCCATGATGGCTGGGCTATTGCTAATATTATTAATGCAATAGTTAATATTTTTTTTGTCATGAAAATGTATGATGTAATAAACTTTTAAAAATTAAGAAGCACTTCTGCGCTGAATTTCGTCCCTTATTTCTGAGGCTTTTTCGTAATCTTCATTACCAATGGCTTCTTCCAAAAGTTTATTTAGTTCATCGACAGATTTTTGTGAATATTTTGATTTTGATCCTTTTGAAGCATGATCGTCAACGTCTAATTCTACTTCTTTGTCTTTGTTAACGTCAAGAACAATTCCAGCTGATTCAATAATAGACTCATAAGTGTAAATTGGGCAATTAAAGCGTAACGAAAGCGCAACAGCATCAGACGTTCTTGAGTCAATTCTAAGTTGTTCACCATCTTTTTTACAAACTAACTCCGAATAAAATATACCTTCTTCGAGTTTGTAGATGACAACTTCTAAAATTTCAATTCCAAAAGCGCGAGAAAAATTTAAGAATAAATCGTGAGTTAATGGTCTTGGTGGCTCTAATCCTTCTAATTTTATAGCTATGGATTGAGCTTCTACTCCACCAATAATAATTGGAATTCTTCTTTCTCCTTCTTCCTCTGCAAGTACCAAAGCATAAGCGCCAGATTGGGTTTGACTGTAAGACAACCCAAGTATATTAAGTTTAATTTTCTTTTTACTCATAAATATTGCTCCGAATAACGAAGATCTGCGTTTTTTGATAATAATTAAAACAAATATAACAAAATGTTTTAACATAGTTTATTAATACCTTAATGATGTATGTACCATTTTATAATTGTTGTAATAACAATAAATTGCGACGGATGTGACACGATAATATTACTGAAATTCATGTATTTAAATAAATATTTTTTGTATATAAAAAAATAATAAGTACTTTTGCACTCCAATGTTTCTTGTGGGGCATGGTAAAGTGGCTGATAATGAGATGAAAAGCCCGCCTCCTGGATGTAATTTATAAATTATTTGTGATGTACGCGATTGTAGATATTGCAGGACAACAGTTTAAAGTAGAAAAAGACAGTAAAATTTATGTGCACCGTCTTGCTCAGGATGAGGGAACGGCTGTTGAATTTGAAAAAGTGATGTTAATCGACAACGAAGGATCTATTCAAGTAGGAGATCCAGTTGTAGAGGGAGCAAAAGTTACCGCTAAGGTACTTACACATGTTAAGGGTGATAAAGTAATTGTTTTCAAAAAGAAAAGAAGAAAAGGTTACAAAAAGAAAAATGGTCACCGTCAGCAATTTTCTCAAATTCAGATTGAAGATATTTTAGTTGGATAATTAAAAAAATTAGAATAAGATGGCACATAAAAAAGGAGTCGGTAGTTCGAAAAACGGTAGGGAGTCCGAAAGTAAACGTTTAGGTGTTAAAATCTTTGGAGGTCAAGCTGCTAAAGCTGGAAACATCATCGTTCGTCAAAGAGGGACTCAACATCACCCAGGTGATAATGTAGGTATGGGAAAAGACCATACTTTATTTGCACTTATTGATGGAAAAGTAACATTCCGTAAAAAAAGAAACGACAAATCTTACGTATCAGTTGAGCCTTTTGCTGCTGAATAAAAAAGATTTGTAAAGATTTTAAGAGTCTCCTGTTTTTGTTACTTTCGTAACGGATACAGGAGATTTTTTTTATCCATAAGTCAACAAAACTCAATTACACCAAATAATGCTTACACTAAAATTTATTCAGGAAAATAAAGAAGAGGTAATTAAACGCCTTACAGTTAAACGTTTTGATGCAACGCAGGTAGTTGGTAAAATTATAGAGCTTGACGATAAGCGTAAAGCAACCCAAAATATAGTAGATCAAAAACAATCGGAAATGAATACGCTTTCCAAGGAAATTGGAATGCTTTTTAAACAAGGTAAAACGCAAGAAGCTAACGAAGCTAAAGCCAAAACCTCCGATCTTAAAGAGAATATTAAAGAATTAAACAATCAACTGCAGGAAACTACAAGTGACCTAGAAAATGAATTGGTTAAGTTACCAAATATTCCCCATTTATCTGTACCTGAAGGAAATAGTGAAGAAGAAAACGAATTGGTAAAAGAGGGTGGTGAAATTAAGGAGATTGAAGGAGAAAAACTTCCACATTGGGATTTGATTGAAAAGTATGATATAATTGACTTTAAATTAGGTACTAAAATAACAGGAGCTGGTTTTCCTGTTTATAAAGGTAAGGGAGCAAGGTTACAACGAGCATTAATCAACTTCTTTTTAGATGAAGGTGAAAAAGCAGGATACAATGAAGTATTACCTCCTATTGTTGTAAATGAAGATTCTGGATTTGGAACAGGCCAATTGCCCGATAAAGAAGGGATGATGTATCATGCAACAGCGGATAACTTATATTTAATACCAACTGCAGAAGTACCGGTTACTAATATATATCGTGATGAGGTTATTAAAGAAGAAGATTTGCCGTTAAAAAATATGGCGTATACTCCTTGTTTTAGAAGAGAGGCAGGTTCTTGGGGAGCTCATGTTAGAGGATTAAATCGTTTACATCAGTTCGATAAAGTTGAGATAGTTCAAATTGCTAATCCTCAAAAATCATATGAGGCGCTTGAAGAAATGGTAGCACACGTAGAAAGTTTGGTTAACAAACTGGGTTTACCTTATCGTATTTTACGTTTGTGTGGAGGAGATATAAGCTTTACCTCAGCTTTAACTTTTGACTTCGAAGTTTATTCTGCAGCACAGGAGCGTTGGTTAGAAGTAAGTTCAGTTTCAAATTTTGAAAGCTATCAAGCCAACCGTTTAAAATGCCGTTATAAAGGTAAAGAGATGAAGAAACCAGAGTTGGTGCATACTTTAAATGGAAGTGCGTTAGCATTACCACGAATTGTTGCAGCTATATTGGAAAATAATCAAACTCCGGATGGAATTAAAATTCCCGAAGTACTTGTTCCATATTGTGGTTTTGATGTTATTAAATAGTGAGATCGAGGAATTTATAAAAGAGCATTATTAAAGAAAAATTTAATTCAATGTTTATATTTAATACAACATTTGTTGTAACAAAGTCTAAGTTTGATGATTGGGAGAAATGGCTAAAGAATACATATAAGCCTTTGATAAAAAACTTAGTTCCAGCTTCTGAATTTGGAATTTATGAGGTGATGTCTTCAGAGGTAAAAGACGAAAGAAACATCTCTGTTCAATGGAAAGTTGTTACACCTAATGATTTAGAGGTTATCAATAGACAATCTCCTATAGTGCTTGGGCAAATGAGTTCAGAATTTGGTCAAGATGCTCTATATTTTAGTACTATATTGAAATCTTTATAAATTTAAAGGTGGTTAAAGAACGTATCATATTAGGAGTAGATCCCGGCACTTCTGTAATGGGATATGGCGTTCTAAAAATAGTAGGAAATAAGCCATCTTTAATTTCTATGGGAGTATTGGAGTTACAGAAATATGATAATCACTATATAAAATTAAAGAAGATATACGAAACCATCATTAGGCTATGTGAAAATTATTTACCTGATGAATTGGCTATAGAAGCTCCCTTTTTTGGAAAAAATGTGCAATCGATGCTTAAATTAGGCAGAGCTCAGGGAGTTGCTATGGCTGCTGCACTATCAAGAGATTTACCAGTTTATGAATATGCACCATTAAAAATTAAGCAAGCGATAACGGGTAATGGGGCAGCAAGCAAAGAGCAAGTAGCTCATTTTCTTTCACAATACTTAAAAATTGAAGCAGAACCCAAATATCTTGATGCAACTGATGGAGTTGCCGCAGCACTTTGTCATTTTTTCCAAAATAGAAATATACAAGGCGAAAAGTCTGTAAAGAGTTGGAAAGAATTTATAAATAAGAACCCGGGAAGGGTAAAGAAATAAAAAAAGACCCAAGGGCAGCGGGTCTTTTTTTCCGGATTTTTTTTATCTGATTTAAGGGAAAAGGGTAATATTATTTTCCGATCACTAATATAGAGTTTATTTTTATTTTTTAACAAACTTTTAACAAATTATTTGGTCTGATAAGTAAAAAAAGGATGTGTTTATATCTGTAATTAATCTATAATTAAGTGTTTTATCATTTGTGTTTAACAAAACAAATTGGGTTGCGTAATTAACATCTTTTATAAAATAGTTATTGGTAAGTTAATGTTGTAAGAAAAATTAACCTAATCAAATAAAAAATAAAAAGTCTTTTAAACCTTTTTATAAATTTGTTATCCAAGTACCAAAAGAGTACGAATTAGAAACCTTATAATAAAGGTTTGATAAAAACATAAACCATGAGAGCGATAATAATTTGTCTGATGTTTCTAATCGCAATTGGGAATATTACCGGACAGGAAAAGAAACAAGAGAAGAAGGTAACTAATGCTAAGAGTATTAGTTTACGCTCAAATAGCAGGCAACAAGCTATTGTAAAACGAGATAATTTTCATCAGCGTAGGGACATTAGAATGCAACAAATGAAACGGATGATGAAAATGTCGAAACAACAAAGAAGAGATGGGAAAAGGGCTATTATTAAGCAAAAAATTAATCGAAATCCGAAGGCGTTGAAAAATAAAAGCTTGCAGCAAAAAAAGCTTCAGCAACAAAAAATGAAGAAACAGCAAAGGCAACGTGCTATGAGGAAAAAGATGAAGCGTTAACAAGTTAAATAAAATGGTACCTTATTTTATATAATTTTAATACCATGACCAAAATAAAATATGTTGTAATAATACTAATAGTAACTACCTTTAGTATATCGGCTCAGACTACAGTTGAAGAATATGTAAAGCTGGGAAATAAGTATTTAGAGGAAAATGAATTTGAGAAAGCTTTAAAATCATTTAAGGGTGCTATTAATCTTGATAAGGATAATGCCAATCTTTATTTTTATTTGGCTAATACTTATTTTGATAGAGGAGATTTAGAGGATGCAATAAAGAATTATAAGGTTTGTGTTAAATTAGATTCTAAATATAAAGATGCTTATTATAATTTAGCAAACGCAATTTATGAAACACAGGATTATAAATCTGCAATTACTTTTTTTAATAAATTATTAGAAATAGATTCAGATTATTATGATGCATATTTCGATAGGGGAAATGCTTATTATCAATTAGGTAAATATGAAAATGCAATAAAAGATTTTAATGCAGGAATAATAATTAAACCTGATTATGCTTTTGCATACTACGACAGAGCAAATACCTGGTTTCAGTTAGGAAATTATTCAGAAGCAATTTTGGATTATACTCAGGCAATAGAATTAGAAGGTAACATTGCAGATTTTTTCTTTAACAGGGCAATTGCACATTTTAATATGGAAGATAATGATGCTGGATGTTCTGATTTAAATAAGGCAGCTACTTTAGGAGATGAAGGCGCTGATTTTTATTTAATGGAGTTTTGCAATTAAATATAGGTGAGTATTAGTTTTTAAAAAGTGAACTAATACTCTTGTTTCTTAAATAGCATTTTAAATACAGTTTCTTTATTAGGTATAGAATGCACCTTAAGACTGCCACCATGCAAACGCATAATTTGTCTGGATAAGCTCAATCCAATTCCACTTCCAGTTTCTTTTGTAGTAAAAAAGGGAATAAAAATCTCTTCCAGTAATTCTTGTTTAATACCTGGGCCGTTATCTTTAACTTGAATTTCAACTTGATCCTTATCGTTTTTACAGTATGAAATATTAATTGTAGGATCGTCTGTTTCTTTTAAAGCATCAACTGCATTTTTAATTAAATTGGTAATTACATGAGTTAATTGTTCTTTATCTGCACTTATACAAACATCTTTATTTACACAAGTGTTTTTAATTGGTATGTTATTAAAGTTATTTTGGTTGATGAGAATGATTTTATCAAGAAATTTTGATAAGCATATTTTTTCTTTTTTAGGTTTAGGTAACCTCATTAAGCTTCTGTAAGATTCTACAAAATGCATTAATCCTTTACCTTGTTCTTGTATAACATCAAGCCCTCTAATGGTAGTATCTACCATTTTTTCGGTTATCTTTTCAACCTCAATTTTGTCTCCATTATTAGAATATAGTGAACTTAAAGTTTCAGATAGCGAGGTGATAGGAGCAATAGAGTTCATTATTTCATGGGTTAAAACCCGTATTAATTTCATCCATGAATCTAATTCATTTTCGTCTAGTTCTTTATTAATATCCTGAGCTGAAATTAATTTTAAATTATCTTCGTTTGTATTGAATGAAACAGCCTTTAGAAGTAGCTTACAACTTCCTTGTTTATTTTTTTCAAAATTGATAATACGTTGCTCTTTATGTTCAATATCTTTTATCGCTTGTATTAAAGAAGTATCAATTTTCTTTAATTGCTTTATATGTGTTAATTGCTCAAGACCAACAAGCTGTTTAAAACCTGCATTTGCATGAATTACAAATCCGTCTTCATTGCAGGTGAGTATTCCGGTTCCAATATGTTCAATTAATGCTTTAAAGTATTGTTCTTGTTTTGCATTGGCAATAAGAGCCTGTTGCATTTTAAGGTTTACTTTTTTAAGGTTTTCATTTAATTGATCAAGAATTTTGCTTTTTCTTTTTAATGCATAAACTGAGTTAAAATCTTCGTTTAATATAGATTCAAAAAAGAAATTTACTTGTTCGTTAGTTTTATTTAAAAAAGAAATGAACCTGATTGTTGAAATAGTTAACACTAAAAGAGAAAAAAATACTATTGTCCAATGCAGGTTGTGATATAAAACAAAAGTAGAAGTAGCAGTTACAGCTATAATGAAACTAATACGAATAATAACCTGAAATATATAGGATCTAATCATACCAAGCCATATTTTTTCATTTTATTGTATAATGTTTGGCGAGTAATTCCTAATTCTGTAGCAGCTGCAGTAATATTTCCAGGGTGCGTATCCAAAGCTTTTGTTATTAGTTTTTGTTCCATTTTTTCAATACTTAAAGATTGAATCTCGTTGTTGGAATTTACGATGGGGCGTAAATAGAAATCATCGGGTTTTAATACATTGTTATCGCTCAATATAATAGCCTTTTCAATGCAATGTTCTAATTCGCGTATATTACCTGGCCATTGGTACTTTAGAAGTTTGTCTTGGGCTTGGTTATTAATTTTTGGAATAGGCTTATCATATTTGTAGGCATATTTTTTTAAAAAGAATTCTGATAAAACTAAAATATCATTTCCCCTGGCTCTTAAAGGTGGAACTTCTATTTGTATTGTATTAATTCTATATAGCAAATCTTCTCTAAATAACTCATCAGATACCATTTGTGGAAGATCTTTATTAGTAGCGCAAACTAGCCTTATGTCAATTGGAATAGGTGAATTAGCGCCAATTCTGGTTATAATTCTGTTCTGAAGAGCAGCCAACAATTTAGCTTGCAAATGGAAGGATAGATTACCAATTTCATCTAAAAAAAGAGTACCCTTATTAGCAACTTCAAATTTACCTGATCGCGATTCTTTTGCATCTGTAAATGCTCCTTTAACATGACCAAAAAGTTCACTTTCAAAAAGGGTTTCAGTAATTGCTCCCATATCTACTGAAACCATCATTTCGTTATTCCTTTTTGAGAGCCGATGGATTTCACGTGCAATAAGTTCTTTTCCGGTTCCGTTTTCGCCGGTGATCAATACATTGGTGTCTGTTTTTGCTACTTTTTGCACCATTTTTAACACATGCATTAATTCAGGAGAAGAACCTATAATAAATTTATCTTCTTTATTAATTACTCGTTTTAATTCCTTTTCCTTTTGTTTAAGTTCGTTAACCTCACTTCGAGATAAGCTTAGTTGAATTGCGGATTGAACGGTTGCTAACAACTTTGAGTTCTCCCATGGTTTTAGTATGAAGTCTGTTGCTCCCTTTTTTAATGCTTTTACAGCTAATTCTACATCTCCATAAGCTGTAATGTGTACAACAGAAATGGATGGATACTTTTCTTTTATTTCACTTAGCCAGTACAAACCTTCATTTCCAGTATCAGCACCTGATTTAAAGTTCATATCAAGAAGAACTAAATGATATTCATTTGAGCGAAGTTCAGATATTATCTGATTGGGACTGGATAAACATTTAACATGATCATAATAAGGTGATAAAAGTATATCTAAAGCACTTAATATACTTTTATTATCGTCTACTATAAGAATATTACCTTTTGCCATAATTATTAGTTTTGCTTGATTGGCACTTACAAACTTTTTGTTTCTACAATTACTAAATTGCGTAATTATAAAAGGTAAGGAATAATTGTTTGAAAAGTATATTGTTCATAAATAACTTCTTTTTATGTTCTCTCTATTCCTAATTTGATTTCAAAACTAAATGAAGCGAAGTCAAATTACAAAGGAGTGTAAATATATTTTACACATTATTGTAAATAAAATTAACATGTTGGTTTTAGGCTAAATAATTAAAGTACACATATTCAGTGGTATATAATTGTGGCATATGATTGGTTATTTAGAACATCGAATAAAAATTATAAAAAGTGAAATATCTAATAATTCTCTTCATAAATTGTTTTTTCGTAGTAGTAAGTGTCCGGGTATCTGCACAAGATACCTGGACTTTAAATCAATGTATTCAACATGCATTAGAAAACAATAATACACATAAAGGTTATAATATAGATGTTAAAAGTGAACGTTTGGATGTATTCCAATCTAAAATGGATTTATTGCCATCGATATCAGCTTCTACTTCTGGAGGTATGACTTACGGAAGGAGTATAGTTGAAACGACAATTATAGAAAATGAATATTTTGGCGCAAGTGGTAGAGTAAATACTAACTTTAATTTGTTCCAAGGATTTACGAGGCTTAATAGAATAGCTTATGCAAAGTATAAGTTGAAAGCAGCAGAATTAAATAAACTAAACCATGAAGATGATTTAGCATTTGATATTCTTACTAGGTATTACAACATTGTATATTACTCAGGTTTGTTAAAGATTGCAATGGAGCAACTGGAAATTTCTGATTTTAATTCGAAGAAAACAAGAGCTCAGGTTGAAACTGGATTAAAAGCCAAATCTGATTTATTGCAAATTCAAGCTGGACTAGAAAAGGAAAAACTTGATATTATGTTGGCTGAAAATAGGTTAGAACTTGAAAAATTCAGATTAATGGAAATGATGAACTATCAACAGAGCAAAGACTTGAAAGTTGATATGAACTCGATTTCTGAAGTTAAAGGATTTGTGCCAGTTTCTGATTCTCTTTATTACGATTTTAGCTCTTTTTCCCCTTTACTTAGAAAGAGTAAAGTGGATGTTTTAGCAGCAAAGAAAAATGTAGCAATTACAAGGGGGTATTATTTACCTTCGGTTGGTTTAAGTGCATCAATATCATCAAGGTATAACGAAATTGACACTTATAAAGAAGAGGGGCGTGAAAAAGTTAGGTCGTTTAATGATCAGTTTGACAAGAACCTGAGAAAATATGTTGGAGCATCTATTTCAATTCCTATTTTTAATAGAAACCAACAGCGTACCAGAGTAAAGCATGCTAAATTGGCTCATGAAAGAGCAATAAATAATTATGAAGAAAGGAAACAAAGCTTGTTTTTTGAATTAACCAACAACACACGAGAATTAATAGCATTATATAAAACTTGTATTCAAGCGCAAAAACAAGTAGAAGCAGATCAATTGGCTTTTAATGTTGCTAATCAAAAATATAACGAAGGATTGATAAATATTATTGAGTTACTTAATGTTAAAGAAAGTCTAGCAACATCAAGAAGTCAATTATTATTAGCTAAAATACAATTTGAGATAAAGAACAAAACAATCGAGTTTTATAAAGGAAATAGGTTTTGGGAGTAATGAACTCTTCTATTTCTTTAAGAGATGAATATTTTGAAAACTAAAAAATTAAAAATTATACTTTGTGCTCGCCTTTGGTGGAGTTAAAAGACTTATAGGAGAACTTAGTTATGTCAATGGATAAAGTCATACAAAAGAAAAAAGGACTAAAAAAGAAACACATTTTTTGGGGATTAGGAGGATTATTATTTATAGGATTAGTCCTTCAAATATCATTAAGTAGTCATCAATCTGTTTATCGTACAGAAAAAGATAAATTGACAATTAGTACCATTGTTGATGGACAGTTTAACGATTATATTACTATAATAGGACAGGTTGAACCAATTTCAACAATATACATGGATGTAGAAGAGGGTGGTAAGGTTGAAGAGATTTATATTGAAGAAGGAGAAATGATACAAAAAGGTGATGTGATACTCAAGCTAAGAAACACTGATTTGAATACCTCCATAATGAATAGTGAATCACAGTTAGCATACCATGAAAACGAAATGCGTAATACGCAAATTCAGATGGAGCAACAACAGATTCAAAACAAACGTCAAAAATTGCAAATTGATTTGCAAGTGGTTCGTGCTAAAAGAAAATATGATCAATATAACCGTTTATTTAGTGAAGAATTAATTGCTAAAGAGGATTATATACAAGCTAAAGAAGAATATGAGCTGGCAGTTAAGGAAAAAGAACTTACTTATCAAAAATTAGTTCAAGACTCAATATTTAGGGCAAATCAAAAATTAAGAATGGACGAAAGTCTTGAAAATACAAGAATAAGTCTATCTATGGCCAGACAAAGGCTAGAAAATTTAAATGTAAAAGCTCCAGCAAATGGGCAATTAGGATTATTGGATGCAGAAATAGGTCAGTCAATTAATAGAGGACAGCGTATTGGTCTTGTTCATGTTTTAACTGATTTTAAAATTAGCGCTAAAATTGATGAGCATTATATTGATCGTATAAAAAGAAAGTTACCAGCTTCATTTGAAAGAAACGAAAGTAATTACGATTTAAGTATCAGGAAAGTATATCCGGATGTTAGAGAAGGTCAGTTTGAAGTTGACTTGGTTTTTGAAAGTCAAAAACCAGAAAATATCAGAACAGGTCAAACTTATCATATTAAGTTGGAGTTGGGAGCTCCGGAACAAAGTATTCTTATCTCAAGAGGTGGATTTTTCCAATCTACTGGAGGACAATGGGTATTTGTTCTTAATGATAGTGAAACTGAGGCAATAAAAAGAAATATTAAAATAGGAAAGCAAAATCCAAAATATTATGAAGTAATTGAAGGATTAGAACCTGGAGAAAAGGTAATTACTTCGAGCTATGATATTTTTGGGGATAATGATAGGATTATTTTAAGGTAAATGGTTATAAGGTGGGATGGTGGTAAGGTAAGAGTGTTATATCTATTATCTTGTAATCAAACAGACCAAATATATCGATGAAACAAAAAATAGAGAAGTTTGAAGATTTAAGTATATGGCAAGAAGGTGTAAGGTTGGCAACCGAAATCTACAGTTTAATGAAGAATTGTAAGGATTATGGATTAAGAGATCAAATGCAACGATCTGCTGTTTCAATTCCTTCTAATATTGCTGAAGGTTTCGACAGGCAGTCGAATAATGAATTCATTAGATTCTTAAAAATAGCAAAAGGTTCTTGTGCTGAACTTAGAACACAACTTATTATTTCACAAAATATTGGAGTAACTAATAAGATTGAAAATATAATTGAGGATACTAAGATCTTATCTTCAAAGATTCAAAAATTGATATCATATAGGGAAAAGGTACGCGATGAGAATAGAAAATAACCATTTACCTTTCTACCTTTTACCATGATACCATAAATTAAACGAAAATGATAAAAACTGAAAACCTTAGAAAAGTGTTTCGAACAGAGGAAATCGAAACAAGTGCGTTGAATAATGTAAACCTTCATATTGAAAAAGGTGAATTTGTAGCAATTATGGGTCCTTCCGGGTGTGGTAAATCAACATTGCTTAATGTAATTGGATTGCTTGATAATCCTAGCGAAGGAATGTATTATTTTGATGGTGTTGAAGTTGCTAAAATGAAGGAGCGAAATCGTACTCAACTTCGTAAAGGAAATATTGGCTTTGTATTTCAGAGTTTTAATCTGATTGATGAGCTCAATGTATACGAAAACGTTGAGTTACCGCTTATTTATTTAAAGATAAAAGCCAGAGAGAGAAAACAAATGGTGGAGAAGGTTTTGGACAGGATGAATATTGGGCATCGTCGTAAACACTTTCCTCAGCAATTGTCAGGTGGTCAGCAACAAAGGGTTGCGATTGCAAGAGCTGTGGTTGCCAATCCTAAATTAATATTAGCCGATGAGCCTACTGGTAACTTGGACTCTAAAAATGGTATGGAGGTAATGAATCTGCTAACAGAACTAAACCGTGAAGGAACAACCATTGTAATGGTAACTCACTCATTGCGTGATTCTGATTTTGCTCATCGAGTAATCAATCTATTTGATGGTCAGGTTATAACAGAAGAAATGAAACAAGAGATTGGTGATATGGCACTTATGTAAAGTAGAATTTGTTTAATATTAACAATTGTATCATGTTTAATCCACTTTTTCGATCAATAAGAAGCCTAAGAAAGCATAGTCGGAATTACATTGTTAGTATTTTTGGTTTAGGTATATCTCTAGCTATTTCTTTTTTATTAGCTATTTACATTCAGCACGAATCTTCATGGGATAGCTATAACGAAAACAGTGAGAATTTATATATACTTAGGCAAAAGCTAGAATTGTCTAATGATAAGTTTAACGAATTAAATCAGACCCCTCCTGCTCTTATTGATAAGATAAAACTGGAATATCCGGAAGTGGGAGAAACATGCTTGATAATTGAAACCTGGGGAGATTATATTGAATCTAAACATATAAGTCAATTTTATGAGGAAGATGGTTTTTATGCAGACAATTCAATATTCTCGATATTTACTTATGAGTTTGTCAAGGGAAATCCAGAAACTGCATTAATTAAGCCCAGATCAATTGTATTGTCGCAAAATGTAGCCGATAGATTGTTTCCACATGGTGATGCATTAGGTAGAATTGTAACCATTAGCAAAGATTATAACTTGATTGTTACAGGTATCTATAAAGATTTACCAGATAATATGCATGTAAGGCCTACGTATCTTTGCTCATTTGATCTTTACGATGCTAAAGTGATAAAAAATTATAGGCAATCGTTTTATAATTATGCATTTAAAGCTTATACATTAATACACAATAAAAGCATTGTAGATAATCTAAATAATAAAATAAAGGACATTTATAAAGAGGTTGGGATTGAAAGTAAACACCAACCCTATTTTAGATTAGTTTCCGAAGAACGTAATAATACAAGTAGTTTAACAATTTATAAAGTAGCAGCTATTTTATTAGTTCTGTTAAGTGGATTAAATTATTTTAATACCATATCGGTTACTTATTTTGCAAGAAGTAAAGAAATAGGTATTAAAAAAGTAATTGGTGCAGATCGATTATTGCTTGCAAAACAACTGATTGGTGAGCTTTTAGTTATATCCAGTATAACAATAATTATAATTTGGATTGCTTCTACTTTTTTAATACCAATGTTCAACCAATGGTTAGGAAAAAGTATAGTGATTACATTTTCTGCTCATTGGAGGTTGATATTACTTGCGCTCCTATCAGCAGTTTTAATCATTTTTTTAGGAGGGCTAGTGCCTACAACTGCGTTATATTCTAAGATATCAGATATAGTGCGTCAAGGGGAAATAGGATTAATAAAAAATAGATCAACAGGTAAAAATATATTTGTAGGTTTTCAATTTATTATTTGTATATGTTTTATTGTGTTTTCAATTGTAATGCAAAAACAATTACAATTTGTAAATAATAAAGATATAGGAGTAAATCCTGAAAATGTTATTTATGCAAAACCTAGGTATAATGGGAATAAAAATTGGAAACCAATTTTAAAAAAGTCACTTAGTGAGATTAATGGTGTAGAAAGTGTTTCTCTGTCTAATGTTATCCCTTTTTATGGAAATTCAGTAGAATATGTCCTTCATTCAAATGGTATAGACAAACTTGCTGTATCCAGAAATTGGATTGATAGTGATTATTTTAAAACGTTTGGAATTGAATTGGTTGAAGGAAGAAATTTTTTAAACAAACAAGGAGGTCAATTTAATAAATGCATTGTTAATGAGCGAACTATTCAAATGCTTGGATTGGAAGATCCCATTAATCAATGGATTAGAGTTGATGGCAGAAATCAACTATGTCAAATAATAGGAGTCATAAAAAATCATGAGCATTATAGCGTAAAAAGCCAAGCACCTGCAATGATATACTATTTCTCACCTAATTATTATAGTACTAATAAAATATCTATATCTCTTGCAACAGGAGCAGGTAAGAATATAATAGATAAAATTAATGAAACAACTCAGAAAGTATTACCTGGTTTGTCTTTTGAGTTTTGGTCGTATTCAGAAAGAGTGGCAAAAACCAGAGGAACTATCTCGTTAAATAACTCAATTGCATTGTTCAGACTATTTACTTTAATAGCAATTTTTATTTCTCTACTAGGATTATACGGTATAATTTCCTTCAATACACAAAAGAGAATTAAAGAGATAGGAATTAGAAAAGTTAATGGAGCAAAGATATATGAGGTACTTGCAATGCTTAATAAGGATCTGGTAATATGGATAGCAATAGCTTTTTTACTAGCATGTCCAATAGCATATTTTGCAATGTCTGTTTGGCTTGAAAACTTTGCATATAAAATAGATTTAAGTTGGTGGATTTTTGCAATATCCGGTTTACTTGCTTTAGGTATTTCAGTAATAACTGTTAGTTGGCAAAGCTGGAAAGCTGCAAATAGGAATCCTGTAGAAGCACTTAGGTATGAGTAAATAAGCATAATAAAATACTAATATTATCGCAAACAAAATATTAATGTTGTTTTGATCAGTACGATTGACGGTTAAAAATAGATTAGATCATGAAGGATATTAAAAATTTCTTTAGAAAACTAAAAAAGAATAAGTTGTATTCAAGCATTACAATTTTTGGATTTGCAATTTCTTTAATGTTTGTAATACTGTTAAGCGTTTATGTTCAAAAACAATATTCTTACGATGAGTTTCATGAAAACAAAGATCGTATTTATAGACTAGTACATGATTCTCACTCAGGTTTTGCATGCCCAAGTGGTCCGCTTTTAATGGATACTTATCCAGAAATTGAATCGTTTACCCGTATGTTTAAAAGAGGAGGTTATGCGAGTGTAAAATCGAATAAAAGTATAGGTATTAATTACTTAATGGCAGACTCTTCTTTCTTCAATATTTTTTCCTTTGAATTAATTAAAGGAAATACTAATACAGCATTAATTGAGAAAAGTTCTATTGTTTTAACTGAAACATATGCACTTAAATTATTTGGGCAATTACCTGAAATAGGGCAAATCGTAAAGTTAGATGGAAAATGGGATTATAAAATAGGTGGGATAATGAAAGATATGCCAGAGAATACACACTTTCAGAATGTGGATGGCATAGTAGATTTTCCTTCATTAGCCATGCAGTGGAGTTACCCTAAACTTTTAACAACATATAATAATAACTCTTTTGGGCTATATGTGATGGAAAAAGAAAGTGCTGATTTTTCCAAAAGAGCACCAGATATTTTAAAGCAATTTACTGAGGTTAACTGGATGTATAAACGTGGTTATGCCGATGAGGTAATTTTTGAACCCATTACAGATTCGTATTTTAGTAGTTCAACTTCATCAGGGACTAAGCATAATAGTAAAAGAGTGATAAGTGTTGTAACAGCTATTGTTATTATGATTCTAGTTTTATCTATTCTGAACTATATTAACCTAACTATTGCTCAATCGGCAACGCGAAGTAAAGAAGTTGCAATAAAAAAGTTAATGGGAAGTAGGAAGTGGAGAATTTTAGTACAATACATCTACGAATCAATACTAATAACGTTTTTATCATATTGTATTGCAATTGTACTTTGTTTACTATCTGAGTCGTTTTTTAATCATTTGTTCAATACTAAAATAGAATTGTTTAGGTCTTTGAATTGGCAATTTTTATGGTTGTCAATAACGGCTATAGTAATAATTGGAAGTATTTCGGGATTAATACCTGCTTTAAGTATCTCAAATTTTAATACAGTTGAGGTTATAAAAGGTGCTTTTAGAATGAAAAATAGGGGAATATATTCTAAGGTCTTAATTTCATTTCAATACTTAATTATTATTGTTTTAGTAATAAGTGCTCTGGTTATTAATAAACAGACAAGCTTCTTGAGAAGTTATGATCTAGGATTTGATAAAAGTAACATTTTGTCTATCACAAACAAGATTGAACCTAAAAAACAAACGGCATTTAAATCGTTATTGATGAATATACCAGGAGTCGAAAAGGTATGTTTTGTAAGAGGAAATCCAATTGATGCGGGGAATAATAATTCTTTCAATTACAATGGAATACCATTGAGCTTTCAAACATTTGATGTAGATACTTCATATTTTTCGATGATGGGAATGGAAGTTGATTACACAGGAGTTGCATACTCAAAAGATGCAGTTCTATTAAATGAGACAGCAGTAAAAGTTATGGAACTAGGCAGTAGTCCTACTTCTGTAAAATTATATGGAGATGAAAGACCTTTATATGGAATTGTAAAAGATTATCATTTTGAGAATTTAAAAGAAAAGGTAGGACCTGCATATTTCCAAATTCTTCCATCTAATCATCTCGCTTGGAGTATTGAGATAAAAATTTCAAATAAAAATATTCTTGAAACTGTAAATCAAATAAAAGTAGCATATGATGATTTTACACACGGTATACCACTAAATATGACATTTTTAGATAAGGAGATTAATAACTGGTATAAACAAGAAGAAAAAATAGGAGAGATTGTAAAGTATTTTTCCATTTTAACAATAGTAATTGCAGTTATGGGATTGTTTGCTATGTCAATTTATTATGTGCAGCAAAAGACAAAAGAAATTGGTGTACGTAAAGTAAATGGAGCTAAGATTTCAGAAGTACTCATAATGCTTAATCAAGAGTTCGTAACTTGGGTATCAATTGCCTTTGTATTCGCTTGTCCTATTGCTTATTATGCATTAAATATATGGTTAAACGGATTTGCATATAAAACATCTATAAGCTGGTGGATTTATGCAGTTGCTGCACTTTTTGTAATGTTTACGGCACTGTTTACAGTTAGTTGGCAATGTTGGAGAGCTGCCACAAGAAATCCAGTTGAAGCATTAAGATATGAATAAACAATAAAAGTAGCTTAACGGTAGGGCAAATAGATAATGGAACAAGAGGAACGGTTAAAATTTGTGTATTAATGCAGAAATATTTTTTATGAAAGTTGGCACATAGTTATAAGAATAATGCATTAAGAACAGAATCTTTAAGTCAAATGTAAATAGCTAATAGCTAGATCTTGATAGATAAAAAAACACTACTAACGAAATAATAATATGTTTAGAATAAAGCCAATATTAAAATCAACATTAAAGCATAAAGCTTTAACAGGATTAAATCTATTTAATTTAACAATAACATTTACAGGTATTATCATCCTTACATTATATGTTACATTTGAAAAAAGTTATGATACTTTTCATAAAGATGCAGATCAAATATATAGGTTAGAAACTGAGGCATATAGAAGTAATGTTGCAGCACCTTTTTGTGAGCCAATTCGAAAAAATATTCCTGAAGTAGAGGAAATTGCCTTAATAAAATTTGATTATGGCAGATTAGCTACCGAAGAATTGAAAAGTCAAAATACATATATACCTTCTGATGTTATTGCTACAGATAGTAGTTTTTTTGAAATATTTACATTAAATGTAGTACTTGGAAATAAAGTTACTCCTCTTTCTGATCCTAACACAATAGTTTTAACGGAATCGCTTAAAAACAAGTTGTTTGGAAATAAAAATCCTATTGGAGAAAGTGTTAGTATGGGAAGAGATTTGTTTACAGTAGGAAGCGTAATTAAAGATTTTCCAACTAACTCTTCTATTCAAACAGATGCAATTATTAATATAAAATCCAGTTCGGGGTCAAGATATTATCTTGGTTGGTCAGAATGGAGCTATACAATTTTCTTAAAACTCAGAAAAGGAGTGAATCATGAAGAGATAGCTAAAAAAATGTCTTTACTAGATGAGGTGGTTGCAAATAATCAAGAAATAGTTGGCGAATCAAAAGTTGAGCAATTTGTAAAGTTAATTCCTTTTAATAAAGTTCATTTTTTAACATATGATCCTAAATATAGATTTACAAATCCTTACCTTATAAACACACTAATCATATTGGTTGTAGTTTTATTCGTAATGGGAGCTTTTAATTATGTTAATTTTTATACTTCGCAAGCTCCGTTAAAATCTAAAACTTTAGCGATATATCAAATCTTGGGAGGAAAAAGATTAGGTTCAATAGGTAATGTAATTGTAGAATCTTTATTATTAACACTAGCTGCTTTTATAATAGCATTTGGAATATATCTGATATTTTATTCTATGCTTGAAAATATTTTCGAAGTAAAAGGTTTATCCATTTGGGATAGATTTTATTATGTAGGGTGGTTTTTAATTGGAGCTATACTATTCGGTTTAATAACTGCAATTTACCCAGCTTTGTATGTTACTTCACCAAAACTGGTTGAGTCAGTTAAGGGTAATGCGTATTTTAAAAATAAAGGAAAGTTTCTACGGGATTCTATTGTAGTATTTCAATTCATTCTAACTATTACTCTACTATCATCAGCCTTTTTTATCGAAAAACAACTAAACTATTGGAGTAATTTTGATATGGGTATAAACAAAGAGCATGTAGTTCATTTAAAAATATCAAATAAACTGGAGCAAAAACGTAATGCATTTGCTAACGAATTAGTAAAAAATAATGGTATTTTAGATTATACATATGCTCAGTTTGTACCAGGTAGTGTTTACATGGGATGGGGAAGAAACATAAACGGAAAAAGAGTTCAATTAAAGGCTTGGCCTGTTGATGATAGGTTTATGAATTTCTTTGATATTAATATTTTGGAAGGAAGGAAATTTACAGAAGGTTCAAATGCCGACTTAAACACATTTATTGTTAATAAAAAAGCAGTTGATAAATACGAGTGGGATCGTCCTTTTGATATTACCATACCAGCAATTAATGCAAGTGGTAACATAATTGGAATTACAGATAATTTTAATTTTGCTTCATTAAAAGATGAAGTAGGACCGCTAGTATTTTGGCGTACAGATACTCGTATGGATAACTTAATGCTTAGGATTAAAACAGATAATTACAATCAATTATTTGCTCATATTACACAAGTGGCTAAGAGCTTTGATCCAAAATATGATATAAACATTAAATTTTTAGATGATAGCTTAAATAAACTTTACAAAAAAGAGCAAAACATGGCGCGCTTTGTTGAGTTTGTTGCATTTTGGTGTATGTTACTTGCTCTTACTGGGATTTCGGGCCTCATATTTTTTATTACAAGAGATAAGGTTAAGGAAATTGGGATACGTAAAGTAAATGGTGCTGAAACAATGGAAATTCTACAATTGCTAAATGTTAGCCTTGTAAAATGGATTGTTATTGCTTTTATTTTGGCATGTCCAATTACTTATTTTGTAGTTTCCTTATGGCTCGAAAACTATGCTTATAAAACAGATTTAAGCTGGTGGGTTTTTGCTACTTCAGGATTTATTTCTTTAGCTATTTCAATGTTAATTGCAAGTATACAAAGTTGGCAGGCTGCAACAAGAAATCCAGTTGAAGCATTAAGGTGTGAATAAAATAAATACTTATAAGTAATGAGTAATTAATGATTTTACTCATTACTTTGGCAAATAATCTTCAGGAAGAGAGTTCGCAAAACTTTTTATCGACATTGCTCCGTTGATGATAAAGCTAAGGTTTGGGCTAGTTCCGTTTTCTCTAATAATAAACGATTCTTTTGTTGGATGTATTACTGATATGTGTTGAGAGAAGTATTGTCTTTCTGAAATTTCATCTTCAGGGATAGGCATTTTCTTATCATCGAAACGATAATAAATTTTCAATAAATCGGCATTAATAAAATATTCTTTTTCGTTTAATAAGTTTTCTGCACTCTTTATTTCGTAAAACGCAGTATCCATATCATTTGGAAATATCTCAATTTCGTACCCTTGCAGAGCGGATTCATTATCATAAATTGCTTTTAAAAAGTGACGGTAGGAGCCATAGTATGTTATACGACGATTGTTTTTGTAGTAACTTTCCTTTTCTTTTGAAAAATTCTCCAATGGCTCATATAAATAGTAGCCTTTTAATTTAGTAATTTCACCTCCATAACTTGATTTCAAAGGAAGTCTTTCCCCAGTAGGTCCATTTTGAGCAATAACTTCAAATTCTTCAAGAATTACTTTTATTCTATAGCCCAAATAATTGTTATTGATAATAAGAGGTTGTTTAGACCTGGCTTTAAAACACATTTTATCTCGCTCAAAAATAAGCACACTATCATTCAAAACTTTAATTTTACTGCGGTTATCTTTTATAAAGCGTGAATATAAAAAGCGTAGATTCCTTTTACGTTTATCTTTTCCAGAAACACTTACTTCATTAATGCTGAAATTTGATGGTTGCATTTTTATCCTAAGTTCTTCAGATGAATTAATAGGTTTTATAAAAGATTCATAAGCCACATGATCTGCAACAATAACACATGGGAAAAAAGGAATCTTTAATGAGAAATAGCCAAGTGAATCCGTGGTACAACCACAGGTAGTTCCTGAAATAAAAACTGCAACGTTAGCAATAGGTTTTTTTGTATTTTTTTCAATTACTTTTCCTGATATAGACAGTTTCTGAGAAAATGATATTGAAGTTCCTAAAAAGAAAATAAATATGAGGTAAAACAGTTTGGATGTAGTCATTTACAATTTGCTTTTTTGAATTCTTAAAATTAATAGAATTACTTTATGTATGGTGTTAAAAAAGTTCACATAATGTGTAAATATAATTGACACATGTATTCGTATTTTGTGTCTTTAAGTAATTGTAAAATAGTGATATATGTGCTTGTGGCATATTGCTTGGTATTTTTAGAAGCAATATGTGTATATACTGTTATATTTTACTACAAAATGCAAAAATTAAATTCAACTATCATAAAATAAAACTTCTTACCTAACCTACAAAATTTATATTAGCTAGAGGAATTATAGATTAGGGAAGTAGAATTTTGAGGATTGAAGAACATTTAAAGGAATATACCTTAGTTATAGACAAAATTGTAATATTTATAATAGAAAGCTTTATGAAGCATATCATGCTAATTTTTAGTATCATCTTAACAGGATGTTATCATAAAAACAAGCTAGAAAAGGAGCAATGGATAGCAAAACCGGTTAAAGATTGGCCTGATTTTGCTTTAACAAATCACTTAAACATTACAGATAGTACATTTATTGATTTTGCTAATTCGTTTATTATAGATACAGGAAAAGATACAATTGGAATAAGTTGCAAGCATGCTTTTATGTTATTTCAAAGCAAGTTAGGAATCAGTTCAATCAGTCTGGGTAATAAGTTAAATTACTGGAATCTATATCCCAAAAATAACCCTGAAAAAGTTATATCTGTTAAAAGAATAATTAACCAAAATAAAAATGAACCAATTGGTGAATGGCGAACATTAAAAGATAGGGATTGGATACTGTTTGAACTTAAAAATAAAAACAACGAAATATATCCATTGAAAATTAGATATATACCAGTTAAAAAGGGTGAGAAAGTTTATTGTATAGGTTGGGGACAAAAACAAAAGGATAATACAAAACCTGCTTTAATAGAGATGCATTGTATTAGTAATGAAGGTTCTTTTTATTACATGAAAACGATTGAATCAAAACACAAAACAAATGGCAGAAGTGGCTCAGCTGTAATTGATGAAAATGGATATTTAATAGGAATTGTGTCTGGTGCAGAAGGAGATCTTACCGTAATTGGTGGTGTTAGCTACTTGAAAAAACAGTTTGATAAATATAAGATTGATTATACAGTTTTAAAGTAAAAAGTAATGAATCTACTAGCATTTAAAGTAGCATATCAAAATATATTAAGACAAAAGGATTCTTCCATAGTAAGTATGTTAGGTCTTAGTATTGCTTTTGCTGCATTATTGTTTATTTATTTTTATGTTTCGTTTGAGTTGGGTTACGATACTCAGTATAAAAATTCTAATCGTATATATCGTGTAAGTGGTGATATTGTAGCTGCAGAAAATACTATGACACATGCAGTAGTAGGTCCTTTAATGAGTCCGGGATTAAAGGATGAGTTTCCGTCCATTGAAGCATTTGCTCGTTTAATTCCCATTCGTCAGTCTATTACTTTAGAAGCAAAGGATGAAAAATATTCTATTGAAGAAGCTTATACAGTTGACCATTCGGTTTTTGATGTATTTACGCTTGACTTTGTATATGGAAACAAAAAATCTGCACTTGCAAATCCTAACGAAATTGTCATTTGCAAAAGTCTGAGTAAACAATATTTTGGACATGCAAATCCTATTGGAGAAACAATAAAAAAAGGAAATCAGATATATACAATTAAAGGTGTTGTAAAAGATTCTCCTAAAAACTCGCATCATAAACTAAATGTTTTGTTTTCGATGGGAAATAGATGGGAAAATCTCGAAGGAATTCCAGAAATAAAAATCTCAGAAGCTTATTGGATGCCATCTGCCTTTCACTTCGTGCTATTAAAGCCTAAGACTAAAATTGAGGATATTTCAAAAAACTTTGAATCTTTTTATCAGAAATATATGGCAAAGTTTGGCACTGCAATCAATGCTAAGTTTAAACCAGTATTTATTCCATTAAAAGATTTACATTTTTCACGACATATGAGTTACGATTACCCTAAGGGTAATAGAAGCTACACTTATCTTTTAGTTTTGATTGGGACTATAATTCTGATAATAGCTATTGTAAACTATGTTAATTTGTTACTTTCTAAGAATATTGAGCAAGCTAAAAATACTGGCATAAAAAAAATAATAGGAGCAAATCGATTAGGTATATACATACAACAGTTGATAAACTCTTTAACATTCATAGGAATATCAGTTCTTTTAGCAATTATCATTACTTCGCTTCTATTTGCTACAGTTATGCAAGTATCTGGGATTAATGAATTTTCATATTCATTATCAAAAAGTTTGATTATTTCTTTAATTATTTGGATTGCAACAAGTTTTGTAACTTCCCTAATTCCATATCTTAGTCAGGTATCTAAAAATGGACTTCAGCTTATCAATCCATTGCATAGTAAAATAAGAGTGAGAAGTAATTTCACTTTTGGAAAAGTATCTACTATTATTCAGTATTCATTATCAACAGCACTGATTATATCTGTTCTTTTAATTTCACGTCAAATTAATTTTTTACTTAAAAGTGAAGTTGGATTCGATAAAGAAAACATAGTATTACTTAAGGTGGATAAAGATGTTAGTAATCAGGGTAGTATTGAATCTTTAAAAAATGAACTCCTGAAAAGCCCGATGATTGATAATGTTTCTTTTTCATCGCGTGTACCTGGAGATGTACTAGGTACTAATCACTTTCAAATTGAGAGAGATGGAAAAAAAGTTACCAAAATTGTTAAATCAATTGGAGTTGATTATAACTATCTAAAATTAATGAATATCCATTTAAAAAAGGGACGAAATTTTAGTAAGGAGTTTAGTAATGATAGCCGAAGTTCTGTAATTGTAAATGAATCTTTGATAGACTTTTGTGGATTTACAGATGATTTATTAGGGGAGAAAATAGGGAATTCAAGAGTTATTGGAATTGTAAAAGATGTTTGCTTTAATTCCTTACACAATTCGAAAGATCCTCTTATATTTTATCTGGGAGACAAAAATGGAGGTTATTTGAATATAAAGTTGTTATCAGAAAATAATATGGAAACTTCCATAGACTATATTCAGAAAACTTGGGATAGCTTTTACAAAGATGTACCAATTGAAATTCAATTTCTCGATAACAGGATGAAAATGATGTACAAGGATGACCTGAACAAGAAAACCATTATTGAAATATTTACATTGGTAAGCATTGTTATTTCACTAATGGGATTATTTAACCTATCCTCATTAATTGCAAAAAGTAAAATTAAAGAAATTGGAATAAGAAAAGTAAATGGTGCAAAAGTAACAGAGATCTTAACGCTACTTAATAAAGGATTTATCAGTTGGATATTGGTTTCTTTTATTATCGCTTGTCCAATAGCAAATTATGCAGTGAATAAGTGGCTCGAAAACTTTGCTTATAAAACCGATTTAAGTTGGTGGATTTTTGCCTTAGCTGGAGTACTAGCTTTGGGCATTGCATTGCTTGCAGTTAGTTGGCAGAGTTGGAAAGCTGCAAGGAGAAATCCTGTCGAAGCATTAAGGTATGAGTAGTGTCATCGTGCGAAGATTAGGCCAATGCAATAATGGAGGTTTTAAAGTATGATTAAAGAGAATAAAGAAACTGTTGGGTAAAAATATGGTAATAAACTTTTTAAAAATAATTTATAGAGATTTTTCAAGGCATAAACTGTTTTCATGGATTAAAATTATTGGATTTGCATCAGGGATAGCAGCATGTTTTCTTATTACATTATATATAAGACATGAAGTAAGTTTTGATAAATATTATAAGAATACAGACCAAATATTTAGAGTAGTTAGGGTTACTAATACCAATAACAATATTTCGGAAACTCTATTGCATCAAGGACCCTTTTCAAAAACTTTGATGGAGGAATTTCCTGAAATTAAAAAAGCAGGAAGATTAAATACACTTGAATTATTTGGTGCAGGAGATAACCTGATAAGAAGATCTAATCAATTACAGAATGTTAGTGAAGGTGGATTTGTATATGCCGATCAGGAATTAATTGAGCTATTGGAATTAGATTTTATTTATGGCGATTCAGAAAAAGCTTTAAATGAGGAAAATACGATTGTTATTACCAAAAGTAAAGCAGAACAATATTTTCCAAATGAGAATCCTTTAGGTAAAACAATGATAATAAATAATGAAGACAAAAATCCATATAAGATTTCTGGTGTAGTTGATGATTTTCCTAAAAACTCACATATCCAGTGTAACTTCTTAATTGCTTTGCATCCAAACATTTTTTTTAATGGAGATAATTCTCGTTGGGAACATTATATTCATTATACATATATATTAGTAAGTCCAAATACTAATATTTCAGAGCTTGAGAAAAAATTAGAGCTTATTAATCAAAAATATGTTATTCCAAGGTATCAACAAATAGGGGAACAAAGAGATGTAGATTTAGTAAGTGCAAGTTATAAACTGCAACCCATAAAAGATATCTATCTTAAATCAAGCCATATAGAAGGTAATCAGTCACAGGGTAATATAAGAATTGTTTGGTTACTTGGCTTGATTGCTTTATCTATTTTAATTATTGCATGTATTAATTTTGTAAACCTTTCAACTGCAAAATATACTTTAAGAACTAAAGAAATTGGCTTACGAAAGACCATTGGTTCAAGACGAAAGGAAATAGTCTTTCAATTTCTTGCCGAATCTATATTCTATAGTTTAATTGCAACTATATTAGGGATTATTTTAGTCATTTTTATTTTACCTTATTTTAATCATTTGTGTGGTAAATCATTGTCTATTCCATGGAGCGATTGGTGGTTTATACCAACTATCATTTTAAGTATAATTATTATAGGGATACTCGCCGGATTATTTCCTTCTTTATATCTATCATCTTTTAATCCTATACAAGCGTTACAAAATCAAGCGAAACTCCCTAAAGGTAAGTTAGGTCTTCGTGGAGGATTGGTGGTTTTTCAGTTTTCGGTGTCAAGTATATTGATTATTGGTACAATTATTATCTATAATCAAATGGAATTTGTTTTAAATAAAGATAATGGATATGATAAAGAACAAGTTTTATTGTTGCATGAAACAAATAATCTGGGAAGTAAATTAAATTCTTTTGTCAATGAAATAGAAAAGCTGCCTAATATTAAGAGTGTTACTGTAAGTGATTACATACCTATATCAGGTTTTAAAAGAGACAGTAATCCATTTTGGAAAGTAGGAGAAACTCAAACCCAAAAGAGCACAATCTGTCAGAGATGGAAGGTTGATGAAAACTATATTAAAACATTAGGAATGAAAGTTGTTGATGGAAGAGACTTTTCAAAAAAATCACTTTCTGACAAAAATGCTGCAATAATAAATCAAACAATGGCTAAAAGGTTAAACCTTAAAAATCCAATTGGAGAAAAAATTACTATTAGAGATATTCTTACATGGGAGATTATTGGAGTAGTTGAGGATTTTCATTTTGAATCATTCACGCAAAATATTGAACCGTTATGTTTAATACTTGGTGAAAGTCCACAGACGATTTCTGTTAAAATTAACTCAGATAATTTGTCAGAAGTTATTAATGGAATTTCAGATACGTGGGATAATTTTTCTATAAATCAAGCGATACGCTATAGTTTTTTAGACGAGAATTATGCAGAAATGTACGGGCATATTAAACAAACGGGAAAGATAGTTAGTTGGTTTACCCTTTTGGCAATTGTAATTGCAGGTATAGGGCTATATGCTCTTTCTGCTTTTTTAATTGAGCAGCAATGCAAACAAATTAGTATACACGTTATAATGGGAGCATCAATAAGTAAAGTGTTTAGTTTGTTATCTATGAGCTTTATTAGATTGGTTTTTATATCAATAATTATTGCTATCCCGGTATCATATTTTTTTATGAAAAAGTGGTTAGATAGCTATGTATATAAGATAGAGTTAAACTGGTGGATGTATGCATTAGCTGGGGTGTTAACTTTAGGAATTGCACTATTAATTGTTAGTTGGCATAGCTGGCGAGCAGCAACCAGAAATCCAATTGAAGCATTGAAATATGAGTAAAAAAAACGTAAAAAATGAACTATAATCTGTTAAAGCAAATAATAAGGAACCTTTGGAAGAGAAAGCTTACAAACTCAATTAATCTATTTGGTATAGTAATGGGGCTTTCTGTGAGTTCGCTACTATTACTATATACTGTTAGTGAGTTTAGTTCTAATAATTTCTTTCCAAATTATGAAAACATTTACAGGGTTGATTCAAATTGGGGTAAAAAGTTAAGTATTAAACATGCTACATTACTTCGTCAACATGTTCCAGAGATAGAACATTTAACACTTTATCAATATTCATGGTCGTGGAAAGATTTAATTAAATACAATGCAGTAGATTATAACATTAAAGATGCTGTTTATGCAGATAGCGTTTTTTTTAAGGTTTTGCAATTTAAACCATTATATGGTGATTTAAAATCGGCTTTGGATTCAAAGTATAGTATGGTAATTACAAAAAGTGAAGCAGAGCGTATTTTTGGAACTGCTAATGTAGTTGGAAAGGTAGTTCCTTTTAAAGCTTCAAACTTTGGAATAAATAAGTATACAATAAAAGCAGTTATTAATGATTTACCTACCAATTGTTCATTTAAATTTCAGGTAGTAGTTTCGCTCAATAGTTTGTTAGATTTAGAATCGTACAGTTATAATGTAAATTATTGGGGTACTATGAATTTTAGCGCATTTGCTATGTTAGCAAATGGTTCAAGCAATAAGGTAGTTGAAGAAAAGATGAACCTAGCGGCAAATAAACATACACCTGAAAACAGTCGCGGACATTTACCGTATCATTTAAATAGTATAGAGGGATTACATTTTGATTCGAAAGGAGGAGATGGTGTTTTTATAACCAATAAAAAATCAACAGTATTTATACTTGGAGGACTTGGATTATTAATATTATTATTGGCAGGTATAAACTATTTTAACTTAAACATTGCTCAAATTGAAGATAGTAATATCGAAATTGGAATACGTAAAACAATTGGAGCAAATAGCTTTAATATTGGTTATCAATCTTTTTTATCAACTATTATTTTATTTGTATTTGCAATTGTAGTTTCATCTTTTGTTGTGGCATTAATTCTGCCCCCCTTTAATAGTTTTACAGGATCTAGTTTTGTATTAACAGATTTTCTTACTCCTGCTAATATGTTTTTTCTTGTAGGATTTTTAATTGTATCCGGATTATTATTTGGAATATTTCCTGCAATTTTTTCTGCTAAACATTCGCCTATAACAGCTATATCGAAAAAATCTAACCTTAAAAATATTGGTTTTGCAAAATATGGTTTGGTAACCTTACAGTTTTTTTTAGCAATAGTACTTATTTCATCAACCCTTATGCTGAATAAACAAAATTCGTTCTTAGTGAATAGCAATTATGGTTATAACAAAGAAAACATACTATATGTCCCAATTGGAACTGAAGCCTTACCAAAAATTAATGTACTAGAAAACGAGTTTGAAAACGAAGCTGTAGTAAAAGAAGTTGCTTTTGGGAGCGGAGTTTTTGGAGAGGTTAACAATCGTTGGGGAAGAAATATGTTTTGTAAAGGAGAGAAAACGCACATAAATTTTTCTGTTATGTGGGTGTGTCGCGATTTTTTTAAGTTGTTTGGCTTAGAAGTAGTTGAAGGGAATGGATTTGGGAATGAATCATACAGAAATAAGGATATTATATACAATCAGGCTTTTTTTAAGAAATATAGTATCAAAGAACCTTTTAGCAGTTGCTTGGCAGAGGATGGTTCAAAACACCGAACAGTAGGAATTATTAAAGATTTTAAGTTTAATAGTTTAAAGCATAATATTGAACCAATAGGATTTATATGCGAAAAGAAAGAGGCAGAAGTATTATTTGTAAAATTTGCACAAGCATCACCTCAAAAAATACATCAAACAATTAAAAAGTTTGAGAAGATATGGAAAAACGTTTCACCTAATTATCCATTCGAATACCATTTTTTAGATAAACACTATGAAACTGTATATGAAAAAGAAATAAAGCTGATGAAAGTGTTTGCTGTAGGTTCGGTATTAGCAATACTTATCGCTTCATTAGGTTTATTTTGTATTGCTTATATAGTTATAGGTAAGCGTATTAAAGAAATTGGAATTAGAAAAGTAAATGGAGCTAAAGTTTCAGAAATTTTAGTAACAATCAACAAGGAATTTGTCGTTTGGATATCAATGTCGTTTATTTTGGCTTGTCCTGTATTTTATTATGCTATGAATAAATGGTTAGAGAACTTTGCTTTTAAAACAACAATCAGCTTTGGAATTTTTGTATTGTCGGGATTAATAGTGCTAGGAATTGCATTATTAACTATCAGTTGGCAAAGTTGGAAGGCTGCAACCAGAAATCCAGTTGAAGCATTGAGATATGAATAGTTCTTTTGAGTGAATAAAGGAATATAGTTTATTGTAAATAGAAGAAATGAATTTTAAAATACTAAAAACAGAGAAACAAAATAATCTTATTCAAATTATTGGTTTAGTATTAGGTGTTGTAACCTGCATATTTGTAGGTAAATATGCTCTATTTGAGTATAGCTTTGATAGATTTCATAAAGACACTGATTTAATTTATCGAACTCATGATACCGAAGGAATGCTTTTGGGACAGTTGGCAAAAGATAACTTGAGTTATGTAGAAAACTATTCGAGATTGCACCCTTGTTACAGAGGTGTTTCGGTTAATGCAGGCGATAAAGTTTATTACGAAAATGAAATGTATTTCGCAGATGGTTCCCTGTTTGAGATATTCTCTTTTCCTGTATTGGAAGGTAATGCAGTTAAAGCTCTCAATTTAAAAGACCATTTGGCAATTTCGGAAAGTTATGCTAAAAAGTACTTTGGAAATGAAAATCCTATAGGTAAAAGTATATTGATAAATGGGGCTTACGAAAAAAATATTAATTACACTGTAGGAGCTGTATTTAAGGATATTCCTAAAAACAGCCATATACAATTTAACATACTGCTTTCTATAGAAAACATATTAGTGCATAAAATGTATAGCAGTGCTAATGCTTGGCGATGGAGCAATTACTTTACTTACTTTAAAACAAATAAACTTATAGGTAAAGAGTCTTTTGCTGCTAATTTGACAAATCTTGCCAACACAAATGGAGCTAAAGAGCATTTAGAAAAAGAAGTTAACTACTCACTTTTTACACTAAAGCAATTGCATTTTAATGGGTTAAACAATTACATGGATAATAACAATAAAAAATCACATGTAAACATGCGCATTTTAATTGCTTTTGTAATAATGTTAATAGCATGGTTAAATTATGTTAACATAAGTCTTGGAGCTGCTATTAAGAATAAAGCTAATTTGGGCGTTAAGAAAGTTTTAGGAGCTTCTTCGAGAATACTATTTAAAGAACTTTTAAGTAAAACTTTATTAGTAAATACAATTGCATTATGTGTATCTGCTATTATTTATGTATTACTTTTTCCTTTTGTTAAATATGTTGGTGTTAAATCAGCTACGATGCAACCATTATACCATGCAATGTTATGGTTGATTATCTTGTTGATTCAAATTGTGGGGACTTTTTTTGTTAGCTTTTTCATTCACCTTTTGCTTAACAGAAAAAAGTTGATACAATTAATTTCTAAAAAAGGTAATTCTCCGGATGAAGCAAAATCTCCTTGGATCACATTATTTGTTATTCAGTTTTCTACCTCAATTGTTTTAATATGTTTTTCGCTAATCTCTGTTAAGCAGGTTAATGGATTAATGAATGTTAATACAGGTATTAAAACAGATCAGGTATTAGCTATTCGTAGTGCTAATTTTTCATTTAATGGAGATGTTTCAGGTTCCCGGCGTGTATTCGAACAAGAAGTGTTAAAGATTCCAGGAGTTACAGCTTCAACTTCATCATCATATATACCAGGAAGCAAAATAGCATCATATATGCCCACCCGTCTTTCTTCCAAAACCAAAGAAGAAAATGTACAATGCCGTATGAACTTTGTGGGTTATAATTACATTGACTTGTTTAACCATGAAATATTGGCTGGAAGAAACTTTTCAAGTGATTTTCCTTCTGATGGTAAAGGAGTAGTTATTAATGAATCGTTAGCTCGTGCCTATGGTTTTACAGATATAAATGATGCGATAGGAAAGGAAATATATTGGGAATTCAGAGATGCTAAAAGAATAGTAATTGGAGTGATGAGTGATTTTCATCAACAGTCTGCAGACGTTTCTATTGAACCAACACTATTTCAATTATGGAACCATGCAAGAGGCTATTGTTTACTAAATATAGAAACAGAAAATACCGTTACTACTCTAAGCGAGGTTGAAAAACTATGGGAAAAAGTTCATAAAGGAAATGCGTTTAATTATTTATGGATTGATAAACATTACAATACGCAGTTTCAAAAGTGGATAAAGCATTCACAAATAGTAAACCTATTATCATTGATAGCAATAATAATTGCTTGTATTGGTCTTTATGGACTAAGTACAATGTTGTTAGGTAATCGAATGAAGGAAATAGGAGTTAGAAAAGTCAATGGAGCTAAGGTTTCTGAAATTCTTAATTTACTTAATAAAGACTTTATAAAATGGGTAGCAATATCTTTTGTAATTGCTTGTCCATGTGCTTACTATGTCATGACTCAGTGGCTACAGAGTTTTGCCTATAAAACAGAATTAAATTGGTGGATATTTGCTTCGGCTGGAATACTAGCATTAGGAATAGCTCTATTAACGGTTAGTTGGCGAAGTTGGCGGGCAGCAACAAGGAATCCAGTTGAAGCATTGAAGTATGAATAAATAACACACTAAAACATATGTTAATTAGCTATTTAAAAATTACATTCAGAAACTTAGTAAAACATAAGTCGTTTACTGCAATAAATATTACTGGATTATCAATAGGTATTGCATCATTTATATTAATAATGATGTATGTAGGGTATGAATTATCATTTGAAAAATTTTATTCAAATTATGATAAAATACACCGTGTTTATTTAAAATACCTTGAAGGAGAAACTTTTGAAATTGGTGATGCACAAACTTATTTTTCAAGCGGACCAACTTTAAAAGAACAGTTTCCCGAAATAAAAGAATACGTAAGATTATGTAAGGTTGGAGAAGCAGGACTAATTGTAGATGGGAAAATAGTAGATGATTCAAAAGGATATTTAGCAGATTCAAATTTTTTCAATGTTTTTGATCTTGAGATAAAACAAGGCAAAAAGGAGGAAATGTTGCATGGCACAAATTCCATTGTATTAACAGAATCCCTTGAGAAAAAACTGTTTGGAGATGTATCAGGTATCAACAAAATTGTTACTTGCTATAGAGGGGGCGAAAAAATTGATTTACATGTTAAAGGGATTATTACAGATGTGCCAGAAAATACATCCATGAAAATTAATTACTTAATATCGTTTGATACTGGTAATGGTTGGATTAGTAAAAACTGGTGGAAACCCTCATGGCACTATTGTAACTTCTTCACTTTTATATTGCTGAATAACAATGTTAATGTTGAGGTCTTATCCAAAAAGATTGAAAATCATCATTTTAAATGGGATACAGAGAGGCATGCAATTGAACCATTAACCGATCTTCATCTATATTCCGATAAACCTAATGAAATGGAAGTAAATGGTAGTGCCAAAAGAATTTACTTTTTACTGGCAATTGCTATTACTATTATTATTTTGTCTTGGTTGAATTACATTAACTTATCGGTTACAAAAATTATTGAGCATGCAAATGAAACAGGAATTAGAAAAACAATTGGAGCCAACAAAAGGCAACTGATAACACAATTTTTGATTGATGCTATTGTCTTAAATTTAGTTTCAATCTTTATTGCATCTTTATTGCTTTTGTTGGCATTACCTCTAGTAACAGGCTTATTGAATATTCAATTATCTCTAATGTTTGTTGCTAAAAAATATGCATTGTTCTTTATTCTTATATTAATTGGAGCTTTAGCCTCTGGATTATATCCAGCATTTGTTTTATCAAAGTTGCAACTTGTAAAGGTCTTAAAAGGGAAATTTTTTGCGGATAGAACTAATATTGTATTGAGGAAGGGCTTGGTAATACTACAGTTTTCTATAACAATTATTTTAATAGCAAGTTCGGTTTTAGTTAGTAAGCAACTGAATTATATGAAAAATCTCCCTATTGGAGTTGATATGAACAAAGTGTTTTGTATTTCAGGTGATATTTATGATAGTTCAGAAAAGATAGGGAGTAATTTACGTGTATTAAAATCGGAATTACAAAGAATGTCTTTTATTGAAAGCGTTTCTTTGTCAGAAACATTTCCTGGTGAAGGACATTCTTATATACGTTCAAGTATTGGTGTAAATACTCCTGACGGAAAGCATAGTGATGATGGACCATTTTATTTCTATGAAGTAGATTCTGATTATATACCTATACTTAATATGAAATTCCTTGCCGGAGGAAATTTTAATAGTGTTAAAAAGAAAAGCATAATATTAAATGAAACAGCCTGTAAATTTTATAAGCTGGGAGAGTGTAGTAATTTAATAGGAGAAAAATTAGGTATTTGGGGCAACCAATATGAAATTGTTGGAGTTATTGAAGATTATCATCATTTTGGACTTAATAAAGAGCAAATTCCTCTGTTTTTATTTCATGAGGAAGTAGGTGGACACAACCTACTGGTAAAGTTCAATAATAACAATCAATCCTTAGCTTCGTTGGAGCAATCAATTAATTTGGTTAACCAGAAATGGGATCAGATGTTTCCACAAAGTACTTTCAGTAGCTTTTTTATTGATACAAATTTTAATAAGCAGTATACCAGCGAACAGCAGTTTAAAGTAGCTTTTGATTTATTTTCTGTCATTGCGCTATTAATAGCTTGCCTTGGATTATTAGGTATAGTGAATTATATTGTTGTTCAACGCACTAAGGAAATTGGAGTTAGAAAAGTTAATGGAGCAAAGGTAAGCGAGGTTTTATTAGCTTTAAATAAAGACTTCATTATCTGGATATTAATCTCATTTGTTATTGCAATACCAGTTTCTTTAAAAATAATGAATGCATGGCTAAATGGTTTTGCGAGCAAAACTAGCATTACCTGGTGGATATTTGCTTTGGCTGGAATACTAGCATTAGGAATAGCTCTATTAACGGTTAGTTGGCAAAGTTGGCGGGCAGCAACCAAAAATCCTGTAGAAGCCTTAAAGTATGAGTAAACTCAAAATAAGATTAAACTAAAATCCATAAAAATAATGAATAACCAAGGGAGAAATCAAAAGAGCTTAATTAAAATTATCGTTTTACTGTTTATAATGTGTTTAAGCATATCGTGTAAAAGAAACAAGTTAAAAACAAATGAAAAAGCACTGATAAAAACAATTCGAACAGAAGAAGAACAGCGAGCTTATGAGTTGGATTTGAGAAATGAAAAAGAAAAGCAGTTAGCTGATTCACTTGCAAAATTACCCAAAGGTTTCAGGTTTAGTCAAGAAAGGGGTGTAGATCCCAATCATCAACCAATGGTAATTGATATTGCTAATAATCTTAATAACGTGAGGGATTTCAGTCTTTCAGATGTTGCATCATCCATTGAATATATTCGTATGGAAGAAATTCCAGACTCTGCATTGCCAACAAATATGGAGTATAAATACTATTTAATGGATAAATATATAGTAGCATTGAATTTATATGGTATTCATCTTTTTAGTAAGAAAGGTAAATTCATTCGTACCATAGTAAAGAATGAAATGAATGGTATAACATATGATGAAAAAAAAGATAGAGTTCGCATTATAAATAGCGAATACATGAAAATTGGAGGTGGAACATCTGTATGGGCTAGAGGAGATAATTTATTCTATTATTATCAAAATAGCATTACAGGTCAACGATATATTATGGAATATGATTGTTCAAATAATGCATCCTTAACACCCAAGAAGTTTGATCCTGAGTATCCCAACAATATTTTAGCTGAAGGAATTGTTTCAGTTGATTTAAATTATGGACGAACTCCTAAACCACTGATAAGAAGAGGTAATGGATCAGTTAGTATGACCCATCACTCATATTATCTTCGATTTGGATTATTTACTCCAGATCGTAATATGACGGTTCATTTTTCGAATGGTAAATATATGATGCATATGGTAGATAAAAAAGGTAATACACTAGCATCTTTTAAGAAAAACGAACAAATTACAAATTACACAAAAAAGGTAGGAAGAGGAACAGATAGCGGTACCAAGTATGAGAAAAATGGCGATTTATATTACAGAACCAGTTTTAATGATACCATATTTAAAGTGATTCCGCCTAATCGATTATTACCAACTTATGTATATAACTTAGGAGATTATAAACTAACTATGTTGCAAGGAAAAGATCCTTCGTTTAACCTGCAAGGGAAAATTATACCAATGGACTTTGCCGATACAAAGGATTATTTGTTTTTTACTTTCACAAAAGACAGTTATGATTGTCCCAATACACGAAAAAAGAAGAAGCTGAAACTCTATCATGCTATTTTTTCTAAAAAGGAAAAACAAACTTTTATTGTTAAAGGAGATCCAACGGATTATGATGCACCCATACTAAAAAATAATATTGATGGAGGAGTGCATGTATGGCCGGATTCTTATATGATTGGTTGTAAGGGTGAAATGATGATTGCATTAAATGGGGATCAATTAATTAAACATGTACAGTCCGATGCATTTTTAAAATCTAATGTAACACCAGAAAAGAGAGAAGGATTAAAAAAGTTAGCTGAAAGTGTTAAACCTGAGGAGCAAATTTTAATGATTGTAAAATAGCGGACTGTTAAAAGGTTGTTTAGTATTAATTTATTTAGAAGATTCTAGGTTTAAAAAAATGGAAAATATGAAATTAGTATTCCGGAATTATAGAAATAAACCTATTTATTCTACCATTATTTTCGGTGGATTTACCATTGGAATAATGGCTAGTTTACTTATATATCTTTGGATTTATAATGAGCTAAGCTACGATAAATGCCATAACGATTACAATTGTATTTACAGAGTACTTTCGTTAACTCAGCAAAAGGGGGATATTGTAAAAAGTGCAAGTAGCTACTCTCCTTTAGCCAAATCATTTAAAGATGAATATCCTCAAATAGAATTAGCTACATACATAAGTTATAGTTCTGAAACATCACCTGTACAAACAGAAAATGGGCGAGCAAAAATTGAAGCAAAGAGGTGTTGGTCAAACGAAGATTTTTTTAAAATTTTTACTGGATATAAATTTATTGAAGGGAATCCTGAAGATGCATTATCAAAACCGTCGAACATCATTATATCCGAGAAAGTTGCTCATAAATTGTTTGGTGATGAATCCGCATTGGGAAAATCACTAATATCAGATAAATATGGAAGATATGTGTATAAAATAGGTGGAGTTGTGCAAGTTCCTGAAAAAAGCCATATTCATTTCGATTATATGTTATCGGAAAACAACTCACAAATAAAGTATTTGAAAGCAATGTGGAGAAGAAGTTCTCATATATGCACATATATTAAATTAGCTAAAGATGCAGTAGTTAATGAGGATTTTCTCACTAACATTTCTATACAAGTAAATAGGTACTCTCAGAGTTCAGATAAGTTGCTTTTTCAACCATTGGCAGATATTCATTTGCACTCCGATTATGAAGAAAATTTACATGACAAAAATATAAGTAGTTATAAATACATTTGGTTGTTTTCCGGATTGGCTTTATTGATCCTGTTTATGGCAGTATTCAATTTCTCGATGTTATCAGTTGCTCGCGCATCAGAAAGATCAACAGAAATTGGGGTTAAGAAGATTAATGGAGCGGATAAATTTCATTTTGTAAGTCAATTTTTGGGCGAATCTATTTTTCAAACAACATCGGCGGCAGTATTGGCTATTACGTTGTTATGGTTGCTTTTACCATTGTTTAACCAATTTACTGGGCAAAACATACAATTTATCTTTACGTTCAAATTGTTGTTTAATTTGTTATTGCTTGTGCTGGGGGGTGGTATATTGGCTGGGATTTATCCTACTTTTTTTCTTTCATCCTTAAATCCAAATAAAATACTAAAAAAGGTCAGTATTTCAGGATCACCTAACAAGGTATTGAAAACTCTTGTAACAGTACAATTTATTATTGTAATAGCTTTTATAACTTCTACAACTATTTTTATAAAACAGATTAACTACATTCAAGACAGGGATACTGGTTTGGATCATGATAACATGATAGTAATACCAACAGGGTTATGGTATGATAATGTAGAATTTAAAGACGAATTATTACGAAATCCTAATGTACTTAATGTTAGCGCAAGTGCTTATGCTCCGGTTGATTTTGGATACAAATCCAGCTTTCCAGTAAAATATAATGACATGTCAGATACTTTGCATGCCTCTTTATTTTGGGTTGATCAGGATTTTGCCAAAACCTACGGATTGCAGGTTGTTAAAGGACATTTTCTCAACATGGATTTTAGTGCTTATTGGGAAGAATGGAACAAGTCGATGAAGAAAGAACCAAAAGTATCTTATCCAATTGTTATAAATGAAACTGCTGAAAAAGCCTTAAAATTTGATGATCCAATTGGTAAGAGGTTAGGAAATTATGTAATTGTTGGTGTAGTAAAAGATTTCAATTTCAGGACAGCATATCACCCCATTGAACCAATCGTACTTACAAATGATCCTCAGAATATTATGACTATGAATATTAAGATTTCATCTTACAATAGGGCAGAAACGCTTAAATATATTAGTACTACTTACAAAAAATACAGGGATGACAGAGCATTTAGTTATCAGTTTTATGATGATATGCTTAATGAAAAGTATAAACAAGAAATATTTATGAGAAACATTACTATATTGTTTACAATAGTGGCAATTGTAATATCAGTTCTTGGAATATTGGGTATATCATTATTTTCAATTGAACGTCGTATAAAAGAGATAGGTATTAGGAAAGTAAATGGTGCTAAAGTATTTGAGGTGATAACATTGTTAAGTAAGGATTATGTAATTTGGGTAATTATTGCTTTTGTTATTGCTACACCAATGGCTTGGTATGCAATAAATGTTTGGTTAGGTAACTTTGCTTATAAAACAGAATTAAGCTGGTGGATATTTGCATTGGCTGGATTATTAGCATTAGGAATTGCGCTATTAACCGTAAGTTGGCAGAGTTGGCGTGCAGCAATAAGGAATCCTATAGAAGCATTGAGATATGAATAATATAATGAATATAAGCATTTTGATTAGTACAATTAATTTTAAAAATTAGAAGTATGAAAACTGTAATGTTAATATGTTTAATTCTGTCTTTTACTAACTTAGTAAAATGTCAACAGACGAAGGAAAAGTTTGTATATGAAATGAACTATTTGTTGTATACACCAGAAGAATATAAAACTGATACCACTAAAAAATGGCCGTTGATGCTATTTTTGCATGGAGCAGGAGAACGAGGAACCGATTTAGAGAAGGTTAAAGTACATGGACCTCCTATGTTAATTGAAAAGGGACATGAGTTTCCATTTATCGTTGTATCACCTCAAGCACAAAAAGGCTGGAATCCACATATGCTTTATACGATGTTAGAGAATATCATAGAAAAAGAAAGAGTGGATAAGGATCGAGTTTATTTAACAGGTTTAAGCATGGGAGGATTTGGTACATGGGCACTGGCCATGAAACATCCAGAAATGTTTGCTGCAATTGTTCCTATTTGTGGAGGAGGTGATCCAACTGAAATATGGAAATTGAGACATATGCCAGTATGGTGTATTCATGGAGCAAAAGATGATATTGTTCCATTAGGTTCATCAGAAAAAATGGTTAATGCTTTAAAAGAATTTAATCCAGATGTAAAGTTTTCGGTCTATCCGGAGGAAGGTCACGATTCTTGGATTAAAGCTTATGATGATTCACAGCTTTATGAATGGATTCTTCAACAGAAAAAATTTAGGTTTAAGGAGAGCGATATAAATACAAGTATTTATAAAGATTATGAAGGAGAGTATTTGATAGATAGCGAGAAATTTAAAGCTACATTAAAAATAAGAATTGAAGATGAGAAGCTGATTGGAAATATTAATAAAAACACTTACCAATTAAAACCAGCCTCAGAGACAGTTTTCTATATTCATGAAAGTCAATTAGCTGAAATGCATTTTAAAAGAAATGAAAAAGATATTGTTGATAGAGTAGAGTTATTGGATGAAGATAGAATTGTTGCCAAAAGAATAAAGTAATTTAAATAGTAATCGGGAAATCGTAACTCGATTTCCCATTTTCTTAATAAAAAGTACTACCAATTTCTATAGGTTATTGTACAAATAACATACTCTGCTTAAACTTTAATACGGCTATAGAATAAGTGACTTAAAGAGTAGAATTAAGTCTTGCAAATTATTATAGATATTTGTAAATTCTAACATAATACTAAGTCATAGTAAAATGGAAAATGCCTTCCTAAAAAGTGTTAGTTTAGTTAAGCTTCATATTTACAATAATAAAACAATCACGCTATGCAGAACATATGTTCTCATTTTATTTGTTTTATTTAAAACATCAATGCTATATAGTCAGAATTTAAAGTTTGATCATATTACTATTGATAAAGGTCTTCCAAGTAGCAATGTTTTGCAATTAGCTCAGGATTATATGGGATTTATATGGATCGGAACTGAAGATGGTTTATGTATATACGATGGTTACGAAATAAAAACGTTCAAACATATTGCTGGTCAGCCAAATAGTCTTACAAGTAATACAATTGTTGCTTTAACGGAGGATAACAATGGAAATTTATGGATTGGTACTACTAATGGTCTTAATCTGTATAATAGAGAGGATGATAATTTCATTGAAATCGAGTATAAACCAGATCTGTCAAAAAAATCATCAACATCAAAAAACCAAAGGATTTCTGGTATTTATTGTCTTTTTAACGATAGCAATAATAATTTATGGATAGGTACAAGTGATGGTGTTTATGTTTACAATAAAGTAAACAAAAGTTTTAAACTATATAAGCATAATCCAGATAAGCATAATTCAGTAGCAGGTAATTTTGTTAGGTATATTATTGAAGATGAACATGGATTTATATGGATGGCAACTCATTCGGGCTTATCGAAACTAGATGTTGAAAGAAACCTCTTTACAAATTTTTATACCCATCCTAAAAACAAAGAAACGCTTAGTTCCAATAAATTAGAGTATTTATTTATTGACAGTAAAAATAGATTCTGGATTGGAACATTCGATAATGGATTAAATGTTTTTGATATTAATACTTTGAAAGTAAAGCAATACGCTATTGACTCATATTTAAAACATGGATTAAATAACGGATTTGTAACATGTATTAACGAAAGTAATACAGGAGAAATTTGGGTTGCAACCGTTGGGGGGCTGTTTAAATATTCCGAAAAAACTGATAAATTCAAATCGTATATTCATAACGATATGGTATCGTGGAGTATAAGTAGTGATGTAGTTTCAAAGATATTATTTGATAAGTCAAATGCTATGTGGGTTGGAACAAGGTTTGGGGGTGTAAATGTATATGATCCTGCTAAATATAAATTTGACCATTATAATACTGATTGTGAACAACCGCTTTGCCTAAGTCATAATAACGTTACAAACTTTGCTGAGGATGATAAAGGAAATATTTGGATTTCAACCGATGGTGGAGGTTTAAATTATTTTGACAGAGATAATAACAAGATAAACTATGTGTTGGCAAACCCAAATAAAAAATACGGATTAACAAATAATAAAGTATTATCCCTAGAGTTTGATTCATATGGAATACTATGGATTGGTATGTGGGATGGAGGTATAAATTGTTATAATCCAAAAACTAGGAGATTTAAATCCTATAGACATAATCCTAAAGATTCGGCAAGTTTATCAGATGATAATATATTTGATATTTATAGGGATAGTAATGATGATATTTGGATAGCAACCTGGGGTAACGGTTTATGCAAATATAACAGGGATAAAGATAATTTTACAAGGTATGTTCATGATTCCAATAACGATTGCTCATTAAGTGCAACAGCAATGGAGGTGATACTTGAGGACCATTTGGGAAACATTTGGATTGGATCTGAAAATGCTGGGTTGAATAAACTAAATATAGAAACAGGAGAGTTCATACATTACACAGTTAAAGAAAATGATTCAATAAGTTCCGGGAGCATAAGCAGTAATTCAGTATTTAGTTTATTAGAGGATTCAAAAAACAGGCTTTGGGTGGGAACTAATGGAGGTGGTTTAAACTTATTTGATTATACAACAGAAATATTTAAATCTTTTGGGATAAAAGAAGGCTTGCCTAACGAAGTTGTTAATGGAATTGTTGAAGATAGTAGTGGTTTTTTATGGATTAGTACAAACAAAGGATTAAGCAAATTTGATACAGAAAAGCTTACTTTCAGGAATTATTCTACAGATGATGGCTTGCAATGCAATCAATTTGAAAGATGGGCATATTATAAATTAACCTCAGGAGAGTTATTGTTTGGAGGAATTAATGGATTTAATATATTTTCACCTTCAAAAGCAAACATTGATAATACATTTATTCCACCAGTACATATTTCAGGTTTAGAAATACTTAATAATACCAAACCTGGTAATGATAACAACTTTCCTGAAAAAAATGTATTGTTAACGGATTCAATATTCTTAAAACATTATCAGAATAACATATTACTTGAATTTACTGCCCTAAATTTTAGGATGACTAATAAAAACAATTACAAGTATATGCTTGAAGGATTAAATAATTATTGGGTAAACCTGAATAATGAGAGAAAAGTATTTTTAGCTAATCTTGATCCTGGAGAATATACTTTAAAAGTCTTAGGATCTAATAATGACCTTGTTTGGAGCGAAGTAGGTGATTCAATGTTTATAAGCATTACTCCTCCATGGTGGCGATCAACTTTGGCAAAATTTGCATTTACCATTTTCATTATAGGCTTGGTTTATCTAATATACTATCTTAAAATAAGAAGCATTAAACGCAAAGAGATAAAATTACAACGTATAGTAGTTACCAGAACAGAAGAACTGCAAGAAGCTAATATTATTTTAAATGAACAAAAGCTCGAACTGGAAGATCATAAGCTACATTTAAAAAATAAAGTTGAAGAAAGAACAAAAGAATTGCAAGAGGCTAAAGAATCTGCAGAATCTGCAAATAAAGCAAAGAGCCTTTTTTTAGCAAATATGAGCCACGAATTGAGAACACCTTTGAATTCGATTATAGGATTCTCCGAAATTCTGAATCAAAAGATTAAAGATACCAAATTGGGTTCGTATGTAAAATCAGTTCAAACAAGTAGTAAAACACTTTTAAAGTTAATAAACCAAATACTTGATTTATCTAAAATTGAATCAGGAAAGCTAGAAATAACTGAAGATTGTATCGATTTAAATGGTGTAATTGATGATGTATTTATGATTTGTGCAGAAGGAGCAAATAAAAAGCATCTTAAACTAAGTAAATCTGTTCAAAACAACTTTCCTCGATTTATAATAATTGATGAATTAAGAATTAGGCAAGTGCTCCTAAATTTGGTTGGGAATGCAATTAAATTTACGCATAGAGGTGGGGTAACTGCTGCATTAAAATATGTGAAGTTAGACGATAATAAAGCAGATGTTAGTATTGATATTAAGGATACTGGAATAGGAATACGAGAAGAAGAACAGGAAAATATTTTTAAAGAATTTGTTCAACAAGAGATGCAGGATAATAAAAGATATGGAGGAACAGGATTAGGATTAAGTATTACAAAAAATATTGTTGAACTATTGGGAGGAGAAATTTATCTCGAAAGTAAAATTGAAAAAGGAAGTAAGTTTACAATTGAATTCAGAGATCTTAAATATTTAGATATAGAAAATGAACCAGAACTTGAAAGCGATATTGAAATAGATGACATTAGTTTTGAAGAAGCTAAGTTACTCGTTGTTGATGACATCGAAGTAAATAGAAGGTTAATTAAGGAATTTTTAAACAACTACAAATTTGAGATATTTGAAGCAGATAATGGAGTACAAGCATTAAAAATTGCAAAAATTGAAAAGCCTAATATTATTTTGATGGATATTAGAATGCCAGAGAGTGATGGATATGAAACGTTAAAAGAAGTACGAAATGATGAAGCTATTAAAAATGTACCTGTTGTTGCAATTTCTGCTAGTGTTTTTAAAGATGAGGAAAAAACATTATTAAAATGTGGATTTAATAGTTTTTTAAGAAAACCTTTAGGCAAGGAGATTTTAGTAAATACATTGGCTAAATTTTTAAAACGAAAAGCCAGTAAAGTAGTTAATTATGAAATAACAAATGGTATTGATCCATCATTGCAGATACTTTCAGAAGAACTTAGGAATAATATTAGAGAACGACTAGATACTAAGATACTATCTATATATTCTAATCGAACAATAAAGCAAGTGCCAAGTGTAATAAAAGTTCTTGCTGAGTTAAGTGATAAATATCAAAGTGATGCACTGCATAATTATTGCGAGCAGCTTACATATGCAAAAAATAATTTTGACGTAATAGAAGTCTATCGCTTATTAGATATGTTAGACTCTCAAATTAATAATAATTAAAATTAAATGTCTTCATTGAAATTAAGCTGATTGTTAATCATACAAATAACAATTGACTAATGATCTGTATCTAATTTATTAATGACTAAACCTAGGTGCTAGTCTGTCAAATATTCACTCATTATTTGTAAATAAATTTTACAATTCCTACATGTTTAATAAACTTAATATCCACATTTGCAATAAGATATATTCTATGGTATATAATGTGATGTATCAATAGTAGTATTTATAATTAATCGACATTATATATTGAGTAAGTACTTTTCAACTCAAAATATAAAAAAGGCACATAACATAATAGAATTAAATTAATGATACTTCATTCTACAAAACCAATTGTTAGACAGTTCTTCAAGAGAAATTCTTTAAAATGGTTGAACTTATTTGGTTTAACCATTGGAATTACCTTTGCAATTATCATTACCACATATATTTTTAATGAGCTGCAGGTAGGTAAAACGCAGAAAGATTATCAAAAGTTATTTTTATTAAAAAGTGAAGATGGGGCTTGGCATTCAGCAAATACGATTGATGCTATTAAGTCTAATGTTCCCGAAATGGAAAATACTACAGCATTTCATTCACAATGGGGTGAAGCTTTTCTAAAAACAGATGAAACAACAGTTAATGCTAAAGATATTTTAATTGGAGAACCTTCTTTTTTTAATATTTTTCTGCATAACTCTATAATAGGTAATGCCAAACATGCTTTGAGCGATCCCAACGGTTTTGTTATTACTCAAAAATTGGCTCATAAAATCTTTGGGGATAAAGATCCTATTGGTAAAACATTAACTTTTAAATCAGAAAGTTTTGGTGAAATAGATCTTGTTGTAAATGCTGTTATTGAAGATATTTCAACTAATGCATTGCTTAATTTCAGTGGTATTATTAATAAAACAGCATTAATTAAAGCTGAATGGTATAAAAGTGGTTTAACACATTGGGGAAATTCAAATTACATTGTGTTTAGTAAATTGAATGAAAATACAAATGAGGTTAAAGTAGCTCAAAAAATAACTGAAACAATTAAGGCAAATGCACCTGATTGGATTGTTAAGGACAAAAAAAGTTTTAGTCTTACCAATATCTCAAAACTTCATTTTGATGATACAAACGCAGGAAGCTTAGTTAAAAAGAATAAAAAAACAAGATTATTAACATTAGGAATAATTGCATTCTTTTTACTAATAATTAGTTGGATAAACTTTGTAAACCTGGTTACGGCGCAGAAAGATCGTTTGAATCATTTAGTGAGTATTAAAAAAAGTCTTGGAGCTTCCAGAAAGAACTTGATTATAAATAGCATTTTAGAGATTTTACCAACTATTGTTATTGCTTTCTTATTATCACTGTTTATAATAGGAATTTCATACCAGTCATTTAATTATTTTACCAAAGCAAATATCCAATTTATTGATTTCTTTAATGCAAGAACAGTTATTTTTATGTTGTTGTTTTCGTTGGCTACATTGTTTATATGTAGTATTCTACCGCATTGGTTTATTCAAAAAAAAGCAGCATCCAATAACAATCTAAGAGGTTCCTTATCTGTTTTTCAATTTGCAATTTCTATAGGTTTAATAATATCAACTGTTGTGATATTAAAGCAAAACGAATTTGTAAAAACCAGGAATGCAGGTTATGCATCAGAAAATATTATATGTGTTGAGTTGAAAGGAGAGGTTCAAAACAAAGCCAGACTTTTTGGAGAAAAAATTAGAAACTATAGTTCGGTTGAAGATATTACATATAGTTCCAACCTTATTAGTAATATCAATTCGGAATGGGGAATGTCATTAACTAACAAAGGTGAACAAAAGCGAATTAAGTATAATTCGATTGAAGTAGACAAAAACTTTTTTTACTTCTTCAACATACAAATAATAGAAGGTCAAGGCTTTAATAAAATATCAGAAAAACAAAATCATCATATTTTTAACGAAACAGCATTAAGGCAATTTGGTGTTGACGATTTGAGACAAGCAAGAATTTCATCATACGGAAATGCAACAGGCGATATTATTGGGAAAGTAAAAGATTTTAACTTTAGGTCGTTACACTTTCCAATCACAGCTCTTGGATTTATAGAAAGAAAACCTAAAAATCTGGGATTTTTATACATCAAACTTAACAGTAATAGCCCAAAGATAATAGATCAATGTATTGCATCAATTGAAAAGGATTGGGAAGAAATTGAATCAGGTTGGAAAGCAGAGGTAATTTTTTTAAGTGAATCAACAAAGCAATTATACGATGCTGATAAGAAATTCAGCAAGCTAATTTTAATTGTGGCTTTTACTTCAATCCTTATTTCATGTATTGGTTTGTTAGGAGTTAGTAAATTCATTGTAGAAAAACGTACAAAAGAGGTAGGTATTAGAAAAGTGAATGGAGCTAAAATATCCGAAATTTTAGCCCTTCTTAATATTGACTTTGTAAAGTGGGTAACTGTTGCTTTTTTAGTTTCTTGTCCAATAACTTACTATTTCATGAAAAAATGGCTCGAAAACTTTGCTTATAAGACAGAACTAAACTGGTGGATATTTGCATTGGCAGGAGTGTTAGCTTTAGGTATTGCATTAGTAACAGTAAGCTGGCAGAGTTGGCGAGCAGCAATCAGGAATCCGGTGGAGGCATTGAGATATGAGTAGACCTTATAAGTTTAAAACTGATATAGATATAAAAACTAAAACCTATGAAAGTAAATATATTCAAGTCTATATTTCGAAATTACAAAAAAGATAAGACCATTTCGATCATTAATATTCTTGGTTTGGCTATTGGTATGACATGTGTTATTCTAATTTACCTGTGGATTCAAGATGAATATAGTTATGATCGTTTTCATAGTAATCTCGAAAATATATACCGAATTGAAGAAGAACAGCATTATAATGGACAAAAATTTCATGTTAATGTAACTCCTTGCCCAATGGGAGAGACTTTTAGGGAAGAATTTCCTGAAATAATTCGTTCAAGCCCATTAATTGGTATTGGTAGGAGAAAAATTAGATATAAAGAAAAGTCAATTTATGATTGGAGAATAAACGCTGTAGATCCGGATTTTCTGGAAATGTTTTCTTTCAATTTTATTGCAGGAAATAAAGAAACTGCTTTAAAGGACAAATATTCAATTGTAATTACTCAAGATCGTGCCAATGCAATTTTTGGTGAGGAAAATCCAATTGGTAAAAAGTTGGTAATTAATGATAAATATGTATTGTTAGTGACAGGTTTAATGGGAAATGTTCCAAGGAATTCAAGTTTGAATTTTGGTTATCTGATTCCATTAGAGCTCCATAAAGAAATTAATGGATGGAATGATAACTGGGGTAACAATGAAATAAGAACTTATGTGCAATTAAAAGAAAACACTTTAGTTAATGAATTAACTGATAAAATAGATAAAGCATACAAGGAAAGAAACGAAGGTACCTCAACAGATTTAACACTAGCCCCATTAAAAAAAATGCATTTATTCTCCTATGGAGGATATAAAAAGGGATTGCTGAATGCACACTATGTTTACATATTCTCAGTAATTGCAGTTTTTATTCTTGTTATTGCTAGCATAAACTTTATGAACCTGTCTACTGCGCAGTCATTAAAGCGTTCAAAATTCGTTGGTATAAAAAAGACAAATGGAGCTAGTCGAAAATCTATTGTTTGGCAATTTCTTGGAGAATCTGTAGTTCTTTCAGTTTTAGGAATGATATTAGGCCTTTTACTTGTTAGGTTAATTTTAGAACCGTTTAATAATCTTACAGGTAAAGAGATTCATATATTATCCCTCTTTACTCCTGTTAATTTCATAATTTTTTTAAGTACAGCTTTATTCTCAGGATTTATTGGGGGAATGTATCCAGCCTTTGTACTATCTTCTTTCAAGCCTTCAGAAGTATTAAAAGGTAAATCAGCAGGGAGAAATAATACGATGTCTTTTAATAAAGGTCTGGTTGTATTTCAATATGTAATCTCAATATTGTTAATCATTGGAACCATCTTAACTCATAAACAAACCAATTATTTAAAAAATATGGATGTTGGTTTTGATCAAGATCAGGTAATGGTTATTAATATGAACGGCCAGGTCAGACAACATTTTAATACTTTAAAAAGTGAGCTTGAAGGTTTTTCAGGTATTATATCAATTTCAGGATCTAACAATTTGCCTTTTAGTGGAAATGGAAATACATCAGGTGTATATTGGGAAGGGAAAGGTGAAGACTTGGAAGTTTTGATAAATTATAAAAGTGTTAACTACAATTATCTTACTACCATGGGTATTGAGCTAGTTGAAGGTAGAGATGCAAGTAGTGAATTTCCTTCTGATAGTAAGTCTAGTATTATTATAAACGAACAAGTAAAAAATCTACTTGGTGAAGGCTCTGCAATAGGTAAAACAATTAGAGGCTGGGGAGGTGAGAAAAAGGTTATTGGTGTTGCAAAAGACTTTCATTTTAGTTCGTTGCGGGTTTCTGTTGAACCATTGATTATGCAAATTCTTCCCAATCAATCTAACTTTATGTACATCAGGATTGATCCTAATAGGTCGACTGAAATTAGAGGCTTTATTCAGGATAAATGGGAGAATATAATTGCGGATGCACCACTAAGAATGAGTTTTATCGATCAGCGATACGAAAATATGTATCAAAGGGAAGAACGTACTGCCCAACTGGTTAAATACTTTGCTATTATGGCCATTGTTATAGCATGCCTTGGTTTATTTGGGCTTTCATTATTTATAATTCAAAATAGGGTAAAAGAAGTTGGTATAAGAGTAGTAAATGGAGCCAAAGTATCCGAAATCTTGTCAATGTTAAATAGTTGCTTTATAAAATGGGTGGCAATAGCATTTTTTATTGCGTGCCCCATTGCTTACTATGCCTTAAATAAATGGCTCGAAAACTTTGCATATAAAACTGAATTAAGCTGGTGGATTTTTGCTTTGGGTGGAGCGGTAACCCTTGGAATAGCCATTATAACAGTGAGTTGGCAAAGTTGGCGAGCAGCTACCAAAAATCCTGTTGAAGCTCTTAGGTATGAGTAACATTGACTTAAATTATAAAATGGTAATCTGAATTAAAAATGAAACTCTTTATTAAGAATATTAATAGAAACTTTATAAAAAAACCGATAATTAGTTTAATTAATTTGTTTGGACTTTCGATAAGTCTGGTTTTCGTAATTATTCTTTCGGTTTATTGTTATAGTGAGTTAACAGTAGATTCACATCATGTTAATGGCGATCAAGTTTATCTGATAGGAAAACCAGGAGCAGGAACTTATACTCCAGCAATATTAAAAGAGCATATTGATGATAAAATTCCTGAGATAGAGAGTACTGTTAGAATTGGAAGTACATGGAAGGATCCGGTTTTTCAGACCGGAAATAAAGAACCTATTACTTCTGATTTAATTTTTACAGATAAAAATTTCTTTGATTTTTTTACTTATACAGAAATAGAAGGAGATCTTAAAACTGCGCTGGATTGCCCCAAGTCTGTCGCAATATCCAAGAACTTGTCAAGTAAACTATTTGGGAAAAAGAATGCACTTGGTAAAAGCATTAAAATAAATAATGGTAAGATATTAAATGTGTCTGCAGTGTTTGAGCAGCCTGTTGGTAAATCATTTCTGTCTTTTAACACGATAACTTCTATTGAAACCCGAAAAATACTTCAACCCAGCGCGGAGGAATATACCAATTGGGGATGGAGTAATTTTCAAACATTTGTAATGCTAAACAGGAATTCTGATCCAAATGAAGCAATCCAGAAAGTGATTTCGGTGTTCCCAGAGGAGAAACAGAAACATATTAAAAGTATTTCTCTTATATCGTTATCGAAAGTATACTATTCAAAACTTGCAGTTTTTGGCCATCGTTTTATAAAACAGGGAGATAAGAACAAAGTATTTGTTTTACTTTTTGTAGCTGTACTTATATTGGTAATTGCTTTAGTGAATTTTATTAATATTTCTTCTTCACTTTGGATTGAAAGAATAAAACAAACAGGGGTTTTAAAAGTGATGGGAGCTTCAAGATGGCTCATTTTTCGAAATGTTATTGTTGAAACATTTGTATGGTTTATTACAGCAATTATAATTGCTATAATAATGTCTATACCTGTTATACCTATTATTAAAAGTTATACAGGAATAAACTTTAACATGCACTATTTCATAACACCTCAATTTTATGGAATACTATTAGCATCGTCAGTAATAATTAGTTTAGCTTTTAGTTTTATCCCGGGATTTAAAATTTCATCTTCAAAAGTGGTAAATAATTTAAAGAAGAGTCTTAATCAAAATTCAAAAAAATCAGTATTACGAAATGGTCTTATCACTTTTCAATATGTAATATCAATAGTGTTAATGGCTTTTACAATTGTGGTTTATAAACAGATAGATTTTGGTAGTCGTAATTTAGTCTTTAATCAGGATAATACTGTTGCTATTAAAATTACCCCACAGTTAAATAAAACTGTTTTAAAAGATGAACTAAAGGGAAAGTCAGGTTTAGATTGTATATCATTTTCTCAATTTTATCCAGGGAAGGAGGTCTCAAGTTGGGGAGTCAAACTTTTATTAAACGGTAAAGACCAATATGTAAACTTCAATACCTTTAGTGCCGATGCAAGTTTTTTTGAGTTAATGGAGTTGGAATTAGTTATGGGGAGGTTTTACTCTGATGACTTGTCTACGGATAAACATAAGGTTGTTGTAAATGAAACTTTTGTAAAAAAGCATGATTTGGGTAATCCTATTGGAGCAACTTATAGTAACGGTAATAATGAGTATTATGAAATAGTGGGTGTTGTAAAAGACTTTCACTATAAGTCTGTTGAAAAAAAGATTCAGCCATTAGCAATTGCCAATAATAATTGGGCTTCATACTGTCATGTTAACATTCAAACTTCTACCTTTAATCAACTTAATTCTCACGTTGAAGAGATTAAAGTATTAGCATCAAAACTCTCTCCTGCATTTCCTGTTGAGATTAGCTTTTTAGATGCTGCTGTAGAAAACATGTACATCTCAGAAGTAAGATTTCGAAGAACCTTTTCATTATTTGCTATAAGTGCTATTATTATCTGTTCATTGGGAATTTTAACCATGTCAATTTTCTCATGTCAGAGAAGGATCAAAGAAATTGGAGTTAGAAAAGTAAATGGAGCTAAAGTAACGGAAATTCTAGCTATGCTTAATAAAGACTTTGTAAGATGGGTGTTAGTTGCTTTCACTATTGCTTGCCCAATAGCTTATTATTCTATGACCAAGTGGTTAGAAAGCTTTGCATATAAAACAGAATTAAGTTGGTGGATTTTTGCTTTAGCTGGTGCTGTTGCTCTTTTAATTGCATTAATAACAGTTAGTTGGCATAGTTGGAAAGCAGCTATAAGGAATCCAGTAGAGGCTTTGAAGTATGAATAATAGAAATTAAACAATGGGGAAAATAGGTATTAGTTTTCTCTTTTTAATCATAAGTAATTGATGTCAAATATTCACTCATTAGTGTAAATATATTTTACACTAATGAAGGAGAGAATCTTATATATATTGCATATTTACAATAAGATGCGATAAATGGTATGTGTTGTGATAATGATTGACAAATAGTTAGAAGGTAAACCTTTATGTAAATGAAAACAATACAATTAGCTATTCGAAATCTTAAGAGTCAAGGTAAATATGCGTTGATAAATATTAGCGGATTGATTTTAGGTATTATTCTAACAATCAATATGGTATTGCTTTTTAGCTACGAAATAACTTATGATGGTTTTCATCCTGATATTTCAAATATCTATCAAGTAGTAACCCACGATTTAAAAACTGGGGAATTGGAAGGAAATACACCAATGCCATTGTCAAAGACTTTAAAAGAAGATTTTCCAATGGTTGAAAGCGTTGTTGGAATTTGGGGAACCATTGGTCCGGATAGGGAGTTAACTTATAATAATTTAAAGTATAGTGGTTTTAAAGGTGCTTCGGTTGAAGAGGACATTTTTGACGTCTTCAACTTCAAGCTTATCTTAGGTAATAAACATAATGTATTCGAGAGAAAAAATAATATTGTTGTATCTGAATCCTTGGCTAAGAAAATATTTGGCAATACCAACCCAGTAGGAAAAGTAATTGGTTTTGATATATTTGAATTTACCGTTACAGGAGTATTTAAAGATTTGCCTATAAATTCTGATTTTAATTTTGATATTCTTTGTTCAAATAAAATGAGAACAACTGCATGGGGAAATTTTAATGTTGCTTGGTGGGCATCAGGAATAAAGACTTATGTGAAATTAAAAGAGGGAACAACTGTTGAGCATTTTAATAGTTTATTGGCTGAAATTCCAGATAAATATTTTCCCGATTTCTTGAAAGGGCTTAGCTCCTTTACATCTATCTCTTTCAACAGAATACACCTAAACGATAACATTAAAAATAACCATGCTACTTCTCCCGTTTACCTTAGTATATTAGGTATTATAGCTATATTAACTTTAGCCATTGCTTGTATCAACTTTGTTAGTTTATCTTCATGTCAGATATTTAAAGGAAGTAAAAGTATTGGTGTTAATAAGTTGTTGGGAGCCAGTCGAAAACAAATTGTTATATCCCAAGTAAGATTATCATTCTTAAGCACAATAATAGCTCTCATTATTGCCATACCATCTTGTTATCTTTTACTACCCTACTTTGAATATCTTGTTCAGAGACCTATCTCTGGGATGGTAAATAATCTGGAGATAATGGCTAGCATAGTGCTGATAGTATTTTTAGTGGCATTCTTAATTGGATTTTTCCCTGGAGTATTTTATGCAAAAATTCCTGCTCTAAAGGCAATTAATTTTATCAAAAACGCAAAAAAAAGTAAAAGCACAATAAGATCTGGGTTTATTGTTGGTCAGTTTTCAATATCTACCATATTAATTATTGCTTTAATAGTGATATTAAAACAATTAACGTTTATGCAAAATGCCGATTTAGGATTTGATAATGAAAACCTATTGGTTGTTGGAGCTAGCATGATTAAGGAAAAAAACTATAAAGAGAAATACCGTAAAGCAGAATTATATATTGAAAATGCTGAAAGATTCGCAAGTAAGTATGGATTTAGCAAAGGAACTATCACCGAGAATATTCCTGGATTTTATTATCAAAACGAGTTTAGCGTAATTCCATCTGATAGTGAAATAAATGAATGCCAGGCAATATCTACTGCTGTAGGAGATAATTTTACTGCTGTATATGGTATAAATATAGTGGAGGGTAGATTCTTCTCAAAAGAAATAAAATCGGACAGAGAAGCTATTATTATTAATGAAACATTAATGCAACAATTGGGATGGGAGAATATTGATAGTAAATATATTAAACTTAAGCACGAAGGAGGTAAAAAACCTGTAGTTGGTGTTATAAAAGATATACATACTACTACATTAAAAGAAACCATTCCTCCAATGATATATCGTTACGGTCAGTATAATGACTCTCCGTCTTTTATTACTTTCCGGTTATCAGGTAATAATCATAAAGAGGTGATCGAATATTTTAAAAAACAATGGAGACAGCTTTTTCCAGGTATACCATTTCAGCCATTTTTTGTGAAAGAAAAGTACTTAAATAACTATACAGAAGAAAAACGAATAGCTAAAATTATTGGAAACTTTAGCTTGTTTGCCATAATTATCTCTTCCATTGGACTTCTGGGAGTATTTATATTCTTAAGTGAGCAAAAAATCAAAGAAATCGGCATCCGAAAAGTAAATGGAGCAAAAGTATCCGAAATATTATCCATGCTCAATAAGGACTTTTTAAAGTGGATTGTGATATCCTTTTTAATTGCATGTCCAATAGCTTATTATTCAATGACTAAGTGGCTCGAAAACTTTACTTATAAAACAGAATTAAGCTGGTGGATATTTATCATGTCAGGGGGAATTGCCCTTGGAATTGCGTTGTTGACGGTTAGTTGGCAAAGCTGGCGAGCAGCTACCAGAAATCCAGTGGAGGCGTTACGTTATGAATAAAAATGAATATCTAGAAATACCTAAAAGAATTTAGTAATGAATATTTCTTTTTTACCAATAAAATTAAGGCAGCTATTCAAATTAAACGTTCAGTCGGGTCTAAACCTGTTGGGACTTGTTGTTGCCATTAGTACGTTTATTATCATAAGCCATATCGTTTCTTTTGAACTAAGTTTTGATAAATTTCATGTCGATCATCAAGATATATATCGTGTTTTAAATAATAGAATATATTCAAATTTGAATGATGAAAGTGCAGGATGCCCACCTGCAACTTGCAATGTAATTTCCAGCGAGATTGAAGAGGTTCAATATGCAACCAGGATTAAGCCGTTAACAAATAGCATTATAACTATTAGCAAAGAAGATAAAAGAAACAATTTTTATCACAACAACCTTTTTTATGCAGATAATACAGTATTTAATGTGTTTTCGTTTGAATTTAAAAGTGGAGATCCTGATTATGCGTTAAGCAATATAAATTCTGCAGTTGTAACAGAAGAGTTTGCAAATAAATATTTTGGAAGCGAAGATGTAATTGGTAAACGATTTTCATGCGACAATAACGAAAGTTCTGAAGAATATACCATTACGGCTATTTTGTTGAATACTCCGAAAAACTCCTATTTGGATTTTGATTGTTTACTTTCATTTAAAACTTTAGAAAAACAACAGGAGGGGGATCGTAATATGGATACATATTGGGGGTGGAACGCTTTTAATACATATGTAAAGCTGAAGGCCCAATCCAATATTGAAACAGTACACAATAAGCTATCTGCCATTGTTGAAAAATACAATTTGTCAAACAAGGATATGACACGCATTTTCAAGTTGCAACCCCTTGCTGATATTCATTTAAAATCCAATGTACGCCATGAAATTGGTAGAAGAAATAGTGCAGATTCAATTTTTATTTTGTTGGGAATTGCTCTGTTTATACTCGTAGTTGGATGGATAAATTACGTGAATGCCTCTAGTGTTAAAACCCGAAAGGAATTGGTGTTAATTAATGTTCGAAAAAGCCTTGGAAGCACAAACAAACATTTTGTTTTTGAAAATATATTGGAATCTTTAGTCCTAAATCTTGTAGCTATTTTAATATCCATTTTATTGGTATTTCTTCTTTCTCCTCTATTTGCAAATCTGCATGTTGAACTGCAACCTTTAAGCATAAACAGGTGGATGTTAGTAATTGGAATTTGCGTTGCATTCTCATTGATTGCAGGTATATTCCCAACAATTCTTCAGTTCAATCTATTGAAAGTTTTTAATGATGGAAATGGAGGTTTTACTAAAGTCAGCAGATATAGAAACTCTCTTGTTGTGTTTCAGTTTGTGCTGTCAATTGCATTTATAATTGGAACCAGTTCGATTATAAAACAGATGAACTTTTTTAATAAGATGCAGTCTGAAATGAATATGGAGAATATGGTTACACTTAAGACCATAGTTCATGATCAGAATTTGCGTCAAAAGCAAGTAGCTTTTGTTGACGAATTAAAAACTATCTCAGCAATTGAAAATGTATCGGTATCATCATCAGTACCAGGAACCTATTTTACAAATTTTGCTGGAGGTATTAGGCAGTTGAATAAAACATCTCAAGATGGGATTAAATGCAGCTTTTTTAACACTGATGAAGTATATATTGATTTATACAATGTTAAAATGCTTGCAGGAGAAAGATTTGCCAAACAGTCTTCGGTTAACAATAATCAAGTTCTAATTAATTCTACTGCATTAAATATGTTAGGATTCAACACTGCAGAAGAAGCTATAAATAAGCAAATATTTATTGGTGAATTAGATGGTAGAGTAAAAACAATTCGTGGTGTTATCGATAATTTTTACCATAAAGCACTTGATGAGCCAATAAATCCGACTATAATTAATTATGGTCAGACGGGTTCCTATATTTCCATTAAGTTTTCAAATGCGCAAATTCAGGATGTTTTGAAAGAGGTTAAAGCTACATGGACACAATTTTTCCCGAGTCAACCGTTTGATTATCATTTTAACGACAAATTTTATTCGGCTCAGTATAACAAATACAAACTGTTTGGAAAATTGGTAAGCATATTTGCCATTATAATTATCTCCTTATCATGTATAGGGCTATACTCATTGGCTCGTTTCACCATCAATAATCGCATTAAGGAAATAGGCGTACGTAAAGTAAACGGGGCCAAAGTTACAGAAGTGCTTGCCATGCTCAATATTGACTTTGTAAAATGGGTAGCCATTGCCTTTGTGATTGCTTGCCCAATTGCCTACTACGCTATGAATAAATGGCTTGAAAACTTTGCCTATAAAACTGCCTTAAGCTGGTGGATTTTTGCTCTTGCAGGTGTGTTGGCTTTGGGAATTGCGTTGTTGACGGTTAGTTGGCAAAGCTGGCGAGCAGCTACAAGAAACCCGGTTGAAGCATTAAGATATGAATAAATGTTTCATGATTAAAATGAAAAATTATGTACATGTTAATAAAATCAGCATATCGGAATATCCGAAAGGATGTTAAACAAACATTGGTAAATATTATCTGTCTTGCATTAGGGATAACTACAGTATTGTATATCTCAACTTATATTTATCATCAAACTAGTTTCGATAAATTTCACGCAAAATCAGATAGGATATATAGGTGTGTAGCCGATATAAAATTTGGTGATACCGTTGAAAAGCTTACCAATTCTCAAATACCTCTTGCACAAAAAGCATTAAATGATTTGCCCGAGATAGAGGATGCAACACGTCTCTTTTATGACGAAAAAGTAAATCTCGAGATTGAGAATAAATACTTCCACGAGAATATTTTTTGGTATGCTGAAGGTAATTTCTTCAAAGTATTTGATTTCAATCTATTGGAAGGGAATAAAAGCATAGCATTAACCGAACCAAATACAATTGTCTTGACTGAAGATTATTCGAAGCAGTTATTTGGAAATGAAAATCCCATTGGAAAAATTATAGAAGTTAAAAAATTACAAACCAGTTTCACTGTAACCGGTATTTTAGAGAATATACCAACCAATTCCCATTTGCAATTTAAATTTTTGGCATCATTCAAATCAATACCAAATGAAAGGTTACAAAGGATGAGCGATTGGGGCAATTTTACAAATTTATATACTTACATGTTATTAAAAGAGAGTACCAACATTTCTTCATTCAAAAAGAAATACACCAATTTCCCGAATGACTATGTTAACGGAATGTTGAAAAATCTAAACTTGTCTTTAGAGCAGTTTGCAAAAAAAGGGAACTATATCAATCACCAGTTGCAGGCACTTAACGAAGTATACCTCGACCCACTTTTTTCAGACCATATTCATATATACGGAAACAAACAACATCTGTTTATTCTTGCAATAATTGCTGTGTTTATTCTTGTAGTTGCTTGTTTAAACTTTATAAATTTAAGTACAGCCGTTGCTTCGTTAAGAGCAAAAGAAGTGGGCATTAAAAAAGTTATTGGTTCTTCTAAAAATAAAATAATTACTCAAATTCTATCTGAAACCTTTACACAATGCAGTATCGCACTTCTTTTAGCACTGGTAATCTTGTTTTCCAGTCTCACTGTTTTAAATCAATTTACTGGTGTTAATGTTGAGTATCAATACTTTTATAATGCCTATTCTGGTTTAACGATTCTGTTAATACCAGTTGTAATAACCGTTCTAGCGGGAATATATCCGGCAATTTTAATTTCAAAATACAACCCGGTAATATCATTAAAAGGAAATATTTTTAACCGGGGTTCAAAATCGTCTGTGCGTAACGGATTGGTTGCTTTTCAATTCATCGTATTTATCGTTTTAATTTGTAGCACTATTTTGGTGAAGAAACAGTTGCTTTTTCTGCAAAACCAGAATCCCGGATTCAATAAAGAAAATGTACTGATAGTTAAAAACACCGAGCAGTTAGAAGACAAAAGATTAATCTTTAAAGAAGAAATATTAAAGTCGACCAATGTGATTAGTGCATCATACACATCGGCATTACCATCGATGTTCGATGACGCTTCAAACATGTTTCAGGTACCCAATTCTGATAAGAAAGTAATACTTAATAGGATTTTTGTTGATGGAAATTTTGAAAAAACATTAAAAATAAAAATTGCAGAAGGTAACTTTTTTGCTCAGGAAGGAGGCGATGAAAATAACAGTGCTTTAATAAACAAGAAAGCTGCCGAAATGCTTGGCTGGACTAGCATGGAAGGTAAAGTTATTTACGACTTCAACTTTGGAAAACAGTACAATATTGTAGGTATTATTGAAGATTTTAATATTAAATCGTTTAAAGAAGAAACCATACCATTAATTATCCGAAAAGAAGCGCAGAATGATTATCTGGCTGTTCGGATACAATCTCAAAGTGCAGGTTCTGTAATTAAACTGATAGAAGAAAATTGGAAACAGCTTAACTCAAAAACGACATTTGAATATGAGTTTCTTGACCGTGCTTTTGATAATCAGTATAAAGCAGAAGCCAGATTGGGTAAAATGGTTGGATTGTTTTCAATAATCTCAATCCTGATTGCCTGTTTTGGATTATTGGGTTTGGTATCTTTTATTGCTACACGGAAAATTAAAGAAATCGGAATCCGAAAAGTAAACGGCGCAAAGGTATCAGAGATACATGTTATGTTAAATAAAGACTTTGTAAAATGGGTAGTTATTGCCTTTGTAATTGCATGTCCAATAGCTTATTATGCGATGAACAAATGGCTCGAAAACTTTGCCTATAAAACAGAACTCAGCTGGTGGATATTTGCTCTGGCTGGTGTATTGGCATTAGGAATTGCGTTGTTGGCGGTTAGTTGGCAAAGCTGGCGAGCTGCTACCAGAAATCCTGTTGAGGCATTGAGGTATGAGTAAAGAAGTTGTATAGCGAGATAGCTACAATATAAAGATGTAAAAAATGGCTTTTAAGTAGAAAAGGAGATATGATACAAACTACACGCATAAAACTAATTCTAAGAAACTGGAAACGAAACAAGCTTTTTTCGACTATGGCCATTTTAAGCCTGACAATTGGTTTTGCCTGTTGTAATTTATTAGCTGCCTTCGTTATTAACGAGTGGAAAATATCGAATGGAAGCATTGATAACGAGAGGATTTTTGCTTTAAAAACCGATAATCCCATGATGTTAGAAAGCACAAAAGAAAAAAGTTCATTTATATTGAAACAGATTCCTCACTTATTTAAAGAACGTTACCCCGAAGTAGAATCCTTTTGCAGGTTTAGAAATGTTGGAGGAGAAGCTGTTTTTGAATCGAGTGGTTTTAAAACAGACGACCTGCTTTTTCTTGAGGCAGATAAAAACTTAAACGATTTTTTTAGGATTCCGGTAGTTGCAGGCAATCTAAAAGCGACACTTTCTTCACCAGGGGAGGCTGCCATAACTAAAAGTTGGGCAAAAAAAGTTTTTGGGAGCGCCGATGTTTTGGGAGAGACCTTTATTTTTGAGGAAGGCAATGAAAAATCGGTTCAAAAAATCACAGCTGTTATAGATGATTCTTATACTGCGTCGTTTATTACTTTTAATGTTTTGTTTCCATTCAACGAAAAAAACTTTTGGGGAGGTGTAACTTTCCTTAAACTTAGGGATTCCGAGGCAATACCAAGCTTGCTGCAAAAACTGGATAGCGATTTGGAAGAATTACCAAGGTTGACCGATGATTGTAAATATTACTTACAATCCTTACGCGAATTCTATTTCGATAAGAGCGAAACGCAAACAAGCTGGCCATTTTTGCTAAAACGAGACAGCCTGTTTATAACCATTGGCACCGTTGCTGCCTTGGCAATATTATTAGTAGCGTGTTTCAACTTTATCAATTTATATCTGGTGCGTTTGTATAAATCTGCGTCCAGCAATGCAATTCAAAAATTATTGGGAGCCAGTTTAGGGCATGTTCAAAAACAGATTTTACTTGAATCGTTTGTCGCCACGCTTTTGGGTTTCGGCATATCACTTGTGCTTGTTTTGGCAGCACTACCTTCGTTTAATAAGTTATTCGGGGCACATCTTTCCATCTCATTTTTATTGGACAGATCTGTTCTTATTTTTTATTTTATACTGATTGTGATTTTAACATTTATACCTGCAATTTACCTTGGTATTAAATTTAGGAAAAGAGGCTTTAACAATTTGCTGAATGCAAACTCTGGCAGTTTAAAAGCAGTTTTCAGCAATACCATGATTAGCATTCAATTTGGTTTTTCCGTTTTATTGATTATTGCTGCAATGTTATACAACCAACAATTGAATTTCATCTCTGAAACAGCAAATATAAATCCCAATATAATTGAAGTAGAGGGAGCTGGCATATCGGATAACGAATTTAAAACTTTCAAAAATCAAGTAAATAATTTGAGTTGTGTTGAGGCTTCTACCATATCCAATACTACTTTTTTAAACGCTTGGATAGCTTTGGGCGACGACAATGTACCAAGCTTAGGCTATAATATGGACAATGACTTTTTAAAGGTTCATAACATTGTTTTGAACAAAGGGATGGGTTTTACAGCAAATAGTCAAAATGATCCAAATCAGGCTATTGTAAATGAAACTCTAATAGAGAAATATGACCTACAGTCTCCGATAGGACAAAATTTAGAAATATCTGGCAACGATATCCACATAGTTGGGGTAGTAAAAGATTTTTATACTGAACCTTTCAGTGCAAAAGTAAAACCGACAGTAATTAAACCTTATAGATCAAATGATAAAGGTTTTAAAACCATTCAATTAAAATTACTTAGCAGTACACAACGGCAAACAGCACTAACAGATTTAGAAGATTTATGGAAAGTTAGCTTTCCAGACAAAACATTTATTTATAGCTTTCTTGAAGACGATTTTAAAGCCCTTCATGAAGATTATAGGAAACTAGCCAAAATGATAGGTTTTTTTACCATTATTAGCTTCCTAATCACAAGCTTTGGGTTGTTCGGAATTGCGTTGTATACAGTAGAATACCGCACCAAAGAAATAGGCATACGAAAAGTAAATGGTGCAAAAGTTTCAGAAATACTAATCATGCTAAATAAAGACTTTGTAAAATGGGTAGTTATTGCCTTTGCAATTGCATGCCCAGTAGCTTACTATGCGATGAGCAAATGGCTCGAAAACTTTGCCTATAAAGCAGATCTCAGCTGGTGGATATTTGCTTTGGCAGGTGTATTGGCTTTAGGAATCGCAATTATAACCGTAAGTTGGCAAAGCTGGCGAGCAGCAACGAGGAATCCTGTTGAGGCATTGAGGTATGAATAACAAGTAGATAGTTCATTAAGTAATAAAGTCGAAACAAAAGTCGACTCAAATAGAATAGTAGTTTAGATCACAGTATTTGAGTAAAATAATAAATGCAGTAACTCTATTAGACTTGACGCTAAAATCGGTAAGAATAAAAATATCGTATTATGATACTAACAACAATAAATAACACATTTCGTTTTCTTAGAAAAAACGGGATCTTTACATCAATTAATGTTATTGGTTTAGCATTTGGTTTTGCTTGTGCTATTTTAATAATTCTGCATTATGCCAAAGAAACTTCTTATAATAGTTCGATACCTGATCATGAACGAGTATTTAACCTGGTTCAAAAAAGCCAGGATTCGCCTTTAGGAAACACGTCAATAAGCTATGCACTTACTCCACTGCTTTCCGAACATTTTCCTGAGATAGAATACTATGCCCGGACCGAAAATTTTAGTTGGTTTAAAAACTGTATTGTTTCATACCAATCATCTAATAAAAATAAAGTAACATTTAATGAATTAAGTTTTTACCTTGCAGATACAGACTTATTTCAAATTATAAAGTACCCTTTTGTTGAAGGATCAAGGGAGCAGGCATTAAATAATCCAAATTCTATTGTATTGTCTAAAGAAACCGCAAAAAGATATTTTGGTGATGAACCTGCTTTAGGAAAAATGCTTGTACTTAACAATAAACAAGGATTTACAGTTTCGGGAGTTGTTGAAATACCTGATTATGTTTCTTTCAATTTTTCAATGTTAGCGCCAATTACTACCCTTCGTTCAAAATCAAAATTGACAGGATGGGACAATAACGGGCAGCCATATTTTAAATTTCGCGAAGGAACTGATTATAAGAAACTCAACAAAAAGATCGAACATTTCTACAGTGATCAAAATTTGGATAATATTCGCAATCCCGATCAGTTAACACTTTCATTTATACCAATTACCGAAAGAAGACTTTATTACAATAAAAATCCGCTTTACTTACTTGTATTTATTGGTGTTGTTGTATTGTTGGTTAGTATTCTTAATTATATCAATCTATCAACATCATTAATACATAACAGGAAATCGGAAATTGCCTTGAAAAAGATTTCGGGAGCCGGTAAAAGGATAATAGGCAGCCAATTTATATGGGAAACGGCTGTCATTAGTTTTATAGCCATTTTGTTAGGATCAGTGTTAGCTATTCTTGGTATTCCTTTATTCAGGACTTTGGTTGGTTCCAATATTCAACCTTTTTTGGAGAATAATATAGGATTATTTATTGCTGCAAATGTAATTCTTTGGTTAGTAATAACACCACTGGCAGGATTTTACCCAGCCTTGATTTTATCAGGTGTGAATCCTCTTTTATTGTTCCGCAAAAAAAGTAAAACAACTATCGGAGTAGGCAGTAAAAATGTCCTTATTACCTCTCAATTTGTGATTTCAATTATATTGGTTATTCTAACCTTGATGGTTAATAGGCAATATAAGTATATGGTAAACATGCCACTCGGGTTTGATAATAAAATGGTTATGCAGATTCCCTTTACTAATAAAATGAAAAAGAACTATGATAACCTAAAAAATGACTTAAAAAGTATTCCAACAATTAAAGATATATGTGTTGCTTCCTCAATGCCTGTGGGTATCCCTAACCATTCAGGAGTAACTTGGGTTGATGATCAGGGGATTAAGCAAACACAATCGTTTGGTTTTGCTATTGTTTCGGATGGTTATACCCAAACATTTGGTATGAATATGGCTTTGGGTGGTGAGTTTGTAAATGAAAGACCAGAAGAGTTAAAAGGGGTAATAGTTAACGAAACGGCAGCTAAAATACTAGGATATGATAATCCGATAGGAAAGCAATTACGTTTTTGGGGAAAGAATAACCAGGTAATTGGTGTTGTTAAAGATTTTCAGAATGACTTTATGTTTAATACTATTAAACCGATGATTATTTCAGCTCATCCTGATAATCAACATTTCACAAAATACTTATTTGTGAGTTTGCACCGTAACAATGTTAATAGAACCATTAAACAAGTTGAAAAGTCGATAACGGGAATTTTTCCCGATTTTCCTTTTGAGTATAGTTTTACGAATACTCAGGTAGAGGGCTTTATTAATGAAATAAGGGAAATAAATAATACTTTTCGTTTTGCCAGTATTGTTTCAATAATGCTTGCATTAATAGGTTTGGTTGCGCTTACATATCAGGCCACACAATCGCGAGTAAAGGAAATAGGTATTCGCAAAGCAAATGGGGCTCGCATTATTGAAATTGTTAATCTTTTAAACAATTCACTTTTACGAAATATACTAATTGCTTTTGTTATTGCATCTCCTATAGCTTGGATAATCATTAATAGATTATTACAAACAATAGATAATAGGATAAATATTGCCTGGTGGGTATTTCTGGTTGCAGGGGTATTTGTTGGGCTAATAGCATTGTTAACAATTAGTTGGCAAAGCTGGCGAGCTGCTACCAGAAATCCGGTTGAGGCATTACGATACGAATAAAAATAAAAAATAATATTATGAGTAAATTAAAAGCAGCACTTCGTAATTTTAAGAAGCATAAGCAATATACCATAATAAATATAGTAGGTTTAGTATTGGGGCTTACAGTATCATTTGCATTATTAGGTTATGTACAATTTGAGCTTTCATTTGATAAATTCCATAAGAATGTAGAATCTATATATAGAATTGAGGAAATTGAAACAAGCCCCAAAGATGTAGAACATCATCCTTATACTCGAGTACCATATGCTGAAGCTCTGGCAGAACTAATTCCTGAAATTGAGCAGTTTAACCGCATTGCACATAGAGGAGATCTACTTTTTAAATGGAATACGAAAACCATTAAAGAAGAGCATCTCATGTTATATGCAGATGATAATTTTTTTGATTTTTTCACCTTTCCAATAACAATAGGAGCCCAAAATTATAAATTAAAAAAGGGTGAGGTTGTACTTACAGAACGAATAGCAAGCAGGTTATTTGAAAATGAGAATCCGATTGGGCAAAACATTAAAATAAATAATGAAGCTTTTACTGTAGTGGCATTGGCAGCTAATCCGCCTAAAAATTCACATATCAAATTTGATGCTGTGTCATCTATTCATACCCTTCTCGATTCTCCTAATGTTTATAAAGGATGGCGAGGAGGAATAACTGCACAGGCATTTGTAAAGGTTAACGAAAAAGCAAGCTTTGAAAATATATATAATCAGACAGATCAATTGCTTTGGGAAAAAACTAATAAGCAAGATGAGGGAAGTGGTTATTTCTCAGAGTTTAAATATATTTCACTAGCTAAAGTTCATCTTTTCTCAGATGTTGAATGGGACAATTTTGGTAAAGCAGATATCGATAATATTTTAATATTGTTAGGGATAGCCATTTTAGTTTTACTAATTGCCATTTTCAATTTCATTTCCATTAGCAAAGGAGTGCTTGTTTTTCGTAATAACGAGTTTACTCTTAAGCGTACACTTGGCTCAGGCAAGTTTGAACTTATTCAACAGTTCTTACTCGAAAATGCATTAACTTTTATACTGGCATCTTTAATAACCATAGGAGTTGTAGGGATATTTCAATCACAGTTTTGTTCATTGTTTGGATATTCCTTTAATTTTTATAACACTCAAATTACTCAAAAAATATTTGTTGGACTCCTACTCATTTCTGGTATAATTTTAATTACAACATTAGTTACCGCTTATAGTCAGCAAAATTTAATTGCATCAGGTGTTAATTTAACTAAACAGAAAAATGGAAAACGAAATAGTAAGTTAGCTTTTGTTGCTACATTTCAATTTGTTATTTCAATAGCACTTATTGTTGGGGTAATTGTAGTACAAAAACAATTGAATTATGCATTAAACAAAGATCTGGGATTTAAGAAGGAAAATATAGTTCAATTGTCTAACCATCTTATTGGGAAAAAGCAAGATGTTTTTGTGCAGGAGTTTAGTAAAATTGATGGTGTAAAAAATGTATCAGCGAGTTTCGGTTTACCTGGTTTAGAATGTTCCTTGAATGGTTACAAGCCACAAGGAGATGACCAGTGGTATATGTACAATGCTATTCATGCAGATCAGAATTTTTTAGAAACATTTGAGATACAATTGATTGAGGGTAGGAATCTAAAGAAAACTCAAAAAACTAAAGAGCAATTCCTGGTTAACCAAACCTTAGTAAAGTCCTTAGGTTGGGAAAATCCTATAGGTAAAACCTTATTCAGAGGAGGCAAAAATCATGAAATAGTTGGTGTGATAGAGGATTTTCACGTTGCAAGTATTTACGAAAAGATTCAACCATTAATTATTTCGATGCAACATAGCGATATGTTTTATGCATTATCAATTTCCGTTGAAGCTGAAAAAATGGCTGAGACCTTACGTGAAATGGAATCTGTATGGGATCAGGTATCACCAGATGTACCTTTTGATTATTCGTTTTATGATGAAAAATTTGCTCAATTATATAAGAAGGTAGAACGTACAAAACACATTTTAATACTATTTTCTCTAATAGCCATATTTATTTCTATGCTTGGAATATTTGGCGTTACCCTAATGCTAATAAATATGCGAGTAAAAGAAATAGGCATACGTAAAGTAAATGGCGCAAAAATTTCACAAGTACTTATTATGCTCAACCAAGATTTTGTTAAATGGGTAGCCGTTGCAGCTGTTATCTCGTGCCCTATAGCCTACTTGGCAATGGGTAAATGGCTTGAGAGCTTTGCTTACAAAACAGAATTAAGCTGGTGGATATTTGCCTTAGCGGGAGTTATAGCTATGGGGATTGCGTTAATAACAGTTAGTTGGCAAAGTTGGCAAGCAGCAACCAGAAATCCTGTTGAGGCGTTGAGGTATGAATAGTTTCTTAATGTTAAAAGAAGATAACGAAGTTAATCAAGGTTGAATCATTGTATTAAGATTAATTACATCATGGACGGTTAATAGCTTAGTTTAGATTATTGCTGTAAAATATTTATGCATTCTTGTATAATTTATTTACATGATAATTATTGATATTTATTGTAGTTGTCAGGTAGTCAATTTTATAAGACGAAAGGTGTATTTATTGTTAGAGCAAATGTTTATATTAAAAATTAGATAAAGAACAATTAGTGAATATCAGTAGAGTAGGTAACCTAAAAATATGATATTAAACAATATAAAATCAGGCTGGAGAAATTTAAAAAAGGATAAACTTCATTCAATAATTAATATAGGCGGACTTTCACTAGGTTTTGCAGTAACCGCATTGATTTTGTTTTGGGTAATTGATGAACTTAGTTTTGATAAGTTTCATAAGAATATTGAGAACCTTTATTCTATTTATGAAAATCAAAACTACGATGGTAAAGATGTGGTTACAGAGCGTACACGTTTCCCCTTAAGTCAGGAACTTAAAACAAACTATGACGAAGTAGTTAATGCAACTACTTTTGTTAATGGAAGCCATACTATCAGTTATAATGACATTGAACAAAGGATAGGACCCATAATTTATACAGATAAGAATTTTCTTGAGGTTTTTTCTTTTAATGTTTTAGAAGGTGATCCTGCATGTTTAAAACATCCGAATAAAATGATGATTACGCCTGAAGTTGCAAAGCTTTTCTTTAAAGACGAATCACCCATTGGTAAGGTGTTGAACGTATATGGTAATTATCCTTTTGAAGTTGGAGCTGTTATTAAAAGACCGAATGAAAATTCAACTATTGATTTTAAAGTATTGGTTCCTCTTGATTATTTTGCTTCTAAAGGTTGGGTCGAAGATTTATCAAGCTGGGAAAAGAATTGGCCTCGCACTTGTGCGCAGCTTCAACCCGGAGTTAATGTCAAAGAATTTGAGAGTAAAATAACTAACCTGTATGAGAATAAAGGATATAGTGGAATTTCTTTACACACTTTTCCATTTAAAAAAGAAAGGTTGTTTTCTTACTCTGGAGAGAATAACAGGGTGCAGTATATTTACCAGTTTTTAGCCATTGCGTTTATAATTATTTTAATAGCCACTATAAACTTTGCTAATTTTTCAACTGCAAAATCAGAGCAACGTCGTCCCGAAGTTGGGGTACGTAAATCGATAGGAGCAAACCGATTTAATATTATTATACAATTTATTTACGAAAGAGGCTTAATGTTATTTATTAGTTTGGTCTTAAGCGTAGTACTTGTTGTTTTGTTATTACCAGTTTTTAGTAATTTATACGATAAGAATATTTCAATTTCATTGTTCCAAAACATGAAATTAATAGGGCTTTTGTTTGGAGCAACATTTTTAATTCTATGTTTCTCGGTTGCATATCCGGCCTTATATATATCATCGTTTAATTCTGCGTTGGTATTAAAGAAAGCAGTAACAGGTAAAAATAAATTTGCAAGTCTAAAAAGTATTTTGGTTGTAGTTCAATTTGTATTGTCAATAGGATTAATTATATGTTCAATAACTATTACAAGCCAGCTAAAATATATCAATAACTATGATCTGGGCTATAATAAAGATAACCTAATGTATCTTTTTCTTGTTGGGAAAACTTACGAAAAACATAAAGCATTATCTGACGAACTTCAGAAAATACCCGGTATTGTAAGCTATACCAAGTCAAACCACCTGCCTTTTGGGATAAGTCGCTTGTCTGGTGATTACACATGGGAGGGTAAAGTCCCTGAGCAAAAGGTATTATTCAAAAGCTTGTGTGTAGATGAAAATTATTTCAAAACTATGGGGATAGAGATGCTTTCAGGTGAATCATTTTCATACAATTTTGATAATAGTGTATTCAAGCAGAGGTACGAGGTTATTCTGAACCAGGAAGCTGTAAAAAGAATGGGAATGGATAATGTTACCGATAAATTTATAACAGATTCAAAAGGAAACAGGTTTAAAATAGTTGGAGTCGCTCAAAATTTTAATTACGATGCATTACGGCATGAAATAGAACCACTAATATTGTGGCCACTAAAATACGAACCAAATGCAATAACAGTAAGGTTAAAAACCGAGAATTTAAGTACTACCATAGCTGCTATAAAAGAAGCATGGACAAGAGTATGCCCTCATATTTCATGCGAAATGAAATTCTTTGATGATAAGCTAGCTCAATTATATAACGATGAATTAAAGGTATCGAGACAATTCAAAGGCTTTTCGTTTGTTGCTATTTTTATTTCGTGTATAGGATTGTTTAGCTTATCGCTTTTTGTAATTGAACGTAGGCGTAAGGAGGTAGGAATACGAAAAGTAAACGGAGCAAAAATATCCGAGGTACTCACCATGCTCAACAAAGACTTTGTAAAGTGGGTAGCAATTGCTTTTGTGATTGCTTGTCCAACGGCATACTACACCATGAATAAATGGCTCGAAAACTTTGCCTATAAAACAGAGCTGAGTTGGTGGATATTTGCCCTGGCTGGAGTTTTGGCATTAGGAATAGCTATATTAACCGTAAGCTGGCAAAGTTGGCGAGCAGCAACAAGGAATCCTGTAGAGGCACTTAGATATGAGTAATCAAATAAATAGCAGTTTCTAAATACGAGGCAAAATAAAATCATCTTATGTTATTTCATTACTTAAAAATTGAATTCAGAAGTTTAATCCGTCAGAAGTATATTGGATTTCTTAAAATATCTGGGATAATTATTGGTTTTATGGTTGCGCTAATTATTGGCCAATTTGTATACAATGAATTAACCTATGACGCTTTTCAAAAAGATGCTTCAAACAAGTATTTAGTGCAAGAGAAAAAATGGTTTGATAGAGAATATTTTAGTAGAAGTATTCCTTATGCTTTAACAGGTTTTATAAAACAATCTTGCCCTGAAGTTAAAGATATAACTCTGGTTAATCGAAAGGGAGACAAAGGATTTATTAAATCTACAGAAGGCTATATAGATCCCAACTTAGATGAATTTGTATTTGTTGATGATAATTTCTTTTCCTTTTTTTCGTATCAATTTATTGCAGGAAGTCCAAGTGAATTTACAAAAGTAGTATCCCCTGCAATTATTTCAGATAGACTGGCAAATTCATATTTTGGAGGAGCAAATGCAATAGGGAAAAATGTTGAACTATTAATAAAAAATAAAAAATATGAATTTACTGTAATTGGAATAATTGAAAATCCACCAGCTTATTCAAATTTTAACTTTGAATGGATTGGTGCAATGAGTTATTATCAATCAAATTTTGGTGGACAAAATTTCTCTTCAAGTTGGGAGGAAGATTGTGAATGCTATATACATTTAAATAATGAAGCTAATATTGATCATTTGACCTCAAAAATTGCATCCTTCTATTCTAAAAATGCTAATAAAGAAGGGGATAACAAAAAGGAATTACATTTAGGAAATATCCAGAAGTTAAACCTTAGCGATCAGGTAAAAACAAAGCTAATTGTTTATAGTTCGTTAGCTATCTTAATCTTACTAATATCATTAATTAACTTTGTGCTGTTGGTAACAACCGAGAATTTTCAAAAAATGAGTCAACGGGCAATTGAGAAAATTTCAGGAGCAGGGAAAAAAGAGGTATTTTTTGAAAATATTTCATCCTCGTTTATACCAATCTTTATAGCATTGGTTATAGCTGTGTTTTTAACACTAATTTCTTCACCTCATCTGCAACAATATTTTCCAAATAAGTTTTATAATAGCACTCATATCATAGCTTTTTTAGGAATTGCGTTTTCTCTTTGTTTTTTAGCTACTTTGTTTACAGGTAGTCTTAAAACAATAATCTTAAGCCAACAAGCTCCTGTTGATCTCTTAAAAAATAAGTTTTCAAAAGGCAAGACCGCAAGTTTTATAAACAACTCTTTACTTACATTTCAATTGATTTCGTTTATTGGACTTGTGTCGGCCTCTTTAATAATGGAAAAACAACTCAATTTTATGCAAGTAAGTGACGTTGGTTTTAATAAAGAGTTTTTAATATCCTTAAAGCTTTCTAAAGAAGATCAGAAAGCTTATTCTGTGTTTAAAAAAGAATTACTTAGCAATTCAGGGATTGTAAAAGTAGCCGGTACAGATTGTCCTCCATATGTTAATCATAGAGCTATTTATGGTACTGTTATTAGGGACGAAAATGGAAACAAATCACTAGAGCAAACGGAATATATTTTTGTAGATAATGATTACTTAACTACAATGCAAATGGAATTGAAGTATGGTGAAGAACTTTTGAAGAATAGCAAAGACTTCTGTATAGTTAACGAATCATTTATAAAAAGACAAGAGATAGATAATCCCTTAGGTGAAAATGTAGAATTGGGAGGAAAAAAGTATATTATCTCAGGAGTGCTAAAGGATTTTAATCAACACTCTTTTCATGAGCAAATAAATCCGTTTGTAGTTTTTAAGAATGCCGAAAAAGTAAAGTATGCTTTAATTAGGATTTATCCCGGAAACATTCAAAAAAAGATTTCAATAATAAAAGACATAGCAAAGAGTACGTTACCTAATACTCCATTTGATTTTCATTTTATGGATGATATGGTTGAAAAATACTATAAGGACGATGTGAAAAATAGCCGCTTGGTATTTATTCTTTCTGTTATAGCAATTGCTATTTCTTTACTAGGACTAGTTGGATTATCATATTTTAATGCCCGAAAGAGAATTAAGGAAATTGGTATACGTAAAGTAAATGGTGCTAAGATATATGAAGTCTTGGTTATGCTTAACAAAGGATATATTGTTTGGGTGTTGGTTGCTTTCATTATAGCCTGTCCTGTTTCTTATTATTTTATGAATATATGGCTTGAAAACTTTGCCTACAAAACAGAATTAAGCTGGTGGATTTTTGCATTAGCCGGATTTTTAGCACTAGGTATAGCAATACTTACAGTAAGTTGGCAGAGCTGGAGAGCAACTTCAAGAAATCCAGTGGAGGCATTAAGGTATGAGTAGTATATGAACTACTAAGTTGCATGCAACGAGGAATGAAGTATTAATAAAGTCTGTTGTTTCTTACCCAAAATAGCTGAGCGCTTAATTTATTATTCGTATACAAGAACTTTTGAGATAGGGATTTAAGGTGGTCATTCTTTTGAACAGGTGATGCTCAGTTTTAACTACTTGTTTACAACGAAATACCTATAGTTTTATTTAAAAACAAAAAATAGAATAAATATTTAAAGCATGATAACAATTAGAAGAATCCGTAACTCTGTACCTCTGTGTTCATTTTTAGTAATTTTAAATATCTGTCTCTTGTTTAGCCATACTTCTTCCAAAGCTTGTACATTAGGAGTGGCTAGTGGCACGGCTACAGAGGATGGTCGTCCGTTATTGTGGAAAACACGCGATTATGAGGTTAAACCAAATATTATATACTACAGTCAAACTGATACCATTAGTTTTATATCCAATATTACCCCTGAGTATGGGTACGACCGATCTTGGTATGGTGTAAACGAAAAAGGATTTGCGATAGCCAACACCTTTATTCCAGAAATACCAAAGGGAGATAAGGGGATGGGAAATGGTCAGTTTATGCACGAAGCTCTAAAATCGTGTACAACAATTAAAGACTTCATTTCACTCTTAAATCAAACAAATAAATTGGGCAGGAAAACCCAGGCCACATTTGGAGTAATTGATGCTCAGGGAGGAGCTGCTATTTTTGAAGTGATGGCCGATAGTTACCAACTATTTGATGCTAATAATAAATCAGTGGCTCCAAATGGATATATAATTAGAACCAATTTTACCGAAAGTACCGGTGGAGATAGAGGAATTGAGCGATTTAATCGTTCTTCTCAATTTATTTATTCATTTCATCAAGGGGATAGTCTGGGTGTAAATAGCATTTTGAAGTATCAAATGCGAGATTTAAATCAGACTAATACAAATAATATATCGGGTAATTATTTTTTATGTAATAACAATATTTGTCGTTATGCATCTATTTCTGCTACGGTTATTCAAGGAGTAAAAGATAAAGAACCTGCTTACTTAACTACCATGTGGAGTATGTTGGGTAATTCGTTTACATCAGTAGCAACACCCTATTGGCCAGTAGGACAAACTCCTGAAGTGAGTAGAGGTGAAGATAATCGTTTTTTATATGATGTATCTTCAAAAATTCGAAAATATATCTTTAATCATCCCGAAAAAAAATATGCGAACCTTAAAAATATAAATTATACAAAACAATTACTTTTTGATTTAGAGGATCGTATTTTGGCACAAGGAATGCAGCAGCTTGATAAATGGAGAAATTCTTCTGTGACTAAGCAGGAGATGGTGAGTAAACAAAAAGAAATGGCAGAGAAAGCATACAATGGCCTGAATAGTATCTATAAAAGCTTATCTCAACCATCTTCCAGTGTTATAACATTAAAGAGCTTTTCTGATCAGGGTATATTAAATGGAGATAGAAAAATTAGTATTTCACTTCCTCCAGGATATTCCGAAAGTGACCAAAACTATAGGGTGATGTACTTTTTTGATGGGGAAAAGGCTTTTTGTAAAGGGATTAATGAAAGCAGCAAGTACTCGGTTAACCACTATCACGATAGTTTATTGGCCAAAGGCTTAATTTATCCCACCATATTTGTAGCCGTGCACAACAACAAGGGACTTAGAGGTAAAAATCTTACCCCTACCAGAGATGGTAATCTGGATAATATGTATAAGTTTATTGTTGAAGTATTAAAACCTCATATCGACAAAAACTATCGTACCTTAAAAGATAAAGAATTTACTGGCATAGCAGGTAGTTCATTAGGAGGATTGGCTTCTGCTTGGCTGGCTTGTCATCATCCCGAAACCTTTGGTATGGCAGGCGTAATGTCACCGTCACTTTGGTGGGATAATAACCTATTAATTAAAAAGGTAAAATCTGACAACTTCAAGAAGTTTGATTCACGCATTTGGGTAATGTCTTCAGATCTTAATTATCCCGATATGAGGGCTAATGCACGGATTTTTGCCGGTATATTGCAAGAAAAAGGCTGGGTAGAAGACGATGATCTGGCATTTTACCAGGTTTACGATGAGTATCATGGTAAAAAGGGATGTAACAAACAAATGTATGACATGCTTTTGTTTTTGTTGCGAAAGGAGCAACCTCAACTTGAAAGGGTAAATATCAATAGTCTTAAAAATGCCGGTACTAACTCGGTAAATATTGAAGAGCAGGGGGAATATGCCTGTATTTTTTTAGAGCAATGGTTTACTGATGGATTACGTACAACAGCTCTTTATCCTAAATACGTGTTCAAAGATAAAAAGGCGGCAAAACTCAAAGATGAAATTTTTGCCCAACTATTGCCAATAAAGGTGGGAAAAACACAATTAAGTATGAATTACAAAGGGTTGTCGGCATATAAAGAAATTTGTAGTTTCAATTATAATAGTTATTCTAAGCTAAAAATTAGCAAGGTTGCGAGTAAAGTAATTATTGATGGTCAATTAGAAGATTGGGATGAATTAAGCTATAAAATTGAAAATGAATTAAAATCAGAGTGCGAAAAATGTCAATTTGATTTAAAGTACGATAAGAACTTTGTTTATCTGGCCATTAGGGTACTTGATACTAATCTAATTACAAACCCTTCCAATACTCGTATGCGTCAGGATGCCATCAATATATATTTTGATGCTCGTCCCGATCCTCAACGGATGTTAGGAAGGGGAAGATCAGATTTTAATCCTTTTACGCGCTTAAGAATCTTTCCGCAAAATAAAAATAATCTTGAATTAACTAAGATTGGAGACTTTAATAGGGATCACCCGAAAAATACCCAAATAGCTTGCTCAATTAACAGCAAAGGTTACCAATTTGAAATTGCTATACCAGTATCCTACTTAAGTAAACAACAGGGTAAAAAATGGAATGACTTTCGTTTAAATATTTGTCATGAAGATGTAGATGAAACCAATGGCAAAAGAATATCACACTGGTGGAAACCCAATTGGAAATCAAAAGAAAACTACAATGGATCTGGAACATTTAGCATTAATAATTAAATATTATTCTTGCATTTGGATCGTCATTTTGTTGATATCCTGGATTTAACACTCTGAACGAAGCAATCGGAATGAACTTTTTATACAACAATAATCAAAATGATCATTTAACGATAAATATATAATAGATGAAGAAGATATTTTTATTGGTGGGATTACTATTTTTTTGTTGCTATCCCAATTTTGCGAACCACAAATTAACCTTTTGGGATATACAGAGAAAAGGAGCAAACGGAGATGGTGGTGCATTATTTAATAGTGGAACTAATCCAGACAAATGGTTTAAAGCAGCTTCTGATGTGGGTATTGAGTTTATTAGATTGGATATAAAAAATTGGAAGGGAGAAGGAGAAGATTTTTTACTTGGTAATGCAGACAACTTTGATAGCATTCCTAAATCGGATTTGAAGCATTTAATAAATGTGTTAGATATTGCTTATAAGTATAACATAAAAATAGTGCTTGCAATGTTTGATTTGCCTGGATGCAGAACAATGCAAGGAAAAAAAGATTATAGGCTTTGGACAGATGAATTATATCAGAAAATGGCGATTGATTTCTGGAGAAAATTGGCTAATTCATTAAAAAATCATCCGGCTATTGTGGGTTACAATCCATTAAATGAACCACATCCGGGGCGGAATCATGGATTGTATGATAAACCAATATCTGAATTTAAAAACTGGACGAATGAAATTAAGAATACTACGGAAGACTTAAATTTATTCAATAAAAGAATAGTAAATGCAATTCGAGAGGTAGATAATAAAACACCTATAATACTAAATGGTTGGATGCATTCTTCTATCGAAGGCTTGCAGTTTCTTGAACCCATTAATGACCCTCTTACTTTATATGCTTTTCATTTTTATGGACCATGGGAGTATTCCACTTTTAGAATAAATAAAAATAGGTATTCGTATCCAAACAAAATGCCTGTTGAAGGAATAAAGAATAAAACTGAAAAATGGACTAATACCCATATTTCAAATTTATTTAAACCTGTTACAGAATGGGCAGAAAAACATAATATTCCAACTAAAAGAATTATAGCAGAAGAGTTTAGGGTGGATAGAAGGGTTGGTGGAGCACAAAAATTTCTAAAGGAAACGATAGCAAATTTAAATCAGCAAAATTGGCATTGGGCATTTTATTCTTTTCGTTCATCTAACTGGGATGGTATGGATTATGAACTTGGAACAGAAAAGTTACACTGGTCATATTGGGATAATATTAATACAGGAAAACAACATGAGGATTTGATTGATAGAAAAGATAATCCATTATGGAATATTATTAAAAAAGAATTCAATCAGCAATCATACTAAAGTGTAGATAATTAGGTAGGTAGTGCGTTGAGGTTCATCCACAAAATGGATGAACCTCTTATAATTACATTAAATTTTCTTTCCAATAAAAAATGCATAGCCATAATATTGCTTGAACTTATGGTATAATTTTATTTCATACCTTTGATTAGCAATAAAGTCAATAACATTTTGGTTGCCTTCGTGCTTTTTTAAAAATACTTCCTGAGCTGTAATTTGTGGTTCGTAATAATGCTTTATCCAGCAGTCTTCTGGCAAAGTAAACGAAGCTACAGGAATATATCCAGCTTGCAGCATTTGTTTTATCTTATTTGGGATGGTATCAATCTGATTGTATTCATCCATCCAAAAATCGTAAATTTCGGCTGGACGCTCTTCGGTAAACCATACTGCCTCCGAAACTGCTATGTAGCCTCCTTTTTTTAAGAATTTGTGCCATTCTTTTAAACCACGTTCAAAACCAATGTTATAAATAGCACCTTCCGACCAAATAAGGTCTAATTCTTCATTGTCAAATGATAGATTATCCATTGAACCTACAATACCCTTTACACGATTCTGAAGATTAAGCTTTTCGGTATTGGAATTAAAAATATCGATAAAACTAGGGAAAAGGTCTATACCAGTTATTTTCCCTGGAGCATGTTGCGCCATAACCATAGTTTGACCACCAGTGCCACATCCAATATCTGCTATTAACGAATCATCCGATAGGTTATCAATAAAGCTGAGTGCTTTAGTTGTAACTTCGGGGCTTCCGGGTCCTTGACGTTCAAATAGTGAATAATACTCACATATTAACTTAAAGTCGAATTCGTGAATTGATTTATTTTCGTTACTCATGATGTTTAAATTTAATGTTAGAACATGTCAAGATATCTTTTGCTTAACATGTCTTATTAATACTTGGATTATAGATACAAAAATACCTCCGGCAAGAAATTGGCAGAGATAAACTAGAGGATAACCCTGGTATTACCAGAGGTTATTTACTTCACGGAATCCTTCTTAAATTTAAACATTAAAAAATTTTAGTTATACAAATTTAGTTTTTTTCAAAGTTTTTGAGCAAATGTATTCATAGTCATTTTTCAAAAAAAGTTTAATTCCTTAATTATATTCATTTCTAAATGAATATATGACCTTTATCCATTTTCCTTGTTCCTTTCTTCCTGCCGCTAGATGACTTTTATGATAATGACTACACGCTTTAGTTATGATCTTTTTAAATAATTAATTGGATGTTGATATACTTCTCAATACTCTTACATCTCCAATTCAAAATCATTCTTTTCCAGTTCTTTACCATTTACAATTAAAGATACTTGGTGTAAACCACTATAATATTTTCGGGTTGTTATAGGTTTTATATTATGTTTACGTTTAATATTGGTGCTACTATTAGGCGAGTATTTCTTTTCACTAATTTTAAATACTTTTTTAGCAAGTGAGCCATTTGCCTTTTTAAAATAAATAGCATATTCAAGGCGTACCATTGTTTCATCTCCATCTTTATTAGCGAGAGTAAAACCAAATTCAAGATGATTACCAAAAATAACTTTGGGTGTATTTACTTTAAATTTAGTTACCTCAATGTGTTCAGAGAAATTATAACCAAATAATTCCATGGCTTTGAGGTGGGCTTGTTTTAGTAAAGTTCTGCATGCATGTTTAATAATCCAGTCGGTATTTTTAGATTTTCCTTTCCATTGGGAAGCAATTTCCAATACTAATTCTGGATGATCTTTTGAAATATCATTTAAGTTATTGGCCACACTTTTTCTCACAAATTCCGAATCATCGTTTTTTAAGTTCTCAAGGATCGGCAGGATAGAAGTGGGATCTTTCTTAAGTTCAGGTAAGGCCATTGCCCAAGGTAAGCGAGGTCGACATCCTTCTGATGCAAAACGTCTTACATTTTGGTGAGGATGAGTTGACCATTGAAGCATTTGCTGCATCATTTCCTGGGGGTATTTGAGAATATATGGCCTAACTGCAAATTCACAACTGACCAATTGCGTAACTCTTTCCATAGCTTTAATGGAAGTTTGCAAATGGTTTGTACCGTACAATTCTACATAGGTAGGCAAAACCATATATGCAAAACTAATTTCCGATTTATAATTTTCAACACATTCGGTTAGTTTTAAAAGAATATCTATGGCATCATCGTAATTTTCAGGTAGTTGTTTGCTGAGCATTTTTGTGATATGCTGCATTCGCTCCTTTAACTCTAAAGCTTCCCATCTATCGTCAAATACATCGTTAATAAATTGTTCTGTGTTAAAGTCTTTAGTGAATTGCGATAGTATATTGCCCAGGTTACTAATCAAATCCTGGTTAAACATGTTTTTTAAAGGTTCTGCCATTTTAATTTGGTTTAATTTTGCACTAAGTTAAGCATTTGGAGATGACAACTGTATGTCAGTAATAAGTAAAGATAATTCATAACGGGGAGAATCAGTATTTTGCAAATCACTCTTTTGTCTCTGATATCTAAATCATCATTTTTTCTAAATTTGGTAATCAAATAATAAGGTTGTGCACAAAGGAGTAAATTTCAGTATGGTATAAAACTGTTTTTTTCGTAATGTAAGATGAGTGATAACAAGATAACATATCGCGAATTTAAACCTGATCAAAGGTTAAACGATTATATAAAAGCCTATTGGTATTTTAGTATTCGAACTAATACTACAAAACCTATTGATATATTACCAGATGGATATTTTGATTTGTTGGTTGTGCTTAAAGACAACAGAATTGTTGATACAAAACTGACTGGAATTTGGAGCAAGTCAGTCTCAATAAACTACGCTGAAAATACAGAAGTATTTGGAATTCGATTCAAACCGTTATCAATAGGCGGATTGTTAAAATTCAATATAAAAGAATCAATAGATGATTACCAGAGTATTACATTAAAGGATTTAGATTTAAATGATCAAATATTGGTTGATAGTTTAAATGGATTTCCTGATTTTCTAGTAAATTATTTAAACAAGCAGTTCTTAAAACTTATACCTTATAACAAATCAGATAAGCGATTAAAAAAGTGCTTTCAACTAATTGATAATTCAGTGGGAAATATCAAAGTTGACGAGATTTCAAAAACTATAGGGTTAAGTCCAAGGCAATTACATAGGTTGGTAAATAATATGATAGGAATTGGGATTAAAGACTATTCAAAAATCATACGTTTTAAAAAAAGCCTACGAGATGTAAAAAACAACAAATCAAATTATTGTCATTATTACGACCAATCGCACTACATTCGTGAAATAAAGCAATTTACCGGATTAACACCTGAGCAATTGGATTTAAACAATAATGACCGATTTGTACAATACTATGATTTTGAACATATATAGCTTTGTTGCATAATCATTAAAATTTAAAATTATGGAATTAGACGGTATTAGACTTTTAGTTAAAGATTTCGACAAATGTTTTAAGTTTTACTCAGAGACTTTAGGTTTAAAGGTAACCTGGGGAAAAATAGGTGGCGAATATGCTAGTTTTGAATTAGGTGGACCTACAGGATTGTCCATTTTTAAATCTGATTTAATGGCCAATGCCATTGGTAATGCAGACAAAAAGTTACCTGTTGGGAGTAGAGAGAAAATTGCACTTATACTAAAATCAGATAATGTTGATAAGATATATAAAGAATTATCTGAAAAAGGGGTTGAGTTTATCAAAGAACCAACAGATATGACCGGTTGGGGAATTAGAACAGTGCACTTTAGAGATCCTGAAGAAAATTTGATTGAAGTATGGACTGAATTACCCAAAGAAAAATGGGATAAGGATTTGCAGGATGAAGCAAGTGAATATGAACAATAAAGCAATGCACCTATCATTTAAAATTTTATAAAATAATTGATCAAAGAAATGGACTGTGATTTCTCACAGTCCATTTCTTTTTTGTAAATATTTTTCACACATGATGTAAAAAAAATTTACATATTTTTCTGTTCTTTGTAGTTTAAGTTGCACAAAACTAATGTTATACATTTTACGGTATATGATCTGTTACTCATAAGTGTATTTTGTGTAAAAGAATAACTATGATTCATTTTAAAGTCAGACTAGCAATTAGAAATTTATTAAAAGATAAAATAAATTCAACTTTAATAATTGGGGGATTTGCTATCAGTTTTACCGCTATTATTCTTATTGGATTATTTTATGTGTCTGAAAAAAGTGTTAATACAATATATAGCAACTCAGAAAATATTTATCGCATTTATGATACAAAAAATAATAAGTTAAATCTTGATTATAAATTATTTCCAGTTCTTTTAGAAGAATATTCTGAGATAGAAGATGTCTGTCCGATGGAATACGTAGGTGGTTTTAGTATTACAATTAAGGATTCTGAGCAAGATATGAATCTGCAGATAGATCAAATATTAACTACAACGGGTAATTTCTTTGATATTTTTTCTATTGAAACTATATCAAGTTTATCTAGAAAACCATTTGCAACTGATAAATCAATTGTTATTACTGAGTCGGTTGCAAAAAAAATGTATGGTTCGGTAAATCCATTGGGAAGAGTATTAAAGACCGATTTTTTTGAAGGGACTATATCAGCAATTATTAAAGATCTACCTAAAGCATCAAGTTTTAATGCCGAGATAATATTAAACACAGATAACAAAAAATTCCGATTATCGGAAACTTGCGATGATGGAAAATGTTGGTTTACAACCCAGCATTTTATGGTATTAAACGAAAAAGCTAATGTTGAAGCATTAACAAGTAAGATCAATAAAAATTTAAATAACTTAAACTCTAATACTGGAAGTATTGCATTTCAAAATATCGGTGAAATCTATCTTTCAACACTTCAAATAAAGGATAGTCACTTAAAAGGAAACAATAAAATGCTATCCATATTTATGTTCATTGGTGTTTTAATTATATTACTGGCGAGCATAAATTATCTGAATTTTACAATTTCTAAGCAATTCAATAAGTTTAAGGAAATTGGTATTAATAAAACAAGTGGTGCCAATACCATGAACTTGTTCTCAGCTTCTATGATCGAAGTTTCAATTGGTATAGCAATATCGGTAATCATTTCAATATTATTAGCAGCATTGATATTTCCGCATGCCCAAATTTTATTTGGAAAGAGTATTCAACTCAACAATTTAAATATAAAGTTGGTATTACCAATATTCGTGACGCTGATTGTATTTGTTGTATTAATAAACAGTATTGCACCGGTTTATGTAATCTCAAAATTTAAAATTACAGACTATTTATCAGGTAAAGGGAAGACTGGAAAAGGGCAAGTAGGCAAGCAAGTAATGCTCTCATTTCAGATGATTGCATCCATCACGCTAATAACTTTGGTTTTATTCATTTTTAAACAGCTTAATTATGTAAAACATCATGATCTTGGATTTGATGAAGATCATTTAGTTCGTATAGAGCTACCTTACTTTTACGAATCTCCATCAACAATAAAAGAAGAAATTGGGAAATTGCCTTTTGTTGCAGGTTCTACTCTTAGTGATGGATACCCTGGGCATATCAGACTAAGAATGGGTAGTGGAGAAAAGGGTAAAGAATTTTCAGTAAACTGTATTCATATTTCAGATGATTATTTGGAAACAATGGGAATGAGTTTGGTTGATGGTAGAGAATTTCACCTGGGAGATGAAAACAAAACATGTTTACTAAACGCAGAAGCGATGAAACGTTTTGGTTGGATAAGCATTGAAAATAAAAAGTATAATCAGAATAAAGGTTATAATGTAGTTGGTGTAGTTGAGAATTTTAATGTAGAATCATTGCATTCATTAATAGAGCCAGTAGCACTCTTATATACACCAGATCATAAATTTAATTCATTGTCGGTTCGATTACTGCCTGGAGATTTAAATCAACAACTGAAAGCAATTGAGAAAGTTTGGGAAGGAATTCTTCCAAATGAACCTATGTATTTAAGTTTTTATGATCAACAATTTCAAGCACTATACGAAAAAGAGGAGCGTTTGGCTAAATCTATTTCCTTTTTTTCGATTATAGCTATAGTGTTAACATGTATGGGTATCCTTGGGCAGATTTTATTTATATGTTTTGCTCGCATGAAAGAAATTGGAATTCGTAAAGTTAATGGGGCCAAGATATCCGAAATTCTTTCCATGTTAAATAAGGACTTTATAGTTTGGACAATAGTTGCTTTTGTAATTTCATGTCCAATTACGTATTACGTTATGAGTTTATGGTTAGAAAACTTTGCCTATAAAACAGAATTAAACTGGTGGATATTTGCTATTGCAGGTTTAATTGCTTTACTAATAGCTATAGTTACAATTAGTTGGCAAAGCTGGCGAGCAGCAACAAGGAATCCCGTTGAAGTACTGAGGTATGAATAATAATTTAAACACCAAGATATGATTATCCAATACATAAAAAGCGCATGGAGGAATTTGTTGAGAAACAAATTATCTACCTTTTTAAACGTTGTAGGTCTGTCTATAGGACTTGGTACTGGTATTTTAGCCATGTTGTATGCATATAGCGAAATTAGTTATGAAAAATGCCATACAAAAGCTGATAGATTAGCAAAGGTGATAACTTATGGTGATTTTGGTGCCTTTAAGCAACTGCCAACTACATTTCCGCAAACTGCAATTGACTTACCAGAAAAATTCCCTCAAATTGAAAGAGCTGTTCGTATCAGGAAGATGAATGGTGCTACAGTATTTAAAAGCAGTATACCATTACTCCAAAATAATATGATAACTGCCGAAGCAGGTTATTTGGATATGTTTACATATAAGTTTAAACAAGGTAGGTATACTGGGCAAAACAACACCATTATTATATCCGAAAAAATGTCCCATAAATACTTTGGAGATGCAGATCCATTAGGAGAAACATTAAAAATAGAAATTTATGGTAATATATTTCATTTAACCGTTGAGGCAGTATATCATAATTTACCTTATAACACCCATTTAAAAACATCTGCAATTATATCCTGGAATGTGGCGCAAAAATTATATCAAAGCAGACGAGGTTTTGAATCTACCAACTTTGATGTATATTGTTTAGTAAATCCGCATACTGATATAAAGCAACTAAACCAGCAAATAGCTACAGATTACAATATCCCAGTAAATATTGAAGGTTGTAAGGTCGCTTTGATGCCTGTTAAGGACTTTCATTTGAAAAGTACTTTTGAAAATAATACAGCTAACCTTTATCTATTGTTTATTGGAGGTATCATATCATTAATCATTTCCATTCTTAACTATGTAAATCAATCTACAATTTTGTATTCAATGCGAATACAAGAAGTTGGTATTCGACTATCAAATGGAGGAAAATCAAAAGATATATTTATCCAGTTTATGTTGGATACCTTCTTGGTTACACTAGTAAGTTTTAGTTTGTCGTTATTCATTTTATTTTTAGTGTTGCCGCATTTTAATAACCTGATGGATACGGAAATTAGCTTGCAATTAGGCATAGAAACAACCTTTATAATAATTGCCTTATTTGCTTTTACAGCTTTGCTGGCAGGATTTTACCCATCGCTGGTAATGTCAAAAACCAAACCTGCTTTATTAATTCGTTCGGTAACAGGTCAAAAAATCAGTAAAAGTAGAATGCGAAGCATAATGACTACAGTACAATTTGTATTTGCTATTTTATTATTGCAGGTAATGATGGTAATACAAAGGCAGGGGAGTGTTTTAGAAAATGCTAATCATACTGGTTTTGATGAAAAAAATGTAATTGCCATAAATGGATATAAATGGGGGAACCTTAACAAACTAAAAGAAGAGTTATTGCGCAATACTGCAATTGAAGCCGTGTCTTGGGGACAAAACCTTCCGGGTATGCAAACAAATATGACACCAGATTGGCTTAAAGAAGGAAATAATATCGTGGCTAATAAAAATAGTTGTGAAGCCGGGTACTTTGATCTTTTTAAAATTAAAATGAAAAAGGGAAGTTCTTTTTCCGGAAATAATAAGGCAGATAAGGATAAAGTGATTATTAACGAACTATTGGTTAAAACGCTTGGTTGGGAGGATGCTATTGGCAAACAAATAATGTTACACAAAAAGCAATATCAGGTTATAGGTGTAGTAGATAATTACATGGCTGCTCCACCTATCTTTAACGATACTCCTCTTATTCTTTTATCGTCAAAAAATCAAGACAATAATTTACTAATACGCGTAAATCCAAATCGAAGAAAAGAAGCTCATAAACATATAACATTTGTACTTCGACAAGCAAATCCTAACTACCCCATTAACTTAAAATACTATGAAGAGCTAGCTTATGATTTGGCCAAATCCTTTATATCTACAGCAACGCTCATTAATGCCTTTGTTATTATTATTATTTTAAACGCGTTGCTTTCGCTGTTTGGATTATCTCATTTTATTGCTGAGCGAAATAAAAAGCAAATTGGTATTAAGAAAGTATTTGGTGCATCTGGTATTAATGTTTATTGGGAATTATCTAAAAGTTTTGTTTGGCGTTTTGCAATTGCTTTTACCATAATAACACCTCTATCTTATTTTTTTAGTAAACAATACATTTCAACATTCTCACGTCAGCTGCCTTTAACTTCCGATATATTTATACTAAGTGGAGCATTGGTTTTGGGAATGTTATTAATATCTACCAGTTATAAAATCATTAGAACTGTGTTGAGAAATCCAGTGGATGCAATTAGGTATGAGTAAATCATTAAAAAATACAAACATATTATAGATGAATACCTTTAAAAGAAATATTATTATAGGATGGAGAAATATATTAAAAAACAAAGTAGTTTCTCTTATTAATATTACTGGAGTTGCTATAGCTATTGCAGTATCCAGCCTAATATTATTTTGGGTAGTAGATGAATTGAACTTTGATAAATTTCATAAAAGATTAGATCATATATATACAGTTTATGAGCATCAACAATTCTCTGATGGACATGAGTTATATACTCATTGTACACCTTTCCCACTTGCTAAAGAATTAAAAAGCAATTTTGCAGAGGTGCTTAATGCTACAACATTTACTAATGTTGGAGAGATGAAACTTCCTGTAAAAGTTGATAATAAAGAATTTAAAGAAGGACCTATTGTTTTTGCAGATGAAGAGTTCCTGAATGTGTTTTCATTTGAATTATTGTCGGGAGATAAAAATGCTTTAAAAACGAAAGACCAAATTTTAATAACCGATAAACTAGCTACTAAGCTATTTGGCGAGCAGTCTCCTATTGGCAAAGTTATTAACTTGTTGGGTGAGCATACTTTTCAAATTGGTGGGATAATTAAAGACCCAGGTAATCAATCATCTATCAAATTTAATATTATAGCTCCATTATTATGTCTTGAGACTTATGGTGCAGATTTTACATCCTGGAATAATAATTGGCCTAGAACAAGTATTGTTGTAAAAGAAGGTACTAATATTGATTCCTTTAATAAAAAGATTATTGGCATTTTAAATGAAAAAGCCCAAGATACTACGAAACTATATACTTTCCCCTTTAAGGATGAAAGACTTTATAACTACTCCGGAAAGAGTAACAGGATACAATATGTATATCAGTTTATTGCAATAGCATTTATTATCATTTTAATTGCATCAATTAACTTTATTAATTTCTCTACTGCTCAATCTGAGAAACGAAGCCTGGAAGTGGGTACGCGTAAATCTATGGGAGCAAATCGATTAACAATAATTATTCAATTTTTATACGAAAATGGATTAATTATAGGTTTAAGTGTCATGTTAGGTTTTATGCTTACAACAAGCTTAACTCCTATTTTTAATCAGGTAACAGATAAGAGTATTTCTTTCTCAATACTGAGTAATCCGAATTTACTTTTTATGATGGTTGGGTTGCTATTGGTTATTTTATTTTTATCTATTACTTATCCTGCTTTGCATTTATCATCAGGTAATCCAGTAGATGTGTTGAAAAGAGGGGTGTTTAACAAAAAAAGTTCTTTTTCATTGAGAAGTTTGCTTGTAGTTGTTCAGTTTGGATTATCTATAGTGCTAATTGTATGTACTATAGGTGTTACAAGTCAATTAAACTATATGAATAACTACGACCTTGGATATAGCAACGAAAATCTTGTTTATATAGAGTTAGGTGCCAGAGGAAAAGATAAGTATAAGGCTTTAGAGCAGGAATTAAACAATATTAGTGGATTAGTTAACTTATCGAAAACTGATAAACTACCGTTTATTGGAGGCAATTCAAGTTGGGGATTTGGATGGCAGGGAAAAGATCCAGACAAGAATGTTCTAATTTGTAAAATGCATGTAGATCATAACTACTTTAAAACTTTAGGAATTAAGTTTGAAAAAGGCAAGAGTTTTTCTAAACTATATGGCGATGTAGTAAATAAGGATCATAAATATAATGAGGTTATTTTAAACAAAGAAGCCATTCGTCGTATGGAAATGGATGATCCTATTGATAAGTATTTTCAAATTAAAGAGGAACATAGGCCCAATATAGTTGGAGTAATTGACGATTTTCATTTTGAATCACTACGTAGTTCCATTGAACCTTTGTTATTAATGCCTCTTACAAGTGAACCTATGTATTTTATAATGCGTGTACAATCTAATAATTTGAGCCAAACTCTAGCTAATGTTAAAGGTGCATGGGAAAAAGTAGTTCCTGATACAAATCTCGAACTTGGATTTTTCAATGACAGACTTCAACAAATGTATAATTTTGAGACTCGTGTTTCAAAGCTATTTACCTACTTCTCGTTTGTTGCCATATTTATTGCATGTATTGGACTTTTCGGAATATCTCTTTATATCATAGAACTTAAAAGAAAGGAAATTGGAATTAGAAAAGTTAATGGTGCAAAAATCACAGAAGTATTGGTTATTCTCAATAAACGTTTTTTTGGATGGGTTGTCACTTCATTTGTAATTGCTTGCCCTGTAGCTTATTTTGTAATGAATAAATGGCTCGAAAATTTTGCTTATAAGACCGAAATAAGTTGGTGGATTTTTGCATTAGCAGGTTTGTTGGCATTTGGAATAGCATTGTTAACAGTTAGTTGGCAAAGTTGGAAAGCTGCAACTAGAAATCCAGTTGACGTTTTACGGTATGAGTAAGCTTACATTAATAAAAAGATTGTGTATATACCAATGTGGTAAAATTAAATATTGATGATTTATAAAATTGTAATAAGAAACCTACGTAAAAGACCTTTCCTTAACTTGATTAAAATTATTGGATTAAGTTTAGCTTTAACAGGGATCATATTTATTGTTCTTTTTCTTAAGAATGAGAAGAGTTATGATCGTTTTCATAAAAATTCAGATCGTATATACAGGATTACTACAACGCATCCAAATTTTCTGGGAGAAAAACACTTTGCCCGGGCTATGAATACATGGTATTTAAAAGGGATGAAAGAGGAATTACCAGAGTTGGAAGAGTATGTTCGCTTAGCACCAATAAGGGGTGGTGTAATGTTTTATAACGATAAGTACTATAATATTTCGCAAGGATTTGAGTGTGATAGTACATTTTTTAATTTGTTTGATGCAGAGTTGATTATGGGGAATAAGAAAACTGTTTTTGACAAACCCGGATCAATGCTAGTTACTGAGAGTTTTGCCAAAAGAGTTTTTGGAACTAAAAATCCTATAGGTGAGATATTAACAGTTCCATCAGGACAGTTTTATCCGGAACCAATACACTTTACAGTGAATGCTGTTATGAAGGATTTTCCTTCGAATAGTCATTTCCATCCCGACTTTTTAGCTTCTCCTGTAAACAATAAATTTAATGGATGGGCATATACTTATTTACTTCTTTCGGAAAACGCTAATCCTGATAAAATAACTAAAGGATTTGTTGAGTATTTAGCAAAAGAAGATGGTAAAAAGATTGAAGAAATTCAATCGAAAGCTTATTTGCAAAAGATAACCGATATTCATCTTCATTCTCATAAGTTAAGGGAAATTGAATCTAATGGAAATATTATTAACTCATATGTATTAGCAATAGCGGCCTTAATCTTATTGTTAGTTTCAATAAGTAATTACGCTAATTTAAATATTGGAATGGCTGGATTTTACTCAAAGTACCTGACTGTCGATAAATTGCTTGGTTCATCAAAATGGTCTGTTGTTAAGTATTTCTTCATTGAAGGTAGTTTTGTTGTTACTTTAGCTATTGTTCTTTCAGTAATTTTCACAATACCAGTAAATTCATTAATAACAAAAGTCTTTGGATTACATTTAGTTGAAGGTAACTGGCCTCAGTTATTAATGATTATACTTTCGTTTTTTCTGCTAAGTGTTTTATTTGGAATGCTACCTGTTTTAAAACCAGTATTCTCATTCTTAACAGATCGATTATCAAACAAAACTGCATCAGAAATTAAAGGAGGTAGCTTTAGTAGTGGACTTGTTGTATTTCAGTATGCTTTTTCAATTGCGTTAATAATTGCAGTGGTAGTTATAATTAAACAAACTGATTACGCTTTTAAAAAGGGAATAGGAATACAAGATGATAATGTAATTTGCTTTGAAGCTGTACATGCTAATGTTCAAAAGAAATTCGAATTATTTAAGTCAGAATTGTTAAAATATGGTAGCATTGATGAAGTATCAGCAATGTTAGAACCTCCTGGTGGTGAAGCAAACGATATGTTTAAATTTGAAATGGAGGGATATAAAACAAAAAAAGAAAATAGAGAATTTGATAGAATAGGAGTATTCCCTTGCGATTTTTCGTTTGCCGCTCTATTTAAATTAGATTTTATAAGTGGAGAAAACTTCTCTAAAAATAATAAAGATAATGAAGGTTCAGGTGAATATATCATCAATAAAGCTGCGTTACATCGTCTTAATTATTCTAGTGCGGATGATGTAATTGGTAAATCATTTAATCTTATTCATCCATATCCCGATGTTCAAATTCCAAAAGGAAAAATTATTGGAGTTGTAGACGATTTTCATATTTCAAGTTTAAAAAAGGGAATAGAACCTCTTGTAATGTTCAAACGAGATAAGCAATGGTTATTAAACTTTGTGGTGTCATATAAACCTGGTATGAAACAAATTGCAATGAGTAACATAAAAGAGGTTTGGACAAAACTGTATCCGGAATATTCTTTTCAGTACGAACATGTTAGCTCATTATACAAAACGGTTTATAGGTCAGAACTCTTACAAGGAAGGTTACTTTCAATTTTTACTATAACTGCCTTATTTATTTGTTCCATGGGATTATTGGGATTAGCCCTTATTATTACTCAACATCGCACAAAAGAAATAGGTGTTCGAAAGGTAAATGGAGCAAGGATATCAGATATATTAACAATGCTAAATAAAGGGTTTGTAAGATTAGTAATAATTGCGTTAGTAATAGCTAGTCCGTTGGCCTATTATGCAATGAATATATGGTTAGAGAACTTTGCATATAAAACAGAAATAAGTTGGTGGATTTTTGCCTTAGCTGGTGGAATGGCAATGACAATTGCATTATTAACAGTGAGTTGGCAAAGCTGGCGAGCTGCATCAAGGAATCCGGTAGAAGCTCTAAAATACGAGTAGTAATTAAATGAATGAAATAAGTTTATTATTGACGAAATATATTGATAACTAACATAATTACTCTTGTACATTACTAATTTATTTAATGACTATGAAAACAGCGTTAAGATCTTTTATTCGCAATTATAAAAAGAGAAAGCTTATTTATACTATTACTATTGGAGGATTTTCGATAGGAATGGCTATAATAATTTTAATAGGATCTTTTATTTATGAAGAGAAAAATGTAAACAACTCTCACACTAATATTAATCAAATTTATAGGATTGTACTTTCCGATAATACAGTAGATTTTCCCGAAAGAATATTACCTGAAATACTAACTAAAGCACCTGAAATAGAGAAAATATGTTTATATGATATTAATGGTGCATTATATCAAAGTGGAAATAGTAAGGATAATGCTCGCTTTATCACTACAGATGAGGACTTCTTTGATATTTTCTCTATTCAATTCTTAAAAGGCATAGAAGAAGGAGCGCTGAAAGTAAAGCAAAATATTGTACTAACTAAATCTTTTGCAAATAAATTGTTTGGTGATAATAATCCAATAGGAGAGATCATAAAATTTCAAAACGGAGAGATTAAAACAGTTGTTGCAGTTATTCAAGATCCTCCTAAGAATAGTTCGTTAAGATATGATGCAGTAATTAACAGGGAACAAGAAATCTTTAATTCAACAAAAGGGTATAATGAGCATAGATACAAAATGTACGAATCGTTCATTAAATTAAATCCACAAACTAATCCGGGATCAATTGAGAAAAAAATTTGTGATCTTTTGCTTCCCTTTAAAAATAAGGGATTCGATGATGTTACATTAGGACTTCAACCTTTAAAAGATGTGTATTTTAATACTAAAATTAAACACGATAATCATAGACATGCGAATGTACAAATGATTAATCTTTTATCTGTTGTTGCATTTATTATTCTTTTTTTAGCAGGATTAAACTATGTGAATTTATCAACTGCATCTAATAAAGAGCGACAAAAAGAAATAGGAATTCGCAAAACTTCAGGCGCTAAGAATACTTCTATTTTTGGTCAGTTTATTATTGAATCATATTTAGCAAGTGGTATTGCAATTCTTATAGGTGTAGCTCTTACTTTATTATTTGCTCCAGCCTTTAGATTTGTACTTGAAAAGGAGTTTAATGTTCTCGAAGTATTAAAAAGTACTAAAGTTATAATCGCAATTATATTATTTTATGTATTAATTGGAGGAATAACAGGTCTTATTCCTGCAATTCTTGCTTCTTTATACAACCCCCAAAGACTTGTTCAACAATCTAATGTAAAAGAGAAAGTTGGATTAAGAGGAACTTTTATTACACTTCAATTTGTAGTTTCAATTGTATTAATAATTTGTTTAGTTGTTATTTCAAAACAAGTGAATTATGTAAAAAGCAAAAATCTTGGATTTGATAAAGAACACTTAATAAGTTTAAAGCTTCAAGGTAATTGTCAAAATAAATCTCAAGTTATTATTCAAAATTTACGAAAGATACCTTCCGTAAAAAATGCAACAGCTACACATGGAGTACCATTTGCAATATATAGTCAAGGATCAGGAAGCTGGGGAGATAAGGGTAACGAATATAGCATAGATAATATATGCCATGTAAATGGAGATACTTCTTTTCTTTCAACTTATAATATTCCACTTTTAATGGGCAGAAACTTTAGGCCTACAGATAAAAATGTGTGTTTTATAAATGAAAAAACATTAAAGCATTTTGGTTGGAAAAGTATAGAAGGGAAAACCATATGGGATTCAAAAATTATTGGTGTAGTAAAGGATTTTCATTTCAAGAAGATGCATCAACCTATTGGTTTTTTTCAATTAAAATACAATCCTAAAAGTGTTAATCATATAACAGTTAGGATTGATGGTAAAAACATTCCTGAAACCATGATAAGTATTGAATCAGCATTTAAACAAATTGAACCGGAGTTAGAGCTCACTTATCATTTTTACGATGAATGGGTAAATTCAATGTATAAAAAAGAGGAAAGACAAGCAGCAGCAGTTCGTATATTCGCAATAATTGCTATTGTTTTATCACTTATTGGATTATTTGGAATGGTTGAAACAGTAATAGTTAAAAGAATAAAGGAGATTGGAGTAAGAAAAGTGAATGGAGCCAAGGTACGAGAAATTCTAATATTGTTAAATGGTGATTTTCTTTTGTGGGTAATAGTTGCTTTTTTAATTGCTTGTCCCGTAGCATATTATTTTATGGATAAATGGCTTCAAAGCTTTGCATACCAAACAGAAATGTCGTTGTGGGTATTTATTGGGGCAGGAGTAGTAACTGCATTAATCGCAATTATTACAATAAGTTGGCAAAGTATTAATGCAGCAAAACGAAATCCGGTTGAATCACTTCGATATGAATAAAGAGGAGTGGAGATTAAGACACGTTAATATAATGGAAGTGATACGTTATCAATGAATAATAGTCATCAAACATTAGACATGATACTATTTTTAATATCATAATTCACAACTGAAGAGTAACTAATTTATTAAACCTAATAACCAATAGCAAAATTAAAATGGTAATAAAATAGTAAACGAAATGTTAAATATTAGTTATTATTATCTCATACGTGCAACCATTGTTTTTTTTGTCTCTCTATTATAAGGTTCAAAAACTAACCTTAAAATTAATACAGACAAATAAACAAACATGAGAAAAACTTACTTACTATTTGTCATTTGTACTTTAGGAATTCTTTCCAGTATAAATGTACATGCTCAGGATTTAGAGCAAAACGGGAAATGGTATCTGGGAATATACTCAGGTATAACACCTTATACTGACACAGATGTAAATCAATTTCCATTTATCAGAAAAAGTGTTGAAAGATACGATGACTATGAGAATTATGTCAATGGTGAGTTTTACACCTGGAAGTTGGGAATAAAATTAGAAAGAAGGATCTTGAATGAAAGATTGTCCTTTTTTACAGGTGTTCACTACTCTAATTTAAAAAGTTCATTGAAAGCTGATGATGTAGGGGATTCTGAATTTATGTTAGTAAACATTAGTCAGGAAAACCAAAGTATTCATTTTATTAGAACTACTAGTTTTAAACAAAACTCTAATTACGTTGGAACACAAATTGGATTAAGAGGTATATTAACAAATACCGGTTCTGCAACACAACTGTTTATCGGAGGAAACATTGATATTAATGTGTTGTTGGACCATGATATGGATGTTGATTTTTATGTACCTACTATGAGTACATATACAAATGATATTAAAGCATTATTTAAATCTCCATCTGAAATTTTTAGTACCATTAATGTAGTTGGAGGTATTAAGTTTGGAAAATTAACAAGACCAAACCTAACGTTGGAAATGGGTCCGAGCTTTTTACTAACAGAAGAAAATAGTAGTTTAACAAAGGCAAATGTTGGCTTTAATTTGTCAGCATGTTTTTACTTACCTCTTTAATAATCAGACCATGATAAATAAAATATTAACATTCGCATTATTAGTATTCGTTTTTACTAGTTGTACAGTGGAGGATTTATATATCGAGGAATCTGTGTTTATTCCAGATCCTGAAATTCCCGGGCTTCCAATTTATTCTGAGATGGGATATAATACTTTTGGAGTACGTTACGAAAGAGAGTTAATTACTCAAAAAAGCGGTAGTTATCCATTGAAAATTTTTGTAAAAAACAATGTTACATCTTTCGTATTTACAGGAAGAAGTGATTGGTTGCACGATTATGAGCTAACCATAAAGATGAGTGACTACTTGCCAGAAGATATTGATGATTTATTGGATTTAAATCAAACAACTTACGATTTAAAAGCTAAAAGTATAGAGGTAGATTTAGAATATAATAATTCTTCAAAGGATATTGAAATTATTTCGGGAGAGTTTGAGGTTAAGAAGGCTCAAAGACTTAAAGTAGATGGAGAAGAAAAAGGCATAATTTTATCTGGAGTATTTCAGTTTAAAGCATATGTAGACGACGTACCAGTTGCTTTCTCTTTAGGTAGATATGATGTATTATTAGGGTATTCGAACTTTTTTGTTCTTGATTAAATATTAGTTAACCCACATTATTTCAGCATAAACTTATGTTCTTTTTTAAAATAATGTGGGTTATTTCTTTCTCTGTTGTAACACTTTTGTAATAAACTAATTCCAATTAAATAAAGGAATTCTTGGATATTCATTTTCGTACTCATCATGTAAATATTTTTCACAAATACTGTAAAATAAATTTACAGTTTAAATGAATGTATTTTCTTTAATGTATTATTAAACAGTCTAATGTGTCTCATGGTATACATTATGTGTGCTTGAACCGGTATAATTTAGGTATTGTTTATCCTGATATTGTTTACTAAAATTAGAAAGGTATCAGAGTTCTCTACACAATACTAAGCAACGACTGTTACGAATTAAAAAATATAAACGATGAGAAGATTTATCCGATTTTATCTTTTAAAAACTTTATTTGCCCTAATTGTAATTGAAATATTGATTTTAGTGTATTATCAAAACAGGAATCATGCACCAACTGTTAAGAATGAGAATTTTGAAAGCTTTTCAGGTAAAGAAAAGGTGGTTAATATTCTCAGAAATGATTCTGACGAAGATGAAGATTCAATTTATGTAAAGGAAGTAAAAACTATTGAAGGTTTAACAATTAATCAACAGGGAAGTAAGTTACTGATTACTATTTCTAATGATTATGTTGGTACAGATAGTATACAATACATAATTTCGGATGGGAAAAAGGATACAGAAGGATACGTAAAATTTACAATAAATGAGAATAAGGCTCCTTTAGCTAAACCAGACAAAATTTTGGCATATAAAGGAGAATCCGAAATTGAACTGGATATTTTAGGAAATGATAAAGATGCGGAGGGAGATTCTATATCATTACTCTCTTATACAAAACCTCTATATGGAAAAATAGGAAAGAATAGTCCTTTAACATATCAGATTAAAAAGGGCTTTATGGGTACAGATAGCTTTACTTATATAGTTTCCGATCATCTTGCCCATTTGGATACAGCAACTGTGACAATTGAAGTTTTGGATGGTAAATTCTCACCTAACAGGTATATTGGAAACTTAAGTAATTATTACAGGTTTCCAAGTACTAACTGGGGTATAAAACAAAGTGGCAGAGACAAATGTGTTCATTTAAAAGAAAAGTCGGGGGGTAGCAATGGATTATTAGGAGCCATGTGTGTTTTAAAAGATAAAAAATACACTGGTAACTTAAGCATTTCGGTAAAAGCAAAAACAGAAGAAGATCTGAAAGAAAACAAATGGTGCGATTATGCTATAATCTTTTCTTATAAGGATAATGACAATTACAGTTATGCATTTCTAAATTCTAATCCAGGATCTTCAGGACTTTTTAACTGTGTGAATGGTGAGAAAAATGAAATAGTGAAAACTCAGGAATCAGCTTTCAATCATAATGAATACTCTAATATCAAAGTAATTAGAAGAAAGAATAAAGTAACAGTATATATAAACGGAAAAGAAATTTTATCTGCTGAAAACGAACTGTTTGCTAATCCGGGTTTAATAGGAGTTGGTTCTGCAAATGACAAAGCTTGTTTTGATAACTTTATAGCTGTAGGGAATATTTAACAATAGAATTGGACAAAAAACAATAACATGAGGATTACTAGATTTCTCTTAAGAATCCTATGTGATAAATAAAAGTAAAATTATAAACGCATGAGAACCGCCTTCCATTCATTTTTCAGGAATTTTAAAAAACGAAAAATTATTTACTCAATTACTATTGGTGGATTTGCCATTAGTATGGCAGTATTCTTTTTTATTGTAGCGTTTATTATTGATGAAAATAAAGTAGATAAAAATATTTCTGATTTAGATAGATTGTACCATACCTCTTTTAGGTGGAAAATTAAGGATAATCATCAAAGTTTATTAAACTCCATAAAAGATGGTATTCCTGAAATTGAAGATATTGCTCTATATAATTGTCATTCCAAATTTTTTAAGTATCAAGAAATAAAAAAGGAAGTAAAATATTTAATTGTTAGTGATTCATTTTTTGATTTACTGCCTATAAAATTTAGCAAAGGAAATAAATGGTTAAAAGACAGCAAGAATAAGTTGTTGATAACCGAAAAGTTTGCAGCGACTACTTTTGGAAATGAAGATCCAATCGGTAAGGTTCTTTTTGTAAACGACACAATGCCTAAAGAAGTAGTTGGAGTGATTAGTAATCCTGGAAAGTATAGTTCATTATCCTATGAGATGTTGATGCCTATTGAGAAACAAATGGCTTATCCATTTGCATATAAAGGGAAAGACCGCATTGCTACTCTCAACGGGGTATTTCGAATTTCTGAAAAATCCAAATTGGAAATTATTGAAAATAAAATTGAAGAAGCAGCAAAGGGATTTTTATTAATAGATTACAAAATAAGGTCATACAAGGATTTGTATTTTTCCAATATTAGTTGGATTAGAGCTTATCATCGGCATGCCAATGTTAAAATGATTCGCTTATTAACATGGATTGCTCTGGCTGTATTAATATTGGCTATTTTAAATTATATAAACCTTTCTACTGCGGCAAATCTTGAGAGGTTTAAAGAAGTGTGTATTAAGAAAACATCTGGAGCAACCAATACATCAATAGTATATCAGTTTATTACTGAATCCTATATCGTATGTTTTATCTCATTATTATTGAGCATACTTTTTATTGTGCTTTTGTCGCCAGTATTTGGTACCATTTTAAACAATGACTTTAAAGCAATTTACAGCTTAATAAGCCCTGAAATGTTGGCAGTACTTTTATTAGGGTTACTTGTTTTAGGCAGCTTAACAGGTTTTATTCCAGCTTTAACAGTTTCTTTCTTTAATCCAATTCAATTGGTGCAAAACAATAAACAAAAACATCGATTTGGGGTACGTGGAATTTTTAATATGTTGCAATTTATTGTTGCAATAGTTTTAATTATATGCTTAGTAATTATTAATAAGCAAATTAGTTATGCCAAAACAAAAAGCTATGGTTTTGATAAAGAATTGCTAATAAGCATTAAAACTAAGGGAAAGGCTAAGGAGAGTATTAAATCAATTGTTAATGAACTTGGCCAATATCCAGGTATTTCTAACGTAACAGCATCAGTGGGAATTCCATTAGATATCGAATGGAATACATCTGAAAAGAAGAAAATAGATGGAGAGATATATGAATATGATGTAGATGAAATTTTCGTACAACCTAATTTTCTTGAAACCTTTCAAATCCCAATAATTCATGGTAGAGATATAAAAAAAGAAGAAAGATATACATGTTTAATAAATGAAAATTTTTACAAAGAGTTAGGTTTTAATGATTTAGAAGGCAGATATTTAAGTGGTTACAGAATTGTTGGCGTAGTAAAAGATTTTCATTACAACAAAGTGCATAAAAAGATTAGTAATCTTGCAATACTCTATGGTAATAAGCATTACTCCAAGTTAGATTATATAACTGCAAGAATTAATAATAACAACATTTCGCAACATTTATCTTATATAAAATCAATTGTGAAGGATTTTGATCCTTTAGTTGAACTTGATTATACTTTTTATGACGACCGTATTGAAAATATGTACCAAAAGGAAGAAAGACAGGCAGAAGCTATACGGTTTTATGCTATAATAGCCATTGTTTTATCTTGTTTAGGTCTTTATGGTATGGTTGAATTTGCTAGCAAGAAGAGAATTAAGGAAATTGGTGTAAGAAAAGTTAATGGGGCAAAGACCAGGGAAATTATATACCAGCTTAATAAAGACTTTACAATTTGGGTAGTAATAGCTTTTATACTTGCATGTCCATTGGCATTATATGTGATGAATAAATGGCTTGAAAATTTCGCTTATAAAACACCAATGTCATGGTGGATTTTTGCATTAGCTGGAATATCTGTATTATTTATTGCATTAATTACTGTAAGTTGGCAAAGCTGGAGAACTGCCAGTAGAAACCCTGTTGAAGCGTTAAGGTACGAATAATGCCTAAAAACTAGTAAATAAGAAATAATTATGAACAATATATTTAAATTACTAGTAAGGATACTTATTAAGCAAAAGAGGTTATTGATCTTTTCAGTGGTTAGTTTAAGTATTTCTTTGTGTTTGGTTATTCTAGCATCTACATACTACAATTACGAAACAAGTTGCGATAAACACCAAAGCAATTTCAATACAATAAAAAGAATAGTAAATGCCACCTCGAATGAGGTAGGATTGGATAGCAAATATTATAATACCTTGGTGAGTGATGTTAGTGGAATAGATGAAGTTAGCCGTGTTAATGTATTTGGAGCAATGTTATCAGTAGGTAATAATGTAATAGATATTGAGGATTTGGTTATAGTTGATTCATCATTTTTTAAAATATTTGATTACGATATAATAACTGGATCTTCAGGGTACCTGCTGAATCAACCCAATCAAATTGTGTTATCACAATCAATTTCTAATAAACTGTTTGGACAAGAAAATCCCATTGGAAAACCAGTAGAAATAAACAAACAATCTACAGCTTATGTAACCGGGGTTTTTGCTGATATAAAAGAAAAAACACATTTAAAGTCTGATGCAGTTGTATCGCTGTATACTCCTAAATTACCTTGGAGTGGAGGTAACTATTATAATAATAAAGGAAGTTGGAAAGTTAAAAAGTTTAGTTACTACTTAAAACTCAATAAAAATGCAGAGGTTTCATTAGTTGAAAAACAAATAAAAGAAACCTACAACTTTCCTTGGTACAGTTATAGCCCAGAACTGGTATTACAGCCGTTGTCAGATATTTATAGCAATGATGAAATAAATGATAATGGCCTACATATCAACAATCTCTTTTAGGCTTGCTGCTTGCTATAACGCTAATAGTAATCATTATAGCCGGAATAAACTATATCAATTTAAGCCTATCCAACCTTTCAAAAGAAATAAAAATGGTAAGCATATTTAAGGTACATGGAGCATACCAAAAAAATATGTTTCAATATTATGCTTTATCAGGAGGCTTAGTTTTTATCATTTCTCTTGCAACGGCCATATTACTAAGTATTGTTATTTACCCTTGGTTTAACCAATTAATAGGAGCTGAAATAAGTTTAGAAATTCTTGTTAAACGAAACTACATTATCCCTTTTTTAGGAATCATTGCTATTGTTTTTCTGGTAGTTGGATTATACCCAGCATGGTTATTTTCTAAAATCAACCCCATCAATCTTTTGCAAGGAAAAATAGCAAGCCATATGAGTTTAGGTGCTTTCTCAAAAATTCTTTTGGTCTTTCAATTTTCAGCATCCATCATACTGATAGCAGGAGTTATAACCGTTTTTAAGCAAATAGATTTTATGAAAAATAAAAACCCGGGTTTTGAGGCTAGTTATTTGCTTAAACAAGATTTGCATTATTCAATCAATAATCCCAGCCAAATAAAGTCATACACCAACGAGCTACTCCGAAATCCAAATATCAATAAACTAACATTATCAGATGGTATTCCTTTATGGCTGTCAAGATATAGCAGTCAAGAAATCAACAATAACAAGGTAGATTATTTGCATATCGATTGTGATACCGCGTTTTTCAATGTGTTTGATATTAACCTGCTTAAAGGAAGGCACTTTTTAGGTTCTGAATCGTCCAATGTTTGCATAATTAGCGAAAAACTGGTAAAAGATTGTGGATACAAAGATCCGTTGAATAAAAAAATTGGTAATAAAAGGATAATAGGTGTGATTGAGGATATTTATTGTCAATCTATGCATAAAAAGTTAAGTGGAGTAATGATAAGGCCAGTAGATAAAAATCACTATAGAAACCTTACACTACAAATTAGCGGAAATGATATTCCAAAAACGATTACATATCTTGAAGAAAACTGGAGCCAGTTCTTTCCTGAATATCCTTTCAATTATCAATTTTATGATGACCTAATAGGTCTACATTACCAAAAGGAACAAAAGCTAGCCAATTCTATTAGCACCATTGCCGGTCTGTCGGTATTTTTAAGCTGTTTAGGGTTATTAGGATTGGTTATTAATATGGTTAAGTCAAAAATTAAAGAAATAGGTGTAAGAAAAGTGAACGGTGCAAAAGTTTCTGAAATAGTTTTAATGCTGAATAAAAACCTTACAATATGGGTGGCCATATCATTAATAATCTCATGCCCCATTATTTATTATATCATGAATAGATGGCTTGAAAGCTTTGCCTATAAAACCGAATTAAGCTGGTGGGTATTTGCTACTTCTGGAGTAATTGCTCTAATTATAGCACTATTAACTGTAAGTTGGCAAAGCTGGAGAGCTGCAACAAAAAATCCTGTGGAAGCATTAAGATACGAATAGTATCTATCTGATATACATTACAAAATTTCTTCATATGTAAATCGAAAAAGAGATTAAATTAAACGAATAAATTAATTGCTGTTTTTTGCAATAAGAGCAGCAACAACGGCAGCTCTTAATCCGCCATCAATATTAACTACAGTTAAATTAGGGGCACATGAAGCAAGCATAGAGGTCAAAGCAGCCTCCTTAGCTCTAAAACCATAACCAACTGATGTTGGTACTCCTATTACTGGCAGTGCAACTAATGAAGCTACAAAAGGAGCTAATGCACCTTCCATTCCGGCAACCACAATTACCGCTTTTGCATTTTTTTCAACTCCATGTTTAATAGCTTCTATTACCCTTGTTGGGTGGGCTATACCTCTGTCTTCAAAAACAATAGGATTAACACCAACAGCTTTTAGTATAATCTCACATTCTTCACATACAGGATGGTCGGCAGCTCCAGCACTAACAACTAAAATATGTCCTTTAAGGTCAGGTAACTCACCAATTAATATTACATTTTTGCTTTTAGTAACCGAATATTTGTTATTAAAGTATTTTTCTATTTGATCATTAAATTTACTTCTGGAAATAACAACTCGAGGATGCTCTTTTAAAATATTAGAAGTGAGTTCAACCGTTTGTTCATATGATTTATATTCCCCATAAATGATTTCAGGTATATTTGTCCTCATACCTCGATTGACATCTAAAATGTAACGACTAGCAGTTTCCATCCAATCTAGCGAAAAACATTTTTGAGCTTCTTCTTTACTTATCTCACCTGCTTGTATTTTATTAAAGAGTTCATCAAAGGTCATATATTATACTTTTTTTATTCGGTTGTCGTAAGAATTGGGTCTTGATGGTTTTAAATCTATGGTTGTAAACATAGCAACTTTTTCGCCCAGTTTAATAAGTTTATTTCTGAATGAATTGTTCAAAATTGCTTTAAAACTTTCATCAGATGATAGTTCAATCCTAATATGATCTATATCGTCAATTCTGCATCTAACATTATAATCTTTGGTTTCTTGAATGACAGCTAGCTCTATGTTTTTAATGGTATCCAGATACTTATCATCCAAAGGTAAATTATAATTAATTCGAGTGGCAAGGCAACTTTCCATTTCGGCAATATCTTTATTTGCACCCATGTATATTGCCATTTCTTTGGCTTGCGCAGATGTTATTCCAAGTTCTGCAAGGGGCGAAATAACTCCGTTTTCATGTAAAGCTTTTTTTCCTGGTCTATAGCCTGTGTCACTACCTGTTGTTCCATCCAATATTACAGCATTGGGATCAAAAGTTTTTATTGCATTGATAATTTGATTTTTACAATGATAGCACCTGTCTTCAGGATTTTGGATTACTTGATTTAAAGGTTCAAGTTTAATAACGTTTAGTTTTTCAACTCCAAAATTCTTTGCTTGTTTTCTTATATCATCTTCGTTTGCACGACCAAAACAATTATTAATCCATACTGGAGTTACTTTGGTTTTTCCAAGTCTGGCTGCACCTAATATGGCACAACTATCTAAGCCACCAGAAAACATTAAGTAGCTGCATGACAGGTTTTTGATGTAATCTATTAAAGGCTGAATATTTTCCATTTGCACAAAATAACTGTTTTTAGTTAAAAAAACTTTACAGTGATTAATTTCTGCACTTATTTTGTAGGGATATAATCTAGTTTTTAATTTATTAGAAATCCTTACAGGTTATTAAATTAGTTTTATGAAGAATAATGGATTTATAGGCATGATTGAACATGCTTTAAAGGAATATACAAATCAACCTGCTTTCACTGACTTTAAAGGGAAAACATGCACGTATAACAACATTAGTGAAAGAATATATTGGATTCATGAGCTTTTTAAAAAATGCGATATTAAAAAGGGAGATAAAGTAGCTTTAATTGGAAGGAATTTAAGCAATTATGCAATTACTTATTTGGCTACTGTATCATATGGAGCTGTAATTGTTCCTATTTTACCTGATTTTGGGAGTAGTGAAATTAACCATATTGTTAACCATTCCGAATCTAAAATATTATTTTCTACCGATTTAATATTTGATAAGGTTGATGAAAGTAAAATGCCCAACATAGAAGGTGTTGTAAGCATCGAAAGTTATAAAGCATTGGTTAATTGTAAGATTAACCTTAATGAAGTTGTAGATTCAATAAATATTCCTGAAGATTTTAATGCAGAAAAAATTCAATTTGCTCAAGTTGATTCGGATGAGCTTATGGTATTGTCTTATACCTCTGGTACCTCTGGTTTTTCAAAAGGAGTGATGTTGCCTCATAGAAGCATTTGGTCAAATGTATTATATGCGCAAGAACATCTGGAATTAAAACCAGGTTATAGAATTGTTTCATTTTTGCCTTTAGCTCATGCATATGGTTGTTTGTTTGAGTTTTTATGGCCATTTACAGTGGGATGTCACATAACTTTTTTAAGTAGAACTCCTTCACCTCAAATAATTACTGAAGCATTTCAAAGTGTTAAACCACATTTAATACTTGCAGTTCCACTTATTCTGGAAAAGATCTTTAAAAAACGAATCCTTCCTGTTTTAGAGAAAAATCCAGTAAAGACAATAAGCAAAATACCTGTTTTAAATCAACTTGTTTACCAAAAGGTTAAAAAGCAGCTAATAGAAGTATTCGGTGGAGAGTTTCAACAAATTATTATTGGTGGAGCAGCATTAAATAAAGATGTTGAAGATTTCTTAAGAAAAATTGGATTCCCATTTACGGTTGGCTATGGTATGACAGAGTGTGGACCACTTTTAAGTTATGAACCGTACGATACCACAAAACCACGTTCTGCAGGGCGATTGGTAGATAGAATGGAAGTTGAAATTGATTCAAGTGATCCTTATAATATTGTAGGAGAGATATTAGTTAGGGGAACAAAAAATATGCTGGGCTATTATAAAAACGAGGAAGCGACAAACTCAGCTTTTGATGAGGATGGATGGTTACATACAGGTGATTTAGGAATTATTGATAAAGAAAACTTTATTTTTATTAAAGGGCGTAGTAAGAATATGATTCTAAGTGCATCAGGACAGAATATTTACCCTGAGGAAATTGAAGCCAAGCTAAATAACATGGAGTATGTTCAAGAATGTTTGGTTAGAGATATGGGTGATGGAAAGTTAGAGGCTCTTGTATACCCAGATTACGAAAGAGCAGATGCAGAAAAACTTACAGAACAGCAGATTGTTTCTACAATAGAAGGTTTAAAGAAGTTTGTAAATGATGAACTTCCTGGTTATATGAATATTTCAAAGGTTACATTATTTCCGGAGGAATTCGAAAAAACACCCAAAAGGAGCATTAAAAGGTATAAGTATATTAATTAAAAGAATTGAAAAATAGTAATAGTGGTTATATGAGCTAAATGGTAATAATGGTTAAGCTATAAAATATTTAATGTTTATTTGACGTATAATTACGTTATAATTAAAATATATGACGTATATTTACGTCGTAAAATATAAACATTAATATCTAAGCTATTATGAAACTATTAAAAACTGCCACAATCATTATTGCACTTATTGCAATATTTCATGTACCATCTTTTTCTCAAACGTTTTATGCTACACTTCAGGAATATACAGAAAAAGTAACTACTGAATTTAATCAGATTGAAAAGTCAAGAATTAAAAAGTTAAAATCATTGGCTGCATATGTGTTTGAAGATTGGAAGAAAACTCATAAAATAAATGGATTATTTATATGTACGCATAATTCTCGTCGAAGTCATATGGCTTCATTGTGGTTTCAAGCTACTTCATATTACTACGGTATCCCAAATTTTAACACTTATTCTGGAGGTACAAAAACTACAGCATTAAATCCAAGAGCAGCAAATGCATTAAATCGAGCTGGTTTTAAATATCAAACTGCAAATTCTGAAGAGGATAATCCAGTTTATTTTTTTACTATGGGGGAAAGATATCCCGTTACTAAGATGTATTCAAAAATATTCGATGCAAAGGAAAATCCAACAAATGATTTTTTTGCAGTACTGGTATGTTCAGATGCAGATAAATCATGCCCATCGGTAACAGGAGCAGATAAGAGATTTTCTTTACCATACGATGATCCTCGATTTTCTGATAATACTGCATCAGAACAGAAGTCATACGATGATACCTGCAGAAAAATTGCAAGAGAAATGTTCTATGTTTTAAGTCTTGTAAAAAAGGAGGTTGTAGAGTTTCAGGAAAAGAAGAAGTAGTTAGGACTATTGGTGTAAATAAAAGATCCGCCTGAATATCACCATAATCAGGCGGATATTGTTTTTTACAAGTTATAACAATTTCACTATGAAATTATAACGCTAATATCATTAGGATATTGGTATTATTAACCTGCTATATTCTTAGCAATCCAATCACCAACTTCTGATGTTTTACATGCTTTTTCTTTACTAATATCCTCTGTTACTATTCCTTCTTCAAGAGATTTATTAACAGCATCGCGCACAGCTTGAGCTTCTTCTAATAAATCTAATGATTCTAATAACATAGCAGCAGATAAGATAGTAGCAACAGGATTAGCAATATCTTTACCAGCAGCCTGTGGATATGAGCCATGAATTGGTTCAAATACCGAAGTATGGATACCAACAGAAGCTGAAGGTAATAGTCCTAATGAACCTGTAATTACCGAAGCCTCATCACTTATGATATCCCCGAACATGTTTTCGGTTACCATCACATCGAATTTTTTAGGCCATTGAATAAGTTGCATTGCTGCATTATCTACAAACATATAATCTACTTCAATGTCTTTGTAGTCAGATTCCATTGCTTGTGCGGTTTCTCTCCAAAGACGAGAAGTAGCTAATACATTAGCCTTATCAACAACTGTTAAACGTTTATCTCTTTTTCCTGCATATGAAAAAGCTAGTTTTAAGATACGCTCGATTTCTTCAGTTGTGTAGGTGCAAGTATCAAAAGCTTTTTTCAAATCTTCTGAACGACCTTTTTCTCCGAAGTAAATACCTCCAGTTAACTCACGTACTACAACTAAATCGGCACCTTCCACAATATCTAATCTTAAAGGGCTTTTTTCTAATAAAGATGGGAATGTAGTTACAGGTCGTATATTGGCATATAATCCTAGTTTTTTGCGCATCGCTAATAATCCTTGTTCTGGACGTACTTTAGCTTTAGGATCGTTATCAAATTTTGGGTCACCAATTGCACCAAATAAAACAGCATCGGACTTCATACAAATCTCGTGTGTTTCTTCTGGATAAGGATTTCCAACCTGATCAATAGCAGTAGCACCAACTAAAGCAGGTGTGTAAACTACCTCATGATTAAATTTTGTAGCCACAGCATCAATAGCTTTTTGAGCTTGAGCTACTATCTCGGGACCAATTCCGTCACCGGCTAATACAGCAATGTTTAACTTCATGATTCAAATATTAGTATCAAGATTAAAGTATTAAGATAACAGATGTCATACATCTTACTTAATACCTTTATCATTTTAATTATATCAGTTGCAAATTTAATAACAATATCAAAACAAGATCATTATAAAATCTTGATACTTGATACCTGCTACTTGCGTCTTATTTATTATTTTCTAATTTCTCTTTCCAATTAGCTTGTCGGGTAAAAGTACCTTCTTCTATTACATTAAGTACTTTTAGAGTAGCTTCAATAGCAGCTTGGGTTTGGTCTGCTGCTAAACCTCTCGATTTCATCTCAACACCTTTGTAGTCCCATGTAATAACTGTTTCAACTAATGCATCAGTTTTTCCACCAGGAGGAATAGTTACCCAATAATCAACAAGTACAGGGTGCACTTTTTTTAGCCTTGAATAAATCCTCCATAACGCTTTCATAAATGCATCATACTGACCGTCACCAACAGCTGTTTCATCATGCCTTTTACCATTAATTTCAACACTTATAGATGCTAGTGGGCGAAGATCGTGAGCAAGTGAAAGATTGTAGTTTCTTATCTTAACAGCATCTGCCACAGTAGGACTTTTTAATACATCAGCTATGATGAATGGTAAATCTTCTATAGTTACTACCTCTTTTTTATCACCAAGGTCAATAACTTTTTCAGTTACCTTCTTCATATCTTTAGGTCCAAGTTCAATACCTAATTCTTCAAGATTCTTTTTGATATTGGCTTTACCTGATGTTTTGCCTAATGCATATTTACGATTTCTACCAAATCGTTCGGGCATAAGGTTATTGAAATAAAGGTTGTCTTTACTATCTCCATCTGCATGAACTCCACTACACTGTGTAAAAACATTGTAACCCGTAATAGGTTTGTTTTCAGGTATTCTTAATCCAGAAAACTGCTCAACAACTTTACTTACATGATTTATTTTTGATTCGTTAAGTTGATTTTCAAGCTTTAGGTGATCATTTAAGATTCCTATAACACTTGCTAATGGTGCATTTCCTGCTCTTTCTCCTAATCCATTTACGGTTGTATGTATTCCTTTTACACCTGTTTTTAATGCGGAAAACACATTAGCAACGGCCATATCGTAATCGTTATGAGCATGAAAATCGAAATGTGTGTTTGGAAAACGATTTATCATATCTGAACAAAAATCAAGTGTCTGATCTGGATTTAATACACCAAGTGTATCAGGTAACATGATTCTTTTTACGTTCATCTTCTTTATTTCACCAATAACATAATAAACGTAGTCTGGCGAAGTCAACATTCCGTTACTCCAGTCTTCAAGATAAATGTTAACAGTGATACCCATTTCATCAGCAATTTTAACCAAGTTGGCTACATCACTCATGTGTTCTTCTGGAGTTTTCCTTAATTGTCCTTTAACATGTTTTAATGATCCCTTTGTAAGGAGGTTAATTACTTTTCCACCTGCATCTTGAATCCATCTTAGCGAAGTGTCGCCATCAACAAATCCTAATACTTCTATTTGATCGAGGCAATTGTGTTTTTTAGCCCATTCAGTAATTCGTTTAACAGCAGCAAATTCTCCTTCGGATACACGAGCAGAGGCTACCTCTATACGATCGACTTTGAGTTCTTCAATTAATAATCTGGCCATAGCCAGTTTTTCTCCCTCGTTAAACGACACTCCAGTTGTTTGTTCCCCGTCCCTGAGCGTCGTGTCCATTACTTCAATCTTCATGATTTTATTGTATCAAGATGTTATATTCAGGTGCAAAACTTATACAATCATGTTAAATGATTGGTAAATTGTGTTATTTACTGAATTAGAATAAAACAGTAAACTAATGTTTCCAGTTATATGTTAAAGAAATGGCATAAACCAATATTGATTTATGCCATAGTGTATTATAAGCTAAGCTATATTTTGCTCGTAAGCTTCTATCTCGTCTTTTACGCTGATAAGATAATCGATATCATCATATCCATTTAACAGACAGTTCTTTTTGTATCCATTAATTTCAAATGATTCACTTTTTCCAGAAGCAGTATTTGTAATAGTTTGCTCTTCGAGATTAACAACTACCTTATTATCTGCACCAGCAGCGAATAGGTCGGCCAGGAATCCTTCAGAAATAACTACCGGCAATACACCATTATTTAATGAGTTATTCTTAAAGATATCTGCGAAGAAACTGGAAACAACAACTTTAAATCCATATCCATGAACAGCCCAAGCTGCATGCTCACGACTAGATCCTGAACCAAAGTTTTTTCCTGCAACTAATACTGAACCTGAATAAGTAGGATTATTTAAAACGAAATCAGCTTTTGGAGAACCATCTTTATTATATCTCCAGTCGGCAAATAGGTTATCGCCAAAACCTTCTTTTGTAGTTGCTTTTAAAAATCGAGCCGGAATAATTTGATCTGTATCCACGTTTTCAATAGGAAGCGGTACATAAGTCGACTCTAATGTAACAAATTTATCTATTGGCATTTTCTTGTTTTTTAAATTTATAAAGTACGTGGATCTGTTATTATCCCAGATATAGCACAAGCTGCTGCTGTCAACGGACTTGCTAATAATGTTCTTGAACCTGGCCCCTGACGACCTTCGAAATTACGGTTACTTGTTGCAACAGAATACTTACCTGCCGGCACTTTATCATCATTCATTGCTAAACAAGCAGAACATCCAGGTTGACGTAACTCAAAACCAGCTTCTTCAAGAATGTCTTTTAATCCTTCAGCTATCGCCTGATCTTCTACCTGATGTGAGCCAGGAACAATCCAAGCTGTTACACCTTCTGCTTTTTTCTTTCCTTTTACAGCGTTAGCAAATACTCTTAAATCTTCAATTCGTCCGTTAGTACAACTACCAACAAAAATCCAATCTACTTTTTTACCAATCATAGCTTCTCCTGGTGCATATCCCATGTACTCAAGAGATTTTAAATAGGTCTTTTGAGAAGCCTCATCTACAGTATCTAAAGTTGGAATATTTTGAGTAATACCAACTCCCATACCTGGATTAGTACCATATGTAATCATAGGCTCTATATCAGCAGCATCAAAATTATATTCTTTATCGAATACTGCATCTTCATCAGTATAAAGTTCATTCCATTTGGCAACAGCTTTATCCCAGTCTTCTCCTTTAGGTGCGTACTCACGACCTTTTACATACTCAATAGTTTTTTTATCAGGAGCAATCAATCCACCACGAGCACCCATCTCGATACTCATATTACAAACTGTCATACGACCTTCCATTGTTAAACTACGAATTGCAGAACCAGCAAACTCAACAAAGTATCCTGTTCCACCACCAGTGGTTAACTTAGAAATAACATACAATACAAGGTCTTTTGCTGTTACACCTTTACCAAGTTCACCATCAATATTAATTTTCATGGTTTTCGGACGCGGTTGCATAATACATTGTGTAGAAAGAACCATTTCTACCTCAGAAGTACCAATACCAAATGCAATGCTACCAAAAGCTCCATGAGTAGATGTATGGCTATCTCCACAAACAATTGTCATTCCTGGTTGTGTAATTCCATTTTCAGGTCCAACAACGTGAACAACACCATTTTTAGGATGACCTAATCCAAAAAGAGTTACATCATTCTCTTCGCAGTTTTTAGTTAAAGTATCTACTTGAAAACGAGATACTTCATCTGCGATTGGAAGGTGTTGGTTGATAGTTGGAATGTTATGATCAGGAGTTGCAAATGTATTTTGCGGTCTGAATACTTTAATTCCACGAGCTTTTAAACCTGCAAATGCCTGTGGACTGGTCACTTCATGTACTAAGTGACGGTCGATATACAATACTGAAGGCCCATCCTTGATGGTCTTCACCTCGTGCATATCCCAAATCTTGTCAAAAAGCGTTTTCCCTGCCAATTTTCTATTATTTATATGTTATTAATCTTTTAAGATACAATATTCAAGCATCAAGATACAAGACTGATTTACATTATGTAGGAAATAATCTTGATACTTGATACTATTTTATAAAACCTTTGATACCGCATCTAAATAAGCCCAAACTGAAGCTGTTAGGATATCAACATTAGCACCAAAACCATGTACTGTTCTTCCATCTCTTGAAACTTGAACATGTACTTTCCCAATTTCGTCAGATCCTCTGGTAACTGCTTGAACAAGATATTCCTCAAGTACTACATCAATATCAAGCATCTGTTTAATAGCAGTATAAGCAGCATCTATTGGTCCATCACCAATAGCATTCTTTGTCATGATTTTGCCATTGTAGTTAAGTGTAACAGTTGCAGATGGAATGCATGACTTACCACAAATTACCTGGAATTTATCTAGCTTAAGAACTCTTTCTTCTTTCTTTTCATGTCCAACTAATACTTCCAAGTCTTCGTCGCTGATATCCTTTTTAGAATCAGCTAAAACCAGGAAGTTTTTATAAACATGATCAAGCTTTTCTTTTTCTAATTTATATCCTAGTACATCTAAACGATGCTTTAATGCAGCACGACCACTACGAGCTGTTAATACAATACTTGATTCTTTAACACCTACATCAGCTGGGTCTATAATTTCATAAGTTTCTCTGCTCTTTAATACTCCATCCTGATGGATACCTGATGAGTGTGCAAAAGCATTACGTCCTACAATTGCTTTGTTAGCCTGAACCGGCATACGCATTAAAGTAGAAACTAACTTACTTGTTTTAATGATTTGCTTAGCATCAATGTCAGTCTTAAAATCAAGATCTTTATGACTTTGAATAGCCATTACAACCTCTTCAAGAGCTGTATTTCCAGCACGTTCTCCTAAACCGTTTAAAGTAACCTCAACCTGACGAGCTCCATTTATAACACCAGATAAGGTGTTAGCTGTTGCCATACCTAAATCGTTATGACAGTGAGTAGAAATAATAGCTTTATCAATATTTGGAACATTGTTTACTAAGTAAGCAATTTTTTCACCATACTCACCTGGAAGGCAATATCCGGTTGTATCAGGAATATTTACAACGGTAGCCCCTGCTGCAATCATTGCTTCAATTACTCTTGCCAAATATTCATTATCACTTCGTCCTGCATCCTCAGCATAAAATTCCACATCATCTACAAACTGACGTGCATATTTTACAGCTGCAGCACCGCGCTCGATGATTTCATCAGGATTAGAGTTTAATTTTTGGTAAATATGATAAGGTGATGTACCAATACCTGTATGTATTCGCCCTTTTTTAGCAAATTTGAGTGCATCTGCAGCTACTTCAATATCTTTTTTTACAGCACGCGTTAATGCGCAGATTGTAGGATTGGAAACAGCTTTAGAAATTTCGACGACCGAATTAAAATCTCCTGGACTTGAGATGGGGAACCCGGCCTCTATTATATCAACACCGAGTTTTTCGAGTTGCTTAGCTACTTCTATTTTTTCAATAGTATTTAACTGGCAACCTGGAACTTGCTCTCCGTCCCTCAACGTGGTGTCAAAAATATAAACTTTATTGTCCATAATGTAAAAATGTTTAACTGGAAGAAGCCGGGGGGACCTCTATCCAATGTATTTGTTGAATTATTTTATTGATTGAGTTTAAAAAGATTCTACTCCTTTTATTTTTGCTTCGGTTCTCAATTTTTTCAGATATTTTTCCAAAAGCTCTGTACGAAGTTTTGTAATAGCTATTCTACCAGAGCGAACAAACTGAAGTACGCCATATTTATCCAGCTTAACAAATAGTTCTTGCGTTTCTGCCTTGTGTCCTGCTTTTTCAATTACAGTATACTCTGGAGTTACTTCCATTATTCTGGCACCATACTGACGTACAATTTGTTCAATTTCATTGCCCGATAGTATAGCTTCTGTTGGAACTTTGTAAAGAGCTAACTCCTGATGGATGATTTCATCAGTTGTAAATACAAAAACTTTAAGTACATCAATCTTTTTTTCTAACTGTCCAACGAGTTTATCTATTTGCTCTCTTGTAGAATAAACAACAATGGTAAATTTATGTATGCCTTCAAGCGCAGATTCCGAAGTGTTTAAACTTTCAATGTTAATACTTCTACGAGTAAAAGCAGTTGTTATCTGATTGAGTAAACCAACATGGTTCTCAGAAAATATGGTTAATGTGAATTCTTGTTGCATGACATTTACTTTTTTACAATAACTTTTTATTATTCTAAACGGATATCTGATACTGATGATCCTGAAGGAACCATTGGAAATACATTACCTTCTTTTTCAACTTTAACTTCCATTAAATAAGGTCCATCATGATTAACCATACGTTGAACTGCATCATCAAGAGTATCTCTGGATACTACCAATTCACATTCAATTCCATATCCTTTTGCAATAGTTTGAAAATCAGGATTTACAAGTTCTGTTGAAGCATATCTACTATCGAAAAATAATTCCTGCCATTGGCGAACCATTCCTAAGAAGTTATTATTTAGTATGATAATTTTAACAGCCGCTTTGGTTTGAAAAATAGTTCCAAGTTCCTGTACAGTCATTTGGAATCCACCGTCACCAATAAATACACATACATCACGCTCGGGAGCTCCTAGTTTTGCACCTAAAGCTGCTGGTAGACCAAATCCCATGGTTCCTAATCCACCAGATGTAACATTACTCCTTGATTGTTTGAAGTTAGAATATCTGCATGCCATCATTTGATGCTGACCTACATCACTAACAACTATAGCATCATCATTAAAAGCTTTAGAGACTTTATGAACAACTTCTCCCATAGTCAACCCTTCTTTTGTAGGGAACACTTCGTTGGTAATAACTTTGTTATCTTCAATTTTATCACAAGCACTAAATTCAGATAACCATTCAGGATATGAATTGCCATTTACCTCTTGGGTTAAAGATGGTAAAGTATCTTTAACACTACCTAGAACTGCAACATCAGCTTTAATTATTTTATTTACTTCTGCTGGATCTATTTCTAAATGAATAATTTTAGCTTGTTTTGCATAAGAACTAACATCACCTGTAACCCTATCGTCAAACCTCATACCTATTGCAATTAATACATCGCATTCGTTGGTTTTAACATTAGGTCCATAATTTCCATGCATTCCAAGCATTCCAACATTAAGTTTATAGTCAGTTGGCATTGCAGAAAGACCTAATAATGTCCATGCCGCTGGAATACCTGTTTTATCTAAAAATGCTTTAAGCTCTTCTTCGGCGTGACCTAATATTACACCTTGCCCAATTAATGCTAATGGCTTTTTTGCAGCATTAATAATTTCTGCAGCATCATGAATTGATTCTGGTTTTGTTACAGGAACTGGTGTATAACTTCTAATATGATTTACTTTTTTGTATTCAAAATCTACTTCGCCAAATTGTGCATCTTTTGCAATATCTATTACAACTGGTCCCGGACGTCCTGTCGAAGCAATATAAAAAGCATTAGCAATGGCTTCGGGAATTTCCTCAGCAGATTTTACTAAAAAATTCCACTTAGTAATAGGTTGAGTAATACCTACTACATCTATTTCCTGAAAAGCATCTGTGCCAAGAAGTGGAGATGCAACTTGACCAGTTATAACTACTAATGGAGTTGAATCTATCATAGCATCTGCAATTCCAGTAACTGTATTTGTTGCTCCAGGTCCTGATGTTGCAAAACAGACACCCACCTCGCCTGTTACTCTAGCGTATCCTTGCGCAGCATGAACAGCTCCTTGTTCATGGCGAGTGAGTACATGATGAAACTTATCTTGGTAATCATATAGTGCATCATAAACCGGCATAATAGCACCTCCGGGATAACCAAAAATTAAATCCACACCCTCACATAATAACGATCGAAGCAATGCTTCTGAACCAGAAATTCTCTCTTTCCCTTTTTTGTTCTTTTCCATGAGTAATTGGCTTTGTGGTTCCATATTATTGTAATTTGATAATAGTCTTAAATATAATGAATTATGCAAAAAAAATACTGTTTGTTAAAGCAGTCTCACAGCTCCTTTATCAGCAGAACTTACTAAACTAGCATATGCTTTAAGTGCCGTGGAAACTTTACGTTGCCTTGGCTCTGGTTTAAAAGCATCTTTCCCTTTTTCTTCTTCTGCATTTCTTCTTTCTGTTAATTCTTCTTCTGAAATTAATACATTTATTGAACGTTCTGGTATATTAATTTCAATTTCGTCACCTGTTTTTACTAAACCAATAGTACCGCCAGCTGCAGCTTCCGGTGAAATATGACCAATAGATAAACCAGAAGTACCTCCAGAGAATCTACCATCTGTGATGAGTGCACATTTTTCACCTAAATGACGAGATTTGATATAAGAAGTTGGATAAAGCATTTCTTGCATGCCAGGGCCTCCTTTAGGACCTTCGTATATAATAACTACTACTTCGTCAGCAACTACTTCGCCAGAAAGAATTCCCTCACAGGCAGCATCTTGTGATTGATAAACTCTTGCTTTTCCTTTAAACTTAAAAATTGATTCGTCAACACCAGCTGTTTTTACAACACATCCATCAAGAGCAATATTGCCTTTAAGAACAGCTAAACCACCATCTTTGTTGTAAGCATATTCTGCAGAACGAATACAACCTTCTTTTCTATCTAAATCTAGTTCGGCATAATGAGTTTTTTGAGAACCCATGACAAGGTTTTTGATACCAGCAGGAGCACTACTATAAATTTCTTTTGCTTCTTCAGAAGCAGTAGGAGAAACTACATCGTATTTAGCAATAGCTTCTTTTAAAGTTAAACCATCAGCTCTTTTAACAGCACTATCTAATAAACCTGCTCTATCTAGTTCAGCCATAATGCCTATAATACCACCTGCACGGTTTACATCCTCAATATGATAACTTGAGTTTGGAGCAACTTTTGATAATACTGGCGTGTATCTTGAGATTTTATCTATATTATCCATTGTAAAGTTTACTCCGGCTTCATGAGCTATAGCTAAAATGTGTAATACAGTGTTAGTAGAACCTCCCATTGCTACATCTAAAGTCATAGCATTTTTAAAAGCATTGAAAGAAGCTATTGATTGAGGCAATACTGTATCATCGCCGTCTCTGTAATATTTATAAGTGTTTTCAACTATTAATTTGGCTGCTTTTTCAAATAATTGTTTCCTATTTGCATGGGTTGCTACAACAGTTCCATTACCAGGTAAGGCTAATCCAATGGCTTCATTTAAACAATTCATTGAGTTAGCAGTAAACATACCGGAACAAGATCCACAAGTGGGGCATGCATTTGCTTCAACAGCTGATACATCCTCATCAGAAACATTATCATCAGCAGCCATAACCATGGCATCAACCAAATCAAGAGATTTTCCATTTACTTTACCAGCCTCCATTGGTCCACCAGAAACAAATACCGCAGGAATATTTAGTCGCATGGCTGCCATTAACATCCCTGGAGTTATTTTGTCGCAGTTACTAATGCATACCATGGCGTCTACTTGATGGGCATTGCACATATATTCTACACTATCAGCAATAACATCACGAGAAGGTAAGGAGTATAACATCCCATCATGTCCCATTGCAATACCGTCATCAACTGCAATAGTATTAAACTCCGCAGCAAAACAACCTTGAGCCTCAATTTGCTTCTTTACTTCCTGGCCAATTTCATGAAGATGAACATGTCCAGGTACGAATTGAGTAAACGAATTAACAATAGCAATCATTGGTTTGCCAAATTGCTCTTCTTTAACTCCGTTTGCTCTCCATAAGCTTCGTGCACCTGCCATTCTTCGGCCTTCAGTTGTTGTTGCACTTCTTAATTTATTTTTCATTTTATGTTAAAGTCTTCAGTTTCGGACAAAAAAAAACCTTTCTACACGATTGTGAGAAAGGTCACTTGAAAATATTTTTATATTATAAATTTTCACATACCATTCTCACTTCTACTTGATAATGACCAAGAGAATTAAGTTAATGAGAATGAGTGAAAAATTTGAGTTCATTTCGTTTTGCTTTGTTGTATTCAACGATTACAAATGTAGAGCTTTTTTTTAAACCTCAAAAAAAAACCTAAAAAAAATCATGTATATTTTTTCGGTATATCTTTCAAAATATCAGTAAATAAGCATATGTTTTTGCATATTATAACAAAAACATCTCCATTTATGTATTAATATACATTGCTTGAAATAAACGCAAATCGTTAAGTACAAAGTGTGATAATTATCATTTGAATATTGTAGTGATTTATTCGAAACCTATAATCTTGATTTTTATTCAAAATTCAATAGGAGGAAAAAATCATACAATTACCATATTTATTATTGAAATAAAAGCTCACCCAAAAATGAATGAGCTTTTAATGATTCATATTTTATATTATCGACTTCATTGCAGTCATTGCTTCCCTCAATTCTGCACCAATAATTTCAACATCATGAAAACGAATTGCTTCATTAACCTCAACTAATTCCATATTGTTAACACCCGCATCTATTCCTTCGTTATAGTTTTTACCAATAATATTAGTATCTACTTTAGTCATGAAGTCAGTTAAAAGAGGTTTACATGCATGATCGAACAAGTAACATCCATACTCCGCTGTGTCAGAAATAACTCTGTTCATTTCAAATAACTTTTTACGAGCTATTGTATTAGCAATTAAAGGAGTTTCGTGCAACGATTCGTAGTAAGCACTTTCTTCTTTAATACCTGCTTCAGTCATTGTTTCAAAAGCTAGTTCAACTCCTGACTTAACAAAAGCAACTAATAATAAGCCATTATCGAAATATTCTTGCTCGCTGATTTCCATATCTGCTGCTGGAGTCTTTTCGAAGTCAGTTTCACCAGTTTCTGCTCTCCAACCTAATAGGTTTTTATCACCATTAGCCCAATCTTCCATCATAGTTGATGAGAAAACTCCACTCATGATGTCGTCCATATGTTTTTGAAATAATGGACGCATAATAGTTTTGAGTTCTTCTGCAATTTTAAAGGCTTCAATTTTAGCAGGATTAGATAAACGATCCATCATATTGGTAATACCTCCAATTTTAAGAGCCTCGGTAATTACTTCCCATCCATATTGAATTAATTTAGAAGCATATCCTTTATCAATTCCTTTTTCAACCATTTTGTTGAATGAAAGAATAGAACCTGTCTGCAGTAAACCACAAAGAATAGTTTGTTCACCCATTAAATCAGACTTAACCTCAGCTACAAATGAAGAGCGTAATACACCTGCTCTATGCCCTCCTGTTGCAGCAGCATATGCTTTGGCTATTTCCAATCCATCTCCATTAGGATCATTTTCAGGGTGAACAGCAATAAGTGTTGGTACTCCAAAACCTCTTTTATATTCTTCTCGAACTTCAGAACCTGGAGATTTAGGAGCTACCATTACCACGGTAATGTCTTTGCGGATTTGCATTCCCTCTTCAACAATATTAAATCCGTGAGAATAAGATAAAGTTGCTCCTTGTTTCATTAATGGCATAACCTCACTTACCACATTTGTGTGCTGTTTGTCAGGAGTAAGATTTACAACCATATCAGCAGTTGGAATCATTTCTTGATAAGTGCCCACAGCAAAATTATTTTCAGTGGCATTTTTCCAAGATTGACGTTGCTCCTTAATGGCGGCTTCACGTAACGTATAAGATACATCTAAACCAGAATCTCTCATGTTTAATCCTTGGTTTAATCCTTGAGCTCCACAACCTACGATAACAATTTTTTTACCTTTTAGCTTTTCAACTCCATCGGCGAATTCAGAAATATCCATGAATTCACATACTCCTAATTGGTTTAACTGCTCACGTAATGGTAAGGTATTGAAATAATTTGCCATTTTTATTGATGTTTTAGTTTTACACTTTAATTATACTATATTGCAATATAATGTAAACTTATGCAAGTTAGTGATACAAAGCAAATAAATTAATGTGGTAATATCTCGTAAAAAAGCAAAGAATTTTGGTACTTTATATGGATTGTAGAATTATCTTATGGCAATAAACGTTATAATCTGGATAAGAAGGAGATTCAGAAAATACTATTGGTCAACTTTAATTTTTAATTCAAAGGAAAATATATAAAAAATGTACTACCAATATTTTCTTGGCTTTCTACTTCAATCTTACCATTATTGAGTTCGATAAACTGTTTACAAAGTTTTAATCCAAAACCAGTTCCCCCTTCATTTTTTGTTCCTTTGGTCGAATGAATGAAATTAGATTTAAATAGTTTTTCTTTTATTTTATCAGGAATACCTATTCCATTATCGTTAACAGATATTTGAATACAATTATTTAAATGTTTAGATGAAATATTAACAATGCCATTTTCTTTAGTAAATTTTATAGCGTTGCAGATTAAGTTACCTAAAATGATGGAAAATGACATTTTATCTCCAAATGCAAAAGCTTCTTTTTGTACATTAAGTTGTATCTCAATATTTTTAATTTTTGCAACACCTAAATAAGGCGATATAGCTTCCTTACTTAATTCTAAACAATTAAAATTCTCTTTTTGTACTAAATAGTCTTTTCTTTGAAGTTTGGACCAGATTAAAATATTATCCAATAGCTGGTTAACTGATATTGATGTTTTGTAGATAACATTAACTGCTTCCTTGTTCTTGGGAGATGTATTCGTTTCCCTATTATTGTAAAGTAGTTCTGAAAAACCAGTGATTGCATTAAGTGGACTTTTTAAATCATGTCCTATCAATCTAATAAGATTATCTTTTAGGTTATTAAGTTCTATCAATCCTATTTTAGATTCTTCTAATTCAGCATTAATTTGACGTAGAGTATTGTTTGTTTTGTTTTTATATCTATTTGAATTAAAGATCGCTAAAAATAAAAGTAAAGTTACTATGGCTAATCCTCCCAAGAAGTAGTTTCTTTGACGAAGTTTTTTAAGCTCAAGATCTTGAATGGTTTTATCTCGTTTTAAAAGCTCAATTTCTTTTAGTTTTTTTTCAGTGTTATACTTTGTTTCTAATTCGAGAATCTGTCTATTACTGCTTTCGGTTAAAATGGAATCCTTTAAATCTAGGCAATTGTATAATTCATCAATAGCTTTTTGAAGACGGTCAGATTCCTCATAAGCTAAAGCAAGAAATAGTCTTGCATTCATTTCTTTATATTTTTCGCCTAACGAATCCGCTAAAACAATTACTTTGTTTAATGCATTTTCAGCCTCGTTGTATTTTTTTAGGTTAATATTGATACTTCCAAGTGCAAGATAAACTGAAAGCCTGGCGAATTTATCGTAAGAGTAATTTAATTTGTCTTCAACTTTTGATAAATTATTGTAAGCTACATTAATTTTATTCATTAAATTTAATGAATTAGCGATGTTAACATCAATTAAAACAGCAAAGTTTTTATCGTGTTTTGTTGCCTTTGAATATATTTCTTTGGCTTTATTATAATATACAAATGCAGAATCATATTCTTCCCGTTCATTAAAAGTTACTCCTTTATTCATTAGTAGAATAGCATGTAGTTTAATATCCGATGTATCTTTTAATAATTCTAATCCCTTGTTGAAATAATATTTGCCTTTCTCATATTTTTCGAGGTGGATATTAATATTACCCATGTTGTTGTAAATGATACTATAAGGATTTTTGGAGGTGTTATTTTTGGTTATATACTCCAATGCTAATTGGTAGTTTTTTAATGATTCTTCGTAATCAGAAACGTTCAAGTAGTTATTACCTAAAGTATTGTATGATTTATATGTACCGTTTTTATATTTAAGTTTTTGAGATAGGTTTAAAGCTTGAGTGGCATAAGAAATAGATTTCTTGCTATCATTATTTAAGTAATGGTTAGCCAGTTTATTTAAGGTGTTTATCTTTTTAATTCCCTCAAGAGTAGGTAAAATTTTTTTGAGGCTATCAATATCATTTTGTCCGTAAGCATTACTTGACAAAAATATTATAATAGCGAGAATAATACTTAGTACATTAATATGTAAGTAGTCTCTCATCCGTTTTTCTTCAAATCATTATGTGTATTACATTATTCAAATACACATCACTGAGCATTAAAGTACCTTAGTGATAAAATGTATACGGAAAAAACGCAATTCAGTTATATAATGTATTCTAATCTATATTTTAAAGGCGTTTTATTAGTTACTTTTTTAAAAAATTTAGTGAAGTATGATTGATCAGAGAAATTAAGTTGGTCAGAAATCTCTGCAATTCCAAGATTGGTATGGATTAGTAATCTTTTAGCTTCTAATAAAATTTTAGATTTAACTATCTCATTGGGTGTGTTGCCAGTGAGTAATTTAACTGTTTGGATTAAATGATTTGGTGTTACGGCCAAAAGGTCAGCATAAATTTTAATGGGTAAGTTGTCTTTGAAGTTTTTTTCAACAAGTTGTAAAAATCGCTTTACTAAAATATGCCCTTTTCCAATGGTTAAAATTTCTTCTTTGGGATATAGGGTTGAAGTATAATTTAATATTGTATCAAGAATTGATCGTAGTAATTCAGTGTTAATCTCTTCTTTTTTATTAAGTTCCTTAATTCCTTCCTCAAATAAAACTTGTAGAAATTTGCATTGTTTATCATCAATCAATTGCAGTGGCGGATTATCTTGTTGAATTGTAAAAAAGAAAGGAAACTCTAGTAAACGATTTTGGTTGCTTTTGTCAAATAAATAAAATTCAGCAGCAAAAATGAAGATATAACCTTCTATGTCGTTACTTAATTCTAATTTATGTGCTTGACCAGGAGACATATAGAAAACGCATGGTGGCTCAATTTTATACTCAGAACTATCAATTACATGAAAGCCAGAACCCTTTGTGAGGAATAAAACTTCGAAAAAATCGTGTCTGTGAGGGTAACTTACCTGAAAATGTCTATTGGCATCAAATAGTTCTACATGGAATTGACGCGTAGCGTATTGTGGATGACTAAATGATTTAAGTCCGTATGTAGGTATGTTTTGCTTTGCTTTGGTCACTTGTTGAATGAATAATGTGTAAATATAGGAAAAATATGAAGGTATGATTAATCCATATTATTCATAAATACGAAATGTATATGAGGTGGATGTTTGTAAAATGGATAAAATAAATAAATATTAATAAACTTGGATTTTAACTAAATAAATAAAAGGTCAAAAAATTAAAAATCAACCTTTTGGGGTGTTTGTAGTTGTTTAGTGGAAGCAAAGAAAATATTGATAAAAATTATAATCTTATTCATCCTTAAAAAACAACTTAATAAATAAAATCGACGTAAGCTTATTAAATCAATTAATTATCTCACGTATGAAAAGAATAATCTACACTGTAATACTCTTAACCTCTCCTTTATTCTTATTAATAGCTCAACAACAACTTCAGCATCCTCAAAAAATGTTTAAAGATTCTGATGGGAAGTTGTATGTTAACAAGAAACAACCTATGTATTTGTTTTTAGGAACAGATCCTAATGATAAAAGTTCTGCCAATAAACTGGAAAGTGAACAATCGGCAGAATATTCTAATCCTTTTTACTTTGATACAGAAGGAAGAAATACTGTACGAACTCCTTCAAAAGTTGATCCGGAAACAAAGCAACTTATATATCCAATTGAAGATGTTGTTTTTGAGGTTTATGCTGATGGAATTGCTCCTACAACTGATAGTAAGTACTATAATGCCCCTACAAGTTATATTGATAAAACGAGGTATTATGGTAAAGCATTAAAGGTTTTTCTAACTTCTAAAGATGCCACTTCAGGAACAGATAAAATATATTATAGTATTGATGAGCAGCCATACCAGGAATTCAAAGACAGCTTAAGTTTTAATGAAGAAAAGGAATACAAATTAAGTTACTATAGTGTAGATAATGTAGGTAATGTAGAAGATATCAGTACTGAAATATTTACTGTTGATAAAACACCTCCAATAGCAAATTGGAAGCTCGATGGTGAAGTATCTGGCAATGTTGCCTCAGGAAGATCCTTTATTGAAATATTTGCTAAAGATGAGGTGTCAGGAATTAAACACATTAAATATCAGATAGATGATAAAACTCCAAGAAAATATACTTCAAAAATTCCTTTAAGCTTAATTGCTAATGGAAACCATGATTTTAAATTTTGGGTTGAAGATAATGTTGGGAACATTACCGATAAAGACAATAGTGCAAATAATGATATAAAAATATTTGCTTTTATTGTAGATAAAGTAGCTCCAACAGCTTCTGCTTTAGTGGAGGGAGATCAATATGCAGGTAATTATTTATACGTTTCAGCTCGAAGTAGATGTAAGTTAACAGGAGAGGATGATCAACTTGGCATTAGTAAAATAATATATAGTATAAATAACAAAGCTTTGGATAGCAAGTATAATGAACCATTTAGTTTTATTAACGAACAAGGGCCTCAAGCTATATATTATCGCTCGTTTGATATGGTTGCTAACAAATCAAGTATAGGTACACTTGTTGTGAATGTGGATAATGAAGAACCAATTACTGGAATTGACTTTAAAGGGCCACAGCTCTTTAATAGAGACACTATGTTTATAAATAGTAAAACTGATATTATTCTTCTTAATGAGGATAATGCATCTGGTGTTCAGAAAACTGAATATAAAGTAGATAATGGAGCAACTGTGACCGGAACTAAATTCAATATTGAAGAAGACGGTTTGCATAAAATAACATTTACATCAACAGATAATGTAAATAACAAGGAGCAAGAAAAAGAGAGCGAAGTAGTTGTTGATAATGTAGGGCCAGAGATATATGTTAATTTTTCAATTAAACCTATTAGGAAAGTAGTTGAAGATGGAAAAGAAATTAATGTCTATCCTCCTTTTGTAAAAATGTATATAGGAGCAACAGATGTTCATTGTGGTACCAATTCTATTTGGTATTCAATAGATGGAGGAACTAAGAAGAATTATGCAATTTCAGGATCTCCTGCTGATGTTCAAATGTTTAAGAAAGAGAAAGTATATAATGTTACCATTGATGCCAATGATAATTTAGGAAACAAAAACAGTAAGGAAATAACCTTCCGTGTAGCAAAAAAATAAAATGAATAAATAATGTTTTTAAAGGCCGTCAATCAATGATGGCCTTTTTTATTACAATTATTCTACTAATACACTATTCTTTCTGTGAAATCATGTAGGCAACAGCCAACCTCAATTCTCCATAAGAATAATCATTACCTAATTCTTTTTTAAGTGGTGTTAAGGCAAAGGTATCCAGTTTATGAATAGTTTTCTCAATTATAGCCAGTTTACCTTGTCCAATTAATTCAAACACATCTAATTCTCCAAGTTGTACATAATGAGCTAAGTGTCCCTCAATAGTTCCTTCGGTTAATGAGCGTTCTTTAGCTATTGTTTTAATGTTTTTGCCATTTTTAAACATTTCATAAGAAACCAATTTTGTATCTACTTTTTCCTTCTTAACTAATGGATCTTTCTTGGTTTTACTTGGGGCTAGATTCTCTCTTGATTCAGCAAAATCAGGTGTTTTAATAGTTCTTTTATCGAACTCTGTTCCTTCTAAAGCAGTTTTTATAAGTGTTTGAGCTTTGTATATCAATTGTAGCTGGCCATAATAAAGGTTTGACAAATCAATTAACTCAGTGTGATATGCTTTAGCTCCTTTAACTCCTTTTAGTTCATTGCAAAGATTCCTGATATTATCGTGTATATTCTTAATTAAAGGCTCAAAATATGCAGTAGCTTTATTTATTCTTTCCAGTAAGTGAGGTAAATAGTTTGGGCGACCAGAACTAACAATTCGATTTACTTCTCCTCGGAAAGAATCGGCTACTGAATGCAATGGATCGGTATCTTTTACCCATTCTAATGCTTTAGATTTATATTGCTGCTTTACCGATTTTTTAGCATCCTTGGTATAAGTGGAAGAATGGTAACTTAAGTCTTGCATCAAGCCAGAAAAATCAAAAGCATTTATAACAAAACTTTTAAAATAGTCTTGAGAAGCTTGTTTTAAAATAGGCTCTAATTCTGATGGTTGTTTCTTAAGGTTACTAAAAGAATTAAGCGATGGATCTACTTGAAAGCCTTCTGTTGGAATGGGTGATGTTAATATTAAACCATCCAAACTTCTTAACCTGGAAAGTGCTACATAGATTTGTCCTGGAGCAAAAGCATTTTGCACATCTATAATAGCTTTATCAAAAGTTAATCCCTGACTTTTATGAACGGTAATTGCCCAGGCTAATTTCAAAGGATATTGTTTAAAAGTACCTACAATACTTTCTTCAATTTCGTTGGTTTCTTTATTAACTGAGTACTTTTTATTTTCCCAAATATAAGGTTCTGCCATAGCAGGTTCGGAACCGTCGGAGAAGCTTACTTCAATTTCTTCTTTATTTAATTTGGTGATGATACCAATTTTGCCGTTAAAATATCTTTGCTCTCCAGAGTAGTCGTTTTTTGTAAACATCACCTGAGCTCCTTTTTTAAACTCTAGCTTATCTTCTGTAGGATAATTATGCTCATTAAAATCACCAATTACTTCAGCCTTAAAGAATACCGAAGGTTTTTTATTGTTTGCTAATGCTTTTAGGTTTTTATCATTGGCAATTCTGTTATGTGTTGTTAACAACACCACTCCTTCATCACTTTTTTGTTGGTAATTTGGCTGATAATATTGATTGAGTAAATTTACATCTGACTTAGTAACTAAGTTGTTTCTAAGGTTATTGAGTAAATTGATAAAAGTAGAATCCGATTGTCTGTAAATTTTTTCAAGCTCAACATATAACGGTGGCGATTGACGTAAAACCTGTGCATTAAAAAAGAAAGCACTTGGGTAATATGCACCAATAACTCTCCATTCATCTTCTTTTACAACGGGAGGTAGTTGCAACAAGTCTCCAATAAATAATACTTGAACTCCACCAAACGGAAGATTTCTTTCTCTTCGAACACTTCTTAAAATTACATCAATGGCATCAAGCAAATCAGCACGTAACATACTTACTTCGTCAATAATCAGTAACTCCATTTTTTTAAGCATATTACGTTTTGTTTTATGCATTTGAAAATTGCTTAACAAAGTACGGGGAGTATTAATTTGAGAATTGAAAGTAGTATTATTTAATCCATTGTTATCAGGTATAAATGCACCAAACGGAAGTTGAAACAATGAGTGTAAGGTAACACCCCCGGCATTTATTGCAGCAATTCCTGTAGGTGCAGCTACAATCACACTTTTGTGAGTATGTTCTTTAATGTTTCTTAGAAATGTGGTTTTACCTGTTCCTGCCTTCCCTGTCAAAAAAACATTTTGATTGGTGTTATTAATAAATTTCGACACTAGATGTGGCAAGGAATCGTGTTGCTGACTCATACTGGATTTTCTTTGAATACAGCACAAAATAACGAAACATTTTGGAGAGATCAATTGAATTTTGAATTGAGTTTCTCAGAAATGATGTCGATTCACTTTTATTAACATGGTTTGAATGTTTATTTTAAAGTAAATTCTGTAAAATGCATTTGGTTTTAATCTACAACTTGTAAAAACCACTCTTCGTTTTCTTTTTGGTCTTTAAAATCTTTTGAGGCTGTAAGTATTTTAGAGACTAAGTTATATTCCTGCATTTGGTAATGGAGGTTATAACCTGTGTTTAAAAATACCATAAACGAATCTAGGCATGTACCTTTATAACCTGTTAGGTGCATTATATTTTCACGAGACATAAAATAATCAAAACGCTTACTATCATCTGCCATTTTTTCAAGGCGTTTTACTTCTTCCCGTTGTAAAGCAATAGGATCTCTACCTCCTGATGAAAGAGAAAGCCCAAATGTTCCTTGCGCAGCTTTTGCATCAGCTGTCCCCCATTCAGCTGCAACTTTAAACTCCTCGTCCCAAGAGTTAACCATTTCTTTAGCCAAATCTTTTTCTGTTTTAGCAACTCTTAAGTCTTTAAAAGCTTGTTTAAAATGTGCATAGGAGTAATATCTGACTACTTCAACCTCTGTTAAGGAATATACATTGGTTTCAACATTTAGTTTAACTGGTACATCTAACTGATGCCATATCCCTGAAATCACCCAAGTAGTATCTTTAAATCCAAGGCTATGAAAACGTAATGTATCTCCAATACAACCACTAATACTGAAGAAACCTTCTCCATCAGTTAATGTAACTTCACCTGTTTTTTGGTTTTTTATAGCTCCAAATTGTACTACTTCGTCTGATGGTTGTAAGTTTAAATAACCATGTATCTTTTTACTGTTTTTTTCTTGTGAATAGGATGATACTATCCCTACTAAAATTGTAATAGCTATAATGAGTAATTTTTTCATTATTCCTTAATTTTTTGTTCTTCACTTTGTTTTTCAAGTTTCTTTTCAAACTTTTCTTTCGACTTTAGTATTTTATGTTTTACGATAAGAGGATTGTCCTTTACAGTAACTCTTATGTTTAAGTTGCAGTAAATGATAAACTTATTTAGCTTTTCTCCATCCTCATAACCAGAAACTTCTTTTATAATTTCTCTATTAAAAAATGTTCTGATTATATCATGATCCTTAGATCTTCTTATTGCCTGAATAGCTTTCCTTTTTCTTCTTTCTTTTTTACTTGTAAAATAATACGCGTAGCTAATAGGATTAATTACAGCTGCAATAATAGGGGGCTTACTAGAGAAAACATCACTTCTTAATGGAGGTGGAGTATCATTCTTTTTTGCTAATTGTATATCTTCTGGTAAATGCAAATGTAATTCTTTTTTGGCAGGTACGTCAACAGATCGGATCATATAAGTGCGACGGTTAAGGTATATTTCTATTCCATTTTCCAATTGTTTAAATTGCTTCACTTTAATTGTTTGACCGTCGTAACCTAAGCTATATATTTTTAAAGAGTCGGATTCATTAAAGGTGTTTCTAAATTGACCTAACGAGTCTGTAACATAAGAGAGCATGGTTTTATAACTAATTACTTGGGCTCCATCAATTGGTTTGTTGTTCACTTTATCATATACGCTAAGTTTTACCCATACCAAATTATCTGACAATTCTTGAGCTTGAGTATATAACGAGTATAAAATAAACGATGCAAACATTAGAAAACGCATAACTTTATTTTAAAAATCAAGCGAAAATTATGAACAAAAAGGAGGTTAACCGAATTTCGATAAGGGTTTAACCAAACTTTAACCTATGTGGTTTGTTACAAGAACTATACCTTTATAAATGTTAAGTATTTGAGATGAATAATCTATAAATCATTATTTAAACAATATTGATGATTTGCAATTAGATTGCTTTCATTATATTTTTGCAGCAAATTATAAATTAGAACTATCATGTTAGAACAATACAAAGAAGTTGTTGAACAAGCTTGGGAAAACAGGGATCTTTTAAGTAAGGCAGAAACTCAAGACGTTATCCGCGAACTAATGGAAATGTTGGATAAAGGTAAAATAAGAGTTGCTGAACCCAATGGAGATGATTGGAAAGTAAACGAATGGGTTAAAAAAGCCGTAATCCTTTATTTTCCAATTCAAAAAATGGAAACCATTGAAGCTGGTCCAATGGAATTTCATGATAAAATGGCACTTAAAAAGAATTATGCCGAGTTAGGTATCAGGGTTGTTCCGCATGCTGTTGCTCGCTACGGTGCTTATATTTCAAGTGGTGTTGTTTTAATGCCTTCATATGTTAATATTGGCGCATATGTAGATGGAGGAACAATGGTAGATACATGGGCAACAGTTGGAAGTTGTGCTCAAATAGGTAAAAATGTTCACTTAAGTGGAGGTGTTGGTATTGGAGGTGTTTTAGAACCAATACAGGCTGCTCCGGTAATTATTGAGGATGATGCATTTATTGGTTCTCGTTGTATTGTTGTTGAAGGTTGCAGAGTTGGAAAAGAGGCTGTATTAGGAGCAAATGTTGTTTTAACTGGTTCAACAAAAATAATTGATGTTACTGGTGATGAGCCTGTTGAGTATAAGGGTTATGTTCCACCACGTTCGGTTGTAATTCCAGGAAGTTATACTAAAAAATTCCCTGCTGGAGATTATCAAGTACCGGCTGCTTTAATTATTGGACAACGTAAGGAATCTACAGATAAAAAGACATCGTTAAATGATGCTTTACGAGAAAATAATGTAGCTGTTTAAATAGTAAATTGGTCATTGGAAATTAGTCATTGGTTAACTTTGCACTAATAACCAATGACTACAAATTAATAACTATTTTGTATGATTGATGATATTAAAAAGGCAATTGAGGTTCTTCAAAACGGAGGATTAATTCTTTATCCAACAGATACTATTTGGGGAATAGGGTGTGATGCTACAAACGAAGAAGCTGTTAGAAAGGTTTATAAGCTAAAGCAACGAGAGGATTCAAAGAGTATGTTGGTATTATTGGATAATGTGGCGAAGCTTAATTCATATATAAGTGAAGTACCTGATATGGCCTGGGATTTAATTGACCTAAGTACTAAACCTATTACTATCATTTATCCTAACGCGAAAAATTTAGCCAATAATTTAATAGCCGAAGATAAAAGTATTGGTATTCGTGTTACCAATGAAGAGTTTTCTAAGCAATTGTGTATGAGGTTTAAAAAACCTATTGTTTCTACTTCAGCAAATATTAGTGGTGAATCTTCTCCTATGCATTTTGGAGAAATATCAGATAAAATTAAAGATGGAGTTGATTATATTGTAAATTTCAGACAATCGGAAACAGAAAATCCAGCACCATCCAGTATTGTTAAACTTGAAGTTGATGGTCAGGTACAAATTATAAGAGAGTAATTTTATGCAAGAAGAGAATATCCAATTTAATCATCAGGAATCTATTCAAATAAGATTTAACGATATTGATGGATTAGGACATGTTAATAATACAACACTTCAGGAGTATTTTGATTTAGGAAGATTAGGGTATTTTAATACTGTATTTGGTGATATTAACTGGAACGAATTTGGTGCAATTGTAGCTTCAATTAAAACCGATTTTATGGCACCTGTATTTCTATATGAATCACTATTGGTGAAGACAAAGATTACATTAGTGGGCAATAAAAGTATGCAGCTAATTCAACATTTGGTTGATGATAAGGAAAATTTAAAAGCAACTTGTTTATCAGTAATGGTTGGATTTGATCCAACAACACAAACGTCCGTTGTTATCCCAAAAGAATGGAGAAAGGCGATTGGTAAATTGGAAAATAGATCTTTTTAATAACCCGTAGAAGTCGATTTAAAAAGGTAAATTCTTTAAATCGACGTTTCCACCACTTAAAATCACTCCTATTTTTTTGTCTTTAAATTCTTCCTTATATTCTAAAATAACAGCCAATGGAACAGCTGCAGATGGCTCTACAATAATTTTCATTCTTTCCCAAATCATTCTCATTGCTCTTATAATGGTGTTATCAGAAACAGTAAAAATGTTATCTACATTTTTTATGATAATTTCAAAGTTGAGTGTACCTAATGATGTTAATAACCCATCTGCAATAGTATTAGGATTAGTCATGGGCATTCGCTGTTTATTTTTAAACGATCGATAAGCATCATCTGCACCTTTAGGTTCTGCACCAATTACTTGGATGTCTGGATTCAGATACTTCGCTGTTATTGAAGTTCCACTTAAAAGTCCACCACCTCCTACAGGTGTTATAATGGTATCCAATTCATTTTGTTGTTGCAGAAATTCAAGGGCACAAGTTCCTTGACCAGCAATTATTTCTTTTTGATTATATGGATGAACCATTACAGCACCAGACTCATCTAATATGATATCCAATTTTTCTTCACGAGATTGTAAAGAAGGTTCACAAAAGGTAATTACACCACTATAACTACCAACGGCTTTCTTTTTAATCTCGGGAGAATTTTTGGGCATTACTATATATGCATGTGTTTGTCGCAATCTTGCTGCTAATGCTAAAGCGGCAGCATGATTGCCAGAAGAGTGAGTAGCAACACCATGAGAAACTTGTTCATCACTTAAAGAAAATACAGCATTGCATGCACCTCTGAACTTAAAAGCTCCTGCTTTTTGAAAATTCTCGCATTTAAAATAGATCTCACAACCTGCAATGCGATTAATTCCCTTGCTTGTTAAAACAGGAGTAAAATGAATGTGTGGCTCTATGCGTACATAAGCTTCTTCAATATCTGAGAAAGTAGGTAAGTTCATTGTTATTAAATAAAATAATAAACCCCGACTAAGATATTATATATTTTTAATCGGGGTTAATTTATAAAGTGTTATAATAGGAAATTTTCCTATTTAATTATTAAAAAATAGCAAATGCTACCGTGAGTCCCGACATCACTACGCTTACCATTGTCATTAATTTAATAAGAATATTTAGCGAAGGACCAGAAGTGTCTTTAAACGGATCTCCTACAGTGTCTCCTACAACTCCTGCTTTATGCGCCTCACTGCCTTTACCACCAAAGTTTCCTTTTTCGATATATTTTTTCGCATTATCCCATGCACCACCTGCATTGTTTAAAAATATAGCCAGAGTAAATCCGGTTGTAAGTCCACCCATTAATAGCCCAATAACGCCTGCAACACCAAATACAATTCCAATAACAATAGGAACAATGATAGCTAACAATGATGGCAATAACATTTCGCGTTGAGCTCCTTTGGTTGAAATAGCTACGCATTTAGCATATTCAGGAGTACCAGTTCCTTCAAGTATTCCTGGTATTTCTTTAAACTGACGACGAACTTCATCCACCATTGAACCAGCAGCACGTCCAACTGCTTTCATTGTCATAGCGCAGAAAACAAATGCCATCATAGCACCAATAAATAATCCGGCTAATAACATTGGGTTGAAAAGTGATAAATCATAGAATGTAGAAAAATCTTTTAACGTAGCTTCTGATATAACAACTGCTTTAACACCTTCTGCTACCTCTGTAGATGAATTTAATACAAATTGAACGGAGTTTTGAACGATGGTTTCTCCTTCAACTAAAGCTCTTTTTAACCATATTTTTACTTCTTCCATGTAAGCTGCCATTAAGGCCATTGCAGTTAAAGCAGCAGAACCAATGGCAAAACCTTTACCTGTAGCAGCAGTTGTGTTACCAAGCATATCAAGAGCATCGGTTCTTTCTCTTACTTCAGCAGGCAATTCACTCATTTCAGCATTACCTCCAGCATTATCTGCAATAGGACCAAAAGCATCTGTTGCTAATGTAATTCCTAAAGTTGAAAGCATGCCAACAGCAGCAAATCCAATTCCGTAAACTCCCTCGGCAAAATTGCTAAAACCACCAGCAAATCCAAAAGCAGCAATAATACCTGCTACTATGGTTACAACGGGAATCCAGGTAGAATACATACCTACAGCTACACCATCAATAATTGTAGTTGCAGGACCCTGTTGTGCTTGTTTAGAAATACCTTGTGTAGGTTTATAACCATCAGATGTATAGTATTCCGTAGCTTGACCAATAATAACACCAGCGATAAGACCAGCAACAACAGAACCAAAAATACCCCATGTAATCCAATCCATTGCAGCCATTCCTGCAATTGCGGCTAATATTAATAAAGAACTGCCTCCAGTACCAATTAGTAATGAGTTTAAAAGGCTTTTTGCTGAAGCATCTTCTTTAGTACGCACCATGAAAATACCAATAATAGAAAGGATAATACCAATTGCAGCTACAATCATAGGGGCAATAACTTTTGCCGACATATCATCACCATTACTAACAGTTAATGCAGCACCTAATGCAGCAGTCGCTAAAATAGATCCGCAATATGATTCATAAAGGTCAGCTCCCATACCAGCAACATCTCCTACATTGTCACCTACGTTATCTGCAATTGTTGCAGGATTTCTTGGGTCATCCTCAGGAATACCGGCTTCAACTTTACCAACAAGATCAGCACCAACATCGGCAGCTTTAGTATATATACCACCCCCAACACGTGCAAATAGCGCCTGTGTAGAAGCACCCATACCAAAGGTTAACATAGTAGCTGTAACTTCCATTAATTTTTGCGACTCATCCATACCTGCATGAACTAAGTCTAATCCTAAGAATGGTAAACCATTAGCCATGTTTTCGGCAGTGTAAACTACTTTTGTTAAAAACAAGTACCATAATGAGATATCTAACAGACCAAAACCAACTACAACTAAACCCATTACAGCACCACTTCTAAAAGCAACTTTTAATCCTTTATTTAACGATTCAGAGGCTCCGTGAGCAGTACGTGCAGAAGCAAATGTGGCAGTTTTCATTCCTAAGAAACCACAAAGACCTGAGAAAAAACCTCCTGTTAAAAATGCAATAGGGACAAATGGATTTTGAACTCCCATATACGCAAGTATGGTAAGAATTACCAATAATACAATGAAAACAATTCCTACAACTTTGTATTGTCTGGAAAGATAAGCCATTGCTCCATCTCTAACATGTTGAGCAATCTCTTTCATCTTATCCGTTCCTTCGGAACTTTTCATCATGCTCTTAAAAAAAAGCCATGCAAACACCAGGGCCACAATAGATGCGACTGGTATGATCCAAAATAATTGAGTCATCATAATAACAATAGATTTAATTTGATTTTGATTTATATGAGTGAATTTATGTAATTACTCAACTTTTAACAACTTTTATATAATAAGTTGATATTAAAACCAAATGAATAGCTCACTTTTGAGCTTTCAAAGCTGATATAGGGACAAAAAGACATCTATTTAACATTAATTTGTAGATGTATTTTATACGAGAACCAATATAATAAAAATTAAGCATCATTAAACCTATGGATTTAATTATTAATAGTGATAGGATGAAAATCTTGTAAGAATCCATTATCTGAAAAGCAGCTATAATCTATACAATGAAGGTAAGTATCCGGTACAAAATTGTATTATCGACAAAAAATTACTTAATTAGGCGATTGTTTTAATAAAGAATATTTTACTCAAACTAACAATTAAATTATTAACTATGGCAATTAATTTATCAAAAGGAGAAAGAGTTTCATTAGCAAAAGGTTTAAAAAACATTAGTGTAGGTTTAGGCTGGGATCCAAATGAAGGCACAGGGGCTGAATTTGATTTAGATGCGTCAGCGTTTATGGTTAATGAAAACGGAAAGATTCCTGAAGATGAGTTTTTCGTGTTTTATAACAACAAATATTCACCGGATGGCGCTGTAGAAGGTGCTGATGATGACCAAACAGGAGGTAACTCTGATGGTGGAGACGATGAGGAAATCAAGATTGACTTATCGAAAGTAGATTCAAGAATTAAAGAGATAGTAGTTGTTGTTACAATTCATGATGCTAACCAAAGAGGACAAAACTTTGGGCAAGTAAGAAATTCATACATACGTGTTGTTGATGAAGCAACTAACGAAGAGCTGATGAAGTATGAACTTGATGAGGATTATTCAATAGAAACATCTATCGAATTTGGTAGGATATATAGAAGAGGGGATGAATGGAAATTTGAAGCCATGGGCAAAGGTTATAAAGAAGAAATTGCATACTTTCTAAATAAATACAATTAATAATTTTCACTTATTCAAATCTAATACCATGGCAATCAATTTAACCAAAGGTCAAAAAATTAACTTACAAAAAGATAACGGAGAAAAACTAGAAAAGTTCTGTGTAGAAGTAAGTTGGGGAGCAATTGAAACAGAAAAAAAAGGTTTACTCTGGACAACAAAAAAGGTGGAGGATGTAGATCTTGATCTTAGTTGTGTTCTTTTAAACGAAAAAGGAGAATGGAAGGATCATGTTTACTCTCCAGAGTATAATGGATTCTTAAAAAGAGAAAATTTTCCTTTAGGCAAGCTTACTACTCAGGATTATGCGTTAACTCATAGTGGAGATGACCTTGGAAAAGGCGGAGGTAATGATTTTAGAGAAGTTATTACTGTAGATTTAACAAAAGTGGATAAAGAAATTGATAAGATGTTCTTCTTCTTGAACATTTATCTAAACAGAGGTCAAAATTTTGATTTCTCGCAGATTCCATTTGCTAAAATTAGTATGTTTGAAGGTACTCCTAATAAGGTTCAAAAAGAACATTTAAAATTTGATGTTGTTACTGATGAATCTTATAAGAATAAAAGAGCCCTTATAATGGGTAAACTTTATAAAAGAAATGATGAATGGAAATTTGATGCTATAGGTGATGCAACAGATGACCAATTATTTTTAAATACCATTAGCCGAATTTTAAAATCATATAACTAATTAATAAAAAGACAATGCTTACTCATTAGCATTGTCTTTTTAGTTTTCGAATAATTGGTTAATAAATAATTCTATAATTATGAGAAGACTTCCTGTATATCTGTTATTAGATACATCCGGATCAATGAAAGGAGAACCTATTCAAGCAGTGAATGTAGGTCTTCAATCTCTAATTTCCTCACTTCGTAAAGATCCGCACGCAATTGATTCTGTTCATGTTAGTGTTGTAACTTTTGATAGAGAAGTGAAAGAGTTTCTTCCATTAACTGAATTGGCAGATATTCAATTGACTGAAGTAACATGCCCGGAGTCGGGACCAACTCATTTAGGAGAAGCATTGGAATTTTTGTTTAAAAAGGTTGAAAAAGAAGTAATTGTAACCAGTAAAGAACAAAAAGGAGATTGGATGCCTTTGTTATTTATTATGACAGACGGTAAACCGTCAGATCTTCAAAAGTTCAGGTTGATGGCTGCAAAAATAAAACATATGCCCTTTGGAAATGTAATTGCTTGCGGTGCAGGGCCTAAAGCCAAAGAGGAGTATTTGAGGCAACTTACAAGTAATGTGGCAATGTTAGATACAATGGATAGTGCTTCGTTTCAGGCTTATTTTAAATGGGTATCAGACGTTGTAAATCAGGGAAGCAAAAGTGCAGGCATTTCTGATAATTTAGAACTACCTCCAACTCCTGATGAAATTAATATTGTTATTTAATCTTAACCTATTGAATTATGAGAAAGCTACCTGTATTTTTCTTAATTGATGTATCAGAATCCATGGTTGGTGAGCCTATTGATTGGGTAACCAAAGGAATGGAATATTTAATTAAGGGTTTAAAAACCAATCCATATGCCTTAGAAACTGTTTGGATCGAAATAATCTCATTCGCAGGAAAAGCAAAAATAATTGCTGATTACGAAGAACTTCCTATGTTTTATCCTCCGAATTTTATGATTGGTGGAGGATCATCTTTAGGAAGTGGTTTACAACTATTGATGAATGAGTTTGACAAAAATGTTAAACGATCAACAACAACTGTTAAAGGAGACTGGAAACCTTTAGTTTTTATTTTCTCTGATGGACAACCTACAGATCAGTACCAGGAAGATTTAAATAAATGGGAATCAAATTATAAGTCAAAATGCCAGACTTTAGTAGCTACTTTAGGTGATTGTTTTTCATCTGAGATTTTAACAAAGCTTGCAGATGAGGCTGTTAAGCTGGAAGATTGTTCAGAAGAAAGCTTTAATAGTTACTTTAAATGGATGACTGATTCAATCGTTAAATCCAGTGTTCAAGTTTCTACTGGTCTTCAAGGTGAAGAGAAGTATACAGATATTAATAGAAACCAAGGTTTATCAAATATAGATTTAAGCAAGACTACAGTTGATATAGGCGAACTTGATGATACATACGCAGTTTTATTAGGTGCTTGCCAAAAAACACATGAGAAATACCTGATCAAATTTAAAAAAGGAGTTGAACATCATCCTTTTAACTACGAGGATTTTAGGAAAGTATATAGACTCGAAGGTGCATATAAAATAAACTATCAAAACTATGTGTCGATGAGTCAAGGGCAGCAGAAAAACCATATTAGTACAGAATACTTAAGAGGTGTACCAGCGTGTCCTTATTGTAACAACCAACATGCAGTTGCAGTTTGTAAATGTGGAGGTATATTTTGCTTTAACCATAATGATGAAGCACAGACTTGTGCATGGTGTGGTGAGACAGGTTATTTTGGTGAGTCAGACCAAAACTTTGATATTGATAGAAGATTGGGTTGATGGAAGATTCTGTAAATATTTTAAATTGCTTGTCGAGAATTGAGAAGGAAAAAGTAGAGATTGATTATACTATTAAGATATTAATTAATGAATTAAATACCCTTCAGGAACGACAAAACTCATTATCAAATAGTTTTAAGGATTTAAAAGAAATGTTATCTGCCCTAAATGATAATGGGTTACAGAAAGAAAAGGATATGGCTAGAGAATTGGTAAAAAAGGAAAAAAAAGTAATTCAGCTAAGAAATGGGCAGGTGAATATTCCTTTTGAAGAAGAGGTGAATTTAGCTGAGTTTGGTATAAGTGATATTGAAAGCATTCAATTTACAGGAATTGATGGTATAGAGTGGCGATCTGATAAAAACTTATTTAAAGGTATTCCAAATTCAGCAGGAGAGCATATAGGTTACATTAAATACAAAGACTCTTCATCTGGGGAGAGCATTGAAAAAGAAGTACATTTTTTGGTTAATCCAGATCCTCGTACACTATGGAATAATATTGAACCATCTAAGGACGAGCCTTTTCAAAAAGAAAATTCTAATTTTAACGTAAAAGAGATAGCTGGGAGAAAAATAATATCTGCTTCGATAAGAGGAAAATCTCATGCTCATAAAGGAGATTTTAGAGAGGATGATTTCTCTTCATCTATATTTGAAAATGGATGGACAATTCAAGTAGTGGCAGACGGTGCTGGTTCTGCAATGTATAGTAGAAAAGGATCTGAGCTTGCATGTAAAACAATCTTGGATAGTTTAAGCCAATTCTTTAATTCTGAATCCGGGCAAAAATTAGATCAATTAATTTTAAATAATAATGGCGAGTTTGGAAGAAGTCGCTTACTAGAGGAACATGATTTAATTAAAGAAATAACATTAAATCCAATAAACGTTGCACATGATGCTTTGAAAAAGATTGCTGATGAGAAAAACTCAAAAATCAGTGATTTTGCTACTACTGCATTATTTGCAATTACTAAAGATTTTGATTTTGGAACTGTAGTAATTAGTTTTTCCATTGGAGATGGTGCTATTGCTGCTATTCATGAAAATAATGGTGACTTACTAATGCAGCCGGATGGAGGAGAGTTTTCTGGTCAAACATGTTTTTTGTCTGAACCAAGTTTGTTTTTAGATAAAAATTATGATTTGCTAAAAAGCAGGATAACAGTAAATCTTTACCCACAAAAAGTGGACTCAGTTATATTAATGACCGATGGTATTTCTGATCCTAAATTTGGTACTGAACACAATTTGAATGATAGTAATAAATGGATTAATTTTCATCAAGAAATTAGTTCTTTTTTAGATAGTGAAGATCTTAAAAAACAGTTGTTTGAGTGGCTTGATTTTTATATTCCGGGTGAGTATGACGATAGAACAATTTCAATTTTAGTTTAGACAAGATGAGCGAAATTTTAAGTACAAGAAGTCATAAAGGAAACATTATTGAATGGGTTGATACCTGTATAGCTTCTGGTACCATGAAAGATGTTTTTTTTAGCCCGGATAAATCTTATGTAGTTGGTTTTTATCGTGATAATAAAAAGTTTGATGCAAAAGCAAAGGATAGGTTATTAACAATTGTAGAAACTTACAGAGACAGAATTATTGATGGCCCCAATGGTGATTATTGGGAAAAATTATTTTGCTGGCCATACGATACTGTTGAATATCGAGGATTTTTTGGTGTTGTTGTACCAACTTACCGTAAGGATTTCTTTTTTACAAAAGGATCTATAAATGATGATTTTCTTGGGATTAAAGGCAAAGAGAAAAATGGCAAATGGTATGCATCGGCAAAAAATCAGAATAGGTTTTTAGCTCAAGAGGAAAAAGGTGACTTGTTAAGCTATTTTAAAGTATCTCTGTTGCTGAGCAGGGCTACTAAAAGGTTACATGCAGGAGGTTTAGCTCATTCCGATTTATCATACAACAATGTATTAATTGACCCAATTTCTCAAAGTGCTTGTATTATAGATATTGATGGTTTGGTTGTTCCAGGTAAATATCCTCCTGATGTTCTGGGTACTCCCGATTTTGTTGCACCTGAGGTGATTAAAACTAAGGTGTTGGATCTTAATCATCCGGATAGAAAATTTCCATCAATATTAACAGACAGACATGCTCTTTCTGTTTTAATCTACATGTATTTGCTATTTAGGCATCCATTAAAAGGAGGTAAAATTCATGATGCAAATCCAGTAAAGGATGAAGAGTTAGCTATGGGAGAAAAGGCATTATTTATCGAACATCCTAATGATATTTCAAATAAGCCTATTCTTGAAAATGTTCACCCTGCTGAGCTTCCTTACGCAGATATTGAGGAATTACCATATACTATTTTAGGGCCTTTTATTAAAGAAATGATGGATAGAGCATTCATTGATGGATTGCATAATCCGTTATTAAGACCATCGGCAAATGAGTGGGAAGAGACATTAGCTAAAACAATGGATTTGTTACAGCCATGCTCAAATAAAGAATGTTCGCATAAATGGTTTGTTTTTGATAATACAAAATCACCAAGGTGTCCTTATTGTAAAACATTTTATTCAGATACTTTACCTATTTTAAATTTTTATTCGACAAGAGAAAACGATAAGTTTTTGCCAGATAATCATCGTTTAATGGTTTACGATAATCAACACCTTTATAAGTGGCACTCAAATCGATTAGTTTTTCCTAACGAAAAAGTAGTAGAGGAGCATAGAAAACCATTGGCCTATTTTAGGCAGCATGATGGTAAATGGATATTAATGAATACTAATTTGCCTGATTTATATAATGTTAGTGCTAAACAACCAGTTCCTATTGGAGAACAGGTAGAGTTACAAAATAATTTGCAGCTTTTATTAGAAAAAGAAGATGGAGGGCGCCTAGCTTTAGTTCAAATTGCAAATGAATAAATTATAGAATCAAATTAACTCTTAAATATTTATAAACTTAAAAACGAAAGATGGATATTATTAACTTATTTTTCCATACCTGGTATGGAGGTATCATACTTATGGTTATTTGCTCATTAGTTATAGCCAAAGCATGTGATGTCTTTGAAGCATCAACCGATTATTTAGGTCGTAATTTTAGTGAAGGAGTAAAAGGAGCAACATTAAATGCTATTGGTTCATCAATGCCAGAGTTATTAACAACTGTTTTCTTTTTAGCTTTTGCAAGTCATACAAATTTAGGACGAGATTTAGCTGCAAGTATTGGTGGAGATACAGGATCGGCAATATTTAATAGTATTGTTATACCAATGGTTGTTATTTGGGTGGTTTTGGCCACTGTAGCAGGCATTAAAGGTGTTGAGATAGCAAAAAAAGTTATTTTAAGAGATGGACTGTTTTTAATTGGTGCTGAAGTTATGTTGCTAGTACTTTTATCTAGTGATTATATTACAGCCTGGCACGGATGGGCATTTACTATATTTTACCTCATTTATCTAAGTTATACATTAATGTCTATGAAGAATGGTGACCAAGAAGAAGATGATGAAGAAGAAGAACATGATTCTTGGTATGAGAAGTTTTTATTTAAAAAGGAAAAAGGAAGAGTAATTCGAAGTTGGATTTTATTATTAGCGTCAACCATAGTAATAGCATTAGCTTGTGCAGGATTAGTAGAGGGTTGTAAAGGTATGGCAGATGCGATAGATATTAATCCGCTATTTATTGCATTGGTTCTTGTTGCGGCTGCGAGTAGTGTACCTGATACTATTATATCGTTAAAAGATGCTAAGAAAGGGAATTATGATGATGCTTTATCTAATGTTTTAGGATCTAATATCTTTGATATTACTATTAGTATGGGATTACCGTTAGCATTGTTTTTAATGGTAACCGGACAGAAAATTGATTTTAGAGAAGCTGGTCCAACTCTTATTGATATTAGGATAATGTTGCTTACTGTTACTATTGTTACAATGGCTATTTATTATTTTAGTAAGCAGCTGAAGAAAAAGCATGTAGTATATCTGATTATTCTTTATGCATTCTTTATTTTATATGCAATCGGTGCAGCATCTTATGGTGCAGGAGGAGAAGACATTCTTGCTAAAGTGGCTGGTGGATTTATTGAGTACTTACACCGTCCGGGAGGAATTAATGAAACATTGCAAAATATAGCAAATGAAATTACCGGTAATTGGTAATTTTAAAAAATAAATGAAGGAGTTGGGCTTAAACTCAACTTCTTTTTTTATAATAAGCCTGAATGTTTAAAGACTAAGTTTGTTATTCCAACAGAAGCATTTACTTTTTCAAATTCAGCCACTTCAAATCCATATTTAAGATGTAGTTCTCTATCGTAAATCTCACCATGTGAAGGAATAACGCCTAAGTCGGAATTTTCTAGCAAAGGAATATCTAAAAGAGAGTCTCCTGCCGCAATAATTTTTTCATGATTTAATTTGCTACTTACATATTCCAGTGCATTCCATTTTGATACAATTTGAGGCATAAGATAAAGTTTAGTGCCTTGCAATGAAATATTCCAATCTATACCAAGTTTAGATTCAATTATTGGTAAAAGATTTACATCAAATAAATCCCTGTATAGAACCAGATAAGTAAATACATTCTCAGCCGTTCGAATTTTCTTTATGCATTTATTAGGGATGATTTTTTGAATAATTTCGATTACTCTCTCATTTTCTAATGAAATGCTATTAAGTTTTAGATTGATTTGATTCTCCCATTCCGGATCAATCTCACCATTTTTTAAAACCTTGGCTCCATTAGTTGTAATAGCAAATGTTGGACGAATGTTAAACTTAAAGAATTCAATTCTTTTATATTGCTCTTCAGTTCGAGTTGTTACAGGAATAAAATACCCAATTTGATCGAATTCTTGAATGTGATTAATTACTTCGTTATGAATATAACTCAAAGGTTCACCGTTATAATATTCAATCAATGTTAGAGACTCTTCTCTAAGCTTAGTGTGATTCTTATAATGCTTATTTAAGAAGTTGATGGAATATATAAGAGTTTGATCGAGATCGCTGGCAAAAATCATTTCTTTAATTGTTTTATTAATCCGCAACATGAATAGCTCATTTGAGAGAACTCTTCAATTTCTACATTTTTTTCCTTTGCTAGTTGAATAACATGCTTTAGTAAATGACCTTTCTCTGGATGTACAAGTATTTTCCAAGGTACTCTTCGAAGAAGTACTCTTGTAGTTTCTCCAATCCCTGGTTTTATAAGGTTTATATCCTTAATATTATATAATTTAGAGATGCGTTCAACCGATTTAAGTCCTTCCCAACGAGGATTATCTTCTAAGAGCTTTTTCTTATTTATTAATTCAGAATCTATATCGTTATAAGCCTTTTGAAAATGTCTGCTAATCTCCTCGATGAATTCCAGTGAGCGGTCATCATTTACAAGGTTACTATAAAACCTTGCTCCATGAAAATCGTTTTCTTCAATAATATCAGGTCGATGAAAAGTGCGACTTACTAATCCTGACACAGTTGAATTTAAACAGGCAGAAGGAATTAAAAAGTCCTCATGTGTAGCTGTAATTTGAGCACAAAAACCAGGGTCGGCTAAAACAGCCAGGTCATCACTGATGTGTGTTCCATTTTTCTGGTTAAAATTACTTATCGCTTCCTTTAAAACATTCGTTATAGCACCTTTCCCTGTCCAACCATCTACAAAAAGAAGAGATGTATCTTTATTGTCTTTGAGGATATAGTTTAATGCATTTTCATCAATACCTTTACCTCTAATTATTGAAATGGAATAATGTTTTACGTTTATATCATACCTGGTTTTAATGTAACGATACATTAATACGCCAATGGGTGTTCCTGCTCTGGCTAAAGAAACTATGGTAAGCTCTTTACCCTTAATTTTTAAAGCAATTTCGGAGGTAATACCCACAAGTTTTGCCATTTTAAAGGCACTTTGCTTTAACGAATACTCATAAAGCTGCATATAATCTTCTGATGGTACATATTCAATAGGCAACATTTCAGAGTAATGTGTACCTTTTTGAATGGCTTTTTCGCGTTCAGATGTTGTTTGTTCCTTAACCAAATCACCTATGTCTTTTAATACAAAAACTACATCATCTTTCAAATAACTGCCTTTTATATTGGGTTCTTTCAGCATTCTAGTTAAGGTTTTCGTTTTTTACAAAAACAACATGTTTGTGTTTATAATTAGCTTTGTCAAGTTCCGATAATAAACTATTTAATTGGTGTTCAGGAACCTTATTTTCAAAAAATAAAACAACTTCATCACATTCCATAATATTGGAATTATACAAGTATTCATTTCTTGAAGGATCAGTTGGGCAAATAAAATTCAGGGCTTTCTTTATCCCATAATTAGGATGATTATTGGCAATAACCGGACTTCGTGTAGTTGCATTAAAATAATTAGTATCAGGAAATATACGCGCACATTGTAAGGGGAAGTACATAAACTCACCAGTGCCTAAAATCGCTCTTTTTTGTCCCGAGAGTTTCGGTTTAATCTGTTTGGCAATTAGTTCTGCCTTGTAAAGTAGTTTTTCCTTTTGAGAAATTGACATACCATTTTCTGCCGATATTTGTATGCTGGGTTCCAGATTACCATAATGAAATAGCCATCCATTTTTAGATGCATCATAATTTTCAGCTAAACATACTTCTTTATCCTCCATCTGATTATCTGATACATCAATGTTATTAATGTTACCTTGTACCAGTGAATAGAAATTGATTTCGAGATTTCGGTTTTTTATAAATTGTTGGTATAACTCAAGATTTTCATTATTTCTCCAATCTAAGAAAGTAATAATGGAGTAAGATTTTCCAGGGTAATTTTTATCAATTTGGTTAATGATATTATTGATTGTTTTTCCTGTAGTTACTTCATCATCAACTATAATAACTTCTTTGGCTTCCTTAATCCATTTTTCCTTTTGTAAAAAGAAAAGTTGTTCTGGAGCATGGCAATGTTCTTCTTCAAACTCAAAAGCAAATTCGTAATCGTTCACAGAGTTTCGGGTTGTATGCACATAATGACATTTTTCTGCAAAACAATCGAAAACAGCGTGTCCCATAGCAGTAGCTGTTTCTGCAAAACCAATTACTAAGGTATCTTCTTTGCAAATATAACTTTCGTTTTGGTGTTTATTGAGTGCTTTGTCTCTTGCGTAGAATGTAACAAGTTTTTTACATGCTTCAAATAACACATCAGGTTTTATAGGTATGTGTTTGCCTAATAATTGGCTTACAAACAGAAAATTACGTTTTTTATTATTTTTCCTTACGGCCATTAAAAAGTAATCCTCAGTATTTTCAGGATTTGTGTTTAAATTGATGAAACCATATCCTGGTATTTCAATTTGTTTACTCTTTAAATAATGACTCATAATTTATTCCTTGATTAAATACACCGTAAATTCTGGCACGGGTTAATATTTTATTGGCCCAATACCTATGAGGTTTGTACTCATTCATCTTATTAGAGAATTTGCTGTTTTTTGCTCCATGAACCGAACATTGATCCGATACAATATCCAGTGCGTCATGATAGTCTTCATAACCAATAATATAATTAGATTGAATAGGTAATAATTGCGAAGGATGGATAGCTGTTTTTCCCCATAATCCATTAATCATATCTAATTTTACTTCTTCTAATAGTTTTTTTTGGGTGGGATGTTCTAAAAGTTCCAACGGAGCTAATTTCTTTCGCACTTCGGTATCTGGAAAGAATTCCCAAACACCTCCGGAGACCACATAAGGAGCCTCGCGCCTACAAAAAAAGTTAACTATATCACCAATACAATCTTTCATTAATGATATTTCGTATATGGTAAAATCAAGATCCCTGCGTAATTGATATAAGCCTAGAAAATCAGTAGATCCCATTCTGATATTTAGTACAGAGTCTTTGTTTTGATTCAGAACACTATAAATATGTTGTAAGGTTGTTAGTCTCTTTTCTCGCTCCATAATTTCAGGTCCTTCTAAAATGGGACATACATACAATGGAGTGGAATAATTTTCCTTTATCCTATTAAATATCTGAAAATAAGAATCTGCTACCTTTGTATCAAATTTAGGAAACACAAAACCGGTTAGCATTTCCATAATGTCCTCAAATTCCTGACCAACTTCACGAAGATGTTCTGGGGAACGAACTCTAATAAACATTAATGGAAGAGATGTACTATTAGATGAGGAGTAAAGTTCTTTTAACTCGAGTAACTGTAATAGCAGTTTTTTTTGCGCCGAAGAAACCTCATTATCACCTATAGCATCTTCTAAACAAAAAACAATTGACTTTAAATCGGTATTGGTTTGAACAAACTTAACCAAACCATCCTTGGTAGCAGGAAAATACAATAGTGCACCTAATGTATGTTCTAAGAGCTCTTTTTCAGTAAACTTATCGAAATTACCAGGTGGAATATAAAAAATGCGTTCTGTTTTTTCCTTATTCAAAAAATCAAAGTATCTCATTTTCTGCTATTGGCATATGAGTTAAATTAAAAAGCCGATAGAAACCGGCTTTTTATATTACTTAAGGATTGCTTTTATATTTTAAGCAAGTAAATTATACACTTACTCCATAGTCTTTACAAACAGCATAAAGACCACCTTGATATCCAGCTCCAACAGCACTAAACTTCCACTCACCGTTATGCTTATACAGTTCTCCAACTATTAGAGCTGTTTCTATAGAGAAATCCTCGCCTAAGTCATATCTTACCAATTCTTCATTAGTAGATTCATCTACAATTCGAACAAATGCATTACTTACCTGACCAAAGTTTTGGTTTCTTTCTGCAGCTTCGTGAATGGTAATTACAAAACTAACTTTCTCAATATCTCCAGGCATTTTTGATAGGTCAATCTTAATTTGTTCATCATCACCTTCACCTTCGCCGGTTAAGTTGTCACCAGTATGAAAAACAGCTCCATCGGCACCTTTAGTATTATTGAAGAAAACAAAATCTTCATCTTTACGAACTTTGCCAGTACTGTTTAAAATAAAAGCACTTGCATCTAAATCAAAATCGCTTTCGCCGTCATATTTATTTACATCCCACCCTAATCCAACTATAATGTTATTAAGACCAGCATTTGTTTTTGTGAGGTCAATTTTTTGACCTTTAGTTAAATTAACAGCCATATTATTTGTATTTATTAACAATTGAACTTAAAGTAGTATCATTGGTTCCCTGTCCTATTGCACCAAATTTCCACTCGCTCTCTCTACGATAAATTTCACCAACTATTAAACTGGTTTTTCCATCAAACTCACTCTCCAAATTATAACGAATGAGTTCTTTATTAGTGGCCATATCAACAATGCGAATAAAAGCATTTTGAATCATTCCAAAATGTTGCTTGCGTTGAACTGCACTATAAATATTTACTACAAAAATTAATTTATGAATGTTTGAAGGGATTTTGGATAAGGAAACTAATACTACTTCGTCATCACCTTCTCCTTCTCCAGTTAAGTTATCACCTGTATGTTTAACAGAACCACAAGGAGACGTTAAGCTTCCAAAATATACAAGATCCTTCTTGTTCTTGAACTTATCTCCTTCGTTAAGCATAATAACTGAGGCATCGCAATCAATTTCCGGAGCTCCTGCTGATAATAGTTTCTTAAAGAAACCTCCAGATTGACTTTGACTTACAGGATCCCAACCTAAACCTACCTTAATATTATCATAAGTCTGATCTTTTTTGGTAAGGTCAACCTTTTGTCCTTTAGTTAAATTAATAGCCATAACTTATTGCTGTTTAAATTTATCCATGATGTTATTTTGCAATTCATGAAGTTTTTTAGTTCCGTCTTCACGTTGTTTCCTATTCTCTTCTTCAATTGCCTTAGTTTCGTCAATTCCTTGTAAAATGGTTTGCCATGTTTCCTGAAGTGTTTCTAATTTCACACTTCCACCTGAAAGTTTGGCTATCTGAGCACTTTGTGCTGCTGTATTTTGCGCATTTTTTAATAATAATTCGTTGGTGGCTTTATCTAATGCTTCCATCGAATCGGCCACAATTTTTTGTTTTTTAAGAGCAATGGCCTGAACCAAGCCAGTTTTAAATACAGGGATAGTAACAACAAATGCACTTTGAATTTTTCCTAAAAGTTTATAATTCCCTTTTTGGATCATTCGAATTTGTGGCGCAGTTTGTAGTGCTACTACTTTGCCCATTTCCAGATCGTAAATTCTTTGATCAAGAATTTCGATGCTGTTATTCATGGTTTCTAAGTTCAATACATCCAATTGGTTACCGCTGGTTGCTTTTTCTTGTAAAACTGGCAGTTCATTTTCTTTTAGATGTTTTGAAATCAAATTACCACCGGCAATATATTTCTCTAATTCTTCATAAAAATGAAAATTGCTCTCGAATAAATCGTTTAACTCAGTATTGGTTTGGCTTATTCCTGATTTATATTTATTTATTTCACGAAAGATGATATCTATTTCTCCGCCAATAGTCTGGTATTTGGCAAGAATTTTTTCAATCATCTTTTTAGTATTCTTGAACATTTTCCCTAAAATACCACCTTTGTCTTCTTCAAAATCTTTAGGGTCAAATGTTTGCATTAATTTAGATAGCTGCTTAAGCATGGTAGCAGAATCCTCTAAATCACTTCTTTTTACTCGTTTCAGGATTTTATCAGCGAAACCTGCTATTTCGGATGCTGGTTTAGCACCGTATTCTAAAATGGTAGAGTGATCACGAATATCTATTTGGCGCGAAATTTTTTCAACTTCAGGAGATTTTGATAATTCAGCCTGAATTCGGGCAACTACATTGTCAATTTCTTTTTGGGGATTTTCGGCAATTACTATTTCCCCATCTGTGTTTTTAACTGTCTCTACTATTGGTTTTTCAGATTCCATATTAAGTAATAAAATGGTTAATATTAAAGTTTAAAAGGTTAGTATAAATCAAAGACAAGTTTTATTTTATATATTTTCCAAAAATCGAAAAACTTTTAAAAGGTAAATTAAATGCAACACTACTTAAGTGGTGCAGGTTGTAAGCTGATTCATCAATATATATTTCAATATCGTTATGTCCAGCCGGATTAAAAATAACAACATCCATTCCTACACGACTCAAAAAATAGATTAAAATACTATCTTCAAAAATCAGTTCTCCATTTATTTCATTATTATAAATAATGCATTTAGGAACCTGTCTTGGATAATCAAACATTTGAAGGAGCTGTAATATATCATTTCCTATTGAAAGCATTACGGTAAATATGATAATGCGCTGCTCGTCAACTCCATACTTCTTATTTCTTTTAATGCCTTTCATGTTGCAAAAATCTTTGGTGCACTCTGCTATTAGTTTTTGAACATGCTTTTGTAAATGTTTATATGGCCAAAAGTCAGCAACTAATAATCGTTCAACATCAATGTCATAGTTTTTACTTACTGCATAAAACTCAATTTTCTTTAATTTATTGATTTTACTACAGATAGGCAAGGAGTCAATAAATAAAGTTTTGGGTAGTTTCTTTAATTCATTGATATCATCATAGTACTTGTCATGGTTTTCGTGAACACCTAAAACTTTAGCAAAAAAGTTTGGGATAGTAACCACACCCTGTCCAACTTCCCAACCATTGCGCATAATGGATTGTTCTTTGGCTAAAATACTAATTTCTTCATAAGTGCTTCGTAATGTTAATGGTCTTACATGGTAATTTATAAGTTGCCATGGTTTATAAAACATCGAGTCTTCAGAGTGAAGCGTATCTCTTAATTCTTCACCTGCACTATATGCTTCGGTTGTTACTATGTTTTTAATCCTTTCTGTTGGAAAAGGTTTTAATGGTAAAAATCTTGATGTTTCGGCCTGTTGACTTAATTGATGCTCTGGATCTATTTCTTCAAATGGTGATTTTGATTCAGAGTTTACATATATCACGTCACTTCCAATATACCCCAGGAAATATAGAAAATATGCTTCGCGTTTGCTAATAGGGCCATAATAAAGAGCCTTTGGGGTGATTCCTGCGTAATCAAATTCTCTTAAAACAGGTTCGAGGTAAATATTAATCCAAAAAACTATATGTACTAATATGTTTTTAACCTCCTGGTTTCTTAAGTTAGTCTTATGTATTTCAAAATACTTATTAAAAAAGGAGGTTAATCCATCTATAATGAGTTTGTTATGTTTGGAATCGGTAAATCTTTTAATGGCATTACTTTTTTCAATTGCTTTAATAATATGAGCAGTATCAATAAGCCCTCTTTTTTCAAGAATTACCCATTCCGTCTGAATTTTATCAATAGTAGTATTATCAATCTTTTTATTTAAACCATTTTCAAATTTTAAATAAAGATTGTTATAATGCTTTAATTTATCGTTTAAGGTAAAGATACGATCGTAAAAATCATCTTCATCACCAATAACACCATTCACCCTGTAAAAGTAAACAGGAATGGTTACTTCGTTATCATCATTGAAGAAACCTCTTCGTTCTAAAGCTTTTTTAAATAAATTATCATCATCGAAATTATCGATCTTTGCTCGCGTTGTTTGAAGAGTACGGTTATTTAAGCTCCACTTTTTAATAGATTGCATATATTAAAAGGCCTTTTGCAAGATTTTTAACGTTCAAATATAGTTGAAATAATTCGTTTATTTTATATAGTCTTTGCAAGAAAAAGCCAAAATACTGCGTTACGCTTGCCAGAAAAATACTCATTTACACATGTTAAACTCCGTTTTTTCTGACTTCACAAGCCTTGTTTTGTTGCTTTCTTATCAAAGACATTAAATTATCAGAGTTTTCTTGCGGATATTATATAGCAACCCTTGAATTTGCAGGCAAAGTAGGTAATTGTAATGTTAAATCTTTAATTATTGTTTAAATTGATTTTACAAAATTTTTAAACAGGATAGGGTGTACTCTATAAAATAACAATCAATTCTTATCTTTGTGTTTCTCGTATTTGCAGCAAAAATTAGTAATGATAGATCAAGGGACAGTTGATAGAATTGTAGAAGTATCGCAAGAACAAATAGTTGATGTAGTATCAGAGTTTGTTTCGTTGCGAAGAAGAGGGGTTAATTATATTGGTTGTTGTCCGTTTCATAACGAAAAAACGCCTTCGTTTACAGTTTCTCCGCACAAAGGAATTTATAAATGCTTTGGTTGTGGTAAAGGAGGAAATGCAGTTAATTTTGTAATGGACGTGGAACAAATCTCTTTTATTGATGCCATTAAGTTTTTAGGTAAAAAGTTTCATATTCATGTTGAAGAAGTGGAGCTTAGCCCTGAACAGCAACAGGTAAAAAATGACAGGGAGAGTATGATGGCTGTTACTGGATTTGCGCAAAAGTACTTTACAAGTATCCTACATAAATCAGATGAGGGACGTTCTGTTGGAATGTCATATTTAAGGAGTAGGGGTTTTAGGGATGATATAATTAAAAAATTTGAGTTAGGTTATTCTCCTGAAGCAAAATCTGCTCTAACCAATGAAGCCATAAAGAATAGTTTTAAACTTGAGTTTTTGGAAAAAACAGGTTTAACTATTGTACGAGATAATTATAAAGCCGACCGTTTTCGTGGTAGAGTTATTTTCCCTATTCATAGTATTTCGGGAAAACCAACTGCTTTTGGCGGACGAATATTAAAAAGTGATGCCAAAACAGCAAAATATTTAAATTCACCTGAATCAGAAATATATCATAAGAGCAAAATTCTGTATGGTATTTATCATGCAAAAACAGAAATAACAAGAAAGGAGAAGTGTTATTTAGTTGAAGGATATACCGATGTAATAGCTTTTCATCAAGCAGGAATAACAAATGTAGTTGCTTCTTCTGGTACTGCATTAACAGTAGATCAAATAAGATTAATTGCGAGGTTTACTCCAAATATTACTATCATATATGATGGTGACCCAGCTGGTATCAAAGCGTCTTTAAGAGGAATTGATTTAGTTCTGGAACAAGGTATGAATGTTAGAGTGCTTTTGTTACCAGAAGGTGAAGATCCGGATTCATTCTCAAAAAGTAAAAGTGCCGAAGAATTGCAAGCTTATATTGCTGAAAATGAAAATGATTTTATAAAATTCAAGACTGGTTTACTTTTAAAGGATACTAAAAATGATCCAGTTAAAAGAGCGGGTTTGTTGCAAGATATTGTTAAAACAATTTCGGTAATACCAGATAATATAGTGCGAGGAGAGTATGTTAAAGAATGCAGTACATTACTAAATGTAAAAGAACAGGTATTATATAACGAAATTGGTAAGCTCACACGCAAAAACCGACAAGAAAAATATAAGAAATTTGCATCAGATAATCAGACGTCTGCACCGTTAAACAATAATTCGGTTTCCGATTCAAATATTTCAAAACAAAACTCTTTTGATGTTGAAGAAAAAGAGCTTATTCGTTTTATGATAAAATTTGGTGATAAACCAATGGACGAAACAGATAATGAAGAAGGTCAGATAACTGTTGGAGATTATATTTTATCACAGTTACAAGAAGATGAGTTGGAAAGTGAAAATTCATTATATAACAAGATATTTGCCTTATATGAAGAGAATAGAGATAAGGATGGTTTTGAGGCGGTAAAGTATTTTGCAGCTCATATTGATCCAGAAGTGACTAAGTTAACTTCTGACCTGTTAAGCAAGGAATATGCATTAAGTAAAATTCACCAACGTTTTGGATCGGGTGATTTGGATGAAGGTACAATGTTACATGTATTAGTGCCAAAGCTAATGAATGAGCTTAAATTAAAGAAAGTAAAGTGGTTGATTGAGCAAAAGCGAAAAGAACTAAAAGAAGCTGAGTTACAACAGAATGCTGAAAGCTTAATCGAAATTATGCAAACTATGGTTAAGTTGCAACAGTTACAAGCCTTACTTTCAAAAGAGTTAGGAAATAGAACAATTGTATAAAAGCCAGAAAATTTAAACAGATGAAAACCGTAGAACATTTAGATAATGAAAAGATAGAAGCAATCATAAGAAAATGTGATATTTGTTTTGTTGGTGTTGTAGATGGAGATGTACCTTATGTATTACCCATGAATTTTGGCTTCAAGGATAATGTGATTTATATTCACTCAGCTCCTGAAGGAAGGATTATAGATATTTTAAATAAGAATAAAAATGTTTGTGTAACGTGGAGTACCGATCATGAATTGGCTTTTCAACATCCGGAGGTGGCTTGTAGTTATCGAATGAAATCGAAAAGTGTAATTGCTTGGGGAAAAGTTAAATTTCAAGAAGATTTTGCAAAGAAGGAAAAAGCTTTGAATATTCTTATGGAGCAATACTCAGATAAGCAGTTTAAATATTCAAACCCAGCTATCCGAAATGTAAAGATTTGGGAAATACCTATCGACAAAGTAACTTGTAAAGAGTTTGGTGCACCTCACGAAAAATACAAAGACGACAAAACTGTTCGTCGAACCTTTTAATCTAATTGGGGTTTAATCCCCAGAGGCTTGCCTAGTACTTGCGCTTGTGATGTGAACAGCGTAAGCTGTTCTATTTGAACGATGCCTCTGGGCTTGCCCCGAGGTAGTTCACTATTAAAATAACAGGTAGTTCTTATAAGTTCTGCTCTCTTAATTTTAAAGTAATCTAATAATGGTTCTTAATTACATTTGGATTGGATTTTTCTTAGTTGCCTTTATTGTAGCATTAGTAAGGTTAATATTTTTAGGGGATATGGAGGTGTTTCCTAATCTGGTTAATGCAACATATACTTTTGCGAAGGCAGGATTTGAAATTTCGTTAGGATTAACAGGAGTACTTTCATTGTGGCTTGGTTTAATGAAAATTGGGGAAAAAGGAGGTATGGTGAATGTAATATCTAAATTAATAGCACCTTTCTTTAATCGTCTATTTCCATCATTACCTAAAGGACATCCAGCTTTTGGAACTATGATTATGAACCTTTCTGCTAACATGTTAGGTTTAGATAATGCTGCTACACCAATGGGTTTAAAGGCAATGGATCAACTTCAAAAAGAGAATAAGAAAAAGGACTCCGCTACAAATGCGCAAATCATGTTCTTGGTATTGAATACATCAGGTCTTACTTTAATTCCAATAAGTATTATGGTGTATCGCGCACAATATGGAGCAGCCAATCCAGCAGATATATTTTTACCCATTCTATTAGCAACTTTTTTTTCGACATTAGCTGGTCTTTTAACTGTTTCATATGTTCAAAAAATAAAACTATTAGATCCGGTTATCATTGCTTATCTAGGTGGGATGACATTGTTGGTGCTAGGAACAATATATGGAGTTTCACAATTAGATAAAGATCAAATTAAGATAGTTTCAAACGTTGGAAGCAATGTAATCTTGTTTTCGATTATGGTGTTATTTATTTGTATGGCTGTTTTTAAAAAGGTAAATGTTTACGAAGCTTTTGTTGAAGGCGCCAAGGAAGGATTTCAAATTGCCATTAAAATTATTCCTTTTTTAATAGCCATATTAGTTGCAGTGGGAGTGTTTAGAACAGTCGGAGCACTTGATTATTTAACTGATGGGATTAAGTGGATGGTTGCAGGATTAGGTATGAATACTAGCTTTGTAGACGCATTGCCAACTGCATTTATGAAGCCTTTAAGTGGAAGTGGGGCTCGAGGAATGATGATTGAAAGCTTTGAAACATTTGGTGTAGACTCTTTTGTAGCAAAAATAGCATCAACGGTACAAGGTGCTACGGATACAACTTTCTATATTATCGCAGTTTATTTTGGCTCTGTTGGAATTAAAAACACAAGGCATGCAATTGGATGTGGATTAATTGCAGATTTTGCTGGAATAATTGCATCTATTATTATTGGATATTTATTTTTTGCTTGAACAAACAACAATATTAAAATATCCTCGTAAAGATATTGTTGATACAGACAAAAGTTGTTATGCATTCTATTGGAGACTTTCTTAAAATTATTTTTTGTATTTTACTTTTTAATGTTTATTCGTTTTCTGTGAGTGGGCAAGATACTATAAGTGTTGATGATAAATTTTCGTCATTAAGTTTTAGTCTTGATTTTATGAGCGACAATAATGTAAATGGACGCTTTAGTATGTTTGGTAGTCAACCCAACCTAACAGGTTCAGCAAGTTATTATCACAAATGGGGATTTGATATATCTGCTATGTATTCAAATGTTTGGAAGTCTGATGAATCTAATAGCAACGCAACACAAGAATTAGGATTATCTCTAGGATATAATTTGGATATGACCAAGTGGTTAAGCGCATCTGCTTCTTATAGTCATTTTTATTATAGTAGAAATTCAAATGCATTACGTTCGATATACAAATATTTAATCTCAACAGGAATATATAGCGAAGTAAAATGGTGGGTAACAGACGTAATGGTTGGTTATTACTCAGGCAGGGCAGAAGAGCTATATGTTGCTATGGAAACTGGAGTATCATTTGATTTTGATAATGTTTTTAAAAAGGGAAACTCTTTATCTATCCAGCCAATGGTATCTGCTTATATGGGGGATATCAATTACTATAATATTGGAGCATACAGAAACTATCGTTTTTTATATAATGCAGCTACAGAGTTTCCTAATGCAACTGTTGATCAATATATAGGTGTTCAGCAGATAAGTATAAACTCCTTAAATAGGAATTTAAATTCTCTAGATCCAGACTCACCAGAGTATATAAAAGAGAGTGAAAGGATTAAAAATAGTATAAAAAGAAAAGAAAATAAGATAAATAGAGCTTCACGTTTGCCGGGCGATTTGGTAATGTCGGAACTATTTAAAGAAAGGGAATTCTTTGATTTCAATAATATTGGATTTACTATCCCGGTATATTATTATTGGGGTGACTTTATGATTAATATAGGATTCTCAGCGTTCCGACCAGTAAATCAACCTTCTTATGTTGAGGAATCCTGGAGTGGTTATACCAATGTTGGAATAAGCTATTTTATGAGCTGGTAGTTTGAGTTTTCGGCATAAAAAACGGCCGTCTATTTTAGACAGCCGTAATTATATAGTATTTAAATGTTAATTTTATATTGACACACCTACTGTTGATTGCATCATTTCAACTACTTTGTTGAATACATTTTCACCAGTAAATCCGAATTTTTCATCCAATACTGTGTAAGGAGCAGAATAACCAAAATGATCTAATCCCCAAACAGAACCATTAGATCCTACTAAACCTTCTAAAGTTACAGGTAATCCGGCAGTTAAACCAAAACGTGGTACATCAACTGGTAAAACTTCATCCTGATATGCTTTATCTTGATTACGGAATAAACCTTCGGAGATAACAGATACAATTTGAACTTTTAATCCTTTTTCAGCTTTTAATTTTTCAGCTCCGGAAACTAAAGTTGATACTTCAGATCCACTAGCTAAAAGAACAATATCAGGCTTACCTGCATCTTTTTCTACAATGTAAGCTCCTTTTTGTGCTTTTTGTGCTTGCTCGTAGCTACTTCCTGGTAGATTAGTAATATTTTGGCGAGAAAGAATTAAAGCAGAAGGTGAATTTGTATTATTTAATGCCATTTCCCATCCTACAGTAGTTTCATTAGAATCTGCAGGTCTAAGCACAAGCATAGAGTTTTTGCCATGATGGTTTTTTAATTTCTCCATCAAACGGATTTGAGCTTCTTGCTCAATCGGTTGGTGTGTAGGTCCATCTTCTCCTACACGGAACGCGTCATGCGTCCATACATATTTTACAGGTAACTGTTGCAATGCTGCAATACGAACAGCAGGTTTCATGTAATCTGAGAATACAAAGAACGTACCCACAACAGGAATAACACCACCATGCAATGCCATTCCGTTAGCGATGGCAGCCATTGTTAGTTCAGCAACTCCTGATTGTAAAAATTGTCCTGAGAAATCACCTTTTTTAAATGATTTTGTTTTTTTAAGGAAACCGTCTGTTTTATCTGAGTTAGCTAAGTCAGCAGAAGAAACAATCATATTTTCTACCTGCTCAGCGAAAGTTGCAAGAACAGTTGCTGAAGCAGCACGGGTAGCAGTTCCTGGCTTTTGTTCAATAGCACTAAAATCAAGATCAGGCGCTTCGTCAGAAAAGAATTTAGCAAACTTAGCAGCTAATTCAGGATTTTCTTTCTCCCACTTTGCTTGTTCTGCCTTTTTTGCAGCTACATATTCCGCTTTTTTAGTATTTGCACTTGCGTAATATTCTGCTACATCATCAAATATAATAAATGGATTATCAGTATTTCCACCTAAATTTTTAACAGTGCTGTCAAAACAAGCACCAGCTTTAGATAATGGTTGGCCATGTGTAGAAACCATTTTTTCGAAAGAAGAACCATCTGCTCCTACAGCACCTTTACCCATTATAGTTTTTCCAATAATTAAGAAAGGTTTTTCCGTTTCGGCTTGAGCTGCATTTAAAGCTTTACGAATTTCTTCTGCATTGTTTCCATCAATTGTCATTACAGACCAACCCCAAGCTTCGTATTTTTTTGCAGTATCTTCAGTTGTAACCTCATCAGTTGTAGTAGAAAGCTGTATGTCGTTTGAATCGTAGAACATAACTAAATTGTTCAATCCTAGATATCCAGCAATACGACCAGCTCCTTGAGAAATTTCTTCTTGAATACCTCCGTCAGAAATAAATGTATAGATGTTATGCGACATCCATTCTCCAAAACGTTCAGTTAAGAACTTTTCTGCAATAGCTGCTCCAACAGCCATTGTATGACCTTGACCTAGTGGTCCGGAGGTGTTTTCAACCCCTTTTTCAAAATCTACTTCCGGGTGACCAGGAGTTGGACTTCCCCATTGACGGAAGTTTGAAAGTTCTTCCATACTATATGCTCCAGTTAATGCTAATTGAGCATAAAGCATTGGAGACATGTGTCCGGGATCAAGAAAAAAACGATCTCTGTTTACCCAATTCCTATCATTAGGATCATAGTTAAGGTACTCAGAAAATAAAATGTTAATAAAATCGGCACCACCCATTGCGCCTCCAGGATGTCCTGATTTTGCTTTTTCTACCACTGCAGCCGAAAGAATTCTAATATTATCTGCTGCTCTGTTAACTGTTAAGTCACTCATTTCTAATAATAAATTACGGGATTAAACTTTCCTTTATGGCTTCTTACCCCTATGATCCTTAATGGAAATCGCAACAAAGGTAATTCTTTTTTGCAATTGTAAGCATTTTAAAGGCCTATGTTATAGTTAAGAATTTGCAAAGAATATATTTAATCAAGTTTGATAATTAGTTTATGTAGAATTAAGAATAATTTAAGTAAATAAAATACTTTAAATTTGGTAGGTCATTAATAGAGAGCTATTTTAGCGCGAAATTTAATCCAAATAAAAAATGAAGAAATTATTATTATTTGTAGTTATTGTATTTACATGTGCAGTTTCAAATGCCCAGGTTTTTGGAACAGCAGGAACTTTATCAAAAGGTAAGTTTAACTTTGGAGTACTTCCTACTATTTTAGATGCTAATGGTAATAACGATTTTGTAATGTTTATGCAAGGTGGTTACGGATTAAGATCTGGAATTGATTTAGGTTTAAAACTAGGTGTTTTTGGAGAAGAGACTTATTTTGGAGGTGATGTTGAGTTTGTTTTAATGAAAAACCTTTCTTTAGCTGGAGGATTTCATACATATGGTGATTTTGGACTTGATGTTACCGGATTATATACATTTCCATTAACAAATTCGGCTCGTCTTTCTACAGGTCTGGATATGGATATGGTTTTTGCAGATTCTCAAACTTTAGTTCCTTTTTGGATACCTATTAATATCGAAGTAGATATTAAGAAAAACGTAGTATTTATTTTTGAAGCAGAAATTGATACTAAATTATTTGATGAGAGTTACAACTTGATTGCAGGTGGAGTACAGTTCTATTTCTAAATTAATTAGAAATCAAAATATATATGCCTCGCATTTTTTGCGGGGTATTTTTTTGTCTAAAATTACCATCCCGAAAGAATATTAATACCAAAATTGGCTTTATGCACTTTGCCTTGATGAATTGGGAAAGCATAATATGGTTCAATGATAAAAGTTCCCATTAAATTTATGCGCAGTGCGGTTCCGGTACTCATAACCGGAATTCTTGAACTCTCATTTTTAGTTGTTAGACTCCAAACGGGCTCAGCATCATTATCCCAAGCTAATCCAGCATCATAAAATATGGCTAATTCTGAAAATAAGAAGTTAGAGCGAAACCAGCCATAATTTCTGGGCCCTGAAAATGGTATGCGCATTTCAAAATTAGAAACAGCAACCTTTGATCCAATTAATTGGTTGGATGAAATTTTGCCTTCTTTTTCACTTCCATAAAAATCACCAGCTTCATACCCTCTAACATACCAAGGATATCCTATGTAAATTCCAAGTAACCTATTACTATCACTTTCTTTACCGTATCTGCCATAATGATAAAGCCTTACAGCAAAGGTATATGGTTTCGCTCTAAAGTATTTTCTAAAGTCGAGTAAAAAAGTGTTCATGTTAACACCATATATATACCTTTCGTATCCAAACCTAATACGTTTTCCTTCTATTGGAGAAGCTAATCCAAACTTTGAGTTATCAATAACATATGCTAAATCAAAAATGCCAACTGTAAATGGAGATGGGGAATCAACTAGTTGTCTTTTTTGCGAAGTTGTTGAGTAAAATGAGTTAGGATTATTTATACGTTCTGTGCGATAACTATAATGTGCAGCAGATACTCCAGCTTCAATTCTATGGGCTTTATTTAAAGGGTAATAACTAAATAGACTAAGCTTATCTACAAAAGTACGCTGAAACATATAAACCAGTTCATCATTTCCATTTGTTTCATTTGTTTCGCTTCTATAATATCCTGTTCTATATGGTATATGAGATACACTTGCACCAAGTTTTAAAGGTCGTTTTTGATTGACATATGCTACTTGGCCACCAAAATCATATATCTCTCCATTCACACTAACTCCAGTATAAAGCATATGTTCGCTTAGAATATCACTAAACCGTGCTTCAATACTGCCAGCCATGCCTGATCCATACCTACCCGCCATTACTCCTACAGAAGTGTTACCTATATAATCTAATTTAAACTTAGCTTTAATAGGTTCTGAGTAAAAGCTGTCAGGTTCTGATGATAAGTTTATTTTATTGGCTAAAAGATTGGCATCAACTTCTGATGGAAATTTAGAGTAAGGCATTAACCTTGAAGCATAGTAATTGGTTGAATTTTTATCAACTTCAACACCTGTTTTCTCAATTTGCGTAATGTTGGCTTTAAGAATAGAAAATTTTCCTTCCCAAAGCATATTATAATAAAGGTGTTTGCCTGCTATTTGCAAAGCAGGAGAGAGGTTGGTCATACCTGTTATACCTGTTGGATAATGAGTTAATTGATTAATAATACCTGTTTTTTCATCAAGAACATATAAATTTCTTGTGCCATCTCTGTCCGATAAAAAATATATTTTTGTATAATCAGCACCTACAACCGGGTTTAAGTTTTTCGCTCCATCAAAAGTTGTAAATACCTTTTTCTCTTTTGATTTAATATGAATTGAGGCCAGGTTGTAGTAATTACCAAAAAATCTTAATTGTGAAGGGGATGCAATATCTGTTACAAAGAATATTCTTTCTCCGTCTTTACTCCAGGAAGGTTGTATATTACAACTAACATCATTTGTAATATTATCCAATGAATTTGATTCTAAATGATAAAGGTATAAGTCCGAAATACCATTTTTTAAACCTGTAAAGACTAAAGATTCTCCATTAGGTGACCAAGAAGGAAATCCAATACCATCCACTTCATTAAAAGTTAAAGTATTAGAGATTTGTCCTGATTCTGTATCAAATATGATTAGTGAGCTCTTACCTTTGGAATAAGCAACATATGCAAAATGTTGGTTGTCGTTTGACCAGGTTCCATTTGTTTCTAAAAAGCTAATAGCATCAATATCATCGCTATATGTAGAAGAGTATATTTTTTTTATTACATCACCAGTCTCGGTATCTGCCATAAATAAATCCAGACTAAATAAATCTCTTTCTGATAAGAAAATCATTTTTTTACCATCAGGACTTACCGAAGGTGATAAGTTGTATCTTCCACTATTTTTGTGTGATATAAGTCGTTCACCATGAACAGAAAAAGTAGAATCATTTATATTTTTAAGTAAATGCTGTTTAAGTTCATTTTTCCACAATACAGATAATGAGTCCATTGATAACATTAATACATCCGAAATGGCATCTTCTACACCTTTGTTCGCAGTTTCTAACATTAGATGCCTGATATACTGTTCTCCATATGTGTGGGCAATGTAACTCCAAAAAGCCTGACCATAACGATATGGTGAATAGCTATAGTTTACAGTCATTTTCTTTAAAGTAGGAAACTTATTATGAATTAGAGCATCTCGCATCCACAATGCAGTATGACTATCGGTATTACCAATGGAAAGATATTCTGCCATACCTTCAATCATCCATAGCGGTATGTTTTGGATAGATGACAGACCTAATTTTGTCTTATTTTGAATGATATGATATTGAAATGCATGTACCATTTCGTGTCCCAAAACATGATTGGTTTCCTGGGCAGAAAAATTTACAGGCATTACTACACGTCTTTTTATACCTTCTGTAACTCCTCCTGTACCAACACTGATATTTCCACTGATTGCTGTAGTCTGCTGGAAGTCTGCATGATTACTATAAATAAGAAGAGGATTACGAATTTTAAATGTGTCTAATAGGATTTGTTGGTGATATAAATACCACTTTTCACTTTGATTGGCAAGAGCTTTTACTAAGCTGTCTGATTTAAAATAATGGTAAATTTCGAAGTGCGGGGTTTTATATAGCTCAAAATTAAACTGTTTGTATTGAGGTTTGTTCTGTCCGAAATATTGTGCAGAAATAGGTAGGATGCTCAAAACTAAGAGTACCGAACCAATTATATATTTAATCCAACGCCGATTCATTTTGTCCTCCACTTGCATAGGTTAAGATACAAATGGATTAGTTTATACGCAATAGTTTAAGATAGGTTTGTTATTGTAGCAATTAGTACATAAACGTATTAATGTTTATAAGATTTATAAAGAAAACTAAGGCTTAAGCCTTAGTTCTTTAAAAATTTGTATGTTTTTGATATTGATGAACTTTTGTTGAAACATTTTAATATGTAAATACCTTTTTCAAGTGAAGAAATATCAATTTTTATTTGGGTTGAATTATGTTTATATGTTTGTAATCTTTGACCCGATATATTGTATATCTCAGATACATCAATTATTTTATCACAACTGACAAACAAATTATTATTATTTAAATGGAAATCAGCTTTTATATCATTCCCTATAATATTAGTTGGAGTTGATAAGTAGCTGTATTCTAAATCGTCATAAAATAAGCTTGCCGCAGGCATTTCTCCTGTACAGGTAACAGAGAAATTAATTTTAGTTACATTTTCCCATTCAAGTTTCAAGTACTTGTAGTCCATATGGTCCATTAAATCAATTTGCAGCGTATATTTAGTATTACCTAAATCATCGTACCCATTAATATAAGCTGATTCAACCTCATATGAATCGGTAATTTGAACCCAAATGCCATAAACATTAAATTCATCGGTTGTACTTAAAAAAGAGCCTTCTCCACAGGAACTCATAACATGACCTGAACCTGAATGCGGGTTATATTGTCTTATGTCGTCAGAACCATTAGTTAGCTTCCAGTTTAAACCATCTTCTTTCCAGGTTTCTGTGCCAAAATCTTCATCAAAGTTTAATATATTATTGGTTTCCTGAGGAAGAACAGTGATTTTTTCAAGTAAGATTGTATTGTTTGATAAATCACTATCAACAAATTCAATTTCTTGTCCTGATTCTAATATCTTGATAAATAGATAATATTCTCCAGCATCAAACGATGATGTTATTTCTAGCTCATCTACATAAGGGTTAGCCAATGATTTCCAGTCAAAACTAGCATAGTTTAAATGACCTATTCTTCTATCTTCTTCATCAAGAATATCATCATTTGATAGGTAGTATTCGTACAAAACACTCTTTATCATGTTCTTGCCAATATTGATAAAATCTGCATAACAGTTTAAAACGTCACCTTGTTTAAGTTCGTTTTTAGGTAAATTATAGCTGTCAAGAGCAATATCTACTTCAGCATTTTCAATTGAGATTGAACCTACCCAAATATTATTATTTTCATTTGTTTCACTTAGTTCATCTTTATAATCAACTTCTATAATAATGAACTTGTATGAATTATCAGCATTAATTCCGAACTGATTAGCACCTCCAATTAACTCGCCAGTTTCAGTCCCATTAGCATTTATTTCACTAAAACTAATAAAACCTGCATAAACATCATCTTCGCTCAGAGTATTATCTTTAGATAAATGTAACTGACATGTTGTGTTTTGTGAGATTAACTCATCTCCTAAATTTTCTAATGTTAGAGAAAGAGTTAACTTTTGGAATTGTATCTGGTTGTTTTCATAAGTTACATTAGTAACTGTTAAGTCAACACCGGCTTTTGTTACGTTACAATAGAATAAAACCAATACTATTGGTAAAAGCTTGGATAGAATTTGATTCATTTTATTAATTATTAATAAGTTAGTAATATCTGGCTTTAATAATAGTATAGTTTCCAGAAGCAACAGTTACGAAGATGTAATTAGAAAGTTTCTTGAATTAAGAAAATTTAAGAAGAAATTGTTTTTAAGAAGGGTTTGGTGATAATAAAATAACTTATGAAGTTAGATTGAGTATTCTGATTTATAAAAATGTTAGGATTATTATTGTTATTACTTAACACAATACACTCAAGATAAAGTGCCTATTATCTATTTATTTGATCGACGCCAAAAAACCTCAATAATAGGAGTTTTGCCATTAAATTCTATCTTAGGAGTCCATATTTTTAAGGTGTCTCCATTTAATTCAAAATAGCGAACTTCGTTTTTATCAACCCAGTCAGGATTAACACATCCAATTATTTTATGAATTAATTTACCTGGTGATTCTTCGTAATACTTACCAAAGTAGGCCATATAGTTAGCGTAAATATCATCTGCACTATTATAATTCCAATGCTTTTTACCAAGTTGAGCATTTACATTACCATTAGAGTGGTATTCTAATACACCAATGGGATTTGTACCATACACATCTAATGTTGAACCATCTTCAAATTTATAATATATAGTATTGAGTGACCAGATACCTACTAGCTCCTTCATCTTTTAAAATTTTACTTTCATTTTTAAAATAAATTTTAATCATAAATTCATCAACTCTTACTATTCTTATCTGTGAATTTATAATGATTGAAATTTAAATTAGTTTTATGTTGTTGTTAAAATTTTGAGCCAACTCTTTTCTAAAAAAATGTTAGAGAAGAGTATGACTCAAATTAATATATTAAATGTTAACCACGTATTTCATTGTAACATTGTTTGTTATAATAGATGCAGTATTTGAATTGTCATAAACATAGTTATGTCCTCCCTCAACTTCAATAAAATCAAAGTCTTTTTCAGTTTCTGAATACCATTTTTTTACATCATTAATATTAACACGATCATCGTATTTAGCATGAATTGCAACAATTGAGCATTGCAATTTAGGTTGTTTTTTGTAATTGTAGTTGTAAATCAACTGGAAATCATTTCGTAAAGTGTTCGCAAATTTTTTAACAGAATCGTTATCTAGTTGCATTTTGCTTTGATCACCTTTGGTTATTAATGATAGTAATTGCTCATTGGAATAATCTTTCTCAATAATATTATTCACAAATACATTGTTATAGTGTTTTAAACAAGGTGTACCGGAAACTATTAAGGAATCTGCTACTTTATTATAATCGTTTTGTAATCTTCTGGCTACTTCAAAAGCTAATAATCCTCCCATACTATGACCAAATATAATAAACTGACCAGTAATAGCTTCGTTCATTAAAGGAACTAAATTATCTAATAAGTTGTCTGCATTGTTTAAAGGTTCCTCATCTTCTCGATTATCCCGCCCAGGAAGTTGAATAGTTAATATTTCAACTGAGTCATCGATAATATTGCTCCAGTTCTCGAATAATCTAACACTACCTCCTGCATCATGAAACAAGAATAATTGTTTTTTTGCTTTTTTGCCTGAACTATTTTTAATTAACCATTTATTATTTTCATCATTTTCTAAGGTGTTAGGAAGTCCTTCTGCTTGTAATAATTCATTTAACATTTCGGAGAATGCTTCTATAGAAGGAAATTCGTTAAACATACTAATGGTTAATTTCAAGCTTAATTGTTTTTCAATATAGTTACGCAATTGAACAATAGTTAATGAATCAATTCCCATACTTTTAAAGGTCATTGTTGCATCTAGTTGTTCAACAGATGCCTTGGATGCTTCTGCAACAAGATTAAGTAGATATTCAGAAATAGTATTTAATCTTTCTTCTGCTTCAGTTTCATTTAGAATAGTATCAATAAGATTGTTCTTTTCTGCATTTTTCTCGTCAACTCTTTCTATTCCAGTATCAATAATTTTTGCAGAAACTCCCAATAATTCAAAAGCAAGATTCTTTTTTTCGTCATAAACACTTATATCTCCAGATACCATTTTAGTTGTACCAGTTTCGTCCAATATTACTGGGTTTAACTCTGTTTTAATATAAAATGTACCATCTTTTTTGTGTAGATTATTGTACTTAAAATGTTGTATTCCTTGAACAAATGTTGTTTTTATTGTTTTGTCATCAGTGCTTGAAAAAGCTGAGCTAAAAACAGGATGCAGACAGTTATCAAACAATATTGGTGAAACTGTACACTTATTAAGCTCATTAAGTGCATTATTTGAAAAATTGATAGTTGCGTATGCAGTGTCATCAATTACATCGATTTTTTCAACATTTTGAAAATGCTCTTTAAATATTACTCCAAGATTGTCAAATGCTTTATAAATATCAGACGTTTTGTAAGTTTTATGACACTTATTAGGAATTTGCAATATATTGTTTGAGGATTTCTTCATTAACTTAAGCGATCCATAACATGTTTTTTCCCAAGGGCTATCGGCACTAACTTTTTTGAATATTTTAAATTGAGATAGATTTTCATTTTCAGTTTCCACCTTTAATTGAATGTCTACAGGTTCGTTTTCAGCTAATTCAATGGATTGTGCAAATGTTAAATCGTCAATTTGGTAATTATTATTTGTGTTTATTTGTTCAATAGCAGCTAAAACCATCTCAATATAAAATCCTCCCGGGAATACTGCCTTTTCATTAACTTGATGATGAGAAATACATGGTAAATTAAGAAGGCTTAACTTGGATTCCCAATAATATGTATCTGAATCAGCAAGCTTAATTTTTTTACCAATTAATGGATGTGTAGAAGTGCTGTCATTTCCTCCTTCAAAGTGAGACGATAAATCTTTTATTTCGTAATTTTTACGTTGGAATGGATATGATGGGAGTGGTGTATGTATAGAATCACTGGATTGAAAAAGTCTTTGCCAATTAATGTTATATCCATTTTCGTATAACAAACCAAAGTTTTTCTTAAACTCATCTTGTGAAGGATATTCCCTATGAAGCGTTCCAACTGTTGTAACGTTGCTGTAATTGAAGTGTTCCGAACACTCTTTAATTGCTGTGCTTAATACGGTGTGGGGACTAACTTCAATAAATACGTTGTACCCATCCTGCAATAGTTTCTCTGTAACAGAGCAGAATAATACAGAGCCGCGTAAATTATCTCTCCAATAATAAGCATTTAAGGATTTTCCCTCTATTAATTTATTTTTTACTGTTGAATAAATAGGGATATTACTTTCTTGGGCGTTCACATTTTGTACTTTATCAAAAAGTACGTCTTTTATTGAATCCATTTGTGGACTGTGAGATGCAACATCTACTTTTACCTGCCTACAGAATAAATCCTTTTCAGTTAGGTCGTTTAAAATTTCTTGGATTATTGAGTTCTCACCAGCTAATACTATTGATTTAGGGCTGTTTTGTACAGCAAGAGATATTTTACCATTATACTTTTCAACCAATTTATTTGCTTGTTCAACATCCAACTCCGTTACAAGCATTGCTCCACCTTGACCACTCAAGGTATTCATTAATTTACTTCTACTGCAAATAATATTGGCTGCATCTTCAATAGTTAATGTACCTGCAATATAAGCAGCAGCAACCTCTCCCATGCTGTGTCCAACAACTGCTTCTGGTTCTACATCTTTCGCTTTCCATAGTTCTGCCAGTGCAACTTGCATCGCAAATAAATATGGCTGAATTACATTAATCTTTTTTAAGTTGCTATTGGATTTATCGGTATAAATTTCCGCTTTAAGTGACCAATCAACATATTGACTAAAGGCTTTTTCGCAAATGTCAATGGTGTTTTTAAATACTGGTTCGTTTTCGTATAATTCACGTCCCATACCAACCCATTGAGCACCTTGACCAGGGAACACAAATACAACTTTTTTATTGTTATCCTTACTAGGCTTTATTGACTTTAAATCGTGGTTTTGGAAATTTTTCAGGTTTTTAATTAACTGTCCCTTTGTTTTTCCATAAAACAATTTTTTATATTCAAAATCGGTTTTGCGATTTGCAGTTGATACGCAAATATTTCTAAATTCTTCTTCGGTTTCAATTAAATTTAAATGTTGTACATATTTATCTGCGTAATCAACTAATGCTTGTGGAGTATGTGCAGATAATGGTAAGTAATATCCATTGAAATCAGAATTGCTTTTGTCAGTTTCAACACCACTACAATACTCTTCTAAAACTACATGAGCATTAGTTCCACCCCAACCAAAAGAACTAACACCGGCTTTAATTGAGGTTTTATCATTTTTCTCTAATGAGATATTTTCGTTAGGGACTTTTAATTTTAGATTATTAAAGTCAATGTTTGGATTTGGGGTATTGAAGTTTAAGTTTTTAGGTAATGTTTTTTGCTGAAGAGACATTACTGCTTTTATTAATCCTGCAATACCAGATGAGGCCTCGCAATGACCTATATTAGTTTTTACTGAACCAACTAATAAGGGAGAATCACTATCTCTGTTGATACCAAAAAATTGTCCCAATGCACTAGCCTCAGTTGGATCACCTTGTCTGGTTCCAGTGCCGTGAGCTTCAATAAAGTCAACCTCTGTAGGTGATACGCCAGCATCTTTATAGGCCTGATTTAAAACCTCAATTTGACCATTTTTACTTGTAGCAGGCATATTTTCGTTAAAACCATTGTTGGTAATAGCTCCACCTCTGATAACTGCTAATATTTTGTCGTTATCACGTTCTGCATCAGCAAGACGTTTCAATAACACCAAACCAGCTCCTTCACCTCTTACAAAACCATCAGCATCAGCATCAAAAGCACTACATTTACCTTTTGATGAAAGTCCCCCAAATTTCGAAAGGTAAACATACTCTTCTGGATCAATTATGTGGTTAACGCCACCTGTTATACACATATTTGAAGATCCGTTACGTAAACTTTGCACTGCTAACATTAATGCAACCAGCGAAGCAGAACAGCCTGTGTCTAAAACAAGACTAGGTCCTGTTAATCCAAAATGATATGATATTCTATTGGCGATAATATTGGATGATTGGCCAATTGCAGAGAAATTATTGATTTCGGATTTTCTTAATTTTCTTTGATGTTCAAAGTCTGACCAAATATTACCAATAAAAACTCCAGTATTAGAACCATAAAAATTGTCTTTTTTTAGAGATGAGTTTTCGTAAGATTCCCATGCTAATTCCATCATTAATTTTTGTGATGGACTCATCTCAATAGCTTCTTTAGGAGAGATATGAAAGAAATAAGGATCGAAATGATTAATATTTTTCAAAAGTGCACCAGACTTTTGATTTGTTTTCCAAGGAGTGTTGGGATTGGGATCAAAAATGTTATCGTGATTCCATCTATCATTTGAAATTTTATTGATAACTGATTTTCCTTTGTATAATACTTGCCAAAAGTCATCCAGACTATTAATTTGAGAAAAGCGACATGACATTCCGATTATCGCTATAGGTTCGTTGTTGTTGTTAGTTGATTTCATAGTATTATATTTAAGTTTTGTAAACATCTAATTTGTTATAGATTATTTCCTTAAATTGCATACCTCATCTATCTAATAAGCTAAATATAAACTCTATGCTTATTGCTATGTTATTAAAATTTAGGCAGTACAAGTTAAGTAGCAAAACCTATAACCTTACGTTCGATTTTTTAGGTTTTGAAGCAGTAAATTAAAATGGTAAGAAATTTTTATAGATGGGTTTTGCGATCCGTTGCTCTGTTACACACTAAATATTAAAAGGTTGTAATAAATAGTTAAAAAGAATTGTTTTTAGAGAAGAATAACTGTATGTCAATATGATTTGTTTTATACTACAATACAGCTATTCTTTATTGTTCCTTATTAAATAATTCAAACATTAGTTTCTTAACCAGCTTAATGCAGTATTTATATCTCCAAAGTTGCGGGTTGAAAATCCTTCTACTTTACGATCCCAATCCTCAACTGCCAGTTTTGCAAAAATATTACTTGGTAGTACTACAGCATTGGTTGATAACCCCATATTTACTAATTTTGGCATAAAGTCATTCGCTAACCAGTCGTTTACAGCAGAAAAACTTCCAGACATTTCAACATTATTAATAAGCATTTTTTTACATCCATTTTTTTTAAAGACATCCAATAAGTGACCTTCAAGTACTTCTTTTAATTGATCAGTATTTCTAAATCCTTTCCAACCATGGTATAAGATACCTTCTTTTAAGTAAGTAATATCAATAAAATGAAATTCGTTTCCCAAATTATTGTAAGATTTAATAAAGTTTCCTTCTTGAGAGATTTTAATCTTACTTTTTGTTTCTTCGTAGTTTTTAATAATCTTTTCCATTGAATTAGTATTTAAGAGGTTAACGTTAATTAATATTCGTGTTACGTATTAATTTAAGTTAATTATTAAATGAGTTATATGCAAAGCAGTTGTTACATTTAAACTATAGAAACATATTAATTTCCACTCCGCGTCAGATCAAACAACTTAGACAATGTTATGTAAGTACTAAGATAACAAAACACACAATATTTATTGTTGTTTGTAGTTACGTGATTGAAGTTAAAAGGTTAGCAATTAGAATATTTAACTTTGAAAAAATCAAAAAATAGGTATTAATACTTACGTATATAATGATAAATAGTACGATTGTTCTCTTTTCTTTTTTTAATGTGAAATCTCTTCAATAGTCAATAAATATTAGGGATTAACAGCTCTTGAGATATAATAATTTTGATTTGTTCTATCGTTTCTTAGTATGAGTTAAACAAAGCTAGTTGTTTAAGATTTGAAGAGAGAAGATAAGTAGTGCAAGAAACTCTGAATTATAACTAATTCAGAATTATGCTCTCAAGTTATTTAATGGAGATTACAATTTATTTTACAGGCTTAATCTAAGAAACATTCGGGATAAAAAACTTTGATTCATATTTCCCTCTCCATTATTGAACAAAACTATCGGTGCTTTTCCAATTATTTTCGTTTCCGGTATTGCACTAAACGATCTGGAATCCTGGGTTGCTGTTCTGTTATCACCCATCATAAAGTAATAACTATACTTAAAGGTATGGTGAGATTGTACAATTCCATCTTTTTTGTATTCTTTAAGTTTCTTATCCCATTTGAGTCCTTGACCTTTAGTGAGTATGTTTTTGTATCTCTTTTTATAAAAGGCGATTAATTTAATATCTAATTCTTTAAATGGAATTTATTTGAATCTTACATTAATTTTTATACCGTATTGTATCACTTACATTATATTTATATCTTCCTTTTAACATAACTCCATTTGATAATTTAAGAGAGTCCTTACTTAAAATAACAGGTGCAGAAGAGTTTTTACCTTTTACTTTAAACTTTCCATATACTGTGTCGTTAGGGAAATTATAATTTGTATAAACAGATAGTTCTTTAAGCGGGAATCCTTTTTTATAAGGACATTTTGTAATTAGCTTTCCATAATCATCTAAGATAATACGACACTCTTCATGATAAGACGAAATACTTCGTTGGGAAGCTGAATATTTGGTTAATTCACTTTCAGCTCTTTTATCTATTAAATACATAACGTTGTTCAAACAGTCTAATACCACTCTTTTGTATTCATGCCAAAAAGGAATACCTAACAAATCATAGTTACCTTCATCAAAATCACTGTTGACATTACTAAAAACATGTGAACCAATTACAATATCGGCATACCCAATTTTACTGACTGATTCTTTCGGATTTTTAAATAAATGGTCAAAACCTGCTTCATAAGAGCGCTCAAGCTCTACTCGTTTTATAATAGGCTTATCTTTACCCGGAATTCCTTTTTTGAACTGAATAGGAGCATCAAATCCAGTATCTAATATGGTTAAATGAGGTTTATTGTTAACCGTAGTTTGTAATATATAATCCTCACCGTTATAATTTAAGTTAATAGCATTAACATTGTTGGTGCTTTTTAAACTAACATTTCTTTTCTGTGATATAGTGACTGTTTTTGTTTCAAAATTAAAATCCCAAATGTATTTTTTGATAATATTCTGACCTATAACCCCTATATTTTTTTTAGGTAAGTAATAATCCGGTTTCTCATCCATAATGGTAAATACATAATTGCAGATAGGTAACCCTCCTAAATTCAAAGTCTCAATTAAGTATTTATCAAAAGAAAATGAATTTAAATTAGAATCTTCAACAATAGATTTATATAAAAAAGTTTGATTAGAGTCTTTACTTATTGTTTCTGAGTCTAGGAAACTGACTTCAGCTCCTGTATCAAATAACATACATCCATCAATACTATTAATTTGGGCATCAATGTAAATACACCCCAAGCTATCTAGATAAAAATTAACCGTGCCGATATTTTCACTTAAATAGCTGTGATAACCATCAAATTTATTTTTCTTGAACCACCCCCTATATTTAATACTTCCATCATTGAGCTTAACAGAATCATTGCAATATATAATTTCATTCAATGAATCTTTTGCCAAATAGAAGTAATTCCCGAATACCGTTATATTATAATTTCCCTTTTTACTATTATTTTCGTAATAATTAAGATTAAAGTTCTCAAATTTATAAGGTGATATAAATACAAATCCGTAGTTCGAAAATCCATAATTAATTAAAATATCTTTTAATTCTTTACTAATTTGTGTAATTGAATATTCTGATTGAAGTGATTTACATTGCTTATAAAAACAATACATAACATTATTATCATAGTTAAGTATTATTCTTTCGAATTCGTGCCAATAAGGTATACCTATTCGGTTTCTATATTTATTTCCTATTGCTAATGCTGAATTACTAAAAGAGCATTGACCAATATTTATATTTCTAAAATCAATATCAATACGTTCTTTTAGCTTTTTATTATCTTCTAAAAAGTATTCTTTCGAATAAATATAACCGTCTATATCATCAAAATATTTTAATTGTTTTGAATAATGATCTGTATTTGTAATTAATGGAATTACAACACTTGAATCAAAGGTAAATCTTCTTTCCTCGTCGTTTATCTTAACTGGAATCTCAATTCGATTATTCTCTGTTGTAAATTCCACTTTTTTAAATGCAAGAGAACTATCAATTGTCAAATTTCCTTTACTAACAGCAACAGTCATTGTATTAAAATTAAAATCCCATGTATACTTTTCTATTATATTGTTACCAATTACTCCCAAACAATTACTAGTATACCCCTTCATCTTTGAAGAAGAAGAGAGTTTTTTAAATTCAGAACTTTCAAATAAGTTTTGTTTTCCCAGTGAGATGCAGGCATTGTATGTCCTTAAATAGTTAATCAGACTATCTGCCAAATAACTCGATTTAGAACTTGTATCAAAAAGTAATCCTCCTTCCTTATTGTTTATACTAGTTCTTATATATATTCTTCCAGATTCATCAAATTCGATATCTGCTTGTTGATTTTTTAATGCTTGCTGCCCTCTTAAGCTTAAAAAGGAGAAAGCGAGTATATGTAAGAATATTAGGTACTTAATAGGCATTTAAAATTAATTTATTGAATTACACTATATTGAAATAGAAATGATTTTTGAGTTTTTATTTTGCCTTCCACACCTCATCATTCATATTAAACTGATACTTTTCGTATATCATTTCACCATTGGGGAGTTTAACTGAATCTTTACAATGAACAACTGGTTTTGACAAGTCTTTTGCTTTAATTATATATGTACCGAAAACAGTATGTTTACTCATGATAGTATCGTTATTGTGACCGACATATTTAACTGAATAGAACTTGGGTATTTTGGGGTTAATTTTTATTTTGCCATGCTTTTTTAGTGCCCATTCTATTTTATCAGAAATAAACTGTTGACTTTTTTTTGTTACCGAATATGAAGGCAGTTCATTATCATCCCTCTTGTGCATAAAATATATTTTACAATTGGGATAATCGAGAATAACTCTTTTGTAATTGTGTAGAAAAGGCATGCCAATTAAACTCTCTTCTTTTTTACCATTTAAATACATCACCTCATTAAAACAAATATCGCCTAGTTTAATATTTATTACCTCTTCTCTGTTTTTCAACAGTTTATTCCGATTAACATTTTCACTAAATGATGATTGGTTTCTGGAAGTAAAATAAAAATTGGGAAAGAAAGGATTATTAATTTGATAAGATCCCCCTCCCAATACAACTGGCGCACTGCATCCAGTGTCAAATAGTGCTTTACTTTTTTTACCATTTACATCAATTAACACATTATTTTTATTTACTATTGATAATTCCATATCCGGAGTTGACATATGGGGATTTGACCTTTTATCATAAACAGTAACAATACTCTTATCCATATCAAAGTCCCATATATAATCTTTTATAATATTATGACCTATGACGCCAACAGTTTTTAAATTAACATCAAAACTTCTTAAACTTGTATCTTCCTTAAATGAATAGTCGTTTAAAGATAGATTACCTATATCAAATTGTTCTACATTAAAAACTGCCAATTCTTTTTCTATACCATTAGAATCCTTTACTATGTATTTATATAAGAATTTACTTTTACTTTCTGGTATATTTTGCAGTGTACTTAATGAGAATCCGGTATCAAAAAACATATATTCACCATTACCTTCATTAGTGTAATCAATATATATGTAACCAGCAGAATCACATGTAAAATTTAATTGTACAGGTTCGCACTTGGCATATTCAAAAAAGTTTTCAAAAAAAACATTATTTACAGAAAATTTACACTTTCCAAATATCTTTCCGTTTATTAGAGCTGAATCTTTGCAGTAAAAATTATCTTTATCTTTGTTTTCTTTTAAAATTTTAAGATCACCATAAATAGTTATTTTTTTTAGGACTGTATCAGTCTTAGAATTTAACTGTAAAAATTTTAATTCTAATTTATTCCGACTGGAAATATTTACGATGTTACGTTTGTCCAAGATTTTCTTGCTCCAACGTATTAAACTTTTGTAGCTCATTTTACTGGCAGAAAAAGAAGGATCTTTTCCAAGAGCGATTTTTCCAATAAAGATTATTTTATTGGCATTATTATATACAATTACTCTTTTGTAGTTATGCCAGATTGGATTACCAATAAAACTTTGTTTGTCGTACAAATAACAAGTAGCTATGTTGTTAAAATAACTGTTGCCTACTCTTACATGAGTATAATCTAATAAATTATAACTTTCAAATTCTTGTGTTTTTCCATTTTTGGTTAACATTAAGCTATTTAAATTAACCTTATCCTCATAAAAAAAAGGCTTTTTGTTGTTTGGTATATTACCTTTTAAAACCAATGGGTAATATGATGCAGATTCGATATTTACCGTAATCGGAGAATCATTTACTAAAATTGAAGATCTAATCTTACCATCTTCGTAATGAATACTAAGCGTATCCATTGGAATTTGAGAATTTAATTTTGGAGTAAGCTTGCGACCAATATGTACAGTTTTGTTTTCCAAATCAAAATCCCATGTATACTTTTCAATTATATTGTTCCCAATTATTCCTATACAATTGTTAGTATGCCCTTTAAGCATTGAAGGAGAAAACATTTTTTTTACTTCGGAAATATCAAATAGTTTTTGTTTTCCCAGTGAGATGCAGGTATTGTATGTCCTTAAAAAGTTAATCAGGCTATCTGCCAAATAACTTGATTTAGAACCTGTATCAAAAAGCAACCATCCTTCCTTATTGTTAATGCTGGTGTTTATAAATATTCTTCCATATTCATCAAATTCGATATCTGCTTGTTGGTTTTTTAATTCTTGCTGCCCTCTTAAGCTTAAAAAGGAGAAAGCGAGTATATGTAAGAATATTAGGTGCTTAATAGGCATTTAAATTAATTTATTGAATTACACTATATTGAAATAGAAATGATTTTTGAGTTTTTATTTTGCCTTCCACACCTCATCATTCATATTAAACTGATACTTTTCGTATATCATTTCACCATTGGGGAGTTTAACTGAATCTTTACAATGAACAACTGGTTTCGACAAGTCTTTTGCTTTAATTATATATGTACCGTAAACTGTATGTTTACTCTTGATAGTATCGTTAACATTATTAATAAAACTAATTGGAAACTCTTTGGGGTGGTTTGAATTAATTTTTACTTTATCATATTTATTTAGGTTCCAATCGGATACTTGTGTAGTAAATGCTTCTGTGATTTTTGTTACAGAATATGGAGGTTTAACTATATACTGCCTTTCATTTAAAAAATATAATTTGTTGTTTATTCCATCTAAAACAACTCTATCATATTCATGCCAAAAGGGAATACCGAAGAGGTTATTATTATCATTTCTGTTAAAACCATATACAACTTCTGGAAAATTCTTAAAACCTACCTTTGCTTTTATAATGCCATATTGATATTTATTAAGTTCTTCATCAGGTACCTCTTCATCAAATGCCGACTTAATATGAGTAATAGTAGGATATTTTGAAAAATACTGGATATTGTGCTTTTTATCATCCAATAATAAAGGACGTGAACATCCAGAATCAAGTAGTATATTTTCAGATTTATTATTTACAATTATTGGAACATTAAATGATTTAGAAGTTCGGATGAGATTTAATTTCATACCTGACTTAGAAATATTAATATCAGGTGGTTTTTTAAACACATTTACCACCTTAGTATTCATATCAAAATCCCAAATGTAATCTTTAATGATATTAAACCCTATAATACCCACTTCATTTGGATTCTTATCTTCTTGATCTAACTCTAAAAAAGAATAATTTTTTAAAGCTAATTCACCAATATTTATTTCATTAACATTAAAATAAGGTAGGTTCTTTACTATATTGTTTGCATCTGTTATATTCCATTTTCCTAAATAGATTTTTTCTGTACCTACAGTGTTTTTGTAGGCCTTGCTATAAAGAACTGTGTTAGAAGAACCAGTATCAAAAAGCATTAAATTATCATCAACATTATTTAGTCCCTTAATATATATATGTCCTTCTTTACCAAAATCAAACTTTAACTTACATAAATTAGGCTCGACATATTCTTTAATATTCAACAATACACCATTTTTTATATTTATGTCGCATTTTCCATATAACTTCCCATTAAAATTTTTAACTGAATCTTTACAGTGGTAGGTTAACTGGTTTTTACCCTTAGCAATTAGTTTATAATTGCCAAATATGGTAATCTCACCTTTAATGGTATCCTGCTGAATATTTAAATATGATAATTCTAATTTAATGCCGTATTTGAAAAAGATATCTATTTTCTTACATTCACCTATTAGCATATCATACCAATAATTTAATATGTTACGACTTATCTCTGACGCAGAAAAAGGTGGTAATTTTCCCTCGCTGATATTACCTATAAACTTTATTTGACTTGCACTATTATCAACAATTACTCTTTTGTAGTGATGCCAGATTGAAACACCAATAAAACTTTGTTTGTCATACAAATAACGAGTTGCTACGTTATTAAAATAACTGTCGCCTACTCTTACTTGTGCAAAATCTAAAATATTATAGATTTTTACATCTTTAATTATTCCATTTTCAGGTATTTTTAAGCTGGTGTATTTTATATCAATATCATTAAAAAAGGACATATCTTTATTTGGTATTTTGCCTTTTAAAACTAACTGATAATCAGATGCAGATTCGATATTTACTGTAACCGGAGAATCATTTACTAAAATTGAAGATCTAATCTTACCGTCTACATAATGAATACTAAGCGTATCCATAGGAATTTGAGAATTTAATTTTGGAGTAAGCTTGCGACCAATATGTACAGTTTTATTTTCCAAATCAAAATCCCATGTATACTTTTCAATTATATTGTTCCCAATTACTCCCATACAATTGTTAGTATGTCCTTTAAGCGTTGAGGAAGAAAACAGTTTTTTTACTTCGGAAATATCAAATAGGTTTTGCTTTCCTTGTGATATGCTGGTGTTGGATGTCCATACATGATTAATCAGGCTATCTGCCAAATAACTCGATTTAGAACCTGTATCAAAAAGTAACCCTCCTTCCTTATTGTTTATGCTGGTTCTTATGTATACTTCTTCCAGATTCATCAAATTCGATATTTGCTTGTTGATTTTTTAATGATTGCTGGCCTCTTACGCTGATAAAGGAGAAAGCGAGTATTTGTATGATTATAAAGCATTTTAGAGTCATAAAGCAATATTAGGTTTGTATTTTAATCTTTAAATTCTTTAGTAATTAGTTATTTATTCCAAGTAGCATCACTTACATCAAACTTATATCTTCCATTCAATAATTTCCCATCACTTAACTTTATACTATCCTTGCTAATAATTTTAAGATTCGAGGAGTTATCAACTCTAACCTTAAACCTTCCATAAATAGTATCATTGGGGAATGTATAATCTATTGAATATGATAGTTCGTTTAGTGGAAAACCAATATCGTAAGGACAATTAGTAGTTAATTTTCTAGTACTATCCAGTCTATTAGTACAATCCAGGTAATAAAGTAAGGTACTTTGTTTACTGGCTGAGAATTCCGGGAGTTCTTTTTCGCTTCTTTTATCAACTAAATGTATTACATTATTAACACAATCTAAAATAATCCTTTTGTATTCATGCCAATAAGAAATACCTATATAAGTATTGGTACCTTTATGGTAATTGCAATGAAGATTATTGAATTTATGATTACCTAATTTTATATTAGTATATCCCACTTCAGAGTATATATATTTAGGGGTTGTTAAAAGATGCGAGAATGCAGATCCAGACCTATGTTTAATCTTTTCTCCCTTAATAGGAGGTTTTATTTTTGCTGGAAGTTTATTTTTAAATTGCAAGGTACCATCAAAACCGCTATCAAAACCGATTGTATAAAATCGGTTGTTTATATCAACAGTCACACAATAAAAAGTTCCATTATAATCCATATTAATGGTGTTAATGTTGCTTATTTTCTTAGGCTGTAATGTGTTCTTTTTTGAAATGGTTACTATCTTATTTTCTAAATCAAAGTCCCAATTATATCTTTTAATTATATTTTGCCCAATGGTTCCAATAATGGTATCTTGTGTTAAATATTCAGTTTGTTCGGGTATAATTGAGAAAATACAATTATGTATGGGCAATGATCCAATGAATATTTTTTTATAAAAATATTTATCAAAAGACATTATATTTAAATTCGAATCCTCAACATCAGATTCATATAAAAAAGAGTGATTATGCTTGTTATTTAGTAAAGATGTATCTAGTGAGCTCATTTCAGCACCAGTATCAAATAGCATACAACCATTAATATCATTTACAATTGCATCAATGTATATAAGCCCAAAATCATCAATATGGAATTTAGCTTTGGTGTTTTCATTGTTTCTAATATTACTATGATATCCATCAAATGAATCAACACTGAACCAGCCATCATACTTAATACTTTTATTATTTATCAATACTGAATCTTCGCAGTAAATAACTCTAGATAATGAGTCTTTTGCCAGATAGAAATAATTTCCAAATATCTTTATATTGAAGCCTTCGCTTTTAATAGCTCCATTAAAGCGCTGAAAATCAAAATTATCAAATGCAATGGGTTTAACGGGTGCGATGTTAAACTCTTTTAAGCTTGCTTCAATTAATAATTCTCTTATTTTTTTATTTATAAAAGTAGCTGAATATTGCGATGCTAAATGACTCCTTCTTTTATCAAGTAAGTACATATATCCATTTCTACCATCTAAAACAACTCTATTAAATTCATGCCAAAAAGAAATCCCAATTCGATTAGTATTATTTTCTTTAATTCCTAAAACCGAACTATTAAAAGTATAGCCTCCAAATTCTATATTTTTAAAGTCAAAATCTATTTTCTCATCTGGATATTCACTAATATCCATCGACATAGCAGATGTATTTAATAGAGTAACGTAATTTTTGGTGGGTGGATAGATATCTTTATTTATAATAAGAGGAAATGCTAAGCTTGAATCGAATTTTAACTTACTTTCCTTCTCATTGATCTTTACAGGTAACTGTATAATACCTTTTTTAGTATTCGATAATTTTATTTTCTTATAATCACTTTTATTGTCAACAAGCAATATATTATCACTAATTGTAACAGACATATTTACAAAATCAAAATCCCATATATACTTTTCAATTATATTGTTACCAATTACTCCCATACAATTGTTAGTATGTCCTTTAAGCGTTGAGGAAGAAAACAGTTTTTTAACTTCGGTAATATCAAATAGGTTTTGCTTTCCATTTGAGATGCCAGTGTTGGATTTCCTTACATGATTAATCAGGCTATTTGCCAAATAACTAGATTTAGAACTTGTATCAAAAAGTAATCCTCCTTCCTTATTGTTAATGCTGGTTCTTATATATATTCTTCCGTATTCATCAATGATAATATCTGCCTGTTGGTTTTTTAATAATTCCTGGCCTCTTAAGCTTAAAAAGGAGAAAGTGAGTAATTGTATGATTATTAGGTGTTTTATAATCATTGAAGATGAACTTTTAAAGTTTTGAAAGTTACTTTTTATTGAAATTGAATTGATCTTTTATATGAATATAGAAAGTTTTATATATTGTATTTCAAGAAATATATGGTTTTACAGGCTTAATCTAAGAAACATTCGGGATAAAAAACTTTGATTCATATTTCCCTCTCCATTATTGAACAAAACTATCGGTGCTTTTCCAATTATTTTCGTTTCCGGTATTGCACTAAACGATCTGGAATCCTGGGTTGCTGTTCTGTTATCACCCATCATAAAGTAATAACTATACTTAAAGGTATGGTGAGATTGTACAATTCCATCTTTTTTGTATTCTTTAAGTTTCTTATCCCATTTAAGCCCTTCTCCTCTGGTAAGTATATTTTTGTACCTCTTTTTATTAAAGGGCGTTAATTTTACCTCTAATCCTTTAAAAGGAATTAATACCTTATCATACTTTGAATACCAAACTTTGGAAAAACTATTCTTTTGAAGTCCGTTATCAGTTTTTAGGTTTCTATAATGATGGAACGATTTTTTTATGCCAAGTTGAATAAGTTGTAGATAAGAAATTTCTATATCTATAGAATCTTTTAAGAAATTGTTTGATGTGTTTATTCCTGAAGATAAAAGAGTATTTTTTAATAATGAAGGATTATTAAAGTACAATCTGTAAGTAACAATTTCCTGGTTAGTGGGATCAGAAGGCTTTCCATTTATAAAAACTTCATGATTATCCACATAAATAGTGTCACCTGGCAAACCAACACATCTTTTAATCCATGTTTGTTGGTTGTTAAAAGGTGGGTTAAACACTAAAATATCGCCCCTATCAACCCCTCTCCAACCTTTAAGCCTTTTATAATCCCAATAAATTTTCTTTGTTTCTTTTTTGTTTTCTGCATTTATAAAAAAGGGAATATTTACCCACGGTATTTCAAATGGAGATCTTGGTAGACGAGGACCTATGATAAGTTTATTAACCAAAATAATATCACCTTTAAATAAGGTGTTTTCCATTGAACCACTGGGAATTTTATATACTTCAAATACAAAAAGCCTTAATGTAATTGCTAATACCAAGACCCCAATGAACATTGATGGAATACTTATCCATTTTTTAGATATGATTGATTTATACCATTTTGATGAAGTAAAATTTTGGATGATTGCAAATAATAGAAATACTAAACCTATCCAATACATTGATTTGACTATGAATATTATCGAAAGAATTACCCATAGAGTAAAGTATATTTTAATTTTCATATATATTTTTACTTTCTTGTTTACGGTATCCTGATTAATAACAGTATAATAAATTTATAATTATTTACTTTTTTCAAATCGCCTAATAATTGCATAAGCTAAGGGTAATAATAATGTTAAAATTATCTCCTGAGGTTTGAAACTTAACTTTAATATTAAAATAGATAGGCCACATAGAAACCAAACTACTCCAACTGCGAGAAAGAATGTTTTAAAAAATTCCATTATATTCTTCATTGTTCTATAATTATTTGGGTGAACTATTGTTTACTTTAAATCTCCATATTCTCAGGAAACTCAACACTACCTTTTACTGTTAATTTAACAGGAGCGTCAGTCCCATTATAGAATACAGTTATGGTTTTGTGAAACCTTCCTGGATGTGAAGTGTCATAATCTATTTTTAATGTTCCCTTTTCTCCTGATTTTAGCGGTTTCTTATTCCATTCAGGAACAGTGCACCCACAGGATGTTTTAACATCATGAATAACCAGGTAAGATTCTCCCGGATTACTGAATTCAAATTGGCAGGATGCATCCTGTTTATATTTGAGTTTACCAAAATCAAAGCTTTTTTCTTCAAATTCAATTTTTGCATCATTCTTAATCTGTGGCCCTATACAACTTGAAAGTATAAGGATAAATAATAGGTGAAATACTTTTCGCATAAAAAAATAATTAAGGATTAGTTGTTTTTCTTTTTTGAGCCAGATAGTAATAACATAATGGAATAAAATACAAGCTAACCAATGTACCTATAGTCATACCACCAATAACACTCCATGCTAATGGTTGTTGCAGCCTTGAACCCATATCACTGCTAAATAAAAATGGAATCATGGCCAAAATGGTGGTGGCACTGGTCATGATTATAGGTTTTAACCTTCGTTTACCGGCCTGATGAATTGCTTCCATCACGGAAAGATTATTTTTCATTAACCGGTTTATGGTATCAATTTTAAGGATAGAATCATTAATAATAATTCCTGTCATAACAATCATCCCAATTATACTCATCAGATTTAAGCTATTACCCGTAACATATAAAACCAAAAGAGCTCCAGCTATATCAATAGGTATTTCAATTAATACAATTAACGGGTGTAGTAATGATTCGAACTGGGCTGCCAAGATAAAATATAACAATACTATAGAAACCAATAGGATTATTATTAACTCCTTTAAAAGCGTTGTGTTCTCCATAATACCTCCCGTAAAATCAACATCAATGTGAGAGTACTTTGTTAGTACTTTATTAAAGCAGTCTTGTAAAAAAGCAGCTTCGTCTTCAGTAACATCATAAGCTAACTCTACGTAAGTTTTGGATTTACCACCGTTAAAAAGCTTGTAACCATTACTTTGATTAACGGACACTAAGGCTGATATTGGTATTTTACTTTTACTTTTGGAGCGGACAAAGGTGGTCGCAATTAATTCCTGGATGCCTTTTTCTTCTCCCGACAGAAAAACCGGAACCCTGTATTGACCGTTCTTCATAGTAAATATTTGTAAACGGTTAAGGGTTTTTTTCAATACAGATATTAGTTCATTTACGCTTACACCATAAAGTAGCAGTTTTTCGTAATTAGGTATTAATTCATAGTATTTTTGTAAGGGCAGTTTATTTTTTGAATCAAAACCTGAAATCATGGTTATTTCCCTGATAATCTCATTCAGTTCCTCCGGCCTAGGTGGAACCTGGCTGTTTTTACTTTTAAATCGCACCTCAAAAGGAGCTGATTGTGAATCAAATACTTTCTCAAAAACAGTTTCCGGTACATTATTTTTTATAATGGCATCGGGATATTTTTCCTGACAAAACGCCCTGATATTATAATCAAATTGATCAAGTTTGTTTTCTGATTGGGTACTGATGTATAATCGTGCCTCAGAAGATCCCATTTTGTTCGATTTATCCAACACAAAATCCTGTTCACCTATTAAACAGGAAGAAAGCTCAATTAAAGAATCATTGGAAGATAACAAAGCTTCAATTCTCCTTAGGTTTTCATTGGTATTGATGTTTCTGTTCCAGTCAAAGGAGTAGACCATTTCTGTTTTTTTAAAAACCGGAAACCTTTCTTTTATAATTTGTTGAAATACAAAAACACCAACTGCAATTAAAACAAATGCTCCTGAGAAAAACCATATTTTATACCTGAATACATAATCAAATACTTTTACATAGGTATCTTCTATGCGACTATAAAAACTAAGTTTTCTAAATACTTTCTGAATTGTTGTGGATTGTGATGTTTGCTTGGTATCACGATAAAAAAGCTTAAAATAAACAGGTATTATGGTAAAAGAAACAATGAGCGATACTCCTAAACCTATAGTTACAGCCATGGCTTGATCGTAAAATAGTGCTCCTGATATTCCGCTTAAAAAAATCAGCGGAACAAATACAGCACATGTGGTTAGTACCGAACTAATCATTGGTCTGATAACTTCATTGGTGCCCCTGATACATGATTTAAAAACTGAATAGCCGTTTTCGCGGTATTGAGAAATATTATCAATGACGATTATTGAGTTGTCTATCATCATTCCTACACCTAGTATCAAGCCAGATAGGGAAATAATATTGATGGATATTTTAAAAAGGAAGAAGAACAGCAAGCTTATGGCTAAACTTAGTGGCACAGATATACCAATGAGCAAAGGAGATTTTAAATCTTTTAGAAATAAAAACATGATAAAGAATGCCAAAAATCCCCCAACCAGAAGTCCCGACTGAAGGTTACCAATGGAGTAATCCAACAGTTCGGTTTGGTTACGTTCTAAATTAAACTGCAACCTTGGGTAATCTTCTCTTAGAACATCCAGTAGTTCAGCAGTCTTTTCTTTTAATGCCGACATACGGGCATTGCCTTTTTTTATGACTGCCATTACAATCGCCCTTTTCCCGTTGGCCAGATAGCTGCCTGTACCTAACCTGGGGCGGATACTGATTTCAGCAAGGTCTTTTAGTTTAAAAATTTTGTTGTTTACATGCAGGAAAAGATTTTCTATATCGTTACGGTCTTTTAACAATGAAGCATAGCGTACATTGAACTCATACAGCCCGTTGCGCACTTTGATATTGCCTATGGACAAATCATTTGCTTCCAGCGCATGGATAAAACTAGAACGGTCAATGCCAATCAGGTTGAGTTTATCCATGTTAACGTTAATTACCATCTCAGGGTATTCTAAACCACTGATATCGGCCATAGATACTTCACTTAATTGCTCTACTCTTTTTTTGATGACCTGGTTGCAAAATTCGCTGAGCTGCATAAACCGTTCCTCATCAGCGGAGTCTTTTAGGCTAACGTTCAGGTAAAAAACTGGAATATCCGTAGCCGATGTTTTTATTACCCTGGGCCGGTTAAAACCTTCGGGCATGGAATACATTAATGCATCTACCTTTTCGTTGACTTCGATAAAGGCATAATTGATATCAGTGCCATATTTGAATTTAAGCTTGATATACCCCTGTCCGTTGGCAGCTGTACTTTCAATATCCACCAGGTGGGTGACCTGTAACAGTTGCCTTCTGATCTTTCGGACATATTGCTCCTCCATTTCATTAGCTGGTTTTTCGGCTACATTCAGCTTCACGATGATTTCCGGTATGTCCACTTCGGGCATCAGGGAAACCGGTATTAATCCGGCTGCCACCAGGCTCATTACTATAAAGGCAATAAATATTACCGTTACTGCTATGGGGCGTTGTATTAGGAATTTTACCATTGATTACTTGATTAAAAATGAACACAGAGACACTGTGGCACTGAGTTTTCTTTAGAAATAATGAGGGTTTTTCTCACAGCGAAACCATCGCTATTAATACTATTATTCAGACAATATCTCATCAAACTGATCCATTAGGTTTTCTTTCTTTTCAAAATCATATAAACAAATGCTGCGCATAAAGTAATATTGAGACCAATATTTTCGCAATGCGTTGATATATCGCGTACGGGCATTAAATAATGCTTTTTCAGATTCATTAATGTCTATAACGTTTACTTTACCTAATACAAAACGTTGCTTGGTAGCTACCGAAGCCGAATGTGCAATAGTATCGGCTAATGCAGCCGAAGCCAGTTCGCTTTTTCGTAAATTAAATTCATTAGCTCGTTTTTGTATGTTAGTTAAAAGACGATTTTTATTGTACTTATTTTCTTCCATTACTAATTTCTGATTTAGAGTAGCTTTTTGAATCCTTCTTTTGGTTTCGCCCCAACTTACTATTGGCATACTCATACTAACTTTAAAATTCTGTCTTTCTAATAGATCTTCATAAGATTCAATAAAATCATCGGTATTTTGATTATATCCAATACCTGCATTCATACTTAAATTGAACCTACTTTGCTTAGCATTATATAATCTTTCCTCTGCTCCTAAAAGTCTATTGTTAAAATCATCGAAGTCTGGATTGTTTTCCATAGCTATTTGCTGAGCTATTACAGGATCAATAAATTCAAGGTAGCCTGTTTGTGGGGGAATACATTCAATTTGTGTTTCTGTTGGTAGTCGAAGGAAATTACAAAAGTCGAGCCTTGCATTTTCGAGATTGTTAATAGATTGATCTAATTGTATTTGGGCATTAACCTTTTTCAATTGTAAGTTAAGCAAATTGTCTCTTGATATTGAACCAATTTTTGCCCTTAATTTGCCCATACTCAATAAGGTATCGGCATTAGCATAGCTTAGCTCATTTAAATGCATGTTAACTTGTGCATTCAGTAGGTCAAAAAAGTAGCTGACGGCATCACCTGCAATATCTTCACAATCTGTAACCAGTTTTTTTTGTGCTACCTTAAACTTTAAAGGTTCTATTTTTCGTTTCCATTTGTACTTTTTAATGTCTGATAAACTTTGTGAATAATTGACTTCAAAAGGAACAGATACAAAATCTAAATCGGTGGTTTTACCTTCTTTATATTTTTCATAACGTTGTAAGTTAGAACGAATAGACAATTTTCCTCCTGTTTGCAATATACTTTGTGATAAGCTAAGATTAACATCGGAAGTCATTCGCTGGTTTTCAACAGACTCATACCGTTTAAGGTCGTTGTTCCATACTTCGGTCATATTTCTTCGGTAATTAACCGGAGTAAGAGATAAACTAATATGCGGTTTAAAATCCGATTTATAATCTTTAAAATCTAAGGATTTGACTTTAAACATATTTTTAGCCTTAAAAGCAGCAAAAGATTCCTTTTGCGCTAGGTCAATGGTTTGTTGTAAGGTAAGTTGAATGCTTTGTGAATATGCCCCTAAAAACAAACCTAACAGTATTGTTAGAAATAATAAGCGTATGTATTTTATAAAACTTTTATTGATCATTTTTAATTTTTTATTCAGTTTAACCCGAATTTGTTTTTGTTATTTTCTCCATTCTCACTGTTCCGTTCTTCATGTTCCCTTTGCTCCTACAGTAATGCCTTTAAATTAAGGAATTCACTTTGTGAATTTCTTGCTATTGGGACTTTGTCCCAAACCCAAGTCCCTTTTTGTCATCGCAACAAAAAGTAACCAAAAAAGTCTAGACCAAGAGAATCCTTCAACCCACACCGGCCTTTAATTCCTGCCGACACACCTCCTCCTCAAGTGCGCTCTTAAAGGCCTCTCGCCAGCCCCGGCTCGGTCTCTTGATCTGGCCATCCCACTTTGATTTACAGCTTCTACAACTACTCAATCCTAAAGTGGAAATCCATCACTCCCTCATCTATATAATTCCCTTTACCATTCTCCTTGTTCCCTGCTCCTTTCTACCTTTTTCTTAATTATTCATCTTCACCACAGGGGATAAATGTGACAGGTTAAAATTACCATCCACAATCACCTCTTCGCCGGGTTTAATTTTTTTGCCTTTGATGGTACAATAGCGTGAGTTTTCCTCTTGCACATTAACATAACGCCAGTAAGCTGTATCGTTTTTGCAAACAAACACAACCTTTCTTTCCTGACGGAGCGTAACCGCACTTTTAGGTATGATGATTTTGTTATTGACTGCCTCACGAACAATTACCTTAACGTTCATTCCTTCAGCCAACCTACCGGTTTTATTAGGGATTGTAGCTTTTGCCGTTACCATTCCGTTATCTTCTACCAGTGGATTAACAGCAGCGAGTTTACCTAAGATCGTATCCTGATCAAATGCAAAGGGGATGATAGCCACTTCCATTCCTGGTTTGAGCTTAAAGGCTTCGCTCTCCAAAACCGGGAAACTTACACCAAAAGAAGAATTGTCGATCAAAGTACAGAACTCCTTATATTGCCCTGATTTGTTAAAAGGTTTTGCATTAACATTAGCGACAACGCCAGAAAATGGGGCTTTTATTTTTGTTTTCTTTAGCTGTATTCCCGATAGTTTGTTCTCGCCGATGGCATCGCGATATCCTGAGCGAATTAATGCTACCTGCATCACTTCTTTGGGGATATTGGCAGAATCGGACAATTGGTATCCCATGTTGATCAATGCATCTTGTAAGGACAGACGTACTTTGTTCAGGGTACGGCACGACTTCTGATAGGAGTGGTGCTGTTTGGTGCTATCCAATATTGATAATACTTGTCCTTTGTTGACTTTTTGACCGTTCCTTGCTTTTACAGCAAGAATATTTTCATCCAGTTCGTATTTAAGTACTGCCTTGTTAATAGCTTCTAACCGACCGTTACTTTCAAATTCACGGTAAAAGGTTCCCTTTATTGCTGCATCAGTAACCACCACATTCTTATCTTCAAAACGGTTGGCACGAGCCATCCTTCGTTTTTCTTTTTTCTCTTCCTTGCAGCCTAGGGCTATAATTAGGATGAGCGTTAATGTTATTAGTTTGTACATATTTTAAAGTATCAAGTATCAAGTATTAAGTATCAGGACGATAATTAATACCTGGTACAATGTTTTATACATTTATTATTTCAGGTTTTAATTCTATATTCTCTTTTATTTCTTTTTTACCGTTTCTGTTAACGCGGAATTGCATTCCGTGCCTCCCCTTTCCTTGCTCCCTGTTCCTTTCTCCTTTCTTCCTTCTCCGCTTTATGCCTTTAACAAACAATGGTAAATACACAAAAATGGCAATCAATGAAAAAACTAAACCTCCCATAGTCCCTATAGCCAGGCTGTACCAAAACGGTTCTTTGTTGCCGTGTATTAAAAAAGGGACCAATCCTAATACTGTGGAGAATATTGTTAAGAGTATTGGCACTATTTTTTGCCTTAAGGCTTTTGTATATTGTCTGTCCGAAGAAAGCAAGGGCTTTTGTTTTCGGATATGGTTTAAATCGTTGATCAGGTACAAGGCTGAGTTTACTGTTAAACCGCTTAATAATAGCAATGCTGCATAACCTCCCTGACCAAATTGAATATTAAACAGATAAAAGGTTAAAAATACGCCTACAAAAGATAACGGTATCATGGCCAGAACCAATAAAGGTTGCTTTAACGACTCAAACACCACCGCACAAATGCCAAATATGATAACGAGCACCAATAGTATAACCCATATATAATTGTTGTTTTTGGTGTCTTTTGACCATCGCCCTCCGTAAAATATTTGTTGTTCTAGCCTGAAACCAATAGGCAATTCGTCCTGCATTTTTTTGATAACTCGGCCTATTAAATATTCTTTTTGTCCATAAGAGCCTATAAAGTTAAACTCCACCACCATGGTATATTCCATGTTTTCTTTGTTTATTAAATCGGTAACGCGTTCTTTTTTTAACTTACCGAAATAACCCATACGTGCCATTTTTTCTTTACCCACTTCCAAGGCTTGGTTACCGAATTGCCAGTAATCAGGGATTACAGGACGGTTGCCTTTTAATACGACTTTTTCACGGTTGCCTTCATTTAACAAATCAATTACGTTATACTCGTTAGCCGATGTCTTTCTCAACTCCCTGAGTACCCTTCCTTTTGAAACCCCTGCACCAGTCAGTTTATTTTGGTCGAGCGTAACAATATGTTCACGGTGTACTTTGTTATCCCGAGTTGCCCTGCCGTTAACAAAAATACTGTTGGCTTCTACTCTTTGTATGTCGAGCAGGTAATCTTTAAATGTCTCGGCATAGTCTTTTAGTTGTTCAAGGTTATAACCGTAAAAGGTTACCCTTGCATTACGGCGCCCCTCGTTTAAAGAATTGTCGAATCCCCGGCCAACACCCGTTATTTTCCAATCGCCTACGCCCATCTCTGTAGCCAGGCTCTCTAATTCAGATTTTAAGCTGTGTGGGAAAGAGGTAAACTCCTGCTCTGGGGTAAAAAATATTTTTATGTTTGAACTTCCTGCTCCGTATATATTGGTCTGGAATTGTTCTATTTCTTCATACTGAGTCAAGAAGTTTTCGACCCTGCGGATAATTTCATTGGTTTTTTCAAGCGTGGTGCCTTCGTACATATCGGCGCTTACGTTAATGGTGGTACGCCTTGCCGATTGATCCCCATGTGCGTGTTTGGTTTCCTTAATAAACAAGCGTAAAGAGCCTCCCAGGGCATAATCTGCTATTTTTCGGATATGTTCGTTATAAATCCTAGAACCTATCGTAGCATTGTAGGTTTTAATGTACCATTCTTCTCCTTGAATTGAGTTGGGTAATAAAAATACAGGTACTCCAAAACCCAATATACCCAACCATACGAATGCCCTTCTGAACCTTGCCACCTTGGTATAACTAAATCTGTATCCCCTGTACCATTTCACCAATCGTTTTTTCATGCGGTAAGTCCTCCGTTCGGCAGGACGAGGAAGCGGGAAACGGTTTAATAAGGCAGGGATAAAAAATAAGGATATTAATAAGGATACCCCTAAGTTGATGATAATGACGTAGACAAAGTCAATCATCATCAACTGTTGTTTTTCCTCTAAAAAGAAAACCACCACCAATGCACCAAATGTGGTTAAAGTAGCAGCCAGTATGCCCCTGAAAACAGAGATACCTTTGCCAATGCGCAGATGGTCGGTCATGACTATGGTATTATCAATGATAATGCCCAACGAAATAGTGATACCGGCCAGGGAGTATATATGTATCTCCACCCCGAACAAATGGTAAAAGATAAAGGCAATGATTATATTGGCCAGCATGCTGATAAAGATAACCAACAGATAGCGCTTGCTCCGGCTGACAAACCACACAAACAATAAAAGCACAAAAAGGGAAAGCCCAATGCGCAGAACAATTTTTGATATTTCTTCTTTTAAAAATATAGTCCCATCATAAGAAATGTCAATGGTATATCCTTCGGGAAGTTTTTCTTTTAACTGCTCCAGTTCTTTTTTTATTCTGCTGCCTGTTTTTAAATGGTTGGCATAGGGAGCTGCTGAAATACGGATGGTAATGGTGTTTAAACCATTGATCCGGTAAAAACCTGATGGTTTGCTCTCGCTCCGGTAAATTTTAACCAATTGGGTTAAGCGAAATAAGCGTTCGCCCATTTGTATTTGGATTTTATCCCAATCCGGCAGTTTGTTGTCTAACCCTTTAAATAACAAAGGGACTTTATAGCATAGCCCATTATGCATAGTTTCTGTAACCGTTCCAAGACTGGAGGACCGAAAATAACCATTGATGGCCTGAGTTACCTTATCTGGCATTAAACCCAATGCTTTTAGTTGATTTATATCATATTCCAGATTCCATTGCAAGAGACTATAACCGCCAATATTCACAGCGTGTACCCCATCTATTAAAGCCAATTTTTCCTTGACGTTTTCTTCGGCAACTTGTCCCACTTCCCACCTGTTACCGGGGCCGTTCATGGTCAGTACAAATAACTGTTCTGCTCGCTCTTCGTTTTCTATTCCGGAAACACGTACCCTAGGGTAACTGGCCCCTTTGGGTAATTCGGGATAAATTTGTCTAATTAGGGTGGATACCTCAAACCGAACCGCATCCATATCGGCATGCTTATCCATTTTTAGGGTAACTCGCCCGTTTCCGTCACCTGTGCGTGAAGACAGTTTTTGTAACCCAGATAATCCAGAAAACAAACCTTCCAGCTTTGAGGTTACCTCGCTATCCACCACCAAGGCTATAGCTCCACGGTAGCTATAGCTAATGGATACCGATGGCATGTTACGGTTGGGCATTAGCTTTAGTTTAAGCAATGGGGAGATGGCTAAACCTAAGGCAATTAAAAGCACAAAAGTAATGATAAATTGGAAGGAGGATTTTTGAGACATTAATTGCTAGAATTTTAAGATATAATTAGATTATTTAACATTATACAATCTTGCGATAACGAGGAAAAGTTGAAGGGAGAAATTTTTGATCATATAGTAAATGATTTAAATTAGTCCTTAAGTTTATGTTATATATTACAATTATTGTATTCACTGAGCATATTTTGAACTAATCATAATTAAGCCAGATAAAATATATTGCTCCAACTGCATAAAGATTATGTAGTCATTGTGCCATAAGTATCAAAAAAAACTTTTTTTACTATAAGAAGCTCTCTTTCTCAATTTATTTTTTAAGAATATATATAAATAAAAAACTAACTTTTAGTATCTAGATGTATCTGCATTTTGAAATTACTCTATCTTCATTAATGAATTACAAATGTCTTTAATTTCATTTTCTATATAACTATTAGAAATTCCTTTTATTAAATTATTATTTAGCTTTGTTTTGGGATTTTTATATACTCAGGTTTAATTCATATTAGAGAGTTCTTGTCATTTCTTTAGAATCACTTTGGTAATGAGTATTATTTCTCTCTAGAATTTTTTCAATATATCTATTAGTATACGTAAAACAATGAACGTCAACATTATGAAAATCAGTTGGAGTAAAGTCTTGTTGAAGAACAAATAAATATGGTTTTGTACTTTTTTCATGTGGAATAAACATTTTTTCTATGTTTAAAATATTTTTTTTCTTAAATCCAATGTCGCAAAGATCATTTTTTAAATATTTATATCTATTATCAATTATAATTTGCATTTGACTTATATCGCTCTTTTTATATTTGTCTTTTAGATTTTTAAGTAAGCTATACACACAACTTGAACATTGTTTACTGGATATTCTAATACATAAATTATTTACAATTAATTTTTGACTTATTTTCTTTTGTGCCTCACTTCCAATAAATCTGTTAACAGAAAAACCTAAATTATTGAAATAGTTATGAACAAATTTCTTTCCATTCTGATTATTTAATAGTATTTCAGCATTCTGGTTTTGTAAATATTTTATCCTATTTTTTTGAGAAAAAAAACTCCCTAAAAGAACAAAATTACATATTAGTAGACTTAATAATAGTGCTTTATTGAGCATAATATAATGAATGTAAATTGTTTATTTAATACGGTACAAAGCAATTACTGGATTATCTTCTGGTTTAACTAAGTCAAATATCTGTTTAATATTTAAGGGAATATCATAGTTACTCCAATCAATATTATCCCTTATTTGACATATTTTGCTTGCGCTAATAATACATGCAAATTCATTATTGCTAATAGGAATAGGATTAAAAAATAATAAGTTACTAATGTATGGTTTGGGATCTGGGATTATTTCAATTGATTTATTGTCATTTTTATTATAGAAAACATATTTAGAGTATTTTGCAGAAATCCAGTACTTGTATAAATCATATTTATCAAATTGTGCAAAGAAACCATCAAAAAAATTGTATTTGTTTTTTTTCAATTTGAACTCAGTGTCTGTTATCTCGCTATGGATTCTGGGGTACGGAATTGGATTTATTTTTAAATCAAATGCAGAATATCCAACTATACTATCTTTATACACTCTAAAAATTGAATCGGAGTGCAATGGATTAAAGAATACTTTGCTATTATTAGTTGTTAGAGAAGAATTAGAAATATGATGAAACGATCTTGGAGTAGTTTTGGGAAAATGAAAAGAAATAGGTTCAAAGTTATTTTTAGCTATTATTAATTGTGCTCTTTCGTTATCTTTTAATTTGGAATTACGACCAAAAGAATTAAATAGAGCTACATTGTTATTATCTAAGAAAACCAATTTTTTAAAAAGTAATTTACATTTGGTTGCGTTAATAAATAGACCTTCAGTAGTATAGTAATTGACTGTTTTTCTGCGTTTATCATAAACATATAATAGATTTTTAAATTCATTATAACCAACATCAAATGCTTCTAAAAATTCTCCTACCCCTTTTCCTATATGTCCAACTTCACATTTAAAACTACCTTCATTGCCAAAGACAAATACTTTGTCATGCATTCCCTTAGAGACCACTACATAATTACTATCTATTTTAAGCAATTGCTTAACTTCTCCTATTAAACATTTTTTGTTTGTTTGTAATGGAATTATTTCTAATAAGTCAGCAATTTTATTTAATGGCTGTTTAAAAGTTGACTCCTCAACAATTACATTGTATTTTACCTTTTTATTCTCATTGTTACTTTTTTGTTTTTTACACCCTAACGGAATAACTAAGCAAAATAATATGATTATTAACTCTTTATAATTTAATTGCATAAGTTTAGTAATTTTAAGTAACAGGAAGCAAGCTTATGACTATTTAAACTTACTTCCATAGTATTACTTCATAAGTATTACATTTGTGTTATATGTATTAACGTCCAGCTACCATCTTTTTCGTAAAGCCATCCAAATCCCCGAGGTGCTGAGTAAGGAGGCTTGGGTGTACTATAAACATCATAATCACCTTCTCCTGAATTAGAATATCCACCATTTCCATTATTAGATCCGCCATTACCATTTCCATCATCTCCAAAAATACTATTGTTGTTATTCTCTTGCTCACTGCAGCCTCCAGTTTCTAAACAATCTGTTGAATCACCAAATTCTTTATCTAGAATACATTCGACTACTTCATATGTGCCACTTTCACAGTCTTGTGTATAGGTTTCCTCGATATATTTTTTTACATCCTTTTCATTTTCAGATGAAGAATTAGCATATACATCTTTTAAACTGATACTAATTGAAGTATCATTATTTTGGTTATATGTAAAGGCAATTACATTAATTACTACAATTGTAGCTGCTAAGTATTTTAATATATTTTTCATTTTGTAAAAATTATGCATTTAATCTTTTATTTATCCCTTATGTATCATTTCAAAGGGTAGCTAAACAGCAAGTTTAATTTGTTATTATCTTTGTCACATCACCTCCTTTCTTTGTATTGGGTGAAGGTGTTAGGTGGGAAGCGGTATGTTTGCGCTTATTGGCTTCCTGCCATTTTCCTTCATGTTTAACTTTATTAATCGAGCTCTCGTATTTATTTATTATTGTTTGCATTTCTGTTTTTATCTGTTCTATTGCTTTTGAATCTATTTTAGCCTTCTTTTTCAATAGTTTTTTTGCTGTTTCTAAAGCCTTAACAGATTGGTTGTTTTCATCGTAAAGCTTAGCCAATAAATACAATGGGTATAAACGGGATGGTATCATATAATATGCTTGAGTATATCCTTGTTCAGCATCTTTGAAACGATCTGTTTCTTTATAAGAATTGGATAAAGCTATATATAATATTGTATTGTTTAGGTTGTTTTTAGCTAAAGAAAAAACATTAGAGGCGTCCAGATAATATTTTGACATTTCCAATGTTTTACCGTACTGAATTAAAAACTCTCCATCGTTTTTTAGTAAAGGATATGCTAGTTCAAAATCATCTAAACATTCTTTGTAGGCTTTTACATCATAAATATCGCTTGCATCTTTCCAGGATATATAGGCTTTATAATTACGTGATAAAACCGAGGAGGGTAAATAACAAGTTATCCCAAAAGTAGTTATATAAATAATTGTTAATACGTATTTAAAATACGAAGCTAACCTAGTGTTATTTATTAAGATATAACCGTTTAGCTTACTACCTATTATAGCAACCATTGATACAATCAGGACTTTAATGGGAAGTATCTCAGAAGGATATCCAAACATTGAAAACCCAGTAATGGTCAATATGCTACTAGTGGAAATCAGAAGGTAATGATCTTTGGTTCCTTTATTTTGTTTTATAACATTAAAAATGGTTACAAAGAATACAAATAGAAACAGTGTTAGGCCAAAAATTCCTTTTTCAACTCCCACTTTTACAAATTCATTATATGCATATTGCACATTATCAGCAAACATAATTTCAGGTGAATCAGGATTGTTTTTAAAGTAATCAGCCTGATAGTTCATATAATATGCATTGAACTTATCTACTCCATGGCCAAAAATTGGTTTATCGCTTATCATTTTAGCAGATACCTTCCAAATCAATAATCGTCCATCTGCAGAAGATTGCTTGAATTTATAAACCAAGGCAAACGAAGGGATAGTAATTAACAAGAATGAAAGTACAATATATTTAGTGTTAAGGAAGTGTGCATACTTACTTAGTTTTAGGTGCTTTATTAAATAGTTCTTAATTTCATTTTTATATTTCCAACTTATCCACAAACATCCTAAAGCACCACCCACCCATGCCGCACGAGAGCGAGAAGCTGGTAAGACCAGAAGTATTGAAACTATAACCAATTGTGAGAAGTAATAAAGAAATCTAGATTTGAAAAATGTAGATCGAAGAACAGAGATTGAAGAATGAAGGCTGGAAACTGGATTTTGGGTGATGGATTTTATTTTATGCTTAAATTCATTTTCTCCTTGCACCATGTTCCTTGCACCATGTTCCTTATTCCCTGCTCCTTTTTCCTCACGTAAAATAATTTGCTCTTTTGTGTATATGAGAATACCTAATGCAATTGGCAATCCAACAACAATATACCCTGCAAAAGGCCCAGGATTAAAAAAGCTACCAGTTATATTGAATAAAGCATGATTAGATGGATAAAAGCCATATAGTTGTAAGCTGCCATAAATAGCTTGAACCATACATGATACCATTATGCCAAACAAAAATATTCGTAATTGATTTTGGGGAAATTGACGAATAATAAAGTAAAAAGTGGCTAAACTTAAAGTCTCTATCCAAACGTGTGGAGCAACACCATAATTAAATATATAAGGATGAGCTATGGTATAAATAAAATATATAAACAGCACTAAATCCAAAAGTTTAATACTCCATCCAGTTTTATATATAAAAAGTTTCCATATTAAAGTTAGGTTAACTATTGCTACTACAAATCCGGCAAACCAAAATGTTTTGGTACTTTGTATGGCATCCATTAACCTTTCGTCGTAAGAAAAAGGTAACAAGATTACCATGGCAGCGCAAAGCAATACCGGAATATAGTTTGCAGTTTTTAAAAGATTTATATGTGATATCCTATTAAACATTATTTTTTAGCCGGTATTTTCCAATATTCATTAAAAATTCCTTTCTCTATTTCTTCTGCCTTACCATTTAAATATTTTACAATCCTGTAATCATGGTCATGTATTTCAAATGGATTATGACCTAAGTGGTAGCTTTCTAAATAATTACCAGTAAGTAAAACAATGTATTTATTTGAATTAAGAGGATTAGGGTAAATCATTTGCATCCTAATGGAATCTCCTTCAAAATTCTTACTACATAGGTTAATACCTTTCTTGCTAATTTTTAAGGGTAGTTGATTTTGTATTTTCGAAATCAGGTGATTGTTTGTACTATCTCCGATTAATATTAGATTGGACGTATAAATATCTTCTTTGTCAATATCAATATCTTTTTTAGAGTAACATTTTGTAAAATACCTGTCTTCCCAGAACTTAATTAATCTACTAGTAGTATATTTAACTTTATCGGCTATTTTACCTTTGCCTTTTGTGCCCTGAACTATAATAAATTTACTTCCGAAAGCATGGCCGATTGGACCTTCAATGTTTTGTGTCTTAATTAATTTAGACTTTGGTTGGTTTATTGTTATTGGTATGTAAGAAGAATCTGGTTTTCCTTTGTACCTTAATGAGTCGTTTACATAAACTTTTAATGGGAGCAATCTGTAGTAATCCAATTCATTCAGGTTAATGTCTAGTACATGTACATTTTTTGTTTGTAGTTTAATGGTATTCCAAGAAATTTCACCATCAATTTTAGCACCCTTGATTGGATCAATTGATTTTAAACGCACCCAATATGACTTTCCATATTTTAAAGCATGTGTACTTAAATGAATCTCTTTGGGTTTATCTTCTTTTATGTGTTTGCTATAAAAATCGGCTATTTCATCATAGGATTCGTAATTGTAAAAACTATGTTTGGCACCCAAATGAATGTCATAGTTTACAGGTAATTGGAACTTGTTGGCATATTCAGAAAAATCAACTAAATCAGAAAAAGGAGAGTGTGTATCGTAATTGCTATGTGCAAAATATAAGTTAGTATACTTCAAGTTTTGAATCCTGTTCCAGATCATTAGCTTATCAGAATGTTCTTTTTTATTAATTAGGGTAAGCGCAATGCCAGCAGCTGAAGCATATCTATCTGGGTAGTACTCTGCTAGTTGTAGTATTTTAGTTGCCCCTTCACAACTACCAAATATGTGTATTCTTGAGGTATCAATATTATAATCTTTTTGCAAGTGTTTTAAAATAGCTTCCTGATTAGCTATTAAATATGAGGATATACTTTTTCTATAACTGGTTGACCATGTAAGAACAAAAAGCATATTATATTCTTTTGCAGCTAATTCTAATTTGTTGATTATACTTGTACTGGAAAGTGCCCATCCATGATAAAAAGGGAAGTTTTGTCCTTGCATAGTAGCCACTCTAATTCCAACAGGTAATGTATATTCTGAATCGGTGATATTAGGAGCTATTACCAAATAATAATGAGATTGTCCGTCAATTTCAGAAATGTAACTTTTTATATTGATACCGGATTTCAATAGGTAAGGGCTTGTACCATTCTCAATTCGATTAGTTAATTCTGCTAAACTATATAAAGGCCAAGTTATCTTACTTTTCCATCTTTCTATATCTTTAGATGTACCTTTGTACCTTACAAATGATAATTTTATCTTTTCAAGAAATGATGGTTTCTCCATTTTAAAATCTACATATTCTCCAATCCCCAAAAATGCATGAGTAGTTTTAATATCGTCATCAGTCAACCGATACTCTGTATTTGTATTTTTCACGAAACTAGAGGTTATTGGCTGAATACTTAATTGTGAAATCTTAGTTCTTTTGGATGTTATTCCATAAAGTTTTACTTCGTTTATTTTATTCCACTCGTTATGTTCGTTGCCTAATCCAATAATTCTTAAATATTTCGCTTTTTCACCATTTAATTTATGCGATATAAATTTGGAGTTTGCCCATCTATTATAGCCAGAATAAATAGTATCCCAAGTTATTGCATCCATTGATACGGCTATTTTAAAAAAGTTCTTTCTGGTTTTTAGTGTAATTTTATGATCAAGTAAAAAACTAATTCTCTTTTTTAACATGTTTAATTGAGGTACATGCTCATCTTTAATTTTATATTTTTTTAATTTGTTATTTAGTGAGTTATAAATGCTATCACAATTGCCATAAACAAATCTTTGTGAATATATATTATCTATGAATTTTAAATGGCATGTATATAATCCTTTGGGTAAAGATGAAATAGTTACTTTACTTATACTATCCAAGTTAAGACTTGAACATAGTACTTTTTCTTTTTTATCATTTACAATTATTAACTCAGGATGATTACCACAAAATTTGAAGTGTGTTTTTATCTCTATTGAATCTGGATTTTCTAAAATACAATTAGATAAGAAATTATGCGAAAACTTATAGTAATGGTCTCTTTTAGCATACGATTTCTTTAAAATATGGAATAAGAAATTTAATCTAAAGCTCGATTGATAAGGGGTGTAAATTTTAACTAGAATATCATTATAACCTTTGTTTAATTGATAGTTTATAAAATTATCTGAGGAGGAGTTAGAAAAATTACTTTCTTCATGTTTGTTGTTAATCCAAATTTTATATGAGCTCTGTATGTTTATTTTGAACGCAACTGATTGCTTCTTTTTAGAATATACTTTTTTATACAAATAATATATAGCAGAACTATCTCGACTTAAATTGTATGCTTTAGATAACTTAGACAAACTTATAAAGTTACTATCACTACTTATTACAACATTTTTACCCAAAACAGTATCGTTTTCTATTTTCAGCTTGAAATCGGATTCTAGTATAGTCTCTTCTGGTTTTGAAAAGTAGTTATAGTCTTTTAAGTCAATAGAATCTAGATTGTAGTCATAAGGCCCTACAATATGCCAACTATTAATAGGAATATATTCCTTGTTTGTAAAGTCTATTATAATAGATTTATCATCAATTTTTTGGCAAGCTTGTATAATAAATGTTAAAAAAATAAACAGAACAAAATATATATTAAAAAAAATACACCTCATAATATAATATTAGTGATGAAGAAATCTATAAATATGATGAAAACAGAATTTTAATAAATTAAACTAATATTTGAGTATTGTATTATTCGTGTAGTTAATTATAAAAGAGGATGTATTCGTTTTTAAAAAATAGGTATTTATAAAGTTTGAGTAAGTACTTATTAAGATAGTCATTAGGTTTGCGTTATACATTATTTACAATTCTAATTAAAAAATGTGTTTCATTTTGTTAATACAATAATAGATTGAAAATGATTAAAAGGCAAAAAAAAATATAAAAAACGTGAAATATATTGGAAAAAGAGAACGGAAACGTTATCGTGAACGTTTTCGTACAACTATAAATAATTATGTTAGTTAGCGGTGTGTTGTTTGAACTCTTTTAAATGAAATTATCTAAATATAATCGTCCAAATCCTTACCTTTGTAAGTCTGCTTAGGAGTTTACACTTATTTTTAAAGAGTTGATTAATAATGTTTTTAGTATTTGATACCGAGACTACTGGATTACCAAAGAATTGGAAAGCACCTATTACTGATACCGATAACTGGCCTAGGATGGTTCAGTTGGCATGGCAATGTCACGATATTGAAGGTAATTTCCTGTTTGCAAAAAACCATGTAATTACGCCTGATGGGTATACTATACCTGATGATGTGGTGGCAGTTCATGGTATCTCTACTGAAATAGCACATGAAAAAGGTATTCCTTTAAAAGATGCTCTTATTGATTTTATGGCAGATGTGGCTAAAAGCAAATTTATTATTGGCCATAATGTAAACTTCGATATCAACATTGTTGGTTGTGAATTGGTGCGTTGCGAAATGGATGAACAAGCGCTTGTAAATTCACCAATGCTCGATACAATGACGGGTAGTAAAGAGTTTTGTAACTTAACTCGTGGAGGTAAGCTTAAGAATCCTACACTTACCGAGCTTCACATTAGGCTATTTAAAGTTGCATTTGAAGAGGCTCACAATGCTGCTGCCGATGTTGAAGCAACAACACGTTGTTTCCTGGAGTTGATTCGTGTTGGTGGATTATCGGCAGAAGTGTTACAAATGACAGTAACCGAACTGGAAGCCTTTAGAAAAAATAACCCTAAAGAAATTCAGCTTGTTGGTATTGAATATGAGTCATTTAGAGTTGATGTCTTTGAGGATATTCCACTTGAAGAAGAAGAGCGAATCATTCAGGAAGCAGCAAAAAATGCAGAAACGCTGTCGTTTGTGCATTTGCATGTACACACCCAATATTCAATTTTAGATGGTGCAAACAAAACTGGTGATATTGCTTCCAAAGCCAAAGAAGATGGTCAGCCAGCAGTTGCTATTACCGATCACGGTGGAATGTTTGGTGTAAAAGAGTTTCATGTTGCATGTAAAAAGAACGATGTCAAACCTATTATTGGAGTTGAAGCATATGTGGCACCTCGTGGACACTTGCGCAAGGAGGATAAAACAGACTCATCGGGTCATCATATAATTTTATTAGCAAAAAATTATAAAGGATATCAAAACCTGCTTAAGCTAACGTCTATTGCGCATACATACGGATTTTACTACAAACCTCGTATAGATAAAGAGTTGCTGGAAAAACATAACGAAGGTTTAATTGTAACAAGTGCTTGTCTTGGTGGTGAGGTGGCTCAACACATTATGCAGGGTAATTTGGATAAGGCAAAAGAAACAGTACTTTGGTATAAAGATGTTTTTGGTGAAGATTATTACCTTGAATTAATGCGCCATATCAATAATGATCCATTATTAAGACGCGACACTTGGCAAAATCAGGCAAAAGTAAACCGCATACTTGTAAAGTTAAGTAGAGAACTTGGTGTAAAGGTAGTGGCTACAAATGATAGTCACTTTACCAATGAAGATGATGCAGAAGCGCACGACATGTTAGTGTGTTTAAGTACAGGACGTGATTATACCGATCCAACACGTATGCGATACTCAAAGCAGGAATGGTTTAAAACCTGTGAAGAGATGAGTAAACTTTTTGCAGATATTCCAGAAGCGATCAATAATACTATTGAGATTGCCAATAAAGTGGAATTCTTTGAGTTAGATAGCTCTCCTATTATGCCTCCATTTGATATCCCGGAAGAATTTGGAACTTTTGAAACTTATTGTGAGAAATATAAAGAAGATGACCTAATTGAAGAATTTAGTGAAAAATCATACGAACGTTTAGGAGGATATGATAAGGTGGTTCAAATTAAGTTAGAGGCCGATTACCTAGAGCATTTAACTTATGAAGGTGTAAAAAAGAGATATCCCGATGATTTTACAGATGACAAAAAGGAACGAATTGATTTTGAGCTCAATACTATCAAAACCATGGGTTTTCCTGGTTACTTCCTTATTGTACAGGACTTTATTAACTGGGCTAAGGATAATGGAGTGTTGGTTGGACCAGGAAGGGGATCAGCTGCAGGAGCAGCTGTAGCCTACTGTGTAGGAATTACCGATGTTGATCCTATTAAGTACGATTTGCTATTTGAGCGTTTCCTTAATCCCGATCGTATCTCCATGCCCGATGTTGATATTGATTTTGATGATGATGGAAGGCAAGAAGTACTCGATTATGTAACAGACAAATACGGTCAGGAGAAAGTAGCCCACATTTGTACCTTTGGTACTATGGCCACTAAAAGTTCTATAAAGGATGTAGCTCGTGTGCTAAATCTGGAATTAGCTGAAGCAAACCGACTGGCAAAGATGGTTCCTGAGGCACCAAAAATGAGTTTTAAAAAGGCTTATAAAGAAGTACCTGAGTTAGAGCAGGAAAAAAGCTCACCCAACCAACTTATTTCTCAAACTTTAAATTTTGCTGAAAAACTTGAAGGAGCAGTAAGGCAAACAGGTGTGCATGCCTGTGGTATTCTTATTGGTAAAAATCCGTTGGATGAGCATTTGCCTGTTATGCCAACTAAAGGAGAGGAATTGTTGACCACCCAGTACGATGGTCGTTTTGTTGAGGACATCGGTCTGCTAAAAATGGACTTTCTGGGATTAAAAACACTATCTATTATCAAAGAAGTGCTGGCTAATATTAAACTCTCAAAAGATATTGATGTAGATATTAATAATGTTTCACTAGACGATGAAAAAGCTTTTGAGCTTTTTAGTAACGGAGAAACAACTGCCATATTCCAGTTTGAGTCCCCTGGTATGAAGAAACATTTACGCTCGTTAAAACCCAACCGTTTCGAGGACTTGGTGGCTATGAATGCTTTGTATCGTCCAGGACCAATGGAATATATACCTTCATTTATTGAGCGTAAGCATGGTCGCGAAGAAATTAAGTATGACCACCCCATGATGGAGCCATACCTAAAAGATACTTATGGGATTACTGTGTACCAAGAGCAGGTGATGCTCCAGTCCAGGGCATTAGGTGGTTTTACACGAGGTGATTCTGACTCGCTACGTAAGGCAATGGGTAAGAAAATCATTGCCATGATGGACAAGTTGAAGGTTAAGTTTATTGATGGTTGTTTGGGTAGTGAAGAATTTATAACTGCATGTAAGAATGGCGAAACTACCATTGAAAAGCCAGAAGAACTGATAGATAAGATATGGGGTGATTGGGAGGCATTTGCCAGTTATGCATTTAATAAGTCGCACTCGGTTTGTTATGCCTATGTGGCTTATCAAACAGGTTATCTAAAAGCGCACTATCCTGCTGAATTTATGGCAGGTGTACTAAGTCGCAACCTAACCGATATTACCAAGATTACCACCTTTATGGAGGAGTGTAAACGTATGGGAATGGAGGTGTTAGGGCCTGATGTAAATGAAAGTTACAGAAAGTTTACCGTAAATAAAGAAGGGGCGATTCGTTTTGGAATGGCTGGGGTGAAAGGCGTTGGAGCAGGTGCTGTTGAAGAAATTATTCGAGTACGTGAAGAGGGAGGTCCATTTAAAGATATTTTTGACTTTGTGGAACGTGTAAATCTGCAAACGGTTAACAAAAAGAACCTTGAGGCATTAGCTGCAGCCGGTGGATTTGATGGTTTTACAGACTTTCATCGCGCGCAATATTTTGAATGCTTGCCAGGTGAGCAAACCACGTTTGTAGAAAACCTGGGGCGTTATGGAAACCTATATCAAAATGATAAAGTATCTGCTGCAACTTCATTATTTGGATCAACAGGTGCAAGTGCAGCTATTACTAAACCAACAGCTCCTGTTTGCGAAGAGTTTTCAATCCTTGAAAAATTAGCAAGAGAAAAGGAATTAATTGGAATTTATTTATCAGCGCATCCTTTGGATGTATATAAACTGGAAATTAATCACTTTTGCACAACTAAACTAACAGATTTAGAAGACCTTGAAAAAATGAAAGGCCGCGATATTACTATTGGTGGAATGGTTTCTTCTTCGCGTTCAGGAACAACCAAGAAAGGAAATCCTTATGGGATTATGACAGTAGATGATTATTCTGGTTCGTACGAGTTTGCTTTCTTTGGGAAGGATTATCCTGAATTTGCCAAGTTTATGGTTGAAGGATATTATATTATGATTAGGGCAAAAGTGCAGGAAAAAGCTTGGTCTAAGGATAAAGAGCTGGAAGTAAAAGTGAATAAAATTGAGATGCTTGATGGTATACGCGATTCAAGGGTATCAGGTATTAATATCCAGATACCATTACAATCGCTTGATGAGGTTTTAGTTACAGATTTATTTGAGCTCTCAAAGGAAACTGATGGAAATGTATCTTTAAAGTTTTCGATATATGATAAAGAGGAAAAAACGAATCAAGCTCAATTTTTTTCCAGATCAACAAAAATTACATTAACAGATGAAATTGTTGAGTATTTGGATTCTCATCCCGATATTTCATTTACGTTGTCATAATGTAATTTCACGCTGAGTATCGCCGAACATTAATAATTTTTTTCTGCGAAAATTTGCGTGAAATCCAAATAATTATTTCTCGCTGATTTACATTGATTAAATCGCTGAGTCACGCAGAATATTAATAATTTTTTCTGCGAAACTCTGTGAAACCATCCACCGAACTCTGCGTGAAATAACAAACTTAAAACTAAAATAATTTTCTAATTTTGTGTCACTTTAAAAAAAGCGGTATCTTTCGTGCTCGCTATTATATGGTAAAAAGCTATGCGTCAATATCTTGATTTGTGCCAACGGGTGTTGGATGAAGGAGTAATAAAAGAGGATAGAACAGGAACAGGAACTATTAGTGTTTTTGGTCATCAGATGAGATTTAATCTTCAGGAAGGTTTTCCATTAGTAACAACAAAAAAACTTCATTTAAAGTCGATTATTCATGAGTTAATTTGGTTTTTAAAAGGAAGTACTAATGTTAAATACTTGCAGGATAATGGTATTCGTATCTGGAACGAATGGGCTAAAGAAGATGGCGAATTAGGACCTATCTATGGATATCAGTGGCGTTCTTGGCCAGCTGCAAATGAACAATATATCGACCAGGTAAAACAAGTTATCGAATCGATAAAAAATAATCCTGATTCCCGTCGTCATATTGTGAGTGCATGGAATGTTGGTCAGTTGGACGAAATGCAATTGCCTCCTTGTCACATATTGTTTCAGTTTTATGTTGCAGATGGTAAATTATCTTGTCAGTTATACCAACGAAGTGCTGACTTATTTTTAGGAGTTCCGTTTAATATTGCTTCTTATGCACTGTTAACTATGATGGTAGCTCAGGTAACAGGATTAAAATTAGGAGATTTTGTACATACTTTGGGAGATGTACACATTTATAATAATCATATCGAGCAAGTTAAGCTGCAAATATCAAGAGAACCACGTTCTTTACCTACGATGGAAATAAATCAGGACGTAAAGAAAATTGATGATTTTAAATACGAAGATTTTACATTAACTAATTACGATCCCCATCCACATATTAAAGGAGCTATTTCTATATAAATTTTTATCCAATGACGAAGATTTCAATAATTGTAGCTATTGCAAAATTAAACGCTATAGGCCAAAACAACGATTTACTAGCATATATTCCTAACGATTTAAAACGTTTTAAAGCTCTTACCACGGGATATACAATAATAATGGGGCGGAAAACATTTGATTCCCTTCCTAATGGAGCTCTACCTAATAGAAGGAATATAGTAATTTCGAACAATTCGTGTTTGCAGCTTAAAGGTGCGGAAGTGGTTAATTCTCCCGAAGCAGCATTAGAGTTGTGTAAAGATGAAGATGAAATATTTGTAATTGGTGGAGCTACTATTTACGAAGCTTTTTTATCTAAAGCGAGTAAGTTATATTTAACTGTAATCGATCAGTTTTTCAACGATGCAGATACATTCTTTCCAGAAATTAGCGAAGATGAATGGATCGAAACTTACAGAGAAGAAATTACTGATGATAATCAAAATGATTTCAATTACACTTTTCTGGATTTAGAAAGGAAATAATTAACAAATATTTATAATTTTTCTCCGCAAAATTTACAAAAAGTAGCATCCATGTCATGTCCTTCCTCTAAACAGGATGGGCATACTTGAGTGGTTATTTTATCTTCTGTTTTTTTCGTAAGCTCAGCAGTTACAATTCCTGTAGGAACTGCTATAATTGCATAACCTAAAATCATTACAATTCCGGCTAAGGTTTGTCCAAGAGCTGTAACAGGAGCAATATCGCCATAACCTACTGTGGTTAATGTTACAATGGCCCAATAAATACTTATTGGTATACTGGAAAAACCACTATCGTTATCGGACTCAATAATATACATTAGTGTTCCTAGAATCATCACCAGAATAAGAACTGTAAATAAAAAGACACTAATTTTGTTACGACTTGCAACCAAAGCTTTCCAAAGATGTGATGCCTCATTAATATATCGGGTTAGTTTGAGCACCCTAAAAATCCTCAACAACCTTAAAGCACGAAGTACTACAAGCATATGAGTACCAGTTAATATTAATCCTAAAAAAGTAGGGATAATAGCAAGGAAATCTATAATACCAAAAAAGCTTAACGCATATTTAATTGGATGGCGAACTACCCATAAACGGATAACATACTCTGCTAAAAAAGCAAGAGTAACAATCCATTCAAGTATATGTAAATTATTATAAAAAGTTATAGATCTTTCTGGTAAGCTCTCTAGCATTACAATGGTGATGCTAAAAATAATAAGCATTATCAAGCAAATATCAAATACTTTACCTGTTTTTGTGTCTGCTTCAAATATAATGTCGTATAATCTTTGTTTCATTTGGTTAATTTTTTCTTCCATTCGTAATATAGAACTCTCGATGAATTTAAATCATTCTCATGTGTGTATTTTAGAATGCTAAAATTGATTTCACGATTTCAACTTCGTTCCAATTTATTTTAGTTTTATTACATTATATCAATATGTAAATAGTATAAGTCTTTTAATTAAAGCAATTTAAATAATGAGCTTTTATTTCTGAATAAATTATTTTATTAGTAATGTATTATCATTGAAAATTTATTGTTTCCCAGAATAAAAAGCCATTGTATATTTACCAAAAATAGAAACAATAATGGGTATTAATAGCATTAAAGATAATTTTAAAGAAGCACAAAGGGTATTAGATGCTTTTATAGCGGATGAAAGTAATTGGAAGAAAATGAGGGAGGCCGGTGATATAATGGTTGAATGTCTTAAAAAAGGAGGAAAGATAATTTCGTGTGGTAATGGAGGGTCAATGAGTGATGCTATGCATTTTGCAGAAGAGTTAAGTGGAAGATTTAGAGAGGATAGAAAAGGCATGGCGGCAGTTTCAATCTCAGATCCAAGTCATATTACATGTGTTGGAAATGATTATGGATTTGACTATATTTTTTCAAGATATATTGAAGCTGTAGGACAACAAGGAGATGTGTTATTAGGTATTAGTACAAGCGGTAACTCGGCCAATGTTATTAAAGCAGCAGAAGAGGCTAAAAATAAAGGTATTAAAGTTGTTGCTTTAACGGGTAAAAGTGGAGGAATACTTAAAGATTGTTGTGATGTTGAATTACGTGTGCCTCACCAAGGGTATTCTGATAGGGTACAGGAAGTTCATATTCAAATAATCCATTCTTTAATTCAATACATCGAAATGAGCTTATTGTAATATAATATATTGTTAACATAGTATAATCATAAATATTTGGTTTATTAAATTAGGTTTGTCAATTAAATAGGATATATCATGCATTTAAAATATATACATATATGCATAATCGGAGTGTTTTTGGTATTGCAAAGTTGCGTAAAAGACGATTTGAGTAAGGTTTCCAGTGATTATATTTGGGATCCAGGCTTTTCATTACCAATAACAACGTTTACAAAAAATGCAGATAATTTTCAAGGAGGATTGCCTTTAGTTGATGCCTATAAAATGTTGGGCACTGTAATTTATACTGAAACCATAGACTTCGACTTTGGGGATATTTTTACTAAAGATGAGTATATTGAGCAAATAATGTTAAGGTTTGATATTATTAATAGTTTCCCTGCCAAATTACAAATTGATGCTTATTATCTAGATGAACATGGTAGAACAATTAGAAGTGTGATTGAGGATTCACCATTATTGATTGAATCTCCAGAAGTAGACGATGAAGGGAATATAACTTCGGCTAAGGAAATTATTCATGATGAGTATTTTGCTAAGGATCAGATATCTACTTTGCTTTTGACCAAACAAATATTAATAAGGATATTTATAAACGACCTGGATACAAGACCAGAAGTTGTTGACCAAATTAATAAGTTCAATATAGATATTAATATTGGTTTACGATCAGCAATTGAAATGCCAATTGACGAAGTATAATGATTCGAATAAAAATAATATTGGCATTAATAATTACGTTGTTTTGGACTGCATACTCATATAGTCAGCAGAACAATACTTTATTTTTAATGCACCAGCTGCCACAAGCTAATATTGTTAATCCAGCAATTCCAATAGAGTGTAAATTATTTGTTGGCTTACCTGGTATTGGTTCTACTCATATTAATGCTTATTCAACAGGATTTTCTGTAAACGATGTGTTAGTGCCACACACGGGTGACTCATTAAGATTTGATCCGGATAGGGCTATAAGCAATTTTCGTAAAAATGAAATTGTTGCAGCTGAGGCTCATTTATCCCTTATTTCTGTGGGATTTAAATATAAGCGAAATTACTTTACGTTTGGTATTAATGAAAAAGCTAATGTATATACAATTCTAAATAAAAATACATTAATGCTTATAAATGGAGGTAATACTCAATTTGAAGGTAGGAATGTAAGAATGCATGGAACTAGAGTAAATGCAATGCATTATAGAGAATATGCGTTAGGCTGGGCCAGAGAAATAGATGAAAAATGGAGTTTAGGTTTTAGGTTTAAAATGCTATATGGTAAAGCAAACTTTTATTCTAAGCCCATTAAAATTGATTTATATACAGATCAAAATACATTTGATACATATGTTAGTGGTTCAGGTGTTTTTTATTCTTCACTACCAATTGAATATTTAGCAGATACGGATAGAAGAATTGAGGGAACTGAAAATATAGAAACTACGCCCAGGGACTATATAATGAATAAATCCAATAGAGGATTTGCTGTAGATCTGGGGTTTATATACAAGTTTAATGAGTATACCACATTGTCGGGTAGTGCATTAGATATTGGATCCATAAGTTGGAAAACAAATTCTGCTCGATTAAGCAGTATTGGATCTGTAGATATAACTGGAACAGCCATAGAAGAAGGACTGGGAAATGCATCTGAAATAGCTGATTCGCTAGAAAATGTATTTACACCGCGAGTTTATAATGTAGAATATATTTCGCCTTTAGTTCCTCGAATTTATGTTGGATTATCACAATACATTACTTCCTGGTTTGATTTTGGTACAGTTATTAATACAGAACTCTACAAAAATAGAGTTAGATCTACTATGTCATTCGTAGGTAATTTATATATGCTTGATAATGTTTATACAAGTTTGTCATACACTGTTCAAAACAAGGAATTTAATAATATTGGAGTAGGATTAGGAGCAAGGTTTGGTGTATGGCATTTTCATGCAATTACGGATAATTTAACAGGTATGTTTAACTTAACCAATACACGAAATGTTAACCTAAGATTTGGATTTGGTTTATTTTTTGGGTGTGGAAGAAAAATAAAGATTAAGAAAAAGAAAATAAAAGCAATTCCTTGTATTGGAGATCCTTATAATGCTGTAAAAAAACGGTTAAGGTAATTTGGTATCAATATTTTTGATCTTGTAGACGCTGCTTCTCAACTAAAATCCATGCAGTATCCAGCAGTAGTAACAATTGTTCAGCATGAAATTTAGAATATAAATTAGTTTTACTTGCTAACCAAAAAAGTGCAGCTACTTCTCCATCTGAAATAATTGGAATAGTTAATGATTTAAGAAGTTCTCCTTTGAATTTGCTAATTTTTTGAAAAGGATATGGATTTGTTGGATTGTTTAAGATTACTGCTCGTTCTAAATTTACAGCTTTATTTAAGCAGTCCATGTTTTCAATATTTTCATTTATAATGTTAGCGCTGTATGTTAAGCTAATATCCTGCGACCAGTTATTTAAATAAAAAATCTCTTTTTCTCTATTGTAGTGATATACGGCTCCTAAATCGCTGTCAGTGAATTCAATACATTGTTTGAGCGTAAAGTCAAGTAAGTCATTAATTGAATCTGCCTCATGGTGAATTATATTCTCTAATCCTTGAAAGCGTCTGTTTACTTGTTGGATCTGATATTCTGCTTCAACTGATTTAGTAACATCTATAATAATTGAGTGCAAAAATTTTTGATTATTAACAGTTATAGGACTAGCAAAAACTTCTACATCTCTTATGTCTCCAGATTTTATTAAGTGTTGAAATCTAAAAAAATTCTTTTTTTCCGAAACTGCATTTTTCATTTCATTTTTGATAATATCCATTTTTAAGATGTTTATTCTATCAATTTTCATTGTTAGCAACTCTTCTTTTGTATATCCGTAATAGTTTGCCGCAGAATTATTTGCATCTACTATGGCTCCTGTGCTAGGATCCAACATTATCATTACAGTTTTACTTTTATCAAAAATGGTTTTAAATCGCTTTTCACTTTCAATAAGTGCTAATTCAGTTTTTTTTCTGGCTGATATATCCATATGAGTTCCAGTCATTCTTAAAGGCTTACTATCTGATCCCCATTCAACTATGTTTCCTCGAGAATGTATCCAAACCCAATGGCCTGCTTTATGTTTTAGCCTAAATTCGATATCATAATAGTGTAATTGTTTAGTAAATACTTTTTTTAATACATTTTTTACTAATACTTTATCCTCAGGATGCATTAAGTCAAAAGCTGTATCATCCTTTACTGGCTCAAGTTCTTTTATAGAATATCCTATCAATTCTGCCCACTTGTCATTAATAATTAACTCTGATGTTATTAGGTTCCAATCCCAGGTTCCTGCGTTAGTACCTTTTAAAATAAAATCATTTCTATTCTTTTCTTCTAATAAGGCCTCTTTTGCTCTAACACCTTCTGTAATATCCCCATAGATGATTGCGAAGAAATATTTTTTAGGCGAGAAAATATGCATTTCAAAATATTTGTCCAATGTAGGAATGTAGTCAATAAGCTTTTTAGATCCTCCATAAGTTGCAATAGATCTAAATTCCATTAACAAATGTTCGGCATAGAAGGGTGAATTCTCACTTACTTGTTTATTAATTATTTCTTCATACTTGTATTTAACCATCTTTAAAAAAAGTGGGTTAACATCTCGTATGTAATAATTGATTGATTTTTCGTTTTTATCGGTTATTATTTCATATAGTGCAAAGGCTTCTGATAAATTATTAAATAATGATCGGTATTTTTGTTCGCTTTCAGCAAGTTCAATATTTTTTTTGTTAAGTTTTGCATTGTAAACTCTTAACTCATCTTCAATGAGCATTAAGTCTTTGTTTTTAACATCAAGCTCCTCCATGTTTTTTCTTAACTTTTCTTTAGCTTCGGTTAAATCAATGTTGGCATCCCTGAGTTTTTCGTTTGTATTTTGATAATCCTCATTAAGACTAAGGTATTCTTCGTTTAGTGCATGATATTCATTTATCTTTAATTTTAAATTTTCTTCAATCTTTAATCTTCTTTTCATTGTGATTAATAAGTAAAAGATGAGAATAGATTGTATGATAAAAAAAATAAGACCAGTAAAAATCTCATTTTTATTTCTTTCGTATATATTGGTCTTTTTGCCAATTATAGTACTGCCTTTGGGTATTTCCGAAAATGATATATTGTGTTTCTTTAATTCTTTATAATCAAATACATATTTATTTGGGCTTTCCGTTTTTACTTTAATTGACGAAGCTGGTGTTCCATTTAAAATTTGATATACCATTTTTGCAGCTTCCTTGCCTTGTTCAATATGTGAAATAACTTTACCACCCAAAATACCATTGCCAATTCCATGATACCACAAATGAAAAACTGGGGCATCCATATTCATCTTAATAAGTTTTAGAGTCTCACTAAATTCTATTGTACGATGATTCTTATCTAAATAGGCAGATAGTAATAGAGTTGGTGCATTTTTATCAATTTTTTTGAGCTCAGATGTAAATTCGTCAAAACTTAGTTTTCCTAAGAATATCTCATAAAAAGTTATATCGTTATTTAAATTAAGAGTTCTAAACTGGTTTAAATCTGCTATTCCTGTGTAAGTGCTATCTGAAATTACATATGCCTTTTTAGTATCTGGAAATAGATTTAACATTAATTGCACAGTTTCTTGTATCGATACTCTTTCCAACACTCCAGTTGTCATTGGATTTTGGTTTTGAGCAATAGCTTGTTTTAAATTATTCAAGCCCAAAAATACAATTGGTATATTTTGGAAAATGGTATTTTGGTTTCGTAATGCATAATTAAAAGCATTGTCATCAGAAGTAATAATAGCATCATATTCAACGCCTTGGGAAACTTTAAATTTAATTAGCTTGTTGATGAGGATAATATTATCACTATTTCCAAATCGTTTAGTATCTAATGATTCAATATCTAAAAGAATATTGGAAGTATCTAGAACTGACTTAATCCCTTTTATTTGACTAAAATAAGTTGGGAAACTTGAATTGTAGGAACTGATGAATAAAACTCTTTGAGTGTGGTCAGCTATACATTGAATGTAACTGAAAACAAGCAAATATAGAATTAATAATATCTTTTTTAACCTCATTCTCAATCATCAAATTAATTAACAATACTACATTATGTTTTAAGAACAGACATTACATAGTTGTTTTTGTCAGATAAAATAATGTAATAGTTCCTGAATTATCCTCTAGATTTTCTAACTCAACTTTTCCTTTGTGTAAAAGAATAATCATTTTTGCCAGATATAATTCCATAGCATTATTTCTCTCCAACTTGTATTTTTGATAACTGACTGATTTAAAATAATGACTTAATTCTTCGCCATGGTATAAACTACCAGAGTCTATTATTTTAAATAATATTTTATCGTTCTCATTTAAAACATAAACATGTATAAAACCTTCTTTAGTAAAAGTTAAAGAACATTCAAGTAACGAGCTTATAGCATTTTGAATAAATTCCTGATCGGCATTAACAATAGCTTCGGTACAATTAGATGTAAACTTAATTTCTATTTGTTGGGCTTTTGCTTTTTCTGAAAAACCAATTAATATTGACCGGACAACAGGTAGCAAATCTAAAGGCTTCAAAGAGAGTTGAGATTCTCCTTTTAGTTGTAAATTAGATATTTGTAACGCTGCATAAGAGTATTTCTCAAGATTAGAAACTGATGAATCTAATAAAGTAACAATTTCTTGTATATAATCGTCATGAGTAAGTGTTTTTAAAAGGTTAATTGATCCAACAATTCCATTTAAAGGGGTTCTTAACTCGTGACTTATTGAATTTAGAAAGTCATTTTTTGCTACATCCAGCATTTTAAGATCTTCGTTTACACTTCTTAATCTATCGTTAGACTTTTTTAATTCTAAAGTTTTCTTCTCAACTTCAGTTGTTAACCAACCGTTTATATCAATAAGTTTTTCTCTTGTTTTTTTAAGTTCAATGTGAGTGCCTAATCTAACCAATAATTCTTTTTGATTAAAAGGTTTGGTTATAAAGTCCACACCTCCTTTTTCAAATCCTTCAGTAATACTTTCAATATCATGTCGAGCTGTTAAAAAAATAACAGGTACATTTTCATTAGTACGATCTTGCTTAATAATTTCACATGTTTCAAATCCATTCATTTCAGGCATCATAATATCTAATAGTATTGCATCAAATGATTCTGATTTTAACCACTTTATTGCAGTAGTACCATTTAAAGCAACTTCAACCTTATAATTATTTTCAGATAAAAGAGCAGCAATCACCTGAAGGTTTTTGGGATTATCATCTACAACTAAAACTCGATCACTCATGAATTTTTTAATTGATTTATAGGTTATTATACTTAAACTTAATCATTTTATCTCATCTAAGTAAGTATTAAACTGATTTATTAGCTTTTGAATAGCTTCAAAATCAAATGATTTAATAGCAATTTCTAGTTTCATTAAATATGCTTCTAAATTCGGCCAATCTACCGTATTTAATAAAATCTTAAGTTCTTTAGCAAAATCGACTAACTTTTCAGAGGAAAGTATTTCGCTTAAACTTTGCCATATTGGAATTACACTAGTATTAAGATACTCATTTATTAACTGTTTTTCATCATCAGAAAATATTTTTTTCTTATCATCGATATTAATAATTCGTTCTTCAGAAGTCTCCTTAGGATTTATAAACTTAGAGAGTTCCTTGATTAATTGCTTTTCTGGAATTGGTTTTGAAATAAATCCTTCAAATCCTTTAGATTGAGCTAAATTACTTTCGTTTTCATTATTTGATGATGACATGGCAATTATTGGAATTCTATTAATTTCATTATTGTTCTTTATTTGGTTAAAAATTTCGAAATTATTCTTTTTTGGTAACCTTATATCCATTACCATTAAGTCGGGTTTAAATGATAGTACTTCATCAAATATTTGATTATTATAGTCACAGCAATGACAAACTAAGTTTAGATTTGTACACATGGCATAAAGTACATCTCTATTTGTTTTTATACTATCTACAATAAGTATCTTTTCACCATTAAATATCATATTACTTTCTGATCCACTAATTAAATCGTCGAAAGGATCATTTGTGGCTTCAATGCTTGGAATAATTATAGTAAAGCTACTACCAACATTGGGTTTGCTTTCCAACGATATTATTCCTCCCATCATTCGTACTATTTTCTGTACAATGGATAGGCCTAAACCTGTGCCTTCATGTTCTTTACTATTTGCGTCTTTATCCTGAATGAAGGGTTCGAAAATGGTGGCTTGTTTGCTTTTAGAGATACCAATACCCGTATCGGAAACTATTAATGAAAGAGTACCTTTGTTTTGGTCATCTTTATCAAACATAAAAGAACATTTTATATTTACTTCCCCTTTCTGTGTGAATTTTAAGGCGTTGTTAACTAAATTTAATAATAATTGTTTAATCTTTAAAGAATCTATATTGATGTATCTGGGAAAGTTAGATTGTATTTTAACCAAAAGCTCAATTTCCTTTTCAATAAAATTCATGTAGAACGTTTGTTCAATTTCTTTTATTAACTCAATAAAGTCGGTGTTTTCTTTACGGATAATCATTTTTCCGGCTTCAATCTTTTCTAAATCTAGCAAATCGTTTATCAGAGCTAATAAAACTTTTCCACTGGCTTTAATTGAATTTAAATAACCTGTCAGTGGTGATTTATTAATGTGCTTACTTAACAATTCAGAAAAACCAATAATTGCATTCATAGGTGTCCTGATTTCGTGCGACATGTTTGCTAAAAACATTGATTTGGCCTCACTTGCTTGCAAGCTTTTATTTCTTTCAACTAACAAGGCATTCATCAACTCTTTAGTATCTGTAATGTCAATTAAAATACCTATAATTTCATTTATGGAATTATTAATATTTATTTGTTGACCTGAGAATCTAACCCATATATATTTGTTTTCTGAATTTAAAATTCGGAATTCAGCTGTTAGTTTAGAATTATTATCATCAGAATGGTTATGATATAGATCTAAAATATAAGGAATGTCTTCTTTGTGTATTCTCGATTTAATCCATTCTATATCAACTTTTTCATTGTTGAATAAAAAGCCAGTTATTTCTCTAAAAATATCATTTGTATTGAGTATAGATGTATTTAAGTTATATTTTATATATGCAATGTTTCCAGCCTTCATGCTAAACTCCAAACGATTTTTAAGTTCAGCTATTTTTTTCTCATCTTTTACTCTTTGCGTTATGTCAAATCTTACTTCTGCAACATTCCATACGTTAGGTCTAATTTCGTAAGGTAATGCAGAAACCTGAAAAGTTCTATTGTTGTGAGTATATATGAAATTGGATATTTTTTTATCTTTATTTAATCTGGGGCAATCATTACATTTTTGATCTAATCCTCTAAAATGTTTATAGCATTTATGTGATATTTCCTTATAGTCTTCATGGCTATGGAAAATAATATTTCCATTTTCGTCTGAAATATTAAAAATTGTATTAGTGGCTTTTAAAATTAGTTTAAGTTGTTTATTAAGTATTTTTGAATCAAACTCTTCCTTTTTAATGTCTGAAATATCAAACATAAATCCCACCCATTCATTAATATCATTATTTTGATCAAAATTTGGAGCGATAATATTTCTTATCCAGCTAATACAACCATCTTTTTTTAAGATTCTAAAACAAGAATCATATTTGTCAAGAACTTTCTTTTCGTTTGAGTATAAATCAATAACTTTTTGTTTATCGTTAGGATGTATATACTTACTCCAATTGTCTAAATACTTCCATTCTTTTATGTTATATCCAAAAACTTCTTTCGTTTGTTCATCTAAAAAGGTAAACTCATTACTTTTCTTGTTAGTTAGAAAAGGAACTCCTTTTAGAGGTTTAAGTAGTTGAAATAGAGTATGTATGTTGGCGAATGGCTCCTTGTTGTTTCTTTTGGAATCTTGTAATTGAATTTGATCTGAGATGGTTTTTGCAAAAGTTTTGGATGAATTTAAAATATCATTTTTCCCTATTTTAATTTCTTTTAAAATCAATACAATTGCTCCCCAAATATTTTCATTTTCCAACAAAATAGGAGTAGTACATAGCCAACAAGATGAATTGTCTATAGTAGCTTCATTAAATTGTATCTTCTTAGAATTTAAAATATCGTTTAATCCAAAGTTATGTGTGCTAATTTCGTTTGACTTTGAATATTTAGAGCTGTTATTTTCTGTTGATGCGATTACTAATGCAGGTGTAATATTTAACTCAACCAGAAATACAGATGACGATTTGGTTACTTTTTTTAATAACAATAACTGTTGTTTCCAGTTTTCAAGTATCTCCTGATTAAACATTGTAATGGGTAATATAGGTTCTTCATTTTTTTGTTACTAACTGTAGTATGTAAGTTAATAATTTTATTGGTTGAAACACTTAAATGATATTAGAATGAATGTTAATTAAGTTCAACCAGCTTATTTTTTATCGCATACATAACCAAACTAGCACTATTTTTACAGTTGGTTTTTGAAAGTAAGTTACTTCTATGTCCCTTTACAGTTTGTGAACTTATAAAAAGTTTCTCGGCAATTTCATCATTGGTTAATCCATTACAAATTTCAACTAATACCTCATGCTCACGTGCCGAAAGTAATTCCTTGTTTGCTAATTTTTTATTAATTGGTTTACTTAAATTGGTAATAATTCGTCTTAATAGTTCATTTGAAAAATAAGAATCTCCTTCAATTACTGCATTAATGGCTTTTTCAATTTCTCTAATACCACTATCTTTTAGTAAGAATCCCTTAACACCTGCTTCTATCATTTTGTAGTAATATTCTTCATCTCCATTCATGGATAATGCCATAATTTTTATTTGAGGATTAGTCTTTAGTGCTTTCTTAGTGGCTTCAATTCCATTCATAACAGGCATCGAAATATCCATAAGAACTAAATCTGGAGTAACTGATTCAAAGTTATTAATGAAATCTTGACCATTACTAGCCTCTCCAACAACTTGTCCAATTCCTTCAACTTCAATCAAATTTCTTAATCCTTCCCTAAAAATTAAGTGGTCATCAACTAAATATAATTTTGGATTAATCATAATTGTTTGGATTATAGATGAATTACTTATTTAGCTTAACTGTAACAAAAGTACCCTTCCCTTTAGTAGACTTGATGTCATATTTTCCTCCTAAACTTTGCACTCTACTAATAATGTTAATTATCCCAGAACCTTTGTTTTCTTTAAGAACCTGATCTACATTAAATCCTTGGCCATTATCTTCGTAATCTACATTTATCATCCCGTTATCAGTTATATTTATTTTTATATGTTTGGCCTTTGAGTGTTTCAGAGAATTGTTGATAAGTTCGCAAACCAATCGGTATATAGTTACCTCATTTTCCTGAGCAGGTCTTTTACTTAATTCGCATTTGTAATCAAATTCAATACCGCTGGCATTATTTATCCTACTGATAAAATTTTTTAAAGCTGCCTTTAAACCAAAACTTAACAAGGTGTTTGGGCTAATGTTGTTTGAGATTTCCCTTAAGCTTAAAATGGTTTCATTTAAAGTTTCTTCAAGCTTAGATATAATTACATCTTTATCCATTTTTGCCTGTGGTTTATTAAACCATTGCAGGTAAAGTTTTGTGGTAGACAATAATGGGCCTACACCATCGTGTAATTCCTGTGCAAATCTTCTTCTTTCTTTTTCTTCGGTTTGCATAACAGTTTGCATTAACCTTTTTTGAATTTGTTTTCTTTCCGAAATATCTCTAAAAGAAATCATGTAAGTTTTTTTAAATTCAACAGGATAACTAATTAATTCATAATCCTTCCAAAGCAACATTTTTCTATCATAACATTTAACCTCTAATCTTTTTGATTCATTACTATTAATGTACTTTATATACTTTTTTAATTTAAAAACGTCTTCATCAGAAACTAATTCAAAAATTAATTTTCCTTTACAAGTGTATTCGTTTTCGCTACAAAAAATTATAGCGTTAGGATTAGAGTTAAGAATTACACCATTTTCATTAACAATAAAATGAGGATCGGGGCTACTATTAAAAATATTTCTAAATTTCTCTTCCTCAATTTTTAATTCTTTAATTAGTTTAGTAAGTACTTTGTTATTGTGCTGTAAATTAGCAACTAGTAAACTATTGTTCTTTAAAAGATCATATTGCTCTATAGCTTTTTTAACAACAACATCTAATTTTTTAGGGTCTAAAGGTTTGTTAATAAAGTTAAATATTTTACTTCTACCTATCATTTCAGTGATCTGTGTATGGCTAATTGAGTCGGCTATTAACACCTTTTGAATAAAGGGATGAGTTTCAATAATTTGCTCAAAAAAATTTATAACAGGATCATCTGCTGTAAAACCATCATATATTATAACTTTAAAATCACTATTCTTCAAAACAGTTAATGCGTTTTCGATATCAGAAACATATGCAACTTTTAAAGTTGTTGTTTTAAAAATAATTTCATGCAGTTTTAAATTATCTAAGTTATCTGCAATTACAAGTATATCGAAGGTAGAATTTGGCATTAGCTATTTTGAGTGTATTACAAGTTATATATAAAGTTAACAATCTTATCGTCAGAATCAAGTATTTCAGATAGATAACCATAATATTTAATAATAAAAGATTGACTATAAAATACTACCTTTTATGACCTTATTTGGTTATTGTATGTAGTAAATACTTTAACTAAATCAACCTTTATTCACCATTTCTTAATGGTACTTTATCTCATGCAAACGGCAATTAGGAGTCTGGTTTACTGAATTATCTTGCATTAATTTTGAACATATACAAATTATTAAATGTGAGATTCAAAGATGGAAAAACAACAATCAAACTCGTATCTCCTTTTTAGACTGCAAGAAGAACTATTTGCAATTAGTGTGCACAAAGTTTTAGAGATAATCGAAACTGGCGAAGAACATACTATAACTCATCTGCCTAAGGCTCCCCCGTCAATATCTGGAGTTGTAAATTTCAGAGGTAACGTAATTCCGGTTGTAAATGCAAGGTTAAAATTTGATTTAGATGATTACGAGAATGAAGAAAAGTTTGTGGTCATCGTATTAAATTTAGAATTGAACAATCATGAACATATTGTTGGAGCACAGTCAGATAAGGTAGTCGATGTGATTGAAATTTCGCAAAGCGAAATAAAACCTGTACCAGAGGTTGGGCAAGGATATAATTCGGAATATTTGAACGGAATTGTTCATAGAAATGGAAAGTTTATTATGCTTCTAAATTTGGAAGAAGCAATTGGTTCAGATGATCTTATTAAACTAAAAGAACAAGAAACTCCAGAAGAGAATGCTGTAAATGAAGATATAGCATGATTATTTAACATTAACTGCATTGTAAAATTTTATATACTATGAATTGGAATAATTTAAAATTAGGGAAGAAGTTTGGAATTGCCTTTGGAGTTATCATACTAGTAATGTTGGGAACAGGTTTTTGGGCAATTTATGGCATTGGAGAAATATTAACAGATGCAGAGGAAGTTATTAACGGAAACAAGTTAAGGGCTGATCTTGAAAAAAAATATGTTGATCACTTGCTTTGGGCGAAAGAGGTTAATAAGTTACTCACAGATGAAAATGTAAAAGAATTAAATGTTGAAACAGACTATCGTAAATGTGCTTTTGGAAAATGGTATTATGGAGATGGAAGGATGGAAATAGAAAGGATTGCTCCGGAGCTAAAAGGTATATTAGATAAAATTGATGAACCTCATAAAGAATTACATTTATCAGCAATAAAGATTTCAGAGGTTTATGAACAAATGGATTGGAAAATTGCAGTGATTCTAAAACAGGTAGAGCTGGATCATATTAATTGGATGAATAAAGTAAAAGATGCTATTTATATTGATGATTTAAATGTAAATGAAGTAGTTAAAGATCCAAATCAAAGCATGTTTGGTAAATGGTTAAAATCCAGAAAAATAGAGAATTTGGTAAATGATTACCCTGAGCTCAGTACTATTTTTAATGAATTGAGACAGGTTCATAATAAATTATATACTAATGTTCGCACAATAGATAAATATTTAAGCGAAGGAAAAAGAGACGAAGCGAAAGATTTATTTGAAAATGAAATTACTACGAATGCAGAAAATATTTCATCGCATATTAGTCAGTTTAGTAATTGGTTAGAAAGTCACTTAGATGGAATGCAAATGGCTAATAGCATATATCAAAACGAAACAATGGTTCATTTATCGGAATTAGGAAGTTTATTTGATGAAGCAATAGAAAAATCAAATGAATATATATTAACAGATGAGGTAATGCTTAGTGATGCTTCAAGTACTCGATTAGGTGTTATTGTATTTCTTTTATTAGCTGTTGTAATTGCGGTTATATTAGCATTATTTATTACCAATAATATTCTTTATCCTATCAATAAATCGGTTAAGCTTGCTGGTGAGGTTGCAGAAGGAAACTTAACAGCAACCATTGATGTAAATCAAACTGATGAAATTGGAATAATGGTAAAGTCCTTGAAACAAATGATTTCTCGCTTAAAAACAATAGTTGCTGATATAAAAGACGGATCAGATAATATTGCTTCTGCAAGTCAGCAATTAAGTTCAGGAGCTCAACAAATTTCATCAGGAGTAAGTGAGCAAGCTGCAGCAGCTGAGGAGGTTTCTTCATCGATGGAAGAAATGGCAGCTAATATTAAGCAGAATACGGAGAATGCTGTAATGACTATGGATATTTCAAGTAAGGCTTCTAATTCTGCAGAGCAAGTTGCAGTTGCTTCAGAAGATAGTATGAATGCTGTGAGGGATATTTATGAAAAGATTAATATAGTTGTAGAAATAGCAGAAAAGACTGATTTATTAGCTATAAATGCTGCTGTTGAAGCTGCCAGGGCAGGAGATCAGGGTAGAGGTTTTGCGGTAGTTGCTGCAGAAGTAAGAAAGCTTGCAGAGAGAAGTCAGGAGGCAGCTAATGAGATAGTTGGATTGGCTCGGAATGGTTTAAAAATGACAGAAGAATCTAACTCTTTATTAAAGTCAATTGTTCCTGATATTCAAAAAACATCAATGCTGATTGAAGAAATAGCCTCGGCAAGTAGAGAGCAAGAGTCTGGAGTTAGTCAGGTAAATACTGCAGTACAGCAATTAAGTATGGTAACACAACAAAATGCATCTTCTTCAGAGGAAATGGCAGGGAGTTCTGAAGAAATGGCTTCTCAAGCTGCAGAATTAGAACAGATTACAATGTTTTTTAAAGTAGAAGATCGAATTGATCAATCTTGGAGAAAAAAACCATCCAAAAAAGACAAAAAGCATGTAAAAAGTAATGGTAATGGCAACTCAAAGCAGCCAAGTGAAGAAACTAAGTTTCAAAAAGCACCTATAGATATAGATTTAGGGGAATTAGATTCAAGAGTTGCAGGTTATGAGTCAATGTAAGGCATATAGTTTTGAGGTCAGGTAATTTGTTGTTTCTGATAGAAGAAGGTGTAGTTTTTTTATGTACTTATGCCTTCTTCTTTTATTTCGTGCGTTTAAATTTTGCCTTTTATTGTCAGGTGAGAATCACAAATTTTTAACATCTTCTCGTATGTTAAAGATTTTCTAATAACTCGTTTAAAATACTCTTTTTTAACTGTATTAATTGTGTAATGATATGGATGTTAACGATATATCTCAATTTAAATATTTGTTTGTTGAGGAGGCTACAAACCTACTTAATTCAATGGAGAGCATCATATTACAACTAGAAGAAAATCCTGAAAACATGGATTTAGTTCAGGAAGTTTTTAGAGTGATGCATACTATTAAGGGAGTAAGTGGAATGTATGGATATAATTCAATGGGTGAGTTAACGCATCATGTAGAAAATATTTATGATTTAATCCGAAATGGAAGGTTATCAGTGAATCAAGAAATTCTGGATAAAACCCTAAGTACAGTAGATGTTTTGTTTGCATTGTTAAAAGATGAAAACGAAGAAAATGAAGAGGTTCTAAATAGTAAAAATGAAGTAATTACATGGTGTGAAGAATATTCTAAAAATGCAACGAGTGAATCTAAAAATGTAATTCAAGTTGAAAAGCTAACAGATAGTGATGTACATACTTACAATGTGATTTTTCTTACCAACGAAAGATTAGTTGATAAGCGTATTAATGTTTTTTATGCTGTAAAAGATTTAACAGAAGTAGGAGAAATTAAATCAATTAATAGACTTCCCATAGAGTCTGAGGAAGAAGAACGATGGAGTATTTTTGTAGTTGGGAATTTTACAAAAGAAGATATTGAAGAAGCACTTATGTTTGTATATGAATATTGCATTATCAGAAAAGTTGCAGAATTTGATATCTTTAGCGAAGAGCAATTGGATCTTAACCAAAAACAATTGCAATTGGAGGAACAAGCCCGAGGAGCATCTACAAATGATTTACAAAATCTCCAAGATGATAATAAAAAGGTAAGTAAGCCTAAAGTATCTAGTACAGATTCGATGATTGCTTCCATAAAGCGAAATATGAGTAGGGTTTCAGTTGAATCGGAGAAGTTGGATTATTTAATGTACTTGGTTAGCGAGTTAATTACAACTTCGTCTCAATTAAATATATCATGCTCAACAAAGGGGTATGCAAAAATACGACCTCAGGTAGAAAAGGTTGACAGGCTTGCTAAATTGTTTAGAAATAATGCTTTGGATATTAGGTTGATACCCATAAGAGATTTGATGCCTAAATTTAACCGGCTTGTAAGAGATTTATCTTTAAATCTTGGTAAAGAAGTAGAATTAGTAACAGAAGGTATGGAAACAGAACTTGATAAAAGTTCAATTGATATGATTGCAGAACCTTTAGTACATATTATTCGAAATGCACTTGATCATGGAATAGAACCACCTGAAGATAGAATTGATAAGGGTAAGGATGCAAAGGGAAAAATTAAAATAAAAGCAGGAAACTCTGGCAATAATATATTTATTGAAATATCAGATGATGGAAAAGGTTTTGATAAAAAAAGAATTTTACAAAAAGCAATTGAGAAAGGTTTAATTCAAGATTCTAATCAATTATCTGATAAAGAAATATATAATTTGATTTGCCAACCTGGATTTTCAACGGTTAATGAGGTAACAAACATTTCGGGCAGGGGTGTAGGAATGGATGTAGTTAAGCAAAAAATAACCGAAATGAGAGGAGAGTTGGATGTTAATAGCGTAGAAGGAAGCGGGACAACCTTTAAAATTAGGTTGCAACAATCTATTGCAATATTAGATACATTGTTAGTTTCATCTGGAAAACTTAAGTTTTTAATACCATTATCAGATGTTGAGGTATGTTCGCAAAGGAAATATGAGGAGGTAGAAAAAAGACTTAGGTTTGGAACGATTGATTATGAGGAAGAATTACTTCCTTTTGTATCGTTGCGTAACCTTTTCGAAATTGAAAGCGTATCCTTGCCAATGGCAAAGATGATTGTTATTAAAAAAAATAGTAAACAATATGCCATAGTTGCCGATCAAATAATTGGGCAGCATCAGGCTGTATTAAAACCAATGGGGGAGCTAGTAAAAAACCATAATGAAATATCGGCGGCAAGTGTATTAGGAAATGGAGAGGTAGCGTTTTTGTTAGACACAAACTCAATAAATCAACAAAACTTATTCATTAAAGCTGAAGTATAATCAACTTTTTAGTTGTATATTAAGTATATATATTGTAATTAGTTAATGCAAATGCCAGAATTGTCTAAACTTGAAAAATATAATGATTCGCCCGGATTAGAAGGGGCAGTAGGGTATTGGATATATAATGTACAAGACGACACATTAAACCTTTCTGAAGGAATAAAAAGATCTTTAGGTTTAGAAGCACAAACAGAATGTGCATTTAGTACTTTTAAGTCGTTAATAATTGGGGCCGATGTACCTCGATTTGTAAAGCAATTTAACGAATGGATAAATGGTGATACATCCAGTATAATTCAGGTTAGGATAGTTGATACTCATAATAATGTTAGGATTATTCAAATAAAAGGGCGTTTACGTTCAGATATTCGTAACAATGAAATCATATTGTACGGAGCATATATAGATATTTCTTACTGGACTAATTAATAAAATAACTTCTTTAAGGTTGATATTTAGTTTGATAGATCAATTCTTAGAGTAAATTCCATTATTAGATAATTTACTTGTATCTTTGTAGTTAATTAAATTACTAATTTTTTTAAGCTGAAAATTATTTAATCAAATGATTTATAGTTATTCAACTTGTTGTAAAAGATACTAGTAGAAATGAAATTTACCTTTATAAAAGTAGCCAGGCATCGTACTTTTCATCATACTCCAATATATTATGATGAGGCTAGGGAAGAAAGAGAAGAAAGGGCTAGGAAGATAAAAGAAGAACTGGGTGTAGAGCTTGAAGAAGATAACAGAAGTGTTGAAGAGAGAGTTAGGGGTAAAATGCGTCGTAAAATATCAGGTAATTTTGATGTTGTGCGAAAAGAGAAACGACGTTCTAACCTTCGTTTAGCTGCTATATTAATTGGTTTATTTATAGTGTTTTACTATTTGTTGTCATCTAGTACAGAGTGGATTATGAAATATATGTAAGATTTAGATAAAAATACTTACATACAAAATATTAATTGAATTATAATTCAATTGATTAGTGCAAACATCTGTTTAACAGGTGTTTTGTTTTATAATAAAGGTTAGTTTTATGTCAGATATTATCCAATTGTTACCCGATTCTGTAGCAAATCAAATTGCAGCTGGAGAAGTAATTCAGCGACCGGGTTCCATTATAAAAGAGTTAGTAGAGAATGCGATTGATGCCGGAAGTACAGATATAAAAGTAATAATTAAAGATGCCGGTCGTACCTTAGTTCAAATTATTGATAATGGTTGTGGTATGTCAACAACAGATGCCAGATTAGCATTTGAAAGGCATGCAACATCAAAAATAAAGGATGTAAATGATTTATTTGCAATCCGAACGATGGGCTTTAGAGGAGAAGCATTAGCTTCAATAGCTGCAGTTGCTCATGTTGAATTAAAAACCAAAAAGCAAGGAGATGAGTTAGGTACTAATTTGGTCATTTCAGGATCAGAGGTAGAGAAACAAGAAGTGATAAATTGTCCAACTGGAAGTAATTTTATTGTTCGTAATCTATTTTTCAATGTTCCTGCTCGAAGAAAGTTCTTAAAAAAGGATAGTACAGAATTGCGCCATATAATCAACGAATTTCAACGAATTGCATTAGCAAATTCTGATATATGTTTTAGTTTGCACCATAATGACATGCCTTTATTTAATCTGCCTGAATCTAACTTAAGGCAGAGGATAATAAATATGGTTGGAAAAGGGATGAATGCTCAATTGGTACCTGTTGAAACTACTACAACACTTATTAAAATCAAGGGATTTATAGGTAAACCTGAGGCATCTAGAAAATCTTCTGGAGATCAATTCTTTTTTGTAAATCAGCGTTATATGCGTCATCCTTATTTGCACAAAGCAATAATAGAAGCTTATGCAAATTTAATTTTACCTAACACATTTCCAGCTTACTTTTTGTATTTCGAAGTAGATCCTAAAATAATTGATATTAATATACATCCAACTAAAACAGAAATAAAGTTTGAGGATGAAAGGGCTATTTGGCATATCTTAAATGCTACAGTAAAAGAAAGTCTTGGTAAGCATAATATGGTTCCAACAATTGACTTTGATACAACCGATATGGTTGATATACCAACAAGTAAAGAAGAATTGGATAAACAAGAGCCAGAAATAGAGGTAAATCCTTTTTTTAATCCATTTGAGAAGCCAAATATAGATGGATTTAACTCTGGCAATACCGAAACATTTCAATCATCAGGAATTTCAAATTCACAACAGACTTCAAAATCAACTAAAGGATGGGAGCAGTTATATCAAGATTTTGAATCAGATAAGGGTAATACACCTTTTGATGCACCTGCGTCCGATAACCAGGTAAGCACATTTGATTCCAATGAAGAGCAACAAACTAATATTAACGAGAATAATTTAACAGAAACCTCTTCAGGCTCGTCATGTTTTCAATTTAAAAATAAATACATTCTTACCTCTGGAAAATCAGGTTTAATGATGGTAGATCAGAGGAGAGCTCATGAGCGTATTTTGTTTGAGAGGTTAATGCTATCAGTAACAAGCCAAAGTAGTATGACTCAAAAGAATTTGTTTCCGGAGCAGCTAGAGTTTGGTGCTGAAGATGTATTAATAATTTCAGAAATTTTAGATGACCTGCAACTTTTTGGATTAGATTTAGCAAAGATTAATGATTTTACTTTTGAAGTAAGGGGTATGCCTGTTAATATGGAGAAGATGAATCCCAAAATGCTGCTGGATAAAATAATAGAAGACTATAAAAGTGGAGAAATTAATTTGCAATCTGATTTAAAAGAAAGAATTGCTAAGCTTATGGCAAAGCAGTCTTCAATAAAATCGGGTCAGTTGTTAACTAACGAAGAGATGGATGAGTTAATAGGACAACTGTTTGCATGTAAAGTGCCTAATTACTCTCCAGAAGGTAAACCTATCATTTCAATTTTGTCAAATGATGAAATAGAAATGCGCTTTAAATGACAATCTGACACTATGTATGTGGAAGTATATCTGTGTAATCATTTTGGCTTGATGCTTGTTGTGCTAATGTCGCACATTTGAAAAAATATAATATGTACCAACAACAAGGCTTTTTTAGTAATATTCCAACGGTAGTTAAAAATCTACTAATAATTAATGGATTGGCATTTCTAGCCATGTATATTTTTTCCAAAGGAGTAAACATTCCCGGTATTGGATTCACAAGAATTGATTTAAATAATTTGCTTGGTTTATATACTCCAGGGAGTAATCACTTTAAGTTTTTTCAATACGTAACTTACATGTTTATGCATGGTAATTTAACGCATATTTTCTTTAATATGTTTGCTGTGTTTATGTTTGGAAGGTTATTAGAACGAGTTTGGGGGCCACAAAAGTTTTTGTTTTATTACATGGTAACTGGCATTGGTGCAGGTTTATTATATGTTCTGGTAGCCTTTATTAGAGTAAAGTTACTTTCTTCTTTAGTTCACCCAGAACTGCTTTCTCAGATTTATTCAGAGGGAAGGTCTATTTTGATGAACAATATGAACTATAAGGATTCAGTTGCTGAAACTCTAAATAATCTTATTAATATTCCTATGGTTGGGGCATCGGGAGCAGTATTTGGTTTATTGTTAGCCTTTGGTATGCTTTTCCCTGATGAACAAATATATCTTTACATGATAGTGCCAATAAAAGCAAAATATTTTGTTATGGGATATGGAGGGTTAGAAATCTTTTTAATGTTGCAGAACAATCCTGGAGATAATGTTGCTCATTTAGCACATTTAGGTGGAATGTTATTTGGTTTTATCCTTATTAAATATTGGCGCAGGAAACAGTTTTAATTATATTTATCGTTGTTTTTTTGCTATTGATGTATGGCTATTGCAGATGAAATAAAAGATTCCTTTAAGAGAGGAGGGATAGTTACCAGGCTCATATATGTAAATGTGGGTGTTTTTTTGGCTATTATAATTTTAGATATTTTATTTTCTTTTTTACTTTCAGATTTTGCAGAAGTAATAAAGTGGTGGTTGTCTGTACCGGCAGATCTAGGTATTCTCATATTTAGACCATGGAGCATTCTAACTTATATGTTTGTTCATGCCGATTTCTTGCATATATTGTTTAATATGCTGTACCTTTATTGGTTCGGGAATATCTTTTTAAGATACTTTAATCCTCGCCAATTGTTAGGAGTTTACTTTATTGGAGGATTGGCAGGTGAGCTACTTTATTTAGTTTCTTATAATGTTTTTCCAGCATTAAATAACTTCACCGATTCACCAATTATGATGGGAGCTTCAGCTTCGGTAATGGCTATTATATTTGCAGCAGCTAATTATTCTCCAAACTACAAAGTACATTTAATACTTATAGGACCTGTTAAAATTATGCATTTGGCAATTATTATGTTGATACTAGATTTAATTGCTATTACGTCATTTGATAATACAGGTGGTCATTTAGCCCATATTGGAGGTGCTTTATTTGGGATGTATTTTTCTTCAAAGGTTGCTAAAGGTAAAGATGTAACCAGAAGATTTAATCATTTTATGGATAACTTTGCTTCGTTATTTTCACGAAAACCTAAAATGAAGGTAACACATACTAAGTCGAGAAGACCAATGAATGATATGGAATATAATGCAAGCAAAAGAAGTAAGCAAAATGAAATAGATCGTATTTTGGATAAGATAAAAAACAGTGGTTACGATAGTTTAAGCAAGCAAGAAAAAGATGATTTGTTTAATGCCAGTAATAACTAATGCGAAAAATATTTAATAAAATAGCCCGATCCTTTATTTCGTTGCTAAATATTGCAGCAATTGTTTTAATTTGTTTGTGCTTTCTTGGAACTTATGTAAGCCCGGCACATATTAGCTTTATTTCGTTTATAGGATTTGCTTTTCCAGTTATATGGCTTTTAAATTTATTTTTTGTTATTTATTGGGCTTTTAAAAAGCGTAAACGTTTGGTTTTATCATTGTTGGTACTGGTAGCTACATGGTCTCAATGGAATGCTGTTTTTCCATTAAATACGAATAATAACGTAAATAAAAATGAACTTAACTTACCTGTAAAGGTAATGTCTTATAATGTTCGAATGTTTGATAGATATGTTTGGACTGGAGATAAAAGTACCCCAGAAAAAATATATCAATTTATTAAGGAGCAAAATCCAGATATTCTTTGTATTCAGGAGTTTTATATAAATAATAGAAAGAATCAACACTCGGAAAATAATATTCTATCTAAGTTTAAGCAATTTAAATTTAGGTACTTAGAGTATAATATAGAAACAAAGTCGGGAAAAAAATATGGCTTGGCAACATTTTCAAAATATCCAATTGTAGAAAAGAAACCTTTATATTTTAATAATTCTACAAATTTTAGCACTCAATCGGATATTGAAATAAATGGAAAAAAAATTAGGGTCTTTAATAATCACCTTGAATCAATAAGGTTAAAAAAAGAAAATTATAACTTTATTGATAGCCTTGAATTTAAGAATGATGCAGAAAGAAAAAGAGGAGCTTATGATATTTTAAGTAAATTAAATAAAGCTTTTACAAATAGGGCTTCGCAAGCAGAAACAATTGGAAGACATATACAGAATTCACCGTATCCAGCAGTAGTTTGTGGAGACTTTAATGATACACCAGTGTCATATGTATATAATAAGGTAAGAGGAAAGTTAAAAGATGCATTTATAGATTCAGGTAGTGGATTAGGAGGAACATATAACGGTAATTTACCGTCTTTTAGGATAGACTTTATTTTTTACGATAGTAAGTTTAAATCGTATAATTTTAGTCGTAAAAAAGTGAATTATAGCGATCATTATCCTATTACTACATTATTGGATCTAAATCCAGGTTAATGCGCTCGTTAATTTGATTAAATTAAAAGTTATTGACATTAATTTAATGTTGAAATGTGTTATATATGTAAAAGTTTACATGTAATTTATGGGTGGAAAAACTAATTTGTTATTTTTGTGTTTTATCAATTAGAAATTAAAGTATAAATCTTATAATATTAAGTTATGGCTATTGAAGTAACAGATGCAAACTTTGAGGAAGTTGTATTAAACTCAGACAAACCTGTATTGGTTGATTTTTGGGCTGAATGGTGTGGTCCATGTAAAATGGTTGCTCCTGTGGTAAAAGAGTTAGCCGATGAGTATGGCGATAAAGCGGTTATTACTAAAATGGATGTTGATAGTAACCCGGGAACATCGGTAAAATTTGGCATTAGAAATATACCTACAATTTTATTCTTTAAAAAAGGAGAGGTTGTAGATAAGCAAGTTGGAGCGGTACCAAAAACTATTCTTGCATCAAAACTTGATGCTCTTATGTAATTGTAATTAGTAAAATTTAATATGAATAAATAAAAGACTGCTTTTTAGTAGTCTTTTTTTATATTATTCGTGAGTTTTAACCGACTCAGAAACGAGCTTGTTGATCTCTTCTAATTCCTTTTTACTTATATAACGCCATTTGCCAACAGGAATATCAAGTTTAATATTCATAATTCTCACGCGCTTGAGTTTCGTAACCTTGTAGCCAAGATACTCACTCATTCTACGAATTTGGCGATTAAGACCTTGCGTTAATATTATCTTAAATTCAAACTTACCTGTTTTATAAACTTTACATTTCCTTGTTATAGTATCAAGAATGGGTACACCGTTAGACATTTTATAAATAAAATCATCTGTTATTGGTTTATTTACCACAACATTATATTCCTTTTCGTGAAAATTCCGGGCTCTTAAAATCTTATTAACTATATCACCATCATTTGTTAAAAAAATTAATCCTTCGCTAGGTTTATCTAACCTGCCTATTGGAAAAATCCTTTTTGGATAATTTATAAAGTCGATAATATTGTTTTTCTCAACACGAGTATCTGTAGTACAAACAATGCCAACAGGCTTATTAAATGCAATGTAAACGTATTTTTCTTTGGGTTTAGATATGAGTTTCCCTTTTACTTTTATCTCATCATCCTCAGATACTTTGGTACCCATTTGAGGTAATATTCCGTTAATAGTTATTTTTCCTTCTTCAATTAACTTATCAGCTTCTCTTCTGGAGCAGTATCCAACCTCACTTAAGTATTTGTTTATCCTTTTAGGCTCCTTTTTTATCATTCTTATTTATTTGTGGCAAAGTTAGTATAATTTAATTATTAGTATTCAGTTTGTTAAGTGCAATTAAGTTTCTGAGTACTAATTAAAGAAGGTGTTATTTGTTCAAATAGGATGAAGGGGAATTTAACTGTTAAACTATAATTATTAGTTATTTATATGTTGTAGAATACTTTTTTAAAATCATCTTTTTAGTCAATTTGTTATAGTTTTGCAGCTCACAAAATTAAAACGATACCTCTAAATAAGTTAAAATGCAGTATAAAAGTGTAAGTGCAGAAGAAGCTGTTAAAGTAATTAAAACTGGTGATAGAGTTCATTTAAGTAGTGTGGCCGTAACTCCTCACAAATTAATTAAGGCTATGGTAGAACGTGGCCGAAATAAAGAATTCTACGATGTAAAAATTCAACATATTCATATCGAAAATAAAGTTGATTTTGCTGATCCTGAATTTGAAGGAGTTTTTGTTTCTGAACAATTTTTTGTAGGAGCGAATTTGCGAAAACAAACTCAGGCTGGATATGCCGATTATATTCCGGCATTTTTGAGTGAAACACAAAAGTTGATTCGTGAAGGGTATTTAAAAGTAAATGTGGCCATGATTATGGTTTCTAAACCTGATAAACATGGATTTGTATCGTTAGGAACATCAGTAGATGCCACTAGGGCTGCAATTGAGAGTGCAGATGCGGTAATTGCATTAGTAAATCCAAATGTACCACGTGCATGGGGTGATGCTATATTTCATATGAGTGAAATTGATTACTTTGTTGATGATGATAGCCCTCTTTATAGTCACGATATGGGTGAACTTACCGAAACAGATGTAGAAATTGGTAAGAATGTAGCTGAGCTTATTGAAGATGGAGCTTGTCTGCAAATGGGTATTGGAGGTATTCCAAATGCAGTGCTTGCACAATTAGGTAATCATAAAGATTTAGGTGTACATACCGAAATGTTTGCAGATGGCATTTTACCACTGGTAGAAAAAGGCGTGGTTAATGGTAAGCGTAAGCAAATAGATCAAGGAAAAATGGTTGCTTCATTTTTAATGGGGTCTCAAAAGTTATACGATTTTATCGATGATAATCCAATGGTAGCAATGATGGATGTTCGCCATACAAATAGTGTAAGTATTATTCGTAAAAACCATAAAGTAACTGCAATTAACTCAGCATTAGCTATTGATATAACAGGTCAGGTATGCGCTGATTCTATTGGCACTACGCATTATTCTGGTGTTGGTGGTCAAATTGATTTTATAAGAGGAGCTGGTTATTCAGAGGGTGGTAAACCGATAATTGCAATGCCTTCGGTAACAGCAAAAGGATTATCTAAAATTTCTCCAATTCTTTTGCCAGGATCAGGGGTTGTTACAACTCGAGCTAATATGCATTGGTTTGTTACAGAATATGGTGCAGTTAACCTCTATGGAAAAACTATGCAGGAAAGAGCTAAGCTAATTATTTCAGTTGCGCATCCCGATCATAGAGAGGAACTTGATAAAGCTGCTTTTGATCGTTTTGGTCCTCACTATCACTACGTAAATAAGAATATATAGAATTATATAAATATTATTTAAAGGCCGTTTTAACGGCCTTTTTTTGTTTATTAGAATTTAGGTTCTTATCCGAAATATTACTTTCACCTCTCTTAATAAAAGAGTTGGATTGTTAACTGTTAGCTGCTTGATTTCTAATATTTCGTGAGATGAATGATAATTGTCAATAAGTGTAAAAATTACTGTAATAATAACATTGACTTACAGCTTAATCTTCGTAACTTAATAATACAAAACCAGAAACTTTACCAAAATGACAATTGAGAATCCTTTGTTTTATATGTTTCGAATTGATGAATACTATCAATTTAGTAATCGTGTTATTCCCATTATAAAGCAGCTAGATACAGAAACACTGGGATTGGCAGGTCCCATCGATAAAATTGATAAGGCAAATGAAATGTTACGATCGTACTTAGATTCTGATAGTTCAGTTCCGTGCAATTTAGCTCTTATTAAAGCAGATATGATATTAAGTGATGCTTTTATGGGATTAAAAACTTACCTGTTAGCATGTCAAAAGAAACTTAGTCAGGAATGGAAAGTAAACTCCAGGCTTTTAATTGAAGCGATAAAGAAGTATGGATGGTGGTTAGAAATGGAGAGTAGTTCTGATAAAGGAAGAAAAATCAGGAAGTTTATTAATGATATAAAAGACCTACCACAACTAAGTGAAGCAGTAGAAAAGCTTCAAATGCAAAATTGGATAGATGAGCTTTGGGAATTACTAAATAAATTAGAAGTAGTAAATAGGAGTCATATTGAAGATATGCCTGAAAATCAGATTTGTGTTTGTACAGAAATAAGAAATTCATACGAATTATTATTTAAGTATATAGAGATTATGCAAAGAATTCAACCTAACGAGATATTTTCACATATAATTAAAGATATCAACAACGTTGTAAATGAATTTAATAGTGAAGTGCGATCACGTAAAGGTAAGTCAGTTAGTGCTTAACTGTAAAAATAATCAGCATTGTTAATCAAGATAAATGTAAGCGTAAACCGAAGCATCTGATATTAACGAATATCAGATGTTTCATTTTTTATAAAAGTTTGTTAAATTGGCGTGCATAATTCTAATCCTAATAATTTTCTATGCTCGTAAAAACCTTTGGTGCAGCGGTTACAGGAATTGATGCAGCTACAATAACAATTGAAGTTAATTTCTCAAAAGGGATAAAGTTTTTTCTAGTAGGACTACCTGATAATGCTGTAAAAGAAAGTCAGCAACGAATTCAATCAGCTTTAAGTGTAAGTAATTTAAAGTGGCCAGGTAAAAAAATCGTTATAAACATGGCTCCTGCGGATATTCGAAAAGAAGGATCATCGTATGACTTACCTTTGGCAATTGGAATACTAGCAGCTTCTAATCAAATATCTTCTGAAATATTAGGTGATTATATAATGATGGGAGAATTATCATTAGATGGTAGCTTACAATCTGTAAAAGGAGCTTTGCCTATTGCAATTCGAGCAAAAGAAGAAGGTTTTAAAGGATTAATTCTTCCTGAACAGAATGCTCGTGAAGCTGCAGTAGTGAAGGGAATAGATGTATTTGGAGCTAAAAATATCACCGAAGTAGCTAAATTTTTAGATGGAGATTCAGATTTAAAACCAATTTTGGTAAATACCGAAGAGGAGTTTTATAAGCAACTCATGTGCGAGGATTTGGACTTTGTTGATGTAAAAGGCCAAGAATCGGTAAAACGAGCATTAGAAATTGCTGCAGCTGGAGGGCATAATTTACTAATGATTGGACCTCCAGGAGCAGGAAAATCTATGATTGCAAAGAGGCTTCCTTCTATACTTCCTCCTTTAACTTTAGATGAAGCGTTGGAAACAACAAAAATACATTCTGTTGCAGGAAAAATTCAAAATAATACAGCTTTATTAACTCAGCGGCCTTTCAGAAGTCCGCATCATACAATATCTGATGTGGCATTAGTTGGAGGAGGTAGTTTTCCTCAACCTGGAGAAATATCATTAGCACATCACGGAGTGCTTTTTCTTGATGAACTTCCTGAATTTAAGAGAACCGTTTTAGAAGTAATGCGTCAGCCACTCGAAGATAGGGTAATAAGTATTTCAAGAGCGCGGTTTAGTGTTGATTATCCCGCTAGTTTTATGCTTATATCGAGTATGAATCCATGTCCGTGCGGATATTTTAATCATCCGGAAAAGAAGTGTGTATGCAGCCCGGGAGTAGTTCAAAGATACTTAAGCCGGATCTCGGGACCACTCCTGGATAGGATTGATTTACAAATTGAAGTAGTTCCTGTTCCGTTTAAAGAGTTAAGTACAGCTGTTTCTTCAGAAAAAAGTAGTGCTATAAGAGATAGGGTTATTAATGCAAGAAAAATACAAGAAAAAAGGTATAAAGACATTGATAAGGTGTTCTGTAATGCGCAGATGAATTCAAAATTACAAAGAAAACATGCTACGCCAACTCCCGAAGCTATGCAGATATTGAAAAATGCAATGGAAAAACTGGATTTATCTGCAAGAGCATATGATAGAATTTTAAAAGTATCTAGAACAATTGCTGATTTAGACAAATCTGAAGATATACAGTCTCATCATATTGCAGAGGCTGTTCAATATCGTAATCTAGATAAAGCAGGTTGGTTGGGGTAATCAAAATGAACACACTATAGTTAGGATATAATATACTTTGATTAATAAGTAATTTAATATTTAGAGAAGTTTTATTTACTTATCTATTTTTACAATGAGTTTTTTGTTAAATAATTATTAGTAATGGCAGACGAATTTACAACCAATAGCTTAATGGATCCTATTGGGAAATTAATGGGATTGCGTTATAAGTCACATCCTTGGCATGGTATAGATATTGGAGCAAATGCACCAGAAATTGTTACTACATTTATTGAGGTAGTTCCTACTGATACAATCAAATACGAAATAGATAAGGAAACTGGTTATTTAAAAATTGATAGACCTCAAAAATATTCAAATGTTGTACCTGCTCTATATGGTTTTATACCTCAAACTTTTTGTGGTAAAGCTGTAGGGGAATTTTGTGGTGAGAAATCAGGTAGAAAAGGAATACAAGGTGATGGTGATCCGTTAGATATTTGTGTTTTAACTGAGAAGGAGGTGCCTCATGGTGATATAATTGCGCATGCAAGACCAATTGGAGGCTTTAGAATGATAGATGGTAATCAGGCAGATGATAAAGTTATAGCTGTTCTTAAAGGAGATATTGTATATGGAGAGATGAAAGATATTGAAGAGCTACCAGAGTTGGTTATAAATAGATTGAAGCATTACTTTTTGACATACAAAGATATGCCAGGGTTGGAGGCTGATTGTGAAATTACACATATTTATAATGCTGATGAAGCTAAACATATCATAAAGTTGTCAGCTCAAGATTATGATTCAAGGTTTGATAGCCTTAGGAAAGCTCTTTCAGATTATTAGTCTTTACTTGTATATTCTTGTGGTAGACTTTATAATCACTAAAATTACAAGCTTGCAGAAGATGTTAGCTTTTTTAATGTTTCTTTTGCAAGTAGGTTTATTTGGATGATTAATTTAGTAACTTCATTTCTAACAGATTCACGTTTTTTGTTTCTATATACAAAACCCATTTCTTCACTATATGCTTTTAGGTCTTCGAGTGATGCTCCACTTTTAAAACCAATTAATGGATATTAACTTATTTTTTCTAATAGAGTTTTTTCTATTAAAGTAAAGTCCAAATGGTTATATCTTGGAAGCCCATTTTTGAATTCATGAAGCCCTTCAGTAAATAAGAAGTGTTGAGTTATTATTTTTTCAATTCCTGATACAATTTCAAAGAAAGTTTTAACAATTCGAATGTCAAAAGAATTGTTGAAATACTTTTCAGCTTCTTCATTTAGGTTCTTTAAGCTTATTTTAATTATGTCAATTTTATTCATGATAGTTTAGTTTCTGATTTAGATTGGAATAACATACGTATAAAATCCTATATAATTTAATAATATTCAACTATTCTATAAATTTAAGTAATCTATTAAGCTTACTTAAATAAATGTATTTATTGACTTAAGATAAAGTTCAAAAGTAAATGAGTTGAATAAAATATTATAATTCTCTGTAGAGAAAGTAATCGTAAATTGGTACAAATTCAAGCATAATAATTACAAAGTTTCTATTTTCTCTTTACATTGATTTAATAATTCATTAACTTTTTACATATGAAACAATGTTTATTAATGTAATTCAATTATATATGGATTGAATGACATTATATTGAGGTTTCAGGCTGCAATATTAAATTTTGAATTTAAACAGGAATAAAGTTTATGAATTATTTATTAATGGGAGGAAGTTGTTATGCCATTGTCAAGATTAGAGTCTTACTTAAGAAATGAGGATGTTTCTTTTAATAAAATTGTTCACCATAAAACTTATTCTGCACAACGCACTGCTGCAGATGCACATATATCAGGAAAAGAAATAGCTAAAACAGTTATAGTTAAAATTGACAACCAGATGTGTATGGTGGTTTTACCGGGTGACATGCAAATAGATTTAAATTTATTAAAAGAATCTACAGGGGCAAAAAACGTTAGACTTGCAACAGAAATTGAATTTAAAGATCTTTTTGAAAGTTGTGAGGTAGGTGCTATGCCGCCATTTGGGAACTTATATGATATGCCGGTTTATGTATCGGAAGTATTGAAAGAGGATGTTTTTATTGCCTTTAATGCAGGAACACATAGTTTACTTATACAAATGAAGTATGAAGATTTTGAGAGATTAGTAAAACCTACCGCATTGAAGTTTGCATACCATTCTAGTTATTAGTTGTTTAAATTATGATAAAAGAGGGAGTTTTACCTTGTTGTAGTACAAAAAGTAGTTAGTAATTAAAATTAATGATAAGTGAAGCAAATTAATTACAACAATTATAATATATCTATAAAGTTCAAAGTAAGTAATGCTTAGGTAAGACTCTCTTTTTAATTTAAATTCCACAAGTAATTCATTATAAAACTCATTTAGTATAACGTTCAAAAAACAGCATGTAATAGATCGGTTAAACTTTACTGATCTATTTTGTTTGTATTGTGCATGCACTCATTGTTGTGAGTTGATATATTTTTGGATAGACTATTAACTTTCGACTTTTACTACTATATGAACATTCTATTAGTATAAAATCAAAAAAGCTGTTCCAACGTTTTGGAAACAGCTCTTTTGCATTAGCAAAATCGAAAAGGGTAAAAAAATAGTAGTTATTTTTTAATCATCATTCTCATTAAAATATAGATGATTTTATTAATCTGACTAATTCTATTTTTTAATTACAATGCAAATCAATAAAACCAAATAGTTATAAACAAAAAAATGGTATAGTGCGTTTCTGTTGGGGCTTAAATAGGGCATTTTGGGGCGAAAATTTAATATGTGGGGTGAAAATCGAGCTTGTAATAATCACTTTACTTCTATAATTATATATTGAATATTGAGAGGTGATTTAATAATTTATAATTACTTTCGTGCTTAAATGGATTTGAACCAGAAAATACCTGCTTATTTAATTTCGAAAAGGAATATCGTAAGATTAATTATTTTTACGGCAGGTTTTGCATTGCTTTTTATTAATATTTACTCTCCTTTTGATGTTAGGAATTGGTTTGGACTTAACCTTAAGTCGCAGGAACTATTTTTCTATTCAAGCCTTATTATTTTAACTGGAGTGCTGGTGGCTGTAATATCAAGATTACTACTTTATTATTACAACAGAAAAGTTATACGTACAAAGATTTGGGCATTTTTATTGATTATTGGTGTAGAGGTAATCTTTATGTCCCTTTTTTATACAGTTTATGAATCGGTTTTTATTAAAACTGATAACAGGGAATTTATTGAGGTATTTAAAGTATCCTTGCAAAATACAGCTTTAGTGTTGCTTTTACCTTATGCTGTTTTATGGCTTTATTTCTCGTGGCAAGATAAAACTAATAAGTTGAAAGAATTAACCGAATCGGAAGAGGTAAAATCTACTGAAAGAAAAAGAATGATACCTTTTTTAGATGAAAAAGGTACAATGCGAATTACTTTAAAAATAGAAGATGTTTTGTATTTAAAGGGTGCTGATAATTATGTTTCTATTTATTACAAAGGTAAGAATGCAGTTTCAAAGTTTTTGTTAAGAAATACTTTAAAGAATGTTGAGTATCAGCTCGAAGATCTTCCTGTAACAAGATGTCATAGGTCTTATATGGTCAATTTTGAAAAAGTAAAGATAGTACGCAGGGATAAAGGTGTACATTTATTAGAAATGGATACAGATCCACCAATTGAGGTGCCATTATCAAAGACCTATATGCAAAGGGTATTTCAGCTTTTTGGTAATATTTGATTTTGAGAAAATGGATATATAATCCAAGTATAAATAAGGCATCCAACACATATGTTAGCAATACATTCTAAACTAGCAAAAACAATTAGAATAAATGATAGACCTAAAGAGAATGTATTAAAACCTAATAAAGCTATAAACAAAATAAGAAGACTAAAAATAAAACCTAATCTTGCTGCAAATATTTTTGGAGCCTTATCTATAATATTTCCTTTAATTGTAAAATTTTTATAAATCCTTTTTGAGAGGATAGCTAATGTGCTATAATTACTATTTCCATAACCTCTTATGAAAAAATCAACAACTAAAAAAGCTGGAAGAATTAAAGAATTTGTTATAACATATAACAATAGTATGATAGATGTTAGGAGTGCATTTATTCTAGGTATTGAATCATTAATTCTTTCTGATGATACTGGGCACAATATATTTTTCATTATAAAACGGTTTTAATTTAAAATTAAACATTGATAATATGATATGGTTTATTATTATATAGCAATATAACCTATTTATAAAGTATGAATAATATAAATTAAAACGAAGTTACAGATATTTTAGGTTGTTTATCTTTGTGAAACAAAATCTTAAGAGGGGAACTGATAAGGGTGCGATTAACAAAGTATTAAAGGGAATTAATAAGATTAATCAATATTTTTTGGATTAAAAAAACAGGTCGTTTGAGAAGAATAAGGTTTATTTTAAATAATATTGGTTTTTATGGATGTTTCTTAAAACAAAGTTATAAACTAATTGTTAAGGGCATTTAATAGCATATGTAATAAAGAAGAAATAAAATAATGAGAGTTTTTCTAAAGATATTAATTGTTTTTTTGGCCATTTCTTTTGTAGGTTGCCAATCAAATAAAGATCCCAAAAGTAAAATAACTGTTAGTATTTGGCCGCAAAAATTTATTGTGGAGAAACTATTGGGAGACACCATTCATGTTAATGTTATGGTTCCAAAAGGAAGTAGTCCAGCAACGTATTCACCAAGTCCGGTGCAAATTAAAAATGTAAGTGAATCAAAACTTTATCTATGCATTGGCCATATAGGTTTTGAGCAAACATGGTTAAACAAAATAGCAAAAATTAATCCCAAGCTTAAAATTATAGATACTTCGGAAGGAGTTAAATTGATTAGGGGAGAAGATTACGTTCATGGAGATCATGTGCATAAAGGTGGTATTGATCCACATATTTGGACATCTCCAAAAACTATGTTGAAAGTATGTATAAATACTGAAAGGGCATTGATTAACGCATTTCCAAAGAAAAAAAGTCAAATTGTCAAAAATGCCAAAAGGCTTGAAGAAGAAATAAAAAAACTAGACAAGGAATTTAAAGAGTTTACGAAAGATTTAAAAAACAGAAGTTTTTTTATTTTTCATCCAGCATATACTTATTTAGCAAGGGATTATAATCTCGAACAAATTAGTATAGAAGATAAGGGTAAAGAACCAGGCGCAAAGTGGATAAAGGAATTAGTTGATGATGCTAAAGAGAAAAATATAAAAGCAATTTTTATCCAAGAGGAGTTCGATAAGAGGAATGCAGAAATTATTGCTAAGGAATTAAATATTAAAATTGTTCAAGTGAATCCATTATCTGTAGATTGGGAAAGTGAAATGAGAAATACTTTAAAAAAATTAATTGACGCATTAGAGTAATATGCAACCATTAATAGAATTACGGGAGGTTTATGCAGGATATGAGGTTGATAAATCTGTTATTAAAAATATTAATTTCAAGGTTTTTCCAAATGACTTTATAGGCGTAATTGGACCCAATGGAGGTGGTAAATCTACATTGCTTAAAGTAATACTGGGGTTATTGCTTCCATTAAAAGGAGAAGTTGTTAATTATGTTGCACAAGATAAAGTCAATAATTTATTTGGATACCTACCTCAAATTAGCAACGTAGATAAGACATTTCCGATAAAAGTTATTGATGTTGTTTTGTCCGGTTTAATGGGAAAGAGGAAATTTTTAAAAGGATTAAGCAAAGCAGAAAAAGAAAAAGCTATTAATCTGTTAAAATTAGTTGGCCTTGAGAATAAGGCGAAAGAATCTATTGGAAATTTATCTGGTGGGCAAATGCAACGAGTATATCTTTGCAGGGCAATTATTACTGATCCTAAACTATTGATATTAGATGAACCGAATAATTTTGTAGATAAACATTTTGAAGCTGAACTTTATAATATTCTGAGTGAATTGAATAAAAGAATGGCTATTTTATTGGTTTCTCATGACATTGGAATAATATCGTCATACATTAAAACAATTGCATGTGTAAACGAGGAGCTTCATTATCATCAAAGTAATAAAATATCTTCAGAAGTGCTGCAAACCTATAATTGTCCAATTGAACTTATAGCTCATGGGAGTGTACCTCATAGGGTTTTAGGTAACCACAAATAAATATACACCTTAATGCAGGAATTGATTAGTATTTTTCATTATACATTCTTTAAAAATGCAATGTTGGCGGGTTTGTTAACTAGTATACTAGCTGGTGTAGCAGGAACATATATTGTATCGAGAAAGATTGTTTTTATAAGTGGTGGAATAACTCATGCATCATTTGGAGGTATTGGAATAGCATATTTTTTAGGATTTAATCCTTTTTTAGGAGCAGCATTATTTGCGGTTGCATCTTCACTTGGAATTGAATGGGCTACAACAAAAGCTAAGGTGAAAGAAGATAGTGCTATTGCTATGCTATGGTCGCTAGGTATGGCAATTGGAATTATATTTATTTTTTTAACACCAGGTTACTCGCCTAACTTAATGGGTTTTCTTTTTGGGAATATTTTAACAGTAACATATTCCGACTTAATTTATATGTCGGTTCTTACTCTTGTTGTTCTAATTTGTATAATACTGTTTTATAGACCTGTATTATATACTGCGTTTGATGAGGAATTTGCTAAAGCAACAGGTGTTAATACCCAATTAATAAAGTATGTTACAAATGCCATTGTTGCTTTAACTATTGTATTTAGTATAAGAATTGCCGGAATAATACTGGTACTTTCAATTTTTACAATACCACAAGCAACTTCCAATTTGTTTACAAACGATTTTAAGCGTATTATCTACTTGTCTGTACTGTTTGGTTTTTTAGGGATTAGTTTAGGATTAATTGGTTCATATTACTTTAATCTTCCATCTGGTGCTATAATAATTTTTACATTATTCTTTAATTGGGCTATTGTAAAAGGATTGGTTAAGTTAAGTTTGGCTTTTCAATCAAGTTCAAAATAGCTTCACCTAAAATTAAATCCATTGGAGTAGTGATTTTTATATTTTCTCTATTTCCTCGAGTTAATTTTACTTTATTTCCAGCACTTTCAAATACACTTGCATCATCTGTAAAAAAACTGGAATAAGATTGTTCGTAAGTTTCTTTTAATTCTGTTGAATTAAATACCTGCGGAGTTTGTACCATTTTATAGGAGTCTCTTGCAACAGAAATGCTTCCAGATTCGGTAATTTGGCGTATTGATTCAATTGCATCTGTTACAGGAATGGCGCTTCCGTATTTTTCGGCAGTAGCATAACAATTCTGAAGTGTTTGTAAAGAAACCAGTGGTCTTACTCCATCGTGTATACCTACAATGCAATTATCCGAAACTTTTTCCAATCCATTTTTAACACTATTAAATCGGGTTTCTCCTCCATGTACTATGGTTAGCGATATGGAGAAGTTGTGTTTTTTACATAGTTCATCCCAAAAATTTACTTGTTCCTTAGGTAGCACAAGTATAATATCTATATCTCGATCATATTTTAAAAAACATTCAATAGTGTGCATTAGAATAGGTTTACCAGATAGTTCAATAAATTGTTTTGGTAAGTTGCTTTTCATTCTAGAGCCACTACCTCCTGCTACAATAACTACAGCTTTCTTCATTATATACATTAACCAATTACACTACAAAACTAAAGGAATTCGGTTATTCTACTTCAACAAATCATGAGAAATCTTTAACTTGCAATTGGTACCCTTTTATCTTAAATTGAATCTCAAATAAATATCAAATGATACCATCAGAAATTTTTAGTTTTTTATCCGATTTAAGTGTTAATAATAACAAAGATTGGTTTAATCGAAACAAAGCCAGATATCAAGAAGCAAAAGAGGCTTTTGAGGAATACATAAATAAATTGATTGCAACAGTTCATAGTATTGATCCAGCTATTGGTCATCCACATGCAAAAGATTGTATTTTCAGGATTTTTAGAGATGTTCGTATTTCGAAGGATAAATCGCCATATAAAAATAATTTTGGTGCATATATAGCGCATGGAGGAAGGAAAAGTCCATATGCGGGATATTATTTACATGTTGAGCCTGATAATAGTTTTATTGGTGGAGGAATTTATTGTCCTGAATCTAATGTTTTAAAAGGTGTGAGGGAGGTAATTATGCAAAATCCAGAGAAATATAAATCAATAATTGAGGGTAAGGAGTTTAAGAAGATATTTCCGGAAATATGGGGAGAAAAGTTAAAGACAGCACCTAAAGGGTTTGATAAAAATGATCCTAATATAGAATTGATAAAGAATAAATCTTATACTGTGGTTATTAATGTATCAGATGAAGAGATTAAAGCAAAAGACGTTGACAAGAAAATTATTGACACTTTTACTTTAATGAAACCTTTTAATGACTTTGTTAACCAAGGTGTAAAAACTGCATTATCTTAAAAATTTGCTTTTTGATTAAAGTAGCCAGCAAGATTTTGATGTTCTTTTTTCTATAGCAGTGCGATATTTATTGAATTGATTTTGATTTAAAAAGTATTCGAAATAAAAAAGGGAAGTAAAAAGTACTTCCCTCAAAACTGAAAATTACGTAATTAATTGTTGAAGTCCTTCGTACCAGACAACTCACCCTTCTCGTCATATACTTTCCAGGTACCATATTTTTTGCCATCTAAGTACTGCATGTCATATCTTAGAGTGCCTTTTTCATCGTACACCATCCATTTACCATGCTTTACACCATTTTTATAATTGGCAACTCCTAATTTTACTCCCTCCTTATTCCATGTTTCCCAGAGGCCATCCATTTTATTGTTATGATACGATCGGACTTCTTGCTTTAATTTGTTATCAAAATAGTAAATAGAAACTCCCTGTTTTTCCCCATCTACAACAGACATTTCAACGCGTTTATTCCCATTAGGATAATACTCGACATATGTGCCAGTATAAAGGTCACCATTATTTTTATAATAAAGACCATCTTCTCCTATATTCAACTGTGCTTGGCTTGAGGTCACTAGACCCACAATTACCAATAATGTCATTAATATTTTCATGGCTTCTAATTTTAAAAGATTATACAAAAGCCCCCTTATTAGTAAGTAACCGTTGTTGCTTAAATAATTTAACCCTTGTGTGTTATATTTGTTAACAGCAAATTAACAAAAAATTCATATTAGAACCAAGAAATTAACATTAAATTTACATAAACTATTATTGCAGGTTGATTAATGTCTTAATAAACAACAAAAAAGCCACTTTTGTTAAAGTGGCTTATATTTTACGAATGTTAATTCTGTATTAATTTACTTTCTTCATTTTCAAAGAAATTTTCTTACTTGAAGATGTGTCAACTGTAATTTTTTTACTTTTGGCAATCTGATACGAAATAAGACTAGCAGAAACAGTGTATTCTCCTTCTTTAACATTTTCAAACTTAAAGCAACCATCAAAATCAGTATATGTGCTAACATTCATACCGTCAATAGATACTTTAACTCCTACTAATGTTTCACCAGTAATTTCATCTGCAATTGTCCCAGAAAGACTATTTACTGTAGTGCTTTCTGTAATTTTCTTTTCTACCTTTTTCTCTCCCTTAACGCTGCTGAAGCATAATAATCCCATAACAGCAACAAGTAAAACTGTCAATTTCATTTTATAATTTTTTAAGTATTTAAGACATGCAATTTCTATTTTCCTGTGTGCCTTTTTAAAATTGCCTGTCACAATTAATTCCTGTTAGTGTGAGCGCAAAGCTATAACTTCAATGTTACTTGTATGTTAATTGCTCTTTACAAATAAATTAATAAATTATTCTGTAACTGTCTTATTTGCCAATAAATAGAAAAAATGATTATTTTGCATCTTAAATCAGATTTATAAACTATGAGAACTTATCTTAACGATTTCGTAAAACTCTTCTTCCCCAAAACATGTTTAATATGCGGTAAATCGTTATACAAACACGAGAGCCAGATATGTTTGCTTTGTATTAAAGATTTGCCAAGGTCATATTTTCATTTAGCAGATAATAATCCATTAAATAAAATATTTTGGGGTAGAGTTGATGTTAAAGATGTTATATCCTTTTTGTTATATAAGAAAGAGAATGTTGTTAAAGATATATTACATGCTTTAAAATATCGTAATTGTAAAGAGGTAGGCTATGAGTTAGGTAAACTTTATTGTAGGGAACTTGCTAATGTTAATTATTTACAACATATTGATTTTTTAATACCTGTACCTTTGCATCCCAAGAAATTAGCAAAAAGGGGATATAATCAAAGTGAATGGATTGCAAATGGAATGTGCGAGAGTCTTAATGCTAAGGTATTAACGGATGTTTTGTTTAAAGCAACATATACTAAGTCGCAAACCAATAAAGGACGATATCAGCGTTGGATAAATATTGAAGATAGTTTTGATATACGAAACACATCAATACTTGAAAACAAAAATGTATTATTAATTGACGATGTTTTAACAACTGGGGCAACAATAGAAGCGTGTGTTGGTAAGTTGAAGAAAATTAAAGGTATAAGTGTATTTGTTGCTACATTGGCCTATGCTTCTAATTGATTAAATTAATTAATTTGAGAAAAGACGTTCAAACTCATAATATAGGCATAAACTAACAAGGTGATTATATTGACCAAATTTTCCATCCATCCAATGAGGTGGTTTTTGATGGTCAAAGGCTCCTCCATATGCTTTCCTTACCCTTGTCATTGCATACGACCAGCGAAAGTTTAAAAACATTTTATCATGAAAATGATAATTTATTCCCACAATACCAGACATCTCATAGTCTTCAAAAGGATATTCTGATTCTAATTTACCATATTGATCCTCTTCGGACGAGCTAATTAAAAAGCCAAAAGCAACTCCTGCTTCAATGGTAAATTTTTTCATATGATGTTTGGCAAGCACGGGAACTTCTAAATAATCGAAACTGAGTTTATATTGAGTGTAATCGCCTTTAGATTCGTTAGGATTATGGCGACTCCCTTTTTGTTTATAAACAATTTCAAACTGACCTGCCCATTCTTGTCCAATTGATCGGGAAACATATAAACCAGTTACTAGTCCAATTTTATTAAATCCTACATATGAATCTCCATGAACCTGGCTAAAAGTGGCTCCACCAATTGCTCCAGCTTTAAATTCTTGTGCTAAGCCTTTTAAAGAAATGAGAAGTAGTAATATTATTACTTTGTATTTTACTTGCATATATTTTTTGTTGTCAATATAATACAACAAATAATAGTAATCAAATTTGAATTTGTTACGATTTAATTGATAACAATTTATTCATTAATTCAGTCAATCCTTCCGATGCTTTCTTTTGAATAAAGGTGATGTTTTCTCGAGGAATAAATGCTGGATTACCCGGATCGATAACAAAAATAGGAATTAAGGAGTCAATGTAGTGCAACAAACCAGCTGCAGGGTATACATTAAGCGAAGTACCTACTACAATCACAACATCTGCTTTTTTGACAAGTTTTATCGCTTCATCCATTGCTGGAACTGCTTCTCCAAACCATACAATATGAGGTCTTAGTTGACTTCCTTTATCGCACAAATCCCCTATTTTCAATTCCCAATTCTTCATTTCGTAAACTAACGTGTCATCGCATGTACTTCTAACTTTTTTTAGTTCTCCATGAAGATGAAGTACTTTTTTAGATCCAACTCTTTCATGAAGATCATCAACGTTTTGTGTAATAATTTGAACATCAAAATGATTTTCTAGTTCAGCAATTAATTGATGCCCTTTATTAGGTTCACATTCGAAAAGTTGTTTGCGCCGTTGATTGTAGAAATCCATTACTAACTGAGGATTATTTGCCCATGCAATTGGACTTGCAACCTCGGTAACATCATATTTTTCCCATAAACCACCCATATCACGAAAAGTCATAATTCCACTTTCGGCACTCATACCTGCTCCAGAGAAAATAATCAGTTTTTGTTTCATAATGATTTCATATTAATGTTAAGGTAAATTTATAAGTAAATGAGCAAGATAAAATTAAAATAGCTTTATATATTTTTTAATTCAGCTAAAACAAACTCTTTTTTCCTTCGTGATACAGGTACAGATAGGTCATTGGACTTTACATGAAATATAATGAATCATTCATTAATATTAGTTTCCTCATCAATATCTTCCAAGTTAACATCCAGGGTGATTAATGGAGATGCTTCTACTTGTTCAATGTCTAATAATTCGATTAATGTATTTAAACTAGTTTCGACTTCCTTGAGTTTAATATCATCTAATTTTTCTAATTTATTTGATAGCTGTTCGTGCAAAAGAGAAGGGATGGTATTTAATAGTTTATCACCTGCAGAAGTAAGTGTGATGTTAACAACCCGTTTGTCTCCAGATTTTGGAAGCCTGGCTAATAGGCCTTTGTTTTCTAGTCTATTAATAATTCCGCTAACCGTGCTTGAGTTAAGATTTAATAAATTTCTTAATTCACCTTGTGTTAGCTGATAATTAGAAGCATCTCTTAAAAAACCAAGGCATAATACCTGAGGTATACTTACTCCAAACTCCTTTTGAATTTTTTTTGATTCAATATCAACAGATCTTACAATTTTGCGAATTTTAATTAGAATTTCCTTAGTGTCCATTTTGTAATAGTATTATTTAGCAAAATTAAACTGTATTTTATTATGGACAAATTTAGGTTACTGAAGGTGTCTTTTTATTTTTTCTTTATTCATTTTCTCAATTGGCATTAAAAGTCCGGTTTCTTCAACTTGACCAAAGGTGTTATTAATTATTGTTCCAAATGAGATCATTGAGTTTGTCAGCCTCATATACGAATTTACCAATGGTGGTATGGTCTCTCCTAATTCTTTTATTTTATTTTTTAAAATTTTGTAGTTCTCATTAAACGTGTCTTTGTAAAAAATATGATTAATTTGTTCCATAGATAAATCATCAATTACTTTAAATGACTCTTTAGGAAAGATTAACTCTTCTTTATCTCCAAAATATTTTTTAATAAAGCCTAATAATATTTTTTTAGCATTAAGGTTATAGGTTGGATACATAGTTACTTTACCAAAAAAATATTTGTATTTAGGATTTTTTGAAATCAAAGCTCCAAGTCCATCCCAAATATTATCTAAGGCATAGATTGTTTTTTGGTATTTAGGTTGTATAAATGATCTTCCTAGTTCAATAGTATAAGGCAAGTATTCTTGATTAAATTTTTCTGAAAAATGAAAATATGATGCTGTTGCCAACTTACTAATCTCACTTTTAACCTTAGGTTGATTGCATAGCTTATATCTATAGCCTCCAATAATTTCATCTTCAGTAGGATTCCATACGATTAGTTGTTGGTATGCATCATCTCCAAAGTCAAATTTATCGACATCAATAGATTTACCAGTTCCTCCACCTGCTTTACGAAATGTAATTTCTCTAAGTCGACCTATTTCATTCATTATGTTTGGAGAATTATCGCCTTTTATATCATATACAATATTATTGCCCTTATTTGTAAGCTTTACTTTGTAGTTATCATCCAATTCCGATAAAAGGATGTTTTTATCAACTTCGTCAATAATTGGTTTATATGTTTCTCTTATCAGGTGCATAAACTTGTTTTAAATTCTTTAATGATTAATTATTCTATTCTTTTGTAAAGCATTAATGGTTAAATACGTCATTAGAGATAAAGAGATACCAAATATGTTAGCATCCAGACCCAAAGGCATTTTTAGGTTTAAACTGATAATTATAAGTGTTAAAGTTCCGCCGGAAATCATTGATACTAATGCTGCGTTACTATTAGGCCTTTTTGTAAAAAGAGCCATTAACACAGGAATAATCATCCCCGAAACCATAAAAGAATAAGAGTGTAACATTAATTCGAGTACACTAGACATTTTATAGGCCAATAATAAAGCAACTCCACCTATAATAAATGTAAATATTTGAGATGCTCTTAGGCTTTTGGGGCCATTATGCATTTTTAAAACATCTGTAAGTAAGTTACCTGATGAAGCCATTAAACAACTATCAGCTGTTGACATAATAGCCGAAAAATATGCCGACAATACTATTCCTAGAAATCCTACAGGTAGTATAGTTCGCAACAAAACCGGGAGCCCCATTTCTGAATCCAGATTGCTCAGGTTGTAACCTGGTAGTAAACCGTTTTCCATAGCAACTCGCGCAAACATTCCAAGGATAACGCCCATAAACGCCATAATTGGATATTCAAATAAACCGGCAAAAAACCATGCCTTTTGTGCAGTCTTTGTATCTTTGGAGGCATAAATCCTTTGATAAAGAGTCATTCCAATAAACCAAATAGGTATAATAGTAAACATCCAGTTTACAAACTGTTGCCATTTGATGGATGTTAAAGATAAAAATTCAGGCTTAATTGTTTCACGAATAGTCTCAATACCACCTATTTTAAAGTAAGCAAAAGGTAGAGCTACTAAAATTAAACCTGCCATTAAGATAATCCACTGAATTGTATCGGTATAAATTACAGCTTTAAGTCCACCCAATACTGTATACACCACTGCAATAGTGCCCATTATTAGTAATGCATAATTGATAGTAAGTTCAGGAAAGGTAGAGGATGCGAGTTTTGCACCTGCAAGTATTTGCGAACTGGTAAATCCAAGGTATCCAACAGCTGAAATTATACCTGCGAACAGAGCAACATTTTTATTATATTTATATTCTAAGAATTGAGGGAATGATAGAAAGCCTTTCTGTCTGGCTAAATCAGAAACTTTAGGAATGAGAAAAATCCCACTTAACCATGCACCCATTAACCCGGTAAACAAAAGCCAACTTCCAGACAATCCCATGGTAAAACCTAATCCTCCTAAACCAATTGAAAATCCTCCACCAATATCGGTGGCAACAACAGATAGGCCAATGTGTAAACTATTTAGTTTTCTCCCTCCAACGTAGTAGTCATCTGTTGTTTTGTTTTTTCTCATAAAAAAAACACCTACCCCAAGCATAGCAACGAGGTAGATGCAAAAAATTAATAAGTCAATAATATGCATAATTCTTAAAGCATGCGATTTATCCAAAAATGTATTCCATTCATAATAAGTTCTATGGATATTGTACCAAGCAAAAAAGCTATTACCCTACCTGCAATATCAATGTATTGTTCAATAAGTTCTTCATGCTTTGTTTGAATAAAATCATGTATTTTTTTAAGTAATAAAATTACAGTAATACAAAGGGATATTGCTAAAGAAATTGAAAGGATAGCATCAAATTTATTTAATTGTTTCCCAATAATAACACAATAACTTATTGTACCCGGACCAATAAAAATTGGCATTGTTATAGCTCCAACAATATATTTTGACTCTCCTCTTAAACTTTCAATAGAAGCACTCCCTTTAAAAATAAAATGTATACCAGTTATTAAAAATATTACTCCTCCAAATATTTGAAATGAAGCAAAGCTGGCATTAAAAACATTTTTAAATATAGAATCTCCTAAAATGGCAAATAATGAAAAAACAATTAAGCTGATTACTCCTGCTCGAATCAATATTTTAAAAAATATTTTTTGAGACTTTTTCTTAACAATATCAATAAGATAGACAATAATTAAAAAAGGATTAAGTAACACGAGTAACAGAGTAACTGATTTTATAATGCCACTTATATTCATTTCAATAGTTACTTACCTGTTTATTTATGTCTTAATTTGAAGTTCAGAAGACTTCTTGCAATGTTCAATTAATCCTTTTGAAATCAAAGAATAAATTACCTCTTGCCCTTTGTTATAGGATAAATTTAAATCTTTGATTATGTCTCCATATAGATATTTTCCTTTTTCTTTAAGAAGCTCTAATACCTTCTTTTCATTTTCATTTTTTGTTTTATTAAATAGTAATTTAAGACTGTTTCTCATTAGTTACTTTGTTTTTTGGTTAACTACTTTTCTTGTTTTTCCGAAGAATAGCCTGTGTTTTCAAAAATTAAATAATCATTACAATTTCTCCACCCCTTATGTCCTCTATGGCAAAAAACATTTTTATGTATAATTAGTTTATTTTCTTCAGATATGGTTTTTCCTTTATAAATAGGACACTTATTTCGATGTATACAATAGTTTTTTGATGACATAATGTTTTATATATGCTTATAATAAATATTCATTGTTTCAATATTGCCAGCTATATTGGTATTTTTTATAAGTGTGCCGGAGTATTTATAATCCATCCTTATAAAAGTTAAATTCATAGGAATTGAATTAAGTCGGGCAATGGTGTATAGAGTATGAATGCCATCTTTTCTCATTTCAAATTCCATTCTTTTAAGCAAGCTTGTTGCTAAACTATGACCTGCAAATTCCGGATAAGTAGCAAAGTCGGTCATCTCGGCATTCTTTCCTTTAACGTCAATTTCCGATGCAGCAATTGCAGCAAGTTGATTCTTTTTTTCTGCTCCAAAATACCGAACACCTTCATTCATAGTTTGAATAATATATTCTTTGTCGTGTATAGGAAACGGATAGGTCTCAAATACTTCTTTATAAATATCAGTAATATTAGACACGTCACTTTTGTTAAGTTCCCTAAATGTGAAATCAGGATAATCCTCTTTGTTTTTTCGGTTGTCTTTCTTTAGTATTTGACTAAATGATGCCAATTTATTTGTCTCAATATTTAATAATCGATCAGAATTAAGAAATTTTGAAACAAAAAAAGCATCCTCCCTTTTATTATAAAATTGAGGAATAAAGGCTTCTACAATAAAACCATTTGCAAAGAAAGTAGGTGCTGTGCTTTTGGGTATTTTGCAAACTATTTTAGAATAATTCTCAGTATTAGCTAATTGTTTAATTTTATCGAAAATATAAGGAATGTCTCTTTCGTCAAGCTTCATCAGATAGATCCTGTCGTTATGCTTCCCATGCTGAATACATGTTCCTTTAGCAATAGTTTCAACAGCATCATTAATTGTAATAATATCACACATTGCTTTCCCTCCTAAAAATTCTTTCGTTATCTTCTGGTATTAATGATATAGTATCACATGAGTCCGAAAGTAGTTTTTCAATCCCAATGGCTTCCGACTCATCTTTTTCGGTAATAGATAGTTCTAAATTGCAATTTTCACAGTCTCTATCGCACATTTTTGGTTCATAACTATCCGGTTCTTTATAGGTAGTTATTACTCCTTCATAATTACGCAGTACTACTTTGTTGGTAGACCATGATATAATATAGTTAGGCATAACCGGAATTTTACCTCCTCCACCTGGAGCATCAATAACATAAGTTGGGCGAGCGAAGCCGCTTGTGTGTCCAACAAGACTTTCCATAATTTCAATGCCTTTACCAATTGGTGTTCTGAAATGAGATAGCCCTTCAGAAAGGTCGCATTGATACAAATAATAAGGTCGAACTCTATTTTGAACCAATTTGTGTAATAGATTTTTCATTATTCTGGGACAATCATTAACATCTGCAAGAAGTACAGATTGGTTTCCTAATGGAAATCCTCCATTTGCCAGTTTTGCAAGTGCTTCCTTTGATGATGTTGTAATTTCATTTGGATGGTTGAAGTGCGTATTAATCCAAACTGGATGAAATTTTTGCAGCATTTTTACGAGCTTATCTGTTATACGATAAGGTAGCACTACAGGCATTCTTGTTCCTATACGAACTAATTCAACATGGGGTATTTTACAAATTTCCTCGAGTAACCATTCCAATTTTTCATCTGGCAACATTAAAGGATCTCCCCCTGAAAGTAGTACATCTCTAACTTGAGGATTAGCTGCAATATAATCGATGCCATTACGGAGTTGGTCTTTTGATGGTACAAAATCAACATCTCCAACTTTTCTTTTACGAGTGCAATGTCTGCAGTACATTGAACATACGTTGCTTACATGAAATAATACTCTATCTGGATATCGATGAGTGATTCCTTCTACAGGACTATCCTTATCTTCTGACAAAGGATCTTCTAATTCAAATGAATGAGTAGTAAGTTCTTCTATACATCCAAAAGCCTGCTTAAAGATCGGATCATTTCTAAAGTTTTCTTTATCAATTAATGAAAGGTAATAAGGAGTGATGGATAGAGGGAATTTTTCAAATGTATTTTTAAGTTCTTTTCTTTCTTTCTCCTCAAATTTAATCCCTGTTATATATTCAAATTTCTCTAAAGAGCGAATAGAATTTCTTAACTGCCAACGCCAATCTTTCCAATTTGATAATTCAGTTTCATTTTCGATTTTACTTGCAATTTCTTTTTGTACATGGTTATAAATCATAACTTTTTTGCTTTAATAAGCTTGAAGGTTTTTTGAAGCTACCAGAACATAAGTGAATTGTATTTTTGGAATAATGTTGCTTTATTTTTGGCATTTCCTTTTTCTTCTGCTCCTTATAATTAATATCTCAACAATTCAGTTTTGCCAATTGTTTCTACGCGAACAAAATTAGTCGAATTATATTTAATCTCCAAAATATTAAAAAATCAACAAAAATTCTCACCACTTAAATAGCGATATGTAAATAGTGTTTGTGTTTGTAATATGCATGTAATGAGTGTGTAAAGGTGGCTTGGTGAAGTGTTTGATATTTATAAAAGAAATATTTGAATTATAAAAAATGACCTAGATTTATATTAATTCTTATAGGAAATATTTTGAGATTTTGAGTTAGGGAAGTAACAGCTTTATGTATTTTTTAATTCAGCTAAAACAAACTCCTTTTTCCTTCGTGATACAGGTACAGATAAGCCATTGGACATTTTTAAATAGCCACCATCCGATTTAATAAATGTGTTTACATGATATAAATTGACTATGTATGTTTTATGTGTACGAATAAATCCAAAGCCATCTAATATTTCTTCAAACTCAATTAATGGTTTTGAAATAAGATGTTCCTTACCACAGGATAAAAATATGCGCGTATAGTTAGCTTCTCCTTTACATTGAATAATGTTTTCGACTTCTACATAGTCAATTTTATCAGCAAAGGGCAATGCAATTTTTTTACTTTGATTTTTAAGTTCTTTATTTTTAAGAAATTGTTCTAATCGCAGATCTTCTTGTGTTCGAGCTTGAATAAATCGTTGAATTGCTTCTTTGAGTTTAAGTGCATCAATGGGCTTTAGGATATAATCCAGCGCTGAAAAACGAATAGCTTGAATAGCGTATTGATCATAAGCTGTAACAAAAATTACCTTAAATTGGGAGTGATTAAAGAATTCCAAGACTTTAAAGCCGTTTCCTCCTGGCATTTCAATATCCAGAAATACTAAATCGGGTTTGTATTCCTGAATACAATTTATTGCGGAAATGGCAGATTCAGCTTCGGCAAGTATTTCTACGTTAGGACAGAATTTTTCCAATACTCCGCGGAGGTTTTCTCGACCGTTTTGTTCATCGTCAACTATAATAGCTTTTATGGTTTTCATATTATCTGTGTTTACTTACCGTGTGACTATACTTATTACTTCTATAGTCACCCGATGAGTTTAAGTACTACTCTTCGGGAAAACAAATTTGAACTTTGGTACCAATAGCATTTTCATGCTCATCTTTTAAGTCTTCGATGTTCATATGATATTGTGTTCCGTATTTATCGGCCAATAAATTTAATCTTTCTTGACTAAAACCAATTCCTTTGCCATTGGACGATTTTTTTTTGCTTGCTCCATTTCTTCCAATTCCATTATCTATTATAGAAACACAAATATCCTTATTGGTATTTTGTAGTATTTCTATTTTTAGTTTTCTGTCTTTTGCTTTTGGAGCTAATCCATGTAAGATAGCATTTTCAGCTAAAGGCTGAAGAATTAAAGGAGGAATAAAAACTGAATAATTGTCTATCCCCTGAGCAATTTGAATGCTATAATCAATATCAAACCTAAGTTTTTCTAAATCCACATAGTTAGTAATCATTTCCAACTCCGTAGCCAGACTTATTTCTTCTTTATCGCTGTTTTTTAGCACGCTCCTGATTAACTCTGCAAACTTAGAGATATATTGATGTGCTTCATCGTTTTGCTTTTTTTGCACCAGGTTTTGAATAGAGTTAAGGCAGTTGTACATAAAATGAGGATTCATTTGAGCACGAATGGCAGTTAGTTCTAGCTCTCTGATTTTTGTTTCTATGGCCGATTCTTTTATCTTCTTTTTTGTACGACGACGGTAGATATCCCAGGCAATAAAACTTAAAATCAAAACCAAAACCACAATGGTAATGACAGCTTTTAGAATGCGGATTTTTCTTTCGTTATCAATCTTTTGGGGATGTGATATAAGTGCACGATATAATAACTGCGGATAAGCGTGGATAAAAACAATGCTTGGAGCAATGTGTGTCACAATTCTACTATCAACATCAATTATTGCCTTTTCTCTATAATCTTTAAGTTGATACTTTTGAGAAATAGTTTTGAATTCTTCTGTTGTTGCAACAAGTTTAATTATAGGTTCTTGAATGTTTACAAACCACTTAAGGTTCTTCTCAAAATTTTTATCCTTAACAAGTACTGTTATAAATACGATATCTCCGTGATCAAAAAAATCGGATAAAGTTCGTTTAAAATCTTTTTTATAGTCGTTTTGTTTTGCGTTAAAATCTATGTAAACTACTTTGTCTCTAAAATCGGATAATTTAACCGTATTTCCATCAAGATCTTTTAGCTTAAAATTAAATGCCTTTGAACCAGGACTTACTTTTTCTACTTTTTTATATTGTTTAGATAGTATTTGGGCGTATTTAGTATCGGGATATTCATCCATAAACCTGTTGTACAACGTGGTGTAATTCGTTTTTTTATCGTAATTAAGGGATTGATAAACAGTTTGATATTTTAAATAGTAAGCCGAATAACCTTCGTAATGATTCTCAATTAAGTTATACCTTATCTTATTAGACTTTTGGCTACCGGGTTTGTGATTATCATTGATACTTTTATGGGAATTAGGTATTTGAGTGGAATATTCCCAATCAAACATATACCTAAAAGGATCAGATATGTTGTTAAATCTAAGTAAATCATTCTTGCTATTATAATATTTTAGTTCCGGTATTTCATTGTAGTATTTCTTTAATACATATGGGAAAGTATCTTTCCAACCCTCTTTTGTCTTTATCGATTTGGAAATACTTGCTCTATTATAAAATTTAAATAAGGTTTTTAAGTTATTAAAGTATTCTGACAGATACATTTCGGGACTTAAAGTCTCAAAGTGCTTCTTCTTCCAATTAAAATCATTACTTACAACTTTAGCAAAAACATTTATTTGATCATTGATATCTATTTTTTCGTCTGTTCCATTCTCTAACTCAAATATTAAGTTTGATTCTTTTTGAATAGAATTAACAATACTCTTAAGAATATCATTGGGAATATTATCCAGGACTTCCTTAATTTGTTTAGGTGTTAAGCCTTTAGGGCTATTTATATCAATCGATAATCCAGTTGTATCCTGCAAAATTGAACATAGAAATTCCTTTCGTCCTTTTAAATTATTTTTTAAATCAGTTACTTTTTTTCTGCTATTTAATAAGAGACACGAATGCTCAAACTTTTTGTAAAGTGAATATATTTCTGAAGTATATGGGTTGTTTGTTTGCTGAAAATTAAGATTTTCGGAGCCTACACCGCTAATATCATTAGCAATCAGGTTATCATTATTAACAGTAAGATTCATTTTTAAGTCATCACCTGGTTGCAATGTAATTGCCATATTGTTCTTATATTCTAAATCAAAATGCTCTAAATCATCAAGGTGTATTCTAAATTCAAATGTGCTATCATTTTTTAAACTAATTAAATACTTGAAATCTTGTTTGTCAAAGCTCGTATGAAGTTTTCGTTTAAGAGTAATCTCTGCTAATCCATTTATTGGATTCAAAACTTTTCCTTTTATCCGAACATTTGGTTTTTTTATAATAGTATCTGTTTTTACTGAATCTCTTAAAAAATAAGTATGAAAGCTTTTAAAGTTTGGCACTTGAACAAGTCGTTCTTTTCTTTTGCTGGATAAAGAATTAAACTCTTTTATTAGTCCAGTATTTTTTTCAATGATGATTTTGTATTTAATTGAACTACCACTGAAGTAAGTTTTTATTTTCTTACTTTTATTTATCCTTACTCCTATAGTGCTTCTTTTCTTTTTAGCTTCTGATGATGACAAGGATTTAAGTATTACTACATCACTCATTACGGAATCTACATTGTAATACCGATTTCTATAAAAGAATTGATCTCCTTTTTTTACACTATTAGTTTGTCCGAGGTATGGGCAACCAAATTCTTTTTCTAAATAACCCATAAGCACATCATCCATAATAATATCTTTGCCTACAATAGGATCTATTAATTTGATTTCGCTTAAAATTCCATCAAAGGATACTTTAAACCTGACAGCTTCCCTTGTGAATAATGAATTATTGTAATGATATCTGAACAATTCATCGTCAAATTCAGGGTATATTTTTTTAGTTACTCTCTTATCATTAACTCTTATTTTATAAATATCATCGTATTCATCTTTTAACCTGAACCTGGCTTCCATCTGGTAACCATCTTTTAAAACGTCCACTATTTTATATTCTGCTGTATATCGCTTAAGGGCTTCCACGCCTTCAATGGTGCTGCTATGATAGGTAAACACATCCCCTTTTTTAAGCCTTTGTTGCTGTGCGTTTACTGATGAGAGAATTAAAAAGGCAGTTATTATTAATATTAAAATTTTCATAGTTCTTATATTAAGTCTTATACTTGAATATATTAGATGATTTATGATATAACCTGTATCTAAGTTAAGAATGAGTTTAAATTTATATCTATACATGATTGATATAATACTATAATGTATAAACGGTTGGTGTAAGTTTAGGAAAGGTTTGATATGACTTTTTTGGAGTGCGATCTGGGATCGTGCCACCAGTGTTCAAAACTTAAGAATCAGCGCCTATTGATGCTACTCCTCAGTAAAGCATATCTGAACTTTTGTTCCTTCTACTTCACTTTTGTTGTTTTTCAAATCCTCAATGGTCATATTGTACTCAGTACCATATTTTTCGCTGAGTAGATTTAGTCTTTCCTGGCTAAATCCTATTCCTTTACCATTTGACGAAACTTTCTTACTGGCTCTATTTCTTCCAACTCCATTATCTATAATGGAAACACAAATGACCTTATTGGTATTTTGTAGTATTTCTATTTTTAGTTTCCTGTCTTTTTCTTTTGGAGCTAGTCCATGTAGGATAGCATTTTCAACTAGAGGTTGAAGAATTAAAGGAGGTATAAAAACTGAATAATTGTCTATCCCCTGAGCAATTTGAATACTATAATCAATATCAAACCTCAGTTTTTCTAAATCCACATAGTTAGTAATCATTTCCAACTCCGTAGCCAGACTTATTTCTTCTTTATCGCTGTTCTTTAGCACGCTCCTTATTAATTCTGCAAACTTTGAGATGTATTGATGCGCCTCATCATTTTGTTTTTTCTGAACTAGGTTTTGAATAGAATTTAGGCAGTTGTACATAAAATGGGGATTCATTTGTGCACGTATAGCAGTTAGTTCCAGTTCGCGAATCTTAGTTTTAAAGGTTGAGTCTTTAAGTTTTCTTTTTGTTCGTCGCCTGTTTATTTCCCAAATAAGAGAAAAGCCAATAAAAAGAAATACTAAGATGGAAATAATTGCTATTAGAACACGTATTCTATGTTCTTTATCAACCTTGTTTGGTTGAGATTCTAAAGCCTTTAAAAGTATATCTGGTTGCTGAATCACCTTGCTTAGTGAGGGTGCATCTCTATTAATTATTTTACCATCTTTATCAATAATTATATGGTGTGGAATACCTGAAAAAAAATAGTTGTTTTTTATTTTATTTTTTTCAGCTTGATTAGCTAGTAGTTTAACTCCGTCAAACTTAATTTTACTCATCTTTTTTTTCATCCGTTTAGATGATCCATCTAAAGAAACCAGTAAAAACTTAATTTTTTTATCCCCGAAGAGTGATTTTAAAGTATCATTTTTGTTTTCTAGTTTGGCTACATAATCATCAAAATTAGTAGAGAAAATGTCTATATAAATAGCACTACCTTTAAAATCTGATAGTTTAACATTGTTTCCTTCGATATCTTGTAATGTAAAATCATAACCTTTTACACCTACTCTTGCATTTTTCGCTCTTTTTAATGCTTCTTTTAATTTATCTGCTTTAGGTGTATTAGGATATTCTTTAATAAAACGATTATAAAGTTTAGTGTATGATTCTCTGCTTCCTTTTTCTAAAGCATCTTCAACTGTTTTATATTTCAATATGTATTTGGATTTTCCCCTATAAAATTGATGGCTAGTGTTATACCTCGATTCATAAATAAAATCAAAATAGTTGTCAATTGAAGAATCTACTATATTACCTTTTCCGGTTATTGCATCCATCTTATCTTCTAAATAGAAAAAAGCATAATGTCTAATAAACATTTCATACTCATCAAAAAATGACATTAGATCATTATCTGCATGAACTAATTTTTCAAAATCGTAGTAATCATCTGGGACATTGTAATCAGGGTCAAAATTAAATTGACTGGCAAAGTGATTTCTATAGTATTTAAAGTCACCTAGTTCTTCTGCACCATGAGATACGATTTCATAGTATTCGGCTAAAAAGATTTCAGGAGCAAGTTTGATTTTGTAATTATCTAAGAAGGATGTTCTTTTGTCAATGTAATGATATACCTTGTCTTTATATGTTTTACAACTGAAATTATTATAATCACGTTTGCTTAGGAAAAGAGAATTGGAAAATAGATTTTCTTTTTCACAATATAAGAACCTGTCGAAATAGTAATTGACGTGAGCTTCACCTATACCGTCAGCTCTTAATGTTTCATCGAATTGATTTAAATTTGCATTAATATATATATCGTCGCCTGGCATAACATAAAATGAAGCTTTTTCTTTATGCAGAAAATCTATTCTTTTGATATCCTCAATATTCATTCTAATCTCAAACGTATTGTCTGGGTTTAAATGCGTAATTATTTTATAATCATCATGACCTCCAGGTTTTCTTTCATACCATTTAATAATAACTTTATGCTTCTGGGAAGGATGTTGTATTTTTCCCCTGATAGTTACATTGGTATTGGTTAATAATGAGTCCTTTTTCATATGATTTATTGAGTACTTGCAAGAGTATGGATTAGGGTTTTTACTGATATAAACTGTTCTTTCATTTTTTGTTTCTCCATTAGGTGAATTGTTAATATCTTTATAGTATTGGTTTTCAAGCATCATCCCATTAACAGGATTCACTTTGAGTTTAATTCTACTTACTTTATTATTTGATGATTCATCTTTGAAAATGGATATATATTTTGAGGTTATTTTCGAAACTTTATAAACATCATTATTAACACTAATCTCTTCTCCAATCTTAATCGATTTAGGAATGAATATTAATGGAGACTTGAACATAGATTGATAATTATTCTTAATAATGGGTTCCAGGTCAGGATATAAAATCACCAGTGAATCAATAATTTCGATATCTGAAATTTCTCCTTTTGTTGATAATTGAAACCGGATTTTGTCTAAATTGTAGATGGAGTAATTACTTCGGGAATATTTTTTCTTTTCGTTAGGTAATAATTGAGGGTACGCGCAGGAGCCTGATTCCCATTGATCTTTATCTTTGTTTTTAGTTCTGTGGTATGAATCAATCAATTTGGTTTTAGTTTCAATTAAATAGCTATTTTCGAGAACTTTCAATACTTTATAAGTTGTATTGGTTCTATGCATTCCTTCATAATATTTTAAATCATCGTATCTAAAGTAATAGTTACTGTTTTGATATGTAAATTCATCTCCTTTTTTTAATGGTTGCTGTTGGGCATTTAGGCTTGAAAGAATAAACAGTGTATTAATTATTCCAATTAATAAATACTTCATAGGTTTTATTATTTGAGCGTTAAAGATAATTTATCAGCGTAAAAGTAAGTTGTGCAACGCCACAGTTATTGCATGAATGTATAAACGGTTGGTATGGGTGTGGGGGAGGTATAAGAAAAAAGGTTTGACTATAATTAATTAATAGCCAAACCTCTTATTATAATCGGGAATTAATATGTTGTCGTATATTTTTTTGGGGTGAAGGATTTATTTTAATGCATCCAATAATGGTTTTGGATTACGAAGTAATGAACTAGGTCTGTTGGCATCTCTTTGCACTATTTTCCCTTCTTTATCAATAATATAATATTCAGGAATTCCATTGAACCAGTATTTATCCCTTATGATAGCTTCTTTATCTTTTGCAATTAATTTTACTCCTTTTACATTGTTTTTATCCATGTATTTTTTTACTCTTTTTACATTTCCTTCGCAGGCTACATACATAAAAACAATATCCTTATCCTTCATTTTTTCTTTTAATTTATGAGAATAGTTTTCTATTTGATAGCGGCATGGACCACAACTAGTTCCCCAGAAATCAAGGTAAACTACTTTACCTCTAAAGTCAGATAGCTTTACTTTGTTTCCTTCTAGATCTTCTAATTCAAAATCGTATGCTATTTGACCCGGAGCTACAGTTTGTGCCTTTGCAAATGCCACCTCTAACTGATTTAAATAATCAGTATCAGGAAATTTCTCTCTGAATTCACTCATCATTTTTTGAGCAAGAGGCCATGATCCTCTTTCAATAACGTCAGCTACTGTTTCAAAGGTAAGTTGATAAGCTGACAGTCCATCGTATAATAAGTTGGTAAAATAGATACGCTTTTTATAATTATCATCCGTACCTTTAAATCGAACACTGTTATCAGACCTAAATTTTGGGAAAATATCAAAATATACAATACTTCTTATTTCGTGTCCATAATTGGATGAAAATGCCATTAAGTCGTTATCTGCATGAAATTCGTCTTTAAAATTGTAGTATGATTCTTCTATCTCCAAAGGTTTAAGATTTGCTTTTTTGCGATAGTATTTTTGATCTTGAGGAAAGTCGCTCTTACGCGAATAATTTCTTACGTATTCGTTGTAATAGTTTCGAAGGTAATATTGAGGAGATAATACTTTTTCGTATTTGCTTAAAAAATTAAGTCTTAATTGGTAAAGCGAGTCGCAAAAAGTTTTAAAGTCTTCAGGTTTCGATTTTGACATTTGCTCTCGTGTTTGGTTATAATAATCGTGAACACTAATTTTATTTTTTTCTTCAAATAAAAATTGATCAGCTAAAAATTGGTTTTTCTTACTTCCTTTTCCAGTCCATTTAACTGTTTCATCAAACTCATCCATATCTAGAGTCAGATATAAATCATCTCCGGGAGCTAGAATAAAAGGTGTTTGTTCATTGTGCCAAAAATCAAACTCCATTGGTTTATCTAAATACATTTTAAATTCAAAGTTTCCTTTTTTATCGGGATAAAAAACAAAAGCCTTACGTTTATACGAACCAGGAATATTTTCTGTAAAATCTATTGAAATATGTTTTTCGGGGTCAAAATTTTTTATTTGTCCTTTTAAGACTGCATTCGTTTTAGGGTAGATTGAATCATAAAGAACATGGTTTTCATCGCGATATTTAACAGTGTAAGGTTCGTTATTAATATTAATAGTTTTAAGGTATTGCTTCATACTACCAATAATAACATGATCAATCATTATTGAATCTTTGGTTTTATAACTATATTCTTTGCGGTTAAAGCTTGCCTTATATTCAATACATGAACTGAAATCTGAACCTATTTGACCTTTCTTCTCTAGTTTAAGGTATGATGAAGGTTTATATTCTTTATCCTTTTCGTTTTTAAGAAAATAACTTATACTACCATCTTTATTCTTTTTCTCTAAAGCGAATACTTCATCAGCTATACCTTTACTTCCAAGAAAATAATATTCAAAAATTCGTTTAGAATTAGATATTAAATATTCAAGGTTTTCATTATTCTCAATTGATTTAGGAATATTAATCTTAACACTATCTTTATAAATATTCAACTGCAATGTTTTATTCAAAAGTGGGTGTGACGCTTCAGGCAGAAATGAATAATCACTATTTACAGTTCTCCATTTTTTACCAACTCTTTTAGTACGTTTATAATTTTGATTTTTTATTAACTTAACATTGTAGGTATTGTTGTTTTTTTGGTTTGATAATGGGGTAATCTCCCAAATCTCTTCTAAATAGCTTTCGTTTAAAAGCGAAAAACTCTCTTCAACATTCTTTTTATGGGTTGAGTCAGTATCGAGAAATTGATATTGAATTTGAAATTTTGTTTGACTTTGTGCACAAACAAAGCATAGAAGGATTAGTGTTGATAAAAATGATTTTTTCATGTTTAGACATTTTAATTGTAAATAATTGATTAAAGGTAGTTTTTGAAATTTCAGGAATTATTAAAAATGTATAACTGGTAGTTATTATTTATTATTTGGTTTTAGTATTTAAATAATACAAGCAATTAGTATTAAATATAAATAAATCTTCATCGATTGGCAACTTACTTAATTTCTCATTCCTGCAATTTATTCATTTACCATTCCGATTTTAATTCTTTTCTGTTAAATACATTTGTTACGATTGTTCAATTGTTTTATTACACTTCGTGCTTAATTTAAATGCTAATACTACATTTGTATTAAATATCTTTCTCATGATAAGAGTTATTGCTGACGATAAAATCCCGTTTTTAAAAGGAATATTAGAACCTTATGTAAATATATCTTATTTACCAGGAGTAAAAACCACAGCGTTAGAAATGAAGAATGCAGAGGCTCTAATTACCCGTACCAGAACAAAATGTACTGAAGAAAATTTAAAAGGAAGCAATGTTAAAATGATTGCTACTGCTACAATTGGTTTTGACCATATTGATACTGATTATTGTGAAAGGAGTAATATTAAATGGACTAATTCACCTGGTTGTAATTCAGGTTCTGTTAAGCAATACATTGCTGCTGTGTTGGCTACTATAGCTGATAAACTTCAAATTCAGTTAGAGGGTAAAACCTTGGGTATAGTTGGAGTTGGAAATGTAGGACGTAAAGTAAAAGATTTTGCCAAATCAATTGGAATGAAGGTTTTACTTAACGATCCACCAAGAGCAGAAAAAGAAGGCATGGAAGAGTTTGTTGATTTGGATGACTTACTAGTTCAATCGGATATTATTACATTTCATGTTCCTTTACAAACACAGGGGCAATATAAAACCTATCATTTAGGAGATAAAGGTTTATTTTGTAAATGTAAAAAGGAAGTGATTATTATTAATAGCTCGAGAGGAGAGGTTATAGATAATATAGATTTGTTAGATGCATTATCCAGAGGTGATATAGGAAATGTTGTATTAGATGTATGGGAGAATGAACCTAATATAAATATTAAACTTTTAGAAAAAGCAAAGATTGCAACTCCACATATAGCAGGTTATTCGGCCGATGGAAAAGCAAATGGAACAGCGATGAGTGTTAATGCTATAAGTCGATATTTTAATTTACCTTTAAAGGATTGGTATCCTGAGAATGTTCCAATTCCTGAAAATTCAAGTTTTAATATTGATGCTAAAGGGTTGAGTTTTCAAGAAGTATGGATAAAAGCAGTATTGCATACTTATGCAATTTTTGAAGATGATTTACGTTTTCGTATGAATCCTGAGAAGTTTGAGAAGTTAAGGGGTTCATATCCATTAAGAAGAGAATTTGAAGCTTTCCATATCAAGATTAAAAATGGATCTTCAATCTTAAAGCAAAAGATGAACAAAATAGGTTTTAAGCATGTTGAATTAATTTGAAAAATAAAGTCTACACTTCTCAAAAACATTAATTTTGAATTTCGATAAATTAAAAATACGGAATGAATAAAAAAGCAGATATTGGATTAATCGGGTTGGCAGTCATGGGCGAAAACCTGGTTTTAAACATGGAAAGCAAAGGCTATACTGTAGCAGTATATAATAGAACCACCGAAAAGGTTGATAAATTTGTTAATGGTAGAGGTGCTGGAAAAAACTTTATTGGAACTCACTCTATTGAAGAGTTGATTGCTTCTTTAAAGCGTCCCAGAAAAGTTATGATGTTAGTAAAGGCTGGAGCAGCTGTAGATGCTCTTATTGATCAAATTACACCACATCTTGAAGAAGGTGATATTATTATTGATGGAGGTAATTCTCATTATCCGGACTCTATCCGAAGAACAAAGTATGTTGAAGAAAAGGGGTTGTTGTATGTAGGTTCAGGTGTTTCTGGAGGTGAAGAAGGTGCATTAACAGGACCATCGCTAATGCCAGGAGGATCAGAAAAGGCTTGGCCTTTAATCAAAGATATTTTTCAGAATATCTCTGCAAAGGTAGAAAATAAGGTGCCTTGCTGTGATTGGGTTGGGCAAGATGGTGCGGGGCATTTTGTGAAAATGGTCCATAATGGAATTGAATATGGTGATATGCAGTTAATTAGTGAAGCGTATCATATTATGAAAGATTTTGTGGGATTATCGCACAATGAAATGCATGATATTTTTAATGAGTGGAACAAGGGTGATTTAGATAGTTACCTTATTGAAATTACGCGTGATATTATGGCGTACCAAGAAGATGGAGAGCCATTTGTAGAAAAAATATTAGATGCTGCCGGACAAAAAGGAACTGGAAAATGGACCGGTATTACAGCGTTGGATCTTGGTGTACCTTTAACTTTAATTGGAGAGGCTGTATTTGCACGTTGTCTTTCTGCACAAAAAGAAGAAAGGGTAGAAGCTGCAAAAGTATTAGGATCACCAATTAAAAAGTTCGAAGGAGACAAGGTTCAGTTTATTAAATATATTAAAGATGCACTATTTGCGTCTAAGATTGTTTCCTATGCACAAGGATATGTATTGATGAGGGAAGCAGCCAAAGAAAACAATTGGGATTTAAATTACGGAGGAATTGCCCTAATGTGGAGAGGGGGATGTATTATTCGCTCTGTGTTTTTAGGTAAAATAAAAGAAGCTTTTGATAATAACCCAGGTTTACCTAACTTATTATTAGACCCATACTTTAAAGACAAAATTTCAGAAGCAATTGAAGGATGGCGTCAGGTTGTTGGTCAGGCTGTTATGAATGGAATTCCGGTGCCAACATTCTCAAGTGCTTTAAGTTATTATGATGGGTATAGAACTGAGAAATTACCGGCTAACTTACTCCAAGCGCAACGTGATTACTTTGGAGCACACACTTATGAAAGAATTGATAAACCTAGAGGAGAGTATTTTCATACAAACTGGACAGGAAGAGGAGGAGATACCGCTTCAACTACATATGATGTTTAATAATTGGATAAAAATAACGAGGATCTCGCTTTGAGCGAAGTCCTCGATATAAATAACTTGCTCATTCTTCGGACTCACTCTTTACATCATTTCACAATTAAATAACCTTAATCATTAAGTTTATATATAAGTTTTGAAATAGATTTGTGGCTTCTTAAACTTTACTTCCTTTCAAAGGGTTTGGAGAAATATGGGAGATTACGAATTAGTAATACAATTAAAAAGAGGGTGTGATAATGCCTTCAGGGAAATATATAATCGTTATTGGGATAGGTTGTATCAGTTTGTTTATCGAATGACTCAGAATGATGACCTTTCACAAACTATTGTTCAGGATCTATTTGTTAACCTTTGGGAAAAAAGAAAGACTGCAGATATTATGAACATAGAGAGTTATCTTTTTCAGTCTGCAAAATTTCAAGTTTTTAAAAACTATAGAGATAACAAATTCAATAAAGAAGTTTTAGAAACACGCTTTGAAGAGTTTGTTGATGAAAATATAAATGAAATTAATGAAGAGCTTGCTCACAAACTTTCTTTGGCAATAAATAATTTACCGGAGAAACGTCGAAGAATATTATTAATGAATAAAGTTGATGGTTTAAGCTGTGCTGAAATCTCAAAAGAATTGGATATTTCTTATCAAACAGTTCGAAACCAACTTTCTACTGCTATAAAACAAGTGCGCCTCGATTTAAAAAATGTCAATAGAGCTGTAATGCTACTATGTATCGCAAAATATTTAATGTAACGTTTACTTAATTTTTTGATAACATTCCGGCATAGTACAAAACATCACTTCATGGTACTTAAGGGCGAAAGGCAAAAGTATCATGAGAGAGAAGAAACATATATTAGAAGAACTTATTACTAAATTTCTTAAAAGGGAATCTTCAAAAGAGGAGAATGAATTATTGGATAATTTCACATCTTCGTTTAAGAGAAACGAAGTGTGGGATAAAAATCTTCATGGAGAAAAAGGAGAAATATCTGAAACAATATTTAGAAATATAAATGAGAAAATTTCTTTAGAAAAGAAAAAGGCAAATCTTCATAAGCTAAAGATATATTCCGGCGTAGCAGCTAGCGTGCTTATAATGTTAGGTTCGTTTTTGTTTCTAAATAAAGAATATAATAAAACTAACACTATTGTTTTTGAAACAGGGATAAGAATGGATTCGTTGAATTTAGCAGATGGATCAACAATTTATTTAAGTCCAGGTACAACGATTTCGTATAGAGAGAATTTTAATAGAAAAAGTAGGAATGTTACTTTGCAGAAAGGAAATGCTTTTTTTAAAGTAGCAAAAAATCCAGATAAACCATTTATTGTGGAGTCAGGAGAATTAGAAACAAAAGTATTAGGTACTTCCTTTAATATTTTGATGCATCCAAATGAATGTAAAGTAACCGTTCATACTGGTAGAGTAAATGTTTCCTCTTCAAAATGTAGTGTTAATCTTGAACCGTTTCAGGAAGTTTCTTATTCATATAATGACCAAAATTTAACTGAAAGAAGTTTTTCAAGAGACGAACTTGTTGTTTGGTATACTGATGATATTCAACTACAAAATGTTAAGTTGAGTCAGGTAATGGAAATTCTACAACATAAATTTGGTATTCAAATTAAAAACGCACAAGGCATACCATTGAAAAATAAAGTAACAGTATTTATCGGAAAAGATGATTCAATAAGTGGTGTCCTTAATCAACTTAATTATATAACCGACTTAAAATTTGAAGAAAATGAAAATGTAATAACAATAAGCAACTAACTAAAAATGAAAAAACTGTAGTTGCGGCAACAACTACAGCTTATTTAATTAAGTATTTTAAAAATCAATACTAAAAAAATGTACTCAAATTTAATTTTTTTTAAACGAAAAACAATGGTGTGCATGCTTTTTGCGTTATTGGCAATCCAAGCAACGTGGGCATCTGGCACAAAAAACGTTTTCCCAAAGGTAAGTATTAACGTGGTTGATGCATCTTTGGTTACAATTTTCTCCAATTTGTCTGAGCAATCAGATTATAAATTCAGTTATGGAGAAAGTATTATCACAGATCATTCTCAATACTCAGTATCTGAACAGAAAAAGCAACTTAACGAAGTATTGGATGGTTTGTCACAACAAGCAAATATCAGCTATACAGTGCAAGGAGAACTTGTATTTGTTAAGAAAATGCAACAGCAAGAAAAGATTGTTGCTACAGGTAAAGTAGTTGACGAAAATAATGAGCCATTACCAGGTGTAAATGTAATTGAAGTAGGTACAACAAATGGTGTAATTACTGATGTTGATGGAAATTTTAGCTTAGAGCTATCTGGTGTTAGTACAAAAGTAGCTTTTTCGTTTATTGGTTACGAAAGTGTTGAGGTAGAGGCAGGTGCTGATATGAAAATAAAACTGGAACCAACATCAGAAAGCCTTAAGGAAGTAATGGTTGTAGGTTATGGTAGACAACAAAGAGCTGATGTAACTGGTGCTATTGATGGTGTTAAGGCTGAGTCTTTTAATAATGGAGTAATGACCAATCCAGAGCAACTATTTCAAGGCAAAGTTTCTGGAGTTAGAATTGTTAATTCAAGTGGCGAGCCAGGAGCTGGTGTTGATGTGATGATTCGCGGTGTTGGATCAATCCGAAGTGGTAACTCACCATTATTTGTAGTTGATGGTATGCCTTTAAGCAATGATGCTGTAAGTCCTGATGGTATTAGTGAAGGATTAGGTAGTGCACGAGCTAAAAATCCATTGAATTTTTTAAATCCTAACGACATTGAATCTATTAATATCTTAAAAGATGCTTCGGCAGCAGCAATTTATGGTGCTCGAGGTTCTAATGGGGTTATCATTATTACTACAAAAAAAGGTAAAACGCAGCGTCCTCAATTTACAATTGATTCATATGTAGGATTTTCCAAAGTAGCTAATAAATTAGATTTATTGAGCGGAGATGACTATGCCGAGGAAAATCCTGAGCATGCAAATACTCCTAATGCGAATACAGATTGGCAAGATGAACTAATGCGAACAGCATTAACAAAAAGTAATAACTTGTCATTTTCAAATGCTACAGATCAAGGAAATTATTATGCGTCATTAAGCCATATTGACCAGGAAGGTATAATTGAAGAAAGCAACTTCGAGCGCTATTCTGGAAGATTAAATATGACACAATCTTTTTTAGATGATAAAAGATTGACTGTAACAACTAATTTAACAGCTTCTCATACTAAAGACATTGGAATTCCTACTAGTGATAATGCAGGTGCTACAGGTGAATTAATTACCCACATGTTAAAGGCTAATCCAACACTTCCTGTATATAAGGAAGATGGTGAGCTTAATGATTTTGACAATGATGGTAGTTACAATCCGTTATACCTTTTAGATATGCATGATGATCTAACTAGAACACTTCGTGTGCTTGGAAATATTGAAACAAAGTTTCGTATCATTAACGGTTTTGATTATAAGTTTAACTTTGGTATTGATAAATCGGTATCAGAAAGAAATACAACTTTTTTTGCTAATACAACAGAAATTCAAAAAGTAGGTGCTCACTTTAAGCAAAACTTGGATAACTATAATTATCTTTTAGAGCATTACCTTACATTTAATAGGTTATTTAATAATCATAAGGTTACTGTATTAGCAGGTTTTTCTTATCAAAAGTACTATAAATCAGGAACTACATATGGGGCTTATGGCATTGAAAGAGGAGTTGTAAAACCTATTTATAATCCTGGATTTGCTACTAATATGTCTAAGGATGGTAAGCCGAAAATATTTACGCCTATAGGGTTTACTCAAGAGAATGAATTACAGTCTTTTTTTAATAGGTTAAATTATTCTTATAAGGGAAAATACTTATTTACTGCTTCAATGAGGATTGATGGATCAACCAGATTTGGAGAAAATAACAAATATGGTTATTTCCCTTCTTTCGCGTTAGGATGGAACATTGCCGAAGAAAGCTTTATGTCTGGTTTGGATCAAATTGATGAGCTTAAGATTAGAACCAGTTGGGGAAAAACAGGTAATCAAGAGGTGCCCAACAAGGTAACTCAAGCTACATTTGAAGAAAGTCCAAAGGATGGATATTATTTAAATGGTGAATCATCAAATTTAACCAGTGGGATTACCTATAAACGTGCTGCCAATCCTGATCTTAAATGGGAAGTAGTATCTCAGATGAACCTTGGAATGGATTTTCGTTTACTTAAAGGTAAAATTTACGGATCGATTGATTATTTTAAAAAGGTAACTTCAGATGCCATTCAAGAATTGCCATCTATTCACCCAAATTTTTCAAAAATATGGGCTAATATGGATGGAGAAATTGTAAATAAAGGAATTGAGTTTTCTTTAGGTAGCGATATTATTAAAGGAAAAGACTTTTCATGGACAATTGACTTTAATGGTGCTACACTTGATAATGAGGTTAAAGGCATTCCACTTACCGATATTAAAACAGGAAGTGTTTCAGGATCTGGACTATCCGCAACAAATATTAACATATATAAGAATGGTTATGCAGCTGGATCCTTTTATCTAAAAAGACATTTAGGTTTTGATGAAAACGGAAAATCTATTCTTACTGAAGAAAGGGAAATAATAGAAAGTGCATTACCAAAGTTTACATATGGACTTAGTAGTTCGTTAAGGTTCAAGAATATTGATTTATCATTTTCGTTTACAGGACAGTCGGGTGCATATTTGTTCAACAACACAAAACTTGAAACATCTCATGCTTTAAACTTGCTTAGTGCACAAAATATTTCCTATAGTGTATTAAATTCTAAACAGTCTCGACTTGACCAGAAAATACCAAGTGATTATTATTTAGAAAAATCGGATTATTTAAGACTCAATAATATTAGATTAGGATATACTTTCCGTCCTCAAGGTATCAGTTGGTTAAGCGAATTAAATATTTATGCTACAGGTCAAAACTTATTCACTATCACCGATTACTCAGGGTACGATCCAGCAGTAAATACCTCTAAAAATGTAAGTGGTAATTCTTCTATTGGTATGGACTATGCTTCTTATCCTAGTGCAAAAACATATTTGTTTGGTGTAAAATTTAAATACTAATACAATGAAATTGAAAATAAATATAAAACTATTACAAGTATTGTTGATTCTTGTATTCACCTCATGTACAGATTTAGAGGAAAGAGTATTGGACGAGATTATGCCAGATGATATTCATTCGGTTGAAAATGCTGAAAGGAAGCTTTTATCTGCATCGTATAATTATGGAGAAGAAATTTTTGCCAGGTACAAGGGCATTTGGTGTGTTAACCAATTAACAACCGACGAGGCAATACTTCCGGCAAGAGGTAAAGATTGGTATGACAATGGTTCTTGGATTGCACTGCACGAATTTACCTGGGATGCTTCAAGTGTGAGATCAGGAAACTTGTGGGATAATTTAAATAAAGCTGTTGCTCAATCTGCAATAACAGTTGATGTAATAAAAAATAGCGAAATAGCTAATAAAGATATGTATATTGCTGAGGCATTAGGATTATGGACATTATATACTTATCATATTGTTGATATTTTCGGACAGGTTCCGTATCGTGATCCAATGAATGTTAATTTCTCAACAATTCCCGAAGTACTTAACAGTTCAAAAGCAATTGAACTATGTATTTCAACGCTTGAACGCATATTACCGGATTTACCGAAATTTGAATCAACAGAAGGGAATAGTGGTCGTTTTACTGCTGAAGCAGCATATGCATTGTTAGCGCAAATATATTTGAATAAGTCCGTTTATGACGATCGCTATAATGCTACATCTGAATTTGATTTTACGGCAGGTGGTAATATGGACAAAGTTATTGAGTATACAGATTTAATTATTTCATCTAATAAGTTTACTTTGGAAAAATATTTCTTCGACATTTTTGGAGTAGATAATTCAGGTAATTCAGAGCATATATTTTCTGTTATTCAAAAGGCCACAGGAGGAAATGAAGGTAGAAACGAATTTACGTACTTGTCTATGGGAAGAAATCAGAAAGCAAATCCTGACAACAATAGGGGATCTAATGCCACTTGTACTACTCCTGAGTATTATGCCACTTGGGATAATAACAGGAATGATCCACGTTTCCATTCATATACTAAGAAAAATGGAGGTGAAATTTTTAGAAATGATGGTACAGATGTAAGTTTACCTTATGATGGGGTATTTCATTTTAACCGAGGATTCCAAGAAGGGCAACAATATGGACCAACTATTTCAGATGGTGACTTTAATAGAGATCCTAATAATAATTCTCGTGTTTTAGTAGAAGCATTATATACAGAACAAACACCTGGTTTATTACTGGATTTTACTAAAGAACTAAATTTCGATGATCCATCAAAAGCAATTTTTTCACAAAACCAAATTAATAGAGGAATTAGAGTATTTAAGCAAGAATATGACGCAGAAAATACCAGAAAATATGGGGGTGTTGATATTCCTGTATTCCGTTTGGGTGGCATCTATACCATGCGTGCCGAAGCTAAGTTCAGAAAGGGTGATGTAAATGGTGCTTTAAATGATATTAATCTTTTAAGAGAATCACGCTCAAGCGTTAAAATAGATGGTAAAGAGAACAACGGAAAAGCTATTGATCAACTAAATGAAGAAACTCTCTACAACGAAATTAGCTATGAGATGTACTGGGAGTGTGCAAGAAGACAGCAGATGATTCGTTTTGGAAAGTTTGAGGATGCATATACTGCCAAGCCGGTTTCACAACCATTTCGAAGAGTATTTCCAATCCCGCAATACGAAATGGATGTAAATAAATTCTACGTTCAAAATAAAGGTTATTAGTAAAGGATAAGCTGAATTTAGATACTTTTAGATTAAATGTTATAGCCAATTAGGATTAAACTCCTGATTGGCTATTTTTACATTTAACAACGTCAGAAGGATAATCTTGTGAAAGTATTTTTTACTTTAAAGTAAACTTGAAATCTTGTTGTTAAAAGTTTAATTCACAGGTATAGAAGAGGTATACGAATACTATAATTGTTAGTATATCTACTTGAAAAATGATATATTGAATCTCTAAATTAAATATAACCATTATGTCAAATCAAGAAATCAAATCTTTGCTTCAGGTTAATGATAAAGTAATAGCTGAAGAAATTAAAAGAATACTAGAAGAGTCAGGTATTTACTCCTTATTAGATTCAGCTAATCCTGCTTCATCATTTAATAGTGTGTATATGGGATCTGTTGCGTCAGACGATATTACCATTAAAGTAAATGAAGATGATTATTTAAAAGCTGTAGAAATTGCAGAAGAACATGGGTATAAAGATTTGTTAGTTTAAATTACTTAAAAAAGTAACCTAACAGGATAGGAAACCTGTTAGGTATATATTCTAAAATTCAACTTTTACACAGAATGTATAGGATGCATTTTTTCCTCTTTGTGTTGCAGGAGTCCATTCGTTTAGTTCTTCAATAATCTGAATTGCAGCCTTATTTAGTTGAGAATTTTTATTCCCAAAAGTTTTTATTATGTGTAAATTGCCGCGTTGATTTATAGTAAATACAACATTTGTATTTCCACTTAAGTTTTCCGCTTCAGCGATTTGTGCTGATTTACTATAGAGTTGAGCAAAAAAACCGTCAATACCATATTTATATTGAGGAAGTTGTTCTACTGCTACAAATTCATTTGATATTTTTTTGTTATTAGTAACCTCTTTAAGTTTTAATTGCAATTCTGGTTTGCCATAGAAATTTTCTCTATGTTCACTTGAGCTTAAAACATGGTAATTTTGTTGGGTCATTTCAACATAGAGCTCCTTTTGTCCAATAAACTTTACCTTCTTGGTTTTATACCCAACATGTGAAAATACCAACACATCACCTTTACATACTTTTAGTTTGAATTCTCCGTTTTTATCCGTAAAAGTTCCTAGGGTTGTTCCTTTAATAACTACATTAACATCAGAAATGTTTCCTACTACGATTCTAGTTTCATAAGTACCATCATTTTTTCTAACTTCAACTGTATCATAGATAGCAGTGGTTCCTTGGGGTTTATATATCTGTTTAGGAATTAATCTAACATTAAGACTTTTCTCTCCTTTATATATGACTTCTTTACTGTCATAACCCCACCTAGAGCAAACTAAAGTGTCACCATAATTTACAGGAATATATCCTCTACTATGCGGTAATGTAAAATTTATACTACCCTTATTCTTAATAATTACTGTCGCGTTAAGGGGATTGTCAAATCCATCAGCAGCAATAATATTCATTTTCCAAGTTCCATCTTTTTGTTTAACCATTAAGGTGTCAAGTTCTGGACTTAATGTAAATTCCACGGAGTCTTTCTTTTGTAAGAGGTGTTCATTAATGTTAGCATTTTCAACTTTCTGATACACATATTCACGTTCACTAAAAGCCCATAGCAATATTCCTGTTAGGGGTAAAATCAATAGCAATTTAAATTTTCCCCATTTGGATTGTTTTACATTTTTCATCATTTTTAGTCGTTGTTTGTTTTGGGAGGTTCGGAAGTGGTTGGCTAGCACAATGGCTTCCGCCCCCATGGTTTCACATAAAATGGATTGTATATACGAGTTTAACTGCAGTCCGGTATTTAAAACGCCTCTGTCGGCAATATATTCCAAGTTGTTTTGAACGGCCTTTCGATAAACCAATGTTAGTGGATTAATCCAACAAATTATTAGTAAAAGTTCGCTCAATAACATATCTATCCAATGATTTTGCTTTTTATGGATAAGTTCGTGAATCAGTACTTGCTCTTTCTCAGGTTCAAGATAACTTTTGTCTCTTATAAATATCCAACTCCCAAAAACCATGGGATTTTTAACTCTATGATGTATGTAAATACTTGATGACTTCCATTTTATTTTTTGAGCGGTTGTCAAAAGCCAAAAACCATACATTAATGAGCTTAAAAGTTTTAATGTCAATAGTATTGAAACTACAACATAAATCCATAGTATAGCTATTTTCCAATCTATTGATTGTTTAATAGGTTCAACTTCTTTCATCACAGGCACTTCAGGAATTTCTTCAGGAATGGTAACAATTTGTTCCTTTGAATCATATGTTTGCATTTCAACATAAACTGGGTAGGTTATATCTATAAAAGGAATGCTTAAGGTTAGTAACATCCCTATTATTAGAAAAGTTCTGTTAATATTAAAATGTGATGACTTGTATAATACAAGATAGTACACAACTATAAAAGCAGTTAATACAACGGATGATTTAAAGAGTATGGGCATAAGCATCATGGGCTGTAATTATATTGAATAATGTGATTGACATTAAATATCTTCTAGGTGATTTTAATATGTTAAAACTCTACTTTAACGCATAATGTGCAGGGAATATATTTCCCTCTAACATGAGCAGGATGCCATTGGTTAAGTTCCTGAATTATTTCTTTTGCAGCATTAAAAAGTTTTAGATTCGTATTATCGAGAGGAGTTACTTTTTTTATGTTTCCATTTTTGTCAATTAATAATTTTACAAAAATATGTCCTGTTAAACTTTGCTCGTTGGCTATTTTAGCAGACTTGCTGTAGATTTCTGCAAAAAAAGCTTCCCTTCCGTATTTGTATCTTGGTTGTTTAATGTAGGAACTGCTGGGGTTTAAATTAGATGGCTTTATGTCTTTTTTCGTATAATTAACATCTGTTTTTCCAAAATACTTTTCTCTATAATCATCATCACCATGGTAATAAAAGTAATCATCCCGCTCAAGGACAGGAGATAAACTGGCCTGACCATTATAAACAACCTTTATAGTTTTAAAAGAAATACATTTAAATACTAAGGTATCTCCTATATTAGATGGTAGCATAAACTCCCCATAATATCTTGATGAGGTACTTTTTCCGTTGCTTTGATTTAATATTGTAACATTTGAAAGTGGTTCAGTTGAAAAATGTAAATTATCTGACCTATCTTTCAGAAGGTTATTTGTTGTTAGTTTGTGGTATACAATTCCAGAAGCAATATTTGATTTGTTGTGCGATGGAATATTCCGGTCGGTTATATGCACTTGCAAATTATCTCCCAAATTGTACTTAATTTCTTTTGTTTTGTAATTAGGATGATAAAAAACAAGTGTTGCTCCATCATAACTCTTTAATTCAAAACTTCCATCATTAGCGGATTTTGAACGTTTAGGGTAACCTTTTGCACGTACTAAAACTCCAGGCAATGGTTTTGAAATAACATTTGAATTTAATAAGCCAGTTTGTTTATCTCTAACTACTATAGTATCGTATGTGTAAACATTACCATTTATCTTATAACGCTTTTTCCAGCTGAGCACTGCATTAATCTTGTCCTGTCCGTTGTAAATAATTTCCTTTGGGTAACGTCCAGGGTAAAAGCATACAAGAGTATCACCTATATTTACAGGAACAACACCATAGCTATTGGAAAGTGGGAAATTAATTGATTCCTTGTTTTTAATTACAACCAATGCGTGGTCAGGGCTACTTAGCATACCTCTGACTATAATTTGTGTCTTGTAAGTTCCATCTTGTTGTCTTACTTCTAATGTATCCTTAGGCCAACTAAAAACTATTTTCACAGAATCTTTTTTCTGCAATAACAGTTCTTGTTGGGTTATAGATTCTTGTTGCTTATATAAATACTCCGGTTCACTAAAAGCCCATAGGAGCATTCCCGTTAGGGGTAAAATCAATAGTAACTTAAATTTTCCCCACTTGGCTGGTTTTACGTTTTTCATCATTTTTACTCGTTGTTTGTTTTGGGAGGTTCGGAAGTGGTTGGCTAGCACAATGGCTTTCGCCCCCATGGTTTCACATAAAATGGATTGTATATACGCGTTTAACTGCAGCCCGGTATTTAGAACGCCTCTGTCGGCAATATATTCCAAGTTGTTTTGAACGGCCTTTCGATAAACCAAGGTTAATGGATTAATCCAACAAATTATTAGCAAAAGTTCGCTCAATAACATGTCTATCCAATGATTTTGCTTTTTATGGATAAGTTCGTGAATCAGTACTTGTTCCTTCTCAGGTTCAAGATAACTTTTGTCTCTTATAAATATCCAACTCCCAAAAACCATGGGATTTTTAACTCTATGATGTATATAAATACTTGATGACTTCCATTTTATTTTTTGAGCGGTTCTAAAAAGCCAAAAACCATACATTAATGAGCTTAAAAGTCTTAATGTCAATAGTATTGAAACTACAACATAAATCCATAGTATTGTTATTTTCCAATCTATTGATTGTTGAATAGGTTCAACTTCTTTCATCACAGGCACATCAGGAATTTCTTCAGGAATGGTAACAAATTGTTCCTTTGAATCATATGTTTGCATTTCAACATAAACAGGATAGGTTATATCTATAAAAGGAATGCTTAGGATTAGTAACATCCCTATTATTAGAAAAGCCCGATTAATATTAAAATGTGATGACCTATATAGAAAAAGATAGTATACAAGCAAAAAAGCTGTTATTATTATTGATGATTTAAAAAGTATGGGAATAAGTTGCATAAGATTAAGTTTATTTCAATGACTATTGAAAAATAGTGGCATATATTGAGGCTCACTATAATGAAACCTTAATTTATTAATCATCTTTTTTTTTCTTTTCTATCTCTTTTAACATAGCTTCTAAATCGGAAATATCCATATTATTATCCTTAGCGAAGAAAGTGGCTAAACGAGCAAAACTTCCACCAAAGTAGTTCTTTAATAGGCTTTTTACTTGATAAGACGAATATTCTTCTTTTGAAATTAGAGGAAAATATATATAAGTACTTCCAATAGCTTTATGATTAACAAAACCTTTAGACTTTAAGACTTTTAAAACAGTTGCTACAGTATTGTATGCTGGTTTTTTATCTATAAATCCAGCAACAATATCTTTGATTATGGATTCATTTTTCTGCCATAATATTTGCATTACTTCTTCTTCTGCCTTTGTTAATTGCTTTACCATAGTAATCTAATTCAAAGATTATAAAAATAGATACTACAAATCTAATACTATATAAATAGTATACAAACTATTTTTATAGTATTTTAAAATAAAAAAAATGAACCATTTATAATTGGTTCATTTAAATGACATATATTGAGTATTATATGTGGTTTTTATAACCGAGCAGTCCATCTAACTTCAATACCTCTAAAATCAAGTACCTCGTAACAAACACCTGCACTGCATGCCGGACCACCTCTTCGTTCTCCTCCAAATAGTTGAAATGTATGTTTTGAACTGGCTTTATACCTCATATTTCCTCCTATCCACCATTTATCTTTGTCAGTAATAAAAGAGTCATTACTCCATTCTGCATTTAGCCCTACATATAATTTCGACTTATTTCTAATTGTTAATCCCAACAAATAGTTATTTACATTTTCTCCATAACGATCAAACTTTTGACCTTCAATTTCAGTAATGAATCCCCACTTTTCTGATGTTGGAGCATCCAAGTATATACCTAATGTAACTCTATCTTCCTCACCTTTAAAAGGATCTTGAGCGTAATCTGCAAATAGTTTTAGGTCGCTTACTTTAAACAACAAACCTGAAAACTCCAAGAACCATTCGTTGTAGTTAAACTCCTTAGCAAAATCATTTCTTGCATAAGTGTAATTGAGTGTAATTAGAGAAAACAAGCCAGGTTGATAAAAACCTTCGAACTGAATACCGCTTTCGTTCAATGGTTGTAATACATGCGTACTTCTATTTAAGAGTTTATAGCTGTGTTCTTTGATCAAGGCAGGAGGTTCATTAATTCCCGAACCGATTAAGAAGTTGTCATAACTTTTGTATTCAATACTAATACCAATATTATTTTGAGACCAGGTTAAATTACCATATAAAGCATGAGCTTCTTGCTCATCTTTGGTTTTTCCATTTCCACCCAAATAATCTGCATATCCAAAATAGTAAGTTAATTGAGGAACTAATAAGCCAGAAATTGATCCCATTCCATAATAACTATCTTCTAAATTATTATTAATGCGAAGACCTGAAAACTCAACTTTTTGATTTTTTACAGTATACCCAAATTCCAATCCAAATACTTCATCTTTTCTTCTACTATCAAAATCTTGTGTGGGAGGTAAAAGGTTATCTAAAGCATATCCCCAAAGTACTTTAGTAGAAAAATTTCCAGTAGTGTAATTTGCAGAAGCTCCCAGCATATCAGTATAAAAGTATTGTTTTGATCTAAAGCTTAAATCTTCGATTACAGCTCCCGGAATTTCATAGTTGCGAAGCAAGATTCCTCTACCTAAAACTTCGCTATAATTTCCTAAGTTTACTTTAAGCGATTTTGCTTGGTAACTTCCTTTAAATTGAGCTAATTGCACATAGTTTCTATCATTATAAGGAGATTGATAAATTTGTACACCTGCCCCAAACTTAAAATTATTAAGTCCATAGTTTAAGTTTAATTTACTGTATACCGAATTGAAGCGATCATCCTTTTCTTTAGGGAGTTTTCCATATTGATATTCGGTTAATGCTGTTCCTGAAAACTGTGCTTTTATACCAGTAAAGCAAAATGATAATAAGATAAAAATTACAAGATTTCTCATTTTTCGAGCAATTTATCAATTGTTTTTCGCCATTCTTCTTCGTCTCCATGCGCAAATCCTTCGTGACGGTATACAACTTTATTGTTTTTAATAACTAATAATGTAGGTAACGAACCCACTTCCAAATCCTCTTTTACATTACCTTCAATATCGCTAATATTGGGGTAAGTAATTTTGAGGGAGTTGATTAACGGCAGTGCTTTTGCAATGCTTCGTGGGCCATCTGTGTTAACACCAACAACATTAACACCCTTAGATTTATATTCCTGATAAATTTTTTCAAGTTTAGGCATAGCCTTTAAGCATGGTCTGCACCAGGAAGCCCAAAAGTCAAAAACAGTAATTGCTTCTCCTTTTAAATCATTATAACTAACGGTTTCATTTTTAAGTGTAGAGGCAGAAAAATCGCGTAGAACTTGCCCATTTGCTTGTAAAGAAACGAGGGAGATAGTAATAATTGTAAAGAATAATATTTTTGCTTTCATTTCTATGGATTTAATGATATTAGATTCTTAGGTAAGAAAAAGAGCATTTTAATAACTACAGGTAAAATGTAATGTAAATAAAATGCTCGAGTAAATATTTAATACCAATATTACTATGAAATAATTTATACGGTTTGTTTCTAATAAATTGGTATAATTAATTGTTTCAAATGAATTTATCTACTGTTTCTTTAGCAGAATTTAAATCGCTGTTTGCTACTCTTGTTCCCTTAAATTGTATATTTCCTTCTTTATCAACAACAATAAGTCTGTCGTAAGTAGTTGAATAATCGCTGGCCACAGAAGAGCCATTAAGTAATAATGTAAAGCTTACTCCAGTGCTGTTTTTAAAACCTTGAACAGAAGATTTTGTTCCATTCCACTGATCAATTCCCAAAACTACAACCTTATCGGAGCTGTAACTATTAGCTATCTTACTTTGTATATCAGGAGCTATTGCTTTACATGAAGGACATGAATTACCAAAGAAGAATAAAACTACAACCTTGCCTTTATAATCAGATAATTTTACTGTTTCGTCATTTAAACTTTTAAGGCTAAAATCAGGAGCTTGATTTGCATTGTTGTTTCCTCCGTCATTATTTCCATCATCGTTATCGTCCATATCTCCGTCATTGGAATCATCCTTCATATCCATCATTGAATCATTATCAGGCTCTGGAGAATTGTCTTCGTCACAAGAACTAAAACCAATTAAAAATAAGAGCAAAAGTGGTATTAAAAATAATTTAGTTGTTTTCATTTTGTACGATTTTTAGTGATTTTAATTTTACAGTCGTGTATAATTTAGAATCCTTACAAATAAGAAAGACTTTTTTTACAACAAATGTTTAATTAATTCACTAAAATGTGTACTATTTACCTACTGATATACAATTATGTGTTTTTAAATGAGGTTAGTAAAGGTTAGTCTTACGTTTAATAATATAATAAAAACTAATGTATAAATAGTTTTTATAGAATACCAAAATCGTCTAGTAAACAGATATCAATCAACTAAATTAAAACAACCAGGCAAATGATGATTAGTCCAAGAGCAAAACCAGCGTAAACCTGTTTAGGATTATGCGCTCCCACTGCTAATCTGCTACTACCTAAAAGTCCAGATACAAAAATAGCAATAAGTAACCATACGTGAGTGTTTACGCCATATTTTAACGACATTGAAACCAAGGCTCCTAATAGTCCTCCAATGCCAACCATGTGTACACTAATTTTCCAGAAGAAGGATATTGACAATGAGGCAAGTACGGCAACAAGAGTTCCTAAAAAGAATAATGGAATAAATGCAGGCAACTGGAATTTCTTAAGAAAGAAGTAACCAAGCATAAAAAAAACAGCTGTGCTCATTAAAGGGATAATTCTCTCCTTAGATGTTTCCATTTGTAGTGATTTAATTAAACCGGTTTGAAGGAATAATGGAATTACACTCACTGGAAGTATGCATGTGCTAATTAATACTATAATTATTATTGATCGCCTGAGTTCAAAAGGTAAAAATGTAACGTGACTTTGAGTACTAAATATAACCAATAAGCCAATAGTAGGCATTAACAAAGGATGCAATAATATTGATAATAGTGAAGCTAGTTTCTTTGCCATTCAAATAATTTGATAGTTATAATTCTTTTCTTAATCTCGCAACTGGAATATTTAGTTGCTCTCTATATTTTGCAACTGTTCTTCGTGCAATATTATAAGATTTTTCTTTCAGTATCTGAGACAATTTATCATCTGTCAATGGTTTCTTTTTGTTCTCGTTTTCGATACATTCAGATAGTATTTTTTTAATCTCTCGTGTAGAAACTTCTTCTCCCGAGTCGGTTTGCATTCCTTCCGAAAAAAAGAATTTTAATGGAAAAATACCAAAGTGTGTTTGTATATATTTACTATTAGAAACCCTCGAAATTGTAGAAATATCTAATTCGGTAATTTCTGCAATATCCTTCAGTATCATCGGTTTCAGTTTGGTTTCATCTCCCTCAATAAAATACTCCTTTTGATATTGTAGAATTGCATTCATAGTCATCAATAAGGTATTCTGACGCTGCCTAATTGCATCGATAAACCATTTTGCTGAATCCAATTTTTGCTTTACAAACATCACAGCTTCCTTTTTATCCTTAGACCTATTCTTTTTGTTAGCAGAATAGTCTTCAAGCATATTGGAGTATGTTTGACTAATTCTAAGTTCAGGAACATTACGTGTATTTAAAGAAAGTTCAGGTTTTCCATCTTTAACATCCAAAATAAAGTCAGGAATAATATGCTGAACAGTCTTATGCATAGGATTACTATATGAACTTCCTGGTTTGGGATTTAATTTGAGGATTTCCTCCATAGCATCTCTTACATCCTCTTCTTCAAGATGTAATCTTTTTGTAATCTTATCGTAATGCTTCTTCGTAAATTCCTCGAAGTGATGTTTAATAATGTTGTAAGCATCATTAATAGCTGGAAAGGAACGATCCTTTTTTTCTAACTGTAATAATAAGCATTCTTGTAAATCTCTTGCTCCAACACCAGGAGGTTCAAAGTCTTGCACAATCTCGAGTATATCCAATGCTTCACGCTCATCTAATTCTATATTCTGGCTAAAAGCTATATCATCTATAATTTCGTCAATTTCCCTTCTTAAGTAACCATCCTCATCAATATTACCAACTATATGTTCAGCCATTAAACGCTGTTTTTCATCTAGTATTCTTAAACCTAATTGGTTGGTAAGATGCTCATGAAAAGTTGTTCCGTCCGAAAATGGTATATCTTCGTGCTTATCGTCTTTTGAGAAATTACGTGATTGTAATTTATATGCCGGGATATCTTCGTTTTGAATGTATTCATCAATTGAAAGTTCATCCTTTTCAACCTCTTGTTCTTTAACTTCAGGTTCATCAGATTCGCTATCTCTACCTTCTCCATCTAGTTCCAAAACAGGATTTTCTTCAATCTCCTTTTTTATACGCTGTTCTAGCTGTGCGGCAGGTATCTCCAATAATTTTATCACCTGTATTTGTAGAGGTGATAATTTTTGAAGTAATTTTTGTTGTAAGCTTTGTTTTAACATAGTTTTTTCTTCGACCTGTTGTTTTGCATATAACCAGAGATGAAACTAAATTTCTTTTATATGCATACAACAAAATTAAGATAATTCAGCCAAAGATATACAACAGTTGTACCCTTTTTTTAATTAAATATTAAGAAAAAATATAAATTGGCGTGATTTTTGATAAAAAAGAAGCAGCCTAAATTTCTTCAAGCTGCTCTAATTCATTTATACTTTATGTATTTTAAGACTCTAATTTCTGCTTAAGCAGATGTTAAATAAAAACCATGAGAACTGTCTGTTTTTTGACATTTTCGTGTATATATTATGTTTATTGTAATGAAATTGTGTTTGAAGATTCAGTAGCATAGAATGATTCAGACTCTAAAAAATTATCATTTTCATCAAAAGCTATTACTACTAAATTTTTATAACCTTCAACGCTTAGGGTTAGTATACCATTTTCATCTGTTTTTCCTGTTTTTATAGCAAATTTTTCAACTATACTTTTAACATTTCTATATGAGTAATCTAGATTACTATATTGATCTGCATCTAATATATAAATACTAGCATCTTCAATATTAACGTACTCATAGTGCGGATCATATTCATACCTCGAAGCATAGAAACTCTGATTAATCATAATACTGCGAATTGTTGCCGCATTTACAATAGCATCTTTTTCAAGATCTTCATTTTCTTCCAAATAGAATTGGTTCGAATGTTTTGAATAATCTAGTTCTGCGATCTGATAATGGTCTTCATCAGTATAAATCATAATTGAGTATTCACCAATTTTAATATCATTAAAAGTTACCTTATTAGAGGTTCCATCAAGTTCTTTCTCAATTAAGATTTGATTCTTTAAGTCTTCAAATGTTGAGTTGGAATAAACACTTCCTTTAATTAGAGCTACTTTTCCTGATGTTAATGCTTGAGGTTCTGTTCTAGAAGAATAGTTAAAATTAAAGTATTCAAATACAGATATAGATATATTTCCGGTGTAATCAGAAAAGTTTTCACCATCTATTCTAATATTCATATTTTGGCTAGAGCCCTTGGTAATATTAACTATATTATTATATTCTATTCCATTATAATTGTCACGATAATAACTTTGGCTAAGTATTTCAAAATGCTCTTCATCTGTATAATACATCATGAAGTATCTACCAATTGGTAAACCTTCAAATAAAACCTGATTGCTATTCTCTGGTAATTGTTTTTCTGCAACTTTAGCTTCCTGTATTGATTTAAAAGTGAGCTGCCCAATTACTTTGTTGGGATCATATAGTAATAATGTACCTCCTGTTTGCTCAACAAGGTCAGAATAATTAGAACTATTTTCTCTATGTCTTTCATAAATGCTAATGGTCACTTTTCCACTAAATTCTGAAGGAATAATTGAAATATTATGCTCTTCTCCTGAAACTATCTGAATACTTCTTAAAAATGAATAATTAACTCCATTTTCTTCAAAATCACTACCTATTAGAGTGTAATTTCCAGAATTTACCTGTGAAAAATCTGCTATACCTTGTTCATCAGTGTTAACTTCATTAATTATTTCACTATCATATAAAAGTTGGATTAGTTTGTTTGAGTAAGGTTTTGATTCTGAGTCAGTAATTGTGGCGATGAGAGAGCCCGAATTTTTGTGGTTTAATAGTTACTTCGTCTAGGGTTACTTTAATGTCATCTTGTTCACATGAACTAAAAAAAACAGAAAAAATAGTAAATGCTAAAATGATTTTCTTTTTGATCATACGATTAAGTACTTGTTAAAAATTAATATTTAATAGTTTATTATTTTGGGGCTGCAAATATAGTATTTTGAAGAATATACAACTAGAGTAGCTTAAACAATTGCATAATTGTTAATTATTTTTAAAAAAAGAAGCAGCTTAAATTTCTTAAAGCTGCTCTAATTCATTTATTCTGTATAATTTTATTATTTAAAACTCAGCATTCTTAGGAGTTCTTGGAAATGGGATTACATCTCTAATGTTTGACATTCCCGTAACAAACAACATTAATCGCTCAAACCCTAAACCAAAACCACTATGAGGAACAGAACCAAATTTACGAGTATCTAAATACCAATACATTTCTTCCTCTGGTAAATCAAGGAATCTCATTCTTTCAACAAGTTTATCGTAGCTTTCCTCTCTTTGCGAACCTCCAATAATTTCACCTATTTGAGGGAAAAGAACATCCATAGCTCTTACAGTTTTGCCATCGTCGCTTTGTTTCATATAAAAAGCTTTGATAGACATAGGGTAATCAGTTAAAATAACTGGCTTTTTAAAATGTTTTTCTACTAAATAGCGCTCATGTTCTGCTTGAAGGTCACTACCAAATCCATCAACAGGATATTGGAATTTTCCTTTTTTATGAGGTTTTGAGTTCATTAAAATTTCAATAGCCTCAGTATAAGTTAATCGCACATAGTCGTTTTCAACCACAAAGCGTAACTTTTCAATTAGCTCCATTGAGCGTTCCTCAGCCTTTTTGTTTTTTTCTTCCTCTTGCAGCCTTTTGCTTAAAAACTCAAGGTCTTCCATGCAGTTTTCAAGAGCATAATTAATTAAATATTTGGTAAACTCTTCCGCCAGATCCATGTTATCGTTCAGATCGTAAAAAGCCATTTCCGGCTCAATCATCCAAAACTCTGCTAAGTGGCGGGTAGTATTGGAGTTTTCGGCTCTAAAAGTTGGACCAAAAGTATAAATCTCCGACATAGCTAAAGCGGCTAATTCTCCTTCTAACTGACCAGATACAGTTAAGTTCGTTGATTTACCAAAAAAGTCCTGACTAAAATCAATTTCTCCTTCTTCGGTTTTAGGAATATTATTTACATCCAAAGTAGTTACTCTAAACATTTCTCCTGCACCTTCTGCATCCGAAGCTGTAATTATTGGAGTATGTATATTATAAAAACCTTTTTGCGAGAAAAAGTTATGTACGGCAAATATCATGGAATGACGTACACGAGTAATAGCTCCAAATGTATTGGTTCGGAAACGTAAGTGTGCTATTTCTCTTAAAAATTCTAAGGAGTGTTTTTTAGGCTGTAAAGGATATTCATCAGCACTACAGTCTCCTAATATCTCTATGCTATTAGCTTGTATTTCAACTTTTTGGCCGCTACCTGTAGATTCAATTAGGGTACCGTTTACTGAAATTGCAGATCCTGTAGTAACCCTTTTAATTAACTCTTCCTCAAACTTTGGAACATCAGCCACAATTTGTAAATTATGAATAGAAGAACCATCGTTAAGAGCTATAAAATTGACAAACTTATTACCTCTTCGAGTTCTAACCCATCCTTTTACATTTACTTCTTTTCCGTTTTCCGGGTTTTTCAGAATATCAGCTACTTTTGTTCTACGCATTTGTTCCATTTGTTAATACTTATTTTAGAGCTCGTAAAATTAATGAATTGTTTGATATTGAAGGAGACGTCTATGTTTAAAATTTGATTTTTTAATAGTTTAATACCAATTATCCTTAATTTCCTTCATAGTAATAGCAATTTGAGAATCATTTCTTAAAAAGAAAACATAAAAAAAGCCGGATAATAACCCGGCCCTTTATATCTTAATTGCTAATTTATTTCTTTGTAAATACTGCTAATTTGTTATCCATATTTAAATAGTATTTACCTTTTTTGAGACCCGAAACTTTTACATTTTGACCATATCCTTTAAAAATAATTCCACCATACTCATCATATATCTCGTACATAGTAGGTGCAGTAAAATTAATAACATCATCAACTCTATTAGGAGAAAAACTTACTTCAGGTTTATCTGAATCAAATGTTACATCATCAGAATATCTTGGTTTTCCTCTATAATCAGTTTGTTTAACTCTAAACCTGTTTTCTCCAGAATGAAAACGTACTTTAGATTCGTAATTATTTTCCTTAGCATCACCCTTGCCATCAATTTTTCCTACTTCGATCCATTTGTTCCATCTAAATTGTTCAACAACAAAAGGCAAACTACCAGCTTCTTTAATTGTTGACCATTTTACTTTATCACCACTGATTGAAATATTGGCTATTTCGAATGTTGAACGAGCATTTAATACCTCAGGATTAAGTATAATAGGTTCGCAGCCTTCTTTATACTTAATTGTAACGTTTAAAGGTTCTCCAACTTTAAAGCCGTATACAGATAAATCTACCTCAAAAGCACTTGAGTTAATTTCATCTGTTGATGTAAGGCCGTTAACAGTAACCTCATAAACACAAAAACCAACTCCACTTGGAGCAAATGGATTTTTTACAAATAAATTATCCCCTTGAAATGTACCGTTAAGTACAATTTCCTCAGATTTTGCCGAGAAACATAACAGGGAAAAAAGTAGAATAGAGTATAAAAGTCGTCTCATTGATTTTATTATGGGTTTATCAAAGGATTTGCAATTTAGAAAAACATAATCATCCTTGCAAAAAAAGAAACACATGATGTTAGTAAAAATACATTATTTATCTTAACTACCTGACCAATGAGTAACTTTTTAATATTAAATACCTTCATGTAATTAATATTAAATTGAAGTATCCATTTGTTTTGGATCTTTCCAGTCACCATTTTTTTTGATCAGATTTATTAATTCATCTACAGCATTTTCTTCTTCAATATTACGTTTAACTACTTCTCTTTGATGATATAGTGTAATTTTCCCAGGTCCAGATCCCACATATCCATAATCGGCATCGGCCATTTCTCCAGGTCCATTTACAATACAGCCCATTACAGCTATCTTTAATCCCTTTAAATGTGATGTTTGGGCTTTTACTTTAGCTGTAGTTTCCTGTAACCCAAATAAAGTTCTTCCACATCCGGGACAAGAGATATAATCTGGCTTTTCAAAACGAACACGAGCAGCTTGCAAAATAGAGAAAGCTGTTTTATTTACTATTCCTTCTTCATTTTCATCTTCAAAGTCTATCCAAATTCCATCTCCAAATCCATCCAATAAAAGAGGACCGATGTCGCATGCTGCCTTCAATTGATCTTTACTGTTGAAAATGCCATCGTATTTTTTGTAAATGATAACAGGAGTATTTAATTCTTTTGAAGAAAGCCATAGAAAAGCTGCCCTTTGCTCTGCCACACTATTAATGTTGGTTGTATCCAGAACTAAAACTATATTATTGTTAGACTTTAAGATGTCTTTCAATTGATCATTTAAGTTTGCATAGCTTAAGTGAAGAAAAATCAATTCGTATTTTCCAATTTCTATTGAATTAAGATCATTTATTTTGATTAAAGGATATTGATTTTCTTTTTCCTCTTTCCTGGTAAATTGGTTAACTAATGTAATTGATTTATTATTTGATGCAATAAGATAATCTGGAGTGTCTTTTGATGAATTAGTTTTACCAATAACAACAGGAACTTTATTTCCTCCTATATTTTTAACTTGATATGATTTCCTTTTTACATATTTAAATGGAAAATAAGGTGCATCTTTAACTGGTGTAATGGGGGAGTGTCCAGCTTTTTGCGTTGTGTATTGAATTAAAACGTTAGCAACAGGAATTTCATTTTCAGGATTTTCGGTTAAGGAAACTCTGATGGTATCTCCAACTCCATCTGCTAATAACGCACCTATTCCAACAGCAGAACGAATACGTCCATCTTCACCTTCTCCTGCTTCAGTAACTCCTAAATGCAATGGGAAATTCATACTTTCTTCATGCATTTTTTGCACTAAAAGTCTAACTGTATGAACCATAATTCGTGCATTGCTGGCTTTAATGCTTAAAACAATGTTATTAAAATTCTCGTCGCGACAAATACGTAAAAATTCCATGCAAGATTCTACCATTCCCATTGGAGTATCTCCATATCGACTCATTATTCTATCTGATAATGAACCATGATTTGTACCAATTCTGATTGCAGTATTATTCTGTTTGCAAATATTCAATAGCGGAATTAACTTACGTTTTACATGTTCCAGTTCTTCAAAATAAGATTCATTTGTATACTCTATATTCTCGAACTTTTTAGCTCCATCAACAAAATTGCCAGGGTTTATTCTTACTTTTTCGATGTGTTGAGCTGCAATATTGGCTGCATTTGGATTAAAATGAATATCAGCAACTAATGGTCCGTTATAACCATCCTGAATTAAATTTGCTTTAATATTTTTAAGATTACCGGCTTCTCGTTGTCCTTGAGTCGTCATACGAACCATTTGTCCGCCAGCATCAAATATTTTTTTTATTTGTTTTACCGTTGCTTCTGTATCATTGGTATCGGTTGTAGTCATAGATTGTACAACGATAGGATTATTACCTCCAAGCTTAACATTACTAATTTTTACTTCCGAAGTTCTATATCTCGAATATTGAAAAATATCTATACAATAATTTGAATTGTTCATATTGAATACTCGTTAAAAAACGAAACAAAAGTAAGATTTTTAGTTCTATAATTTTTGTTTAACGGGTTCAGTTCATTTTCTCATGATGTTAATTAACTTTACGCATCAAAATGAATAAAGCATGTCTATATCTGTATCGCAAGTAACAAGAGAATTTGGAACACAAAAAGCGCTTGATAATGTGTCGTTTGAAATAGCATCTGGAGAAGTTGTTGGTTTTTTAGGTCCTAATGGAGCTGGTAAATCAACTATGATGAAAATTATTACTGGTTATCTTCCTCAAACTAAGGGTAAGGTAATGGTATGTGGACTTGATGTTGCGGACAATACACTTGAATACAGAAAAAAGATTGGATATCTGCCAGAGCATAATCCTTTATATTTAGACATGTATGTAAAGGAATATTTAAACCATATTGCAGGGATTTATAAACTTGGAAGAAATACTAAAAAGAGAGTTGAAGAAATAATAAGCATGACTGGACTTACACCTGAAAGGACGAAAAAAATATCGGCTCTTTCTAAAGGTTATCGTCAGCGTGTTGGTTTGGCTCAGGCTCTTTTACCTAACCCCGAAGTTTTGATTTTGGATGAACCTACTACAGGTCTTGATCCAAACCAAATAGTTGAGGTAAGAGATTTGATTAAAGAGGTAGGTCAACAAAAAACAGTAATGCTTTCAACGCATATTATGCAAGAGGTACAAGCTATTTGCGAAAGAGTAATTATCATCAAAAAAGGGGAGATTATAGCTAATGAAAAGGCAAGTGAGTTAACAAATACTTCTTTGAAAAACAATTATGAAATCACTTGTGAATTTTTAAATCCAATTGAAAAATCTTTTTTTAACTCGATTAAAGATGTTATTGAGGTTAACGAATTGCAAAGTAACAAATTCAGGGTTAAGGCTAATTCAGATGTTAGAGAAGCTATTTTTGATTGTGCTGTACGTAACAACCAAAAGATAATTACACTAATTCAGGATCAAAGGAGTATGGAAGATGTATTTAGAGAATTAACAAAATCTCAGTAAACTACGGAGCTAATCGTTCTCTAATCCAATTTTTATTTTCAAGTTTATATCTAATTCTATCGTGTAATCGACCAGATCGGCCTTGCCAAAATTCAATTTCATAAGGAGACAAGTCGTACCCGCCCCAGTTTGCAGGTCTGCTAAGGGATTGAGATTTTACACTTTCAAAAAGATTTTGTAAAAATTTTCTGTTTTCAACTACTTGACTTTGTGGAGACGCAATAGCACTTATCTGACTATCTTCAGGTCTGGAATAAAAATATTTATCGCTTTCTTCTTTCTTGATTTTATTTACTCTTCCTGTTATTCTTACCTGTCGTTCAAGATTAGCCCAAAAAAAATTTAACGCAGCAAAGTGATTTATATCTAATTCTCTACCCTTTTTGCTGTTATAATTAGTAAAAAACCTAAATCCAGTTTCTTTATTTATATTTTTTAGCAATACAATTCTTGATGAGGGAACACCTTCCGACGAAACTGTGCTTAAAGTCATTGCAGTAGGTTCTGGTTCTTTTAAATCAATTGCTTGCTGCAGCCATTCTTTAAATTGAAGAATCGGATTCTTGTTTAATTGACTTTCGTCTAAAGCATTCTTTGTAAAATCTTTCCTAATTTCGGACAGGTCTCTGTTCATATTTCAGTTGTTATGTTTGGTATAAACATTATTCGCACCTAAAAGTTTAAAAAGGAAATCCAGCAGTAAAGAACCATCGGCTTTCATGATGTAAAGTAGACCTTCCATAGCCAAACTCTAATGGACCAATTAAAGAATTAAAAGAGAAAACAATGTTGCCTCCCAAAACAATATCTTCACTTACTAAGCCTCTTACTGGTACAAAACTTAAGTATTCAAATTCAGATCTATAATCAACTGCTCCACCAGAAAAGTGAGCATAGAAATTATTAAATAACTCGTATCTGAGGTTAACCTGAGCCATAGCAAATTGTTGTGCAGAAATTTCCTTAGGAATCATACCCGCAAAAGGAATATCTCCAGAACGTGCTGTAGAGCTTAAACCTCCGATAGTAAAATACTGAGTACTTCCAAGATCCTCAGTTGCACCACCAACCGATAAAAAAAACGATAAATTAAATTTTGAGTTAATTGGAATATATTGTTCATACTTGGCAACTGCCTTTAAGTAGCTCTCGTGAGGAATGTCAACTAAATCTTTTAACCTTACAAAAGCACTATCTGAACCCGTATAAATTGTTCCGAATCCAATAGGATATTCTAAGCTTACATCAAATTCGTTACCTGTATTTGCAAAAAAATGCTCGTCAAACGAATTTTTATTATAATTTAAATTTATTCCCCACCAATGATTTCCAATTCTATCTACATTGTCAGCTAACAAGTCTAATAAACCTCGTCCGGAATTGTTAATTTGCCTTTTGTAATAAACACCACCTCGTATAATTCGCTTGGTATCGAAGGTGAACAAAAGTCCTCCTTCTGTATTAAGATAGTTTTGTACGAAACTACCAATTTCGTTTCCATTATTAGAAAAATAAGGTATAGAGTTATATTCCCAACGCGATTTTAGATAGGTTCCAAGGAATTGTTTACTACCTAGATAATCAATATATTCTGCATTGACAATTGGATGTTCCGAAATGTTTAGACTTAAAGAAACGTTAGATCCAGTAGCAACACGGTTTCGAAATACTAAATTAAAAATAGCACTGGCTTTATAGGTATTATCATAATGTACCGAAAAGTTATATTTGCTTCGATAAGCTTCTTTAGGTATAAGGGTTAAAATGTGTCCTTTAGTACCTTTGGATAGAGAATAATTTACATTATCCACATATCGTGTACCCATTAATTTATGCATTGCAGCATTAAGTTCGGTTTTAGAATAAGAATTTCCTTTTTGTAATCCGGATTTTCCAACTACAAAGGTTTTATCTAAATAATTTAAGTCGTCAACTTCTATTTCTTCAATGTATATTTTGTCTAAAAATTCCGGTTTTACTTCTTCTTTCTTTGTGTATAAACTTAAAAAATCTGATAATGCAGCTAATTCGTCATACCTCTCCCAAGCTGCTATTTCTCCTAATTCAATAATTGCATCACCATCGAAAAAACTTGCTGAACTATATTTTGATAAATCAGGAGCAATCAATATATCAGTGTCATCCAGAGAAGATTTTGCCTCATAATTACTTCTGATCATTGCAGACCCCATTAAGATATCACCCATCGATTTAAAATCGTCGAATGTAGGCTTTTCCCTAAAACCAACGTTTACAGTAATAATAATGTCAGCTCCCATATCCCTGCAGGCTTTAACTGGTATGTTATCTAACACTCCACCATCAACCAGTAGCATAGAATCTATCTTAACTGGCGAAAAAACCGATGGAATTGCCATACTAGCCCTCATGGCAGTAACTAAATTTCCAGATTTAAAAACGTAGGGTTGGCCAGATATTAAGTCAGAGGCGACACATCTAAAAGGAATTTGAAAATTATCGAAGTTTTCAGTTCCTGTAATATGCCATGTACGGTAATTCATTTCTTCAGAAATTCCTTGTCCTACAACCATTGCATTGGGTAGCTTTGGCCCTTGGGGAGTTAAATCGAATTGAAATAAAAATCGGCCATAATCATGTTTCTCTTCGGGAACTACTCTAGACAAAGGTATTTTATCGCTCAACATAGTATTCCAATCCATCAAGCGTATTATAGAGTCTAATTCCTGGGCAGAATAACCAATGGCATATAAACCTCCCATGATACTGCCCATACTTGTTCCTGTGATATAATCAGGTTTAATGTCCAGCTCTTCAAGTACCTTTAAAACACCAATATGAGCCATTCCTTTTGCTCCACCACCACTTAAAACAAGACCAATTTTTGGTCTGAATTCCTCAGAGAATATATTTTGACCTGTGGTAAATGTTACAAAACAAAATAAGAAAGTAAACAGGGTAATAGTTTTGATCATAACGAAATTCTAAATTTTGTTCTTTGTTAATAAAACAGAGCCATACATGTCGTGTAATTCAATAAATTGTTCGGGAATGGTTAGCTCAAATTCATCTACAGCCTTTTTAACTCCTTCCCAATTATGATTATAATCATTAACTATAATTGAGCCTCCTGCAGATAGCCTTGGGTAGAAAAATATTAATCCATCCAATGTTGATTGAAACAAATCAGTATCAATATGAACAAAAGCAAATTGATTATTCTTTAAATCTTCAGCTGTGGAAGGAAATATACCTTCCCTAATATCAATACTATTATTGCCGTTAATATAATTTTCCACTGAGCTTTTACTTGTTTGTTCAAAAATTACAGTTTGAGGCTTTACCGTACCATCACAGTCTTCACGAATGATTTGCTTTGGTAATCCTGAAAAACTATCGAACATATAAAATTTGCGATCAGGCAATAAATGATGAATAATCCTAGCTGTTTCACCTTTAAATACTCCCAACTCAGCTAAATCTCCTTTAATATTTTTGTTTTTTATCCCCTCTAATACAAACCATATGCTATAAAATCGGTTTCGATCTTTAAACTTTCGTTCAATTTTTCTAATTACAGCTGGAATTTTTTTCTTTTTACATAACTCTAACCATCTATATGGTTTAAAGAGTTTAAAATTCCAATAACTCCAGAAATAACTTATAGTTAACCAAAGTACAATGTTAATGATTAGTATGTTGATGTATAAAAAAAAATTCATGAAAGACCGAAATTTAGTGATGAGTGTAAAATATTAAAAATATGAATATTGTAGTTGGTAATAAAATTAGAATCTTATGACTTTAACAATGCTTCTTTTATACTTATACAAATTGTCTTATCAATTATGGCTCTTACCTGATGTAATTATTGGAATTTATCAATCAATTTTAAAATTCTCTCTTTATTTGAATCTTTTCCAACATCAAGACAGCATATTTTATCAATCAATTCAGTTTCGTGTTGGGCGGAGAAAGATGCAAACCAGAGCCCCTCTTCAATATTTTTGTGCGATGTGGTTATAATAAAATGATTTGGTAAATGATTTTTTTCTATTTCGCATTGCCTAATTACTATATTTTCATCAATAATATCATGCATCTTTTCTTCATATGTTCCTGTACAACAGGTGTAACATACATCTTTGTCAATGATTTTTCTAGCAATTTCGTCAATAATTACCAAATTCTTGGTTTCTATTAATCCTAGAAATAACCAATTAGATTCAGGCATTTTTATTGACCAATTGGTTTCTAAATCATAATTCTGATATAATACTTTACGATTATTGATAAAGCCAAGAGTTTCCAATAGTTATAATCTTTAATTAACGCCAACTAAAAAGGTTAAATCCGAATTTTAAATCTAGAGTTAAAGGGAAAAAGCCTCCATTCCCTGAGGCATCAAAATAATAAACAGGGCCTAGTTCAAATAAGAAGTGTTTTTTTCCATAGGCGCGTTGAATACCCCAAATTGGTCCTAATACAAAACTTATGTCATCTTTTCGTAATAGATTTCTTGATTCAAATTCTTTGAAGTTGGTAAGTAGTCTTACACCCCAATAATTACCAGAATTATAATCTAAATTTTTGTTTTTTAAAGCCCTTGAATCTCTATTGTAGATTTTTTTATAAGACAAATCTAAATATGGAGCTATATAATAATTAAAACCTGAATTTGTATAATCCAAATTCTTATAGCCACCTTGTATGCCTACTCCTGTGTTCGCTGCTAAAGTTGACTTTTTAGAGATGGGTACCTCCAATTCTAATCCTGGAAATAGAAAGAGATTAGTTCTAAAAGTACTTTTTAATTTATTTTCTTCATTTTGTCCAAAACAATTGATACTTGCTAATAATCCAATAATTAAGAAAATTCTTTTCATTTGTATAATATAGTAGGGGTTAAAAAATATGTATTTATGATTGTATTCGTTTAGCTTTTCTTTCCTTCGTATTTATCAATAATAGCTTTATTTCGTTTTTCTTTAATCTTTTTTGATTTTTGCTCGTGAGTCTTCTTTAAACCAAACTCGAAGGATATTCCTAAAAATAAGGACCCGGGACTATATGATGAAGATTCAAAACCTCGATTAACTTTATCTTGATAAGAAGATTTGTAATATGGGACATTGTTAATTCCAACATATACTTTCGCTCCTGTGTTTTCACCCAAGAATCCACCATAGTAATTATAACCAAGTTTCCATTCAAAATACATTGAACTCTCAGTAAAAGAGTTTGTACTTATTCTGTTACCAACAGAATTAAATTGACTTAATTCACATTTATTAGTAGCTAAGCCAAATTCAAGCGAAGTATAAAATGCATCGTTAGCATTTTGTTTGTCAAATGCTAAAGAACTATTTACTGCTAAATAGATTTGTCCTCCTTGATAGTTAGAATATTGATATTCAATATTATTAAGGTTGTAACTGTCGCTATTATCTTCAAGTACGCTAAAATACCATTTGGTACCAGCATCAAAATCAAATCTATGAAAGGGTTTATATTTAAAGTACAGTCCTAATGTACCATTTCCTTCTCCTTTATAATTAGAACCGGAAGCTTGCATCTGAAAACCAAGTCGGTAATTTGGAATATTTAATTCATATTCTTTTATTTCGTCATTAGTTTTAAGTAATGATTCTTTGTTTATTTTTTGAGCTGATAAAGTTGATAGTGAGAAGTAAAATGAAATTAGAATAAAAAGATAAATGTTATTCATGTAATAATTTGTTATAGGTAATGATGCTTAATGTTAAATGGCGGCAAATAAACAAAAACTAAACCAAAGCTTTGTTATATTATAATTACATTTGATAAATTTTTAATTTATGCTTAATATCTTAATAGTATATGCAGTTGAAGAGGAACGTGTAAACGTTGAAATTCCAGGATGTAAATTTCATTATTGTAGAACTGGTGTAGGAAAAGTAGCTGCGTCAATTGCGGTTGAAAGGTCAATTGCTACTCATAAACCTGATGCAGTTATTAACATTGGAACGGCCGGAGCAGTTACTTACGAAATTGGTTCTGTTCATCTATGTAAGCGTTTTGTAGATAGGGATATGGAGAAACTTCAGAATTTTGGAGTTCCATTTGAAGAAGATTTTATTGACCTGATTGATAAATGTGGTTTGTTTAGTAATTGGAAATTTGATAGTGTTTGTAATACGGGTGACACTTTTTTAACAACCGCAGATGGTACAGGTGATGTGTTTGATATGGAGTCATTTGCAGTAGCGAGAGTATGTAGAAATCATAACATTCCATTTGTTGGTATTAAGTGTGTTACTGATATTATTGGTAAAAATTCGATTAAACACTGGGAAGAGAAACTAGCAGAAGCACAGAGAATATTGCAGAACTATGTAAATAATATGAATATTTCTGCACCAAAGGATTTCTTAAGTGATGAAGTGTTACATTACATTAAAAATTTAGATTTAAAAGAACATCCAGAGGGAGGATGGTATAGCGAAGTGTATAGGTCAGAAATGATTTTAAAGCCAGAAGGAATACCAGTTGAATTCTCGGGTGAAAGGAATGCACTTACTTCTATTTTTTATTTGCTTTCAAATAAGCAATTTTCAGCCTTTCATAAAATAAAATCTCCAGAAATATGGTATTTTCATAAAGGGATGCCTTTAATTATTCATATGTTGGATAAGGATGGGAATTATCATCATGTAGAATTATCAGACAGAATGAATGGTAGGTTACAATATACTGTAGAACCTAATATATGGTTTGCAGCAGATATTAAAGAAGGGTATGGCTATACTCTGGTAAGTTGTGCTGTTGCTCCTGGATTTGATTTCAATGATTTTTCATTAGCTAAAAAAGACGAAATGCATGAGCAATATCCAAAACACAAAGAATTGATAAATAGACTTTCGCATTGATAAATTAAAACTCCGAATTAATTTTTTGAAATTAGTTCGGAGTTGCTATATAATACTAATTTTCATTTACTTTAATTTCAAAGTCTACAGGAATTGCCATTTTGTATAATGCAGAAACTCCACAATATTGTTCTTCAGACAATTGAACTGCTCGTTGAAGTTTATCCATTGGTAAGTCATTCCCTTTAAATCGATAAATTACCTTCATTGAATCATAATATTTTGGGTGTTCTTCTCTAATATTTGCTTCAACAGAAATGACTAAATCTTCGTATTCAACTCTCATTTTCTTTAGAATTGAAACTACATCCATTCCAGTACATCCTGCTAGAGCTACTAACATTAAAGGTTTTGGTCTCATGCCATTGTTATCACCACCATTTTCTTTATCGGCATCAATCTTAATTTTATGTCCGTTAACTTCAGTTTCAAAGGACATATTCTCAATCCATTCTAAATCAACTGTTGCTTTCATCTGTTTAAAGTTTTTGATTTCTGAATGTCAAAAAAATTGGATTACATTCAGTAACTCACATAAAATTCTTTCATTCTTATTGTGAACTTAAAATGATAAAAATTCATGTTTGTTTCATCTCATTATAATTTAAATATTCAAGATATACCATGCGACTCGCTAATAATACTTTTTCTTTAAAAACTTTATTTCATGGTTTGATTCATGTTTTTTAATTTAATAAAGTATAATGTTTATATAAACTTATTTAGCAAAACTGTTAGGAGTAAATCTTGTTCTTAAAAAGTTTGACTTAATTAAGTTTTTACTTAAAGTATCAAGATTTATAGCTATATATTTAGATACATGAAATTAAATAAATATACGTCATTATTTATATCTTTGTATAGTCAAATTAGTAAATTACCGCACAAAATTTTCACACTACCTTAATAAATGTTAAATAGTGTAAATAAATGTTTAAAAAAGTAGGTAAAACTCTCAATTTCGTAGAAATTTAAGTTAGTTTTGCAATCAAAAAAATAAAAAACGAGGAATGAAGAATATTCAAAGTGTTCCATACAATGAGCCTATAGATCTTCGTGCTTTTAATATATTTAAAGGATTGTCAGATGAAGAAGTGGAAATGGTAAATCAATCCATGAGCAGTACAATGCATAAAAGGGGTAGTACGATTTATCATGAAGGTAGCAGGATTAACGGAACTTTTTTAGTTGTAGAAGGGATTTTAAAAATTTTTAAAACTGGATTTGACGGAAAAGAGCAAATTATTCGTTTTGCTAAATCTGGTGACTTAATTGGATTTAGATCAGTTATTAGTGATGAGTTGGCTTGTAGTACAACAAAAGTAATTCAGGATACAATTCTTTGTTATTTACCTGGTGAAGTGTTGGGCGCATTATTAAAAGAAAATTCTTATTTTTCTATGACATTAATGAAGCTCACCTGTAAGGAGTTAGGGGAGTCAAATAAGTTTTTAACCGATATTGCGCAAAAAACAGTAAGAGAAAGATTAGCAGAAGTATTGCTATTATTGATGGATACGTTTGAATTAGATCAGGATCATACACTTCAAATATCTTTAACAAGAGAAGAGTTAGCCAATATGGTTGGTACTGCAACGGAATCTGTAATTCGCCTTTTGTCTGAGTTTAAGACGGATAAACTTATCGAACTTAATGGAAGAAAAATAAAACTCATCAATATTCCTAAACTCATTAAAATAGGAAATGTTTATGTTTAAAATATAAGCCGCCAAATATAAGGCGGCTTTTGTTTTTTATTGAATCAAGTAAATCGTTAGAGGAGGAATATCTAAATCTTTACTTCCCCTTGAATTTCCTCGCATAGTATAGTTTTCTATCGTAGTATCTTCAGTTGGTTTACATCCTAGTGCAGCTAATATTGCAGACCCTGTTGGTGTACAGAGTTCAACATCTATAGGACCCATCTGGTTATTAATTTTATATTTATCAATGATAATTTTTGTTGCAGGAGCAGGAGCATTCATTTCTCCATGTGAGAATTTAATTTTACCTCCTCCTAATGAAACAGGTGATTTAATATAGGCTTGTGTTGGTGCTTCTAATAATTGGAGTCCCATAGCTCCACCTATTACATCAATAATAATATCTTGAGCTTCATGTAACCATGCATCTTCTTCTTGGTGATGGTGGTGACCATGCTCCTCATGATGATGACTATGATGATGATCTGTTAAAAATGTATTTTCGGAGTGAGCTTGCTTTTCAGCGTCAATTAGAATTTCAAGTACGTCAATTGCAAATTCTTTGTAGATTCCTTCAATACTCAATTCAATGCATAATTCAGTAATTAGTTTTCTGGCTTTAGAAGCGGCTAAATGACCATGGTTATGCTGTATGTTTATATTTAGCCTTGTTGAGCCGTCATGTGTTTCTTTGGCAGAAACAGTAGATTTACCTATTTTATTAGCGGCAGTATTAAGGGCATGGAGCATTTTATTTTTGCTTGCTCCTGCAGATATCAGAACTGCTGCAAACATATCTCCTGCCATTCCCCCTTTGGGATCTAATATTAGTTGCATATTTTTTTAAGGGTATGAATATATCATATTTAGAAGATATAATACATGCACAAGTGTATAAAATTTAACCAATTAATGTAAAATAATTTTACACTTTAAATGTGCTTAATTAGCTTATTTCTCTCATTTAATTAATTTTACGTATGCTGGTACACTATATGTTTTTATATTTGAAAATAAAATTAATAACTATGATAGAGCTAAACGGAATATTCAGGTACTTTAACCACAAAACGCAGCGTACTTTTGTTTTAAAGGATATTAATACAAAAATTGAAGAGGGAGAATTTGTAAGTATTATGGGACCGTCGGGTGCAGGTAAGTCTACTTTACTAAACATTATTGGTTTATTAGACGAGGCTAACGAAGGTGAGTATTTGTTTTTAGGAGAATCAATGTCTAACCTAAAAGAAAAAAGAAAGGTTGACTACCATAGAAATTATATTGGTTTTATTTTTCAGGCTTATCATTTAATTGAAGAGATGACTGTTTACGAAAACATCGAAACTCCTTTGATTTATAAAGGGATTAAAAATAAAGAACGTAAAGCTATTGTTGCTGATATATTAGATCGATTTAATATTGTTGCTAAAAAAGATTTATTTCCACAACAACTTTCCGGTGGACAACAACAATTGGTAGGAATTGCAAGAGCAATAGCAGGTAAGCCAAAACTTTTACTTGCTGATGAACCCACTGGGAATTTACATTCAGATCAGGGAAAAATGATAATGGAATTGCTTCAGCAGTTAAATGAAGAAGGTACCACAATAATTCAGGTTACACATAATGAATCATTTGCAAAATATGGAAAAAGAATTATTCGATTATTTGATGGAAGAATAAAAGAAGATATAAAGGAAAAAGAAACTATAATGTCTCAATCATGATTAGGTTGAATCTATAACTCTAATATAATTCACTCTTTTTTACCATTTTCAAAGTCAAGGATAGGTAAGCAGTTTTGTTTATCGATCCTTGACGTTTTTATACAAAAAAAACCGGAATGATATTCATCCCGGCTTAATTTAGTCTTTAATAATGTTGCCTATAAGGCATTTACATTATTCATTTCTTCATTAAAGTTATATTATAATACTCTAACGTTTACTGCGTTCATTCCTTTTCGTCCTTCTTTTAGTTCAAATTCAACTTCATCGTTTTCACGAATTTCGTCAATTAAACCTGATACGTGTACGAAGTACTCTTGATTTGTTTTGTCCTCTTTAATGAATCCAAAACCTTTAGATTCATTGAAAAATTTTACTGTTCCTTTGTTCATTACTATAATTAAAAAATACGAGCTCAAAGATAATACATGAATTCACAATCCCTACAATATTATCTTATTATTTTTCAGAATATTAAAATTATTTTATTTGTGACGAATAAAGTTTAGTTGAAAATAGGCTGTTGCCTAATTAATATTTAATAAAAATCAACTTGCTTTTAGCCTAGCTAAGCTTTCTTTATCAATTTTTTCTTTAGCATATTCAATACTAATAACTAACTCTTTTTCATCATTAGAGGGAGCTTCAAACATTAGATCCATCATAATGGTTTCACAAATTGATCGTAATCCTCTGGCACCCAGTTTGAACTCTACGGCTTTATCAACAATATAATCTAATACCTCATCGGTAAATGTTAAAGTTATACCGTCAATACCAAAAAGTTTTTCGTATTGCTTAATAATAGAATTTTTAGGCTCGTGCAAAATCCTTCTCAAAATATCTCTATCTAAAGGATTTAAATAAGTCAATACAGGCAAGCGGCCAATTATTTCAGGAATTAATCCAAATGACTTTAAGTCTTGTGGAGCAACATATTGTAATAAATTGTTTTGGTCAACTTTATCTTTAGCTTTACTTGCATTATAACCAACAACTTTTGTATTTAATCGCTGAGCAATTTTCCGTTCTATTCCATCAAATGCTCCGCCGCAAACAAATAATATGTTTTTCGTATCTACAGGAATCATTTTTTGTTCAGGGTGTTTACGTCCTCCTTGTGGTGGGACATTAACAACAGAACCTTCCAGTAGTTTTAACAAACCTTGCTGAACTCCTTCTCCGGAAACATCTCTCGTAATGCTAGGGTTGTCGCCCTTACGTGCAATTTTATCTATTTCATCAATAAAAACAATACCTTTTTCAGCAGCTTCTACATTATAGTCAGCAGCTTGTAGTAAGCGGGTTAAGATACTTTCGATATCTTCTCCAACATAGCCGGCCTCGGTAAGCACAGTAGCATCAACAATTGTAAACGGAACATGCAACATACGAGCAATTGTTCGAGCAAGTAATGTTTTACCCGTTCCTGTTTCTCCAACTAATATAATGTTCGACTTCTCTATTTCAATATCATCAGTACTATTGCGTTGCTGAAGTCTTTTATAATGATTATAAACGGCTACAGATAAGTATTTTTTCGCCTCATCCTGACCAATAATATACTGATCTAAAAATAACTTGATTTCAGTAGGTTTGAGCAAAGTAATATCGTCAACATTAAACCCACCTTTCTTTTTAAATTCTTCCTCTAAAATACCATGAGCTTGCTCAATACAACTATCGCAAATGTGCCCTGAAACCCCTGCAATTAAGAGGTTGGTATCTTTTCTCTCTCTGCCACAAAATGAACACTTATCCATAAATTCCCCTTTGAAAATGTATATACAACAGTGCAGAAGAAGGAAACTTGACCTAATTCTGCACTTAAAAACAGTCTTTTAAGTTTTATTTACTTTCTCTAACTAACACTTCATCAATCATACCGTAATCTTTAGCTTCTTCTGAAGTCATCCAATAATCACGGTCAGAATCTTTTTCTACTTTTTTATATGTACTACCAGTATGGTTAGCAATTATAGTATATAATTCTTTTTTAAGTTTTTGTATCTCCCTTGCTGTAATTTCAATATCAGAGGCTTGTCCTTGAGCACCACCCATAGGTTGGTGGATCATTACGCGAGAATGTTTTAGGGCAGAACGTTTACCTTTTGTTCCCGCAGTTAGCAAAACAGCAGCCATTGATGCGGCCATACCTGTACATATTGTTGCAACATCAGAAGATATATATTGCATGGTATCATAAATACCTAATCCTGCATAAACAGAACCTCCTGGAGAGTTAAAATAAATGGATATATCTTTTTGAGGATCTGCAGATTCAAGATATAATAGTTGTGCTTGAATAATATTCGCAACAGTATCATCTACAGGTAATCCTAAAAAGATGATTCTATCCATCATTAAACGCGAAAAAACATCCATTGATGCAACATTTAATTGACGCTCCTCAATAATAGTAGGTGAAATGTATCCACTTGTAACAGAGGTATACTTATCTAATGCAAGACTATTTATGCCAACATGTTTAGTGGCATATTTCTGAAAATCTTTTGGATCTATCATATTATTATACTTTTCTTATCAAAATAAATATTGAAAAGCTAAATTAAGAAAAAAATAATACCGATATGCAAAAGAACTAAGTTTTAAAGTTTATTTGGATTTAAAACTTACCTCTTCATATCGGTATTTATTTGTCGCAAATAAATAAATGCAACAAAAATTATCTTTTCTAATTACTACTTATTTTCAAATAGCTTATTGAATTCATCTCTACTAATAGCCTTTTCTTCCACCTTAACAGCCTCTTTAATAAATGCTAAAGCCTTTTCTTGCGCTGCAGTTTCAGACATGTTTCTAATTTGATCTTCTTGTTTCATCATGTCTTTAGCATAGTTTTCAAGATGCTCTTCAGGAATATTTGATAGGCCATATTGCATAAATTGCATTTTAGCCGATTTTTTAGCTACCTCCAAGACGTCTGCTTCTTCTACTTTTATTTCGTTAGTTTTAAGAATCTCGTTCTTAATCAACTGCCATCTTAAATCATCTAAATACTTTGGCATATCATTCTCAACAGACTCTGGAGTTATTTCTTCCTTATCGTGATTTATTGTTAAAATCCATCTTTTTAAGAATGCCTCGGGTAAAGCAATTTCAATTTTCTTCATTAGCTTTTCTTTAGCATCTAACGAGAATTTATATTCACTTTCATATGCTAAAGTTTTTTCCAGGTCTTCTTTAATTTTTGCAGTAAATTCCTCTTCGGTTTTAGCAACGTCTTTTCCTAATACCTGGTCAAATAACTCTTGATTTAATTCAGCAGAGATGTAATTTGTTATCTCTTTTACTGTAAACTGAAAATCACCATCAATTTGCTCTGCTTCTTCTGCAGATACTTTCAGCATGTATGATACTTGGGTAGCATCTTCGAATGTAGTTTTAGGATTTAATACTACAGTTTCATCAACTTTAACTCCATTTAACTTAGCTTTAGCATCTTCGTTTTTAATTGAAGTAGCAGATAAAACAGTGTCTTCTGTTTTAATTCCATCCTCAATCACATTACCATCTTGATCTAGTTGTGCAAAATCACCTTTGATCATTGATTCTTCGGTTGCCTCATCAACTTTTTCAGATGTACCAAAACGACTGGTTGCTTGCTTAACTTGTTGCTCCAGCATTTCGTCAGTTACCTCGATAGTATAATATGGAAGCTTTTCTCGTTTTGATAATTTTACTTCAAACTCAGGAGACATAGCAATGTCAAAGTTGAATTGGAAGTTTTCTTGCGTTTCAAAATCAATAGTTTCCTGATTATCACTTGGTAGAGGTTCTCCTAAAATATTTAATTTGCTTTCAGATAAATATTTAGAAATTTCTTCAGAAACAATTTTGTTCACTTGTTCGGCCAACACATGTTTACCGTACATCTTTTTAATCATTCCAAAAGGAACTTTTCCTGGACGGAAACCTGGCATATTGGCTTTCTTACGATAATCTTTTAATACCTCATCAACTCGGCTCTCGTAATCTTCTTTCTCAACAGTAAGCTTTAATACTGCATTTAAATCATCAATGTTTTCTTTTGAGATGTTCATCGGCTAAAATATTATTAGTGAACTTTTTGTATGATCTACAAGAGATCGTAATCAATATATTAAATTTAAAAAAACCGTCTTACTACCGATTTACATCGTAAGTGAGACGGTTTTTGTGTTTTTTACTTGGTGCGGATGAAGGGACTCGAACCCCCACGCCTCTCGGCACTAGATCCTAAGTCTAGCGCGGCTACCAATTACGCCACATCCGCGTTATTTTTTTAGCGATGCAAAGATAAGTTCTTTTTAATTGAAACTGCAAATTTTATCGCAAAAAATTTAAAATTATTTTTATTTAAACTTAAATTAAGATTTTATCCAATATCAAAAGTACGGCGTTTCAACTCAAAATCATTACCTAAATACAGTCTTCTTACTTCAGGATCCTCAGCAAGTTCCTCGGCAGTTCCTGCTTTTAATATATTACCTTCAAAAAGTAAGTAAGCTCTATCTGTTATAGAAAGTGTTTCGTGTACATTATGGTCGGTAATTAATATCCCGATATTTTTATATTTAAGTTTGGCAACAATTTCTTGAATATCCTGCACTGCAATAGGATCAACACCGGCAAATGGTTCGTCTAATAGAATGAATTTAGGATTAATTGCCAATGCCCGCGCAATTTCACATCTTCTACGTTCTCCACCCGATAGTTGAATTCCTAAACTTTTACGGATATGTCCTAAACTAAATTCATCTAATAGTTCTTCTAACCTTTGCTTTTGGTATTCTTTCGTAAACTTGGTCATTTCCAGCACGGCTTTAATATTATCTTCAATACTCAACTTACGAAAAACAGAAGCTTCCTGTGCTAAATAACCAATTCCTCTTTGAGCCCTTCTGTAAACAGGCTCTTTGGTAATGATTGTATCATTTAAATAAATATCGCCTTCATTTGGTGTTACCAAGCCTACAGTCATATAAAAAGTCGTAGTTTTTCCTGCTCCATTTGGACCTAAAAGTCCAACTATTTCTCCTTGTTCTACTTTAACGGATACCCCTTTTACAACTGTACGACTTTTATATTTCTTTACAAGGTTTTTGGTATGTAATACTAACTTTTCTTCTGACATAACTCAATTTTAATATTGCAAAACTACAACTTATGCTTCTTGTTTCAATTTGTTTTGTTCAACATTTCTAGCAATTAATATGCCGCCTTCGTATAGAAATATCAACGGAAAGCAGACTAACACCTGACTTATAATATCAGGAGGGGTAATAATTGCAGCAAGTAATAAACTAACAACAATTGAATGCCTGCGATATTTCTTAAGAGTATTGGATGATACCAAACCTACTTTTGATAAAAAATATATGAGTATGGGTAACTCAAAAATAATACCTCCAGCCAATACTATAGAAGTAATTGTGGAGATATAAGAGCCCAAGTTTAGAATGTTTTCAACTTTATCGCTTACATGGTACGTAGCTAAAAAATGAACCGATAAAGGACATATAATATAATATGCGAACAATATTCCAACAGAAAAAAGAATGGATGCGAAAAATATAGCTCCTCTACTATGTTTAATTTCCTGTTGATAAAGTGCCGGTTTGATAAATCTCCAAAATTCCCAAAATATATATGGGAAGGCTATCACTAAACCCGAAATAAAAGAAACTTTAAGGTGAGTTGTAAACTGTCCAGCCATTAAAATATTCTGAAACTTAATAACTTGTTGGTTAATGCTTAATGCTGGCATATTAAGCTTGGTCGCTAGTTTTGTTAGTAAGCTGTTGGTGAAAAAGTGAGGATCACTAGGTCCAAAAATTATTGCATCAAACAAAATATCTTTATATAAAAATGCAATTACAGCTATCGCAAAAACAGATATAATTGACCTAATTATATGCCACCTTAATTCTTCGAGATGTTCTAAAAAGGTCATGTTTTCATTTTCTGATTTAGCCATCGTGTAAACAAATAATTATAAAGATAAATGTAAATACTTTAATATGATGGCGAATATAATATAGTAATTTTACAATGCCAATTATAGATATAAAGATTAATTATTCTTAAATCATTGAGTAATATTATAGTAAATATAAGGGATTCAGAAAATCTTAAGTGATCTTATATATTATAAGGTTAAATTTTCAATTTTAATGCTAATTTTTGTCGAAGAAAAAGTATTTTTGTTTACAGTGATCAATTGGAAAAATTAGAAACTTTTTTGCCTCGTTTCCGTAGAGCGGATGTGAGTGCATAATGATATTCGATATGGGAAAAAAGGTAGATCTTGGAGCTCATCTAAAAAAAAATTTTGGATTTGATAAGTTCAAGGGCAATCAAGAGGATGTAATTGAAAACGTACTAAAGGGTAATGATACTTTTGTACTAATGCCAACCGGAGGAGGCAAATCCTTATGTTATCAACTTCCAGCTTTAATTTTACCTGGTACAGCTATAGTGATATCGCCGTTAATTGCTTTGATGAAAAATCAAGTGGATGCAATGCGTACATTTAGTGACGATGATGGCATAGCCCACTTTTTAAATTCTTCATTAACAAAAGCTGCAATAAGTAAAGTAAAAGAAGATATTTTAGGTGGGAAGACTAAATTATTATATGTAGCTCCTGAATCCTTAACAAAAGAAGAAAATATTGATTTCCTTAAACAGGTAGATATTTCATTTTATGCAGTTGATGAGGCACACTGTATTTCGGAATGGGGGCACGATTTTAGACCAGAGTATAGAAGGATAAGGCCTATTATTGAAGAGATTGGTTCTAAACCTTTAATTGCACTTACTGCAACTGCTACTCCAAAGGTACAAAGCGATATTCAAAAGAGTTTAGGTATGGATGGTTCGATGGTTTTTAAATCATCATTTAATCGTCCAAATTTATATTACGAAATTCGTTCTAAAAAACATGCTACAAAGCAAATAATAAAAATATTAAAAGAAAATATAGGTAAGTCGGCCATCATTTATTGTTTGAGCAGAAAGAAAGTTGAGGAATTGGCAGAGACGCTTATAGTAAACGGTATAAAAGCAAGAGCCTATCATGCAGGTATGGATGCGGCAACTCGAGCCGGAAATCAGGATGCCTTTTTGATGGAAGAAACCGATGTAATAGTGGCTACAATTGCGTTCGGTATGGGTATTGATAAACCAGATGTGCGATTGGTTATTCACTATGATATACCAAAAAGTTTGGAAGGTTACTATCAGGAAACTGGTCGTGCCGGGCGTGATGGAGGAGAAGGAAAGTGTATTACTTTCTATAGCTATAAGGATATTCAGAAGCTTGAGAAATTTATGCAAGGAAAACCGATTGCTGAGCAGGAGATTGGTAAACAACTTCTATTAGAAACGGTATCTTATGCTGAATCATCTATTTGCAGAAGAAAAATTTTGTTGCATTATTTTGGTGAGAAATACAATTCAGATCATTGCGAAAATTGCTGTGATAACTGTCGTTACCCTAAGGAACAAAGTGAAGGGAAAGACAATATTGTTCTAATGATACAAACAATATTGGAACTGAAAGAAAGATTTAAAGCAGACCATATTGTACCTTTTTTAGTTGGAGATGCAAATTCAGCCATTAAATCTTATAAACATAATGAACACCCTATGTTTGGCAAAGGAAAAGAAAAAGAGGCCAAATATTGGAATGCTGTTGTTCGTCAATTATTGGTTGCTGGTTTCTTAATTAAAGAAATTGAAAACTACGGTTTATTAAAAGTGAGCGATACGGGTAAAGCATTTTTAGAAAACCCAAAGTCGTTTATGATTACCCAGGAGCATGAGTTTGATGTTGATGATACTGAAGAACAAGCTGTGGGAGGAACTGCTGCTGTTGATCCTCAGCTTTTTAATATGCTTAAAGAGTTAAGGAAGGAGATATCTAAGAAGAAAAACCTTCCACCATTTGTTATCTTTCAGGATCCTTCGTTAGAAGCTATGGCTATTCATTATCCTGTAACATTAGAAGAATTAATGAATATACCTGGCGTAGGTTCGGGTAAGGCTAATAGGTTTGGAAAAGAATTTGTGCAACTGATAAAAAAGCACGTTGAAGACAATGAGATAGAGCGTCCGGTTGATATGGTTGTTAAGTCGGTTGCTAACAAGTCGAAAAATAAAATTGCTGTTATTCAAAGTATTGATCGTATGATACCTCTTAATGATATTGCAGAGTCGAGAGGTATGGATATGAATGAGTTACTTACTGAAATAGAGTCTATTGTTTATTCAGGAACACGCGTTAATATCGATTATTATATTGACCAAGTGATGGATGAAGATCACCGAGATGATATTTTCTATTATTTTAAGGAGGATGCTGAAACTGATGATATTGGAAGTGCCCTTGAAGAGTTGGGAGAAGATGAGTACTCTGAGGAAAACATTAGGTTAGTACGAGTTAAGTTTATATCAGAAGTAGGAAACTAAAATCTTCATAACATCATTAGATAGACAAAATGAATGCAGGTTAAAATTTAATTTGTATCTGCATTCTAATATTAGTTCTGGTGTTGCCTTTTATTGTTTGTAAGCCAGAACTTATTTCATCTCTGTCGGTATAATTTGTACGGCCTGCTTTAAGCCAGACATTAATTTTATGTAAAGGTCGATATTGTATCATAAAATAGGTTCTGGAACCTTCTCCTTGAAATGATGGTGTATAAAAGTTATATAATAAGTCATTTTCGTAAGCATACAATCTGGTCTCGTAATTTTCAGTATCGAAAACAACATGTCTTAACCAACAAGCAAATTTGTGATTATTAGAGGAGTATTTTAATCCTGCAAAGGCTAACATTCCATCAGTACTATTGAGATTCTCTTCTTTATAAAACGATTTTTCAACTCGCATTTGTAATTTCCAATTATCGTTTAGTTTACTATCGGTATGCAAGCGTGCTTTTTTAGTATTGTGTTCTACAACTCGATAGTCAGGACTTTGATCTATATTTTGATTTTTTAGTTTCTCTTTTTCTTTATATCGAAAATAAACTTTAAAACTACGGTTGAAATTATAGTCGGCTTGAAAGGTGATATCATAACCGGTTGATGGTTTATCAATACCATATTTTAACCATTTATTGTTAAATATATCAATATAACCTGATAGTTTGACTTTGGGAGCAGGAAATGCATTTATGCCAAGATAATATCCTGATTCACCCGAAGGAGAAGAGCTTTCTGAAAATGCATTCATCCATGGAGAAAAATAGTTCTTCGAGAACCATCTATATAACATAGCAATGGATACACTATTTGTAGGTTTAAATTGTATACCATTTAAAAATGCAGGATTACCATTATCGGAAAAGGCAATTTCACCAAAAAGAAGTAGCTTGCTGAGACCATAATCGTAACCGAACCAATATTGTTTATTGTGTGTTTCTTCATGAGATGGAAACTGATAAAGTTCTTTGATAGCAATAGAATCAACATCGCTTTTTTGGTAAAATCCACCAGCTGACACAGATAAATTTTTAATTCGATAAGCAATGTTTGCTCCAAGTGTAGTTTGACCTAAATTGTTTCGCTTATCAATTTCATTTGTCGTTCTGTGATATCCAGATTCTGGTAATGATGTGGCAATGCTGTAAGTTGAATCAATATCGTAGATGATTTCAGCATCCCTTTCTTTGTGAGAAGCAAATACCGAAAATTCTATTTTCTTTACCTCTACTGTTGTGGCAACGCCTCTTAAAAAAGCATATTCATTTGCAGAAGTGTACTTTCTAAATCCTTTACTACGTTTTCGAACGTTTAAAGCTTCAGAGGTTTTACCCATGCTGGTTCCTGTCCACATCGCAAGGCCTTGACCAAAATTGGCATGATAATCTCCAATAATTAATGTTTTTAAGAATTTGTCGCCTTTAAACATTACATGACCTGAAATAAAATCAATTGGAAAAGTTTCTTCTCCTGCATCCTTGTCTAATACGAAGCCAGCATGTATATTTTGTCCATATTGAGCTTGGAATTTAGAATAAAGATGATGTTTATTTCCTAAATATCCAGTTTTAGAAGTGTCGGATAAAAAGCCTTTTGCATTCTCAATATCAAATTGGTTACGAACTAGTAATTGACCATTCAAATATTTACGATGTTTAACAGGACTGTCTCTTGACTCTAATTTTGTAAAGAGCATTAATCGTTCAATATCTTCTCTTTTTAGTCCATTTACTCCTTGAAGTTGGAATTTAGAATATATTGGCCCAAGTTTTTTTATGTATTCAATAGTGTTTATTATCTGAAAATCCGACAAGAATATTAGCTTTTCAAGCTGTTCAATCTTTGCAGTATTTAGATTTATAGGATTCTCATAAAGATCGAGCAAATCATCAAAAAATTGAGATTGGTTATTAATATCAATATCGTTTTCGCTTAACGATTCCAATAAATCCCCTATGATTTGCTCTGGACGTTCTGTTTTTTGGGCAAATAAGTTTGCACAGATAATTATTGAGCAATAAAGTAAAATTGTTTTCTTCATTGCTTTTTGTTAAATGCGTAAGTTATTCCAAAGCATGAAGTTGCCCCTAAAGCTTCATGATATGCCATGCCGGCGTCAAGATTAAAACCTAATGTTTTAAATCCTAAACCAAATGTATAATTTAATGGTTTCCCGTAAACACCGGTTCTTATCCATACCTTATTAATAATGCTATATTCTAATCCTAATTTATATATTGCCTCAAATTTATCTTGCTTTTCCATCTCCAACGAAATGTCAAAGTCGTTAGAAGCATACCAGTTAAAACCTATGATAAATACCGATGGGATATCAAAAGATTCTTCAAGTATTGTTAATTTCGACTTTTCCGGGTTTAATATTGAAATACCCATTTGTAAAGTTTCAAGGGGTTCAAAAATAATTCCTGCACCGGAAAATATTTGTCCTCCTGAGCCAGATTGATTTGAATGATTGTTCTGGTAGTTTAACTGAAATGACGCGTGAAACTTAGAGGTGATGCTTCGGGCAAAAGAAATTCCTGCTCTATTTTCTTGGTATAAAGAAAAACCATATTGATTTACATATGCACCAATTGTTCCAAATTTAAAAGGTATAGTTCCTATTGCATTTTTTGAACTTAGTTCGCTTATGGAATATGGTAAATGATAACTTGCAGAAATAGCTATGTTGTCAAATTTAGCTATGCCAGCAGGATTTAGCAATGGGCTCCATGCATTAAAGCTGGTAACACCTGTATTGCCATGCCCGAGAGATACCGGAGAGTTTGAAAAAATGGATTGGCTATTTAAACTAATATTAACAAATAAAAAGCTTAATAAAAACAACAGTTGTTTAGGGTGCATAAAATAAGGTAACTTTATAATTTTCGGATGAAAAGTTACCTTATTTATGTTATCTGAGCAAATTATATAGCTCAAGAAAAATTTTAATAACTAAACCTTAACTTCTAGTTTGTTTTAAATTCATACTTAATTTCACTAAGTTCTTGATTAGCCTTTACTATTTTGTTTTTTAGATTTTCTTTAAAACCTGCAACTCTTTGAGCTAATTCTCTATCTGCTAGCGAAATCATTTGTGCTGCAAGAATTCCTGCATTTTGAGCTCCATTGATTCCTACTGTTGCAACAGGTATTCCCGGAGGCATTTGAACAATCGATAGTAATGCATCCAATCCATCTAAAGATGCTTTTATTGGTACACCAATTATAGGTAATTTAGTCATTGAAGCAATTACGCCAGGAAGGTGAGCAGCCATACCTGCAGCAGCAATAATTACTTTAATTCCTTTGTCTTCTGCTTCTTTAGCAAATTTTTCTACAGCTTCAGGTGTTCTGTGAGCTGATAATGCATTAATCTCAAATGGTATCTTCAAATCATTAAGCACTTGTGCTGCCTTTTCCATAACAGGCAAATCAGATGTGCTTCCCATAATAATACTAACTACTGCTTGCATCGAATATTTATTATAAATAGTTTAAACTAGCGCAAAATTAATAAGTTATAAAATAAAATAGCCCCTGCATGGTATTTTTTTGTATTTTTGCGCCATTAAAATATAAAACTAGCCATTAAATGAAGCGTATAAAGCTATTAGACAGGGAGTTTGAGCTGTCTATTCCTTATAAAAAAATAGATGAGGCAATTGAGAAAATAGCCGTTAAGATGAATAAGGATCTAGCTGAGGAGAAACCCTTATTGATTTGTATCTTAAATGGTTCTTTTATGTTTGCGGCTGATTTGATGAAGAAATTAAATTTTCATTGCGAATTAAGTTTTGTTAAGCTATCTTCATATGAAGGAACCGGTACTACAGGAAAAGTTAAAGAACTTATTGGATTAAGCGAAAATATTGAAGGGAGAACAGTTGTAGTATTAGAAGATATAATAGATACTGGAATAACCATTGAAAAAATAAAAAAGCAATTGTTAGGTTATGCTCCAAAAGAACTTAAGATTGCCAGCATGCTTTTTAAGCCTGAATCGTGCAAGACAGAAATAGAAGTTGATTATGTCGGACTTGAGATTCCGAATGATTTTATTGTTGGATATGGTTTAGATTATAACGGTTTCGGAAGAAATTTGCCTGATATATACACCGTTGTTGAATAAATAAAATTTAGTTAAAATGTTGAATGTAGTAATTTTTGGCCCTCCGGGGTCGGGTAAAGGAACCCAAAGTGAAAAGATTATAGAGAAGTATAATTTAGCTCATATTTCTACCGGAGATTTATTGAGAGCCGAGATTAGCGGACATACTCAATTAGGCACAATTGCTAAAAGTTTCATCGATAAGGGAGAATTAGTTCCTGATGATACTATCATTGGAATGATTGACAACAAAATTGAATCTTTATCAAAGACAAACGGTGTTATCTTTGATGGTTTTCCAAGAACAGAAGAGCAAGCAAAAGCACTTGAAGAGCTGTTGGCTGAATACAAAACCAAGGTATCTGTTTTGGTTAACTTAGAAGTTCCTAAGGAGGAGTTGGTTGAGCGTTTACTTAAGAGAGGTGAGACATCAGGACGTTCTGATGATAATTTAGAAACCATTGAAAAAAGAATCTCTGTTTATGAGAAGCAAACAAAACCAGTAATTGATTTCTATAAAAAGAAAAAGGTATATAAGTCAATTAATGGAGTGGGATCTATTGATGAAATTTTTGGAACAATCTCAGAGGCTATCGACTCTGTAAAATAAAATATTAATTTGAAATTTGTTAAGCCACGGAAGTGATATCTTACCGTGGCTTATTATTTTAATTAGCAAGGTTATGGCAAGTAGCAATTTTGTGGATTATGTGAAAATATTCTGTCGTTCAGGGAAAGGTGGTTCAGGATCTACTCATATGCGCAGAGAAAAATATATTCCCAAAGGGGGGCCAGATGGTGGAGATGGTGGTCGTGGTGGACATGTTATTGTTAAGGGCAGTCGTAACCATTGGACTTTGCTTCATCTTAAGTTTCAGCGACATGTATTTGCTGGTCATGGAATGGCCGGAGGAAGACAGGGTAGTTTTGGAGCACAAGGAGAAGACAAAATTATTTATGTTCCGCTCGGAACCATTGCTAAAGATGCCGAAACAGGAGAGGTGGTTTGTGAGATAACCGAAGAACATCAGGAAGTTATACTCGCCAAAGGAGGGCTGGGTGGAAGAGGTAACATGCATTTTAAAACCTCTACGAATCAAACTCCTCGATATGCTCAGCCGGGACAAGATTGTATTGAGATTGCAGTAGTTTTAGAACTTAAGGTATTAGCAGATGTTGGCTTGGTAGGATTTCCGAATGCAGGTAAATCAACATTGCTATCAGTTGTGTCAGCTGCTAAGCCCGAAATTGCGGATTACCCATTTACTACCCTTGTTCCTAATTTAGGAATTGTAAAATATCGTGATTATAAGTCGTTTATTATGGCTGATATACCAGGAATAATTGAAGGAGCAAGTGAAGGAAAGGGACTTGGATTGAGATTTTTAAGACATATTGAACGTAATTCTATCCTTTTATTTTTGGTGCCTTCGGATGCTGACAATATTAAGAAGGAGTATGAAATATTATTAAACGAACTTAAATGTTATAATCCAGAATTATTAGATAAACAAAGGTTATTAGCTATATCAAAAAGCGACTTATTGGATGAAGAACTAATAGAAGAAATCAAAGGTGATCTCCCTGATATTCCCTATACTTTTATATCTTCGGTGGCCAATTTAGGCATTACTGAACTTAAGGATTGTATATGGAAAGCACTGCAAGATTCGAACAAGGATATGATGATTTAATTAAACAATACATAAAGAAGGCACAAGGTGTTGAGAATGATATTGGTATCATTTCTAGAAAAATTACTCAAACTGGTTGGGTAAGGGTATTCATTTTTATACTACTTTTTACAGTCCCTTTCTATATTTATACTACATCTATAATTGCTTCAATTTTTCTATTTATTGGTTTTGCAATATGTTTTGGAGTATTAATTAAACGATTCAATAAGTATAAAAGATTAAAATCAGAACTTCAAGCATTATTATCTTTAAATATTAACGAGAAAAAAGCGCATGAAGGTGATTGGAGTTGTTTTGATTCTGGTAAAGAATATATTGATCCACAACATAATTATTCGCATGATCTAGATTTGTTTGGTAAAGGATCTTTTTTTCAATACATCAATAGAACTTCAACTCTGGATGGTTCAATTTTTCTTAAAGATAAAATCCAATCACCATTATTAGATCATAATGATATTTTAAGAGAACAAGAGGCACTAAAAGAACTTTCGCAAATATTAGATTTTAGACAGCTATTTTTTGCTAAAGGTAAATTGTTGCAAGAAACGGAAGAGGATCTTAAAAAGATTAAGGCGTTTAGTAAATATAAACCATTCATAAAAAGTAAAAGTTTAGCATTTCAATGGTCAATCAAAATAATGCCTTTGTTGTTTTTTGTTACATTAGTATTATCTTTTTTTGGTCTTTCAGCAAGTATTCCATCGCTTATATTTTTTTTTAATCTTTCTTTTATTGGAGCGAACTTAAAATTGCTGAACAGAATTAATAACCAGTTTTCTTCTTTATCAGGTATATTGCAAAAATATGCAGTATTAATTGATACAATTAATCAAGAAAAGTTTATTTCTGCTAAACTAGATGGACTTCAGAAAAAACTAAATGTGGATTCAAAGAATGTTCATGTGTTAATTAACAAGTTAAGTAAACATATGGGGCAATTCGACCAAAGAAACGGAATGCTTGCAGGAGTTATTCTAAATGGTATTTTTCTTTGGGATTATGCGTGTGTAAAAAAAATCGAGGATTGGTTTCAGGCTTACGGAAAAGAGATAAATACTTGGTTAGATGTGGTTCACGAAATAGATGCACTTTGCAGTATGGCAGGCTTTGTTTATAATCATCCTGATTTTGTGTTTCCAACACTAAGCAATAATGTTATTCTAGATGCTAAAGATTTAGGGCACCCTTTAATAAACAGAAGTGAGCGAATTTGTAATAGTTATGATTTTAAGGATTCTATTTTTTCTTTGATAACAGGTGCTAACATGTCAGGGAAAAGTACTTTTTTACGTACTGTGGGTTTAAATTTAATACTTGCCAGATGTGGAATGGCAGTATGTGCAAAACAAATGATTTTTAAGCCTATGTCGCTAATAACCAATATGCGAACTACAGACTCTTTAATGAAGCATGAATCTTATTTTTATGCAGAACTTAAACGATTAAAATATATAATAGAGCAATTAAAAAAGGGTAATGATATATTTATAATTCTAGATGAAATTCTAAAAGGGACTAATTCTAAAGATAAAACCTACGGCTCAATGGAATTAATTAAGCATCTGTTGTCTCTTAATGCTTATGGTATGATTGCTACTCACGATCTGGAATTGGGTGTTTTAGAAAATGAAACTGGTGGCAAAATAATTAATCGTTGTTTCGAAGTTGAAAATGTAGGAAATACTCTTAAGTTTGATTACAAATTGCATTTTGGAGTAACTCAAAACCATAATGCAACCTTTTTGATGAAGCAAATGGGAATTATCTTAACATAAATTTATTATCTAATATATACAAAATTAATTCTGCACCTGAAAAAATAGCTAAAACACTATGTTTTAAGGATTTTTTTGTTTTTTTTTACCGTGTTGTTACTCAATCTCCAATTGATCAAGTTTTTATCATGTGGAGAGTATTTTTACCGTTAATTTTAAAATAGTTATCGGTTCACGAAATTTGCACTAAACGGACTTATATTGATAAGTCCGTTTTTATTATCAACCACTGGAAAATCAATAATATCCTATCTCTATAATAAACTTAGTACATTATCTGTTGATAAAAGAATTACCATAGAAAATCCTCTTTTATTATATTTGAGAGATTTTTTTGAAAGAAGGGATATGTATTAGATTATTTAATACAAAAAGTAATTTAAATTATAATTATAATGTCGCAGCAACAGTATTCAGAAGACGCCATTAGAACGTTAGATTGGAAAGAACATATTCGGAAAAGACCGGGTATGTACATAGGTAAGCTTGGAGATGGTTCTTATCCTGATGATGGAATTTATGTCCTCTTAAAAGAGGTAATGGATAATTCCATTGATGAGTACATGATGGGATTTGGTAAAAAAATAGATGTTACTGTACAAGAAGGTGCCGTTTCCATTCGCGACTATGGTAGGGGAATTCCATTAGGGAAAGTAATTGATGTTGCCTCTAAAATGAATACAGGGGCAAAATATGACTCAAAAGTTTTTAAGAAATCAGTAGGATTGAACGGAGTAGGTATAAAAGCAGTAAATGCTTTATCAATCGGTTTTTCTGTGACTGCATTTCGTGATGGAGAATGCAAAAAAGTAGAGTTTTCTAAAGGAAATATCGTTAAAGAATATGATGTAGAATCTACATCAGAAGAAAATGGGACTTATGTAACATTTACCCCTGATACAAACATCTTTGAGAAATATGCCTTTAGAACAGAATATATTGAGCCTCTGTTAAAAAATTACACATATCTTAATGCAGGTTTAGCCATTAATTTTAATGGTACAGTTTATAAATCGAAAAATGGTTTATTAGACTTACTTAATGATAACATGACGTCCCCTGGTATTTACCCATTAGTCCACTTAAGTACTGATGATTTTGAAGTGGCATTAACCCATGGTAATCAATACGGAGAGGAATATTATACTTTTGTAAACGGACAGCATACCACACAAGGGGGAACACATTTAGTTGCATTTAGAGAAGCTCTTGTAAAAACAGTACGTGAGTACTATAATAAAAATTTTGATGTTTCGGATATCAGAACTGGTATTATTGCTGCTATTAGTATAAAAATTGAAGAACCTGTTTTTGAATCACAAACTAAAACGAAATTAGGATCAAAGGATATGGTACCCAATGGTACTTCTGTTAGAAACTATGTAGTTGACTTTATTAAAAAAGAGCTTGATAACTATTTACATAGAAATACAGAGACCGCAGAGCTTTTGATGAAAAAAATTCTGGAATCAGAGAAAGAAAGAAAAGCAATTTCAGGTATTCAAAAATTAGCTAAGGAAAGAGCTAAAAAAGTAAGTCTTCATAACAAAAAGCTTCGTGACTGCAGGGTTCACTATAATAGTAATAAAGAAGAGGCTCCAAATTCCTGCATTTTTATAACGGAGGGAGACTCAGCGAGTGGATCAATTACCAAAGCTCGTAATGTGAACACGCAAGCTGTATTTAGTTTAAAAGGAAAGCCATTAAACTCTTATGGTTTAACCCGTAAAGTTGTATACGAGAACGAAGAGTTTAATTTATTACAAGCAGCTCTTAATATTGAAGAAGGTTTAGAAACATTGCGATATAACCATGTAATTATAGCCACGGATGCCGATGTTGATGGTATGCATATTAGGTTGTTATTAATTACTTTCTTTTTGCAATTTTTTCCGGAATTAGTTAAAAACGGTCATTTATATATTTTACAAACACCATTATTCAGAGTTCGTAATAAAAAGAAAACTTTCTATTGTTATTCGGATGAAGAAAAGCAAAAGGCTATTAAAAAATTGGGTGCCAATCCAGAAATTACTCGATTTAAGGGACTTGGGGAGATTAGTCCTGATGAGTTTAAGCATTTTATTGGTAAAGATGTACGACTTGAACCGGTGAGAATGAAAAAAGAAGATGCCGTAAAAGATTTACTTACTTTTTATATGGGTAAAAATACACCCGACCGTCAAAATTTTATTATTGAGAACCTTGTTGTAGAAGAAGATCCTGCATAATTCCTAAAAAACAAAGCACCTGTAGAATGAGCGACGAAATGAACACACAGAATGAAGAAGAGCTAGAGCCTAAACACGAAGAGTCCAATTCTGAAAACAATAATAATGTGGAAAATGCGTCAGGGGAAACGCGAATTTCGCATTTAGGAGGGATGTATAAAAGCTGGTTTCTGGATTATGCATCATATGTAATTCTTGAACGTGCTGTTCCTCACCTTAATGATGGTTTAAAACCTGTGCAGCGAAGGATATTGCATGCAATGCGACGGATGGACGATGGCAGGTATAATAAAGTAGCTAATATAATTGGTTTTACCATGCAGTTTCACCCGCATGGGGATGCATCTATTGGGGATGCATTGGTACAATTGGGACAAAAAAGCCTTTTGATTGACACCCAAGGAAACTGGGGGAATGTTGCTACTGGAGATGGTGCTGCAGCTCCGCGTTATATTGAGGCTCGTTTAACAAAATTTGCTCAGGAAGTTGTATTTAATCCTAAAACAACTCATTGGAAGATGAGTTATGATGGACGTAATAAAGAACCCATTACACTTCCGGTTAAGTTTCCATTATTGTTAGCTCAAGGAGTTGAAGGTATTGCTGTAGGATTAGCATCTAAAATATTACCTCACAATTTTAATGAGCTAATTGATGCATGTATTTGTCATTTAGAGAATAAAGAATTTGAACTTTACCCTGATTTTCCAACAGGAGGGATGGTTGATGTAGCTCGTTACAATGATGGATTAAGAGGTGGAGCTATAAGAGTGCGTGCGAAAATTACCAAAGAAGATAATCGCACATTAAATATTACAGATATTCCTTATGGAAAAAATACAACCTCTTTAATTGAGTCTATTATTAAGGCTAATGATAAGGGTAAGATTAAAATTAAAAAGATTGACGATAACACTGCCGAAAAGGTAGAAATTCTTATTCATCTACCTGCTGGTGTTTCAACAGATAAAACAATTGATGCTCTTTATGCTTTTTCAGATTGTGAAGTTTCCATTTCTCCTAACTCATGTTTAATTGAGAATAATACTCCTAAGTTTATGGGAGTTTCTGAGATTTTGCGTAGAAATGCAGATCATACAGTTCACCTTTTAACTCGTGAACTAGAGATTAGAAAAGGAGAATTAGAAGATGCATGGCATTTTGCTTCGTTAGAGCGCATTTTTATCGAAAACAAAATTTATCAGAAGATTGAAGATTGTGAGACTTATGAAGCCATCATTCAAACTATTGATCATGGTTTGGAACCGTTTAAAAAATTATTACGACGTGAGGTTACAAGGGATGATATCATTAAACTGACAGAAATTAAAATTAAACGGATTTCGAGATTTGATGCTAAAAAGGCCGATGAATATATTGCCTCACTTGAAGAGGAGATGGAACAAATTGTCTATAATTTAGAAAATATTATTCCTTACTCAATCAATTATTTCAAGCACATAAAAAAGACTTATGGTAAAAATCATCCTCGCCAAACTGAAATTCGTAGTTTTGAAAACATTGAAGCCAGTAAAGTTGTAGTAAAAAATGAGAAACTCTATATAAATCGCAGCGAAGGTTTTATAGGGACTTCATTAAAACGGGATGAGTTTGTTTGTGATTGCTCAGATATAGACGACATAATTATTTTTTATAAAGATGGTCGTTACTTGATTACTAAAGTATCAGATAAGGCATTTATTGGCAAGGGTGTAATCCATCTGGCTGTGTTTAAAAAATCGGATACCCGTACTATTTATAATGTGGTTTATAGAGATGGTAAGGAAGGTGCTACTTATGTTAAAAGATTTGCAGTTACTGGAATTACACGGGATAAAGAATATGATGTAACTAAAGGTACAAAAGGATCAGCAATAACTTATTTTAGTGCTAATCCAAATGGAGAAGCAGAGGTGTTGAAGATTATTCTAAAACCTAAAGCTCGAATACGTAACCTTGTTTTTGATTACGATATGGCGGAATTGGCAATAAAGGGTCGGGGTGCTATGGGAAATATTCTTACTAAATATGAGGTGCAAAAAGTAGCTTTACGCAAAAAAGGTGTATCTACATTGGGAGGTAGAAAAATATGGTTTGATAAAGATGTATTGCGCTTGAATTCGGACAATAGGGGGGATTATCTTGGTGAATTTCATGCTGAAGATTTAATTTTGGTAATCACTAAAGATGGCCAGTTTTATCACACCAATTTTGATTTAAGCAATCATTACGATGATAATATTCTTTTAATAGAGAAATATAGAACTGATAAAGTTTGGTCAGTGGTGTATTTTGACGCTGACCAGGATTATTACTACCTGAAGCGATTCCAACTTGAACCTTCTAACAAAACACAAAGTTTTATTGGTGATAATACTAAATCGTACCTTGTACGTGTTACTACTGTTGATTATCCACGTCTCGAAGTGAAATTTGGAGGTGAGGATAAAGATAGAGATAAAATGATTGTGGAGGTTGATGAGTTTATTGGAGTTAAAAGTTTTAAAGCCAGAGGAAAAAGATTAACAACCTATCAAGTTTCAAAGGTTAATGAGTTGGAACCTCTAATTAAAAAAGAGGAACCTGAAGAACCAGAGGAAAATAATAGTGAAGAAAAAGAAGAAGATAAGGATCAAATGTCATTATTTTAATTTATATTCAATATAGCTCATTAATCATATAATGAGAGTTAACTAGATAGCGTTAAGAATGTAACGCAATTTATTATTTATTGAATGAAAGATTTAAATAAAATAGTTAAAAGAGTATATCTGATAGGTTTTATGGGGAGTGGTAAATCAACTCTTGGGCGTTGGCTGGAAAATGCTATGGATGGCTGGACGTTTGTTGATTTAGACCACTTTATCGAAAATAAATATCATAAAACTATTCCTCAAATATTTGAAGAAAAGGGTGAAGAAGGATTTAGAAAAATCGAGGCTTCATGTTTGCAGGAAATAAGTTTATTTGAAAAAGTTATTATTGGAGCAGGAGGAGGTACTCCTTGCTTTTTTAATAACATGGATGTGATGAATAACACTGGATTAACTATTTATTTACAACTAACTCCTCAGGTTATATATAATCGTTTACAGACTTCAAAATCGCAACGTCCATTAATTGAGGGGAAAGATGGTGAAGAATTATTGAACTTTATTGCCTCCAAATTATCTGAAAGAGAAGACTTTTACAAACAAGCGCAACTTATTGCAGATGCAGACAACTGGAAAGTTGAAGATTTTGTAGAAGCAATACTCAGGGCATAAACTGTATTTTAATTACTTTTTTAAAAATACATTCTAATTCGGACAAAACCTCCTTTACCAAAATCACCATATTCAGTTCTACTTTTTCCAAAAGGTAGATATCCAACTAATATAACTTCAGTATTATCTGTTATGCTGAAATCTACCCAAGGAAAAACCATTCCACTTCCGTCGTTAAGATTTACCATAAGGTAATTAGACCAATTAACTAGTTCACCTATAGGGTATAATTGTCCAAAATAAATATAGTCTTTACCAAGATTCTCAACATGAGGACCAAGAAGAATCATCCAGTGATTGAAATCATACTCATTTTCGGATGATTTACCCAACTCGTTTTTATAATATTCCAACATGAAATAAAGTCCGTTCATAAAAGTATAATCAGCCCCAGCAAGGTATTGACCGTAGTTTTTTCTGTTTTCCATTTTGTTGTAAGCAGCTTCAGCCCATATACCTAATCCGGCAATACTACCAGAAATATCTCCTCCAAACATGCTTCTCTTTTTCATGGTTTGGTTAAATGTGTAATAATCTATTTTAGATTGTTCTTCTTCGGCGTAAATTGCTGATAAATCAAATCCAGCCACGTAGTATTTTGCTTTAATGGCTTTGGTTGTATTTTCCCAATTATCTTTAATTGAAAGAATGCCCGTAAGCATTCCATTGTTTAGAAAAGGAACTTCGATTTTAAAAGCATTTACCCCAACCTTCTCGTAGGTTGGATCAAGCAAATCCTTAGTATTGAATATATCAGTTGGATTCCAGGCATAACCAGTTCCCCAAGAAAGTTGTTGTTTTCCTATTCTTACATTAAGAAGATTGGTGTAAATTGATATATAGGCATTGTCAAGAAAAATATTATCTTCATAATTGAATGCATACATTGGTCTCAATATTTCAGAACTAGTGCCAACTACATTGATATAATCATCTACAATATTTTTAGGGATAAAGTCAAACGAATTAAATTCTGTGGTGCCATGATATGTGATATAGTTTACATTCGTATTAAAGGTTATTTTTTCTGAAAATTCAGATGCCAGGTTCAACCTTAGTTTATTATAATCTTGCAACATAACCTCATTATTCAATTCTTGAGGGAAAAAACGATTTTCGAAATAACCAGATAGCTTTAAGGATTGGTTTTCAATTTTAGGGAGCTGAGAATATATACGAATGCTAAATAGCAGAACTATTGCCAATAAATATTTAATTTTCATTTCTAATACCTCCTGATTAATCTAACTTTTCAATAAACGATTAGCGCAATTGGAACAATAAACATTACTACACCTTTTACACATAATAAGTTTAATACCTATAAGTGAGGAAATATTTAAAAACCAGTATAATCCGAACAGAAATTTATTTTGCCATAACCAGTATTGAGGAAATGCAAAAAGTATGAGAACTGAAATAATTAGTATTGTTATTTCACTTGAAGTGTATTTTCCAGGAGCTTTAGGGTGAAACAATCCTGTTAGTTTACCAGGTAATACATGAGCACAAGCTGTTTTTTTTGCAGGGCATTTTGTACAATATACCTTAACGATTGTAAGCAAACACACAGCTATAATTACTAAAAAAAATAGAGTCAACCATACAGAATTTTTCAAGACAGCCAAACACGCAATAGTGTTGGCCAAAATGATGATCCAGTTAATAATTAAGTTGTGGAAAAAATTTCTTCGGAATTGCATGGTTTTAGTTTCTTTTTAAGTAATTGGTATTAAATAATTTATTGTCTACTTGTGTGTTAACATCCAAGCTAATTGTTTCAATTACTGTTTCTCCACCATCTTGGAGATTTTGCATTTTCATTTTTTTTGCAATCCAATGATCCCCAAACTTGGTTATGTCAGAAGTTATCAAGCGTTTTAATAAATCTCCATCTTTGTAGTAATCGGCTTGTAGAATTGCAAATTTGGAAGTATGTGCCCAAACAATCATTTTTGAATAATGAGGTCCTGTTTTTGTTGGTATTAACTCAAGTTTATAAGTTATATTTCCATCAATTTTTTCGCTACCTAAAAGTTTGTAAGTAAAATCCTTGTGGTATTCCCATCCACACATGTCTTCGTAGGAGAAGTCGCTACCTTGTACTTTCTGTTTTTTAGCATGACTGGCTAAATGTCGTACTCTATCTGTTTTGGGTGTATAAAACCATATTTCGTTACCGTCTTCAAGCATTAGAATTTTATCTCCGGCGACTCTGGAAGGAGAAGTGTATTCTGTTAGTTGTTTATCATTATTATCTTTTGAATATGAAATCATTTCAAGTGTTCTTATTTTACCGCTTGAAGTGGTTATTATTTGTTTCGATTTACCTACACTTGATTGTAGTCTTTCGTTTTTATCTATTTTATCAATAATTTCTTTAACGGTTAATTCCTGTGCAGTAATATTTGAACCTAATATTATTGCTGATAATATAATTGACATAAGCGTTTTCATGTGTTTAATTTTTTTTGATTTTGTTGTAATTCAGATTGTTGAAATTGTTTAGAGTTTTACCTAACTCTATCCTTTTTGTCTAGTAATCCAATTAATGCCGGAAGTACAACAACTGTGTTGATATAGCATGTAATTATTCCAATGCCTAAAGTAATACCAAGGCTTGCTAAACCTTTTGCTGTAGCAAATCCGAGAGACCCAAATGCAAGAAATGTTGTAAGAGATGTAATAAGTACAGCTTTTCCTGTACTAGAAAAAACTACAGACAGATTATTTATTCCTTCTTGTTTGTAACGGTGAATAATATGGACTCCATCATCGATACCAATGCCTAGTATTAGAGGAACTGCCATAACGTTAATAATGTTGAGTTGCATTCCGGATAATTGCATGATACCAATCATCCATAGTGTTCCAAAGAATAGAGGAATCATGGTTAATACCACAAGCTTAAGATTTTTGAAATCCAACGCTAATAAAAGAGATACAACAATAAGTGTTAGAATTGCGGCAATGGATCCATCTTTACCTATGTACTTTATAAGAATATAAAATACCAGGGGCATTCCGGTTACCCTATTATCAATAGAATGCATTTGTTTTGAGAAAATCGAAAGAAACTCAAAATTCCAGGCTTGCTCTTTAGGGTATATTGTTACAAGAAAGTTTTTTCCATTTTTACTTGCAAATTGATCATAAATATCTTCAGGTAAATTGTTAGAGTTGAGCTTCTCAACAGAAGTCATACCCATTGCCATTTTGTGAAAAAGAGGAACATAAGCTTGTTCGAATAAATTGATATTCTCAACACTAATATTATAGTTTATACTAATAGATTTAACCAGATCTTTTATTAAACATACTCTTTTATCAGGAGTAACATCAAGGTTTCCAACTATATCTTTAACTTTTTGGTCTAATTTGTCTTGTCCTCCCATAAAGGCTAATTGCCCTAATTCAATAATGTTATCTTCTAGTCTGTATAGTTCATCAATTAGTAATTCAATATTCTTTTGAGATACAGATGGCTTATAGGAATAAGCTTCCAAAGATTGCTTTATTTCCTTGATATATGGCAGTCGTTTCTCATACTCTTTGTTAGATGGGATATATTCTGAAATACTTTGTACTATCCCTGATTTCTTAAGTTTTTTAGCTTTGTTGGCAATCTTTCTTGCATGTTCAACGGAAGGAGAAGTAACCATAACCATATCAGATGTTGCATCGAAATGCTTAATCATACTGTCCTGAACTGCAATTGATGATAATCCTTCTGGTTCAAGGCTTAGGTAATCATAATTGAATGTGATTTTAGTTGCTGAATAAATTAATAATACTGTTAGAGTTAGTACAATGGATAGATATAAAATTGGTTTATGAGAAATATTGTTAGCTAATTGTCCCATAAACTCAAATCTGATTGTTTTAGTAGATAGTAACTTACCTGCTTTATCTTCCAGTTTGTTTTGGAGGATTTGATTAGTATTGTTATGGTTGATTAGCTTTTGTTTGATTTTTTCTGCTTTTTTTACTTTTATTTTATCTCTGATAATCAGCATGGAAGGTAAAACAAACATAGAAGCTAACATTGTAAACAAGACACCAAATCCTGCAATAAGAGCAAACTCTTTCATTCCCACATTGCTTGAAATGAGCATGGTTAAAAATGCTAACGCTGTTGTAACAGCGCCAATAAGAATACCGCTACCCGATTTTAAGAATGCCAGTTTTATTGATTCTTTAATAGTTTCTCCATTAGCTCTGTTTTCGTTATAAGCAGATATAACATGTATATTAAAATCAATTCCAAGTCCTATTAATATAACGGCAAACATTGAAGTCATCATATTTAGACTTCCCACGGTTATAGCGGCAAATCCGGCAGTCCACATCACACCCATTATCAAGCTAATACCAGCTAAAATTGGAGCAGACCACATTCTAAATGAAATTATAAACAAAGCAATTATAAGCACAAATGAGATAAGAGACGTATACATCATATCACTTGAAGCAGAATCGGTTTCTTGAACAACCAGAGCCATTGTTCCGGCTGTTCCCGCAAACTTTATGCTTCTATAATGACTTTTAGTTTCACTTATAATATCTTCCAGTGTGTGAATTAGGTAAGTAGATTTTTCCAAATCACTCGATGGAAAAGTGGGTTTAACAAATAAAAGAATCATGTTCTTATTTTGCGAAAGCATGTATTCTTCACCAATAAGTAGTTTTTCAACACCGTTTTGTACAACAAAATCATCAACAACATCTCCATGTTTTACGTAAGTGTCTATTGTTTTAATCCATTGAGCAACTCCATTCAGACTTGCAATGGCTTTATTTTCTTTTTCTTTAGTAGAGATGCTATTTTCACCTTTTGTTATATATGTTTTTTCAAAGTTGTTATTAATAGCAATAATCAAGGGAAGAAGAGAAATGTCTTCATACATTTGTTTGCTATTCTTTAGGTCGGTTTCTTTGGTTAACATTAGAGCATGTTTCTTAAAGAACTCTTTATTGAGTTTGTAATCAACCCTATTCACATATCCTTTAAGGTTCTTTATTTTAGGTGCTAGCTCTTCAGTGAACTTTTTTAGTTCTTCTTCTTTACCTTGGGCTCCAATAATTATGTTAGACGCAGCGTTGTAGTTTTCTACTATGTTATCGTATTCTTTTACAGTTGGATCAAACTGAGGCATTAAATCTTTAAAGTTCATTTTTAATTCCAGCTTACCAGCCAATCCGCCACACACTAATGTTATAATAATAGCGACAATAAACATAGTGCGAGGTTTTCTTTCTGCCAATAGGGCTAATTGATTTAAAATTCGTTCTTTCATTTTTTACAGGTTTAAAAGTTTAAATTCAGTTTCAACCTTAATTTCATAAAGTGTATAATTTTTTAGAGTGCATATTGGAAATTCAGCAATCAAATTAGTTTGAGTATTGATTCCGAATCAAAAGTATTTGAAATGAAAAGAGGATACGCCCCAATGAGTTTGTTGAGACTAAAATGAGGTCTTAGTAAATTATAAGATAAAGTAAATGAAGAAAATAGACTTAGAGGTTCGAGACTTAATGAGAAGTGGATTATGATATTCTATATGAGGATATTTATTTAGTTTCTGCTGATTTTTGATATTGTGAAGGAGTCATTCCTGTAGTATTTTTAAAAATCCGGTTAAATGATGCTTTTGAGTTAAATCCGCTTTCGAAAGCAATAGTTAGCAAGGTGAATTTTTCTGTGTCGTTTTGTTTTATTCTTTTTTGGACTTCATTAACTCGATACTTATTTACATACTGATAAAAATTTACTTTTAAACAAGAGTTAAGTATTAATGATAAATACGAAGTTGAAACATCAAGAGCAGTAGCCAAGTCGTATAAAGTTAATTCGTTATTAATGTATGGCATATTTGCAGCCATATGTTTCTCCATTTTTTCAATAAAGGATCTTTCTTCACTACTAAATGCTTTATGTAGAGTAGTGGTAGTCTCTTTTGATTTCCTTTTTGAGATATCTGATTTATTACTTTTCTCTGGTTGATAAGAAAAAATTCTTCCTTGTTTATATCCCCAATATCCTATTGCATATACAAAAACAACCATTAAAACGTATAATATCAAATCACCTTGTACCAGAGTAACGCCATTAAAATATATAGTAATACCAACAATAACAATTGTTAAGGCAATTATAAACATCGATATAATAAGGTTTCGGAGCCATGCAAGATCAATTTTTTCGTTATAAGAGAATACATGATGAATATTTTCACGATGATTTTTAATCAGAAGAAGGGTTTTGGATATATAAAAAATAATAATTGCAGGAAGAAGGAATATCAGAAGACTTAAATGTTTAGGTAGTTGCATTTTATTCTCATATAAAAGGATTTTATCCTCATTACTATAAGAAACATAAGGAATCATTACAAGCATTGCTGCAAAAAAAGCGATAAGATGCCATAGCCATTTTAATTGGAATTTATCTTCTTTAGAGATTAATGATTTTGTGTAAATAAATAAGAGAGAGGCATGTAAAGGAATTAGAGGAACATCTAACGCTGCAAAATGAATATATTCTTCATAATCTTTACCATATACCAAGTATGGAAATATTAATTGTACTCCTAAGACCAGAAGCCAAAATCCGAGAATTTTATCAGAAATACTCTTTCCTCTTTTGTTAAAGACTAAAATTGAAAAGAAAATTGCCTGAACTGAACCAATCAGAAATATTACCTTCATTGCTTTACAACTGTTGAAATTAATTTATTACAGTTCGAAATATGTGATAAATATACAAAAGCAATGGAGAGAGTATAATCATTGATATAGTTATTTTACCTCAAAGTTGATTTTTAAATGTTGCGATTGACTTGTAAAATTACTTCATTTAAAATGGTGAGATTACATTATTAAGTTTACTATATTCATTTAGTTTCATAATATTTTCCAATAAAAGGAAATACAAGCCATGGAATAATATAAAATATGGTAAGGTACTAATAGTCCAAAATCAAAGAATGAAAATCTTTATTTAAATACATAACGATATAAATATAGTCGTATATAAATAGGGGTAGTGAACCATAAAAAGCAAGCAGAATTCCATTTCTAAAATAATTTACTTTTATTAAGTGCTTTAAGATCATTTTTGCTAAAGGGAACAGAATAAGAAATGGCAAAATGTCCACAACAATAAGAGTTGAAATGAATGACCACTTTTGGTAATATGCTGAAGTAAGTCCACCTAGAAAGTAAAAAGTCCAAAACATTGTTGCTATGCTTAACAATACAAAATGATATTTAATTTCAAGTCGAAGCACTTTAAAATTATATACGCTACTCATTTTTATTTCAGTTGTTATAATTATTCAACATACGGATAATTCCAAAATTACTTAAGTATTAAAATAGAATGAATCAATGATTTTTATTGATACTTATAATAGGTCTCAATAAATTGTAAAAGGTAGATATATATAGAAATGCAAAAGTCAAATTGAGACCTAAAAACAAGAAATAGTTTCCGAAGCTTAATATCAGAAAGTTAGCTTAGTTCCTATTTTAACTAAAAAGTATTTATATGATCGTCTGGATAATTTGTTTGTATTTGAGTTGTTTGTTTGTTTTATATATGAATTAGCGGAAATAAACATTTTAAATTTATCAGAAAAGTTGTATGAATAATCGACTCCATATTTCCCAAATACATATTGATACTTTTTATTATTGCCATTAATTGTTATTATATTACTTTCGTAGAATCTAAAACGCTCTTCGCATGATAAACTAAATTTGTGTTTTTTTAGCTTAAAATATGCTTTAATATAAGGTGCAACCTGATTGTATTTATATACGTTGTTGGTTTTGTCATTACGATATTCATATTTAACTCCTGGTTTAATCTTTATATTTTCCACAAGTCTAAATTTGTAGGATAATTCACCTCTTAAATAATTCCAATTAACTTCTTTGCTTGAAACGTTGATGGTTTCATCCTCATCATCAAAAATGTAACTCTCTTTATTGTATTTGCGATTTGTGAAATTTCCTTTAATATACAGGTAGTTATAATTTCCTTTGCTAATTCTAAATCGTTTTTTTAATTGTAAACCAATAAGCATTTCTTTATATTTTGTATTGCTATGCTCAGGAATTTCATTATAGTTTCTAAATCTTATTGAAGACAACAATCTAAGGTGAATATTTTTAGAAAGCCTGTAATCAAAATCGACAATTTGTTTATGTTCTTTATATGCTATTGGATAGCGATAGAGACCTTCAATTTCGTATAATTCTTTTCTGGAATGTTGCTTGTAATTATAACTTGCATCAAGTTTAAGTTTTTTACTAATTTCTCGTTGATATTTTATTTCTCCAAATATGCTTATGTTATTTGCAAAATCGTGTTTATTATAAATTCTGGCAGTTGCACTACCTAATATGGTTAAGGATTGCTTTTTCCATTGGTGTGTAAAACAATCTTCAATTCTAAATCCTGCAAATGGTGCATTTATTAATAATTCTGACCTTTCAATATTTTCATCTTCAACCTTATATGAATTTGGATTTTTATAAATATTGTATTCAAAACCACCTGAGGATTCTAGATATAAAGTATTTTTAGTTTGTCCTTTTGAAGTTATTACAACTAATATGGATGCAAGTGATATTAATATTTTGTTAGTCATAATTAATTATTTAATGTAGCAAGTATCCTATGTTCTTCAATATTTAATTCAGTGATTAAATCTTGTTGTTGGTTGATTTTTATTGGTTTTGTTTTTCTGATTTCATAAACCATATGATTATTATTCCAGACTCTATTCTTATTTTCAAGAAAGCATGCAGTTGAAATGATAACTGTTAATAATGCTAAGTAGGGTAGTGATGATCTTCCAATTTTCATATTTATAGATTTTATAGTTTAATATTTTTTAGTATTTGTTTTATACCAGTTTTATTAACTGACTGTATGGCTAAGCCGGGACGTACATTAATTTCCAAAATGAGGGGACCGTCATTTTTATCAATGACTATATCAATCCCTAAATAATTTAGAGGGAAAGCTGTGGACGTTTTTATGGCAATATCAATTATATCATTCCAGTAAGGAATCTTTTTACCAGTAATTTTACCATTAGAATCGGGATGATTGTCATGGTGTTTTTTTCCATCAAATCCAGCAGTAAGTGTTCCATTGGTCATGTCAACTCCAATACCTATTCCACCTTGGTGCAAATTGGCTTTTCCTTCCGATTTATGGGTAGGAACTCTTAGCATAGCCATAAAAGGAACGTTGTTGTATAGAATAATCCTAAAATCGGGAACTCCTACTGGATAAATCTCTGCAAAAAAGGTATGTGGTTTTATACATTTTTCAATTAAAACCCTGTCAGTATCACCAAAAGAATATACTCCCATTAAGATATTAGCCATATGGTTAAATATTTGAGAGATGGATTGAGGTTCGCCACCGTTAATCCATTGGCCTTCGGAATTCTTTTTATAAATTTTAATGCCACCACCGCCTCTGCCACGGGCAGGTTTAACAGCTATCTCGCTATATTTTTGAATTTTGTCCCATCCATTTTTAATATCGCCGATTCGTTCTATAACAGTATAGGTTGGAGAATGAGGAATTCCATGTTTTTTAAGAATAGATTTAGTAATGATTTTATCATCGGCCAAAAAGAATGATTTCCGAGGATTGTTGGGATAAATTAAAGAGGCATTTCGCTCATTAATACCTAATACATTCCTCTCAATTTTTTGTATAAATTGTAATAGTTTCATTGTTGTTATATTTAGTTAATAGCCGGATTAAACCTTACATACTCAGTCAATCGGATACCAATCCATTTACCAAGTAAAATCATAATGCATATTTCAATAGTAATAAATTCAGGGTAGGTCATTAAAATGGCAAGCATTGCATCAGAGCTAACAACAACAAAACAAACACCTGCAACAATAAAAGTTTGAACAAGTAACATTGCAGAATCTTTGAGACCATTTTCAGAGATAGATTGAGCAAATCGTTCGGCAGTTATTGTAGTTATTACAATTGGTATAAATAACTGTCCACTAACTAAAACCATATCTGTTACTCTTTGAATAAGAATTAGGAGTAAAAAAGAGATGCTAACAGATATAAGCATGATAACCAGTTTTGGTGTATGTAGTAGTCCTAACTTTTCCAAGGGAAAATGGATTAAACTAACAACACCAACTACTAATGAAAATAGTAGCATTCCACTAATAAAACCTATAGGCAGTACCGAAAAAGAAATAAGTGCAGGCAGAAAAATACCAAATGTTTTAAAACCTACTACATTTTTAAATAAGGCAACAACAACAGCTGCTAAAGGGAGTAAGAATAGGATACGGATAAAGTCCCAGGAGATTCCATAATGCTGATTTAGAAGGAAGTAAAACTCACCTAATTTTGAATAATTCATAATATCGCCAGTATAAGTTTTAGGAATACTTGTTTTATTTGAAATCACAAAATGATAATCGAAAAATACATCTGGGGTATGGGTTATAAGAAATTCATCTCCTCGATATATTTCCATGTAATTGGCAGGAATTGAGGCGAAATGGTTATTTAAAGCATCAAACGGTACCCAGTTTCCTTCAATATATGCTTCCAGCCATAGGTGTGATGTTCTTTTTTTACCAGGATCCAATATCATTCCTCCTACTAAACGGGCAGGAAGATTATTAGCCCTGCACAATGCAACGAATAAACGACTTTTACCATTACATGATGCCAAATTATTGCTATATGCTTCGTGGGCTGTAGTCAGTTTTTTAATAGGAGCTGATGGTATTTGGTAAACATATTTATGAATTGATTTTAATAAGCTTAAGACAGAGTTTTGACTTGGCTTAATTATTTTTGCAAGATTTTGAATATCAGGATGGTTAACTTCAATGTATTTCTCATTAATTAAGTGTTTACTTATATCATCCGAATAGGTTAAAGGAACTTGTATCTCTGGATCAATATTGTAACACACAGATTTACCAGAGAAGGTAAAAGAGTGTTTTATGTACCTTTTCAAATTGGTTTCATTACTACGCCAAATTGCCTTTCTTCCTTTTTCATTAGTTAGGTAGTTCAAAGAAAAGTAAGGAGAGTCAAATTTTTTATTAAGTATTTGTTGTCTGTTAGAATTTTGAGGGATAAAAGCTTTTACAAATACCTTTTCTTTTTCAGATTTCAGTAAAAAGAAATAATCAACCTTATAACCTTTGTAAGGAATCAAAGAAGAAAACTTTAATTCATTATTTAAAGATCTCCATAAGATGCTAATAATTGCAATTAGAATAATTAGATAAACACTTATTCTGAAGCTTTCCATTCTACGTAACCATTTCTTCATCTTTATTGGTTTTTTGTTTTTGTTTATGATGAAACGACTACTTTTGAAATCACCCTACCTTTTATTTTAAAAAAAATAGGGATTGTAACTATTAAGCATTTAGAAACGTTTGTTCTTGTAACTTTAAAGGGAAAGTAATATAATGCTACAATTTTGGAATAATGCCTTAGGCTACAATTATTAATTTATGACAATAAGACAACTTAGGGATATTTGTAAGGAAGATATTTTTCAATCCATATTTCTGAAATATTCCGAAGAATTATTCAGGTTTCTATATTATAAAGTTGGAGATGAAGACAAGGCAAAAGATCTTGTTCAGGATTCATTTACTCGTTTATGGCAGAATTGTAAAAAAGTGATCTTCGAAAAGGTAAAATCATATTTATATACTGTTGCTAATAATATTTTTCTTGATGAAGTAAAGCATGAAAAAATAGTATTAAAACATAGAGAGCAGATAAGTACACGACAGGATAATGAAACGCCTGAATTTATGTTAGAAGAAAAAGAATATAAAGAAAAACTAGAGAAGGCGTTGGCAAATTTATCAGAAAAACAACGTGTAGTTCTTCTATTGAATAGAATTGATAAACTTAGCTATACCGAAATTGCTGACAAATTAAGTATTAGTGTTAAGGCAGTTGAAAAAAGAATACACAATGCACTTATTGCATTGAGAAAAGAAGTTTACTTTAAATAGTAGTTGCTGAAAATAGAAATAACTGAATTACGGTTTTTTTTAAGTTACCAAGTGACATAGGTGTGGAATTGATAGTGTGAATTGAATAAATTCTGTTTTATAAGGTAGGGTGATTAAAAAGATAGTCGTTGTAATATCAGAACAAAATGAAATTGGACGAAAATAATAACATATTAGCAGATTGGTTATCAGGAAAAATTTCGCAAACTGAATTAGAAAGTTTAAAAAAAGAGAAGCACTTTTATCAGTTTGAGGAGATTATTAATGAACTGGATAAACTCATTCCACCTGAATATTCATCAGAAAAGGAGTGGGATGCTTTAAGAAACAAGTTGCAGGCCAAACCTAAAGTTATTCAATTCAAAAGTTTATCAATGGCAATTGCAGCTTCGGTTGTGTTATTTATTGGTATTTGGTTTTTAATAAATATAAATACAGTAAATATTAAAACCGTTGCAAGTCAAAAAGAAACTATTGAATTACCTGATGGATCTGAGGTGATTTTAAATGCTGCTTCAAAAATCAAGTATAATTCTAAAAAATGGGATCAGGAAAGAAGAATAATATTATCAGGAGAAGCATTTTTTAAAGTTAAAAAAGGAAATTCTTTTATAGTAAAAACCAAATTCGGAAAAATAGAGGTTTTGGGAACTTCTTTTAATGTTTATCAGAGAGAAATACTGGAAGTTGCTTGTTTTACTGGAAAAGTAAAAGTGGTAGCCAACGAGGCGGATCAAGCAGTTGATTTAAATCCTGGCAATAAAGTAAGATTTACTGATGGTAAATATATTAAGATGCAGGAGGATGAAGAACAACAACCTTCTTGGATAAGCAATGAATCAAGATTTAAAAATACTCCACTTCAACGGGTTATTCATGATCTTGAAATTCAATATAATGTTGAGTTCATTTATGATGAAGTACCAGATATGAATTTTAGTGGAACTTTTCCTCATTCTGATTTAAATATGGCGTTAAAAATTGTATTTGATCCGATGAATATTAAGTATAAACAATCCAAGAAAAGCAAGATAATTCTCGAATTTAATTGATGCAAGATAAGCTAGTTAAAAAGATATCACTACTGTTACTTTTGTTTTTGTCGATTTCTGTAATCAGTCTATCGCAGAAGAAAAAGATTATAGAGAATAATCAATCCTTTACAAAAGTTATTTCTCAAATAGAGAAAAAACACAATGTTCGTTTTTCTTATCATGTCGAAATATTTGATACGTGCCATGTTTCTATCAAAGAATTTAATATTCCATTAGACTCTTTACTACATCAAATAAAAGAAGAATTACCTGTTGAGTTTGAAAAACTTAATGAGCGATTTATTATTATTAAGAAAGCAGAATCCCCAATAAAGAAAGATAATAGAATTACAATTGGCGCTAGGGTTATTGATGGAGTAACTAATCTACCTCTGGCATATGCAAGTGTACAGATAAGAAACACTACAGTTGGTACTATAACAAACGAAAGCGGTTTTTTCGATTTAAAGATTGAACCGAATGAGCATAAAATGTTATTGGTACATTATCTTGGTTATTCACCTAAGCTTGTAACGATAGAAAGCTTTATTAAGAATCCCGAGCTAAATATAATTTTATATCCTTCAATTAGTCAATTGCAGGAAGCTGTAGTGAGGCAATATGTTACTAAAGGTATTGAAATAAATGAAGCATCTGACGAGATTGTACTTTCTCCAGGCACAATGGGCATGTTACCCGGAATGACCGAAAATGATGTGTTACATATGGTTCAATTACTTCCTGGAGTGAACAGTATTAATGAATCGGTCTCTAACTTAAATATTAGAGGGGGAACACCCGATCAAAACCTTGTGCTTTGGGAGGGAATAACACAATATTCATCAGGTCATTTTTTCGGGTATTTCTCTTCGTTGAATCAAAATGCAACTAAAAAAGTAATTGTTCAAAAAGATCATTTTAATTCGGAATTTGGCGGACGGTCAGCTGGTGTGATTCAACTAACAGGTATGGACGAAGTTCCTTTACAATTTAAAGGAGGGGTGGGGACACACCTGATGCATTCGGACGCAACAATACAAATTCCAATAGGCCATAACCTGGCTTTTTTTGTTTCCGGTCGCAGATCATATTTTGATTTAATTAAGAATAGGGCTTTTCAAAAACTTACTAACAGAGCAATTCAGGATACACAAAATAATAGAGAGTGGGATGAGGTAGGTGATGATAACGATGTTGTTTATTATGATATTTCATCTAAATTATTATATAAACGTGAAAAAGCCAGCTATGCTATAAGTGCCTATCAAATGAGTAATCAAGTTGATATCAATAGAGTTTTTAGTAATGAAAATCCGGAGGAAGAAGAAAGTGAGGAAGACATTGGAGAAATGGGGCTTAGTATGATTGATCGCGTCAATTTGAAAAATTATGGTTTCAGTGCACAGGCTGATTTAGGATTGATTAATGAAGTAAAGAGCTGTATAAGTGCTACCTATACAGATTATAATTCTCTGTATGAGGGAAATATAATGGCTAAAGAGGGAGATTTTGAGGAAAATGAAAACAATCAATCCATCAATTCAGTGTCCGATCTCGATTTTCAAATTATTAATTCGTTAAAACCCTTTAAAAGGGATAGTTTACGTTTTGGATATGAACTTAAAAGATTGCAATCGGATTACAAATTTGTTTATGAATCTACTTATGAAGATGATCTTTTTATAGAATCAGATGAATTAAAGCAAACCTACCATAGTTTGTTTTTTCAATATAAGTATCCGTTTGGAACTAAAGTAAATTTAAACTTAGGTTATCGCTATACTTTAAAAAATGAAATAATATCTGCCTTTCACGAGCCCAGAATGATGATTGGCATAAAGTTAAGCCCAAATATTAGCTATCGTATAAGAGCAGGAGTATACAGGCAGTATATCAATCAGGTAATTAATTTTAACGAAAGCGGATTAGCCCAGAAGACATGGAAATTGATAAGTAAAGATGATAATAATTTACTTTCTTCTACAAACTTTTCAACTGGTCTATTGTATTCAAAAGATGGTTTCCAAGTTGAGGTTGATGCATATATTAAAAGATCTTCAGGAGTAAATGTATTGTCTTATACTTTCTCAAATAACAGAAATATTGATAGAGATAATTTTCAAGAAGCTAGAGGAAAAACAACTGGTCTCGATGTTATGATTAAAAAGCGTATTCATCGTGTAAATTTATGGGCCAGTTATACACTTAGTAAGAATATGCTTACTTTGAATGAGGAAAATGAAGATGAAATATTTGAAACATATGAAGTTTTTGCACCACAAGATCAGAAACATAAAGGGGATATAAGTTTGCAGTATAAGTATAAAAACTTTGAGTTTATATCATCATGGCATTATCGTAGTGGAAAACCGTACACAAAAGCACTTGAAATTGTTCAAAGTTCAGATAATCCTGACGAGCCAGATGATTCTTATGATATAATATACAGTGATTTAAATGGTGATCGATTGAAAGATTATCACAGACTTAATTTATCTGCGATGTATTCGCTTCCCTTAAAAAATCGTATGAGCGCAAAATTTGGATTAGCTATTACAAATGTTTATAACAGACAAAATGCATTAAATGTCAATTATTATCTTGGTTTTGATGATGAAGAAGATATTCCTATAATACTTCAAAACAATTCATATTTACTACAAAGATTGATAAATGTTAGTGCCAGATTAACTTGGTAATATGATATGTTTTGTGATTATTAATTCAATAATACGCCATTAATATCAAATTCAGTATAATCCGAAATAGTACCAACGCATCCCATCTTCATTAATTCATCTGATGTATAAGAAGTAGTAATACCTATCACTTCAATTCCTGCTTTTTGTGCAGAAATAATTCCTCCTTGCGAATCTTCAATTACAATGCATTCGTTGCTTTTTAATCCTATCTTTTTTAATGCCAGTTCAAATATTTCCGGATCAGGCTTTCCTCTTGTTATCTCATGACCGCCAGTTATTGAGTGAAAATAAGATCTAACTTTTAATTCTGTCAAGATAAAATTAATATTGGGAATGTCTCCGTTTGTGGCTAACGAGGATTGTAATCCCAAGTCTCTTATTTTAATTAAGAAATCAGTTAAGCCTTTAATTTCTTTAATACTAACCCAATATAAATCCCTATAAATATCTTCTTTTTCCTGACCTAATTTCTTAACCTCATCTACGGAAATATCTTCACCAAAGAAACGCCTTATCATTTCATCAATGTTGCCGTGGTTTTGCGCCTGAAATTGTTCTGCATTAAGATTAATGTTATAATTGCTTAAAAAGGTCATCCATGCCTTTTTGTGAAACGGAATATTGTCAACAAGGGTACCATCCATATCGAAGATAATAGCCTTTTTAGAAGTTAGTTTATTTATCATTTAAATTTTGGTTGATTATTAATTAGCAAGTAACTTTTGTATACAAAAATTGCACCTAATTTATACTGATAAATACTTAGTTTGCATGTTTTTCCAATTAAAATTATCTTAATTTTTTTCTCTGATTACATCAATAAATTCTTTATTCGTAAGCTTAAGATCTCCATCATTATCGTATCTATACTCATAAATTATTCTGTTAGTTAACTCGTTGTTTTTATAATAATAAACATAGCGAGTATACTTTTCTGTAAATTGCTTTCTTAAGTGTGAGTTGTAGTAATATTCCAAATAGTTAAATAAATACCACTCTTCATTAGTAAGTTTCTTTCTGTTAAAAAGATATTTTAATATTATTTTGTTAGGCACATGAGGGGGTTTTTGTTTTATATTCCAACTTACGCCTGATATTAAGGTAATAATTATACTGTCTTTCATTAAGCACTCATTAAGCTTATTACATTGTTTTTCAAATTGAATTTTAGGGTGAGAATGCACTTCGATTAGCTGTGAAGTAAGATTTAATAAGGATGTTATGTTTTGATAGTCTTTTCTTTTTAAAAACTTAAGTTTAATTTCTATTTCCTCTTTTTTGACTTGTTGTCCATGCGAGGTGTATGCAGTTGTGAATAAAAGAATTAAAATGTATATTATTCTTTTTGAAATGCCTAACATATAAATAAGTGGGTATTATTCCTACTTTGATTTTCTAAACTTCTTTCTGTATTCTTTATCCATTTTTTCAGTTGCGTATTGAACAATTAGCCTGCCACATTTATCTTTCCATTTGAGTAAAAAGTCTTCGATCTCGTTTGGATATTTTTTCCATAATCCACGCAGTAAAGTGCCAATTCCCTTCTGAACATATTCCGAATCATCCATCATTAATGATTCAATCATGTTTATCGCATCTTCTGGATTAAGATCTCTTTTAGTCAATTCAACCAACGTTACAGGGACTGCCCTTCGTTTCCATTGTGATTCTGAATTATTCCATGATTTCAGGTCGTTGAAGTTAATTATATTATCAATCAGAAAAAGTGGTAGCACTATCGCACATAAACCATCAGTTATTCCCCAATTATCTACACCATAATCAAACCAGTTACCAATCCTGTTAAAAGTATCTGCTGTATAAAATTCTCTTTGAGAATGAATGAAGCCAATCATAAATGATTTTTCTTCAAATCTTCCATTTTTGAATATTAAGTCACCAAGCTCAAGGTATGTATCTAGTGACATATCCTTACTCCATTCTTTAATCCATGCATCTCTTTGGTTTTCAAAAGAATTCTTTTCAATTCCGTAACCGTCAAATCCATCTTTAAAATACTTTGAATATTTTTTAACTATCTCAGGATCTGAATTTTCTTTGCAAAAATCTTGGATGGCTTTAAACTTAGATTCTATCATGGCATTTGTTTATTAATCTAATTTCTATTAAATCTCTTTTTTAATAAATATGTTTAATATAAGAGTTTTAGTAACTTCTTGTATGCCAGGTAATGTTTTTTCACTAGGTCCTGCTAAATTTAATGTTTTTGGTCTAATCTGAGATAACCATTCATCAATCGTTTCTTTTGAATTGCTATCAAAGGGATTGCAAATTATAAAAGGTTTATTCATTTTAATACAACATTCCTTTGTCCAGTCGGTACCTAAATCTTCAATCTCATTAGTAGTTAATATTAACGTTGCATCAGCATCCCTAACGTTCCATTCTGTTCGCAAAGATCGAGGTATGTTTGGAGCATTTTTACTTCTTTCTTCTGGAGTTTCATTTAAAGGAAAATGTATCGGAATTAAACCGTCCTCAGCTTCTCGGTTAGGAGGACACCATCCGCCAATACTAAATTCCAGCTTTAATGCTGCAATAAGAGATCCTCTATCTACACCAGTTTGGCCACCTGATATAATTTTCTTTGGCTGTATCATTGTCAAAGGTTAGTTAGTTTTTGGTCATTGGTATTTAGGAAAAATGCAAATATAACAATATCAGTCATTTATAGTTCTACGAATTTAAATGCTAAATTTATAAGTAACTTATAAAACCTTAGCTAGCTTCTATGGATTATAATATAAAATTATATTCTAGGATTTGAATTTAATGTAAATTCATATCAGTTTATTAACTATAATTAAGTTAAGAATAATGAAATGTAAAAGTTATATTGAGGATTAGCTGGCAAAATAAGTTAAAAGTAATGTTAATCTAAATTTTTAGAAGTTTTCTCAACTCCAAATACGCAAAATATTAAACCAATTATAGGAATTCCAATTAAATTCAATACAAATCCAAAGAACAAAAAGAATGCTGCACCAGTTAGGTTCTCTGTTGAATTATGCATTGCGGAAACATGTTCATTAGCAGAAATAAATGTGGTAATCCAAGGTAATATTGTTCCTAGGATTAAAGCAATTATTCCAGTTATTATTGTTCTTGGGCGAAATCCTACCATAATTTTAATTTTTTAAAGAAAAAATTTTACTAATTATTATCGCATATAATACTCAGCACAAATCTAGGATGTAATTCTTTATCATTAATACCCTAAATGTGAGATATACAGTTTGTTGATCTGTTTTTCCAGTATTTAAAGCGAATAACTATAAAGAGGGATGATACGGAATAAACCATCGTATCATCCCAATTATTTATTAAGACTTACGAGCGAATATTTTTCCATAATTGGAAGAAACCTCTATGTGTACAGGTTCTCCATTAACATTTAATACTTCTTGATTTTCTGGAGTTAAAACTTCTTCCCATCTGCCTTCATGTAATGGAAGACTTATGTTTTTTGTTCCTTCACTAAAGTTTAAAACAACTAATACAGCATTTGTATCAGATTCGAATGAAGTTTTTCTTAAATAAGCCGCTATACCTTCATTTAAATTAGACTCAATGTGGTAATAATAAGAACATCTACTTCTTAAAGCCACGTAATCTTTACGAAGTTTTCCTAATTTACGATATAAATTTACCAGCGTGCTTCCGCTTTCTTCGTAAAAATAGTTCCAATGCAACGGACGAGCAGCCAGCACTCTGGAACCTCCATCATCATGCTTTCCATAAATCTCCCCAAATTCTTGGCCTTGCCAAATCAACGGAATTCCTTCACATGTCATAAGTGATATTGCAAATGGTTGCATGCGATACCACTTACTTCTATCCTTGTCAAATAAATCAAAACCACCATGATAAGGAGAGTGTTCTCCACCTTGGATGTACATTAAACGGCTCTTGTCATGACTTTCAATGAATTGAATTGGTGCTACGGGAAATTCATCATTAGCATTTTTATATTTATCAGGCCAAGGGTCGTTGAAGTCAATAAGTAATTGTTCCCTAATGTAGGTTTCAGAAATATGGCCATAATGTTTTACCATGTCTTGTGCCTCTAGCATTGGAGTCCATCTTTTACTTGCAGTAGTATAAGTTTCCTCTAATATTTCTTTTGGTTTACTTAGGTATTCTGCAGCCTGAATTATTCTATTATGAGTTGGATCTTTAAACTTTGAAATATCCTTGGTCATTTGATAAGTTTCATAAACTAACTTAGCATATCCTTTCCCAGTTGGCCCATCGTAAATTCCAGGTACATAATCATATCTAAAGCCATCAAAATGTAATTCTTCGATAAAATACTTGTTAACCGCAATAAAGTAATCAAAAGTGAATTGTTTATTAAAATCAGTACCTACTCCAAACATTTCTCCTGCAAATTCACCAATCATAGGATTGTCTTCTCCAGTTTCCCAGTATACTTTTCTATAACAGAATTCGGCATGAGTATGTGCATAAACTGCATCATGAATAACTGCTATTTCATTTTTATGGCATTCGTTTATAAATTTCATTAACTCCTCTCTTCCACCATATCTTTCTTCAATAGCAAAATAACTCATTGGCATATATCCCCATCGGTACGGTTCAGGAATATTTGTTACTGGCATTAACTCAATACAATTTACTCCTAACCATTTTAAGTATGTAAGTTTATCTGTTACTTTTTTAAAGTCGCCAGCAAAATCATCCACCATCATTTCATAAATAACCAGATCATTAACATTTGGAACTTTATAGTTTCCATCAGTCCATTTGATGTTATCTGATTCTAAATAAATAAATGCAGAAAAAGTACCTGTTCCGCTATGTTTTGCAAAAGGATCTGCAAAAGCAGGTACAATTACATTTTCATGACGTACAAGTCTATAGCGGTATAAATGTTTACCTTTTTTACCCAAATTACCTTGGTTAGCAATAGAAGTTAAATCACCTGTAAAACTCCACAAGTCTGGATTTTCTTGCTGATTAATTAATTCAACAGGTTGAGCTTTTACATTAGGGTCAAATTGATCTTGAGAATGAATAATATCAGCATACAACTTGTAACCTTTGTTTTCAGTAATGTTAGGTAGGTAAATTCCTAATTTAAGGATTTTATTGTTGGCCGAATCAAAATTGGCTCCTACATTGCTTAAATCGATCATGATTAAAAATTTATATAGTTATTATATAGAGTATGTTTAAAAAAAATGCAAACTCTTTATTGGTTAAAATGTATATATTGATCAGTTTTGTTTTTAAATATTTGCTGCTTGTAACTAAAATTAAATTATAAAACGACCAGTTTTAAATGAAATGGGGTAACAATTATTAATAAATAAGTTAGGAATTAATTAATCAAAAAGAAAGAGGGGGGTATGTTAACTTTGTGTTAACAATATTAATTGACTGATTTTAAAAGGAAAGTAAGAAAAATGATTTTAGATTAGATCATGTTCTATCTCTCTTGCATATAAGGGGATTAAAAATTTTTACGATATGTATCGTAAATTGTTGATACTTTCGAATCAAGTAAGATAACTATAGCCTACAAATGCATAATCTACAATTGCATTTATATTATTACTTATTTTTTTAACATTATCCATACCTGAGCAATGATTGAATGCAGCTCTATTAATTTTAAAATGATTTAGATCGGAAATTGTTTTCTTAATTTGTTCATTAGAGGCTCTATTTAGATGTGTACCTCCAACTACCAATTCTATTTCTTCAATTCCAGTTTGGTCAATTGCTGTTTGTATTATGTTCTCAACACCATTGTGAGCACATCCAGTAAAAATAATCAGTTTATTATTTTCTACACCAACTACAATTAATTCATCTTCAAAAGTATCAGTATACATTTCATCATTTTTGCTAATAAACAAGAATGAATCGGTAAAAGTGTGACTCTTTGGTTTACTTATGTTAGGTAATACTAATAAATTAGGAATGAGTTCTTGAGCTTCTTCTGCCCATATTACTCTACTTTTTAATTTATGGATGGTTCTTTTTATTGGAAAACTTATATCTCTAAAAGTTCCAGTTGATTTACTCCACTTATTCTGTAAAGCTTCCTTTTTTAATACAATTTTGGCTGTGGAATTAATCTCTAAAAAAGCATCAAGTCCTCCAGTATGATCGGAATGTCCATGACTCAGTATAACGTAATCAACTTTTTTAATATCTTTTTCTAAAAGCTTTGCATTCTGTAAAAAGGCATCACTTTTGCCAGTGTCAAAAAGAAAGTTAGTTCCGTTAAACTCAATAAAAATGGATAAGCCATGTTCACATAGATAAGGCTTTCCATTTTTTTCGTTATCAATGAGAATTGTTGCTTTCATGCATTCAAATTATTAACAATTGTTGCATGTAACTCGCAAATAAATTTAATCATCAAATATCACGCTCATGTATTCCTGGCATTATGTAAATTAGACAATCGAATTTTTATGCGTGTTTCATAATGTGTTTATATTACGAAGTTGAGTAAAATTAGTTCTCTTATTTCACTCTAGTCCAGGCAACTTTTCTGCCAATAATTGAAACACCTATATATCCTTTAACATTTAGTTTATTGTCATCTTCATCAAACCACATGTAACACTTATAAGTATTACCCGATTGAGGATCATAAATAGTTCCGGAATTCCATTCTTTATCATCTTCATCATACGTGAATCCTTCAAGAAGCTCTAATCCCATTATTGGTCTTGATCTTAGTTTTTCATCTGGATTTTCTTCGTCTACTTGTGGCTTACCATTTTCGAGTGGATTTTTTAACCATATGATTTTGCCGTTGTAAGTTCCATCTTTGCTTTTTACAATTTCAATTTTAGAATCCTTATCTTGGGTTAACCAAATACCCAATACTTTATCCTCATTAGCCAATAAAGTACTAGAAGCAATTAATGCTATAATAAATAATTTTAAGCGCATGTTGTGTAATTTAAGTTAGTTATATGTTGTAAATATATTATCAAATACTTATTTCAAATGAAAAAGTTTAATAAAATAGGCTTATTTAGTGTAATTCTTCTCACATGTTTACTTCTTACTTCTTGTCTCCCTGGAGGAGGATCATATGCTCCTGACGATCCAGCCGGTTTTTTCTCGGGAGTGTGGCATGGATGGATTGCTCCTTTTTCTTTAATTCTCAGTATTTTCAATGAATCTGTTTCCATTTACGAACCTAATAATACAGGATGGTGGTACGATTTCGGATTTTATATTTCAATTATTGCTGGATTTGGAAGTATTCAGTTTTTTAGGAGAAAGAAAAGATAATTGTTTACTTTTTTGTTCTACGTTTAAAATGTACTTATTTTCACAATCAATATATTTAACAATTAAATTGATATGCTGCGTAATATCTTATTAATCTTTTTGTATTTAAATACAGTTTTTTTAAATGCGAACATTAACAATTTAATAACCAAATATCAGGAATATAATGCTGTAGCTTCTAATCTAGAGTTTAGGTATGTGATGGATATAGTGGATGGTTCGTTGGTTGTAACACAAGAAAATTTAAAAGAAATTGTAATTTTAAATGATTTCTCAAAAGGATTAACAAAGGACTTTATCTTTTTTGGAAGCTTTACTAATGTTGAAAATAAACAAGCTTATACTTTGATACCCAATAATCAGGAGGGTTATGATAAAATTGAGGTGCAACAATTTAAAGAAACACATAGTACAGATGGAGGTATTTTTTATGATGATTCAAAACTATTGCAATTCGCATATCCATCATTACAAAAAGGTGCTATAACACATTTGAGTTATACTATAAATTATAGCAATCCCCGATTTATACGACCAAGTTATTTACAATCTTTTATTCCTATTGCGCAAGCAAAAATTATTGTTAAGGTGCATAAAAAAATAGAACTTGGTTTCAAAGAACTAAATTTTAGTAATACTTCTACTGATTTTAAGCAATATAAAAAAGGGAAGTATAATTATTATGAGTGGTCTGTATCAGATATTAAACCATATCAATATAATATGGGTGATTTTTACTCTTCAAGTTTTTTTAGTCCCCACGTAGCTTTATATGTAAAGAGTATTAATAAAAAACCATATTTTGGTACACTCGATCAACTATATAATTTTTACTACGATTTTATTAGCGATGTTGAAGATTCTAGTTCTGAGGAGTTAAAAAATATTGTTAAGGATATTACAGAGGGATTATCGGATAGAGAAAAAGCAAAAGCTATTTATTACTGGGTACATAAAAATATTAAATACATAGCATATGAGGAAGGGTATTCAGGTTTTATTCCTACATCTGCTAAAGAGGTTTTTAAAAAACGTTATGGCGATTGCAAAGGAATGTCGTGTCTAATAAAAAATATGATGGACATTGCAGGAATACCTACCTATTTTACTTGGGTTGGGACCAGACATATTCCTTATAATTATCATGAATTACCTCTGCCTTCAGTTGATAATCATATGATTGCAGCTCAGTTTATAAATGATTCAATAGTATTGCTAGATGGTACCTTTGAGTATTTAGACTACGGTGTTAGTCCATACCACATTCAAGGTAAAGAGGTATTAATTGGTATTGGCGAAAATAAATATAAAGTTCATGAAGTTCCTATTTCCCCTGCTAATTATAGTGTTACAACCGATTCTGTTAAGATCATACTTGCTGATGAAAAGGTAGTTGGACAAGCTAAACTTTTTTTTACTGGCTTTAATAAATTAGAACTTGCTCATGCTTTTGATGGTGTAAAACCTGAGAAATATAATCAATCGTTTGCTCATCATTTTGAGAAAGGGAATAACAAGTTTGAAGTGACGAATAATAAAGTACACAATATATTTGAGTATGATAAACCAGCAAATCTGGAATTTGAATTCGAAATAAGTGATTATTATAAGGTTATTGGGGACGAAATATATTTAAACTTGAATATCGATAAATCATATGGACAAATGATTGTTGATACAACATCAGCTACTTTTTCACCATTAGAAAACGATTTTTATTGTACAAAAAAGTTTGTTACAGAATTTGAAATCCCTGATGGTTATGAGCTGAGTTATGTTCCTAAAAATAAATCTTTTTCAAATCCTGATTTTGAATATAACATCAAATATACAGCAAATGATAAATCGGTTGTGCTAGAAAAAGAAATTAAGTTTGAGTTTTTAATCATCCTGGAAGATAAGGTTGAAGAATGGAATAAAATGATAAAATCATTAAATAAAGCATATAGAAATACCTTGGTCTTAAAAAAGAAATCAATATAACATATAAGAAACAGCAATTTGATATGATATTTACCTATAACAAACAATTGTTTATTCTACTGCTATTAAGTATCTCTTTAACTATATCATCACAAACTTCAAGTATTTGGTCATCTAAACCTAATTATTCCGAGATTGAAGAAAATTATAAGGATGAAAATGTTATTGGCATTAGTTTAGATGAGAAATACGATTATTTTTATTCTGAGGAAGGAATTTTACAAATGTATCATACTATACATAAAAAATTCAGACTCAATAACCACGAATCTATTAATAAATTCAATAAAATTTCATTTTCGTTAAATGATGTAATTGAGGTAGTTGATATTAAAGCAAGAACTGTTAAATCAGATGGAACTTTTGTTGAATTCGATAAGAACAACATTAAAGAAATAAAGGATGAAGAGAGTGGGAATAGTTATAAGATATTCGCAATTGATGGAATTGAAATAGGTGACGATGTTGAGTACTATGTGGTAAGAAAAATGTGGGCAAGTAATTTTGGACGAAACTATTTTCAGTTTAGTTACCCTCTTCAACAAGCATCTTTCGAACTAACATGTCCCGATAACTTAAAGTACGATATTAAAGGATATAATGGTTTCCCCAATGCATCATTCTTGAAATTAGATGATGGAAGAAATCAATACAAATGTGAAAATGGAAATATTCCTGCAATAAAAAATGAGAAATTCTCATACTTGAATCCTCGAAAGCAGCGTACTGAATATAGGTTAGACTATAATACAGGATTGGATGAAGAACAAAAATTAACCTGGGATGATGCAGCAAAAAGAGTTTATTCATCGGTTTATAAAAGCGTTAAAGATAGTACCATTAAAAAGTGGATGGATTTTTTACAAGTGCAAGGAAATTCGGAAGAAGAAAAAGTGAGATACGCTGAAGCTTTTATAAAAAACAACATTTATGTAGAAGAATTTAATATTCCTGAGTTTTCTGATTTGGAATTTGTATTAGAAAATAAGGTAACAGGACAAATGGGGATAATTAAGGTATATGCTAATGTATTTAAACAACTTAATATTGATCATGAGCTGGTATTAACTTCTGAACGAGATAATGTTAGATTTGATGGAGAATTTCAATCCTGGAACTATTTGGATATGTACTTGATTTATTTTCCAAAATTAAATCTATTTATTGATCCTTCTAATCCAGGGTATAGGTTGGGAGTAGTAGATGGATTGCTTTCGGCAAATGATGGACTTTTTATTGAGCCTGTAAAAAATGATACATTAGATACGGCAGTGGGGAAAATTAAATATATTCCACCAACACCATATCATCAAAACTATGACAATATGCTTATTGAAATGAGTATTGATATAGAAAATGATTATGCAAAGATTGTTACTGAAAGAGGATTGAAAGGATTAAGCGGAGGCTTTTTTATTCATTACGTTAAAATGATGGACCAGGAACAAAAGCAGAATATTTTAAAAGAAATGACTTCGACCAAGGCTCCTAATCCAACTGTAAATGCTCTTTTTTTAAGAGATTCGAGCAATTTGGAACCATTAAAAGATGCTGAGTTTTTGGTACATTCCGATTACACTACAGATGCTTTTATGGAGCTAGCGGGTAATAAAATATTAGTAAGTATAGGACAAGCAATTGGAGAACAAGTAGAAATGTATTTTGAAGAGGAACGCCAATCACAAGCAGAAAATGATTTTAACCGTATGTATCATCGTGAAATCACCCTCCATGTTCCCGAAGGTTATAAAATTTTGAATCCTGAAGCAGGCGAATTAAATATCATTGAGAAAAAAGATGAAGAAAAGATCTTTGGTTTTGAAAGTAATTATACATACGAAGGAGATATCTATAAAATAGTAATTAAAGAATATTATAAGAAGATATTTGTAGATGAATCATCTTTTGAAGGATTTAAAAATGTAATAAACGCTGCCGCTGATTTTAATAAGATTGTTTTGGTATTAGAAGAAAAGTAGGAAATAATTACTTCATAGATTTTAATGGAAACATTAATCTTGTTCAGACAGATACAGTAGGAAATAATTTAGACAAAAGGCCAATATGAGCCAAGTTTTAAAAACATTAACATGTCTTAAAAAAAGCCACCTTGTGTTTCTCAAGATGGCTTACTATTTTTATAATTATTTAGCTGCAATTAAAGGATTCCTATATCAATTAGTCTCATATAAACCTACAATTTGGTTTTAAATAACCTAACGTTTGAGATTATGTTACCTATTCGATAAACATCTGGAAATAGCTTTAAGTGTGCTATTTGAAATTTGGAATCTCCTTAAAATATTTTGTTGCTATTTTAGGAACATATTATTTTATTAAAGAATAATAGAAAACTTCCCGTCTGTAACATTCACAACTTCATTTTTGTTTTTGTCAAACAGATGGGTATTAAAGGTACCTTCAATAAATACTGCAGATCCAAGGACTTCTTTGTTGGTAATTGTAAAGTTGGAGCTATTTTGATTAGCCACGTAATCAGGGGCATAATCTGGTATATCTTCTGGATTGCTAGTCAAGTTATGTTTTTGAGGAATCTTAATGTTGATTACAACTCCATCATGTTCATAATCGGCTTCAGTGTCTTGCTTGTAATGTAAGGATCCTTCTTCGAGCTTATACTTATACTTCCAAATTTCTGTAATATCGTGCTCAAACTCGGTCTTTCCTGGAGTAAACTCTTCTAAAGTTGTTTTTAAATAAAACATGAATCGTATATCTTCTACTTGCACTTCAGGGGTATAATCAGAATAATTAACACCGAATCCTACTCGTACCAAGTTTTCCTCATCATCGATTGGAGCACAAGCCATGCTTCTACCTGATCCAGACATATATTTTGGTTTATATTGGTAAGCTTGATTATCAATATTAAAGGATATATTTTCTTGATGCTCATTGATCTCCGGGACTTCTTCATTTTGCATAGTTTCCTCTTTTTCACAACTACAAAGGATTAACGCTAGTAGTAAACCTAAGATTAAAGTTTTTGTTTTACTCATATTGTATTGATATTTAAAATAATTTAATTTTAATTAGTGTGTGCTATTTAACAAAGATTGTTCCAAACTAAAAAGCCACCTTGATTTCTCAAGATGGCTTTGTTATATTTAATAAAAATTTTCGTCAGAATTATTCTGAAGCTTCAAGTAATAAAGATAAAATCTCGGTCGCAGCTTTAGAAACAGAAGTTCCAGGGCCAAAAATAGCTACAGCACCTGATTCGTAAAGGAAATCGTAGTCTTGTGCTGGAATTACACCACCACAAATAACCATAATATCTTCGCGACCTAACTTTTTCAATTCTTCAACTACTTGAGGAACTAATGTTTTATGACCAGCTGCCAACGAAGATACTCCTAATACGTGAACGTCGTTTTCTACAGCTTGTTTAGCAGCTTCGGCAGGAGTTTGGAAAAGTGGCCCCATATCCACGTCGAAACCTATATCGGCATATCCTGTTGCAACCACTTTGGCACCACGGTCGTGACCGTCTTGTCCCATTTTTGCGATCATAATACGAGGTTGGCGACCTTCTTTTTCTGCAAACTCCTTTGCTAAAGAAGTTGCTTTTTCAAACTCTTCATCTTTTCCAGCTTCGCTAGAATATACACCACTAATAGATCGTATCACAGCTTTATATCTACCTACAATTTTTTCACAAGCATCAGAAATCTCACCTAAAGAAGCGTTTTTCTTAGCTGCTTCAACAGCTAACTCAAGTAAATTACCTTCTCCTGTTTCAACAGCTTTGGTGATAGCAGTAAGGGCAGCTTGACATTCTTCCTCGTTACGCTCGGCTTTAAGTTCGTTTAAGCGCTCAATCTGAGAAAGACGTACAGCTGTATTGTCAATATCCAGAATGTCAATTGGATCTTCTTTTTCTAATCTATATTTGTTAGTACCAACGATAGTTTGAGTACCTGCATCAATTTTAGCTTGTGCGCGAGCAGCTGCTTCTTCAATACGCATTTTTGGCACCCCACTTTCAATAGCCTTAGCCATACCTCCAAGTTCTTCAACCTCTTCGATAAGAGCCCAAGCTTTTTCAACCAGTTCGTTAGTTAACGATTCAACATAATATGAACCAGCCCAAGGATCAACTGCTTTACATATTTTAGTTTCGTCTTGAATGTAAATCTGAGTATTACGAGCAATACGAGCTGAGAAGTCTGTTGGTAATGCAATAGCCTCATCCAATGCGTTAGTGTGTAACGATTGAGTGTGACCTAATGCAGAAGCCATAGCTTCAATACATGTACGTCCCACGTTGTTGAAAGGGTCTTGCTCTGTTAATGACCATCCTGAAGTTTGCGAGTGAGTACGTAATGCTAACGATTTTGGGTTTTTAGGATTAAACTGTTTTACAATCTTAGCCCAAAGCATACGTCCGGCACGCATTTTAGCAATTTCCATAAAGTGGTTCATTCCGATTGCCCAGAAGAACGACAAGCGTGGAGCAAATGAATCAATATCCATTCCTGCATTAACACCAGCACGTAAATACTCTAAACCATCAGCTAAAGTATATGCCAACTCAATATCTGCAGTTGCACCTGCTTCTTGCATGTGGTAACCAGAGATGGAGATTGAGTTAAACTTAGGCATGTTTTTACTAGTGTACTCAAAGATATCAGCGATAATTTTCATTGAGAATTTAGGAGGGTAGATGTATGTATTACGCACCATAAACTCCTTTAAGATATCATTTTGGATAGTCCCTGAAAGTTGATCTAAAGTAGCACCTTGCTCTAAACCTGCTACAATGTAGAATGCTAATACTGGAAGTACAGCACCGTTCATGGTCATCGATACAGACATTTTATCCAATGGAATACCATCAAAAAGAATACGCATATCTTTGATAGAATCGATAGCCACACCTGCTTTACCTACATCACCAACTACGCGTCCATGGTCTGAATCATAGCCACGGTGAGTAGCTAGGTCAAATGCTACAGAAAGACCTTTTTGGCCCGCAGCAAGGTTTCTTTTGTAAAAAGCATTGGATTCCTCAGCAGTGGAGAAACCAGCATACTGACGAATAGTCCATGGACGCATAGCGTACATACCGGAATATGGTCCACGTAAGTAAGGAGGTAAACCTGCAGCATAATTCAGGTGTTCCATTCCTTCTAAATCGTCTTTTGAGTAAACACTCTTAACTGGGATACGCTCCGGAGTTACCCAGTCTTTTTTAATCCCATGTTTCTTCTCCCATTCCTTGGCTTTAACACCACCACAAGGAGAACTCTTTTTGAAATCTATATTTTTAAAATCTGGTCGCATAATTAATTAGTATAAAGTATAAAGTATAAAGACCAAAGATTTAATCAATTACTATTATACTTTGATTTTAATGCAAATATCATTTTTTGTATTTCCTGAATTTTCATTTGAACAGGATCAAATTCTTCTTCAGAAATATATTTTAGATCAACACAAAGTATGAATTGTGTTTCTAGTTCAAAACAAGAACCATAAGCAATATCCAAAAAGCGATTAAAGTCTTTGTCAGATCCTCGACCAGCACCTTCTGCAATATTTGAAGGAATTGAAACTGCAGATCTTCTTATTTGACTCGTTAAGCCGAAAGTTTCTGTATTAGGCAGTTTCGTAGTTAAATCGTAAACCTCTTTAACTAACATTCTACCTTTCTGCCAAATTTTTAATTCTCTAAAATTGTGCAATTTAAAGTCTTTATACTTTCGTCTTTATACTTTTGTCTACTCTTGAAACTCTGTGTCTTTTTTTTCGATTATAAACCAAGCTCCTTACTAAATCCTTGCAATGTCTCTAAAACATTAGAACGAACATTGATAAAGTTTGTGATGCCTTTTTCTTTTAGTTCGTCTGCGCATTTTGGAGCACCGGCAACAACGAATATTGCTTGGCCGTTGATGGCTTCATATGTTTTAGGAGCAGCTTCTGCATACTCATCATCAGAAGAACAAAGAACGATAATGTCAGCACCTGCAGTTTTAGCTGCTTCAACACCTTCTTCTACAGTTGGGAAACCATTATTGTCGATTACTTCGTAACCAGCACAAGCAAAGAAATTACAAGAGAACTGAGAACGAGCTAAACGCATAGCTAAGTTTCCATAAGTAAGCATAAATACTTTTGGTGTTTTCTCTGATTTTTCAGTAGCTAAGCGTAATGTTTCAAACTCTTCTGCACCGCGGAATTTAACAATTGGTTCAATAATAGTGTCGCCTTCGCAGCACTTAGTTTTGCAATTGGTATCTTTAGTAATAGCCTCAGTAACAGTTTCAGTGAAATTAGGGAACTGGTTAGTTCCTAATAAGTTTTCGCGTCGTGTTGCAACTGCTTTTTTACGTTTATCTGCAGTTGCTTTAACTGTTGTTTGAATAAATCCTTCCTTTAGAGCAGCTAAGTATCCGCCCTTTTCTTCTACCTCTACAAAAAGAGCCCAAGCTTGCTCTGCAATGCTGTTTGTTAAGTTTTCGATGTAATATGATCCTGCAGATGGATCAGTAATTTTATCGAAATGAGATTCTTCTTTTAATAATAATTGTTGGTTACGGGCAATTCTTTCAGAAAATATGTCCGATTCTTTATAAATTGTGTCAAAAGGTTGAACTGTTAATGAATCAGCTCCACCAATAGTGGCAGACATAGCTTCTGTTTGAGTACGAAGCATGTTTACATAAGGATCGAATATAGTTTTATTCCACTGAGAAGTTTCACAGTGAATAGACATTTTTGCTGGTTCTAAACCAGCAGTATTATATGACTTAACAATGGTAGCCCATAACATACGAGCAGCTCTTAACTTAGCAATTTCCATAAAGTAGTTACCACCTACACCAAAATTAAATTTTAATGCATTTGCAGCATCGTTTGCAGATACACCCCTATCGGTTAACTGTGCCAAGTACTCATTACCCATTGAAAGAGCAAACGCAAGTTCTTGTACAATTGAAGAACCGGCATTGTTAAATAAACGACCGTTTACGCAGATAGTTTTGAAGTTTGGTAAATCTTTACCAGCCTCAACCATTTCTTTAGCATGGTCGAACATTTCATCAAAACCTTTGCAAGATTTACCAGATGTTGTTAAGCACCCAAGTGTATCAAAGTTAACAGAACCTTTTACCTTGCTTAAGTCGCGATTAGTTTTTTTAAGATAAGCAACAACAGCATCTATTAACTTTTTGCTACCATGCTTTGTGTTGAAGTTGATCTCAATCTCATCAGATATAATATTTTTCAGCACTTTTTCAACTTGAGCATCAAAATCTTCAACTTTTTCGCAAAAACAAAAACCAAGTGAAGTAACACCTTTGGTTAGCGCATCAAGAGCTTTAGTGTTAGCTGCATCGGCATCAACAGCCTTTATGTCTTGACGAACATACCAGTTGTTGTCTTTTTTAGTTCCTCTGATATAAGGGAATTCGCCAGGAAGACTATCAAGATATTTTACCTCCTCCAAGTCTTCAGAACGATAAAAAGGACGAACGTTAAATCCTTCATTTGTTCTCCAAACCAGCTTTTTCTCAAAGTCGGCTCCTTTTAAATCCGCAGTAATCTTTTCCATCCATTTCTCTGTAGAAATATCTGGAAAATCGCTCAACAACGGCTTCTTAGTTTTATCTGCCATAATATAACTTGTATAACTGTTTGTTTTTTCAGACCGCAAAATTAAGGCTTTTAAACAATTAACAGAAGATATTTCTCAGGTTAAAAACCTGTTTTGTAGCATGATTATCAATAAAGTAACTTTATTGAAGATTATTTTCTTTATTTATTGGCTTTAATGGTGTGATTGATAGAAAGATGGGAGAGCTTGGGGTTGTTGTTGGTTGGAAAGATAAAATCTTATCATTGTTGATTAATAGTTAGAGCCTTATACTTAAGCCCATATCATAAGGAAAGTATAAGGCTGTGATGAGTTAAAAGTATTAGTCAAATAAAATAGTAAATAATATTAATGGCTTATCGATACGAGATTTTCTATCATATTTATATCTGGCAAATCCTAAAGCTTTTACTTCTTTATGAATGTTTAATGATTTTTTATCAAAATACCAATCTTCAAGAAAAACCAGTGAAAGTAAATCTCTTTTGAGCTCTACAGACTCTTCTATTACTTTAGTTTCATATTGATCTATTGTATTATTAACCAAAACTTTTAAAGTGTCTTTACGTGTAGTTTCATGCACATATGCTTCTACATCTTTCATTGAAAATTCATATCGTGAATTATCAACAAAATAAACTGGATCATAAGCCTTCAATGAACCATCTTCTATTTTTCGTAATACTGTAGAAAGAAAATTAGTATAATTCATCCCTAATACTTTAGGAAAATCACGTTGAATAATATCCATTTCTGTTATTATGTTTTTACCGATTAAACCTCCTTTATTGCTATTAGAGGGCACTACTGTAAAAGCCATTTTTTTTACTTTTTCTCCATTTCTTTCATAATGCTTTACTGGAGTCCATGATTTAATATCTTTATTAAATTTTGAGAAATCTTGATTTAACTCCCACTGTTCATGAAAGAAAATATTTTTGACATCTTTTAATTCATCATTATTTTTTAAGTAATATTCACACCTATTGTAATCTGGATATATTAAATGATGTCCATAATCAAAATATTTTGAATCGTATATGTTGGTATTCAGTTCAATAGTTTGGGTTTTCAATACTTCTAAAATGAGGTTTAAATCAATGCTTTCCATTGAACATTCGTGGCTGTCATTGTCAATTTTGGGTGCTTCAAAATATGCATCTACTGTTTTTGTATGTAACACATTTTCTTTCTTCTCATTACATGAAATAATGAGAATGATAGTGATAACAGGAATGAAGTATTTCATCATATTACTTCTAATTAAGTTAAAAAAAATCAGTTCTAGTTTTATATCTTTTTTCATCAGTGGCTAAATTGATTATGAATACACCTTCTTCATCCATTTTTTTTATTACAAAAGGAGGTTGCGAAAGTTTTTCTTCCAACTCTTTGAGTTTTTGCCTTTTTTCAGTCAAGGATGTGCTATTTTCAAAAGGTTTGCGTAATGATAATGTTAGTAGTGTTGTGCAGAAAAATATTCCAATGAAGATAGCAGCACAAGTTGTAATTAGCTTAATATTATTTCTTCTTTGTTTAGATTTAAGCTTGTTCCAACCATTTGATATGTCAAATGCTACATTCGGTTTAAATAACTCCTCTTTTACTACATTATCTATGTGATCATTGTTATCCTGCATATCCGATTGAAGTTAAGTGTTTTCTAAGTTGTTTTCTGGCCATGGTTAATTGCGATCTAGAAGTATTTTCTGTTATGCCTAACTTTTGGGCTATTTCCTTGTGAGAATAACTGTCTACTACATACATATTAAAAACCGTTCTGTACCCTAATGGTAGTAAGTCAAATATTTTAATTATTTCGCTATAATCGCAATCTATGTTCATTTTAATAGATGTGTTTAAATCATTGTCATCGAGGTTTGTAAAGATTAGCTTGTCTTTTTTTCGTATATACATTAAACATTCATTAATCATTATTTTCTTCATCCAATAAAATAGGCTGTTGTTAGAGTTTGGTTTAAATTTTGATAGATTCTTAAAAATTTTAATAAATCCATCATTAAGTAACTCTTCCGCTATTTGATAATTGTTTACGTACCTTTTACAAATCTGAAACATCTGATCAGCATATCTGTAATACAATTCCTTTTCTTTTAGTTTTATATTTTTCAAGTCTTTTAAACTTTGCTTAGGTTTCTATTGTATAGAATGCATATTCTTATGAGAACGCTGTTTAAGTATTAAAATTATTTGTTAAAAATTGTATTGTAAGATAATGTATGTTTGGATTAAGGGATGAAGTTAAAAGGCTAAAAGTTAGGATATTAATGTTTTTGTATCAAAAAAATTCCACTTAATAGAAGCAATATACCTAAAATTCGTCCAAGGCTTATTGAGTGGGTAGGAACACCAAAAAAACCATAATGATCAATTATCGAAGAAGCAATTAGTTGGCCGGCAATAGAGGCTGCTAAGACAGTGGTTACCCCAATTTTAGGAATAAAAAATATAACAGAAGAAACAAAAATAGCACCTAGTACACCTCCTACAAAAAGATACCAGGGAGTTGTTTTAACAGTTTCCCATTCAGGCACTTGAGTTTTGAAAATAAAATTCAAACCAATTAAGCAAAATGTTCCTACAATAAAATTAACTAATGCTCCTTGAAAAGGATGTTTTAAAAAGCTGGTTAGTTGGGTGTTAATGCTTCCTTGTATTGCTAAAAAACAACCAATACATAATACTATTATAGTGTAAATATACTTCACTTAAGTTATCATTTATTTGTGTGATTGCGAAGGTAGATAATTGTAACAAGAGAACAAGTATTTTCCAATAGCAAAAAAAGGCTTAATAATAGCTTAATAATTGAGTAAAGAATATTTAATTATTTGTAGGAGTAATTGTTTCTACCTTAGCTGTGAAAAGAAGTGTAAATATTGTATTTGAAAGAAATGGAAGCTTTAACCAGAGAAGAAGATATGATGATGGAATTGCCAGTTTCGGCAAAAGAGTTAGATGGAGTGCGAAGGATTTATGGTAATTTAATATCAGATAAAACTAATATTTCTGGTTACGAAGCTATATCTTTCAGAAAAGAGGCTATGTTCGCTTTAGAAGTAGTCTTATCTTCAATAGTATCTTTCAATGATGAATTGGTTGTATTAGGAGAAGCGTCAGGAAACAAAAGCATAGCGGATATATGCGATAAGCATCAATTGTCTTACCTGGATTTTAGTAAACAACAGATCGAAAATCAAATAGAAAACTTAGCATCATTATTACAGATTAATAAGCATGTTTCAAGTGTACTACTAGTATTAAGTAGTGATATATCTGAAACAATTATATCTGTTATTGCAGATATTTGTAGTGTGTATAAAGTAGATTTGCTGATATTTACTAAAGGAGTTTGTAAGTTAAATGTCACCAATCTGCTAGGGTGGGGAGTTAATTTTCTTGTAAGTTCTCCCAATTTACAGGAGCATAATTCTATTGTTATTGCTCGCAGAAGTAGTTTAGTTAAAACAGAAGGGATCTCGAGGTATTTTAGATACGATTTATATTCTTATTGGCAGCGTTCTATTAGAAGCAGGAATTCTCATATTCAACCTTTAGTTATCTAAAAAAAATAAGTTATGCCGTTGCAAATCTGACATTTGTCTGATTACATTAATTTAACTTCAGTAGGTTTGTTTACATTTTCTTCTTATTAAATTTACATAGATTTTTCCTCCTGCATATAGCTTTGTCAAAATAATTGTTGGAGTACATGAGTCCGAATCAGAAGAAGAATCCGAGAAAGGTAGAAGCTGTTGTAATTTCCGATACACATTTAGGCACTAGAAGTTGTAAATCAAAGGAGCTTTTAGGGTATTTAAAATCTGTACAGCCTAAAATATTGTTATTAAACGGAGATATTATTGATATCTGGCAGTTTTCAAAATCTTATTTTCCAAAACCACAGTTAAAGGTTGTCCGTCAAATAATTAAAATGATGGAGCAAGGTACCAAAGTGCATTACATTATAGGTAATCACGATGAAGCCTTAAGACGATTTGTTGGGTTAAGTTTAGGAAACTTGTCTATTGTTAATAAGGTATTATTAAATTTTGATGGGAAGAAGAGTTGGATCTTTCATGGTGATGCATTTGATGTGGTAATGCACCACTCTAAATGGCTTGCCAAACTGGGAGCAACAGGATATGCGATGTTAACTGCAATAAATAAGATGGTTAACGGCTTTTTATCCTTATTTGGGCAGAGAAGAATTTCTTTATCACGCGATATAAAAAGGATGGTTAAAACATCCAAAAAAACCGAAGTTACAACTCGTTTTGAGAAAACTGTGAGCGATTTAGCCATTAAAAAAAGCTACGATTACGCAATTTGCGGACATATACATTGGCCTGCAAAGAAAGTTATTGAAAACGATCATGGATCTGTTATGTATTTAAATTCTGGCGATTGGGTTGAAAATCTTACAGCATTGGAGTATATTGATGGTGAATGGGAGTTGGTTTATTACAATCATAATGAACCTATGGTTGCAGATGATGAGGAAATGGCCAATGCTGATCATTTATTAGGTTCTGATAAGGTACTTTTTAAATCAATGTTTAGAGACGTACTTAGTGATAAGTAGAGTGATTTTTAATTAAGTTATTGAGCTTTGTTTTTATACACAAAATAAGTTGACTATGAAAATCCTATATGCTATACAGGGAACTGGAAATGGACATGTTGCAAGAGCATTAGATGTTATTCCTATATTAAAAAAATATGGTAAGGTAGATATTGCATTAAGCGGAAATCAAAGTGATATTCAACTCCCTTGGGAAATCAAGTATCGTTTTCATGGGGCAAGTTTTATTTTTGGGAAAAAGGGAGGTGTAGATTTACCAAAAACTTTAAAAAATATAAGTGTTTCTAATCTTTTATTAGAAATTTTGAAAGTTCCTGTGCGAAATTATGATTTAGTAATAAATGATTTTGAGCCGGTTGTAGCTTGGGCATGTAAGTTAAAAGCAAAACAATGCATTGGAGTATCTCATCAAGCTGCAGTACTACATAAAAATGCACCTAAGCCACGTGTAAAAAGTTTGGTGGGAAAAACTATTTTAAAATATTATGCACCAACAAGTCGTAATTATGGTTTTCATTTTAAAAACTTGGGGCAAGGTTTTTTTACACCCGTTATTCGCAAGGATGTAAGATCTATGGAACCGTCAGTAAATAATCATTTTACAGTTTATTTGCCATCTTATTCAGATGAGGCCATTGTAAGTTTTCTATCTCAATATAATGAAGTAAATTGGCATGTGTTTTCAAAACATAATAAGAAACCATTTACTCATGACCATATAATTGTTCAGCCTGTAAATAAAGAGGGATTTGTAAGTAGTATGGTATCTTCAAAAGGAGTTTTGTGTAATGCAGGATTCGAAACTCCGGCTGAAGCATTATTTCTTAAAAAGAAACTTTGTGTTTTACCAATGACAGGACAATATGAGCAGCAATGTAATGCAGCAATGCTCGAATCTATGGGAGTGCCTGTGTATAGCACTTTAAATAATGTTGATGAAAAGTCTTTTAGAACTTGGCTAATGAGTGACGAAATTGTTGAGGTAATTTATGAGGATGATACAAATTGGATCATATCATCAATAGTAAAGGCGCATGCCAAAAATGTGGAGCAGCCAATTTATGCCTAGTTGATCAGAATCTGACTATATATACTTAATAATGAAAGAAATAACTACTGAGGGTTTAGAGGAGGCAGGTTTATTAACAATAAAGAACTCTGCTGCCCAAAAACTACTATTTAAATATCTAAAAATTAATCGCATTAATGAATTGCTTAAATACTCACTTCAACAAAGTGGTAGTACGCATGCTAAAATTATAGATGCGGTTTTGAATAAGGTAAATATTCATGTTGAATTACCAGAAGCAGAATTAAAAAACATACCTAAATCGGGTCCTTTTATTGTAATGGCTAACCATCCGTTTGGATTTTTAGATGGTATCATTATGATAAAGATTTTAAACGAACTTTATCCACAATTTAAAGTATTAGCTAATTATTTTCTTAAAGAAATTGAACCGCTAGCAGATTCATTTATTGAATTAAATCCATTTGAAAACAGCAGTGCTGATAATATAAGTGGATTAAAAACAGCATTTAAGCATTTGAAGAGTGGAAATCCATTAGGGATTTTTCCGGCTGGAGAAGTAGCGACAATGCAAAGGGGATTTGGTAAGATTGAAGATAAAGAGTGGGATGAGGGTGTTATAAAATTCTTGATGAAGACTAAGGTGCCTGTAATTCCTATGTTTTTTAGTGGACATAATAGTTTGGTATTTCATCTTTTGGGTAAAATTCATCCTTATTTAAGAACATTATCAATTCCTTCTGAATTTTTCAAAAAAGAAAACAAAACAATTCATGTAAGAATTGGTAAGCCAATTTCACCTGAAGTGTTTAGCGATTTTTCTAATGTTGAAAAAGCAGGTAAATATTTAAGAACGTGTTTGTATGCGCTTAATTCAAAGCCGGATATAAAAAAGAAAGTAAATGTTGCCAAACGAATTCCTCGAAAACTGGAAGATATAATACCCCCAGTTAATAAAGAAGTATTAGAGTCAGAGATTGCGTCAATAAAAGAAAAATCACTTCTTTTTGAAAAGTCTGCTTATGAAATTTATTTAGCAAAGCCAGAAGAAATACCTAATATAATTAGGGAGTTAGGCCGTTTAAGAGAAACAACTTTTCGTCAGGTTGGTGAAGGAACTAACCAGGCTTTAGATATAGATAAATACGATAAGTATTATTCGCAACTTTTTATTTGGCAAAAAGATCAAAAGCAAATTATTGGTGCTTATAGGGTTGGTTTTGGTAAGGAAATATTAAAAAACTATGGTAAAAAAGGCTTTTATATTACTAGTCTCTTTGATCTAGAGGATGGTATGAACGATGTTCTTTCACAAACCATAGAATTGGGACGTTCTTTTGTTATAAAAGAATTTCAGCAAAAACCTTTACCTCTATTTTTACTTTGGCAAGGAATATTGAGGATTATTCTTAAAGATGAGAAAATACGATATATAATGGGGCCGGTTAGTATTAGTAACGATTTTACCAGATTCTCTAAGGACCTTTTAATTGCGTTTATTAAAAAGCACCATTATAATCATGAATTGGCTTCAATGGTTCATCCCAAAAAAGAATTTAAGGTAAGAACAGATGCAAGCTCTATTGAGGTTATACTTGAGAGAAACAAAGGGGATATGCAAAAGCTCGATAAATTTATTTCAGGTATTGAGCCGGGTTATCTAAAAATCCCTGTATTACTAAAGCAATACATTCGTCAAAATGCTAAAATAATTAGCTTTAATGTTGATCCTAACTTTAATGATTGTTTAGATGGATTGATGATTGGAGCGGTTAAAGATTTGCCAGAAGAAACTTATAACTTTTTAGGTGATAATAAAAAGAATTAAATGATAGTAGAGGCAACTCTAAGTTGTCTCTACTCATATATGCTATAATATTTCGTCAATCTTTTCAACGGGTCTGCCAACTACGGCTTTATCCCCATTTATAATAATAGGTCGCTCAATTAGTTTTGGATTTTCAGCCATTGCATGAATTAATTCTTCGTCGGAATACTCTTTTCCTTTAATTTCTTTTTTATAGTAATCTTCATTTTTTCGGATCAATTCTATTGGTTTCATCCCAAGTTTCTTTAATATCTGGCTAATTTCTTCCACATTTAAATGTGTGTCCAAATATTTAACAATCATAGGGGTTATACCCTTTTTGTCTTTTAAATACTCTAAGCCCTGTCTGCTTTTAGAGCATCTAGGGTTATGCAAATACATGATCATGGTTATCTTTTTTAGTTTAATGGAGACTTTTAATTTTATGAATTTTCAACCTAATAAACTTATTTTTGTTCAGTTCCACTAAATTCCATTAGATATGCTTTAGTAAACATATCAATGTCGCCATCCATTACTGCTTGAACATTTGAAGTTTCAACATTGGTACGTAAATCTTTTACCATTTTATATGGCTGAAAAACATATGATCGAATTTGAGATCCCCATTCAATCTTCTTTTTATTGCTTTCAATTTTATTTTGTTCTTCCATGCGTTTGCGCAATTCCATCTCGTATAGCTGAGATTTTAACAATCGCATTGCATTTTCCTTATTGCCAAGTTGAGACCTAGATTCGGTGTTTTCGATAATAATACCGGTAGGGGCATGTCTTAATCTAACTCCGGTTTCCACCTTGTTAACATTTTGACCGCCAGCACCACCTGAACGAAATGTTTCCCAAGTGATCTCAGAAGGATTAATTTCTATTTCGATGGAATCATCAATTAAAGGAGCGATAAAAACAGATGTAAATGACGTCATTCGTTTATTAGCGGCATTAAATGGAGAAAGACGAACCAGTCGATGTACGCCATTTTCGCTTTTTAAGTAGCCGTAAGCAAAATCTCCTTCAAACTGTAAAGTAACCGTTTTTACACCAGCATCATCACCAGCCTGATAGTTCATTTCCTTTACCTTGTAATTGTGATTCTCGCCCCAGCGAATGTACATGCGCATAAGCATTTCAGCCCAATCCTGACTCTCAGTTCCTCCTGCACCAGCATTTATTTTTAAAATAGCCCCAAGCTTATCTTCTTCTCTTCGGAGCATGTTTTTTAGCTCAAGAGCTTCTGTTTTTTCCAAGGTGTCATTAAATAGCTCATCAATGTCGCTTTGTTCTGCTTCACCTTCCTTTAAAAAATCAAAAAGTACTTTGATGTCCTCAATCTGAGTTTCTATTTCTTCGTAGTCTTGTACCCAGGCTTTTATTTCGCGAAGCTTTTTCATGTGCAGCTCCGCTGCTTTGGCATCGTTCCAGAAATCAGGAGCTTGAGAACGCATTTCCTCTTCCTCTATCTCAATTTTTTTGCGATCAATGTCAAAGATACCTCCTTAACGCCAGCTGGCGTCCCGCTAAATCCTTTAGCTGTTCAATAGTAGTCATAACTTTAATTTTGCGACAAATTTAGTCTTTTAAAGTGCATGTACAAAGCTATCTTCTATTTGAGCGTTTTAAAGATATCTTACTGCAGTACCTTGAGATGTATTTAATAGATTTATAATGACCTAATTGACCGGCTGTATCCCAATCTTTGCAACACTTTTCTTTCATACCCAAATTGTAATAGGCTATTCCTCTATTGAATAAAGCATGTGTATCATTAGGATCAATTTCTAAAGCCTTCTCTAAATCAGAAATGGCTTCCAGGTAGTCTTCATTTCCAATTTTAAGAGTGCCTCTAATCGCATAAGCTCCAGGTAATGAATTGTCAAGATTTATAGCCATGGTAATATCATCCATAGCTGTAATATTATCATCGAAATATTGAATTTTTAAACGGCTTCTTTCGTAATATGGATTTGCATATAAGGGAGTGGTATGAATAGCCAGGTTGTAACACTTTGCTGCAGTTTGAATATCGTTGCGCAAATTAATAACCATTAAGCCAAATTCAACAAGAGCAGGGGAATAGCTTTCGTGTTGTTCGATGCAAGCAATTAAGCTTAAAAAGGCTTTGTTATCTTCTTTATTTTTAATATGGCTTTGTGCTTCAAAAAAATGTAAAAGAAAATGATTTGGATTATTTTCTTTTACATATTCAAAATCAGTACGCATTCCCATGTAATTCTCGTATTGCCTACGAGCTTCACCTCTTAAAATATAAGCTGGTATAAATGCAGAATCTTCTTGAATTTTAAAAGTAAAGTTCTTGGCTGCTTCTATCCAGTTAGAAAGTGCAAAATTTAAAATTCCATAATTCATGTAAGGATTAAAAACATTTTTGTTTTCGCCCTTGGTAAGGGTTTTGTAACTTTTTGCAGGATGATTTACCCATAATGTGTCATTTAATACATGGGTGCTGATAAAGTTGTGACTTTTATTTTTTGTTAAGTATCCGGCAATGCCAATTAATTCCCCTTCGTTGTTAATTACTGGAGCTCCAGTTGATTTAATTCCATAATCCGATTTAACCCTTACTAGTCTATCTAAATAAGGAGCCTGGAAAACATTGATAGCTACTCCTAAACTAATACCGCCTTCAGTTTCTTCGGGATGACTAAAAATTAGTACCTCGTTTTTGCTGCCATATGATTCTTGTGAAGGGATTATATAATCAAAGTTTCTTTGTCTATTACTAGTAGCCTTAAACATAGTTAAATTGGCCATTTTATGCGAAGAAAGAATCCGGGATATTCCATAGGTTCTGCCATTTCTTAATGTAACAACAATAGAATCGGCATTTTGAAAAATATTAGAAGGTGCAATCCCAATGCCATCACCACTAATAAAAAAGCCTGTTCTAACAACAACTTCCTGATCGTTGTTATCAACAGAGGCAATGCTAAAAACAGCTTTTTCCAGCTTAGAAATCTTATCAATTACATTTTGAGCTTTGACATTTTTACTCAAAACAAGTGTTATTAACCATATCGCGATACAGAACAATATTGGTTTCATTATTAAAACTTTATATTACCATATTTACCTCTTAGTAAATACAATTTAAACTAATTAAGGTTTGTTTTTTTACATCAAGTTTAATTTGTACTAAAAGAGATTCAGCTGTTCTTGTTTATTTAATTAAAGGCAATATAATGATTTTAAAAGTGTATGGATTTAATGGATAATGATAAGTTATTAATAAGTTAGTCACATTTTTTTGATAAATGGAAACAAAATAAGGTAGCTGAAAATAGCTACCTTATATTTTTGTTGGACGGTTGTGCAATCAATGCCGAACAATTCTCATCAATAACCAAAATTACGGTAGTTATTTGAAGAAGTCAAGAGGTTATTTTTAAAATAAGTAATTAATTACTTATTGTTGAATGGTCGAAGGGATTATTACCATGTGCGAAGTATTGAATGTATAAAAAAGAGATTAAGAAAATACTTAATCAAGAATAAGAGTCACTTGGGAAATCTACAAAGTGACATAAAAGTGATGCGACCTATATACTTAAAACACGAAAAAAGCCGAATAATGAAAAAACATAAACAAAACCGCACTCCAGAGGAAATAAAACTACTAGAAAGTGCGTAATTAAAAAGAGCGGGTATTGATTAATAAAATGTAGTTAACAACTAGTTTTATCAAATTTGCAAGCCCGATTTTTTGTTAGTTAAGTGTAATAAATGTATGATAGTTGTAGTTATGCTATAGGTAACTGTAAAACCGTTATACAGATTAAGTGTACTATTATACTTTGATATTTAACTTTAATTATATGGTGCAATAAAATATTTTTAATTAAAGAATATTTTACAGACTTTTTAATTATAATCTAATTTTGAATAATTAGAAGTCTTATTATAAAATCATATCTTCAAATGGCTCTAGATGGCTTTGTTGGTATAATTTTTCTATTTCTGATTCATGATATGTATTGTGAACCTTTTTTTTAAGAGAATCTTTTACTTCATCCCTCATCATCCCTTTATAAGTAATAAGTTTTACTTTTTTATCTGAACAAAATTTGTCATGAAATACTGACTCTCTATCTTCAGGCCATTCATTTATAGGAACCATATTGAAGCCAAACAACTCAGAATCTTTTATAATTTCATTTATAATTTCTTTATCTAAAAAGTATATTGCAATGGCTAATTCAAATACATTAGTAATGTAAAAACTATTTTCTGGAGATTTACTAAATTCTAGCGCATTAAGGACATTAATAATATTATCTTTTTTATTGTTAATTATAGCTGGGATGATATTTTCATAAAAAAATCTAACATATAGTTTAGCTCTAAACCAATTTGATTTATCGTCTGTATTTCCTGATGTTATAAAAATCTGATGTGCCTTGCGAGTAATTAAGTTAATAGTGTCTTTGTTTTCTTTAATTTTTCCATCTGTATCAAGATATTTATTTTCAATATATTTGCATACAGTTATTTTATGATTATTTGTTGAGTGATCATTTTTCTTATTAATTATTAATTCTCTAATTTGCTTACAGGCATCTAAATAATTCTTTTTTTCGCTATTGTTAGGACGATTATTATCATTCCAAATTATAAAAGCTTTAAGATGCTTAATGTCTTTTCCCCATACATTTTCCAAAATTTCAAATGAATCGTTCGATAGAGTTGTGAATGATAATCCTGTAATATATTCTTCAATAATATGAAGAGATATTAGTCTGCAGGCATTATCCCAGTCTTCTTTTTGCTTCTCATTTTCATTTTTGTTATTCTCACCATTTAAAATATCATCTAATCTTCGCATTCGACTATGGAAAAGAGCAAATTTTCTAATGATATCTTCTAAGTCACTTTTTGTTTTCATCTTTTTCTTCATTTATTAGATCAATATTTTTTTTAATTGTTTCACCAACTTTTTTTATCTCATCTGAAATATCTTGCTGGAGTTCTTTTACAACATTTTCTGCTTTGGCATTTACGAGTTTATCTAAATCTGCCAATATTTTATCAATATTATTGTTCATGATTTTATAAAGATTTAAAATCCATAAAGCTTAATTCTAACTTTTTAATCATTCTCATCTTGATTGCTGTTGGCTTTCTTTTTATTGGTTAGCAACTTCAGGTATTCTGACATTTCTTTTAGTACCTCTGCAAAATTTTGAGTGGTTGAATTTAATTTGCTCTTTCCCAAAAAAATTTCTTCTTGTTGTATTTTAATTTTTTGTTGTTGAAGTATATTTTTAATTAGGTTACTGCCTCCTATTCCGCTAAGAAAACAAATGCCTAAAATTTTAGGTTGTGAAGTGATCTCATCTACACCTAAACAATAAACAACTATACTTGCCGCAACACCTAAAATTATATCACCCCAAAATCCTATGTCGTATATTGTTCTTCCGTCTTGTTCATGTTTAGTAGGTTTAACAAAACCCTTACTTACTAAAATACAATTAACAACACCGCCAATTAATCCAGCTATGGCTATACTAATAAAATTAGTTTCCATTCTCTTAATTTATTAAATATAAAAATGTTTCTTCACCTATGTGTTACGATGGATATATAAAATTCTTATACATTTAAAAAATAGTTGTATAATTAAAGTTAGAATAATAGAAAACTGTTGTCAATGTCTGTAAAATAATTTTATGATTACTGAATGGGTTTTATGGATATTCGTGAATTACTAGTTGACTAAATTTTGAGTACCTAACAAATATCATAATATTAACATTCTCTTTAAAGTCTCAAAGAACCTGATAAAGTCTAATTAATTTATAGTGTGAAACGACATTATCTTATTATGAATGGAGATTGACAATTCTGACTAACTTATCAGATTCTGTTAATATTAATGCACCCTGTTGTATAACCGTAGGGTGTATTCATTTATGAGCATGCAACAATTGGATAAAGAACTCGACGAAAATCCAACCACACAAAAAGTAAAAGAACTAGCCGAATTCCGCATAAGAAACCTCCATGTCATCAGCGAACTCGAAAGCTACAGCGCCCAAAGCCAATTCCTTAACAAACACCCTCCATTAAACACCTACTCCCTAAAAGTCGAATTAGAAGAACTCTTAGCTAATAACCCATCCGAATTCCTCGAACAATATGCAAACACCCGTAAAAATGTAAAGCGCTATAATTCTTAACTTAACTCCAATAAAAGAAAGAATAAACGAGAGGCTGATAAGATAAACTTAAGAAAACATGAAGAGTGGGAAAAGTTAATGAAGGAGGTGTTAGGGGAGAAATAAATGTTAGATTTGAAATAAAAACCATAATGTTCTATACCAAGATTAAGAAATTTATTGAGCAAAATAAATTACAAATACTTTATTATTATGTATTAGGGTTCCTGATTATATATGGAATAATTAAAACAACTGATTATTTAACAATGTACTTCCTAACCGAAAGAATTGAAGTTTTCAAAGTTATTATTCAGGCATCTGGTGGCTTACTTATTTTCTTTGGTCTAATTTTAAATAAAAGAAAAACTGAAGCCCTTGAAAAACAAGTTAACATTTCAGAAGATAGTAATGTTACTGATCGTTTTCAGAAAGCAATAGAGCAGCTAGGTAATGATAACGCTACAATTAGAACCGGCGGTATACATTCATTGGTAAGAATAGCTGAGGAATCTATTAAAAAAAAATCAGAGGACTGGAAGACAATTATTGAATTATTCAATTCATTTATTCAAAACAACATAACTAATAAAGACGTAAAAGATTATATTGATCAAATTGATTTCGATGCAATTATTAAGCATATATTTTTTAATGAATTTGCCAAAGTAAGAATTGATAATAAAATTAAAGTAGAATTCAATAATGTAACAACTCAGTTATTTAAAAAAGATTCACCTACTGTAAAACAAGCAGTTTTTAATAATTGTGAATTTACAATGTTAGAATATCTATCTTTTGAAAATTGCGATTTTAATAAAGTAAGTATACAATATGCAACTATCATTAATCATAGAAATATTGATTTTACATTTTGCAATTTTTATAATGGATTTAATGGAAAATATTTTAGCGAACGGAGTTGTTTCGATAAATGTTTTTTTGATCGTATTAAGTTAGATAATACCAATTTAGGTGATTTTGTAGATTGTCGTATTAATTCTCTGGCACTTAATAATTGTAATTTTTATGAAGCTAATTTTGAGGGATCAGAAGTGGGAACAATTTCGATTAATAATGCAAAGTGCTTATATAGTGATACATTATTGAGATTTAAAACAATAAAAAAAATAGCTTTATCTAAAAACTTACCTGAACATGAAGAAGTCATAGAAAAACTACAAGAAAAGTGGACTAGGATTGAGATTCTATAATGTATTAACAACTCGCATACTGTCCTTTCTCCAATGCACCACATTGGGGATTTTTGTTTTATGGAGCTTACAAGTGAAGAGTTTCTTTACAAAATTTTTGACTCATCAAATACACTAAATTTGATGTGTCATCGCTTTTTGATGTCTCCTTTTCGATCTCTTAATACTGCTTTTTTATATGGGTAAATTTTTCTATTTAACATCAAATTTAAAATTTTTAAAAACGTGTCAGCTAGAAACCGCTAAAGGAAAGGGATACAATAGGATTTTATGTCCTAAATCGTTGTCAAACCGTTGTCAAGATGTTAAATAAAAAATGCAACTACCTGAATGTTAGATAGTTGCATTGTTAACGGGTGAAAGACCGGTCTCGAACCGGCGACCTCCGGAACCACAATCCGGCGCTCTAACCAACTGAGCTACAATCACCATTTTTGCTAAAAGCGATGCAAAGATAACATTTAAATAACTACTTTTGCAAAAGTTTTTGTAAAAAAGATTAAAAATATTGCAAAGTTATAGTATTCGTGGTTGAAATTTAATCAATTATGACATGAAGTTTTTTTTAGAGGATATTACTTCAACTAAGGTTGATGAAATATTAGCGCGATTAAATAAGCTAAAAGATGGGGATGTTGCAGACCAAATGAAAAGCAAAGGTTTAAATTATAAACTTAATTATGGAGCCAGTATTTTATGGTTAAGAAGTTTAGCAAAATCATATGCTGGAGATAACAACTTAGCTGAACGACTTTGGTACAGGCAAATAAGGGAAACTATGATATTATCTACTTTAGTTGTAGAGGTGGATAAACTTACTTCTGAAAAACTAGAAGAGTGGACAGAGCTCTTACATCATAATGAAATTGCCGAACAGCTGGGAGCAAATTTATTATGGAAGATATCTGATTTGAAATCCCTGTCTCAAAAATGGTTAGATGGGGTTAATTGTTACAAACAAGCGACAATTTGGGTCGCCTTATCGGTTTATTTGCAAAAGGGAAATGAACTTTCTGGGCAGCAAATTGATTATTACTTTAGAACTATAGAAAGATCAATTAATGACGCAGGAAGTTTTATGCTTAGAGTGCAAGGTCGTTTTTTAAGGCAACTTTGTAGAAGTAAGTATTTAAATAATGTAGAGTTATTTTTAAACAAAGTGAAACTAAAAACTAATTGTAACTGGTTAGTTGAAGATGTTCAAACTGAGATAGATTTTGTTAAAGGTAAATAGTGGTGTTTTTAACTGCTTTTACATTACAGCTTTTAGTTGGAAGTTAAATATGGCTGTTAAATAAGTAAAAGCCTATATAGCGTAAGTATGCTTTATTATAGTTCTTGTATTTAGTTACATCACAAACATAAAAGATTAATATTAATGCTTAGGTTTGAGTCGTACTTTAAAAAGTATAGAGAGAATACCATTGGTTATAATGCAAAAATTGAAACCCCTTTTGGATTAAAACCATTGGTATATGCAGATTGGATTGCAAGTGGAAGGTTGTATAGACCGATAGAAAATGTGTTAAGAGATAGGATTGGACCTATGGTGGCTAATACTCACTCCGAGTCAAGTTACACTGGCATGATAATGACTAACATATATAAACGATCTCATAAAATTATAAAACAACATGTAAATGCGGGTAGAGATGATATTATAATAACTGCTGGTTCGGGCATGACCTCTGTAGTAAACAAATTGCAAAGAATATTAGGAATGAGAATCCCTGAGCAAGCTCAACAATATTATCATATGCAGCCAGAAAATCGTCCTGTAGTTTTTATAACTCACATGGAACATCATTCTAATCATACATCATGGTTGGAATCAAATGTAGATGTGGTAGTACTTGAACCAACAGAAGATTTATTAGTTGATCCGGAGTCTTTAAGAAAAGAGATTGTTAAATATAAGAACAGAACATTAAAGATAGGTTCTTTCTCGGCATGTTCAAATGTTACCGGGGTAGGAGTTCCATATTACGATTTAGCTAAAATAATGCATGAGCATGGAGGTTTTTGCTTTGTTGATTTTGCTGCTTCAGCGCCATATGTAAATATAAACATGCACCCCCAAGATCCGTTAAAAAGTCTTGATGCCATCTATTTCTCACCTCATAAGTTTTTGGGAGGGCCAGGTAGTTCTGGTGTTTTAGTTTTTAATAGTGCAATATATCATAATCAGGCTCCAGATAATTCTGGAGGAGGTACTGTAGATTGGACTAATAGGTGGGGGAAATATAGATATATAGATGATATTGAGGCTCGTGAAGATGGAGGAACGCCCGGTTTTCTTCAGTCAATAAAAGCAGCTTTATGTATTAAGTTAAAAGAAGAAATGGATTGTGATAAAATGATGGAGCGTGAAGAAGAGCAAGTTTCTAAAATACTTAATGCATTTAGGGAAATTCCTGGAATGAATATTTTAGCAGATAATGTTGATGAACGAATAGGAGCTATTTCGTTTTATTTGGATGGAATTCATTTTAATTTAGTTGTTAGGTTATTGAATGATTATTTTGGTATACAGGTTCGTGGCGGTTGTTCGTGTGCAGGAACTTATGGTCATTACCTTTTACATGTAGACTATTATACATCTAACAAAATAACAAGTAAAATTAACAAAGGAGATTTATCCGAAAAACCTGGTTGGGTTCGGCTCTCGTTACACCCAACTACCTCCGATGGAGAAATTGATTATATAATTGATGCTGTTAAAAAAGTAGCAGAAAATGCACATGAGTGGCAAAAGGACTACGAATATGTAAGTGCAAAAAATGAATATTCATTTAAAGAATCCAAAATTAAAACTCCTGTAGATTACGATTCTTGGTTCAATTTTTAGGTTTCAGTTAAAACTTTCTTTAGAATTGGACAGATTTTATAGCTTTGAAGCTTAATTATAAACTAACCTATTTGAAAAGTTGGTTATTGTTAATATTTCATGAAGTCCTAAAAAAGAAATATTAATAAGCATGAAATTGGTTTGCCATGGAAATATTAGTTGTAAAAGATCATTCTACCCGAAAAGAGTTTTTAAATGTAGTTGAAAGTATATATGCCAACGATAAAAGTTATGTAAGGCCTCTGGATAAGGATGTTGAGAATATCTTTGACCCTAGTGAAAATGAGTTTTTTAAAAATGGATTTTCTACGCGGTTTATTTTAAAGAATAATCGGGGTAAAACAATAGGAAGGATTGCAGCTTTTGTAAACGAAAAAAAAGCATATGGTTTTGACCAACCAACAGGAGGAATTGGATTTTTTGAATGCATAAATAATAAAGAAGCAGCATTTAAATTGTTTGATGAAGCCATTAATTGGTTAAAGGAAAATGGGATGGAGGCTGTTGATGGGCCAATAAACTTAGGAGAGAACGACAGTTATTGGGGACTTTTGGTAGAAGGATTTTCAGATCCAACCTATGGAATGCAATATAATCCTCCTTACTATAAAGAGTTTTACGAAGCATATGGTTTTGAAAATTACTTTGAGCAAATAACAAACAGGTTAGATGTAAAAAAGCCTTTTCCGGAGAGATTTTGGAAAATTGCTGAATGGATTGGAAAAAAGCCAGAATATCAATTCAAACACTTTAAATGGTCGCAAAAAGACAAGTTTATTAAAGACTTTGTCGAAATATTTAATGATGCATGGAAGTTTCACGAAAATTTTACTCCTATAAAAACAAGTGCTGTGGAGTCTGTGTTTCAAAAAACAAAACCAATTGTAATTGAAGATTTACTTTGGTTTGCTTACTACAATAATGAACCAATTGGTTTTTTATTGATGTATCCAGATGTAAACCAAATTTTTAAGCATTTTAATGGAAAGCTTAACTTTATAAACAAGTTAAGGTTTTTGTGGTTGAAGCATAAAAAAACAATGACAAGGCTAAGAGTTGTAATTATGGGAGTAAAAACTAAGTACCAAAAATCAGGAGTAGAATCTGGTATGTTTTATCATTTAAGAGAACCCATTTATAACAGACCTTGGATAAGTGAAATGGAATTGTCGTGGGTAGGTGACTTTAATCCCAAAATGAGAGCGTTGCAGGACTCAATGGGTGCTGAATTTTCAAAAAAACATATTACATATAGATATATTTTTGATCCATCGAAACGCAAACATGTAAGAGCTTCAGCAATTCCAAGAGACTCAAAAGAAATAAAGTAGAAGGTTTAAAGTAAAAATGCTTAATTATCTTAAAATAAATAATCTGCAAATAATTAGTAATTCTTTTGCAGGTTAATTATTTATATTTACCTTTGCAGTCCGTTAAGAGAATTTGAATATAATTAGAATAAAAGAGATAAAGAAAATGAAAAAGGAAATTCATCCGGATAATTATCGCTTGGTAGCATTCAAAGATATGTCAAACGATGATACTTTTATCACTCGTTCTACAGTAAATGCCAAAGATACAGTTGAAATAGACGGAGTAGAGTATCCATTAGTGAAGCTTGAGATCTCTAATACATCTCATCCTTTTTATACAGGTAAGATGAAGCTTGTTGATACTGCGGGACGTGTTGATAAGTTTAGAAACAGATATCAAAAGCACATGGATAACAAAAAGAAATAGGCTTTTATAAGCTTGACCTAATAAAGCTTCGGACTGTCCGGAGCTTTTTTTTTATTATGTACTAAGGGCAACTTAACTATCTTTGTTGAACGTTTCCATCGTTTGGCATACCAATTGACATATCGAACGGTTGTGATTAATTGTTTCAAATTGTGACAATTTGGCACTTTGAATATTAAAACTTATTATGGATAATATAAAAATCTCATTAAAAAATTTAGAGCTTAGTGAAGCATATGATTCTGAAACAGAATTTATTCCTATAGTTTCTGATGAAGATGGGGCTGATGAGGTTGATTTTGAGATACCTGATACATTGCCAATATTGCCACTTCGCAATACAGTACTTTTCCCGGGAGTTATTGTGCCTATTTCTTTAGGTCGTGATAAGTCGTTAAAACTAATTAGAGAGGTTCAACGAAATAATGGCTTCTTTGGTGCAATGGCTCAAAAAGAAGTTGAAGTTGAAGATCCTGGTATTGACGACTTATACCTTGTAGGTACTATGGCAAAAGTTATTAAAATACTTGAAATGCCAGACGGATCTACCTCAGCAATAATTCAAGGAAAAGCTAGGATTAAGTTGGAAGAGTTAGTAGAGTCTGATCCATATTATAGAGCAAAGGTTTCTCAACTGGAGGATGTTATTCCAGATAATGATGCAGACCGTGATTACGAAGCATTGGTTAGTTCGTTAAAAGATTTGTCTTTACGAATTATTAAGTATTCATCAAACATACCACCTGAAGCATCTTTTGCCGTAAAAAATATTGAAAATTCTACTTTCCTAATCAATTTTATATGCTCAAACACTGAAATTTCTGTAAAAGAAAAGCAGAGCTTATTACGAATTGATAATCTAAAGGAAAGAGGGATGAAGTTGCTTGAACATCTCACACGAGAAGTTCAATTGCTAGAATTAAAGAATGATATTCAAAGTAAAGTAAAATTGGATATCGATCAACAGCAACGAGAGTATATGCTTCATCAGCAGATGAAGACAATACAGGATGAATTAGGATCAAGCCCAATTGAACAAGAAATTCGTGAGCTTAAAGAAAAGGCAGAAAAGAAAAAATGGGGTAAAGAAATTGCTGAACTTTTCTTTAAAGAAGTAGATAAGCTGGAAAGATTGAATCCTGCTACAGGAGAGTATTCTGTGCAATATAATTATCTACAAACTCTTCTGGATATTCCTTGGAATGAGTACACCAAGGATAAGTTTGATATGGAATCTGCCGAAAAAGTTCTTGATAGGGATCATTATGGGTTGGATGGAGTGAAAGAGAGGATTTTAGAACATCTTGCAGTTTTAAAATTAAAAGGAGATTTAAAGTCACCAATTATCTGTTTGTATGGTCCTCCTGGAGTTGGTAAAACTTCATTAGGTAAATCTGTTGCAGATGCATTGGAGCGAAAATATGCCAGAATGTCGCTTGGAGGAGTGCATGATGAGTCGGAAATAAGAGGACATAGGAAGACCTACATCGGTGCTATGCCAGGTAGAATTATCCAAAATATTAAAAAAGCAGGAAGTGCTAATCCAGTATTTATTCTTGATGAGATTGATAAAATAGGTAGTAGTGCTCATGGCGATCCTGCTGCAGCTCTTCTTGAGGTATTAGATCCTGAACAAAATGAAAACTTTCATGATAACTTTCTTGAAGTAGATTTTGACTTATCTAAAGTTATTTTTATTGCTACGGCAAATACTTTAAGTAGTATTTCTCAACCACTACTAGATAGAATGGAATTGATACAAGTTAGTGGTTATGTGCTTGACGAGAAATACGAGATTGCTAAAAGACATTTGTGGCCTAAACAGATGGAAAATCATGGTATTCCTAAAAGCAAGGTCACTTTGTCAAAAAAGGCAATGGTATACATTATTGAAAACTATACGCGAGAGTCAGGTGTTAGGGAATTAAATAAAGTTTTGGCCAAGCTTGCAAGGAAATATGCATTAAAGATTGCTACAGATAAAGAATTTAAAAAGTCTATCTCAACTGATAATATAAAAGAAAATCTTGGAGTAGAAAAATACTCAAAAGAAAAATGGCAAGATACACATGTACCAGGTGTTGTAACAGGATTAGCTTGGACCGCAGTAGGTGGAGAAATACTTTATGTTGAATCGAGTTTATCTAAAGGAAATGGTAAGTTAACACTTACGGGTAATCTTGGTGACGTAATGAAAGAATCAGCAGTTCTTGCTTTAGAATATATAAAAGCTAACTGCAAGGAATTGGGAATTGATGCCAAAATGTTTGATGAAAATAATATTCATGTGCATGTTCCTGAAGGTGCAATTCCAAAAGATGGACCTTCTGCTGGTATAACTATGGCAACGGCACTTGCTTCTACTTTTTCGGGTAAAAAAGTTAAGAAAAGAATCGCTATGACGGGTGAAATAACTTTAAGAGGAAAAGTATTACCTGTTGGTGGAATTAAGGAGAAAATTCTGGCTGCAAAACGTGCTGGGATTAAAGAAATAGTAATTTCTAAAGAGAACTTAAAAGATGTTTCTGAAATAAAAGATATTTATATTGAAGGTCTTGAATTTCAATACGTAAGTAACATAAAAGAAGTGCTTGATAAGGCTATAGAATAAAGAAAGTAATTTAATAATAAAAAAATCCCCTGTTTAAATATTAAGCAGGGGATTTTTTGTTTTTTAATGTAAGTTAATTAGAATTTCCTTTTGCTCATTGACCGAATTGAGATGTTTAGCTTCAAAACTACTAATTAAACGTTCCATTTCAGGTGTAAGTCTGTTTAGCGCACGCCTTATAATACTTTTTGGGATATGCTTATAATATGCGTATGCTATACCACCTGTAATTCCGGCAATTGTATTGCTGGGGCCTCCTATTGATATTGCTTTTCTTACTGCATCTTCATAATTATCAGATAACAGAAAGACATTAATAGCAGCAGGGGCAGGACTAATTAAATTAGCCTTTGTTACTTCGCTGCGAAGCTCTTTTAACGTTTTATTTAAATTGTAGCCAAATGTACTCGTAACATAATCATAGATATAAGCTTTGTTTTTACCATTTTTAGCAAAAAAAACAGTAGCTGTAACAGCTTTAGATGCTTTAATCTTTTCGGGATTGTTGTGTGTTAAACGAGTAGTTTCTTCAGCTTTTTTCAAAGCTTCATTTAGCGTTTCGCAAGCAAGTCCAATAGGACTAATTCTTCGGGCTGCTCCATCTCCATTACTAAAGTAAGGTTTGGTGGTGTTGGAATCAACCCACTCCTTAAAATTACTTCTGTAACCAGCATATGGATACTTTTTTACCCATTCTTTAAGACAATTTTCAAAACTTAAATTGTTTGCAATGGCTTCGGCTGTTGCCATTGTTAGAATCGTATCGTGCGTAAACGACGATATGGGTTTAAACAATTGAAAATCGGTTGACGATTTGTTTTCGGAGACGAAGGCCGAACCAATTATGTCTCCAATAATTGCTCCTTTCATTTTCTTGGGATTTTGGTAGTTAATACGTAGTGTTGTTATGGTAGGTATAAATGTAAGATTTTATTTTTATAAACTAATGAATTGTTAAAAAATATTAAATTTATAAATAAATAGAATTTACGGTTTGAGTATTCAAGGTACTCAAATCCTGTTTTATAGAATCAATAAATGCTTATGGGATAATTGTATAAAAATGAAAAAAGTTTGAAATAGCACTAAGTACGTAATTTCTAGCATAAGAAATTACTAAAGGAATAAGTAGAATCTAACTTAAAAAATAAAATTTAGATGCATGAAATTATGTTGAAGTTGATGGTGTTTTTTGGTAAATTTGATATGCTATGAAAATAAATTTCAATTTTAGTCAATAGATTATATTCTTTAATTAACAATAATTAAGTGTCTTTAATGGATGGATAAAATTAGGTAATGCCGTTACTAAAAGAAAATATAAAATATGCCATAGGTGTTTTAGCTATCTTAGTTGGAATATATTTGCTATGGTATTTTAAAACTATTGTCTTCTTTGTGTTTGTGGCTGCTATACTTTCTTTGGTTACACGTCCTTTGTTCGATTTTTTTAATGGTAAAGTCAGAGGTAAAAAAACACGCAAGGTTTCTTTATCAAGAGGATGGAGTGCTTTAGCTACAGTATTACTTATGTGGGTAATAATACTTGGATTTTTTAGTTACGTTGTTCCTTTTATTGTTGACGAAGTTCAATTTCTTTCGCAGGTTGATTTTTACCTGATATTAGAACGATTAGAGAATATAACAAATCCTCTAATAACTCCCTTTGAGGATTCAGTATTGGGAAATTTTGGATTTCCCATGTTAAAAGAACAGCTAAACGACTTTTTAGTATCAGTTTTCGATTTTGGTCAGGTTCAAGGTATAATATCCTCAATTGCTGATTTTGTAGGAAGTACTTTTATAGCGCTATTTTCAATTTCTTTTATGACATTTTTCTTTTTAAAGGATGAGTGGTTATTACTAGAAGGTATAAAAATGTTTGTGCCAGAAATCTATTACGTTGGAGTAGATCATATGCTTTGGTCAATAAACCGACTGCTAAGAAGATATTTTATTGGGATTTTACTGCAAATATCTCTAATATCTATGCTTGTTATTGTGGGATTTTTAATAATAGGATTAGAATTCAGGCATGCTCTTATTATTGGCCTATTTTCAGGTTTTATAAATATTATTCCATATTTAGGTCCTTTAATTGGTACAGCTTTCGGGTTATTGGTGTCAATGGTTGTTTACTTGCAAATGGCAGAGCCTCCTAGTATGTTAATTTTTTTAGGTAGCATATTAATTATTTATGGAATAGTTCAACTAACTGATAATGTTGTTTTTCAACCAGTGATTTTTTCAACTAGTGTAAAAGCGCATCCGCTCGAGATTTTTTTAATTATTATAATGGCTGGTTATATGGCAGGTATGATAGGTATGTTTTTAGCCATACCTGTTTATACAATAATTCGTGTAGTTGCCAAAGAATTTTTCTCAAAATATAATTTAGTCAGAAAGTTAACTGGTAAGCTCGATTGAGTAGACTTTTTTAAAGTTTAGTTTAAAAAATGTTAAAATACTAATGAACAATATTAAAACTTGTTCCTTATTTACTTTGAATATTGAAAACTTGTCAAGTTGTTTTTGTAAATTGGATGTGAAGTTGAATTAAGCGGGGTGTATAAACTGTAAACCTTAATTTGAAATGAATATATTATCCTCGTTAATATCTTTAAATCTCAGGTTTGTTTTATTTGTACTGATTTTTAGTTCTTCTATTATCCAGGTTTTCTCAAAGGAAAAAGACATTCCCTTTAATCAATCAAAAGAATATCATTTAATGATGGGCGAACGCCTTTATCATGGATTGATTTCAACTGGAGGAGATAACCCATCATGTATTTCTTGTCATGCAAAGTTTACAGGTGATGAAATAAATTGGAATCCTACAGCGATGGAAATTGTGCATGCTGCCGATTCATTGAGTAATAACGAATTTAAGAGTATTGTTAATAGTCCGTTAGATGGTTTTATAGCAAAAGTACATAAAGGGTATTATTTAAACGATGAACAAATATCTCAACTAAAATTATATCTCAAGGACTTAGGAGAAAAAGGAATAGGTAAAAAACCAACTACATATCCTCAGTTAATTTTATTTCTATTTATGGGAGTGCTAATGGCATTAGCAATTGTCGATTTGTTTTTTACAAAAAAAGTTAGGTATAAAGTTATTCACATTCTTATACTAATTGCAGGTATATCTATTCATTTAGAAATGGCATATACAGAGGCAGTTGAGTTAGGAAGAAGTGAAGCATATATGCCTGATCAGCCTATAAAATTCTCACATCAGGTTCACGCGGGAGATAATAAGATAGACTGTAAGTATTGCCACTTTAATGCTGAAAATGGTAAATCAGCTGGGATTCCAGGACCTGGTTTGTGTATGAATTGCCATATAATTGTCCGGGAAGGTAGTCATTCTGGAAAATCAGAGATAGCTAAAGTCGTAAAACATTTTGAAGAAGGAAAAGATATAGAATGGGTGAGAGTTCACAATTTACCTGACCATGTCTTTTTTAGCCATGCACAACATGTAAATGCAGGAAAGCTAGATTGTAAAGAATGTCATGGAGCAGTGGAAGAAATGCATATTTTAAAGCAGGAACATGATCTTTCAATGGGATGGTGTCTGGATTGTCATAGAAAAACCAATGTTCAGTTTGCTAACGGTTATTATTCAATATACGATAAGTACCATAGTGAACTTTCTCAAGGGGTACGTGATTCGATAAAGGCTGTTGATATAGGTGCTAATGATTGTATGAAGTGTCACTATTAATTGTACTTAAAAACTAATTCTTATGAATCATCATACAAATCGATTCAAATGAAGAAATACTGGAAAAGCATAGAAGAATATAATCAAGGAATTAAGGATGATAATAAACATCTTCCCAATAAAATTCAAGCACAGGAAGCTTTAAAGGCTTCCAGGCGAGATTTCTTAAAGTATTTTGGATTTGGTGTAGCTTCTGCTGCAGTATTGGCAAGTTGCGAACGCCCTGTTAAAAAAGCAATACCATTACTTATTCAGCCAGAAGAAGTTCGTCCAGGCATAGCAAATTATTATGCATCTACATTTTATAACGGAGGAGAAGCTGTTCCAATTTTAGTTAAAGTACGAGATGGTAGACCTATAAAAATTGAAGGAAATGATTTATGCAATTTAACGCAAGGAGGAACTTCTGCGCAAGTACAGGCTTCGTTATTGAATTTGTATGATGAGTCAAGACCTAAGCATCCTACCTATAATGATGAAAAAATAAGTTGGAACAAGGCTAATCAACAAATTGTTGAAGCTTTGAATGTTATTGAAGATGATAAACAGATTGTTTTTTTAAGCCCAACTATCATAAGCCCAACCCAAAAGGCTATAATTAAAAGGTATAAAGAAAAGTATGCAAACTTTAAGCAGGTAACTCTAGATTCGTATTCATACTCAGGTATTAGGGATGCTTATAGTGAGGTTATTAATAGTAGAATAATTCCTTTTTATCATTTTGATAAGGCAGATGTAATTGTATCATTTGGAGCCGATTTTTTAGGCACTTGGTTAATGCCAACTACGTTTACTAATCAATATGTAAAAAATAGGAAGTTAACAAATGGTGAGAAAAAACTTTCAAAACATATTCAATTTGAGGGTTTTATGTCGTTAACCGGTTCAAATGCAGATGATAGGTATGTTATTAAACCTTCTGAAGAAGGTAGGTATGTTTTATCATTATATAATGAGGTAGCTAAATTGTTGCATTTTTCAACCCTAACTAAGGGTGGTTTCGAGAAGCAAGTAAAAAATGTAGCTCATCATTTGGTAAAAGCAAAGTCTTCATCGTTGGTAGTATCCGGTTCAAATGACAAAAACATACAACTACTTGTTATTGGTATTAATTTAATGTTAGGATCAATAAGTAATACAATTAATTTGAATCAGAAAATTAATCTCTATCAAGGAGATGATAATGAGATCAGCAGTTTTATCGACGATTGCGATGCTGGTAAAGTGGGAGCAATAATATGTTTAGAATCAAATCCAGTATATAATTTAACAGATGTTTCAGGTTTTAAAAAAGCACTTGGAAAAGTTCGTCTCACAATTAATGTAACTTCACAAAAAGATGAAACAAGTAAATTTTGTCAATATGTTCTACCATCAAGTCACTTTTTAGAGTCATGGACGGACTCGGAAATTGTAACTGGAGAATATAGCTTAACACAGCCTGTAATAAGACCCATCTATAAAACAAAAGATACTAATGAAATATTGTTAAAGTGGCTAGGAGAGCAAACTAACTCTTATGATTTTCTTCATTCTTATTGGAATGAAAATATATTTACCCAATCATCTATTAATAATAATCCATTCATATCCCATTGGAAGAAAACATTGAGTGCAGGTGTCTTTACTGCTGAACGAAAAAACGATCCTAAATATATTTCACCCTTGGAATTGAGCGATGTTACTCCAAGAATATTATCCGAGCAAATACCTAAAGGATTAGAATTAATAACATATCTATCAGTACCTGTTGGTGATGGAAAGATGTGTAATAATCCATGGTTACAAGAATTACCCGATCCAGTTTCGAGGGTTTGTTGGGATAATTACTTTGCAGTTTCTCCAGAACTAGCAAAGGAGAAAGGGTGGAGTCAGGGCGATGTAATATCTATTTCAGGAGTTGAACTTCCTGTATTTATCCAACCAGGAAATCATAAAGATGTAATTAGCGTTGCATTAGGTTATGGTAGAAACATGGAAGGACCTAATCCTGAAAAAATCGGTAAAGATGTTAAGTCATTGTTGACTTCTGATCAAGGATGGGTGAAATATTATACTTCAATTCCTGAACCTAAAAATATCGAAGATACATATGAGTTGGCAACAACTCAATCGCATCATTCAATGGAAGGAAGGGCATTAGTTAGAGAAACATCATTGAACGAATACTTAAAAGATCCTGCTTCTGGTAATGAAATGCACAAGGAAATTGAAAAACATCATACTACATTATATAAAAAGCATGAATATAAAGGTCATCATTGGGCTATGTTTATTGATCTTAATTCATGTATAGGATGTAATGCTTGTGTTGTGGCATGTTCTGTTGAAAATAATGTTCCGGTTGTAGGTAGGGATGAAGTTCGTAGGTCTCATGAAATGCATTGGTTAAGAATAGATAGGTATTATACTCAGAAACCGGAAGATCCTTCAAGCTTAAGGGTAGTGCGACAACCTGTGATGTGTCAGCATTGCGATAATGCACCTTGTGAAAACGTATGCCCTGTTGCTGCTACAAATCATAGTTCAGAAGGGATTAATCAAATGGCTTATAACCGATGCATAGGAACAAGATATTGTAATAATAACTGTCCTTATAAAGTGCGTCGTTTTAATTGGTATGATTATACAGGTGCTGATGCTATTCCTTTTAACAGAAAGGATGCTATAGGTATGACAACCGATTTGAAGCGATTAGTTCTTAATCCTGATGTTACGGTTCGTGCTAAAGGGGTAATTGAAAAATGCTCTTTTTGTATACAAAGGATTCAGGAAAAAAAGCTGGAAGCAAAACAAGAAGGAGAGGTTCTTAAAGATGGTGAAATTCAAACTGCTTGTCAGCAAGGTTGTCCGGCAAAGGCAATTACATTTGGAGATATGAATGATAAAAATAGCGAGGTTAGTAGAATGATGAAAGATCCGCGAAGATATCACCTATTGGAAGAATTACACACCTTACCAAGTGTGGCATATTTAACCAAAGTAAGAAATATTGAAGAGAAAGTAAAAAAGACTCAAGACCATAAATCACATAGCTAATGTATGTTTCACCAATAAGGGAGCCTTTGGTTACCGGGGCAAAGAGTTATAAACAGGTAACCGATGATATAACAAAGCCAATGGAAGGCAAGCCAGGAAAACTTTGGTTTGTTGGCTTAGGAACAGCCTTGTTAGCATTGGCATTTGGAGGTTATGCAATTTTTGTAACGGTTTGGGATGGAATAGGAACTTGGGGATTAGATAGAACCATAGGTTGGGGATGGGGTATCACCAACTTTGTATGGTGGGTAGGTATTGGTCATGCAGGCACATTTATATCTGCCATCTTATTATTATTTAGACAAAAGTGGAGGACAAGTATTAACAGAAGTGCAGAGGCAATGACCATTTTTGCAGTAATGTGTGCAGGGTTATTTCCTTTATTGCATATGGGGCGCTTACCATTAGCATTTTTTGTTTTTCCTTACCCTAATACGCGTGATTTATGGGTAAATTTTAACTCTCCTTTGCTTTGGGATGTATTTGCAATATCAACATATTTTATTGTTTCTTTATTGTTTTGGTATATGGGACTTATACCAGATATTGCATCTATTAGAGATAGACTTAAAGATGGTGTAAGGAAAAGAATATATACCTTATTAAGTTTTGGATGGACGGGTTCGGCAAGGCATTGGTCCCGGCACGAAAGCATGAGTTTGATTTTAGCTGGATTGGCTGCTCCATTAGTACTTTCTGTTCACTCAATTGTAAGTATGGACTTTGCAACATCTGTAATTCCAGGTTGGCACACCACAATTTTTCCTCCATATTTTGTTGCAGGTGCTGTTTTCTCAGGATTTGCTATGGTGCTTACATTGATGATAATAACGCGTAAGGCACTTAATCTGGAAAACTATATTACAGTGGGGCATGTAGAGTCCATGAACAAAGTAATTATTGCTACAGGATCTATAGTAGGTATCGCTTATATAACAGAGCTATTTATGGCTTGGTACTCAGGAGTAGTTTACGAAAGGTATGCATTTGTTAATAGAGCATTTGGACCATATTGGTGGGCTTACTGGATTATGATGACATGTAATGTTATTACTCCTCAGTTATTTTGGATTAAGAAGATAAGAAGGAGTCTAGTCGCAACCTTTATCATATCCATTTTTGTAAATATTGGTATGTGGTTCGAGCGCTTTGTGATTATTGTTACATCATTACATCGCGATTTTTTGCCATCAAGTTGGTCTATGTATTCACCAACTTGGGTAGAAGTTGGGGTATATGTAGGAACCTTTGGTTTGTTTTTTACTATGTTCTTTTTATTTATTAGGTTTTTCCCTGTTGTAGCAATTGCAGAAATAAAAACTGTTTTAAAGAGTTCAGGTGAAAAATTTATTAAGAAAGGAGGTCAGAATGAAAAATAACAAGTTTGTTACAGGTGTGTTCTGGGACGACAAAGACTTGCTTAATGCTGTTAAAGAAATTCAGGATAAAGGTATTTCAATTTTTGATGTACGTACGCCATTCCCTGTTCATGGTTTAGATGATGCTTTAAAATTTAGTAGGTCAAGACTTCCAAGATTGGGTTTTGTGGCCGGAGCTTTAGGTGCTATTCTGGCATTTTTATTCCAGGTATGGGTATTTACAGCGAGTTGGCCAATTAATTTTGGTGGAAAACCTTATTTATCAGTTCCATCATTTGTTCCAGTTACTTTTGAAATGGCAGTGCTTTTTGCTGCTATATCTTTAGTGCTTGGCTTTTTAATAAGATCTGGTATTGGTCCTGGAGCTCCTACTATCATTTTTGATGAGAGGACCTCTGATGATGCTTTTTTAGTTGTTGTTCAGGAAGATAATGTAAATCAAGCTGAAGTAATTGCAGAAATTTTAAACAGTGTTGGAGCACAGGAGGTAAAGCAAGTTGAATCTACTAAATCAAAAAAAGATGAATAAAGAGTTTATTATATCTAATAAGCTAAAAAGAACATTAATGATAATTGGTGTTGTAGGATTGGTTTTGGCTTTAGTAGGTTATTTTGTAGGAGGATTGGATAGTCATAGGTTTTGGGCTAATATATTACTTAATGGATTTATGATAATTGGTCTTGCTTTAGGGGGAGGCTTTTTTGTAGCAGTGCATATTATCTCAGAATCTGGTTGGCAAACATCTATACAGCGTATTCCTGAAGCAATGGGGAGTAAAATCTGGCTTGGAGGATTAATGATTATTCCAATTATTTTTGGTGCTCATTCTTTATATCACTGGTCACACACCGAACATTTGGATCGAATTTTACAATTGAAGCAAGGATATTTAAATCTCCCATTTTTTGTGGTACGTATGTTTGTGTATTTGGCAGGTTGGATATTTCTTTTTCATAAAATAAGACAAGCATCTTTTATGAGCGATACAAACCCTGACTTAAAGCTGTTTTACAAATTACGAACTTACTCAGGAATATTTATAGTGTTTTTTGCAATAACTAGTTCAACATCAGCGTGGGATTGGTTGATGAGTATTGATGCACATTGGTTTAGTACATTATATGGTTGGTATACTTTTATTGGTATGTTTGTTAATTCTATTGCAGTACTTATCATATTTTTAGTTGTAATGCAAAAAATGGGATATTTGAATCATGTGAATGATGAACATTTACATGACTTAGGTAAGTACTTATTTGGGTTTAGTATATTTTGGGCTTACTTATGGATATCGCAGTATCTTTTAATCTGGTATAGCAATATCCCCGAAGAAACAACCTACTATGTAACCAGAATTCAGGGATTTGAGTTATTATTTTATACTAATGTTGTAATTTGTTTTGTAGTACCTTTTTTTGCTCTGATGTCGAGAGGGAATAAACGAAGAACGGATTGGCTATTAGTGACTTCAGTAATTGTTTTTATAGGTCACTGGATAGATATTTATTTAGCTATAATGCCAGGAGCTGTAGGAGAAGAGCATGCGCATATTGGCTTGTTCGAAATTGGATTAAGTATACTTTACATATCCGTATTTGCGTGGTTTGTTTTTAAATCTTTAACAAAAGGAAGTTTGGTTCCCGAAAATCATCCATATTATAAAGAAAGTTTTGACTATGAAAATATTAAATAGACTTAACCTTGTATTGATATGTAGTTTAGCTTTGTTTTCTTGCGATAACGACAGAAACAAACCAGGATACAGTTACTTTCCAGATATGGAAGAATCACGTAGTTATGAGACATATACCGATAATCCTATATTGCCTGGAGGAAAAACTAATTTAATGCCCGTTGAAAATACTGTTCCTCGAGAAAATATTCCATATCAATTTGAAAAAACAGAGGAGAACAGGAAGTTAGCAGGTACACATCTTAAAAATCCATTTTTATCTATTGGGCGAATTGATGATGAAGTGTTACAGGAAGGAAAAAGATTGTATAATATTTATTGTTGGCACTGTCATGGTGATAAAGGTGATGGGAAAGGATTTTTATACACGAGTGGTAAATATTCTTACCCTCCTGCAAGCCTTTTAACTGATAAAATAGTATCCAATCCTGATGGGGAGATATTTCATGCAATATCAATAGGTTATGGTGTGATGGGAGCTCATCAAGGACAAATATTGCCAGGTGATAGGTGGAAAATAGTTTCCTATATTAGAGAGGGACTAATTAATAAACCAGACAGTACTCAAAATTGAGCAGTCTCGGCTTTATTTTCTTCTTTATTATAACTCGAAATATTATTATTTTCTTTAATGTCATTAGGAAGCTGTTCTATTGGTATTCTTCTGCCATTCTTAGTTGCAATAATAAATGAATCGTTAAAGCCCATTTTCTTTATGTTTTCCCAAAAAACTACAGCCTTTTGATAGTCTTTAAAAGCACCTAATGTATATTGGCAAATACTATCATAAGTTTCTTGATTGATTGCAACAAGGTTGGTTAAATATTTATTGAGGTTTATCTCTTTATATGCACCAATTTGAATTCTAAATTTATAACCTTCTTCATTTCTGTTTTTTAAGTTTTGTCCAATAACAGAATTTAGGCTGTCTTTGTAAAGAATTATAGAATTGGTTAATTTTTTTTGCTTTTGCGTTTGGAGGTCGTATTTTTTCTTTAATTCAATATATTCCTTGTCGGCTTTAGAGCCAGAGAAGTTTATAATTCCTCTCAATAAAAAAACACCAAAAAGCGAAATGAAAAAAAATGCAATAAAGTATAATGATTTTCGAAGATTAGTAATTCTTCGTGTTTGTTTACGGTTTATCTTTCTCAGACGTTGAACTTCTTTATCAACGGCCTGCAATCTCATTCTATCTTTTTTGTTTTCAAATTCTAGTTCCTGAGCAGTCATGTGTGTTGTGCTTATAAAAATCTCCTAAAAATATAAAAAAAATAGCTCTTAATCGCTCGGAAGCTACTAAAACCAATAATTTCACGTTTTTTTATTCAGTTAGGTCCATGTTTTAATCAAAAAAACCAATAAAGGGATCTTTAATTAATATTTAAAAGCAATTCCTTAATACTTGGGTATGTGTTACTCATTATTTCTGACAAGTTTTCTTTTGAAATCCAATCAGCTTTTGTAATATCTTCCTCTAGTTGTGGTTTAGGAATGTCATTTCCATCGTAGCTCATCTGATACCAATAAGTTTTTTTTAGTATAAGTTTGTCTTTAAGAGTATATGTATGATAAGTTGATGGTAATGATTTAATTATTTTAAGAGGAGATATTGAACATTCTTCTTCTACTTCTCGAATAGCAGTTTCCTCTATTGATTCTCCTTTTTCAGCTTTTCCTTTAGGTAGATCCCAAACGCCAAGTCGGTGAATAAAAAGTATCTGATTTTCAGAATTAAATACTATTCCACCAGCAGCATCTATTCTTTTAAAACATTTTGAAAACAATTCCATTAATTCATCTAAATTATGATGATATATAAATGCTTTATTTATTTCTTCCTTGTTTTCAAAGTTTAATATAAAATCTTTGAGTTCTTTGGGATTCGAGTATTTAAATATTGCTCCAAAATCTGAACTAAGATCTTGTTCAATATTGTCCGTTAAAAAAACAATTCTATCCTTAAAAAAAACTTTATACATTTGCAATATGGAAAAAGTATCAGAATCTATAGCAAAACATTTGTTGCAAATAAAGGCAATAAAATTACAACCAACAAATCCGTTTACATGGGCTTCTGGTTGGAATTCTCCGATTTATTGCGATAACAGAAAAACCTTATCGTTTCCAGAAGTGAGGGATTATGTAAAGGAACAATTTGTTCATTTAGTAAATGAATTGTATCCCGAAGCAGAAGTAATTGCAGGAGTTGCTACAGGGGCTATTGCTCAAGGAGCTTTGGTAGCTGATGAGTTAAAAAAACCATTTGTATACGTTAGATCTTCTCCTAAAGGACATGGAATGGAAAATTTAATTGAAGGAGATATTACACCTGGAAAAAAGGTAGTTGTTATCGAAGATTTAATTTCTACAGGAGGAAGTAGCTTAAAAGCTGTGGATGCATTAAGAAAGGCTGGATGTGAAGTATTAGGCATGGTAGCTATTTTTACATATGGTTTTCAAAAAGCTTTAGATAACTTTACCGAAAAGGAGGTTAAGTTAAATACTCTTAGCGATTATCAAATACTAATTGAAGTTGCGGCATCAACAGGGTATGTTTCTGCCGATGATGTTAAAACTTTATCAAATTGGAGAAATGACCCGGCAAATTGGGGTAAGTAAGAATTTACATTTTTAAAATACAGGGCTCAATAGGAATATCCTAATTGAGCCTTTTTGATATATTGAAATAAGCATATGACAACATTTGAGAGTGATATAAAAAAGGCTTTACATAATGAGGAAAAGATTTTCTCTTTTATATCTAACTTTAATAATTTTAAGGATTTAATACCTCAGGATAAAGTAAAAGATTGGGAGAGTACAGAAGATACCTGTCGTTTTAAAGTAGAAGGAATTGGAGAGGCTGGTTTAAAAATTGTAGACAAAGAACCGTTTAAAACAGTAAAATATTCCACAGACGGAAAAGTACCATTTAACTTTTATTTATGGGTACAACTAAAACAAGTGGCAGAAAAGGATACTAGGATTAAACTTACTATAAAAGCTGACTTAAATCCAATGATGAAGATGATGGTAAGTAAGCATGTAAAGAAATTCTTGAATATGTTAGGAGATGCAATAGCTAATCATCATTATCAAGGATGATTTGTTTAGTTCTAAACAAGTTGATTCTATGCGAGAATAGAAGTTGTATTGTGGAAATTCAATTTCTATCTCTGTAGAATTTTAGTGAAAATCTCTATTATACTTTAAGGATTAGAAATAAGATTTTCTGTTAAAATGTTGGTGAAAAGAACTTCTCTGCTCAAGAATTTATTCATTTTATTAACTCCATTTATGTTCAGATGATTTGAATTATAGAAGTTGTTGGCATCTTTTCTTATTGAAGAAATATTTGAATCAATAAAATCAATATTAAGCTCTTTGCACATACCCTTTGTTATTAAGAACATCTCTTTATCATAAATATTTTCGAACACTGGAGTTTGGATACAAATAAGCTTAATGCCATTTGTTTTGCAGAAATTATCAATTTTTTCTAATGCTACTTTTACCTTTGTTTCTTCTGCTTTGTTAAAATACTTATCCTTCATTTTTGAATCCATAGGAAATAAATTTGTATCCCAAGCCTCATCATGTCTCGCATATCCATATTTATTAAAAATCGATTCATTATTTAACAATAAGCAATTTTTAAGTTGTTGGTATTTAAAAATTGAATATAGAGGGATGTACTTTTCTAAAAAATTAAATCCTAAATGATTAACAGTCTTCCAATCTTCGTTAAATGGGCGAAAAGCATATCTGGCAAAACTATTTTTATGAGTAAAATTATTAGTTGGGTAATCAAATGATCCTGCTCTCACAAAAGGATCAAAACTTAAAATAGCATATTTTGGATTGTCATTCTTTTTTAAATAATCAACCAACCTGGAATATGCCATTGATAATTCAGTATGTCCATCGACCCCGATATTAATACTTTTTAAATTGAATTGATTTTGAAAATATGTTGGATCAAAATGCACCCAACATCTTGAGCTTCCAAAAAAAACAAGTTCGGCGTTAATATTTGATGTTTGTTCTAAAGTATCATATTCATCAGTAATATTTTTATTAATTCTTAATATTAGTAAATATTGGAGAAGGCACAGTCCTAATAATGTGAAAATACAGTATGAGATTAATTTCTTAATAAACAGATTCATAGTAGTTAAAATTGGAAGTAGATAAACTGAGATGCATTTGTTCTAACTGAATAATAATATATTATAATAAATATTGAGAAATAAGCTAAGTGCCTAATGGGAAGTTTTAATTTCGAAAATTTGTTTTCAATGGCATATTGATCTTCCCTACCTATCCATTCAATTGTAATAAAAATGCATATTAGAACTATCGTAATTAAAGCTTCACTCATACCTTTAAACTCTGGGATTGTAAAAAGTGAAGGAGATAATATTTCATTAATAAAATTTATTGCATGATTAATATTCTCTGCTCTAAAAAACATCCAGGCAAATACTGTTAGTATAAAAGTTATAGATATCGATAAAAACTCTTTAAGCGATGGAATAATACTATTTTTTGCTACAATATCAATATTAGTTCGATTTCTTTTGGTTAATAATAAAGGTAAAAAATAGATAGCGTTTAGCGCACCCCAAATTATAAATGTCCAATTTGCGCCATGCCAAAAGCCGCTTACAATAAAAATTATAAATGTATTTCTAATTTTCATAATAGTGCCACCGCGACTGCCACCTAAGGGGATATATAAATAATCTCTAAACCAAGTGGATAGAGATATGTGCCATCTTCTCCAGAATTCAGCAATATCTCGTGAAAAATAAGGGAATGCAAAGTTCTGTAATAAATTAAATCCAAAAAGTCTTGATGTACCTATCGCAATATCTGAGTAGCCAGAGAAGTCACCATAAATTTGAAATGTAAAAAATAGAGCTCCTATAAATAATGTACTTCCAGAATATTCTGGAGAATTATTAAAAATTAAGTCTGCAACAGTCGCACAATTATCTGCAATTACAATTTTCTTAAATAATCCCCAAAGTATTTGGCGTATTCCGTCAACTGCTTTCGAATAATCAAATTTTCTTTTAACATAGAATTGAGGAAGAAGATTTGTTGCTCTTTCAATGGGGCCAGCAACTAATTGTGGGAAAAAACTTACAAATGCAGAAAATGCTATAAAATCTTTAGTAGGTTTAAGTTGTCTCTTATATACATCAATTGAATAACTCAGAGTTTGAAATGTGTAAAAACTGATACCGACAGGTAGAATTATCTTTAATGTACTAGCTTTAAATTCAAGTCCGAGAAGCGTAAAGGCTGAAATAAAATTATCGAGAAAAAAATTGTAGTATTTGAAAAATCCTAAAAATCCTAAATTTACTAGAATACTTGTCCAAAGAAGAATTTTCCTTTTTTTTAGATTTTCTTCTTGTGCTAAGCTTTGTCCAACAAAAAAGTCAACTACTGAACTAAATATAATCAAAGATAGAAATCTCCAATCCCACCAACCATAAAAAACATAACTTGCAATAACAATCAGTGAGTTTTGTAATTTGAGATTACGATTAAAAACAAACCAATAAAGTACAAATACAATAGGTAAAAAGATGGCAAAGTCAAGTGAATTAAATAGCATTTTATGTCGGTAAATTGAGAATAACTACATTAATTTGGTAAAATAAATATATGTAGTTCTGGGAACTTGCTCATTATGAATTTTATAAAATAAGGTTTTTTTTGGATAAAAGGAATTGTAAATTCCGTGAAATATTATTTCGTAATGAGAGCTTAATTTTTGTTCTTTGTTATGTATAAGAAATAATTTATTCTTGATTTATAGCTTAAGTTTCTGATTAATATAATGTTGTGAATATTGTTGATGTTAAATAAAAAAGAGGATATTATATACCCTCCTTTTCATATATGGTTGCTTTTGTAAGTGTTTATAGCCTAGAATAAATCAATTAAGAATTAAGAAAATAACGACCAGAATTTTAATGTAGAACTATTTTTTTAGTAATACTCTTTTTATTATTTAACTGAAAAGAGAATAAATAAGTGTCTCTTTTTAAATCTTCAACATTTAGAGATACACTATTTAATCCAATGTTTCTATAATTGAAAGACTTTATAAAATTTCCACTTAAGCTGTAGATTTTTACTCGAATATTGTCTAGGGTTTTATGATACTTAAAATTCACAAAATTCTTTGCTGGTAAAGGATATATGTTATAATTACCTTCTTCTGACTTGTTCTCAATAGAAGTTGAATTTGAACTTATTAGTGTTATGTTACCAGCATCTGGAATAGCTTTAAAAAGTATTGTATCATCAATAAAATTATCAATAGGAATATTAATGTCGTTTTGAATTATTTCAGTATAATTCACACCATTGGTTTTTAACCTAATAGTTAATGGTTGATTATATAATGAATTATCACTTAAAGTATCTGAAAGTTCTATAACCCACTTTTCACCGTTATAGGGTGTAACTTCCTTCAATTCTGCGCAACGGGCTTCTCTATGATATTTTATAGCTTGTCCCAACGTAGTTATCCAAACTTTATCTTCTACAGATAATAATGTTTCTAATTGCTCTTGAAGGATATTGCTATCAATTGAATGATATAGGAAAGTTAAAAGACCTCCTCCATTTATTACGTTCTGAGTTTTATCAAGTATTGCGGAAGGGGTTATAGTGTTATCAACGCATGAAGTTCTAATTTCAAAGTAATCTTTTTCTTGAACAGCAAAGTCATATGTATAGTATATACCTGAAGGAGCATATACTGAGCGTGAAGAAATATGTCCTGACTCTTTTAATGAGTTAATAACCTGTTCGTTATATTCTCCCATAGGGTAAGCAAACGAAATGACATCTTGTGTAATTACTTTTTGTTCAATAATATCTTTTGCATCAAGTATCTCGTTAGATATATCAATTGCAGATTGTACAGTTAAGTCAACATGATTGTATGTATGATTTCCAATCTCGTTACCATATGATCTAGCTTCAACCAAATCAGACCATGAATCAATGTTCCACATTACAGGAAAAAAAGTAGCATTAATATTCCTTTTCTTTAACTCAGGAACCACTATCTCGTAATGATCCGAAGACCAATCGTCAAATGTTAATACTACTGCGGCTTGTTTATCATTGTCCCAATTACAGATTGTTCCAATTTGTGCAATTGAATAATTAAAAGATAATTGTCCAATTAAAAGGATTGTAAATAGTTTTCTCATCATAAATGTGTTTTGTGTTGTGTTTTGTGTCTTAAACGCAATGATTTTGAGAAAGTTTTAAAAATTATAACATTATAAAGAAAAAGATAAAACAACAAATTAAATACATTGTCTGCAGTTATTTGCTTTAATTAAATTTAAATAATAAACTCCACTTCTTTAAATGCATAACTACGGTTGTCTCCATTTATTGTTATTAGTTCGAGGTGACCAAAGCAATTTATTCCCTTAATTGATGCCTTGAATTCACTATTTTTATCTTTATACTTATGAAAACCTTCTTTACGGTAAAGATTTTCAAAGTATGGCTTATTTATTAAGTTAAATTTTCCTTGTCTTATCTCTTCAATATAATCTAAACATGAATTTAAGATTAGATCAAGCATTTCAGACAATTCAAAATGTTTATTAGTAATTGTTTTTAATGAGATTGGATTTGGAGCATCACTAATAAACGTGCTTTGATTAATATTAATTCCTATACCAACAATAGATTCACTAATTATGTTTTGATAAATCGAATTCTCAATCAATATTCCCCCGATCTTCTTATTTTTATAATATATATCATTTGGCCATTTGATAGAGAGTCCATCTGAATATGATTTCAATACATCCAAAATTCCAAGAGTAATTGCTTTAGATATTATGAATTGATTTTGAATTTCTATATACGTAGGCTTAAGTAGTACACTAAAAGTCAAGTTTTTGCCAGCTTCACTTTCCCAAGAGTTACCTGCTTGTCCTTTACCCGAAGTTTGGTTATCAGTATACACAACTGTGTATTCTTGCAGCTCAGTGGTATTTTTAAGCTCTTTAAGTTTATTATTTGTAGAAGGTACACTCTCAAAGTTAATAACTCTGTAATTTTGTTGTGATGGCATGATTCTTAATTATAAAATGCGTCATTTTGTCATTGTGACAGCTAAATGTTATTCATTAAACAAAAGTAGTTAGTAAAAGCGAATATAAAAAAGTAGTATCTTCGTGTTTTTCTAGTAAATTAGCAACTTTGTAATAACAGATATAGGTATAATAAAACGTATAAATTTAATGACAAACCAAGAGAATAACTCAACTGAACAATTGGTAGATACTATTGTTGAAGGTATTCAAGAAAAAAAAGGCACAAATATTGCTATTTTGGACATGCGAGAAATTGATGGTAGTATCTGCCAGTTTTTCGTGATTTGTGATGGGGACAGTAACACCCAAGTAGGTGCCATTGGTGATTCAGTTGAGGATTATGTGAGAGAGAAGCTGAATGAAAAACCATATCATATTGAAGGAAAAGAAAATGCAGAATGGGTACTGGTAGATTATGTGGATGTTGTAGTTCATGTGTTTCAAAGACCAACTCGTAGTTTTTACAATCTTGAGGAGTTATGGGCCGATGCTAAGCGCACCGATATAGAAAACATGTTTTAGTAAGTTATTTTATTATTTATCGAATGAGCGAAGAGCAAAAACAAAAAAACGAGCCTGTTAATCAGGGTGGAAACAATTCAAACTCTAAGTTTCCAAAGTTTAATGGGTACTGGATATATGGTATAATCTTGCTGTTGTTGATTTCATTTTTCATGGTGAGGCAAGATGAAATAGTGAAGAAGCTTCCTTATAGCCAATTTAAATCAGAAGTATTGCCTTCGGGTGATATTGATATGATCACTGTAGTTAGAAATGAAGGAATTATTGAAGTTACCATTAAAAAAGAGGTTCTTGAAAAGTATAAGGATGAGTTTGGGGAAAGTTTTTCTGCTATAGTAGAAAGTGGACCTCACTTTGTAATTGAAGTACCTTCTGTAGATAGTTTTGTTGAAGATTTAAGAAAGGTAGAAGAAAGCAAGAATATTTCTATTCCAAATAAATATGAGCAAAGATCAAATTATTTTAATGAGGTTCTTAGCTTTTTATGGCCTTTACTGCTGCTGTTAGTGATCTGGATAATTATTTTTAGAAGAATGGGAGCACAAGCAGGAGGAACTGGAGCAGGAAATATTTTTAATGTAGGGAAATCCAGGGCTAAGGTATTTGATAAGGAATCAAATATAAATGTTAATTTTCTGGATGTAGCAGGACTTGCTGAAGCAAAACAAGAGCTCGAAGAAATAGTTGAATTTCTAAAAAAACCAGAGAAGTATACCAATTTGGGAGGTAAAATACCTAAAGGAGCTTTATTGGTTGGACCTCCGGGAACAGGAAAAACTTTATTAGCTAAAGCTGTAGCAGGTGAGGCAAATGTTCCCTTTTTTAGTATGTCAGGTTCTGATTTTGTTGAAATGTTTGTTGGTGTAGGAGCTTCCAGAGTAAGAGATTTATTTAAGAAGGCTAAGGAAAAGGCACCATGTATTGTATTTATTGACGAAATAGATGCGATTGGTAGAGCAAGAGGAAAAAGTCCAAGTATGGGTGCTAACGATGAACGTGAAAATACTTTAAACCAACTATTAACTGAAATGGATGGGTTTGGTACTAACTCAGGTGTTATTATTCTAGCTGCCACTAACCGTGCCGATATTTTAGATAGAGCTTTGATGAGAGCAGGTAGATTTGACCGACAAATACATGTTGAACTTCCTGATATTAAGGAGCGTCAACAGATTTTTGATGTACATTTGCGTCCGTTAAAGTTAAGTGAAGAGGTAAAAGCAGAGTTTTTAGCAAAGCAAACTCCAGGGTTTTCAGGAGCAGATATTGCTAATGTGTGTAACGAAGCAGCTTTAATTGCTGCAAGAGGAGATAAAAAAATCGTTGAAAAGGAAGATTTTTTAAGTGCAGTTGACAGAATAGTAGGGGGACTTGAGAAGAAAAACAAGATAATTTCTAAAGAAGAAAAAAGAGCAATTGCCTTTCATGAAGCAGGACATGCTGCTACAAGTTGGTTGTTAGATCATGCACATCCATTGGTAAAAGTAACTATTGTACCAAGAGGGAAAGCATTAGGGGCAGCTTGGTATCTTCCAGAAGAAAGACAACTTACAACAACTGAGCAAATTTTAGATGAAATGTGTTCTACGCTTGCTGGTAGAGCAGCTGAAGAACTTGAATTTGGAAAAATATCTACAGGAGCACTTAATGATTTAGAAAAAGTTACTAAGCAAGCATATGCCATGGTAACTTATTACGGAATGAGTGAAAAATTAGGAAATATCAGCTATTTTGATTCTACTGGACAGAATGAGTATGGATTTACTAAACCATATAGTGAGGAAACTGCTCAGGCAATTGATAAAGAAGTATCAAGTATAATACAGCAGCAATATGATAGAGCTAAAGAAATTTTAGTAAAAAATAAGGATAAGCATGCTGAATTAGCTAATTTGCTATTAGAGCGTGAGGTAATTTTTAGTGAAGATTTAGAAACAATTTTTGGAAAGAGAAAGGTAAGTAAACATATTGTTCAACTTGATGATAATGGTAAGGATAAAGATGAGGATAATGTTGAGCAGGAAAAAGAAGATCCAAAAGAAGATTCACAAACAGAAAATACTTAAAAATGAAGGATAGCGATAAGTCAAGGCAAGCTATCATATCAAAATTAAAGAAATCTATGGAGGAGGGAAGAAATTATTCTATCCCTCTTCATGATTTAAGTACCCCTGCATTTCCTAAACCAGATGATTTACTTACCACTTTTTGCGAAGAATTAAAAAGTATTGGTGGGGAAGTACATGTTTGTAATGAAGAAAAAGAAATCGCTTCAAATCTTCTAGAAATTTGTAAAAAGAAGGGCATTGATCAATTGTTCTGTATAGATAATGAAATACAGAAAATATTGTCATTATCTTCTTTAAAAGTAAATTTTAATAAGGATGATTTAGAGAATACCGAAGTCAGTATTACAGGTTGTGAATATTTAGTTTCAAGAACAGGAAGTGTAGTAGTCAGTAGTAATAATAGCAAAGGTAGAAGAGCTTATATTTATCCGCCAATTCATATAATAATTGCTAAAAAGTCTCAAATAGTGCCATTTGTAGATGATGCATTGGAATTATTGGAAAAAAAATATGGCGATAATTTCCCTTCTTTTATTTCTTTTATAACAGGCGCCAGCCGTACGGCAGATATTGAGAAAACATTGGTAATGGGAGCTCATGGACCAAAAGAATTATTTGTTTTTATTAACAAAAATGAGTAAAAGTTAATCAAACTGCTTAATTTTACTGCCAAATAATCATTTACAATGAATAATTTTTGGCAACGAACTCTTACGGGAATCCTTTTTGTTATAGTAGTAGCGGGTGGAATACTTTATCATCCATTCTCCTTTTTTTTAGTTTTTTTTCTGGTGGTGATTGCAGGTGTTTATGAATTAAACAAATTGTTGACTAAAGCAAATATTAAAATTCAATTTCTTACTACGCTTAGCATAGCTGTATTTATTTATGTTTCAACATTTCTTGTAGAGTCAGAAATTTCAAAGAACTCGATATTTTATATTATTATACCATTCGTATCCTTATTGTTTATAACAGAATTATTTAGAAATAAGAATAAACCATTAGAAAATATTGGGTCAAGTTTATTAACTGCATTATATATAGGAGCTCCTTTTGCATTACTTCATTCATTAGCTTTTAGTCAAGGCGTTTATAATTTTAAACTGCCACTATCGATATTTATATTAGTTTGGATTAATGATACAGGCGCATATGTTTCTGGAGTAACCTTGGGAAGAAATAAATTTTTTGAGCGAATTTCACCTAAAAAAACATGGGAAGGAACTTTAGGTGGTTTCTTTTTTACCTTATTAGCTTCATATGTAATATCCTTATTTTGGAAGGATATGAATAATATGGAATGGATATTATTCGGAAGTGTTGTTTCTATAATGGCTGTATTGGGGGATTTAATAGAGTCCATGTTTAAAAGAAGCATTGGAATTAAAGACTCAGGTTCAATTTTTCCTGGCCATGGAGGTATTCTGGATAGGTTTGATGCTGTAATGTTTGCAATCCCAATGGCTGTGTTCTACATAAAAGTTTTTGTAAAGTAAATATTCTGGCAATTTGAAGTTTTATTGCTAATTTAAGGTGTTAGTAGGTATTAAATAAACTAAATCTAAACATTCGAGATTTGGTATTTTATTATTTCAATATTGTGTAAGACTTTAAATTTAAAAAACTATGTATTCTCAAGAGCAATTAATTAGGGATAGAATAATTAACTTCTTTGCATTTGTATTCTTTGGAGGATTAGCTGCCTTATTTTTATATTATAAGTTATTAGGAGGGATTGGTTTTAATGTGTCTGCTAATTTCTTTGACTTAAAATCTGGTATAATAAATATTACTATTGCAGTTGTTGTTGGAGTATTAAGTGTGAGTTTAAAAAGAGGAAACATTGGAGCAAGGAAAATGTTGAATTTCCTTATGGGGATTACGATATTAGGTTTTACTATATATCAGTTGATTATATGGTATTTTTTGTACGAGGATGGATTATTTATTGGAGGGGACATCCTAAAAACATTGGGAATTGATGATTTAATATATTTTACCCTTTATTATTTTATTACTGGATTTCAATTAATTTTTGCATTAGGTATTGCTGTATCATATTTTAAAATTTTTGCTAAAGGTGAAAACGATAATAGCTATTTTAATACATTGAGCCTATATAAATTAATACAACCATTAATATTTTCTATAGTTTGTATTTTTATCTTTTATCATTTTTGGAACTAACCAAATATTAAAATTCGTTCTTTTATTGTTAAGAGATTTATAGTTGTATTCCTATGAACAGAACATCATCTACTTGTTCCTGTTCTCCTTTCCAATTAATAAAGTAATCCCTAACCAAATCTCCTTGATTTATCATTGGTTTTTCCCTAATCTCTTCTAGTAATTTCTTTACACCTACTTTCATCATCTTTTTACCCTTAGGTCCTCCAAATTGATCGGTATATCCATCAGAAAATAAGTAGATTAAATCGCCTTTAGAACAGTCATATTCGTAATTAATGAATTTAGACTCAATAGCCAACTCATCGTCACCAATACTTCTTCTGGTTCCGTTGTAAATTGTAAGTTCGTTATTAATATATAGAAGAACCGGACGTTTGGCAGATGCAAGTCTTACATTAAGTGTGTTTAAATTTATCTCAATAACAGAAATGTCCATTCCGTCTTTTGATTGCTCGACCTTATCTTTTTGTAGTAATACTCTAATGTTAGTGTCAAGTTTTTCTAGAATATCAGCAGGAGATTGCAATTCCTCCAGCTTATTTATATCGTTTAGTAAGGTTGTTCCAATCATCGACATAAATGCACCGGGAACACCATGACCAGTACAGTCGGCACAACAAATAATAAATTTCTCTTTTTTTCTGGTGTACCAGTAAAAATCACCACTTACTATATCTCTAGGAGCAAAAAATATAAAGGATTCAGGAAATGTTTCTGTTAAATTATTAACAGGAGGAAGAATAGATTTTTGAATTCGTTTGGCATAATTAATACTAGCTGTAATATCGTGGTTTTTCTTTTCTATTTCTTCCTTTTGTTCGCGTAATATTATTGTTTGAGAGTCTACCTCTTTTTGCAATGCTTCCTTTTGTAAGATTAAACGGCGCTCTCTAAATTTAATAATCCAATAAAATGACAATCCAATAAATGCAATAACTATTAAATAAAACCAAGCTTTTTTCCATATGGGTGCACCTATTTCAAAGTTAATTGATAATGGATTTTTAGTTACCACTCCATCTGCATTAAATGCTCTTACTTTAAGAGTGTATTTTCCATCGGGTAAGAATTCAAATGTTATAAAATTGGTAGCAAGGTCTTCCCAATCCTTTGTGTTGTCACCTTCTTTTATCATTTTATACTGATAAGTAACTGCTTGAGGATTTTTAAAGCTTATTCCAATAAATTCGAACTTAAACTTTGCATATTGTTTGCTATATGAATATGGAAATTTAAAAGACTTATTTAAAGGATAAGATTTGCCTGAAATTTCAATGTTTGTGAAGTTTAACATGGGAGCAACCTTATTCTTTCTATCCTTATCTGGTATGTATTTAATAATTCCTTGACTGCTTGCAAACCATATATTTCTTTCAGTATCTTCCCATAGGTCGTTGAAGTCACCTCCCATTTTATCTACAACATCAAATCTTCTAATATGACCAGTTTTAATGTCAATTGAACTAATTCCCGGTTTATGGCATACCCATAATCTTTCGTTTTTATCACAAACTATATCATAGCAGTAATTTTTTGCAAGTCCATTCTGAACATCGAAATGTTCTAACGAATCCTGATTGTATTTTAAAACACCTTTTCCCTTAGTAGATAACCAGAAACTGCTATCGGAATCCATTGTCATTCCTGTAATGTCTAATGGAGATTTTGAAAGCCTATGAATTTCGATGTTAGCACTATCAACTTTGCAAATACCACTTCCTTTTGGTCCAATCCAAACTTGCTGGTTTTTATCAATAAAAATAAAATTGATGTTATTATGAGGCAATCCATCTCTGGTTGTTAATTTTCTAATAGAATTAGAAGGAAGGTCAATAATGTAAAATCCATTATTAGTAGCAAGATATGCATTATTACCTAACACTGATATATCATTAATTAATGGATTGTTAATACCTGTGATATAGTCGTATTTTTTAAATTCTGAATCATTCTTTTCTCTATAATATAGTCCTTCATCAAGTGAAGCTATCCAGAGCGTACCTTTCTCGTCATAATCAAAAGCAGATATTATACCATTGGTTATACCACTGGCCATATCAAAAAATTGATGATCGGTAAAACAAAATGGATCTGAAAGTAATATTCCATTGTCAAGACCTATCCAAAGGTTAGAACGATTAGCAATTACAGACTTTGCTTTATTAAGTTTAAACCCAATATCTTCTAGGTTATAATAAACAAAATGCTCATTTAAAAGAACTGAAATACCTGCTCCGTACGTAGCAAACCAATAATTATTTTCTCTATCACCAATAATACTTCTTATAAAATCACTATTCAAGCCATTCTCCCTCGAGAAATTAAATGATTCTGTAAATGATTGACTAGAAGGGTCAATGAATAATTTTATAACTCCATCTCCCTCTGTGGCAAGCATTAAATTTCCATCATTTTCTTCATAAATATCATTGATAGTCTCATGTTCTATATTAAACCTTGCGCATAGCTTATTGTTTGCAAAATGATTTGCAGTATTACTATCAAATCGAAATAGATAAAAACCTTCATCTTCTGTAGCAATCCAATACTCTCCTTCAATAGCTTTACGTTTAACAATCTTATTAATCTTGGTAGGAGGTATTCCCTTTACTTCATTTAAAGAAACTACATTTAAATTTTCATTTAATTTAAGGAGAAAAACTCCTTCAGAAGTACCTACAAGAAAATTAAAATTATCAACAGGTTCAATGCAATAGTACAATTTATCACTAAATATTTCGCGCTGAAAGTAAGTAGTTACCTTATTTTTCTTATCAATCTTAATAAGTCCATTGTTTTGCACAGTTGCCCAAATATTACCAAAATCGTCTTGGGATATGTCTTTAACAGGACTTGTGGCTTTAGCTTCAGGAATTATTTTGTGAAATCCATTCTTATAATAAGAAAGAGTTCCATCGTCATGCCCTATCCATACTATACCATTTTTATCAACAAAAAGGGAATAAATAAAATCGGAAGCCAGAGAGTCTTCCGTAGAAAAAGTTCTTACAGAAACTCCGTCATATCTTCCTAATCCTTCACCTGTTCCAATCCACAAATAACCTTGATGATCTTGAGTGAGGCAGTAAACATAATTCTGAGGTAAACCGATGTCAGTATTAAAGTGTTTAAAATCATATGTTTGAGATAGGGATGCTAAAGGCAAACACAAATAACAGAAAAATATAAATATGTTTTTTAATCTTTGGAAACTAATCATTCTCTCTTATCTTATGTTTATCATTTGCTAACAGGTTTAATGCCAATGCTATATTTGTATTTTGGTATTCCTCCAATTGGTACACTATAAAATGGCATTAACTCACCATACTGATTTTCAAGAAAAATAACAACATTGTTGTTCTTAACTTTAGCACTTTTACTTTTAATTATTTGAATATCATATGAAGTATTTTTTTCTTCAGGGTGAACAGTGTGCATGCTTTGGCTCCATGCATTGTCTCCAGAAGTTTTTAAAAATTCTCCATTTTTTGCTACTGAAATAATACGAATAACACCATCATTGTCCCAGTCAAAATTGGTTTGCTTTATAGCCATTACTCTATCATCAATAAAAGGGTATATATGGGATATTTCATTAACATTATCATGTAATCTGAATTTATATTTAAAATAAAATGCAAAAGCTCCTTCCACAGGTTGATTTTCGGTTGCTCTAGAACTCATAAAAATGTTGTAAAGATTTCCATCGTCACCTTCAACTCCTTCAATAATTATTTTAAATATGTGTCCGCCATAGTCAGGTAAAAGCTCTCCTTCGCTTGGATTTATTGGGCCAAATGTATACCATTGCTTATCATACTTAGTTTGATCAGTAAATGATTTTGTTCCAATTAAAGTACCACTTTTAAAGTTACCATTTAAATTTATTCTTTTTGCATCATCTGTAGAGCAAGCACCTTTGCCTCCATATATACTATATTTCATTCTAGTATCCCATTCTCCTTTTTGTTCATCAACTTCTCCTCCAATATCAGGATCATATACTCTAATAAATATAGGATCTGTATAATCTTCAGGTATAGAAAAGAAAATAATTTGACAGTAATCATTGTCACCCCATGCCTTATCCCCTTTTTTACCAAATGTTACTAAATGAGGTATGTTTTCATCATTAGCAGGCACAGGTTGAGTAAAAGCATTAAAATGAAATAAAACAAATAATATAAAAAAAATTGATATCCTGTACATGTGTTGTGTTTAATCAGTTACTACAATTTGTTGTGTTGAGCTCATTTTTTTTGTAGGGTTATCCTTAGAAACAGCTCCACAAGTAATTGTATATATTCCTTTTTTTCGAAAAATATGTGTAATTGTTTCACCAATTCCTTTATTACCATCCCCAAAATACCAATAATATTGTTTTGGAACGAAATCTTTTAATACAGATTTTTCAGTTGAAAAATTTGCTAAGGCACCAACTTGAACAGTATCTTTACAAGAAATATAAATTTGCTGTTTATAATCTAAATTTAGTTCATAGCTCGCAACAGTATATAAGTCTTTGTTTGCAAGTGTGTCCACTACATTTAATTCTACCTTATAGTAGCCAGGCCCAGGAAAACAATGGTCAACTTCTAACCCATATGCAGATTCTCCATCTCCAAAAATCCATTTGTATTTATAAGGTAGAGTATCAGAAACAAATGGGCCATTTTCAAATAGTGTGAAACAAAAATTATCTTCAATTTGAGCTTGTGCATCTGGAAAAGTTGGAAAAGGATTAGAAAATTTATAAATATTATCATTTCCTGCTCTATCAGATGCAAAGTATCCTTCAGTAATGTCTTCTAAGATAAAACACGAAAAATCGTTATGCTCCGTATTAATAGGATGTTCCAAATGTACTGGTTTTATCCAGGAATTACCCACTTTAGAGGTATAAAAAATATCTAGTTTACCTAAACTATTATGTCCTTCAGAAGAAAAGAATAATTTTCCTGAATGATGGTAAAATGGGAAAAGTTCATAGCCAGCAGAATTAATTTCTTTACCTAAGTTAACTGGTTCGGTCCATTCTCCATTAACTAAATTAGACTCATATAAATCGGATTGTCCAAAACCACCAGGCATGTTTGAAACAAAAAAAATTGTTTTACCATCAGGAGTAATTGTTGGATGGGCATTGGAGTAATTTCTTCTGGAATTATGTTCGAATGCTGATGGCCTGCTCCATTTTCCAGTAGAGTTATCAATAAAAAAAATACCAAAAAGATTTTCGCGTCCTTTACTTCTTTGTATTGTGCTGTATTGATTTTGAGTAATTAAAATAGTTGATTTATCATTAGACCAACATATTGTTGGTGTGTTTAATTTAGATAGCTGACTATTTTGAACTAGTTTTTCTTTACCAAAATTATCATTTGCTAATATTGGAGCTTTATATAACCGATAAACCCATTCGTTATTACTGTTAAGGTAAGATTTAAATAATTCATGTTTGCGGTTAGAACTAAAATATATTACAGAATCAATTATATAAGGTGCGAAATCGTTTTTTATAGGGCTATTAATTTCAATCTTTTTAATAGTTGGTATTTGTGAATGTGGTTTAATAAACGTAAACGTATTCAGAATAATAAGAAGTAAATATCTAATGAAATAATTGTTCATGTTTTAAAAGAATTTTGGATCGGGAGAATTGATCTTGTGGCCAAAGTTAAATTGTATTGCTACTTCGTGCGTACCATTACTATAAGATCCAATAGGATCAATATCATAATCAAGGCTATATGTAAAACGAAATTGAGGTGTGATTTGGTATCCTACAATTCCAATTATTTGGTTTGTTGTTCGATATGAGGAGCCAAGCATTAATGTATTCATTAGAATACAGGTTGCACTTATATCGAAAAAAGTTTTGTCATCTAAGTTAACTCTTAATAAAGCTGATGGTTGCAGAGAAATGCTTTTATTAAGTTTAAAAAGATATCCTCCAGTAAATAGGTAATCTAATTTATTAAAATCAAGGGTGTTTTTACCATTTTCGTATCTATTATGAAATATAAATGAAGGAATAGAAAAACCAGCAAAGTATTTGTTTCCATAATAGGCCGCACCAAATCCAATCCAGGGAGCAGTTGCTTGTTCTGTAGTAGAAAATAAATGGTCGTTTTCGTCAATTAAAATAACTTGGTTCCAATCACTTTTATAGTTGACTAATCCACCATGGATACCAAGTGATAAGGTAGAGTTATTTTTTAAATGAAGACGGTAGTTGTAAGAAATATTAAATCCGGTATTTTGAGAAACGGCAAATTTGTCACTAAAGAACTGTGCACCTAAAGCCATCTTTTCGTTTTTCAGAGAAGAATTAATGGTAAAAAAAGTACCTGTTGGAGACTCTTCAAAACCCAACCATTTTTTTCTAAAAGAACCATAAACCGAAAGTGACTCTTGTGCACCTCCAAATCCAGGATTGATACTATATTTATTATACATGTATTGACTCATAATAAGTTCTTTTTGCCCTAAAGCATCTGATACTATAATTAAGAGAATGAGTAAGATATATAATTTAAATAGTCTCATATTTCAATGAATGATGATATATACTAAGGTTGTCGTTTGATGATTAAGTAATTCCTAATGGGTTCTTTTAGTTCATCTCCCTCAAATACATAATAATATGTTCCGGCAGATAATTCAGACCCTGCATTGTCAATGCCGTTAAATTCGTTGTAATAATCCTTTTTTCTAAATACTAATTTCCCATGTTTATTGAATACAGATAATCTATTATTGTTGATGTTGTCACTACCTTTAATAACAAGGTAATCATTTAATCCATCACCATCAGGAGATATTCCTGTAGGTGCTTTTATAGGTCGAAAATCTATCGTAATTGTATCTGAATCAGGATCACAGCCACCTCCTTCTATTAAAGATACTTTCCAGAGTAGTTTATGTATTCCTTTTTCAAAAGATGTATAAACAGCATCAATAGTGTTAGGATTATCGAAAGATCCATTTCCTTCAATTGCAGACCAGTTATATTTATTACCATCTTCGGGTTGGGCTGCATTTAAGTTAATTAGGTTTGAAACATAAATTATTGTGTCATTGCCTGCATAAACGGGAAAAGGAGCTTTGTTGAAGTTTATATTTACATCATCGCTTACAGTACATTTTCCGTTAGTTACTAACCAAGTTAATGTTTGAGGTTCTCCTGAAGTAGGATCAAAATTATCTGCTGTAAAAGTGGTTTCAGGATCTGTTTCGTTAGTAAATATGCCAGGACCCGACCATGTTCCTTGACCAACATCTGGGTAGTCAGCCATTAGGTCGATTGTTTTAGCACAAATATTATCGTCATCTCCAGCATAAGCTGTAGGAAGCTTATCTACCTGTACGGCGTATTTTTTGTCATCGTATTCAGAATTACAATTAAATCTATCTGTTATTTTTGTAAATGAGTATTCAGTTACGCTAGAAGTACTTTCAATAGGATCAAAATTTGGAGTTAGTTCCAACGAATTTAAAAGAGTTGTTATATTATCCTCAAAAAAGGAATTTGAATTATCATTGTAATCAATACGTAAAGGAATTGAGCCACTTAGGGAATAGCTTATGAATGATGATTCTCCTTCACAAATAGTATCCTTAAGTTCAGATGTTAACACTAATTCAGGAGGCTGAACAAACTTTATATTTATTTCATCAAAATCAGAACAATTAAATTCATCAGTAGTTGTTTCGGTCCACCTTAGAGCAACATCCTTGTAAGTTTCTGTAGCGTTTAAAGTAATGGAGGCTTTTGTGTTTTCCTTACTAGCATCTTCAAAAGAAACATCGTTTAACGTAGATGACCAAATACCATTAGTGCCAGGTGTAATAGCAGCGCTTAGTGATATTTCTGTGCCACAATAAGGATCTTCGTGGCTACCAGCATAAGTATCAGGTTTAACGTCATTAGCAATTTTTGATCCTGTCATATCAGAAATACTAGCTGGACAACCTTGCCCATCAATAATTGAACTCAAAGTAATAGTTTCAGATTTTGTTACATTTATTAGTTGGGAATCAGAGGTGTTTGATGTAGTAAAGGGACCGTAAGAAATTGAACTATCTTCGTTTTTTAGTTCGTAAGTAAAATCACTTACACCTGTAAAGCTTGTATTAACAGTTAAATTATCAGTAATACCATCATTAGAACAGAATTTCATACTTCCTTCACTTATAGAACCAGTTGGGCTTCCTTTTAGTGTAATAATTACATCATCAGATACTTCGCAAGTTCCATTTTTAGCATTTAAAGTAAGTGTGTAATCATTTGGGGAATTGCCTATGAATTTTGAATTTGGATTAGATGAATCAACAAAACTACCCAAAGAACCCACGTCTGTCCACCATATATTTTCTGTAGTTCCAGTTATGTTTCCCTCTAAATCAAATTCAAGTCCACATATTGACTTATCATCACCAGCATTAATAGAAGGTTTCTCGTAGATTGTAACTTGCATCTCACTACTTAAAATAGTCCCTGAAGTTGATCCATTGGGAGGAGCTGGATAGTTGCTGTCATATATTGCTAAAAGCTTGATAGATGAGGTCGAGCTAATTGGTACTGGAAAAGAATATGTATTTGCGTAAATAAGCTCAGACCATTTAGTGTCAGTTCCTGCTTTATATTGGTATTTAAAAGGTTGTACACCTGTAAATTTAACAATAAAGTTTGCTTCCCCACTTTCGCAAAACGCAGTATCGTTACTAATTACAGTAGCTGTTGGTAGTTGCGCAAAACTTGAAAGAGGCAAAATAATTACGAATATTATTTTAAATAACTTCATGTGTGTAATGTTAGATTGCTTGGTTATTTGCAATTATTGACCTATATAAATACTTGCCTTAATTAAAGATGTTGCATATGTTAACAACATTCCAATTGTATTAATAGAATTTACAATGTAAGCAAATAATAGTGTATAAGGCAGTTATTTAAGTTGAAACTATACAAACATAGCTATTTTTCTGCTGAAAAAGATTATTGAAAGTTAAATAGCTTGTTTGTTCGCCATGTAAAAACGGCTTTTTGTCAAAAAAAATGCTGTGTTTAACAAGCAAAAAGGATATTTATGTAATAAATTAAGTGAATTATAAATCGTAAATAGTTCTACTTTTTGGTCTATTCTTTCTTAATTGTTTTCTTCTAAAATTATTATATATTTCAGCAAATACTGGAGCAAAATTTTCTTCAGGAGAAGGGGCTGGTGAAAGTACAACATTTCCATCTGGATTAATAAGATAGTATGTTGGTAGTGCTTTAATGTTATAATCGTTTAATACTTTTGCATTTTGTCCAAAGTGAAGAAAATGCCAGCTAAACTTATTGTTTTTAACATATTCCAATGCTTCGTCAGGATCTTCATCTGTTAAAATAGTTACAATAGCCATATCTTTCTTATACATTTCAGCCATTTGTTCTAATACCTGAAAATCCTTTTTGCAAGCATAATTTTTAGTGTTTGCAAAATTTAGATAAACAAATTTACCTTTATAGTCTTGAAGTATTATTGTTTTTGATCCAGATAAATCTTGAAGCTCAAAGTCTGGAGGAGGTTCACCAATATTTAATTTAGTGATCTTTTCATATATGTCTGATGCAATTTTATTATTCTCAGAATTAATGCAGCTTTCTTTAGCGCTTTTGACAATATTGGTGATCTTAGCTTTAGAATATGTATTTGAATAATAACCTGTATAAAGGTTTTTTAATACTACCAGCTCAGCCAAAGCAAGATTATTGAATAAAGTATCTTTACTTAAAGTTGCAGCTAAAAGTTTAAAAGATTCAGATTTATTCCAGGTTTCTTTAAAACTTTGACCTTCTTTAGTTGAAAAATAATAATGAAAAAAGTTATTGAATTGCCTATTAAAAGATGCCCAGTATGTATCTAAATTATATTGAACAGGTATTTTTGAAAAACCGTTGTAAATAACCATTCTAGTTTTATTAGAATATGCATATTCATAAAGGTTTTGATATTTAAAATGCTTGTAATAATAAAACCAGCTACCACTGTCAGAAGGAAAAGCAATATCTGTTTCATTAATAATTCTAAAACACTCTTTCTTGTTTCCTGTTAATACAATTCGTCTTATATTTTTGTTAAATAAATAGTTGTATTTTTCTTCAAAAGCTTTTGTTCTCTTGTTAATTTCATTTTCAGAGCTGCTTTGAATTCCTAAAACTACTTCTTCCGGAATAAAAAAAGGATTCAACTTATCTTCAGGATTCATTGGTCGATATAGAGGAAGTGTAATAAGATATGTTCTACCAGGTTCAACATGTAAGTAACCTCTACTTTTACCTAAATCGATATAAATTTTAGTTATCTCATTGACTGAGAAAGTGGTACTAAAGTTTCCTTTGCTATCAACGGAGAAGCTACCCAATTCTTTAAAAGATCGGGTAATATAATTGTCCTGATATTCTAATGTTAATCGCATGTTAGAATAACCAGGTGCATTACCCCATAAGGTAACCTTTTTATCTTGACCAGAAACAAGATTAAATACAAAATAAAATATTAATATACAAGACAATCTCATTAGTTACCTTTTATATTCTGCCATTTGTTGTCTTATTTTCTCTGGGATAAATTGACTTGCATCGCCACCGTGTCTAATAATATCTCTAACTATTGATGAGTTAACTGGTGTATGGGCTGGCGTTGTAAGTAAAAAAACAGATTCAATACTTGTCATTGCTTTGTTAACTTGTGCTATAGCTCTTTCGTACTCGAAGTCTGCAGCAGTTCTAATTCCTCTTAAAATGTATCCTGCATTCATCTTTTGTGCGAAATCAACAGTTAGCCCTTGGTATTTCTCAACATTTACTTTAGGTATATCATTAAAAAGATATTCTATCCATTCTTTTCGCTTCTCTACAGGATAGAAATCTTGTTTATTAGCATTAAAGCCTATACCAATTATTATTTCGTCAAATAAGTCTACTGCTCTTTGAACAATATTCTCATGACCTATAGTAAACGGGTCAAACGATCCAGGAAATATTGCAATACGCCTCATTCTTTCATTTTACAAGTTGATGTATACAATCGTTATGCCATAATTAGCGGGCATAAAGTTGTAAAAATACCTTTACTCCACAAAACTCATTTTACCAAAACTTGATCTTAAAGGTTGCAAAAGTAGCCATTCTTAACAAAATTAAACCATGTTTAAATCTACTTATATTAGTATCCCCATATTTTCTCTCTCTATAACGTATTGGAAGATCTATTATTTTAAGATTTAATTTATATGCTCCAAAAAGAAGGTCAAAATCTCCAAATGGGTCAAATTCGCCAAAGAACTTTCTATTAGCAGCAAGCTTTTCATAATCATGTTTAAACATTACTTTAGTTCCACAAAGTGTATCTTTTATTGGTCGTTCTAAGATGTAAGTAAAAAACTTGCTAAAGAAATGATTTCCAAGAGTATTTAATGGTCGCATTGCATTTTTTTCCATAGGATAAACCAATCTAACCCCATTGATAAATTCACCTTTCCCTGAAGTTATTGCATCGTAAAATTTTGGAAGGTCTTCTGGAGGAACAGTTAAGTCAGCATCTAATATCATTAAAATATCTCCCGTTGCAGCAGCAAAACCTTTACGAACAGCATCTCCTTTCCCTTTACCACTTTGCTGCATTATTTTAATGCAATGTGAATCTTTATATTTGGTTTGAATCTTTTTTATTGTTTCCCAAGTGTCATCTGTTGAATTTCCTTCAACATAAATGATTTCTATTCCTTTCCCAAAGGTAGGTAATCTTTTAATAGCTTCTTCAATATTACCACTCTCATTTCTCGCCGGAATTATAATAGATGTAGTATATTTTTGATCTAACTCTTTTGTTGATATTGTTTTAGGTATTGGACGAGCAAATACGAATTGATTTAATCCTAATTTATTAAGGAAAGGCAATCTACTGATGAAACGGTTAAAGAAAGGAGATAAAATTGGAATATAATAGGGTAAAAACATACTTCGGTTTTTTTTGTATGATTCAAAACCGGAAAGATAAAGTAGGTTTTCAATGTCGGAACTTGATAGCCAGTTTTGCTTTGGAGACTTTCTTTTAATACCAATTAATTCAGCTAATCCGATAAATGGTTCCCATATTCTGTTATAATACGTTACTATTACTCTAGTTTTTTCATGAGATACAGTAAGTAATTGTTTAAATACCAATTCAACATCAGGTAGAACTCCTATTAGGTTAGATAAAATAATAACATCAAACTTTTCATTAAGCTCAATGTTTTCAGCTGCCATTTCATGAAATTTTATATGAGGAAATCTTTTTATACCTATTTCAATCATTTTTGGTGAGAAATCAATTCCAGTTTTACTTCTACCTCTAATAGAATCCAGAAGGTCTCCATTACCACAACCAACTTCTAAGATGCTGGAATCTGGATGAATGAAGTAATTGCAATATTTAGAAATTGAGTTCCAGTAATATGACCTTCTCTTTCTATACTTTATCCACTTTACAGAGAAATCATCCCAATATTTTTTAATCTCTAAATTAATATAAGAGGTCATAATTAATTTTTATTGTTTTCGATGTTTGGATTTTTAAAATCAATTTGAAATAAATATGCAGGTTCTTGTTGACCAAACTTTTTTACTACTTTGAATGATTTTGGATACTTTTTAGCTATAATTGCCATAAAGCGCTTCACTGTATTTATCGTTTGGCCTGTATATACATAAGGATTTTTTCTTAAACTTCCCATAATAATATAATTTATATCCCGCTTTTTTAGATATGTTATTAATTCATCTGCATCATCAGATGGTATTCTGTAGATGCCATGAAACTTTTTTCCCTTACCATATATTCTTGCAATATTTGGCTTCCTACATGCAACAAAATCGGTTTCTGAAAGATTTTTATTGCAATACTCTGCCATTTTCAGATAACTTACCCAATCTGGAGTATATCCAGCAAACTTATCTCCGTTTAAATTTTTAGATAAAGTTGCAACGTCTATGTTTTGTCTATCTTTATTAAAGCTTAAAATGATTGAAATTAGAAGGATAGCGGGAAGAACTCTGTTAATCCATAAGAGATTTTTTGTTTTCAAAAACTCAATTATACTTTCTGTTAAAAATAAAAGTACTAATGGGATGAAAGGAATAATTAACCTATACTGATCCCACATTTTTTGAAGGGAAAAGAACGTAATACCTAGCATTACAGAAAGGTATAGACCTGTAAAAAGTAAGTATTTATTCTTTCTATAAAAGTAATAAATTCCATATATAAAAATCAAATATAATATCAGGGTTATTATAGGATTTACTGAATTATCACTTTTATCTCGAAATCCGATAATTCGCATTAGTTGTTTTGAAAGGTAGAGATTAGAATTATCTTTAAACCTAATTAAAAAACCTTTAAAATCCTCTTTTCCTTGAGTTTTGTCATATGGATGCTTGTTCATTAATTGTGATGTTTGCTCTCCAGACTTCAATGGGATATCCCAAGCATTAGATCGAACAATATAAAATAAGGAAAGAAATAATACGAAAATTAAGCTGACATATAAGGCTCTTCTGTAATTTTTATATAACAGAAAGAATACAAGTGTTGTTAATAATGCGCCAAAGCCAATTGTTCGTGTAAGAAATAATAAAATACAAGTTAACGCTATAAAACACAATTTAATAATTTCTTTTTTTGAAGGAATCCAGCCACAATCATGCGAATTTATTTCTTTAAAAATAAGATAAAAAAGAGTAGTTTGGAGCACTAAAAATAAAGGCTCAGAAAATGTTTGACTAGAAAAGAATAAAAAGTAATTACTTATACTTAGCAAGCCAATGGAATAAAATAATGCAGTATATGATATTTTATTTTTGAACAATCTATAAAAAAGAAAAATAAAAGAAACCATTAATAATGTAGAACTTAGCTTTAATATAGTAACATTCATTCCAGTAACTGAAATAATTAAGGCTAAAAACATTGGATACAATGGTCCTTGGTATGTAGGGAATTTACCATCAACTAAAAAGTTGATAGACCTTATAATATATGAAGAATCATCACCTGCTATGCTAGGTTTGATATCAAAATACAGTAAGCTAAATATTACATAAACAGCTAGTAAAAAATAAAAAGTGATATTTGAATGATTTTTAAGCCATATCTCTATTTTATCACTTGAGCATTTGGTGGGATCGTTTTTCTTTGACATTATTTTTTTAATAAACAGTTTTATTCTATTTCTTTTTTTCGGTAAGCATTAACAAATAAAATATTACCCATGCCATCATATTGAGTAAAGCGTTCTATTCCTTTATTGATGTCATCCGAAGAAAAACCAATAATGGTTAGATCTGCATCATGGCTTTGTTTTCTAACAATATTCTCTTTATTATCACCTTCACTAAAAGGAATCATTTGAACATTTCCTGGGGCGATAGGAAGTCTTCCCGATTTTATCAAGTCTAACCACTTTTTACGTTCATCGTCAAAATCTTTAGATGGTGCTAAAGAGTATATTTTAATAAAACCTTTTTGCCATTCTGGATGACCTAGAATGATGTAAGCCAAAAGTATCATTAAATTAGCATTATAAAAGTCATGCCTTCCAATCCATACATGAATTTCTTTTTTATACCCAAAACCCTTTAGTGATGTGTTTAAAAAGCAAACATCTAATTTACAAGAGTTAAAAAGAGAATAGTTTTCCAAGGCATTTTTTAATGATTCTGGGTTGTCGCTTGGAAATTCGAACAGTATGAGGTTACTACCTTTTCCTGAAATTCCTGATAGTTGAATTACTTGAGCAATAGCCGATGTATATGAAGGGCTTATAATGGTATCAATGTAAACTCTTGTTTTACTTCCTTTAGCTCTCGATATTAACCTTTCCAAAGTTCGTTTGGATTCAAAGTGGGTTTTATAGTTTAAAAAGCCTTGGATATAATGGATGTAAGTGCCAAATCCATATTTATGGGATAGCCAGCCTAAAAGATCGAAAGCGGATTGCCTTTCAAATGAGTCTGCACTTACGCATACAGCAAAGGGGCGCCAATTATATTCTTGTTCCTCTTTGTTTACTTGTTGTACGAAAATCTGAATTTGTCTACTCAATTGGAACATAACACCTTTAAAAAGCTTTTCCAAGCCTTTTCTCTCAGGACGATATTTGCTAATTATCAGATATATTACTCCCATTATAGTAAGTGATAATAGGGAGTATGAAAGTTGCATTTGAAACATAAGCCAGAAGGAAAAAATTGCTCCAGCCAACGAATAGTACCATTTGTTATGTTTAAATGTTGGCCTGTATGATGGATCAGCTGCAAAATGCTCTAAAAAGCTAATTAGGCAAATAACTCCATATGTAACCATAAAGAACATAGAAATTATCTGTGCAACAAAGTTAACATCACCAATACCTACAAAAAAGAAGGCTATTACGATGGTTACGATTGTGCTGTTAACTGGTTCGTTATCTTTTTCTTTACCTTTTGAAAACCACTTATTTAGGTTTGGGTAGGGGAGGATGTCATCAAATCCGATAGCTTGAAGAGTTCTTGGTGCAACTAGTATTGATCCAATAGCAGAAGATAAAGTTGCCGCAGCTAATCCAATAGGAATAATTGGACCCCAAACGGCTACTCTTTGCATTATGAGTTGATTACTAGCTAATTCATCAGGGCTTGCTGATATTGTCAATTTATACGCTATACATATATAAATAAGCATGCCAATTAGAGTTGCCCAAAGTGTACCTTTGGGAATTGATCTTTTAGGATCTTTTAAGTCTCCTGAAAGGCCTAGACCTGCTGCAATACCTGTGAATGCTGGAAATATTATAGTAAATACATAGAAGAATGGTTTGGGATCAGAAGTAGTTTCGTTTAACAAAAAAGTACTTTTTTCATTTGTAGGAGATCCCATAAAAAATAATATAATAGACAAGAACAGGATGCCTACAACTACATAAAGTGCTTTCATCCCAATGTTCGCTCCTCTAATAATTACTACTATACTAAGAATGCCCATCATAGTTAGTGTAATAATTTTCTTAAAAACTATGGGACTAATATTAATAGATATGTAGGGTATTATTGCGTCAAAAGCTTCGCCAAAAGCAATAATATAAAATGCTACACTAATGGCTTGAGAAAGATAAAGTGCAATACCAATTGCTCCACCAATGTTTAAACCAAAAGATCTTGAAATAATATAATATGCACCTCCACCTTGCACTTTTTGGTTTGTAGCTATTTCAGCAACCGCTAAAGCAGTTGGAATGGTAACTAAATGGCCAACAATAATAATAGTTATTACTCCCAGAAAGCCAACATTACCAATCGCCCACCCGAAACGTAAAAAAAGTATTGCTCCTAATATTGTGGAGATAGCAGTCATAAAAACTGGCATCGAACCAAAGGAGGCATTGGGATTTGTAAGTGATTTTTGCATATCCAGAGGCTTTTATAATTTTTCAAAAATAGAAAAAAAAGTCAGCATTATTATTTTAAACGTAGCAAATAGGTAAAATGCTGCTTTTTTAATTTAAATTTTATCAATGTTAAGTAAATATGATTACTATGCTGAGAGAAAACATGTGTGAAAATCATAAATATTTACTCTTTTTGAATTGAAAAAGATTGTTAAAATAATTAACTTAGAGCCACTCGAAATAGGTTTAGATTACACAGAAATCTTTGAGGAAGCCGGAAAGTCAGGGGTGTCTTTCCGGCTTTTTTAATGGATTGAAAAAGAGTTTAATAACTAAAAATTATTTAATTAGGTAATTTATATATAAACTCTTTTGGTGTATTATTTTCGATAATAATTTGTTGTTTTACTTGGTACTCATATCCTTTTTCAAGGAACATCATATATTTCCCATCTTTTTGATTAGGTCTGTAATCACCTACGAGTTTGCTATCGTTAGTTCGTGTAACTAAAACTCTCATTTTTGTATAATCTTTGCCTAAACTACCATCAATACGTCCTTCAATAACAGATAAATTATTTTCGTTATTAGAAGATAGTTCAACATGGTAAATATCAGAACCTCCGTAATTATCAGCAAATCTTGAGGATGCGTAGTAGGCTTTTCTTTTGTTAATTGTAGGTACAAAAAAGAAGTCATCATCAGGTGTATTAATTGGATAGCCCATATTAACTGGTTTGGTCCATGTTGAGTCAGGATTCATTTCGCTATAGAAAACATCAAGTCTCCCCATACTGTTATGCCCTTCTGATGAAAAATATAAGGTTTTACCATCAAAGTGTATCATTGGTGTTTCTTCATCATATTTAGTGTTGATCGTACCTCCCAAGTTTCTTGCTTTTCCCCATTTACCATTCGGTAGTTTTTTAACCATATAAATATCAAGTCCTCCATGTCCTCCTTTACGATCGCTAGTGAAAAAGAAAGTACTTTTATCTGCAGATAAGCTACCATGCGTCTCTTCTGCATCACTATTTATTGGGTATGGCAGTTTTTCAGGGGTAGACCAACCAATGCTAGTATATTGACTTAAATAAAGGCTTTTGCCCGTGTCATCATTTCTGAATAAAACAAGGTCGTTTGCATCATAAGAAAGTGATACTGCAGCTTCATGCTCATTTTGTTCAAAAAAGACTTTTAATAATCTTGCTGATTCCCAACTCTTAGATGATAATGGCACAGAATATATTTTTTCGGCATATTGTCCATCAGATAATAAAGTAAGTCTTATCCAATTTCTTCGTGATGTAAAAAAAAGTTGATTCTCTTTTGCAGAAATTAAAGGGCTGTGATCATCATACATTGAGTTAACTTTACTGCCCATATTTTCAATTTCTAATTCAATTGGATTTTTAATAAAATAATCTGCATTACGACAGATCTGAATTTCTCTTTCAATTTCTTTAATTTGTTCACTATCATTAATAGAGCCTTTTTTTAAAAGTTCTTTGTAGATAGATATTGCTTTTAATGGTTTGAGAAGAACTTGATATGTTTTTCCCATAGATAGTTTTAGTTCATTTCCTAAATATCCATTTTTTTGTTCTTCTGTTAAAGTATTAAAGCCTTTGTTGAAAAAAATAATTGCAGAATCTGCTCCGTTTGTTGTGTTTAAATAGCACAATCCCATGTTAAAAATTGCATCTAGGTGCTTAGGATCGTCTTTGACAATGACTTTAAATGCATTAATGGCCTCTTTGTAATTCTCTTGCTTTGCCAGTGACATTGCTTTTCTAAAATTTCTTGAATTATTGGGGCCATTATTATTAAGGTTTAAAAATTGTGAATAAAGACCCCCAAAGGCAATGTAAAAGCATATTAACGTTAAGGTGTACTTGTGTAAAGTCTTTTTCATGGCTGGGAATTGATGGAGTTTAGATTAATAGTAATTTAACTTAAAATTATTAACTGTAATAAAGTGTGTGTCAATTATAAAAGGTGCATATGTGACTTAAACGTTATTTGAAAAAAAATGTTATATAATTTTTGTTAATGGTTTATATACGTAAAAGCTAGCTAATGGTTTGTGTTTTTACCAAATAGAAAAGGATCGGATGCAATTTGGATATTGCAAAACTTAGATAATAGTATAAAAAATTAGAGGCGAGAGGGTTAAATAATGTTAATTTATATTTTGGTTGTAAGATGATGTAATAATGAATTAAATCATTCGTAAGCTATCATAAAATATAATTAATAAGGTAGGGTCTAGCTTTTTAATACATTTTGCAATTATCAATTTCTTATTGCTAATGCTTCAAAATCTTTTATAGGTCTAATCCATATGTCTTTTAAGTTGCTATTGTTAATCAAATCCTTCTTTAATTGAATACAAGCTCTATAACTACTAAACTCGCCATAAGTATATCTTGTGAATCCATCTTTACATTTATAAATTATTACATCTTTAATACCTTTTTTAGAGAAGAAACTTAAATCTTTTAGGGGCCTTTCTTTTAAGGCTAATAATTGAATAGTATATCGTTTGATAGGTTTTATATTTACTGGAGTGGATCTTTTATTGTTTAGAAATCTTTTTACGTTGTTTACATTTTCCGGAATTTTCTTTCTTTTTGTTCTAGATTTATTCTTTGTTATTGTTTCATCTGGTTTATTCTTTATCAAAGATTTTTTTTCAGTTCTTAATGTTTTTTCAAGGGTGTTAACTCTACTTTTGTTTTTTGTAGCAATTTGATTGTCATCGGTTACGAATTCAGTAGAAGTTGGTTCAATTAATCTAACTAAAGGAGCTTCCATGGCAACATCGGTAAATACAACGGGCATTTTATTGTTGATATAACTCATGTTATCCGTAACATTCACAAACTCTTTTTTTATTTTATTTTCAACAGTAGTTTGCTCTACTTGATATTCATACCCACTTTCGAGGAACATCATGTATTTTCCATCCTCAGAATCAGGTCTATAATCTCCAACAAGTTTATCATCATTAGTTCGGGTAACTAAAACTCTCATTTTTTTATAGTCTTTACCCAGGCTATTATCTATTTCTCCTTCGATAACAGCTAGCTCAGTATCTATATCAGAATCAAATTCAACATGATAAATGTCTGAACCGCCATAATTGTCTGCGAATTTTGATGATGCATAGTAGGCATGGCTTTTATTTATAGTTGGTACAAAAAAGAAATCATCATCAGGAGTGTTAATGGGGTAACCCATGTTAACAGGAAATGTCCAAGTGGAATCAGGATTCATTTGGCTATAAAACACATCTAATCTTCCCATCGTATTATGTCCTTCGGAAGAAAAATATAGTGTTTTCCCATCATAATGTATCATAGGTGTTTCTTCGTCGAATTCAGTATTTATTTTTTGTCCAAGATTTCTAGGTTTTCCCCATTTTCCATCTGGAAGTTTTTTTACCATATATATGTCTAGTCCTCCAAATCCTCCTTCGCGATCACTCGTGAAAAAAAATGTACTTTTATCAGCTGAAATTGATCCGTGTGTTTCTTCTGCATAGCTATTTATTGGGAATGGCAATTTTTCAGGTGTAGACCAGCTTTTTCCGTTAAAATGACTCAGGTAAAGGCTTTTTCCATGTTCATCGTTTCTAAACAAAACAAGTTCATTTCCATCGGGAGATAAAGAGGCTGCTGCTTCGTGTTCGTTTTGTTTAAAGAAAACCTTTAGTAAGCGCGCAGATTCCCAGTTGTTTGCAGATAAAGGTACTGTGTAGATTTTTTCTGCAAATTGTCCATCTGGTAATAAGCTGAGTTTAATCCAATTTCTTCTTGATGTAAAAAAAAGTTGGCTCTCGCTAACTGCAATCAATGGGCTGTGGTCATCGTAGATAGAATTAACACTACTTCCCATGTTCTCAACTTTAAGAGCAATTGGATTGCTTATAAAAAAGTCTGCATGATGGCATATTTGAATTTCTCTTTCAATTTCTTTAATTAGAGCAGTATCTTCTTCAGCAGTGTTTTGCAATAGTTCCTCGTAAATTGAAATTGCTTTTAATGGTTTAAGGAGAACCTGGTAAGCTTTGCCTAATGATAGACCTAGCTCTTTACCTAAATAACCTTTCTTTTCTTCGTCGGTTAATATGTTAAGACCTTTATTAAAGCAAATTATAGCAGTGTCAGCTCCATCTGTTGTGTTTAAATAACACAATCCCATATTAAAAAGGGCATCTAAATGTTTGGGATTATTTATAACAATGCTTTTAAATATCTCGATAGCTTCCCTGTAGTTTTCTTTATCTGCTAGTTCCATCGCTTTTTTAAACATCTTTGCGTTGCGGGAGCTCTTAATTTCTTTTGAATTTTGAGCATTAAGAACTATAGGAACCAAAAGAAAGCAAACTAAAGACAAAATAAAATTATGTATTGTCTTTTTCATAGGCTGTACTTTATTATCAATTTGACTTACTGCAATTTAATTTAAATAAACAAGATTGTTAAATTTGTACGGCATTAGTAATTAGTTACATACGTTTTTTTATTAATATTTTCAAAATTACTTATTACATTAAATTTAATTATTAATGTATAAATAACAGAAAAACAGTCACTTTGGTTTAGATTCCAAATTGTGGAAAAGGTTTAAAAGTAATGTATAAAAAAATGGAGTATTTATTCGTTTTTTATACTTGTGGGTTATAAATTGCTTTGGTATTCAGTGAGTTTAGTAGTGTGTTGATAAAGATGAGATGATCGAAATAATAATTATTTAGGGTAAGAGTTTTTTATTTATCTTTTAAAACATAACCTACTGTTGGAACATTCTCAATGGATATTTGGGAATCACTTTTTAGATACTTTCTAAGTTTTGCAATAAATACATCCAGGCTTCTACTATTAAAATAATCATTATCACCCCATAATGAAAATAGGATATCATCACGCTTGACTAAAGTGTTTTTTGAAACTGCTAGCATTTTAAGTACTTCGTTTTCTTTTTGAGTAAGACGTTTCTCTTCTCCATTATATATTAAAAGCAAATTGTCATAGTTAAAAGCATATTCTCCAATCGAAAATTGCTTTTCGTGATTAACTAAATTATCACATCTGCTTAGAATAGCTTTTATACGGCAAAGAAGTTCATCTTCATCAAAGGGTTTAACTATGTAATCATCTACTCCAATATCAAAACCTTCAATTTTATCTTCTTTAAGGGCCTTTGCGGTTAAAAAAATTATTGGTACAAGTTTATCCTTTTTTCGGATTCGTTTAGCTATTGAAAAACCATCCAACCCTGGAAGCATTACATCCAATATGCAGAAATCATAACTTCCATTTTCAAATGCATTAATTCCTTGTAAACCATCTTTATATAGTTTTACATCAAAATTGTTTGATTCCAAGAAATCTACAAGCAAAAAGCCCATAGATGTATCATCTTCCACTAATAGTATTTTAATTTTCGAATTCATTACTTTGATTGGATATTTTAAATATCAATGTAAATGTACTACCTTTATTAAGTTTGCTTTCAACTTTAATGCTTCCTTTGTATTTATTTACAACATTTTTAACAAAGTGAAGACCTAAACCAAAACCTTTTATTTCGTGAATATTTCCATTGCCAACTCTAAAATACTTTTCAAAAATATTCTGATGGTGTTTTGGTGAAATTCCTAAGCCTTTATCTATAATTGAAATGTATATTTTTCCTTTGTTGTTATATGTATTAATGGTTATGCTAGGATTGGACGGAGAATATTTTATTGCATTGTCAAATAAATTGCAGATTGCATGTTGAATGTATTCTTTTACTGCTTTGATATGATGATTTTGAGCACTTAAGTTAATATGAAATTCTCCATTTAAATTCTCAATGGTATTTTTATAATCGTAAATGCAATTTGATATTAATTCGTGGACGTTTACATTCGACGACTTAATATTATTATTGTGCATAGATGCTACTTTTAATATGTCACCTACATATCTTTCAATTTTGTTGTTTTCCTCTTTTATAAGTTGCGTATAGTTCTTTAACTTATTTATTTCGGTATTACTGTCTATTTTTTTTATAGTAAGATTTGTAGCAAATCGAATGTTGGCAATGGGTGTTTGAAATTCATGAACTAAATTATCGATGAAGTACTTAATGCTTCGAACCATTTTTTTCTCTCTTCTAAAAAGCTTAGAGGTAAAAATAAACGAAATCATTACAAAAATAATAACCCCAATTGATATGTAAAATAATGTTCCTACTTGCGCATATATGAATTGGCTGCCATCCGGAAACTTTATATGTAATTTAATGCCATTTTGCTCCAATAAACCATTTAGCGATTGCTCGTAGCATGTAACGCATAATTTCTTTTTTTCGCCTTTCTCTTCATTAATAAATTCAAAAGTATAGTCAAGTTCAATTTTATGGATTGCTAAATTAGAGCTAATTATACTATCTGCTTTTTGAAAATTTATATATAGAATTTCGACAGGACATTTTTTGCCACAAACATAATTGTTCATCTGGTTGCATTTATTGGCTTCACGTGCAATTTCGTTTCTTGCTTCTCTAAGAGCTAGTACAACTCTATGGTTAAAATGTTCCTCTTCGAGTTTTGCACTTTTTAGTAAAAAGAGGAATTGAATAACCATGAGACATACTAGCATTATAAATGTAATGCCAGCTAAAAGCGATTGTTTGTCTAGTTTGCTTTTCATTAAAATGTTTAAAAATACGTATAATCACTTGTGTGTCAAAATATGGTGTAAAATTACTATTAATTAGGTAATGTGTTGCTTTATTAACATAGGATTAACATGCATTAACAAGTAAATAACGTATATTGTAAATGTTTCGTCAGATATTTGTTATGACATAAGTCAATAAATAATAATAAAATTTATAATTATGAAAAAGACACTTGCAGTATCATTTTTATTTATGTTTATGATGGCTATTGCTTCTCCAGTGATGGCAACAGAAACTATTCAAGAGCCTCAAAAAACTGAAAAGAAAGAGAAGGACTGTAAAAAAGAGTGCAGCTCAAAAAAGGAATGTAATAAAGATAAAAAATGCTCCAAAGAGTGTAGTGAGAAGAAAAAGTAAGGTTTTCAAATTTGTTTGTTATAACCGTTCATTTAATATATAGTGAACGGTTTTTTTATTTTATAAAGTATATTTTCTTCTATTTGGTATTTAACAATGGATTGTTAGATTTTTAGAATAAGTCAAAAGAATAATTTGCAAATTTTTTAATATCAGACATATGTGTGTAATGACATTTTATTACCAAGGTGTTAGTAATAAATGTCTTTAAAACTTAATCGAACTTTTAATTAAACTCTCTCAAGTAAGTTTTGGCCACATCCTTGTGTAAATTTTTTAATTAAATTTTACACGGTCGTTTAATATATTACCTTAATTTTAGCCACTTAAATTAAAAGTTTGCAGATGCTTAGGTGGTTAAATTTAATTATTGTATTGTTTTGTGGAATTAATACTATAGTTATTGCTTCTAATAGTAATGATAGTATTGATGTTAAGTTGGGTAATTTAACTGGAGATGATAAACTTCGAGAAATGCATTCTATGGCTATGGATATTGTTTCTGTGCAACCTGATAGAGCAGACAGTTTAGCGAATCAAATATTGAATTCGTGTAGTAAAGAGCAGGGGCTTTTTAAAGGATTGGCTTATTACGTAAAGGCTGAAAGTCATTTTTATAAAGAGGAGTTTGATGATGCAATAAAATTTTATCTAAGAGCCGAACCATTCTTTAATGAAGAGAGGGATAGTGCAAGATTATCTGGGGTTTATAGTAATTTGGCTCTTGTTCATTCATATAAGGCTAATTATAAAACTTCCATGTTATATTATGAGCAAAGTTTAAAAATAGATACGGACAGAAAGAATCGTTTGGGAATGGCTAAAACGCTCCAAAATATGGGATTAATATTTGGAAATTGGAAAAAATATGAACTTCAAAAATCATACTATTCAAGAGCTCTCAATATATATAAAGAACTAGAAGATAAGAGATCCATAGCAGATATGTCCTTAAATATTGGAGCAACACTTGTTATGCAAAAAAAATATGAAGAAGGCTACCCTTATTATATAGAGGCACTTCAGAGCTATAAAGAATTAAAAGACAGTGTTAGGATTGCTTCGGTCAAAACGAATATTGGATGTTATTATAATAGGCTTGAAAGATATGATGATGCTTATAATTACATTATTGAAGCTATAGAATTATTTGAAAATGTTGGAGAGAAAAGGAAATTGATTAGTGCTTACAGTGCTTTAGGAGATTTATACTTAGGAAAGGGAGAAAAAAGCAAAGCTATTGAGATTTATCAAAAATGTGAAGAAATTACTTCATCGTTAGGTATTATGGAACAAAAAGCGGATAATCTTCATTGTTTGTACAAGACTTATAAAGAAATCTCCGACTTTGAAAATGCTTTACGTGTTCATGAACAATACATTGTTATTAGGGATAGTATTTATGCAGAAGAGAAGTTGGATAAAATCCTTGAGTTAGAAAACAAATATCTATTGCAAAAAAGTCAGAATAAAGTAACTGAGTTGACAGCTAAGAACAGATTATATACAATTATATTTTTGGGAATTGCATTTGCTCTAATTTCAGGAGGAGTATTTTTGATTTTTTATACTCGTGATAGAGGTATGAAAGAAAAGCAAAGGTTACTTAGTTTAGAGCAAAAGGTATTAAGAACTCAAATGAATCCGCATTTTATTTTTAATTCACTGTCAGCTATTCAGTGTTATATATTAGAGAATAAAATAATGGATGCAGTGGATTTTTTAGCAGATTTTGCAAGTTTAATGAGAATGGTACTACATTATTCAAGAGAAGAATATATTACACTTGAGCAGGAAAGAGAGGTACTGGATTTTTACATCGATTTGCAAAATAAACGTTTTGGTGATATGGTTAAGTATAGGATTGAAATTGATGAAGGACTTGAGAATTCAAGTATAATGATACCTCCAATGTTAGCTCAGCCTTTTATTGAGAACTCTTTTGAGCATGGAGAATTATATAAGCGTAATGATGGTGAAATTCTGGTGAAATTTAAAAAGAAAGGTAAGAGTTTGTCTTATCTGATTGAAGATAATGGTATTGGTATTTCAGCAAAAATAAAAGAGAGTAATAGTCCAACTACTAAAAAGCATAAATCGATGGCTCTAAAAATAACTAAGGAAAGGCTAAAGCTTATTAATAAAAGTCATGTAGGGCACAAGATTAATTTAACGGTAGAGGATCGTTCAAAGTATGGAAAGTCTGGAACCAGAGTTGAATTTACTATTCCTCTTGAAGAAATGAATTAAGATTATTTTCTTCCGAAATCAGCAGGTATTTCACCCCAGTTTTTAGTATCCCATTTTAAAATTTGTTGCGAATAGCTATTTGTTTTTAACCAATTTTCAGCTCTTTGAATTACTTCAAAAAGATCCTTAGTTTTATTTGTAATCTCAAGCTTGGAACGGCATTTTTTAGCTTTAACCCAATCCATTGCTATTTTAGAATCTGTGTAAATAGGAATATTTAGATTATGTTTTTTTTGATAAGCTAAGCCATGAACTATTGCTAAAAATTCGCCAATATTATTTGTGCCCAAGGGATATTTATTAATAAAAACTTGTGTGCCCGAAGCGGTATATACACCTTGATATTCCATAACTCCGGGATTTCCACTGCAAGCAGCATCTACAGATAAACTGTTGCTAATAATATTAGGATTGTTTGTTATTGAAATATATGATGTTTCGGATCTGTCTTTTTTACCCCAATGTTGATCAGGTGATTCGTTAAATGCAGCTTCAGCTTCTTCAAGGGTCGGGAACCCTTTGTACCGAACATTACTAACACCTTTAATATTATTTTGACATTCCTTCCAACTTGTGTATATACCAGGATTGTCTCCATTCCAAATCACGTAGAATTTATTCTTTTTAGCCATTTTATCCTTTTAATGCAGGCAAAAATTGGGTAATTAAATTTGCAAAGTTAGATAAGAAAAGTTTAATGGACATAGCCAATAAGATAATTCCAAAGAATTTTTGAAGTACATAAACTCCTCCTTCACCAATAATTTTTTCAACACTATCAGTTGAACGAAGTACAAAGAATACAATAATAATATTAAGAACCAATGCAATAAGGATGTTGATAGACTCAAATTCGGCACGTAATGATAGTAAAGTTGTAAAAGATCCTGCACCTGCAATTAAAGGAAATGCTATGGGTACAATACTTGCTCCTGCAGGAGAATCATGCTTAAAAATATGAATTCCAAAAATCATTTCAAATGCCATAACTAACAAAACAAATGAGCCTGCAATTGCAAATGAAGAAATATCAACTCCAAACAAACCTAATAAAGGTTCGCCTAAAAAAAAGAAAATAAGTAATATAGCAAGTGATATAGATGAAGCTTGAATTGCATTTATTTTATTGCCTTTCTTTTTAAGATCAATAATTAATGGAATAGATCCTAAAATGTCAATAACGGCAAAAAGAACTATAAAAGCTGAAGCAATTTGCAATAACTGAATTTTCATTTTAGTTTGTTTATTTGTTAGTTCAATTGAAAAAGTAAATGGCTAAATATACAAAAGGGATGCTATAGCATCCCTTAATATTTGGTTTTATTTGGGACTAATTATTTTACTAATGTCATTTCATCGATTAAGTTGGTAGCTCCTGCAAACTTATCAATTATAAATAGTACATATCTAATATCAACATTAATACATTTTTGAAGTTGTGTTTCAAAAGCAATATCGCCACTCATTGCTTCCCAATTACCATCAAATGCCAATCCAAATAACTCTCCATTTGCATTAATAACTGGACTTCCTGAATTTCCTCCTGTAATATCATTATCTGTAGTGAAGCAAACACGCATCGATCCATCTGAGTGAGCATATTGCCCGTAATCTTTTGCTTCGTATAATTCAATTAACTTCTCTGATACTTCAAATTCGAAGTTGCCAGGTTGGTATTTTTCTATTACTCCTTCAAGTGTTGTATAATGTTTGTAAATAACAGCATCTTTAGGTTCATAATCACCAACTTTACCATAGCTTAAACGCATTGTAAAGTTAGCATCCGGATAAAAAACTTTATCGGACTTCATTGTCATTAATCCTTTTAAAAATAGCCTGTTGTTGTTAGATTCTATGCTGTGCGACTCTGCAACCTTTTTGTATATTTTTTTATACATTTCTATGGTTGATTTTGACGCTATAAATACTGGATCTTTTTGAAGGGTTTTTAAATTTGGTTCTTTAAGGAAAGATTTCAATTCATCTTTATCATCAAACATTGTCTTCTTAAATACTACATCACTATATTTTGCGAAGTCACCTTTGTATTTCTTAACAACGACATCATTAAAAAAACTTGGATGGTATTTCTTTTTAATTTTGTCATAATATAGTTTTAGCATTGCAGCATATACCTTATGATCTGTAGAGGCATTGTAATCTTTATAAAATGCATCTAAAGCAGATGATATGCTTTTGGCAGTTGATTTAATTTTCTTTTCATCACCTTCTTCCAATGCTTTTTCGAGTTTCTGGGTTTTTAAACCTATAGAAATAATCTCTGTCCCCCTAAGCATACATTCCATCAAGTAGTATTGTGCTTTTAGGTCGTTTGCTCTATCCGTATATACATTTTCTAAATTAGATAAAACACTGCCATATGTTTTTTTTCTTTCGGGAGAAGAAGACACCCAATTTGTAAATTCCTTTTCTAATTCTCTTTTACTATCAAGAACATTTAATTTTTTTAAACCGCGGTTCATTCCAATACTGTTTTTCCAGTAATTTGAGCTACGACTAAATTTAGATGCATATTGGATATTAATTTTCTCATCAGCTAACATGTCTTCTTGCCAAATGTCTTGCTTTAAACCACGAGGAACTATACGAGCATCATTTATCACATTCATTCTTTCTTCAATTCCCCACGAAGTTAAATATCTGCTTGTACTTCCAGGGAATCCTAGAGTCATAGCAAAATCATTTAACTCAACTCCTTTTAACGAAACAGGAAGGTGGTGCTTAGGCTTTAATGGAACATTATCTTCAGAATATTTAGCGGGTTTGCCATCTTTATCTCCATAAACTCTAAACATACTAAAATCGCCAGTGTGTCTTGGCCACATCCAGTTATCTGTATCAAATCCGAATTTACCAATTGACGAAGGTGGGGCTCCTACAAAACGTACATCTGTATATTTTTCATATACAATTAGGAAATACTGATTGCCCTCAAAATAGCTTTCTACATTAATTGTATAGTTGTTATCTTTTGAGGCTTCTTTTTTTATAGCACTAATATTTTTGCTAATTAATTCTTTTCTTTTATCAGCTTTTGTATTTTCATCAACACCCTCTAAAACTTTGCTGGTAACATCTTCCATTCGTTTTAAGAAAGTTACTGAAAGTCCCGGGGCAGGAAGTTCTTCTTTAAAAGATTTTGCCCAGAATCCGTCTTTAAGATAGTTGTTTTCAACAGAACTTAATGCTTGAATATCTCCATAGCCACAGTGATGATTGGTTAAAATTAATCCTTGATCAGAAATTAACTCACCAGTACACCCTCTACCAAAAATAACAATGGCATCTTTTAAACTAGAATTATTAATACTATAGATGTCTTCAGCAGAAAGCTTCAGTCCCATCTCACTCATCTTATTCATGTTTAGCTTCGAGATTAAAGGGAGAAGCCACATCCCCTCATCAGCCTTAACGGTTCCAGTAAAACCGATAACAATGGCGATGAATAAAATCGTAATCTTTCTCATTTTCTTACTTATTACTTTATTCTTATTTATTTAAAATCTTATACAAAAGGATAAGGAGGCAATTAAAAATAATATATGGTTAAAAACAATGATAATTATACATTCTGTTACTTAAATAGAAAAAAATCTACTTAATTCAGAAATGTATTATAGGTTTAGTTTTAACTGAGAGTCTAACAGTTTAAATGATAATCTATGATAAGGTGTAGTTCCAAGTTTTTCAATTGCTAATCTATGTGCTTTCGTAGGATATCCTTTGTTTTTGTTCCAATCGTAACCCGGAAATTCCTTATCTAATTTATCCATCAATTCGTCCCTGTGTGTTTTTGCCAATATACTAGCTGCTGCAATGGACATGTATTTGCTATCTCCTTTAACAATACAAGTATGAGGAATGTTTTTGTAAGGTTTAAACTTATTACCATCAATTAAAAGATGGTTGGGAGTTGTAGTGAGTTGTCCAACTGCTCTTTGCATGCCTGTTATTGAGGCATTAAGTATATTAATTTCGTCAATCTCGTTATTGTCAATAATTGAAACAGCCCAAGCTATAGCCTCCTTTTCAATAATTGGCCTAAGTTTTTCTCTTTGTTTCTCAGTAAGTTGTTTGGAGTCATTAAGTAAAGGATGCTCAAAATCCATTGGGAGGATTACAGCAGCAGCTACAACTGGTCCAGCAAGACACCCTCGTCCTGCTTCGTCACATCCAGCTTCAATTTTATCTTTGTTAAGAAATAATTTTAGTTTTTCCTTCATATGGAATTATTGTTCATTGTAAATAAACTCAAGCACTGTTTGTCCAACGGCTTTTAGCGTATTTTTATCAATAATATCCATATTATCATCGTGAGTATGCCAGTAACTCCCAAAACTGGATTCTGTATTGGGATCGTGTTGGATGATGTTAACACAAGGTATGTTAAGATGCTTATTTACATAAACATGATCATCAGTAATTGCTCCTCCATCCTGAAAGGTAAAATAGCTTCCATAACCAATTTCATGAGCAGTATTCCAAATCTTTTTTAAAATTCTAGGAGCAAATTGTTTAGAGTGTAGTTCTTTGTAAAACTTTGCATCTTTAGCTCCAACCATATCTAATAGAATTCCGTATCGTGCATAGTAATTTTTTACATGAGGATTTTTACCCCAGTATTGAGAGCCTAAGCACCAGGTATCTTGCTTATGTACTCGCATTTCGATATGATCAGGGGTTCCATAATCTTCAGCATCAAAGAATATAATATCAACTCCTAGTGGTAAAGGCTCTTTGTCGAGTTGTCGTGCTATTTCAAGCAATGCACCAACTCCACTTCCTCCATCATTAGCACCAAGAATAGGTTCGTTTTGACGATTTGGATCATCACAGTGATCGGCAAATGGTCTTGAATCCCAGTGCGCAAAAAGTAATATTCTGTCCTTTAATTCTGGTTTGTATTGTCCAATAATATTTTTTGCATTTAAAAGAGAGTTATCAAATGCAGTAACTTGTGCTTCCTGAACAATTACATCAGCACCAAACTCTTTTAGTTTTGATGCAAGGTATTGTGCGCATTTAGCATGAGGTTCTGTATTAGGTACTCGTGGTCCAAAATCTACTTGTTCTTTTACATAGATATAAGCAGAGTCGGCATTAAATACAGGAGCTACAACTTTCTTTGGATCTTTCTTTTTACTTTCTTTATCGCTTGTTGGTTTTAAATTACAACTTGTTAAAACAGCAAGTAAGAATATGGCTAAATGCTTAAGCATGATATTATAAATGTTTAATTGACTGATTTTATTTTAGCTCCCAGGTTGCACCTTCGTTTCCATCTTTAATAACAAAGCCCAGGTTATTTAATTCGTTTCTAATTTTATCTGCTGTTGCCCAATCTTTATTTGTTTTTGCATCAGAACGTAAAGTAAGCAAGAGTTTCATTACATCATCAAGTTTATCATCATTGCTTTGTTTTGAGTTAAGGTTTACTTTTAAACCTAAAATGTCACCAACAAAAACGTGCATGAGGTCTTTTAAATCTGCTAAATCCTTTTCGTTTATTTTTAGGTTTCCAGCAACCAGGCTATTAATTGTTTTTACAACATCAAACAAATGAGCAATTAATATGGGACTATTTAAGTCATCATACAAAGCGGAATAACATTTATTCTTTATTTCTGAAATATTAACATCTGATTCTTTACCAGACTTTATATTCTCAAGGTTTGCAATAGCATCTGCCAATCTGTTTAAACCTTTTTCGGCAGCCTGAAGAGCTTCGTTTCCAAAGTCAAGTGTACTTCTATAATGGGCTTGTAAGATAAAAAAGCGTATTGTCATTGGACTATAAGCCTTTTCTAATTTATCGTGATTTCCATCGAAAAATTGCTCTAGATTAATAAAATTACCTAATGATTTTCCCATCTTTTGACCACCAATTGTAATCATATTATTATGCATCCAATATTTAGCGGGAGTTTTTCCATTGTCAATAGTGCTTTGAGCAATCTCACATTCGTGATGAGGGAATAATAAATCCATTCCTCCTCCATGAATATCAAATTGTTCTCCAAGGTATTTTTTACTCATTGCAGAACATTCAAGATGCCATCCCGGGAATCCATCACTCCAAGGTGAAGGCCATCTCATAATATGTTCTGGAGCTGCTTTTTTCCAAAGTGCAAAATCAAGAGCATCATTTTTTTCACTTTGTCCATCCAAAGTTCTGGTATTGTTAATAAGGTCTTCTATTTTTCTGCCAGAAAGTATGCCGTATGGATGATCGTTATTATACTTCTTTACATTAAAATATACAGAACCATTGCTTTCATACCCATAACCTTTATCCAAAATTGATTTAATTACTTCAATTTGCTCAATTATATGTCCTGAAGCTCTGGGTTCAATACTTGGATTATTAACATTGAGCATTTTCATATAGTCGTGATACCTATCTGAATAGTATTGCACAACTTCCATTGGCTCAAGTTCCTCTAGCTTTGCTTTTTTTGCAATTTTATCTTCGCCTTCGTCTGCATCACTTTCAAGATGGCCTACATCAGTAATGTTTCGTACATATCTTACCTTATAACCTATGTGAGTTAAAAAACGGGTAAGTAAATCAAATGTTATGGCTGGGCGTGCATGACCTAGATGTGGATCTCCATATACGGTTGGACCACAAACATATAATCCTACTTTGCCAGGAACAAGAGGTTTAAAAAGTTCTTTTTCGCGAGAAAGAGTATTATAAATATATAATTGGTTATCCATACAATTTGTCTTTATATAAAGAAGTTCAAAAATACAAAAAACTACTAAAAAGTATTGAGATTAAAATGATATTACAATATCATATTATAAATGATAGATAATAAGATTAATAGTTGAATAAAACTGGCATGAAATAACTAGTTATAGACTTTAAAGTATGAATTTGGGCTATTTATCAAAAATAAAGGTGAGTTCGTATCGCTTTATAAGTTTTTGCGTAACAAGCACTATAAACAGGAATTAATAATTTATGGCAAATAATAAACAAAAAGAGCTTATCATACAGCAGTTGAAGATGGATGAAAGTTGGGAGTCGTTTGTATATGAGTTGTTTAATCCAAAAAATCCTTTGGTTGGAGAAGATTTTTTTGAGTATGCAATTCTAAAGTTGAGCCAGTTTTTAAATGCAGATTATATTTTTGTAGCTTGTTTGGATGAGGATGCAGAGAAACTTGAAACAGTTGCATTTTGCCATAAGGAAGAAATTCTGCCAGGATTTTCTTTTTCTTACCAGATGACACCTTGTGAAGAAGTATTAGGTGATAATAATGTTACTTATAGCAAAGGTGTTCAGGAAGCGTTTACTAAAGACAAGCGATTTAAAGAGATGAACATCAATGGGTATTGTGGAGTACCTATTTATGGATTTAATAGAAAACCTATTGGTGTATTAAGTGCGTTGTTTTGCAATGATATTTCTGATGTTAAAAGAGCAGAATCGTTGATGTTTATATTTTCTTCTCGAATTGGATCTGAGATTCTTCATATGGAAAAGCAGAAAGAATTAAAGCGAAGAAATCTGGAGCTGTTAGTTTTTAAAGAGGAATTAATTAGAAAAAACAGAGAGCTTGATAAAATTAACCAAGAACTAAAAAAAGCGTCTCTTAAGGTAGAAGAGAGTAATAAACTCAAGTCGGCATTTTTAGCTAATTTAAGCCATGAGGTTAGAACGCCTATGAATGCAATAATAGGATTTACAGAGTTATTAAGGTCAAATAGTTTAACTGATGATGAAAAAGGTGAATACTTAAATATTATTCATCAAAATGGAAATCAGTTAATGAGGGTAATGGATGCACTTATTGATATTTCAAAATTGCAAACAAGAGTGTATCTAGAGAATAAAGAGCGCATTAAGGTAAATAGCATGATTACAGGTATATATGGTAATTATGAGCAAGAGTTAACGGCAATGCAAAAACCTATTAAGCTAAACTTAATTTTAGGTAATGAGGATGGTAAGGACTTTTTATTCACTTATAAAGAAGCGTTGTATAAAATATTTGATCACTTAATTGAAAACGCCATTAAATTCACTAACGAAGGCAATATTTATATTGGTTATACTGTATCGGAGGGTTATTTTGACTTTTTTGTGAAAGATACAGGGATTGGAATACCCAAAGGATTAGAGGAAAGTATTTTTGATTTATTTAGACAGGCAGATTTAAATAATTCAAGGGAATTTGGAGGCAATGGTATTGGACTGTCTATTGTTAGAAAGTATGCAGAAATAATGGGTGGCGAAGTTTGGGCAGAACCAAATCAAAAGCAAGGTGCGTTATTAAAACTTAAAATACCTGTTAAAGTATAATTCTAATTTTTTCAAGTAAAATATAGTTTCGTTATAAAGCGGCCATTAGTAGCCCAATATCTTTAGATGGAAGAGAAAAAGTTTCTCCAATATAATGGTTTGTTAAAATTCCTTTATAAACATATATGCCATGGCTGAATCCGGCGTCTTCTTTAATCATGTTATTAATACTTCCGGCCTCAGCCATTTGTATTATCATAGGAGCAAATATATTGCTTAATGCAATGGTTGCTGTTCGGGCAACATGTGAGGCTACGTTAGGCACACAATAGTGAATTACTCCATGTTTAATAAAAACAGGGTGGGCAAAGTCTGTGCATATCGAAGATTCGAAACAGCCACCTTGTCCCATGCTTAAATCAATTAATATTGAGCCAGCCTTCATTTGAGCAACTTGGTCTTCGGTTACCATGTAGCTTAAACCTGATTGAAGATATCTCAAGTTTCCAATTACAGCATCGGCCGATTTTAAAGCCTTTGTAAGTGCTTTAGGATGAAGAACAGAAGTAAAAAGGCGTTGTCCTATATTCAGTTCCAGTTCTTTTAAATTTTTAAAAGAATTGTCGAATACTTTAACTGTTGCACCTAACCCTAAAGCCACACGTGCAGCACTTTCTCCGGCAGTGCCAGCACCTAAAATAACTACTTCGGAAGGTGATATTCCAGTAATGCCTCCCAATAATACTCCTTTCCCATTATGAGCTTTGCTTAAATATTCACTGGCTACCATAATGGAGGCTGCGCCTTCAATTTCACTCATGCTACGAGTAACAGGGTAACATCCATTTTCGTCTTTTACTAATTCAAAAGCAATGGCGTTTACCTTCTTACTCATCATTTTTTTAATGAGTTCTCTGGATTGTTGATGCAGTTGAACAAGTGAAACAATAGTTTGGTTTGGAGAAAGAAGGTCAAGTTCTTCTTCGGTAAAAGGAGAAATCTTTAAAATAATTTCTGCTTTGAATACCTCTTTGTTACTATTAACAATGGTAGCTCCACATTCAGAAAAATCTTTATCGAAATAATTAGCTGGTTCACCAGCACCAGATTCAAATAACACTGTGTGGCCGTTTTCTACCAGCATTTCAATGCCTTGTGGAGTTAGCGCTATACGATTTTCGAATTTGGATTTTTCCTTAGGTATTCCGATAATTATTTTCCTACCTGTTTTTTTTACCTCCAGCATCTCCTCCTGCGGCATCAAACCTATGTTATATAACGGAAAGTTCGATTTGTCTATTAAGCCTGCCATTTACACCATTTAATCAGAACAACAAATATGTGGAAAGTTAGTAAAATATTTCTAAAAAGATTGTACTTAAAATACATTAACCACATTAAGAAACTGTTTAAATTTTATCTTTTTATTTTATTAAATGTCTTTTTCGTATACTCTTCGTTAAATTATTACTCACCTAGGAGTAACTATGCTTGCAAAACTTGAATTAATCAAGAGCAAAAAATCATCCTAATTACTCCAAAAAAACAAAACTTTTACAGTTAAAAGCTAATACCAATATCCCAATGGTATTAGCTTTATTCAGCGTTACAAAATTTCTTTGTAGCTACCGCTATGTTTCTATTAATTTTATGGTTATTGCTTCATTCTACATAGATCAAGTAAAACTTCGCTCTAAACTCATTTATCTAAATTGATTTGTGCTTGAATATAACTAATATCTCTAAAATTGTTTAGCGCTAACCTCATTGTGAAACTGGTATAACAAAATTATAATGCTCCTTTTGTACTAGGTAAGGTATTGCTAAATACATCTTTTTTAATGGCCATTTTTAGAGCTCTTGCCAAGGCCTTAAAAATGCCTTCTATTTTATGGTGTTCGTTATCACCGCTGGCTTGGATCTGGAGATTACTTAAGGAGGCATCTGAGAAACTTTTAAAAAAATGAAGGAACATTTCTGTTGGCATATCACCTACCTTTTCTCGCTTGAATTCTGCGTCCCAAACAAGCCATGGTCTTCCTCCAAAATCAAGGGCAACCAATGCCATGCAATCGTCCATTGGTAAACAAAAACCATATCGTTCAATACCTCTTTTATCTCCTAAAGCTTCTTTAAAAGCCTGTCCTAATGCTAAAGCTGTATCTTCAATGGTATGATGTTCGTCTACATGCAAATCACCTTTTACTTTTATGGTTAAATCACAACCAGAATGTTTTCCTATTTGTTCGAGCATATGGTCAAAAAAGTGGAGTCCAGTTGAGATGTCGCATTTACCGTTGCCATCAAGATTAAGCTTAATGGCTATATCAGTTTCAGAAGTAGTTCTAGTTATTTCTGCAGTTCTTTCTTCAGCAAAGAGAAACTCACAGATTTTATCCCAGTCGGTACTAATTAGTGAACAAACTTCTATTAATCCATCGCTTTCTAATTCCTTTTGAACATTGTTTTTTTCAGCAAGATATATTGCTTTGCAGCCCAAGTTTTTTGCCAACTGCACGTCGGTTATTCTATCGCCAATAACAAACGAATTAGCTAAATCGTACTTTTTATCAAAATACTTGGTTAACATAGCAGTTCCAGGTTTTCTTCCGGGCGAATTATCCTCTGGCATGGAAGGATCAATGAATATTTCATCAAAAACAATCCCTTCTCCTTCTAATGTTTTTAGCATTTTATTTTGAGCTGGCCAAAATGTATCTTCTGGAAATGAAGCTGTACCTAAGCCATCCTGATTGGTTACCATAGCTAACTCAAAATCCAACTTTGAGGCAATTTTTTGCATATTAGTTATGGCTTTAGGATAAAATTCCAACTTCTCAAGACTGTCAACCTGAAAGTCTGCAGGTGGTTCTTTAATAATTGTTCCGTCCCTATCTACGAAAAGTACTCGTTGCATATGTTGTTATATAATATTGTTTTGGTATTTATTAAGTCCTTGGTATAATGCTTCGTTTTCTTCGTCAGATCCAATGGTAATTCTTAAGCACCCTTCGCAAAGAGAAACGGTTGATCTGTCTCTAATGATAACACCTTCTAGCACTAAAAAATTATAAATTTCTTTAGGTTTTTTTGTTTTTATAAGTATATAATTCGCGTCAGAAGGATAAATCTTTTCTACAAATGAGTAATCTTGTAACTTTTTTAGCATAACCATTTTTTGGTTGAGAATAGTATCTACCCAATTATCTTTATTATCATCCTTATCCAATAGTTCCATAGCTTTTTGTTGGGTTAACATATTGATGTTGTAAGGATATTTAATATGATTGAAAATAGTAATAATCTCTTTTGAAGCGAATGCCATTCCTAAGCGAATCCCAGCCATTCCCCAAGCTTTACTAAAGGTTTGCAGAATGATAAGGTTTGGGTATTTGCTTAGATTATTAAGAAGGCTTTTTTCTGGTACAAAATCTATGTAGGCTTCGTCAAGAACTATAATTCCTTCAAATTTTCCAATTAATGAGATGATATCCTCTTCTTTAAAACAGTTTCCGGTTGGATTGTTTGGGGAACAAATAAAAAGTAGTTTGGTATTTTCGTTGCATGCTGAAAGTAAAGCATTAATATCTAATTCAAAATCAGAGGTTAGTTTTACTTTTCGGATTTCAATATTATTTATGTCAGCAGCAACTTGGTACATACCATAAGTTGGATCGATAGAAACAATATTATCTATGCCCGGCTCGCAAAATGCTCTAAAAGCAAGGTCGATAGCTTCATCACTACCATTACCTAAAAAAATACAATCTTCGGTAATTCCTTTTATTGTAGCAATTTGTTTTTTTAACTCTTTTTGATATGGATCAGGATACCGATTATATGGCGCATTAAAAGGATTTTCGTTTGCATCTAAGAAAATAGCCTCTTTCCCAGAATACTCATCCCTAGCAGATGAATAAGGTTTTAAATTTTTTATGTTGGGACGAATTAATTGATCAAGTGGTTTCATAAACTGAGTATCAAGTTTCAAGGAATTATTAATTAATTTATTTCAAAGAGTTTAAACGGATGGAAACTGCATTTCTATGCGCCTCTAATTGTTCTGCAGTAGCCATTTTTTCAATAGCGGGACCAATGTTTTTTAATCCCTCAGGAGTTATCTTTTGGAATGTAATTTTCTTCATATAACTATCTAAATTAACTCCACTATAAGCTTTTGCATAACCATGAGTAGGCAAAGTGTGGTTGGTTCCCGATGCATAATCTCCAGCACTCTCGGGAGTATAGTTGCCAATAAATACCGACCCTGCATTAACAATTCTATCCGCTACCTCATCTTGATCTCGCATAACAATTATTAAATGTTCCGGAGCATAGGAGTTTGTCATTTCAATCATTTCCTCTTTGTTTTTTAAGAGGATAATTCTACTGTTCTGTAATGCTTGTTCTGCAATTTCCTTCCTGGAAAGCTTTTCTAATTGTTGTTTTAATTCCTCCTCAACTGCAGGAATCAATTCCTCGCTGTTAGTTATTAAAATTACCTGGCTATCTGTTCCGTGTTCAGCCTGACTTAATAAATCAGAGGCAACAAAACTTGCATTGGCCGACTCATCTGCTAATACTTCAACCTCGGAGGGCCCTGCAGGCATATCAATGGCAACATCTTTTAAGCTAACCAATTGTTTAGCAGCTGTAACATAACTATTACCAGGTCCAAAAATTTTATCAACTTTAGTGATACTCTCAGTGCCATAAGCCATTGCGCCAATGGCCTGAACACCTCCAAGCTTGTATATGTTTTTAACACCAACTAATGAAGCTGTAAATAAAATAGCTGGATTTATTTTACCTTCTTTGTTTGGAGGAGTACAAAGTACTATTTCTTTACACCCTGCAATTATTGCTGGTACAGCTAACATCAAAACTGTAGAAAAGAGTGGAGCAGTTCCTCCGGGAATATACAAGCCAACCTTTTCAATAGGAACACTTTTTTGCCTACAGACAACACCTGGTGTTGTTTCAACAATTTTTTCATGAGATATTTGTGCTTCGTGAAACTTTTCAACATTTAATTTAGCCTTGTAAATGGCTTCTTTAAGGTCAGAAGAAATTTGTAAACAAGCTTCATCAATTTCGTCTTTACTTACTTTAAAAGTTTCAGAAGTAAATCCGTCAAATTTTTTAGAGTAGGACTTAGCGGCATCATCACCATTTGCTTTTATATCATTTAATACCTCCTGAACAGTGTTGAATAAATTGCTTAAGTCGTTTTCAGGACGTTGTAATAAATTAGTCCATTCACTCTTTTGTGGATATTCAAATACCTGCATATGAAATTGAATTTTATACCTGTAGTTATTTAGTAATTATTTTTCAGTGTGTTACAGAATCATCTTTTCTATTGGGAAAGTCAATATACCCTCTGCACCGTTTTCTTTTAGTTTACCAATTATTTCCCAAAATTGCTTTTCGGAGATAACCGAGTGAACCGAACTCCATCCTTCATCAGCAAGAGGAAGAACAGTAGGGCTTTTCATTCCTGGTAGTATTTTAACAATTTCTTTTACTTTATCGTTTGGAGCATTAAGTAGAATATATTTATTAGAATTAGCTGTCATTACTGCGTTAATCCTAAAAAGAAGTTGATCTAATAATTGTTTTTTCTCCTCAGATAAATCTTCGGTTTGAACAAGTAAAGCTTCAGAATGCATAACTACTTCCACTTCTTTTAGTCGGTTGGCTACCAGAGTACTTCCTGAGCTAACAATGTCAAAAATACCTTCTGCTAATCCTATTCCGGGAGCAATTTCTACAGAGCCGGCTATTTCATGTATGTCAGCATTAATGTTTTTCTCGTCGAAATACTTTTTTAGTATTACAGGGTAGGAGGTAGCTACCTTTTTTCCATTAAAATGTTCAATTCCACAATATTCTTCTGCTTTAGGAATGGCAAGTGATAAACGGCATTTGCTAAAACCCAGTCTTTTTGTTATGGTTAACTGAAAGTCCTTTTCAGCTACTTCATTTTCGCCTACAATTCCTATATCTGCTACCTTATCAGCAATGGTTTGAGGAATATCGTCATCTCGTAAGAATAAAACTTCAATTGGAAAGTTAGGAGATTGAGCAACTAGTTTACCGCTACCAATATTGAATTTAATTCCGGCTTCCTTTAATAGCTGCATTGAATCGTCGTGTAATCTTCCTTTTTTTTGTAGTGCAATTCTTAATTTTTCCATGTTTCAGTATTTTGTTTTTCTTAATGTAGTTTCTAATTTTTTTATAAAAAAAAGAGGGCTTTGCATCATGGCAAGCCCTCCTAATATTTTAAACACAACTATCTCGGCCCACCTATGGTAGATTATAATGATGTCCGTGATGATGTGTAAAGTTTATCATTATATTTTTATTAATGACAACAAAAGTAGGTGTTATTTTTTAAGATGCAAATTTCTATTGTTGAATTATTGTTAATTTATAAGAAAATGGACTCTTTTATTAACAAATTCTATGTGAATATACATTATGAAATAATTTATAATCATTGAATAATAATATAACTTTTCTATTTTCGTAGTGAAATCACTATGATTTTATATCCCAAAAAGGAAAATTGATGTCGATAAAAAAACATATTCCCAACTTTTTAACCAGTCTAAATTTATTTTGTGGAACGCTGAGTGCATTTGCAGCCTTTCATGGTTTATTAACTGAAGCAGCAGTATTGCTATTTGTGGGTGCATTGTTTGATTTCTCAGATGGATTTGCTGCCAGGGCTTTAAAAGCCTATTCACCTATGGGAAAAGAGCTGGATTCGTTGGCCGACATGGTAAGTTTTGGATTTGCACCTATGGTAATGTTATATATGATGTTAAAAAAAGTAGTGTTGGGTAGCTTTGATACTGATTTCTTTCAGCAAGAATTATTTATACAGGTATTACTTATTTCTCCTTTTATAGTCACAGTTTTCTCAGGTTTAAGATTGGCTAAATTTAATGTGGATACACGACAGTCAGAAAGCTTTATTGGACTTACGACAACAGCGACTGGAATGTTTTTGGCTTCGCTTGCATTTGTTTTTGATGCTGGAAATGGATGGTTATATGAATTACTTCAAAATCAATGGTTATTACTATCTTTTGTTCCTATCTTTTCGTTTTTACTAGTTTCTGAAATTCCTATGTTTTCACTTAAGTTTAAGAATTTTAAGCTGATAGAAAATATAGATAGATATATTTTGTTAATAGCTAGTTTAACATTTTTAGTTTTGTTTGGCTTAGGTGGTGTTGCTGTAACCATTGCTTTATATATTGCTTTTTCGTTGGTAAAACTGGTGGTGAAGTAAAACATTTTCCTAATTATTAATTTTCTTTTGTATTGGTAAAAGTATTACCATTAAATAATTTACTCTTCTGTTCTTTTGAGTTTATACTTAGCAAGAATATACTTCATTTATTTCTTTATGATTAATGCTTCTCTCATCTTAACTCAAGCAAGTTTGTCGATATTCCATTTATTGAAATAATTTTTGCCTTGTCTAAATACCGAATAATTTAAGGTTCATTTTATATTAAAATTGATAATAATTAATCAATTACCGGGCTGACTAAATCACAGTAAGCTTTCTGCTTTTGTATACTCTTTACATCTTCTGATATTAATATTTTGTTAATGGCATACGCTTTGATATCTGTATTCATAATAACATTTTATATTAAATACGAAATCTATTAAAATAAATTGACTCTAGTAGAGAGTTCATAGAGTATAAAGTCGATCCAAACAAAATATAAGTTTAGGACAGAGTGTGAATTAAATACAAACACATTAGGTTTGAAAGACCTATTACCTGTTGTTTTATGAACGATATACTATGTAGCAAATTTAATGAATGAAAGATGAAGATTAAAAAAGCAACATATTGAACATAGCAGCTGAGTTAATATTAGTTTAAAAAAATAAAAATTATTAAAAAATGGGAGCGTTTTGAGCAATGCTGTTGTTAAAGAATATAGTTGATCTGGAATTGAGTTTAATTCCCATTAAATACAAATCATTTTAATAGAAATAAAAAATCGAATTAACAATTATTAAAACATTAACTACTTAAAAAAAATAAAATGAGAAAACATTACTTCATTCAAATACTTGTATTAATACTTTTCTTACTCCCTTTGGGAATGATTGCCCAAAGATTTGAAATACCAGACAAAAATTTTGAACAAGCGCTAATTGACTTGGGCTATGACACTGGTATACCAGATGGGAGCTACTATGCATCTACAAAAGTAAAAAACGCTAAGGTGCTGGATCTAAGCCTTAAAAGAATCGAAGATTTAACAGGTATTGAAGGATTTATTAGTTTGCAGGAACTTGATTGTTTTAGAAACAATCTATCTAACCTGGATTTATCAAAAAACAAATTTCTGAAAAAACTAAACTGTAAGCATAATCAAATTGAAAGTTTGGATGTATCCAATAATACATACATAACTCATCTTGTTATAAGTTACAACAATTTGCAAGAATTGGATGTTTCAAAAAATACAGCCTTAAAAGATATTTATTGTAATAATAACCATATTAAAAGTATAGATGTATCTAAAAACTCTCAATTATCAATTTTAGATTGTAAGAAAAACAAGTTAAGCTGCTTAGATTTATCTTCCAATCCAAACTTGGGTATGGTTGACTGCTCTGAAAATCCAAAGCTAAGAACCATTAATGTAAAAAATGGATTTAATGAAGATATTTTTAGTTTTTCTGCAGAGAATAGTAATAGCTTAAATTTTATTGTGGTAGATGATATAACTGCAGAATATCTTAAAAGATGGAAAATCGATGCAGGTGTAAAGTTCTTATCTTCAAAGGATGAGATCCCTGTTCAAATATTTGTTCCTGATAACAATTTTGAACAAGCACTTATTGATTTAGGTTATGATAATAAAATGGATGACTATGTTTTCAAAAATAAGATTGAGAACGTAACAAAGCTGGATATTTCAAAAAAACAAATTGATGATTTGACCGGAATTGAAGAGTTTACTTCACTTATTGAACTACGTTGCGATGAAAACAATTTACAGAGTTTGGATCTAGCTAAAAATGTCGCTTTGGAAAGATTATATTGTTCGCAAAACAGTATTACCAATATAGACCTGTCAAAAAACACTGCTCTTAAAACACTAGATCTATCAAATAATAATATCAATGAAATTGATGTCTCCAACAACTCTGCCTTAACCATACTTAACCTTAACAATGCAAAAATAGAAAGTTTAGATTTGAATAATAATACAGCATTGAAAGAGCTGTATTGTAATGAAAATTCATTAAAATACCTGTATTTATATACTCAGGATGAGTTAACCAAATTGCATTGTAGTAAAAACAACTTAAACTATATAGGTATACTTGATAAAACCAAACTCACCAACTTAAAGTGTAGTGAAAACAATTTTTCGAACCTTGATTTATCAAACAACAAAGCACTTGAAACATTGGAATGTAATAATTGTAAAGATTTAGATTACATTGATGTTAGAAATGGTAACAACAATAATTTTCAGCATTTTGAGTTACAGTGCAACGAAATTAAAACATGCGTTTTTGTGGATAACAAGGAAGCTGACTATCTAAAAAAGTGGCAAGTAACTGATAATATTGAATTGTTAAACGGCGAACGCGAGTGTCGTTGTTTTATGACCTATTTGCCTGATGACAATTTTGAACAAGCCTTAATTGACCTTGGATATGACAGTGGAAAACCAGATGATTATGTTTTTACGAATGATATCCGGAATATATCAGATTTAGATATCCAGAACAAAGGCATCAAAAATTTAACTGGCCTTGAAAACTTTAATCAATTAAAAACACTTTTGTGCAGTGGGAATGAACTAACTAAGTTAGAATTATCAGGCCATTCAACTATAGAAGTGTTAGATTGTGGGGATAATCAATTAAAAGATTTGGATGTTTGGTACCTCCCAAATTTAATCTCCTTTAAGTGCAACGGCAATGAAATTGCAACTTTAGATTTCAATAATAATAAGGACTTAAAGAATTTAAACTGTTCTTCAAATCTGCTAAAAGATTTAGAATTATCAGAAAACAGAAAATTAACATCTCTGGAGTGTCAATCTAATCAATTAACCAGTTTAAACTTATCCAAAAATTGGGATTTAGAAATATTACGTTGCCAAAATAATCAAATTGAACAAATTGAATTCCGCGAATCAACAAAATTTGTTACTTTGGAATGTGATCAGAACCACCTGCCATTTTCTTGCCTAAACAAAATAAAATCAATCTATCCTGATTTTACTTACACCACCGATAAAAGGCTATATCAAGAACAAACTAAATCTAGGGATTTCAAAGTAAATTATTATCAGGAATATAGAATTGATAATAATATAACAACCTTTACATGGTTTAATGCTAAAGATGATAGCCAGGTTGATGATACAATGGTCAAAGATACAGGTATTGGCAGTTATAGGTTTTTACTGTCAGGTAAATACTACTGTAAAATGAGGAATGATGCATTCCCTGGTTTGGAATTAAAAACTGCCAATATTACCATACTCTCGCCAAACATTGTTTTTAAGGATGAAAACTTTAAAAAAGCTTTATTTACCAATCATCCAGAAATTGACGCTAACAATAATGGTGAAATAACAGAGAAGGAAGCTGCAGATTATAAGGGTCCAATAAATGCATTTTACACTAACATCAAAGATCTTTCTGATATAAAATACTTTACTGGAATTACTTCCTTGAATTGCAATGGAAATGAATTAAAGAGTATAGATTTAAGTAAAAATACTGCATTAGAAGAATTGTATTGCTCTAGTAACAAACTGGCTAATTTGGATTTAAGCTATAATAAAGCCTTGAAAGAATTAGGCTGCTCAAATAACCAGTTGACTCGATTAGATGTAAGCAATTGTTCAGAATTAACAAATTTCTCATGTTTTAACAACCAATTATCAAGCTTAGAATTAAGCAATAATGTTGCGTTAACCAGACTACATTGTTCCTCTAATAAATTATCTCGCTTAGATGTAAGCAATTGCAAAATATTAAAGGAATTAGAATGTTATGAAAATCAATTAACCAGTTTATATGTAGGTAGTTGCACAACATTAACTGAATTGTCTTGTTATGATAACAGATTATCTAGCTTGAATATAAGCAATTGCAAAATATTAAAGGAATTAAAATGTTATGAAAATCAATTAACCGGTTTAGATGCAGGTAGTTGCACAACGTTAACTGAATTGTTTTGTTATGATAACAGATTATCTAGCTTGAATGTAAGTAATTGTAAAGCTTTAGAGGAATTAGAATGTTATGAAAACCAATTAACTAGTTTAGATGTAAGCAGTTGTAAAGCATTAAAGAAATTACATTGTTTTAAAAATAAAATAACCAACTTGGATGTAAGCAATTGTAAAGTATTAACGAATCTGGATTGTGATAATAATCAATTGGCCAATTTGGATCTTAGTGATTGTGAAGCATTAGCAAATCTTCGCTGTTCTTATAACAAAATGCCTTTCTCAAGCTTGTTTAATATTATTCTTAATTATCCACGTTTAGATTATTCTTCAGGTAAAGCAATTTTTGAAGAGCAAAAAATTAACCAAGGATCAGAGCTCGATTTTTCGACAGAGGCTAAAATAAATGGAGAAATTACAGAATTTGTATGGTATGATAGATATGGTACTAAGGTTGATAATACTGTTGTTAAAGACTTAGGGAATGGTGTTTTTAAATTTCTTAAATGGGGTACTTACTATTGCACAATGATAAACGAAGAGTTTCCAAATTTAAAATTATCAACTGTCAATTTTACTATTGTTGCAGATAATATAAAATTTAAAGATGATCAATTCAAAAAGGCACTATTAACTAATTATAAGATAAATATTAATAATGATGGAGAAATAGATCAAAAAGAAGCATCTGGTTTTAATGGAAAGCTTGATGTTGAATCATGTAACATAAAGGATTTATCCGGCATTGAATATTTTACAAGCATTATCGGCCTGAATTGTAGAGGAAACAACTTAAAAAGTATAGACCTCAGTAATAATAAATCTTTAGAAGAATTAGATTGTGCTAATAATCAATTAACTAATTTAAATGTAAGTAGTTGCACATCAATAACAGAATTAGATTGTTCTAATAACCAATTAACCAATTTAAATGTAAGTGGTTGTAAATCATTAAACTTATTGCGCTGTAATGAGAATGTAATTTCCAAATTGGATTTAAGTAGTAATACCGGACTGGAATATTTATTCTGCAACGATAATAAATTAGCCGATCTAGATATATCAAACACCACTGCTCTAATTGGTTTATATTGTGAAAATAACTTATTAAAAACATTAGATACCAAAGATAATACGGTCTTAGAAAATTTGGATTGTAGAAACAATCAGTTGTCAGTACTAGATGTTAGAAAAAGCACAAAATTGGATTATTTTTATTGCAATGAAAACAATTTAACAACTTTAGATGTAAGTCAGAACATAACAATGAGCCACTTTGAATGTTCTTTTAATGAATTAAAAAGTTTAGATGTTAGTCAATGTCAGAACCTGAAAATACTCCATTGCAACTCCAACCAAATAGAAACATTAGTCTTAAGGTATGAAGGAGCGTTAGAGGAATTGAGTTGTTATAGGAACAAATTAGTTGAATTGGATTTTAAACTTAATTCTAAGCTACAATCAATAGATTGCAGTAGTAATCAATTAACCGATTTAGATGTAAGAGCATATAAAACATTATATAAATTATATTGTACTCATAATGAAATCTCCAAACTAAATCTTAGAAATAAATCAGTATTGCGAATCTTATCTTGCCACAATAATATACTAACTGATCTAGACCTAACAAATACCAATGGGCTATTTTATTTGTCTTGCCAAAATAACTTATTAAAAACATTAGATACCAAAGAGAAAAAGGATTTGAAGTTTTTAGATTGTGACAACAACCAGCTGGCAACACTAGATGTAAGTCAAAATAAAGCAATAGAATATTTGAGTTGCTACAATAATCAATTGAATAAATTAGATTTAAGTAGTAATAAGGCATTGAATGAATTATATTGCAAGGATAACAAAATTCCATTTTCATATTTATATGAAATAAAATCAAATTATCCTCAATTGAGTTATTCCTCTGAAAAAGAAATTTTTCAGGAGAAAACTAAGCCTTTAGGTTATATCATTAATTATTCAATTGAAGCTACCTTCAATGGCAAAGAAACCGTATTTACCTGGTTTAATAGTGTAGATGATAGTGAGGTTGATAACACCGTAGTTAAAGATTTAGGTAAAGGTCTATTTGAATTTTTACAACCTGGTATCTATTATTGTAAAATGGTCAATGATGAATTCCAGGGAACCGAATTAAAAACAGCTCCTGTTTCTATTGATGTTCCTACGGAAGTAAAAACGCAAAAAAATTCTGCAGTAGTTGTTTATCCTAATCCAATGGTTAGGGAACTTAATATTAATACAGGTAATGAAGTTTATAAATCTGGAATCATATATAATGTAGCAGGTAATTTAGTTAAGCGTTTCGATATCAATCAAAGATTATTAAATATTGATGTCTCTGATTTAGGTAAAGGAATGTATTTATTACAGCTTAAGGGAGAAAATGGAGCATTAAAAACCATTAAGCTTGTAAAGAAATAATCCACAGAAATAAGTAAGAACTAAAAGAGGCCACAATTTTTAATGGCCTCTTTTTTTATTGGAAAATGCATTGTATAATTATAACAAACAACTGCAAAATGTAACCGGAATTATGGATTTAAAAATTACTCACTATAATCGTTCCAATACCTGATAACCTGACCATGAAGCATGTCTTATTTAAAAGCTAGAGAAATCAATCAATAAACAAAAGCAGCGGAAATAAAAACAGGCAACACTTTACTCATCATTAAATATGACATATTTTGAATTAAATCTAAACCATACTTCTTATTTTAAAGTATGGAAAAAAATATCAAAAAGTTAATTTATTTTTTCATGTAATCTCTCGAGTATCTGATAAACAGCTTCTTTATTGCCTTCGTTATATCGTCTTGCCCAAAATGAATAGAGATAAAACATTCTTTTTTCGTACCCGGCAGATGAGTTGTCATAATACTGAACATAAGGAGTGGCAGTAACATAGTCTTTCACTCTGTTGCTAACTTTGTCTTCAAAAGCCTCATCACATTCTGTACTATAATTCCAATCTACCTCTTTAAGATGAAGCAGTTGGTAGAGTCTTTCACACTCCTCGTTATCCATCTCTTCATAGGTCATTAATAATCCTTCCAGCAGTCCAAACAACTTGTAGTTTTTAGGTAATATCTTGTAATTGAATAGTGAAGCTATATGATTAAGTGCCTTTTCGTTAAATACTTTTAATATATTATCAGAAGTTCTGTCAAATTCGCTGTACATTCTATTTAACTTACACATATAATCTGGAGTATCAATCCCTCTATCTATGTAATGTAAGGAGCTGTAACAATCTTGATCAGCCTCAAGTGTTCTTGGAATAAAAATCGGATTGTATGCAATAAAATCTTCAAATGGAAATGTGTGAGCTTTCAGTTCCACAAAAAGGAAATTAAACGTATTTTTATCAAAATCATCTGTACTAAAGTCCTCTTCTAAAATTTGTGATATAACCTCTTTTTTGTCAAAAGAGAGAAAATCTACCCGATTTACTTTTGATATTCTTGAATGTACATTTTTTAGTAAACTATAAATTACTTCAGAATTACCTTCGTGGTGTCGTCTTACCCAAAAGGAATATATCATGAATAGGCTGTTGTGATTTTTGTTACAACCTAACATTTGAGTTAATAAATCCTCCTTTTTAGAATACATGGATTCTAATAGTTCATGGTATTCCTCATAATTATCTTTGCATTGGATTGCCTTAGCCAGAAGTTGAGGGTTTCTGTTAAATTCGTCGTATGCAGTCAGCAAGCCCTCTACCATAATGTCTATTCCTGCTTTAAAATAGAGGTCGTTCTCCTCCAATAGATTTGTAATCAGAGCAATCTCAGCGTTTCCAAAGTATTCTGTAATAAATTCTGTACTTCTATTAAAGTGTTTAATAAAATCACTCCCAATCCAATAATCTGAGTCAATTAAAATATGGCGAGATATGGAGTTTTCAAAAAGTGCGTTAGCAAGGGTATAATTATCTAAGTTTAGTCCGTTTATAATAAAACGGAAAAGCACTTCTTTGACGGAAGCGTTTTTGTATGAAGAGTTAATAATACCATTATTATTGCTTCCTAGCTTGATTAAGCTATCGATCGTCTTTTGATTAGCAGTTAACTTAGCTTTAAGACTATCTATCTCTTTTGTATATTCTTCTACTATTAGCGTTTCTTTTAAGTTTCTTGCTGTCTCCTCTTCTTTACTTACCTTATTACAGGCGCAAAATATATATGGTAAAGCTAATAATAAAATAATGTTTAATTTCATGCTATTGTTTTTAGTAATATAACTGTCCAATTTATACTTGTTTTCTTCTAAAAATGTAAAACTAGTATTTTTATGTACATTGATAAAGATTTAGTTAAAGGTTTATTTGAATTTTTACGCCCTGGTATCTATTATTGTAAAATGGTCAATGATGCATTCCAGGAAACCATGTTAAACACAGCTCCTGTTTCTATTGATGTGACTACGGAAGTAAAAACGCAAAAAGAATCTGCAATAGTTATTTATCCTAATCCAATGGTTAGGGAACTTAATATTAATACGGGTAATGAAGTTTATAATTCCGGAATCATATATAATGTAGCAGGTAATTTAGTTAAACGTTTTGATATCAATCAAAGATTATTAACTATTGATGTTTCCGATCTTGATAAAGGAATATATTTATTACAGCTTAAAGGAGAAAATGGTATTTTAATAACAAAAAGATTAGTAAAACGATAGGTGTTATTCTGTTGTTGAATAATATTGTTGAAATTATAAAGGCTGCCTTCGTGGTGGCCTTTTTTATTTGTATTGATAAAAAAAGAGGTTAACTCTTTAGTGAGATAACCTCTTTGCTAAAATTAAAATTTTCGAAAGTTAAATATCATAATATTCACCAGATTCAGATTTCTCCTGGTTTGTTTTTTCAAATTTTTTAAGAGTCCATTTTACAGCCTGATAACTAATTACAATTAACAAAGGCCAACTAAGGTACCATAATATTTCGTGTAAATATTTCATTTTTAATTGTATTAAGATAAAAGTATAAAGAGAATATACTCAATGCATTCGTTCGTATGGCTTTATACTTAAATTAAACTTTCAACTTTAAGATTTTTTTAACAATCTAGTAAATATGTATATCGTCCGATTCAATTTCTTCTTGGTCTATTTTGCGATTGTTAATAGCTCTCCAGACATACCAAATATATGCAATTACAAAAGGAACCATTAATGATGCATAACTCATAGCAGTTAACGTAAATTTACTTGAGCTGGCATTTTCAATAGTCAACGAACTTTGTAAGTTGCTAACTGATGGGTAAAATGAAGTATTGTTATAGCCAGCCAAAAGCAATAGCATTAAAACCGTAAGTACGGTTCCCGAACCTGTAAACCATATTCCATTAGATGTAGTTTTTAAATAACTTATAATCATACCATACAATACCAAAACAACACCAACAATAAAACCAATTGCAACTAAAGGCATTTCAATTAAATTATTGAAATATTTAAATGGCTGCATAAAAATTTCTTTGGTTTCGGGATTAATTGCAAAACCATTGCGTAGCATTAACCAAAAAGTAAAGGTTAAGAATAATACAACAAATGGAAGACCATTGATTAATAATTGTTTTTTAGCTCTTACTAGTATCTCTTTATGATCAACCGAGTTCATAAAGTAAAGGATAGCCAATACTCTAGCTAAAAAGAATACAGTTAAACCCAGTGTTAAATTATGAATATTTAAAGCGGCTTCAAGTCCATGGAAAGGAGTGTCCCATTTAGATTGAAAGTATTCATTTACAGTAAAGTTTGAGCCAGTAAAAAAAGTAGCAACAGCAGTTCCTATAAAAATAGTACCTACTAATCCGTTGATAAACAAGAATGCTTCGTATGTTTTAGGTCCATAAACATTACTGGGTCTGTTTCTAAACTCGTATGCAATGGCTTGTATAACAAAAGCAAACAGAATAATCATCCAAACCCAATATGCTCCACCAAAACTGGTACTGTAAAATAAAGGGAAGGATGCAAAAAAAGCTCCTCCAAAAGTAACTAAGGTAGTAAATGTAAACTCCCATTTACGACCAAGTGCATTTACCAAAATGGTTTTTTCGTCTTTGGTTTTTCCTAAAATAGAAATTAATGTCTGTCCACCCTGAACAAACATTAAAAATACAAGTATGGCTCCTAATAATGAAACTATGAACCACCAGTATTGTTGCAGTGCTAAATGTGATAAATTTTCAAACATTATTGCTTTCCTCCTTCTTTTTTAGGTCCAATTTTAATTTGTTTGGTTAGTATTTTAATCTCTGCTATTAGCAATCCAGTAAAAGTAAGGGCAAATAGCCAAAAAGTGAGCATTACAGAACCTGAGTCAATTTGAGATACTGCCATCGAAGTGGTCATTAAATCTTGTATAACCCACGGTTGGCGTCCAACTTCGGCAACTATCCATCCGGCTTGTGATGCAATATATACCAATGGTATAGTCCATACTGCAGTCCAAAGCACAATCTTATTATTCTGAAGTTTATTTTTAAAGACAAGCCATAGAACAACAATGAAGAGTAACAAAAAGTGTCCTCCTAATATTACCATAATGTGAAAAGCATAAAAAGTAAGTGAAATAGGAGGTATCATTTTAAAAGCATTTTTTTCAAGCTGAACAGGATCCGGATCATAATAGTTTCCATATCCAAAATACTTAAAATAGTTGTTTACCCATTGCTCGTCATCAAACTTAGCTCTTAAAGCATTCATTTCTGGATTATTTTCCTTTTTGGCTTTTTTGTAAGCTGCTAATGTTTGCTGAGCCTCATATCCGCGTTTAATTTTTTCTTTATAAGAAATTATCCCCCTTTTTTCGTTTCCTAATATCAAATCCTTAATTCCGGGAACAAAAGCATCTGCTTTTAAAAATGCCATATAAGAAAGCATATTAGGAATTTCAATTTTAACCATAAAGTCTTCTTTTGCTGTACTGTCCATTGGGTCGTCCTGAGGATCTCCAATTAGTCCAATTGCAATTAAAGGTGCATTTGTTTTTCCTTCGTAAAGAGCTTCCATTGCGGCAAATTTCATAGGTTGTTTCTGAGCCATCTCTCGTGCCGAACTATCTCCTGATGCAATTAGCATGATGGAGGTTATTATTCCAAACGTTGAAGCTACTACAATGCTTCTTTTAGCAAACAGTATTTCTCTTTTTTTAATAAGAAACCAGGCACTTATACCAACTACAAAAACTGCAGCTAATACAAAACCAGAGGTTGTTGTATGCAAAAACTTAGTTACCGCACTTTGCGAAAGAAATATCTCCCAGAAATTAACCATTTCGTTTCTGGCAGTATCGGGATTAAATTTCATTCCTTGTGGATTCTGCATCCAAGCATTAGCTACTAAAATCCAAACAGCAGAAAGGTTAGCACCTATTGCAGTTAACCAAGTAGAAAGTAAGTGGAATTTCTTACTTACTTTACCCCAGCCGAAAAACATAACAGCAATAAATGTACTTTCCATAAAAAAAGCCATTATTCCTTCAATGGCAAGTGGAGCCCCAAAAATATCCCCTACAAACCAAGAGTAATTACTCCAGTTGGTGCCAAATTCAAATTCAAGGATAATTCCTGTTGCAACGCCAATTGCAAAATTTATCCCAAATAATTTCATCCAGAATTTTGTAATTCTTTTCCATTCCGGATTGCCTGTTTTAACGTATATGGTTTCCATAAAGGCGATAATAAAGCCTAAACCAAGCGTTAATGGCACAAATACCCAATGGTACATGGCGGTTAGCGCAAATTGTGCACGCGACCAATTAACCAACGATAAGTCTACAGATTCTAACATTTAAAAAAAGGTTTAAGGTGTTGTTATTTGTTCTATGACATGATTTGCCCTGTCATTGTCTGTGGCAAAATCTTTCTTAAGCTTATTTTGAAAAAAGAATATCTTAAATATAAAAAAAAATATAAACAGCTTTAATAATATAATAAACCACATTGATCTTGCCCAACCAGGTAAATTTTTAAAGCCATCTAAGTAAAAATTAATTATCTTCTTCATTCTACAATAATGTGCATTAGAAACAGCTACTTTTTAAAATTGTTTTCAAGAGCACCAAAATTAGAGATAATTTTCGGTAATTGATTACTTAAAATTAAAAATTATTGTAAATAGAATTTATTTGAGGGAGGCGTGTAATAGAAGACCTTTTTTCGAATTGTATAAATAGGAATTGAATAAAAAATAAAAGGCAGTTAGGGAATACAACCTAACTGCCTACTTCAAATATTTAAAAATCTATGTTTATGAGATCATTTATTCATATTTTAATTGTAAGAACTTTGACCATGTTCATGGATGTCAAGTCCTTCTCTTTCTTCTTGTTCGGAAACTCTTAGGCCAATAGTAGCTTTAAGAACTTGGAATAATACTAATCCTAGTCCAAATGCCCAAGCACCTATTGCAACAACTCCAATCAACTGGCTAAATAATAATGAAGCACCGCCTCCGTAAAATAAACCACCATCAGTAGCAAAAATTCCAACTAAAAGAGTTCCTAGTGCTCCACATACTCCATGTACAGAAATAGCACCAACAGGATCATCTACTTTTAGTTTTTTATCAAAGAATTCGATAGAGAAAACTACAAGTAATCCAGATAAAGCTCCAATTGTCGCAGCTCCTCCCGGACTTACGATATCGCAACCTGCTGTAATACCTACAAGTCCAGCTAAAGCACCATTCAGTGTCATTGAAAGATCAGGCTTTCCGTAACGGAACCATGTTACAAACATAGTAACAATAGCACCTGCAGCTGCAGCTAAGTTTGTGGTTATTACAATACTTGCAACAGCATTAGCGTTGTCTCCGCTAATAGCTAACTGAGATCCCGGGTTAAAACCAAACCAACCTAACCACAGTACAAATACACCTAAGGCACCTAATACCATGTTATGACCAGGTATTGCATTTGCAGATCCGTTGTATTTCCCTAAACGTGGTCCTATTGTCCAGGCACCAGCAAGAGCAGCCCAGCCACCAACAGAGTGAACAACTGTTGAACCTGCAAAGTCATGGAATGTTGTGCCTGCTGCACTAATAATAAACGGCACTTCCTTGCCTGCCGCCTTTACTGCTTCCCAGGTTTCGAAACCTTCTGGCAACGATGGGTTCAACCATCCGCCTCCCCATACCCAATGACCAGATATAGGATAAATTACAGCAGTGATTACAACAGAAAAAATAAGATATGTACTAAACTTGGTACGTTCTGCCATTGCTCCTGATACAATTGTAGCAGCTGTAGCAGCAAATACGGTTTGGAAAAACAAGTTGTGGTAATCACCTGGTTCGTTATAGAATAAGTCGAAAGCTCCAAAGAAAGCCCCATCGCCTCCATACATAATGCTATATCCTACAATCCAGAAAATTAAAGAACCCGATGAAAAATCCATGAAATTTTTCATTATTATATTACCCACGTTTTTAGCACGTGTAAAGCCCGATTCAACTAAGGCGAAACCTGCCTGCATGAAGAACACTAAAATACCAGCTATCAGTATCCATAATATATCTAAAGCGCTATTTGCATCCATAATATAGTCTTTTAAAATTTTTAAATCAGATTAAATTAGTTTTGGGTGGTTTACTTGAGGTATAAAGTCTCTGGACCAGATTCGCCAGTTCGAATCCTGTAAGTTTCCACAACATCAGAAACAAAGATTCTTCCATCTCCAATTTCTCCAGTTCTTGCAGCAGCCATAATAGCTTGAATTGTTTTGTCAAGATTTTCGTCGCGAACAATGATGGATAGCAAACGACGTTCTATAATACTAGTATCGTAAACTGTTCCCCTATAAAGATGTCCTTCTCTTGCTGTACCTACACCTCTAACATCCCAATATGAGAAGAAAGTAATGTCTTGTTCTTCAAGCGCTTTTTTGACATTTTCATATTGTGTCAATCTGATTATTGCTTCAATTTTTTTCATGATAATATTTTTATAGTTATTTGAACTATTTATATTTTAATTAAAAGAAGGTGAAATAGCTGTTCTACCTTGGAAACAAAAGGTGGAAAACATACCCTTTATATTAAACGCATATTGGAAGAGAACAATCGCTTGATTTTCAGTGTTGAGAAATGATGCAGAAGCAACAACCTCACCTTCTTTTTTAATTTTTTATAGAGAAAATCCTACAACTAAATGAAACATTTCCGTATTTGGATTAAGAATAGCTTGTCCAAAAACTGGTAAAGAGAATTTTTCAGTTAATTCAATCTCTTTTGAAACAGAGAGTGCAATGTTTGAAACTTGAAAATCATCACCTCCTGACTTGGTTACCCAACCATTACCACCTCCAACAGCTAAGGAAACATTATCAGAGAAAGCATAACCTAACTCAAAATAATATGTTCCATCCTGAGTGTTTGTAGAATTATTCAGAATGTAATTACCTGCAATACTAAATGCACCAGTTTCGAAACCTGCATTTAACTCAAATGAATGTGTCGAAATAGTATCTTCAGTTTCAAAGAATGAAGCAGTTGGATAATAATAATCGGTTAATCCAAAACTTAAACCATTATCAAGACCAAATGATACATACATGTCAGCTTCTTGCAGCGTTCCTACTGCAGTAGCATAAGATCCCCAAGCTCCAATAGAAAATGCACCGGAAGAATATTCGATAGAAGGTTGAACGGCTCCTCTCCCTCCGTCTTGCACTGCTCCACGGAAAACATAGTTTGATACAAAATCAGCTCCTACAGAGAATTGAGCTTTTGCTGCAGTAGCAGCTAATACAATCGCAAAAATTAAAACTACTCTTTTCATTTTTAATAGGTTTTAAATAGAGGTTACACATATTATGTAGTTTTTGAAAAACGAAGGGGTGTTTTTGTTGGGGTGATTATTAAAAAAAAGAAATAATTTTCTTTAGTGCTATCGTTTTTCAATACCTACATTGCAAAAGTGTGCTTTTTTTTAATTAGACCCAAATATTTTGGGGGTTATTTTTGTAAAAACAGATAAAAAATAGATAAAAGGGTGTTTTGAGATGGGGTATGAGAATGTAATAATGATAAAATGTGATTTGGAGCTGTTGTTTTTGGGGGTAAGGAAAAATACCCATAATATTTGAAAATGATTATGGGTATTTAAATGTTGTAAAAATGTAATACTAGGATTTGAATATATTATAATACAAAAACTATAATACAAGTATTTATAAATTTTATTAGTTAATTATAATTTGTTTAGTGGAATTAATGTATTGATTGTAAATTTTTAAAATATAAACACCACTGGTTAAATCGTTAACATCAATTTTGTTAATCCCAGTATGTACTTTAGTGGTTAAGAGTGAAACTCCATTTACATCAAATAATTCAGCTATAGCATCCTCATGCACATCAATTGTAAATGAATCGGAGGCTGGTATTGGATATATTTTAATTCTTTCTTCATCATCAACATCATCAATGGCTGTTGGTATCCCCGTTACTCTGGCTATAGCTTTAGCTTCATCACCATTTACTTTAGATGTTACAGGCTGTAAAGAAATGTTTTTAGAGTCGTTGTTTTCGACATTAAAATTAATGCTAAATAATTTTGAACCACTTTCGTAAGGAACCGATTTAGTATTGGAGACAAGTGCAATTTTATTTCCTTCTACTAAATTGGGGGTTGCGCTTATGTAACTTGCATGCGTACCTACAGAGATATATTCACATTTGGAATTATCAAACATAACTGAAAATGAAACGGAGAATACTGCTTCAGCAGCATTAATTTTAACAGGTACACTTGTAATACCATTTTTAGTAGTTGCTTTTTCTACATCAAATATAATTTCAGATTGAGCAAATGTTAAAGTGCTAAATAATAGCATACTTAATATTAATAATTGTCTTTTCATTGTTGTGTTAATTTGAGTGTAAATATTAGTGTTAAATTAATTCATATAAATACTTGCATTATAGATTTATGTAATATGTAAAAAGTGAATATGTATAATTAACTTATAGTTTTATGCTTTTTTAAATATGGTACTTGTTTATAATTGATGTAGAACTTGTGTCAGGCATTACTAATTTCGTGGCTAAATGTTAAACCTATTTAATCAGATTTTTACAAGAATGTTATTCTTGTTAATTAACTATTATTGAGTTAATGTGAAAAACACCTGCAAGCACTTTTGCTATACAGGTGTTTCGAGTTGTGTAGATATGAAAAATATTACCTTGGTAATCTGAAAAAAATGGAAATTTTAATATGAATTTTTTACAAACTTCTTAAAGCTTGTTTCTCCATTTGAATATAAATATATAATGTAAATGCCCTGTTGTAAAGAAGAAACATCGATTTTGTATGTATAAATACCTTTAGATATATCTAATTTCTTAGATAATTTAAGATTTCCATATGAGTCAAATATATCAATTTTACTAGGTGTGGTATTAAATTTAAAGTTTAATGTTTTTATAACTGGATTAGGAGAAATAATAAAATCTCGTTCTTTAACTTTATTTGATAGTGCTAATGGATATGTGGATCTTAGTTTTTCACAACTCAACCCATAATCATTTACAATTAAAATAATATCGTTTTCGTCAATTATTCCATTACCATTAACGTCACCATCACTATATTCTCCAGTTTTACCTGAATTATATAAAGCTTTTGCGAGATCAGTAGCATCAATTTGACCGTCTTTATTAATGTCTCCACTTGTTTGGGAGTTAGAGGCTTCAGTAATATATGGCTGATTTGCAAACGAATTAGATACAAGAACCATACAGATTGATATAAGGATAAGTTTTAATTGTTTCATGATATTGTTGTTTTAGTTAGAAATAAGTAGGTATTTATTAAGAAATTTCTAACCTAATTGTTATGGGAATTTGATGAGGTAGTTAATTAATTGTTACTAACATAAAGGAAAATCAAACCTTCCAAAATTGTTTTTTGGAAGGTTTGAAAAATAACAGTTATGATATTAGATTATTTCTTGCAGCTCCCTTCAGTAAAGTTAAATAAAACACTGTTTAGGTCAGTAGCATCAACATCTCCATCGCTATCAACGTCACCTGGGCATTTTAAGCTGTTTAATGCATTGTCAGTCCATATAATCTTGCTGTAGGTCCAGTCAGCTGTCCATGGTTTAGCACCTGGGCAAAAAGCTCCTCTGTACTTTGTCGCGTCAAAGAAGTTATCGATAGGAGGAGTTATATTGCTACTGGCTGTTCCAATTTCAGGGACAGCATTATATGCATTATCTACAGAGTTATCAGTACTTCCATTAATTATTAAAATGTAATCTATTAATGAATTGTCTATAAGATTACCAGTGGCATTTAATAAATCAATAGTGGATTGAGGAATAGTTTCGATTCTACCACCAGATGTACTGGATATATAGTTAGGATTTCCTACAAAAGTATTATTTCTCAATACAAAGGTTCCATTAATAAAGTTTTCGTAAACATCTTCAGGTCTATCATTTTCAGTTGCTAAACGAATGCCAGTAGCAAAATTAGCAAAGATAGAGTTAGATATTTCACCTTTGGCTCTTTCTTTAGCTTCAATACCTGGATCAGATCCTTGGTTACCTATAAATGTACAATTATAGAAAGTTGGATTAGTAAAATATTCAGGGGATGGATCTCCTTTATAATGATCATCATCGTCACCATCTATTTCTATACCATGATCACCTTCTCTGGGATAACCAGAAGAAGTATTTTCAGGAAGTTGTACTCCAAAAATGAACTGACCTCTACCTGTGTACCCTAAATCAAAATCGATATAATCATCATCACAAAAAAGAATATGTGCATATTTTATATCAACTGTACCTCCTAAAAATTCAATGCCGTCATCTTGACAAGAAATAACTTCTATATATTCTAATTTAGTTTTTTTACCAACTGAGGCTAAGGTTAATCCATTAAGTTCGCAGCATCCTAAATTGGCACCTGCATGTCTGATAGATAAATACTTGATGGTTCCTGAATTATCATTGTTATTGAAGTCTCCATTAGGTTTTAAGGTTCCTGGAATATTGCTTCCTAAATCCGGATCGCTTGCTTCCCAATAATCGCGCCCAAAGTGATGCCTGTCATCAGGTACATCAAGGTTTTCTATATATCCTTCTCCTTGGTACTTATCAACTGCCAAATAATCATCCCCACCAAGATTATTATACGCCTTACCTAAAATGACAAGACCTCCCCACTTACCTTGATTAGTAACGGGATAAGTACCATCAAGCATATCTTCAACAGTAGTTATAATAATAGGTGCTTGTTTAGAACCTATTGCATAAATTTTTGCACCACGAGTAACAATAATAGCTGGAGCAGCAAGGCCAGAACCTACAGCTGCTTTAATAACAGTGCCGGCTTCAATATGTAACTCTTGTCCATCAAGAACATAAACTTTATTATCAAGTATCCATTCAGTTTGAGCATCTAAAACTGTCACTTGTTGTAGTAAATTTCCATCAGTATCACTTAGAGTAGAGATATTTGTAGGAGTTGATTGTTGAGTTGCTTCTTGGAAAACTTCTTGAATTACTTCGGTTGTAATTGGGGCTGATGATTTTGTTTCATAATTGATATCTGTTGAAACGGCATATATTTCATAAGTTCCTGGAGTTGGATTCCATGATATGCTCCAGGGATAAGAATAAGACATACCTATGCTGTTTTCGTTAGCAAAGTATTCCACATACTGCATTTCTGGAGTATCACTTGGTGGGTAAGGGATTATACCAACAGTGACAGGTAAATCATTTGTTGAAATGGTGCTGGGTAAAGGTTCTAAAACCAAAGGGAAATTATCTACCCATACAGAAAGTGTAATTGGAAGTGTTGAATTTTTTTTACCTGTGTTTGTTGTTGCAGTTGCATAATATGTTATACTATCTGGGGTAGAAGGTATCATATATTCCAATGTATATCTATTATTGTCTCCAGGTGTACCAAAACCGATCGATAGATCATCAATAAAAAATTCAACGGAAGCAATGGTTGAAGAAGAAGAATAGGTTTCTACTTCAAATGTAAAAAAAGAGTCTCCAGTAACTTGAGTATCATAACCTGGATTAATTGGCTTAATTACAGGTGGATGTTCATAATTATAGTTACTTATTCCATATGAGATATGAGAAGTATTATTCATATCAATTACTTCGGCATTGAACTCAAAAACTAAATTATTGCTACAAGTAAATTGACCTATCATAATCGTATTTTCGTTGATACCTTGATTTTTAAAGCTAATTCCATTGGGTACACCCCAAGATCCTTCATGTATTGTAAACATTGCCGAAGAAGTTGTATCATCAAACATGGAAAGATTTAAATCAGGAGAAGTAGATGTTTTTTCTGTTGTTCCAGGAATATATCCCTCAGGATTTATTGAATAAGGAACTGCGATACGACCATTGCCAGCAGCACCCATCGTTATGTAAGTATCCCATTGCAATTCAGGATTAAGGCTAAAAAGTGCAGGGTTTATTAAGTCTCCCAAAGACTCACCCATAGAGTTATTATAGAATTCATTGCCAGGTTCAATGTGTATGGGTATGGAATGTGTTCCAAATACTTTTACTAATTTGTAATTGTCATCCATGTCGATAAAAATTCTATATGTAGTAAATGATGGAGGTATACTGGATAATCCGCTGTTACTTTGTATTTGCTCAATGATTACTTGTTCAATGCCTATGTTGTTAACAGGAATAATGTCAACATTAACATTCTGCGACATTGTTGCTGGAGTATAAATTATAAAAAATAAAAAGATAAAAAGAAGTGTTGGTTTCATGATAAGTAGTTTAAAAGTCAGTTTATTAATAAAATGTCAACTTGTAAGTTCATGAGTTTTTGTTATAAGAGTTTCATGAGGTGGTTAAATAAATATTACTAATTAATTAGGATAAATTAGTTATATGGTTAAATAAAAGAAAAACGCCCTAAAGTCCGTTGACTTTGGGCGTTTCCGGTTGTGTAGATATGAAAAATTTACCTTGTTAATTAAAGGTAAAGACGATATTATTTGATTTTTATAAACTTTTTAATATTAGGTTTTTCTTTTAAATATAAATATAAAATATGAATACCTGGTTTTAATGAGTTAACTTCAATTTGAAGAGAGCGATCTCCTTTAATTATATTTAAGTCTTTTGATAATACTAATTTTCCATAAGAATCAAATATTTCATATTTAGTAGGCACATTTTTAAATCTAATATTTAAAACATTTTTTACTGGATTTGGTGATATTGAAACCTCATCTTTTAAAGTGAGTTGGGTGCTTTTAAGAGAGGGTGTGGATTTTTGACCACTGTTACAACTCATGCCATATTCAGCTTCTACAATATCTACATCATATTCATTTACATTTCCGTCTTGATTAATATCTGCAGTGCTATCATTCGTTCCCACTTTACCTACAACTATTCCAAAGTCATCTGCGTCAACAACGTTATCGTTATTTAAATCTCCATGCATTCTTGATTTACATATAGAATCGCATGAAAAACCATATTCAGCAACAACTATATCTACATCGTACTCATTTACTATTCCATCTTCGTTAAGGTCTGTATTATTATTATTAGAACCAACCTGTCCTATTACAATTCCAAAATCACTTGCATCAACAACGCAATCGTTATTAACATCTCCATAAATTTTGTTATCAATACAGCTGTTCATTAGTCCAACAACAATTCCGAAATCACTTGCGTCAACAATACCATCACCATTAAAATCTCCTTTTTCGTTAGCTTGTCCGTAATAAGTATTTACAAGGGAAAGTTCAAAGTAATTAACGCACCCATCGCCATTTTTATCATGAGCTAAAAATGGTAGACAAGAACCATAACTACCCATTAATATTCCAAAGTCGTTAGCATCTACTTTACCGTTATTGTCAAAGTCAGCTCTTAGATTATCTCCTTCCTTTCCATATTCTCCTTCTAAAACACTTTTGTCATAATAGTTTACGCATCCATTACCATCAATATCGGCTGGTAATGTTTGTTGAGCATTTAAATAGTTAATAGATATTGCAATAAATAGGATTAAAAATAGTTGTGTAAGTTTCATATTAGATTAGTTTAAATTGTGAATTGATAACAGAAATATCCAACCCTATTGTTAAGATGGTTTAATAAGAAAGTTAAGTAAATATTTATTATAATCTTTAGAGGTAATTCTAATGTAAAGAAAAGCGTCTATATGCCAACTGCATATAGACGTTTCTGTTTATCTTGATGCGTAAAAAATTACTATAATCATACAAAAGCTTTATTCTAACTAATAGCGGTTCTTTACAAATTTTCTTATATAAGCTTTGTTATCAATATAAAGATGTAAAATATAAAATCCACTATTTAACTCTGAGACATTAATTTGATGAGAAAATATATCAGTACTGTTATTTAGTTTATTTTTAACAATAGCAGAACCATATGAATTATATATAACATAATGGCTTGGTGATTTACTAAATGATACATTTAGTATATTAATAACTGGATTAGGCGATATATTAATTATCAATTCTCCATTTGCATTTTTCAACGTTTCGGTAAAATCATTAGCTTGTAGTTCAGGAACCTCAAAATTCGGACAAACAATGTTAATATTTCTGTTTTGGCAATCATCAGGTCCATAACAGCAAAGTTCTTGAATGTGTTCGTATTTATCATTTACATCAGGGTCATAGTTACATGCTTCAGGATCATTACATCCGAATTTAATTGAATCCCTGCATGATCCATCATCACATATAGCAGCGGGATCGAATTCAATAAAATAAGGATCTGTACAACCACATTTAGGAGGGTAAGATAAAAACTTGCTAAAGCGTTCATTTTTTTCCTCATTAATAATATCTCCGTTGGCAACATACCTAATCTCATTGTTGTTTTCGTCAAGAACAATGAGGTTGAATTCAAACTCTAATTCTCCTTTTGTTGTTAATTGGGCAATTAAGATTCGATTTTTATCGGTGGGGCCAGCAATACCTGTTCCGGTTAGATTTCTTAGATCGAAACTAGTACTTGAAAAGCTTTTGTTAGCCGTGATTTGGCCAAAAATTGGATCTGTCTGAACAGATAAGCCTGCATCTGCAAATGAACTGGGAGTTGATTCAGTAAGGCCATCTTTGGTTGTAAGAGCAATTCCCATCTCGGCATCAGTATTTGTTAATATACCATCCGAGTTAGAGTCTCCTAAAACGCTGGAGATATCTGTATCTTCTTCTTTTAATATGCCCATATGATCTTTAGTAGCATATCCTAGGGTTAACCATGAATCTAAAGCTATAGTTCCAATTGTTAAAAAAAGACCAGATTGGATGTTATACCCAAAACTACTACCTAAATTTAAGTCAGGAAAGTTAAAGAAGTTCTCAGTGCTATTTATAATTATAGGATGATCTTGGTCGCCGTATATTCCTGCTAGTTTTTGCCCTTGTTGTAAGTCAATATAAATTCTGTATGTAATTGAGCCTTCTTCAACAGGAGCATTTACATTAAAAACAGGATTAGAATAAGTTGCATCTTTACTATCAGCAATGTAATATTTTTCAATAATTAAACTATCTAATTGCGCTTTAGCTTCAAATTGAAGTAAAAATGCAAGGTATAAAAGAGTTAACGTTTTTATTGTTTTCATGATTCAACAAATTTTAAAGTGTATAAGAAAAACTAAAAACATAATCAGTACCCCAAGTGTACTTATCAAATGTGTACTTAAAGTCATCAGCCTTATAAGCTCTTTCGTCAGGAGCTTGTAGTATATCCCTAACTTTTAAGCTTATATTAAAGTGTTCTCCAATGTTCTTTGATATTTTAAAATCAAGTAAATGTCTTGGCATTTCGTAAATATCCCTTGCTCTATCTCCTCCAGAGACAATATCTAATTTTGGGCCTTGGATGTTATAGCTGATTGATGTAGAAAGTCTGGCTTTTTCCCAATTGTGGGAAAGTAATCCATTTATGATGTAAGGTGCTTGACCAAATAAAGGGCGCGTTGTTCGTAGGGTTTGAGCATCGTTTTCATTTTCTACCGTTTCCGATTCAACCAAAGTTATATTAGTACCTACTTCCAAGTTTTTAAATATTTTTTTTCTTGCCTCCAGCTCAATACCACCTGCCCATGCATGGTCTTTATTTATCCACCGAATAGGACCTGCATCCGGCCAAGTAAATTCAATAAAGTTAAAAAAGTCCTTGTAAAACAAACTTATTGATATGTTATCACCATTGTTAAAAAAGGTTTCTATTCTAAAATCATAATTATCAATACTGGTTATTTTTAAATTGGTATTTCCAACTACATCTTTTCTTAATTCGTAATCAAACAAATAGGCATAACTAATTTCCCGGGTATTTGGCCTGGCAATGGATTTGCTATAATTTAAACGCACATTGACTTTGGTTTTGTCAGAATTGCTTAGTTTGAAAATTATATTAGAGCTGGGCAATATATGCAATTCATTGATATCGGATGGATTAGCGGTTATATCACCAGAGCCAACTAATTTCCTTTCTTCTGAGTCATTAGGTTGACCTAAAAGAGGGATTTGATCTGAAAACATTTCGGTATGCTCGGCTCTTACACCTGCAGAAATTCTTAACCGATGATTTATTTCAAAGTCGAACATGGCATATGCTGCAGAAATTCTACTATAGCCTGTTGAAAAGTTTCTACCCCATGTAATTTCATCATCATCTCTAGAGTAAGAGTATTTAATACGAGTACTGTCTTCATTCCATCTAAAATTTTCAATGGCAAAAAACTTAGTAAAATCACCATCTGGTATTACTTGTTGATCAGTATAGTTAAAGGAAGTTCTGTAAGTATATTGTGAAAAGTCTCTGGAATTATCTTGGTAAGCGCCTCCAAACATTAATTTACGTGATAACCCTTCCCTTTTAATTATAGGAAGTTCTGCTGATAGCTGCAAATCCCATATGTCTTGATCTAAGATTCTGAATATTCTGTCTCTGGATCCATTATAATTATTGGGGAACGAATAGTTTCCTTCACCATCTATTCCATAGTTTAGCTGTTTAAAGTCAGGTATATTGCTCTTGCCATCAGTAAAGGATGCATTGGCTTCAATCCTAAGTCCCCACCTTGGAAAGTAGTGTGTAGATTTATATTGGTAAATCAACTGTTGTCTCTCTTCATAAAGTTGTTGTTGACTAAAACTAGGGACTAAATTGTCTGCAGCTGCCAAACTTTCTAATACCCCTTCCCTATAACGAGCCTTATTAACTCCTCTAAAGTTAGGCATGAATAATAAGGATACACTATGGTTGGATGAAAACTTATAGGCCAGGTTGACCAATGCACTCCAGCTATTTATCTCTGACGAAGATCGCTCAGACAATGAATCCTCATATAGTACAACTTCCTTTGAATTTACCATAACTGGATTAAAGTCATCATATACGAAATTTGCAGCTCTAGGATCGTAATCAGTGGTTTGACTATATTTAAGCCCTATAATATAACCCAAGGGTTTTCCAAACAATTTGGTTTGATCGCCTAAACTAAATTCCTGACTAAAGTTGATAGGAGCTTTGCGTTCAATTATATTCCAGTTATTGGGAAGACTTTGTCCAAACTTAGCAGCAGGATCATTAACCAAGAAAAAAGCTTCCTTACCGTACAACTGATTATATTGAGAGTTTGCATAATCAACAGAAGCTGGATCGTCTATTAAACCTGGAGCCAATAATCCCATTTGAACTAACATTAATCTATTATATATATTATCAGCATCAATGCTAAGGTGTGTTTCGTTAATCCCAAGTGAGCTAATATAATCGGCCAAACCTAATTCAGGATGGGTTCGATCAAGAGCCATATATTGTTGGTAAAACGTTGGTATATTATGGTAGCTGGGAAAATCATTTTCACCATGATGCTCAATATCCCTGAATCCATTGTCAAAACCAAGCCAATCGGTAGGGCTTTTTTTAGATGAAACAATATCTTCAAAGGTTGATTGGTTATTATATCCAAAGGAAGATTTTACCTGTAAAGTAAACTTATTAGGATAATCTTTGGTTTCTATGGAAAGGTAAGCCCCTGACCAGTCACTGGGTAAATTGGCACTAGCTGTTTTACTTATAACAACATTGTCTATCAAACTGGTTGGGAAAATATCTAGCTTAATATTGTTTGTGAAAGCATCTAGTGTAGGTACACGAGATCCATTTACAGTGGTTTTTATATATCGGTCGGCTAATCCTCTTACGGTGATAAAACTGCCAATGGTGGATATGCCGGATACCCTTTTTACTGCATCTTGTATGTTAGAGTCGCCTGTTTTTTTTAAGGTTTCAGCAGAGATGTAATCAATACTAATAGCAGATTGTATTTTTTTTGCTTGCATGTAAGCATCATTGGCCCTGTTTGCACGGCCTTTAACAACAACATCTTCAATTTCGACAGAAACAGGCTTTAGTACGTAATTTCGAATGATTACCTTTTTGCCTTTAAACTCAATACTTTCTTCTATAGTAGTAAAGCTAACAAATGATACTACTAAGGTTTGAGATCCGCTGATATTTATTGATAATGAATAATTACCATCAAAATCGGTAATTGTTCCTATTGAAGTATTGCCTTTAAGGTACACCTGGGCCCCAACAAGAGGTTCTCCTTTTTCATCAGTTATCTTTCCCCGGCAAATACCTTGTCCATAAACATAGGCTGAAACGAATATAAATAATATTAGAGTGAGTAGCTTTTTCATTGTTCAATATTCTGAGGTGCGTAGTGTTTAGGTTGTGTTATTTATTAAAAAAAGTCAGGGTATAATAACACCTCCCTGACTTTATATTTTTTAATGATTACTTTTTTATAAAAACTTTAGTGTAAGTTTTGTCATCAACAATAATTCTTATAATATAGAAACCATTTTGTTGTGCAGACATATCAATTTGATTTTCAAATACTTTATTGTTAATAATGCCTGATTTTACAGTTTCTCCAGCAGCATTAAAAATAGAATATTGAGCTTTAGTTGCATTATTGTCTGCATCCACTTTGATGTTAACTACATCATATGTTGGATTTGGATGTAATGATATACCTTTTTCTTCTTTTCTTAATTCTTGAACATTAGTATGCAGAAATGGGTATTCTATAACTACTTTTTCTTGTTCACTGCTTCCTTCGGTTGCCATAACAAATTGTAGTTTGAACGACAAATCACCAGAGCAAGTGAACTGACCAACTAATACTGTATTTTCAGTAACTCCTTGGCTTTCGTAATTAGCTAAACCAGCTGTACCCCATAGGTCGTTGTTGCTATCTACATTAGTACTTGAATTAGAAGTTCCAAAAACATCTGGGAATGTAGGAGAAATAGTTAATCCTTCTGCTACAGGATCACCTATGATATATCCATCATTATTAACACTATATGGTACGCCTATACGACCACTACCTGCAGCACCCATTGATAAGTAAGAGTCCCATTGTAGTTCAGGGACAAAACCAAAGAAGCCAGAGTTAAGAACGTGCCCATTATTACTACCATTGGTGTTATTGTAAAACTCACCACCATCTAAACTAATAATCATATTTTGGTTCTCGTCACCTAAAACAGTTGCAATTCTTGAACCAGCGGTTAAATCAACAAACACTCTATAAACTGTATATCCATTAGGAATAGAAGTTAAACCTTCTCCGTTGGTAACTTTTTCAATAATAACTTTTTCTAAAGCATCGGATGTTACAGCTGTATCCTCAACTACTACTGTTTGAGAAATAGTTAAAGTGCAAATGCTAAAAGCTAAAAGCGTAAGTAATAAATTTTTCATGATTTTATTTTTTATGTGTTGATAAATAAACAAGTTGAGTGTTAATAGGTATCGTTAACAAACTACACGCATTAAAAAAAACAGAAAAAGCCCCGGCCTTATAAAAAGGCCCGGGCCATATAAATTATGTTAGTTCAAAGGCTTATGATTACTTGATAGCTACACGCTTCACAGAAGTGAAGTTATCGTTGTATACTTTCAAGATATATAAGCCAGAAGCAAGATCTTGAACATTGATAGTATACTTACTACCAGCAAACACCTCAACAGCTTTAATAATTACACCATTGATGTCTAATAATTCAACAGTTGCATCCTCAGGACTAACAACAGTTAAGAAATCATCAGCAGGTACAGGATAAGCAGCAACTGCATCAGCAGTGTTTTCTTCAACGTCAGTAGCAATACCAACAACAGTAGCGATAGCTTTGTCTTCGTCACCATTAACTTTAGAAGTTCTTGGATCTAAATCAATATCATTAACATCATCAGCTTTGAAGTTTAAGCTGAAAATAGTAGCACCGCTTTCGTAAGGAATAGTTTTAGTATTAGATACTAAAGCAATTTTATTTCCTTCAACTAAGTTAGAAGTAGCGCTAATATAATCTGCATGTTGAGTTAATGAAACAAATTCGCAATTTTCAAAAGCAACAGAGAATGATGCAGATACAATAGCTTCTGAAGCATTTATTTTAACAGGTACACTTACCTCTTCTCCGTTAACTTTGGCATTTTTAACATCAAATACAATTTCAGAAGTTGTAGCAGCACTCTTCAATGATCCATCAACAACTTTTTTAGCATAAGATCCATCAACATCTCCTAAAAGAATTAATTGGAAAGTTTCGCCAGCTACGTTTGGACAATCGTCGTTTGCTCCTGGAATAAAGTAAGTTCCTACAGCAGAAGGAACATTGTCTTTCCAGTAGTGGTCTGCGTTATTAGGATCTTCTAATGGGTAAGCAGCAGAAATTCTATAACGAGCATAGTTTTGAAGAGCCTCGTTGTTAACATAGATCCAATCAAGGTTAGTACCTCCGTCTTGAGTAAACTCATCACGGATAATTACGGCTCTTTGATTCATTTGAGAAATATCTCCCGCAGTTACCCTTCCATCAAGGTTAACATCCATAGCCATAATTTGGAATACACTTGGCTTAAATGAAGCATCCTCAGTAAGAACTTTAGTAGTTAAGTAAGCATCGTATCCATTGATTAATATCATCATAGAATCAGCAACAGTACTGTTTGGTACATCTTTCTCGATAGATATTCCGCTTGTTACAACACCAGCTCCATCAATGAAATCGAATTCAACAACACCGTTTACGTTTGGCTCAACAAAGTTTCCAGTAACACCAAATTGAGTAAGTGCATATCCATCAGCAACAGGACCAGCAATTGGGCTTGCATCACTCCAGAAAATTAAATTAGCAGTAAAGATATCGTCAACAAAAGTAGAGTAAGTTGCAGACTCAGCACCAGCAGGTTGCTCAATGTAGCTATCCTCGTAACTTTCAACAATTTTATTTACTTCGAATACAGCAGCGTCAGTAGGAGCGAATTCTCCAGTACGAGCAAATTCTACACAGAAAATTTCACCTTGTCCGTTCCAGAAAGTACCAATTTGAGCATTACCTTTTAAGAAAACAGAAACAAATATGCTGTCTCCTTCAACTCTTGTAGTATAATCAGTTACATCTCTGTCTACTAAATCGCTATTAACAGTTACAACACCTGTAGGAGCAACTTTATCAGATTCGAATTCCATAATGATATCGAAACCATTAATGTTAGCCATATCAGTATTAACTCTAGTGAATGGTACACAGAATTTATTATCGGCATAACAAGGAACATTTACATCACCACCTAGGCTATAGAAAGAAGAAGGATTGAAAACTGTAGTAGAAACTGTGTTAGACACAACTGTTTCAATGATTCCAGCAGCAGGAGTAGCGGCAGCGTATACAGTATAAGTTCCGAAGTCAGGATTCCAATCGAAAGTATAAGTGTCAGCTCCAGCAGCAGTTCCGGTACCAATAGAAGTACCATCTTCTAAGAAGAACTCAACAGATGCAATTCCATCGTTGTCAGTGGCAGTAGCAGAAAGAGTAATAGGTAAGTCATCTCCTGATATTTGATCAGCTAATGCGGCTAAAGAAACCACAGTAGGATTTGGATCGTCCACAGAATAAGTTGCACTTTCTGAATCAGAAGCGCCTGAAGCATCAGTTACTGTGAAAGTTACATTAATATCAGATAGTGAACTAGGAGTTAACTCATAAGTGTAAACACCACTTCCGGCATTAATTGCAGTATAATCAGTTCCATCAACTGTGAATACAGTACTTGTTATTGCACCTAGGCCATCAGCTTGAGCTTCGTCAGCATCTACCGTTGCAGATAAAGTCCTTGCTACACCATAGTCTAAAGCAGTACCTGTTGCTGGTGTATAAGCTGTAATTACTGGATCGATGTGATCTATTTGTTCACTTGACCAACTAACTGTACTTCTTACTTCATTGTTACTTGGATCACCACATACGATTTGTAACTCAAAAGTTAAATCAGCAGAACAAGTAAATTGTCCTATTAATACTGTATTTTCTGTAATACCTTGAGATTCGTAGTTAGCAGTACCTGCAGTTCCCCATAAGTCGTTGTTACTGTCTATACCAGTGCTTGAGTTAGCAGTACCAAAAATATCTGGGAAAGTAGGAGAAATAGTTAATCCTTCAGCAACAGGAGTTCCATCGATATAACCATTAGCATTTACAGAATAAGGTACACCTAAACGACCTGTACCTGCAGCTCCCATTGTTAAGTATGAATCCCATTGTAAATCAGGTACAAATCCAAAGAAACCTGAGTTTAATACATGTCCATTATTTGTACCAGATCCGTTGTTGTAAAACTCACCATTTGTTGGTTCAATTACAATAGCTTGAGTACCATCACCAAGAACGGTTGCAACCCTTGATCCCGCAGTTAAGTCAACAAATACTCTGAAAACAGAGTATCCTGCAGGAATGGTAGTTAAGGTTCCATCATTTTCTACTTTCTCAATAATCACTCTTTCAAGAGCTGCATTTCCAACTTCTACAGTTTCTACTTCTACGGTTTGCGCAAAAGTAATTGCGCTAACCATGAATAATCCTAACAAAATAAATATATTTTTCATTTTGAATTTTCCGTTTTTTAATTGAATAAGATTAAGTTGGATTATTTTTTACAACCTCCACCAATGAAGTTAAATAATACGTCGTTAAGGTCAGTTGCATCAACATCTCCGTCATTGTCAGCATCTCCAGGACATGCTACGCTATTTAATGCATTGTCAGTACCTAATTGAGTACCATAAGTCCATCCGCTAGTCCAAGGTTGTTCTCCTGGGCAGAAAGCACCTCTGTAATTTGCAGCATCAAAGAAATCATCAGCAGGAGCAGCTAAGTTAGTTGCAGCAGTACCTGCAGCAGGAACTGCATTGTAAGCATCAGAAACAGAGTTGTCACCGTCAGCATCCATTTGCAAAGAGAAATCAATTAAAGTATTGTCCTCAAGGTTACCAGCAGCATTGAATAAATCAATAGTTGATTGAGGTATTGGATTAATTCTTCCACCAGAAGTACCAGCTAAGTATGCAGAGTTACCTACAAAAGTGTTGTTTCTGAATACTAAAGTTCCATCGATAAAGTTTTCATAAGCATCTTCAGGTCTGTCAGACTCAGTAGCTAAACGAACTCCAGCAGCAAAGTTTGAAATAATAGAGTTAGAGATTTCACCGTTAGTTCTTTCTTTAGCTTCGATACCTGGATCAGATTTTTGGTTACCAATGAAAGTACAGTTGTAGAAAGTTGGGTTTGAGAAATACTCTGGTGCTGGGCTACCAGAATTGTAGTGATCATCATCGTCACCATCGATTTCCATACCATGGTCACCTTCTCCAACATAACCAGAAACATTTTCTACATAGTCATCACTAGTTGGTAATTGAACACCAAAGATAAACTGACCTCTACCAGTGTAACCTAAATCCCAATCGATGTAGTCATCGTTACAGAAAAGAATAGTAGCATACTTAATATCAACAGTTCCACCAAAGAACTCGATACCATCATCTTTGTTTGAAATAATTTCGATGTGCTCTAATACAGTACCACTACCTACAGAACCACAAGTTAAACCATTAATTTCGTTAGCAGTACCAATAACAGCTCCTCCGTGACGGATAGATAGGTATTTTACAACACCAGAGTTATCCTCATTGTTGAACTCTCCATTTGGTCTTAAAGTTCCAGGAGTGTTTCCACCTAAATCTGGGTCACTAGCTTCCCAGTAATCACGTCCATAGTGGTGTCTGTCATCTGGTCTGTCAAGACCTTCGATAGTACCTTCCCCTTGGTATCCATCTACAGCAAACTCATCAGGATTACCGTCACTGTCAGTTCCAAGGTTGTTGTATGCTCTACCTAAGATGATTAAACCTCCCCATTTACCTTGGTTAATAATTGGGTAAGATCCATCTAAGTTATCTTCCTCAGTAGTCATGATAATAGGTGCTTGTTTAGAACCCATAGCATAAATTTTACCACCACGAGTAACGATAATAGCTGGAGCAGCTAATCCAGAAGCTACTGTAGCTTTAATTACAGTACCAGCCTCAATGTGTAATTCTTTACCTTCTAAAACATAGATTTTTTTGTCAAGTACCCAGTCAGTAGCAGCGTCAAGAGTTGTAACAGTAGCTGTTAAGTTTCCATCAGCATCAGCTAAAGTAGAAATGTTTGTTTGTGCATAACTTGCAACTGAAACAATAGCAACAAGTGCTAAAGTCATTAAAAAGTTCAAAGTTTTCATGATAAGTGAAGCGTTTTAATTAATAAAAATTAAAATTTATAAATTAACATTTGCCAATATATACCCCGGGATTGGCAAAAAAAAGTTCCGACAATTTTTGAGACTGTATATTAACAAGACCTCATTTTTATTTAAACTATGATGTAATTTAATGTTAACAGCTAATCACTTTTATTAACATTTGTTCTAGTACTTTTATACTCTATCCAATAATAGATTGAGGATTAACAAATCCTTAACAAGAAAGGTGTAATCTATATTAAGATTTATGTTGAATGATTTTTTTTATGAACCTAAAAAAAGATTGACAGGAGATTGAGGTGCCATATTTTTTGTACTGACTAGTCGCTATTGTATAGTACTGTATTATAAATCAGTAGTTGTTTATTCGAATTTTATATTCAATTGTTAGATTTTTGGGAAAAAAAAGGGAAATTAATTACAGAAAGGTGTATTGCAAATAAATAGCACATGTATTGATATAACCTTAGTAGATGTTATTGATACGTTGGATTATAATAATCCTCTTGATTTAATTTCGAGATATTTGTTTACTGTGCTAACAGTTAAATCGCCAGGTGTACTTAAAATGGCATGGATCCCATGCTGATTTAATTCCTTTACAATTAACTTTTTATCATAGGAGAACTTCTCAGCAATAGTTTTAATGTAAATGTCTTCAATACTGTTTGTTTTCTTTTCGGTTATTTTGGATACTTCGGTATTTTCGAAGAAGACAACTACCAATAAATGATTTTTTGCCAAGCTTTGTAAAAATGGTATTTGTCTGCGAGCAGAACTTAAACTTTCAAAATTAGTGTATAACATCATTAAACTTCGATGATGCACATTACGTTTTATTTGTGTATATAAAAGTTCCAAATTTTGTTCTTTAAAATCAGTTTCTTGATTGTAAAGTACTTCCATTATTGATTTCATGTGCCTGCCATTGCGAGCAGCAGGAATCATGGAATGAATCGTATTGCTATAAGTAAATAATCCTGCCTTATCGTGTTTTAGCATGGCAATATTTGAAATAACAAGAGAAGTATTTATTGCATAGTCAAGCAAGGTCATTCCATTAAATGGCATTTTCATTGTTCGCCCCATGTCAATAAGGTTAAAAACTTGCTGCGATTTTTCATCCTGGTATTGATTAATCATTAAATGACCTTTGCGGGCTGTTGCTTTCCAGTTGATGGTTCTATAGTCGTCTCCAGTTATATAATCTCTAATTTGGTCGAACTCCATTTGATGACCAATTTTCCTGATTTTTTTAACTCCAATTTCTGTTAAACGATTAGATATTGCCATTAGCTCAAAATTGCGCATTTCAATAAAGCTTGGATAAACCTTAACCATTGCATTTTTATTGAAAATATACCTTCTTGAAATTAATGAAATAGGGGAGCATGTAAAGACATTTAAAGCTCCAAAATGATATTCACCTCTTGTTGCTGGTTTTATTATATAGTTAAAGGATTTTTCTTGTCCGGCACTTAAAACAAATTTTTCATTAAAATTTCTTTTTTGAAGTTGAAAGGGTAGTTCATCAATTAATGAAGCGTGTACTTTAAAACCAAAGTTGCTCTTAAAGTATAGTTTAACAATATTTTCATCCCCATTAGAGAATCTTTCTGGAAGTACTCTGTTTGCCATTATTTTATTTGAACTCTTACCGGTAAATAATAAAATAAAATCAACAAATAGAAGTAGAGTAAATAAAGTAAAGCATAATTGACCTGCAACAAAGAACATTTGGTAATATTGTCCTGTTACCATAAGAATGGCTATTAAAGCTAAGCAAGAAAAAAAACGATTTGTTAAAAATAAAGACTTCCAGAATTTGTACATTATCTCTTTTTACAATGTTTTGTAATATTATCTTGGAATTTCAACGGAATCTACTATTTGCTGAATAACATTATTAGTATTAATCCCTTCCATTTCTTTTTCGGGAGTTAAAATAACTCTGTGTACTAATACCGGTATAACAACAAACTTAATATCCTCTGGTGTAACAAAATCACGTCCTTCTATTGCTGCGAATGCTTTAGCAGCATTTAAAATTGCAAGAGAAGCTCTAGGACTTCCTCCTAAAAATAAAGCATTTGATTTTCGTGTTTTTTCAACAATTTGTGCAATGTAACTTATTAAGTGAGGTTCAACAAGTATCTTTTTTACCAATTGTTGAATATTAACAATTTGCTCAGCTGAAATTACAGAATTTACTAATGATAGTTCAGTTTTGTTTTCTCTACTTTGTGCATTAGTTAATATTTGAATTTCTTCTTCTAACGAAGGATAATCTAGTTGAATTTTAAATAAGAATCTATCAAGTTGAGCTTCAGGTAGTCTGTATGTGCCCTCATGTTCAACCGGATTTTGTGTTGCAAATACAATAAAAGGAGATTCCATTTTACGACATTCACCATCAATGGTAACCTGACGTTCTTCCATCACTTCGAAAAGAGCAGCTTGAGTTTTGGCTGGAGCACGATTTATTTCGTCTATTAATACCAGGTTTGAGAATATGGGACCTTGTTTAAATTCAAATTCGGATTTACCCATATTGAAAATGGTAGTTCCCAAAACATCAGAGGGCATTAAATCAGGAGTGAACTGAATGCGTGTAAAATTGGTAGATATACATTTAGATATAAGTTTAGAAAGCATAGTTTTAGCTATACCTGGTACACCTTCTAGTAGGATATGACCATTGGCTAATAACGAAGTTAACATTAAATCAATTACTTTATCCTGCCCAACTATAACTTTAGCAATTTCGCTCTTAATTTGGTAAGTGGCATGTTTCAGTTCTTCCAAGTTTAACCTATTTTCATAAGGTGTCTGGTTTTCCATATCTTAAGTTTTATTTTTTGAAGCTCTAAATTTATTGTAGAAAAATTCAATCTTTTTATTGAACTGTTCTAAGTCATCTTCAGTAATACTTTTTGATTGTTCTAGTTTTTTAGCAATATTAAAAAGTTGCTCAACAGTTCTAAGAGGAACCTCACATTTTTCTGAGATTTTATTAAGCAACTCTGAATTATTATCAGAAGTATTTATGAAATATTTGCTGCGTAAAAACTCCAGAAAGTATGTATACTTCTTTTTAGCAATATCTAAATGGTTTTTCTTTTTAAAATATAATCTGCCAATTGTTTCAATAAAGATTAATGTTGTGTTTTTGGGAGGTGTTATAATTGGTATTATTCTTTGACGACGTTTAACTCCAAAAATCATATAAGTAAAAACTCCAAAAAGTAAAATATACCATGCATATTTTAAAGCCTTTTGAGAAAGAATATATCTAAATTCCGAACCAGAGATAGGATCATCCTGTTTGTAATGTTCATCCCATATTACAGAAGAGTATGGCAGGTACGATAAACATTTAAATGCATACTCATAGTTATTACCTATTAATAAATTATAATTTGTAAATGCTAATGGATTTGTGTTAATAAAAACATTGCCATTACCATATTTAATTTTAATAAAATTTGTTTTTGCTCTTTCTCCTAAACCAAGAACTGTTGTTTGCAGAGTGTCGTATTTTTCGAAAAAAGCTTTATGGTATGCTTTTTTGTAATAATATCCCCAAGGTGATTTAAGTTTTGGATTAACAAAGTTAAGTTGTATTGAATCTTGTTTTAATAACTCAAAAGAATAATCTTCCTTTACTTTAAAACCTAAAGTATCTTGAAGAGTGTTGGAAAAATTAACAGCAGCGATAAAAATGTTATTTCCATCTCTAACAATATCCATCATTTTTGATAAATCTAAATCATCAGGTTTAAATTCATTATTAATGTAAATAATGTTAGTATTTTCAATAGCGTTATCTTCTAGGAAATTATATATTGGTGAATGCGTTGTTTTAATTTGATTTTTAGGGTAAAGTTGTTCTAGTTCAGTAAATAATATACTGTTTCCAAATGGAATTTTGTCTTTTTTAGAGAAGCTATAGTTCCAATCAATGGGGCTAGGTGTTAATACTAAAACAGCAATATATAGAGTAAAAGTAGCAACTATACCAAATATCAGGAGTTTATTGTTTTTTACTTTACTCATAATTTTATATGCGTATTTTTTTACTATTAATGAGTTGTTCAAACTCGTCAAAGCAAGATTGAATCTTCACAAAACCATTTTCTTCTATATTAAACTGCCCATACCATATGTATTCATATTGAATTACAAGTTTTTTGAATAAGCTTTGGTATTCTTTAGATGTTAACTCGTAATAGTAATCTTTATTGGTTTTCCATGGTTTCCAATCGATAAAAGAAGCGCTATCTAAGTGTTTAAGATTTAGTAGGTATAGTATACGAACGGCTTCTCTGTATGCTTTGTTTTTGATGGCAATAGAGAGTGTTTTTTCTAAATTATCGTTGTAAATATCATCTTCACCTTGCTTAAAATTTAAATTAGTTACTTTATTATTTTTAGTAAATATAAATAAGCCGGAAATTTCAATACCTATTAATTTGAGTATAACAAATAGTAAGATGAGTACTGCAATACCTATTAACACATAGAGTATTATTTTGTTACTCAAATTTGATACAACTACTTGAGACCAAAACCATCTTTTAAATTTATCCCACCATGATTCCGGTTTTTCAAATCTGTCGTAAATGTATTCGGGCATTATTTTATATGCCTCCATTTTTTCAACAGAAGCAGGTCGATAATTAACCTTTGATCTGTCCCAGGGTTCAGTTTTTATTGAATCTTGAGTTTTACCTTCTATTCCTGATATTAAGAATAGAAGGAAGAAAAATAGGAGACAAGAATTGCTTCTACTCATTATCTGATTCTGGTTTATTTATTTTTTCGATTTTATCATATAATGATAGATTTTCTTTGCGTTCGACAAGGCTATAATATTGAAATGCCATCACAATTGCAGGTATTGGCGTTATTAAAGCAGTACCAACAGTTGATAAAATTGATGTAATTATAAAAGGAAAAGAATCTAAACCAGGATTTTCAAGCATGATGGTTTGGGTGATACCAAAAATAGCAGCTGGTATACTAAATATAGAGCTAAGTGTTAAAACAATTATTGTTGTAATAATTAGTAAACCAAATGTTTCCCACCAATGATTCTTTACTAAATAAAAGCACCTTGAGAACGATTCTCCAAATCCATTATTTTCTGCAACTTTTATAATTATAATTAACGAAAGTGGAACCATAACATAAACTCCTGGGATTATTAAAGCAAAAAATGCAAGAACGATAACTATTCCTCCAAGAATATTAAAGCCTATTAAAGCGGCAAAAAGTGTTGTGAATTTATTCCATACTTCTTTGATGTTAATTTCTTCAAAACCTTTTTCAGAATAAACCACTACATAACAGTAAGCTAAGCCAGTTAAAAAAACCTGAACAATTAAATTAATTAAATGTAATAAAAAAACTTTGGCAGGCATGCTTGTTGTAAACTCTTGTGCGGCGCCTGGGTTTCCAATATTTTTAAATATATCGGTGAAAGTTGTATCTATATAAAATGCACTTAAAATGGCTTGTACTAAAATAGGTATTCCAGCATAAAGTAATATTAAACGAGCTAAAGGTTTAAACTCTTGCTTAATAAAAGCAAAAGAAGCATTTAAAACATCACTAAACTCTCTTTTTTTTCTTAATTCAATTCTTTCTTTAAACATATCGTATTAATTAAATAGTGTTTGGTTATCGGTTTTTTTGTTAGAACTCTCGCGGTGATAGACATTATTGGGATATATAAAAAAGTACCACACAATAAAAAAAAGAGAGCCTATAATTATAAATAAATTGATAAATAGGGGAATAGTATCATAATGTCTGGTAACAAAACTTTCTAAGAAACCTGCAGTTAAAAATATAGGAACAAGGCCCACCATTATTTTAATGCCTCTTAAGGCTCCAATTTTTAGAGATGTAGCTCTTGGTAATGTATTAGGAAATAAAAAACTATTACCAAGTATAATACCTGCACCTCCGGCAATTACAATACCCGGAATTTCGAGAGCTCCATGAATGTATATAGCCAATGTAGAAACTGAGAACAGCTGTTTTTGATAAAAGAAAGCTTGAAAAGCGCCCAGCATAATGCCATTTCTTACCAGTATATAACCAACACCAAGTGATGTAAATATTCCAAATACAAAAGCAATAAATGAAACTTTAATATTATTGAAAGTAATAGCAAAAAACATTTCAAATTCTCCCATGCTCCCATATATACCCATGGGATCTCCTTTTTCAATATTATCAAGTGTAGTATTTACATAAACATCTCCTAAGATTAATCTTAAAAAACCATCATCATTTAAAGCCGACATAGCACCTAGTGCAGCAGCCAGAATAAAAATAACAAATGAAATAATAAAGTACTTTCTGCTTTTGTATAGTTCAATAGGAAGTTCTGTTTTCCAAAATGTTGTAAACCTATTCGATTTTTCCTTCTTGTTTTTATATATTTCCTGATGTGTCTTTACTGTAAGAGAATTGAGATAAGAAATAGTGCCTGATTGTGGGAAGAAAGTTTTAGCATAAGCTAAGTCGTCAGTTAGCTGAATGAATTGATCTGCAAGTTTATCAGGGTTTAATTCATCCCCTTTTTTCATATTAGCTTCAAAACTTTGCCAACGAGACTTGTTTCGGTTTATAAAGGTTATTTCTTTCACAATTTATTTAGGGTTCAAATAAATTAACACAATCAAAGTTGTAATTGGAGGGTCAAATATAACTAATAGATGTAAATTTGTTACATTTGACGACTATTATTTTAATCATAACCTATTTGTTATTTATGGAATATGTAAGTGTTTCTACCACACAAAATATAGATCTGGAATATCAAATTGCTGGGATAGGAGACAGAATATTAGCGTTTGGTTTTGACCTTTTAGTAATTGGATCATGGGCTATTATCTGGTTAATTATATTAACAAGCATTGGAGATTTGGAGTTGTGGAATGTAGTATTAGGTTTACCAATAGTATTTTACTCGTTAATTGCTGAATTGTTTTTTAATGGACAAACGTTTGGTAAGATGGTATTGAGAATAAAGGTAGCTAAATTGGATGGATCTGAGTTGACATTGGGAAGTTGTCTTATTAGGTGGGTGTTTCGGATTGTGGATATATGGTTACTGTTTGGTTCATTTGGAGTTATTTCAATTTTAGCCAGTAATAAATCTCAAAGATTAGGGGATATAGTAACTGGAACTACAGTAGTTAAATTAAGTCGTAAGAATTTATTTGAGGAAACGGCATACATTGAGGTGCCAGAAAATTATAAACTTGCTTATCAGGAATCATCACAACTAGTAGATAATGATGCATCTACCATAAAAGAAGTACTAAACTTTGTGGAGATGCAAAATGATACAGGTACCAAAAATAATTGCCATCCAATGCAAGTAAAACTTCAAAATGCTTTAAAACAAAAATTAGGGATAAATCAAATTAATGGTTCTGCTAAAAAATTTTTACAAGATTTACTTAAAGACTATAATTTTTTGCATAAATAATGAGAAAGCTAATATACATATTTATAGGTATTATTTTTATCATAGTTTCGTGCAGTGAGAAGAAGGTAAAACAAATACCTTTAATTGAAGGAAGGATTACGAATTACTACGAAAAAGATATTTTTTTATTTGAGAATGGAAATAACAAAATTCCATTGGATACTATCATTGTAAATGAAGAAGGATATTTCTCAATTCCCAAAGAAAGTATAAAATCTACAAATTTTTATTATTTGCAACTAAATAATAAAGTTAGAATCAATTTGTTCTTAAAAACAACAGATTATATAAATATACAGTTCGACGCTGATAATGTAAATGAAACACTAAGTAGTACTAATTCCAATTTTATGACAAAATTTTGGGAATTAGAGAGAAATAATCAATTGTTTAACAAAGAAATAAATAAAATATCCTCAGAAGTTACTCAGAAGCTTGATGAACAGGAATTAAACGATTCATTATACGAAAGTTTTAGCAAAAGAAAAGATAAGCTTGTAAATGACTTTCGAAAAAAGAACTTAAAGATTGTTGAGAGTACAAAAAATTCGGTTTTAGATTTTGTGATGCTTAATCAAAAAGCTGCTAATGTTACCCTGTTTGATTTAAAAAATGATTTAGATAGATTTTTAAAGAATGCAGAGGATCTAATTAAAGATGAAGAACTAAAAAGAATATTTGATAGTTATGATAAAGAGATTATGACTGCATATTCTTTAATTCGGGCAGGGGAACATTATAATATAGGAGGAGAATTTCCAAAATTGAAAGCACGTACTAATTGGAATGAGACTGTTGACTTAGAGCAGTTGAAAGGAAAACCAACGCATATTATATTTTGGTCGGGAATTGATTTGTTAGAAGACGACAAATTAAAACAAGTAAAGAGGATGATGTATCGTTATGGAAAACGTGGACTTAAAACAATGATGGTGGCGTATACAAACGATAAAGAACAATGGCTTAAGAATATAAAAAGGTACAAATTGCCATATTGGCATTTGATAGATACAGTGTCAGTTGAGTCAACAGATTTAATTGAAATGGGAGTGCGATATTTGCCATGTAATTTTATTGTTGACAGTACAGGAGTTATCATTCAAAGAAACATATGGGGTAATGATCTGGAAAAAGCAATAAATAATTATGTAAGAAAATAATGATATCTTTGATATCTTCAATATAATAGGAATAAACTAAAAAGCTATAATACAGATGAATACAGTTCGGATCGTACTATTTGTTGGATTCATTTTAATATTTTCAGCATGTTCTGATAAAGATAAACTCAGAGTTAGTGGAGAAATATCTGGAGCAGCAGGTGAAACGTTATTTTTTCAACAATTAAATCTTGATGGAGCATTAAGTCTTGACTCAGTAAAACTTAAGAAAAATGGAAAATTTAGATTTAAAGTACCCAGACTAAAATATCCAACCTTCTTTTTGCTTAAACTATCAGATAACAATTTAATTACGCTCTTAGCTGATTCTACTGAAAAGATAGAAGTAGTTGCAGACGGAGATAATTTATCAGAAAATTATTCGGTTAGGAACTCCATGGGATCTGCTTATATACAAACACTAAATACAAAGTTAGAGGTTACAAAAAATGAAATTGATAGTTTACTTAATGCTTTTAATACAATTTCGGTAGATGAAAAAGATCAAAGAGAAGGATTGAGAAAAGAAATAAAAGAAATAGTAGACGAACAAAAGGATTTTATTTTTGATTTTGTAATGACAAACCCTAGATCATTTGCTAGCTATTATGCAGTTTTTCAGCGTTATGATAATGGAGATATGATTCTAGATCCAAATAATAAAAAGGATTTGAATATGATTTCGGCTGTAGCAACCAGCTTAGATTTAATGTATCCAGAGGCATCTAGAGTTAAACAATTAAAAGACTTTGTTCTTGGAATAAAAAAAGAACAAAGGTTACAGGTTTTATTAAATAAAGAAAAAATAGAAACGGGTATCCCCGAAATTGAGGAAGAAAGTTTAGATGGTAGAAAGATTAAACTTTCGTCTTTAAAAGGAAAAATGGTGCTTTTATCGTTTTGGGCTTCATGGGATAAGGAGTCAAGACTTGAAAACAAAAGATTACTAAAAATATACAAAAAATATAAAAGTAAAGGATTTGAAGTTTATCAGGTATCTCTTGATAAAAGTAAAATATTATGGGAGGCTGCAGTAGAGCAAGATAAATTACCATGGATAAATGTGAGTGATTTGCAGTATACAAATTCTTATCCAGCAAGGATTTATAATGTAAAGAAATTACCTGCTAATTATCTAATAAATAAGGATGGAGAACTTATTGGTAAAGATTTATTCGGGAGAATTTTGGATGAGAAATTGGACGACCTTTTGAACTAACTGTTCTACTTAAGATATTTAAAGGGAAATTCAATATGGATTTCCCTTTTTTTGGTCAATAAAATAATATCTTTGTCCGTTCGATTAATAAAGAGATATTTGGAAGAAGGTAAGAAAATATATTTTGCATCTGATGTTCATTTAGGTGCCCCATCTATAAAAGATGGTAGAAAACACGAAAAGATCTTTGTAGGCTGGTTAGAATCGATAAAATCTGATGCTGCGGCATTATACTTATTAGGTGATATATTCGATTTTTGGTTTGAATATAGGCATGTAGTTCCAAGAGGGTATTCCCGATTTTTAGGAAAAATATGCGAGTTTACTGATAATGGAATACCGGTACACTTTTTTACTGGGAATCATGATATTTGGGTATTTGATTATTTACCCAAGGAAACAGGAATGATCATTCATCATGATCCTTATAAGGTAAAATTAGGTGGAAAATCATTTTATCTGGCTCATGGAGATGGTTTAGGTCCTTATGATAAAAGCTATAATGTTCTAAAAAAAATCTTTACAAATAGGTTCTTGCAATGGATGTTTGCACGAATACATCCAAATTTTGGAGTAGGTTTTGCTCGCAAATGGTCCAAGCAAAGTAGATTAAAGAACGAAAATTCTGAAAAATCAAAGTTTTTAGGTGAAGATAAAGAATGGTTAATGCTTTATGCAAAGGACGTGTTAAAAGATGAGCATTTCGACTTCTTTGTTTTTGGTCATAGGCACATAGCCTTACACCAAAAATTTATGGACACAAGCCAGTTTGTATATCTGGGAGATTGGGTAAATCATAGGTCCTATGGAGTTTGGGATGGAACAAAATTTGAAGTGAAGTATTTAAAATAGTAGTAAGTTATTTTATTGTTTAATAAACGATAAAATATCTAGCATAAATGTATGGGTAATGCATTTTATGTTAGGGGTATTAGCAAAATCGAAAAATAATGAAAGTTTATGCTGTTGCTACTGGCACGGGATCTTATATTCCGCCAGTGGTTGTAAAAAACATTGATTTTGCCAATCAACTGTTTTTAAACAGTGATGGTAGTAAAATAGAATTACCAGGCACAGAAATTGTCCAAAAGTTTGAACAAATTACGGATATTATCGAAAGAAGATGTGCAGAGAAAAATCATGTTGCATCAGATATTGCAAGTTTTGCCGCAGAAAAGGCAATAGAAGCAGGGGATTTTGATAGAGAAAAGCTTGATTATCTAATTGTTGCTCATAATTTGGGAGATGTAAAGCATGGGAGTCTCTTTCCAGATACTTTACCCACTGTGGCATCGAGGGTTAAAAAAAAGCTCAACATAAAAAATCCACGAACTGTTGCATATGATATAACCTTTGGTTGTCCAGGATGGACCCAGGCTATGATACAGGCAAAATATTATATTGAATCCGGAGATGCAAAAAGTGTGCTTGTAATTGGAACAGATACTCTAAGTAGAATGATGGATCCGCATGACAGAGATTCAATGATTTTTGCTGATGGGGCAGGAGCAGCATTAGTTGAAGCAGTAGAAAGCGATGTTCCGGTTGGTATTTTAAAGCATTCAGCCAGAACTGATACAGAAGAGCATATGGATCTTCTTCATATGGGTAACTCGTATAATAATGATTTGGATGATGACCATATGTTCTTAAAAATGTATGGTAGAAAACTCTATAATTATGCTCTTACTAATGTTCCCTTACTAGCAAAAGAGTGCTTGGAGATCAATAATCTAACCTTGAGTGATGTTAAAAAAGTATTGATACACCAAGCCAATGCAAAAATGGATGAAGCCATACTAAAGCGCATCTACAGATTGTATGGTGAAAGAGAAGTTGATTATGACATAATGCCTATGACAATAAAAACCTTAGGCAATAGCTCTGTTGCAACAGTACCAACATTGTTTGATTTAATAGTTAGGAAAAAGTTGAATGGACACTCGCTTCAAAGTGGAGATTATGTTATGATGACCTCGGTTGGAGCAGGTATGAATATTAATGCATATATGTATAAAATGCCTTAATACTAAAACCATGGCAAAATCGGTATAAATCAATAATTCGATAACAATATTAGGGGATGTTCTTTGTTGAGAATATCCCTTTCTTATTTATTTTTGGTGTATGGATGTTTTTCAAATATTAATTGGTGTTGCAATAGGTTCTATTTTAACATGGATAGTATTGTTTGTTATTCATGGAAAAAGGAATTTGTATACACAACAACAAAAAGTACAGTTAGAAACTAATGTAAAACAAGTAAATAAACAGGTATTAGAATATAAAGAAGAAAATGAAAAGATTAGAAATGAGCTTGTTCAGTCAAAAATGCATATTGCAGCAGTAGATACTGAGAATACTCATTTAATTAAAATAAATGAAGAGAAGATAAAAGAAGTTGAGCAGCTTCAAAAAAAACTTACTGTTGAATTTGAAAACATTGCAAATCGTGTTCTTTCGCATCGATCGAAAGAAATAAATGAGCAAAATCAGCAGAAAATAAATGATTTACTATCGCCTTTAAAAGAGAAAATTTCGAGTTTTGAGAAAAAAGTTGAGGAGACTTACGATAAAGAAGTAAGAGATAACCTAAGTCTAAAAGCTGAGGTAAAAAGATTGTTTAAATTAAATAATAAAATAAGTGAAGAAGCAGGAAGTTTAACAAGAGCGTTAAAAGGAGATGTAAAAAAGATAGGAAACTGGGGAGAGATGATTCTGGAGAGAGTTTTAGAGGAATCGGGACTAACAAAGGGAAGAGAATATCGAAGGGAGGTGAGTGACAAAAACTCAGAAGGGCAATTAATTAGGCCAGATGTTATTATAGATTTGCCTGAGAGCAAACATTTAATTGTAGACTCAAAATTTTCTTTGCGAGCATATGATGAGTATATAAACGCTCAAGAAAAAGATGAGAAAGAAAATGCGCTAAAAAGACATAAAAGCAATCTTCGAGAACATGTAAAGGGATTATTCGAAAAAAATTATTCTTCTGCAACTACTGTTAATTCTCCCGATTTTGTATTGATGTTTATACCTGTTGAAGCATCATTTGCAATAGCAGTAGAATCGGATAGCGAACTATTTGCCTATGCATGGGAAAGAAAGATTGTACCCGTAAGTCCCTCTACTTTATTGGCTACTTTAAAAACAATTTCCTTTATATGGCGTCAAGAGAATCAATCTAAAAATGCTCAGGAAATTGCTAAGCAAAGTGGAGCATTATACGATAAACTGGTTAATTTTCTTTTAGATCTTGAAAAGGTTGGACAAAATATTGATCAATTACAAAATAACTACTCTAACGCAATGCAGAAGCTACAAACAGGAAGAGGTAACTTAATATCTAAGGCAGAAAAAATAAAAGTCCTTGGAGCAAAAGCCAATAAATCAATTCCTAATAGTTATCAAAAAGAATAATTCAGGCTTATTGATGGTGTTAAATGGGGTTGTGTAATTTGCTTAGTGGATTCTTGCAATTTGTTTGATTTTCGGGTTTGTACGGAATACTAAAAAATAAACCAGATCCTTCTCCTGGTTTTGATTCAATCCAAATATTGCCATCCATTTGATTTACTAGGCCTTGACAAATAGCCAATCCAAGTCCGGTACCACCATTTGTTTTAGAGTTTGATTCATCAACCTGCCTAAACGGGTCAAAAATAATTTTGTGTTTTTCTTTAGGAACTCCAATACCACTGTCTTTTACAAAGAAAACAATTTTCTGTGTCATTAATTTATGACCAATTTGTATACCTCCTTGACTTGTAAATTTAATAGCATTTTCAATTAACCTTTCAAAAATTTCAGTTATTCTCATTTTATCTATGGATACAACTTTAATTTCTTCTTCCTGCAATTGGGAATACTGAATTTCAAGAAGTTCTTTATCCATTTCTTTTGCTTTTATTTTTGCCATATCTAATATTTCATTAGCAAGCAATGCTAAATCAACATTTTCTATATTCAATCTGTGTTCATCAGATTCCATACGAGATACAGCAATCATATCTTCAAACACATTAAGTAAATCTAAACTACTTTTTTCAATAATGTCAAGATAAGCTTGACGTTCTTCTATAGAATGGTCTTTATTTTTTAGTATAGTTGAAAAACCCATAATAGCATTTATCGGTGTTCTGATTTCATGCGAAATATTGGCCAGGAAAGCAGATTTTAATCTGTCAGATTCCATCGCTTTTCGTTGCTCCTTTTTAAGTAGGTTGATGTATTCATATCTTTCCGAAATATCTATAATTACCCCTCTCCATCCTTTTAAATTATCTCCTACTTTAATTTTATCCATATATAAAAGTGCAGGAAACCATGTTTTATCTTTTCTATAGGCGATTACTTCATTTTTCTTTCGCTTACTATTGGATTTTTTTCTTCGGTTGATTATGTCAAATATGTTTAAATTAAATTCGGCATTAACTTTACTATAACCAAAATACTCTTGCCACACTTTATTGACATAAATAAGTACTCCTCTATTGTCTGTTTCAAAAAGTCCCTGAGGCAGACTATCTGCCATATCTCTGTACTTTTTTTCTCCTGCCGTTAATTGATTTATCAATACATCTTTTTCTTGTTGATTTTGTTTGAGTTGTTCTATCATCAAACTAAATTCTCTGTATAGAATTTTAATCTCAAGGGTATTAATGGATTTTACTAGCTTGGGGATAGATCTAAAATCATTAATCATGATACCCTCAATAAATCTTGTAAGCCTTGATAGTGGACGAGTTACTTGGCGAGATAAAATGTTAGCAAGAAAAAAACAAACTAATAAAGTAAAGGAAACAGTTAAAAGAAAAGTTTTTTCAAGTTGAGATATTGTTCTATTTTGATTGTAATCTGCTATGCGTAATGTTTCTTTTATTTTTTCTTCAACTGATCGATCAACATTATTTAATTCACCTTTTAATCCTCGGTTATCATGAAGCCCCATTTTTTTATCGAATTGAGATACTTTTAAGAACTCCTTTTTGTAATTATCTAAGTATTTCAATGCTTGAGTTATATTTTCGTTCTTATTTATTGATGATAAATGTTCATAAATCTCATTACATATATTTTTAAAAGATTCTATATAACTATCTTCGTGCCTAAGCAAATAGTCTTTTTCTTTTCTTCTTAATGTAAGTAGTTGTGTTTTGTCAATAAAATGGAGTTTTTCTAATTCATGAGCAAAGTACCTCATGTTGCCTACCTTTCCAAAATCTTTATAACCTCTCTCCATTGCAAAAACAGAAAGCATAGCAAAAATTGAATCTCTTTTTTTAAGTGCTGACTCAATATCCTTTAATGAGTTAATTATACTGTTTGAACGCTTATTCTTACTTATTAAATGCTGTAATCCTTCTCTAATATTGGCATTTTGTTTATGAGCGGAATCTAAATAGTCACTTTTTTGGGTTTTGTAAAATGAAGTATCTATTGTTTCAAGAGCAAAGAAATCATTTGTTGTGTTTTTTAACTTAAGGAATTTAAAGTAGATATCATTTATCTCAGCAGATAATTCAGATGCTTGTTGTTTTGTACGAAAAAAAGAAGAACTTATCCCTATTGCAACAGTCGCAATTGTTACAGAAACGACTGAAAACCATATTAGTAATTTAGTGCTTAATTTCACTTCTATGAATTGCTTAGTAATTGGCTAAAGTATTATTGGAGGATATGAATAAAAAGGAAATAGTATGAAGTTTAGGTTAACTGTGTGTTAATTAAACGTTACCTACAATGGTGTTCTTCGACAAATTATTATCATCATTTAATAAGTTTGTGTGGGTAATTGCTATATTTTTCGGCCTTTCCAATTAGTTGAACCAAAAGCAGCATAAATAACAGTCGAAATAATATAGAAGGGATATAGCAGACTAATCCATAAGTAATGGAGAAGATTTAGTTTGACATTGAATAGTTTTTTTCCTTTGCTAATCAACCAATAATCAAATATCATTTTATTAATCCATAAAAACATTAATAAAATTCCTGTAAGTGGATATGTTAAAATTAATATGGGAGATATAAAAATAAATAGATTACAAATGAAAACCACCCATGCAACAAAAAGAGTATAAGAATCAGTATAACCTTTGCTTTTGGCTGCCCATCTTACTCTTTGACTAAAAAAAGAGAAAAAATTTGTTTCTGGCGTTGTAGTAACAACTGCAAGTGGAGAATTAATAAATTCTATTACTTTCTTTTGAGCAATGCAATATTGTAATAAAAAGATGTCATCACCTGAAGCGTAATTATTATTTATTATTTTATTGGCTTCGTACCAAATTGATTTTGATACGGATAAATTTGCAGCATTACACATTATAGGATGTCCATTCCCTATTGCTCCTGCAGAACTTGATATAAGACTTATAAAATCAAACTCTTGAAATCGTTCGAAATAATTCTGAGGTTGCATCAACTTTACAGGGCCTACTAAAAGATCAATGTTATTTTTACTAATAATTTGTGCTATACTTGAAATCCAATTTAGATTATGAGTGCAATCAGCATCAGTAAATACTAAATGGTCGAATTGGGACCTTTTAACACCTTCAAATAAAGCTGCTTTTTTACCTTCACCAATATTTGACAGTAGTTTAAAGTTGTTTAAGTCATTTATTAAACTAAGTGCTAGTTCCTCAGATCCATCAGAGCTATGATCATTAACCAATATTACTTCAAAATTAGGGTAGTCTTGTTGCTTTAAGCTTTCAATTAATTTAGGTATGTTTTCAATTTCGTTCCTAAATGGAATTATACAAGATAATGGAAGTGCAGAGTTTATTCTTTTTGAGACTTCGAATTTATTTAATTTATTCCATCCTTTTAAGAATTTGTAAATCAGGAATAAATAAAGAATAAAAGTGATTGAGATTATTAAACAAATCAGTAATTCTATCTCATTTGGATGAACTAAAAAATTAAAATGGTTCATCTATGTATTTTACATGTTGGTTTGTAATGTAATAGGTTGTTGGGTGTAACTTAAATACTTACCAAAAAGTCCCGATACATTAAAATCGGGACATAAGTAATTTCTTAAAAAATTATTTTATGGTATACAACCAACTTTCCATTTTTAGATCATTAAGAACTTCTTGTTGTTTAGCTTCAACTTTTGGGTAAGAAAGGTCAGAATAAATACTTACAAGATGCATATTACCTTTTTTAATTACTTGGGCTTTTGCATGACCTTGATCTTTTAGTTTTTTAACAAGTCGATAAGCATTATTCTCGTTTTCAAATCCACCAACAATTATATGAATATAACCTTTAGTTACGATAGGTTCACTAACTTTTGGTTCTTCTTGTTTTTTAGGTTTTACAACTTTGGGTTTATCAACTATGGAATCTTTTACAACTGGTTTGGTAACTGGTTTTGGTTTTATAATTTCTTTCTTAGTTACTTTTGGCTCACTTTTTTTGTCTTTTTTAAAGAATAGGAAGTATGCACCAATAACAATAACAACAATTCCTGTTAAGACAATTAATAATATTAAGTTGTTTCTTTTTTGATCTTTTTTTAATTGCTCAACTTGTTTATTTTCCCTACGATTGAAAACATGTTCTTTTGCAGGTTCTTCTGGTTCTTTTTTATCATCATTGTCTTCTACATTGTCACTATCTATTGTACTAGTAGAAGGTGGAATAATTGTCTTTTCTTCTGTTAAAGGTTCATCTTCATTATTAGCAGTAATTGATTCTTCAATTGGCTCTTCTTTTTCAATCTCATCAGGTGTTTTCTCATCTTCTTCAGTTTCTAATACAAAAACTGTTTTTTCTGTTTCTTTTTCCGATTGAAAGGTTTCTTGGATTTCTTCTTTATCTTCCACCTCTTCCTCTTTATTTGAGCTTGCTAGTTGTTCGGCAAAGTCTTCGGCCTGTTGAAATCGGAGTATTCCATTATCATCTTTTTTAAAAACACCTAACTTATCAATAGCATACTCTCCAGATTCATCAAGTTGTTTTTTAAGTTGATCTACATAATCAAAAACCTGGTCTGTAGCTATTATTGTATCTATACCTTTTTTTTCTGCAACGTAATTTACCAGGAGACCATCATTAAAACTTAAAAAGTTATTAAATAAAATACTAGCTCCTTGTTCTTTAGATACGATAAATGCTCCAAAATTAGGGATTATAACTCTATTGTTTTCCGAAATTAATTCTAGAATATATTTTTCCATTACTTAGCGATCTGTTTTTAATGTTATTATACGGAAAAATCGAACTAAAGATAATGAGTTTTTAAGAAATTAAGATGATTTACGTTAAAACTTTAGGAAAATCAAGCTTTTATAGCAGGATTGTTCTGTTTTTTAGTTAAAATAATAATAGTTCCGAGAAGAGCCGGAGACATTTGGTTAAGTAGCCATAATAAAAATACAACTAATACAATTGATATTTCGGGTATACAAAAACTGGAAAAAATGAATAAAGCAATGGATCCTCTTATTCCTAAATCAATTAAGATATATGATGGTGTTATAGTAATTAACATGAAATAAATAGGAATAATTATTAAGGAGGTAAATTGAATTTTTGCATTAAATAAGTAAAGTAAGATAACCAACTGCAGCGAGTATACAAGAAATCGAAGTAAGCTAAGCATTAATACCTTTATAATAATATGCTTAGGTATAGCTTTTAGTTTTCTGAATAGACTTGCTATTTTTTCTATCCGTTTTAAATAATTTAATTTAGCACTAATCTTGGTTACAAACGAAATAATGATGATTACAAAAACGATTAGAGTGATAAATATGAGGATGTAAATTTTTGATTGTGACGAAAGTTGAATATCAGCAGATTTGTAGTGAATTATTAAGCATGGTAATCCTAAAGAGAGTATAACAATATTGTGAATTATACCACCAAAGTAGTTAAGTATAGTTGCAGTTCCCCAATATAATTTATCTAAAAAAATAATTCTACCAACAGGCTCACCAAGTTTTGCCGGAGTAAATATTCCTGAAGCAAATCCAGCAAGTACCATTTTAAAAGATTGCGAATTACTTACTTTAATTTCGTTCGAAAGAAGTGATTTCCATTTCTTCGACTCAATAAATAAATTTAGAATAAGCAAAAACAATTGAATAAGTAAAACACCCCAAACAATATTGTTTTTTATGGATATCGAACGAGAGAAATCAAATTGATTTTGATAGTTAAAGAGTCTGAATAAAATGTATGAATAACATAGAATAGCTATAAGTATTCCAAATCTTTTTTTGTTTTGGAGCTTAAAGCTCATTTATGTTTTTTCTTGTTAAGAACTGGTAAGATAATAGTGGAAATAACACCCATGATTACAATCATACCATTAAGTGAACTCCATACAATTAACGCAAACGCAGCACCCTCTGTTTTAGCAACTCCATACATTTGCAAAGTTGCAATTACCATGAAATGCCAAGGGCCCATTCCTCCTTGTACTGGAGCTACCATTCCTAAACTACCTAGTACAAATGCTGCTAGCCCGGCTAATGGACTTAAATGCGATGTAAATTCAAAACCAAAAAAGCATACATAAATCATTAAAAAATACATGATCCATATAAATATGGTATGAAATACAAAGGCTGGTTTGTTTTTTACATTTTTAACAGCTAAAAATCCTTCTGTAAATTTAGCCCATAAACCTTTTAACTTTAAATATGGTGATGTTTGAGAAAACCACTTCTTAAATAAACGCAGTGTAACGATTATAGTAATAATAATTACATATGTCCAAATTGAGGTAAATATGTTTGTAAATTTACTTAAGTCGGTGTTTTTAGAAAGGAAATCAGCAACAACGTTAAACTGCAAAGCTAATACTAATAGCAAGCATATTACTAACATTATTAAATCCATCAAACGCTCAACAACAACAGTACCTATCAATCTGGAAACAGATATTTTTTCATATCGGCTAAGTACCCCGCATCTAGATATCTCTCCCATACGAGGAATTAGTAGATTGGCAAAATAACCAATCATAACAGCGAAAAATGTGTTGGTAATATTAGTTTTCTTTTCAATAGGTTCAATTAGCATTTGCCACCTGATAGTTCTACTAAAATGGCTTATTAATCCAATTATCATTGAAAGTAGTAACCACCAAAAATTTACACCAGAACTTAATGTTTTTTTGATCTCTTGTAAATCATAATTCCGATAAACATACCACATTAAAAAACCACCAATGGATAGATAAATCAGAAACTTAAGAATATTAACAATTGTTTTTTTCAACACCTTACTTTTTATGAGCGTCCCCTTACTGCAATAAAAAAGGTTTTATAGATTTAAAATTTTACCTTTGCCGCAGATTTTTGTGAGTGCAATTTTATAAAAGATTATTTGTTTAACCAAGAGGTTTAAAATAATAGTTTAAAATATAGTTAATCAATATTTGCGCTTATACTAAGGTGATTTTTAGATATAAACAAACGGATGAAGAATGTAAGAGCAAAAAAATATCTTGGACAGCATTTTTTAAAGGATGAGTCGATAGCAAAAAAAATTGCTGATGGACTTATAAATCACAAAACAAATGTATTGGAGATTGGTCCTGGTATGGGTGTTTTAACTAAATATCTTATATCAAAAGAAGGGATTAATTTAAGAGTGGTAGAGCTTGATTCTGAATCTGTTGAATATTTGAATGAGCATTACGATACTTTAAAAGGTAAAATAATCTCGGGCGACTTTTTAAAAATGAATTTAAAAGAAATAACTACTGACCCGATTAGTATTATTGGCAATTTTCCTTATAACATATCTAGTCAGATCTTTTTTAAAGTATTGGATTACAAGGATCAAATTCCAGAAGTGGTTGGCATGTTACAAAAAGAAGTAGCAGAAAGGTTAGCTGCACCTCCAGGTAGTAAAGTATATGGAATTTTGAGCGTATTTTTACAGGCTTATTACAATGTTGAATATCTTTTTACTGTTCCCGAGCATGTATTTAATCCACCACCTAAGGTAAAATCGGGAGTTATAAGGTTAACCAGAAATAAAATCCAAGAACTTGACTGCAATGAAAAGTTATTTTTTAGAGTAGTAAAAACAGGATTTAATCAACGCAGAAAAACATTAAGTAATTCGTTAAAATCGATACCATTTAATCGAGATAATATTTCCGAAATGGAAGTTTTTAGTAAGCGGCCAGAACAACTAGGAGTTCAGGAGTTTGTAGAGCTTACAAAGTATATTCAAAGCAATTTGCAACAATAGTAATCACCTGGTAATTATAGTAACTGATGGCAAAATTCAAGTTAACACGTGAGTTTGTTGAAAAAATAAAAGAAAAAATTGAGTTTAAAGAAGAAGATAAACTCATTAAAAAACTTAATAAACTTCACAGTACCGATATTGCAGATCTTTTTAGAGAACTTGATCTAGAAGAGGCAAAATATCTTTATTTGCTTTTGGATGATGAAATAGCCGCTGATGTTATTACAGAACTAGAAGAGGATGAACGTAAACGCTTTTTAGATTCTTTACCTAGTGAGGTAATTGCCAAAAGGTACATCGATAAGATGGAAACCGATGATGCAGCTGATGTACTAGGTGAAATGGATGACGATCGTCAGCAAGAGGTGCTTTCGCATATGGATGATGTGAAAACAGCTGGTGATATTGCAGATCTACTTACCTATGATGAACATACAGCAGGAGGTTTGATGGCCAAGGAATTCATTAAGGTAAAGGAGTCGTGGAACTTGGAGACTTGTTTAAGAAGTATGCGCAGGCAAGGTGAGGAGGTGCAAGAGGTATATTATGTTTATGTTGTTGATAATGATGGTATTTTAAAAGGCACGTTGTCTTTAAAACGTCTTTTGTTAAGTCAGGATACACAAACAGTTAAAGATATTTATAATCCGGATTTAATTTCTGTTAAAACAGATGCTAAAGGAGAAGAAGTAAGTGTGATCATGGATAAATATGACTTAGTTGCACTCCCTGTTGTAGACGGAATTGGAAGGTTAGTAGGACGAATTACTATTGATGATGTGGTAGATTTTATGAGAGAGGAAGCAGAAAAGGATTACCAATTGGCATCTGGTATTACTGATGATGTTGAATCGTCTGATAGTGTTTGGATGCATACAAGGGCAAGGATGCCATGGCTGGTAATTGGATTGTTTGGAGGAATTTTCTCATCAATAGTAATTGATAGATACGAAGGGTTAATTAAAATATATCCAGCATTAGCATCTTTTACAGTGGTGATTGCAGCAATGGGAGGTAATACAGGGATGCAATCGTCTGCTATTATTGTACAATCTTTGGCTTCTGGGCATGTTGGTTTAGAGTCTACATGGAAAAAATTGTTAAAAGAAGTAGCAATTGCATTAGTAAATGCAGGTGTGCTTTCGGGTATTATTCTATTGTTTAATATCTTTAATGGTGCTGAAACTGCTTTAACTTATACTGTTTCGTTGGCATTATTTTCTGTTATTGTTGCGGCCTCTCTTTTTGGTACTTTTATTCCATTATTAATGAAGAAAATGAAAATAGATCCTGCTGTTGCTACAGGGCCCTTCGTTACTACATTAAACGATATCATTGGAATGCTGGTTTATTTTACAATTGGAGCAATTTGTTATTCAGTATTTATATAAAAAACATACAAAAAGAGGATGCCTTAATTGAGCATCCTCTCCTCCATAAACTACAACCTATACTATAATTATTTTTTCTTAAATCTTTTTCCTAATGAAATCTCTTTAACTTCACCTTCTTCGTTAGTTACAGTTGCTTTATTGTCGCAAGTTTCACCGTCTCCATGATCTAACCAAACTGTTTTCGATACACCATCTTTTGTTCTAATAATTTCAACAGTTCCTGAAAGTGGGAAGCGACATACTCTTTCGCGGTAAAGTGGTGTAGTTATTTCACGTGTTACCGAATATCCTTCAGAGCTTGATCCTGATGAAGTTCCGCTAATTGTAAAAGCATCATCCCAAGGATTTCTAGTATCATCACCTGCTACCATTGTTCTAATTCTGTCAACTTTTCTTGTCCATGAAATACCTTCGGTAGTTTCGTGAGTTACATCAATTGTAGTAGAGAAATACCATTGACCTTCTTCATTTTTACCTTCGTTTTTGTGTTTTTTAGAACCAGTTACTGAATTATCATTTACATAAAAGTCTTCGAATTCAACAGTTCTTTCAGAACCTTCTACCCAATGAGGGCCAGTTACAGTAACAATCACTTTTCCTCTTTTTATTCTACCAAAACGATCTTCGCAGTTTTCGGTTCCGAAATCAAAAGTTACAACTTTAGGATACTTTTCATCCTCTGGTCTATCAACTAATACAGTAGGACATCCTTGTTCAACAGAATCGGCACTGGCACTTTTAAGACCACTTACTGCAGATAATTCTAGTTCTTGAGATAAATATGCGTCTACTTCATCAAATATACTTTCTTCTAAATCTTCAAGAGCAGCTTCTTGTTCAACTAAGTTAGTGTCAATGTTTGAATTTGGGTCAATTTTATCACTATTATCACTATTATCACAAGCATTAAACATTAACAATCCAATAAATAATGATCCGCTTAAAAATAAATTTCTTGTTTTCATAACTCCAGTTTTAAAATGTTTTATCAATTCGTTAAATGAACATGTTCTTGTTTTGTGTTTTCGTATGCTTGGATATTCAAAATGGATAAAGGTTTAAAAGCAGGTTAATTTTTTTCTTGCTTTTTTTGGATTTTATCTAAAGTGTGGTTTGTAACTGCTTTATATACAGTAAGAATGAATTGGGTAATTTTGATAAAAAAACAAGTTTTTATTTAGAGTCTCAAAATAGTAAGCTTGCCTTTTTAGGAATCGGTCGTAAAGGGAAGTATAATATTTACAAAAGCCACCCTAAAATAGAATATCACATTTTTGGTATAATTTGTTCATAGATTCTAAGCATTTCTCATCTAAAAAAGAAATAATATTTGTGCTTATAGATTGAATGATGGTTTTTGAGTATTAAAATATGGGTGGTTGAGTATTTGATGAGTAGTGATTTTTTGTGAGCCATTCCATATACTTCTTATCATTGTGATGTTATATACAATAAGCTTATTAAGTAACAAGTGTACAGTATATTAAACTGTTGTGCATGTTTGAAGTTTTCAATTGATGTATGGAACTTTCAAGAAAATTTAATCATTCGCCGGCGTGAATAATTGAATAATTAAATTTTACATGATCGTTTCTTTTAAGCATTCTGCAGTTTAATGTAACTGCATAAAATTAACCTGTAACATTAATATTTAAATCATGAAAAAATTAACCTTTATTATTACAGCATGTCTTATTTTAGTCTTGTACATACCTTTGCAAGCACAAACTCAATGTCCTTCGTCTCATCCTCACGAATGTGGTGGAAACTGTTACGAAAATGAAGGTCAAGCAGCTGATGCTGGTTGTACCGATGGTAGCGGAGGTGGTGGATCTACTACTTGTCCTTCATCTCATCCTTACGAATGTGGTGGAAATTGCTACGAAAATGAAGGCCAGGCAGCCAATGCCGGTTGTACAGGTGGAGGGGGAACTACTCCAACTTGTAGTGATGGCATTATGAATGGTAACGAAACAGGAATTGATTGTGGAGGTTCTTGTTCTCCATGTATTCAAGGAGATATTATAAATGGAAAATTTTCTCCTATTGATAGAAACGTTTTGTTAATTCTGGGTCAGGATCTTGGTTCAGTGAATGGATATAAGAATAGTGGAAATTTTCCAGAAATAGGTGGTATTACTCAATATACAAACATATACGATCTTGCTGGTTTAACTTCGGTTACTAACTATGGAGCAGGAGACCAGTGTTTACAGTGTGCTATTAATCAAAATCCTAACAGTACATTGGCCATTGGATTATGGATGGTAGAAGATAACGATGGAGTTGGTACTGATCACCCTAACGGAATGCTCGACATTGTAAATGGCTTATATGATACACAAATAAATCAGCTTGGTCAGTTTGCTTTAGATAATGCCAATACTCCTATTTATTTAAGAATAGGTTATGAATTCGATGGTAGCTGGAATCACTACGATCCAGTAAGGTACCAAAATGCATACCGTTACATGGTTGATAAGTGGAGAGCTATGGGAGTTAATAATATGGCTTATGTATGGCAATCGGCTACTTGGGGAGATGATGATCCTAATCAAATGCCTAATTGGTATCCTGGTGATGACTATGTAGATTATGTAGGTTTATCATTCTTCTTTTATGATGAAAATTTCAATGGAGATAATTTACAATATGCACTTGATTTTGCCAGAGGTAAAAACAAGCCTATTATGATGGCAGAGGTTTCAGCTCAGTACTATGAATTTGATCAGAATACTTATCACTGGGTTGGAGATGGACCTTCTTTGCAAGGTGTATATATGAGTTCTGAAGATATGTGGAATCAGTTCTTCGTAGATCAATTATTACCATTTGTATACAATAATGATGATGTTGTTAGAATAGTAGCTTACATTAATGCAGATTGGCAGTCGCAACCTCAATGGAGATATCCTGATGCAGGAAACGGATTTTGGGGAGATACTCGTATTGAAACCAATAGCTACATTACAAATCAATGGGCAAATGAAATTGATAATGGTAGATGGCTACATGGAGGAACTGATTTGCTTTCGAAGTTAGTTGGCGGAACTAGCAGTAATACAGCTCAATTAAGAAGTGCAAGTATCCAAAACAGTATCGATACTAATCTTGAATTAGTAGTATATCCTAATCCAACTGCAGGACAATTTACCATTTCTGGTTTAGGAGATGAGTGTTATACTATTTATAATTATGCAGGTATTGCAGTTCATAAAGGTAGGGAAGCTAATGTTAATATTAGTGATTTACCATCAGGGCTATATATCTTAAAAACATTAGGTAATAGAGTAATTAAATTTAAAAAAGACTAACAAAATAAGTTGGTAGTTCAAATAAAAAATCCACTTCAGTAATGGAGTGGATTTTGTTTAAGTGAGATTTTATTGTATAATACATTGTAAAAATAATTGTATCAATTATTGAAACTTGTAGTACAAATAACTTAAACTCATTTATCTGTTTTTTTAGGTTTAAAACAAAAAGCTCCAGGAATAACTCCTACTTTAAAAGTATCCACAGGACTTCCATTAGATTGAAAGCGATAAATAATTCCTTGCTGGACATAATCAATAGCATCGGCAACAAAAACATCACCAGTGTATGGATCAACATCAATTCCGTAATATCCCGCATATGGTGTTCCTACGTATGGACTCTTTATGAATATTTCTGGAGGATCATCATTGTCCACGGCTTTGCAATAGATGTGTCTATTAACAAAATACACTGTATCTTTTTTAGGATTAATAACAATCTCCTGAGGCCAATCCTCAATATCGAATCGCCATGTTTTCTCCACTTTGCGTTCGAACGGATCAATCCGTTGTAATCCTGGACGTTCCCAACCATAAATACTTCCATCATAACAACCGTCTGATACAATCCATATTTTGTCATTTTTATCCATCACCAAGGAAGTGGGTTGTTTTAAAGTGGTTATTGAATCAACTATTTGATCTGTTTTAGAATCAATCACCAATATTTTATCGTCATAAGTCCAGCAGTTGGTATATACAAAATCTCCATACTGCACCATTTGCTCTGTAGAATGTTGGAAGAACTTTTTATTTCCATTGTCTACATCAATTGTATCTATGATAGATCCATTGGCAAAACCGGTTGTTTCGTAATCCCCTAAAGGATCGATTACCCAAATACTTTTACCCCACAGATCGGTCACATAAGCCTTATGCTTTTCTAAAAAGTGAATATAGCGTGGCGAAGTAAATCCGGTGATTTTACCCACATATTCAAAGGTGTTAATATTGATAATATAAATTTTACCACTGTTGTTAACCACTAAATATCCAAGAGAGTCACGAATAGACATGGATTGCAATACATCCCCTAAAGGTAAATCGTTGGTTTCATAGAAAATATCATTAATTACTTCTTTGGTTTTATAATCGTAATAAGATAATGAAGCATTCCCCCATGTAAAATTTCCTTCATTGGTTATAAATACACCTGTAGATTCTGACACATTATAATTTCGTGTCTCTTTAAGGGCTTCGTCTTCCATACAGCCACAAAATGCAGATAGTAAAGCTGTAATCCAGAAATACTTTATTTTTGAATTACAAATGTTTTGAATGATTTTAGTTATTGTCATTAAATTTCAAGCATTAAAGTGAGTAGGTAATTTCTACCTGGCATATAGCGAAATAGTACCGATCGATATTGCTCATCAAAAAGGTTGTATACCTTCATTTGTGCAATTAATCTGTACTTATTTTTAAAATGAAAATCATGCCCCAAGGTTATATTATTCATATAATAAGGGTAAAGCCAATCTCGTTTACTGGTAGAATTACTTGTAGTGGTAAACCTTTCGCTATAGCTATTCCAATGATAGCGTATAAACGTTTTACTATAGTTTAGGCTTAACAATGCATTGCCAGAATACAAAGGCACATACATCAATTGTTTACCATTGCTGTTATCCCCCCACTTTTTTGAATCACCTAAGTTCTTACTTCTCGTGTAAGCAAATCCGCCAAGAAGTTTATAGCTGAATTTACCTACTTTCCCATTTATGTTTAGGTTATATTCTAATCCATAAGAAATTACGCGTTTAATATTAAAGGGTTGCCAATAACCTTTAAACGATGGTAACCATATAATCCAATCAGAGATATCAGAATAATAAGAAGTGATTTCAGACTTCACTTCCACGCTAGGTCTATCAAGGATATATTCAAACCCAAAATCTCCACTTATCCCTTTTTCTGGTTTTAGATTTGGATTTCCTCCCGGTTGCCAATACAAATCATTAAGTGTAGGTGCATGATAGTTATTTGCAATGTTTCCTTTAACAATAAGATTACCCTTTTTACTAAGACGATAATCAAATCCTAAAAAAGGAACGTTATCTACAACTTCACCATCAACCAAATCTTGCCTGTCCATAAAATTTAGATTCAGTCGTTCCTTAATATTTTTAGATATCGAAAAAAACAAGGAAATGTGATCGCGATCTGCCTTATAAAATGTTTTATTAACTGATTCGTAAGTATCAACATTGCTTTTATCGTAGTTCAAGGATACTTCAAAATGCCAGTTATTTTTGTTGGAAATCACATACTCAGTAAAACCAGAAAAAGTGTTGGCTTTACTATCAGAGTCAATCATATAGATCATACCTTTACCCGGCACATAATTTTGAGACACATACTGCAGTTTTTTAGCATCATATCCTAATCGAACTTTAAGATTAGATTGATCAAAATAAAAACGGGTTTCCATTGTTGCTTTATGGTCTTCATCGGTTTGGTTATTGATGTTGGCCTCTTTTCCACCTTCGTAACTCAAAACGGTCGGAATGCTTCTATCAGCTTCTTGTCCCCAATAAACTGCTTTCCACATGATGTTTTCGGCTACTTTCCAATATGCCTCCTGCATTATACCATACATTAAGTAATCTGCATGTTCGTTTTTTACTTTTGGATAATAAAAACTCCCGGTTTCTGGATTAAAATTCTTTATTCGCCTATTAATAAATGAATAATTATTGTCTGATTGGTTATGATATAAACCAGTACGGCATTGCCACTTTTTATTACCAAAGGTTAATTTTACATACTCATTAAAAGTGTTATAACTTCCTATGCCCTGAATATATTTAACACCGAACCGTTTAGTCCAGTTTGGTTGATTGCTAATATTGATTACCCCGCCTAATCCGCCACTCTGATATTTTAATGAAGATGCTCCATGGGCAAGATTTAATTCATCAATAAGGTAAATGGGAATTAAGCTAAAATCCACCATACCTGTCATTGGAGAATTAATGTTTATTCCATTCCAACGCACTTGTGTGTGAGAAGCAGCCGTACCACGAAATGAAGCTGTAGCTAAAGCCCCTCTTCCATAATCCTTAATAAAAACCGATGTGTTGCCAGACAAAACACCTGAAAGAGATTCTGTAATCTGCTCCATAAACACCAGTGAATCAACATGGGTAATCGTTAAACCGGCTTCATCTTTTTTGAACAAATAATCTGCTCTAACATTAACCGATTTAATATTAAAAACTGAATCCTTAATTCCCTGGCAAAAAGAATAATTGGTTTTAAAGGTAAACAGTGTTATGAAAATGGATATGAATACGAGTTTATTTCTTAATGATTTTAAATGTATTTTGGGCATTGTTTTCCTTTATTTTAATTAGATAAACACCTTGTGGCAATAAAGAGATATCAACCTTTTCTCCGGTGTTGTAAGTAGCTTGTTGATACACCATAATTCCCGATAAATCGAAAATCTCAATACCAGAATTGTGCGCTCCATTGATGTATAAGTATTTTTGAGTAGGGTTAGGAAAAATATAAAGCTTGTCTTTTTCTGCAGTTTCAACAGGTGTAACTCCATCTAAATCTACCTTAGTACGTATGGTGTAAGATATATCGGTATTATTAGCAAGATTTGCAGTAATTTCAAGGTCTCCCGATTCCTCAACAAATAGTTTATTGTTTTTAATTGTTGCCCACGATTCAGATAATTGCCAATTGATATCACGTCCAGAGACAGGAAAGCCATCTTCAAAACATAATACTTCGATTGGGTAGGAGTAAGCCTTTAAAGTTGCAGGTAAATCTTTAATTACAATACACTCACGGATGCCTTCTTCAAATCCCGGAATAGGATCAACATCAACAGCTCCACATATTTCGGTAGACATTTCACCTAACCAACCTGCCATAGCCAAGTTAGCATTCTGGACCTTGATAAAATCAACTTGGTTAAGAGAAATCTGATTGCCATTTTCGTCTATAGCCCACGAAATATCAAAAGCATCACCTCCAGCTCCTTCAATTTCAAAAGGAGTATAAGGATTATCAGGGATATTATACTTTCGACTACTTGTATTGCGTGCTTGGTTGTCTGCATATCCAAAACCGTGTTTGTCGGCCATAATATAACCTGGCTCATTTCGGTTAATGTTATCCTTAATATAGGTTCCTGATAGCGAATATGAAGTTTGGTTAATTTCCGGGAAATTTTCGGCCAAAGGATAATAAGGTTGTGTATGAAATGAGTTGGCTTCAACAATTCCGGATTGCCCCTGATTATCTTTCCAGTTGACATTAGTAGCTTGTTCCTGGTTAGGATTGGTATAAGTAACGGTGTAATTTTTTATGGTTGAAGAAAAATAATGATCGCTACCAGCAAGTTCATACCAAGTATCATCTGCTTTGCCATTTCCATTCGTATCTTTCATAACCCATACTAAACCAGGTTCTGCCCAGGTAACACGGTTATAAACATTACTAACTATTGGATTGCCAAAAATTGTAAAGTCTATTCCATACGGATTATCTGCATCATTCTTTACAGGCTCTTCAAATTTAAATACTATGTATCCACCATAAGCTCCTAATGAAACATGTCCGTTTACTGTGCCTACAATAGATTGAGCACTTTCATTTACTCCCCATGCTGTTGTATTTATAAATTGACCTGGTGCAGGTTTGTAATTTAATACTTCGCTTACAAATTTATATTGAGCATTGGCGCTAAGGAGAGTAATTGTGCAAATGCTTAAAAGTATAATAATACGCTTCATGTGTTCATAATTTTCTTTTAGTTGTTGTGTGTAATTCTAAATATAAATCGAATCATCCTTATTTTTAGAAGATTGGATGCCAATTTTTCGAGATTATAATTGGTGAAATTTTACTTTTACTTTATGTTATAAAAAGTATCCTTTGCTCAGAAAGGATAGAAGCGGTGCAGACAATTAGTCGTACACCACTTTTGAGAATTATAACTAAGAGATTATCATTATTAAGTTCTGTTATTGCTTAATAATTGGTTTAACAATAACTTTTTCTGTAGTAAGAATTTTAACTAAATACTCTCCAGCTGGCAAGTTGTTTAGTTCAATTAAATCATTGTTGGCTATATTATTTCTTTCAATAACCAATGCACCATACATATTATATACGTATACAGATTTTACATCATTATCTCCGCTATTAATTCTGAAGAAATGTTGAGCAGGGTTAGGATAAATACTTACATCTGAACTTGTATTATTATCAATGCTGGTAGGAATACCTGGTTCAATATTAAGATTATATATTGTATTTGCACTACATCCATATTCGTCAAATGCTTGGAGTTTTATGTCAACGGAGATATTGCTTTTAAGTGAATTAGGATATTTACCAGATAATGTATGGGTAGCTCTGTTAAAGCTTAACCATTCTAACTCATTTTTATTTGTAAGGAATGTTGAAAGAATTCCATCCTCTTCATCCAGAAAAATATCTTCAGGTAATTCAATTTCAAAATCTTGTAATGCTTTTACAGAGGATGACAATGAAGAGCTGTTAACTTCGGGAGGAGTATTTGTAATATTAAGGTTACAAACCTTTAAAACTTCTGGAGAAGGACCAACACCTTCAAAAGTACCTACAGAGTTATACGAATTATCGTAGATAACGCCAACACCATTACCATGCCAATAACCATATGCAATATAATACATCTCATCTTCAGGGTCATAAGCCGAACCTCGTCCTATGTAATCAGTGCTTTGTGTTAGTGATGATGGAATCGGAAAATGTATTTCACTACCAAAAGTTTGAGCTTGAACATCAAAAGTTACATACCCTAAATCCTTCTTAACGAAAAGAGTATTGGATGTTAATGGTTCAATTGCTAATGGAGAAGAATCGTATGGAACACCGGCTACATAATCAATAGTGGATACATCCTGAGTATTACAGTCGAAAATAAAAATTCCAGAACTATATGCACCAGGGACTGCACTGTTTAACCTTACTCCATATAATTTTTCTTCGTGAAGTATTAATTGCATTACTCCCAAACCGTCTGTATTCAAGTTCAGCTCGTTTTCAAGGGTTAAAGTTTTTAAGTTGATAATAGCCAATGAACTTTTTGTTCCGGCAAAACCGCCGTTAATAATAACGTATGCTTTGTCCTGATATATCGCAATATCTGTAGCTTGATCTGATACAGCAATTTTTTTAACTAAGGATAAATCGCCTTTATTATAAACTCTTACGTTATAACCATCTTCCGGAGGATAACTGCTACGTTGTCGTGTAGCTAATAAGAGATTTTCGTAAATGGCTAATTTATGATTTACTCCAGCTCCTTCTTTTCCATTGCCATCAGCTTCGGTTTCACTTGTATCCTGAGTATAACGTGTTGCTTCGCATTTACGGGTAACCATATTATATCTAAAGATATTATAGTCAGCCGAAATAAATGCATAGTTACCATCTACAATCATATCCTGAACTGATGTTGCATCTTCCAGATTATCAGAAATAGTAGTAGTTTGTTTGTCGTTAGGTAAGTATGTTTTAAACGTTGTAGGAAAACTTCCATTTTGGAATTGACCTCCATTAACAAACAAAATGTTTTTTTGAATAGGAGAATGTGTAATGATTCCAATATTTTTATCAAAAGAACTTACTATGATATCATTATTATCCGTATAAGCAGTAATATCACCTCTGGCTTTTACATTGCAAATACTTGATGTTAAGGTTGCAATGGAATGTAAATTATTTCCATCGCCTTTATTTCCATTCCATTTCGCTAAGTTATATTCACTCTGAGGGTAGTTGTTATAAGATATTAATAATGTATTGTTTATATCCAGATCGCAATCGTAAGCACCTCCTGATGGTATATCGGATAGTTTCTCTGCATCAGAAATAGTTAATGCAACTTTAGTTTCATCTTCAATTATTGCTACTACATCTTCATAGTTCCATTTGTAAATGGAGTTAGTTTCTCCATACTTGTTTGTTCCATTATAGATGTTTCCATCGCTATCAATAGCTATCCCAGCAGAAGATCCTTTTATTTCTATTATTTTACTATGGTTATTAGAACCCGAAGTATCTAAAAGATAAACCGAATTAGGATCATTCCAGTTGGTACTGTTGGTACCTGAAATTAAAAAGTGACCATCAAGCATTTCCAATTCAAAGTTTGCAGGGAATGTAGCTTTATGTTCCCAAGTTCCAGATGCAATATCAATACAATAAATACGATCATCCACGTTTGAACCAGCAGTAAAACCTACCCAAAGTTTTTTTCCATCAGAGGTAGGATATATGAAACTAGGATATGTTGTAGTAGTATAATCATCTGGTTTAGTGAAAGAATAAATCTGTGCAGATGTTTCTAAATTATAAATGTATACATCGGTTCCTGTGTTTGTATAAAAATACTCATCAGTAACATCAAATACATCAAAGTTTGTGTGGTCTGTTAAAATTATATTGGCTTCAAATCCTTTTGATGGATTTATATGGCTTTGTCCGTTAAGACTAAAAAAAGCTAAGATGAAGCATGTAAAAAGTAAATATATTTTATTCATTTTTTTTGGTTTAATTTTGATTCACAAATAATTAAACTACGTTCTTCAATTAGATTATTTGTTATTGAATCGAGTTTGAATTAATTATTCAATGGTGATTTTGTAAGAAACTGTTGTGTTTCCAATGAGTGTTTCAGCTTTGTATATCCCTTTTTTAAGTTGGCTAACCTGATTGTTGTTAAGACTTTTAACTGTTAAAACTTTTTGGCCATTTACATTATAAACCTGAAAGTTATTTTTGCTTTCACCTTTGGGAGATGGATATATACTAACCATATTAGTTTTTACCTGGCTTGATTTTAAAGAAGCCACTTTTCTTACTTGTTTAGTTTCTGAAGGTGCAACATCAACTACTCCGCAAACTTCGGTAGATACTTCACCAAGCCAACCACACATGCGGTTTAATCCAGTATGGATTTTTACAAAATCAATTTCATCTAAGGTAACCGGGTTGCCTTGTACATCAATAGCCCATTCTATCTTCATGGCATCTCCTCCTGCACCTTCTATTGTGCCAACTGTAGACGGATCATCAGGTTGAGTTACAGGATCGCCACTTTGTTTAGGATGGTTGTCGGCATAACCATAATCTAATGAAAAAGACTGGATGTATGTAGGATTGCTATCATCTACATTTCCTTGGATAAGAGTACCTTGGTAAGACTGCACATCCTGATTGACATTAGGGAATGAATCAGCAGCTGGGTAATATGGTTGTTGATGATACGTATTTATCAATACAGCTCCTCTTCTGTTCATATTATCTGTCCAGGGAACATCTGCATAAGTTCCCGGATTGGTATACATAATTAAGTAGTTAGGAACAGTAGTTGATTTATCGTAATCACTTCCTTTTAGTTCGTACCATGTATCATCAGCCAAACCATTGTTGTTTTCATCTTTCATAACGTAAACAATACCTGGTTCGGACCAACCAGAAAAAGGATTTCCAAAAATGGTAAAATCAACACCATAAGGATTAGCCGGATCATTTTCTATAGAATGATCAAATCCTACAATAACATATCCACCAAAAGCACCAAGACTAAGAGTTCCGTCTATACCGCCTATTAGTGTTTGAGCAGAAGCTGGAGTACCCCAGGGCGATGAATTGATAAATTGTCCCGGAGCAGGTTTATATTCCAACACAGTTGATACATATGGACTATTTTGAGCAAACAATCCAAAACAGCAACATAAAAATGTCGCCAGAAATAAGTAATTTAGCTTCATTGTGCAATTTTTAAGAGAATTATTAATTGTATTTAAGTAAGGGACGGCAGATAGTTTTGGCGAACGCTGCCGTTCTGTTTATACAGTATTATTTTTTTTAAAGGTTTAATTAATTGGTTATACTACATAGGTTTTAAGTAGTATGTTGAATATAGCGAGCTTGTTAAGTGTGATGTTTATACATGGAAGAATTAAGTTGGCTTAAATTAGCCAATAGTGCATGTTGGAATGAATGCGTAAAAGTAATGTCGAGTTTTTGAATTTTCATCGTTACTGCATTTTAGTTGAACATCTAAATTTTAGATTTTGCAGTATACCGATGCATAGGAAAGCCAATAAAACATCGTACTGATTAGCTATCTGTTCACCGCAGACTACAAAATCTATGTTTCATTGGCAGGTCTTCTGACTTATCTCACTTTAGATCCCTTCTCATTCCAGGTAAAATTGGAACAATGGTTTATTATCTAAAGCTGTATTGAGAATTACAGCAGCGGGAACTGTTGCCGATTCACACGGCATTCCCTTTTAATTCATAATGTTTTATCACATTATGAAACCAAATGAGTTACAAATGTAGAATTTTTTTTGTAATATTTTTATGAATGAAATCAGGAATGGAAAGATTATAAAACTTATAGTATAGAGAAAACTAAATAAAGAGTTTTAGGTATAAGTATCTTTACTCCATTACTTAATAATGCTTAGTATATTAAGCTTTTGTATCACACTCCGAATATTCATCATTTAAAACTAATGAAACAATTGGAATATTGATTAACTCATTAGCTTCCAAAGCATGAAGTCTTGAAAAGTTAAATTATTTCATAATCCTCTATTATTAAACCTTCACAATCAAATATATCTAATCCTATTATTTCTTCTTGTATAATCTCCTTCTTCAGATTATCAGAAATAAAGAATCTAGGAAAAATTCTCAAGTTTAAAACATCATACTCTAGAATTTTAGGGTCGTTCAATGCAATATTACTTACATGTAACTGTTGTCTTGCCAAAAAATCTTTTTTGTTAATAATTTTAACTTGGTTTACATAAGGGTTCAAGATAGATGGTTCATTATCATTAAATGTAGATTTTGCAAAATTTATTACATCATAATCAAGCCATGGACAATAAAAAACTTTGTAATCTTCAATAACCTTTCGCCCCTGATATACTGTTGCGTTATAAAGTCTATAAGGAGGTAAGTTGAACTTTTTAAGAATAGCCTGAGCTTTAGCACTTACTAAAAACTCACCACAAGATATAATTGGGTCAAAAGTCATGAAATCTAGCAGTTTTGCCTTTTTAGAAAGTTTTATATGTTGAAAATCTAAATCAAATTTCGGAATTTTACTCCACTTATATTTTCTGAAAAAATACTCATACATTTCATCATATTTTTCTTTATCTGAATACCCTTCTCTAATTATTTCACCTTGAACCAGGTCCTTTTTCAATCCTGTAACATCAGGATCAGAAGTAGGTCTAATTATATAAAACTTATTCATCTATTTCTTAATTTTTTATAACCAAGCTCCTTATAGTAATTATTTAGTCTTTTGCATATATCATAATAAACTTTGTTAAGCTACTTCCTCGTCTCTCGTTGTAACTTCCTCATCTCTAAATCTCGCTACCCACTGATTTTAAGTACATTCTTTCGACAACGGTGATTTCAGCTTTTAAGTTAGGTGCTTACCTTGTTTGTAAGTCCATTTGTTGTTTTCCTTTTCAAATAATGATTCTTCATGGATTTGGTTGATTTGACCATCTTCAATATAAACAGCCTTAAATTCAACCATCCCAGTTAAATCATTCTCTTGTCCTAGCTCTTTATTGATGATTATAAGTTTAATCCATTTTACAGATTGAGCCCAGCGTTTTATATGTTTTTTGTCTTTAATATTTCTGGTTTTGGTATGATGACTTTTCATTAAATAATCTACGTTAGCAAATGTATAGGCAGAATATCTTGAACGCATTAACTGTTCGGCAGTAAGAGCATTTTTTTCACCAATAATAATTGGCTCACAGCAGCTATCAAAATCTATATTTGATCCACATGGGCAGAGTGTCTTCATTGTTCACTAATTTTCTAAGAATTCTTAATGTTTGATTCAATGGCTTTTTTGAGTGGACAGCTTTGTGATATGGGTTTTCCCAGTCTATAAGTTTCCAATAATATTTTGGATTGTTCAGCCAAGTTTCTTCTTACGTTTCTTCTTTCGCCTTTAATTCGAGCAATATGCATATGGTCATATGCTGTTGTTTGGTGTCGCATCCATGCAATAACCGCTTTGGCTGCCCTATCTTCAATCGGAATCATTTGTGTTCGCGCCACAGTTCCGCTTCCTATAGGTATTGCATGTTTGGTTATTAATATGGCCAATGCTTTGGCAATAGAACTATATTTTGGGTGGAATTGCAGAAAATTTTCTACTTCACTGCAAAATTCTACTTCGTAAGTTTGTTGTTTTTTTTCTCTGCGTAAAGCGTTATATTCCTGTTGTTTTTGGTAAGCTTTGGAAGAACGCTTTGCTTCCATTTCATTTTTCGCAAGTTCAATAATGCTTGTTGGAGCCCAAACTCCCTTTGACATGGTTCTTTTACCTTTTTTAAATACTACCCGCCAATATTCTCCCTTGGCAGTTACTTTTCGGGTAATACCGGCATCACCTGAGGGGAGGAAGCTCCAATTTGTAGGAGGAGTTAGTATGTTGCCTTTTTCATCGGTAAGCTTACCGGTATTGATAGTAACTGTTTTTGAATGCATAATTTGTACCACATATAATGTGGCAAAAGTATACTAAATTAAGATAACAACAATGGTTAAACGCATTGAGGAAGTGGACAAGCTAAAACCCGACGAGAAAAAGATGGTGTTTACTTTTTTGGATGCCTTTATAACTAAAACTAAGCTGCAAGCATTGTTATCAAACAACGGGTTACAAACCCTAACAAAATAAACAAGTGCCACACTTTTTACAATGTGGCGCTTGTTGTTTTTATGCTCTTGCTGCTTATTTCACGGTTTGCAAAACCGCGCTAACAGCCATCTTTAGTGATTTAAATATCCGAGCCTACTGGGGGGCGAAAAGGACAAAGATACAGTCTTTAATATCATTGATACCATGCTTACAAAATCCAAGTTCAAAGACTTCTTTAATAAAAACATTGCTACCCTATAAAAATCGAAAGCCCGGTATCTCCACCAGGCTTTCTTTTTACCTTGCAGGCCAGAGGCCTTATGTTGCAGGGCGTAGCAAGATGATACGCCCAACGTCTTACAGCTTTTAGCCCCTATCGCAAACTAAGGGAGATCAAAAAACGAAACCTTTATGTCAGGATACCTTTGACACACCTTTGATGTTGTTCGAATTTCTTTAAAAACAACATACTCAACTACTGGATCATCAATAATTGCACTTTTCATATCTCCAGTTAATTTGTTGTCGATACTGCTGTAGACTACCTCTTTTTCAGACCTACTTTTAACTACCATATCGAAACTTATAACGGTCATTGTTTCTTTTACACTATATAATGAATCAATCTTAAATACCATATTTCTTTTAACTGCAATATCTCTCCCCGAAATAAAATCAGTAAACATTATATAATCATGACAGGTTTTGTTTTTTAAAAGAACAACACACGAACTTAATATTATCATTAATATAAAAATGTACTTTGTCATACTATCTCCTTTTAAAAACATTATTCGAAGGCCAATAATTTTTAGAATTTATTGGTTTACCTGTAGGTGTTTTATAAATATAATTTCGAATACCAAAGCCAAAACCTTCTCCATTACCTGTGTGCTTGCCTCCATTTAATTGATTAATCATTGATTGATCAACCTTGCCAGCTCCAAATGCACTTTGATATCCAGCCATAAGTCCTGTTTCTGTATGACCTCCATATTTACCTCCTTGGGGCTTAAAACCTAACATATGTCCCATTTCATGCCCCCAGACTCTTTTGTCACTTACATCACTCTGCAGTACTCCCGAATTTCCTCCCAAGGCATGACTCATAGTTCCTTCACCTTCTCCTTTCTCATAAACCATGAAATAGTTTTGTCCCATTTTCTCATTACCGTCTGCCGTTTTTGCAAGTTCTTCAGGCGTTCCTTCATGGATATTAACAGTAAATTTGAATTCCGCAGCCATATCAGTTCTTTTCCCTCCATTTTCTGGGTCTAATATACTCACGGTAGCACCATCAACATTAAATTGACTGTTTAATGACTTCGAAAGTGTCTTAGCAAATGCAGCAAGATCAATTTTCCCACCTTCTTGCTGGTATATTGTTATTGTTGCCTCAATAACAGCTTTTCTATTGCCTTCTTCATCTTCTTCTATTGTAGTTTTTGCACCCTCTCCATTCTCATCTATATAGTAAATTGGATTATTATTTGCATAAACATAAGGAGACTGGAAACTATAAGTTTCAGTTTTGGGATCAATAGTATGGAATCTCCCCAGTGCCGCATCATAAAACCTTGCTCCGTAATCATACCAATCAAGGTTTCCTTTACCAATCTGATCTTCTTGCAACTCTTTACCATTGTATAGGTACTTATTAGCAATACCTCCTTTTTGAAAACTCATACCAAAAGGATAATAGGCACTTTGTTGCAACTCATTACCATCTATATCAACTACCACTCTTACATTGCCAAGATGGTCTTTTATATCAAACTGGTATTGTCCGCTGCTATTTGTTAAATCATACTTACCCTCGCTATGTAATATGTATTGTAATTCAGCCTCTTCGTAAACAATATTTCCAAAATAATAGGTAGTTGTACCATCAGCTGTTTTCGCTAGCTTTTGCCCGTTGGCATTGTAAATGTACGAAATTGTATTGTTATCGGTACCGGTAAGTAATTTAGGAAGGTTTAGGTGGTTGTATTCGACTGCAGTCATTCCCTTGTTAGCATCACTTACCATATTGCCATTTAGGTCGTATTTATATTCAAGCGCGGATGAAGCCCCATCTTTAAAGCCATAATCCTTGGTGTTTATATTATTTTTGTCTTTGTTTTTGCTGTTTGCACCATCACTTACCGATAATAGTTGGTTACCTGCATACTTATAAGTAAGGTTATCAATTTGCATTTTATCAAACACCGCATTAGCTGTTTCAATATCCCTTTCGCGAGTTAAGTTTTGTATATTTCCATTTAAGTCGTACTTAATACCCGAAACATTAAAAGCATCGGTGTTGGATGTAAAACTTGCCCCTTCGCCATAATCTGCGGCAGTAAGCCTGTTTAATGCATCATATGTAAAACCATATGCCTGTTTATCAGATGGTGAACCTATAGAGGCGTCACGAGGGGTGCGCCACTCGATAGCTGATATGTTACCATTATATTGCGCAGGGTTTATTAAACCATTTAATGCATCGTTATAATGAAGTTGCATCCCGAATTTACGTTTGGTATCATTTGTAACGTTAGGGTTATTCAGTTGTGTTAACCAACCACGTATGTTATATTGATAATCGGTGGTCTGGGCACAGTTAGTTTCGTTTTCGCCTCCTACAAATTTATGGGTGAGTTCTCCTATCTCGTTGTACTCGTTTTTAGTCAATAGTACCTCTGTGGCACCATCAATACTGTGGTAGGTTTCCAAAAGGCGCCCAGCATGGTCATAATTATATCGTTCTTCTATGGTTTTGGTTGTTCCTTCAAAACTATGTACCTGTTTTGTGTTTTCTATTTTTCCAACAAAGTCATAGTTAGTGCTCAATACTACACTATTACCACTATTTGCAGGGTAAAGGTCAGATATGGCTTGAATCACCTGGTACTTATCATCGTAGTAGCTTGTTGAAACCATCCATTGTGCCGATGCAGTAAACTCATTGCCATCCAATACTTTTGTGCGAGTACCAGTAATTTGTCCATGTACTTTATTATTGTATGTTGTTTCATCGCTAATATTATTAGCTGTTTGAAACGATTTGCATCCACCATAACCATAAGTATCGTAATAGGTAACCGTTAACCATTTATCAGTGCTTACTATAGGAAAACTTTGGTTGTTGGTATAACTATACGTTGAGCTATGTTTATTAGAACGGGTTTCATAATACAAATGATTATTATCGTTGTAAAAATCAGTAATGTCATCCTGCATAGAAGCCTGGTCTTTAATTCCATTATTTAATTTACCTGTAATAATGGGGCGGTTGAGATGATCATATTTAGTAAAAAGCCATTCTCCGTTTTTTCGCATTTCGCCATCCTGAGTTGCCACCAACCTGTCTCTATCATCATAAACCAAATAAACAGGTGCTGCTCCGGGAATTTTTTTCTCTATCATACGCTTGCGACCATCATATTTATAAGAAAATAGTAATTCTGTAGATACGTGGCCAGCTGTTATACTCAGGGTTTTACCTGGTGATGCACTAAAAGCAAATCCGTTTTTCAAATGTATTCTTCCTCCAGCAGCAACCAAATATGTATCTATTTTATCTTCCTTAGAGTATAAATTCTTTTCACCAGAAATTACTTTTAAATCACCGATCAGGTTATTTTCCGGATCAGTTAATTGCTTTATAGCTTCGGGAGGTAATACAAACCTTAATAGTCCATATCCATCATAAATATAGTAAGTATCCACATTAACTACATTTCCCGAATGGTTTTTAACGTATCCTCTTTTTAAAACAACCTCCCCTAATCGGTTCTTGAATTCTTCAATTGTATTGAGTTTATTTAAATCGGAATTAGATTGATTAGTCCAGTTTTCATTTTTGGTTACTGTTTTATAAAGTTCATTGTCCAGATAATAACCGTTATTAATTAAATCTGAACCTTTAACATCAAACCTAATTACTTTATCTTTAACGTTTGTTTTGTAGCTTGTTTTTACAGTATGTCCACTACCATTAATTCCTGAAGTAGATAATTGCCAACTTGCCCCAGGAGCACCTAGCTCCACCACCCTGTCTAGAGGCGAATCTTCATATAAAACTTCCGAATAAGGATATGGGTCATTTACAATATTGTCGTTGTCATTTTTATAAAATTTGTAATGTTGGCTCGAAGAATAAGTATCATGACTTGTCATATTGGGATTTGTCTGTATTTGGCCTAAGTTTTTTACACTAGAAAGTACATAAGGCAGCAACTTATGCTTTTCCCTGCCATAGTTATCATATACAAAAGGTTGCACAATGTCGCAATATGAGGGGCTTGAGCATACACTAACGTTTTGTTCAGGCCTTCCAAGGCCATCAAAGTATTGCACCTTGGTGCGCACCTGGTCCAGGTTGGAACTTAAAAGGGTGCTTATGCTTGAAAATTCCGTTTGGGGCACATGTGTAACAATGTAGTTCTCTCCATTACTGGGTGTTATGTTACTTATTTGCGGTAATGGTTCAATTCCTATAGCTACCACGTTGCTGTATGGGCTATTTTTTCCGTTACAGTCAATTACTTTACGACGGAATTCCGTTGCTTTTTGCAATGGGGGGCAGTTGGTATAATTGATGCCATTTTCATTTTCAATTATTGTCCAACTTCCCGAACCTTGCAGTCTCCTTTCCCATTGATAAGTGTAATTGCCATCGCAGACACCTCCTATAGAAGAAGATCCTATAATGGATCCAGGCGAAACGTTCGGGTATACATAATCATTGGGGCAACTTATTGCACCTGCTGTTGGAAGGCTTTGGGTTTGGAGAATGTCTATTGAAGTCTCAAAAATTGGTTCGTCCCAAAATTCAGGATCGGGATCATCCATAAAATAAATGGTAATTCTACCAGGAGGCCTGTCGTTTTCATCATCAGGATTGGTCTTTGTACACCAAATTTTTATTTCAATTTTGTAAAGCTCTCTTCCAGCTTCTGTTTCAACGTAAACTACCTTATGCGAAAAATCATACCAACTGGTATCTCCATACGTAGTTATTTCATATGGCACACTGGTTACTTCGGCTGGATTAATGCTATAATATACATTTTTTGTTTTTTTTGTTACAATATCGCTCCCTCTAAACGTTACTGGATTTTGATGGGGGGCATTTATATTTATGGCATCGCTATGGTAATAGTTCTGTCCTAAAGCATTGTTAGTAAACATAAGACCAACCAAGCAGTATATTAAAACTACCTGTTTTTTTATGCTTGTATATATTAATTTCATATTTATAATTTATAAGGGTTATTGATTTTGATAATGGTATTCGTAACTCTGAAGAATGTTTCCATCGTTATCTTTTAAAGTAATCAAACGCCCAAATTCATCATATTCATAAAATGATGTTAGGCCATTAGTATCGGTTTGAGAGGTAATGCCTACTAAAGGTTTATAAGTACTTATTGTAAATATAATTCCGGGAAGACTATTTCTTAATTTGGTTACAAACTGGTTTAACAAATCCTTTTCAGCTTTACTTTCCGCATAACCCAAACTTGAGTAAAACTCATTGTACTCTACCTCGTGCTCTCCTAATCCATGATCAAAATCAGAAAAGCCAAGGTTTATTAATGTATTTTCAAACGTATTAAATAATGTATTATAATCTACATTTTTAGCAATTATAAATGGATAATTACAATTATAAGCCCAAACAATAGATTGCTTAATTCCATCTTTTAAATTATTAATTATGTTTGGTTTAGCAACGAATTGATTATATTCTTCTATTTCCAGAGTTTTGATAAATCTTGAATCTTCCTCAATACTTAAAGAACCTTCCATAGAAAAGGTAGGTGTGTAATAATATTGTTTATATTCTCCTATTTCGTTTTTAACATGTTTATATGATCCACTCATTAATATTCTAGGCTTATTGCTTTCTTCATATTTAGAAAAGCTATGTAAAGTTGCTTCCTTGATATAAATACAATCGTTCTTTTTATCTGAACGAAATACTTCTTTATAGAAAGGAAAATAACAATTATTATTCGCCATATACTTAAACGAAAGATATTCTGGATTTTTGCAATTATCTAAATTAAAATTTAATTGATATGGGTAAAGAAATCGTGTTACAATGTGTTCTTGATCATCTAATTGTTTTGTAATAGATAGCAATATATCCAAATTGTTATCGTAAGTATATTCATTTACGGTGGATAATACATTCGAATTAAGCCATTCTTTTACAGTAAGCATTTCAAGTAACCCACCTTTGTATTGACAGTTAATAAATGAGGTATGCCCTTTTTTTCTTATTTTTTTTTCTAATTGAATATTATTTACTAACTTATAATTATACTTTTCACTTCTTACAGGAGAAAAAATATTATTTATATAGCTACCTTCTACTTTTAATTTTAATTTTCCAGATAAAATATTTCGAGTTGGTAATGTTAAATTACTAGGATCATACTTACTATTTATGTTTATACATCCATTATCATAAGGAGATAAAAAAATATCATAATTTATTGATGAATAGTCAGGTTTAAGTGAATGGTAGTTTAAAACAATTTTGTCTTTACCTTCGGTTATAATATTTACAGTATTATATATTATTTCATATGGATTAAGATCTAAAGAGTTTAATATACTGTGGCTAGTTCTATATAATTTATTTTTTAAATAGTCCTTCTTATCTTTATAACTAGAAAGACTAGCAAAAGATATGGGTTCTCCCAATGAGGCGAATTGAGGAATTGCTAATGCATTACCTGATTTATATTCATAAATTTTATTGTAAGTTTCATCTTGAGAAATAAATGATTCTAATGATAAGCAAAGGCCACCTACTTCTATAGTTTCATTATCTATGTCTATTGTGTTTAACTTATAATTAAACTTTCTTGATCCTCCAGTAGGCAAAATTATTTCTTCAAGTACACAAGCTTTAGTTTTTTCAAGATCAGGAGAACGATCAGCACCATCAATTATATACTCTTCACTATTAGAGTTATGCAGTTCAACAGGTAAAAAGCAGTATGTTGGATTATCAATATTTTGGTTGTCAGGATAAAAGTATAATTTAGGAATAAGTGTTGTTGCACCATTTTTATTGTAATAACCCCAAGCATCTTGCTCTTTAGAATTTCTGTGAGGTAATGCTGTGGTATTATAAACAAACTCATAAAATGAAGGATTATCGGATATAGTAATATCAGATACTTTTTGCAGTTTTAACCTTTTAAAACTGGGTTCATTTCCCCCTGGACTAATGAAGTAGTTATACTTTAATTCAACTTGTTTAATTAAATTTCCATTTCTATTATGTACAAGTATTTCAGTTAATGCTTTATCTTCTCCTTCTCCTTCTATGTCTTGTCTGCTATGATTGTATTTAAAGTTTACTTCTCCTTCATCCCAAACAATTTTTTTCAATCTTTTTACATCCCAAAGATGATTCCAAACAATGTCACTTGAGCCATATAAGGGGATTCCACAATCAGCACCATTGTTAACACATTCGTATTTAACCGTTTCTCCTTTTATGTAATCAACACTTTCATATTCAAATTGTATATTCTCATTAGTTAAGGGATTGGTGATTTTTGTTAGAACCCAATTCGTTGCATTTGCTTCAAAAGATAATGAGTTAGATAAAGTATTACTATTTTCAAATTCTTGAAAATAATATTTTATCCCCTTTTCGTTTGTAATTTCAAAAGATGTATACTCATCATGTATTAATTCAATTTGTAAACCTTTGCCATTAATTGTACCAAAATCATAATCTTCAGTTACAAGGCCTTTAATGTCAATTGTTTTAGAATTTGTACATTTTACAACTCCATCCCTATCATAAAAAAACGATGTAAATAAACCAGGTGCTGATGCAGTAAAAATATCAGGTAATTGATCAACTGATGTACTTGAATTGGAGTCCTCAAAGTAGTATGCCCCTGATGGATGAAGCCTTCTTTGAAATCCTAATATAAGACCTCCCTCACCATCTTCTCCTCCTGACCATGTTTTCTGGTATAAATCATTATGTCCACCTTTAATTGACCTTTGAATTCTTCCTGCAGCTACTAAATTCCAACCCAATCCTACAAATGTGGACATTTCATTAACCTTTAATCCTCCAAAACTATAGTTCAATGAAATTGGGATTTCGATAAAACCAGCATTAATTGTGTAGATAGGAACACTAGCATTAGGTTTTCCTTGGTTATTGATTTGATTATTAAACCAATATTTTTTAAAAGAAGCTGATTCTGGAGAATGTTGAAATGTATAATTGAAATCTGCAAAATCTGGTTCAGGTATATTTTGCCCAATTATATAATGAGTCAACAGTATAAAACTAAGGAATATTAGTATTTTTTTCATTATTATATGTTTTATTAGTTATCGTTATTTAACAAAGCCTCAATCTTAGTTAACCTTTCCTCAAAACTTTTAACCTCTTTATCTTTTTGGATGGAATAAAGCATTAGCTCTTCAATTTTTTGTAAAAGCAGCTTATTCATCTCAGCCAGGTTAACACCTTGCTCTTCCATCTTTGCAGCTGATGGGATATCAGGGAGGTGTCCGTGATTTTTTATATAGTCTTCAACTTCGGTGAGGTCTTTTAGGTGGTAGTCTTCTTCAAAGACGAAGTCAGCTGTATTTCCGTTGGTTTTAACTGTGATATTGTTGGCGGCAAGGGTGCCATCAAAAGTTCCATTAGAGCAAGTAAATTCTTCAACTACTACTTCCTTGGCGCGCATTGTTCCGCAAACGTCTAGTTTGTAATCAGGAGTGGTTGTGCCTATGCCAACATTGCCATTTCTCAGTATTCTCATGTTTTCTGTTGGATTGTCGGAGCTCTCTGAGGTAAAACGAACTGAACCATGGTGTGAACCTATTTGCAAATAGTCGGGTGCGCAAGCCTCGGTTTGGAATGCTTGTATGTAGTTACGTTTACTATTATCACTTGGAGAAAAGAATATGCTTCTTACTTTACTATTGGAAGGATCTTTTATGTAAATATTTCCATCTTCAACGTGGAGTTTACCTGCAGGTTTTGTTGTGCCAATGCCCAAATATCCTCTAGGATTTCCTCCATAGCCTGAAGTTAAAAATATACCTGTACTAAAATCAGTTTCTTCATCGAACTTATTAAAAGATTTTGGTACTTGAAACGCAAGCCCACGTTGAGTAAATCGAATTCTGGTTTTAACATTATTATTGGCTCCTCCGGTCCAAGCCTGTCCTTGAATTACATGGTCATTTCCATCTCCAAAAATTATGAATGATTTACTTGGAGAATATTTTACAGGCAATTCTAGTCGCAAATTACCACTAACATGAAGTTTTTCCTGAGGGGATATTCCTATTCCCACTTTATTGTTATGGCTAAATGTAAGTAAATCATTTCTTACGCCTCCATGGTATGTTACAAGATACTTAGAGCAACTACCCACATGATCTATTCTATAATTTAAACCTAATCCAATAAATTTACTTTGATAATACGAACCTATTCGAAGTTCTTCATCTTGGTTGTAATTATGAGAAATTCCAATTTCTAATTTGGCATGGGGGTTATTAGTACCTATACCAACCTTTCCTTCTTTATAAAAGATTGGACTATTATCAATTTGGCCTTCCTGCCCCCAAATACTACTGCAAACCAGCACCATTAGTGCTAATACCTTAAATTTTATGTTTCTCATTGTAGTTCTATTTTTAATCATTGTTTTATTCTTATCATGCGAGCCTCCGCTCATCTCTAACTCCTAAAGGAGAAACCCAACCCGCTCCATTAACCTTCGCATGTAAAAGTTTTAATCTTGATGACTTCGAGTGCTGCTCCCTTTAGGGAAGCAAAGGGTGAGCGTTGGCTCAATTCTCCTCATTCCTCCAATAAAAGCTTTTCCAACCTCTCCAATCTTTCTTCCATTTCGTTCCTTGCCCTCTGCTCTTTGCCCAATGCTTCCTCTAGCTCCTCGCTTTTTTCTTTCAACCTTCTCCTTTCTCCCTGTTCCTTTCTCCTTGCTTCCTTCAATTCCTGAACTTCCTTATCCTTTTCTATTTGGTATAGAGTTAGTTCTTCCACTTTTTGAAGAAGTAGTTTATTCATCTCGGCCAAATTAACCCCTTGCTTTTCCATTTGGGCTGCACTAGGTATTTCCGGCAAGTGTTTGTTGGTTTTAATAAAGGTTTCTACTTCGGAGAGTGGTTTTAGATTGTAGTCATCAGCAAAAACGAAGTCGGCGGTTTGGCCGTTGGCTGCTAGGGTGATGTTGTTGGCGGCAAGGGTGCCGTTTAGGTTTAGGTCATCCATACTGGCAAGCGTAACTTCAATTTCGTGAGCTTTGATATTACCGGCTACATCGAGTTTAGCATCAGGGGTGAGTTTCCCAACACCAACTGAACCATTAGATTTTAATACGAGATTATTTCTCCAATCCCAACTTGAGCCATTAAGATATCTAGTTTGAATAAACATTTGACCTGTTGCATTTCTATTCGATGTTGTACCTGGAGTAACTAAAATTCTTCCTTGCTCCCAAGGATTTGAACCATCAGTATCGGCAGGAACAACAAAACCTAATGCAGCACCTTTATTTGTTTCTCTTGATGTTCCAGTACCCTCAATTAACAAGTTTGAACCTGTTTGGCTTACAGAAGATTCTTCCGTTAATTCTGATTTAACATGCAACTTACTTTTTGGTTTTGTTTCTCCAACACCAACAGCACCATTAGATTTTAATACGAGATTATTTCTCCAATCCCAACTTGAGCCATTAAGATATCTAGTTTGAATAAACATTTGACCTGTTGCATTTCTATTCGATGTTGTACCAGGAGTAACTAAGATTCTTCCTTGCTCCCAAGGATTTGAACCATCAGTATCGGCAGGAACAACAAAACCTAATGCAGCACCTTTATTTGTTTCCCTTGATGTTCCAGTACCCTCAATTAACAAGTTTGAACCTGTTTGGCTTACAGAAGATTCTTCCGTTAATTCTGATTTAACATGCAACTTACTTTTTGGTTTCGTTTCTCCAACACCAACAGCACCATTAGATTTTAATACGAGATTATTTCTCCAATCCCAACTTGAGCCATTAAGATATCTAGTTTGAATAAACATTTGACCTGTTGCATCTCTATTCGATGTTGTACCAGGAGTAACTAAAATTCTTCCTTGCTCCCAAGGATTTGAACCATCAGTATCGGCAGGAACAACAAAACCTAATGCAGCACCTTTATTTGTTTCTCTTGATGTTCCAGTACCCTCAATTAACAAGTTTGAACCCGTTTGGCTTACAGAAGATTCTTCCGTTAATTCTGATTTAACATGCAACTTACTTCTTGGATTTGTTTCACCTATACCAACATCACCTTTTGATTCGATCTTATTTGTTTGTCCACAGATTGTAGTGATATAAAAAATAGTAGCAACTAGAAAAAAAAGTTTCTTCATTTTAATTAAAATTTAGTGTTAGTTCATAACTATGCCAATTAGTTTATTAAACGACTAGTCATGCGAATTAAAAATATGTTTTATAAGAGTTAATATGCTCCTTTAAGACTCTCCTGACTGGAGCATTTTTACTATGGTAAGTAATATTTTTATGTCTTCTTCATAGTTTATGTTTGGTTTAGTGTTAATAAATGTGTGTTATTCTGTATAATACGTGAGGTTATTAAAAATCCTTAATCATCATGCAAATAATGAAAAAAATAATTATGATCCTAGTGAATTTTTGATAAAAAATATCGAAATTTTATAACACTAATATCAGTTGGGATATTGGTATAATGGTATTAGGTTGGTAAAATCAATAGATCGTTAGAATAAAGACAAAAGACATGAGACTGATTTACAAGATACTTAAAATAAAGTGTTTAATCAAATTGCTTCATTGGTTCAATTGTATAGTATTCAGTGCCTAATGAAATCTTAACGGGCTAGCATAGAATGGACTCAACAAAAAAAGGAAGGCTCAAATGAGCCTTCCTTTAAATTCCCGACAAAGGGTATTGATACTATTAAATAATTTTTATAAAAATAGATTTTAGTAAATAGCTGCTAGATTATAACATTTAATAAATTGAAAATATTATCTAAATTGAACACTTCTACTTACTCCTTTCTCCATTCTCCTTGTACCTTGCTTTTAGGCGACTAATTACTCAGAAAGAAATTTATTAACGCTTTCTGCAGCTTCCCTTCCTTTTTGAATGGCAGTTACCACTAAACTGGCACCATTGTGTGAATCTCCTGCCGCAAAAACTTTATCAACACTTGTTTGATAATTGTTATTAATTTTTAGATTTCCTCTTTGGTCTGTTTCTATCTTTAATTCTTCAACCAAACCCCTATGGATAGCATGAACAAATCCCATCGAAAGAAATACTAAGTCTACATCTAAGGTTTTCTCAGTACCAGCTACTTCACTCATTTTCCATCCACCATTTTCATCTTTGTTCCACTCTACCTCAACTAAATCTACTTTTTTAAGACTTCCGTTAGAACCAGTAAACTTTTGGGTTGATAAACTCCAAAAACGCTCACAACCTTCATCGTGCGAAGTAGAACTTTTTAAAGTGGTTGGCCAATAGGGCCATGGATTACCAGGAGCTCTATCTACAGGAGGTTTAGGTAATATCTCTATTTGGGTTACACTTTTTGCTTTCTGTCTGTTAGCAGTACCAACACAGTCCGATCCAGTATCGCCCCCTCCAATAACTAGAACGTTTTTATCTTTTGCATCAATGCGATCTTTGTTAGTTACTTTAGCTCCCCTGTTCACCCTGTTTTGTTGAGTTAGATACTCCATGGCAAAATGCACACCTTTTAGATCTCTGCCCTCAACAGGTAAGTCACGAGGCTGCATTGCTCCAATGGCCAGCACTACTGCATCAAAATCCTGAAGTATTTTTTCTCCTTTTACATCAAAACCAACATATTGATTGGTTTTAAACTTAATTCCCTCTTGCTCAAAAAATTCGATACGACGATCGATTACTTTTTTATTTAATTTGAAATCGGGAATACCAAAACGCAACAATCCACCAACAGCTTCATCTTTTTCAAAAACTGTAACATCATGTCCCATTTGGTTTAAAACATCTGCTGCAGAAAGACCAGCTGGACCGGAACCAATAACAGCTACTTTTTTCCCTGTTTTAACCGTAGGAATACGAGGTTCAATATAACCTTCAGCAAACGCTCTTTCAACTACTGAGCATTCATTTTCTCTAATTGTAACAGCTTCGTTATGAATAGCCAAAACGCATGATTTTTCACATGGACTTGGACAAATTCTTCCAGTAAATTCTGGAAAGCTATTGGTCGAATGTAAAATATTACTAGCTAATTTCCAGTCTCCTTTATAGATAGCATCCTGCCATTCGGGTATTTTACTACCCACAGGACATGCCCAATGACAAAAAGGAATACCACAGTCCATACATCTGGATGCCTGGAGTTTTCGATCCGTTTCGTTGAGCACTTGTTCAACTTCACCGTAATCGTCAATTCTTTCATTTACGGGACGGTAGCCGCTTTCTTTACGTGCTACCTCAATAAAACCTCTTGGATTACCCATAATTTTATATTTTTTTGAGAAGTTGTCCAAAATGCCGATACTCATAATGAGTACCAGCGCTTCTTTGGACTTCCTTCTTTATTCAAGACTTAATTTTTAATTATTCGTTAACATAAGGTGCATCTTCAGTTTCTTTAAGCTTTTGCTCAAGTTCTCTGATTTTTTGTTCTTGCATTACCTTTTTGTATTCAAATGGTATTATTTTAACAAACTTTGGCAAGTACTTGTTCCAATTTACAAGTATGTCTTGAGCCTTTTCGCTGTTTGTGTGCAACAAATGTTTGTTTAACAAGAATTGTAGTTCTTGAATATCGGCAGCATCTTCAACAGGAGAAAGTTCTACTAACCCTTTGTTGCAGTAATATTCAAAATTACCTTCTTCGTCAAGTATATAAGCAATACCTCCACTCATGCCAGCGGCAAAGTTTCTTCCGGTTTTACCAATTACAACCACTCTGCCTCCTGTCATATATTCACAGCAGTGGTCGCCAACGCCTTCAACAACAGCAGAAGCTCCGGAATTACGCACACAGAAACGCTCACCAGCAACACCTCGAACATACACATTACCAGAGGTTGCACCATAAAGAACTGTATTACCAATAATTATATTTTCTTCCGGCTTAAAAGAAGAGCCATTTGGTGGAACAACGATGATTTTACCACCAGAAAGACCTTTACCTAAGTAATCATTAGCGTCTCCTTCGAGTTTAAATGCAATTCCTTTTGCTAAAAATCCACCAAAGCTTTGTCCGGCCGATCCATTGAACTTACAGTTAATGGTATTTTTAGGAAGTCCTTCTTCTCCATATCGTTTACTTACTTCTCCCGATAGCATAGCTCCAACAGTTCTGTCGGTATTACCAATGTTTTTGGCAATCCAAACTTTCGACTGGTTTAAAAGAGCTGGTTGCGCTTCGTCAATTAACTGCCAATCCATTACATCATCAATGCCATGTTTTTGCTCAGTTGTGTTATGAAGTGGGTAAATTTTAGCCTCTTCGGGGAAGTAAAGCAGTTTGCTCATGTCAATTCCCTTGGTCTTCCAGTTTCCTACTTCAGGATTTTGCTCCATTAAATCGGTGCGTCCAATGATGTCATTAAGAGACTTGTAGCCAAGTTCTGCTAAATATTCTCTTACTTCCTGAGCAATAAAGTTCATGTAGTTAACTACATATTTGTACTTACCAATGAATCTTTTTCTTAATTCAGGATTTTGAGTAGCAATACCTGCCGGACATGTATTTAAGTGACACTTACGCATCATAATACAACCTAATGTAATTAATGCAGAAGTAGCAAAACCAAATTCTTCTGCTCCTAAAATAGCCATCTTAACTACATCCAATCCGGTTTTTAACTGACCATCAGTCTGTAATTTTACCCTACCACGTAGGTTATTCATTACAAGCGTTTGTTGAGTTTCGGACAAACCAATTTCAACTGGCATACCTGCATGCTTAATAGAACTGGTTGGAGAAGCTCCTGTACCACCTTCGGTTCCCGAAATAACTATTAAGTCGGCATGTGCTTTTGCTACACCGGCAGCAATAGTTCCCACACCTGATTCGGATACCAACTTAACACTTACATTAGCGGTAGGATTAGTACACTTAAGGTCATATATTAATTGAGCTAAATCCTCAATAGAATAAATATCATGATGTGGAGGAGGGGAAATAAGGGTAATTCCAGGGGTAGAGTTTCTTAATTTGGCAATAATCTTATCTACTTTAAAACCTGGTAACTGACCGCCTTCTCCTGGCTTAGCTCCTTGTGCAATTTTAATTTGAAGTTCATCGGCATTAACAAGGTAATTATTGGTTACTCCAAAACGACCTGATGCAATTTGCTTGATAGAGCTTCGGGCTTCTGATTTAAATCTTTCAGCATCTTCTCCACCTTCACCAGTATTACTTCTACCGCCAACTTCATTCATGGCAATAGCTAGTGCTGTGTGAGCCTCTTTAGAAATTGAACCATAGCTCATTGCACCGGTAACAAATCTTTTTGTTATGCTTTCTACAGGTTCAACTTCTTCGATGTTAATAGGTTGTCTGTCTTTTAGTTTTAAAAGCCCACGTAGGAAAAGAGGGTTTTTATTATCCTCGTCTACTCTTTTACTAAACTCTTTAAATTTACCATAATCTCCTTGACTGGTAGACCATTGAAGTAAACCAACAGTTTCTGGATTCCAACCGTGCTTTTCTCCATATTTACGGTATTCGTAGCTACCGTTACTATTTAATAAGTCACTGTTTGCTTTTTCCTGGTATGCTTTACAATGGAACAATTGAGCTTCGCGAGCAAGTTCATCAAAACCAACTCCTCCAATTTTAGAAGATGTACCCGTAAAGTAATTGTCAATAATTTCTTGCGAAATACCTACTGCTTCAAAAATTTGAGCTCCATGATAACTTCTTAATGTAGAAATACCCATTTTCGAAAGGATTTTAAGTAATCCTTTATCAATGGCTTTAATATAATTTTCACGAGCCTCTGCATATTCCATATTTATTTCGCCTTTTTTAACTAAATCGTCAATTGCAGCAAAACTTAAATATGGATTAATAACACTGGCACCAAAACCAAGTAATAAAGCATAATGCATTACTTCACGAGCCTCACCGGTTTCAACAACCAGACCGGTTTGCATACGCTTTTGAGTTTTTATTAAATGATGGTGAATGGCAGATACAGCAAGTAGAGACGGTACTGGAGCCATATCTTTATCGATATTTCTATCAGATAAAATAATATAGTTTTTTTGATCGTCTACAGCTTTTTCTGCAGCCAGGCACATCTCTTGAATAGCTTTTTTCATTCCTTCTCCACCTTCATTAACAGGGTATAGCATAGGAATTGTTACCTGAGTGAATTCTTCTCTTCTGTAGTCTTTAATCTTACCTAAATCGGTATTGGTAACAATTGGGCTTTCAAATTTAATTAACCTACAGTGAGCCGGACTGTATTCTAAAATATTTTTAGAAGCAGAGCCAATATAGTTAGTTAATGCCATTACTAAGCCTTCACGAATTGGATCGATTGGAGGATTAGTTACCTGAGCAAATAATTGACGGAAGTAGTTAAAAAGCCTTTGTGGCTTTTCCGACATAGCAGCAATAGGAGCATCATTACCCATGGAATTAACTGGCTCCATACCTGTTTGCGCCATTGGGGTAATTAATGATTTAATATCTTCTCTTGAGTATCCAAATACTTTTAAATAATTACTATAATTATCAATCGAGGATTTAACTCTTTGCTTAACTTCAATATCATTAAGACGAATACGGTTTTCTTTTAACCAGTTTTCGAATGGATATCTCTGCGAAAGTTGTGATTTTATTTCCTGATCTGGGATGATAATACCTAATTTAGTATCAACCAATAATAATTTACCAGGTTTTAATCTACCTTTCTCTTTAATTTCTTCAGGAGCAAAGGTTTGTACGCCAACCTCAGATCCCATTATAATCATATCATTTTTCGTAATGATATATCGTGATGGACGTAAACCATTTCTATCTAGTGTACCTCCAATATATCTACCATCGGAGAAAACAATAGAGGCAGGTCCATCCCATGGTTCCATAAAGGTTGAATGGAACTCATAATATGCTTTTAAGCTTTTAGGAATCGGGTTTTTATCGTTCCACGATTCAGGAATAAGCATTGATAATGCTTGAGGTAATGTCCTTCCAGTTAAAAATAGGAATTCAAGTACATTATCTAATGAAGCAGAGTCACTTTTTCCAGGTTCTATAACTGGGAATATCTTTTTTAAATCTTCTCCAAATAAATCGGATTTTAACAATGCTTCACGAGCTTGCATCCATAAGCGGTTTCCTTTTATGGTATTAATTTCACCATTATGCGCTAAAATTCGGAAAGGTTGAGCCAAGTCCCATGTTGGGAATGTATTGGTACTAAATCTTGAGTGTACCAACGAAATGGCACTTTGTAGTTTTGGGTTCTGAAGGTCAAGGAAATAAGATCCAACTTGTTCTGGAGTTAACATTCCTTTGTAAATAAATATCTTACTCGATAATGAAGGAATGTAAAACGATTCTTTTTCTTTTAATTCAGATTCTCTAATCTTTCGTTCGGTTACTTTACGAGCTATGTAAAGTTTACGCTCTAATTTATCTTGCTCGTAATTACCTTTTACAAATACCTGGCGTATTCTGGGTTCAGTTCTTTTTGCAATCTCACCAATAACGCTGCTATCTACAGGTACATCGCGGTATCCAACTAACTCAAGGCCTTCTTCAATAAGGCAAGCGTTCAATACCTCTTGACAAAGCAATGCTTCTCTGTTCTCTTCAGGTAAGAATAATAAACCAGTACCATATTTACCTTGTTCCGGTAAATCAAAACCTAATGAATTACAAAATTCATGCGGTACCTGTATAAGAATTCCGGCTCCATCTCCGGATTTGTTGTCTGAGCTTTCTGCACCCCTATGGGTCATGTTAACTAATACTTCAAGGCCTCTGTTTACAATATCGTGCGACGTTTGCCCCTTGATATTAGCCACGAAACCTATCCCACAGTTATCATGCTCGTTGGCAGGATCATACAATCCTACTGCCTTAGGAAATCTCTTTTGCATCATATCTATATTTAATAAAGAAGGAATAATACTGAAAATCCGATCCACCTGCATCTGCTATCAATCCCACATAACCATCATTCACTTATGCGAATATTAAACCATTAATATTTTTGCTATGGTTGGATGGTAATTATAAATTTTTCAACACTTTTACTTTGAAACCGAAGCAAAAATAGATATTTTAATTATATATTCCAAAATATCACCCTTAACATACGTTAAAATATGACTTTTTAGAGGTTTTTTACATGACAAAAGTCAGTCTGATTGATATCTGTAGAAATGTTAGGCATTGAAATACAGCGCTATAATAATTTATGTATAAAATACGTATGTTGTGTATAAATATACATATAATTTTAATTTAAACTGTATAAAAATAGGTTACCAATAAAAGTTAAAATCAATACCTTTGCATAAATCCAATTGTAGTTGTATTTAGCAGTTATGGAGTTTTTGTATACTGATATAATTCTACCTGTTCCTTTGCCTCGTTTATTTACATATCAAATCCCGTCGGATTGGATAAATAATATAGAGCCTGGAATGCGCGTAGTTGTCCCCTTCGGAAAAAAGAAGTATTATTCAGGAGTAGTGTATTCTTTGCATGATCAAAAGCCAGAAGCTTATGAAACCAAAGAAATCATATCAATTTTGGATGTTACCCCTGTTGTAAACGAACTACAACTAAATTTCTGGAAATGGATAGCGCAATATTATATGAGTACTTTAGGAGAAGTCTACAAAGCAGCTTTACCTTCAGGTTTAAAACTTGAAAGTGAAACTAAGGTACATTATAATGAAGGGTGGATTCCGGAAGAAAAATTAACATCAAAGGAAACTTTAGTATTGGATTTTCTCTCAGAAAAGAAAATTTGTAGCATTCAGGATTTAAATAACATTACTGAGTTAAAGAATTCATTACCTATAGTGAATTCTTTGTTGGATAAAAATGCTTTATCTATTTGCGAACGTTTAAAGGATGGATATAAACCAAAAACAAAAAAACTGGTTCAGCTTTCGCCCGAATATCATCAAGAGCAAAAATTGCAAAACGTTTTTACAGAATTAAGTAGGGCAAAAAAACAGCTGGAAACATTAATGGTTTTTTTTACAATGATTGGGGGTGCTAATCAAAACAATTTTAACAAAACCATTGATAAAAGTAAATTAAAAGAAAAAAGTGGGACTTCTGTTAATATTGTTAACGAATTAATAAAGAAAGGAATTCTTTTAGAGGTAGAAGCAGAAATTTCAAGGTTAAAAACAGACAAACTATCAACTCAGAGTTTATTTGAACTTAATCCTCCTCAATTGAAAGCTAAGAAGGAGATTGAGGAGTATCTAAAGGATAAGGATGCAGTTTTATTGCATGGAGTTACCTCAAGTGGTAAAACCGAAATATATATTCATTTAATTAAAGAGCAAATAGATAAGGGTAAGCAGGTATTGTATTTATTACCTGAGATTGCTCTTACTACACAAATTACTTCACGATTAAAGAAAGTTTTTGGAAATGAATTAGGCATTTATCATTCGAAATATAGCGATGCAGAAAGAGTTGAAGTGTGGAATGATATTTTGCATAAGGAAAACTATAAGGTTATAATAGGAGTGAGGTCGTCAATATTTTTGCCTTTTGATAATTTAGGTTTAATAATTGTTGATGAGGAACACGAAACAAGCTATAAGCAATACGATCCTTCTCCAAGATATCATGCGCGTGATGCAGCTATGGTATTAGCTCAATTGCATAAAGCAAAAGTATTGTTAGGTACAGCTACTCCATCAATTGAAACTTATCGTAATGCACAATTAGGAAAGTATGGATTGGTAGAACTTTTTGAACGATACGAAAGCATAAAAATGCCCAATATTATTACAGTTAATGTTAGAGAGGAGCAACGAAAAAAAAGGATGCAATCGCATTTCTCGCCAACTTTAGTGGATCATGTGAATAATGCGATTGAGAATGATGAACAGGTTATTCTTTTTCAAAATCGTAGGGGATTTTCGCCGTATTTAGAGTGTGGACAATGCACATGGGTTCCGAAGTGCGATTATTGTGATGTGAGTATGACTTATCACAAGCATATAAATCAATTGGTTTGTCATTATTGTGGTAATTCACAATATCTTCCTAAAACATGCAAAGCATGTGGTTCTCCTGCTTTGCAAACTAAAGGTTTTGGAACCGAAAAGATTGAGGAAGATATTAAAATTATGTTTCCAAAAGCCAGGGTAGCACGTATGGATTTGGATACTTCGCGAACACGTAAATCGCACGAAACTTTAATTGGTAGATTCGAAAGAGGTGAGGTAAATATACTTATTGGTACTCAGATGATTTCTAAAGGATTAGATTTTGATAACGTAAGTGTAGTTGGAATACTTAATGCAGATAGCATGCTAAATTATCCAGATTTTAGAGCTTTTGAGCGTAGTTACCAAATGATGGCGCAAGTTGGTGGACGTGCAGGACGAAAAAATAAGCAAGGAACTGTTGTATTACAAACTTCTAATCCTGATAATCCGGTAATTTTAGATGTAATTAATAATAACTATAAAAATCATTACCAATCAGAATTAGCGGAAAGAGAAGCATTTAAATATCCACCTTTTCATCGTTTAATTAATCTAACAGTTAAACACAAAAGTCAAAATACAGTTAATCAGGCATCAGAATATTTTGGTGAGTATTTAAGAGGTTTATTTAACGAGCGTGTTGTAGGTCCTCAAGCACCACCAATTAGTAAAATACAAAACTGGCACATAAGAAAGTTGATGATAAAGATTGAAGGTGGAGTTTCGTTACTAAAGGTAAAAGAAATGCTTCGCAGTGCAATTGATACGGTAATTGCTCATCCTGGTTTTAGATCTGTAGTGATACAAGCAGATGTGGATCCAATGTAAGTTTTATTTCGCGAGTTTAGTATCAAAATTGATGAGTTTTTTTGTAAAATCACTTCTTGATAATTCGGATTAGACTATCCAATGAATAGCATGATGTATTTTTGATGTATTATTTTTATGTTCTTATGATAAATATAGCTTTAAAATACATTAGGCTTTCCTTATTTTAGTGCACGGTTATAGTGTTGAAATCTTAGGAGTTATAGTCAGCTATATTTTAATAACTTCTATGAAAGGACTAAAAGAAAAGAGGGTTATCGTAACAGGTGGAGCCCAAGGAATTGGTTTGTCTTGTGTTAAGGCTTTAATTGAATACGATTGTTCGGTTGTGTTTTCTGATATTGATGAAGCTACAGGACAGGCAACTGAACAAGAACTGCAAGCCAAGGGGGCAAAAATCAATTTTTTACAAGGAGACATGGGAAGTGAAACATTTTGTACTTCTCTAGTAGAATATGCTTCGGAGCAGTTAGGTGGTATTGATATACTCATAAACAATGCATTTTCATTTGTTGCAGCGGGCATTGATGCTAAAAGGGAACAGTGGCTACAATCAATGAAAGTTGGACCAATGGGATTTGCATTAATGACCCAACTGGTTGCACCACACATGAAAGAGGCAGGAGCAGGCGCAATTGTAAATATTAGCAGTATTTCAGCTCATATAGCTCAACCCAATAGATGGACATATAACTCTGCTAAGGGAGCTGTAGATCAGCTTACGAAATGTTCGGCACTCGACTTAGCACCGTGGGGAATTAGGGTTAACTCAGTCAGTCCTGGCTGGATTTGGACACGTGAGGTAGATAAAGCTGCTAATTACGATAGAGAAAAGTACGATATAATTTGGGGTAAATATCATATGTTACGAAGATGTGGTCTTCCTGAAGAAGTAGCTAGTGCTGTTCGTTTTTTATGCAGCGATGAGGCAAGTTTTATAACAGGAACAGATTTACCTGTAGATGGTGGATATTTAGGTTTGGGAGGAGAAGGATTAGGTGAAGAGTCAGAGTTTGCGGGAAGTAACTAGTTGTGAGTTTAAAGTAATGAAGTCGAAAGTTAAAAGTTTGCAAGAAGACTTACTAAAATACAAAAATATAAAAGGAACAATATATAATGAAAATAAAGAATCCAATACTAAAAGGTTTTAATCCAGATCCATCCATTATAAAAGTTAAAGACGATTATTATATTGTAACATCAACATTTGAATGGTTTCCAGGATATCAAATACATCATTCAAAAGACTTAATAAACTGGGAGTTGGTTTACAGACCATTAAATAGAGTATCTCAGTTAGACATGCGTGGCGTACCAGATTCAGGAGGAGTATGGGCACCTTGTATTAGTTACAATCCAACAACAAAAAAATATTATCTGCTTTATACTAATGTATTGAGTTTTGATGGCGCCGTATGGAAAGATACCCCTAATTACTTGGTTACTGCTGATGATATTCTTGGTGAATGGTCTGATCCTATTTATTTGAATTCAAGCGGATTTGATTCATCCTTATTTCATGATGACGATGGTAAAATATATTTAGTAAATATGATTGTTGATCATCGTAAGAATAAGTTCTTTGGAGGAATTGTGCTTCAGGAATATGATCCGCAATTAGAAAAAGTAGTTGGAGAAATATATCATATTTTTCCAGGAACGGAATTAGGAAGAACAGAAGCTCCTCATATTTATAAGCGAAATGGTTATTATTACTTATTAACAGCTGAAGGTGGTACTGAGTTTGGACATGCTATGACTTTGGCACGTTCGAAAAATCTAACCGGACCTTATGAAGTGCATCCACAAAATCCTATTATAACTGCAGCTAATAATCCTGACTTATATCTTCAGAGAACCGGACATGGTGATTTTGTTGAAACTCCTAATGGAGATATTTATGGAGTTTTCCTTTGTGGTAGACCATTAACAAAAAGAGGTCGTTGCATTACAGGAAGAGAAACAGCCATTGAGAAATTTGAATGGAGAGATGACGATTGGCTTTACTTAGCTTCGGGTGGTAATGAACCACGGGAAGAAGTTGAGGGACCAGAACTACCAATACATGAGTTTGAGAAGGCTCCGTCAAGAAATAATTTTGAAGGAGAAGAAATAGATATCAATTTTCAGTCGCTTAGAGTCCCTATGACAAAAGACTGGGTGAATCAAACTGATCGTTCAGGCTATTTGCGTCTTTATGGAAGGGAGTCGTTAAGTTCTAAATTCAGGCAAAGTTTAATCGCCAGACGAGTACAAGCAATGCATACCATTACAGAAACCTGTGTTGAGTTTGATCCATCGTCGTATCAGCAAATGGCTGGACTGGTTTGTTACTATAACACTTATCATTATTACTACTTAAATGTATATGGTAATGATGATGGTAAAAGAAAGATGCTTGGAATTTATGCAGTTGATAAATATGAACCTAGCGAGCCTGCTGAAGAGCCAATTGACATAACAGGTGCAAAAAAGGTTTGGTTAAAAGTTGATTATAATGGTGCTGAGCTTCAATTTTATTATGCAACAGAACAAGACAATTGGAATAAAATTGGACCTGTTTTAGATGGTAGTATACTTTCGGATGAGTATGTGCGTGATGAGAATGTAAGATATAGAGCTGCATTTACAGGAGCTTTTGTTGGTATGTGTTGTCAGGATTTGTCAGGTAGAAAATTGCATGCCGATTTTGAATATTTTGAATATCAGGAAATAGACGATTAATAATGAGTAAAACAATATTAATAACTGGTAGTAGCAGTGGTTTTGGTCGTTTAACTACAGAAACACTTTTGCAAAAGGGTTATACTGTAATTGCCACCATGATTGGTACGGAAACCTTTAGTGCTTCAACAGTTGCAGATATAAAGAAGTTTGCAAAAACTACAAATGGAGAATTAATTATTCTGGAACTGGATGTCACAAATCAAAAATCGATTGATAAAGCAATTAAAGAAGCATTTGTAATAACGGATAACATAGATGTTTTGATTAATAATGCAGGAATTGGAGGTACTGGATGGACCGAAGCATTTCCTGAAGAACAGATGAAAAAGATGTTTGATGTTAACGTATTTGGAGTTCAAAGAATGATTAGGTCTGTTTTACCTCAAATGAGGAAAAGAAATAAAGGTTTAATCATTAATTTTTCGAGCATCCAGGGACGTATCGTTTTTCCTTATTCAGGTATCTATACTGCAACTAAATTTGCAGTGGAAGGGTTGAGCGAGAGCTATCATTACGAACTTAAAAAACTTGGAATTGATGTAGTAATACTAGAACCAGGTGGATTTAAAACCAACTTTGAGTCAGTGCAGACTGGTCCTGCAGATAAGGAAAGGTTGGCAGCTTATGGTGATTTGGAGAATAAACCAGATGAGGTTTGGGGAAAGCCCGGTGATGACAAAGATTTTTTACCTCACCCTCAGCCTGTTCCTGATGCAATTTGCAATATAATTGAAATGCCACATGGAGAAAGACCATTAAGAATGGTTATTGATCCCCTTTTAGGAGGAGAAGGACCTAAAAACATTAATAGTACAGCAGAAATAGCCCAAAGTTATCTTAGTAATAAGTTAAATTGGGGTATTTAGATTCCCAATATATTAGATTCCCAAACGTAGAAAGCCCAAGTAAAATTGGGCTTTTTCAATTTAACTACAAAAGCTAATAATTGATGTACTAGAACTTATGAATTAGCAATAAAATTCTATAAATTGAGCTAATCATTGTTTTGTAGTTTAGGTTAACCTAAAATAAATGTACATAATTATGGAGAAGTTTCTAATATTAGCACTTTTCGGTATAAGCATGGCTCACTTAGAAGGAGTAACAGTGGTTTATCTACGCAAAGCACTTGGTATAATTGATTCAGAGTCGAATAAAGAAACTCTCAAGAAAATACCTAAAAGATACATTGATATTGAGAAAACCAGGGAAATAGCTACAATTATTATGCTTGTAACTCTATCGTTACTAGTAGGAAAATCCTGGTTAGACACAGTGATTATCTTTCTTTGGACGTTTGCCTTTTGGGATTTATTTTATTACCTCTCACTTTACCTTACAATTAAATGGCCACCTAACTTTACCGCAATGGACGTTCTATTTTTAATACCTCGTCCTTGGTATGCTCCTGTTTGGTTTCCAATTGGAATATCATTAACCACTATTATAATCATTACTATTCTTCTTTTGTCCTCTGTATTAGTAAGTTAGTATAGGATTTAATAAGAGCTTGAATTTGAACTAAGCTGTGTAGTGGTGAATGTTGGTTATTTGAATATTAAGTCATTTAAATTAAAAGCTATTGTAATTAGTTTTTTACTTTGAAATAAACAAAATGTTATCTCATTTAAAGTATTGAAGATAGTTATGAGTCAAGATTAAAATTCCCAACTCATTCCAAAAATAGGTGTAATACCAAACCATGAAGTATGATCTTCAGATATTTTATATCCTCCCTGTCCATCGGGTACTGGTAATTCATCACCTCCTGTTGCTCCAAGATCAAACTTTCTTAAATTGAAGTGGTTGTATAAATTAATTAGATGAAAAAAAGCAGTTATTTTACTTTTTTTCATCTGGAAAACTCTATTTACTCTTACATCAGCTTTATGATAGGCTGGGTATTTATCCCCCCTGTATAAAAGATGTTTGGGATAAAAATGTAAATCTCCATCAGGAAATATTTCTGCTGTTTCCTGCCCAAGTTCGTTATCTGCGGGCAACCTTTGCCATGCATACTCATACTTGGTTAAAGGCATTCCATGATAAAATTGCCAAGATAAATTAACATGCCATTTTTTATTAAATCTGTAATTGGCATCAGCATAAATGGTATGAGTTTGATTAAATGGCTTTAGAAGTTTACCGGTTTGTTTCTGAAAAATTCCGTCAAACTCTACATCTTTCATATTATCTTCTGCTTTTGCAAGCGCATAACTAAACCACCATGATAGTTTTTTACCTTGATCGTATTTGAGAAAAAACTCAACTCCCATTGAAACTGCATTTTCTAAATTTAGTTTTATTACATCATTTCGTGATTCAGGAAATGTTTCCCAAGGATCTCTTAAATTCTCATACATTGGACTTATACGTGATATGTCTTTGTAATATCCCTCAAATCTAAAATTTACCTGATTTTTAAATTGATGCTCAAATCCAATTACGTAATGTTTAGATAGTTCAGCTTTGTTAAATTTTGTTGCATTATGATTAACATCCAAATTATTAATAAATTGCGATTGATAGTAATGACCATACGCTGCTCGTAAAAAAGTAATTTTAGAAATAGAATAGGTTAGTCCAATTCTTGGGCTAAATAAATCATCGTTAGCATATGTGGCTTTATCATACCTAATTCCCAATTCAGCAATTAACTTTTGGGTTAATAGTGTTTTCCCTGAAACATAAGCATTAAACAAAGTTCCAGAAGGTTTAGTTTTTACATCGATGTTTCGTTCAAATATATAAGGTTCCTCGTTTTGATTTATCCTAACTTCTCTTATGGAGTGTATATAATCATAATCAGCATTTAGACCACGGACGTCAAAGCCTGTTTTCAATGCATGTTTGGTTGAGATATCCCAGGTCCAATCTTGTTTTAGTCCCCCATACCAATATTGTCTTTTATCGGTTAAAGTGAAATCTCCTTTATCTGCAAAATCTCTTTTATGAAAAAGTCCGTTTCTATCATGAGAAATGTAACCAGTATACAATAAGGTTCTGGTAAATAAATCTTTATTTATGTATGATTTTAAGGTTAACCATGTATAGTTATTGGTATATTTAGTTCTGTGTTTATCGTAGTTGTCTGGTTTAATATCATTTACCTCTGTTTTATCTCCCGCATACAGGTTATGTAATGAAAGGAAATTTTTGTCATTAAGTTTATATTCGACTTTTGTTAGGGCATCATAATACGTAGGTACGGTTTCGTCAAAACCTGCAACTTTTAATGCCATATCAATAACTCCTCTTCTAGCTGAAACCATATACTTTCCTTTGTTTTTGGCAAAATTACCATCTGTGTAAACTCTGGCATTCATCACACTAAAACCAACTGACGAATGGTTTTGATTATCGGCTATGGCTTTGGTTTTCATCTGAAAAACACCGCTTTGTCTTTGTCCAAATTCGGCTCCAAATCCACCAGTAAGTAAATCTACCGAACGTATTGTTTCAATATCAACAATACTAAATAAACCGCCTACAAAATCTCTTTGATGAAAAGGTTCATAAAGTTCCATCCCATCCAATACCATTAATACTTCATCTGATTCTCCCCCACGAACGGTAAACTTTGAAGAAAAATCATTGGAGGCAACTCCGGGTAATCGTGTTACAGCTCTTGTAATATCTTCGGCCCAAGACATGTTTTTGAGATCTTTTTCAGTCAGGGTTTGTTTTTCGATTTTTTTAGTTCCCATTACAGAGAATGAACCAGGACTTACTGTTATTTCGCTCAGCTTTGTTGCTCCTGTTTGCAATGCTATTGTACCTAAGTTTAGGTTCTGGTTTTCTTTTAATTCTACTTTATCAACATCTACCTGCGAATATCCAATTGCAGAAAATTTAAGGCTGTAATTGCCTGAAGGGAGATTCTCAATTTCGAAGACTCCCTTATCATCAGTCATTGATCCAATATTTGTTCCAACAATAATCACATTAATAAATGATAAAGGACTTTTTGTTTGCTCATCAATAACAACTCCTCTAATTGAGCTATTTTTATTTTGAGGGATATCAACTTCACTTTTTTTTTCAAAAATAGCTATTTGACCTCCTATTATTTTGTAACCAAGAGATTTGTCTCTTAATATGGAGTGTAATATATATTCTAATGTTTTTTCTTGAAAAGTTCCAGTTGTCTTCGTTTTCATGCTCGTTATCTTGTTGTTGAAAGCAATTGAAACTCCTGACTTTTTTTGAAGCTTAGCAAGGGCATCTTTTAATTCAACATTCTTAAAAGATATAGTTACTCTCTTTTTTAGAATGTTTTCTTGTGCTAAAGAAAGATTTGACACAAGTAATATTAAAGTAATTAAAATAGTAGGTCTCATATTTATTTGATTTTATATACTTTGTTTTCTTTCTCTATTGATAAGTTGCAAGTTGTTTCAAGTAATTCAATAATGTCTTCTAACCTGGCATTATCAAATTTTGCAGTTAAGTTGCAATCATAACTTTGCATTTGGTTTATTTCAAGTTGATTGTGGTAATAGGTATTTAAATCTTTGACAACTTGTGAAATGGGAGTATTATAAAACTCAAAAATACCAGTTTTCCATGATAGATAATTGGGATTATTTGTCTCAAAGCTGAAAATTGAATCATCTTTTACAATAGCTGATTGACTTTCCTTTATGATTACTTTTTCATTGTTTCTTAACGACATTACTTCAACTGTACCAGATTGGACAGTTACTTCTGTTACTTTTTTTGTAGAGTTTACATTAAAAGAAGTACCTAACACGGTAACTTTAGTATGAGTAGTATTAATTATAAATGGATGTTTTTTATCCTTGGCAATATCAAAGAAAGCTGTCCCTGACAAATTAACTTCTCTATATTTACCTTTAAATTCATCGGGAAACGATAAAGATGCACTCCTGTTTAACCATACAAAACTACCATCTGCTAAATCGATTTTTATTAGTTCATCTGTTTTATTTTTGGTAAGTTCTGTTCCTGAAAAATTAAAGGTATCTGTTAAGACTAAAGTTACAACAGAGCTCACTATTAAAAATATTACAACTGCAGCAACGCTTCTAATATAGCTTTGGAAGAATATTGTTTTACTTGACTTTCTAGTTGTTTTATACTGAATTTTTTTCCATGCATCTTTTGTATTAAAATGGTGAATTTTTATACCTCCTCTTTCCCAAAGTTTACGAAGTATTTCATATTCAGAGGTATTGTTTTCTCTAAAGTCATCAATTCGTTTTTCCTCTTCTGGATTTGTTTCATTAAAAAAATGCTTGGCCAATATGTTGTATATATCATCCATAAAGTAGAATTTTTGGTTGTCTACTTTACAGTCGAATAAAAATAATCATACCCTTACTCAGATGAGAAATATTAAAGAAAAAAGATTAGTGAAAGGAAATTTTGTGATTTTAGTATTTCTTTTAATTGACGTAAAGCTCTTGCCATATGGGCTTCTACAGTTTTTACTGAGATGTTAAGCTCTTCAGAAATTTCTTTATAGGTCATTCCTGATTTTCTGCTAAGAAGAAAAACCTCCCTGCATTTTTCAGGCAATTTGGCAGCAAAATAGTGTAGCAATGGCTCAACCTCATCTTCGGTTAAGTCCGAAACTGATTCTGAAGGTTCATCCAGAAACTCTTCAATTTCTACCTCTCTGTATTTGCTGTTATTTCTCTGGTAATCAATGCATCTAAATTTTACACTTTTTATCAAGTATCTGTCTGGATAAGAAATGTTTTCTAAAACATTTTTCTCATATACTTGTACAAAAAGATTCTGCACTATATCTTCAGCAACCTCGTAAATACCAACTATTTTAAATGCATAGTTGCATAATGGAGAGTAATATGAGTGGAAAATAGATTTAAAGTGTTCATCGTATTTTTTTTTATTCATTATGTTATCAGAACTATCTACCACTTTATTCGCTAGATTTATATTTACAATATCTTTTCCCTTTTGAATATTTGATGATCCAATATTTAATAACGGCTGCTTAAGTAAATTATTCTTTTTACTACTAAACTACAAATATCAAAATGCAATTAGTGGATGTGATTAATAAATTTTTTTAATTATTATGACTTTATATGCAGGAATACTGTATCAATCCAACTCAACCTGTTTAATTTTTTTCTCGAATATATTGATGAAAATTAAACAATCTTATATAATACTATAAGATTGTTTTTCAACAGTAAAGAAGATCTTTATTATTGTTAATAATATTGCCATTAGACGAACAGTTAAGATAGTTTTGTTTGATTTAATACCTGAAATAAATTAGATATTACAAATAAATATAAACAAGCATTGAGAGTAATATTGGTAGCCATATGGATAGGTTCTTTAATATGTTCAAATCCTACTGCAATTCCAATTATTTCACAGATTAATAGAAAATGTAGGAAACAGTTTACATCATGGGCATAACATGCATGTTTGGCATAAGCACGAATTTAAGAAGATGAATTTTCCTGGTAATTAATGGGTAATTTTAAAATGGAGTATAGAGATAAAACTGTAAATTTAATTGAAAATAAATTTGTTTTTGTGTCTAAAGGAGTAGAACATAAGCCTGTTGCAGAGGAAGAAGTGTCGTTAATGGTATTTGAACCTGCTACAACATTAAATACAGAAGAAGTTGAAGTCTGTAATGGAAAAGTTATTTGCTTCAACGAATTAAATAAACTCGAAAATTGAAGAGGATAATTCGTATAGCTTAGGGATTATATATGCATCATTTGGTTCTAAAGGGATATACTAATTAATATCTAAAATTACTTTTAAGGATTGTCTTCTGTTTTTCGAATGGATTAAATATCATTGAGTTATATAATTTATCATTGGTAATTAATAAGTAAAATAAACATATCTGTAAATCATTTGTATTTGATATGGGGATAGATTAAATCAATTCCTCTAAATACATGATATTTTACAATACAGTTTATTTTATTAATCATTTAATGCTAAATTAAATTATGAAGTTCATTACTTATAATGTTAAGAACTTTCGTTCAATCGAATACATGAAATACCTGCCTGAGGAAGTAAAAAAGGAAATTGAAATAGTATCTAAAGTTCTTCCATTTAAGACTAATAATTATGTTGTAGATTACCTTATCAATTGGGAAGAATATGAAACCGATCCGGTGTATATCCTAACTTTTCCCAATAGACATATGTTGCCGGAAGAACATTATAATGAAGTAAAAAGAGCTGTAGAACAAGGAAAATCAGAGGACGAAATTACGACCATTGTTAATAGCATAAGGCTACAACTTAATCCACACCCAGCCCAACAGGCAAGTAATGTACCTCAGTTAAACGGAAAGCTACTTCCCGGAGTACAACATAAGTACAGGGACATTGCATTGTTTTTTCCAACCCAGGGACAAACTTGTCATGCTAACTGTACCTTCTGTTTCCGTTGGCCTCAATTTGTAAAGGATTTAGATTTACAATTCTCTATGAAAGAGATTGATGAAGTGATAGAATATATTCGTCAGAATGAGCATATTCACGAATTACTTTTTACCGGAGGAGATCCAATGATTATGAGTCCTAAAACCATTTCAAAATACATTGATAAAATTATAGACGCAAAATTACCTAATCTGGATACTATTCGTTTTGGAACTAAATCGCTTACATATTGGCCCATTACTTTTCTGCCAGAATACAATGAAGAAGGACAGGAAATGCTCGATTTATTTAAGAAAATTGTAGATAGCGGATTACATCTTTCGGTAATGGCTCATTTTAACCATATCAATGAAATGAACAATGGTATAGTGGAGAAAGCCATTAAAAACATAAGAAAAACAGGGGCTCAAATTCGAACGCAAGCTCCAATTTTGCGTCATATAAATGATGATGCTGATATGTGGTCAAGAATGTGGACTAAGCAAGTACGATGGGGAATGGTTCCATATTACATGTTTGTAGAGAGGGAAACAGGACCTTATGGATATTTTCAATTGCCAATAGCAGAAGTTTATAATTTATATACAAAAGCAATTAAGCAAGCGGGTAGCTTAGCAAAAACAGTTACAGCACCCGTTATGTCAGCTGCACCTGGTAAAGTACAAATTTTAGGAACGGTTGATAGCCCATTTAATGATGAAAAATATTTTATGTTGCAATTTGTGCGTAACCGTGATTACCGCAAAACATTTAAACCATTTTTTATGCAGTACGATGAAAACGCTACTTGGTTTGACCAATTGCAACCAGTTCAGAAAAAAGAAGTTTTAATATAAAAACTGGAAAAGAAAAATAGAATCGTAAAAAAAGGAGGAACTTTCTCCTCCTTAATCCCCTTACAATCATTGATAATATATTGCTTTAAATGCAGTCTTTTGTTTAAATTCTAACGATCTTATGATATAGCATTTAATTAATAAATATCCTCCTGAAGAATTTTGTTGCTGCGCATTTGTTTTAGTTTCTGTTCTGCAAGATCTTCATTTATACCACCATAAGTGCTCACGATTTTTATTAGAGCTTGTCTTACATCATTAGACATTATATTTTTATTGCCACATAAGTATATTTTAGCACCATTTTCGAGCCAGTTATAAACTTCTTTACCATTTTCAATTAATTGTTCCTGTATATAATGTTTTTCTTCATCGTCGCGCGAAAAAGCGGTGTCCAGTTTAGTTAATAAACCTGTATTTACATATTCAAGCATTTCATTTTTATAGAAAAAATCGGTGTTACTACTTCTTTCTCCAAAGAAAAGCCAGTTTCTACCATTAGCTTTTTGAATGTTGCGATATTGTAAAAAGGAACGAAAAGGAGCTATTCCAGTACCTGTGCATATCATAATTACATCCTGATTTGGTTCCTTAGGTAATTGAAAACGAGTATTTGATTCCACAAAAATAGGAAGTCCTTCCCCAATGTCAACTCTTGTCCAAACATAATCGGAACAAACGCCTTTGTGCTTTCTATTTTCAAACAAGTAATCTACACTTCTAATAGTCAAATCCACTTTGTCTTGTTTGTTTTGAAGGTACGATGCAGCTGAATATAATCGTGGGCTAAGCTTCCTTAAGATATTTAAGAAATCTTCTACACCATAATCTCCGGGATATTCTGTTATTAAATCAAGCACATCACGTTTATTTATATAATCCTTAAGCTTTTCTGTATGCTCAATTAGGTTTTTAAGTTCTTTATTATTTGCAATTTGAGCGTAGTTTTTTACTAAAATTGGCGTAATAACTGTGAGTTCATATTTATGAATTAGGGCTTCTTTCAGTGTGGTTAACTTATCTCCATCTTTTATAGAATAAGCTGGGTCAAAATTAAGCTGCCGTAAAAGTTTATCAACTAAAAAGCGTGCATTTGATGCGTAAATACCAATAACATCACCAGGATGAAAATCTATTCCTGAACCCTCTAAGGATAAGGTAATATTCATTGTGGGATGAGTGGCTGATTTGCCGTTCAGGTAATTTTTGGTTAGAACACGAGCTCCATACGAATTAGATTGTTGATTGTCTTCTAGCTTTAGTTCAGATAAAAAATGTTTACTCTCAGATATTTTTAATTTAGGAAGTTTTTTAGCAAAATGATCAACAGTTAATTTTGCCCATTTTTTTGATTGTTCTTCAAAATCAATATCACACTTTTTAAGTTCTTGAATTTTATTTGCCCCAAGATTTTTTAGTTGACAATCAAAGTCCTCCCCAGTTTTGCAGAAATAACGGTAACTACTGTCTCCTAAGCCAAGTACAGCATAATTCATATGCGACAAATCTACTTCAGCAGCATTTATATATGTATGGAATTCTTCGGCAGGAACAGGAGGTTCTCCTTCTCCATGTGTACTTACAATTACAATAACATTAGAAAAATATTTGAAGTTATTAAAATCAAAATTATCCATGCTAATCACCTCTGAGTTTAACCCAAGCCATTTAGCATATTCATTAGAGTAAATAGCTACAGCTTTTGAATTTCCTGAGCGACTTCCATAGATGATGTGGAGCTTATCATTCATGTTTTTCATTGCTTAATTTAAATGATTAATGACGTTTCAATATTTATAGGATAACTTTATATTTTACAAAATAGATAAAGAATTGTTTAAGTAGATTAGGAAGTGCATTTAGTACAGAACCAGTGTGTTTAGTTGTTGTTTGAGGTAAATGTTCAGTGAATCAGGTTTTTACTGATGAATTACTGTATGTTAATGATGTACTCTTTTATGATATTTAATTGAGTAATAATCAGCGTAAAAGTGATTGTGCAATAAGATAAAATATGATAGTAACGCACAAAAATGTAACTAACATCTTTCTTTTACGGTATTAATAGTTTATAAAAGGTTTTTTCTACTTTTATTATATGTTGTTTGTATGTGGTTAATTGATTATGCTTAAGCCCCCTAAGATATTATTATACTATATTATACTTTTAGTTGCTTTTGGAATGTTGAGTTATTTAATACCTCAAGATGGGATTTATATAGGTTCTACAGGTATTAAATTAAGGTGGTTATCATTTAATCATATTATTCAAAAAGATAAGTCAACTCTTAAGGATACTGTTTCAAAACAATTTCCAGACACAATTCTTGTTCAGAAATTGATGAAAGATTCAATTGAGGTGAATGATTCTTTATATAAAAAAGAGAAGATTATTCGTGATACAATTAGTTTTAAAAGAAAACTAGTGTATCCATCTTCGTTTAGAAAATCATTATACTCCTTTTATAGTGAAATCGAATCAGCAGATGATTCAGGTAAGGTAATTCGCATTTTACACATGGGAGATTCTCAAATTGAGGGAGATAGAATCACAAAATACTTAAGGGAATTGTTCCAAAAAAAATTCAAAGGTGCAGGGCCGGGATTAGTTCCATTATATGATCCGCAAAAACAATTTCCTTCGGTTTGGATTAGTAACAAAGGAGCATGGAGTGAACATGTAGTTTATAATTATCCTAGGCTAATTAAAGGAAATCAATATGGAATAATGGGCAAAGTATGTAAGATAGATTCTATTGGAGAATCGTCTGTTCATATATCAAAATCATCTATGGCTCAACCTAGCGCAGCACGGTTTTATAAATCCAGGTTGTTTTTAAAAAATATTGGTAAACCACTTACCATAAATGCATATTGGGGTAGAGATTTAATTAGTACAGACTCTTTAAGTATTGATGAAAACCTAACAGAAATAAACTGGACATTTAAGTCATCACCACGAAAGTTCTCACTTACCTTTGAGTCTGAGAAAAGTCCTTTGTTTTTAGGAATGAGTCTCGATAGCTTAAGTGGAGTATCGGTTGATAATATTTCTATGCGAGGACAATCTTCTCCCAGACTTGATAAAACAGATACACTCTTATATAAATCCATGGCGGAGTATATGAATATTGGTATGGTTATTTTACAATACGGTACCAATATGGTTCCTACAATTACTGACGATTACAATTTCTATAGCGTTACATATTATCGACAGTTGAAAATTTTAAGGCAATTAATGCCCAATGTTCCAATTGTGGTTGTAGGAGTTGGAGATGTAGCTAAACTAGCAGAAGGTAAGGCAGTATCTTATAATCATATTGCTAAAATTAAAGAAGCTCAAAAACGTGCTGCTTTTAAAGCAGGTGTAGCTTTTTTCGATTTGTTTGAAGCAATGGGCGGTGAAGGTTCAATGATTAATTGGGTAAACGGAGAACCCAAATTAGCAATGTCGGATTATACTCACTTTAACAAACCTGGAGGTAAAAAAGTAGCCGATTGGATTTATGAGGTAATTATGGGTGATTATCAGAACTATAAGTTGGTAGCAAAACAAAACGAAATATTTTAAGTATACAGATTAAAAACCTTTAATTTTAAAAAGAAATCATTATTTATAACAACACAATTGGAACATCTTATTGGTATATTAAAATATAATCCCAACGCCGCATTTGTTTTTACACATTATTTGTTCTGGCTTTTCTTTGGAGTAGTACTTTTAGGAAATGCTATCTTATTTAAAAAAAGTGTTTTACGCAATGCTTTTTTGTTTTTAGCTAGTATACTATTTTATTATAAAGCAGGAGGTTATTACTTTTTTCTTCTTTTATTTTCAACTTTTGTGGATTATTCTATCGGATTGGGAATTGGAAAATCAAATAATAAAGGAATTCGTAAGCTTCTTCTTATTCTTAGTTTGGTCGTTAATTTAGGAGTGCTGGGTTATTTCAAATACAGTTATTTTTTTGCAGACTTTATACATCAAATATTAGGTTATCAGGTAAGTATAGTTAATTACTTCTCGACATTTACCAATACTTTGTTTAAAACAGGTTTAGATACAACTCATATACTTTTACCTGTTGGAATCTCATTTTTCACATTTCAAACTATAAGTTATTCTGTAGATGTATATAGAGAAAGAATAGCACCTGTTAAAAACATACTAGATTTTGGTTTTTATGTGTCATTTTTTCCTCAATTAGTGGCGGGGCCTATTGTGAGAGCTTGGGAATTTATTCCTCAGTTACACAGAAAATTTGTGTTGTCGGAGAAAAGATTTTGGTCGGCTGTTTGGCTTATTTTGGGTGGCTTATTTAAAAAAATGGTTATTTCCGACTATCTATCAGTTAACATGGTAGATCGTGTTTTTGATGCACCTATGATGTATAGTGGAGTAGAGTTGGTTATTGGTGCATATGCTTATGCGCTTCAAATATATTGCGATTTTTCAGGTTATACCGATATTGCCATTGGTATTGCTTTAATACTAGGATTTAAATTGCCAGATAACTTTAATTTACCTTACGTTGCTACATCAGTAACCGATTTTTGGCGTAGATGGCATATTTCTCTTTCATCATGGCTTAGGGATTATTTATATATCCCGTTAGGAGGTAATAGAAAAGGAACTATACGAAGAGGGATAAATTTGATGATAACAATGCTTTTGGGAGGACTGTGGCATGGTGCGGGTTGGTTGTTTGTAATATGGGGAGGACTTCATGGTTTAGCTTTGTTATTAGAGAAAGCAATATTTGGCTTCCTGAAAAAATCAAAAGTACGAATGCCTAAGTTTATAGGATTTTTGTTCACATTTCATTTTATTACACTTACATGGATAATATTTAGATCACCTGATCTTGAAACATTGCAAATATATTTTATTAGGTTAACAACCGCATTTTCAATTTACGATTTTGCTGAACTTTTTAAATCATATGCTGATATATTATTTCTAATGCTAATTGGATATATGATACATTGGTTGCCTTCCGAATTAGAAAGACTAATTAGACTAAACCTTATTAGGGTTAATATTGTTATAAAAATGTTACTTATAGTTGTTTTTGGTATAATAATTTACCAATTTAGTCTAATGGATTTAAAACCTTTTATTTATTTCCGGTTTTAATTCATTTCTTTGTCTTCTGTTTAAACCTTTTTTAGATTTTCTTTAAAAAGAGTATTTAAAGTTCACTTTAATTTTAATAAAAAGATATAAAGTGATTTAATATTGCTATTCATCCAAGCATTTAATAAAAATGTTTAATGAAATGTGATATGAAGGTTTGAGTGAGTAAATATTTCGTAATATGAAGTTAAGTTTAATTCATATAGTTTTTATTTTAATTTTTCCGCTTTACCTAAGTGGACAACATCACTTTTTTCGTCAATATTCATTAGAAGAAGGATTACCTCAATCTGAAGTGTATGATATTGTTGAAGACAGATTTGGTTATTTATGGCTTGGAACTAATGGAGGAGGTTTATGTCGTTTTAATGGAAGGGGCTTTGAAATTTTTACTAAAAAAGACGGGTTGCTTGGGGATTTGATAATGGGTTTGCATAGCGACAATAATTATGATTTATGGATTGGTTCACCTAAGGGAATAACTAAATATGATGGGAGTGATTTTATTCATTACATTAAATCTGATACAGCTCTTTTTCAAGGTCGGATGCAATTTTTAGAAACAATTGATGGTACTATTTGGACAATTGCCAGAGAAGTTTCCGGGAAAAGAACAATTTATAAAATATCAGAAGATTCAGTTATAAACTTTTCAGATAAACATCCACATATATTCAGAGAGAATAAAATATTCTTTTCAATGCGTTCGGGGGCTAAAAAAATAATGATAGCAACAAGTGGAGGTGTATACGAAGTTGAAGATGATAAGGTAAGTAAATCTGGATTATATGAGCAATATGGTCTTGAGGATTATATGTTGCTTCCTTTATTACAAGATAAATATAGAAATATTTGGACACTTGCTTTTAGCATGCAAAAAGAAAATCAGGAGCTTCTAAAGCTTGGATTTGATGGCTCAATAACAAAAATTGATTGGCCTAAAAGTATATCGTTAGAAATGGTTTTTAGGGTTTACGAAGATAGAAATGGAAGTGTGTGGATTGCTTTGGCTACAGGAGAAGTAGGTTGGATAAAAAACGATGAAATAAAGGTTTTTGGTAAAAACAGTGGACTTAATACTTCGTTAGTTACTTGTTTTGGCGAAGATAGAGAAGGTAATGTCTGGATTGGTACAAGCGGAGGAGGGCTTTTTAAGTATGGAGGAGATAGGTTTGTATCTTTTAGTAAAGAGAGTGGAATTGGAGGAGATATTATTCGGACAATTTTTCAGGATAGTAAAGGTGATATTTATTTTGGGTATGATAATAATTCAATTTCAGTTTATGATGGAAACAAAATTAGGATAATAGAACCTTCAGAGGGAGTAAAGTTAACGAAAGCTCGTAAAGTAATTGAATTAAAAAATGGTAATCTTCTTATTGCTACAGTTTCGGGTTTATTCGAATATAATGGTAAAAAAATTATTCCAAGTAGCGAAAAGTACGGTTTAGAGCAGTCAAAACCTGTTAATGATTTAATACAACATGCCGATACTATTTGGATGGCAATTTACGGAGGAGGATTATTAAAATATGTACCAGGGGATGAAAATAAGTGGTATAAATCAAGTAATTCAGGATTAAAATCCAACTATATCTCAAGTTTGTTTATCGATTCGAAGCGAAACATTTGGATTTCGACAACAAAGGGAGTATATAAATACGATCGTCAAACATTTATACATTACGATGATAATAAAAACTTGAATTCAGCTTGGGTTTTGCAAGCTGCTGAAGATAAGGCAGGAAATATTTGGTTTGCTACATTTACAGGAGGATTAAATAGATTTGACGGAGAAAATTTTACATATTATGATTCTTCTGAAGGAATTAGGTCAGATAACATTTATTCTGTAATTGCTGATGCGGAAGGTAATATTTGGGCTGGAACGCAAAATGGAGTAGATAAAGTTACACTTGATCAGGCAGGAGAAATTGTATCAATTCAAAACTTTGATAAAGATGATGGCTTTACTGGTATTGAAAATAATGGAGGGAGTAATTATATAGACAGGCAAGGAAGGTTGTGGTTCGGAACAATCAAAGGGGCTATGATGTATAATCCAGAAGCCGAGAGAACCAATTATTTAGAACCTCCAGTATATTTAACAGATATATTATTAAATTTTGAAATACCTAATTGGGATTCCGATTCGTTGAAGGTTAAATATGATGAATTAAGCCCATGGTTTTATAATCCTTTAAACCTTAGATTACCTTATAATAAGAACCATATTGCGTTTGTATTTGATGCTCTAAACTTTACTGCACCTGAAAAAGTTAAGTATAGGTGGAAATTGGAACCTTTGGAGCAAGAATGGTCACCAGAGAATGATTTTAATATGGCGTTTTATCCAGCACTTGAGCCTGGTAAATACACATTTAAAGTTATTGCTTGTAATAACGATGGCGTATGGAATGAGGAAGGAACTTCTTATTCTTTTGAAATAAGACCAGCTTGGTATCAATATACATGGGTAAGATTCTTGGGTATTGTTATTATTTTGGGAGGGTTAATCTGGTTAATTCGTTTAAGAATTGCGAAAGAACAAAAACTAAAATTTGAGTTAGAAGCTGTATTGGCAAGTAAAAAGTTAGAAATACAAAAACAGAAAGCAGAGATAACAAATCAAAACGAAGAACTTAAAAAACAAAAAACACAGCTGGAGAGTCAAGCCAACTCTTTACAAGCAGCAAATCAAGATTTAGAAAGGTTAACACGTATTGGTCAGTTAGTAACATCTAACCTTTCTAACGATAGGATATCAGAATTACTTTATCAATCAGTGTCTAAGGTAATGAGCACAGATATTTTCTCGGTAGGATTATTTAATTCTGTAGAAAAATCTATCGACTTTACCCATGCTTACCTAAATGGTGAAAGACAACCTTTTGTAAGATATTTAATTGAGGATAAGGAGCGTTTGGCCATTTACTCGTTTACTCATGATAGAGAAATATTCATTAATGATTTTTATGTTGATTATAAACAGTATGTTTCAGAAATTCGTCCAGTTCCATCTGGAGCGGAATCAGAATCGGTTATTTATATACCATTAAGATCAACCCATGAGGTTATAGGAGTAATTTCAACACAAAGTTTAAAGAAAAATGCATACACAAACTATCATTTTAACTTTTTAAAGAATATAGCCAACTATGCCTCAATTGCATTTGAAAATGCTACCGCTTACCAATCTTTAATGCAGGAGCAAAAAAAATTGCAAAACAAGCATGAAAACATTTTAGGAGAGAAAGATGTTTTAGGTAAGCAAAAGAAACAGCTTGAAGAACTGAATTTAGAAAAGAATCAACTGTTTAACTTATTTATAAAAGGAGTGCAGGAACCATTAAATAATGCAATTGGTCAAATGCAAACTTTTAAGCAACAATCAAACTGTACCGATGAGCAAAAACAATTCTTATATAATTTAATAAGAATCTTGAATCAGCAAAATGAGTTGGTTAACAAGGTTCTAGAGGTGAGGAATATAGAGAATGAGTTTTATTCCTACCAACCACAAGAGTTTGATTTACATGCTATAATTAATGAAGTTATTACTGGATTAAAAGAAATCTCAATCTATAAAAATGTTCATGTTAATGTTAGTGGTAATAATACCTTAGTAAACTTAGATATGAACTTGTTAATGAGGATTATAGAAAATTTGTTGTCAAATGCAATAAGATATTCTCCAGAAAATGAGCAAATTCAAGTAATAACTATTTTGGGTGATGATAAGGTAAAAATTGAAGTTCACGATAGAGGTCCTGGTTTGACAGAAGAAGAAAAGGTAAAGATATTTGAAAAGTATAGTAAAATTCAAAATATGAATAACGATGAAGTACCAACTTCAGGGTTAGGTTTGTACATCGTTAAAAAATATGTAGATGTCATGAATGGCAGTATACACTGCGAAAGTGTCAGTGGTTTTGGAGCATCTTTTATTGTGGAGTTTCCTACAAAATAGAAATTGGTTATGTGGCAAAGTTTTTGACCATCCAATTACAAGAATAATTTAAAATTAAAAATTGTAGCATATGGGCTTAATAGTAATAATCGTTTTATTCATGTTGGTAAGTTGGGGAGTAAGTTCTAGATTGAAATCAAAGTTTAGAAAGTATTCCAAGATTCCAATGGGATATGGTATGACAGGACGTGAAGTAGCAGAAAAAATGTTAAGGGATAATGGTATTTACGATGTTAATGTAACTTCTGTGCCAGGAAAATTAACAGATCATTATAATCCAACAAACAGAACTGTTAATTTGAGTCCCGAAGTTTATTCAGGTCAAGGAGTTTCTGCGGCTGCAGTTGCAGCACATGAGTGCGGACATGCAGTTCAGCATGCACAGGGTTACGCACCACTTGAAATGAGATCTGCGTTGGTACCTATTCAAAATATTAGTGCCAGTGTATTAAATGTTATTTTTTTAGTAATGTTTCTTGGCGCATTTTTATTGCCGGGAATTTTACCTTATAAATTAGCATTGCAAATAATTATAACATGTTATGCAATGTTTACCTTGTTTGCTTTTATAACTTTACCAGTAGAAATAAATGCTTCAAAAAGAGCGTTGGCTTGGTTAAGTAATAGTGGAGTTGTAACTGGACAAGTTCATGAAAAGGCTAAGGATGCTTTAAATTGGGCTGCTTATACTTATTTGGTAGCAGCATTGTCATCTTTAGTAATGCTATTGTACTATGTATTAAGATATATTGGTCTTGATGATTAAGAAGTAATTTCTTGAGGAAGTAATATAATTTGACCTCTTTGCCGATATAGGTGAAGAGGTTTTTTATTGAGTGATGGGCATAAAAAAAACTTCCCATCAAAATTATTAGATATGAGGGAAGTTTAGTTGTGTGTTTTTAAGGTTAAACCTCTTTGGAGATTTAATCCTTTAGAATACGTTAACTTGATTGTTTGATGCATAAATCAATTTACCTTGGTTAATCATAGAAATCACATAATTCATTCCTCTAGTCTGAGATATTCTCAAGCTCTTAAAAATTTCGCCAATGTGAACTGGTTGTTTTTCACTAACAAAGGAGATGATTTTGTCTTCAATCTGATTAGCTTCTGCTTTTCCTTTAATCATAATGTAAATAAAATTTTAGTTGTTAATAAAAATTATTAGATATAAATAATACAAATTCTAAACCATAAATGTTTAATTAAACCATTACAATAAGTTTTTCTCTATAATCTTAATAACTCCAAATTAGACCACAAAGTTACATGGGGAGTGTTGTATTTATGTTAATGTTTGAGCAGTTGATTTATTTAGGTGACGAATGGAAGTGAAGTAAAAAAACAGTTAAATATTTGTAAAAAGGTGTTTAAAAATTAGAGTTAACGAGAGCTAATTAATTATTTGAACAATAATAAATATTTGATTCTCATTGTAAGTGTTTATGGTAAGAATTGAATGTAATAATGAATGCAATATCAGGGCTGTATGGTATTTAGCTCCATGTCTTAAGTTGTGGGTCTATTAATCAGAATGTAAGAGGTTTTGCTTTAAAATGATCATAATATTGAATACTTATGTTATTAAATTAATTTTAGTATCAACCCTTGCATTAAGGAAAAAAAATCCTTTATTTTGTGTTATTATGATGACTGTCTATTACATAACGCCCCGTTTCTGTTTTATCAAGTGGTAAATACTTCCAACTTTTACAAGGAGGGGTAGTTTTCAATTTTACATCTTAAGATTTCAGGCAAACTTATGTTTGCATTCATTTTCATCAATTTATTATTCACTTAAAATTATCTATCATGAGAAATTACATTAACATGTCAAAAGCTGTGCGTGTGTTTACACCAAATTATCTTTTTACAATTGTAAAACAAGCGAGTATTTCCCGATGTTATATTTTTCAACGACAGAACCATGACTAATTTTCAAATATCTAAACAACAAAAAAACTTTTTGTGGCAAAAATTTTCTTCTTTTTGCTCTAATGTGTGGCAAGCACTAATGGGTGTATCTGCCGATTATACCAAAATAAAACTTAGTAAAGCTATTTTTTTATTGGCTATTCCTATGGTACTCGAAATGGTAATGGAATCAATCTTTGCCATTGTTGATATTTACTTTGTAGCCAAGTTAGGACCCGATGCAATTGCTGCTGTAGGTATTACAGAATCTGTAATTACAATTGTTTATGCTATTGCTTTTGGACTTAGTATGGCAACAACAGCCTTGGTTTCTCGCAGAATTGGAGAAAAAAGACCTGTAAAAGCAGCTCATGTTGCATGGCAAGCCATTGTAACAGGAATTATTGTTTCGTTTTTAATAGCCATACCAGGATTTCTTTTTTCGAAACAATTGCTTGGTTTAATGGGAGCCTCTGAATATTTAATTGATCACTTTAGTGGTTACCCTAAGATCATGCTGGCAGGAAATATGGTGATTATGTTGATTTTTATTAACAATGCAATATTTCGTGGTGCCGGAGATGCTGCTATTTCATTAAGAGTATTGGTTATTGCCAATGGGCTCAATATTATTCTTGATCCAGTTTTAATTTTAGGCTTAGGTCCATTCCCCAAATTAGGAATAGAAGGTGCAGCATTAGCTACAAATATTGGGAGAGGTGTTGCTGTTTTATACCAGTTTTATATTTTGTTCAAAGGATCTGCCAGAGTTAAACTAATTAGAAGTAAATTAAGAATAGATTGGAGGAGAATTTGGAAAGTGTTGAATGTTGCGTCAGGTGGAATCTTTCAATCATTAATTGCTACTTCTAGTTGGGTTGGACTAGTTAGAATTATATCCACTTTTGGTAGTGAGGCAGTAGCCGGGTATACAGTTGCTATTCGAATTATCATATTTGTTTTACTACCATCATGGGGGTTGAGTAATGCAGCCTCTACATTAGTAGGACAAAATCTTGGAGCTCAACAGCCTGCTAGAGCAGAGAGTTCGGTATGGTTTACTGCCAGAGCTAATGTAATTTTTTTAGGTATAATAAGTTTGATATTTATTATTATACCTGACTTCTTTATAAGGATGTTTACTCAAGAGACTGCAGTTGTAATTATTGGATCAGAATGCCTTAGGATAGTAAGTTTTGGTTTTATATTTTATGGTTTGGGAATGGTTTTGGTGCAGTCGTTTAATGGAGCTGGTGATACAAAAACTCCAACTCGAATTAATTTAATCGCATTTTGGATGATTGAAATACCAATAGCTTATTTTATGGCAATACATACATCTCTTAATCATCAGGGAGTATTTTATTCAATTATTATTGCAGAAGCTATTATGACTACAATATCGTTATACCTCTTTAAAAAGGGAAGATGGAAAAAAACTCAAATATAGATTAAGAAACATATTTGTTTAGCCTTCAATATTTTGTTGGAGGCTATTTGCTTTAATTTGGTTTTTATTAATTCTTTAACTTTTACCTTAAGTTGATTTAAAATTACCATTCTACATTTACATCAGGAAACGAAAGGTTTTTGCCAGATAAGTAGTATGTCTTCTCGATGGAAAGGAGACAATTTATCAAGGTAAAAACTTTTTTTATTACCATGGTTTGAAGAATCTAAATTTAATTCCTTTAGTTGCAATAACTCCAACGCAAGCCATTACAACCATTCCGGCACCGATTAACTCTTTTATTGTTAAGGATTCATTAAATACTAAATACCCAATTAAGATATTGAGCACAGGAACCATCATATGCATGGAAGAACCTCTGGATACAGGAACAAACTTATAACCTTCAGTCATTACTAACTGCCCAATTGCAGAAATTACACCAAGTCCAATTAATATCATTCCAATATTGATATTTCCATTGTGTGTAGAAGCGTTAGCCGGAAATAAAAACAACCAAAATCCAACAATGCTTTGAGCAAAAAAGATTGCATATGACGAATCTGAACTATGTAATTTTTTTACCAAAATAACCGAAACAGCAGACAGTAATGACCCTCCAAGAGCAATTAATTCATACTTTGATATCTGAGTAAAATCAACTCCTTCTTTTACAGACAATAAAAATATTCCTACAAATGCCATTAATACAAATAGCCATTGTATTAACCTCACTTTTTCTTTAAAAATGATTACACTAAATAATGTGGCAAAAACTGGGTATGAATATACATAAACTGTAGCCTTTCCAACACCTAATTTAACAATAGAATAATACAGCATAAAAACAGCTAGTCCTCCTGTAAAACCTCTTAATAATAGAATAGGACTATTTACAAAACTAAGGTTTATTTTTCGAGTTAAGGCTAAAATGCTAAGGATTCCAACACCAACAGCAAAACGTGTAAAAGTAGTAATAGTAGAATCTACTTCTGGAATCATTTTAACCAAAGCTGACATTATAGCAAAAGATAAAACAGATGCTAATATTAGAAGATATCCCCTTAGAGTATGCATTTTTTAGAAATAATAAAGTTCAAATATATAGCTTTTGATTAGATACATTAATGTCACAATTATTAAATCTCACCACTAATACATTGGTATAAATTTATTATTTATTCTAGCTTTACTATTCAATTAAATTTATGTATTAAACTAATATCAATTTGTCATGAAAAACAAAGTATCCCCGATTATCTTAGGATTATTTATAGGTGCGGCTATTATTCTTATCATATTTGGAAGTAGAATGTTCCATATTATTCAACCAGGAGAACGTGCTGTGATTTTTAAACCTTACACTATGGGTTTAGATGTAGATAATATAAAAGAAGCTGGATTGACTGTTATTGCTCCTTGGAATCAGATTATTATTTATAAGGTTAAGGAACAAACAAGAGAAGAAACAATGGATGTACTAGATAAAAATAGTATGTCTATTAATATGGATATCACCGTTAGATTTAATCCGGTATATAACCGTATTGGGCAGTTGCATCAAAAGTTTGGTCAAGACTATATTAATGTTTTAGTTATTCCAGAAGTTCGTTCGGTTGTTCGTAGTGTTACTGGACGATATACAGCGGAGGAATTATTTTCAACTAAAAGAAAGGAAGTGGAGGATTTGATAGAAGAAGAAACTTCTATGGTGCTTAAGGATAATAATATAGAGTTAAGGGCTTTGTTGATACGATCTATTCAACTTCCTGATCAAATTAAGGCAGCTATTGAAAGTAAGTTAAAACAGGAACAAGAAGCTTTAGCTTACCAGTTTAAGCTGGATAAAGAAAGAAGTGAGGCTGAAAGAAGACGAATTGAAGCTGAAGGGATTGCAAATTATAACCAAATAATTAATGCCAGTTTAACACCTAATATTATTAAGCAAAAAGGAATTGATGCTACACTTAAGTTATCTGAATCTCCTAATGCAAAAGTAGTAGTAGTGGGATCAGGTAAGGATGGTTTACCTCTAATTCTAGGGGGTAGTTAGTAAAATTAAAAAGACAAGAGACTTTTCATTAAGAAAGAGTTTCTTGTCTTTATTAATAATTGGTTGTAATAGTAGGTTGATTAAAAAAAACTTTCCCCAAAGACTTAATAATATGCCTGGCTTCCTGTTTTACTTGTACCTGTAATTACAATATCTCCTTTGCCAATTTTAAGCGATTTCTTTTTAGATTTTCCCATTGCTCTTAAATAAGAATTCTCCGATTTTAGCACGAAAGACAAGTTTTCTTTGCTTTCCAATTGTACTTTTATGTTTCCTTCTGTAGAAGTTAATGACGAAGATTCAGTAAAGCTTACTCTGGTTCCTGTAATATTTCCTGTAGAGGATTCTACATGGTGCACACCTTTTGTGTTAAATAATTTTAAATCACCATCAAATGTTCTGCAAGATATATTTCCATTCGCAATTGATAAGAAAGCATCACCACTTGATGATTTTAAGGAAATGTCACCTTCAATATTTTCAACATCAAGTTTTCCCTCGCCTCCATCAACTAATAATTTACCTTTAGCATTAGATATGTTAATGTTACCTTTGCGGCAACCAATATCGAATGTTCCATCTATATCAGATATGTTTACAGCTCCACTTTTAGTTCTGGATTTAATATTTCCTTTAAAACCATTTACAGATAAATCTCCTGCAGGAGATTGTATAGAGACTTGACCGTCAGAAGCCTTTAGATTAATATGCCCTGATTTAGATATAAAATTTAATTTTATCCCTTTAGCGTTATTTATTTCAATTTTACCAGATTGACTTGTAGCATCTACGATAATATTTGGAGGGATTACTAGCGAAATTTCTCCCCAGTGAGATTTCCATTGATCAGGTTTTTTTACCGAAATATTTAAAACTCCATCGTTAAATTTTGTTTCCACATCATATGCTTCAAGATTTTCTTCTGATTTAATAGTGCTTTTAAAAGAAATGTCGGAGGAGTTCGAACCTTGTATGTTAACCGCACAAAAATCGGCATCAATAATCAATTGGTTAGCATTCTTAAAAACATCTTCTTTTTGAACAGATTCCTTTTGCGAATATCCAATCAAACTAAGTGTTAATGAAAATAATACAAATATAAGTTTTCTCATAAGTATCAATAGTATTATGTTTAAAATATATTTTTTTACTTAATTTCGTACGAAATGAGTTTTTTTAAGTTTCAAGTTTTACTTTATTTGTATTTTAATCCTAAAGCAGAGAATCAACAGTTATTTAATATTAGTTCTTCTTTTGTTTTAATTTCAAGGGAAGTAGTTCAATGTTAAATAAAATAATAGTGTTATCTTATTACGAGTTTTATTAAAAATTTCTAATTAACAGGCAGTGGATTTTAACAAGCTTAGAATACTTTTTGTATATAGTAGTCAAGGGATATTTGCCCGTACGCACTTGGTTACAACCCAAGGAAACTCTTTACAAAAAACTGGTGCCTCGGTAGAATATTATGATATAACCGGAAAGGGTTTGTCCGCATATATAAAGCACATAGGGAAATTACGTAAGTTTATAAAAACCCAAAACTTTGATATCATTCATGCCCAATTTGGTTATTCAGGTTTTACATGTGCTTTTGCTGGTAAAAAGCCATTAATTGTATCCTTAATGGGATCAGATTATCGATTAGAGAAAACTGCTTCTTGGATAACTAGGTTTTTTGCAAGATTTTTTTGGGATTGCACTATTGTCAAGTCTCAAAAAATGTACGATAATCTGAGAATCTATGATGCAAAAATTCTACCCAATGGAATTGACTTTTCAAGGTTTGCACCAATAGACAGAGAAATAGCCAGGCGTCAAGCTGGATTTAGCTCATCGGCACATGTTCTTTGGGTATCAGATCCTGATAGAAAAGAGAAGAATTTTGCATTGGCCAGAGAGGCTTTTTCTCATCTTGAAACAGATGATGTAGAGCTTACCGTAGTAAATAATGTTGAAATAGATAAAGTTCCGTTTTACTATTATGCTGCTGATGTTCTGTTACTAACTTCAAAATGGGAAGGATCACCAAATGTTGTTAAAGAAGCTATGGCTTGTTCGCTCCCTATTGTTTCTACAGATGTTGGAGATGTATCAGATATAACCAAAGATGTGGATGGGTGTTATATTGTTGAAGGTGATCCCGAAGAATTGGCTAATGCTCTTGATACTGCTTTGCACTATGGAAAAAGAACAAATGGAAGGGATAAAGTTAAGTATATGGATGTTGAATATATATCTGAGAGATTATTGGATACATATAGGGAAGTCTTAAAGAAGTCCCTTAAACCAAAATGGACATGAGAAAATTGTTCTTAATCTTTATTATAACCTCTACAACTTTAATATTTAATCCATGTAAATCTCAGAATATACCATATTGTATTGACAATGAGGTTTTGTATGATTTTTTAGATGAATTGGCGAATAAAAATATTATACAAGTAAATTCATTTGTAAAACCATACTCTCGTAAGCAAATTGCAACTTTTTTACAATTAGCTAAGCAGAATACAGCTTTATCTCGAAGACAGAAAAATGAAGTTGACTTCTATCTTAAAGATTTCAACAAAGAATTGAAATCTGATAATCAATTTAAAAAGCGGTTTGATATTTTTTATTATGCAGACACTGTGTTTAAACTATCACTAAATGGAATTGCAGGAGGTAGAGGATATTCAAACTCCAATGGTTTTGAATATCACAGATGGAATGGTGCTCAATTTTTTGGTTACATTGGAAAAAGTATTGCTTTTTATGGAAGTTTACGAGATAATTACGAAAGCAAAGTACTAGGAGGACCAGAGCATTTAGTACAACATAGAGGAGGTGTTTATAAACTTGGTACAGAAAAAAAAGATTATAGTGAAGCTAGAGGAGGAATTACATATTCTTGGAAATCAGGAAGCATAGGTGTTGTGAAGGATTATATCACTTGGGGCAATAATTATAATGGATCAAACATATTGTCTGGTAGATCGCCTAGTTTTGCTCAAATAAAATTTAATATTAAACCAATAAAGTGGTTAGAGTTGAACTATTTTCATGGATGGTTGGCATCTGAAGTGGTAGATAGTTCTGCTTCATATAATTTGTATAACGATATTCGGAGAGTTTATAGCAATAAGTATATTGCAGCTAATGTAATTACTATCCAACCTTGGCAACAATTGCAGTTTTCATTAGGAAATAGCATTATTTATAGTGATGGGGATTTGAATCCAGCGTTTTTAATTCCATTTCTTTTTTATAAGTCGGTTGATCATTCCAATAATGGTTCCAGGAATAGTGCAGGGCATAATACGCAAATGTTTTTTGATATAAGCAGTCGACAAATTAAAAATGTACACTTGTATTCTAGTGTTTTTATAGATGAAATATCAATTTCTAATTTTTTTGATAAAAAAGAGCATTCTAATTTTATAAGTTTTAAAATAGGAACTAGGATTACAGACATAATTCCTAATGCAAGTTTTACACTAGAATATACACGATCTAATCCCTTTACTTATACTCATTTTATTCCGAGTTTGACTTTTGAGAGTAATCATTATTCGTTGGGGCATTATCTTAAGGATAATGCTGATGATCTTTTTTTATCAATAAGGTATAAACCTTTAAGAGGACTTGATATTCAATTATCTTATAACTATATCCGCAAAGGAAGAGATAACCAAAAAATGTTGGAAGAGAGTGATGAAATTGAAAACCTGTGGGGGGATGAAAGAAAAGGTTATAGTTTTATGAATGAAAATCGTTTTAAAAGAAGTTCGGTTAAGTGTAAAGTAATGTATCAAATAATAAATGATGCATTTTTATTTACCGAAATAGAAAGATATGATTTATCTGGAAAAGATGCGGAAGTTTATTCTCCAACGCCATACTTTAATGACAATAAAATGATTGTATTTGGAGCTAACTTTGGATTTTGAATAAAAAGTATATCAATTATATTTAAATCAAATGAAAATTGCCTTAAGTCAAAGAAATTTGAGAGGTGTTCAAAATATATTGGTATACTTTAGTAAATAATTAGAAATTGGATTGAAATTTATTAAAAAACCTTCTTAATATGTTAGATAAATTATTAAGCAAAGAAACCAAACTATCGGTAATTGGATTGGGGTATGTAGGATTACCTATAGCCCTTGAATTTGCAAGAAAAATGAAAGTAATTGGGTTTGATATAAAGCAAGATAGGATTGACCTAATGAAACAAAACATTGACCCAAGTAAAGAATTAGATAAAGAGGATTTTGAAGGTTGTGATATAGAATTTACTTGTGATATTAATGATGTTAAAGAGGCTACTTTTCATGTAGTAGCTGTTCCAACACCAATAGATGAACATAATTTACCCAACTTAACACCACTTTTAAGTGCATCTAAAACTGTAGGTAAAGCGTTAAAGAAAGGAGATGTTGTTGTATTTGAATCAACCGTATATCCTGGTTGTACAGAAGAAGATTGCGTACCTATCCTAGAAAAGGAATCAGGTTTAAAGTTTGGAGTTGATTTTAAAGTTGGTTATTCTCCTGAAAGAATTAACCCTGGAGATAAGGAGCATACATTAACCAAAATACTAAAAATTGTATCGGGAAGTGATAATGAAGCTTTGGAGGTGATAGCAGATGTGTATGAGTCTATTATTAAAGCGGGAATACATAAAGCAAGTTCGATTAAAGTTGCTGAGGCAGCTAAAATTATTGAAAATACGCAACGCGACGTTAATATTGCTTTAATGAATGAGTTATCGTTAATATTTGATCGCATGGATATTAATACTTACGAAGTTCTTGAAGCTGCTGGTACTAAATGGAATTTTCTTAAGTTCTTTCCAGGTTTAGTTGGAGGTCATTGTATTGGAGTAGATCCTTACTATTTAACTTATAAAGCCAATGCTTTAGGTTATCACACAAAAATTATTGATGGAGGTAGGATGATCAACGATTCAATGGGCAGTCATGTTGCAGAAACCACGATTAAGAAATTAATTAAAAACGGGCATAATGTTAATGGTGCTAAGGTTTTAATTATGGGAGCAACTTTTAAGGAGAATGTAAGTGATATACGTAACTCAAAAGTAGCTGATGTATATAACGAATTAGTTTCGTTTAGTACTAATGTTGATGTAGTTGATCCATATGCAGATTCGGATGAATTGAAGGAAGAGTATGGTTATTCTTTATTACCTGAAATTAAAGAAAAGTATGAAGCTGTTATTTTAGCTGTAAATCATAAAGAATACATTGATTTAGATGAGGAATACTTTAAAAGTATAACTAAGGATAAAGCAGTGTTTGTTGATATTAAAGGGGTGTTTAAAGATAAAATTGCGGATTTAGATTATTGGAGTTTATAAACGCAAGCAAGGATATTAATGACAAAAAGGAGATTTCTTTCGAGATCTCCTTTTGTGTTTTTATAGAAACACCTTATTGCTTATTTTTATATAGATAATATTTCAGTAAGTTCGAGCAAAGCAGGGTTTAGTTTCTTTTTATTTTTTAGTGCTTGGTTAAATGGGATATGAGTAATCTCCTTATTTACTAAACCAATCATAATACTTTTTTGATCATCCATTAATGCCTCAATAGCAGAAACACCCATGCGGCTTGCAGTTACCCTGTCGAACGCCGAAGGAGTACCTCCTCGTTGAATATGTCCCAGTATTGTTACTCTTGTATCATATTCTGGATATTCTTTCGATACTTTTTCTGCAACTTGAATGGCTCCTCCACTAATTTTTTCACCTTCAGCTACTAATACAATACTACTGCTTTTATCCTTGTTCATACCTTTCTCAAGGAAAGAATACAGTTGTTTAAAATCAGTATCAATTTCTGGTACAAGAATAGCCTCTGCACCAGAAGCAATACCACCTCGCAATGCAATAAATCCGGCGTCACGTCCCATCACCTCTATAAAGAATAATCTACTGTGTGCACTGGCTGTATCTCTAACTTTATCAACAGCTTCAACCACTGTATTCAATGCTGTATCATAACCTATAGTATAATCTGTACCAAATAAATCATTGTCAATGGTTCCTGGAATTCCAACAATAGGTATATCATATTCCTGACCAAAAATACGAGCTCCCGTAAAAGTACCATCTCCACCTATAACTACAAGACAATCTACCCCGTGCTTTTTTAAATTTTCGTATGCTTTTTTGCGACCTTCAGAAGTTCTAAATCCTTCACTACGTGCCGACTTTAAGATAGTGCCACCTTGATGAATGATGTTACTTACAGATTTCGAAGTCATTGGTTCAATTCTATCTAGTATTAAACCGTGATAACCTTGTTTGATACCTACTACTTTTAATTTATTGTAGATAGCTGCCCTTACTACTGCCCTTAATGCTGCATTCATTCCCGGAGCATCACCTCCTGAGGTTAAAACTCCTACTTTTTTTAGTTGTCCCATAAAAGTTTATTTGTCTTTCGTAATAATTTCTATTTGACGAGCTACCTTCTCCATCAACCAATGAGGTGTAGAAGTAGCTCCGCTGATACCAACAGATTTAACAGGAGCCGAAAACCACTCTTTTTTCAACTCATCAATATCACTTACAAAATATGATTGTTTGTTAGATTCTAAACACTTGTTGTAAAGCATTTTGGCATTGCTGCTCATTTTGCCTCCAACAAACACTAAAACATCATACTCACGGGCAAAAATCATGAGCTTAGGTAATCTTCCTGCTACTTGTCTGCAAATAGTATCAAATGATTTAAACTCAATATTCGTTTCCATATTCTCTTTAAAATAGCGGGAAATGCTTTTAAATTCATCTATGCTTTTAGTTGTTTGGGCATAAAGATGTGTTGTTTTGTTTAAATCAATATTATCAACTTCATTTATCGATTCAATAACTATGGCTTCATTATTGGTTTGTCCTAACAGTCCAATTACTTCAGCATGACCAGATTTGCCATATATTAATACTTGTCCGTTTTTTTCCTTTAACTCCAGCCACGATTTTTTAACTCGTTGTTGCAGTTTTAAAACAACCGGACAGGTGGTATCAATAACCGAAATACTTTTTTCACTTGCTTTTTCATACGTTACAGGTGGTTCACCGTGCGCACGTATGAGTACTTTTTGTTTTTCTATTTGAGTTAAATCATCTCTAGAAATTGATTTGAGTCCTTTTTTTTTCAAACGCTCCATTTCCATATTGTTATGAACAATGTCTCCTAAGCAAAAAAGTATATCGTTATTGTTTAGTTCTGCTTCAGCTGCTTCAATTGCTTTGACTACGCCAAAACAAAATCCTGAATGAGGATCAATTTCGATGTGTAAAGATGACATTTTTTATGAGTTAAATTTCATTTGCAGAAAGATATAGGTGTTTTTTAAGTTTTTTTTAGATATGAAGTGTTGACTACCTTTCTGATTAAGCTTTGTTGTTTAATTTAAACTTATTTATATTAATTCTCTCTCTTTTAATTTATCAAGAATGAAATTGAGTTGTTCTTCTTTATTTAAATAACTATTGTCTAATACAACTGCATCTTCTGCTTTTTTAAGAGGACTTTCATCTCGGGTTTCGTCAATATGATCACGTTGTTTTACATTTTCTAAAACTTTATCAAGTGTAATACTTACATTTTTCTCTTGATATTCTTTAAATCTCCGTTCTGCTCTTATTTGGTGAGAAGCAGTCATAAAAACCTTTAAGCTTGCTTGCGGAAAAACTACAGTTCCAATATCTCTTCCATCCATTACAATACTTTCGGTTTCGCCCATTTTTTGTTGTAATTCTACCATTTTCTTACGAACAAATCCAAGAGCACTAGTCATACTAACCAAATTGCTTACTTCTGGCCCACGTATTTCTTTTTCAACAAGCTTTCCATTCAAATATGTTTCATTAATCTTTGTTTTTGCATCAAATTTAAAAGAGATGTTTATTTTATTTAAAGCTTCCTGCAGTAAATCCTGATTAATAGCACCTCCTTTTATGATATCGTTTTCAAGGGCGTATAGTGTAACACATCTGTACATGGCACCAGAATCGATATAGATAATATTTAAAAGTTTTGCTAAGTCTTTGGCTACAGTGCTTTTTCCACATGACGAGTAACCATCAATGGCGATAACCAGCTTGGATTTTTTATTTGTCATTTTAAAATATTTGAGCTGGTAAAAATACGATGATTGTTTGAATTATCAGTTTGAAGTAAGAAATAATAACAAAAGTGTAAAAATGAAATATGTAATAAAGAATAAACTAATAAGTATAAATATCAGATTTTATAGGTAATTCATCATTATTGATATATTTGGTTTATTATATCTTTTAGTGATAGTTTGGATTATTCAAATGTTTATTTATTCTAAACTCAGATATAAATTAAAGATATAACACAAAAGTTTTCTTTATACTTCTATCATACTGTGAAATAGTTATCACATTTCTTTCTTAATATGTTCCTTCATTAGTTTATTTAATTGTTGGGTTATAATAATAGCACCTTTTTCTGTTAAGTGATCTCCATCAGCCATGAAATAGTAATCGTCGGTTAAAAGATGTTTAAAATCAATTACTTCAAAATTACGTTCTGCTATAATTTCATTATATTTTTTTATGTAAGCATCAGGAATTTGAGCAAAATATTGTGGGTGTAAAGGTGTGTCAATAGTATATAGTTTTACATTATATTTTGCACACAAGTCAATCATTTTATCCAGATAAGTAAGGTTTATTTCGGAATAAGGTCTTAATCCATTTTCGTTGTAATACTGGAAATTTAACCTTTCGTTCATAGATTTTTCCAAAGCGCAAAAACTGCTTAGGTCTTTATCATATCCTCCCCAAAATATGTTGTAACGGTTAGATAAATTTACACTTATTCCTGTGGTTACAATACTTCTAACTGTTTGCGAAAAATGGGATAAATTCCAGTTTAATAGTTTCGTTTTTTCTTTAAAAGGCAGGGTGTAAAAATATTTTGGAGCAACAAAATATGAAAAATCGCCATTAATAAATTGATCGTAGCAACTTGATAAGCTATGATAACTAAAACCCAGATATACTCTTTTAATATTAGAATTAGATCGAAGTAACAACTGAAGTTTATAGTATGAGAAATAAAAAGACTCTGATCTTAGACTAAAACTTTTAGTGTTATTAAGTAAACTGTCGATTACAGCTTGTTCAATATGTGAATCGCCAATAAAAACATCTGAAATATTGGGTGATATTTTATAGTTTTCAACTTTATGCGAAGTAAGATATATAAATCCAAATGCCAGTGGGATTAATATAAATAAGGGAATGCTAAATATAAATATCTTTTTGTAGAAGTCTCTCATGAATAAAATTTTAGAATTGAAAGTAGATAAACTGCTGAGTGCTTCCGCCAAACCAAAAAATGGCAAATATTAGAGCATAATAAAAAGTGTATCTAAATGCCCTTTTCTTTATATAGAAAACATTATCCAATGCATAATCGCATTCACGACCTTTCCACTCAATTATCAGAAATACAACTAAAAAAGCAATGGTGTATAATAAGTTTATTCCTAAACTAATGCTTGGTGTTTCGAACAAAGAGGGAGATAGTATACCATTGATATAGCTAAATGCATGGTTCATACTTTCAGCTCTAAAGAAGATCCATGAGAAAGTTATTAAACTGAAAGTTGAAACCATTAAAAGGATTTCCTTTAGCGAAGGCAAGTTTTTTCCTTGGGTAACAACATTTAAATGCTTTCTATTGTTGCCTGATAAAAGCAGAGGTATAAAATAAATTGCATTTATTGCACCCCACGCTAAAAAAGTCCAGTTAGCTCCATGCCAAAAGCCGCTTACTAAAAAAATGATAAATACATTTCTTAGTTTTGTGGAGGTATTGCCAGTGCTTCCTCCCAAGGGAATGTATAAATAGTCTCTAAACCATGTAGAAAGGGATATATGCCAACGCCTCCAAAATTCAGCCACATCGCGTGAAAAATACGGATAAGCAAAATTACGTATCAAGTCAAAACCAAATAATTTGGCTGTTCCAATAGCAATATCCGAATATCCTGAAAAATCTCCGTAAATTTGAAAAGCAAAGAATACAGCACCTAGTACCAAGGCACTACCATTCATATTGGCAGAATTATTAAAAACCTGATTGGCAATTTCAGCACAATTATCAGCAATTACCATTTTTTTAAATAAGCCCCAAAGTATTTGTTTTAAGCCATTTAAAGCTTTTGAGCTGTCGAATACACGTTTTGTAGTAAATTGTGGTAACAAATGTGCTTCTCTTTCAATTGGACCAGCTACTAACTGGGGAAAAAAACTAACGAATGCCGAGAAAGCAAAAAAATCGGAACATGCATCTTTCTTTCGCTTATAAACGTCGATGGTATAACTTAGGGTTTGAAAAGTGTAAAAACTAATTCCTACAGGGAGTAAAATATTTAAAGAATTTACTTGTATCTCCTTGCCAAACAACTGAAAAGCAGAAACAAAGTTATCAAGGAAGAAATTATAGTATTTAAAGAAACCTAAAAATCCAAGATTAACACCAATGCTTGTCCAAAGCAATAGTTTTCTTTTAAGTTTGTTGCCTTCTGTTTTAAGTTTAAGCCCTACTAAGTAATCAACTGCAGTACTAAATAAAATGAGAGATAAAAATCGCCAATCCCACCAACCATAAAAAAAGTAGCTTGCCAAAACAATTAAAAAGTTTTGCAACCGCAGGTTTTTATTGGTAACATACCAATAAAGTATAAATACCACCGGCAGAAAGATGGCAAAATCAACTGAATTAAAAAGCATTTCTGTTTCCAATTTTTGTGCAGATAAACCGCACTAGTCCCCGATGTTGTTTTTGACGAAATTAATTTCTGAATGTTTCAAAAAGTTTGTAAATGAAGGGAGTAATTGTTTGGAAGTGGATTTTTATATGTTAATGTAGGCTGTAATTGGATAAGTGAAGCAGGGTATTTGTAGAAAGATTATAATTGAAAACAAATTAATGTTCTGAATAAACTATCATGTAAATGGCTATTTATAAATTCTCTATATTTGAGAGTTGTAGGCAATAACAATGAATCAAATACTTTATGTAAAGCATAGTGAATCAATAATTGATTCAAATTGGAAAAAATCAAAGAATTAAATTTTATCCTTATGCAAGGGTAACTTGTTGAAATATAAGGTTAATGAGGCATTTACTTAATATTTATCCTATTGCAAATTTTAGAATAAGAGGCATTGTAACTATAAAGTTTGACCTATAAAGATGCGAGAATTAGTAAACTACTTAAAAAACTATGCTGATTTTGATGATGATGAGTTAGAAATAGTAATAAATGCTTTTACCAAAAGAGTATTTACCAAAAATGAATTAATATTTACTGCAGGTAAAATATCTAATGAAATGTATTTTGTAACAAAAGGTTGTGTTAGATTATTTTATAATGTTGATGGAGTAGATAAAACAGCATTTTTTTATACAGAAGGTCAGTTTATTTGTGCAGGAGAAAGCTATACCTATAATGTTCTTGCTAAAGAAAACTACCAAGCAATAGAAAGGAGTGAAATATACATTTTACCAAAAACTAAAATTGACAAACTATTAGCTATTTCGAGTAAGTTTGAGCTACTTGCTAGGGTAGCTACTGAAAATGAATTGATAACCTGCCAAAAAATAATCCAATCGTTTGTTACAAAATCTCCAGAAGAAAGATATATTGAATTGCTAAACACTCAAAGAGATCTTTTTCAGAGATTACCACAACAGTATATTGCCTCATTTTTAGGTGTATCACCCGAAACACTAAGTAGAATTAAAACCAGAGTTTTTAAGAAAAAGAATTCTTGACGATAATCAAGAGAAAATGATTTTCCTGCCCATAAGTTTGTAATAAAAAAAGAATCATGGAAGCAAGAAAAGTATTAGTGGCTGGTGCAACTGGATATTTAGGAAAATATCTTGTTAAAGAATTAAAAAAAAGAAATTATTGGGTAAGAGTATTGATTCGTAAGGAAACGCAAAAGTCTTTTTTTGAGAATGTGGATGATTTTTTTGTTGGACAAATAACAAATTCTCAAACACTGAATGGAATTACTAATGGAATTGATTGGGTGTTTTCTACAGTAGGTATTACGCGTCAAAAAGATGGTTTAACTTATATGGATGTTGATTACCAAGGTAACTCAAATCTCTTATCTGAAGCAAAAAAGGAAAGAGTGAAATCATTTCAATTTGTTTCGGCCATTAATGGTGATAAACTTCGCCAGTTAAAAATATTTGAAGCTAAAGAAAAATTTGTAGATGAATTAAAAGCCTCGGGTATCTCTTATTCAATTATTCGTCCTAATGGTTTCTTCTCTGATATGGCCGATTTTCTTAAAATGGCTAAAGCAGGGCGCGTATTTTTATTTGGGAATGGAGAATTTAAGCTAAATCCAATAGACGGAGAAGACTTAGCTAAGGTATGTATTGATAAGATGACTACAAGAGAGAATGAAGTAACAGTTGGAGGACTGGATATTTTAAGTCAAAATGAAATAGCAACATTAGCACTAAAAGCATGGAATAAACCAATAAAAATTACACATTTACCTAACGTAATCAGACGATTTACCATTTGGTTATTGCGAACATTTACTAGTTCAAAAACGTATGGTCCTATTGAATTCTTTTTAACTATGATGGCTAACGATAATATTGCTGAACAATATGGTATCAAAAGATTGAATGATTTTTTTAAGTCAGAAGTAATAAAAGTTAAGAATAATGATTCGTAGAAAAATGGAGAATTTTGATATGATGAATCCTGAAGTAGAGATATAAAGTAATTGCTAACAATTAATTTAAATTGAATGAAACGAACGATCTTATTTATAATATTTTCTTTTACAATAATCACTTGTTTTTCGCAGGAGTTAACAAAAGAGAGGATTGAAGCTATTAGTGAATTTATTGAATGTATTAAGACAGATGATATCACAAAACTAAAAACATTAATAAGATATCCTCTTAAAAGGAATCATCCATTACCAGATATCAAGAATAGGGAAGACTTTGTAGAAAGATATGATGAAATTTTTGATGATAGTTTGAAGCATAGAATTATCAACTCAGATATAAATGAAGATTGGTCGCTTGTAGGATGGAGAGGGATCATGTTTGCAAATGGACTTCTTTGGTTAGATGATAGTGGTCTTGTAAAAGCAGTTAACTATGAATCGCTGGCAGAGGAAGTGCAAAGAGAATATTTAATTAAAACAGATATGTTTAAGGAGCCTGTTTTAATTATGGAAACAAATAAGTTTAGGGTTAGAATTGATGAGTTAGATAATGGAAACTATAGATATGCTTCTTGGTCAATAAATTCTTCGATGAGTGAAAAGCCTGATTTGATATTAAAAAATGGGGAGTATATAAGAGAGGGAACTGGAGGTAATAATAGTTATAAATTTAAGAATGGAATATATACATACCAATGCTCTATAATAGTTTTAGGTTCAAGAGATTCTCCTCCTGCCAGGTTGATTGTTTATAAAAATGAGCAAACAATAATAAATCAATCAGCTCAGATAATTAAAGATGTTAAGCAAAAGAAGGCGGAGAAAACAGATAAGCAAAATACATTTAAAGAACTTTTTAATGTAAAGTTAGTGGGGCTCGAAAAAGCAGAAAATGATGAATTTTACATTGATTTTTCTACTGAGTGCTATTGTGAATATTATTCAATTTTGATTAAAGAAGAGGAAGAGAAGTTTTATTTGTTTAATTATTGCAGTAATGTACTTCCACCATCTACTGAAGACAGATATTTTGAATATAGTTTCAATTCTATAGAGGTAAAAAATAATCAACTACATATTCATGGTGTGCGAAATAATAATGAAGAACTTGTTTTAATATTTAGTGATAATCCAAGGAAAGAAGTATATAATTTAAGCATTCAAGGGAAATTACCAGCTTCGTGTTGGCTTAAAAAATATATTACAAATGCTGCAGAGAAGTTTAGAAAGGAGGATTGCGGTGATTTTGACGGTTAATAAGTTGATTATTGCTCAAGATATGAGTTTGTCTGTGATTATAACAGATATAAATCAAGGATAATGTAAATGAAAATCAAAATTGCAATATCAGTCTCGTTACTGATAATTATATGTTTAATTGTCATCAATAACAGAACTCCATTTTTCTTGCCAGTAAAAGGAGGATGGTCAATTGGGTATAATATTTATGATAGTATACCTTTAAAAATAGATTCTAACCAAGGAAATATTTTCTCTATTAAAAGATTTGCTAATATAAACGATAGTAAAGCTATTCTGGCAGATCCATTTTTTATTACTGAGAACGATACTATATATCTTTTTGTCGAATTTCAATTGAAAAAAAATGGAGCCGACATTGCTGTGATGAAGTCAACTAATGGGGTTGATTTTGATTTTGATAGAGTAATTCTGGATGAGAATTTTCATTTGTCTTATCCTCAGGTTTTTAAGCACCAGAACAAGTGCTTTATGCTTCCTGAAACAAAAAATGCCAACAATGTTTTACTTTATAAAGCACATAATTTTCCTTACGATTGGAGGGTTTGTGATACAATAATTAAGAACGTTAGATTAAAAGATCCAAGTATTTATTTATCAGACTCACTTAATTTCTTAGTTGCTTCTGATGATAATTTTAACCTATTTATATATCAAAGCGATTCACTTTTTGGAAAGTGGGAAAAACATAAGGATATTGTAAAATGTGGATCTGAAGCAAGACCGGGAGGACGAATTTTTGTTAACGAAGAAAACAATATTACCATACCAATACAAAATAGCACTCATGGGTATGGCTATGGACTATCCTTATATAAAATAAGTTTCGATAAAAGTGGAGATTACAAGTTTGAATTGTCAAATAAGTTTTTTTTAAAAGCTAATAAAAAAATAGATGAGTTTTCGGGTGGAATGCATCATTTAGATATTCAGCAATATAATGGGAAATACTTTATTGTCTACGATGGGTATTATGTAAATAAAAACAAGATTAGATTAAATTGGAAATCTCCTATTAAAGCAAGTTACCTTGATGCCAAGAACTATTTGTATCAAACTTTTAGATAAATAAAATAGACACAAGTAAATTTTACAAATAATGCGAGTTATTTAAATTTTGAAAGGTTAGTGGATAAAGAAAAGTGATTAGATGATCCTCCTAGGTGATAACGGGCAGATCCATAAGAAAACAAGAATTTATATACCCTAAACCCAAATCCCCATGAAAAACCTGCAGTTGACATTCGTTCGCTGTACGCTAGTTCTTTTCTACGGCGGTGGTTATATCCAAAATCTATGTGGAAATTCTTCGATGGCATAAACTCCAATCCAAAAACCATGTGACGCATAAAATTATCTCCCGAACCAGAATCATCTGATTCTCTTCCTAGTCCAGATCCACCGCGATTCTCAGGATCATAAGGAGTATAAGTTAAATCCCATTCAAGTAAATGTTGAGCTGTTACTGAGAAACGAAATGGAGCGTGTGCAAGTTTTTTGGTAAATCCAATCTGTAAATCAGAAGGCATATCTTCTTGAACATCGTTATAAGATGATATTTGCGAACCTACATTCTTTAATACAATGGCAAAAGAAAAGTTTTTTTCAGGTTTATAATAATGAATACCGAAATCTGCAGCTAATCCAAACGAGTTATATACATCCAGTTTAGAATAAATAGGTTTAGCAGTTAAACCCATTGATAATGTTGGCGATAATTTGCGAGCATATGTCAAATTAAATGAGTACTCTGCAGCAGTAGCTATTCCTTCTTCATCACCAATGTCATTGGTGCGTATAAAATCGCCATAGTTAATATTATGAATCCCAAAACTAAAAGTACCTACTTTTTCAAAGTGTTTGGCAATACCTACATAGCCATAATTAATCCCTGTCATATAAGGAACATAATTCAAAACCATTGCTTTGTCCATTTCATTTTGTAACAAAGCCGGGTTGTGATAGGCCATATTAATATCGTTATCTGTAATAGATATATTTGTGCCTCCAAGAGCAGCAACTCTGGCAGAATTGGTTAGGTTAAGGAAATTATAAATGCTTTCACCTCCTCTTTGAGCATTGAGAGCTTGACTTATAATTATCAACCATAATATATATAAATACCTTTGCATATAGTTTTGTTATTCCTTGACTAAATGTTTAAACGACAAATATAAAATTTTAGTGTTGAAAAGTAGATGATAAGATGATAGATTAAAGGTATTGGTTTGATATATAGATGATAGGGGTGTAAAAATATTAAATAAATATTTATTATCTCAAAATTTTAGAATTCTCTTTTCAACGCTTCTATTACCTCATAAACAGCTGGACATATAAAAGAGTTGCGATACGTAAGGTTTAAAATTTGGTAAAACCGTTTTCTATCTGTATGAGGATATTCACGACATGCTCTGGGGCGCGCTTCATAAATCATGCAATAATTATCTGGCATTAAAAAAGGACAAGGTGTTTGTTTAAAAACATAATCTCCATCTTCATCAATTTCGAAGTATTGATCGATTAGATCAGAGCGTTTCATCTTTAGATGTTTAGCAATTCTATCAATGTCTCTATCGATAACAATTGGGCTAATACTTTTGCAGCAATTAGCACATAGAAGGCAATCTATTTTTTCAAAGGCTTCTGTATGAGCTTGAAAAACAATGTTATCTAATGTTTTTGGTTTCTTTTTTCTAAGTCGGGTTACAAAAGCTTTGTTTTCTTTAGCTTTATTATTCGCTAATTCTTTGTACCGTTCTAAATCAAACTTCATTCTTCGTCTTCTTTTTTATTTGCGATACAAATAATCCAGTTACTACAATTGCAATACCTACCCATTTTTGAATATCGATGATATCGCCTCTTAACCACCAAGCAAAAAATGCTGTAAAAACCGGGATTAAGTTAGCAAACACGTTTGTTTTTGCTATACCTAAATGTTTAAGTGCTTTAGTAAAAAGAATAAAAGCCAACGAAGATGCAAATACAGCCAATTGTATTACAGCTAGCCAGGATTGAGTAGTTATATTGCTGTTTAATAATTCGTTATATTCCCATAAGAAAAAGAATGGAGCAAACATAAATATTCCAATCAGGTTTTGGTAGGCAATTATGTTTACAGGAGAATATTTTTGAGCTAAACTTTTTAGTGTAATTGAATAACCAATGGCAGCAAAAACAGCTAAGAACATAAGTAAAATGCCTAATAAAGAAGCATTAAGTTCAAAGCCATTTTCAAATATTAAAATACCGACTCCTAAAAAAGATGTGGCTATCCCAATAATTGTAATTGTTGTAATGCGTTCTTTATAAAATAAGAAAGCAAATATTGACGCAAACAATGGTACAGTTGAAATAATAACGGCAGCCAAAGTGCTCGAAACCAATTGTATTCCGTAGCTTTCAGCCATAAAGTACATAAAGGGTTCAAAAAAAGAGATCAGTAATATTAGTTTATAATCTTCTTTTTTAATGGTTTGTAGTTTACGGGTTAAAGCCAAGAAAGAGAACAATATAGCCGTACTGATAATTAGTCTTAAAAAAATAGTAGAAATAGGTCCAAACGAGTCATATGCAATCTTTACCCAAACAAAGGAAAGTGCCCAACAAATCATGGAGCCTATAACGTAAAAAGTAGATTTATTTGTATTAGCCATGTCTAAAAATATAGAGCAGCAAAAGTAGTTAATTTGGCCGGATAATTTAGATGATGGTTTTCATAATCTCCAATTAGTATCAAGACGCAAGGCTGATGAATAGTAGATCAGGGTTAGCTAATTTTAGTTTTATGTGAGAGTAATTTGGCATGTTCGAATTCACAATAACTTATCTTTCTTCAACCTCGAATCTTAAAACAGTTTTAAGTTTTTCAGGCGCTACCTTTCTGGCATCCGACAAGTAAATTTCTTTATGAACCATTGATTTTCTCTTAAGTTTTTTATCATTAGCAAATTCTTCCATTATTTTGAAACTTTCGGGTTCGTTATCGTAGCTGCCTAAGTGCATCATTTGTACACAGTATCCATCACTTAAACTCTCAAATTTAATTTTATCTAATAGATGATGAGGTTTATTCTTTTGAGTGAATTCAATTATTTTTTGAGCAAATGTGCTATCAACAAAGTCAGGTTGTCTTATCATTAATTTAAAGACTAAATCATCTTTATTAATAATACCATTGTACTGTTTTTTTGCTTCTTCGTTAATATCCCATATACCTTCAAGAGGATAAACAGTATAGTCGAAATAACCCACTGGTTCTATCCCCTTTTTAGGACTCATTTTAACTGCATACGAAAGGGAGTATAATACTTCGATATATTCCTGAAAACCTTCGCTATTAGGATTTCCAGTTCCTTCGATAGTAAAATATTTAAAATCGGGAATAGTTATAAGTTCAGGTTTGTTTTTAGGTAGGTAAATGTGCTTTTCTTTTTTTCTCCATTCGTGTTTCATCGGTTGTCTTATTTAATCTTTTTTTAGATTTGACAAATTTAATACTATTGAAGTGACAACCCTATGTCAGTAATGTTTATTGAATGTTAGTTAATGTTACTTTTTAATTATTTGTTTGGCCAATCCATTATCAAGTATTAAAATATATGTCCCTGGATTCAAACTTCTGATATCAATTTTTTTATTTTCAAATACTACATCACTTAAAATCATCTTTCCATTAAGGTTGTATATACTGTACTTTGCAGCTTTATTAATGTTAGAGATTTGTATAAAGTCAGACGATGGATTAGGAAATATAACAATATTCTCAGCTCTTGATTTATTTTGTTTTAGTGATGATGTAATATCTTCAAATTTGGATACCTTATTCCCTTTACGTTCAACTATATATAAAGCATTGTCGTTTGTCAGTAAATCCATCGGACCACTTAAACCAGTAACAACATCAACAGGACTAGGAGACGAAGAGTTAATTTCTATTTTGGATATCTTTTTGCCATTATATTCAGAAAAATATAATTCGTCCCCGTTAAAAACTAAACCATGAGAAGGTAAATCCAAATTGGTAACAACATCAATTGGAGAAGGATGTGAAGATGTAATATCTATTTTAGATATTTTTTGGGAGGAATTTTCAATGATATACAAATTATTCCCATTTATAAGTAATCCAGAAGGACGGTTTACTCCAGTAACAACATCAACAGGTGTAGGATTAGGCATAGAGATATCGATTTTTGATATTTTGCCAGCACCAGATTCAGCAATATATAATTCATTGCCTTTAAAAGCTAAACCGTTAGGACCAGATAAACTTGTTACTACATCTACAAAATATTTATAAGGTGAAGAGATATCGATTTTTGATACTTTACCAGCAAGATATTCAGCAATGTATAAAAACTTACCGTTAATCACTAAATCTGCTGGTCCACTTGCTCCCATAGCAACGTTTACTGGAGTGTTAATAGATGAATAGATATCGATCTTTGATATTCTGCCATCATTTTTAAATTCTGCTATATATAAGTCATTGCCATTTAGTGCTATAGAAGTAGGGTCATTTACACCTATAGCAACATCTGAAAGTTGAGCACTTGTGCTAAAACATAGGAGAAGTAAAATGAATAAAGAAAAATATCTCATAGATTTCTATTTTATTGAATTTTTAATATTTACTATGAGCCCTTGATATAGGATAACTAATAGTTATAAGAAAGTACACCATGAGGAATTATTAGGCTCTTTGTTATGAAATTTCAATTTCCTAATGGTGCATATAGTAAGATAATACTGTATTTACTTCTTGATTAATTTACCATTTTGTTTATATCCGTTTATAAGCAGATTATAAATATACATCCCCTTATTTAGGTGTTGTAAACTTAGCCTCTCGTTATCTTGTATTTTACTATCTAATATTTTACGGCCATATATGTCGAATAATTCAAACCTTACTGTATCATAATTGTTAGTAAAATTAAAGGTGATATAATCTGTAACTGGATTGGGTGATATTTTTGATAAAGTTGCATTATTGAAATTTACCGAATTAGGAGTATCTAATTTTGAGTAATAAAAATTATATTTTAAAGATTTATACCATACAGATGTGTCTTTATATGACTCATACTCCATAACTTCGGTAAGTTTATTGCTATATAATTCTTCTCTATTTTCTAGTCTGGTATTATTATAACCCCACTTAAATAAATGTGGCACACTGTTAGGTAATGCAAGTTGATTAAAACTAAATGTATTATCATAGGTAAGTTTTAGTATATAACCAATTAATGGACTATGAATATCTGTCCTATGTTTGATGCTCTTAAATTGTTCCAGATTTGCATTAGAATCAGTTATATAAGTTTTACTTTCTGATAATAACCAATCCTCATTTCGTTTAAGAAAAGATTTAAATCTGATTAGAGTATGGTTGGTATCATAACTAAATTCCAATTTTATATGATTAATCCAACTATTTTCACTTTCATCCCATTGATAAATATACTTAATCACTGATTGTTCACTTTCATAGGTGGACTCAGATTTTGAGTCTCCAATCCACATTTGATTTTTCTTATCCCAAAAATAACTTTCAAAAAGAGTTTGATTTCCTTCAGTATAAGTTTGTATAACTTTATAACTATCTATCCATTGAGATAAATTGTTATCTTTTTCGAAGTGATGATGTAGTAGTAGTTCATTCCCATTAGAATCATATTCATATACATCCTTAAATGCTTCAACCCAATTCTCACCTTCTTTATTCCAGCTATATTGAAGCATTTGTGCTATCCTATTATTTTCATTAAAAATATCAACAGTTTTGAATGAGTTTAACCAATGTTGATTGGTTTCTCCCCATGTATAACTAATGTTAATTTTCTTATTTTCATCATTCTGAATTTTATACTCGTTTTTATGATGTTTAATCCAAGTATTAGTGGCTGAATTCCATCTACTCTCAATATATAGAGTTATATTATTGTAAGTATCGTATGTGAATTCTTCTTTGGTACTTCTTTCTAAATAATCATTGCGGTTTCTACTCCAATAAACATATTGTGTAATATTGTTGTTAATGTCATATTGGTACTCTTCCTTTTCTTTGCCTATATATTTCTTTTTTTCAACATCCCACTTAAAACTTATAAATTCAGTTAAGTTTCCGGAATCGTCATAGCTATATTGAATCTTATCTATAGAAATCCAGGAATAGCTATTCAGGTATTGCACTAAATTACCATTAGTATCGTATTTATATTCTTCCTTAAAGTAGTCATCCCAAGTATTATTGGTATTATTCCAGCTGCCAACCACAATACTATCAAGTTTTTCCATGTAAGCCGGTGATGATTTTAAATTTAAGCTATTAGGGGATTTTTTTTTAGTAAAGGATTTATGTATTTCCTTAAGTCTTTCTTCACCAATACTTGTTTTTGCGCGTATATTATTTTTAGGTTTCTTGAGTATTTCTAATTGAGTTATTTGTTGTCCTAGAACAAAGCTTGTAAGAAGAGCAGAAATGGTTATTAAGATTATTCTTAGTTTCATAATTGGCCTAATTAGTGGTTGTTATGTGTTTAGGTTGTTTTTGAAATTCGTATAGTTTTAGTACCACAAATTAAGTGTATTCATTTCAGGAATTTCTTATCATTTGTTAAGTTTTTCTAGGATGAGTTGTTTTTTTAATCTGGAAAAAGTTACATGTGTGATACCTAAATATGAAGCAATATAAAGTTGAGGGATAAGTTGTTCTATTTGAGGGTGATATTGTAAAAAGGTGAAATATTTATCTTTAGCTTTTATAGGAGCTATGCATTTTTCACGCTTGTAAAGTCTCGCAGCTTCTATTTTAATAATTTTATCTGCCATGGCATTTAGATTTTTAGTTGCCTGAAAAAATTTATTTAGCCTTCTAGATTCAAAAAGTATTATTTTACTTTTATTCAATGTCTCATAATAGTATATAGACCTGCCTTGTATTGTTCTAAGGTTATAAGTGTTTATAAATTCCCCTTGACAAAAAAAAGCTACAGTTTTATCATCTCCCTGGTTGTTAGGTACAAAGCTTCTTAATGTTCCCTCTTCTACAAATATCTCAAACTTGCTTATCTCATTCTGTCTTAGTATTATATTCCCTTTATTGTGGGATTCTATTTTTACTTCATTTATTAATTGGTTAAATTCTATTTCGCTTAAAGTATTAAAGAATTTTTTTAAGTTTTTCATTATAGTTTTTTTGAAAAGGATTTGCTGTTTGGTTTAATGGTTGAGATACAACATAATGCTCAATAACCATAATATAAGACTCAAAATTGCTATTAAGATGGCAATTATTTTTTCATACTTTTTTTTCATGTATGAAAATGAATTAAATTATATAGATATATTAAAAAGAAAGAGTAAGTTCCGCTTTGATGAATAAAATGATGAAGCAACAAACCCTTTCTTTTTAAGTTATTGTATTTGTTTAAAATGCTTTTTGTAAAGAGACTTTAGTATAGAAGGGCAAAGAAGGGTTATTGTCAAAATTTTGCCCATATGTTTTGCCAACATGTAAAAATAAATTGTATGTTTTTATAGTTATGTTTCCTTGTATACCAAATCTATAAGTCCCACCGTTAGTATCATACCAGCCATCTTTTATAGAGGGATAAAAATCCTTTAATATTTTGTTTTTTATATTAGTAGCAATTGATTTATCAAATCCTATTTCGGCATTAATACCCCACTTATATTTTTGATATCCAATTAAAGTTCCGAAATCAGCTCCAAAGTTTACTAAGCGGGCTACCACAGACTCAGATCTTCTGGCTATGAATGAGCCTTGAACGGACCAAGAAAGATTATATTTGTTAAATAATTGAGATTGGAATCCGGTTTTAGAATAGCAATCATCAAAAACATCTTTTCCAAACGGAATGTTAAATTCTATCCCGGCAACTATAGGCAGTAATTTGTTTTTAATACTATACCCATATGTAAGTCCGTAGTAAGAGCTGTTGTAGACACCAAAGTTTAATCCGGTAAAGTGCCTTTTACCATCTTCTACTTTTTTCCAATTAATATCTTGAGCCTTTGAGGCAGTTATATTTATTAACAAAGAAGCAAGTAGTATTATATATAATTTATTCATGTGTTTAATATTTTGCAATCAATATGCAGTTTTGAGATTCTATTTTAATTCATTTAAATAGTTTAATAGCACGGGGTACATTTCGTCCCATCCAAAAAAGTACATTTCGTGGCCGGTACCTTTTACCATTTGTAAATCTTTATTAATAAATGGAGCAGATACTTTTTGTGCCCATTTTTCTCCATAAATTTTATTGTGCTCGCTATACATAAAGAGTACTTTAGGAATAAAATGGTCAAGTTTATCTTGAAAATCGAAACCAAACTTTGCGGCATATCTAGAGGAAGCATTTGCAATCACAGCTCCATTTCTCCAACGTGGATAATGTTCGGGATGACCTAATGTGTATTCGATTTCATTTTCCTTTATCAACGAAAAGTACATTTTATAGTCGAGTATTTCGTGTTGATCTCTTCCAACAAACATTTGATCAGGGAAGAATATATCGTTTGTTGTTTCGGAGAATAATTTAACTTCTCGAACTTTGGTTACATAGTCTTCAGTCTGATCCCAGGTTAAACCTCCAGGCTCAGCTAATGCAATGCCATTAACCACATTGGGGTACTTGTTAACAAATCCAGTAGCAAGTATTGCTCCCCAAGAGTGTCCGGCTAAGAAGACCTTTTGAGTATCCGATTGTCTAAAGTGAGTTATAATTGCGAGTAGATTCTCTAAGAAGATGTTAATAGAACCTTTTTTGTCAAAGATATTTTTATCCACTCTTTTAGACAAACCTGATCCTACTTGATCATAAAATACTACAAAATATCCATCTTTAACTAAATCTTTTGCATTTAACAAACTTCTATAATCTCCTCCAGGACCACCATGTATCATAATTACTATTGGATCAGCAGGATTACCAAATGATTCAACATGTAATAAATAGTTGTTTACATTAAGAGATGGGAGTGTAAGGTCTTGATCTACTGTTTTAGGCACCAATAATCCAGGTTCGGTCATGTCCATTAATTCTTCGTCACAAGAAGAAAACAATAAACTGGAAGTAATGCATACAAAAAATAAAATTCTGTTCTTCATCTTTAAATTGATTTTGTTTGGAACAAAGATGAAAGCATGCAAAATTTAAATGGTACTCGCTTGTAAGTACAAGCTTTTTAGTGGTGTGTACTTGCAAGGAAGTACGCTTATTGTATTGGAGGTTTGTGTTTTAAGAAGAATTCGTGTGAGAAAATAAAACGTGAATAAAAGTCTATGTTTTCACATAAAAGCTAATTGTTAACTGAATTTAGATATTCAGTAGGTGTTTTGCCAACCACATTTTTAAAATATTTATTGAAAGAAGATTTTGAACTGAAACCACAATCATATGCCAGCGACATAAGTTTCATGTTTTTGTTTTTAGGATCGTCAAGAAGTTTTAATACGTCTTTAATACGTAGGTTATTTATGTATGCATAAAAATTGCTATCTGTTTTTTCATTTATAACCTGCGAAAGATAATTAGGGTGGGTATCGATAATCTTAGCTAATTCAACTAATGTTAATTCACTTTGTGTATAAATTTTTTCGTTTTGCATTATTTGTGTTAGCTGTTGATATATTTTTTCAGACTGAACCTTAGATAGGCCAGATTTGGTATATTTTTTCCCTTTTTCGTCAAGTTTTTCAGTAGCTACATTTTTGCTAGGTGTAATTTCTTGAATAGGCTCTATAATTTTATCAGAGAATACGCCTACTTGTTTTATCCCATAGTATCCAATAATCAGTACAAATATGGTTAGTGCACTATAAATATATACTTCACCAAAGAAAAACGAAATTAAATAAATACTTACCATTCCATAGATTAAGTAACGTAACCAAATCAAGTTAATCTTTTCGGTATTAGAAAAGATACTCTCAATTTTATTTTTATACTTTCTTAGAAAGAGAATAGAAAAAGTAAAATATGTAATGCTTGAAACAATGATTGCAATAAATAAGATAATCATAAGAAGTTCAAAACCTTTACCCTCATTCTTAAATACCTCAACTCGCTCACTTGCACTTAGACTATAAAAAGGGATTAATGAGATATACGAAAATAGAATGGGAATAGAATGAATGGATAAAGTGTGTTTTCTTTTGGGTAGCTGATTGGTAAGAGCCATTACATATAAAAACAAAAAAGGACCATGCAGCAAGGGTAGCGGTATATCCCAACCAAGTAAAATAGGATATTTATATATTTTTTCTGAATATCGAAGATAAAAAAGCAATAAGTGTATACCTAAAGTAAAAAGCCAGGCAATTAATATTTTATCAGATAATGATTTTCTTTTTTTACCTAAAATAACGAACTCCAAAAAGAAAGTAATGGTTATGCCAATAATAAATAACATGCGTTCAATATCTCTTTAACTAATGGTAAAAATAAAATTAATGTGCTAATATAATTGTTTTCTCTTTTGTTATTTTATTAAGGTTTTAATTCTGCATTGGATTTATATTAATTGGGACAGTTATCCTAATTGGAACTTTTTCGCCATTTTGTTCTGCCGGTTTCCAATTGGGAAGTTTTTCAATAACATCAAGAATGCATTTTTCTAATGGAGTTAAAGTGTTGTTGTGTAGAGGATTTATAATGCATTCGTTTACAACTTTTCCTGTTGAGTCAATTACAAATGTTGCAGTAATTTTGGTTTGAATTATGTCTTTATCAATCTCAGGGTATTTAATGTTTTTAGCAATAAAATGGTGGAATTCTATGTCTCCTCCAGGAAATTTAGGCATTACTTCCGCTATATAAAGAACATTTTTTCCTTGTAAAGTATCTATTAAGGGAATACAATTAGAGGGAAGAGGATCGATTTTTTGTCCATTTAACTGGAATGCCAATATTACGCTTATAATAAGTATGTAAAAGTAAGTTTTTTGTTTAAGATTGTTTACCATGCGATTAAGAAGATTAATTATTACAGTGAATATCAATTCAACAATATTGAGGAAAATACGACTCTTAATAAACTGTTGTAGAATTAAATCAATAATTCCTGCTATAAGCATAACTCCTAATAGTCCTACCATAGCAACAATTCCCCAACCTTCTGCAGATGATAAAGTTTTGTAATTTCTAATAGTGTAAATTAAAATACTTATTAAGAAAATTGCAGTTGATATATTGAGTATTGTTGGTTTGTATTTCATTCTAAAAATAGTAAACTCAAGTATTATTAATGGTTAATACATTCTTTTTAATAAGAAATTGTCCTAACTCTATAACTTTGTGCGATTTACTTATTTCAAGTATTCTTAGTCTATAAACACTTCCTTTCGCATAAACTGTGATAATATGGGTTCTAATAAATGAAGCATAAATTCCAGAGATCCCAGCTATAACAAGTAGTGATGGCCCCCATGTTGAAATAACTGATCCTCTATTAAAAAAGTATGATAACCACAAATGTGTTGTCATATTTTCATTATGTAATTGATCATAGCCATAATTCAAAAAACTTAAACCAATGTATATCAATCCTAAGCAAAATAAAACTATTAGTATAGTATTCTTTAATAAGAAACCTCTGGATATTACAGCTCTTTCTATTTCATTATAATTGAGTTCTTTAAGAGTAAAGTTATTTCGTAATATTCTCAAGCTGAAATCGTGAAAACTAATTTCTCTGGAGTGAAAATGTGCTTTATTAGCTTTCATATTGTTTAATTGACTTTAAATGTGAAAAAGTATAATCAACAAATATAGATTTAATTTATAAATGTTATTATAACAACCAACTTTCTAGCTAACTTCTTTGCGTGTACTTATAATTCCCAAAAAACTATTAGCTTTGCATCTTATGAATTACAAACACTTGCATAGTATTCAATCTTCAGCACTTCATTTTAAGCAATGGAGCAATAAAAACTATGCTGCGTTTTGCTCTATGGGTAAAGTAGTTCATATTGGTAAATTAGCTGTAGCTTTAACACAATGGATTGGGAATATCGTGGAGTTGGTTGAAGAAACTTTGCATTTGTGTAAAGATAAAGAAGCCGATGAGGATGAGGAACAATTGTTGGAATTGGAGCTATTACTGGCAATAGGAGTAGTTGTATCTTCTCCTGTAGAATGTGAAAAAGGTGTATTAAGTAAAAGTGAAATATTAACTGCCGCTATTTGGAATTGAACCATTTAGCGGCTTTTTTTTATGTTATGGTAAACGAGTTAAAACAACGGGTATTCGGTGGTGGTGCCATCACCGAAAAAGAGGCTTTGTGGTTACTGCATGAGGCCGATAGAGAGGAGCTCTATCAAGCGGCAAACGAAATTCGTCTTTATTTTAAAGGAAACGAAATGGAGATGTGTAGTATTTTAAATGCCAAGTCGGGTAAATGTACGCAGGATTGTAAATGGTGTTCGCAATCTATGTTTCATAAAACCAACATAGAAGAATATGAGTTGGTAGATGTAAAACTAGCTGAGAAACAAGCCAGAGAAAATGCTGAGAAAGGTGTAAATAAATTTTCGTTGGTAACTAGTGGTAGAGCTATATCAAATAAAAACCTTGATCAACTTTGTGGGGTGTATAAAAATATTCAAAAGACTACTCCAATTCATCTTTGTGCTTCAATGGGGTTATTGAATCGATCTCAATTAGAGAAATTAAAAGAGGCAGGAGTAGAACATTATCACTGTAATATCGAAACAGCTCCTTCCTTCTTTCCCAAAGTGGTAACATCACATACTATTGAAGAAAAAATTCGTACTATCCGATTTGCACAAGAATTAGGAATGGGTGTTTGCTCAGGTGGAATCATAGGAATGGGAGAAACTGCAGAACAACGAGTAGAGATGGCTTTTACACTCAAAGAACTTGGTGTGGAATCTATTCCAATTAATATTTTAATGCAGGTAGAAGGAGCAGAATTAAAAGTGGATAAACCTATTGAGGATGAAGAAATTCTTACTGCTTTTGCTTTGTTCCGGTTTATAAATCCAACTGCAAATATTCGTTTAGCTGGTGGAAGGAGCCTGATTGCTCATATTCAGGATAAAGCTTTGGCAGCTGGAGTGAGTGCTGCTTTAGTAGGTGATTATTTAACTACAATAGGTACAAACATTGAGCAGGACAAAGAAATATTTAAAAAAGCTGGCTTTACCTTAGCTGAAACTAAATGCAATCATCAGGTGTAAGTGAATAGCCTAAATCATCTTATGTTTTGAACTTGATACCCATAAAGACAAAATGAACAAACAACTTTTACAATACGATAAAGAACATATTTGGCATCCATACACATCTACTACTCAACCATTACCCGTATACCCAGTTGAGAAGGCAGATGGTTGTACTATTCATCTTTCTACTGGAGAAAAACTGGTAGATGGTATGTCGTCGTGGTGGGCTGCAGTGCATGGATATAATCATCCGGTGCTCAATAAGGCGATTGAGGATCAATTAAAGCAGATGTCCCATATCATGTTTGGAGGTTTAACACATCAGCCGGCAGTTGAATTGGCGCAAACGCTTATTGATATCACTCCTGAATTATTACAAAAAGTTTTCTTTTGCGATTCTGGTTCGGTATCAGTTGAAGTGGCTATGAAAATGGCATTACAGTATTGGTCTAGCAAAGGAATGACTAAAAAACAAAAGTTTGCTACCGTACGAAATGGTTATCATGGAGATACTTGGCATGCAATGTCGGTTTGTGATCCGGAAACAGGTATGCACCATATTTTTAATGGTCGCTTGCCCATCCATTATTTTGCTGAACAGCCTAAGTGCAGGTTCGAGAAAAATTATAAGGATGAGGATATAGCTGATTTTACAAATATTGTTGAGAATCATCATCATGAGTTGGCTGCTATAATATTAGAACCCATTGTTCAGGGAGCAGGGGGAATGTGGTTTTACTCACCCGATTATTTAAAGTCAGTTAGAATCTTATGTGATAAGTACCAGATTTTACTAATTGCGGATGAAATAGCAACAGGATTTGGCCGAACAGGTGAATTATTTGCTTGTAACCATGCTGATATTTCACCAGATGTTATGTGTTTAGGTAAAGCAATTACTGGTGGATATATGAGTTTTGCCGCTACTTTGGCTACAGATCATGTGGCTGATACAATTAGCAATGGACAACCTGGGGTTTTTATGCATGGCCCCACCTTTATGGGTAACCCATTAGCATGCGCTGTTGCAAATGCTAGTATAAATTTATTATTGGAAATCAACTGGCAAGAGAAGGTTAAACATATTGAACAAAAGTTAACTAGAGGTTTAGCTCCTTGTAAACAAATAAATGTAGTTAATGATGTACGATGTTTGGGTGCTATTGGAGTAGTTGAATTAAAAGAAGCAGTAGATATGGCAGTTATTCAAAAAGCTTTTGTTGAAAAAGGCGTTTGGGTGCGTCCATTTGGAAAGCTGGTTTACTTGATGCCTCCGTTTATTATTTCTGATGAAGAATTGGATAAACTTTGTTCAGCATTGTTTGAGGTCATTTCAGAAACAATGGAGGGTAAAGCATGAATAACTTTGAGCAAATTATTCAACAGGTAGAAATTCAAGGTCTTTCAAGAACTTTAAAATCTATTGAGAACGATGTTGATGGATATTGCGATTTTGAAGGAAAGAGAATGCTTAATCTATCGAGCAATGATTATTTGGGTTTAGCAACAAATAGCGTACTTAAGAAAAAGTTTATGGAGTTGTTAAGCGAAAATCCAGATTGGCTTACCTTAGGAAGTGGCTCTTCTCGCTTGTTAACAGGAAACACATCGCTATATGAATCAACAGAAGAAGCTTTAAAGCAATGGTATAATAGCGAATCAGCTCTTTTTTTTAATAGCGGTTACCATGCTAATTCTGGAATACTTCCGGCTTTGAGTGAAAAGAAAGATTTAATCTTATCCGATAAACTTTGCCATGCAAGTATTATTGATGGTATACGTTTAAGCATGGCCGACCATGTTCGTTATCGACATGCAGACTTTGATCATCTGGAAAGCATTTTAAAAAAGAGAAGACATTTGTATGAAAATGTATTTATAGTTAGCGAGTCTGTTTTTAGCATGGATGGAGATGCTATCAATCTTAATAGATTGGTGGAGATTAAAGAAAAGTATGGAGCTATTCTTTACTTAGATGAGGCTCATGCAGTAGGTGCACTGGGAGAGAGCGGACTTGGTTTATGCGAAGTTCAAGGGGTAACATCAAGTATTGATATTATCATTGGAACAATGGGCAAAGCAATGGCTTCAGTAGGAGCCTATGCAATCCTAAATGATACTTTTAAAAAGATACTTGTTAACAAAGCCAGAACGTTTATTTTTACAACTGCTTTACCTTCTATAAATATGGCTTGGTCTAAGTTCATAATAGAGCAGATGAATGATTTCTCGACTTATAGAAGTGATCTACAAGAATTAGTCATTCATAGCAATAAAAAAATAGGAGAATTAGGATTTGGTCCCTCCAACGGATATATTATTCCAATAATTGTAGGAGAAAACAAAGTAGCAGTTAAACTTTCAGAGCATTTGCAAAGTAAAGGATATTTGGTATTTCCAATCCGGCCACCTACAGTACCCAAGGGAACTGCAAGATTAAGGTTATCTTTGACAGCCAATTTAAAACCAACAGATATTGATAAAGTAATGGATGAGGTTGGGTTATATCTAGATAAGAAAGAATAGAAAAATTAGTGTCTCTGTGTTTATTAATTATAATTAGAGTGAAATATACCTGGGCAAGAAATAAAAAGAAAAAACTACTGGTGTTTTTTAACGGTTGGGGATGTGATGAAAACCCGTTTAAACATTTAGTAAGTAATAATTACGATGTTTTAATATTCTATGATTATAGAAACTTAGCATTGGATAAAGATATTCTTAATAGTATCAATGAGTACGAGGAGGTCAATATAGCTGCGTGGTCGTATGGAGTATGGGTAGGACAATTTGTATGGCAAGAGTATAAACTTCATAGAAACAAAGCTATAGCAATAAATGGTACAACTTTACCAATTCATGATAAATATGGAATTTCAGAGACCGTTACACATGGAACTTTGAATAGTCTTACAGAGAGAAACCTTATGAAATTTCAGCGCAGAATGGTAGGAGGGAATGAAGGATGGAAACTGTTTGAGAAAATGATACCACAAATAAAGTTTGAAGAACAGAAAAAGGAATTAGCTGCCTTGATCAATCATTTTGAGCAAAATAAGTTAGCTGAAGGTTTTTATTCAAAAGCAATTGTTGGTACTAAAGATTTAATATTTACAACAGAAAATCAGCTAGTTTTTTGGAATGGAAGGGCAGAAGTAGCAAAGATAGATGCTCCTCACTATTGTTTTTTCGATTTAAGAAGTTGGGACGAATTATTAGCATAGGAGAAAATGACAGTAACTGAATTAGTGAAGCAAAAAATAAATAAAGCATTACTGGAAAAACGCTTTAGGTGTGCATCTAAAACATATGATGTTCATGCTATTGTACAGAAGCAAATGGCCAAGGAATTGGTGAAAATAGCAAGTAAACATGTTCCGGAAGGAAATGCTAAAATGTTAGAGTTGGGTTGTGGTACCGGATTGCTTACAGCTGAAATATTGCAAGAATTTTGTTGTGATGAGTATATGGCTAATGATTTGGTAGGTGAAGTTGAAGAAAGAATCAGAAAAATAACAGCAAACTATCGTAATTGTACTTTTAGTTTTATTAAGGGTGATGCAGAACAAATTACAATTCCTTTAAATCAGGATGTTATATGGTCTGGAGCTACTATTCAATGGATAGAAGATTTGGATACCTTCTTTCAAAGTCTACATCATTCTTTAAAAAGTAATGGTTTTTTAGCTATTTCTTCGTTTGATGTTGATAACTATAAAGAAGTAAGAATCATTACAGGAAAAGGAATTGAGTACAAACCAATGAATGAGTTGTTAGGAATTGCAAATAAGTATTTTGATAACGTGGATTATAATTTGTGGAACCAGCAACTATGGTTTGAGAATCCTAAAGAAATACTCAAGCACATGCAATATACAGGCGTTAATTCGATAGCGAACACAAAATGGGGAAAGGGAGATTTGGAACATTTTATTTCAGAATATCAAATGTTTAAACAAGAAAAAGGTTATCCTTTAACTTACAATCCATTCGTGTTAATATTAAAGAAGAAGTAGCTCAAATTATCTAGTTAATTATAGTTTATGTCAACATATTTTATTTCGGCCATTGATACAGATGCAGGTAAAACAATTATTACAGGATTGTTAGGTCGTTATTTAAGGAATATAGGAGAGGATGTTATTACTATGAAAATGGCTCAAACTGGCTGTTCAGAGTATTCCGAAGATATTGAAAATCATCGTAAATTAATGGATATCCAGATGCTTGAAATAGATAAGAATGGTGAAACATGTCCTTATTTATTTAAATTCCCGGCATCACCTCATCTGGCAGCAGATATGGAATGTACCAAAATTGAAGAGGGCAATATTTATACAGCCATTCAAAATATTGAAAAAAAACACAAAAATGTTTTGGTTGAGGGCGTTGGAGGATTAATGGTTCCAATTAATGATCAGGTAATGGTGGTTGATTTTATTCAGCAATATAATTTGCCTGTAATTTTAGTAACATCTGGTCGGTTGGGATCAATTAACCATACTTTGCTATCGTTAGAAGTAATGTATAAAAGAAATATTTCGGTTTATGGAGTTATTTATAATCATTATCCAATCACAGCGCCAGAGATAACAGCGGATTCGGCAAAGGTTATTCAATCTCACTTGAAGAAATACTATCCAAATGCACTTTGGGGTGAGGTACCTGTTTTAGAAGATTTAAATAAACTTCCAGAATTGGAGTTAGATACAAATTGGTTTAAATAAAAGTGGGAGTCATTTTATCAATGCTCCCTTATATTATAATTTTAACTGTTTGCTTTATAAACTATTCACTAACTCTTTGGCCTTATTTTTAGTTTTTGTCCAGGGTTAATTTTTGAAGAACTGGATAAACCATTTAATCTCATAATATCGTTATTTGATATTCCAGGATATTTTTTAGCGATAGACCATAAATTATCACCTCTTCTTACTGTATAATATTCATAATTAACATCAATAGATTGTGATGCTGATTTTTTAGAAGTAGTTGACTTTGTTGATGCACTTACAGTTTTACCATTAGAAGATTGCTTTTGTGCATATTTCATCGTGTTGATCTTTTTATAATAACTTACCTTATTTTTGGGAACGTAAACTACTAGTTTTTGCCCCACTTTAATAAGATTTCTTCTGATATTGTTCCAATATCGAAGGTCGGAAGAATATACGTCAAACCAATCTGCAATTAATCCTACAGCATCACCAGACTTAACTGTGTAATAAACTTTTGCTTTATTTTTAGGAGCTGCAGGAGCATTGTAATGATTAGAAGGGCTTACTACTAATCTGTTAGAAGCGAAGTATTTTTCGCGTTGATATCCAAAAATGGAATCTTGCATAGTAATAAACTTCTCGGTAGCATTAAAAGGTAATTTTAAGCTATACGATTTCTTCTGAGCTGGTATAATGTCTCTTCTATATTGAGGATTTAGTTCTCGAAGAGTTTCAACCTTAATTCCGGTTACTGCAGCAACTTGTTTAAAATGTAGCAAGTCAGAAATCATGATAGTATCTGTGGCTTGTGCAAGTTCTGCTGTTTTTGGTTGAATCATATGCTCGTTGTGATAATTCATAGTATATGCAGCAGCAATAAATGCAGGCACATATCCCCTTGTTTCACGAGGCAGGCGGTAATAAATTTGCCAGAAATCACGTTTTCCTCCCGAGCGATAAATTGCTTTGTTAACATTGCCCGGACCACAATTATATGCAGCAATAACTAAGTACCAATCTTTATAAATACTATATAAATTCTTAAGATATTTTACTGCAGCTTGTGTAGACTTAATTGGATCTCTTCTGTCATCCACATATGAATCTACTTTTAATCCGTACATTTTACCTGTTGGATACATAAACTGCCATAGACCAGATGCTCCGACTCTGGAGAAAGCCCTCGGATTTAATGCAGATTCAATTATTGGTAAATATTTTAATTCCAAAGGTAAATTAGCAGCATCCAATGCTTCTTCAAACATAGGAAAGTAGTACTCTGATAATCCAAGCATAACTCCAACCTGCTCTCTTCTTTTTTGCGTATATAACTCTATATAAGCTTTTACTTTAGAGTTAAAAGGAAATTCCATTGGGGATTCAATGGATTGCAGCCTTTCAATATAAACCGAATCAGAAATGTCTTTGGGATAACTAATTCGGTTTTCAGCTTGTTGGTAAGATAGCGAGATTTTTAGACTGTCTAAGTTTTCAGTGAAAAAACCGGCTTCAACTTTGCCATCTAATTTAACTGAGTCTGTTTGGAGTGAATCCTGAACTGTGACTAATGCGTCTTTAGTTTCTGCATTTTGCGCATGGATAGAATTAAATGCGGTGGTCAATACTGCACCAATCATCAAATACCTTAACATTTTCTTCTTTTTTTAGTTGTTGTGTTGATGTACTAATGTATAAATAAGATTAGTACATAAGTTAATACAGATTTATAAAATAAAAGTTTCAAGAATACATACTAAAAAAAATTAAGGATGCAAATTTTATCGTTTAAAAAACAAACTTAACTTGCATGCCAATGCTGTTTAATCCTCCATACATAGGTGTAACAGATGGCTCAACATGCATACTTAAATCATTGCTCACATCAAAAGTTTTAAAATGTGCATCAACACTGGCATCTACTAAGTTTAAAACATAAACCAAAGCTAAACCAACATAACTAAGATCCCTGTATCTTTTATAGTAATTTCTTTTGTTTTCTAAGGCATTTTCGTACCAACTGGCTAACGAAGAGTCTGTTGTAAGACGTTCTTCAAATTCATCTCTTTTTGTTCCCCGTGGTCTCACATTATCGTTAAGGTAACTAGTATTGCCAGGATCTTGAATAAGGAAGTCACGGTATGCTCTTCTGTATTTATTATAATTAGTGGTATTAAAGTTAAGACCATATATTATACCTCCTATACCAGCGTATAGAATAGGAATTTTCCAGTACTTTTTATTATAAGCTTGTCCTAGTCCTGGTAGGATTGCAGAATAAAATGTAGCTTTATGAGGAGAATGAGTTTTCAGTACAACGGGTTTAGAATAAATCGTATCCGCTGAAATAAAATCCAATTCATTATTTTGAGCGTTTGCGACATGAACATTGCCGAGCATCGTTGTAAATATTGTTACAACGAGGAAAATAATCCATTTTTTGTTCACCGGTAAAAAATTCAAGTAAGTATATTTTTTATAACAGGTGCTGCTACAGCAAAAACTATTCCTTTGTATTAGCTTTATCAATTATTGCAATTATTCTTTCTAAATCTTCATCGGATTTAAAAGGGATAACAATTTTTCCATTCCCTTTATCATTCCTTGAAAACTGGACTTTTGTATTAAATATAGATGAAATTTGATTACTTAATTGTTTATATTCTTCAGGTAAGCTTGGTTTTTCTTTAGCAGGCTCTTTTTCCGGTTTAGGTGTATTAAGTTCCCTTACAATTTCTTCAACCTTACGCACCGAATAATCGTTTTCAACAATATCTTCGTAAATTTTTATTTGTGTTTGAGGATCTTCCACTCCAATAATGGCTCTAGCATGTCCCATTCCTAATTTTTTATCACGCAATCCTAATTGAACCTCACCAGGTAGCTTTAAAAGACGTAAATAATTAGTAACTGTAGCACGTTTTTTACCTACTCTTTCCGACATGCTTTCTTGTGTAAGATTACATTCATCAATCAAGCGTTGGTAACTAATCGCTATCTCAATTGGATCAAGGTCTTCGCGTTGAATGTTTTCCACCAACGCCATTTCCAACATCGTCTCGTCATCAGCTGTTCTAACGTAGGCAGGTATTTTTTCAAGCCCAACTATTTTTGATGCCCTGAATCGGCGCTCTCCAGCTATTAATTGGTATTTGTCTCCATTTTTACGTACAGTAAGTGGTTGGATTACACCAATTTCTCTTATTGAAGCTGCTAACTCTTCCAACTTCTCCTCATCAAAGCGAGAACGTGGTTGCCATGGATTAGCAACAATCTTACTCACTTCTATTTCGTTCATTCCCTCCAAAGGTTTACCTTTGGTTACTTCATCAGCATTGTCGATAAGAGCACCAAGCCCTCTTCCTAAAGCATTCTTTTTAGCCATCCTTTACTCTAATTGATTACCGAAATACACTCGGTCTTCTCTTTCTATAATATTTACTTTGTAACGAAGAAACCGTTCTTGTTGCAGCTTGCAAGTAGAGAACGGTCCCGTATATCTTAAGTGCAAAGACTAATTGATAACCTTATCCTTGTTATCTATCTTAGTCATGTTGTTTTTTTGCAATAATTCCCTGGCAAGGTTTAGATAGTTTACTGCACCTTTACTGGAAGCATCGTATTCTACAACAGCTTTACCATAACTTGGGGCTTCACTCAACTTGATGTTTCTTGTGATTAAAGTTTCAAAAACCATATCCTGGAAGTGACGTTGAACCTCCTCTACTACCTGATTAGATAATCTTAAGCGGGAATCATACATTGTTAGCAAGAAACCTTCTATTTCTAATGAAGTATTTAAACGGCTTTGAATAATTTTTATAGTGTTTAAAAGTTTTCCTAATCCTTCAAGTGCAAAATATTCACATTGCACTGGTATAATTACAGAATCAGCGGCGGTTAAAGAATTAACAGTTATTAATCCGAGAGAAGGAGAACAATCAATAAGAATAAAATCATATTCATCCTTAACTTTGCCTAAAACATCTTTGAGTACATTTTCTCGATTAGGTCTGTTGAGCATTTCTATCTCAGCACCTACCAAGTCAATATGCGATGGCAATATATCAAGTCCTTCTATTTCTGTTTTTAGTAAAGCTGTTTTAGGTTCTATTCCATCAACTATACATTCATAAATACTGGCTTCAATTTCTCTAAGATCAAAACCATAGCCAGATGTTGCGTTTGCCTGTGGATCGGCATCTACAACAAGTATTTTATACTCTAAAACTGCTAAGCTGGCAGCAAGGTTAATGGCTGTTGTTGTTTTGCCGACACCTCCTTTTTGATTTGCCAATGCGATAATTTTTCCCATATTGTGGAAATTAAATGTATTAATTTCTATATTTTGTTAGCTAATCGTCTACACATCCCCTTGGGGCCTAGTAAAATAACTTGCTCCAAATTCAATAACCCTGCATAGAATTATTTTTTTTATAAAAGTCAGTCAAAGTTAAAATTTTAATTAAAAAAACATATACCAAATTACTTATAAAAATAATATAAGTGCAATAAAGTTTTATTGCTCTAAAATACAGGGATTTATAATTCTATTTTTTGAATACACTCTTTCAATAGTAATTCTTTGTTAATGGGTACTACTCCCGATTCTTCACAAACTAAACCTCCTGCCATATTGGATATTTTCGCAATTAAATCAGGTTGTAAATCCTGAACTAAACATAGTGCGCTTACGCTAATTACGGTATCTCCTGCTCCTGATACATCGGCAATACTTCTAATTTCGGCAGGAATAATTGATGGTTCTTTTCCTTTGTAATTAACAAAAACCCCATGTTCAGATAAGGTTATCATCAATATATCAATATCTTGTTCTTTTTGGAATTTGTTACCTGCATTAATAAGTGGTACGTTATCACCTTTCTTCAACTCTAACTTGCAACCTTCATTAAACTCTTTAAAGTTGGGTTTGAAAAAAGTAACACCTTTATAGTCAGTAAAATTGCGTTTTTTAGGATCTACTAAAGTGGGTATTCCTTTTTCGTTTGCTTTGTTAACTACTTTACTGATAACAGATGAGGTAATAACACCTTTATCATAATCTTCAAAAACAATAGCATCAACTCTATTGGTTTCTATGATATGATTGAATTTTAATAATAATTTTTCCTCAGAATTAGAATTAATTGGAGTGCAGATTTCTTCATCAACTCTAAGTAAATGTTGGTGTTGGCTAATTACCCTGGTTTTAACTGTTGTCATACGATGATGACATGAAACAATTCCGTCTTCAGTCAAATTTTGCTCTTTGAGTAATGTAAAAAAGTCGTGACTGCGTAAATCGTCTCCAATAACGGAACATAAAATGGGATTTGCTCCTAAAGCTTGAATATTTAAGGCCACATTAGCTGCACCACCCAAGCGATTTTCTCTTCCGACACTTGATAAAATTGGTACTGGAGCTTCTGGTGAAATTCTATTAACATCGCCCCATAGGTAGGAGTCGATCATTACATCACCTATGATTAGTATGTTTTTATCGTTGAAATTCTCGAATAACTGAGTAAAAAACTCTTGCGACATGCTTAAAATTTTGCACAAATATAAAAAAAATGGAATAGCGATAAATATTTACAAGCATAGTCTGATATATTTAGGTTATTAGTTTGCTGGTTTTCTAATTTAATTTGGTGTTTAGGTGTATTTTCTTAAGTATTAGGATTATAAAAGTAAGGGTGGTTGTAGAAAATAACTTTTGTTTAGATAGTGATGTTGTGCTTTTAATACTTTATTATGAGAGAATGTTTAACTAAATCAACTCCTTTTTTTAATAAAAGTAGTATTGATATTTTTGTTATTATACTTGAAGTAAATGTATTATAAATCCCTAAATAAACCAGTATTATTTGCTATTTTTGCACCTCATTTTTCGTTAGCAATGATGTAAATCATATTTTTGTTGTGAAAAGCGAACAAACGCAGAGGATGTAAGTTAACATCTCCAAGGAATAGAGCATATGGATAGGACACAAAGGTTATACAAGGCGATTAAGGAGCGCATCTTAATATTAGATGGTGCAATGGGGAGTTTAATTCAAACTTATAAACTTCAAGAGGAGGATTATAGGGGAGAGCGGTTTAAAGATTATCATATGCCTATAAAGGGAAATAATGATATTCTTTCAATTACACAACCTCAAGTTATAAAGGAAATACATGCCAAGTATTTGGAAGCAGGTTCGGATATAATTGAAACCAATACATTTAATGCAACTTCAATTTCTCAGGCAGACTACGATATGCAAGCTGCTGTTTGGGACATCAATTATGAGTCGGCAAAGGTAGCCAGAGAAATAGCGGATGAGTATACGTTTAAAACTCCTGAAAAACCACGTTTCGTTTGTGGTTCTATTGGTCCATTGAATAAGGCATTATCGCTTTCTCCAGATGTAAATAACCCTGGCTTTAGAGCAACTACATTTGATGAAGTAAAGTTTTCGTACAAAGAGCAAGTGGAAGCTTTAATTAAAGGAGGGGCCGATTTACTAATGATAGAAACGGTATTCGATACTTTAAATGCTAAAGCTGCACTTATAGCTATAGATGAAGTATTTGAAGAGTTAGGAGTAAAGTTGCCTGTTATGGTTTCTGGTACTATTACTGATGCCAGTGGTAGAACACTATCGGGACAAACTTTACAGGCTTTTATCGATTCTGTTTCACATATGGATGTTTTTAGTATCGGCTTAAACTGTTCATTAGGGGCTGAAGAATTAGAGCCATATGTAACAGAGTTAGCTCAAAAAGCACCTTTTTATGTTAGTGCACACCCCAATGCAGGATTACCAAATCAGTTTGGTGAATACGACCAAACACCTGAGCAGATGTCGGATCTTATTAGTGAGTGGCTCGAAGAAGGCAGGATAAATATTCTGGGAGGTTGTTGCGGAACTACACCTGAGCATATTGCGGCTTTGGCTAAAGCAGCTGAAAAATATAATACGCATCAAAAAGTTAAAGCACCAGAAATAACTCACTTAAGTGGACTGGAATCGCTTCAAATGCGTGAGGATACTAACTTTATTAATATTGGTGAGCGTTGTAATGTAGCAGGTTCTCGTAAATTCTTACGTTTAATTAAAGAAAAGAATTATGAGGAGGCTTTAAGTATTGCACGTCATCAAGTAGAAAACGGGGCTCAAATTGTTGATGTTAACATGGATGATGCCATGTTAGAAGCTAAGGAGGAGATGGTTAATTTCCTAAATATGTTAATGTCGGATCCTGACGTTTCGCGTGTGCCTGTGATGGTTGATTCTTCGAAATTTGAGGTAATTGAAGCAGGATTAAAATGCTTACAGGGAAAATCGGTAGTAAATAGTATTAGCCTAAAAGAGGGAGAAGAACCTTTTTTACATCAAGCACGCACAATAAAGAAATATGGAGCTGCAGTGGTTGTTATGGCTTTTGATGAAAAAGGGCAAGCAGACAATTTTGAGCGTCGTAAAGAAATTTGTGGAAGAGCATATAAGTTGCTTACCGAAGAAGTAAATTTTCCTCCTCAAGATATTATATTTGATCCTAACGTGTTGGCTGTTGCAACTGGGATTGAGGAACATAATAATTATGCTGTAGATTTTATTAAGTCCTGTAAATGGATCAAGGAAAATTTACCACATGCCCATATTAGTGGTGGAATTAGTAACCTTTCTTTCTCCTTTAGGGGAAATAATGTAGTTAGGGAGGCAATTCATTCTGTATTTTTATTCTATGCTATAAAAGAAGGTTTGGATATGGGTATTGTTAATCCGGCAATGTTGCAGGTATACGATGATATTCCAAAGGAATTGCTGGAGCATGTTGAAGACGTAGTTTTAAACAAACGACCTGATGCTACAGATAGGTTAGTAGAGTATGCAGAAACCATAAAAAATACTCAGCAAGCAGAGGGGGATACTAAACAGGCGGCTTGGAGAGAGGGGACTCTTGAAGAAAGACTTACGCATTGTCTTGTTAAAGGGATTAGTGATTATTTGGATGTTGATGTTAAAGAAGCATTAGAGAAATATCCTACAGCTCTTGAAATTATCGAGCAACCTTTAATGGACGGAATGAACGTTGTTGGAGATTTGTTTGGCAGTGGAAAGATGTTTTTGCCGCAGGTAGTAAAAACAGCCAGGGTAATGAAAAAAGCAGTTGCTATTCTTCAGCCAGTCATTGAAGAAGAAAAAGCTTCGGGTGGAGGTAGTGCAAACAATGGTAAAATCTTAATGGCCACTGTTAAGGGGGATGTTCATGATATTGGTAAAAACATTGTAAGCGTAATTCTAGGTTGTAACAATTACCATGTAATTGATTTAGGAGTAATGGTACCCACCGAGAAAATATTGAAAGAAGCCATTGAACATGGAGTAGATATTATTGGATTAAGTGGTTTGATAACACCTTCGTTAGAGGAAATGGTTAATGTGGCTAAAGAAATGAAACGCTCCAACTTTAATATACCTTTACTTATTGGGGGAGCCACCACATCTAAAGTTCATACCGCAGTTAAAATTGAGCCAGAGTACGATAGTCCTGTAGTTCATGTTAAAGATGCTTCAAAGAGTGCACAGGTTGTTAGTGCGTTACTTTCTAAAAGCGGGAAAGAGAATTTCTCTGAGCAAGTAAAAAAAGAATATGAAGAGTTAAGAGAACGTAATTCTAGTAAAAAGAAAGTTGTAATTGCTCCACTTGAAGAAGCAAGAGCAAAAGGATTTCAGATTGATTGGGAAAACGATGTTGTAGCTAAACCAAAGTTAACAGGAATAAAGGTTTTTGATGATTATTCAATTTCGGAAATCAGGGAGTTTATTGATTGGACTTTCTTTTATCAAGCTTGGAATCTAACAGGTAATTACGATGGAATTGAAGAGGTAATCACCAAGGAGCAAGAAGAAGAGTGGCTTAAGAAATATAAAACAGAACAAGCTTCGTCTAAAGCTAAAGAGGCTCTTAAGTTATGGCGTGATGCTAAACAAATGTTGGATAAAATAGAGGAAGATAAAATGCTAACAGCCAAAGCTGTTTTTGGAATATTTCCTGCTAATAGTGATGGTGATGATATTGTCGTTTATAGTGATGAAGAAAGAGTTGTAGAAAAAACCAGGTTTCATCAAATGAGGGAACAACAAGATAAAGCTGGAAAAACAACTTTTCACTCATTGGCAGATTTTATTGCACCTGTAGATAGTGGAGTTAAAGATTATATTGGAGGCTTTGCGGTAACAGCAGGTATTGGAATCGAAAAATGGATTAAGCATTACGAAGATGATCATGACGATTTTTCAGCAATTCTCTTAAAAGCATTGGCTGATAGATTAGCTGAGGCTTTTGCCGAATTATTACATTTTAGAGTAAGAAGAGAGTTTTGGGGATATGCTCCAGAGGAAGAATTTAATACAGAAAACTTCATTAGAGAACGATATCGTGGTATTCGTCCTGCATTGGGATATCCAGCATGTCCTGATCATAGCGAGAAAAGGTTACTTTTTGATTTAATGCAAGTGGAAGATAATACCCAAATTACATTAACCGAACATTTTAGTATGTATCCCAATGCATCGGTAAGTGGATTGTATTTTGCCCATCCAAAAGCTATGTACTTTGGTATTGGTAAAATAGGGAAGGATCAAGTAGAGGATTTAGCCAAAAGGAAGGAAACGTCTACTGAAGATCTTGAAAAATGGATTCCATTAAATTTAGGATATAAATAATTGAATTGAAAAAACTGATAAATAAACATAATGACAGCAGCAGAATTAGTTTTAAAAGATAATACAACTAAATTTTCATTTGAACTTTTACCTCCTCTTAAGGGAAATAATATAGATAAGGTTTTTAAGACCATTGATTCATTAAAAGAATTTGATCCTCAGTTTATTAATATCACTTCTCATCGTGAGGAATATGCTTTTCAGACTAATGGCAATGGATATGTTGAAAAAAAGGTAATTAGAAAACGTCCTGGAACAGTTGCAGTTGCTGCATCAATCCAAAATAAGTATGGTATTAAAGTTATACCTCATATTATATCAAGAGGATTTACCCGCAGCGAAACAGAATATGCACTAATAGATCTGAATTTTTTAGGTGTTCATGATTTATTAGTGCTAAGAGGTGATGATACGCATAAAGATCGATATCCTGTACGTGATGAAAAGTGTAATCAATATGCTATAGAATTGGCCGAACAGGTTAATGATTTGAATAAGGGAAAATTTTTGGATGGGACAAGCGTTGAACCTTTTGAAACACCGTTTTCTTATGGAGTAGCAGGCTATCCCGAGAAACATGAAGAGGCTCCTAATATGGATTCTGACCTGTCATATCTAAAAGCAAAAGTAGATGCTGGAGCAGAATATATTATGACACAGATGTTTTTTGATAATCAAAAATATTATGAGTTTGTTGAAAAATGTAGAGCGATAGGGATAACAGTACCTATAATTCCAGGATTGAAACCAGTAACGCTGGCAAATCAACTTACTGTGCTACCTAAGATTTTTAGCTGTGAAATTCCTGAAGACTTTGCTAAAGAGCTGCGTAAATGTAAAGATAATGATGAGGTAAAGCAGGTTGGTGTTGAATGGTGTACACAACAAGCTCTTGATCTTAAAAAGAATGGAGTACCAATTCTTCACTTTTATACAATGATGGCTACACAGAGCGTTCGTAAAGTTGCAGAGGCAGTTTATTAGTAAAAAGAATAGTATACAGTAAAATATCATAATGAGGAATCCGGAGCTTAATGAGTTCCGGATTTCTTATTTTTAATACATGATTATTAGGTTTATCGTTTTTGACTTTATATACTTTTAACTTGATGCTTTCAACTTAATAATTTTAACTTGATAAAATTCACATTAACTTTATCTAATTATTCAGCAAGAGTTATCATATTTACTGTAATAAATTTGATTTTGCTATGTTACTTAAATCCATCAATCCAGCTAGTGGAGAAATTATAAGAGAATATCCTGAATCTCAATGGGAAGAAATTGACAATATCATTCGCGATGTAAGACAGGCTTTTAAGTCTTGGAGAAAAACAAAAATACAGGAGCGTATAGATCATGTAAAGAACCTGGCTAAGTTGATGGAAATTAAAAAGGAAGGTCTTGCCTTTACCATAACAATAGAGATGGGTAAACCTATAGCAGAAGCGAGGGCAGAAATTGATAAATGCATTTGGTTGTGTAATTATTATTGTGAGAATATCGATAACTTTCTGAAACCTCAGCTTGTTGAAACAGAGGCTTCTGAATCTTATATATCTTTTCAGCCTTTGGGAGTTATTTTAGCAATTATGCCTTGGAACTTTCCTTTTTGGCAAGTGTTTCGTTGCGCTATTCCATCTATACTAGCCGGTAATACAATGGTGCTTAAACATGCTTCAAATGTTCCAGGGTGTGCCATTGCAATTGAAGATTTATTTTTAGAGTCTGATTTCCCCTCAGATATTTTTAGATCGATTTTAACATCTAATAGAAAAGTTGAAAGAATAATAACCAATAAACGAATTGCGGCTCTAACTCTTACAGGAAGCACAAAGGCAGGACAAGCTGTAGCTCAAACAGCAGGAGCTTACTTAAAAAAATGTGTTCTTGAATTAGGAGGAAGTGATCCATATTTAATTTTAGATGACGCAGATTTGAAATTAGCAGTAGAAGCTTGTGTGAATGGGAGGTTGATAAATACTGGCCAAAGTTGTATTGGAGCTAAACGTTTTATTGTTACAGAGAAGATATATAACGACTTTGAAGAAAAGTTTGTTAAAGAAATGAAGTCTGCTACAATGGGTGATCCATTTAATGAATTTAATCAACTGGGGCCCTTGGCTAGAGGTAATATTCGTGAGGATTTATTAAGTCAGGTAAATAAATCAGTTTCTTTAGGTGCGAGTTTACTATGTGGGGGAGAAATAGATTATGATATTGATGGATTTTATTATCCAGCAACAGTATTATCCAACGTGCAAACTGGAATGCCTGCGTACAACCAGGAATTATTTGGACCTGTAGCTTCTTTAATTAAAGTAAAGGATGAACAGGAAGCAATTAAAGTTGCAAACGATACAAGTTTTGGTTTGGGAGCAGCAGTATTTACAAGTGATATTGAAAAAGGAAAGTATATAGCTGAGCTTGAGCTTGAAGCAGGTTGTTGTTTTGTTAATGACTTTGTAAAGTCAGATCCCAGATTGCCTTTTGGAGGAGTTAAGGAAAGTGGATATGGACGCGAACTATCTGTTTTTGGATTACATGAGTTTGTTAATGTTAAATCAGTATATATAAAGTAATATAATGACCTTTGAAGAAGCATTGGTAAGAGCCTCAAGTATTTGCGCACGACAAGAGAAGTGTATTTTTGATATTGAGAAAAAGTTAAAAGATTGGGAGGTAGAACCAATAGTGTCGGAAAGAGTTATAGATAAACTAATTGAAGAAAAGTTTATAGATGAAGAGCGGTATGTAAAGTTTTATGTAAAGGATAAATTTAAATTTAATAGGTGGGGAAAAATAAAAATAAAATGGCAGCTTAGTGCAAAGCAAATAAAAGGGAAGCAAGTAGATGAAGCCTTGCAACAAATAAACGATGAGGAGTATATAGATGCTTTGGCGCAATTATTGAAGCAAAAAAGAAGCAAGATAAAAGAGGATGATGATTATAAAGTAAAAGCTTCTTTAATTAGATATGCATCTTCAAGAGGCTTCGAGCAAGATTTGATTTATCAATTATTGGATTCTGAACAAATTAATGATATAATTTAAAATGTTAACCTATGAATACCTTTAACTCCAAAAAGCTTACTAGCTGGTTTGTAGTATGTCTGCTAGTATTACCATCAATACTTTCTTTATCAAATATTGAAGCAAAAAGAAAACCATCCTGGGTTAAGCAACGTCCCGCAGATCCTGAATATTACATAGGAAGGGCTATGAGTCCAAAGGAAGGAGGGGAAGTAACTTATAGAACTTTGGCTAGGAATAAAGCTCTTAAAGAATTAAGTTCAGAGATTAAAGTTACCATATCTTCAAATTCTCTGCTTCGTCAGTTTGAAAATAACTACCAGCTTAAGGAAGAATACGAGGCAAGTACAAGTGAATCTGTTGAAGCTACTTTAGAAGGGTATGAGGTAATTACCTGGGAAGATAAACGTGAATATTGGGTAATGGTGCGCTTAAATAAAGATAAGTATGCAATGCGTAAAAAAATGAAACTTGATTACGCAAAAAGAATGTGTGCTACTTATTATTATGATGGAAAAAAGGCTGTAGAAAATGGAAATATCTATGAAGGATTACTGTTTTATTCTCAGGCAATAAAAGCGATAAGACAGCACACTAACGAGGATCTTTCTTATAAGGATATTGATGGTAATTTAAATTTAGGCTCAGATATTTTTAGTGCAATACAAGAAGCTTTTAGAAAAGTAGATTTACAGACTGATCAGCCATCTTATATTTTGCAGTTTAGTAAGGAACTAAAAGTGCCTTTAACATTACAGGCAAGTTATATTGATGCACTTGGTGATAGGAGAGCCATTTCAAATCTTCCTTTAAAATATTATTTTTCAAAAGGAAATGGAGAATTAACAAAAACAGGAAATACGGATAGGGAAGGTAAGGCACAGTGCGATATTACAAGGTTAATTTCTAAGAGGAAAAGTCAAGAAATTACAGCAGAGTTTAACTTAGATATATTTCTTGAAAAAGAAACAAAAGAGGATAGAGTTTTGCTTGATGCTTTTTTTCATGACGAATTTTTACCTTCAACAAGGTTTAATATCGAGGTTCAAAAATCGACTGCTTATGTAGTGATCAATGAGATAGTTTTTAATGAAGAATCGAAGGGGATGACTTTTGGAAAGATGATGCGTTCTGAGTTAGCTCAAAGTTATTTTAATATTACAGAAGATAAAGAAAATGCAGATTTTATTGTAAGTATTGATTCAGAGTTTATTGCTGGGGACGAAAAGAAAGGAAAGGGATACTCTGTATTTATTGTATTTGCCGACTTTCACATGTCAATAAAAGATAATAAATCGCAAATGGAAATTTTTGCTGATGGTTTTAGTGGATTAAGAGGAATGCAACCAGGAAGTTACGAATATGCTTTAAAAAATGTTCGAGAGAAAGCCAAGCAAAAAATTACCAAAGAAATCTTTCCTAAAATGGAACAAGTTAATTTGTAAAATAATAGTAAGTCAGTAGTCATTGGTCAATTGTTTACTAATGACTATTGACCATCAACCACTGCCTCATTTTCAAATATAACCTTTGGTTTGTAAGCGAAATATCCTCCAAAAACAGAAATAAATAGAGAGATTGTGTAAAATAAAAGACTTAAAGCTACTGCATGATCTTGGTTTAGACCTAAATATTGCGAACCAAACATAAAAGTAAATTCTCTTAACCCTAATCCACCTAATGAAATTGGTATGGCTGACATTATGCTGGAAAGAAGGAATAAAAATAAATAATCATCCTGTCTGCCTGCTAATTCAGTACCCATTGACTTTAGGATAATAATAGCAGATATCATTTGTAAACCTTGTATTACAATTGATAGGGTGAAAACTCTCCATGTTGCACCTGTGAGGTGGCGACTAAATATGCGTAAATAAATATAATAGCCGGCAGCTATAAATGGAATGAGGATGATAAAATAATTTAATAAAGGATTGATCCATCTTAGTATGTTGTGTACGAGTTCTATACTGCCCTTTTGAACGGGAGCTTTAGTTAAATCATAATCTATAAAATATACCAAAGCACATAAGTACACTAAAATTACAGCCAAGCCGCTTAACCTATCTGCAAACACAGTTCCAATTAATCTTTTAACAGAAGTGTTGTGATACTTATTAATTAAAAAAACTTTATACCCATCTCCGCCTACTCCTCCTGGTAAGAATAAGTTATAAAACATACCAAGCCAATATAATTTAATGTTGGTTAAAGAGCTTATTTTTACAGGAACATATTTATAGAAAGCATTTAATCTAAATGCTGAAACTACTTGAGAAAGTGCATATATTATTATTGATAGAATTAAGAACCAAACGTTAATGCCTTTAATAGCTCCAACAGTTTGCTCTAAATCAATTTTTGAAAATACATAATACAGTGCGGCAGTAGATAGAACAATCTTGGCAACCAGCTTTATTGTTTTGGAATATTTTTTATAGAACGACAAAATAAAATGATTTAATCTTTAAGTATTAAAGCGTAAAAATAATGCTTATTTAATAGATTAATAGGAATTTAACCAAGCTTTAACTTTTTTTACTTCTTAATAGTTCAATAAGGTTACTATTAAATTTTGCTTTATAAGCCCAACTTAGTCTATAACCTAAAAAATAATGGAGTAAAAAAGTATATGCTGTACCTATTAATGCGCCAGCAAATATGTCCATGAAAAAATGCTGACATAAATATACTCTTGATATTCCTACCAATAAAGCAACTATAAATGCTAACAATCCCCAATACCTGTCTTTAAGTACAATTGTTATGGCAAAAGCTCCTGCGAATGCAGTCATGGTATGTCCGGAAGGAAAAGCTCCTGAATGATGGTATTTGAATCCTTCAATTATATGGTGAAAATTCTCTACACCAATAAATTTGGCAGGTCTGGGCATGCCTTGAAATATAACTTGCTTTAGCAAGTATGTGAAAATTCCTGCACAAATTAAAGATGTTGCAAATAAGATTGAGTAGTAATAGCGAATGAAAAGAAATATACCTGCTAAAATCGCAAGTAAACCACCAAGCCCCAAATGAGTGAATAATTGGAAAAACTCATCTAAAGGTTTGTTTGCAATGCTGTTTAACTTTAATAAGAGTTCTCCTTTAGCAAATATAAAAAGTAACACTGTTCCTGCTAATGCAAATGCGCAGATGCAAATAATGAAAACTTTAGACGATAATGGGATGCATTTTTTCATTTTCACTTAACTAAAAACTTTTCTTATATGAAGTGCACAAAGATAAAACATTAAGTGAAAATGAAAATTATACAACCATTGTAGTAATGTTATTTTAATAACATTTCTGCTAATTCTTCTTCATAGAAGAATGCATCGCTACAGAAAGCTGGTTCTAAATCATCAATCCATTGAGCTTTAGGATTATATTTAGCAAAAAACGGACGAGCCACCCAGTCGCTATTTCTTCCCTGAATAAATTCTAATGTAATTATTTTTTCTCCTTTAATTTCACTAACACCAGCTACTCTAATTTTACCTGGAGTACATGACATACTTGGTCCTCTTACGGTTCTGGCGATTCCACTAACTTGAGTGTAAGCTTTTTGGAATATTTTCCAAGCTTTTACAACTGGAATTCCAAAGTAATGTTGAGCACCAGTATCCCTTGCAATAAACATATAATATGGTATCATCCCCAATTCAACTTGCTTTACCCACATTTCGACCCAAATCGAACTATGAGCGTTGATATGGTTTAATACAGGAGATTGGGTTCTAATTATTGCTCCGGTGTTTTTTATTTTAATAATGGCTTCTTTAACAGCTTCTGTGTTAAGTTCTTGTGGGTGGTTGAAGTGAGCCATAAAAGACAGTGACTTACCTGCTTTGGTGATTTTTTCAAAAATACCTAGCATTTCATCTGCGTCTGGATCTGTTAAGAAACGATATGGCCAAAAACTTAACGATTTAGAACCAATTCTAATGGTCTTCAAATGTTCAATGTTGGCATCTAATATTTTCGAAATATATGAATCGAACATTTTAGATTTCATAACCATGGGATCTCCACCTGTTATGAGCAAGTCAGTTATTTCAGTATGTTCTTTTAAATATCCAACAATTAAATCGGCCTCTTTCATTGAGAATTTAATATCTCCATCCATATTGGTGAATTGAGGCCATCTAAAACAAAAGGTACAATAAGCATGACATGTTTGACCTTGAGTTGGAAAGAACAACATGGTTTCGTTATACTTATGTTGTACTCCGTTAAGTTTAATTCCATTATATTCAGGAACGTTGTACTCTAACTGTCCGGCAGGGTGAGGATTAAGTTTTTCTCTAATCGTATTTGCTTCAGCTCTAATGATATTTTTATCTGCACCGGAAAGAATTAAGTCCGCCATCCTGTTAAAATCATCTTCAGGTAGCATATTTCTTTGAGGAAAATTAAGTATAAACATAGGATCCTCACGGAAATTATTCCAATCAATTAGTTCGTCAACAACATAATTGTTGGTTTTAAAAGGGAGTACATTACCAACTACCTCGATATTCAATAAATCTTCTTTTGATAAGCACTTAATTTGCGGAATATTCCTAAAATTATGCAATGTGTAAGTTTGATACCTCATTGTCATATAGTCTTTAATAGTTTCTAATCATTCGACACAATCTCAAAATGTCCGAAAATAATCTGTCCTTTCACTTTCAATTGGAAAGAGAGCCATGCTCTTTATTTAGATTTGAAGGTGCCCCTACGTATAAATTTGGACTGATTATATTAAAAGTACTAATTTATTGGCATTCAGGCAATCAATTAACTTTTAATTAACTTTGTCGTAACTTACAGAAAAAAAGGCATTTACGGACTTTTCTCTTAAATCGGTGCAAAACTAGTAAAAAATTGTAAGAAATTACCTGATTAATTCATTTCTATTTGTGTCTAATTTTAAAAAAATGAATAATAATATGGTGAATCCCCATAGTGATGATCCTCCATAACTAAAGAATGGCAGAGGAATACCAATGACAGGAGCTAATCCAATTGTCATTCCAATATTAATGGAAAAATGAAAGAAAAAAATTGAAGCAACGCAATAACCATAAATTCTGCTAAAAACAGAATGTTGTTTTTCGGCAAGTAAGATTATCCTGATTATTAAAAAAATAAATAAAAAAACTACGAAGAAAGTACCAATATATCCCCACTCTTCACCAACTGTACAAAAAATAAAGTCAGTACTTTGTTCAGGAACAAAATCAAATTTTGTTTGTGTACCTTGTAGATATCCTTTTCCTGAAAAGCCTCCTGATCCTATTGCAATTTTAGATTGGTTTACATTATAACCAGCACCAAGAGGATCGTCTTTAAATCCTAGCAATACATTAATTCTATTTCTTTGGTAATTAGAAAGAACTTTTTCAACAAAATAATCAGAAGAAAAAGTAAAGGCTACTGCACCCCACATAAAGATTATGGCTGGAATAATGAGCTTAATTTTTTTAGCAAAACCTTTAACGCTTAAATAAACTGTTATAAATATAATTCCAGCCAAGGCAAAGAAATCCCACCTCAGGTTGAACCTTAAAACATAAAATACTCCTGTAGATATTAAAAATCCTATAGTTCCATAAATTAATGCAACACCTGTAATCTTTCGGTCAATATTGAAAAATAGAAATATAAAGGTGCCCAATAGTATGAGTGATAGTATAGTAATGTTTGGATATACTAATGTTAAAACAGAAACTACTGCAGCAATTAATCCGAAAACTAATATTTTTCCAGTAAGTCCTTCTCTATAAAATGGTAAGATAAAAATGAAAAAAACTAGTGCAGAACCGGTATCATTTTGTAGTAAAATAAATAAAACAGGCAGCATCCAAATAGCAACTACACGTGCTTGATATTTAAGCTTTTTAAAAGTGAAATCGTGTCTACTCATTATTCTTGCTAAAGTGAGCGCAGTTGCAATTTTTGCCAGCTCAGCAGGTTGAAACCTGACAGGACCTAATACAAACCAGGATTTAGCACCATTAATTTCTTTACCAATTAATATTACTGTAATCAATAAAAATATGGAGAGTCCATAAAAAACATATGAAAAGGCAACGTAGAATTTACTGTCGGTTAAAAATAGTGCTGATATTAGTAATAAGGAGAGGGTGATCCATATTAATTGCTTTGCATATTCCATTCCTGTATCGAAAAAAACTGGATTTTCGGGATTAAAGTTGGCTGCATATATATTAAACCATCCAAACATGACCAAAATTGCATAGATAACAATGGTTGCCCAATCAGCCTTTTTATTGTATTTATTCTGCACCATGTATCAAATCTCCTTCTAACATATTTTTTTCAAACCATTTACGAGATGGATGAATATCTTTATTTAAATATTTCTCAACAATAAGGCTGGCAATGGGGGCTGCCCAGGTAGATCCATAACCACCATGCTCAACGTAAACTGCTATAGCTATTTGCGGATCCTCTTTTGGTGCAAATGCAATAAAAACAGAGTGGTCTTCTCCGTGCGGATTTTCTGCAGTACCTGTTTTTCCGCATATTGTAAGATCAGGAACTCGCGCACGCCATGCTGTTCCTTCATCATGCCATATTACCATTTCCATTCCATCAATAATAGGAGTAAAGTGTGTTGTATCAATTCCTGTTTGTTTTATTTGTTTAAAACGTGAAGGAATGGTGTCATTTTCAATCTTTTTAATGATGTGAGGTGTATAAAAATAACCTCTATTGGCTATAGCTGCTGTCATGCTAGCCATTTGAATAGGAGTGGTTAAGAGCTCACCTTGACCAATTGCTAATGAGACTACAGTTAGCGATGACCAACTTTTTTTATAGTACTTGTCAAAATATTTACTATTTGGAACAAATCCTCTAATTTCATTCTCAAAATCAACACCCAACTTATATCCAAATCCAAAATTAACTAAGTAGTTTTTCCAAACCTCAAATCCTTCTTGTACCGTATTGTTTTTGGGATTGTCAATTACGCTCCTGAAAACCTGGCTGAAATAAGCGTTACATGAAGTGGCAATAGCTCCTTTAAGACTTAAAGGACTGGAATGGTAGTGGCATCCTTGATGAAAACTACCAACGGTATAACCCATATGACATTCGTATTTTGTATGTGGCTTTAAAACACCTTCTTGAAGTCCAATAACACCCATAAGAGGTTTAAAAGTGGAGCCTGGAGCATACCATGCCATTATTGGTCTGTTAAATAAAGGTTTTAAGGTATCGGAACTTAATTCGGAAAAATTTCTTGTTCTCTTTTTACCAACTAAAAGAGATGGATCATAGTTGGGGCTTGATACCATGGTTAGTAATTCACCACTTTTAGGTTCTATGGCAACAACAGCTCCAATTTTATTTTGCATTAACTCTTCGGCATATTTTTGGAGTTCAATATCAATTGTTAACGAAATATCTTTGCCAGCTTCTGCAGATATGTCGTATTCTCCATCCCTAAAAGCTCCTTTTTCACGACCATGCACATCAACCAGAACATATTTATATCCTTTTTTACCTCGTAGAAATCTTTCATAAGTGGATTCGATACCATTTATTCCATGGTAATCTCCTCGTATGTAATAGTTGTCTCTTTCTATATCTTGTGGGCCAACTTCTCCCACATAACCTAGAATATGCGAAGCATTTGGATATTCATATTTTCTGAGTGTTCTTCGCTGTACAAAAAAACCATCAAACTTATATAGCTTTTCTTGTAAAAATCCATATTGCTTTGCGGATAGCTGTTTATAAAATATAGAAGGTTTAATCCGAGATATTTTTTTGTTTTTTAACCTTCCTTTCATATCAGCAAATAAATTTCGCAATTCTTCTCTGGATATATCTAATGCTTTACAAAAGTTAGCAGAATCCATAGGTTTTAATTCTCGAGGAACAACCATAAGGTCATAATCGGCCTGATTTGAAACGATTAATTTTCCGTTTCTATCATATACTAAACCTCGTGCAGGATAGTTAATGATTTCTCTTCGAGTATTGCTTTCTGCAGTGAACCTGTAAGAATGGTCATAAACTTGTAAAATGAATAACTTTATAATAAAGGTTATACCTATAAATAGTATTATCAATCCAATTACAATCGTTCGTCTGTTGATGTTTTCCACTGCGCTATCCCTTTATATTCTTCTTTTTCTATGATAAGTAAAAAGTAAAGTAACCCCCATAATTATCAATGTAAATAATGAACTACTTATGGTTTTAAACACAATTCTGGCAAAGCTTTCAATAGAAAAAGATTCTATTATAAAGTAAAAAAGATGATGAATTATTACCAATATAGCAGCATATTTAAAAAACCAGCCAAAGCCATAATACGAAGGGAGAGGAAGAGTTCCGGGCTCATAGTTATCTCTGGGAGCAAAACGTTCCAAAACAAAGGGGCGCAAATAAGCCAAGATCAATGTTGCAGACATATGCATTCCAGGTGTATTTAAAAATATATCTATACTCAAGCCTAATATGGAAGCTAACAGTAATAGTAGCCATCCTGGTGTTTCAAATGGTAGGGTGAGTATAAAGATAACATAGAGATATGGATTGATAAATCCAGAAAACTCCATTTTATTTAAAATTAATACCTGAAGCAGTACAAAAAAGAAAAAATTGAATAAATATCTTGGAATTAAATTAATCATTGCTTACTCTCCTTCTCTAATTGTTGTTGCTGTTCTTGAAAAATGTTTTCTACTACCTCAACATAACTTAACTTTGAAAAATCAACACTTAATTTAACCTTAATCTTAAAAAAGCTCTCACCTTTTGGGTGATCTATCTCATCAACAGTTCCTATAAGTATACCTTCGGGGAAGGTAGATGAGTAACCACTTGTTACTACTTGATCTCCTAGTTTTACAATTGCATGCTCTGGTATTTCGTCCAAAATCACATAATTCATTTTCTTAGTATCCCAACTAACAGATCCAAAAAAGTCTGAACCCTTAATTTTAGCAGATATCTTTAGTCGTGGGTTGAGTAACGATAGAGCTGTGCTAAAATTATCGCTGGATTTAATTACAATTCCAACAATGCCTCTATTGTTTAAAATTCCCATATCGGGTTTAATACCGTCTTTTAATCCCTTGTTTAATGTAATATAATTAAAGCGTTTTTTTATGTTGTTATTAACAACTTTGCACGAACGGTATTTATATTGATTTACTGAGGAAGTGTCTCCAACAAGTGAAAAATAATCTTTTGATTGCTTAAAAGATGTTGGCATTTGACTTCGTAAAAATGCATTTTCTTGCGAAAGTTCTTGATTTACCTCTTTTAAACGGAAATATTGCTCTATATTATCAATTCTCTCGAATAATCCTCCTGCTATTTTTGAGGAAGAGCTGAGGTAGATAGCTCTTTGGTTTTGATTATACGTTACTACAAGAATAAACGCAAATAACTCAAAGAGAATAAATAAAAATGTAAAATTGTGTTTTAGTATAAACCTCAAAAAGTTTCTCATTCTAGTTGTGTTGAATTATAATGTAAGAGAAAACCAAGTAATACTACGATCTTATAGCGGTAAAGTTAAATTTTTAGCGTTAAAGTTTTTGCTAATAACTAATAAATTGTAAGTATATATTGCTATAAAATAAAAAACCTGGTTCTAAAATATTATGAAACCAGGTTTTTTGTTAATTCAGTTGATATATCTATCTCATTAAGAATGAGAATTTATGTCTGTTTTTTAGTGCAATACCAGTACCTCTTGCCACTGCGTGTAAAGGATTTTCAGCAATATGAAAAGGGATATTAATTTTATCGGTTAATCTTCTGTCTAATCCTCTTAATAATGCTCCTCCACCTGCTAAGTATATTCCGTTATTAACAATATCGGCATAAAGTTCAGGAGGAGTTTGTTCCAAAGCACTTAAAATCGCAGTTTCAATTTTAGAAATAGATTTTTCTAAACAATGCGAAATTTCTTGATAAGAAACTGGAACTTCAATTGGCAATGCAGTCATTTGATTAGGTCCTTGAACGATATAATCAGTAGGAGGTTCTTCTAACTCGGGTAGTGCAGATCCTACATGTATTTTTATTTCTTCTGCAGTACGTTCACCAACTTTTATATTGTGCTGGCGACGCATATATTCCATAATATCAGCAGTAAGGTCGTCACCTGCAATACGAATTGATTTGTTAGTAACAATTCCACCCAATGAAATTACAGCAATCTCAGTTGTACCACCACCTATATCAACAACCATACATCCTTGTGGAGCTTCCACGTCGAGTCCAATACCAAGTGCGGCTGCCATTGGTTCGTATATCATATACACTTCTCTACCTCCTGCATGTTCAGCAGAATCTCGAACAGCCCTAATTTCAACCTCGGTACTTCCCGAAGGAATACAAATAACCATGGTTAACGATGGAGTAAATAATTTGGAGCTTGTGTTAATCATTTTGATCATGCCCCTGATCATTTGCTCTGCAGCGTTAAAGTCAGCAATTACACCATCTCTTAAAGGTCTGATGGTATAAATGTTGTCATGTGTTTTGCCATGCATCTGACGGGCTTTTTCACCTATAGCCATCAGTTTGTCTGTTCTTCGGTCAAGTGCCACGATAGAGGGTTCGTCTACTACAATTTTATCATTATGAATGATAATTGTATTGGCCGTTCCCAGGTCAATGGCTATATCTTGAGATAAAAACGAAAAGAATCCCATTGGGTTTGGATTTATTAATGTTTGAAATGTCTAATACCTGTTAATACCATCTTCATTCCGTTTTGGTTACAATAATCAACCGAATCCTGGTCTTTTATTGAACCTCCTGGTTGAATTACAGCTTTTATTCCTGCTTTATTTGCAATTTCAACACAATCAGCAAACGGAAAAAAAGCATCACTAGCCATAACGGCTCCTTCTAAATCAAAGTTAAATGTTTTTGCTTTAGCAATAGCTTGATTTAGTGCATCTACCCTTGATGTTTGTCCAACACCACTTGCAACTAATTGTTTATTTTTTGCTAAAACAATTGCATTTGACTTAGTATGTTTTACTAATTTGTTGGCAAATAATAAGTCTTCAACTTCTTCGTTATTAGGTGCTATAGTGGTAGAGTTTTGTAAATCTTCGGATGTTTCCGTTTTCAAATCTTTTTCTTGCGAAAGTACGCCATTTAGTAAAGTTCTGTTTAAAACTTTTGGCATTTCACTTTCTTTATGAACAAGAATTATCCTGTTCTTTTTTGATTTAAGTATTTCAAGGGCATCCTCGTTATAAGAAGGAGCAATAATAACTTCAAAAAATATTTTATTTATTTCTTCAGCTGTAGCTAAGTCGATTGCACGGTTAGTAACTAAAATTCCTCCAAAGGCTGAAATTGGATCTCCAGCTAAAGCATCTTTCCATGCTTCGGTTAAATTTTCTCTACAAGCTAAACCACAAGCATTATTATGCTTTAATATAGCAAAAGTAGTTTCTTCGAAATCACTAATTAAATTAACAGCGGCATCAATATCTAATAAATTATTGTATGAGATTTCTTTACCATGAATTTGGTCGAAAACTTCATCTAAATTACCATAAAATTTACCAAGCTGGTGAGGATTTTCACCATAGCGTAAAGTTTTAGTAGTATCGTGACTAATTCTTAATGCAGAACCTTGGTCATTGTCAAAATAGTTAAATATAGCACTGTCATAATGAGAAGAAACGGCAAAGGCATCTTTGGCAAACACTTTTCGTTCTTCAATTGTTGTAACTCCGTCGTAATCTTTTAATATTTTTTCAAGATTGGCATATTGAGCTTGAGATGAGATAATAACGACATCTTTAAAGTTTTTTGCAGCAGCTCTAATAAGCGATATACCACCAATATCAATTTTTTCAATAATATCTTGCTCGGGTGCACCAGATGCAACAGTAGCTTCAAAAGGGTAAAGATCAACTACAACTAAGTCAAATTCTGGTATTTCAAATTCAGCTAACTGCTCTTTATCAGAATCGTTATCACGACGTGCTAAAATTCCTCCAAATACTTTGGGATGTAAAGTTTTAACTCTACCTCCTAAAATGGAAGGATATCCAGTAATGTCTTCAACAGCTGTAACTTCAACACCTATATTCTCGATGAATGCTTTTGTACCACCTGTACTGTATATTTGAACATCAAGCTTATTAAGTGTTTTAATAATTTCGTCCAATCCATCTTTATGGAAAACCGAAATAAGTGCCGATTTAATTTTTTTTGAGCTACTCATTATTTATTTATTATGCAATATTGAATTTTAGGTTGTTTAGAGGCATTTAATTACAGAACTAGAAAATAGTGATTTTTTCTGATTAAATAGGTAAAGACACATATTTAAATTATTCCAAAATGCTTAACCTCGGGCAAAATTAAGAAAATAAGCACATTTATCAAGGTAGTAAGTAAATTTCTTGATAGTTTTATAAACCATAAAACAGCATTCAGTTACTTTGGTTTACTTTTAAAATTAAGTAGGTTATTATGATTGTAGTAATAAAGTTTTTAAATGAGAGCCTTCTTTTTGCTTTAAACGCTCTTAAGTCAAACAAACTAAGGACTATACTTACGCTTAGTGGAGTAACCATAGGAATATTTTCTATAATATCAGTTTTTACTTTAATTGATTATTTAGAAAGCAGAATAAACGAAAGTATACAATCACTGGGTAATAATGCAGTTTATGTGCAGAAATGGCCATGGACTCCGCCTGAAGGAGAAACAGAATACCCTTGGTGGAGGTATTTAAATCGTCCGGTACCATCTTTAAATGAACAAAAGGTTATCGAAAGGAGATCGCAGTTAGCTGAATCTTCCACGTTCGCTATTGCAACTCAGAAAAAAGTAATTTATCAGGATAATTCATTTAACAATGTTCAGGTTATGGGTGTGTCTCATAATTTTGATAAGAATTGGACTTTTGAAATAAGAGATGGTAGGTATTTTTCTCCTTTTGAATCGAATAATGGAAGTAATGTAATAATTCTTGGAGCTGAAATTGCCAATGAGTTGTTTAATGATAGTGATCCAATTGGGAAGCGGGTTAAAGTAGCCGGAAGAAAACTAACGGTTATTGGAGTGATTCTTAAACAAGGAAATGATATTTTTGGAAATAGCCTCGATCGTAACGCAGTTATCCCTATTAATTTTGCAAAAGGAATGTTTAATATACGAAGCGAAAGCGTTCAGCCTTTTATCATAGTTAAAGCTAAAGAGGGAGTTGCTGTTGATGATTTAATAAGTGAATTAGAGGGGGTATTGCGAGCAGAGAGAAAAATTAAACCTTCGCAAGGAAATACTTTTGCTCTTAATAGGATAAGTATTATTCAAAAGCAATTTGATGGTTTGTTCGGAGTGTTAGACATAGCAGGATGGTTTATAGGAGGATTTTCTATTCTTGTTGGTGGATTTGGAATTGCTAACATTATGTTTGTATCTGTTAAAGAGCGTACAAGAATTATTGGTATTCAAAAAGCATTAGGTGCAAAAAGAAGGTTTATTTTATGGCAGTTTTTGTTCGAAAGTGTTTTTCTGAGTTTGTTGGGTGGAGCAACTGGATTACTGCTAATTCTTTTAATAGTATTTATTGCAAATACAAGTTTAGATTTGGCTATTCCCCTTACATTTTGGAATATTTTTAGAGCTCTTGCAATCTCTATTTTTTTAGGTGTTGTATCGGGTTATATTCCATCCAATGGAGCTAGTAAAATGGATCCAGTTGTTGCAATAAATAATTAAGCCGATAGGTCGTTGTGTTTTCGAATTAGTTTCTTTACAAGGATTAAGGGTGGGATATACTTTTAACATCTAAAGTACATTTGTTCTTCTAAGGTGCAATAAATAGTTTGCAGATGAAATACTGCAACTTGCAGATTTTTTTTACTTAAACAGTTTATTCAATCCAACTTTGTGTTGTAACCAATAAACAATACAGTTATGAATAATACAGCTTTAGTAAAAATAGCAGGTGGATTTTCTTTCTTCTTCTTTCTTTTTCATGTTCCGTTTTACTGGATGCTTAACTGGGAGCAAACTCTTTCGTGTTTAAATAAGGATAATTGGGCTATTGTAATGTGTTTTAATATTATCTCAATAGTGCTTTTGTTTTTATTTGGCTTTGTAAGTATGTTTCAAACAACTGATGTGATAAACACCCGATTGGGAAAATCAGTATTAGTTTACTGTTCATGGTTTTATCTTTTTCGTATTGTTGCTGAGTTTATATTTTTTGAGGAACCTAATCACGTTGTTTCAGCTATTATTATTCTTTTATGCGCTGTACCTGGTATTTTCTATGCTATTCCACTTTTTCGCAGTAACTCAAGCGATCACAGAAATAAAGTAAACTACTAAAACATATTAAATATGAAAGCATACAGAATTTTAAATGTTATAACATCTATTTTATTTGCCTATTTATTTTCACTATTAATGTTTAGTCCACAGTCTTTTATTGAAGATGTGGGACTTGTACCTGATACAGCTTCATTTGTAATAATTCGCAGGGCAGCCATATTTATGCTAGGATTAGTAGTATTGCTATTTAGTAGTCAAAAGTTAAAGCCAGGGAAAGAACTTCAATTAATTAGTTTAGCAACTGCTGTTACTTTATGTGGATTAGCTACTATGGGAATTTATGAGTTTACAAAAGGTTCGGTTAATGCATCCATTATACAGGCAATTGTAATTGAATCAATATTAGGGTTATCGTACATAGTTGTATTTATAGCTAACAGAAAATTTATAATTAGTGAAAAATATGAGGACAAAAATTGATAAAATCTTTAGCTGGATAACTATTGCACTAGGAGTAATACATATGCTATTGGTACAAAGCGAATATTCTGAACTTAACGACAATGTTCATATTTTTATCGGCTTGGGATTAACCTTTATAGCATTAGGGGAATTAAATTTAAGCCGTATTCTTTCGAGTAATCAGTTAACAATAAAATTATGTGGTATGATTAACTTTATTTTTCTGATTTATTTACTATTACCTGTTATAATTCTAAGTGTAAGATCTCCTCAGCGTTTTGTAGCAATTGTTGTTGTAATGGCACTTTTTATTAATTCAATAATCGATTTAAAAAACTTTCAAGAAAAATGCCTACAGTAGATATTAAATATTCGATCCCTCAAAATTCAAGTTTAAAGAAGTTTGTAAGTGATTTTCATTATTGTGATAGTTTTTCGATAGTTACACAAACATCAAAATCAGTTGAAAACATAACACTTGATGTATTTGAAATTTCGAATTGGGTTGAATATTTATTGAAAATTAGAAATTTTCTAGTTAAACCATTCGGATTATATATATCCACTAATAAACGGAAAGATAAGGTGCTAAAGTTACCATTTAAAGTATTAGAGAAATCTAAATATGAAATTGTAATGGGCGAAACAGATAAGCATCTTGATTTTTGGGTGTCGGTATTAAAGTGCGATCAAAATGTAATGTTAACTACTGTTGTTAAATTTCATAATTTATTGGGACGGGTGTATTTTCTGCCTGTAAAACCGTTCCATAAACTAATTGTTTATAATTCGCTTAAGAATTTTGGTAGAGATAATTAGAGTTTTAAATTTTTGAAAAAGGCGCAATTAACTAAAGGTGTTTCCTAGCCCTAAATTTAAGATGTATTTCATTTTAGTATTACTAAAGTTTTAGAGAAGAGAAAGGGTGGTTAAATATTTAAAAAAGGATTTCATTATTATAAAACCAAAACAAATTTTGATAAAGGGAATTATCTATTTTTATACCTATTGAGTTAATAAGCATTATACTTATGCATATCATTCTTAAAACAACATTACATTTATTTTTTTGGGTAATTTATAGTGGATTGGCAGCGGGGCTTAGTTTTAATATAGCCGATGGGCCAGATTATTTACTTAAAAATATTAATGTATTTATTATAAATTACATATGGGCTTTAATAGCTTTTTACGTTGTTTATATTTTCGCTTATAAACTTTTAGAGCAAAAAAAGTTTGCAATGTATTTTTTTATGGTTATAGGATGGTCAGTTTTTTTAACCACTTTTTTTATGCTGCTATATAAATTTGTATGTCCCGAGGTGTATAATATTTCTGATAGGTTATATTATACATCTTTACCAGGTACTTTTATTTTAGCCAATTGCGGAAGTTTGTTAAAAGGTTTTATTTCATGGTTCGATACTGCTCAAAAAAAGTCGGAACTTGAGAAGCGATCATTAATGCATGAGTTAGAGAGTCTAAAATCTCAGGTAAATCCTCATTTCTTGTTTAATACCCTAAATAATATTGATTCGTTAATACACATTGATACCGAAAAAGCATCTAAATCTTTGTTAAAGCTATCTAATATTTTAAGGTATATGCTCTATGGAGCCAATCAGAAAGAAGTATTGTTACAAAAAGAAGCTGAACACCTATTAAATATAGTTGAATTGCAAAAATTGAGATGGTCTAATAAAGATGCAATTGTTTTTAAAGCAAAAGGAATAATAAGCGATATATATGTTGCTCCATTAATATTTAGTCCTTTTGTCGAGAATGCTTTTAAATACGCGCTAAAAGATGTAAAGGAAAAAGCTGTAGAAATCAACCTTAAGTGGGAAAAGAATATAATTAGTTTTTATTGTAGAAATTATTACGATACCAACGATAAAAATCAAGATGACTCTGTTGGAGGAATAGGGCTTAAAAATGTTAAACGTAGACTCGAATTGTTGTATAATAATCGTTATAGTTTGAAGATCAATAATGAAAATGGTATTTTCGAAGTTGACTTAAAAATAACAAAATAATGGAATTAACCTGTATTGCTATTGATGATGAACCCTTGGCTTTAGTAAAGTTGGTTTCGTTTCTTGAAAAAATACCGGGAATTCGTATTATTGAAACATTCCCCAATTGTATTGATGCAATCCCAACAATTTCGGATTCAGAGATTGATATTGTATTTCTTGATATTCATATGGATCATATGACAGGGATTGATTTATTAGAAAAAGTAAAAGTAAAACCGCACGTAATAATCATATCGGCATTTGAGAAATATGCAATAAAAGGGTATGAATTAAATGTTTGTGATTATATATTAAAGCCATATAGTATAGACAGAATCATACAAGCAGTAGAAAAAATAAGGAATATTAAAGTTGTCAAAAATCATAATTCTACAATTTCGGAGGATGAATATATCTTTGTAAAATCCGATTATCGAATAGTAAAGATTAATCTTAAAAACATATTGTTTATTGAAGGTATGCGTGATTATCTATGCTTCTATACCACTACAGGAAAAGTTTTAAGCCCCATAACATTTACTCAATTGCAAGAATTACTGCCCAAAACTTCTTTTATTCGGGTTCATAAGTCATTTACAGTAAACTTAAATGCTATTGAAATTATTGAGAAACATCGAATTTATATAGCTAAACACATAATTCCCATTAGTAAAACCTATCGTGATGAGTTTTATAACAAGCTCAATTTGCAAGGTAGTTGTTAAAAGAAAGCAAAATCTAATCACACTTAATTTATAAAAAGAAGTAGGTTGCCAGAGTTGCAACCTACCCACTATTTTAATAAACTATAATTTGTATACTTATTACTCTACTATAAAAGGAATGTTTGCATTTGCTACTTTTTCATTGTTAAATATATAACAGTAAAGACGATATTCTCCTACACTGGATGGAGATAGGAAAGTGATTTTACCATTGTTGTTAGTAATAATATTTACATCTAAAGTTTCGGGTTCTTCTTCAAAAGCTCCTCCCAGACTCTTGGTATTTACTTCTAACATAATTTCCCATTTGTAACTTAATGAGTCGCCTTTGTGATCAAATGCTGAAACATTTGCAGAATATATTTGATCAGGTTTTAGTGAAACATTATCTGTACTTGTCTTGTCATCAATTGTTAATGAGTTAATGGCAGGAGCTCTATTCTCTGGATATGAACCAGTCCAATATAATGTTAATTCATCTAGCACTGCCGTAGCTCTTCCATCTTTATTAAAAATTCCATACCAAGTAGGAGTTCTTTCTTGTTTTTGTCCCCATATGAATGCAAACCCTCCCATGTTTCTGCCGGTAGTATCAGATTCCAAACCTTTCTGAATTCTATACCTCAATCCTTTTGCTTTTTGAGTGGAGTTTTCCTCGATTTCACGTCCCCAGCTAGTAGTAGGCATTTCCCAATGTCCTTTGGGACCAAATTCGGTTACCAAATACGGAATATCAAGATTGTTAGCCATCTCTTGTTGAGGAAGCGTTGCTAGTTCGTCATATACTTGATAGGATAAAAAATCTAGTTGAGGAGACCTTTCTAGTGCCACTTGAATGTGATCGTTACGGGCTCCTGCAGCAAAGGTAGTTGTAACCGGATGATTTGGATCCACTTCGTGAATGAAATCAACAATATCTGCCAAAGCATCATATACTTTAGGATTTACTGTGCCTAACGTACCATCATCTTTTAGTAAAAGATTTAATTCGTTTCCAACAACCCAGCATAATAGTGAAGGATGATCTTTATACTTAAGAATATCCATCTTAATTTTTTCAAACTGTTGCTTGACTGCTATAGAATCATTGTAATCGAAATGATGAAGCTCTTTTTTCATTTCAATACCCATAGCAATTTTAAGATTATACTTAATGGCTGAGTCAAGTTCCATTGGAGCAGCATCAGTACTCCAGGTTCTAAAAGTATTAGCTCCCGCTTGTGCGAGAGCTTTAAAGTTTTGACCAGAATTAAAATCAAGTCCTGCTCCTTTAATTCGAAAAAGAGTATTGTTGATATAGAAGTTGTATCTACCATCAACCTTTTTGATTTCTACCTTGGTTTTATTAATATCCTTTTTTTCAATGCATGAGTTAAATAGGAAACACATAAGTGTTACTAAGTAAATCGTGATTTTACCAAAAAAATGCATTTTTTAATATTTTTAATGTGCAGAATTAGATAAAAACTACTTTACTATTTCTTTAGCCTTTTTGTATAATGGTGGGAATTTATAAAGTACCAATTTGTTTTCTCCAGCATTAACTTTTATAAACGGGCCTGCAATATTCTTAGGTTCTCTTTTGTTTCCAAAAAAGTCTTCTTTTACCGAAGCGTCAAATGAGAAGGGCAAATTAATTTTTTTATTGGTTACAATTGGGTGTTCTTTATCAAGTAAAGAAGCATCCAGGTTATAACTTAACACTATTTGTTCGTTCTCTTCTTTTATAGAAACATTTGTAGATTTATCTATTACCAAAAGATCTGTATCGCCAGGGTGCGAACTAGCTCCATCAAAAAACACATTGCTATTATATAAAGTTTTGTCTTCAACAATTTCTGCGTCTAATCCTCCACCCATAAATAGGTTTTGAAACCATCGGGCATTTCCAATCTGAACTCGATCACCCCAAGTTTGATTTTCCCATTTTATAGAAGAGTTAATAAATAAGTTGTTAGCCCATGCATCGCCTCGAGTTGAATAGATTGCAATTGTATCACAAGCAAAAACATTGTTTGAAATCATGTTTGGACCTGTAAAGTTAGCTTCGGTTAAAATGCCAAATCCTTCCGTATTTAGAATAACGTTTTTCGTTATATTCCAATTGCTATTATAAAAGTCGTTCCAAATACCATGAGCAGCACCAACTGCTAGATCGGCTGTATAAATGTTTCTAATAAAGTTATTTCTAATTGTTAGACTATCGCCATTATGAAATTTGATTCCGGCAGTTTCCCATCCTCCAAATTCTTCGCGATAATTAATGTCTTCAATAAAATTATTATATACTTCTGTATTATGATTCCAAAATTGACCAGCAATACCTCCTTGACCACATCTTAGAATAATATTATTCCTGATGATGTGATGCCCAACCATAGAGCTATTGGTCAATCCATTGGGTATATCTATAGATGTTCCTATGGGTATACCTATAGATATTCCTAATCCTTTAGAATAAGCAATGATATTGTCTTCAATTATCCAATGATGTCCTCCATTTGAACCAATTGCTCCAGGTTGATGAACTGTAGGAGGAGCCCAGTGTGATGCGACATTCATAAAGGTGAATCCTTTAATCGTAATGTAGTTAAGTCCTGTCTTTTGGGGATAAAAAGCATAACCTCGAAGACTTAATTCGGTTTGGGCTTCATTTGGGTTTAGCTTACCAAAATTACCAAACAAGATGGTTTTTGTTTCGTGAGGTTCTGTATACCAAGTGAATTCAGTTTCTTCTACTTCTTTCAGAGTTTCTTTTTCTGTAAGTCCTTTCCCATCAACAATAATGTCACCAAGGTGGGTCCACCTACCATATTTTAACCATCCCCAACCGTCACCTGATTCGTCAATGCCGACTTCTTCAGGATGGCGCGATAGTTTTTTAAAGGCATTATTCTTATCAAACAGTCCTCCTTCATATTCAGCTTTCCAAAGTCCATTATTTTGCTTCTTCCAACCTGTAGACAGTTCCGAACCTAATATTCTTACATCAGCCCCAGCTTCTGCCTGATATATAATTCTTTTATCCTCGGAGGTTCCACCACGAGGGGGATTTATCCATTCACGATAAATACCTTCTCTTACCATAACAACATCGCCTGGCATAGCCACTTGAGCTGCTTTATTGATTGTTAAAAATGGTTTATCAGATGAGCCAATATTCTCATCTAAGCCATTTTTGGCAACATAATAAATGTTACTGGATTGTGTCTGATTCGTAATACAAGACGAAAATAGGATAGAGGCTATTATACCAACTGACCAAAAAAAATTGTTAAATGACATGATATTAAATGGTTTTAAATGAATATTCCAATCAATACATCAATACATCAGAATATTGATGCAAACCAATACGTTAACAATCTTATTAATTCATCACTTAATACTGAATTATTTAATGGATGAATGTTAAGATTAGTACATTCTGATGTATAATTTTTTTTTGTCAGCGTGGTGTAAAAATAGTAAAAAGAAGTTTGAATCAAATTAAATAGGTATTTTTTTGCTAAAATAGAAGTGGTGAAGAATCATATTCACAAAATAAAATCTATCATTAATAAATCTAATAGAATGAGATCTATTTTTATTTGACTTCAGATGTTTAAAATCGGTTCGTCGAAATTCGCTTAATTAATAAATACTCTATGTTCGGATTTTTTAAAAATGGTCACTTATTCAGTGTTTTAATCTCTTTCTTCTTGAAAAAATAAAATAGTATTATGTTATTATTAAATATTATATTGTCAAATATAATTATTGCTAATAATCTAAAGCATTTATTAAAAAAAACATATAATTGTATAGTAAATAATATGTCGGTTACCAAGTAATTAATAATGAAAGGAAAAAAGAATATTGTAGTTCAAGTGTGGTTAATCAAGAGATGTCTATTTCTTATCTCCCTGTTTTTTCTGTTAGCATCAAATCTTAAAGCACAAGAGACTTATACACGAAAAATTACAGTTAGTGAATGGATTGATGAAATGCTAAAATGCAATGATTCAATTTACATTATAAAAAATACCGAAATCTACTATGATAAAAATACTGATAAAGGATGTTGTCTTAGTTTAATTGATGAATTTGAACAAAACAAAAAACAAAAGATTGAACGCCATATAAAGCCAACTGTATTAATTGCAAATTGCAAGTTTGAAAAATATTTAACTTTTATTATTCCAAATTTGATATTTCATGAAAATGTAACCTTTATGGGCAGTAAAGGGATGAATCAGTGTATTTTTTATAACTGTACATTTAAGCAAGGATTGGATTTTCGCAGCACTGAATTAGGAAAGCCTGATTTTAGAAAATGCACCATACAACAAAGAGTTGTTATTTGTGATTTGGAATGCTCTTCTCTTAGTTTTAATGAATGTTTGTTTAAGATAGTTAACTCACATGTTAATAGCATATTTTCTTTTGGAGATGAAATGTGTGAAAGGAATTATCAATATATGTTCAGGGTATATCAAATCAATAATAATAGAATTCGATCTTTTGAGATGAATGATTGTATTATTACAACCGACAATACAACAGCTGTATTATTATTCGAAGGAGGCAGCTATGATGAAATTTTTATTTCTAATATCGATTTCTCAGATGCGATTGTTGACTTCACACAATGTTCCGTCGAAAAAACCTTTTATATATCAAATTGTGTGTTTAAAAAACCTTTAGGCGCAACACTATTTAACTTACCTAAAGAAAATACCAATGTTTTATGGAGTCAATTAGATAGCGTTGGAATTGCTAACTATGTGTTGCAAGGAAAAGAATACGCACCTTATATTGCTGTTGCAGATACTCAGGTTAATAATACCGAAAATTATAATGAGTTAATTGGTTCGTACCGAAAGTTTTATAATAGTTATAAATACAGGGGTGATATTGAGTCGGCTAATGCTTGTTATATTAAAATGAAAGATATTGAAACTCATCGGAAACATTTCTTATATCAAAATGACTCATCACTTAAAAATTGGTTCAATTGGAGGTTGAACCGTTTTTTAAAGAAATTCTGTGAATATGGAACCAGTCCGGTCTTGGCACTTATAATGTCGATGTGGACTATATTAGGGTTTGCAGTATATTATTTCTTTGTTTATAGTGAATGGGATAAAATAAACTTAGGTTTTCTTATTGGACGGTATCGAAGACTAATGGAGTACTTTAACTCAGAGAAAACCCTTGAGGATTATTATAAAAGCATTTATAAAGATAAAGTTAAGCTTTATTCCGATTATAAAGCAGAATTGGAAGTGAATAAGGCGTACATACCTTTTTTTATTAGACTATTGGGAGATCCATTATATTACCTTTTTTATTTACGACATAGAATTATTGGAAAATTATACAGAAATGCTGAGATTTTAAAGGGGAGATGGGTAGATTTAAAGCCGTTTAGAAAAGTTTTAGTAGGGGCTTTTTTTACAGGGTTTATACTCATTTATCTTGCATCAATATTAGTTATGCGAGCTCTTAATTCAACTATATTAAGCATTAATACCTTTTCAACACTTGGTTTTGGAAGTATTCCTGTTAAAGGTCTTTCAAGATATATTACGATAATTGAAGGTTTTTTAGGTTGGTTTCTACTTAGTATCTTTAGCGTATCTCTTATAAGTCAAATTATTCAAAATTAACCTATTGATCTGTCTTCTATAATCGATTTTAGCAACTGATAACTTTATTGGAGAACTGTCACATGTAATATACCTCTTAGATATAGAGTATATTACCGCTATTGGGAAAAAATAAAACCCCGTTTTTGGGCAAAAGTGTCCATTTACGGGGTTTGTGGTTTCTTAAATATGCTCTTTTGTTCAAAGAGTTACACACCTTAGGGTGTGCCTTTGAAAAGTCAATATGTAGTATAGAGCATATAGCCAAGATCCGGTCATATGTAAAACATAGCAGATTCTGGGGTTTTAAAGGATTGTTTCTGGGCTATTGTTTACCTGTACATTTAAGTGATAGGATTTCGTGGCCAGTATTGTTGCCCACTCAATTATTTCATTTTACTGTAAATCACGTCATTAAAAATCAACTTAATTGTATCTCCTTTAATTAAGTTGTATTCATAAAGGTTGATTCTATCCTTGTCATCAAATTCACCATTGCGGTCAATATCCTCCATCGTTCTAAAGTATAGTAATCCTTGTAAATCGACAGTTTTCCAATCGATAAGTTGTTGTTTTTTGGGACTTATTCTTTTAAAATCCGCTCCATTAGTTCTTGAACTATACAATCCAACTAAATCGTCATCATTTATGTGTGTATCTTTATTTGAATCAAAGTCAATAACTCTAAAAATAAATCTATCAATCCCATGTAGAGTATCAATTCGATACAGATAATTCATGCTTTTAATCTTCAAATCAGATTTAGTTAAAAGCTTAAAAGTTGAGCTATTTTTAGGACGTATCATTAAGTTATTAAGATTACAGTTAACATATCTACCATTTACATACCCAAGTGAATACGACTTTGAAGTCTTTGAGTATGAACTGGCAATTGAGCGAGCATTAATTCTAAAGCTCTCATTTGTTTCTCCAATTGGAAAATATAAGTATTTAAGGCTATCGAATGAAAAAGGTAAATCAGTAATCAGTTTTTTATATTTTTTGTTTTCTGATTCATTCAAGTCTTTAACTTGTTCACCTTTATCATAAACAATTCGAGGCTCATTTCTTTTACACGAACAAATCAATATTAGTGCTGCTAAAGAGAAAAGTAGTTTCTTCATTTTATCAATGTTTTTATGTCTGGTTTTATTTTAAGTTTAATGTCGTTTGAGCATAAAGTTCTGAATGCAATATAAATAATAAGATTATTCCTAATGTTTGTGTTGTTCTAATGATCATAGGTGCAGGGTGATTATTTCTATTATATCAATCATCGTATTTCACTTTATATACTAAAGAGAAATTGATGTAATATAATATCTGAAAATTATAATATTAGACAAAGACAGAATTGATGCCAATATATAATTATAATAACATAATAAAAAGTTAAATACGGAAATTTTAAAATGGAATAATTAATGACAAATTACATGAGAAAAGGGGGAGTGATTTTTTTTTCTAGAATTTCTAAATAGAATACTTTATTTCGGAATTCACCCTTTGATAAAGAGGGTAGTAATTTATAAAAATCATCATTTGATAAAATTTCACTTAAAAAAGTTTATTTTTTTCGTTAAAGTTTATTTAATATATAAGGTGTTGCTCATCAGTGAGATTTGGATTGAAGTTCTTAATAATGCTATGTTTAATTAACACTTAATTAATCCAAAATTGATAAAGTTCAATTTGTTATTTACAAAAAATAACATATTTTAGCAATCGGGTAAAACTCACTACTATTTAAAACCAAAAATTTCAACAACTTTTTTTTCATTCATTAAAGCGTTTATTGATTTAGACAGGGATTGTTATGTCTTTATTTAATTGGCGCTAAGATAAACTATCTGTAAAGTATGTGCACTTTAGTGTCTATGCCCACAGTCATAGCAATTAATCCGTTTAATTGTTTTGATTTAAAATTTGCAAAATGTGTCAGTAAGTCTGAGGCTTTACCTATTTTCATTATTAATGATTTTAATGAAGAAGTACTACTGGATTTAAGTAAGTTCAGTAGGTTGTTCAAAGGTAAGTTTGGGTTAAAAGTAGCAAACTTAGAATTATTGCAATACTCTTTACCTGATAATCTTGATACAATAATAGTTTCATCGCAAAAGATTTCAAATCTTACTCATAATCATATAAAAATATTAGCAGAAGTTCACTCTGTCCATCAACTTGAAGAAGTTGATGAGAAATGTGTTAATGGGATAATTGCTAAAGGAAATGAAGCTGCAGGTGAAGTTGGAGAGCTTAGTTCGTTTGTTTTATTACAAGCACTACTAGAAAAAACGGAATTACCTGTTTTTGTACAAGGGGGTGTAGGTATCCATACAGCATCAGCAATAATTGGAGTAGGCGCTTATGGAGTTGTGCTCGATTACCAGTGTTCTTTATTTCCAGAATTAAATGCTCCGGAGAAGTTGAAGGAAGATTTATTAAGGCTTGATGGATCGGAAACGAAAATAATTGACTCTAAGAGAGTATATCAAAAACCATATGTACAAAATAAAAATGGATCGAGTGAATATAATCAAACATTATGTCTAAGTCAGGATGTTGGACTGGCAAAATATTATTTTAATAGATATAAAAAGTTGGATGATTTTATTGATGCTATTCATCTGGCTGTTTATGGGCACCAACGACAAGCTAAGCACTTTAGGCCTCTTAGGAATAATAACTCTTTTTGCAAAGAGTATGGACTTGAATATCCTGTTGTTCAGGGACCAATGACAAGGGTTACGGATGTTCCTGAGTTTGCATTATCTGTTTCGGAAAATGGAGGACTACCATTTGTTGCCTTAGCTATGTTAAAAGGTGATGAAGCCAGGAATTTATTAGTAAATACCAATGAATTGCTTTCTGGCAAGTCATGGGGTGTTGGTCTTTTAGGTTTCAATTCGCAGGACTTATGGGATGAACAGTTTGAATATATTAAAGAAGTAAAACCAACGGCTGTTTTAATAGCTGGAGGACGACCTTCGCAAGCAAATAAATTTGAGGAAATAGGTATAAAAGCTTTTCTGCATGTACCATCAAGTGCCTTATTGGATAGTTTTATTGATAGTGGGGTTAAAAATTATGTTTTTGAAGGAAGAGAGTGTGGAGGACATGTGGGGCCATTCTCAAGTTTAGTATTGTGGGAAAAGCAAATTAACGCATTACATGAGACAGAGGATCTTCGAGGATTTAATATTCTTTTTGCAGGAGGTATACATGATGCAAAATCTGCTGCATTTATATCAATTATGGCAACTCCATTAGTTACAAGGGGAGCTCATATCGGAGTTGTAATGGGGTCTTCTTATTTATTTACAAATGAAGCAGTAGAGAGTGGAGCTATTCAAATTCAATATCAAAAAGAAGTTCTGTCAGGTAGTTTCACAACACTGTTGGAATCTTCACCCGGACATGTTGTAAGATGTCTTAATACTCCTTTTGCAGAGAAATTTCAGAGAGAAAAGTCAATCCTTTTGGAGAAAGGTATTTCTAAAGGAGATATGGCAAAGCAACTGGAAAAACTTAATGTTGGAAGATTACGAATTGCGGCTAAAGGAAACGAAAGAATAGGTGATGGTTTTGCTAAACTTAACGTAAATGAGCAGATTGAAAAGGGACTGTTTATGATAGGGCAGGTAACTGCACTTGTGAATAAAACATATAGCATTAAACAATTACACGAAGAAGTATCAGTAAATAGTACTAAGTTTCTTGATGGACTAGAAGTTAGGGAGTATATCAAGAAGGAATCTGATCCTTTAGATATTGCTATCATTGGAATGTCCTGTTTGTTCCCTGATGCTAAAAATGTAGATGAATATTGGCTTAATATTTTACAAGCCAAGGATAGCATAATTGAGGTACCTGAAGAAAGATGGAATAAGGAAGTATATTTTGCAAAGAATGAAAGGTTAAAAGATAAGTCAACTTCTAAATGGGGAGGTTTTATTCCAGAAGTCACCTTTGATCCGGTTAAATTTGGTATTCCGCCTCAATCACTTGCATCCATCGAACCATCTCAATTATTGAGTTTGCAAGTTGCATATGATGCTATTGTAGACGCAGGATACGAAAACAAAGAGTTTGATAGAGATAATACTTCTGTAATTTTTGGAGTTGAAACAGGTTCTGAGTTACAATTCGGGTATGAGCTGAGAGTGTATTATGCAAAGTATTTTGGGGAGCTTCCAAAGGCTTTGGATGATGTTTTGCCCGACTATACAGAAGATTCTTTTCCAGGAATACTGTCCAATGTTATATCAGGTAGGATAGCCAACCGATTAGATTTTGGAGGAAGAAATTATTCTGTTGATGCTGCTTGTGCCTCTTCTCTTACGGCTGTTGATGTAGCATGCCACGAACTGAAGTCAGGCAGGGCTAATGTAGCTTTGGCGGGGGCAGTGGATTTGCACAATGATATAGCAGATTATGTAAAATTTACTAGTGTTCAGGCCTTAACATTTAAAGGTAAATGCAAAACCTTTGATCAGGATGCAGATGGAATATCACTTGGAGAAGGGGTAGCAGTGCTTGTTTTAAAAAGGTTGGAAGATGCTATTGCAGATAAAGATAAAATATATTCAATCATTAAATCGGTTGGTGCTTCAAGCGACGGGAAAAGCTTAGGTCTTACAGCACCCCGAAAAAGTGGACAGATTAAAGCTTTTAACAGATCTTACAAAGAGGCTGGTATATTGCCATCGGAAGTAGGATTGTATGAGGCACATGGTACAGGCACTGTTGTAGGGGATAAAACCGAATTAAGCTCAATAACCGAATTAATGCTAGAGTCGGGTGCTCTTCCAAATCAGTCACATATGGGTTCGGTTAAAACTCAAATAGGACATACCAAATGTGCTGCTGGTTTAGCTGCTTTAATCAAAGCCAGTTTGTCTGTTTATCATGGTATTAAACCACCAACAATAAATCTGAACAAGCCTAACTTATATTACAATGAAGATTTAAACCCATTTATTTTTAACGAAGCAATTAGTCCTTGGATTGATAAGCAAAGGATAGCGGGTATAAGTGCATTTGGATTTGGAGGTACAAATTTTCATACAGTAATAGAAAACTATAACTGTGAAATTGAGCATACTACCATTACTAAGAAGTGGCCAGTTGAGATATTGCCATTTAGAGCAACAAATGAAGCTGAGCTGAATAAAATGCTTAGCGGTATAAGCAAATTAATTGATACCAATAATGATATTTCATTAGAGGATATATCCTACACATTGTTTAATCAAGCGGATAAGCCAATAAGATTATGCATTGTGGCAAGCTCAATTGAGGATTTAAAAACAAAAATTAATAATGCTCAAACTGGCAAAAATTCCGAAGGAGTATATAATACTCAAGCGGTAAAGGGAAAAGTTGCATTTCTGTTTTCTGGTCAAGGAAGTCAGCGAATTAACATGGCAAGGGATTTATTTTCATATTTTCCTGAAACCCGAGAATTGTTAACAGACTGCAAAGAGTTAAATGATATTTTATTCCCTAAGAGAACATTTAATGAGTTTGAACTACAAAAACAAGAAGAGAGAATAAAGGATACCCTTAATGCTCAACCCTTGTTAGGAATTGTTGACTACGCTATTGCAAGCTTACTTAAAGATTTTGGTATAGAGCCGGATGTGCTTGCTGGTCATAGCTATGGAGAAATACCAGCATTGACTTTTGCAGGAGTAATAAAACCTGAAGAGCTTGTTTCCATAAGCAAGGCCAGAGCATCAGCCATATTAGATGCGGTAGTTGAGGATAAGGGATTAATGGTTGCAATAAACTGTAATCGTGAGCAATTTCATAAATTGATAGAAAATGAAAAAGAGGTATATCTGGCTAATCATAATTCAAATAAGCAATGGGTGGTAGCTGGTTATTCCGAACCAATAAACAGTTTTGTAACTAAGCTTAAAGATCTAAATGTTCCTTTCCGCAAATTGCCAGTTGCATGTGCATTTCATTCTCCGGTAATAGCAAATTCAGAGAAGTTATTTGAACAGGAGCTGAAGAAGTACAGATTTAAAACTCCGGAAGTTGAAGTATGGTCAAATACTACAGCAGATAAGTATCCTACAGAACCACATGAAATAAAAGAAAGGCTTTGTACTCATTTGGTCAATCCGGTTCTTTTTACAGATGAGATAAAAGCATTACATAAAAAAGGAGCTCGAATATTTATTGAAACAGGCCCCGGGAATGTGTTAAGTAATTTGTGCAAAAGTATTGTAGGAGAGGATATTGTAAGTATTAATGCCGAGCAAAACAAAGTCAATGGAATAGAAAAACTAATGCATTGTCTTGCAATGTATATTTCAACAGGGAGAGAAATAAATTTTAACAAGATTTTTAAGGACAGAGAGGTAGAACTTTTAGATTATGAAAATCTTGAAAAATACGAAAAACCTAAAACAGCATGGTTAATTAATGGCTTCTGCGCAGTTCCATTAACGGGTAAACTTCCTGCTCATGCACGAAAGTTAGTTGATTCTCCTGTGCAAATTCATAAAAGTATTGATACCAATTTACAACCCAACGAACAAGTTGTTGATAACGCAATAAAAGATTATCTGGCTAATGTAAATGCGATTATAAAGGCACAACATAACGTTATGCTGAGTTATCTTGGAAATCACCAAACCGCAACCTCACTTGATACTGTATTCAACAACAGCATTGAGTCTAACGGGGTTAATGAAATACCGGAGCAATCATCTGTAGAAACAGAAAAGGAGGATAAATTACAGCATAAGGACATTAGCCAAGTAAATATTAAAGATATTTTACTGGAAACGATAAGTGATAAAACGGGTTATCCAGTTGAAATGCTTGGGCTAGAAATGGATCTGGAAGCTGACTTAAGCATAGATTCGATAAAGAGAGTTGAAATTATCAGTATCCTGAGAAAGAAGCTTAATTTAAACACACAAGATGGAGCAGATGATTTGGTGGAGAAATTAAGCTCAATTAAAACACTCGAAGGCTTGATCAATTGTTTGGAAGATGGTTTTGATAATCACCCTCTTGAGAATAAGGAAGAAATCGAGAAAGCTGATTTGCATTCAAATGACTCGATAAAAGATTTGCTCTTAAATATTGTGAGTGATAAAACGGGTTATCCGGTTGAAATGCTGGGGATTGAAATGGATCTAGAGTCAGATCTCAGTATCGATTCTATTAAACGAGTGGAAATTGTAAACCAGTTAAAGAGTAAACTTGATTTAAGTAACTTAGGAAGTAGTTCCGATGATTTTGTTGAAAAGCTCTCCACTTTCAAAACACTTAAGTCTATTATTAATTGGATTGAATCTTTATCTGCTACGGATGCAAAAGATACAACCCTGAATAGTTCAGAAGTAGCAACAGAATCTTCAAAAATAGAAGAAGAGGAAGAGGTGATGCGATATTTGATGGAGCTGGTTAGATCAAATACAAGCAAATCAAATGTTGAAGTTTTAAAAGATAAAAGAATTGCCATAATTGATGATGGAGGTTTTATCTCTCAAAAAATAAAATTACATCTGGAATATCATTTTGTTAAAGCCGACATAATAAAAAGCACAGATACCATATTACGGGATTATGATGGTTTGATATTGGTTGATATGGTAGGTAGTACAAACAGAACCAGTATTTCAGATTTTTTCACCCTTGTGCAAAAGCTGGATCATAATAAAGTTCAATGGATTTTTACAGTTACAGATGTTAGAAAGCAATTTGAAGTTAAACAGGAAACAAGCTTTATTGATTCTTTACAAGGCTTTACGGGCTTTTTAATAAGTTTAAATAAAGAGTGGGATGCATGTTGTCGTACTATACATATAGAAGATGAAGAATCTCTACAAAATGTGACTAGCATCTTGGTAGATGAATTATGCTTTACAGACAGTAGTGGAGAGGTATTTTATATAAACAATGAAAGACATATTAGTGAATTAAAAGAGGTTCCTTTAATTTCTGAAAATCAAAAGACTTATTTAGAAAAAGAAAGTGTTTTGCTGGTCTTAGGGGGAGCCCAGGGAATAACTGCTGAAATATTAAAAGCATTGTCAGAAGAGATGCCTGCAACATATATTTTGGTTGGTAGATCTCCAAAACCTCAGGGAAATCGTTTTAACATTGCAGCTAAAACCAAAAGTGAAATAAGAAAACAATTATTGCAAAAAGAAAAATTTAATAGTCCCAAAGAACTCGAAGAACTAACCAATACAATTTATAAGGAGAACCAAATATTACTTACAACAGATACTTTAGTGCAAAATGGTTCAAGGGTTGAATATTATTCTATAGATGTAACCAATTCGGATAAGCTCTCTAATCTAATTGAAGAAGTTTATAAGAAGTATGACAGAATAGATGGGGTAGTTCATGCTGCAGGTTATCTAGATGATAAATTGTTTATTGATAAATCATACAATTCGTTTGAGAGGGTATTTAACACAAAGGTTTTACCATTAAAAACTTTAGCTCATCATTTAAGGAAAGACATAAAATTTTGCATTTTCTTTTCCAGTATATCTTCAGTGTTAGGTAGTAAAGGTCAGGTTGATTATTCAGCGGCAAATAATGTCTTAGATTATGCTGTCAGAGTATTAAAGCATAGTATTGATGGACAGGTTGTTTCAATTAATTGGGGACCCTGGAAAGGTAAGGGAATGGTATCAGATGCTTTGGAAAAGGATTTTCAACGAAGAGGACTTTCGTCTATTTTAATTTCAGAAGGAGCAAAAGCCTTTATTAAAGAACTAAAGTATGGCTCCAGTAATCAGGTAGTAATTATGAATCCTGTAAAAGCATTTACTAACGCAAAAAGCTCAATAACTGATTAATCATGGTAAATGACAATGAAATAGCGGTTGTTGGAATGGCTTGCACGTTTCCCGGTGCTAAGGATTTAGATGGATATTGGAACAATATTATAAATAAAGTAAATGCTTTAAAAGAGGCTCCTAACCATAGAATTGACAAGGTATTTTATGACCCGGAATCAAATGAACCTGACAGGTTATATTGTAATAAAGGAGGGTTTATAGATGAATATGTTGATTTCGATCCAATTGAATTTGGTTTGGTCCCTAATTCAATAAAAGGTACAGAACCAGAACAACTTTTATCCCTAAAAATGGCAGCCAAGGCATTGAAAGATGCCGATATATTTGAAAAGAATATTTCATTAGAGAAAGCGGGTATAATAATTGGGAAGGCAGGAATTGGTGGTATTGAAACAATGAAAACCCATGAAATACTCTATGGTGGAGAATCTATAGTAAGATTGTTAAAGAAGATTGCACCCAATTTAACTAATAATGACCTTAATAGGATAAAAAAAGTATATCAGTTACAACATGGGAACTTAGGTTCGCAAAATGTAATGGGAACCGTACCTAATGTTGTTGCAGCTATTGTTGCTAACAGACTTAATTTTGGTGGCCCAGCTTATATTATTGATGCTGCTTGTGCAAGTTCAATCATAGCCATAGATAATGCTGTTAAAGAATTGCAGATGAATCGCTGCGATTTAATGATAGCGGGAGGTATCCATTTAACCCAAACTCCACCTTTCTGGAATGCCTTTAGTCATTTAGGAGCTTTATCACGTACTCAGGTTGTCCGGCCTTTTGATAAGCGAGCTGATGGAGTATTGCCAGGGGAGGGCTGCGGTTTTGTAGTATTACGAAGGCTTAAAGATGCAATTAAGGATGACCAAAGAATTTATGCTTTAATAAAAGGAGTTGGATTGTCAAGTGATGGGGCACATGCCAGTTTAATGAGTCCGTCCTGGCAGGGGCAAATTAAAGCAATTAAAAGTGCCTGGGAGAGTTCAGGTTTAATAATTGATCAAATTGGATATTTAGAGGCTCATGGTACAGCAACTGTATTAGGAGATAAAACAGAAATAACAAGCCTGAATAAGGTTTTTGGTCAGAAAGAAAGACTTCCAAGAGCTGGTATTGGTTCTGTAAAGTCAATGATTGGCCATACAATGCCAGCTGCAGGTATTGCAGGATTTATTAAAACAGTAATGGCTGTTTATCATGGAGTATTACCTCCTACTTTGAATTGTGATGAACCTATAGATGCTTTTAATAAATCCAGGTTTGTACCAATTCAGGATGCATCAGATTGGAGTCAGACTGATTTGCCATATGTTGCCGGAGTGAATGCTTTTGGATTTGGAGGAGCCAATTCTCATATTATTGTTAAAGGTTTTAATAAGGAAAATAAGCATAGAAAAAAATACAATATTCCATTAGAAATTTCGGATAAGGATAAAGTTTTGTTATTGGCTAGAGAGTCTAAAGAAGAACTAATTAATGCCATTGAAAAAAACGAAATAAGTATTGGGACAGGCAATTATCGAATTGCAGTTTTTAATCCAACAAAGAAACGCAGAGAATTAGCTGTTAGGATAATAAATAAAGATGTCAAATGGCGGAACAAGCAGGATATATGGTATACTTATTCTCCATTATTAAGTGATGGTAGCAAAATAGCATTTGTTTTTCCAGGGCTCGATGCACCAGGGTTGTCTAGCATTAAAAAAGGAAACTTTTTAGCACTTGCTGACTTTCTGAATGTTGAAACTTCATCATCATTTGATAACGATGGACTAAAACTCTTTTATGATTTAGACGAATCAGCCAGGTTATTGGATGCCGCTTTAAAAAAGCTGGGAATTGAACCTGATCTTGTAGCAGGGCATAGTGTTGGAGAATGGACGGCTTGTACTACTGTAGGTATGGTTGATCAGAAAGAAGTTAATGTTATTAATGATAGGGAGTTAAGAAAAGATAAAGTAAAACTAGATGTAGTTTTTCTGTCTGTAAGCTGTAAAATTTCTGAAGTTGAGGATTTACTACATCAGCATGATAATATCTATTTATCAAACGATAATTGTCCCAATCAATTTGTCTTGTCCGGATATAGAAATGAAATTGAGAGCTTTCAGGAACTACTTAATGAAAGACAAATAATTAATAGAATATTACCTTTCGAAACAGGCTACCATTCACCGCTAGGAAAAGAACATTTATCGGATTTAATTGAAAATATCAACCAATTAATTAGTTATAAAAAGCCCAAAACCGAAATATGGTCATCAATTACTGCAAATGTCTATCCTGAAGGAGAAGAGGCTGTAAAACAATTGCAGGTTGATTTTATTACAAAACCAGTTTTATTCAGGCAATTAACTGAAAATATTTATAACAAAGGAGTACAAGTTTTTATACAAATAGGAGCAGGCTCTGCTTCCGGATTTATTGGAGAAACGCTTAATGATAAGGATATTTCTATCGTTTCAGCTTCTTCTTCCAAAAGAGAGGCATTAAGTCAAGTCAGAAGAGTGTTGGCAGCGTTGTTTATTGAAGGCAAGGATGTTGATACAAACTTTCTGGGAATTTCAAAAGAGATGGATTCGAAGGAGACAAAGAGTGGGCTTAATACAATATTGGATTTATCACTTCCTTTTGTCGACTACAATAAAGTATTTTCCAAATCTGATATAAGCAAATTGACTTCTAGTAAAGGTAATGATGAAATTGATGCTTCTATGGAAGTTGGTAATTTAGGGAAAGCATTAAATGAGAATTTTACCTTGATGAAGGAAAAGCAAAGTGAGTTATTAAATATTATAAAGAATAAAAAAAGAGCAAATCCAGAAAACACTTTAAACCATTCTCTAAATTCATTATTGGAAGCTAAGCCTAATATTTTTAAGGAAATTGAGGTGTCATTTGAGAATTATCCGGAATTGAAGGATCATGTACCTTTTCGTAAAAGAAGCAGGATAACTAAACATGAACATGAAGGTGATGCTGTAATCCCTTTAACAATGTTTCTGGATTTATTTTTAGAGATATTAAAAGAAGCTTACCCTCAATTATCCGTTCATAAAATACATCATGTTAGTGTTTACCAATTTTTATGGGTGCCAGAAAAGGTGATCGTAAAAGTAGTTGGCAAGTGGACAAAAAGAAATGAAATTCAATTTGAAATACAAGATTATATTTCCGCAACCTATATCATAGGACAAGAAAATATCAACAATACATCACCAACTTTTGAAATTAAGAATTCTAAAACTATTCCAATAAATGCATCGCAAGTATATAGCGATGGATATATGTTCCATGGAGAGTCATATCAAGGTATTAGAGAAATTAATGCCTATACAGATGATATGTTGGAAACAAATGTGATAGAACTTAGCGGTAAGGGATCGCTCCTTGATACAATTGGACAGACAATAGGTGTATTCTCTCATATTTCTGGGCTTAATATCAGGCCATTTCCTGTGGGTATTGGTGAAATGAATTTTTATAGCAATCCCATAGACAAATCAGGTTCATTTATATGTATATGTAAATACAAGAGAGCAGATAACGATTTTATATATAGCGATGTTGAGTTGATTAGAAATGGAAAATTGTGGTGCTCGGTAAAAGACTGGCAGGTAAAGAAATCAGAGATTGATAGTAAAGTCTGGAGCATGATGACAAGAGCCGAGGATTATTATTTGTCGGATTTATATAATGATCAGATTTCCATTATACGAAAGGATTTATATGAGAAAACCAACACATGGTTTACCATTCAGAATATCTATTTAAGTAAGGCAGAAAGCATTACCTTCAATCAATTAACATTGTCAAAAAAGAAAGAATGGTTGTTGGGACGAATTGCAGCAAAGGATTCAATTCGAAGAACAATATTATCGAAAAGGGGAGTTAGACTTCATCCTGCATCAATAACAATAACAAATGATAAATATGGTCAACCATTGGCACAGATACCAATTGATGAAGAGGTTTATGTTTCAATAGCACATAAAAATGGTATTGCAGTTTCATATTCTTCGCTTATTAATATGGTTGGGGTTGATATAGAGGAAGTAAAGCCCAGAGATAATGAATTTTATGAGATGATATTGAATAAAGGAGAGAAAGAATTGCATCAGAAATGTGAAGATAAAAATGAATGGATAACACGTTTCTGGGTTGGGAAAGAATCATACGGAAAATCAATAGGGTTAGGCTTACAAGGGAGTCCAAAGAATTATCATGTCACGGATATTAATAAAAATGTTTTAACCATAGATGAAGTTGAAGTTACAACACAAACCTATGAAGAGTATATAATAGGATGGACTAAATAATTAACAGAATTAAAAATAGCAAAATTGAAAGAAATGAAAGATCAAGCTGAAGTTTTTGAAAAAGTAAGAGAATTACTTACTGAAGTAATTGGTGAGGAATTTATGGAGGAATACAATGTTGAAATGGAAAGTACTTTAACAGGAGACCTTGAAATGGAAAGCATAGAAATTGTTGAGTTATCCGAAAAAATAAAAAAGCATTATGGTAGTAATGTTAATTTTCAGGAATGGATGTCAAAACTGCAACTTGAAGAATTAATAGACCTGTCTATAAAGGATATTGTTACATATGTTGAAGGATGCCTACAGTTGAGCTAAATACAGGTAAGGAAATAGGAGAATTACATTTACAAACATTGAATCCTGATGGAGAAGATGTAATAGTGCTGATACATGGCATGTTTGGGAATCTGGCGCAGTTTTATTTAACCTTGGCACCTTTTCTTTCAGAAAAATACCATGTTATAATGTACGATTTGAGATGTCATGGAAGGAGTTCTTGTTTTAAAAATGGTTTTGATTTGATTTCGTTGACCGATGACCTTAAAGCTTTGTTGGATCAATTGAATATTGAAAAATGCCATTTACTAGGATTTAGCTATGGAGCTCTTATTGCATTGAAATTTTCAGTTCGTTACAAAGATTTAGTAGACAGGATTATAGCGGTTGAGATTCCTCCAAAGCCTCCATTCCCAATAAAAAAGAGAGGAACCTATACTTTTGATGATTTTATGAATTTTTCGTCTACCCTGACTCCAAATGTGAGGGATAATTTCTTGAGAAGTAAAAGGCAAATTAAGAATACCTTCAAAACATATGAATTTATTATTAATAGGACCACGTTTGTTGAGGATATGAATAATGAGAAAGCTTTTGATTCAGATGATTATGGTAGAATAGAGGTTCCGGTTCAGTTGTTTTTTGGAGATAAATCGATTTGCTTGCCCGAATTGCATAGAATCAGTAGCTGGATTAAAAATAAAGTGATTTCGATAGGTGAAGGAGACCATGGCTTTTTCATGAAGAATCCAGAAAAAACAGCTAAAGAGATTATAAGATTTTTAGGAAGTAGATGTCCAATTAATATATCATAATAAATGGGTTCACAACAAAAAATAGCAATAGTAACGTCTCCTTTTCTTGGACATATACATCCAACTATTGCAGTTGGAAAATCTTTAATTGATCTCGGCTATGATGTATATTGGATAAGTATGCTTCCATATATTGGTGGCATAATACCTCCCAAAGGAAAGTTTTTTTTAATCGAAGATAAGTTAGCTGTTTTTGATACAAAGCAAAAAGTACATTTTGGTATGGAGAGCCTTTATAGGCTATATGAGAATGATTTGATCCCTTTAAATAAACATTTGTATGAACCAACAAAGGAGTTGTTTTGTAAAGAATCCTTTGATGCTGTAATAACTGATCATCAGGCTTTTGTTGGAGCAATATTGGCATACGAATTTAATTTACCTTGTATTACATCTGTTACAGCACCGGCGGCAATTGATCAGTCCGAAAGCTTTCCTGAAGTTATCAATTATGAAAAATCGCAAATAGTAAAGTTACAGGAACATTTTGGAATAGATTTAAATTATCCATTGGTATGCTCATCTGCATTAACAATTATTTATTCATCAGAATTTTTTCTTCAGAGTTACAACTTTCCGGAAAGTTACATGTTTGTGGGGCCATCATTAGGAGGAAGGTATGAGGAGAGTGTATCATTTCATGAAATAGACAATATTAAAAAAGGCCGACCAATAGCACTTGTAACTATGGGGTCGATATTAAAAAGAGAAGCCGTTTTTATAGACAAAATTATTGAGGCTTTTAAAGAAGAAGACATAGACATTATTTTAATTGGAGATCCAAATTTGAAAGATGTATGGCCGGATAACTTTCATGTATTTTCATATATCCCTCAAGTTAAGGTTATGAAGGAAGTTCAGGTAGTGATATGTCATGGTGGACACAATACGGTTTGCGAGGCGTTGAGTAAGAGTGTCCCTGTAATAGCAATTCCAGTAGTTAACGATCAGTCTTATGTGGCTACCAAAGTAGTAAAGACAGGGTGTGGATTACGCTTAAAATACAAGAGGTTAAAACCTGAGCATTTAAGAGCAGCTGTTAGTGAAATATTTGCTAAAGAGAATTATAAGGAAGCAGCTTTAAAGGTGAAAAAATCATTTGACAAAGCAGGAGGTGAGGAGAGAGCAGCACAACTAATTCACGAGTTTATTATAAAAAATGAGAGGGTTTCGCTGAGTATACAGCCTGATAAAAGGGAAAATATGTAGAGTTAAATATATTAATTATGGCAAAAATCGCAATTGTAGTTATACCATTTTGGGGACATATTAATCCAACTCTCTCTGTCGGAAAAGTTCTTCTAAACCGAGGGCATCAGGTCACATGGTTTTTACCCCATGTATTGCAAGGATTAATAATACCAAAAGGAGGTGACATAAAATACACTAACTCTAATAATCCTTCAGAGATTAACAGGATTGTAAACCTTATGGAAGCATGTAAAAGTAAACCAGCTTTTGAAGGTGTTAAGTATGTAATGGAGAATGTGTTGATGCCATTGAGTATTGCTATGTATAAAGGTTTGTCGGAATTATTGGATGAATACAAGCCTGATTTGATTGTTCATGATGAACAAACTTATGTGGGAGCTTTTACTGGGTATGAAAAACAAATACCTGTAGTGACCACTCATGCTGCTCCATCTGGTATTTTTGAAGAAGTACACATGAATAATATTAAACAGTGGTATTTCAGTAGTTTAAAAAAGTTGCAAAACAGGCTTAAAATAGTATCATCAGAATTACACTATATGTCTAATGAATTAGGATTAGTATTTTGTCCTAAATTATTAAATAATCCATCGGATAAACTTTCATTTCAAAAGTTTGTAGGACCATGCATTGATGTAGAGCGTGATTATAGTGAAGATTTCGATTTTTCACAAATAAAAAGTCCTAACAAAAAAAATGTTTTAGTTTCAATAGGAACTCTCTTGAGTAATGAGGCTCCTAAATTTTATAATAGAATTGTAAATGAGTTTAAGGATTGCTCATACAATATTATTGTAACCACCAATCCAGAAATCATTGATAAATGGCCACAAAATTTCATTGTAAGTAAGAGAATACCATACTTAGAGGTATTAAGATATGTGGATGTGGTAATTACTCATGGGGGTGCGAATACAGTTTGCGATTCAATAGGGTTGGGTATACCACTTGTAGTAATACCTATGGCATACGATCAGTATTATTTGGGAGATCAAATTGCAGAAAATAAGTTAGGTTTTCGATTTAGATACAAAAGACTCAAGGATTATATTCTAAGACAATCTGTTGATCAGATGCTGGAATCGAATAATATATATAAGCAGAATGTAGACAGATTATCAAGAAGATTTAAGGAGGCAGGGGGAGCTAATAAGGCAGCTGAATATATAGAAGATTATATCAAAGTGTCCGAAGCTATTGTTGATTCAAAATGTTAAAATATAGGTTGATATGAAAAAAGTACTTATACTGGTTCCACCATTTTTTGGTCACATTTTTCCAACTTTATCCATTGGTCAGGAACTTATTAAACGTGGTTATAGCGTATGTTGGGTTGGATTAAAAGAAATAGATTCTCATTTTTTACCAGATAATTCAGAATTTATTGTTCCGGAAGAAGTAGAGAAGAATAGAGAACGAGTAAATAGTATAATTGAGAGGCAAAATGAGAGCACAGGAATTCCAGTTGAAGAAATGTATAGTTGGGCTTTTGAACTCACATGGTTTCCCTTTTTTCATATAATCTACGAAGGACTTAAAAATGTTGTAGATGATTTTAAACCGGATCTGATATTAACCGATCAGTGTATGTTAGCAGGACCAATTGTTGCTATTCAAATGCAAATTCCATTTGTTAGCAGTATAAGCATTCAGCCGGGCATGTTTTATCCTACGGACTTACCATATGCAAATCAGAAGTGGCTTGCTAACAGGCTGATGGATCTTCAAAAGGAACATGGCATTAATAAAGATTCACTCATTTTTGACTCAAGAGAGTTGAATTTAGTTTATATGTCGAAGGAGTTTATTAATGGTAACAGGTTTCCTCAGCATTACCATTTTCTAGGCCCCATTGTTGATAAACGTCCTCAGCCCATAAGTTTTGACTGGAATAAAGTTAAAAATACAGAATGGCCCATTGTTTATGCATCTCTGGGTACTGTTTTGAAGGATATTTCAAAAAAGTTTTATCAAAAAGTTGTTGATGCTTTAAAGGAGCAGGAACTAACAGTTATTGTTTCAGCAGATATTGAGTTATTTGATTCCTGGCCCGATAACTTTATTGTTCAGTCATACTTACCTCAAACCGAAATTTTACCCAGGGTGAGTGCCTTGATAACACCTGGAGGTTTAAACACAGTTAATGAAGCCTTATACTTTGGAATACCAATGGTTGTACTTCCCATGGGACACGACCAATATGGAAATAGTAATTTGGTTAAAGATAAGGGATGTGGAATTAGATTGAGGTATAAAAGAACCAATGGAGAAAAATTAAGAGAAGCTTTATATAGGGTGCTTAATGAAGAAAGCTTCAAAGAAGCAGCAAATAAAATTGCATCATTTTCAAAATGTGGTGGAGCTTCAAAAGCAGTAGAATTAATTAGTGAATTTATATTAAAAAAAAGGATTAATTAATGAAAATTGGAATTCAAACTTTTGGATCCAGGGGTGATGTATTGCCATGGATAGCAATAGCTGATGGTCTTTCTAAAGCCGGGCATGATGTAAGTTTCTTTTATACGAGTTATATCGATGCAAAATTTTCACATTTCTCCAATGATAAATTAGAAATTCGTTCTACAAGAGAATTTTTTCCCGAAAAGGAAGTATATAGTAAAATACCAAAAAAGAAACTATACTTATTAAATTCAGATGAGTTATGCGACTATATTTTTGTTGATATTATAAATTTATTTGAAGAAGAGATACTATTAGCAGCAAATGAAATATGTGAGAATAATGATTTAATAATTACGCACCCTAATTGCTATCATGTTGCTACACTGGCTGAAAAAAATAATGTGCCGCGAATTATTATGATGCCCGAACATCTTTTTACTCCATACAATTCCAATACTAAAATGGAGGATATGGATGAAGGGGTTAATAAGTATTTTCTAAAATCATTTAATGAGCTTAGACATAAGTATCAGCTTTCTCCGGTCTTAAATGCAAGAACGGAAGTGTTCTGTTCAAAACTATTAAACATATTAATATATAGTAAAGTATTTCACTTTAAAAATGAAGAATGGGATCATTTGTATAAATGTACAGGCTTCCTTGAAATAACTAATAATAAAGAAAGTGTAATCTCAGATGAGCTTAAAAAATTTCTGGATGATGGGGATGCACCTATTTTCTTTTCTGTTGGAAGCTTGGCTTTCTTTGAAGGTGAGGAATCTGACATAATTGATATTTTTCTAAGATCAATTCAATTAAGTGGGTGTAGAGCAATCATTCAGGGTAAATGGGATGACTGCAATAATGAGTTGTTAAAAAGCGAGAACATTTTTTTAGTTGATTACATCCAGTATAGCAGCATTTTTCCTTTATGTGCAGGTGCTGTTCACCATGGAGGTGCTGGTACAACACATGCTACATTAAAATATGGCTGTCCTTCGATAACTATAGCTTATGCCTGGGATCAGTTTTATTGGGGTAATGAATTAGTGAGACTTGGGTGCTCTCCGGTATTACTAAAGAGGAGGAGTGTTGATCATATTCAATTAGCAGGTGCTATAAGTTGCTTGCTAAAGGATTATGATTATAAGATAAAGGCAGACGGAATACGAAGGAAAATGAAAAGGGAAAATGGAGTTTCAAAAACAGTTAAACTAATTGAAGAGTTTATAGATATCCATTTTTTAAAAGCAGAACCTTCGCAAATGGCTATATGAGAGTAAGTAAGAGAGGGGAAACGGATAGAGAAAGTAATTTAATCAACAAATAAAACAATAGAAAAGTGAGAGTTGGAATTCAAACTTGGGGATCGCGAGGAGATATAAATCCTTGGATAGCTATAGGTCAGGGTCTTGCCGAATCAGGACACGAAGTGACTTTATATTTTACCAGCTATTCTGGAGCAGACTTTTCCCACTATTCAAATGAGAGATTAAAGGTTTACTCAACAAAGGAATTTAATGTAGATAAAAGAGCATACAAGAAAGTTAAAAGTAAGAAGTTATACTTATTGGATGATGTTGAACTAACAGACTACGTTTTTAAAGAAATATATAGCTTATTTACAGATGAGGTTATTTTAGCAGCAATTAAATTATGTCAGGAGAATGATCTGATTATAAATCACTACAATTCTCATGAAGTTGCAATTATTGCAAAAAAATATAATGTTCCTTTCGTTACAATGATGTTTGGTTATGAATTTACCCCTTATAATCCGAAATTAAAAGAAACGGATGAATTCCTAAACAAATATTTTCTTGATGACATTAATGAACTGTGCAGAAAATTTAATGTGTCCCCAATTTCCAATGTGCGAAAGGAAATATTTAATTCTAGTTATCTTAATATACTTGCGTATAGTAAAATATTTCTTCCGGAAGAATGTCAAAAGGATGAATTATATCCATGTGTAGGATTCCTTACGCCCAAAAATATTGAGCAAAAAGAATTACCGTTGGATACTATTCGATTTTTAGAGCAAGGAGATGCCCCGGTTTTTTTCTCAGTTGGAAGCTTATCCTTTTTTGAAGGTAATGGCCATGAAATTCTGGAAATATTTTTTGAAGCCATTGCTTTAAGTGGTTGTAGAGCTATAATTCAGATGAGTAGTGAAAGAAAGGAGAATTTTGAAAATAGTAATAAGATACATTGGGTTGATTATGTTTCGCATGACAAGATATTTCCTCATTGTGCTGGAGTAGTGCATCATGGAGGTGCTGGAACCACACATACAACCATATTAAATGCATGTCCTTCAATTATAATTGCCTATGCCTGGGATCAATTTTATTGGGGAAAAGAATTGTTAAAACTTGGATGCTTGGCCGGATTGTTAAGTAGAAGGGAACTGGATAGCTTACAATTAGCAGGAGCAATTAATAAACTGATAAAAGATCCTGAATTTAAATTTAGAGCAAAAGATGCCAGAAGAAAGGTTAAAAGAGAAAAAGGAATTGAAAAAGGTGTTAGACTAATTGAAGAGATGATGTTAGAAATAGTATCAACAAAGTAGACCAATAAAAATATTTTAATAATGAAAATTGGAATTCAAACCTGGGGATCAAGAGGGGATATAAATCCTTGGATCGCAATTGGAAAAGGATTGGCTGAAGCTGGACATAATGTAACCTTATATTATACAAGCTATACCAATCAGGATTTCTCTCACCATTCAGGTGGAAAGCTGGAAGTTATTACCACCAAAAAACTTCATCCTAATACATCTGCATATGATAATGTTTACACTCAACCTTTATATTTGCTAGAACAGAGTGATTTAAATAAATATATCTTCGAAATCTATGACCTGTTTGAAGAAGAGGTCTTGTTAGCAGCAACAAAGCTATGTCATGAGAATGATTTAATTATTAATCATCCCAATTCGTATCAAATAGCCATTCTGGCAGAAAAATATGGAATACCAAGGATAACAATACGTTTAGATCCGGAATTCTCCGATTTAAGTCCTAATGTAGAGAAAGCAGATAGGAATCTTAACCAGTTTTTCCAAAATAGATTTAATATTCTTAGAAAGCAAAATGGACTATCTCCAATTACAGATGCCAGATCAGAAGTTTATAATTCAAAACAGTTGAACTTACTTATTTATAGCAGAATATTTTATAAGGAAAATGAAAAGAGTAGGGAGTTATACAAATGTGTAGGTTTTCAGGAACTAATTGAAAGTGATCATCATGAACTTCCAAATGATTTGGTTGAATTTCTTAATGATGGAGAGGCTCCAATTTTCTTCTCGATGGGAAGTCTGGCTTTTTTTGAGGGGGAAAACTTTGATATACTTGACATTTTTGAGGAAGCTATTGCTTTAAGTGGTTGTAGGGCGATAATTCAAGGCAGCTGGAGTAAAATTAAAAGAAAACCACGTAATAATAGTCGCATCTACTTAGTTGATTATGTATCACATGCAACAATACTTCCAAAGTGCAAGGCAATTGTGCATCATGGCGGTGCAGGTACTACACATACGGCTATAAAGTATGGATGTCCATCAATAGTAATAGCCTATGCCTGGGATCAATTTTATTGGGGAAAAGAATTAGTGAAGTTAGGGTGTTCTCCTGATTTTATGAAAAGAAAATATTTAGATAGCATACAACTTGCCGGTGCAATTCAAAAATTACTAAAAGATTCAAATTATAACTATAGAGCATATCAACTTAAATGTAAAATGAAACGAGAAAAGAGATATGAAAATGCTGTTGATTTAATTGAAAAATACATCTCTGAAAATTTGGAATCAGTTTATTCTGATATGACAGGTAAAATGCATACTAGATTTTTCTAATCAATAATGGTCGTGTTCCTCATGGGAAGAAGCAAACAATGTATAACTCTATTTGGAGGATTAGGATATTGCCGGTTTAGAGTATTAAAAGGCAGTGTAGAATTAGTTTATAGAAGTAATTAAAAGTTAGAGTCAATGAAAATAGGAATAGTAGTTTATGGTTCTGATGGAGAAACCCAGCCTCATGTTGAGCTGGCAATTGCCTTGGCAAAAAATAATCATGAAGTAGAAATATTTATTATTTCTGTAAGAAATAGAGACTATAGTTCATTAAATAATATAAAAGGGATTAAAGTAATTCAAAGACCATTTCCTGTTAATGAAATGAGCAAAAAATTTGTCTCAAATGAGTTCTGGAAATTCAATAGAATAGAATTATATGAATATTTTGATTTGCAATTTAAATTGGTAAGAAGTCTTTTACGCAGATATTCTAGTAAAATTGTTAAAACAAATGACCTGGTGATAGGCAACCGACAGGCATATCCTTTGCGTTTTTGTGCTGAAGCTGCTAAAGTTCCTTACATAAGTTTAAGTTTTGAACCAGCTTTTATCAGGTCAAAATACTATCCTCCATTAGGTAGTCCGGAAGGAACAATTGAAAGTCATTTAGATGCTTGGAAAAAAGCAGAAATTGCAGCAAATGAATATTTGTTACCGCAAATAAATGCATATCGAAAGCAATATGCTCTCCCTGAAATTAAAAATTATTACAACGATGTAATGTTTTCGGATACTCTAAATTTGGTGAGTTTTAGCAAGCATTTATTAGGTGGTAATATAGACTGGGAAGATAATCACTGTATTTGTGGTTATTTCAACTCAAACGAAAAGAATATTCATTGGGATATGCCACAATCACTTCAAGCTTTTATAAGCGCAGGTCAATTGCCCATATTTATCACTTTAGGAAGTTTAATTGACTATGAAGATAATATTAAAACCTTTCATAATATGCTTATTACTGCTGTTAAGCAGGCCAATTGCAGGGCAATTATCATGTGTAATAAGCCTGTAGATAATATCTTATGTGATGAGAGTATTTACTTCATAGATGGGTTTGTTGATTATTCAAAAATTTTACCACACTGTAGGTTAGTAATTCATCATGGAGGTGTTGGTACCTTACATGCTGTAGCATCTTCTGGTATTCCATCCATTGTTATAGCATATGGATTTGATCAATTTACCAATGCTAAACTTTTAGTAAAGGCAGGTATTTGTAAATCATACCTGGATAGAAAAACTCTTGATTCAGAAAAAATTCAGAATGCGATTAGGAAATCCTTGGAAGATGACAACCTAATTGTTAAAGCAAGAGAACTGGGAGCATTAATAAAAAAGGAAAAAGGATTGGACGAAGCAGTAAAAACGATTGAAAAAGAATTTAATATGATTTCAATATAAACAACAATAGTTTGGTGTTAATATGTGTCAATGGTTTTATTATTAGAGTTTTGTAATTTATTTATCAGTGGTTATATCATAAAAAGTACTTTGTTTCATCAACTAATTGGTCAAAATAAGCAGGTTAAGCAATACTAAATGCAAAAAAATAACACATGAAAGTAGGAATGATGATATATGGTTCACATGGAGATGTGGAAATGTTTGTTGCGCTGGCAATAGAACTAATAGAAAGGAATCATAAGGTAAATCTGTTTATAATTACTATCAATGACCGCGATTATAGTTTTTTGAGTAAGTATGATGGCCTTAATGTTTATCAAAAACATTTTAATGCAGAGATTAGAAATAAAAGTGAGGTGGATGTTGAATCCTGGAAGAAACCACTAGATAAACAATATGATTTAATGAATAAGTGGTATAAGGATTCAGTGCCTGATATTACTGAGTATTCGTATAAATTTTGCGATTGTTCTGATATACTAATAGGTTCTCAACATATTAGGGAATTACCATGTATTGCCGAGAAATATTCCAAGCCTTATGTTTCTATCAGGGTGTATCCAGCATATGTACGCACAAATTATGAACCACCTTTTTGGGTGCAAAATGTTGATGGTAAGAGTAACTCTGAATTGTGGGATATTTTTGAGAGTTATGAAAACAGAGTATTTAAAAGACAAATAAATAAGTTTAGAAAAAGTATTGGATTAGAACCAGTTAAAAATGTTCTTAGAGAGGTGGTCGATTCAAAGTTTCTAAATTTAATTGGATACAGTAAACATCTTTGGGATAAAAAAAGTGATTGGGAAGATACGTTTCATTTGTGTGGATACTTTGAGGTAAAAAACAAGTATAATAAATGGGAATTGCCACATGAACTCAAGAATTTTATAGAAGGAGATGAAAAACCTGTTTTTATTACCATAGGTTCCATGTTGGAGTTTGAGAATGATAAAGGAATGATTAATAATTTATTAATAGAAGTAACTAAAAGAATAAATAGGAAGTTTATTTTTCATTCTGATTGGGGGCATACGGATAAAGTAGATGATAATGTATATAAAATATCTGGTTTTATTTCATATCCAGAACTGCTTGAATATTGCGATTTAGCTATTCACCATGGAGGGGTGGGTACGATGCATATTGTTACCAAGGCAGGGTGTCCTTCAGTTGTTATAGAATATTTATGTGAGCAGCCATTTAATGCCCATGTTTTAGAAAAAAAAGAAATCTCCTCAGGAAGCATTCATAGATCTCAACTTTGTGTTGAGTCCTTAACCGCCTTAATTGAAAATGCACTTAAAAATGATCAAATGAAGGAGAAAGCGGTCGAAATTTCCAAACTCATGAAAAAAGAGAATGGAGTTAGCACAGCAGTTGATTTAATAGAGAAGAAGATAGAGCAAATGGTTTGTTTGTGAAGATTTTAATAGTTAGATAATTTAGAGCAAATATGTATTCTCAAATTTAATTCCCAAAAATGAAAATAGGACTCCAAACATATGGAACAAGAGGTGATATATTACCTTTTATAACAATGGCAAGCGGACTTCAAGAATATGGGCATGAAGTTACTCTCGTCATTACAACTCCTTATAAAGCAGATTTTACTGAATATGCAGATTTATATGATCTTAACATTATTCATGCATCCGATGATTTTTGTTACGAGAATAAACCACCTGCACATAAAATGACCGAAGGTGAAATAAAGGAACATTTTAGTCTTTTGGACAAATTTGCTCATAGTGAAGCAGAGAAATTGTGCAAAAATAACCAATTAGTTATTGGTAATATTGGAGCACATTATCTTCATGCCTTTGCCGAAATTCATGGTTGCAAATATGCAACTGTTAGTTTAGAACATGCAACTACACCATCAAAATATAAACCAGTACAGGTTATTAATGATGACCCTAATATTGTTAAGGCTAATCTTAATAATTGGTTGAAAATAGAACAGTCCTTTAATGAGGGATATGGTAATTTAATTAATGGGTTTAGAGGCAAACTTGGATTAGAACCAGTTAATATTTATAAAGAAGTTACTCATTCCAGATTTCTTCACCTGATTGGAGTTAGTGAGGTTTTTTGTAATCAAGAAAAAGATTGGGAAAATCACAGGTATGTATGCGGTTTTTTTCCTCCTTTAAGAAATAAATCTGAAAATGAGTTACCCAATGATCTTCTTGAATTTGTGAAAGGAGATCAAGCACCAATATTTTTCTCTATAGGAAGTTTTAGCTATTTCCATGATGAGTCTAAATTTATAGAAATTGCAATTTCAGCAGCCAAATTGTTGAAGTGTAAAATAGTTGTTCAGGCAATTGGTGATGTTAATATCAATGAGCAGTTTTTATCAAATAATCAAGTATATTTCCTTAAAAGCTCTTACGATCATAGATTAATTTTCCCTCATTGTTCAGTAATAGTGCACCATGGAGGAGCAGGAACCACTCATAATTCGGTTTTGTCTGCATGTCCATCTGTTGTTGTTGAATTTGATGGAGATACCGGTTTCTGGGCAATGGAGTTAATGCGCAAAGGTCTTGCTCCTGCAGTAATTCCATTTAACGAAATCTCAGTTGAGTTATTAGCAGATAGGTTAAAACAGGTTCTATCATCTAAAGAAATGAAGGTTAGAGCTAAAGAAAATAGTGAGCTAATGAAAAAGGAAAAGCCAATAACCAAATTACAGAATGCTATTAATGAAAAGTTTAGTATAGAAGTAGCAATAAATTATTGTGAATAATGGAAAACTTATTATTAAAAAAACTAGGGTATTCAAAGGATACAAAATTATTAATAATCCATGCAGATGATTTAGGTTTAACACATTCTCAGAATAAGGCTTCAATTAAAGCAATGGAAAATGGGATGGTTAATTCTGGTAGCATAATGGTTACTTGTCCTTGGTTTACAGAAATAGCTAATTATGCAAACAAGAATCCGGATATCGATTTTGGCATTCATCTTACATTGACTAGTGAGTGGGATTATTATAAATGGGGACCGGTTTTACCTGTTAAAGAGGTTCCCACTTTAGTTGATAAATATGGTTTCTTTTTAAGAGAAGAAGACTTTCATACATTTAACCTTAATGAAGTAGAGAATGAACTTTGTGCTCAAATAGATAAAGCGTTAAAATTTGGAATTAAACCTACTCATTTGGATAGCCATATGTTTTGCATGTATGATCTTCCCGAATTTATGGATTTATATATTAAGATTGGTAAAAAATATAATCTACCATTACTCTTAGATAAAAAGTACTATACCAATTTCTGCTCAAAAAGAAACATTGAAATTACCGAAGAGGACATATTAGTTGATGCTATTCATATGGCAGTGCCAGATAATATAACTAACGGTATAGATAGTTATTATATTAACATACTTAAATCTATGGAGCCAGGTCTTAATGTATTACTTCTACATCCTGCCTTTAATACGATGGAAATGGAGGGAGTTACTAACGGTAAAAAAGAGTGGGGGACGGAATGGCGACAAAAGGATTTTGACTTCTTTACATGTAATCTTTGTAAAAAACTAATAGAGGAAGAAAAAATCAACTTAATAACCTGGAGGCAACTCCATGAAAAAAATAAACTAGCGATTGTTAACAATGACAGGTAAACATAAAGAAAAAAGAAACTGGTTTTTATCCGTTTTATTGCGAGATATTAAACTGCTATATTACACTCTTTCATTAGGGGTTATAGGAGCCTTATTGGGATTAGCAGTCTCAGTATTTTCTCAAAAGTTAATTGATGAGATAATACCAAGCCATAATATAAATTATTTAATAATAGGGTTGAGTATTGCAACAGGGCTAATATTTTTAAAAATTTTTGTTTCTTATTTACAGCAATATTTAGGATTGGCTCATAGCAGAAATTTTAACATGAGCCTAATTGAAAAGTTTTTTAAAAGACTTTTATTTCTTCCAAAGACATTCTTTGATGAACATAAAACAGGAGGATTAATTGCTAGAATGAATGATTCTGCCTCAATACAGCAAACAGTATCCTATGTTGCCAATACTTTAGTTTTGAATGCTTTGATATTGATTGTGTCATCTTTTGTTTTGTTCTTTTATTCAGTTACAGCCGGAGTTATCGCTTTGTCTTCATTTCCTGTGTATGTAACAATTGCAATTATTTATAAAAATAAAATTGCTCAAAAAACCCATATGCAAATGGATGCAAATGCCAAAAAGGAGAGCAATTATATTTCAACCATTCAAAATATCGATTTAGTAAAAACTCATAACAAACAAGAAACATTTAACAAAAGTAACTATAATACTTACAGTGAATTTCAATCCAAATCCTTTTCTCTGGGTAAAGTGGGGATGAGTCTAGGAATAATGGCTGAATTTATAGGTACTTGCTTTTACATTGCTATTTTATCATATACTTCATATCAGGTACTTGCAGGGAATTTAACAATAGGAGAATTTTCGGCAACAATTGGTATTGCCACAGGTATGTTATATCCAATTGGAGCCATAGGTTTGTCTATTCTTCATTTGCAAGGAGCAAGAGTTGCTTTTGATCGTATGTACGAATTTATTTCACAAAAAAAAGAGTTTGATGAAGAAGAGGATGATAAAAAAATAGAACTGTCTCAAATTGAAACTATTGAATTTAAAGATGTGGAATTTTTTTACCAGGAAGGGGTGAAGTTGTTGAAGAATTGCAGTTTTAGCGTTAAGAAAGGTGAAATTGCTTGCATTTTTGGAAAGAATGGAACAGGGAAAAGTACAATTTTGAATCTAATAATGCAGTTATATTTTCCTTCAGAAGGTAAGATTCATTTTAATGGAATAAACTCTCTCGAATTATCTATTAACAAATTAAGAAACAAAGTTGCTATTGTATCTCAACAGTCAACATTATTCGATCTGACTGTTTTGCAGAATATATGTTTCGATTTTGATTTGACTGATCCCGAACATGTAATAGAATACCTGAACAGCATGGGTTTTGATAAGTTTATCTCTAAACTATCGGAAGGTTATTATACTATGGTGCACGAAAATGGTAAAAACCTATCAGGAGGACAAAGGCAAATTATTTCATTGGCAAGGGCATTATATAAAAAACCGGATGTTCTTCTTGTAGATGAACCTACCGCATCCCTTGATGGAGAAGCAGAAGCATTTGTAATAGAGTGCTTAAAAAAATTTTCAAAAGATCGCATAGTCATTTTAGTATCGCATAAACTTAAACCAGCTAAAGAATCATCAAAGATCTTTATACTCAAGGATGGATATATCTCAGATTCCGGTAGTCATGAAGAATTATTATTGACAGATAATCTGTATGCACAACGATTTGCAGAATTGGTGTATTAAGTGAAAAATGCATAATGAAATGAGAAGTTTTGAATAGCTCTTTAAATAAGAGATTTAAAACTAATAGTAAGAAAAAATAATCAGTATTATAATATCAAAACTTAAATATTAATATGAAAAAACCTACTGTCGATTTATTTACTTTTTGTTATAACGAGGAAGTGATGATGCCATATTTTCTAAAGCATTATGCTGCATTTTGTGAAAATATATACATATATGATAATTATTCCAATGATAACTCGGTCAAAATAGCTTCCGAATTTCCTAATACTCACATTAGATGTTTTGATACTAATAATGAAATTAGAGATGATATCCTTTTAGAGCTAAAAAATAATTGCTGGAAAGACAGTAATGCTGATTTAATTATTGTATGCGACATTGATGAATTTCTATATCATAAAAATATGATTCGTTTTTTAAAACGGTTTAAATCAGTAGGATATTCAATAGCTAGACCATGTGCATACGATATGTTTAATTCAGAGGTACCAACTACGGAAGGTCATATATATGATGAAGTAAAAATTGCTAATAGGAATGTGTTTTTTGATAAACTGGTTTTGTTTGATCCCCAAAAAATAAAGGATACAAATTATTATCCGGGAGCGCATTACGCTTTGCCTGAAGGAGAAGTTAAGCTGTACAAGGATGATCATTCATTAAAATTGTTACATTTTAAATATTTAGGAGTGGATCATATTATGAAAAGACATGAGTTGTATCGCAAAAGGCTAAGTGAGATAAATAAAAATAACAATTGGGGTTATGAATATGATGTGGAATATGAAAGTAAAATTAAATCGTATATTGAAAAGAGTTTAAAAGAAGGAATTTTAATTGAATTAGAATAGTCTGGTTTTTATTTTCTGTTTAAGTTTCTCAGAGACTAATGGATCAAATTTTCTTGCAAAAATCTTATTTGACTTTTTAATATATCTGTAATCAAATATATCTAATATTGCAGGTAGACTGTTGTTTCTTTCATTCCAGTCTATATATCTTAAATTGTCATTGATTACATTTTTAGAAAATTTTGAATTCATTATAACGGATTGAAAATAAATTTCTTCGGAGCAAAAGGTGTGTTTTAAACGATTAATAAAGTATTTGTTGTCTTTAGTGTATGTCAAAACATAGTTAAGAGTTTCTCTTGTTAGACTCCACCAGGTTGAACCACCGTATAGTTTAGGAATTTTATTGGAAATGGAACGTTTTATATTATATTTTTGTTGTAACTGAATAATATCGGTTATTAATTTCTGTTTTTTTTTAGCATCAAAAATGTCGTAGAAATTGTAATATTCAACTCTATCCATTCCTCCGTAATTCCAAACAGAAGCGGGCAATTCAAAATTTTCTAAGTAATCATTTCCTTTATTTGCATCAAAAAAATCAAGGAAATATGATTTTTGTTTAACAGGAAAGTCCTGACCGCTTATCAAATGAAAATATTGTATACTTGAAGATTTTAATGCTTCAGAAGATAAATGAAGGATACTTTTTAGGTGATTTAAACCTCCCCAATTTACCTTGTATTTGTTGGATATTAGTTTAACATTATCGATTCCTTTTAGCGTATGAGAAATATTATTAGGTATTTTGCTTTTGTTATCAATGTGAATGAATATCTCGAAATTATTATCAAAATAATCAATTAACTCAATTAATTGTGTGAAATTTTTGTAAGCAGTTATTAATATTCCGTGTTTCATCAAGAAGATTTAAAAAATACAATATAAAAAATAATATTCATATTGTATACCATATGATGTAATTATTACTAACAAAAACTTTTGTGAAAAAGAAAAAATAATCATAGAAAACATGCATTAAGTATAATTGGTAAGTCTATCTTTAATCAGTTATATAGAGAGTTATTGAATCTATTCTTTCAATTTAAGTCGTCTTATGTTAGGACTGTAATAGTGTTACATTCTAAATAAGGTTGACTAATTTCAGATTAAAGATATCTAAAACTTTAATTGACCATCTCCCGAAAACCGGATTTTATATTTCGTGAATTCCTGTATTGACAAGGGATTGATTAATATTAACACATAAGGAAAGCTGATTGAAAATGTTATTTTTGAATAACCACAAACAAAAAAAACAAAAACAACCAGCTTTATGTCAAAAGTATTAACAAAACAGGTTCAGAACAAGATAAGCGGATATTTTCTTAAGTTTTCAAATCACATGACAAAACCAGAAAGCCGTTGCATAAGAGAAATGATCACAGGAATTTTAAAAACAGGAACCGTATTGGTCAATAAAATAGCATCGGGCATTAACGACAATATTTCCTTAAGCCAGACAACAAAGCGTTTCCGCAACCATTATAACAAGTTGGGCTTTTTCAAGAAGCTATTTAGAGGGCATATGGAAAGTGTAAAAGGGAAAATCCATCATGGAGATTATATTTTGTTTGATGGTTCGGATATTCAGAAGAAGTATGCAAAGTTTATGGATGGGCTGGACTATGTAAAAGATGGGGACAAAGGCAGTATTGGGCTTGGTTATTGGTTAATGGATGTTGTCCATTTCAGTAAAGACCACCAGATGACTCCCCTTATTAACAAGCTTTATAGTTTTGACCATGGGGCAAAAAGTGAAAACAAAGAGGTAATTGAAGCCATTGAAGAAGTAAACTCCGTAATAGATAAGGATGTTACCCATATATTTGACCGTGGCATGGACAGGCCAATCTGTCGTGATCACATAATTACCCAAGACAATAACTTCATCCTACGGTTAAACGCAAAAACAAAGTTAATTTATAAAGGGGAAGAATTGCCTGTCAATAAAATCAGCAGGAAGATTCCTTTGTTCATGGAACTGACGGCAACCAAGATTCAGAAAAGCAAAAAGAAGTTGTTAAAGTATGAATGTGGGGCCATAAAAGTTAAATATCAAGTCAAAGGCAAGTTATATGAATTATGGCTGGTTGTTACAAAAAGAAAGAACGGCGGTTATTGCTGGTTGCTGACACGTTCACCAAAGGAATCAATTGTTGGGGTGATCAGCGAAGCTTTTAAGGCTTATGGGTTCCGTTGGAAGATTGAAGAATATCACCGCCACATAAAATCTTGTTATGGATTAGAAGACATACAAATAAAAACATTCGAAGGACTTCAGAGCATGTTGGCAATACTTACAATCGCGATGAGCTTGATATACAGTTCAATTTCATCGCTACACCATAAACTAATCCTAAGTAGCGGCATTAAGACCATGAACAAAGAGAAAAGCTATGAATTGTTCAATTTCATATACTATAAAATCAGCACGATAGTTAAAGTGTTAATGGCCAACACCACACCCAGAGCATTCTTGCCTGTACCTGAAATCTCCCCAGGCAAAGGCCAGTTAACCCTTGACCTGGATTTCAATTGTTAAAAACGGGAGATGGTCAAATCTAAAACTTTAAATGTATTTATTGTAATACTAATTATTGATTTTTTATTCCAAAACTTATTTAATTTCTTCAATAGTTTTTTCTCTTTTACTTCAAACAGAAATTTCAAGGCATTTTTCTATTAAAAAAGCTACCCCGACACAAAAGTGTACGGGGTATCATAAAATATTTTTATTCAACTCATGAAGTTGTAAATATAATCCAATTAGTTTTTTAGATAGACAAAACCTTTATAGGGCATATCTATTCCAGGGATTTTTAATACATACCAATATGTATCAGAATTTAAACTTTTATTATCAGTAGTGGTTCCATCCCAATTATTTTCATAGTTATTGGTCGAATATATCATTTTGCCAAATCTATCAAAAATCTTCAACTGGGAGTTTTCTGTTAAACCTTCGATAAAAAATAAGTCATTTATACCATCTCCATTAGGAGTAAAAGCATTGGGTACACATATATTATATTGGTTTGCTAAGCATTTTTTAAAAGAAATATCAATATTGGAAGATTCATCACCAAAACCACATTCATTTTCTCCTTTAACACTTAAAACTCCATTAGTTGAACTACTTGAATAGGTTAATATAGCTTCATTATCCTGATCGTAGAGTATTGATAAATCTCCAGAGAATGACCAACTATATGATGTTGCATTTGCTATTTCGGGTACATAATAGCTTGCACTACTTTCATTTTTGTCAATACAAATAGCTTCATTTCCTACAATATCGCCAGGTTTATCAGGAAGATCAGTAATTTTTATTTCATAATTAGCTGACGATTCACCCAGCCCGTTTTTATTTTTTCCCCTTACTGTTAATATACCACTCGTTGCATAATGATCAAAATCAATTAAAACACTTTCGGAACTGCCTTTTATTGTAACTCCAGTTCCAGTGTAATTCCATACATAACTTGTTGCACTGGGTATTAATGGTATTTCATAGTAAATGTCAGAATCATCCGGACAAACTTTAGAAGATCCCAATATATTTCCGGCATTTTCAGGTAAAAAGCTTTCAATATGCACGTTATCTAATAATAGATAAGAATGTTGTAAGGGGTCATGGTAGATTTCAAATTTTAATACTTTATAATCCATAGTTGGATGTAAATCAAACTTGAAAGTCTTCCAATTGTAATTAGTTATTAAGGGTGAGGTTGCCAAAACTGTTGTTGTGCCACATATGCTATTGCTGCCTATTATTCTTAAATAGCATGGATTGTCATGGTCTAATCCTTGTCCATCGTCCATTTCCGAAGAAATTGCAAGATCGATATTTAGTATATAATGTTTACCCGCAAGTAAAGGTAATAGTAATTCGGTCTGAACATCTTCATTTTTAATGGGTCCACCAAGATTATTTTTACCTCTCATTACTAGTCCAGCATAATAATTTAAATCAGATGCTGGCATAGAAACATCCCATGAACCAGGCTGTTGATCTGGAGTACCTGTAGCATTACATGAGGACCATCTATTCATATTTTCGAACGAAGGATCTGCCAAATATCTTGTTTGAGCTGTTAAATGAAACTGTATCAACAGTTGAACAGTAATAAAAATTAATTTGTATTTCATAATGTGACTACTTACTTCTAATACTAGTTTTCATTCCTTCTACACCAAATAATCCAAGGTTTATACCAAGTGAAAATTCATGTATACCGTAATTATATCGCGCTATTTTGCTTATAGTATAACCACAATTGTAACCTACATATAATTTACGGTGTACTTTTATGGCAAACTGGATGTTGAGCTGTTGGATTGTACTGTACGAAAGTGCAATCCAATTCAATCTTTTTATATATAACTTCGAATGCAAATCAACAATAAGGTCTTCATCAGCCAATTTCCTGATTGTAAAGGAAGGTTCATAACTAAGATACTTACTGTCTTTATTAAATTTATACCCACCCCTGGCGAAATAACTAGACATTTGATGTTCTTCTTCATTAGCATTCGAAATGTCTCTTAATAACTTATTCGCAGATAAACCAAAAAAATAGGTGCTATTATGATAATATAAACCAAATCCTAAATTTGTTTTAAAGCCACTATTGTTATCTGTTAGCAAATACGTATCATTATCTTCAAGAGGATCTAACTTAGATGTTGATATTGAATGATTCATTAATGATATTGACATTCCGAACGCAAGTCTGGATTTCCTGTTTACCGGTAAATGATAAGCATATGATAAAATTCCTCCGTTATTTACTAATGGTCCGTTATTATCCTGAAAAATCGCACCGCCTAAACCTAAGCGATCTTTAAATTTAAAAGGTCCTTTATTTACCAATCCTTTGGGATTATAAAAATCATGTGTTCCAATTCTAAAATTACCCGCAAGTAAATAGGTACTTGGTGATCCTGAAAAACCTAACCATTGCTTCTTAGCAGATAAGTGTGCTACAGGATAGTATTCAGATCCAGTACATGCAGGATTGGTTATAAATGGAGTTAAATAATCGCTTTTATATATCGAGTTTTCTTGAGAAAATATTGAAATCGATATGATAAAAAATATTAAAAATGTAAAAATTATTTTCATTCTTTATTTTCTTAATGTTTTGAATGCCACACAATGATTGGATTGATATACTTCTTCGGTATAATTCGAAATCTCGATATAAATACCTGTATAATTGAAATTGATTTAATTCTTTTTGAAATAAACATAATAAGTATGTGTATTTAGTTATTTAAAGGTTGTTTTTTCTTTACATTTTAAAACGCTGTTTAAAGTGTGAATGGCTATGTATGCCCCGTTTTAAAAGTGTTTTGCGCAAAAGTTTGATTTCCGCAAATTAATGCAGTTAAGAGTAGAGGTGTAATTGTTGTCATTTTAAGTTAGTTTTATTTTGTTGAATTAATTTAACTAGAATGTTTGACGCCACACTAAGTAAAGGGTTGCGTCTAAAAAACATGAAGTATGAAAATCATTCTTAATTTAACCTGCATGTTATTAAAATATTAAAAGAGAATTAAGATTACCTTCTATATGAGTTTTTAATACGTTGACATGTATATTGTTAGCTATATTATTTCGGATCTTTAGCTAAAATGAGAGGCATATGAAATGATTAATAACTATTATGTTCTATTTTTTTAATATTTTAAATGCCACACGTCGATTAGTTTGCCGTCCTTCTTCGGTAGCATTCGAAGTCAGTGGTTTTGAATAACTGTAACCGGCATATTCTATTCGGGATGGATTAATACCTTTATTTACTAAATAGGCAGTAACTGCTTCAACTCGTTTTATCGACAATTTTAAATTAAAGTCATATCCCCCAACATCATCTGTGTGCCCTTCTAGTTTAATTCTAATATCTGGATTAGCTTCCATCAATTGTTTTAATTTATTTAATTCAGTATATGACTGAGGCAATAAATCGCTTTTGTTAAATTCAAAAACTATATTTTTAAGAATAATAGCTGAATCTGCTTCGATTTCATTGATGTTAAACAGAGAATCTAACGCTAAAGTATGATCATCTTCTTCAATTTTTGCTGTTAGTTTTTGGGGGAGATGCACCTTCTGCACTATTACATCATCTATATAATAATATGCGGCCTTTTCATTATCTACTAAATCCCATTTGTATCTTTTCTTTTTTTCTTTTCGAAAAAAGATATCTTTCTTAAATGTTTTTCTATCTGACCTAAAATTCCCAATGATAATATTTTTTTCGCTTCCATTGGCTTTATACAATGCTTGTAATGTTATCCAGTTACTTGTACTATCCAGTAATACTGAATTAAACTCAACTTGGGGTTTAACAAATAAAGGTTTAAATTTTCGATCCTGACTACATAGTTCATTAGAAAAATGTATTCCAATATTTTTGATGGCTAAATTCGATTCAATATCTAATCTTAACGATAACTCAATTTTATACATGCTGTCTTTCTCCATTGTATGTAGCAATGGTGATTCAATAAACTCTCTAATGTTTTTAATTCCACGAATAGAACTTACCCGATAGCAAAAAATACCTACAAATCCATCTCCACTTTTCGGACTTACATTTCCCATATATTTTTTAAAAATACTATTGTGAGGAGCATCTTTACTGAGATTAAAATAATCAGGTGTGTCAGATTTCTGGACTTTGTGCCAATTGGAATTATTGTTGTTTGAAAAATCAATAAATTTCTCAAATGAATAATTTTCTATTAAGTTTTGAGCTTTTACATTACTATAAACACCAATGCAAATTGAATACAAGAAAAGTATAATGAGTCTTTTAATATTGGTTTTATTTGTGTTAGGTCTTAAGTTATTATACATATATAATTATAATTTAATTCTTTAAGCGTGCGAATATACAATATGTTTTAGTACAAAATGTGCTGACCAAAAATACCATCAATCCAACTTTAACTTTGTGCATTGTAGTTCTTAAATATTTTCTTTTCTAATTAACGGGTTCTGTTTTTGGAAATTCAGCTTTTACAATTACTTTTTCTATATCACTAATAGGTATTGTTCTTAATCCTCCAACTAATCTTGATCTTAGTCCAAATAATGTGTCGTTTTTAAACAACATGGTGTCAAAATAGGCTCTAACTTTTGTGCCATCAGATTTTTTCACAATATTAAATTCTGTGTTCTTGTCTGGATATAGCCAAACCTTATTTCCTCTTTTGTCAAGACACATTATTTTTTCTAAATTATTAGAAGGATAATTTATTAAAGAGTACTGTTGAACACATGCATTTCTTTCTATTTTTTGATTTTCCTTAATTTGGGTTACTAGACTATTTGTTGGTACTGAATAATATGAGCAACCAGCAAATATGATGGTCAATGAGATTAAAATTAAAGTTTTCATTAAGTTCATTACAATTATTATGTGTTAATTCTGATTGTGGTTTTCTTTCTTAGTGTAATATAGTACAACATTAAACTTAATCAGCAAATATATTTTTACAATATTAATCATATTGTTTTCCCTAAAAGCATAACATGCGAAGCGTTCAAAATCTATGCCTCATTTGTAATTTGGATAATACAATTAAAAGTTAAATAGAGAAATTTTGAGATGTAAATTAAATCACAATATTATTAGTGCTCTCCCTACATTGCGTAAAAAGACCATCAAATCAAATATAGTTGACAACCTTGGTACTTGTCAACAGGTTCCGAAACTAATCTTTGTAAATGAAGAAATTAAAGTTTATTATTTTTTCAAAGTGCCTTTAGCTACTTTGGATAAATATACAGCTTTATCCGATGTGTTTAATTTGAAGGATTTCTTAACTTCAATTTACTTCAATCAAACTTTTTACTTTCATTAGTGCTTTTTCAGGCTCAAACACTTTTATTCCAATAAAGGGAATTTTGATTCTTCTCTTTTGTAATTCATTTTGAAGTTCTTTAATAAAAACACCTTGTCCTTCAATTTCTTTATTTTCCTTAGATGTAGTATTTACACCGCAGCTAGGAGAGCGATTAATTCCAATGACTCCTTTTATTTCAAATCCATTATTAAGGTATTCTTCAATTTGATAAACTAAAGGTTTTATCAAAATACCGATTGTCTCCATCGATTTTTCTTTAGTCATTTCTCTATGGATACGGCTATTCTCTTCAATTACAGGTCTGGTACTCCCATATATATCACCTCTATCTAATCCTAAGCAATAGATCTCAGGGCAAGGCATTTGAATAATACCGATACTTGTTGAATTAATAAACTCCATTAGTTCAGTAATAGTACCACCATAAGAAGCAGTTCCATCTGATTTAGCATTTTGATTAATTATACAATGAGCTATTACTAAAATTGATTTACTTCTTTTATCTGCGAACATTTTAATTTTGTAATAGAATTCTAACGAGATTTTAAATTAACATTTAATAAAATAAAGAATCTATAGATGATAAATTATTGCGTTGTGTTGCTCTTTATAGAACAACACAATACAAAAAGACTTATGCAATGAAAGACATATTTTTGTGATTATATTTCAAAGCCAATTTCTTTTACTTTTACATCATAAAAATCATCAATGTTTAATTTGATCCAACCGTATTTGTAAATATCACCTCTTTTAATCCTTATTGCTAAATACAAGTTGTCTGATGTCCAAGTATTATTCTTAACTTCTTCTGAATTATTCCATTCTGGAGAGTACGAGCTTAAATTTGTTGACCAAACTATTAGTTCTTCACCTTCGGAATATGGACCTAATTTACTCCATGTTAATTGGTCACTTATTTTGTCTTCTGCATTTAATGGAGTTTTGCAAATTTCAATCATATTATTATTAAGGTTCCATAGTTCACAGGCTTTAGTTATACATTCTCCAGCCATCGAACATCCATATCCATAATATGCATGAAATTTAATGTCATTTGTATTATCAGAATCAAGGTCAATTAATAAATCTCCAGAGAATACTGTTGTGGGAATATCTCCGGCAGTTTCATTCTTGAAACTTATCTTAAGCTCTGAAGAATATGATTGAATGTTAAGTTTATTTGACTCAACTCCTGCAAGGATATAGCCTGGTTGAGTATCCTCTATATCATTATTATCCTTACAGCTTATCATAGCCACATAAATTAAAAGAAATATCAGATGCAGTTTTTTCATAAATATTATTATTTTATAATTGATTTAGTAATTCTATTTGTCAAATTCCGAATGTAAACAAAAATATAAATATAGTAACACTAAAAGTAAGATCACCAGAATCCATTGTTATAGATTCACCTGAGTTGTTAAATAACTTACAGTTTAAATTAGCTTTTATATACGTTGCGGTATCAAGTTCTAGCACTTCATATAAATCAAATTCGGAACCAATTGGTAATCTATTTCTCCAGAAAAAATAGATTACCAATTGGTTCCGAAAAAAGTTGAAAATTCTATTTTAGCATTGTCCAAAAAGGGAAAGCTTACACTATAGATAACAAAAAAAAGTATATTTGTTTAGTTATTTAAACTCAATAACTTTATTTATAATAGCAATTGTGTCATTATCATCAAGGAACTTTAAGTAATCTTCATCAAAAGTTTTGTACTTGTCTCCAATTAATAAAATGTCTTTTGTCTCCAATTCACCATTTTCATTTAGAGTAGACGCTTGTTCGTCGTTATATTTAAGTTCGTATGTAAAATATTCAATATGAAAATTAGTTAATGATCCAACCAAAACAATGCTATCAATTAAGCAATCGTTTTGAATAAAGAATAAATTTGGATTACCTGTTTCTTCATTAGATAATAAAGCCTGATGTTGCTGTACGCTTTGCATCCTTATAAGAGATTCTCTAATTAATACAACATTATTCTCTTGTTGCTTAATGTTGTAACGCTCAGTGCCATTAATATATGCGACTGATTCTGATTCTATTTCGATATTTTTTATTCCTAAATTAATATCACTTAAAAAACTTAAATGCTCTCTTCCTTCCTCCCAGGGCTTGGTATTTAATAAGCCTTCGTTGTTATAGAATAATGTTTCTTCCTCTTCGATACCAGAAACTTCAAATTTTAAATTTAGTTTGTCATCATCATTTTTACAACTACACAGAATAGTAATTAGGAGTAAAAGGTAAGTGCTTTTAATGTTCATTTAATTTAAATTTAGTTAATAAGTTAAAAGTTCTACTATTATAATATAATTTTAAAATTTGCTCTATCTCTTTTTACTACAATAAGTTGTATTCAAAGTATAAATTGTATGTTAAACATATTTGAGTGTTTTTCATGCAAATTACATACCGTTCACCAAAAAAAAATAGAAATATTTAAATGAGAATTTTGGACTTCCAATAAAAGATAGCTTGCAAAGCTAATCAAATCCAACCTGCTTATACAGTAGTTTACACACTGGTAATATTATCAGTTGTACATCAGTTTTTTTTCTTGATGTCTGTTTGTTAGTATTTTACGGACTAAAATATCAATATAAAAATTGGGATAACAATTTTCTCGTTATTAATCCTTGTAACTTTTATAAAGTTCCTTAAGTTTATCAGCTTTCCTGTATTTTACATTAATGCTCTGATAATAATGTTCTTGTGGATAGCCGCAATTGTATTTTACGTCGTATATTTCGTAAATACTTTTTGAGTCAATATATATTAAGTAAATAAAATTGTCGTAATAGGCAGGTGTAAATCGGTCTAAATCGTTTATTTAGCATAAGGTTCTTGTTATAAAGCGATTTCTAGCAATTAATGTATTTCTATGGTCAACTATATCAAAGTAAATGGCTGCTGTATAATTTTCATCATATTTATAATTCAACTTATTGTCTGCTATAATTCCTATCAAAATAGATGGCTACAATTAGCATTTACTTTCTTAGAATCTTCTCCATTTTGCGACCTTTTGCTAACTCATCTACCAATTTGTCCAGATACCTTACCTGGCGAGTCAAAGAATTATCAATTTCCTCAATCCGATAACCACATATTACTCCTTTAATCATTTGAGCATTTGTATTCAAATCTGCTTGTTCAAAAAATCTTTAAAGGTTGTCTTTTGACTTATAAAATCTTGTAATCTATCCGCATTAAATCCCGTTAGCCATTCTATCACGTGATGAAGTTCATCTTTTGATCTTCCTTTTTTCTCCACCTTATTCACATAATGAGGATACACCTCGCTAAATGTCATTTTTGCAATCCGTTCATTGTGTTCTGGTGTAACTTTCATTATTAAATATTATCAGGTTAATTTTTTTCTGCATTTCTCATAAAGTCAAATGCACCTTTTCTAAGTTGTATTCCATATTCTAAATATGCTTTCATACAAGCAAGAAAATTTGCCCAACCACCCGAATTTTCTATAACCCATTTCAGGTTTTCTTCACTAAAGTCTTTTCCATTTTCGTTTACTCGCACTAAAGTGCTATTGTCAGGTAGTTCTTCTAATGTAATGTTCACAACAGTTTCTGGATCCCAAACGAATGAAATGGAACGATTGTTTTCAATTTTAACTTCTTTAACTGGGAACTGATCAGGAAACTCAGGAAATTTCCATATTACTTCTTTACCTGATTCCAATCTTCCATTACTTTCCGAAATAAAATACTTGGTCATTATCTCTGGATATACAATCCCTTCAAAAACGTCAGATATCGGTTTTTGAATTTGAATAGCTGCATTAGATTCTAGTTTCATATCAAAGTTCTTTATCGTATTATTCATGGATTCAAATGTTTAGCACAGTTCTTGTGTTTGAAGGTGTAGTTTTATGAAGTTGTATCTTTGTACAATTATTAAAACATGTAAACGATTCCAGTTCTTTGACAAAGGTAATAACAAAGGCATCATTCAAACGGAACTTTTTCTCAAAGGCTATATGCAAGATATGAAGTGTGGCTGTTTTTTTATCTGCCTTGCAATCCATCCTGGCAACAAACCTTCCATTCCAAAGAATAGGTAGCGAAAAGTAGCCATATATGCGTTTTGCTTCAGGCACATAGCATTCTATTTGATAATCAAAATTAAACAGTTTTAGCATGCGCCTTCGCTGAATCAGCAAATTATCAAAAGGAGAAAGTATTTTAAGTTGGGTGCGACTAAGTCGCTTGTTTAATAAGTGCAAAGAATCTGGAAGAGCATAATAAACTTGTTCATCTACACATACCTGCAACAATTCTTTGTTTGAATACATTTCTAGTAGTTCTGCGGAAACAAGTTCTTTTGTATTCTTAAGCAAATAAGCAATTTCACCTGCCTGCCCAATACCATTGGCTTTAAGGTAACTGAAAATTAAAAAATGCAAATGTTCTTGCTGAGTTGGCACTGTGGTATCAATGTCTTTGGGTAATACTTTTTCGGTGAGTTCGTATACCTTGTGAAAATTTTTACGGGACGCAATCATTAATTCGCCTTGCATAAACAGATTTTCCAAAGCCCGTTTTGCAGGTTTACTTCCCCATTCACCAACAGTTCCATTGTGAACAAAATCTTTGGCCATCAATGGGCCTTCATTTTCAATGCGCTTTAGAACAGCATTCATCAGCTTTTTATCTTTCTCGTACCAATGTTTCTCTTCTCCTTTCTCAATAGCATTCTTTCGGGTAAGCGAATACCTGTAATCCCTCATTGGTAAATATGCTGCTGCATGAGACCAATATTCAAAAACTTTTTTCTTTTCTACCAATTCATCAATATGCGAAAGCTGATACTGTGGATTTCTGTTCCATAGTGTATGATGATGGGCACGTTGAACTGCCGAAATGGTATCTATTTGTATATAACCCAAGTGTTCAACGCATGCTAAAGTTTTATCTACAGATGTTCCATTGTTTTTATTAGGAAATACTCTTTGAGATAATAGAACAAGCTTTCGTGCTTCTGCAATGGAAAGTTTTTCAATCATTCGTCTACATATGAAATTTTCAAGGATGACTTCTGGAGCTCCAATTGGTTATCCCAATTTCTCTATCATATAATTTTTAAACATCCTAGTTGTAAAACTACAATATTATTCGGGGTGGGAAGGAAAACAAATAACAAAGAAGTTTATTTAGAAGTGGGAATGTTTGTTATGATAAAAGAGCAGGGAGAGCCTTGCTGTTATTCTTTAATTTTATGGAACCTATCATTATAATACTTGATGTACTTTGCATGCATAGACAGAAGTAGACGTTTTAAAGAGTCGTTTGAGTGATTATAAACCAGGTAATTCCTTACCAGAATTGTATCATTGTTTTTTATGGTATTGGGAAGTTTAAACAAATATTGCTCACATTTGTGCTCAAAACGTTCTTGTGTACATAAGGTATCCATGGTGTAAAATATACCTCGATAATAAGCACGATCCTCATCCGGTGCAAGATATTCGCTAAAGTATATTTTACGTTGCATGGTACGAGCCATACTTTTAAAATGGGCTATTGTTTCTTTCTTTTTTTCTGCCCTGTTGATACACCTCACAACGGGAGATAATATTCCTATTAGCAATATTATAACTGGAAATAAATATTTGCTAACCTTCCTTTCATTCTTTATTTCCTCAAGTTTTTCATAGTTCTCACAATAGGATAATGGTTCTGTCATTATATCTGTTAATCCGCAAATATAAGAGCCTAGATTATTCTTTTTAATATTTTTGCAACTAATACAATTATGTTTATTGTTCATTTCCTTATTGGATTATTTCTGATTTTGTAAATTAAACCAATTTATTCGATAATATTGGAATGTAATTTTACAAAGTACAACATGCCCCAATAAGTTCGCAGAAACAATCAAGTGCTAACGCACCAATCTGTAAACTTGATATTTCCAAATCAATTTAATACCTAAATACAATTTCTTACATATTGATAACAAGAGGCACAACTTTATTAGCTGTTGCTGATTATTCTATTTTTCACAACTAACTTACTAATTGATTTATAGTGGTCTTTTAGGTAAACCACAGTATTGTTATTTTCAATTTCTAGTTTACTAGTGTTAAGTTTTTTTGTATGTATCTTTTCTTTGGAATTTGATGTCGATATTAAAAGAGGTTTCATATGCATTCTAAAAAGGCCAAATTCTCTAACAACTCCAAATAGCAAAAAATATTCTGATTTTATATAAAGTTTAAACTTCTCAATTTTTGGTGTCACATTTATTTTTGCATCAAAGTTCTGTCTTGTTGGTTTTATTATAAAACTACTTTGAAAGACTTCAACCTCAACTTCTTCAATTTCATTTGTAGATATTTTCTTCAAATAAGATACTTGTTTCTTATAATTGACAAAGCTTGAAGTATAAAATCCAAAATAAATGATTACGAAAACTGCTAGATGCCAAAAATTAATTAAGGTATTCATATTAAAATCTATGGATCTTGTTTTTGCAAAGTGAATTGAAAGAGAGATGCTTGAAACAAGCAATAAAACTACAAAAATAAAGATCCAAGTAACTTTAGCACCTTTATCAGAAAACAGATATTTGAAATAATTACACTCACTCATTTATTAATTTCCATTTGCAGCTAACAAAAAATACATAGTTTGGGGCAGACATTGTAGCCTGATTCTTTGTCTACCAAGACAAAAGGTAAGCCGTGAAATATACTCCCAAAAACATCACAGACCGTTCTTAAAATATTGTATATTATAAAGCTTAGTTATTCTTCTAACATTCTTATGATGAAACTCTTATCTTTACCTTTTTCATAATGTTCAAATTCATTGCGCTTTAAGAATTTAGTTATTTCTTGTAAGTTCTTATTCTTCCAGCCAACTCCCAAAGTGTGTCCAACAATACTTAAATATTCATGATAAAGAATATGTCCTCGACTTGCTTTTATTTTCTTATAAATTACAAGTACACTATATAAGTCTTTTTTATGGTATGAATACGCAAATTTATCTTTTTTCAAATTTTGAGATTTACTCTTTGGAAATGAAAGAATTAACTCTTCAATTTCAGAATTAATTTCAATTCTCAATGGGATTCTTTTTCTTAATATAAGTTTCGGAATTGTAAAAATCCATACTATTATAAATATGAATAAAATTAAAAAACTTCCTATTGCATTCTCCCAAAAGTTTCCTCCCTCCTTAATTGTCGCATAAATTACAAATAATATGTAAATTCCAATTGAAAAGAGAATCATAATCAATAGGTTCTGGATTTTACCAGTATTTTTAATCTTCCAAGTCATTTGAAATTAAATTAACGGTCGAGTATATAAAAATTTAATGCGAGCTATAATCTTTTAATTTACTAATATCAAGTCTATTATTATATATCGTTGGCAGTTTTTTCTATGCATTCTTTGTAATGTATTCGTCTAATTTTCCTTTGTTTTTCATTTTTATAAATTTCTCTACGTTTTTATCTTTTGACATAAATTCTCGATTTGCATTATAAAAATCAATAACAGTCTCAATACCTGCCTTACTTCCTTTAATCTTATTGTCAAAATCTTTTGATTCAAGTGAGTATTTAGCCCAACCACCCATAAAAATCATTAACAAATCTGGAGATGTGCCCATGAAAGTAACAATCTCCTGCTTTATTTCTAAATGAACATTTGGACTACCTGTAAGCCATTTTAATAAAAAAGCATTTGCTTCTTTTCTTTTATTTTGTTGTTCATTTAACGGAGTTTTCGCTAACCAATCTACGCATTTAATTATATCTTGCTCATATGGAGCATAATCTTCTGCTTTATCAAGTTTATAATCTTTTGGAACGTTAAATTCTTGTGCTAAAAGTCCTAAAGGAATGATTAGTAGAATGAATATTGATGTAATTGTTTTCATTTTGAATATATTTTAATCGTTAGTATTATTTTATCAAATCTGTAATTTCTTAGGGTAATTGTTTAATCATAGCTAAATCTGTTAGTCTTATTTTCATCAGTAAAAAACATAGGATTTTCGTTAAACCACTCAATGAACTTAGTATAGGAAGCTTCATTATTATTTTTCCAATGTTGAAATTCATTTGTTGCTCCACCCCTCAATACCCAGTACATATATTGTTCAAACATTTTGTTTTTTACCAATAGATTGTGGTAATCGAATATCAAATTTGGATACATGTCAGCATAGTCGTCTGCATTCCAGTTCTTTAAGAACTGTTTTCTAATTTTAATCAAATTATTTATATCGAAAGTTGGCTCAATCCCTTTGTATCCTTTTTCCATTGCAAGATTATGAACCGTCTCAAATGAAAATTTCAAGTCCTTTAAATTACCCAAAACAATATTAGTAGCTTTACGACTAAATTGTAATTCCCATTTATTATTCTCCGTAGGAAGGCAGACTTTATAGGTATCATAAACAAGTTTGCTAATTTGTAAAGTTCTTTGAGTGTTTGGCTCAAGATTAAGAAATATCTCACCGTAATATATTCCCCAAATTTTCTCATCGGTCTGAGCTAAGACCTGACTAGCATAATAATAATTTGATGAATGAGTAGGGTCTGCAATTATACCTTTTTCCCATACATCTAATGCTTCAAACCATTTTTCTTGACCTGCTATGACAATTCCTTTTTCAAGATAAAGTTTTCCTGAATTAGGGAATTTTTTAATTCCTTTATCATAGATTTTTAATGCTTTCTTTTTATCTCCTTTTAAATCATAGCAGTTACCTATTATTTGATAAATCTGGTCGAAAACATCTGGATGCTTTAATAATGGTTTTGCAATTTCAATGCTTTTATCATAGTCCTTTACTAATTGATAAGCGTATGCTATTTCATATGGAATATTAATATAATTTGGGTCAAGTTGTTGAGCTTGTTCTAATAGTTTTAAAGACTCATCAACCTTTCCATTATCCATTAAATCAATTGCTTGATTCTTAAGTTCTATTGCTTTGTCTCTATTTGTTTGAGCCTCTGAAATTGTTAGAAATCCTAGAAAGAATAGAGTTAGTATATGTGTTTTCATATATCTTATTTATTGATTTTTTATTTTGTAGTATTCTGCCAAAAAAATATACCTACGGTGTAGATTATAAGAGTGGTAGTAGATTGTGTGGCACTTTCCTTTCAAGTTACACGAAAGTTGAAGTGGGCTACAATCCTCGAATTTATTACTGACTCGGCTATTATTTTTAAACATTATTGTATGCTGGCAGTATTTTAGTTAATCAATTTGTTAATACTTTAATCTGTTGGTTTTGATAGTGAGTCGTTGCCCAACAAATTCCTTTATTCTCATCTCCCTTAATCCAGTAAAACATATAAATTCTTTCTGCGCAAGAGAATACTTGTTCTCTAATCAAGTTGGCTAACCATGCTAAAGAATTATCATTTACCTCTTTATCTAAAATTATCTCGATTGTCCCTTTTTTTGATACCCATTCATACTTTTTATCTCTAATATTGAAGTTTACATCAACTTTACCTGTCTCGATTTTTGGTATTCGTTTAAGATATGTTTCTCCGGTATCACTGTCAATCATTATAGCTTCAAAGCCATATGAGCCATTTTTCTGTCTAATTTGATAAAAATTTATTCCTCGACCGCCTAACCTTCGCATTATTTCATTTTTACGCTTTTCCTCCATTCTTAATCCGAAGTATATCCCTCTTAAAGCTTTATGGTCATACATTTGAATGCCACATTTATTAATCACAATCCTATATTCTTGCTCATATTTCCATCTCTTTGATTTGGTGCCAGAGATTTTCTTAACTATATAAAAGAGGTCTTTAGAAAGTGCATTAGTCAAACTCAATTGTGGTGGAAAATTAGAATACTTCACAGCGAAGTTATATAGTTTTTCGTTTGAGTAATTATTCAATAATAAATTGAAGTCATATTCAATACAAAATCCTTTGTGCGAGTTTGCATAATGTGCCCAAAGTAATTCATCATTATAGGTTTGTGAAAGTGAATATATCCCGACATGGTTCTTGCGCTCAATGAAATTCTCGAAGGCAGAATCTAACTGATTGTAATTATCATTATATTTCTGCCCAAACACTTTTTTTATAAGCCCAATCTGTCTTTTGTAATTGTCTTTAAGTACAAGATTTTCGCAAGGATCGTTGAGGTTTTCTGAACAGGGAGCAAAAAATGTATTTCTTTCAATAGACTTTAAGTCTCTCTCAAAAGTATCATCGTCGCCAAATCTATATTTATATACTAATTTGCTCATAGTTTGCAGTGTCGCCTGCTTGCATACAACATATTTATACATTTATTGTACTATCCATGTCAAAATGGAACGATATGGTTATTTTCTGATGATATAAATATGTTAATGTTTTTAGTTTTGATGCCAAATTATAATTATTATAATACGAAAAAAAGTTAACTACATTTTATTTGATTAAAATGACTATATATGATAATTCAAAATGTCATATAAGGAGATTGTCAAATAGTTGTTGTAATCATTCTCTTAAAATAAACTGTTGTTTTGTTCAGTAAAGCCACATTGCGTTTTACTGAAATCCAATAATGGCCTTTTGTTGTTTGCCATTCATTAAAATTAAAAGTGGTTTGTTAAAACGCACATGAGTAAAATAATGTGTTTGCTGTATAACTTCTTGTTCTTTTAAGTGGTCAAAATTTACAAACTCGTCGCGTTTATTATGATGAACAGAAAAGTAGCCAACATTCATCGAGGTAACATTATGAAAAAAATGTGATCCCAAAGAAGCATCTAACGGAAAATCTTCTAAACCAATTTCTACAATAACTTTAGCATGCGAAATTTGCGACCAAAGTACAGGTATTCCGGTAAACTTATCACGTGTTCCCCATCTTCCCGGACCAATAAGTAAATACTCTTTACCACTTTTTTCCATTTGTTTATTAATGGAGGCCATTTCTTTGGCCATTTCGTCGGTTTTAGTGCGGTTAAATTTATCAGGATTTAAAAATACAACGTCTTCAATGTTATCTATCTTACCATTACCCATTCCCTTTTCAGAGGACAAAATAATTTTATAGTCCTCAAGTTGGTCAAAGTCAACCTTAACATGGTTCTCAACCCGGATCAATGGTTTTACTTGCAACAAATATAAAATAGGGAGTTTGTTATTTTCCATGTTCAGGTCAACCGAAAATTCAATTTCAACAGGTGCACCCATGGCTTCTTTAAAGTATTTTAAAAGGAGGTCGAGTCCCTTGGCCAGTGGTATATACTCGTATTTTAAAATATTAGCAAAATTGATGATTCTGGGACCTTTTTTGTTTAAACTATTAACAATTCTATCGTAATTATAATCGTAAACAGATGCACACAATTTTAAATTGCCATCTTCCTCAGCTTCTCTAATGGATAACTTTTGAATAAAAGAGTCTTCCTTATGGTTTTTATTATCCAATTCTTCTACCTTCATATTAAGAGCGTAGAAGTGTGTTTGAGAGTCTTTTATCTGATCCTGTATAGAATTGAGCTCAAGGTTAGGGTACTTAGGACAAAAGCGCCAGGCTTTTTCACCTCCAACTACATATTTGCCAAGTCCTACGCCTAACACTGCAAAACCATCTTCCGGTTTCATGTACGAGAATGGATAGTAGTTATAACTCTGGGCAATTCCGCTAATGTGAGGGTAAAACCTGTTATGAGCATTTTCACCCACTAGTTTTTGAATAATAATTGCCATTTTTTCCTCTTCTACCTTGTAGTTAACAGCTTCAAAATAAGCCCTCGCCGAAGGACTGAACATAGATGCATAAACCAGCTTAATAGCAGAGGCAAGTTGATTATATCTCACTTCAATATCGGGATGGTTGTTAGGTAACATAAAAGTTTCGTAAACACCTGCAAATGGTTGTAAAAGAGAATCTTCAAATAAACCCGATGATCTAACAGCCAAAGGTTCCCTAATTATCTCGACATATTTTCGTAATTGATTTTTAATTCGCTCTGTAAATTGCGATTTCAGGAATAGTTCTTTAACAGAATCGTATTTTTTCTCTACATATATTTTATGATATAAATTGTTGCGCTGTATAAAGTTACTAAACTCATCTGCTCCAACAATTGCAGTGGTAGGAATTTGAACATCCAGCTCTGGTAATATTTTATCAAAGTCGATATTCTCAATAAAGTGACACAAAAAAGCAAGACCTCTGCCTTTTCCTCCAAAGCTACCTTCTCCTATCCGGGTAATATATCTGTTACTATCCACCAGTGAAGATTCAAAAAGAATCACCCTGCCTCTTAAACGTTCAATTTTTACACTTTCAAAAACTTGTAAAATAGCTTGCCTTAACTTATGTGAACTTTCAAAGTCTTCAATGCCGTAAGGGCGTAGTCTTTTAGCCATGTTAATTTCGCCACGAGCCATTAACCACGTGCTTATACCGTTTCTTCGGGCATGATAAAGAAGTGATTCGGCAGATATATGTTTTATGCACTTATTAAATTCTTTTAAGTTATGTGCAATTTCAACCTGTATTCCCCTTGTGTTTTTAAAAATAAAATTTCCAAATCCCAGTTTGCGGTGTATAAAATCATAAATATCTTGCGAAAGAGACTCCGAGTTTTTATCAATAAAATCAGATCCAATTTCATTTGCTTTAAGTGCATTTGAAGTATCCGAAGACTGAAGAAGTGTAGGTAGCGAAATTTGCGATTTTACAAATTTAATAAGTTCAATACCTGCATTTTCATCCGGGGTTCCGTTTCTCGAATATTTTACATCCGATATTACACAAATAAGATATTCCTTATATTTTTCAACAATCTCAACTGCATCTTCGTAATTGCTCACCAACAATATTTTAGGGCGAGCCCTCATTTTTAGTATTTTATGTAGTTGATCGTACCCCTCTTCGGCTAATATTACCTGCGTTTGTTTCATAATAATGGAGTACAACATTGGCAGGTAACGAGTGTAATATTTTTGCGAATCTTCAACAAGTAAAATAACCCTTACATCACCTATTTTAGTATCCTTGTCCACATTCATTTTGTCCTCAACGTACTTAATCATGGCCAGGAATACTTTAGAGTCTCCATTCCAAACAAAAACCTTATCTATATATTCTACATTAGGTCCCGATTCATCAAAAAACCTTAAGTCACTGTTGTTATTTACCATAGCCAACAATGGCATGTTAGGTGCTATTTCTTTAATTATTTTACTGGTTTCAATAGGCGTTTTTTTGTCGAGCCCGGCCATTAATATCACCATATCAAAGTGCCGCTTCTCCATTAGGTCAATAGCTTCTGTAATATTTGATACAGAGGTGACTCTAGGTGCAGTATAAAGATTTAACTGGAGAAACTCTCCATAAATACGGTCGAAAAACCTACCTTCTCTAATAATTGAGTAAGCATCGTAATAATTAGCAATCAGTAAAACTTCTTTTACTTTAAATTCCATTAACTCAGCAAAAATATCCTGATCGCTTTTTTTTCTTTTATAAATCTGATTTAGTTCTTGTTCGTCAAAAGACTCCATCTTCTTCGTTAATTTGGTAAGCCTAAGGTACTAAATTGAATAATACTTAAAATGACTGTTGTTAGGGTTATCTAAGAATAACGTTTTAACATTAGTTACTTATGGTTGTTATTATAGAGTCTACAAGAAAACTCAATAATTTCAATGTCTTTGATAAGAAAGCGTCAAAGACAAGGCTTGCGAAGCCAGAAAAAACGGAGTTTAACTTGTGTAAATGAGTATTTTTCTGGCAAGTGTAACGCAGTATTTGGCGTTTTCTTGCAAAGATTAATTAGAGTATATCACGTTTTATCCAACATTTAATGAAAATCCAAATACCTAAATATCCAATTTTAATATATGATGGTAATTGTGGATTATGCCATTTTGCTGTGCAATTTATATTGAAACACGAGAGAAATGAACTCATCAGATTTACTCCATTTCAGTCTGAATTTGCAAAAGATTTGCTCGCGCATTTTAAATTAAATGAGGAAGCTAACAACACTGTTATTTTTATTGAGGAAGGGAAGGCTTTTATAAAAAGCAAAGCTGTAGTTCAATTATCAAAATATCTTACACCTTTTTACTCTTTATTTTATTTCTTGAAATATATTCCTTTTGCTGATTTCTTCTACGATATGGTTGCAAAAAACAGGTATGCTTTATTTAAAAAAGCAAAATCATCATGTCTAATTCCAAAAAGTAATTATCAAAATAGGTTTTTAAACTAATGCTCTTTAATTTTTTACGTTTTATTAAGCAATTGTTTCATAGAAAAGAATGATGTAACAGTTAGGTTCAAAATTACGTAGGAATCAATTGTGTGGTAATAGCACCAATGTGGTGGACGTTAACCTTTTCAATTAACATTCTATGATATCAAAAAAATTATTTAAAGCAGTTGTTTTTTTACTGCTATTATGTTCCTTTCAACATGTCTTTTCAGAAAGATATTATGTAATACCTTCCGGTTCGGGGGCAGGTAATTCCTGGTCTAATGCAATGGGCGATTTACAAGCAGCTATTGACGGGGCCACTGCCGGAGATGAAGTTTGGGTAAAAACAGGTACCTACATTCCTCATTCAACCGATAGAACTATTTCCTTTACTTTAAAATCGGGAGTAAAGGTATATGGAGGATTTAAAGGAGATGAAACTGCATTAAATGATAGAGCTTTAATAGATACGGATGGCAATGGTAGAATTGAGCATTGGGAGTTTCAATATCCAACAATTCTTTCGGGCGAAATCCAGGAAGATGCAGATGAGACTAATAACTCTCAACATGTAGTTACTATTCCTAATGGACTAGATGCATCTACGTTATTAAATGGTTTTAATATTATAAAAGGATATACCGATGTTACCACAAGCACCAATGATGGACCCAATGTATGTGGTTCGGGTATTCTGGTTTTATCAGGTAAGGTACAAGCTTGTTATATAAATGAATGTAAGGCAGTTTATGATGGAAGTAGTGTAACTGCTGGAGCTGGAGTTTTTGCTTTAGGAGCGAAGATCGAAAAAACGAAAATTGATGATTGCCACGCAAGTAATGAATCAGGTTCAGGAAGAGTATTTGGAGGTGGATTATATTCAAATTCTAATTGTGTTGTAGATTCATGTATTATTAAGTCATGTACAGTTACTGCTGCCGGATCAAGAGAAGCACAAGGTGGAGGAGCTTATTTTATGGTTTCCAACATGTTGAACTCACACATTATGAATTGTTCTGCTAATGGTTCAACCGGATACGGAGGTGGAATTTATAGTTATAATAATAGTACCATTGTTAATACCATAGTAAACAACTGTACTGCCGGATATCAAGGTGGAGGTATGTATATAGGAGGTTATGGTTTTGTAAGTAATTGTGTTATTGCTAAATGTAGTGTAACAGGAACCGCTGCTATTGGTGGAGGAGCTTATTCTGTAACCGAGCCAAAATTTTATAATACTGTATTTTGGGGTAATTATACATCAGGTTCTTCTGTACATTTAAGATTATCAACAGATGGAACTGCTTACCATTGTGCTGCAGAGGATGAAACTTTAAGTGGCAACGATAACATAAGTATTTCTTCAAATAATACTGGAAGTGAAACAGGAGAGCTTTACGCAAGGTTTAAATCGCCCACGAATTTTGTTGGAGTTACTGGCGGAGATGCAGTTAATGAAAATGAACTATTATTATCGGATTGGAATATAGAAGTAACTTCTGATCTTATAGAAAAAGGAGATAATAATGGTTTTAGTGAAGCCATGCATGGAGATTTAAACGGAGATGGCGATAAAAACGAATCAATAGATAACTTCACCGATCCTATGGGAGAAAACAGGCTGTTTAACTATAATGCCGATATAGGAGCTTTTGAGGTTGTATTTATCGATTTAGTTCTACCTAACTCTGTCGAAATAGAATATGGCAAAGAGCTTGGAGATATTAATTTAACAGGAGGTAGTGCAACCGATAATAGAGATGATTCTGATATAGAAGGAAGTTTTGCCTTTACTGATGCTTCACATAAACCACCTTATACAGGAGAGGCTGAGAAATTCAGAATTGCATTTACTCCAGTGGACAATGTAAGTTATCCTGTCCATTACGATAGTTTAGAGGTTACAGTAACAAAAAAGGTATTAACTCTTTCAGGTCTTTCGGCTACAGATAAAGAATATGATGGAACAACAGATGTAGTGTTTTCAGGAACAGCTACTTTGGTGGGGAAGGTTGGTTCTGATGATGTAAACTTAAATACCGGAGCTATTGATGCTGCTTATGAAGATAAAAACGTAGGTAATAATAAAGCAGTAAACTTTAATGGCTATGAACTTTCTGGGGCTGATAAAGATAATTATATATTATCATTGGCAGGTACATATGCAGACATTACACCTAAACCAATCTCGCTTTCGAACATAAATGCGCTTGATAAAGAGTATGATGGAACCACAGTAGCAAAATATTCTGGTAGTCCATCGTTGGCAGGAATTATATCGGGAGATGATGTAACAATTGATATTACCGCTGCAAGAGGTGAGTTTGCCGATAAAAATGTAGGAACAGGTATAACAGTAACATATGCTGGTTTTGCATTAGTAGGTGTCGATAAAGACAACTATTTAGTAGATACTGCACCATTATCAACAGCAGATATCACTCCAATGACAGTTACAGTAAGTGGTTTAGGTATTGAAGATAAAGTCTACGACGGGAATACTGATGCTGCATTAACCGGAACAGCAGAGATACCGGAACTTGTTGCAGGAGACAATGTAACCTTAGATACATCAGGTGCCATTGCAACTTTTGACACCAAGCATGTGGGGAATAATAAAGTAATAACTTTTTCAGGTTATACATTAACCGGAACAGATGTATCAAACTATAGTTTAGTGCAGCCTGCTTCGGCTGTTGGATCTATTAATTCAAAAGAGTTAACAGTTACTAATATCTCAGTTAATTCAAAAGTTTATGATGGAACTACTCAAGCTGCTTTATCAGGAACTCCAACTTTAAATGGAGTAATTTCAGGAGAAGATGTTTCTTTAGATATTACAGGAATTAGTGCTTCGTTTAGTGATTTTAATGCAGGTTCAGATAAGGAAGTTTTGGTAACAGGAATGTCCTTACAAGGAACAGAAACTAGTAATTATAATTTAGCTACCACACAAATATTAGGAACAATTACTCCCGTTGAAATTAGCATTGAGGCTGATGCAGCATCAAAAGTTTATAACCAAGCAGATCCAACATTCACCTATACGATTACATCAGGTAGTTTAGTAGGATCTGATACTTTTAGTGGTTCTTTGGCGAGAGTGTCGGGAGAGGATGCAAGAACATATCAAATTGTAATAGGTTCGCTAACTTTAGGTAGTAATTATACTATTGATTTTACCGAAAATACTTTTACTATAAATCAAGCTCCAAACGAAATAACATTTACATTAAACTCACCAATTAAGTATGTAAAGGATTTAACTGTTGATTTAACTGCAACTGCTTCTTCAGGATTAACGGTAGCTTTTGAAAGTTCGGATGAATCTGTTGCATCTGTTACCGGAAGTTTATTAAAAATTAATTCTTATGGAATAATAACTATTACAGCCAAAGAAGATGCCAATGTTAACTATGAAGCAGCAACACCGGTAGTTGTGGATTTAACAATAATTCCGGAGATCGAGATTGTACATAAAGGAAGCAATATGCTTTTAATTGATAATACCGAAGGATTATTCTATAATTCGGCCAATGATCAATCGGGAGGTTATCAGTGGTATAATGATGGAATCATGATAAATGGTGCAACTAAACAATTTTATTACAATACATCTGGTTTAAGTGGAGAGTATTATTGTGAAGTAACTACCATTAGTGGAGATAAATTTACAAGTGATGTTTATAATGTTTCCAGTACAAAATCTATTTCAATATATCCTTCTCCTGTAAAAGCAGGTGAAAGTTTTAATGTGAAATTAGCAGGTTTCGATGACCAAAATCTGAATGAAACCATTGTTCAAATTTATTCAATAACCGGAACGCTTGTTAAGGAAATAGTTAATCCAACAGATGTAAATAACATCAGAGTTGAAAAGCCTGGAGTTTATGTTATTAAAACAGATGGGGATAGTCGCTTGTCAAAGAAAATTATTATTAAAGATTAATCAATATAAAAGGAATTAATTGTGAAAACATCATATAAAAGACTATTAGTTTTACCTGTGTTACTTGTCTCCATCTCAGCAATGACTCAGCTTAGATTACAACCATCGTTCGGATTAGGAGGTCAGTCTGTTAATTACGATTACGAAGGGGCAACAGTTGAAGGAGCATCTGGTGTTAATTTAGGAGCCGATTTGTATTACTATTTAAACGAAGATATTGCGTTAGGTGCAGGAGTAAGATTTTCGGGTTATAAAGCAACCACTTCATTAAGTAACAGTTCGGTACAAGAATCGGGTGTTGATATTGATGGGGATGCATATCAATTAAACAGAGTGTCCAATAACATTGCTGAGTCTCACTCAGTATCAGCGATAGAAATTCCATTATTAGCCAGGTATCAAAAGTGGGTAAGTGGTAGTTTTATTGTATTCGGATCTACGGGACCTGTTTTTGTAATTCCAGGATCAGTAAAAACAGAGTTTGATTCGGGTGTATATGCAACAAGCGGTTATTATGAAAAATGGAACCTAACAATTGATGATGCCAACGAGTATGGATTTATATCACAGGATTTATCAAATTATACACCTGAGCTTAAATCAAAAGCGTCTATGTCGTGGACCGTGGAGTTAGGTACAGAGTATTTTATTAATAAGCGCTTAAATTTAATGGTAGTTGCCTTCTATCAACCAGGTTTATCAGGTGTTATTGATTCTTCTGGAGATCAGGAAGTGGCAGATCCGCTGGTTTTTAATGGAAGTATGGCAGGAGCCGATCAGGTTAAAATAAATAAAATGGGAATTCGTGTTGGAATCAACTTTAACTTAACTCCTCCAGAAAAATCAAGTATTAGAAGTATTCGATAAGTTTTATATTAATGTATAATAAGAAAAAGCATCTTGAAGTTAATTTAAGATGCTTTTTTTCTTATAAATTTTTAATACTCCTCATGCACACATCTTGAATCTTCTAGCCAGTCTGTATATTTTTAACCTTTATAAAAGATGCAACCAACAATATTTTCTAGTTTTACAGCCTGTCTTATGACTTATATTTTTTATTGGCAACTGGCTTTTTGTTAATTATTAATCATTTGAGCCAGAATTATAATTACATAAATCCAGAAGTTATAAAGAGCTGTATACCCAAACCCATATAATAAACTCAGCCTTAATTTTCCTTTGCACTTTGTTGAATTTTTAAAAACTACTCTTAAAGCTCTATAAAAAATCCAATATAGTATAGCAACAAAGGTTAAAACCATTATCCAAAATAATGTTCCGAATAACCATATAATTATTAAAAGCAGTATAGTGAATGCAATCCATAAAACAATTCCCAGAATAATACCTCCGATTCCATCTGCATCACCGTCCAAGTCCGGAAACTCTGGAATATGGATAAAATCTGAGAATTTTGTCAGTTTATCAAATAATTTTTTACTTGTAATTTGTCCAATATTGTCTTGAAGTTTTACGCCCTTATAGAGTCCATGTGTTATAAATAATAAAAATGCTACTGACAATATTGATGTAGATAAAAGTGAATTCTCAATTACTGTTCGGTGTTGTCCTATGCCCAAAAGCCAAACTCCCAAAATTGTCAATATGCAAACAATTAAAGAGATAGAAAATATTGGTCTGGTTGTAATTAATTTAACTTTCATATAATTCTGTAGTGCTTGTTTTTTGCTTGTTGCGAACTTAGTTATAAAAGCCAGTTCATTTTTTGATTAGCTTAAGTTATGGTTGTTTATTGTTATTAAATCAGTATTTTAAGTAAAAAAATGATAAGATGTATTTACAGCTGTTCGTTAAGTTTTTGTAATAAGTTTAATGTTAAAAAATTAATATGTTTTTGGTTAGTGCGTAGATATTAAGTGTTATAAAGGTAAGTCTCATGTCTTTTATCTTTATTCTAAAGATCTATTGATTTATATATTTATAAATAACTCTCCTTTTAAGTAAGTCTTACAATTTCCTCCTATTAAAACCCTGTTTCCTTTGAGTTCACAAGTTAAATTTCCTCCGCGCTTACTTAATTGAGCAGCAGTAAGTGTTTGTTTATTGAGTCTTTTAGTCCAATAAGGAGTTAATGTAGTATGAGCAGAGCCTGTAACAGGATCTTCATCAATACCGGATTGTGGAGCAAAAAATCTTGAAACAAAATCTGTATTTTCACCAGAAGCTGTAATTATTACTCCTCTGCAATTCATTTTTCGTATTACATCTAAATTTGGCTCAAATTCCAGAATTTGTTTTTCATTATCTAGAACAAACATAATGTCCGATTTTCCTTTGTATATTTCTTTTACCCAATGTTTTGAGTCAAGCTTCATAAGTTCAGGTAATTCATTAATTTTACTTATTTCATCTACAGGAAAATCCAGAACTAAATTTTTATTATTTCTTGTCACTTTTAACAAACCACTTCTTGATCTAAATGATATTTGATCTCCTTCTAAATCTTCATGATTAAACAAAACATGAGCACCAGCTAATGTAGCATGACCACAGAGGTCTACTTCCATAGTAGGGGTGAACCATCTTATATGCAGGTTAGTACCAGTTGGAGTAATAAATGCTGTTTCAGCCAAATTGTTTTCCAGTGCTATATTCTGCATTAAGTCGTCACTTAACCATTCGTTTAATATAATAACAGCAGCCGAATTTCCTTTAAATAATTCTGTTGTAAAAGCATCAACCTGATATATATGTACTAACATAGAAATTTATTTTTTAAGGTTAGCAATCAGAAATATACAATAAATTAAGTATAATTCAATGTACATCAAGTCAAAAAAATGATATGTCAAAATGAGTAACATTTAGCTGCTCAAAGTCGTAATAATTGAGTAAAATTTTGTATCTTAAATCTATGTGAACTTATAAGGTTGATAGATTGTTAGTTATTGGGGGTGTGAGTTTATTTGGTTGAATATCATTACTTTATTGTTTTAGTGGATTGTGATATTTTAAATGATAGATAATATTCAGGTATCAAATAATTAACGTTACGAAGTCACCTTTGTATCGGAAAACGGAAGGAGTTTTAACCAAAACTGTTTTTAATAATGTTAGAACATCAAAAAAAAGTATTATTGGGAGTTTCTAAAAATCCTCACCTTTTTAGAAAAGAAGTAATTAAATCACTAGGGTGGTTAACACCTGAAGAAGCAATGGAACTTTACAAATGGATTAAAAAAGAATTTGGCACTTATTACTCGCATATGTTAGGCGAGGTATTTTGTGGTATTTCAGCTTAACTTTTTCAGAATTAAAATAAATTAAAAGCAAATTTGATTTTGATATTTCAAAAATTATCTTAAAATTTGCCTTTGCTAACAAATTATAAGCAAATGATAAAGATGATGAACAATACATGGTGGTGGCACTGGCTTTTTCTTTCTCGGAAGAGGTGAGACGCTACGCTATTATTTAAGATATCAATAAAATGGCTTGCCGAAACCTCGGCAAGCCATTTTTTTTTCAATCCAATAATCTAACAAAAAAATATTAAAGACTTATGGAGTCGATAAAAATTACAAGTTCAGCGAAAAAAGTCCCGGCCAACATAGCGGATATTATTACGCCGGTAAGCATTTATCTTAAATTACGGGATCTGTATCCCAATACAATTTTACTAGAAAGTTCTGATTATCATGGGAACAATAATTCGCAATCATTTATTTGTTTTCAACCGATAGCAGAATTTAAGGTAACCAAGGGAATAGTAGAAAAAGTATTACCAGGTCGTGCCATGCATAAAGGGGAAGATACAGATATAAAAGATGTTCCAACGCAATTAGATGATTTTTTAAAATTATTTAATGTTTCAGTTTCTGATAATGCTCCCAATGTGAATGGACTTTTTGGATATTCTTCGTACGATGCAGTTCAGCATTTTGAATCCATTAAATTTAAGAACGATGTGGATCCTGAATATGAAATTCCTGAGATTAGATATAATTACTATAAATACATTTTAGCCTTCAACCATTTTACAAATCAACTTAATTTAATTGAAAACCTTCCTGAAGGAGAGATTAGTAAATTAAACGATATTTTAGACTTACTACAAAACAGAACAGTTCCTAACTTTAGTTTTCAACCAGAAAAGGATGAAATTTCTAATATCACAGATGAAGAATATATAAACATGGTGATAAAAGGTAAGGAGCACTGTTACAGAGGAGATGTGTTTCAAATTGTTCTGTCGCGTCAATTCAAACGCAAGTATTCTGGAGATGAATTTAATGTATACAGGGCCTTACGTAACATCAATCCGTCTCCGTATTTATTTTTCTTTGATTATGGTGGTTATAAAATATTGGGTTCTTCGCCAGAAGCTCAGTTGATTATTGATAAGAGAGAGGCAACCATTAACCCAATAGCCGGTACTTTTAAGCGCACAGGAGATGATAATAAAGATAAAGAGCTGGCCGAAAAATTAAGTAACGATCCTAAAGAAAATGCAGAACATGTGATGTTGGTAGATTTAGCAAGAAATGATTTAAGTCGTAATTGCGAAGATGTTGAAGTTAAAACCTATAAAGAGGTGCAATATTATTCTCATGTACTTCATTTAGTGTCAGATGTTAGAGGGCAATTACAAAAAGAATCCAATACTTGCAGGGTAATGGCTGATACTTTCCCGGCTGGTACTTTATCAGGAGCTCCAAAGTTTATGGCAATGGAATTAATTGATAAATACGAAAACCAAAATAGAGGTTACTATGGAGGATGTATTGGAATGATTGGATTTGATGGTTCATTTAATCAGGCTATTATGATACGTTCTTTCCTTTGTAAGAATAATACATTGTATTATCAGGCAGGAGCCGGAGTGGTATCAGAATCGGTACCAGAAAGTGAGTTGGCCGAAGTAAATAACAAATTAGGAGCTTTAAAAAGAGCTATAGAGTTAGCACAGGAATTTTAAATCAATTTTAAGATGAAAAAAATATTAGTATTCGATAATTACGATTCGTTCACCTACAATCTGGTACATTATATCGAAGAGATTGTTGGCTATAAAATAGATGTTGTACGTAACGACCAAATTCCATTGGAGGAATTGGAAAAGTATGATAAAATACTGCTATCACCCGGTCCTGGAATACCTAGAGATGCAGGTGTCTTAATTCCTTTAATTCAGAAATACGGGGTAACAAAAAGTATCATGGGAGTTTGTTTAGGTCATCAGGCAATCGCAGAAGCTTATGGAGGTTCTATTTCAAACTTGCCTAAAGTTTATCATGGAGTGGCTACAAAAATTAATATTGTATCCGATTCCGAAGTTTTATTTAACGATGTGCCCAATGAGGTGAATGTTGGTAGATATCATTCATGGGTAGTAAATGACGAAGATTTACCAGATTGCTTCACTGTAACCTCGCGCGATGAAGAAGGGAAAATAATGGGAATTCATCATAAAGAACATGATGTTAGAGGAGTTCAATTTCACCCGGAATCAATACTTACAGAACATGGGAAAAAAATGATGGAAAATTGGTTAAATTCATAAACTACATTAATTAATGTCATCAATATATCTAAACACCTAATTATATGATTAAAGATATTTTAAAAAAACTTTTCGAGTATAAAAAGCTAACTCGCTCCGAAGCTAAAGACGTTTTAATAGATATTGCTGGAGAAAAGTATAATGGTTCCCATATTGTAGCATTTCTTTCGGTTTTTATGATGCGCCCTATTAGTGTTGACGAACTAAGTGGATTTAGAGATGCATTGTTACAACTGTGTAGAAAGGTTGATTTATCTGATTTTGATGCTATTGATATTGTAGGAACAGGAGGAGATGGGAAAAACACGTTCAACATATCTACTTTGTCATCCATTGTAGTGGCTGGAGCAGGGTATAAAGTAACAAAGCATGGTAACTATGGTGTTTCTTCATCTTGCGGATCGTCCAATGTTATGGAACATTTAGGTTATACTTTTACCAACGACGAAGATAAATTGAAGAAGCAGGTAGAGAAAGCAGGAATTTGCTTCTTACACGCTCCATTATTTCATCCGGCAATGAAGGCAGTAGCTCCTTATAGAAAAGAATTGGGGATGAAAACTTTCTTTAATATGTTGGGACCTTTGGTTAATCCGTCCTTCCCTAAGAGTCAATTATTGGGAGTGTATAGCCTTGAACTGGCACGTTTATATCAATATTTGTTTCAGGATACGGATAAAAACTATGCAATTATTCACAGTTTAGATGGCTATGATGAAATATCTTTAACGGGTGATTTTAAAGTTATTACCAATCAAGGTGAGCAATTGATATCGCCTGAACAAATGGGATTTAAACGAATTAAACAAGAAGATATTTTTGGAGGTGACACAGTTTCTGAAGCTGCTAAAATATTTACCGATATACTAAATGGTGAAGGAACCGAGGCTCAAAATTCGGCTATATTTGCTAATGCAGGAACAGCTATTCAGTGTATGGATAGTAATAAATCTACAGAAGAAGCGATCGAGCTGGCAAAAGATTCTTTATTGTCGGGAAAAGCTGAGCAGGTACTAAAAACTTTAGTTGAATTATAATTTTAAATTAAGGAATTCAGTGGCTTAGTCTCTGCGTTCTTTTGTCAATACTAGAGATCGAAAATGAACATATTAGAAAAAATAGTTGCACAAAAAAAAGTTGAAGTTGAGCAACAACAAGAATATATTACAGTTGAAAAACTGAGGACTTATGATTTTTTTGATAAAGAAGTTCCCTCGTTAAAAACTTATTTGACAGATAATAAACATAATGGAGTTATATCTGAGTATAAAAGAAAATCTCCATCAAAGGGCATAATCAACAATATGTCATCGGTTGATGAAGTTGTTCCTATGTACGAAAAGGCTGGAGTAAGTGGTATTTCGGTTTTAACAGATTCGGAGTTTTTTGGAGGTAACAAAAGTGATTTAGTAGCTGCTCGAAAAGTAACTACTGTTCCTGTTTTGAGAAAAGACTTTATGATTTCTCCTTATCAGGTTTACGAAGCAAAAGCTATTGGAGCAAGCGCAATCTTGTTAATTGCAGCAATCTTATCGTACGAAGAGGCGGATGAATTATCAAAATTAGCTAAGGATTTAGGGTTAGATATATTAATGGAAGTACATAGCAAAGAAGAATTGGATGTGGTAAATCCATTAGTAGATGTAGTTGGTGTAAACAATAGAAACCTAAAAACATTTGAGGTAAGTTTACAACAAAGTATAGATTTAGCTAAGTCAATGCCAAAGGAGATGATTAAAATATCAGAAAGCGGTATTTATTCGGTTGAAGATATTATATTACTTCGAGAGCATGGATTTCAGGGTTTTTTAATTGGAGAGAACTTTATGAGAACTAAAAATCCGGGAGAAGCTTGTATTGAGTTTTGCGAAGAAATAAAGCAAAAAGCATAACTGACATGGGCAGATCAAATTATTGAATGCTTAAGCTTTAAAAATAACATGCATAAGTAATGGTTTTATATATTGAAAATATCAGATGATGTATCCTCCTAAAATAAAAGTCTGTGGAATGCGTGATTTAAAAAATATCACCAATATTGCCTCTCTAAAACCTGATTATATGGGTTTTATTTTTTATAGAAAATCACCTCGTTATGTTGGTGAGGAATATTCTGCAGAAAATATGCACCATTTGCCCGAAAAAATAAAAAAAACAGGAGTTTTTGTTAATGCATCAGAGCAAGAAATTTCAAATGCTGTTGCCAGGTATGAATTAAATGCAGTTCAGTTACATGGAAATGAGTCGGTGGAATTATGCCTGATGGTAAAGCAGATGGGAGTAGAAGTGATTAAGGCATTTCAAGTGCATAAAGACTTTGACTTTTTTGATGTTAAGCCTTATACCGAAGTAAGTGATTTTTATTTGTTTGATACTAAAACAAAAAACTATGGAGGTAGCGGACATAAGTTTGACTGGTCAATATTAAAGAAATATGACAATAATAAACCCATATTTTTAAGTGGAGGAATCACAATTGATGATGTAGAGGATATTAAGAAACTTCAGCATTTAAATATTTATGCAGTTGATATCAATAGCAAGTTTGAAATTGAACCAGCTCTAAAAAATGTGGAACTTGTTAGTGATTTTGTAAATAAGCTAAGAGTAAATAAATTCGAGAAATTAGGACATAAATAATTAGCAATGAGCACAAAATATAATGCAGATGAAAAAGGAATGTACGGGCGTTTTGGAGGTGCCTGGATTCCTGAAATGTTACAACCTAATATTGATAACCTTAAAAAGGTTTATTTAGATATTATTAATTCTGAAAAGTTTCAGAAAGAATATACACAACTTCTGAAAGATTATGTAGGTAGACCATCACCCTTGTATTATGCTAAACGGCTTTCTGAAAAATATGGTACAAACATTTATTTAAAAAGAGAGGATTTGAACCATACCGGAGCGCATAAAATCAATAATACTTTAGGTCAGATTTTGTTGGCCAAGGAGATGGGTAAAAACCGTATAATTGCCGAAACGGGTGCGGGACAACATGGAGTGGCAACCGCGACAGCATGTGCTTTAATGGGATTAAAGTGTGTGGTTTATATGGGGGCATTAGATATTGAACGCCAGGCACCCAATGTGGCCAGAATGAAAATGTTAGGAGCAGAGGTTATTGCTGCTCAGTCTGGTAATCAAACTTTAAAGGATGCTACCAATGAAGCTTTGCGAGATTGGATTTGCAATCCGGAAGATACATTTTACATTATTGGTTCTGTAGTTGGGCCACATCCTTATCCTGATATGGTAGCCCGTTTTCAGAGTATCATTAGTGAAGAAATAAAAGAACAGTTTAAAGAAAGAACAGGAAGTGAATACCCTGATTATGTAGTAGCATGTGTTGGAGGTGGTAGCAATGCTTCAGGTACATTTTACCATTTTTTAGATGATGAGCAGGTTAAACTGGTGGCAGTAGAAGCATCAGGTTTAGGTGTTGATTCAGGGGAGACAGCTGCTACTATAGCTTTAGGTGATGTTGGAATTATACACGGAAGCAAAACCTTTTTAATGCAGGATGAGGATGGACAAATCATTGAGCCTTATTCTATTTCAGCAGGATTGGACTATCCGGGGATAGGTCCTCAGCATGCACATTTAAAAGATACTGATCGTGCTATTTTTTTGGATGCAACAGATCAGGAAGCACTTGACTTTGCATTAGAAGTAACGCGTTTAGAAGGAATTATCCCAGCTATGGAATCGGCTCATGCTTTTGTTGCACTTAAGAAGCTAAAATTTACTAAAGATCAATCTGTTGTTATTACAATGTCGGGAAGAGGAGATAAGGATATGAGTACTTATATGGATAGATTTAATCTGAATTCGTAAGATGGAACTTGAAATCATATTATCATTTTTAGGTGCTGCAATTTTGCTAACCATTATGCCTGGACCAGATAATATTTTTGTTTTAACCGAAAGTGTAACTAAAGGTCAGCGAAATGGAATAGCTATTTCAATTGGTCTTTGCATTGGAGTGTTAATACATACTATGGCGGCAGCAACCGGAGTTTCAATCATTATACAAAAGTCAGCTTTGGCTTTTTCAATTGTTAAATACCTGGGAGCTGCTTATTTATTTTACCTTGCATATTTATCATATAAAGAAAAAAGGCCTATTGTACATATTGAGTCTTCACAATCCAAAAACAACATTAGTTTTTTTAAATTGGTTAGAAAAGGATTACTCATGAATGTATTAAATCCTAAGGTGGCATTGTTTTTTATGGCTTTACTTCCTCAATTTGTTGTAGTGGGAGGTTTTTCCGTGACTTTTCAAATGATAATATTAGGTTCAATTTTTATGATACAGGCACTAATTATTTTTCGGATTAATTTCAGTTTTATCCGGAAGGTTATCTAAATATCTAAAAAGTGCTCAATTTTGGAAATACACTAAAATTGGTAAAGTAAGTGTATTATCCTTGCTTGGTCTTACATTGGCTCTGGCAAAAAAATAATGATAAGGTTAAAAATTAATTAAGCCAGAGCCTTTGTGCCTCTGTGTTCATTACTAAAAAATGTTTACCATGAATCGCATAAAACAATTATTTGAAGATAAAAAAGATATTTTATCTATTTATTATACAGCAGGATATCCTAATTTGGAAGATACTGTACCTATACTTAAAACATTAGAAGAATCAGGAGCCGATCTTGTTGAAATTGGTATTCCATTTTCAGACCCATTAGCTGATGGACCAACAATTCAGCATAGCGGAGAAACTGCGTTAAAAAATGGAATGAGCTTAAAGCTTCTTTTTGAGCAGTTACAGAATGTTCGTTCGAGCATAAAAATGCCATTAATTTTAATGGGTTATGTTAATACTGTGCATAAATTTGGGATTAAAGCATTTGCTCAAAAGTGTAACGAGGTTGGAGTTGACGGTGTAATACTACCAGATTTACCATTTCAGGTTTACTTGGATGAGTATAAGGATATTTTTGACGAGTATGGAATAAGTAATATATTTTTAATAACACCACAAACTCCTGATGATCGTATTAAGTTAATTGATGAAAAAACAAATGGATTTATTTATATGGTATCATCAGCATCAGTAACAGGTGCAAAAAAAGGATTGAGTGAGGCTCAATTAAAATATTTTGAGAGAGTAAATAAATTGAACTTAAATAATCCTGCACTTATTGGTTTTGGAATAAGTAATCAAGAATCTTTTAAGGAAACTTGTAAATATGCCGATGGAGCAATCATTGGAAGTGCTTTTGTTAAGTTACTTGGAAAGTCTGGTGATTTGCATGCAAACATCGAATCGTTTATTAAGGATATCAAAGGATAAATAATGACAATTGTCATCATTTTTTTTAGGTCTTCTAATTAATAGCTAATTTAGTGGGCTCAAGATTCAGTTTGTAAAATATAGCATATACATAGTAAATTAAGAATGGAGAATAACGGTAACGAAGCAATAATTAAAATTCACTGTCCGGATAAAAGTGGTATAGTAGCCAGAGTAACAGATTTTATTAACCTTAATCATGGAAATATAATTAGTGTTGATCAGCATGTAGATCATGATGACAATCTTTTTTCAATGAGGGTATCATGGGATCTAAAGGGATTTAGTCTTCCTAAAGAAGAGATAAAACCTACGTTTCAGAAGTTTTTGGGTGATCCTTATCAAATGAAGTGGACTTTGAATTTTACTGATGAAATACCTAAAATGGCTATTTTTGTTTCGAAAGCTTCGCATTGTTTATATGATTTATTAGCTCGATATCAAAGCGGAGAGTTTAGAGTTAAGGTACCTGTAATTATTGGAAATCATAAAACATTGGAACCTGTAGCTAAACAATTTGGGATTGACTTTGTATATATTCCAATTACTCCCGAAACAAAAGCAGAACAAGAAAAAAAGGAGTTGGAAGTATTAGAAAAATATAAGATTGATTTTGTGGTTTTAGCAAGATATATGCAAGTTGTTTCGCAAGATTTTATCAATCATTATCCAGAAAAAATAATAAATATCCACCATTCCTTTTTACCCGCTTTTGCTGGTGCAAGACCATACCATGCAGCACATAAACGAGGAGTTAAAATCATAGGAGCAACCAGTCATTATGTAACTTCCGATTTAGATGCAGGGCCAATCATTGAACAGGATATTAATCGTATATCGCATCATGATTCAATAAAAACATTGATTCAGAAAGGAAAAGATATTGAAAAGATTGTATTAGCACGAGCTGTAAAGGCACACTTAGAACGTAAAACGTTAGTTTATAAAAACAGGACTATCATTTTTAATTGATAATTATAATGATTAATAGAATATTATTAACAGTATTGTTTGTTGCCGTTTCAGCAAGTTCTTGTTTATCTCAAGCGGAAAACGATAGAGGTTATATTGTAAAAGTTGGAGATATAGCTCCCGATTTTAAGGTTGATTTAGACAATGGGAAAACTTTTAAGTTGTCTGATCATAAGGGAAAAATTGTGATGATACAGTTTACTGCTAGTTGGTGTGGTGTATGTCGTAAAGAAATGCCTTTTATTGAGAAGGAAATTTGGCAAAAACATAAAGGTAAAGAATTTGTAATTGTTGGTATAGATAGGAATGAACCTATTGAGAAACTAAATATTTTATCAAAGGCAACTGGTATTACCTATCCATTAGCTTTAGATCCTAATGCAGATGTATTTGGTTTATATGCTTTAAAAAAAGCAGGAGTAACCAGAAATGTCATTGTTGATAAAGAGGGAAAAATTGCATATTTGACGAGACTTTTCAATAGAGAAGAATTTGACTCAATGAAAGATAAAATTGAGGAGTTGTTAAATAATTAATTCTTTAACTTGATTAAAGATAATTAGTCTTGATACTTATGTCTTTTGTCTTTATACTTTTATTTTAATGAAATTAGCAATAATAAAATATAACGCCGGAAATATTCGTTCAGTAAGCTTTGCATTAGAAAGGTTGGGAGTTGAGCACTTTATTACGGCAGATCATGAAGAAATAAAACAAGCTGATAAAGTAATATTTCCTGGTGTGGGTGAAGCAAGTTCAACCATGAAGTATTTAAAAGAAAATAACCTGGATGAGTTGATTATTAATTTGAAGCAGCCTGTTTTAGGAATTTGTTTAGGAATGCAACTAATGTGTAGTCATTCTGAGGAGGGAAATGTAGACTGTTTAGGTATTTTCGATGAAAAAGTAAAAAAGTTTGAATTACCTCAACCTAATCCAGATCTCATCAAAGTTCCACATATGGGATGGAATTCGATAAATGATTTAAAAAGTGCTTTGTTTGATGATTCCCTGGAAGGAAAGTATGTGTATTTTGTACATAGCTATTATGTTGACTTGGGAGAACATACATCTTCTACTACTAACTATATTCTTCCGTATAGTTCTGCTTTGCATAAAGATAACTTTTACGCAACTCAATTTCATCCGGAAAAAAGTGGTGATGTAGGTTCTAAGATTCTTCAAAATTTTATAGAGTTATAATATGGCATTAATTGATATAATTCCTGCAATAGATATTATTGATGGTAAGTGCGTAAGACTGAGTCAAGGTGATTACGATCAAAAAAAAGTATATAACGAAAATCCGTTGGAAGTTGCTCGTATGTTCGAAAATCATGGCATAAAGAGGCTTCACCTAGTTGATTTGGATGGTGCTAAAGCTGGGCATATAATTAATTATAAAGTTTTGGAAACCATTGCTGGCAAAACCAATTTGACAATTGATTTTGGTGGAGGTCTTAAAACCAACGAGGATTTGCGTATTGCATTTGAAAGTGGTGCCCAAATGATTACAGGAGGTAGTATTGCTGTTAAAAATCCAGAGGTGTTTACAGGATGGATAAAGAAATATGGTTCGGATAAAATAATCTTGGGTGCTGATGTTAAAAATGAAATGATTGCCGTGTCCGGTTGGTTAGAAACCTCGGATATGGAATTGATTCCATTTATTAAAGAATATGTGGAAAAGGGAATATCCAAGGTAATATGTACAGATATTAGCAAAGATGGTATGTTACAAGGTACATCTGTTGATTTATATAAAAAGATATTGGCAGAGTTCCCTGATTTGTACTTAGTGGCTAGTGGAGGATTAAGTTCCTTTGAAGATATTGATCAATTGGTTGAAGCAAAAGTACCAGCTGTAATTACTGGTAAAGCTATTTACGAAGGAAAGATTGATCTAAAACAATTGGAAAAGTATAACTAGACCTAGGTTTTAACCTAGGTAAAAGTGATGAAATAATTGGGGTTTTAACCCAAACATATATTTAGGTTAAAACCAGTATGTTTCCCTTTTATTAACGGGATAAATCCCGTGCCTAGTTATTACGAATATTGTTAAAGGTTCTGGATTATGTGTTTAATGGCAATTGAAATAGAAAAGATGTTAGCTGGATTAATCCGAAAACTAAAAGAGAAAATAAAATAAGGCAGAAGGATGAAGTAAGAAGGCAGAAGTATATTTCCTCACTTCTGTCCTCTGCCTTCAACCGAAAAAACTATTTGAAGCATGTTAGCAAAAAGAATTATACCTTGCTTGGATATAAAAAACGGAATGACCGTAAAGGGGATTAAGTTTGTTGGTATTAAAGAAGTGGGAGACCCCGCAGAGTTGGGAGCATTGTATGCACAACAGGGAGCCGATGAGTTAGTATTTTTGGATATTACAGCAAGTCATGAAGGACGTAAAACCTTTGTGGAATTGGTTAAAAGAATAGCGCAACATATTAACATTCCATTTACAGTTGGAGGTGGTATTAGTGAGCTTAAAGATGCAGAAGCCTTGTTAAATGCAGGCGCAGATAAAATAAGTATCAACTCATCAGCGGTGCGTAATCCTCAGTTGATAAATGATATGGCTCAAAATTTTGGAAGTCAGTTTGTGGTAGTCGCTATTGATGCTAAGCATTTTGATGGTGATGAATGGATAGTAACAGTAAATGGTGGTCGTATACCAACAGAAAAGAGACTATTCCCATGGGCAAAAGAAGCAGAAGAAAGGGGAGCTGGTGAAATCCTGTTTACTTCGATGGATCACGATGGAGTAAAGCAAGGTTTTGCTAATGAAGCGCTAGCAAAAATGTCAACAGAGTTGTCTATTCCTATTATTGCCAGTGGTGGAGCAGGAAAAATGGAACATTTTAAAGATGTGTTTACAAATGGTAAGGCAGATGCAGGATTAGCAGCAAGTATTTTTCATTATAAAGAAATAGCTATTCCTGATTTAAAGTCGTATTTACACGAAGAAGGAATAAATGTAAGGTTGTAATAATTATAATAATCTAAAATTTAACTCAGTGTCTCTGTGTTATTTAAAGAAAGAAAATGAATATAGATTTCGATAAATTGGGAAATGGTTTAGTTCCTGCAATCATTCAGGATGCTTCCACCAATAAAGTACTTATGCTTGGTTTTATGAATCAGGAAGCATTTAAGAAAACGGAAGAAGAAGGTAAAGTAACTTTTTTTAGTCGCACAAAGAATAGACTTTGGACCAAAGGTGAAGAATCTGGCAACTTTTTAAATGTTGTATCCATTATGGTCGATTGCGATAACGATACTTTATTGATTAAAGCAAATCCGGTTGGTCCGGTTTGTCATACAGGCGCAGATACTTGTTTTAATGAAAAGAATGAAGCAGATGTCAGCTTTTTGTCACACTTACAGGATTTTATAGATAAGCGTAAAGAAGAAATGCCAGAGGGTTCATATACAACTTCATTGTTTGAAAAAGGAACCAGAAAAATTACTCAGAAAGTAGGTGAAGAAGCTATTGAAACGGTAATTGGAGCCATGGCAAATGATGATGAAAATTTCTTATATGAGGGAGCCGACTTATTATATCATTTAATTGTATTGTTGACTCATAAAGGTTATAGAATTGAAGATTTAGCCAAAGAATTGCAAAAAAGACATAAATAGAAGAGCCAGTAGGCTCTTTTTTATTTTAAAGGTAGAGTAATTCTGAATTCAGAACCCACATTAACTTCACTAATTACTTCAATAGTACCATTGTTTAGTTCAACCATCTCTTTGGTTAAAGAAAGACCTAATCCTGTTCCTTTTTCTTGGGAAGTGCCAGCTGTTGACAAAAACTCTTCAAGCTCAAAGAGGACTTTTATTTTATTAGAATTAATTCCAATACCATAATCTTTAACATAGATAGTTATTGTATTAGTATTATTATTTTCAACTATACCACATATGACTAAAGAATTTGGGTGTGAGAATTTAATACCATTATGCATTAAGTTTCTAATAACAAACCTACACATTTCAAAGTCGCAAAATATTTGAGTATCAGGTGGTATTTTATTTTGTAGTTGAATGTTTTTACCACTAGCTATTGACTTTAAAGAATCAATACATTCATTGATTGCTTTATTTAGATCAAAATACTCTTTGTTAATTTTCAACTGTCCTAATTGAGACTTTGCCCAAGTAAGTAAATCTTCTAAAAGTTTATATGTCTGTTCCCCTGATTCAACAATCCTACGTGTGAATTCCTTGGTTTCCTGTTGGCTAAACTTATCAATGTTCTTATTTAATAGAGTAGAAAATCCTAAGATGGTATTAAAAGGATTTCGGATATCATGAGCTATAATAGAAAAGAGTTTATCCTTTGTTCTATTTAATTTTTTTAATTTCTGTTCATTGTCTTTTAATTCCTGCTCTATTTGGTGTCTTTCTGTAATATCTATAACCATTCCAACAACTTCATTTGGTTTTCCTTTTTTAACCGAAATAGGTGAAGCAAAAAGGTCTGCCCAAAAAACAGAGCCATCAATCCTTTGAAATTGTCTTTGAACATTGAGGGTTTTAATCTTTCCTTCAAAAATATCATTAAAGTTTTCTATTATCTGCTTTGGATTGGATTCGTAAATGTGCTGAAAATAATTATAAGTAATTTCTTCGTTAAGCGTATATCCCAGCATCTCTCTTAGTTTTGAGTTAACCATCAGAAATTCACCTTTGTTATTTATTACGCCAATTCCCATGATGGAATTGTTAAAGATGGCATTTAACTTGTTCTTTTGGTCAGCTAAGAGTTTTTCTGTGTTTTTTAACCTGGTAAAATCCATTCCAACCGATTGGTATTCTACAATATTTCCAGCGGAATCAATTAATGCCCTGTCAATCCACTTTTGCCACCTGGTAGACCCATCAGAGAGTTTCATTTTATAAACTTGTTCAACTATCGGATTTGAAGGAGAAAGATTTTTAAATCTTTCAATATATGCTTCCTGGTTTTCTTTTTTTAATAGTTTAAAAATATTCGTTCCTATAAATTGACTGGGAGTTTTATTAAAATAATCCGCGTAGTAGCTGTTTACATAACTAATTGTTCCATCATGGTTGAACCTTCTGATTAGTGCAGGCGAATCTTCTACAAGGCTAGAGTAGCGTTGCTCACTTTTTCGCAAAGCTTCAATGTTGTTTTTATATTGGGTAACATCATGTACATACATACAAAACCGACTATCATCTAAAGGAAACGATCTCATGTTAAGGTGTTTATCAATGCTCTTGAAGTATTGTTCAAAGTTTTGTTTGTCAATAAGCATTTGTTTAGCATGATAGTCCAGATTAGGAAAGTCGGGTAAAAATTGCGAAAGGTTTAATCCTACAATTCCAAGTTGATTAAAAACTGCACCGGCAACTGGATTGGCTTTTATGGCAATAAGGTCTTCAATGATAGTTTCGTTGTATATAGGTTTAAATAAAATAACACCTACAGGAGCATTGTTGAATAATTCGTCTAAAAGATATTTCTCTTTATGAAATTGCTCCTCCAATTCTTTTTTATAGGTAATATCTTCTTTTACAGCAATAAAACCATCTAATTTGCCATTTTGCTGTATTGGTGATATTTTAGCTTGTTCCCATATTAATCTCCCCGATTTGGTTTTATTTAGAAAAGTTCCTTCCCATGTTTCTCCATTTAAAATGGTTCTCCACATGTCCTTATAAAACTGATCGTCATGATAATTAGTCCTAATAATACGGGGAGTTTTACCAATTACTTCTTCTCTTGAGTATTCATACTTTGACACAAAAGCATCATTAACAAACCTAATTTTTCCATCTTTATCGCAAACAACTACGATATTCTCAAGTTCATTCAATGCCAAAAGTAACTCCTCAAACTGAATCATATTACCCCTATTTTAAGTGATAAGAACACTTACAACATCATACTCCTGGATAGTAGAATAGTGTTTTAATGCAATTACGTGAAATTATTCAATAAATTCAATGCACAGATAGAAATAAAGCGATTAAGAATAGATTTGTGAACCTCTTTTTAAAGTGTTCAAAAAAAAAAAAGGTAATAGGTCTGTCAAATTCAACCGAATTGCTGTATTTGTGTTTTGCTTGCATTCAGTGTTCTAAGTTGATATTTTATTTGGAGTCGACTTTTAACTATCGACTTTATTGTTTTATGAACTCACTATATAGTAGATTAAAGCTCAACTTTAACAAGATTAATTGTTATTATAAATTATTTACTTTGTAAAAAAAAATGGCCAGAGATAGACAACCTCATATAGGGATTTATGGTAGACGTAACTACGGAAAGAGTACATTAATAAATAAACTAGCAGGGCAAGATATTGCTATAGTTTCTGATGTTGCAGGTACAACTACCGATCCAGTTAAAAAATCGTTTGAGATAACAGGTTTTGGTCCAGTAGTTTTAATAGATACAGCGGGATTTGATGATGAAGGTGATTTGGGTAAAATGCGTATCGAAAAAACTGAGAAATCTATCAAGCAGATTGATTTAGCTGTCTTACTGATAAGTGACAATGCATTAGATAAAGTTGAATTGCAGATTATTGACAAATTCAGGAATAATGAAGTGCCGTTTATTGTTATTTATAGTAAAAGTGATTTATCAACACCTAATTCAGCAATAAAAGAAAGAGTTGAATCTTTGAATTCGTCTTATTTTTTGGCGATAAATAAAGATGAAGATGTTACAGGCTTGATAAAAGCAATAAAAGAAAGTATACCAGAATCGGCTTATTCAAATCCAAGTTTATTGGGGGATGTTGTAAAGCATGGGGATATTGTTTTACTGATAACCCCCATAGATATTGAGGCACCTGAGGGGCGTTTGATATTGCCACAAGTACAGGCAATTAGAGATGTTATTGATAATGATGCGGTTTGTATTGTGCTTAAGGAGAGGGAGGTAGATGCATTTTTAATGAGAACAAATATTAAGCCTTCGTTGGTAATAACAGATAGTCAGGTTTTTCTTAAAGCAGATGCTTCTATACCTAAAGAAATTCCGTTAACTAGTTTTAGCATTATGTTGGCCAGGTTTAAAGGCGATTTTTCAAGGTATTTGCAAGGTACACCCATGTTATCTCAATTAAAAGAAGGAGATCGAGTATTGCTATTGGAATCTTGTACACATCATGTATCTTGTAACGATATTGGAAGAAGTAAAATACCTCGCTGGATTTCTAACTTTACAGGAAAACAACATAGTTTTGATGTTGTATCAGGCTTTGATAATTTACCTTATCCCATAGAGAGTTATTCTTTAGTTATTCAATGTGGAGGATGTGTAATATCAAGAAAACAATTGGTTAATAGATTAAAACCAGCAATTGATGCAGGAATCCCGGTTACTAATTATGGGATGGCTATTGCGTATGTATTAGGTATTTATAATAGGGCAGTGGCGCCGTTTGTACAACTAGAGGAGAATGTTGAAGATTATCTATAAAAATTAAGCATTCAAAATATTAATTTCTTCATCAAGGTTTGAGTCGTCAATTTTACCAGGCGACCACAAGCCATTTTCTATTAGGTATTTTTTGAGTATCAAGAAATAGGTAAGAGGGAACTCATCTTTTTGCCAAATTTGTTGATAGTTTAAGAGCCCTAATTCCTTGATGAATATATCTAGCTCTTTTACTATTGCATTACAAAAAACCATAAAATCGCATGATGATTCTAAAATGGTTTTAGCTGAAGAATCGTCGAAAATATCATCGGAGGCAGTTACTTTTATACTTAACTTTTTTCCATCAAGAGTACTTAACACCCATTTGTAACAAGAGGTGTCATGAAACCAATCAATCCAACATACATTTTCTTCGTCCCATAAATGACGAGGTTCGTGTACCATTACTACAAGACCTTTTAAAAGATCATACAATGGATTACTTATGTTAGATATATCGAAAGTTATTGATTTATCATAAATAACTAGCTTGCCTGTACCAATACCTGGCGGTTGTATATGATAAATAAACTGAACCTGATCTCCCATTGATGGATACCTAATTTTGCGCTTAAAATTAAGAAAGATGTTTTAAAATCATAACATTCTTAACGAATTAATTATCTGCAATATCCTTTAAACGGTATCCAAGCTTTAAAAGTTGCTCTGGTTTCAATAAATTTTCCAGTAAAAATTGGTCGACCAGTTGGAGCACTTTATTTGCTTCTACGATGTTACATTTATTTTGATTCATATAATAAGCAAGTTCGGCAGCTTTATGATATCCAATATATGGAGATAAGGAAGTGGTAACAGAAGGATTTAATAGTATCGATTCTTCGTCAGGTATCTTTTTAAATTCTAATCCATTTAATAGGTTTTCTTTAATAGTTTTATTGCACGAAATAAGTAGCTTAATACTCTCTAACAAAGCATGTCCAATTACCGGTAGATAGGCATTTAAATCTAAACAACCTTGCGCTGATAAATTAGAAATAAGCTGGTCGTTGGCATAAATCTTATGAGCAGAAGAAATAACATATTCAGGGATAACGGGATTTACCTTACCTGGCATAATTGAGCTTCCTACTTGTTTTTTAGGTAAATATACCTCCCTGTTCTTAAATAAATCAGATCCAATTAAACGTAAATCAGATACCATTTTTTCAAGGTTAACAGCATGAGCTTTTAATGTTGCATGTACTTCAACAAAACTATCCAGATTAGCTGTGTTATCAGACAAATTTTCGGAACGAGTTATGGGTAATCCGGTGAGCTTTTGCAATTGATTAACAACTTCCATGATGAAAAATCCAGGTATAGAAATACCTGTTCCAATAGCTCCACCGCCTAAATTGACCTCTTTTATACGTTCAAAGCATTTACTTACTCTCCACCAATCGCGGGACAGTGCATTATTATAGCTGCTAAATAGTTTGTCGTATGAAGATGGAACTGCTGCTTGCATTTGAGTATAACCCTGCCTTAAAGAGTTGCGTGTTTTGCCTTCAACATTTTCAAGCGTTAGAAGAACCTCGTTAATTAATTCGTCTAGCTCTTTAAATAAAGTTATTACAGCAACTTTTAACGCAGTAGGAATAACATCATTTGTAGACTGGTAAATATTGGCATGTTCAATAGGATCTATTGTTTTGTAATCACCAGGTTCTTTTTTTAATTTTATTAATGAAAGATTAGCAATTATTTCATTAATATTTAAGTTGATACTAGTGCCTGCCCCACCTTGAATAGCAGGTATAATAAAATGACTAAAATAATTCCCTTTACTTATATCTATTGAAGAAGATATAAGAGCATCAATTATTTCATCGGAAATATAGTTTAAGTTCTTATTAGGATACTTATGTTGAGCAGCATGCTTAAACTTAAGATAAGTCTCGTAACAAGCTTGTTTTACTTTACCTACAGCTTTATACCATTCGATATGAAAAGTTGTTGAATCGGGAAAGTTTTGTTTAGCTCTAACAGAGTTAATTCCATAAAGAGCATCCCTTGGAATTTCACAAGTTCCGATGAAATCTTTTTCTATGCGCATATCTCAGTGAGCAATTTTATACTTGGTGTACAGCATACATTTTTACATCCTCAGCTGTAATTGATTCAGGACAAAGTATAATCAATCTTTCAATTACATTTCTAAATTCACGAATATTACCAGTCCAGTTCAACTTTTGAAGCTCCTCAATGGCCGTACTGTCAATTTGTTTTTCAGTAATACCCAATTCTTTGCAAATATTGGTATTAAAATGTGCCGCAAGCAATGGAATATCTTCTTTGCGATCATTAAGAGATGGAACATGAATAAGAATAACACTTAATCTGTGATACAAATCCTCACGAAAATTATTCTCTTTTATTTCTTCTTTAAGGTTTTTATTAGTAGCAGCTAAAACTCTTACATCTACTTTAATATCCTTATCGCTTCCCACACGACTAATCACATTCTCTTGCAATGCTCTAAGTACTTTAGCTTGGGCGCTAAGACTCATATCTCCAATTTCATCTAAAAAAATGGTACCTCCATTGGCTTGTTCAAACTTACCTTTTCGTTGTTTGTGTGCCGAGGTAAATGCTCCTTTTTCGTGTCCAAATAGTTCACTTTCAATTAATTCAGATGGTATTGCAGCGCAGTTAACCTCAATAAAAGGTTGACTTGCACGATTACTTTTTTCGTGAAGCCACCTTGCTACCAGTTCTTTACCAGTTCCGTTTCCTCCTGTAATTAAAACACGAGCATCGGTAGGAGCAACTTTGTCAATCATCTCCTTTACTTTTGCAATTGGTTCCGATTCACCAATCATATCGTAAGTTTTACTTACTTTTCTTTTTAAAACTTTGGTTTCAACAACCAGAGCCTTTCGTTCTTGAGCATTTCTTACAGTAACCAATAACCGGTTTAGATCCAGAGGTTTTTCAATAAAATCATATGCTCCCTTTTTTATGGCTTCTACTGCTGTATCAATATTCCCGTGGCCAGAGATCATTACTACAGGGATATCATGGTTTTTTTTCATGATTACATCAAGTACTTCCATTCCATCCATGTTAGGCATCTTAATATCGCATAGGACTAAATCAAATTTATCTTTGTCAAAGAATTCTAATCCTTCTTCACCATGTTCGGCTAAAGTAACTTGATGATTTTCATATTCAAGAATATCTTTTAATGTGTTTCTTATACTTCTTTGGTCGTCGATTACCAATATCTTTGCCATGGTTTGCTTACAATTTATTGTTTAAAATTTGATAAATAGCACCTTCTTTTAGTGCAAAATTGCACTGGTAAAATTGTTTTAGATTTAAATGATCAACTATATATTTTATAAAAATGGAAGCTAATACTATCATCTCAACCCTATGAGGATCCATTCTTTTCATATTTAGTCTTTCATTAATAGTGCTGTTAAGATAGCGAAGGTGTAATGAATTAAAATGTTCGGTTTTAATTGAGTAGCTGGAGATTTTTTTCATATCCAAATATGGATGCTCTATAGCAGCTACCATTGCGGCCACAGTATCAAATGATCCCGAAGAACCAATTAGAGTTTCAATATCGTGCTTTTTAAGTTCATTAAAAAGTAAACCAAGTTTTTCTTCTATTAATTCCTTTACATGTTCTACTTCAGTATCTTTCATTGGTTCAGAAGGATTAACCAGATCTAGCATTCTAGCTGCACCTAATTCGAAACTTTGTTTCCAAATAACACCTTGTGAGTTGGCAATAATAAATTCGGTACTACCACCTCCAATGTCCATTATTAAAACTTTTTCTTTACCAATAGGTACTACTTGTTTTACACCATCATATATCAATTCAGCTTCTTTTGATCCGGATATTACCTTAATATCTAAATTAAATTTTTCCTTCACTTGCCTTACAAAATCCAGTCCATTTTCTGCCGATCTTATCGCAGATGTTGCAAAACAATGTATTGAATCTACATTGTAGTTTTTAATAGTATTTAAATGTGTTTGAAGGGCTGTAAAACCTCTTTCAAACGCATCTTGGGTTATAATTTTTTTGTTAATACCTCCTTTGCCAATTTTTGCAGGATACTTAGTTTCTAATAATATTTTAAAACTATTTTCCTTTGTTGTTTCGGTAATTAACAGATTGAATGTGTTGGTTCCAAGGTCTATAATAGCTATTTGCATTCCGTTATTTTATTTTCCTGCATGAATAAACCATTTCCAAATCTCTTTATAATTTACTTTTTTACCGTACATTAATATTCCAGTTCGGTAAACCCTTGCTGCAAACCATGTAAAGAAAATGAATGATGCGGTCAATATAGTCATTGAAAGTATTATTTCCCATAATGGTACATCATAAGGAATTCTCGACATCATTACTACCGGAGAGGTTAGTGGAATCATCGAAAACCAAAATGATATATCTCCATGAGGATTCCTGAATATTGCAAAAGCAACATAAATTGATAAAATCAACGGTAACAGTACAGGCATTACAAATTGTTGTGTTTCTGTTTCGTTATCAATTGCTGATCCAATTGCGGCAAAAAGTGCAGAGTAGGTTAAATACCCACCTATAAAATAGAATGCAAACATTGCTAAAATATATGGCAGGTTAGCATCTTTTAAAATGCCTAATACTTTATTAAAACTGGCTTCTGCACTTTGAACTTTTGAGTTTTGATTTGCATTTGAAATTTTATCTCCACCAATGGTTTGTGTAATCTCTGTATTACTTGTACCATCAAAAACAACAGTTTGTACAAAAGCAACAACTCCCAGTGTAAGAATGATCCAAAGGAAAAACTGTGTTAAAGCTACCATTCCAATTCCAATTATTTTACCCATCATTAACTGAAATGGTTTTACAGACGAGATGACTACTTCAACAATACGATTGGTTTTTTCTTCAATTACTCCCCTCATTACCTGGGTTCCGTACATAATCATTACCATATATATCAATAAGGCAGATACCATTCCAATGGCAATAGCAAATTCAGCACTGCTTTGCTTCTCAGATCCATCTTCATCTAACCTAATTGTATCAATATTTACTTTTAATTTATTGATTTCTTTTATTTTAGAATCTAGCCCTTCGATATTGTAGCTTTCTAGTTTTAATTGACGAAGATGAGTATTTATGTTGCTTTTAATGTTATCCACAACATCCATTGTAATTTGTCCATCCGAGTATAATTGTACTATGGGTTTGTCAACTAGCAAATCTGTATCAATAACTAAAAGAGCATCAAATTCTTTAGTTAGTTTATGTTTGTTTTCGGGATCGGAATTTTTAAGTGATTCATACTTGATGTATTGAGTGCTTTTTAATGCATTAACATATTTACCTGTGGAGTCATCTACAATAATAGTTTTTTCCTTGGTGTCTTCCTGAGTTGCTAACCATCCTGGTACAATCATCATTGCAGCAAATATGATAGGACTCAGAAAAGTCATTATAATAAAACTTTTCTTTTTAACTCTGGTTAGGTATTCACGCTGTATAATTAAATATATCTTGTTCATGATTGGAGTTTAAAGTGTTATTGTTTGGAGTTAGATTTTTCAACAGCTTTAATAAAAACTTCGTCCATACTTGGTAAGATTTCCTGAAATGCGCGAATTTTAAAGTCTGGTAATAAGCGAGATATTATATTGTTAGTTTCTTCGCCTTCGTTCATTTTTATTATAGCTTCATAACCACCATGATTTTCTTCCAGTGATTTAATTTGATAACTCCCATTCATTTTGCCTTTGAATAAATTATCATCACCAGTAAAATTAATCATGACTTCGTTGTTCTTAAATGTTTGCTTAACATCGTCAACTTTCCCTTTTAAAATACTTCTTGATTTATTAATGAGGCAAATGTTATCGCAAAGTTCTTCAACAGAGCTCATGTTGTGTGTAGAAAAAATGATAGTTGCTCCATTTTTCTTCAATTCCAAAATTTCATTTTTAAGAATACTCGCATTTATAGGATCAAAACCACTAAAGGGTTCATCGAAGATAAGTAGCTCAGGTTCATGTAAAACAGTAACTATGAATTGTACCTTTTGTTGCATTCCCTTCGAAAGTTCTTCTACTTTTTTATCCCACCATGCTCCTATTTCAAATTTTTCGAACCAATATTTTAATTTTTTAAAAGCATCATTCTTACTTAATCCTTTTAAACGAGCTAAATACAAAGCCTGTTCACCAACCTTCATTTTTTTATATAAACCTCTTTCTTCAGGTAAATAGCCAATCTTGTATATGTCGTCAGAACTTAATGGTAGTCCGTTAAAAGTAATTTCACCCTTATCGGGCATAGTTATGTGGTTAATAATCCTGATAAAGGTAGTCTTTCCGGCTCCATTTGGACCTAAAAGGCCAAATATTTCATTGCGAGGAATTTGAATGTCTAAATTATCAAGAGCAAGATGGTTGGCATATTTTTTAACCACCCCGGAAGCTTCAAGTAAGTTCATGATTGGAATAATGGTGTTAAATTTTTTCAAAAATAAGATTTTATAGCGGAAAACCAATTAGTCATGGTGCATCAGTCATTGATAATTGGTTATATGTCATTAGTTGTTTCAACTTATATCAAAGGAGATTTGACTCTTGGTTGATAGGTGTTGTGTAAAAGGTAATTGTAGTTTGTTTTTAATGGGGCTTCTTAATCATAAGAATGTTCATTTAAAAATAACAAAAATGGTGTTTTATATAATTTTATCAGTTAAAAAATAAGATAGAGTTAATCAGAGTGAAAAAATATATCCATTTATTAGATTGTTTAAATCATAATATTAAACAGGTTATTGTTACGAAACACATTTGGAAGTTTTTACACAAAAAAATCCGTTTTTGTATTTGCTCTATAATAAAGTTTATGTATTTTTTAATATGAATGTCTATTCTAATATCTTCTATGCTATGAATACGCGATTTACTTTATTGCTGCCAGGTATAGAAAAGAATATAGGTGAAGAAATTTGTAATGAAATAAAGAAAATTGTTCTCCATTGGGAACATAAACTTTCCAGGTTTCTTAAGGATTCAGAGGTATCAAACATAAATTTAAAAGCTAAAGTAGAGTGGGTAAGATGTAGCAATGAAATAGCAGATGTAATTAGAATATGCGAAAAATACCATAATCTAACGTATTCATATTTCGATCCAACCTATTCAAAGATTTACGATATACTAAACTCCAAGATTCCACTAGATGATAAAGAACTAGAGAAATTTGTTGTGCATTGCGGTTGGGATAAAGTAAAGTGGGATGAAAATAAGCAATCTGTTCGTTTTTTAACCAAATATGTACAATTGGATTTTGGTGGAGTTGGTAAAGGAATTGCGCAAAAGCATGTTATAGATTATTTAAAAGGCAAGGGGATTGATAGTGCATTTATATGTTTTGGCGAAAGTTCTTTAGCTGCTATTGGAAAGCATCCTTATGGAAACTCATGGCCTGTTAGAATAACTGGTTGTAATAGTAATATTAGTATAGAATTCTCTATTATAGATGAATGTATATCTGTTTCTGGTATGCAAAAGAGAAACGAATTACTTAAACCTCATATCTATAATCCGAAAAAACATAAGCTTATAAATAAACTAGAATATTCAATTGTAAAAACAGTATGTCCAATTGAAGCAGAGATATTATCTACAGCTGGGTATGTAGCTGATAAAGAGGTGAAAAGTAAGATGAAAAAAACGTTTCCTTATGTGGATTTTGAGTGGATAGTTTCTGAAGGATAAATATATATTATGATTTGTGTGGAGTGGAATGATTTTTTGAAAATATGGCATGTGTAATTGAATATAATAATTATATTTATAATATCAAAATAAAACAACCATGGCTAATATTTCTAGAAGAAAGTTTATTAAAGATACGGCGTTAACAGGTGCGGTTTTATCTTTTTCAGGAACTGCTATAAATTCATTTGCTCAGCTCTCATCACAAAACAGAAAGGTGAAAGTTGGTGTAATTGGTGTCGGATCTCGAGGATCTTATCATATTAAGATTATTCAATCTTATGAGGATAATAATCCGTTTGAAATCGTGGCTGTTTGTGATAATTATGAACCACATTACCAGAATGCCATCAAATTAACGGAAGGAAAAGCAAAAGCATTTTATGATTATAAGGAATTGCTTGAATTGAAAGGTCTGGATGCTGTTATTGTAGCTACACCATTACATCAGCATGCCCATATTGTAATTGATGCTCTAAATAATGGAATACATGTATTTTGCGAAAAGGCTATGTCCCGTAACTTGGAAGATACTCGTAAAATGGCAGATGCACATTATAGTAGTGGAAAAGTGTTACATATTGGTCATCAACGACTATTTGATCCAAAATATCTAAAAGCTATGCAAATGATTTATAATGATGAATTAGGACCTATAACTCAAATTAGGGCTTACTGGCATCGTAATAAAGATTGGAGAAGAGCAGTGCCCGCTGATAGGCCTGATCTTGAACGAAAAATCAATTGGAGGTTATATAAGGAATACTCCTGTGGTTTAATGACAGAGTTGGCATCGCATCAAATTCAGGTCGCAAACTGGGTAAAGCAAGCATATCCGGTTTCGGTTAAGGGCGTAGGTAATATAAATTACTGGAAGGATGGAAGGGAGGTTTATGATAATGTTGCATTAATTTATTCCTACCCTGATGGAATGCAATTTATTTATGATTCAATGACGAGTAACCGCCACTACGGTATTCAGGAGCAAATAATGGGGGATAAAGGTACTATAGAATTAGAGACAAATAGTTATTATCAAGAAAATCCTCCTGAACCAGAAAAACCTAAAGGGATTGTACAGCTTATAGCAGATATTGAAAAGGGAGTTTTTGGAACTGTTAATGTTGGAAATTCTTCTTGGGTACCTGAAACAAAGATGAGACATGAGAGATCTGTGCTTGTAGCAAAAGATGATACAGATGGATCGAGGGAACAGTTACTGGCATTTGCCGCAGCAGTGATTGAAGATAAACCAATACCAGGATTATTTGAGCATGGATATTATGCTTCTGTATGGACATTGCTGGGTCAAGAATCGATGGAAACAGGCAGGACGGTAACTATACCTAAAAACTTAATAATTTAATTTGCTTACAGTTAACTTACTTATGAAAGATATTGTTATAACTTCACAAAGAATAACGAAAGAGATTAGAATATTTATAATTGCTTTTATTATCTCAAATTTGCTGAATATTTATTCCATTATTGCTTATGGAACTAGTTGGGGAGAATTGGTTAGTTCATTGGTTATTATAGTTTTATTAACTGTGGTGATGTATGTAGCAATGCTGGTTTCCAGGTTAGTATATAAGGCTTTTCTAAAGATTATTAAACCGGTTGCTAAATTATAAAGGTTGCTTTTGTATAGCAAAAGTTGGTGGTTTTATAATCATTGTCAGTTAAGACTTTCATTAACTATTATAAGTATCAATTCTCCAAAGTTCAGTCTTCATATTCTCTCAGCTATTGGACAATTGTCTAAATGACTCTGTATCCAGTGATCAGGTTATCGAGCTATTTTAGCTCTTCGTACCAAAGTAATACCATACTCTTTTTCAATAAATATAAAGTAATTATACAACTTATAATTTAAGTCGATTCCATAATCCACACCTGTTTGGTAATCAATATGAGTTTCGTAAAAATCACCATATCTAATAGGATTATTATGTCTGATGTTCCACTCGGTTACATATTGAATATTCCAACTTTTATAATATTCATTAGAGTAAAAATCTTTTGAAGGCTGTGTTGCAAGAAAAGAATCATATTTAATATCCATAATGATTAACTCATACTCAGTACTATCACTTTGGGAATTACTCAATTCAATGTTACTATTACTTTTGGATATAGGCTTTGGTGAGTTACATGCAGCAAATATTAATAAAGGGAGTAGTGACTTTATGATAAGTTTCATGTTCGTTTTATGATTTGTTCTACAATTTAAGCTTACCATAAAGTTACAAAAAAGCCATGAGGTAATATTACTCGCGATTACGATTTTGAATCTGTAAAAGAAATCTATAATAGTTTTTTATGTAAGGATTTTTTAATGTTTTTAAAATTATCAAAAAAAGAGGCCGTCTTTTTAAACGACCTCTATATAGAATTTACATACTTTAATTTATTGATGAAAAGTTTAAGGATAATACCAACTTAATTAAGGTACCCAAACTTCAAGGTCAAATACAATATAGTTATTTCTAGATCTCTCATTACATGAAGAAACGCGGTATACAGTAGGAACAATATCCCAAGCAGACCCCCCAACTTCAGCAATTACATTGTCAATCATATCTTGAAGATCATCTTCATAATTATCGCAATTTACATCACCATCACCATCTACATAATACGAAATAGCTCCTCGTGTATTTACAAGATTATATCCTCCTGATGCAGGTAATGGATAAGTAACACAATTTTCCACATAATATAAAAATTCTGCTGTTGATTCATCAGAACATGATGCATCAGAATGTAAGCTACAAGACCTTTTTAGAGTTAAATTAGCTCTTCTATTATGGAAAGCTTCAATTTCATCATCAGAAGCAGCTCTTTTTTCAGAGAAATTTCCAATTAATTCTTGAATTTCAATAGGTAGAGAATCTCCAGAAGTTGGGTCAGAATCGTTAATTTGAGTTTCTTGGTCACAAGAAACTACAGTAAGTAATGCCAATACAAAAGGAATAAGTTTTTTAAACATTTTATTGAATTTAAAGATTAATAATTATTATAAATTTAACTCATAACAATAATTTTGTTTGCAGTTTTGATATTATGAATTAATTAATAGAATATAATTTTTGATTTAAAAAACAGTTTCAATATTGTATGGTTAATGATTAACTTATATCTTATAAGGTTAAATTATCAATCTGTAACGAAAAGTGAAATCTCCCCTTGCAGATCATAACAAATGAAACACCTCATTGTCTTATTGTATCATATATGATAAGGTTTGTGGCCTTATTGTTTGAGCATTGGTTATCAAAAAAGGAACAAGATGGTATTTGTCTTTTTAATATTACAAATTATAAGTTGGATAGATTTATTCGGTAAAATAAGGAGAGTTTGATGTAAGAAGAATTTAGTAACGAGTTTATAAAGTAATAAAGTCGAAAGTTTACACAAATAAGATATCAACTTGGATTACTGATGACAAGTAATTTAAATACGGTAACTTGGTCGGATTGAAGACCTATTAGCTGTTAATTTTGATCGTTATACTAGCTTTTAAGCTAATATGAAGAGTGGTAATTAAATGAATTAAAGTTTTAACCTATTTTTATTTCTGCAAGGAAGGGTTTACAGGATGGAGGTAGCAGGGTGTTATTGAATACAACCTTCCTGCGTTTAACTTTTATATAAAAAAGGAATTAAAAAAAAGCCCCGAGGTTTTATCTCGGGGCTAATATTTACTTTTTACTATTTTCAATCAATTTTATAAAGTCATCGAATAAATATTCAGTGTCTGTAGGTCCACTAGAAGCTTCCGGGTGGAATTGAGTTGAAAAGAACGGTTTCGACCTGTGCTTTATTCCCTCATTACTTTTATCGTTTACGTTAATAAACAATGGTTCCCAGTCATCGGTAAGTGAATCATTGTCTAGTGCATAACCATGATTTTGCGATGTAATGTAACACTGGTTTGTACCTACTTCTATTACAGGGTGATTGTGTGCCCTGTGACCATACTTTAATTTATAGGTTTTTCCACCGGATGCAATTCCTAGTAGTTGATTACCAAGACAAATGCCAAAAATAGGTTTCCCAATTTCAATGGCTTTTTGTATGTTTTCTACAGTTTTAGAACACATTTCGGGATTCCCAGGACCATTTGAGAGCATAATACCATCATAGTCTTCTTGGGTAAAGTCATAATCCCATGGTACTTGAATTACTGTAGTATCTCGCTTAAGTAAGCAGCGCAAAATATTGTATTTAGCACCAGTATCAACCAAAACAACTTTATGTTTACCATTACCAAATACTTTGCGTTCTGTTGTACTTACTTTTGCTACTAAATTATCGGTATTAGGGTTGTATTGTTCAATGTCTTCACCATCAATCAATATTTTACCTAGCATAGATCCTTTTTCACGTAAAATCTTCGTAAGAGCACGTGTATCAATGTCAAAGATACCTGGAACTTCGTTTTGAATTAACCATTCACGTAATGAGTTTTTAGCGTTCCAGTGACTATATTCAAAAGAGTAATCGGAAATAATTAAACCGGAAATATGTATTTGATCCGATTCATAAAATAATGGAATATCATTCTCCATGTCATCTTTAGGCACCCCATAATTTCCTATCAATGGGTAAGTAGATACAAGTATCTGACCTTTATATGATGGATCAGTTAAACTTTCAGGATAACCTGTCATGGCCGTATTAAAAACTACCTCTCCGGCTACAGATTTATGATATCCAAACGACTTTCCTTCAAAGACAGTTCCGTCTTCGAGCACCAACTTTATTCCTTTTACTTCTGGCATAACATCAAGATAATCCATTAATTAATGTGGAATATTTACTAACAAGAATTGAAGTAATACTCCGATTTTAATATCGCGCAAATCTAGTAAATATTTACTTTTTAAGCTAATAAAAACTTTGGAAATGCATAACTATAAATAAAAATGAATATATATACATTTTGTATTCAATTATCGTTTATATTTTATTCATGTTAAATAATATAGTATTTGTATAGTGTTGAATATGAGATATTGAGTTATTTGCAATTAGCATCAATGACTAATAACCAAAAAACTAATGAACTATTATAAAAGAAACTTTAACTTTATTTACAAAGTGTTCATTTATAATAATTGAGGTTGATATGTCTGATGTAAAGAGTCAACAAGTATGGTATCTAAATAGATTTCAAAGATTGTTTTGGTTTCTAATCCTGAAAACCTTTTTTATAATGCCTCAAGTCTTTTCGCAACCTAAAACTTCTAATAAACCCGTTTTTATAAGTGTTGGATCATATTATGGCGCATTTCAAGTGCATACGGATAAATTAACCACTTATAAAGGAGTAAATCCATACGGAATTGAAATAGAGGTAGGGCAGTTAATTTTAACCGATAAAATTTTACAATCATTTGGTATCTATCCCAAATGGGGCTTTGGAATGAGCTATGTAAATTTTGGTCACCCCGATTTGGGGTATACTATTAGTGCATTGAGTTATGTAGAACCGTTTTTTAAAGTTTCCGGACGTTTACGATTTTCGGCAAAAGCAGCAATGGGTGTTGCTTATATGAGTAGTCCGTACGAATTAGATAACAATCCAAACAACCTAACTTATAGTACACATATTGCATTTCCTTTAATTGCAGGGATTAATATGTATCACTTCTTTAATGATCAATGGGCTATCAAGGGCAGTGCTTCTTTTCGACATATTTCTAATGGAGGTATAAAGGAGCCTAATTTGGGAATTAACTATGCGGTATTTGCGTTTGGTTTAGAATATACACCAGATGTTTATCAAATACCACAGGAAAGAGCATTAAATCCTTTTTCGAAACAGAAAAGAACCGAAATATTAATGAGCTATTCACAAAAGAATGATACAGGGTCAGTAAATAACAGAAATGTTTTTTTTGCTACAATAAATAGAAGTATTCGAGTAGGTAGAATTAATGCTTTAACTTTTGGGACAATGATTGAGTATCAACAACTATTTGATTTTAATAAAGCAATTGATCAATGGAGTATAGCGCCTTTAATTGGAAATGAATTTTTAATTGGACGATTTAGGTTTGGTCAACAGCTTGGAATTTATTTGTTACAAGGCAAGAAAGCTCCAAATTATTTATTGCAACAATACTATCTACGTTATTTATTCAAGAAGTATTTTACAACTGGGATTAACTTGAAAGTACATGGAAGAGTGGCTGATCATCTTTCAATTCAGTTGGGCTATGTTTTTTAAATGAAGAAAGGCTGCCTGAAATTCCCCCACAGACAGCCTTTTCATTACCCAATCAACAAAAACACTTATCTCGATTCCAAAGGAAGATAAGTAGAACGATCTATTACACACTTATATGCCGGACGAATAATACGTCGGCTAGAGAATGTAACCTCCTCTATACGATGCGCAGCCCAACCTGCTATACGGGCAACCGCAAATATTGGAGTATATATTTCTTTAGGGATCTTTATACATTCGTATACAAAGCCCGAATAAAAGTCAACATTAGCGCAAATGATTTTAGCATTTTTACCTTTGAATTCATAGAAAACCTCAGGAGCAAGCTCTTCAATTAAAGCATATAAATTAAATTCATCCATCCTGCCTTTTTCTTCTGCTAATTCCCTGGCTTTTTCTTTTAACAGAACAGCACGAGGATCGGAAAGTGTATAAATGGCATGTCCAATACCATATATTTTTCCGGTTCGGTCAAAGGCTTCTTTTCTTAATAGTTTTAAAAGGTATTTAGAAACTTCTTTTTTATTTGTCCAATCCTTAACGTTTTTCTTGATATTTTCCATCATATCAATAACCTTGAGGTTGGCTCCTCCATGAAGTCCTCCTTTTAAAGAACCTAATGCTGCAGCAATTGCAGAATATGTATCCGTTTGGGCAGAACTAACTACCCTTGTTGTAAATGAAGAATTATTACCTCCACCATGCTCAGCATGTATAACTAATGATAAATCTAATAAGTCTGCCTCTAATTTAGTATAGTCTTTACCTTTAAGCATGTAAAGGAAATTTTCGGCCAGACTTAGTTCTTTTTGAGGATGGCGAATAATTAGCGATTTGCGTTGAAATGAATGACGCATACCATAATATGCATACGCAACAATTACAGGAAACTTTGCAATTAGACTAATGGCTTGTTTAATTAAGTTTACATGGCTATAATCTTCGGCATCTTCGTCGGCTACATAGAGACCTAATACTGAGCGAGCAAGCATGTTCATAACATCACGGCCTCTTAAAGAGAGGATCATGTTTTTTGAGAAAAATGGAGGAAGCTCACTTTGTTCGGCCAGATACTCTGTAAAATCTGTTAGTTCAGTTTGGTTAGGAAGCTGACCTGTTAACAATAAATAAGCTGTTTCTTCAAATCCATGTCGTCCGGTAGAAAGGAATCCTTTGGCTAAGTCTTTTAATTCGATTCCACGATAATAAAGTTCACCTTCGCGCGGAATTAACTTACCATCAATGTTATCGTACCCTACTACATTTCCAATATGGGTTAAACCAACCAATACACCTGAGAAATCGGCATTACGTAATCCCCTTTTAACCCCGTAGCTGTCAAAAAGTTCTTTTTCGATTTCACATGATTGTACGGCCATTTTAGCCAAATTCTCCAATAATATCATACGCTTTCCTCTCTAATTTTATTTATTTACATAAAGCATCTAGTGCTTTATTTACTTTCTCGAAGTTAAAAGAATCAACAAGTTTTTCCATCTTTTCTTTAACCAGGGAGGTACATAAATTACCTATGGATCCCTCGTGGGAATGATTTACAGTTAACTCGGGTTCGAACTTATCGTCTTCAATTAAAGTTCCAATTTGTTTATAGGCATCTCTAAAAGGAATACCTTGCAAAACCAGTTTATTGACTTCTTCAACGCTAAATGCATATTTATACATTTCATTCCGAAGAACATTTTTTTTTATTGAGATGTTTTTTACAGCAAAAGTGGCTAAGTCTAAACAGCTAATGAGTTCATCAAAAGCAGGTAAGAAGTTCTCCTTAATAAGTTGTAGGTCTCTAAAGTATCCAGAAGGAAGATTGCTTGTAATCATTCCAATAGTTTCGGGTAATGCCTGAATTTGATTACACTTTGCCCTTATTAATTCAAAAACATCAGGATTTTTTTTGTGAGGCATTATACTTGATCCGGTTGTGAGTTCTCCCGGTAAACTTAGAAAGCCAAAGTTTTGACTCATGTATAAGCATGCATCCATGGCAAATTTACCCACAGTGTATGCAACAGAACTTAATGCTGTAGCAACATTTTTTTCAGTTTTGCCTCTACCCATTTGAGCATAAACCACATTGTAGTTCATGTTGTCGAAACCTAATATATCTGTTGTTAATTGACGATTTAAAGGAAAACTGCTACCGTAACCTGCAGCTGCTCCTAATGGATTTTGATTAGTAATTTTCCATGCTGCTTTTAGCATGTGCATATCGTCTGTTAAGCTTTCTGCATATGCTCCAAACCATAGACCAAACGATGAAGGCATGGCTACTTGCAAATGTGTATAGCCTGGAATTAATTCATTTTTATAGTTTTCGCTTTGAAGTTGTAAGGCGTTAAAAAATTCCTTAACTGCTTCAACTACCTCCTTTATTTTGTCCCGAATAAACAGCTTAAGGTCTAGTAGAACCTGATCGTTTCTTGACCTTCCGCTATGTACTTTTTTACCAACATCTCCCAAACGATCTGTTAACATCATTTCAACCTGGGAATGAACGTCTTCAACTCCTTCTTTAATAACAAAATCACCACTTAAAGCAGAGGTATAAATGTTCTTCAATTCTTTCAGAAGCAACTCTAATTCCTCTTTTTCTAACAGCCCAACACTTTCAAGCATTGTAATGTGAGCCATGGTGCCAATTATATCAAAAGGAGCCAGGTATAAGTCCATTTCTCGGTCTTTACCTACAGTAAAATTCTCAACTTTTTTATCTACTTGTATGCCTTTGTCCCAAAGTTTCATTTACATAATTTTAGACTGGAAATATACAATCCTCATTGCGGATTTGTAATATTTTTACATTTTTTAGCCTAAATAATAAGAAGGTGATTACGAATTGTTAACTGCGCTATCTGTAATTCTTATAATTGAGGCAAATATAAATTATTAAACTTATAATTTCAAGATGACTTGAATTTTTAATGATATTTGTCACATTTTTTAACGTTTTCAAATTAATTATATTACTAAACCATTAAGCAATTCATAATATATCTTTATTCCTTCTTTAATTTCGCTAAGCTTAATGTATTCATCTGCAGTGTGTGAACGAGCAGAATCTCCTGGTCCAATCTTGAGAGTTGTAAAATTCATCAATGCCTGATCGGAAGTTGTAGGTGAGCCATAATAAGTTCTACCTAGCTGTAATCCTTTTTGAACTATGGGATGCTCAAGAGGAATATAAGAACTATTAAGCCTGGTACTTCGTGGCACTGCTTCGCATTTTACTTTATCTTGAATGATATCAACGGCTTGTTGATTGGAGTATTTTTCGTTTAATCTTACATCTACCACAAATTTGCATGAATCTGGTACTACATTGTGTTGTGAACCAGCTTCAATTTGTGTAACCGTCATTTTTACAGGACCAAAAAGTTCGGATGATTCAGGAAATTGGTAAGTTTTAAACCATTCTATATCACCTAAAGCTTCGTAGATTGAATTAACACCTTCGTTACGAGCTGCATGTCCGGCTTTTCCTTTTGCTTCGCAATCCAATACCAATAATCCTTTTTCGGCAACAGCCATTTGCATTTGGGTTGGTTCTCCCACAATACCTAAATCAATTGTTCCAATTTCATCAAGAATAATAGCTACACCTTCTGTTCCGGAAATCTCTTCTTCGGCAGTTGCAGCAAATACTAAATTATAGGGTTGTGTTTCTTCTGACAATAATAAAAAAGTGGCCAAAAGTGAAACTAAAGGTCCTCCAGCGTCATTACTTCCTAAACCATATAAAGTGTCGTCAATTAAAGTAGGTTTATAAGGAGGATATGTCCACTTGGAAGATGGTTTTACTGTATCTATATGAGAATTAAGCAGAATTGTTGGTTTACTGCTGTTCCTTTCCCCTGACCAAACCCAAACATTATTTCCTTTTCGGTTAATTGAAAATCCTTTATCCTTTAAAAATGATTTAATTAAATCAGCAGCTTTATCCTCTTGTTTGCTTAACGATTCAATAGATATTAGTTGTTTTAAGATTTCAATAACCTCGTTACTGTAAGTTTGAAAATTTTTCATTAATCAATACTTAATAGAGTTCCAGAATTAAGTCCATCTTTTAATCCCTGGGTGTTAGTAATGTTTACTTTTTTAACCCCATTTTTTAATGCATCAAATCCATTGTCAAGTTTAGGGATCATTCCTTCGGCGATTATTCCTGTTTGTTGATATTCTTTAAAGAGAGGATGAGTTAGTTGATTAATTACAGCATTATCATCATCAGGATTACTTAGTACACCTTTTTTTTCAAAGCAATATACAAGATTTACATCATAATGCTTTGCTAATGCACTTGCAAGCGATGATGCCATAGTATCTGCGTTTGTGTTAAGCATATTACCATTTCCATCATGAGTGAGAGGAGCAACAACGGGTACTACGTTTTTATTAATCAGCTCTTTTAGTTCTTCAACATGAACGGACACTACATCACCCACATAACCATAATCAATTTCTTTTACAGGTCGCTTAACGGCTTTGATTAGATTTAAGTCAGCACCTGTTAAACCTACTGCGTTTGCTCCTTTAGCTTGAAGCGATGCCACAATATTTTTATTAACAAGTCCGGCATAAACCATGGTTACCACCTTAAGAGTTTCTTTATCAGTAATTCTTCTGCCATCCACCATTTTGGTTTCAATACCTAATTGTTCAGAGAATTTTGTTGCAGAACGGCCTCCTCCGTGAACTAAAATCTTTAAGCCAGGAAGAGCTACAAAATCAGTTAATAATTCTTGAAGTGTTTCAGGTGTTTCAACTACCTTTCCGCCTACTTTTACAATAGTGATTTTTTGCATGATCTATTTAAGTTCCTCCAACATTCTTTTAATAACAGTTTGAGCCGAAACTACACGATTTGCTGCTTCTTGCACAACTAATGAATTCTCACTTTCTATAACTCCGTCGCTAACTACCATATTTCTGCGTACAGGTAAACAATGCATAAATTTGGCATTGTTGGTTAGAGCCATTTTCTCTTCATTTACAGTCCAATTCATATCTTGAGATACAACTTGACCATATTCTTTGTAGGATGACCAGTTTTTAGCATAAATAAAATCTGCTCCTTCAAAAGCTTTTTTCTGATCATACTCAACTGTAACACCTTCTGTAAACTCTTCAGCTAACTCATAACCTTTGGGATTTGTAACTACAAATTCAAAATCTGTTTTTTTCATCCATTCAACAAATGAGTTGGCAACAGCCTGAGGTAAAGCTCTTGGATGTGGAGCCCAAGTTAATACTACTTTAGGGCGTTCTTTTTGTTTGTGTTCTTCAATTGTTATTAAATCTGCAAAGGCTTGTAAAGGATGACGTGTTGCAGATTCTAAACTTATAACAGGTACGCCAGAGTATTCAATGAATTGATTAATAACTTTTTCGCTATAATCATCTTCTTTGTTTTCGAAGGTTGCAAAAGACCGAACACCTATTAGGTCGCAATATTGACCAATTACAGGAACAGCTTCTTTTATATGTTCTGGTTTATCACTATCCATAACAACGCCCATTTCGGTTTCCAGTTTCCAACCGTCTTTGTTAATGTCAAGTACCATCACATTCATTCCCATGTTCATGGCTGCTTTTTGGGTGCTCAAACGAGTTCGTAAACTGGAGTTGAAAAATACCAGGATAATAGTTTTGTTTTTTCCTAACTCTTGGTAGGCATATGGATCTTTCTTTATCTCAAACGCATCTTTTAGGGCTTGATTTAAATCTCCTATATCATCAACTTTTAAATATCGTTTCATTTTTTTTCTGGTATTAAGATAAAAGTTATAAAGACAAATTTTAACAGGGTCGAAAAGACACTGGGTTATTTTTTTTTGTTAAGGTGTCAATATGTTAATTTAGCAATATTACGCTGGCCTGATATGACCATTTCCGGTTATTAGCCATTTGTAACTAGTTAATTCACGCAATGCCATTGGACCTCGAGCGTGTAGTTTTTGAGTACTTATGCCAATTTCTGCACCTAAACCAAACTGAGCGCCATCTGTAAATGCAGTTGAAGCATTGGTATAAACAGCTGCTGCATCAACTTCATTGCAGAAGCGTTGCAAAACCTCATTGTCTTCAGCAATAATTGCTTCGCTATGTTTTGAGCTATATTTATAGATGTGATCTAAAGCTTCGTCAATATTATCAACAGTTTTAATCGACATTTTGTGAGATAGAAATTCAATTCCAAATGATTCTTCTGTAGCCTTTTTTAAAAACTCTTTAGGATATTTACCATCTAATTGTTTATAAGCTTGTTCGTCAGCAAATATTTCTACCTTGTAACTTTTCATATCATCCACTATTTGAGGGAGATTGGTTAGTTGATTTTTGTGTAATACTAAACAGTCTAGTGCGTTGCATACGCTTACTCTTCTGGTTTTTGCATTAACTACAACGTTAGTGGCTTTATCTATATCAGCAGAAGCATCTACATAAGTATGAACAATACCTGCTCCGGTTTCAATAACTGGAATGTTTGCATTTTCACGAACCGAGTTAATCAAGTTTTGCGATCCTCTGGGAATTAATATATCTACATAACCTATGGCATTCATTAATTCAGTAGCAGCATATCTATCTGGAGGTAGGAGTTGTAAAACATCAGGATTAAATCCTTGATCTTTTAAAACCTGATGAATTAAAGAAACAATTGCTTTGTTAGAAAACTCAGCATCGCTACCTCCTTTTAAAACACAAGCATTTCCAGATTGCATACAAAGAGAAAATACGTCGAAAGTTACATTGGGACGAGCTTCGTAAATAACTCCAATCACACCAAGAGGAACACGTATTTTTTTTAAAAGCATGCCATTATCCAAATCTTTTTCTTCTAAAATCTCTCCAATTGGATATGGAAGTTGAGCTACATTTCTAATATCCGATGCAATGCCTTCGATACGTTCTTTAGTTAATTTTAATCGATCATACTTAGGATCACTTTCTTCCATTCGATCCAAATCTTTTTGATTGGCATCCAAAAGCTTCGGGATATTATTCTCAGCTTCATCAGCTAATCTGTTAAGTAAATTAACAATATCGGCCTTGTTAACTCTTGAAAGTCCTCTTGCCGCATATTTAACTTTTTCGAATTGGGGTAAACATTGCATGATATATTGATTAAAAGATTCTATAGGTTATATTTCTGAAAACAAATACATGTAATCGTAATGAATAAGTGGTTGATATTTTTCATCGTTTATGTGTTCTTCTGCCTTGATACGATCATATTTAGCTCTTCCTATACCAATTGCTTTCTTATCTTCCGTAATAATTTTTAACAGGTCGCCTTTTTTAAAATCTCCATTCATATGTGTTACTCCTGCCAATAATAAACTTGTAGCTTTAGGAGAAGTAAGGGCTTCAAAAGCTCCTTTGTTAATATGAACTTCGGCGTTAGCAAAAGATTCGGAATAAGCTATCCATTTTTTTACGGCTGGATATTTTTCGCCAGGAACGAAACGCGTATGTTCAACATTTTCTGCATTTTGGTTTAAGTCTATTAAAATATTCTCTTTCGTTCCGTTTGCAATATGAACAGAAATTCCTGATGAAGCTGTTTTTTGAGCAATATGACACTTTGTTAACATTCCGCCTCGTCCGAAGTTTGATTTAGTGGTGGAAATGTATTCGGATAAATCAGCGTTGGATCTATCTATGGTCCTGATAACTTTAGTTCCTTTAGCTTTCGGATCGCCATCGTATATCCCGTTTATATTGCTGAGGATAAATAATGCTTCACTATTCATCATAGATGCTAAAAGTCCGGCTAATTCATCGTTATCAGTAAACATTAATGCTGTTACCGATACTGCATCATTTTCATTTATAATAGGTACAATTCCATTATCCCATAGTGTGGTCAAGCAATTTTTCATATTTAAATAGTGCTCTCTTGATCGAAAATCCTCTTTTGTAACCAATACTTGCGCACATTGTATATTATGGTTTTCGAACAACCCAGAATATGTATTTAATAATTTAACTTGTCCAACAGAAGATAATAACTGACGTGAAGAAACAGTATCTGTTTTTTTATTTATTTGTACCATTGATCTTCCTGCAGCTACAGCACCGGAGGAAACTAAAAGAATTTTTTTATTGTTCTTATGTAATTGTGCAATTTGATCTACTAGATGTGATACCCTTTCGATGTGAAGAGTACCATCATCTTTGGTTAATACATTAGAACCGATTTTTATAGTAATTGACTTAAACACAGAGTAGAATTATTTTCCGTTCTCAATTTTGTTGAACGATGTAAGTAAACCTTTTATTAAAGAAGAGCTGAAGCCTTGATGTTCCATTTCATTTAATCCAGAAATAGTTACTCCTCGTGGTGTTGTTACCTTGTCAATTTCCTCTTCGGGGTGTGTTTCTGATTTTATTAGAAGATCGGCTGCTCCTTTAACTGTTTGCGAAGCAATTTGTAACGCAAGCTCGGCGCCAAAGCCAATTTCGATTCCACCTTGTGTAGCTGCACGTACAAATCTTAAAGCAAATGCTATTCCGCAAGCGGCTAATACAGTGGCTGATGCCATTAATTCTTCGGGTATAATAAGAGCTTGTCCTACTTGTTTAAATAATTTAAGAACAATTTCTTCTTGTTCTTCACTTGCATTATAAGCCGAAATACATGTCATGGACTGACCAATTGCAATTGCAGTATTTGGCATTGCTCTAAAAATAGAGAGTTTACACCCAAAATATTTTTCGATAGTAACAGAGTCAATACCCGTAGCTAAAGAAATGATAATTGCATTTTCTTTAATAACAGGACTTATCTCTTCTATAATTTGTTGAATTTGATATGGTTTAACTCCAAGGAAAATAATATCGGCATTTTTAGATGCTTCAATATTGTTTGAGCTAATGTTGATGCCTAATTCATTAAGGCTTTGAATGAGGTTTGTTCTTCTACGTGTAACCGTTAGGTTTGAAGCAGCAATTATCTGTGAGTTTACAATTCCTTTGGCAATGGCTTGTCCTAAATTACCACCACCAATTATGGCTATTTTTTTGTTTTCCATAGTACGACTCTGTTTGTTATTCGGCATTTTAAGGAATAACAAACAGATTGTCATTCCAGGAGTTAATACTCTACGCCATCAATTTCTACTTTAACGTGTCCCCAATTTTCGCCCGATTTTATACGGTATAGCTGCATCTCGCTTATTCCAAATTGCTTTGCAATAATTTTTAAGCGCGATTTTCGCTTGGGATCAAATATTTTTCGTTTTAAACGCATCACTTCTGTGGAAGAGAGTTTATGTCCTTGCACAGTTTTGCGTCCTTTTTGTTTTTCTCGAGCTTCCAATACAGAAGGATTGTGCTGTTGGTGTTCGAAAACTTCGTCTTTGGTACACCACTTAAGATTATCTACAAAATTGTTATTCTTGTTATAATCTAAATGAATAACAAATTTAGCATCTTCCCTGTTGTTTTGGATAAAATATTGAGCAACTAACTTATGGACATAAAAAGTTTTAGATTTCCCAAATGGCCTAACTGGTAATGTTGCATAGCCTCTTAACTTCCCGCCTTTAATAATATCTCCGTTTTTAAGAGAATCTGTATAACTAATTACCCGACCATAGTTAGATATAGCGTACTTTTTCTTAAGTGCACCTTCCTCAAAATTAATGTCTTTCCATTCTTCGTTCCAGAAAAATTTAATCATGGCCTGAATTGAATATTATTGCTGTTAATCAATTAATCATATCAGGCTCATTTTGTTCATATTGATTCTGCTAATTTATCTAAAAATAAATCAGCTTCATCAGTACTTAGATTTAATGGTGGTAAAATTCTAATGATTTTAGAGCCTGATACTCCTGTAAAAATTTTGTCTTCAAAAAGAAGCTTTCTTCTTAATTCGACTATTTCCCTATCAAATTCCAGGCCAATCATTAGTCCTAAACCACGAACTTCACAACCTTTTAACGTTTTTTTAGCTTTGCAAATAATGTGTTCGCCAACACTTTTGGCATTCTCAATTAAATTTTCTTGCTGCATCACTTCAATTACGGCTAGTGCAGCAGAACAGGCTAGATAATTGCCTCCAAAAGTGGTTCCTAACATTCCAAACCAAGGCTTAAACTTGTTGGAAATTAATACCCCTCCAATAGGAAACCCGTTACCCATACCCTTGGCCATGGTAACTAAATCAGGTTTTACTTTACTATGCTGGAATGCAAAGAATTTACCAGATCGTCCATAACCAGACTGTATTTCATCCAAAATCAATATGGCGTTGTACTTTTCGCAAAGCAGTTCAAGCCCTTCCAGAAATTCAGGATCAGGAACAATTATTCCTCCAATTCCTTGAATTCCTTCGATGATTATACAACAAATATCGTTGTTTTTTAATTCGTTTTCAACAGTCTGCAGGTTGTTTAACTCTAATATAACGTTTTCGTGATTGCTGTTAATGGGAGCAATTATTTTGGGATTGTCTGTAATAGCAACTGCTGCAGATGTTCTACCATGAAATCCTTTCTTAAAAGAAATAACTTTCTTTTTTCCAGTTATAAACGAAGCTAACTTAAGTGCATTTTCGTTAGCTTCTGCTCCAGAGTTACATAAAAACAAATCATAATCGTCCATTTGTGATATCTCACCCAGTTTTTGAGCTAAATCTTTTTGTAACTGGTTTTGTACAGAATTTGAATAGAATCCAATTTTATTTAATTGTTCCGTTATTCTCTCAATATAATGTGGGTGAGAATGACCAATACTAATTACTGCATGACCGCCATATAAATCTAAATATTTATTATCTTCTTTATCCCAAATGTAACTTCCTTGAGCTTTTATAGGTTCAATATCAAAAAGTGGGTATACATCAAATAATTTCATTTTCTACAATGTGCTGTTTTAAAGTTTATTTAAAGTAATCCTGCGGGATTCTTGGCTACCCCGCAGGATTGTTATCAAGTCTTCCTTTTGAGTTAATATCTAATTTAAACCTTTTTTTAATTACATTAAATTTCCTTAAACATTAAGTGTTTTTTATGGCCGAAAGGTTAATATATTAGTTATGTTCGGTTTTAAAAAGCTACCGGTTTAAGGCGAAGACCTGTCTTTTCATGAAGCCCAAACATTAAGTTCATGTTATGAACTGCTTGTCCGGAAGCTCCCTTTATTAGGTTGTCAATCATGCTAATGATTAACAGTTTATTATCATGTTTCTCTATAAATAAAATTGCTTTATTGGTATTGACTACTTGCTTTAAACTTGGGTTGGAATTGGAAATAATAACAAAAGGATGATTCAGGTAAAAATCTTTATAAAGTTTTATTGCTTCTTCCTGACTTAGATTACAGTCCACATAAGATGTAGCCATGATACCTCTTGCGAAATTGCCTCTTACAGGAATAAAATTAACAGGTTTGTCAAAGTTATTCTGAAGCTGTTTTAATGATTGTTTAATTTCACCCAAGTGTTGGTGTGAAAATGCTTTGTATACAGAAATGTTATTGTTTCGCCAACTAAAATGTGATGTGGATGTTGGTTTTTGACCAGCACCTGTTGAACCTGTAATAGCATTAATGTGTACCTCTTTTAGTTTACCTGCAGCAGCCAATGGTAAAAGTGCAACTTGAATAGCTGTGGCAAAACAGCCTGGATTAGCTATCTTATTGGCCGACTTAATGGAGTCTATGTTTAATTCAGGTAGCCCATAAACAAAGTCGTTTCCATCAGCTTTAAGTCGAAAATCGTGACTAAGATCGATAATTTTAATATGGTCAGGAATGGTGTTTTCGCTCAGAAATTCCTTGGATTTACCATGTCCCATACATAAAAATATTACATCAACTTTATCCGTTTCAAGGTCAGAAGTAAAATATAAATCGGTATCTCCCAATAAATCGGTATGTACAGATGATATTGGATTACCAGCATTACTTGTACTTTGAACATAGGTTATTTCTACTTCTGGGTGGTGTAATAAAATCCTTAGTAATTCACCTGCAGTATAGCCGGCACCACCTACTATTCCAACTTTTATCATTTGTAGATTATTTAATGTCAAGCTGACCTTTATTTACGTTATTAAATATTTTTAACTGATTACCTAATATGGTGGTAAAACCTTTTACATCATCAGCACTCCAGGCTTTATTCATTTCTCCATAATCGCCAAATCCAGAGTTCATTAAATCGTTCTCTGATTCTACTCCCACTAATTCAAATCGATATGGGAAAAGTTTAATAATTACTTTTCCATTAACGTTTAATTGTGAGTGATCCAGAAACTTTTCAATATCTCGCATTACTGGCTCTACATATTGAGCTTCGTGTAGAAGCATTCCATACCAGTTACTTAACTGTTCTTTCCAATACATTTGCCATTTGGTTAATGTATGTTTTTCCAGTAGGTGATGTGCTTTGATAATTAAGATTGGTGCAGCTGCTTCAAAGCCAACTCTTCCTTTTATTCCAATTATAGTATCCCCAACATGAACATCGCGACCTATCGCATAAGACGAACCTAATTCCTCAATCTTTCGGATAGCATCAATTGGAGTTTCGAATACTTCTCCGTTTACTGAAGCAATTTCCCCTTTGTTGAATTCGATGGTCATTTCAATGGGGTCTTTTTCTTCAAGTTGACTTGGATAAGCCTCTTGGGGCAAACCTTGATTAGAAGTAAGCGTTTCTTTTCCTCCAACGCTTGTGCCCCAAAGACCTTTATTAATGGAATATTCCATTTTTTTCCAATCTTTTTCGACTCCATGTTTTTTTAGGTATTCAATTTCTTCTTCGCGAGACAAAGTTAAATCGCGAATGGGAGTAATAATTTCTATTTCAGGGGCTATAATTTGAAAAGTTAAATCAAATCGTATTTGATCGTTTCCAGCGCCAGTACTTCCATGTGCAATGTATTTTGCTCCAATTTTTCTGGCATAATCTACAATAGCATATGCCTGAAATATCCTTTCGGAACTTACAGAAAGAGGATAAGTGTTGTTTTTTAAGATGTTTCCGTAAATCATATAACGGATGCAGTTGCGATAGTAAACATCAGTAACATCAATAGCTACATGTTCTGTTACCCCAAGTTTATATGCCCCTTCCTCAATTGAATTTAGTTCATCATTTGAGAAGCCTCCTGTGTTAGCAATGGCAGAGTATACATCTAGATTTTTCTCGTGTTTTAAATATTTTACACAAAATGAAGTATCTAATCCACCGCTAAATGCTAAAACTACTTTTTCCATCTTAAATTTATTTTATTTGCGATTCCTGAAATAGTATCGCAACCCTGTTTACTATATTAACTTTGTTTGTAATTATTTTTCTGAATAAGGACATTTTATTATTATCCTTTTTCTTGTTTCCTTTTAAAAATACAGATTGCTTAAACCTGAGCCATCTACTGTATACTCCAAAACTTTTTTCCTTTTTCTTCTCTTCTTCATGTTGCGGGTCATACAACATGCCTGTACAAAGGCAGTGACGTCGATTTGTCCTGACTAAAATATCGTAGTTTACACAGCTTTGGCATCCTTTCCAGAACATTTCATCATCAGTTAGTTCGGAGAATGTAACCGGTTTGTAACCTAATTCAGAATTTATCTTCATTACAGCTAAGCCAGTTGTTAAACCAAATAGTTTAGCGTCTGGAAAACGTTGGCGAGATAGTTCAAATGCTTTAGATTTAATGGCTTTTGCTAATCCTTTTCCTCTAAACTTTTCAACGACAATAAGCCCTGAGTTTGCAACAAATCTGTTATGTCCCCAAGATTCTATGTAACAAAATCCCGCGAAAATATCTTCTTGCAATGCAATAATAGCTTTGCCTTCGTTTATTTTTTGAATTATATAACCAGGACTTCTCTTTGCGATTCCAGTACCTCTAATCTTCGCTGCATCTGCAATGGTGTCGAGAATCACATCTACATATTTTAAATGCGATTCTTTGGCTACATCTATGTAAAATTTATCAATCATTTGTTTTTAATTCCAACAGCTCAAAAGTTACAAAGCTTTATTTTTAAGTCCAGGTATAAACATGGATAAAATTTCCAGCATATGCCCTTTTGAAACCCCTTCTCTATTTATTAAAAGAATTGTATCATCCCCCGCTATTGTGCCTAATATTTCATATGGATCATGGCTATCAATGATAGAAGCCACACCATTTGCAAACCCAGGACGAGTTTTAATAACTGCCAGATTGCCTGTGAAATCTATGGATTCAACTCCTCCAACAGGAAAATCATCCTGTGTTTCTTCACTTGTTTTAGAATTACCAACCGGTAATTCGTAAATATATCCTTTATCAGGATGAGGAATTTTAGCTACTTTCAAAAATTTTAAATCTCTTGAAAGAGTCGCTTGTGTAGTTAAAAAGCCTTCCTTTTCTAATAAGATGAGCAATTCTTCCTGACTACTTACCAACTGTGATCTTATAATATTTTGAATGGTTGTTAACCTTTGAGCTTTGATTTTCATTGTATAATTATTCAAATACGATGCAAAAATATGCACTTTTAAAAAATATACAAAAGGTTTTTGCAAAATATTTGTATTTTTGCAGCCGATATATTTCTTGAGCGAATAGAATGTTGGTTAATATTCAGTTTTATAATGTCCTGTATAAGCAATCAATATTAACTGTTTCTCAATGAAAGTACCAAAACTTGTTACAATAATGTAATGGTTTTTAAGAAAAGTTCAATGCATAAGAATACATCAATTTCATAATAGCTATATAATATTTAATAATGAATAAGGATATTAAAAAAGTAGTAATACTTGGATCGGGTGCGTTAAAAATTGGAGAGGCTGGAGAATTTGACTATTCAGGTTCACAGGCACTTAAAGCTTTGAAAGAAGAAGGGATTGAAACAGTTTTAGTTAATCCTAATATAGCTACAGTTCAGACTTCGGATAAAATAGCAGATAAAATTTACTTTTTACCTGTTACTCCATTTTTTGTTGAAGAGGTGATAAAGAAAGAGAAACCTCAAGGTATATTATTGGCTTTTGGAGGTCAAACTGCCCTGAATTGTGGTACTAAACTTTATCAGTCAGGAGTATTAGAAAAGTACAATTTGCAAGTTTTAGGTACTCCAGTTCAAGCTATCATTAATACAGAGGACCGAGAGATTTTTGCTAATAAGCTAAAAGAGATTGATGTAAAAACACCAATAAGTTTGGCTGTAACTTCAGTTGAAGAAGCTGTAAAAGCATCAGAGAAAATAGGATTTCCAATTATTGTTAGGGCTGCATATACACTAGGAGGTATGGGTAGTGGTTTTTGTAACAATACAGAAGAATTAATTGCACGTGCAGAGAATGCTTTTTCATATTCTAACCAAATATTGGTAGAAGAATCTTTAAAAGGATGGAAAGAGGTAGAGTATGAGGTTGTAAGGGATAAATATAACAACTGTATTACTGTTTGTAACATGGAAAACTTCGATCCTCTGGGAATACATACAGGGGAGAGTATTGTTGTTGCTCCATCGCAAACCTTATCTAATTCTGAATATCATAAATTACGAGAGCTAGCCATAAAAATAATTCGTCATATTGGTGTAGTAGGGGAGTGTAATGTTCAATATGCATTAGATCCTAAATCAGAGGATTATCGTGTAATTGAGGTGAATGCACGTTTGTCTCGCTCCAGTGCATTGGCTTCTAAGGCTACAGGATACCCATTAGCATTTGTTGCGGCAAAATTAGGTTTAGGATATGGATTACATGAGCTTAAAAACTCGGTAACAAAAGTAACTTCTACTTTCTTTGAGCCTGCATTGGATTATGTGGTATGTAAAATTCCTCGTTGGGACTTAAATAAGTTTAATGGAGTAAGTAAGCAAATTGGAAGTAGTATGAAATCGGTAGGCGAAATCATGGCTATCGGTCGTACTTTTGAAGAAGCTATCCAGAAAGGTTTGCGTATGATTGGTCAGGGGATGCATGGATTTGTGGCTAATCAGTCTTTAAAAGGAATTGATGTTAAAACAGAGTTGGCAGAACCTACGGATCAACGTATATATGCAATAGCTGAGGCGTTTAAGCAGGATATGAGTGTTGAAGAGATTCATGAACTAAGTCGTATTGATCATTGGTTCCTTGAAAAACTTAAAAATATTCATGATTTAGAGCTGGAATTAAAAAGTTATTCTCATTTAGAAGATTTACCAGATGATTTATTGCGTAATGCAAAACGAGCTGGATATTCCGATTTTCAAATTGCAAGATGTGTATTTAAGAGTACTAGTGAAGTAATTGGGAATGACCTGTTGAAGGTAAGAACTGAACGTAAAAAGCGTAATATATTACCGGTTGTTAAGCAAATTGATACCATGGCAGGAGAGTTTCCTGCGCAAATCAACTACTTATATTTAACATACAGTGGTACTGAACATGATATAGATTATGAGGGTGATGGTAAGTCTGTTGTTGTATTAGGAAGTGGTGCTTATCGTATTGGAAGCTCGGTAGAGTTTGATTGGTGTAGTGTAAATGCATTAAATACAATTAGAGATCAGAAGTATAGGTCAGTAATGATCAATTACAACCCGGAAACTGTTAGTACCGACTACGATATTTGTGATCGTTTATATTTTGATGAGCTTTCTTTTGAGCGTGTGCTTGATGTTATAGACTTGGAAACGCCTAAAGGAGTAATTGTGTCTGTGGGTGGTCAGATTCCAAATAACCTGGCTATGAAGTTGCATAAGCAAAATGTACCTATTTTGGGTACTTCGCCAGAGAATATTGATAATGCAGAAAATCGTCAGAAATTTTCAGCAATGCTTGATGAACTGAATATCGATCAACCTAGATGGAGCGAATTGACTTCGATTGATGATATTTATACTTTTGTGGATGAAGTTGGTTTCCCGGTTTTGGTACGTCCTAGTTATGTCCTTTCTGGTGCTGCAATGAATGTGGTTAGTAACAAGGATGAATTAGAGCATTTCTTGACCTTAGCTGCAAATGTATCGAAAGAATACCCTGTAGTGGTTTCGGAATTTATTGAAGAAGCTAAAGAAATTGAAGTGGATGCTGTAGCAAAAAATGGTGAAGTGGTTGCCTATGCAATTTCTGAGCATGTTGAGTTTGCTGGAGTTCACTCAGGTGATGCAACAATTGTATTTCCTCCTCAAAAGCTTTATATCGAAACAATGCGTCGTGTTAAAAAGATAGCCAGAGAGGTAGCGAATGCTTTAAATATTTCGGGACCGTTTAATATGCAGCTTTTAGGTAAAAATAATGAACTTAAGGTTATAGAATGTAACTTAAGGGCTTCTCGTAGTTTCCCATTTGTATCAAAAATTCTAAAAATAAACCTTATTGATATTGCAACACAGGTAATGTTAGGAATGGATGTTCAAAAGCCTAACAAAAACTTATTTGATTTAGACTGTGTTGGAATTAAGGCTCCTCAATTTTCGTTTGCGCGATTGGCTAAGGCTGATCCTGTATTAGGTGTGGATATGTCTTCTACTGGAGAGGTAGGTTGTATTGGAGATAATTTTGATGAAGCTATATTAACTTCGATGCTATCTGTTGGATATAGCATTCCAGAAAAAAATGTGCTGATTTCGTCTGGTCCTATCCGTTCTAAGATGGAATTGTTGGAAAGTGCAAGGTTGTTAAAGCAAAAGGGATATAATATTTATGCAACAGGAGGTACGCATAAGTTTTTTGCTGAAAATGGTGTAGAAACTACACATATTTATTGGCCAAGTGAAAGTGATAAACATCCTAACTCTTTAGAAATGATTAGGGAAAAGAAAATTGATTTGGTAATAAATATCCCTAAGAATTTAAGTAAGAGTGAGTTGAAGAATGGATATAAAATTAGAAGAAATGCGATTGATTTTAATATTCCATTAATAACAAATGCTCGTCTGGCAAGTGCCTTTATACAAGCATTCTGTAAAATGGGTAAAGACGAAATTAAAATTAAGAGCTGGCAAGAATATAAATAGATAAAAATGAGATATTAACAATTAAAGACCGTTGGGATTTTCTCAACGGTTTTTTATTTGTAATACTGTGTTTATAAAAGTATGCAAATATATTTCTTAACATTTTTATATATTTTCTTAAGTTTTTTTAATTTCGCTAAGTTCTCAAAAAGTAACCTCAATGAAATCATTAAAGAATATATTTTTAGCATTAAGTGTATGTTTCTTTTTTACAACTGTTAATGCCCAAGATGAGTTTGAATTTGAATCAATTGTTGAAACAAAAACTACTCCTGTAAAAAGCCAGGATAAAACAGGTACTTGTTGGGCGTATAGTACCATATCATTTATAGAGTCGGAAATTATGAGAATGGGAGGTCCTGAACTGGACTTATCTGAGATGTATATTGTTAAACATGCTTATGAAAGCAAGGCAAAACAATATGTATTGCTTCATGGTATGGGTAATTTTAGTCAAGGGGGACAAGCTCATGACGTAACAAATGTTATTGCTGAGTATGGATTTGTGCAAGAACAAGATTATTGGGGAAGATTAGATACATCAAAAATGCATAATCATAGTGAAATGGCACAGGTAATGAAGACTATGCTGGATAATTGTATACAAGCTAAACATGCTTCTCCATCCGATTTGTGGTTCTTCAATATTAGTTCGTTACTAACCAATTATATGGGGGAAGTTCCAAGTCAAATTAAATATAATAAAAGGGATTATACTCCAATACAATTTGCCCAAGGTTTAGGATTTGATAAGAATAATTATATAGAGTTAACATCATATACTCATCATCCATTTTACAAGGAGTTTGATTTAGAGGTGCCAGATAATTGGTCGCATGATAGATATTACAATATGCCAATTGATGAACTCATTGAAATAATGAAGAATGCTTTAGAGAAAGGTTATTCGTTTGTATGGGATGGAGATGTTTCTGAAGATTTCTTTTCTCATAAAAAAGGGGTAGCACTTATACCTGTTGATACATCAAAAGAATTTGTTCCACAGGAGGAGAAAGAAGTAACTCAAGAAGATCGTCAAAAAGCTTTTTATTCATGGAAAGCAACAGACGATCATTTAATGCATATAGTTGGTTTAGCAAAGGATAAAAACGGAACTATATACTTTAAAACTAAAAATAGTTGGGGTACTAAAAGCAATGAATTGGGGGGATATTTATATATGTCGGAACAATATGTTCGTATGAATACGGTAGCTATTATGCTTCATAATAAAGCTTTAGATCAAAAAATATATAAAAAACTTCGGGACTAAAACTTACTTTATTCTATCAACTACAAATACATTTGTACGTGGACCATTTTCATCTGAACTTAATTAAACAAATTGAAGAGTTTGTTATAAAAAAAATGAATTCGGTTGATGCAGGGCATGATATGAGTCATATTCGTAGAGTAATTAAAAATGCGATAAGAATTAATGAAGATGAGGGAGGGGATAGCTTTTTAGTAGTAGTAGGAGCTTTACTCCATGATATTACCGACGAAAAGCTCTTTGATAAAAATGAAGCAGAAAAAGAACTTAACTGTTTTTTTAATCAAATTGGATTAGATAAATCAATAAATCAAAAGTTACTTGATATTATAAATGCCGTGTCGTTTGCGGCAGAATTTGATGGTTCTCATGAATTAACTTTAGAACAAAAAGTGGTAAGGGATGCGGATCGTTTAGATGCATTGGGAGCAATTGGTATTGCACGTGCTTTTCATTATGGGGGCAGTAAAAACAGGGAATTATTTAACCCTAAAATACCACCTCAAGTATATCAATCTAAAGAAGAGTATAGAAAAAGTGATTCTCCAACAATTAATCATTTTTATGAGAAGCTTTTATTGTTAAAAGATAGGATGGAGACTCAAACGGGAAAAAGATTGGCAGGACAGAGACATGAGTTTATGATAAGATTTCTAAATCAATTTTACGAAGAGACAGGTGAAAAAGGATTTGAATTGGAATCATAATTGTTTAGTTTTACCTCCTAAATTAGACTATTATTTTTGTTTTACTGACTTAACAATTCTTCTGAATGACCAAAAAAAGAACCAAAGCTAAAGGCTCTTCAAAAGGAAAATCCACACAATCCCAAAAGAAAAAATCAGGAATTTGGAAAAAACTATTCGTTCTGTTTTTAAAGGCAATGGTATTTCTTATTGGTTTAATGTTTGTGTTTTTGTTGTTTGTGTACCTTGGTGTATTTGGTCGACTGCCAGATAAAGAAGATTTAGCACAAATAAATAATGATATTGCTTCGGAAGTATACACCGAAAACGGTGTACTAATGGGGAAATATTATTACTTAAACAGAATGAGTATTGAAAACAAAGTAATTTCGCAACATGCTAAAAATGCTTTGGTAGCTACAGAGGATAAACGTTTTTTTCAGCATAAAGGATTTGATGTAGTAAGCTTAGGTAGAGTGCTTGTTAAAACAATTGCGCTAAGAAATAGGGCGCAGGGAGGTGGAAGCACCATTAGTCAACAGTTGGCTAAAAATTTATATCCTCGTAAAAATTACGGTCCATTTTCAATACTGGTTAACAAGTCGCGAGAGATTTTTATAGCTTCAAGATTAGAAGAGGTTTATAGTAAAGAAGATATTCTTACACTATACTTAAATACAGTTCCTTTTGGAGAGGATGTATATGGAATTGAGGCGGCTTCTCAACGTTTTTTTAGTAAGCATTCTTCTAATTTAAAACCGGAAGAAGCAGCATTGTTAATAGGAATGCTTGCTGCCAATACAGCATATAATCCAAGATTAAATCCAAAAAGATCTGTTAAACGGAGAAACATTGTGTTGGAAAGGATGGTAGAGTTTGGCTTTGTAAGTTCTGAGGAAGGAGAACAGCTGAAGGAAAAGAAGTTAGGACTTAAATACCATAAGATAGACCATAATACAGGTATAGCTCCATATTTTAGAGAAGTCATTAGAAAAGAGGTAGAGGATGTTCTTGAAGAAAAGTATGGTGATCATTATGATATTTTCAAAGATGGTTTAAAAATATACACAACCATTGATCCAACATTACAAAAGTATGCTGATGAAGCAGTTCAGCAACATATGTCTTCTTTGCAAAAGGAGTTTAAATATCATTGGCAGAATCGTGATCCTTGGAAATCAAAACCTTCTGTATTTAATAAAGCTTTGCATTCATCAAAGAGATATAAGGCCTTAAAGGCATCAGGTATGGCTGAAGATGAAATTGTAAAGGAGATGCAAAAGCTTACCAAGATGACCATTTTTGCATATCCTGATGAAAAAGAGGTAAATCTTTCACCTTTAGATTCAGTTAAGCATTATCTAAAAATATTAAATACTGGTTTTATGGTTATGGATCCTCATACGGGAGAAATTCTGTCGTGGGTAGGTGGAGTAAATCATAAGTATTTTCAATACGATCATGTAACGTCCCGTCGTCAGGTAGGATCTACATTTAAACCTATTGTATATGCAGCAGCTTTGTTAGATGGAATGACTCCGTGTGAATATATTTCAAATGAACGAAGAATATATAAGGAATATAATAATTGGTCTCCAACAAATGCAAATGGAAATCATCAAGGGTACTACTCTTTAAAAGGAGGTTTGGCAAATTCGGTAAATACTATTACAGCTGAGTTAATTGTAAAAACAGGTATTGATAAAGTAATGAACCTTGCAGAACGCATGGGGATAGAATCTAAAATACCAGCAGTGCCTTCGATTAGTTTAGGTACAGGAGAAATATCTTTACAAGAAATGCTTACAGCATATACGTGTTTTGCTAACAATGGAGCAAAAAGAAATCCATATGGTTTATTAAGAATTGAAGATAAAACAGGTAAGGTTTTATATGAGCATACTCCTCAAATTAGCGGATTTCCAACTTTGGATAAACAAACTATTGATTTAATGAACCACATGCTACAAGGAGTTGTAGAAAATGGGACAGGTAAAGATTTAAGATCTGTTTATGGGTTAAGAAGTCAAATAGCCGGTAAAACAGGGACTACACAAGATAATGCGGATGGTTGGTTTATTGGTTATACACCAAGCTTGTTGGCCGGAGCATGGGTGGGAGCAGAGAGCCCTGTAGTTCATTTTCGTACATCTAGATTAGGGCAGGGATCTCATATGGCATTGCCTATTTTTGGATTATTTATGAAAAAAGTAGAACGCGATCCTAAATATCGTGCTTATACAAATACTTATTTTTCTCGATTAAATAAGGAATTAATAGCAATGGTTGATTGTGCCGATTTTTCGGAGAAAGATCCTGATCGTTCGTTTTTTGATATTTTTCGCCGAGGTAAACAGCGACCGGATTCAACTACCTTGAGGCAACCTAGAGAGCAAGAAATTAAAGAGCAAGAGAGAAAAAAACAGCGTAAGGGTTTGCTTAATAGGATGAAAGATTTGTTTAAAAAGAAAGAGGATTAGGTTATTTAATAATTCGAAGATTAATAGGGTTTTGTTTTTCCGGTTAGTAGAGTATTTTCAATTTTTCTTCTTGTTCTTTTAGGGCCTGATGAGCTTGTTCGAGGTGAAATTGAGTAAAATTAATTTTATCTCCAGGTTTCATTTGTCCCAATAATGGTAAATCTGCAGTAATAACATTAGCAATTTTAGTGTATCCACCAACTGTTTGTCTATCTGCCAGCATGATAATAGGCTGTCCGTCACCCGGAACCTGGATTGCTCCATTGCAAATGCCTGAAGAAATAATATCTGCGCCTTCTTTGTGTTCTATTTTTGGTCCGCTCAATCGATAACCCATTCTGTCGCTTTGATTACTAATAGAGTATGTTGAAGTTAGGAATGTTTTCACTCCTTCGAAATTAAAGTCATTGACTTCGCTGCCTCCAATCACGCGAAGATTTTGAACGTCGTTTAAATTCAATAAAAGCTCAGAAGGGATACTTCTAATCTTAACCTTTAAAGAAGAAGGGCCTGTTTTCAAGATATCACCAGCATTAAGAGCTCTTCCTATAAAGCCACCCATGTAAGCTCTTAAGTAAGTTGATTTACTATTCATCACTACAGGAACATCAATTCCTCCGGCAAAGGCTATGTAAATTCTACAGCCCTTTGTTACAGAGCCAATCTTAACAAAATCACCAGCTTTTAATTGATAATTACAGTTTATATTCACCTGCAGATCGTTGATAGTCAAACAAGTTTCAGCACCTGTAACTGCGATAATTGTATCTTTAAGAATTTCTATTTCGGGACCTGTAAATGTAGCTTCTAAACAAGCCTCACCAGGTTTATTGCCAACTAATAGATTGGCAAGTTTTAACGAATACGAATCCATTGCTCCTGTAACAGGCATTCCAAACTGTTGAAATCCATATCGTCCTAGATCCTGAACAGTGGTAAATAATCCCGGATTAATGATTTTGATCGTAGCCATGGAACTCTTCTTCAGTTATTGGATAAAATTCGAGATAATTACCTGCTTCAACTAAAAACGGATTTTCAGATAAGGGATTGAAAAGTTTCAATGGCGTTCTGCCAATGATTTGCCATCCACCGGGGCTGTCGATTGGATATATTCCGGTTTGTTCTGCTGCTATTCCAACAGAACCAGCAAAAATCTTTTGTTCAGGTATTTTTTTTCTTGGAGTAGCTAACCTTTTATCCATTCCTCCCAAATAGCAAAAACCTGGGGTAAATCCCAACATATAAACCAGGTATCTATTTTGTGTATGTAGTTGGATGATTTCTTCTGAAGAAAGACCGGTATGCTTTTCAACTTCTTTTATATCCTTTCCAAACTCTCCTCCATATAGTACAGGAATTCTAACCGTTTTAGGTTTAGGTAAAGGTGTGTTTTCAATTTTAGAACCTAGTTCTTTAAGTTGTGTTAATAGTTTTTTGTATTCAATTTCTAAAGGGTTGTAATGAATGAGAATGTCAGAGTACGAAGGAACTACTTCTGTAATGCCTTTGATTTTACTTTTTGAAAGAATATGAATGTAAGCCTGAATTTTAACCTGGATTTCTTCCGTTATAGTATTCCCGAACTTCAATAAAAAGGCAGAGTCTCCAGATGGGAAGAATGTAATCATACAGCTTTAATACTTATATTGTTACGTTTAAGGTATTCGTATATTGATTGTGCTAACTCAATGGCATGCTCATTGTCACCGTGAATACAAATGGTATCTGCTTTTATTTCAACTTCATTACCATTAACGCTTGTAACCTTATTTTTTGTTACCATTTTAAGTGCCCTTATTTTACAAAGTTCAGCATCTTCAACTACAGCTCCTTCAATATTTCTGGGGGCAAGGAATCCATCATTGGTATATGCTCTGTCAGCAAACGCTTCAGCCCAAAACTTTAAGTTTATTAATTCAGCAGCTTTTTGCATGAAGGAATTGGATAATCCAATAAATATTAGTTGTTTGTCCGTTTCGGCGATAGCTGCTGTAATAGCTTTGGCAATTTCAATATTTTTAGAAGCCTGGTTGTATAAGGCTCCATGTGGTTTTACGTGATTTAAACGCTTTCCTGCTTTTTCAACTTTCTCCTTTAAAATTAGAATCTGTTCTTTAACAAGAGTTTTAATCTCTTTAGGTGAAAGGTTCATGTTTTTTCTTCCAAAGTTATCTTTATCCTTATAACCAGGGTGAGCACCTATAGAAACACCATATTCTATAGCTAATTTGATAGTATCATCCATAGTTTGATTGTTTCCAGCATGATAACCACAAGCAATATTTGCAGAGCTAATAAAAGGCATTACAGATTCGTCATTACCAGTACCTTCACCTAAATCACAATTGATGTCAATATTAATCATCAGATTATTCCTAAAACATAAATAATACTTTTAGCGCCTAAAGCAACCATGATCAAAATTACTATAAACCCAATAATGTTTTGAGTAATTTTGTTTTTATAAATACCTAAGACTTTACTACTGTTCATTATAATTAAAAGATAGATGGCAATAAACGGTAGTAAAATCCCATTAGTAAATTGTGCAAATACAATAACTTTAATAGGGCTATAACCAATAGCAGAAAAGATAATTCCGATGAGTAGTATAAATTGCCACACCAATTTGAATTTAATCGATGTAAGATCTGACTTAAAACCTAAAATTCCTGAAGTTGCGTAAGCAGCTGCAAGAGGAGCAGTAATGGCAGAAGAAATTCCAGCTGCAAATAATCCCACCGACATAAAGATACCGGCCCAGTTACCCAATAAAGGTTTGAGTTGTGATGCCAGGTCTGCAGCTCCTTTTATTTCTTTTTCGGTACCATAAAATGCAGATGCAGAAGTAATCACAATTGCCATAGAAATTAATCCTCCTAATATCACAGAGAAGAACAAGTCAGTTCTGGCTTTGGGAATATCTGAACTTTTATTCCATTTTTCTTGAACCGTAGAAGCATGTAGAAAAAGGTTATATGGTACTACAGTTGTGCCAATTAAACCAATTAACATATAAATAGCTTCGCTCGGAATAGTTGGAGTAAACAAGCCTTTGAAAATATTGAGAAAATTAGGTTGGATTATAAAAGCTGTGGTGATAAAAGAAACGCTCATAACCATTACTAAGGTTATAATTATGCGTTCCAAAGATTTATATGTTCCTAATTGAAGAATTAAAAATGCACATAGACCAATTATAGGTCCCCATATGGAGAAAGAATGGTTACCAATATTGATTTTTTCTATTCCACTAATTTCAATCATGCCAAGTGAAGCTCCAAGTATATTTCCAGTTTCGTAGGCTGCATTCCCAATTAAAATAGCAGAAAGAACTAAAATGATAGCACCATATTTAGCAATTGGATTATTAAATTGCTTTCGAAGCGCTTCGCCTAAGCCAAGTTTACCAATGATTCCAAGTCGGGCCGACATTTCTTGTAAAACAATAGTGGCTATTATGCTAAAAACTAGTCCCCATAATAATGCAAAACCAAAATTAGCTCCCGTAAGCGTGCAGGTAGTAATTGTGCCAGGACCAATGAATGCTGCAGTAACTAACATGCCCGGTCCCAGATCTTTTATCTTTTTTAAGAAATTCATCAGTTTAATATAAGTAGGGGATTATTTTGTGGGCATTAAATATAGGTAATCAGAAGTAAGATAAAAGTATAAAGACAAAAGAAAAGTATTGTATTGCATTATTATTCAATATATAAGCATAGGGTACATATAAATATATCCTAACTGACTAAAATATTAAAGCTGATAATTATTAATAGACTTAAATCTTTATACTTTATGCTGAATAGTTATTATTGTTTTACTAATACCCTGAGCGAACCATTTTTTCTACATCTTCAGGAGAAATAGGAATTCTCTCGCCTAAAATTCGACTTCCCGTTTCGGTAATTAAAACATCATCTTCTAAACGAATTCCGCCAAATTCTTTATATGTTTCCAGTTTATCATAATTTATGAAATCTTTAAATTTACCTTCCGATTTCCAATTTTCTATTAATGCCGGTATAAAGTAAATTCCGGGTTCATTAGTTACAACAAAGCCAGGTTCCAACTTACGTCCCAATCTTAATGCTGCTAATCCAAACTGTGTACTTCTGGTTACTTCATCATCGTAACCAACTAAAGTATCGTTATAATCTTCCATATCATGAACATCCAACCCAATCATATGCCCTAAACCATGAGGCATAAATAATGCATGAGCACCTTCTGTAACAGCTTCATCAACATCACCTTTCATTAAACCTATAGATTTAAGTCCATTAGCAATTGTTTTAGCCGCTAATAAGTGCACTTCTTTATATGTTACACCAGGTTTAGTTGCAGCTAAAGTTGTATTTATTGTATCAAAAACAATTTGATATATCTCTTTTTGTTTTTGTGTAAACTGTCCCCCAACAGGAGATGTTCTGGTGTGATCAGTGGCATAATGCTTTGGGGATTCACTTCCTGCATCGGTTAGTAATAAATCACCGGCTTTTAAAGTGTTACCATGATAATGGTTGTGCAAAGTTTCCCCTCTTACTGAGCAAATAACAGGAAACGATACTATGCCTCCTCCAGACATTGATATTCCTTCTATAGTACCAGTGATTTCTTGTTCAGTTTTACCAGGATGAGCCATTTTCATAGCAGTTGTATGCATTTTATAGGCTGTAGCCATGTGTAGCTCCATTTCTTCAATTTCGCATGGTTCTTTAATTGAACGCAATGAAATACATGCTTTGATAAACTCAAGAGATGCTTGTTCTTTAACTTTTGACGGATGAATATCTAATAAATCACCAATTGTAATTAAATTTTCTCCTCGATATGGAGGAGTGAAGTGAACTGTACGCCCTTGTGATATTGCTTTAGAAATTACTTCTTTTAATTTAGTGAGAGGATTAGTGTTTGTAATACCAACTTTTAAAGCATTGTCTTTAAGTTTACTTTGAGGGCCCATCCAAACAATATCATCAACGGTAAAGTCGTCTCCAAAAAGTGTTTCTTCTCCACTCTCAAAATCAATAATGCCAGCTAAGCCTTGATAGTCAAGTCCAAAAAAATATAGAAATGTACTGTCTTGCCTAAAATGGTAAGTATTGTGAGGATAATTCATACTAGCATCAACATTACCCAAAAAGAGCGCAATTCCTTTATTAATTTTATTCTTTAATTTGTTTCGTCTGTTAGTGTATACTTCTTTCTTAAACATAACCTATTTTTTTAGCCAATATATTGAAATTAGAGTATCAAAAGTATGTATTTGATCATTATTCTGGAATTATCTCATTTTTCAGAGGGATTGTAAAATAAAAAGTACTTCCTTCCTCAATTTTTGACTTAACCCAAATTTTTCCTCCTAACATTTCGACGTATGCTTTAGAAATAGCTAAACCTAAGCCAGTGCCTTCTTGTGTTGAATTATGATTAATTCTGGTGAAGCGTTTAAAAATATGTTCTTGTTTTTCAGAAGCAATACCCGAACCTGTATCTTTTACAAAAAATATTACATCACCATTTTTTAAAGAGTAGCCTAATTTAATGTAACCAGAGGAAGTAAATTTTATAGCATTTTTAAGAAGATTTATTAATACGGCTTGTATTTTTTCTTGATCAGAATTACAATAACTTCCATTTTTTACAGATAGTATAAGTTCTAAGCCTTTTTTTTCTGCTTCGTTGTTGAGTAAATTGTAAACTAAATCTAATTGATCTTTTAAAACTACTTTGTTAATGTTGATTTGCATTTGACCAGATTCAATCTTAGAAATATCAATTAAATCGTTTATAATGCTTAACATCCTTTGACCACCAGCTTCAATAATATTGATATATGCTATTTTATCTTCTTCATGTTGAGTTGGATCTTTTAGCAAATCTGTAAAACCTAAAATAGCATTCATTGGAGTTCTAATTTCGTGACTCATATTCGCTAAAAAAGCTGATTTTAACCTGTCGCTTTCTTGGGCTTTCTCTTTTTCAGCTTGTAATTGCAAGTTCGACTTTTTCTTGAGCCTATAAAGACTATAAACGATAAATAAAATACCACCTAACAAAAAAGTTACTAATAATGCAATTGTTCTAATATTTTGAACTCTTTTTTCTTCTTTAAGTTTTAATTCCCGTTCTTTTCTATCAAAATTATAGCGAGCCTCGGCTTCAATTACACTTTTTTGATATTGCTCCTGAATGATAGTGTCTTTTAGGTTATTGTGGAGTGTAAGGTATAAATATGCCTCCTGATACTCACCTTTTGTTTCATATACTTTAGCCCAATGATAATAATTTTCTAGAATTATGTTTTTATCGTTCACTTTTTTAGCTACATATTGAGCAGAATCCAAATGTAATATTGCTAAATTTATTTTGTTTAGTTTTTGATAAATGTAACCGAGGTTGTTATGTATATCAGCAAGGTCGTTAGGGTTTTTTAATTTTCGTCTTAGTTCCAGTGCCTTTAAAAAATACTCTAATGCCTTATCGAAGTTCTCTTGTTTGCTATATGTTTTTCCAATGTAATTAAAACAGTCTGTTATACCCCTTCTATCATTGAATTTGCGTTTTATAGTTAAAGCCTTTTGGAAATAATCCATCGCTTTTTCACAATTATTCAGTTTTTCATAAATGCTTCCAATATTATTGTATGTATTACTCATACCAATTGAATCATTTAAAGATTTCTTAAGATCTAAAGATGAAAATAAATAATGCAAAGCTTTATCATAATCTTTTAAGCAGCCAAAAAGCAAACCAATATTATTAAGAGTTCTGGATATTCCAGAATTGTCATTAATTTCTTCTTTAATCTCTAACGCTTCTAAGTAATAGTTAACGGCCTTGTCGTATTCTTCCATGGATTTATAAACAACACCGAGATTATTTAATGTTTTTGCAATTTCAACTTTATCACCAATTTCTTTTTTTAATGCAAGCGATCTGTTGTAGTAATCTAAGCAAGTATCGTAATTTTTAAGATATCTGTGTATAATCCCCATTGTGTTGAGAACAAAAGCAATACCTTTCTTATCTTTTAATTCTTTTCTAATATTCAGGGCCTTTTGGTAGTATATTAATGATTCTTCATATTTATTCAGTTCAAATAATTCTTCGCCAACTTCATATAAAATTTTAGATTTTTCAATTCCATTTTTATTGGGAATTAAGTTAATTAAACTGTCAACTTTAGATACAGAGTAAGAGTTACTAAAGCACGAAAGCATTAGTATTAATAGAAAGTTAAATGTTTTTAAACTTCTCAATAGTTTAATCCCTGCCATGTAATTAATCAAAAACTAAATAAATATTCTTATTTTTAGTATGGGGCTGTTAAAAATAATCAAGTAAAAGTAATGTTTTTGAGATACTTATGAGTAGAATATTTATTAATGATGTTCGATTTTACACTAGGATTGTTTTGGAAACTATAAATTGAAATGTGGTGATGTTGAAATTTCTTTAATTAGTTATTATTCAAATATTTCAAGATTTATTTTATGATTAATTTATCTTTTTTTGTCATATATTTTAAAAAGATAAAGAGTGAAAGAGGAGAATTATTTTTTTAATAAGAAATGGTTTAAAACAAAAAAAGCTGATGTACTTAGTACATTCAGCTTTTATCATTATTTAAAATTTTTCTAGATATCTATTATAAACTGCTAATTCCGGAAACTTCCATTGAGCGATCAACTTTTTTTACTAAACCTTGTAGTACTTTACCTGGACCAACTTCGGTAAATGAAGTAGCTCCATCAGCGATCATGTTCTTAACAGTTTGTGTCCATCTTACAGGTGCAGTTAATTGAGCAACTAAGTTTTCCTTTATTTTTACAGGGTCAGTAAAAGGAGTAGCGCTTACATTCTGATAAACAGGACAAATTGGAGTTGAAAATTCAGTAGCCTCTATAGCAGCAGCTAATTCAGTGCGTGCAGGCTCCATTAGAGGAGAGTGAAAAGCTCCACCAACAGGTAATTTTAATGCTCTTTTAGCTCCTTTTTCTGTTAATATCTCGCAAGCCTTGTCTATTCCGGCAAAAGAACCTGATATTACTAACTGTCCAGGGCAGTTATAATTAGCAGCAACTACAACTTCATCAATACTTTCACATACCTCTTCAACAATATTATCTTCTAAACCTACAATTGCAGCCATAGTTGAAGGCTCAGCTTCGCAAGCTTTCTGCATGGCCATCGCACGTTGTGATACAAGCTTTAAACCATCTTCAAAAGACATAGCATCAGCAGCAACTAATGCACTAAATTCTCCTAAAGAATGTCCTGCAACCATTTCTGGTTTAAAATCGGCTCCCATGGTTTTTGCAAGTAGTACCGAATGAAGGAATATAGCAGGTTGCGTTACTTTTGTTTGTTTTAGGTCCTCATTGGTACCTTCAAACATCAAGTCAGTTATACTAAAGCCTAAAATTTCATTAGCTTTTTCAAAAAGTTCTTTAGCTTCTTCTGAATTTTCGTACAGGTCTTTTCCCATACCAACAAATTGGGCACCTTGCCCAGGAAAAACAAATGCTTTCATTGTTTAAAATTTAATGTTAAGAAATATTTGATCACTTAACTGCATTTACATTTAATATCAATCTTAGTCAAAGCTTAAACAGCTTAATTGCTAATTATAAAGATATTTAATTAGGACTTATCCCTAAGTTAATTTTGCGTCAAATATACTAAAAAAGGGATATCGGTGAACAGTTATGTAAATTACGTGTTGTTATGGGTATTAATGCTTTATTATAAATAGGTTATTATGCAGTTAGTAAAAATGTAATTTAACTATAGTTTATTTATAACAAGGTATAATTTTATTATATTGTCGTTAATTATTGATTACACTTTTATGGCAAATTCAGAAGTAGTAGAATGGGTAAAACAATATACCTCAGATTTATATAGTTGGGCATATCATAAAACATCTAATGCCGAAATGGCTCAGGATCTCGTTCAGGATACCTTTGTTGTAGCTGTTGAAAAAATAGATAAATTCGAGCGTAAAAGCTCTGTAAAAACATGGCTTTTTTCAATTTTAAACAATAAAATTGTTGACTTTTATAGAAAAAAATCAAAAGCACATGTTTCACTAGAAGGCTCATTTATGTCTACATTTTTTAATGAAGATGGAGGGTGGAAAAATGAACGAAAACCACAAGAATGGGATAATAGTGATGAAGAGCATTTATTGGACAATGATGAATTTCAATCGGTTTTGAAAAGGTGTATGGATGCATTGCCCGAGAACTGGAGCGCTACAGTAAAGTTAAAATATATATTGCAGAAAAAAGGAGATGAAATTTGTAAGGAATTGGGAGTTACTTCGTCCAATTACTGGCAAATGATTCACAGGGCAAAGCTTCAACTCCGCGCATGTATAGAAGAAAAATGGTTTCTGGAAAACTAGAGGTTTGTTGTTGTTTGGAAAATATACAGAATTGAATGAAAAAATTAATGCACCTAATTATGTTGTCGTGTATAAAGGCAACAGAGTTGATTGAAAAAAAGATCGATGGAGATATAAGTTTTCTTCAAAAAATGCAACTAACTATGCATAAATCTATGTGTAAGGCTTGTAATTTATATGAAAAGCAAAGTTATATATTAGATGATGTATTGAAGCAACCTGTTAGTGACGATTTAATAAAAATTGATTTAGAGAAGTTTAAAGCAAAAATAATAGACAAAATTAATAGTTAGTTTATTGTAACTATTCAGTAGTAAGACAAAAGAAAAGAATTGTATAACAGTGCTTTAACTATGTAGAGAGTTTAGGATGTTTGTTATAAAATGCATACTAAACTAGAAGATTGTAGATAAATTAATAGACAAAGGACTGAAAAACCAATATTCAAAATTGTTAACGTGTTCAAATATTTATACTTATGTCTTTATGCTTTATACTGAATAGGTACAGTTTATTAACTCCCAGAATGAAATTCTTATCCTCAAACGTTATTTAATTATATATTAATTGATGTTATCATAGAGTTTATTACATTGAGCTTTCAATTGTATATTAATTCAAACTCAATGAAAAATAATTTATTTATTTTACCACTATTGGTTGTTTTGTTAATAGCGTGTAATGAGAAAACAACTAAAAAATTACCCAGAATAGCTATTGCCGGAATAGCTATAGAGTCAAGCACTTTTTCTCCTGCACAAACACACAAAGAGGCTTTTCATCCACAAATTAAAGATGAAGTTTTTACATACTACCCTTTTTTTTCATCAGATTCTGTAAACAGGAAAAGAGCAGAATGGTTTCCCACCTTAAGAGGAAAGGCCATTCCGGGAGGAATTGTTACAAGAGAGGCATACGAATCGTTAGTTAATCAAACGTTAGAGATGCTAAAGGAAAATTTGCCATATGATGGCTTGTTTTTAGATATTCATGGTGCAATGAGTGTGGTTGGATTAGACGATCCTGAAGGCGATTTTATACAAAGGGTAAGACAAGTGGTAGGATATGAAACTGTTATATCTACATGTATGGATTTGCATGGAAATGTTTCTTGGCGTTTAGCAAAAAACTCTGATTTAATAACATGCTATAGAATGGCTCCGCATGAAGATGCCATGGAATCGAAAAAAAGAGCAGTAGATAATTTGCTGGAAAGGTTAGAGAAAGGTTTAGGAAAACCGGCTTATAAAGCATGGATTCCTGTTCCAATATTATTACCAGGGGAGAAAACGAGCACAAGGATTGAACCTGGAAAAAGTTTGTATGCAAAAGTAGCTCCATTGGCAAATCAAGAAGGAGTAGTAGATGCTGCAATTTGGGTTGGATACCCATGGGCTGATGAACCTCGCAACCATGCTGTTGTAATGGCTGTTGGGGATGATAAGCAGAAGGTATTAAGTTCGGCTGAGGAATTAGCTAATTATTTTTGGAATGTAAGAAACGAATTTGAGTTTGTAGCTCCTGTAGCTTCGTTAGATGAATGTTTAATTAAAGCAATTGCCAGCGATAAGCATCCGTTTTTAATTAGTGATATGGGAGATAATCCTACTGCAGGAGGTGCGGGTGATGTAACGTGGACATTAAACGAATTATTAAAAAGGAAAGAGTTTAGAAATGAAAATGGACCTTCTTTAATATATGCATCTATTCCTGGTCCAGAGTTAGTAAATGAGGCTATTCGTTTAGGTGAAGGAAAAAAAATAAAAGCAAAGGTGGGAGCAATAGTAGATGATAGGTATTCTCCACCAATAGAACTTTCTGGTGTAATTACTTCAATTCGACATGGTGACAAATATGCAGAAACAGAGGTGGTTGTAAAAACAGGAAGTATTTATGTTATTGTTACAAAAAAACGAAAGCCCTATCATAAAGAGATTGATTTTAAGAATCTTAAATTAGATCCTCGAAATACTAACATTGTTGTTGTAAAAATTGGATACTTAGTACCAGAACTTTACAATATGAGGGCTGATTGGATTATGGCTCTTACACCAGGTGGAGTTGATCAGGATTTAGAACGATTACCTTTTGATAGAATAAAAAGGCCAATGTTTCCATTTGATAAAGAGATGGAAGATCCTGACTTATCGGCAAAATTAGTTCCCTTATCCGGTTCGAAGATATAAAATAGAAAAAGAGAGGCTTTAGGCCTCTCCGTTATTTAAGTCTTTATCTTTTTTTAAGGTTGTTTCATTATCCCAGTGTGCTTTTTCCATAAGCTTATGAAAGTTGGTTGTTCTAAACATTATCATTAAATATGCAATCATGCCAGTCCAGCCAGTTTGATGACTTGCACCAATACCAGCTCCATTATCTCCATGAAAGTACTCATAAAATAGAATGTAGTTTTCCCAATGTTCATCTTCCTGAAATTCTTTATTCCAACCATATACAGGTCGGTATCCTTTATCGTCTTTTATAAATATTTTTTCAAGTCGACTAATTATTTCCTGTGCCACATCAATTAAAGTCATCATATTACCAGAGCCTGTAGGGCATTCAACTTTAAAGTCATCGCCATAAAAAGCATACTGTTGATACAAAGCTCTAATAATTATGGTGTTTGAAGGGAGCCAGATTGGGCCTCTCCAATTAGAATTTCCTCCAAACATAGTACTGTCAGATTCTCCGGGAATATACTTAACCGAAAATGTTTCATTATTCCATGTAAACTCGTAAGGGTTTTCTTCGTGGTATTTAGATAAGGATCGAATACCATAGTCGCTTAAAAATTCATTTTCATCCAACATTACTTTTAATACGCTACGGAGCTTATTTTCATTTACAATTCCTAATAATCTGCGATCGTTTTTTCCTTTAATTAATGGATTTGCTATGTTTTTTGATAACCTTTTAGTTCGGGTTACCATATATTTGTATTCTTTGGCAATAGATGGCATCATTTCTAAATGATCTGGCTCTAATACAGTTGAGGCACACATGGGAAGTAATCCAACTAGTGATCGAACTTTAAGTCTTGTTGCACTACCATCAGGAAATCTGAGAACATCATAAAAAAACTGATCTTCTTCATCCCACATTTCATCCTCATTATCGCCAATTTTATCCATTGCAGAAGCAATCTCAAGAAAGTGGTTATAATAACCTACTGACTTATCTTTATACTCATCATAACCCAAATGGACTAATTCTAAGCAAATTTCTAGCATGTTTTGAGCATAAAGAGCCATCCAGGCATTACCGTCAGATTGCTCAATATGTCCACCAGTAGGAAGTGTGTGACTACGGTCAAATACACCAATATTATCTAATCCTAAAAATCCTCCCTGGAAAACATTGGTTGAACTTGGGTCCTTATGGTTTATCCACCAATGAAAATTACGGTCTAATCCATCAAAGCATGTTTTTAAAAATTCATTGTCCTCTTTCCCAAACATTTGCTTAATGTTTTTATATAAGGTTATAACGGCAAATGCATGTACTGGGGGATTTACATCGTTAAAACTCCACTCATATGCAGGAATTTGACCATTTGCATGTTGGTAATTTTTTTGTAAAAATAAGGTTAATTGATCTTTTGCAAAGTCGGGATCAACCATTGTGAGTGGTATTGTATGAAATGCGAGATCCCAAACTGCATACCATGGGTACTCCCATTTATCGGGCATGCTAATAATATCGCTATTTTTTAAGTGTTCCCAGTCGTTGTTTCTTAAACTCCTTCTTGGTCCACCACGGAATTCATCAAGCCATTCCGATACATCAAACTCATAGTATTGTTTAGTCCAAAGCATTCCGGCAAATGCTTGTCTTATAATTCTTTTTTCATCTTCAGTTGTGTATGGAGGGTAAAGTTCCTGGTAAAACTCTTCTGTTTCTTTTTCTCGTTGAGCTATTTTATCATCAAACTTATCATAGCTATGTTTTGGCGTTTTACCTGATTTTAATACCATTCTTAATTCAATGCTCTCATTAGCAGGTATTATTACATCATACATTGCGCCTGCTTTTGTTCCTTTGTGCTCAGGATTAATTGCCTCATTGTTATGATTAACAATAAACTCATTAAAGGCATCTTTAACGTAGGGAGTTTTGTTGGGTGTATTTATTAGACGCTCTGTATTTGTTTCGTTATTGGTAAATAGCCAAAGAGGCGAGAGTTCAGAACTTAAAACATATTCGCCTAATGTATCGTTTCTTGCAATAACCGAATTATCATCTAATAAAGAAATAATTGGTTCTGTAGTTTTATAGTTCCACCAAGTGTTTCTAAACCAAAGCGTTGGTAATAATATAACATTTGCATCCTTATCACTTCTATTATGAGCTGTTATTTTTATTAATATTTTTTCGGGTGACTTTTTAACATACTCTACAAAAACATCTAAATAGTTGTTGTTATTAAAAATACCCGTATCTAAAAGCTCATATTCAAAATCCAAAATTGTACGAGCAGCATTAGTATCTACCAAATCGAGATAAGGAAATTCATCTAATGGGTACTTATACAAATACTTCATATATGAATGAGTTGGAGAAGAGTCTAAATAAAAATAATATTCTTTTACATCTTCACCATGATTTCCTTTAGGTCCGGAAAGACCAAAAAGCCGTTCTTTTAATATGGGATCTTTTTTGTTCCATAAAGATAATGCAAAACACAAGTGCTGCTTGTCATCGCTAATACCAGCTATTCCATCTTCTCCATATCTATATACTCTAGACCTGGATTGGTCGTGCGAGAATGAGATCCAAGGGTTATCATGTCTGCCATCATCCTCTCTTACAGTTCCCCATTGTCTTTCGCTCAAATAAGGTCCCCATTTCTTCCAATTCTGTTTTCCCTGTGAACATTCTTCCAAACGTTCTTTTTCACTCTGGCTTTTCATTATTTTTCTAGCTATTATTTCCTTTTTTATGATAGGGTATACTTCGAAAAATACAATAATATTTTATTATATAGTATGGTTAAATTGTGGATTAACATTTTTTTAATGTGATAAGCATTTATAGATGAATTTACTAAAAAAAATTCAACAACTAAGTGATTGTGGTTTTGTTAAACCAACAATCATTTTCTTTTTTGTCCTCTGGTTTTAGGTTTTTTATACTTTGTTGCAAGTTTTCTTTTATAGGAGCCTCCTAAATTAACTTTTTTGTTTTTGGCTTTTTTTTCGTGAAATGCAGATCCTTTTTCTGCATCTATTTTGAGTGTTTTAATCAATGTTTTTCCAGCAATTTCAGGAATTTCATCACCTATTTGTAGTTCAGATATTTCAACATCATCAGGGAGATCTTCCAATGGAACTTTAAGTTTCATCATTTTTAAAATACTATCCCATACGGTCAGGTCATCTTCAGAAACAAACGAAATAGCATTACCTTCTGCCTGGGCTCGCCCAGTTCTACCAATCCTATGCATATATGCTTCAGTTTCTTCTGGCATATCAAAGTTGATGACGTGTGTAACGTTTTCTATATCAAGACCCCTTGAGATTAAGTCTGTGGCGATTAAAATTCGTAAATTACCTTCGGTAAAACTATTTACCATTCTGAACCTAAAATTTTGAGATTTATTAGAATGAATAACACCCACTTCATCCTCAAAAATATCTTGCAGATTAGTATAAAGTAAATCGGCCATTTGACGACTTTTTACAAATACTAAAACCTTATTCATATCCTTTTGAATATCTAATAAGTATAGCAAAAGGTTGATTTTTGTATAGAAGTTAGGAACACTATAGGCCGCTTGAAATATTTTGTCAACAGGAGTTCCTGATGCAGCTACCTCAATTTTTACAGGATTGTAAAAGAACTCTTTTATAATTTCTTCAACATCAAATGTAAGTGTAGCTGAAAACATTAGGTTTTGTCTTCGCTCTGGTAAAATTTCTACAATCCTTTCTAATTGCGGTTTAAATCCAAGATTAAGCATTTCATCCACTTCATCGATAACAAGTTTTTGAATTGACTTTAACCTTAATACTCCTGTTAAAGTTAAATCAATTAGCCTTCCTGGTGTAGCTACTAATACGTCCAGCCCGTCATATACTAATTGTTTTTGGGTGTTAATGTTAGTACCACCATACACTCCAGCAATTCTAACATTCATATATTCAGTTAGCTTTTCGAATTCTCCGGCTACTTGTTCAACGAGCTCTCTTGTAGGTACTAATACCAATACTCTTGGGTGTTTTTGTTTACTAAATTTTAAATTTCTTAAAATAGGTAAAATATAGGAAATAGTTTTACCAGTACCCGTTTGGGCTATTCCAACAATATCTCTACCCGACATAGCTACTGGAAACACTTTCTCTTGTACTGGGGTAGCTTCTTCTAGTCCTAATTCCTGCAATGCATTTAATAAGACTGTGTTTAAATTAAAATCAGAAAACTTCAAGATGTATGTATTTTATTTTTCGCAAAGATAAGATGATAAAGATAAAAGTAAGAATGTTTTAAAAGTTGCGATTTGATGCCTAAAGATTTAAAAGATTTTATCAATTCGTCAATAAAAAAGTTATGCTCATCATTATTAGTTAAGGAGATACGGTTTTTTTGCAACAAATGTAAAAATATGCGTATAAACCTTAAAGGGGTTGCAGAGGGTTGATTATTAGTGTTTTATTGTTTTAGGGTAATCAAATACTCAATAGAGGTTGGTAAGTAAAAGATATATAAATAGATAGAGGAGGTTGTTGTGGTTGTAGTTTTTTTAAAATCATCAAATAATCGTTGTAGGAGATATTTAAAAATATAACTTAATGTATTTTTAATGAATTTGTTGTGACACCATAGGTGTAATTAGACTAATTAAAAATAAGAACTAAAAAAGATTTTTATTGTTAAATTATATTTATAGAAGTTAATTGTGCTTTTGAGACAAAAAAAAGGTTTAGAGTTTGTGAATGTTTAATATGTTAAAATAAAAGAGCTTAGTATGTATAGGATTAAATTAATTTTTTTGTTCCTTATTGTTTCTAACCTTGTTATGGGACAAACAACATGGTACACACTAGCGAGTGGAGATTGGAATGATTCGGATATTTGGACACTAGATCCAGCTGGAGCTATATCGGTTAATCCATCCAGTGAATATCCCGACGCGGGTACGGATAATGTTGTAATTAAATCAGGTAAGGTTATAACTGTGCCAGCAGCAATGAATCTTACATTGGGTACAGTTAAGATAGAAGGTAGTTTAGACTTAAATACTTCTTCGGGGCATACCTTTGATAAATTAAGAGGAAGCGGTAAAATATTTCTTCAAGGAGATGGATTCCCTAGTATAACTACTGATGATTCCCATTTTACTACACTTGGTAGAGGTGCAGGAACTGTGGTTTTTGAAGGAAATTCTTTTTCTTTTGGTTCAGGATCTTCATATACGTTTTGTCATATTGAAGTAAATATGAATACTGGAAACACAGTTCAGTTTATTAATGACATTACTGCAAATGGTAATCTTAGACTTGAGGGAGGAACTTTACAAATTGGAAGTACTGGATCAACAAAATATGATTTAACCATTACAGGGGATATAACTGTTGATAGTGATGCTTATTTAACTGTAGGAACAGGAGCATCGGGAACGGCATATAATGATTACCACAACATATATTGTTCGGGTGATATTGTGAATGATGGTTCAATTAAGCTTACCAATCAATCTCAGCCAGATTACGATTCGTATGCAACTAATGGAGGTGCTATTTTTACAATGCAAGGATCATCTAACAATAGTTTTACTTGTAATAATACTACGGATCTTTATCGGTTAGTAGTTGATAAAGGATCTGATATGACTTACGTTGCAACACTTTCTGCTTCTGCACAAGGAAATTTCAGGTTATATGGACGTAATGATGATTCTGGTTTAGAAACCAAAGCATTATATATTAAAAATGGAACACTTAAGTTGATGGGGTCATTATTTATTCCAACATTAACAGAAGGTAGTTCAGATTTTGAAATTCCAACTACAGGGCAACTTTGGTTGGCAAGTTCTGGAGTAACAGTTTATTCAACTGCTTTATCAGATGCTGAGACTTCTGTAGGAGGTATTCAAGGAGTTGGTGTTGATACTGGAACAACAGGAGCACAATCGTTAAGTGTTAAAGGAAAGTTACGTATTACTGATGGACTTTTAAATACAAAAACGCATGGTACTGTAGTTTGGGACGATGGTAATGCTGTTGTACAGGTAGAAGGAGGTACTGTTAATACAGCAGGATTAAGAAGCGGAGGAGGTTCAACAGGGGTATATAGTTATATACAGTCAGGAGGTACCGTTACTATGTACGGTGAAATAAATACTGATGGAATAGAAGATGTAGCAGCAACATTTAGCATTAAAGGAAGTGATAATGGATTTATAATGTCAGGAGGTACGCTAGAAATTGATGATGCTAATTATGTTACAGCAGCTGGTTATGACAGAGCATTTGAAGTAGAATCTGCAATAGGAAATTATAGTGTTACAGGAGGAACAGTTCGTTTTAATAGAGTTAGTGGAGGAGGTGCTGATTTTTATGTGTCCAGTACAGCACCTTTGTATAATGTAGAGGTTAATGCCGATGTTTCGGGAACTAATGTTGTTTTAGAAAGTGGATTAGTTGTAGAAAATAATTTAACCATAAGTGCTAATACAACATTAAATGCATCAAGTAATGATGTAACAATAGGCGGAGATTTTACAAATAATGGAACCTATACAACCGGGACAAATACAACTAAGTTTATGGGTTCAGGCAATTCAAGTGTAAATGGTGATATTACATTTAGTACCCTTGAGTTAGATTTTGACAATACAACAGATTCGGTAAAGCTGGAAACAGGAACAATTGCATTAGGTGATTTAACTATTACTAAGGGAACTTTAGATGTTGGAACTTCAGATAGAAATTTATCTGGAAATATATATATAGCTTATGGAGAAATAAGTGGAACCAATGCTTTAGTGTTAAATGGAGGTTTGCAACAAACTTTAAAAGGAAAGGTAGGGCAAAATCCAACATTTGGTAAAATAACATTAAATAATACTAATGGAATAGCTCTATTAAGTGATGTAGATGTGCAATCATTTAGTTTTAGTTCTAATGGAGTGATCGATTTAGGATCATATAATATGGATATCTCCTCAGGAACTTATACTTCTGGAGGAAGTTGGGGAACATCACGTATGTTTGCTACTGATGGTAGAGCTTCAAATGGTGGTTTAACCCTGCCAATAACTTTAACTGGTTCTCATAATGATGTGGAAGTACAGTTTTTTCCATTGGGATTTTTAGATCCGAATGATAGTGATGCACCTTATTTTAGAGAAGTTTATGTATATGCAGACAATGATCCAACAGATGCAGGTAAAATAACAATGTCATTTAATGATGGAAACCATCCAACGGTAGATGATCCTGCACAAGTTGAGGATTTTTACTGGAGGGTTGATACAGCTAATTTTTCATCTATTACAGAAAGTGATTTAAGGTATATTTTTTCACAAGATGCTACGTTAAGTACCAGTGCTGGGAGAAGAGGTATGGTTTTTCAAAATGATAATACTTGGTTTAGTGGTAATGCTACTAGAACTAATAGTAATAGAGATATTAGTTTTGATTATAATACTCCATTGCAAAAAGAATATTCTTGGGGTAGAAACGTAGGATTTAATAATGTGAAAACTTTGTATAGTGCGCAGGATGGTAACTTTAGTAGTTCTTCTACTTGGACATTAAATTCAGACCATTCTTCAGATGGAGGACAAACGCCGCAAGATTATTATATGTATGTAATTGGAGGAGCAAGTGGTGATAATCACACAGTTATTTTAGGTACTGATGATGGTGCTTCTCAAGTATATATTAAAGGTGAATCGGAGACGGGAATATCAGCAGGTGATCCACCTACTTTAGAATTTTCTACTGCTGTAGAACCCTATGATCCTTGGTTTGGTGGAGGTAATTATATTGATCAGATTAAAGGTAATGGTAGGGTGATTACTTATGATTCAGATAATATTCCAACTGCAGACTTTACAGAGTTTGTTAATAGTGATGAAGCAATATTCGAATATGCTGGTTCAGGAAACTATACTTTACCAGATTATAGTTACTATTCAATTCTAGGTTTTATTTATATCCAATTCTTCCAATTAAATGAGTATCCAAATCTATATATATCTGGTTCTGGTAGTAAAACAGGGGCTAATCAGGATATTTTAGTAAAACAAGATTTATACGTTAATGATGCAATTTTTAATGTTAGTACTTCAACAAATGGTGATGCAGTAGTATTTGGAGATGTAGATATTAATACAGGAACACTTAATTTACCTAATAGTGTAACCAGAACATTAGATATTGAAGGAGATATTACTTTCTCGGGAGCGGGTAATTTTAATGTTTCAACTGGCGGTTCTGCCCGTGATCATCAAATTAACCTAGAAGGGAATATAACACAAGCTAACGGTAATATCGATTTATCAGCTACCGCATATGCAACAGTTAACTTTATAGGGGAGAACTCTGTAACTGTTTCACGTTCAGGTTCAGGTACGGTTGATTATCACGAAATTCAAATAGATAAACCTGTAGGGCAAAAAGTACATTTTACAGGCGATTTTAATTTATTGGGAGATAAATCAAGTTACCCCAAAGCCCTTGATTTACAATCAGGAGAATGTCATTTAAATAATTCCAATATAGATATTAATTTAACTACAGGCGGTACAGAATTTCAGATTCCGTCAGGAACTATATTACGTGTAGATAATGGATCAACAGTAAATGCAAGTGGCAATGGAACAGGAATTTGGCTTGATGGTAGTCTAATTATAGATAATAGTAGTGTGGCCAGATTTGACGGGGGAAGTGGTACTAACAATAACTATATAGAATACACTTCGTCAGGCGATGCCTATCTGGAGGTATCAAACAGTGGAGAGTTATATGTGGGTAGTCAGGTCAGGAGGTCAGATATATTGGATGTAGGTGTTTTAGACCTTGTTCAAAGCGGCGGAACAATAACATTAGGAACCTATAGTAACACAGCAGACTATGCTTCTAATAGGGGGGTATTAGAACTGTTAGGAACAGGCAGCGCTATTACTCAAGGATCAGGAGATGTAATAACCTTCTCTAATAGCAACGGAAGTACTTCTGTTCCTTCATTATATTTTGACCCCGAAACATCAACACTGGATGCCAGTTCAGGATTTACCATTAGCTCAGGAAACACCTTTGGAATTTATGCCAATAAAAATGTAAAGAATATAACTGTTTCAGGAGCAGGTACAGATGCAGAGCTGTATGTGTTGCCCATAACAGTAGAAGGAGATTTAACCATAAGCTCAGGTACATTTGACTCTAAGAATTTTGATGTTACTTTAAATGGTAACCTGACCAACAATGGTACTTTTACATCAACCAATAATACATGTTATTTTGCAGGATCATCAAGCCAAACCATTTCCGGTTCCGGGACTAATACCTTTTGGAATGTAGAAATGAATTCAGGCAATGATTTAATACTTGGAGCTAGTGTAACAGTAAGCAATAACTTTGATTTGCTGTCAGGTACATTAAATACCCAAACATTTGATGCCAGCATCGAAGGTAACTTGGTTAACAATGGCAGTACCAGTACCACATCGGGCAATGGTGTGGTGTTGAATGGTACATCAGACCAACAGGAGATTTCCGGAACAGGTTCTTTTGCTGTGCTGACTATCGATAACAGTAATGGCGTTGTAACACCTACACAATCAGCAGCCATTAACATTACAACTGAGTTGAAGTTAGAAGACGGAGTGTTTGATATTGGCCGAAACTTAATGGTCCTTTCATCTACAGCATCGTTTGATCCAGGCACAACTTACGGAGGAAATTATTCCACCTCAAATATGGTGCAGACCAACCTTTCGTTTGTGGATGCAGGGATCGAAAAATACTTTCCGGTAATTGGAGGCTCTACCCCATTTACTTATCCAATTGGTTCGCTAGGAAAGTATACCCCAGTGGTTATGGACATTACATCCAATGCAGTAGGTACAGGATCAATCAGGGTGAAAGCAGCAGACGAGCCCCATGTATCTGTACCGGTTGGAGACCAGGGAGAAGTATTGCAGTATAACTGGACGCTGGATGCAGATGGTATTTCGGGTTTTACAGCCGATGTGTCGATGTATTCCTATGATGATGATGCAGTTGGGGATACTGCAGCATATGTTACAGGAAGGATATTACTGGGAAGTATAGATTGGAACAAATATGAAACTGATGATTTTGAGGGTTATGCCGATGCAACAGATATATCCAAGTTTACGTTTACCAATACAGATGATGCTGGTATTGACGGAGATTATACTGCCGGAGGAGCTTTGCCGGACCAGGTACAGGCTTTTATTACTGTAGCAGATGGCCCTTGGACAACAACTACTACTTGGGCTACATATGATCCAGACACAAAAGTTACAGGTTCACCAGGTGTAGGAGTTCCAGGAGGTACAGGGCCTCGAGGGGCAGTAATATATGTTGATCATGCCCTTACGGTTCCTTCTAACTTTGTTTCAGCTTACCGTTCGGTAATCAATTCAACCGGAAGTATTTCAACTGGAAGTACATTTGGGCACCGACTAGGTGATGTAAGTGGTTCGGGAGAATTAATACTGGAAAGTGGAGACTTACCATCAGGAGTTTATGATGAGTTCTTTTCATCAACAGGAGGTACAGTCAACTATTCCGGAACAAGCAAGGACTATGATATTCTTGGAGAAATAACAGGAATAAATAGCTTGACGATCAGTGGTTCGGGAACACGTAATTTTGCTAACCTTGACCTTCAGATGGAAGGGAACTTTACTATTGAAGGAACGGTTGATGTAGTTAATTTATTTGATAAAACCATCTCGGTAAAAGAAGATATAACCTTTAATGGAGGTACTTTTGATTCCAGGTATGGAAAATTAACACTAAATGGGAGTAGTCTTCAGGAAATATCAGGAACTGTTAATTTTACAGCTGCCAGTGGTGGAGCCCTTTACGATTTCGAGATCAACAACAGTGGCGGTGTAACATTAAATAATGATATGGAGGTTACCAATGGACTGACATTAACATCCGGAGTTATCAATACTTCCTCTAGCAATACATTAACCATTACCAACTCTTCAAACAGTTGTGTAACAGGTGCATCTAGTACTTCATATGTAGATGGGGCACTTATAAAGAATATATTGGCCGGTGACCAATTTGATTTCCCTGTAGGAAATAGTGGAAGATATGGAAATATATTAGTGAGCAATGTTAGTTCAACTGGGACATGGGCGGCTGAATATACCAATAGCAACCCAACGGGTGATGGTTATAATGTAGATAGCTATACCGGAGATGTAGAATACGTAAGCCATAACGAATACTGGAGGGTGCAGTCTCCTTCAGAAGGCCATACAGCCAACTTGTTATTACGCTGGGATGCCAGCAGTGGTGTTACCTTGGATGGCAACTTCAGGGTTGTGAGGTGGACAGATTTAGCCACCGATGCTTGGTCGGAAGTAACCATTGGGACTACGACAGGAACATCAAGTAGCGGAACAGTTGACTTACAATCCGATTTAAGCTTTGGTTATGCAGCAGGAGATGCGAATCATTACCTAACTTTTGGGACCATTTCGATACCATCTTATACATGGTTAGGAACTAGTTCTGATTGGTTTACTACATCTAACTGGGCAGGTGGAGTACTACCTTCTGGCGCATCGGATATTACTATCAATTCAACATCCAATAACCCAGTTATAGATCCGGCAAAAGCCAGCGGAGTAACCCAGGTGAACGACCTTGCTATTGATGCAGGTGTAACCCTAACCATCATGCCAGGTTCTCAGTTTACGGTAAACGGAGACCTTGTAACCAATGATGACAATGGCTTGTTGATCCAAAATAGCAATACTTCACCTACTTCATTTATAGTAAATGGGAGCACAACAGGAAATGTTAAGTTTGAGTGGACCTACGATGCAGGCCGTTACTGGTATATTGGACATTGTATCTCAAACCCTGTGATATCCAGCTATGATAATATAGTTGTTGGAGCAAATGATTATAAATTATACAGGTATACTGGAAGTTGGACCAATATCTCGAAAACGGCCTATGACTTTACAGGCAAGCCATTAGAAGGTTATGCCGTTAAGTTCAATGAACAAACTACCGTTACCCATGTAGGAAGCTTAAATAACAACACGCAATATACCAGGAGTATAGATTGGGGTTGGAGCTTAATAGCAAATCCATTCCCAAGTTATCTAGACCTATCAGATATAGATCAATGGAATTTTGGATCAGCGCTATTAACTGTATATACCCGTACTACATTACCAGGAGATATCAGGGGATATGCGGCATATAACATGACAAGTGGAGAAGGAGTAAACGGTGGTACACAATATGTAGCCCCAGGCCAGGCCTTCTATGTTTATAACTCTTCAGGTCAGTTCGATTTTGAAGTCAATTCTACAACAAAAATTCACACATCTGGAGTTGAGTTGAAGTCGACAGGAGATGCCAGGGTCAAAGATGATGTAATCCGTTTTGAGATGAACAATGGCATCACCACAGACCAATCGGTTATTGTTTTTAGAAGCCCGGGGGTATTTGAGATGACGCAAAACGATACTGAAAAGCGCATGGAGAACAATGAAGTAGTACCTAATGTTTATTCGTTAAAAGGGTCTAAAAATGTAGTCATTAATTTATTGCCTGAAGTAGTAAATGTGGAGTCAGTACAACTAGGATATAAGTTAGGATCTGCAGGAGTTTCTACTTTACGATTTACCAATATTCAGGATTTCCAGTCAGGAATACCGGTATACTTAACCGATCATTTAACAGGAGAGAAGATAAACCTGAGAGAGGAACCTGTTTATGAGTTTATGGCCGAAGCAGGAACAGTAAATGAGCGTTTTGAGATAGTATTTGAAGAGCCAATCTCAACAGATGTTGCTGAAAGAGTAAAAGACGATCAGGAAGTAGATGTTTATGCATATGCTCATTCAGGAGGAATAACAGTAGTAGAAAACTTGTTGGAAGAAGGTGAGCCGGGAAGCATTAATATAATGGTTACCGATGCAGCAGGAAAAGTATTCCATAGTTCCGATTATAAGCATAGTGGTAAACATATTATTGCAGAGTCATTTACACAAGGAATTTATATAGTAGTAGTTTCTTCGTCAAACAAAGGAAGATACACTTGTAAAGTAATTGTGGTAGAGTAGTATAAACTAACTAATAATCAAATAAAAACGGGGGTGACCATTAATGGTCACCCCCGTTTTTATTTGGGAAAAGTTAATGTAGTCTATAATAAAATAACATTTATTAAATAAATTATATAATAGTTAATTATATTTTTGCAGTCGAAATATTTTTTTAGTTTGTGATATATTTAATATGTTAATTGTAAAATACTTAGTATGTATAAGATATTGTTAGTTTCGTTGTTCTTTATTGTTTCTAACCTAGCTATGGGGCAAACAACATGGTACACACTAGCGAGCGGTGATTGGAGCGATCCTGATATTTGGACGCTAGACCCGGCAGGGGCAATACCAGTTAATCCATCCAGTGAATATCCAGATGCAGGCACGGATAATGTTGTAATTAAATCAGGAAAGGTTGTAACCGTACCTGCGGCAATGAACCTCACCTTGGGTACAGTTAAGGTTGAGGGTAGTTTAGATATAAACACTTCTTCGGGTCATACTTTTGATAAGTTACGAGGAAGTGGTAAAATTTTTCTTCAAGGAAATGGATACCCAAGTGTAACTACGGATGATTCTAATTTTACTACATTAGGAAGAGGTGCTGGAACTGTAGTTTTTGAAGGAAGTAGTAACTATGCCATTAATACATCCTATACTTTTTGTAATGTTGAAGTTGACATGAATGCATCAAAAAGAGTTAGGTTTAGACAAGATCTTCAAATTAATGGGAACTTAACTGTTCGAAGTGGTAATATGCAATTTGGAAATAACTCTTCAGCAAACGCAGCTTCAATAACAGTGGAAGGTGATATAAATGTTGAAAATGGGGCATCTATTACCGTTGGGACAGGAAATGCAGTTCATAGTTTGAATTGTAATGGGGACATCATTAATAATGGAACAATTCAACTCACTAATCAATCGCAACCAGAATATTATTCTACACCAAGCAATGGTATAGTTGTGTTGACCATGCAAGGTTCATCTAATAATACTTTTACTTGTAATAACACTACTGACCTTTATCAATTAGTAATAAATAAAGGTTCGGATATGACCTATGTAGCAACAGTTAGTGCTTCAGCTCAGGAAAATTTTAGGTTATATGGTCGTAATAACGATTCAGGAGAAGATACAAAAGCATTGTACATAGCAAATGGAACGTTAAAGCTAATGGGTTCGGTATTTATACCAACTTTAACCGAAGGAGGTTCTGATTTTGTAATCCCAACTACCGGGCAGCTTTGGCTTGCTAGTTCTGGGGTAACTGTTTATTCAACTGCATTATCAAATGCCGAGACTTCTGTAGGTGGTATTCAGGGTGTAGGTGTTGATACGGGATCAACGGGTGCACAATCCTTAAGTGTTAAAGGAAAATTACGCATAACAGATGGACTTTTAGATACCAAATCGCATGGATGTGTGGTATGGGACGATGGTAATGCTGTAGTTCAAGTTGAAGGAGGAAATGTAAATGCTGCGGGCCTAAGAAGTGCAGGAAGTTCAACTGGAGTATATAGCTATATCCAATCGGGTGGAAATGTTGTAATGTATGGTAATCTTGATGGTAGAAATATGGAGGATTATTCAGCTACATTTAACATTAAGGGAAGTGATAATGGTTTTATTATGTCTGGTGGTACACTTGAGATTGTTGATGGTAACTATGTGTCAGCAGAAGGGTTAGATAAAGCATTTTCGGTAGAATCAGCAATAGGGAATTATAGTGTTACTGGTGGAACTGTTCGGTTTAAAAGAGTTAGTGGAGCGAGTGCTAATTTTTATGTATCCAGTACAGCACCTTTATATAATGTAGAGATTAATGCCGATGTTTCTGGGACTAATGTTATTTTGGAAAGGGGATTAACTATAGAAAATAATTTAACCATAAGCGCTAACACAACATTAAATGCATCAAACAATGATGTAACAATAGGTGGAGATTTTACAAATAATGGAACCTATACAACTGGAAATAACACTACAAAATTTACTGGTACGGGAAATTCCAGTGTAAATGGTAATATTACCTTTAGTGCAGTTGAGATTGATTTTGATAAAACAACAGATTTAGTTCAACTAGAATCAGGTACAATTGCATTGGATGATTTAACTATCTCTAAAGGTATCTTAGATGTTGGAACTTCAGATAGAAATTTATCAGGAAATATATATATCGCATATGGAGAGATTACAGGAACTAATGCTTTAGTTTTAAATGGAAGCTCTCAACAAACATTGAAGGGTAAGGTAGGTCAGAATCCAAGTTTTGGTAATATCAAATTAAATAATACAGGTTCTTCTCCGGAAATTAAATTATTAAGTGATGTTGATGCTGAAACAGTAATATTTTTAAGAGATTTAGAATTTGATTTAGATATTTATAATCTTGAAATTATTGGATCTACTTATTCAGATTCAGGATGGGATTCAAACCGATTGTTTATAACAAAAGGTGAATCATCAGATGGAGGTCTTACGTTGCATGTGAGCTCTGGAACATCGGGTACTGAAATTCAGTTTTTCCCAATTGGTGTAGATGATAATGGGATAACTCGTTATACACCAATGCAAGTAGATGCAAGTTCAGCATTATCATCTGATGGAACAATAACTGTAGCTGCAGTAAATGGTTATCACCCAACAATAACTAATCAAACTTATGCGCTTGATTATTATTGGAGGGTTGATCAAAGTGACTTAGATGGAGATCAAAATAATGTTCGATTTGAGTTTACTCATTATGAAACAATAAATGTTCCTAATCTTTATGATCTTTTTGTTGTAGAATATCCGGAAGGAATGGTTTTTTATAATAATGAATGGACTGGACATGATAATAGTGTGCTTATAGGTAATAACACTTTAAGATTTCCATATGCAAGTGAACTATCTTTGGATTTTACATTTGGCGTGATAGCAGGAGGATGGTTATTTAATTATAACCCGGCTCCAAGAACTTTGTATAGTCGTGGAGTGGGCGGATATTTTGATCAGGCAAATACCTGGTCTGAATCAAGCGGTGGTCCGGCGACATCAGATGCCCCAACTAATATTGATTATTGTATAGTAGAATCTGGTCATGAGGTAACTATTAGAAATTACACAACAAGAGCTTCTCAAGTTCAGATCGATGGTACATTGATTGTAGAAAGCGGAGCTTCGGATCATGAAATTAGTATAATTAGTGGAGATGGAAGGTTAAAGTATAATGGAAATAACCTAATTACAGGAGATCATACTGAGTTCTGTAATAATAATAATTCTATATTTGAGTATGATGGAGGGAGCTACACATTGCCAACTGATATAGATATTTATCCCAACCTATATATATCAGGATCGGGAACAAAAACAGGAGGAAATGCAGATGTATTAGTTAAACAATATTTATATATCAGCGATGGAACTTTTAATGTAAGTACTTATTCAAATGGAGATATTACTGCACTTAGTGATGTTGTAGTAAATTCTGGATCATTCATATTACCTAATAACGTAACTCGGACATTAGATATCGAGGGAAGTATTCACTTTTGGGGTTCAGGAAGTTTTAATGTTGCCACAGGTGGTTCCGCACGTGAACATCAAATCAATCTTGAAGGAGATTTGGTTCAATCGGATGGTAATATCGATTTATCGGAAACAGCATATGCCAGTTTAAACTTTATAGGTGAAAATTCAGCCACCGTTTCGCGAACAGGGTCAGGAACAGTTGATTTTTACAACATAGAAATAGACAAACCAGCAGGGGAGAAAGTACACTTTACAGGAAATTTTAATTTATTAGGTGATAATACTGGTTACCCTAAGGCATTAGATCTACAATCAGGAGAATGTCATTTAGATAATTCAAATATAAATATTGACTTAACGACAGGAGGTACAGAATTTCAAATTCCATCAGGTACTATATTGCGTGTAGAAGGAGCCACAGTAAAAACAAGTGGTAATGGAACAGGAATTTGGCTTGATGGTATTTTAATTATAGACAATGGAGCAGTAGCAAGGTTTGACGGAGGAAGTGGAACGAACAACAACTATATAGAATACACTTCGTCAGGCGATGCCTACCTGGAGGTATCAAACAATGGAGAATTATATGTGGGTAGTCAGGTTAGGAGGTCAGATATATTGGATGTAGGTGTTTTAGACCTTGTTCAAAGCGGTGGAACAATAACATTAGGAACGTATAGTACCACAGCAGACTATGCTTCTAATAGAGGGGTGTTGGAATTGTTAGGTGCTGGTAGCTCAATTACCCAAGGACCAGGGGATGTAATTACTTTTGCCAATAGCAACGGAAGTACTTCTGTTCCATCATTATATTTTGACCCTGAAACATCAACACTGGATGCCAGTTCTGGTTTTACCATCAACTCAGGAAATACTTTTGGAATTTATGCCAACAAAAATGTAAAGAATATAACTGTTTCAGGAGCAGGTACAGATGCAGAGCTGTATGTGTTGCCCATAACAGTAGAAGGAGATTTAACCATAAGCTCAGGTACATTTGACTCTAAGAATTTTGATGTTACTTTAAATGGTAACCTTACTAACAATGGTACTTTTACATCAACCAATAATACATGTTATTTTGCAGGATCATCAAGCCAAACCATTTCCGGTTCCGGGACTAATACCTTCTGGAATGTAGAAATGAATTTAGGCAATGATTTAATACTTGGGGCCGGTGTAACAGTCAGTAATAACTTTGATTTGCTGTCAGGTTCATTGAATACCCAAACATATTATGCTAACATAGAAGGTAACTTGGTAAACAATGGTAGCACAAGCACTACATCAGGTAATGGAGTAGTGTTGAATGGTACTTCAGACCAACAGGAGATTTCCGGAACAGGATCATTTGCTGTGCTGACTATAAATAACAGTAATGGAGTTGTAATGCCAACCCAATCATCAGCGATAAACATTACAAGCCAGTTAACATTAGAGGATGGTGTGTTTGATATTGGCCGAAACTTAATGGTCCTTTCATCTGCAGCATCGTTTGACCCAGGTACAACTTATGGAGGAAATTATTCCACCTCAAATATGGTGCAAACCAACCTTTCATTTGTAGATGCAGGGATCGAAAAATACTTTCCGGTAATTGGAGCTTCTACTCCGTTTACATATCCGATTGGTTCATTAGGAAAGTTTACGCCTGTGGTTATGGACATTACATCCAATGCGGTAGGAACAGGATCAATCAGGGTGAAAGCAGCAGATGAGCCTCATGTATCTGTACCGGTTGCAGATCAGGGAGAAGTTCTACAATACAACTGGACGCTGGATGCAGATGGTATTTCGGGTTTTACAGCCGATGTGTCAATGTATTCCTATGATGATGATGCAGTTGGGGATACCGCGGCATATGTTACAGGAAGGATATTGTTGGGAAGTATCAAATGGAACAGATATGATACTGATTATTTTGAGGGTTATAAAAACGCAACCGATATATCCAAGTTTAAATTTACAAACACAGATGATGCCGGTATTGACGGAGATTATACGGCCGGGGGAGCTTTGCCAATACAAGTACAGGCTTTTATTACTGTAGCAGATGGTCCTTGGACAACAACAACAACCTGGGCTACATATGACCCGGACAAAAAAGCAACAGGTTTACCGGGTGTGGGAGTTCCAGCAGGTACCGGACCACGTGGAGCTGTAATATATGTTGATCATGCCCTTACTATTCCTTCTAACTTTGTTTCATCTTACCGTTCGGTAATCAATTCAACCGGAAGTATTTCAACCGGAAGTACATTTGGGCACAGACTAGGTGATGTTAGTGGTTCAGGAGAATTAATATTGGAAAGTGGAGATCTACCATCAGGAGTTTATGATGAGTTCTTTTCCTCAGCAGGTGGTACCATCAACTATTCGGGAACAAGCAAGGACTATGATATACTTAGTGAAATTACAGGTGTAAACAGCCTAACAATTAGTGGTTCAGGTACGCGTAATTTTGCTAACCTTGATCTTCAAATGGAAGGGAACTTTACTATTGAAGGAACAGTTGATGTAGTTAATTTATTTGATAGAACCATCTCGGTAAAAGAAGATATAACCTTTAATGGAGGGACTTTTGATTCCAGGTATGGGAAATTAACACTTAACGGAACCAGTCTGCAAGAGATATCCGGTACTGTTGATTTAACAGCAGCAAGTGGAGGAGCCCTATACGATCTAGAGATCAACAACAGTGGGGGAGTAACGTTAAATAATGATTTAGAAATAACAAATGGATTGACCTTAACATCCGGGATTGTTAACTCATCCTCCAGCAATACGCTGACACTGACTAATTCATCCAATAGTTGCGTAACGGGAACCTCGAGCAGTTCATATATTGACGGGCCTGTTAGAAAGAATATCCTGGCTGGTGACCAATTTGATTTCCCTGTAGGAAATAGTGGAAGATATGGAAATATATTAGTGAGCAATGTTAGTTCCACTGGGACGTGGGAAGCTGAATATACCAACAGCAACCCAACAGGCGGCGGTTATGATGTAAGTGAATTTACGGGAGATGTAGAATACGTAAGCCATAACGAATACTGGAGGGTACAGGCCCCATCATCAGGAGAAACAGCCAATTTAGAGTTGCGCTGGGATGCCAGCAGTGGAGTAACCTTGGATGGCAACTTCAGGGTAGTAAGGTGGACGGATTTAGCCACCGATGCTTGGTCGGAAGTGAGTATTGGTACAACCACGGGAACATCAAGTAGTGGTACTGCTGATTTACAATCCGATTTAAGCTTTGGTTATGCAACAGGTAATACTAACCATTACCTAACCTTTGGAACTATTTCGGTACCAGCCTATACGTGGTTAGGGAACAGTTCCGATTGGTTCTTGACCACCAACTGGGCAGGTGGGGTACTTCCTTCTGGAGCATCTGATATTACAATCAATTCAGCATCCAATAACCCAATTATTGACCCAGCAAAAGCCAGTGGGGTAACCCAGGTGAACAATCTTACCGTTGATGCAGGGGCAACCCTGACCATTATGCCAGGTTCTCAGTTTACCGTAAACGGAGATCTTGTAACCAATGATGACAATGGCTTGGTGATCCAAAATACGAATAGCTTGCCCGCTTCATTTATTGTAAATGGTAGCACTAACGGAAATGTTAAGTTTGAGTGGACCTACGATGCAGGCCGTTACTGGTATATTGGTCACTCAATTTCAAATCCGGTAATATCCAGCTATGATAATATCCTGGGCGGTTCAAACGATTATAAATTATACAGGTATGTAAATGGCTGGTCAGATATCTCTAAAACAGCCTATGACTTTACAGGCAAACTATTAGAAGGTTATGCAGTTAAGTTTAATGATCAAACTACCATTACGCATGTAGGAAGCTTAAATAACGATGCCCAATACATCTGGAAAATAGATTGGGGTTGGAGCTTAATAGCTAATCCATTTCCAAGTTATTTAGACCTATCGGATATAAATCAATGGAATTTTGGATCAGCACTGTTAACCGTATACACCCGTACTACATTACCAGGAGATATTAGGGGTTATGCGGCATATAACATGGTCAGTAGCGAAGGAGTAAATGGCGGTTCACAATATGTAGCTCCTGGTCAATGCTTCCATGTTTATAATCCATCAGGTCAATTCAATTTTGAAGTCAATTCAACAACGAAAATCCACACTTCTGGAGTAGAGTTGAAATCGACAGGAGGTGCCAGGATCAAAGATGATGTAATCCGTTTTGAGATGAATAATGGCATCACTACAGACCAGTCAGTCATTGTATTTAGGAACCCTGGGGTATTTGAAATGACACAAAACGATACAGAGAAGCGCATGGAGAATAATGGAGTAGTACCTAATGTTTATTCATTAAAGGGTTCTAAAAATATAGCCATTAACTTATTGCCAGAAGTAGAAAATGTAGAGTCGGTACAATTGGGTTATAAATTAGGATCGAAAGGTTCAGGAGTTTCTACTTTGCGATTTACCAATATTCAGGATTTCCAGCCAGGAATACCAGTATACTTAACCGATCATTTAACAGGAGAGAAGGTAAACCTTAGAGAGGAGTCTGTTTATGAATTTATGGCTGAAGCAGGAACCGTAAATGAGCGCTTTGAGATTGTATTTGAAGCGCCAATCTCGACAGATGTTTCAGAAAGAATAAAAGGAAAAGATGGAATAGATGTTTATGCATATGCTCATTCAGGAGGAATAACTGTAGTAGAAAACTTGTTGGAAGAAGGTGAGTCAGGAAGCATTAATATAATGGTTACCGATGCAGCAGGAAAAGTATTCCATAGTTCCGATTATAGGCACAGTGGTAAACATATTATTGCGGAATCATTTACAAAAGGTATTTACTTAGTAGTTATAACAGAACCAAGCAAAGGGAGATATACTTATAAAGTAATTGTAAAAGAATAAGAGAAACTAATTAATAGTCAACAGAAACGAGGGTGATCATTGAGAGATCATCCTCGTTTTTTTGTTTAAAAAAGTTTTTTTGAGAAGTGAAATCTATATAAAAATTATGATCAAATAAAGATAAAATAACATTTATCAGTCAATTAGTTAAAAGATTTTAATAACGAAACTATGTTGATACTAACCGTATAAGATCAACTTTAAACCATTTTTGACTTTTTCTCACACACATTGTCAAAAAGATAGATTTTTGAATTGACCTAAATTTTAAAGTTAAAACATGAAAAAGAAATTTTTCTATTTAGCAGTATTTCTTTGTTTTATAACAAGGATTAGTGCACAGAATGGTCCTGGAGGTATTGGTAATAAGGATGGTAGTAACGGACAACCACATAATATACTTTGGTTGTATGCCAATAGCTTAGGTTTGACAGATGGAGAAGAAGTAGCCGGATGGAATGATATTTCTGGCAATGAAAACCATATGGTATCTGCAAGTTCGAATCCAAATTATGTTTCAAATGTTATTAATGGTAACGGTATCGTAAGGTTCGAAGAAGCTAGCTCTCAATATCTTGATTTTTATTCTGACTTTAATACTTCAGGTATAAATGGTATTGAAGGTTCTACATATTCATTCTTCTGGGTGGCAGCTCGAAGGGATGTAACAGCAAGAGATCAATATGTATTTGGAGGAACTAGTGCAACTGCAAATAGTAATTTATATTCTGGTTGGGGGTATAGTGGAGGATACGCATTAGGTGCAAACCATTGGGGTAATAACTGTTATGCAACAACATATTATACCGATACAAATAATGAATTTGGATTTGTTTCTTGTGTTTTTAATGCTGCAAGTATTGGGAATACAAGAGAGTTATTCGATGTAGGTACTCTAATTGCAAGTTCAACTAGTAGCAGTCAACTGGGCAATGTAACTGATATGAGACTTGGTTATAGAGGGGGAAGTGGAAATAACTACGCAGATATTGATATAGCAGAAGTAATTTTTTATAAAGACAACTTAAATACTGCACAAAGAAGGATAGTAGAAAACTACTTAAGCGCAAAGTATGACATTGCGTTTCAAGCTACTTCAAACGATAAATACACCGGACATGATGCAAGTTACATTGATGCTGTAGCAGGAATTGGACAGGAATCTGATGGTAATCATCTTGCTGCATATTGTGGAGGTTTATATATTGATTCTAATGGAAATTTAGATAATGGAGAATATTTACTGGTAGGTCATAATTCTTCAATTACAAATACAATATCATTAAACGATTTGCCAACAGGAGTTGAAGGAAGATGGTTAAAGGATTGGTACTTTGATCAAACAGGTTCACAAAATGTAACCATTAAGTTTGATTTACCTGAGGCTATCGGAGGCTTATATCCGCAGAATATTAATAATTACGTTTTGTTATATAGATCGGGAACAAGCGGAACTTATTCTGAGGTAATAGCAAGTGTAAATGTAGGAGATGTAGATCAAATTGCATTTGATGTTAATGGAAGTGAGATATTGGATGGTTATTATACTTTAGGAACTAAAGATGAGTCAAGTAGTCCATTAAAGGGAGATAATGGAGTAACTTTGTACACATTAGTAAGCGGTGATTGGAATGATTGGGAAACCTGGACATTAGATCCTTCCGGAGCATTGCCTAATAATCCTAACCATCTATATCCAAAAGAATTATCAGATAATGTTGTAGTCAAAGGAGGTAAAACAGTTACAATGAATATTAATAATATTCAATGTGCAACATTAAAAGTGGAGGGTCGTTTGGACTTAGCAGCGACAACAGGTCACAGTTTTGGTGATATTTCAGGTTCTGGTCGAATTTTATTATCAGCTGATAACTTTCCATCTTATACTGATTGTTCTGGATTTATTGATGAAGGTGAAGATCATGGTACAGTTGTTTTTTATGGAAATAGCAGTTACTCATTAAATACAGCTTACACGTTTTATAATATAGAAATAAATATGGATGCTGGTCGTACAGTTACATTATTGGATGATTATACCATAAATGGTAATTTAACTGTAACGAGTGGTAACTTAAAAATTAACGACAATTCATCAACTGATCTAATAAACTTAACAGTAAATGGAGATGTTACAATTGCATCTGCCGGGAAAATATCAACAGGAACGGGAAATACATATACATATTGGGGAGGTAATCATAGTCAATATCATCAGTTTATAATAAAAGGTGATTTCACTAACAATGGTACTGCACAATTTACCAATAGAACAAGTGCCGATTATAGTAATGATGACTATACAGGAGCTACAGAAGTAATATTTAATAGTGATACCAAAGATCAAAAGGTGTTATGTAATGGAGCTACAGTTTTTAATCAATTAACTTGTGATAAAGGAACAGATGATACATATATTCTTGATGTATCAGCTAGTGCTGTTGCAAACTTTAATTTGTATGGTCGAAATAACGAGGCAGTTACAGGGGATAGTGATATTGGTGGAGATAGGGATGGAAATAAAGCTTTGAGGCTTTTAGCTGGAACTTTAAAATTAGGTAGTAATATTATAATCCCACAATTAGCTGAAGACAATACATTTGAGATTGATGCAGATGCAAGGTTGTGGTTATATGCAAATGCATCTGTAACTGTTGATAGTGAAGGTTGGGTAGCTGTTTATGGAACATTGCAGTGTTCTGATAATTCGTCATATAATGAAATTACTAATGAAGGAACTATTCTTAGAGGAAGAAGTAAATTAAATTTCGAAGGTGGTACGCATAACATAAATGCCATACGAACTTCAGTTTGGGGAACAGCCGGAGATCATTTAGGTGCTTATGTTCAATCAGGAGGTACTGTAAATATTGTAAATGAATCACGTAATAATAGTTATGCAAGTTTTCATTTACCATTTCAATCCAATGTATTTCAAATGTCAGGAGGGACTTTGAACATTGAAGACCAAGGGAATTCAGGTGTTGGAGATGATTTTGCATTGATTATTAATTCATCAGAGGAGAATTACAATGTAACTGGTGGAACGGTAATTATTGATATGATTTATGATGTGGATTATAAAATCAATACACGTGCACCGTTGTATAACTTAATTGTAAGAAATACTAATGGTTCGTCACGTACGTTTTCTATTGATGCATTTACAGCTGCTAATGATGATACGGAGACAATTGATCCTGCTCAACCTTTAGTAATTTTGAATGATTTGATTATTGAAGGAGCTAATTCTCCAGTGTTTAATACTGATAATGTAGACGTAACAATTGGAGGTGATTTTAGAATTGAGGAAGGAGCTACATATAATTATGGTACTAATACTACTACATTTAATGGTACTGAGGATGCAGAATTGTATATTGGTTATACAGGTGAGAATGATGGGTACGAACAGCAATTCTATGATTTTGCGGTAAGTAAATCAACAGGTAAATCATTAACTATTACAGGGGATACTGAAAAAACTGCACAATTTCAGTTAGATAATGGTTATTCTCACACAAATGCCAAATTAGTAACAATAAATAATAATCTAACTATAGAGAGTGGGATATTAAATCAGGGAGAACATTCAATTGGTTTAAATGGACCAATAGAAGTAAAAGCAAATGGGCAATGTGGTGTTTACGAAGAGGGAACGACACATTTAAATGCCATGATAATGCTCAATGATGCAATAGCTGTTACTAGTCAGGATGGGGCAGTTTTTGGTAATGTTAAAGTAAATCCTAATAATAGTGCTGATATTATAACTTTTTCAAGTGATATTTATATTAAAAGGATTTCTTATTTCCAAGGAAGATTGAATTTAGGCTCAAATAATATAAAAGTAGATTATTTACATAACGAATTAACTACAAATAATTACGATATATCTTCAGGAAATGCTTACACAGAAATGTTTTATTTCGGTGGAAACTCATCAGATGGAGGACTTTCAATTTTAATCACTCAAAATGGTACTTATGGCTTTCCAATTGGAGTAAATGGAAAATATACCCCTGTTGAAATGGAGGTTGAGAACTTTGGTGACAATGGTTATGTAACTATTAGTTTGGCTCAGGGAGAATTAAAAACAACGTATTTGCATGGAGGTGATTTATTAAATTATTATTGGAGTGTTAAAAAGAGTGGTTTTACATCGGTACCTGATGTAAAATTCGACTTTCATTATAATAATTCAGATGTTGTTGGATATGAATCAGGATATTATCCTGGAAGTGTATTAACGACTGATCCTTATACAAGATCATTTATTAATGATTTGGGTAGAGTTGATGAGTTTAATAACATTATTACGTATGATGATGGATCAGGAGGTGGTATATCTTTAGTAGAAGCCAACTACTCGGCGGGAACTTCAAGTCGATTCGTTGGGGCACCTACCATTTATTATTCAACTACTGTTAATAATGGCAATGATACAGACTTTAACAACAATGATAATTGGAACCAATCTTCAAGATGGTCAACAGTAGGTCATTATTCAGGAACAAATACAGGATCTTATCCGCATGCGGGAGATATAGCAATAATTGGATTTGGATTGGATAATTCAACAGACAATAGTGATGATAATCAAAGATCGCACTGGTTTTATATTGATACAAATATTAGTGCTGCAGCATTAGTGTTTGCCGATGAAGTTGTTAATGCAAATGGAGATGTTGTACAACGATCAAGTTCTTACAACCCTCAGTTAACTATAGAGGCAGACAATAGCATAAGTGTGAATTTTGGTGTAGTTGAAGGTCAGGGAACTTTTAATGTTGAAATTGAATGTAGTTCATGTAGTTCGAATCCAAGTTACTCAGTGCCTCGAGTAGCTAATATTTATGGTGATTTTGGTGATTTTGCATTAGACGAACTTTCGCAATTTGATTATGATTTAAGCACAAGTGATAATTCGGCAGTTTATTTACCAACGAATTTTCCTTCAGAATATCCTAATCTTCATATTAAAGGAAAATCAGGAAATGGTAGAGTGTTAATCTTTCAGGAAGATATTGAAGTGAATAGAGATCTTGTTGTTCGGGAAGGAGCAACTCTTCGATTAAGTGATTTGGCAGAAGGAGATATTACAGTCGGAAGAAATATTGATCTTACAATAAATTCAGATGGAGATGATATTCAATTCCCAAGTTCTGGGCCTGGAAGAACATTATCTGTTGGAGGGGATATTATTATGGATAATAGTGACGATGATATTCTTGTATTGGATAATAATAGTTGGTGGGATGTTTCAACACATGTTTTAGAGGTAGCTGGTAGTATCCAGGTAAACGAAGGTGATATTGACCTTTATAATGGTACAGGTAATCATGATAATGCGATACTTAGATTAACAGGTACAAACGATGGAACTTATACAACCAGTAATCAATTGATGGATTTATATGGGCTTGAAGTGGCTAAAGAAAATGCAAGTTTTTCATTGGATAATGATGTTAATTTATTTGGACCAACATCAGGAGTTGGTGTAAATAAATCTATTGATTTGCAAAGTGGTGCGCTTGTTTTTAATCATGTAGATATTGATGTTGATCTAACTACAGGAGATGATAACTTTAATATACCATCAGGAGCAACTATCGAAGTTAAAAAAGGTGTTGTCAATGCTTCTGGAGGATCAGGAATTGATCTAAGCGGATCAATTGTTTTATCAGGAGGTACATTGGATATGTCGGGAGGTGATAATCCAATAGTTTATTCATCTTCGGGAACAGCAAGTATAGAAATTTCAGATGGTAATTTATATGTTGGATCACAAATAAGAAGAGGGGAAACAACTTCAGAAGGTATTCTTGCTTTCAATCAGTCAGGAGGTAATGTTGAAATTGGTCAGGATGCAGCTGGAATTAGTGATAGAGGTGTATTTGAAATCTTAAATTCGGGAAGTTCATTTACACATACTAACGGAAATTTTACACTAGTAAACGATTTAAGATCAAATCCTACCATAGCTTCTTTATATTTCGATCCGGAAACAATCAATTTAGATGAAGGTACAGCTATTACTTTTGGTAATGCAAGTTCTACAGCCTTAGGCAATAAGTTTACTATATATGGAGGGCAAGCATTCCAAAATATTAACATTATTAATACAAGTGCAACTAATCCAAAATTGACAAGTAGTATTGTGCCATTATTTATTAATGAAGATCTAAATATTAGTTCCAACGCTGAGTTTGATGCAAGTGGATTAAACTTAGAGATAAAGGGTGATTTTAATAATGCGGGATTATTTACTTCCAATAATAATAATACTTATTTTTCAGGTTCTTCAGATCAAGTTATTACTGTTAGTGGTACTGGAAGTTTTTATAATTTATATAAAAATACGTCAACTAAGTTAACTATAGCGAATGATATTACAGTTGCGAATGATATTTACTTAAGTAAAGGTTCATTTGATGATGGAGGTAATAGTTTGTTTGTGCAAGGAGATATGAGTATTGATATTAATACAATATCAAGTGGAGGTGAAGGAATTGTAGCTTGTGGATCTAAACAACAGCAATTAATTGGAAGTCCAACATTATCAACTTTAAAGATTGATAATATTGATGGTGTTAAGGTTCCGGTTGGAAATCAGATAAGCATTTCAGAAAGACTAATAATGAACAATGGTATATTTGATATTGACCAAAATTTATTAGTAATAGAAAAAGGAGCAATTATAGAAGAAGCTTCTTCTTTCTCCGAAACTAATATGATTCAGACCAATATATCATTTATTGATGCTGGAATAAAAATTTATTTCCCAAATATAAGTTCTGTAACAAACTATACTTATCCAATCGGCTCACAAGGTAAATATACTCCTGTAACATTTTCTATTAACACAATAAATGATGGGGGTGCCATTAGAGTTAAAGCGGCCAATGAGTGTCAGCCTACAGTGCAAGATGGATTAGGAACAATGGGAGCGGATGAAACCAATAACGTATTACAATATTATTGGATTTTAGATGCGGAAGGAACAAGTGGTGTAGATGCAACTGTTTTAATGCAAGCATGTGATGATGATGAGTCAGTTACTGGATCAAATGACCCATCTGACTATATTACAGCCAGATTAAGGAGCCGTGCATCAGGAATTTGGGAGAAATATGGTGATGCTTTTAATAACGATTACAACGAAAGTACACATGAGCTTACATTCTCATTGTTAGGTGGAGACGACCAAATAGATGGTGACTATACAGCTGGTATTGATGATGCTATTCCAGATCAAGTTGCCCAATATATTACGCAAAATGATGGAGACTGGAGTGAAGCATCTACTTGGTTACCAAATATTGTTGGTGGGCCGCGTGGCGCAAGAGTATTGATAAGGCACGAATTAGAAATGGATGCAAACTATAAAGTATCTTACGAAACTCAAATTGATGATGGAGGTAAGCTTAAAATTAACGATACGTTTGGACATAGATTGGGTAATGTATTTGGAACAGGTACATTATATCTAGAGCGAGGAGATTTACCTGCAGGAGACTATGATGGCTTTTTTACAGCTGATAGTGGAAGGATAGAATATGGCTACACAGGTGTATTAGACGGAAGTGAAGATTATGATATTCTTAGTTCAATTTCTTCAGTTAACACGGTTGTGATAAGTGGTGCTGGTATTAGAAGGATGCCCAATGTTGAACTTCAAGTATATGGTGATTTCGTAATTGGGGATGGAATAAATAATCCTGAAGTAATTAATGAATATAGCCAAAAGTTAAATATCAGTAAGGATTTGGAGTTTAACAGTGGAACTTATACATCAAAAACAGGAGTTAATAGTACGATAAACTTTAATGGTACTACATTGCAGCAAATTAAGGGATCTAAAGGATTTACTGAATCAAACTCTAGTTCGTTTTATAACATTGAACTAAACAATAGTGCAGGTTTAAAGTTGGGTGCTGATATAGAAATTGAAGGGGATTTAACCTTATCATCAGGTATCATTAATTCATCGAGCAATACGTTGACACTGACTAATTCATCCAACAGTTGTGTAACAGGAGCTTCAAACAGTTCATATATTGATGGGCCTGTTAGAAAAAATATCCTGGCCGGTGATCGATTTGATTTCCCTGTAGGAAATAGTGGAAGATACGGAAATGTATTAGTTAGCAATGTAAGTTCTACCGGGATGTGGGAAGCTGAATATACCAACAGCAACCCAACAGGTGGCGGTTTTGATGTAGATAGCTATACTGGAGATGTAGAATACGTAAACCATAACGAATACTGGAGGGTACAGGCTCCATCATCAGGAGAAACAGCCAATTTAGAGTTGCGCTGGGATGCCAGCAGTGGAGTAACCTTGGATGGCAACTTCAGGGTTGTGAGGTGGACAGATTTAGCCACCGATGCTTGGTCGGAATTGAGTATTGGTACAACCACGGGAACATCAAGTAGCGGTACTGCTGATTTACAATCCGATTTAAGCTTTGGTTATGCAACAGGTAATACTAACCATTACCTAACCTTTGGAACTATTTCGGTACCAGCCTATACATGGTTGGGGAACAGTTCCGATTGGTTCTTGACCACCAACTGGGCAGGTGGGGTACTTCCTTCTGGGGCATCTGATATCACAATCAATTCGGCATCGAATAACCCAATTATTGACCCAGCAAAAGCCAGTGGGGTAACCCAGGTGAACAATCTTACAGTTGATGCAGGGGCAACCCTGACAATCATGCCAGGTTCTCAGTTTACCGTAAACGGGGATCTTGTAACCAATGATGACAATGGCTTGGTGATCCAAAATACGAATAGCTTGCCTGCTTCATTTATTGTAAATGGGAGCACAACAGGAAATGTTAAATTTGAGTGGATTTACGATGCAGGCCGTTACTGGTATATTGGTCATTCAATTTCAAATCCGGTAATATCAAGCTACGATGATTTAGTAGGTGGGTCAAATAATTATAAATTATACAGGTATACAGGACGTTGGACTAATATCTCTAAAACAGCCTATGACTTTACAGGCAAACCATTAGAAGGTTATGCAGTTAAGTTCAATGATCAAACTACTGTTACGCATGTAGGAAGCTTAAATAATAACGCGCAATATACCAGGAGTATAGGGTGGGGCTTTAACTTAATGGCCAATCCATTCCCAAGTTATCTTGACCTATCAGATATAGGACAATGGAATTTTGGAACAGCGCTGTTAACCGTATACACCCGTACTACATTACCAGGAGATATTAGGGGGTATTCGGCATATAACATGGTCAGTGGTGAAGGAGTAAACGGAGGTACGCAATATGTAGCCCCTGGGCAGGCCTTCTATGTTTATAACCAATCAGGTAATTTCGATTTTGAAGTAAATGCCACAACGAAAATCCACACTTCTGGAGTGGAGTTGAAATCGACAGGAGGTGCCAGGGTCAAAGATGATGTAATTCGTTTTGAGATGAACAATGGAATCACTACAGATCAGTCAGTCATTGTATTTAGGAGCCCTGGGGTATTTGAAATGACACAAAACGATACAGAGAAGCGTATGGAGAATAATGAAGTGGTACCTAATGTTTATTCATTAAAAGGGTCTAAAAATATAGCCATTAACTTATTGCCAGAAGTGGAAAATGTGGAGTCGGTACAATTGGGTTATAAATTAGGATCAAAAGGTTCAGGAGTTTCTACTTTGCGATTTACCAATATTCAGGATTTCCAGCCAGGAATACCAGTATACTTAACCGATCATTTAACAGGTGGGCAAGTAAACCTAAGAGAGGAGCCTGTTTATGAATTTATGGCAGAAGCAGGAACCGTAAATGAGCGTTTTGAGATTGTATTTGAAGCGCCAATCTCGACAGATGTTTCAGAAAGAATAAAAGGAAAAGATGGAATAGATGTTTATGCATATGCTCATTCAGGAGGAATAACTGTGGTAGAGAACTTGTTGGAAGAAGGTGAGCCGGGAAGCATTAATATAATGGTTACTGATGCAGCTGGAAAAGTATTCCATAGTTCCGATTATAAGTACAGTGGTAAACATATTATTGCAGAATCATTTACAAAAGGTATTTACATGGTAGTTGTAACCGAGTTAAATAAGGGAAGATATACTTATAAAGTAGTTGTAAAAGATTAACAATCACAGATAAAAAGAATGGGGATGAGTCATTTTAGGTTATCCCCATTTTTTATTTAGAGTCAGTAGATTAAAAACTTAATAAGACAATGGTGATAAGAGTCGTTGTTCTCTTAAAGAAAATAAACATTATTTAAGATTGAAATAGAAGGTTTTAGAAATGATATTCGAGATAACTATTGCTGGGTATTTTAGTTATATTTGACATTCATCTATAAAATGATATGATTCTCTAATCAAAGTTATTAATTAATTCATCATAGATAATCAAGTATTGTTAATAAAGTAGTAACCTTTAATTAATTAGTCGTATAAATTAGTAATTCTTTGCCTTAAATAGACTTTTAATACAAGTAGGTCTAATTTTAAGTAGAATATTGGGGAAATTAAAAATATTGATATGATAAGTAGAGTATGTGTGTTAGCAATTCTTTTGACATTGTCAGGAATAGCTTATTCTCAAACTGTACCTGCAGGTATAGGAAATAGCGATGGAAGTAATGGTCAGCCCAGAAATATTTTATGGTTGGATGCATCAAGTTTAAGTTTAACTGATGGTAGTGATGTTACTACCTGGGCAGACTTATCAGGAAATGGGAACGATGCTACGGCTAGTGTAGGTCAATATCCTATATTTGTTCAAAACTATGCCAATATAAACAACAAATCATTAGTACAGTTTGATGGGAGTACACAATTCATGTCTCTTGCTTCAAATTTAGGAACAAGTGCTAACGGTATTGTAGGTGATGATTTTGCCTGTATAATGGTTGTAGGCAAGCCTAATACCAGTGGCAACTGGTTAATGGGTGGGAATCCGGGAGGGCCATCTGGAGGTAATCTTCATGTAGGTTGGAGAAACAACACAACTTTTGCTTTTGGATTTTGGGGTAACGATGTTAATGGTACTTCAAGTGGATCGGTAAATCAACCATCTATTTATTACATGGGTTTAAATTCTTCAGCTAGTCCATCAAGAACTTTATACGAAAATGGATCTCTTTTAAATAGTTCAACTAATACTAATACTTTATCTCAATGGGCAAGTCCTACAATTGGTAAAATGGGGAATACATATTGGGGAAGAGGTCAGATAGCAGAGATTATAATTTACAAGGGAGTTATTAATAATGCGCAAAGAGTTATTATTGATAATTACTTGGCTAACAAATACGGGCTTACCTTATCATCTTCAAATTTATATACAAATTCTAACTACCAAAGTGATATAACAGCAATTGGTCAAGATTCTGGAGATAGCTATACTTCAGCATCTAGTGCCGGCTTTTATGTAAATGAAAATGGTGCTTTAGACAACGGAGATTTTATATTTTTTGCGCACAATGGTACTTCTAATGATACACCTTCTACCGCCGACTTGCCTGGAGGCACAGAAGAAAGGTGGGCTAGGGATTGGTATATTGAAAAAACAGGGAGCCTAGATGTTAACCTGATTTTTGATTTACCCGAAGGTATTAGTGGGGATTATCCTGCTGATATTAGCAACTATGTTCTTCTATACAGATCAATAACAAGCGGAAACTATTCAACAGTATCCGCTACCGTTGCATATGGGGAGAATGATCAAGTAAGCTTTTCTGTTTCTAACGCCGATTTAGTTAATGGTTACTATACCTTAGGAACAACAGATGCAACGGACAGTCCGGTAATAGGAAAGCCAGGTTTAACCTGGTATACATTGACCTCAGGAGATTGGACGGATACTGATGTTTGGACATTAGATCCATCTGGATCATTACCTAATAACCCATCTTCACAATACCCTAATTTAGAAAGTGATAATGTTGTAGTAAAAAATGGTAAAACAATTACAGTAGATATTGACAATATAAGTTGTGCCCGTTTAACTGTTGAAGGTCGTTTAGCATTAGGAACTACAAGTGGTCATTCATTTACTACAATAAATGGAGATGGTCGTATTCTAATGCAAGCAGATAATTTTCCCTCTGGAGATGCTACCCATTTTATCTCAGAAGGTTTAGGAGAGGGAACAGTTGAGTTTAATGGAGGAAGTTATAGCATTACAAATGCAAGGCAATTTTTTGATGTAGAGATTAATTTAAGCAATACTTCAAACATTTTAACATTATTAAATGATCTCACGATTAATGGAGATTTAAAGATTCAAAATGGAGGATTAAAGATCAATGATAATTCAGCTACAACTATTTTGAGTTTAACTGTTAATGGAAGCGTTGATGTGCAAACAGATGGTAACATTTCTGTAGGAACAGGAAATACTATTGGTTCCTATTCGATACCTGGAACGATGCCTTCAAGTGGGCAGTATCATAGTATCTTTCACCAATTTTATGTAGGAGGTAATTTTATCAACCGGGGTACAGTAAGGCTAACTAATTTAAATGCTCCAACATACAATCAATTTGCTAGTAATGGAGCTGCAACTTTACGTTTTACCGGAGCATCAGATAATACATTTTATTGCTATAATACTACAGATTTATACAATTTAGTTATAGATAAAGGTTCGGATAGAACATATATATTGGAAGTATATGCTGATGATACCAGTTATTTTAGGTTGTTTGGTCCTAATAACTATGGTAGAAATACTTCGTCGCCATTTTCTAGTGCAGATCCGGAGGTAAGGAAAGCACTTTGGATTTATCATGGAACTTTAAAGCTTACAGGAAGTGTTTATATTCCTTCTTTATCTGAAGGATCTTTAGGTGGAGGTAATGGAGATTATACTATAGGTTACAGTGCAAAACTTTGGATTGCAGGAGATGATGTCGAAGTTTATTCAACAGCAAGAAATTCGGATGAAGTACCAGGATTTACATCTTCAGATACTTATACAGCAGTAGGAGTAAGCTCAAGTGGTAGCAATAGTGCATTGACGTTATTAGGTGGTTTTCGAATAGATGGTGGAGTTTTTGATACTGATAATAGCTACGGATTCGTATTCTGGGATTCGGCCAATCCAATAGCAGAAATTAATGGAGGTGTAGTTAATGTAGAAAAGTTATACCAGGTTGGAAGTGGAACAGTAACATATAGGCAAACAGGTGGACATCTAACCAAAAATGGAGGAGATGATTTTGACCTGAGTAATACAGAGGCTGTATTTAATATGTCTGGAGGTACTATCGAAATTCAAACAGGAGACTTCCTAATAGGATCAAAAGAAGGAAATTACAATGTAACAGGAGGAACAGTAATTGTTAAGCAAAATGGAGGTTCATCACCAATTGTGAACACAACTGCTCCAATTTATAATTTTAGTGTCGAACGATTAAATTCTAGTGGTACTACAACAATTGACCTTCAAAATGAACTAGCAGTATTAAATGATTTAACCATTAATGCCAATACTTTTTTTGACCATAACGGAAATAATGTTTCAGTTGGAAGAAACATGTCGATTAATGAAAATGCAGCGCAAGTAGGCACTAATAATTACGGATATTTATATAGTTCATCTGAGACTAACACTACAACTTTTAATGGTACAGAGAATGGAACTTTATATATTGGTTTTTCGACTCCGGACAATGGTTATGAGTTATATTTTCATAACCTCGTAATTGATAAGCCATCAGGTAAATCTTTAACCTTAACAGGGGATGTTGAAAAAACAGCTCAGTACCAGGAAGATAATGGTTATGCTCATCATAGATGTAAATTGTTTCAGGTAGTAAATAACTTTACCATAGAAAGCGGTTTGTTTAATCAAGGAGAACATTCCATTCGTTTATTTGGGCCATTAACAGTAAAAGCAAATGGTCAATGTGGAGAGTATATTCCAGGTACTACCCATTTATATGCTATGGTTATGCTTAAAGATGCTAATCTGAATATAACAACAGAGGAGGGAGCTGTATTTGGAAATATTAAAGTTAACCCAGCAGATCCAACAGACAATATTGCATTTTCAAGTGATGTGTATATTAAACGTATTTCTTATTTCCATGGTAGCTTTAATCTGGGAACATATAACCTAAAAGTTGATTATCTGCATGACGAATTAACTGAAAACAACTTTGACATTAGTGATGGAGATGTAAATGAGCAAATGTTTTATACGGCGGGAAATGCGTCAGATGGTGGTGTGTCAATATTGATTCCTGAAGGAACAGCAGATAATACTGCATTTGGATTTCCAATTGGAGTTAGTAGTAAATATACTCCAGCTGAGATTCATATAGGAGATGTGCCTACAGGAGGTGGTTATGTTCAGATAAACCCGGTTCAGGGAGAATTACAAACTACCGATTTGTCTGGGGGTGACCTCTTAAATTATTACTGGAGAGTGAGGCACGAGAGATTTGCAACTTTGCCAACTATAAAGTATAGATTTGAGTATGACGATGCAGATGTTGTTGGTACAGAATCTAATTACTATCCTGGAAAAGTATTGGGAGAAACTCCATATACAAGATCTTATATAAACGACCAAAGTAATGTGGATAATAGTAATAATAGTATTACTTATGATGATGGTAGCGGAGGGCGTATTACTTTAGAAATAGCAAACTTTTCAGCCGGTGATAACAATAGGTTTGTGGGAGCTCCAACTATTTATTATAGTAGAATTTCTTCATTTGGTTGGTATAATAGATATTGGGAAGATGGAAATAATTGGTCTACAGTGGCTCATGATGGTAGTACAGATAATAGTGCAAGACCAGCTGCCGGAACATGGCCACAATCGGGAGATGTAGCGGTAATTGGATATGGAGGTACTGGTTCGGCAACACAACAACATTCTATTACAATTAGAGATGGAAGAACAGTTGATGTTGCAGAAGTTGTTTATGATAATCCACACGGTAATGGATGTAGGTTAGTTTTGATGAGGAATGCAACTATTTCATTCTCAAAAATTAGTGGAACTGGTGGAACGTTTATGCAACGACTTCAAAGTAGTGATAATCCTTCCATTACCGGGGACTTTGGAGATTTTTATACGAACAATAATTTTACCTATGGCTATTATTTAGATGCTAATGGGACTTATAATATTACACCACCAACAAATCAATTTCCAAGTCTTAGGATTGAAGGTGGTAATAGCAATAAGATAGCTATTTTTCAAACGGATATTATTGTTAATAATAATATGAAAGTAGATGGAAGTACCACACTTAGAACCAATAATGGAGCTAACGGAGATATAGAGGTAAAAGGTCAGTTACGCATAGGAGGTTATCTTGGAGGAAACATTCAGTTTAATGATCAAAATGCTCGTATTATTGAAACAAATGACCTTCTATTTAATGGTTCTTCAGGAACAACAAATCTGAGTGTGTTAAACACTACAGCAAGTGGCTTAGAGCATCGATTAATTGTTAATGGAGACATATCGCAAGATGATCCGGGTGTATTTGATTTATATAATGGCAATGGTGCATCAGATAATAATGTAATACTTGAATTAGCAGGTGAAGGAAGTAATACTTATACTAGAACGGCTGGAGATATTCCTTCGTTATATAGATTAGTAGTTAATAAAGGAGATGGTACAAGCAATAGTTTTAGTTTTGATAGTGAAGTTACTGTAAATGGTGTAACATCAGGAGTGGGAGAAGACAAGGCTGTTGAGATACAAAACGGAACTCTTATTTTAAATAATAGCAATATAGATATCAACTTAACAACGGGAGATGATTATTTCTCAATTCCATCAAGTGGAGCATTAGAAGTTACACAAGGAACAGTTACTGCTTCTGGAAATTCTGGTATTTCATTAGATGGTAAATTGTTAATTTCAGGTGGTGAGGTTGATATGAGTGGAGGAAATAATCCTATTGAGTATTCTGCTTCAGGAAGTGCCGAAATAGAAATTACATCAGGAACTCTTACTGTTGGTTCTCAAATAAGAAGGGCTTTACTAACGGATGATGGAGTATTAACCTATAACCAATCAGGAGGAACGGTGATTGTTGGAGAATATAGTGCACCAGAAAATGATAGGGGTGTACTAGAAGTACTTGGTACTGGAAGTCACTTTGAACACACAGGAGGTACATTGCAGATAGCTAATGGACAAAGTAGTCCGTCAATTGCATCTGTATACTTAAACCCTGAAACAAGCTCAGTAGCAAGTGGAACTACTTTAACTTTCGACCCAGTACAATCATCAGGAATTAACGAGATTGGAATCTATTCAACGGTAGCATTAAAGAATTTACTCTTAGTAAATGATGCCAACTTAAATGTTAAGCAGTGGACTGTACCTCTAATTGTAGAAGGAGATTTTAATATTGAAAGTAATGCAACATTTAATGCTAACGGACAGAGTTTATCAATAGGTGGTGATTTTACAATGAGTGGAGGATTTAGTCACGGTAATAATACTACAACTTTAACGGGAGCATCTAACCAAATTATAACTGGTGATGTTACTTTTTACAATTTAACAAAGTCCGGAACCAATGAGTTGTCATTACATGTAGGCGATACTGAAATAACAGTTGAAAATATTCTTGATTTTCAAGATGGAACTTTAAATGATAATAGTAACAATGTTTATGTTCAAGGCTATTGTACGTTTGCAGGTACACATGTATATGGAGGAGCAGGAAATGGGTTGATACTTAATGGTTCTTCAGGTCAGGAATTATCCGGAGGTGGAGTATTGGGTATGTTAACCATTAACAATACTGCTGGAGTAGATGTACCATTGGGAAATGAATTTACTATCAATAATAAGTTACGCCTTGAAGCAGGTATATTTAATATCGACAAGAACATGTTGTTACTAACCGAGGATTGTATTGTTGAACATGGAGTAGATGATTTCTCAAATACAAATATGATTCAAAACAATATCTCGTTTACTGATAATGGTGTTACTAAAGTCTTTCCACAAGTAACCAGCGGAGTGGATGCAGTTTATAACTTTACTTTCCCTATGGGGTCTGGAGGTAAGTATACACCTGTATCTGTTGCTATTACTAATAATGATAACAATTCAGGAAGTTTAACAGTAAAGCCTGCTAATGAATATCACCCAAGTGTAGTTGATCAGGATAATGTGTTACAGTATCATTGGGAATTAAGTGCTTCAGGAATTTCGGGCTTTGAATCAGAAGTGCGTTTAAAATACGAAGCGGCAGATGCGTTAGTAGATGCTCCAAATGATATTACGGATTACTATACTGCACGTTTATTATCTGATGGAACAGGTGATTGGAATAAGTTTTCAGGTGCAGCTGTTGTTGATGAAGTTGCAAATGAGTTAGTATTTGACTTTTTAGGAACTAATGATGCAGGTATTAGCGGAGCTTATACTGCTGGATTAGATGCTGCAATTCCAGATCAGGTTCCTGGGTATATAACCATAACGGATGGTAATTGGACAGACGAAACCATCTGGGATACATATCCAACATCTGGCGGAACAGTACCTGCAGGAGGACCTAGGGGTTCGATGGTTTACATTTCTCATGTTGTTGATGTACCATCAAATTTCTTATCGGTATATAGAACTACGATAAATTCTGGTGGTACTTTAAATATTGGTTCTACATTTGGGCATAGAGTGGGTAATGTAAGTGGTTCAGGTACATTAAAGTTATCTGATCAAGGTAGTTTGCCTGCTGGTGTTTTTAATGAGTTTTTTGTAGTAACGGGAGGAACACTTGAATATACAGGAACTACCAACTACGACTTTTTAAGTGATATTAATAGTTTGAATAACCTTGTATTAAGTGGATCAGGAGAGCGTAGATTTCCTAATCTTGATTTAACTATTTTGGGAGATTTAACTATTGATGGAGTAGATGCAATAAACGAGCATGATAGGGATTTATATCTCAAAGGAGATATTGATTTCTTATCTGGAACTTTTGATTCAGGAACGGGAAATTCTACAGTAACATTCAATGGTTCAGGAATTCAGTATGCTAATGGACCAGGTGAGTTTACTAATACTAACTCATTTAATAACTTAGTTATCAACAAATCGGGCAATATAAATGTAAATACAGGAATTGATGTAGATAATGTATTGACCTTAACTAGTGGTATTATTAATAATTCTTTTGGAGAAGATTTTCGTATAATTTCAAGTAACGAGAGTGCTGTTGTTGGAGGAAGTGAGTCTTCTTATGTTCAAGGCAGCATGATTAAGAAAATAAATAATGGAGGAACATTTGAATTTCCAATTGGAGATGCAAATCGATTTGGTAAAATTAAAGTTTTTGCAACTCAAACCAGTGGAGCGCAAGATTGGAAAGTAACATACAATAATTCAAATCCAACCTCAGCCGGTTACGATTCAGATATTTTTGATCCAGCAGGAGATTTGGATTATGTTAGTAAAAATGAGTATTGGACAGTAGAAGCTCCAAGTAATGGATCAAAAGCTAAAGTTACTTTAACTTGGGATAGTCAAAGTGGTGTTACACCAGATAGCGACTTTAGGGCTGTTCAATGGGCTAACTTAAGTCCTGACTCTTGGCAAGAAATTAGCATCACTGGTTTAACGGGAACAAGTTCTTCCGGGAGTGTTTCATCAGCATCTACCATTACATTTAATGAAGTGTCAGGTTCTGGGTTTGATGGAAATGTATTTACTTTTGGATCAATATCAGTACCTATGTTTGATTGGACTGGGGTTGCAGGTGGTGATGAAACCAACTGGTTTAATCCAGCAAACTGGGCTTCAGGTACAGTTCCTGCAGCAGGAACAGACATAACAATAACTAGTTCAACTCCACAGCCAATTGTTGATCCATCTAAAAGTTCAGCAGTTGCACAGGCAAACAATTTAACTATTGAATCGGGAGCAACATTAACCTTAATGCCAGGTTCCAGATTTACAGTAAATGGAGACCTTGTAACGAATGATGACAATGGTTTGGTGATTCAAAATAGCAATAGCTTGCCTACCTCGTTCATAGTAAATGGTACCACTAGCGGAAATGTTAAGTTTGAGTGGACATACGATGCAAACCGATACTGGTATATTGGTCACTCAATTTCAAATCCTGTGATCTCAAGTTATGATAACATTGTGGGTGGATCAAACGATTATAAATTGTACAGGTATACAGGGCGTTGGACTAATATCTCGAAAACAGCCTATGATTTTACAGGTAAACCATTAGAAGGTTATGCGGTTAAGTTCAATGAGCAAACCACAGTTACTCACATTGGAAGTTTAAATAATAATGCGCAATATACAAGGAGTATAGGTTGGGGTTTTAATTTATTAGCTAATCCTTTCCCGAGCTATCTTGATCTATCGGATATAGGTCAATGGAACTTTGGAACAGCGTTGTTAACTGTATATACCCGTACTACATTGCCAGGAGATATCAGGGGTTATGCAGCATATAATATGGCCAGTAATGAGGGAGTTAATGGCGGTTCGCAATATGTCGCTCCCGGCCAGGCTTTCTATGTTTATAATCAATCAGGGAATTTTGATTTTGAGGTTAACGCATCTACTAAGATTCACACTTCAGGTGTTGCATTAAAAGTTTCAGGGTCCGATATGAGAGATGATGTAATTAGGTTCGAGATGAATAATGGTATTACAACTGATCAGTCTGCCATAGTATTCAGGAGCTTAGGGTCATTTGATATGACTCAAAACGACACCGAAAAACGTATGGAAAATAATGGTGTTGTACCTAATGTATACTCACTGAAGGGATCAAAAAATGTAGCTATAAACTTACTACCAGAAGTTGAAAACGTGGTATCAGTGCCAATTGGATATAAACTCGGATCAAAAGGAGTGGGAGTTTCCACCTTGCGATTTACAAATATTAAGGATTTCCAACCAGGAGTACCAGTATATTTATTTGATCACTCTACAGGAGAAAAGATAAACCTGAGAGAGGAACCTATTTATGAATTTATGGCCGAAGCCGGAACAGTAAATGAGCGATTTGAAATAGTATTTGAATCGCCAATAACAACCGATGTTTCAGAAAGTATAAAAAGCGAAAATAATATAGATGTTTATGCTTACTATAGTAATGGTGAATTAACAATAGTAGAAAACTTGATACAAGAAGGAGAAGTTGGAACAATTCAAATTCAAGTTACAGATGTATCAGGAAAACTCTATCATAGTTCGGAATATAAGCAAAGTGGTAAGCACAAAATTACTGAAGAGTTTGCACAAGGAATTTATTTAGTAGTTGTGTCGAACCAAAATAAAGGAAAGTATACATGTAAGGTGATTATACCTGAATAGGATAATCTTATAGGTTCAATAAAAAAAAGGGGATGTTTATTAAAATCATCCCCTTTTTTAGGATATTATTTTGATAGGTTAATATTTATTTCCTATCCCATATTTTTTGGACGTAATCTTTAATAATAAAAGTTTTGCACGAAGTTTCACCATGATCAATTTCTACGGGGCCAATGGTATCAGCTACTTCTAAAACTTTATTTTTTAAAGCTTCAGTACGACCACCAATGGCAATAAGGCAATTATTCATTCCTTCTCTGGCTCTATTGGGCGAAGTTTGAATTTCATTTTTTATCTTTTGTATAAAGCCAATAAAAAACAAATCACTTCTCGACTCATCATTACGAGCAAAATAATTCAAAATGCTAAATCCAACTCTTTTAATATATTCATCAGGAGATTGAATCCATAGGTACATAATATCTAGTCCAAAGCGTGTTTGCGCAATTAGTTCTGCAAAATAATCAGCCAATACATAGTAGTTGATAACAGAAACCCATTTGTTTGCTTCGTTACGATTTATAGTTGCAGGATTTGCTATCATGCAAGCTAAAATACGGGCATCAATATTTCTTGTATTCCAAAGTTCTCTGGCAATTTTTTGATCCATGCCTTTTTTGCCATCAATGGATACTATTTCTTTTTTTATTCTTTTTAAATCGGCAAAGCTAACTCCAAACAAATCGCCTTTGGCTCCGTGTCGCTTATAAACTTTTCTGTTTTGTTCAGTGCCACACTTCTTTAACTCGGTATAAACATCTTCAAAATTCATACCTGTAAAACTAATAAAAAAGAAAAAGGTTTAAAAGTTATCTTTTAGTTTTGAAGAAGTTTTTTACTATTTCGGAGCACTCTTGATCTAAAATATTGCTTTTTATTTCTGTTTTCGGATGTTTTATAGGGGGTGTATGTCGAGAAAAGCCTCTTTTTTCATCCTTGGCTCCAAAAGCAATTTTCCCTATTTGAGACCACATTAAAGCACCTGCGCACATAACACATGGTTCAAGAGTAACATATAAAGTACATTCATTAAGATATTTTCCTCCAAGATATTCTGTTGCTGCTGTAATGGCTAACATTTCTGCATGAGCTGTTACGTCATTGAGGGTTTCTGTAAGATTGTGTGCTCTCGAAATAATTTGCTTATTACATACTACAATTGCACCAACAGGTATCTCATCCTTTTGAGCAGCAATTTTAGCTTCATTTAATGCCTGCTGCATAAAATACTCATCTGAGAAATTGATTTTAGTCATCTTTCAATTTTAAATATATCTATATCTGTACTTTTATTTAATTTCTTTATATTTTCGCATGTCGATATACTAATGTGCTGAATGACGACGAAAATAATAAATTATCGTTAGTGCGCATAAATCAAACTGAATATTAAATACTAACAGAATGTATAGATCACATACTTGTGGTGAGCTTAGGCTTACAGATGTTAATCAAGAAGTAAAATTAAGTGGATGGGTTCAGAAAATCCGTAATCTAGGTGGTATGACCTTTATTGATTTAAGGGATAGGTTTGGTATTACCCAGCTTGTTTTGGATATTGAATCCAAAAAAGATTTAAGTGAAGAAGCTCGTAAGCTTGGACGCGAATATGTGATTCAGGTAACAGGTAAAGTTGCAGAAAGAAGTAACAAAAATGATAAGATGCCCACTGGGGATATTGAGATTTTAGTTGATAATTTTGTTTTACTTAACCCATCAGAGTTACCTCCATTTACAATTGAAGATGAAACAGATGGTGGGGATGAATTAAGAATGAAATACCGCTATCTTGATTTACGTAGAAATCCAGTTCGTAAAAATCTTGAATTACGTCATAAACTTGGTTTTGAGGTGCGCAACTACCTAAATCAACAAAACTTTATTGAAACAGAAACACCTGTATTAATAAAATCAACACCAGAAGGAGCGCGTGATTTTATTGTACCATCTCGAATGAATCTTGGGGAGTTTTATGCTTTACCACAGTCTCCACAGGTATTTAAGCAATTGTTGATGGTGGCAGGTTTCGATAGGTATTTTCAAATAGTAAAATGTTTTCGAGATGAGGATTTAAGAGCTGATAGACAACCTGAGTTTACTCAAATAGACTGCGAAATGGCTTTTGTTGAGCAACAGGATGTGTTATCAACTTTTGAAGGAATGACCAAACATTTGTTTAAAGTAATTAAGGATGTTGAGTTTGATTATGATTTTCCTCAAATGCCTTATTCCGAAGCGATGAAATATTATGGTTCGGATAAGCCTGATATACGCTTTGAAATGAAGTTTGTGGAGATGAAGGATATGCTTGTGGATTGTGGGTTTAAAGTTTTTGAAAGTGCAGAGTATGTAGGAGGAATTTGTGCAGAAGGTTGTGCTGGATTTACCAGAAAGGAATTGGATAAACTAACTGATTTTGTAAGGAAACCTCAAATAGGAGCTCAAGGATTAGTATACGTTAAATATAATACTGATGGAACTTTTAAGTCATCTGTAGATAAATTCTTTGGTGAAGATGATTTTTCTAAATGGGCTGAAGCTTTTAATGCTAAACCAGGCGATTTATTTTTGATATTAGCAGGAGATAAGGCTAAAACTCAGAATGCGTTATGCGAACTTCGCTTAGAAATGGGGAATCGTTTAGGATTAAGAGATAAAAATAAATTTGCTCCACTATGGGTTGTAGATTTTCCATTGTTAGAATGGGATGAAGAAACAGAACGATATCATGCTATGCATCATCCATTTACATCGCCTAAAAAAGAAGATATGGAATTACTTGAAAGTGATCCGGGAAATGTAAGAGCTAATGCTTATGATTTAGTAATAAATGGTGTTGAAATTGGTGGTGGTTCAATTAGAATTCATAATGATGATTTGCAACACAAAATGTTTAGATTGCTTGGATTTACAGAAGAAGAAGCTGAAAATCAGTTTGGTTTCTTGATGAATGCATTTAAATATGGTGCTCCTCCACATGGTGGTGTTGCATTTGGATTCGATAGATTAGTGTCTTTATTTGCTGGTATTGAATCTATTCGTGATGTTATTGCGTTTCCTAAAAATAATTCAGGTAGAGATGTAATGATTGATTCGCCTTCTCCAGTTTCTTTGGAACAGTTAAACGAATTAAGTATAGGACTTAAGAAATAGAACAATATATTTAAATATAAAAAAGCTGCTTAAAATCTTTAAGCAGCTTTTTTTGTCATATTTAGTTTATCTAATGCTAAATTAAAGATTATAATAAATCAATTAGTATATAACATATCATCCGAAATTTTATCTTTTTTTATTGTTGGCCCCTTGATTCCTATTTCTAACACTTCTCCCATATAATCTTCAAAATAAAGGGTTTTGAACTTGTGAAATCCCTTTTTCAAGCCAATTTGATTTTCTTTGATTTTAGCGCTGTGTCCTCCATCGTTATTAACAATTATGTTATCATCAATATAAAGTACGCAACCATCATCAGAATTCACATAAAATGTATATATTCCATCAGTTGGAATTTTTATATAACCATTAAACTCAAATGCAAAATGATCTTTTGTTTTTGCAGGAGCAAGGCTAAAATTGGTAAGAGTTCCCTTTGATAAAGATTTTAAATCCTTGATTTTGGTTGTAGAATCAATGTTTCCTTCAAAGTATTGATATGTAATACCTTGCTTTAATTTACCAGTTGGTTTAATCGATGGCAATAACTTAGATTTATTGATTGTATTGTTTTCTTCAGGGAAAGAATACATAAACTCCTTTTGCGGAGGAGTAGAAATCCAGGTATAAAACTCATAAGTGTTTGGTTTTAATTGAATAACTCTTGCTCCAATTTTTAAATCTCCATATGAGTGATGTCCCGAACGTCTGCCATAAGCCAATGCAATACCATGTAATTCGCCTATAAAGTCGTTATTGTGGTCATGACCAACAAAAATACCCATTACATCTCCTTGTTCTACCAAAGCAGAAAATAGGCCAGAATTGATTACTGGTGATGATACGCCTTCTCCTGCGTTTCCTAATTTAGATTTTGACTGTATAACTTCTTTGTATTCAGGTAAAGGAATGTGGAAGAAGGCTAAAGCCGGAGCAACTTTATCGTTGTTTTTTTTAATCATTGACTTTGATTCGTTTAAATACCAATCTATTTGATCCGAATTTATCCATGCATATTTTCCTGGTTTAAAGGAGTCTGAATATTCATTAGAATCGAAAAAGTATAACAATGCTGCATGATCATGTTGTGAAGTCGCTATAGGTAAACAGAAATCATTAGTGTTGTGGGTAGTTTGTTTGTTACAGTTATAGGGTAATCTGCAAATGTGTTTCATTACAGATTTTCTTTTAAAATCTCCTTCAGAATCGTGATTACCCAATGTTGCAGTCCAGTTAATCCCTCTGGCAACGACAGGACTTACGACATCACTCCAGCCTTTTTTAACATCGTTTACTGCCACATCATAGGTGCAAACAATATCTCCTGTAAAAACTACAAAGTCTGGTTTTTCTATGTCTAAAACATCTTCCATCATAGAATATGTCGAACGATTTCCTGGTTGTTCAGCTTGCCAATGTATATCAGTAAACTGTACTATTTTAAAAGTGCTGTCCTGTTTAAATGCCAACTTTTTTCTAACTGCGTTATCTTGAGCAGGTAAAATTGTAATAAATCCTTGTATGAGAATAAAGAGTTTGTAATTTAAATTTTTCATGTTTAATCTTTATATCTTCTATAATTATTCAATGCATAAAATAATAGATCAGCTTCTTCTTTATTGATATTTATTCCAGCATATTTTCTTAGGTTGTTGCTTAAATCTTCTGCTGATTTGGAAATTCTAAAAATGTGCGAAATTGTTGTGCTTTGCCCTTTAAGTTGTGCTTCATAATCTTTAAAAAGCAATGGATTTGTATTGTTCTCCCATATTTCTCCATTTTTTAATTTTTTAGTTTCTAATTGCGATTGATCTACTTTTTTGTATGCAATTTCTAATCCCCCCGTTTCATGATCAGAAGTAAATATTAATAATGTATTATGAGGTGATTGCTTGTAATATTGGTAAGCTACTCCTATTACATTGTTCATCTCTTCTACAGCGACGTAAGTTGATACAATGTCGTTATCGTGAGATTCCCAGTCAATTCGAGCACATTCTATCATGGCAAAATATGGATCGTTGTCTTTTGAAGCTATTTCTAACGCCTTTTGTCCCATTTGGGTAACAGTAGGAATGTTTTCTGTATTTTTATTTCGGCTTATGTGGGCTGGCAGTCCTCCTCCATCAAATAAGCCTAATATTTTTTTATGAGATGCTGCTTGCATTTCCTCAAGCGAAAAGCATAATTCATATCCTTTGTTAGCAAAGGAATTTAATAAGTTTATACTATCTTGTCTTGAAGATGAATACTTGCTATATGTGTTATTCTTATAAAAATCAGATAGTTTAGAACCTTGTGGGATAAACTGACTTCCTCCTCCTCCCAAAATTATGTCAACGGTGTTACTACTAAAAAGTTGATGTGCAATATTGCTCTCTAGGTTTCTGTTATAGCAATGTGAGTAAAAAGCTGCAGGTGTTGCATCTGTTATACCTGCATCAGATACTATTGCTGTAGTGTACTTATTTTGCTTAGCTAGTTCCATTACATTTTGTAAAGGAGTGCCAGTTGAATCTACACCAACCATATTCATTAGTGTTTTTTCTCCACATGCAATAGCAGTGCCCGAAGCAGCAGAACCTGTAACAATTCCTCGAGCAGTATTGGTGTATAAATAACCACAAGCACCTTCGCTCATTATTTTTTCGAACCAGGTGGCTTTATTTGTTTTTTGTGCATATCTTAAGTAAATGGGTAATGACATGTGCATATTTCCCATTCCATCACCTATAATTAAAATTACATTGATATTTTCCTTAACAGCCTTTTTTAAAATTCTTCCAAGTGAATCGTTTTGAATAATTCCCTGTAATTGTTTTGTGAATCTTTCTGGGCCAACAGCTCCTATGGGCACAGGGGCAGAAGTATGGAAATTTGTACTCCAGATAACTTGAGTTTTATCACTTGTCATCCTGTTTAATAAAACATGTGCTAATGATCTGTTATACCAAAATTCAGATTCATATTTTACCAGTGCATTATTTACTTTTTGTTCTCCTGTTTCTTCTAAATTACATCCATGTAAAATGAAAATGGATAGAAGTAGCACATATGGTTTTGATAGCTTTAGAGCTTTAATTATATTCATTCGTTTATAAGTTTACTTTAGACTGTAAGACCAGCTTGTTAAGTGTGGCTGGGAAAGTGGAACTCCCAAATAAAAAATAATTATTATTTATTTGAACATTTCATTTTGTTTAATTCAAATTCGTGATATTTCTGGGGGTCATCACTACCAATAAGATTTATTTTAAGATTGTGGAATAGATTCCAAAAGTGGATTTCCGTTTTATTATCTTTATTTGGTATGCCCCAAAACCTTATCATTTTATTTTCTTTGTGACATTTTGCTACAATGTCTTTTAGTTTATTGTATTCGTCTTTTTTTATTGCTTCAGTGCCATCCCATTCAAAATGGTTAAACCAACTATCGCTAATTAGAGGCATAAGAGAAGTGTCTGTGTTGTTATTTAAGTCCTTTATGCGTCCATCAACAAATACATATCGTATATTTTCTTGTTTAATAGTTTTGATTGGCCTAGAGCCTGATATGATGATTGTTACAGGTCCCTTTTTTATTACTCCTGAGTTGTAGTTTGATAGCATTGGGTGATAAGGCGCTATGATTTCCTTTAACTTATTATAGCATTGTTCTCCATTTTTCTTAATGTCAATCATTAAGATTATAGGTCGCATATTACCATTGTTTTTTCTAAAAATATTGAACAATGATTTTAGATATAGATTCTCTAAAGATCTTTCTACTGTTAGCTCTTGGAAATCATGTCCTACAAGGAGATTGTTTTTGTGATAAAAAACATCTGCTTCAATACTAACCATGTTTGCGTTAAGAGCATCTAATAACGGTTGGGCTTGATAGTAATCATTATGAGAATGACCACCATTAAATATTAACTGTCCTACGATTAAATTGTAATTGACTAATAATAGGATTATAGATATTGCAGGTTTCATTAATAGTTACTTTTAATAATAAACTAACCGCTGACACCTTTGCCAGCGGTTAATAACAACACTACATTATCACATTTAATCCCAACCTTTGTTTTGAGATATACTAGAGCTTTCGATAATATCATTTGGAATCATCCAAACATTGTGAACATTTGGATCATAATTACGCGTTGGCCAAATTTCTATAACTGTATAGTCAGAATCCGGATCAGTTTTATCAGTATGATCTCTTCCGTGTAACGGTTTGCTGTATACTTCTTTAGCATCGCCCCAACGAACTAAATCACGATGACGATTAGCAAATTCACCAGCTAATTCAACTCTTCTTTCTTGTTTTAAATCAGCTAATGTACAGTTAGTTTTATCATCTAATCCAGCTCTGTCACGAATCATATTAATTTCAGTATCTGCGTTTTGTCCCATCATAATTTTAGCCTCTGCTTTCATTAAAATTACTTCGGCATATCTTAAAATAGGCATATCATATACTGTATAGAGCTTGTCTCCATTAGCATTGATAAGTCCGTTACCAATAGGATCATCGTAAGAATAAATATCCATGTATTTATTAAATTGGAATCCGGATAAAGAATTGGTCGAATAGTATTTACGTGTTTCTCCCCAGAATTGAAATTCATCTCCAAAGTTTAATATTGTAGCAGAACGGCGATAATCACCTTCTTCAAAAGCTTGATATAGTTCTTCTGTTGGCATATAATATCCCCATCCGTTGTAAATACCCCAACCTTTGTTTTCTAACATTACACCTTGTAACTTACTTCCTCGTTCTAATCCACCAACTACTGACCAAATATACTCTGAACCAAAATCGTTGGTGTATTTAAATACGCTTCTGTAATCCTCATAAGGTTTATCGGTATCTATCAAAGCTCTTCCCGAACCGGAATTAGTTAATTTATCACAAAACTCAACAACTTTGTCCCACTTAGTGTTGTCATATTGAGCCCAGTATAAATATGTTTTTGCAATATAAGCATAACAAGCATCTTTATGAGCACGCCCTAAATCGTCCGAAGAGTATTCTGTAAATAGAGGTAGCAATTCGGCAGCTTTGGTTAAATCTTCAACAATTTGAGCATAATTATCTGTAACGCTTTTAGGACGACTAAATGATTCGTTTTTATAGTTTTCAACTGTTAAAATTGGAACTCCGCCACTTACATCATTACCATAAGTAGATGCTACCCAAAAATAATGGAAGCCTCTCATAAAATATGCTTCACCTAAGTAACGGTTTTTTAGTTTCGAATCAATATTCATATTGGAAACATTGGATAAAACGTCATTAGACCTTCGAATGATATAATAACATTGTCTGTACATCCACTTAGTATAGCCCTCATCTCCAGTTAAGTTAAAGTTTTTTATATTTTCAGGCACCGATTTGGGACGTCCGGTAACCATATCGTCACAAGCATTTATATACCACATGAATCCGCGCGAGAACATATCTTCATCACCCATGAAATAATACATTGAGTTAACGGCATATTCGGCATCAACAGCACTTTGATAATAATTACTTTCTCCAGCAGCACCTAGAGGTGTGCGCTCTAAGAAATCATCGGAACATGATGCCAAAATTAAAGAGATAGCAAGTAATACTACTATATTAGTTTTATTTAAAATCATTGTTTTAAAAATTTATGGTTAAAATTTAAAAGAAACACCAGCAGATAAAGTTCTGGAAACAGGATATCTACCCATATCCAAACCTACATCTCCAACCTCGGGATCTAAACCTGAATAGTCAGTAAGAGTGAATAAATTCTCTCCAGATACAAATACGCGTAAAGAAGATCCTTGAACTAATTTATTCATCAATATCTTTGGTACATTATAACCAATAGTTAAGTTTTTCATTCTTAAATATGAACCATCTTCCAAATACCAATCAGAAGCAGTTTCGAAGTTTTGATTAGGATCGTTTAAGCGAAGTAATGGAATATTTGAGTTTGTATTGTTATCGCTCCAAGCTTTAAGTACTCTATTGTCTAAGTTATAGCCTTGATGTGCTGCATTGTAAGTGGTGAATTTCATAGCGTTAAACAATTTAGATCCGCTAACTCCCTGCAATGTCATAGACAAATCGAAATTTTTGTACTCGGCACTAAAGTTTAAGCCATAAGTAAAATCGGGTAGGGCGTTACCTTTGAACGACTTGTCCTCTCCGTTAATAACCCCATCTTTGTTTTTATCAATAAACTTAAGATCACCAGGTTTTGCATTAGGTTGTATAAGTTTACCTTCGTGAGTGTGAGCATTAATTTCATCCTGTGATTTAAAAGTACCTGCACAGGATATTAAATAGTAAGAATACAATTCTTCTCCTACCTCAGATTTATAGGGCTCGATAGTGGAACGCACATTGTATTTCTCATGAGTCATACCCTCTGTTAGAAAGGTTGGTAGTTCTTTTAGTGTGTTTTTTATAGAAGAAACATTACCATTTACTGAATACTTAAAGCCACCCAAATTGCCCTTATATGTTAGGCTAAATTCAATACCTTTGTTTTCAACTAGTCCCCCATTAACATCTGCTCCATATCTTATACCTTTATGTTTGTCAAAACCTCTTTGGAATATCATACCTTCGGTTTCTTTTATAAAGTAATCTGCAGTAAACTCGATTTTACCATTTAAAAGAGATGCATCTAATCCAAAGTCAGTTGATTTAGAGGTTTCCCATGTGAGACCTGGATTTGATTCTTTTCTTACATAATAACCTGGAACACTAGGTGCATCACCACTTCCAATAGTTGGTTTACTAGAATACATTGGAACATTGTATGCATAGTAATGAGCAGAACTAATATTTCCAATTTTACCCCATGATGCGCGTAATTTCATCATATTTAACCATGAAATTCCTTTCATAAAGGATTCGTTTGAGATTTTCCATGCTCCTGAAACGGCAGGAAATACATCGCTATTGTTATCCAGGTGTAAACGAGACGATTTGTCTTCACGTATACTTGCTGTTAAATAGTATTTTTCATTATAGTTGTAACGTAATCGTCCAATTAAAGAAGTCAAAGCATCTTCGTGCGCACTACTTGAATACTCATCAACACTCCTTGCGTTTTTAAGATATTGATACCAATCCTCTTCTCTTGCAAAATCTGAAGCTTTTACTCTATTTGATTCATATTTTTTTAATTGACTTGAATATACACCGGTAAGATCCAAGTGATGACTATTAAAATCTTTGCTATAACTTATTTGGTTATCCCAAATCCATTTGTTAAATGTAGTCCATGATTGAGTCAAGTAATTCATTTCAGATGGACGGCCGTTTTCTGGGCGTTTAGGTTCAAACTTTTTATATTCTCTTTTTTCTTGTGTCAAAGAATATGTTGACTTATACTTTAATCCTTTTATAATCTCCCATTCTCCAAATACATTGGCATTTATATTAGTGCTAGGACGAGTCGTTGTTGGACGTAAAAGAAGGGCAACCGGATTGTAAACGTCACCATAGGCACCTGCATAGTCAGAACCTTGTGGAGCTACACCATGAAAATTTCCTTCATCATTATAAACAGGAGCTGCAGAAGGCATATACATTGCATTTATAATTACCCCTGAATAACTTGATGAAGTATTCGTTCCAATGGCTTCCTCATGAGTAACATATAGGTTCTGGCCTACTTTAATACGCTCTGATAAATTAAAATTGGTTTTAACGCGCATGGCTAATCTTTCGGATGAAGTTCCTAATAGCACACCTTCTTTATCTTGATAGTTAATAGATGCATTATAGTTAGCTTTTTCTGATCCTCCATAAATACGTGCATTTAAGTTGTAAATTGATGCATTTCTAAAAATTTCATCCATCCATTTAGTTCTGGTTGTAGTTCCCCATGGATTTAATGTTGCATTATGAGCATCGTATGGAGCGATACCGCTATTTTCAGCAGCAATATTATATATATTGCTTTGTTGTTCTGCAGTTAAAGGAGTTGGTAGGTTGGTTGCTTTTTGAACTCCCATAAAAGCATCAACATCTACCGATAGTTTTCCTTGTTTTCCGCTCTTTGTTGTAACAACTATAACTCCACTACCAGCTTGAGCTCCATAAATTGCTGCAGCCGAAGCATCTTTTAATACATCGATGCTTTCAATATCATTAGGATTAATAGTTCCTCCATCGTATGGCATACCATCTACAATCCATAGAGGATTTTCACTATCTTTAGCAATTGTACCCATTCCCCTAATTGTTATTTTAGGTAAACTTGTAGGATCACCTCCATTATTAACAATTGTAACGCCGGCAATATTTCCTTGTAAAAAATGTTCGGCATTAGTTACCGGGCGACTTGCAATTTGCTCAATGTTAGTAGCAGAAGATACAACATTTGTTAAATCTCCTCTTTTAGATGTACCATAACCAATTACAACAACATCACCTAATGCAGTTAATTCATCCTCCAAAACAATGTTATAGTTTTGAGATGATGTAAACTCTTTTTCTACAGTAGTCATTCCAATAAAAGAAAAAACTAAAACTCCATTTGTAGTCTTAGTTTCAAAGGTAAAGTCTCCGTTGAAGTCCGTAATGGTGCCTTCCAAGGTTCCCTTTAAAATTACATTGGCACCTACAACGGGATCACCATAAGTGTCCTTGATACTTCCTGTGAGTTTAGTTTGAGCAAAACTCCATGAGGAAAGTGCAATTACAAAAAATAAAATAAACAGTTTTTTCATTAGTTCTTTTGTTTTATTTTGTATATCTGTTTTAGCTTGATCAGAGCTTTTAGATGTTTTAAAACATTGGACAAATCTATGATAGACTGCTGTTGGATAAGGTGGACATTATTTGCAAAAGGGTGATTGATTGTTGCACATGGTAGACATTTCTTATCAAATAGATGTAAAAAAATTGCAGTAATATTGATTTAACATTGGAGAAAAACTTTGATAACTTTTAAAGATTTCAACAGTATTACAATAGGTATTACCATAAAAACAATGTTATGTTAAAAAAGAAGGTTGTTAGTTTTTGATCATGGTGTGATTTATAACTGGTTTAATTTCACTCTTAAATAGTATACATCATTTCCCCAGTCAATTTTTGTTTTGCTCTTTCGAAAAGAAGATAAAATCTCAGCTTGTTCCTCTTCTGAAATTTAGAAAAGGAAGGAACTGAACGGAAATGTATAAAAGTAATTTTACTGAATTTAAACTGTTCTGTCACTTTCAAGTTGTTGCTTCTTATATAAAGAGGGGCATATACCTGTTTCTTTTGTAAAGCATCTGCTGAAGTACTTCGAATCATTAAAACCTACTTTGTAGCTTACTTCGTTGATGGTAAATCCTTCTTGTTGTAATAATTGCTTAGCTCTTTTTATTCTAACTGATCTTATTAATTCATTAGGAGTAGTTTGCATGTGTTCCTTTACTTTTCGGTAAAGTTGCATTTGACTTAATCCTAATTTATCACCTAATACTTGTTGGTTAAAATCAGGATTCGACATTTCGTTGTTAATTACATTGCTAATTTTTTCAACTAATATCTCATCAAAGGTGGTTTCTTTTTTATTTTTCGGTTTAATTATTTCCTCAACCTTTAAAGAGTGTTTAACAAGTTTATTTCTATTAATTAAGTTGTCAACTTTCAAAAATAGGAGCTCTGGTTCAAAAGGTTTAGCAATGTACTCATCAACCCCGGCCATATAACCTTCTTTTTGGTTTTCAATTTGGTCTAATGCAGTTAGCATTATAAATGGAATGGATTTTAAACTATCTTTCTTTTTTACAGTTTTACATAGTGTTATGCCATCCATTTCTGACATCATCCAATCAGAAATAATGATATCATATGTTGTATTTTTATTTAGATGCTTTATGGCTTCAATGCCATTCTCCACAGCAACAACATTGTATTTTTGACTAAGAAGCTGTATCAAATATTCTTTTAACTCAACATTATCTTCTACAATTAGAATTGAATTCTTACAATCATTATTGTTTGAAGTTATAGTCTCATTATTGTTTGAGCTAATGTCGTTTATATAACCGTTTTCTTTAGGTTCAACAATTGGAAAGATTATTGAAAAGTAACTACCTTCTCCCTCTTTACTTGTAACATTAATTTTACCATCTAATAGTTCAACAAATTCTTTTACCATAGACAAACCTATACCATTTCCTTCATTAGTTTTGTTCGATTTTCCTACTTGATAATACCTGTCAAATATATGTTCAATCCTGTCTTCAGGGATACCAATGCCATTATCAGCGATTGTGATATTTACTTCGTCATTTTTTAAATTTAAAGTACATTCAATTTTTCCATTAGCAGGAGTGAACTTAATAGCATTAGCTAATAAATTATAAACTATTTGTTGAAGTTTATCATGGTCAAATCTAATATGATAAGATTCGTGAGTGCAATTAAGTATTAAGGTTTGATTATTTATAGAAGCTTGATCTTTAAAAGAATTAATAACTTGTTGGCAAACGCTTACAACATCTCCTTGCGTCATAATTTTTTTTAATCCGCCTACCTCCAGTTTTTTCTTATCAAGTACCTGGTTTAATAGCTGTAGGATATAGTTTACGTTGCGTTGCATTCGTTCTAATTTATCTCTATGCTCGGATTGTAAAGTTTTGTCATTAATTAGTTCAGATAATGGTCCGGCAATTAGTGTCAATGGAGTTCTAATATCATGTGATACATTTGTAAAGAACTTTTGTTTTAATACATTAGATTCTTCTAGTTTACTATGCATCTCGAATAAGTGAGCATGTTGAGCCAGAATTTGATCCCTTTGAGCCAGAACCTTAGAGTTTTTTAATTCTAGTGATTTATATGCTTGTTCTAGTGCGAATTTTTGGTTTTCAATTTTTCTAGTTCGCTGTTTAATCTGATCCTCTAATTGTTTATTTCTTTTTTCAATTTGTTTAAATCGAAAACGTATAAAAACTAAAATTATAATGGTAAGTATTGTGAAACAGGCCAAATAAAAGTATGCATTTGACCAAAATGGTTTTGGGATTATAAAAGATATAACTTTGTTTTCTTTAGACCAGTATCCATCTGGATTTGAGGATTTTATTTTGAGTGTATAATTTCCTGGAGCTAAATTTGAGTATTCTATGTTTGCAGAAGAACCATTGATTAATCTAAATTCTTTTTCGTAAGGTTCAAGTTTCCAGGCAATTTTGGTTTTGTTGCGCCCATTAATTAAAATTGAGTTTATTTTAAATTTTAAATGATTGGATAAGCTTGGTAGGTTATAAACTGAGTCTAGTGCTATATCTATATTTTCATCATGATTAAGAGTAAATTGAGATAAATGGACTTTAGGGGTTGTTTTATTTTTAGTAATATTGTTTGTGTTGAATGAGATATAGCCGTCACAACCTCCAAAATAAATATGTCCATTACTGTCTTGATAGCCTGCTCCCTCTGCAAAATCATTAAGTTCAAAACCATCATTAGCATCGTAAGTTCTAACAAATGATTTTATAGGATCAAACTTAGCAATGCAATTGGGAGTGTCAAACCATAATGATCCGTTTTTGTCCCAAAACATCTTGTATACAAGAGTAGATGGTAATTCACTATTTAATGATAACATTTGGTCTACTTTACCTGTGTTGTTAATTTTATTAATTCCTCCAAATGTTCCAATCCAAATATTTTCCTTACTATCCTCACATATCTCGAAAATACTATTGCTGGATAAGGAGTGTCCATTTGATTCTCCTTCAGTATAATGATTAATTAAATTGTAGTTTCGAGTGTCAAATTCAAATACACCGGAGGCTTCGGTTCCAACCCATAGGTTACCTTTTTTATCTAAATATAATTTTCTGATTTTCTTTTTCGAGAGACCTAGTAGGGAGTCTAATTGTAGGAATTCTCCTGTGTCTTTGTTGTAATAGTCAATTCCTCCCCACTCTCCAATATAAATATTGCCTTTTCTATCTTCCGCAATACTGTATATTCTTGGAGTGTGTATAGATTTTTTGTTATTACCAGTATTATAATATGTAATCTTTAAGTTATTCGGATTTACTTTACAAAGTCCAGCATAACTCCCTATCCACATATTGCCATCCGAACTTTTATGTATGCTTCTAATCCAGTTCCATTTGTTGTTTTCGTTTTTTGAGAATTGAATCTGCTTTTCTTCATTTTTATCCAAAACAATTATCCCATTATTATAAGTGCCAAGCCATATTCGTTCTTTATTATCTTTATTAATGGCTCTAATTGTACCGGTTGAAAATGGAATCGTGTCGGTTTTATAGTTTTTAATACTGTTAAATATTTCTCCTTTATCCCTGTATAAACTAATGCCTCCATCTTTCGTTCCAATCCAAATATTATTTTCATTATCTATAAAAGAGCAGTATACTTCATTCGATGATATATTATGTTTTGAATGTTGGTTTGCATTAAAATTTATGACTTTATTGTTTTGAGAATTATAGTAAAATACTCCTTTGTTAATAGTACATACTAAAGTTTTCTTTTTGTCTTCATCAATAAAAATGTCAAATATCTTGGCGTCTGGAATTGTTTGTAATAGTTTTCTCCTTATTTCTTTATTTTTGTTATCTCTTAAAGTAATAAATTCAAGCTCTTTTTTATTGGGATTGATTTTTAAGAAAACATCTTTGTTTTTGTAGTATTTATAATAAGTATTTTTTGAGTGAACAAATAAATCACCATTTGCGCCATTGGTTAATTTAAATGTGTTTTTAAGACTATCAATACAATCATAATGTTTACAATTTCCATTATCATCAAGTAATCTTATCAGCTTATTATTTTCGAAGATTACCCATAATGTTCCATCTTTATCTACAATTAATTGCTTTGTTTTACCTTTGGGGAAACCAGTTCTATTAAATTGAGGATTGTATCTTATAATTTTAAATTCGGTTCCGTCATAAATTGTTAATCCATCATAAGTAGCTAACCATATTCTACCGTAATGGTCCTGATCAATACATAAAATAGTATTATTTGAAAGTCCCTCAGATGTAGTGATATTTTCAAAAGAATAATTTTGACCGTAAGAGAGCAAAGAAAAAAAATATAATATTATCCCAAAACTACGCTGCATATCTTTAAAATTTTATGCAGCGAAATTATATGAAATCAATTTGGGGTATATTATAAAATAGTTACCAATGCTTTTTTAACATGTTTAAACAATAGATAGTAATTATAAACAATAATCACATTAAATTGGTGGGTTAGGTAGGGTGATAAGAGTTTATTCTTTGTAAAAATTTTTAACCGGATTAGCGTACATTTCCATCAAGGAGTTAATAATAAAATCATTATCAGCATCAAGTCTGGAAATATGTTCTTCGATGTATTCGTTAAATGTTCTTAGATCATCTTCAGAGTATTTGTCAGAAAAGTAGTTGTTTTTACTAATAACGTCGGCTGCTATAAAGTTGCCAGGCCAAAGTTTGTAGTTGTTGTGTATTTGATTATCAATTGTTTCAGCCAATTTATTTAATTGTTCATTTTTATCTAAGGCATCAAGAGCATCAAGTTCTAAAGAAATTGGAGTTCCTGCTTTAAAATGTACTCTGCCTTTGCGTCCTTTTATTCCAGATGCCATGTGTTTTAAATCATCAGCTTGTGATTTTTTGTACTCAGGATTTTCTTTTTTTAGAAGGAATTCATGAGCTTTTAGATAATCACAAGGATCATATTCGTACGAAATTGATAGAGGAACAATTTGAAGTTCTTTAAAATTAGATGAAAAACTGTTTTTGCCACTCATATTTAACATTTTTAGTAAGCTAGTCTGTGTTCTATCATCTCCATCTTTCGAACGTCCTTCTCTTTGAGCAATCCAAACGCTTTGTTTTCTTTCAGTAATATTATATCTAATGTACTTCGACATTAATATTGAGCTTTGAAGCATTTGGCGTGCAGGCAAGTTTCTGCGTACAACAAATGATTTATTTAACTTAACCAATTGTGTTATCCATGGGTATATTAGTAAATTATCACCAATAGCTATTTCTGTCGTATCATGTCCCTCATCATGTAAAAGTATATTTAAAAAAGCAGAATCAAGAACGATATCTCTGTGGTTAGAGATGAAGATATAACTTTTATTAGGATCTAAATTCTTAAAACCTTCGCATGTTACACCCTTTGTAGTGTTTTTTATAATTTCTTTAATATAAGGATAAATAATTCCTATCTGAAATTCCTTAATAGATTGAACCGAAAGAAGTTTTTTAATAAAAACATCAATTGGAATTTGAGGAAATAGAAATTTAAGCAATTCTACAAAAGATTCCTCACTTAATAGTTGCTCTAGAACTTGATGTATCTCATTATCGCGATATGGACGTATTTCTTTAAAATCTTGATCAGTTGCCATTATTAGTTTTAAATAAGTTTTGCACAAAAATATTACAATAGTTAAAGAATAGAAAGTTGTGGGTAAATTCTTTGTAAACTATTTTATGATTAATTCCAAAATATGGATTAAATTCCAAAAAGTAGCATATTTTTATAGGGTGCATTTTGTAATGCATTGGTATACAGTGTTAATTGATTTTTGGCATATGTATTGGTAAAAAGGAATCAAGCACAAACACAAACAGTATGATTAAAATTAAAACATATAGTAATACCATTTTGGTGTCATTTGATAAAATTGCCAAATTGGATAAAAAAAATTCTTCTCTTTTTAAGAAAGAGCTTATCACAAAATTAACATCACCATTTTCAAATATTATAGTAGACTTTAACGAAGTTAAAGAAATTGATACAGAAACAATAGATGCTCTAATAGCAGGACAACGATTGTCAAAAATGAATAGGGGGCAGGTAAGTCTGTTTAATGTTAAAGAGCAAGTATATAAAACATTAAGGTTGGCAAAAGTAGATCATTTATTCTTCTTTTGTGATCAACCAAAGCCTTTTTCGCAAGATATTTTATTGGCTTAAAAATTGTGTTGTGTTGATCAATACCGGAAGTTGCAATTCTTGTCCCCACTTGAGTAACTTCCGGTATACTTATCAACAATTTAACAAAATAAATTGCAAGAAATGCAAGAAACGCTAACTTAGCAAAGTTAAGATGTGTTGTGTTGATTGATGCCGGGGGTTACATATGATTTTGTCCCCAAAAGCAGTAACTCTCGGTGTTTTTCAAAAAATAATATAAAAGCTAGTAATAGCTTTAAACTAAGTTTCATAAAAATAAATGTGTTGTGTTGATTGGTACCGAGAGTGTCTTGAAGCCTTTTTAGGCTTGGCATTTCTCGGTATTTTTTTTGTATAGATATCCGTGATTTTTTAAATTCCATATTTTGGAAATAGTCTTAAAGGATAACTTTATTAACAATGAGTTTTTAGTTTATTATACTGAAAATAATTATCGTTTATAAAACTATCCCGCCATATAATACGTAAAAATATAACAGTTGCATTTTGTATTATTGTTTTTTAACTTACTAGGGCTTATTAGTCAGGGTATTAGTTTGGGATAGGTGTTGTTGGGGAATAAAAAATAATTGAAACCAATATGCAATAGTGCGATCAGAAAAAGTCTTTAGGAAGGTAATGTCTTCAAAAAGAGAGATTTATTATGAGATAAAGTTTTATATGAAAGTTTAGTTGAAGGTATAACAACACATAAATTGAATAGAAATGAAGCGAATCTTAGTCCCTATTGATTTTTCGGAACATGCACTTAATGCATTAAAGTATGGAATTGAAATTGCTAATCGGTTAAATGCCGATTTGAGAATTGTTCATATTAAGACAAAGAAACGAACTCAAAAAAAATATTTTTATAAAAGCGTTGAAGCCCTGATTACCGAGAGTATTGATGATTGGATAGATGATATTGTTTCCAATTGCAAAAAGGATTACCATGTTCCGGGAGGAAATATAGATTTTAAAATTAGAGAAGGTAATGTGTTTAAAGAAATCTCTAATCAAGCTAAGTATGACGATACTACTTTGATGGTAATTGGAACGCACGGAGCTTCGGGATTTGAGGATAAATACATGGGAAGCAATGCATATAGGTTGGTTAATGCATCTCCGGTTCCGGTTTTAACGATAAGGCCAGAAAGCGTATGGAGTGAGGTTGAAAAAATAGTATTACCAATAGGTTTGAGCAAAGCAAGTAGGCAAAAAGTACCTCCTGCACTAGGAATGGCTAAACTTTTTGATGCTAAAGTTTATGTTGTAGGAATAAAAGAAAGTGGTTATAGTATATTAAATAGTAGGGTTAAGGGTTTTGTGCGTCAGATTGTAAAATACATTGAAAAAAACACAGATCTGGAAGTAGAATCTACTGTATTAACAGGTGGAAAGCGGGTATCTGCTTTGTTAGATTACTCTAATCAGCTAAATGCAGATATTATGGTTGCAGGGATTCATCATTCAGGTAATTTGTTCGAGAGTAAAGTGAAATCATTTGCAAACCAAGTAATTAATGAGTCGCAATGTCCGGTACTTGCTGTACCTACGAAAGAAATGTTATCTTTGATGTCAAATTATTAGAAAAATAGTATGTCAAAAATTTTGTTTGGTTTTCTATTGAGTTTAATATGTGTTGGTGTGTTTTCTCAGGAAAATACGGGGACTCGTTTTTTTAACAATTTATGCGAATCAAAAGAAGATTCAGGAAGTTTGTATATAAATCAGGATCCAGGAATTGAAGAGCTGGTAGGTATGCATATTGAATCGAATAAAAGAAGCCAAGGGATTAATGGTTTTCGGATTCAATTATATTTAGGATCTAATGATAATGCCAAAAGGGAGGCTGCAAAAATAAAAGGGAGGCTTCTTAGTTTGTTTCCTGAAGAAAAACCTTATGTGAAGTTTGAAGCTCCTTCATGGCGAGTTCAGGTTGGAGATTATAGGAGTAAAAATGAAGCCCTGGATTTGATTCGAAAATTAAAAAAGGAATTTCCAAGTTGCTATTTAGTTCCTGTTGATAATATTCCGTTGTCAAGTTTTAAATAATATTATAAAACATAACGCTCTCTGAAAAGAGGGCGTTTTTTGATTTTAAGCGTTAAGCTTTTCGAAGTATATTATTGATTTCTTAATGCAGAATTATTATAAAATACCTTAACATTTATTAAAGGTGTTGTGTTGTTGGGTAAGCCAAAAAAATAAAATAAATTTGCGCTTTCTTAAAAAGATAAGTTAGTCACATTAAATGTTATGAGCGATCAAATAAAGCACGAGTGTGGGTTTGTATTAATAAGATTACGAAAGCCCTTAGAGTATTATAAAGAGAAGTATGGAACTTGGATGTATGGATTACATAAGCTCTATTTGTTAATGGAAAAACAACATAACAGAGGGCAAGATGGGGCAGGTGTGGTTAGTTTAAAGCTTGATCAACATTCTGGAAGTAAATATTTGTCCAGAAAACGCTCTAACAAACAAAATCCAATTCAGGACGTGTTTAAGGATATCAATAAGGCGATGGGTAAAGTAAATGGCTGCACTCCTGAATTAGCTAAAGATCCTGAATGGGCTAAAGAAAATATGCCTTTTTGTGGAGAACTGTATCTAGGACATTTACGTTATGGTACTTTTGGCCGTCATAGTATCGATTACGTTCATCCTGTAATGAGGGAAAATAACTGGCGTTCGAGAAATTTGGTTCTTGCAGGAAACTTTAACTTAACCAATGTTGATGAAATATTTAAAAATCTTGAAGATCTAGGACAACACCCTAAAGATTTTACAGATACTGTTACTATACTGGAAAATGTTGGACATTTTCTTGATGAAGAAAACCAACTGTTATTTAGACAATACAAAAATGAAGGGCATAGTAATAGGGATATTTCTTATAAGATTGAAGCTAATCTTGATGTTAGAAAAATTCTTGAGCGTTCAAGTCGTAGATGGGATGGAGGTTATGTAATTGCAGGAATGTTTGGTCATGGAGATTCATTTGTAACTAGAGATCCATGGGGAATTAGACCTGCATCTTATTATGTAGATGATGAAGTTGTGGTTGTGGCCTCAGAGAGGGCAGTTATACAAACTGCAATGAATGTTGCTATTCGTGATGTGCAAGAGTTGAAACCAGGACATGCTCTAATTGTTAAGAAAAATGGTGAAGTATCTGAAGAACTGATTCGAGTTCCACAAGAACGTAAATCTTGTTCTTTTGAGAGAATTTACTTTTCGAGAGGAAGTGATAAATATATTTACCAGGAGCGAAAGGAACTTGGACGATTATTGGCTCCAAGTCTGTTGAAGATGGTTGATAATAACCTTGAAAAAACAGTGTTTTCTTATATTCCAAATACCGCTGAAACAGCTTTTTATGGTATGATTGATGGAGTTAGGGCTGAATGTGATAAAATTAAAATAGAAAAAATAAAAGAGCTTGGAGACCAAATAACAGATGATAAACTGGCCGAAATCATGAGTATTAAGCCGCGTGTAGAGAAAATGGCCATTAAAGATGTTAAGATGAGGACTTTTATTGCAGATGATGAAAGTCGTGATGATTTGGTTGCCCATGTTTATGATGTTACTTACGGTGTTGTTAAAAATCAGGAAGATACGTTAGTAGTTATTGACGATTCAATTGTTAGAGGTACTACGCTTAAAAAGAGTATTCTTAAAATATTAGATAGGTTACATCCTAAAAAAATTATCATTGTTTCTTCTGCGCCTCAAATTAGATACCCTGACTGTTATGGAATTGACATGGCTAAGTTGGGTGATTTTTGTGCTTTTAGAGCTACAATAGAGCTACTTAAGGAAAGAGGTATGCAAGAGTTAATAGATGATGTTTATAAAAAGTGTAAGGAGCAGCAAAATCTTCCTAAGGAAGAAATTGTTAATTATGTTCGTGAAATATATAAACCTTTTACCGACGAAGAAGTATCTGCTAAAATTGCAGAAATGCTTAAGCCTGAAGATATAGATGCTGAGGTATCCATTGTATATCAATCGGTAGAGAACCTTCATAAAGCTTGTCCTAATGATAATGGAGATTGGTATTTTACAGGAATATATCCTACTCCTGGAGGAAATAAAGTGGTAAATACATCTTTTATCAATTTTATTGAGGGCAGAAATACAAGAGCATATTAAGATTTTAAATAAAGGGTGGATAATCTATTTAAGGTTTCCACTCTTTAAATTTAATATAATCAGGGAAAGCATCAGGTTTGTATATGGATTTTCCGCTGAGAGTCCTTAAACATTCTTGAATAGCTTCAGCTACACTTGGATGAGGATAGAAAATTTTAAGTACTTCTTGTAGACTATTTCCTTGGTTAATTAGATGAGCTACTGAAACAATATAGGCTGACGCTTGGGGGCCACCTGCTCGCATTCCTAATATTCTGGGCTCATTATCATCGCTTACTATAATTTTTACAAATCCATTGGTGTTTCGCATTGCAATTGCTCTGTTTACTAGTTTGTTGGAATAGTATGCTACTTTATGAGGGATTTTTTTAGCACGTAACTGTTTTTCGTTTAAACCTACCGATGCAAGTTCGGGCTTAAAAAACATTAATGTACTCATGTGCGAGTAATCTAATGGATAGCAAGGAGTATCGGCAATTTGCTCAGCAGCAAGTCTTCCTTGAAATTCAGCAACACTATAAAGTTGTGCATGACCTGTAATATCTCCAGCAGCAAAAATATGACCTAAATTATTTTTATTATCACGGATTACGCAATGATCAGCTATTTCAAGGGTTCCTCTTTCTGTTTTTTCAACTCCGATTTCTTCAAGTCCAAGATTACTTGTGTTAGCAACTCTACCAATGGCAACAAGAGCTAAATCAACTTCAATTACTTTACTATTGCCGGCATCATAATCTAAGATTACTTCAAGATGATTTGGGTGTTTATTAATTGTTCTGAGATGAGCTGTTTGATGAATAATTACTCCATTGTTTTCTAGGTTTTTAGATACAAAGCTGCTTACATCGTCATCTTCATAAGGTAATACTCTGTTTGCTCTATCAAGTAAGTGAACTTCAGTTTGTTTAAAATTACTAAAGATGGTGGCAATTTCGCAACCAATAATACCGGAACCTACAATAAGCATCCTTTCTGGAAACTTTTTTAGCTTTAAAATATCATCAGAGTTAATAATTCTTTCATGATCAATTTCTAAACCTGGAGTTTGTCTGGGCTTGGCTCCAGTAGCAATAACAAATTTTTTACCTTTTAAAGTAAATTGTTCTTCTTCGTTTGTAACAGAAATCGAATATGGATCGATAAATTTAGCCCAACCTTTTTTTAAGCATAGTGAACCTTTGGTAGATTTTCCTTCGGAAAAGGTTTCTATTTGACTAAGCATTTGATATTGCTTTTCTTTTGCGGCATGAACAACTGTTTTAATTACTTGAGCAAAGTCTACACTTAAACTACCTGATCTGTAACCTCTATCGGTTCGGGCAGCTACTGCATAATCCATACTAAGCTCGTACATTGTTTTAGAAGTTAACGCACCGTTCATTATTCCGGCTCCTCCAAGGTGACCTCCTTCAACAATGCATATTTTTAAACCAAAATCTAATGCGCGTATAGCAGCAGAAAAGCCAGCAGGACCAGAACCTATTACAATTAAATCGTATTCATTCATTATGAGGAAAAGAATTATTCAAAAAACATTAGGATAATATATAAAGCTCTATTTTGTCCAAATTAATTTATTTATCTGAGAAAAAATAGATTTATAAGGAAAAATAGGTGACTATGATTTAGTTTAACTTTGAATTTAAATTATTTCCATTCTTTTTTCAGCATAGAATAGATTTCTAGATCTGAGTATGTATTTCCTTCTAACCATGCTCCTTCTCTTTCAATACCTTCAAATATAAACTGAAGATTTTTTGGAACTTTTTTACTAAGTTTATTATCTACAGCGCATTTTATTTGTATTCGATTAATTCCTAGTTGGTTAAAAACATAATTGCAAAGGGATTCCAGAGATTGGGTTATTATTCCTCTTTTTTGATAGTCTTTTGATATCCAATATCCAAATTCAGCTTTGTGATTTATTTCATCTAGAATTTTTAGATTTATCAATCCAACTATTTGATGGTTAAAAAGTATAGAAAAGACATATGTGATATCATTATCAGCTTGTTGACTTACATTTTTAATGAAATTTATGGTGTCGTCTACTTTTTGAGTACAAGCAACAAAAGGTAGCCATTTACCAAGGTATTGCCTTTGATTATCTATAATATTAAATATTTCCTGAGCATCGTCCAAGTGTATTAACCTTAGTTTTAATGAATCGCTAACTATAATTGGATCAATCTTCATTTTTTATGATTGTAGGTTATCTTTTCCAATTCATTATTCGTGCAATCACTCTAAGAAGCATCCAGTAAATTAATACCAGAAAAATAATATCAAACCAAATAATAAATTCAATTTCCTCCATTGAACTTACATCGAATGCATAGTAAATTGTTTGAGGGATAAGGTTAAAAAAGTTTGGTCTTAGCATTAGTAAAGCTAAGATAGTAACTCCAATTAATGGATAGATATAATAAAGTATTCTACGTTTCATAATAGAAAGAATCATTTTCAAAGATATAAATCTTTAAGGATGATTTGATAAACAATTGATCAGAAGCTGTACCCTATTCTGAAATGAATGTCTAGTTCATCATCATTTATATTTCTTGAATAGCCCATGCTTTTTGTAAAGGTAGTTCTTAATCTATATCCAAGTCCTCCTTCAAAACAAAAGTGTTTACCAATATGTGTTTTAATACCCCAAGATGGAATAATAGATAAATCTGGTATTACAGATATGTTATCATAATTTGAGAAGTTAAACCAATCAGGGTGATAACTTGTTCTGAGAGAAAGAAAGCTGCCTGTATTGTTGATAATTTTCCTTGATTTTGATTCTCTCTTCTCGAGATTATAATAAAAGCGTGGTTCTAATGTTAAAACAGGAGTAAGTAGGTAACCATCTTTAACAAAATCTCCGCCCCAAAAATTAAAGTCAAGTCCTAGTTCACTTCTTAAAGCAATAGAATTGGTGATTCGTAATTCGTTATGGACCCAGGTTCCAAGAAATCCCGTCTGAATTCCATATGTCGATCTTTCAACACTAGCTTCTTGACCAGAGACATTTAGTAAAAAAGCAAGTAAGGTTAAGGTTACTATAATCTTCATTGTTATTGAATTGGTAATATACATTTATGTTTATTGTGATATCTATTTTAACTTTTGGAAACTAAATAAAAGGAATAGTTGGTTGCTTGCTAGTTCAAAATAAAGTAAAATATCAAGTATTTATTCTATTGACCATACTTCAAATATATTGTCATTCCTTTGATAATTTAAAGTTTTGTTTTTACCAGCATTAATTTGAATAAGTTTATCTTTTAACTTATAACCAGTTATTATATAGTTTCCTTCGTTTAAGTCTTTTAGCTCAATTTTACCAGAGTCATCCATAGTTAAGCCACTATAAAGAGGTTCGTTTAAATAGTCTACAGAAAAAATATTTGCAACAATTGCTTTTTTTTCTTCATCTGATAGCCAAGAAGTATCAAAACTCAGTGTTAAGTTAGCAGTAGTAGGTGCAGGATCATCATTGTTATCACAGGATGACAAAAATAGTACAAGAATTAGTGGTAATAGTAAATGTTTCATGTTTTATAGATTTTAATGTTACTAAATGATTTTAGGTATTGAAATATGAATGAATCTATTTTTTAAAAGGTATATTAAGAGTTGGTTATAAATTCTTTAGTTAAGAATGACTTAGTGGAAGCAATAAAAATGTTTCATTATGGTTAGTTTTAAATCATGTGTTCTACTGTATAGAATATAAAAACCATGCCAAAAACATAAAAAATAATATGAAAACAAAAAAAGTGCAACCTTAAAAAGATAAAGTTGCACTCATTTTTATATTTTAGAGATATGTTAATTTACAATTTCATCAATTTTAACCATCTTTTTGGTATGATCACTATCATAATCAAATAGCATATTACCATTTCCATTTAGGGTAATTGAGTTTAGGTTGTACCAAATAATGGCTTTACCAACGTCAACTCCATTTAAGAACTTGAGTTGATAAGCATTATTGTCTGTTCGCACAATTTGCATGTTACTGTTGTTTTTAATACGCATTGAAAAAAGCGATACATTTTTTCCTTTATATGTTTCTACTTTTACTACTCCACCCTTATTGGCCACAAACTGCATTCGTAATAAACCTTCGTAAACATCAGGATTTTCTTTTCTGAAATTAGGATTGTTCTTTTTAAGTAAATTACGAACAGTTAATCCCGACATACTTCCTCCATTTTGTGATAATAGTTTAATAGCAGCAAATAATCCAACCATATGCTTATTAAAGTCTTGTTTTTCATAGTTATTCATATAGTCTTCAAGTTGATTTTCTGCACTATAAGTGGCGCTTGATAAATTGATTGGCACATCTTTAGTTAATCCTTCCACTTCGCCAACTACGCCTCTAACAACTACTTCGTTATTTGAGTCTACGGTTATTTTTGAAGCAAACCTTACTCTATCTGTAGGAAAAGAGAGAAGGTCAATTTTGGAACCATCAGGTCGGTATTTTCCATAGAATGCCAGTTTTTTGCCTTCAGGAACTTCAAAGTTTATATTTTCGGTTAAAATGGGTTGTGCTTTATTGGATATACCTAATATTAAATGTGCTGGTGTTTCACTTTTACACAGTCTTTTTTGATTTACATTAATAGAACCAGCATAGTTAATTAAGGCATAAGCATTCCCTTTTTTTCCAACACTAAATGCTTGTGTGAAACCATAATTAGAGCATTGCAAAGGTAAAAACCATTCCATTTTACCATTTTCGCTAAAAGATGCAAACCATAAATCACGTGTATTTGAAGCTGATTTATAGGTTCTGTCACCTAAAGTTACTTCGTTAGAAAACCATCCTGATACAACATATTTACCATTCTCAGACATTTGACGATCACTAATAAAAATATTGCCCTCATTTTCTTTTTCTATGGATTTGGCTATCATTTGCCAGATGTTTCCCATCTGGTTGTTATTGTTAATTTTAATAGCTATTGGTTTATAGCCTTCATACTCTGGCATTACTGCTCCAATGGGTGCGTTGATATATGTAGGATCACAAATAGTATAGTTTTGACCTGCTACTTTAAAATTATATCCTTCAACCTGCTGATTAAAAGAAACTGCAGCAGCCATATGACTAAAGTAGGTAAGTGCTACAACATCTAATCCAAGTAAATCATTAACTAAGCGAGTAAAAAGAACGGTGCGATCTTCACAATCAGAATATGGGTAATAAAATATTTCATCAGGGAAAAACATTTTCTCTTTACCAAACTGATCACGGTCTGTTTTATATTCAAAGGAATTATGAAGGTAATTCATTAAATAAGCAACGGCTTCTGTTTCCGACATTCCATTTATTCTAGGTTTGATGTAATCATATAAATCATTTTTAACAGAGCCTGACATAGCAGCATTTAAATAAACTACATTATCAGTTTGTGGGTAACTTGCTAAAAAAGCCATAATAGTTTTGTCCATTTTTAACTTTAAAGCTTCATTCTCTTTTGGGAGTTTTGTAGTTTTAGTTACCGTATTTGATTCATCGGTAAAGTTGAGGCTATAAGGCAAGTGTAAATCTATTTTCTTTGCGGCACCACCAAAATTTTCTTCATAAGTATATAAGTTTTTCTTGCCCAGTTTGCCATCAATTAAATAATAGTTGGTACCGGCAATACTGTAATAAGGTTTCTCAAATACTTGTTGCATGAATGGTAACATTAAGCTTACTGTATTACCATGATATCCTATTTTGGCCTGATAACCAGCTTGGTTTAAGATGCTCCATTTCCACATGTCTTGATTGTTGCCAGATGTAAAAAGCTTTTTAGAAGACTTGTCAATTAATTGGTAAATTCCCCAATCGTTCAAGTTGGTTTCTTGGGCATAGTTAACAAGAGATTCAATATAAATTTGGTAGTAGGTTTTAGTAAAACTATCCCAATATTTAGCAAAGGCTTTTGGATTGACAGAACTTAAGTTTAATTCTTTTGTTCTTTTATCAATATAAAGATGCGCTTCACTACCAAAGAAATCAACATTTAAAGGTTCTTTGTAATCATCCATCCCTTCGGGAGAGGCAACTATTGGTGCAATTGAGTATGCGGGAGCTTCAACTAATTCCATTTTTGGAGCAATAGGTTCTGGTACTTTCGCTAGCTGAGTTGGGGTTTTTACAGTAGGTGAAGTAGGTTCGAATTTAGGCTGGGCTATAGGTTTTGGAACTTCAACTGGTTTAATTACTTGCTTTTTTTGTTCCACTTCTTTAAAGCCTCTTTTTAAGTAGCTTTCAAAAGCAGTGTTCATTCTCTTTATTTTTGCTTCATATTCCTTTTGCATACGCTCCATTTTTTGTGCGTACTCTTGTTCCATACGTTGCATTTTTGCTTCGTATTCTCTATTCATCTTTTCAAAAGGATCTTTTTCGCCAACCTGAGCCACAGAAAATGTTGTAACAAAAAATGTTACCATTATTGCAGTTAAAATTTTATTTAATTCCATGATTTATTGGTTTTTTGGTTTTGCAGTTTTACCATGTAAATATATTACGGAAAATGGTTAGATCAAAAAGTAGGCCAAGGTAGAAAGGATTAAGGGAGCAGGTAACAAGGATTATGGCGGAGGTAGCAGGGGACAAGAAGGAAAAGGGTGGAATGTAACAGGATTTAAAATATTAACTCCAGAAATTTTTTCTACTTCTGGAGTTACTCGGTTTTATTTTTTTGTAGTTTTTGCTCTCAATATAATTTGATTGTATTTTTCTACTATAATCATATATGTACCATTGTCTAATTCTGACATATCGATTTGCTCTTTGTTTTGTATGGCTTTGTGTTTTAATGTTAATCTTCCTGAAATATCAATTACCCTAATAACTGCACTTTCTAAATCACCTTCCAGATTTAAATGGTCTATAACAGGGTTAGGATAAGCTTTAATAATAGTACTTGTTTGGTTCTTGCTAATATTATCGGCAATATCCCAATGGGCAAATAATTTTATGTTTTCCTCAGTGCCAATTGGTACTTCGATAACTTGAACTTCATCTTCAGTAAACCATCCGACAAAGTTACATCCTTGTTTGGTAGGCTCATAAAACTCAGATACCCCTTCATTAGTATGGTAAGCGTATGGATTATCAAGTGAATTAACTCCACCGTTTAATCCATAGTTGATAGTGTAAGCTCCCGGTATTCTATACGAAGTTAGCATGTTTGTAGCTTCGGTTCCTCCTATGTAAGTGTTTGACTCACCATCTATCCAACCATAGGTATTAAAGCGTTCGTTTATAGGTAATATTAGTGATTCGGTTCTATGATACCTCCAATGATAAAATGCAGAATCACCTATTTGAATTACGTTTTTAGGAAGGGTAATAGATGATAATGGGTTGTGTCTAAAAGCATTTCTGCCAATCTGGGTTATTTTATCAGGAATATTCACCGAATCTATACCAATTGAATAGAATGCCCAATCATCAATGGTTGTTACACTACTTGGTATAAAATCAATGGTGTCAGGTAGGCCAACATATGATACTATTTTAGTAAAATCTTCACTTCCATCCTTATTCCTGGCATATATTAATCCATTTGAGGGTTCGCCATTTATTTCGACTGGATTCTTTGTAAAAGCTCCTCCACCAATAAAGTTAATGTTGTTGGGTATGTTGATAGATTTAAGAGAGTTATTAAAAAATGCAAGTTCTCCTATGTATGTAACGCTATTGGGGAATATAAGTGAGCTTAGCTCATTATCATAAAATGCATCTTTACCAATGTAAGTAACCCATTCAGGTATTTTAAACTCTGTAAAATTGTTGTTGTAAAACAAGCCATCACTAATTGCGGTTATTGTTTCTGGTATATTAGCAGATGCAAGCTCATTGAAACTAAACGCATAATTGCCCAATAATTGAACATTACTTGGAATAGTTACAGAGGTAAGGTTGTTACCACTAAAAGCATTATTACCTATACTTGTAACACTATTTGGAATATTAATTGAATTAAGGCTGTTATTCCTAAAAGCATTATCTTTAATTTCCACTATATTAATAGGTAATATTACGGAGTCCAGAGAGTTAAAAAAAAATGCAGAGTCTCCAATTGTTGTAACATTTGAAGGAATAAAGTCAATAGTATCGGATACTCCTCCATAAGATATTATTGTAGACAAGTCTTCGCTTCCATCATTATTTCTTGCATATATTAATCCGTCAGAAGGATTTCCGTTAACTTCGATTATGGAATTACCATTGAAAGCTCCACCTCCAATGTATTTGACACTACTGGGGATGGTAACCGAAGGAAGTTTATTTCTCCTAAAAGCTCCAGCTTCAATATACAATACACTGTTAGGGATGTTAACAGATGTTAGGCGATTAAGAGCGAAGGCTCTAGTTCCTATTGTTGTTATGGTGTTAGGAATAATAACTGAAGTTAAACGCATCCATTCGAAAACTTTATCTCCTATGTTTGTAACTGCTACATCTACATCATTAATTTTAAAAGAAGGTGGTATAATAATGTCTTTTTCTGATGAATTACAATCTAAAATAGTACCTGTTTCAGCATCAAATTCTACATCATTAATTGTTAAAGTATAGCCTTGGCAATAGGCAGTTGTTGTTAAAAAAAGTATTGATAGAGCGACGGCACTTTTTTTGATTAGGTGTTTCATAGGATTAAATTTTAATTTCATTTGTTTTAGTGTAATTAATACTTTCACATAAGTCCTCAACCAGAAATTTGATTTATAGATTAATAATTAATTACTTTTCCAATTTGAAGGCGTCAAATATACCTGTTTTGGGCTAAAGTTTATTAATGTTTTTGAGCAAATAAAAGAGTGTTAAGCTTATAATATTTGAGGATAAAAGTGGGGGTATAAAAAGAAATATGGTTCAGTGATTCGGGATGTTGTTCAGTGGCTTGGGAGTCAGTGTTGTTGAAATTTTAATTTTCAACGGAAAGCAGGTATTCATTGGTTATTATTACAAGAGTTACCATAATTGAAATCCCTTGCAATATTTTTATATAGAAAGTTAATTACTTATGTTTTTGCGATAATAGTTGCTGCAATACTTTTTAAATCTTTCAGGGTCTTTCCAGAAAACAAATTTTCCTCACTCTTCTAATTTCATCCTCATACACTTTATGTAAAGGGTGTTGAATTGGTAAATAAACATGATAAAGGCAATAAAAATTGTTTAAAGACCTTTGTCGAAGAAGATTAATAGCATAACCCAAAGATAAAAACTATTGAAGTATATAAACATTTTACGTAAGTATGGCGAGCCTTCTGCTTTGCTTAATGTAATGGTTGCTTTTAACGACCACCCCATCATTACTAAGCTTGATAAAATGAGAATCCATGAAATTGCACTTTGATCAACCATGTTTAATATAGGAAGAAATAGAGCAGAGATAAACGTAGCTAAAAACCATATTAGGTTAATTTTCACCACTTGTTTTTTTGTTAATACATCAGTGATAATTGGGAAACCGGCTTTTTTATATTGGTCTTTATATTTTAGTACCAATAACCAAAAATGTGGCATCTGTCCAAGAAAAAAGAAAAATGCAAGAAAATGGATACGGGCATCAATTATTGAACCTCCTGCAGCAACCCATCCTGCAATAGGAGGGATAGCTCCAACTAATGCACCTGGGAAAACAGAGAAGGCACTTTTTGTTTTTAAAGGAGTATAAATTAGGTTATACCATATCACTCCTAACCATCCCCATAATACAGCATTCCATCCAAAAGGGTATAAACAATATGAACCAACAACTATAAAAGAAATGATAACAATAAAAGCAATCTTTTTTTTCAAAGTGCCAGAAGGTAATGGACGCTTTTGGGTACGATCCATTTTTGCATCCAATTTAACTTCTTGCCATTGATTAATAGCAGATGCTCCAGCCGATAAGAAAAATATGCCTACAGATGCAAGTATCCCTTCTATTGATAATTTTTCATCAAACAATATATATCCTGCATAAGTGGTTAATGCAATAGGTAGAGAGATTGAGAATTTGCCAAATACTTTTATTTGTTTTAAAGTAACCATACAATTAATTGCTTGACAACGATTTGAAATATTCAATCAGTACACCTATTTCATCTTCTGTTATTTGATCCTTATATGAAAGCATTAAGCCTTTATCGTATCCTTTAACAATTTCGACATTAGGATCGTAAATTGAACGTTTGATATAATCCTCGTCAGCTTCTATTTCAACTTCTTTACCATCTTTTATAACAGTACGTGTTCTTCCTAAAATATTTTTGTACGAAGGGCCAACCAATTTTGAACCATCAGAAGTATGGCATGCATTACATCCATATTTTCGTAAGATCCCTAAAGCTGCAATTCGTGCATTAGTTTCGTCATTATCAGTAACAAGTAAGCTCGAATCTATTTTGTTCCATTCTTCAAATGCATCCTTGGATAATACTTTTACAACAGATTTCATATAAGAGTGCCTTAAGCCACAATATTCGGCACAAAAAAGCTCATACTCACCTTCTTTTCCCGATTCAAACCAAACAAAATCTTCCTTGCCAGGAACCATATCTTGCTTTAATCTAAAGGCAGGAATATACAAGCTATGAAGTACATCTTGAGCAATTAGATCAAGTTTAACAGCTTTGTTTTTAGGAACAAATAAGGTGTCTGTTATCTTTCCATTTTCGTATTGGAAAGAGAAACTCCACATACGTGCAATGGTTTTTATAGGAATAGCATTATCAGGTACATCCTTTTGAAATCTCCAACCTGACCAGCCATAATAAAACATAACCATTACCAAAAGGGTTGGTATTACTGTCCAAATGATCTCAAGAGTATTACTGCCTTCTATTTGAGTGGCTTTGGGATTTTTACTTTTTCGGTATTTTATTATAAAGTATACTGCAACTACTGTTATCCCAAGTAAAAAGATTAGTGAAATACCAAATATAAATACAAATGCAGTATCTACTTGTGAAACAAAATTGGATGCTTTATTTGTAGTTTCTTCTATCATAGTTAGCGGAAATTATAGTCTAGGAATGTAATAAATATTACAAGTCCTACCAGTATGAAAATGGCAGGTACAAGTATTTGAAGAATTTTATTGTCGAATTTTAGATGCATAAAGTAAGTGAGAACTAAAGCTGATTTAATAGATGCTAAAAGAAGAGCAACAAATATAGTTAGACTACCAAACTGAATGTGTATAGCACCTACGGATACTAAAGTTAGTGCAATTAAAGCACCTAATACATATAAATATGTTTTGTACGGAACGATATGTGAATGTGTATCTTTATTCATGAGAATGGATTTTAAGTGAGCAAGTAAAATAGTGGAAAAAGGAAAATCCAGATAAGGTCAACTAAGTGCCAGTATAATCCGGAGTTATCTAATAAAATAGGATTGTCGTGATTTAAACTGTTGTTATTAACTCTCACAAAAACAATTGTGATAAGAACAATACCTACTACAATATGCAGAGCATGAAGCCCAGTCATAAAGAAGTACAGGCCATAAAACAATGTATCTCCTTTACCCAATCCTTGCAGAATATCACTGCTTGGAAAAAAACCATGTTCAAACTTTCCACTCCATTCAAAGTACTTGTTTACCATAAAAACAATTGCCATGAGTAAAGTAACGGCAAGTAAAAGTAGTGTAAGTTTTTTGTTCTTATATCTAATGGAAGAACTTGCCATAGCTATAGTTGCGCTACTTACTAATAATATAACAGTATTAATAGTGCCAATAGTAACACTCAATTGTTCGGCAGCTAAATGAAAAGCTGTTGAATTAAGATACCGATACACTCCGTAAACTATAAATAAACCGGCAAATAATAGTAACTCTGTAAAAATGAACAACCACATGCCTAGCTTTGAGGCTTCATCGTCTCTGTGAACGTGGGATATTGTTGCGCTTGAATCCATATTTTTTATTAACTATAATCGTAAGGGCCTTTTGTTACTACAGGTATTTCTTCAAAATTCTCCAGTGTTGGAGGTGAGTCTACAGTCCATTCTAAAGTCTTCCCTCCCCAAGGATCTTTGGTAGCAAGTTTTCCTTTTTTTGCACTTATTATAAGGTTGAGGAGAATTATGGCAAGTCCAATAAATAGAGCCCAGGAACCAACCGTTGAAACAGTGTTAAGTCCATGAAACCGATCTACATAATCGTAATATCTGCGAGGCATGCCTTGTATTCCTAATAAGAACATTGGGGTATATAAAAAACAGAAACCGATAAAAAATATCAGCCAACCTGTAGTAGCTGTTCTGGTATTGTACATTCTTCCCCAAATTTTTGGAAACCAATAATGAATTGCTCCCATAAAGGCAAAGCCTACTCCTCCAAATACAATAAAGTGGAAGTGGGCAACAACGAATGCGGTATCGTGTAAATGAACGTTAGTAGCCAGAGCACCTAATGCTAGTCCTGATAACCCACCTACCATAAAAACAAATAAGAAAGAAGCCGCCCAAAAGAAAGGGGGTTCTAGTTGTATAGATGCTTTGTGTAAAGTACTAACCCAATTAAAAACTTTAATAGCACTTGGGATAGCCACTAAAAAGGTTAACAGGGAGAAGACATACAACGCTGTTCCGCTCATTCCAGAAGTAAACATGTGGTGTCCCCATACAAAGTACCCAACAAAAGCAATAGCTAAAGTTGATATAACAATTGCTTTATAACCAAATATCGATTTGTTGGCAAAAGTTGGGATAATCTCAGATATTGCACCCATGGCAGGTAATATCATAATATATACGGCTGGGTGCGAATAAATCCAAAAAAGGTGTTGATAGAGAATGGGATCTCCTCCCAGAGCGGGGTCAAAAAATCCTATGTTTAAAACTTTTTCACCTACAATCATTAGTAATGTAATGCCAACTATGGGTGTAGCCAGAATTTGAATCCACCCTGTACCATATAAAGTCCAAGGAAATAAAGGCATTTTAAACCAAGTCATTCCAGGAGCTCTTAGTCTGTGAATAGTAACAATAAAGTTGATGCCGGTTAGAATGGAAGAAAAACCCAAAATGAATGCTCCTAAAACAGCAGGTAGCATATTAGTGTTGGTTTTAAAACTATATGGAGCGTAAAATGTCCAACCGGTATCAGGTGGTCCTCCAGCAAGAAATAAAGATGTTAAGGCTATAATTGCACCAAAAACATAAACCCACCAAGATAATAAGTTGAGTTTTGGGAATGCAACATCTTTAGCACCTATCATAATAGGAAGCAAAAAATTACCAAATACAGCAGGTAGTCCGGGAACTACTACCAGGAAAATCATAATTACACCATGAAGAGTAAAAATAGCATTATAAGTAGCTGGATCCATTACGGTTTTGCCAGGTGCCATTAATTCAAGTTTCATGGCAATACCTAAGAAAACTCCTACCAGAAAAAAGCTTACTATAGAGTAAAGATAGAGTAAGCCAATTCTTTTGTGATCGGTAGAGAATATCCAGGATAATATTCCTTTATACTTACCTTTTTCTTCCCGAAAACTTATATGAGTTAGGGATAATTCTTCTTGTGGCATAAACGATTTAGATTAAGTTGTTCTTCTTTTAGGTTTAACAAGCAATACAAAAAATACCAATCCGGCTATTACAATTAACAAAATTCCAGCAACTGTTGTAATATTTAATACATACGATTGTCCTACTGGATCATAGCTGTAGCAAAATTGTAAAATACGGTTAACTGTAGGTCCTGGAATTCCTTTAGATGCTTCAATAACAGCAAGCTTTAGTTCAAACGGAAGAAAATATGTTCCGTTAAGATATCGTGTGATTTTACCTTCGGGACTGATAAGTATAAGCCCTGCCGTGTGTATGAAGTCATTACCAGTTCGCTTATAAGAGAAACCTGTTGCGTTAGTTAGTTTGGCAACATTGGAACTATCTGCTGTAAAAAATAACCAGCCTTCTTCAAAGCCATCCTTTTCAACTAAGAGTGAATAGTTATTGCGTTTCTTTTTAGCAAGTTCGTAAGATTCATTATAGTCAAAACTAACAGTAACAATTTGATAATCTTCACCTAGTTTCATTTCCGAAAGGTTAACTACTTCGGTAATGCCATCCATTAGTGGAGTACAAACTCCAGGACAACGGTAATATACAAAGTTAAAAACGGTAGGTTTATTCTTGATAATGTTACTTAAAAGTAGGGTATCTCCTTCTATATTAATTAATTTTATGTCATTTGGGAGATATTCATCTAAATGTTCTATTACACCTATTTTTTTAGGTTCTTCTGCGCGAGTTGTAATAAAAATAGTAAGCAGTATGCACAACAATAATGTGAGGTTTTTCATGTGTTTACATTTTAGCTTTTTTATGTCACATGCAACTCACAAGTAAATTTCAATTGTATGACATAATTGTATTTGTGTCATGCATTTAAAACAAAATTTACATGCTCATTTCATATCATATTCATTTATAATTGAATATAATACTTTATTGCTTTTATATCTGCAATGTGTAGATTTTAAGTGTTTTGATTGTTACATTTTAGATTAAGCAACAAAGTATGACTCATTTTAACACACCTAACAATAAAATAGGAATAATGTTTAAGTTTAATTAATGATACTTTTTAAAAATCTTTAGTATAGAGAGGATGAAACAAATGGGAATCTATCTGATAGTAGATAATTAATTATGTTTGGTGAGTTTTTAATCTTTAAGAAAGTACCTTCAGGATTTTAAAAGTTTATTAAGGGAATTCAAACATACTCTGAAGGTACTTACGTAAATTTCTATTCCATATTAAGCCTATTGTTGGGCTTTCTCTAACTTGAACCTTTTTAGCCTTAAAGGAACTCCATTTGAGTTTTTTAATTTTTGTAAACCATAAATATATCCGTCTTTAAAAACCATTTTATTTGGATTTATTTGTAATTCAAAGTCATCGCAAACAAAACTGCTTTGACATACGAACTCTCCACCGTTTTTATAAACCCATACATTGAATTTGTTGGTGTTTTCTTCCTCTGGAAATTCAAAGAATAATAAATTGTTATCAGAATCTTGCATCATGGTTGAAAAATGTGGTTTTCGAATAGGTTCTTTTATTTTTAACAAATCCTCTTTCATCGCATTAACAAAGTACTCATGTGCTTTCTTGCTGTCTTTTTCACTCGTATTTAATATTTCAGAGAATCTTAATGGATCTTTATTACTATATTTTTCTATGGCTTTCTGCTGAATGGCTTTTTGCTCATCTACAGAGATGTAATTGTTTGGAAGGCTTATTTTTGTTTCAGACAATTTGTTGCCTTCTAGATCGAAAACGATGATAGTACCATCATTAGGATTTGATAATAATAGTTTATCATCAATAACAGATAATTTAGATCTGATACGTAAACCTCTCGTTTTATTTATGTCGAGGGTTCTTAACGAAATAATCCCTCCTTTTTCAAATTGATAAGCATAATTAAAAAGCCCTTCTTCTCCGATAGGTTTACGTTCGGTAAAATGTTCCCAAATTACTTCCTCGTTATTAGTTCTATAATCTACAAGAGAAACAAAACTCCTAAACTTTGTTTTCCAAATTACCCATCCTAATACTGCAATTTTTCCATTAGGTAATGCAACCATACCGTGCGACATATAATCTAGAATTAATTTTTTCTTATAATTCCCATTAAAATCGAAACAGTACATGTTACCCATGTTATCTAATCCTGTAAAAAAGGTGTTGTTGTTAATTACCCCAGCAATATTATTGGTTTTCTTAAATCGTTTACCATTTGTTCCAATTACCCCAAATTCTTTTACAAATGTACCATCTGGCGAAAACTTGCTATAAAAATTACGATATTGGTGATTTATCACTACCGAACCATCAGGTATAAGTTTTAATGACTTTCTGTTACCCATAGGTGCACCATAGATTGTATCGTAATATGTTTTAAAAACATCATTCCAATTATTATTTTTTGCATATTCTTCATCAGGGACAAGTTTAACTGTTCCTGATTTATAAATATCCAATAAGTTTTGTGCAGATGTTACAAGTGAGATTGTTAGGTAAAATAAAATTATTATTAATTGTTTCATAAAAATTCGATTTAGTTATTCATACATGTAGTTATCATTAAAACCATCAGAATTGATAAAATGAATTACCATTTCCTGATTAGTTATAGGTTGGTTAGCATCTATCTCAAAATCAATAATTTGATATTGTGAGTATTTTGTTGTATGGTCTGAATTGAGCCGGCTTGTAAACAGTACCATAAATACAATAATACTTGCAGCAGAGATATTGAATATTAACTGTTTTATGTTTATTATATTATGTTTAATTGAACAAGGAGGTTTAAATTCAGGAATAATTATTTTGGTATTTGAGTCTAGTATTTTCATCTCAAATTTCATTCTTTCAGCTCTCAACTTTACCTCTTCCTTGAGTTTATTGCATTTGGAGCAAGTTTTTATATGTAACTCAAATTTATGAGCTTGCTCTAATGGCATTTCGCCATCTATATACTGTTGTATTAAACCTTCACTGTAGCAACTCATAGTATTCTGTTTTTAATTCTTTTTCTAGTTTTTTTAATGCTCTCGAAAGAATTTTTCCAATAGAATTTGGATTTAGACATGCTGATTGTGCAATTTCCTTGTATGAAAAGCCTTCGCTGTACATTGCAACAATAAATCTGTCTCTTTCAGGAAGTCGTAATAATGCTTTTCTTACTAATAACTCTTTCTGTTCCTTATTACTATTGTTTTCTTGCTCCTCGTCGTACTCAGAGGTTCGATTAATTGAACAGTATGTTTTTTGTTTTTTTAGAAAATCTATACTCTTATTATATGTAACTCGATATAACCAACTTTTTAGATAAGTCACTTGATCATCATTTAGTAGTTTTTCATATAAGAGTACAAAAACTTCTTGCACAATATCAGCAACAGAGTCATATTCGCCTAGCATTTTAATTCCTATTCTGTAAACCATAGGATAATGCTCTTTGTATATTTTCTCAAATTCCTTCAAAAGTTATTTTTATAGTAAGTCTTACATTTTACTATTTTGTGACATAATAATAGACTTTTTTTATCAGGAATATTTCTAATATGAGGTAATTGGTTTATTGTGAATAGGTTGGTGTGTTTTTATTTTCTATTAGGTACAGCATTAATAGGGTCATCTGGCCATTTGTGTTTGGGATATCGTGTTTTTAACTCCTTTTTTACTTCAAAATAGGCATTATTCCAAAAGCTATTTAGATCTTTTGTAATTTGAACTGGTTTAAAACCAGGAGATAATAAATGCATTAATAAATTTACTTTGCCCTTGTTTATGGTAGGTGTATTTTGCATACCAAATACTTCTTGCAATCGAACTGCTAAAATTGGGATATCTCCGTTTGTGTGATATTGAATTTTAATTTTAGAACCTGTTGGTACTTGAATTCTTTCTGGAGCTAATTGGTCAAGCAATTGTTGTTTTTCAAAATCCAGGTGATGAAAAAGCACAGATTTTAAATCAATCTTTTTCAAATCTTCCGGTTTTTTTATTTGAGTAAGATAAGGAGCTAACCATGATTTATTATTTTCTAATAATGTGTTAGTGCTCACATCTGGCCATCCTTCATCTTTATTCCACTTTCTTAAACTTAAGATCCTATTTTGCCATTGTCTGACTTCGTTATTCCAGTCAAGTAAATGTTCGCCTTCTTTGGTTATGGCTCTTGATATAGCTTCTACTTTTAACTCAGGATCGTATTTGTGTAATGGCTTGGATTGTAAAATGATATGCCCTATGCATAGATTACTGACTGCAGAAAAACCTCCTCTTTTAGTATCCCATTCAACCAACTCTTTTTGTTTAACAAGAGAAGCTAAATCTCGTGGGTTAAGGGGAGAGGCCATAAAAATTTTACCAACAGAATCGCGCTGGTTAACATGGGCAATAGCTAACCATTCTTCGTGTGCTAAATCATCTTTGTGTCCTGCTGCAGCAATAGAACCATTGGATAATCTAAATTGGGCATTGTTACCAGGTTTAGCGTGAGCAATACGTTCTGGATATGCATGTACTAATAATAAACCAGTCTCGTAGGGGTCAAATGAATCATTTTCTATTTCAGAGTCTAACATCTTTCGATATTGAGATGCGACTTTTTCTATCCGGTTTAATATTTTATTATTAATTAAGCCTTTTCTATTTTTTCTAAGAGCTTCTATTCGTAAATTGATATCAATACCTACTTCTTTGTCCAGAGGATCTCTTTCATCCAAAATGGCAGCAACATCTGTAGCGAGTTCAGTTAGACCTTCTTCCTTAGCCATTAAAAGCATATGTGCAATACGAGGATGACAAGGCAGTTGATTGATATTTCTTCCATGATCTGTAATTTTTCCATCTTCTAAAGCTTCAAGCTGGTGAAGAAGATCAGATGCTTGACTTAGTGTTCCTCTTGGAGGTGGTGTAAGCCATGTTAAATCTACAGGATTTGAAATTCCCCATGCGGCTAAATCAAGAACTAATGAAGCAAGGTCAGCCTCTAATATTTCTGGGATGCGATGTTCTCGTAATCTGGATTGAGTGGCTTTACTCCACATGCGATAACAAACACCTGCTTCAAGGCGACCTGCCCTTCCGGCACGTTGATCAGCAGCATCTTTTGTTATTTCTGTGGTAATAAGTTTCGATAGAGCTGTATTAGGATCAAATTGTAAAGTGCGACTAAATCCTGAGTCAATAACTACTTTAATACCTTTTATTGTGAGGCTGGTTTCTGCAATGGAAGTAGCCAGAACAACTTTTCTTTTGCCATTTCGATCTGGTAAAATGGCTGCCATTTGTTTTGAAGGAGGTAATTGTCCATAAAGTGGATGAATAATTACATTATTAGTTGATTTCTTTAGGGTACCTTCTGTTTTTCTAATTTCAGCCTCTCCGGGTAAAAACACAAGAATATCACCATGCTCTTCTTTAACAGCTTTTTTTACTAAACGGGCTGTCATTTCAGGTAGCATCATTAAATCCGTTTCTCCTTCGTATTTAATATCTACAGGATATTGCCGCCCTAGACTTTGTACAATAGGGGCTTTAATCAGTTCGGATAATTTAGGTAAATCCAAAGTGGCCGACATAATCATAATTCTTAGGTCAGGCCTTAAAACTTGTTGCGATTCTCGAGCAAGTGCTAATGCAACATCGGCAAATAAACTTCGTTCATGAAACTCATCAAAAATCACCATCCCAACTTCTTCAATAGCATTGTCCGATTGAAGCATTCGTGTTAAAATACCTTCGGTAACTACTTCTATTTTTGTTTTCTTAGAAACGCAATTATCAAAACGAATTCTGTATCCTATTGATTCGCCAACTTTTTCACCAAGCAAATCAGCCATACGTATAGCAATGGTTTTAGCTGCTAAGCGTCTAGGCTCAAGCATTATGATTTTCTTTTCATCCAACCATTTTTCATTTTTTAAAGCTAAAGGTAATAATGTGCTCTTTCCTGCACCAGCTGGAGCGTGAACAATTAAAGAGTTGTTTTGCGATAACTTGTATTTTAGTTGGTCTATTATTTCAACAACAGGTAAGTCTATTTTATATGGATCGAACTTCAAAACTTTTGCAATTAATATTATCAATTGGCAAAGATACAACAAAGAAGGTACATGCTTGGTGATTTAATTTTTTTGTGTAACGATCGGATTACTAAAAAATATTGTTAAAGTTGACTTAGTGTCTAATGTATTAATAATACATAAAGTGATGAATTGCGAATGTTTACAGAAAAGAGTTAGTATAAAAAAGAGCTTATCTCAATTAAAATAAGCTCTTTAAATAAAGGAGTGAAATATTCATTTATGTATTTATATATTGCTTATGCATAATACTATCTAACCTTTGATTTTCGTTATCAATATCAATTTGAATCCATAATGGAAAATGATCGCTTAATTCAAAAGTAAGTTTCTTTTCATCTGTTTCTGGGAAAAGCTTTTGCAATAAATCTCCTTTGGCAAAATCAATTACTCCACCTTTATCCTTAAATGGCATATTATTTTTATCACTTGATCTAAAAAGTATCTGATCGTAACGTTTCTCTCCAACACTATATGCAGTATCTGTAATGTGTTCAAGTGCTTTGGGCATTCGCAGTTTACTTTCTTTTGTCAATGCTTCATAAAATTTATCTCCAATTTCAGGAATATTAAAATCACCCACCACAATTAAGTCATCATCTAAAACGCTACCAGATTTACCATCCCACCTTTCGTGAATCCAGTTACCAAAGCTGCTTAATTCATTTTCTCGTCCTTCTTTATTTCCCCATCTGGCATGTTGAGCCATCATAATAAAGTCATAATCTCCTGCTCTAAAAGAGGCCATGTATGGAGAACGCCACCAAGATGTTTTACTGTAATACTCTGTTTTATTTTTCTTTCTATCAGGCTGTGCTTCAGCGGCCAATCCGGTAAATTCAACCATGCGTTCATCATAAACAAAAGCTGTTCTTTCCCAATTGCCTCCCCAGTCGTCTTGCCAATCGCTTATCACATATTTCCAGTGTTTTCCTAAACGGTTCATTACTCGTTTAAAATCACTTAAATCATCCCTTAGTTCGGTAATGGCAATTAAGTCAAACTGAAACAAAATTTGAGAAATAAATAAAATAGCGTCATCGCTTCTTTCAGATTTACCAAAGTCACGAATATTCCAAGTTGCAATATTTAAACTTTCGTCAAGCGAAGAAGATGGAATACCAGATTCTTTTATACACTTAGTTAATAATTTTAACCTTCTGGCTGTGTCAGAATTTAAATCATCGTAGTTCATGGTTTTAAAAATTAGAGTTACATAAATAATTTACTGACGTTTAGGCCATAAGTCAATTGTTTTTTGAAATTGTTAACAATAAATTATTCTTGTAATCTACTATGATTAAAAATGAATTCTGATTAGATATAAGAGAAATCAGAAGCAAACCTTTTTATCTTATTCCTTTTGCTTTCCAACTTTTTCTTTTTTTGATAATATTTTACGTTTTCTAATTTTGTGACAACTATTTACTATTTTAGCCGGCAAAATTTTAATGATAGCTTTACGTGTTTTCGGGTATAAATTTGTCTATACTTCGGTATCTTTAACACAATAAAATTTAATTAGCTTCATTATAAAATAGAATTGGGTTAATTGAAATACATGACAATTCCTTGTGTTTAATTCAATTATCCTCCTTAATTTCGTCAAGAATAAAAAGGCAAATATAACGCATGAAGAATATCAAAGTTGGCCAAAATGAGTTTGGCAAAGAGAAACTTTTTTTAATTGCAGGTCCTTGTGTGATTGAAGAAGAATCTTTAATGATGGAAACAGCCGAGGCATTAAAGAAAATGGCTGAAAAACTAGATCTTCCTTTTATTTTTAAGTCATCTTATATTAAAGACAACAGGAGTTCTGTCGAGTATTATTCTGGTCCAGGTTTGGAAGAAGGGCTAAAAATACTTGAGAAAATTAAAAATACTTTTGATGTTCCTGTTATTTCAGATGTGCATCAAGCATCAGAAGTGAAAGCTGCAGCTGAGGTATTAGATGTAATTCAAATACCAGCATATTTATGTATGCAAACGTCATTGGTCACCGAAGCAGCAAAAACCCAAAAGGCAATTAATATCAAACATGGTCAGTTTTTAGCACCGGAAAATATGATTAAGCCGGTTAAAAAAATTGAGCATTTTGGTAATGAAAATATAATGGTAACTGAACGTGGATATACTTTTGGATATAATGATTTAATTGTTGATCCAAGAAGTTTCTATGAATTAAGACAGACAGGTTATCCAGTTGTATTTGATATTACGCATTGCATTCGTAAATATGGAATTCCAAGTTCTGATCCAAGTGGAGGAACACGTCAATACTTGGGGCCTATTGCTAGAGCTGGAGTAGCTGCAGGAATCGATGGTATTTTTATTGAAGCGCACCCAGATTGTACTAATGCACTTTGTGATGCAGCCAGTCAATATCCATTAGATCAGTTAGAGGACTTCTTAAAACCTTTAATTGAAATTCATAATATTGAAAAACAAACTAGAACAGAAAAATAAATATCACCAAAATAATTTATCATGGAATTATATCTTGATTCTGCGGACATCAACGAAATTGAAGAAGCGTTTAAGTTAGGTTTTATAGATGGTTTAACTACCACGCCAACTTTTATGCACAGACACGGTATTACTGATATCGACGGTGCAATTTTAAAGTTATCAAAAATGGTACCTGTGCTTCAAATTGAAGCGTTGGGTGACACTGCAGAAGAAATTGTAGCTGAGGCTAAGCGTTTATTGGCTTTAGGTTTGGATAAAAAGAAAACAGTATTTAAAATTCCAGCTTCTTTAATCGCTGCTAAAGCTTGTAAAATGCTACGCGATGAAGATATGATGGTTAATATTCACTTGGTGTATAATATTCAGCAGGCATATATGGCAATGGCAGCTGGAGCTACTTACGTTTGTGTGTTAGTAGGTCGTATGCAAGACCAAGGTTATGATGCACTGAACTTGGTAAAGGAATGTATTGAGTTAGTTAATAAATACAACTACGATTCAAAAATCATGTTCTCATCGGTACGTCATCCAGAGCACGTTAAAAACGCTATTGAATTAGGTTGTCAGAATATTACCATTCCTTGGAAAATAATGAAGAACCTAAATAATAACAACTTTACTGAGATTGGTACACAACAGTTTGTTAATCATACGCGTCAAATGACCATGAAAGTGGGTGAGGTTATAGGAAGTAAAAATCCAACCATTGGATTAGATGCTAAAGTTACTGATGCAACCGTTGAAATGACTAAATATGCTACTGGAGCAGTTTCGGTTGTTGATGCTGATGGTAACTTGGTGGGTATTTTCACCGATGGTGATTTGCGTCGTCATATGAACATTGATGGTGAGAAAATTCTTACCATGAAAATGAGCGACTTTGAGATGAAAATGCCTATCAATGTTGATATCGAAGAAAAGCTTCACACAGCAGTTGGTGTTTTTAAAGAAAAACAAGTTGATAACATCATTGCTACATGCAACGGAAAACCTGCAGGAATGCTTGATGTTCAGGATTTAGTTAAACTAGAAATCCTTTAATAAATAAGTTCTTAATTTATCCTTTTAAAGGATAGTTATATAATATTATATTAGGGGGTGATTATTTTTAATCGCCCCTAATGCGTTTAAAGGAAATAACATTTATTATTCCTTCCCGTCGGTGGCGGGTTGTCTAACATCTAAAAGTCTAAAAAAATGCCTGGTACAGAATTATTTGGAAAAGAAGAAAAAGAACAAGTAATGGAAGTCCTTGAAACTGGGATTCTGTTCAGATATAATCATGATGAGCAAAGAAAAGGTATTTGGAAAGCGAAAGAATTGGAAAAAGAATTCGCAGAATATCATGGTGCAAAATATTGTCACTTAGTTTCAAGTGGAACAGCTGCAGATGCTGTTTCTTTAGCATCAGTAGGTGTTGGTGCAGGAGATGAGGTAATTGTTCCTCCGTTTACGTTTATTGCGCCAGTTGAAGCAGTTGTAAATTGTGGTGCAGTGCCAGTTTTTGCGGAAATTGACGAGACTCTATGCTTAACAGCAAAATCTATTGAGGCTGCAATTACGCCAAAAACAAAAGCTGTAATGTTGGTGCATATGGTAGGAGCTATGGCGCAAATTGATGAAATAGTTGAGGTTTGTAACAAACACAATATAATATTAATTGAGGATACTGCACAAGCATTGGGTGGTTCCTTTAAAGGAAAAATGCTGGGAACCTTTGGTAAAGTGGCATGTTATTCTTTTGATTTCTTTAAATTAATTACAGCAGGAGAAGGTGGTGCAGTTTTAACTAACGATGAAGATGTGTATACAACAGCTCATACTTGGAGTGATCATGGGCACAGTCATATTGGAAATAATCGTGGAGCCGAAGAACATCCAATTTTAGGAACTAATTATCGTATCAGCGAGCTACATGCAGCTGTTGGGTTGGCACAGTTTCGAAAAATTGATTACATTCTTGAAAACCTTCGTGCTAACAAAAAGGTATTAAAAGATTATCTGAAAAAATTTCCTCAAGTTGTTTTTCGTAATGTACCTGATGAAGAAGGAGATTCTGCTACTGTATTAAATTTCTTTTTACCAACTCAATCAGAGGCAGAAAAAGCATGTGCAGAATTAGCTGCAGAAGGTGTTGCTGCTGCATATTGGTATAACAATAATTATCACTTCATTAAAAACTGGGATCACCTAAAAGAATGTAAGGTTGCTGGTCCAGTTGGTATGCAATTTCTAGATAAACCACAAGATTATAATTCTCTTGAGCTTCCAAAGTCGTATGATGTAATTGGACGTTTGGTTTCTATTAATATGAATATTAAAAGCACACCAGAACAATTGGAAGCAATCTGTAAAGCTTTTGATAAGGTGTTAGGATAAAATATATTAGAGTATAGCCATAAGTTAGGTTTGTGTTACTTAACTTGTGGCTTTTTATTAATTAGTAGTTGATATTGGAAATTAGTTTTATGAATAATGTAAATCAACTTTCAACTTTCAACTTTCAACTTTCAACTAATTATTATGTTGTACGATTTTAGAAGTTTTGTAAACCCTGGACGTTATGCTTTCGGTAAAGGAAGTTTTAATCACTTGGGAGAATTAATCGATAAACAAAAAAACGATACCAACAACTGGGTGGTTTATATGATTGATCATTTCTTTAAGGATAAGGAAGGTGTTTTAAAAAGAATTCCTACAACCGAAAATGATTTGGTTATATTTATTAACCCCAAGGATGAGCCTAAAACAATTTTGGTAAATCAATATAGGGATTTGATATTGGCGCATGGAGAGGCGTTACCTGCTGTTATTGTAGGAATGGGCGGTGGAACTACAATGGACTACGCTAAGGCTACGGGTTTGATGGTAACCAACGAAGGGGATTCAAAAGATTACCAGGGATTGGACTTGATTAAAAACAAAGGTGTATATACTATATGTATTCCAACAGTGTCAGGGACAGGTGCTGAAGTATCTATGACCGCTGTTTTAAGTGGGCCGGAAAAGAAGTTAGGTATCAAATGTGATTATACCATTCCGAATGAAGTTGTTTTTGATCCGGAATTATTGGCTACTGTTACAGATGAAGACAGGTTTTTTACAGGTATGGATTGTTATATTCATAATGTAGAATCATTGACAGGAACGTGGATAACATCAATGGGTAAGGCTTTTGCCGAAAAATCAAATGAGATTTGTGTTAAAGTATTTACTAATCAAATCAAAGATCGATTGGAGGCCGATGAGCAAATGATGGTTGCTTCTATTATGGGAGGTAATAGTATTACCTATGCACAAGTTGGAGTATGTCATGCATTATCGTATGGATTGGCAGTTGTTTTGGGTACGCATCATGGAGTAGGAAACTGTATAGTTTTTAATCAACTTGAAAAATATTATCCAGAAGGATATAAAGTATTCAAAGAAATGCAAGAGTTGCAAGGTGTTGAGATTCCTGTAGGAATTACAGCGGATTGTACTGAAGAGCAGTTTGATCAAATGGTAGAAGTAAGCTGGGCTTTAGAGCATATGTGGAATAATGCATTTGGCCCAGAATGGCAAAAACATATCTCAAAACAAGAGATTAAAGAAATTTTTAAAAGAATGTAATTTAATAGTATTAAGATATAGGAATTGCTATGTCTTAGTGTATTGTTAACCTTGACAATAAGAAGGAGCGTTGGGCTAATTAGTCTTTTGTCTTTTGTCTTTTGTCTTTTGTCTAATAAAATGAATATTATAGGAATAATTCCAAGTCGTTATGCTTCAAGCAGACTTCCGGGTAAACCATTAGCTATGATTGGTGATAAGCCAATGGTTCAATGGGTATACGAGAATTGTAAAAAGGGATTGGAGCATGTTTTTGTAGCCACAGACGACCAAAGAATTGTCGATGCCGTTGAGGGGTTTGGAGGTAAAGTTGTGATGACTAGGGAGGATCATTCAAGTGGTACAGATAGATGTGCTGAGGCGACTGAGAATATTGAGAAAAAATATGGAGTAAAGGCTGATGTGGTCGTAAATATACAAGGAGATGAGCCTTTTTTTGAATCTGCTCAATTAGATGATATTAAGTCGGCCTTTGAATCCTCCGAAACGCAAATTGCAACGCTGATCCAAGAAGCAAAAGATTTAGATCAGGTATTGAGTCAAAGTGAGGTAAAAGTGGTTTTAAATCATTGGGGAGAAGGGATATACTTTAGTAGATCACCTATTCCATTTTTAAGAAATGTAGAAAAGGGGGATTGGCTCAAATATCAAACTTTTTATCGTCATTTAGGAATATATGCTTACAGAATAGATGTATTAAATGAGATAGTTAAGTTGGAGCAATCCTCGCTCGAAAAAGCAGAATCTCTTGAGCAATTACGATGGATTGAAAATGGATTTCCGGTTACTTGTGTAATTACGGAGTTAGACGAAACCATGTGTATTGATACGGAAGAAGACTTAGTGAAGGCCAATGAGTTGATTAAAAAGATATAATGGGAATTCAGGAGCAATTTGAAAAAATAGGTGGAGAGTTTGTTACGCCATTAGCTGAGTTAAAAGAGAAACTCTCAAAGATTAAAGCTTACATTTTTGACTGGGATGGCGTTTTCAATAATGGTTCAAAAGTGAATAACGAAGGTAGTAGTTTTGCTGAACCAGATGCGATGGGAATTAATATGTTAAAACTCGATTACTGGTTGAGAAATCGAAATCTACCTTGTACATTTATAGTTACAGGAGAAGAGAATAGAAGTGCCCAATTCCTGGCAAAGCGTGAGCATATGAATGCAGCTTTTTATAAGTGTAAGTTTAAGGTTCGTGCGTTGAATAGGATATGCAAGGAAAATAATCTAAAACCAGAGGAAATTGCTTTTTTCTTTGATGATATTTTAGATGTTGAGCTGGCACGGTCAGTTGGGGCGAGTTTTCAAATTAACAGAAAAGCAAATCCTCTTTTTAATCAATTTCTTGTGGATAATAAATGTTGCGACTATAGAACAGGTAGTGCAGGAGGAAATGGCGGAGTAAGAGAAGTTTGCGAATTAATTATTGGCTTGGTAGGGAGTCTGCCAAATGCCATTGAAACCAGAATTAAGTTTGTGGGCGATTATACGAAATATCTGGATGAGAGGAATTTAATTGAAACGGTGTGTGAACCGGTGGAGTAGAATAGTGAAAATAAAATAAAGAATAAACCCTCTTTCAAAATCATGAAAGGGGGTTTTTACTATTTAATATTTGTCAATATTCTAAAGAGGCAATAAATGAACTACTTGCAATTATAAATAAATTTAGCATTCCACAAAAAAAATATTCAAGTTATTTGTTCTTTTTCGTTGAAAATTAGTACTTTTGCATCGCTTTTTTGTCTAAAAATGTGAAAAGGCTCTGTGAATCAGTGTGTTTTAATGATAAAAAGCGGTAGTTATAAGCAGATTAAAAGAAATTTTATTTAAATAATTTTATAGTTATATGCCAACAATTCAACAGTTAGTTCGTAAAGGACGCACTCAATTAGTTGAGAAAAGTAAGTCTAGAGCTCTAGATGCTTGTCCTCAGCGAAGGGGTGTTTGTGTAAGGGTGTACACTACTACACCTAAAAAGCCGAACTCTGCCATGAGGAAGGTTGCTAGGGTTCGTTTAACAAATGGGAAAGAGGTGAATGCTTATATCCCAGGAGAAGGTCATAATCTTCAAGAGCACTCTATCGTTCTTGTACGTGGTGGAAGGGTAAAAGATCTTCCGGGTGTACGTTATCACTTAGTGAGAGGAGCATTAGATGCATCAGGAGTTGAAGGACGTACTCAACGTCGCTCTAAGTATGGAACAAAGCGTCCAAAGAAGTAATTTAATTTTAGTGTTTAACTAATGGTTTTGTTTATTGGTGAGTTAAAACAAAAGGTTGAGTAAAAGGCAATGCATTGCTTTTGAAGACACAGAAACATTGACAGCCAATAAAAGACTAATAAACAAGAAGAAATGAGAAAAGGTAAACCAAAGAAGCGAATATTGCTTCCAGATCCAAAGTTTAATGATACTTTGGTAACACAATTTATTAACAACCTGATGCTTGATGGTAAAAAATCGACTGCTTACGGTATTTTTTACGATGCATTAGACCGCATGGGTGATAAAGCAGAAAAGGAAGGAAAATCAGCCCTTGAAATGTGGAAAAAAGGTTTAGAAAATATTACCCCTTCTGTAGAGGTAAAAAGTAGAAGAGTTGGAGGTGCTACTTTCCAGGTTCCAATGGAAATCCGACCATCTAGAAAAGTTTCTATTGCAATGAAGAATCTTATACTTTTTGCTAGAAAGAGAAGTGGTAGATCAATGGCAGAAAAACTATCTGCTGAAATTGTTGCGGCTTATAACAACGAAGGCGGAGCCTTCAAGAAAAAAGAAGATATGCACAGGATGGCTGAGGCTAACAGAGCATTTGCTCACTTTAGGTTCTAATCATCTAATCTTTTAAGGATATAAATAAAATGGGAAATACAGATTTAAAATACACCAGAAATATCGGTATCATGGCGCATATCGATGCAGGTAAAACCACAACAACAGAGCGTATTCTGTTTTATACTGGTATTACTCATAAAATTGGTGAGGTTCACGATGGTGCTGCTACCATGGATTGGATGGAGCAGGAGCAGGAAAGAGGTATTACTATTACTTCTGCTGCGGTTACAACCAATTGGAACTACAACAATGAATCTTATAAGGTAAACATTATCGATACCCCAGGACACGTTGACTTTACTGTTGAGGTAGAGCGTTCTTTAAGGGTATTAGATGGTGCTGTTGCTGTGTTCTGCTCTGTAGGTGGTGTAGAGCCACAATCTGAAACTGTATGGAGACAAGCTGATAAATATGGTGTGCCTCGTATTGGTTTCGTAAATAAAATGGACCGTTCAGGAGCTAACTTCTTTGAAGTAGTTCGTCAGGTTAAAGAAATGTTAGGTGCTAACGCTATTCCAATTCAAATACCAATCGGTGCAGAAGAGGATTTTCAAGGTGTTATTGACCTAATCGAGAATAAAGCAATCATTTGGTTTGATGATGCACAATTAGGATCACGTTATGAGCTTCAGGAGATTCCAGCTGAATTAAAAGATGAAGCTCAAGAGTGGAGAGATAAATTAATGGAAGCTGTAGCTGAGAGCGATGAGGAATTGATGGAGCGTTACTTCGAAGATCCAGAGTCGATCACAAAAGAAGAAATGCTTGAGGTGATTCGTAAAGCTACTATTGATAGAACTATTACTCCAATGTTGTGTGGATCTGCATTTAAAAACAAAGGGGTTCAACGTTTATTGGATTCAGTTGTTGCTTTCTTGCCTTCACCAACAGATGTTCCTGAAGTAAGAGGTACAAATCCAAGAACAGGAGACGAGGAATTAAGACCTCATGATTCAGAGGCGCCATTCTCAGCATTAGCATTTAAAATTGCTACAGATCCATTTGTTGGACGTTTAGCTTTTATGCGTGTATACTCTGGTAAGATTGAAGCTGGTTCATATGCATTAAATGCGCGTACTTCTAAAAAAGAACGTATTGCACGTTTGTACCAAATGAAATCAAATAAACAATTACCTCAAGAAGTAATTGAAGCTGGAGATATTTGTGCTGGAGTTGGTTTTAAAGATATTCGTACAGGAGATACTCTTTGTGATGAGAAAAATCCAATTACACTTGAATCAATGGATTTCCCAGATCCGGTAATTGGAATTGCAGTAGAGCCTCTTTCACAAAAAGATATTGATAAATTAGGTGTAGCGCTTGGTAAGCTTGCCGAAGAAGATCCAACTTTCCGTGTTCAAACTGATGAAGAAAGTGGACAAACGGTAATTAGCGGTATGGGTGAACTTCACCTTGAAATTATTATCGATCGTTTAAAGCGTGAGTTTAAGGTAGAATGTAACCAAGGACGTCCTCAGGTTACATACAAAGAAACTATCACACAAACAGTTGATCACCGTGAAGTATTTAAGAAACAAACTGGTGGTCGTGGTAAGTTTGCTGATATCATCGTTACTGTAGAACCAGGAGAGGCTGGAAAAGAAGGTTTAGAATTCATCAATGAAGTAAAAGGTGGTAACGTACCTAAAGAATACATTCCTTCAGTAGAAAAAGGATTCAAAGATGCAATGGTAAATGGTGTACTTGCAGGTTTTAATGTTGATAGCCTAAAAGTTACTTTAAAAGATGGTTCGTTCCACCCTGTGGATTCGGATCAGTTGTCATTTGAGATTGCAGGTCGTCAGGCGTTTAAAGAAGCTTCTAGAAAAGCTAAGCCAGTATTACTTGAGCCTATCATGAAAGTTGAAGTAGTTACTCCAGAGGAGTATATGGGAGATATTATCTCTGACTTTAACAAGCGTCGTGGACAGGTTGAAGGTATGGAATCAAAAGGAGGTGCTCGTGTAGTAAAAGCTAAAGTGCCTCTATCCGAAATGTTCGGATATGTAACGGCTTTACGTACTATTTCTTCAGGTAGAGCAACTTCATCAATGGTGTTCTCACACTACGAAGAGGTTTCTAAGCAAATCGCTCAAGAAGTAGTGAAAGAAGCTGAAGGTAATGTAGAGTTATTAAAATAATTGTGATGAGTCAAAAAATTAGAATAAAATTAAAATCTTACGATCATAACTTGGTTGATAAGTCAGCTGAGAAAATCGTTAAGACAGTTAAAACAACTGGGGCTGTTGTTAGCGGTCCAATTCCACTTCCTACACACAAAAGAGTGTTTACAGTGTTACGTTCAACATTCGTAAACAAAAAGTCGAGGGAGCAATTTCAACTTTCTTCTTATAAGCGTTTAATCGATATTTACAGCTCTACAGCTAAAACTATTGATGCTTTAATGAAACTTGAATTGCCAAGTGGAGTAGAAGTTGAAATCAAAGTTTGATAAAAAGAGATAAATAAGTTCGCATAACCTGTTAGCCGAAAGACAGGTTGTGTGAATCGATTATTTAATATTTAATTTTTGTAACAATGCCAGGATTAATTGGAAAAAAAATCGGAATGACTTCCGTTTTCAGTGCCGATGGAAAAAATGTTCCATGCACTGTTATCGAAGCTGGCCCATGCGTAGTTACTCAGGTAAAAACTGTAGAAACTGATGGTTATGAGGCTGTACAGCTGGCGTTCGACGACAAGAAAGAAAAGAACACAACTAAAGCAGAGTTAGGTCACTTTAAAAAAGCAGGTGTAGCTCCAAAAAGAAGTGTTGTTGAGTTCAAAGGGTTCGAACAAGATTTAAGCTTAGGAGATACTGTTACAGTAGATATCTTCGCAGAAGATTCTTTTGTTGATGTAACAGGTACTTCAAAAGGTAAAGGTTTTCAAGGTGTAGTTAAACGTCACGGATTTGCTGGTGTTGGTGGGCAAACCCACGGTCAACATAACCGTGATAGAGCTCCGGGTTCTATCGGTGCGGCATCTTATCCTGCTCGTGTATTCAAAGGTATGCGCATGGCTGGGCGTACTGGTGGTAACCGTGTAATGATAGAAAGCCTTAAAGTATTAAAAGTAATTCCTGAAAGTAACCTTATAATTGTTAAAGGTTCTATTCCAGGAGCAAAAGGTTCATATGTAATTGTTGAAATGTAATGGAACTAAAAGTATTAAGCATAACAGGAGAAGAAACCGGAAAGACTGTAGAATTAGCAGATTCTGTTTTCGGTATTGAGCCCAACGATCATGCTATTTACCTTGATGTAAAGCAGTTCCTTGCAAATCAACGACAAGGAACCCACAAATCAAAGGAAAGAGCAGAGATTACGGGTAGTACACGTAAGATCAAAAAGCAAAAAGGTACCGGAACGGCTCGTGCAGGTAGTATTAAATCACCTGTTTTTAGAGGTGGTGGTCGTATCTTTGGTCCACGTCCACGTAATTACGGATTTAAACTAAATAAAAAGTTAAAAGAGCTTGCTCGTAAATCAGCTTTATCATATAAAGCTAAAACAGGAAGTATTATTGTTGTTGAAGACTTCAATATGGAAGCTCCAAAAACTAAAGAGTTTGCTCAAATTCGTAAAAGCCTAAAAGTAGACGAAAAACGTTCATTAGTTGTTTTAAACGAAGCAGACAAGAACGTTTACCTTGCTTCTAGAAATATTCCTAAATCGGAAGTAGTTACATTAGCTGAATTAAATACTTATAGTATTATGAAAGCCGGAACTTTGGTTCTTGTAGAAAGTTCAGTTGAAGGATTAGGTAATCTTTAATTTAAAGCTTAAGGAGATTTAAAAATGCAAATATTAATTAAGCCAATAGTTACTGAAAAACTCAACGAGCAAGGCGAAAAACTAAATTGTTTTGGCTTTTTAGTAAACAAAGACGCTAATAAATTACAAATAAAAAAGGCGGTTGAGGAAATGTACAATGTAACTGTTGAAAGAGTAAACACCATGAACTATGCCGGTAAAGTAAAAAGCCGTTATACAAAAAGTGGTGTGCAGGTAGGTAAAACTGCTGCTTACAAAAAAGCAATTGTTACTTTGATAGAAGGAGATAAGATTGATTTTTATAGCAATATTTAATTAAAATGGCAGTAAGAAAGCTAAAGCCCACAACACCGGGGCAGAGACACAAAATTATTGGTGCATTTGACACGATTACCGCAAGTACACCAGAAAAGTCCTTACTGGAACCCATCAAAAAAACCGGAGGTCGTAACAATACTGGTAAAATGACCATGCGTTATAAAGGTGGGGGTCATAAGAGACGTTATAGGGTAATCGATTTCAAGAGAAATAAAGACGGTGTTGCTGCTACTGTTGAGTCTATACAATATGACCCAAACCGTAGTGCACGTATTGCCTTATTAGTGTATGCTGATGGCGAAAAACGTTACATTCTCGCTCCTAACGGATTAGAAGTCGGTCAAACTGTTTTATCAGGTAAAGGAATTAGTCCTGATCTTGGTAATACGTTAACCCTTAATGAGATCCCTCTAGGAACGATCATCCACAACATTGAGCTACGCCCAGGTCAGGGTGGTGTAATGGCACGTAGTGCTGGAACTTTTGCTCAGTTGGCTGCTCGTGAAGGAAAGTACGCTGTAATTAAATTACCTTCTGGTGAAACCAGGATGATTTTAACAACTTGCCGCGCTACTATTGGTGCAGTAGGTAACTCAGACCATGCTCTTGAAAGATCTGGTAAAGCAGGTCGTTCTAGATGGTTAGGTCGTCGTCCAAGAGTTCGTGGTGTAGCTATGAACCCAGTAGATCACCCAATGGGTGGTGGAGAAGGAAGACAATCTGGAGGTCATCCAAGATCACGTACAGGTGTACTTGCTAAAGGCTTTAAAACTCGTGATGAGAAAAAAGCTTCAAACAAGTACATTATTGAAAGACGTAAAAAATAACGGGTAAAATCAGAAGTAATTATGAGCAGATCACTAAAAAAAGGCCCATTTATAGATTACAATCTTGAAAGAAAGGTTCTTGCAATGAACGAATCAGGAAAAAAGTCTGTAATTAAAACTTGGGCAAGAGCATCGATGATATCTCCTGATTTTGTAGGGCATACCATCGCAGTGCACAACGGAAATAAGTTTATTCCTGTTTATGTGACCGAGAATATGGTTGGTCACAAGTTAGGTGAGTTTTCTCCAACACGTACCTATAGAGGTCATGGAGGTAACAAGAAGAGGTAACCTAACGCATTAATTAACTTAATAAAGAGAATTAAAATGGGTGCTAGAAAAAGACTCAGAGCAGAAAAAATAAAGGAAGTAAATAAACAAGTAAGTTTTGCTTCACTTCGAAATGTACCTACTTCTCCACGAAAAATGCGTCTGGTTGCTGATATGATCAGAGGTAAAGAGGTTAATTTAGCTCTAGATTTATTGAAGTTTTCTCCAAAAGAAGCTTCGCGAAGAGTTGAAAAATTACTTCTTTCAGCCATTGCAAACTGGAAAGAGAAGAATGAAGGGGTACGCATGGAAGATGCAAACCTTGTAGTTAAATCAATAAATGTTGATTCTGCAAGAATATTAAAAAGGTTGAGACCAGCTCCACAAGGACGTGCTCATCGCATCAGAAAAAGATCGAACCATGTAACCATTTATATTGATAGCAACGTTGATAACCAAGAAGAATTAAAAAGTTAGCTAGATGGGACAAAAAGTAAATCCAATAAGTAACAGGTTAGGAATCATCAGAGGTTGGGATTCTAACTGGTTTGGCGGAAAGAATTACGGGGATAAAATTTTAGAAGACACTAAAATCCGTAAGTATCTTAATGCTCGTCTGGCAAAGGCTAGTATTTCAAGAGTTGTTATTGAACGTACGCTTAAATTGATAACGATTACTGTACACACAGCCCGTCCGGGAATCATTATCGGTAAAGGTGGCCAGGAGGTTGATAAACTTAAAGAAGAGTTGAAGAAAATCACTGATAAAGAGGTGCAAATCAACATTTTTGAAGTTAAGAGACCAGAGCTTGATGCTATTATTGTAGCTAATAATATTGCTCGTCAGTTAGAGGGACGTATCGCTTTCCGTCGTGCAGTTAAAATGGCTATTGCTTCAACCATGAGAATGGGAGCAGAAGGTATCAAGATACAAATTTCAGGTCGTTTAAATGGTGCAGAAATGGCCAGATCGGAAATGTACAAAGAAGGAAGAACTCCTCTTCATACTTTCCGTGCAAATATTGATTACGCTCAGGTAGAAGCTCTTACTAAAACAGGTTTGCTTGGAATCAAAGTTTGGATTTGTAAAGGAGAGATTTATGGTAAACCAGATCTTTCGCCAAATTATGCTTCACAAGATAAGCAACGTAAAGGTGGGAACTTCAAAAAGAGAAGAAAGTAATCATCAGCTAATGATGTAAATGAGTTAGAAAGATGTTACAACCAAAGAAAGTAAAATATAGAAGAAGGCAGAAAGGTAGAATGAAGGGCGATGCTCAACGCGGGGCCCAATTAGCATTCGGATCTTTTGGAATAAAAGCCTTACAAAGTAAATGGATTACCGGTCGTCAAATAGAGGCGGCTCGTATTGCGGTAACCCGTTATATGCAGCGTCAAGGACAAATCTGGATTAGGATATTTCCTGATAAACCTATTACTAAGAAGCCTGCAGAGGTACGTATGGGTAAAGGTAAAGGTAGCCCAGAAGGATTTGTTGCTCCAGTTACTCCTGGAAGAATCATTATTGAATGTGAAGGAGTACCATACGAAACAGCAAAAGAAGCATTGCGTTTAGCGGCTCAAAAGTTGCCTGTTACTACTAAATTCGTTGTAAGACGTGACTATGTTGAATCTAAAGCTTAATAAGTAAGATGAAAGTAGCAGAAATTAAAGAAATGGCGATCAACGAGATAATCGAAAAGATTGAAATAGATCGTGCCGAACTTATTCGTTTAGAACTCAATCATAGTATATCTCCATTGGAAAATCCATTGCAGATAAGAGACTTACGTAGAAATATTGCACGTTTGCAAACTATTTTGCATCAAAAGCAATCAACCGAAAAATAGTTAGTGATGGAAAAAAGAAACTTAAGAAAAGAACGTATCGGTATCGTTGCAAGCAGCAAAATGGATAAGTCTATCGTGGTTGCTGTAGAAGTTCGTGAGAAACACCCTATTTATGGTAAGTTCGTGAAAAAGTCAAAAAGATTTCACGCTCACGATGAAAAGAATGACTGCAACCCAGGAGATACAGTAAAAATTATGGAAACTCGCCCGTTAAGTAAAACTAAGCGTTGGCGATTAGTAGAAATTATCGAAAGAGCTAAGTAATCATGATACAACAAGAATCCAGATTGGCTGTTGCCGATAATAGTGGTGCCAAAGAGGTACTTTGTATAAGAGTACTTGGAGGTACAAAAAAACGATATGCTACCATTGGTGATCGTATCGTTGTAACAGTTAAAAGTTCACTTCCTTCAACAGAAATGAAAAAAGGAACTGTTACAAAGGCAGTAGTTGTTCGTACAAAAAAAGAGATCAGGAGAGCCGACGGATCTTATATCCGCTTCGACGAAAATGCATGTGTGTTGTTAAACCAGGCAGGAGAAATGCGTGGTACTCGTATCTTTGGTCCTGTTGCCAGAGAGTTGCGTGACGGTTACATGAAAATCGTATCATTGGCTCCTGAGGTGCTATAAATTTTAATAAAAGATAGCAATGGGAAAGTTACATATAAAAAAGGGCGATACAGTAATTGTTACCGCTGGAGAATATAAAGGACAAGAAGGAAAAGTTCTTGAAGTTCTTGTAAGTAAGAATAGAGCTATTGTGGAAGGAATTAACATGGTATCTAAACATGCAAAACCAAATGCAGATAATCCACAAGGTGGTATTGTTAAGCAAGAGGCTCCTATTCACATCTCTAACTTAAACCTTAAAGATCCTTCTACCGGAGAGGCAACTCGTGTTGGTAGAAGGAAAGATGATCAAGGTAAATTAGTAAGATTTGCTAAAAAATCAGGGGAGGAGATCAAGTAATGAGTTATACACCTAGTTTAAAAACGATGTATAAGGAACAAGTTGTTCCTGCATTGATGAAGGAATTTGAATACAAATCAGTAATGCAAGTTCCTAAATTGGAGAAAATTGTAATTAATCAAGGTATTGGTCAAGCTGTTGCTGACAAAAAAATGGTTGATATTGCAATTAAGGAGTTAACTACTATCACTGGTCAAAAAGCTGTACCTTGTCTTTCAAAGAAGGATGTTTCTAACTTTAAGTTACGTAAAAAAATGCCTATTGGTGTTCGAGTAACATTAAGAAAAGACAACATGTATGAATTTTTGGAGAGACTTATTAGAGTGTCTTTACCAAGGATTCGTGACTTTAAAGGAATCAATAGCAAGCTTGATGGACGTGGAAACTATACGTTAGGTATTGAGGAACAAATCATATTTCCTGAAATAAATATTGACGATGTTAGTAAGATTTTGGGTATGAATATTACCTTTGTGACCTCTGGAAATACCGATGAAGAAGCTTTTGCATTGTTAAAAGCTTTCGGTTTACCATTTAAAAACGCAAAAAAGAATTAATATGGCCAAGGAATCAATGAAGGCTCGTGAAGTAAAAAGAGCCAAACTTGTTGCCAAATACGCTGCTAAAAGAGCGGCGCTAAAGGAAGCTGGTGATTACGAAGGATTACAAAAATTACCAAAAAACTCATCGCCTGTACGTATGCACAATCGATGCAAAATTACAGGTCGTCCTAAAGGATATATGAGACAATTTGGACTTTCAAGAATTCAGTTTCGTGAAATGGCATCTGCAGGTTTAATCCCTGGAGTAAAAAAAGCCAGCTGGTAAAAGAAAAATTAGGTTTCAAGTATTAAATATTGTCCCGTTTTCGGGATTAATTTAAACTTATTTAAAATGACAGATCCAATAGCAGATTTTCTGACACGTGTCAGAAACGCCATTATGGCAAAACACAAAGTTGTGGAAATTCCTGCTTCAAATCTTAAAAAGGAAATGACCAAAGTTCTTTATGATAAAGGTTATATCCTAAATTTTAAGTTTATTGAAGATAATAAGCAAGGAATTATCAAAATTGCGTTGAAGTATGATACACAATCAAAAATTTCCGCAATTAAAACTCTTAAGCGTGTAAGTACGCCTGGTTTGCGTAAATACGCTGGTTACAAATCAATGCCAAGAGTATTGAATGGTTTAGGTATAGCCATCCTATCTACTTCTAAAGGTGTAATGACCGATAAAGAAGCTAGACAAGCTCAAGTTGGTGGTGAAGTTTTATGTTACGTTTATTAATAAAGGAGGAAGTATTATGTCAAGGATAGGAAAACAACCCATCGCAATACCGGCCGGCGTTACAGTAACATTAAAAGATAGCCAAGTAACAGTAAAAGGGCCAAAAGGAGAGCTTTCTCAAGAAATAAACCCGGATATTACAGTAGAAGTGAATGATGGAAAGGTTGAATTAAAAAGACCTTCTGAGTCGAAAGATCATCGTTCGATGCACGGATTGTATCGTTCACTTATTAACAATATGATAGAGGGAGTTTCAAAAGGTTATGTTAAAAAAATGGAATTGGTTGGTGTAGGTTATAGAGCTACCAATAAAGGACAAATTTTAGAACTAGCTTTAGGTTACTCACACCCAATTCATATGCAGTTGCCAGCTGAAATTAAAGTTGAAGCTGTAACCGACAGAAAGAGTAATCCGATTATTACATTAGAATCTGCAGACAAGCAATTGCTTGGACAGGTTTGCGCAAAAATTCGTTCGCTACGTAAGCCAGAGCCTTACAAAGGTAAAGGTGTTAAATTCGTTGGAGAGCAAATCAGACGTAAAGCTGGTAAATCTGCTAAAGTTTAATCTGATTAAAATTTAAAACAATGGCTTTTTCTAAAATAGAAAGAAGACTTAAGATAAAAAAGAGTATCCGAGCTAAGATTTCGGGTACTGCAGAGAAGCCCAGAATGTCGGTATTCAGAAGCAATAAGCAAATCTCAGTGCAACTTGTAGATGATATTACCGGAAAAACTATTTTAGCGGCTTCTTCTTTGGAGAAGGAAATTGCAGCTCAGAAAGTTACTAAAACTGAGCAAGCTGCAAAAGTAGGAGCATTAATTGCTGAAAAAGCAAAAAATGCTGGAATCGAAACAGTGGTATTTGACCGTAACGGATTTTTATACCATGGTAGAGTTAAACAATTAGCCGACGCTGCTCGTGAAGCAGGTCTTAAATTTTAGTAACTATGGCAGGAGATAATCAAAAAGTAAGAAGTAATAACGACCTTGATTTAAAAGATAGGTTAGTTGCCATTAATCGTGTAACCAAAGTTACGAAAGGTGGTAGAACTTTTAGTTTTTCTGCTATAGTAGTTGTTGGTAACGAAAATGGTATTGTAGGTTGGGGATTAGGTAAGGCTAACGAAGTTACAACAGCTATTGCAAAAGGTGTTGAAGCTGCTAAAAAAAGCTTAGTTAAAGTACCTATTATCAACGGAACAATCCCTCATGAGCAATATTGTAGGTTTGGAGGAGCTAGTGTTTTCATGAAACCAGCATCTCATGGTACCGGAGTTAAGGCTGGTGGTGCGATGCGTGCTGTGTTAGAAAGTGTTGGTGTTACTGATGTATTAGCCAAGTCGAAAGGTTCTTCAAACCCTCATAACCTTGTTAAAGCTACAATAAATGCACTTAAGGAATTAAGAGATGCGCAAACTGTAGCTCAACAAAGAGGTGTTACTTTAGACAAAGTTTTTAACGGTTAAGGATAGTAAAAATGGCTAAGATAAAAGTAACTCAAGTAAAGAGTAAAATTGGTTCTACCGAACGCCAAAAAAGAACTTTGGTAGCTCTAGGACTAACAAAAATAAATGCAACAAAAGAATTTGAGGCAACCCCTCAAATTCTTGGTATGGTTGAAAAGGTGAGACACCTAGTTAGCATTGAAAAATAATTGATAACGAATTAAGTTAATTTTAAATATGGACTTAAGTAATTTAAAACCGGCAGAAGGTTCTACCAAGACCAGAAAAAGAATTGGTCGAGGACAAGGTTCTGGTCGTGGAGGTACATCTACTCGCGGACATAAAGGTGCCAAGTCCAGATCTGGTTATTCTAGAAAAATTGGTTTCGAGGGTGGTCAAATGCCATTGCAGAGACGAGTTCCTAAATTTGGATTTAAAAATATTAATCGTGTAGAGTATAAGGCGATTAACATTGACCTACTTCAGGAGCTTGCAGAAAAGAAAAATTTATCTGTAATTGATGTTGACGTACTTAAAGAAGCAGGTTTTATTAGCAAGAACGACCGGGTTAAAATTCTTGGTAACGGAAATTTAACTGCAAAAATTGAAGTAAAAGCTCATGCCTTTTCTAAATCAGCGGTGAGTGCTATTGAAGCTGCTCAAGGTACCGTTGTAAAACTGTAAATCACAATGAAACTGATCGAAACAATTCGCAACATTTGGAAGATTGAGGATCTAAAATCCAGAATTCTTACAACAATCGGCTTGGTATTAATTTACCGCTTAGGTTCGTTTATTGTATTACCTGGTATCGATCCTACTCAATTAAGTGCTTTAAAAGACCAAACTTCTCAGGGAGTTATGGGACTGTTAGATATGTTCTCAGGAGGTGCATTTTCTAATGCATCTGTATTTGGTTTAGGAATTATGCCTTACATATCTGCATCTATCGTTATTCAGCTTTTAGGAATTGCGGTTCCTTATTTTCAAAGATTACAACGAGAAGGTGAAAGTGGTAGACGTAAGATTAATCAAATCACACGTTATCTTACAGTAATTATATTGTTGTTTCAATCACCCGCTTATTTAGCAAATCTTCCTGAAGCAGCTATTTCTTCTCCTGGATGGATGTTTAAGGTAACTTCTATTGTTATTCTTACAGCTGGAACTATGTTTGTGATGTGGTTAGGAGAAAGAATTACTGAAAAGGGAATTGGTAATGGTATTTCCTTAATAATTATGATAGGGATTATTGCTCGTTTGCCATTTGCAGCGGTTGCAGAATTTGTATCTCGATTAGAAGAAGGTGGTGGATTGGTAATGTTGCTAATTGAGATCGTAGTTCTTTTCTTTGTATTTGCAGGGACTATATTATTGGTACAAGGAACACGTCGTATTCCAGTTCAATATGCTAAGCGTATTGTTGGAAATAAACAATATGGGGGTGTTCGCCAATATATACCTTTAAAAGTAAACGCAGCTGGTGTTATGCCAATTATATTTGCGCAAGCAATTATGTTTATACCAGTTACTTTTGCAGGATTTGTAGATAGTGAATCAGCTACAGGGTTTGCATCAATTTTTGCAGACTTTACAGGTTGGGGTTATAATTTAATATTTGCATTATTAATTATTGCATTTACGTATTTTTATACGGCTATAACAATTAATCCAACACAAATGGCTGAGGATATGAAGCGTAATGGAGGTTTTATACCGGGTGTTAAGCCAGGTAAAAAGACAGTTGAGTTTTTAGACTCAGTAATGTCGAAAATTACATTACCAGGATCAATATTCTTGGCATTGGTAGCTATTTTGCCTGCTTTTGCAATGATTGCTGGAGTAGATAGGATGTTTGCTCAGTTTTACGGTGGAACTTCTTTATTGATTCTTGTTGGTGTTGTATTGGATACTTTACAACAAATAGAGAGTCACTTATTAATGCGTCATTATGATGGATTAATGAAGTCAGGAAGAATAAAGGGTAGAACTGGTGGCGGACCTGCTGTTTACTGATAAAATAAGAAGGTCGTTCGTATAATGATATATCTAAAAACAGACGAGGAGATAGAGTTGCTTCGAGAAAGTAACATGTTGGTGGCAAAAACACTTGGAGAAATAGCTAAGCTAATAAAACCAGGTGTTACAACATTAGAACTAGATAAGATTGCTGAGGAATGTATAAGAGATAATGGTGGTATCCCTGGTTTTCTTGATTATCAGGGATATCCAAATACTCTTTGTACTTCTGTAAATGAACAAGTAGTGCATGGAATACCAAATAATACTCCATTAAAAAGTGGAGATATAGTTTCGGTAGATTGTGGAGTACTTAAAAATGATTTTTATGGAGACTCAGCCTATACATTTGAGGTTGGAGAAGTAAGTCAAGAGATAAAGGACTTGTTGCAAACAACTAAAGAAGCTCTTTATAAAGGAATTGAAAATGCAGTAGCTGGGAAAAGAGTAGGAGACATTGGTTATGCTGTTCAACAACATTGTGAGATTAAGGGATATTCAGTTGTGCGAGAAATGGTAGGACATGGAGTAGGTAAAAAACTACATGAATCTCCAGAAGTACCAAACTATGGTCGTAAAGGGAATGGACCATTATTAAAACAAGGAATGGTGATCGCTATTGAACCAATGATAAATTTGGGGAAAAGAAATATTGTTCAGGAAAGTGATGGATGGACAATAAGAACCATTGATAAAAAGGTTTCTGCTCACTTTGAACACTCTGTTGCGATAGGAAATAAAGAAGCAGATATACTTTCTAGTTTTAAATTTGTAGAAGAAATATTAACTTTGCAGTCTGAAAATTAAAAAGATAATAGTATTATGGCTAAGCAGGCCTCGATTGAACAAGACGGAACGATAATAGAAGCCCTTTCTAACGCTATGTTTAGAGTGGAGTTAGAAAATGGGCATGTAATTACAGCGCATATCTCAGGAAAGATGAGAATGCACTATATTAAAATTTTACCTGGTGATAAAGTTAAAGTGGAAATGTCTCCTTATGACTTAACAAAAGGTAGGATTTCATATAGATATAAAAATTAATTCTTAATAAAAATGAAGGTTAGAGCATCTGTTAAGAAGAGAAGTGCCGATTGCAAAATTGTAAAACGCAAAGGGCGCTTATATGTGATAAACAAGAAGAATCCTAAGTTTAAACAACGTCAAGGATAAACAATAGAATATTATGGCTAGAATTGCTGGAGTTGATATACCAACTAATAAAAGAGGTGAAGTAGCATTAACGTATATTTATGGAATAGGACGTAGTGCTGCTAAAAGTATCCTTGGCGCAGCTGGGGTAGATGTTAACTTAAAAGTTAGCGATTGGACAGACGAACAAACTTCAAAAGTTCGTGAAGTTATTTCTGAAGAGTACAAGATCGAGGGTGAACTTCGTTCAGAAATTCAGTTAAACATTAAACGATTGATGGATATTGGCTGTTACAGAGGAATCCGTCATCGTATCGGTTTACCATTACGTGGTCAAAAGACGAAGAATAACGCTCGTACACGTAAAGGAAAGAAGAAAACTGTTGCAAATAAAAAGAAAGCAACTAAATAATAATTGAAATATGGCAAAGAAGACAGCGAGTCAGAAGAAAAGAGTTGTTAAAGTTGAGGCTCAGGGAGAAGCACATATTCATTCATCTTTCAACAATATTATTATTTCTTTGACCAATAAAAATGGTCAGGTGATTTCTTGGTCAAGTGCAGGTAAAATGGGTTTTAGAGGTTCTAAAAAGAACACTCCTTACGCAGCACAAACTGCTGCAACCGATTGTGCAAAAGTTGCATTTGATTTAGGGTTGAGAAAGGTGAAAGTATATGTAAAAGGACCTGGTAATGGACGTGAATCTGCAATCCGTTCAATCCACTCTGCTGGTATTGAAGTAGCTGAGATTGTTGATACTACACCAATGCCTCATAATGGATGTCGTCCTCCAAAAAGACGAAGAGTATAATTAATTACTAGTTATTAACCATAAATTTTGCTTTTGAACATTGGATTATGAATGATTATAATAGAACCTCCTCTCTATAATCTCGCGGCCTTCATATTCATAATTTGAAAACAAAAATTTAAAAACAAAAATTTAGAAGAATGGCTAGATACATTGGACCAAAAACAAAAATTGCCAGAAAATTTGGAGAGGCAATTTACGGTTCGGATAAAAACTTTGAAAGAAAGAATTATCCTCCTGGACAGCACGGTGTAAATCGAAGAAAGAAGACTTCAGAATATGGTCTTCAATTGAAAGAAAAACAAAAAGCTAAATATACCTACGGTGTATTAGAAAAGCAATTTAGTAACTTATTTAAGAAAGCTTCACGTGCAAAAGGTATTACAGGTGAGGTATTACTTGGGTTATTAGAGTGTCGTCTAGACAACGTAGTATATCGTTTAGGTATAGCACCTACTAGAGCAGCAGCTCGTCAGCTTGTTTCACATAAACATATTACAGTTGATGGTGAAATTGTAAATATTCCATCATACACTGTTAAAGCTGATCAAATAGTTGGAGTTCGTGAAAAATCTAAATCACTTGAAGTGGTTGCAGAATCATTAGCGGCTTCATCAGTAAGTAACTTCTCGTGGCTTGAGTGGGATAATGACTCATTAACAGGTAAGTTTTTAAACATGCCTACCAGAGAAGATATTCCTGAAAACATTAAAGAACAATTGATCGTTGAATTGTATTCTAAATAATTAATTCTTATGGCAATATTAGCATTCCAAAAACCTGATAAAGTAATTATGCTTGAATCGGACAAGCAATTTGGCCGATTTGAATTTCGCCCGCTTGAGCCGGGATATGGTATTACAGTTGGAAATGCCTTAAGAAGAATTTTGTTATCCTCATTAGAAGGTTTCGCTATTACATCTGTAAAAATCGAAGGTGTTGATCATGAGTTTTCAACTATACCAGGTGTTATTAACGATGTTACCGACATAATTCTTAATCTTAAGCAAATCAGATTCAAACAGATTGTAGAAGAAGTAGATAGTGAAAAGGTAACTATCAGTGTGTCGGGCAAAGAAGAGTTAAAAGCAGGTGAATTGAATAACTTCATGACAGGTTTTGAAGTATTAAATCCTGATAAAACCATTTGCTTAATGAACCCTGATGTAAACCTTAAAATGGAGTTAACCATAAATAAAGGTAGGGGATATATTCCAGCAGAGGAAAACCGATCGGTAGATTCAGAGTTTGGCGTTATCGCGATCGACTCTATATATACTCCAGTCAGAAATGTTAAATATACGATTGAAAATTATCGTGTAGAGCAAAAAACTGACTACGAGAAACTAGTAATGGAAATAGAAACAGATGGTTCTATCCATCCAAAAGATGCTTTAAAAGAAGCTGCAAAAATTCTTATTTACCACTTTATGTTATTTTCTGATGAAAGAATTACTCTTGATTCTGATGAGAAGTTTGGTAATGAGGAATTTGATGAAGAAGTACTTCATATGCGTCAGCTTCTTAAAACAAAATTGGTAGACCTTGACCTTTCCGTTAGGGCACTTAATTGTCTTAAAGCTGCAGATGTGGAAACTCTAGGAGAATTGGTTCAGTTCAATCGTAATGATTTATTGAAGTTCCGTAACTTTGGTAAAAAGTCATTAACAGAGCTTGATGATTTATTGCAAGTGATGAACCTTACATTTGGTATGGATATTACTAAGTACAAATTAGACAAGGAATAATTGCGATGAGACATAGAAAAAAGTTTAATCACTTAGGTAGAAATAGCGCTCACCGTAAAGCAATGTTAGCTAACATGGCTAATTCTCTTATACTTCATAAGAGAATTAAAACCACTGTAGCTAAAGCAAAAGCTTTACGTATGTATGTTGAGCCGCTTATCACCAAATCTAAAGATGATTCAACTTCACAAAGAAGAGTTGTTTTTAGTTACTTAAAAAATAAATATGCCGTTTCTGAGTTATTTAGAGAAGTAGCTGGAAAGATTGGCGACAGACCAGGAGGATATACGCGTATATTAAAACTAGGTAATCGTTTGGGTGATAATGCAGAAATGTGTTATATAGAACTTGTAGATTATAACGAAAATATGTTATCTGCAAGTAAATCTTCATCAGATAAGAAAAAGCGTCGTACACGTCGTAAAAAAGCAACTTCTACAGCTGATGTAGAAACCGCAGTAGTAGAAAATGAAGTGGCGGCTAAGGATGTTGAAGCAGAAACAAAAGCTCCAGCAGACAGCGAAACTCCTGAAGTAAAAGATACCGAAGGAACTTCAGATGAAGAAAATGCAAAAGAATAGTGAATTTGTAGTTAAATACTTGCATTCTTGAAAAAATAAAAGGATAATTGCCTAGTGCTATTATCCTTTTTTTATAGAATTGTAAACTCAATTTTTAAATAAGTCAATATTATGGGACAAATTTCAAATGTTCATGCTCGTGAAATTCTTGATTCACGTGGAAATCCTACTATCGAAGTAGAAGTAACACTAGAAAGTGGTTTTGTTGGTCGTGCAGCAGTTCCTTCGGGAGCTTCAACAGGTGAGCACGAGGCTTTAGAGCTAAGAGATGGTGACAAAGGTCGTTACTTAGGAAAAGGTGTTCAAAAAGCTGTTACCAATGTAAACGATGTTATTGCTCCTGAGTTAATTGGTTACAGTGTACTTGATCAAGTTGCTATAGATACTAAAATGTTAGAGCTTGATGGTACAAAAACTAAAAGTAAATTAGGAGCTAATGCTATCTTAGGTGTTTCTTTAGCTACTGCAAAAGCTGCTGCTGAGTATTTAGGTATGCCACTTTATCGCTATATTGGTGGTACTAACGCTTGTACTCTTCCAGTTCCTATGATGAACATTATCAACGGAGGTTCTCACTCTGATGCTACTATTGCTTTCCAAGAGTTTATGATTCGTCCTGTAGGTGCATCTACATTCAAAGAAGGTTTAAGAATGGGTGCTGAGGTATTCCATGCGCTTAAAAAAGTATTAAAAGGAAAAGGTTTATCTACTGCAGTTGGTGACGAAGGTGGTTTCGCACCAATGTTAGGAGGTACAGAAGAAGCTATCGACTGTATCCTTACTGCGATTAAAGATGCTGGTTATAAGCCAGGAAGAGTTGAAGAAGGTGGTGATATTTCTATCGCTATGGACTGTGCTTCTTCTGAGTTCTTCAAAGATGGTGTTTATGACTACAGTATTTTTGAGCCAAATGGTGTTAAGCGTTCTTCAGAAGAACAAGCAACTTACTTGGCTGAACTAGTTGAAAAGTATCCAATCGACTCAATTGAGGACGGTATGGATGAAAACGACTGGGACGGATGGGTTGCTGTTACAGAAAAGGTTGGCGATAAGTGTCAATTAGTAGGAGATGACTTATTTGTAACTAACGTAGATTACCTTAAAAAGGGTATTGAGTTAGGTGCTGCTAATTCTATCTTAATTAAAGTAAACCAAATTGGAACTTTAACAGAGACATTAAATGCAATTGAAATGGCTCATAGAGCTGGTTATACATCAGTTACTTCTCACCGTTCTGGAGAAACTGAGGATTCTACAATTGCAGACATTTCAGTAGCTACTAACAGTGGTCAAATTAAGACTGGTTCATTAAGCCGCTCAGATCGTATGGCTAAATACAACCAATTACTTCGTATTGAGGAGGAATTAGGAGAGAATGCTATTTACGGTTATAAGAAAGTAAAAAAAGCATAATTCTTTAATTAGAATATTTAGTTGAAGGGTGTCATTTATGACACCCTTTTTTGTTTAATAATGAATCTGAACAAATATTAACATTTTCTGTTTTGATCAAGTGGGGATATTTTCACTTTATATTGATTTAAGCACATTTATACCCTAATGCAATATTGCATAATTTGTATATTTATTTAGTATCTAATTTAAAACCTATGGATTATATAAAGCAAAAACTTATTGATGTTGCTGTGCCAAAAGCAGAAAAAGTTAAAAAGCTAATTAAAGAACATGGTAATAAAGTCATTCAGGAAGTAACCATGGGGCAAGTGCTTACAGGTATGAAAGGTGTAATAGGTTTGTTAACATGTACTTCTAAATTAGATCCGGAAGAAGGTATTAGGTTTAGAGGGTATTCTATACCTGAGTTAAAAGAAAAATTGCCTAAAATCCATAGTGAAGGAGAGCCTCTTCCCGAAGGTATTTTTTATTTGATGCTTACAGGAGAGTTACCCACAAATGAGGATGTAAGACATATTAGTGAACAATGGGCTCAAAGGGCACAAGGAATTCCTGCACATGTTTATGATGTAATTGAAGCTTTACCTAAGGATGCGCACCCAATGATACAGTTTAATACAGCTATATTGGCTATGTCTACTGAATCACAGTTTCGTAAAGCTTATTTAGTGGGGATGGATAAAAAGGATTATTGGGATCCAACCTACGAAGGAGTAATGGATTTAATATCGCGTCTTCCAATAATTGCTGCTTATATTTATAGAAGGGTATTTTACCAAGGAAAAACTATACAACCTGATCCTAGTTTAGATTGGGCTGGTAATCTTGCTCATATGATGGGGCATGATAGTGAAGAGGTAAAAAGATTAATGAGACTATATATGCTTATTCACTCTGATCATGAAGGAGGTAATGTATCAGCTCATGCAACACACCTTGTAGGTTCAGCTTTGTCTAATCCATATTATAGTTTTTCGGCGGGCATGAATGGATTAGCAGGACCATTGCATGGTATGGCTAATCAGGATGTAATGCATTGGTTAAATAAAATGAAACGTGAAATTGGAGTAGATGATCCAACTGAAGATCAGATAAAGTCATATGCAAAGGAAACTTTAAGCAAAGGTAGAGTAATTCCCGGTTATGGACATGCAGTTTTACGGAAAACAGATCCTCGTTTTCAAGTTCAACTTGAGTTTGCAAATAAGTATATACCCGATGCTCCTTATGTTAGGCTTGTAAGAAAGATCTATAATGTAGTTCCTGATATTTTATTAGCTACAGGAAAGGTGAAAAATCCTTGGCCTAATGTCGATGCCATTTCAGGATCATTATTAACGAGTTATGGTATTACGGAGTATCCAATTTATACGGTTCTATTTGGAGTTTCGAGAGCCTTAGGTGTATTAACACAATTAATATGGGATAGACTTTATGGATTACCAATTGAACGTCCTAAATCACAAACCTTACAATGGTTTATCGATAAAGCGCAAGAATAATCTTGTTATAATTTAGAGATAAGTTTAAAGAAATTCTTAATTTGTACTATAGTATTTAAAGAAACATTTGTAATGATAAATTAATTATCCTTTTTTGATTAAACAAGCCGAGTAATTAAGACATTTTGCTAATTTAGCTGCGGGTATGAAATGTCATTTTTTTCAATTGTGCGGAACCTTTTTAAAGTGTTACATGTTGTTGACACTTGTATTTTTATGTCCTATTCTGAACATAAATGCAGCAGCACTAAATGATATAAGTATTACCTCTTATTCTATTCAAGAAGGCCTTTCTGGCAATGGTATTACATCAATATTTCAAGATAGTAAAGGCTTTTTGTGGATTGGTACGCATGATGGTTTAAATATGTATGATGGTTATACATTTAAAGTTTTCCGTCACGACCTTAGAGATACAACTAATACTTCCATATCTGGTAACCATATACAATGTATTAGAGAGGATGCTTCTGGAAATTTATGGATAGGTACAATTGGTAATGGTTTAAATAAATGGGATAGAAGAAAGGAAGAGTTTACTCAATATGATAGTGATACTGCTTCAGTAATAATACTCCCAGAAGACAATGTATATGGATTATCGTTTAGTAATGATTCAATTTTGTGGTTAAAAACAGATAATTATTTACTAAAATTAAATACCAATTCTAATAGGCTATCTACATATCCTCTTTACAGTAGTATATTTAAAATTCAGGAGAAGCTAAGTGTTCCCATATTTTATAAGTCAAAATCTAAAATTTGGATCGGTACTAAAGAAGGTATTGCTCAATTTAACTTAGGAAATCAGTTGTATGAGAGACTTGTTGTTGATAAAGGTTCGGGGATGTATTCAAATGAGTTGGGAGCTGTAAATGGGATATTAAAATTAGCATCTAATTCGTATATGGTAGCTGGAGAAAATGGAGTTATTCAATTATCTCAGCAAGATAGTGCTACATATGATTTACGGGATGTTTTTGTATCATCTCGAAAGGAAAGTGCAATAAACACCATAATAAAACATTCATCAGGAAACATATGGTTAGGAACTAAGTCGGGATTAAGAATGTCCAAGTATAATGAAACTGATGATCTATTATTATATGATTATGATGGCTATTTTAATAGAAGTGAAAACTTAATTACAAATGACGAGGTTACTTGTCTGTTTGAAGATAACTCGGGTTTATTGTGGGTTGGGACTCTTTATAGTGGATTGCTAAAGGTGGATTTTAAACCAAAGAAGTTTAAGAATATTGCTCATGGAGATAGAAAATATAAAGATTTAAATAGCTTTGATATAAGAAGTATTTATATTGATGATAGAGATTTAATTTGGTTAGGAACCGCAGATAAAGGTCTTAAAATACTTGATAAGGAAACAGGAGATGTGTATAGTTACCCTGTTAATAAACAGCTAAATAAACTCGGAGAGGATATGGTTTTATCCATATGTAAGGATAAGAAAGAACGGGTTTGGTTAGGAACTAATCAAGGTATTTATATATTTTACTTGCAAAGAGGAATTATTTCTGAATTTTCTTATACTGATAGTAAGGAAGTACAATCGTTATTAAAACAAAATAGGATTAATGCTATTGAAGAAGATACAGAAGGAAATATCTGGTTTGGAACTCAGTTTGGATTATATAAGTATACTGGACAAAGTATACAGAATTTCTTTTCAGACAAAAACAATCCTAATGGTTTGTGTAGTGATGAAATAAATGATTTATTTCTTGATTCTGATGGTATATTGTGGATTGGAACAAGTGATGGAGTTAATTTTATTGATGGCAATAAAAAGATAGGTCATTTAAGGAATACAAATCGTTCTGATACAATAATTAGTAATAACCATATTTTGTCTATTATTGAAGACACTGAAGATAAACTTTGGTTTGGTACAAGATCGGGAATTAGTTTCTACAGTAAAAGAGAGGATGAACCTGGCTTTATAACACATTCATCCGGGCTTGCTAATGATATGATATATGGTATATTATGCGATAATAATGCAGGTGTTTGGTTGAGTACAAATAAAGGAATTTCATTAATTAAGCAGAATGGAGATATTCATAATTTTGATATTACCGATGGTTTACCTGGATATGTTTTTAATGCTGGAGCTGTTGCTCGATCGAAAAAAGGATTGTTATATTTTGGAGGAGTAGAGGGGGTTGCATATATAAATCCAGATTCGGTTAAATATAATTTACATAGTCCGGATGTTGTTTTTACATTAGTTGAGCAACACCATAAGGGTGAAGTTAAGCGCTTTAAACCAGGAGAAGATATTAAAATTAAATATCGAAAGAGTTCAATACTAAAAGTGCGTTTTACAGCACTTGAGTTTTCGAGGCCAAATAAAAATAAATATGAAGTTTATTTGGAGGGATTTGATGAGAAAAAATGGCAGCCAAATAGTAATGAGATCAATTATTCTGATTTACCTGCTGGGGAATATACTTTACATGTGAAAGGATCCAATAGTGACCTTTTTTGGACAGATCAACCCATCTCTTTTAAGATTACAGTTATACCTCCAATTTGGATGTCGAATTATGCATATGCCTTTTATCTAATTGCTTTAGTATTTCTAATTCAATCTATAATTAATTATAGAATAAGACATTATAAAACAGCTTATAAATCACTAGAGGAAAAAGCCGTAGATAAGAAGAAAATTGAAGCACAAAGGGAATTGTTATCAAAGATTAATCAGAGTTTAACTGATAGTATATATTACGCTAAAAGAATTCAAGAGTCTATATTACCTTCGGAGGGAAAAATAAAAAAAGTATTACCAGATTCATTTGTTTATTACAGACCAAAAGACCTTGTTAGTGGAGATTTTTATTGGCAATATGAAATTGATGGAAAAATATTTGTTGCTGCGGTAGATTGTACTGGACATGGAGTTCCTGGAGCATTTATGTCAATTATTGCTTATGATATGCTAAAAGGAATTCTAAGTTCGGAGATTGAATGTTGCCCTGCAATTATATTGAATGAGCTTAATAAAGAGGTGATTGCAACATTTAAAAAGAATACAGGACATGAGTCTGCTGATACTTTGAGTGTAAATGATGGAATGGATATTGCGTTGTGTATGATTGATAAGAAGGAAAAGAAACTATCATTTGCAGGAGCATATAATCCTTTATATCTTATTAGAGGAAATGAAATATTTGTATACAAGGGAAATAGATTTCCAATAGGTTATCAAGGAGAGAAAGATGTGCATTTTACCAAACATGAAATTATGTTAGAGGAAGATGACATGTTTTATATCTTCTCAGATGGTTATGCAGATCAGTTTGGAGGTGAGGATGGGAAGAAATTTAAATATAGAAGATTTAGGCATTTACTTCTTAATATACATAAGTTACCAACAGAAGATCAAAAAGCCATATTACATCAGAAAATAGAAGAGTGGATGGGTGAATATGAGCAAGTTGATGATATAATTGTATTAGGATTGCGACCTCTAAAAAGTTAATCAATTAAAGCTTCATATAAAATTTCAACTGGGTGTTGTACTTCTCTATTGGTACCGTCATAAATTTGTTGTCTGCACGAAGTTCCGGATGCAGCTAATAAAGTACTTTGTTCCGTATCTCTTATTGCTGGTAATAATTTTAATTCGGCAATTTTCATTGAAATAGCATATGTTTTTTTATCGTATCCAAACGAACCTGCCATTCCACAACAGCCAGATTCAATTTCATCGGCTTCATAGTTTTCAGGAAAAGAAAGTACTTGCTTTATATATTTGGTATTAGAAAGTGCTTTTTGGTAACAATGACCATGAAACCGTATTTTTTTCTCATCTTTAGTAAACTGTTCTTTACTTATTCTACCTTTATTTATTTCTTTAGTTAAAAACTCCTCAATTGTAAAAGCACAGTTTTTAATTTTTATGGCTTCACTAATAAGTTCATTGTTAGCCAAATTTAAATACTCATCCCTAAAAGTGAGGATAGCAGATGGTTCTATTCCAATAATTGGACTTAATGGAGAAACCATTGGAGCTAATAATTCAATATTTCGGTTAGCTACTTTTTTAGCTTTCTTTAAAAGACCTTTAGAAATATATGTTCTTCCACTACTTAAATGTTGGGGTACAACAACTCTATATCCTAATTTTTCTAATAATAAAATAGTTTTTATCCCAAGGTCACTTTCCTGGTAATTTGTAAATTCATCAGCAAATAAGTAAACTGTTTTTTGTTTAGCAGCACTTTGTTTATGCCACTTAGCCCATGTTCTTAATGTAATATTGCTCAAAGTTGGCATTGACCTTTTATTACTAAATCCCATTATGTTTGGTAAGATGCTTTTAATACCAGGAGTTTTAACAATAACATTGAATAGCCATGGAAATATTGAAAAGAAACTATTAACTAATGGCATATATCCAATAAACAAAGCTTTTGGAGGAGTTCCTTTTTGTCTATAATAATGTTGTAAGAATTCAGCTTTTAGTTTGGCAATGTCTACTCCCGAAGGACACTCAGATTTACATGCTTTGCAGGATAAACAAAGACTTAACACCTCATGGATATCGTCTAAATATAATTGATCAGATTCCAAAGAACCTGTAAAGTATTCTCTTAAAGTATTAGCACGGCCACGAGTTGTGTGTTTTTCGTCCCTTGTTGCCATGTAGCTTGGGCACATTGTTCCTCCAATTATGTCAGATTTCAAGCAATCTCCTGAACCAGAGCATTTCTCAGTGGCCCTTACCATTCCTTCGGTATCTTCCCAATTGAAGATAGTATTAAATTTATTAAGTGGATTAGTTTGTTTATACCTCAATGAGGTGTTCATTTGAGGAGTGTTTACAATCTTTTCTGGATTAAGTAATTTTTCTGGATCAAATACATTTTTAATCCTTAAAATCAATTTGTAGTTTAAATCTCCAACCATAATTGGTATAAACTCTCCTCTTAATCTACCATCACCATGTTCCCCGCTTAAAGAACCATTGTATTTTTTAACAATTAAAGCAGTGTCTTTAGCTATTTTGCGAAATAATACAACATCGTGCGGATCTTTTAAATTTAAAACTGGTCTAAGATGAAGTTCTCCACTACCTACATGGGCATAAAAAACACAATCTTTTCCATATTGATTAAGCATTAAATTAATGTCATTGGCAAAGGAGGGTAAATCTTCAGGTCTTAATGCTGAATCTTCAATTACAGCAACAGGTAAATCATCACCTTTCATGTTGGAGAGAACTCCTAAACCTGCTTTCCTAAGCGCCCAAACTCTTTTAATTTTTTCAGCTTCAACTACTGGATAGGCAAAGCCTAATGCTTTGTCTTTGAAATCATTGATTAGGTTTTGAACTTTATCATTTAATTCGGTGGGTGAATTCTCAGCAAACTCTATTACTAATAATGCAGCAGGATTACCACTTATAAAAAAACGGTTACTTTGTTGAGCGGCACTTTTACCTGCTAATTCAATAATTTTATCATCAATTAGCTCAATTGCCCTTGGTTTGTGTCTTAAAGCATCAATGTTTGCTTTCAATGATTCTTCCAACGAATTAAAATGAACACAAATTAAGGCTTGATGCTTTGGTGGTAACTCTACTAAGTTTAATTTTATTTTGCTTGCTAGCATCAATGTACCTTCTGATCCAGCAATTAACTTGCACATATTAAAACTATTGCCACCTTCAAAGAATGGTGACATTTGTGCAAGAATATCGAGAGCATAACCAGTGTTTCTTCTATGTATGTCTTTGTGAGGATATTCTTTTTGTATTTCTTTAATGTGTTGAGGGTTAGAAAGTATATTTTTGATTTCTCGGTATATATCTCCTTCAAGCCCTTCTTTTTGGCACTTTTTTTCGAACTCCCAATTTTGAATTTCTTTAAAAGTTACCTTTTCTCCATTAGCCAGGTAACCATGAACTTCTAACAAATGATCTCTGGTACTACCATAAATTAAAGAATGAGAACCACAGGAGTTGTTACCTACCATACCTCCAATTGTACACCTGTTAGATGTTGAAGTTTCTGGGCCAAAAAATAATCCGTATTGGGTTAAATGGTCGTTCAACTCATCTAAAACAACTCCTGGTTCAACCATAACCCATTTTTCTTGTGGGTTGACTTCAAGGATATTGTTCATGTGCTTGGACATATTTATTACCAATCCTCCACCAACGACTTGTCCTGCTAATGATGTTCCTGCACCTCTAGGTATTAATTCAATTTTATTTTTGTAAGCAAAGTCAATTATTAAACGCAAGTCGGATTTATCTCTAGGCCAAACCACTCCCAATGGCTTTTCCCGATATGCAGAAGCATCTGTGGAATGTTGTGCTCGGTCAATATTTTTATAAGAAACTTCGCCTTTAAGTAATGAAGATAGTTGATTGAGTTGCGACTGTTGTTCGGGAATGTCCATTTAAGTGTTATTATTTCGTGTAAAATTAGGAAAAAACTGGATAATAAACATAGGTAAGAAAAGTCTATAAATGGAAATGGTCAATCATTAAATTCTTTCTATTTAAAAATTCTTTATTTGATATTAATTAAAATAGAAATTATGGTGCGTTTGAGCTGGCTATAAATTGTTTATACGACTCTTTATAAAGAGCCAACTTTGCAGTTAGCACAATGCAACTTTCCACTTTAGAACTTTCTATTTTTGTGATATGGATTTTCTTACATCTAATCTGGATTATTTAAGTAATGATTGATAGTTTACTGTGTGCCCAAATATAGATATTACAGGACTTTTTACTTGAATGGAACCATTGGCCAATTCTTTTATATTTGTTTTGATTATTTCTTGGTTGGGCATACTAACATTATAAACAAGACCAACAGGAAAATCTTCAGGGTAGCCTTTTTCTAAGTATTTTTTGGCGATTTCAACTATGTTTTTTGCACCCATAAAATATACTGATGTGTCAGACTCCAGAATTTTGTAGCTGTTTTTTCCATGTGCAGTACCAAAAGCAACAGATGAAGAAATACCCCTATGCGTTAAAGGAATATTACCATAAGATGAAGCAGCAATTGCCGAACTTATTCCAGGTATAACTTCCACATGCACTCCTCTTTCTTCCAGATAAAACCTTTCTTCGCTACCACGTCCAAAAATGAGAGGATCTCCACCTTTTAAACGAACCACCATATTTCCTTTCATTACCGATTGGTAAAGGATTTCATTAATTTCATTTTGTTGTTTACTATGGTTACCACGCCTTTTTCCAACATAAACTTTTTCACCTTTGTATTTAGTCAAGGCATCTGCATCTAATAAATCATCATAAAAGATAACATCTGCCTGGTATAGTAATTGTTCACCTCTGCGAGTTAACAAACCTGGATTTCCTGGACCAAAACCTACCAAGAAAACCTTTTCTTTGTTTTTTTGCTTTTCTTGCTCAAGGAGTTCTTTTTCAGTTAAAAAACGTTGTATTTCGTTTTTACAGACTACCAATTCTTTATGGTTGTTTTTTTTACTGTTGATGCCTACTTTATAATTTTCTGACTCGGCAATGGCTGTAGAATGAAAATGAGATTCATTAGCATTGTCAGTTCTATTGCAAAGTTTACCTAGATTTTCGCAATCACTTAATATTTTGCTGTTTACTCTCTTGTCATTAGTGCAGGCATACACTAAAAAAGCTTCTTTCAGGTATTTCTTTTTATAAGAGTCATAAATAATATTTACGTTTTTATATGCTAGTATATCTTCTTGTATTTGAGGAGCTATTAAGGTGATGTTGCATCCATAAGTACTTAAGGTTTTTAATTTTTTCAGAGCTACTTTTCCGCCTCCTACTATTAAAATATTTTTATTATTGATATTGATTGAAATGGGTAAAAAGCTCATTCTATATGTTATTGTTATTTTGTTTTGTTAAATGAGAAACAAGATCCTCAATGTGCTGAAATGTCTTTGGATATTCAATAGAAGGACGCTTTAATACATGGATTTTTATACCCAATTCGTTGGCAGCGTCAACCTTTTCTATTACTCCTCCTTCTTCGCCAGAATCTTTGGTAACTAAATGTTTAATTTTGTATTCAAGCATTATTGCTTTGTTAGTATCCTTAGTCATTCTACCTTTCATGGCTATAATTTGATGTGCTTTTAAGCCAGCGTCCTTGCATAATTCTAAACTATCGTTTACAGGCAATACACGAGCAATCAATCTTTCACTTTGTAATGATTTAAACTGATTAATATTTTTTGAACCTATGGTAAATAAGATGTTGCCATTGGTGCTTTTTAGTACATCACATATTTGTTCGTAAGTGTTGTAGTAAACTCCATTAATAATTGGTGTAACTTCTCTTTCGAACCGAATGTATTGGATGTTTGATTTGTGGCAAGCTTTTATTGCATTTTTAGATACGTTTTGAGCAAATGGGTGGCTGGCATCAATTGTTGTATTTATCTTGTTGATTTTGATAACATCCAGCATGTCGTTAAGCAACATTTCTTTTTTTATTACTTTAATGTTTTGGAGTGCAGCCAATTGAGCACCATAAGTAGTAGTAGTCGAAACCAACACATTTAGGTTTGCCAAAGCCAGTAGATTGGCTATTTTTATCGATTCACTTGTTCCTCCAATGAGCCAAATCATAACTTATAACCTCTAATTGCTACCATTTTACCATTAACTATTTCTGTTTTGGAGTTACCAATAACTAAGGTGGTAAACATATCTATTTCGTATTGGTTTAGTTCTGCCAAACTGCAAATGATTACTTCTTGTTTATCGCGCATAGCATGTTTAACAATTCCAACCGGAGTTTCTGGTTTATGATATTGCAGAAGAATATAGGTAGCAATGTCAAGTTGTTTTATACGTGTTTTGCTCCGAGGATTGTATATACAAACAACAAAGTCGCCACTACCTACTGCATGCAGTCTTTTTTCGATGACTTCCCAAGGTGTTAATAAATCGCTCAAGCTAAGGACTACAAAATCGTTCATAAGTGGAGCACCAAGCAAGGATGCTGCAGAAGAGGCAGCACTAATTCCGGGGATAACCTCAACCTCTACTTCTGAATGATTTGCAGCTGCTACCTCAATCATGATTCCAGCCATGCCATAAATTCCAGCATCTCCGCTGCTAATTAAGCTCACAGTTTTATAATTTTCAGCTAATTCAAGTACTTGTTCGCATCTTGCTACTTCATTCATCATACCCGATGAGATCAGTTCTTTATCCTGAAAAGTATTTTTTATGAGGTTTATATAAGTTTTATATCCAACAATTATATCACTATGTCGTAATGCTTCCATGGCTTTGTGGCATATGTAATCTTGATGACCAGGTCCTGTACCAACTACATAAATTAGTCCTTTTTTTATCATTTTATGTTGTAATATCTTGTTCAAAAATTGAAAGGGTTATTCCTTCTTTTATAGATTTATGGATTATAAAAGAACCTTTGGTATTACCTGCCATGTAAGCCGCCGTAGAACACACAGAAGAGACTCCCACCTGAGACAATACAAACTCAGATCCTTCAAAAAGGTGATCTACAAGCTTTAGCTCTTCTGCAGGGTAGAACTTAAGCTCACATCCTAGATATTTAGCTGCTTGTAAAATAGCCTTTTCATTCTTTTTTATATCGATTGAAGCAATAGTGCTTATACTTTTAAAATGAATGTTGTATTGTTGTAATTCATCTAAAATAAATTCAATTAAATTTTGTTGATTAGTGTCTTTTTTACAACCGATACCTAATATTATGTTTTTAGGAATTAGTTTTGCAAACGGTATGGTTTCATTGTGTTGCCATTTATTTGAAACAATTATTTTTCCATTGCATTCACCTTCAAAGCTTTTCAATAGGGTAGGGTTAAAAATATTATGCTCGTCAACTAGATCAACATTTTGTTCATTAATTATCAATGCCGTAATTTTTTTAGCATCTTCCATTGAATCAATAACCAAGTTCTTTCGATTTTGCCATCATATCTACAGATGGTAATTGATTAACATCCGATGCTGTTGTAATTACCGGATTGGCTGAAATGCTTTTGGCAATTTGAATGCATAGCTCATTGGCTCCTCCTAAATGACCAGATAATAAGCTAATCACATTTTTGCCTGCATCATCGATAACTATTACTGCAGGATCTTTTTCTTTATCCTTTATCAATGGAGCTATACATCTAACTACTATGCCAGTAGCCATAATAAAAATTAATGCCTCGTACTCAAAAAACAGTTCCTCACAAAATTCACTAAGTTTACCCTTGATTTGTTTAAACTTAGGATTATTCCATTTTGGAAGTGTATAGCAAGTAGCTTTATCTACTTGACTTGCTATTTTAAGAGCTAGTTCGTTACCTTGTATACTAATGGAAACTATCCCAATCATTTTTTAGCATCTCTGTATTCATGAGAAAAATGACTTGCATAAAGCAAAGAGTTTTCATACTTATCTCCCAGGAAGTTTCCAACCAGTATCATGGCAGTTTTGGTTATGTTCTCGGACTTAACTTTTTCTGCAATATTAGCCAGAGTGCCAGTGACTATTTTTTGGTTTGGCCAGGTCGCTCTTTGTACAACAGCCATAGGAGTGTCTTGAGGATAATGTGTAGTAAGTTTTAGAATCAATTTATCTATCATTTGAACCGTTAAGAAAATTGCCATTGACGTTTGGTGAGATGCCAATTTATCAATTTGTTCCAGTTCTGGTACTGGAGTAATACCTTCCATTCGTGTACAAATAATAGTTTGAGAGATGCCAGGTACTGTAAACTCCTTTTTTAAAACTGAGGCTGCAGCAACAAAAGAACTTACACCAGGAATTACTTCACTAGGGATACCTAATTTATTTAATTCTTCTATTTGTTCTCTAATTGAGCCATATATCGAAGGATCTCCAGTATGAACCCGGGCAACTGTTTTGCCTTGATTATGAGCTGTTTTCATTACTTTAAGTATCTCACCTAAATCCATTTTAGCACTATTGTATATTTCAGCCTCAGGTTTATGGCTATCAATAACATCTTTGGGCACTAAAGAGCCTGCATAAATGATTATATCTGCACTTTGAATGGACTTTAGCCCTTTTACTGTAATGAGTTCCGGATCGCCAGGTCCAGCACCTATGAATTTGATATTTGCCATAGAAATTGCTTTAAATTAGTTTTTTTGAAGTATAGCTGTTGAAAAGTAAGGTATTTTACCATTAAGAATCTCAAGTGTATTATGTATCCTTTGATTGGGTTTACCTACATCGGTTATCATGGCAAAGTATCCAGGTGGATTTTGGTTTAAGTGTTCATAAAGACTTTGGCCATAAGCGGATACCTTCATGCAAATAATTGTATGAACAGTTTCTAGCAGACTGGGTGTGTTTTCGTCAAAAGATGAAATTACAGCAAGCTTTTCATCTCCTTTGCAAAGAGGTTTGGATAGAATACTGCTTATTGCAGCAAATGAATATATTCCAGGTATTGTTTCTACCTCGAAGCTTGAACCAATATGCTCAAGTACATAGCTATATGTGCTATAAAGCATAGGATCACCCAAAGTTAGAAAAACAGATGTTAGGCCATCCTTTAGGTTGTTTATTATGAGTTCAGCGTTACTTTTTCTAGAGTCTAGCCTTGTTTGGATTTTTTTCGACATAGGAAATTCCAAACTCATTACTGTAGCGTTTTCTGGAAGGTGTGTTTGAATAATATTTAAAGCTGTGCTTTCTTGCTCTTTAGATTTTGGAACATAAATAATATCTGCCTTTTTTAGGGCTTTTACAGCTTTTAAGGTTATTAAATCCGGATCACCGGGTCCAATACCAATTCCATATAATTTACCTTTGTTCATGTTGTAATTGTTATGTTGATTAAAGCTGTGCGGTTAAAATAAAAATTGGGTTTTGGGCAAAAAGCATGGCTACTTTCTTTTCAGGATCTACCTTGTTAACTGCAACCTGAATAAGTTCAAAATCAATATTATTTTCTTTAAAAAAATGATAAGCATTAATCATTGTATCAACAATAATGGCCGTAACAACAATAATAGAATTACTTTTTGCTTTTTGAACGATTAAGTTGAGAATCTGGTCTAAGTTTCCTCCAGAACCACCAATGAAAAATTTATTGGCATGAGTTACCATTTCCATTCCTTGTGGAGCCTTTGAATGAATCACCTCGATGTTAAGAAGTTTATGTTTATTTATATTTTTATGTATTAAACCAATTGCTTCTTCGTTTTGTTCTATGGCAAAAACTTTCCCTTTTGTTAAGGTTTTTGCAACTTCAATCGTAACAGATCCACTGCCAGAACCTATATCAATAAATGTATCGTTGGGATTTAGGTTTAATTTACTTAATACAATACTACGTATTTCTTCCTTTGTCATGGGAACATTTCCTCTAATAAATTCTTCGTCTTTCATTATGTTGCAGTTTTTTCAATAATTACCGAACAAAGCTCAAATTCATCATTTAAATGAATAATATTTTTTGCTTTGTTGCTAACAATTATTTCGTTAGGGTAAGAGAGGTTGGCGCCTATGTGCATCAATGCGTTTTCAAATCCTTCTATTACTAATTTGGATGCTATTTTTTTGTAGTTGTTTTTCTTATCGGTTAGGAGAAATACTGAACTAGATCGCTCTAATTCGTCAATAAAATTAGTGTCTGTTCCATGCAATGATGCCAAAAACGCATTTTCGTAGCCTTTACCTAACTGAGCATAAAAATATTGGAAGGTGCTAATCCCGGGAAAAATTTGGATATTAGTCAAAGGAAATTCTGATATTAAAAACCGCCTTAATGAATAAAAACCTGTATCTCCGGAAACCATTACTGCAAGTCTTTTATTAGGTAATTTCTCAATATTTTGCTTTAAGCATTCTGTTTTACCGTTAAATATGATATGCTCCTTATTTAACTTAGAAAAGATATCCAATTGCCTTTTTCCACCTATCAGGATATCAGCCTTTTTAGCCTCATCCCAAACAACTTTTGTTATATAGTCAGGATTACCAGGGCCAATGCCACAAATGCTTATGTTATTGTTGACCTTGTTCATTATTAATTTCTTTAATGAGTTCAATAGCCTTAGGAGTTTCACCTAATAGCCCTTGTTTCTGTGAGAAAAGCACAACTTCAACCTTTAATTCATGAAAAATAAATTCTTCTGATTTTTTCTTTACGGTTTGTGCTAGGTAAGTCCAAAATGATTTGTCTTGGATAAAAGAGGTCACTTCTTCTGTTGTATTGGCTAAAATAATTTTTTTAAATCCTTCAGCATCATTGGAATAATGAAAATAATGAGATGATAATATTTCGTTGCGCGCATCAGCTACTCTACTATGGGTTTGAAAAATACCACCAGCCAATTTAACCAGTTTACCGATATGACCTATTAGTACAATTTTCTCAAATTTGTTTTTTACAGCCTGTTCGAACATAAAACCTATGTAATTACTCGTTAAAATGGTATTCTCTTCGCTTAAGTTGAATTGAAGCTTCGAGAATGTTGTGCCATAATTTCCGGGTGAAAAGATTACTTTATTTTTGCCCATTAAAGCCAATTGCTTAAGGTTGATGGTCAATGATTTCTTTAATGCTTCTTCGGACATAGGTTTTACTATTCCGCTTGTTCCAAGTATTGAAATACCTCCCTTAATGCCTAATTTAGGATTGAAAGTTTTTTGAGCTAATTCAATCCCATTAGGCACAATTAATTCAACTTCAACTCCTCTTCCATCAGGCAGCACCTCTTGTACCGATTGGTGAATCATTTTTAATGGAGTTGGATTAATGGCTGGTTTTCCAACTTCAACTGGTAATCCAGGTTTGGTTACTATACCAATACCTTTACCTGCTCTTATTTTAATACCTTTACTAGTTGTTAATGTTGCTATGGCTATAATTTCAGCACCATTGGTTATGTCAGGATCATCTCCTGCATCTTTTATTGTTGAGCATTGGGCAAAGTCTTGTTTTACTATAATGTTCTTTAATTCTAAAATAACTTGGTCGCCACTAGGTAAAGCTACGCTAACATGCTCTATGGCTTGCTGGTTAACTACCATATAAACAGAGGCCTTAGCAACAGCACTAGCACATGTTCCTGTTGTTAGTCCACTTTTTAGCTCAGTATGTAATCTATCTTTCGAATTCAAAATAAAGACTTTACAATAGATTATTCTCTCTTTTTATTAAATCATAGATCATGGCATTAAGGATGGCAACACCAACAGTACTTCCTCCTTTTCTACCTCGAATAATCATATAAGGTAAACCAGATTCCTTTAGCATTTGTTTGGATTCGGCTGCACCTACAAATCCAACTGGTACACCTATAATAAGACTTGGTTCAATTTTACCTTCCTTAGCAAGTTCGCATATTCTAACTAAGGCGGTAGGTGCATTGCCAATAACATAAATTTTAAATTCCTTTTCTTTTGACGCTTTGTTTATTCCACAAATAGATCTGGTTATTCCGAGTTTTTTAGCTTCTGAAATAACATCTTCATCATGCACGTAGTTATGAATACTACACCCTAAATTAGAAAGGGTATCTTTGTTTACTCCAGATGTAATCATGCTTGTATCGGCATATATTTTACAAGAGTTGGCTAGCGTCTTGATACCATTTTTTAGAGCATCAGGGTGTGATTCAAAAAGATGTGCATATTCAAAGTCGGCAGTTGTATGTACAATTCGCTTGATGATACTTTCTAAATCCTCGGGTAGTTTTAAATGCGACAGTTCGTTAGATATAATCTTCATACTATCATTTTCAATACCTGCGGGACTTGTATTTATGTAGTTTGTTTTCTCCATAGCTTAATTATTTGTTCTAAAAACTGAAAATTGGAATAGAAATGTATATGAGCATATCCTGCCAAACAATTTTTGTATTGTAATCCACATTGCCATTTTATTTCTTTATCAGGTTTTTGTAATTTGTAGTTCAGACTATAGTTACGGCTATTTTTTGAGTCAATTAAATTTGATCGATGAAACTCATGACATTTACCTTTGACTTCTTTGTACCTAATATTAGCATAACCAAAACGTTGAAGACGTTCAGTCATTTGAATAGAGGCATTGAAAATTCCAGCCATACAACTTTTATCTCCAGTGGTTTGTATAACTTCATTACACAAGTATATTAAACCACCACACTCTGCATATATTGGTAAACCTTGAGCGGCTAATTTCTTAATATTGTTTAGTAGTGAGACGTTGTTCGATAATTCTTTGGCAAATACCTCAGGATATCCTCCGCCAATATATAATGCATTACATCCGATTGGAACTTGATGACTGTCTATTGGACTAAAGAAAGATAATTTTGCTCCTAGCTCAGATAGGAGTTCCAAATTATCTTGATAATAAAACCTGAAAGCTTTGTCATGTGCCACACCAATATGTAAGTCAGATAAATCCCATTTAGGAATGTTGATATTACTAGGTGTGGGTGGGGTGATCTCACAAATTTGTAGTAGTTTTTCTAAGTCAACGGTTTGGGATAGTGTTTTAACCAATTGCTTTGTTAGTAAAGGCAGATGATCAACCTCCTCGGCTTGTATAAGTCCCAGGTGTCTACTATTTAATGCAAAACATTTGTTGTTGGGTAAATAACCAAGGCAATTGATCTCACACTCTTTTTCAATAATTGATTTTAGAAATTGGAATTGACTTTCATTAGAGATTTGGTTTAGGATAACACCTTTTATATTTGCATTAGACTTTAAGGTGGAATAACCTTTTATTATGGCAGCAACAGATTGATATAATCCCTTGCAGTTTACAACTAAAATTACAGGAATATCAAGTATTTGACTAAGCTCATAACTACTTCCTTCGCATTGAAGTCCCATTCCGTCATACATTCCCATAACTCCTTCAATAATAGCTATATCTTTATCGGAGCAGTGTTTATTAAATAAGTATTTAATCGTATTTTTAGAAAGTAAATGAGAGTCAAGATTGTAAGAGGGGGTATTAAGGACTGTGCTATGAAACATTGGGTCGATATAATCAGGACCTGTTTTAAAAGGTGCTACTTTATAACCTAATGATTTTAAAAGTGCCATCAAGCCTATGGTAAAAGTTGTTTTACCACAACCACTATTTGTTCCGGCAATTAGGACTCCTTTCATTATTTTGTATTTATTATTTTTACTAACTCTTCCATGCTGTTGGGCAATTTATGAGGAGTAATATCAGGTTTTGTCGCTAAATATGTTTCAACAATAAAGGGCAACTTAAAACCAGCTTTTTTAATTAATTTTGATTGACTAAAAACTTCGTTGGTACTGCCGGTACATAATACTTTGGCATTTTCTAAAAGAATTACGTAATCGGCCCAATCATAAACCAAATTAACATCATGAGTAGAGATCAGTATGGTTTTACCCCTTTTGTTAAGATCATTTAGGTAGGTTAGGGTTAAATCACTATGTTTTGGATCAAGATTAGAAGTTGGTTCATCACACACCAATACATCTGGTTCCATAGCTAATATAGAGGCCAGGCATATTATTTTTTTTTGGCCTGCACTTAATTCGTGAGGAGGTCTGTTAATTAGTTCGTTAATATTAAAGCTTTTGATGGCTTCATCAGCTTTTTGTCTGATCCAAACTTTATTCTTGGAAATGTTATTTAATCCAAAAGAAATTTCTTCATATACAGAAGGGGCTATCAATTGATTGTCTGAATCCTGAAATAAATAACCTACTTTTTTGCGCAGTTGCCTAAGGTCTCTCTTACTATATTCATACTTTTTTTCTTTGTATACCAGGTGACCATTTGTGGGTTTTAAAACTCCATTTAACATTAACATCAATGTTGATTTACCTGCGCCATTTGCTCCCAATAATGCTATCTTTTTACCTTCAGGAAGATCAAGGTTTACCGAATCAAGAGCAAGGACTCCGGAAGGGTATCTGAAACTAACATTGTGCAGGTTAATAATGGAATTCATTAATTGGTTGTAAAATTAAGTATGAAATAAACAAGATTAGAATGACAACGAATGGTAATACTAATTGTTTGGCTTTATACCGATACTCTTGACCAATAAATTTGATAGCTTGAGATCCGAGTCGTGCATCTAATGCAATATGTAATTGTTCTGTTTTTTGTATTGATCTTCTAAAAACACCTAAGGCGAGCATTGAAAAGGCCTTGTATTTTGTACCAGGCTGTATATAAGCAAGTCTTAGTTTTTGTGCCGTATGCATGTTAGAAGCTATGGAATTAAGGTTAAAGATAAATTTGTAAGTGAGAGTAAAAAGCTCAATAAATAGTGTAGGTATTTTAATGCTTTCCATTACTCTCGATATTTCTGAAATAGAATGAGTAAGCATTCCAAAGATTATAATGCTTAATATAGCAAAGCCTCTAAAAAAAATGAAGAGCGCCCATTCTATGTTGCCTAAGATAAAATAAGGAAATGTATTTTGAGTTACATCCTGACGGAAATCTATATTTATAGCAATAGTAATGCATCCTAACAGGATGAATAAAGATGGTGTTTGGTAAAATTTGATAATGTTGATTATCCTTACCCTTGAAATAAATAAGGATAAGGAGATAAAAGTAAGAGTATTGAATAAAAAAAATAACAATGAATGCGATAATACAACCAATAATAAAGCTGGCCATATATATAACGATCTTACAACCAAAGGAACTTGGTGTAATTTGTGGTTATAGTTATAATATGGCTGAGTGGGAATCACTTTGCAGGAGTTTTTACTAATTTTTGTTGCTTAATAAAGTAGAAAACAATAATGCTTAAACCAAGTATAGCTTGTATAGAAAATATTATTTGCTCAGCATTGTCGGGTGACCATAAATTAGTTACCCAGGGAGTATATTGGGGTGCTAATTCTTGAATTGCTTCAACAGATTGGTCATCTGTACCTTGATTGTTTGGAAATAGCTGAACCATTAAAATTTGTAATACAATAATTAAGACAGCAAACACAATGGTTAATATTGAGTATAATTTTTTGTTTCTTTTCATCTCATTATAATTTTATCTTTCAAATGCATTCGATGGAACTCCCTCATGATGGTTCTTCCTGTGTGAGAAAGATTTCTCATGGGGCGTTTCATATGCTTGGATTATAAAGATTAATTTCTGATTGGCTATACTTTAAAATTAGCTTTATGCATATTGATGTTAATATTCCTTCTAATACAGCTAACGGTAATTGAGCTACAATAAAAATAGACGAAAACTTAATCATGTTATCCCAAAAGGATGAGGTCTCTGATTGAAAGGCTATAGCTAATTGAAACGAAGTGGTTATGTAAACAGCAATATTAGATAAGAATGCAGCAAAAAAGATATTGATGTTTTTAGGAGTCTTAAAAAAAACACCCAATTTATAGATGGCAACAGCTGTAACTGCACCTATTACTGACATTGAAAAAGCATTAGCACCTAAGGTAGTTAAACCTCCATGAGCTAATAAAAGAGCTTGGAATAGTAAAACAATTAATCCAATTACATACATTCCTGATGCTCCAAATAATATTGCCCCTAAGGCGATACCTGTAAGGTGGGAGCTACTTCCCCCAACCGAAGGTATTTTTAAAGACGATAACACAAATACAAATGCTCCAGCCACTGCATACAATAATTTGAGTTTAGGATTTTCCAGTACTAGCTTTTTTACATTTTTAAATCCCAAAATCAAAAACGGTATAAATACAAGCGTCCAGATAATTGACCATTTCATAGGAAGAAAACCTTCGGCAATATGCATTCCAAATACAGAGGAAGATGCTATCAATAATAAAAACAAAAAGGCGATACGTTTCATTACTTAGATGTTAATTCCTGAGTTTTTTTCAAAAGTAAATCAGCCATCATGGGTTCTTTTCCAATTGGATTACCGAATTGAATTTGAACATTTGGGAATTGTTTTTTTAGGGCTTGTATTTTTGCAGGTATATCTTCTTTAATGTGGTTTCCGTTGAATAAAAAATAGGGTATAACAATAATCTTTTCTATTCCTTGTGTAGCGAGTTCGTTCACTTTTTCTTCAAAAGTTGGAGATGCCAGCTCCATGTGGGCTCCATATACATTTTGGTGTTCTGATTTTGTTTTAGTTGTTTCAACGATAAAATTAAAATCCTCAATGGCGTCGTTAGATTTACTGCCATGTCCTAAAATTACGATAGCTTCTTGCTTTTGCATTAGATATTTTTTGTTCGTTATTAAAATGTAATGCCTTCAGCAAATTTCTATGCTTTAATATGAACTAATCAATAATAGTTAAATAATAATGACAGTTACTTCATATTAGCTTTTATTCCCGAAAGCATTATTGTTATAAGTTACTATGGCAGGTCTTCCGGCTTTTCCTATTTTCAATTCCTTCCCAATCTATAACAGAAAAGTGGATAGCAGTTTGAAAACTTGAATCAACTAAAAAAAAGTTGAATCGGATTTTACGGCTGCGGGTACAGCTCTCGATTTACACGAGATTCCCATATTAAGGATTTTCCTGAAAAGGAAAATTCCACCAACGTGGCAAAATTAAATTGAAATTATCACTATTCCAAGGCTAATAGAAACTATTGTTTTGTATAATATTTTATACACAAGAGACTGCTCGATTTGAGACAAAGACAAGAGACTGATTTTCAGGATCCTTAAAATTAACACATTAATTAAATTATATTCGTTATTTTAATCATATGATATCCAGTTCGATACGGGAGGATTGATGAACTGTTATGTACAGAAAGTTATTAATAAAATGTTAAATTCTAAAGCATGTTTAGTTTGTTTTCTATTGGTAAGCATACCAATAAAGCGTTCCTGCAAAGAATGCACCTTCATTACTTATCAGAATGTTCTTCTAAACAAAAGGAAATGGAAAAGGAAAGTTGAATGTATTGATTAATAAATTTTCTATATCTGGTAATGCAGAAGAAATTTATGTTGAAATAGTGTTTAATAGCTATGGATAACAAATAAAAGTCTGGAGAAATACTTAGCTTTCATCCAGACTTTATATTCTTATTTGTTTTGTGCTTTGTGAACTTTAATAATATATGTTTTCATTAATATGGAAACGATAAGTGCTATAACAAACAAAACAGAAAAAATACTTAAAGTAGAATCCAAAGACCCGGTTTTGTCCATTACCATATCGTAAATAGTTGGTCCTACTACCCCTGCAAGTGCCCAAGCTGTTAAAATCATACCATGTATTGCACCTAATTGTTTGGTTCCGAAAAGATCACCCAAGAAGGCTGGCAATGTTGAAAATCCTCCTCCATACATAGTAATAACTGTAAATAGAACAAACAAGAAGAATATTTCGCTTGAGATCTTTGGTAAGAAATAAAATGCAAATATTTGTACTACAAAAAATAGAATATAAGTACTTGATCGACCAATATAATCAGATAGTCCAGACCAAATTATTCTTCCTAAACCATTAAATACTCCAATGAATCCTACTACAGCAGCCGCTTGCATTGGTGTGTAACCTAACTTCCCTTGCATCATTGGACTGGCAGCAGCAATAACGGCAATACCACAAGAGATGTTAATGAACATCATAATCCACATGTAGTAAAATCTCTTGGTCTTTAATGATTCGTTGGCATTTATGTTAGCAATGTCAGCTTTTATTTTTTTACCTTCTCCTGGTGCATAACCTTTAGGAGTATAGTTTGCAGGAGGGCGTTCAATATAACGTGCGGATGCCAAAATAATAACCATATAAACTATTCCAAGAATATAAAAAGCATTTGAAACTCCAACTGTTTCAAATAGTTCTTGCATAATTGGTCCAAATATTAAAGCTGCAAAACCAAAACCCATAATAGCCATTCCAGTAGCAAGACCTCTTTTGTCAGGAAACCATTTTACTAGTGTACTTACAGGAGTAATATATCCTAAACCAAGACCTATACCACCAATAACACCATAGCATAGGTAGAATAAAATAAGTGATTCTATTTGAACTGCGAAACCAGTTCCTAAAATTCCTATTCCATAGAATAATCCAGCAGTTGTTCCACTTACTCTTGGTCCCACTTTTTCAACCCATCTTCCTAAAAATGCTGCAGAAAAACCAAGTAGCAGAATGGCAATTTTAAAAGCCCATTTTATATCACTTCCTTCTACATTAAAAATCTCTTTAACAGGATTAGTCATTACAGAATAGGCATATACGGAACCAATAGAAATATGGATTCCTACAGCAGAGGCTGCAATTAACCAACGATTTTTTGTTGTTGGGTATTCGCTATTTGTTGTCATTTTATAAATTAAATTATTTGTTTATTATATCTATTTACACTTCACATTTCTAAAGTAGGTTGTTAAAATAGATTTGGCTTTTTCAATTTCTTCTGGAGTGTTTTCTTTTACATTAATAAGTTCGTATTTCCAGCCAAGATTTTCCCATTTATGAACTCCCAATTTGTGATAAGGAAGAATTTCAACTAATTCAATTTGTTTAAAATCAGTAAAGGTTTTTCCTAATTTGTGTAAGTCTTCTTCTAAATCTGTATATTCAGGAACAAGTACATATCTTATCCATAAAGGCTTTTGAGAATTTTCACGATGCTTAATTAGTTCAAAAGCTTTTTGATAATTACTTTTACCAGTAATGGTTTTGTATCGTTCTTCGTTAACCTGTTTGATGTCGACCATAATTAAGTCTGCATAGTTATCTAGTAGGTTAAGTGCATCTGGGGTAGAGATTGAACCATTAGTGTCTATATTTGTATGAATACCTTTTTCCTTAAGCTTTTGAAAAAAGGGGATCAATGCTTTGCTTTGAATTAATGGTTCTCCTCCAGATACAGTAATTCCACCTTTATTACCGAAATAAGGTTTCATATTTTCAGCTCTTCTAACCAGATCATCAATATCGTATTGGGTTCCTCCTTCTAAAGAAATAGTATCGGGATTATGGCAATACAAACATTTGATATTACATCCTTGTAAAAACAGTACCATTCTTATGCCCGGACCATCTTGTGTACCAAAGGTTTCTATTGAGTGAATATTTAAACTGGATACCATTGCCATAATTAAAACAGCAAAGACCTGTCCAGATTAACGAACAGGCCTATACTATATAATAGTTAAAACTTAAATTATCGTTCTCTTAAAAAATTACATAGATTCGTGAAAAGAACGCGAAAGAACCTCTTGTTGTTGTTCGCGGCTTAATCGGATAAAATTTACTGCATATCCAGATACTCTTATAGTAAGCTGCGGATATTCTTCAGGGTGTTCCATTGCATCTTCAAGTAATTCTCTATTTAAAACATTAACATTTAAATGTTGAGCATTCTTTAAAAAATACCCGTCTAGAGCAGCTACCAAATTGCTAATTCTATCCTCTTCGGTTGAACCAAGTGATTTTGGAACAATAGAGAAAGTATTAGAAATACCATCTTGTGAATCTTTGTAGTCAATTTTGGCCACAGAGTTTAACGAGGCAATAGCTCCATGCGTGTCACGTCCATGCATTGGATTTGCACCTGGAGCAAATGCTACACCCTTAGCTCTTCCATCAGGTGTTGCACCTGTTTTTTTACCATAAACTACATTTGAGGTGATTGTTAAAACGGATAAGGTAGGATTTGCATTTTTATAAACTTGTAGCTTGTTTAATTCGTTACTAAAATGATTTACAAGGTTTTTTGCAATTAAATCTACACGGTCATCGTCGTTACCATATTTTGGAAAATCACCTTTAATTTCAAAATCAACAGTTAATCCATCTTCATTACGAATTGGTTTAACTTTAGCGTGTTTTATTGCAGATAATGAGTCTGCAACAATTGATAATCCAGCAATACCATATGCAATATTAATTCGGGGATTTGTATCAATTAAAGCCATTTGAGCTTTTTCGTAGTAGTACTTATCGTGCATATAATGAATGATATTCATTGATTCGTTATACACACGTGCTACTTCTTTCATGGCAATATTGAAATTTTCCATTACCTTGTCGTAATCCAGATACTCATGATCGGTCATTGCTGGTATACCTTCTACCATTTGAGTACCTGTATTCTCACACTTCCCAGCATTAATGGCTAAAAGAAGAGTTTTCGCTAAATTAGTTCTGGCTCCAAAAAACTGAATGTGTTTTCCTAATTCTTGGAACGAAACACAACAAGCTATACCATAATCATCACTATCCCTGTTGCAGCGCATCAAATCATCGTTCTCGTATTGTATAGATGAAGTGTCAATTGAAACTTTAGCGCAAAAATCTTTAAAGCCCTGTGGTAAATTATTAGACCAAAGAATAGTGATATTAGGTTCTGGAGATGGTCCCAGGGTATAAAGTGTGTTTAAAAAACGGAATGAAGTTTTTGTTACTTTACTTCTTCCATCTACTAACATACCACCTATTGATTCGGTTACCCAAGTTGGGTCTCCGGCAAATATTTGCTCATATGCTTCCATCCTTAAATGGCGTACCATTCGTAATTTCATCACAAAATGATCGATGTATTCCTGTGCTTCAGCTTCAGTTATTAAACCAGCCTTAATATCCCTATCAATAAAAATATCAAGGAAAGACGAAACGCTACCTAACGACATAGCGGCACCATCTTGTTCTTTAACGGCTGCCAGATATCCCATATATGTCCATTGAACAGCTTCTTTACCATTTTTAGCAGGGCGAGATAAGTCTAACTCATACCTTTTGCCCATTTCTATCATTTGGTAAAGTGCTTTTATTTGTTCAGAAACTTCCTCGCGCAAACGAATTGTTTCATCACTCATAGGACCGGAAATATTTTTTAAATCTTCTTTTTTAGCTTCAATTAAGCTATCTATTCCATATAAGGCAATTCTTCTATAATCACCAATAATACGTCCGCGCGCATAATTATCAGGTAGTCCTGTTAAAAAACCAAGAGATCGGAATTTTCTAATTTCTTCGGTATAAGCATCAAAAACTCCATCGTTGTGGGTTTTAGCATATTTACCAAACGCTTCAGTAACAATTTCGGAAGGTTTAAGGCCATGTTCAGATAGAGCTTTTTGAACCACTTTAAAACCTCCATAAGGTTTCATTGCACGTTTTAAGAGTTCATCAGTTTGTAAACCAACAATTACTTCGTTTTCTTTATCAATATAGCCTGCCGCGAATGAGTTTATCATCGAAACTATTTCGGTATCAACACTTCTTAATCCATTATTTGCTCGCTCTTCTTTAAGAGCTTGGGTGCAGATATCCCAGAGTTTTTTAGTTTTAACGCTGGCTCCTACTAAAAATGTATAATCTCCGTTATAAGGAGAAATGTTTAGTTTAACAAAGTCTCTAACGTCAATGGTATTACACCAATTTCCTGCTACAAAATCTTGCGTTTCCATATTATACTTAAAATTTGTCCAAAATTATGGCATATTATCTAAATTAAAAATCCCAACTTATTGTTAGAATTGGCCTAATATTAATATTGTCGGGCAGTTATGGCTGTATTGGTTTGTTAATCAGGTAAAACGGTAAAAGATTACTTAAAAGTGAATGTTTGTTAAAAAATCTTTTTTTAATTCAATTGTCTTTCTGAAATTTCAACTAACTTTTTTATCATTTGTTCTTCATTCTCCACCATTTTGTAATTCTTTATAAACATAGAAGTTAGCATGGTTATTTCTTTTAAATCAATCTGTGATAAAACCATCTTTATTGATGTGTTAGGAAAAGGAATATGAATTTTTCTAATATAATGAGTATTATTATTTATTTTTTCAAATTCCTCATAGTCAATATTTTTAAGGTAGTTGAGAAAGCTTTCCAAAGTTTTTATTGAGGAAAAATCTATAGCTATTTGATTAAATTCAAAGTGAATTTTATTACACCTGTTACAGGTGAATAAATGCCCGTGCGCTGTTTTAATGTTTACATTTTCCATAATATCACAATTTCAATGCTTATATTATTATATAAAGTGTTAGTAGGTAGATTTGTTTATAGGATTTTATTTTTATTTAGACTAATTCTTAAAAACAAAAATCATACATATTATACAATTATGCAATCCCTATAAATTGTGATTTAATAAAAAAAGCACCTTTAAAAAATTAAAGGTGCCTAAAACGTATTGTGTTTTATTAGATATGAGCTTAATTATGGATGTCGTTTGGATTATATGTATCAACATGGCGTTCGGTTTTTGCCTTGTTGAATTCATTAATTGCAATAATAATTCCTGTTTCCTCAACATCACCAAATCTATCATTAACAGCAGTTCCAAACGATCTCATTGAAGGAGAGAGGTTCATATAAGCATTAACTAATGGAGGAATAGTTTCTCCCAGCTCTCTTACTCTTCTATTTAGTATTTTATAATCTTCTACAAATGTGGGGCCTCGAAATATATCATCTATCTTTTCCTGAGATAAACCAATCTTTACTTTATAATTATCCAAAGGATATATCAAGTTATCAGGATCGCTAAAGTATTTATTCATAAAGCTAAGAATAAGGTCTCTTGCTTCCTGATTAAAATGTGTGTACATGGTTACTTTACCAAAAAAGTACTTCATTTCGGGATGATCTACTATTAAAGAACCAAGCCCATCCCAAAGATTATCGAGTGCAAATAAGCTTTTTGCTCCTTGCTTACTTGATTGGTACTGAGGTTGAACAAAAGATCTTCCTAATTCGATGGTATAAGGTAGAAAGTCGTCCAGAAATTCTTTGGAAAAGTGGAACAACCTTGATGTAGCAAGTTTAACGTTTCCATCTTTATCCCTTGGTATGGTATTACCCATTATGTAGCGGTAACCACCTAGTATTTCTTTTGATTCCGCATCCCAAACAATAAGTTGTCTGTAAGGAACTTCAGCTATATCATAGTCATCAATATCGGCTTCTTTTCCTGTTCCTCCTCCGGCTTGACGGAAAGATTCTTCTCTTAATCGACCGACTTCTAACATTAAATTAGGAGCCTCATCTCCCCGGAAATCATAAATTTTATTTCCTCCTTTATTTGTATTGCGAACAAACCTTTCTTTTGTTAATTCAGCTTCCAGTTTCTCTTTTGCAATAGGAGCAATTATAGGTTTTATATTATCCATAAAGTTATAGATGTTATCAAGTGCAAAATTAAATTAAATTTGGTAAGCTGTAGACTGTTTTCTTGATTTTTTCTGCCCAAACCTTAGGTGTATCATTATTTTTTATTTCTTGCCATGGTATTGGAGTACCAAATTTAAGAGTAATGTCTTTATTTTTTTGTTTAAACATTTCGTCAACTAGATAAAGCATTTCGATATTTGATTTTAAACCTAAAAATTTTCTAATATTTGCCAAATTATAAAAGAATTGAGAGTTATTCCCTTCAATATGAACAGGTATAATATCACGTTTGTGCTTAATTGCTTTCTTAATAAAATTGGCTTTCCAATCTAGGTCTTTTATTTTTCCTTTTTGTTTACGAGAAACTAAACCAGCTGGAAAATACAGAACCTGTGCTTCCGAAACAAAAGCGTCTTCAATTAGTTTGGCAGCTTCTCGTGAGTGTCCACCATGTTTATTTATTGGTACAAAAATATCGTTAAACCTCCCAATTTGAAGTAATATATCGTTAACCGGAAACTTAATATCCTCGAATACACTACCAACTTCGTTCATAAAGATGATACCATCTAACCCACCTAAAGGATGGTTTGCTACAAAAAGATATCTCCCATTTTTGTTTATTTTATCCAATCCAATAGACTTGCTTCGTACTCCAAAATGTGCTGTGCATACTTTTCCAAATTCAACATTATATGCGTTAGGGTACGTTACTAACATTTGGTTTAAGCTATCCTGATGTATTATTCTTTTGAGATAAGAAATAATAAATTTTGGAATCCATTTGAGTAATCCTGGATTTTTTTCTCTAAATATTTTTTCTAAATCCAGTTGGACTAGTTCTTGTTTTGTAGTTTCCTCCATGTTTGTAAAATGAACCTCAATTTTAGAAAAAAAACCTAAAAGAGTAAAATATAAAATTAAAAAAGGTGGATAATGTTGTTGTTTAACGTTTCAATTTAAAGTAATAGTTATTCTTTTATGTAATTAGTCAAGAACTCCTTCGTAGAAATCGATGTTTTGACGATTTAATATATCAATAGGTAAATATTGTAAAGACTTTACCTTTTCTTTCCGAAATAGTTTATTAAACAGAAACATTACTGCGTTGTATCCTTGTGCTTTAGATTGCTGTCCTATTAATATGTCTATATAACCTTCTTTTAGATATTGTACATTTTCTTTAAGAGTGTCGAATCCAATAACCATTTTATTATTTAGGTTGTGTTTTTTTAAAATTGCCGCAATTCTATAAGCTCTTGAGTTAGGAACATAAATAATTCGTATTTCGGGATAAGAGCTTAACTGATTTAATAATAAATTATCATAATCCGATTCATCATCATTAATCTCTATGTGTAAATGTTGAATTTTAGTTTTATCTTCTTTAATTTTGTTAAAGAATTGAGTAAATCCATCAATTCTATCCTGATGATGAGAGTATTCCTGTTTTTCTTTAGATATATACGCTATTAAAATTTGGTCTTCATTTTTAAGAGCTAATTGACAAAGACTTGCTGCTACTTTACCGGCAGAAATTGGATCTTGACCAACAAAGGATAAAGGTTTAGCTTCGGGATGATGAATGTTGATATGTACAAAAGGGATATTCTTCTCTGCAAGTTGTTGTCCAAATTCTCTGGATTCATCAAAAAACATGGGAACATATACCACACCATTAGGATTTAGTTCCAGAGCTTTTTCACATGCAGATTTAAAATCTTCAATTCTGGGAGTAAATAGTACTTTTTCTACTTTTACTTTAAAGGATGCTAAATCAGAAATAGCTTTCTCAATTCCTGAAAATGGTCTTTCCCAATAAATAATGTCCTGTGGACTAGGTAACAGACAAACAATTCGTACTTCTTTTTTAAGAGCCAGATTTCGAGCCATAAGATCTGGTGCATAGCCCAATTCTTTAATTGCTTTTTGCACTTTTTCGTTAGCATCTTTAGAATATCTTCCTCTCTGATGTATAATTCTATCAACAGTACCAACAGAGACTCCTGCTTTTTTTGCTATATCTACAATTCTGATTTTCATTCAAGTTAAAATAAAAAAGAACGTCAGTTGAAATACAACTGACGTTTGGAATATTTTAAAGAGTTACACCACTTTTAAAAATGGCAATTTCTTTAAAGTTTGTTATCTCGTGTTTTAATTTTTTTCCATCAGCTATTTCAATAATAAAATCAGTCAGGTCTTCTCTAAGCTGATCCATTGTTTTTTCATCGAGTAAACTTCCGGCATTAAAATCCATCCAATTGCTCTTATGATTAAATAACTGAGAGTTAGTTGAAATTTTCATTGTTGGAACAAAACTGCCAAAAGGCGTTCCCCTTCCGGTTGTAAATAAAACCATTTGGCATCCAGAAAAACCTAACGCTGAACTTGCTACAAGGTCATTGCCCGGAGACCAAAGTAAGTTAAGTCCTGCAATTTTTATTTGATCTCCATAATCTAAAACATCCTGTACAATGGCGTCTCCACCTTTTTGAACACAACCTAAAGACTTCTCTTCAAGTGTAGTAATACCACCATTTTTGTTTCCTGGAGATGGGTTTTCGTAAATAGGTTGATTATGACTTCTAAAGTAATCTTTAAATCCATTGATTAACTCAACTGTTTTTGAGAAAGTTTCTTCAGTATTGGCTCTGTCCATTAGTAGAGTTTCAGCTCCAAACATTTCTGGTACTTCGGTTAAAACAGTGGTTCCTCCTTGTGAAATTAACCAGTCGGAGAATCTTCCAAGTAGAGGATTAGCTGTAATACCAGAAAAACCATCACTACCACCGCATTTTAAACCAATTTTAAGTTTTGATACAGATAAATCAGTCCTTTGATCTTCTTTCATTTTGTTAGCCAGTTGTTGTACAATCTCGAAACCAGCCTCTACTTCGTCTTCAACATCTTGCGAAACTAAAAATTGAACGCGTTCTTCGTCGTACTCTCCAATTACCTTTTTAAGATCACTTATTTGGTTATTCTCGCACCCTAAACCTAGTACCAGAATTCCTCCTGCATTGGGATGTTTTACTAACGCAGCTAATGATTTTTGTGTATTGGCATGATCTCCTCCCAGCTGCGAACATCCATATTGATGACTCAATACAACCACATCATCTATATGACCTGTATTAGTTTCTGCTTTTAACCGATCAACAATTAATTTAGCCTGACCATTTACACAACCAACTGTTGGGATAATCCATAGCTCGTTTCTAATACCTGCATCACCATTTTTCCGCAAATAACCTTTGAATGTGCGGTTTTCTTTAGGGATGTTTAATTCAACTCCTTGTGGTTTGTAACAATATTGAAGATTATCACTCAATCCTGTTTTTAAATTATGACTGTGTACATGCTGACCAATTTCAATATTTGACTGGGCTAAACCAATTGAAGAACCGTATTTGATCACATGTTCACCTTGTTTAACAGGTTTTATAGCTATTTTATGTCCCTGTGGAACGTCCGTAATTACAGTAATTTCTTCGTCGTTTACAGAAAAAGAAGCGCCTGCACTTATTGGTTCTAAAGCAACAATGACGTTGTCCTTAGAATGTATTTGTATATGTTTATTCATCATTTAAAATTTTCCTCACACAATATTTATACCACCTTTTGAATTGCAGATTGGATTCCATTTTCCATTATATCTTCAATATATCCGGCTACTTTAGCCGTAAGTCCATCAATTTCTGAAAGATTCTTATTCCATATAGCTTCGTTCGAAAGTATTTCTTCAGCTAATGAAGCATAGGTGTCCATATTACTCCAAGCATTTTGAATGAACTCTACGTGTTCCTTTGTGTCGTTAATAGTAAATTCTAATTGGTTGTATTGACCTTTATATAAAATAAGTAATGCAGCTAAAGAGAAAGTGAGTTTTTCAGGTACTTTTCCTTCTCTGTTATAGCAATCTATTAACGAAGGGTAATCACGAGTCATCCATTTGGATAAAGAATTTAATGAAATATCTTTTAAGAAGTGACGGATATATGGATTAAAGAACCTCTCTAATATTTCACCAGCAAATTTCTTTAATTCATCTTTATTCCCTTCGATATTTGGTATTACTTCATGATCTACCATTTCATTGATGAATTTTGAAATGCTTTCATTCTCAAAAGCTTCTTTAACCGTTTGGTAGCCACTTAATAATCCAACGGGAACTAATGCAGTGTGTGAACCATTTAATATTCTTACTTTTTTATCTCTAAACTTGGTCATATCTTCCAACCAAACTATATTGAGCCCGGCCTTATCAAAAGGATATTTATCCCGTATGTGCTGAGGTGCTTCAATGGCCCATAAATGAAAATATTCGCCTGCAACAACCAAATTATCTTCATACCTCAAACCACTTTGGATTTCTTTAATATTGTCTTTGGGGAAACCAGGTACAATGCGATCAACTAATGTATTACAGAAAGAACAGTAATTGTTAATCCAATCTATAAATTCAGATTCAAGATTATTATTTTCAGCTAGTTCTAGTACAATTTCTTTTAGTACAGATGCATTTTTATCTATTAACTCGCAGCAAAAAAAGGTTAATCCTTTATCAGAAGCTCCTTTGAATTTATTAAATCGTTGGTACAACAATTGACAAATTTTACCAGGAAAGGATTTTGGAGGTTTTGCATGAATATCTTCGTTATCGATTCTACTTATACCAGCCTCAGTTGTATTAGAAACAACCAATTCTAAATTTGGGTGAAGAAAATACTGTTGGTATAAGTCATAGTTAGCGTAAGGGTTAATGGCATCTAAAATACAATCGATTAACTCTGTTTCCTGCACGGGTTTACCATCTTTTATTCCCTGAAGCAAAACATGATAAAGGTTGTCCTGTTTGTTCAGTAATTCTATCATTCCTTTATCTAATGGTTGCACAACAACAACTCCATTGTTTGTATCTAGTTGTTTATTGGATTTGTAAATCATCCAATCTACAAAAGCTCTTAAAAAATTACCTTCTCCAAACTGTAAAATCTTATACTGATAGTTATCTGCAGATTTGTAAGTTGATTTGTTTAGTTGTTTCATGTCTTTATTGTTTAAACATCTGTTATTCAAATTAATTAGGGAAAGTAATGCAAATATAGTAAAAAAAATGTGTGCGCACACACTAGTGCGTGACTTTTGTTGTGAAATATATTGGGTATAACATTATTGAGATTGTAAAAATTGATAAGAAATACTATTTAGTTTCTATTTATTGGTATTATTGTGATTTCAATTTTACATAAAATGCTTAATAAAAAAGAAATAACACATATAAGTAAGTTTTTGAGTTTAGTTTTGCGTCATAAACCTGATACAATTGGAATTCAATTAGATCCTGCAGGTTGGACTGACGTGGAAATATTAATTGAAAAAGCCAATAGAAATGGGATAAAGTTTGATAAAGAAATTCTGAAACATGTTGTAGATACAAATTCAAAAAAGCGATTTGCGTTTAATAATACATTTGACAAAATAAGAGCAAGTCAAGGTCATTCGGTAGAAATTGAATTAGGTTATAAAAATCAGAAACCACCAGAGATATTATACCATGGTACAGGAGAGAAATCTGTTCAAGCTATTTTTGAAAAAGGGCTGGAAAAGAGAAACAGACAACATGTTCATTTAAGCAGAGATATTGAAACTGCTATTAATGTTGGACAAAGGCATGGTAAACCTTATGTTTTTAAAATATTAGCAGAAAGAATGTATATAGACGATTACAAATTCTATATTTCGGAAAATGGAGTATGGTTAACAGATTATGTACCTCCAAAATACTTAAGAGAAAATCAATAAGTTAATGGTCTTTTGCTTCTAGAGAAGTTACAGTTAGAAAATTATAATTAAACTTTGAATATAGTCTCTCAAAACGCATAAAATCAACTCTAATACATCTTTTCAATGTTCAGAACTATCACTAATCTATTCATACTGATTTTTGTATTTACCAGTTGCAATAATACACCAAAGTTATCTTTTACAGTAGCAGAGCATTCTACATCGATTGCAACTGTGGAGAAAAACTTAATAAAAGGTTTAGATGAAGACTTGGGTATTAAACTTAAACAAGAAGTAGAAACTGATGGATCAAATGGAAACTTAAAAGTGTTAAATTCCGGTTTAGTTGATTTATCCATAGCTCAGAATCCATATTTTGAACCGAATGATTCTGGATATAATTACAGTAACATAAGGGTGATATTGCCTCTTTATAAACAGGTATTACTAATTGTTTGTCCTAGGGAGGATAAAGGAAAAAGCTTGCCAGATATGGTAAGAGGAAAGAGAGTAGGTCTTGGTCCTCGAGGACATGTAGATGAGAAGTTTTTTTCTCAGTTATTTAAATTATTAGGTGTGAGTGCTGATTCATATACTCCTGTATATACCTCTTTTGAGAAAAACCTTGTAGGTGATAGCATAGATATAAGTTTTAATCTGACAGGTTTATTTAATAATAGAATTACTAATATGTTAGAATCAAATAGTGAGCTATCTATATACAGTTTTGATTCTGTTATAAAGATAAATCAAGGAAGCATATTAGAATCTGTTTGTATGAAAATGTGGACTACCAAGCCGGTAATAATTCCTAAAGGATACTTTTCGTCCAATCAACAGACCATATCAACTTTGTCAATATGGGGGTGTCTTTTTGGTCATAAAGATCTTAATGAAGAGGTGGTTTATAAACTCATTGAAGGCATTGTAAACAATAAAAATAACTACATAAAAAAGAATCCTGAGTTGATTAACATTGATCCATATTATAGTGATAATTATTTCTACCCATTACACAACGGCGCTATAATGTATAAGGATAAAGATAAACCTACTTTTATAGAGAGATATGTAGAAGTTTTTGCTTTAATATTTTCGGTTTTTGTTTTCTTAATTGGGATAGTTCCAACTTATAAAAACTTTAGAGATAATGTTAAAAAGAACCGATTAGATAGGTACTATACAGAGGTTTTAAAAATTGAGAAAGAATCAATTGATACTGAAGGAGACTTGAGGGAATTTGTGGTTCAACTAAATGTTATTAGAAGAGAGGTATATGATTTAATGATTGAAGAAAAGATTAGAGCTGATGAAAACTTTAATATATTTTTAAAGCTACTAGAAAATACGTTAAAAAAGCTTGAGTAGTTATATAATACCAATAATCCCATGACCTTAGCGTTATTATTCTATTCTTTTGAGTTTAACCTACGTTATAAAATCTCAACAGAACTGACGCTATGTCTCAATTTTATGCCTTGCTTAAACTCAAAACCTCTAAAATTATTTAATGCTAAGCTCATAGGACAATTGATATAAACTATCGGCTTTCTGTATAAATATTAGTAAGATTACTTTTGTAAAACCCATAAAATAAATACCTGTGAAATACATTATTCTATTTTTATTTTTTTCATTCTGCATTATTTCCTATAGTCAGGACAAGTTTAAAACACTGAAAGAAAAACACAATTTTTCTCCTGTTTTGAAGAATACTGTTTTGTTTCCTGGTATGGAGAAATCTAGTACTCCTGAATATATAGGAGGAAAGGCTGGACTTGATAACTTTGTTAAGTCAAATCTAACAGTTAAAAGTAAGACAAAAGGAACTGTTACTTTAATGTATATGATAAATACCAAAGGTCAAATAACTAATATTCAGATTACAAGTGGTACACCAGAAGATTTAAATAAACCTTTGATTGAAGCGCTAAAGAAAAGTGGTCCTTGGATTCCGGGTAATAAAAATGGTTAGTTTATTAGTATGAATATGTCCTTCAGTTACGAATACAAATAGAATCACAAAGTCAAGAAATAATACATTCATATCAAAAATTATCTACTAATTAATATCTATACGTATGAAAATATTCACTCTTCTTATATTATTATTAACTTTTAAGTCAATAGCATCAAGTCAATCTAATACTAATAAAGATGCTAAATCTAAACTCAATTCAGTCACCGTTTTTTTAGATGGAGCAGAAGTTTACAGAACAAAGAAGGCTAATTTAATAAAAGGAACAAATAGAATAGAGTTTAAAGGTCTTTCTCCATTTATTAATGCTAACAGTATTCGAGTTAATGCAAAAGATAATCTTGATCTTTTGTCTATATCTCATCATGATGATTATTTTTTTAATGATCAATTAAAACCTGAAGTTAAAAGCATTAACGATTCTATTAATACGGTAAATTCCCAAATTATCCAAATTGATAATCATCTTAAAGCATTTAATTCGGAGAAAGAAATGTTAATGAAAAACCAAGATTTAGCAAAAGGAGCAAGTATTCAAAGTTTGGCAAATGCAGCAACCTTTTTTAGAGAAAGATTTGCGGAAATAAATATTAACGAAAGTAAATTACAATTAAAGGGAAAAAGGTTAAAAACTACTCTTAAACGTTTGGAGCAGCAACTTGAAAGTATTAAAAGTAGTGGTCAATATAATAGGGGGAAGATTGTTATTGTTTTAAAATCAGAAGAGATAAAACCAATAGAAATTGGTATTAAATACTTGGTTGATAATGCAGGCTGGGCTCCTATCTATGATATAAAAGCTTCCAATATTAATAATCCGATAGATTTAGTTTATAAAGCTAAAGTTTATAACGAAACTCAGATTGATTGGAATAATGTAGTATTAAAACTATCTACATCAGATCCTAATCGTAATGTAACTAAGCCATCGTTAGATAAATGGGAGATTAGTTATGCCAATAAGAGTCCAATTCAAATTGAACATGATAGGGGATATTTTGCAAATAGAAAGACATCTAAAATAGATGAAGAGGTTGAAATAAACCTGATGATACCAGTTGATGATTTGAATTCGGAATTTAATATATCGGGAAAGTATGATATTCCAACAAGTTCAAATCCTTATTTTGTTGAGGTAGGATTCTATAAGCTGAATGCTACATATAATTATTATTGCGCTCCTAAAATTGACAAAAGTGCCTTTTTAATTGCCAAAGTAACTGGGTGGGAGGATATTAATTTGATATATGGAAAAGCTAATGTTTATTTTAATGGTACTTATATAGGGCAGTCTGAGATTAATAATGCAGAAGTTTCGGATACAATGGATATATCTTTAGGTAGAGATAATAAAATTGTGGTGAAAAGAGTAAAAAAGAAAGAGCTAAGTACTAAGCAATTTATTGGTAGTAATAAGAAAGAAACCTTTGCTTACGAAACGATTATTAAAAACAATCGAAATAGAGATATAAATATTGAGATTATAGATCAAATCCCGGTATCAACGGATAGTGATGTTGTTGTAGAAAAGCTTGAAAGTGAAGGGGCTATATATAATGAGTTGGAAGGTAGTTTAATATGGAATGTTAATGTTAAACCACAGAGTAGTCAGAAGAGAAATTTTTCATTTTCGATTAAATATCCTAAAAATAAACCAATTAGAACAAAGAGCTATAGTATGAGATCAATTAGGTACTTTTAGTATGAGATTGTATTTAGGTTACGATTGAGAATGAATTTCAAAAATTAAATTATATTTAGTGGTAATGAATAAGTTAATCTTATTAATGTTTTTTTGTTTTTTATTTTCTTCTATAAAATGTCAATTGATTAATTCTAAGGAGTTAATAGAAAGGAGATATTATGATTCTTCAGTAAATAAAATATACCTAAGAAATGCAGATACAGTTGAAAAGATATTAAAAACGGACAGTAATCTGGTTGATCCTGATGATTTAAAAACTGAAATTATCTCTTGTGATAATAAGAAGCTTTTAACAATGGTTTTTAATCCAGGGGATGTTATCAATCAATTTTCGCAATTTATTGTTGAATATAATTTTCGCAACATAAAAACAAATTTAAAAGTTGAGGAAAATGATTTTATATCAGAGAAAGGCGTAAGGTTAGGCTTAACACCTGATGAGGTAACTGATCTATTAGGAACAGCGTATTCGACAGATATTAAAAATGACACTTTAATTTTACGCTACAGGCAAGAAAAAGGCCTTTATTTTGGTAATTATTATTTTAAAAAGGAAAAATTAATTAAATTTTGGTTTGGAGAGGAGTACCCTTAAGAAATCTCACAAAAAGCAGTATAGTTAACCGTTAGTCTCTAATGAAAAATAAAAAAGACCCATCGATATTTGATATTAAATGGAATGAAAAATATAGAATCCTGGTTGATTTCAAAAAGAAATATGGACATTGTAATGTCCCTGATAAAACAATATACAAAGGGTGCGAATTAGGTAGATGGGTAATACGCCAAAGGGTTAGAAAACATAAATTATCTCCAGAAAGAATTACGAAACTCAATTCTATCGGCTTTATTTGGAATATTTATGAATTTCTATGGATAAAAAGTTTTGGAGAGTTGAAAGATTACAAAGCTAAGTTTGGACATTGTGACGTATCAAAAGGCCATAAAGGTTATTTATCTTTAGCCCATTGGGTTATCAATCAACGAAAGTATTTCAAGAAAGGGAAGCTTTCTAAGGAGCAAATAAAAGAATTGGAGGAACTTGGAATAGTATGGGAAAAATACAAGCGCACTCCTTGGGAAGAAAGCCTTAAGAAGCTTAAAGCTTTCAAAGCAGAGTTTGGACATTGTAATGTTACAAGAAGTTACAAAGATATGGCTTTAGGTAATTGGGTTTCAATCCAAAGACGAGATAAAAGCAAACTTACAAATCACCAGGTGAGTGAATTAGAAAAATTAGGTTTCTGTTGGAAGTTAAAACCAGGAAGGAAGTATAAACATTTTGTATAACCAGTCAAGTAATACTCCAATTGTTAATTGACTTATCAATTGTTACAAATTATCTCTACATCAGTCTTGGGATATAAAAAAAACAAAAAAGCTTGAATTCTAAAAATTCAAGCTTTTTTTATTGTGTGTTCTTAAGTTGTATATAATGTGGTGTTTATGTAAAGTTAGCGTGCAAGAAAAATAAGGAATTATATTTTTTTTCGATAAAAAAATATCCCCTCATTAAACCCTGATAGAAAATCGAAGTCTTATAACTGAACGTTCACTCAACATGGTTTAACTATTAAAATTTAGAATTATGAAATCATTAAGAAATTTATCTATAGCATTATTAAGTACAATAATTATTTCAACATCATTATTTGCACAAGATACCGAGGTGCCACCTAAAGTAAAAGAGAAGCCACCTGTACATAATATCTTAAACGAAGACCAAAAAGCAATGCTTGCCGAACAAAAAACAATGAGAGAAGAGCATCGCGAAGCATTAAAAGAAACTTTCACAGAAGATCAATTAGCCATTTTAGAAAACGAAGAGCTTTCGAGACCAGAAAAATTGGAACAGCTTAGAGCTACTTTTTCCGATGAACAAAAAGCTTTAATTAGTGATCATAAAGATGAGTTAAGTGCAAAAAAAGAAGAATTTAGAGCTACGCTTACCGATGAGCAAAAGAAAGCTATGCGTGCCAAAGCACTTCGTGGTACTTTAACCGAAGAGCAAAAAGAGCTTATAGCTGGTCATAAAGAAGAAAAGAAAGCCGGTAGAGACGAGTTAAAAGAAACTTTCTCAGAAGATCAACTAGCTATTTTAGAGAACGAAGAGTTATCGATGCAAGAAAGAAAAGAAATGTTGCGAGCATCTTTTACTGAGGAGCAAAAGGAAATGATTAAAGCTCAAAAAGAAGCTGTAAAAGAAAATCGTCAAGAATTTAAATCTTCTCTTACCGACGAGCAAAAGAAAGCTGCTAAACGCAAAATAGCTAAAAAACGTATCAAAAGGGAGCGCATTAAAAAGCAAGTTCAGGACGGTACTGAGTCCAATGGATAAAAAAATAAAAAGAAAACTTCGCTGAGAAATAATAATGGTTCCATTTTTCAGGGAAGTTTTTCTTTTAATAAGATAATGGTTGGTTGAATTTAAAATTGAGTGGTTATGGAAATCTTCAGAAATTTATTTATCGTATGTACTATTATACTTTTTTCCTCTTTAAATGTTAATGGACAAAGTAATGATGATATTTTAGATCAGTTAACAGATGAGTTTTCTGAAGAAGTTAATACAACATTGTCTGATCGAGATGCAATATTAGATGATTTTATTAAAGTAAAGACCAACCATCACTTTCTATATTCAGGATTATCTATAAATAATTCAACACCATATGCAGGACGCGATTATTATTCTGGATTAGGAAATACCCTTCCTCAAGTATTTTATATTAACACTAAAGGCTGGATGTTTGGTTTAGGAGTAGTAAAATACGAAGCTCCATTTCCGGTAAATACTTCAATCGTATTGTCAGGAGGATATTCATTTAATATAGGAGCAAAAAAAAGTACACGTTTGCGTTTTGGGTATAGTCGAGGAACTTCAATTGATAATAGTGAAGAGCATGAAGTATCTACTTCAAACACCTTAAGTTCATCTATCTCACTTATAAAGCCTAAGTTTATTTCAACAAGAGTTGGTTATTCTTTTATGGTGAGTAGTAATAATAGTCATTCATTTTCGGCTAATTTTTATAAAACGATTAAGTTAAAGAAATGGAATAATGGTAATTCTCTGGAAATAACACCAGATTTAAATTTCTATTTCTCTGATCATGAATATCTTGCTGATGTAGTTGTTGCTTCTAGGTCGAGAGTGGGAACAAATTATTCTTATGAATATGAGAACACCTTTGGATTACTAAACGCAGCATTATCTCTTCCTATAGAATTTAATATTGGGGATTTTGATTTTACATTCGAGTATACGCATAATATGCCTCGTAGATTTTCTGAGCATGAAGAGTATTCTATAAGTCCTTCTCTTTCTTTTAGTATTGGGTATTTTTTATTTTTAAAATAGTTGAAAAATAAGCAATTTTAAGTCAATGTAGTTTAGTATCCAGTTAATAGAAAACCCTGCATAGTCCTATTTATTCATCTGAAATTTTTCAATACACAACATCAATTAGTATATCAACAATTTTTTCTTCATCAACTTTTTCAATTGCATATGGAGCTTTTTTCTTTACTTGAAATTTGCACCAATAAATTCCGCGGTGAGTTCTGTTTTCAATCCACCTTATGATATAAAAATCATCTTTTGATTCGACCACAATTTCTGGATCTATTTTTTCAAGTTTACTTATCCCAATAGAATCAATATAATAAACCGATTCTACACCTTCATTATTATCGTTCCGTAATTCCAGAATTATCTCATCCCATTCTTCCTGAGAACAAATTATGTATTTCTCGTTATATTTTGAATGCCATTTTAAAACAAATTGTTCACCCATTTCTGAGAAAAAAAGATATTGAAAAAATCCAATTTCTGTATTTTGAGGTTTAATATGATTCTTTGCTCGCAAATTGCTATCACTCAATAACTCAAATAATTTTTCTTTATCCTTGTTTTTATCAAAATCTTTGTTTTTCCGAATCGCATATAAATAAGGATTACCACCAAAATGTTCGTCAATGAAATAAACACCTATTTTATATCTATTTTCAATTTCAATTTTGTCAAAAAACGATAAATAAGTTTTTAAGTTGAAAGAGCTTGTATCAATGATGTCAGTTCCTGCAACAGATTTTAGTCTTACCAAATTCTGATATTCTTGTACCTTCTGAATGAATGAACAATAGTCCTGTGACTTTGAAATCAATGGAAATATTAAGGTAATTATTAATAGAATGTATTTTAGTTTATTCATAATTGTTTTATTCGTCTTGCTTGATAATAAGGGCCTGCTGGATGAAACGAAAAGGAGAGTAAGTCAACCAAACTCTCACCCTCAGTTGAACCAAATTTTTGTTTCACCTTAAACTTAATGAAATTTTCTGGGCGGAAATTAGGCGGGGCAATTTAGCCCTGTACACTCCTCAAATATAGCTGATCCTTATGTCTTCTTACAGCTTACACTGGATAGTATTTTATTATTTCTTTTGATATTTCCATTCTTTGTTGCAGTCGTAACAGATATAGTTACGCTTAAAAACTGGAAAACATGCTCCCAAAAGTAAGTAGATTAATATCATTAAAGGATTAACTCTCTTCTTTTTATAAATGTTGTCTGATTCACAAAATGGACAAATTGATTTATCTGTATTATTATCTAATTCAATTATTTCAATGTGTTTACGTTTCATTTCAACAACTTCCTTAATGTATCCACCTTCCCTAAGTATTGTAGTCGCATTAGACAAATCACATTCGATAACATCAAGTTTTACTCCTCCAATTGCGTTTGAGTAGAAGTTATTCACCTGAGCTGTGAGTTCGTCACGCATAATAGTTTCAATTCCTTTTGATTCAAGTAATCCTTTAGCAAAATGAGCTTCGTGAGGTTGTGTAAAAGTTATTACTGTTTTCCAATTTTCCATAAATCTGGTACGAATGTTATATTAAATGATTCTCTAAATGCCCAAGCTTATTCTAATTTGTACGTCCTGGGTAATACTGTACTACTTATAAGGATGTTATCCTTTTTTCGACCAAGTTAATTAAAAATTCAATAGTTCGTTAAGTTTTCAAATGGGATAGAATGTTATGCGATTGGGATAGTGGGAGTAATTTAATTAAACACTCGATTTTAAGCATTTTGTAAATCAGTCTTATATCTTTTGTCTTTATATCTAACGATCTTCTATGTTGATACTGCAATTTTTTATATTTATTAGTTTAGTTTATTTCATCAATAGGCATTTTCTTGTATCAGAGAATTTTCCAGAAGAGATTTTAATGAAATATATTCCAGGATTATTGTTGTTTGCATTCCATTTAACTGTGTGATATCCAGGAATCATTACTTCATTTATAATGGTTTTTATTTTTCTACCATTAGCATTGTAAATTGATATTTTTACAAATGACAATTTTGAAACCTGAAATTTAATAACAGTTGATTGTTTGAATGGATTTGGAGAGTTGCCGATTAAATCAAAATTAAAGTCATTTGTTTTAATTGAGGTTGTATTCTTATCGTTTTCAAAAGCTCCAATGTCAGGATTTGAATCAGTTGGATTAGGGCGTAAATTTCCATCTATATCGGTTGAGGGACAAGAGTAAGATGTCTCGTTGATGCTTACTGATTTTGCACCAGCGCCAATACAAGGAGAGTTGTCTGAAAGTATATAATCATCTGTACTTGAGAACGAGGGGTCTAGGTAAATATTATTACCCATATCGCATGGATCTCCATTTGCGTTTGAGGTTACAATATCGCCATAAGTGTCTGGATATCCTGCAAAATCAATAGTGTTGTTGTGGAAGCAATTGTAAAATGCAGTAGAGCTGTTGCTTCCGGTTCTTTCAATGGCAGTGTCAGTGTTGCAAAATATATTATTTATTGTAATTGCATCAAAATCGGCATCTTGAATCCAGATCCCTCGTTTGCAATTGACTATGGTATTGTTAACAAAAGAAGGTTTTCCGCTATTCAGTGTTCCTGTTAACATGTTTATAGCAGCTTCTGATAAATTAAAAAATGCATTATTTTGGATTGTAGCTTCTGTACTCCCGGTTGAAAACCATGCGCTACCTGAGCCTTGCATATACATTTCTATTCCTACTTCGTTATCGTTAAATGTACACCCATTAATGATAGGATTAACTTTCGCATGACGTCTTCTGGGTGTCATATATTGTGATGCATCTACAGCTTGGGCTCTTACATAAATGGCAGTTGATACAGATCCATCAAAGCTGCAATTTGAAACTTGTGTTTGGGTAGTCGTATAATCATTGTCAATCCTGCCATATGCATGAAGATAGAGGCCTATTTCGGCATTTGAGAACTTACAGTATGTAAATTCACTCATGGGAGGATTACTTGTTCCATTTTGAACGTGAATCATTGCGTATTTGTCATCACTGCTAAGTGTTTTAAATATAATGGGTTGGTTTGATGTACCATTGGCCAATATTTTTCCATATACATGAAGTGATTTTGACTTGCCTATGTCAATTGTAACTCCTGGTTCAATAGTTAATTCAGTACTTGTTAGTACAGTGCAATCATCAATTAGCCTATAAGGACTTCCTTCAATATTCCAGATTCCGGATATATTGCCAGAAACGATAGTTTGAGCTGAAATATTTAGTGTTACTAAAGATATACATTGAAGAAAGAGGAGAATTGATAGTTTAAAATTCATGGCTTATTTTCTGTTTTTAGATTAATAGATAGGATTGGTATAAATTATTAGAGTTAAGATAATTGCTAAAATATGATGCATTTAAAGTATTGTCAATACTAAAATAGGATTAATACTTCTAAGGATGACAAATTGTTTTACATTTGGGTTTTGTGTAAAAATGCACCTGAAGTAGATTAAAACACAATTGCCAAATTAATTTTTATTGAGGTTTAAACCATAAATGAAATCGATCTTGTCTAACCAAAACACTTAGAATACCTTACTAACAACTTAATTAAAATATATCGATCCCCATAATATAATTTATCGCTCTGCCCGGTTTTCGTCAACACTGCAATTAAAATAGGTGCAAACTTACTGTTAACCGATCATTGTTAACTAATCTCGGGAGACTGGTCATTGATATACATTTAACTTAATGGTACAGAAGTGGAATAAAAAAATTAATGCAGGTTCCTTTAGTTAGTTCGCTTTCGGCCCATATTTTTCCTTTGTGAATTTTAATAAATTCAAGAGCAAGTAATAATCCAAGTCCCGTTCCCCTCTCTCCGGCAGTACCAACGGTAGTTGCATTATTCGAAATTACAAATAACTTTTCAAGCTGTTCAGGAGACATTCCTACACCAAAATCTTTAACACTGCATTGTATTTTTTCATTTTTAAATTGAACCTTAACAAGAACTTTTCCTTTTAGATTACTAAATTTTATGGCATTGGAAATCAAATTTCTAAAAACTGTACCTATTAAATCCGCATCGAATAATACATTCTTAGGAGTACCTTCTATAGCTAGTTCAATTTCAATTTCTTTTTGTAAAGCTTGCTGTTTTAATATTTCAATTTCTTCTTTTACAAAGAGCACTAAATCCTGACTTTGGGGTTCAAATTTTATTATGCCTTGCTGTGTCATCGACCATTTCAATAATTTCTCAAGAAGATCGAAGGTTATTTTTGTTGTTTTATTCAACGTGTTGATAATTTTATCGATTTCATGTTCTGTTAAAATTTGACGACTTTCGGAAAGCAAATAACAGGAATTAAGTATAGTATTAAAAGGACTTCTAAGATCATGAGCAATAATAGAAAACAATAAATCTTTAGTTGAATTCAACTCCATCAATAAATCTCTTTGGGTAATAATTTCTTTCGATTGTTGCTCTATTTCGTTTTGCCTTTCTTTTAGTTGTGTATTTATTTTTTTAAGATCCATGGCTTGCTGGATCATTTTGTCTTTTTGCTCGTTTAATTTTATGTTTTTTTCTTTTAATTGTCGTGTGCGTATTTCAACTTTTTCTGCAAGAATTATATTCGAATGTCTTAGTTTTCTAATTCGCCTTCGTATGATGTAGGTAATCATTAGAAGAAGCGAAACGGATGAGATAATATAAAAATGTGTTGTTTGCCACCATGGCGGAATTATAGTTATTTGAAGATGTACTGGCTTATCATTCCATATACCATCATTATTAGATCCTTTAACTTTAAACACATACTCTCCAGGTTTTATGTTCCGATAAATAATTTCAGAATGTCTGGCATCGGTATAGTTCCAGTTATCTTCAAAACCGTCCATTGTGTAAGCGAATTGGTTATTTTCGGCAAAAGTCATATTAATGGCCCTTAAACTAAAGGAGAGGGTTGATTGCTTATGTGATAGCGTAATGGACTTTGTATGTGCTATATGCTTTTTTAAAGGAGAATTCTTTGTTCCAATAGCAACAGATTTATTAAATATTTTAAAATCATCAATAAAAACATAAGGAATATAATCATTATCCACTAAGCTATCTGGCTGAAATGCAATAAAACCATTAAATCCTCCAAAGTAAATTTTCCCATTCCGATCCTTCATATAGGCTTGTGGAAAAAAATCATTGCCTGGTAAACCATCTTTCACTGAATATTTACGATAATTTTTATTTAAAGGATTATAACTGGAAATACCATTATTGGTAGCAATCCACAGAATGCCATTATTATCTTCTACTAATGATTGAACAAGGTTACTCGAAAGCCCTTCTCTCTCGGTAAAATAATCAGTTACATTGCCTGACTTATCAAATTTAAATATCCCATTACCAAACGAACCTCCCCATTTTTCTCCTTTTTGAGTAATGCAAAAACCACGAATCTTATTATTGGAGAAATTATCAAAGCGGATAAAGGAATTGGATATTGAATCAAATTGACAAATTCCCTTGGGGGTTATTAACCACATAATATTATTCTCATCTTCAAAAAATTCCCAAACAATATTGTCCGATAGTGATTTTGGATTCCCTTCTTCGTATTCAAATCTATTAATTATCCCCTTTCTTTTATCTATTAAAATCACCCCTTTTCTGAAAACTGATACCCAAAGAATATCGTTATGATCAACCCCTACTGTCCAAAGGTATTGTCCATATGTTTTTGTGGAATCCTTCTTTAGAGGGTAAGGCCTGGTAAAGGACTTTGTTTTTCTGTTGTACTTATTAAGTCCTGAAGCCCAGGTTGCTATCCATATGTTTTCCTCCTTGTCCTCAACTATTTTTCTTATAACATTTCCACCAATGCTATAAGGATCATCAGGTTTATGGATATAATGTCTGAATTGATCTTTTTCCTTATTGTATACACTAATTCCGCCTCCGTCAGTACCAATCCAAATTTCACCATTCGAGTCTTCGTGAAAACATCCTACTACACTGTATGATAAAGAATTAGGCGTGTGGTCAAAAGTGTGGGCGTTGAATTTGTTTTTTTGAGGATTATAATAATTTACACCACCACCAGAAGTTGATAACCATATAATTCCTTCCTGATCTTTAAAAATACTCCTGATGCCATTATTATTAATACCACCTTTACGAATATTGTCAAAAAGAATATAACTAAACTCTCCTGTTCTTTTGTCTAAGCGGTTAATTCCACCTTGATCCACGGCAAAAACCAAATGATCAGGACCATCTTCAATAGCATTATAAACTCTGTTTCTATTTGTACCTGTACCATCACCATTCCAACTATACTGAACAAATTCATGAGTCTGAAGATTGAATGAAACAATGCCATTCCCCAAAGAGGAAATCCAAATCTGACCTTTATCAACATAAAGGGATTTAAAAGAGTTGTCGGCAAAGTTAATATGTGGGTCATCAAATACTTTAAATTCCCCGTTTTCTTTATTAAACAAACTAATACCTCTTCCCTCTGATACCACCCAGAAGTTACCTCTATAATCCTCAAGCATTGCAGTAAAAGAATCCCCAAATTTTACCTCAGGATTAATAAAGCTAACAAAACTGTTTTTACTGTAATTCAGTCTATTTAATCCACCTTTAATAGTAGCAATCCAAAAAACACTATCATGGTCTAAATAAAATGCTTTGATTATATTACTAGCAATAGAAGTGCTATCCGATGGGGTATGGACAAAACTATCAAAATTATCAAAGGCAGGATTATATCTGTTTAATCCATTTTCTGTTCCAATCCACACATTACCATACTTATCCTCTCCTATACAGGTAATCCAGTTCGCACAAAGAGTTCCTGGAACTGTATCTGCCAAATAATTAGTAAAATGAAGTCCGTTATACCTTGAAAGACCGCCATCCGTTCCGATCCAAACAAAGCCCTTTGTATCTCTATAGATACGGGTAACCCGGTTATTAACCAAGCCATCTTTCCCTGTCAAAAACTCCATATCGTTCCACCATTTTTGGGCGTTGACCTGAGAAGGAGCACAAAAAGAAAGAAAGACAGGAAACATAAAAAATAATAGTATTTGAGGTAAATGTCTCACTGTATGTATTTTTCCTTTGTATAATTTAATGTTTTTTTGTGAGAAGTCCATTGAAATCGTAACTACATTTTCTCTCCTTACAATTAATTCATAACCAAAAATCAAAAAAATGGATAGGAAAGAATTTTTTAAATCATGTAAATGGGGAATTGTAACATTTGCAGGATTAGCACTTTTAACACAAAGCTCATTTGCTTAGTAATCAGTCAGCCTGATACATATTGCCAGGGCAGCTTTTGATCTCTAGTTTTGGGACAAAAACAAATGAGGATAAACGAAATAAAATTTAAGCAGCTTTACCAAGAGCAACAGGGGTTCTCCAATTCTCCTTAAGTTTACATTTCCTCGTTCAAATTTCCATTGGGTCTGACTACTGATACGCCCGAAGTGTTATTAAATATTTACCTCAGGGTTTATACTTGGTTAAAATTAACAACCGACATTTTGGTGTGAAACTTTTAAAGAAGTAAAACGACTTTTTGTATGATTGATTTTATAGTTTCCTTTATGCAGAAGGCATCTTGAATCCGCTTAAAGAGGTATTTGTTGATTGCTTAGAGCCAAATTGGGAACAAAAAGAAGTGAAATGTGGAGGTGTGTAATTGTCTTTATTAGTGAATTTTGAGTGTGTGTAACCCCTTTGTAACCCCCTTTTTTGAATACTCAAAGATCAAGAACCATATCATCAATTGACGTTCCTTCTTCCGCCAACTTTTTATTTATCCTGTGTTTAGTAACTTTTACGGTAGTGGTACTCACCTTTCTGATATTTGCTATTTCCTTTGTGGAAAGCTTCAGCTTTATATAACCTAAAACTTCAATCTCACTTTTGGTAAGGTTAGGGAAGCGCTCTTTTATTTTTTCCTCAAATTCGGAATTAACTTTATCAATGTTTTCCTGCAACTGACTTCTTTTATCATCTGCGTCAAACTGAATGTTTAAATCAGCAATAAAACTAGCTAACCGGGATTTAATAGCTTCGTCATTACTTTTGTAAATGAGTTTAAGTTTTTCTAATAAATCTGCCTTAAAAGAATGTCTTAATCTGTTATCAATGATCACTTTTGACAAATCATTTTTTTTATGGGTGAGGCTAAATTCCAGATAATCCTTTTCTTTTTGCAAGGATCTATACCTGTCTGTTAAGGCAAAAGCCAAAAGTAAAACCTCACATAAAACACCTATTACGTAAAAATTATTGGTAAAAGCATTGGCAGGCAATACTCCTGTGTGCATTTGCGTCATTACCATAAGCCCCAACAAAGAACAAGTCCAGCCTGCTAAGTAATATCTGGCATGTTTGCTGCCCTTTTTTAAAGCCATTATTCCAGCATAAATAGCGATCAGAGAAAAAGAGAAATTGGCCAGTACGATAGATTCAAGATGTATCTGTTTATCACTCAACCTAAGAATATTAACGATGGTTGCTGTAATGAAAGAAGCCGAAGAAGATGCTATCATTAAATAATAACTCACCTTATTGTTTTTTCTTAATTCCAGAAAGCGAATACTAAAATTTGAACATGCAATTACATAGAATACGGTAGGCCAGGCAACAATATAAGGCGACCAATGTGTAATTCCGTCCGGACTATTGTAGGAAAAGAATCCTCGTATTGCCAATACCGCAATTCCGGTTGCAACGTTGGCGACTATGTAATGAAAGTAAACATTGTCCTTTACCCTTAAACCAATAAAAAAATTAAAAATGGTAATAATAATCAGGCCTCCAATAAAAAAGCTAAGTATACTCACCTCTCTTATATCGCTCTTGATAAGTGCCTCCTTTTTGACAATTGAAATATTAAATTGCCGGCTGTAAGAACTAACAATTTTTACATAAAAAGTCATGGTATCTTTAGCTGCAAAAGTAATCGGGTAACTGCTGCTAAAAGTTCGTAAGGTTCTTTCTTTACTTGGGAGATGCGCTCCAGTACTTATTTCCTTCCACTCTCCTCTATCCTTATAGTACAAGGTAGATGTGTCAATTAAGAACTTGCTTAGTTGTACTATCCTTTTTACTGCATTATCGTTGGGATTATATACGCTGAATTTAAACCAATCTACAGTATTATTGTAACCTATGTTAATGGTGCTGTAACGATTACTTTTGAATGCAACGGACTGTACTTCCTCAATTGATAATTCATTGGTTGGATCATTATATAATTCAACTTCACCGCTGATTTTAATTTTCTCATCCTCACTTAATACAACTACTTTCTGCCCCGTCGTAGAAAGAGAAAAAATAAAATATAGCGCAAAAAACAGGTAAAATCCTTTCATCCGTGTATAATTAATTTACAATGGTTGAACCAGCATACCAGCAGGGTAAAACTATCGATTAACTTAAGTCTGATTTCCTATGTGTACTTCAAAATCCATTAGTACACAAATATAGTATTCTTTAATCTGGCAAATATTATGAATTCGTTAGAATTTCTTTGAAGGAATAAATCAGTCTATGGCCATTAACGCCATAAAAAAATCAATTATTCCTGGCTAATGTTGTGTTGCTTATAGCGCATATAATCAGCATAATAAGGTGTTGTGTAACCTTTTGAAACCCCCTATAAACCTTTTGAAACCTTTATTTTGACACAAAGAATTATCCAATTCGTAACCTTGCACAAGATTGAAAAAATCCTCTAAGATTTAAGGGAGTAATTAGCCATATCGATACCTGAATTACTGAATAACATAAACAAATGGGACATGAAAAAAACTATCTTACTTATCAATATCTTATTCTTTATAATAGCAGGAATAAATGGACAAACCGGAGAATACAAAGCTGGTGATGGCGCATTAGAAAATCGTACTTCAGGTGAATATAATACTGCAGTTGGAGATTCAGCAGCTTTCAATATCACAAATGGTGATTATGGATCCTTTTTTGGATATCAGGCGGGGTATAATACCAGCGGGAATGAAGGTGCTTTTTTTGGGTATCAATCTGGCTATTATACTACTGGTACTGACAATGCATTCTTTGGATTTAGGTCTGGATTTTATAATACCACAGGGTCTGACAATGCTTTTTTCGGACACGGAGCAGGTTTTAATAATACCGAAGGTTTCGATAATACCTTCATAGGAGTAGATGCAGGTTTAAGAGCAACAACAGGTGATGATAATACATTTGTGGGTAATGGGGCCGGAGCCGGAGCTTTTTCGATTTCTTCATCATCCACATCAACATCCACCGCATCCACGGGATCAGATAACACGGCTGTTGGTTCAGCAGCCCTTTATGATTTGGAATCGGGCTATAGGAACACAGCCGTAGGAGCTGAAGCAGGGAGTGACATCTCTGATGGTAGTTATAATACCTGTCTGGGAGATTCAGCAGGAAAGGATATAGGACTAGGATCATACAACACCATGCTTGGTCAGGGTGCAGGAGCATGTACGGAGTATGCCGATGGCAATACCTTTGTGGGAGTCAGAGCGGGTTGGGACAACAACAGAACAAACAATACCAACGAAGCTAATTATAATACGGCCATTGGTATTGCCGCAGCCTATACCAATCGCGGAGGTTCCTGTAATACAGTATTGGGTTCGTTTGCGGACTTTACAGGAACAGGTGATATAACTACCAATGGTTATAATGTATTAATAGGATATAAAGCGGAAATACATGCAGCCAACATAGATTATGGTCGTAGCAGAAACATTGTTATTGGATCTGATGCAGATGCCAGAAATGATGACCAGATTGCAATAGGTTACAATACTGATGCAGACGGCAGGTACAGCATGACATTTGGTGTTAATAGTGAAACAAAAACAACGGCAGGAATTGCTTTTGGCTATAACGCTTTAGTAAATAACGAGTATGGCCAGGTACTTGGGCACAATAGTACCGTAAGCGCTGATAGTTCAATGGTTATAGGTCATAATTCAATAGCAAACCAGAAATATTCCGTGGTTATTGGTCATGATGCCGCAGTTGATACCTCCAACAGTTTTGTTATTGGGGGTACATCAGCATATAATCGTATGACTTTAGGGATTGGAACTTCAACACCAAATTTAAATGCAAGTATTGATCTTTCAGAAACAAACAAAGGGTTTTTAATCAACCGTCTTTCGTATGCTGAACTAAGTATATTCGCAAACGAACTTGATGTTGATGACGAGGGTATGATGGTTTACGACAGCACCAACCATAAACTGAATATCTGGAATGGATCTGAATGGTTTGTCAATGGAATTCAAAGCCTTGATCTTACCAATAATATATTGTCTGTTTCAGACAGTAATTCGGTTGATCTTTCATCTTATTTGGATAATACCGATGCACAAACACTAACATTAACAGACAATACCCTTTTCATATCAAATGGTAACTCAGCTGATTTATCAGCTTATTTAGATAATACAGACAATCAGGAATTAAGTATTTCAGAAAATACCTTAAGCATTACAGGAGGAACCTCTACAATTGATTTGTCAGCTTACCTGGATAATACCGATGCACAGGATATTTCCTTCTCAGGCACCAGTTTATCCATTGAAAACGGAAGTACAGTTGATTTATCAGTTCTTCAGGATGGAACCGGAACCGATGATCAAACACTGACCTTATCAGGTACCACCTTAAGTATTGAGGATGCGAATTCAGTTAACTTATCATCTTTACAAGATGGTTTTGATGCTAATACTGATGAACAAACTTTAAGCTTATCTGGAACTGACCTGACTATTTCTGGAGGTAATACAATTGATGTTAGTTCATTACAAGACGGATATGAACCCAATACAGACAGGCAAGGACTATATTTGGATGATGATTATTATCTGGGTATTGACAACTCTGATTTTGGTGTGTACCTGACAGAATACATGGATAACACCGACGAACAAAACCTTGCTTTATCAGGAACCACTTTGTCAATCGATAACGGTAATAGTGTTAACCTTTCTTCCTTACAAGATGGAACCGGAACGGATAATCAAACCCTTGCTTTATCGGGTACAGCTTTAAGCATTGAAGACGGTAATGCAGTTGATTTATCAGTCCTTCGAGATGGTTACGAAGCCAATACCGATGAACAGACATTATCAGTGAGCGGTACTTCTTTAACTATCTCAGGAGGTAATACTATTGATTTATCAGAGATTTTGATTGACCAGCAGAACCAAATTGAAAATCTGGAAGACAGGGTGGAGACTTTAGAAGCGCAGATGGCTACGGTAATGGAAACATTGGGTTTAACAACCACGGCTCAGCTAAAATCAGCCGTTCAAAAAACAAAGTTATATCAAAATACGCCTAATCCGGTTAACGGAACAGCAACTATTAAATATTATTTGGCAGAGCAAAATGAAACAGCCTATATAAGCATTTATACGGTAGTAGGAGCTGAAGTAGAGCGCATTGAAATACAGGAAGCAGGAGAAGGGTATATACAATTCAACACATCCACCTATGTACCTGGTACATACCTTTATTCTCTATTTGTAAATAATGATTTAAAAGATACAAAGCGAATGGTCGTGCAGTAATCAATCACCTGTAAACAGTTATCAATGATCAGTAACCAATTAAACATTTGCTAACTGGTACTTAAATCTAACTAATGACTTGTGACTAATGACCAGTAACTATTAAAATTTCACTCTAATACCGATATGTTAATGATGTGATGGTTAAACTTACTTCGTAATCAACCCTATCAATACAATTCATTGTTAAAATGGTATTAGACAAAAATTTGAATAAGCAAATAAATATGAAACAACCAAGAAAAATTGACATTCAATTTCTCACAATAGAGGATGACCAGATTTTTTTGAGAGTTCCATACAACAAAAGGAAGAAAAATTTAAACGTATATGAAACAGTATTACATTCGGAAGAAAAAGAGCAGAATCGCAGGTTGTATGATAATGCTTGCATTACTAATTACAACAACCCTATCAGCCCAAAACGAATTTATTACCACTTGGAAAACAGACAATACAGGTAGTACAAATTCTACATCCATTCGCATACCTATGAATGACACTCAGACTTATGACTTTGACATAGACTGGGAAAATGACGGTGTGTTTGACGATCTTGGTGTTACAGGAAGTATTACACATGACTATGGCACTGCAGGTGAATACCAGGTAGCCATAAGAGGTACTTTTCCTGCTATTTCATTTAACAACGAAGGCGATATTGAAAAACTAATCAGCATCGATCAATGGGGAACAATCAGCTGGCAAACCATGGAAAAAGCATTTTATGGCTGTAAAAATATGATTTACAATGCTACAGATGTTCCTGATTTATCTAATGTATCAGATATGTCGTACATGTTTTCTGAATGTGAATCATTTAACGGCAATATTGGTAATTGGGATGTAAGTACCATTACTTCCTTTAATGCCACGTTTGAAGAAGCTATTGTTTTTAACCAAAACCTTTCAGCTTGGAACGTTGAAAATGCGCAGGATATGACAGCTATGTTTTATCATGCCGAGTCATTTGATCAGGATATTTCATCCTGGAAAGTGGACAACGTAACCACAATGAAACAAATGTTTGGTGGAGCCTTTGCTTTTAATCAGGATATTAATATTTGGAACGTGAGTAATGTTACCGATATGACAGGAATGTTTCGTCAAGCCTACAGTTTTAACGGAGATATTAGTAACTGGAATGTAGGCAATGTGACCATTATGAAAGAAATGTTTCAAAGTGCCGATGCTTTTAATATCGATATCAGCAACTGGGATGTGAGTAAAGTAACCAGTATGGCACGAATGTTCTCCGGTGCCAATGAGTTCAATCAGAATATTGGAAAATGGAACACTGTTTCGCTAACTACTCTATACCAGTGTTTTACTATTGCTGGTTCCTTCGATCAGGATATAAGCAGGTGGAATATTGCCAATGTAACAAATATGGGTAGTTTTTTAGATGGAACTGCTATGTCAACATCAAACTACGACAAATTGCTTCAGAGCTGGAGTGCACAAAGCGTACAGCTTAATGTTAATTTCGGAGCTATGGGCAAAAAGTATTGCCATTCTGAAAGTTACCGAGAAATCTTGATTACGAATTACGGTTGGACATTTACAGATGGTGGTCGAGATAATGATAGTGATAACTATTTTATTACCGGTTGGATAACCAATAATGCCGGAACTTCTGGTGATACTGAAATAGGAATCTCTACCAACAGTTCCTTAACTTATAATTACGATGTAGATTGGGACAATGATGGCGTTTTTGACGATTTAAATGTAACCGGAGACATTACGCATGATTATGGTGTAGCAGGAGCTCAAACTATTCAAATAAGAGGAATCTTTCCCGGCATTTATTTCAACAATGCAGGGGATAAAGAAAAGCTAATCTCAATAGAGCAATGGGGAACAATCTGGTGGGAAACAATGGAAAGCGCTTTCAATGGTTGTTCTAATATGTTATGTAATGCATCAGATGCACCTGATGTTTCTTATGTAATCAATATGAATGAGGCATTCCAATCGACTGCTTTGTTTGACCTAAATCCAGGCAGTTGGAATGTTTCAGAGTTAACAACAGCAGAAAATGTTTTTAATGGTTCAGGACTTTCTAATCAGAATTACGATAATCTCTTAAGCGGCTGGGGTGCACAAACAGTTCAACCAGGTGTGTCTTTGGGTACCATCAACAATTCATATTGCTCAGGTACTTACGGGCGTAGTGTACTTACCAATACCTATGGTTGGTCTGTTACTGACCTAGGAGAATCTTGTGATGTGACGAATTATTTTATTACCACATGGAAAACAGACAACACTGGTACTTCAGACGACTTATCGATAATAATACCAACCAACAACGATTACGATTATTTTTATGATGTGGACTGGAACAATGATGGTGTATTTGATACTTTCGGTATAACAGGGAATTACGAACATACATTTGAATCTGCAGGAACTTACACTATTCAAATTCGGGGAGCATTTCCTGCCATATATTTTAATAATAATGATGACAAGGACAAGCTGATCTCAATCGACCAATGGGGGACTATTCAATGGCAAAGCATGGAATCGTCTTTTAAAGGATGTTCCAACCTAAATATAACAGCCTTAGATGCACCTGATTTAAGTGAAGTAACCACTATGGAAGAAAGCTTTCAGTATTGTACTTCACTTAATGCAAGTTTAAATAACTGGGATGTTTCAAACATCATCATTATGTACGAACTGTTTGAGGAAGCTACATCCTTTAATGGAGATATCAGCAGTTGGGATGTTTCTTCCTTAATCATTATGGGTGATATGTTTGAGGGGGCAACAGCCTTTAATCAGGACTTAAGTAGTTGGGATGTTTCTTCGGTTGAACTTATGAGCGATGTATTTAAGCAGGCTACTTCTTTTAATGGCAATGTTAGTTCATGGGATGTGAGCGCAGTTACAAATATGGGAGAAATGTTTGAAGGCGCTACCTCTTTTAATCAGGATATTTCAGGATGGGATGTAAGCAATGTATCCGATATGACTGATTTATTGGATTTAACAGCTATGTCTACTCAAAACTATGATAAACTACTGAAAGCTTGGAGCGAACAAGATGTTAAAAGCAATATCAATTTTGGAGCTGAGGGATTAGCTTATTGTAATGCAGGACACTATAGGGATGCCTTAAGTACAAACCACGGATGGTCATTTGTTGATAACGGACAAGCATGTAATGAAGCCGACTATTTTATCACAACATGGGAAACTGATAACTCAGGTCCTTCAGATAATAACAGTATTACCATACCAACCAATAGTTCGCTCACGTATAACTATGATGTAGATTGGGATAATGATGGTGTATTTGATGAGTTAGGTATAACGGGGGATATTACGCATAGCTTTGGTACGCCCGGTACATATACTATACAGATAAGAGGGCAGTTTCCGGCTATTTATTTTAACGTGAGTGGCGATAGACAAAAGTTAACTGCAATAGATCAATGGGGGAGTATAGTATGGGAAAGCTTTGCCTCTGCTTTTGCAGATTGTTTCAACCTGACAATAGATGCTCCGGATGCTCCGGACTTATCCTTTGTAACAGACATGTCGTATGCTTTTATGAATTGTAGAATTTCCTCCCACAACCTTTCTCATTGGGATGTTAGTAATGTAACCGACATGAGCTATTTGTTTATGGGTGCCGCTGTTCCTTTAGGTATTGGAAACTGGAATGTTGGTAACGTAACCAATATGGCAAATATGTTTTCAAGTGCATACGAATTAAATCTTCAACTATCTGATTGGAATGTGGGCAAAGTCACAAATTTTGAATACATGTTTTCCGATGTAGAAGAAGAAATTGATGGCTTAAGTAGTTGGGATGTTAGTTCAGGAATAGAATTTACTTCTATGTTTGAAAGTGCTACCTCTTTTAATCAGGACTTAAGCAATTGGAATATAAGCAATGCAACCAACATGTCTAATATGTTTACTGATTCAGACTTATCAACCCTGAATTACGATAAGATATTAGGCTCATGGGCCAATCAGTCAGTAAATAACAATGTACAATTGGGAGCTTCAGATATATACTTCTGCCAGAGCAAACATGCAAAAGAGGAACTGGAAAATACTTATAACTGGATTATTTCTGACGGAGGGCAGGTGTGTGAAGCTACTGACTATTTTATTACCACGTGGAAAACAGATAATACAGGTACGTCAGGTGATACGGAGATAACCATCCCTACAAATAGTTCATATACTTACCATTACGATGTAGATTGGGATAACGATGGTGTATTTGATGAGTTTGGTTTAACAACTGAGGTGACCCACAATTATGGTACATCCGGAACTTATACAATCGCTATTAGAGGCAACTACCCGGCTCCGTATTTTAATGAATCCGGCGATTATTTAAAACTAATTTCTATTGATCAATGGGGAAGTATTCTTTGGCAAAGCATGAATAATGCTTTTAGGGGTTGTAATAATACAACACTCAATGCAACAGATATACCGGATCTATCACAAGTCAGCACCATGAAAAGCATGTTTAATAGATTTGGGGAGTTTAATGTTGATATCTCCAACTGGGATGTAAGCAATGTTACAAATATGCAAGGTTTGTTTGGTTATAGTACATTTAATGGAAACATCTCAGGCTGGGATGTTTCCAATGTAACAGACTTTAGTCAACTATTCCAGGAAAATGAGGCATTTAATCAGGATCTTAGTTCGTGGAATACCTCAAAAGCTGATGATATGAATAGTATGTTTTCCAAGGCAACTGCTTTCAATCAGGATCTTTCATCATGGGATGTAAGTCAGGTGTTGGATATGATGCAAATGTTTCAAGGAGCTACTTCTTTTGATCAGAATCTGGGAAGCTGGAATATCACTAACATTTACCATTCTGCTTATATGTATGATATGTTAGTAGATACCAGGCTGTCAACTACCAATTACGATGCTACATTAGAAGGATGGGCCTCACAATTGGTACGGGAAAATATCAACTTAGGTACAGTTTCTGCCAGTTATTGTGAAGCATCAGAAGCCAGAGAAACTTTAATAAATAACTATGGGTGGATAATTAACGATTACGGATTGGAAACAGAAGCACCTATTCCAAATGAAGTTACCTTAGACGATATTTTAGCCGAATGCCAAGTTACCAGTTTAACAGCACCCACAGCCAGCGATTGTGCCGGAACCATTACCGGAACGCATAACCTTTCGTTACCCATTATTACACAGGGTACAACGGTAGTTACCTGGACTTTTGATGATGGAAATGGAAATACAAGTGTTCAAACACAAAATATTATCATTGAAGATGTATCAAAACCGGAGATTAGCTGTGTGGAAGATGTGGTTGTAGCAGCCAATTACGGAACCAGCTACATAGTGCCGGACGCTGAGTTTGATTTATCATCGTATAGCGATAACTGTGAAATTGATTATATCAGCAACAGCATAAATGGCGAAGAAACCCTTGAGGGGGAGGAGTTGTTTTTAGGGGATAACCTGATTACCTGGACTGTATCAGATAAAGCAGGCAATATAGAAACCTGCAGCATTACTGTTACAGTTACCGTTACAACAAATAATGAAGAGATTCTGTTAGGAAATGCAATGAAGGTATTCCCGAATCCAACCAGTGGAGTTGTAACTGTAAATTACAGTGCGAATGAGCATTATACATTAAATATACTTAACTCAGCAGGGGTGATAGTTGAAAAATATTCAGTAAATAAAAAACAATATCAATTAGATATATCTCATCTGAAAAATGGTATATATCTGGTGCAGATGGTTACAGAAAATAAAGTATATACAACAAAACTGGTTAAAAAATAAGTACCATAACAAATAATAAGCCTCACTTTTAGTGAGGCTTAATTCGGGCAATATGCCATAATAAATTAATTTGAAGTATTAATAGTCAAAACATGAAACGAGCCATAAGAATCGTAAGATCGACGTAGTCAATAGCTTCTCACGCAGGAGAATGACAAAATTGGCAAGTTCCATATGGCTTATGAAAACTATCATGATTAAGTATTAAACACGCGGGATGATGATTGAAGGATAGTAATATCCTTGTTCATTAGTCTTGATACTTGATACTTGTGTCTTGTGTCTTGATACTAATTTTTAAACGCATGAAAACAAGACTTTTTATAACCATAGTTGCATTTTTTACATTTTTAGGTGCATTTGCACAACTATCAAAGGATGTAAAAGCATTTGCCAATAGTTACGATGCCTATATGAATGATAACTTAGAGGAAGCAATCAATACAATAGGAATGGTTTACGATAGCACCTCTTATATCATGAACCTCAGATTAGGTTGGTTATATTATGAAAGTACCAATTTTGATGAATCTATGGAGTATTATCAAAGGGCAATAGATTTGCAACCTAAATCCATTGAAGCAAAGTTTGGTAAAGCATACCCTTTATCAGCGCTGGATAAATGGAATGAAATAATTAAGCTATATAAGGAAATATTGATTATCGACCCAGGGAATTACAATGCCAACTTAAGGCTTGCAGGCATATACAAAACACGCAACGAATTTGATACTTCAATAATCTATGCTAAAAAGTTGGGTGAATATTATCCCTTTGATTTTGTTGTTAACCTGATGCTTGCCGAACTAAATGATAAGCTGAACAATACAAGGTTGGCCAAGATGCACTTAAATAGAGCTCTTTCGTATAATCCAACCTCAAAAGAAGCTCTAAGAATAAGGGAAAATTTAAGGTAAAATTAGCTATAGTACTGTTGTTTTATCCGTATGACTATTCTATGCAAATATAAAATGATGTATATATAATTATAGATCTTAATTCTATTTCAAAAAACTAATCTCTTACACAACGAACGGAAAAACCAAACTTCTTGTCATACGTACTACTTGCAATAAAGCTATCAGGATAACTTACATGTTCTGAATGAGCCTCTGTTAAGGACTGTTCATCAGACTTCCACCAGCTACTTGCATTTCCAATTGCATAAAATGTGATTTTAGAGGTGTCTCTTCTTCCTCCTGGTAAGGCACTAAAACCAAATGCATCTATTCCATTACCATCATGATTCCAGCCGCTTGTGGCTTTAAGCGCTGTTGCTACTGCATTCAGATAATCATTACTGTAAGTATAATAATTTAACTTATGCCAGTCGTTCTCCGAAGAAACACGCCATCCAGAAGGGCAAAGTTTGCCTGTTTCAACAGTATACCAGTTATATAAAGCACCATAAGTCTGTGAAAAGCTAATTTTATCATTATTGTACCAGCAATAACCGGGAGAATTTAGGTTTCTCCATTCTGCATTGTCTGTTACTAATGGAATCTCAGAACCATCATTGTATTTAGTTGTCATTAAGTTTTTTGCCATCCATAATTGATCGCCAATCTTCACAAGTGGATATGTATTGCCATCGCTATCAGTCAATTCTGTTTTAACAGTGATATCTTGAGTTGCATTAAGGCCCGTAGCACTATGAGTTATCATTTAACCAGTCATCGGTAAGCAAAATGTCCTTTCATGAAATAAGTTGACAAGAAAATTGTTAACTGCTAACTGATGACTGTTTTTTTTCTTTCTCCCTTCTCCAAGTTATTTTATACTCCATTTTCCCAGCAATAGCTATGCCCATATTAGTTTTTTGTGAACGATAAGAATTGATTAGCTCTAAAAACAATATTAAAGTTTAACTGCTAGACCAAAACCTAATGATAAAGAAGTGTTGCTATTATCATATAATTTCTTATTTTCTGAAAAAACGAAATCCGCTTCACTAGATAAGGAAAAATATACTTTTTCTGATAATTTATAATTTAATCCAAGACCAACATTAAATGGGAATGTCAATGAGCTAACGCCTTCAGCATCTGTGTTAAATATCCATACATTGGTGCCAGCAACGATTTTTGGTGTTACTTTCTTTTTGCTTAAAAAGTATTGAAACTGAATTGGAATTTTATATATTCTTACGTTATAATGTTGATACCCTCCATGCACTTTGTATTCTGAAGACATACTAAATCCTGTTTTGAAGTATAACTTTTCATTAGATCTTGGTAACCATACCCAAAAATGAATTCCTTTTTCGCTAAATGAACCATGGGATTTTGTTGGTAATGCCCAATTCTTTCTAAATATTGGTTCTAAAAAGACTTTTGTCAATGGCAGTTCTTTCTTGTATTGAAGTTGTTCTTTATAATGTTTATGGTTGTAATATTTTTCAAAAAGCTTATATAATTGTTTATACTCTGGTTTAGAAATTTTATCGATAGCACTATGAATATTTTTTGCATTCATCATATAATATTTCAAAATGGCTATATGCTTTATTGAAGTTACTTGATATACACTATTATTTAAATGCTTTAGATTTTCTTTGTACTCTAAATATTTTAGTCCTAAATCTGCATTATCAATAAAGAAATGTTCTTCTGATCCAATGCGTAAATAATATAAGCTTATATCCCCCTCAAATAGAACCTCCATAAATGCATCTTTATCAAATGCTTTCTTAGTTAAAAAGTATTTATTATTAATGCGGTAGCCTTTAATTTTTGTCGGTAAATACTTAATAATTTCATTGTCTGTATTTTTAAAATGGCAAATTTCTCCCATGTATTTATCACCACGATCCATAATTTGACCATGAATCGTATCTTCATCCAATGTTAGAATATAGCCAGGGTAAAAGTCTTTTTGAGCGTTGGAATTTATAAATAAAAATATTAGTAAGAGTAGTAACAATTGTCTTTTAAAGTGCATATTTTTTCTGTTTATATAATTCTTTAAAGTAAAAATAATTCCATTATTAAGGTTTCTAGCATCACAATATTGAGTTTAACTAATTGAATATGCCGAGTGCTGTATTCTAGTGCTAAAAAACTTCCCCAAATTCTAAAAGCCGAAGCTTTTATTTGGGTGGTAAATATAAGCTTTTAACTGGCAGAAGCAAAAGCTTTGATTGCAACAATAATGAGTAAAAATTCAAACCTTTACTCTCGCCAAATGCCCTATGTTTTTTTATTGGATCCATATTTTTTCATCTAATCCACTTCCTTTCATGAGTTGTACAGTTTAAGACTCTTAAATTCAATACCCGCCCAATATTTATTGTTTCAGAGAGTGCTTCTTCTTTTCCCAAGGTTTTTACTTTTATTATTCTTTGCTGATCATCAACTACCAAATTCAATTTATATTTGTGATGATAGTTATGTTTTATTCTATATTGGGATACTCTTACTGAACCTAAATATCTTACAACTGAGATATATTTAACTTCTGATAATGATTGCCATTTTGCTATTGAAACACCTAATATTGTGACATGGTTTCTAAACCTATTTCTTTTGGTGTCAATCTCTATCTCTTCTTCATAAGTCAAAAGACTATTTTAATTATAAAACCAGTAAGACCTAAGCTTATACTTAGGTATACTAAAATAGCTAAGCATGTAATAAAAAAATATAATAAGTAGGGTAGACTGAATTTACCATTACTAATCTTTGATTTATAATACATTATTTTGAACTTTTAATGGGTGCTAACTTGTCAATAACCGACATAGTACTTCTATTATTTCCATTCGTTCAATTTTTTACATTTTAAAAAAAATCTATTTATCGTGTGAATTTGAACTGCTTTTTGTTCGAAAAAACCAACAATTCGATCAATGTAAATAAAAATTTATCAACAAAGTGGATTAAAGTGGGTTAAAGTGGTTGATTGTGGTTTAAAAAATTTATACTTTTACAAAAAATATCTTTCAGGTGTAATGGCCACATTTATAGGTGATTTTGTTTGTAAAGCTGATGCTAAAGGACGGATCGTATTACCTTCTCTCTTTAAAAAGGTGATGAATGCCATGGAAGAGAACCGTTTTGTGGTGAGGAAAGATTTATATACAAACTGCCTGTTGGTATATCCATACCCTGATTGGGAAGCACATGTTGAGGATATTCGTTCTAAAGTGAATATGTACAATAGGGAGGAAAATATGTTTTATCGCCAATATATTAGAGCTGCTGCAGAAGTTGCATTTGATGCAAACGGACGTATGTTGGTGCCAAAGAGATTAATGGAAAAAATAAATGCTCCCAAAGAAGTAGTAATGGTTGGAGTTGATAATAAAATTGAAATGTGGGGTAAATCTGAATTTGAAAGTGCAGGTATGAATGATGATCAATTAGCCAATATGATGGAAGGTATTTTGGGTAGCGAATTAAAGGAGGGCGAATAATGGAAGATGTATATCACATACCAGTATTATTAAATGAATGTATTGAAGGCCTGCAATTAAAGGAGGATGGAGTATATGTGGATGTAACCTTTGGAGGAGGTGGGCACACAAAAGAAATACTGAAAAGATTAAAAGGTGGGAAGGTAATTGTATTTGATCAGGATGAGGATGCATATTTAAATAAGCCAGATGACAAACGATTAATTTTTGTAAGGCATAACTTCCGCTTTTTAAAGCACTTTCTAAGATATATCGGGATAGAAAAAGTTGATGGGATATTGGCAGACCTTGGTGTGTCTTCACATCATTTAGATACTCCCGAAAGAGGATTTTCCTTTAGGTTCGACGGAGAATTGGATATGCGAATGAACCAAAAAGCTGATTTGTCTGCTGCTGAAGTTCTGAATAAGTATAGCGAAGAAGATTTATTCTGGATTTTTAAAAATTATGGGGAAATTAAAAATGTAGGAAAGTTAGTTAGAGGAATTTTAGCTCGAAGAGAAAGCAATCCCTTTAAAATGATCTCTGACCTTTTAGAAGTAGCAGAACCTTGTGTTCCTTCGAGAGATAGGAATAAATTTTTAGCAAAAGTATTTCAGGCATTACGCATTGAGGTTAATAGAGAGATGGATGCTTTAAAAGATATGTTAATGCAAACAAAAGATGTGTTAGCAGAAGAAGGAAGGTTGGTGGTTATTTCTTATCACTCATTGGAAGATAGGTTAGTTAAGAATTTTATGAAAACAGGAGATTGCGAGAAGTCTCAGCCGGAGCAAGATTTTTTTGGGAAAACGATTGTTCCATTTAAGGCTATTAGTCGCAAGCCTATTTTGCCTACTCAAAAGGAACTGGAGCAAAACTCACGATCGAGAAGCGCGAAATTAAGAATTTGTGAAAAGTTGGGTGATGATTAAAGGTAAGAAAAATAAGGATAGAGAGTTTTTAGGTTCAGGAGACGAATCTGTTAAGAGGATTTCGTTAAGAGATTTTGTTTCGGGAAGGATTCTTACAAGAGAAGTTGTGGTAAAGCAACTGCCTTATTTTTTGTTTTTAACAATATTGGCCTTTATATATATATCTAATCATTTTAAAGTTGAAAAGTTACTGAAAGAAGCCGCGTCGTTAACTAAAGATATTCAGGAGTTAAGAATTGAAGCAATAACTACATCATCCGACTTGATGTATTTTAGTAAGCAATCTGTAATCTTAAATAAGGTTAGAGAGGCCGGGATTGATTTAGAAGAATTGACAGAGCCGCCAAGAAAAATTGTGATGATAAAGAATTAAAACCGAAAATGACAATAAAGAGAGACATAACGTGGAGGGTTGGAGTTATTTATCTGGCATTAGTAGTGCTGGCTGTTGTTGTATTTGGTAAAGTGGTGTATTTGCAAGTTGCAGAGGGACATGAGTGGAGGGCTATGGAGGAAAAAATGACCAGCAAAGTCAGGGAGATTGAAGCAAATAGAGGGAATATACTGGCTTGTGATGGACGTAAGTTGGCGTGTTCGGTTCCTAGCTATCGTTTATACATGGATATGATGGCTCATGGATTAACTGACGAAAAATTTGATAATAATATTGATAGTTTGTGTTTGTGTTTATCTGGATTTTTTAAAGATAAATCAGCATGGGATTACAAAAAAGATTTAGAGAACGCAAGAAGGCAAGGGAAAAGATATTTTCGAATTCATAGAAGAAGAGTTTCCTATACCGAACTAAAAAAAATAAAGCAATTCCCGATTTTTCGATTAGGTAAGAATGTTGGAGGTTTTATTCCTGAGCAATTAGATAGACGAAAAAAGCCTTTTGGAATTTTAGCTTCACGAACCATAGGTAAATTATACGAGGAAAAAGAAAAAGGGGGAATGGTTGGTTTGGAGCGTGCTTTTAATGCAGAGCTTAAAGGAAAGAATGGTGTAAATACTTATACGCGAATCTCGGGGAGGTGGGTGCCAGAAGAAGCCATGCCACCTAAAAATGGTAAAGATGTTCTAACTTCAATAGATATAGAAATTCAGGACGTAGCAGAAAACTCATTAAAGCAGCAGTTGATAAAGCATAATGCACACCATGGTGTTGCAATATTAATGGAGGTTCAAACCGGAGCTATTAAAGCTATTGTTAATCTGCATAGAAAAAACGAAGGGGTATACATCGAAGATTACTTTAATTATGCAATTGGAGAAGCAACAGAGCCAGGATCAACTTTTAAGTTGGCTAGTATGATATCAGTCTTGGAGGATGGCTATGTTAATTTAGATGATTCAATAAATACAGGTAGAGGAGTTTATAAATTCTATGATAGAGTAATGCGTGATAGTCATCATGGTGGATATGGCACTATTACTTATCGTGAGGTTTTTGAAAAATCTTCTAATGTTGGTATTTCAAGAATGATTGTTGAGAATTATAAGTCTGATCCTAAAAGATTTGTAGATAGGCTTTATTCAATGGGATTGAATGATAGTCATAGTTTAGAGATCAAGGGAGAGGGGCAGCCTATGATTAAATATCCGGGATCTAAAACTTGGTCGGGAGTTACTTTACCTTGGATGTCTATTGGGTATGAGCTTAAAATGACACCATTGCAAACATTAGTGTTTTATAATGCGGTGGCTAACAATGGAAAAATGATGAAGCCTTATTTTGTTCAGGGAGTTTATAAACATGGAGAGCTCATCAATACTTACGAACCTATTGTTTTAAATCCTTCAATTTGTTCGCTATCTACCATCGAAAAAATTCATGACCTATTAGTTGGTGTTGTGGAAAACGGAACAGCTCAAAATATAAAGAACAGTAATTATCAAATTGCAGGAAAGACAGGAACAGCACAGATTGCAAAAGGTAAAAGTGGTTATAAAAAAGGAGGAGTTGAATATCAAGCATCATTTGTGGGATATTTTCCTGCAGATAGACCAAGGTATTCTTGTATTGTAGTGGTGAATGGACCATCAAACAATGTTTATTATGGTAATCAGGTTGCCGGAACTGTATTTAAAGCCATATCAGACAGGGTGTATGCTACAGGATTTGATATGTTGGATGAGCACCCGGTTTCCATTCCTAGCGAGGGGATACTACCATATTCAAAAGGAGGAGTAAAAGAGGATTTGTTAGCGGTATTTGAAGAGCTTAATGTAACAATAGAGGGTAAGGATATTGAGTCAGATTGGATATCTGCAACAGCAAAAGAGCATAAAGTAAACTTTAGTAGAAAGTCTTTTACTAAAGGAGTGGTTCCAAATGTAAGAGGAATGGGAGCGAAAGATGCTGTTGCTCTATTAGAAAATATGGGATTGGAGGTAATTGTATCTGGAAGAGGCAGGGTTGTAGAACAATCAATTACTGCAGGAACAAGGCTTGTGGCCAGAAAAAGAATATTTATAAAGTTAGGATAGGTATGTTTAGTGTAGCTAAAATATGTGAATGGACCAATGTTAAAGAGGTGATAGGTAATAAGGAAGCCTCTTTTTCTGAAATTACTTTTGATTCGCGAAAAGCAAACGAAGAAACGTTGTTTGTGGCTGTGCGTGGAGTTAATGTTGATGGGCATTCATTTATTTCGAAAGCAATTGTTGCAGGATGTAATGTTGTGGTTTGTGAAAAACTACCCGAGGAGAGCTATGATAATATTGTATTTGTGGTTGTTGAAGATTCTGCACAAGCTTTGGGAGAGATCGCATCAGGTTTTTATGGAAATCCTTCAGAGGAGCTTGATTTGGTAGGAGTTACAGGGACTAATGGTAAAACAACAATTGCAACCTTGTTGTACGAGCTATTTCGTGATATGGGTTTTGAATCAGGTTTGTTTAGTACTGTAGCAAACTTTATTGGAGACCAAAAACTTTCAGCTACACATACTACACCTGACCCAGTTGCTTTAAATAAGATAATGAAGCAAATGGTAGATGAGGGATGTAGATATTGTTTTATGGAGGTGAGTTCTCATGCTATTGATCAAAAACGCATAGCTGGACTGAAATATAAAGGTGGGATTTTTACAAATCTAACACATGATCACTTAGATTATCACAAAACTTTTGATTCTTATCTAAAAGCCAAAAAAGCCTTTTTTGATTCTCTATCCAAAGAAGCATTTGCACTTGTAAATATTGATGATAAGAATGGGATGGTGATGGTTCAAAACTGTAAAGCTGATATAAAAACATACTCTATCCGCACGATGGCCGACTATAAAGCTAAGGTTATAGAAAGTATGTTTGAGGGGATGCAATTATTAATTAATAATGATGAGATGTGGACTCCTTTTATTGGAAAGTTCAATGCTCAAAACCTTTTGGCCGTTTATGGAGCTGCTATTTCTTTAGGCAGAAATAAAGATGAGGTTCTTTTGAGTTTAAGTCGTTTGCACTCAGTTGATGGCAGGTTTCAAACAATTCACTCACAATCGGGAATTACAGCGGTTGTTGATTATGCGCATACGCCAGATGCATTAAAAAATGTAATTGAAACCATAAATCAAATTCGAAATCCCGGGCAAGAATTAATAACTGTTGTAGGTGCAGGTGGAGATAGGGATAAAACAAAAAGGCCGGAAATGGCTAAAGTGGCCATTGAAGGAAGTAGTCGGGTTATTTTAACTTCTGATAATCCCAGGTCAGAAAAACCACAATCCATTATTGATGATATGATGGAAGGTGTGGATTTTAAAAGTAGGATTAAAGTGGTTTCGATAGTGGATAGGAAGGAGGCTATTAAAACAGCCATAATGCTATCTAAGCGTGGTGATATAATTCTGGTAGCTGGTAAGGGGCATGAGGATTACCAGGAGATAGAAGGAGTAAAGCATCATTTTGATGATAGAGAGGTGATTAATGAATTCTTTAATATGATATAATAATTGGGGCAAGGAGGCTTTTGTTTAACGAATAATAGATTGATAAATGTTATACTATCTTTTTGAATACTTAGAACAGTTGGATATACCTGGAGCAGGTATCTTTCAATATATTTCTTTTCGCTCAGGTATGGCTATAATCCTATCGTTATTAATAGGAACCATTTTTGGGAAAAAAGTGATAAAAATGCTTCAAAGAAAGCAAATTGGTGAAGTGGTGCGCGATTTAAATTTGGAAGGTCAGTATGAGAAAAAAGGAACGCCAACTATGGGGGGAATTATTATTATTGCTTCTATTCTTATTCCTACGCTGTTGTTTGGTAAGCTTTCCAATATTTACATCATATTAATGATAGTTTCCACCGTTTGGTTAGGAGTAATCGGATTTTTAGACGATTATATAAAGGTGTTTAAAAAGAACAAGGAAGGATTAGCTGGGAGATTTAAAATCATTGGTCAGGTAGGGTTAGGTTTGATCGTTGGTTTAACCATGTACTTTAGTGATGATGTGGTTGTGCGAGAAAAAATTCCAGGCGAAACAGTTATTGTTCAAACGGAAGATGGTGAAACAGAGGAGCGTCCTGCAACTCAGGATGTGAAAACTACAGAAACCTCAATTCCATTTATGAAAAATAATCGATTTGATTATGCTTGGTTTGTTAGCTTTTTAGGCGAAAATGCTAAAGGCTGGGGATGGGTGGTTTTTGTAATAGCAGTCATTTTTATTATAACAGCGGTTTCAAATGGTGCTAACATGACTGATGGTTTGGATGGTCTTGCAACAGGAACATCGGCTATTATAGGAACTACGCTTGGGGTGTTGGCTTACGTGTCGAGTAATACGGTGTATGCCGATTATTTAAATATAATGTATATACCTCAGTCGGCGGAGTTGGTAATTTTTATGAGTGCTTTTATTGGTGCTACAATTGGATTTTTATGGTATAACTCGTTTCCGGCACAGGTTTTTATGGGAGATACCGGAAGTTTAACATTAGGAGGAATTATAGCGGTATTTGCTATTGTTATTAAAACAGAGTTGCTAATTCCTATTCTATGCGGAATTTTCCTTGTAGAAAATATATCGGTAATGATACAGGTTTCGTGGTTTAAGTACACTAAAAAGAAATATGGCGAAGGAAGAAGGGTTTTTAAAATGGCTCCGCTTCATCATCATTATCAAAAGAAAGGATATACAGAATCGAAGATTGTTACACGTTTCTGGATTGTAGGAATTTTATTAGCTGTTTTGGCAGTTGTAACACTTAAAATCAGATAAATATTAATGAGTAAGCGTGTAGTCATATTAGGAGCAGGAGAAAGTGGTGTTGGAGCAGCGCTTTTGGCACAGAAACATGGATGTGATGTTTTGGTGTCAGATAATTCTGCAATTAAAAGCCAGTTCTTAAGGGAGTTGGAAGATAATCAGATTGACTATGAGCAGGAAGGTCATACTTTAGAAAAAGTTCTTAATGCAGATGAAGTTGTAAAAAGCCCGGGAATTCCCGATACAGTTCCATTGGTTAAGCAGTTAAGAGAGAAAGGAATTCCGGTAATATCAGAAATTGAATTTGCAGCTAAATATACCAATGCAAGGTTTGTTTGTATAACGGGGAGTAACGGGAAAACTACTACAACTCTACTTACATATCATATTTTAAATGGAGCTGGTGTTAATGTCGGATTAGCAGGGAATATCGGTCAAAGTTTAGCGAGGCAAGTTGCATTAGATGAGCCTAAGGAATGGTATGTGTTGGAATTGAGTAGTTTTCAGTTGGATGGAATGTTCGATTTTAAAGCAGATATTGCTGTGTTACTCAATATTACTCCAGATCACTTGGATAGGTATGATAATAAAATGGAGAATTACATCCAATCAAAGTTTAGGGTAATTCAAAACCAAACGCCAGATGATTATTTCATTCATTGTTTGGACGACAAAAATATTTCACGGGAGTTAAAGGAGAGAAAGATAAAGGCTCAGCAGCTACCGTTTTCGAATTGGCAAGAAATAAATGAAGGGGCCTTTTATCAAGATGAACAAATAGTATTTAAAATTAAAAATGATGCTATGAGTGTATTTGTAGAACAATTAGCTATACAGGGACAACACAATCGTTATAATACAATGGCAGCGGGTATTGTAGCTCGTTTATTTCAAATTAGAAAGCCAAAAATAAGAGAGTGTCTTTTAAGCTTTAAAGGAGTCGAGCATCGTCTGGAGAAGGTGTTGAAAGTAAGAGGGATGGATTTTATCAATGATTCTAAGGCAACAAATGTAAATTCTACCTGGTATGCTCTGGAAAGCATGGAAACTAATGTGATTTGGATTGCAGGAGGTGTGGATAAAGGTAATGATTACTCTGAGATAAAAGAATTGGCTCAAAAAAAGGTAAAAGCTTTGGTTTGTTTAGGTGTAGACAATAAAAAGTTGATCGAAAGTTTTAATGGGATTATACCAACTATTGTAGAAGCATCAAGTATGGCTGAGGCGGTTAAGTCAGCTTATTATTTGGGGAAAAAAGGAGATTCAGTATTGCTTTCTCCTGCATGTGCCAGTTTCGATTTATTTGATAACTATGAACAAAGAGGTCGCCTTTTTAAAGAGTGTGTTAGAAACTTATAGTATTATAATTAATTGTGTTAACAATTTTGATTTAGTAATTAAAGCATAAAATGGGATTAAAGGCTACTTTGCAAAAATACTTTAAGGGAGATCCAATATTGTGGGGGGTGATAGCTGTGTTGGCAGCAATCTCGTTGTTAGCTGTTTATAGTTCTACAGGTTCATTGGCTTATAAATACCAAGGTGGAAATACTTATTATTATATGTTTAAACATTTTGTGTTTTTACTGGTAGGTATTGCTACAATTTGGGGTATTCATCAAATGGATTACCGAATGTTTGCTAAATATGCAACAATTGCATTGTGGTTATCTATAGGTCTGCTTTTTATAACTTTAATAACAGGTATAAGTCTTAACCAAGCTTCGCGATGGTTAACTGTACCAGGTATTGGAATATCATTTCAGCCTTCTGAGTTAGCAAAGCTATCGTTGATAATGTATATAGCCAGAACATTGGCACGAAATCAGGATGATCAGGAAGGTGCTAGGGATGCCTTTAAGCCTATAATGACTTATGTGGTTATTGTTTGTGGATTAATATTTACAGAGGATTTTTCAACAGCGTTCTTAATTGGATTTATAGCATTTTTATTAATGTTTATAGGTCGCGTTCCGTTTAAATATTTATTTGGAACTGTGGGGGTAGCGGCTATGTTTGTAATTATTATCTTTTTAGCATCGCCTTATTTACCATTCTTGCACAGGGCCGAAACATGGAAAGCTCGAATTGAGAGGTTTATTAACGATGAGGATCACGAATCAGAAGGTAGTTATCAATCGAGACAGGCACAAATGGCTGTTGCAACGGGAGGTTTGTTTGGTAAAGGACCAGGAAATAGTAATCAGCGAAACTTTTTACCTCATCCATATAGTGATTTTATTTTTGCAATAATTGTAGAAGAGTGGGGTGCTTTAGGTGCTTTACTAATGGTAATGTGTTATGTGGTGTTTCTGTTTAGGGCTGGAGTTATTGTGAGGGGAAGTACCAGAACTTTTCCTGCGTTTTTGGCTATAGGGTTATCCTATTTGTTGGTTTTTCAAGCCTTCTTTAATATTGGGGTTGCAGTGGGTATATTTCCAGTGACAGGACAACCATTGCCATTGGTTAGTATGGGAGGTACATCCATTATTTTTACTTGTGTTGCAATGGGAGGTATTTTAGCGGTGAGTAGAAATAATATGGAAGAAGCACAAAAATTAAAGGAGGTTGATCAACTTAATTAATTAAATTTAATATTGATTTAGTATCATATTTAATAAATAGTCATGAAGGTTATCATAAGCGGTGGAGGTACAGGAGGACATATTTTTCCGGCAGTTTCGATAGCAAACGCTCTCAAGGAGGCTGATTCTTCAATTGAAATATTGTTTGTTGGAGCGGAAGGTAAGATGGAAATGGAAAAAGTACCAGCTGCAGGATATAAAATTGTAGGTTTACCGGTAGCTGGTTTTCAACGTAGGTTGACTTTAAAAAATGTAACCTTCTTTTTTAAATTGGCTGCAAGTATGCTTAAAGCTGGTAAAGTAGTTAAGCAGTTTAACCCAGATATGGTAGTTGGAGTTGGAGGTTATGCAAGTGGTCCGGTATTAAGGGTGGCTACAAGGCGGAATATTCCAACCATAATTCAGGAGCAGAATTCATTCCCAGGAGTAACAAATCGTATTTTATCCCAAAAAGTAAATAAAATATGTGTTGCTTATCCTGAGATGGAAAGATTCTTTCCTGAGTCAAAAATAATACTAACGGGTAATCCAATTCGTCAGAATTTATTAAAAGTAGTGAGCAGGGAGGAAGCAGCTGGTTATTTTGGATTAGATCCAAATAAAAAAGTAGTTTTTGTTACTGGCGGAAGTCTTGGTGCAAGATCAATTAACGAGGGCATGTTAGCAGGGTATCAGAAATTGAATGAGGAAGGAGTGCAATTGATATGGCAAACGGGTAAATATTATTACGAACAAATTAAAAGCACTGTTGAAGAGAATAGTAACATAAAAATTATGGCTTTTGTAGATAGGATGGAGGCTGCATTTTCTTTAGCGGATGTAGTAGTTTCAAGGGCAGGAGCTTCATCAATATCCGAAATAGCTTTACTTGGTAAAGCTACGGTGTTTGTACCATCGCCAAATGTAGCTGAAGATCATCAAACAAAAAATGCTATGGCTTTGGTAAAAGAGGATGCAGCTGAAATGGTTGCGGATAAAAATGTGAGCAAGGATTTAGTGAGTAAGGTTTTGAAGTTGTTAAAAAGTGATGGGCATCTAATGCAATTGCAGACTAATGTTAAAAAATTTGCAAAGCCTGATGCAGCAAAGCATATAGTTGAAGAAATGTTTAAAATACTAAACCAATAAATACAATGGATTTTAGTAAAGTAAATAGCGTTTATTTTATTGGCATTGGAGGTATTGGAATGAGTGCTTTAGCCAGGTATTTCAAGGCCAATGGGTATCATGTTGCAGGATATGATCGAACGCGAACTTTATTAACCAACGAGCTAGAGAAAGAGGGAATTAAAATTCATTTTGAGGATAAAGTGGAGTTGATAGAAGAAGTTTGCCTAAATCAGGTTACAACTTTGGTGGTTTATACTCCAGCTATTCCAAGTGAGCATAAACAATTTAATTTCTTTAAGGAGAATTTGTTTTCGGTAAAAAAGAGGTCTGAGGTCTTGGGTTTGTTAACATACCAACGCAAAGGTATTTGCGTGGCCGGAACACATGGGAAAACAACTATTTCTACAATGATTTCGCATCTTTTAAAACAATCAGAGGTAGATTGTAGTGCTTTTTTAGGAGGTGTATCGCAAAATTACAAAACCAATCTGTTGCTTTCAGATAAATCTGAATATGTGGTACTGGAAGCCGATGAGTTTGATAGATCGTTTTTAAAATTATCACCTCATTTGGCACTTATCTCAAGTGCAGATGCAGATCATTTGGATATTTATGGAGATGATACTTCTGTTAAAGAATCCTTTCAGGAATTTGCCTCATTAGTGAAGTCTGGTGGAGTGTTGTTAACAAAAAAAGAGATTCAACTCGAATTTGAATTAGGAGAAGATGTTAAACATTATACCTACTCATTGGAGAATATTGAGGCTGATTTTTATGCGAAAAATATAAAGTTGGTTGATGGTTTATATCAATTTAGCTTACATACTCCAAGCAAGATAATTGATGGTATAAGAGTAGGAATACCTGGGCTTGTAAATGTTGAAAATGCAGTAGGTGCATGTGCTGTTGCTTATTTGGTGGGTGTTTTGGAAGATGAAATGAAGAAGTCTTTACCTGACTTTTTAGGTATTAGAAGAAGATTTGATTATAGGATTAAGCGTGAGGATTTAGTGCTAATAGATGATTATGCACATCATCCAGAGGAAATTAATGCTACCATAAAATCGGTTAGAGCATTATATCCTAGTAAAAAAGTAACTGGTGTTTTTCAGCCTCATTTATTTTCAAGAACTAAAGATTTTCATAAGCAATTCGCAGAAAGCTTGAGTAAATTAGACGAATTGATTATGTTAGATATTTATCCAGCAAGGGAGTTGCCAATTAAAGGAGTGAATTCGTCAATGATATTGAATTTGGTGAAACTGCCTATTAAAAAGCTTTCGGCTAAAAAGGAACTTATTAATGATATAAATGAGCTTAAGCCGGAAGTATTGTTGATGATGGGAGCTGGAGATATTGATAAGGAAATAGATAAGGTAGTTGAGTTATTGGAGTAGAAAATAACAGGTGAGTATTTATTATTTGGAAACGATTTGAAATATGGAAGAGATTAACCAAATTTTGGAAAAGTCAACTTAACAATCGTTGATAAAAAAATAATAAATGTTTATAAGTAAGAGCGTTTTGGTGGCTGTAAATTTTAATTTAACAAATATATTTAAACGGGTTCAAGTAGGCATAAGTCAATGATGGTGAAAGTTAAAAATATGATATTGTGGGGATTAGTAATAGCCTACTTTCCAGTACTTTTTGCATTTGTTTCTGTTGAAAAAAAACAAGTTGTTTGTTCAGGTATAAATATTGCTGTAAGTGATAGTACTGAGGCAGGTTTTGTTACATCATCGCAGATTAAAAATGTGTTGCTAACTAAGTATCCTGGAATTTTAGGAAATCCGGTAACGAATATAAACTGTGAAGATATTGAGCAATTTGTAATGAAACATGAAGCTGTTAGCGAATGTGAGGTTTATTATACAATTGGAGGACACCTAAATGTAAATATTGAACAGCGTAAGCCATTGTTCAGGGTATTTTCAGGATATTCGTCATATTACATTGATGAAGAAGGTGAAAAGATGCCATTATTTGATCAGTTTGCAGCGCATATTTTAGTGGTTAGCGGACATGTTAATAAACTAGATAGTTTAGATGAGGTCATTGATTTTGTGCGTTTTATTAAAGAAGATGAATTCTGGAATGCACAAATAGAGCAGGTTTATGTAGAAAAAAATGGTGAGTTTTCATTAGCTCCCAGGGTGGGCGACCATATAATATATTTGGGTTCGTTAAAAGATTATGCATACAAAATGCAAAAACTTTTTGCTTTATATAGCAAAGGTCTTCACCCAAGGGAGTGGAATAATTATAAGGAAATTAATTTGAAGTTTGAAGGTCAGGTAATTTGTACAAAAAAATAGAGTATGAGTAATACATCCAATTTTATTGCAGCTATCGACATAGGTACCACAAAAATTGTAGCTGTTGTTGGACGAAAAGATGAGGCAGGTAGGTTACATGTAGTTGGTATCGAAAAAGTGGCTTCTACAGGTGTAAAACGTGGGGTTGTTTTAAATATTGAAGAAACAGTTAATGCTATTAAAGATGTTGTTTTCAATATTGAAACGAAATACAATGTTAAGTTGTACGATGTATATGTGGGTATTGCTGGACAACATATAAAGAGTTTACAAAATAGAGGTTATCGTTATATTGAGACTAATCATGAAATTACTCAGTATGACGTAGATCATTTATTTAAAGATAATTACAAGATTCCGCTGGAGGCAGGTGAGAATATTTTACATGTTTTCTCTCAGGATTATGTTGTAGACAATGAAGCAGGAGTGAAAAATCCTATCGGAATGTCCGGTAGAAGGTTAGAGGGTAATTATCATATTGTTTTAGGAAGAATAGCCTCGGTTAATAATATCGAAAAGTGTATTAATAGGGTTGGATTAAAACTCAACCACTTAATTTTAGAACCAATGGCTTCTGCACGTTCGGTGCTAACTGCTGAAGAAAAAGAAGCTGGAGTGGTATTAGTAGATATTGGTGGTGGTACAACTGATGTTGCTATATTTTATGATGGTGTTATTCATCATACTGCTGTTATTCCGTTTGGAGGTAATGTGGTAACTTCCGATGTAAAAGAAGGATGTGCGGTATTGCATAAACAAGCAGAAGCATTAAAAACGCAATTTGGATCGGCATTAGGAGATTTAGAAAGAGAAGATATGGTTGTGACCATACCCGGAATAGAAGGTTGGGAGCCTAAAGAAATATCATTTAGATCTTTAGCATACATCATACAGGCACGTATGGAGGAAATTGTAGATTATGTGATGTATCAAATTGAAGGATCTAAAATGTATGATAAATTAGGTGCTGGAATTGTGATAACTGGAGGAGGAGCTTTGCTTAAAAATCTTCCTCAACTTATTAAATATAGAACAGGCTTAGAGGTTCGTTTAGGAATTCCTAACAAATATTTAGCATCTGATACAATTGATGAAGCTAATAAACCTATGTATTCAACCAGTATTGGATTATTGCTAAGTGCAATGGATAATCCAGTAAAGAAAGTAGTGGAACAGGATTTATTTTCGGATGAGTTTTCAGATGAAGAAGTAAGACCTAAAAGAAGTGCGCCTCAGCAAAAAAAGGAGAAGAAGCGTAAAGAAAAACCAGAATATACAACAGGTGACTTATTTGGTAGTTTCAAGAAAACCATTGCAGGTATATTCGATGAGAAAGATGTTGAGATGTAAAATTTGTTAAAAGTGGAAAGTTAAAGGAATAAGAATATTGTCAATGTCTTTTAGCTTTTTGCTTTTGTCTAAACCAGAATAACATGAGCGAGGATTTAATGAGTTTTGATTTACCTCAAAACCGCAATTGCATAATTAAAGTAATAGGTGTTGGAGGCGGTGGCAGCAATGCGGTAAATCACATGTTCAATCAGGGAATTAAGGATGTTAACTTTATGGTATGTAATACCGATGAGCAAGCATTAACAAATAGCCCTGTACCTATAAAAATACAGCTGGGAGAATCACTTACGGAAGGAAGAGGAGCAGGGAATAAACCAGAAAAAGGTAAACAAGCTGCAATTGAAAATATTGGTGATATTGAAAAAGTATTACAGGATAATACTAAAATGGTATTTATTACTGCTGGTATGGGAGGAGGAACAGGTACTGGCGCAGCACCAATTATTGCAAAAGCAGCTCGTGAAATGGGCATCCTTACCGTAGGTATTGTAACTATTCCATTTAAATTTGAAGGAAAGTTGAGGATAAACCAGGCTTTGGATGGAATCGCAGAAATGGAGAAAAACGTTGATTCATTGTTAGTTATTAATAATGAAAAGCTTCGCGAAATGTATGGCGACCTTAAGCTTTCAAATGCCTTCTCCAAGGCTGATGATGTGTTGTCTACAGCTGCCAAAGGTATTGCAGAGATTATTACAGTGCATGGATATATAAATGTTGACTTTGCGGATGTTGAAACTGTGATGAAAGAAAGTGGAGTTGCTATTATGGGAAGCTCTTCTGCTTCTGGTGAAAATAGAGCATTAGTGGCTATACAGCAAGCATTGGAGTCTCCATTGTTAAATAGTAATGACATTAAGGGAGCTAGAAATATTTTACTAAATCTTACATCTGGTGTAGATGAAATTACTATGGACGAAGTAGGTGAGGTTACTGATTTTGTTCAAGAAACAGTTGGATTAAGTGCTTCTATTATTTGGGGAACTGGAGTAGATGAAACTTTAGAGGATAATGTTAGTGTAACAATCATTGCAACAGGCTTTAATACGAAAAATATTGCTGAATTCTCAAGTAGAAACGAACCTAAAATACAACGTTATTCTTTGGATGGAGAAAAAGAACCTGAAGAAGAAGTTGCTTTTAATGAAGATGAAGAACCTATTGTTTTGGACCTGGACGAAACAAAGGAAGAGAAAAGTAGAGTAATAGATTTTGATGCTTTAGAAAAGGCAAAAGAAGAACGCATTAACCTTTTTTATAAAGATACGGTTAAGAAAAAAACTGTTGAAAATACAGAAGCTGAAATGATGCAGGATTACCAATCCAACAAAATTGTTACTGGAGTTGGTGAGCGTTTTACTATATCGTCAGAGGAGATGGAAGATGATAGATATATCGAGCGTTTAGAAAATGTACCTGCTTATAAGAGAAAAAAGGCCAGACAAGAGAATGAAACAAGTGAGATAGATGACTCAAGATATAAGGTATCCCGGTTTTCTATTTCGGAAGGAAAAGATGGGAAGACTAAAATAATCAGAGATAATCCTTATCTTCACGATAACGTGGATTAAATAAAAGATGATTAACAACAAAAGAATTTAGCACATCAGATTTTTCAACATATTAACACAATAATTATACAATATAAAATGGCAATACTAGAGCAAATTACCCAAGAAATAAAAACAGCAATGAAAGCCAAGGATAAATTAACCTTGGAGGCTTTAAGAGGAATTAAAAAAGAATTAATTGAGGCTAGCACTTCAGAAGGTGCGGGAGGAGAAGTGAGTGACGAATTAGGTTTAAAGATTATGCAAAAAATGGTTAAGCAACGTAAAGATGCTGCCAATATTTTTGTTGAACAAGGACGAGAGGATTTAGCTGAAAAGGAGACTGCCGAAGCGGATGTGATTGCGAAGTTTTTACCAGAGCAAGTTACGGGTGAAGAGTTAGAAAAGTTGGTAGCTGCAATTGTTGAAAAATCAGGAGCTACTTCAATGAAGGAGATGGGTAAAGTAATGGGAATGGCCTCAAAAGAGCTTGGAGGTAAGGCAGATGGTAAAGAAATCTCGGAAATAGTTAAAAAGCTATTAAATTCATAGTTTTGTAAAGTTTTTTCATTTTTATATAAAAAAGCATAATCTCAAAATTAAGAGATTGTGCTTTTTTTATTTCTTTTATCTCAAACGGTTCAGTTCCTTTTTTACATTTGCAATTTCATTTTTAATTTTTGCAACTTCCTTTAATACAAATGAAATTTCGTACCCATCGCTAATGGCTTCTTTATCAAATTTCTCCATTACGATATAATAATTCCTTTTTCCCATAAACTGAACTTTTAAGGATTTATCAATGTTTTGGGCAATAAAATCAATAATTCCGTTATCAGATCCGTCTTTATAATTAACAACTTCCCAAAAAGTACCTTGATCTTCAAATTTTCTGTTATCAAAACCATCTTCAGGTATTTCTTCACTTAAAACTGATTGATCTTTATAATAAACTTTTATTTTATTATGATTTATGTACTTTTCTCCAGAATAGCGGCTTGATATATAAAAGTTTCCTTCCAAATCAAGGTGTGCTCTAATGTAAGTTCTGGCGTACGAATTTTGAGGTTTCTGTCTTCTGTGAATTAATATTTCTTTTGAACCATATTCCTTGCTAACCCTAAAGTTTTTCATTAAAACTTTTAGTTCTTCGTTTTTTCGATCTAGTATACTATCAAAAAAGGCTAAATTTCTTTCTTGTTCACCAATTTTAATAGTACGCATTAAATCTTCAGCTCTTGTTACGTATTCTATTTCACCCGGAAATCCTTCAATGATCGAATCCAATAAAATTTTAGCATCGTTGAAATGTTTTTGGGTATACAATTCATTGGCCTTTTCAAACTTATTTTTAGCAATTTCTTCCGGTGAGGGGCCACATGCAGCTAGTAAAACCAGTATAATTAAAAGTAAACTATTGTTTATTTTAAAGTAATTCTTCATGAATAAATATTTATATTGATTCGTTGCAAAAATAAAAAAACCGACAATAATGCCGGTTTTCTATTACAAAATAAGTTGTTGATAAACTAATTTAAAAACTCAATATCTTTAACGGTAACATTTAACGTTGACTGAATTTCACCATCTTTGTTTTTATACCCCGAACTAAAAGGTTCACCTTCTATGAGAATTTTTTTGCCTTTTTTAATGTAATCGGCAATTTTTGTATCAGCACTTTTGCTTTTCCACATAGAGGCTCTTACCCACTCGGTTTTTTCAACCTTTTCTCCTTTTGAGTTTTTGTAATTTTTAGAAACAGCAACATCAAAATTAATTACTTTACCTGTTTCGGTCTCTTTTACTGTTGCGTCGTTTCCAACGTTTCCACTTAAAATAAGTTTTAGCATATCAAAAATAAGTTTGATTAAACAATCGGCACAATTTAAGTGATTGTTAATTAAAAGTCAATTTTTTGCTAAAAATCTTTTTCCTTATTTTCCTCCACTAACTTTTTTGTACTTAAAAGACCACAAGCTGCATAAATATCTTCTCCTCTTGATTTTCTTATGGTTGTTATTATGTTCTTTTTTTCAAGTATAGATTTAAAATTTTCCATTGTTTCGTGCGAAGAACCTTTCAAAGGGGAAGCAGGGATTGGGTGGAATTTAATTAGGTTAACTCTGGATTTTAAACCATCAATTAACCTTACTAATTCTTTGGCATGTTGTGCAGAATCATTTACTCCTTCAAACATAATATACTCAAAAGAGATTCTTCTTTGGCGACCAAAATCGTATTCCTTTAAAACTTCTATTACTTGTTCAATTGGGTAAACATTTTCAATGGGCATTAATTCTTTACGTTGCTCATTAAAGGGGCTGTGAAGACTAATAGCCAAATGACATTCACTTTCTTCAATAAAACGTCTCATTGCTGGAATAACTCCAATTGTAGAAACATTAACACGTCTTGGACTCCAGGCAAATCCCCATTCGGATGTAATAATTTCAAGACTTTTTAAAACCTCTTCAATATTGTCCATGGGTTCTCCCATACCCATATATACAACATTGCTAAGTTCTTCGTTCTCTGTAATACTCACCATTTGGTTGATGATTTCTCCAGCCGTAAGATTTTTCTGAAAACCTTGTTTTCCAGTCATACAAAACAAACATCCCATTTTACATCCTACCTGAGAGCTTACACACAATGTATTTCTGCTTTCAGACGGAATATAAGCAGCTTCAATAAATTGGCTATTATGAGTTTTAAATAGATATTTTTTAGTTCCGTCAATAGATTCCTGTACATTATTAAATGGAGACAGTCCAATAGTAAATTTTTCATTTAAAACTTCCCTGTTTTTTTTTGATATGTTTAGCATATCATCTATCTGATCTACCTTTTTTTTGTAGAGCCAATCAGCAATTTGTTTAGCAGTAAATTTGGGAAATCCCAGTTCTTTAACAATAATCTGAAGTTCATTGAGTGTTTTACCAAACAAGTCCTCTTTTTCCATACAACACCTTCGTTTTTATGAGTATCTTATTATCAATAGTTCGTTAAGTTATTTGTAGGATATTGAATATTAGACAATAGAATAAGTGCGAAAATTTGATTATATGCCTGATTTTATACGCATTGCAAATCAGTCTCATGTCTTTTGTCTTTATTCTAACGATCTATTCTTACTTGCAAAGGTAAATTATTTAATAACAAATTATTCGAATCAATTTATAACAATGCAATATTACTAACCTCATAAAGAGAAATCATAAAAATTATTTGGAAGTGAATTAAAATCAATATAAATTGCACACGTGTGAATGCGAAATAATGTTAACGCATTGAAGAAAAGAGTAACCATAAAAGATATTGCGAAACAATTGAATATACATCATTCAACTGTTTCTAGAGCTTTGCGAGATTCTTCCAGTGTAAAGGAAGAAACCAAAAAAATGATAGTTGAATTTGCTCGTAAACATGGATATAGAACCAATGTAAGTGCATTACAGCTAAGAGGCGATCATAAAAATGTTATTGGAGTAATTGTTCCTAACATTAATCATAATTTTTTCTCCAATGTAATTAGTCAAATTACAAATTTGGCAAATGAAAAAGGTTATGTGATTTCAATTTTTCAATCTAACGAAAGATTGGAACAAGAAAAAGATATAATAGGTACAATAATACAAAATAATATTGCAGGTGTAATAGGTTCTATATCGATGGAGACTAATGAGTATAGTCATTTAATGGAATTAAAAAAGTACAATATTCCTTTGGTGTTATTCGATAGGGTTTGTGATATAAATGTTCCCAAAATAACAATTAATAATCAAGAAATTATATTTCAGTCAGTTGAATACTTAGTAGAAAAAGGATATAGAAAGATTGCACATATTACAGGAACAAATATTTTAAATGTGTTTAGAGAGAGACAATTGGGGTATTCAGGTGCTGTTGCTAAAAATAAACTTTCTTACTTAAGAACTTATGTAATTAATAAGGAATTTACCCTTGAAGATGGCAAGAATGCTGCTAAAGAATTATTAAATTCTAAGGATAGACCTGATGCAATAATTTGTGATTCTATTACTTTGGCACTAGGTGTATTAACTGAGATAAAAGAACTAAATCTTAAAATACCAGAAGATATAGGTATAATTTCATTTGGAAATGATCCTTACATAGAAGTTGTAGATCCTAAGTTAACAACTATAATCCAACCCGAATTAGAATTGTCACGAATTGCATTTGACATGTTGGTGAAAAAAATCAATGATAAAAAAAATAATATTAATGAAAGTGTAACACTTTCGGCAGAAATTCAACAACGAGAATCTTGTTAAAAAATTTACTAATGTATGCACACGTGTGAATTTTAAAATTAAATTATGCTTAAAACAATATCACCTTTGATTAATCCAAAACTATTAGAAACATTAGCTCGAATGGGGCATGGAGACGAAATTGTACTGGCAGATGCCCATTTCCCGGGAGATACAATGAACGATTTGGTTATTCGTGCTGATGGATTACAAATAGATGATTTACTGACAGCTATTTTGCCATTATTCGAACTGGACTCTTATGTACCTGCTCCACTAATCATGATGGCAGCTGTAGAGGGAGACCTTTTAGATCCGGAAGTAGAGAAAAAGTATTTAAAGGCAATTTATAAAACGAATCCCAATGTTGCACCCATTGCACGCATTGATCGCTTTGATTTTTATGATAGAGCAAAAAATGCTTTCGCAGTTGTAATGACTGGAGAAACGGCTAAGTATGGAAATATTATTTTAAAGAAAGGTGTTACTCCAATTGATTAATTATGAATACCCAAACTAAAAAAATAGCTAAAGTTGCTGTTGTTCCTATTGCAGTTGCTGTACCATTTATATTAATAACCATCTGTTTTCCTTTATGGGGTTTTGCCAATGACATTACCAATCCAATGGTTTCATCATTTAAAACCATATTGTTAATGCAAAACTGGCAAAGTGCGCTTATTCAGATGGCTTTTTATGGTGGATATTTTGCCATGGCTTTTCCGGCTGCTATGTTTATTCAAAAGTACTCATACAAGTCGGGTATTATAATGGGATTAGGCTTATATGCGCTTGGAGGACTGTTGTTTATTCCTTCCAGTTATTTAGGAATGTTTTCACCGTTTTTAATAGCATACTTTACCCTTACTTGTGGCCTATCCTTTTTAGAAACAAGTGCCAATCCTTATATCATGTCGATGGGGGATGAAAGTACTGCAACCCGCAGGTTAAACCTGGCCCAGGCTTTTAATCCGTTGGGATCGTTATTGGGCATGTATACAGCTCAACAGTTTATATTGGAGAAGTTAAATATAGAAACATATGAGCAGAGAGCTGATTTGTTGGTAAATAATCCAGACAATTTTAACCAGATTATGATGGAGGATCTCGCTGTAGTACGAAATCCTTATGTGGCAATAGGTGCTTTTATACTAGTGTTTATTTTAGTTATAGCATTTTCTAAAATGCCCAATTCTACTGATCATGTAAAAGTAAGTATCAAAGATGCTTTAAAGCGTTTATTAAAAAGCAGAAGATATACTTCGGGTGTAATTGCACAGTTTTTTTATGTGGGAGCACAGATTTTATGTTGGACCTATATAATTCAGTACGGAGAATCCATAGGACTTACAAAATCAGAAGCACAAGGCTATAATATTATTGCTATGATTTTATTTGTGAGTAACCGTTTTATAGCCACCTTTTTAATGAAATATATAAGTGCAGGTAAATTACTATCTCTTTTTGGTTTAGGAGCAGTGGTTTTAACGTTAGGGGTGATTTTTCTTCCTGGTATGATTGGATTATACAGTCTTGTTGGGGTATCTGCTTTTATGTCGCTAATGTTCCCAACAATTTATGGCATAGCATTAAAAGGTGTTGGAGAGGATGCCAAATTTGGTGCAGCAGGTTTAATTAAGGCCATTTTAGGTGGTTCTGTATTACCTCCTATACAAGCCGCAATTTTTGATTTAGGAGGACCAGGCTATAACGACATTAAAATTTTGGGAGTAAGCGAAGTGAAATTTTCATTTATACTTCCCTTAATTTGTTTGGCTGTGGTTACCTGGTATGGATATAAAACATTTACTAAATACGATTTAATATCAGATAATGAATAAAATAGAAACAACACAAATTCCTTATAAAACTTTAAATACAGGAGATAAAATTCCTGTATTAGGTATTGGAACATTTGGATCAGATCACGTGAGTCATGATGATGTGGCAAAAGCGGTGAAATATGCAGTTGAAACCGGATACCGTCATATTGATTGTGCCTCGGTTTATGGGAACGAGGATAAGATTGGCAAGGTGATAAAAGAATTGCTTGGCTCAGATACTGTTAAAAGAGAAGAACTTTGGGTAACATCTAAAGTTTGGAACGATATGCATGGTGAAGGACAGGTGATTGAGTCTTGTAAAAAAACATTGGAAGATTTGCAATTGGACTATTTAGATCTTTACTTGATACACTGGCCATTTCCAAATTATCATGCACCAGGTTGTGATGGAGATGCTCGCAATCCTGATTCAAAACCCTACATACATGAGGATTATATGATTTCGTGGCGTCAGATGGAAGAGTTGGTTGAGATGGGATTGGTTAAAAATATTGGAACCTCGAATATGACTATTCCCAAGATGGATTTGCTTCTAAAAGATGCTAAGATCAAACCAACGGTTAACGAAATGGAGCTTCATCCGCATTTCCAGCAAACGCAACTTTTTGATTATTGCGTACAAAATAACATTCAGCCCATTGGTTATTCTCCTATTGGATCACCAGCCAGGCCAGAGAGGGATAAGACTTCGGAAGATACTGTAGATATTGAAGATCCGGTTATAGTTAAAATTGCAGAAAGGTTAAATGTACATCCTGCAGTGGTTTGTATTAAATGGGCTGTTCAAAGAGGACAAATTCCAATTCCGTTTTCATCAAGTGAAAGAAATATATACAGTAACTTAAAGGCGGTTGTTAGTGAGTTACTTACAAATGAAGAAATGGATGCAATATCAAAAATAGATAGGAATTGTAGATTAATTAAAGGGCAGGTCTTTTTATGGGAAACAGCTAAAGATTGGGAAGATTTGTGGGATTTAGATGGCTTTATTGTGAAATAAAAAAAACAGGTGTAAAAAATATAAAGTATTGATATGGATAAGAAAATGAAAGCTGCTTACTTACCAGGAAACAGCACAGTAGAGATGAAAGAAGTGGATATACCTACTCCAGGGCCAGGACAGGTATTAGTAAAAACCAAGTCATCCACTATTTGTGGAAGTGATATTAGGGCCATATATCGTGAGCATTTAGGAAAAGGTCCAGAAGCTTATCAAAACAAAGTGGCAGGACATGAGCCATGCGGTCAAATTGTTAAGTGCGGTTCTAATATGAAGCGATTTAAGGAAGGCGACCGTGTTGTAATTTATCATATATCTGGTTGTGGAGTTTGTAATGATTGCCGTAGAGGTTATATGATTTCATGTTCAAGCCCTTCTCGTGCAGCTTATGGTTGGCAAAGAGATGGGGGAATGGCTCCATATATTTTAGCGGATGAGAAAGATTGTGTATTACTTCCTGATGAATTGACATACACAGATGGAGCTCAGGTTGCATGTGGATTTGGAACAGTTTACGAAGGTTTGGAAAAAATTGGTATTTGTGGGAATGATCAGGTTTTGGTTGTTGGATTAGGACCGGTTGGATTGGCAGCATTAATGTTAGCAAAAGCAATGGGTGCATCTAAACTTGTTGGTGTAGATACTGTAAAAGAACGTTGTGATATTGCTCAGCAATTGGGATTAGCAGATGCAGTTTTTGTTTCGGATGATGATACTTTGGAGAAAGTAATAGCAGAATCCTACGGTGGCAAAGGATATGAAAGAACTGTGGATTGTTCAGGACATACATTAGGAAGGCAATTAGCCATTAGAGCAACGCGTCAGTGGGGAAAAAATATAATGATTGGTGAAGGAGGAACTGTAGAGTTTAATCCTAGTCCGGATATTATTCATGATCAAATAACCATATATGGATCTTGGGTTACTAATATTTGGAGAATGGAGGAGTTAGTTGAAAGGTTAGTAAGATGGGGGATACATCCGGAAGATTTAGTAACTCATCGTTTCTCATTAGATGAAGTTAATAAAGCTTATGAATTAATGGACGAAGGAAAGTGTGGTAAAGTAGCTGTGGTTTATGATGAGGAATTAAAATAATCTTCAAGTTTATTTTAATATTTATACCAATTTCACTATAACGTTAATATCATTAAGGTATGTGTATTAATATCCTAAAGTAGTAACTGTTTATAGGTAATTTAATATTAAACTGCGTTCTTTGAAAATTAATGTATTTGTATATATGGTTTGTTTTAAGTGTAACGACCTCATATCAAAGGTGAATATTTAATCATTTTATAAAATGAGATTATTTTTTTAGGTTTAGCATCTTGTATTAGTAGATATATCAGTTAATTGTTAAGAAGATTAGGAGAGTACGAACTGAATAAGAAAGATACCCGTTAATATAGTATACCATTATGATGCAAAAGTTTCTGGCAGTATTAGTAATATTACCATCGTTATGCCTTAAGGCTGAGGATAAAGAAAGTATTTTGGCCTTAAGGGAAATTCCTGAGAATGAAACTTTTATAAGTAATAACGTTAAGGATATCTATCAGGATAATTTGGGATATATTTGGTATTGTAAACAAGATGGTTTATATAAATTCGATGGATATAAATATCGAAATTTTGTAACTTATCCTTCAGGAGGAAAGGGAGTTATGCATCCGGAGTGTAATTGTATTGTAGGTTATAATGATGGAAATATAATAATTGGATCGGAACATGGTATAAATATTTTTAATTATAATACATGCAAGTTTACTTATGTATTTCCATCAAAAGTTACATTATCCAATTATTCAGATAAAATCAAGTTTGTAAAAAAGTTTAATAAACATTCTATTTTGATAGGGACAGAAAGTGGTTTATTTAAAATGGATAAGCCACTTTTAGGAGATGTAATAGAAATACCTGATTTTAAGAATAAAAGAATATTAAATGTTTATATATCACCCAAAGGGACTGGGTATGTTTGTTCTACGAATGGGGTATATGAGTTGAACTCTAATGGGACTGTTAAAAAAAAATTAAACATTTATTCAAAAAATAAAAAAATAAACATACCAATAACTGTATTTTTTGTAGATAAAAACAAAAATGCTTGGATTGCTACTAAAAATCAACTTTATATAATTCCTCAATTTGAATCTAAAAAAACTAATGATGCGATAAATGCTTTTGCGATAGGTGATTTTTTTTCTTATGTTAATATAAAATCAATCCCTCAAGTAAATGAAATTTATCAGGATTCTAGAGAGAATATATGGATTACTGGTTTAGGAATAGGTTTGTATAAATTTGATTTGCAAAAAAAAACTTACTCACATTTTACAACAGCTAATTCCTCATTAAGAACAAATTATACAAATTGTATTTTAGAATTAAATACAGGACAAATTATAGTAGGAACAGAAGCGGGAGCGAATATTTTAAAAGTATTTGGAAATCATTTTTCAAACCAAGGTGATAATTGGTTTAATACAAATGTTTCGATTTTAAATTTGCACGAAATACAAGAGGATAAACAAGGACGTTTGTGGTTAGGTACAAGAGGCAGTGGATTTGGAGTAGTTGATCATAAATTAAGAAAAGTGTGGGGATGGCAGAGTGAAAAAGGAGATTTGGTTGATACAGTGAGATCAATATTGTTTGACCGTAATAATGGATTATGGATTGGTAGTGGTTCTGGTATATATCATTTTAAGGAACAGGAATATAAAAACATAGATCCATTTAGTAAAGCTGGATTATTTAAAAGGCCTCATGCTTTAAATGGAGAATATATTTATAGTATGTTCGAAGACCGTTATGGAAACGTCTGGATAGGTAGTCAAAACGGATTATGGTTTTATAATTTCAAAAATAAAACTTACTCAAAGTTTAAAAATAATAATCAGAGTTATTTGTTTGAAAATGAGGTCGTATATTTTATTCAAAGGGATAAAGAAGATAGAATATGGATTGGTTCACTTGGAGAAAATCTAATTTATTTTAGAGATAGTAATGAGAATTATTATGAAGATCTTGAGTTTAAAGAAATAAATCAGGAGAAGCCCAATAACTATACTTGCTATTTCTTAAGTCTATTGCAGTCAAAAGATTCAACAGTATGGGTTGGAACTAACCGCGGGCTTCATAAAATAAATTTACATACAAATAGTTTAGAACAAATTAAAACTAAACACATACCTGTAACTTATATTTTTGGAATTGTAGAAGATAAATTTAATACGCTTTGGTTAAGTTCTTCTAAAGGTATTTTTAGATATAACCATATAGATGGTAAAGTAAATCACTTTAAATTCCAAGATGGTATACCAATTTTGGAATTTAATGGAGGAGCTTCACTACTTAATAGTTATGGAAATATTCTGTTTGGTTCCAGAAAAGGACTTTTAAAAATTGTTCCGGAAAATCCGGATAATGAAATTGAATTTAATAAATCGGGAATAAAGTTTACAAACTTTAAAATAAATGGTACAGAAGTAGATGCAAGTTCTGATTCTACAATCATTAGCAAACATATCTCTATTGCAGAAAAAGTAAAGCTAAAAAGTAATCAGAGAACCATATATCTTGAATTTTCAAATTTCGACCTTTATTCAACATCTCGTTCTAACTATATTTGCAAATTAGTGGGAGTAGATAACGAATGGGTTTCTTTAGGAACCAATAATTCTGTTACATATGCCAACTTACCTTCGGGAAAACATAAATTTATTGTTAAAACCAGTGGAAATAACAGTGCTAGTAAAAGTATTGATATTTGGGTAAAAAATTATTGGTATTTACAATGGTGGTTTATTACTGTTAGCAGTATTATTTTACTAGTTTTAATATTTTACTTACAACGAGTACGTATTGCCCAAGTGAGATTAGGGCATAAGTTGCAATTAGCACAATTTGATAGAGAAAAATCCGAAGAGTTTTATGAAACTAAATTAAGATTTTTCACTAATGTTTCACACGAGATTAGAACACCTCTTTCTTTAATAATTTCTCCAATTAATAATATATTAAAAATAAATAACCTGAATCAGGATGTAGCATCTCGATTAAAAGTGGCTAACCGTAATTGTGTTAGACTAATGCATATTGTTGATGAGATTTTAGATTTTAGAAAGATCGATCAGCAAAAAATACAACTGAAAGTATCTTACAACGATTTAAAATCTAACATAATAGAGCTGGTTGAAGATTTTAAATCTTATGCCGGAGAAAAGAGTGTTGATTTGAGGCTAGTTGTTGAAAATGAAATAGATAAGTTTGATTTATGGTATGATAAAGTGATGATTGATAAGGTATTCATAAATCTTATTTCAAATGCGATTAAAGCATGCAGTAATGGAAATAATATAACAATCAGTTTTTTATCTGCAATAAATGAAGAATGGAGTGAAAATTATGAAAGTCCTTTATTAGAATTTAATTCGGTTTTAAACACCGAAATGTTATATGTACAAGTCAAGGATAAAGGTTGTGGAATGACTCAGGAGGTGTTAAGTCGTGTATTCGATCGTTTTTATGTTGGAGATAATTCTTCAGGTACAGGGATTGGTTTATATCTGGTTAAAAATTTTGTTTTATTACATAAAGGATATCTTGCAGTTAAATCAAAACCAGGAATTGGTACGTCAGTTATTATTGGACTTCCCTTGGGAAAAGGACACTTTAAAGAAGAGGAATTTGTTAGAACTTCTAATTTGCAGCATCAATATAATACGCAAGGGTTAATTATTGGAGATGATAATGGTAAAGAAATTAATAATGAGTTAGAAGCTATAGAGAAACCAACACTATTAATTGTTGAAGATAATGATGAGCTGAGAAGTTTTTTGGAAATCGAATTAAGTAACAAGTATAAGGTTACAAGTGTTAATAATGCAGAAAATGCCGTTAATTATATCGAAGATAATTTGCCTGAAATAATTGTTAGTGATGTTGTAATGGATGAAATGAGTGGTTTCGAACTTTGCCATAAAATAAAAAACGATTTGCAATTCAGCCATATTCCATTTATTCTTTTAACAGCTAAGGTTTTAGAGAAAGATATGGTTGAGGGATATAATTGTGGAGCAGACTCATATGTGAAAAAACCATTCAGTATAGATGTATTGCAAGCCAATATAGATAGCCTGTTAAAAAACAGACAAACTTTAAAAGAATTTTTTGGTCAAAAAGGAATTACTATTGAAAATATTAAAGTTAACGATTTAGATAAAGAACTTTTAATTAAAGTAAAAGATATAATTGAGAAGAATATTGATAGTCCTGAACTTTCGATGGATGATTATGCATCAGAATTGGGTTTAAGTAGGACTCAATTTTATCGTAAAATGAAAGCTTTAACCGGGCAAACTCCTAATAATTATATTAAAATTACTAGAATTAATACTGCAAATAATTTATTAAAAGAATCACAATTAACCGTTGCAGAAGTTGCCTTTAAAACTGGTTTTGTAAATCCAAAGTACTTTACAAAATGTTTTAAGGAACAGTTTGGAATATTACCTTCTGAGGTTAGATAGAGTTTATTTTTAAATTTTAATTAAAATGGTAATAAATCTAGTTTTGGTGCAGGGATCAAAAACTTAGTTATACCACCAACAAGTACAATTTCTATAAGATTTTTGATTTTTATTTTCTTACAATGCTTCGTTAAAGTTTCATGACAGCTATATTTTTAGATACTTATGTTTTGTATTTATTTATACAAGGCGATGGTTTTTAAGTGTTCTGTATCTCAGTATGATATATAGTGTATAACTGTCGATTGTCAATTGGAGTCTTCAATGTTATGTTAGTTCTTGATGGTTTAATATATTATAATCATAAGAACTAGAATAAGATAGCTGGGTTTGATTTATTAATATTTCTCAATCCGACACAATTTTATACCCTATTTGGTACAATATTTTCCCACTTTAATGATTTAGGTAAATCTGTTATGTATCAGTAAGAGAGGGTGTTGTGTTTTGTTTTTAATTGTTGGTACAATACAAAACCATTTTGGTACAATTGCTACCCTTTTGCAGATTAATTAGTTGATATTTTTGAGAAAGACAGTTGAAATAGTGTTTTAAAAGATTCAAAAAGTATTTCTAATCCCATTTAATCTAAAATCTTTATTCAAATGAAAAATAAAATCAGCAGCTCTTTAGAAGTATCAATGGCATCAACAACATAATTAGAACAGCTATTCAATTTTACCAAATTAATAATGGAAGAACTGGTTGATGTGTTAGTACAAATGTGGATATGCCAGAATACTCTTTACATATTAGCAGAACAATAGATAAAGAAATAATGGGTTGACCAATAATTATCAATAATGAAGTTCTTATAAGTGACAAAAAATGAAATAGATATCCCGAAGTAAATTATGAAAAATCCCTTAATATCTACTTTTTAATTTAACAATTACGATGAAATGAAAAACAGATCTTATTCGTTGAAGGATGTTGGTTTTATACCATATCCAATTAGAGTTTTCTTTGCTGTTTTAGTGATTTGTATTTTACAATCGCATTTTATTACAGCAAATGGTAATTCCACAAGTAATAATTCTGTTGTTGAAATTCAACAAACAGCTATTATTGTAACTGGAATAGTGCAGGATTCATATGGAGAACCATTAGTAGGAGTTAATGTCTTTGAAAAAAGCAATCCAACAAATGGTGTAATAACAGGAATTGATGGTGATTACTCCATCAAGGTTAGTGATAGAGATGCAATTATTGTGCTCTCGTTTATTGGCTTCGTAAAAAAAGAGGTTGCTGTTCAAGGACAAACTCAGATTAATATAACCTTAGAAGAAGAGTCAATTGGTTTAGATGAAATAGTTGCTATCGGTTATGGTACTCAGAAGAAAGCTAACCTTACTGGGGCTACATCTATTGTTAAGGCAGAAGAACTAACGAAAAGACCAGTTAATAATAGTTCGTCAATGCTTCAAGGTCGCGTAGCTGGTTTAAATATAGTACAAAACTCAGGACAGCCTGGAGCAGAAGGGTTTGCTATTACAATTCGAGGTATTTCATCTTTTGCTAACAGTTATCCATACGTACTAATAGATGGAGTGGAAGGTAGTTTATCTGCCGTTAACCCATCTGAAATTGAAAACATAACCGTTTTAAAAGATGCAGCATCTGCTGCAATTTATGGTGCTAGGGCGGCCAATGGTGTTATTCTTGTAACTACAAAAAGTGGAAAGCGCGAACAAAAAACAACAGTAACAGCAACTGCAAACATAGGTTGGCAAGAAGCAACGGTACTACCTGATTTTATTTACGATTCAGTAGAATACATGGAGCTCTGGAACAAAGGAGCTAAACATACAAATATGTCAGTATTATATCCGGAAGAAATGATTGAAGCTTATAGAAATGCTGCTCCTGGTGATCCAAGATTTCCCAATTTTAATTGGATGGATTATTTATTTAATACCGCTCTTAGGCAGGATTACCAATTGTCTATTTCTGGAGGAAGCAAGAAAAACTCTTTCTATTTAAACTTTGGCTATATGGATCAGGAAGGTATTATGGAAGGGTATGGGTCAAAGGTATATTCCACCAGGTTTAAGCTTGATGCAGAAGTAAATGATTTACTTTCGGTAGGATTTAATACTGGGTTTGTTTACCGAGATATATGGGAGCCTACTAATGAGAGTATATACGAGCAAATGCTATATGCATATACAATGCCGCCTACTATGACACCATACCTGTCAGATGGTTCAGGTAACCATTCATATAGCGACTTAACTGAAATATGGAGAAATCGTAACCCACAAGCAGTTGTCGATAACCCTGGCTACACCAGAGAAGATAAATATGAAATAACCCCACAAGCTTATATAAAAATTCACCCATTTAGAGGTTTTTCTTGGAAAACTACCGCATCTTGGCGTTATGATCGCACAGAAAAGGAACATATGTATGAACATATGGGTGGGCACACATTCTCAACCAATGAATATTATCGTAGTTTCGAGCCCTTTGCCGTTGGGGTTTATCATCAGGATTGGAGGAGTTCGAATATACAAGTAAACTCTATAATGACATATGAAAAATCGTTGAATGAAAATCATAATTTTAATGTGCTTGCGGGGTATGAGCAACTTGAAATGAATTATGATACCTATTATATTCGTCGTCCCGATTATTCTTCCTCAACTACAACAGATATAAACGCTGGTTCAGAAGAAGATCAAGTTGTTTCTGGTCAAACCGAATCATGGTCGCTACAATCGTTCTTTGGCAGGTTGAGTTATGACTATAAGGGAAAATATCTGGTTGAAGGAAACTTAAGGTACGATGGTAGTTCAAAAATTGCAAAGGATTATCGATGGGATTTATTTCCTAGTTTATCTGTTGGATGGAGAGTTTCGGAGGAAGGGTTTATGGAAAATGTAAGTTGGATTGAAAATTTTAAAATTCGCGCTTCTATTGGTGAGTTAGGTAATGTAAATTCTTTCTATAGGGGTGGGCGACCTGATCATTATCCCTATCAGGAGTTACTTGTTAATACATCTTATCCAATAGGAAATTCATTAGAAACTGGGGTTGTAAATACAACATTATCAAACCCTTCCCTTGTGTGGGAAAAAGTAAGAAGTTACAATTTAGGAATTGACTATTCTATGCTTAGAGGCTTGTTTGGTTTTGAACTGGATATATATAAAAAAGAAACCATTGGAGGGCATGCCTTGGCTCAAATACCGGCAAGTGTAGGTAAAGCTGCTCCTTTCGAGAACTTTAGAAATATGGAGAATAGAGGTGTAGAATTGGTTTTGAGACATGCAAATAGAATTGGAGATTTTAAATATAACGTAGATTTTACATATGATCATTATAGAAATAAAATCACTAAAGTTTTAGAAAACAGTTGGGGCAGGACGTCAGAAGTTAAAGGGCATCCAATAAAGGAATATTACATGTTGGATTGGATTGGGATTTATCAAAATCAGCAACAGGTAGATAATTTACCATCCTATGGTACAACCATATCTCGAACACAGCCGGGTGATTTAATTTTTAGGGATGTAAATAAAGACGGTGAAATTACTGTTGAACCAGAAACTGGTGATCGGGTATTTGTATCAGGTTACCACCCTAAATTCTCATACTCATTTAATATAAATATGGAATGGAAAAACTTAGATCTAAGTTCGTTCTGGCAAGGTATAGCTGGAAAAAAATCTTGGTCTTCATGGATTGGTTTTGAGCCATTTATGCAAGGAGGTACTGTTACAAAGTCGTGGAGAAATGCTTGGGACGGAGAAGGTTCGACAAATAAGATGCCTGCTCTTTACAATTTGGCACATATTTACTCTTATCCTCCTGTAAATGGAGCAACAAATGATTATCATTTGCGCAATTCATCTTATTTAAGGCTTAAAAATTTGCAGATTGGTTATAACCTTCCAACAAGCTTATGCAATACTATAGGAATTAATAAAATGAGGGTGTATGTATCAGGAGATAATTTGTTAACATTCACTGATTTTGAAAATTACGACCCAGAAAAGTATTCTAATGAAACTACTCAAAATCAATTCCCACAATTAAGAACCTATTCAGTTGGTGCATCTTTAACTTTTTAAAAATAATAGACAATGAAAAAGCAAAATATATTCATATTGCTGATTTTTGGGATATTTTTTTCATGCGAAGATTACCTTGAAAAACATCCTAATTTTGAGGCGTCGGCAGAAGGTTATTTTATTAATGAAAAAGCTGCTCAGGAATCGCGCATTGGTCTTTATTCTACATTCAGTAGTTTGTTTACCGATAATAGATATCAACTAGATGCTACCGTAGATCAATTGCACGCTCAGTACAATTGGGGGGCTGCAGCTTCTATTAACAGGGGAATTGTTGCTCCTGAAACAGGAGGTGTTATATATAGCTTGTATGCAGGCGGCTTTTGGGCCATTGCTGCTGCTAACGACCATATTGCCAATATAAATCGAATGGCCGATGATTTATTTTCAGACTTAACAAAAGAGCACTACCTGGCTGATGCTAGATTTATTAAAGCGTTCAATTATTTTTATTTAACAGAAGCTTATGGAGGAGTTCCGCTTTATAGAGAAAAGATAGAAACCATCGAAGGTCATAAAATCAAACAATCACCAAAGTCTGAAATAGTTGAATATATACTTGGAGAATTGGATCTTGCCATAGAAGCACTTCCTACCCAAAGTTACAATGGGTATATTAATAAAGGAGCTGCTTTGGCATTAAAAGCAAAAATTCACTTGGCCAATGGACAATGGCAGCAAGCAGCTGATGTTGCTGAAATGGTTATTAATTCTGGAGTTTTTGGATTAGATCCTGATTATTTCAACCTGTTTATTAAAGAAGGGCAAGCTGGTAGTAAAGAAATTATCTTTGCTTCAGAATACCAATTTCCCGAAAGAGCACATAGTCTTACAAGAACCTTGGTGCACTCTTCTGGGGGTACACCTCGTCAAGAATTTGTTGATAGTTACCTAATGTCAGATGGGCTCCCTGTAGGTGTTTCACCGCTAGATGCAAGCAATTACCAAAATCGCGACCCTCGTTTTGAATTAAGTATTTATCCCGAAGATCATGATTGGTATGACGCTAGTGGGAATTTAGTACAATATGAACCTACTCAAACAGGTTGGTACATCAAAAAATACTTTGATAGAAACCTTACAGATGAAAATTCAATTCATATTGGAGGAACAAGCGAGCAAAGTATGATTCACCTGCGGTACGCAGATGTTTTGTTGATGTTTGCAGAGGCCAAGCACAAGTTAGGACAATTTAATCAGGAAGTATATGATCAAACCATTAAGTTAATTCGCGACCGTGTGGGCATGGGTAATGTTGATGTTTCAGGTATGTCAGATACCGATAAAATGGATTTAATTATGTACGAACGAAATGTAGAGCTGGCTTTTGAAGGTCAGCGCAGATTTGATCTGTTGCGCTGGGGTATTTTAGGAGAAACAATTCAATCTCTTACAGATCCTGTAAATATAACCATTACTTGGAAAAACCATTTCTCTCTGTGGCCTTTCGTCTTTAGTGAATTAAATCTAAATCCTAATTTGGATCAGAACGATGGTTATACAGATAACAGGTAGTTTTCTATTTAAAACATTTGAATAATGAAAAATAAAATATTAGCAATTTTAATACTAGGCGTTATTTGGTCATGTTCTGATGATGAAGACATTTATAGACCAGATAAACCTGCTACAGGAAACGTTTTTACGGTGTCTGTAGGTTTTGATAAAGCAAGTGTTGATCAGCTTGGAGGCGAAGAGAAGGTTAGATTAATGATGTATACTAACTTTGGTTCGGTGAGCAGAGCATTTAACAGCGCTGGTGAATTTAATGAAATGCACTTCTTTGTAGAGGATTTCTTTGTGTTTGAAGGAAAATCAGAAGGTCAGCTAAATACTTCACATTCTACTGATATTAAGTTTATATATAATGCTGCTTCTATAGATGATGATATTCCGGATGGATTTTACAGAGAAAATAATTTAGTTGTTTTATCAAATAAAACGGTGGAACTAAGTAACGTTATTTCACAAACGGGAATTGGTTATTTTACATATGCTATGGCTCTGTCTCGTGGTGCAGTAGAATATGGCAATGGTGATGTTCTGGTTCAAAACAACACTATTGCGGCAGAAGAGTATGTTGCACCAAGAAGCTTAATGAATCCTTTTTTGTTGGGCGATTCCTGGGATGATTTAACAGTTGCTTTGGTAAGAGCATCTGGTGATGGAGCACCAGTGAATTATTTAGATTATATTCCATCTACAATAGAACTTTTAATAAAGGAAGAGGATACTGTGGATGAAGAAACTAATGAAGTTATTGAAGGTATTGCTTTTTCGGGTGTTAAGATAACAGCTTATCCGATTTTAAATAGAACTGGATTGGTTTCGGAAGGTCCTGTTTTTGAGGGAACAACAGACGAAAATGGAAAAATAAATATCGCTGCCAATGGCAATCCTTTTGAAGGAGGAGCCAATGAGGTTTATCCTAATCTTTTTCTCGAAGTAGAAAGAGATGGAACCAAAAAATACACTTTTTTACCAATTACTGAGGTTTTAACAAGTGCAGTTGTTGATGGCAATACTTCTTTTAATAAAGTATGGGAGGTTAATCTAAAAACAGAGGAAGATATGAGAATTGTGCATTATGATTTCGAAAACCCAGATGATTTAGATGCAAATGGGGATGGAATTAATGCACAAACTAATGTTACTCATACTACAGACGCTAAAGTAGGAAGTGGAGCAATTTTATTTGAAGGTGCACAATATTTTGTTTTGGATAAGAGTGAAAGTATTAATCCTTCAAAAGATTACTCTGTGTCGTTCTGGTTTAAAACTACTCAGGTTAATGGAAATAACAGTGCTTTATGGACCATGTCGGATTGGTCAGGAATAATGGGAGATGACCAATGGAAGCCTGGAGGATTAGCTATAAGGTATAATGACAGTAGCGTTAATTATGATATAGGCTGGGAAGGAGGCTCCTCAGGATCTGTTGGAGTAAGCGATGGATTATGGCATCAATTATTAACAACAGTAGATTATACCTCAGAAACGGTAGCTACGATTACTGTATTTATTGACGGTACAAAAGTATTTTCCAATTCGTCTAATGTTTTATACCCAACTTGGGGAGGTCATTTTAACGGTGGTCCCGGTGGAGCGGCAGCAGCAGTTGTAGATAATTTTGTACTCAAGTTTGGTATTTCTGCCACCAATGACAGTGAGGTAGCTGCACCGTTTAGTGGAGTTATTGACGATATAAAAGTGTTTGACACTGCACTAACCAATGATTGGGCATTCAGGTTATTTGATAATACAAAATAAATGAGTTAATACCTCAAGGTCAGGTTGGCCTTTAAAGGTTAACCTGATCTATAAATTTTTAGATTATGTATAAAAATATAGTATATATCTTATTGATAAGTCTTGTTCTTACTTCTTGTTTTGAAGAAGAAGACTTAAAAAGCTATGGTGATAACACCTTGGCAAGGATTAGAATAAAACCTGAAAAAGAAACTGTTTTTCAGAAGGAAACGATCACCTTAACAGCTGAATTTATTTATGGTGATGGTAGAGTTGAGGAGCCTAATATGCCTGTAGAATGGGAAATAGAATCTGGGCAAGGTGCATTAAGTGGTGCCGAAGGAAACTCTGTAGAATTTACAACCGATGTAGAAAAGGCTGAAACTACTTTTTTAATTACCTCAGGTGATTTTTCAGGGACGTTAACTTTAAGTACAGTGCAAACAATAAGTTTATCAGCAGGTAATGTTGCATTAGATGGATCAATTGTATTACATGTAAACTTATTGCCAACAGATGGAAAAATAGGAGGGGCTGATGTTGATTGGAGTATAATGGAATTATCTAGCGAAAGCTCAATAAGTATTTCAAATCAGGTTGATAATACAGCACTGCTTAAAGTTGTTGATCTGGAAAGTAAAAAGGTAACAGTTAATTTGGGAGGAATTATTGAGGAGATTGAGTTAAATGTAGTTGAACAATCTAGTTTAGATTATATTTATTTTTCATTTGATTATGAATCAGATAAGTATGCAAACTGGTCGGGGTTAGGAGTTACGGCTAAGGGAACTTATTCTGCTAATGCAATAAAAGGTAATGGAGCTTTAAGCTTTGACGGAACAGATTACCTGATCTTGGATAAAAATGACTATGTAAATGCAGGTAAAGATTATTCAGTATCCTATTGGTTTAAAACATCAACTGATGCTGGAGGGCAAAATGCACTATGGACAATGAGCAGATTTACTGGAGATGTTTCAAATGATCCTTGGTTGCCGGGTGGCTTAACCTTTAGATATACTGCAGATGCAGTTAATTATGACATAGGTTGGGAAGGTGGAGCAGCAGGCTCGGTTAATATTGCAGATGATAGTTGGCATCATTTAGTTACAACAATTGATTATTCAGATGAAGAGCCTGATAAGGCCGAAATAAAAATTTATATAGATGGTACAGAAGTAGTTTCTAATGAAAATAGTATTATTAAACCAACTTGGGGAGAATATTGGGATGGAGGTTGGACAGGAGCTGCTCCAGTGGAAGATTTTGTAGTGAAAATTGGATATGGTACTTCTGGTTCGCAAGCTGGTACTCCATTTAAAGGTTTAGTAGATGATTTAAAAATATATAACAGTGCCTTATCTGGATCTAAAGTAACAGAATTATATAATCAATAAGTTGGTAGTTAATGTATTCTCTGGAATAAGCTATTTCAGAGAATACTTTTAAATTTAATTTATGAATAGCATAGCACTCATTCGATTCGCCAAGTTAGCCAGTCTTTTACTAAGCATAAGTATATTGTTGTCTTGCGGTGGAGATTCAGAAGATGTAGAAAAACCCAAAGTAACAACAATCAATATTAAAACCAGTTTTGATGAGTTTTATGTAAATGATGAAATTACTATAAAAGCTGAGGTTCTGGATCAATTTGGAGAAGTTATGGAAAAGTCGGTTAACTGGCTGGTTACAGAAAATGGAGAATTGACTGTTAATTTTTCACTTTCTACCAGGTTAACAGCATTAAGCGAGGGTACCATTGAAGTAACAGCCGAATTAGATGGAATTATAACCACAAAAACTTTTGAAGTACTTCCAGAAGAAGCTTCTATTTACGACTACCTATTTCCATCTCAATTGGAAAATCCAAAGATTGTATTTACATGGTTGACACTAATTTATAAAAAGATAGATATTCCTGCAAATTCAGCAAGGGGACATGGAAGGATTGAAAAAACACTTCCCGATGCTGCAGTTGAAGCTTATGTTGAGGAAATGAGAAAATTTGAGGAGTTTACTGCTGAATACACAGGAGGTGAGATAGGTTTTAATATGGCAGTTGTTGTTTTAGACGAACAAAGTCCTTTAAGTGACTTTTATTGGGATAATAACAAGAAAAAATATGAATGGGTAGAGGGCAATGATATTAAAAGGGAGATGGATATTTATGTTGGAAGTCAGAATGGTTGGTTTGATCACATAAATGTTTATTACGCAGCGACAGATTGGGGACCAACCGCTGGTGGTTGGGGTGGAGGAGACTACATGCGTGACAATATTACCAGGGGGCAATTCCATCACTGGGGAGATATAAATACGCACGAAATGCGTGTTGGAACATGGCATGAATGGATCCATGGATTGGAAAAACAGTATTGGTACGACTCTAAAAGAAGTGGAACCTGTCAAAGAGGTAATGGGCCTGATGGTAATAAAATATCACTACATGGACAACCTGCTTTTGGGTATGTTGGAAATAAGGGATATGGTAGAGGAGAATCTGAGAATTATTTTCATTGGATGGCAGATTTAACTACGGGAAATATTAGAGATTTAACTTCAATAGGTTGGGAAAACTATGATTCAGGTTCAAATACAAATTTAGGTTTTGGCAAAAACGGGATGTATACCTTGGGACCAGTAAGGTATGAGTATGATTTTAAACCAGGAGGACCGTTCCCTCAAGACTAGATGTGAAATTACATTATGTGTTGGTTGTTAATAAAATTAAACGAATGAAAATATTTTTGAAAAAACAAGGAATTTACAATGGGCTTATATTATTGATGGGCTTTATTTTTATGATTTCGTGCGAAAGCGAAGAAACTAAACAGGAAATTCCGAAGGTAACATCAATCAATATAGTGACCAACTATGATGAGTTGAATGTAAATGATGAAGTGACTTTGCAAGCAGAAGTCTTAGATCAATTTGGGAAAGCAATGGATAAGTCTGTTAACTGGTCTGTAACAGAAAAAGGAGAATTAACTGTTAATTTCTCACTTTCTACCAAATTAAAAGCTTTAAGTGAAGGAACAATTGAGGTTACTGCAGAATTAGATGGAGTTTCAAGGGTAAAAACCATTGAAGTAATTCCGGGAGAAGCTTCTATTTATGATTACCTAATTCCATCTCAACTGGAAAATCCTAAAATCGTATTCACATGGTTGGTGTTAATATATGAAAAAGTTGATATTCCTGCGAATACAGAAAGAGGTCACCCTAGAATACAATGCTCAATGTCGCAAAATGAAGTAAAAGATCTAGTTGAATTCATGAAAGGTTTTGAAGCCTTTACTGCAGAATATACTGGTGGAGAAATAGGCTTTAATTTTGCTGTTGTTACACTTGATGATCGTTTCCCTTTATCTGATTTATACTGGGATAATAACCGAAAAAGTTACGAGTGGATAGAAAGTAACGATTTAACCAGAGAAATGGATACCTATATTGGAAATCAGACGGGGTGGTTCGATAATATCCATGTATTCTTTAAAATGGATGGAGACTATAAACCTCATGCAATGTATGGTGGTGGGGGTTACATGAGAGACAATATTACACGTTCACAATATACCTTAATGGGATTGGGCAAAAATGATTGGCATGTTGGTACCTGGCATGAATCTATTCACGGCTTAGAACTGCAATATTGGGGTGATGGTAAAAGAAGTGGCTCCTGTAAAAGAGGTGCAGCTCCGGATGGAACTGACATAGAATTACATGGTCAGCCTGCATTTGGGTATATGGGAAATGATGATAATGGAGGTTCTAAAACTCAAAATTATTTTCAATGGATGGCTGACTTGACTACCGGCAATATACGCAATTTGAATTCAGTAGGATGGCAAAACTATAGTTCTGCACCTAATACTAATTTAGGATTTGGAAGAAATGGTATGTATAACTGGGGGCCAGTTCGTAACGAATATGAATTTAAACCAGGAGGGCCTTTCCCTCAAGATTAAAGTAGAGTTATTATAGTTGAAAATAAAATATAAATAATTCTATTCTTCTATTATCTGGTTATTGCATATAAGTGTTATGCTTGAGTCTTATAGTGATTTGGAAAAACAATAGATAAGCTACACAAATCAAGTAAAACTTGCTTACCATTAGTTTGTATTAATACGAGCTTTGGTAGGTAGGGTTTATGATTATGTCTAACAATTAAAAATCTAATTATGAAAAAAACAACACAAGTTTTTTGTTTGATTATCGTGTTTTTCTTTCTTACCCCACTAAAGCATTTAAATGCCCAGGTCAACAAATCGGTAAGGGTAGTTTGGTTAAAACCCACAGATGTAAGCTATAGTCAGGAAATTGTAGACTCAATAACTTCCGCAGCTGAATCGGTTAGGAAGTGGTGGGCTCAACATAATGATGGATTGACCTTCACATTAAATAATCCGGTTGTGGAAGTAATTAATGGAGACCATAATGCAGACTGGTACGTTAATACACCTGCAGGACCATGGGGATCGGACTGGTATTGGTGGTCTAATGCCAGACAAGAAGTGAGAGATAAGCTTGGAACCCAGGATCAATGGGATCCTAATTACCGGATATTTATATATGTAAGTTGTACTAAACCCCCTAATGGAAGTGGTGCTGCTAATTATGGTTATGCGGTTGTTGATAACCAGGATATAAATGGCTTACTGGGGCAATCTCATGAACCGGTACCTAGATGGCACGGGGGATTTGCTCATGAGCTGGGGCATTGTTTTGATTTACCTGATCATACAACCGCTCCCAGTGTAATGTCGGCTAGTTTATATAATTATCCAAATTGTACATTTATTGATTCAGATAAAAATACATTAGCCACCAGTTCTAGGTGTACAGGATTTTTTGAAGGTTTACAAGGAGGTAGCGATGGTCCTGTAAGGATATTTCAAAACTGTGACTATAGTGGATACATGACTGGTTTTGAGGCCGGAAATTATAATATGAGTTGGATAGAATCCAGGGGGCTCACAAATGATGATGCTTCATCTATAACTCTTCAATCAGGATACCAGGTAACTGTTTATCAGCACGATAATTTTACAGGTTATTCTAATACTTTTACATCAGATGCAAGTTGTTTAATCAATTTTACTAATAACCGTGGCGATGGATCAAATTGGAACGATGACATCACATCAATTAGAGTTGATAAGACAAACCCTGGTGTTGTGCAATTATATGCAGATGAGAATCATTTAGGAAGAAAATTTGGATTGGAGGTAGGAAGCTACACTATGGAAGATCTCAATAATTTGGGAATTGGAAACGATCAAATATCATCCATAGAGGTGTCTTCAGGTTATAAAGTAACAGTTTATCAGCATAATAATTACCAAGGATATTCTTGGGAATGTACTTCGAGTGTAACTACCCTAAACAATACAAATGGAAGAAGTGACGGGACATCTTGGAATAATGATATCTCATCGTTGGAAGTTTCATCTAATACTTCTTCAGGTAACAATATCGATTTTAATTCAGTGTCTATAGTTTCTTTTTCAAATCAAGATAGCGATGGGACTTATAGTATTCAAGATGGAGGAAGCACCTTATTGCTCGAAAACAACACTTGGAAACGCACTCAAAATACCTACAATGTAAGCAGTAGTACTGTGCTGGAGTTCGAATTTATGAGTAATAACCAAGGAGAGATTCATGGTATTGGTTTGGATGAAGATAATAGTTTGTCTAGTAACCGAATTTTTAGATTATACGGATCTCAACCATATGGTATTAATGATTATAATAATTATAGTTCTTCAGGGAGCTATGTTTCTTATCAAATACCTGTAGGTAATCATTATACTGGTTCTAACATGTATCTAGTTTTTGCCAATGATCACGACAATGGTTCTGGTAATAATTCATATTTCAGGAATGTTAGGTTAGTTGAATCAGGTTCTTTAAGAGCTATATCAATTAATAATTCAGAATCTGAGCAAGAAACTTTAGATGACATTAAAGTTTATCCTAACCCGGTTGAAGATGTAATGATAATTGATTCTAACCTTGAAGAAGATGCAACTGTTGAGGTATTTAGTGTTAGCGGCAGAATGGTGTATAAATCAGGCTTTAAGACTAAATTAGAAATAAATAAAAACGAAATTGGAAGTGCCGGATTGTACTTTGTTAAAGTATACAGTGGTATAAAATTATTAAAAATTGATAAGGTTTTTGTGAAATAAAGCAAGCACTCATCAGTGCTAAATTAAATTTTAAGTGAGCTGTTTCGGGGAATGATTTTTCTCCGAAACAGTTACAAAACAAATAGCAAAAAAGTGTCAAACAATATTAGAAACTGTTTAAATTTTGTTTTTGTGAGTTATTTTGAGAGAATTAAGTTCTCAGATGAGACAAAATTGATGCGAATAGCATCGCTATTTAAAGAAATTTTGCAGAAATATGAGGGCTTAAGTCGCCAAAATAAACCGAAGGATAAAACTTAAACAGTTTCTTAGCTATAGAGATATATCAGCGTACAGTTTTCTAATAATTGATAAAAGATGAATTTTAATAAAATAGCATTCTTAGTTTTAATTTTAGTAGGCTTTCAAACCAGCCATATTTTTTCTCAAGATAAGGAAACTTGGGAGTTTAAAGTATTAATTGGTGTTGAATCGAGAACTGCCAAAGAATATGGTGATGTAAACGCATTAAAAGAGATTATGAAAACTGTTTTTGATACAGTAAATCATAGGTTTAATGCACCAGGGGTGTTTAAAGGCCAGTTTAAGTTTATTCCTGACTCGGTATATATTTTTACTGCTAATAACAAAAAAGCTCGGGAAAGGTGCTTCAAACCTCACCCCAATCATCTAATACATATAGTAGTGAATGGCTACGATACTGGGGGTGGGTACTATGGAACACCTCACAGGGCTATTTATCATGCCTGGGGAATGGAGCAGGATGGGGGGCCGTTTGCCACAAAAGCGGTTGATGGTATTGCCCATGAATTTGGACATGCTAGAGGCGCAATGGATATTTATGCTTGTAAAGTTAGCAAGGATAAGAATCCGGTGAATCATGAAGAGTTTAAAGGGCCTGAAAGTGTTATGAACATTTGTTATGGTGCAACTCAATGGGACGATCATAGCATTGCCATTATCAATCAAAGTGCAGATTCAGCTAATCCTCCTCAGCTAAAAGATTTATTCCCAAAACACATTAGGGTTTTAGCAACTGATATTAAAGGTAAAAGTATTGATGGTTGCCAAATAAAGTTTTACCCAGTCAAATGGTATTCCTACTCAGTTATACCTGAGCCTATTCTAGTTGAAACCTTAAACTCCAAAGGTGAATTCTTCTTTGATTTAGAAAAGAATAATCCAATGATTATTGATTACAATACACCGTTTGATGAAGGTGGTAGTAACAATATGTACTTCAATATGCTTGTAGAGTTAGAATATAACAAGGAACTTTATTATAAGTGGATGCCCATTTATGAAATTCAGAATGCAAAGATTAAAAATCACTCTGAAGAATTTACGTTAAGCTTTGTATTATCTGAAAGCGAAAAGAATTAATAGAGAAAGGATAAAACGAGTCTGCCTTAAGGCAGTGATATAATACATGAAAGATAAATTAATATGTTTATGAAATACTTGTTGGTAATTATTACCTTGATGTTCAGTTGCATTCATGCAAAATCAAACGAGATTATTACGTCTCCTAATCAAAAGATTAAGCTCATTATATCTACAGGAGAAAAACTAAAATTTTCAGTAGAAATAAATGATACTGAATTAATAAAAAATGCTACGCTGGATTTGTTGTTCGACCAAAAAAGAATTTACACCAATCCTAATCCCAAAATAAAACTTAAAAATATTGAGGATTCAACATCAATATTTCCAGCCTACAAAAACAATAAAGCAGTTAATAATTATACAGAAGGTATAATAGACTATGGCTCCAAGGGTAGAGTTGAGTTTAGGGTGTATAATGATGGAGTTGCCTATCGTTATGTAACCAACATAAAAAGAGAAGTAAAAGTAAACGAAAAGCTTGAACTAACATTTTCTGATGATTACAATAGTTGGGCTTCTTTATACAAAACCTATCAAGGCTGTTATCAGGAGGAGTATACTCAGGTAACCATTTCGCAATTTCCCGATAGTATGTATTCATATCTTCCTTACCTCTTAGGTGATAAGAATGGTAATAAAATATTTATTTCAGAAGCCGATCATTACGATTTTCCTCATATGTTTTTGCAAAAGGGGGAGGGAAAGAATCAGTTAAGGGCAACTTTCCCTCCTTATCCTATTGAAACCGAATTATATGGCGATAGAAGAAGTAGAATTACCAAAGAGGCTGAATATGTTGCCAAAACCAGAGGTAACAGAAGTTTTCCGTGGCGAGTTTTCCTATTAACCGAAAACGACGGACAATTAATTGAGTCAGATCTTATCTATTGCTTGTCTAGAGAAAATAAAGAAAAGGATAACTCATGGGTAAAACCGGGTAGAGTAGCTTGGGACTGGTGGAATGCATCCAATCTTTACGGTGTTGATTTTGAATCAGGACTAAACACTAAAACATGGAAATATTACATTGATTTTGCTGCAAAAAATGGACTGGAATACATCATCCTGGATGAAGGATGGTCTGTTTCAACTACCGACTTAACCAAACCAAATCCGGAGACCGATCTGCAATACTTAATTGATTATGGAAAAGAAAAAGGAGTGGGGATCATTCTTTGGGCAACCTGGCGCGCTCTAAATACACAATGGGAAGTATTAGACAAATTTGTTGAGTGGGGAGCTGTTGGAGTAAAGGTTGATTTTATGGATAGAGCCGATCAATGGATGGTTAACTTTTACGAAAAGGCTGCGAAGGAAACCTACAAACGCAAGTTATTGATAGACTTTCATGGAGCATTTAAACCAACAGGTTTACGTCGCTCATATCCTAATATAGTTTCTTATGAGGGAGTAGGAGGTTTAGAAGAAAGCAAATGGAGTAAACAAAATACAGTAGAATTTAATTTAGAGTTACCATTTATTAGAATGGTTTGCGGACCAATGGATTATACACCTGGTGCAATGCGCAATTTTCATTCAGAAGAATTTAAATGGAATTTCAACCGCCCTTCGAGCCAGGGTACTAGATGTCACCAAATTTCCTTATTTGTTGTGTATGAAAGTGGCATACAAATGTTTGCCGACAGCCCTTCTAATTACGAAAGGGAACAGGAAACAACCAATTTCTTAACGCAAATTCCAAACACATGGGATGAAACAAAAGTACTTGAAGCAAAAGTTGGAGAGTATTTGGTTCTTGCCCGTCGAAAAGGTGAAAAATGGTTTTTAGCTGGCTTGACAAATCATGAGAGTAGAGAATTTGATATTGATTTGTCGTTTTTAGATAAAGCCGAATACAAAGCACAAATTATGCAAGATGGTATTAACTCCGATAAGTTTGCTGAGGATTACAAAATATTCAATCAAATAGTTAATAAAGAAGATAAGTTAAAATTAAGAATGAATAAGGAAGGTGGTTTTGTAGCCATTTTAAACTAATATTTAGAGAGCGAAAAATTATGAAAAATCTAGGTATAATTATTTTAATCGTTTTGTTTTCGTCATGCAATAGTGTAGAGAAAAATGAAAGCAAAGATGTTAATCAAAATGTTCAAACAGAAATTGATATGGCTAAATTGGAGCAAACCTATAACGAGCTTTCAAAACAATACGACCGTTTAAGGCCTCAGGTTATCAAACAACCCGAAGGATATTTAAAGTATCCATATTTAATTCCTGCCGGATTTTACAGTCAGCTTTGGGATTGGGATGCTTTCTTTATGGCCAACCATTTTATTAGTAAAGGACAACCTGAGTTCATGAAATACTGGGCTTTAACTTATATGGAGAATATTGATGAAGAAGGCTATGTTTCAGGAGGGATGACCACCAAAGGACAAAGAAAGATTTTTGGAAAGTTTGCTATGAAGCCATTCCTTTCTCAGGGAATTTACCATTATTCTGAGGCAGTAAGTGATTACTCATGGATTGAACCTTATTATGATAGAATCTCTAAAATATTAGAATATCGTGAAAAAACACAATTCAACGAGGAGTTCGGATTGTATTATTGGGAAATTGCCATGCAAAGTGGTGCCGACAATAATCCAGCGATGAACTACTTTAAAGAAGACTCACGTTCATTTGTATGTGCTGATGCCAGTGCTTTTCAGTATGGTGAATTATTGGCTCAATCGGTCATAGCTAAAAAGTTAGGTAAAACAGAAGATGCCGCTCAATTTAAAAAAGCTGCTGAAACATTAAAGGCAAATATCAATAAACACCTTTGGAATGAGGAAGATAAAGTTTACTACAACGTTGATATTGATAGCAAAAAACAATACAAAAGAATAAGTTACTCAAGCTTTATTCCTTTAATGTATAACATTGCATCAAAAGAACATGGTAAAAAAACTATTGAAGCTCATTTGACAAATCCTGACTGCATGAAGGCTAAATATGGTTTTAGATCTCTTTCCGCAATGGATGTTGATTATAATAACAAGAATGTTATCATTCCATTCTCCAACTGGCAAGGACCAGTTTGGCCAATAGCCAACTATATTTTCTCTATAGGTTTAAAAAACTATGGTTACGAAAAAGAAGTAGCCTGGTTAGCTCAAGCATTGGGGGAATTATTGGTAAATGATATTAAGGAATGGGGAATTATGCACGAAAACTACCATGCAGATACTGGTGCTCCATTAGCTCCATCGGCGGATCATGTGGATGAAAATGGCAAGTTTGTTGGGTTTATCAGTTGGAACCTTTGTATTCAGAATATTATGGAAGGGGTATTGGATGATAAATGGATGTTACTACAGATAAAAGAATAACCTCTTTGTTAAAGATAAAGATATCACAATGAATTTAACGAGACTAAAAATATTAGCTATTGTATTGATTTTAACAGGGATCAATGCGATAGCACAGGGATATAATCCTAAACCTAATCCTGAAGCAGTGATAACATCAGGTAAAGCCAGATTTACAGTATTAACATCTGGTTTAATACGAATAGAATGGAGTAAAAAGCGAAAATTTACTGATCAGCCATCATTGGTTTTTGTCAACCGAAATTTACCCGTTCCAAATTATGATCAATCAACCAAAAATGGAACTTTAACGATTACTACCGATAAACTAATCCTAAATTATAAGGTAGGTACAGGTGCATTTACAGCTGAGAATTTATCTATTACTTTGAATGCTTCTGGTAAAGAAACTACCTGGAAGCCTGGAATGGAAAACAAGGGCAACCTATTAGGAACAACGCGTACCCTAGACGGTATTGACGGAGATTCGAGTGTTTATAGCAAATCAAGAATAGAACTTGAAAAAGGTGTTTTATCCCGTGATGGTTGGACCTTAATCGATGATTCGGGCAAACCGGTATTTGATGATTCGGAATGGGCATGGGTAGAAGAAAGAAAACAAAAGGAAAATCAGGATTTCTATTTCTTTGCTTATGGAAAAGACTACAAACAAGCACTTGCTGATTTTACCTCTGTAGCAGGAAAAATAGCACTACCACCACGTTATATTTTTGGATATTGGTTTTCGCGTTGGCATCCTTTTACCGAAGCTGAGTACAAAGAAATGGTAGGACAGTTCGAATCGTTAAACATTCCGCTGGATGTGTTGGTGATGGATATGGATTGGCATGCAACCGGTTTAAAAGAATTTTTTAAGGATGGTAAAAGAGCCAAAGATAAAAACGATCAATTGTATGGTTGGACAGGTTTTTCTTGGAATAAAAACTATTTTCCAGATCCAGCAAAGTTTCAGGACTGGGCTGAGGAACATGGATTAAAAACATGTTTGAATCTGCACCCTGCTGCAGGTATTCATCCACACGAGGATGTTTACGAAGTGATGGCGGAAAAAATGGGGGTAAACGCAAAAAAAGGAGAGCCAGTTCAGTTTGATATTGTAGACAAGAAATTTGCTAAACACTATTTTGAGCAAGCCCTTCATCCAATGGAAAAAGATGGAGTTGATTTTTGGTGGTTGGATTGGCAACAATGGAATAATACATCCATAGAAGGTGTTAATCCTACTTTCTATTTGAATTACGTTCATTATTCTGATATGGAACGTCAAGACAAGCGTCCGTTGATTTACCATCGTTGGGGAGGTTTAGGTAATCACCGTTATCAAATAGGTTTTTCAGGAGATACTTATATCACCTGGAAGTCCTTAGATTACCAACCCTACTTTACAAGTACTGCCTCCAATGTAGGTTGGGGATTCTGGGGTAATGATGTTGGTGGATTTATGGGAAAGAGAGATGAGCCGGAAACAACCTCTGAAGAACTATTTGTAAGATGGTTCCAATATGGTACTTTCAGCCCAATATTAAAAACACATGCTACCTGTTACGCACCAATCAAGCGTAAAATATGGGAGTATTCTCCAAAGAATTTCTTTCACTTACGTCAGCTTATTCAAATGCGTAGGGAGTTGATACCTTATATCTATCACAATGCACGTAAAGCTTATGATACAGGTATTTCTCTTTGTCGACCAATGTATTATGAATATCCTGAGGATCAACGATCTTATGATTACAAGAACGAATACTTCTTTGGTGATGATATGATTGTTAATCCAGTTACAAAACCTATTGCAGGAGATAGCCTTTTTGTGGAGCAAACTACATGGATACCGGAGGGAGAATGGATAGAATGGTTTACCGGGAAAGAGGTAAAAGGTGATGCTGAAGTATTCAGCGCATTTGCCTATGATGAAATGCCGGTTTACTGCAAAAAAGGAAGTATTGTTCCTACAATGGATTACGATGTTAAGGCAGGTGAAATTCCAGAAAAGCTAATACTGAATATTTTTGATGGTAAAGCAGGAAAGTTGGATTTTTATGAAGATAACGGAGATGATAACGGGTTTAAAAACGGAGAATATGCTATTACTCCTGTATCGTTTAAAAAAGAAGGCAACAAACTGGTTGTTAATATCGATCCTGTAAAGGGAAGCTACAAAGGAATGCCAACTGAGAGATTTTACGAAGTACGTTTAGTGAATCAATTATTTCCAAAATCGGTAGTTGTAAATGGTTCAAAATATGAATTTTCAGAAAACGGCGGTGAGAATGCCTATAGACTGGAATCTAAGAAGTTAACCACTCATATTTATCTGCCAAAAGCGTCAGTGGGAAAACCTGTAAAAATAGAAATAGAACTTATTGATGGTGATACCAAGTTACTTAGTGGTATGGTTCAAAAGATGAGCTCCATGTACAAGTTCTCCAAATTTTTGGCTGAGCGCAGAAACTTCTGGAAACAAGACGAATGGAATGATGCTTACTATTCAAGCGATGTGGTAAAAGATGCTGCGGCTACAGCAATTAAACTGGAAAGGGAACCTTTAAAAATGGTTGAAATCTTAACGAAATTTGATGAGCAATACAATAGTGTAATTAGTATGCTTCAGGAGATGAACAAAGAGCATCAGAAATTTGAATCCTACTTAGAGCTTTTAGAATCTATAAAGTAAAATACAACTAAAGAAATGAAAAAATCTACAAATTATATCATTGCATGCATCTTCTTAATTTTATGCGGATGCTCAAATACGGATGACTACTTTAAAGCCCCGGACAAAGGCTTTACAAGCATTAGCTGGGCAGATAACCCAAAGGAATTTAAAAACGGATTGTTAACCGGAAATGGTACAATGGGAGCAATCGTTCTCGGACGTCCCTTTGATGAAAATATATATGTGAGCCATGCCGGTATTTATCTGCCGCGAAAAAAAGGAGATAAGCTTTTTGAGATGACATCAAAGATGGAGCATATTCAAAAGCTGTGTCTGCAAGGGAAGCTAAAAGAAGCTGGTATGTTGGTAAATACAATGCGTATGGAACAAAACTATATGGACTGGCGTGATCCGTATATAGGTGCGTGTATTCTAAACATTAAACAATCCGAAGGTGAGATTAAAAAATACCAGCGTTCAGTTGATTTTATGACTGCTGAAACCAATGTAAGCGTTTCTAATTCTAAAGGTACGTTTCAGCGAACTGCATTTGCTTCAAGAGAAGATGATGTAATTGTTGTCCGATTAAAAGGCGATGGGAAACAAACAGCAGAGATATCTTTGAGTGGCCTTGTACCTCATAATGATAGGGAAAGAGAAATGCAGAAGGAAGGCGTTAAGTCATCGGAGAAAAGTATTAAAGATGGTTTGATGTACATGCGCACCTTGTTTGCACACACCAACAAATACAACCCTAATTTGGGTTTTGAAGGATTTGGAAAAGTAATTTCAAAGGGAGGAGAACGCATTGAAACAGACTCAAGTGTTATTATCAAAGATGCTGATGAAATTCTTGTTTTGATAAAGGTTGAACCAATTACTAAAGGACAGGAATCTTTAAGCAATTACGAATTGATTAAGAAACAAATTGAGGGAGTAAATGCCGATTATAATGCTTTATTAGCATCTCATTCTAAAAAGCATGGCGAGCTAATGGGACGTGTTGATTTTTCTCTTAATGCTCCTGAGTATGATCGCCAACAACCCAATGAAATATTAAAGGGGCTATCAAAAGAAGCACCGTTGGCGATGATCGAAAGAGTCTTTTATGCTGGTAGATATAATATCATCTGTAGCACCGGACTCAATCCTCCTAACTTAGTTGGTTTATGGAGTGCTACCTGGTCGGCCAACTGGGAAGGTAGTTTTACAACCAATGGTAACTTACCATGTGCCGTAGCATTTAATTTAATGGGAAATACTCCTGAACTGATGGAGCCCTATTTCAGATACCATGATGAGCGTTGGGAAGGTTTTAGAACCAATGCAAAACAATTATTTGGAACACGAGGATTTAACGTACCTGGTCAGTTAACTATGGGACCTTTACAAACCGATTTTAGTTACTGGAATCCACATGTATTCTGGCATGCAGGTGCTGCATGGACTTTATTGTATTACTACGATTATTATCGTTATTATGGTGATGAGGAATTCTTGAAGAATCGCACATATCCTTTAATGAGAGAGGCATGTGAGTTTTACGAAGATTTTCTGACCCGAAAGGATAAGAATGGGAAATACATTTTTATACCTACCTATTCGCCTGAGAATTTTGCTAATGGTAAAGAAGCGACAACCATCAATGCCACCATGGAAATTGCAGCAGCTAAGCAGTTACTAAATAACTCAATAACTGTAGCCAAACAACTGGGCGTAGATGAGTCATTACAAAAAAAGTGGGCATCTATACTTAAAGACTTACCAGAATATGAAGTGGATGAAGATGGTTATTTCAGAGAGTGGTTATGGCCTGGATTAAAAAACAACTTAAGGCACCGTCATGCATCACAACTATATCCATTGTATGATGATGCACCTGAAGAAATAATTAACAATCCAACATTAGTGAAGGGAATCGAGAAGTTTTTAGGTTATCATCTTCCTTATAAAGACCGAAGTGGTGATATGGCTTTTGGTGTAGTTCAGGACGGTTTAGCTGCAACTCGTATTGGTAATAGCCAATATACTCAAGAGGCCATTAACCTATTGTCAAGAAACTATTGGACATACAGCATGTCGTCATTACACGACCAAGGTAAAATCATGAATATGGATATATCCGGTGGTTTTCCTTATTTGTGCTCTTCGGCTTTAGTATATGCCGATCCAGGATACATTAAATTTCTACCGGCCCTTCCCGAACAGTGGAAAGAGGGTAGTATTAAAGGTATTCGCTTAAGAGGTGGAATATTGGTAAAAGAGCTGAAATGGGATGCATCATCCGTAAATGCGACTGTAGTTTCAGATAAAACACAAACAGTTGAAATAGATTTAGAAGGCAAGAAAGAAAAGAAAGAATTGATAGCGGGGCAGGAAGAAATCATCATCTTAACCAGATAAAAAAATAGTTATGGTCGAAAAAATTAGCTTCATAGACTCATCCATAATCATCATTTACCTGATTGGGATATTAATTATCGGATTATTATCGGTTAAGTATAAAAAAATGACCAGTGATGGTTATTTCCTCGCCGGACGCGGATTGAACTGGATATTAGTAGGAGCAGCACTATTTGCATCTAATATATCTACAATTCATTTGGTTGGTTTGGCAGCATCAGGATATAACGAAGGATTGGTTTGGGGGAATTTCGAGTGGTTGGCAGCGGTAACTTTAATTATGCTGGGATTAATTTTTGCCCCATTTTATTTTAAAAGTAAGATATCTACATTGCCCGAGTTTTTAGAAAAAAGATACGATTCAAGATCCAGAACGGTTCTTGCTGTTATTGCAATCATCGGAGCCCTATTTGTGCATATTGGCATGAGCTTGTATGCAGGGGCTGTTGTGTTTGAAACATTTTTTGGAATCAATGTTTTAACCTCAATATTGGTTATTTCAATTGTAACAACCATTTATACTGTTCTTGGTGGATTGAAAGCGGTGGTGGTTACTGAAACCATTCAATCGGTTATTTTAATTATTGGAGCCATTGTATTAACAGGTTTTGCCATGTTTGCATTAGGCGACAAGGGAATTACCAGTATAGCTGATCTAAAAGCAAACCTTAAGCCCGGTCAGCTCAATATGATGCACACCAAAGAAAGCCTGGGTCATTTAAATGGTGGCAATGGATTAACCTGGTACGCCTGCCTGTTAGGCTATCCTGTTTTAGGTTTATGGTATTGGTGTTCCGATCAAACTATTGTTCAACGTGTGTTGGGTGCAAAATCACAAACCGATGCTCAATTAGGGCCAATATTCGCAGGTTTTCTAAAAATATTACCTGTATTTATATTAGTTTTTCCGGGAGTAATAGCCTATGTACTGTTCAAAGATATTATTGGTGATAACGCCAATATGGCTTTACCTGTAATGATGAGCAAATTATTACCAGTAGGAATTAAGGGTGTTATGGCAGCCACATTATTAGCAGCTTTGATGAGTACCATTGCTGCAGCATTAAATAGTTCGGCAACATTAGTAGCTGTAGATATTGTAAAAAGAATTAATTCTACTACCTCAGATAAACAACAGATTAAAATTGGACGAATTGCAGCAATTATCGTTATGTTGTTAGCTATGGCTTGGTCAACACAAGGCGATAAGTTCTCAAGTATTTTTGAAGCGATTAACAAGATAGCATCAGCCATTGCACCTCCGGTTGCTGTAGTATTTTTATTCGGTGTCTTTTCCAAACGAGGTACTAAACAGGCTTCTTTTCTTACCTTGATTATCGGTTTGATTTTAGGAATTGTAGCTTTTTGTTTCGATTTCGAACCAATTAGTGGATACATGTTTATCTCCAATGGATGGGGAATTCCTTTTATGATGCAAGCATGGTGGTTATTTGTAATTTGTTCAGTTATCTATTTTGTAATTAGTTATCTGACTGATAAACCAGACGAAAATACCATTGAAAAATACACATGGGACAGCCCTATGGCGGTGATAATGAAGGGAGAATATCAAGGAATTAAGGATGCCAGACTGTGGTCAGGTATTCTGATTGTAACACTGATCATCTTGTATTTAATTTTCTAAAGGAAAGAATTATGAGACAAGCAATAATGACAAAACCTGGTATTATCGAATTCCAGGATATTCCAAAACCAAATAAATTAGCACCAAACGAAGTATTATTAAAGATTCAACGTATTGGTGTGTGTGGTACCGATATTCATGTTTTCCATGGTGAGCATCCTGCAACACCTTATCCTGTTGTTCAGGGTCATGAGTATTCAGCAGAGATTATTGAGGTAGGAGCAGGTATAACAAAGGCAAAGCCCGGAATGAGAGCAACGGCACGTCCGCAGTTGGTGTGTGGTAAATGTGGTCCGTGTTTACGTGGCCAATACAATGCATGTCAGGAATTAAAAGTACAGGGTTTTCAGGCTCCTGGTGTAGCGCAAGATTTCTTTATTGCGCCGGAAGACAGGCTAATTATTTTTCCGGATTCAATGAGCTACGAATACGGAGCCATGATTGAACCGGCTGCAGTAGGTGCACATTCCACCAGCAGAACGACAGGCGTTGAAGGCAAAAATGTAGTAGTTTCAGGTGCAGGAACCATTGGTAACCTGGTAGCACAATTTGCCAAAGCCAGAGGGGCAAAAAAAGTTTTAATTACAGATGTTAGTGATTACCGTCTTGAAAAAGCTAAAGAGTGTGGTATCGAAGGAACTTTAAATGTAAAAGAGACAGATTTTGCCGATGGAGTAAAAGCGTTTTTTGGTGATGAGGGTTTTCAAATAGGGATGGAAGCTGCAGGTGTGCAGGCTTCACTGGACGCATTAATGGCCAATGTAGAAAAGGGAGGTGATATTGTCATACTTGGAGTATATGCGAAAAATCCGGTAGTAAATATGTATTATCTTGGGGAGCACGAACTGAATGTGTTCGGCTCAATGATGTACAAACACGAGGATTATGAAGCGGCCGTTGAGATGATATCAACAGGGAAAATTAATCTTGAACCGCTAATTACAAAACACTTTCCTTTTGAAGAGTATTTGGATGCCTATAAATACATAGATGCGCAGGCTGATAAGAGTATGAAAGTCATGATTGACCTATAAAACAGTTGACTATGGAAAGTAAACCTAAAGTTATAGGTATAGGCGAATTGTTATGGGATGTGCTTCCTGAAGGTAAAAAATTAGGAGGAGCACCTTGTAATTTCGTTTATCATGCCCAAAAACAAGGAGCAGACGGATTATCTATAAGTGCTATTGGCGATGATGAGAATGGTAAAGAAATACTGGAGGTTTTAAAGGAAAAAGGTATTTCATCTGATTTGATTCAAATCAATCAAAAGCCAACCAGTACAGTTGATGTTAAATTAAATGAACAAGGTGTTCCTGAATATATTATTCACGAAGACGTAGCGTGGGATTATATATCCTATACGGACCAATTGAAACAGGAAGTATCAAGTGCAGATATTATTTGTTTTGGAAGTTTAGCCCAACGAAATAAAGAATCTCGAAAAGCCATTAAAAGTATGTTGATGGATTGTAGTTCAGATACCTTGATTGTTTGCGATATCAACCTGCGTCAGGATTATTATACTAAAGACATAATTAATGAATCTTTGCAGCTTTGTAATGTATTGAAGCTTAACGAAGGCGAGTTGCCCGTAGTTTGCGATTTATTAGATATCCATGGCGAATCCGAAGAGGAAAAGGTTCAAAAATTTATTGATGCCTATAAGCTAAAGCTACTTGCGTTTACCAAAGGCAGTGAAGGCAGTTTATTGATGACTTCTTCTGGAAAAAGTTATTTGGAAACTCCTAAAGTTGATGTAAAAGATACTGTAGGGGCAGGAGATTCATTTACGGCAGTCATGATTATGGGTTTAGCCAAAGGAGAACCATTAAAACAGTTACATCAAAAAGCAGTTGATATTTCTGCGTTTGTATGCACCCAAAATGGCGCTATGCCGGATTACAAAGAGATAACAACCTATGATTAAAAATTTTAAATGATATGAATGAATATAACGTTGGTGTGACTATTCCGCCTTCATGTAAAAGCGTTAAAAAAAATCAGTAAACGAAGCGTTAAGAAAGAAAAGCTGTTTGAGCGTAGCGAGTTCTTTTCTTTTAGCGAAGAGAAGTGATTTTTAGCTTTTTCATGTCAGCGGCGGCTCTTTTTGTTTACTTTTTCGAGCTGTAGCGAAAAAGTAAAAGCCCGTCTGGCTAGAAGACAAAGGTTCAATTGTATACGAAATTGAATTTTTACCAAACAATATTGATTGACAATAACTAATAAAATATAGAACAATGATTAATACAGATATAAAACCTATTGACCCAACAACAGTTTGTCAATTACAATTACCCGATGGTACATTAATGCCACAAGCAGCCATGGGAACATTTCATTCCGATAACCCTGACCTTAAAGAAAGAATGGAAGATATCGTAATCGAAGCCATTCGCTTAGGGTATCGTCATTTGGATTGTGCAACCGCCTACCAAAATGAAGATGTTGTAGGCAGAGCTATTAAACGAGCGATAGATGAAGGATTGGTAACACGTGAAGAGTTGTTTGTAACCACAAAGTTGTGGAACAAACACATGTCACAGGAGGAAGTGATACCTGCTTGCGAAGATTCCTTAAAGATGCTCCAGCTTGATTATGTGGATATGTATGTGGTACACTGGCCATGGCCAAACTTCCATGTTCCCGGAGCTTCGGGTGATTCTGTTAACGATCATGCTGTACCGTATATTCACGAAGACTTTATGAAGGTTTGGGATAAAATGACCGAGTTGAAGAAAAGCGGCAAGGTTAAAAATATTGGTACATCTAACCAAACGCAAAAAACCATGGAGCTGTTGTTGAGGGATACCGATGACTTTAACCGTCCTGTATATAACCAAATGGAGCTTCACCCATTGTTCCAGCAACAAGAGTTGGTGAAATTTTTCCTGGATAATAAAGTTGTGCCTTCTGGTTATATGGCCTTAGGTTCTCCACGACGTCCGGGTCGCGACAGGTTTGCCGAACATCAGGCGGATATGCAAAATCAGGTAATTCAACAAATTGCCAAAGAAAACAACATGTCACCGGCAGAAGTTTGTTTGTCTTGGGCGCATCAAAGAGAAAGTAAAGGAGTTGGTTATGTAACCATGGCAAGCAAATCCCACAATATAAAATCAAACCTTTATTGTTCTTCAACAGACTTACTTAGCAAAGAGCAATTTGAAGCCATTAATGGAGATGGGACAGAAGAAAATCCTGGAATTAATGCCAATAACCGTTTAATATGGGGGCAAGTTTTCTTTTGGCCCGAAGCACGGGTATTAGGACATGATAAGGATGTGCTATGGAATGACACACAGGTTTTTGAAACCAAAGCCGATTATAACAAATTTAAAAACGCCGTTAGCCAATTTTATAAAGTCTGGAAAGCAAGTGCAGTTGATTTAGCATTGAATATAAATTACAAATAAAAGATTATTTACAAACGTAATCATCAAATGAATAATAAAATCAAAAAAAATGTCTTCAAATATATAAAAGATACCCTTAATAAAACTTAGGTATAGAGCATGCTACGTTTTTCTTCTTCTTACCACAAATTATGAGTGGTGAGATGGTTTTTATTATTAAAAGCGATTTTATTAATGATAAAACATGAAATAATATTTTAGATGCATTAAAGGTAAAACCAATATTTTAAAAAGAATAGATCTAAAAAACATAATTTAACCATGTACCAAAATAACCAAATTATAAAAATGGCTAGACTTTGTAAATTGTTAAAAAACTCTACAGGTCTAGAGAAAGAATTTATATTGAAGACTTTAGATATTTCAGATCGTACTTTTACCAGATATTTAGAAGAACTAAGAACAATTGGGGCTGAAATATCTTACGCTAAAATTTCAAATACTTATACAATAAAAAATAGTTTTGATGTACTAGAATATTGTGCAAATGAATTGATTTAGTGTATTAAAAATAATGCTTCAGCATGAGAGCAAAAATGCAATTTGGGATTGACGTTAATTTGGGTTCATATCAACTAATAAATTCAAGCTGTTGAGGAAATCATTTTTAGTCAAATTGGTTTTTATTGTTAATTCCATAGGACTGATTGAGGAAAGGATTAAGTTAAGTCAAATGTCAAGAAGAAATTTTTAGGGATTATCATAAACTCTTATCTCTTGGAGTTGGAATTTTTTTAATAAAATAAATTATTGTAGATAAATACATAAACGCTATAAAATGGCGTTCATACCAATTATATTTGTTAGTAAATAATTCAAGCAATTAAATAGCTTTTTTAATCGTTTCACCTGTACTCTTAAAGTAGAAAATAGATTAAGTTTCTGAAGTTTAGGGAGTAGTAATGCGTGTGTTGTTAGGGTGTATTAAAACTTGAATAATATTTTATGTTGAAAAATACAGGTAATTTCTAGTTTGTTGTTTGTGGTATTGAAGTCAGATTTAGGTGTTGTAGTATGGAGAACCAAGAAAGATAAATAATAAAAACACTTAGAAACTTTAACATATGATGCTAAATATATTGATAGGTTTTATGAAGCCAATACGTTTTCTGCTAATGTAGAAGAAAACTCTCTTAATTTGAGTGTTTTTATTTAGATCAAGTTTAATTTCATTATTAAGTCATAATATGCATAGCTAAGGTTTAATTACTATTGGAACCATGTATAAAACTTCGCTCCTTAACTATAAAGCATTTACAATAATTGCAGCAGTGCTAATAATGTCAAGTTGTTTTGCAATTGACAAAAGTTTGTTCAATGGGGTTATTGTTTCAAAAACAATTTGGGTTCAGGCTTTTAGTGTTATTTCTATTATAATATTGGTGGTAAAAGGACTTTTTACTAAAGAAATACATATAAAGATGCTGGATTTATTAGTTACAGCAATATGTATTTGGATGGTAGTGAGAGAATTGTTTAGTCAAATGCCATATGCTAATCCTAATTATGTATTAAATATTGTTATTTACTATGGTATATATTTACTTTTTAGAAATATAAGTAACAATTCAAAAGCAATAGAACTAATAATTGTAACCTACTTGATAATTGTATCCATTCAATCAATAATTGGTTTACTTCAATTATATGGAATACTGACTTCATATCATGCATTGTATAATATTACAGGAACCTTTCATAATCCGGGTCCATTTTCTGGTTTTATAGTAAGTGGACTTCCGATGGCAGTAACTCTCTATTTAATAACTAAAAGTAATAGTAAAGATAAAAGTAATGATAACGGAAAACCAAAACTAATTAAGTCAATATTAGCTGGTTATTGGTCATTAGTTAGTACGCAAAAGCTATTAAATTATTTTGCCAAGTTTGTGATAATTATATTATTACTTGTACTGCCTCTGACTCATTCAAGAGCCGCATGGTTAAGCGGATTATTGGGACTTTTATATGTTTCTTACCATTTTAAGTTACATTACAAATTAAAACAAGTGAATAATATATTCACTAAAGCCAGGTTTAGTCGCTCTTTTCGAAAAGCTTTTATTTCCATTGTGATACTTATTATTATACTGTCTCTCATTTGGCTTTATAAATATAAGCAGAGCTCTGCTGATGGCCGCATACTTATGTGGCAGGTGACATGGGAAATGATCAAAGATAAACCCATAATTGGATGGGGACAGGGTGGATTTGAAGCCTGCTATTCTAATTTTCAAGCTGAATGGTTCAAAACAGGAAAAGGAAATCAAGAACAGGAAATGGTTGCAGGAAATCCTGATGCCCCATTTAATGAAGTAATAAGAATTATCGTGGCATATGGATTTATTGGTTTTATATTAATAATATTTTCAATTGTAGAAGCTTTAAAAGGGAAAGTGAGTCTTTCTTCCAGGCATGCCATAATCCGTTATGGACAATTAGTTTTATTTAAAGGTGCAGTTATTTCTATAGTCACCTTTTCGTTGTTTTCATACCCACTTGATATTGCTCCAATACTTATACAGTTTGTAATTCTAATTGCCATGTTAGTTAATGAGAAGAAAGGTTTAAATATTGTTATTAGATATCATTATCAGAGATTTATTATTGTAATGTTGTTGATTTGTCTCTCGGGATGTAGTTATTTTTTATTTACAGATACTTTAAATAAATATAATGGTTATAAATATTGGAATGAAGCCTATGATTTGTATAAGTACCAAATTTATGATGATTCTATATATGAATATGAAGAAGCTTTAAAGTTAATTCCTAAACAAGGTTTACTTCTTCAAATGTATGGAAAATGTATGGTGATGGATTCACAATGGGAAAAAGCTATAAAAGTTTTGGAGGAGGCAAAAATATTGCGAAGTTCACCAATATTAATGACTGCACTTGGTGATAGTTATAGAGAATTAAAAAAAATAGATAAGGCTGAAGAGTCTTATCTGCAAGCTTATTACATGGTACCACATAAATTTTATCCTAAATATAAATTGGTTAAAATGTATTATGAAATAGGTGAGTATAATAAAGCAAAAAAATTAGCTTATGAACTCTTACAAAAAGAAGTTAAAGTGAATTCTAAAGCTATTAGTGAGATAAAAGAAGAATTATTAAAGATATTAGATGGAATTGAAGAAGGAGGGGAAATATGAAAATAAGAAAACAACTATTACAACCATTAAGAAAGTGTTTTAATATTTTTACAACACTTACTATTGGCTTTATTATGATAAAAGTATTTATAATTTCAATTCTTAAAGTTCCTTCTAACTCAATGCAACCAAACATAGAGCCTGGAGATTGGATAATTGTTAATAAGTTTGGCTATGGTCAAACTGCTAAACTTTTTGGTTTTACTTTTAAAATGTCTCCTTTTATATCTATTAATAGGGGAGATGTTATAGTTTTTCATTTTCCAGAAGGAGATACGGTTTTAATTGATGCTCCAACTCAGAATTATTATGACTTAAAGAAAAGGTTAAGTAATAATAGTTATGAATTAGAATATGATATGAGCGAGAAGTTATTCTTGCCATTGATCAATAGAATTGCCTATGTTAAAAGATGCGTGGGTTTACCGGGGGAAACAATTGAGATAAAAAATAGAAATATATTTATTAATAATAAAAAATATAATGATAGTGTAAATTGTTTGAGACTATATTATTCATATTGTGATAAAAGTGGATTTGACAGGATTGTATCATCAAAATATTATGTATATAAAGAAAAGGATGGGAAATACATACTCTCTCTAAATCCTAATGACGAGAGTATAGTGTTTGATTTACTTAAGTTAGATAGTCTTAAACTAAAACCTCATCATTATTCGTCTTATATGTTTCCCAGAAAACTTCATGGTATATTAAAATGGGATACGGTTAACTATGGTCCTTTACTAATTCCCCAAAAAGGGGAAAAGATTCATTTAACAGTTGAGAATATTCCTATCTACAAACGACTGATTGAAGAATATGAAAATAATCAATTTGAAATTAAAGATGAAAAAATAATGATAAATGGGGAGGAGACAAAAGTATATATTCCAAAACAAGATTACTATTTTATGATGGGTGATAATCGGGAAATTACTGTTGATAGCAGAAACTGGGGATTTGTACCTGCTGATCATATCATTGGGAAGGTATTTGGAGTTGGATTTAATGACAATATTAATGGGATAATCAACAAATTGAAGTCGTTAAAAGTCATTTAGAATTTACTATATGAAAAAGAAAATAAATGTAATAGCAATTTGTATTATGACAGTATCGGTTATTGTATTAACACGGAATCACGTATTATATAATGAGGTTCTAACTGTCAATGTTGAATCAACAAAAGTAGATTTTACTAATGAAGTTATTGACTTAGGAAAAATACCACAAGGCATTCCAATAACTAAATCATTTTCATTTGTAAACGTAGGAGATAATCCATTAATTATTCAAAATGTGGAAACCAGCTGTGGATGTACACAACCCAAATGGCCAGGAATTCCCATAGAACCAGGAAAAAATGAGAAGTTAGAATTTACTTATGATGCCAAAAAATCAGGAAAGTTTCATAAAACCATTACAATTTTTGCAAATATTAAAGATGGAATAAAACAACTAACCATCAAGGGTGAAGTGATAAAAGAAAATAAAAAGAAGGTTTAATCTAAGGTAAGGATAGAAAGCAAACAGGTTTCGCAGCCACCGCTTTCTATCCAGTACCTTTCATAGGATGAAAGGAGGTGAAGTGACAAAGATAGGATTATTTAAATAAAACTATTTCATTATTGAAATGCAATTTGAAATGATATATAGTTGCGTAATAAAATACAATAATTAAAATAATATTAAATGAAAAATGTAAAAATTGTATTTATATTCTTATTCGCTTTTACTGTGACATTTCAGTACAAGTTTGATAGGTATAACGATAATAATCTTAAGATTGATAACATAGAAGCAATTGCAATGGCTAATGGTGAAGGTGGAGGTGGAGGTAGCACAACTTGTTATGGTGGTGATATGACTTGGATTGGAGGGGATCGTTTCCCTTTATGTCAAAGAGGTTGTCCATATGGAAGATTTAAAGAAGCTGTTGCAATTGGGACATGTAACTTTTAGTTTTTAACAAATTTAATTTTATTAAGATGAAAAAAATATATAGAAATTTATTAAACTTTTTATTCGTTATTGCATTTGTGGCCTTATTTCAGATTAATACAAATAATAATAAAATAAATAATCTGGATGTTGAAAAAATTGAAGCGATAGCATTAGCTTATGGTGAAGGAGGAGGAAGTACAAAAATGGATTGTTTTGCCGGAGATGAAATAGGTACACAAAGATTTCCAGAATGTAGATATGGATGTCCTTATGCTAATATGGGTGATCCAAGAAAAGTAGGAGGGTGTGACCACTCTTGGTAATAGAATGGAGGAAGGCTTAGGCCTTCCTCTTGATTATATTACTTATATCTATTTAGCAAATGACCAATAGTATAGTATTGAAGAAATAGAATAAAAAAGTAATCCTGAATGAAAAAAAAATATACATACATAAGCATATTAGCATTATTAACCTTAAGCATTCTATTTCAAAGTAGTATGTTCTATAAATTTCTAATTAAGTTGCAAAATGGATATTTTTATTATTGTAAAGCAAATATTAATAAAACTATAGATATAAATTATAGGTACTTTGAAACATATGGGCTAATTGTAAATAAGTCTTATAAATATAAAGTTGTAACCTTAGGGAATACTCAATGTGCATCATGTTTTAAGAAAATTAGAGACGCTGATGAAGAATTTAAGAAATTTGATAATATTCAAATAATACATATTCTAATTGGAGATAGAAACGAATATTTAAGTTACTTCCTTAAAGAACAAGTTAGGGATGAAATAATCTTATTGGACAAGAATAATAACTTCATAATAGGAAATAACATTGATGCAGGTAAGAAACAAATTGTTTTAGATAGTAAAAATGAGTTAAAGTATATTGGTTATAATGCCAAAAAATACTTAGAATTATTTAATCAATAGACTATGAATATAATAAAACTATTGTGTACTGTAAGTATTGCATTTTTCCTTACTAAATGTAAAGAAATTGAGCCACATATTATAACTATAAAAGGAGCTAAGAGTCCCAAGTTAAGGGGAAGAGTTTTGGAGATTGATAAAGGATGTTACTCAAATATGAAGCTTTTAGATTCTTGTATTGTATTAATCGATGGATGTGGATTGACTAATTTTAAAATAGTAAATAAGAATAGCAGGAAAAATATACTCAGTTTTGGAAAAGAAGGAAAGGCTCCTGATCAATATTGGTTACCTGAGATTATCGAGACTAATTATATTGAAGATGGTTGTTTTTGGATCCATGATGTTAATAATAAAAAAATAAAAAGAATTGAAATTGATGATGTTATTGCTAACGAAACATATATACCTAAAACAAGTTTTTTTTGCGGTGCTGATATTTTAGGTTCTTGCGAACTAAATTTAGACGTAAGTAATGGGATGACATTTTTCGGTATTGATCATTTAAATGGTAAGGGTGATTTTTTCATTTATAAAAGAAATGAGAGTAAGCTCAATTGGATTAGCTTTTTTAAAGAATCACGTTCAAATATGATTCCTAATGAAAAGAAAGCCATGGCTCATTATGCCAAGTTAAGAAAAGATAGTAATAATATTATCTTGGGATTTAGGTATTTTAATCGTATTCATAAATATAGCGATAATGGTGATTTGGAGGATATTATTCAAATTGGAGAAAAAGATATTACCCCAAATTTCAAAGAAAAATCGAAATATTATATACCAGAAAATGTAGTCTCTCACATATTAGATATTGAAGCTATCGATTCAAAACTTTATATCTTATACTCTGGTTATAAACAGGAGCAATTAAGAACTCCACTCAAACTTTCAAATAAATTAATCGTCTTCGAGTCTTTTTCGAAACCAACAAACGTGTACAATTTCGATAGGTATATTTATGATATCGAAATGGATGATAATGGAGAAATATATGGCTTATCGGTTGATCAAGATGGTTTTACTAATTTAGTAGTTTATGATTTATATGAGTAAGAAATACACCATATTAGGACTTGTCATACTTGTATTTGTGTTGGGCAACCTAACTGTTTATGTCAGTAGGAAAAACATTTACTATAATACATATTTCACTTTAGTAAAAGAAAAATTCGATTTGATTAATGGAAGAAATATATGTTATAAATCTCAATTAACTACATCCTTAATGTTTAGTGGTGATAAGATTAATTTAGATAATGGTTGTTATTTTTTTCTAAATCCTAAAGGTTGTCATGATTGTAATAAATTATGGTTCGATAAAATCAATAAGCAACTAGATAAATTTACACCTATAACTAATTGTACTGATAATGAATTAAAAAGTATAGGATTTCCAGAGAATCAAATTTTTCAACATTTCAGTAATAAAATGTTTTCTGAGTTTAATAATTCTGTGATTTTTATGGTAAAGGATGGTATTGTGCATAGTATATATTCTATAGAGAAAGAAAATAACCAAGATATAGAATTCGTTCTTAAAATATTTACAAATTGAAATTTTAAAAGGTGTTTTTATATATCTAAGACAAGAATGAATAGATATTTTAAGACATAGTTAGTTTTTGTAATATAAATAGTTTTGTAAATAATGTTTTTCTTAAGCAAGACATTAGTATGATGGATTGTTAATTATATTATTATGGGTACGAACAAGTTATGTGATAAAGAGCAAATACTCATTTATAGTTCATAATAGTTCTCTATTTTTTAGATAAGATTTTCACTTTGCATAACATGCGTTTTACGTATTCATCTCAAGTATTTTTACATTAATCAGGTTTGGGGAGGTTTATGGTGTAATTCGTCGAAAGGGAATTGATAAGTATATGCAAATCAGAAATATGCAACCTTTTAGAAATTTATAATTAAAGAATATCTAACGATCATATCAGATCATACAAATTTAAGATAGCATGTATATTAAATTTAAGGGTAAAAATTTTTCTGACATTATGTTATGAAAATTATTAGTGTTACTCAATTTATGTAAATGGTAGTTTTGATAATTAATAAATCTTTAAATAAACATGAGAAGATCATTATTTTTTGTATTTGTTTTAGCAAACTTAGTAAATGAAAGTTGTCTTAATTCTAATGCAGAGCAAAATATAGAAGAAATTGTTAAGATGTCTTATATCGAAAAGAAAGTAGAATCAGTAAATACAGAAAGTGTTGTGAAAGGCCATTTTCTTAAAGAATTGGTTAGCAACGGTACCATTAGTGCCAAGGAGAAAGTGAGAGTAGATTTTAAAGTGCAGGAAAAAATTAAATCACTTAGCGTAGATGAAGGGCAAAATGTAAAAAAAGGACAATTAATTTGCATCATAGATGATTTTAAGTATAGAAAAAGTTTAGAGGAGGCACAGATAGGTTACAATAAATCACTTATTGAACTTGAGGATAAATTGTTAGGTTATGGCTACAATATCACCGATACGGCAGCCATACCTCGCGATATATTAAATACTTGTTGTATTCAAAGTGGTATAAATAACGCTAAACTAACTTTAGAAGAAGCTAAACGCAATCTAGAGCAAACCAGGTTAACAGCTCCTATTAATGGTGTAGTCGGCAATTTGCAATCCAAACAGAACAATCACTCTTCTCAATACGAATACTGTTGTGATGTAATTGATAACAGCCAAATGCTGGTTGAATTTCATGTGCTGGAAGGTGAGCTTTCACAGGTTAGCCGTGAAGCACAAATAGAAGTTATACCCTTTGCTTTGCCAGAACAAAAAATAAACGGAAAAATAATTACAATTAATCCAACAGTAGAGGAAGGTTTAATTAAAGTTAAAGGAATAATCCCCAATCCCAGAGGTATATTGATAGATGGTATGAGCGTAAAGGTAATGGTAAAAAAGAAAATGTCAGATTGTATTCCCATACCCAAATCAGCAGTAATAAACAGGCAAAACCGAAAGGTGGTTTTTGTACACCGTAATGGAATTGCTCATTGGGTATATGTAGAAACAGGATTAGAGAACAGTACTCATATCTGCATTACGGATGGCAGCTTAAAACCAGGTGATGAGATTATTGTTTCAAACAACTTAAATCTGGTACACGAAAGTCCGGTTATAATACTTAATTAGTTCAATATTGAAGATGCATTAAATTCATTTTTTTACATCCAACAGCATTACATTGTTAACAACCCAATGTTTAGGCAAATTAAATGATCCTAATTCTTTAGGAATAGATTAGTATTACATTGAAAAAAAATGAAAAACTCTTTTTCAATCAATATAGTTTTCCTTGTTCTCTCTATTATGGGTTTATCCTTAATTCCCAAGGTCAGTTTGCAGTTAAAGCCAAATCAAGAGGATCAAAGAATTTATGTTGCATTTAATTGGGGCAATATATCGGCAGAGGTGGTTGAAAAAGAAGTTACATCACCCATTGAAGCCATGTTAGCTTCATTAAAAGGGATCAGTTATATCAGCTCCGAATCTAAAAAAGGCAGAGGAAGGATAACAGCGTCTTTTAAAGAAGGGGTGGATATTGATGCTTCTCGCTTTGAAGTGTCGTCAATGGTAAGGAGTATATATAAAAAATTGCCTCGCGGAGTTACTAGACCATATGTTTATACGGGACATGGCAATAGCGAAGATCCATTATTAATGCGGTTTATCATAAATGGAGAAGGGAGCAATTGTCAGTTGCAGCAATATGCCGAAAACAACATTGCACCTGATTTAGGCAAGATTAGTGATATAAGCAAGGTAGAGATCTCTGGTGCAATGCCATTGCAATGGCAAGTAAATTACAATAAGGAAAAAATGAAAGCTCTGGGATTATCCGTAGATCATCTCCAACAAAGTATTTATAATGTTTTGCAATCAAACGAAATAGGGTCGGGCATAAACAGCAAAGGACGCACCTTACATCTTTCATATAAAGGACAGCTAACTGATTCAATAGACTGGAACTATATAATTGTCGGAAAATCAGGGCCAAGGATTATTAGGTTAACAGATATTGCCAATGTAAAACTAAAGGAGCAGGAGCCCAGGTCATACTATAGGGTTAACGGATTAAATACTATATATCTCAGGTTATATTCCTCACAAGGAACAAACCAGGTTGAAGTGGCACAAAAAGTAAAGGAAGAACTTAAAAAATTAAAAATTACATTCCCAGCTAATTTTTCAATAATACTGGATTATGATGCGTCAGAGGAAATTAAAACAGAAGTATCACAAATTTCATTAAGGGCAATAATGGCTATTGGAATATTGCTAGCATTTGTACTTGCTATTAGCCGTAATTGGAGATATCTCATGGTGATTTCAATAAGCCTGATTGTTAACCTACTAATTGCCGTGCTATTTTATAAATTATTAGATATTGAAATCCATATATTTAGCTTAGCCGGAATAACTGTTTCGTTAGGAATTATCATTGATAACACCATTGTTATGGTGGACCATATTAGGCATTGCGGAAACAAAAAAGCTTTCCTTGCCATTTTATCAGCCACACTAACTACCATTGGGGCAATGACGGTAATATTCTTTTTAAAGCAATACCAACGAGTAAACTTAATAGATTTTGCATGGGTTTTGATTATAAACCTAACAGTATCACTATTTGTGGCATTGTGGTTTATCCCTGCATTTATGGATAAATTTCCTCTTTTTGTCATTAATACAAAAAGAAACTTAATACGTAAAAAGAAAAGAACAGGTAGGTGGAGTAATAGATACTATAACCAATTGTGCTTTTACAAAAAATGGAAGTGGGTATTTCTGATTGCAATCATGTGGGGATTTGGGCTGCCCACCTTTTTAATACCAGAGGGAATTGAAATAAACGAAAAAAAAGGAGAAAAACCGACTTGGTGGAGCAATACTTTCAATACCACTTTAGGAAATACTTTTTATATTGACAATATCAGACCATGGATAAATAAAATTTTAGGAGGGAGCTTAAACTATTTTGCATCCTATGTCGATAATTATTCGATGGACTCGGGTGAGGAACATACCAGATTGTGGGTAAACGTAAGCATGCCTGATGGAGCCACCATACAACAGATGAACGAGGTTTTTCTTGATTTTGAGAATCATTTGGCCCGCTTTAAGGAAGTAGATAAATTTGTTTCAAATGTCTCTGGAATTGACCACTCTACTATAGAAATTTCACTTAAGAAGGAGGCTGAAGACAGTCCTTTCCCATACGTATTAAAACAGCATATGGAAACCAAGGCCATAGAAACCGGAGGTGCAGATTTTAGTATTTATGGCGTTGGAAGGGGGTTTAACAATGCGGTTGGTGAAGGAACGATGAACAATGCCATAACCCTTAAAGGATACAATTACGATCAACTGGTTTACTATGCACGTAATTTAAAAGACACACTTCTAAACCACCCCAGGATACATGAAGTAATTATTCAAACCGGAACATCATGGAGGGGTAAACCAAGATATGAGTTTGTAATGAAACTTAATTCGGAATTATTAGCAGCAAGCAACAGTTCCATAAATAATGTTTATCATCAATTATCTTATTATTCTCCACAGGAAAGAGTTGTTGGATACGAACGTAGATTAGACAATACAATACCAATTGTTATTAAGGAAGAAAGTAACCTTGGATCATCCATATGGGAATTCAAAAATAACATGTTCAGATCCAAAAAAGATTATTTAAGGCTTAAGAATGTGGGCACTATTAAAAAAGAAAGGACGGGAAACCTTATCAGAAAGCACAACCAACAATATAGCATCAATGTAGAATATGACTTTATAGGTCCTTATCAACTTTCAAAAAGGGTTTTGGAAAGAAACATTGAAACATTGAAAAAAGAATTGCCTTTGGGTTACAGCGTTGAAAATAAACGCAGCTATGGTTGGTGGGACAGAAAAGAAAAGACCCAGTATTGGCTTATAATATTGGTGATAGGTGTAGTTTATATTATTTGCTCCATATTGCTTGAGTCTTTAGTTCAACCCTTAGTGGTTATTGCCACAATTCCAATTTCGTTTATTGGGATGTTTTTAACCTTTAGCATACTTAAGTTAAAGTTTGACCAAGGTGGGTATGCGTCAATGATTTTGTTGTGTGGTATTACAGTTAATTCTGCATTATACATCATAAACGATTACAATAACATCCAAAAAAGTAATCCAAGACTAAGTAGAAGCAGATGTTATCTTAAAGCATTCAATCATAAAATTATTCCAATACTATTAACAGTGCTGTCTACCATATTAGGGCTTATTCCATTTTTACTAGAAGGTATAGAAAAAGGATTTTGGTTTTCCCTGTCATGCGGAGCAATAGGAGGTTTGCTATTTTCCGTATTGGCTATATGGATTTGGTTACCCTTGTTTATGAACTTAAATACTAAAAAAGTTTTTGCAAACTGAATACTATGGTAAAGTTTTTAATATACAGACCAATAGCCGTTATTATGACATTTATTGCCATATTAGTTCTGGGAGGAGTGGCGTCGTGGTTATTGCCGGTTTCATTGATGCCAGATATTGAAATCCCGGAGATCACAATACAAGTTTCCCGTGCAGGGGAGTCGGTAAGACAGGTTGAAAATGGTATTATTCGTCGTTTAAGGCAAAACCTGATACAGGTGCCTCACTTAAATGATATTTCAAGTGAAGCTCGTGATGGTAGCGCATTAATAAAACTTAGGTTTGATTTTGGAACTGATATAAACTACGCATTTATCGATGTAAATGAGCAAGTAGACGCTGCCATGCGGTATTTACCAGATGACATGGAAAGACCGGCCATTATTAAGGCTAGTGCAACGGATTTGCCAGTTTTTTACGTTAACGTTTACATGGAGGATAGCTTATGCGACGATGCTGATTTTATGGAAATGTGTGAGTTGAGCGAGACCATATTCAAAAAAAGGATGGAGCAATTGCCACAAGTGGCAATGGTTGATGTAACAGGAAATGTTGACCAGGAATTATTTATTAATCCCCTACCCGATAAAATAAAATCTCTGGATGTCACCCATAATGATATTTCTGATGCTTTAAAGAAGAATAATGTTTCGTTAGGCTCTCTGGAAGTGATAGATGGTCAATATAGATTTAATATCCGATTTCTAAATTCACTTAAAAATATAGAAGACGTTAAGAACATCTATATACGAAGTGGTGAAAGGGTATTGCAATTAAAAGATGTAGCAAAAGTTGGCATTCGACCCAAAGACAAGAAAGGTGCTTTTTTATCAGACAAAAAGTTGGCATTGTCAATGGCAGTTATTAAGCAATCCGATGCTAGAATGGAGGATTTAAAAGAAGAAGTGGCATTGTTGCTAAATATATTTAAAAGAGACTATCCTGGTCTAAATTTTGAAATAGTGCGGGATCAAACGGCCTTATTAAGCTATTCTATAGCTAATCTTAGGCAAGGATTAATAATAGGTGCTTTTCTGGCATTTATAATTATGTTTTTCTTTTTGAAGGATGCACGTTCTCCATGGCTGATAGGATTTAGTATACCAGTGTCTATAATAGTAAGCATACTCTTGTTCCAATTAATTGGGTTAACGATTAATATCATATCGTTATCCGGTCTAATATTGGGAGTAGGTATGATGATTGATAATTCCATAATAGTTATTGATAATATCACCCAGCATATCGAACGAGGAAAAAATCTTGCTTCTTCATGTATTGAGGGTACCAATGAGGTAATTAGACCTTTAATATCATCGGTATTAACCACCTGCGCTGTATTTGTTCCGTTGATTTTTTTAAGCGGTATTTCAGGGGCATTGTTTTATGATCAGGCAGTTGCCGTTGCAATCGGATTAATAGTATCATTAGTAGTTTCTATTACTTTATTACCCACTTTATATCGTTTAATTTGGTTAAGGATAGAAAATAAACAAAAAAAGACAAGAGGTACATTTACAGATTGGCTTAAAAAAATAAATATTTTTAGAGTTGAATATTTATATGAAAAGGGTTACGCATGGGTTTTCTCAAAAAGATATCATGTATTTATTTCGTTCATTAGTTTGTCACTTGTTGCCTTGTTTTTAGGTATATATCTCCCAAAGCAGCGATTTCCGGATTTAGAGCAAAAGGAATTGGTACTTTCAATTGACTGGAACGAAAAAATAAATATCGAAGAAAACATCAAAAGAACAAGATATCTATTGGATGTTAATAAAACAAGTACAGATCTATCCAATTCTTATGTAGGTAGCCAAAACTTTATTATGCACAAGGATATGGACCTTTCTATTCCTGAATCTAAGATTTATTTTCAGGTAGAAAGAAGTGACCAAATAAAACAATTAAAAAATAAGCTAGATAAATGGATAACCTCTAGATATCCAAATGCTAGTTATACTTTTGGTACTCCTGAAACAATATTTGAACGCTTATTTGGAGATAACGAACCACCCTTAATTGTTAAGGTAAGGAATCTTAAAGCTCAAGGTGTCCCGGAAATTGAAAAAATGAATTATATCCTGAATGAGCTCGATGGTATTTTGCCCAATGAAGAAATACTTCCGGTTCAGACAGAATCTTTTATTGAAATTCGGGTTAACCCTGAATTAGTTGCCTTATATAATGTGGATCAATCGGCACTTTATTCAAGGCTGAAAGCTGCAATAAATTCATTTCACATCGGAAATTTATATTCCGGTTCCCGGTATGTCCCAATTGTGATATCGGATACAAAGAAAAATATTGAAAAAATATTAACTGAGTTAAAAATTACGAATTCTAAAGGTAATGAGATATCGGTCAATATGTTGATTAATATAAAACCTGTAATGGATTATAAAGTAGTAAATGGTGGAAAAGACGGAATATATGTGCCTGTGAATATTAATAAATTTAATACAGATCCGATGGATTTTATGGATAAATTAAAAGACTTCTTTGTAACACAACATCAATTGAACATTCAATTGGCCGGAAACTGGTTTTCATCAAGAACATTGCTAAAAGAACTGTTGATCGTATTATTGATCTCACTGGCATTGCTATATTTCATACTTGCAGCCCAGTTTGAGTCTTTTTTACAACCCTTAATTGTATTGCTGGAGGTACCAATAGATATTGCTGGTGCGTTAGGCTTGTTATGGTTGTTTGGAGGTACCATTAACCTGATGGTGATGATTGGTATTGTAGTAATGTGTGGAATTATAATTAATGATTCTATTTTAAAGATTGACACTATAAACCGTTTAAGAAAAAATGGAAATGGCCTAAACGAAGCCATTGAAACAGCCGGAAAAAGAAGGATCAAGCCGATAATTATGACCAGTTTGACCACTATACTGGCCCTGGTGCCTTTTTTATGGGGTACTGATATGGGAAGCGAATTGCAGCGCCCCCTTGCGTTAACGGTAATTGGTGGTATGACATTAGGAACATTGGTTAGTTTGTATTTTGTTCCGTTATGCTATTATTACTTGTATAAGAATAAGGTCAAAGGTTTTAGAAATAAGGAAGTATCAAAATAATTGCACAATGAAAATAATAACAATCCTAATTATTACCACTTTATTCTGCATTGCTGGAGTAGCACAAAAATCAATGACACTTTCGTTAAATGACGTAATATTGTTAGCTCAGTCAAATTCGCTGCAGTCATATTTAAACAAGAACTATTTTTTGATTGATTATTGGCAGTACCGTTCTTACAAAGCTAATTTCCTGCCGTTCTTAAGCCTCTCTTCAAATCCTATTTCGTACAACAATTCATCATCGTTGCGTTATAATTCCAATTCACAAACGGATGAATTTACCAGGACGGAAAGCTTAAGTTCAAATGCAGAGGTTAATTTGAGTCAGAAACTAGGGTTAACAGGTGGAAATATCTATGTATCGAGCGATTTAAGTAGGATCGAAAACTATGGCGAAAGAGGATATATTCAGTATTCTTCAACTCCTTTTAGAATTGGTTACAACCAAGACCTCTTTGGATTTAATGAATTAAAGTGGAGTAAAAAAACTGAACCATTAAAGTATGAGAAAGCCCAAAAAGAATATATCCAATCCGTTGAGAAAACTAACCTTAAGACAATTGAGTTTTTTTTTCAGTTTGCTATTTCTCTTAAGAGACTAAAAATTGCAGAATACAATTTGCAAACTACTGATACACTTTTACAAATTGCAAACAAAAGGTTTTCAATAGGCACAGTTGCAAATGATGAAGTTTTGGATTTGAAATTGAGCAGAAACAATCATTCGATAGAGTTTCAGGAAGCAAAGATGAATTTTATTAAGGCTAAAGATGCGTTACTTGTTTTTTTAATGCTTCCTAAACAAACAGATATTCACATTGTACTTCCATTTGATATTCCTGATATACAAATTGAAACAAGAAAAGCATTGGATATCATTCTTGAGCGAAATCCATTAAGTATTGAACATGAAATCAATGTATTATTGGCAAAACAAGAGGTAGCTAAAGCAAAAACTGAAAATAGATTTAAGGCAGACCTTAATTTATCGTATGGAATTAGTAAAAATGATGGAAGATATGATAGCCAAAGCAACACTTCTACACATGGTGAAGTATCAAATGTCTATAAAACGCCTTATGATGATTACCAAGTGGTAAATATTGGTGTAAAAATTCCTGTTTTGGATTGGGGGAGTGGTAAAGGGCAGTATAAAATGGCATTGTCACGTAAAAAAATCGAAGAAATTGCCGCTAAACAAGCTTTTCAAGATTTTGAGCAGAATACGATCACACAAATATTAGAGTTTAACCTTCAAAAAGAGAAAGTCTCTTCGGCAGCCTTATCGGATTCATTGGCAAAAGAAAGTTATGAACTGACTATGCTAAGGTTTAGAAAAGGGAAAGCAGATGTTTTAAAATTAATATCGTCGCAAAATGCCAAAGACAACGCAGGAATCAAATATGTTTCATCCTTACATGAATACTGGAGAAGGTATTATGAGTTAAGAGAAATGGCATTGTACGACTTTGAGAAAGGCGAACCATTATTGATTTCAATACCAGATATAATCAATTAATTAATGGTAATAGTTTATATGTCCAATTAAATTTACTAAACAATGTTTTTAAATTATTTAAAACCTTTTAGATTGTTATTAGCTATTTTAATAGTTATTTTGATTGATTCATGTACATTAAAATATTCTCGTATAGATGAATCTTTAAAATTAGCTGGAGATAATAGAAAAGAGCTTAAGAAGGTATTAGACTTCTATAAAGAACCTAGGGATAGTCTAAAGTTGAAGGCAGCTAAATTTCTGATAAAAAATATGATGTATCATTATTGTTTTAAATCTGAAAATGACAGTTTTTACCTACGATACTTTGATTCGCTAAAATATGATGTTCCTATTTTAAATACTGGAAATAACTTGTTTGATCGAGAATTAAGAAGAAAATTGCTTGATAATAAAATTTTAGATGATAATATTTGGCCTCCCAAATATGAAATCTGTTGGGATGTTAAGAATATTAGTGCAGAATTTTTAATTGACAATATTGAATATGCTTTTGTAGCTTGGCAGTTACCATGGTCAAAAGGATATACATTTGATCAGTTTTGTAAATATATACTACCATACAGGTACGGTAAAGAAAAACCTGAAATGTGGAGGAAGGTATTTATGGAAGAGTATAAATGGATAATAGATTCATTAAAAGATAGTGCTGATGTTATGGAAGTTGTTAATCTACTCAATAATAGTATTAGAGATAAATTTGCATATTCAAGTGTATTAAAAAAAAGGGGTGTAAAATTGAATATATCGAATCAAAAAAAAGCACTTATTTTTGAAAGTTGTCATACTCAAGCAGGTTTCGCCGTTTGTTTATTGCGGTCAGTTGGTGTACCATCTGTAATATTAGAGATACCTAGATGGAGTAAAGGAAGTTATGGACATGAGATGGTTGCAGTACCCAGTATAAATGGAGAATGGCATATTATTGAGTGTTTTTCAGAGACAAATTTAAAGAAACCAAATTTTAAAGTTCCTAAATTGTATTTTAATTGTTATGAACTAACTTCTGATTCAAATCTAAAAGATCTTTTAAATGCTTATAGACATGATGTAAGCGATGAACTTCAAGAAGTTTTAAACCTAAATATAGAAACGTTTAAAGTACCAGAAAGTGATATTTTTCTTTGCGTATTTGATTTTAGTGGATGGACTCCATTGTGTAAGGGTAAATATTTAAATCATATGGCATGTTTTGACAATATTGGAATTTGTGAGAATATATATTTAGTGGCAGAATATGTTGATGGTAGACTAAAGCCAGTTTCTGATGTGTTTTCTTTATTAGACAATCAACAAATTAATTTCTTTAGACCTAATTATGAAGATACAAATGTAGTTAGTACCATCAAAAGAAAGTATCCTCCTTACAGCATTAACTATAGGGTTAATGCACTTATCGGAGGATGTTTTCAAATTGCCAATGAACGAGATTTTTCTGATGCAAAAGAGATTTTTCGAATTAAAGAACCACTAGAATATCAGAATAATATTTTTAAAGTAGATGTTAGAAAGGCTAAATATATTAGGTTTTTATTCCCTCCACATAAAATAGTTAAGAGAGATGGTCCAGCAGAGATAGCTTTTTATACTTCAGATGGAGATAAGATAAAAAAGATAGAAGGAGATTATTTTGCATCATCCATTTTATCAGAAGAGCATATTAATATTTTAACAGATGGTAATGAATTAAACTATCTTGAATTCTGGGATTGTATAAATAAACCTCAGATAAATACAGATTTGTTTGTACCAGTAACAACCAATGAACCAGTATGGATTGGAATGGAAATTGATACTTTTGTTGAAGTTGAATATGTTGGAATTTGTCCAAGAAATGATAAAAATGGAATATATCCAGGAATGCACTATGAATTATTGTATTGGGATAAAGAATGGATATCGCATGGAAAATTAATTGCTAAGCATGATTCAATTACATTTAGTAATATACCAGACAATGCAGTATTGTGGTTGCGTAATTATAGTGAAGGAAGAGAGGAAAGATTATTTACAATTAAAAATGGAAAACAGATATGGTGGTAATTGGAAAAATAAAAAAAATGAGGAAGAAAACGAAAATTCTATTTATTATATATGCAGGTTTGGTTCAAATATGTTTTGCAAAAAATGATTCATTACGTCTTCATCTTTGGTACAATAAACCAGCCGAACATTTTGAAGAAAGCCTGGTACTTGGAAATGGTAAGTTAGGTGCTTCTGTTTTTGGAAGCGTAAAAACAGATAAAATTTATCTGAATGATGCCACCCTATGGGCAGGTGAGCCGGTTGATCCCAATATGAATCCTGAAGCACATACGTTTATTCCTAAAGTTAGGGAGGCATTAGCAAATGAGGATTATAACCTGGCCGATCAACTCATTCGAAATGTACAAGGTAAATTTTCTGAATCCTTTGCACCTTTGGGAACTCTGCTTTTGGATTTTGAGCATGGCGATTCTGTAAGCAACTATTATCGTGAGTTGGACATCAGCAAAGCGACTTCGTCGACCGAGTATGAAGTGGATGGGGTAAAATTTGAGCGAGAATATTTTATTTCTCATCCCGATCAGGTAATGGTGATCAAATTAAAGACCAATAAAAAAAAGGCACTTAATTTTAATTTACAGTTTAATAGCTTGTTGAAATATGCGCTAAAGAGCGAAGGTAATATGCTAAAAGCGGATGGTTATGCCCCTTATCATGCAGAACCTAACTATCGCGGTGATATGCCAAATGCTGTAATGTTTGATGAAAACAGAGGGATACGATTTTCGTCCTACTACAAAATCAAGGAAACAGATGGAACGGTTGCTTTTACAGACAGTACCTTAAGCGTTAAAGATGCAACAGAAGCAGTTATACTCGTATCAGTAGCCACCAGCTTTAATGGATTTGATAAAGATCCGGTAAAAGAAGGAAAAAACAATAAAGCGATAGCCATAGCTCAGATTGAGGATAGCGAAATTAAATCGTTCAATGAAATCAAGGCTGCTCATATAAGTGATCATCAATCCTACTTTAATCGTGTTGAATTAAAGTTGGGCGAAAGCGATGCTCCTAACCTGCCAATAGACGAGAGACTGAAAAGGTATGCCAAAGGAGAAGATGATCAAAACCTGGAGGCATTATACTTCCAGTTTGGACGATATTTACTGATGGCCGGATCAAGAACACCAGGAGTTCCTACCAACTTACAGGGAATCTGGAACCCATATATGCGTCCACCCTGGAGTAGTAATTATACCGTAAACATAAATGTAGAAACCAATTACTGGCTGGCCGAAAATGGAAACTTGTCGGAGTTTCACCAGCCCATGCTTTCGTGGATTCAGAATGTTTCAAAAACAGGTGAAGTAACAGCAAAAACATTTTTTGGGGTGAACGGATGGACAGCTTGCCATAACTCAGACATTTGGGCAATGAGTAATCCTGTTGGTGATTTTGGTAAAGGTCACCCGTGTTGGGCTGCCTGGTTTTTGGGTGGAGCCTGGTTAAGTAGTCATTTATGGGAACATTATACATTTACCCAGGATAAGGAATATCTAGAACAGGTTTACCCAACAATTAAAGGTGCAGCTCAATTCTGTTTAGAATGGTTAGTAGAAGGAAAAAATGGTTATTTAATGACATCTCCGGGAACTTCACCCGAAAATCGTTTTTTTACTCCGGATGGTTATATGGCATCAACGCTGTATGGATCAACAGCCGATTTAGCCATGATTAGAGAGTTATTTGAGTTAACCATTAAAACTTGTAATATTCTGGAGTGTGATATAGATTTTAAGGAAAGTTTGAAAACCGCACATGGTCGTTTACAACCTTATAAAGTAGGTTCAAAAGGTCATTTACAAGAATGGTTTCACGATTGGGAAGATGTAGATAAAGAGCATCGCCATCAAACACATTTATATGGATTATTTCCTGGAAATCATATTACAGCAAAGGATACTGTTTTAGCCAATGCATGTAGAAAGACTTTGGAAATGAGAGGCCCGAAGGGAATGGGGTGGTCATTTGGCTGGCGGATTTGTTTATGGTCAAGGTTATATGATGGCGAAAATGCGCATCAGGTTCTTCGTAGTTTATTAAAGTATGTAGAACCAACAGGACCAAATCCTGATTATTCGGGAGCGGGAGGTACTTATGCCAATTTGTTTAGTGCTGCACCTCCGCTTCAAATTGATGGTAATTTTAGTGGAGCAGCTGGTATTGCCGAAATGCTTTTACAATCAACAGAAGAGGAAATCCGAATTATACCAGCCATTCCTGATTCTTGGTCAACTGGTTCGTTTAAAGGCTTATGTGCTAGAGGAGGTTTTGACGTTGATGCGAGTTGGAAAGATAAAAAAGTAGTTGAACTTAAAATTAGATCAAAAGCAGGAAAACATTGTAAAATCTATTTGTGTGAGCAGCTAATAGAGTTTGAAACTAAAAGAGGAAAAGACTATGTAATTAGTTCAGACTTTCAGGTCATAGAATTATAATACAAATTTTATTATGAAATAAGCCATAAAGTAATTTGGAGTTTTTGAATTTAAACAAAGGAAAAAAAATATAACCTGCTCCGTTTTAGTGGGAACTTGAGTTGCCTTTATAAGATATAAATTCAAAAGAGCAGAAGAATAAGGCTTATTCACGGTAATATTGGTATTAGAGATTTTCTTATTTTCAAGGCTAAATTAAAAGATATATAAATGCAACGATTAAATATTATTTTAAGTATTATTTTATTAGTTACTAATTACGAAGTGGTTTTATGTATTTGTGGTTGTCAGAATGAATCAACTCATCTCAAACTTTGGTTTAATGAACCAGCAGAGCATTTTGAACAATCTCTGGTTCTGGGAAATGGAAAAATTGGTGCTTCTGTTTACGGAGGAGTTGAAAGCGATAAAATCCATTTAAACGATATTACACTTTGGGCAGGAGAACCTGTTGATCCTTATATGAATCAGGATGCATATAAAGTCATTCCAAAGGTTAGAGGGGCTTTAGAAAATAAGAAATACAAGAAAGCTGATAAACTTAATAAGAAGATACAAGGCAAATTCTCCGAATCATTTGCGCCGCTGGGAACCATGTATCTCAATTTTAAACATAAAGGAGATACCAGCGAATACTATCGCGAGTTGGATATTTCCAATGCTATTTCAAAGCTGAGTTATAAAGTAGGCGATGTAAATTACAAACGTGAATACCTGGTTTCGAATCCGGATAAGCTGATTATGATAAAATTATCAGCGAGTGAAAAAGGAGCCCTAAACTTTAATGTAAGATTTGAGAGTTTGCTGAAATATGCGTCATCAAATGAGAGTAATGTTTTAGCCACTCATGGATATGCACCTTATCATGCTGAGCCTAGTTATCGTGGCGATATGCCAAATGAAGTGCAATTCGATGAAAACAGGGGAACACGCTTTTCTAATTTGATAAAAGTAAAAGAAACCGATGGTAATGTTCTGGTAACAGATAGTACCATTCAGGTTAGTGGCGCTGGCGAAGCAGTATTACTGGTTAGTATTGAGACTAGTTTCAATGGATTTGATAAAGATCCGGCTAAAGAAGGAAAGGATAATCAAAGTTTAGCCATAGGATATTTAAAGAATGGATTGGAGAAATCAACTGAGGACATTAAAAAAGCACATTTAAACGATTATCATGCTTTATTTAATCGTGTAGAATTAAACCTGGGGCAAGCCACAGACAGTAATTTACCAACCGATGAACGCTTAAAACAATATGCCAATGGAGCAGAGGACAAGAACCTTGAAGTATTGTATTTTCAGTTTGGTCGCTATTTATTAATCAGTTCGTCGCGTACCTTAGGTGTTCCAGCAAACCTTCAGGGATTGTGGAATCATTATATGCGTCCACCATGGAGCTGTAATTATACGGTGAATATCAATGTAGAGGAAAATTACTGGTTGGCTTGTAATGCGAACCTTTCAGAACTACATGTGCCTATGTTAACATGGATAAATAACGTATCCAAAACAGGAGAGGTAACAGCCAAAACATTTTTAGGTGTTCAGGAGGGTTGGATGGCTTGTCACAACTCAGATATCTGGGCTATGAGCAATCCGGTAGGAGACTTTGGCAATGGACATCCTTGTTGGGCCAACTGGTATATGGGTGGAGCGTGGTTAAGCACACATATTTGGGAACAATATGCTTTTACTCAAGATAAAGTACTGCTTGAAAAATACTATCCAACTCTTAAAGGAGCTGCTCAGTTTTGTCTAAATTGGTTGATAGAGAAAAATGGGGAACTTATCACTTCACCATCTACATCGCCCGAAAATATTTATATAACCGATAAAGGTTATAAAGGCGCAACATTATATGGAGCAACATCCGATTTAGCCATTATTCGTGAGTTATTTGAACAAACTATAAAAGCTACAGAAGTTCTTGGGGTAGATGTTGGTTTTAAGGAAGAATTAAAGAAGGCCCATTCAAAATTACGCCCCTATCAAATAGGTAAAAATGGAAACTTACAAGAATGGTATCACGATTGGGAAGATGCGGATCCTAAACATCGTCATCAGACGCATTTATTTGGTTTGTATCCCGGGCATCATATCACAACAGATAAAACACCTGAATTCGCTGATGCTTGTCGTAAATCATTAGAAATAAAAGGAGATGAATCAACAGGTTGGTCAAAAGGATGGAGAATTAACCTATGGGCACGATTAAAAGACGGAAACCATGCCTATAAAATGTATCGTGAATTATTGCAATATGTGGATCCTTCTGGCTTAAAAACTACCTATGGTGCAGGTGGCGGAACATATCCTAACCTTTTAGATGCACATCCACCATTCCAAATTGACGGAAATTTTGGTGGAGCAGCTGGAGTGGTTGAAATGTTACTACAATCCAATGATGAAAGCATAGAGTTACTGCCTGCCCTACCTGATACCTGGCGAGAAGGACATGTTAAAGGTATTTGTGCGCGAGGCGGATTTGAATTGGATATTGAGTGGAAAGAAGGAAAAATTCAAAAAGTTTCAGTTACTTCGAAAGCTGGAAATAAATGTAATTTAATGTACAAAGGAAAAAAAGTAGGGTTTGATACGGAAAAAGGAGAGATATATCAGTTTGATGCAAATTTGAACAAAGTATGATTAAAAAATAAGATAAAAAGAAGGCATATTCGAAATACGGATATGCTTTTTTTCTTAAAATTGGGATTCAGTACCAAAAAATATTAAAGAACCAATCATGAAACATAATGCATTAAGTAAAAAGATAGCATTAGTAATTATTGCTATTATCGTATTTTATTCGTGTAATCCTCCTCAAAAAAAGAGTGATACCAACAATGATATAAAAAAAGATGTTGAACTAGTTACCGATTTTGGTTCAATTGTACTACGGTTGTCAGATGAAACTCCCATCCATAGAGATAACTTCCTTAAGCTAACTAAAGAAGGTTTTTTTGACAGTATTCAGTGGCACAGGGTAGTAGATCAGTTTTTGATACAGACAGGTGATCCTAGCACTAAAGCAACAACTGATTCAGCCAAAATAGGAGCTGAAGATGTTGGCTATGACTTGCCTGCTGAAATTCGACCAAACTTATTTCATAAACGAGGAGCTATTAACGCTGCCCGTTGGGGCGATGAGGTTACACCTGAACGTAAATCAAGCGGATCGCAGTTTACTATCATTCAAGGTATGGTGTACAACGACAGTGTATTAAATGCCAGGGAGGAAAGGCTAAATAAAATGCGAGCTTATAATAAAGCCATACATCTTCTTAAAAACAAAAAGTACCATGCCTTTTTAAAGGAGAGCACGCTCAACGAAACCAATAAGGATAGTGTTGAATCCATTCAAAAATTACTAAAAGCAGATGCTGATCTAATTCTAGATACCATGGTGATGTATAAGTATCCCGAAAGTCATAGAAATACTTACAAAACGATTGGGGGTGCTGCTCATCTCGACCAAAACTATACAGTGTTTGGAGAAGTTTTATGTGGAATGGAGATTGTTGATAGTATAGCCAGAGTTGAAACAAAACCAGGAACTTCCGTGCCGGTTACGCCGGTTAGGATATTAAAGGCAAGGTTAATTGATAGAGTAGAATGATAAAGAAGTACTCTGTGTATCCGTGTCTCTATGTTCATTGAATAATCTATTTAAAAATATGAGAACTAACATTACAATCACATTATTACTATTAAGTGTAATAACTTTTGCTCAACAAGGCGTTGAAAATCTTACCCTCGAAAATATTTATAAACGAGGTTTAATAAGAACTGAAGGCATTAGGCAGGTAAAATGGCTTGATGGGGGACAGGCATATTCTGTTATTGAAAAAGGAGAAATTGTAAAATATAATTCGAAAACAGGAAATCGATCTATCCTTGTTTCAAAAGAACAATTAACACCTCAAGGTATTGAAAAACCGCTGCCAGTAAGTAATTATTCTTACTCTGATGACAAGTCGAAGCTATTAATATTTACCAATACAAGAAGAGTATGGAGGTATCATACCAGAGGAGATTATTGGGTGTTGGATATTAAATCTGGTAATCTAAAACATATTGGAAAAGATAAATCGGAAGCAAGTTTAATGTTTGCTAAGTTTTCTCCAGATGGGACTAAAGTAGCATATGTAAGCAAAAACAATATCTATAATGAAGACTTAGAAACAGGTGAGGTAAAATCTCTAACTGTTGATGGCTGTGAGCATATTGTAAACGGTACTTTTGACTGGGTATATGAAGAAGAATTTGGATGTCGCGATGGTTTTCGATGGAGCTCTGACAGCAAATACATTGCCTATTGGCAAAGTAATACTGAAGGAACAGGTACTTTTTACATGGTAAATAATCTGGATTCGGTTTATGCTGAGATAATACCATTACCATATCCTAAAGCTGGAACAACAAACTCAGCAGTAAAAATAGGTGTAGTTGATATTAATTCACAAGAAACAAAGTGGATTGAACTTCCTGGTGATCCTCGAAATAATTACATCCCTCGTATGGAATTTGTACCGGAAAAAAATGAGTTACTTGTTCAGCAAATGAATCGTTTGCAAAATACCAATAAAGTATGGTCGATACCTGTTGAAACATGTCAAGCCCAAAACATCTTTACAGAGCAGAATAATTCGTGGTTAGAAACTAATGATGACATAAAATGGCTTGAAAACGGTAAATATTTTACCTGGATGAGTGACCGATCTGGATGTATGCATTTGTATAAGGTTTCTGCCGACGGTAAAGAGATATTACCTATAACAGAAGGTGAATTTGAGGTTGAAAGCGTGCAGTGCATAGATGAAAAATCCAATGCCGTATATTTTATTGCAGCTCCAAATAGGGAGTATACTCAACGCGCTCTTTTTAAAGAAAATTTAAAAGGAAAGAAAAAAGCGATTCAGTTAAGTCCTTCAAGTAAGTCGGGCCATCATCGATATAATATTTCACCTAATGGAAAATGGGCTATTCATACTTTTGGAAATGTAACCACTCCAAACCAAATTGCAATGCTCTCGCTGCCTTCGCATGAACAGACAAGGGTGTTTAAGGACAACGAAGAAGCAAAAAAACAATATGATGATCTTACATTAAATCCGAAGGAATTTATAAAGTTAGATATTGGTGATATTGTGTTGGATGCATGGATGATTAAACCTGCTGATTTTGATGAGACCAAGAAATATCCGGTTATTTTTCACGTTTATGGAGAACCGGCAGGAAGCACAGTGCAAAATCGCTGGGAAGGTGGAGACCTATGGCATCAGTATATGGCTAATCAAGGGTACATTGTAATGAGTATTGAAAACAGGGGAGCCAATGTACCAAGAGGAAAGAAATGGCGTAAATCTATCTATGGAGAAGTTGGGGTGTTATCATCACAAGATCAATATAATGGCGCCTTAAAAGTGTTAGAAACTTATCCTTTTATTGACAGAGAACGCGTTGGTATTTGGGGATGGAGCGGTGGCGGTTCCATGACCTTAAATTGTATGTTCCGATACCCTGATTTATACAAAACAGGAATAGCCGTAGCCTTTGTTGCTGACCAAAAGTTGTATGATACCATTTATCAGGAACGTTATATGGGTACACCACAAAGTAATGAAGAAGGATACAAAAAAGCTTCTCCAATTCACCATGCAGAAGGTTTGAAGGGTAACTTAATGTTGATTCATGGCACTGGAGATGACAATGTACACTATCAAAATTGTGAAATTTTGGTAGACAAGTTGATTAAGCTGGATAAGATGTTTAGTATGATGTCTTATCCAATGCGAGCTCATGGAATTTATGAGCGAGAAAATACTTCATTACATCTTCGAAGGGTAATGGAGAAATATTGGAAAGAGAATCTTTAATAAGTTGTAGGAAATAATTTCATATTATAATTATTAAAAGCTCTGATGTTTTAGATTTTGTCAAGCGTGATAAAATTAAAATACCAGAGCTTTTTTGTTATATAGTTATTGGTATTTATCATGATTTTGGATTTCCAGAGTTATTACTTTTACGGGATTTTTTGAAATAATATAAATGAAATCAATAAAAGAATTATATAGAATAGGTTACGGACCTTCAAGTAGTCATACCATGGGGCCAAGGAATGCAGCAGAAACCTTTTTAGGTCGTCATCAGTTGGCAGATTCTTTCGAAGTTACCTTGTATGGAAGTCTTGCAGCTACAGGGAAAGGACATCTCACAGGTATTGCCATTGAAGAGGTTTTTAAAGGTAAGAAGATGAACTTAATTTGGAAACCCGAAGAGTTCTTAGAAAGGCATCCAAATGCCTTAAAATTTAATGCCTTTAACGAAAATGGGGATTTGCAGGAAGAATGGGTGGCGTATAGTGTTGGGGGTGGGGCCGTTGTAGATGATAAAACAGTAATTGAAGAAAAGAGTGTTTATCACATAACCACCATGGATGAAATTTTGAAGTGGTGTGAGGATAACAAAAAACAGCTTTGGGAATATGTGGAGTATTGCGAAGGGGAAGACATTTGGAATTTTTTAGATAATGTTTGGGCTGCGATGAAAAGTGCAATTAAAACAGGAATATCCAAAGATGGAACACTCCCTGGAGATCTCAAGTTAGCTCGAAAGGCAAAAGCTTATATGTTAAAAGCCAAGACTTATTCTGGTCCAATAAAAAAGAGGGCTTTGTTGTATTCTTATGCTTTAGCAGTTTCTGAGGAAAATGCTGGTGGAGGTCAAATTGTTACTGCACCTACTTGTGGAGCTTGTGGTGTATTACCAGCTGTATTATTCTATCATAAAAAATGCTATAAATTTGAAAAGATAGATATTTTAAGAGCTTTGGCAACTGCCGGACTTATTGGTAATTTGGTTAAGCATAATGCTTCAATATCGGGTGCAGAAGTAGGCTGCCAAGGGGAAGTTGGTACTGCTTGTGCAATGGCTTCAGGAGCAGCAACACAATTACATGGAGGTTCAATTTACCAAATCGAATATTCGGCCGAAATGGGATTAGAACATCATCTAGGATTGACCTGCGATCCGGTATTAGGATTGGTTCAAATTCCATGTATTGAGAGAAACGTATTTGCAGCGGCTAGGTCATTAAATCATAATACATATGCTTTAATGTCGGATGGAAGGCACAGGATTAGTTTTGATCAGGTAACAGAAACTATGATGAAAACAGGTAAAGATTTACCTTACACGTATAGAGAGACTTCTTTAGGAGGATTAGCTTTATTAAAATCGTTTGTTTCTCACTAGTGGATGATAAATAAGAAATACCCAAACTGGTATGTAACCAAAAAAGGGTATTTCTAAGATACGAGAAAACGGTTATAGAGGTTGTTGTAATAAATTACCAATCATAATTATTATTGTAAAATAAAAGTGGACCATTATAATATCCTGTTACCTTTTTTCCATTATTATCAGTACAGTCAATATCTATTGAATAAATGACTCCCCATTTATTAACAGTAATTTTTCCTCCAGTTATTTGACGAGATTTGGAAACTTTAGAGATTTGGAAACTTTATTTACATTTTTTTCAATTTCTTTGTCTATTTAATATGCTGAAAAATAAAATGTTCCTATACGTTTTTCTCCCGGGTCATTAAAACTATATTCTCCATTGTCGAGTTTGTTTGAATTCAGTTGAGATTCGCCTTTACCTTTAAACTGTCCCAGAATTCAAGTAAAATGAGATACCGTCGCCTTTACCTTTAAACATAGGACTTCCCATTAACTCATCTTTGTAATACCAATAATTCCATGATCTTTACGTTATAATTATATTCTTTTGAGTTTATCCTACAAAACTTAGGCCATGTTATAAAATCTCAACAAAACTTAGGCCATGCCTCAATTTTATACCTTACTTAAACTCAAAACATCTAAAATTACTTAAGGCTAATGCCATAGAGCAATTGGTGTTACTTTAAAATTATAACTTAATGTACAGTTGTATTAATGGCTAAATTTATTTTTCATCCTCAAGAGTGTAGTATTTAATAGGGCCAATATAATGACCTGTTACTTTTTCACCATTTTCGTTTGTACAGTCAATTTGAATAGAATAAATGCAACCCCATCTTCTTACATTTATCTTTCCATCTGCAATGGTATATGAATTACCTTCTTTTTCACCTATTGTAATGTCTATTGCATATGCTGCACTATGAAAAGTACCCACACTTCTATCTTTGCTAAATACATATTCTCTATTGTCAAGTCTTTCATTTTCAGAATGTAAATAAAAGGCTATACCGTCTCCTTGACCACTAAGAGCAACGCCATCAAAGTAACCTTCAATTATCTCAAGAGGATATGATGTAATGCCCTCTGAGCTCAACCATATGGGAGTGTGGTATTTATCTTCAGTAGCATCTTTATATCCTTCCATTGCTCCCATAACAAGATCGTACTTTTTGTTATCAATTTTAAAGTTACCTTCTCCACTAGCTTTATTATCTTGGTTATCCTCAAAATATTTTAGTTTTCCTTTATAATAGGCTTCTATTATAATTCCTTCTTTATTTACAAAGTCAATAGTAATTTCATATTCATCACCTTCTTTATTAACAGTAATATTTCCTTCATATAGATCATTAGATTGACTATAATCTCCATCAAAGTTGTCGAAATCTTTACTAATAAAATACTCACCAATACTGTAGGTTTTTGCTTTATGCGGGGAAAGAGGATCAAGCTTATAAGTAACATTATCTAACTCATTGCCTTTTGCAGAAAACAACTCAAAATAAATAAAATGTCCTTCTCCTTTTATATCTACAGAACCAAAATGATTACTTTTTTTGTTAGTAATATTTACGCCTTCTGATACTAACCAAATAGGAGTATTAAAGCCATCGTAAGCTTCTTTTAACTCACCATTGTTTTTCATTACACCTAAAGACAATTCAAAAGCTTCATTTCCTACTCTAAGGTAGTTTTGGTAATCGGGGTATACAAATGGCTCTTCAATTTCATTTTTGTCTTCATCGCAACCCAAAGTTAGGATGCCAATTGCGAACATACTCAATAGTAGTTTTGTTAAATTCTTCATGTTAAGTTAATTATGTATTTAAATAAATAAAAATTCTATATGTTTATATCTTATACAAAGAAAAGAGTTTGTAGTATTTACTTCCATTGACTATTGTTAAGATTTTTGTTTTTGGACAAATTTATTTTTAGATAGTATAAGAAGTGTTTTTATGCTTTAATCCTATTATTTTTTGCGAATAAACGGTATTGCTTTTATGGATAAAAAAAATTTAACTTATTTAGATTATTAAGACAAAAAAGTAAAAAAATGAAGCTATTAAACTATTTCAGCTTAGTGGTATTGATAGGATTGTTTTCCTGCAGACCCACAACGGAAAGCATTGAAAAAATCTACACTCAGTATGTAAATCCTTTTATTGGAACTGATTTTCATGGGCATACCTATCCTGGAGCTACGGTTCCGTTTGGTATGGTTCAACTTAGTCCGGATACCAGAACAGAAGGATGGGATGCTTGCTCTGGATATCATTACACTGATTCTGTAATACTTGGTTTTAGTCATACGCATTTAAGTGGAACAGGTATAGGTGATATGGGAGATATCCTAATTATGCCTTTTTCAGGAGAAGTATCTTTAAAATCAGGATATAAGGAGGGTAAAGGAATTGGGTATAAGTCAAGTTTTAAAAAGGAAAATGAACATGCAAGGCCAGGTTATTATAGTGTGATACTCGATGATTGCAGAGTAAAGGCAGAGTTATCAGCTTCAAAAAGAGCTGGAATTCATAAATATACTTTCTCGAAACCAGGGAGTGCGGGTTTTATCGTTGATTTGGCTCATAGTATTCATGGCCATACTGTTACATTGGCTGATATTAAGATTATCAGTGATACAGAAATAACAGGAATGCGAAAAACACAAGGATGGGCGTATAATCATTATGTTTTCTTTAATGCTAGGTTTTCAAAACCATTTTCAATCGAATTATATAACAATGATACTATTGTTACTGATGTTGAAGAGGTAGAAGGAACTAATATTAAAGCTATTTTAAAATTTGAAACTCAAGAAAGTGAAGAAGTATTTGTAAAAGTAGGTATTAGTCCGGTTGATTATGCAGGAGCTGCTAAAAACATTGAGGCTGAAATTCCAGCATTTGACTTTAATAAAGTAGTAACCGATGCAAATAAAGCTTGGGAATATGAACTTAGTAAAATTAAAATAACAGGAGGAACACCAGACGAAAGAGTTGTTTTTTATACATCACTTTATCATTCTAATTTATCACCTATTATTTATAGTGATGTAGATGGAAGATATCGTGGTCTGGATATGGAAATCCATACAACAGAGTATAATAATTACACAATTTATTCGCTATGGGATACATATAGGGCTCAACATCCTTTATTTACGATTATTAAGCCCGAATATAATCAAGACTTAATCAGGGATTTGATTAGCAAGAGCGAAGTTGGGGGAATTTTACCCAAATGGGAGCTAGCTTCTAATTATACAGGAACTATGATTGGTTCACACTCTGTTCCAGTAATTGCAGATGCTTATATGAAAGGAGATCGTAACTTTGATGCAGAAAAAGCTTTAAAAGCAATGATTGAGGCAGTTGAGTACGATTCAGTACGTCATATTGAATATCCAAGTCCTGATTTTATTCCATGGTTAATGCCAAAATCGAAGCTCTACAAAAAGCAAAATGGATTTATACCTTGCGATTTAGAACATTCAGCAACCTCAAGGGGATTAGAGTTTGCTTATAACTACTGGTGTATTGCAATAATGGCAAAAGAAATGGGTAAAAATGAAATTGCCAATCATTATTTTGAAAGATCGCAGCATTACAAAGCCTATTTTGATAAGGAAACAGGTTTTATGCGAGGTAAGAATTTAGATGGTTCATGGAAAGAACCTTTTAATCCGCGATTTTCAGCACATTGGCAGTCACCCTATACAGAAGGGAATGCTTGGCAATGGACTTGGTATGTTCCTCATGATGTAGAAGGATTAATAAATTTATATGGAGGTAAAGAAGAGTTTTCTGTTAAGCTGGACTCATTGTTTACAATTACATCTGAAGTTTTAGGTGAACATAAGTCTGCTGATATTACAGGACTTATTGGACAATATGCACATGGTAACGAACCAAGTCACCATATTGCATATTTATTTAATTATGCCGATAAACCTTGGCGTACTCAGGAAGTTGTGCATCAAATACGATCGCAATTTTATACAAATACTCCGGATGGACTTTGTGGAAATGAAGATTGTGGTCAAATGTCGGCATGGTATATTTTAAATGCTATGGGTTTTTATCCAGTTTGTCCGGGAGATAATATGTACAGTATTGGTGTACCTGTTTTTGATGATATAAGTATAGATGTTGGAAATGGAAGAACTTTTAAAGTCGCAACAAAAAATAATACTTCTGAAAATAAATATGTTCAAAAGGTATATTTGAATGGTAAGAAGTTGGATAAACCATTTATTTCTCATAAAGATATCATGTCGGGAAGTGAACTGGTTTTTGAAATGGGGTCTGAAAAAGTTGTTTTTTGGCAATAACATAACCTGATTTTATAATGGCTGAAGCTAAAAATAAATTTCAGCCATTATATTTTCAAAGTTCACACCCTTACTTAAAATAATATCTCTCACCTCAACAACCATATCAGGATTTCCGCACAGAAAATATTTTACATCACTAGGAAGAGTGTTTTGTGAACTAAGCCAGTTTGTCAATCTGCCATTAATTACATTCTCTCCAATTTCTTTTGTACAAAATCTAAGATAATTATCACCTAATTCAGCTTTAAATAGTTTTTGAAAAAGAAATTGGTTTAACGTTCTGGATCCATGTAATAACTTTTTAGGTAGTTGGTTGTCTGATTCTATCATGGAAACAAAAGGAGCTATTCCTGTACCTGTTGCAATCCACCATTCATTGGTATTAAAAGTCGTGAATTCGCCAAATGGCTCAGATACTAAAATTTCATCATTGGGTGTAAGATTAATAAGTTGCGGAGTTAGTGCACCTTCGGGTTTTAAATCGAATAAAATGCACATAAAACTTTGGTTATTCCCACTAGCAATACTATATAGCCGGGGATCATCTTCTGTATTTAAAGAAATGGCAACAACTTGTCCGGGGATAAAATCAAATTTCTTTTCGAAGCAAAGTGTGAAATACCCTGTAGTAATTTCATTAATAGAGATTATTTTATGCTTGAATAATTCTTTTCTTTTCCTTCCCATGAGTAATATTTTGAGTCAAACATAAGAAGCCGTACTTTGTTTAAGCACGGCTATTTTAACTTAATTGTGTTAACTAGTGTCTATAAGAAAACTACGATATTTTAATGTCTTTGATAAAAAAGCGACAAATACAAGGTTTGTTGCCAGAAAAAAGGAGTTTAGCTTGTATAAATGAGCATTTTTCTGGCAAGCTTAAAGCAGTATTTGACGTTTTCTTACAAATTAATTAATAGGAAAATATAATTCGGTTACCCATTTCTTTTCATCAAGTTCTTCCATTGGATTAGTTAAGTATAACTCATATGAAGGAATACCTTTCTTTTCTTTTAGTTTATGTGTTCTCATATAGCTCATCCCAGTAGACCAAGCATTTCCAAGATGTTCATAATCACCAGTGAATTTTATTTTAAGAGCCTTGGTAGCCGCAATATCTCCAATATAAAATGGATCCTTTATTTCAATATCATCTTTAATAGGTAAAGCAGCAGTATATTCATAGTATCCTTTTATTAGGTCAAATTCGTGATATAAAGACATGGCTTTGTCAAATTGCAATTGGTTTTCTGATGCAAACTCGCTGAGTTTCATAAATGAAGCTTTCATTTTTTCATCAGCATCGTCAAAAGTAGCAGAATTCCTTTCTCCTATATATTTAAATTCGGGAGCATCTACTTCACCAATAACTTCAACTTTCGAAGCAATATAGCCTTTCTCAGATAAGTCTTTTAACATTTTCAATCCTCTATCATAGTCCATACCAATCATGGGTTCCATCATTTTTGTCATAAACCTAAAAACAAATGGCATTTCACCTTTCATTCCCCATGTTACTTTTGTTGTTGAGTCATTTTCGTTTTTAAACTCCCAATATACAAACGATTCAGACTTCATAGGTTTAAGAAATGCGATGTCCTGTTCTATGATTTTCCCAGTCTCTATCTTTAAATGTTTCATAGTTCCTTGTCCTAACAGCTCTCCTTCCCACGAGTATGTATCTCCAACTGTCATTCCATTTCCTGTAATTTTTACCTTCGCATCAGGTTCCATACAAAGCCATGGCGACCATTCTTTCCAATGATTAAAATCTTTTACAAGGTTAAAGACCTCACTATTTGCTTTATTAATAGTTATTGAACGTTTTACATCGTATTTTCCATCAAGCGTTGCTAACCAAATAATACAAGCTCCAAGAGCAACAAAAACTACAACGAGAATGGTAATTAAGAACTTCTTCATGATAAAAGGTTTTTAGAGTTTAATAATATTATTTAGACATGATTAAAATAAGGAATTAATTCAATTTGGTCAATTTTGTTAAGAATTTTAAACAAAACATTATTCTTATGTTATTAATTGCAAGTTTAATCAAAATGCATTGGTATTTTTGAAACCTTATAGTTAGTTTGTACGAACAATATTTAAGCACCTTATACACATTTAACTTGGTATGAACTCATTTCAAAGAATTACATTCTGCGTATTCTGCTCATTATTGATGGTGTCGTGTGTGTTGTTTGAGCCTTCTCCAAGAATACCTTCTGTACCACTATTATATTTTAATTTTAATGGAGATAATAACTCATCTGGTATAGAGCCATTTAAAATTTTTGGAAATCAGAAAATGTCTTATGTTCCAGGCATAAAAGACTCGTGTTTAAATTTAAGTAGAAATTCTTTTCATCGTAAACCTATTGTTATTCAAACGAAAGGCCAGTTTATTCATCAACAACAAAATGCTCTTTCGGTAATGGTTTGGATTAAAATGGAGGTTGATGATAACGAAACATATGCTATTATCGGAAATAAAGGTGTTGGAGAGGCTGCGGAAAAGGGTTGGGTAATTTCTTCTACTGTAACAGGATCATGGAAATTCGAAGTTTCTGATGGATATAATTATTATCAATATCAAGCAACACATAAACGCCAGCGAATAAATGATGGTAAATGGCATATGTTGGGATTTACAATGGATAAAAGTAATCATGTGGCCCGAACATATTTTGATGGAAGACTTGTTGGGGTGTTAAGTTTACCAAACCTAATGGACTTTGAAGGAGACTATCATCTTTTCATAGGTTGTGATCCATCTTCAAAAGATTATACAATGGATACTTTTAATGGTATGATGGATGAAGTAGGCATTTGGTCGCAGAAATTATCAGATAAACAATTTAAAAGTGCATATCTATTTGTTAAAGAAGAGAGAATGACGAAAGTACCTGATGCTGAAGAGTCCATCAGAGTGATGACGTGGAATATTTGGAATGGTGGTAAGCAATTGGGAAAGACAGTTGGTCTTGAAAAAATTGCTAAATGTATAGCTGATAATCAGGCAGATATTATTACTCTGCAGGAAGATTTTGGCTCTGGTGAATACATAGCAGACAAACTTGGGTATTATTTCTACAGAAGGAGTAATAATTTAAGTTTATTGAGTAGGTTCCCATTAGGGCGAAACTATAATGTTTTTAAACCAATAAATGCTGGAGGGATAGAAGTATTACTTGATGAGGAAAGGCGTGTTGTAGTATGTCCGTTATGGTTAAATTTTAAACCAAATATTAGAGGATTGCTAGTTAATGGTGACGTTAATACTGACACTATTTTAAACTTAGAAAATAGTACACGAGGCAGTGAGGTAACATTTGTTTTAAGTGAGTTGAATCAACTATTTAATGGAACAAGTTCGGTTTCAATGATTTTGGCTGGCGATTTTAATAGTGGATCTCATCTTGATTGGACCGAAGAAAACAGAGAAAATAAATACAACAAAGTCATTCCATTTCCTGCGACAGAAAAAATGGAGCAAAATGGCTTTATTGATGCATATCGAGAAATATGGCCAAATGAGTTAGAATCGCCTGGATTAACTTATTCTCCGATTTTTCAAGACGAATATAATGATCGTATTGATTTTATGTTCTATAAAGGAGAAGGTTTAAAAGCTATTAGTGCAACTGTAATTGATAGTACATCTACATTATTTCCATCTGATCATGCTGCCGTATTAGTTACTTTTCAATTGCAATAAAAAAATGTAATTTTATAATAGGGGTAAATTTCAGTTTGATTTGTCCTTATATAAACGTTTTTAAATTGCATGTTGAAGAAAAATAACATAAATAATGATAAGTTTTTCTTTTCACGAATTAAGAGGGGTGATAAAAAGGCTTTTGAACAACTTTTCAAACAACATTACGTCCATTTAACAGCCTTTGCTAACACATTAGTTCATGATTTGGATTTAGCAGAAAGTACTGTTCAAAATGTTTTTGTAAAACTCTGGGAAAAAAGAGAAAAATACGATATATCTTCAATTAAATCTTACTTATTAATTGCAGTAAGGAATAGTTGCCATAATGAATTAAAGAGACTACAACATCAAAAATCGTTAAATGATCTAGTATTAGACGAAGATATGGTTGAAACCGTCAATTATTCCGATTTTGGAGCTATGGAAAAAATCAGTAAAACAATTGACTTGTTACCAGAGCAAAGGAAAAAGATTTTTAAGCTAAACCGATTAGAAGGTTTAAAATATCGAGAAATTGCAGAACAACTAAATATATCTCCTAAAACTGTTGAGATACAAATGGGAAAAGCTTTAAAGTTTTTAAGAGATAATTTATTAGAACTAAAAAAACAAGTATATAATATTTTAATATAGCATTTAGTACAAAGTTTATGATTGAATAGGGAGTAATTAGTAAAGTGAAAATGAAGAATATAAAAAATATAAATTGGGAACTGGCTGCTCGGGTTTATTCAGGTGAAGCTTCAAAACAAGAGATGGAAACATTTGATATTTGGCTTCAAGATCCGCAGAACAAATTAGAGTGGGAGGATTTACTTAATGGACTTGGAAAAGTAGATCATGCTTTACTTGCAGAGAAAGTAGATGTAGAACATGCGTGGCAAAATGTTAAAGAAAATACTTTTAAAAGTAATAATGGAGTTGTTAAATGGCTTAGGACAGGCTATATAGCAGCTGCAGCATCTGTTATTATAGCTATAGTAATATATTTAGCTCCAAATTCATCATCAAAAAAAGACTACCTTATTTCTTATACGCAAAATAGTATAGAGCAGTTAAATTTAAAAGATGGTTCAGTAATTGATTTAAATAGGAATAGTACAATTGAGTATCCAAATAAATTTACTTCGAAAGAGAGAAATGTTCTGCTTAAAGGAGAAGCTTTTTTTAATGTTACTGCTGATGAAAAACGTCCATTTATTGTAAATACAAGTAAAATACAAATAAGAGTATTAGGTACTTCTTTTAACGTAAGAGCTTTTCCTAACTCAAACTTTAACGAAGTAAATGTTAACTCCGGAATAGTAGAGGTAATAGACTTAGCTGATTTAAACAATAAGGTTGTACTAAAAGCTGGAGACAAAGCAATATTTGATTCTAAAAATAACTCTTTGGTTAAGATGGTGTTAGATGATGTAAATTATATGGCTTGGAGAACGAAGGAATTTTCTTTTAAAAATGATAGCTTAGCACAAGCTATTAATTTAATTGAGGAAGTATATCAAATATCTGTGATAATACCACATGGATTTGAAGTTAGTAATTATATGCTAAGTGCTACTTTTGATGATATTTCTATAGATCATATAATGAGTGTTTTAAATGGGATTTATGGAGTTGAGTTTCATTATAAAAAGATTAGGAATTAGATTTTACAATTGCATATAAAAACTTCTTATCATAAATAAATCGTAAAAGAAAGGGTGTTTGAACTCAATAATATTTCTAATCAGTTATAACATATTAAACTTTCCAAGTTAATTGTTACATTTAAAATGCAGAACAATTAATGAATAAATGAGAATTTTTAAATACACTCTCAAAATATTTTTATTCTTTTTATTAGTTACTAAACCTTGCTTAAGTCAAAAGGTGTTAGATGAAGTAATAAATGTAAGCTACAGAAACCTTAAAATAGTATGTTTACTCGACTCTTTGCATAGTCAATATGGTTATAATTTTTCGTACGATCCATCTGTTTTACCTGCAGATTCAATAATAGATGCCAATTATTCTCAGAAAACACTATTTGAAATACTAAGTGATGTTTTTCGAAATTATAATTTAAGTTTCAAAGAGATTGAGAGTAAACAGGTAATAATTTCAAATTATAAAAGAAAAACTGCATTAGAAGACTATATTACTTTGTCGGGAGTAGTTGTTTCTGATGATAATCAACAGTTTATTCCCTTGGTAAATATTGCTGTAAAAGGACATCCTTTAGGAACTACATCTAATATGGAGGGGAAGTTTCAATTTTTAATACCGCGCAGGTTTCTAGGAAAGGAAATTGTCATGTCTGCTATTGGATTTCATCATAAAAAAATGCATGTACCAAATAATGATACATCATTAATTGTTTTACTAGAACCACAAACAATTCAATTAAACGAAATCAAAGTTGAATATCTAAAACCCGATGAAATAATTAAAAGGTTTATTGAAAATAGGCGGTTTAATTACTTTTGCGAACCAATGCTTCTAACTGCTTTTTTTAGGGAATCTGTAAAACAAGACGGTAAATTTATTGAGGTATCTGAGGCAGTGTTAGATATTTATAAGAGCTCATATTTAAATGTTAATGACAACGAAGAAGCAAGGTTTATTAAAGGGCGTAAAAAGAGCGAAGGAGGAGATGTCTCAATTGCCAGGTTAAAACTCGCTGGAGGTCCGGCATTGTTTTCAGCAATTGATGTTGCCAAGCATCTCGACTTTATTTCTCAAGAAAATGGCACCAACTACTTTTATGTTTATAAAGGAAAAGATATTGTACATGATAGAGTGGTTTATAAACTTGGATTTAAACCAATTGTTGAAACCGAGAAGATTTATTATGAAGGTGAACTATATATTGACATTGAGACTTTTGCTCTAATTAGTGCTGGTTTTAGAATGACAAAGCGTACATTAAGGCATAGTGATAAATATTTGATTCAGAAGCATGCTAAAAAAATAAAATCAACGCCAGTTTTTACTAATTATCATGTAGATTACAGACCTTATAATGATAAATGGATACTAAATAGCGTTAGAGGAGAGTTAATAATTAGAATGCAAGACAAAAGAAAAAAAACGAAAACTCAATTTCATGCTTTAGCAGATTTGTTAATTACCAATGCACAAAATGGCAAAGGACAGAGAATAAAGTACTCAGAAACATTTAAAACAAATTATGTACTTGCAGATAAAATAACAAATTATGATTCTAATTTTTGGAAGGATTATAATGTGATAAGTCCAGAAGAGGAATTAGAGAAAGTATTTAAATCCTCTCCAGTAGAAATTAATGTAGTACCTCAAAGAAAGGATTTAGATTTAAAGTAAAATGAAAGTAAGTTTTTATAAGTATCGTTAAATTAACATTGAATAATGTCATTACTAAAAAAAACCAAGCCGCAGCTTGGTTCTTTGTTATTTGTAATCTGACATTGAAATGTATTAGGCGCAATGTTTTTGTAAATATTCAATAGTAGAACCTACAGAATTAAGTTTTGAAAGTTCTGAGTTTTCTATCTCCAATTGAAATTTAGTCTCTAATAAAAATAAGAAACATTTTAGGTCAACATCATCAATCAATAATCCCTCCTGTAAAGATGCATCCTCAACAATTTTATTTCTAGGTACACCCGTTTTCCTTAAAACTTTATATAAGTTTCTTCTAATTGTCTCTTGTTTCATAACTTCTAAAATTTGGGCTTGTAGCTCATTTGTATATAGGACAATCTAATCTTAAAATGCACGTATAAAAAATGAGAATTTTTTCTAAAATATTCGATTTACATATAGATATAGAGTTAAGCGGCAGATATACAGGTGTTTGTATGTTTTATTGAAGAAGATTATTTTTTGCAATTTTATTTAGAATAACACTGTTATATTTGTTGCTCGCTAATTAATTATAAATAAATTGATATGAACACATGGTTTGAGTGCAAGGTAAAATACGAGAAAATAGATGAACAAACGGGTAAAGAAAAGAAAGTAAACCTACCTTATTTAATTGATGCGGTTTCTTATACCGAAGCTGAAAGTAGAATTCATGCAGAAATGGAGCAGTATGTATCGGGTGAATTCTCTGTACCATCTATTAAGAAGGCCAATTATACCGATTTGTTTTTTTATGATGATGGAGATAGGTGGTACAAATGTAAAGTGATGTTTGTAACAATTGATGAAGAAGCAGGTAAGGAGAAGAAAGTTGCTAATCAAATGTTAGTATTAGCGTCTGATTTAAAAGAAGCTTATGATAGGATAAACCAATCAATGGAGGGAATGACAGTTGATTACGATATTGTAGCAATTATTGAAAGTAACATAGCTGATGTATTTCCTTATTTTAAAGACGAAGTAAATGAACCTATACCAGATAACCTTAAACCAATAGAAAGTGTTGAAACAGAAATTAAAGAAGAAGATACTGATATAGCCCAAAACGATGAAGGTGTGGAGAGTAATGAGGATGGTGATATCGAATAGATGATCTAATAGTATTTTGGGACAAAAATATTTCCGAGGCAATCCATTTAATAATGGATTGCCTCATTGAAAAATATAAAAACATGGTTTAATTGATGACGAGTATAACCTAAACTATTCCTTCCATCGATTTTTCAAGTTCTCTTGCTTGAGATAAAAATTCCTTAACTGTCATTTCTTTAAAGAAAATTAATCCATGGCTAGCTCTAATTTTAGGATTTTTGTTAGCATAGAAGTAATCTTTACCCAATAGATACTGGATATCTTCTAACTGCGTTGCCCATATGTTTTGTGCTAAAGTACTAAATTTACCATCATGCATATAACTTGGGAATGAAGCATTAACCTGGCTCAAGTAGCAGTCAGTAAATGATTTGTCAAGTACATCAAGGGCATTGATACTTACCGGGACAATTACATTAACATCAGCAGCATGGAATCTATACCAAACATTTCTATAGCCCCATATTTTTAAATTGGATAAATCCTCTTCTTTTTCCCAAAGTCTAACAGCATCGGCAATGGCTTGAAGTACTTTGTAATGGGTGTCAGGTCCACTACCTTCCGGATCAAGAGCTAAACTAATAACCGAAGGTTTAATTTGTCTAAATTGTTCTAAAATCGGGGTAACATCTCTTTCTCTGTTGGGTTGCTCAGTAAAAATATCACCGGTGTAAAATCCTAACCTTAAATGATGAACATTTTTTACAGTTACTCCCGAGTGTGCCCAAACTAATTCTTCTTCAAACTCTCGGATCATACCTTTAAGTTTCTGAATTTTAACTGAGTTTTTTTGTCCGTCGTAACTGTCTCTTAAATTAGCTAAAATAGCATTGATTGTATCTCTAAGTTCATCTTTACTCTCTACTTCCCATAATTCGACAATAGCGCGTACAATTCTATGACTTAAAGCACGTTTACGTTCTTCAGGTTCTTTTGATGCAACCTTTACTAAAAAGTGATAAACATCCTTATCCCATTTATATTTATACCCAGATTCAAAAAAGTCATCATAATTTACCATCTGAATCCGGTCTTTCTCTAATAACCTCTTTGTTTCTATAAGGCTTTCAGAAACAAAACAGTTAGTAACAGCAGTAAATCCTGATGTTAATACAGAAAAATGGGCATTATCTTTACCGCTTCTTAGCAATCTATTTATATGAGGTTGAATACCTAATTGGATATCATCGTGGTGAGGACCTGTGTGGTAGTATGTTTCATTGTCTGGATTTTCTAGACCTCTATATATTTTGTTAATTGTTGAATCAATAACTTGCTGAACAGTATCTAAGGATAGGTTAGGAATAAGTTTGCAGAATTTATCATTTTTTAGGTCATCTAGTTCCAGCTTAGGGCCAAACTTATTTATTTTGCGACATAAATCAATAATTGCTCTTTCAGTTTTTTCGTTAGTCCATTCACCAGTATTATAATATTTCTCTACCGAATCCTCTAACCTTACACCTGCGCTTTCAGTAATATAAAATCTACTATTGGGCAAACGGTTCAGAACAGTTGCAGGATATAATACCGAAGGAGAACTTTCTAATGCATCTTTAATAACATTGGCTTTTGCTTCTCCAGCTGCAAAAATGATGGCAACAGCATCTTTGTTGTAAGTAATTGTTTCTAAACCAATGGTTATAACAAGTCTGTTCTTAGAGATTTCAATACCTCCTAAATCACCAGCAGCTTGAGCTTGTGTTTCAAAATTTGTAGCAGTAAGGCGGGTAGTGCTATAATGGTCTGCACCCCTGGTGTTAAAAGCTATATGTCCATCAGGACCAATTCCTCCTAGGAAGAAACCTATACCACCTTTTTCTCTAATTTTATTTTCATAATTAACACACCAGTCGTCAATCATAAATATAGATTGCTGTTGTTCAGTTTCCTTTTTCGTTTTTGCTTCTCTATACCTTAACGAAAGATCGACTATGCTATCTGGGAATATCTCTGAAAAGTGTTTGCCATCAAATAAAGGTATTTCGTCGGAATTGATAAGTAAGGCATTTTCTGGATTTAAGCCAAACCCTTTTATATAATATTCATTTACATAATAATAAAAGCTATTGTGCTGTAATGATCTAATAGGATAGAATTCGTCAATCTGAACAAAATGTAAGTCTTTTAATTCTGGTTTTTTTTCAATTTTTAATCCGTTCTCTTCTCTTATTTTTTTTCCTTCTTTGGTGTTCCAGTTTTCTAGAATATACTTTGTCCATTTAATGAAATATTCGGGTGTTTTACCTGTTGGCAAACTTATTACTCCATTAGGATTTTCAGCTACCCATTCAATAAATCTTAATGCAGCGAAAAACCCCAGCTTTGGAAAGTTATCTACACTTATGTAAGGTATTGTTGTGGAAAACTGTTCAGTTTCTGATTTTGAAAGAAAATACTTTTCTACTTCTGAGAAGATTATTTTTTTCATTTTATTTTTGTTTTAGAGATGTATTATTTACTGGTATTTTGCTCGATATTACTTTCGAAAATCCGTTCCATTACAATAGTTGATGCAGCTAATAAACCACTATTTTCGCCTAGGTTAGAATAAGCAATTTCAACATCTTCTCTTACGCGTGGTATACAATATTTAATTAATGATTGTCTTAAAGATGTTTCTAAGTATTCTTTAGCTTTTGCTACTCTACCACTTAAAATAATATAATGTGGATTTAAAATTTGAATCAAATATGCAATTCCCCTTCCTAGTTCTTCTCCTACTTCCTGAATGAGTTTTAGAGAATAAGAATCTCCTTGGTTTGCAAAATGAATGATATTATCAGGTGTTATATGATTATTATATTCTTTACAAAAGGTATGTATTAAACTACCTATGTTTTTATTTTTACCTTCAATAGCTTTTTCTACTAATGCATCTCCTGATACAAGAGTTTCTAGGCAGCCTTTTTTTCCACAGGCGCATTGTTTACCATTAGGGTCTAAAGGAATATGAGCAAATTCGCTGGCAAAACCTGAAGTACCGCGATAAACTTTACCATCTAATATTAACCCGGCACCAACTCCCCAATCTAATTGCACAAATACAGCGTTTTTATGTCCTTTAGCCACGCCATATCTTAGTTCGGCATACGTTCTTGCAGTAGCATCATTCTCTATAATTACCTGCTTATTGAGTTTCGTTTCTAAGTATCTTATTATTGGTTCTTTTGAATTGTATAAGTAGCTATAATTAATCCCAACTGTTGAGTCAATTAACCCTGGCATTGTAATGCCTATTCCAATAATTTTTTCTTCTTCTATGTTTGCCGAATTAATCGTATTACAAATGTGTTTATATATATCGTCAATAGTTGTTTCAGTAGATAACTCACTTTTAATAGTTTGAACTTCATGCACCATTTCCTGTTCGTGGTTGTAAATGGTTGAGTTTATATGATGTTTGGTTACCTCAATTGAAACAATAAAAACTGCATTTTTTTTTAATCCAAAAATATTGGGTTTTCTACCACCAATGGATTCTCCTTTACCCCTGTTTTCTATAATATCTTCATCAACAAGTTCGTTTAAGTAAGTAATTGTAGTAGGAGTACTGAGTCCAAGTTTTTTACAAATTTCAGTACTGGGTAATACTCCTTCCTGATATAAATTTTTTAGTATGCTTTTTTTATGCAGATGTTTTTTTAATTCCAGACCAGTTAAAGAATTCGTCACTTTAGTGTTCCAGTATTTCATTTTTACAACCTTTGTTAAATATTTAATAAAGGTACATGATTATGATTAAAAAATTTATTGAACATTTAGGTTACAGCACTATAAGACGTTATAGAGGAAGTAAAACAGCCCATTGTGTAAAGTTTCTTGATTAAGATTGAGTGAAGTAGAATAGATATGAGATTACATAAAATAAAAAAAAGGATAGCCAATTGACTATCCTTTTATATTCAGTACTTTAAAGATTGTTATTTCTTGTATAAAGGATCTGTACCAATAGTACCAACCAAATCTTCAATATATTTATCAGATTTAACATATGTTAATCGTTCTTTAGCAACGTAAATACGCTTGTTGATATCCATTTCTTCAACAAGTAAAGCATTCTCTGGCTTACTAGAGAATTCTTCTAGATTTACTAATTGTTTAGATATAAATTCAAGTTCCTTTTCTTGTTTAAGTTTTAACCTTTCCTTATACCAATCACTTTGAATAACATATTCTCTATCAAAATATTTACGTAATTCAGGATCGCTAATATCCTTACCTTCATATTCTCCATAAGCCATAATGCTTAATAGAATCTTTAAAGGAGGAATGGCAGCATCAACACTACCATCTTCAAAATATGCTAATGCTACTTTCTTTTGAGCTTCTACAATGTTGTTAATACCATCAACATAGTCTTCCATACCTTGCAACTCTGGTTTTAACATTTCATCGTTAAAAACAGCCTTAGGCTCATCAAATAAACGGTTCATACATCTAAACGCAAAGTTTTCAGTAATTCTATAACCTAAACGACTAGCTAAAACTTTTTCTCCGTTATGCTCAAAATCTTCTAGTTTTTCAAGACATCCAGTTTCAATTAATAACTTAGGATCTCTATCCTCAGGAACTAAACGAGCCCATATTTCAGGAATTAATAAGCTAATATCATGATCAAATCTACCTTGTCCGATATAACCAGCAGCAGAACTAAATCCTTGATACTCTGTAAGGATATATGAAAGTAGAGCGTTGTTTAAGTCAGATGTTGGAGCTAACATGTTGAAAGGCCCTTTTGTTAATGCTCCTTCAGAACCTGCACCTGTTGTAGATGGAGATTTACCAGTTAAACTACAAATGAAGTCCATAAATAACTCTGGTAGCTCTTGGTAGTGTATAGGATTATAAACACTTAAAGGTCTAATTCCACTTTTACGATCAGATGGGTTATTTCTACGACCTGGTAATACAGCGTTAACAATATTAATTACAGGCTCGTCAGATTTAATTCTTCTTCTTAAACGAATACCTACGTCAGCTAAATAGCTATCTTCAGTTTCAACAGCGTATACGTTCTTTTGCAGGTAACGTGGATTCTTTGTAGGACCATCTTCAACAATACGCGTATGAGATGGAGTTACAAAATATCCATCTTTATCACTTTCAGCTACCTTTTTAATTAAATCTTTAACTGGTTGAGTGTATTTATCAAAGTTGATCGCATCTTCAACTAACTCAATTGCATCAGATTTACGCATTGGTTCGTAGTTAGTTAAGAAAGTACCACTTTGTACAATATCAAACTCAGCATCAATATCATAACCTCTGATAACGGCTTCATCAGGACGTTGGAATAAGTGACTTTCACAATTTTTGGTAACCTTAACACTTTTGTTTTTATACTCAGGATTAAGGTGTTTTATTTTATCAGCGGATAATGTAATTGATGCAGTTATGTCGTCCTCCATTTGAATTTTATGACTAGGGACAAAATCAGAACGTAGTTTGTGTACCAACCAATTTTCATCTTGACTGAATCCAATACGCACATATGAACCAATTACAGGATTGTTTTTGTACATCAAAGTAGTTCCCTGACGACCATTAACTACCTCTACCGTCATATAATCTTTCCAATTTCCTGTTTCATGATCGTTTCTGTATAAACGCTTCACAAAAAGAACTAAGGTTCGTATATGTTCAGGAATGTTTTTTAGAAATTCATTGTATTCATCGTTATAAAGATCAGACGGAGTGAGTAATTTTACAGCAGAACCTAAAGTACGTTTTGGACTTAAGAAGCTACGCGTATCATGCTTAGCAACACTAGGGTCATGTTCTTTCCAACGATCAGAGTAATCTTTATTTATGATTTCATCAGCTAATTTAAAATCCTCTTCAAGATTTTGAATATTAAATGTACCATATTTGATAGCATTTTGTAGTGATTTTGAAATCTCTGATTTACCACCTCCTGAAACTGTACATGGTTTGTGGCAGAACATTCCTTCGGCATTTGTATGGATAATTCTCCACAATGGCTGAGCAGGGTGTTTAGCTAACTGAAATTTATCACCTGTTGGGTGTACATATACTTTCTCAGGAGATAATTTTAGAGAAAATTCTTTACCATCAATTTTCCAGCTAACAGAGCTTTTTAAAATGTCAATATCTGAATGTTCCGGAATATAAATTAAACTAGGATACTTTTTATCGATAGCATAACCTTCTGGTTTAACATCTACTCTTTCTCCTAACAAGCTCATAGCTTCTGCAAAGTTGTATTTATAATCAAATTTTGCAGCAAAATCAGATCCAAATACATTTTCGCTCATTATACCTCTTGGGAAGGCAATAGCTCCACCAGCATGCTCTTCTTCAACTAAACCATAAAGGTTAGCTGAGTAACCAATTTGCGTTTTTACTTCTTTTTTAGAATATCCGTAGTAGTTATCACCAATTAATGTAATTACCACTCCACGGTCATCTCTACAAGTTAGCTTAAAAGCACCTCCTTCGTTATATAATTCATCTTCATTTTCCCAGCACATTCCATCTCTTTTCTGACGTTCTGTGGCTTCTGAGATATGAGGAAGACCTACATCTTTTTTCTTAAGTTTAATCATCTGAGGTGCAAGGATTACTGTTCCGGTAGTACCAGTCCAGTGCTCCACATCTAATGCAGCATCGTTTTCTGCTAAGTTGTGGTCACCCGCATTACCAAAAATATTTTCAACAAAATCAAGGTTACTAGCTAAACATCCTGGAGCAAAGAAACGTATTTCCATGCTCTTTTCTTCAATAACGCCTTCAACTTTAGGGCAAACCACAGGACGCATTAATAATGATAACATTACTTTAGCTTGTTTTTTCTGGTTTGAAGTAAAAGGAAGTGTTTTATATTCTTCTGGTGGATTTAAAGCAGAGTGTAAAAGATGTGCAAATGCAACTTTAGGCACTTCTTTTTTATCCAATGGTACAGGTAAGCCACCTTCTACAATATGAAAAGTACCTTTGGTGGTTCTTTTATCATGAAGTGGATTATTAAGAATACCTTGTTTTACCCTGTGTGATGTTACTAATTCATTTTTAAAAATATCACCATTAGGAGGTAAACTAATTTCACGAGCCAATCCTTTTTGATTTAATACAAAAGTATTGTTAGGAATACGAAGCGATTTATCAATATTCACATCCTTAAGATAATCATCGATAAAATTTTGTATTCTTGTATCAACCGGAGAAAGGTGACCAGACAACAATCTCGACTTTTCTTTAAAGCTTTTGATAAGACCTTCAGTAAGATCTAAGAATTTAGCATTCGAAAGCTTTTTTTGGGCATCTGTCTCATCATAAAACAAAGGTTGACCAAGTGCAGCCAATTGAAGGTTGATGTACTGGATCATATCTTTACGATCCTTCTTGGTTGGTTTTAAGTTGAATACTTCCTCTTTCATTATCATTCGATTTTATAAGTCTTCCTAAATTGCGACCCAAAAATAATCAATTAAAGATATTTTTCTCCATTTGTATATAAAATTATCCTTAATTGTTTTAGGCTTTATTACTAAAACGTTTGCTATAGCTACAAATTGAAATAAAAATAGGTTGAAAAACATCTTTTCTTAAAAAATGTAAACGTGTTTTTGGGGGATTGTTATTCATGTTTAACTAATGTTTAGTGAATATAAACATTGTACTAAATTGTAAAAATGGATTACACCTTTTATTATTTCAATGTGTTTAACTTGATAAAAATAAATGTTTTTTAGTATTTAGTAAATAGCTTTTTTTAGGGATTTGTTAAAAATAAGATGATAGGGTATAATGGATTTTGTTTAAGTAGATTAGATTGAGTGAGAAATTTTTTAGAAGAATTTTTAAGGTTTTATTTATTGTATTATAACTAAAACTTGGGTGTTGCAAAAAGGATATGAAAGTTTGAAATTTTTTAAAATACTCACCTGATTTGAAGCAAAAAAATAAAATAATTAATGAGTAAAAGAATAAGGTTAACAATTTGAAATTATACCATTTTCATGGAAGTATACGTATTAATTGCTAACCTAAAATAAAAACTAAATAAGTTTACGCATTTAAAGAAATCTGTTATGTCTGTTGAACGTTTTTAAGGTTATTTATTTTCTTTAGGGCAAATTTTGGAGCTAAACGTGATATTATATAAAGTAGTTTAGCACCTGCAATTCTAATTTCAGTATTTCCCTTTTCTAAACCATTAATCATTTCATTTACGGCTTTTTGCGGTGATATAGCAATTTTGGGAGGTTTACCTTGATGCCATGGAGTATCTACAGCAGGAAACATGATTTCAGTGATTTTGACAGGTAATTCCTTACATTGAATTCTAAGAACTTGAGTAAAACTATGCAAAGCAGCTTTTGTAGAATTATAAAATGGGTAATCTGCTTTAGGAGCATAAATCAAACCGGTTGTTACATTCATAACATGAGGATTCTTGTTACTTAGAATTGTCGGTAAAAGCTGTTTTGCTAGTCGTATAGGGGCCATGAAATTTGTTTCGACTTCAATCAATGCTTTTTGCAAAATATCGTCACTTTCTAAAAACGATGTTTTGTGCACAATAGCTGCATTGTTGATTAATATATTTAGGTCAGGATGTTTTTCTATTATCCATTTAGTCAATTCTTGGCATCCTTTTTCTGTGGATAAATCGCAAGAAAAAAAATCGAGCTTAGGTAGCTTTTTCTTTGCAAGGTTCAATTTTTCTTTAGATCGACCGCAAATAATTACTTTATTTCCTTTTTGCAAAAGTTGCTGACTTAGTTCTAAACCAATACCAGAACTTCCTCCAGTTATTAAAATTGTATTACTAGTTAACTTCATGATTTAAATTGTTTTATTATTTTATCACAAAGCTACGTACCTAACTAGGGTTATGCATTGACCTATGTTAAGAGCGATATTTTTTTCTGATGCGACTTAAGGATTCAGGTTGAATTCCTAGGTAAGAAGCAATTATATTTTGTTTGATCCTTTTATCCATAGCTGGGTATTCTTTCAGGAAATCGGAATATCTGGATTCCGCATCTAATAATAACAAATCCCTTTCTCTTTTTTCTTTTTTAATAAAGCCTTTCTCAATAAACTTAAGCAAAAATCTCATCCAAAAAGGATCACTCTCAAGTAATTTATTCCACTTAATGTAAGGAATAACAAGTATTTCGGAATCTTCCAGTGCTTCGATAAAAAAATAAGATTTAGTTTGTAATATCATGGCAGAGTACGAACTGATAAACTGGGATTCGGTAATAATTCCTTTAGTATATTCTTGCCCTTTATCATTCATATAGAAATATCTAAAAAGTCCAGAATTAACAAAAGCTAGTTTGTTAGGAGTTTCGCCTGCTCTAATAAAAAAGTCGCCACTATTTAAAAAATCTTTTTTGCTAATGGATAGCAACTCCGTTAGTTTATCTGAGGGTAATATTTCCGATAAAGCCTTTGCCATTAGAAGTGTATTAAATATGTAAATTATACTAACAAAAAAAGGATCGTTAATGATTGAACGATCCTTCTCTTTATTAAATTATATCTTATATCCGAAATTAGAAATATTTCAATCTTTCGTCTTCAATCTTAGCTTTCTCTTTAATAGAATTGGTAAGTCTATATACTTTTGAGCTACTAGTATTATCAAGTTGCATTTTAGTGCCCTCAGTATCTGGAGTATCATTAATTGATTCTGATGTTACTTTAACAACAAAAACAGCTTGATTTCCTTTTGCAGTAGTTGAAATTTTATTAACCTCACTAAGAGTAGCAAGTGCAACTAACGCAGGTTCAGGACCAGCACCAGGAACTTGGTACGAACCAAAATTAATATTTGTAGCAGATTGAACATTGCTGTTCATCTTTTGTGCAAGAGAAGATAAGCTTTGACTAGTAGCTATATTCTCATTGAACTTCGCAATGATCTTTTCAGCTTTTTTATCTTTAGCTAAAATACTTCTAATCTTACTTTGAACAGAAGCTTCGCTTACATTTTGATAACCCTCTTCAACTGCTTCTGTAACCACAGCAATTACAAACTGATTGCCAAATTCATAAATAGTTGGAGACATATCATCAACATTAGCTTCGAATGCCCATTGTACTAATCTCCTTGAGTTTTCTAATCCACTTACATTTCTGTCGGTTACTCTTAAAGTAGCAAAACGAGGAGTTAAATTCTCTGTTTTAATACCTTCTTTAAAGTTTTCAGCAGTGTTATGAGTAGCAGCAAATTTGTTTGCACTTGAGTAAACCTGTTGATAGGTTTTAGAACTATATTTTACTTCTCTAGCTAAAGTTGCAATATTGTATTTTGTAACTAATTTTCCAACAGCTTGTACTTCTATAATATGTATTCCAAAACGAGATTGAACTTTAAGTAAATCACCTTTTTCAGCGTTAAAGCAAGCATCATTAAAAGGCTTTACCATCATACCTTCTTTAAACCAGTTTAAATCTCCACCATTAATAGCAGATCCGGTATCTTTAGAGTTATCTCTTGCAATTTTAGCAAAATCTTCACCGTTTTTAATTAAGTTCATTAAACTATCTGCTACAGTATTTCCTAAAGTAGGATCTTGTTCTTGAATTAAAATATGACGTGCTTTTACAGAGTCGGGCATTTGTTTAATACTAACAATCTTGCTTAACTTAAATGCTTCATCTTCAAAATAAGGTCCGTAAACATCACCTTCTTTTCCATTTTCAACAAAATCTTTTAATACAATTCTTACATCCTTAATTTTAGAATTTTTATCATCATAAGGAATGTCAGAATTCATAGTAACAAATTGACCGGCATCAATTTTTTCGCTAGAAAACTCAGGTTTAATATCTGATATCCATTTTTCGGCCATTTGTTTGTCTTCCTCAGAAGGCTCTACTATAAATGTTACATATTGGATACTTCTTTCAGCATCTTGTTTAAAATCGTCTTTATTTTCGTTAAAGTATGATTTGATTTCACTACTGGAAATTTCAACCGCACTATCTGCGATAGTATTATAGTTTACTGCAACAAAATCGAAATCAACACTACGAAGTTTTGCTTTAGCTTCGCTAGTCGCAAGGTTACTAGTAGTATAAAATCCTTTTTGGAAAAGGGTACTATATTTAGTATTTAACTTTTCGCTTATTAAACTCTTTTGTAGGTATTGCCAATACAAATTAGCATTACGATCTTTGTTACGGTTACGTAAAAAATTTACTACTGCTTCTTGTCTGAAAATACCTGTTTGTGGATCAGTAAACATTTGACGAATTCCTGGGTGAGGATTTGTACCTGTTACCATGTCTAAAACTTCATCTGTAGTAACATCAATTCCTGTTTCGTCATACTTTTCGCCCATTATTATTCTCATTACCATGTCATCCCAGGTTTGTTGCCTGATTTGATATTGTATGTTATCATCAAGACTGCTTTGCCCAGTACTTAATTTGCGAAAGTCTTCGGCTTGGTTGATTTCATTTTGGTAAGCATTGTAAGATATTACAGTTCCGTTAACTTCTCCCACCTCAATGCTTTGAGGCTGACCGCCTCCTTTGGCGCTAAAGAAATCTGTTAATATAAAAGCAAGCAAGGCGAAACCTACCATAAAGGCTACAAGTATCCCACCTTTTTTTCTAATTCTCTCTAAAGTTGCCATTCTGTTCTGATTGTTAATTTAAATTCTCAAAAATTAGGTTACGAATATACAAAAAAATGGATTACACGATAAGAGGATAAGCATCGAATAATCTTTTTAAGAAAAAAAACAATTTGTATTCTTATTTTACATTAGAAGGGTTGTGTAATGTATAGATATTCAGTTGGATGTGTGGGTGTGTGAAAGTAAATGTTTTCTTTTTATGCTATAAATTGAACATTTAAATTTAAGAATTACCTAATAATGTAATATTTATTAAGTCAATTCTATTGTCAGAAGCTACTTGTATTTTTAATTTGAATTTTCCAATAACGATTTCTTCACCATTTTTAGGAATTGACTCATTATAATGTAAAATAAAGCCTGCAATTGTTTCGTAATTATCAGACTCAGGGAGGTTTAGGTTATACTTTTCGTTAATGTAATCAATTTCAACTCTACCAGAAAAAACAAACTCTTCCTCCGATATTTGTTTCTCAATTAGATCAGAGATATCATGTTCGTCATCAATTTCTCCAAATATCTCCTCAAGTATGTCCTCCATTGTAACAATTCCTGCAGTACCTCCAAATTCGTCAACAACCAATGCAATACTTCTGTGTTCCTGTATAAAAACTTCTAAAAGCTTATTGGCTGTCATAGTTTCTGGAACAATTGACATAGGATTAATAGCATTTTTTAGCTGTTTAGGTTTTTTAAATAGTTCAGAAACATGTACGTATCCAATTATATTATCAATAGAATTTTTATAAACAAGTATCTTGGAATATCCTGTCTCAATAAAGCGTTGCTTTAATACATCTAAACCTTCACTTAATTCTATAGCAGCAATTTCAGTACGAGGTATAATACATTCGCGTATTTTAATTTTTGAAAAGTCAAGTGCATTTTTTAGTAGTTTCACTTCCTTAGCGACCTCATCATCATTTTCAAGTTTTTCATGGTGATGAGAAATCAGGTTATCCAAATCAATTCTTCCTAATACTACATTAGGAGTACTTTTAAGCTCTGGAGTTTTAAGTATTTTCTTCATTAAAAAATCACTAAAAACTACAGTGAGTTTTGATACTGGATAAAATACTACATAAAAAATTAGAAGTGGTATTGCTGCAATATTTAAAACTAAGATTGGATTAATTCTAAATAAAACTTTAGGGAGGAACTCTGCTGTAACAAGAATTAATAAAGTAGATAATATAGTTTGTATCAATAGTACACCAGTTGGATAGGTGGTAATGTAGAGTTCGATTATTGGTTCTAAAAGTTTTCCCATTTGAAGACCATATACAACCAGTGCAATATTATTTCCTACCAACAACGTAGAAATAAACAAGCCTGCATTTCTAACATATATGCCTATAACTTTACTTAAAGTTGGATACTTTTTTTTATTTAATTCAAGAAGTAGTTTGTTTGAAGAAATAAAAGCCATTTCACACCCAGAGAAAAAAGCCGAGAATACTAACGCAAATAGAATGATGGTAATATAATCCATTTAAATTGATAAGTGCAATTATTACAATCCGAAAATAGTAATAATAAAAATTCAAAAGAAGAAATTATATGAAGATTGTTATTTAAAGCTTTATATAGTTAATCAATATAAATATTAAAGACAAAGGAAATTATTCTTCAATACCAAAAGTACCACTCATTCGCTTTAATCGATATTTTTTTAGGTTCTCGGTTGCAGTAAGACCATATCCTGTTATAATTTCTTCTTTGGTTGTGATCTTAATGAACTTTTCGGTATAAATATGTTCGTTTTTTTGATCCCAGAATAATTGTTCTGTATTAAAAATAACGCCTTCTTCATTGACAGCTTCAACGTTATTTCGTAAATCCCATAATTTTTTGTTATCATGGAAAATAGCATACTTGCATTTGATTTGAGATTTTATTACATCTAAGGTGTCATATGTTATAATTTGTCCACCTTTTGGATATTCCTTATAAGGTTCCTCAGCCTTATCGTAGTTTAAAAGAAGGGGAGTAGTTACATGATATTTTATTTTGCCGGAATCTGAAATAAAAGTCTCAAAATCTACAATTTCCAGGGAAGGAGTATTTTGGTTGGCTTCAAGTGCCTTTATTTCTTCAGGTTTATTAGAAGTACAGGCCAAATTAAAAAATAAGACAGCAAGTAGCAAAGCACTTGCTGTCCTATATATGTATAAAGTAATATTATTTAAATAATCTGATTTCATTAAAATCGTATTATTTTTTTGCTCTAACAGTAGTTTTTACTCCAATCCAACCACCAATAGAAAACGAATCACCTACTTTATGTCCTTCGAAGAAAATTTCTTCAGTTCCAGGGAAGTGTTTAGAATAAATACCAATTAATTCATTGGCTTTATCTGCAACTTCAGGATCAACTTTTTTAGCTTTTATAAATTGGTCAACTGCTGCCCAATAAGCTGTTTTGTGATCAAACTCTTTTTCTCCAAAGTTTTTAGCAGAAGTGGCATACAAGTTACCTATTAAAATATATGGATCACCCCAATTTGGTTTAAGTTCTATTGCCTTTCTTGCATTTGTTCTAGATTCAACATATTTACCTTGGTTGAATTTAATTAAACCTAATTGATAATGGAAAGTTCCTTTTTGCTCAGGTTCTTCCTCTAAACTGATTGCTTCATTATAATATTCAACAGCTTTTGGCAGATCTTGAGACTTAAGGTACATACGAGCTAAACCATACGCTGAAGAAGATGAAGGTTCAATAACGTGTAAGCTTTCAGAAACATCATATAGTAACTGAGCATCCTCACAATTTGCGCGAGCTAATAGCCTGTTAACCATTTTTAACCAATCAAGGTTGTCTTTGTTGTCAGCTAATTGTGGGCCAAAAATCTTTTCAATAGTTTCGCAGTCTGCAGCTCCACTAGTTGCAAAAAGTTGTTCAACTTTATCTTTAACACCAGTGAGTACTTTAATAACTGATTCTTTTTTGGAAGCAGAAATCTGTTTTTTTAGTAAGTCAGTGACAGATATATAATTATTTACTACTTCTTCTGCATTGGTTTGACCAGCTTTATACATAGCGACAGTGTTAGTCATAAAAGTAGCTAATACGGCAACCTCACTTTTTGTTTTTTGACCTTCAATTGATTTTTTAAACAAATCTTGAGCTTGTTTTCTGTAATCTGGCTTTGTTTTTTTGTACTTAAGCATTTTTGTTGCTTTACGACCAAGAATATAATTCTCGTTGTATTTACGATGGTTACCCATATATTTTATACGCTTGTCGTAAATGCCCATTAATTGCTGAAAAAGCTCTTCCTTTTTTGCTTTATCTTTTTCTTTTTTAATTCGCCAGTCCATAATTTTAATACCATCTGTATAAACTTTTGAACTGGATAGGGGACATTCGTTATAAACTATTTCCCACGATTCTATAGCATCAGCATAACTTTTCTGTTTAACGTACTCGGTAAAAAGCGATAAATTTTTAAGACATCTAATACTATCTTCACCGTGGCCGAACTTCGACCCGTCCTCTACACCCTTTTGGCTAAATGCTTGAGCGCCAATAAGAGTTATCATTCCCGTGATAAAAATCTTTGTAAAAATTCTTGACATGGTGTTATAGGTTTAAATAATTGTTAATCAAATTTTCTTTTGAAAAACCATAGCTCATGTAAACTAAAGTTAGCTACAAGTTTTCCATATGACTGTTTATAATTGCTTGTAATGTTTGCGTCCCTATTTCCAAATTCAACTGATAAGTTGATGGAGGTTTTAGATCTTTTTAATGGTAGTCCTAGTCCAAAAGTTATGCCATAATTATAAAGGTCGGCATTATCAACACTTATATTCTCAGTTCTGTAGTAAGCTCCAGCTCTGTATCTTATTCTGGCTAAGTAACTTTTTGCAGATCTGTCATTGGGGATAAATTCTGCTCCAATTGAGTATTTTGAACTATTTTTGTATTCAAATGATTGGTCAAAGTGATTTACATCAGACCATGGTTCATATAAATAATCTGCACCTACCGTTAGTTTGTTTTTAATGTTATAAGATAAGCCTATTCCAAAAGAAGAAGAATACTCAACTTCATTATTTTTATAATCGCCACTAGAATGTCTAATTGTATCAATAGCGCTTCCTGGAGCAAATAAGTTATTGTCGTCTCCAAAAACAGCTCCTCTGGCGGTAAGTGATGTTGAATCTCCTTTGAGCCCAATTTTAGGACGAAAAGTAGCTCCAAAAGTTAAACTTCTTTTATCATCTAATTGATGTGTGTATTGTGCTCCAAAATCATATGATATGCTAGAGATTCTTAATTCTTTGAAACTTCCATGCTTTAAAGAAGATACATCACTAAAGGTGGATTTTGAAAAATTTCTAAGATTACCAAATAAATAAGAAACGCTTGCTCCAATAGATAAGTTATCAATTGGTTTACCAGCTACACTAAAAAAAGCCTGAGTTAGATTTCCAGATCCAGATAATTCAGATTCAGACTGAGAGCCATCATCAAAATCACGTATAGCAAGGAATTTATATCCTGTACCACTTACTGGTCTAAATCCAACAGAAGTAGTTATTTTAGGAGATATCGAGAAAGCAAGTGTAATATAATCAAACACCATATCACTATTGTCGATATTACCATTTTCGGTATTTTGCGATTGCCAGAAATAACTCATTCCTCCATCAAAATAAAAAGATAAAGAATCTAACTCTGTGAGTGATGCAACATTCAAGTTATTTATGCCATAAGAAGATCGTATACCAATACCTGTTGTTCCCATTCCGTGATGGCCAGAATAACCTAAAATTTGAGTTTCACCTAAACCGAACCGAGAAAAAGGAGAATAAGTTCTTTGTTGTGCAAATAGATTGAGTGGGTTTAGAGTTAAAAGTGATAGCACAATAAGTGCTAGTTTATTTGTTTTTAGCATTATATTCTAATATTGTATTTAAACCGGTTATTACCAAATTAAGATCTACAAAGATGGGATTTTTTAGATTTTTGGCAAAAAAATATGCATCTCCTCCGGTTAAAATGGTTTTTGTTTTGATATTCAGTTTGTTAAAATGATTAATGTATCCTTCAATCTCAAAAATTGTACCATTTTGAACTCCTGACCATATGGCTTCATCAGTAGATTGACCCAAAAAAGGCGATTCGGGATTTAAACTAAGTAGTGGTAGTTTTTTAGTATTTTGTTTGAGGGAGTTAAATCGGGTTTGTATACCAGGTGAAATATTGCCCCCCAAAAAAGAATTGTTTTCGTTTAAAAAATCAATCGTTATTGCAGTACCAGCGTCAATAATTAATTTAGGATAACCAGGATATAGTTGGTATGCTCCAACAAGAGCAGCAATCCTATCTTTTCCTAAAGTTTTTGATTTGTAATGGTTTTTTATGGGAAGAGTGCTATTGCTAGTTAAAATATGGATTTCAATATCTTTTCTTATTTGAAAGAACGAATAAAAAGACTTGTCGCTAATATACTCCTTTTGAACAGAGGATATTATAATTTTATCAATGTTATAACCAGATAGATACTGATGAATAGTTGTTTTATCAAGAATTTTGTTTGAATCGGAATAAATCAACTTACTCTTGTCAAAAACACCAAATTTGGTAAATGTATTTCCCTGATCAATGACTAAATTCACGTTCTGATTGATTTTAACATTACATTGCCCAAGATAAAACGATTTTATAATTAGTATTTTACAATAGTTTATATCTTTAAGTAATTTGAAATGGATGCAAAAATAAACAAAAAAGCACTGTTTCGAAACAAGTCTAAATCGAAAAACATCATGAGAAAAGTATTTATTGTTGAAGATGACCGTTTTATAACAGCCATTTTTACTATGTTCTTACGCGATCTAGGTCATGAATTTGTAGGTAGAACAAGCTCGGGTAAAGAAGCTATAGAAATGTGCAAAGAACTTAAACCAGATGTTGTATTAATGGATATTCATTTGGAAGGAGATTTAGATGGGATTCAAACTGCAGAAATGCTTAAGAGAGAAATAGAAGTACCTATTATATACATATCTAGTGATACATCTTCGCCGGTAATTGAAAGAGCTATTGTTTCTAATTCTTATGGATATCTTGTTAAACCAATAAATAAAAAGGAATTAGGAATTAGTATTGACTTGGCATATTTTAAGCATAAAGTAGATATTGAACAAAAGGAGAGGGAGCAAGGATATCGAGAATTCATATCGGATTCTCCAATGGCCATTGTAGTAGTGAAAGATGAGAAGATTATGTACTTGAATAGACTGGCTTTAGATATTTTTAAAACTCATTATATCGAGGATGTTATGGGTTTGCCTATTAAAAGTTTTGTCGCAGAAAAGAGCTATGATGAATTTTGTGAAGTGATTGATTCATTCATATCTCAGGATAAAAGAATTAAACCTTTTCTAGCCAAAATGAAAACTGTTCATGGAGATTACTATTGGGCTGAAATCACAGGGTCGAAAGTTAAATTTAATAACAACCAATCCATACAATTAATTATACGAGATGTTTCTCCAAGAAAGTTAAGCGAAAGAAAAAATAAAGTATATGAGAAAGTACTATTTGATAGAAACAGAACTAGTTTCATTCTAAATCGGAACTTTAATATTGTTAGGTCAAATGAGTTTACTGAAAAAATGTTAGAAAACTCTGATTTGATTAACTTGCCCTTTATGGATCTAATAACTTCTACCACTGATTGGTTGGAAGATATTAAGAATTCAGATTGCAGAAGCTATAAAGGTGAAGTTATAGTTGTTGAATTTAATAATGGAAAATCTTTCGAATTAAATGTTAACATTGTATGCACTGTTAATGGAGATTTGGGTGAAATAATTTTAACAGAAAAATGTAAATAGTATCCACAAGTAATAATATTTCTCTCAATTACGCACTATTTTATTAAATCAATTATCGGTAAATATGGTTTTGTGAATTTCGTCAAAAATAAATTTTATTGTGCTTATATTTTCTATTGAAGGGAATACCATACTTAACTTACCACCCTTTTCTTGCATTTTTACATCCTTCGATTTTGTTTGTAGATAACCTATAATTCCATTGAACACCTGAGATTGATAATATGGTGATTCTTGATTGGAGACAAAGTAAATAATGAGTTTATTGTTTTTAAATATGATTTTTTCAATTCCTAAGTCTATAGCTTTCCATCTAATTTGAACAACTTGAATTAATTCTTTACTAGTCTCAGGGATAGAACCGAATCTATCAATGAGTTCAGCATTAAAAGCATCTAATTCGTTTTCATCCTTAAGTCCATCCAGTTTACGATAGAGTTGCATTCTTTCAGCTACATTTTCTACATAGTCGTCAGGTAATAAGAGTTTAGCATCTGTCTCAATAGTGCAGTCGGAAACAAACTTAACATTTTTGTCTGTAGCTTGATTGATTTCTTCCTGGTATAAATCTTTAAACTCTGTTTCTTTAAGTTCGAGTATTGCTTCATTCAATATACGGTGATATGTTTCAAAACCTATATCGGCTATAAAACCACTTTGTTCACCTCCTAATAAATTTCCAGCACCTCTAATATCTAAGTCTTGCATGGCAATGTTAAAACCGCTTCCCAAATCTGAAAATTCTTCAATGATTTTCAATCTCCTTCGTGCTTCTTGTGTAACTGATGTTAGAGGAGGGGCTAATAAATAGCAAAATGCCTTTTTATTGGATCTGCCAACTCGCCCTCTTAATTGGTGCAATTCGCTTAAACCAAAGTGATTTGCATTATTAATTATTATTGTGTTAGCGTTTGGTATATCTAATCCCGATTCAATTATGGTAGTTGCAATTAGAACATCATAATCACCATTAATAAAGTCAAGCATTATTTTTTCCAATTGAGTACCTTCCATTTGCCCATGTGCTACAACAGTTTTTACAGTTGGTAAAATCCTGTTCACCATCGCTTCCATTTCATATATATTCTGAACTCGATTGTGTATAAAAAATACTTGTCCGTTTCGATCTACTTCATAAGTTATAGCTTCTTTTATAATCTCATCATTGATAGAATGTAGTTCTGTTAGTATAGGGTGACGGTTAGGTGGGGGAGTATTTAATATAGATAAATCTCTAGCTCCCATTAGTGAGAATTGTAAGGTTCGGGGAATTGGTGTAGCTGTAAGCGTTAGTGTATCAACATTGACTTTAAGTTTTTTTAGTTTTTCCTTGATACTTACTCCAAATCGTTGCTCTTCATCAATAATTAAAAGTCCCATGTCTTTAAATTCCACATCCTTACCAATTAAGCGATGAGTACCAATAAGTATATTAAGTTCACCTGTTTTTAACCTGTTTAATGCATTTTTAATATCCTTGGCTTTTCTTAGACGGCTTATGTAATTTATTTCACAAGGAAAATCTTTTAATCTATCCGTAAATGTTTTATAATGCTGCATAGCCAGAATAGTTGTAGGTACTAAAACTGCCACTTGCTTGTTGTCAGTTACGGCTTTAAAGGCAGCACGTATTGCAATTTCGGTTTTACCAAATCCAACATCACCACATACTAACATATCCATTGGAATATCTTTTTCCATAGCTTCTTTTACAAGACGTGTGGATTTTTCCTGATCAGGAGTGTCTTCATATATAAAAGATGCTTCCAACTCGGTTTGCAAGTAGCTATCTGGAGAATAGGCAAAACCAGGCTCTTGTTTTCGCTTTGCATATAGAGCAATGAGCTCACGTGCAATGTCTTTAACCTTTTTCTTGGTTTTATCTTTAACTTTTTGCCAAGCTGCTGTTCCTAATTTGTTAATACGAGGAGGTTCTCCTTCTTTGCTTTTGTATTTACTAATGCGATGTAAAGAGTGTATGCTAACTAACAAAACATCATTGTCTTTAAAGACTAATCTGATGGCTTCTTGCTTTTTACCATTTACTTCAGAAGTTACAAGACCTCCAAATCTACCTATGCCATGATCGACATGTACTACATAATCACCTGGATTTAAGCGACTAATTTCTTTTAGTGATATAGCTTGTTTGGCAGTTCGAGCTTTATCAGTACGTAAGCTAAATTTATGATACCTGTCAAAGATTTGATGATCGGTATAAAAGCAGATTTTTTGATCGTGATCTATAAATCCTTCGTGCAAGGTTTTGGTTATTGGAGTATAATTAACTTTACTATCCTTGTCTTCAAAAATTGCAACTAAACGTTCATGTTGTTTTGGATTTTCAGCCAGAATAAAACAAGTATATCCCTCTTCTTCTTTACTGAATAAATCCTCTTCTAATAAGTCAAAATTTTTATTAAATACAGGTTGAGGTGTTGTTTTAAATTTAATTTCAAAGGCGTCTTTGTAAATACTTCTTTTACCAAATTCTATTATTTGTCTGCCATTTAGTTGATTAAATAAGGTGTCTCCATCTACAAATAATTCTGGTGATGGAACATTATCTTCTTCTGATTTTTGGCTATTTCGATGTACAATTTTAATATATGCTTCTTTAATTTTATCTAAGGTATATTCGATATTATTGCCCCATAATTTAGTTTCAGGATTTAGAAATTCTAATAAAGAAATATGGTTGGTTTCTTCACCTGTGCTTAAATTAGGTATAATTGCAATCTCATCAAGTTTGGCTTTTGAAAGTTGATTTTCCAAATCAAAAGTTCGGATAGAATCAACTTCATCTCCAAAAAAATCTATTCTGTATGGATCTTCATATGCAAAAGAATAAATATCTAAAATACTACCTCTTACAGAAAATTGACCAGGTTCATAAACAAAATCAACTCGCTGAAATTGATATTCGATAAGTACTTCCGTTACAAATGATGTATCTAGTTGTTCGCCAGTTTTAATATTAAGGGTTGAATCTTTAAGTTGACTATTAGTTGGTACTTTCTCAAAAAGAGCTAATGGATAAGTAACAACTATTCCAGGAGTTTTTACATTGGCTAAATAATTTAATGCTTCAGTACGTAATATGATGTTTGAAGATTCAATATTACCATATTCAGGTGACCGTTTGTATGTTGAAGGTAAAAAATAAACATTTTTATCTTTTAGCAACTGTACAATGTCATTATAAAAGTATGCAGCTTCTTCTTTATCTGTTAAAATAACTAAGTGTGAATACTCATTAACAGCTTGAGCCAACAGTACACTTTTAAATGAACCAGTTGTACCTGAAGCGAAAATATTTTTAGTGCCTTTATTAATAGAGTCTATTAGCTGTTCTATGATTTGATTATCCTGGTAATTTGAAAGTATTGTAGAATTACTCACGCTGTTTAAATTTTTTTGCAAAAGTAATTATTCTGATGGTTTAATACTTAAAACTATAAAAGGACTTTAGACTAAGGTTGTTGAAAAAAACATAATTAAACATAATTTAGAGTGTTCAATATTTTGTTAATGTATTGTTAATAGGTGAAAACAATTCGGCATTTGCTTACTTAAAATATATATTGCGATGTATTCGTCTAATAAAATAGTCTATGCATCGCAGAGAATTTTTAAAATATCTTTCGGCTTTAAGTGCTACATATTGTATACCAGGTAGTCTGATGGCAGGTGAAAAAGAATCTATTAAATATAAAAGAGACAAATGGGGAGATTTGCTGCCAGTAAGAAAGTTAGGTAAAACAAATGAATGGATTACTATGCTTTCTTTAGGATCAGGTCATTATGGTAGGGTAGAACCAGCTGCAAAAGCAGAAGCTATGGCAGAAAAAGCAATAGAGCAAGGAATACGATTTATTGATACAGCGCTAGCATACCAAAATGGGGGTAGTGAAACCAAAATTGGTAAATACCTGGTACCAAAATATCGGGATGAGCTTTTTATTATGTCAAAAACAAAAGCTAAAAATGGTAAGGATGCTTTAAAACATTTAGATATTTCTAGAAAACGTATGGGGATTGATGTAATTGATTTATATCAAATACATACAATTGAAACACCTGAAGATGTAGATAATAGAATTAATAATGGTGTTTTGGACGCTTTACTTAATGCTAAGGAAAAAGGGATAATTCGTTATGTTGGATTTACAGGTCATAAACGTACTATAACACATTTGCGCATGTTACAAAGGTTAGACGAATTAGGAATAGACTTAGATACTTGTCAGCTTCCAGTCAGTTTATGTGATTATCATTACGATAGTTTTACAGTAAAAGTGTTACCCAAATTACTTGAGAAGGGGTATGGAATAATAGCAATGAAAACTTTAGCTAATGGTCAGTTTTTTGGTCGTATAGATGGTTGGGCAAAGAAAGGAAGAAGTAAACCTGAACAATTAATCCCAGGAAGAGTATCGTTGGAGGAAGCACTGCATTACGTATGGTCATATCCAATATCAACACTTACGAGTGGGATGACTTCTTCAGAAGAGTTGATTGAAAACGCTGGTTATGCCAGATCATATAGGAAAATGTCAGATAAAGAAAGAGAAAGATTACTTGCATTATCGGAGCCTGTTGCAGGTCCAGTAATGGAATTTTTTAAAGTATTGCCACCATAGTAATGTGTTGATTTATAATATCCTTGTAAGCTTGTGTTACTTTCATAAAAATGTAGTTGATTAATTTTTCGTTTCGATTTAGTCATTATTCCTTTGGATGAAGGTTTTCTTTGATTACTCTTAACACAATAGTAGTATCAATCATACTATATACTGGATTTCCTAATCAGAATATTATATTCTTAACTTAATCAACTCTTGTGTCAATAAATTTATAATCAGAATTATTAGTATTAGTAGAAAGAGATTTAGCACTAAAAAGTACCATGTTTTCTGCAAGAAATTTGTATTCGTAAGTGTCTATTTTTCCCGTTTTCGGATGTTGTTCAAAAAAAGTTCCATCTTTTACCCACCATTCTCCTTTTTCAGAACTTTTAGTTACTTTACTATCCTTTATATTGATAAAAATTATAACAAATGTTCCATTGTCGAACCGATGTTGGATCCAATGTCGTTCTGTATCTTTATATTGATGACCAATTTCAGAACCACTCCAACTTCCGCATAACTTTAGATCAATTTCTTTTTTAGACTTTGATTTTGAGATTTCAACTTTTTCTAAAGATACACAAGAGAAAAGCAAAAAGGTTAGTACAACAGATAGTAATTTCTTCATGTTTGTTTATTGAACTATTAATTTATAAATCCATAATTTTCACTCTAAATATTTGATTAAACTAATAATTTAAAAATTTCTGTAAAAACTGAGAAGGAATTCAAACAACATATAGTAATCTGTATAAAAAGGCGGGAGACAAGCATAAGCCTGAAACTCCCGCACCTACCCTAACACTATTTACCTCAACGCATCAACCATAGAGGTTATCTGCGAGTAAATATTTTTAATATTATTGTCGTTTGTAATTTTTACATGAGCATATAATAAAGTGTACAATCCTTCTAATGCTTCTTCTAGGTAAGGGGTTAATTTGGTTGTAGAATCCATCTCTGAAGGATTGGTTACAGAGTTTATATTTTCATTTGATACTGATTTAAATTCTTCATTGGCACTTTCAATGGCAGGAATCCAACGTATTAATGAATTATCCAGTAATTCAAAGTCTTCAACTTTTTTTATTTCAGCCAACATGTTATCTATTGCGTCAGTTTCTTTATTCATTGGTAAATGAATTATTTCTGATCCATACTTAGCCAATATTGTAGTTAAATTAAAAATAACCTTTGCTATGTTTTCATCTTCATGAGGAAAGTATTTTTCTGCTTTTACAACATGTATAAAACCGGATATAATATTATCTCGAATTTTATCAAGAGTATGTTTACTTGCTCCTGTAGATTTATCCTTAAGCATTCCTTGCTTAAAAGCAGATAGAGCACTTTGTACATTTGTTAATGCAAGCTTAACTTCTTCAATATTATGGCACAACTTAATACTATTTTCGGCTAAGGTTTGCAATTCTAATGTCCTTAGTCTAGGCAAGTTGATTAGTTGCATAGTAATTTTAGCTAACGGTTAAAATATCTTCCTTTACCGAAGATAATATATTTTTCTAAAAATTGTGTTTTTGTAAATAGTTTTTTCAAGAAGTTAGAAATCAATTTAAAGCATTTTAACTTAACGAAGCTTGAATTGTTTCCTCGATTTTTGGAATGTTAAATGGCTTTTTAAAATAATTTGAAATAATATTATTATTTAGGGCTAGTTTTATTTCATTTGAAACATCAATACCAGTTAAAATGAAATACCTTTTATGTGGATATTTTTTTCTAGCTTTTTCAATAAATTCCAATCCATTCATATTGGGCATTTTCATATCACTAAATATAATATTGATATCATTGTTATGTTTTAAGGTATCTAATCCTTCGAGACCATCCTTCGCTAAAAAAACATTGTATTTTTTACCAAAATGAATTTTAAACAATTCAAGGTTAATAGGTTCGTCATCAAGGTATAAAAGCTTAGTTGTAGTCATGATATAGAGTATTAGGTAGTGTTATAATTACTTTTGTTCCTTTATCTACTTCTGATTCATATTTTATAGATCCTTTATGATCTTTTATTATTGAGTAGGATATAGACATTCCTAAACCAGTTCCTTCGCCTGGATTCTTAGTTGTAAAAAATGGATCACATATTTTTTTTATATCTTCTTTCTTAATTCCGCAACCTGTATCTGAAATTTCTATAAATGCATTATTGACGTTTATCTTTGTTTTTACATAAATTTCACCTTTGTCTTTTATAGCTTGTATCGAATTTGAAATTATGTTAATAAATACCTGGTGTAATTTGCCTACGTTACCATTAATTATTAACGGGGCATTACTATAGTTTTTAGTAATATTTATGCGATGTTTAAACTGGTTGTGTAACATTACCAGGCAATTATCCAGAATTGGATGAATATCACACCTTTCGTTTAGATTTTCATTATCCCTGCTAAATTGATTAAGTCCACTTACTATATTTGATACTCTTTCCAAACCATTTTTTATACTGTTCATTAATGCCGGGATCTGTTTTTCTTCGATTTCTTTGTTTCCACTATAGTATTTTTCAATACCAGCGTATCCTCCCATAATATAATTTAAAGGATTATTTATTTCGTGAGCAACACCTGCCGTAAGTATACCCAGAGAAGCCATTTTTTCATTTTGTATTAGCTGTGATTGAGTAGCTTTTAATTTTTCGAGCGTTTGCTCTATTTTCTCTTTTTGTTTTTTAATGATATCATTATTAAAAATAGAACGGGAATATAGTAGTATGAGTGTTAATATTAGGATTGTTGTTGCAATGATAATTAGTGTAATGGTCAGTGAGTCATTATTTTCGGCAATTAGAGGGGTTTTAATGATTTCGATAGCTGGAATAACTCCAAGTTGCCAATCAAACCCACTACTCCAATTATAATAACTTCTTAAATCATTTGGAGCATCATCTTTACTTCCATGACATTTAAGGCATCTTTCTTCTACACGTAAAAATGGTTTTGCATAATATAAATGTTTTATTCCGTGTTCTTCTATTATTCCACTATATTTTTTAAGCTTATTATCGTTATTAAATTTATCTATTAAACTTATTTCGTATGTGCCGGCTTTATTTACTTGATTTCTTGGATTTTTAGAGGCTATTCGATATTTAACTAATGGTAGTTTTTGATTTTCTCTTGTTTGATTATAATGTTTAAATACATTTCTAGCTACAAATGTTGAAGAAAGCATTTGCGGAGAATAAAAGTTTGTTGGTAATCTACTCTCTTCTTTTAATTTGTACATAGTTGGATGCATATCTTTTTGATAATAATGATGGAGAGCCTCTGCTCCATGCATTACATCTCTAATTCTAGACTCGGCTTGATAGATTATATATTGCCTTCCAAGTATGGTTACAAATACTGCAATAATAGAAATAGCTATAATGCTAACAATAGAAAATAGCCAGTATTTATTATAATTAGGTAGTATATGTTTTTTACCTTTCATAATACCCTAAACAAGTATATTATGAATTTACAAAAAAATCATTTTGATGTAAATTGAAAAGCAGGTTTATTATTTAATTAGCTCAGATATTTATATTGAGTAAAAATAGAATGACATTATACCAATAGTCTAATCAGGTTGGTGTATTATTTAATATCATTTGAATCTATCCTTCGTTATGAAACATCGACGGAACTTTGGCTATACATCTACATTTATGTCTTATCTAAGTAAAAAAATATTTGAAACTAAGTTTTGTAAAGGCTAGTAATGTGTTTATTTAAAAGGTTATATGTGAGAATCGATTAATTAACTTGTATTACAACTCCTGATGCTTGAATTTTATTTTTAGTAGAAGCTGTGCCTGATTTGTAAGGTTTGTCATTAATATAAATATGAATGTAATACCAACCCTTTTTATTGAATTTAAATTCGAGTTGTGTAAAACCATCCTCACTTTTTTTAGGTAGCTCCCAGGGAAGTATTTTTTTTGCTATTTTGTTAGTATAATCATCATATTTCTTTTTATTATTGATTGAGGATATACTCATTTTAGTAGGTTTCTTTTCATAGTATGCCAAAGACATATATACGTATTTGGAGTTTAAAGCTTTTACAGGGATTTTAATAGTTTGATTAACATTTACGGAGTTTTTGAAATGACCAAATTCCAAGTACTTATCTATAAATTCTTCATAATATCTAAACTCACCATTATGAATATAATAACCTAATCCAACAAAATTATGGTGAGGATTAATACAATTTTGTTTATGACCATCATGTGGGGCACGTTCAGCCATAAATGCATTATGAGCCTTTTGCATATATCCAATTAAATCATTATCTGATGAAGGTAATCGATCGGAAGAAGAAAGTGCAGAAGCATTTTCAGAAACGTGTGAAGTACCTCCAGCTAATGAATAGCGATGGTAAGGTGTATGACCTTGAGTATTAAAATGCCCCATAAATTTATTTAGTGCAGCATTTTTCGAAATTTTATTAGCAACTCTTGAAGCGAGAATATCAAGTTCTACGGTTTGTTTCTTGTACTTTTTTCTGGATTTATTAATATGAGCAAGTTGTTTTAATTTAAGAATCAAGGTGCTTTTATCGTCTTTAAATTCTAAGAGTCTTGTTTCTTGCTCGCTAAGTTTTAAATATCTGTTTAATTCTGATTCAGAAATTTCGTACTGTTTAGTTTTTTGAGCAATTGAGTAAAATTGAAAAAATATAGTAAAGATGAAAAGTATAAGTTTTTTATCGAGTAGTGTTATTTTCAATATCATAAGAATTTTCTTTATAAATTGGTAAAACAAAATAGAATTTACTACCTGAATTTTTGAGGCTTTCAATTTGTAAACGTGTATTATGCCTTTTTAGTAAGTCGTGACAAATAATTAAACCAATTCCTGCTCCTTCTTCATTAAAAGTACCTCTGCTAGTATAATGAACATTCGTATTAAGAATTTTATCAATATTTTCCTTTGATATACCAATACCATTATCAATAACTGCAATTTCAATTTTGTTATCATCAGTTGGATTGGCAACTAAATTAATTTCTCCATTGGGTTTAGTATACTTGATAGCATTAAAAATAAGATTACGAACGATCGTAGCAATCATTTCTTTGTCGCAAAATACCTTTGCGTTTTTAGGGAAGGTGTGTATAATGCTAATTTCTTTTTGGTTAGCAATTTCTCTATAAAGAGATTTATTATCTGAAAAAATATCTTGAAGATTGTGTTGGTATGGTTTAAAGTCATATTGATTAAGTTGTGTTTTGGTCCAGTTGAGTAAGTTATTTAATAAATTATAGGTTCGTCGCGCATGAAGATAAATTTTTTGAATATCTGATTTTTTAACACTAAACTCTTTTTTATCATCACGTAATAATAGATCAAAATAACCAACTAAGGAAGTAAAAGGACTCCTTAAGTCATGAGAAATTATCCTAAAAAACCTGTCTTTTGTTTTATTGAGATTTTCTAGCTTTTCTTTTTCATCAATTATTTCCCCCTTTTCATAATAAAGTCTTTTATGAGCATGGTATAATTTTAGAGAGAAGCGTTCTAGAATAACTCCAATAACCATAAATAATCCTGATGCTATTAGAATATATATAGTAGATCTTGCAAATAAAAAAGGATTACTGGAAGGTAGGTGATGAACGAATACTGAAATTAGAATGAACGATATTGCAGATAAAGATATAAATACACTTGTTAAAGTTATACTACTCATTGAAATGCCTAATGTGGCAATGGTAATAATCAATCCTGTGTAAAAGCTGTCAAATCCACTTTCATTAGGATCTATAGAAATATACATTAAAGATATGCTTAAGTTCATCATTAGTAAAGCAGTAGCATTAATAGTTCTAATTTTGCCAAATAGCTTTGGAATAAATGTACAAGCATAAGAAGCTATAAGTGGAGGAGCTCCAAAATAAAGTCTGATATTAAAAATTGTGCTAAATGATTGTGAAGTATTATAGTAATCAAAGATGGCAAAAAGAGGATAAAAAGAAATGTAAAGCAATAAAAGATTACGTATATAGTGTTTATTGCTATCAAAAAGCCAGATCACAAAGTCATGTTTACTTTCTCCACTCTCTCTGTTCCACTTCATCACAATTAATTTAAAACCCCAAAAATGCTTTGCTATTGCAAATATACGGCATTTGAGCAATAGCAAGCAAGTATGTACTGATCAAAGCAATAACTGTGCCGAGATATGGTACATAAATATGGTAGGATTAACCAAATACCCTTAGAAATTCTTCCACCTTATTTACCATATTGGTTGATCCGCAATAAAAAGGTGTTCTCTGATGTAAGGACGTTGGTGTGAGTTCCATAATGCGATGTTTCCCGTCAATAGCTTTACCTCCTGCTTGCTCAATAATAAATGCTATGGGATTACATTCATATAGAAGCCTAAGTTTACCTTTAGGAGCACTTTCTGTTACAGGATATATGAAAATACCTCCTTTTAATAAGTTGCGATGTACATCAGATACCAATGATCCTATATACCTTGAAGAATATGGACGTTTTGTATCAGGGTCTTTTTCTTGACAATACTTAATATATTGTTTAACTCCAGCTGGAAATTTAAGATAATTACCTTCATTTATCGAATAAATAAAACCATCTTCAGGATTTTTGATTAATTTATGAGATAGACAAAATTCACCTATTGAAGGATCTAAAGTAAAGCCATTGATACCTTGCCCTGTAGTATATACCAACATAGTTGACGATCCATAAAGGATATATCCTGCTGCTACTTGTTCAGTTCCAGGTTGTAAAAAGTCATCCATTGTAGCTTTTTCACCCTGTTTTGATTTTCTTTTATATATAGAAAAGATAGTACCTATTGATACATTTACATCAATATTTGACGAACCATCTAATGGATCCATCAAAAACACATATTTACCATTGCGAGCTAAATCATCATCAAAAAGGATAAAACTTTCATTTTCTTCTGATGCAATAGCACAAACTTCTCCACAAGAATGCATCGAATTAATAAAGTGATCATTAGCGAAAACGTCAAGTTTTTTTTGCTCTTCTCCTTGTACATTGGAAGTTCCTATTTCGCCTAGTATATCAACTAAACCAGCTTTATTAACCTCTCGATTTACAATTTTTGCAGCCGTTCCAACATGGTGTAGTAGGTGCGATAGATCTCCTTCTGCTTGAGGGAATTGAGCTTGTTTTTCAAGAATAAACTCATTAAGGGTAGTAACTTCAAATTGATTCATAGAATTGTTTTTTGGATTTTAATCAGTTTACAATTATGCGATAGCATATTACAACAAATATTTGCACTCTGCGATGATAAAAATCACTCACTATTACTGCGTATTGTTGGTTTTTTAAGTTTTCTATTAATTATCTTTGAATTGGTACAAGTTAAAATCTAGTCATCATGATTCAAGTATATAAGTTTGGAGGAGCTTCAGTAAAAGATGCTGCTGGTGTAAAAAATGTTTGTAACATTATTAAAAACAATACCAATCCATTAGTTGTGGTTATTTCTGCTATGGGAAAAACCACTAATGCTCTAGAAGAATTGGTTGAAGCATTCATGAAGCAAGATCAATCTCAATTAAAAATAGCATATGAAGCTATTGTCGTTTATCATAACCAAATTGTTCAGGAATTGTTTGAGGCTGGCGATCCATTTTTAACTCAGTTTGACGAACTGTTAAATAAATTATGGGAAAGAGTACAAGCTCATCCAGGACTTGATTACGACTTTGAATATGATCAGATTGTACCATTCGGAGAGATATTGTCTACTCAAATAGTAAGTACATATGCCAATAATATAGGGTTGGAAAATAAATGGTTAGATGTACGTAAAATGATTAAAACAGACGAAAATTATAGAGATGCAGGAATTAATTGGGGATTAAGTTCACAATTTGTAAAAAAAACAATATCATTTTCAGATCAACAGCTTTATATTACACAAGGATTTATTGGATCAACAATTAATAATATTACAACTACGCTTGGTCGTGAAGGATCAGATTATTCTGGTGCGGTTATAGCTCATATATTAAATGCAGAAAGTTTATCGATTTGGAAAGATGTTCCAGGAGTTTTAAATGCAGATCCACGTTGGTATCCTTCAGCACAGAAACTTTTAGAAGTATCATACCCAGAAGCTATTGAGCTTGCATTTTATGGAGCTCAGGTTATTCATCCTAAAACTTTAAAACCACTACAAAACAAAAATATTCCACTATGTGTAAAGTCGTTTATTGATGAAACGTTATCAGGAACTGTAATAAAGTCTGTAGAATCACAAACTTCAGATATACCAGTGTTTATTCTAAAAAAGGATCAGTTATTTATAACAATTTCACCTAAGGATTTCTCTTTTATACTCGAAGATAACTTGAGCGAGATATTTGCCATTTTTAGCAAGCATAGAATAAAAATAAACTTGATGCAAAATTCAGCTTTAAATTTTTCAGTATGTGTCAATAATGTTAGAGAAGTTGATAAGCTTATAAAATCGTTACAAAAGGATTTTGTGGTTCGTTACAATGAGGATGTAGAATTGGTTACAATAAGAAATTACACCGATAGAGCTCTGATGGAAATGACAAAAGGCAAAGAAATTGTTGATTCACAATTAAGTCGTAAAACTGCTCGTTATGTTCTTAAATTAAGTGAATGGAATTTTAATTGACTATAGAGAACTAAATTAGTAATGCTCAGATCTTCATTGTTATCTGAGCATCACTATATTTTTTTAGCTCTGTTCAATAGTTTGATAGTCAGTATATCCTTTCTCCCCTGGAGTGTAAAAAGTTTCAGAATCACCTTCTTGCAGAGGTAGGTTATTTTTCATCCTTTCAATTAGATCTGGATTAGAAATAAATGGGCGTCCAAATGCGATTAAATCCCCATTGTCTTCATTTAAAGCTTTTTCTGCACTTTCAGTTTCAAATCCACCACTTGCAATAATTGATTTTTCAAAAGCATTTTTAATTTTATCTTTAATGGAGTTAGGAACAATAGGGGCACCCATGGCAGAATGATCTACAATATGAATATATACAATATTAAGTTTGTTGAGTTCGTATGCCAGATATTCATATGTTTCTTCAAGATCAGCAAAGGTTTGCATATCATTAAATACTCCATATGGAGAAATACGAATTCCCACTTTATCTGCACCAATTTCATTTACTACTTTTGAAGTAACTTCAAGTACAAACCGGGTTCTGTTTTCTATTGTTCCTCCGTAAATATCATCACGTTGATTTGAGCAAGGATTAATAAACTGATCAAGTAAATACCCATTAGCACTATGTAGTTCAATCCCATCAAAGCCTGCTTCCATTGCATTTTTAGCAGCATTTACATATTCATCTTGGGTTTGAGATATTTCATCTAAAGTCATTTCATTTGGTACCGGATGGCTTTGTAAGCCATTTTTGTCGGTGAACATCTCTCCGCTGATGCCAATAGCGGAAGGAGCTAATATTTTTGATCCTTCTGGCATATTATCAAGATGCGAAACGCGTCCTGTATGCATAATTTGGGCAAATATTTTACCTTCTCCTTCATGTACAGCATTGGTTACCAATTTCCAACCTTTAACTTGTTCTTTGCTAAACAAACCCGGTATACGAGCATAACCTAATCCATTAGGAGAAGGAGAAATGCCTTCGGTAATGATCAGTCCAGCACCCGATCTCTGTTTATAATAAGTAGCCATGAGTTCATTGGGAATGTTGTCAATTGCTCTACACCTTGTCAGTGGAGCCATCACAACTCTATTTTTAAGCGTAATGGATCCTAATTTAAAATTACTGAATAATAACATGATATAAACTTTTTAAAAATGTATATACAATAAAGAGTTCAGTTATGAACTCTTTAAAAACAAAAGTGGTGTTAAAAAGTTTATTGTTAGTTTATTAACAAATTGTATTTAGAAAGAATGACATGTATAATGCAAAGTATTAGACATTACCTTTAAAAATCCTTAAGGTAAAAAGCTGCTTTGTATCCCCTTAAGTCGCCAGATTCATTATATAACTCGTAGGCTAAAAGAATTGAGTGTACTTCTTTTTTTAATTTTTGTGAATTTCTATCGTAACACCAAGTCTCCCTAAATTGTAATTTGCCTACTTTATTTCTATCAAATTCATCAGTTGCCTCAAGTTCTTTAACTTCATTAATACTTAATCTTTTGTTATTGTAATAATGGTAAGGCTTCTTTTTTCCGGAATAAATCATTTCAAATAGTTGATCAACTATCTGCTTTTGTCTTACATGTTTAATCTTTTCAGATTCCCAGTTATTCAAAGTGTCCGGATTATGAATGAGTACTTCGTAAACAATAGTATCTGCCCAAACATATAATTCATCCAAATCATCATTTATCGAAGAGTCCCTTTTTTCAATACATCCAGCTATAGAAATTACTAGCAATACTAGAATAGTGATAGGTTTAATAATTTTCCTCATAATCTAGGGGTAACTTATTACTATCTTTTCTTAAAAAGAAGCCTTTCGCCTTTCTTATCATCGTTAAAAACACCATTGTGGAAAGCAAGGTGTCCATTAACAAAGGTATGGCTTATATAATGAGTAAACTGTTGTCCTTCAAAAGGACTCCATCCACATTTTGAATAAATATTTTCAGGAGCAACCTTCCATTTCGATTCTGGTTCAATAATAACAAAATCTGCTTTATAACCTTCTTTGATAAATCCGCGCTCGTTTATGTTGAATAATTTAGCAGGCGAGTGGCACATTTTGTTCACGACTTGCTCATAAGTAAATATACCTTGATTAACTAATTCGAGCATTGCTACTAATGCGTGTTGAACTAATGGACCTCCAGAAGGTGCTTTAAAATAAGTATTGTTTTTTTCATCTTTTGTATGAGGAGCATGATCCGTAGCAACAATATCTAAAATGTCGTTTTTAAGAGCATTTCTTAGAGCATCTCTGTCTTTTTTAGTTTTAATTGCGGGATTCCATTTAATATTTGCTCCATATTTTTTGTAGTCTTCATTTGTAAACCAAAGGTGATGCACGCAAGCTTCTCCTGTAATTTTCTTATTTTCTAAAGGGATACCCTTATCAAGCAACTCAAGTTCCTTTGCTGTAGTTAAATGTAAGATATGTAAACGGGCTCCAAATTTTTTTGCCAAAGCAGCTGCCTTTGACGAAGATTTATAACATGCTTCTTCAGAGCGAATTAAATGGTGCATTTCAAAGGGAACGTCATCTCCATACTTCTCTTTGTATGTATTCATGTTGCTTTTTATCGTATCTTCATCTTCGCAATGAGTAGCTATTAGTGTTGGACACTTGGAAAAAATACCAGCTAGGGCGTTATCGTTATCAACCAGCATATTGCCAGTAGACGAACCCATAAAAACTTTAATACCACAAACCTTTTCGGGATCGGTTTTTAAAATTTCCTCAAGGTTATCATTAGTTGCTCCAAGGTAAAATGAATAATTAGCGATTGATTTTTCCGAGGCAAGTTTATACTTATCTTCAAGTATTTCGTGGTTTGTAGCTTGAGGATTAGTATTAGGCATTTCCATGTATGAAGTAATACCTCCTGCTACAGCAGCCCTTGATTCAGTATAAATGTCAGCTTTATGTGTTAAGCCTGGCTCACGAAAATGAACCTGATCATCAATTACTCCCGGTAGTAAGAGCTTACCATTACCATCGATCTCAGTGAATGCTTGAGGTAAATTTTCACCTTTACGATAAACTCTTTCAATTTTATCTTGAGCCACCAATACACTACCAATAAATGATTCTCCCTCATTTATTACCCTAATGTTTTTGATCAATGTTAAATTCATGTTGTGCGTAAATTAAAAGTTTAATAACCTTATTGTTTTAAATACCTATTGGTTTCTTTCATACTTTTTAAACCAGCTGGCCACCTTCATCTTAATTACGCCCCAAACAGCTTCGTTAAAAATACCACCACTCATTTTTGAAGTTCCTTTTTGCCTTTCAGTAAAAACAATTGGAACCTCACAAATGTTGAATCCATATTTCCATGTAGTAAATTTCATTTCTATTTGAAAAGCATATCCTTTTAATTTAATCTTATCCAGAGGAATTGTTTCCAAAGTATTCCTTTTATAACATTTAAAACCAGCCGTGGTATCCATAATCTTCATACCTGTTATAAAACGTACATAAACAGAGGCAAAATAGGACATTAATACTCTTCCCATAGGCCAGTTAACAACATTTACTCCAGACTTATATCTTGAACCAATTGCTAAATCTGCGCCATTTTTACAAGCTTCATATAAATCTATTAGTTTCTCAGGAGGGTGTGAAAAATCAGCATCCATTTCAAAAATATAATCATATTTTTTATCAACACCCCACTTAAAACCGGTTAAATAAGCAGTTCCTAGGCCTAGTTTTCCTTTTCTTTCTATTATGTGCAATTTGCCTTGATATTTTTCAGCCATTAGATTTTTTACGATGTCGGCAGTTCCATCAGGCGAATTGTCTTCAATAATTAATATATGAAAATCTTTAGCTAAATTAAAAACCACGCTTATAATGGTTTCAATATTTTCTTTCTCGTTGTAGGTAGGTATAATAACTAAACTATCGCTCACGGCTTACTTACTTTACATTAAATTAAGCTACGAATATAATAACAACCTAAATAACATGATGGGATTTTTCTAATTTTTTAAATGTTTAATTGAGAAGTACAATCTTTAATTAATACAAGAATTAACTTTTTAGAGCGAGCTTTAGATTTTAATTGCATGATGTGAAATGATTGTTTACTTACAATAGCTGATTTTTTTAATCAAGTTTTAGTATTTATGATTATAGCAAAGTCAAAATAGTGAAGTAGATTTTCGCTTTTATTATATAGTATATGTATAACTAATTAATTGATGTTTTAAGAATGGGGGAGTTTTTGTGAGAATGTATTTTTGTTAAGTGTGTGTTATACAGTGACTAATGTTGGTGAGGCAAAATAATGCAAAAAAAATGAGAGTTAAATTTTGAAATATGGAAAAATGTCTATTATCTTTGCAACCGCTTTTAGAGAAAGGCGATAGAAAAAGGTGACATGTTGATAGGTTTGATAAGGGTTATGAAGTTGGGATTCAGTGAGGTTTTAGGAGTTTAAAAAACAAATAAAATTTTTTTCAATTTTTATTTGGAATTTAAAATTAAAACTCGTTATCTTTGCAGCCGCTTTTAACGGGAGGCAAGAAGGTAAAAATACTGAGGTAAGAAAGGGAGTTGAAGCTGTTGTTTGACAGTAAGTTGAGAAAGAAATTAAGCCTAAAAAATTCTTCAAAAATTTTTTAAAATAAATTTGGAGAATAAGAAATAAAGTGTTTATCTTTGCATCCGCTTTTAGAGCGACACTCGACAGGAGGTTGAGTAGTAAAATAAAAGATTGAAAAATAAGCAATTCGGGAAAGGCCGAAAAGCTTTAAAAAATAAGAAAGTTAGTTAAAGGCTTTATGAACTTTAAACTTTATAAAACAATTAACTGGCAGACGTTCTTTGAAAATATTGAAATGCACACTTAAAAAAGGAAAGAAAAAGTGATTCTTTGAGTTAAAGCTCTTGTAAGGAATTAGGACATTCAGTCCAAAACAATTTTTTATACAACGAAGAGTTTGATCCTGGCTCAGGATGAACGCTAGCGACAGGCCTAACACATGCAAGTCGAGGGGTAACATTGTAGCTTGCTACAGATGACGACCGGCGCACGGGTGCGTAACGCGTATGAAACCTACCTTTTACAGGGGGATAGCCCAGAGAAATTTGGATTAATACCCCATAGTCTTTTTGATTCGCATGAATTAAGAAGTAAAGTTTCGGCGGTAAAAGATGGTCATGCGTGACATTAGCTAGTTGGTGAGGTAACGGCTCACCAAGGCGACGATGTCTAGGGGTTCTGAGAGGAAGGTCCCCCACACTGGTACTGAGACACGGACCAGACTCCTACGGGAGGCAGCAGTGAGGAATATTGGTCAATGGCCGCAAGGCTGAACCAGCCATGTCGCGTGCAGGAAGACTGCCCTATGGGTTGTAAACTGCTTTTATACGGGAAGAAACGTATCTACGTGTAGATATTTGCCGGTACCGTATGAATAAGCATCGGCTAACTCCGTGCCAGCAGCCGCGGTAATACGGAGGATGCGAGCGTTATCCGGATTTATTGGGTTTAAAGGGTGCGTAGGCGGAACAATAAGTCAGTGGTGAAATCTTGCGGCTCAACCGTAAAACTGCCATTGATACTGTTGTTCTTGAATTTAGTTGAGGTAGGCGGAATGTGTTGTGTAGCGGTGAAATGCATAGATATAACACAGAACACCGATTGCGAAGGCAGCTTACTAAGCTATAATTGACGCTGATGCACGAAAGCGTGGGTAGCGAACAGGATTAGATACCCTGGTAGTCCACGCCGTAAACGATGATTACTCGTTGTTGGCGATACATAGTCAGCGACTGAGCGAAAGCATTAAGTAATCCACCTGGGGAGTACGTTGGCAACAATGAAACTCAAAGGAATTGACGGGGGCCCGCACAAGCGGAGGAACATGTGGTTTAATTCGATGATACGCGAGGAACCTTACCTGGACTTAAATGTAGATTGCATGAAGCAGAGATGCTTCTTTCTTCGGACTATTTACAAGGTGCTGCATGGTTGTCGTCAGCTCGTGCCGTGAGGTGTCGGGTTAAGTCCCATAACGAGCGCAACCCCTGTTGTTAGTTACCAGCACGTCAAGGTGGGGACTCTAACAAGACTGCCGGTGTAAACCGCGAGGAAGGTGGGGATGACGTCAAATCAGCACGGCCCTTACGTCCAGGGCTACACACGTGTTACAATGGTCGGTACAAAGGGCAGCTACTTGGTAACAAGATGCCAATCCCAAAAACCGGTCTCAGTTCGGATCGAAGTCTGCAACCCGACTTCGTGAAGCTGGATTCGCTAGTAATCGCGCATCAGCCATGGCGCGGTGAATACGTTCCCGGGCCTTGTACACACCGCCCGTCAAACCATGGAAGCCGAGGGTACCTGAAGTCTGTTACCGCAAGGAGCGGCCTAGGGTAAAATTGGTAACTAGGGTTAAGTCGTAACAAGGTAGCCGTACCGGAAGGTGTGGCTGGAACACCTCCTTTCTGGAGAGAGTTTTACATAAATCAAAGAACTTTCTTTCCTTTTTAAGCATTTCAAAAAAATAAATAGTCCCGTAGCTCAGCTGGTTAGAGCGCTACACTGATAATGTAGAGGTCCCCAGTTCAAGTCTGGGCGGGACTACTATTTAGGGGAATTAGCTCAGTTGGCTAGAGCGCCTGCCTTGCACGCAGGAGGTCATCGGTTCGACTCCGATATTCTCCACTGATTCTATTTTAAGAATTAAACGTACATTGACATATTGGCAATTAACAATCAAGATCATAGGTTTTCTTAATGCAAATTAAGAAAAACCAACAAGAAAGTAAGCAAGGGCGTACGGTGGATGCCTAGGCTTTCAGAGGCGATGAAAGACGTGATAAGCTGCGATAAGCCGCGGGGAGGAGCAAATATCTATTGATCCGCGGATTTCTGAATGGGGCAACCCGGCAGGTTGAAGACCTGTCACCCTTCGGGGGGCAAACCCAGGGAACTGAAACATCTAAGTACCTGGAGGAGAAGAAAACAAAAGTGATTCCCTTAGTAGTGGCGAGCGAACGGGGATTAGCCCAAACCAATGTTGTCTAGGCAACATTGGGGTTGTAGGACTGTAATAAGAGTAAATAACAGAATTGGAATGTTTTGGAAAGAACAATCAGAGAGGGTGACAATCCCGTACAAGTAAAGTTATGAATCTATCAGTATCCTGAGTAGCGCGGGACACGAGAAATCCTGTGTGAATCTGCCAGGCCCATCTGGTAAGGCTAAATACTCCTGAAAGACCGATAGTGTACCAGTACCGTGAGGGAAAGGTGAAAAGTACCCCGAACAGGGGAGTGAAATAGTACCTGAAACCGTACGCTTACAAGCGGTCGGAGCCTTAAGGGGTGACGGCGTGCCTTTTGCATAATGAGCCTACGAGTTAGTCGTAGTTGGCAAGGTTAAGTCCTTCAGGGACGTATCCGAAGCGAAAGCGAGTCTGAATAGGGCGTTATAGTCAGCTGCGCTAGACGCGAAACCAGGTGATCTACCCATGGTCAGGTTGAAGTTCCGGTAACACGGGATGGAGGACCGAACCAGTTTACGTTGAAAAGTATTTGGATGAACTGTGGGTAGGGGTGAAAGGCCAATCAAACCTGGAAATAGCTCGTACTCCCCGAAATGCATTTAGGTGCAGCCTTATTTTAATCTTACAGAGGTAGAGCTACTGATTGGACGAGAGGGCTTCACCGCCTATCAACTCCTGACAAACTCCGAATGCTGTAAGATGATGAATAGGAGTGAGGGCATGGGTGCTAAGGTCCATGTCCGAAAGGGAAAGAACCCGGACCATCAGCTAAGGTCCCCAAATGTATACTAAGTTGAACAAACGCGGTTTGATTGCATAGACAGCTAGGATGTTGGCTTGGAAGCAGCCATTCATTTAAAGAGTGCGTAACAGCTCACTAGTCGAGCGATCGGGCATGGATAATAATCGGGCATAAGTATACTACCGAAGCTATGGATTGTATTAATACAGTGGTAGGGGAGCATTCTAACGGCCTTGAAGCAGTTTGGTGATGAACTGTGGAGCTTTTAGAAAAGCAAATGTAGGCATAAGTAACGATAATGCGGGCGAGAAACCCGCACGCCGAAAGACTCAGGATTCCTGATCAACGCTAATCGGATCAGGGTTAGTCGGGACCTAACGCGAACCCGAAAGGGGTAGTGGATGGCAAGCAGGTTAATATTCCTGCACCTGCTATACGATGAAAGTGACGTATTGGTGAGATTACTACGTACTGACGGATATGTACGTTGAGCCTAGGCTTCGGCCGAAGCGAAGTAAAGCAGCCGGTACCAAGAAAAGCGAGTATAGGAGCCCGTACCGTAAACGGACACACGTAGTTGGGTTGAGTATACTAAGGCGCTCGAGTGATTCATGGCTAAGGAACTCGGCAAATTAGCCCCGTAACTTCGGGATAAGGGGCGCCAGTTTAACGCTGGCCGCAGAGAAATGGTGCATGCGACTGTTTATCAAAAACACATGGCTTTGCAAATTCGAAAGAAGACGTATAAGGCCTGACACCTGCCCGGTGCCGGAAGGTTAAGAGGAGAGCTTAGCATTGCGAAGGTTTGAATTGAAGCCCCGGTAAACGGCGGCCGTAACTATAACGGTCCTAAGGTAGCGAAATTCCTTGTCGGGTAAGTTCCGACCTGCACGAATGGTGTAACGATGTGCACACTGTCTCGGCCATGAGCTCGGTGAAATTGTAGTATCGGTGAAGATGCCGATTACCCGCAACGGGACGGAAAGACCCCGTGAACCTTTACTGCAACTTAACATTGGTTGTGGGTAAGTAATGTGTAGGATAGGACGGAGACTATGAAGTGGCGTCGCCAGGCGTTGTGGAGTCACCCTTGAAATACGTCCCTTTGCTTATCTGTGGCCTAACGATATATTCGGACATTGTTTGGTGGGTAGTTTGACTGGGGTGGTCGCCTCCAAAAGAGTAACGGAGGCTTTCAAAGGTTTCCTCAGGACGATTGGTAACCGTCCGCAGAGTGTAATGGCACAAGGAAGCTTGACTGTGAGACCGACAAGTCGACCAGGTACGAAAGTAGGACATAGTGATCCGGTGGTTCCGCATGGAAGGGCCATCGCTCAAAGGATAAAAGGTACTCCGGGGATAACAGGCTGATCGCTCCCAAGAGCTCATATCGACGGAGCGGTTTGGCACCTCGATGTCGGCTCGTCACATCCTGGGGCTGGAGAAGGTCCCAAGGGTTGGGCTGTTCGCCCATTAAAGTGGCACGCGAGCTGGGTTCAGAACGTCGTGAGACAGTTCGGTCCCTATCTGTTGTGGGCGTAGGATATTTGCGAAGGCCTGTCATTAGTACGAGAGGACCGTGATGGACGCACCACTGGTGTACCAGTTGTTCCGCCAGGGGCATTGCTGGGTAGCTACGTGCGGAAGGGATAAGTGCTGAAAGCATCTAAGCACGAAGCCTGCTTCAAGATGAGATATCCTTATAGGGACGTTGGAGACTACAACGTTGATAGGCTGCAGGTGTATAGGCAGTAATGTCACAGCCGAGCAGTACTAATTACCCGAAACTTTTAGTTGGGCGTTAAGTAAAAACATGTGATCTTGATTGAGGCTGATATGTAATAAAAAGGTGTTAAGGTAAGAAGGTAAATGGAGGAAAGGTAAGTTGACCATTTAACCATTAACCAAGCAACCATTAAACCTTAGTAAAGATATTCAGGTGGTTATAGCATAGGGGTCCCACCTCTTCCCATTCCGAACAGAGAAGTTAAGCCCTATAGCGCCGATGGTACTGCGTACAGTGGGAGAGTAGGTCGCCGCCAACTTTTAAAAAGAAACCTTTAGGATATATTTCCTGAAGGTTTTTTGCGTTTATAGAGGTTTTGTTTATTTCTACACTACAGAATCATCTCATTTTATTATTCATCAAACTCCTTCAGAACAATTTTTCTTCAAAAAAGTTATTGTCGTAAATAAGAAATTCTCTGGCACTTTAGACTGATCTTATGTTGATAAATAATTCTACGAAATCTGAAATAGCTCCAATGCAATTAAAATATCAAGGGGCAACTAATGAGTATTTTGAGGTAAGTAATTACTCAGGATTAACTAATGATGAATTTGAAAGTTCAAAAGATGGTAATTTGACTTTATTATGGATTGTATCAAATTATGCTAAATTAGTTATTGATGCAGTAGATTATTCTTTTAAAGAAGATCAAATTATTTGCCTGACTGAATTACATAAAGTAAAAATAGTAAAGACTGGAGAAGTTCGTTTATTGAGATTCAATCGACCATTTTATTGCATACAGGATCATGATAGCGAAGTTGGGTGTAATGGAATTTTATTTTTTGGTGCATCAAACATTCCAAATTTAGTAATTGAAGGAAAAGATAAAGATATACTGATTACAGTTTGGAAAATGTTGATAATAGAAATGCAAACAAGGGATAATTTACAACATGAGATGCTACAAATGATGTTAAAGAGAATACTTATATTATCTACGCGTATATATAAAGACCAACACAATATTCAAACATTGGATAAAGAAAACTTAAATTTAGTAAGAAGTTTTAATTATATGGTGGAAAAACATTTTAAGGAGAAGCATACAGTTGCTGAATATGCAAATTTGTTAAATAAATCTCCTAAAACACTTTCCAATCTTTTTAAGTCTTTAGATTCTAAAACTCCAATTCAATATATTCAGGATCGCATAATGTTAGAAGCTCGAAGGTTGTTAAAATATACTGATAAAGGAGTTTCTGAAATTGGTTATGAGCTTGGTTATTCCGATGTTCAAAGTTTCAGTCGTTTTTTTAAGAGACAAGAAGGTTTATCTCCTATTGAATATAAAAATAATACATAAGGAATTATTGATAAGAATTCAGGAATTTTTGCCTAACCATTGCAGACCTAATCATACCATCTTTGTAATGTAAGTTTAATTAATCAACAAAAATTAAAATGATGGAAAGATTTAGTATCCCAAAACGAAATGAAGTTTCTGCAAACAATCAATCAATATTTGATAATTTGCAAAAGAATCTAGGATTTGTTCCTAACTTATATGCTTATTATGCTAAAAACGAAACTGCATTAGGTGATTATTTAGCACTACAAAATCGAAAGTCAACACTAAAAGCAAAAGAACGTGAGGTAATTAATTTAGTGGTAAGTCAAATCAATGGTTGCGAGTATTGTCAATCAGCTCATACTGTATTAGGTAAAATGAATGGATTTACCGAAGAGCAGGTGTTAGAAATAAGAGGAGGTTCAGCTTCATTTGACAATAAATTAGATGCTTTGGTAAAGTTTACGCAGTCGGCTACAATTAATAGAGGAAAAGCTTCAGATGAGGCAAAGGAAGCTTTCTTTGAGGCTGGTTACAGTGAAGAGAATATGATTGATGTAGTTATAATTATTGGAGATAAAACTATAAGTAATTACATCCATAATCTTGCAAAGTTTGAAATTGATTTTCCATTAGCGCCAAAACTCTTAGAAGAAAGAGTATAATTAGTATTGTTAGAAAGGTTGAACCTCAATGTAGGGGTTCAATCTTCACATTAATAAAAATATGCATATTGATTTTTGAGATAAACCATTTTATTACTTTTGTGTTAAATTCTCAAAAAAAATATGCAATTAGTTATTTCTCCAGCAAAATCATTGGATTTCGAAACCTCATTCTCGTATAATGGGAATTCTGAGTATAGATTTATTAATGAGTCAAAAACTTTGATAAAAAAGTTAAATAGTTTAAGTGTAAATGATTTAGAGAAACTAATGAGTATTAGTTCTAAATTAGCAGAATTAAATTATTTGCGTTTTAAAAAATGGGAGTATCCATTTGAAAAGAAGGTTTCAAGACAAGCTATTTTTGCATTTAAAGGTGATGTTTATACTGGACTAGATGCATATTCACTTTCTGATTTAGAAATAGGTTATACTCAAAATGCGTTGAGGATATTATCTGGACTTTACGGTTTATTGCGTCCTTTAGATATGATTTTACCATACAGGTTAGAAATGGGAACAAAACTATCATTGAGGGGTAAAAAGGACTTATATGAGTTTTGGGATAATAAAATAACAAACCTCCTAAAAAAGGATATAGTTGAGAATAATCACAAATTCCTAATAAATTTAGCATCGAATGAATATTTTAAATCTATTAAATCAAAGCAGTTAGGTATACCTGTTATTACTCCTGTGTTTAAGGATTTAAAAAATGGGGAATATAAAATGATTAGCTTTTATGCAAAGAAAGCTAGGGGATTGATGACCAGGTTTATTGTGCAAAATCAGATCGTGAATCCAGAAGATCTAAAGGCATTTGATTTGGAAGGATATTATTACAATAGTCAATTGTCTAAAGATAACCAACCTGTATTTACCAGAGATCATTAGTGGAGTAGACTATCTATGTAAACTTGTTAATTGATAATTTCGGATAAAAAGGTAGTTTATTGATTTATTAAAAAGTTTTTTTGTAACTTATTGCAAGCGAAAAACCTAAATCAAAAGTAACTATCATGACGAATACCAATATTATTGAAAGATATGGTAATTTGCTTAAAGAAGAGCAATTGGTTACCATGGATGAAAAGATAATTCCTAACACTTTTGTACTTGAGGCTCCAGAACCATTTCCTGGCTATTTTAATTATTATAGTGAATCCCCACAAGAATCCAAGCCTCTTTATGTATATCTAGTTGTAGATCAGTTATACACCTTAGAACAAATAACAAGAGCTAGAAATAATATTAAGGCGTATTTTCCCTCTGATTTTGATGCTGATGCAGGCACCGTTACTATTTATAATAAGATGTACCATGTTATTAGGGTTCGTCATTTAGATAATTATGATAGAATAAGAGATTTACAAACTGCCTTTATGGATGAAGGAATTGCATATAAGAAAAAGCCAACTAAAAAGATTGAGACAAAAGGAAATATTCGTTTAAAGAAATTTTTTAAGTTAAACCAAGTTGAAGAAGGATTGTATTTTGATGAAATAGAAAAGGATCATGGCTATTTTTCATTACCGCGATATGTAAAATGGGCAGAGTTTGAAGAGTTAACTAGAAAAGTGAAGTATAACTGGTCTGGAAGCTTTTTTGATGCAGCACTAGGTCATTTTCATAACAATTTTAAAATCGAAGATATGGTTAGGATTTACAATCCTAAAATAGATTTGGATATGCTTCGAAAAGCTAAGCAGAAATATTTTGAACAAATAAAATAAAAACAAGAAGCTCCATCAGGAGCTTTTTTTATACCAAATGGTCTAATTATTATTTTTCATTTTCTTAACAACAAGATAATTTGTAAAGGTTTTTAATAAAAGCATTTCAGTTTATATTTGTGAAAATAAATTAATAAAAAAGTAACATAATGAAATTTGTTAGAATTATTGCTTTTTTTCTTGTTATTAGCTTTGTTGCATGTAAGCAATCTTTTAAAGTAAAAAGTTTTGATGGAGGAAATATCACAGTAGATTCAATTGTAGGATCAGATAGTATAATGCAAGCAGATATTTCTCCTTTTAAAAGTGAGGTTGATAATGAAATGAATCGGGTAATTGGTTTTAGTGAAATGGAATTACTTTCATTTAAACCAGAGAGTCCTTTATCTAATTTGATATCAGATATCCTTCAACAAAGAGCCAAAAAATTCATTATTCAGCAAGAAGCAGATTCATTGAACTTAATGTCATTAATGAATATAAAGGGATTGAGAGCTCCAATACCTAATGGTGAAATTAGTGTGCGAAACATCTTTGAGCTAATGCCTTTCGAGAATGAAATTGTTCTACTAACTATTCCAGGTGATAGTATAATATCATTGTTTAATTTTTTAGGGATTACTGATGGAGATGGTATATCTGGAGCTTCAGTTAAATATCAGGATAACAAAATTACCCATTTATTGATTGATGGAAAACCAGTTGATAATTCAAAAAACTATTTTTTAGCAACATCCGATTATCTGGCAAATGGAGGTGATTATTATTCGATGATATTAAATCCGATAAATAGACAGTATGTTGGAATACGGATTAGAGAGGCTATTATTGAATATATTGAGGAGCAGCATAAGTCTGGTAAAAAGATTACTTCAAGCATAGATAACAGATTGATCTTTAATTGAAAAAAAGGAAGTGATGAACAATAGTAGAAGACATTTTTTAAAAAAAGTAACTCTTGCATCAGCGGCAGGGATTGTTGGATTACCAGCATGTAGTGTAAAGTGGAATGAAACAAAACTGACTATTTTACATACCAACGATGTTCATAGTCGTATAGATCCTTTTCCTGATAATCATCCTAAATTTGCAGGGAAAGGCGGTTTTGCCCGTAGGTTTGCTTTGATTAAAAGAATAAGAAGAGAGGAGCAGCATGTACTTCTTTTAGATTCGGGTGATATTTTTCAAGGAACACCATATTTTAATTTTTATAAAGGGGAACTTGAAATAAAATTCATGGGAGACATGGGGTATGATGTTGCTACCATTGGGAATCATGAATTTGACAATGGAGCATTAGAATTATCAAACCAGATTAAAAAATCTAAATTTCCGTTTGTAAGTAGCAATTACAAGATGGAGAGTTCAGTATTAAATGGTTTAATTAATCCATATAAAATTATTGAAAAAGGGACACTAAAAATAGGAATTGTTGGATTGGGGATTGAGTTGAAAGGATTAGTCACACCTATTAATTATGAGGGGGTTGAGTACTTAAATCCAGTAGTTGAAGGAGATAAAGTAGCTAAGTATTTAAAGGAAACAGAAATGTGTGATATTGTAATAGCTTTATCACATTTAGGATATCAATATAAAACGAATCAGGTAAGTGATATTGTAGTAGCACAAAACTCAAAGTTCATCGATGTGATTTTGGGAGGTCATACTCATACTTTCTTAGAAAAGCCAGAAGTTGTAAAAAATAAAGATGGTAATGATGTAGTAATCAACCAAACTGGTTGGGGTGGTATTAATTTAGGACGTTTAGATTTTGTGTTTGGTAACAATAATGATAAAAGGTTATTAGCCAACCATGCCCAGTTATAGGGAGGGATTAGAAATTCTATCATATCTTTATAGCATAAAATGAATGTTATGAAGGTTCCTCTTGAAGAATTGAACATTGAGAATTTATTTAAGTTAAAGGAGCAATTCTCGTGGAATGATCACTTTAAATTAGTGGTTTGGCCAAGGTTATTGTATTGGTTAGGCTTAAAAGAGCAGTTTCTGGATTATAGCACAATAAATTGGAAGTTGCATTTTTCACCTGAGAATATGCATAATAATTTTATATCAATGCATGTAAATGATATAAATGAAGTGTTTAATTTTTCCTTTCAAGTACCTTTAATTCAAAACTTAAAGTTTAATTTATATTTAGGAAATAGTTCATATCATTTTTTCGAGATCTATCCTTTATTAATTTCAAAGAATGTTATTCGTAAGGATGAGTTTGAGATTAAAGCTACTTCGACAATATTACCACATTTAGTGCTTTCTTCTACTAATAGTAAGTATAACAGGGAAATATTGTGGAATATCAATGAAACAAATTATTCTCTAAAAGTCAAAAATGATCCATTAATTAACCTTTTAACGGATAGGTTTAGAAAATTTATTCCTGCTTTTGAGAAAATTATTAGAGGAGAATGGCAGATATAAAAAACTCTGATACTATATATAATACCAGAGTTTCAGTTATTAATTATATGTTATTTAGTCGATAGGTAATTGACGCTTAAATGTTTCCTCCAAAGAAATAATGGTTTCGGTTGAAGATATTCCTGCTATAGATTGTAAACGATCATGCAGCATTTGCTTAAGGTGTTCGTTATTTTTAGCATAGATTTTAATAAATATAGCATACTGGCCTGTAGTGTAATGACATTCAGTTACTTGAGGGATTTCTCGAAGTTCATCTACAACTTTATCGAATAAACTGGCTTTCTTTAAAAAAATACCCATAAACGCGCAGGTATGGTAACCTATTTTGGCCGGATTGATCACAAATTCAGAACCCTTGATCACTTCCATGTTCACTAAACGTTGAATCCTTTGGTGTATAGCAGCACCAGACACTTTACATTCTCTGGCAACCTCCAGAAATGGGATACGGGCGTTTTTAGTTATAAGAGATAGTATTTTTTTATCTAAACTATCAATTTGTTGATTATCCATATTATAATTGTTGGTTATAAATTGTTACTTTTTATGTCCTTATGGTAATAAATCGGCACAAAAGTAACAAACAACCTCTTAAAATTCAACAGGATTTGTCATATTAGTTAAATATTACGTATAAATTTTATTCTATGCTTTTAAATTATAAGTTTCAGAATGATTTTGATATTCTATTTGTACAGAGTTAAATCATTTAAAAGCAATATTTTTTATTCATCTAAAATGTTAGGATGTGCCAGGTTATCGGTTGGATATTGAAAAACTTTTAAACCAAATTCAGGTATAACAGCTAAAATATGGTCAAATATATCAGCTTGTATTGATTCATAATTAGCCCATTCTTGATCGTTGCTAAATACATATATTTCAATGGGTAATCCCTTTTCGGTAGGTTGTAAGTGACGTACCAAAAAGGTCATATCATTATGGATTTTAGGATGATGAGTTAAATAGCTTTCTAAATATCTCCTGAAAATACCAAGGTTAGTAAGGTTTCTACCATTAATTACTGATGATTCATCAATATCAAATTGCTTGTTATATTCTTCTAGTACTTGTAGTTTATCTTCTATATACTTACCTAAAAATTTAACTTTTCGGAATTTCTCAATCATTTGTGGTGTACAAAATCTTACTGATTTCATATCAATCTTAATTGATCTCTTTATTCGTCTTCCACCAGACTCCTCCATTCCTTTCCAATTGTGAAAACTTTCACTCACCAAAGCATAAGTGGGTATTGTTGTTATAGTTTTATCCCAATTTTGAATTTTTACGGTGTTAAGTGTAATTTCCAATACAGTTCCATCTGTATTATGTGATGGCATAGATATCCAATCTCCCGGTTTAACCATATTGTTAGCAGAAAGTTGAATACTAGCAACGAATCCAAGAATAGTATCTTTAAATACCAATATTAAAACGGCAGCAATAGCTCCTAATCCTGCAAAAACAGCTGTAAGCTCAGTATCAAATAATACAGAAATAATATTTAGTATTCCTACCAGAACGGCAATTAATTGGATTCCTTGGATATAACCTTTAATAGGCCTGTTTTTACTATATGGCTGCATCTCATAAACATCCAGTACAGCTTTTAAGAAGGAATCTATCAATAATAGAATGACAATAATAAAATATGCTGATAATAAATTGTGAAAATGGATATTGGTCTGTTCATAATTTTTAAAAATAAGATCGAGTGATGCATAAATAACTATTGCCGGAACTAGTAATGCAGCTCTTTTTATAAGATTTCTTTTAACAAAAAAGTCATCATATTTCGATTTTGTTTTCTCCATAAATCGCTCTACAGTTTTTACCAAATATCGTTTTGCAAAATAATGAGCAATTTTTGCCAGAATTATAGCAATTACAGCAAATACAGCAGCCTGTATTAAATCTATTACTTGATCATTTAGTCCGGTTTTTTGTAAAATTTGATTGAGTGAAGTACCTATATTTTCTGTATTAATTTGTGCTTTGGTAATGATTTGTGGCATTGAACAGTTGTTTTAATATGGAGTTATATTTACATTGTAATTTTTACAAAAATATGAGTTAATTTTTCTTGACATGAAGCAACTAACATTATTTCTTCTTTTTTTTACGATATCTGTTTTGACAGTATACTCACAATATGAAGACTTCTTTGAAAATGGTAGTTTACGTATTGATTTAATTTTAAGTGGTAATAGTGCAAAAACAAAAGTTTCTGTATTTGAACTTAAAAAAGAGCCTTTTTATGGAGGAACACTTACAAAAACCATAGATACATTTAACTATGGAGAGTTTAAAATTAAAGTGGAAGATCCGGATAATTCTAAAACTATATATTCAAGAGGATTTTGCACGCTGTTTGAGGAATGGCAAACTACAGAAGAGGCTAAAATGATTGATAAAAGCTTTTTTCAGACAATTACGATTCCTTTTCCTAAAAAGGATGTTAATATAATTGTTGAAAGAAGAAGAAAGAGTGGGGAATTTTATGAATTACTAAATACAAGAATTAACCCTAATGATTTTGGAATTTCGAAGTCGGGTTTAAAAAAGGTTGAAACATTCAAGCTTATTGATAATGGGACAAAAGATGAATGTGTTGATATAGCCTTTATTGGAGATGGGTACACAAAAGAAGAAATGGAAAAGTTTCATAAAGATGTTCTTCGAATGTGTGAGTACATGTTTACACAAACACCATTTGATAAATATAAAGACAAATTTAATATATGGGCAGTTAATGCAATATCTAAAGAATCAGGAGTTTCTGATCCTAGAAAGGATATTTGGAAAGATACTGCATTGAAATCAAGTTTTAACACATTAAACTCAGATAGATATCTGGAAAGTATACAAACATTTTTAATTAGGGATTATGCAGCATTAGTACCTTATGATCAAATTTACGTTCTTGCTAATACAGATAAGTATGGAGGGGGCGGTATTTTTAATCATTTTTCACTTACCTCAGTGGATAATGAGAGATCATTAACTGTTTTTATTCATGAATTTGGTCATTCCTTTGCGGGATTGGGAGATGAATATTACAATTCGGAAGTAAGCTATAGTGATTACTACAATCTTGAAATTGAGCCTTGGCAACCCAATTTAACCACATTAAAGAAATTCAGAACGAAATGGAAAAAAATGGTGCATAGGAAAACTCCAATACCTACACCAGCAGAGGAACAGTATTTTGACAAAGTAGGTGTTTTTGAGGGAGGAGGATATGTCTCAAAAGGCATCTACAGACCTGCATATGACTGTCGTATGAAGACAAATGAGGCCCCTTCCTTTTGTCCGGTTTGCCAAAAAGCAATTGAAGATATAATTCTATTTTTAATTGAGAAATAATAATTAACTATACAATTATGCAACACAAAGCCAATAATGATAGATACGAGAATATGTATTACCAAAGATGTGGCAGGAGTGGAATAAAGTTACCTGCTATTTCTTTAGGACTCTGGCATAACTTTGGTTCGGTAGATGTTTTTGAGAATAGTAAGGCAATCATATTTGAAGCATTTGATAACGGGGTGACACATTTTGATTTAGCTAATAATTACGGACCAGAGCCAGGTAGTGCAGAAGAAAATTTTGGAGCTATTTTTAATAAGCATTTAAAAGGGTATAGAGATGAACTATTAATCTCGACTAAAGCAGGTTATTATATGTGGCCTGGACCATATGGGGAATGGGGATCTCGAAAGAACCTAATAGCCAGTTTAAATCAGAGCTTAAAAAGAATGAATATTGAATATGTTGATATTTTTTATTCGCACAGATATGACCCAGAGACTCCATTAGAAGAAACAATGATGGCTTTAGATCATGCAGTAAAGCAAGGTAAAGCTTTATATGCTGGTATTTCAAATTATCCGGCAGATAAAACACGAGAAGCAGAGTCCATTTTGCGAGAGTTAGGGACTCCGTGTCTTATTCATCAGGCTAGATATAGTATGTTTCAGCGTTGGGTTGAAGAAGAATTGTTAGAAATATTGGATAAGAGAGGCATGGGTTTAATTGCTTTTTCTCCATTGGCACAAGGTTTATTGACTAATAAATATATCAAAGGAATACCAGAAGGCTCAAGGATGACCAGGAATCACTTTTTGAAAAAAGAACATTTAACTACTCAAAAACTAGAGGCGATTAAGCTATTAAATGAAATAGCACAAGGCAGAGGACAGTCATTAGCTCAAATGGCGATAGCATGGTTGTTAAAGGATTCAAGAGTTACTTCTGTACTCATTGGGGCAAGTTCGGTAAAACAACTACATGATAGTTTAGGGAGTTTGAAAAATCTGGAATTTGATAGAGATGAATTAAGCAGAATTGAAGGTGTTTTAAAAACAGTAAGTTAAGATTTATTTACACATAAAAGTTGGGTGTAATACCTCCCTAATAACTTAAATTCTAGTATAGGTATACTCAAGCATTAGCTAATGACTAAAAGGATTTAAAATGAGGCTCCATTTTTTATTTACAATATTACTATTGAGTAGTAACATCTTTTCCCAATTTCAAAACGACTCTGTGATTGCTCTTTTTTGTGGTGTAAATAAAGGTGGATTGACTTATGAGGAGATAATAGAGAAGAACAAAATTGAGTTAGCTTTTAAAAACAGTTGTAAACCATATGCAATAAAAAGTTTTTCAATAAGTAATTCCTCTCCAGGAGTAGATTGGTTTGTGAATGTTGAAGATTTAGCAGTATTGCCAATGGATGTTTTAGAGAGGTTGTCATACTATAAAGACAAAATTGGCAATGAATTTTATATTGGAAATATCATTGTTGAAATTGATGATAAGGTAATTGAATTGAGTTCGCATATTGAGTTTCAAATTACTGGAAATTATTCTGGAATGTTTCGAAGGTACAATCGTTCTGATTCTTTAGAACAAGATCCATATCTACATAAAGGGGAGTTTATTTCAAAGAAAGGAGTTGTGACTAAAAAACAATTTCTATTAATGAATAAACTTGAAGTCTCCAAGTTTAATAATTGCAAATTAGTTGATCCATTATATGAGGTGTGTTCTTTTGAAATTGAGTATGTTACATCGATGGATGAAGATGAAGCTGAGCATAGAAAATACTCTATTAGCTCTAATATAATTCCGGATAGTATTAAACAAGAAATTCTATCGCTTCATAATGGATTTCATTTGAAAATTATAAATGTATATGCGATTAAGGGTGGAAATATAATAACTAAAGTTGGTGATTTATCCTTAATAATTTATGAATAAAACTACACCCTACAAGTATCATAAAGTAGCCCTGGCTTTAGTGGTATTTGGGAGTTAAGCTCCTCTACGAACTTTAGCAAAACTAAGAAAACGAATATATCACACGCCAATTGATGCACTTCATATGGGCGAACCGTTCTGAGTATATTAAGCAATTATAATATACTCAGAAGAGCTTTTTTACTGTAAATACTTTTCTTTTATTATGCTACTTCGTTCAATAATATCTCTTGATTGAAGTACCTTTAATTTTAAGTCTTCAGGAAAATCAGGATTGTCTTTAAAGAAATAATCGACCACTTGTAATGCTTCTTTCGAACCATAACCACTCAATGAACTATTGAGCCAACCTATAGGAAAAAAGATGTCTCCGGTTTCTTTTATTGTTTCAGTTATCGCAAGAGCTTCTTCCAGATATTTGATAGACTTTTCTTCCTTAAATGGATGATGAATATAATTGATGGCAGTTAATACCCAGTTTTCTTTTTTACGATTTTGTAACTGTTTAAGAGAACTTACAAAACCGTCTAATTCAGTTTCATTATCAGTAAAAACATTACTAACAAAAAACATTTTTTTTCTTAGTTCTTCATCTTTAATTTTATTAGCAAACGAAACAATGTATTCTTTATCAAAATCATTAGATTTTAAACAGAGATTAAAAACAGCCATGCTTAAATCTCTTTCTGATAGATTGATTTTATTTATTTTCTCTTTTTTTATAATCTGATTTAGCTTTTTTAATCCCGAATTAGAAACAACTATATTTGACCAGGTTTTAAATAGCATTTTTTTGCTACTTAACGATTCGATGTTATTTATTCTATCATAAATTAAATCTTCTATTCCCTCGGTAATTTTTATTCTTATTTTGCTCGATGTTAAATGCCAAAAAACAAACTTTAGTTGATTGCTAGCTAATGTTAATATTTGCTCATTATTTTCTATAGCAATTAATCTTTTAAGCATTTGGATATACTCAACAGGATGGATTTTACTATGCAGAAGATTTTCGTAAAGGTTTATAAGTGTAGCTCCTTTCATTAAGTTGTCATCGAATAAATGAATGTTGTTAATAACATAATTTATTGATGAATCATTCATAACAAAAAGTCCATACCCCGAGGCATCAACAGACGGTAATATACAATCTGGTTGTGAAGTGTTATTAATTACTTTAGTTATTGGGGCAAGCAATTCTACTTCATTTTTATACTTTAAAGTATCTAGTATCTGGCAATAATTAAATCTTTGTGCCCATATTTTTCCTGAATCCTCATATTCAGGACGTTGTTTTATTTGTATTTCACTGTTATTTACCACGAAATCAATTACGGGCCTTCCTTTTTTATTCACCCATGTATTGCTCCATAACTCCAAATCATATTCGGAAAAATTGTTTAAAATGCTCATAAGATCAGCCCATGTGGCATTGCTATAACTGTAATCTTTTAAATATTTACTTAATCCGTTTTTGAGCACTTCTTTCCCCGTCAGTTTTTCTAACTGGTTCATAACAATTGGTGCCTTGTGATAAATTATTTTACCATACATCGAACCTGCATCATTAAGATTATCGAGCTGTTGCTGAATAGGATTAGCTCCAATAGTTCTATCTATCGAATATGCAGCAGGGAAGTGATTTATTAAAAATGTTAGTTGATGATTAATATTAGGGAATTGTTCCTCTACAATTTTATCGGCAATAAAGTTTGCAAAAACTTCTTTTTGCCAAACACCACTAAACCATTTCATAGTTACCAAATCTCCAAACCACATATGAGCAGTTTCGTGAGCTAACAATTGCGCTCTTTTAAGTAATTGATTTTGAGTTGGATTTTCACTTAAAAAAAGAAGTTCAGATCGATAGTAAACAGCTCCAGGGTGTTCCATTCCGGCAAATTGAAATGATGGAATGCAAACCAAATCGTATTTTTTAAAAGGATAGTCAACTTCGGTATAATCTTCGAGCCATTCTATTGAATGAAATACCTGATCGAAAACTGTTTTTACATTTCTAACTAAACTGGCTGTATCTTTTTCCATGTGATACAGCGATATCTTTATTCCATTTCTTTCATCAGTAATTTTTTGAAAATCACCAACCGTAAAAGACCATAGATAAGAACTTATGGGTTTTGAAGCAGAAAAAGTAAGTTTTTTCCTTTGTTCACATAACTCAAGTTCAGATAAAAGCTCTCCGTTTGTAATGGCAGTTAATTCTTTGGGTAAGTTTATTATGTAAGAGATTTTAGCTTTTATATCTGGTTGATCAAAACAAGGGATGGCAGTTCTTGCTCGAGCTGGCACAAATAACGAGTAAAAATAATTATCGTTTCTGTTGAGAGCACCATTATCAAGTTTATAGTTTATTTCAATTTTGTTAATACCTTTTTGCAGATATGATGCAGGTATAACAAGGTGTTCATTCTCTATGCTAAAAAATATTTTTTTCTCATTTGCTTGAACAGATATAATTTTTTCCTGTGAACTTGCAAAATCAAGAATTAGTGGAGATTTATGATTTTTCTTGATAAGTGTAATTGTTGATTTTCCTTCAATATCTCCTTTTAAGGAGTCTGGTATTGTAAGTTCTAATAAATATTCTACGTTTGAAATATCATTAAAACGTTGTTGAGCTAATTCATGACTAACACCAGACTCTAATGATTGTTTTTCGGGTTGTTGGCAAGAATGTAAAGCTAGTGTAATGCAGATTAAGATTATAAAATAAGATTTCATTAGTTTTAAATAATTTTAGCAGTGTAAGTAATTCGCAAATTTATCAATCACCTATTTATTGCAAAAATAGATAGTCATAATTTGTTTGCTAGTTTCATTGTTATGATTCTTCAAATCAATATGCTCAAATATAAAGGATTATTTATTAGTAACAATGTTTGAAAAGTATTAAAGGGAATAGTGTTTCTTATGTCAATTTCTGATAAAAATCATCTATAAATCAATAAGTGGTCGTTTTTATAATTCGCTTAAAATCTTACCTTTAACCCGTTGAAAATGGAGCGTAAGTTGTGATTGTTATTCATTACAACTATCTTACTACTATAATAATATACGAATATGGCTACAGATAAATTTGTTGCAAGGCATATTGGCCCACGTGATCATGAGATAGATCAAATGCTTAAAACCATTGGTGTTGATTCGATGGAGGCACTTATTGATGAAACTGTTCCTGAAAACATCAGGTTAAAAGAGCCTTTGCGTTTAGCTAAGGGTTTAACAGAAAGACAGTATTTTAGAAAAATATTAGATATAGCTGGGAAGAATAAGGTATACAATACATATATCGGGATGGGATATTATGATGCTATTACTCCAGCAGTGATTCATCGTAATGTTTTAGAAAATCCGGTTTGGTATACTTCTTATACACCTTATCAAGCGGAAATATCTCAAGGTAGATTAGAAGCATTGTTAAATTTTCAGACAGTAGTTGTTGAGCTTACAGGGATGGAAATTGCAAATGCTTCACTTTTAGACGAAGCTACCGCTGCGGCTGAAGCTATGATTATGATGTATAATTCCCGACCAAGAGCGATGGCAAAGGCAGGTGCTAATATTGTTTTTGTGGATGAAAAAGTTTGGCCACAAACTCGTGCAGTACTTGAAACCAGAGCTAATCCACTTGGAATTGAACTTCAATTTGGAGGCTGGAAGAATTGTGAATTAACAGATAAGCACTTTGGTGTAATTGTTCAATACCCTAATTCGGATGGTAGTATTGTAGATTATAAAAGTTTAGTAGAAACTGCACATAGCAATGATTGTAAAGTTGCTGTTGGAGCTGATCTTTTAAGTTTAGCGTTACTTACTCCTCCGGGAGAATGGGGAGCTGATATTGTATTTGGATCTTCTCAACGTATGGGTATACCAATGGGATACGGAGGACCTCATGCAGCTTTCTTTGCAGCTCGTGAATCAGCAAAACGATTTATGCCGGGTAGGATAATTGGTATTACTAAAGATACCAATGGTAACAGGGCATTGCGGATGGCATTACAAACCAGAGAGCAGCATATTAAAAGGGAAAGAGCTACTTCTAATATTTGTACTGCACAAGCTTTATTGGCAACGATGGCAGGATTTTATGCTGTATATCATGGAGCAGAAGGCATTAAAAGAATTGCAGAACAAATTCATAGTATTTCTTCATTATTGGTTAATGAAATTGAAAAGTTTGGATATAAACAGCTTAACGAAAACTATTTTGATACAATAAGGTTCTCGATGGCTCCGCATGCATCAGTCGATTTAATTGAGAAATACTCTCTTGAACTGGAGATGAATTTCCGTTACTTTGAAAATGGTGATGTAAGTTTAAGTATTGATGAGACAACAAATCTTGAGGATATTAACTGGATTATTGAAGTATTTGCAAGAGCAGCTTGTGTTGATGTTCCAGAAATAAAGGATATTCCAGAAGTAAATACTATCTCAAATGAATATTTACGTACTTCCGATTATTTACAGCAGGAGATATTTAAGCAATATCGTTCAGAAACGGAAATGGTGCGTTACATAAAAAAGCTGGAGCGTAAAGATATTTCCTTAACTCATTCGATGATTTCGTTAGGATCGTGTACGATGAAACTTAATGCAGCTACAGAAATGTTACCTCTTAGCTGGATTGAATTTGGAGGAATACATCCTTTTGTTCCTGCTGATCAGGCTGCAGGTTATCATTTATTGTTTGCAGAGTTAAAAAGGGATCTGGCAGAAATAACAGGATTTGCCGATGTGAGTTTACAACCTAATTCTGGTGCTGCTGGAGAGTATGCAGGGTTGATGGTTATTAGAGCTTACCATCAAAGTAAAGGAGAAGATCAGCGAAATGTGGCTATAATACCTTCTTCTGCACATGGAACCAATCCAGCGAGTGCAGTTATGGCTGGAATGCAAGTGGTTGTAGTTAAGTGTGATGATAGAGGGAATATTGATGTAGAAGATTTAAGAGAGAAAGCCAATAAATATAAGGATACTCTTTCGTGCCTAATGATAACTTACCCTTCTACTCACGGAGTATTTGAATCATCGGTAGTAGAGATTTGTGATATCATTCATCAAAATGGAGGTCAGGTTTATATGGATGGTGCTAATATGAATGCTCAAGTTGGATTAACAAATCCAGGATTAATTGGAGCTGATGTTTGCCACCTAAACTTGCATAAAACTTTTGCTATACCTCACGGTGGAGGAGGGCCAGGAGTTGGCCCTATTGGAGTTGCAAAACATTTGGTGGAATTTTTACCATCTCATCCGGTTGTTCAAACTGGGCGTAAAGGTATTTCTGCTATAGCTGCTGCACCTTGGGGCAGTGCCAGTGTTATGCCAATTACTTATGGGTATATCAAAATGTTAGGTAGTGATGGATTAAAAAAGTCCACAGAAATAGCTATCTTAAATGCTAATTACTTAGCTCATTATTTAAAAGATGAGTACGGAATTTTATATACTGGTGAAAATGGAAGGGTGGCACATGAAATGATTTTGGAATGTCGTCATTTTAAAACAAGTGCAGGAATCTCAGAATTAGATATTGCTAAGCGATTAATGGACTATGGATTTCATGCTCCAACTTTGTCGTTTCCAGTACACGGAACTTTAATGGTAGAGCCAACAGAAAGTGAATCGAAGCAAGAGTTAGATAGGTTTGTTGAAGCTTTAAAAGGCATTTACAAGGAGATTAAAGAAATAGAGTCGGGAGAAGCAGATGAGATAGATAACGTACTGAAAAATGCTCCTCATCCAGATTATAAAGTGGTGGCGGATGAATGGTCTCATTCATATGGAAGAGAAAAAGCAGCGTTTCCACTAGACTGGATTAAGGAAAATAAATTTTGGCTTACTGTTTCCAGGGTTGACGATGCATTTGGAGACAGAAATTTGATTTGCACATGCGGATCGCCAGAGGAGTACGAATTGATTGTGAATAAAGAATAGGAAAAACAGAGATTTAGGGCTGTGCTCAAATTTATTTGAGACAGCCTTTTTTTAGTGTCTACAAGTTTTAATGTCTTTGATAATAAAGCGACAAAGACAAGGCTTGCAAAACCAGAAAAATCGGAGTTTAACTTGTGTAAATAAGTATTTTTCTGGCAAGCTTAACGCAGTATTTGGCGTTTTCTTGCAAAGACTATTTAGAAAAAAGGCTGTTTCTAATGTAAATGTTGAATATTGCAATATCTGAATAATCTTTAAAATCTTTGTTACTATGAGTGTGCTGGTATAAAAGAGAACCTTCAAGGGCGGTTCTATTATTTATTTTGTAGCCAATTCCTAAGCCATACCTTCCTCTATTAAAAAGTATATAATCATCTTGAATTTTACCAGCTGGATTGAAAAAGAATTCGCTGGATGCAATCCAATAAGTTGTTTGAGATTCAATATTCTTTTTTAGGTTAAATGCGTTTTTAGTTTTTATTTCGTATCTAAATCTTGATACATTCTTATTACCTTCCGAATTATTATAGGTGTAAAATTGTTCTTCCATTCTAAAACGGTGAGTAAGTTTCATTTTAGGAAGAATAGGGGCAGTTAGTTTTACAGATTGATGAGGCCTAAATTCGTTTTGAACCGATTCATCAGTAGTTACAGTTCTGTTGTACATAAATCCAATATCAACAGAAATTTTTTCATTTATTTTGTACGAAGTAGCATTGCGAATACCCCAACGCGTCCAGTCTACTAAATTACAGCCTTTATAATAACCTCCATCAAATGTAGTTTTTAAGTTATTATTGATATTAAACTGTTCTAACATTAATGTTCTCAGCTCTTGCTGTTGCCCTAAAATATTTTTTGTAAAAAAGAAAACTAAAATAAAAACTAGTCCTTTATAATATATCATCTTCACAACTCTTACTATATTGATCGCTAAATTGTTCTTTTAAGAACAATTAATTGTTAATTTTTTGTTACAAGCGGCAAAAATGTAAAAAAAAGTATTAATTGTCAACTATTGATTTATAGAACTCTCAATAATTTCGGTGAATACATCTTTTATTTGCAAATCTGCAGCTTCAATTTGTTGCGGAATAAAACTAGTCTTGGTCATTCCCGGGGTAGTGTTTACTTCTAATAGGTATACTGTATTATCTTTAAGCATATAGTCAACTCTTACAATACCTTTGCAGCCTAAAATATCATATATAAGAGAAGTTATCTTTTGAATTCTTTCGGTAATATCTTTAGGCAGTCTTGCAGGAGTTATCTCTTCTGCTTTATCTGCATTGTATTTTGATTCATAATCAAAAAACTCATTGGCCGGTATTACTTCCGTGATAGGCAGAACAGTTGTGTTATTCTTAGCTTTATAAACACCGCAGGTATATTCTTTGCCTTCAATAAACTCCTCAATTATAACCTCGTTACTTTCATTAAAGGCTTTTTCAATAGCAGGTGAAATATCTGCAATTTTAACAGCTTTGGTAATTCCAAAGCTTGAACCTCCAGCATTAGGTTTTACAAAACAAGGCAAGCCTAATTTTTCAATGATATGGTCAATGTTATACTCAGTTCCTTTTCTAATTAATAATGAGTCTGCAATTGATACCCCAAATCCTTTTAGATAAGTATTACATGTAAATTTATTAAAGGTTAAAGAAGCAGGTAATACACCACATGTTGTATATGGTAAGCCAATTAAATCAAAATAGCCTTGTAGTTTACCATCTTCTCCAGGTGTGCCATGAATAGTAATGTACGCACAATCAAATGTATACTTGTGTTCACCTAACTCATATGAAAAATCATCTTTAGATATCTCTAGTTCATTATTATCAACTTCTGCAACCCACTTTTCTAATGTAACGAGTACAGGAATTGCATTGTATTTATTTTTATCAATGAAAGATAGTACACCTTGGGCACTGTTTCTAGAAACTACAATCTCTGATGAGTCTCCTCCATAAACAACGGCTATATTTTTCTTAGACATACGCTATTTGTTTCGAAATATTACTGGATTACAAAAATATCGTCTTTAGTTACTGTATCTTTAACGATAATACCCACAACTGGGATATTCCAATAACCACTAGTTTGAATAAAGTTATCTAAATTCTGTCTCCCAGAATTCCTTTTTCATTCCTTAGGATTTTAAAGCATTATGACACAATACTTGCTTTACAAAAGCTTTAAATTACTAATCCTTCTCTCTATTAGCAATATATTTTCTCCATTTTTCAATAGCTAAACTCATATCTTCAGGAAGTTCGGTGTTAAAACTCATTTTTTCATTCGTGTGAGGATGAATAAAACCCAAAGATTTAGCATGTAATGCTTGTCGGGGTAAAATTTTAAAACAATTTTGTACAAATTGTTTATACTTTGTAAATGTGGTTCCTTTAAGAATTTCATGGCCTCCATATCGCTCATCGTTAAACAAGGTGTGGCCAATATGCTTCATGTGTGCACGAATTTGGTGTGTTCTACCTGTTTCTAATACACATTGCACTAAGGTCACATAACCTAATCTTTCCAGAACTTTATAGTGGGTTACTGCATGTTTTCCAAATTCTCCATCTGGGAATACAGTCATTTGCATTCTATCTTTCAAACTCCTTCCAACATGTCCGGTGATAGTGCCTTCGTCTTCATCAATATCACCCCATACCAATGCAATATAGGATCGTTCAGTTGTTTTATCAAAAAATTGTCGGGCTAAATGATTTTTAGCCTGTTCGGTTTTAGCAATTACAAGTAATCCAGATGTGTCCTTGTCGATTCTATGAACCAATCCAGGGCGAGGATCACTGGCATTAAATAATGGTAAATCTTTTAAATGGTGTGCCAGAGCATTAACTAAAGTGCCACTGTAGTTTCCATGGCCTGGATGTACAACCATGCCGGGATTTTTATTAATTACTACAATATAATCATCTTCATAATGAATGTTTAATGGAATATCTTCTGGGATAATTTCTATTTCCCTGGGAGGGTATTCCATTACAATAGTAATGGTTTCGTTGGGTTTTATTTTATAATTAGATTTAACAGGTGCTCCATTTACTAAAATATTACCAGCCGATGCAGCTTCTTGTATTTTGTTTCGTGAAGCATTTTCTATTCTATTAACCAGGAATTTATCAATTCTTAATTGTTTTTGCCCAGCATCAGTAACAAAACGATGATGTTCAAACATTTCATTTTGTTCCTCTTCGAAACGATCAAGATCTTCCCTGTTGTCCTTTTCTTCAATCATTTATAAACTTGTCACATTTAAAGAATCAATTTCAGCAGAATAAATAACTGTTGAATCATTTAGTAATGTATCTGGTGAAATTTTAAGAGAGTCTATAGTTAGCCAAATGTCCATTGATGATCCTAATTGAAGCATCTTGCCACTTAAGGCTTCTGGCAGTTGTTTCCAGACTATTGCATTTGTACTGTCTTCTTGTGTTGCAATACTATCGTCGTAAATAATAGCATCGATATTTAATGAGATGGATTGACATTTTTCTTTAGCTTCTTCCAGTGTTAATCCAAACAGGTCGGGAACCTCAGTTTTTTCGTCACTCAATCCTTGCCCAACCAATAAATCAATAGTTGCTCCCTTAGCAATTAGAGTTCCAGGTTCAATAGGTTTACCTTTATAGTGCTGCCCCAATATAAGTTGCGAATATTCCGATGGAATGTAAATCAATTGTCCAACTCTAATGCCGTATGATTCTAGAGTTACCTGGGCATTACGTAGTGAAAAATCAACTAATTGCGGCATAGGAACTTGTTCGGCAGAATAGGCATTAATTGTAAAAAAGATAGTTCTGTTTTCTTTTACCTTGCTGCCAGGCTTAGGAGTTTGTTCAACAACAACACCTGGAATTAAGTCCGAAATATGAACAGAGTCAATGATCTTGTAACGTAAGTTTTTTTGATGCACTAAATCAATAAACTGTTTCTCCGTTAGTCCAGAAAAATCTGGAGTAGCAAAGTTTTCGCCATGGTTTGTGTATATATTAAGGGAAATAAATGTACAGATTAACACAATTGCCACAAATGCGATTGCAGATGCAATGTGTATTAAAAACTTTTTACTTATTAAGAATTTAAGAATTGACATAGTGCGTGTTTTATCAAGATGTGCTCAAAAATAATATAAATAGTTAATTAAATATACAATTTTAGGTTCATTGTAAATATAACATAGTGATAATTAGTGCCTGCAAGAAAACTCAATAATTTCAAAGTCTTTGATAAGAAAATGTCCAAGACATTTAAAGCAGAGCAAAAAAAAAGGATTCAATTATGAATCCTTTTTAATATCATTGAAGCAAATTTAATTATGCTTTATGTCTTTTCTCGCTAGAAACAGAAAGCTTCTTTCTTCCTTTAGCTCTTCTGCCAGCTAAAACTTTACGTCCATTAGCGCTAGCCATTCTAGCTCTAAAACCGTGCTTGTTTCTTCTTTTTCTGTTAGAAGGTTGAAATGTCCTTTTCATCGTATTATGTTTTTATATCTTTCGAAGTTCTTGTATTTTCCTTTTTCGGACTGCAAAAATACATCTTTATTTTCTTCTTCCAAAAAAAATAAATGATTTATTTAAATTTTTGTTTCTTTTTGCCTTCCAGATAAATAAGAGATAATGAAGTATTATAGAGTAAGGTGTATTATTTTTTTTGTGTCAAAAAAATCTTCACTATAATATTCTGATAGCTCAACTACCGAAATCTTTCTTTTAAAATCATTTATCTCATCACTAAAGTCACCACCTTTCAGGTAAATAATTCCATTTGAAATTGCATTGTTATTTTTATCAGCGATTAAGTGTTTTGTTAATGAAACAAATCTTGGAAACGCTGTAACAGCTCTGCTAATAACAAAATCGTATTTATTTTTTACTTTCTCGGATCGTATCTGTTTTGCTTGAACATTTTTTAAACCTAACCCTTCTGCCATAGCTTCAACTACTTTTATTTTTTTTCCTATTGAGTCGACCAGGTAAAACTGGCAATTAGGGAAATAAATAGCTAACGGTATACCCGGAAATCCACCTCCGGTTCCAACATCAATAATTTTTGTGTCAGGTACAAATTTAATGTACTTAGCAATTGCAAGTGAATGTAATACGTGGCGGACAACTAGTTCGTTAATGTCTTTACGTGAAATAACATTAATCTTTTCGTTCCACTCTAAATATAATTGTTCTAATTTTTCGAAAAGAATCAATTGTTCCTCTGATAGTTCAGGGAAATATTTTTTTAGTAAGCTCATTTAAAAGATTAAACTTTGATAAACTAATCTAATTTAACGTCGCTGTTTTTTAATGTATTAAATAATAATTCGCGCGCTCTAAAAAGTTGTGCTTTTACGGTACCGAGCGGTAAGTCAAGCTCTTGTGCTATTTCTTCATATGAAAACTCATTAAAATAACGAAGCTCAATTAAAGTGCGATATCGTGGTTTAAGTTTTTTTACCACCGTGCGCATTAAAACGGCTTTTTGTTGTTTTATCAATCCTTCTTCCGGATCAGGGGTTTCATCTTTTAAATGAATAGGAGTTTCGTTTTCTTTTTCTTCGCTAACATGTGATCCATCAATGGAAACGATATTGTTGCGTTTTTTTCTGAGGTAGTCGATGCAATTGTTAGATGCAATCTTAAAAAGCCATGTACTAAATGCATAGTTTGGTGAATACTGATGAATGTTTTTAAAAGCTTTACCAAAAGCTTCAATAGTTAAATCTTCAGCATCGCTTTTATTATTCACCATTTTTAAAAGCATAAAATAAATGGCGTCGCGGTATCTGCCCATAAGTTCAGCAAATGCCTTTTGATCGCCCTTTACTGCCAATTGAACGAGTGTAAAATCGTGTTTAGCCTTGTCTGATAAGTTCGGATTTAAGTCCATTTATTTTTTTTTGCTTGTCTTTTCCCTCCTAATAGCAATATTCCAGTTACAAACGGAAGTGAAATATCAATAAAAATACCACTTCCAATGATGTCTGTTTGTTTTAACCGAATAGCTATTTTTCTTTGAATTGATATCTTAACTACCAATTTAGCAATAATTAATGCAATTATTGGTATGGCAAAAGTAGAAAAAAAAACAGATATTAAAGAAATGCTCCAAAATAATTGTCTCGATAATACCTCAAGCCCAATGAGAAACTTGATTTTTCGTTTGTAATATGGAGCTGTTGTTAAATGTCTACTTTTTTGTCGTTTCCATTCTTTAAATGTAACTATCGGTTCGGAGTAAGTGTGTGCCTGAGGACATGCCACAATGGCTACATTGTTTTTTGTTGCAGCATCTTTAATAAAAAGATCGTCGTCCCCAGATAAAATGTGTTGATGGTTTTTAAAACCTTCGTGCTTCTGAAATAAAGATTTTTTATAGGCCATATTTCTACCTACCCCCATGTAAGGTATACCTCTTAAAGCAAATGATAGATATTGAATTGCTATTGTTAGAGTGTCATATCTGAGCCAATGATTAATAAAACCTTTTCGTTTTTTATAGGCACCTACTCCCAAAACAATTTCTTTATTCTCAGAAAATCCATGCGCCATATTTTTTATCCAACTTTTTTCGTTGGGTATACAGTCGGCATCTGTAAATAACAAGTGTTCATGCTTTGCGGCTTTAATTCCAATTGTAACAGCAAGCTTTTTACCATGTTGGAATTTTTTGTCGTAAGGTATAGTTGTATAATAAAGGTTATCATATTTTTCTTTAAACCTAGCTAATACTAATTCAGAGTCATCTTCGGATGCATCATTAACCACAATTACCTCAAAAGTTTCTGGATATTCTTGATTTAAAATTGAAGGTAAATGTTTCTTAAGGTTTTTTGATTCATTTTTTGCACAGATGATAACAGAGATTGGAGGGTAGTTAAAATTAACTGGAGGTAAATATTTTTTTAAATAATTACCTAATCTATTATAGAAGAATAAGTGGTAAAAGGCTTGAATTATAAACATTAACGTTAATGCTATAAGAATATAAAGCCACAGACCTTTTGTTGGTATAAATACAGATAATTCCACTTTTCAAATATGAGATTTTTTTAATTCTCCGACAAGGATACTTTATGTACTTAAATATATTAATTTGTGTTCTTATTGAAAAAGCTTCAAAAACAAAAACGAAATTTTTTAAGTATTTATTTTGAATAAGAGCAAGTTAAAAATGTTTTTTTGAATAGCAATTAAAGTTATAATCAATGTTTATATTTGCACCCCCAAATATTTAAGTACAATGGATTTTAAATTACAAGCAACAGATATAAAAAGTAGGGCACGCGCTGGTGTAATTAATACAGATCATGGTGAGATTGAAACGCCAATTTTTATGCCTGTAGGAACTGTTGGTAGCGTTAAAGGAGTTCATTTTAATGATCTAAAAAAAGATATTGAAGCGCAAATAATATTAGGTAATACGTATCATTTATATTTACGACCAGGATTAGAAATTATAGAGAAGGCAGGTGGATTACATAAGTTTAATGGGTGGGATAAGCCAATTTTAACAGATAGTGGAGGTTACCAGGTATTTTCTTTGAGTGGGAATAGAAAGTTAACAGAAGAAGGAGCTATTTTTAGATCGCATATTGATGGTTCAAAGCACTTGTTTACTCCTGAAAATGTTGTAGATATACAGAGGGTTATAGGAGCGGATATTATTATGGCATTTGATGAGTGCGCTCCTGGAGATGCTGATCATAATTACGCTAAAAATTCAATGGAGTTAACTCACCGTTGGTTAAAAAGAGGAATTGAGCGTTTTGATTCTACCCAGCCAAAATATGATCATAATCAAACTTTTTTTCCAATAGTACAAGGAGCTGGATATAGAGACTTAAGAAAGCAGTCTGCCGAATTTATTGCTTCTTTCGAAAGGGAAGGAAATGCAATAGGAGGACTTTCGGTGGGAGAACCTGCTGAGGTAATGTACGAAATGACGGAGGTTGTAACAGGAATATTGCCAAAGGATAAACCAAGATATTTAATGGGAGTGGGAACACCTGTAAATATTCTTGAGTCAATAGCATTGGGAGTGGATATGTTTGATTGTGTTATGCCTACCAGAAATGGGCGTAATGGAATGTTGTTTACCTCAAAAGGTATTATGAATATGAAGAATGAAAAATGGAAAGATGACTTTTCACCAATTGATCCTGAAGGAACATCCTTTGTAGATCACCATTATTCAAAAGCATATTTACGCCATTTATTTGTTTCTAACGAGTTGTTGGCTTTGCAAATTGGAAGTATGCATAATTTGGCCTTTTATTTGTGGTTAGTAAAAGAAGCACGCAAACGTATTTTAGCAGGGGATTTTATCGATTGGAAAAATAAAATGGTTAAACAATTATCTGTACGATTATAAAAAGTAAGTAAAAGTCGGATATGATTTAGCTACTAAAAATGATGCTTAAAATAGTTTTGCTCATTAAAAATTAGTTTTTTTGTAATTACATTTAAGTATACCACTTTATATGAGAGGAGCCATACAAAAGCTTGACAGATACATCATCCGTAAATTTTTAGGTACATATTTTTTTGCCATTTTACTTATTATAAGCATTGCTGTAGTTTTTGATTTTACTGAGAAAATTGACAATTTCTTAGAAAGAGAAGCTCCATTTAATGCAATCATATTTGATTACTACTTAAATTTTATCCCTTATTTTGCCAATCTTTTTACTCCGCTATTTGTATTTATTGCAGTAATATTTTTCACCTCAAAAATGGCTTACAATACTGAAATTATTGCCATTTTATCAGGAGGTGTTAGTTTTAGAAGGTTAATGTTTCCTTATTTTGTTGGAGCTCTGGTGGTAGGAGTGTTTTCTTTTATCTTAGGAGCTTATGTAATACCTCCCGCAAATAAAACAAGATTGGAGTTTGAATCTACTTATGTAAAGAAAAAAAAGGATACTGGACTGCATGATATCCATTTGCAACTAGAACCTGGATTGTTTGTTTATATGGGTAAATTTTATAGTTACAGAAATAAAGGAAATCATTTTTGTGCTGAAAAATTTGAAGGAAACAAGCTTGTGTCAAAATTGTCTGCGCAAAGTATAGTATATAATAAAGAAAAGAATAATTGGACTTTAACAGATTATATACAGAGGGATTTTATTGATGAAATGCATATTGAAATAACGGAAGGAAATAAAATTGATACCGTTTTTAATATGAGTCCTTCCGACTTTAAATCGGAACATAACTGGTTTGAAACTATGACAAATACTGAATTGTCAAAATATATTGAAGTTCAAACAAAAAAAGGAGTGGGATCGATAAAACCATATGTTATTGAATATTATAAGCGATTTGCAAATCCTTTCTCGGCGTTTATTTTAACATTAATTGGTGTTTCATTAGCGTCACGAAAAGTTCGTGGAGGAATTGGTTTGCATATTGGAATAGGATTAGGATTAAGTTTTGGGTATATATTATTTATGACTATTTCAACAACTTTTGCCATTAATGGCAGTATGAACCCTCTTTTAGCTGTGTGGTTACCTAACATAGTATTTGCATTGATAGGAATATATTTATATAATTCTGCTCCTAAATAAATGACCTACCTGAACTATTTAAAATAAAGTTGATGCATTAAATAATTGTAAGTTTTCTTTAACTATTACTTATCTAAATACTGATAAACTCTGGGGAAAATGAATACAAAAAACTGATATAGATTACTATGTAACTAATTTGTTAATTTTAAATGAATTTTTTATCGATTTCGGTATCGTTTTTTTTTGTATTTATGTATCCGTAATTTGTAGTTATATTCTTATTTGTAAGATATTGATTTGTATTAGGTTAATTAAAAATGTTTAACTATGTCATTGAAAAAACACATCCTTGATCTTCGTAAACGAAAGGAAAAGGTAGAAAAGGGTGGTGGTGAAAAAGCCATCGAGAAACAGGTGGCCATGGGTAAAATGACTGCCCGTGAGCGTATTCTTGCCATTCTAGACCAAGATTCTTTTACGGAGTACGATCTTTTTGTTGAGCACGAAGCCAAAGACTTCGGAATGGACAAAAAGCAACTTCACGGTGATGGTGTGATAATTGGTACAGGTACTATTTATGGTGCACCAATATGTATCTTTGCACAGGATTTTACTGTGGCAGGTGGATCTTTGGGATTAATGCATGCTCGTAAAATCACAAAGATAATGGACCATGCTTTAAAAATGCGTGTACCTTTAATTGGAATTAACGATTCTGGTGGTGCCCGTATTCAAGAAGGAGTTAATTCTCTAGCTGGGTATGGAGAAATTTTTTATAGAAATACAATTGCATCGGGTGTAATTCCTCAAATATCTGTAATACTAGGTCCTTGTGCCGGAGGTGCTGTATATTCTCCTGCATTAACAGACTTTGTGTTTGTAGTAGACAATATTTCTAAAATGTTTATTACTGGACCAGGTGTAATAAAAACAGTGCTTGGAGAAGAGATCTCAATGGAAGAATTGGGAGGAGCCCGTGTACATGCTGAAACTACAGGTAATGCTCACTTTTTCTCTCAAAGTGAGAAGGAGTGTTTCGAGCAAATTAAGAAACTGATTACATTTATTCCTTGGAATAATAGTAAAAAAGCAAAAGAGTATCCTCCAAAAGAGCCTAAGTTTAAGGGTAATATCGAAGATCTTATTCCTGCAGATCCAAGAACACCTTATGATGTAAGAGATGTAATTAGCGGAATTGTTGATGATGGAGACTTTTTTGAAATACAAGAGCTTTTTGCAGCTAATATTGTTATTGGGTTTGGTAGGTTAAATGGACAAACAGTAGGTTTTGTTGCAAATCAACCACTTGTATTAGCAGGGGTATTAGATTGCGATAGCTCCGACAAAGCAGCACGCTTTATACGTTTTTGCGATTCATTTAATATTCCAATTGTTACTTTAGAGGATATGCCAGGTTATCTTCCAGGAGCAGATCAAGAGCATGCTGGAGTAATTCGTCATGGGGCTAAAGTGCTTTATGCATATTCTGAGGCAACGGTGCCAAAGGTAACTGTTATTTTACGTAAAGCATACGGTGGTGGATATATTGCTATGAACTCTCGTCATTTAGGAGCTGATTTTATGTTTGCATGGCCAACTGCTGAAATTGCGGTAATGGGACCTGAAGGAGCAGCTAATATTATCTTTAAAAAAGAAATTGAGAGTGCAGAAGATCCGGAAAAAATGCGTGCATTAAAGGTTCAGGAATATAAAGAGAAGTTTGCAAATCCTTATGTTGCTGCAGCTAAAGGTTATATTGACTCTGTGATTGAACCTAACGATACGCGTAATATTTTATTACATGCATTGGAAGTTTCTGAAGGTAAGGATATACAACATCCAGATAAAAAACATGGTATTCCTCCATTTTAAAAACAACTAATTATGAGTGATAAAGAAAAATTGGTTGGCTTTAGGGTACATACATTGGAGTACCAAACAAAACTTACAAAGAAATTTGCCAACAGGAAATCTTGGAAAGCACCAAATCCAAATGAAATTCGCTCTTATATTCCTGGAACGATAATTCAAATTAACGTAAAAGAGGGAGATAAGGTAAATGAGGGTGAATCTTTACTGGTACTTGAGGCTATGAAAATGCAAAATCAGATATTGATGCCTTTTAGTGGTAAAATAAAAGAGATTTGCATTAATGAGGGAGATAAAATCCCTAAGAATGAGTTGATGATACTTATTGAAGAACAAGATTAATATATTGCTTAAATGCCCTGGAGTTTCCAGGGTATTTTTTTATCGATTTTTACTTTGAGGTAAGCATGTAAATTACAAGAATATCTGCAGTAGTATTTGTATTGTTTATTTTAAGGTGCGGAATTCTTCCGTCAAAAAACAGTGAATCACCTTCGTTCATTGTTAGTATTTCTTTGTCTAGTAAATAATCTATTTTACCCTTAATTAAATAAATAAATTCGTAACCATCTGTGGTTACTTTTTCTCGCTTAGCTCCAGGATCTAGTTTAAGTAATGACGCTTGAAAAACAATATTGTTAAAGCTCTCGGTTAATATTGAAAAGTAATTAAAGCCTGTAGAGTTTTCTTTAGAATAAGCAGCGTAATTCTCTTTTTTTTGATGAATATAAGTAAAGGATGATGTAGATAATCCATCAAAAAAAACTGATGGTTCCATTTCCAATGATTTAATAATCGATAATAAAACAGGTAAGGATGGTACAGTTCGGCCATTTTCTAACCTTGAAAGTAATCCCTTACTTATACCTGCGCTTTTGGATAAAAACGCTATTGTTAGTTCATGACTTGTTCTTATTTCTTTTATTCGTTGTCCTATTTTTAATAAAGTATGTTCTTGCATAGTGGTATGATTAGTAATTAATAAATCATCTTTTAATGTTTGGAAGCAAGAAATATATTGCTCATCATGATAAAAAATTAAGTTTACAAATAGTAAACATTTTCAAATCTATAGCTTTTCCTGGGATTAATCACTATTAATGTAATTCCTTAATGTAAATTATTGTTTATCATTGTCTAGGTAACAATTGCTTAAAATTTAATTTAATATTTCTTCATAATAGGGATCTAAATTTGAATTAGTTAAGATTACAAATAGTAAACATTATTTGTCTTTAGAATAGTTTACCTACTTTATTTATCTGTTGAAAATATGTCTTAGTTAAAATGATTTTATCGCTCTTAACTCAATTCTAATCAAGAATTGGAATACATAAAGTGTACAAAATATATAATATGAATTGTTAATTTAAACTTTTTAGAAAAATGCAAAACAAGTTTACCAGTACATTTAAAAATCTTTGCTTAGCATTGGTTTTATTTTTAGCATCTGCTAACGCTTTTGGCTATGACAGGGAACTTCACCCAGGAGATTACACTCAATTTGGTTCTATTTATGAAAATTCGAATGGTTCCATTACTTTTAATTTAATAGTGAATAACGATCACCGTTGTAATGATGTTTGGGATTGGTTAAGAATTGAAGCTATTCTTCCGGACAACTCACGTATTCTTGTATTAGAAGGGGATAATAATCACTTATCCGGATACGATTTTATGGTAGATGATCCTAATGATGATATCAACGTTTATTTTAGATCGAATTACTCTTTTACATTAAACAATGTATATGATAGTGATGGAGGAGATTTACATATTCGTGTAACTTGGAATAATCCTCCCTTATTAAGAAGTCAGAATAACTTTGTATTAAAGGGAAGATGGAATGCTTGTGGAGACGATTGGGTAGGACAATGGACAGGGGATGAGTGGATGAGAACTATTTATCAGGTTTATAAAGGGCATACTCCGCAAGAAGGAACAAAGTTGGGTATAATGCAGTATTGGGCTCCACGCGTTTATCATGATACTAGAGATGGGGATGTTTGCTTAGGTGTTGAGATATTCGGGCAATGTGCAGGTTCGGAGTACACATTTTATGAAGAACAAGATATGATTTCCGGTGTAAATTTTGATGGGGATTGGAATGCTAAAAACAATTGGGAAAACAATTGTCATGGAAATAACGGGAATCCAATTGCTCCAAGAGCTTATGTATACTCATCGTTTGTTGAGACAGAAAGTCATTATTTCTTGGGTTATCATTATTTCCATCCTACAGATGATGCAGAAGTACCTGCTGATCGTCATGAAAATGATATGGAAGATGTTTATATCTGTGTAAGAAAAGGTTCTGGTTTTGGAACTTTTGAAGCTATGCTAACCAACTCTCATGGAGATTATAATAAGTATTGGGGAAATAATTTACATTTTACAAAAGGTCATCCTCATATTTTCATTACCTCTAATGGTATTGGTTTGGCTGATTATTCAGGTTTATTAGGAATGGACGATCATGGACATAGTATCTATAAGTATGATCGTAACTCGAATGGTGATTTTGGAGGTGGTGATGGTATTATATATAATATTGGAGACAAAGGTGTAGTGCCAGGGAGTTGTAATAAAAGAAATGATGGAACCTATCCTCAATATACATATTCATTGCTAGAATTACATGAACTTTGGAGTAGGCGTTTTGATAATACTCATAATCCTTTTAGAGGTTATGGAAGCTTTGGTGGAGAAGGAGATGACGGAAAAGGTCCTGGGGCATATGTATCGTGGAAAGATTCAGAATTAAATAATCCAGCGGTTAAGTTTCTAGAATATTTTCCTGAGTTAGATGATAATAAAGAATGGTCAACTAACTATTTGCATAATCCTTATATAAATGGTTCAGATGGTTCAGACGCTGCATTACAATATCGTGGGGCATTACCAATGGGGTGGAATAGCGTTAATGTTGGATCGCCTTTAAAAAATGGATTAGTATATTATGCTAATAGTACTTTTACTTTAGAAGGAGCTGGAGCAGATATTTGGGGAACTTATGATCAATTTAATTATGTGTATACTAATTTATCGGGTAATGGGGAAATAATTGCCAGAGTATATAGTATACAAGAGAATATTGATGTTTGGTCAAAAGCAGGTGTTATGATCAGAGAATCAGTAAATCCAGGTTCAAAATATGCTATGGTGGATCTGACTTCGCATAATGGATGTTCGTTTCAAACCAGAAGTAATACAGACGGAAATAGTGATCATCAAACAGATGGTAGTCTTTCAAATCCACTTTGGCTTAAGTTAAAAAGAGAAGGGGATGTATTTACTGCGCATTATTCTATTGATGGATTCACTTGGGTGCAAAGGGGAGGTTCAAGAACTGTTAGCATGTCTAATGATGTGTTAATTGGTCTTGCGGTAACTTCACATAACGCAGATTGGTTATGCTCTGTAACTTTTGATAATGTTTTGGTTAATGGAAGTAGCGTAAAATCAGCTATTTTAGAAGAGGGTGTATTTAATCAAGAAACTGCAAATGAGAAGCAGTTGCTTTTATATCCTAATCCTTTAAAATCTGAAAGTTTAAATATTGAGTTAAGTGGTTTTGATATGGATGAAGAAGGACAAATTCAAATTTATAATATTCAAGGAAGAGTAATTTACAAAAAAGGCTTTGTTGGAAATGAGACTATTCAATTAAATAAATCAGAATGGTTTAAATCCGGAATGTACTTAATAAAATGTAATTCAGGAGAACATCAGGATGTGAAGAAGTTGATTGTTAAGTAAGTTTTTAACTAGTATATTGATTTTTGGTCCCTTTTATAGGGACCATTTTATTATAAATTATAATTGTTCTTTCCATACAAAACAATCATTGGCGTGTTTAGTGTCAGGTTCATTTTCGAAAATTCCAAAAACAGCTGCACCACTTCCAGTCATTGATGCATAAATTGCACCTGCATTGTACATGTCAGTTTTAATGCTTTTAATTTTAGGGTGATTAGGGAAAACGGAATCTTCAAAATCGTTTTTAATTACATTTTTCCATTCACTTATCGGTAATTTTAGTTGTTGGGTTAATGGTGTGTCAGGGAATTTAGGTGAAATGCCTCTATATGCTTCTGGTGTAGAAATATGAACTTCGGGCTTAATCAACATTAGATAATAACCATTAAGATTTATTGAATAAGGTGTCAATTCGTTTCCAATTCCTTTAGCAGTATGTGGTGTGTTGTATATAAAAAACGCACAATCAGCTCCAAGTATAGAAGCGTATTGAGCCAATTTGCTATTAGAAATACCTAATTCAAACATTTCGTTCAGCATTTTTAAAGTAAATGCAGCATCAGATGAACCTCCCCCTAAACCAGCACCAAAAGGAATGACTTTATGTAAATGAATTTTAACGGGGGGTATTTCAAAGTCTTGTTTGATTAAGTTTAGTGCCTTTATGCAAAGGTTTTCTTCTGGCTTGGCATCTATCTTTATTCCACTATCACTCCAAATATATGGTTTGTTACTTTGTTTATTTTCGATAATTTCTAAAACATCACAAAGCTTAGTTGGAAAAAACAAGGTTTCAATATTATGGTAGCCATCAGGTCTCTTATCTGTAACATAAAGACCAATATTTAATTTTGCATTAGGAAAACTAATCATACTAAAAGTTAAAAATAAGCCCAAATATATACAATTGATTTTTTCTTGAAGTATTAAATAAAAATGAGCAACAAAAACAATAATTATTAAGTACAAGTGTTAATGTATTACATGTTGTTGAAAACTTATTTGACTAGCAGTATGGATGACTAAATATTGTTGGTTAACTTTGTCTGCAATTTGGATAATTGGATGAGGATATGGCCGAAAAGAGGAACTTCACAGGAAAAAAAGCAGTAGGAAATATAGATTTAGAGGTAGGTAAAATGCCTCCACAAGCAATGGAACTGGAAGAAGCAGTTCTGGGTGCATTGATGCTTGAAAAAGATGCATTTACAGCAGTTGGGGAAATTTTAAAACCTGAATGTTTTTATAAAGATAATCACCAAAAGATTTATGCTGCTATACAAAATCTTAACTCTAAGGATTTACCCGTAGATATGCTTACAGTTACAGAGGAGCTTAGAGTAATGGGATTGTTAGAAGAAGTTGGAGGAGCTTTTTTTATAACACAATTGACAGGACGAGTAGCATCTGCAGCGCATATAGAATACCATGCGCGCATTATTTGGCAAAAATATTTACAACGGGAAGTAATTAGAATTAGTTCAGATATTCAAACAAAAGCATATGATGAGGGGATAGATGTTGATGATTTGTTGGATGAGTCGGAAAGTCAGTTTTTTAAGCTGAGTCAGGGAAATATGAAGAAAGGGGTTACCCAAATTAATCCCGTGATTGATGAGGCTATTGAAATGATAAAAGTAGCTTCGCAAAGAAGTGATGGTTTAAGTGGTGTTCCATCAGGTTTTCACGAACTGGATAAAATAACTTCGGGTTGGCAAAGGACTGATATGATAGTTATTGCTGCACGTCCCGCAATGGGTAAAACGGCTTTTGTACTCTCTATGGCACGTAATATGGCTTTGCAGTTTAGACAAGGAGTAGCAGTTTTTTCTTTAGAGATGGCAAATGTTCAGTTGGTAAATCGTTTAATTGTTTCGGAAACAGAATTACCGGCTGAGAAAATTAAAAAAGGTAACTTAGCTAGTTATGAGTGGGAACAACTTGATCATAAAATTCAAAATTTAATTGATGCCCCAATTTATATTGATGATACAGCTGGGCTTTCAGTTTTCGAATTAAGAGCGAAATGTAGAAAGCTTAAAAAAGAACATGATATTCAGATAGTAATTATCGACTACCTTCAGTTAATGAATGCTAATGGAATGAATCCTGGTTCTCGTCAGGAGGAGGTAAGTATGATATCTCGTTCTTTAAAAGGTTTGGCAAAAGAATTAAATATACCAATTATAGCTCTTTCGCAGTTAAATCGTGGAGTTGAAGGTAGGGCAGGAGCCGAGGGGAAGCGTCCGCAACTTTCAGACCTGAGGGAGTCTGGTGCTATTGAGCAGGATGCTGATATGGTTTGCTTTATACATAGGCCTGAATATTATAAGATTACAGAAGATGAGCATGGGAACTCTTTAATTGGAATGGGAGAAATAATTATTGCAAAACATCGTAACGGAGCAACAGGAGATGTGAGATTACGTTTCCGCGGAGAATTGGCTCGATTTGAAAATCCGGATACAGGTGTTTTTGGTAGCGATTTAGGAATGGATGCTGGTGGGCAGTCTGTTACCTATGGATCAAAAATGAACGAGCCTGCGTCAGCAGACAGTTTAGGTCAGCCAGCGGCTAATAGTAATGATTTTGGATTGCCTGATTTTCCTGAAACTCCGCATGATAAGGACATGCCATTTTAATATAATGTAAAGAAAGTAATATACCACTAAAATAAAAAAAGGGTCGTGCTACGTATCTTATACGTGCCGACCCTTACCATATCCCACACTTCAATTAAGAAGTACCTTTAATCCCAAGCTGTCTTAACTCCCCAGTACTGACAGTAGGTGATTCTTTATTTATAATTTTTTTAAGTATTAGTTTACCCACAAGTTCTGCATCTTTTTTACTGGCAAATGGTACATTTCCTTTTATTGCTGGTATATAATCCTGATGGATATAACATTTATTGTTACTTATTATTTCATAACCCCACCTTCCATTTTCTTCAAAAGCTCTCATATAAATTCTGTCTCTTTGGGCGAATGAACAAGAGGTTACCATTACAATTAATGTACTTACTGTCCAGAATTTAATCTCTATCTTCATATTCTTCTTCAGGATTTATTGTCCACACATCATCAAAGGAATAACTTCCATTACCACCAGTAGCTATATAGCCTCTATTATTTAATGTAAAACCTACAGCTCCTGATCTTGCAGAACCCTCAAAATCGGTTTTTTGTTCCCACCTGTCAGTACTTGGTTCGTATTCCCATGTTTCTGTACTGATATTCCCTTGTATACCTGTTGTTACATAAGCTTTACCATCCATAACAAAAGTAGCACCTTTATATCTGTGAACTGTATAATCGTCATCGTAACTATCATCTTCATAATCTTTGAGATGTCCAAGTTCTATCCAACTATCATTTTCGGTATCGTATTTAAACATGTCATGTAAATATACCCCATTACTTAAGCCGCTGAGTACATAGGCTTCACCGTTGAGAACAAAGTTCATAGCGTCTCTTCGTTTAGAACCTCCTATGCTTGTTACCTGCATCCATGAATCACTGGTTATATCATACTTCCAAAAATCTTTTAAATGATTATCATCGTAACCAGTACCAATATATCCATTGCCATCTACATAAAATGCTGTAGCTCCATATCTGGCCGATCCTGCAAAATCATTTTTTTGAGTCCATATGTTCTGTTCAGGATCATATTCATAAAAATCCTTTAATTTATTGTCACCATCGTAGCCAGTACCACAATATCCTCTAGTGCTTGAGCTAAAAGCAATGGCTCCATTTCTTCCAATTCCTGGTAAATCAGCTATTTGAGTCCAGAAGTCTTTGCTAGAGTCATAAACCCAAAAATCCGTTAATCGTTCTTTATTATCAATATCGAAACCAGTTCCTATGTATGCTCTATCTCCAATTGTAAAACAGATTGCCTCAGTTCTAGGTATTCCGTCAAAATCAGCCATTTGAATCCAATTTCCTATAAAATCATCGTCATCATTATTACATCCGGTTATCACCAGACTTAATATTATGAGCATTGAAAAAAGTTTAGATATATGATTTATCATGATTGTTGATTGTTTTGTGCGTTTTAAAATCAATTACACTGCAAACATATATGATGAATTATTAAGGATATAATGAATTAGATGCTTAGTTAGATTGTTTCGACGAACTGGATGTTTTTTTAGCTGTCTTAAAATTTATAGATAAGTCGCACTTATATAGGTTAAAACTTTGGTTTTGTAACTGGTAGATATACAGTGTGATGTGTGTTTATTTGTTCTTGAGACAATAAGGTTCAATAAAAAAAACGATGAAAAGATAAGTTTCGTCGAAAAATAGTAAGGTTAAACCTAAGTGATAGTATTAATTAAAAAACGTCTCATTTAATTTGAACCAAAATAATAGAAATGTACAAGAAATTTATTGGTTCGGTTATAGTTGTAATAGTCTTGCTTCAATCCTGTGGTGACGAAAATTTGAATCAACTAAGAATGGGGGAGGAATATATTAATGATGAATCTGGTATTGTTCTTATAGATACACTATCATTAGAGCTAAGCACTGTTATCATGGATTCAGTTTTAACTTCATCTACTTCAACTGCATTGGTAGGAAAATATAATCATGAGATTTTTGGAGAAGTTAATGCTGATGCGATTTTTCGTTTGTCATTACCTCAAAGACTATCTTTTGAAGAAGAAGATGTGTTTGATTCTATTACTATTAGTATGAACTACAACGATTATTTTATTGGCGATACCACAGAAGTGTTTCAACTTCAGGTTTTTGAATTGGTGACGGACTTAGAAGAACTTAGGAGAACTGGGTTTTATAATATATCAGAAGTGGACACAAAAGACGAAAAGTTAGGAAATTTAACATTGTATCCACAACCCAATAAAAGTGATATGTTGGAAATGAGGATTAGTGATGATTTGGGTAAAAAGTGGTTTGACTTATTAGTTCATGAAGAAGAAGAATTTCAGGGGGTAAGAAATTTTCAGGATTATTTTAAAGGTATCGTTTTACGAGGAAACGGGAATAATAAATCTATTGTTGGATTTGAAGCAAGCGATACATCATTATATGTAAATTTATATTATCATAGGATTAATGAGGATGTTGAGGAGTTAGAAGTTAAATTTCCGTTAGAGAATTCCTACTATCAATTCAATACAATAAAATCGGAGAGGGATGGAACGGATTTCCAATCTTTGCTTGTACAGGATGAAGGAATTAAATCGAAAGAAACACAAGATGTTTCTATTGTACAAGGTGGAACAGGATTAGTTACTAAAGTAAATTTTCCCGGTTTAGCTAATGTTTTTCAATTAGTGCAGTTAGATCAAATTATAAAGGCCGAACTAATACTAAAACCAATTAAAGGAGCAGATGAAATTAATGACTTACCTTTTAATTTATTGGTTTATGAATCGAACAGAGTTAATAAAATCAATGGTGCTGTTGTGGATAATCAAAATAATCCTGTTCCAATGATATTTAATCCACCGGTAGATCATTATGGAAGCCTTGGTTACTATAGTATTGATATTACTGAATATCTTGTTAGAAGCTTAATAACAGGCTACTTTAACCAAGATAATGCTTTATTGATTTCTTTGCCTTCAGATGGAATTTCTGAAACGGTAACAACATTAATGTTGGGTGGAGAAGCGAACGAAGATTATACACCTGAATTAAAGCTTTATACTTACTACTATTAATTAAATTATGATTTGTAATATATTTTCTTCTAATAAAAATAGCGTATTAATTCTTTTTATATTTATGATGTGTGCCTCTTCATTAGCTCAAAATGGGGCTCCATCTACCTATACTTCATTTGGGATTGGACGAATTGAACGCACAGGTAATGCAAGAATTCAAGCGATGGGTGGAGTAGGTATAGCTTTAGTCTCCGAATATTCTGTAAATACATTAAATCCAGCGTCTTTGGCTGGAGTTAATGCAGAGCAAATGCTGATTAATTTAGGTGTAAAAGGTAATTATGCAACATTCTCGCATAATAGTGAATCTGGAACGGGTATATCAGCAGGACTAAATAATATTACACTGGCTTTTAAATCTTCAAAAAAGATTCGTACAGCTGTTAATATTAACCAGTTTTCATCTGTAGGGTATAATATTTTGTCTAATGACTATATACAAGGAACGAATACATTAATTGATAAAAGTTATAGAGGGAGTGGAGGTATAAATCAAATAAGCTTGATAAACTCAATAGGTCTAAGTGAGAATCTATCATTAGGTACAAAGCTATCATATTTATTTGGTAAGTTAAGAAAAACAGAGTTTTATAGCTCATCAGAAATAGGAGGGGATTTAAGTGTTGAGTATGCCGATTTTTTGCAGCAAATATATTTAGAAGCGGGTTTTCAATATAAGATCCCGATTAGAGAAAGTACATTAATGTTAGGTGGTATTTTTAGTAAGAGAACCAAATTTGGATCCAATAGAGAAGTCACTACATCAAGTAGTAGTGGAGCAGGTATTATAGATGAAATAGAATCTAATACTTATGAAATTCCTTCGTATTTTGGAACGGGATTGAGTTGGTCAAATCATAAAGGAATTTTAATAGCTTTTGATTATAGGTATGATAATTGGAAAGAAATACAATATACTAATCCTTTAACGGAACTAAAAAATAGCCATTTTATAAATGGAGGTTTAGAATTTAAGCGTAGAAAAAGTAGGAGGGCTAATCCTTTTACTTGGAGAATAGGAGGGTTTTATGAAGATTCTTACATCAAAGTAATGGGAAATGCTATTCAGGATAAAGGAATAACAATGGGAGTAGGTGTTCCTCTACGAACAAAGAACTCATATTTAAACTTAAGCTTTAAGTATGGTAATAGAGGTAATCAAAATAAAAGTTTAATTACCGAAATTATTATGAGTTTGGTCTAAGTATGTCAATGGTAGAGGGATGGTTTAGAAAAATGAAGTTTGATTAGTTGGTATGTTATATCGTCTAGTTATTTAATACTATTTAAAAAATCTTCCTTGTAGTTATCCCCAATAGGAATCCATCTATCTTCGACTATTATGCGATTTTTTGTAATTGATTTGATATGATTGATAGAAACAATAAAGGATTTGTGTACCCTTACAAATTTATGATCTTTAAGGGTTAGTATAATGTTTTTTAGGGAGTTGTGGGTTATTATTGGTTTTTGACTATTTGCAAGATGTATTTTAATATAATCTTTTAAGCCCTCTATGTATAAAATATCATCAAAATTTACTTTACGTTCCTTGTAATCGACTTTAATAAAAAAATAATCTGTTTTATTGGTATTTTCAACCTGAGGCTTTTCATTAATGGCTGGGGAGGAACTATGAATCATTGAATAATGATTTACAGCCTTATTGGCTGATTTTAAAAATCGATCGAAAGGAATAGGTTTTACTAAGTAATCAATCGCATTTAAATCAAAAGCATCAATCGCATGTTCAGAGTATGCTGTTGTGAAGATAAACATTGGTTTCGTATCTAAACTTTTTATAAAATCTAATCCTGAAACATTAGGCATATGAATATCAAGAAAAATTAAGTCAATTTTATCATTTCTTAAATAGTCAAAAGCTTCAAATGCAGAATTACATTTGCCTTTCAGGTTTAAGAAAGGAATTTTTTTGATGTAATCTTCGATTAAATCTTGGGCTAAGGGTTCATCATCAACTATAATGCAGTTAATACTCATTCAATTGTAAATTTAATTTAACCATAAAACTTTTTTCGTTTTCATTAATAGATAAGTCGTACTTGTCTTTATATAGTAGCTCTAATCTCTTTTTTATATTACTTAAACCAACTCCTGATTGTTTCGAAATTTTTTCTTTTCTAGTAGTCGTATTGTTGATAACAAGTAATGTTATTTCTTTTTCTTCTATTGAAATTTCAATGTCGATTGTACAATTATTGGCATAATCAATACCATGTTTAAATGCATTTTCTATAAAAGGTAAAAATAATAAAGGTTCTATCTTTTTATTTCCAATATTTCCAATAACATAAAAATCAATATCTACATTTTTTGCTAATCGTATTCTTTGTAAGTCAATAAAGTTTTGGATATAGTTAATTTCGTCTTTTAGGTAAACCAGATTTTTATCAGCTTCATAGATGTTATACCTCATTAATTCTGAGAGTTTTAATATGGTTTGAGGTGCCTTGTCTGATTTAAGTTGTGCTAAAGAATAGATATTGTTAAGTGTATTAAAAAAGAAATGAGGATCAATTTGGGACTTTAAGTACGATAGTTCGGCACTAAGTTTTTCTTTTGTTATTTTTCTTCTCTCTCGTGTTAACCAGTGTGTTACTAGGCGAACGTTTGTTCCAAATCCGATAAATAAAATAATGATTGTTATGATTATGTAAAATCTTTTGTGACTTAAAATAGTTAACAATTGATTTGTTGAAATTAAGTTATATACTGATTTTATGACGTTTTGAAAGGAAAAATTATAATCATATACATCAAAGTATACAATGAAGACACCATCAATGAATATTAATGTGGACAATGTAATAAAGTATGATAATCTTTGTTTTTTTAATAAAAATGAGGGGATAAGTACAAAATAATTAAAATAATACGTTCCAATTATAATTATATAGATAAAAATATAATATTTAATAAAGATATCCCCAAAACTTTTCGCATATCCAATATAAAATGGTGTAGCTAGAATGGTTAACCAGAATAATATATGAAGCAGTAGAACATAAATTAGTGTTTTCTTTATTAGCATAAATTAAGATGTCTGATGTGAAAAACAAAATTACCCATTTTAATATATATTCATCTAAATTTCTACGTGTAGGAGAATTTGTTCTGTCAAAATGGGATTTTCTAATATTTACAAAGAGTTATGGAAGCATTATGGCGTTTGAATCCAAATTTTACCTTCGTTATTAATTAGAAATTTAGTTCCGGATGAAGAGTCGTATATTGAAGCTGTATATTTTTTTCGACTAGAGTTAATATCTGGTTTGTAAAGTAGTTTTGAAAGTTTTAAACCTACATCTTTAAGCCCGGCAATTTTTCTGGCATAGCGTTCATGTTTTTCATAATGAATTTGTTGGGCGTAAAAAATATTTCGTAGTTCCCATTTGACTTGTCTTTCAAATTGTATTCGGTTTAGTTCTTTATGATCATAGCTGTGTTGTTTAAAATGCCACTCTCCCCATAATTCTGTTGTGTTCATTTTATATTCGTTCATGAAACTCCATATCCATTTTTCACCAAGATATTTTTTACCTGTTTTGGGATTGAGTAATTTTTTATATAAACCAGATACAATAACACTAGGCCAGTGTATTCTTTGAACATTAACATTCCACACCGACTTTGGGGATAAAATTTCTATACTATCAATAGTTAAACTTATAGGTAATACGCATTCTACTGTCCAATATTCATCAATGTCTTCAGGGTTATTAATAGTTCCTTCTACATCTATACTGCACCTACCATAAGGTTTATCCAATAAAGAAAATCTGGAAATGGGTTTAGCCTGATTAATCTGCCTGTATTCTCCACATAAATGCCCAAGTGCATTAATTTTTAGTATTGTATAATCAAATTCGTTTTGATCAGAATCGATATATATTTCTAAAAAATTGTCTTCAAAAAAATACGATTCGCAAATATCATTAACAGCCCAAATATGCTTATCAAATACAACTGCAGCAAAATAAATTGAATCATTATATACCGCAACTTTGTATTTAGTGAGATAATTTGGATCAACTTCACCATTTTTTACCTCTGAAACAAAGGTGTCGCTCCAAGGAATTTCTTGCCATTCCTTGTCCGATATAATACCATCTATTTGTGGAGGTAAAGAAATGAGATTGACTGGATGTGTTTTAGGGTGGCAATATGTGGGATAATTAGGTAATCCATATTCATTTCGATTCTTTATTATTTGAGGTGATTTTTTACATCCAACTAAAACAATAAAAAATAAAAAATATATAGTATAATATGATTTAAATTCAAACATTGTGTAAGCGAGTGGTATATACAATTTACACCATATCTTTTTTCAAAGCAAATTCTATAATGTAAATCCTACAAAATAAAAATTTGGTTAGGTTTGTTTAAAGATGGATTAATTAAATACCTAAGACTTGTATAGCCAATCCAGAAAAGAAAATCAATGCACCGGCTATTGTATGAGTATATAAACCAATTTTTTTTGTTGGTAAAAAAGAGATACCAACACTGCCTAATCCTACTGCAGTTAGCATTGTTAGCAATGTAGTAAAGCTAAATGCCAGAGTGACAGAAAGTATTCCTCCAAAACTACTTTTTGCAGCGGGGTACATCATTAATGGTATTAATACCTCACAAGGACCTAAAACAAAAATTATAAATAATACCCATGGAGTAATCTTTTTACTTTTTTCAGTCGCATGTATATGTGAATGATCATTTAAATGGTCATGTTCATGTATATGAACAACTCCACAATTATGCTGGTGCATATGCGTGTGAGTTTTCTTTTTTCGAGCCATTCTTAATCCCCAAACTGCATAAATTAGTCCAAAAGCAATTAAAGCCCATGCCGCAAGATTACCTCTTGAAGTTTCTATAAATTCAAGTTTTTCAAGGCCAAGCCCCCAAAAGACACCAACCAAACCTAAAATAATTGAACTTAATATGTGGCCAACACCACATATCAAGGTTAATGTTAATGTTCTAACTAATTTCCAATTACGGGCCTTACCAATCATTATGAATGGTAAATAGTGATCTGGACCAATTAAAGTATGCATAAATCCAGCAGATGTAGCTAATAAAACTACTACTTGCAAATCTTCTGTCATTCAGTTATTATCTTAAATATCAATTTCTACTATAGTTATTCCGCTTCCTCCTTGTTGAATATGCTCATCCCTGAAGCTTTTTACATGAGGCATCGTGTTTAGCATTTCTCTTAGCATTTGACGTAATATTCCATTGCCTTTACCATGTAATATTTTTACTGTTTCAGCTTCGCACATAACAGCATCATCTATGTGGTTAGTTACAACTTGAATGGCTTCTTCTGCTCGCTGCCCTCTTACGTCAATGTCTGGCTTAAAGGTAAGTTTTCTTTTGCGAACTTTTTCAGCTAAACCAGCTCCATGGCTAGGTTGATTTAAGGTGCGTACTGCTTGTTTAACTTGTTTATTGCTTAGTTTTTTTAATCTATTAATTTTTACATTAGTTATTAAATGACCAAATGCAACTTGGGCGCTTTTTTCAGTTATCTCCATAACCTCACCAGGTAAAGATTGTCCCTCAAGTTTAACTTTATCTCCTTTTCGGATGACATCATCTTCTTTAATTCTTGGTTTCTCAATATTAGTTTTATTGGAACTTTTTCTTCCTTCAGGAATTGATTTTTGCTCAGAAACCTCTAGTTTTTGTTCTTTTCTTCTTTGGCGATTCTTTATTCGTTCTATTTCTCTGTCAATTTTATTTTGTTGTTCGCTCTCATTGTTTTCAAGCTTATTTTGAAATTCAGAAATAGATTCTCTTGCTTTTTTAGTACGTTCTTTTTCAGCCTGGCTTTCTCTTATCTCTCGTATTGTTTTCTCTATTCGTTTATTGGCTGTTGACATTAATTCTTCAGCCTCTCGTTTAGCACTCTCGATAATATCTTTGCGTTCTTTTTTACTTTGCTCCAGCTGCTTTAAATATTTCTCATAAACTTCCTCTAGCTGTTTATCTTTTCTGCGTATATTATCGCGCTTTTTTTCCCAGTAACGTTTATCTCTTGCAATTTCACGTAGATGTTTATCAAAATTGATATGATCTTCCCCAATTTGTGACTTGGCATTGTCTAATAAATCTTCAGGTAATCCAATTTTTCGTGCAATTTCAAAAGCAAAAGAACTTCCGGGTTGACCAATTAACAATTTAAATAGAGGCTTTATTTGGTGCGTATCAAATTGCATAGCTCCATTTTCAATACCTTCTACTCCGGATGCATAGTGTTTTAAATTGGTATAGTGAGTAGTAATAACTCCATTAAGTTTCATCTCGTTAAACTTCTTAAGTACGGATTCAGCTATTGCTCCACCTAAAGCAGGTTCTGTTCCTGTACCAAACTCATCTATTAAAATGAGTGTTTCAGGAGTTCCGCTTTTTAAAAAGTACTTCATGTTCAACAAGTGAGAACTATAAGTACTCAAATCATTTTCTATGGATTGTTGGTCACCAATATCAATAAAAATATGATTGTAAATCCCCACAGTACTCCTTTCGTCCATTGGAACAAGTAAACCGCATTGAAACATATACTGTAATAAACCTACAGTTTGTAAACAAACAGATTTACCTCCTGCATTTGGACCTGATATTAAAACAATTCTTTGTTGTTTGTTAAGTTGAATATTTAACGGCACTACCTCTTTGCCTTCTGAGGTATGCTGTAGATATAGGAGCGGATGAGTGGCATCTTCCCAGTTAACTTCGGGATGAGTAACCATATTAGGTAAACAGGCATTAATTTGTAGGGCAAATTTCGCTTTTGCGCGAATAAAATCCATTATACCTAAAAATTCATAAGAGAAGATTAAATCATCTAGATATGGCCTAATACTATCAGAAAAAGCAATCAGTATGCGATTAATTTCTCTTCTTTCGGCATACTCTAACTCTCTTATTTCATTATTAATTTCTACAATTTCAGTAGGTTCAATAAAAGAAGTTTTTCCTGTAGCAGATTCATCATGAATAATACCATTAAGTTTCCTTTTGTTTCCTGAAGGGATTGGAATAACAGCTCGTCCATCACGAATGGCAACATTGGTATCTGCATCTACTAAGCCTTCTTGGCGAGCTTTATTTAAAATAGCCGCCATTTTTTTAGAGACGCTGCCTTGCTTCTTTACCATTTCGTTTCTAATGCGAGCAAGTTCAGGTGATGCACTATCCTTTATTTTACCAAATTTGTTTAAAATGGCATCTATACGTTCAAAAATATATGGATATACCATTACCTTAGATGCAATTTCTCTTAAATAAGGATATGCATTTTGTTCTTCTTTGTTTTTAAAAAAACGCACTATATCCCTTACGGATAATAGTGAACGTCTTAAGTTAAAAAGCTCTCTTTCTTCAAGGAATAATCCTTCAACTTTAATTCTATTTAGTGGAGCTCTTACATCAATATAATAACTGGTTGGAAAAGAAGATTCTTCAACACATATTTGTTTAAATTCATTAGTTTGGTTAACCCATCTTTGTACAACATCGTGCAGTGTTACAAAACGCATTTCGTCAACGCGTTCTTTTCCCATAGAGCTTAAACATTGTTCTTTTATAAGCTCTCTAATCCTATTAAACCGGATTCTTTCTTCAAATGATTCTGGATATATCAATTGTATATAGTTTAATATCAGTTAAGCTGTTTTACAAAGCATTCCGTCTTATTTTCAGTAAATTAATTTATATTAATTGATTATGTTGATGCTTTGCAAAACAGCGCAAAAATAATAAAAAGGGCATATCAAATTAAAATTGATGCCACATGCTCAAAAAGAAATTCTAATTAAGAAAAATTCAATTTCTTGTGTAATGATTATTTTCTTTCGTTATTAAATCTTCGTATTGTTTTCGATAGATTTTTTCCTTTTTGTTTTCTTTCTAATTCGCTTGACTCATAATGTTCGGCTTCGCGTTTCATTTTTATATAATTGTTATAATTCTCAATATTTAGTTCTCCTTTTTTTAAGGCTGCTAAAACAGCACAACCTTTTTCGTGAATATGAGAACAATCCTTAAATTTACAATTGTCAGAAAGTTGTGCAATAAGTTGAAAACTTGATTGTAAACCAACTTCTGCATTTGAAATACCAACTTCTCGCATTCCTGGATTATCAATTAATATTCCTCCCTCTTTTAAAACTATTAGGGAACGAAACGTAGTGGTGTGCTTACCTCTATCTACAGCTTTACTGATTTGATTGGTTTGTAAAACTTCTTTGCCAGATAATAAATTGATTAAACTAGACTTACCTACACCTGAAGATCCAAGAAAGCAATATGTTTTTCCTTTTCTCAATTCGCCTTTTAGTTCATCTAATCCTTGTTTATTATCACAACTTGTTGTTAGTAATTTTACATCTGGAATTCTATCTATAATTTGTTTTTTTAGTGTATTCAAAAGACCTTTATCAATAAGATCAATTTTATTTAAAACAAGAATAGGTTTAATGTTTGCATCGTAACAAATAGTAAGATAGCGTTGAAAACGATTTATGTTAAAATCTCGATTAACAGACTCAACAATAAATGCATAATCAATATTAGTGGCAATTATTTGTATATCGCTCTCCTTTCCAATAGCTTGTCTTTTTAAAGTATTTAGGCGTTTCGAAATACCATGTATAAGAGCCTTGTTTTTATCGTATACTGAAATATAAACCCAATCACCAACAGCAGGAAAATCAAGTTTACTATTTGCTGTATATCTTAGATTGCCTATGATTTCAGCTTCGAATTCACCGTTTAGGTTTTTTACTATGTAACGTTCTTTATGTTCTGAGGTAACCCTTGCTAAATCCCATGGATTACTTTTATTTATACTATTGTTAAATCCTAAATCTTCAAGAGAAATTAATTCTGCCATTTTTTTAAATTTTTATGTAATGCAATAATGAAGTAAGAATAAAGCTTGTAATGCTTTAAATGACAGGTGTACAGTACACCTCAACAAAAAAAAGATGCTGAGCATTAGTAAATAGAAACACCTGTCGGTTATACCGAATACAAGTGCACAATAGCAGTAATATGTAGTAAATTGTTTGTCATGAGCTGCAAATTTACTTTTAATTCTTTTAAGAACAAAAAAATGAGAAACAATTAAAGATTTGATTAATCTTAACTAAGCTTTTTTCCTTAAATTGAGATAACACTAAAATGTTAGGTATGTTTACTCCAGCTCCTCAAAAGATTTTAATTGTAGATGATTCAATGACAAATATATTAGTGTTGAAAGACGCTTTAAAAGAATATGAATGCATAGCTGCCACTTCTGGTAATAATGCTTTATTTCTTGCTAAAGAAGAAAAACAACCTGATCTTATTTTACTCGATATTGTAATGAAAGGTATGGATGGTTATGAAGTTTGTCAAAAATTAAAGCAAGATCCTGTTACAAAGGAGATTCCTGTTATTTTCTTAACGGCACAAAATAAACCAGAAAGCCTTGTGAAAGGTTTTGATGTAGGAGGTGTTGATTATATTATCAAACCATTTAACATCGATGAACTAAGAGTTCGTGTCTCAACTCAACTTAAGTATAAAAAGTCGTTAGAAAACAATGCTTTGTATTTAAAATCTATTGAAGATATATATGATACAATAACTGATAGCATGTATTATGCTCAAAAAATTCAACATGCAACTTTACCACATAAACCTTATTTAGATCGATTGTTGGATGAATATTTCATTATTTATAAACCAAGGGATATCGTAAGTGGTGATTTTTATTTGGTTCACTGTATTGATAATAAACTACTAATTGTTGTGGCAGATTGTACAGGTCATGGTGTGCCTGGAGCCTTAATGAGTATGATGAGTATGGCTTTAATTAATGAGATAATAAACATCGAAAAGAGGTATCGTCCTAATAAAATATTGGAGAAATTGAGATCTATCATCATAAATACATTTAACCAAAATGGTGATACAGAAATATCAGACGGTTTAGATGCTTCGATAATTTTAGTTGATCCCGAGAATAATACTATGGAGTACGCAGGAGCAAATTTACCTGTTTATTTGGTAAGAAATGGTGAATTAATAGATCTTAAGGGAGATAGGATGCCAGTTGGGATTTATCCTTCACAAGCACCATTTGTTAATCATAAAATAAATTTACAAAACGACGATAGTATTTATATGTTTTCAGATGGATATGCAGATCAATTTGGAGGAGAGGCAAATAGAAAAATAATGTTAGGTACTTTTAAGAAAGTAATACTAGATAATTCAGGTTATAACATGAGAGAACAAAAAGAGCGATTAGATTCGTTTTTTGTAGAATGGAAGGGTTATAACGAACAGGTTGACGATGTTTTATTATTAGGATATAGATATAAAGAAAACCAACGTTTTAACTAAAAAAGCGAATTTCTGACATGAGAAATTCGCTTTATATGTTAACTAAGGTAAATTAACTATTCTTTCTAATATTTGCTTGTGCAGCAGCTACTCTTGCAATAGGTACACGGAAAGGAGAACAAGAAACATAATCCATTCCAACTGAATCGCAGAATTCAACAGAGCTAGGCTCGCCACCATGTTCTCCACAAATACCAACTTTAAGTTCAGGTTTTGTTGATCTACCTTTTTGAGTTCCCATTTCAACCAATTGACCAACACCGGTTTGATCTAACACTTGGAAAGGATCATTTTTAAGAATGCCTTTTTCAATGTAGATAGGTAGGAATTTATTAGCATCATCACGAGAATATCCAAAAGTCATTTGAGTTAAGTCGTTTGTTCCAAATGAGAAAAATTCGGCTTCTTCGGCTACTTTATCAGCGGTTAATGCAGCTCTTGGAATTTCAATCATCGTTCCAACCATATATTCAACTTTGTCACCTCTTTCAGCAAAAATCAATTCGGCAGTTTTGTTAATAATGTCGGACTGCATTTTTAACTCCTCAATTGTTCCAATCAACGGAACCATAATTTCGGGTTTAGTAATTATACCCTTAGCTTTTAGGTTTAATGCAGCTTCAATAATTGCGCGAGCTTGCATTTCTGTAATCTCAGGATAAGTGTTTCCTAATCTACAACCACGATGACCCAGCATAGGATTAAATTCTGAAAGATCAGAAACTTTAGTTTTAACTTCTGCTAAACTAATACCCATTTCTTTAGCCATTTCTTGTTGCGCAGCTTCAGTATGAGGTACAAATTCGTGTAATGGAGGATCTAGTAGTCTGATGGTTACACCAAAACCTTGCATAGCTTCTAAAATACCTTCAAAGTCGCCTCTTTGATAAGGTAATAATTTACTTAGTGCAGCCCTGCGACCTTCTTCATCAGAAGAAAGAATCATTTCCCGAACAGTTTTAATTCTTTCACCTTCAAAGAACATATGTTCAGTTCTGCATAAACCAATTCCTTGTGCACCAAATTCTCGTGCAGTTTTAGCATCCTTAGGAGTGTCAGCATTTGTTCTAACACTCATTCGGGTATATTTTGATGCGAAGTCCATAATGGAACCAAAGTCTCCATCTAAGTCTGGTTGACTGGTTTTTACCTTTCCATCGTATACCTCTCCAGAAGAACCATTTAACGATATCCAGTCTCCTTCTCTATAAGTTACTCCGTCAATACGTAAAACTCTTTCTTTGTAATCAATTTTAAGAGCTCCGGCACCCGAAACACAACATTTACCCATTCCACGGGCAACAACAGCAGCATGAGAAGTCATACCACCACGAGCGGTTAGAATTCCTTTGGCAACTAACATACCTTCTAAATCCTCTGGTGATGTTTCTATACGCACAAGAATAGATTCGGGATATTTATTTGCTTCATCAGCAAAGAATATAACTTGACCTGAAGCAGCACCTGGTGAAGCAGGAAGTCCTTTAGCAAGAACTTTTGCGCTACCTATGGCATTCATGTCAAAAACAGGGTGAAGTAATTCATCAAGCTTGTTAGGCTCAATTCTCATTAAAGTTAATTTATCATCAATAATATTTTCGCGATAAAGGTCCATTGCAATTTTAACCATTGCGGCGCCTGTTCTTTTTCCATTTCGGGTTTGCAATAACCATAGTTTACCATCTTGCACCGTAAATTCAAGGTCTTGCATGTCTTTATAATGCATTTCTAACTTTTCTTGTACGGCATTTAATTCTTGATAAACTTGCGGCATGGATTCTTCAAGAGAAGGGTACATTTCAGCTCTATCTTCTTCTATCACACCTTGTAATTTTGCCCACCTAACAGAACCTTCTTTAGTAATTTGTTGTGGAGTTCTAATACCTGCAACAACATCTTCGCCTTGGGCATTAATTAAATATTCACCATTAAAAATATTTTCTCCAGTTGCAGCATCACGAGTAAATGCAACTCCTGTAGCAGACTTATCTCCCATGTTTCCATAGACCATAGCCTGAACATTAACAGCAGTTCCCCATTCATCAGGAATACCTTCCATGCGACGATAAACAATAGCTCTGTCGTTATTCCAACTATCAAATACTGCCATAATTGATCCCCAAAGTTGTTCCCAAGGACTTTCTGGGAAATCATGACCTGTTTGTTCTTTAACAGCAGCTTTAAATAGGGTAACTAATTCTTTTAAGTCATCAACTTTTAGTTCAGTATCTAAATCTACTCCCTTTCTCTCCTTTACTTCTTCCATGATTCGTTCAAAAGGATCAATCTCTTCCTTTGATTCGGGTTTCATACCCAAAACAACATCGCCATACATTTGCACAAATCGTCTATAAGAATCCCAAGCAAATCTTTCGTTGCCTGATTTTTCAGCTATTCCACTAACCGATTCATCATTTAAACCTAAATTAAGGACTGTATCCATCATGCCTGGCATAGAAGCTCTTGCTCCAGATCTTACAGAAACCAAAAGAGGATTGTTTTTATCTTCAAAAGAGGTTCCTGTCAAAGTTTCAATGTTTTTAATTGCAGCTTCAACATCAGATTTTAATAAATCTACAACAGCATCTTTACCTAAGTCATTATACTCTGTACATACATCTGTAGTAATGGTAAATCCTGGAGGTACCGGAACGCCAATCAGATTCATTTCGGCAAGATTTGCTCCTTTTCCTCCAAGAAGATTTCGCATATCAGCCTTTCCTTCTGCTTGTCCATTTCCGAAGGTATATACTCTTTTTACAGCCATAATTAAGGAATTTTTAAAAGTTAGAAAATTTGAATTTGGGATAATTCATTAACTGTGTTATTAAAGAAAGGGATTTTTTTTTAAAATTAAAATACCATAAGAACAATTCCTGTAAAATAAAAATGTAACATTTAAATGAATCTTTTGTATAAAACTATTGTTTTCACTAGGTAAATTATTATGTTTTGCGGTATGTTAAATTATTATATATTTGCACTTTTCGAACATTTGAATAAAATAATCAATAATTTTAATTCTGAAAATTTTAGTATTTTATTGATATTTATTGTGTTAAAACTAGATATTTTTATTGTATATTATTACCTAAACAATGAATGTGAATAAATTGCAGATTTGTTTTTTACCTATAAAACATAGTTTTTTTTAAAGAAAAGAGGGTATAGATCTATCTTATAAGGTGTGATGAATAATGTTAGAAGGTATTTAATTTTATTGTTAGTTTTTTTAAGCTTCTTTAAAACTAATGCTCAGAGCATTGATGAGTTTAGAAATAATGTAGACTTTTCAAGAAATATTGAGCAGAAGTTGGAGGAAAAGCTCATAGATTATGATTTGCTATTTAAATCTAAAGATAGTACTATCACTGATTTAAAGGATACAATATGTAATTTATTAATAGATGTAGTTAATTATGATATTAATAAGATAAGTGCTTTTAATATAGATAGTTTGAGTAAGGAGACTGATGGTAAAAAAATATCTCAACTATTATTTGTTATTATTAATAATTGTAATCGATTATTAGAAAAAAATAAAGCGCTTACAGTTGAAGCAGAGTTAGAGGATCATCCAGATTCATTAAAGTCTATTTCGGAACGGTTTAATGATAATCAATACTCTTTTATTACTGGATTGAGAATGATAAGAGGGATAAGAACTAAAAATGAGGAAATGCTTAGGTTGTTTTCAGAACCTCTTAATATTAGTGAGTTAAGTGAGTTTTATAATATAAATTCAGAAGTAATTCAATTTCTTTTAGGTACTTCTAAAACATCAAAAAGTAAAGCGGAGGTTGTTGTAAAAGGGTATAGTCCCTTTACAAATATTTATGAAGAGTTTGTTTTTTTTGCTGACTCTTTAGATTCTGATAAAAAAAGTGATGGAACAATTGAGGATTCTTTATTAAAAAGTAGAGATAATAAGTTGAAATTAAATACTGACATAAATAAAGACAAAATTGATTTAGTTGAAGATTCATTATTTAATAAGGCTCTTAATGACTCTTTATTTCCACATGAATTAATTTCAAGGTATGATAAAGAATCTTTAAAAAAGTATTGGGTGATTTATCGAAATCAATGGGAGGAACCACTAATTATAAAGAGTGATGAAATATCTTTAGCACAAAAAGAGTTAATACCTTCTTTAACGCAAATAGAAACTAAAGATGTTTCAGAAAAAATTAAGGTTGATTCAACTCAGCCAGAAGTAAAATCAATGGATAAAGATGTAGTTCTTACTTCGGATATACCTAAAAAGACCGAGGAAGAGTTTATTGGGGCAAAAACTATTGTTAAGTCTGTTGATATTGGAGGGATTAAGGAAGAGGTTTCTGGTGTAGATCAATACTTTGTTCAAATTGCAGCAAGTAGAACACCTATTTCTAACCAATTGCTAAAAAGTCTTTATAATGGTGAAGATTCTGTTCATACAAGAGAAGAAGAGGGGTGGATAAAATATCAGTTAGGAGGTGGAGAAAGTTATGAAGAAGCAAGACGTATAAAACAAAATGTTAAAGTTTCAGGAGCTTTTATTGTAGCGTATAAAAATAATGCTAAACAGCTGTTGTGGAAAACTACCAGTTGGAGAGAGTTTGTTCAAATCAAACCCAAATTAGTATTTGTTATCCAAGTATCTGCAAATAAAAATAAAATGACAGATGATCGAAAGAAATCGCTGGAAGTTAAATATAGCGGACAGGTTAGGGAGATTGAAGAAGAAGGATGGTATAAATATCAATTGGTTGTAGGAGATTCATACAATGAGGCTGTAAAAAAATGGAAACAAATAGGAACAAAGGTTTCTTTTGTTGTTGCATATTATAACAACAAGAAAATAAAATTAAGTACTGCAATTAAAATATATAACGAAAATAAATCCAATTAATCATGAAAAACGTTTTACTCAAGAACTTGGCAAAGGCTTTAATTGGTGTATTGTTTTTGGGGATTTGTGCATCTTGTGTAAATCTTAAGCAAACACAACTTATGCAAAAGAAATCAATAACTGATTACTCATCGGAAATAGTAAATGACCAGTTGAGTGCATATAAAATAAATACTGGGGATCATCTATATATAAAAGTATTTAGTTCTGATGCCCAAACAAGCAGGTATTTTCAATCAGACTTTCCTGAATTGATGAATTCGTCATATATATATATAAACTCATATAAAGTAGATACTGAGGGATTTGTAAATTATTCTTTTACAGGTAAAACTAAAGTGAAAGGTTTAACAATTGAGGAAGCACAAGATGCCATTAAGAAAACTCTAAGTGAATATTTTAAAGATGTTAATGTATATGTTAAGTTAGTAAATTTCAATATATCTATATTAGGAGAAGTACATAGTCCGGGGAATTATAGTGTAGATAGAGAACAGCTTACTGTTTTGCAAGCTTTGGGTATGGCTGGTGGATTTAAGAATTTTGGTAAAGCAACGGAGGTGACTTTAATTAGAAAGAGCCCTAATGGAAGCAAAGTTTACAATATTGACTTAACTGATAATGGTATATTGCAATCGGAATTCTATTATTTATTACCTGATGATGTTATTTATGTGGCACCAAGAGGAACAAAGCCATTCGTATTTGAAAGGATGCCATATGGAATGGTGTTGGGTTTAGTATCATTTGTATTATCAATAATTGCCATAAATGATTAATAAATTTAAGATTTGAATGATCAATTAAAACAAAACAGGCCAGAATATTATATTGGATTAATATTTAAAGCTTGGAAATATTGGCCTGTATTATTGATCTTTGTATTAACTGCATCTTTTTTAGCATATTATATGGTAATAACTACTGTTGCAGTATACGAAGTAAAAACCAAGCTATTAGTAAAAAATGATAAAGCTTCTGATCCGGAAAGAATAATAGGTTTAGGAGATTTTGGGAGAACCTCACTTGAAATCAATAATGAAATAGGAGTATTAAAATCTTATCAGTTCGTAAAACGTGTAATTGACAATTTAGATTTCGATGTTTTTTATTATTCTAAAGGAGCTTATAATAATATAGCATTATATCCAAATCCATATTTTCAGGTTGATATAAATAAGCTTTACCCTCAGCCTGTTAATCATTTATTCGAACTTACTTTTCAGTCCGATTCAACAGTAAGGTTAGTATCGTTAAATGAATCTTGTATTTATTTTGATTATCTAAAAGATAAGAAGTTGAGTTATGCGGCCTTTTATCTTGATACTATTGTACCTTTAAATAAACCAATCATTGGGGAAGGATATAATTTTACCATACGTTCAAATATATCAAATGAAGGAGTTAAAAATAAATCGTTCTTATTTCGCTTTAATACTTCAGATCAGCTTGTTAGGCAATTTAGACATTTTGAAGTTCAGCAAGATGGATCATCTTCGATTCTTACCATTAAAATGCGTTCTGAGAATAAAAAACAGGCTGTGGATTTTCTAAACAAGCTTAGTAATGAATATTTAGGAAAAGGAATTGAACGTAAGAATCAAATTGCAATTAACACCATAAAGTTTATTGATAGTCAAATAATAGATATTCACGATTCTCTTTATCAATCAGAAAAAACAATTCAGTCTTTTATTCATTCAAAAGGAGGGATGGATATAGATTACAAAACTGGCTATATATATAATAGATTACAAACAATAGAAGAACAACTGTCATATGTGAAAATTCAAGCAAAATATTATGATTATCTTGAAATGTTAATGCAACGCACAGATTCCTTAGAAGATATGGTAATGCCATCATTACTTAAAATAGATAATCCTTATTTGCAAGAGCTCTTGGAAAAACTAAATGAAGTGTTGTACGAAATAAGTGATATTAAGAGTAGAACACTCCAGGAGACACCACTTTTAGCATCAAACAGGTTAAGAACAACCAATCTTCAAAAGGCAATATTAGAGGTGGTTGAAGCAGCAAAGAATAACCTGGAACATGAGAAAGCTGAATTAACCAATAGAATTGAGAAAATTAAAGAAGAGTTGATTTACCTCCCTGAGGATCAGCAAGAATATATAGCATTACAAAGAAAGTATAATATTAATGAGCAATTATATACTTTTCTTTTGACCAAAAGGGCCGAAATGGAAATAATGAAGGCTTCAAACCTTCCAACGAGTGAAGTGTTGGATGAAGCAAGAGCAGAGTATGCACGGTTGATTCGACCTATTCCTAAAGAAATATACACTAAGCATATTGCCTATGGTGTTATTGTATCTGGGGTAATTATTTTTTTATTAATGTACTTTAACGATAAAGTCTATGAAAACAAGGATATTGAATCAATTACGAATTATCCTATTTTAGGGCATGTGCTTCATAATAAATATGATTCTAATTTTATTGTTGAAAGTAAACCGCAGTCGTTGGTTTCTGAGTCATTTAGATCTTTGCGGACAACTTATGGATTTATAAATAACTTGAATAAACCAAGTGAGGTTATTTTAGTATCCTCTAATAATGTAGAAGAAGGGAAAAGCTTTGTTTCATTAAACTTGGCTGCTAGTTTTGCTCAAAATAACAAAAAGACGATTGTTGTAGGTTATGATCTTAGAAAGCCTAGGGTTAATAAATATCTCGAAGTGGATGAATCGGAGGAAAATGGACTTACGCTATATTATGCTGGAAAATGTTCAGTAGAAAGTATTGTATATCAAACCCATCAGGATAACTTGTATTATATTCCATCTGGTCCTATTCCACCTAATCCATCTGAATTAATATCTCGTAAGGCAAAAACAGAGGAGTTGTTCTTTTTCTTAAGAAAGGAATTTGAAATAATTATACTTGATACTGCACCATTAGGTAGGGTTTCTGATTCCTATTTATTATTACCTTATTCAGATATGAATCTTTTGGTTGTTAGGCATAATAAAACCAGGGTGCGACATTTTACACATTTGCTACAACAGCTTAAAAAGCAGAATGTGGATAATTGTAGTATTATAATTAATGATATTCAAGTGAGTTCTAATAAATATGGATATGGTCCAGGGTATGGGTATGGATATGGATATGGTTATGGATATGAAAGTAAATAAAGTGGGATGTAAAATTACATCCCATTAGAATATCAAATTTATTGTTAAGCAATCTAGATTTTAGCGTATAATTTTTATAAACTAAATGCTAGATGCTGTATTGTTTTACAAATTCTTTTGACTTCATCAAATAATCAACGTATTGAGCACGTTTATAAGCAAAAGGCTCTTTTAAGTTAGATTTTGACAACTTACCTTTAAAGTCATTCAATTTTTCATATCCTTTATTTTTCATCCACATAGTTAAATCTTCAAGCATTGTAGTAAGTTGTACTAAGCCATTTTTATATATAGTACTTACTATTTGAACTGTATCAGCACCGGCTAAGAGTAGTGAAATTAAATCTTCTGAATCATGAATGCCATTGTTTCCACAAATAGAACCTTTAATAGTTCCGGCAAGTAGGCCGGTATATCTAATTGCCAATCTATTGTCGTTTTTGCCACTAAGATTATAAGGCATTTTTAGTTCTTCAGTTTCAATATCAATATCTGGTTGAAAAAGTCGATTAAACAATACAAATGCATCAGCGCCAGCTTGGTCAAGGTTTTTAATTACATTTAAAGTATTAGAATAATAAGGACTAAGTTTTACGCTTACAGGAATTTTTAATGCAGATTTTACCTTTTTAAGTGCTTCGGCTTGTTCGTTTTCTAATTCTTCAGAGCTTTTTTGATTTTCTGAAATAGTATGATAGAAATTTAGTTCTATTCCTGCAACACCTGTTTGTTCCAGATATTTAGCATATTCAACCCAACTTACATCGTAAATACAATTTAAACTTGCAAAAACAGGAATTGAAACTGATTCTACAACATTTTTAAGTGCGAGTAAATGAGCTTTAGGACCGCTGTGTTCAATCTGAGGAAATAATGAAGTCATTTCGGCATTGCGCTCATCGTATTCATGTAAATCTTCATCCAATTCAGCAGCCTCTAAATGAATTTGCTCTTCGAACAGAGATTTGAATACTATTGCTGCAGCTCCAGCTTCTTCCAATTTTTGAGCCATATTTACATCGGTAACCAAATTACTAGCTCCAACAATTATGGGATTTTTTAGCTCAATACCCATATAGCTTGTTTTTAAATCCATGATGTAGTTGTTAAAGGGTTTATATCACAAAAATATAACAGAGTTGCTGTGAAATTGTTTATCATATAAAAATTGGAGAGTACTTAAATCTATATATCGCAAGATTTTAGTCAAAAGATATGAGGCTTATTTGAATGATGCTTAAAATCAACTATTTAAATCAATTATCTATATTGGCTTAATTGCTTAATATTCAATATTGTAAGGTGGGTTAGTGAACTATTGTAAATACTAAATCACTATTTTAGTTTGTAGGTTGCGTTTTAATGAATTGAACAACGATTAAAGATAATAATGCTATTCCTGATCCTAATAAAAATGGGATTTGATAATTTATCATCCAAAGAGCACCTCCAATTACAGGTATTATTACTGCTGAAATGTGATTAATAGTAAACCCAGCAGCCATAGAAGGTGCAATATCTTCTCGATTTCCTATTTTTTGAAAGTAAGTATTTACTGCCATAGCTGCTCCAAAAAATATATGATCGAGGACATATAAAGCCATTATTGTTATTCTGTTTTGTACGTACGCGTAACAAATAAATATTGCAATTAGAGAAAAATATTCAACAGAAAGGACTAGTTTTTCTCCAAATCTGTTAATAGCCTTTGCGATTAATGGTGCTATAAAATAAGTTATTACATTGTTTACAATAAATAAAATAGCTATTGTTTCAACCTCAAATTGGAATTTATCAACTAGCATAAAAACGGCAAATGCAACAAATATTTGACGTCGGGCTCCACTCAAGAAATTAAGTGTATAGTACAACCAATACCTTTTTTTTAATACCATTTTTCTTTCTTGTGATGGTATACTTTTATTTATTGGATTTCTGGTTAATGCAAAAACTCCGCTTAGAATAATTATTAATCCAAACAATAAGAAAATATTTGAGAGCTGATAATATTTACTTATTATCCATACCAATCCTCCAATTATGATGTTGGTAAGCGCTCCATAACTTTTTATTTTTCCTAATACAAAAGGAGCTTCTTTGGAGTTAAAGTGTTGAAGTGTTAGGCTTTTATTTACGGTCTCGAAATAATGGAATCCCAGGGACATGATAAATGTAGTACTAATTAATCCCCAAAAACTGGGATATAAGCCGGTTAATGCGATACCAATGCCCATTATTACAACTGAAAGTGCTCCTAATTTATGTTCTTTAATTATAAACAGACAAAAAACTACTAGTAGCGCTAAAAAACCAGGAATTTCCCTAACAGATTGTATAATTCCTATTCGTAGACCACTTATGCCAATTTCCTCTACTGCATAATTGTTAAATACTGTTCGCCACGATTGCAAACCAGCAATAGCTGTTATTGACAAAAGTAGAAGGTATCCATACATCGGATTTTTCTTAATAATGCGCATCATAACTCGAAAAAATACTATGTAACAAAATGTTATAAATGTAAGTGTTTGTTAATTAATGATGTTAAAAATAGCCAAAATCGAATTTGAAAGTATACATGCTTTGTGGTATATAACATTTTTACATATTTTTGAACAAAGTTTAACCTAGGTTGGTCGCACTGAGTTTAAATTCAATGAAAAGAAAAGTAGAAGGTAAAAGAAGTTGTAGTAGAATGTTTTTAATAACTACAATTTATCTATGCTCTTTAATATACTTGCCTTTATATGCACAAACAGAATTTGGTGGATTTGAAAATATTGGAAAAACAGAAGGTTTATACCATTTACATACTACATCTTTAAAGCAGGATAGTAAAGGATTTATATGGATTGGTTCTACAGACGGTTTAATGCGATATGATGGTGTTTTATTTGATGTATTTCGTAGGAGTAATATGGATACAACTGCATTAAGTGATAATTCAATTACCTGTATTGTAGAAGACTTAAATGAATATGTGTTTTGGATTGGCACTGTTTGGGGGGGGATTAATCGTTTTGATATTGTAAAAAATAATTATGTACACTATCCGTTAGGTGAAAGTGATGAAAAGAAGATAACATGTTTGTATCAAATAGATGATGATAAGTTCCTTGTTGGCACTGTATCCAATGGATTATTCTTTTTCTATCCTTCAACTTCAAAGTTTGAATCAACTGGTTATACTGATAAGAATTCTAGAATTTATGATATTATAAAAGGGAATGAAAACATTTGGATTATAGCTTCGGAAGGTGCTTATTGCTTAAAAGAGAAGAAGGATACTTTAAATTCATCAGGTAAACCATGTTGTATTGATTTATATAATCAAAAGAATAAACCAAAGAAATGCTATAAAAAAATCCGAGGAATACAAGAATTAGAAAATGGTGATATTCTTTTTTTAGTTGGAAATTCGTTGTATAAATATATTTCAGCAGAAAAAAGAAAGGAAATAGTATTTGCAGTGAATGAGAATGTTGTGTTTAATAAAATTCTTTTAGATCATTTGGGAAACTATTGGGTTGGTTCACAAAAAAATGGACTTTTTTTTTATGATTTAAAGAAAAGAACTGCTACTAATTTTAGAAGGGACGATAAGGATGTTTACAATTCTTTGGTTAATAATGAAATAAAAGATCTACTTCTTGTTCGGGATCAGAATATACTATTGGTAGCTACTAAAAAGGGGATATCAAAATATAATTATAATAAAAGAGTTTTTAAGAAATATAATGTTAATGACTTGTCAGATAGTAGATTAAATGAAGTTTCGCTAATTTTTAAAGATTTTAGTGGCGGTTATTGGCTTAGGAATGATAGTGGTAATATTTTTTATAGTCCTCAAGCAAAGCAAAGGTTTAAGCCTTTTTCTAGGGAAAAGAATTTTTATACATATCAAATTTTACAAACTGATACTCAGAATTTGTGGTTTGTTTGTAACAAAGGTCTATATAATTACAACTTCAAAAGTCATAAGACGAAAACAATTAAGTTTGAAAATGATAGTTTTAATCAGTTTAAACTTAATCACTTAAATGCAGGGATTAAATATATAAATAATAAATTTTGGTTAGTAAGTCGTTCGGGGCTTATTCTATATGATTATAGTAACGGAGGTTATCAAGTTTATCAGAAAGAATTTCCCAAAATTAAAGAATGTTCCGTTTGTTTTGTATCATTGGATTATAGTCATGATAATAAATATTTATGGTTGGCTGAAAAGAGTGGGAGGTTATATAAATTTCATATTCCTTCAAAGGAATTTATTAAAGTAGAACCAAATTTTGATAAAGTAAATTTTAGAAATCCTAAAAAGTTTGTAGATGTTGAAGTAGATTCAGAGGGGAAGCTTTGGATTGCTACTTATGGCTCTGGAGTTTTAGTTTATGACCCTAAAACAAATACTATATCAGATAAGTTTGCTGTAGATGAACTTGAAAGTTATGTTTATGGGATTATATCAGATGATAATAACAATATGTGGATTAGTTCAAATTTTGGTATTACATGTATTAATACTATAGATAATTCAGTTTCATTTTATGGAAGTCAGGAAGGAGCATTAACAGGTGAACCTAATCAAAGAACATATCATAAGGAAGAAAATGGTAATATGTTATTTGGAGGTCAGGATGGTTTTGTTGAATTTAATACAAAAGATATATATAGAAATCCATATAACAAACCACCTATTATTGAATCTTGGAGTAAAGAGGATAAAACAAGTGGATTTATAAATAACTTATATGATGAAGTGAGTTATTTAACCGATTCTGTTATCAAATTTAAGAGTGTAAAAGGGAATGTGAAGTTTTATGTCAGTTTATTAAATTATTCGCATGCTGAGCAAAATAAAATAAAATGGAAGTTGGAGGGTTATGATAAGAAATGGTTTAAAGGATATACTTCGGAAGCGATTAGTTTTAATAATCTTAAACCAGGAAAATATGTGCTTAGAGTAAAGGGTATTAACAATCATGGTATTGAAACTAATGATGAGGCCAGATTAAAGGTTATTGTAATTCCTACGTTTTATGAATCGTTGTTCTTTAAAATATTAGTTTCGGTGGTTATTCTAATTTTAATGTATTTAATATTTAGAGTAAGAATAGCATGGTATAGAAACCAAAAAGAAATATTAGTTAATACTGTTAATGAAAAAACAAAAGAACTTACCCGCACGAATGAAATATTAGAGGATACTAAAGAAGAGATATTAAAGCAAAATGCAGAATTGCATATTCATAGAAATTACCTTGAAGACTTAGTAAATATTAGAACAGAGGACTTAAAAAAAGCGAAGGTAAAAGCAGAAGAGTCCGATAGGCTAAAAACAGCGTTTTTGGCTAACTTATCGCATGAAATTAGAACTCCTATGAATGCAATAATTGGTTTTTCGAGTTTAATGTTAAAAGATGAATTTCCCGAAAGTCAGAAGGTAAATTTTTTAAAAGTAATAGGCCAAAGTAGCGAATCGTTATTAAGTTTAATTGATGATATCATAGATATTTCCCGTATTGAAACAGGAAACCTAAAGATTAATGCTACAAATGTAAATGTTAAAGATTTAATTCAAGAGATAATTAGCGAATTAACATTTGAAGATAAATCAGATAGTGTTAGTTTAAACGTAAATTGTGAGCTGTTTGATGATAATGAATATGTTTTTATTGATAAGCAAAGATTAAAACAAATTATATCAAATTTACTGCGTAATGCTTTTAAATTTACAAAAGAAGGTTATGTTAAGCTTGTAGTAAAAGCATCCACTATTTCCGAACTTAAAGATTTAGGATTTAGTTTGGATAATATAAAAGAGGACATTGTAAAACCAGTCCTCTTTATTGTACAAGACACTGGAATAGGTATGGAAAGTAGTGATTTGGGGATAATATTTCAACCCTTTCAGAAAGCAAGAAAAAGTAAGGAATTATTTAAAGGTATGGGATTAGGTTTGAGTATTGTAAAAAACTTAGTTGGTTTGTTTGGTGGGGATATTATAGTTTATTCGCAGGTTAACAAAGGAACGAAGTTTTATTTTTATATAAATTCTTTGCCTACATTTAGGTCATGAAGTTATTTGGATTGATGAAACTCCATTTTTATAACTAAGATTTTTTTCTTTTAGAGTTAGTGAGACTATACAATATCAATGAAATACCAATAATAAGCATCCCAATTATTGGAATTAGCTCAGGATTTTCTTCAGGTATAATAATCCAACTTATAGTAGCTCCAAAAATAGGGATAATAAATTTCCAAATATTTAAATCAGAAACTAATACATCAGGTCTTTGTAATAACACGAACCAAATAGTAAATGCAGCAGCAGAAATAAAACTTAACCAACCTAAAGACATATAGTACTCTAAAGGTTGATTTAAGCTAGTTAATGGTTCAAAGAACATCGAAATAACAAAAAGTGCCAATCCTCCAATGGTCATTTGCCATGAACTAAGTATTGTAGAATTGATAGTTCCTTTTTGTTTAGAAACAAAAACATTTCCCACTCCTGAGGAAATATTAGCTAATATTAATATTCCCATTCCTAAAATTTGTTTTAAATCATCGGAGTTTCCCCAATCTTTGTTATACGCAATAAGAACAATGCCCGCTATACCTAGAGATATTGTTAATAGTTTTTTAGAAGAAAGGCGATCGTTTCTTTGCATTAGAGAAGATACTAATGCTGCAAAGAGCGGTTGCGAACCAATTAATATAGCTGTTAAAGCACCCGGAACTATACTGATTCCCCAATAAAATAAGCTGTATAACAAAATGGTTTGAAATATAGAAACTCTTAATATTAACCAAAAGTTGTTTTTTAAGGCGTTAAAAAAGTATTTAAAATTCTTGCTTAAAAAAGAGATTATTACTCCGGCAATGAAAAATCTAAGTCCTGCGAATTGAATAGGATATGTGTATTGTAAACCGATTTTTATGCCAGCAAATGCAGTTGACCATAGTAGGCAACAAAGTATAGCAAGAAAATAGGTGCTTTTTAATATGTTTTTCATACGAATTATAAAAAGCGCAAATATAGTTTTAATATTGATGTGGTAAATGGTATTTTAAGAGAATGGTTTGGGTACTAATGTTTTGAATAGTAATTTGATGGGGTGTTTTATACTTTTTTTAATTACTTTTTTCTTATTAACTTACATTATGTGTTAGGAGTAATATGTATTAATAGAAATGTAATTATTCATATGCACTATCGTTTAGTTATAAGAAGGTAGAGATAAATGAGGAAGATAAGTTTACTTTGGTTTTGGATTGTTCTTAGTTTTACATCTATTGCTGCACATGCACAAGTTGTTGATATTGATATCAGTCAACTTCATTCAATGCATTTAAAAAATGTAACTTCTGGTTCATTACTAGATACCACATTAAATGAATACTATAATAGTATTAACATAATTCAATCTTCGAGTAATAAGCCAGAAATGTGTTTAGAGTTAAAAAGATTAGGCATTCAATATAATAAATCAGGAAATTTTACAAAGGCAATAAATTGCTTCTTATTTGCACTTTCTATTGCCGAAAGCTTGAATGATACATGTCAAATTATATCCATCAATAACCAATTGGCTTATTCGCTTAATATATTATATAGATTTAAAGAAGCGCACACTTATAGTAAAAAAGCAGAGACATTGTTAAAACAATATCCAGATACTATTGAATTTATAAAACTTAAATTAAACTTAGGTCATTATTACGAAAAACATGGAGATGTAGAAAGTGCATTTAATGAGTATTTTAAGGCAAATAAATTAAATGCAATAATATTAGATATGGAGGTGCAGGCCCATATTTATGAGTGTATTGGAAGTGTTTATGAAGATTTGGATAATTTAAGAGAAGCAGGGAAATATTTTATTAAAGCAATTAAAATTACAAATAAGAGAAATGATAAAAACTATTTTCAAATTGCAAGTATAACTAATAATGTTGGAGACTATTATAGGAAGACTGGTAATTTAGATTCCGCTCTAATTGTGTATTCTAAAGCTTTAAAAATAGCTGAAAGAAATAATTTAAAAGATGAGGTTAGTGCTAACCTTCTGGATTTAAGTAAAACATATTCGGCATTGGGAGAATATGCTAAAGCCAATGGATATTTATTAAAACATATTGATCTTAATCAATACTTATATAGCTCTCAAATAGAGCATCAAATAGAAATGTTGGATGTGCTTCACAATATTGAGAAAAAAGATCGTGAAATAGATTTGCAAAAAGCTAAGATTAAAAGTCAGAAATTGACGCGTACACTTTTAATCACAATGTTATTATTTTCATTGTTATTGGCAATAGTTCTTCTGATTGGGTATAGAAAGCAAAGTAGAATGAATGCACAACTAACTACTCAGAACAAAAAAATATTGCAACAAAGTGATGATATACTTTTAAAATCGGAAAGTTTAAAACGAATAAACTACCAGCTTGAAGAGAGTAAGAAAGAAATTCAGGTTAAGTCAGAGAAATTATCTGAAGCAAATGAGAGATATAAACATATTAATTCAGAAAAAGATAAGTTGTTTGATATAATTGCACATGACCTAAAAAGTCCAATGCAGGGTATATTGGGATTTTCATCCGTTTTATTGGATAATTATTCAAACCTAGATAAAGAGAATATATTTCAATATATAAAGCTTATTGATAGCTCTTCAAAAAGGGTGAATATTTTAATTGAAAATCTTTTATCTTGGTTTAGGTCTCGAAATAATCGCTTGGAGCCTGTTAAAGAGTTGTTTGATATAGGTGAACTGACTAAAGAAAATATTAAATTGTTTGAGTTAAATGCGATCCAAAAAGATATTCGTATTGTTTCAAAAGTAACTCCTAAAACAAAAGTTTTTGCAGATGTGGATATGGTAACACTAGTTTTAAGAAATTTAATTAGTAATGCAATTAAATTTTCAAATGAAGGAGGAAAAGTAATAATTCAGGCTAGTGTTTATATGCAAGATGTTACAATAGATGTGGTTGATAATGGTGTAGGTATAAAGCCAGAAGATATTTGCAAATTATTTAATAAAGGTAATCTTTACAAAACTTTTGGTACGGCTGGTGAAAAAGGAACTGGATTAGGATTGTTAATTTGTAAGGAATATATCGAGAAGAATAATGGCTATATTAACGTATCAAGCACATTAGGTCAAGGAACAAAATTTAGTTTTACTTTACCAGGTATTGCTAACTAGATTTTATCTTAGGAAAATTAAATGTAATAGCTAAAATTGAAATAAAACCCATTAGGTAAGGATAAAATAAGTATTGCATAATCTCGAATGGAGATACCAAAGTGCCTGCCAGTCCAATGGCAGCTAGTATCTGCGCACCGTAAGGAAGTAATCCTTGCATAAAACACGAAGAAGTATCTAAAATACTTGCAGACCTCTTTGGTTTAATATCAAATTTAGCAGCTATTTCCTTTGCTAAGGGACCAACCATTAATATAGTGATAGTATTATTAGCTGTAAAAATATTAACTAATGAAGTTAACAAAGCTAAACTAAACTCAGCACCTCGTTTATTTTTAGTTTTTTTGCCAACAAGTTTTATTATGTAATCAATTCCTCCATTAAATTTGATAATCTCAACCATCCCGCCAACAAGAATTGATATAATGATTATTTCGGACATGCCATTTATACCATCACCAATAGAATTTACCATTCCCCAACCGTCAAAGCTTCCTAGACACAATCCAATTGTAGCTGCAAGAACCGACCCAAGTAACAATACCATAAAAACATTTAATCCAGCAAGAGCCGAAATGAGTACAAACAAATAAGGAATAATTTTTATCCATTGATGTGTGATATGTTTGCTTGGTGTAGTAGATATATTATTGTTATTCAGAAATAAATAAATAACAAATGTTATTATAGCTGCAGGTAAAACAATAATAAAGTTGACCTTAAATTTATCTTTCATTTTACATCCTTGTGTACGAGCAGCTGCTATAGTAGTATCAGAAATAAATGAAAGATTATCTCCAAACATTGCTCCGCCTATAACTGCACCTAATGCTAATCCTAAATTTATCCCAGTTTGTTCTGCAATCCCTATAGCTACTGGGGTAAGAGCAACAACAGTTCCTAATGATGTACCTACCGATAAGGAAATAAAACATCCAATTACAAATATTCCTGCAATTAAAATATTGGCAGGTAAAAGATTAATACCAATATTTACAGTAGCATCAACAGCTCCCATAGCTTTGGCTAAGTTGGCAAATACTCCGGCTAAAATAAAAATCAAGCACATCATCATTATTCCTGAATTCCCCATTCCAGAGAGATATGTTTCAATGCGATCTGTAAACTTTCTTTTAAGGTTCATTGTTATAGCAACTATAGAGGCTATTAGAAAAGATACTGGAACTGGCATCTTATAAAAATCACCAGAAATAACAGAAGATACCAGGTATAATACCAAAAATACAATTATGGGTAAGAGAGCTAAAACTGGACGTTTAAGTGGGGAAGAATTCATTTTTTTATTGCAAAGAAATAAAAAATGGGGAGATGTATATGTATAATTGAGTAAGGATTTGCTTAATCAATGTACTAATAATGTAAATTTTTCAATTAGTAAATTAAATGTAAGGTTTTAGTATGTGTAACGACAAAATATAAAAGAAGAAATAAAAATCTGTAAATCTTAAATAAAAAATTATGAAAACTGAAAAAAAAAGTATCCTTAAAGGAGTTGTTATAAGTGGAATGATAGCCGGAGCAATGCCAGTAGTTGCTAATACTAATAGTTTGTTTAACTACGAGGCTATGGGAACCGGTTCTGAATTAAGAGCAGAATTATTTGAGCAATATGGTTCACCAATTAACGTGGAAGATGCAAGTAGCTCGGATTATGTCGTAGGCGAAGCTAAGTGCGGAGAGAGCAAATGTGGAGAAGGAAAATGTGGTAAAGAAGAAAAAAAAGATACCAAGAAAGACAGTAAAAAAGAAGCTAAGAAATCATCAGAAAAAGAGAAAACTTCTGAAGCTACATGTGGAGAAAAATCTAAAGAGAAAAAGGATACTAAAGATAAGACTAAAGAAGCTAAATGTGGAGAAAATACATGTGGAGGTGTTGAGTAACGATTAAGATAGAACTATTCAGGATGTGGTTGAAATGAAATTATAGCGCAAATATCATTGGGATATTAGTATAAGTAGGGTTTGAATAGCGTGTATCGGTTGTAGTGTACGATAGGGCTGTTGTTTAAGTTGTTAGATGTGTATGTTGTGTGTATGTTGTTTTTGATTCTTGAGTTGAGCTTACCATCCTTCTTTCTTTCTTGAACAACAGCTTCTATTTTAGATAAGATAATTTTATGTAATTATGACGAGTGTAGGTGTTGGTTTTCGTCGCGATATTGCCGATGAATTTTTAGAAAACAATAGATTTATTCCGGATTTCATCGAATTTGCTCCTGAAAATTGGATGGGAATGGGTGGTTATTGGAAAAAAAAGCTAGATGAAGCAGCGGAAAGATATCCGGTCACATGTCATGGTCTTTCTTTATCTCTGGGGAGTGTGGAACCTCTTGATTATGGTTTTATAAAAGACCTTAAGTTTTTTCTAGAAAATTATAACGTAGAGATATTTTCAGAACATCTTTCATATACCAAAAGTGCTAATGCTCATTTATACGATTTGTTGCCAGTACCATTTAGAGAAGATGCCATAAAACACATTGTTAGTCGTATAATTGAAGTTCAGGAAATTTTAGAGCGTAAAATAGCCATTGAAAACGTATCGTATTACGTAGCTCCTGGTGCAGAAATGGATGAAGCTACATTTGTAAAAAGCATTATTGAAGAATCAGGATGCGAATTACTGCTAGATGTTAATAATGTTTACGTTAATAGTTTTAATCATAACTATAATGCTAAAGATTTTATCAATTCTATGCCATTAGATAGTGTAGCTTATATTCATATGGCAGGTCATGAGCAAGTAAGTGAAGAGTTAATTATTGATACGCATGGTCAACCCATTATTGACCCGGTGTATGAATTATTCGAATATACTATCAATAAGCTTAGGCCTATACCTGTATTACTTGAAAGGGATTTTAATTTCAACGATTTTGATCAAATAGTAAATGAATTTAATCATTTAAAAACGTTAACAAAGAAACATTGGGAGGTTACACATGTATCTTAATTCAGAAACTATAGAGATTCAAAAAAGTTTTGCAGATTACTGCAAGTCGGGAGTCTATTCCAAAATTGGGGGCGTATCATCAAATAGGGTGAGTCATTATAGGAGGTTAGTATTTAATAACATAAAAAATACTTTAGAAAAAGCGTATCCAATAACAGAGGAATGGCTTGGGCGTGAAGAATGGCTGAAATTAATTAACGAATTTTTTAGAAAGCACGAGGCAAAATCACCTAAAATATGGGAGCTGCCTAAAGAATTTATGGAATTTGTTATTAATGAGAATTACGCCAGAAAGTTAAATAAACCAGCTCTTAATGATTTGTTATTGATAGAATGGATTGAAATTGAGGTTCATACTATGCCGGATGAACCAATTCCTAAAGTAGATAAAGTCAATAACTATATTAACGACCAATTAGTATTAAATCCGGAATATCGTCTAATAAAATTAGATTATCCTGTACACAATTACAATGCAGATGATGCTGTAAATCACAAAGGAGATTGGTTTATATACATTTATAGAGATATAACCTCCAAAGAAGTTCTGTTTTTAAATATCTCAGCATTGCACGTTTTTCTTATCGAAAAATTATACGATTCGCCCACTTCTTTGGAGATTTTATTGCCAATTATATCATCTGCTTTTGGAATAAGTGATATTCAAAAAATAGAAACACATTTAATTATGTTTTTACAAGATTTGTATCTGCGTAAAGTACTTCTTGGAAGTACATTATAAGTTATATAATTATCTACTCATAGAAAATTCTATTTACTCCCATGTAGTCAATGTTTTTCTTGTAATCTATAAATTCAATAAGAGCATCTGCAGATGTTATTTCAGTGGAAACACCTTCTTGAGAATGTTCAAAGCTATATGCCGAAGCAATATATGAGTTCATTCCTACTTTATATGTTTTATCGGTATCTATAGGATTGTTATCGTAATCTGTAAGTTCAATTCCTCCGTTTTGCTTATGTATTATATGTATTCCAGATACTTTTAAATCTCCTGGTCGACTATTTAATATTAACGATGATAATTCGTTATACGATAAATTGAATGTAATGACTTCATTTCCAAAAGGATCGTTACGGTAAACATCTTTAACTAAAATATCACCAACATAAAAATTACTCCTAATACCTCCAGAATTTTGAAATGCAATATCTACATCAAATTTCCAAGTAATAGCATCTGTCATTAAACATCCAATCTCTTCTCTACTATTTAATTCGTTTAAATTAGTCCCTATTACTTCGTTTAGAGCTGGATTATTATTATAATCATCAACAATATTTTGAATTTCTTCGCTTGCTTTTGGGTAGTTCTCCATATTTACTAAATAAGCATTGGTTTTAACCACTTTTTTATTCTTAGTAGTTACATGAACCACCCCTACATATCTACCATATGAACCTGCCTGGCAAACTATAGAATTGTTTACTGTTGATGGTTGCTCAATAATCTTGTGAGAGTGTCCTCCAATTATAATGTCAATTTCTTTGTTATCTTCTGCTAGTGTATTGTCAGAGCCGTACCCAAGGTGAGATAATATAACATATAGACTAGTATCACTTTTTAAATAATTATAATTTTTAATTTCTGTTTTATAATATGGGAAAAAACAACCTTCGACTTTATCTGGATGAGTAGACGGTATATATTTATCGCCAACTTTAGAATTTGCTTCAACTAATCCTACAACATGCACCTCATACCCTTCTTTAGTTGTTAAGGTCGAAAATGCATCAGGTTGTTTAAGCTCTCCCTTTGATGCATCAATGTTAGCGCATATAAATGGAAAATTAGCCTGTTCAACTCTATTGTTAAGTTTTTTTTGTCCGTAGTCAAATTCATGATTTCCAATTACCGAAACATCAAACTCTAGTTGATTCATTAAATCAATTATTGGATATCCTGGATTTTCGTACATATCCACCATTGGATTCCCACTAAAAATATCACCTGCAGATAATAAAAATACATTATCACTTGTATCTCTCACGGAGTTGACAAATGAGGAAATTTTAGGAAAAGCATCAATATTGGCATGAAGGTCATTTACATGCAGAAGTATTACTTGCTCTACAATATCTTGTTTAACATTATCCTTTTCATCATTGTTTGGTTTGGGATTATCGTTTTTAGAACAGGAAATGATACCTATTATTAATCCAATATATAAGGTAAATATTGAGATTCTTTGGGTGTGAAATTTTATCATAATCAATTTTTAAAATTAGTATTCAAAAATAGGATTACATATTCTTTGCCAAAAAATTAATTGTTAATGTAAGGTTATCTTTTATCCATTTGGTGCTTCTTACATATCTAAAGAATAAAAAAGTTCAATTTGTTTAAAAAAGTAGGTAGGGTAAAAATCTCTTCAAGCGTATCTATCATTGAGAATGTTTTATTCAGTTTCAGGTTTATAATGTTGACCAATTACCTCTAGATATTTAATGATAAAGTTGATCAGAAAAATAACTACTTTAATTTAAATAGAATAACCAAGTGTAAAAATTAAAAAAAAGGATAAACAAGCGAATATGGAATTATCGGAAATTTTAGAACAAATAAACGATATATTTATTACTACATTAAAAAACACTCAAATAGAATTAACTGATGAAACAACAGCTAAAGATATAGCAGAGTGGGATTCTTTAACAAACATTATTCTTATTAGCGAAATAGAAAGATCTTTTAATATCCAATTTAGATTAAGTGAGGTTTTAAAGTTGAAGAATATAGGAGAATTATGCGTTAGAATACAAAATAAATTAGAGTAATATAATACTCTAAGGAGTTAAAATATAACTGTTTGATTATTCTGTTTTTCTGATGCCAGTTGTATTAGAAAGAAAACTAGCCAGTCTCCGTCCTCCAGATTCCATGTTTCGAGCTTTTACCGTTTGGTGACTAATGACCAAAAACTAATGAACTATTATAAATAAAATACTGCATTATACTTGTCAGAAAATACTCATTAACATATCTGGCAACTGCCGGAGTATTTTTTTTATCTTCTCAAGCTTTGTATTTGACGCTTTCTTATCAAAGACATAAAAATATTAACGTTTTCTTACAGGCGCTATTTACAAATATTCTTACTTTTGTCGCATCCGGTGTTTTATTTTGCTTTCGCAGGATAAAATGAAAAGGGAATGCTGTGAAAATCGGCAACAGTACCCGCTGCTGTAAGTTCCATTTAATAATTTAAAACACTATGGCCACTTTTAAGAAAGCTTAATGGGAAGGCATTTAAATTAGGGACAAGTCAGAAGACCTGCCGGTGATTGTAGAATCGATGCTTTCGGGAATAAAAGCAAATTTATCTTCAAACGAAGCTAATCTTTTATTGGCATTGGAATGTATTGTTATTAATTAGCAATAGTTAATTGGATGCGCCTAATTGCTATTGTATAAACACAGGTAAAATGATTAAAGAATGTCCAAAATGTAAGAAGGAATTTAACTGTAGGAAAGATGAGATTTTTGAATGTCATTGTATTCATGTTCCTGTTTCTGCAAGAGCTCAGAAATTTTTAGCAGAAAATTACAACGAATGTTTATGTAATAATTGTTTAAGAGAAGTAGCCGAAATGTTTCCAGCTCCAAAGGTTTTGAATAAAAAAAAATTACCTCATGTAGTTGAATAAAAGCTATAAAAATTACTCAGTGATTAACTTGTAGGATCACTGAGTAATTAGTGGTTGTTTCAAATGAAACAGGTTGAAACAAATAATATATTAATCAACTTTTAAAATTGTTTTATGTCTACTTTGCTATTTATTTTATCAAATTTTTAAACCTTTACGTAAGTCAAGTTCAATTTTTTTATCCCACAACCTATTTAAAACATCTATTGATTTAAGTTTATAATTTTCAGCTAGTTCTTTCTCTCCTAGCTTATTATATATCTTACTTAGTTTATTTAAAGTAGGTAAATGTAAGTCGTTGAGTTGTAAACATATTTTTAGTTGGTTAATAGCCTCGTGGTAATACCCTGCTTCTTCAAGTTTTTCGGCTTGATGAAGATGTTTTTCCAAGACAGATATATCTTTATCTATTTTTAAATCGAGTATATTTTCTTCTTTGGTAATAACAATTGAGCAAGGCAATGCTTTAATTACCATTTCGGTAATACTTCCCAGAAGGATTCTTTGTAAATAAGATTTTCCTGTTGCACCAATAAAAATTAAATCTATTTCATTGTTTTTGGCAAACTCAATTATCTCTTTATTAGGTTTTCCTTTTAAAATATTTATTTCAAAGTCTACATCAGTAAAGTTGAATTTTTCTAAAAATGCATCAAGTTCAAGAGTATTTGCATTTTCAAGTTTATTATTTTCATCATCATAATTGATATTGTATCGAGGAGAAAAGTTTTCCTGAAGTGGTTCAAATACATTAATTACATGCAGTTTGCACTGAAATGTTCTGGCTATTTTAATTGCATTTTGTAAGGCTCTTTCTGATGCTCCCGAGAAATCAACAGGACACATTATAGTATTGGGGATATCTTCGTTTCCTCTCTTGACAAACCAAACAGGTTTAATTGACTTGCGTAAGAGTTTTTCCGAAATTATATCCATATTACTTGGATTATCATTGTTTTGAGGTGATTTGTATGTGATAATTAAATTAACATCCTCTGATTCTGCAATTGAAAGTATTTGCTCAAATGGATTACCATAACTAATTATTTTTTCAGCATTAACACCTGCTTCTGTGACCTGTTTTAATATATTGTCAAGTTCTTCATCTACATATTTTAAAATAAGCGAATTAATAGAGTTTAATTTAGCTTCTTGAGGAAGCACATGTTGTAATAAAACCTTAGAGTTAAACCTTTTTGCAAGCGAAATTGCAGTTTCAATGTGTTTAATATTTGATTGATTATCTAAGTCAATTGGGACTAATATTTTTTCTAATAATTTCATAGTTTTTTCTTTTCTAACAACAAAACTATTAGTTAAGTTCATGTGAAACAGTTGTAGAGCAGTTGTTTAGTGTTGTTAAGTATCTTTAAGTTGATTGTTTTTAAAGGTTTATTATAAAAAAATATTGTTTTAAAATAGTGCATAAAAAGTATACAAAATAGATGGGGAAAGCATTAATATTCGAGGTTTAATAAACATAGAATATTTCATTATATTTTTGTAGAGTATTGATGCAGGTAGTTTGGCTAAGTATTAGATTTGAGTGTCTTGTAAGTAGGTTTCATGTCTTTTGTCTATAATCTAATGATCAAGTTCTATATTATCCTATAATTCAAATTTTGAACTATTTTTTCTAAGAAATTTTAGAGCATCGTTTTTTATTTGTCCAGCAAGAGGTGTGTAAATTTTTATTTCCATATTGCTTATTGCTTTTGCTGTTTGGATAGCTTTTTCTAAATCATTTGTTTGTTGGTAAAGGTTCAGCAAAAAATATTTAGGTGTTAACTTATGAGGAATTAAAAGCGAAGCTTTATTATAATACTTTTCGGCAAGCTTGTAATTCTTAATTTTTTCGTAACCGTCACCAAGGTTAATAAATAAATTATAAGAAGTATTTATGGTTTGAGCATGCTCTAATATTTTAATTCCTTCAAAGCTTTTACCTTCTTTTATTAATAAACTGCCGTAATTAAATAAAAACAAGTAATGATTTTGGAAATGGGGATAAAGAGAATGGTATATTTCTGGAATATAATTGAAGTTTTTGTTTTGTACCATTTTATAAGCAGTTTTCCATTTATTGCAATAATAAAAATGAGATATCTGCATGGATAAGCTAAGTGAAATCAGGCAAGCTAATAATATAGAAATGGGTAGAGTGACGATTCGTTTTTTAAGAAAAGAAAATGAGTATTGGTTAGAATTGTGTTTTGATGAGGCATACGCAATTAATATAAAGAATAATGTATAATGAATTGAATTTATTAAAGGATATGAGAACAATGAGCAAATTAAAGTAGATAATACTGCTGCTTTAACAGCTATAAGTAAATAATGCTTTTTGTGGGGTATAAGAAAAATACCAAACACTATAACCAAAAAAGGAAATAAACCGATAAGTCCTTTCTCTATTGCAATTTGTAGATAATCATTAAATGCATATTTTGCTTCGTTGGCAAGCATTCCGTTTTTAATGTCTTCAGTATTTTCTTTAAAATAGTTAATTTGATGAGAGTTATAAGCAGCATGAAAAGAATTAATTCCATGACCAAATAAGGGCTTTTCTTTTATTGCACTTAAGCAAATCTTCCAGGTAAATAATCTACCATTGGCAGAATCTTTTTTAAAGTTGTAAAGAAATATTGAACCAGTACAGATGAATATTATAACTAATGAGGCGACAATTGTTTTTTTTAATGTTGTTTGTAAGGTCTTTACAATTAGTGATTTGATGTTAAAGCCATAAAATATTAGATAGATTAATGAAGTTAATCCAGATATCCAGGCTGTTCGAGAAGTTGTGAGAATTAAAACAGTTAAAGAAATAAGAAAGATTATAAAAGAAAGAATTCTTATAATTTTTTGCTGCTTGATGAGTATTAATGCAATAGGAAAAGGAAGTAGGGTGGCAATATAATTGGCGAATACCCCCTGGTTTAAAAAACCTCCGGTCATAATAAAATTGGATCCAAACATTTTAATTACACCTGAGAACTCTAAAACACCAATTCCAATAGGAATTAAAGTGGCAATCATAATAGATGTAAAAAAATAATTCTCCTGTTTTGTTTTTGAGTTAGCAGAAATGCTAAAATAAATTTTTAGAATCAAGTAAAAACCGTATATCGAAATCAACTCAAAGAAATCATTACTTATAGGTTTGTTTTTTTGTGCTAGCAAAATGGAGATGCTATAAAGAAAATATAAGGAAATCCATAAGTCCAAAAGGTTGAGTTTAATCTTAAAGTTATTATACCTAACTATTATTAGCAGCATAATAAGAGTAAATAGAGTTCTCGATATAGTTGAATAAAGAACGTCCTGAAAAAAGATTAGGTTTATTTTGTCAGTTACTGTTAAAAGTGGTGCTAATAATGTTAAGACTAAAAGAATGTAAACAAACTGATGAATGTATTCTTTCATAGAACATGTAGTTAGAAATTAAAAAGCAGAGAACCGAGTATTAATAATTAAGTTTTACCAGGACCATTCTGCAATAGCCGATGTTCCGCGACCACTGCATACAGCTTCGATATGAACTTCTATAATTCTAGCACCTGGCTTTCTGATTGTACCTGTTTCTGTTTCGCCAGCATATGCATTGCGATGAATTCTAGTGCCATCAGAAAATCTTGCATTAACTTGACTTAGACCTGAACCAACTGCTTCGACGTAATAATTGATTGCTGATGTATTAATTCTCATAGTCGAGTTTTCTGCTTCAAAGTCTCCATTAGAGTATACTGCAACTCGATCAACATATGCATATGACGCAATTGAAATAAATAGTATAGAAAAAATTAATAGTAGTTTTTTCATAATTGGTTTTTTTAGAAAAATGATTAATAATTAAATAGTTATTTATTTGGCTCTCTGCTTTTGAGTTAATTTATTTTATTTATGGTAATTGGGTATTTGTTTTTTAACCTGCGGATTTTGTCTTCTTTTAGTAGTTTTGTTTTTTTCGATTTTAAAGAAGCTATAATTTCATTTTTTGCGGCTTTGTAGGTTTTTATGAGTTGTCCTTCTTCTTTTGTTTTAAAAAATAATATGTGGTTTTGATTATTAACAAAAGGACCTTTTAAAAACTGAAGTTTTGCAGCAAATATTTTTTTAGTTAAGTCAATAGGTAAATTTGCGCTATCTTTCTTTAGAATAACCTCAGGTTCAAATGATATTAGGTTTTTTACAAACGTTGTATCATTTATTGATTCGAGTTCATTATTATTTAGTAATTCACTTACAAAAGCATAGTTTTCTAACGCTGCATTCTTAGTTTTAAACTTCAATAAGGATACATAGCAAGTTTCGGGTTCTGTAAATTTTTCATTATTATTTTTATAGTACTTTAAAGATTCATCATCAGTAACGAATATGCTATCATATAGTTCGTTTTTAAAATATTGAGGTAAAATAACTCTGTTTCTATAATTTCTTTTATCGAGAACATATTGTATATCACTAAAAATTCCTAAACTATCTGCTTCTGCATATTCAATTTTTTGCATAACAGCGTCCTTAATAGTTTCCTCTAGTTGAGTTTTATTTTCAATTTTTTGCGTAAATGGAGTGTTTTTGTAATAATCCAAAAATTCTTTACAAGTAATAGGTTTAACTTTCCCTTTAAACCGAAAAGTAAGTAGAGTGTCGTTTACGATGGTAGGAGATGAGGCATTTAATTGTTTAATTAACTCATCTTTGATTTTATTGTTTGTTGAAATTTTAGCTTTAAAAAATACCTCTTCGCTTTTTTCTTTTATTATTTCTCTTGTTTTAATTCGTTTCAACTCATTAAGAATTTGGTCTTTTTCGTGACTAAAAGAACCTTGTCTAACATTTTCTGTTTTTATTGGATTTATTATATAAATTCCTTCTGAAGTATAAAAGGTGTTAGGCTTAATTATGTTGATTATGAGATTTTTTAAAATGTGTAACTCTCCAAATGGGAAGATATATGCCCGATTTTCGTGATAAATATTATTGTTGGCTCTGCATTTATTTGCAGCCATAATATAATCGGCTTCCGTTTTTATTGTAGTATCATTACCAAGAATCTCAGTCATTACTTTTTTGTTTGGAAACTTTAAGTATTCCAGGTAATAAATTTTGTTGCGTTTATTGTATGCATCTTTTAATTCCTGTTTTGAGAAATCGAGTTGTGGTTTAGCTAGTTTATTCCACAGATACCCATCAACCTTGCTAATCATAGCTTGTGCCGTATAATTAACTTTTGTTTTAATATCTGGGATTGTGTCATATCCTTTATCTAAAGCATCTGCCAAAAAGTAGGCTTCGTTAATAAAATTATTCTTCCATTGCTTATAACTTTGTCCAGAACCTGGATTGAAGTATCTCTTTTTGTTTTTTTCAAATTCATATTCGGTTATTTCAACCTTGCCAATTTTAAGAATTATCTTATCAGAAACTTCTTCAGAATTAGATTTGCATCCGAATAAGCTAAATAAGGAAATTGATATTAAGAGAATAGATATTGTTTTCATAAAGAAAGAATTTTGGTTTTATCAGGGTGTAGTATTTTAATTCCAGTTTATATCGAAGTAACCTTCTTTAATGATGTTGTTTAGTCCATACTTTTTATTCCAGACTACATAGTCTTTGTTACCATTTACAATTAAATTTTTCTCAACTAAAGAGAAGTTGTTTTCGTTATTTGTGCCGATATATAAAACATATTTGTTGGTATTAAGAGGATTAGGGTATATGAAACATATTGAGACATCACTCTCTGTTATTTCTTTATTTCTAAAAAGAATGTTTTTCTCTGATTGAATGACAGGGAGCTTTGAGATTATTTGTTTTATGTAAGGATTGGTATAGTTCTGATTAAATAAAATAATGTTGCTCTCATTTAGGTTTTGTCTGAATTTCTCTTCATTTATCGATTTTACAGATACAAATACTTGACTACCCCATATGGAGGTGATCATTTTTTGAAGTGGAACTGTTGTTTTGGGTTCAATATATACAAAGCTATTTGTAAAGAAGTGATTTATAGGTCCTTCAATGAGAGGTTTTTTTGTCTTGTAGGTTGTGTTTGACTTGTTTACTGTAATTTGAATAGTATCTCTAAAGTTACCTTTATAGCTTAATTTGTTATTAGTAAATACAAGAAAGTCTTTGTGTTTATTAAGATTTAAGTCTTTAGTATAAATACTATAGTTATCAATGTTAATAGCATTTACATTAATAGTGTTATTAATAGTGTCTTTAAATGCCTCAATTATTGTTTTGCCTATATAAGAATACTTATTAATTTCCAGCCAATATGCTTTGTTATATTTTTGCTCAAACGTAATAAAGCGAATAGTATCTGGAGATGTGATTCGTTTTTTATTATTAAAGAATTCAAAGGTTGGAGCATGGCAATTCTTAGGTAATAAATAGTGAGAGTCGCTTTCGCTTTTATCAAAGTAGGGAACATATTTGTATTTGGATGCTTCTTTAATAAAATTGTACGAGTTTTCTATGGGCACAATCTCATCCTTAGTACTGTGGTAAATGTATGTAGGAATATTCGTTAAGTTTCTAACAAAATTTATAGGATTGGTTATTTCGTCCATTCCGTGAGTCTCGGGCTGAAATAGTGATATTGCCGCAAAGTAATGCGGAAACTTGCTTGCTAAATGAATAGTTCTACTAGCACCAGCACAGTCACCCATTAAATAAATTCTGTCAGTATCAATGTTGTAATTGCTTTTAATGTCATTAAAAGCCTCAAAAAAATCAGCAGTACTTATACCTGAAGAGCCGCTGTTACCTCTTAGGTAGGGCCAGAATATGGCTGTTTTATATTGATCTGCAAGTTTTATTTCCCATTCAATTTGGTCGGAGTTTAAATAATACCAACTATTAAGCGCAGAATCAAGAGGATTGTGATAAAAGGGCATTACAACAACTAAAGGAATCTTTTCTTGCAATAATGTTTGTTGCGAGGCATGAAACATATAATATTGAGGCTGGTCATCAATTTTTGAAGAATAAGATTTTAAATAAGTTCCGTCAATGTTTTTAAACGGATTTTTAGGTTGAGTTTTTGCACTAAGAAGAATGTTTTGTATAGATAGTGCTTTGTTTACAATGTTTTTGTTATAAAATTTAGACTCACTTTTTGAGTTTTTAGGTGTTCTTTTTGCAATTAATTGAGAGAGGCTTTTTATTACACCATCTATACTTTTAATGTCATCTTTATCAACAAGGTTTATAGATGATAGTTCTTGCTTTAAGCGATTTAAAAGAGTGTGTTTATTTCCAATATAGAAACTCTCACTGAGTGTGCAGTTCTGCAAATATAAATTACAATTATAGAAACCTTCATTAAAACCGTCTATCGAAAGTTCGCATTCTCCATTATTATTGATTATTACAGTGTCATATTTCCTGGAATCAGAGTTGGGATTTATATCTTTTATGGAAACTGAGAGTTCTTTCTTATATAAATAGTTGCCAGTATATATATTAAGTTTTTCGTTATTGCAGAGAATGGGATTCGAAATAAAGTCGGAATGCATATTTAAGCAATACTCTTCCCTGGCCTCTGGTATGCTTGCAATTTTACATACTAAACGCCAGCACAATTTATTGGAGCCTCGGCTAACTTTGGCAACAAATAAGTTCTCACCTTTATTTAAAGCTAGTTTTATATAATAATCATAGCCTTTGGGAAATTTAAGGTTACCATTTTCTGATGCGATAAGATTGTTGTTTAACCAGGCTTTTAAACCAAAGCAAGTTGCTGCCATAAAAACCACATTACGTTTTCTATCGCTATATATTGAGCAAGCTATATAATAATTGCTCTCGTTTCTCTTTGTGTTAACGGTATCTATAACATGTAAAAAATCTATATTATCTGCAATAATGCTAAATTCTTGATTTTTAAATTGAGGATGTATAAAATTGGGGGTTTGTGCGTTATTTGCCTTTATAGATAGAATTTTATTTTCGTCAAGTTTATTTTCTTGTAGGTTGAAGTGTTTTAGGTCATTATTGTTTAGTGAGTTGTTTTCCGCGGTGTCAACTAGAAATGGGCCTATTAATCGAACTTTTTCAATGTTAATTGATTTAAATGTATCATTTGTGATATAAACAGAAGGAAGTTTTTCTGTTTGAGTACATGATATTAATAATGTTATTAACAAAAGTAAGAAAGAAAGGTATTTTATTTCTTTATAAAGCATGATGTAAGCATCAGTAAAAATTATATAAGTATTAATATGTAATTGAATAAGTTTGTAAATTATGTTTTTCGAAATTAAAACTAGAAATTAATATTGATAATGTAAAGAAATTAATGAATTAAAAATCAAATTATTAATGCAAACGTTTGCGGTATCGATTGTAATTTAAAGTAATGATAAAATGTATATTGTAATATTAAATATTATAATATGTAAATAAGATAACCTGAATGTTATTTTACTTTTATAAATAGTTGTTAGAAACTACTAAAAGACCAATCTATAGCTAAAACACTGTTGAACCCTCAATATGCATTAGAAAATCTATTACACATTGAAATTACTTCAAAACAAGACACTTCGTTTCTTCATTTCAACTCACCAGAACAGTGCTATGCCTCGTTTCAGTAAATCCTTGTTTTATTAGTTTCTGATTATTGCTTCGTTCAGCATTGCCCAAGTAAAACTTGGCACTGCATTCACTTATCGCAATAATTGTACTTTCAATGTTCATAACGAAGTTCTAATACATAATCCGGGTTGAAACCTCACAGGAAACAATAAATCAATAGATAAAGTGTATATTCCAATTGTTAGATATTTAGCTTGATGGAAAAAGTTTGATAAGCTATCGTAATAACTAAATAATTCATTTAATAATAGCCATTACTTTAATTCAAATATTAAAGCTGATTTTGCTTTAATATTGAAGGATTCTAAATTCTTAACTGTATGATTTGTAATAATATTTTTACGGATAGAGTATTTATTCAGTATTTCATTGAACCTTTGGGTATTTACTTTTTTAATGCCTTTGTTATTGTTGTTTAAAACAACCATTACAGCTTCATTATCAGTATATCTAAAATATATGTAAATGCCATTTTCCGGGATAAAGTGCAAAGTTTTACCATATTTTAGGGCATCTGACTGCTTACGATAGTTCAATATTTTTTTTATAAAATTAAATATGCGATTCTGCTCAGCAGTTCTACCTTTTTTAGTAAAAGCATTGGTGCTATCATTAGGCCATCCTCCTGGAAAATCGAGCCTAATTTTATCATGCCCATCATGGCCATTACCGTTCATTAACAGTTCGGTGCCATAGTAAATTTGTAATATTCCTCGAGTTGTAACAGCATAAGTTAATGCCATTTTTAACTTACTGGTATCATTATTTAATTTGTATAAAATACGTCCTTCATCATGATTATCTGGGAAAACAACCAAATTATAAGGATTCGGATATAAATGATCGTCGGCAATAGTATTATATAGTCTTGTTAATCCAGTATCCCAACCTTCTTCCTCATTAAAAGCTGTGCTAATAGCAGATTGCATAGGAAAATCCATTAAGCTGGGAAGGTAAGAGTTATAACCATCTTTATTAGGAAAGTCTTTTTGCCAGTAGCATAATTTAGAAGCTTCTGTAATCCATGATTCTCCAACAATGTTAAAATTAGGATATTCACTTAAAATTCGTTGTGTCCATATGGCCATTCCATGCTGATCGGGATATGGATATGTATCCATTCTAATGCCTCCTAAACCTGCATATTCTATCCACCAAATGCTATTTTGAATCATATAGTTTAGCATAAACTCATTCTCAAGATTTAGATCGGGCATGGTGGTGTCAAACCATCCTTTTACCGAAAGATCTTTATCGGCTTTTGAAACGTATGGATCTGATATTGTTGATAATCTGTAATTAGAACGTGTAAATTTTTCCCATTGATTAATCCAATTCGACATAGGTAAATCTTCCATCCACCAATGGTAGCTTCCACAGTGGTTAAATACCATGTCCATAATCATTTTAATACCTCGTTGGTTACACTCGTTTGTTAAGCTCTTAAATTCTTCGTTCGAACCTAAACGAGCATCAATCTCATAAAAATCGGTAATGGCATAACCATGGTAAGATGATTTAGGTTGATTGTTTTCCATAACGGGATTGAGCCAGATAGCAGTAAATCCCAATTCCTGAATATAGTCAAGATGATCATGTATGCCTTTTATATCACCTCCATGTCGTCCATAAGGAGCTTTACGGTCTGCTTTTTCCAACATTCCCTCAATGTTGTCATTATCTGGATTTCCATTTGCAAACCTATCAGGCATTATTAAATACATGGCATCACCAGAGTCAAAACCCTTACGCTGTGCTGAGTCTTTTTCTCTAGGTAAAAGCTCGTATTTATGCGTATAAACTTCAACTCCTCCAATTGAGAATTTTATGGGAACAATACCTGGTTTGGTATTAGGTGAAATATGAAGATCGAGAAATAAATAATTTGAATTTTCAACTTTTGTTACTTTTGAAATGGTTACTCCATTATAATCAATACTTACAACAGAAGAAGCTATGTTATTACCATAAACTAAAAGCTGTAATTCGGGATATTTCATACCTACCCACCAATTTGTTGGTTCAATTCGTTTAATCAACTCTTGCTCTTCTGCACGTAAATTAGATTGAGGGTGTAATGATGTCATAACAAATAAAACAATCAAATATTTAAATACTCGCATGGAAAACTAATTTAAAGTTAAACTAATTGCAGATAAATTTATATGGAGAAATAAATAAAAAACACAGAGCAGCTGTAACCCAGAATGGGATGTATTAAAACTGGGCTTTAAGCTCTCTGTATTTAAAATTTAGCGGGAAATAGTCTTAGACTGATTTGCTTTTACAGTCACCAACTCTTTATATAAGTATAATTCAATAGTTTCTTTAGCGTGAGATATAATTTCTACTTCCTTTGAAGTTACTCTCACCTCTAAGTCATTTCCTTTAAAAGTAATTCGGAAAGCATATTCTTCCCATTGTTTTGGAATATCCGGATTTAAATAAAGTTTTTCATCGTAAGCTCTTTTACCGCCAAAGCCTTCAATAATTGACATCCAGGTTCCTGCCATACTTGTAATGTGCAATCCTTCGTGTACTTCAGCATTGTAATCATCTAAATCTAATCGTGATGTACGCAAGTACATTTCGTATGCTTTTTCCACATTACCAATTCTTGTGGCTAAAATGGAGTGAACGCAAGGAGAAAGAGATGATTCATGAACAGTTCGAGGCTCATAGAAATTAAAATTACGTTGAATATCTTCGGTAGGAAATTCATCTTCAAAAACATAAATGCCTTGCAACGTATCTGCTTGTTTAATAAAGTTTGAGCGAAGTATTCTATCCCACGACCAATGCTGATTAATAGGACGTTCAGCAGGATCAAGCTCCTTAGCTAACATTTGTTCTTTGTCCATAAAACCATCTTGCTGCATAAATACGTTCAACTCCTCGTTAAATGGAAAATGCATGTTTTCGACTATGTTAGTCCATCTACTGGTTTCTTCTTCCTTAAAGTTTAATTTTTCAACTAATTCTTTATACCTGGCTGAATTTGTTTCTTTTACATACTTAAGAGATTCAGTAGTGTATTTTAAACACCAAGAAGCCATCTTGTTGGTATACCAGTTATTGTTAATGTTATTTTCGTACTCATTAGGGCCTGTAACTCCTAGTATTACGAATTTCTTTTTTGCATCGGAATAAGTTGCACGCTGACTCCAGAACCGGGATATGCCAACCAGAACCTCTAAGCCATATTCTTCAAGATATTTTTTATCGCCTGTATGTCTAATGTAATTATTTATGGCAAAAGCAATAGCTCCATTACGGTGAATTTCCTCAAAAGTAATTTCCCATTCGTTGTGGCATTCTTCACCATTGGCTGTTACCATAGGATATAGAGCAGCACCATCTTTGAAACCTAATTTTTGAGCATTCTCGATTGCTTTTTCCAGGTGTTTGTATCTATATATAAGTAATTGTCGGGTTACTTGAGAGGGAGAAGTCATTAAAAAGAATGGAATGCAATATGCTTCGGTATCCCAATAAGTTGTTCCGCCATACTTTTCGCCGGTAAATCCTTTGGGACCAACATTTAACCTTTCATCCTCACCAGTATAGGTTTGGTTCAGATGGAAAATATTAAAACGAATACCTTGTTGTGCAGCAACATCTCCTTTTATTTTGATATCGCTGTGCACCCATTTAGTAGCCCATTTTTGCTTATGATCTGTAAAAAGTTTATCAAATCCTTTGTGACAAGCATATGAAGCTAATTCTTCAGCATTACTTTTTAGTTCATCAGTAGAATAATTAAGAGAAGATGTAACTCCAATATATTTTTCCAGGCTAGCGGTTTCTCCTTCTTTAACTTCAAATTCAATTTTATTACCTACCCATTTTGCAAGTTGAATAACTTCAGGTTTAGGTTGAACTGGTTTTCCATTTAAAAATGCATGGTATTTCATCGCAAAGCCACATCGAAAATCAGACTTCTTTGTTTGAGATTCGAGATAAGCAGTACCTTCAGTAGCATTCACATCTAAAATATTCCAAAATTTCTCATCGTAGTTGGAGTCTTCGTTTTCAATATCTCCATCTATGTATGGGGTAAAGCTGATATTACCACTAAAGTTGATAGGTTTAACTTCGTATTTGATGACACCATTCTCGGTATCTACCATGCTTACAAATCTTTTAGACTTAACATGTATTTTTTTATCTCCATCTAAAATTGCATCAAATTCCCTTTCCAGAAATCCTTCTTGCATGTTTAAAGTACGAACAAAATTCTCAACCTTACATTTAAATGTATCTAACTCTTGCCCATCTATTTCAACATTTATTCCAATCCAGTTAGGAGAGTTCAATACTTTTGCAAAGTATTCAGGGTAACCATTTTTCCACCAACCAACTCTGGTTTTATCAGGATAGTATACTCCGGCAATATAACTTCCTTGTAAACTTGGGCCAGAATATTTTTCTTCGAAATTGGCACGTTGTCCCATTTTACCATTGCCAATACTAAAAATACTTTCTGATGCTTGGTGGTTTTCAGGATCAAACCCTTCTTCAATAACACACCATTCGTGATATTTTAAATATTCTTTCATTTTTGTTTTCTCTTTTATCAGATTAAAAATGATTAATCGTTTAGCAGATTGAGTTTTTGCATATTCATTTTGTGTAAGCCATCTACAACTAAATGAGCTTTGCCAAGTATGTCCTCTTTACCAATTCCTACACATTTCATCCCTCCAGCAAGAGCTGCTTCAACCCCTGCTTCTGCATCTTCAAAAACAACACAGTTTTCAGGTGCAATCCCTAATGCTTCAGCTCCCTTTAGAAAAACCTCAGGATCGGGTTTTGCTTTTGATACTTTTGTTCCATCTATAATAGCTTCGAAATAAGAAGTTAATTCTAGTCGTTCAAGTATGGTCATAGCATTTTTACTGGCCGAACCTAAACCAATTTTAACTCCTTCTTTTTTAAGCTGATCTAAAAAATCTTTTGTCCCCGGAAGTATTTCTTCTGGTCCCATTTTAAGAATATATGAACGGTAGTTTTCGTTTTTTTTAGTAGCTAAGGCTAACTTTTCTTCTTCACTTTTTTCAATCTGCCCTATTGAAAGAAGAATATCTAACGAAGTCATCCTGCTAACACCTTTTAATCTTTCATTATCTTCTAAAGTAAAATCAAATCCCATTTCGTTAGCCAATTCCTTCCATGCTATGTAATGATACTTAGCAGTATCTACAATTACCCCGTCTAAATCAAAAAGACAAGCTTTCACTTTTCCCATATTGTTATTTTTTTGGTTTTAATTATTTTGTTCTTTTGCCGATTTAACAAAGAATACAGCAAAGGCTCCAAGCATCATTATGATACCTGCAAGTACCAATATGTATATTCCTTTATTATCAAAGAAGCTTCTTAAGATTGGTCCTCCAATTAATCCACTTAGAATTTGAGGAATCACAACAGTTAAGTTGAATAATCCCATATAAATTCCAATTCTTTTAGGAGGCAGAACGTCCGATAAGATTGCGTATGGCATAGATAACATAGAAGCCCAAGCCATTCCAATCCCAACCATTGATAATAGTATGTAATATTGATTCGTAAAAAAGAAGATGCTGATAAAACTGATACCTCCTAAAAACAGAGAAAGACTATATACTGTTTTTCTACTGGTTAATGATATAAGTTTAGGAATTAATATAGAATATATTGCTGCAATTAAACTGTACATTGCAAAACATATTCCAACCCAATTTCCAGCTTCATCAAAAGCTTTTCTAAGAGTTGAATCGGTATCATGTCCTGGATTAAAATCTAACGGAATCTCAAAGTAATGTTGAGAAACAGCAGTATGTGCATAAACCCAAAGCAAGAAAAAAGGAAACCAGGAAAAGAGTTGAACAATAGATAATTGGCGCATTACTATTGGAGTAGTTTTTAATAACTTCCAGAAACTCTCTTTCTTTGCTTTATCTTCATCGGTAATATTCTTGTAAGCTTCGTATTCCTTGGGAGGATATTCCTTTGTTTTTAATATGGTTACTAAAACACTCAGTAATAATAATGTACCTCCAATGTAAAAGGACCAGATTACAGATGGAGCAACCTCACCAGCTTCTCCTTCGTTTGATATGCCTATTGCAGTTAATATAAAAGGTAGAGCAGAACCTATAACAGCTCCAAAATTAATTAAAAAGCTCTGTACAGAATACCCTAAGTTTCGTTGCTCTTCAGGGGTCATGTCAGCAACCAAAGCTCTAAATGGTTGAAATGTTACATTGAATGATCCGTCCATTAATGCTAACATAATAACACCAAAAGCAAGTACAGCAACACTACCTGTTTTGAAAAATAAAGGAGCATTGGGCATAAAAAACATAGCAACCATAGAAATTAAGGCTCCAGCCAAAATATATGGAGATCTTCTTCCTATTCTTGTCCATGTTTTGTCACTGGCAGCACCAACAATAGGTTGTACTAATAGTCCCATAACGGGTGCTACCAACCAAAAAAAAGATAAGTTGTGAGGATCTGCACCTAAACTTGTCAGAATTCTACTCGCATTAGCATTTTGTAGAGCAAATCCAAATTGCACTCCTAAGAAACCAAAACTTAAGTTCCATATTTGCCAAAACGATAAGTGAGGCATTTTCTTCATATATCAAAATATTACTTGTTAAATTAGCATCTCAACAATTGAGAATCAGGGATAATAATACAGTATATAATAAAATTGTGCCCGATTCAATCAATCCGCAGAAAGTAAAATAGCTTGCTTATTCCAGAAATGAAATGGTAGTGTGTTATCTTAAATTTAAATCGCGTCCAAGGATTTAAAATCTGGTTTCAAATATACAGCATAATTAACAATAAAACCTAATTTATAAATGCAAGGGAAATAGACTAAAGCCTGATAGTTAAGCTGGAATAGTTGATTGCAACCGTTTGCGATTGAGTTGCTAAATATTAAAAAAAAGTTAAAGATTTATTATAAAATCATACTGCAACCGTTTGCGGAAATCCAAAATGACCTATTATAGTAATCTTGTTTTAACCCGCAATATGCATTAGAAAATCTATTACACATTGAAATTACTTCAAAACAAGACACTTCGTTTCTTCACTTCAACTCACCAGAACGGTGCTATGCCTCGTTTCAGTAAATCCTTGTTTTATTGTACTTTCAATGTTCATAACGAAGTTCTAATACTTAATCCGGGTTTAACAATTAGAAACTATTTTATTTTTTTATGAGTTATTTTGAGAGAATTAAGTTCTCAGATGAAGCAAAATCGATGCAAATAGCATCAATACATAAAGAAATTTTGCTGAAATATGAGAGCTTATTAAGTCGTCAAAAATAAACCGAAGGATAAAACTTAATCATTAATTTTTGAAGTTGACTCTCTTATTCTCAAAACAGGTGTGAGTGTTTTTGTTTGAGGTATATGCGATTCTTTATCATTTTCTATCTGATTTATTAGTAATTGAATAGCTTCTTTACCCATTTCAACACCTTTTTGCTCTACGGTTGACAGGGGAGGGTATGCAATAGTTGCATTGGGGCCATCTCCAAATCCAATTACAGAAATATGATCAGGTACTTTAATATCATTTTTTATTAAAACTTGCATAGCAGCAATGGCTGTAGAGTCATTTACAGCAAAAATACCATCTATTTCGTTGGCCATTTGTAATATTTTACCAGCATTGGCAAATACATCATCTCTTGAATCGCATTTAATCACATACTTAGGGTTAAATTCAATTCCATTCTCGTTAAGTGCTGTTATATAACCTTCTTTTCGTTTTTGGCCAATTAATAAATTTTGGGGGCCTGCGAGATGTAATATTTTTCTGCAACCAATAGACATTAGATGATGAGTAGCAATTTTTGCACCTTTAAAATCATCAATAAGAACTTTATCAGCTTCAATTTCGTCTGGAGCTCTGTCGAAGAAAACAACAGGAATGCCATGGTCAATTAAATCCTTGATATGATCTAGCTGAGAAGTAGTTTTACTCAGCGACATTAATATTCCATCTACGCGATTGTCAAGTAGTGCCTGAGCATCAATTACTTCTCGATTGTAGTCTTCGTTAGATTGACATATCATTACGTTGTATCCGGCAGCGTAAGCTACTTTGTCTATTCCAGCTAAAACAGATGAAAAGAAGTGATGTACAACTTCAGGTAAGATTATCCCAATAGTGTTGGTTTTACTTCGTCTTAAGTTTAAAGCCAATGCATTAGGGCGATAATCAACTTTTTCAGCAAAAGCTTGTACCATCTTTTTAGTTTTGGGACTAATGTCTGGATGATCTTTTAATGCTCTGGAAACAGTTGATGGAGAAATTCCGAGAATTTTTGCTATGTCTTTTATTGTAACCTGATGTGCAGCCATTTATATTATTAGTAGATATATTATTAAAAAGCGTAAGCCTTTGAACTAAAAGTACAATAATTGTGCAAATAAACTATAGTTTAATTAATTCTTTACTTTTTTTATAAGTACGCTTCTATATAAAAGTTCAACAATATATTGATGTTTGAACAAATATACATAAAGTTCAAAACATGTTATACAACATATTGATTTTTTGCAAACGACACCGCAAACGACACCGCAAACGTTTGCGTTAAAAAATGTCAAAAAATGAAACCCTAATGTTAACAAATGTTTAATTGAGATGTTTTTTTATTATAGATTTGCAATGTCCAATTTTAAGTATTACTGGTTTGTATAGTAGGTGTAGTGCTGGTTTCTTAAATTCAACTTCAAGTTTAAAATCTACAAATTAAATTAAGAAAATTAAACAAGTTTTTTTAACTGTTAAATCTTTAGTTCTATGATTAAATCATTTCGTTTTAACAAAGTCATACTGTTGGTGGCGTGTTTGTTTATGATAACAAGTATCGCATTGGCTCAACAAATGACAGTCACCGGTATCATAAGTGATTCCGGTTCTGGTGATGTTCTCCCGGGAGTTACAGTAGTTATAAAAGGAACCACTACAGGTACTATTTCTACACCGGATGGGTCGTACACCATAACAGCAAATAAAGGTGATGTTCTTATGTATTCATTTATAGGTTACATTACAAAAGAAGTTACAGTTGCTGATGCAACAAAAATAAATGTTCAATTAGAACCAGATGTAATAGGTGTAGATGAGGTTGTTGTAATAGGATATGGTACTGTTAAAAAAGAGGATGCTACAGGTTCTGTAATTGCAGTAGGTGCCGATGACTTTAATCAAGGAGCTATCTCTACTCCACAAGACTTGCTTGTTGGTAAAACATCAGGTATACAAATTACTTCAGGAGGAGGTCAGCCTGGTGCCAGTTCAACTATTCGTATTCGTGGTGGAGCTTCTTTAACAGCTAGTAATGATCCTTTAATAGTTATTGATGGAGTGCCAATTTCATCTGATGGAGTTATGGGATTATCAAATCCTTTGTCATCTATTAATCCTGATGATATTGAGACGTTTACTGTGTTGAAAGATGCATCTGCAACAGCTATTTATGGTTCAAGAGCATCAAATGGGGTTATTATTATTACAACAAAAACGGGTTCTAAGGGACAACCTTTAAAGGTTACTTATTCAGGTAAGTTCTCATTAGGGATGATAAGAGATAAAATAGATGTTTATGAGGCTGATGAATATAGAACTTTAATAAATGAATTATATGGGCCTGATTCTGAAAATCCTAATCCCGATGCAATTGCAGCTATGGGAGATGCTAATACAAATTGGCAGGATGAAATTTATGAATCAGCTTTTGGACAAGAACATAATTTAAGCTTACAAGGAGGTTTAGACTTTCTACCATATAGATTCTCATACGGGTATAATAATCAGGATGGAGTTTTAAAAACATCAAACTTGGAGCGTCATTCTGTGAGTTTGAATTTAACGCCTACATTTCTTGATAATCATTTGAAAACTACATTAAACCTGAAAGGTTCCTATGTGAAAAATCAATTTGCAGATGCGGGTGCTGTTGGAGCAGCAATTAGCATGGATCCTACTCACCCTGTTCGTACAACTTATGATTATCCAAACGGTGAACAATGGGGAGGTTATTGGCAGTGGATTGATCCTACAACAGGATTACCGTTGTCTTTTACGACTTCGAATCCGGTTGCATTGTTAGAACAACGTGATGATAAATCAGATGTGTATAGAGCTATAGTAAATTTTACTGCAGATTATAAATTTCATTTTCTTCCGGAATTAAGAGCTGTTGTTAATTTAGGTTTGGATTATTCCGACAGTGAGCAAAATAGGTTAATTTCTAAAGATGCAACATGGGAGTATGCCAGTGAAGATATAAGAGGTATAGATTTTAATGAAGAACAAGAGAAAACCAACCAGGTATTAGATATGTATTTAAACTATAAGCGAACTTTTGGTGAGCATTCAGTTGATGGTATGGCAGGTTATTCATGGCAATATTTTAAAAATGAAGGTAACATTTATGAGAACGATGTTGATGATATGAGAGATACTCCGTTACAGGAGAGTATATATGGAGGAGAAAATTACTTAATTTCTTATTATGGGCGTGTGAATTATTCTTTTAGAGATAAGTATTTGTTTACAGGAACAGTACGAAGAGATGGTACCTCGCGTTTTGCAGATGGAAATAGGTGGGGAACATTTCCCTCAATTGCGCTAGGTTGGAAAATAAAGGAAGAAAGCTTTTTAAAAAGTGTTGATTTTGTTAATGATATGAAGCTTAGATTAGGTTGGGGTATTACAGGTCAACAAGATGTAACAGGAAACGATTATGTAGGTTATGGTACTTACACACTATCTAATGATGGAGCGCGCTATATTTTTGGTAATAGATGGATTAATACCTATCGACCAGATGCATATAACCCTGATCTTAAGTGGGAAGAGACGGAAAGTTATAATGTAGGGATAGATTTTGCGTTTATGAACTCAAGGATTAGTGGTTCGATAGATTATTACTATAAAGAAACTACAGATTTGATTAATGAGTTAACCGTTGCAGCAGGAACATCATTATCGGATAGAGTTGTATCAAATGTAGGTAGTTTAGAAAATCAAGGATTGGAGCTTAATCTTGTTGGTAGAATTATATCGCAACAGAATTTGTATTGGGAGATAGGTGGCAATATGACTTATAACAAGAATGAGATTACTAAGTTAACGGCAGTTGATGATCCGAATTATGATGGAATCCCAACAGGAGATTTAGGAAGTGGTCGTAATATTAAAATGAATTCTGTAGGAAAGCCAACTAATATGTTTTATGTATATGAACAAGTATATGGAGATGATGGTAGACCTTTAGAAGGTGTTTATGTAGACCAAAATGGTGATGGAGTAATAAATGATAGCGATAAGATTTACTATGGATCATCAACGCCCGATGTATTGATTGGATTAAACACTTCTTTAAAATATAAAAACTGGGATTTTAACCTTAGTGGACGTTTTCAGTTAGGAGGACAAATATATAATAGTGTTGCAGAAGGTGGAGCTAATTATGTAAATATGTATCATCCTTCAACTCGAGCGCTGTCAAATAAGCTTACAGCTGCTTCAACAACAAATTTCCTTAATACTGATGACCAAAGAGACTTTTCTTCTCACTGGGTTGAAGATGCTGACTTTTTCCGTTTGGATAATGTTTCAGTAGGATATAATTTTAAATCGGTATTTGGACTTGAAGGTTCAAAGCTTAGGCTATCATTAACGGGTCAAAACTTATTTATTATTTCTGACTATTCGGGTCTGGATCCTGAAGTATTTGATGGTATTGATAACAATATATTTCCACGACCTACTACAGTGATGTTTGGTGTTAATTTCGGATTCTAAAAAGAGACAAAAAATGAAAAAGTTTATATTATACTTATTAATTTTTTCAGGAGTTTTAATTTCCTGTGAAGATGATTTAAATGTAACACCAATTGATCCGGATATGGTTTTTGGTGAACAAGTGTATTCTAGTTTTGAAGGATATGAACAAGTACTTGCTAAAATATATGGTAGCTATAATGTTTCAGGACAGCTTGGGAATAATAACGAAAGTGATTTGAGTACAATTGAAGACGGTGGAATGTCAGCTTACTTACGTAATTATTGGAATTTTCAAACTTTGCCAACAGGAGAGGTAATAAATACTTGGGGAGATGGTGGATTAGAAGGTTTTCAGACAGGTGCTTGGTCGTCAGATAACCAGTATGTTGCGGGTATGTTTTATCGTATATACTACATGATTGCCTTAACTAATGAGTTTCTAAGGGAATCGGCATCAGGAGGTGTTGTTGAAGCCAATTCAGAAGCTATTACAGAAATGAGAGCAGAAGCAAGGTTAATAAGGGTAATTGCATATTATCATGGTTTAGACTTGTTTGGTCAAATGAGTATTATTGAGGAAAATTCAAAGGAGAAGTATCCAGTTGCAGAAGATAATGTAAAGTTGTTTAACTGGTTAGTTTCACAATTAGAAAACGAAATAATACCAGATTTGCCAGGGCCAGATGAGGCAGAATACGGTAAAATGGATGCTGGTACTGCATATATGGTTTTAGCCAAGTTATATATTAATGCAAATGTATTTACGGGTGTTGCGAATCCAGTAGAGGGAAAAAATAGTTATGATGAAGTTATAAAATATACAGAGTTGGTTAACGCTGCATATGATCTAGATGCTAACTATTTAAAGTTATTTAGTATTGATAACGATGAAGCAACAGGAGTTATTTTTGGTTTAGCTATTGATGGAGCTAATACTCAAGGGTTTGCGGCTTCGCAGTATCTTATATCAGCAGGTTCTAACTCTGCCTTTGGACCTTTTTTAGGGCTTACAGATCCAACTGCTAGTTGGGGAGGTAACCATGCAACACGATCTATTTACGATAAGTTTCAATTGCGTCCAGCTGGTGATTTGAGAGGTCTAACAGCTACAGCTACAGAGGGAACAGGATTAGATTATCGAACAACCTTGATAATAAATAGTGGTTTAGATATGGATAACCCAAATGATTTTACTCAAGGGCTTAATATATGTAAATTCCGAAACAGAAGTAGTGATGGTACTCAGATAGGAGCTAATGAATACTTTGTTGATACAGATTGGCCTATGTTTCGCTTAGCAGATTCTTATTTAATGTATGCCGAGGCAGTTCTTAGAGGAGGAAATGGAAGTATGACAACAGCTCTCACATATGTTAATGACATTATAGCAAGAGGATATGGTAATCATGATAATGATATTAGCCAAAGTGAGTTAACCCTTGACTTTTTATTGGAAGAAAGAGGTCGCGAATTTTATTGGGAAGGTTATCGTCGTCAGGACTTGATCCGTTTTGGAAAGTTTACTTCGAGTCAATATTTATGGCCTTGGAAAGGCGGTGTAGAAAATGGTCGTGGTTTAGAAAGTTACCGTAATATTTATCCGATACCGGCATCGGAGTTAGCATCAAATCCTAATGCAGTACAAAATCCTGGTTACTAAATTTGATTAACATGAAAACATATTTTTATATAATATTAGTATTGCTTGGACTCACGGTTGTTATGAGTTCCTGCGAAGATGATGATTTAAGTAGAACATTGTCGACAGAACAATCTAAAGCTCCGGTTTTATATATGCCTGATGGTAATCTGGAGTATGTAATGACTACTGAAAATGCTGAAAGTCCTTTTGAAACGTTCATTTATACTAAAGCAGATTTCGGTTTACCCATCGTTGTAAATTATACCATCGAAATTGATAAGACAGGAGGTGATTTTTCGAATTCTATTGACATGCAACGATCTTCAAATACTTTGTATCAAAGTATATCCATGGCTGATTTTAACTTGATAGCAACAAGGACATTAGGGTATGCTCCAGAAGAACAGGGTGTTATTAGAGCTAGAGTACGAGCAGAGACTGCTAATTCTAATGTTGAAGCTTTATATTCAAATATTGTAGAATTAACAATTACACCTTACGATGCAACAATTCCTCCTATTTACGCGGTAGGTGATGCTACTGCAGCTGGGTGGACTCCTGCAAATGGTGTTGAAATTCCAGCAGTTGATGTTGATTTATTTGAAGGAGTTTTAAGTTTAGGAGCAACTCCTTTATCATTTAGATTTTTAGGGCAAAATACAGGATGGGGTCCAGATTCATATTTCCACGATGGATTTCATTTGGTTGAATCAGTACCTGCAGGAGCAGTTGAAGCTACACCACCAAATCAATATGGCGAGATTAATTTCCAAGCTAATCAAGCAGGAGATTATTTAGTAACTGTGAATTTAGATAATGGAGGTAGAAGAACTATAAAATTCACTCTTCAATAATTGTTAATCTGCTAAAAGAAAAATTATGAATTTTAAAAATATATTTTTTGGAATATTGACTTTGGTTGTAGCAATGTGGGGTTGTGATGAAAAAACCTACGATTACGTTATGCCAGAGGGAGAAAAAGAACCAATACTTTTAAGCCCGGATGGGGCGTTAACTTATACGCTTATTGAAGGAAACAACAAAGGTGCATTTGAAACTTTTTATTGGGAAGCTGCCAATTTAGGAGAAGGTATTGAGGCATCTTATCAATTACAGTTTGATAATACCGAAGGTGATTTTTCAACTCCGGTAGAGTTGACGGAAACAGCTAATCTTTATATGAATACAACAGTAGAGCAAATGAACCAGGTGTTCAGAGACTTAAATGTTGAGTCAGGTATGCCTGCTGGAGTTCAAGTTAGAGTTAAGGCAACAGGCGGTAGTGAAACCGTATTTTCTAATCCTGTTACACTTGTTGTTACACGTTATATCTATGAAGATGAGATTATTGTTTGGGGAATCAATGGTACTTCTGCAGGAGACGAGGAATTTATTCCATTGGTTTATAATGAGGATAATGATGTTTGGAGTGCAACTTTACTACTTGAAGCAGGAGAGTTTGTATTTAAAGATAAGTCGTACAGACAAACTATACTTGGGACGAATGAGAATGAGGGAGAATTAGTTATAAATGGTTCTGCTATCACAACGGAGAATTCTGTTTACTCTATTTCTCTTGATGTAACAGATTTGACTTATACCATTGAGAAGTCGTCATTCCCAAATAACCTTTATTTAGTTGGCTATCATAATGGCTGGAATGAAAATACGGCAAGCGAAAATCTAAACTTCTTTAATGGTACTTACGAGGTTTATCAGAATTTCCCAGAGGGATTAGATGGATATGAATGTAAATGGATTCCTCAATTAGGAGCTTGGGATGGAGATTTAGGAGATGATCCGGCAAATACTGGAAACATTATTGATGATGGAGAACAGAATGTAAATGTAGGAGGCCCGGGATTTTATTTTATTCAAGCAAATTTAGCCAGTATGACTTGGCAAGTTAAGAAAACAACTTGGGGTATAATTGGTAGTGCAACTCCTCAAAGCTGGGATGCTCAAACAAATTTCACAGACTTTGATCCAGAAACAAATACGTTAACTATGACAGTTTCTTTAACAGCTGGAGAAATGAAGTTTAGAGGTACAGAAGATTGGTCTGTTAATTATGGGGGATCCGGATTATCTGGGGAGCCATTATTTGATGGATCAAATATTGTTATTGAACAAGCAGGAGATTATGTAGTCACATTAGTTTTAGGACACGGAGGTAATTACTCTTATTCACTGGTAATGCAATAATAGATATTAAAAAGCAAGAAAAGCCGTCCCAAAGAGGCGGCTTTTTTTTAAACTTGTTTTTATGAAAGACAAATACTTTAGGTTAGTTATATTGACCTTGTTAGTAGTCATATTTCAGGGCTATATCGGGATTTTTGCTCAGGTCACTACTGTTCCTTCACCTCCTTTAGATAACCAGTCAGTAACAATTACATTTAATGCAGCAGAGGGTAATAAAGGTTTAATGGGGTATACAGGGGATGTTTACGCACATACAGGAGTAATTACTTCAGAGAGTGCTAATGGTTCGGATTGGAAGTATACAAAAGCAGAGTGGAGTGAAAACAAATCAGAATGTAAGTTGACATCAATTGGAGATAATAAATTTACTCTTGAAATTACTCCTTCAATACGTGAATTTTATGGAGTGCCAGAGGCAGAAAAAATAAATCAGTTAGCTTTTGTTTTTAGAAATGCAGATGGAAGTAAGGTTGGTAAAACAAGTTCTGATGGAGATATATTCAAAGATGTTACTACAACAAATATAACAGTAACTATTAACACTCCTAAGGCTTCGGGAGTTTTTGAAACAGGAACTAGTGTTGATGTGAGTATTTCTGCTACCAATTCAACAGGAATAACTATTTATGTTGATGATGTTGAAGTAGGTAGTGGTTCAACAAATGAGTTGGAAACTACTTTTGTAGCTGGTACTGTAGGTAAACATACTTTTAAAGCAGAGGCTACTGATGGAAGTAGCACAGTGAGTCAATCTTTAGACTTTTTTGTTAGGAGTACAGTTGTAAATGAAACGATGCCATCAGGATTAAAAAGAGGAGTTAATGCAATTGATGATGAATCAGTAACTATAGTATTGTTTGCACCTGATAAAACCTTTGTTCATGTAATAGGGGAGTTTAATAGTTGGTTGCCATCAGATGATTATTTAATGAAAAAGGATGGGGATTATTTTTGGTTAACTATCAATTCGTTAAACAAAGATACAGAATATGCTTTTCAGTTTTATATTGATGGAGAAATTCGAATTGCTGATCCATATACCAACAAAACACTGGATCCAGACGATCAATACATTTCTGAAAGTGTTTATCCTAATTTAAAAGATTATCCCACCGGATTAACCTCTCATGTTGCATCTGTATTTAAGATTAACGAAGATAAATATGTTTGGAATGTAGAGGAGTTTACAAATCCAGATGTGTCAAAACTGGTAATTTACGAACTACATGTGCGCGATTGGTCAGATAATGGCGATATTAAAACAGTAACAGATTCTATTGATTATTTTAAAAGACTAGGTGTAAATACTATTGAGTTGATGCCATTTAATGAGTTTGAAGGTAATGATAGTTGGGGATATAATCCTTCGTTTTATTTTGCTCCGGATAAAGCATATGGTACAGCAAATGACTATAAAGAGTTTATTGATGTGTGTCACCAAAATGGTATTGCAGTATTAATGGACATTGTACTTAATCACTCATTTGGTCAATCTCCATTTGCCAGAATGTATTTGGATGATGGAAAACCTGCAGCTAATAATCCTTGGTATAATACGGATTCAAATATTGAAAATAGTGGATTAAGCTGGGGGTACGACTTTAATCACGAGAGCATACATACAAAGGAATTGGTAGATAGTATTTGTTCCTTTTGGATGAGCGAATTTAAAATTGATGGATATCGTTTCGATTTTACCAAGGGATTTTCTAATACAATATTTACTATTGCTAATGATGAATGGGCTAATGGTCCCGACCCTGCTCGATTAACCATCCTCAAGCGCATGGCAGATGAAATATGGAAGAGAAACTCAGATGCAATTATTTCATTTGAACATTTGGCGGATAATTCTGAAGAAAAAGAATTAGCTGATCATGGTATTCTTCTTTGGGGCAACCACAACTACAATTTTAATGAAGCAACTATGGGGTATCATGAAAGCAACAAGTCAGATTTTTCATGGGCATCATATAAAAACAGAGGATGGGATAATCCACATATAATTAACTATATGGAGAGTCATGACGAGGAGAGGATAATGTATAAAAATAAGCAGCATGGTGATACCAATGGAAGTTATAATGTACAGGATTTAGCAACAGGTTTAAAACGTACTGAAGCTGCGGCAGCATTTTTAATCAGCATACCAGGTCCCAAAATGATTTGGCAGTTTGGTGAGTTGGGCTACGATTTTAGCATAAATACTTGTACCGATGGAGCAATTGATGATGGGTGTAGAACTGGAAGAAAACCTATTAAATGGGAATATCAAGACGATGAAAACAGACAGTCATTATTTGCTACATACAGTAAATTAATAAAACTTAAAAAAGAAGAACCAGTTTTCTCAACATCTGAATTTACAATGGACGTAAGTTCATCTATAAAACTAATAAAGTTAGATTATGAAGGATCAGATGTTAGATTGATTGGAAATTTCGATTTAGTTGAGAAAGCAGCTTTACCTCAATTTAGTACAACTGGATATTGGTTTAATCATTTTACTGGAGATAGTATTAATGTTACAGATTTGAATATGACTTATACTTTGCAACCAGGAGAATTTGCGTTGCTTTCGGAGAAAAAATTTAAAGGTTTTATTCCCAATACTAGCATTGGAGATCCAACATATTTTAAAAATGCGTGGATTGCTCCAAATCCGGTTGAGAATAATTTTCAAATTAATTCTGGAGATAATCCGTTTAAACAGATAAAAGTTACTTCAATAACTGGCAGTGTGTTAATGCATAAGAATGTTGCAGGTAATAGTGATTTTGTTAATGTGAGTTATTTATCTTCTGGGATTTATTTAGTTCATTTAATTGGAGACTATAATGGTTACAGAGCTTTTAAGGTAATTAAGAGGTAAAATTAGAAGATTATTAGAAACTGTTTAAATTTTGTTTTTGTGAGTTATTTTGAGAGAATTAAGTTCTCAGATGAGAAAAAATTGATGCGAATAGCATCGCTATTTAAAGAAATTTTGCAGAAATATGAGGGCTTAAGTCGCCAAAATAAACCGAAGGATAAAACTTAAACAGTTTCTTAAAATGTGATATGTTGTTAGGTTAAGGTAAATTCAAGGTTTATCTTCGAGTCTGAGGTTATTATCAACCTCAGACATTTTATTTAATAATGTTTGGTAATTTTTAGATCATTAGGAGATTAGCTGTTGGTGAATATTAGATTCTGCCTCCTGTTTCCCTTATTCTTTCTTCAGGTCGTTCAATGACCTTTATTTTCCTTCCCCTTGAAACAAAGTTTTTATTGTATATAGTAAAATTTTAAAGTCTACAACTAAGGTTCTATTTTCCAAATATAGAATATCGTACTGAAGCCTTTCAATCATTTCATCTACATTTTCGGCATAACCGTATTTTACCATTCCCCACGATGTAATTCCAGGACGAACAGAAAAAAGATGACTATAATGGGGTGCTTTGGGAAGTATTTGGTCAATAAAGTATTGGCGTTCAGGTCTTGGGCCTACAAATGACATATCTCCTAATATAATGTTAATAAATTGGGGCAACTCATCTAAACGCCACTTGCGCATTATCTTACCTAATTTTGTAACTCTTGGATCATTTTCGTAAGCTAGGGATGGACCATCTTTTTCTGCATCAACATACATTGATCTAAATTTATAGATCATAAAAGGTTTTTTGTTTTTACCAAGTCGTTCTTGTTTATAGAAGATTGGTCCGGGAGATGATAATTTAATAGCAATGGCTAAGCCTATATTCAAAGGTGATGTTACTAAAAAACCAATCCATGCAACACTATAATCAAAGACTCGCTTAACTAGTAATTGCCAAGCTGGTATTTTATAATTACCGATGGTAATAAAGGGAAAGCTTTCAATGTTTTGGGATTTTACTGTTCTTTCCAACATTTGGTTCATGTTGGTGTGTAAACGGATAAGGATTTCTTTTTGCTTTAAGTTGCTTATTACAAGGTTAATCGTATTGTGGTTAGATTGGTTTAAATAAACAATGGCTTCGTCTACATCTCTTTTATTCACTAAAGTATTTATTTGTGAAATGCTTCCTAAACAAGGTAAAAATTCATTTAAATCGTAATTACCGCTTTGCTCTTCATATAAATAGCCAATGTAACTGTTTTTTAAAGTTTCTGGATCTTTGATTTTTGCTATAGACTCAAACGCTTGATTGTTATTTCCAATAAGTATTTTTTTATAACCTCTTTTACCATTAGATATAAGATAATGAAGTCGTAATATTAATATCATCCTAAAAGTAAAGGTAAAGAGAAAAGTAAAGAATAAATACTTGATAGATAGTTCAATAGTATTCACTTGAATAACAATGGGAGTATAGTTATCTAATATAAAAAATAATAAAATTGACATAATAAAACAGGTAGCAGCTGTAGGTCCTATTACCTGAAGGCCAGATTTGCGGGCTGTATTACTATAATGACCAGAAACGTAAAATGCAAATAACCAAACTAGTATTACGTTTGATATGATAATGGTGACGCAATAAGGTTGTAGTATTAGGGGTAATAAAGGAGAGAATATATCAAAATAAGGTAATTGATATTTATACAGAAATATTGAATGACATATTGTTAAAGCAATAACATCTGCAATAAAATGCCATAAACTAACTTTCTTATCTTGAATTCTTTTAAAAGTAGTTCTTTTTATTTTGCCCCCAGTCATTATTTGATTTTCTGCTTTCCAACTAATATAACGTTATGCGCATACTTTTAGGTATATGACATACAATTTTTTTTATAAAATATACCATATTCAATTAGTAAGTAAACACAAAGAGTTATTTTTGCAATTTACAAAGTTTTTATCGAAATACTGTAAATATAATATTAAGTAAACATAATCATATAGAGGTTGATTATTTAATACACAGTATATAATATTATGTTCTTGTATACGGATTTATGGAGGATTCATTTAGGCACAAAGGGCTTAGAAATAGGTTGGTTCGCGAGGTTGCACAAAAAGGAATTGAAGATAAAAGGGTACTAAATGCTATTGCAACAGTACCAAGACATTTATTTTTTGAAAGTAGTTTTATTCAATTTGCTTATCAGGATAAAGCTTTTCCTATTGGGGCAGGTCAAACAATATCTCAACCTTATACGGTAGCATTTCAATCAGAATTACTTGAGATTAAAGAAGGGGAAAAGGTTTTAGAAGTGGGTACGGGTTCAGGTTACCAAGCTGCAGTACTATGTGAATTGGGAGCTAAAGTTTTTACTATTGAACGTCAGAGTGATTTGTATTTAAAAAGTAGTAAAATGTTGCGTCAGATGGGGTATAGGCTTCAATTTTATTTAGGTGATGGATATAAAGGTTTACCTCAATTTGCTCCTTTTGATAAAGTTTTAGTAACGGCAGGAGCTCCTAAAATACCTGAGGATTTATTAACTCAGCTTGCCATTGGTGGTATGATGGTAATACCCATTGGAGGAGATGATGTACAAGTAATGACAAGAATTACACGTGAATCAGAAACTGAATTTAGCCAGGAAGAGTTTGGTCTATTTGCTTTTGTACCTATGTTAAAGGGGATTGTTAAGTAATTTTATTCTTAATCCTAAATACTAGAAAAAGTCTATTTGTAGTATAAATATTTTTTCTCCTTATTTTATCAGAAACCTTTATCTTAAAGCCAAAATAAACGGTTATGATATATAATCATTTCAACACTTTAGTGGTAATCCTAATATTTGGGTCATTGTTATTGTTAAGCTTTGTTTATTTTGCCAATCCTTTAAAGGTAAATAATAAAGGGAACAGTTACTTTGCCTTTTTTTTGCTTTTATTTGCATCTTTCTGGCTCGAAGAAATTACATTATATTCTGGATGGGGAGAAATCAATAAAAGGATTATAACTTCAATACGTATGATTCAGATTTTTGCGCCGCATCTATTGTACATGAGTATTTTATACTATACAAATCCTGAATTTAGAATTGGGTTCAAACAATGGTATCATTTATTGCTGCCAGTGATATATGCAACAACTCAGGTGTTAATAACTCTGGATGATGAATGGGGTAGCAAGTTATTTATGTTGAGCGTTATTATCATCTTAATTCAGGCTTTATTCTATACTATTATATCCTATTTCGTTATTCAAAAACATAAAAAGCGCATACTTCTTTTTTCTTCTAATACAAAGGGTATCAATTTAAATTGGTTAGAGTATATAATCATTCAAATTTTTATTTTATGTATTATCATTATTGTGCATAATATTTTTGTGAGCACAAAAGATTTAAATCTTTTCATGAATGCAGTATTATTGGTAACCATCTATATTATAGCATATTTGTCGTTGCAGCAGAAGGAGATATTTCCAGGAAAAAGTGGGCATAAAGAAGATTTAAAATTTGTAACACAAGAGGATTCAGTAAAAGTGAAGAAAAGATTAATGCAAGAGGATGAATTGGAGGTGCTAAAAAGGAAGTTGGAAAGTATTATGAAGTCATCCAGACCATATTTAGATAGTGAACTCAACTTAGTAAAATTGGCCGAACTCATTTCAGTTACACCTCATCAACTTTCATATATAATTAATGCAGGGTTTGGTGAAAACTTCTATCAATTTGTTAACCGATACCGAGTAGAAAGGGCCAAGGAATTGTTAAAAGATACCACCACCAATAAAACCATGTTGGCTGTAGCTTATGATGCAGGATTTAATTCTAAAACAGTTTTTAATACTACGTTTAAAAAAATAACTCATCAAACACCATCTGAGTTTAAAAAATCAGTTCGGATTCATAATCAGGAACACATGTGTTTACCTTAATAAAGGGTGGTTTGTGTAAGCGTCATGTAAATAGTGTTTTGCGAGTGCTGGTAATTGTGTTCACCTCCATAAATCAGAACAATTAAACCATTCTATCGTCGTAAAATTGTATCCAAACTAATACAACAAATTTATTGATGACTATGCGATTAATTTCAGTTTGGGTGTTATTGATGACGGAGATTATTTTATCGGCACAATCTCCAACACAAACCATCAAAGGAAGAGTAGTAGATGCCGATAGCCATATTTCCTTACCAGGGGTTAATGTTTTTATTATGGAGAGTGATCCTCCCAAAGGAACAATAACTGACGTTGATGGTTATTTCCAGTTAGAGGATGTACCTGTTGGAAGGTATACCATTCAGTTAAGTTTTATGGGATACGAACCAGCTATCTATAAGGAAATAGCAGTGGGATCTGGTAAACAGGTAGTGTTAAATGTAGCTCTAAAGGAAAGTTTACAACAGTTGGATGAGGTTGTGGTGAAACCAGGATTTAGAAAGGATAAACCACAGAATAATATGGCCACTTTGTCGGCTCGTTCTTTTTCTGTAGAAGAAGCTATGCGTTATGCAGGAGGATGGAATGATCCTTCTCGTTTGGCCGGTTCTTTTGCTGGTGTAACAATGGCTGAGGGTGTAAATGATAATGCAATTGTTATTCGGGGTAATGCGCCTAAAGGTATATTGTGGAGACTTGAAGGTGTGGAAATTCCGGCTCCTAACCACTTGAATGGAGTAAATAATGGAGGTGGAATAGAGACGGTATTTAGTGTGAATATGCTGGCCAATTCTGATTTTTATACAGGCGCCTTTCCTGCCGAATATGGTAATGCTATGTCAGGTGTTTTTGATATGCAATTCAGGAGTGGAAATAGTAATAAACGGGAATCAACTTTTCAGATTGGTACACAGGGAATTGATCTTAGTTCCGAGGGACCAATAGGGAAAGAGAATAAATCGTCTTATTTGTTTAACTATAGGTATTCAACCATGGGATTAGTGGGCAATTTAGCAGATGGGAATTTCGGTATGCCAGAGTATCAGGATTTAAGCTTTAAATTTAATTTGCCAACAAAAAAAGCAGGAACATTTTCGTTATGGGGTATAGGTGGACTTAGTTCTGTGGCGTTTGATCCGGAAGATGATATGGATGAATGGAGTAACACCTTTGATAACAATAAATATAAAACAGGTTCTGATATAGCAGCAACAGGACTTTCTCATAAAGTGAATGTGGGTAAGAGTAATTATTTAAATACTTCACTGGCCTTTACTTATGATGGATTTGATATGAAAAGTGAGCAGTGGCAACGTGATAATTCCAGAATTCCAATAGCAGATCACAACGAAGAGAATTACAGGGTGATTCTTAAATCTTATCTAAATCAGAAAATAAGCAAACGAGTTACTTTAAGAACTGGTATGAGTTTTACATCTTACAATTATAACTTAGATGTAAAAGGAAATGAGAATCCAGGAGTAGATAAGAGACTTATGATGGATTTGATATGAAAAGTGAGCAGTGGCAACGTGATAATTCCAGAATTCCAATAGCAGATCACAACGAAGAGAATTACAGGGTGCTAAATCAGAAAATAAGCAAACGAGTTACTTTAAGAACTGGTATGAGTTTTACATCTTACAATTATAACTTAGATGTAAAAGGAAATGAGAATCCAGGAGTAGATAAGAGCCTGGTGCTTATTGCTAAACAAAAAGGAAGTGCGAATGCAATACATGCTTATTCTCAAGTAAAATGGAGAGTTGCACCAACATTGGATTTCAATGCAGGAGGAGGTATAACTTACTTTGATATGAACGATGAAGTGATTGCAGAACCACGAACGGGTATTACATGGAGATTTAAACCTCATCATGCATTTAATTTTGCATATGGAAAACATAGTAGGTTAGAGCCATTGCGTTTTTATCAGGCGAAAGGAAATAATGGAGAACTTCTAAATCCAGATTTGAAGATAACTAAATCCAATCATTACGTGTTTTCTTACGATTATAGGATTAATCCAAATTTAAAGTTTAAGCTGGAACCTTATTACCAAGAATTGTATGATGTGCCTGTAATTGAGGGTACTTCGGAATCGTTAATTAATTATACATGGGATATGTATTTTCAGGATCCACTTGTTAATAAAGGAAGCGGGTCTAATATGGGAATTGATTTTACATTGGAACGCTATATGAAAGATGGGTATTACTATATGCTAACAGCAACGTTTTTTGATTCAAAGTATAAAGGAGGCGATAGTAAGGAAAGAAATACCTCTTTTAACAGAGGTTTCGTTATTAATTTATTGGGAGGAAAAGAATGGCAAGTTCGACAAAATAATATTTTTGGTATCAATGGAAAAGTAGCTTACATGGGAGGAAATCGTTTTACTCCAGCTGATAATCAGGCATCACAAGTAAATGAAATGGTGGTGTTAGACCATGATAAAGCTTACGAATGGCAAGAGAATAACAAGTTATTTTTGGATATTGCCTTTAACTACAGAATAAATAAAGCAAAGCGATCGCATGTATTGACTTTGCAGGCAAAAAATGCACTTATGCAAAGTGAGATGTTTGGTTGGGCCTATGACTTTAAAAAGCAAAAGGTTGTTGAGCATGGAGTTACGATGATGTACCCATATTTTACTTATAGAATCGAGTTTTAATAAGATTAAAGACTGGATTTTGGTATTATTAAATCTTATGTGGTTTTATTCCCCGACCCTTGGGTCGGAAATGAAATTGTTTGCATAGCAAACATAATTTGATACCTCGGAGCTTACTCCGGGGTCATTCATTTTATTTTCCAAAGGACTAATTTATCTCTAACAAATACTCGTTTATAAAAGGAAACAGTTGGTTAATAAATGTATTTAAACTTTTAATGGGATAATATAGTATCAAAAAGTAGTTTCAGGAAATAAAAACAACGGTTGTTATTATTTATGAAATGTGTTGTGTTGATATAAAAATTAAAGCCTGGTTTCAGTTTGATGCCAGGCTTTTTTTTCTTGTTACCAAGTTCATAAAAAGGGTGTTGTGATCAAAAAAATAGTGTATATGTATTTGGTTTAGATTACTTTATGCAAATGTATTTTTATGCTCTTCTACAAAAGTTTTAAATGTAATAGGCTCATTAGATGTAATATTTTTAAAGTCATTTGTTGTTTCCGAAAAATATCCTGCACTAATGCCAGCATATAAATAGCTCATAAAATCCACAATATTATTTGGTAATCCATAGTTTACTAAAGTTTGCCTATACTCTTCGTTACTTGGCTTTATGTTTTCAACTTTTCTATTTAATATTTCAGTAAATATATCAGCCATCTCATCATGACTAAGAGATTCTTTTCCTGAAAGCGTATAAGTTTTTCCTGTATGCTCTTTAGGATTCTGAAGAATAGTAACACAAGCCTTAGCAACATCTCTAACATCGATATATGATGTTTTACTTACATCTGTTGGGAGGTAAATTTTTCCACTTTTTACAGCTTCAATATCAAAGTTTATGAAGTTTTGAAAAATGAAATTAGGCCTAACAATCGAATAATCAATTCCAACTTGTTTTATTATTTCTTCTGCCTTAAATAAAGCACTTTCTGGTGCATTATTAACTCCATAAACAGTTGAAAGTAAGATAAACTTAATTCCATTCTCCTTTACTTTTTTAAGAAAAACCTTTAATTCATCAGGAAAAGCTTTGTAGTTTGGAGGTGATACAATAAATACTTTATCAATTTCAGATAATGACTCATGAAATGTTTCTGGTTTATTCCAAATTAATAAGGGTTGGGTACTTTGAGATACACCTTTAGCTGGTATTCCTTTTTGTTTAAGAAGTTCTAAAACTGAACTTCCAAATGTTCCTGTTGATCCTGTTACTAAAATCATAATTACTAAATTTAAAGTTATTGTTTCATTGCAAATGTAAGTCTATTGGTTTATTTTAGTAACCTGTTACCAATTGGTAACTAATAAAATAGTGGTAACCAACAAGTAACTATTATGGCAGATTATAAAAAGATAACTGACTGTCCTATAGCAGTAACATTGAATTTTATTGGAGGAAGATGGAAGACAATTATTTTATACGTGATGGCAGATAAAACATTAAGATTTGGTGAAATTGCTGCTAGGATTCCTTCTATATCAAGAAAGGTGCTTACACAACAATTGAAGGAACTTGTAGAAGATGGATTAATTATGAGGAAACAATTTAATGAAATACCTCCTCGCGTAGAATATACAATTACCGAATTTGGTAAAAGTCTTAATAATGTGCTAAAAAACATGGAGGTGTGGGGGATGGAATATGGGCTAAAATCTAAAAAGTTTGAATAGTTAATTAAAAATAGAATTACTGACAATGAAACATAGCTTATAATATATTGTAAGCTATCATGGTAAATATTATATGTAGTTAATAATATGATAAAATATAAAATAGAACATGACCTTGATTCTCCCGAGAGAACTTTAATTCATAAGGAGATTATAAAGAATAAGAAATTCTTATTTCAACTATATAAGGATTGGTATTCGGTTTTTACAAACGAAATAAAAGGATTACCTAATGATACAGTAATAGAACTTGGATCTGGAGGTGGATTTTTAAAAGAGATTGAACCAAAGATAATATGTACCGATGTATTGGACTTACCTACTAACGATATGACATTTTCGGCATTAGATATGCCATTTGAGAAAGATTCTGTAGGTGGAATATTTATGATAGATACAATGCATCATATTCCGGATAGTGAAAAATTTTTGCAGGAGGTTGATAGGGTATTGATGAAAAATGGAAAAATGATATTAATAGAACCAGCAAACAGTATTTGGGGTAGATTTATATATAAAAACTTTCATCATGAACCATTCAACCCTAAAGGAGATTGGCATATCCCAATAGAAGGTCCATTATCCGGGGCAAATGGAGCATTGCCATGGATTGTATTTATGAGGGATAAAGAAATGTTTTCTAAGAAGTTTCCAAATCTAAAAATAGAAAGTATAGAACATACAAACCCAATATTATATTTATTAAGTGGAGGAGTTTCAAGACGACAGATTTTTCCGAATTTTACATATAATTTTATAAAATTCTTTGATAAATTGCTAGTGAAATGTTGGAGTCAGATTTCGATGTTTATGATAATTAAAATAACTCGGGTCTAACATGTAAAGTAACATTAAAAATGTAATGAAGGAAAAAGTAATCATAAAAGTTCGACAAGCATTAAGAAATTGTGTGGATAGTAAAACGCTTGATTCTTCAAAACACTTTTTTAAAAAAGGGGAAGAGGCTTTAGTTTATGGAGTTAAGATGGCTGAAGTCAGCAAAATTGGTAAGGAGTTTTATAAACAAATAAAAGAGCTTTCCAAACTAGAAATCTTTGAACTTTGTGAGGAGCTATGGAAATCGAGATACCTTGAAGAAGCTGTAGTTGCTTGCATATGGTCAAGTTCTTTGCATGATAAATATGAACCTTCTGATTTTAAATTTTTTGAGCTTTGGGTTAAAAACTATGTAAACAATTGGGCTGATTGCGACACGTTATGTAATCATACTATTGGAACTTTTATCATGATGTATCCTGAATATGTGGATGAATTAAAGAAATGGGCAAAATCAACTGAACGCTGGGTTAAAAGAGCTTCTGCCGTAACATTGATTCTGCCAGCTCGAAAAGGAATGTTTTTAAAAGATATTCTTGAAATAGCAGATATTCTTCTTCTCGACAAAGACGATTTGGTTCAAAAAGGTTATGGGTGGATGTTGAAAGTAGCAAGTCAAACTTATCAAAAAGAAGTATTTGATTATGTGCTATCTAAAAAAGCAATTATGCCACGTACAGCATTACGCTATGCCATTGAAAAAATGCCTAAAGAATTAAGAGTAGAAGCAATGAAAAAGGATGTAAAACATTAATAACTTTGTTATTATAGTGATTTGTTTACAATGCAAAAAATAAAGTGGGAAAAACTCCCCAAAAAAGAAAGTCTACACATATTATCTAAAATAAATTTTTGGAGTCAATCTCCAGATCCATTTCTATCTGTGACATACGACCTCGATATAAACTCTACCTTGGATTTCCTAAATAATTATCGGAAACAAAAGGCAGAAAAAGTTACCATCACACATTTATTGAATAAAGTATTTGCAATAGCATTCAAAGAAAACCCATTATTCAATAGTGTAATATTAAGAAACAGGGTTTATTTATTAGGAGATGTACATTTGGTTAATGCTGTTTTAGTAGACAAAACAGATATAACAAGTGCTTTAAAAACATTCATTATTCAAAATCCTCAAAACATGTTGTTGGAAGAAATTTCTGATTATTTTGAAAAGGAGAAAGAGAGATTGAAGAATGATTATAGTGTAAAAAAAAGCTATAGAGAATATATTTCCTCAAAGATTTTAATGAAATATCGATTGAATAAATTAATGGGGGAGAAAAAATTCTTTCAGATGCTTTTAAAGAAAAGTTTGTTTTCAAATATATTAATTACAAATACTTCATTTGGTGGAGAATCAAAATTTCGTATTACTAAAACTCCAATATATTTTGCAAAGTTCGTTTTAAGAATTCATGTTCATAGCATTCAAACCACAATGCTAGAAAATAAAATATTAAAAAAACTACCTATTCTAGTTACTGTAGATCATCGTTTAGTGGATGCATTTCATTTACATAGTTTTGGTGAAACATTGCAAAAAATTTTAAATAACCCTGAAGAGTATTTGGTTGGAGATTAGAATATTGTATTCGTAATTATCTTAAATAATTATAACAAAACAACAGTAAAAAGTCATCTTAAATTAATAGGCTTTATTAATGTATTCATTAAATTTGGCTAATGAACATAAATATAGCTGTGTTGTGAAAAACGTATTAGAAGTATCTCTTAATAATTTAAACGACAAATTGCATTTCAATGGGGTGAGTGGTAAAAATGAACCTATCTCCATTGATTATATACCACCTCTTGGCGATGGTCTGGGGTATACCTCGCTTGAGTTATTACTCCTTAGCCTTTCCTCGTGTGTTGCAAGCACTATACTAGCCTTTTTAAGAAAAATGGGCAAAACCATTACAGGTACAAATGTTTCTGCTATTGGAAATAGGAAAACAGAACATCCCACAGGCTTCGAAAGCATTAAAATAGAATTAAACATACAATCGAATGACTTAACTAATAATGAAATGGATAAGGTTATTCAGCAATCAGAGGAGCTTTATTGTCCTGTATGGTCAATGTTAAAAGGTAATGTTGATATTGTTGTAGATTATAAAATACTAAACGAAAATAAATAACAGTATGTTGCTTAATAAGAATATAGTTGCAGTATGTGGATTATACTGTGGTGCTTGCGGTGTTTATTATGCTACCCAGGAAAAAGACGAAAAGAAACTACAAGAAATGTAATACTATTAATGGGGCCTATGATATAGAATTTAGAAAGTGTGGCAACGAACCGAGTAATGATGTTGTGAGAGATTACATGTAATGAACAAGATTTATTGTAATTAATTATATAAGGGAGATTAACATAAATCCATTAAGTATTTCATACTACAAATGAATATAAACTTCATACAATGAAAGTAATAGACAAAAAACTAATTAGTGAGCTTGAAGAAAAACTTTTAGAGTCGATGAAAACGAGTGATATTAAAGCTCTAGACGATATGTTACATGATGATTTATTGTTTGTTATTCCCACAGGACAAACAGTAACAAAGGAAATAGATTTATCTAATCTACAATCAGGGAACTTAAAAATAGCTGAGATCTTACAAAGCGAGCAAGAAATAAGTTTAATTGATGATTGTGCTATTGTTTCTGTTGTTATTGACTTAAAAGGAGATTATTTAGGACAAGCCATTAACGAAAAAATAAAATATATTAGAACCTGGAAATTATTTGATAACGAATGGAAAGTGATTGGAGGAGCTGGTGTGCAAATAAAGAATGTACCCAATCAATAAGTAAAGCGATAAAATTCAAATACGTTTAAAATTTACATTGGCATTTGAATAACTAATCTTTATAAATGGATATATTTACTGTACCAGATGACTTGGAGTTAGATTCTTCTCTAATGGTAGATGTTTACGACTACCGAAGTACACAAGAAGTTACCAAGCAGCAGATTGTTCTTTCAAAAAACACCTTTAGTTTTTTAAGTGAAGGAATAAAAGAAGTTGTTTCCGAGAGTTCTTCCTTTTCTATTGATAGAACAGAGTTTTTATTAATGAAATCTGGTCATTGCTTAATGACGGAAAAGCTTTCTGATATCAACAATTCATATAGAAGTATACTATTTTTATTCTCTAATGAAGCAGTTTTAAATTTCATAAGAAAATTCGAATTAAAACCCAATATATCCTCTACGAATACTTCTGTATATTCATTTAAATACGACGATTTTATAAAGAGATTTGTAAGTAGTTTAATCGATATTTCTAAAATGTCGAAAAGCATTCAAAGAAAAATCCTTGCTACAAAATTTGAAGAAATAATGCTCTATCTTGTTGAGTTAAAAGGTAGTGATTTTCTTTTTTCATTAATAACAAATGGAGGTGATCAAGCTCAAAAATTTATTCGAACTGTAGAGAGTAACCAGTTGAATAAATTAACATTAAAAGAACTTGCTTTTTTATGCGATATGAGTGTTTCTTCCTTTAAAAGAGAATTTGAGAAACATTATGCCATATCTCCAATAAAGTGGTTTCAAGACAGAAGGTTGGAACACGCATTCCGCTTGTTAAAAGAGGAACAAAAAAGACCTTCTGACATATATTTAGAAGTAGGTTATGAGAATCTATCGAGCTTTGTTCAGGCATACAAGGCTAAGTTTGGAACAACTCCAAAACAACATCAAAATATTTGAGCTTTTAGCAACATTTTTTGAACTATCTCCTATCCTTGTAAGCATCAACTTACATATAAATTTGCTATACAATTAATAACAAGAAATCAAAAAAACTAAGCACATGAAAAAAGCAAGTTTAATTTTAGGATTGATTGCCTTATCAACAAGTATTTTAGCACAAACTTTTACTCTTTCAAGTACTGATTTGGGAGGACAAGCGAATAAAACGCAAGAATTTAGCGGTTTTGGCTGTACAGGAGAAAATAAATCTCCACAACTATCGTGGACAAATGCGCCAGAAGGAACTAAAAGTTTTGCCATAACAATGTACGATCCTGATGCCCCAACAGGAAGTGGGTGGTGGCATTGGTTAGTATTTGATATTCCTGCTGAAATTACAGAATTAGCACCTAATGCTGGGAATATTGAACTTAACTTAACTCCTAAAGGTGCTATTCAAAGCATTACCGATTATGGTACAAGAGGGTATGGCGGACCTTGTCCTCCTGTTGGACATGGAATACACCAATACGTTATTACCGTGTACGCATTAAAAACAGACAAACTTGGACTTGATGAAAACACAAACCCTCCAACAGTAGGATATTATTTATGGAAAAATACCTTAGCCAAAGCTAGTATTGTAACGTATTATCAGCGAGAAAAGGAGTAAACAGTCTTGATAAGAATAATGAATTAAAGTGGTTTGGGAAGGAACTCAAATCACTTTTTGTTTTTTTAGGTATCTTGCAATTCGATAATCCCATATTTGTCATTAGAAAATTATCTTGTTGTAAATCAGAGAGTATCTAATATAGGTCATTTTGGGAAATATGATGTATTAAATTGTATGCCAGAAAAATGAACTTAGAAAAGATATTCATCAATTTACTTTCAAATTACACTTCAAACGAGGATTTGATATTAAAGTTATGGACAGAAGTGAAACAATCTTATTGTAAGAATAACAGATGTTATCACAACTTTGATCATATAGGTAATATGATTAATGAATTGGAGTATGTTAAATCAAATATTATTAATTGGGATACTGTTTTATTTTCTGTTTTCTACCATGATGTAATATATGGATCATTAAAAGGAGATGATGAAATTCGGAGTGCTAACATTGCTCAAGATAGGTTACAATTGCTAAACATAGAATCGAAACAAATTAACAGTTGTGTAGAACAAATATTAGCAACAAAACATCATATTAAATCTAATGATACCGATACCAATTATTTATTAGATGCGGATATGTCGATATTGGGATATGAGTGGCAGAGATATGAGCAATATATGTTGGGAGTAAGGAATGAGTACTCAAATTACCCTGAAGATCAATATAAAGAAGGACGAGAGAAAGTTTTAAGAAAGTTCTTAAGTGGAAATATATTTCATACCGAATATTTTACAGATAAATATGAATTAAGAGCCATTAATAATATCAAACAAGAGATTGATATCTTAAATCATAGAGGGGTAATGAAATGAATTTGAATAAATATATAACATTAGTATTATTAATATTTATAACCAATTGTATTAATGCTCAAAGAGATAAAAAATATAGGTCTAAGGAAGAGGATAATTATTACAAAACAAGAAAATGGACTGAATTTATCCCAATTGACTCCTGTAAAATATTAGATTTTAATCGTCCTCAGATTAATATAAAAGAGGTTGGAGATTACACTAAATTTAAGAGCATTTACAATTGGTCTCCACTTCAGGATTCATTATTTAATATTGATTTGCTTAGCGATACTAGTTATATTCCTAACAATATTGCAGGTATTCCTCAACCATGGATTGTTAAGATGGATACAATAGAAACAAAAGGTTATATTATTTATACCGATAATAAATATGATGATTTTGTATGGGGAGAGCAAGGTTATTGGATTGCAATAAAAAATCAAACAGATTGGAAAAAGTATTATACAGGATTATCAGTAAATACACCTATTTATTTGAAATGGGATTCTAAACTTGATTTATATAAAGAGAATAACATTCTTCAAATTGAATCTTCTTTATTGCGATTGATTTCACCATTAAATCATCATGATCCCAAACCAGAATATGAAGTTATTAAAGATGGTATTGTTACTGAATTTTTACTTGATTCAATCACAAAGGATACAGATAACGATGGACTTACTGATATTGTAGAAAGGAAAATGATGTTAAATCCATATTCGGTAGATACCGATAAAGATGGAATAAGTGATTATTTAGATTTAAATCCAAGGTTTAATAGAGAAATTACAGAAAAGTCATCAATATATGAGTTTGTACTTAGACGAATGAACTATTTTTATGATACTGACACATTGATTAGTTTTCATACCAAATCAAAACAAAAGTATTATGCAGATAGTATTCCAACATACTTAATAGTTACTGATGATTCTGAGATTCAAAAAATGTATCCGGTTGATTCACGATTGGTTATTGTTTCCAAAAAGGAATTTAAAAACTATAAACAAGATTTTCCAAATTCATTTCTTGAAATAAATATTTCTCCAATGTTTAAGGTTAATTGGCAAAAAGATACTTATAAAATCAAAATTAGTTTCATGAGTCATAGTAAAACATACTTAATAAAAAGGCATAAGGATGGATGGAAGATTAAAATTATTGGGTTTCTTATTGAGTAAATTATGCACTTTAACTTGTAATGCGAATCAAGAGTTGAAATATATAATTTTACAATTGCTGTCTTGTTTTAGCGTTGACCTTGTCTGGTGAGCATAAAAACAAGATTGTTTTATCGTAAAATTGCGTATTGTTTGAGTACCTGACGAAGGAAGGTGCGAGTTTTTAGCAATTTAGATAAAAGAATAGTAGTTTTTATAACGAAGCAGGCACAGTCTTGAATTATTTCGATAAGTGAGAGCAATATCAAGCTCGCTTGAATATTGCCGAACGCAGAAATAATCATGAAATAATTTCTTTGCTTACTTTCTTTTATCAAGAAAAGAAAAGTAAGTCAGGGTTTTAGGGATGAAATCCCTAAGGGCTTCATGTGTTTACTCGAGTGTTTTCAACCCTTGATTGGGATTTGTATGTTTAAAATAGAGTAAATATAAAGCACAACATCTAATACAGATATCTATTTTTTAAATTGTACATACAATCACCGTTACACCCAATGCAAAATGAAAGTTAAAAACCTTAAAGACATAGATTTTGACAAAGTAATAGATTGCTTTTTTACTGCATTTAAAAATTACTTTGTAGAACTACCAACAGATAAAGAATTTTTCAGAAAAAGATGGGAAATGGCCAAGGTTGATTTCAATCTTTCGTACGGAATGTTTGAAGATGATAAACTAGTTGGATTTATTATTCATGCAATTGATAAACGAAATGGAGAATTAATAGCCTTTAATACCGGAACAGGTGTAATTCCTGAGTATAGAGGACAAAAGATAGTAAAATCTATTTACCAATATGCACTTAATGATTTAAAGAAAAATGGAATCACAAAATGTACTCTTGAGGTAATTAAACAAAATGAAATTGCGATTAATTCTTATAAAAGCACTGGTTTTGAAATAGTCAAAAGCTATAAATGTTTTAATGGTAAAATAAAGATTAACGGTAACGTTCCATATGAGCTTAAAGCGTTAAATAAAGAAGAAGTTAAATGGGGAGACCTACCTAACCAGAATTATTATTCGTGGGATAATCAAAAAGAAACAGTGGTTAAAGGTTGTTACGAATATTACCAGGTTTTACATAATAACAATCCAGAATCCTTTTTTATAATCAATAGCGAAAACGGCTATATACCTCAATTTGATACCTTAATTCAAACTAATGAAAGTTGGGAAAGACTTTTCTCCGGAATTCAAAGCATATCAGAAACTATAAAAATTAATAATGTTGATGAAGCATTAGTAAGCAAAATAAATTACCTAAATAAGATTGGCCTGAAGAACACAGTTGATCAATTTGAAATGGAACTATTGATTTGATGTGGTATAATAGTGTTTCTGTAAAACAATATTCCATGCTTAGAATGGCAATATTATGGAAGTCAGACTCGTTATTATATTATGTTTTAATCATAAAATTCTGCATAATGAAAATAAAAGTGATTTTTTTTCTTTTGAATTTAATTGTTGGATTATTCGTAATATTTGGATTTACAACAGATAAAAAAAAGAATAAACACAATGAGTTTATTCTTATACCCGAAGGTTGTACTAGAATAAATGGGAAGGCAATTGCAATGGATTCATATTGGATTGCTAAATACGAGGTTTCAAATTGGCAGTACAACGAATTTCTTAACTACTTAAAGGAAAATGAAAAATTAGAGACTTACGAAATATGTAAGATCCAAAATGGTAAATGGGTAACCGAACTAGTAGTTAGTTCAAAAAATAACATTACAATTCATCCAATTTATATTTCCATTTGAAGACAACAGGTTCTTGATTGATTTCTTCAATACCTTTGTATATTCTTTCAACAAGCTCCTCTTTAGATTTTACTCGAATGTTTCGAAGAAAACTCCTTGCTATTTTACTGAAAAACATCTCAATCATATTTAACCATGATCCATGTTTAGGGGTAAATACAAATTCAAATCTATTAGGTATTTCTGACAGATATTTCTTTGTTTCTTTGGATACATGAGAAGAGTGATTGTCAAGTATTATCCTTATTTTCCAGTCTTCGGGATATTGAGTATTCAGCTTTTTCAAAAACTCTATAAATTCAGAACTTCGATGTCTGTCACATACCATAGGTGTGACAATGCCATTGTGTAAATCAATAGCTGCTAAAAGGCTAACTGTACCAAGGCGCTTGTACTCATAGTCCCGTCCAATATTGCTGTGCTTATTGGGTACTGGTAATAATTGTGGCGCAATATTCTTAATTGCCTGAATGCCTGGTTTTTCGTCATGTGAAACTGTTGTGTGCTTGTAATTGCAAGCATTATTGTCATTTACTAAAGCAACTTCTTTATATACATGTAATACAGATGCCATTTTTTCATCAAAATCAGGATCTTTCTTTTCGAGATAATAACTGATTTTATGTGGTTTAATATTACTTTTTGACAAGACGCTGTTTAAGAATCCTTTTCCCGTATTTCTTAAACATTCATACCCAGCTTCAATGCATTCTTTTTTAATATGCTTGGCTAAAGCACTGTATGTCCATGTTTCTGCTGCATATCCAAATTTTGTTGGTGACTCACACGCTAAGGACAAGACCCAAGTTTTTGCATCATCAGTAATTTCAGGAGGCCTACCTCTTCTGGGTAAATCATCCAGGGCTGCTAATGCTCCGTAAGCTAATGCTTTACGGATAGTTCTTTCTACAAGAGGTCTATTGGTATTGTATTTTCGTGTTATGGCAGCAACTGTCATACCCGAATAATAGTCTATAATAATTCTTGAACGATTAACTTTTGATGATGATTCTGTTCGACTAGTGCCAATAGACTTTAAAACCTCAAATTCTTCAGGATTTATAGTCAATTTATCTTTTTTGCTGTGTGCCATAATGTGAATATTTGACACTAATATATACATTAATTATTGAACGTTATACTAGGAGATCAATATGCCTCAATTGCAAACAGCTATAATTCAGATAAAGCATATAGTAATTATCCAGTTTTGAACATATCTTTTGAAGCTGCTCAACTATACTGCAATTGGTTAACAGAGAATGATAAGAGCAAAAACTATAAGTATAGATTACCTACTAAAGAAGAGTGGGTTTATGCAGCAAAAGGAGGTATAGAACAATGCTTATATTCATGGGGAGGACCATATTTAAAGGGCAAAAAAGGACAATTTCTTTGTAATTACAAATGTAATGATGAAGAGCTCCAAAGTACATTAACTAATAACTCTCAAGGTTCTATTACAATGCCAATAAAATCGTTTACTCCAAATATTTATGGACTTTATAATGTATGTGGAAATGTAGCAGAAATGATTGAAGAAAGAGGTATTGCTATGGGAGGTAGTTGGAATAATACAGGTTACGAAGTTAGGGTAGAAAGTCAACAAGCATATAAAGATGCTAATCCTATAATTGGATTTAGACCAGTTAGGGTATTGAAGAAATGATTCTTAATTAAGGAACCTTTTATAAAATTGAGAGGGAGTTGATATGGATAAGTTTATATTACTGGTTTACTTCATCCTCTGCAATCATCCTTTTATAAAAAGAAACACATCGTTTATAAACGAATATCAACTTTTAATGGGGGAGTACGGTATAAAAAAGTAGTTTCAGAAACGAAACAGTTTCCCCAAAGACGTGTTGTGTTGAATTATATAATTCAAAGCCTGGTTCAAATTAGAACCGGGCTTTTTTATAATGGATTATTATTTAATTTAATAATTTGTTAGTGTCTTGTAAATTTCAGATTGACAGTGTGATAGTGGATTATTGTGTTTTGGGGCTAAAATATGATTTTAAGCTTCATACAAATCAGTCTCATGTCTTTTGTCTTTATTCTAACAGTCTACTGTAGTTATATGCCTAACTTTACAAAATAAATCACAATATACTCCTTTGTGCTTGAGTTTAATGATCAATAAAATAACTTGATTTAACAATTTATTATTAATCCATCAATTTCTTCTAAATTTCTTAAGGTCAATTTTTTTTATGTGTTAAAGGTTCAGTTATTCAGTTGGTTAGTCTGTGTATAAAAATTAATATAAACAAACAATTATTAACTGATTAAATATTTAAATTTGACCGATTGGTTTATTTTAATAAAGTCTATAACAATAGTTCGTTATTTTTTTACATAAGATATTAAATGACAGATAATTGAGATGATATAGGTAGTTTGTTTAAATATTTGATATTAAGCATCATGCAAATAAGTCTTTTGTCTTTAATCTAATATTCTATTGTATAATCAACTAACTAATAATAAATAACAGAAAATGAAAACATTATTTACATTTATTTTATACTTACTACCAGTTATTTTAACCGCTCAAACCAGTATATACAATATTCAATATACTACTGAGCAAGGAGATGGAACATATCCATCGTTATATGCAGACGAAATAGTTACTATAGAAGGTATTGTAACAGCTAACAACTTTAATGGAGGACGATATTTTATTTCATCACCCGAAGGAGGAGCATGGAATGGTATTTTTATTTACGACAATTTTAATAGTCCACAAATAGGTGATAAAATAAAAATTACTGGCTTGGTAAAAGAATACAAGGGTTATACCGAAATTAAGGACTTAACCTCGTTTGAAATAGTGAGTTCGAATAACACTTTGCCAGAGCCAACCACCATATTGGCAAACGAGTTAAGCAACGAAGCTTACGAAGGTGTTTTAGTAGAAATTAAAAATTGTGAAGTTGCCGAAGGATATGACGAATATGGTAACTGGTATATTTCTGATACGAGCGGAGAGTGTATTAACAGATCGGCAATATTTAATTTAAAAACACAAGGCTTTCCAATGCTGACTGGATACCCATTGGCTTCGGTAAAAGGAATGGTATCAGAGTTTTATGGATTGTGCTTGGTATCTCGCTATAGAGAAGATATTCAATCGGAAGATAATACCTTTGTTCTGTATACCGAGAATACTTACATGGAAGGAAATGTAACATTAGAATTGCCTGTTAAAGTGGATATATTAAATGAATCATCTGCTTTTACCAGTTATGAACTAAACATTACCTACGATTCGAATAAACTAACTTATAACGGATATGAAAAAACAGGAACAGTTTCTGAAAACGGGAATGTTACAGATAATTCAGCAGCAGGCAATATTAGTTTAAATTATACCGGTAATTCAGCATCTGCAGATAACACTACATTGGTTAAACTTAAGTTTACACCAATTATGGATGGTGATGCGAATTTACAATTTGGATCATCAAGTATTAATGGTAATCAAGTAAATCATACTTCGGCAGGACTTCTTACATTGGGCTTAACAACATGCGATTTACCGCAGGCAGATACAGTTACTGTAGTTCAAAGGCCGCTTTTAAATATTCCTACAATTGTAACTCCCGGCGAAGTCATGAATATTGAGTGTTTTGCTCCAGCCAATACTACCAATTGGGATGCAAAACTTATTTATAACGATATTATAGTTGATTTACCTATTACTAAATCGGATTATAATCCCGACTTAGATAAATGGACATTACAAGCTGATGTTCCTGCATTAATCAAAGCTGAGCTTTATGATTTAAGAGTAACTGCCTCTGGGGATATAGACGATGTTGTATCCAATTCGGTAAAAGTTATAGACCAATACAAAACCGATTACTATTTTATACAAATTACAGATACGCATCTTCCTGGCCATACCTTTTGGGGAAGGGACCCGGGGTATGAAACAGACCATAGCGAAATAGATGATTTAGAGGAAGTAATTAAGGATATTAACTTGCTTAATCCTGAGTTTGTTTTATTAACCGGGGACTTGCTTAACGAGAGTGAGTTAGAGGATTTTGAATGTCTGCGTCATCATACCAAAACTGTTGAGACCTTGCAAAAGTTTGAGGTTCCCGTTTATGTTGTTCCAGGTAACCATGATTTAGGTGGGTGGGAAGGTACACCTCCTGTAAAAGGAACAGCACGTAAAGAGTGGTGGCGGTTCTTTGGATGGCGTCAGCAGAATGGTTATCCGGTTAAAGAAGAATACTATGTAAACGATTATACTTTTGATTACGGGAATGTGCATTTTGTTGGATTAGAATCTTCGGATAATTACGATAAATATATGCATGATGTATATGGCGACAAGGGTTTTATACCATCGCAATTAACCTGGTTAGAAAACGATTTGGTTTCGGCAGGTGATAAAACAAAGGTTCTGTTTTATCATTACGATTTTAACCACGATTTAGATTTGGAAACTTTAGGCGTGGATATGGCTTTGTGGGGGCATACGCATAGAAATATCAATGATTTTACCCATCCATACAACATTTGTACAGATAATGTATGCGATGGAGAGCAGGCATATCGTGTTATTAGAGTTAACAACAAAACACTATCACCCGAAAATACATTATATGTAAATAGTGGTAGCCAAAATATTGAAATATCATTTAGTGATGAAAACAATGGTACAGTAGATAATTTAACTGCAACAATAACTAATAATCACATCCAGCCTTTTGCAAATGCATTGGTTAAATTTGTAATGCCTCAAAGCAATACCGAATATATTGTTAACAATGGAAATCTTAAACAGGTTATTAGATCAAATGGTAACGATATTTACTATGTAAATGTAAACTTAGAGGCCCATAGCAATGTAGAGGTGAGTGTTAAAAAAGATGTGACAACCGCTATTAATGCTGTAGAAGCTAATGGAGGTCTTGAGCAAAACTTTCCAAATCCGTTTAAAACCACTACCGAAATTAAGTTTGCACTAAAACAAAGAGCAAAGGTAAAACTGATGGTATATAACACTAATGGTCAGCAAATAAAAGTGTTGACCAACGAGGTAAGAGAGGCTGGTAAACATGCTGTTAAGTGGGATGGAACAAACAGTGCAGGAATGCAAATGCCTGCAGGTATTTATTTTTATACTTATACAATTAACGGAAAACAAGTAGCATCTAAGCAAATGGTATATAATAAATAATGGATGATTGTTTTAATAGTATTTCATTTCACGACAAGCGTATTTAAAATTCGAAAGGTGAAGGGTGGGCAACCGACATCGTCAACGTAGATTGGGACCCACTTTTCTTGAAGTTGAAAAGACTGAAAGCTGTTTGAGCATTAGGGAGTTCTTTCTGTCTCAACAGCAGGAAAATAGTGGGTAAGCGAGTGGCGCAGTCGGCGGACTTTTTGCCTGCTTTTTTGTCTGTAGAAAAAAGTAGGAGCCCTTGCGGCTTGAGCAAATAAGAATGTTTATTTATATAATAGTTCGCTAAAGTTTTATAAATGCTTGATTAATTGATATATTGAGAATAAAGTGATTTTGTGCATAAAGATTAGATATTAAGTGACTTGTAAATCGATCTTTTGTCTTTTGTCTAAAATCTAACGATCTATTGTTATAAAGAATTTGATTTTATAGTAATGATTTCTTAAATGTGTTTACCCTGTGTTTCATCTTTTATTATACCTCTTTTATAAAAAGAAACACATCGTTTATAAACGAATATCAACTTTTAATGGGGGAGTACGGTATAAAAAAGTAGTTTCAGAAACGAAACAGTTTCCCCAAAGACGTGTTGTGTTGAATTATATAATTCAAAGCCTGGTTCAAATTCGAATCGGGCTTTTTTTATCTCATTGCACTAGTAGAAATGACTCCAAATTAATTGTAATATAATTAGGTAGAACGGAGAAGGGAAAAAGGAGAAAGTATAGTCTTTGCATGTGTTATTTATCCAAAATCCGATACTTAATACCCAACACCCAACACCAATTTAACTCCTTTAACTACAATCTTTACTTTAAAACTTTAAAAAAGCTACTTTTGAATTTTAAAAACATTTTAAAGTATTATGTATATGAAGGATATAGTTACATTTTCTCTATTAGTAGTAATTGTGGCTTGTACATCTGTCTCAAAAATTAATATAAAAGAAAACAAGAGTTGCGAAAAAGCTTTAACTAAACTACAAAAGTTAGAAAAGGATCAATACTTTATCAATACTAATAAGTGGGAACAAAGAAGTAATGAAATTGAATTGTTGGATTCATATATAAATGAGTTATATCCTAATTGTCTTGAGTACAATCTATATAAACTTACTAAGTTGTTTAATGATTTACCTTATAATGATAGATTGATTTCTATTACCAATGATTATTTAATAAGAGCCTTGCAATATCATCCTAATTCCGCAAAATTGAATTATATGGCAGGATATTTTTATAATGCCATCGATTCTGCAGATAAGGCAATAAAATATTACAAGAAAAGTGCAATGTTTGGATATTCTTGCAATAAGGTTGACAGTGTTTTATTAGGTATTGAAAAAGGTAAAGATGTTATTGAACATTTTCAACTTAAAAATGATTCTAATTATGTTCTTGAAATGTATAGATTGCCCTCTCTGGAATCAGCATTAAGTGTAAACCCTAGCAATTATTGCCTAAAAGGAGATAAAAGGCTTGAAGTGTATGATTATTTTGGAGATGCTTATTTTAAAAGCACTAGAATATTACCGGATTCTTCATTTAAAAAGATTACTTCCATTTTAAAAGAAATAAACTTTTGGGGTTTAGGAGGTTATGACAAAGGTTGTGAAGGTGATTATGAATATGTAGGGCAATGGCATTTACCATCTTATTATTTTTGGTTTGGAAACCAAGAAATGTCAAATGATTTATTGGTTTATGGTTTAGGAACTATATATGAAAGAGGAGTTGGTAGAGGATTGTCAAGTATTACGTATATATCAGAGTTAAACAAGCCTCGAAGTTCTTTAATCATGAGTAAGTTAACAAAACTTCAAGGTGTATTAAGTATTTTATCGAATAATCAATTTATTTATGATACCCTTATTGCTAGATACCCCAAATGTATAAAGCCAATAGAGGGACCAGTAAATTATCTATTCGATAAGAATAGTAGAGATTTTATAAAGATTGGAAAAGATAATGTTGAGCCCGCTTGGCGTATAAATCTTGATATAGCGATAGATAATATAAGAAAAAAAGTAGATTACCGTTGTTCAAATATTGTATTTGTGATAAATAGTAGTATTTATGCTCTTTGTGGAAAAACAGGTGAAGTACAATATGTTATTCGTAATAGTAATGAAAAATGGAAATATATTAAAGTTAGGAATGGATATAATGATATAATACTATTAGGAGAGATTAAAGATAATGTTATAAAACTATCAGTCTACGATTACCAATTTGGAAAATTTGTTAGAGAAGTTGAGTATGACTATAATTCAGATTCGTTATATATTATAAGGGGGAAAAAAATGAACGATTTTTATAAACAAAACCTTATAAAACAATTGAAGATATTAGAAAATTGTATCTACATTAAAGCATTTAACTTATAGGATAGTTGTTTTTTTACAGGATAATTACTAACAGTTTACTGAGACTGCTCACTGCTCATTGTTCACTGATAACAGCAAAAACGTTTGTCATTAATAATTGTGTTTCATCTACGAAAATTACTTGTTCACTCCCTTAAAATTTCATGTATTTTTTAAATGGTTCAATTTTGTTGTCGATAATTCGAAGCAAAAACCTAAAATATAATTAACCATGAAGAAAAGAATCATTGCCATTGGAACCGCTATTTTAATCATAGCATTGGCATTATTCGTAGTAAAATCACTACCAGCCGAAAGTAAGAATAATGTAGATAACCTAGCCCCTAGAGCTACTTTGGTGGATGTTTTATATCCCGAAACAGGAGAAGTAGCTTACGAACTAACCTCAACCGGAAAAATAACAGCAGTAGAACGATTCGAGATTTTCTCGCAAGTAGACGGACAGTTACTAGAGTCGGCACAATTATTTAAAGAAGGTAAAACCTACAACAAAGGAGAAGTAATGTTATCCGTAGATGCCGAAGAATATAAAATGACACTACTGGCTAAAAAAAGCGACTTTATAACACTGGTTACCTCTATTTTACCCGACCTAAAATCGGATTATCCCGAAGCTTACAACGATTGGCGAGAATATGTATTACAACTAGAAGTTAATCATAAACTAGCAGCTATGCCTGTTGCCAATAATTCGCAAGAGAAATTCTTTTTAAGCGGAAGAGGCATTTATTCAAACTACTTTAACATTCAATCTGCCGAGGAAAAGTTTGAAAAGTATACCATTAAAGCACCTTTTAAAGGAATTGTTACCTCATCTAGAGTAGTTGCAGGTAAGGCCGTTCGTCCCGGAACCGAGTTAGGTACTTTTATCAACCCTGCTGTTTACGATTTAGAAGTAACACTACCGTTAACTGCAATGAATGATATTAAACCAGGAACCGAAGCAACCTTAACTTCATCTGAGATTAAAGGAGAGTGGACCGGAAAAGTAATTCGTATAGGTGGTGATATTGACGAACTATCGCAAAGCGTTAAAGTATTTATCCGCACCACCAGTTCGAGCTTAAAAGAAGGTATGTTTTTAACAGCTCGTATTAACATGGCTCCATTCGAAAATGCTATCAGTTTACCACGTAAAATGCTTAACGATCAAAACCAGGTATTTGTAGTAAAAGAAGGAAAACTACAGCGCAAAAAAGTCAACGTACTTATGCGTCAGGGCGATTTAGCTATTGTAGAAGGATTAACAGCTAAAGAACCAGTGCTTTCTACAGTAATAAAAAATGCCTACGAGGGAATGCCGGTTACAATGAACAATTAACAGTTTTTGGTTAACAGTAATCAGTTAACATTAAGCAGTTTTTTAATTAAAATAAATAGAATCTTGACACTTGTGTCTTGATACTAGATACTATTATGCAATGAAAAAAATAATATCATATTTTATAAAGTTTCCACTGGCTGTTAACCTCATTATGGTTATCATTTTCCTGTTTGGAATAATTGCGCTGGTGAATATGCAACGGAACTTTTTTCCTAATATTCCACTACGAAATATTTATGTAGATATTCTTTATCCGGGCGCATCTCCCGAAGAAGTGGAGGAAGGGGCCATTCTTAAAATAGAGGAAAATATAAAAGGACTGGAAAACATGGATCGTGTAACTTCTGTTTCCAGAGAAAACAGTGGTACGGTTACCATCGAAATGGAAAAAGGTACCGATATGGACGAGGCGCTTATTAAGGTTAAAAACGAGGTAGAGCGAATTGCTTCCTTTCCGGCTAATATTGAGTCGGTAGTAACTTATAAGCACGATGACGTAAATTTTGCCATTTCCTTTGTAATAACAGCCAGGGATAACAAAAAGGTTAGCCTAAACCAATTAAAAAGTACGGCTCGCGAAATTGAAAGCGACCTGTTAAAAATGCCTGGTATTTCAAAGGTAACTATTGGAGGATATCCCAACGAAGAGATAGCCATCTTACTAAACGAACAAAAGTTAGAGGCCTACCAAATGACCTTTGAGGAGATTGCCCGGGCAGTATCTTCTACCAACTTAATTGTTACCGGGGGGAGTGTAAAAGATGGTGAGGAGGAATTTTTTATTCGTGTTCGTAACAGAAAATATCAAAGCGAAGGTATTGAAGATATTGTAATAAGAAGTACACCAAATGGTGGAGTTATTCGCTTAAAGGATGTAGCTGAAATTAAAGATATGTGGGCCGATACTCCTTCGCAGGTGTTATTTAACGGAAAGCAAGCAGTTGTTTTTACTATTAACAATACTTTTAACGAGGATATTTTAAAATCTACCGATGCAATTAAAGAATACCTCGATGAGTTTAATGAAAAGCAAGATTTGCTGGATGCCACAGTTAACAGGGATGCCAGTGTATTATTAAACCAACGTATCGACCTGCTATTTAGGAACGGTCGTTTAGGAATTTTGCTTGTGCTATTGTTCTTATCCTTGTTTTTAAATCCGCGTATTGCCTTTTGGGTAGCTATTGGTATTCCTGTTTCCTTATTTGGTATGTTTATTATGTTGCAGGTAACCACAGTTACTATCAATATGCTTTCGTTGTTCGGGTTAATCCTTGTATTAGGAATACTGGTGGATGATGCCATAGTTGTGGCCGAAAATGTTTATCGCCACTGGACAATGGGTAAATCACGTGTTAAAGCAGCCATTGATGGTACTTTTGAAGTAATGCCGGCAGTAGTTTCTGGTGTAACCACTACCATAATTGCATTTTCGTCATTTATATTTATCGATGGTAGAATGGGCGATATGTTTAAAGACATTGCCATTATTGTAATTCTAATTTTATTTGTATCACTTATTGAAGGTTTAATTCTGTTACCCTCACACCTTTCTCACTCTAAGGCTTTAAGCAATAGAGATAATTCGTGGTGGAAAAGGAAAATGGGATGGGCCGAGAAAGGAGTAGTTCATTTTGCACAAAACTATTATAAACCATTTATCAAATGGGCCATTAGTCATCGTACAGTTACAATAGCTATCTTTTTGGCATTGCTTATCTTGTCAGTAGGTCTGGTGAGAGCACGTATAGTTAACTTCACTTTTTTTCCACAAGTTGAAGGAGATAACTTTAGTGTTACCTTGGTTATGCCTGCTGGTACCGAAGATGATATTACACAAGTGTCGTTGGACAAAATTTTTAACGCCATTTGGGAAGTAAATGATGAACTAAAAGAAGAAGGAGTAGAGGATAAAGATATCATTGATAAAGTATATCAACAATTTAGAGGAACCGGACATTCAGCCATGATCATGGTACAGCTACTTGATGCCGAAAACCGTAATTCAACTACCGATAAGTTAATTTCCAAGATTCGGAAAAAGGTAGGAGATATTCCAGGAGCCGAATCTTTATTATACGAAGGTTTTAGTCCATTTGGGAAGCCGTTTGTATTGAGCCTGGTAGGTAATAATAACGAGGAGTTGCAAGCTGCCAAAGAAGAATTAAAAATCATCTTAAAAAACAGACCCGAATTATCTGATGTCTCGGATAATGCACCAGTGGGTAACCGCGAAATTGAAATTAAATTAAAAGAAAAGGCATTGCGTTTAGGTGTTACCTATAGAGATGTAATAACTCAAGTGCGAAATGCATTTTTCGGGCGAGAGGCTCAAAGAATTCAACGAGGTAAGGATGAAATTAAAATTTGGGTAAGATATGATATTGAGAATAGGCGTTCTATTGGTCAATTGGAAAACATGAAGATAAGATTGGGTAATGGTGTTGCCTATCCTTTAACAGAATTAGCCACATTAAAAACTGTTAATGGTGTTTCAAATATTCGCCACTTGAGCTTTGAAAGAGAGGTTCAGTTAGAAGCCAATCTTTCCGATCCCAATACTTCATTACCTGATGTAATGCGCGATTTAAGAAAAGAAGTATTAGATCCGCTCTTTGAAAAATATCCAGGTGTTAAACCAATTTACGATGGACAGAAAAGAGAGACAGATAAAGTAGCTAATTCGGCTAAAATAGCTGTTCCTGTTGCATTATTATTAATGTTGGCCATTGTTATTTTAACGTTACGATCGGTAGCCCAAAGTATTTTGGTTTATATTACTATTCCATTGAGTTTTGTAGGAATTGTGGCAGGTCATTGGATTCATGGAATGAATATTAGTTTAATGTCAATTATGGGAATGATTGCATTAGTTGGGGTGATGATTAATGACAGTCTTGTTTTAATCAATGCTTTAAACATTAATCTTAAACAAGGTATGAAATACCGGGAGGCTTTGATTAATGCAGGAGTATCCAGGTTTAGACCTATTTTGTTAACTACTTTAACAACAGTTGTTGGTATGGCTCCTATGGTTTTAGAAACCAGTATGCAAGCCAGGTTTTTAATTCCTGTTGCACTATCATTAGCCTATGGTATGATAATGGCCACTACCACTACCTTGGTGCTATTACCGGTTATGCTAACAATCACTAATAACATGCGTGTAAATACCTTATCCTTAATAAAAGGACGAAAAATGACACACGAAGAAGTGGAGAACGCGATTAAGGAAATGAAATATAGTGAAATTGAGGAGTAATAAATAGGATTTTTGATTAGGTAAAATCATTTCTCTTCTTTATATAAGAGGAGGAGTGATAATCATAACTAAAAATATTAAATACAATCATAATAAAATATATTTAGTGTAAAACTATCTTACGCAATAAGTAAAAATAGAAAAAACTAAAAATTATGACAATTAGAATCCATATACTGGTAGCCCTGTTTATATTAGGGTTGCCAATTTTAAAAGCTCAGGAATTGGGAGAAAATCTAACACTAGATAAAGCCATTCAAACAGCTCTTGTAAACAACTACGATTTAAAAATTGCTAAAAACCAGTTGCAAGCTGCACAAAACAATAATAAAATAGGTAATGCAGGTTTGCTTCCTTCCGTTTCTTTAAGTGGAGATGCCAGTATTTCGGTAAACAATACAGAGGCAGAAACTCTTCTTAATGGGGTAAATGAATTGAATGGTTTAGAAACAACTCAATATAACGGGGGAGCACGAGTAGATTATACATTATTTGATGGTTTTGGAAATAGGTATCAATACAAAAAGCTAAAGCAATTAGACGAACGTCAGCAAATTGTTTTTCAACAACAAATGGAAAGCACCATGTTACAAGTGGTACAAAGTTACTATGGAGTTTGCAGTGCACAACAAAATCTAAAATTGGCTAAAGAATCCATGCAGATATCCAGGGAGCGTTACCAAAAGGCTGTTGACAGAAAAAAATATGGTCAGGCCAATACATTGGATGTACTTAATGCCGAGGTAGATATGAACAGTGATAGTACACGAATCTTAAACACGGAGCAAGCTTATGTTACAGCTATTAAAAATCTGAATGTGGTTTTGGGAATTCCTGTTAATTCGACATATAGCGTGGATGAAACCTTTAGTTTTGATAAAACCTTTACCTCAGAACAAGTGATAGAGGCAGCGATGGTTCATAATAGCTTTTTACAATCGCAGCTTAAACAGGAAGAAATTACACAAATGGATTTAAAGCTGGTTAAAGCAGGTAAAATGCCTACTTTATCAGCCTACGGGCAATATGGCTATAATCGTTCGGAGTATAACAAAGGAAATAATGTTTATAACAAGACAAGTGGTATAAGCAGTGGTGTTTCGTTACGTTTTAACGTGTTTAATGGACACCAGCAGCGAACTCGCGAGAAAAATGCTAAGCTAAATGTATTGAGCGAAAAAGAACGAACCCTGCAAATTAAATCGGAATTGGAGCGAGATGCTGCCAATGCTTACACTGATTATGCATACAAAAAAAGAATAGTTGATTTACAACAAAGTAGTTTAGTTCAGGCCGAACTAAATTTTGAGCAAACAAAAGAAATGTTTAAACTTGGGCGTGTAACCTCTATTGAGTTTCGAACAGCTCAACAAAACATGCTTAATGTTGCCAATAAATACAACGATGTTCGTTTTGATGCTAAAGTAGCTGAATTTAATTTGTTGCGTATAATGGGTGAGTTGGTGGATATGAGATAAAGGAATAAGAAGAAAGCAACAAGGAGAATGGAGGGAAAGGTAAAAATTAAAAAGAAGTAGGATGAAGTAGTGAGATGTTCTTCTCATGTCTTAATAACAATACTAAATGAAAAACAGTCAGCTAAAAATATTGATGGTGCCATTTGTAGTTCTCTTGATTATTTCAACAGCAATGGCTTTTATGTTATTAACTGGGTATACTAAATTTGATCAGATTAAAAATTTTATGCCCATTCAAAAGGTTATTGTTATTGTATTACACGCATCAATAGCTGTTACAGTTTTATACTTTTCAGTATCTTTTTTTAATAAGAAAATTCCATGGAGTAATGTATGGATTATAAGACTTTTAGCTGATATAGGTGTTGTTGTATTTATTTCATTTTTAGGAATATTATTCGTATTGTATTTAGAAAAAATGCAAGTATTCCCAATGAAAATGCCAGATGGAGGAAAGGGATTTCTGTATGTGATACCTATTGCAATGAATTCATTATACCTGGTTATTATCGAGTCTATTTTGGCTGTAAATGAACATAATAAATTGGTTTCCAGGCTGCACAAAATAGAAGAGCATCACCTTAAAATGAAGTATGGAGCTTTAAAGTCTCAGTTAGATCATCACTTTTTATTTAACAATCTAAGTGTGCTTTCATCCATAATTTATGAAGATGTAGAAAAGGCCGATAAGTTCATTCAAAAATTTGCACAGGTTTATCGGTATGTATTATCAATTAATAATAGGGATTTGGTTTCGTTAGAAGAGGAGATCGAGTTTATAAAAAGTTACTTGCTTTTATATAAATTTAGATTTGAAGAAGGATTTGATTACAATATTCAAATAGAGGAAGATAAGAACGAAATGCAAATTTCTCCGCTTACGTTGCAGGTGTTGGTTGAAAATGCCATTAAGCATAATATGACTTCCAGAACACATCCTTTATTTATAGAAATATTTGTGCAAGATGATAGTCTTGTGGTAAAAAACAATTTACAAAAAAGGGAGAAACCTCTTACCGATTCAACACATGTGGGGCAATCTAATATTTGTGAAAAATGCGAGCTTTTAAATATAGATGAGCCAGAGATAACTATCGATGAAAGTCATTATACTGTTTCCATAAACTTAATTTCGCCTAAACATGATTAAAGTACTAATAGTTGAAGATGAAATGCCATCGGCTCGTAAGCTTAATACGTTGGTTAGTCAAATAGCACCCGATTTTGAGGTGTTAGACATATTGGATTCGGTACAACAAACAGTAGGTTTTTTGAAAGAAAACCAGGTTGATTTAATATTCCTTGATATACATCTGTCTGATGGAAACAGCTTTGGCATTTTTGACCAGATTGAAGTGGATACTCCCATTATTTTTACAACAGCATTTAATCAATATGCTATTGAGGCATTTCAACAAGTTAGTGTAGATTATCTACTAAAACCATTTGAAAAAGAACGCTTGCAACAAGCAATAGCCAAGTTCAGGCGTGTTTACTTAGTAAAAGAACCCCAAAGCAATATTAATTACCAGGAACTTAACCAAATAATCAGATCGTCTTTAAATAAGAAGGAATATCAGGAACGCTTTATGGTTCAATTTCGCGATAAAATTAAAGCTATTAAAGTGAATGAAATAGCATCATTTTATGCCGAGAATAAATCAGTTTTTATAACTACGTTCGATGGTCACTCTTACGATTTATCAAGTACACTAGAACAGCTAGATGCTAAGCTTGATCCAAATATTTTTTTTAGGGCGAACAGAAAATGTATTGTTCATATTCAGGCTATTAATGATGCTGTGGTATACTCTAAAAGTAAACTTAAATTAAATATAGAACCAGAACTTCCATTCGAAGTAATTATATCGACAGAAAAAACTCCAAAGTTTAAAAAATGGATGAATAGATAAAGTATATTTTTCTGCTTATAACAGGAATATGACTTATAAAATTTAATTCAAAAATTATAAATTTTTTATCATTACTATTTTAGTCCATATTTCTATAAACTCCCACTAATGTTCAGTTGTCTACCCATTGTAATCTAATGATTTTAAAATTTTATAGTTTGATTATGGTAAAATTGGTATGGTGGTATATTTAAATTAATTGTAATAAATATCATAAGTGAATTGAGATAATTCGACCATAGCATTATAATATTTTAACATTTGTTTAGATAATTTAGGGGTACATTTTTAAACCCTTAAAAATTAGCGTTATGAAAAAGTATTTTATCCAAATCAAACTAACCCTGTTGTTTTTTATGATAGTACAGATTGGTTCTTCTCAATCTATAACTATTAAAGCCGATAATTATAAACAAGAGTTTATAGGTGTTGGAGCGTCTGTTGGAAATTATTTCGAAAAGTATTTCGACAATTCAGAAACTGATCAACAGCAAATTTGTCGATGGTTAGCAAACGATTTGCATTATAAATACTTAAAATCTTATGATGGAAAGAATCATCCTGATGACAGACCAGATTATTACGATGAGAGAGCAGAGTTTTTTCATGATCTGAGAGCGTATAAATCTGATATTGAAATGATGATATGCGTAAATCAGATTTCTGAGATGTATCAAGATAGAATTGATGCTGATGAGCAAGGTATTTACGATATTATTGCTAACAGGTATTTCGATATTCTTGAGGCATATCATGATAGAGATGTTCCGGTAACAGTGTTGGAATTATTAAACGAACCTGGGGGTGAATCAAAAGTTTTAAGTAAGGGTAAAGTGTATGCTTATGCTGTACCTATTTTACGTGATATTATAAATACATCATCGTCAAATCCTAATGGTGTTCCAATGCCTGAAATTGCTGGACCAGGAACTTGGGGAGTTGAGCAATGTCCATATTGGATAAATGGTTTTAAAAATGATTTAACTGCAGCTTGGAATAATCTTGATATTGTAACTACACATGGATATAACAAAGGATGGATCAAAAGCTTGTATAAAGATATTTATGATATAATTGAAGGAAAGCCATTTTACAACAGTGAACAAACAGGTAAAGAACATAGTGGTGATGATCTTTATAGTCAGGTTGAAAATGGAACAATAGATCCTTTTATTAGTGCAGGACTATCTTTATGTCAACGTTATACTGCTGGGATGAATGGAGGAATCAATGCATTTTTAGCTTTCCAAAATTATAATACTAAGGACAATAATGCTGCTTTATTACAAGTTACAAGTGGTAATTCTCCTAATGCAAAAAAAATGTATTGGGCTTTTAAGCAGATAACATCTATTCAACCAGCTAACTGTAACCGTGTTGGAAAATCAACATCGGGAATGGGTAATACAAGAGTATTAGTGATGCGCAAGCAGGGAGAAAATTCAGTTTACCTTCATTTAACTAATATTGATGCTAACTCTAAGAATGTAGCTGTAAGTGTAAATGACTATATGATAACTGGATATGAAAGATGGGTAACAGATGAGAATAATAATTCTGCTACATCTACCGAGGTAGTAAATTACAATTCGCGTAGGGCAGATATCACTGTAAATATAGCAGGTCATGCAGTAACTACGTTAAAACTAGAAGTAGAACCAGAAAATGCACAATCTTATGATGCTTTTTATATCACACATAGAGGAAGTGGTTTAAGGTTACAATCTGCAGGATCGGATGTAGCATTGGTTAATGCTAGTAATAGTGGAGACGATGTTAAATGGATATTAAAAGATGCTGAAACAGGATATAGTTATTTAGAGAATGCTGCTGATGGTAATCGATTATATTCTAACGATGGTTCAACTGTTTCAGTTGCTTCAGAATCTACAACTAATGATTACGTAAGATGGTCACGAAACTCAGTGGATGCTACTTACGATTTTATTATTAATAAATCCAGTGGTAAAAAACTACATTCAAATTCATCATCAGGTTGGGATGTTCTAATTGGAAATTCAGGTTGGACAGGAAATAATGTACAATGGTCATTAACTTCTGCAGGAACTGTAATGAAAAATGCGACTCTTACTAAGGAAGCAGAGTTTACCCAGGAAACAGATAAAACAAATGTTTATTGCTACCCAAATCCTGCAATAGATATGCTTAATATAGGTGGTGTGGACGAAGTCACAAGTATTGCTATTTATAATATGTATGGAAAAAAGCTTATTGAAAATATTAACAGCAGTTTTATTAATGTTGACTCTCTTCCAAAAGGAATGTATATGGTTAGAATTAATGGAAATAAAACACTTACGTTTATTAAAAAGTAGAAAGTTGGTTTTTTATTGTATATAGTTCATTTTCTCATCTCAATATGTTTCTTTTAACAGTTTTGAGATGAGGAAATTTTACAAATTATCGAGATTTGATTACTTCACTATATAATTCAATTAACACAGGCAAGTGATCAGAGATGCATCTGCCATTAATTCTTTTGTCGTCGATGTGTCTGTAACTAAAAACATTTAAATTTTTAGTAAAAATATAATCAATTCTACTATTTGAACTTTTACAAGGATCAAAAGAGTTAAATGTTCCTTTGGGCCCATAGAATGCCTTTTCTGAGGTTTTTGCTCCATCCTCGAGAACGTTAGTTAAAGCTTGTATAGGTTTGCTTTGAGGTAATGCATTTAAATCGCCCATTACAATTACCTTTTTATCAGATAAACCTAATTCTGATATTTTAGAAAGTATTAATTCAGAGGATTTTATTCGGGCAAGTTTACCTTTATGGTCGTAATGACAGTTAAAAACATGGATGGTATCTTTGGTGTTGTTGCATTTAAGGGCTCCATACGTGCAAATGCGTTCCATTGAAGCGTCCCAACCAACAGAAATTTTATGCGGAGTTTCAGATAGCCAGAAAGTAAGAGTTTTTAAAAGTTCAAATTTGTTGTTATCGTAAAAAATCGCAGCATATTCGCCATTTTCTTTTCCATCATCTCTGCCAACTCCTACATACTTATAATTTACTAACTTTTGGTTTATATACTCAACTTGGTGGTTTAATCCCTCTTGAATGCCGACTATTTCAGGAGAATAGTAACTGAGTAAATTAACTACTTCTGTTTTTCTTAAATTCCATGTGTCATCACCATCATTAGGATTGTCGTACCTGATATTAAATGTCATAACCTTTAGTTGGGCACTGCTACTAATTCCTAAGCATACAAATAGCACAAGAGCGGATAAGGTTTTGATCTTTATAATGCTAGTTTTCAGCATATTTTATAAAGGAATTATAAGTTTTTTCGTGCCCTATAGTGGTTGAAGGTCCATGTCCGCAATAAACTATAGTATCTTCTGGCAATGAAAGTAAATGTTTTTTAATGCCGGATATTAGAGTGGGAAAATCACCACCAGGTAAATCAGCTCTACCAACACTTTCACGAAATAATATATCTCCTGCAATTAAAATATTCTCTTTTTCAAGATAAAGTGCTAAGCCTCCTGGAGAATGACCAGGTACATGTATAATTTTAATAGTTGATCCTTCAAAATCGATTACTTGGTCATGCTCTAGATATTCTTTTAAAGCAGGTGGGTTTTGTGTAAGGTTAAAACCAAATTGCTTAGCATACTCAACTGTTTTGCCTAACCAAAATTCATCTTCTTTGTGTGCTTCTGCACCTAAATTAAAATGTTCACAAACAAAATGATTACCAAAAACATGATCCAGATGTAAGTGTGTATTTAAAAGTCTTGTAGGATTTAATTGATGATCATCTAAAAAAGACACTAAATGATGTTTTTCATCATCAGAAAAACATCCTGGGTCAACAATAATACATTTTCCGTTTTCTCCTGCTATGATGTAGGTGTTTTCTTGCCAGGGATTATATGTTATTGCGTGTATTTTTAGCATTATGTTAAAGTGATTTTGTATTAATTTAATGTTAGAAAAAATTCAAGTTATTCAAGAATTGAAAATAACTGTTTTAAGTCTGATATTTCGTGCATAAGATTACGATTGTGCTGTATTTTATTGGGATTAAAAAATACATAATCAATTCCAAAATTAATAGCGCCATCAATATCCGTTTCCAGGTTATCTCCAATAATTAAACATTCTCTTTTTTTAGCGTTGGCACTTTTGATGGCATACTCAAAAAAGGCAAGCTTAGGCTTTGAAGCACCAATAGTTTCAGATACAAATATCTTAGAAAAATATTGTTGTAAATTACAGTTTTTAAGTTTTTTGAATTGTACTTCTTTAAAACCATTAGTTATAACATGCAAAGTATAGCGTTGTTTTAACGTTTTTAATACCTCTATTGTATTCGGCATTAATACTGTTTTAGTAGGACTAACAGTTATATAATCTTGTGCAAAGTTTTTGGCAATAGTTTCGTTAACAATACCTACTTCGGAAAATGGAGTGTAAAACCGGTTAAAGTTTAGCTGTTGTTTAGTTATTTTTCCTTCGCGGTATTTAATCCAAAGTTCGTCGTTATGTTGTTCGTATCGTTCGTAAAACTCATTAAAACTTTTAAAAGCATCACTTAAATTATACTTTTGGTATAACTCTTCAAGTGTAAGAATAGAGTTTGTTTCAAAATCCCATAAAGTATGGTCTAAATCAAAAAACAGGTGTGTATATTTTTGCATGACGCTACTTTTTATTTCATTTAATTCTTAAACAGAAACTCCGCTAAAAAAGCGGAGTTGATATTTATTTAAATAAACATTTCAGTACTTCGCTAGTTTACTTGTACAACCATAAACTTAGAAATGCTCCAAAAAGCTTCTTTATCTAATATTTTAATCGTTTTGGTTTCCTCTTCTGTTGTAATTATCTCATATGAATTTTCAGGGTGGCTGGTTAACATTTTTACTTTAGGACGAAATAAAGGAATAGTTTCTACATCTCTAATATCTATTTTCGTAAAGTAATCTTCGTTAAAATCTTTGTCTAAAATTTTTTGCTTACCAATTAAAGGAAGCCCTTCATTAGAAATAATTTTATGTTCTTTTAATTCCTTTTTAGTTCCAAAAGCATAATAAGCGGTGTGTAATTCAACTGTTGCAGAATCTAATGTTGCCTCAGTTTGTTTATTGGCTGTTCTTATCGAATCAATAACGGCAGACATTCCTTCAACAGTAAAGTTCAATTTTTCAATTTGAATATTTTTGTTAGCCAATTGTTCGTTTAATTTAATAATCTCAACACTTTTTTCTTTAAGTTGTCTGTTTAATCTGGAAACAAGATTGTTTAAGTTTTTATTGTCCGAACCAGAGTTTTTTAATCTTTTCTCTAATTCGGCTATCTTTTCCTTATTAGCTAACATTAAACTATAAATATCTTTAATGTCATCATTTATTCTTTTCTGAATATTAGGTGATTTGCCCTCTGGAGTACCCATGTTCACCTCAATTAAATTTTCTTTAGCTTTAATCTCTTGCAGGTTTTCATCAATGGTTACAAGTGTATTTACAAGGTCGTTTGTAATTTGCTGTTGCTCAATGGCAACGGAAACTAAAGAATCGTTTTGTCGTTCAAGTTCTTTTTGTTTAGATGTGTTGCATGCTGCAAAAACAAACAGAACTAACGGTAAGATCATTTTTTTTGTCATAATGTGTTGTATTTTAAATAATAATGATTGTCAATACAATGCCCAATATTAAGCATTATTCTTCATTATTGATAGTCTTTGAATACTTATTTTCTTTCTTGTTGGTTTGTTTGTCATCTTTACCTTCAACAACAATTACTATTTCTCCTTTAACCGTTTTTGTATTAAAGTATTCAGCTAGTTCTTTAAGTGTTCCTCTTTTATTTTCTTCGTGGAGTTTGGTTAGTTCCCTGCTAACAGATGCTTTTCTGTTTTCACTTAATACTTCGGCTAGTTGAACCAAAGTTTTTACCAACCTGAATGGTGATTCATAAAAAACCATTGTTCTGGTTTCTTCGGCTAAGGCTTGCAATCGTTTTTGTCTACCTTTTTTTTGAGGAAGAAATCCTTCAAAGCAGAAGCGGTCGTTGGGTAAGCCTGAATTAACTAAAGCAGGTATAAGTGCTGTAGCACCAGGAAGGCATTCAACTTCTATTTCTTCTTCAATAGCATGTTTTACTAATAGAAAACCCGGATCGGATATAGCGGGCGTGCCTGCATCTGATACCAATGCACAGGTTTCTCCACCATGTAAACGTTGAATAATTGTTTCGGTAGTTTTGTGCTCGTTGAATTTATGGTGAGAAAACATTTTGGCATTAATTCGTAAGTGTTTTAAAAGGAAACTTGTTTTTCGGGTATCTTCAGCTAATATAAAATCCACTTCCTTTAACACTTTAATCGCCCTAAGTGTAATATCTTCTAAATTTCCAATTGGAGTTGGTACTATATATAATTTGCTCATTTATAAAATTAAAAGTAGTTATTGGTAATTACAAACTGGGCTGTTAAAATACCAATAACTACTTATATTTAAATTGTAATCTTTTAAAAAGTTAACTTAAGTCCCAGTCCATTCCCAGTAAAACAAAAGTTTAAATGAGTGCTATTTAAGCTAGTTTGCTTTAATCCTTCATTATAAATGTTAACTGCTTTTTTTGCATTTTTGTTATAACCTATTGCAAAGGGTATCGATACTGCTATTAAACCTGCTCCTATTCCAGCCAAAGCCCAATTTGGGTCTTCTTTACCTCCAATAGCAGTACCAATTGGCCACCCTACAAGGAATCCACCTGCAAAACTAAAAATAGTTCCAGGTACCATGTTGCTGTTGGCTTTTTCCATGTATTTAAAAGCTTCAGGATTTGATTTTAGAATATTGCTAAGCGCCCTTTGTGTTAGCTTTTCCCCTTTTAACTCAAAATATGTACCCATCGACTTTTTTATAAGTATTGGTTCAGAATTTGACTGAGCAAAGCAGTTAATGGACAATAAGCAAGTAATAACAAAAAATAAAGATTTTTTGAATTGCATGTGTTTAGTTTTAAAATTATTTAATTGATGATTAGTTAATGGAATTTGCGTTCTATATAGCTATAAAATGATTTGGTTACTTCAAGTTCATTATCCCAGTTGAAATTTGACATAATAAAAGTTTGAGCTGATTTAAAGTTTGGCATTTCGTTAAGTTGTTGTAAGGTTTGGTTTAATATATTTGAGTTCCCTTCAAATAGTTCTCTCTGAAACATAAATCTATCGTTAATTCCCAATTCTTTTGTTAAATCATTTACAGGCTTACCTTTTAATGTTTTTTTAATATTGGATTCTTGTTGATTAGCTATAATATCATTAACCGATTTTTTATCTCCAATCAGAGATTCACCTATTGTTTTAGCACCGTCTTCTATTTCAGTTGCTTTATCTTTTATTGATATATTTTCTTTAACAATAGGTTCTGTTTTAGGTTTTTCCTTATGACGCTGAATTTCTACTTCAGGTTGTGTATTAATTTCTTTTGGTTCTATATTTTTTTTGTCAGAGTTTTCTAATGGTTTGTTTTCTATGGAAATATCTTTAACAACCTCTTTTTTTTCTGGAATATTAACTTGTATATTATCCTCGGTTGTATTAGGAGAAGATGCAATGTTCTGATCGTTATTCAGCTCATTAAGCATCTTAAATTCCTCTACAACGTTGGTTAGTTTAGTTTCAGTTAGCTTTAAAAAAGAAGGTGAAATAGTTTTTTTGCCTTGGAACGATTTTACTAATGATTCAATTTCTCCTAAGTCTTTAATAATAATTTCGAGCAATGTTTCTTTATCCATAATATTATCAAATCAAACTCTTTTTCTTATTTTGCAAAGTTAGTGATATTATAGTATCAAATACTTTTCACTTGGGAAATAACGTTTTTATATATTAATTATATATGTAAGTAGGATGTTTTTAGAAAATAAAATCAATAAAGAAGGTAAGGGATCGATTGAGGTTATTGCAGGTTCAATGTTTTCAGGTAAAACAGAGGAACTGTTGAGGCGTTTAAGGAGGGCTGAAATAGCTAAGCAGAGAGTAGAAATTTTCAAACCCCATGTGGATGTTAGGTATAGTGAGGATGAGGTAGTTTCACACGATGACAATTCAATTGTGTCAACACCGGTAGAAACTTCAGGTAATATCTTACTTTTAACAGGAAACGTTGATGTAGTTGGGATTGATGAGGCTCAGTTTTTTGATCAGGGTTTAACGAAAGTTTGTCAGCAATTGGCAAATCAGGGCGTTCGGGTAATAATTGCCGGATTAGATATGGATTTTAAAGGAAATCCTTTTGGTCCAATGCCCAACTTAATGGCGATAGCAGATTATGTAACAAAAGTTCATGCAATATGCATGAGGTGTGGAGATTTAGCTCAGTTTTCGCATAGATTGTCTAAGGAAGAAAAATTGGTGTTATTAGGAGAGAAGGTTGATTATGAGCCTCTATGTCGCACATGCTATTCAAAAGTTAACGCGCAGAAATAATGAAAAAGGAATATGTATTCTCACAGGTTAGCAAATGGATTAAATGCAGGGTTATAATAAATAAAGATGTTACTTTTTCTAATGTAGTAACGGATAGTCGATCGGTTGGATCTCCTGAAAAATCTTTTTTTATTGCTATTTCTGGAAAAAATCACGATGGACACGATTACATTCCTTCTTTATATCAACAGGGTGTAAGGTGTTTTATGGTAGAGGATAATTATTTAATTCCAACCGACTTAACTGAAGCTAACTTTATGGTTGTTGAGAATTCATTGAAATCTTTTCAACAACTAGTAGCCAAAAAGAGAACGCAATATAGTTATCCGGTAATTGGAATAACAGGTAGTAATGGTAAAACAATTGTTAAAGAATGGATTGCTCAATTAATAGGGAAGTCAAAAATTATTGTTCGTTCTCCAAAGAGTTATAATAGTCAAATTGGAGTACCATTATCTGTGTGGCAATTAGACGACACAGCGGAGTTAGCTGTTTTTGAGGCCGGCATTTCAATGAGAGGAGAAATGCAAAATATTACGCCTATAATAGAACCTACAATTGGTGTTATAACTAATATTGGAGCTGCTCATCAAGAAAATTTTAAGTCAAAAAAAGAGAAATTACAAGAGAAAATTAAACTTTTCAAAAATGCAGAATCAATAGTTTACAATTCAGGTTCACATTTAGTTAAAAGTGAAATTGAAACTGTATACTCAAACAAAATATTGTTTAGTTGGGGAGATTGTGAAGGTTGTACTTTACAGGTGTTAAATAGAAAAATAGAGTCATCATCAACAAAAGTTGAACTTAGATATAAAAAGCAAGACTTTGAGGTTCAAATACCTTTTGTAGATGAAGCTTCGTTTGAAAATGCACTGCATAGCATCTCTGTATTACTTCTTTTAAATTACGATATAGAATATGTAGCCGCAAAAGTAAGGGAATTAGTTCCAGTAGCTATGAGAATGGAATTAAAGGAAGGGGTAAATAATTGCATTATTATCAACGATTCATATAATTCCGATCTTATTTCACTGTCATTGTCATTAGATTTTTTGGTACAACAAAGCAAGCATAAAACAGATAGACGAACATTAATTTTATCGGATATTTATCAAAGTGGGATGGATGATGAGATGCTATGTAAGCATATTAATGATTTAATGAATCAAAAATATGTTTCAAGGTTAATAGGAGTAGGTACCGTTTTGCAGTCTCATGCTTCTATTTTTAATATTGAAACCGAATTTTATAGTTCAACCAGCGATTTACTTTATAACCTTAAGCAAAATTCGTTTAAAAACGAAGCAATTCTTATCAAAGGATCGAGGAATTTTGAATTTGAGAAAGTTTCGTCTTTATTAGAAAAAAAGCATCATACCACAAGTTTAGAAATTAACTTGAATGCATTAGTGCACAACTTGAATTATTATCGTTCTAAACTAAAAAGTAATACCAAGCTTCTGGCGATGGTAAAGGCATTTAGTTATGGGAGTGGTTCATTTGAGATTGCCAATTTGCTTCAACATCAAAAGGTTGATTATTTGGGAGTGGCTTTTGCCGATGAAGGTGTTGATCTTCGTAAGTCAGGTATTTCATTACCAATTTTAGTTATGAATCCTGAATTCAGGAGCTTTCCAATGATGTTAGAACATCAACTGGAACCTGAGATTTATAGTTTTAAAGTTCTCGATGAATTTGTTGAATTGCTAAAAAAAGAAGGAGTATCAGAATATCCGGTTCATATAAAGTTTGATACAGGAATGTATCGTTTGGGATTTGTAGAAGATGATATACAGCTGTTGATTGATAGATTAGTATCATCTAATGGAATTAGGATTAAATCCGTTTTTTCTCATTTAGCAGGGAGTGATGATGCTCAATTTGATGAGTTTACGAAAGTTCAAATATCCAGTTTTAAGAATTTTACCCAGTTGTTGGAAGAAAAGTTAGGGTATTCATTTATTAAACATATTTTAAACTCAGCCGGAATTCTTCGCTTTCCAGAAGATCAATTCGATATGGTTAGATTAGGAATTGGTATGTACGGTATTGGTGCAATAGAAGAACAGAATTTAAAAAATGTAATCAGGTTTAAATCATATATTTCTCAAATAAAATCTGTGAAATCTAGTGAAACTATTGGTTATAATCGGAAAGGTAAATTATTTTATGATGCCGAGATTGCAATAATTCCAGTGGGTTATGCTGATGGACTTAATAGGAGGTTAGGAAATGGAGTAGGGAAGATGATGGTTAATGGTCAGTTAGCTCAAATTGTAGGTAATATTTGCATGGATATGTGTATGATTGATGTTACAGGCTTAATGGCCAAAGAGGGCGATGAGGTTGAAATTTTTGGATCAGAATATTCAGTGCGTGAACTGTCCAATGCACTGTGTACAATTCCTTACGAAATTTTTACAGGAATAAGCAGAAGAGTGAAGAGGGTTTATTATTATGAGTAAATTCAGTTATCAATTATAAGTAATCAAATCACAGAAGAAAAGTTTAGGAAGTTTAATCAACTCTTAATAAAAAATGCTAAAAACTAAACTATTTCACATTGTAGAAAAAGGACATCATGGAAATAGATTGAATCAGGTATTCGATTATTTTATTATGTCTTTAATTGTTTTAAGTGTATTCTCCATAATCCTTGACTCAATTTCTGGGATAAGGGAAGATTATGGTTCATTATTAAATGCATTTAACGTTTTTTCCATTGTTGTTTTTACAGCTGAATATATGATACGGATTTATATTTCGGATTTGACATACCCATCAAAAAATAACATAACTTCACGCTTAACATTTATTTTCTCAGGATATGGATTAATTGACCTATTGGCAATTTTACCTTTCTACATACCTATTTTTATTGCTTTAGACTTTCGTTTTTTAAGGATTTTAAGATTGTTTAGGTTTGTCAGGATATTGAAAATTAATCGTTATAACAATTCTTTAAATTTAATATGGACTGTTATAAAGGAAAAGAAATCGGAACTCATAGTAACTGGGTTTGTAACCTTTATCGTATTGTTTATGTCTTCATTCATAATGTATTATATTGAAGGAGATGTGCAGCCTGATCAGTTTCCTAATATATTGGCAGCCTTTTGGTGGGCAATTGCCACTTTGACAACAGTAGGATATGGAGATGTTTATCCAGTTACTTCAATTGGAAAAATATTAAGTAGCATAATTGCAATTCTAGGTATTGGTATAATTGCATTGCCAACAGGTATTATAAGTGCAGGGCTTATTGGTAAGATAGACAAAACCTCAAAGCCGGAATCAAAAATATGTCCTCATTGCAAAAGGGAAATCAATGGTTAAAAAAGAATACGATAAGAAATTTTTATCCCAATTTTGATATTTTCTCAAGTCTTTCTGCATCAAGAATTTTAATAATTCTACCATCTACAGTAATAACCTCCTCATTAACAAAGGTAGATAAAGTACGTATGGCATTTGATGTAGTCATATTAGAAAAATTGGCCAGATCTTCGCGTGATAAATAAACATTTAGAGTTAAATTATCTTCCTCTAATCCATAAATGTCTTTCAATACAAGTAGGCTTTCTGCAAGTCTGCCTCTGATGTGTTTCTGTGTTAAGGTGACGGTTCTATATCTAGAAAAACCAAGCTCTTGAGCAAGAGAGCGAATGATATTTAAACTGAATTTATAGTTGCTTTCTAAAAGTTCAAAAACAATGGGTTTAGGAATGTAAAATATAGTGCAAGGTTCAATTACAACGGCAGATGCAACATGTGGACCTTCTGCAAAAAAAGCCCTGTATCCAATAAAGCTAGTAGGGTTAGCCATCCGAACAATTTGGTCTCTGCCTCCAAATCCAAGTTTGTAAACTTTTACTTTTCCAGATCCCAGACATAACAAACCATCAGGAATCTCACCTTCTTGGTAGATAACATCATTTTTTTTGTAATGAATTGTTTTATGGTTTTTTAGTACTCTTTCTTTCTCTTCCTCGGTAAGAACATCGTATAACAATGTAATGTCTTTGATGCTAGGTTCTTTAATTTCAAACGTTTCTGTTCTTCTTGGCATTTCAAAATATGTTTTACAACATGTAAACGAAAACCAAAAGTAGGAAAAACACCCCACTAATACAAGTATTTAGGGCATTTCGGACTAATTTATCTGTTATTTTTAAAGCTTTAAAATCTTGAAACCAATGGTATTCTTCTACCTAATCCAAATGCTTTTGATGAAACGCGAATAATTGGAGGGGTTTGAAAACGTTTATATTCATTGATATTTACCATTCTAACAGCTTTTTTTACAATATTTTCGTCAAAGCCAGCGGCTATTATCTTCTGAGGAGATTCGTTTTTTTCTATATAGTTAAATAATACTTGATCTAATAAATCATAATCAGGTAAAGAGTCGCTATCTTTTTGGTCTGGACGCAATTCTGCCGAAGGAGGTTTAACTATGGTATTTTCAGGAATAACTTCTTGATCTTTATTAATATATCTGGCTAAATCAAAAACATCTGTCTTATAAACATCTCCTAAAACAGACAAACCACCATTCATATCTCCGTATAACGTTCCGTAACCTACGGCAGCCTCACTCTTGTTAGAAGTATTTAATAAAATATGACCAAATTTATTTGATAAGGCCATTAACAATGTACCTCTAATTCTTGCTTGAATATTTTCTTCGGTAACATCAGGATCTAAATCTTTAAAAAGAGGAGCCAACGTATTGTCAAAACCACTGACAATATCTTTAATAGGTACAATATCATAACGAATGCCCAAATTTTTAGCTAAATCTTCAGCATCTTTAATTGAATGGTCTGATGAGTATTTTGAAGGCAATAAGAGAACCCTTACATTTTCTGCACCTAGAGCTCGGGCAGCAATAACTACTGTTACGGCAGAATCAATGCCACCGGAAAGACCAAGGGTTGCCTTTTTAAATCCCATTTTTGCAAAATAGTCTTTCACTCCTAAAACCAACGCATCATGGATAAGTTCCAATTTGTTGTTTGTTCGTGAAGGAATAATCTCAGCATTTTCACATTCTGAAAGATCAAAATATTGCAAATCTTCATTAAATGATTTGAGCTGAAGCACAATTTCTCCTTTACTATTGGCAACTAGCGAACTTCCATCAAAAACCAGTTCGGTATTGGCACCAATTTGATTAACGTAAACAAAAGGTATGCTGTTTTTAGCAGCTTTATGCGTAATAATTTGTTGTCTGATTTGTCCTTGATTATACGAAAAAGGAGATGCAGCTATATTAACCACCAAATCTGGATCTAACTGTTTTAATTCCTTCATTGGAGATTTTTTATACAACTTGCTTTTAGCAAAAGAATTAGCAACAGGTTGTTCGTCCCATAAATCTTCACATATAGTGAGGGCAATTTTTTTTCCACCTAATTCAATTAGGCTAAATTCGCTATTAGGTTCAAAATATCTATACTCATCAAAAACATCATAATTTGGTAAAAGTGTTTTGTGATGCACAGATTTTATTTCTCCATCATTTAAAACAAAGGCCGAATTAAATAACTTTTTACCTTTAGATTCAGAGTTTATACTAGGACATCCAACAATTGCTGTAATGTTTTTGCAATGAGATGCAATTGTTTCAATTTGAAAAAGACACTGTTCAACAAATTCTTCTCTTTCCAGCAAGTCTAGTGGTGGATAACCACAAATTGCAAGTTCTGAGAAAACTATTAATTCGCAATTATTATTTTGAGCCTCATTAATTGCATTAATAATTTTTTGAGTATTGGATAAGAAATTTCCAATATGGTAGTTTAATTGAGCCAGTGCTATTTTCATGAATTAAATTTACAAGAACAGTATTAATTTTAATCGCTTTAGGTTAAAATATTATTCCAAAATTAAATACAAGTCTGTTAAGTATTACCCTGTCGTCTAAGGTTTCATTATCTGTAATATCTGAAATACCTTGATTATAGGTTATTCCAAATTTCAGGTAAGCATCTCCACCAACAGAGTATTGTAAACCGCCACCAAATTGATAACCCAGGTTAAAAAAGCGTACTTCATCATTAATATTTTTACCTGAACCATCATTGGTCTTAATATTAAACTGAGAAGATAATCCAAATACACCATAATAACTGGTTCGTTGAAAATCACTTGTTTGTAGTTTAATTCTAAAAGGAACTTCGATGTATTTTAACCGGTATTCCAAGGTCGAATTTTCGGCAAGTGTTGTAGGTTCACCTCCAATTACAAAATCAGCACCATCTTTATACCTTAGTTTTCCTCCGGTTGTATTAATGGTTAAACCTGTTGATATTGCATAATTTTTAGCAAAAAACCTATCCATTTCAATACCAAAATTATAGCCCATTAGATTTCCATTTCCATCTGTTCCGCTATGATCAGATTTTAACCAACTAACCTGTGGACTTAATACAAAAGCAAACCTAAAATCAGATTCTCTACCTGATGAGGTTTGTGCAAATATTATAGTATTTGTTATTATCAAAAACGCGAAAAAAGAGATTATTTTCTTCATGGTAAATGATTATTTGAATAGTTAAGTATGTTGTAAACTTAATAAAAAACAAAAATAATTTATCTCCGGTCAATTTCAAGTAATAGTTATTGAAATAACTATTCTTTTCGGCTTAACCTTTGGGCAATAAAACTCACAACAACTAATTGTAATGAGTGATAAACCATTATAGGTACAATAAAAATTCCTTGATAAGCCATGCCTTTAAACAATACATTAGCTATTACGGAGCCATGAACTAATGATTTTTTAGAGCCACAAAAAAGAGCAGTAATCCTGTCTTTTCGTGAAAAATTTAGCCATAGAGTAATTACAAATACAATACCATAAATAGTAACAAACATTATTGCTATTAAAACAATGGTAAGTAATAGAAATTTTAATTTGATAGAGTCAAATATGTTAGCTGTAAATGATTTACTAAAACTATTGTAAACGATTGTCAAAATAATACTTTTATCAAATAGTGTTAAATATTTACTTTGTTTACGTGCAAAATGTCCAAAGTATTTGTTGAGAGCAAGACCTAATATCACGGGAAGTAATATTTTTGAAATCAGGTTGATTATACTTCCTGTTAAATCAAAATCACTATTAGTTGTACTCATAAATATTCCCATCCAAAGGGGTGTGATAATAATACCCATTAAGCCAGATAAACCTGCATTAAATATTGCTCCAGGAATATTTCCTTTGGCAATAGATACCATTACTACCGATGAAGAAACAGTAGAAGGTAAAGCAGCCATAAAAAAAAGAGCCAGCCAAAGTATATGGGTTTCTTTTGAGGTGAATAATGGTTGTAAGCAAATAACAATTAAAGGAAATATAATAAAGGTAGTGATTTGGACCAATATATGCAGTTTGTAGTTAGAGAGGCCTTGTTTCATTTTTTGTGGGCTAAGTTTTAAGCCATAAAAAAAGAAAATTATTGATACCCCAATACTACATATTGTTTCCAAGTTAATTATATTACCTCCTACTCCAGGGAACCAATATGCTAGAATAATCATGCATAATAGACCAATAATGAAACCATCAATTTTCTTTAGCATTTAATGATCAGTTTTGCGACAAAAGTAATAAATGTATTGTATTTGCTTAAATTAAATAGTAATACAAGGTTTTACTAAGGATTTTTATTCTAAAATATTTATGTTTGAAACATTAAACTAAATAGAGCTTAGTAAAATGAAGTACATATCTTTTAAGTATTGCGTTTTTTTAATAATAATGTTAGGAATCTTATCGTGTAGAGATAAAAAATTACATCCAGATTTAAGTGATGTACATATTGACTTAAATGTTGTTCCTTTTTATAAAGAGCTTATTAAAATAGATACACTTAAAATAGAAGAGGAGGCACCAAAATTAGTAAATAGGTATCCAGAGTTTATGAAAGCATATAGTCATAGAATACTTAAATTGGGAGATCCTGAACATAAAATATTTCCATCAAAATTACATGGTTTTGTTACATATCAAGCTAATAAAGATATATTTGAAAAATCAAAAGAGGTATTTCCCAGTTTTAAAATATTTAAGGAAGATTTAGAATCGGGCTTTAAACATTATAAATATTACTTCCCTGATTTTAAGGAACCTGACATTTATTTAATGATTTCGGGCTTTAGTCAATCTATTGCAGTTGATTCAAAATGGATTGGAGTAAGCATTGAAAAATATTTGGGAGAAGAATGCGAGTTTTATTCTTGGTTAGGCATTCCTAAATATTTGCGAAAAGGAATGACAAAAGAAAAAATGGCACCAGATGTTTTAAGAGCTATTGCATTAACAAATTTTGCGAATAATAATAAAGTGGATGATTTAATTAATACTATGGTATATAAAGGAAAAATCAGATATTTTGTACATCGAATGTTTCCAAACCTTGCCGATACTTTGTTATTTGATTATTCTGCTGACCAAATGAAATGGTGCAAAAAAAATGAAGAAAATATGTGGGCTTCACTAGTGGAGTGGAAACATTTGTTCCAAGAAGATAGAATGTTGATTCAGAAATATACTGGAGATGCTCCATTTACATCTAATTTTGGAAATAACTCAGCCCCACGAGCTGGAGAATTTATCGGATATAAAATTATAGAATCGTATATGAGAAAAAACAAAAGTATTACACTCAAAAAGTTAATGGAAGAAACTGATGGAAGAAAAATATTAGCAGCGTCTAATTATCGACCGTAATCTTTTAGAGTAATAAAAACCCCTGCTAAAATAGCAGGGTTAAATATTTCCTTACAATAGAAACTATGCTGGATGAATTGCCTCTGTTGGACAAACATCAGCACAAGTGCCACAATCAGTGCAAGATTCTGCATCAATTGCATAAATATCACCTTCTCTGATAGCCTCTACTGGACATTCATCTACGCATGATCCACATGCGATACAATCTTCGTTAATTACATATGCCATTTTCGTACAATTTATAAGTATTTAATAGTAACAAAAGTATTTTCTTTTTTTTTATATAAAAATAATAAAAGCCTATAAAAACCAATTTGAAATGTTTTTAAATAAGATTAATGGATACAAAAGTGTTTATTGACCTAAAACTTGCATTGCAATATATGCCATTAATCCAACAGAAGTTTCTAATGATGATTCATTTAGATTAAAACCAGGGGTGTGAAGCCCTCCTGTATGAATATTATTAGCTTGTTTTACTCCAAACCTATAAAAAGTACTTGGATATTTTTGTGTATAATAGCCAAAATCTTCGGCCGTCATTCTAATATTCATTTTTTGCACATGCTTTTCTCCTAAATATTCTTGTGCGGCAGAAAAAGCTTGCTCTGTTACCAAATCGTCATTAGTAACAACAGGATAACCATCGTTAATCTTAACTTCGCAAGTAGCACCCATACTTTCTGCAACATCTGATGCAATCTTACGAATGTGGGATTTTATTTTCTCCCTCCATTCTTCGTTCATTGTACGTAATGTTCCAGCAATCTCAACTTTTTCAGGAATAATATTGGTAGCACCATTAGCAATTACCTTACCAAATGACAAAACAGTCGGAATGTCAGCAGGTACTATTCTACTAACAATTTGTTGTAAAGAAACTATTATATGTGAGGCTACTAAAACTGTGTCTGTTAAGGTGTGAGGCATAGCTGCATGACCACCTTTACCTTTTACAGTTAAGTAAACTTCATCTCCGGAAGCCATGTACATACCACTTTTAAATCCCACATCGCCAGTTTCCATGTCGGGCATAACATGCTGTCCAATTATTATTTCTGGTTTGGGATAATCAAGAGCACCTTCATTCATCATTAATTTAGCCCCACCAGGAAACTTTTCTTCACCAGGTTGGAAAATAAGCATAATAGTTCCTTCCCATCTATCCTTTAGTTCATTTAAAATTTTTGCTGTTCCTAGCAAGGAAGCAGAGTGTGCATCGTGCCCACATGCATGCATTACTCCTTTATTGCATGATTTGATTGGATTATTTTCACTTTCTTCTATGGGAAGGGCATCCATATCTGCCCTCAATGCTATTACTTTTTTATCAGGATTCTTTCCTTTTATAATACCAATTATACCTGTTTTTACATAACCTGATTTATATGGTATGTTATACTCATCTAACTTTGAACATATGTAGCTTGAAGTATTAAATTCCTCAAAAGAAAGTTCCGGGTTTTCATGAATATGTCTACGAATATTAATAGTTTCGGGATAGTATTTCTTCGATAATTCTTTAATAGTTTGCTTCAAGTCCATAATATGTTTGTATTAACTTGGTGCAAATATACAATTATGATTTAAAGGTAGGTTAAATCAAACATTTAATCACTTGATTGCATAAAATCCTTAAAACTGAAGTAAAAAATGCATTCACACTATCATCATCCAGAAATAAAAGGTGAAAATTTTGTTGTTGCAATTCCACTTCTGAATTTGTTCACTGATAGCATATGTAAATTAAAAAAGGCATCTCATTAAGATGCCTTTAAGTATTGATTCAATTTGATATTTTAATTTAGAAGCTCTCTAAGTTTTTCTTCTAGAGCAACTCCTCTAAGGTTTTTAGCAATAATTTTACCTTCTTTATCAAGTAGCAAGGTAAATGGAATACCAGTTACACCGTATGTAGAAGCAATATCACCTTTGCCATCAATAACCTGAGTCCAAGTTAAATTGTCATCTACGATAGCTTTTTTCCATTTAGCAGAATCTTTATCTAATGATACACTTAAAACTGTGAATCCTTTAGAAGAAAATTCCTGGTAAGCTTTAACAACATTTGGATTTTCTGCGCGACAAGGTTTACACCATGATGCCCAAAAATCAACTAAAAGATATTTACCTCTTAGAGATGAGAGAGTTATGTTTTTGCCGTTTACGGATTCTAAAGTAAAATCCGGTGCAACAGCCCCTACAGCAGTTGCTTTTTCAGCTTCTTCTGCCTTTTCAATAGGTTCTAGTACTTTTTTAAGATTAGCAACATACTTGCTTTCACCTAAATTTGCCTCAAACTGATTAACAAGTTCTCTAAATTCATCTGCGTTAAATTCCCTTGAAGCTTGAAGCGCCATTTGTGCACCTACTACATTAGTAGTATTATTTTTTATAAAGTCAAGATAGTAAGCTTTTTGTTCTTCCATCAACTCATTTACTTCACTTCTTAAGGCATTCATCTCCTCTTTACTGCCATTAGCTCTAGCTCTTTGAAATTCTGTATTAATTTCGTTTAAACGATCTTTTCCAGGGATTTCTTTAATGAAATTGTTATAAATGTCGGTAATTGGTGAACCAGTTATGATTGCTTCTTGCATTTTTTCAGGAGATGCTTCAATGGTAATGTTAGAATTTTCTCCAAAAAATACAATTGGTGAGTTTACTTTTTCAACAAAGATTAAATAAAGTTCAGGTTCTTCAACACTTCCGGTAAATGTGAATTTACCACTAACAATTTCAGATGTGTCCAATGCTTCTGGATTTCCATCAACAATTTTCTTTAAGATAGCTTTCCCCTCGGTTACACCCTCAATTGTTCCATTAATATTAAAAGAACTTTGTTGACAGGCAGCAAAAAAAGTGGCAATTATTACCACTAAAAATAAGTTTTTCATGGTGTGTTAGTTTTTGAATATGGGCTAAAATTTAAATAGCCAGATAATTATTTATTGATTTATTTTCTCAAAATATTTGTTTAAAAGTTCCTGTGCAGCAGTAAAAGAACTTATTTCTTCTTTTAAAACTTTGTCTTTTAGTTTTTTAGTTAGTTCGGATATATATGGATTATTATAAAAACTAGATTTTAATTTTTCATTTATTGTTTCAAACATCCAATATTGAGACTGTTCATTTCTGCGGTGCGAAAAGTATCCATTTTTATTGGTTTTATCAACATATTCTTTCACCATATCCCATATTTCACATATTCCAGTATTTTCTATTGCAGAACACGTCTCAACTCTTGGGATCCATCCTGATTGAGTTGGAGGGAAAAGATGAAGAGCACTTGTGTACTCATTTTTAGCTATATTAGCACGTTGTACATTATTTCCATCGGCTTTGTTAATTGCAATTGCATCAGCCATTTCCATAATACCCCTTTTAATACCTTGAAGTTCATCTCCTGCTCCAGCAAGCATTATTAATAAAAAGAAATCAACCATTGAATGTACAGCTGTTTCTGATTGACCTACACCAACTGTCTCAATAAATATAGTGTCAAATCCAGCTGCTTCGCATAAAATAATGGTTTCACGTGTTTTTCGAGCAACACCACCTAATGAACCTGCAGAAGGAGAAGGGCGAATATAAGCATTTGTTTCACTGGATAATTGCTCCATTCGGGTTTTATCACCAAGAATACTTCCTTTAGATCTTTCGCTCGATGGGTCTATTGCTAATACAGCAAGTTTTCCTCCTTGCTTGATTATGTGCAGACCTAAGGCTTCAATTGTTGTACTTTTTCCAGCTCCGGGAACACCTGTTATTCCTAACCTAATCGAATTTCCCGAATAGGGTAAACATTTTTCAATTATTTGTTGAGCTAATGTTTGATGGTCGGAGCGAGAACTTTCAATTAAGGTTACTGCCTGACTTAACAACGTAATATCACCTTTTCTGATGCCATCAAAAAACTCATCAGGAGTAGGTAATTTTCTTTTCTTCTTTAAAAAGCGTTGGGCTGCATCTTTATTTACCGTTTGAGCATTTTCAACACCTTTATTGACTATTAGATTTTTATAATTTGGATCGTTTTCAATATGATGGTGATCGTCGTTAAGCATTTTTAAAATTGAATATTATTTGATGCGAATTTACACTTTATTGTTGACAATATTAATAAAAAGAAAAAACGGAACACCATTAGTAAATAGTATTCCGTTTAAGGTTATATTATTAAAAGTTTTATCCTTTATTTTGAGATGTTTTAACAGTACCTTGAATTCTTAATAAAATATTACTACCCAAAGGATCGTTGGTAATAACTGTTACAGATTTATTTTGACGTCCACTTTTACCTGCAGAATTAAATTCTGCCGAAACAAAAGTTGATTCTCCAGGAGCAATGGTTGTTTTTTCTGGTTTAATTGCAGTACATCCGCACGAAGCTTTTACTTTTCTGATTATTAAATCAGATTTTCCTGTATTGGTAATGTAAAACTTATGTGAAACCTTTTGTCCTTGAGAAATTTCTCCAAAGTCAAATACTTTATTATCTACCTTTATTTTAGCAGCATTTGCTTTTTGTTCTTTGCTCCAGCTGGCAAAATCTTCTTGAATATTTGCGTTTACACTAATTCTATGCTTATAATTTGTTTCTCCATTTAGTTTTAAGAAGATTTGATCATAAACAAAGCCCCAGTCATTTTTTACAGCAGCATTATAAGTGGCAGATATTTTACCTTTTTCTCCAGGTTGTAATACTTGTGGAATTACCTTTAATGCAATGTGCTTAGGTACTCTATCAAAATCTATGGAAATCGGCTTGTCCGAATCGTTTATTAATTCAACAACTTCGCTTTTTTTATCATTTGGTTGAATCCTTGTGAAACTAATATGTGTTGATTTAAGTCTCAATGGGCCAACAGTTCTTGGGTAAATGTCCTCAACAGTTTTAGGACGAGGAGTAACATTTCCGGTTATTCTTAAAACAGTATTAGGTGTAACAGTATTTGCAGTAACAGTAACAGTTTTGTTAAAATTACCAGGACGGTTTTTAGGATCAAAAGTAGTCTTTATAAATCCTTTACCCCCAGGAGGAATAGGTTGTCTGGTCCATTCAGGAGATGTACAACCACAAGATGCTTTAACATTATGAATAACTAAGGGTAAACTTCCTGTATTTGTAAAAGAAAAATCGTGTGCTACCTTTCCCTTTTCTTCTTTAATTGTTCCAAAATTATGTATTTTCTTATCAAACGAAAAAGTAGGTTTTGAATGCTGAGCCCATACGGAAATCACACAAATAAATACTACTAATGTTAAAACTATTTTTTTCATGGTAAACTTATATTTTATTCTGTCTTTTTGGTTTAAAGTTGTCAAAGTGTAAATTCTGATACAAATCTAATAAAACTAGTTTGTCTATAAAAAATGCTAGGATGAATTAACATCTTATTAACGCAGAGGTATTGTAAAATCGTACTTTGTCCTGTGTTTGTTAGCTTATAACGAAACTTGAATTAAAAATGTTACTGTTATTTTTTTTTGAGTAAAATCATTTTTATTATTTCTTGTTAAGCACATCTTTATGGTTTACTTTAGGTTGTTTAAAAACAATTAATATTTGTCGCAACCTTTTTTTATGAGTATTGTTAATTTAACGTTGCACACATTATTTTATTAAGAGTGCCTGTTAATTAGCTATAACTTAAGGAGAATTTAATTATAAGCAATCATATACTTTGTTATGCAATACGATTTAATAGTAATAGGAAGTGGCCCTGGTGGTTACGTGGGGGCTATAAGAGCTTCGCAATTAGGTTTAAAAGTTGCAGTTGTAGAAAAGGCAGAACTTGGGGGGATATGCCTAAACTGGGGATGTATTCCCACTAAATCATTGTTAAAAAGTGCATCTGTTTTTGAATATATTAAGCATGCCGAAGATTATGGAATAAAAGTGGAAGGAGAAACTATAGCAGATTTTGAGGCTATGGTAAAAAGAAGTAGGGATGTAGCGAACGGTATGAGTCTTGGTATTCAATTTTTATTAAAGAAAAACAAGGTTGACGTTATAAATGGTTTTGGAAAATTGAAAGATAACAAAACTGTTGAGGTTAAAAAAGATGATGGAAGTGTTGTTGAAATATCAACAAAGAACACACTTTTAGCAACAGGAGCCAGGAGCCGAGAATTACCTAATCTACCTCAAGATGGGAAAAAAGTAATTGGTTATAGAAAAGCATTAACCTTAGAAAAGAAGCCAGAGTCGATGATTGTTGTTGGATCTGGTGCCATTGGAAGTGAGTTTGCTTATTTCTATAACTCTATTGGAACAAAAGTTACTTTAGTAGAATATTTACCAAATGTTGTACCGTTAGAAGATGAAGAAGTATCAAAACAACTAGGGCGATCATTTAAAAAAGCGAAAATAAATGTGATGGTTTCGTCTGAAGTACTAAGCCTTGATACAAGTGGAGATAAGGTAAAAGCAGTTATAAAGACTAAAAAAGGCGAAGAAACGCACGAAGCAGATGTAGTACTTTCTGCAGTTGGTATTACTCCTAACATAGAAGGGATAGGCTTGGAAGATGTTGGAGTTGAGGTTGAGAAAGGAAGAATAAAGGTGGATGAATTTTATCGAACATCCGTTGATGGAGTTTATGCAATTGGTGATATTGTATCGGGACAGGCGTTAGCTCATGTAGCTTCAGCAGAGGCGATTACTTGTGTGGAGAAAATAGCTGGTCATCATCCAGAACCTATTGACTACGGAAATATACCGGCTTGTACATATACTTCACCAGAGGTAGCTTCTGTTGGGATGACAGAAAAAGCTGCTAAGGGAGCTGGTTATGAGCTAAAAATTGGAAAATTTCCATTTACAGCATCAGGTAAAGCAAGTGCTGCAGGACATAAAGATGGTTTTGTGAAACTTATTTTTGACGCTAAGTATGGAGAGTTACTTGGCGCTCATTTAATTGGTGCTAATGTAACTGAGATGATCGCAGAATTAGTTGTTGCTAAAAAACTTGAAACAACAGGACAAGAAATGATTAAATCAGTTCATCCGCATCCAACTATGTCGGAAGCAATTATGGAGGCAGCAGCTGCAGCTTATGATGAGGTGATTCATATTTAATTGAATAGTTTGAAAAAAATAAAAGGCTACAAATTTAAATCTGTAGCCTTTTTTGATTGAGATTAGAGTTTAAGTAATACCATTTTAACAACAAAATGCCGCATTAAATATTTTCATATAATGTTTGTTTGAAGTAATGGATTTGATAGTATCAGGTGTCATTTTTGTAACCATATCCCAAAGCCACTGTCTTAACTGTTGCATATCTTTAAATACCTGATTTTTGTAATGTTTTTTGAGGTGTTGCCAAATTTGTTCACATGGGTTTAATTCAGGAGTATACGGTGGTATGTTAAGCAAAAATATATTGTCTGGAATAACCACATCTTTGGTCGAATGAAAACGTGCATTATCAATGATAACGATTTTGTATTCATTCGGTTTATGTTTTGAAAACTCCATAAGGTATTGTTGAAAGATTTTACAAGTTGTTCCGTTAATTTCCCAAACAAAAGAATCTCCTGTAATTGGAGAATAGCTGCCATAGAGATAGGTAGTTGAGAATTTGTGTTGATAACCTATTACTGGCCTGACTCCCTTTGCCGTAATACATTTTCCTATATGGGTCAACAAGCCGAATCTACTTTCGTCTTGATAATACAAATTGACAGAACTATAGTTATTTTTATTAAGATTGGTTCTAATCTGATTGAATGTGAGGGGCAGTTTTAAAAAAGGCTTCAGTAGCCTGTTCGTCTTTATTGACATGAGATTTTCTCGGCACCTTAAGTTTTGTCTTAAAATGTTTGATCATGTATTGACGGAGTGTGTGGTATTTTATTTCTATACCGTATTCTTCTTTGATCCACTTTTGTGCATCCCAATACCCCAAGAAAGGGTTGCTTGAATCATTAACCCTTTCTTCGAGCTGATTATGAATATCCTCTGTGATAAATAAAGATTTTTTTGGCTTGGGCTTGTTAATAGCCATTACTTCTATACCATCTGACTCATAAGTATTTAACCAGCGCTCCATGGTTCTTATGTGAACCCCTAGGTAACATGCAAGTTCTTGTCGCGTTCTAAACTTGCCCTCTTTTATGTAAATAAGACACTTAATCCGTTTTTCCCCGCTTAATGTGGACTGCCTTGAAAGTAAATTCTTCAGTTTTTGAACCCCTTCCTTTATTATCAATTTTGATGTCTTTCCCATGCCATTAAGATAATAAAATATACGGCATTATACAATTAATTTGGTATAATTAAGTATTTAACAAATACTTAAGTGTCTTGAATATCGTAATGAGTATTTAATTTACAGCTATAAGTTCCCACTTCATTGAATTCCAGTTATTATAGTCATAAGTTACAACTGGAGTATTATTGGCACTTTGTGCATCAAGAGGTCGTAAATACTTACCAGTGTATACATTTTTAATGAAATAATAATTATCACCAGCATCAACTAGTTCCCATTGTTGAGAACTCCAGTTTTCATTTTTAGTAAGAAAAACATTGGTGTTATTGGCAGATTGTGCACCATCAGGTCTTAGTACCCTGCTAGAATTTCGATTTAAAATAAGTCTTTTCCCATCGATATAAGGGAAACAAAAGTGTTCTGAATCCCAATTGTTTTGTTGATCGTAAGTAACCAATTGGGCATTTTCACTGGTTGATCCATCTTGAACTCTTAAGCATTTACCTGTATGTTTATTTTTTATCAGGTAATATCGTTTTTGATATACTCTAACCCAATCTACATCGTAATTATCGGGATATGCAGAAGGATTTGTTACGCTACCACCCCAACCTCCAACGGCTAGGTTAATAAGTAGGTACATTTTAAAACTTTGCTTGCAAACATCTCTGCCAGTATATGAACCAACTTGATTACCATCAAAATAAAAGTACATATAATTAGGTCCCCATTCACAAGAGTAAGTATGGTAGGCAGCACTTAAATCAACTCCTTCGTTTTTGTTACTTCCAAATGAAGCTTCGTTTTGCCAATTTGGTCCATAATGATAATAGTAATGATGTACACGATGTGCATTGTTATCTTTTATAGGAATTTCCAGAATATCAATTTCAGGAGGCCATTCTCCTCCGTTGTTCAGTGTCCAAAAGGCTGGCCAAGTGCCTCTTTGACGTGTAGATTTTGCCCTTATTTCCATTTTTCCGTAAGTAAAATTGAACTTACCTTTGGAATTAATAGCTCCAGCTTGATAATCTAATACGCGTGTTTGTCCGCCTTGATTTACTGAGTAAGGTGCATCTGGGTGACGTTCTGCTTTAGCAGTAATTGTCAAATTACCTCCAGATACGTTTACATTTTCTTCGGCCATCCAAGCTCTGTGGTTATGAGTACGACCACCACTACCAAAGCCACAACAATTAGGGTAGTTAACTGACCATTTGGTTTCGTCCAACGAACTATCATTAAATTCATCGCTAAAAACAAGCGCATATTCACCAACATTAGCTGCGGTAGCTTTTAAATTAGATTCATTTTGTTCATTAGAAGATTTAAAGTAAGCGCATTCTGGTGTGCTAGGATCAATTAATCCTTGATGTAAAGATTCTACTTTATTATTTAAATCAGGATTAACTTCTTTCACCTCACAAGCAAAGAAAGCAACTGTAAGTAATAAACAAATGGAAAGAATGATTTTTTTCATAAATAGATTTTTAATTTAAAGGTGTACATCATAGCAAAATCTTGAATGTTGCTATGAACATGTCAAAATTAGATTAAGGGAAGTAGTTAAAGGGATGGTAAATGTGCTAAATTAGAGGGGGAGTTGTTCCAAAAAGTAGGTGTTACTTAATCAATTATTCTTAGTTTTAATTGTTAATGTATTTAAAATGAAGAGATATAGTGTTTTGTTACTTTATGCAAGAAATATTCTCGCTCTAATCATGAGATGATATCTTTTTTTAGTGATTTTCGATATTTGGATGGGCTCATTTCGAATTGTTGATTAAATATTTCTCTAAAATGTTTAACGTCATTAAATCCAACTTCGTAAACAACTTCTGTGATAGTTTTAGATTCATCTTTTAAAAGTTGAGCTGCTCTATCTAGTTTTACTTTTCTAATGAGTTGGTTAAGGGTCATGCCAGATGCATTTTTAATTTTTCGGTATAAGGTAGATTTACTTAAGTTAAATTCTTCTGTAAGGAAAATTGTACCTAACTCAGGATTTAGCATATTAGCTTCAATAACATTAATTAGTTTGGTAAGGAATTCTTTTGATTCCAATGTAATTTCAACATTTGATCCTTCAACTTTTACTGTATTTGAATAATTTTCTTTTAATAATTGAAGTGAATTTAAAATTGATAAAATCTTTTCTAAAAGTAACTCAGGATCAAAGGGTTTGGAGATATAATCGTCAGCACCGTACTTAATTCCTAAAGTTTTATAATGTTCTGCAGGCTTTGCTGTTAATAGAATAATTGGTATTAGTTGTGTTTCTATGTTTTCTTTGAGGTATTTACATAGTTCAAAACCATCTAACTCTGGCATCATAATATCAGAAATAATAATATCGGGTTTTTTATCTTTAATGCGGTTAATAGCATCAAGTCCATTGTGTGCTGTTAAGGTGATGTAATTTTTAGATAATAATAATTGTAAGTAGTCTCTTACTTCAATGTTGTCCTCAACAATTAATACTATTTTTCCTTTATTATTGGTTGTCTTCTTTAAAAAATCTTTTGTGGATTCTTTTTGTTGATAGTATTTGGTGATGATCGTGTTCTCATCACTAAAGTGTTTATTTCCTTTCTTTAAATAAATACTGAATTCGGTTTTAATATAAGGAATGCTAGATACTTCTATTTTTCCTTTATGAAGTTCAATAAATTGTTTAGCTAAAGTTAGTCCAATGCCTGATCCACCTTGGTTCTCGGATCCTTCCCCTTGATAAAATCGGTCGAAAATATACTTTATTTCACTTTTAGGTATTCCTTTTCCATTATCAACTACGCTTACTATTAAATTGTCTTCATTTTCATTAACAATTATTTTAATATTGCCATTGGAGTTGATGTTTTTAAAGGAGTTAGAAAGTAGATTATTTATAACTATTTCAATTTTTTTAATATCACACCAAATGCTATTATTTGTTGAGTGGTTGATTAAGTAAAATTGAATGTTATTTTGAGAGGCTATTTCGGAAAATGAAAGTGCTATTTCTTCTAAAAGCTCAATAATATTCATGTTGTGTACTTGTAATTTTAGCTTTTCATTGTCAATTTTTCTAAAGTCAAGAAGTTGATTGACCATGTTTAAAAGCTTTTTAGAATTTTTCTCTATTACCTTTAATTTTAGATTTGCTTCACTGGAGATTCCATGTTTTCTAACATTTTTTAGTATATCACTTAAAGGAGCAAGAATAAGGGTTAAGGGGGTGCGGAATTCATGTGAAATATTAGTGAAGAACTTATATTTTATTTCATTAACTTCTTCATCTTTCTTTATTTTTAATTTTAATAAGTCTAGATTTCTTTTTAATGCTAATTGATTTAAAATACTCCATCTGATAATGACAATTGCAATTGCAATTAAAGTTAAAAACGAAATAATTGCATACCAGGTTTTCCACCATGGAGCACTTATGTTTATGGTTATTGGATTTGGATATTTAACCCAAGATCCATCTTCATTTAAAGCTTTTGCACGGAATTTATAATTACCAGGTTTTAAATTATTAAAAGATATGTGTCTTCTTTCGCCAATATCTACCCAATCGGAATTATAATTTTCAAGTATATAAGTATAGTGATGTTTTCTTTCGTGGTTAAAATCTAGATGAGATAATAAAAAAGAAAACTCTTTGTCGTTGTGTTTTAAATTCAGATAATTAGTGTTGTTAATGTTTTTGTTAAGTAAAATTCTTCCATTATAAATGGTGCCAGGTTTAATTTCTTTGTTTAATATGTTAAACGATTTAATTTTTAGTTCGCTATTATTATTGGCTTTAATTAATGCGTCCGGATTGAATGTAATATATCCAAGGTGTGTGAAATAATTAATTGTGCCATCTTTTCTTTTTAGTACAGTTTTACTAAGGGGAAGCATTTTTATCCCATCCTTTTTAAAGTATTTTGCATATGTTTCACCTTCTAGGTTGTATTTAACTATACTATTGGCATTACTGCACCAAATGTTATTTTTATTGTCTTCTGTTATTGAATATATTTGCTGATTATTACCTTTTTCATTTTGAGTTACTCTATTTACAGAAAATTTCCCTGGCTCTAATTCTGTGAGTAAATGAAGTCCAGTATTAGATAAGACAAACAATTGCCCCAAATTATTTTCATGTATATATTGTATTTGATTGTTAGCTAACCTTTGTTCGTTAATAAAAATTTCATTGCTGTGCAGTACTTCTTGATTTTCATTTATATAATGCAGGCCGCAATTTGTTGCTACCCAAACTCTTTGTTTGGAGTCGGTTAATAAGTGTTGAATAGATTCATTTTGAAGATATCCCGGAGTGTTAGGTATACTTTTAAATTCCTTGCTAAAAAAATACTTGTTATTTTGTTTATTGAACAAAAAAAGAGAGTTTTCTAACGTTCCTATGTAAAGCAGTGAATCTTTTTCAGTTATTGAACTAATTTTACAAATATTAAGCTTAGGGAAATTATAGATTTTGTGCAAGGGGATTAATATTGGAGTTTTATTTTGCCAACTAACTTCAAATAAAGTACAATTACCGCTAACCCAAATTTTATTTAAATTGTTTTTATGAACTAAGTAGGATTCATATATTGGATCGCCCCAATGAGTTAATACACGTTTTGACTTATTATCTTCTGAAATAATATATAAACCTTTATTAGTTGAGGTTGCAAATACATTACCTTTTTCGTCTTCAACTGCCGACACAATCTCAGGTTGATCTTCATACCAGTCAAGTTGTGTATTTTTGAAAGGTAAGATGTTGTTTAACTTAAATAAACCATTTTTATCACTTGCTATCCATAAATTATTCTCATTGTCTTTAAAAATGTCGCGTATTACGTTAGCACAATAGTTGTAGCTTGTTTTTAATGGTACTTTGATAAAAGCCTTTTGCGGAATGTCATATACCCATAATCCAGCACCCCATGTGCCAATAAGCATTTTATCATCTGTCCAATTAAAAATGGAATATATGTTTAGAATTCCAGGATTATTAATAATTTGCTTCTTTGTAGGTAGATGTCTTGTTGCAATATTTTTTAAATAGTTGTATTCGTACAAACCATTTTCCCAACTTCCAATCCACAATCTTTTGTTTGTTGTGTCTTCAGTAAAGGAAATAAGCCCCATGTATCCCTTTTTGTTCTTAACTATGGCTTCAACTGATAAGCTATCAATTATATTCTTTTGTTTATTATATTTCCATAAGCCAAAATAACCAGCTGCATAAATATCTCCATTTTTAAGTTCAATAATATCACCTATGTTACTTCTTTCTTTATTTGTATAGTATTTATTATAGTGGTGAAACTCTTTTGTTAAATTATCGAATTTGCAAATGCCATTAGACCAGCCACCAATCCATATGTTGGAGTCTCTATCTTCGTAAAAGGAGTTAATTCTGGTATCATGTATATTATTTTTTTTGTCAGGTAAATATGCATATTGTTTAAAGGTATATGTTTTTAAATTATAGCAAAATATACCTCCGGCTTTTGTTCCAATCCATAAGTTATTGCGGGAATCGGGATATATACATTCTATCGAAGTATTTATATTATTTATGCCAATTTCCTCTGGAGCGCAGTGTAGTTCAAAATTATAACCATCGTACTGATAAAGCCCATTTTCGGTTCCTATCCACAAAAAACCGTTGTTGTCTTTAGCGATAGAAGTAATTTTATTATTGGGTAAGGATTCCAGTGTAGTATGTGATGTTATATAAAAGTCGCTTTTTTGAGCATGTATATTAATGCAGAAGAAGCAAGTTATGTAAATAAGTTTTTCTTTAAAAACAGACATTTCTAAATGTGAATATTTGTCACTTTTTGATAAATATAGTAAAACATTTATTAAATGAATTGCATAGGTTGATTTTATTGAATTATTTTGGAACCTTAATAAATAAATATCGTAAGCAAGTATTTGTCAAGTTTTTAACAGTGTGGTAACTGTAGAGGTTTTAATCTAAAAGTATGAGAACTAAATTGTTAATTATTATCATAACAGCAATTACTTTTTGGGTAATGTTAAACTATGTACCATATGGTACATATGTAATTCTTCCGATCAATCTTTTTGTTACATTTCTGCATGAATTGGGACATGCTATTTTTGCTATTATAACAGGTGGTGATGTGCACGTAGTACATATTCAATCCACAGGAGCAGGTTATGCTGATATATCAGGGGGATTTAGACCTTTAATATTGTTGGGGGGCTATATTGGTAGTGCTCTTTTTGGAAATTTATTGTTATACATTGGATTGTATAAACCCAAAACCAGTATTTTTGCATTATATATAATTATAGCAATGCTTTTATTTACAGCTATTTGGTGGTTTAGTTCTGTATTTACATCAATTCTTTTGTTTGCATTTTCAGCAGGAGCCATTGTTATGAGTAAAAAATCAAAATCGAGTGTGGCTAATTTACTAATTGTTATAGGTACGGCAAGTCTAATTTATATCATAATGGACTATAATTCAGGTCCATCTTCTGATTTGGCTAAATTTACACAATTGGTACCTATATTTCCACAGGCAGTTTGGGCAGTTGTATGGCTTATAATAGTTATTGTTATTACATGGCATACTATTAAGAAAGCATTAAAAAAAGCAAAATAATTAGAGATCTATTTTTAAAGAATAGTATAATTTAATTATATTCGCGCATCAAATATTTCTAGAAAAACAAAGTGACGAAACCTCAAAATTATTAAATTCTAACCCAGTTATGAAGGAGACATTAGATGCTGCATTTTCGATAATTAATATTATCCCTACTTGCTTACTTATTCTTATATTAATTTATTGGTTGACTGTAATTATTGGTGTTTTTAACGTTGATTCGTTCGATATTGATGCTGATGCTGATTTGGATGTAGATGTTGATGCCGATGTAGACATAGATGCAGATACAGACGTTGATGTAAGTGCCGGAGATTCTTTACTTTGGCTTAATTCAGCACTTTCTTTTTTTAACTTGGGGAAGGTTCCATTTATGCTTATTTTAAGCTTTTTTTCACTTTCTCTCTGGGTAATTTCTCTATTGATGAATTACTACCTCAATAATATATCTGTATTACTTTCTTTGGTTTATTTAATTCCTAATATTGTAATAAGTGCTCTTGTAACCAAGTTTTTAACTACTCCTTTTGTAAAACTTTTTGCTAAAGCAGAAAGTGATATAGAAAGTAATGTAAAACTTACAGGTAAGATGTGCATTGTAACACTAAGTGCAACACATAACCAAATGGGGCAGGCCGAAATAAAAATCGATGGCTCTTCTTTTATAATTAATGTGATGTCAACAGAGGAGCAGTTTCAACTTGAAAAAGGGGATAGCTGCCTTGTTATAGATTATATTCCAGAAAAGAAAATTTATTTAATTGAACCATATAAAAACTAATAAAAAATGTTAGAAGGACTTTATCAAATTGGTATTCCTATTTTAGGGGTCATATTATTGGGATTTATAATTCTTGTAATTAAAACTTATCGTAAGGCAACTCAAGGACAAGCTTTAGTGCGTACCGGTCAAGGGGGTGCGAAAGTATCATTTGGTGGATTGTTTGTTATTCCGGTTTTGCACCAAATGGAAATAATGGATATTACCTTAAAAACTGTTACTATTGCCAGACAAGGTAAAGAGGGATTGATTTGTAAAGACAATTTAAGAGCTGATATCAAAGTTAACTTTTTTGTCCGTGTAAATAAAACATCTGAAGATGTGATACAGGTTGCACAAGCTATTGGATGTAAAAGGGCTTCAGATAAAGAAGCTTTGGTGGATTTATTTGATGCTAAATTTTCTGAGGCATTAAAAACAGTTGGAAAGCAATTCGATTTTGTAGAATTATACAATTCTCGTGAAAAATTTAAGTTAGAAATCTTAAGAACTATTGGTACTGACTTAAATGGGTATGTATTAGATGATTGTGCGATTGATTATTTAGAGCAAACATCTGTAGAAGTTTTATCTCCAGATAATATTTTAGATGTAGAAGGTATTAAAAAAATTACCAAGATAACTTCTGAGCAACAAATCTTATCGAATCAAATTCGTAGAGAAAAAGAAAAAACTGTTACAAAGCAAGATGTTGAAGCAAAGGAAACTGTTTTACAACTTGAAAAGCAATTGTCAGAAACAGAGGAAAAGCAAAAAAGAGAGATAGCCAATATTAAGGCTCGTGAAGGAGCTGAAATTGCTAAAGTAGAGCAAGAGCAAAAGTTAATTAGTGAAAATGCTCGTATTGCAACAGAAGAAGAAGTTCAAGTTGCAGAAGAAAACAAAGAGCGTCAGGTAATTGTTGCTCGTAAAAACAAAGAGCGTACCGAAGCTATTGAAAGCGAAACAGTATTAAAGGATCAGCAAATTGAAGAAAATGAGCGCGAAAAAATCGTAGCCATGGCTCGCATGGAGAAAGACAAAGCACTTGAAGCTGAGCAAAAGAAAATGCAGGAAGTGATCCGCGAGCGTATCGAAGTACAAAAATCTGTTGTTGCTGAAGAAGAAAAAATTAAAGATACACAAGCGCAAGCAGAAGCAGAGAGACAAAAGTTAGTGGCTATTAAAGAAGCTGAAAAGGAAGCTGAAACTAACTTGGTAACTGAAATTAAAAGTGCCGAAGCTAACCGTAAAGCAGCAGAGTATAAAACAGAGCAACGTATATTAGAAGCAAAAGCTGCTCAGGAGGCTGCAGATAAAGAGGCAAATGCAACTAAGATATTAGCAGAAGCCCAAGCAGCAGAAGCTGCAGCGCTGGGTATTTCTGAAGCTCAGGTAATTGAAGCGAAAGCAGAAGCCCGAGAAAAAGAAGGATCGGTTGAAGCAAGAATAATCCTTGAAACATCAAAAGCTGAGGCTGAATCAACCAAAGAAAAAGGTTTTGCTGAAGCAAGTGTGGTTGAAGCTAAAGCGCAGGCTACAGAAAAAGAAGGAATGGCTCAAAATCGTGTTAACAGTGAAAAATATTCAGTTGACGCTAAAGGTATAGAAGAAAAAGCTGCAGCCATGAAGAAAATGGACGGCGTAGGAAGGGAGCACGAAGAGTTTAAGTTAAGGTTGAATAAAGATAAAGATATTGAGCTGGCTAAAATTAACATCCAAAAAGAAGTTGCAGCAGCTCAAGCCAAAGTACTTAGCGAAGCATTAAAAGCTGCCAATATTGATATTGTGGGTGGAGAAACCATGTTCTTCGATCAAATCATGAATGCTATTTCTAACGGAAAAAGTGTAGATAGAATGGTGGGTAATAGCGAAGTATTGAAGCAGGTGAAAGATACTTTCTTTTCAACAGAAGATGGACAATCGTTTAAGCAAAACATGCGTAAGTTTATTGATCAATTTGGTATTTCTGCAGAAGATATGAAAAATCTAAGCTTATCGAATTTACTGTTTAAAATCAGCAATATGGCAAGTAATGACGAAGATAAAAATTCTATCTTCAATTTATTAGATATTGCCAAAGGCTTAGGTTTATCCAATAAATCGGCTACCGAAATTGGAATAGATAAGTTTTAAAGCACTTTTAGATAACTTAAGCGCAATCGTTTACTGATTTAAATATATCAGGCGTTTGCGCTTTTGGTGTTTGCTTTTGTATATAACATTTTACTAGATTCTTTAACGCATCATACATCATGGCTACCACTCCTCCTAACAACAAGACAAATTCAAATACTGAAACACAGTTAGAACAAGGAACTTACGAAATAATTCAGAACCGACTCACACAACAGGGGAAGGAGTTACAAAAACGCTTGGAACAACTAAATGAGGAGCGAAAAAAGGTTTTTGGAAATATTGAAACCACTTTAATAGGAAGCGAAAGAATATCTACCGAAAATAATTGTATTCCTGCTGATATGGTTTCAATTGGGAATTGCTTTATTTTTGGTTACAATGTAGTCATTGGCTTAAAAAAAGAAGTTGAAATATCTGATGTTTTCAGTGTTTACAGCTATAATGCCCAGGAACATAATTTCCATCATGAGTCTCTGGACATGCTGATGTCGGACGAGTTTGTCAAAGACTTTAAAAATCTTTACAAATATTATAAAGATACCCAGTTTATTAAGTTTGGTAGGAGAGGTGCTTATTTGTTCCTTGTTTTTAGAACGGGCAAAGGAAAGTTTGATATTAAAACTTTTAAATTCGCTTTAAAGGGGGATACCATAGAATATATGGATAACCGAAGCGACCATGAATTTGTATTTCCTGATCAGCATGAGTTTAAATGGATTCGCACTACCAGGGATATGCATGTTAAAGGTAAGTTTCCGCATATTTCTATCGAAGATCAAATATTTGTGGAAACCACAGATGGAGACTTAACGATTAAAATAGAAAATAATACAGATTCTGGATTAGGTATTTATTCCGAAGAGGTTGAAAATAAATCTCAAACGTTGGATGATGCAGAATTTTATTATGCCATTATTGATAACCTTATTGTTCTAAAAATTAAACCATACCAGGAAGAACAATTCAGGTACATTGTTTATAACAAAAAAGTACAAGAAGCAGTACGGATTGACGCTCTGGAAGACTCTTGTGTATTATTACCAGATAGTCATGGAATTATTTTTGCCAATGGTTATTATCTACAAACAGGAGAAATAAAGATTTTTGATAATGAGTTGTCAGAAATGCTTTATTTACGAAGGATCCCATCACCTAACGGAGAAGATTATTTATTTATATTTTACAATCCGATAGAAGGAGCTTACGTATTGCTTTCATATAATTTGATTTCGCAACTAGTAGAAACTCCAATTATTTGTCATGGTTATTCCTTGTTTGAAAATGGCGAGCTTTGCTATTTTAAAACCGATGGTACTCCTAAAAAGCACCATGTATTACAAATTTGGAAAACACCTTATCTGGATAGCAATTACCAGTCAGAAATAGAATCGAATCAAACTTCTATATTATATAAAATTGGTAATAAGGATATTGTTAGAGGAATGTCGGAATGTAATGAGGTGCTAAAGCTGATTCAAAAAGAAGACAGTTATGCTAACCTTTATTTTGATATACAAAAAAACTCGGGTGATATTTTAGATGCTTATTACTGGATTGGTAACGAAGAAACTTTTAACCTGCAAGATCCTCTTTTGCATATAAAAGAAACGGCTACCAATGCCATCGACGAATATGAGAAAGTAGTTAGCATTAAGAAAAACTCGGCACAAGAGGTAAGCCGGGTAATGGGGCTTGTTGAGGAACTTACAAAGAAAATAAAAGAAACTTCTTTTTCCTCGATTAACCAATATGTGGATGTGTTGGCCGAATTAAGGACAATCAGGGGCGAAACTATCTCTTTAAAGGAACTACGTTATGTTGACCTTGAAAATATCCAAAAGGAAGAAGATAACCTGGAAACTTTTAATCAGGAAATATCTAATGGATGTGTTCAGTTTTTATTAAAACCAGAAGCATTAGAACCTTATAGCAAAAAAGTTGACGAACTAAAACAAGCTATTGATGAGGTTAAAAAAGTGGTTAAGGCCAACGAAATAGAAGAAGAGCTGAATAAGACTTCGGGTGAACTGGAAATGTTGATTGAGATTGTCAGCAACCTGAAAATTGAAGATGCTACAGAAACAACTCGAATTATCGATAATATTTCAACCATATATTCAAGCTTTAACCAGGTAAATGCAGCTTTAAAGCGCAAGCGAAAAGAGTTGCTTAGTTTAGAAGGAACTGCTGAATTTAATGCACAAATCAAACTCATAAGTCAAGGATTAACCAATTATTTAGAACTCTCAGACTCTCCTGAAAAATGTGTGGAATATCAGACCAAGCTGATGGTGCAGGTTGAGGAGTTGGAAGGAAAGTTTTCGGAATTTGATGAGTTTATTGAAAAAATAGCTACCAAGCGGGATGAAATTTATAACTCATTCGAATCTAAAAAAATTAGTTTAGTTGAGGCTCGAAATAAAAGAGCCAATACCTTATTTCAATCATCTGATCGCATATTAAAAGCCATTCAAAATAGGGTATCTAAGTTTAATGAGGTAAGCGAAATTAATGGTTATTATGCTTCGGATTTGATGATTGAAAAACTTAGGAATATTGTATCTGAGTTAATTGAGCTAGAGGATTCGGTAAAGGCTGATGCTATTCAAAGCCAATTGAAAACCATTAAAGAAGAGGCAATCCGACAGTTGAAGGATAAAACAGAGCTGTTTGTTGAAGGAGCCAACATTATTAAGTTTGGTGAACATCATTTCTCTGTTAACACCCAACCATGTGAATTGACTATGGTTTACAAAGGTGGAGATATGTATTTTCATCTTACCGGAACTAATTTTTACGAAAAAGTAGGTAACGAGCAATTTAATTCATTTAAAGATCTTTGGGAACAAAGTATTCCATCAGAAAATAATGAAGTATACAGGGGAGAATATTTAGCTTATCATGTATTTGAAAAATGTCAGAAAGATTTTAATGGAAACTTGATTTCATTAAAAGATGATGATATTCTTAATTACATCCGCGACTTTATGGGGCAGCGATATAACGAGGGCTATGTAAAAGGAGTTCATGATATGGATGCCCTGGTTATTGTAAGAGAATTAATTGAATTATTAAAAACTGCTGGTTTATTAAAATACTCAACTGTAGCCCGTGCTTGTGCAGTATTATTCTGGAATAAGTATGCTTCGCCCGAAGTAAAGCAAAGCTACTATAAACAGTTGAAAGGCGTTGGTGTTTTATTAGAAATTTTCCCTGATGCACAGGAGTTTCAATATATCATTGATGGACTAAAATACCAAATAGGTAAGTTTGTTGAGGAAACAGGTTTATTTGATCCTATCCATGTTGATGAAGCTGCCGAGTACTTTTTCCATGAAGTGGTAAAAGATGAAAACTTCGTAATAGATTATGAAGCAGCTGAATTACTTGATAATTATAAAAGGTTTTTAAAGGATAAATCAGCAATGGATCATTATCAGCATTCTGTAAATGAGTTAAATGATGATCCGGAGGCTCAATATAAGTTAATTAAAAAGTGGTTAAACGCTTATTTAAATACTTCAAACCAACACGATAAAACACAGTACGTTGACGAAGTAGCCGTACTTTTAATGCTCAATTGCTTTAATAAGAAAAATGTAATACGAGCAACCTTGCATAAACAATTGGATGGCATGCAAGGCTCACACAATATGTTGGAGGAAGGTAAATACGATTTTGATTATAATCAATTTGTTTTTAAACTAAAAACTTACGAAAAAAATATAGCTGAACGTTTCATCGAATTTACCGAGGTTAAGAAACAACTTATTGAGCAGTTTGAAGAGGATTTGCGCTTGCAGGAATTTAAACCAAGAGTACTTTCTTCGTTTGTAAGAAACAAACTGATTGATAAAGTTTACCTACCACTTGTGGGTGATAACTTGGCCAAACAGTTAGGTACAGCCGGAGAGGGAAAGCGTACTGACTTGATGGGTATGTTGTTGTTAATATCACCTCCTGGTTATGGTAAAACTACATTAATGGAATATATTGCCAGTCGCTTAGGTATTATTTTTATGAAAATTAATGGTCCGGCTATTGGTCATGAAGTAACGTCTTTGGATCCAGCAGAAGCAGGTAATGCAAGTGCGAGGGAAGAGCTGAACAAACTAAACTTGTCCTTTGAAATGGGCGATAATGTAATGATTTATCTCGACGATATTCAGCACTGTAATCCAGAGTTGTTGCAAAAGTTTATTTCGCTATGTGATGCTCAGCGTAAAATAGAAGGTGTTTACAAAGGAAAAAGTAAAACATACGATTTTAGAGGTAGAAAGGTGTGTGTTGTAATGGCCGGAAACCCGTATACCGAAAGTGGAGATAAGTTCCAGATACCTGATATGTTGGCTAACCGTGCAGATATTTATAACCTGGGAGATATTTTGGGAGATACAGAGGATATCTTTAATATGAGTTACATCGAGAACTCATTAACATCAAATAAAGTATTGAACCAGTTGGCTGCTAAGAGTCACAACGATATTTACCCAATGTTAAAGCTGGCTGAAACTGGTAATAAAGAAGGGTTAGAGTTTGAAGCTAGTCATACTCAAGGGCAAATCAACGATTATGTGAATATTCTGAAAAAGCTAATGGTAATACGCGATGTGATATCAAAAGTGAATCAGCAATACATAGCCTCTGCTGCTCAGGCAGAAGAATATAGAACGGAACCACCGTTCAAACTTCAAGGATCGTATCGTAACATGAATAAGATTACTGAGAAAGTGGTGACGATTATGAATGATGATGAGTTGGAAACGCTGATTATGTCCCATTATGAAGGAGAATCACAAACTCTTACTTCAGGAGCCGAAGCCAATATGCTTAAATTCAAAGAAGTTGTAAACAAACTTTCAGAAGAAGAGGCCAAGCGATGGCAAGAAATTAAGGCTACTTTCCAGAAAAATCAGAAACTTAAAGCTGGAGGTAACAACCAAACAGCGCAAGTTGTAGAAGGTATGACGAATATTACAGAAAGCATTAGTCAGGTTTCACAAACCCTTAAAAAGTGTATTTGGAATGGGTGATTTGGCTATTAGTCAATGGTCATTTGTCATTTGAGAATCCGCCATGTGTCAATGATTAAGAAGATAGAGAAATGAAATTAGAGGATTTAAGAATTTATCAGCTAGCCAATGATATTGTCGATACCATTGGGGTTGAAGTTGGAAAATGGGATTATCTATCTAAGGATACAGTGGGGAAGCAATTAATTAGATCTTCAGATTCAATGGGAGCAAATATAGCAGAAGGGTTTGGAAGGTTTCATTTTAAGGAGAATAAAAATTTCCTTTACTATTCTCGGGGGAGTGCATATGAAACTAAACATTGGTTTGATAGAGCTTATAAAAGAGAATTAATTTCATCAGAATTGTATGACCAATTATTGACGAAACTCGAAACATTCTTAAAAGGACTGAATGCATATATAAACACTATAGGAAGTAATAAAACTAAATAACTAATGTCTATTGACCATTGGCTATTTTCTGAATATAACTATTGACCAATGACAATTGACTAATAAACTAATTTATTATGAAAGAATATTTCAATTCAGAAAAAGGCCAATTAGCTGTATTAATAAAAATGGCTAAAGCAGATGGAAAAGTAGTGGGATCGGAAAAAATGTTTTTAAACTTGATGGCTCGAAAGCTTAGAATTTCTGCTACAGATTTTGAGAAGATATATGAAAATCCAGATCAATATAATTATAATCCCCCAGTTGAAGATGAAGAGTGTTATGTCCTATTTTATCGTGTTATTCAAATGATGAAAATGGACTTATCGGTAGATGTGGATGAAATAGAGTTCTGCAAAGAAATTGGGAGTTTATTAAACATACCAAATAATAAAATAGATGAAATTATTAAACTCTCTATTTTAAAGAATAAAGAAGTTGTGAGTTATGATGCAATAAGGGAATTATTGGTGAAGTAGTATTTTAAATATTCAATGGATAAATGAGGAAAATTTTAGTTCTAACAGTAGTAATTACTTTATTTACACTTAATTCCTTTGGGGGCAATCATAACTTGGGGATAGTAATTCAGCCAAAATATTCAAATTTAGCAGATATCGATTTTAAGGAAGGGATTAATGTTAAACTTTCTTACGAAGTAGGATTAAAGTATGCGGTAGATATCTCATCAAATTTATGTTTTGATGTACGTCTGTTATATTCTAGCTTTAAGTTTGATGTTAAGTACTTTACTACACAAGATTGGGGAGATCCAATATTTGAATCACCAATTCAGCATTCTTTTCAGTACATAACGTCAGAGTGTCTAAAAACCTAAATGAATACTTAGAATATTCGGATAGGTATACACATTTAAAACTAAATATTGAATTCTAAGAAGCTTAAAAATAGTTTTTAGACAGACTGACGTTACCTTTAAGCATAAAGTATTTGATTTATTCAAGAAACAAATTTGATATTGGAATTAGAGCTGGATTATCTGTAGATAAATATATAAGCTATGAGAGAAAGTCCTATGGTGAAGTTTATAAAAATTATATTGAACGAGGTGATTATAATTTTTCAGGTGTTATCTCTGTAACCTTCACTTATATAATTAACAATAAAATATCATTAATGGCAGAACCTCAATTTAATCGTACCCTTATTGATAATCATGATAGTCAGGCTTCCAACCCTCATTTATATGGAGTTGGGATAAACTTTGGAGTGTTGTTTAATATTTAATTTGTGGAACAAGAGGAGCTTTTCAATTTTTCCATGAAATCTATAAAGAAAATATTTCTTATAGTATAATTGGAAAGAGACTTTTATTTAATTGCATATAATATAATGGATGTTTTTCAGCATCCACATTACTCAAATAATTATTAGGTAAGAAGTTGGTTTTTTGCTTACATTTAATAGAAACAAAAAACCAACTTCGTAATGAACCAATTTAAAACCTTTTCTACCAAACAAGTAGCCCAATCCATAAACGATCCCAATGTTAAACTAATAGATGTTCGTCCTGCTGATGCATACAACGGATGGAGTATGAAGGGTGAAAAAAGAGGGGGGCATATAAAAAATGCCAAATCCTTACCTTTCAAATGGACTAATTATATGGATTGGATAGAGATTGTCCAGGATAAAGAAATTCTACCCGAGCAACAAATTGTTATTTATGGGTATTCTACCGAAGAATGCGAAAAAGTGGCTCAGCTATTCCAAAAAGCAGGTTATCAAGATGTAAATATTTATCCTAATTTTTTATCTGAATGGGTAACTAACGAAGAATTACCCATGCTACATTTAAACCGATATAAGCAACTGGTTTCGGCAGAATGGGTGAAAGAGGTGGTTGATGGTAAAATTCCAGAAACACACTCAGGAGGTAAAGCGGTTATATGTCATGCTCATTACAGAAACAGGGATGCCTATTTGACTGGTCATATTCCTGGGGCTATAGATATAGATACCCTGGCATTAGAGACGCCTGAAACATGGAATCGAAGATCTCCTAAAGAATTAAAAAAAGCATTAGAGAATCATGGGATAACTGCTGATACTACTGTAATTCTTTATGGTAAGTTTATGTGGCCCGACAATAAAGATGAATTTCCAGGGAGTGCAGCTGGACATATTGGAGCTATTAGAAATGCTTTTATTATGATGTATGCTGGCGTAAAGGATGTTCGTGTATTAAATGGTGGTTTTCAAAGTTGGAAAGATGCAGGATATGAAATTAGTATAGAAGATGTACCCAAAAAGCCTGTAAGTGATTTTGGAGTTACAATTCCCGCTCAACCACATTTGGCGGTTGATATTCCTGAAGCTAAACAAATGATTGAGGCTAATGACGCAGATATTGTTTGTGTTAGAAGCTACCCTGAATATATTGGAGAAGTAAGTGGTTATAATTACATTAAAAAGAAAGGTAGGATACCTGGGGCAATTTTTGGTAATTGTGGTTCCGATGCTTATCACATGGAAAATTATCGAAATGTAGATCATACCACAAGGGAATTTCACGAAATAGAAGAAAAATGGAAGACAATAGATATTACAGCGGATAAACATTTGGCCTTTTACTGTGGTACAGGATGGCGTGGAAGCGAAGCATTCTTTAATGCATGGTTAATGGGTTGGCCAAGGGTATCTGTATTTGATGGAGGTTGGTTTGAATGGAGCAATGATCCTAATAATCCTTTTGAAGCAGGAATTCCAAACACTGTTTCTGAACTCAAGCAAATACTAAGTTAATTAAAACATTATGGCTTACCTTGTAGATGATTTGATTGTTAAAGAACAGTTGCAGATAAGGAATTTGTTACCTGAAACTGGTGATTTGGATGTGATTAAGGAACTAAAAGCTGGTTTAACAAGCCAACAAAAATATATTTCCCCTAAATTTTTTTATGATGCAGAAGGATCCAAATTATTTGAAGAGATAACTCGGCTTAAGGAGTACTATCCAACTAATACAGAAAAAAGTATTATTAAAAATATTTATTCAAAATTAGGTTTTGATTTTCAGAATGTTATTGAGTTAGGGAGTGGAGATGATAGTAAAATTTCTTTGTTGTTTAATCAACTTCCGGAAGAATTGGTCTCTGAGATTACATATTACCCCGTTGATATTAGTAAGTCGGCAATAAAAAAGGCAGCAGGTAACTTAATACAGAAGTTTCCTGATTTAATGATATCGGGAGTTGCAGCTGATTTTATTCATCAAATACCTCAATTGTCGTTTGATGGGACTAGCTTGTTCTTATTTTTTGGTAGTACTATTGGGAATTTATCAGAAAGAGAAAGGAAAACATTTATTCAGCATATATCTGCAGAAATGAATGCAGGTGATGTGTTGTTACTAGGGATGGACTTAGTAAAGAAAATTTCAATTTTAGAAAGGGCGTATAATGATGAATTGGGGATTACTGCCAAATTCAATAAAAACATATTAAAGGTTGTAAATAAGTGGTTAGGAAGTAATCTTGATCCAGAGCTTTTTAAGCATTATGCATTTTTTAATAGAACAGAAAATAGGATTGAAATGCATCTAATTGCTCTTAAGGATTTGATGATTAAATTTCCAAAGTTAAATCAAGAGATCAGTTTTAAAAAAGGAGAAAGTATTCATACCGAGAATTCTCAAAAATTTACTCCCGAATCGATCGAATCGATAGGGGAGTATGGAAAACTAAAATTAGAACATATTTACACCGATAAAAATCAATGGTTTTGTTTGGCAAAGTATGTTAAACAATAAAATTCTCAATAAATTTAAAGACTGTTAATTATTCATTAATACTTTACCGTTAATTGATTACTGTTCACTACTTTTTATTTGTGCATCAATAGTAGCAATGGTGATCATATTTAGTACCTCTCTGACCGAACTACCCATTTGAAGGATATGAACAGGCCTTTTCATACCTAGTATAATTGGACCAATAGCTTCAGCAGTTTTCATTACTTGCAGTAATTTGTAGGCAATGTTGGCCGATGTAAGTGTTGGGAATACAAGTACGTTAGGTTCATTGTCAATTAAGTTGGAGAATGGATAATTTTCCTTGAGTTCTTCTTGATTGAATGCAAAATTAGCTTGTACTTCACCATCAGAAGTTATGTCAGGATGTTTTTCTTTCATAAGAGCTACGGCTTTTCGAACTAATTTAGGTTCAGGATCGTCTGAAGAACCAAAGTTTGAGTATGCTAAAAATGCAACTTTAGGTTCAATATTCATCATTTGTTTAACTGCTTTTGCAGCTTGATACGCAATATCAACCAACTCCTCTGAGGTAGGATTAGGTATCATTGTGGTATCAGTAAAGAACAAAGGACCTCTTTTGGTTAACATCAGATACATACTCGAAGCTTTTTGTCCTGGTACAGCAGTTCCAATAATTTGTAATGCAGGTTTAATGGTTTGTGTATATTTTCGACTAATCCCAGAAATCATAGCATCAGCTTCTCCTGTTTCAACCATCATACAACCAAAGTGATTTCTCTTTTTTACTTCATTTTCGGCCTCATAAGGATTGTATCCTCGTCTTTGTCTTTTCTCAAAAAATAATTTTCCATAACGTTCAACCATATTGGCAGAAGTTTTACTTTGAGGGTTAATTATTTGCGTATTGTTTAAATCTAATTGATGTTTTTCAATAAGAGCTTTAATTTTATCTTCATCGCCTAATAAAATTGGATGGGCAATTCCTTCATCCATTGCTATTTGAGCAGCTTTGAGCACCCTGTAATCTTCAGCTTCTGCAAAAACTATGCGTTTAGGATGCTGTTTGGCTTTATTGGTAAGTCGTCTGATAATTTGATCATCGTTACCTAAACGTTTTACTAAGTTGGTTTTGTATTCATCCCAGTCTGTAATATGGTTTTGAGCTACTCCACTTTCCATAGCAGCTTTTGCAACAGCTGGAGCTACTTCAGTTAAAAGTCTTGGATCTAATGGTTTTGGGATAATATAGTCTCTTCCAAAAGAAATAGTTTCTTTGTTATAGGCTTTAATTACTACTTCGGGAACAGGTTTTTGAGCTAGTTCGGCTATGGCTTTAACTGCAGCTAATTTCATTGATTCGTTAATTTCTGTAGCTCTAACATCTAATGCTCCTCTAAAAATAAATGGAAAGCCTAATACATTATTAACCTGGTTTGGGTGATCAGATCTTCCGGTAGCCATTAAAACATCGTCACGAGTTTGCATAGCCAGGTCATAAGCTATTTCGGGATCAGGATTGGCCAAAGCAAATACAATTGGATTATCAGCCATGCTTTCTAACATTTTAGGAGACATTAAATTTCCTTGGGAGAGTCCTAAGAATACATCAGCACCAACAATGGCATCTTCCAGTTGATGTAAATCTAAATTTGTGGCAAACTCCCTTTTTATGTCAGATAAATTATCTCTATCGGAACGAATAACTCCTTTAGAATCGCAGACTACAATATTTTTTTTACTTACACCTAGCTCGATAAATATTTTAATGCAAGATATTGCCGATGCTCCCGCTCCGGAAACTACAACTTTTACTTCATCTGCTTTTTTGTTTAGTATTTTTAATGCATTGATTAAACCAGCACCTGAAATAATTGCTGTACCATGTTGGTCATCGTGCATAATAGGGATATTAAGCTCTTTTTTAAGTCTACTTTCTATTTCAAAGCAATCGGGAGCTTTAATATCTTCCAGGTTTATTCCTCCAAATGTAGGTTCCAGAGCTTTAACTACAGTTATAAATTCTTCAATATTTGTTGCATTTAATTCAAGGTCAAAAACATCTATTCCTGCAAATATTTTAAATAATAACCCTTTTCCCTCCATTACGGGTTTAGAAGCTTCAGGGCCAATATTACCTAAACCTAATACAGCTGTTCCGTTAGAAATTACTGCAACCAAATTTCCTTTAGCGGTATATTTATAAACATCATTAACGTTGTTTGCAATTTCTAAGCATGGTTCAGCCACTCCGGGCGAGTATGCTAAAGCTAAGTCGCGTTGAGTTTTTGTTGCTTTTGTTGGTACTACTTCAATTTTTCCGGGTGTTCCTTTGGTGTGATAATCAAGGGCATCTTGAATTCTGATTTTTGAATTTGCCATAGTAGTTTTTTACATTTAGATTCGAATCAAAAGTTATGGATATTTTACAATTCTTTTTTATGAATTATCTCATAACTTAGTTTTCTGACCTTTTGTGTACTTGAAGCATCTCCATAAAAGCAAAAAATCCCCAATAAAATTTTCATTTATCGGGGAATTAAGAAATATCTAATTAATCCTAATCTTGGACTATATTGTTTTCAACAGGTCGTTAATATTTTGTAATGAGTTGAATATTAGAATAATGATTATAATTTGTTTAATGTGTTAATTTTAAGCATCTTGTAAATCAGACTCATGTTTTTTGTCTCAGATCTAACAGTCTATTTGTTTTAATATTAAGCTTAAATTTTGTATTCGGTATTTCCAATTGTTAAAGTTGCGCCTTGACTGCAGTCCGCTTCACCATTATTGTCCTCATCTTTATAAAAATCAAGGCTCATAGAAGGAGTATTTTCAATATCAATGTCTAATATTCCTTTTTTTACATATCCACACTCCAAGTCAAACAATAAAGGATTTTCGTTACGGATTGTGAGTGTGTAGCTAACGTTATTTGAGCTAACACCAGATTGTTCTCCCTCAATTTCATACTCATCATCCCAAATATTTAAAGGAGTGCTTTCTCCATTTAACCATGTACGTGTTGTATTTTGAGTATACAAAATGGTATTGCCTAAAGGAGAGGTAATTTTTCCTTCTTCAACCTTGATATTAAAAGTATTCTTATCTTCTGAATTCGTTCCGGTGTTAATTGCAATATGTTTTCCTTCAATTTTGTAATTATTTTGGTAATAGTCTTCAAAAGTAGTTGTGTAAACAGATCCAATTTGTCTGTACCATCCATTTTCAAGATTTATAATTAATTTACCTTTTCTAACTCTTCCATCACGACCTTGAACACCGCTTGTTCCAAAATCAACTGTTATTTTTTTAGGAAAAGTGGTAAAGTCCGAAGGTTCAATTGTAGTAATAGGGTAGGAGCTTTTTAATCGCGAACTTTGCGTATTTTCTGAGCCAAATACTGCATCATCACTGGCGTTACTCACCCCTTGAAATTGGGATGATGCAATAGTATAATCAGTTATAGCTTCTATAGCTTCAACAGTATTTACTGATTCTTCTGTTTTGTCAATAATATCGCAACCATACATTATAATAACTAGTATGGCGGAATATAAAATATATATAGTCTTCATTTGTACAAATTTTAATTTAGTTCACCAGAGAGCAATCATTTATTTCGCTAAATCAATTATACTACTGTAATAAAAATAAGTTTTACAAAATAGTATTTTTAGGTAATAGTATTCTGCTTTATTAAAGCATTTAGTTCGTATACTTTAAGTTACGAACAAAAACTAAAAATATAAATCTCGTTTTCCTTTTTTTACTTTTTCAAGGCGATTTATTAATTTTTCCTTAAAATGTTTGTCTTCGTAGTTTTTAAGCTCTTCTTCAATTAGTTGATAACCTTTTTCTTTGGTGCTTTCTGGTGCATAATCTTCTAAATATTCGGCTAATGTTAAAATGGCATTAGGTTGACAGAAGCGTTTAATAAAGCCGGGGACAGAAAATTCCATAAAGTGCTCACCTGTTCTATTTAAACGGTAGCATGCAGTACAAAAAGATGGTATAAATCCATTTTCAACCAATTCCTCCATAACTTCGTTGAGAGAACGGTCGTCGCATATTTCAAATTGTTCTTTGTTTATATCTTGCGATTCTTCATCATCATGGGAGTACCCCTTCATTTCGATATTGGTTCCCCCATCAATTTGAGAAACTCCGTATTGAAGGACTTCGTCTCTGATTTGGGCTGGCTCACGAGCAGTTAGAATTAATCCTGTATAAGGTACAGCCAAGCGTAAGATAGCAACTAACCTAGTAAAGTCTTCGTCAGAAACTTCCCATTTTTTATTTACCTCCATGCCCGAAGCTTCTTGAATACGAGGAAATGAGATTGTATGCGGTCCAATATTATACACAGCTTCAAAATGATTAACATGCCGAAGTAATCCCAGTATTTCAAAACGCCAATCATATAATCCAAGTAAAGCTCCGATTCCAAGATCGTCAATTCCACCTTCCATGGCTCTGTCTAAACCAGTTATTCGCCAGTCGTAATCCTTTTTTAATCCACTTTTATGAACATTTAAATAGGTTTCTCGATGGTATGTCTCCTGGAAGATTTGATATGTTCCAATACCTGCATCTTTTACAACCTTAAAACCTTCTATATCTAAAGGGGCAGCGTTTATATTAACTCTTCGTATTTCCCCGTTTTTATGTTTTACCGAGTATACGGTTTTAACACTTTCGGCTATAAACTTTGCGTTATACTTAGGATGCTCTCCATATACCAAAATAAGGCGTTTATGTCCTGCATCCTCAAGAGCCCTAACTTCTTCAATTAGATCCTCTTTTAAAAGAGTTGTACGTTTTTGAGCTTTGTTTTCAGCTCTAAATCCACAATAAGTACAGTTATTGATACATAGATTACCAATATATAATGGGGCGAAAAGTACAATGCGCTTGCCGTAAACCCTCTTTTTGAGCTTCTTAGCGGCCTCCTTTATTTCTTTAATTAATTCCGGATCATTGGCATTTATTAAAATAGCAGTTTCCTGTAGAGATAAGCGGTGTTTATCCAGTGATTTTTTAATCACTTCTCTAACTTGCTCTTTAGTTGGATTTTTCGCCATCTCCAATATCTCAAGAATCTCATTATCATCAATGAAATTCTTCATGGCCTCATCTTCAATCCTATATTTTTCTGGATGGTAAATTATTGACATGTCTTATATTCCCGATTTTGAGTACAAAATTAATCGTTATTACGGAAAAACAGACATGACATATATTATTTGTTTACTTATTGTTAATATTTTATTAAAAAAGTACTCTTTTGATGTTTTATTCGTTTTTGAATTCCATTTTTTGAACTTCAACGCCTTCGATATTTTTCAAATGATCCTGTAACTTTATTTGTTCATCAAAATCTCCAAATAATTCGAGTAAGATTAAACCATGTTTACTGCAAAAATCATCAGATACTTCATGCATTCCTAATCGGGTTTTAATAGAGCAACCAAATTTTGTTAAAACATTTTGCACTTCACCAGCTTCTTTTTGACGGTCGTAAACACTTACTCCTAAAATTGTTCTTTTGTCCATTGTAATATTTTTTTAGTTAGTTTGCTACAAATAAGTTACATCAATGTTTATGAAAAAACAATTCTTGAAGTAATAAAAAACCACCAGTTCAATGAACTGATGGTTTTATGATATTACTTTAATAGATGTCTTTGCAAAATCTCTTTTACTTTCGATTTCTAAGTAGAAACCTTAAAAGCTATTTTGGTGTTGCACTTGTATTAAATGATCGTAATCTTAGGTTATTCAAAGCCTTATAATTATTTTTGTTGATATCCAATTACATACACCGCGTTTTTTTCTGCTATTGTTTCTTCTGCCTTAGATATTTTATTATCGGTTGGCGTTTCTGGTTCAATTAAACCATCATCACTTTGTAAAGCAAAATTTATAGGTACTGTAAAGCTAACATTTACAGCTTTACCTTTATGGAACCCAGGTTTCCAATCTGGCATTGAACTCACAACCCTTATAGCTTCATTGTTCAAAGTTTCATGAATTCCCCTTTTAATTTTAACACCCTTAACCTTTCCTTCTTTACTAACTATGAACGAGACATACACTCTACCTTGTATCTCTTTTTCCACAGCTTTAACCGGATATTTAATATTTTTGGCTATAAACTTTCTTAATTCCTTTTCTCCTCCAGTAAATTTAGGCATCTGTTCAACAATAAAGAAAGTTGGTTCTTCTTTAAGATCTGAATCTGATCCTTTTAGCGATGTTTCTTGAGATTCTTCTGAAACTTCATTTATTACATTATCGCAAGAAAAAAAGAATGTAACTGATGATAGCATTATAGCTGCGAAAATGGCTTTAACAAAACCACTATTTTTTAAAGAATTATTTGTCATCATTTTAAATCGTTTTTTAGTAATGGATTGATTGAAATTATTTACAGGCAATAAACGTGCTCCTGATGCCTGAAACAATAACAACATTTTGTACTGACCAATAGAAGTTCCCTTTTTAATAACCTCCTTATCGGCTTGAAATTCATGAAGTTCTTTTAGTAAGGTTCGGATAATCCAGGCAAATGGATTAAACCACTGTACAATTAAAAGTACTTCAGTAATTACAACATCTAACGAATGTTTGAATCGAACATGAGCTATCTCGTGTTTCATAATCTTATCCAAATCATCATTAGAATAAAGAGATCGGTTTACGAAAATGATATGAAAGAACGAAAATGGATTAAAGCGACCGGGCAAATTTGCCACTTTATAACCATTAATTTTCAGCCATTCTGCTTCACGTGATAATCCACCCAATCGGATAAATCCGTAAATCAACCTGGCGAATAAAATTAATGCACCGAGTATATAAAGCCAATTAAAAAAAACATGCTTTGCTATAGCCGGAACAATAGTTTGCTGTACCTGACCAGAATAAACATCAACTGCATCGAGAACAATTGTCATCCCCTCAGTTGTTTTTTCTCCAAAAAATATAAATGACAAGCTTAAGGCAGGGACTATAGCTGCCAACAAAAGCGAAAAAAGCAGATATAACCTGTTAAACCTGAACATAGGTTCGTTATGAAGTACTAAACGATAAAAAATAGTTAGAATACCTAGTATAATTGAAGATTCTATTAAATATTTAATTGTAGCTTCCATAACTATTTATTTTCATTTTTTAATTCGTCTTTTACATCATTCATTAATTCTTCAAATTGCTTGATATCCATGTTGTCTTCTTTGGCAAAAAAGGAAACAAGCTCTTTCAATGAATCTTGAAAATAGTTTGACATAAATCGCTTCATAAACTTTTTGCGATATGCTTCTTTAGCTACAATAGCAAAATAAACATATCCCCTACCTTTCTTTTCGTGATCTACAAAACCTTTGTTTTCTAAAATCCTTACAATGGTAGATATGGTATTAAATGCAGGTTTGGGTTCCGGCATTTTTTCTATAATGCTTTTTACTGTGGTTTTGCCCAATTGCCACATAATTTGCATTACTTGTTCTTCTGCTTTTGTTAGTTCTTTCATTTTTTTAGTATAAAGTATAAAGACAAAAATATCAAGATATTGCCAATCTTATTATTTGGTCTTTATAATTTCATTTAACTAAACCGTTAGTTCAAACATATAACTATTTTTTTAGTTGAACAAATATTTTAACTAATATTTTAGTTGAATTATAAAAATAAAAAAACCGATACTCTTATGCATCGGTTTTCGTAGTAGTTGTTTTGGATTTAGCAATTAGCTTAATGCGTTATTTCACAATAACTAATTAAGTTGTATTAATATACAATATTTAGAGCTAAATGTAAATTAAAATTTAAAAATAAATGATTGAAGTGGCTCAATCTGAATATTCGTATTTGCTGTATTATCTTCTAAATGTAATGATGTTTCTACTTTTTCGTATAACTGATCTATAAGATTATAAGTTTCATTTTGTAATTTCAATTGAGAAACAATTTCTGATGGAATTTTTAAATTGAACTTATAGTTTTTAGTATCGCTAAAATTAGATATTATAATCAACTTTTCATTTTCACTCCATCGTATAAAAGAGTATACTTTATTAGGGTAACCTTCAGTTTCTTTTCTGTTGAAAGAATGTATATCGGTATAAGAACCCATAAGAGCTTTGCTATTGAGAGTAAAATTCAATAGTCTTTTATAAAAATCCCTAAGCGTTTTTTCTTCTGAACTTAATAATCCACCATCGAATTTACCATTGTTCATCCAACGCTGATGATGAGGGACTCCGATATAGTCAAAAATTGAAGTTCTGGATGGATCTCCAAATCCTGCGTCCTCTGCACCTGGTTCTCCTACTTCCTGACCAAAATATAGCATAGTAGGAGAGGAGCTAAGTGTTGCAGAAACTACCATTGCCGGCATACCTTTTTTTGCGTTTCCGGCAAATTCGGGAGAAGCTATTCGTTGTTCGTCATGATTTTCTAAAAAGTGAAGCATATGGTGTTCAATATCAGTAAGCTTTTGTTGTATTGGAGCAATGTTGTCTGTAGATCCATGTCCTTGCATAATGTGTTTTAAGGTGTCGTATAAATCTACTTTATCATATAAATAGTCCATCTTACCTTTATGGATATAATCTCGGTATAAATGTGGTTGATAAACCTCAGCTAATAAAAAGGCATCAGGATTTTTTGTTTTTATAGATGAGTTTAAGAAGCTCCAAAACTCAACAGGCACCATCTCTGCCATATCGAACCTAAATCCATTAACTCCTTTTTCTAACCAAAAGAATGCTATATCACGAAACTTAATCCATGAATCTGGCACTTCCTTTTCTTGCCAAAAAGCATAGTGTTCGGTATAATCTTTTTGTTGGAAATTATCAGGTAAGAGGTCAAAATCAAAAGTACCATCTGGTTTTACGCCATAATTTACTTTAACCGTTTCGTACCAATCGTAATGATTAGGCTGGGCTAATCTCGAACCATTACCAGTCCATTTTGCAGGACTTTCCTCAAACTTACGGTCAATTAATTCATGTTTTTCTCCTCCAAGAGGCCTGTACTCGTTTTTAGCCTCGGGAACTTTAAACGATTTACCTGGGATGTAATAAAAGTTGTTGTTTGTGGCATAAATAACTGTTGTGTCATCGTCAGCTCCAAAGTCTTTAACGCCTTGGGGGTTATTTAAACCTTGGTAATTGCGCGCAACATGGTTAGGAACTATATCAATAATCACTTTCATTCCATTTTTATGAGTACGCTCTATCAAAGCTTCAAACTCTTCTAATCGATTAGCTGGATCAACTGCTAAATCAGGATCTACTTGATAATAATCTTTAACAGCATATGGAGATCCTGCACGTCCCTTAACAACATCCGGGTCGTCGTTAGATATGCCAAAGGCGCTATAATTTGTGCAGGTTGCATGATGAGGAACACCTGTATACCAAATATGTGTTACTCCTAGTTTTTTAATTTCGCTTAGGGCCTTAACGGTAAAATTATTGAATTTACCAACTCCATTTTCTTCAATTGTTCCCCAAGGTTTATTGTTGGTGTTTGTATTTCCAAATAAACGGGTAAAAACTTGGTAAATAACTATTTTTCCAGGTTTCTTATCTTCGTAATTAACTTGTTGTTTAGGTGTGTTACATGCAGCTATTAAGCATATAATTATAATCCAATAGAGTGTTTTTCGTATCATTTTATTTCAATTTTTACCTTGTCACTATTCATTTCAAATGAGGTATGAATCTCATTATTTGCTTTTACCCAAGTAAAGTCTGTTTTCATACTATTAATATAAATTTGTTGAGGGGCTTCAGGAATATTATGAACGATTAGGGATATAGAGCGATTAGTGGGTTTTTTAGGATAATCAAATTCAGTTCTTTCAATAGTTATTTTTAATTCTTCTTGATCTGAGTGAAATTGAAAAAATAATTTCTCAAATTGATTATTTTTCCAACTCAGATTAGTTTTTCCATCATCTTCGTACATGAATGAACTTGCTTTCTTTACTTCTATATCGTGATAATAATGGAGGATTAGTTTTTTTGTATTATACTCTTCCATATTACTAAATTCCGGAACCATTGGAATGAATGAGCCTCCTTTAACAAAAACAGGAATGTTATTGATATCAACTGGAACCGTTTTTACTTCACCACCTATATATTTTTTATCTGTAAAAAAGTTATACCAGTTAGCAGAAGAAGGAAAATTAACTTTCCACTCTTTTACATCTTTTTCTGTTACAGGAGCTACTAAAAAATTCTCTCCCCATAAATAGCTGTTCTTTTCTTCGATTAAATTTGGATTATCATCCATATAAAACAGTGGACGCATTAAAGGAGTACCTTGTGTGCTATTTTGATATGCCATTGTGTATAAATATGGAGTTAAGGCATATCGTAGTTTAATATATCTGCGAGTTATATCCTTGGTTTGTTTATCCCAAAAGATTGGCTCAGGAGGAACATCTTCTTGTGCATGAGTTCTGTACATAGGTTGAAAAACACCATATTGTAACCATCGAGAATAAAGTTCAGCATCTTCGTAATCACCAGCAAATCCACCTAAATCGGAATGCATGTATGCTAAGCCTTGCATACCCATTTGCAAAGATATTTCTACCTGGGATTGTAATCCTCCCCACGATCGGCTCACATCACCACTCCAGGGAATTAGGCCATATCTTTGAGAGCCGGCAAATCCGGAGCGCATTAAAATAACAGGTCGTTTATTTGAAAAATCGGTGCTAAATCCTTGGAATAAAGTTTTTGCCCATTCGTGTCCATATGCATTGTGAACCAGTTTACCCATTCCATTAACATGTTGCAAACTATCAGGATGTACTTCAGGTTCTCCTAAATCGCCCCACCAACCATCTACGCCGGTTAAAGTATACTTTTTATAAAAATTCCAAAACCACTCTTTGGTTTCAGGTTTAAAAATGTCCAATAAGGCAGTTGTTCCAAAATAGAAATCGAAAATATAGGGTTGACCTAACGAATCGGTTCCTAACAAATTTTTATTCACACACTCTTCATATTTACCACTTTGTTTAAGAATAAATGGCTCTGTAATTAAAACTGTTTTTACTCCTTTGTTTTTTAGGTTTTTCAACATTTGCTCGGGAGCAGGAAATGCTTTCTTATCCCACTCTAAGTTGCCCATATATCCTTTAACCTCTGGTCCAAACCAGTATAAATCCAACACTATACCATCCAGAGGAAAATCTTCCTTTTGATATAGGTTTACTACATTTTCTACTTGTGCTTGATTTCGATATCCCATGCGAGAGCTAATATTTCCTAACGTCCAACGGGGTGGCATAGGTTGATATCCTGTAATTGTTGTATAGTTTTCTGTTAATTCTTGCCAATCGTCAGAAACTGTTACTACATAGCTCATTCTTCCTCCGGTAGTTTCAAATTGGAGAATGTTTTCTTCTGTTTTACCTAAATCCAGATAGCCATCTGCAACGTTATCAAATAAGAGCATGTATTTATTGGATGATATAACTATGGGCAGTGAGTAATACATTAAATCCGAATGTGTTTCGTATCCATAGCTGGCTTTGTTATACAACCTTAATCGTTTCCCTCTGCGGTTCATGCCTAAAACGCGTTCTCCTCCACCCAAAAGTTTTTCATTAGGCTGAAGGTGCATTCTAAAACCTTTTAAGGTATCATTAAATATTAATCCTTTTTCCTCAGAAAGTAGTAATTTATCGTTGTATAAATAGGAGATTTTAAGTGGACATTTCTGTGCCTTAACGGTTAAGTTTTGCGTACTGTAAGTAAAGGTATTTCTACTGTTTTTAAAGGTGGTAATTACCTGATTTTTGTTATTAACAAGTGCATATGATTTGGGATTGCTATGACCATTAATCAGGTATTCCACCTCTATAGAATTTTCAGATAATGGTTTAAGTAATATATTACCATCATTAGTTATAATTTTTAGTCCGTTATCTGTTTCTTCCAGAGATTTAACAAAGCGTCCTTCTTGCTTGCACTGACAACTCGATAGGAAAAGAATGGAGATAAAAAATATTCCAAGAGCAAATTTTTGTACCATACAATTTTAGAATTTAATAAGTATGCATGCAAGATGATGGAATTTATAAGCTCAGACAAAATATATAAATAAAATAAGTCTTTGTGTCTTGTTAGTCAGTAATATATGTGTTGGGGTAAAGTGGAAAATATAGATGTGAAAAAGTAGAGAAAGGCTATTTAGACAAGAGTTTTTGCAAAATAATGTGGTTTTTCAATGGGTGTGCTTAGTTATCTTTAATATGATAATTTAAAAGAGGTATTTCTTATTCTCCCCTTTTGAGTGGGCTTAGTGGGAAAAACAAAGGGCAGACTCAAAGAGCCTGCCCCCACTCACACAACTAAACCTTTAATCTATGTGTCCCACCACAGCCTAGTTGATTCATTTAGTATATCTTCTTAGTTTACATCCCAAAATAACTTGGTTTCCATTTCATCGCCTCCAATAGCGGCCGCAGCTGCATCATACATGTCGCCGTTTAATGTTGCTTCTTCTACTGGGTAAAGGAAACGAGTTGGTACAGATGGAGCTTCGTAGCCAATTAAATTGTTGTCGTCATCATAAATTGGAAATCCTTGTAAAATACCAAAATCTAACAGCCTGTAGCTAGTCCATCCTTCAAAGCCGTTATTAAACAATGATATCCATTTTTGAGCACCAATTTTTTCTTTCCAGGTACCTGTTGCCGTAGCATATGCTATAGACGGTTGTTCTAAATAAGCTTGGGCTTTCTCTGTGGTTATTCCCCACTCTTCCATCGAGGCAAGTATTGCGGCATTATAGTGCTCTTCGGCAGTTCCGGTAACTGTAAAACCTCTCTCTGCAGCTTCGGCCAAAAGGAACCTTACTTCAGCAGCCGACATCAGCACACCATTTAATAGAGGGTCGTGAAACAACTCTCCAATATGTGAGCTTTTTGAATAAGAATTTGCCGTACCGTATGTACCTCCGACATAATATTCTATTGTTGAAGAGCTATCTACCGCAGATACGGTGTAAGGTAAAGTAACAACTCTTTCTTCTCCATCATAAAAGACAAATGCAGTTCCTGTTCCACCAATTTCAGTGTCAATAGTTGTATTGTTGTCATTTTTACTGAATCTGAAAGAAGCAAGATCGTAAAAAACATGAATCCTTGGATCCTGAATGTTGTTTAAATAGTTAACCATGTGATTAGAAGAAACAAAATCGTGTCTCCCGCTTTGAACAAGGTCTACCCATAAAGGGTTTGTGTTGGGAGATAGTGCCAAATATTCAATTTTGAAATTATTAGCATTGTTCATTATTAAGGATTGTGAAGCAGCTTCTTCAGCCAATGTTTGTGCAAGGGTTGGATTTACATCCACCAACCTCATTGCAAGTCTTAGTTTTAATGAGTTTGCATAAGCAAGCCATTTACTCATATTAGCATTGTAAATAGGATCATTAAGGGTTAAACCACTATAATCAAGGTTAATCATATCAATAGCCTCGTTCAGTTCGTCTAAAATGTTATTGTATACAGTAGCTGCATCATCGTATGTGGGATCTGGATTCTCTATGTCTATTGCTTCGGTATAAGGTACGTTTCCGAATAAATCAACCAAGTTTGAATAGGCCAGTACTTCTATGATCTGAATAGTTGCTAATTGGTTATCTCTAACTGCTTCCTCCCCTTCTGGATCTACACCTGGCAAAACTTCATTTGCAATGGATGTTTTGGCGCCGTCCAAATCCTTTAATACATCGCGATATAATGTACGCCACATATTTCTACCAATATTTCTGGTAGTTTGGTTGTACTGACTTTCGTCTGGATATGTTGTTTGTGCCCAATATTGAGCATATAAACGAAACACATTATTGTTAACACTAGTTTCCAACATCAAATAGAAATAATCTAATATAGCATTTGCAAACAAAGGTCCCGCAGGAACTACTTCTGGATTTTTAATGTCCGTATTTCTTTTTTCAAGATCATCATCGAACTCTGAACATGCTGCAACTACAAAAAATGCAAACAACAGCAGTCCAAATTTATATATGTGTCTTTTCATAATTCTACTATTTTTAAAAGTCTATTTTAACGTTAAAACCATAACTGCGCACAGTGGGGTAGGATCCCACTAGATATCCCTGAGATAATCCTGATGATAAACCAGATTCCGGATCGGCATATGGCACATCTTTGTCAATAATCCAAAGGTTACGACCTATAAACGAGAGGGCTACGTTTTTAGCAATTCCACTGGTTATGCTTTTAGGTAAGTTATACGTTAAGGATAATTCCCTTAGCTTAATATACGAAGCGTCATAAACTGTTAAGGCTCCTGGATTTCTGGAGTTGTTACCCCAATAGTATACACCTGCATAGTAGTCAGCTCTAGCCCTTGTTGTATTAGGCTGACCGTCTTCGGTTACACCTGGGTTAAGAATACCTCCGCCCTCGGATAGTGTGTTACGCTTAGGATTTCCAAGTTCGTTATTTCCTACAGTATGTTTTAATATACCAGTACCCTGTCCGTAGTGCATATCTAAGGAGTATACATCACCGCCTCTTTGTATGTCAATTAAAAAGCTTAATGCAAGTCCTTTGTATGTAAATGTATTGGTAAGTCCGGCATTCCAATCTGGGTTCTGATCACCAATAATTTGATCTGTTTCAGATACGTAGTATCCACTTGAGTTTACAATCTTTTCTCCATTTTCATGATAAGCGAATCCAGTTCCTCGTATGGTTCCAAGTGGTTCTCCTTTTGTAGCATTAACCGAAATACCCCCTTGATAAGTGTTGATAACAATATTGTCAAGTCCTTCGTAAAGATCCAACACTTTACTTTTGTTAGTAGCCCAATTCAAGCCAATGTTCCAGGAAAATCCATTGATTTTAACCGGTGTACCATATAAACCAACTTCAACTCCTTTGTTTTCAACTTCGGCAGCATTAACCCATCTTCTTGAATAACCTGTTGCTTTCGATTGTTCTACCGGCATTAAAAGGTCTTCTGTTGTTTTGTTGTAGTAAGATAAATCTAAACCTAACCTGTTATTAAAAACCTTGGTTTCTAAACCAATTTCAAATTCTTTAGTTCTTTCTTCCTTCAGGTCCTGGTTGTTCTTTGTCCACCTATAACTATACCTTTGGTACTGACCAAAGTTGGTTTCTCTTTCATATGTATCAAATACATTTAATGGGTCTGTATCGTTACCCACTTCGGCATAACTTAATCGTACCTTGGCAAGGTTAAGCCATGAAATATCAGTTAAGCTAGATATAATCATACTGGTAGAGGCAGAGAAATAATTGTAATCATTATTGTCTCTTGGTAAAGCAGAAGATTGATCAATACGATCAGTGAGTTCCAAATAAAGGTAGTTTTTATATGATAATGAAGCTTGTGCATAAGCACCATATACTCGCTTATCCCATAGTTCCTCAAATGGGAATGGATTCGGAGCCATTGAGTTACCAAGTGCATATAAACCAGGTACAACCAAACCACCTAATGTAGAACCAATCACTCTGTCGGTTTTTTCATCTCTAAGGTTAAAGCCTACAATTCCACTTAATGTAAGATCGTCAGTAATGTTGGTATTGTAGTTAAACATTAAATCGTAGTTTACCTCTGTTCTTTGTATATCCTGACGTTGGTAACCAGAGCTTTCATCTTCTCTTAACAAACCAAATTCAGTAGGTACAGACCCAACAGCTCTTCTTTCTTCCCTTGTCTCATTATAGGTATCTAAAGAAACCCTTGCAGTTATTTCTAGCCAATCAAAAGCATCAAAATTTAAATATACGTTACCAAAAAAACGATCGCGAGAATCGGTTTGATAGTTTTCGTATCTGGTCCAATATGGGTTATCCCAGTATATTGGAGTTAAAGCATCTCCACCGGTAGCAGCAGTACTGTTCCAGGTATAGTTTTTTCCGGTTTGTTTGTAAATGCGTTCCTGATCTTTTACATCAACATTTACCTGCCACCACTGACGAAACTGAGACATTAAGTTATCAGAGTAACCAGTTGAGTTACGTCCTTTAGTATCCTGAAATGATGCGGTTGCACTAATGCCTGCTTTTAACTTTTTATTTATTTGATTGTCACCATTAAAAGCAATTGTGTTTCTGTCGAGCTCCGAATTAGGTAAGATACCATTTGTTTGATAGTTAGTATAGCTCAAACGAAAAGTTCCATCTTCGCCACCTCCATAAAGTTCGATGTTATTTGTATAACTAATTTCTGTTTCAAAAAATTCAGAAGGATCATTTTCTGCAGCTTTATACTCATAAGCTTTTAAATAATTTTTAGATTCAGGAACAAAAGAATCCCAGTGATATACACTTGATCCATCAAATCTCGCACCATAAGAAGCGTCTTCTGTTAATGGAACTACCAAGTCGTCGTTTCCATCACCGTCAACATCAAAGTCTTCAAAATATCCGGTAGATCCATAATAGCGACCATATCCTGCACCGTACTCTGTTTGATATTCGGCAAAAGTTTCTTTGTCTATTTTACCAATGGTTATTCCTGAGTTAATACTAACGCCTAACCCTTTTTGTACCTTACCTTTCTTGGTTGTAATCATAACAACACCATTGGCTCCTCTTGAACCATAAATTGCAGTTGCTGCTGCACCTTTTAGTACACTCATCGATTCGATGTCATCTGGATTTATGTCAGACAAGGCACTACCATAGTCATAACCTGTTCTGGCATTACGTTGGTCTCTGGAGTTAAAAGTACCTCCACCAACAGGAACACCGTCGACAACAAACAGCGGTTGATTGCCTCCAAATATAGATGAGTTACCACGTATGGTCATGTTTGGTGATCCTCCAAAGTTGTTGGATTGACGAATTCTTACACCTGCAACTTTACCAGACATAGAACTAACCAAGTTTTGTTGTTTGACTTTAGAAACGGCTTCGCCTCCCAGGTCAGTTACGGCATAACCAAGTGCCTTTTTTTCTCTGGAAACACCAAGAGCTGTTACAACAACTTCATCAACATCTACTGCATTAGATTGCAGAGTTACATTGATAGCGGATTGTCCGGTGTAACTAATTTCCTGAGTTTCCATACCAACAAATGTAAAAACAATGGATGTTGCATCCTCAGGAACATTTAGTTGATAAGATCCATCGGGGCGTGATATAGTCCCAATGGTTGTGCCCTTTACAATGATAGAAGCTCCAGGTATTGCTTCGCCAAGATTATCGACAACTTTACCTGAAACAGCTTTTGTTTGGGCTGTAAGAGTCTCCAGACCTATAAAAAGGACTAGTGACAGAAATAATGCTAATTTCTGCATAAAACAAAAGGTTTAAATTAATAATTGTGTATTTATTTAAAAAGACAATGCAATATTTAAAAACAACAATGTTCTTTGTATATACATTGTTGTGGAGATTTCATACATCAGCATTATGGTGGGCGATTATCAGATGAGTTAGAATGATCTCTTTTGCTTATGAAATTTTATAGATATTTTTTGACTTCCATGCGATTAAAGGTTATTAAATTAGTGGTTATGTTATTATGTGAGTTAAGTTATTTACAAAAGCTGGGGAACACTTATATTTTGTAAATATTACTACTACAATTCATATTATGGTTTTCTAAAACAGAATAATTTTATTTACAAGTTAAAAATAATTAAATATGTTTGGGTTTAACATTAATGTTGACTAGTAACGAATATAGTAATATGTGATAATAATACCAAGTGTAACTATTAAAAAAAAAAGGGTATAAATTAAAAAAAAGCATAGAAAGTCTACGTGGATCTATATGGATAGGGGGTAGGGCGTGATATGGATGATAATGCTTTTTGTATTATTGTTGAGATATACTAAATAAATATATAAAAAAGTTAATAATAATTAATGAGGTTTAATGGTTTTATTGTTGAATTATTAATCTAGCATGAGTTTAATTCCCTAAAGCTTGCCTCGTAATTAATGTCTTTAGAGTTGATGTCAAATGATAGTGAAAAAATACTTATGAGTCGAGATGGGATAGTTTTGATTTACCAGGTAGTTTGTTTTATAAAGTGCCGAAGGTTGGTTATTGATGGAGTTATGGTTAAAGTAATAAATAAAATTTGTTCAGGATTGGAGATAGGTTATAATTAATATTTTCTTGAAGTTGGTACTAATTTAGATCATATTCGTTTTTCTGTCTAATTGGTAGTATAATGCATAGGTACAGAGGTGATTATGTTGGTTTGAAATGTCGTGGCCAGGGAAGTTTTCTGGCGTGTCCCTAAGATAAAAAGCAACTATAGGGAGGAGAGTTTTTTGGGTAAAGATTATTATACAAATACAATAGGTCAATATGGTACAAAGAATATGATCGTTAACGATATGAAAAATCAAGGGAAGCATGAAGAGTATCAGCAGTTGAAGGGTGGGGGAGAATAGCTTAAGTTGTTCTAAGTGAACGATGCCTCAGGCTTACTCTGAGGTATTTTGCTGAATAATTGTGTTAATAACCTGTAATGCGATAAATAGCAGATTTTGAGCCATTAGGTAATATTGCAAGTGACCAAAAAATAACGAACTATTGTTATTGGTGATATCTTAACTATTCAACAAATCATTATTCTGATATAATCAAAGAGTAAGAACAAAGCTAGGTAGGGTATATATACCCCTTTTAAAAAATGGAAGAATTCAAGCTAGTGTCTAAATAATAGTATTAGATTTTATAAGTTAAAGGTTTTATGGATAAAAAAAGGGCAGACTCTAAGAGCCTGCCCCCACTCACACAACTAAACCTTTAATCTACGTGTCCCACCACAGCCTAGTTGTTATGGATTTATAATAATTAATAATCATCCTCGGGGAATCCAGTATGCATAGTTCCACCAATAATCAACGTTGTTTCAGAATTGGTATAGTATGTAAATGTTCCATCATCCCAAACATACTTCTTTTTATCATCATCGAAAACGCTATTATATTCAAGCTCTCCAATAAAGAATTTTAATTTCATGTATATACTATCTACAGGTGCTCCTGTTTTTGATAAACCACCAAGCTTTAATATTTTTCCTTCGAGGATTACACCTTTATTATAGTAATTAGAAACTGTAGTACTTTGGTCAGGTCCAGTAGGATCTTTTAATTCAGGTTTACGAACATTTGAACCAGCTCCATTTTCAGTTTGATCAACTGAACTAAAAGAACTATGATCTCCATTAAGTTCATATTTTATTCGAGTACCAATACCAAAAATATTTCTGACATCATCAATCCAAATTTTATCAGCAACATTTTCTGATGTATTATAAATATTTAACATATGAGATCCATAGTTGTGTAAAGGAGTACCATCTTCAGTTTTAACCTCAAAGTACCATCTTCCAGAATAGTCGAGTGTTTCACTATCAAATACATCAACCTCTTCAAAACAAGAAGTTAATGTTATTGATAAGCAAATTGTAAGGAATATAATTATATTTTTCATTAGTTTCATTTTAAGTTAATTCTACTTTAAAGTTAATTCAACATCAAAGCTGAAGCTAAATTCTACTATCGTAACAGTATAGCTGATATTTTTGGTTGCATCATCATAAGAGATGTCTGACGCTACTACATCACTATGCCATCCTTCAACGTATCCTAATTCGGATCTCATACTTCCATCTTCATCAATAATTATGATACCTGGCGCACTATATCTCGATCCATAGCCTCTATATTGTTCGTAATAACCACCAAATAAATCACTAATGCTATATATACCAGGAACAAGTTTATTAACTTCAATATCTCCACCTGTATTTGGACCAACTCTTATTCCATCGAACATGCCGGTAGCAATTTCGAAAACATCATACCCTGTGAAATCAACAACATTGATTCCCCTGTTAATATAAAAGGAAACACCTAATGAGTTATTTACTTGGTATGTAAGTTTATATGAACCAGGAACATTTACGTCAATTTCATTTATTGTTTCAAAGTCTAAATCTTTTATTGTATCTCCATTAGATTTGTATTCCTCAGCATATAAACCTGGATCAACAAAGTCTGCTCCTTTAATAAGTACCATCGGATTTGCACCCAGTAACTCAATATGAGGAACCGGAGTTACTTCTGAAATACCTTCTGTTTCTTTATCGTCACAAGAAAACAGAATAGGTATAAGACCTAATATAATATAAAATATCTTTTTCATAATATGCTATTTTTATTTTCCTGTTTTCTGATCCCACCATATTTTTTCAAGAAGATCAGCTTTTTGGCCAGGAGCATTAGTATTTCGAGTTAATACACTTAATGGATATAGAGGTGAAGACGGTAAATTACCATTAGTTTTTTCACGACCATTAACAGAAACTGTTAATTCGCCTATTGGGAAATTTAACCATGCCCCTTGACGATCCTGAACAATATCAATACTATTAACAGCAGGGTATTTAACTCTATTTCTTTCTAAAAATGATTCAATATGTTGGTAATTAGCATTCGCAACCCATTTCTGCATTGCAATTTGTTTTATACCTTCTTCACTAGTACCATCTTCCCAAATTGCGTATCCTCTTGTTTCTGGAGTACCGCCGTCTTCTAAAATAGATGTGCTTTCAATGCCATGCTGTGCAAGAGAGGCTTTAACGCCTATTTCATAAAACTCCTTTGCTTTGGTATTGTTATTAGCTCGTGCGTATGCTTCTGCTATATAAAAGTTAACTTCCCAATCAGACATAATAATAAGGTCTTGATCTGCTGCAAAAACAGCTGTACTGTAATCTTCTTTTTCATCTTCAGTACCATTTGCATTTGTGTCTTCTTCAGAATCAAAATCACCAAAAAAGGCACCCATATGACCACCTCCATGTGCTTCAAATAATACATCAACCCTTGGATCGCTGTTTACAGAAAGATAATCGATAAAAGTTTTACAAGCGATAACGTTTGTTGACAAATAATCAGCTTCATTTTCTTCGAATTCTCTCATTGGGTGACGCTTACCTTCTTGACCATCGCTCCAAATACCATCCCATTCATGACCTTCGTCATCTTCCCATTTCGAACCGCTTAGTTTTACAGACTTAGATAAGAAGGTATTCTTTTCAATAAAAGTAATAACAGCAGCATTATCATAACCTGGGGTTTCTGATAAGCGCATCATTAATTTTAATTTTAATGAAGCTGCAAATTGTTTCCAATAATTAAGTTCTCCAGCAAAAAAGAAATCATATTTAGCTTCTATATAATCGTCATCATCTAATTCTAAAGCTAAAACGGCATCAATTCGCTTTTCTAAATCATCATAAATCTCTTCTCCTGTATCAAAATTAGGAGATTCAATTCCCTGGTCACCTTTTAAGGCTTCAAAATATGGTATATCTCCCCAAACATCAGTTAATATTTGCCAGGTATATATAGACAAAACTTCTGCTGCATAATAATATGCTTGGTTTTTATTATCTGTTGATAATTTTTTAATTCTGTCTAAATCATTTAATACTCCTGCAGTTAGTTCTTGGTATGCAAATCTAAACCTTGTTTCTCTATACTCGCAAAGTGATTTAAATTGTGATGCAGTATAGCTTTGAGTCCAATATTGGCTCCAAAATCCACCGCCAAAACCGAAGTCCCAACCCATTAACTGGTTGCCTAAACCAACTTCAGCAGCTGGTAAAATAACTTTGGGGTCTGATATGTCGTTATTTCTTAGGTTGTTGGGGTCCTGATTTATATCTAAGTAATCCTCGCACCCCCATGTGAATATTAACACAAAGATAGATGCGATTGTTAATATCTTTTTATTCATAATTTTATTTATTTACGATTAAAACCCAAATGATAAACCAAATGTATAATACTCCATTGGAGGATTGGCGCCAAATTCTCCAAACTTAGCAGAAATGTCGTTACCAAAAGTTGTAGTTTCAGGATCAATATATGCATTTTCCTGCGGGGTCCACAATAAAATATTACTTATATTAAATGATAAACGAACTGAATTTAGACTTAGCTTATTGCATAAACTACTTGGAAGGCTATAAGCTAAACTAACATTGCGAAGTTTAAGATATGATCTATCAATAATAAAGTCTTCTTCGCCATCTAGTCCTCCTGCGCTATAGAATGTATGTAAAGCTGTAGAATTAACAGGAGTAGAGTTCTCACTGTAAGTTCCATCTCCATTATCAATAACCGAATTTGGAACTAAAAAAGGTTTTCTGTCATTTAAAACACTTTCGGGAGAACTACCTGTCCAATGCATATAATCTTTAGTATATGAATATATGTGTCCGCCTTCTCTGTAATCTAGAGTAGCAGCAAGTGAAATCCCCTTATAAGTAAAGGTGTTAGTTAGTCCCATGCGATAATCTTCATTGATGTCTTTTCCTATAAAAACCTGATCAGCCGTGGCTTGGGGCATACCGCTACCATCAACAACTGTTTTCATTACGCCATCAACTTCAACCTGTTTGAATGATGGGTATTTAAACTGACCTAAAGGCTTTCCTTCAACAGCATAAATACCTCCTGTTCCAAAACCTCCAAGAAAAACCTCATCAACATCAAGTTTTTCCATTTTGTTGTCGTTTTGGGCAAAATTCCAAGAGATATGCCAGCTAAAATCTTTCTTACGTATGGGGTAACCATCAACAACTAATTCGATACCTTTATTTCTTACATCTCCAAGGTTTGCCCGTTGTGTTGTATATCCACTGGAAGGGTCTTTTGGTAAATTAGCAATCAGTCCCTCTGTAAATCTATTGTAGTAGGCAATATCAAATCCAATACGATTATTAAACATTCTGGCTTCAAGTCCAAGTTCAAATTCACTTGTTATTTCTGGCTTTAAATCAGGATTTCCTAAACGGTTTGATGCCATATATGAATTTACACCCCTCAAAGGAAATGTTAAGTCATCAATATTTGGAAAACCAGGATTGTCTGAAAATGCAGCAACGTATCTATCATAAACAAAATAAGGATCAGTATCGTTACCTGTTTGACCATATGATGCCCTAACTTTGGCAAAGCTAAAGATTCCGGCATTAATTCCTTGCTGATCCAAAAAGTCAGTTACGATAAAACTACCTGTAATACCAGAGTAAAAGAATGACTTATTCTCAATTGGTAATGTTGAAGACCAATCATTACGCGCTGTTAAAGTTACATAAAGGTATCTGTTATAAGATAAATCTGCACTGGCATATAAACCAACTATGCGACGTTTTTCTTTATAGTGCTCTGAAGTAGCAGGGGATAAGGTATTATATAATCTGTATACACCAGGTATGTCAATAGAATTAACTTCACCATTTAATCGGGTATATTGCCTTTCGTTAATGTTAAGACCAGTGATTACATTAAAATCAAACGATTCATTTAGGGTTTTGTTATAATTTGCTATGAAATCATGGTTCATTTGTACCCTTTCTCTTCTAATTTCAGAATACATCCCGGCATTAGATGGGCCACCTCTATCGTCATTCCATGAGCCAGGACTAAAGCTTATTACTGCTTTATGTGCTTCTGAAGTTGAACTCTCATAGTCGCCTCCGAAACGATAAGATAATTTAAGTGATTCTAAAATATCGTAGTCTAATTGAAATTTACCAAATATTTTATTTTTGGTTTGCTTAGCTCCATCTTCGTTAAGAACGTAATAAGGATTTACACCATAAGGTGTAAAATAGTTATCCAAATTATTAAAGTTGTTTTTGTAATCTTCTAAATCTACAATAGATATATCCTCTGCAGATTCATAAAGGGAACGGTGAAGCGAAGTACCTTGTCCTGATGGGATTGAATTTGTATTTTCAGTACTGAAATTTACAGATGTGCTAACCGTTAATTTACCTGCTTTATGAGATCCTTTTGTTGATATTGTGTATCTGTCATAGGAATCAGCATCTGTAGGGGCTACTCCATCCAAACTATTTTGCGACAATGACAAGAAATAAGTTGTTGTGCTGTTACCTCCGCTTAGCGACAAAGAATTTTTAAAACTCTTACCTAAATCATAAAAATCGCGTACTCTATCCTTAAGGAATTTATAAGGTTTGATTTGTTGTTGATTATCTACAACATTACCCCAAACACGATTTTGTCCATCATAGGGTGCTCCCCAGTTTCCGTTTTCGTCAAGCGCACGACTTCCACTCCAACCTTGACCGAATTGTTCCTGTACATCAGGCAAGCGACCAACACGCGAAATGGTAAAGCCTCCATCGTAATTAACTTTTACTTTGCCATCAGTATCAGAGCCTGATTTTGTAGTAATCATGATAACCCCATTGGCTGCACGAGAACCATAAAGAGCAGTAGCAGCGGCGCCTTTTAATACGGTTAAATCTTCAATGTCATCAGGATTCAGGGCGTTTATACCTGAACCGAAATCCACCTGAGAATTTAAGCTATTACCCGTTGGGTCTTGTACGCTTTCACCAGATCGGTTTTGTTCGTTTGTAATAGGTACGCCATCAACAATGTATAAAGGTTGGTTATTACCAAATGAAGAAGCTCCTCTAATCATAACGTTTTGCGTGGCACCAGGTCCTGGTGCTGTAGAGATATCAACACCTGCTACTTTACCTTGCAAAGCATTCATTGGATTTACAGTTTGTGCTTGAGCTATTTCTTCTCCGGAAACTGAAGTGGCAGCATAGCCAATAGCCTTTTTTTCCTTACTGATTCCCATGGCAGTAACCACAACTTCTTCAATGTCTTCAGAATCTGGTTGCATGGTAACATTAATAGTGGTTTGTCCTGAGTAAGGAATCTCTTGTGATTCCATTCCTACGAATGTAAAAACGATGATGGTTGCATCTTCGGGTACATTAAGTTGGTATGTACCATCTGGACGGGAAATGGTCCCGATTGTAGTGCCCTTAATAACAATGGATGCTCCAGGAATTGCTTCGCCAAGATTATCGATAACTTTTCCTGAAATAGCCTTTGTTTGAGCTGTCAAAGTCTCCAGACCTATAAAAAGGACTAGTGACAGAAATAATGCTAATTTCCGCATGTAACAAAAGGTTTATATTAATAATTGTAATTTATTGAAAAGACAATATAAATTTGGACAATATGTTGCCTAAACATATTGCTATAGATATTCTTAAATCAGTTTGTTAGTGACTGATTATTAAAGGTGATCGAGGCACCTCTTTCATTCGTGATGTTTTCGTGATTTTTTTTTAACTTCCATGCGATTAAAGGTTTTTGTAATTAGTAGTTATAGTTATGTGAGTTAAATTATTTACAAAAGTGGGGGAATACTTTTATGTTGTAAATAATGTGACAAATATATAATAATTTTTATTTTTTATTATCAAATTAATAAATATTGAGTTTAATAAATAACGAATTCAAATTGTAAATGGTAACTATAATATGAATTAAATATACATTAGAACAATTTACTTATGAATTAAAATGTTTTAAATAATTGATGGCTCAAAAATAGTAATTTCTTAATTAAATGCAAATACACCCCTTGTAAATATTAGTTTTAAGATTAAATTTATTTTTCTGTTAGTGATAGGCAAAAAATAAGGGGGGTAGTTTTGTGAAAAAGTATTTTATAAACAGAAATTAGTATTTATTAGCTATGATTGACGATACAAATATAAAGATACTTGGGGTTTGTAAATATATCTTTTAAAATGTTAATAAATATAAATTATCATTCTTTAATTAAAATATTTTTCTATAATAATAATTTTACATAAATTAGAATTGTATTAAACTAATCAAATGAAATGAAAAAAACTTACTTAAATTTGCTATTAATCATTACTACTATACAAATATCTTGTGCTCAAAAAAGAGTTGGGATTGACTATTCGCTTATTGACTTTCAGAGATTAATAAAATTTAATAAGATTTCAGGGGATCATAGTAAGAATTATGAGGGTAGTCCATATTTAGACAAGAAATTTTATATTGGAGAAATTATTACAGAGGATAACCATAAGTATTCAGACATACCTTTACGATACAACAACTATAAGGATGTTATTGAGTTCGAAAGAGATGGTGTAGCATTTGAAATTCCTACTGATTTTCCAATAAGCAAGATAGTATTTAATGGTTTAATATATTACAGAAATAAATATATTGAAAATAACAATTCTAATATTGGTTATTTTGAGTTAGTTAATGAGGGGAAAATCAATCTTTATCAACGAAAAAAAATTAGACTTCAGGATGCTAAAGAAGCTACAGCTCATCATGGTCCAATTCCACCAACTTTTAAAGTTCAACCAATTAGTTTTTTTATGAAGATAAAAGGAGAAGTTGATTTGATTAAGTTTAAAAACAAAAAAGAGTTTGTAAAAATCCTTAGCGACAAGAAATTAGAAGTAGAATCATATATGAAGAAAAATAAACTTAAAACCAACAATTCAGAAGATCTAATCAAAATAATTAATTACTATAGTAGTCTTTAAGGAATCAATGGAAAAAAGTTATTGGTATAAAAAGAACATCCCCTTTTCTTAGGAGATTTAACTAGGCCTGGGTTTTAATCCAGGTGTAAGGAATGGGAATCTGATGGATTTTAATCCAAACATATTTAGATAAAAACCTATTTACATTTTGACTAAATACACAGGATGAATCCTGTGCCTAGTTAGATTAAAAGTATAACTATACGGGTAATCCGAAGTATTTATTTCTAAATGAGAACAAATAACAAATCTTGGTGCATAGGATTAAATATAAAAACAAGAGGAATTTAACTAGGCCTGGGTTTTAACCCAGGTGTAAGGAATGGTATTAAGAAGGGTTTTAACCCAAACATATTTAGGTTGAAACCGATTTGCATTTTGACTAAATACACAGGATGAATCCTTTGCTTAGTTAGATTAAAAGTATAACTATATGGGTAATCCGAAGTATTTATTTCGAAATGAGAAGAAATAATAAATCTTGGTGCATAGGATTAATATAAAAACAAGAGGAATTTAACTAGGCCTGGGTTTTAACCCAGGTGTAAGGAATGGTATTAAGAAGGGTTTTAACCCAAACATATTTAGGTTGAAATCGATTTACATCTCGGCCAAACACATAGGGTAAATCCCGTGCCTAGTTAAATTGAATGTATGAAAATACGGGTAATCAGTATTTTTTTTCGAAATGAGAAGAAATAATGAATCTTGGCATAGAAGCTTAAGTATTATAACAAGAGGACTATAACTAGCCTCAGGTTTTAATCTGGGGTATAAGGAATAAGAACCTGATGGATTTTAACCCAAACATATTTAGTTAAAAACCGATTTGCATTTAGACTAAATACACGGGATGAATCCTTTGCTTAGTTAGATTAAAAGTATAACTATACGGGTAATCCGAAGTATTTATTTCGAAATGAGAAGAAATAATAAATCTTGGTGCATAGGATTAAATATAAAAACAAGAGGAATTTAATTAGGCCTGGGTTTTAATTCAAGTGTAAGGAATGGTATTAAGAAGGGTTTTAACCCAAACATATTTAGGTTGAAACCGATTTGCATCTCGGCTAAAACACGGGATGAATCCCGTGCCTAGTTAAATTGAATGTATGAAAATACGGGTAATCAGTATTTTATTTCGAAATGAGAAGAAATAATAAATCTTGGTGCATAGGATTAATATAAAAACAAGAGGAATTTAACTAGGCCTGGGTTTTAACCCAGGTGTAAAGAATGGTATTAAGAAGGGTTTTAACCCAAACATATTTAGATAAAAACCTATTTACATTTTGACTAAATACACAGGATGAATCCTGTGCCTAGTTAGATTAAAAGTATAACTATACGGGTAATCCGAAGTATTTATTTCTAAATGAGAACAAATAACAAATCTTGGCACAGAAGCTTAAGTGCTAGAATGAGAAAGTTATAACCAGCCCAGGTATTAGTCTGAGGTGCAAGAAATGGGAACCTGGTGGATTTTAACACAATCATATTTAGATAAAAACCGATTTACATTTTAACTAAATACACAGGATGAATCCTGTGCCTAGTTAGACTAATTGTATGACAATACGGGTGATCCAGATTTGATTTTAGGCAAATACTATATTAACTTAATGACATTAATCTTGTGGCAGTCTGTGACAATTTATTGTATAAAAAAACCACCTCCTTTTAAGAAGATGGTTTAATTGAAATATTGTAATGATTGTTTTACATCAAAAAGCTTAGCATAATACCTGCAGCAACTGCAGAGCCTATTACTCCGGAAACGTTAGGAGCCATAGCATGCATTAGCAAGTGGTTGTTTGGATCGGTTTTTAAACCTTCCTGTTGAACTACCCTTGCAGAGTCAGGAACGGCAGAAACACCTGCTGCACCAATAAGTGGATTTATTTTGTTGTCCTTTTTAAGGAATACATTTAATAAACGAGCAAATAATAATCCTCCCGCTGTAGCTACCATAAAAGAAAGTGCACCTAAAGCAAATATCTTTAACGAAGAAGTGGTTAGAAAATAATTAGCTTGTGTAGAAGCTCCAACAGTTAAACCTAGTAGTATTGTTACAATGTTTATCATTGAATTACGAGCAGTATCAGCAAGTCTTTCCGTTACACCAGATTCTTTTAGCAGGTTTCCAAAAAATAACATACCTAATAAAGGAAGTGCAGATGGCGAAATAAATGTGGTTAATAGTAAACCTACCAAAGGGAATAATATTTTCTCTGTTTTAGAAACTGCCCTTGGAGGTCTCATTTTAATGGCTCTCTCTTTTTGAGGTACAATTAAGCGCATAATGGGTGGTTGAATAACAGGAACCAGGGCCATATACGAATAAGCAGCTATTGCTATTGCACCCATTAGTTTAGGAGCAAGCTTAGATGAAAGGAAAATCGCAGTTGGTCCGTCGGCACCTCCAATAATACCAATAGCTCCGGATTCCTGCGGTGTAAAACCTAAGGCTGATGCACCAAGGAAAGTAGCAAAAATACCAATTTGAGCAGCGGCACCTAAAATCATTAATTTAGGATTGGAAATTAAAGAAGAAAAGTCGGTCATTGCACCAATACCTAAAAAAATAAGAGGTGGGTAAATACCTTGTTCAACACCAAAGTATAGATAGTTTAATACAGAACCTTCCTCGTAAAGACCAATTTTATAACCTTCAACAAATGGTACATTTCCTAAAAGAATACCTGTTCCAATGGGTATTAATAAAAGGGGTTCGTAGTCGTATTTAATAGCAAGGAAAATAAAGAATAATCCAACTGCTATCATTATTATATTGCCCAATTCAACGTTTGCAAACCCAGTGAAGTTCCATAGTGTTTCAAGTCCGTGCATTGTTGCACCTCCCGATTCTGAGGAAAAAGTTTCAAAGGCAGCAAAAGCATCAGAGCCAATAAATAATTGTAGGCAGAATACCAATGCAAGCATGGTAAATATTGTAATTGCTTTTCTCATACTATTCAAATTCTATTAAAATGTCATTTTGAAGAACAGCATCGCCCAGGGCTACTTTAATGGATTTTATAGTACCATCTTTTTCGGCTAAAACGTTATTTTCCATTTTCATGGCTTCCATAACAATAAGTACATCTCCTCTGTTAACTTTATCACCAACAGCAACTTCTATCTTAAAAATGTTTCCGGGTAGTGGAGCTTTTACTGCTCCTGCTCCAGTAGCTTTTTGAGGAACAGCACCTTCGCCGGGTTTGTGTACAACCTCTTTACGGACTAATTTAGGCGTTTTAGATTTTTTTACTTCCTGATGAACTTCTACTTCATATTCAGTACCATTCACTACAACAGTGGCAATAGAATCTTCAAAATCCTTAACATCTACACTATATCGGTTACCAGCAACGGTAAATTCGAATTTTTTCATTGAATTAATTTTTTAAGTGATTACTTAGGGAATCCCATATTATTCATTCCATAAAGTTTAGAACTCCATGGTGAGTACCTTCTTCGAACTTCTTTAATTGTAATAACGTTACTTTCTTCGTCGTGTAGTTCGTTAAAATACAAATGCAGAGCTGTTGCAATAACAGCGTTAGTTTCCCCGGAAATTTGCATTGGTTTAACAGCGGCTTCTGTTTTACCTTTTTCGCGCAAACTTCTATTTACACTCCAACTAATTATTTTCGGAATCAATAAAAATATCCCAACCAAAAACAATAATGCAGCAAAAACAATTACCCACCCTAAAAGGGTAATGGTCCATGTTTGTGAGGTGACTACTAAAATATTCATAGGTTAATTGTTTTATCTGTTACAATGGGATGTTTCCGTGTTTTTTAGGAGGTAAGCTTAGCTTTTTGGTTTGTAAAGCTTGTAATCCCCTAATAATTCTGAACCTTGAATTTCTTGGTTCAATCACATCATCAATATATCCGTAAGAAGCAGCTTGGTATGGATTAGCAAACTTATCAGTATACTCGGCTTCTTTCTCAGCCATATATTTTGCTCTTTCCTCTTCGGTCTCCATTTTGGCCATTGCTCTTCCTTCTAGAACTTCAATGGCACCTTTTGCTCCCATTACAGCAATTTCGGCAGTTGGCCAGGCATAATTTAAGTCTCCTCTTAATTGCTTACAGCTCATAACGTCGTGGGCTCCTCCGTACGACTTACGTAAGGTAACCGTTATTTTAGGAACAGTAGCTTCACCATAGGCAAACATTAATTTAGCACCATGAGTAATAATTCCAGCGTATTCTTGCCCACTTCCAGGTAAAAAACCAGGTACATCAACAAGTGTTATAATAGGTATGTTAAAGGCATCGCAGAAACGAACAAATCTAGCAGCCTTTCTGGAAGCATCGCAATCTAATACTCCGGCAAGGAAATTAGGTTGATTGGCAACAACACCAACCGATTGCCCTCCCATACGACAGAATCCAACAATAATATTTTTAGAATAATTACGGTGTACTTCTAAAAACTCGTTGTTATCCCCAAGGGCATAAATTACCTCTTTCATGTCGTAAGGCTGATTGGGGTTATCAGGAATGATTTCGTTAAGAGAATCCTCTAAGCGGTCAATCGGATCTGTAACCTCAAGCATAGGAGGCTCTTCAAGGTTGTTTTGAGGAAGATACGAAAGTAATTTTCTAATCAAAAGAATTCCTTCCTCTTCGTTCTCAAGCATAAAGTGCGAAACACCCGATTTTGATGCATGAACACTAGCTCCACCAAGATCTTCTGTTGTAATGTCTTCACCAGTTACAGTTTTAACGACTTTAGGGCCAGTTACAAACATATAACTGGTATTTTCAGTCATCATAATAAAATCGGTGAGGGCAGGAGAATATACAGCACCTCCTGCACATGGCCCAAAAATGGCTGAAATTTGTGGAATAACACCTGATGCTTCAATATTACGTTGGAAAATCTCGGCATAACCGGCAAGAGAAGTAACACCCTCTTGAATTCGAGCACCACCACTATCATTAATTCCAATTACAGGAGCTCCTACCTTCATGGCCATATCCATTACTTTGCATATTTTTTGGGCAAATGTTTCAGATAATGAACCTCCAAGGACAGTGAAATCCTGGGCAAACAAGAAAACAATTCTTCCATCAATTGTTCCTTGTCCGGTAACTACTCCATCACCTAAAATTTTGTTTTTTTCCATACCAAAATTTACGCAACGGTGAGTGACAAACATATCAAACTCTTCAAAACTCCCTTCGTCCACAAGCATTTCAATACGTTCGCGAGCAGTTAGTTTACCTTTTTCATGTTGGCTGTCAATTCTTCTTTGACCACCACCTAACTTGGCCTCAGCTCTAAGGTCAATTAGTTTTTTTATTTTATCTTGACTTGACATGAATTTTGTGTGTTATAGTTTCTTATTTGTTTGGGTCTTCACATAATTCGGTTAAAACTCCGAAAGTAGATTTCGGATGTAAGAAACCAATATTTAAACCTTCAGCACCTTTACGAGGAGTTTTGTCAATTACTTTAACTCCAGCTTCTTGTATCGAAATTAACTTCTCTGCTAAATTTTCAACAGCAAAAGCAACGTGATGAACACCTTCTCCTTTTTTCTCGATGAATTTACCAACAGGACCTTCAGGATCGGTTGATTCAAGTAATTCGATTTTGGTTTGACCAACCATAAAAAAGGCCGTTTTTACTTTTTGCTCTTTAACTTCTTCAACAGCATAACATTTCAATCCAAAAACTTTTTCATAGAATGGAACAGCTTCGTCTAAACTTTTAACAGCGATTCCAATGTGTTCGATGTGCGATGGTTTCATACCTTAATATTTAAAAATTATTGTATAATTCAATTGAGAGCCTCAAAATTAAAACTAAAAAATGACCTATTACATGATAAAAGCCCAAAAAAAAGGTTGTTATACAACATATGAAGCCTCTGTGAGAATTTAGTTATCAGATATTTAACTTAATTGTGTGTTTAACTTGTTGTTCTACTTGTAATTAGAGAAAAAATTCTTTAATGATTAATTGGTGTAGTTTGATATACCTTTTTATTTAAAGATTAAACAAAATGCACTTTCAGAATGAAAGAAAAATAAGAAAATAGATTACAAATATGTTTTAAATGGGTCGTGTAGGTTATTATATGACAGGGTGAAATTTGCTCTTTTAGAGAATTATGAAAAACGTCAGTATAATTAGCGAAAACATTAACTATTTTCGCAGAGAACCATTAAATTAATTTATCCATTATGCAAAAACTCGCAATTTTACTTTCGTTAGTACTTATTTTTATGAGTGCTTGTAAAACAAAAACCAAAATGAATACCAATCCATTATTGGCAGCGTATGATACTCCTTATGAAATTCCTCCATTTGATCAAATAAAACTGGCGCATTATAAACCTGCATTTGAAGCTGCCATTAAAGAACAACAAGAAAATGTGGAGGCAATTGTTAAAAGTACAGAAGAGCCTACTTTTAGTAATACAATTGAGGCGCTAGAATATAGTAGTCCATTATTAACTAAAGTAAGTAGTGTTTTTTATAACTTACTAGGAGCAAATACTAACGATTCGTTAAAAATAATTGCTAAAGATGTTGCTCCGTTACTATCTAAATTAAAGGATGATGTTTATTTAAACGAAGAGTTGTTTAAACGAATTAAAGTATTGTTCGAAAAGAAAGGTGAGCTTGGTTTAAATACAGAAGAGGCAATGCTTTTAGAAAAAACATACAAGGCGTTTACTCGTGGGGGAGCTAACTTACCAGATGAGTCAAAAGAAGAGTTTAGAAAGATAAATGGTGAGTTGTCGGTATTGACGCTACAATTTGGAGATAACGTTTTAAACGAAACCAACAATTATATGATGATTGTTGATAAAAAAGAGGATTTAAAAGGCTTAACACAAGCCCAAATTGATGCAGCGGCAAAATTAGCCAAGGTTAAAGGACAAGAGGGGAAATGGATATTTACCACTCACAGACCAAGTATTACACCATTTTTACAATATTCGGAAAACAGAGCTTTAAGAGAAAAATTATTTAAGGCTTATATTAATAGAGGAGATAATAACAACGAGTACGACAATAAAGATAATATTAAGAAGATTGCTTCTTTAAGGGTAAAAAGAGCTAAGCTATTAGGGTATGAAAACCATGCATCTTTTATTCTTGAAGAGAATATGGCAAAAACACCTGAAACAGTTAATGAAAAGTTGGCCTTTTTAATGGAGAAATCGTTAGGTGTTGCTAAAAAGGAATTGGCCGATATGCAAAAAATAATTGTTGCAGAAGGCGGTAATTTTGAATTAGAGCCATGGGACTGGTGGTATTATGCCGAGAAGGTTAAAAAACAAAAGTACGATTTAGATGAGAACGAAATTAGACCTTATTTTGAACTAAGTAATGTTGTTGATGGTATTTTATATACAGCAAATCAATTGTTTGGACTTCAGTTTGAAAAGAGAACAGATTTACCTGTTCCTCATAAAGATGCTATTTCGTTTGAAGTTAAAGAAGCAGATGGATCTCATGTAGGTATTTTATTTATGGATTTTCATCCGCGTGAGAGTAAAAGAGGTGGTGCTTGGATGAGCTCTTACAGGAAGCAAATGATTATGAATGAAAATAATGTTACTCCTGTAATAACAATGGTATGTAACTTTACTAGTCCAACAGAGGATACGCCTGCTTTATTGAGTTTTGATGAGGTATCTACTTTGTTTCATGAGTTTGGGCATGCTTTACATGGTTTGCTATCCGATTGTAAATACAATACTTTATCAGGAACCTCAGTTCCAAGAGATTTTGTGGAGCTTCCATCTCAGATTATGGAACATTGGGCTGCACAACCTGAGCTATTAAAATACTTTGGAAAACATTATAAAACGGGAGAAGTGATCTCGGATGAATTGATAACTAAAATTCAAAACAGTTCTAAATTCAATCAGGGATTTGCTACAACAGAGTATTTAGCTGCTGCTATTTTAGATATGGATTACCATACTTTAACCGAAGAATTAACCATTGATCCAAACAGCTTTGAAAAGGCTTCGGTAGAAAAGATGGAGCTAATTCCTGAAATAGTAACACGTTATAGAAGTACTTATTTTCAACATATTTTTGCAGGTGGCTATTCGGCTGGTTATTATGCATATATTTGGTCGGCAATATTAGATTCAGATGCTTTCGAGGTATTTAGTGAAAAAGGAATTTTTGATAAGGAGACTGCAACAAAATTCAGAAAGAATATTCTTGAAAGAGGTGGAACAGAAGATCCAATGGAGTTATACAAAAAGTTTAAAGGAGGTGAACCAGATATGAAGGCTTTATTAAATGATAGAGGCTTGATTTAATCAAATAATATGAATTTTAAAGGCTGTCAGAAACTTTTTTTTGACAGCCTTTTTTCTTAAATCAAACTTTATTTTCTATCTCTCTTTAAGTGATCCAGAATAAAGCCATAAACTTCTGCTTTACTTTTTATTCTACCAGCTTCAGTTGAAGTATTACCATAATGACCAGATTTTTTATCAACTTTCAGATAAATAGGATTTGACTGAGAATCTCTGTTTTGTAGTTCTGCAACAAACTTGTATGAATGTAATGGAGGCACCCTATCGTCGTTCTCAGCAGTAATAACCAACATCGAAGGGTAATTTACATCTTCTTTTATATTATGAAGAGGTGAATAATTGTATAAGTTAACAAAACTTGTACTGTCATGTATTGTTCCATATTCATCAGTGTGCCAATGACCAACAGTAAATTTTTCAAACCTAAGCATGTCAGTAGGAGCTACATTAGGAACTGCTAACTTAAAAAGGTCAGGCCTCTGAATTGCGGAAGCTGCAACAACTAATCCTCCGTTTGAACCTCCTGTTATTGCTAGTTTATTGGGATTGGTGTATTTCTTTTTTATTAAATATTCAGCCCCTGCAATAAAGTCATCAAAACTATTTTGTTTATGATTGCCTTTTCCTGCAAATGCCCATTGTTTACCTTTATCACCACCACCTCTAATATTGGCAAAAGCAAAAACACCACCATTTTTTATAAAATATACGATACCCGCATCAAAACTTGGAGTAGAAACAATACCAAAACCGCCATAGGCCTTTAAAATTGTTGGATTATTACCATCTAATTTTAAGTCTTTTTTATAAACTAATATCATTGGAACCTTAACACTATCATTTGATGTATATTCTACTTCTTTGTATTCAATGTCTTTATAATCAAAGGTTATATCTGCTGCTTGAATTAATTCTCTTTTAAACGAATTTACATTGAATTTGTATGCAACAGGAGGAATGGTGTAAGAGCTAAAGTAATAATAAATGCATTCGTCATTATAATTACCGGTTAGTCTACTTACAGATGTTGCAGCAGGGAATTCCATCTTATATAGTATTTCGCCAGAATAATTATAAACTAGTAGGATAGGATGTTGGTTAGACTGGTAAAGGGCAATGACTTTATCTTTTAGGAGTTTGATATTAAGTAAGACAGATTCTTTAAAATCTTGAGTTATTGCTCTCCATTGTGTAGGTTTTTGAGGATCAATTTCAACTATTATTCCACCATTATTTTCTTGGCTGGTTAAGGCAATTATTTTACCATTATGAGAATCTAGTATGTTTATGCCATACTTATAATTCATAACAAGTGGCTTAATATGTGGTGATGCTTCGTTATAATCTATATAGAATATGTTGGTTAAACCAGTCTTTTCATTGCTTTCATTAATGAGTAAAAACCTTTCGTTGTGAGTAGTTATAAAATCAAAATCCAGATAAGGATTATTTCTTTCAAAAACCAATTCATCTTCTTCTTGTGGAGTATCTAGTTTATGGTAAAAGATGCGTTGCCCAAGAGTAGTTTCAAATTGGCCATTTTGTTGATAAGTTGTATAGAAGAAACCTTCATCTTTCCAAGCAAGATTAGAGAACTTTAATCCTTTTAAATGATCCTTCTTATGAATGGAGTTTTTCAGGTTAACTACTTTTACTTCCCTCCAATCACTTCCATTTCTAGAGAATTGATATGCTAAATATTTGCTGTCGCCAGAAACAGTAAATCCTTCAATGTCAACTTTATCTTTAGTGGATATATAATTGGGATCAACAAGTAGTTGAGGATCATTATTTATCTTTTCTCGCTTAAATAAACACGAACTGCTCAAATTATTATAGTATCCAAACGAAAAAAAATAGTTGCCTTCTTTATGTATATGCTTTGTTTTATAATAATCATATTTATCAATCCGTATTTTTGCATTGGTTCGTGCAAGACTTTGATTAATAGCTTGGCGCGATTTTTTGTTTTGCTCCTTAATCCATTGCTTTGTGAGTGGATTACCTTTGTCTTCCAACCATCTAAATTGATCTTTTATGATGTAATGATTATAAAAGGTATCTATAACGCATTTGTTATTGCTTATTGGAGATGCTTGTTGAGAGAATAAGTAAAAATTTGTGAAGATTGCAATTAAAACAAGAAGTGCTCTTTTCAAATTCATCATATTGTTTAGAGTAATTTTTTAAATTATTTGGGTGGAAAGTTAATTATTTTTTCAAAATTCGTATTCGCTAATATTTATCATCCTTTATTAATATGCTGGTTGTATTTTTACAGCACGAAAAAAATAAGTAGTTATGAAACAATCAACATCCAATATTTTTTTAGTTCGTCCGGCAAGCTTTAACTTTAATAAAGAAACTGCAGTATCTAATACATTTCAGAATACTGTTGAGCTAAGCGAAGAAGAGGTTAAAAATAAGGCATTAAAGGAGTTTGATGCATTTGCTCAACGCCTTAAAGATAAAGGTGTAAATGTGATGGTTGTTGAAGATACAGAAGAGCCTAAAAAGCCTGATGCTATATTTCCAAACAATTGGGGGTCATTTCATTCGGATGGTACTGCTATTTTATATCCAATGGCAACAGCAAATCGCCAAATTGAGAAAAGGCCAGAAATACTTGAGCAAATAAAAGAAAAATATGATATTGCTGATTTAGTAGATTTATCAAAATACGAAGCCGAAGGAAAATTCTTAGAAGGTACAGGCAGTATAATATTTGATCATATTAACAAAATAGCTTATGCAGGCCTTTCTCCACGCACAGATAAAGATGTTTTATTGGAACTTTGTAATGTAATCAATTATCAGCCGGTTTATTTTACTTCAACAGATAAAGCGGGAAAAGAAATTTATCATACCAATGTGATGATGTGTGTAAGTGAGAAATTTTCGGTTGTTTGTTTAGAAAGTATAAAAGATGAAAATGAAAAGCAAACAGTTATTCATTCTTTGGAGTCCACTGGGCATGAGATTATTGATATTTCTTTAGAACAAGTCAATCATTTTGCCGGTAACATGTTATCATTATTAACAGAAAAAGAAGATGAAATCCTGGTTATGTCGCAAAGCGCCTTTGATGTATTATCTACGGAGCAGAAAGAAGCTATTGAGAGTTATTGTGAACCATTTCCTATGAATATTAAAACTATTGAAACTATTGGTGGGGGAAGTGCACGGTGTATGATTTCAGAAATTTTTTTGGAGAACAAGTAATTTAAAATGGATTTGGGTTCATCAGGTTCTGGGTTTTCTTTTTTTGACTAAATCACTTAATTTCTATACTAATAGAAAAGTCATAATCATATTTTATGTCTATTTTTGAAGAACACAATCATAGAAAAAAAACTGTAGTAACAGAATCTTGATGAAGCATGTTTATTATATCGTATTATTTTCTGTAATACTACAGGGATGTAAGAATAAGTCTAAAACAGATGAATTCCCAAGTGCAGGTACAATTACTTACTCAATTGATTATTCTAAAGAAATTAAAAACTCTTCAACAATTGGTTTAATGCCAAGAGAAATGACACTTAGTTTTAAAGATCACAAAACGCATTATAGCTTTAAAAGTATGTTTAATGTGTTTTCGCTAGATTTTTATTCACCTTCTTCCTACGACTCTTGTTCTACATTATTTAAGTTTATTGATGATTGTTTAATTCATGTTGGTTCGGTAAATTCTAATTTCTTTTTTTTCGATCAAGATTTAAAACCCCAAATAGAATATACAGAAAATGAAACAAAAGAGATTGTTGATTTAAGTTGTGAAAAAGCTATAGTAAAATTCGACGATCATAGTACCTATCCAATTTATTATACCAAGTCAATTGATTTAAATCAGCCTAACAGACATACTCCTTTTAAAGAAGTTCCGGGGGTGTTATTAGAATTTTGTATTGATTATAATGGGATTAGGTTTCATTTTGAAGCTAGTGAAATTGATTATTCTATTCCTAAAGATACTGCTTTTGAAATTCCTCAAAATGTAAAACGTAGTACTAAATCTGAAATTGAAGGCTTAATAATTACATTAATGAATAACTTTCAATAATTTTCAAGTTGTTAATTGTTTGTTAAATAGGGGATAGTCTTTGATTAGATAAGTTTGGTGTAATAATTCTTATTGAAAAACGTTATAAAAGAATTCGGTTTAAAATAGAAAAAGAACCTACAATTATTAATTTTGTCTGCGCAAATACAACTTCTTATTAAAATTTACAAATGGGTGGAAAGACTAAACGTCCTAAATCAAAATCGAAAAAAAACTTTGTTACTGATTTCAAAGATAAGTTCAACGATTTCAGAGTAAGGTTTTTCCTTGGGCTTTTTTTGTTTGCATATTCAATTTTTTTACTAGTTTCTTTTATTTCTTTTGTTTTTACAGGGGGAGCAGATCATAGTAAATTTAATATCAGATTTTTCGAGTATGTTTTTGACTCAGAAATAACTGTTCAAAACCGAACTGGTAAACTAGGTGCATATTTTGCCGATTTCTTTATCAATTCTGGTATTGGTATCCCAGCATTAGCAATTATAGTATTATTGTTAGTAATATCATTTAAGCTATTTAATGTAAAAATTGTATCGTTAAGGAAAACATTATGGCATTGTTTCTTTAATGGTGTATGGTTTTCGATATTATTAGGCTACCTTTTTATGGGTTCGGTAAATAACCAATATATTTTACCAGGTGGTGAATTGGGGTATTTTACAAGTAAATGGTTAGTTGCTGCAATAGGACAAATTGGAGTAATATTAATTCTCTTAGTTACATTGTTAACTTATTTGGTATTTACTTTTGAAGGATTCTTACCATTATTGACTAGCCCTTTTATTACAAAGGATAAAGAAAACTTGACTACAAAATCAAAAGAAAATATAAAAACAGATATACCTGTTAAAAAGGATACTTCATTGCTAATTGATGAAGAAGAGAGTGAGGTAATTGAAAAAACTGAAGAAGTAGTCGAAAATAAAGAGACGAATGAAGAGGTGGAGCCGGAGTTTGTGGTTAAGCAAATTAGTTTAGAACCTTCGGAAAACACAATGGAAGGGATTGAGTTAGATATCACTGAAAATTCAGGAACAGAAAATGAAGAGCAAGATAATTTTACTATTGAAAAAAATACTGAAGAGGAAAATTTTGAAGTAAAAGAAAATCTCCCTTTAGGTGATTATGACCCTACTCTTGATTTATCTACATATCAATTACCCTCAATTGAATTATTAGAAGATCATCATGCAGGAAACGAACCTGTTACAGATGAGGAGTTGAATTCGAATAAAGATAAAATTGTAAATACTCTAATTGACTATAAGATTGAAATTAAGAGTATTAAGGCAACGGTTGGACCTACTGTTACATTATACGAGATAGTTCCAGCTCCAGGTGTAAGAATATCTAAAATTAAAAACCTTGAGGATGATATTGCTTTATCTCTAGCAGCTCTTGGTATACGTATCATTGCTCCAATTCCAGGAAAGGGCACTATTGGTATTGAGGTGCCTAATAGCGAACCGGAAATTGTGGCTATGAAAACAATCATTTCGGCTAAAAAATTTCAGACGACTAAATACGAACTACCTATTGCATTAGGAAAAACCATCTCAAACGAAACCTATGTGATTGATTTGGCTAAAGCGCCACATATGCTTGTAGCCGGTGCAACAGGTCAAGGTAAATCGGTTGGGTTAAATGCAATTATTACTTCTTTACTTTATAAAAAACATCCATCTCAATTAAAGTTTGTTTTAGTAGATCCTAAAAAAGTAGAGCTTAATATTTATAGTAAAATTGAACGTCACTTTTTAGCGAAACTTCCGGATGATAATGATGATGCCATTATTACTGATGTTCAAAAGGTTGTGACTACTTTAAATTCTCTTACCATTGAAATGGATTCGAGGTACGATTTATTAAAGAAGGCACATGCTCGAAACATAAAAGAATACAATCATAAATTTGTTAAACGTTCTCTTAATCCTGAGAATGGTCATAGATTCTTGCCATACATTGTTGTTGTAATTGATGAATTTGCAGATTTAATAATGACAGCAGGTAAAGAAGTAGAAATGCCAATTGCCCGTATTGCTCAGCTTGCCCGTGCTGTAGGAATTCATATGATCGTTGCAACGCAAAGACCATCTACCAATATTATTACGGGTGTTATAAAGGCTAACTTCCCAACACGAGTTGCATTTAAAGTAGCTTCGATGATTGATTCGAGGACTATTTTAGATTCTCCGGGAGCAAATCAATTAATTGGTAGGGGAGATATGCTTATATCACAAGGAAGTGATTTGGTTCGTGTACAATGTGCATTTGTGGATACGCCTGAAGTGGAAAAAATAAATGATTTTATTGGATCTCAGAAAGGATATCCAAGTGCTTTGTTATTACCGGAGTATATTGGCGATACATCTTCTAGTGAAGCTGGAGAGGTTGATATGAGTAATAAGGATGCTTTTTTCGAAGAAGCAGCAAGGATTGTGGTGGCAAATCAGTCAGGGTCAACATCGTTAATACAAAGGCGATTCTCGATTGGGTACAATAGAGCCGGTAGGATAATTGATCAGTTGGAAGTAGCTGGTGTTGTTGGTCCTTTTGAAGGAAGTAAAGCGCGCCAGGTATTGGTGCCTGATGAAGCATCACTTGAACATTTATTAAAGAGTTTATAATTTTTTTGGTACTGTTTTTGAAAAAAAACAGCATGTGAGTACTAGCACTAACAGTTTAAAATATTAAGAAATGAAGAAATTATTTTTACTTATAGCTTTGGTTCCTGGTTTTTTAATGGCGCAAAATCCTGAAAAGGCAAAGGAAATTTTGGATAAGGTTACTGCAAAAACAAAAGGATATAGCACAATAAAAGCCAGCTTCTCATTCGGGATGGAAAATCTACAAGAAGAAATAAATGAGGAGTATAACGGAACAATATCAATTAAGGGAGATAAGTATAAAGCTAACTTAATGGATGTTGATACTTATTTTGATGGTAAAACATTGTGGACGCATATGATAGATGCAGAAGAAGTTAATGTTGATGAGCCAGATCCGGAAGATGAAGAAACTTTAAATCCAGCTTCTATATTTACAATTTACGAAACAGGATTTAAATATGCTTATTTAGGTGAGAACGTAAGCAATGGAATTAATGTTTATTCAATAGATTTATTTCCAATTAATAGAGATAAACCATATTCAAGAATTAAACTTGAAATTAATAAGGATAGCTTACAATTGTATAGTATAAAGCAAATTGGTAAAGACGGTAATAATTATACCATAGTAGTAAAAGAACTAGTTACAAATACATCGATGGAGGATGGCATGTTTGTATATGATGAGGCTGCTAATCCAAATGTTGATGTAATAGATATGCGCTAAATTAAATTTTATTAAATAGTAAAAATCCCCTTTTACGGGGATTTTTTTATGCCTTAAAACCATTCTTTTTGCTATTTGTTAAGTTTATAAAGAATATTTGGTATTCAGTTTAACACGAATTATGTATTAGAACTTCGTTATGAACATTGAAAGTAAAATAAAACAAGTCTTTGCTGAAATGAGACATAGCAACGTTCTGGTGAATTGAAGTGAAGAAACGAAGTGTCTTATTTTGAAGTAATTCAATGTGTAATAGATTATCTAAAGCATATTGTAGGTTTAATCTTAAGATAAATAGGTTGTAATGTTGAATTATCTTTCACAGTTTTTATCTGAACTTTTATATCTGGTAAATGCAATGTCGCCATATTTACTATTGGGTTTTTTCTTTGCTGGAGTGTTAAAAGTTTGGTTTCCACAAAGGTGGATAAATAGGTATATGGGAAAAAGCAATGTTAAATCAGTGGTGAACACAGCAATTCTTGGAATACCTTTACCGCTTTGTTCTTGTGGAGTAATCCCAACCGGAGTATCATTTTATAAGAATGGTGCCTCTAAAGGATCAAGTGTTTCTTTTTTGATTTCTACTCCGCAGACAGGAGTAGATAGTGTCTTGGTAACTTATTCGATGTTAGGATTACCTTTTGCTATTATTAGAATTTTTGTTGCATTGATTACAGGTGTTATAGGAGGGATTGCAACGAACTTTGCAGCTAAAAATGATAGTGATCTAGATGAAGAAATAACATCTTGTTCCGATAGTTCAAATCAATCCAAAGGAAATTCGTTTATAAGATTACTAAAATATGGCTTTAACGAATTTTTAATGGATATTGCCAAATGGCTTATCATTGGAATTTTTATTGCAGCAATACTTTCTACAATAATTCCAGAAGATTTCTTTACCCTATATCTACATAATGAAGCATTAAGTATGATTACAATACTTTTGGCTTCAGTACCATTGTATTTATGTGCAACAGCTTCGGTACCAATTGCTGCTGTTTTAATGATGAAAGGATTGTCACCAGGAGCAGCTTTAATTCTATTAATGGCAGGGCCGGCTACCAATGCAGCAACTATCACAATAATAAAGAAAGTATTTGGGAGTCGTACATTAATAAGTTATCTGACTTCAATAATTGGAGGTGCTATTTTATTTGGCTTTTTAATTAATCAATTGTTACCTGGTAGTTGGTTTATTGTTGAGGGGAGTTCTCATTTACATCACCAACACGAACTTTTACCTTACTGGATTAAGCTGGCTTCGTCAATAATATTAATATCGTTGATTGTTTATGGTTATATAGGTAAGTATTTAAAAAATACTAATACCAACATTAGAAAAGTTGAGTCTTTTTCGATTAATGAGAACTATATTTTAAACAATCCTTCGACATCTAAATTTAGTTCAAGCCAGTTCTTGTTTACAGGTAATTTGAAATCTCAAGTTTTTAGAGTTGAGAAAATGACTTGTAGTCATTGCAAAGCAAGTGTTGAAACCAATTTAAAGAAAATACAAGGAGTAACAAGTGTTGTTGCTAATCCTCAATTAAACAAGGTTGAGGTATTTGGTGATAATTTCAATAAAGAGGATGTTGCAAAAACTGTAACTGATTTAGGTTATGATTTTAAAGGTGTTTATGCATAGAATCTCATATTTGAGACCTCTTTTTTAGACAAAGAAAGAAGTATTAGGTATAAAATTAATTTCTATGGTTTCTCATAGTCATTTGATACAGATCAAAGTTTTCTGCCCAATAGTCTTTTTCAATAATTTCTAATTTGAATCCCATTTTTTCATAAAATTTATAGACAAACTGTGATGTTCTAATTACAATTTTGTTAACAAATAGGTTTTCTTTAAGATGATTAATACGAAATTCGGTTAATTTTTTACCAATTCCTTTACCTTGAGAATCTGGAGCAATAATATCCCATGAAATTCTAGCAATCTTTTCATCCGGGAAATAATTTATTCCTCCTGCACCGATAATTTTCGAATTTTCTTCAATGACAAAATAGTCTTCAACTTCATTGTCAAGATAATTAGAAAAGTCTTGTTCTTCTGAAGGGTCAAAAAAGTTAGGTGTATTTAGCTTTAATAAGTTAATGACTTCTTTTTTATTTTGGGATGTATATCTTTTTATCTTCAAAATACTTTAAATTAATATAGAAATATCAAGTCTATCTGTTGAGATTAATTAATTACCTGTTTGTGTATTAAATGTTTTTAGGTGGAATCTGAAATGTCTAAAGATAATAGGAAACATAGAGATTTTTGCTAATTAAAATCATAAGGTATTTTTAAGCAGCGCTTTTGCTTCATTTGTTACCTTTGTTATGAAATCGGTTTTTAAATTTGTATAGGCTTCCCTGTCATTCTTATATTGTTTAGCAAGTTGTATTTTTAGAGCTTCATATTTTTTCTTGAGTCTTTCATTCTGAATTAAATAATCTCGAAAGAAGATACGATCCCATAACCACTGCTGCTGAAGAGATTCCATGTGAATGTGATAGGATATTTCCTCTAATCCGGTAGGTGTATAACCTTTAACAAACATTAGATGACTATCTGTTTCTTTCATATGGATGTATTTAAATCGTGTGAATTTTTCTATTATTTGAGAATCTGACATATAATCAGGTTTCTCAATAAGAATATCAATAGTTGGTTTTGCCGAAAGTCCAGCAATTGCTGTGCTACCAATATGTTCAATTAATAATTTCGATGAAAACATATTTTGTAGGAGTTCTTTTTCTTTTTGATAAAACATCTTCCATTTGGGATTGAAAGGTTTGATTATAATTGGATAAAGTTGACCTAGCTCTTCTTTTGTCATTATTTTTATCAACTGTTTTTCTATCATTATTTGAAATTTAACTACAACCTCCCTTAACTCTGGCTTCTTTCTTTTTAATAGGTTTATCTAAGTTAGCTACTGCCTCTTCAATTTCTTTTAATTTTTCTGCTGCTTCCTTTCTAAAATTAAAAAGGTCTATCTCGTTTTTTGACTCTCCCTGAATATCAATACCTAACTGAAAATATTGCTTGTTGAATTCGGTAGCAGTCAAGTTAAGTGCAAAATTATCAGATTTTCCAAAATATCTCGAGAACATGCAAGCTCGCTGGGATTGTTGAATACCTGATCCATAAAAAACATTGATTTTAATATTTTGTACAACAATATTCAGATTCTCTGATTTAGACATTTCTTCTAGCGGAATATTAATGGCAGTTGGAATATGAAAAGTTTTAAATTCTTCAGGAGTTCGCACATCAATTACATTGTATTTATAGTAATGGTTCATTAATTCATAAGCAAGTTTGTCTGCATCCATCATTTTAGGATTGCATTCACCCGCTGCAATTTTTTTATTAATTCGTTGATTTATTGCTTCAGTTTTGTTAGGTGTTAAAATAACTAGTAATACAATGATAATAGGAGTAACAATGATTATTGTGTTTTTAATTAATGCAGATTTATACCAATGTGTCTTTTTTTTATTAACACGATTTTCTATTATTTGAGTCATAATAAAAGCTCCGGAAGCCACTAATATCATTACAATCCCAAAAACTTCCCGAGTCATTCCCAGTTGTTCAAAAATAAGTACTGGTCCCCATGCTTCTGCCAAATACAATTCTTCAATGTACGGAAACAATTCAGTAAATGTAAAAATTCCTAAAAACCCACCTAGTATAAATGCCCAGCCATCAACGCGTCCTGTAGCTGCAGCACAAGCACTTGTTCCGGGACAAAAGCCTCCAATAATAAAACCCAATCCCATTACACCACCACCGATTAGTGCCGACCATAAAAAAGTTGGATTAATATATATAATATTTATGTCTAAAAGATTGAGATGGTTTAGCACTAAAACACCAACCATGGCAGTAACTCCTGCGGTAAAAAATACCCTTAGTACAGTAAAGTCATATCCATAAAATATTCCTACTAATTTTTTTGTTGAAGCAAATCCTGCTTGTTCTAGGGCAAACCCAAATCCTATTCCAATGATTAGAGCTATCATGTAATTAAATTCTGAACTTATTATATCTGGTACTAATGGTCCCATGGCTATTGTTTTTTAATCCATAAACTTCTAAAAAAATAGGCTGTCATATAGGCCATTCCAAAAATGGCTAGCATAGTAATTATACCTCCGAAAGACATTACAGCCATCCCACTCAGTGCAGAACCAGATGTACAACCACGTCCTAACTGACTTCCAAAGCCGAATAAAGCACCGCCAATAATAGCAGCTATAATACGTGTTCTGTTTTTTACCTTCGGACCTTTTTCTAATTTCAGCGATACTCTATTGGATGCAACAGCAGAGATAAATGCTCCAATTAATACTCCTAATACCTCAAATACTAGCCATGATTTCATAGGTCCTTCAGGATTAGATTTATTGTAATCAGCATAATAGCTCGTATTTTCGCTATGTTCGGGAGCTATCGTGTTAACCGACTGAATTACTACACTTTTAAAAGCTCCACTTGCTCCTAATCCTCGACCTGTTATGTATATAGTAGCGAGTAGTACAAATCCTAAAAAAAATCCAGCTAAATACGGATTCATATATTTCTTTGGTACTTCATTCATTTTCTTCATTTTTAGATTTTTCAACATTACTTTCTTCTTTCTCTTCCAATTCCTCCCAGCCAGTAATCATTGCTTTAATATTAGTTGTTAGCGAATGTCCGGTTGTTGTCATATAAACATGAACAACAACAAAGGCTATTAATAAAAATGCACCGGTTGTATGCACAGTAGCAATCCATTCTAAGGGTATATTAAGAGCCACAATCATGTTGTTGGCATCAAACGATTTATAAAACATATAAAGTAAACCGGATATAATAATCATTGGAGCCATTATCAATTTAAATCCGAGATAAACTATTGCTTGAAGTGGATTGAGCTTTTTACGGACTGATTTTATAGTGGGATGAGGCTCTCCTTTAAACATTCCACTTGTATAATATCTGATTTGAGCCTGTAGTTTTGAAATTGTAGGATTGTATTGTTTCCACTCTCCGGTGGTTAAATGCCAAAAAATACTAAATGCAATTAAAGCTAACAATAAATAAGAAGTACTTCGATGGAATATTACAGCTTTTTCAAAACCGAATAGGTAAATTGAGTCATGAATTTCAAATCCGGTTAATGCTAAAAAAAATATTAAAGCAGCCTGGCTCCAATGCCAGAATCTCTCAAATTGTTTGTATATATAAACTCTAGGCATGTGGTTTAATTTTAAAGTTTATTTGTCTAAATTGATTTCTTCAGCTTCCATTTCGTTTTTTCTAAACGAATTGATTAAACGAGCAAGTGCATGTATAAATACACCAACAAGAGATCCCCAAAATAAAAGCTTCCCGAATAAGTCTACCCATTTGTTTTTATCTCTTCCTGGTATATAAAAACCATCAAGAGAGGCTAATCTTCCATTTTCACTTGTATGACAATCTACACACTTTAAAGATTGATGTTTAGGTGCAACCATATGGTTGATAGGCCAATACATTTCGGTCTTTACAAATGCATATTTTCCGCTATATGGTAAGCCCATTCTTTTCATACCAGCTTCAGCAGCTAGGTTCCAGTCAAAATCTACCCAAAATGCACTATCTCCTTTTTCAGGAGAGAAAAGCTTAGGTTGAATTAACATTTTAGTTACCGGATCGTAAATTTGATCTCCGCGATGAACTTTTACTGGATATATTTTTGAGTGTATATCCATAGCAGATCCAAGCAGTTTGTTAATCTGAACAGGGGTTGTATCAATTTTGTCTCCAATTACATAATGTTGAGCATTGCCGTTAAACCAAATATAATCAGGTTGTACATTTTTAGCCCATTTAAACTCTCCTTTAATGGATAAATAAGTGTGGTTTCCAAGAGAATCTTCTTCATGATATGGCTTACCATCTTTTAATTTGCCAGACTCAGACCAATGCCAAGCCATTTTAGTAGCATTTTCTTTTGCATATGTTGGGATATGGCATGTTTGACAAGCAATTTTATTATAATGTCTGTTTAAAAGATTATCTAAGTGAGGAGTTGAAGTATGACAACCTTCGCAATGTAAGCGATTAACATTGGTTGAGGAAACAGAGTATAATTTACCTTTTATGTTATGTTTTTCAGCTGTATGACAATCAACACAATCCATGTTAATACCATTTTGCCCCATATGTACATCGGTATTTCTGTCGCAGGCCAGTAAAGCTTCTTCCAGATCGCCGTGCTTAACATTATTTCCACCTCCACTATAAAAGTGGCAACTTCCACAGTTAACTTTATTGGGACGGCTAACACTTTGAGCAACCTTTGATAAGTTTACATTTCGGTCTGGGTATCCTGCCATGGCAGCACCCTTAATATATTCTTCACTACCGTCATGACAAACCATACAGTCCACATTTTTTGCATTGGAAAAGTCAAAACTATTACTATTCATGCCAAAACCAATGTGGCATTTAGCACATACTTGTTCGTTGCTGTTTGAACCAATACAAAAATTGTTAAGCACATTCTTTTTGCCAACCTTTGATATGCCTTTGCCTTCAACATAAGCTACTCGTTCCCAATTCCAGTGGCTTGAATGAATAACTTCCTCGTGTCTTTTATTATGACAACTTAAACAAGCCAATGTAACATCTTGAGGTGATTTAAAATTTTGATTTAAAATCTGAAATTGAGAATGATCAACTGAAGGTTTGCTTTTGGTAGCAAATTTCTGTTTTAATTTAAATTGTGATAGGTTTAAAGGTTTTGGTCGATGAAGAATATTGACTAAAACGAGTATAGAAACGGTTATCACAATAACATAGACAATGACTCTGTTCATAGATTTGTGATTTATTGCTGATAGGGTGTCTTTAATTACTTAATAAAATTTGTTCTTTTACAAATCTTATACGTTATAATAATTAAAAGTATACAAATATATAGATATAACAAGTGTAATATATGTATATATTTGTAATTTATAATGAGTCTGCTTAAGAATTAGATGGTTGAGATATTAAAGGTAAGTATTTTAAACTTGTTTCTGAAGTGCTTTTAATTTGTAAATTATCAGTTTTTCAAATTTTATTGAAGAATTATTGCTTAAAATAAGAATAATGACCAATAACTTTAAAATTAAAAAGGCAATCCTCTATAACTTGTCCAGCTCCTATGTTATGAACGATTAAAAATCTTTGATTATCATTTGACTTTTTGTTTATAACAATTCCAATGTGCGTAATTCCACCTCCAAGATTCCAACATACTATATCACCAGGTTGATACACTTCAGGATTATCTGATATTGGTAGTTTTTTTCCATATCTGGAAAAAAAAGTCATTAAGTTAGGTACCCTGCGGTGATCAATGTTGGTGTCAGGTTTTTTCAATCCCCAATTATTAGGATATTTACTAAAGTTCGCTTTCATGTCTTCATGAACTTCTTTTTGTAAGTCAATACCCATTAAGCGGTATGCTCTAATAACTACGTCTGTACATACTCCTTTGTTTTTGGGTATGTCACCATTAGGGTAAGATATGCTGAAATAACTTGGGTCATATATAACGCTTTGTTTAGTAAGTGAAATTGCTTTTTCAGAAAGTTCGTGCCCAAATTCATTTTGACCACTGAGCGTTGATGTAAGCGAAATCAGAAGAAGAGTGATGAAAATTAAATTATTCATATGGTAATGCTTGTAATACGAGGTTTTAGATTTTATAAGGTTAATTTTATTAATCTTACAAGTATATTATTTGTTTTACTGCACTTTAAACAAAAAATATACCTTTTTTTCTGTTGCCATTTCATTTGGATTGCATCCCGGTTGTCCTTCTGGGATTTGTATTCCTAGTTCTTTATAATGTTTTATCCATCCCCTATGGAATTCATTGGTCTCAGGATTAATAAAAGTCATAGGATTAAGGGTGAAAATTGAATCATTGGAGAATATATGGTAGATAAATTCAGAACAATAATAACCTGGATTATCTAAAATATATGTGTTATCGTAAGGTTGGTTAATAAGATAATTAGCTCGTTTTAAAGCTGTACTAATAGAATGTATATACTTTTCTTCTAACCTGAATGCATCAGTTGTATAAATTGTATCTCCATTTGGTTTACAAAAATCTTCAAGTTTTTCTTTACACACACCTTTTTGTGCACAAGCATGGATTACATAAACTGTATTATCAGTTACTTGACAAATGCCCATATGAGTGTAGTTGTTTTTTTTACTTGTTTGAGTAACTTCGTTAATAGCTTTTGATATTCCACTTTTATTATTGCCTCTAAAAAGAATGTCACCATCTTTTAATTGCGCATATTGGGGTATGTAACTACAGCTCATAATGGCAAAAATAAAGAAAAAAATAGAAGGTGTTTGTCTTGTCATATTTGTAGGGAATAATAAACAAAGCCGGAAATTAAATATTATTCCCGGCTTAACCAATGACAGCTTTTAAATATTTAACCTTCAACCATTGCAGATTGAACATTTCGAAATTGGACTGCTTTTCTAAAGAAAGATTCATTTTCACCAAATTCCATAACTCTTGTAACTTGAGTACCACATAAGGTACATTCTCCAATAACTTTAATGTCATTAAAACGATCTAGATATAATTTGTAATTTGAAACACCGTATTTACAAATGTCGTTACATGTATTGCAGTAAACATCATTTTCGAGAAGGTACTTGAATCCTTTTCTTTCCTGATGGTTTAGAAGGGCATTGAGCTGGAATTTATTGATCTCAATGTCGTCAAAGTCGATCATAAACACAGATTTTGAGGGTTTAAACTTAATATGTAAACTGTAGATTTTGTTATTGTTAATTTATTGATAAATGACAAAAAATCAAAGAGCTATATGTCATTTTTTTATGCTAATGTTAAATTTTGAACATTCAAACAAAGTGTTTCATTATCTACTTGTTTTGATCCTCTAACCTTGTATTATTTAACACCAAATAATGGTTTAATAAATTTTAGTCGATTAATAACAAATTCATTCACTGCAAAACATCCAGAAAAAGTAATAACTAATAGCAACAATAATTTTATCCAAACAGATAACGAGAGAGGTAAAATGAAGAATGATCCAAGGTATAAAAATATCATATGCCATATATATATAGGGTAAGCGCTTTTACTTAAATAACTTAACGCTTTGCTAGGTTTATTTAAATACTTTGAGGCAAAACCAAATGCTGTAAAAATCCATGTGTTAGATTCAATAGCGAGTAGATAATTAGGAGATTTCAATTCAAATAAAAATAGTCGGAATAGAAATAATACTAAAGAAATAATTAATAATGTCCATCTCCATTTTACAGTAGAGTTTAAAAAGTTGTATCCGCTGGTAATGCAACAAAACCCCCAGAAAAAAGCAATAAAACCTAAGATAAAGCCATGCCAGGTCATAGCGTATAGTTCAAATATTTTAGGTTTAACAATTAGAGTTTCTATTACAAAAGATGCAATTATTAGCATCATACCTAATGGCGATTCAAATAGTTTATTTAAAAAGTGAGTTGTTTTTACCTTTATTACTTTCTTATTCCAATAAAAAAGAGGAGTGAGAATAAGCACATATATAAATATATTACCTAAAAACCATAAATGCCCAGGGTTAGGGTGATATGCTAATGGCATGTCGTAATATCTTTGAAATAATAGTAAATGTAAAGGAACAATAGCTAAAATTCCGAAAATAAGGGGAATCAGAATTCTTCGCGATCTTTCTAGTAAAAGTTGTTTCCAATTTCTTTTTCGTATAGCAAATGCTACTCCCATTCCAGAAACAAAAAATAATAGAGGTATCCTCCACACATTTAGCATCGACATGGGAATCCAAATAGATTCTAGATTTTCTTTATTTTGAATAAAACCTATGTAAATACCCCAAGGCTGAAATACTATTGCTATGTGGTAAATTAAAAGTAGTCCAATGGTTACTACTCTTATCCAATCAATATCGTACCTTCTGTCTGTCATGATAATTCAATTTATTTTGTATTATCACTTAATAAAATAACTAGATGAGGTCTCTCATTTTTAATAAAAGAGTAGTCAAGTTTAAAGCCCAATGGTCCAAGTTGACTGCTAAAAAAGTCGTAGATGCCTTTAACTTTATAGAAATCATCCATTACGGATTCCTGAGCTGTTGCTCCAGCTTTGTTTTTAATAGATTTATTGGCATCATATTTAAGTAGTAATTTTACTATTTCGGTTCTACAAAAGAAAGCTGCTGAATGCAGAGCTGTTGAACCATCATTATTTTGAATGTTTAAATCAGCTCCTGCTTCTATAAGTAATTTTGCTATTTCTGTTTTTCCAAAAACAGTAGCTGTTATTAATGGTGTAGAACCTCCCATTGGTTCTTTCTCGTTTAGGTTTGTACCATTATTAATATGTTGTTTTACCATTTCAATATTACCCGTCATAGCAGCAGTATGTAGATCTATCTTTTGTTTGAGGGGTACATTAATTTCTGTATTGGAAAAATCATTAGAGTTGGTATCTTTTTTTTCAGCATTGTTACAGCCTATCATACAAATTGAAGAAAAGTAAAGCATAATAATTATAGTTTTAATAGAAATTTTAGTTTTCATGACAATTATTTTTTAGAGATTATTGATAATGTAAATTTCTAGTAAATGAAGATGCAGGTATTATTAAAACAGAATCTTTATTTATAAATGTTGTAGAGGATACATAAACTATGATGCATACAATATCATTTATGATGCAAATGAGTTTTTTATGATGGATTAATCAAGTTTAATTAACATTTATCTGACTTTTGATGTTATCTCTTTAATTTGATAAATTGTAGACTTTAATTAGAATAGTTAAGAAAAAGATATGCAGGATTTGTCTCCATTAGACAAAGATTTTTTAGCAAAAATCGAAACATTAGTAAATGAAAATATTGCTAATGAGGATTTTGGGGTGTTGGAATTGGCAGAAAAGGTGGGGATGAGTAGGTCAAACTTACTACGTAAAATAAAAAGACTAACAGGTTTATCAGTTAGTCAATATATTAGAATTAAGAGACTTGATAGTGCTGTTGTATTGCTAAAAGAAGAAAGTTTTTCTGTTTCAGAGATATCGTATAAAGTAGGTTTTAGTAGTCCTTCATATTTTATCAAGTGTTTTCGAGAGCATTTTGGTTATCCGCCAGGTGAACTAATAGATAGGTTAAAAGAGCAGAATCAGATTAAAGAATCTAATGAAAATAAAGCATCGCAAAATAGGAAGACGAAAATATGGTTATTGAGTGCTGTTTTTGCTTTGCTTACCATATTATCTGTTTTAATTCTTAAAAACTTTTTAAGTGCAGATACTACAATTGATAAATCCATTGCTGTATTACCATTTAAAAACGATAGTGCCGATTCAACAAATGTATATGTTGTGAATGGTCTTATGGAATCATTGTTAAGTGATTTGCAAAAGATTAAACAATTAAGAGTTGTAAGTAGAACCTCGGTTGAAAAATATCGACGCTCGAATAAAACTATAGGTGAAATAGCGAAAGAACTTGGCGTTACTTATATAGTTGAAGGGAGTGGGCAAAAGATTAATAATACCATTTTATTACATGTTCAGTTGATAGATGCGAAAAAAGATAAACACCTTTGGGCAAAAAAATATAAAAGACAAATTAAAGATATTTTTGAGCTTCAGGGAAATGTTGCTAAAAGTATAACCAATGAAATTAAGGTTGTAGTTACTCCTAAAGAGATAGAGCAAATAACTAAAGTTGAAACGAATAGTCCCATTGCTTACGATTACTATTTGAGAGGAGTAGAGTTTTTTCACTTGAGTACAAAGGAAGGTCTTGATTCTTCAATAGTATATTTTAAAGATGCTATCAGGTACGATGAAGAATTTGCCAGAGCCTATGCCGATGTGGCAATTAGTTATTATTATTTAGATGTATTTCTGAAAGAAAAACAATATGCAGATTCTATAAATTATTACTCAGATAAGGCTTTGTTGTTCGATTCAAAATTACCACAAAGCCTATTAGCAAAGGCTTTTTATTATATGAATACAGCCCAAAATAAGCAGGCTTTACCTTATTTAGAAAAAGCTTTAGAGTATAATCCTAACTCTGCATTAATAATTAATACACTGTCTGATTTTTATACCAATAGAATCCCAGATAAACATAAATATCTTGAGTATGCGTTAAAAGGTGTTAGATTAAATGTAGGAGCTAATGATTCCGTAACAACCAGTTATATTTATTTGCACATTGCAAATGCTTTAATTCAATCTGGATTTGTAAAGGAAGCTAAAGAATATATTAATACTTCATTAGATTATAATCCAAATAACATTTTCTCCGAATATGTAAAAGCTTATATCATTTATGCAGAAGAAAAAGATTTAAGTAAAACCAGAAATCACTTAAAAAATACTATAAAAAAGGATACAACTCGGTTAGATGTTTTACAAGAATTAGCAAAAGTATGCTACTTTATGAGAGATTATTCAAGTGCTTACAATTATTATAAGAGGTTCTTGAATGCAAAAAGAGTATATAACTTAAATATTTTTCCAGCAGAAGATTTAAAGATAGCTATTGTATATGATAAAGTAGGTCAAAAGGAAACAGCAGACAGTTTGTTAAATACCTTCTTTTATTATGCGCAAAATGACAAATCTTTATATAAAAATCTGAATCTTGCTGCTTATTATTCATATAAAAACGAACAATTAAAAGCTTTAGAGTATTTAAAGCAGTTTTCAGAAGAAGAGGGTTACTATTATTGGATTATTTTATTCTTAGAAGAAGATCCATTAGTAGATAATATTAAAGAGTTGTCTGATTTCAAAGAGATATTAAAAAAAATGGAAGATAGTTTTAGAGAAAAGCATCAAGAAATAAGATCAAAACTTGACTCGGAAGGACTTCTTTCATTAAGTTTCTAAATCCTACGTATTAGATTTTATTATTATTTCACAAATATTAACCAATATAACAAAAATAATACTAGGCATTCTGATATATTGCAAGCTTAGGTTAAATTAAGCATTAATAACAAAAGCTTGAATATTCATTTTTAAAATGGTACACGATAATCTAGTAGAAAGTATTTCTGCGTATATACCACTTACAGATAAAGATATAAAATTAATCAAAGAAGTTTTTAAGAAACGAGAGTATAAAAAAAAGGAAAATCTTTTGGAGCAAGGAGAACTTACAAATAACATTTTCTTTGTAGAGAAAGGTTTGGTAAGGGTTTTTTATACAAATGATGAAGGTAACGAAGTAAATACTCATTTTGCATCTGATAATTATTACCTGACTTCGTTTCAAAGTTTTGTAAGTCAAGAGGAGTCAAATGAATCGATACAGGCAATTCAAGATACAACGGCCTTTTTGTTACCCTATCAAGAATATATCAGGGATGATGAATTTATAAATAAGTTTAGGCAAGCATTTGTTGAGCAAAATGTTATTTGTATAAAGAAAAGGGCTGATTTGTTACAAACATCTACAGCAAAAGAAAGGTATGAGCACTTTCTTAATAATAGTGATAAAAAAATAATAATGAATGTTCCTCTAGTACATATTGCATCTTATTTAGGTATAACTCCGGAATCACTGAGTCGAATAAGAAAAGGCTAAGGGACACATGAAAAAAACTGAAGGTGAAATTTTAAACAGTCTCTAAGAATTATCCTTGCTAATCATTAAAATTCGAGCTGCAATTATAATCTATCAATATTACATTCTTTTGTTGTTAAAATATTATTTGGTGTAATAGCTTGGTTAGATGGGGGGTAGTAATTTGGTGTGTTTTTTTATTTCATTTTTTAATGTTTTAGTTTGTTTTTTAGAAAAGAATATGTTTATCTTTGCACCCGCTTTTAGAGAAAGGCGATAGAAAAAGGTGACATGTTGATAGGTTTAATAAGGGTTATGAAGTTGGGATTCAGTGTAGTTTTAGGCGTTTAAAAAACAAATAAATTTTTTTTCAATTTTTATTTGGAATTTAAAATTAAAACTCGTTATCTTTGCAGCCGCTTTTAACGGGAGGCAAGAAGGTAAAAACACTGAGGTAAGAAAGGGAGTTGAAGCTGTTGTTTGACAGTGAGTTGAGAAAGAAATTAAGCCTAAAAAATTCTTCAAAATTTTTTTAAAATAAATTTGGAGAATAAGAAATAAAGTGTTTATCTTTGCATCCGCTTTTAGAGCGACACTCGACAGAAGGTTGAGTAGTAAAACAAAAGATTGAAAAATAAGCGATTCGGGAAAGGCCGAAAAGCTTTAAAAAATAAGAAAGTTAGTTAAAGGCTTTATGAACTTTAAACTTTATAAAACAATTAACTGGCAGACGTTCTTTGAAAATATTGAAATGCACACTTAAAAAAGGAAAGAAAAAGTGATTCTTTGAGTTAAAGCTCTTGTAAGGAATTAGGACATTCAGTCCAAAACAATTTTTTATACAACGAAGAGTTTGATCCTGGCTCAGGATGAACGCTAGCGACAGGCCTAACACATGCAAGTCGAGGGGTAACATTGTAGCTTGCTACAGATGACGACCGGCGCACGGGTGCGTAACGCGTATGAAACCTACCTTTTACAGGGGGATAGCCCAGAGAAATTTGGATTAATACCCCATAGTCTTTTTGATTCGCATGAATTAGGAAGTAAAGTTTCGGCGGTAAAAGATGGTCATGCGTGACATTAGCTAGTTGGTGAGGTAACGGCTCACCAAGGCGACGATGTCTAGGGGTTCTGAGAGGAAGGTCCCCCACACTGGTACTGAGACACGGACCAGACTCCTACGGGAGGCAGCAGTGAGGAATATTGGTCAATGGCCGCAAGGCTGAACCAGCCATGTCGCGTGCAGGAAGACTGCCCTATGGGTTGTAAACTGCTTTTATACGGGAAGAAACGTATCTACGTGTAGATATTTGCCGGTACCGTATGAATAAGCATCGGCTAACTCCGTGCCAGCAGCCGCGGTAATACGGAGGATGCGAGCGTTATCCGGATTTATTGGGTTTAAAGGGTGCGTAGGCGGAACAATAAGTCAGTGGTGAAATCTTGCGGCTCAACCGTAAAACTGCCATTGATACTGTTGTTCTTGAATTTAGTTGAGGTAGGCGGAATGTGTTGTGTAGCGGTGAAATGCATAGATATAACACAGAACACCGATTGCGAAGGCAGCTTACTAAGCTATAATTGACGCTGATGCACGAAAGCGTGGGTAGCGAACAGGATTAGATACCCTGGTAGTCCACGCCGTAAACGATGATTACTCGTTGTTGGCGATACATAGTCAGCGACTGAGCGAAAGCATTAAGTAATCCACCTGGGGAGTACGTTGGCAACAATGAAACTCAAAGGAATTGACGGGGGCCCGCACAAGCGGAGGAACATGTGGTTTAATTCGATGATACGCGAGGAACCTTACCTGGACTTAAATGTAGATTGCATGAAGCAGAGATGCTTCTTTCTTCGGACTATTTACAAGGTGCTGCATGGTTGTCGTCAGCTCGTGCCGTGAGGTGTCGGGTTAAGTCCCATAACGAGCGCAACCCCTGTTGTTAGTTACCAGCACGTCAAGGTGGGGACTCTAACAAGACTGCCGGTGTAAACCGCGAGGAAGGTGGGGATGACGTCAAATCAGCACGGCCCTTACGTCCAGGGCTACACACGTGTTACAATGGTCGGTACAAAGGGCAGCTACTTGGTAACAAGATGCCAATCCCAAAAACCGGTCTCAGTTCGGATCGAAGTCTGCAACCCGACTTCGTGAAGCTGGATTCGCTAGTAATCGCGCATCAGCCATGGCGCGGTGAATACGTTCCCGGGCCTTGTACACACCGCCCGTCAAACCATGGAAGCCGAGGGTACCTGAAGTCTGTTACCGCAAGGAGCGGCCTAGGGTAAAATTGGTAACTAGGGTTAAGTCGTAACAAGGTAGCCGTACCGGAAGGTGTGGCTGGAACACCTCCTTTCTGGAGAGAGTTTTACATAAATCAAAGAACTTTCTTTCCTTTTTAAGCATTTCAAAACTTATTAGTCATCAAATAATATTGATACTAATAACATTGTCTAAAACAGACAAAACGTACATTGACATATTGGCAATTAACAATCAAGATCATAGGTTTTCTTAATGCAAATTAAGAAAAACCAACAAGAAAGTAAGCAAGGGCGTACGGTGGATGCCTAGGCTTTCAGAGGCGATGAAAGACGTGATAAGCTGCGATAAGCCGCGGGGAGGAGCAAATATCTATTGATCCGCGGATTTCTGAATGGGGCAACCCGGCAGGTTGAAGACCTGTCACCCTTCGGGGGGCAAACCCAGGGAACTGAAACATCTAAGTACCTGGAGGAGAAGAAAACAAAAGTGATTCCCTTAGTAGTGGCGAGCGAACGGGGATTAGCCCAAACCAATGTTGTCTAGGCAACATTGGGGTTGTAGGACTGTAATAAGAGTAAATAACAGAATTGGAATGTTTTGGAAAGAACAATCAGAGAGGGTGACAATCCCGTACAAGTAAAGTTATGAATCTATCAGTATCCTGAGTAGCGCGGGACACGAGAAATCCTGTGTGAATCTGCCAGGCCCATCTGGTAAGGCTAAATACTCCTGAAAGACCGATAGTGTACCAGTACCGTGAGGGAAAGGTGAAAAGTACCCCGAACAGGGGAGTGAAATAGTACCTGAAACCGTACGCTTACAAGCGGTCGGAGCCTTAAGGGGTGACGGCGTGCCTTTTGCATAATGAGCCTACGAGTTAGTCGTAGTTGGCAAGGTTAAGTCCTTCAGGGACGTATCCGAAGCGAAAGCGAGTCTGAATAGGGCGTTATAGTCAGCTGCGCTAGACGCGAAACCAGGTGATCTACCCATGGTCAGGTTGAAGTTCCGGTAACACGGGATGGAGGACCGAACCAGTTTACGTTGAAAAGTATTTGGATGAACTGTGGGTAGGGGTGAAAGGCCAATCAAACCTGGAAATAGCTCGTACTCCCCGAAATGCATTTAGGTGCAGCCTTATTTTAATCTTACAGAGGTAGAGCTACTGATTGGACGAGAGGGCTTCACCGCCTATCAACTCCTGACAAACTCCGAATGCTGTAAGATGATGAATAGGAGTGAGGGCATGGGTGCTAAGGTCCATGTCCGAAAGGGAAAGAACCCGGACCATCAGCTAAGGTCCCCAAATGTATACTAAGTTGAACAAACGCGGTTTGATTGCATAGACAGCTAGGATGTTGGCTTGGAAGCAGCCATTCATTTAAAGAGTGCGTAACAGCTCACTAGTCGAGCGATCGGGCATGGATAATAATCGGGCATAAGTATACTACCGAAGCTATGGATTGTATTAATACAGTGGTAGGGGAGCATTCTAACGGCCTTGAAGCAGTTTGGTGATGAACTGTGGAGCTTTTAGAAAAGCAAATGTAGGCATAAGTAACGATAATGCGGGCGAGAAACCCGCACGCCGAAAGACTCAGGATTCCTGATCAACGCTAATCGGATCAGGGTTAGTCGGGACCTAACGCGAACCCGAAAGGGGTAGTGGATGGCAAGCAGGTTAATATTCCTGCACCTGCTATACGATGAAAGTGACGTATTGGTGAGATTACTACGTACTGACGGATATGTACGTTGAGCCTAGGCTTCGGCCGAAGCGAAGTAAAGCAGCCGGTACCAAGAAAAGCGAGTATAGGAGCCCGTACCGTAAACGGACACACGTAGTTGGGTTGAGTATACTAAGGCGCTCGAGTGATTCATGGCTAAGGAACTCGGCAAATTAGCCCCGTAACTTCGGGATAAGGGGCGCCAGTTTAACGCTGGCCGCAGAGAAATGGTGCATGCGACTGTTTATCAAAAACACATGGCTTTGCAAATTCGAAAGAAGACGTATAAGGCCTGACACCTGCCCGGTGCCGGAAGGTTAAGAGGAGAGCTTAGCATTGCGAAGGTTTGAATTGAAGCCCCGGTAAACGGCGGCCGTAACTATAACGGTCCTAAGGTAGCGAAATTCCTTGTCGGGTAAGTTCCGACCTGCACGAATGGTGTAACGATGTGCACACTGTCTCGGCCATGAGCTCGGTGAAATTGTAGTATCGGTGAAGATGCCGATTACCCGCAACGGGACGGAAAGACCCCGTGAACCTTTACTGCAACTTAACATTGGTTGTGGGTAAGTAATGTGTAGGATAGGACGGAGACTATGAAGTGGCGTCGCCAGGCGTTGTGGAGTCACCCTTGAAATACGTCCCTTTGCTTATCTGTGGCCTAACGATATATTCGGACATTGTTTGGTGGGTAGTTTGACTGGGGTGGTCGCCTCCAAAAGAGTAACGGAGGCTTTCAAAGGTTTCCTCAGGACGATTGGTAACCGTCCGCAGAGTGTAATGGCACAAGGAAGCTTGACTGTGAGACCGACAAGTCGACCAGGTACGAAAGTAGGACATAGTGATCCGGTGGTTCCGCATGGAAGGGCCATCGCTCAAAGGATAAAAGGTACTCCGGGGATAACAGGCTGATCGCTCCCAAGAGCTCATATCGACGGAGCGGTTTGGCACCTCGATGTCGGCTCGTCACATCCTGGGGCTGGAGAAGGTCCCAAGGGTTGGGCTGTTCGCCCATTAAAGTGGCACGCGAGCTGGGTTCAGAACGTCGTGAGACAGTTCGGTCCCTATCTGTTGTGGGCGTAGGATATTTGCGAAGGCCTGTCATTAGTACGAGAGGACCGTGATGGACGCACCACTGGTGTACCAGTTGTTCCGCCAGGGGCATTGCTGGGTAGCTACGTGCGGAAGGGATAAGTGCTGAAAGCATCTAAGCACGAAGCCTGCTTCAAGATGAGATATCCTTATAGGGACGTTGGAGACTACAACGTTGATAGGCTGCAGGTGTATAGGCAGTAATGTCACAGCCGAGCAGTACTAATTACCCGAAACTTTTAGTTGGGCGTTAAGTAAAAACATGTGATCTTGATTGAGGCTGATATGTAATAAAAAGGTGTTAAGGTAAGAAGGTAAATGGAGGAAAGGTAAGTTGACCATTTAACCATTAACCAAGCAACCATTAAACCTTAGTAAAGATATTCAGGTGGTTATAGCATAGGGGTCCCACCTCTTCCCATTCCGAACAGAGAAGTTAAGCCCTATAGCGCCGATGGTACTGCGTACAGTGGGAGAGTAGGTCGCCGCCAACTTTTAAAACGAAACCTTCAGGATATATTTCCTGAAGGTTTTTTGCGTTTATAGAGGTTTTGTTTATTTCTACACTACAGAATCATCTCATTTTATTATTCAATAATCCTGGTTTTAGAAAATTGATAAAACAACTTAGTATAACTTGATGTTTAACTTATGCATGTTATGTAATTGTATTCATACAATTTATGTTCTAAAATTAAGTTAACTATTAACATTAAAAGAACCTATATGAAGTTGGGAGTATTTTCAGTAAGTCTTAGTGTTAAAGATATTAAGGCTTCAAAAGTTTTTTATGAAAGCTTAGGATTTTCTGTTATGGGTGGAGATATTGAAAACAATTATCTAATAATGAAAAATGAAAATTCTATTATTGGATTGTTTCAAGGCATGTTTGAGAATAATATATTAACGTTTAATCCTGGTTGGGATGAAAATGCAAATACTTTGGAAGAATATGATGATATTAGAAAAATCCAAAGTGAACTAAATGAAAAAGGAATTAAACTAGAAAATGAAGTTGATAAAAATAGTTCAGGGCCTGCAAGTATTACTTTAATAGACCCTGATGGAAATGCTATATTGATAGATCAGCATATTTAGCTTAGTTATGCATTGTTGTTTTTTAGATAATATTTACAGTAATCATTTAAACCGCATTTTGAGCATTTGGGATTACGAGCAATACAAATGTATCTACCATGTAAAATTAACCAATGATGAGCTATAGGAAGTAATTCCTCAGGAAAGTACTTTACCAGTTGTTTTTCTGTTTCTAATGGACTTTTTGAGTTAGTTGTAAGACCAATACGTTCAGATACTCTAAATACATGCGTGTCTACTGCCATTGCTGGTTTTTCATAAACAACACTAGCGATAACATTGGCTGTTTTTCTACCTACTCCCGGAAGTTTTTGTAACTCTTTTACATCATCTGGTACTATATTATTAAAGTCACCAGTAAGCATTTTAGCCATGCCAACAAGATGTTTGCTTTTGTTATTCGGATAGGTACAGGATTTTATATAATCGAGTACTTCTGCTGGTTCAGCTTCGGCCAACTCTAAAGCAGAAGGATAACGCTTAAATAAATCAGGTGTAATCATGTTTACTCTCTTATCAGTACATTGTGCCGATAGAATAACAGCCACTAATAATTCATAAGGATTAGTGTAATTTAATTCAGTTTCTGCAATAGGCATATTGGCTTGAAACCACTCTATTATTTTTTCAAATCTTTCTTTCTTAGTCATCTTATATATAAAATCAATGGTTGTTAGAAGCCTTGATTTAATTCATACCAACAACCATCAACAATTAAATAAATATTATAAACTCATTAGTTTAATACCTGCAAATATTGTTCTTGGTCTTGAAGGGCCGTAAATATAACCACTATCCCTGTTTTTTCCCTTATCAAAGTCATTCTGGTATTTGTTAAACATGTTTTGAATACCAGTGTAAATTTCAATTCCAATACCTTTTTCGAGCCAACTAAATTCATAAGAAACTTTACAATTGTTCTCAAGAAAAGATGGTGATTTAAATAATATATCATCATCTGGAGTACCTGTATTATTAGGATCACCATCACCATAGTGAGGTACAAGCATTGAGCTTGTATATACTCCTAATAAAGAGGCTTTTAATCCAAATCTAGGAGTGTATGTCAATGTATAATACCCATATTCTTCAGGAGTTCTTAAAAATTTTCTTTCACCTGGTAGTTGATCAGACCACTCAGTAGGTTCTGTATTTTCACTAGTTTGAATAGTAATTCCTGCTTCTAATTGAATTCTTCGGTTGTAATTACCTCTTAACTCAAGAGTTCCACCTTTTACTTCAGCATCTTTTCCATTTTTTTTAATTAGAATTGAATTCTCACTGTTAACTAAAGTAGAATCTTCTAATACAAAAGGATCTTTTAAATAGGTGTAAAATCCTTCAAGAGTAAAACCAATAATGAAATCTTCTGTAGGAAAATCGTAATTTATAGAAGCACTAATACTTTGAGAGCGTTCTTCTTTTAAATCATCTGCTAATACCACACGTTGAATTCCGCCTCCTGCAAATGCAATATGCATATCTGCGTCAAATGCTTGGGGAGCCCTAAAACCGGTTGACCAACTTCCTCTGAACTGCCATTCGTTAAGTTTATATAATGCAGAAAACCTGGGACTTAAAATTAATTCATCAACCTTGTTATGTTTATCTGCCCTAATTCCTGAGAGTAATGTAAACTTTTTTGTAACAGACCAGTCACTTTGTAAAAAAGTACCAAAATTTCGGGTAGTTTGGTCTAAATCATATTGATATGCAGGAATTTCATCTTCAACCATGTCGTAATTATATTCAGCACCAAAGCTGATATTATTTTTTCCTGAGATAAAGTTGGTCAATAGGTGGTTTAACTGGATTCCTCCAATATAGGTTTTATTATCACTAACTCCATAAGGAGGTTCTTTAAAATGTTCTTCATAGTCTTTATGTCCTTCATCAGGCATTATTCCTGTATAATGGTCTCTATCTGTATTTTGTCCTGCTATATATGCTGCAAATGAAGATAGGTTTCCATTGAAATTTACGCTATAATCTACTCCACCCATAAGTACATTATGCACACGTTCTTCACTTTGATCAGCAAGGTAGGCAGCACCATCTTCTTTATTTCCACCATAACGATATTCATACATGGAAGATAGGTTGAATTCTATTTTATGGTTAGGAGCTGGAAGTATAAAAGCATTTATGCCAAATGAATTGTTTTTTAGTTTAGCCATTTCGCTATAACCATCATCATTATGGTCGTATGAGTCACGTTTACGATGCGAAGCAAAAATACTCAAACCAGCATTTCTTCTGTCAGATACAGAGCTGGCATTTGCATTTAAAATGAAATCGGAAGCATCTCCATTTATAACAGAAGAATTGGCATTGACTGAATATGAATTTCTATTTGGAGGACGAGTAATCACATTAACAGTTCCACCAATGGCACCTGCACCATATAGGGCAGATGCACCACCCCTAACCACTTCAATACGTTCGATCATATTAGAGGGTATTTGTTCCAATCCATATAATCCAGTTAGAGGACTAAAAACTGGGCGACTATTTATGAGTATTTGCGAATATCCTCCACCAAGTCCATTCATTCTTAATTGAGTATAATTACAGGTTTGACAATCAGTCTCTAAGCGTATTCCTGGTTGGAAAACAAGTCCTTCGGATAGTGTATTGGCTTGAATCATTTCCAATTTCTTTCCTTCCAAGACATTTACAATTACAGGAGATTCCGTTTTTCGTTTAAATGTTTTTGTTCCAGTTATCACAACATCATCAATAGTCATAACTTCTTCTACCAGAACAAAATTTACTTCAATACTTTTTCCTGCCTCAACCGTAATTTCTTTTTCAACAGGTTTAAAACCAACACTGTTGGCAACAATAATATGCTTGCCTGGTTTAAGGTCTATAAGCATGTAATGACCAGAGAGGTCAGTAGCTGTACCTTTGTTTGTCCCTTTTATATACACACTTACAAAAGGCAGATGTTCTCCTTTAGATTTTACATCTCCAAATACATTAGCGTCTGTGTGCTGGGCATTTACAACCTCAATAGAAAATAGGAGTGTTGTTATAAAGAATATAAATCGTATCATTTGAATATTAATATGAGATTAACTAGTTTTCTATAAAAACATTAATAAACTTAAAGCCATAACGACCATTCCTCCCACTAAACCATATATAGACAAGTGATGTTCTCCATATTTTTGAGCAGCAGGAAGCAGCTCATCCAGACTTATAAAAACCATTATTCCGGCCACACCGGCAAAGACTATCCCAAAAATAGTTGGGGATAGAAATGGCATTAAGATGAGATAACCAACGATTGCACCAATTGGTTCAGATAAACCGGAAAGAAAACTTAACCTAAATGCTCTTCTTTTACTACCTGTGGCATAATAAATAGGTACAGAAACAGCTATACCCTCAGGTATATTATGTATTGCAATAGCTACAGCGATAGCAATACCTAAGTTAGGATCTGTTAAAGCAGCTGTGAAAGTTGCGAGTCCTTCAGGAAAGTTATGAATTGTGATTGCTAGTGCTGTAAAAGTCCCCATACGCATGAGGTGTTTACTTTTCTTCCTTTTCTCCTCAGTCATGTCTTCGATCTTTTCCATTTCATGTGGATTTTCAGCGGATGGAATAAATTTATCGATTAGTGCTATCAAGGCAATTCCTCCAAAGAATGAAGCAACAGTAATCCAAGTACCAGATACCTCTCCAAATGATTCAATAAGGTTGTCTTTAGCTTTAAAGAATATCTCAACAAATGAAACATAAATCATTACACCTGCTGAAAAACCAAGTGCCAAAGAAAGAAATTTAGTATTGGTTCGATGAGCAAAAAAAGCCATTGCACTTCCTATTCCAGTGGCCAGACCGGCAAATAAAGTTAAACCAAAGGCCATTAGTATATGAGTGAATTGTATATTTTCCATTTTATAATTTTTTAGTTATTGATATTTAGTTAACTATATTGTAGTTAGATTTTTGCAGTAAATTCGTTTTTGAATAGTTTTTGAAAGGTTTATATTTCTTCCGTTTAACTCAATTTCCATAGATCCGTCTAGCTTGAATATTTTAATCACTTTAAAAGTCGAATCCGTTTTTATTTTATAATGTTTAAACATCTGTTGAACATCATTATCAGAGTAAATTAATCTTACAATTGTACAGTGATCACCTTCGGATAATTCATTCATTTTTTTAGCATTTTTATGCCTGTAAATAGATCCATCAGGTCTGGGAATTGGATCTCCGTGTGGATCAAAATGTGGATGCCCAAGGTAGTTGTCTATTTTTGATAAAAGCCAATCAGAGGTTTGATGTTCAAGCATTTCTGCCTCTGTATGAACTTCGCTTAAATCCAGATTTAAGACTTTATGTAAGAAAAGTTCCCAAATTCTATGTCTGCGTATAACATTAATAGCTATGTCTAATCCATTTGGAGTTAATTCAAGTTCTTTATAAGGTTCGTAAATAAGTAAGCCTTTAGCAGAGAGTTTTTTAGCCATATCTGTTATTGCAGGAGCTGAGATTCCCAATCGAGAAGATAAGTTACTGGCAGATGCCTTTTCTCCTTCATCGTTTTTGAGGGTATAAATGTTTTTTAAAAAATTTTCTACAGATATTGAGTTCATTTAATATTTAGTTTGCTTTAGTACAAAGTTAAGCAAGCTTAACAAATAATCAAACTTATTTTAGAATAATTCTAAATAAAGTTGCATTTATTACATGAACTCCTCAAGTGTAGTCTTTTATACTTAGTAAAAAGAATTATTTTTGTGGGATACATAATGATATTATAAAAACGAGCCTTGATAATTCGTTTACACTGAGAAATCAATAAAGTATTGAATATTAAAAAGAAATGTTTTAAAGTATATGAAAAGAGGAAGTGGATATGATAAATAGAATTTTGTTAGTAGTATTTATCGGAATTATATTTCTGCATGTACAAGCACAAACTAAGTCAAACATAATTTATTCAGAAGCAAAAAAAGGGGAGGGATTGTATGCTTTTTTTAAGCGAAATAACTTAAAAACAGAAGACTTAAGAAAACAATTCTTTGACCTTAATAAAAATAAATTAGGTAAAAATAAAACTCTTTTAATAGGCGTTAAATATATACTTCCTGAAACTAAAACGTTTATTTATGAGCCTTTGTATGGTAAAGATAGGGAGAGGTTTGAGGTAGAATCTAAAGATTTAAAGGGGGCTGTATTTTATTTAGTAAGCGGTCATGGTGGACCAGACCCTGGTGCAATAGGAAAATATGGAAATAAAAGTTTAGCCGAAGATGAATATGCATATGATATTACATTGAGGTTAGCTAAAAAACTCCAAGAGAACGGAGCTATTGTAAAAATGATTATTGAGGATAAAAATGATGGAATAAGGGATATGTCCTACTTACCCATGGATAAAGACGAAACATGCCAAAGTAAACCTATCCCTGCAGAACAAAATAACAGGTTGAAGCAACGCACTAAAGAGGTAAATGCTTTATATTTTAAAAATAAACCTTCTTATCAGCGATGTATTATCATTCACGTTGATTCCAGAAGTAAAGGAAAGGCAATTGATGTTTTTTTCTATCATGCACCTAAGAGTAAAACGGGAAAGAAAGCAGCGGAGTCTATTTTAAAAGTTTTTAATAATAAATATAAACATCATCAACCATCTCGAGGTTATTCAGGAGTTGTGACCAGTCGAAATTTATATTTATTACGAAAAACATATCCTCCTGCTATTTATGTAGAGTTGGGAAATATTCGTAATTATCGTGATCAGCAACGTTTTATAATTGAGAACAATCGTCAGGCATTAGCTAATTGGATGTATGAAGGATTACTGAACGATTTTAAAGAAAACCAATAATAAAATTAAATTAATAGTTAAACTCAAAGAGAATACAATCCTGTTCTTATCTTTGATTGTATATTTGAATAAATAACACTTAATAATATGAAGCCAACATTGCTAGTTTTGGCTGCCGGAATGGGTAGCCGTTATGGAGGATTAAAACAACTGGACCAACTTGGGCCCAATGGAGAATCCATTATTGATTATTCTGTTTATGATGCAATTCAAGCTGGATTTGAAAAAGTAGTATTTGTAATCCGTCATTCTTTTGCCGACCAGTTTAAAGAAAGGTTTGATCCAAAATTGGCCGGAAAAATTGAAGTGGAATATGTGTTCCAAGAGCTAGATAAACTCCCTGAAGGTTTTTCGGTACCAGAAGGAAGGGAGAAACCGTGGGGAACCGGACATGCAATGTTGATGGCTAAGGAAGCCATACAAGGTCCGTTTGCTATTATTAATGCTGATGATTTTTATGGTAGAGAAGCATATCAAACGGTAGTTGATTTTGTTGCAGATAGCACAAGTGAAACAGAATATGCTATGGTTGGTTATTCATTAGACAATACCTTATCTGAGCATGGAACTGTATCGCGTGGTGTTTGTGAAACTGACTCAGATAGTAATTTAGTGAACATTGTTGAGCGTACTAAAATAGGTTATTTGGATGGTAAGGTTGTTTATTACGAGGGTGAAGAAACTACAGAATTGACAGGTAAAGAACCAGTTTCGATGAATTTTTGGGCCTTTAAAAATTCATTCTTTTCTGCTTTAGAAGAAGGATTTCTTGCATTTTTGGAAGAAAAAGGAACAGAGTTGAAGTCGGAGTATTACTTCAATGCTTTGGTTGATAAGATGATTAAAGCTGATCGTGCAACAACTAAAGTTCTTTCGAGTGATGCTAAATGGTTTGGTGTAACCTATCAGGAAGATAAACCAATTGTGCAAAAAAGTTTACAAACTTTAATTGATAATGGTGTTTACCCAGCGAATCTTTGGGGATAATTATAAGTTACTTAGTTATATAGATGTTAGCATTTGGTCGTTGACCATAGGTTAAGTATCTCCAAACAATAGTATATCTCAAAAAACTAATATATCTGTTAGGTAAAAGTAAATTACTTTTACTTAACGGTTATGATAGATTATTGGAAATGATACAACTTTAATCCATTGACCAATGACTAGTCTCAAATTTACTAATGACTAATACCTATTGACCAATTATCTAATTTCATGACAAGACCTCAAAATGTATTAAAGTTCTGCCCCAAGTGTGGTTCCAATAATTTTTTATTTGAAGGAGAAAAATCTTTTAAGTGTAAGGATTGTGGATTTCACTTTTTTATTAATTCAGCGTCGGCTGTGGCAGCTTTAATAGAAAATGAAAAAGGAGAATTACTGTTAAGCATAAGAGCTTTTAATCCTAACAAAGGAATGTTCGATTTGCCTGGTGGATTCGTAGATCCAAATGAGTCCGTAGAGCAAGCTTTAATTAGAGAAATTAAAGAAGAGCTAAATTTAAATGTTATTAAATATGATTTTATAGCTTCTTTTCCCAATGAATATGAATTTTCCGGGTATACGGTTTATACCTGTGATTTAGCTTTTAGATGTGTTGTAACAGGATGGGAAGATATGCATATTAAAGATGATATATCAGGAATTAAGTTTGTTACAAGCGATACTATTGAATGGGAAAAGGTTTGTGCCACATCTATTAAAAGTATAATTAATGCTCACTGGACTTTAAATAGATAGAAACTTCAATTTTTATTACCTTTCTTCTATCAAATTGTTAAAATAATGCTCATTTTTTAGCAATTTTGCAATTGATGCTGATATATTAAAGCATCTTTTTTTACAAAATATTAAATCATTAATTGAAGATGAATCCACAAGCTCAGGAATTAAATGATGTAATTATATCAAAGAATTCAGTTGTATTTGACTTATTATCAGAAAAAGGAAAGAATATCTTTTTCCCAAAAAAGGGGATTTTAGGTCAAACAGCTGAAGCAAAAGGTACAAAAATTAATGCAACAATTGGGGCAGCTGTAGAGGATGATGGTACTCCAATGCGCTTGGAATCAATTGCATCAAAAATAAATTTGGATCCATCGTTATCATTTCCGTATGCACCAAGTTTTGGAAGACCAGACTTACGTAGTAAATGGAAGGAAATGATTTATGAGAAAAACAGTCGTCTTAGAGACAAAGAGCTTAGTCTTCCTGTGGTTACAAGTGCACTTACACATGGAATAAGTATGGCAGGTTATCTTTTTATGGATGAAGATCAAGAGGTTATAGTTCCTAGTCTTTTTTGGGGTAATTATAATTTGGCATTAATAAATGCTTATGGAGTTAAATTCAATAAATTTAATTTATTTAAAGATAATGGATTTGATGTGCAAGCATTAAAAGATAGCTTATTGTCAGAAGGAGAAAAGAAAGTATTAATTCTTAATTTTCCTAATAATCCTACAGGTTATACTCCAACAATAGAAGAGATGGATGCTATAACTTCTACTATCAAAGAAGCTGCAGAAATAGGAAAAAAGATAGTAGTTATTACAGATGATGCATATTTTGGATTAGTATTCGAAGAAGGAATAGCAAAACAATCCATTTTTGCATATTTAGCTGATTTACATGAAAATGTGCTGGCTGTTAAAATTGATGGTGCTACAAAAGAAGATTATGTTTGGGGATTTAGGGTAGGATTCATTACTTATGGAATTAAAGGTGCGGACACAGATTTGTATCATGCTCTTGAAATGAAAACAGCAGGAGCTGTTAGGGGTAATATATCTAATTCATCTAACCTAAGTCAATCTTTATTATTGCATGCATTTGAGTCGCCAGATTATACAGAGCAAAAGCACTCTAAGTATGTGATAATGAATTCTCGTTATCAGGCTATAAGAGAGGTTTTGAAGAACGTTAAGTACAAAGAATATTTTACAGCATTGCCTTACAATTCGGGTTATTTTATGTGTGTAAAGCTTAAGGAGGGATTGGATGGTGAAGCAATAAGAGAGATATTGATTAAAAAGTATAGCATTGGTATTATTAATTTAAATAATATCCTACGTGTTGCATTTTCTTCAATGGCAGCTTCCGATGTACCAGAGTTGTTTGATGGAATTTTAGCTGCGTGTAAAGATTTTGAAACAAGATAAACTCAAATGTCATAAAAAAACTATAGCTACTCTTTGTGAATTTCCGCAAGGTATTTCTTTTAAATAAAGTATAAATCCATTAGTTTTATTTCAACATTTTATGCTATGGATACAAAAGATCTTTATTTAGAAGAGCGCAAAGAAGTAGCTCGTTTTATGCGAAGGCTTTATGCTAAAAATCTAACTACCAGTTTAGGGGGGAATATTAGTAAAAGGGTAGGGGAACATATTCTAATTACTGCAACAGGAGTAGATAAAGGTATGTTACGGGCAAATCAGGTTGCAATACTTGAGCTTTCCGGAAAGAATTTAACAGAACACCTAAAGCCTAGTTTGGAGACAACTATGCATTTGCAGATTTATAAAGATCACCCTACAATTAATGCTATTGTTCATTGTCATACTGTTTTTGCTTCAGCTTTTTCAGCAATGGACATTCCTATAAATGCTCATTTAATTGCAGAATCAAGGCTGATTATTAAAGAACCCGTTGTAGCTCCTTATGGTTTAATGGGAAGTAAAGAACTTGCAAAAAATGTAAGCGAAACTTTTGCTGAGAATAAGGTATTGATCATGGAAAATCACGGAATAACAGCAATTGGATCAAAAATGATTAAGGCGTTTGATAGAATAGAAGTGCTTGAAAATGCTGCAAAAATGACATTTATAACTCATCTTATGAACGAAGAAAGAAATTTATCTGATGAGCAATTATTACAAATAGATAATTTATGACCTAGTATTAATAGGGTGAGTAAAAATAAATTCAGAACCTTTATTTAATTCACTTTTTAATGATATTTTACCTCCTAGTAATTCAACCATATTTTTAGCGATTGAAAGTCCTAAGCCAGTACCACCCATTTCAGTAAAGTGTTGATCTCCACCTTTGAAGAAGCGATCGAAAACTTTTTCAACTTTTTCTTGAGGGATACCTCTTCCGGTATCTTTTACTTTGAATAAATATCCTGAAGTATTTAGTTCTACCGAAAATTCAATAAATCCATTTGTGGTAAATTTTATTGCATTTTCAATTAAATTACTTAGAATCTGGTTTAATCTAGTAGGGTCAGTATAAAAATTACCATTTACATTTTCGTCAACATTATAACGTAACTTTACATTATCCCCTTTTAACTGTTTTGTTTTTAAACTAAAGGTAAGATATATGCTTTCGAATAGTTCGCGAATATTAATGTTCTTTTTTACAACAGATACTTCACCAACTTCAATTTTTGATATATCAATTATATCAGAAATAATTCGTAATAATTGAAGAGAATTATCTTCTATTAAGCGAGTATATTTTTCCTTTTCTAAGGGAGTTATGTCATGTTCTTTAAGTAAATCGGAAAAACCAACTATACCATTCATTGGTGTACGAATTTCGTGCGACATGTTTGAAAGAAATGCAGATTTTAATCTGTCGCTTTCTTCGGCTTTACGTTTTGCTTGTTCAAGCTCAATGTTAATCGATTGTATTTTTTTATTCCACTCCAAAAGAGTATCGTTTTTTTCTCGAAGAATTGCTTGGTTTTTCTCTAGTTCTTTGGTTGTTTTAACCAAGTTGGCATGTATCGATTTTCTTTCTGTTATTTCTTTTCTCAAATTTATGTTCGACTCCCTAAGTTCTTTGGTTTGCTTAATTACTTCCCGACTTAGTTTTCTGTTAAAAAAGAACACTATTAATAAAACTCCGATTAAAACAGGCATTCCTATTGTAAAAGCAGATAGAAGTCTGTTTTGAGTTACAACTTGTTGTTCAATATAGTCAGAATATAAAAAACCTTCTAAACTATAATTTTCATCTAGCGAACCTAATTCATTATAAACGTCAGCTATATGTTCCCACCTTGTTTTATGTGTATGTCCAATCTCAACAAAATTAGGAAGTATTAACTCTTCCATTTTTTGTGCTTCAAATATTAGCTTTTCTTCAGTAAGATGAGGATTATATTTATTTAGGATCAAATCAATTATTTCGTATTTGTTATTCATGGCATATTGCCATCCTTTTAACGAAGCAGATAAGAAAGCTGCGACCAATTTTGGATTATGCTTAATAAAGTATTCAGAAGTAAAAATGCAATCCCCATAAAAGTCAATTCCGTTAGATAGTGGGGAAATTATTACAGGTTCATAACCAAATTCATCTATTATAAATGGAATGTCGGTGCAATATCCATCAATTATTTCATATTTCCCTTCTAATAAACCAGGTAATCTATTACCTGAACCAACCAACTCTACCTCACTACTCATTTTTTCTTTTTTCAATAATCCCTTAGTGGAAGGTAGTTCGTTAACTGAAACTTTAATTCTTTTATTTTTAAAATCTTCAATAGTATTGATATTATATTCTGATAAAGTGATAAAAACTTCTGGAGAGTGCTGAAATATTGTAGCTAACATAACAACAGGTTTACCATTGTTACGTTCAACTAATAACTTTGGCGATTCCACCCCAAATTGAGCTCTTTTGTTAACCACTTCGTCAATATAGTTTTTTCCAAGTCCCCCTTGAGAAAAACAAACATGTATTCCTACCTCTTTATAATAACCTTTTTCTACAGCTGCATATAGTCCGGCAAATTGAAATTTATGCGTTGAATTAAGTTGAACAACTATTGAATCGGAATGTGAAGCGTTAATATTTGTATTTATGAATATTATGCTTAATACAAATACTATAGTTCTATAAGTTCGTTTTCTAAAGATATAATTAAAGTAGGTCATAATTCGTAGTTAATCTGTTATAAACTTGCCCATATTCTGGCTAATGAATGTCCTGGTGCATCTATTTTAAGATCTAAAAAATAACCAAATGGGGTTTGAGAAACTACATAATTCGCGTTTTCTAATCTTGTTTGTGCAGCATCTAAAATATTTTTTGTAAAGTTGCTAGAGGCTTTTGACTCTGACAAATGGGCAAATGAATGAAGTATAACATTGTTGGTTTCATTTTTCCTACAAGTCCATTTTATATGATTTACCAATTTTTTTTCCCTACTTAATAAATCATATTCTTCATCCTGGTTTTCAATATGAATAAAGGCAAGTATAGCATCATTGATAGTTTTGCCAATGCTTGGAGGAGGTGCATCTTCCAAATTTTTTACTTTAGGTTCATAAGAAAAGTTATTAACGTATAAAACAAGTACCTTCATTTGTGATTGTAGTCAAAAAAATAAGCTAGTAAACAAGGTGATACAATTATATATTCCTTGAAATTCAAACTGTAAGTATAATAAAAAAGCATGGCTTCAATATTAACCATGCTTTAAAAATGTAAAATTCTAATCCCTATTTTTCAATTTCATTATTTACTAATTCTAAAATTTCATTTTCTAGCACAATTGTCTTGTCTACAATATCCTGTCCTTTTTTCAGAATGTTATCAACAAAATTCTGATCGTCTAGTTCTTTAGCATTAATTTTTACGTTTAGCCACGCACCCAAAACACCACTACGTACACTTATAGCTCCAACTCCAGCATCTGAAATTGAATTTGGATTACCAACTTTAGCCATGGCCATCATAACTTTCATAGAGTCAAAACAAAGTTGCATTGTTTTAAAAGGTACTTCTATGGCATACTGAGTGGCATCTTGAATTGCCTTAGATCTGAATTGTTTTTCCTCTTCTGTTTTTTTAGGTAACTGAAATGCATCCATTATTTTATTAAATGCGAGAGTATCTTCATCTACCATTTTTAATAATTCATCATGATAGTATTTACCTTTTTCGGCCCACTCAGAAAATTCTTCTGTACGATGATCCCATCCTCTTTTATGTGAAGAAAGGTTTGCCACCATAGTGCCCAGTGCAGCTCCAATTGATCCTAAATAAGCAGATACAGACCCTCCACCGGGAGCAGGAGACTCGCTTGCAGTTTCGTGAACAAAGTCTGTTAAACTTAAATTAACCAATTTATTTTTTCCTAAACCAGATTCTTTTTCAAGAATATATTCAATTATTTTTTTGTTCGGATCAAAAGGGTAGAGTTCATCTAATCCTAACGACTTAACGGCAATTTTTATAATTTCAGCATCAGAAATACCAATGGAACGGTTTTGTTTTTTTAGAAAATACTTACCTGCTTCCAGCATGGCTTTTAATGGAATTACACCGACTAACTCCGATCCGGTAACTCTTAGGCCTCGTGCATTAGCTCTTTTGCAAGCTGCATCGAATGCTTGATGCATGCTTGTAACTGAAATATCAGTTAAGTTGAGCGAAATTTGCGCAATACCATATTCTTCAATGTACCATCCAATTCCTTTAACCGATTTAAGTAAGCCCGGTTCGTGAACAGGATTACCGTTTTCGTCTTTTATTATCTTACCTGTTAAAGTATCTCCTTCTCGTTTCACCCTTCCTCTTTCTCTAATATCAAAAGCAACAGAGTTTGCGCGCCGGGTGCTTGTCGTGTTTAGGTTAATGTTATAAGCAATTAAAAAATTACGCGCGCCAACTGCAGTTACTCCTGATTTTTGTACTTCCTCTGTCCACTCACAAACTCCAAAGTCAGGTTTCCATTCAATGCTTTGAATTTTCTCTTTTAAACCTTCGTATTCACCTTTTCTGCACTCCGCAAGATTTCTTCTTACCTCTGATTTTGCAGCATGCTCATAGCAATATATAGGTATATTTAGCTCATCACCAATTCTCTTAGCTAATTTACGAGCGTACTCAACTACTTCTTCCATTGATATGTTAGCAACAGGAACTAATGGGCAAACATCAGTTGCTCCAAAACGAGGGTGAGCACCCTTGTGTTTGCGCATATCTATTAACTCTTTTGCTTTTTTAACAGCGTTAAAGGCGGCTTCTAATACTTGTTCGGGTGTGCCAACCATTGTAACTACTGTTCGGTTTGTAGCTTTGCCAGGATCAACATCTATTAAACTAACCCCTTCAATTTTTTTTATTTCAGAGGTTATTTGATTAATGATATTCATGTCTCGTCCTTCGCTAAAATTAGGTACGCATTCTATTAATTGTTGCATGAGCTTAAATTTAAAAGATTTCTTTATCAACCAATTAATCTTATTGGATTAGCTTTTTGTATAAGCAGAGATAAAATTACTTGGAGATTTTTCTAATCTCAATGATAACAATCATTATAATTAAATCATATTTCAAAAATTTATTAAGAAAAATATCTTTAAATTTTATGGTTGGATGTGTTTTGTAAGTTGCTTTTGGTGAGTTATATGAGCGTTGTTTCTGTAAGGTGGTTGAAGGTGTTGAGTTAAGAAAAGTTGAACGAATTTAAATTTTGATATTGACATCTTTGTAAGATGGTTGTATTTTGCAAGTAGTAAAAATGCTCTCCTGGTCCCCAATAATAGGAACATTCAAAATGTGTGTGAGGTTTAGGTTAGTTTTAGAATGTTTCCGTATGCCTGTCTGTCCTAGACAGGCTTTCTTTTTTTTATCACGTGAGATTTTGTATTTTCCCAAAAAAAATATTTTATGAGTAAAAAAAGTATTTTGTTTGTATGCTTAGGTAATATTTGTCGTTCTCCAAGTGCAGAAGCTGTTATGAAGGCTAAACTAAGAGAATATGGATTAGAAAATAAATACGAAGTTGATTCTGCAGGTATTACAGGTTATCATGCTGGAGATCCTGCTGATTCACGAATGAGAATTCATGCACAAAAGCGTAATTACGATTTAACAAGTATTAGCAGGCAATTTATTATTGGAGATTTTGATAGGTTTGATTGCATAATTGGTATGGATGATCAAAATATGAGTGACTTGAGGGAGTTGGCAGTGTCTAATGATGATTTGAAAAAACTAAGTAGGATGACGGATTATTGTACAAATTTCACAAATGATTCTGTACCTGACCCATATTATGGGGGAGCTTCAGGTTTTGAACTTGTATTAGATTTACTCGAAGATGCTTGCGAAGGTTTGATTAATAAGTTGGAAAATGAGTAAGTCCGTTTTAGTAAAAATAAAAGATTGGTTGAATGATGAAATAGTTGGTGAGCAGTCTGTAGGTGGAGGATGTATTGCAAATTCGGGCATAGTTACTATGCAATCGGGCAAAAAATACTTTTTAAAGCAAGGGTTTGCCAATAGAATGTTTGAGTGTGAAGCCAATGGATTAAAGGAAATAAAAAAGTCTGGTGTCATTAAGGTACCAGAGGTAATTTTAGTAGATGCAGACTTTTTGTTGTTGGAAGTGATTGAAAGTGGTTACAAGAGTTCAAGTGCAATGTTTCAATTTGGGTGTGAGTTTGCTCAATTGCATCAATTTAAAGGAGTTTCATATGGCTTCTATGAGGATAATTATATTGGTTCAACAGCGCAGGTTAATTCTGTTTTATCCACTTGGGAAGATTTCTATTTTGAAAACAGACTTAAGTTTCAGTATAAATTAGCTGAAAAAAATGGTTATACAACTCCAGAATTAAAAGATAAATTTTTAAATATAGAGAATAAACTATCTATGATACTTAGTGGGAGTGAAGAAGAGCCTGTTTTATTGCATGGAGATTTGTGGGGAGGTAATTATATGATTGATAAAGAAGGTAGAGCTATTTTGATAGATCCTGCAGTATATTATGGACACAGGGAGGTAGACTTAGCAATGACTAAATTATTTGGAGGTTTTTCTTCGGAATTTTATGATGGCTATAAGCAAATATTGCCATTGAAGGATGGATATGAGTATAGAGAAAATATTTATTTATTGTATCATGTTTTAAACCATCTCAACATATTTGGTACAGGATATTATTCTCAGGCGATTCAACTTATGAATTACTACATATAATAAAAAAACCAACCTTGCTAGAGATTGGTTTTTGTTGTTTAAATAAAACCTCTTGTTTCAGCAATAATTACCATTAATTCAACAATTTCGTCATCAGTCATTTCTTTACAGTTAAAGCAAGCATCGTAAAACTCAACGTCAGGTACTCCTTTTTCAAAATATGACCTAAACAAAGCTCTTCTTCTATCCATATCCTGCGCTTCTTTCTTTGCTTCAGAAATAGTTTTGCCATAAGTGTTACTTATTATCTCTGCTCTCCATTCAAGAGGTGCGATGAGTTTTACATGGAAAGATTTTTTAAAGTTTTTAGTAATTGCTTCAGCAGCCCTACCAACAATAACTACATTTCCTTGAGTAGCCGCAGTATGAATAAAGTTTGCAATAGCATTGTTGATTTTAGCATCGCTTTTATAAAACGTGTCGGAGAAAAACATTGTCAGGTTTTCAAAAAAGCTTCGGTTTTTATATTCAGATAAGTCTTTAACTAAAGTAGGTGTGAGTTTAAGCTCTTTTGCTGATTCTTCTATAATTTCTTTACTTAGCCATCTCCACTCAGTGCTTTTTCCTTCGTGTTTAAGTTTTTCATTAAGGACTTCTGATAAATACTTAGCAATTCTTCCTCCTGGGCATCCGTATTCACGAGATATAGTTATTACAGGACCTTCTGATCTAGAAGCTTGTGGTTCATCTGCTTTCCCCACTCTATCTCGCATATATTTTAAAAATACATTGTCCATAGTGTTTTGGTAACAATAGGTTAATTAATAATTCAAAATATAGCGAGAAAAACTTAAATGTACAAGAAAAACGGAGGTTGATAAGAAAACAAAAAAAGGATAGATGGAAAACATCTATCCTTTACCCTTAAAATCAGCTTTGTTAAATCTAAATCTATGAAAAAAATCTACATTACAAATGTAGGTCAATATTTAATGAAAGAACATCAAAATAAGTTAAAGCATGTTAAGAAGTTGTTTGAATTAAACATAAACTTTTTATTCGATGTCATTATTACAGAACCGTGGTTAAATTTTTCTTATGTATGAGCAATTATGCTATACGTATTTGCCTTGATTAACTGTAAAAATCCATCCTAACAATCCTAAAAACAAAACTTAAACAGTTTATAAAGATAAGTGCGTTTAAAATAACAATAATTAATCAAGCTTAGTGATAGATCTTTAGAGTAAAGACAAAATGCAGATGTGCAAGATGTTTATAATTAGGTATTTGGGTGAATTGTCTTCGTTGTTTCAGTTGTCTAAAAATTAGTGCATTACAGAAACTTAACGAACTATTATTTAATTTATGTTGCTAAAATATTGGTGTTAGTATTCATTTTTCTTTGTCTTTTTAAACAAGAAGTTAATAAACCAGCTATTTTTTGCTACTTTTGCGGCTAAATGTGTAGTAATTAATTGGATGGCCAAAAAGGGACGTAAAAAAAACAATAAATCTTCTCAAAAAGTATTAAATGCTTCTTCGCTTCGTAGAAATCATCGTACATCATTTTTACTTAATGATATGGAAAAAGAGGCCATTGATAAGTATTGTAAGAAGCATAAGATCAGGAATAAGTCAAAGTTTATGCGCGAAACATTAATGAGGACTGTAATGGATCATTTTATAAACGATTATCCTACACTTTTTGATAAAAAAGATATGGATAAGATTAAGGTGTAGTTAAATAATAGTTAATTAGCCTAAGTGTTAGGAGAACGAAGAAAAGGAACAGGGAGAAAGGAATAGGGAAAACGGAGACAGGAAATGTATAACCGAAATTCGGTTAAAATCTTAATCTAACAGGGGTTTAATTCCCCGAGGCTTGCCTCGTAATTACTATCTTTAGACTCGATGTCAAAAGATAGTAAAGAAATACATAAGAGTCATAATGTTACTGTTTTGCTATATCATGTAGTTTGTGCAATAAAATATCGTCGTATAGTAATAGACGAAGATGTAGATCTGGTAATTTGTGATGTTTGTAGTGAAATAGAGTTACGATATGATATTTATTTTCTTGAGGTTGGTACAGATTTAGATCATATCCATTTTCTTATCCAGTCAGTGCCAGATTATAGTGTTACGAAGATAGTTCGAACAGTGAAAAGCATATTGGCTCGCGAGGTTTTCCGTCAATGTCCTCAAGTAAAAGAGAAACTATGGGGAGGAGAGTTCTTTGGGAAAGGTTATTATACCAATACAGTAGGTCAACATGGTACAGAGAATATGATAGCAAACTATGTTAAAAAACAAGGGAAACAAGAAGAGTATCGTCAACTGAAAGTTGGCGAAGAACAGCTAAAGCTGTTCTAAGTGAACGATGCCTCTGGGCTTGCCCCGAGGTGGTTCACTAAACTAAACTATTGGCTAAAGTTTTTCACCCACTCTTCTAATCTAAAATCTGTTAAGTCAGGTTCATTATCTTCATCTAAGGCTAATCCCACAAAGTGATTATTGACAACGGCTGACGATTCTGAGTAATCATAACCTTCTGTTGACCATTCTCCAGAAAAATTACATCCTTTATCTTTTATTAGGTGATAAAGTTTACCCATTCCATTACAATAAGTATCGGGATAAGTTAGCTGATCTCCTAATCCAAATAGAGCAACCTTTTTACCTGTTATATTTGATTCTAATAATGTTTCTACGAAAGTCTCAAAATCATCCTGAAGATTGCCAACTCCCCAAGTTGATGTTCCAAGTATTAAAAAATCGTATTTTTCTATATCTTCCTTACTTGAATTTTCTACAGGATTTAATTCTGCTTGAGGAATTAACTTTGCAATTTTTTCGGCAACAAAGCGAGTATTACCAACAGACGAACCATAAAAAATACCTATTTTATTCATTGATACAAGTTTTTGGGTAAATAAACACCTAAAGATAAAAGAAGTTTAGTTCGAACGTTACTATTTTTTTCTGATAACAAAAATGCCGTCTCTAAAGGGAAAAATTACTTTCTCTACACTTTTATCTTCCTTTACCATTTGGTTAAATTCCAAAATTCCTTGAGTATATGTATCGTTGGGATCAACAGGCTCAACAACCTTACCATCCCAAAGAATATTGTCTGCTAAGATATAACCTCCGCGATTAAGCATGTTAATAACCAATTTATAATATTCCGGATATTGACGTTTATCTCCATCCATAAACACTAAATCGAATTTTTTATTGAGTTTGGGTATTATCTCCACAGCATCTCCAATATGCATTTTTATTTTATGTGCTAATCCCGACTTGTTAAAAAAAGATTGTGTAAAAGGTTCTATTTCATCATCAATATCAATGGTATCAATAAAGCCATCGTTGCTTAATGTTTGAGCCATACATATACTTGAATAACCAGTAAATGTGCCTATTTCCAAAATGTTTTTGGGTTGAATCATCTGGCAAAGCATTTTTAAAATTTGACCTTGCAAGTGACCAGAGAGCATTCTCGGACGCAAAATATGAAGGTGTGTTTTTCTATTTAGTTCGTATAAAAGTTCATCTTCAGGATCAATATGTTCAAGTATATAGTTTTCTAAGTCAATGTTTTGATTGATCATTTTTTTACAAATAAATAAGTTGAGATAAGTCTTCGGGATTAAAGCATTCGTTAGCAACTTCCAGTAAGTCGGAAGCAGTAAGAGCATCTATTTTTTTGTAGATATAATCCAATGAGTCAACTTTGTTATAGAGCAAGTAGCTTTTGCCAATATTCAACATTAAGTTTTCCTTGTTTTCAGAGGATATGGCAATTTGTCCTTTTAATTGACGTTTTGCTTTATGCAATTGAAGCGTACCAAGAGTTTGATTACGTAGTTTATTAAGCTCGTTAAATACAATTTTTATACTCTTATCTACATTTTTTCTATCAGTTCCAAAATAAATAGAAAACACGCCGGTACCATAAAAAGCTGTATAAGTAGATTCAATATTGTATGCTATTCCTTTTTTTTCTCTCAACGACATGTTTAACCTACTATTCATACCGGGACCACCTAATAAATTATTTAATAAATGAAGACCAAGTCGTTTAGGGTGATTGTAATCATAAGCAATGCCACCTAAAACCACATGGCTTTGATAAGTATCTTTATTGGTTTTAACAATCTGAGGTTGATTTTTAGCAATAGGTTGTCGTTTAATCTTTCTTCTGTTCTCAGGAATCTCACCAAAATATTTTTCGGCAAGTTTTATTACTTTTTTAAACTCTTGTTGACCTACAGAGCAAAAAACTATTTGATCGGTATGATAATTATTTTTAATAAAACTGAAAATGTCTTCTCTTGTGAATGATTTTAAAATTTCAGGTGTACCTAAAATATTTCTACCAATCGGGTGATTAGGGTACAGGAGTTCTTCAAAATCGTCAAAAATAAGTTCGGCAGGAGAATCTTTATATGAATTTATTTCATCAATAATAACTTCTTTTTCTTTAATAAGTTCTTTCTCGGGAAATACAGAATGGAATGTAATATCTGCAATTAACTCCATTGATCTTTGGTAATCCTCTTTTAAATATGTGGCATAAATACAGGTTTCTTCCTTGGTAGTATAGGCGTTTAATTCTCCTCCTACATCTTCGAGCCTACTAAGAACATGAAATGCTTTTCGCTTTTTTGTTCCTTTAAATACAACATGTTCGATAAAATGTGCCATGCCGTGTTCATTTTCTTTTTCGTCGCGAGAACCGGCATTAATAATCATTCCACAGTAGCCAACTTCACCATTTTCAGGTTTATGTATGATTCTAATTCCGTTATTTAGTGTATGTGTATAAAATTCCATGAAAAAAATATTGGAGTGCAAAAGTACTAAACAACAATATATTTTAATGCTATTGACAATAAAATTGAGTGATAATTTTAAAAAATGGTTTTGCAGTATAAAATCTTTGTGTATATTTGCACCGCCTTACAGAAATGGTAATTCTTATTGAAAGCAGTAGGATTTAGGCATTAAAATGAAGGTACCATAGCTCAGTTGGTAGAGCAATGGACTGAAAATCCATGTGTCCCTGGTTCGATTCCAGGTGGTACCACATTTTTAAAATATATTCTGTTATACAGACCTCGAAAAAACGGGGTACCATAGCTCAGTTGGTAGAGCAATGGACTGAAAATCCATGTGTCCCTGGTTCGATTCCAGGTGGTACCACAAAAAAGCCGGAAGATGAAAATCTATCCGGCTTTTTTATTTAGTATAATTCTATTTTAACTATTGAGGAAAATCTAGGATCAGCAATAAAACTTAACATTTGGTTCTTCTTTAAATTATTTTCTAACATAATTTGCTCGTTAACTAACCGATTTAGCTGTTTTATGTTCTTTGAAGGGACTGTGAAATGTTTTTTAGAATCGTATGTTTTTAAATGTTTTGTATGAATTACAAAAAAAGTTGCCTGTAACGATACAAACAGATTAAATTAAGTTTATTGTTATTCATTGGTGTCCGCTTAACTTTTTAGAATTGTTATGAGGATGTTATATCACAGGATTGTAGGTGGTTTCATTTGAAATAGGCTTGTTTTTCCACCTCTGATAAAATGCGTTAAGGAAATCTAAGAGTGTAGCGTAAAAAATCAAAGCTGTTTGAACGTAGTGAGTTCTTTGATTTTAGTGGAACGATTAGATTTTTAGCGATTTTATCAGCAGTGGCGGCATTTTTTGTTTCGTTTTTGTTGCTGTAGGCAAAAATGAAAAGCCCGTCGGCTTGAGACAGTTAAAGGCAAACAATTTTGAAGTTAAATTTTAACCGGACAATAGTGATTGTTATTAGTTTATTGAACTAATTATTTAAACCAAATTGGATGATTGTTTATAAGGTGATTTAAATCTTTTATTAAATTTTGATTTTACATTGGGCTGATGTATGTCTTTTAATACGAAAGTGTTAGTTTTGCGGTTCTGAAAATCTGGTATTGAATTAGAAAAATTATTAGATATTAACATTTAAATTAGATGGAAAACAAACAAAGTAACTCTTATCAAAAGAATAGAAAAAAATCTAAGGAGTTTGATAGTAGAGAGGAGTATTTAGAGCATGAGCTAAGCATTTCAAAGTATCGCCGATGGAGAATTCATTTACCTTTTCGCGATTTTCATATTGAATTAGAGGATTTTGTGCCTGCGCTTGCGGCTACAATAGGTAAGGTGGTAATGGTTACTGCCATGGTGGCGGCTTTTGCTGCGCAATTTGGTCTTGCACCTGAGTTTATTGCAGAAAACGTACGTTACGAGTTGCTTATTGCCGGAGGTATTTTTGTGCTTTTATTTTCAGCAATACTAAATCCTACAGCTAACTTAGCAGGAACTCATGGTCCCATGATTCCACTTATACCAATTGTTGCTGCGGCAGGGGGTCATCCTCTTGCATTAGGTATACTTATTGGAGTTTTTGGCCTTGGATTGAGTATTTCAAAAGGTGGTTCGAAACTGATGAAATTAACAGGAGTAGGAGTTAGGGGAGGACTTCTAATTTATTTAGGAGCTGTTGGTTTAATTGGGCAAATCACAAAGCTAGAAGGTTGGGCATCTTCCGGAGGTAATAGTATGATTTCATTTTTTATTATCGGTGTTACTATATTGATTTATGCGTATTTGGCCAGAGTTAATAAAAGGTGGTTGGCTATTCCTTTGTGTTCGTTTCTTGCTGGTATAATTGCTTTTTCGTTAGGTGCCGATTTTGAATTTACCACGAAACCGGGACTACCACATATGAACCCTTTTTGGTGGTGGGGCGAAAATACGGGATGGCAATTAGGTTGGCCTGATTTGGGTAATTTTATTGCTGTTATTCCTTTTGCGATACTAGCAGTTGCTATGTGGTCGCCTGACTATTTGGGGCATCGTGTTTTTCAAGAGCTTAATTATCCTAAAAAAGCCAAAGATGTGCTAATGGATATTGATGATACTATGACAGTAGCTTCTGTTCGTCAGGCTATAGGTTCATTTTTAGGGGGTGGTAATATTGCATCTTCGTGGGGAACTTATATGATTCCTGCAGCTATTGCCAAGCGTCCTATACCTGGAGGAGCTTTGTTGACAGCAATTTTCTGTGTTTTGGCAGGAGTGTTAGGATACCCAATGGATTTAGCCATGTGGGAGCCAGTTCTTAGAGTAGCTCTAATTGTAGGTGTATTTTTGCCATTGCTAGAAGCAGGTATGCAGATGGTTCAAAAACATAAAGACTCACTAAGTGCAGGAACTTGTATTTTTGCGTGTGCCTTTGTAAATCCTGTGTTTGGTTGGGCATTTACTATGCTTTTAGATAACTTAGGTTTGATTGGTGATCGTGAAAGAGCAGAAAACATGTCGTGGAAAGAAAAATTAGTTATTCCTGGTATTATGTTTATAGTATGTCTTGTGTCGCTTGCTTTAGTTGGCCAATTACCGGGCTTTAAAGGGATATTCTAAAATAATCCCCTCAATTTTTACAGCAAGGTTTATAAAATATACATGGCTAAATTATAACAAAGGTTGCGTTAGTGATAATGCAACCTTTGTAGTTAATTTATCTTATCACACGATCTGGAATCGTTTGATAGCGGTGTTAGTTAATTACTACCAGGCTATTGCCCAATATATTATAATGTTATCACTTCGTGATACAGCTATTCCTTTTGAATAACCATTTTTCCATATTCCCATGCTTTGTGACCTGAAGCCTTTTTGTTCTTCTTTCCAATATGATCCTTTATTAGCATCAATAATATTTTATGGATTACGCTGTGCTAAATTTGCCCCAGCTTGGGGATTATCCTTTCATTTTATCAGGATCCTGTCTTGAGTCAAAAATATCCGTTATGTAAATAAACTCTTCGAAAATACGATAGATTATTTTATAATGGTTTACGATTAAACGACGATGTCCTAAACCTAAATGTTCTAAGAGAGGTTCCTTTTGTCCTTGCTTTGGTTGCAAAAGAAGAGTGTCCGCTGCATCCAGGATATTATTTCTAATTTCATCCAGTTTCTCACTCGATACTTTTGGGGCAATAAAATTTAACGCTTCTCCAAAACTGGCAAGAGCCTGTTCTGTATAAATGAGCTTCATTAATGACCTATATTTGCTATTCTTTGCTCTATTTCTTCACGAGAAAAAATTCTTCCCATCTGGATATCTTTTTCTGATTTTAAAGCTCTGCTCTCCAGTTTTTCTTCCAAAACTTCTTCTTTGCGAAGCTTCTCATAAAACTCATTAATGGTATTTTCATTTGCACGGTGCAAACGACTGTGTATAAAATCTCTTTTTTCAACTACGTTCATAACTTCCATGTTTATATCCTTTACAAAGTTAACGATTAATATTTAGTTATGGTTTCCGTTTATTGTTTGATATATGGCGATGTATGCTTTTTCAATATTAAAAAAGTTAGGTATTGATCCCTTTGGGGAAACAAAAGGCTGACGCACGATTGTACCTAGAATCCGCAGGTAGAGGTTTTGAAAAAAAAGCAGTAAGGCTCTATTTGATAAAGTTTTATAGCTAAGGTATTTTCACCTAAATTAGTGTTGCTAACAAAATACCGACATGAAGATACTGAATAGCAAGACAATTTCGCCATTTGGAGGGCTGAACTTTGTAATTGAAGAAGCAATTAAGCTAGAAATAAATAAGTTACTAAAAGAAAATTTACCAGTGTTGCCCAAACAATCGACATATAATTGGTTTGACATAATAATGTCATATTGGTCTGTGTTTTTTCTGTGGAGGAGATTGTGCAGAAGTGGCAAAAAGGAAGATTCAAAGCATATTATTAAACCGGGTTGCAAACCCTACCAAATCAAAAAGAGCGACAACTTTTTACAATTGTGGATTTTGCATTTTAAATTCTGTTATGGTTATTTCACGGATTGCGCTGCGCTAAATCCACGCCTACTGGGAAATGGGCATTTAACGCCCTCGATTGATATTGTACAAAGAATGATGAAAGTGTTTGCCGTGAGTGCAGACCAGCTTTTAAACGACAACCAAAACAGCGTGGTAGAGATTCAGAACCACGAACTAAACGAACAACTGGCATTTATCAGCCAACTGGATGAAGATGAGAAAAATGCCTTGGTAAAAATCATTAACTCCATGCTTACTAAAAAACGCATGAAAGATTTACTGGACGGCAAAATAAATTTGAACCAATAAAAAAGCCTCGGAAGTCCGAGGCTTTTCTTATTATTTATAAATGATTTTACTTTTTAATTAAAAGGATTTCAACCGTGTCTGTATCATTATAAAAAGAAAGAGTTAAGGTATCGATATTTGGCATTGGTTCAAAAGTCAATTTATTCCCACTAATACCATTCTTTTTGTTATTTGAAATAAATCTTACATCAAACAAATCTGTAGCCTCAGTCTCTATTTTTATATATCCTTCAGTACCATCCTTTTTTTTAATTTCTTTCTTTTGATTTTTATATTCCCAATAATGTTCTACCCATGCTTCTTGAATATTAATCTCTTCGTCACCCAACACAAATACCTTTCTCAATGGAATATATTCATCAACAAATACACCATTTTCTTTTGATTGATTAACATCAAAACTGGATTGAATAACATTTGTCTTTACCACACTCGTACAACCAAAAATCATCCAAAGAGCTATAAATATGTAGGACACTATTAGTTTTGACATCTTAATTCTTTTTTTCATCTTCTTTTACTGGCATTTCTATTTCCTTTCCGCCCTCATTATTCTTAACTATCTTCTCATATCTGCTATTGGGAGCAATCGGTTTATCCTCTACTACTGCATCATACCCAACATGTTCCGTATCAACTCCTCCATTTTTATCTGCTGACTCCAAAGCATCTGTGGCTACATCGGCACAATTACTAGATATTACGTGATAATCAGATTTAGCACTTTCTTTAGCAGCTGTTGTAGCTTCAGCGTCCTGATCTGCAGTAGTTTCTATTTGAAAACCCTGATCGTAATTTCCAACAACATCACTAGACATTGCATCTTCAAGAGTTTCGAACGATTTAATTGTTTGAGTAGACTTGCCTCCTGTTAATATCGTACCATCTTGGTTGCCATCACCATTGCTATCAGCTCTACCATCTTTTGATACATACGTCCATCCATCCTTATCGTTTCCTATTAAAACAGCCATATGTCCAAAACTTTTACCTGCAACTTGAGCTCCCTTTGAGTTATTCAATACGACAATATCATTTCCATCTGGATCTATTACACTTATAGGATCATTAATAGCATAAGTATACGGTGAAGTAAAATAATATTTCTCTGCTTTATTATCTATCACGCTCCACCTCCCCAACGCCGGGTCATAGAATCTTGCCCCATAATCGTACCAATCCAACTTCCCATTACCTATCTGCTCGTCCTGAAGTTCCTTGCCGTTATACAGATACTTGTTTTCTAATGAACTTCTATAATCTAATGCTTCCATACCAAATGGGTAATACCATTTTATTTGGTTGGTGGCTGCCCCACTGGTCATAACACGGGTGTTGCCCAAGTGGTCTTTCAGGTAATATTGGTAGCTGTGGTTGGTTCCTGCTACATTCACCATTCCCTCTGCATTCAATACACTCTTTAAAGCTGAGCCCTCGTAAATAAACGAACCTGCATAATAGGTATCTGTGTTTTTGTTACCGTTATACAGCTTGGCCAGCTTTTGCCCGTTGGCATCATAAATATACGAAATTGTTTTGTTATCGCTACCCGTAAGTTTGCTTGGCAGGTTCAGATGGTTGTACTCAACATTTACCAACCCTCGGTTATTATCCCTTTTCATGTTGCCGTTAAGGTCGTAGCTGTAAGTGTTGGTGCTGCCTTCTTTAAAACCCAGTTCGTTGTTGCTTAAATCACTGACCGACATCAACTGGTTGCCCGTATAGGTGTAATCCAGGTTATCAATTAGAGCTCCATTTTTTTTGCGGGTTATGCCGTCTATATTTCCATTCAGGTCGTAACCTCCAATGCTTACATCAAATGCAGTATTGCGGTTCAAGGCAGATGTTCCTTGTGCATAGTTGGCTGCCGTTAAACGGTTGAGCGCATCATAATCATAGGTATAAGCACTAATATCACCCGACACGTCATCTTTGGCTTCTGTTCGCCACTGCATTGCGCTGATATTACCATTGAACTGGGCATTGGGGGTACCCGGTAAATTATTTACATCGTTGTAATGCAACTTCATGGCAAACTTCTTTTTGGAATTTGCCCCAATTGCATCTTTTACATTGTTGATCCCGGTCAGCCAACCACGAATATTGTACTCGTAATCCATTATTTGATTGCCATTATCCACCTGTTTTACGTCTAACTCACCCAACTCATTGTAGGTGTTCTCAGCAAGTAGTTGTTCGTCATTACCATCGTAGCTATGCCATGTTTTTAATAAGCGGCCTGCATGGTCGTATTCGTTGCGTTCAGTCACATATTTTTCATCTCCTTTAAAGTTGATGTCTGTACGAGTTTGTATTATCTTACCAACAAAGTCGTATTCAACGCTGCTGGAAGCTATACCAAGACCATCGCCTTCGTATACATCGGTTATGGTTTTGATGGCACGATAACGGTCGTCGTAAAAGGTAATGGTCTTCATCCATGTGGTGTTCTGCTCCATATTTTCATCTTCGAGCACCTTGGTAATGGTACCGGTAACTTGCCCTTTTACCCTATCGAAATAGCCGTTATTTGTACCATCTTTATCCTCATATACATCGATACTTGTATATTGGTTAAACTTATAAACCGGTCCCCAAAGGGTGGCAAAGTCATAGTCATCGTAATATGTAACAGTTAACAATTGTTTTTCATCTACGCTTGCCGGAAAACTCTGATTGCTATAGTTTAGTTGTCCATCAGTTGAACGATATTCAAATAATTTTTCTGGATTTTTGTTATAATAATCATCCACAACTTTTTGCATGTCTGCCTGCGTGATGATGTTATTTTCCAGTATCCCAGTCATTACTGGACGGTTTAAGGCATCATACTTGGTAAAGAACCATTGTTTTTTGTTGGTAGCTTTATCACGCATCTCACCATCTTGGGTAGCTACCAAACGGTCGCGCTCGTCATACACCATGTATACAGGATCGGCACCTGGTATTTTCTTCTCAACCATACGTTTACGGGCATCGTATTTGTAGCTATACACTAAACCATCAGATACATTGCCTCCACAGATATTTAGAGTATTGCCTTCGGTTGCTGTATAACTAAATCCATCTTCCAAGATTATTTTACTTCCTTTGGAATACAGAAATGTTTGATCACCTTTAAGCTCTTTATCTAGGGTTTCATCTCTATCAATGAGTGTTATATTGGAATCACCACCATTTTTGGAACTGTACATTTGTTTTACTGCCTCTGGTGGTATTACGTAGCGCAACAAACCAAAATCATCATAAACGTAGTAGGTTTCTACAGTATCAATATCATTTCCATAATCATCACCATCTTCTAAATATGAACGCTTAAGTACTACCTGGCCTTGTTTGTCTTTAAATTCTTCGGTGGTGTGCAACAGTTCTTCCTGGTTAAACTCATCAGGATTTGGGTCTGACCAGTTTTCGTCTTTGATGACTGTTTTGAATAATTCTTTTGAAGTATAAAATCCATTACAAGTTAAAATCCCTTTTTCTACAAGAAATAACCTCACATCGTTAGTTCCATTCGATAAGTAATCGGTTTTAACTGTGTGACCTTTAAAAGTTGGATCACCATTAGGGTTAAATGTAGGCTGCCAGTCTACTCCAGGGGCACCCTGTGCCTTTACACGGTTTAATGGAGAAGCCTCGAATACTATTTCGGCATATGCTTTATTTCCATCGGAACCGTATTGGTTAACAAAGTAATTCTGTTGCTCTGCCAAATCTGAAGTTACATATGCCCCTGATTGTGATACCCCTGCATAAGGAAGATATTTTTTATTTTCTCTTCCTAGTGCATCATATCTAATGGGAGTAATGATGTCTTTTATTTGACCATTTACTTTTGCTGCGCCTTTATATTGAACAATCTGATTTCTGCGTCCTAGTCCGTCAAAATATTCTATGGTTACCGCTTTTCCATTCTCATCTAAAGCATCTATTTGTCTTTGGGTGGTTTTCCCCTCAACTAAAACTGCCTCTTTTTTGATGTAGTTTTTAGAAACACTCGGGGTGATTTGAGCTTGCAAAATCACTGGGATTACCAGTGCTGTTATTATTGATACGATATATTGTTTCATATTAAATTAATTCTATGCCATTAATTACCTGTTTGTATTAACCAAATATATTTTGCAACATCTCCAGCTTCTAATTTTAATTGCACTCTCCTATGACTTCCCTCGAACGTGTTGTGATATATACATAGTTCATTTCTTGAACAACTCTCCACAGTGAACCAATTACAATTATTTGAACACTCTAATATAGTTACTGTTACATCTCTTGTAGATTTAATATTTATACATGGATCATCACCATCATATCCAAGTAAGAAGTCTCCCGATTCTGTTTGAGGAATATCATCCGATCCTTTTATATCTAATCTTGGTAAAGTAATTTGTGAAAGCTGAATATTGGTTGAAGTACCGCCACCAAAGAGCTTGATTGTAGAATTGTTAGTCTTTAAACTATTGTTTGCTTCACAAGAAAAAATAATATAAGTATCATATTTCTCAATGGTAAGCCAGTTTGGATTATTCTGAATATCCCAGGCAACATTTGATTCAATGTCAACCCTGACACTACCACCCTCGGGATCAAATGAATAACTGGTTATCAAAGGAACAATTGATGGGGCTGCATTTTTTGAGTAATTATAACTATACCTTTTAACAATATTATTATCCTGATCTCTTACCAAATGAAGTCTCCCCAGGTTATCGTATTTATAAAAAGTTGTTTTATTATTTGCATCTGTTTGGGAAGTTAAGCCAAAAACCGGATCATATGCATAAGTGGTCATTAAAGCTCCTTTAGGGTAAAACCTTACATCGTCAATCCTTCCTGTGACATTAATTGTATATGTTGTACCTGGTACTTGACAAGTTTGCGAATAATGTTTCCAGTCTTTATTAGAATAGGTTCCTTCATCTTTCCAGTAGCTTAATATGTATGTACCCGCGGTTAACCCGGTTAAGTTTTTTTTAAAAGAACATGCACTATTGATTCCAGTTCTTATACTCCCGCATTGTGTTGCATTATCTTCAAATCCGGTATAAAAAACTTGGTTATAGGTAGCATTCTCAACTTTTGCTATGGGCAGAGTGTTATTATAGCCCCATATATAACTGGTGGTTACCCCGTCCTTTCCTATTACTTGCAGAATATTGTTTTCGTCATCATACAAATCGTAATTATACTCTTCTGAGTAATCAAGATAATAATTAAACGCATAATCATTTTCCGTATCAATATCAGAGAATAAAACATCCGAATAGGGTATTTTTTCTAATGAGCTATGTTTTAATATTTTTTCGGGAGCAACTACTACTTTTTCTTCTTGTGTAGTAGCATCTATAATTCGTCTGGCTTTATACAAGTATAATTGAGCATCAACTATTTCTTCAGAAGTATCATTCGATATGGTAGATATTTGTTCAATAGGTGCATTCACCAAATTTTTCTCCAACATCACATTTATGCCATCTGAATACTCATCTGTGTGTATGGCGTGATTAAATCCTACCAAATCATCCTTATAATCAATAGGATACTTAATAATTTTCTTATCTGAGCGCCCATCACTTTTTGAAATTCTTATCTCTGAAGGGTTTAAATGATCATCACTGTTATAATGGTAACTCTCTGATATACTAATACCTGTATCGTCGTTATTAAATAATGTGGTCGTTTTACTTTTCAATCGAGAAACGCCAGTTGTTAAACTATAATGATCATAGCCAAAATACCTATATGAATAATTACATTGATTATTACCAAACACTAATAAATTAGATTGTGGTATATAAGAAATTTTTGTTGCATGAAGTACCGGTTCTGCTACCCAGTCAAAAGGTTCATTATGATACCTTATTTGTTTTATGCATTTATTGTCAGAATTAAAATATTTTTCATATAATAACTGACCTTGGGTATAATCGTATGGTCTTGATATAACCGGATATCGTAAACCACTTTCGTTAGTTGGAGGATCTTCTCCCGGGAAAGCAAAAGCTCCATCATAATATTCGTCCTCGCCCGTGTTGTATGTGTAAACTGTATAGCTTCCATCCTCTTTATGCTCTTTTACTTCACCATAACCAATATGAATTCCCTGAAGGGTTTGCATGGGCAAGCAGCTATAAGATTGATATATATCAAGGGATCCACGGTACAGATGGTTATAAAAACTCCAATGTTTAGATGTTCCATCAATATAAGTATTTTTATAAAGACCTCTTGGATCGGTATATATTCTACTATTTGAATAAGTATAACTTTTTATCGAGACAGGTTCAACTTTATTTAAATCGTAATTGGTGATTGTTTTTATCCTGGCTCCTCCAATATATGGATCAATAACCGAATATTCATCATGCTGGTTTATTTGATAATCAAACACTGTTCTTCCTCCTGTAGGATAATTCACTGTTGTTAAAATGCAAGCATCAAAAAATGACTCCGTAGCATCTCTTACACAGTCATTTGGTTTGATATAATAGCCTATTTCATTTGGATCATCGAAATCATAATCTCTTGCATCAATGTTTACATCAACTAATGTTTTATTGTAAGTAAAACCATTATAATATCCCCAATGGTCTTGTGCAAAAGAGATTCGCCTAGGTAATATTTGGTCTTCATTATATTCAAACACATAAGGGTTTTTACCTGATTCACAAACTGAAACTAGCTTTAATCGTTTAAGATCTATATTATATTGATCTCCTCTATCACCCGGAAATGTTCCTTCAGGATCGCTAATAAAATAATCATAGTTTAAAGTAAAATGCTTTTTTTGAAATCCCTCTAAGTCCTTTATTACAATCTCATCCAACCGTTTAGCATCATTTTCTCCTTGTAACTCGCTCGCTGCTCGATCTCCTCCACGTATTGATCCTAAATCATCTCTAAACTGATTATAAACAAACTCAACCGACTGATTCTTTGTAAATATTTTCTTTATCCTTTTATCTTTAAAGTAATTTTTTAAGAGTGGTTGAATTGACAGTCTGGCCGTACTTGGATGAGACCAGCCTTGTGCTCCATTGAAATAATACGATATTATAGTCGCAATACTTGTGCTACTTACCATTACATCATCACATAACCCCATAACTTGCAAACCAGGATCAAAATATTGTTCCGGTGCAAGACTGTAATAAGTATAAGATTCCTCTTCATATTCAAAATTTATTTCATCACCATCAATAGATTCAATTTTAACCAAATACCAGTTGTTCTTAAAATACCTATTCATATATCCATCGGATATATAAGAGCATGTAGAACTAGTCATATCTCCTGTGCCAAAATAGTATTTTGTACCATCCGGTGTAATTAATAAGAACTCTCTAAAACCATCATCATCATCAAAATCAACTTCAACCTTTATATCACTTTGCGGAAAGAAAATAGCTTCTCGGTTTTCGTTGAACAAAAACCTTCCTGAGTACCCATTAAAATTAAAATGAAAGATATCTGGTTCGCAATCCCAATTACCAACAGCCGATGAAACATATGAATCCCATAGTTCATCATTAGTCAAAGAATTGTAATCTTCTAACAAATGTCTGTCTTTATAATACCCTTTTATGAAATCTGAAGGGTTTCTTGGAAAAGATGTGCCATAAGTATGTCCTTCATCCGTAGCATGCTGTATAGTCCTAGTTATCATCCCCCCAGCATTCAAAGCCCATCCTAACCCAAAGCGAGGGGCAACTTCAGCTACTTTTATCCCGGAAGCATGATAGCTTAAATTAATGGGTAGTTTTAATCCTTTTTCATTAATTTCCCAAATAGGGATAGTCACATTTGCAGTTCCTGTAAAATGACTTACAGGAATATCACCATATTTTCCAAGTGTTGCAGCTTCTGGAGTAGGTGGTATTACAGTTTGATGTTGTATGCCTTGTCCAAGCAAATTGGTTGTTAACAATAATATTGCTAACATTATAAAACACTTATGTATAAGCTTATTAATTTTCATTATTTATGTTTTATCGTTTTTTAAACTCATCCTTACTATATGAGACTAATTGTCTTTCATCAATAGTGCCTCAATCTTAACCAATCTTTCAGCCATAGTTTCAACTTTTCCCTTCTGTTCAGACAATTGTTCTTCCAACTTTCTTCTTTCTCCTTGTTCCTTTCTCCTTGCTTCTTTCAACTCTTTTACTTCCTTATCCTTTTCTATTTGGTATAGAGTTAATTCTTCCACCTTCTGTAAAAGCAGTTTATTCATCTCCGCTAAATTCACACCTTGTTCTTCCATTTCCTTGGCACTAGCAATGCCTTCTAAATGTTTGTGTTCTTTAATGTAAGCTTCAACTTCGGAGAGGTCTTTTAGGTGGTAGTCTTCTTCAAAGACGAAGTCAGGCCAGTCGTTTTGATCTGTAGATACTCGAACTTCTTTGGCAAGGATTGTTCCATCAACCGATAGCTTTTCTTGAGGATTTGTAGTGCCGATACCAACATTACCTTTATCGGTTATTGTTAACCTTTCTACTCTACTTTGTACGTTACTATTTTCATATGTTGTAGTGTATAAACCTAGATAAACCCTATCAATCCCCGGTTGTCCTGATGGCACGTAAACATTCATTCCTCCTGCATAACTATTATTTTTACCCATGTTGACATCGAAGAAACCTCCATCTCCTCCAACGTGTGCATTATTGACGTGAATTTTATTCATTACTTTATTTGAGTTGGCTGCTATATCAAATAATGACGCAGGAGCAATTGTCCCAATTCCTATGTAACCATTTTCTTTGATTGCCAAACCATTGGTTTCATTATTACCTTTAGTAATTAAACCAATTTTTTTGGTTGCATCAGCCCAAACTCTAAAAGTTGATGCTCCAGATTCATTCCATATAGTTAGTCCTTGGTCAACACCATCTCCTTTAATCATAAGCTTTCCTACTGTTTTGTTAGAAAAGTTGCCAATACAAACATTCCCGTTGTCTTGTATGTTTAATCTAATCGTACCGGATGTTTGGCCTTCTTTGGTGCCTGTAGAAAAACATAACTGATTATTATATCTAAAAATAGCATTAGATGAGTTTTGGTCAGCTAAAATTATCCTAGTACTCCTACTTTGGTCACTAATATCAGGAGCCATAAGCAAACCTTCTACTCCATGAGCAGCAACAGTTAATTTAGAAGCTGGAGAGGTGATACCTACTCCAATATTTCCATTACCATTAATTGTTAATCCACTAGTTGGATTACTACCTCTGGTAATGTGGAATAGATTTAGAGAACTATCTATCCATATTCGGGATGTAGTTTCACCATTATTTGTCCAGAGATTTATACCATTATCAGATCCATTGCCATTAATATGCAATTTTCCATGCATTGGACTGGCTGTTCCTATTCCTAAGGTATTATCGATAAGGACCTTAGATCCCATTATTCTTACCCCGGTTGCAAAGTCACCAGCGTAATTAATCAGTAATTGATCCGCAGAAGACGGTACCAAAGCTCTATTCCATTCTTCTTGTCCATCAGTATATCTCCTCATTTTTAAGTCACCCGCACCTGGTGAAAGGTAAAAAGCATTATTTTGAATTATAGATCCTCCAAAACTTTGGGCAGTAATATTAAATGTTCCGGTAATCGAAATAAACAACAAAAACGATATTAATTTTTTCATTTAATTATTATTTAAGAATATTATTAAATTGTATCAATTTTTTTATGCTACTCTAAAGGGGAAATCCATTACACTGCTGATATTATTTATCATTTCCTTTTATTAACAAAGCTTCAATCTTTGCTAATCTCTCTTCCAGACTTTCAACTTCTATATCTTTCTCCTTTAGCTTTTTTTCTTGAGCAATGGTATGTAATGTTAGTTCTTCAATTTTCTGTAAAAGCAGTTTGTTCATCTCCGCTAAATTCACACCTTGTTCTTCCATCTCCTTGGCACTAGCAATGCCTTCTAAATGTTTATGTTCTTTGATGTAATTTTCAACTTCGGAGAGGTCTTTTAGGTGGTAGTCTTCTTCAAAGACGAAATCAGGCCAGTCGTTTTGATCTGTAGATACTCGAACTTCTTTGGCAAGGATTGTTCCAGCTACAGCAAGCTTAGCTTGGGGATTAGTGGTGCCTATGCCAACGTAACCATTTTCGCGCTTTATAGAGATAGCATTAATATCATTAGACATATTTAAATCATGAATATTATGCACACCCAAGTTCATAACATTATGATTACCATCATAGTGTATAAATGCACCCAAATAACTATTACTTGCATATTCAACAAACCTAATTCTTCCACTTTCAAATTGGTTTGATAGTGAATGACCAAAGAATAGCTGTCCATCTTTAACAGTCAATTTCTGGAATGGATTCGTTGTTCCTATACCAAGATTACCATTACCAGTTAAGGTTAATTTTGGAGTCCATGGTCCCCCTTGAAGATGACTAACTCCAAATAGTACGCTATTGTTATTATTATCAACATCTCCCAATATAATGGCTTGATTTGTACCCCCTTGTTCATTAATAATAACTGAGGCATTATTATGTTGGAAATTATACCCATAACCATCTGTTGTAATTTGCTTAATTTGCATCCAATTACCAGCACTTTGATCACCAACTCCTATGGCGCCATCTTCAACTTGAAGTTTTTGTTGTGGATCAGTCGTCCCAATTCCAACATAACCAGTTGATTCAATTTTATTTGTCTTTGTCTGCCCCCAAACATTGGCTAAATAAAAAATAGAAATAATTAAAAAAGAAAGTCTTTTCATTGTTGTAAATAGATTAAAGCACAACAATACCATGAGCGTAATAAATGGTAGTTGCTCTTGCTAATAAATAATGTTAATTGATTTGATATACTCTATTGATAGATTCTTCTGATTAGAGCATTTTTTATCTGCGATAAGCGATGATTTAAGTCTTCTCCATAGTTTATTTGTCTGGTTTAGCGTTAATAATTAATTGTTTAATTCTTTTGTGAGGTCTTTTAAAAATGTAATGCAAATAAAGGAAAAAAGGAGAGTATTATCAATATGGTAAGTATTATTAAATGTTAATCATTATATGATATTCTTAAATGCATACTTTTTTAGTATAAAGTATTAAGATATAGGTATAAAGAATAGGGTCTGTTAACTTCTAAATATTATGTTTTCTTCTTTGAATAATTACTCCTGACTGATTACAAATATTCTTTCTCCATTCTCCATATTTCATGTTCCGAGCTCTTCGACTAATAATCAAAAAACTGAATAAATGCACTTTACAAACTATCTGTTAGTGTTTTATTACATTGGCATAAAAGGTATTTCAAAATAAAAAGTAGAGCCTTTACCTACTTCCGATTCTACCCAAATATCCCCATCCATAATTTTAACCAGTTTTTTGCAAATGGACAATCCTAAACCTGTTCCTTTTTGTTTATTTATACCGTCGTGCTGTGCTTGCGTAAACCTATCGAATATAGAGTTGATATACTGTTCGGGTATTCCAATTCCGGTATCTTTTACATAAAATATAATTTCTGCCGATCTTGTTATAATGCCCACTTCTACTTTTCCGTTTTCGGTGAATTTAAGGCTGTTGTTAATAAGGTTAGTGAGTACTTGTTGTATTTTTGCAGGATCACCACTCAATAAAGCCAGGTTGCACCGAGAAGTGTTAATCGTTAATTCGTTATGACCTCTTTCAGCTACAGGTTTAAAAAAAGATACTATCTCCTTAAGTAAACTCAATATATCAAAAGGAACGGATTCGACTTTAATATGTCCGGTTTCAATTTTCGATATCTCCAAAACATCGTTAATAATATTCATTAACTGTTGGCCGCTCGAAAGTATAACATTAATGTAGTCCTCTCTTAGTTCCGGAGTAAGAGTTTGATTTTTTATTAATTCTGCAAAACCTATGATGCCATTCATTGGAGTTCTTATTTCGTGGCTCATATTAGTTAAAAAAGATGATTTTAACCTATCGCTTTCTTCTGCTCTCTCTTTAGCTTCCCTTAATTCTTTGTTGGATTTTCTTAAATCTTCTTCGGCCTTTTTTCTTTCTCTTAAGTCTCTTATAACAGATAAATAATAGTTATCAGAAGGCTTTTTTGAATTCATTTCCACAGGAATCATTTCTCCATTCTTGCCAACTATGGTTCTTTCGTATATAACTGTGTGCCCCATGTTTACAAGATCAAATCTTAGGGGCTTGTATTCTATAGAATCAGAGGTGAACAAAAACGATATGTGCTTATTGATAATCTCTTCCTTATTATAACCAGTCATGGTATAAAAGGCATTGTTGGCTTCAATAATTTCACCTTGTTTATTGCCAATTATAATACCATCTCCCGCGTTTTCAACAACTGCTTTGTACTTATTTTCACTTTCGAGTAGGTTATCTATAGAAATTTTGTAATCAGATATATCTCTTATGGCAACAATTCTAACATGTTTATCTTTATAAATGTGACTTTTAGCTCTAACAAGTGCATGAAATTGAGAACCATCTTTTCTAATAAGTGTAGTTTCAAACGGCTCATCTAATGGGTTTGTTAGTCTTGATTCTGCTATTTCTTTATCTTCGGGAACAACAATATCAACAGAATACATGCCTATAATTTCATCATGATTATAACCTAATAATTCGCATCCCATTTGGTTAGATTCTATACAATAACCATTTTCAAGTATATATACACCTTCAAAAATAGTTTCTGATAGCACCTGGTATTTTTGTTGTAAATAGCTAAGTTCTTGTTTGAGATGATTTATTTCAAATTCAAAATTGTTCTCCGAATGTTCCATTTCTAGAAAGTTCTTGGCTTTAGAAAATGTAAAATTAAACAGATTAGTCGGTGCTGTGTTCTCTTTGTTTTATGTGTTTTAACTAAATCTATGGCTAAAATAAAATGAAAATTGCTATTTATAAAATTCCATTAAGTAAGTTACCCATTTTATTTTGTTATTCGCAGGTTAAATTTAAGCTAAGTATGAGTTAGTAAACTTTTTTTTTAGGTATTAATTCAATATTTTTGCGCCTTAATTTAGAATAAATCAAAATAGTTAATAACAAAAACAAAATATATTAGCCATGGATAAGAAAACAATTCTTGTTATTCTGGATGGATGGGGATTTGGAGACAAATCTAAATCGGATGTAATTTCAGCTGTTGATACACCTTATTGGGATAGCTTGTTAGAGAAGTATCCTAACTCAAAATTAAACGCTTCGGGTGAGTATGTTGGATTACCTGATGGACAGATGGGTAACTCAGAAGTAGGTCACTTAAATATAGGTGCAGGTAGGGTAGTTTACCAGGATTTAGTAAAAATTAATCGTGCTTGTGCTGATGGTTCTATTTCAAAAAATCCTGAATTAGAAAAGGCTTACAACTACGCAAAACAAAATGGTAAAAAAGTTCACTTGTTGGGTCTTATGTCGCAAGGAGGTGTTCATAGTAGCCAGGATCATATTCATAAATTGTTAAGTGTAGCGCAAGAATATGGTTTAAAAGATGTTTTTGTTCATGCCTTTATGGATGGTCGCGATACAGATCCTAAAAGTGGTAAAGGTTTTATGAGTGATTTATTGGCTCATATGGATAAAACAGTAGGTCAGGTAGCAACGGTAACAGGTCGCTATTATGCCATGGATAGAGATAAGCGTTGGGAGCGTATTAAAATAGCTTACGATGCTATGGTGGCAGGAGTAGGAGAGTCAACTACTACTGATGTATTGGAAGGTATTCAAGCGTCTTATGATGCAGATGTAACAGATGAGTTTATTAAGCCAATAGTTCATGTAGATGGAGAGGGTAATCCTGTAGCCAAAATAGAAGAAGGAGATGTAATTGTTTTCTTTAATTTCCGTAACGACCGTGCTAAAGAGTTAACTATTGTTTTAACTCAAAAAGATATGCCGGAAGAAGGAATGAAAACTATTCCACTTCACTATTGCACAATGACTCCGTATGATGCTACATTCGAAGGTTTACATATTCTTTTTGATAAATCAAATGTTGAAAATACAATTGGCGAAGTTGTTTCAAATGCAGGACTTAAACAATTAAGAATTGCAGAGACCGAAAAATATGCGCACGTAACATTCTTCTTTTCAGGAGGTCGAGAAGAAGTGTTTGAAAATGAGGATCGAATTTTAGTAAATTCACCAAAAGTTGCAACATACGATTTACAGCCTGAAATGAGTGCTTATGAAGTAAAAGATAAAGTAGTTGCAGAACTAAATGCAAACAAGTACGACTTTATTTGCTTGAATTTTGCTAATGGTGACATGGTAGGGCATACTGGTGTTTACGAAGCAATTGAGAAAGCGGTAAAAGCAGTTGACGAATGTGTTGAAAGTGTAATTGAAGCTGCAAAAGCTAGTGGTTATGAAGCTATTATTATCGCAGATCATGGTAATGCAGATAACGCCGTAAATGCAGATGGATCACCAAATACAGCTCACTCACTAAATCCGGTTCCATTTGTATGGGTTTCGGAAAGAGAAGGAGAAGTAAAAGACGGTGTTTTAGCTGATGTAGCACCTTCTCTTCTTAAACTAATGGGAGTTGAACAACCTACTGATATGACAGGAGACTGTTTGATTGATGTAAAATAATGATTTTACAATATAACTTAAGCAGTAATCCTTTATGGGTTGCTGCTTTTCTTTTCTTAACAGCTGAAGTAAGGTTAAAGTAAATTATTTTATTATTTAAAAAGTTATCAATTGCAACTAATTAATAACCAACATTAAATTTACTAACAACTTTATAAAAAAATCTACTTATAATTTCTAAGATTACGATGATTCAGATTGACGATAAAATAATTAGCCTCGAGCTCTTTGCCAATAAATTTATTTGCAACATAGCTAAATGTCATGGAATTTGTTGCGTTGAGGGAGATTCGGGTGCACCTTTAACCGAAGAGGAGGGGGAAATCATCGATAAAATATATCCAAAAATTAAACATCTTCTATCATCAGAAGCAATTAAAACTATTGATGAGGAAGGAACTTCAATGATGGATTTTGAGGATGAATTGGTAACTCCTATTATTCATGGTAAGGAGTGTGTTTATACATACTTTGATACAAAGGGAGGAGTTCATTGTGCTATCGAAATAGCTTGGAAACAAGGTTTAGTTGAATTTCAGAAACCTATTTCGTGTCATTTATACCCCATAAGGACTAAAAAACTAAGTCATGGAGAGGCTTTGAACTATGATGTTTGGCCAATTTGTAACGATGCCCGTGAGCTTGGAGAAAAAGAAGGTGTTCCTGTTTATAAATTTTTGAAAGAACCGATTATTCGCAAATATGGTGAAGCCTTTTATAACGAAATGGAAGAATCGGAAAAAGTACTTAAAGAGAAAGGAATAATATAGTTTATCGTTATCAGTATTTGGTACATTGGTCACAGTCCACCTAACATTGATTACTGATAATTACTTATGTGAATCAAGAATTGAAATAAGTTATAGTTACTGTCTTGTATTAGTATTGACCTCGTCTGGTGAGCATAAAAACAAGATTGTTTTATCGTAAAATCGCATATTGTTTGAGTACCTGACGTAGGAAGGTGCGAGTTTTAGCGATTTAGAAAAAAGAATCGTAGTTATTTATAGCGAAGTAGGCGCAGTCTTGATTTTGTTTGCTTACTTTTTTTTATCAAGAAAAGAAAAGTAAGTCAGGGTTTTAGGGATGACATCCCTAAAGGCTTCATGTGTTTACTCGAGTGTTTTCTCCCCTTGATTGGGATTACTTACTGTTCATTGATAACTATTAACTGATATCTGATCACTGACTTTCTTCATGCTTTAAACCTTCTAAAATTTGTATCTTGTTAAACTTTTAATTAAAAATTAACTAAATGGAAGGAGTAATCACTTATATAGCAAATAATAAGGAACGTTTTTTAAACGAGTTGTTTGATTTGTTGCGTATCCCCTCAATTAGTAGTATTGAATCTCATAAGCCGGATATGTATAAGGCTGCAGAGATGTGGAAGAAATTATTATTGGAAGCTGGAGTTGATAAAGCAGAAATATTTGAAACGCCAGGAAATCCGATTACATATGGAGAGAAGATAATAGACGAGAAATTGCCAACGGTTTTAGTGTATGCGCATATGGATGTTATGCCAGTAGATCCATTAGATTTATGGGATACAGATCCGTTTGAGCCTGTAATAAAAGATGGGAAAATTTTTGCTCGAGGTGCGGATGACGATAAAGGACAGGGGTTTATGCATGCCAAAGCTTTTGAGTTTATGGTAAAAACCAATCAGCTACCTTGTAATGTGAAGTTTTTAATAGAAGGAGAGGAAGAGGTTGGATCTGTTAACTTACCTGAGTTTTGTAAGAATCATAAGGAATTACTGGAAAGTGATGTTATATTAGTTTCAGATACTTCTATGATAGCTCCGGGTATTCCATCTATTACAACAGGTTTAAGAGGTTTAGCATATTGGGAAGTTGAAGTAACAGGACCTAATCGTGATTTGCATTCGGGATTATTTGGAGGAGCTGTAGCCAATCCTATTAATATGCTTACAAAGATGATTGCCCAAATGACTGATGAAGGTGGTAAAATTACTATTCCTGGATTCTATGATGATGTTATAGAGGTGTCAGAGGAGGAGCGTCACCAAATGGCTCAAGCTCCATTTGATGAAGAAAATTATAAAGGTGCAATTGAGGTTAAAGAGTTAGCAGGTGAAAAAGGTTATACAACCAATGAGAGAACTGGTATACGGCCATCATTTGATGTGTGTGGAATTTGGGGAGGATATACAGGTGAGGGTGCTAAAACAGTGTTGCCTTCAAAAGCATATGCGAAAATATCATCGCGTTTAGTCCCAAATCAAGATCATCATAAAATTGCAGAACAGTTCAAAAAGCATTTTGAATCCATTGCACCAGAGGGGGTTAAAGTTGAAGTAAAAATATTACATGGAGGTCAAGGATATGTTTGTCCAATAAATTTACCAGAGTATAAAGCAGCAGAACAAGCTTACGAAAAAGTATTCAATAGAAAACCTGTTCCTGTGCGTAGTGGAGGATCTATACCTATAATCTCAACCTTTGAGGATATTTTGGGTATAAAAACAATCCTAATGGGTTTTGGTTTAGAATCAGATGCAATTCATTCTCCTAATGAAAATTATCCATTAGAACAGTTCTTCACAGGTATTGAAACAATACCTTATTTCTATAAAAATTATGTGAATCTGAAGAAGTAGATATATTTATTATACAATGCCAACTGATAGAGGTTGGCATTTTTACTTACCTAATATAGCTTTAAAAATATAACAGGTCTATCAAGCTAAAGTGAGCTGTTGTTTGTATTTTGCTTGCATTCAGTGTTGTTAAGATGAAGTTTTATTTGACGCGGCTTTTAACTTTCGACTTTATTACTTTACGAACTCACTTCTAGTTGCAGTCGTGCAATTCTTCGTGCTAATGCATAAAGCCTCCCTGTTAATTCTATTAACTCAGTTTCAAAACGGATTATTGCAATTCTGTTTTCATCTTGCTCCGAAAGACGGTTTACTAAATGATCTTTTAATTTTAACATACTCTTTTTAATAGCTTTTTTATTAGAAATCACTTGATTTGCTAAATTGAGGTTGTTGTTTTGGTACGACAAAAAAGCGTCGTTCAGTGCTTTAATGTTATGGTTATAAATGTTTTCAAACTTTAAATGGGTTTCATCACTTATTAAAAAGCTATGCTCAATCCGATGTTCGGCAGCTTCAATCATGTCAGTGGTAATAATATCTGCAGCTGCTTCTAGAATATTGGCAATTTCCATTTGCTTTTTTATATGCTTAGATTCATTTTTATCAAGTTTTTCTTGTTGAAGTTGTTGTAAATACGATAATATTTGTTCTTGATGATAATCAATAATTTTATCGGATTGTCTCAAGTGTTTCATGTCTGTTAAGGAGCCTGTTAGTGTAATTTTAAGGCCTTTTTTAAGAAGATTATTTGTTTTATTTGAGAGTTTGCTTAGCTCTTTGTCAACAAGGTCTATTGCCATACTTGTATTTTGTAAATAATATTTGTCCAGTAATACAATTTCTTCTTTTGAATCGATTTGTTTTACAGGAAACACTTTTGTTATTAGCAGAGCAATTGGAGTTGTAAATCCAATTAATAAAGCAGCATTAGCAACATTAAAGATGGTATGTGCATTAGCAATTTGTCGAGGTAAATTATCTGGAGTTATTTGTTCTGTAATGCTTGCTAATTGAGGAATAAGCCATACCCATATACAAGCTCCGATAATTTTAAATGTAATATGTGCTATGGCAACTTGCATCGCAGTTTTAGGTTTTCCAATGGCAGAAAGGAATGCAGTTACACAGGTTCCAATATTTGCACCAATTACGATTGATATTCCTCCTTCACATGTTATAAATCCTTGGGATGCTAATATAATAACTACTCCGGTAGTTGCCGAAGAACTTTGAATCAATGCTGTAAAAATTGTTCCTATAAGTATTCCTGTTATTGGATTACTCAAATTGTACATAAGATTAATGAAGGATGGATAGGTTTTTAAGGGGTGCATTCCGTCACTCATAAAATTCATTCCTAAGAAAATAAGCCCCAAGCCAAGTATTATTTTTCCAAATTCACGTTGTTTTTTAGCGCGAGAAATGAATGTAAATAAATAACCTATTATCACTAATATTAGTGCAGTTTTAGTAACTTTAAAAGCAATTATTTGTGCAGTAATTGTAGTTCCAATATCTGCACCAAGAATTAATCCCAGAGTACTTTGAAATTTCATAATACCTGCCGAAACAAAGCCTACAGCTAGTACGGTTGTTATTGATGATGATTGAATTACAGCGGTGATGCTGGCTCCCGCTAGTAGGGCTTTCCAGCGTGTAGAAGTCATTTTGTGCAAAAAGAGTTTTAGCTGGTTTCCTGTAGAGTCTTTAAGGGCTTTTGTCATTACATCCATTCCAAAAAGGAATAGTGCTAATCCGCCAAAAAGTTTATATACTAGTATTAACCAATCAATAGTCATAATTAAAGATTCCAGATAATTATTGTAATACGTTACAATTTACTATTATTTACTAGTCATAAATGGATTCAGATATATAAATGTGTTTTAATCCGGGTTGTGAATTAGAAAATCTACTTTTTTATATAAAAAAAGGGATAGAGTGCTATCAAATTTTATTTGATAATTTTATAATATATTTTTAAGATACATGTAACTTTATAGGGAGGTAAATAAAATTTTGAAAAATAATTACTTCTAAATAGTATTTTGTAAGATGTAAAAATTGAATAGTTGCTAACTGATATTGATTTTTTGTTTTATCACAAATTGGCTTACTTATAAATTGAAAGAAAAATGAGTATATTACTTTCAGTTTTTATAAGTGAAACTGTGGATTATTTTGGTAGCAGAAAAAAAATGAAAAAAATATAAGTTTAATTGAAAAAAAATAGTGTTGATAGTGAAAAAACGGGGTTTTTGTTTCTAAAAAGTTAATTTTAATGAAAAAAATCATGTTATTTACAGGTTTTAATTTAGAATTATATATTTTTGCTTACGCTAACTCGAAAGAAAATTAAATTTTTAAAACAATTATGGCAACATTAAGATTTCAAGCATTAAACGAGTTGCTTTCAAGAGCACCGAAAGAAGTAAGTTTACCTTCAAATAAGGTAACGGATTATTATGGCGAATTAGTATTTAATAAAAGCGCCATGAGAAAATATCTTTCTACAGAAGCATTTGCTGCGGTACAAGCTGCAAACGCTAAAGGAGGAACAATTGATCGTAAGCAGGCTGATGGTGTTGCTTCAGGGATGAAAGCCTGGGCTATTGAAAAAGGTGCAACTCATTATACACACTGGTTTCAACCATTAACTGATGGTACTGCAGAGAAACATGATGGTTTCATTGATTATGGTGATGATGGTAGCATTATCGAGAATTTTTCTGGTAAATTACTAGCTCAGCAAGAACCAGATGCTTCTTCATTCCCATCAGGAGGTATACGTCAGACTTTTGAAGCTCGTGGTTATACTGCTTGGGATACTTCTTCTCCAGCGTTTATTGTAGGAACTACACTTTGTATTCCAACTGTGTTTATTTCATATACAGGAGAAGCGTTAGATTATAAAACACCTTTATTGAAAGCGTTAGCTGCTGTTGATGAGGCTGCAACTGCTATATGTCAGTATTTCGATAAAAATGTTACTAAAGTACATACCAATATGGGATGGGAGCAAGAGTACTTCTTAATTGATGAAGCTCTTTATCAAGCTCGTCCTGACTTGGCTTTAACTGGTCGTACTTTAATGGGACACTCTTCTTCAAAAGATCAGCAATTGGATGATCACTATTTTGGATCAATTCCAGAGAGGGTTGCTAAATTTATGATTGATCTTGAGGTTGAGGCGCATAGATTAGGAATGCCTATTAAAACTCGTCACAACGAGGTAGCTCCTTCGCAGTTTGAGGTAGCTCCAATTTACGAAGAGGCTAACTTAGGTAACGATCATAACCAAATAATGATGGATTTGATGAAGAGAATTTCTCGTCGTCACAATTTCCGTGTATTATTCCATGAAAAGCCATTTGCTGCAATAAATGGTTCTGGTAAACACAATAACTGGTCATTAGGTACAGATACTGGTGTAGTTCTTTATGCTCCAGGAAAAAATCCTAAAGGAAACCTACAGTTCTTAACGTTTGTTGTTAATACCTTAATGGCTGTATATAAAAATCAGGATTTATTACGTGCATCTATCCTAACAGCTTCTAATAGTCATCGTTTAGGTGCTAATGAGGCTCCTCCAGCAATTATTTCGGCTTTCTTAGGAACTGAAGTTTCTGCAATGTTAGATAAGATTGTAGCTGAGGTACCAGATCACAAAATGACTCCTGACGAGAAAACAGCCCTTAAATTAGGTATCGGTCGTATTCCGGAAATTATTTTAGATAACACTGATCGTAACCGTACTTCTCCATTTGCATTTACAGGAAACCGTTTTGAGTTCCGTGCTGTAGGTTCTTCGGCAAATGCAGCTGTTTCAACAACTGCTTTAAGTGCAGCAGTAGCTTCTCAATTAAGAGAATTTAAAGTTGAGGTTGATGCGTTAATTGAGCAAGGAGTTAAAAAGGATGAAGCTATTTTCCAAGTTCTTAAAAAGATAATTCTTGAGTGTGAGCCTATTCGTTTCAATGGTGATGGTTACTCAGAAGAATGGAAAGAGGAAGCTGCTAAACGAGGATTAACAAATATTACAAGTGTACCAGAGTCTTTAAGCAAATACTTAGAAGCTCCTTCTAAAAAAGTACTTGTGGACGGAGGTATTATGAGTGAAAAAGAGCTAGAAGCTCGAGTTGAGGTAGAATTAGAGAAGTTTACTTATAAGATTCAAATTGAGTCTAGAGTTCTTGCTGATTTAGCTATCAACCATATTGTGCCAACTGCAGTTACTTATCAAACTAAGTTAATTCAAAATGTACAAGGTTTAAAAGAATTATTCTCTGAAGAGGAATTTACTACTTTAGCTGGTGCTCGTTTAGGTTTAATTAAAGAAATTTCTGGCCATACTTCTGAAATTAAGAAGATGAGATTAGAGATGATTGAGGCTCGTAAAGAGTGTAATGCTGTTGAGGAAGGTTTAGAAAAAGCTCATGCTTACGACCAAAAGGTTCGTCCTTTCTTAGATAAAATTCGTTATCATATCGACAAACTAGAGTTAATAGTTGATGATGAAATTTGGCCATTACCAAAATATCGTGAGTTGTTATTCAACTGCTAGAATTTATTAGAATTAGCTAGATATTAATATAAAGGGTTGGTTTTTTAGCCAACCCTTTTTGTGTTTAATATTTTTTGTAAAACCTTTTTACATCAATTTCTGGAGATAAGCTGTAGTTTTTTATTGTTAAGTAACGAATCATTTCTGATGCAAAAAATGGAGCCAGAAGAACGCCTTTTGTCCCTAAGCCATTAAATATTGTTAATTGGTTATAATTAGGGTGGCGTCCTAAAATTGGTCTTCTATCTTTAACCGTAGGGCGAATACCTGCATATTGATTCAGTACCTTATAAGGTAATTTTATTAATTGTTCAAAACGCTTTAAAAGGTCACTTTTTGCCTCAATTGTGCTTTTTTCATCTATGTTGTTCCAATTGTATGTAGCGCCAATTTTAAATCGATTATTACCTAAAGGCATTATAAATAATTGTTTATTTATGATATACTTGTTAGTTAGGTCTTCGCAAAATATTTCAAGCAATTCTCCTTTGGTAGGTTGTACTATATCTTTAAAAAATGGATTACTTCTAACACTATGTCCTTCGCAGAAAACAATTTGATTAGCTAAGGTATTTTTCCATTTAATTTGGGTGTTTTCAATTTTTAAATCCTCATAGTTAAAATGTTGCTCAATGAGTAAGTCTTTCTTTAAAAAGAATTTTTTAAGTTCATCTAACATATGGGAGATATTTACAAATCCTGAATGTTTTACATGACCATAAGAATGAAAATCACTTAACTTTTCAATGGGTTTCTTTATATGTATTTTATCAATAAAATATGAAAAGTTATTTTGTTTTAATTTGTTAGTCCAAAGATCATTTTCTTGAGAGGTAAGAGGTTTGATAATGTCTTTTTTAAACAGAAAGGTATTATCCAATAGTTTTTCTATTTCATTATAAGTTTCAAACATTACTGGTAAACAATCATCTACTTTCCAGCTTTTGGTGAGTCGTTTAAAAACTAAAGGATTAAATAAACCTGCAGCAACATCTGAGGCTTTTGTAATTTGAGGACTGGCTATTATTTTAAAACTTAATCCATATTTATACATTTTATAAGCTAGTAAAGATCCTGCTAGCCCTTGCCCTATAATTAAAAAAGAAACTTTCACTGATTAATTTTTTATAGGTAACAAACATTAGAATCCATATATCTTTAAATGTAAAAATATCATCTTAGAGTGCAATAAGAAACAGTATATGCTAACCTTTAGATCGTCTTATTTGTTTAAAACTAATGCCGAGTTTTTTTTCAAACCATCTAATTTGCTTAATTTCTCCAGTGTTAATAAGTGCAAGAGAAAAGCCTCTTTTTCCTGCACGTGCAGTTCTACCACTTCTGTGTATATAATATTCATCCTTATCGGGTAGTTGGTAATGTACAACAAAAGCAAGGCTTTCTATGTCAATTCCTCTGGCTGCCAAATCGGTTGCAATAAGTACCCTTATGCTTTCTTTCTTAAAAGCTCGCATAACTTTATCTCGTTCAATTTGCTTTAAATCTCCCTGGATAGCATCTGTAGCAATATTTTTTGCTTTTAGTTGTTTGGCTAGAGTTTGTGCAGCGATTTTTGTCTTACAAAATATTATACCTCTGGCATCAACATCCGAATTAAGCATTTGTATTAAAATGTGCAGCTTTTCATTTTCTTCACAAATTAAAAATTGATGATCAATATTTCTATTTATTTGGCTTTTGTTATTGATTTCAATTTTAATGGCCTTCTTCGATAAATGGTGTTTAACTATATTCTTTATTCCATCTGGCATTGTAGCTGAAAATAGCCATTTACACTCAACGGAAGGAAGTGAATTTAGTATTTCGTTGAGCTCTTTTTTGAATCCCATGCTTAGCATTTCATCAGCTTCATCAAGAATAACAGTTTTTACTTTATTTAGATTTATTGCTTTCCTTTTAATTAAGTCAATTAGTCTGCCTGGTGTAGCAACAACAATATGTGTTGGCCTGCGTAAAGCACTAATTTGAGGATCAATTTGAGCTCCTCCAAATACAGCTTCTGTAAATATTTTATTATCGCAGTATTTGGTAAATTTAAACAATTGCTTAGCTATTTGTTGACCTAATTCCCTTGTAGGGCATAAAATCAAACCCTGAACTTCTTTTTTATTACCATCAATCCTGTGTAAAAGAGGCAAACCATATGCAGCAGTTTTTCCAGTACCAGTTTGTGCTTGCGCTACTAAATCGGTATTAGATTGAAGCAAAGTTGGTATTACTTGAGCCTGAATTTCGGTTGGAGTGATAATGTCAATTTCATTAATCGACTTTACAAAAGTTTTTTTTACTCCTAGTTGTTCAAAGTTTTGCATAATATCTTCAATCTATTTACTTTAACTCTAATAGTACTACATTTTCAACATGATGTGTATGGGGAAACATATCTACAGGTTGAACTTTTTGTACTTTATATTTTTCGTCTAATAAGTTTAAGTCTCGAGCTTGTGTAGCAGAGTTACAACTAACGTAAACAATTTTGTTGGCATTTGTGTGAAGAATTGTTTTTGCAACGTCTTCATGCATACCTGCTCTCGGAGGATCAACAATAATTACATCTGGCTGTCCATTCTCTTTAATGAAATTTTCATTCAGAATGTCTTTCATATCCCCAGCGTAAAAAGTGGTATTATTTATCTGGTTATTAATTGAGTTTAGTTTAGCATCTTCAATTGCTTCGGGTACATACTCAATCCCAATTACTTTTTTAGCTTTTTTAGCAACAAAGTTTGCAATTGTGCCAGTACCGGTATATAAATCATAAACTACCTCTTTCCCAGAAAAATTGGCAAAGTTTCTTGCTATTTTATATAACTCATATGCTTGTTCTGAATTAGTTTGGTAGAAAGACTTGGGGCCAATTCTAAATCTAAGTCCTTCCATTTCTTCTTCGATATAATTACGACCACTGAAGCAAATAATATCCTGATCTGCAATTGTATCATTAGCTTTTTCATTTATAACATATAGCAATGAAGTAATTTGAGGAAATTGATTTTTTAGATAATTAAGTAAACCCTCTCTTTTTTCTATGTCCTCATGATAAAAAGAAACAATTACCATTACTTCTCCTGTTGTTGTAGTCCGGATAATTAATGTTCTAAGGAATCCATTATGATTCCTGATATCAAAAAAGCTTAGTCCATTATCTATAGCATATTTTTTTATTGCTAATCTAATACTATTTGAGGGTTCTTCTTGTAAATAGCAGTTTTTAATGTCAATTACCTTGTCAAACATTCTTGGGATATGAAAACCAAGACCATAGCGTTCTATAGAATCTTCTGGTAATTGCATTTCATTTTCTTCAACCCATCTTTTATTAGAGAAGGTATATTCTAACTTGTTTCTATAAAATTGATTTCTTTTAGATCCAATAATAGGTGATATTTCAGGCAGATCTACTTTTCCAATACGCATTAAGTTGTTTTCAACTTCGCGTTGTTTATATTTTAGTTGTTCGCTATATGGAAGAGGTTGCCATTTGCATCCTCCACATTTTCCAAAGTGGGTACAGAATGGATCAATTCTAACTTCGGATAATTTATGATATTGAGTAACGTATCCTTCGTAGAAGTTTTTTCGTTTTTTATTTACTTGCACATCTACAATGTCGCCAGGTATAGCATTTTGTACAAATAATATTTTCTCATCTATTTTGGCTAAGGCTTTTCCCTCTGCAGCTACATCCAATATCTCAACTTGCTCAAAAAGAGGCTTTCTTTTTCTTGATCTTCCCACTGTTACAAAATTTTTTCAGGCTGCAAAGATAAAAAAAGACCGCCAGTTATAAGCGGTCTTATGTATTATTATTACTCTCCAAATGGATTTTCGTTAAAACTGTTCTGTTGTGTAGGACTTCCTTGCTCGCCCTGTGCAGCAGCAGGTGGTGGTGGAGGTTCTCCTCCAGTCCAAGTCATCATCACTAACGAAATTTCATTGTCAATGATGTGTGGAGTTACGATCGGTTTTGAATATTTTCTTTTTAGTTTTTTACTCATCTTTGCAAAAATAAATCAAAGATTTTATATATCACTAATATATAATTATTTTTTTAGTAGTAGTAAATTCTTCGCAAATTACTTTTACAATATAAATTCCTTTATTATGTAATTGAATTCCGTTTATAGAGTCTGATTCAAGAGTATCTGATTTAACAAGCTTACCGTCAATGTCGTAAATTATAAATTTCGGATTATTTACAACAGGTGTTTTTATATAAGCAGTTTCATTAACAGAATATATTTCAACTAATTCTATATTATTCGTTTTTTGAATATCAGTAGCTATATCACCTATGAGTTCTATGCTAAACCTATTAGTGTTGTTGATCGCTTCAGAAGAAAATTCATAATCAGCAACAGTGTTTAAGTCAACTGTTATACTTTCTTGATGATCAGTTAATAAAACTTGAAGATTATTATCAATATTAACAATATCCTTTAGCCTAATTTTAAAATTACCAGAGGTTTGTGTTTTATATGCTAAAGGAATTATCATGTTTTGTATTAATTCCGGATATGTGTTAATTGTTAATTTTTTACTATCAACGATAGTATATAGCTCTATAATATCAGTATTGGTTCCAAATCTTTTTTCAGAATCATATTCTTCGTAAGATTCAGATGCGTTGGGGCTAAAAGCAATTAACTTCTCATCTTCAATACCATTGTGTATTCCTGATAGTAATATGTGTGGAATAGTGTTCTCATCATGACCTGATGATTTTAAATATGATGTTTGATTATGAGCTAAATAAGATTCTCGCACTGTTAACGATCCTGTTACAGTTTGACCTGAGGACCAAATTGCTTTAACCCAAAAACCATGCGAACTTGGAATCAACGATTCATCACCTTCAAGATTTGTTCCTACACCTGTTGTTCCATTATAGGTTCCATAAGTATCTGTTGTTAACCATATCCAAAATTCGTTTTCAATATCAACTTTATCTCCACCAGCAATCAAGTCCCAGTCGATAGCTGCAGTATATGGATTACCTGCCAATGTAAAACCTGAATTTTTTGGAGTACCCTTTACGTCTACTGAGAAAGGTCCGTTATTTAATGCTCCTTGATATAAAAGGTCATTGGAGCTTTTTAAAATGTACCCATTTAAAGACGTAAAATCTGTATCTGCACCTTGGGCGGACCATGTTCCTGCAGTATTATCCCAATAATAACTAGGCCCATCGGCACCAATTGTATTAATGGTTGCACTTTGAATAGGAGAACTAATAAAGTAATACCTCGATGGGCTGGAAATATTTTGTTCTACATTTACTTTTGATCCCGTTACGGAAATAGAACCATCAATAATTAGTGAACCTGTTCCTGTTGCATCACTTTTTATAGTTAGTTCTTCGCTTAAAGAAACATTAACACCTGAGTTTATAGTAACACTTGCAAGAGGTTCTACTATCAAGTTGGGGAATGAGGTATTAGAGTTAATAACTACTTCGGGAGTTCCTGCAGGAACAGTAACGCTAGCACCAGCTACATATCCGCCTGTATAATTGTTACTATTAAAAAAGTCGTTGTCACCTGCACTACCATCCCAAGTATTAAATTGAGCCGTTGTAAATTCAATAGATGAAGCAGAAATTTGTTCATTACCATATGCATCTTCAACTTGATTAAAAGTTAAAGTGTAAGTAGTTTCCGGAGTCATATATGGATCTGGATAAATGGTTACTCCATCTTCGTCATCATTTATAACTGCAGTAAAAGTAACACCTGGATTAAAACTTATTAAAGTTTGTAAATCAGCATTAGTAACATCTGTACCGTCAAGTTTTTTTATAACTTCATTAAAACTAATTGTTAATGGGGATCCAATTGAACGATTAGTGTCATGATCTTGTGGATCATCAAATGAAGTTATAGGTGGAGTCGAATCTTCGGTTGTGAATGTAGTATTTGAACTAGAAAGTGTATTATCACTTGCATCTTCTACATCATCTAAACTAATGTTATATAGTTGAAGTTCTTTTAAGGTACTTATAGGGTCAATCGAAATAATAAAATTTTCTTCATCATAAGTTATTGTTGCAGAAACAGAAGGTCCGCCAGAACTATTTTCGTTTAAACTTACTATAGAAGCTACATTTGAGTTAGTAATAAGTTGCGCAGAAGAGTTATAAATTTCTTCTGTAAAGCTTATAGTAATTATTTTGGAAGTCTCAACATCTACTGATTCATGTACAGGATCAAATGTCGCAACTGGTGCAGTAACATCAGCAGTCGTAAATGGAATTGAGGTAGGATTTATCGTTTCAATATAATTGTCGTTATTATCTCGAGTAACTAAATAGGTAACGTAATCAGTTTCTGAAGTATAGCTATTGGTTAATACTTGTTGCAGTTCATCAGTAATCAATCCTCTATTACCAGAAGAACTTACTGGATTATCGTTCGAATCAGTACCATTTAACACTTGAGATATTGAAGGTGCAACCTCTGAAGCAAGAAGTATTACCCAATACATTCGTCCGTCTTCGTTAATCTGATTTTCTAATGTAGCTGTTGTACCTGTAATATTAGTCATTTCTGGCTTTGGTGCTGCGTATGTGGGTGCCTGGGTATCTAAAGTTGTAAAAGCTAGTTGCTGAATAGAAGAATAGTTGCTTGAAGCATCTTTGGTAACAATATAAACCCAGTAGTCAGTTTCCGACGATAAGCCAGAAATGTCTAAATTTGCAATAAATTCTGTATCGGCAGATATTGAGGCTGTTGAAGTTATTAATGCGGCTGCACCAGTATGATCTTGTCCAGCTTCAATTTGAGCTTCACTTGGAGTTGAACTACTGGCAGTAACAACTAAATAATAGTCTCCACCTGCATCTACTTGGCCATATACATCTAATCCGGTTTTTGTTTGATTTTGTAAGTTAGGATAACTTGGAGCCCACTGTGGAGATGTTGATAATGTTGAAAAACTAAATGTGGTTGGTGTATCGGTTTCTATACCAGATCCAGCTGTATATGAATCGTCTGTAGTAACACAATATAGAACGTAGTCCGTTCCTGCTGTTAAGTTAGAAGCATTAAATGTTTTGTCTGAATTAGCAGCTCCTCTGCCAGATACAGCAATTTCACCATAAGTGTTTTCTGGCAAAGTTCCAGAGTTACCTGTATATGCCCAATCTATTACTTCTTCAACGGTAGGAGGTGTATCACTAGCTTCAAGGATAACAAAATTTGTAAAATAAGTTGTTGCAGTTATGTTTGTAACGACAGTAACCGTAGTTTCTGCAATATCTTCAACTTTTGGATAACCAGTATTATATTCAACCTGTCCCCAAGCAACAACACCAATCATAGAGACAATAAGTAACGACAATAGTTTTTTCATATCACTAAGTATTTAATGCCACAAATATTAGAGTGTTTACCACAGTAAATAGATTAATATATGTGGGTATGATTCCCTAAATTCAATAACGTTTAGTTAAAATGCGTTTAAAAATATTATTAATTATAATTTCATTCTCAATATGTTTACGAGTTTGAAATATAATTTGATACACAATTAATTATTTTAGAGAAAGCTTTGCTAAATAATCATAATGTGATCCATCAGCAATTTTCTCCATTTTAAAACCATTTTTGTTGGCATAAAACTTTAACAACTCATCATCAATAAAAAGCCACTTGAACGATTTACCTTTAATATTTTTATAGCTCATACGATAAATTATTTCTCCATAATAATTATCATTAAGATTTATTAATAAACTACCATCGTCGTCTTCAAAAAGATAACGGATATCTGAACTATCAATAAGTAAGCATCCATTAGGTTTTAGTAATGCTTTAATTTTATTAAAAAAACGTTCTAAATTGGCAGTTTCTTCAGCTATTCCAATACCATTCATTAGCATTAAAATAGTATCATATTTATCGTTTTCTGGCAAATCGTAAAAATCAGCTTTTATTATTTTCTTTACGCCTCGGTTGTTCATAACATCGCAGGCCAACTGACTAATTTCATTTGCGTGTACCTCTTTATTACATTGTTGTAAATATAGAGCATGACTACCAACACCGGCACCAACATCTAATATCTTACCTTGAGTTAACGTTAGTGCTTTTTTTTCGAGTTCAGGCATTTTATTAAATGACCTAAATAAATACTCTACTGGTAGTATATCGTCCTCAACAATATTTGATTGTACGATGATTTCTGCTTTTTTGTTTCCATTAATGAAATCTAAGCAAGCAGTTCCTAAAGGATCTAATTCTGTATTCAATATTTGTGCTTTTTTTGGCAAAATTACTAATTTCAGTTAGTTATAAAATTTTAAATTATTAATTTGTAATTTCGTAAGTCAAAATCCGCTATTTTGGGAAATAGACTTAATTTTTTAAAAGCAGTTTTTGTGGATCTGCTTTCTTTAATTAAAATCATTGAATACTTTAATTTATTTAGCTCCTTTGCAGAGCTTTACTACAATACCATATTGTTTAGCATTTAATCAGGTTGTAGGAGGAATAAAAAAATATTTTACTCCTTTTTACAAAGTTCAAAATCATGGTTCTTTTTTATTTGAAAAAGAACTGTATTATCGCAAACATTTAAATCTTATTCCTCAAATAGTAACCAATAGTTACAATGATTTGATCTATTTTGGTCAAGAGATGGTTAACAGAGGTTTTAAGGAAATAAACTTAAACTTAGGTTGCCCATTTCCAATGTTGGTGAAACGCAAGCTAGGATCCGGACTTTTGCCATATCCTGAATTATTGGAAACGATGTTAAGCGAATATTTTAAAAGCGATTTACCTGTGAAATTATCAGTTAAATTGCGATTAGGGTTAAATGATGCTGATGAGGTGGGTAGAGTACTCGATGTTTTAAAAAACTTTCCAATTGAGGAAATTATTTTACATCCAAGGTTAGGAGTGCAAAAGTATAATGGAGAACCTGATTGGGATAAATTTTCTGAACTGAATCAACAATATAATTTAGTGGGTAATGGAGATATTTTATCTGAGCAAAAACTAAATTACCTGAGTAGTAGGTTTAGTAATGTTGAAGCTTGGATGATAGGAAGAGGATTATTAATTAATCCATGTATGCTAAGAGCTGATTTAAATTGGAAAGATACAATATTAAAGTTGCATGATTTATTTTTGGAAATAATAACTGATTTAGGATTGTCAAATCATCAAATACTTAATCAATTAAAATGTTTTTGGTTATACCCCTCACAATATGTTGAAGGGGGACAACGAGTTTATAGAAAACTAAAGAAAGTTGGTTCTATATTGGTATATAGAGAGCTTGTAAATAAATTGTTAGATTTGTACGAAGATGTAAATTAGAAAAAAGAATACTTAAGCCTTAAAATTCTCTCCAACATAATTATCCATGCTTAAACATACTTCTTGCGAAAATCGAATACCACAATTAATTATATAATCCCATGTTGGCTCATCGATTGATTCTATACCACTTTTATAAATATTTTTGTCGATAATGGCTTGAATTAATCCTGCATTAAAGTTGTCTCCAGCTCCAATAGTACTGATAGGATTTATTTGAGGTACAGGATAGTGTTTTTTTATCTGATTGGTATTTAAGAAAACTCCATGTTTATTAGCGGTGTATATCCAGTTATTACATAAGTTGTTTAAGTTTTCCTTTTCATCATCAGAAGGGGTAAGAGAATAAATATTTTCAAAATCATCATTACTTCCCCTAACGATATTGGCAAATTTAAAATTTTCTTTAAAATACGCAAAGTATAAATCCTGGTTTTCGTTATGTACTTTTCTACAGTTGGGATCGTAAATTATAATGCTACCTGCCTCTTTTGCTTCTTTTACAATTTGACATATTTTTTCCCTAATTGCAGGTGATGTAGAGAATGTTGAACCAAATAGTAAGATGTCAGTAGGGTTAAAAACAGGGAGTGAATTGTTTAACCTATCTGCCGGATAATTTTTATAGAAATCGTACTCCGCATCATTATTATCATTTAAAAAGGCTAAAGCCAGGGCACTTTGACCCTGGTTGTACTTTTGAATATAACTGGTGTTTATACTGTTTTCGTTTAAAAAATTTAATATTGTATTTCCAACATTATCATCTCCTAATTCGCTAATGAAGTAACATCTACGTCCAACTCTGGCTAGTGATACTAAAGTGTTTAATATTGAACCACCTGCTTTGGCCGAAATTGGTTGATTATTTTTAAAAATAATATCCAGAACAGTTTCTCCTAAACCAAAAATACGTCTCATTTTATTAGAGATTTAAAGGATTTAATAATATTAGTAAGATACTAAATTAACTATTTGGATAAAATCTATTTAACCAATTTTGAGATTGTTTTAAATGTATCACTTCCGGCAAAACGACACAGTTCAAATAAAATAGACTCATAACTTGTCACTATAATACCTTCTTGGAGAAGTCTGTTAATTGCAATTCTTTTGTTTTCTGGATTTCTGGATCCAACACAATCTTCAATTATTATAGGACGATAACCTTCTGCTTTTAAGTCAATAGCGGTTTGCATTAAACAAATATGTGCTTCAATTCCACAAAGAAGAATGGTTTTATGTCCATCTTCACTAAGCTTTTGGTTAAAAGTTTCATCATCCATACAGCTAAAAGCTATTTTTTCAAATGTTGGAAAGTCTTTTACTTTTTCAGATAAGCCTTCAATAGTATTTCCTAAACCTTTTTTATACTGTTCAGTAACTATTAAGGGTACATCAAGTGTTTTTAGACCTTCTACTAAAATCTCAATGTTTTTTTTAAGTTGTTCGTGATTATGTATATGTGGAAATAATCTTTCTTGTATATCAACAACAAGACCTACAGTGTTTTCTTTTAAAATTCTCATTTTATTTTATTTAATAATTATTGGATGTAGTTATGGCAAAAATATAAAAAGTAAGTTTTAAATTTATTAAGAGTAGGAATAAATAAGTGTGGTTTTGGGCTTTCTTTAACAAAGGAGTATATCAAACTCTATTGTCTAACTCTAGTATTACTTACATAGATATCATAACGTTGTTAATGAATATCTTAATTAGGTTATTATTTTTGTAATATACATAAGTAAAGTTTATTGTATTTATTTTTTTGATATTAAGTTTGTTAGTGTTTTTTTTGTATATAGATAACTAATTTCTTACTTTGAGCAATTGAAAATGAATTCTTGGGGAAAGCAACTTTTATGTTAATAAAATAAGGTATTGAGTTTTATTCTATAGAATTAGTGATGTTACTCAAATCTTCAATTTAAAAATAATAAAGATTAACATATTTGAATTATTAAAATATGTTGATTTAGTGCATCATAAACGAAATAACTTCGTATGCGAACGAACATATGAGTTTAAATCATATTATTAGTACTCAAATATGGGAAGGAATTTAGTTGTATTATTTATACTTGTTTTTATTAGTTTAAATGCTTGGGCTCAATCACCCTATGGGTGGTTTTCTTATCATTATAATAGACAGGGAGTTGATCTTACACATATAAAGAATGTTTATAGGGATAAAAAGGGATATATCTGGCTTTGCTCTTCAGAAGGAGTAGTTCGTTGGGATGCAAATTCATTTGAAATATTTAATGAAAGTATTATAGATTCTACTAGTCTTAACGACAAAAATACAACATGCTTAATTCAGGATAATTTTAATGGTTCATTTTGGATTGGTACTGACGTAGGAGGTGTATCGAATTTTAATTTAGAGAAGAATTCATATACAAATTATCCATGGGAGGAAAGCTTTAGGTGCAATTTAGGACAAATTAGTATAACTTCAATTCAACAATTAAACAAAGAAGAATTTTTAATTGGCACAAAGGAACATGGATTGTTTTTATTTAAGCCTTATGGCAGAGTGAGTTATGTGAGATTTAACTCGCCTGATATATTAAGCAAACATAAGCAAATTAATAAAATAATTAAAGGAGAGCATTTTTATTGGATAGCTACTAAATCGGGGATTATTCAAGCTTCATTAACAGGAAAATATATAGCAAAGTATTGTTTTACCAATAATAAATACACAAAACATAAAGGTAATTGGTATTGGGGTATAGATGATGTTAAGGAAGAATCTGAAAATTGTATAGTTTTTTCATCAGGTAGTTTTTTATTCAGATATAAAATATTAACAGATGAGCTAAGCAGTTTAGCAAATTTACCCAATAGAATTAGAATAAACCAATTTGTTATTGATCATAATCAAAACATTTGGCTTTCGGGATCTAAACAAGGACTTTGGTTTTACGATAGAGAGAAAAAGAAGGTCAAAAAGACCAAATTCAGATTTCAGGAAATTCAGGATATGATATTCCTGGAAGAGCAAAAAATACTATTAATAGGATCAAAAGGAAGTTTTACTTCTTACATATATAATTATTCACCATTTATTAATTATTACGTAGGAGACATTACTAACAGAAAAACAAATTCTGCATTTAAAATACACAAAGATTCAAAAGGAGGTTTATGGGCTAATTCTAATAAAGGATTTCATTATAAGAAGAGGGATAAATATTACGGTAAGTGGGTTAGCTTTAGTTATTATAATGAGGTTTTCGATATATTGGAGGATAGTCTAGCAATCTGGTTTCTTTCACAAAAAGGATTATATAAATATGATTTAGAAAAGGAGCTTGATAAAAAATCAGTTAGTTTTATTCAATTGGGAGAGGAGTCTTTAAAAAAAGTAGAACCAAAACTAATGTGTGGAGTAAATGATAAAACTCATTTATGGATTGCAGGATTAGAAAAAATTTATCACTATAATAAGAAAACTGGAGCTTTAAAGGAATATGCTTACCCTATAGATTTAGAAGATGAAAGTAAAGAGGAGGTTAACCAAATACTGATTGCAAAGGATACAGTTAATATTTTATTGTTTTTACGAACAGGAAAAATAATTAGTTTAAATACGATTACTAAAGAATTTAATAAAGTTGACTTAGTTGATTTAAAAACCAATTTAGATAATAAACCTATTGTTGTGTTGGATGCTGCACAAGATACGTTAGGTAATATTTGGTTAGCAACTTATGGTTCTGGACTATTAATTTATAATCCATTAAATAATTCCTTATCAAATAGGATGGCAAAAGGATTTCTGGGTAATAATATTTATGCTATTGTAGAGGATGATAATGGTAAATTATGGTCATCAACAAATTTTGGTATTGCAGAGATAGACCCTTATAGTTATTCATTTAATACCTATAATTTAAGGAAAGGCGTTGCATGTGTTGAATTTAATGAAAGATGTGTTAGTAAATTAAATAATGGAAATATTTTGTTTGGAGGGATTGATTGGATTGTAGAAATAGATCCCGATAATTTGGTTTTAAATACATATGAGGCACCGGCATATATTAAGTCTTGGACTGTAAGAGAAAAAAGTGTAGAAGGATCTGATAGCTACTCCGAGATTATGAATTATTTAAATAGTGATACAATAATAATTTCAAATCAAAGAAGTCAAATTAAATTTAATGCATCTGTTCTGAATTTTTTACGTCCAAGTTATAATCAAATAAAATGGAAGTTAGAGGGATACGATGATATTTGGCAGAAAGATTATTCCAATACATCAATAGTATATCCAATACTTCCTAAGGGTGAATACACTTTAAAATTAAAAAGTATAAATTCTGACGGATATGAAAGCGATGTCGTTCAAAATGTTATAATTCTTGTAAAACCAAAGTATTACGAGACATTAGTATTTAGAGTTGGTATAGGTTTAATCATTTTGATCATTATAGTATTGGTTTTTAGGTTACGAATTATGTATTACAAAAAGCGAGATACAAATCTAACTAAGATTGTAAATGAGAAAACAAGAGAATTAATTCGTGCAAAAGAAGAGCTTGAGAGATCTTATGAAGAACTAGAATGGACTAATGAAGAAATATCAACACAAAAAACTGAACTTGAAATTCATAGGAATCACCTAGAAGAAATGGTAAGGGCTAGAACGAAAGATTTGGAAGAAGCCAAAAATAGTGCTGAGAGATCGGATAAATTAAAGTCGTCCTTCCTGGCTAATTTATCGCACGAAATTAGGACACCAATGAATGCAATATTAGGTTTTAGTTGTGTTTTAAAAACATATGAAGAAGAGGACAGCCAAAAAGCAACTTTAATTGATTCGATTCATAGAAGTAGTAATACTTTACTCGAATTAATTAATGATATGGTGGATATCTCAAAAATTGAAACAGGTAATTTAAATGTTACTAAAGAAAAAGTAAATTTATTAGACCTTTGTAGTGAAGTCACTGAAGAATTAAGTTTTCAACATAAAAGCAATGGGGTTGAGTTGATTAAAAAAATCGAATTTAACTCATCGGGAGATAGTATAATTACAGATCATCTTAGATTGAAGCAAATTTTAACAAACCTATTATCGAATGCTTTTAAATTTACTGAACATGGATTTGTGGAATTAAAAGTAAAAATTATACCGTATGTTGATATACTGGATTATGGTTTTGATTTAGAGAAAGAAGCAGAAGGACAAATGGCAGCAATATTTAGCGTTAAAGATACAGGTATAGGCATTGCTAAGAAAGATCAGGAGTTTGTTTTTCAGCCGTTTATGAAGGTTGATCAAGGGGATAAACTTTATGATGGATTAGGAGTAGGGCTAAGTATTGTTAAAAAACTAATTAATTTGCTAGGAGGTGAAATTAAAGTTGAATCAGAAGTGAATAAAGGTAGCGAATTTAGTTTTTTCGTTGTATCAGATTAAGATCTCCAATGTGGTTAATTGGAGATGTGATATAATATAATTCAACTACAATTAAGTTTCCAATTGTTCAACTTCTGAGGCAGCATATCTAGAGGTAAGTTTAATTTTATACTTATTCATTAAAGATGTAAATGTTTCCAGGGCAATGTCACCTCTGTTATTATCCTCAGAAATATGCGAGAGATAAATTGTTTTAAGATTGTCACCAGCATTGTCTTCAACCAATTGTTTAGCCTGACAATTTGAAAGATGTCCAAACTTACCAGCTACTCTCTTTTTTAAATAGGCAGGATATTTTCCAGCTTCCAGCATATCTATATCGTAGTTTGATTCTAAGAAAAGAAAGTCACATTTCGATAAATGATCTTTTACATTTTCACATGGTTCTCCAATATCGGTAAAAACTCCAATGTTATTAGTTCCTGCTTGTACTCTGAAACTGCATGGCTCGGCAGCGTCGTGATGTTTTAAAAAGGAATGAATAGTTAATCCTCCAATGTTTATAATATCTCCAGGATTAAAGGTGATAACATTTTGAGGTCGCATTGTATAATGGCTTCGGTTTAAAGTTTGACTTGAAATATAAAACGGTATTCCTAGTTTTTGTCCTAATACTTTAGCACCTCTATAATGATCTAAGTGTTCGTGGGTTATAAATCCAGCTTTAATTTTTTGCGGATCAAGTCCTCGAATTTTCATTCTCTCAATTATTTTACGACGACTTATTCCAGCATCAATAATTATTGCTTCCTCTTTACTTCCAATGTAATAACAATTTCCATTGCTTCCGGAAGCTAATGCGCATATTTCAATCATTTAAATGTAATAGGTATTAATATTAACTGCATTTGCATACTTTTTAAGTAATTCTACTGTTTCGTTTAATGCAAATTGCAGCTCAGTGTCTCCATCAAAACTTACGAATATGTACAATATTTGTTTAGTTTTATCAGTAATCATAGTTCTGGTAGAATCACTTGTTGGTGTTCCAAATGCCCCAATATCATCTCTAAAAGTAGGTAGGTGTTCAATGTTTACTACACCTCTTCCTATCCCATCGTAAGGTTCATCTTTATTACCAACACCTAAATGAATATCTCCGGAGATAAGATTAGCATCATAACCACAAATAGAAAAGCCTGTTTTTATTGATACAAAATTAAGTATATCAACTGCATTTGAAATTTGATACAAATCTTTGCCATTAGCAATGCGTCTCATTAGTGCTTCTGCAGCAGGACGATATCTGTTGGGATCTTTTCCTAAAGCTTTGTATGCATTTTTGGTTGCCTTAACGGTTCCTGTCTGTCTAATAGTTTCAGGTGTAAGTGCAACTTGAATATTGGATAATTGCTTATTTATCCACGCAATTTGTTCTCTTGAGCTAGGTTCAATAGTTACTGAAGCATCAATGCATCCCAATTTAATTAATGGTAATTTGCTTTTTATTTTGGATTCTATAGTAATAGTTGGCATTAATTCATGTTTATAATATTTTGGCACAAAGTTAACATTCATAACATTGTATTGATATAAAGGTTTCTTGTTTTCTCATTTTTTTCATTTCCTTTGCTTTTAATAAAGTAGTGTAACCTGTTAGGTTAAATGATTAAATTTCTAGAAAAGTTGATTCTTATGAATAAAATGGTAATTCCCAATAACCTTAAATGTGTAATTTTTGATATGGATGGAGTATTATACGACTCCATGAAAAATCATGAAACAACCTGGGCAGGGAGTTTTAAAACAGTTGGAATTGACTTTCCCGTTTTTGAAACATATATGAATGAAGGCAGAACGGGATTTGATACAATAGGTTATGCGTTTAAAAAATATTTAAATAAAGAAGCTACACTAAAGGATAAGGAACAAATATATAATGAAAAGGTGAGGTTGATGGCATTAGCTCCTAAAGCTAAGAAAATGCCAATGATGTTTGATTTAATTAATATGCTTAAACAAAAAGGAATAAAAGTTTGGGTAGTCACAGGATCAAAGCAACCAACGTTATTGGATAAACTGGAAGAGGACTTTGGTATTGATCCAAAACAGGTTATTAGTGCAAGAGATGTTGTAAATGGAAAACCTCATCCAGAACCTTATTTAAAAGCAGTAGATAAAAGTGGATTTAAAGCTGATGATTGTTTGGTTATAGAAAATGCGCCTTTGGGAATTAGATCTTCTAAAGCAGCAGGTATTGCAACTATTGGTGTTAATACCGGTGTTTTGAAAGATGACATTCTTATAAAAGCTGGAGCGGACGTTGTTTTACCAGATACTGTTAGCTTAATTCCTTATATGTTAGAGATTTTAGATTGATTTTAGTATTATAATTTGAGAATTGATGATTTGCAAAGAATAGATTATACCTTCTTGGTTAGTAAGTCTTTATTATATTTATTAAATTTGAGTTACACCAAATCCAAGGTACGTGAATATTCTTTCAAAACTATTAATTCTAGTAACTATATTCTTGGGAGTAGATGGTTACTGTTTGACTGATATTGATAATGTTAGTTCAAGTGTAAGAGACTCCAATGTATCTTGGGATTTCTCAAAAAAAAGAATATTAGTTCTAAATGCTTATCACCAAAATTATCATTGGGCAGATCAAATAATGAGCGGAGTTCTGTCTGAGTTGGGTAACAAAGAAGTTTATGAACTTTATATTGAATATATGGATACCAAAAGGTGTTCTGATTCTTTGTATTATAAACAGCTTAAAGAAATTTACTACCACAAATATTTTAATACCAATATTGATGTTATTCTAGCTTGCGATGATAATGCATTAAACTTCCTACTTGCTTACAGAGATTCTATTTTTCCTAATGTACCAGTTTCTTTTTGTGGTATAGTAGATTTTCATAATTCACGTATTGAAGGTCATTATGCATATAGTGGTGTTTGCGAAAATTTTGATGTGCTTGGAAATATAGAACTTATAAAAAGAAATCATCCTGATATAGAACAGATTGCAGTTGTATCTGATTTAACTGAGTCAGGAAAGGCTTTGATTGCTAGAGTTAAAAGGGCAGAAGCAAAATTATCAGATCAAGTGGGGTTGCAGTACCTGATTAATTTAAATCCAAAAGAATTACGGAGAAGGTTAAAAGAACTATCTGCTAATACAGTAATTATTTGGGCTATTTATTTAATTGACCATCTCCCGTTTTTAACAATTGAAATCCAGGTCAAGGGTTAACTGGCCTTTGCCTGGGGAGATTTCAGGTACAGGCAAGAATGCTCTGGGTGTGGTGTTGGCCATTAACACTTTAACTATCGTGCTGATTTTATAGTATATGAAATTGAACAATTCATAGCTTTTCTCTTTGTTCATGGTCTTAATGCCGCTACTTAGGATTAGTTTATGGTGTAGCGATGAAATTGAACTGTATATCAAGCTCATCGCGATTGTAAGTATTGCCAACATGCTCTGAAGTCCTTCGAATGTTTTTATTTGTATGTCTTCTAATCCATAACAAGATTTTATGTGGCGGTGATATTCTTCAATCTTCCAACGGAACCCATAAGCCTTAAAAGCTTCGCTGATCACCCCAACAATTGATTCCTTTGGTGAACGTGTCAGCAACCAGCAATAACCGCCGTTCTTTCTTTTTGTAACAACCAGCCATAATTCATATAACTTGCCTTTGACTTGATATTTAACTTTTATGGCCCCACATTCATACTTTAACAACTTCTTTTTGCTTTTCTGAATCTTGGTTGCCGTCAGTTCCATGAACAAAGGAATCTTCCTGCTGATTTTATTGACAGGCAATTCTTCCCCTTTATAAATTAACTTTGTTTTTGCGTTTAACCGTAGGATGAAGTTATTGTCTTGGGTAATTATGTGATCACGACAGATTGGCCTGTCCATGCCACGGTCAAATATATGGGTAACATCCTTATCTATTACGGAGTTTACTTCTTCAATGGCTTCAATTACCTCTTTGTTTTCACTTTTTGCCCCATGGTCAAAACTATAAAGCTTGTTAATAAGGGGAGTCATCTGGTGGTCTTTACTGAAATGGACAACATCCATTAACCAATAACCAAGCCCAATACTGCCTTTGTCCCCATCTTTTACATAGTCCAGCCCATCCATAAACTTTGCATACTTCTTCTGAATATCCGAACCATCAAACAAAATATAATCTCCATGATGGATTTTCCCTTTTACACTTTCCATATGCCCTCTAAATAGCTTCTTGAAAAAGCCCAACTTGTTATAATGGTTGCGGAAACGCTTTGTTGTCTGGCTTAAGGAAATATTGTCGTTAATGCCCGATGCTATTTTATTGACCAATACGGTTCCTGTTTTTAAAATTCCTGTGATCATTTCTCTTATGCAACGGCTTTCTGGTTTTGTCATGTGATTTGAAAACTTAAGAAAATATCCGCTTATCTTGTTCTGAACCTGTTTTGTTAATACTTTTGACATAAAGCTGGTTGTTTTTGTTTTTTTTGTTTGTGGTTATTCAAAAATAACATTTTCAATCAGCTTTCCTTATGTGTTAATATTAATCAATCCCTTGTCAATACAGGAATTCACGAAATATAAAATCCGGTTTTCGGGAGATGGTCAACTATTTATTTAAAGTTACCCGGAGGAACTTTTATATCGAGTGAGCAAAGCATTGATTTTGTAATTTCAAATACAAATCTTCCGGTATATTGCATTTGGGATGTTGTTGGGCAAGGAGTAATTGGAGGAAAAATATCAGATCCATTTTATCAAGGATCGGGAGCTGCCAAAATTGTAAAACGAATATTGAGTGGCGAAGATGTTTCATCAATTGAAGTATTAACAAGTCCTATGTTTTATAAGTTTGACTACAATAAGTTAGAGGAATTTGAGATTGTTTTGTCAAACCTTCCAGAACAAAGTAAAATAATAAATCAACCTGATACATTTTGGCGAAATAATAAAAAAATAGTTATTACTGTTGCACTAGTAATGTTAATGTTGTTGTCTATAGTTTTTATACTTAGTTTTTTATATAAAAAGAGCAAGGAGGTAGAAAAGGAAATAAAGCAGAAAAATAAAAAACTAAAAAAGTTGAGTCGTAAACTAATTAGTACAAATAAAGAGCTAAATTATTCAAAAGTAAGAGCAGAGGAAAGTGATAGGTTAAAAACTGCTTTTTTGGCAAATCTGAGTCATGAAATAAGAACTCCGATGAATGGTATATTAGGTTTTTCTAATTTGCTTCAATTGGGAGATTTAACAGATGATGAGAAAGAGCAATATTTAACCTTAATAGATTCCAGCGGAAGAAGAATGTTGGCATTAATAGATGATTTAGTAAATATTTCAAAAATTGAGTCTGGAACACTTGAACTAGAGAATACTGAGTTCAATTTAGTTAAGCTATTGGAAGAAATATATGCTTTTTTTGAGAAAGAAGCTATTAATAAAAACTTAAAGCTTGAACTATTTAATAATGGTTATGATGGATATGTCGTAAATCTGGACAGAGGTAAATTGGAGCAAATATTTTATAATTTTATTAAGAATGCATTAAAATTCACTAATACTGGAGTAATTAAATTTGGGTTTAATAAAAACGGTAATTCTATCGACTTTTTTGTTGAAGATACAGGAATGGGTATACCAAATGAGTCTATGAATATAATTTTTAAAAGATTTCACCAGGTAAGTAGTTTAAAAAATAAAAATCAGGAAGGGGTTGGTTTGGGATTGTCTATAACAAAAGAATTTGTAGAGCTAATGGGTGGTAAAATTCAAGTACAATCCGAAATAAACAAAGGAAGCAAATTCTTATTTACATTACCTTGCAATATAACCGCTCTTAGGAGTATATGGTTGCAATAATATTTCTGTGCCCACCAAAGTTCCTGAATTCACAAAAATAAATGCCTTGCCAAGTACCAAGATTAAGACTTCCTTCTGTAATTGGTATTGTTAAAGATTGATTCATTAAACTTGATTTCATATGTGCGGGCATGTCATCACTACCTTCTAAAGTATGTGTATATTCTGGTAAATTTTCGGGTACCATTTTATTCATTATGGTTTCAAAATCAACGCGAACAGAAGGATCTGCATTTTCGTTAATGGTTAAACCGGCCGAGGTATGTTGTAAAAATAAGTTAAGCAAGCCAGTTTCGGGAAGGTCAAGTTTAGATTCTATTATACTTGTAATAAGGTGAAAACCTCTTCTAAATTCAGGTAGTCTAATAAGTTTTTGTTGAATCATTATCGTTTTATTTTGAAACTCAATTTAAGAATTATTGCAAGATGTTAAAATGCTTCATTGCAAATTCCATGGCAAAATCTTCTATTTCGTTACATATCTCTCTATACGATAATAATTTTTCTTGATCTGAGCCATCTGCCAATCGAGGATTTTTAAAAGGATGGCAAATTATTTTTTTTGGAGTATGTGTAAGAATTATGTCGTCAATTTTACTATGATCGGCAATAATTAAATAATCGAATACTTCGCGATTGAAATCAGAAATATTTTTTGAGTTATAACTACTAATATCAATAACGCTTTCCATCATAGCTTTTTGAGCTAATTTATGAATAGATTCTATATGTGTACCTGCACTAAAAACTTCGGCTCTATCTTTTAAATAATAACTAAGCCAACCTTTTAACATTTGAGAGCGTGCAGCATTTTTCTCGGAGTAAATAAGTATTTTTTTCATATAGCGTATAAATGCAGATTTATAGAAACAAAAGCTTATTGTTTGTTAACAATATAGTTAATTAACTCATCATTAAAAAATTTATCAATAATCTGGCTTACTAACATACTCATTTCTTCTCTGGTTTCGAGCGTTGCAGTTCCAACATGAGGTGTTATAACCACATTATTCATAGCTAATAAATGTTTGGAAGCGTTAGGTTCATTTTCAAAAACATCAATGCCAGCTCCTGCAATCTCTTTATTTTGAAGTGCATTAATCAAGTCACCTTCTTTAATGATACTACCTCTGGCTGTATTTATAATAAAAGCACTGTTTTTCATTAGTTTAAATTCAGGAGCAGCAATCAGATGTTTGGTTTCTTTGGTTAGTGGAGTATTTAATGATACTACATCAGATTGGTTCAATAGTTCTTCAAGGCTTACTCTTTTAGCTTGATAATTATTTTCTATTTCAGAATTCAGTTGTCTTCTATTATGGTAAATTATTTTCATATTAAATGATAGTGCTCTTCTGGCTAAAGCTTTCCCTATAGCGCCCATTCCAATAATACCAAGAGTTTTTCCCGCAAGTGTTGTACTTAAGTTTTTCATTACTCCGGTTTCTATGTTTCCCAGATTTCGGAGTTGATTGTTCAAAGAACCAATTTTTCTGGCCACAGCAATCATTAATCCCATTGCAAGTTCTGCTGTTGGTTCTGTTACTGGATCAGGAGTATTAGTAACAGTTATGCCTTTTTTAGTTACATACGGTATGTCAATGTTATCGTATCCAACTCCGTAATTAGCTATAAGCTTTAATTTAGGAGCTAAATCAATTACCTCATTTGGTAATTTCTGACCAAAAACAGATACTATTGCATCGGTTGTTTCAATATGTTTATTGATTTCTTCCTGACTAATCTTTTCTTCCTCAGGGAAAATAATGTCATACTTATTGCTAATTTCTTCAAATCCACATGAAGGAATTTTATAGGTAACTAAAACTTTTTTCTTCATACTATTTAATGTAATAAAAAAGTAAATCTATCGTTTTTCTTAGTATTCCAAAAGTAAATATGTGTTGTGTTTTTAAAATCGTGTTAGATAGTTACTTTTGTTGTTCTTAATATTAATTGTGAACTATCGGTTCTATAATATGGTTTCATGCTTAAAAAGTTAATTCTTTTATCAATATTTATTTCTTTTGCAGTAGTTATTACTGCTCAGGAATTGCTAGAAATTAATGGAGTTGTAAAATCGGCAGATGGAGAGTTGCTTGATTTGGTTAATGTTTCAATAAAGGATCATCCAGGTGGATCTATAACCAATAAAAAAGGGGAGTTTAGTTTAAAAGTTAGAACAAAATTACCTATTATACTTTACTTTAGTAGGATTGGACATCAGGTACACGAAATAAAATTAGAGGATAATAAAAAGTTACAGAACCTGGCAATAACTCTAACTGGAAAAACAGAAACTATAGAAACGGTTGAAGTTACCGCAAAAGAAACTGATCAGAATTTTACATCTATTGATTCAAAACTATCAGCAAACTTACCTGATGCTACTGGAGGAAGCATCGAAGCACTAGTAAAAACCCAAATGGGTGTTTCTTCAAATAATGAATTAAGTTCGCAATACAGGGTAAGGGGTGGTAATTTTGATGAAAATTTGGTATATGTTAATGATATTGAAATTTATCGTCCTTTTTTAATTAGATCTGGCCAGCAAGAAGGTTTGAGTTTTGTAAATCCAGAATTGGTTTCCGATATCCAATTTTCTGCTGGAGGATTTGATGCCCGGTATGGCGATAAAATGTCTTCGGTACTAGATATAAAATATAAACGCCCTACACAATTTGCAGGTAGTGCATCAGGAAGTTTATTAGGTGCTAATGTGCACCTTGAGGGAGCAACAAAAAACGGGAAGTTTACTCATATTACCGGAGTAAGGTATAAAACAAATAAATATTTGTTAGGAAGTACAGATGTTTCAGGAGATTATAAACCTTCTTTTTTGGATGTGCAAACATACTTAACTTATCGAATAAACGAAAAATGGAGGTTGGGTCTTCTAGGTAATATTTCACAGAATAGATATCATTTTCAGCCAGTTGATAGAGAAACTACTTTTGGTACAATTAATGAAGTTAGAACTCTACGAATCTACTTTGAAGGTCAGGAGAAGGATGATTTTTTAACAGGGTTTGCAGCTGCAACTTTAGACTTTTCACCAGACAACAATAATAATTTTAAATTAATAGCATCCAGGTATCAAACTCGTGAAGATGAAAATTACGATATCCTTGGACAATATTGGTTGCAAAATTTGGAGGATGAGGAACAACAAATATCTCCTGCTGACAGAATTGCTTCGGGCATTGGAGTTGGATCTTACCTGGAACATGCTCGCAATTATTTACATGGAAAAATAACCAATTTAGCGTTTAGAGGTGCTCATAGAGTTAGTAATAACCAAATTGAATGGGAAGTGAAATATCAGCATGAACGTTTTTCTGATATAATAAATGAATGGGAAATGAGGGATTCAGCTGATTATAATTTACCTGTAGAAGATGATAAATTGGAACTGATTTACTCTTACAATACCGAAAATATTATTTCTTCGAACCGCATAACTGCTTTTATTCAGGAAAACAGAAGTTTTGATTTATCCAATAGCAAATTAAATTTATCAATTGGTTTAAGAGCAAATTATTGGGATTTTAATGAAGAGTTGTTGTTGAGTCCTAGAATGGGTATAACCTTAAAACCTGAATGGGAAAAAGATTATAGATTTAAGTTTTCTGCTGGCGTATATTATCAATCTCCATTTTACAAAGAGTATCGTTCTCAGGGCGAAGGTATTAATTATAATATAAAAGCACAGCAATCAATACATTTTGTAACAGGATTCGATCATTACTTTACATCTAAGGACCGTCCCTTTAAATTTTCTGCCGAATTGTATTATAAAAAAATGAAAAACCTGATATCGTACCAGGTTGATAATGTGCGAATAAGGTATTCTGCTCAAAACAATGCCAAGGGTTATGCGGCAGGGATAGATATGAAGATTAATGGAGAATTTGTTAAGGGCGTAGAATCTTGGGCCACACTTTCGTTAATGAATACGGAGGAAGATTTAAATGACGATTCGTATGTAGATAAAAATACCGGAGAAACTATATATCCGAGTAATATTCCAAGACCTTCGGACCAACGATTAAATTTTAGCTTAATGTTTCAGGATTATTTTAGGGATAATCCATCTTTTAAAGTAAACCTGAACTTTTTATATGGTACAGGACTTCCCTTTGGTCCTCCAAAGTCTGAAAGATATTTAGCTACCAATAGAATGCCGGCTTATAGAAGGGTAGATATTGGCTTCTCAAAGGAAATTACAGGAACACAGCTTAATCCTAATAAAAAAAGTGGAACATTTAAAAACCTATGGATTGGCTTAGAGGTGTTTAACTTATTTAATATCAATAATACCATATCTTACTTTTGGGTAACAGATGTAAGGAATCGACAATATGCTGTTCCCAATTATTTAACTTCCAGAAGATTGAATCTGAAATTAGTAACTCGATTTTAAGGCGTGATTTTTCTCATCTGAATCATTTTTGTATTTTATTATATTGCAGCTTTGTAAGTTGAATGTAAATTAAGATACAAATGAGTGATATTCAGATGACCCAGCAGGATTATATTGATAGAGAAGATAAATTTGGTGCGCACAATTACCATCCACTTCCAGTGGTTTTAGATAGGGGAGAGGGAATTTTTGTATGGGATACCGATGGAAATAGATATTATGATTTTTTATCGGCATATTCTGCAGTTAACCAGGGACATTGTCATCCTAAAATTATTAAAGCATTAACAGATCAAGCTTCTAAACTTACGTTAACTTCAAGAGCATTTTACAATAGTGTTTTAGGAGAGTTTGAGGAATATATCACCCAATATTTTGGATATGACAAGGTTTTGCCTATGAATACCGGGGCTGAGGCTGACGAGACAGCTATAAAACTTTGTAGAAAATGGGCTTATAGTAAAAAAGGAATTGAAGAGAATCAAGCAAAAATAGTCGTTTGCGAAGGAAACTTTCATGGTAGAACTATTACTATCATTTCTATGTCTACAGATCCTGATTCTTATACAGGCTTTGGCCCTTATACACCAGGGTTTGAAGTAGTGCCTTATAATGATTTGGATGCTTTGGAAAAAGCATTGAAAGATCCAAATGTGGCAGGTTTTCTTGTTGAACCTATTCAAGGTGAGGCCGGAGTTTATGTTCCTGAAGATGGATACTTGAAAAAAGCCTATGACCTTTGCAAAGAAAACAATGTATTGTTTATTGCGGATGAGGTTCAAACTGGTATTGCACGAACAGGAAAAATGTTAGCTTGTGATCACGAAGGTATTCGTCCTGATGTATTGATTCTAGGTAAGGCAGTTTCTGGTGGAGTCTTTCCAGTTTCGGCTGTTTTAGCGGATGATGATATCATGCTTTGTATTAAGCCTGGCGAACATGGATCTACTTATGGAGGAAATCCACTTGGATGTAAAGTTGCGATTGCTGCATTAGAAGTTATAAAAGAAGAAAACCTCGCAGAAAATGCAACTCGTTTAGGAGAAATTTTTCGTACTGAATTAAGTAAGATAGAATCGGATATGATTGAGTTGGTTCGAGGTAGAGGTCTTTTAAATGCTGTAGTTATCAAACCTAAAAATGGTAAAACTGCTTGGGATGTTTGTGTAGCTATGAAGGAAAATGGGTTGATTGCAAAACCAACACATGGTCATATTATACGTTTTGCTCCACCATTAATTATTACGGAAGAGCAATTGTATGAAGCTATTGATATTATTAAAAAGACTTTAAAGGAATTCGAGTAAAAGAAAGTAATAATCATTTCTAAAGGCATCAAGGTAATGTGTTTTGCTAACCTTGGTGCCTTTCTTTTATATAACCATATTACTAAAATGCTTATATTTAATAAGCATTAAAACCTTCATGTCATGAAAAAAGAATTACAACTCTTACATAGCCGTTTAAAGAAAATTGAAGAACGTAATTTTGACTTGAATAGTTGGAAAAAAGGAACTATTGCTGTTTTGGATTCAATTTTAGGTTCGGAAAATCTAAAACGAAGGATGATAGAAGAGATAGAATTTCAGAATAATAGTTGGTCATTAAGAGATACTACCGGAGATGTGGATACAGTTAAGAAAACTTGCTCTGATGTATTAGAAACTATTATTCTTGAATTAGAAACATTTGGATTGGCTGAAAAATTAATACCAGAAGTTAAAGAGAAGGTAATAAGAAGTGAAGGTGATATAGTAATTAATGCATTAAAGAAAGAGCTTAGTCAATCACATTTAGATGAATTATTTGAATTAATTAAAAATGACGATGTTGATTTTAAAGATATTGTTGATAAGTTTAAACGCTTTGGATATGAGGTTGCACCAAGGATTTTAGCAAGTTTGGTGTTGTTACCAGAGATTAAGGAGGCAATATTTAGAAAGTGATAAAGCTAGAGATTGAAAAAAATCTTATAATTTAAATATAAGATACCTTTATATAGAGTATACATCACAAACTACTCAATTGCTCCATTATTTTCCAGTAGTTCAATAGCTTTATCTAGCCATGTACTTCTAATACCCTTTTTTTGAATGTTTTTTGCATTATATAATGGTCTTTTTTGTAAATAACCTTTTTTATTTATAGAGGCTCCATTGTCTATTAGTAGCTTAATAGCTTTGTAGTGCTCTTCGGTAAATTTTCCATTTGCTCTTCCCAGTTCAAATGGAATGTTTAAAGGTAAAAATGTACCAGCATTTATATCTGCACCTTTGCTAATAAGCCATTTTACCATTTCTGAATTAGAACTCAAAAGTGCAGTTTCAAGTGCAGTAACATCTCTTGAAACTCCTGGGTAGTAATATGGTTTTCTATATTTATACCAAGTCATGACATAGCGAGCATCAATAGAAGCGCCTTTGTCAATTAGTTTTTGAGTTGCATTTTTATCTTTCCAATCAACCATCCAATGAAAAGCAGTACTTAGTGCTCTTTCTGAGAAGTTTGACCAGTTATCAAAGAAAAAGTTCAACATATCTGGGTAGTTCTTAGATGCAGCTATTTTTAATCCTTGATTATGCCAATTGTAATCGAATTCATCTTTCTGCGCTTCTTTAAAAAGTTTTAGTGCTTCGTAGTCCTTATCTATAATTGCTCTAAAATAATCTGTTTTAAAATAAGGATATCCTTTATTCAATAGCATTTTAACAGCGCTACCTTCTCCCGCTTGTTTTGCCATGGCTTCAGCCATGGGTAGTTTAAGCTCATTGTATTTATTTTTTTCAACAGTTTCGGTAAGGTAATTTCTTGTAGTATTATCAGGTGCAATAAGTGCTCCGTTATTTATTAAAAAAAGTACCATTTTCGGATTCTCTTCACGCATGGCATTACGGATGTAATAATCAGTGAAGTAAGGGCTGGTCATAGAAAACCGATGTTTAATTCCTTTGTTAATATCATATTCTTTATCAACAATCAGGAATCGTAACAATTGCATATTAGCTTCTTCAATGGCTTTATGTACTTCTTTAGCTTTCTTTATATTTTTAGTTTCAATTTTTTCATTCAAATATAAAAACAGCGGTGGAGATGTTGATAAAAGCATAAAAAAAATAAAAAAGAAACTGAAGTTAAAAATGCTTTTCTTACGTTTTTTAGGATGCTCCTTTTTCTGAGAGTGTTCATTGCGAACCTTTTGGGTAATCTCCTTTATCTTCTTTTTTGAAACGCCTGTAACTTCATGCAGAGCTTCAGCATTTGCTTGATCGTTTAATTTTCTTTCTAGCTCTTGTTTTTCTCGTTTGCTTTCTTCAAAAACCATTTCGCGAATACGTTTCCGTACTTCATCTTCTTCAGATGTGGTGTTCTTAGCTCTATTTAGGCTTTTTTTCATTATATGTAAATAAAATCTTTAGAGCTCTATGAATAGGGTTGATAATATTAAAGATAATGACCTTTTACCTAGCTAATTTAGTCTTTATAAAAGAAGTATTTTAACTATTCAATTGCCCCTTTGCTTTCCAATAGTTCAATGGCTTTGTTGAGCCATTCTCCTTTTATGCCTCTTTTTCGAATATATTTTGCATTATGTAGAGGTCGTTTTTGTCCGTACCCTCGTTTATTTACCGAAGCTCCATTATCAATAAGTAGTTTTATTGTATTGTAGTGTTCTTCGCTAAAATTTCCGCTTACTATTCCTAATTCAAACGGAATATTCAATGGTAAAATAGCATTGGTGTTAATATCTGCACCTTTGCCAATAAGCCATTTCACCATTTCTGTATTTGAAGTCATCAGTGCGGTCTCAAGAGCAGTAACTTCTTTTGATACTCCAGGGTAATATTTGGGTTTTCGATGTTTATATGCAGGCATTTTATATCTAGCATCAATTTTAGCTCCTTCATCGAGTAATTTTTGTGCAACTTCTTTATTTTTCCAGTCAATCATTGCATGGAAAGCTCCACTTAGTGATTGTTCTGAGTATTTCGACCAGTTATCAAAGAAAAAATTTAGCATTTGGGGATCGTTATTAAATGCTGCTATAGCCATTCCCTTATCGTACCAATTGTAATCGAATTTACCCTGCTGTGCTTCTTTAAAGAGTTTTAGTGATTCGTAGTCCTTATCTAGAATTGCTCTATTAAAATCGTTTTTAAAATAGGGATATCCTTTATCCAAAAGTTTTGCAACAGCACTACCTTCTCCTGCTTGTTTTACCATTGCTTCTGCCATTGGTTGTTTTAAATCAGTATATTTATAATAGTCAACAGTTCCAGTGAGGTAATTTCTAATATCGGCGGTTGGAGCAATTAGTGAACCATTATTAATTAAGAAAAGTGCCATTACTGTATTTTTTTCACGTATGGCATGATAAAGGTAATAATCGGTAAAAAATGGGTCGGTATAACTTAAACGTCTTTTATGTGCTTGGTTTACATTATATTTTTTGTCAATAATTAAGTAGCGCAATAACTGCATATTGGCATCTTTGATAGCCTTATGAACTTCTTCGGCTTCTTCAGGATTTCCAAAGCTTACCTCATCATTGGAATCAGAAAGAATTCCTGCAATAAATACTCCAACAACTATTATAAAAATGATAGAAGATACTATATAAAAGATGTTTACTTTATCTGATAGAAAAGAACTTTTGCTATTAGCAACCCGTTTTTGTTCTTGCTCTTGCTCAGAGCGGACTTTTTTAGTAATGGCCTCTATCTTCTTTTTCGAAACTCCTGTAACTTCATGTAATGCTTCAGCATTAGCCTGATCATTTAATTTTTTTTCCAGTTCTTGGTTTTCTCGTTTACTTTCTTCAAAAACCATTTCGCGGATACGTTTCTGTATTGCTTCTTCGTCGGTTAATTGATTCTTACTTTTTTTTCTATTTGTCCTCACAATTAATTGGTTTTTGATTGCTTGTGGACACAAAAATAAAAGTTTTCCAAGAGGATAAAAATGTAGGGGAGAATTAACGAAATGTTTTTTAGCTCATATATAAAACTAATAGTGAAAAAAGGAAGGTGAAATTTTTGATAATCAGCATGTAAGGTTCTGTATATTGTAGTTGATAAATCCTCAAAGTCCTTAAGTCTCAGTATTCATTAAATTTTTTTACTTAAATAATCCAACAAGCCAAACATAGCTTTTTTATTAGCCTCAAAAAAAGTTTTTTCGTTAATGATTTCCGTTTCAGATTGGATTTTTATTTCACCATCAACGAGTTCATGGCCACAGTTTTCAACCATTCCTTTGATGGTTTCTTTTGTTTGTTCTAAATGAAATTGTAATCCAATAACTTTATCATTAATAACGAAAGCCTGGTTGGGTACTTCGTCGGTCGAGGCCAAGTGTTTAGAATTAGCGGGTAAGTCAAAAGTATCTCCATGCCAATGAAAAACGATTGGTGTATTGTCTTTAAAATCGAAATATTTATTGTCTAAAACATTAATAGGAAACCAGCCAATTTCTTTCGTTGAACCAGAATATACCTTAGCTTCCATTGCAGCAGCTATAAACTGTGATCCCAGGCAAATTCCCAAAACTGCTTTTCCCGCTTCGATAGATGATTTTATAAAATCAAGTTCGGGTTTGAGCCAGTCATATTTATCTGTGTCATAAACACCCATTGGACCTCCCATAACAATTAACATATCAAAGCAATTTATCGAAGGTAAAACATCTCCTTCGAATTGTTTTGTGCAGGTAAGTTGATGATTGTTAGTAACAATCCATTCTTCGATGTTTCCTAATCCTTCAAATGGGACATGTTGTATCCAATGAATATTCATATTAAAGAGTATCAAGATCCAAGTATCAAGAGTGCTTTTGTGTCTTGATACTTGTGTCTTATAGTAAATTACATTCTTTCAGGAACGTCAACTCCTAAAAGCCACATGGCATTTTTAATCGTTTTTCCAACAGTTTTGCAAAGAACCAATCTCATCATGCGTATGTTTTCATCTTCTTCGAATAAAATAGGGCAATCATGATAAAACTGGTTGTACTCTTTTGCCAAGTCATAAGCAAAATTAGCAATGATGGCAGGTGAAAAAACATTTCCAGCTTCAGCAACAATGTTAGGAAAATTAACAATCATACGGATAAGATTGTTTTCCTTTTCTCCAACTTCTGCATTTGTTGGAGCTTTTTCTGCAACTTCAATTCCTTTTTCGGCAGCTTTGCGGAAAATGGACTGTATACGTGCATGGGTATATTGAATGAACGGTCCTGTATTGCCATTAAAATCAATAGATTCTTCCGGATTAAAGGTCATGTTTTTACGAGGGTCAACTTTAAGTATAAAGTACTTTAAAGCACCCATGGCAATCATTTTAAAAACACCTTCAGCTTCCTCTTGTGTGTATCCTTCAAGCTTGCCTAGTTCTTTTGACATATCACGGGCTGTATTGACCATTTCATCAACTAAATCATCAGCATCAACAACGGTACCTTCCCTAGATTTCATTTTTCCGTGTGGTAGTTCTACCATTCCATACGAAAAATGAACTAAATCTTTTCCCCATTCGAAACCTAGCTTATCTAATAATGATGCCAACACTTTAAAGTGATGATCTTGCTCATTCCCCACAACATAAATCATCTTGTCAATGCTGTAGTCGTCATAACGTAATTTAGCAGTGCCTATATCTTGCGTCATATAAACCGATGTACCATCTTTACGTAACAAAAGTTTTTCTTTCAAACCTTGGTTTGATAAATCTGCCCAAACACTTCCATCTTCTTTTTTATAGAAAAGCTCTTTATCAAGCCCTTCTAAAACCATATCTCTACCTACCGTATATGTTTCAGATTCATAGTATATCTTGTCAAAATCAACACCTAATTTTTTATAAGTTACATCAAAACCTTTGTATACCCAGCCATTCATTGTCTCCCAATCTTTATATACCTCAGGATCTTTTGCTTCCCATTTTCTAAGCATCTCACGTGTTTCAAGAATTAAAGGTGCATTGTTTTCTGCATATTTTATTAATTCTTCGCACGCTTTAAATTGTTCGTTCTCTTCATTGTTAAGGCCTTCCTTGGTCTTCTTTTTACTTTTTAAATCAGAAAAAGTGATTTTGAAATCTTCTACATTCTTTATAGCTGGATATTCTGATATCTTCTCTTTGATTATGGAATTAATTTCAGTTTTATACTCCTTATCAAATTTTACGTAGTAATCACCAACCAATTTATCACCTTTAATACCTTCAGATTCAGGAGTAGCTCCATTTCCCCACTTTTTCCAGGCTAACATCGATTTACAAATGTGGATACCTCTGTCATTTACAATGTTAGTTTTTACTACTTTGTATCCATTAGCTGCAGCAATTCTTGATAGAGAATAACCCAGAAGGTTATTTCGTATATGTCCTAAATGAAGTGGCTTGTTTGTGTTGGGAGACGAATATTCAATCATCATTAGTGGAGAGTTCTCATCAGCATCAACATAACCATGTTTCTCCTTTTGAGTTATTTCATTGATTAATGAGATCCAATAATCGGCAGCTAATTCAATATTTAGAAAGCCCTTAACAACATTGTAATTGGCAACAGTTTTGTCATTGCTTTTAAGATATTCGCCAATGTCTTTTGCTGTTTCTTCAGGCGATTTTTTTGATATTTTAAGCAATGGGAAAACTACAATAGTAAAATCACCGGTTAAATCTTTGCGGGTGATTTGTACCTGTGCCTGGTTTTCATTTATCTCTTGACCATATAATTCTTTAACCGTGGCAATTAAATTGCTTTTAAGCTGCATTTCTATATTCATAGCTGCTGTTCTGCTTTATGTTTTTAATGAAATGCAAAGATAAAAAAGATATGCTTTTTAAGGTATAAATAATTTTCTTCGAGCAGGTATTGCTTATACTATTGTCTAATTATAAAAAAAATAGAAAAATGATAGACAATTGGAATAAGAAGTAATAATTTTAAATACTTTCTACAACCTCAAATATTATGTCAATTAAATATTCGCTGTCGATGTTTTGGCCATGGTAAGTCGCAGGTATCCATTTCCAGTGTAAAGGAAATGTTTTTGCAACTTTCATTACTTCTTTGTCTAATAGGGGGTGAAGTTTTTCCTTAATAAAAAGACTGGTTATTTCTCCTTGTTTATTAATGCGAATGGCAAGAACAACTTTTCCTGTAATATCTTTATTTTTTGCTTCGCTGGGATAAATAACATTTCGTACCATATATAAATATGGAATTATTGGACTTCCTTTAAAAAGCACAGGTGTTTCTAAATATTCTTCTGGAGTTTGTCTGTTGGATATTTTTATTACTTTATTTGTATTGTAGTCAAATTCAAATTCAAAATATCCTTCTAACGAAAAATATGCCCATCTGCCTACTTTTTTACCATTTTCAAAAGCACCTCTTTCAATCACAAAGTTTCTGTATTTTCTAAGGTATCTACCATTTTTAATAGAAGTGTCTGAGTTTAAAGCAAGATATTCCTCATAGAACAAGCCATTGGTTCTTTTTATTGTTCTAGTACTTTGAGCATGAATATTCATGATTGAAGCAAATAGAAATAATATAGTTAAAAGTATTTTCAATAGTTTGCTTTTTTAGTACTAATTTTTACTTTTTGTTAAGCTTTTTAAACTCCTCGGTATGTCACATCTGTTTTGTGATGTACCGAGGGTTTAGTTTAAATATAGTTAATTACGAAGCTCATGACAAGTTATTATTTAAATCTCAAAACTTAAGCCAATAGTAAATGTTGTATTTATGTTCTTTGCTTTAGAATTTAATCCATAATAATTTCCAGATCTAATAATAGTATTTATTCCAGTGGTAGTAGGCATTGTTGTTTTTTCGTAATCGTTGTTGTATTTTTTGTCAATGTTTCTTAATCCGATATTTGTTAATAAATCTGAAGTAAAATAAACTCCATTTCCTAAAGGTAACTTTATCCCAAATCCAACAGAAGCTCCATAATCCAACGAATTGGTATTATCTTTGGTTTTGTCTGTGTACTTTATTCCAAAATTAGTTGGAATAGAGGGTTTTTCGGTTAAAGTAGATGTCTGAAATTTTTGTTTGATTTCTTTTTCTCCGTCAACAGCTATTCTGGAGCTAGTTAAATACGCTAAATAAATACCTCCTTGAACATAAAATATTTGGTTTGTAAAAAGGTGTTTTCTTAATAGAAGAGGTGCAGTGATATACTTGTTTTCTACTTTTAAATCCAATTCTGAAGTTTCATAGATTTGGTTTTCATTAATAAAATATGTTTCATTGTCTTTGAATTCTATATCAATTCCTTTGCCTTCATAATTCAATCCAAATACAAGTGAATAATTGTTTTTAATGTATTTCTCAAAACTTAATCCCAATGAGAAGTCTACTCTGACATCACTTAAAAAGTTTGTTTGATAATCAATTAAAGGATCTCCTAGGTATATAAGACTTTGATCGTTCCAATTGTTTTCTAGGTATTTATGTGGAGCTTCAGCTGATAAGAAGTTACCAAAGCTAGGACCAACATGGAAGTTTATTAATTTAATTTTTGAATTGCCTTCTTTTTCTTGTGCATTTACTTTAGTAATACCAAAAAGTAGAATTTTAAGAGTTAAGGTTTTGATGATAAAATTTCTCATGTGTTTTAATCTTTTGTAATTAGTATTTGTTAATATTTTAAGTATTAACATTGAGCAATAAATATTCTTATTCAATCGAGTTTTTTTAATAAATACGCTTGAATAAGAATATACCCTACTAATGTTTTAAAAAATGACCAGGAAAACTTTTTCCTATAATCCTTTATTTTGAATTTTGACTAAATTATTTTGTGAAATAGACAGTTAGATTTTAGACCAAAAAAATTGATCAAAAAATCTCTAAGTGTCTGATATTTATATGTAATGTCCCTTTGTGATCAATGTGTTTTTAGTCAACTATTAATAAAGTTATAGCTAAGTATTACAAGTTCTTTTTTAAATAATCGCTCATCATTTGGAATAAATGCATTCTTGTATTTCCTCCAAAAATACTATGGTTACGGTTAGGATATACGAACATATCAAATTGCTTTCCAGCTTGTACTAGTTGTTCTACATACTCTAAGGTGTTTTGATAGTGTACGTTGTCATCTGCTGAACCATGAATTAAGAACAACCTGCCACTTAGGTTATCAACCATGTTGATTGGAGAGTTTTCGTCATAACCTTTAGGATTTTCCTGCGGTTTGCGCATGTAGCGCTCTGTGTATACAGTATCATAATAACGCCAATTAGTTACAGGAGCAACAGCTATTCCAACCTTAAATATTCCATTTCCTTTACTTAAGCAACTAGCACTCATAAAGCCACCATAACTCCATCCCCAAATTCCTATTCTTGAAGCATCACAATAATTTAAAGAACCTAAGTATTTAGCAGCCTCAATTTGATCATCAGACTCTAACTTACCCAATTTCATATAAGTACATTTTCTAAACTCTTCGCCTCGGGCACCAGTACCTCTTGGATCAACGCATGCAACTACATACCCTTCTGCAGCTAAATATTGTTCCCAACCTATGTTCCAGGAATTTAATACCTTTTGCGAATTTGGCCCACTATATTGCATCAATAGAACAGGATATTTAGTGTTAACATCAAAATTCAAAGGTTTTACTATCCATCCGTTTAGTTCAATGCCTTCAGATGTAGTAAAAGTGAAAAACTCTTTAGGAGATATTTCAAAATTCTTTACTTTATTTTCAAACTCAACATTGTCTTCAAGAGTTCTAATAAGCTTTCCATTTTGAGCGTGTAAGGTTACTTTAGTAGGAGTTGTAGTGCTCGAATAGTAATTAATGAAATACTTGAAATTACTACTGAAAGTAGCTTTGCTTGTTCCTTCTTTGTCTGAAAGTTTGTTCTTCTTTTTTCCATCAAGACTTATCGAGTAAATTTCTCTTTCCATAGGTGAATTCTCGGCAGATTGATAGTAAAGCATTTTCTTTTTACTATCAAATCCGTAAAACTTAATAACATCCCATTCTCCTTTAGTTATTTGACGATTTTTTTTACCAGCCATTGAGTAAAGGTGGATATGGTTATAACCATCTATTTCACCTACATATATAAAATGCTCTCCATCTTTTAAAAAAGTAAGATTATCCAATACTTCTTCAGAGATATAGTAATCATTTCTGTGGGTAAAAATGTTTTTACAAATACCACTAGCAGTGTTGGCTATTAATAAATCAAACTGGTTTTGTAGTCGATTCATTTTAAGAATACTTAATTTACCATCTTCATGCGTCCAACGTATTCTGGGAATATAAAATTCTTTAGAATCGTCTATTTTCATTGTTTTTGTAGTAAGGTTTTTAACATGAAAAACCTTTACGCTTACTTTAGAATTTATTTCTCCAGCCTTTGGGTATTTAAATTTGTACTCTCCGGGATAGAGCGAATAAAATTCATTTGTTGGGTGACTTCCTTTGTAAACCGGGAATGAAAACTCTTTAACTTCAGATTCGTTAAAACGTACATAAGCTAGTTCCAAACTATTAGGAGACCACTCTAGTGCTTTATTATAACCAAACTCTTCTTCGTACACCCAATCAGGAATACCATTTATAATTTTATTATACTCACCATCTTTGGTTATTTGTGCAATAACACCAAATTTTAGCTTATTAATAAAAATGTTGTTGTTTTTAACAAAAGCTACCATTTCTCCATTGGGAGAAAAAGTTGCAACTTGTTCACCACCTTCATCTGAAAGGGGAACTATTTCCTTTCTTTCAATATCATAGATATAGTAATCGGCTTTATAGGAATGACGATAAATAGCTCGTTTATTCGTGTATACAAGAATTTTTGTCTCGTCATTATTTAGATTGTAACCTTGAATATTATTAATTGGACAATCTTCAATTTTAGATAGATCCATTAAAATATTGGTTTCTTCTCCAGTAGCATAAGCATACTTTACGATTTGACTGGATTTATTTTCAAGTGTAGTGTAATATACACCATCATTCATAGATTTTAAACCTCTTACACTTTTAGGATAGAAAACATAGTTTTTGTTTAAATCTTCAAGTGTAACTGTCTTTTTTTGAGCAGTAATAAAAAGAGGTATGAGAACTGCGATTAAGAGAACTGCATTTTTCATTTTATCGAATTTTAAATGTTGACTGGCTTGTAAAAAAGCAAAACTAACAATTCAAATCTAGCTAACAAATGAGATGCCAAATACCTTTATTTATATTTTGTTAAAAATGTCAGTTTGTTACCCATATTTTAAGTATTTGAAACATTTGTTTATTAAATTTTTTAAAAAGACGGAATAGCGTATTAAAAAATTGTTTTAACACAATAGATACTTTTGTGCTAGTATTGCTCTGATTGTAATTTTGATACGTGATTTTTTAGGGCAATAGAGCTCAAACTTATAAATGTTAAAAACTATTAAAATGTCAATAAGGGTATTGCTTGTCTTATTCGTTATTTTTACATCGTACACGCAGGCTCAAAAAAGAGATACTTTACAACCATATTCGCCATATTGGTTTATTGACGAACTTTTACAATGGAATCCAAAAGAAGATAAGGATGCCGAATATAATAGAAGTTTTACTCCGTTGGCTAAAAAATGCTATAATCCAGAATTTAAATTGAATCAACATTCACGAGCTAATGAAGCTCGAGTTGAGGTACTACCAATATTTGCTAACACAAGTGGCAATCCATCGCAAGGATCTTTAGATAGTAGCTATTATGCATTTACTTATTGGCAATATGTTGATTTAATGGTTTTTTGGGGAGGTTCTTCTGGAGAAGGTATCATTTTGGCTCCAAACTCTGGAGTAGTTGATGCTGCTCATCGAAATGGTGTTCCTGTTTATGGAACTGTATTTTTTCCTCCAATTGTATATGGAGGTAAAAGAGAGTGGCTATATGAGTTTGTTCAGAAAGATGGAGACAGTTTTCCTGTTGCTGACAAACTAATTCAAGTTGCCAACTACTATAGATTTGATGGTTGGTTTATCAATCAGGAAACAGGTAATGTAGGAGAAGTAAAAGAAGATGTTGGCTTAGCTAAAGACATGCAAGAGTTTATGCTCTATTATAAACGAAAATCTAACTTATCTCTTCAGTGGTATGATGCCATGATGAAAGATGGAAGGGTTAAATGGCAACATGAATTGAACTCAACCAATGAAATGTTTTTTCAAAAAGAAGAGAATAAAGTAGCAGATCAAATGTTTCTGGATTTTAGATACACAAAAGATAATCTGGAAAACACCAAGAAAAAAACGGACTTATTAGGACGGAATATATATGATATATTTGGAGGAATTGATGTACAGATAAATGGTTATGAAACGAAACCAGGGTATAGTTATCCTAAAGGTGCAAATTTTGATGTTCTATTTCCTGAAGGGCAACCGCATGCTGCTTCATTAGCTTTTTATGTACCATCTTGGACCTTTTCCAAATCAAATAGTTTACAAGATTTCTATAAACGAGAAAGTCGTTTTTGGGTTGGTGAAAATGGTGATCCAAGAAATACTAAAACAGATCATAATTGGAAAGGTGTTGCTCATTATGTTCCGGCTAAATCAGTTGTTGAGCAGATTCCTTTTGTAACTAATTTTTGCACAGGTCATGGATTTAAGTTCTTTTCAAATGGAGTTGATATCACTTCAGAATCGTGGAAAAATGGTTGGAATAATTTATCTCTTCAGGATGTTCAACCTACATGGCGTTGGGTTATTGAAGGTAAAGATTATAATTTAAAAGTGGATTATGATTTTACCGATGCATACATTGGAGGAAGCTGTTTAAAGTTCGAAGGTAGTGCAGAAACAGAGAGCGTTATTCCTTTATATAGTACTCAAATCAAAATTTCAGAACCATCGTTGCTAACTGTTAAATATAAAAATGAAGGATTTGATAAAGTTGAGGTAGTCTTAACATTTGAAAATGGAGATGTACAGTATCTTCCTGTTAGTTTTTCTCAATCATCAGTAGGCAATGTGTGGGACTTTAATTCAATTAGCTTAAAACATTTTATTGGGAAAAAAATATTAAGAATTGCTATAAAGATATCCTCTAATAGTAAAGATAATAGTATCTTAAAGATAGGTCAGTTAGGTATAATACATGAAGAAAAAGAAAATATACCTGCACCGCAAAATTTACAAGTAGTAAGTTCGGCAAAATCTGGAGTTAATTTAGTAAATGCCAGAATTAAATGGAATCAATCAAAATTCTCAGAGATATATTATTATAGTGTATACAAGATTGAACAAGATGGATCAAAGATATTCTTAGGAGCAACAACTTCCAATGCATGCTTTTTACCTTTAATACCTAAGAAAACTCAAGAAAAAATTCAAATAGGAGTAGAGGCTATTGGAAAAGATTTTTCTGTTTCACCAGTTTCTTTTGTGTTCATTGAATAGAAAATTCATTAATAAACTAGTATTGTTTAAACGTTATTATTTTGGGTTGGGAACGCTTGGGAGTAATGTTAAAATGTGTGAATGTTATGTTGTTTGGAATGTAATGTTAAAATATTCATTTGGTAATGAGGCTGAAGGGGAGATTGGTTCTTTTGATGGGTGACGTTGGAAAGTAATAAAAAGCCGTTTTAGAGTAATCAATTAATTTGATTAAGGAACTAGATAATTTTATTTTTGAAATTGACAAAAATTAATAAAAATGCACAAATATTAACAATTGCATAATACCTTAAAATCAAATTTTATGAAAAAAACAGGAGGATGAAATAAAGTCAACAACAGAGTCTGTTGGTTGACTAAAAACTAAAGTAAAAGAAACTTACGATAAAAAAAAGAAAAAATGAAGTGATTCTAATCTGAAGAAAAAATTAAAAATGAGAACCATGATGAAAAGTTTATTAAATCTGTTTTTATTTGTTTTTTTAGTTTCAGCAACAGTTGTTGGGCAGCATAAAATTACGGGTAAAGTAACAGATGAGTCGGGAGAACCTATTCCCGGAGTTAATGTAATTGAAAAAGAGACCACCAATGGTACAATTACTAATGTTGATGGTGTATTTAATTTAGAAGTTAGTAGTGATCAATCTACTCTAACAGTATCTTTTATTGGATTTAAGCAACAAGATATAGCTGTTGCAGGACAATCAGAAATCAATGTTACTATGATTTCTAATGTTACAGATTTGGATGAAGTAGTAGTAACTGCTTTAGGTATTAAAAGGGAGCAAAAAAGTTTAACTTATGCCACACAGCAGGTGAGAGGTGAAGAGTTAACGGCAGTGAGAACTGATAATATGATCAATGCCCTTGCAGGTAAAGCTTCTGGGGTTGTTGTTTCTCCCAGCACTTCTGGAGTTGGTGGCTCGTCTAAGGTGATTTTAAGAGGGTACACTTCTATCCAAGAAAATAATCAACCATTATATGTTGTAGATGGAATACCACTCCAAAATTACATTCCTCAACAAGCAGAGACAGGTAATGGATTTGGTGGTGGAGTTGATGCAGGGGATGGTATATCTAATCTTAACCCTGATGATATTGAGAGTATGAATGTTCTTAAGGGAGCTTCTGCGGCTGCTTTATATGGTAGTCAAGCTGCCAATGGAGTTATTATTATCACTACCAAATCAGGAAAAGAAGGTAAAACAACTGTTAATTTTACCTCGAGTTATCAAGTTGATAAGGCTAATGTAATGTATGAATGGCAGGATAGATATGGAGCGTCAGGTAATACAAGCTGGGGAGAACGCTCTGTAAATAGCTTTGGAAATAACAATGGAGAGGATTTGTTCAGAACAGGTACTAATTTTACTAATACATTATCATTTAGTGGAGGAACTGAAAAGTCGAAAAATTATGTTTCGATCTCAAATACTTTGGCATCAGGAATTGTTCCAACAAATGATATGGAAAAGTATAATTTAACAGTAAGAAATACTACAGATTTTTTTAAAGGTATTTTAAATCTTGATAGTAAAATTAATTTGATATATCAAGAAATGGATAATTCACCTTCGGCACCTGGTTCATACTTTAATCCAATTCATTCTGCTTATTTGATGCCTGTGGATGATGATATTAATTTATACAAAAACAACTATACTGTATTTGATCCGGAAAGAAATATGATGACTCAGAATTGGGCATATATCTCTGCGCATCAAAATCCTTATTGGATATTCCATAGAACACCTACTGAAGCTGAGCGCTCAAGGGTGATTGCTAATATTGCTGCAACAATAAAATTGTATAAAGGTTTGGATCTAAAGCTAAGGGGGAACGTAGATAGAACTTATGATAATTTTGAAAGAAAAGCTTATGCAGGAACTCAACCAACCTTATCTCACAGCAGTGGTAGATATGAGTTTAGCAATAAAGTAAACACTCAATTATATGGAGATGTATTACTTTTGTATAATGTAGACTTTTCTGACTTTACATTAATGACTACGCTGGGAACTAGTGTAACGGATGTGCGCTTTAATGAGGTAGGGGCTAATTCAGATACTAACGGATTAAATTTTCCAAATTTATTCTCATTTAAAAATATGGTTAATGGGGGAAAATACAGAACTCATGAAATTGAGCAATCTCAACTTCAATCCTATTTTGGTACATTATCGTTAGGTTATAAGAATTTTGCATACTTGGATTTTACTGCCAGAAATGACAAATCGTCTACTTTACCAAAAAAGAATAATTCATATTTCTATCCTTCAATTGGTGGATCTATTTTACTGAATGAAGTATTAGAAAAGGCTGGAAGCTTACCTAGCATTCTTGACTATGCTAAAATTAGAGCATCTTATTCTGAGGTAGGTAATGATATTCCAGTTTATAAATTTAAACCTTATAATACATTCAACGAAACAGGAACAGTACTAACTAATACGATTCAACCAAATCCAGATTTAAAACCAGAAAGAACTTCAGCTTATGAATTTGGACTTGATTTAAGGATGTTAAGTAATAAAGTAAGACTTGATGCAACTTACTATAATTCAGCAACTGAAGATCAGTATTTTGAACGAGAAGTTACTTCAGGTTCTGCATATAGAATAATTCTAATAAATGGAGGTAAGGTAATTAATAAAGGGGTTGAAATTTCTTTAGGAATTACACCGATTAAAACATCAAATATTAATTGGGATACTCAATTTAATTTCTCAACCAATAAAAGTACTGTAGAAGATCTACCTGATGAATACAAAACTGAAGATGGATATGATTTATCATCTGGTGGAGGTTATTGGTTAAAGGTACGCGAAGGAGGTGAATATGGAGAGATTTGGTCTAATGGTTATAAAAGAGTTAATAGCAAATTAGTAGTAACTGTGAATGACTTAGGTGTAGCAACTCCAGTTGTAGAATCAGCTGCTAATGGAAAGAAAGTTGGTAGTATTAATAATGATTTTAGATTATCTTGGAGTAATAGAATTTCGTACAAAAATTTTAGTTTAAGCTGTTTAATAGATGGAGCTTTTGGTGGTAAAGTAATATCAACAACGCAAAACGTTATGGATAGAATGGGAGTTTCAAAGAGAACTGGAGATGCCCGCGATAACTTTGGTGTGGAAGTAGAAGCTGTAATTGTTGATGAAAATGATAATGTTATTGATACTTACAATGGGCGAATTACTGCACGCGATTATTACAGTAGTTTGCCATCTGCGGAATCATTATATGATGCCACCAATATTCGCTTAAGAGAAGTTACTTTAAGTTATTCGGTTCCTAATTCATTATTGAAAAAAACAGGATTTATATCTAATGCAAGATTATCACTTGTAGGAAGAAACTTGTTCTTCTTTAATATTGATGCTCCATATGATCCTGAAGGTGCCCAGGTTACATCTGGTAATGAATTTATTAATAGTGATAATTTTGGTGTTCCTTCTACAAGAACTTATGGAGTTACTTTAAATGTTAAATTCTAACTTATGAGGATTTGTTTCTCAAATAAGTACAAAAAATTATTTTAAGATGAAAGAATTTCTAAAATATATAAGCTTATCTGTACTGACAGTTGTGGCAGTCTTTGGAATAAGCCTGTCGTCATGCACTGATGATCTGGAAGGATTGAATGATAATCCTTTAAGACTAACCGATGAGATTTTATCTATAGATTATGCAAATATTGGATCGTTTCTTCCTCAAATGCAACAATCTATTTATTTTAATACATCTGGAGGAAATTGGGAATTTCAACTTCAACAAAATCTTAATGCAGATATTTATAGCGGTTATCTTTGTCCTCCAACTCCCTTTAGAGGTGGAAAGAATGCTTCAAACTATTTTTTGGTTGATTGGTTTAATTGGCCTTTTAAAATAGGTAATGAAAATGTTATGTCACCATGGAAAGAAATTAGAGATTTAACCATGGAAAGTTCGAGGGAATTTTATGGAGCAGCATTGGTTTTAAAAGTTGCCGGAATGCATCGTGTTACTGATGTATATGGACCTATTCCTTATTCAGAATTTGGTAAAGGAGTTACATTTGTGGCATATGATTCGCAACAAGATATTTACAAGCAATTCTTTCATGAGTTGGATACGGCCGTTACTCTAATTTCAAATTTCTATGAGGAATATCCTAATGCAAGACCAATTGCTAAGTTTGACTTGATATTTGACGGAGACTTTTCAAAATGGCTTAAATGGGCAAATACGCTTCGTTTAAGATTGGCAATTAGAATTTCTAATGTAGATGCGACTTTAGCTAAACAAGAGGGTGAAAAAGCATTAGCTAGTTCTTATGGTTTATTAACTGATGCTAGTGATATTGTTCATGTAAATCAACCTTTAATTGGCCACCCGCTTTCAGAAATAGCTTATTCTTGGGGAGATACTAGAATGGGTGCAAATATGGAATCTATTTTGGTAGGATATAATGATCCCCGATTGTCGGAATATTTTATACCTGCAACTGATGAAGCAGTTATTGCGTCTGGTGATGAATATAAAGGGATAAGGTATGGTATTGACATAGAATCTAAAGACGATAGAGTAGGTTATTCAAATATTGGTGATGCTTTTTCACCTGAAAATAAAAACACAGTTCCTTGGTTGTTAATGACTACAGCCGAAGCATTTTTCCTAAAGGCTGAAGCAGGTTTAAAAGGTTGGCAAAATGCAGGATCTGTTCAGGAGAATTATGAAAAAGGTATTAGGTTATCGATGGAACAGTGGGGTATTACTGGAGGTGCTGTAGATACCTATATTGACGATAATACAAGTAAACCAATTGATTATGTCGATACAGTTGAACCTTTGTATAATGAATCGGCTGCTTCATCAATTACCATTAAATGGGATGATGGTGCAAGTAATGAGGTAAAATTAGAGCGTATTATTACTCAAAAATGGATCGCTATGTATCCAGAAGGAGCTGAAGCTTGGGCTGAATTTAGAAGAACTGGTTATCCAAAACTTTTCCCGTTAGAAGTGAATTATAGTGACGAAACTGAGATTGGACAAGTACCTATGGGAGAGTTTATTAAGCGTCTTCCGTTTTCAACGGATGAGTATAGGGATAATGCTCAGGGAGTTGCAACTGGAGTTGAGCTTTTAGGTGGTAAAGACAATGCTGGTATTAGGCTATGGTGGGATACTGGTGTAAATCAATTTTAAATTAGTTGTTTTTAACAGTGTAATTTTTTAATAATGAAAAAGCATAGAATAAATTATATAACAATTTTCATGTCTTTGTTATTGGCATTCTTTGTATTGTCATGCGAAGATGATAATGATAAGAACTTTGGTTCAGTTTCATCAGCTGATTTGGATGCGATAATTGTTGAAGCGCAAGCGATTTTGAATAATTTACCTTCAACGGTAAGTCCAGGGGATTACAAAGCAGAAGCTATTTTAGCTATTCAAGAGGCTCTTGATAAGGCTTTAGAAATTCAACAGTACGCATATAAAAGTGATCAGCTAGCATATGGAGTATTGCAACTTAGAAATGCAATTAACTATGCAGATGGTTTACGTGTTAGTGTAGCAACACCTTGGATTCAACAGGAAAATGATACATATATACAGCTATCTGATAATTTTAAAGACCTGTTAGGAAGTTCGTTTACAATTGAGATAAAATATTATGTAGTGGATGTAAGAACTAAAGGACACTCTAATAATTTGTTTTCAGTTGAACAACCAGGTCCAGATAGAGGATTTGCTGTTAGATATTATAGTGACGGTAAGATTCAGGTTGTGGTAGGTAATGGTAGTGGTTGGCCAGATACAGGGGATCAGGCGGGAGCTGGCACTGTTACAACAGGAGAATGGATTGATTTAGCTGTTACAAATGATGGTACTCGTCAGATTTTATATATAAATGGAACAAAGGTAGCAGAAAATGAAGCAAGTCCTGTTATTCCCGAAAATCCTTTTGTGATTGGAAACAGTCCAGAATGGACAGATCGAGTATGTAATACAGTTGTTAAAGATTTTAGAGTATGGAATTCAGTGCTTGATGCAACAGTAATTGAAGCAAACAGATCAGGGGAATTTGATGGTACCGAAGATGGTTTAGAATGTTATTTTCCATTTAATGCTGACTTAGGAACTGAGTTTAAAGATTTAACAGGAAATTATACAGCTACTCTTAATGGAAAAATTGAATGGGTCACAGAACTTCCACCTGCTGTTGTGATTGAGATTGATTATACTTCGATTGATGGTGTAATTACTAAGTTGGAAGCTCTAAAACCAACAATTGTGGAAGGTAATAATGATGGTGATTATCCAACAGGAACAATAAGTTTTATTGATGAATTAATTACTGGAGCTAACGATAAAAAGGAAAATGCAATTCGTCAGTCAGAGGTTGATGATTATGCATCATATGCCGAGGGACAATTGGATAGAATTAATTCGATGTTAGTAGGTGATGCTAATGGAGTATTTATAGATCGCAATGATCCTGATGCCACTGGTTTTAGGATAACACCTAACTACACTCCTCAGGGAAATTATACTGTAGAATTTGAAGTTAATGTTAAGAGTCTTTTTGGATATGCAAATTCTGATATATTTAATAATGGTCAATATGGTCTTTGGGTTTTTGGTTATACTGAACTAACGGAAGAAAATGTTTTAAATTCAGGAGGATTAAGAAACTTTACTCGTAAAACTGATGATTCAGGTTGGGAAACTGGGCCAACAGCACCACCATTAACTATAAAAACTAATAATTGGCATCATATTGCTATAACTCATGATGAAAATGTTGACGGGCATCCAATTACAATCTTGTATGTTGATGGAATTGAAACAGGAAGGGATACTATTAGCATACCGGCTATTTCGGGTTGGAGCGAAACTTGGTTAGGAAATGGCTGGGGTAAAATGGACGGTTATATTAAAAACTTTAGAATTTGGGATGAAGCTAGGACTGAGTTTAATGCAGATATAACAGGTATTGAATCCAACTTAAGAATGTATTTCCCATTAGATAGAATTAAAGGAATCAAGTTTAAAGATGAAACAGGTAACTTTGATGGTGAAATGAGAGGAATTTCATGGAATAAATAAAATAGGTTGTACGTAGGTTGTTGATCTGAAAAGATTAACAGTGTTTCGCTGCCGCAAGTTTCTTAAAAGTAAGAGGCTTGCGGTTTTTTATTTATTGGTAACTGACAACTATTAAAAAACTTTATGGTTGATTGCTCTAAATTCGTTAGGAGTCATTCCATTATATTTTTTAAAGACTTTGTAAAAGTGTCCAATAGCATTAAATCCACAATTGTAGCAAATAGTTTTAATAGGTACGTTCGTCATGGTTAATCTTTGTGCAGCATAATTCATCTTAATTTTTGTAACAGTTTCAGTTAAGGTCTGATTTAAGTGTTGTTTAATAATCTTATTTACGTGATCTGTAGTTCTATTAGTTAAAGCAACAAATCCGGGTACGCCCTCCCTAAATAATTGTGGAGTACTATATTGTTCCAATGCAATGGCCAACCAATGCGGTATGTCATTAGCTTTTTCTCCAAACGATTCTGTTAACATCCTAAATATGTGTAGAATAATGATATCTAGGTGTATGTAGTCTCTCTTTTTTGAGAGTATATAATCAGTTATCGAAGATATGTCATTAAGTTGATCTGTATTTAAATGAACCATATAAGGCATTATGTCTTTGGTCCAAAAAAAAGTTTCGGATTCAGGAAAGTATCTGTCCTTGAATAGTTTAAGGCTTTCTAGGTAAAATGCAATATTAGTTACAACCAGACCAGTATTATTTCCAGTTGAAATAAAAGTATGTGTATCTTGTGGGCGTACCAAGCAAAGTGTACCCTTTTCTATAATATGTTTTTCACCGTTAATAATATGAATTCCGGAACCTTCTTTAATCCAGAATATTTCTGCATAATCATGATCATGATAATCCAGATTTTCATCTGCTGTAATTGTTCTTCTAACAATATGAAAAACATCATTAGGTTCTATTAAAAAGGAAGGTAGGCTAATTCTAACTTTATCCTTTGGTATCATTTTTAATACAGTGTTTCGTTAAATAAAGAGGCTGTTCTCTTCTCTTAGGTACAAACAATCAAAAGTAAAAAAAATAATTGATAATGATGTTTAGTAGTTTCGCGATATCCATGGATTTATGAAGTGCTTACAAGCATCCATCTTCACAACGACAACTAATGAAACACACTACTTATTTAAGGGTAGTGTATATGAGAAAGCTCAATAATTTCAACCTATTTGATAAGAAAGCGACAAAGATAAGGCTTGCGAAGCCAGAAAAAAGGAGTTTAACTTGTGTAAAAGAGTATTTTTCTGGCAAGCGTAAAGTAGTATTTGGCATTTTCTTGCAAAAACTATATAGTATTTTCTCTTGAGAAAATTATTGCGGAAAAAACTTATAGAATCTAATTGTTTTACTTTGTTATACCGGAATAGAACAATAAAAATCAGTTGCGACATAATATATCAATTTGTTGCGATATCACTTTAATTATAACTTTGAGCTTTATAGAATACTTGATAATTAAGAGGTAAATAATTAGTGAAAATATGTTGTAGTTCTAAATTTTTAGTTCTGCATTGTATTCAAAGAGTAATTAAATAAGGATTTAATATATGATGAAGATGAGGAGTTTACAGTGCTTTTGTTTATTTGCGGTATTGCAACTTTTAATAGCGTGCGAATGTAAAAAAGTTAGTAGCAATACTAGTTTTAATGAAGATTATGCTTCTTATGTAAATCCACTTATGGGTACAGATTCTGAGTTTTCTCTTTCTAACGGAAATACTTATCCTGCTATCGCAAGACCATGGGGAATGAATTTTTGGACACCTATGACTGCTAATTTTGGTGATGGATGGACTTATAAATATGATGATTACAAAATAAAAGGTTTCAAGCAAACTCACCAACCAAGTCCTTGGATTAATGATTATGCAGCATTTTCGTTAATGGCTATAACTGGGGATTTAAATTTTAATGAGGAAAAAAGAGCCTCTTGGTTTTCCCATAAAGCAGAAGTGGTTAAACCACATTACTATAGTGTTTATTTAGCTGATTATGATACTAAAGTTGAAATTACTCCAACAGAAAGAGCTGCTGCTTTTAAATTTACTTTCCCACAAAATGACCATTCTTATATTCTTTTAGATGGTTTTAAAAAGGGTTCAATGGTTAAGATTATTCCAGAGGAGAGAAAGATTGTTGGTTATTGTAGAAATAACCATGGAGGTGTTCCAGATAATTTTCATAACTATTTTGTAGCTCAATTTGATAAAGATTTTGAAGTAATACATACCTGGAAGGATTCAACTTTGTTAAAAGGTAAAACTTTTGCAGAAGACGATCATGTTGGTGCTATTGTAGGTTTTAAAACCAGAACAGGAGAGGTTGTAAATGTAAAAGTAGCTTCTTCATTTATTAGTCCGGAACAAGCACAAATTAATCTTGATAGAGAAATAGGAGGTAAATCTTTTGCTCAAATTAAGGAAGATGGTAAAAAAGAATGGAACAAAGAATTAGGGAGAATTAAAGTTGAAGGAAATAACATAGATCATATTCGTACATTTTATTCTACGCTTTACAGAGTCCTTCTTTTTCCGCGTAAATTTTACGAGATCAATGAAGAAAATGAAATAGTTCATTATAGTCCATATAACGGAAAAGTTTTACCTGGCTATATGTTTACCGACAATGGTTTTTGGGATACATTTAGAGCTGTTTTTCCATTTTTTACATTGATGTATCCCGAATTAAACAGTCAAATAATGGAAGGGCTTGTAAATACTTACAATGAAAGTGGTTGGTTACCAGAATGGGCTAGTCCAGGGCATAGAGGGTGTATGATTGGATCTAACTCAGCTTCCTTAATTGCAGATGCTTATTTAAAGGATATTAAAGGATATGATATTGAAAAACTGTATGAAGCTATTCTTAAAAATAGCAGCAATGTTCATGAAAAAATAAATTCTGTTGGCCGTTATGGGTACGAATACTATAACAAATTAGGTTATATTCCTTACAATGTCGATATACATGAAAACACTGCACGTACATTAGAGTATGCATATGCCGACTACTGTATTTGGAAATTAGCAATTGCTTTAGACCGTCCACAAGAAGAAATTGACTTATTTAAGCAACGCGCCCAGAATTACAAGAACGTATTTGATAAAGAATCGGGATGGATGAGAGGCCGAAATAAGGATGGCAGATTCCAGTCCCCATTTAATCCGTTTAAATGGGGTGATGCTTTTACTGAGGGAAATAGTGTTCATTATACATGGAGTGTATTTCAGGATATAGAAGGATTAATTCAACTAATGGGAGGAGAAGAGCAATTTGTTTCAAAGTTAGATACCGTATTTAATTTACCACCTGTATTTGATAATTCATATTATGGTTTTACTATTCATGAAATTCGCGAAATGCAAATAGTTGGTATGGGAAATTATGCTCATGGAAATCAACCAATCCAGCATATGATATACTTATACAATTATGCAGGACAACCATGGAAAACTCAATATAGGGCAAGAGAAGTGATGGATAAGTTGTATACACCTTATCCGGATGGATATTGCGGAGATGAGGATAATGGGCAAACATCAGCTTGGTATGTATTTAGTTCTCTAGGTTTTTATCCAGTTTGTCCGGGAACAGACCAATATGTAATAGGATCTCCACTGTTTAATAAGGTTACAGTTAAACTAGAAAATGGTAACGAACTTGTAATTGACGCCAAAAATAATAATGAGTCAAATGTATATATTGATTCTATTATAAAAGATGGTAAAAGTATAGATCGAAATTACTTTACGCATAAAGAACTCATAGAAGGAGGGCAGCTACAAATAAATATGTCTTCTACACCTAATAAAAAAAGGGGTAGTTCAAAAGAAGCAGCTCCTTACTCAATGTCAAGAGAGTAAGGTATAAATAATTCATTTATAGTTAATTTAACAGAGAAGAAGTTTTCTGAATGGTAATGTTGTGTTCTAATGGTTTTTAAAAAGAAGGAATTTATACTGGTAAAGCAGTTTTTTTACTTGCTTGTATTAAATATGGTATGGTTGTTTGGTTGTAGCAAACAATCACCATTGCAACCAATTGATGCTGTTAATCCATTTATTGGTACCGATGCACATGGCCATACTTTTCCCGGAGCTACTTTACCTTTTGGAATGATTCAATTAAGTCCTTCAAATGATTTTAAGGGATGGGACTGGTGTTCGGGCTATCATTATTCAGATAGTATACTTAAAGGATTTGCACACACACATGTAAGTGGTGCTGGTTTGGCAGGGTTAGGAGATATTCTTTTAATGCCCACATCAGGCACGGTAAAGCTAAATCCTGGAACAGAAGAGAGTCCTGAAAGTGGATATCGATCGAGGTTTATGCATAATAATGAAAGTGCTTCGCCAGGATATTATTCAGTAATACTTGAAGATTATGACATTCAAGTAGAATTGACAGCTACTACAAGAGTTGGATTTCATCGCTATACATTTAATAAAGGAGGAAATGTAAATGTTGTAGTTGATCCAACTCATAATATCATGGAAAAAATCCATGAAACCGAAGTAGAATTAGTTTCAAAAAACACAATTCGGGGATATAAAAAATGTAGTGGTGAAGCAGGAAATAGAACTGTTTTTTTCTATGCTGAATTCTCTAAACCATTTGAATTTTTTGGGATTTCCAATAATGATAGCTTTATAAAAGATGCTAAGAAATATAAGGGATCAAGTGTAAAATCGTATGTAACATTTAATTCAAAAAAAGGTGAAGAAATTGAGGTTGAAGTTGCATTATCCTTTGTAAGTTACGATGGAGCTAAGGCAAATATGGAGGCAGAAGGTAAAGGAAAATCGTTTGATCAGGTTCATCAAGAAGCCATCCAGATTTGGAAACGAAAGCTCGATAAAATAGAAGTAGAGGGTAAATCAATTAAGGATAAGAGAATTTTTTATACAGCAATGTATCATTCATTTATATCACCTAATGTGATATCAGATGTAGATGGAAATTATGTGGTTGAAGGCAAGGTGTATTACTCAGATATTCCACAATACTCAAATTTTTCAACTTGGGACACGTTTAGAGCTTTACATCCATTGTATACTATTATCGAGCAGAAAGGGACAGCCGATTTTATAAACTCTTTAATAAGTCGATATTCTGATTCTAAAGTGGGTTTACCAGTTTGGGAGCTCCTTGGACATGATAATGTTTGTATGATTGGTTATAATACAGCTTCTCCTATTGCTGATGCTGTTCTAAAAGATATTAAAGGAATTGAACCAGAAAAGGCATATCAAGCTATTAAAGCAGCAGCAATCTCAACAGATAAAAATTCTCCAAACTATGATAAAAATGGGATGGAAGAATATTTACAATTGGGATTTGTTCCGGCCGAGCTAAATTGTGCAGTATCAAAAACTACAGAGCAAAATTATTACGATTGGGGTATCGCACAAGTAGCTAATAAACTAGGATATCAGGAAGATGCAGAAATATTTTTAAATAGAAGTATTGGTTATCGCAATCTTTTTAATAAAGAAACAAGTTTTTTAAATGCTAAATACTCTACTGGAGAGTGGAGAGAAATGGATATAAGTATTTGGGACGATTTAATTGGGAATTATGTTTCAGGAAATATGTGGGGATATTCTTCTTACGTACCTCACGATATTGAAGGATTGATAAAGTTAATTGGAGGAAGAGAAGCATTTTCGAAATGGCTTGATAAGATTTTTAGTGATACAACAACCGTTACCGGCCATACGCATGTAGATATATCTGGTTTTATAGGAAAATATGGTCATGGCGATGAGCCTTCACATCATATGCCTTATTTATACAATTATGCAGGAAAACCTTGGAAGACGCAGAAGTTAGTTCGAAAAGTGATAGAAGATTTTTACGGAGATGGGCCTGATGGAATGATAAATAATGAAGATCTAGGGCAGATGTCTGCATGGTATATTTTCAGTACATTAGGATTTTATCCTGTATGTCCGGGCGATTTAAAATATATAGTAGGAACCCCTTTATTTGATAAGGCTTCAATTAAGCTTGAATCTGGAAAACATTTTAGAGTAATAGCAAAGAGTAATTCTAAAAAGAATAAATATATACAATCTGTTACTTTAAATGGCAAACCATTAAAGAAAACGTATATAACACATGATCAGATTATGAGAGGAGGAGAGTTGGTTTTTGAAATGGGAAGTAAACCAAATAAAGAGTATGGAACAAAGGAGGATAATATGCCAGTTTCAGCGGTTGGTATAGATAAAGAGATTGGAGCGCAGGTTGTTACTTATAAACCTTTTGATAAAGACGAAAGTGAAGTGTTTGAAAGCTCCAGAAATATTGAGCTGATTTGCAATACTCCAGGTGCAAAAATATACTACACCTTAGATGGTAAAAAGCCAGATAAAAAGAGTAAAAAATATAACGGCGAATTTGAGATTACAGAATCTACCAAGTTAAGAGCTATAGCTTTTAAAGAGGATTTAAAACCAAGCTTTATATATAATAGAGACTATTATCAAGGAAAGAGCTTTAAAGATTTGGGCGATTATCCTAAAATTACTTTAAAGTATGAACCTGAACGATACGGTTCTTCGGATGGAAGTATGTTATTAGATAAGGAACTGGGATCACAGCAATTTGGAGATAGTAAATGGACTGGCTTTAATGGAACAGATGCGATAACAATAATCGACTTTGGTAAAAAAATCAACATTAATAGTTTGACTATTGGCTTTTTGTCCAATAGTAAGGTTTGGATTTTCCCACCTTCTGGATTGTCGGTAGAGGTGTCTAATGATAATGTGAATTATAACGAGGTGGATGCTAAAGTTCTAACTTATTCAAAAAAGCAATTGGAAGATCTATTTTTAAATAGAGAATCTCTAATAATAAATAGAGAGATTAGATATATTAAAGTAATAGTTAAAAACTTTGGAGTAATACCCAATTGGCATGCAGCATCAGGTCATAAGGGTTGGTTATTTATTGATGAAATATTGATTAATTAAAAATTGATATAATGAGGATAAAATATTTACTATGTAGCATATTGACTTTGTTAATTATTGCGTGTAAAACTAAAAAATCAGATACTGATAAAATATCTGTATTAGCTTATTATGTTCCTCAAGAGGGTATATCACCAAGTGATCTTCCACTTAAACAATTAAGTCATATCATCTTTTCATTCACTAATGTGATTGATGGAGAAATGAAGTTTCAAAATCCCTCCCACTCAGGTGAGATATTAAAACAATTGGTTGGTCAAAGAGAAAAATACCCAAACTTAAAAGTAATGGTTGCTTGCGGAGGATGGGGAGCTGATGGTTTTTCCGATATGGCACTTACAGAGGAAAGTAGGTTGAAATTTGTAAAAAGTGCAATTCGTTTTATCAAAAAATATGATTTAGACGGCCTTGATATGGATTGGGAGTATCCAGGGATATCAGGTGCAGGAACAAAAGCCCGCAATGAAGACAAGCAAAATTTTACCTTTCTAATGAAAAGCTTGAGAGAGCATCTTGATAAACTAGAAAGAAAGCAAACCTTGTCTTTCGCTTCAGCTGGTTGGAAAAGGTACTACGATTATGTAGAACTTACAGAAGTAATGAAATATGTGGACTATATGAATGTAATGACTTATGATCAGATAGGTCATACTGCTCCATTCACAGGTCATCATACAGCTTTAGGAAATATAAAATTAATGGACTTAGAAGGAACACCTGCAATGGACTATGTGAAGCTTCGAAATAAAAAAATGGCTCAATCTGGGCGTAAATTCGAGCCACGTTCTGTAGAAAGTATTGTTGATTTTTGTATAAACCAAGGTGTTAATCCTAAGCAAATTATTATTGGGGCAGCCTTTTACGGTAGAGCTTGGAAAGGGGTAAATCCTGAACAAAATGGTTTATACCAACCCAATAACGGTTCCTATATCGGTTGGTGTGCTTATCAAGATATAAGGGAGAGGTATGAGAATAAGAACGGTTTTAAAAGATATTGGGATCCAGTTGCTAAAGCACCTTATCTATTTAATCCTGTAGATAGCATCTTTTTTTCATATGATGACACAGCTTCAGTTAAACTAAAGACTCATTACGCTATCGATAATAAACTAGGAGGAATAATGTTTTGGGAACTAAGTAACGATACAAAAGAAAAAGATAGCTTATTGGATGCAATATATTCTATTTCCAATTCTAAAAATTAATAAAGAATCTGATAAAGTTATTTGATACAGAATTTATGAAAAGGAACCGAGTTGGTATAAATAATAACAGGTATAAGGTGTTTAATTTAAGGTTGTTGAGTTTTGTTTTAATCATCTTGATTTGTGTAATTTCAAAAGCACAAAAAACAACAGAATATGTTAACCCATTTATTGGTACAACAAACTTTGGTACAACAAATCCGGGAGCTCTGGTGCCACAGGGAATGGTTTCAGTTGTGCCGTTTAATGTAACTGGTTCGGATGAGAATAAATGGGATAAAGATACACGTTGGTGGTCGACACCTTATTCATGGGACAATCAATTTTTAACTGGATTTTCACATGTAAACCTTAGTGGTGTAGGTTGTCCTGATTTAGGAGTAATTTTGGTAATGCCTACAACTGGAAAAGTTAATGCCAACTTAAAAGAGTATGGAGCAATAATGACGGGGCAAAGGGCTGAACCTGGATATTTTAGTTGTTATATTGACAGATATGGAATTAAGGCTGACGTTACTGCGACAAAACGTACAGGATTAAGTAAGTTTATTTTCCCAATGGGGCAGTCAAATATCCTGATAGACTTGGGCAACAGTCTTACAAATGAATCAGGAGCTTACTTAAAAATCGTAAATAATCAGGAAGTTGAAGGATGGCGCATGACTGGAAATTTCTGCTATCATGGACACTCTGAACGTCCTGTTTATTTTGTAGCTCGATTTAATAAACCGGCAAAGTCCTTTGGAGCTTTTAAAAAGATGCCAGCAATGAAAGCAGAAAAGGATTGGTCAGCAACTTCAAATCAATTCAAATACTACGAAAAGTTTTTACATCCACTGGCAGGAGATAGCATTGGAGCTTATTTTTCTTTTGAAACTTACGAAAGTGAAGCTATTTCAGTGCAAGTAGGAATTTCATATGTGAGTATCGAAAATGCTCGTCAAAATCTTGATTTTGAATCAAACGACTTTGACTTTTTTACAACAAGAGAAAATGCAAAACAAGAGTGGGAATCTATACTTTCCAAAGTGAAAGTTGAAGGTGGTACCAAGGATCAAAAATCGGTGTTTTATACAGCTTTGTATCATATGAATATCCATCCTAATATCATCAATGATGTAAACGGACAGTATCCTTTAATGGAAAATTATGGGATTGGTGAGGTTAAAGAAAGAAATAGATATACAGTTTTCTCGCTTTGGGATACCTATAGAAATTTTCATCCGCTAATGAGTTTGGTTTATCCGGAGAAACAATTAGATATGGTTCGTTCTGTGGTGGACATGTATAAAGAAAGTGGCTGGTTGCCAAAATGGGAGCTAAACAGCACGGAAACTTATACCATGAATGGTGATCCTGCATTTCCGGTTATTACAGATACCTATTTACGTGGCTTAAAAGATTTTGATGTTGAAAGCGCTTATGAAGCTATGGTAAAATCGGCCACAACTCCCGAAAAAGAAAATAAGATAAGAACTACGAATGACTTTTATTTAAAGAATGGATATGTTCCTTTTACAGAGGATTATGATAATTCTGTATCCATTGCATTGGAGTATTATTTAGCTGACTGGAATTTAGGAATACTTGCGAGGGAATTGGGAAAAGATAAAGATTATAAGAGGTTTATTAAGCAATCAAAGCTATATGTAAATTACTTCGATAAAAAAGAATATAAAATGCTTCGTCCTAAAAAAGCAGATGGTTCTTTTATAAAAGATTTCGATCCATTGCAAGGAAAAGATTTTGAACCGGTCCATGGTTTTCACGAAGGAACAGCGTGGCAATATTCTTTTGGTGTTCCGCACGATATAAAAGGATTGATAAAACTAAATGGGGGCGGTAAAAAATTCTCGAAAAAATTACAAAAAGTTTTTGATGGAGGTTTGTTTGATATGGCTAACGAGCCAGATATGCATTATCCATTCTTGTTCAACTATGTAAAAGGTCAGGAGTGGAGAGCGCAAAAAGAAACCAGGAGATTAATAGATACATACTTTAAGAACACACCTGATGGTATTCCGGGAAACGATGACTGTGGAACAATGAGCGCTTGGGTAGTTTATGCTATATGGGTATATATCCTGTATGTCCTGGAGATATGAATTACGCAATAACAACCCCTGTTTTCGATAAAATATCAATTGAGTTAGATTCTCAATTTTATCCAGGTAAAAAGTTTGAGATTGTTAGACATAAAAGAGGAGAAGGTAATTTCATTAAAAGCAAAAAATTAAATGGGGAATCCTTGCAATCTTTTTTCATCAATCATGATGAAGTGGTAAAAGGTGCAAGGCTTGAAATATCTACTGGCAATAAGTAAATTATGAAAAGAAACCAATTTGAGCTAGAAATATGTGCAGCAAACATACAGTCGGTGCAAGCAGCAAATGAAGCAGGTGCTGATAGGGTTGAGTTGTGTGATAGTTTAATAGAAGGAGGAACTACTCCCTCAATTGGAACCATATCAATAGCAAAAGAATTATTTGATATTGATGTTTTTGTTCTTATTCGCCCAAGAGGAGGGAACTTCGTTTATGATAATACGGAAGAAGAAATTATGCTTCGAGATATAAAGCAGGCGGCAATTAATGGTGCAGATGGTTTGGTAATTGGAGCATTAAATCCTGATGGAAGCATTAATTACGATCAATGTTGCAGGTTGATAGAAGCAGCAAAAGGGCTACCCATTACTTTTCATAGAGCATTTGATCACAGTAAAGATCCTCATTTAGCATTGGAGACTTTATTGTCAATGGGTGTTTCCCGATTACTAACGTCTGGACAAAAGAATAAGGCAATTGAAGGTGTTGACTTACTGGCTCAGTTACATAAAACAGCTGGTGATAGACTTAAGGTTATGCCAGGCGGAGGAATAGATGAGCGTAATATTTCAGAGTTAGCAATTAAAACAGGCGTTAAATCATTTCATGCCTCTTTAAGAGAGGTTTATGGGCAAGATCCTGTTTTTTCAAGAAGTGAAGTATGCTTTAATGGAACCAAAGATTTACCTGAAAATCAAATTAAGGCTTCGAGCATAGAAAGAATTAAAAGTGTAATTAAAGAATTGGAAAAGATATAAACTTAATGATACAAAAAGGAAATAAAAAGAAGAATCCTGTACTTTGGATTCCAACAGCATATTTTGCCATGGGGCTACCTTTTGCCTTAGTTAGCATGGCATCAGTTCTTATGTATGAAGATCTTGGTGTTAGTGATACCAGTATTACTTTTTGGACTGCACTAATCACATTACCCTGGACCTTCAAACCTTTTTGGAGTCCCTTATTGGAAATGTTTAAAACCAAGAAATATTTCGTATTAATAACGCAATGGATAACAGGTATCTCATTAATGTTTGTAGCTTTTTCACTTCAGCTTCCATCGTTTTTTCAATACTCCATTGCCTTCTTTGCTATATTAGCATTTAGTGGTGCTACACACGATATTGCTACCGATGGTGTCTATATTAATGCTTTGTCCAGTGAGGCCCAAGCGAAATACATTGGTTGGCAGGGGGCAGCCTACAATATTGCCAAATTTTTGTCTATGTCAGGTTTTGCCTATCTGGCAGGTGAATTAAGTAAAACGATGGGACCCGCAACTGCCTGGATGTGGGCTATGGTCGCTTGTGGTGTTCTAATGATTATTTTAGGATTTTATCATCTAAAAATGCTGCCATCAGGGGGTAGCTCTGAGCATCAGGTTTCAACATTAAAAGAAGGCTTCAGCACTTTATTTGAAGTCATAGGAACCTTTTTTCAGAAGAAATTTATTATCTGGCACATAGTGTTTATTGTTTTGTATCGATTTGCAGAAGGATTGGCCCTAAAAATTGTGCCTTTATTTTTAAAAGCTCCTATTGCTGATGGAGGATTAGGCTTTGACACCTCTACTGTTGCATCTGTATATGGAGCAGGTAGTATATCGTTCGTAGCTGGTTCATTGCTTGGGGGCTATTTTATTTCGAAGCGTGGTTTAAAACGTTCATTGATGTATCTGGCTTTTGCCTTTAATATACCTTTTGTTTGTTATTTCCTTTTATCATTATTCAGGCCTGGAAACATAAGCTGGGTGTATGCTTCGGTTTTAACAGAATGGTTTGGTTATGGCTTTGGCTTTGTTGGGTTAATACTTTTTATGATGCAACAAATTGCGCCTGGCAAATACAAGATGGCGCATTATGCTTTTGCTTCAGGCATTATGAATCTGGGCATTATTCCGTCAGGTATGTTTAGTGGACAGGTGAGCGATTGGTTAGGTTATAAAGTATTTTTCATATGGGTATTGATTGCAACAATACCTGCTTTATTAGCCGCTAAATTTGTGCCATTTACATATAAAGATCCAGAAAAAGAAATTAAAGACATTAAATGAATAAAACTAAAAGCTATGGTAAGTAAAGTTAATATTCCTTGGGAAGAAAGACCTGAAGGTTGTAAAGATGTAATGTGGAGATATTCAAAAAATCCAATTATCGGACGTTATGAAACACCTACATCAAACAGTATTTTTAATAGTGCAGTAGTTCCTTTTGAAGATGGTTTTGCCGGAGTTTTTCGTTGTGATAATAAGGCTGTTCAAATGAATATTCATGCAGGTTTTAGTAAGGATGGTGTTAATTGGGAAATTAATCCTGAAACTATTGATATGAAGGCTGGTAATACCGAGATGATACACTCTGAGTATAAATATGATCCTCGTGTTACATTTATTGAAGATAGATACTGGGTTACATGGTGTAATGGATATCATGGACCAACAATTGGTATAGCCTATACTTTTGATTTTAAGGAGTTTTTTCAATGTGAAAATGCATTTTTACCTTTTAATCGCAATGGAGTTCTTTTTCCTGAAAAAATTAATGGAAAATATTGTATGCTAAGTCGCCCAAGTGATAACGGACATACTGCTTTTGGAGATATATTTTTGAGTTATAGTCCGGATATGAAATTCTGGGGAGAGCATCGTACTGTATTAAAAGTAACTCCATTTGAAGATAGTGCATGGCAATGTCTTAAAGTTGGAGCAGGAGGAGTTCCAATTAAAACAGATAAAGGTTGGCTACTTTTTTACCATGGAGTTATTCAAACATGTAGTGGGTATAGATACTCAATGGGAGCTGCATTGCTTGATTTAGAACAACCGGATAAATTGTTATACAGGAGCCAGCCATATTTATTAGCTCCAGCAATGGATTATGAAATGAATGGAGATGTTCCTAACGTTATTTTTCCTTGTGCTTCGTTACACGATGAAGAAGGTAAAGTAGCAGTATACTATGGGGCTGCCGATACAGTTGTAGGGTTAGCTTTTGGAAGAATTCCGGAAATCATTGAGTGGTTGAAGAATAATTCAATTTAGATTAGAAATATTATTATCTGTAATTTCATACAAACTACCTCTAGGGAATAATTTGTTAAGTTTTAATTGTCAGATTATTAGTGTTTAGATTAGAGGAGTTACTTATACTTTGGTTGTAAAACATTCTATTGTCTAAAATCTAAGAAACTGTTTAAATTTTGTTTTTGTGAGTTATTTTGAGAGAATTAAGTTCTCAGATGAGCCAAAATTGATGCGAATAGCATCGCTATTTAAAGAAATTTTGCAGAAATATGAGGGCTTAAGTCGCCAAAATAAACCGAAGCATAAAACTTAAACAGTTTCTAATAATCTATTGTTTAAAAATGAATCGAATATTTATAGTCTCATCGGTTTTGGTAAGCTTACTTATTGCTTGTCAACCAACTGCAAAACAGACAGAAAAAGTTACATATAAGTTAACTAAATATGTTGATCCTTTCATCGGAACAGATGGACCTGGTAATACGTACCCTGGCGCTGTTGTGCCATTCGGAATGGTTCAGTTAAGTCCGGATAACGGTTTGCCGGGTTGGGATAGAATTGCCGGATATTTTTGGCAAGATTCAACTATTACCGGTTTTAGTCATAAACATTTAACCGGAACAGGAGCAGGAGATTTATATGATATTTTGTTGATGCCATATAACAGTAGGTTTAATAAGGATTTATGGCCGGAAAGTATAGAGTTTAGACCATATTCGATGTTTAATCACAACAAAGAATCAGCTTCACCGGGTTATTATTCTGTTGACTTATTAAGTTCTGGAATTAAAGCAGAGTTGACAACTACAGAAAGAGTCGGTTTTCATCGATATACATTTCCTAAAGATGAGGCATCTAAAATATTAATTGATTTAGGATACAAACTAAATTGGGATGAGCCAACTGAGACATATCTTAAATTAGAAGATGAAAATACAATTGTAGGATATCGCTATTCAGTAGGTTGGGCCCCAGATCAGCGAGAGCATTTTGTAATGAAATTCTCGAAGCCAATTAAAGATATTGACTTTTATATTGGTGTTGATAAGGTTAAAGATAAAGAAGTAAAGGCAAAAAAGACGAAAGCAGAAATTATATTTGCTACTCAGGATAATGATGAGGTGTTGATAAAGGTAGCTCTTTCAACTTATTCAATAGAAGGGGCTAAGAAAAACTTAGCAGCAGAATGTAATCATTGGAATTTTGATAAAACTCGTGCCGATGCCAATGCAAAATGGGAAAAGCAATTAAATGTTATTGATATTGTTGGTTCAGACTATCAAAAAACTGTTTTTTATACCAATCTATACCATTGTTTTTTAACACCTTCGTTACATTCAGATGTTGATGGGTGGTACAAAGGCGCTGAAGGAGAAATGCACCAAGCTGCTGGCTACGAGAAGCTGGAGACATTTTCATTATGGGATACTTATCGAGCAGCTCATCCTTTATATACTATTGTTGCACCGGATAGGGTAGAAGATATGGTAGCTTCATTTATGAGTCATTTTGATGAGGTTGGATTATTACCAGTATGGAGCTTTGCAGGAAATGAAACGAATATGATGATAGGTTATCACTCTGTTCCAGTAATTGTGGATGCCTACTTTAAAGGTATACTAATGGATGCAGAAAAAGCTTATGAGGCATGTAAAACAACAGCAATGAGTAATGCGTGGAGTTTACCTGATTATAAAAAATATGGTTATGTACCTATGGATGATGATAAGCACGGGCATTGGAGTGTATCTAAAACCATGGAGTACGCTTATGATGATTGGTGTATTGCTGTTTTTGCAAAAGCTTTAGGTAAAGATGATGATTTTAAATATTTCAGTAAACGAGCTGATAATTGGAGAAATCATTACGACAAAGAAAGTACTTTCATGAGGCCTAAGGGTAAAGATGGTAAATTTATTAAGCATTTCATTCCAAAAGAATACACAGAGTTATTTTGCGAAAGTAATGCATGGCAATATTTCTGGCATGTACAGCACGATATTCCAGGATTGATTGAAATAACAGGAAAGGAAGTTTTTGCAGCTAAGTTGGATTCCATGTTTACTTATTATGACGATCCCAATGATGAGTTACCTATTTTTTCAACTGGAATGATTGGTCAATATGCACACGGAAATGAACCTAGTCATCATGTGGCGTATTTATTTAATCAGATTGGACAGCCTGAGAAGACTCAAAAGATGGTGCGTCAGATTATTGAATCTCAGTACACAGATAAACCAGATGGTTATTGTGGAAATGAAGATTGTGGACAGATGTCAGCATGGTTAGTGATGTCAGCAATGGGAATGTATCCTGTTAATCCAGCTGATGGTATTTATCACATTACTTCACCATGGATGCAACAAGCAACATTCAATTTGCCAAATGGAAAGACGTTTGAAATTAAAACAGAAAACTTCGGAGAAGGAAATGTTTTAATTGAAGAAGTGTTGTTGAATGGTGAGAAATTAGATGATTTTACTATAACTCACCAACAGATTATTGAAGGTGGCGAATTGTTGTTTAAAATTTAAAAAAAGGAATAGGGTGACCTTTAATAAAAATGAATGCTTTGACAAATAGCAAAGCTTTTGAAAATTAATACTGAAGTTTACTTGTGTAAATGAGGAATTTAATTTTGAAAATAATGCAGTTATTTGGGAAATGAACAATTTTTAGTGATTACCATAATTCTTTTTTATAGAAGGATTTGGATTTAACCTGCATTGTTTACCTTGCTGAAATGTTTATTAAAAGGTGTTTATACTCCATATTTTCTAATAACAATTTCGCTTCATTACTACTTATCTTACAGGATGAAGCGACTAACTTTGTTAAAATATAGTATCCTTATTGCTCATTTTTTAGGTGTGTAAAAAAGTGTTTGTAATGTGGAGTAGCTTAAATATTATACTTTGTGCCTGCCAATTAATATCTAGGGATAAAAATTTAATGTTAAATGGATTAACACTATAACCTTTGGAAAATTTTACCGTTAAAGTCAAAGTTATATTTTTTCACCAATTAACCTACGATTAGTTTAGTGCATTAACATAATGTATTGATGGGGATCAATTTTTTATAGCTAAACTTTCGACAAATATTTAATAAATGTATAAATTCTACTTTATGTGGCTGATATTGTTACTACCATTTGCAGCCATAGCGCAATCTTACACGCTTACAGATAATGATGTTGAAGTTGTTGATGGCTATATTGAAAGCTGTAGCTACGATTTTAGTAACAAGGATATTATTATTCCAGATGTTCTGGACGGACAAACAGTGATTGGAATTGGAGAAAAAGCGTTCATTTCTAAAGGCATTGAAACTGTTGTTTTACCAAATACTTTAGAGCATATAGGAAAAGAGGCTTTTAGGGGGTGGCAGTTGAATGAACTAAAACTTCCCGCAAATCTTAAAACAATTGGCAGGGATGCTTTTTTCCTAAACAATTATACTTCGGTTGTTTTGCCTAATGGAATTACCCATATTGGCGATCGTGCATTTGGTGGAACAGACATATCCTCCGTGACCATACCTAGTTCTATAGTAGAGCTTGGCAGTAGAGTTTTTGATACGGACTTTCTTACCAATATCCTTTTTGAAGCAAATAGCCAGATAGAGGAAATTAGCGATATGGCTTATTTAGCAGAAGGTGAGATAGATAACCGAAGATATACTTTGCCTTCAAACAGCAACCCAAATTTCAAATATTATTTAGATTCAGAAAATACCAAATATTATCCGGGAGATGAGGTTGATTTTCAGACCTATATTTATGCTTACTCTCCTTATACCTTATCGGATGAAGATGTAGAAGTAGTAGATGGGGTAATTACCAGCTGTTCTTATAGTTTCGATGTTGTTAATATCATTATTCCTGAAATACTGGATGGACAAACAGTTATAGGTATTGCAGACGGAGATTCCTGGAACACAGGTGTGTTTTATAGTAAAGGTATTAGGAATGTAGAATTTCCGGAAAGCCTTGAGTATATCGGTGAATACACTTTCAGAAGTAATAGTATTTATTCTGTAAACCTGCCGTTATCATTGACTAAAATAGGAAGTGGAGCTTTTGATTCCAACTGGATATTAGATGTTGCTTTGCCAGAGAGTATTAAAGAAATAGGTGGGTCTGCATTTGCATATAATAGAATTTCAAAAATTTCTATGCCTGCTGGTATTGAGATGATTGGTGACTATGCTTTTGAGAATAATAAATTAACTAGTGTTGTTTTTGCAGGTAATTGCTCGCTTTTAAAAATTGAGGAGGGATGTTTTACAGATAATTCAGAGCTGACTTCTTTTCTATTACCAACAAATGATACAAACGGTTTTAGTCATTATTACGATAATAAAGGAAACTCTTATAACGAGGGTGAAACTATTACCGATTTATCATTAGAGATTTCTGCTTATGTTAATTACATATTAACAGATGCAGATGTGGAGGTCGTAGATGGAGTAATAACCAGCTGTAGTTACGATTTTAAATTTAAAAACCTGATTATTCCTTCAGAGTTAGATGGGCAAACAGTAACAGGAATTGCAAGTTCATCGGACGGAGAAGGTGTATTTTACTCAAAACAAATAAGAAACCTTACATTGCCCAATACACTCGAAACTTTAGGGGATTATAGTTTTTCTAACAATTGGATGCGAAATATTACAATACCCAAATCAGTTAAAACAATAGGTATTCGATCATTTTGTAGAAATGACAATATTAATGTAACTTTTGAACCATTGAGTAATATAATTAAAATTGGAGATGATGCGTTTAATTGTTTTAGTAATTATTATAATTCTACAATAACTTTTCCAACTAATGCTCATTCAGATTTTCAGGGTTACATACTAACAGATGGAACAATCTATCAGCCAGGAGATGTTGTGGAAAATTTAGACAAAAAAGTTAGGTCTCTAATTCCATATACCTTAACTGATGATGATGTTGTAATGTTAGATGGTTATATACAAAGTTGTAGCTATAACTTTGAATTAACCGATATTGTTATTCCTGAAACTTTAGATGGACAAACTGTTATAGGTATTACAGACGGAGATTCCTGGAACACAGGTGTATTTTACTATAAAGGAATAACAAGTTTGGAGTTGCCTAATACCCTAGAATATGTTGGAGAATACGCTTTCTATGAGTTTAACGATAATGGTATAACTTCCCTTACCATTCCTTCAGCAGTAAAAACTATCAAACAGTACGCTTTTGGTATTTACTTTTTAAAAGATGTTGTTTTTGCCGAGAATAGTAATATTGAAGTGATTGAAGCTTATGCGTTTGATCATCAGCAAGATGAGTTGAAGATAACCTTAGCGTCGCATGCAAATCCTAGTTTTATATCGTATTTAACTATTGATGGGACAACATATGATGTAGGTGATGTGATTACTAATATTACACGAAGCTATTTTACAAATGCTCCTTATACCCTTAATGATGAAGATGTTGAAATAGAGAATGGTTATATTAAAAATTGTACTATCCCCGATGGAAAAAAATTTATAACTATTCCTTCTTCATTAAATGGTCAAACGGTAATTGGATTAGCCGACAGAGACTACAGTGATGTTAATAGCTTAAGTTTTAAAGGGCTGATAGGAATTAATCTACCTGCTTCCCTTGAATATATTGGATCAGGGGCTTTGTATTCTAATAGTATCATATCCTTAACCATTCCTAAGTCGGTAAAATCCATTAAGGAAGCCGCATTTAAATTCAACCGTTTAAATTCTGTTTTTTTTGAAGAAAATAGCCAAATAGAAATTATACAAGAAGATGCTTTTGAAAGTAATTCTAATTTGGCAGAAATTACTTTTCCCACTCATTCAAATGCTAAATTCAAAAAATATTACGATATCAGTAATGTAGGTTATGAGGCAGGAGACAAAATAACTGATTTTACAAAAAGTTACTATGCTGATATTCCATACACCTTAAACGATAATGATGTTGAGGTAGAGGATGGAGTGATAATAAAATGTAGTTATTCTTTTGAATATAAAGATATTATAATTCCATCTTATTTAGATGGGCAAGAAGTAATAGCAATTGCTGGAAATGATTTTAAATATAAAGGCATTAGAACTTTGAGTTTGCCAGAAGGTTTATCGGAAATTAAGGAGCAGGTATTTTACTCTAACGATATTATTGCCATTGATTTGCCTTCTACCATAACACAAATTGGACACAGGTGTTTTTATGGGAATAATATATCCGCATTAAACATTCCTTCAAGTGCTGAAATTATAGAAGAGGAAGCTTTTTACGGTAACCCATTAACTTCGGTTGAATTTGCAGCTAGTAGTAACATTCAGCATATTGGCTTATCCGCTTTTAATGCAAGTACTATTCTTTTAACAAGCATTGCAATGCCTTCGCATCAGCAGCCTGATTTTGTTAATTATTACGACACAGAGGGTAATATATTTGCTCCAGCCGATGAAATAATTGATTTTACAAATGAGTACTTTGCGAGAGTTACTTACCAACTTACAGATGATGATGTAGAGGTAGTTGATGGAGTAATCACAAGCTGCACTTACAATTCGTATTTCAAAGATATTATTATCCCGACCCAATTAGATGGACAAATTGTTACAGGTATTGGAACATCTGTTTTTTCAGGTAAAGGTTTAAGGTCGGTACAATTACCTCCTTCAATAAAAAGAATTGAAAACAGTGCTTTTTCTTCCAATCATTTAACGAGAGTTGATTTACCAGAAGGTATAGAATATATAGGACGTCATAGCTTTGAAAAGAACCAGTTGCAGGAATTAGAACTTCCTAATAGTATTTCGGTTGTTGAATCTTATGCATTTTACTCCAATAAATTAAAAAGTGTTGTTTTCCTCGAGAACTCTTTTCTTTCATATATTGGTTCATGGGCTTTTAATTATAATAATGAGCTTACAGACATTATATTACCTGCAAATGCATTGCCATCGTTTAAATATTATTTAGACACATCCGATATGGAATATGAAGCAGGAGATAAGATTAAGGATTTTACTCTAAGTTATAGATCTCGTTTTCCATATACTTTAACAGATGAAGATGTTGTTGTCGAAGAAGGGAAATTAAAAAGTTGTTCTTATGATTTTTCTAATAAGGATATTGTAATTCCTGATGTTTTGGATGGGCAAACGGTAATTGCTATTGACGGTGAGGTATTCTACGATAAAGGATTAGAATTCTTACAACTGCCAACACTTCTTGAATTAATTGGGGAAAAAGCATTTGAGAATAATGAATTAGAAGAGATAATTCTGCCTGCAACTATTAAAAATATTGAAGGCTACGCCTTTAGGAGTAATAATCTTAAAGGAGAATTATTCGTACCTCAAAGTATCGAAACTATTGGTTACAGTGCATTTTCAATTAATAAGCTGAGTACTGTTGTTTTTGAGGATAATACCAATTTGCGTTATGTAGAACCATTTGCTTTTGAATATAATGCAGAGGAACTGACTGGCTTTAATTTACCTACCCATAGCAATAGCAAGTTGATTAATTACTTAAATGGTTCAGGTGTTTTTGCCGTAGGAGATATGACCAGTTGCGCAGATTGTTTGGTTGTAGCCAATATTCCTTACACTTTGACTGATGATGATGTTAAGATGGTTGATGGATATATTGATACCTGTTTTGTGAATGATAAATATATGTCAATTATAATTCCTGAAACTTTAGCTGGAGAAATGGTTGTTGGAATTAGTGATAAGGATTACAACCAAGGAGCTTTTAAAGATAAACAGATTGTATCCTTACAATTACCAAATACTATAAAGTATATTGGGGCTTATGCATTCGATAATACAAGCTTATATAATTTAAATATTCCGGCAAGTGTAGAGGTTATAAATACTTGTGCTTTTTCAAGCAGTCGGTTACAAAATGTGAAGTTTGAAACGAATAGCAACCTTTACGTTATTCGAAAAAATGCCTTTGCGAGTAATTATAACTTAGAACAGATTCAACTTCCTACTCATGCAAGTTCAAGCTTTATAAATTATAAGAGTAGTGAAGGTGATGTTTATCTAGAAGGTGCATCTATCTCTCATTTTCATATTACTTATCAAGCCAACTTATCTTATACTTTAACTTCAGAAGATGTAGTAGTTGAAGACGGAGTTATCGTTTCATGTAGTTACGATTTTAAAGCAAAATCTATAACAATACCTGAAACTTTAGACGATCAGACTGTTATTGGAATAAAAGGAACAGGATTTACTTCTGAAGCTATATTTAGCAACAAGGGAATTGTTAAAGTAGTATTCCCAAGTGCCTTAGAACACATCGGTAGCTATTCTTTCTTCGCGAATAGACTAAGTGAAGTTGAATTAAAAGATGGTTTAAAAGAGATTGGCATGGGAGCTTTTGAGTCTAATAAAATAACAAAAGTCAACATTCCTAATTCTGTTGAATATATTAGGAAGAGTGCATTTAACAATAACCATATAGCAGAAGTGACTTTCGAGGAAAACAGCAATATATTAACAATTGAGCAATATGCCTGGAGTAACAACTCCGATTTAGAACATGTTGTTTTGCCAACTCATGCCAACGATGGTTTTACTGACTATTTTGATGATATGGCGAATAGTTATCAGCCTGACTATAGGATGTCAGACTTTTCGAGAGTTTACTATAGCCGCATACCCTACACATTAAATGATGATGATGTTGAGGTTGAGAATGGCAGAATTGTAAGTTGTTCGTATGATTTTGCGAACAAAGATATTGTTATACCAGAGCAATTAGATGGTGAATACATTCAAGGTATTGCCGACAAACCTGGAGAAACGGGTGTTTTTGAAGGTAATGCAATCAGAAGCGTACGATTCCCTGTTGTACTAACTCACATTGGAGAAAATGCATTTAAATTTAATGAGATAATTGACATCACTATTTCAAATGCATTGTGGAGAGTTGGTGAAAGAGCATTCTATGATAATGATATTAAAACGATTACTATTCCAAATAGTATACTTTCAATTGGAGATTATGCGTTTTATGGTAATCAGTTTAATGAAATCAATTTAGCTGACAATAGTGATATCTTGTACATTGGTTATAGTGCTTTTAAAGGAAGTGAAAATACTGTAGAATCCTTTAAATTGCCTACCAACAAAACTTATAATTTCAATTTATATAAAGATGAGGACAGAAATGAGTATGAAGAAGGTAAAGAAGTGACAGATTTTTATCATTGTTATTACGTTGATATACCTTATACCTTAACCTATGCTGATGTTACAATTGTAGATGGTTATATTGATAGTTGTTTATATAATTTCGATCATAAAGTAATAGAGATACCTGAGAGGATGTTTGTAATGGAAATGGTAGATATTATCGGAATTTCAGATAAGGAGACAGGTGTATTTGAGAATAAAGGAATTCAAGAGTTGAAATTACCTGAAGGATTGGAATATATTGGAGACAACACTTTTGAGAGCAATAAATTAGATGCTGTTATTCTTCCAAGTACCTTAAAACATATTGGTAGAGAATCGTTTAGTTATAATAGACTTAAGGAAATTAATATTCCGAGTAATGTTCAGAGGGTGGACGATATGGCGTTTTATGCTAATCAGTTATTTCAAGATGATAATGAAACTTCAAGTTGCATAACATTTGAAGCTAATAGTGATATTTTATATATCGGTAAAAATGCCTTTAATCGGTATTATGAAGGTGTTGAGCCGTATGTTTTACCAATACATGCTAATTCAACATTTGAGCATTATTTTGATAATGAAGGTAATGTTTATAATGCAGGAGAAGAAATTACAAATGGAAGAGTTGCATATTATACAAAAATAGCGCCTGTAACTATTACTTTTGATGGAAATGGAAATGAGGTCGGTGAAGTTCCTGGAGATATAACATTAGATATAAGCGAAGAGTTTACATTACCAGGTAAGGGATACCTGCATAAACCAGAATTCCGTTTTGTTTGTTGGAATACAAAGCCTGACGGTACAGGTGTTGACTACAATGTAGGAGACAAGGTAGACGCACCTTTGGAATCCATTACTTTATATGTAAAATGGGAAGAATATGTGGGTATCAATAACAAATATGCGGATGCAATTTTGATATATCCAAATCCGGTAATGAATAATTTATGCCTTAAAGTTGAAAATATCTTAATAGGAAAAACAGTTGAGATAACTTCTATCTCAGGTAAAAGAATGATAACTAAATTATTGAAAAACTTGGATGGATTTGTGAATGTAAGTGAGTTGCCGAGAGGAATTTATATCATTAGTATCGATGGCTTGCCAGTTTCGAAAATCATTAAACAATAGACTTTCTCTTTTGAATTACCTTAGGTTATAACTAATACGGTAATTCAGCAAAAAATATACTAAAGTCGCAATTGAAATATCGCGACTTTGGTTTTGGGAGAAGGGTAAATTTCAGATTACTTTTTTATCTTTGCTCGTTCATTACAAATTGTAAATTAATAACAGATAATTGGGACGATGGTGTTCGTATAATCTAAGCCCAATGATCTATAAAGTATTAATAATATGATTAAAATAACCTTACCAGATAATAGTGTAAGAGAATATGAATCGGGTGTTACCGGTCTAGAAATAGCTAAGAGCATTAGTCCTCGGTTAGCTAAAGAGGTTTTATCAATTTCAGTAAATGGTGAAACCTGGGATCTTACGCGTCCTATAAATTCTGATGCATCTATCAAGTTATTTAAATGGGAAGATGAAGAAGGGAAGCATGCTTTTTGGCATTCTTCAGCTCATTTAATGGCAGAAGCTCTTGAGTCTTTGTACCCTGGTACCAAATTTGGAATTGGTCCATCTATCGAAAATGGATTTTATTATGATGTAGATCCAGGTGATGGGGAAGTAATTCGTGATGCTGATATACCTAAGATTGAAGCTAAAATGAAAGAGTTAGCTAAAATGAAAAGTGGGTATGTTCGCACCGAGGTAAGTAAAGAAGAGGCTCTGGAGTACTTTAACGAAAAGGGGGATGAGTATAAATTAGAGTTGATTAATGAGCTGGAAGATGGTACCATTACTTTTTATAAGCAAGGGGAGTTTACCGACCTATGTCGCGGGCCACACTTACCTTCTACTGAATCTATAAAGGCAGTAAAGGTACTGAGCATTGCAGGTGCATACTGGAGAGGAGATGAAACCAGAAAGCAACTTACTCGTGTATATGGTATTACTTTTCCTAAACAAAAATTCCTGGAAGAGTATTTGGTAAAGCTTGAAGAAGCTCAAAAAAGAGATCATAGAAAAATAGGTAAAGAACTTGAACTTTTTGCCTTTTCACAAAGAGTAGGACAAGGATTACCATTATGGTTACCTAAAGGAGCTAAGTTGCGGGAGCGTTTAGAGAATTTTTTAAAGAAAGTTCAGTTGCAATATGGTTATCAACAGGTAATTACGCCACATATTGGGAATAAAGACTTGTATGTTACATCGGGTCACTATGCTAAGTATGGTAAAGATTCATTTCAACCGATTAATACTCCGGCGGAAGGAGAGGAGTTCTTGTTAAAACCAATGAACTGTCCTCATCATTGTGAGATTTTTAAGGTTAAACCAGTTTCTTATAAAGATTTACCTATAAGAATGGCTGAGTTTGGAACAGTATATCGCTATGAGCAAAGTGGTGAGTTACATGGTCTAACAAGAGTTAGAGGATTTACCCAGGATGATGCTCATATCTTTTGTCGTCCGGATCAGTTAAAAGATGAATTTAAAAAAGTAATAGATATCATTCTTTATATTTTTAAGGCGCTTGATTTTAAGGATTTTGTTACTCAGGTGTCTTTAAGAGATAAAGAAGATACTAGTAAATATATTGGATCAGACGAAAATTGGGAAAAAGCAGAAAAAGCTATCGTTGAAGCTTGCGAAGAAAAGGGGATGAATACTATTGTAGAACATGGAGAAGCTGCATTTTATGGTCCTAAGCTTGATTTTATGGTTCGTGATGCTATTGGACGTAAATGGCAATTAGGAACAATACAGGTAGATTATAACTTACCAGAACGCTTTGAGTTAGAATACATGGGGAGTGACGGGGTTAAACACCGTCCTGTAATGATTCACCGTGCACCATTTGGAAGTATGGAGCGTTTTGTGGCTGTTTTAATTGAACATACAGCTGGAAAATTCCCGTTATGGTTAACTCCTGAGCAAGTTGTTATTATGCCAATTAGTGAAAAATATAACGAATACGCAAAAAAAGTTTCAAATGTCCTGAATAATTGCGATATTCGCACCGTTTTAGACGATCGTAATGAAAAAATCGGCCGTAAAATTCGAGATAATGAGCTAAAACGCATACCTTTCCTACTAATTGTTGGAGAAAAAGAAGCTGAAACAAATACAGTTTCTGTGCGTAAGCAGGGGGATGGAGATAAAGGAGCAATGACAATTGAAGAATTTGCGGGGTTGATAAACAAGGAAGTTGAAAATCAACTTTCAACAATTGATTCGAATAATTAGTATTAATTTAATTATAAGGAGGATTTAAAGATAGCACTAAATAGAAAAAAACCAGGTAGTCGATTTCAACAAAATCAAAGGGATTCGCAAGAATTTCGTGTAAATAACGAAATTAGAATTCCTAAGGTGAGACTCGTTGGTGACAACATTGAAAATCCAGGAATATATTCCACTTCTGAAGCAATAAAGATGGCTGATGAATTGGAGTTAGATTTAGTAGAGATTTCTCCTAAAGCTGATCCACCTGTATGTAAAATTACGGATTATCAAAAGTTTTTGTATCAACAAAAACGAAAGCAAAAAGAGCTTAAATCAAAGGCTGTAAAGGTGATTGTAAAAGAGATTAGGTTTGGACCTAATACAGATGATCATGATTACAACTTTAAGCTTAAGCATGCAGAAAAATTTCTTTCGGAGGGAGCAAAAGTAAAGGCCTATGTCTTTTTTAAAGGACGTTCTATTTTATTTAAAGAACAAGGCGAAATATTATTATTAAGATTTGCTCAGGACTTAGAAGAATTTGGAAAAGTTGAACAGCTTCCAAAGCTTGAAGGTAAAAGGATGATAATTTTCCTTTCACCTAAAAAAGTTAAAAAGTAAGCTTCAATTATATAAACCAATTTAATAATAGTACAATGCCAAAGATGAAGACGAATTCCAGTGCTAAAAAGCGTTTTACAATCACTGGAAGTGGTAAGATCAAGAGAAAGCATGCTTTTAAAAGTCACATTTTAACTAAAAAGACTAAAAAGCAAAAAAGAAATCTTACTTACGCTGGACTTGTTCATAAATCAGACGAAAGCAACGTTAAGTTGTTATTGAACATGAAGTAGTAAGTAAAAAACTAGTTTAAATTAATTAACCGAATGAAGTTAGCCTAAAGATCCTGATAGAGCAGGACGCTAATCATTCTAAAAAAAGAAGAAATGCCAAGATCAGTAAATGCTGTTGCTTCAAGAGCAAGAAGAAAAAAGATTCTAAAGCAAACTAAAGGTTACTTTGGAAGAAGAAAGAACGTGTGGACGGTAGCCAAAAATGGTTACGAAAAAGGATTAACTTACGCATATCGCGATAGAAAAAGAAAGAAAGGTCAGTTTAGAGCTCTTTGGATTCAAAGAATTAATGCAGCTGCCCGTATCGAAGGAGTTTCATATTCTAAATTAATGGGTATGATGACTAAGAAAAATATTGAAATTAACAGAAAAGTTTTAGCTGACTTAGCTGTTAATCATCCTGAAGCTTTTAAAGCTGTTGTGCAAAAAGCAATGGCTGCAAGCTAAAGTGATTACAACTTATTTTTATAAAGGCAGAAAGTTATTTCTGCCTTTATTTGTTTTATAGAAACCATATTACCTAACAGCCAATATCTAACTATCTTTTTTATATTTGTTTTTCAATAATTAGGAATAATGCTAATATCATTGGGATATTGGTATAAACTTTAAGAAGTTAATGTTAAGTTAAAGCGTTTCGGATTATTGTAAACTTTTTATTTAGACCTTTATCTTTATACTTAAATCAAATATTATTACACCATGAATATTGCGTTGATTGGTTATGGAAAAATGGGCAAGGAAATTGAAAAAATTGCCATTGAACGAGGACATACAATAACTGCTAAAATAGATATGCAAAGTGAAGATACTTTTGATAGTGAAGGCTTTGCTAATGCCGATGTGGCTATTGAATTTACTATGCCTGAGGCTGCATATAATAATTTTTTGGAGTGTTTTAAGCGAAACACACCAATTGTTTCAGGAACAACAGGTTGGCTTGATAAATTGAATGAAATTAAAAATCAATGTGAGAACAATGGTCAAACCTTTTTTTATGCATCGAACTTTAGTGTTGGGGTAAACATATTTTTCGAGATTAATAAAAAGTTGGCTCAGTTGATGAATGGGGTTGCTGATTATGATGTATCTATGGAAGAAACGCATCATATTCATAAAAAAGATAGTCCAAGTGGTACAGCTATAACTTTAGCAGAGGGCATTATTGGAAATTTAGATCGTAAAAGTAGTTGGGTAGAAGGAGAAAAAGCAAATAGCGACCAAATATATATTGAAGCCTTTAGAAGGGATGAAGTGCCAGGGATACACACTGTTAAATATGATTCACCTGTTGATGAAATTGTAATTCACCATAGCGCAAAATCACGCAAAGGATTCGCTTTAGGAGCTGTTTTAGCTGCAGAATTTACAGCAAAAAACAAAGGTTTTCTGGGAATGAGTGATATGCTTAAATTTTAACTAAACAAAATATTATTATGCCGAAATTATCAATATCAAAATGGATTAGGTTCTCTATTGCAGCTCTAGTATATATATTATGGGTTATTTGGGTTGGAAATTTCTGGTTATTACCAGGAGTTGCCGTAATTTTTGATATCTATATCACCAAAAAGGTACCTTGGGATTTTTGGAAGCGAACAAAAGACGGAAAAAAGCCAAAAGCTTGGATAGAGTGGCTTGATGCATTAATTTTTGCATTGGTAGCAGTGTATTTTATAAATTTGTTTCTGTTTCAAAACTATAAAATTCCTACACCTTCATTAGAAAAGTCTTTATTAGTTGGCGATCATTTATTTGTAAGTAAAGTTAGTTATGGACCACGTATTCCAAATACACCATTATCTTTTCCTTTATTATCAAATACAGTACCCATCCTAAATACTAAGTCTTATATCGAATGGCCTCAGTGGGATTATCGTAGGTTAAAGGGTTTTGGAGAAGTGGAAAATAACGATATTGTTGTATTTAATTTTCCAACAGGAGATACGGTTCCGGTTAAATACCCTAATCCAGATTTTTATGTTGAATCTTATAGAAAAGGAATAGGTCGTATATATGGCAATAAAAAACTAATGGCTGGTTATGAAAATGCAAGTCAATGGGAAAGGTTGCAGAGAATAAGAGAAATTGGTAAGGAGCAAATATATCTTAATCCAGAATTTTATGGTGAGGTAATATACCGACCTGTTGATAGAAGAGATAATTATGTAAAAAGATGTGTAGCCATTGCTGGAGATACTTTTGAGATGCGTCATAATCAAGTATATCTTAATGGAAAAAAAGCGGAAGATCCTGAAGGATTGCAACATTGGTATAATATTTTAACTGACGGAACCCAATTTAATCAGAGGTTCTTGGATAAATTGGAGATTTCAAATGCAGATGCAGAAAGCAGTAGATTAGGTCAAAATGCTTATCGTTTCCCATTAACAGAAGAGAAAGCCGAAAAGATGAAAACTTTTCCGTTTATACGTCAAATGGTGATGGATGAGGAAAAAGTTGATTCTACCCAAATGCCTGATGTTTGGCCTTACAGTGCAGACTATATGTGGACAAGGGATAATTATGGACCTTTGTATATACCTAAAAAGGGCGATGTTTTACAATTAGATATAAAAAATCTGGTTTTATACGATCGTATAATAACTGCATATGAAGGAAATAAGCTGGATGTAAAAAATGGAGAAATATATATAAACGGGGATAAGACAACCGAATATACTGTTAAAATGAATTATTACTTTATGTTAGGAGATAATCGTCATTTATCAGCGGATTCAAGATATTGGGGTTTTGTTCCTGAGGATCATGTAGTTGGTCGTCCTATTTTAGTATGGTTGTCCTTAAATAAAGATAAATCATTATTTGGAGGGAGAATCCGATTTAACCGATTCTTTAAATGGGTGGTTAACGAGTAAAAATATTTATAATTTTGAAGGCAGGAGCAGATTTTTTTCTGATCCTGCTTTTTTGTTTTAAAACATGAGTAAAAAGAATACTATAAAACTTACGGTAGGAGTATTATTGTTTATTTTAGGTATATGGTCTAAAAGTTTATTGCCATTTGTATTTATTGCACTACTTATCGATTCTGTTAGAAAAAAGTCTTTTTACAATATATATTCTATTTATTTTAAAGATAAATTAGGAAGATTATTTGTCTTGTTAGAATGGGGGATAGCCGTTCTTTTGGCACTTTGGGTACTTACTTTTGTTCAGAGAAATTTTATTGGTATATATACTTTTCAAACCTCTTCGATGAACCAATCACTGCAAGTTGGTGATATACTTTTGGTAAATAAGTTGATTCCGGGGCCGAGACATGGAGTTAATAAAGCTAAAAATTATAGAAGAAGTAAAGGTGTTAATAAATTAGATTATAGAGATATTGTTATTTTTAATTTTCCAGAAGGAGATACTTTGCTAAAAACTAGACCAACAGAAAGTTATCATTACTTAAAGCGTTTATATGGAGAAGGTAAGCTTGAGTTGGAAAATAATCAGCAGAAAGATAATTTACGATTTTATAAGGTTGGGAATAGGCCCCGATTTGTAAAAAGGTTGTTTGGTTTACCTGGGGATTCTATTCTTATTGCAAATGGAAAGTTTTATGCTAATGGAAGACTTATAAAATATGCTAATCATTCTGTAGATAGATATATTGTAAATAATAGGGATATTCAATTCTTAAAAAAGGAAAAAATAAGTCCTTATAGTGAGCATAAAACAGATAAAGGAATTACTTGGGAGTTATTAGAAAAAGATTACGATAGAATTAAATTTAAAACAAATGGCGTTTCTCCGGATTATATGTTAAAAAACCTTCCAGATCCTTTGGTTTTTCCTTTTAACAGTCATTTGCTTTGGAATATGCATCATATGGGGCATATTTATATTCCCAAAAGGGGGAAAACAATAAATTTGACTCTAGATAATTTACAATTTTATAGACGAATTATTGAGGTGTTTGAGCAAAATAAGATAAAAGTAGATGGAGATGAAATCCTGATCAATAATAAACAAGTATCAAAGTACACTTTTAAAATGAATTATTATTGGGTAATGGGTGATAATCGACCTCATTCTTTTGATAGTCGTTTTTGGGGATTTTTACCGGAGAATCATATTATTGGTAAAGTTGAAAGAGTTTTATTGTCGAGAGATATTAATAAAAAAGGTTGGATTTATTTAAGGAAAAACAGATTTTTGAAAAAGGTTAATTAAATGTTGCATGCATACCTTAATTATATCAATTAGTATTTAGCAGAATCGTTTTGTTAAAAATAAATCGTTAAGTATGAAAAACTCTTTTTGGATATTGATGCTTTTAGCCATTTTGGTTGTTGTTTTTTCTGTACAGAATGCTGAGTCAGTTCACTTTACTTTATTTTTATGGGAGTTAGAGCTTTCGTTGGCTGTTTTACTAATTTCTACATTTATATTAGGAGCTATAGTAGGAGCAATGTACTATGGGTTAACTATACGCAGAATTAAAAAGAAAAAACAGGAGAATATTGCGAAAGATATTCCATTTGAGAGAGTTGAGACAGTAACAAATAATGAAGAAGCATAACAGTATATTTACTATTGCATATCTACCTCCGGTACAGTATTTATCGCACATGATAAATGCAAGTAAACCAGCAATAGAAAGACATGATAATTATATAAAGCAAACCTACAGAAACCGTTGTGATATACTAGCTGCAAACGGACGTATAGCATTAACTGTTCCTGTTGCAAAAGGGAGACGGTTAAAGGTAAAGACAAAGGATTTAAAAATTTCCTATGATGAAAGATGGCAAGCTTTACATTGGCGTTCAATAGTTTCAGCATATAATTCTTCTCCTTTCTTTGAATATTATATGGATGATTTTAAACCATTCTATGAAAGAGAGTTTGAATATTTATTTGATTATAACTTAAAACTATTAGAAACGATATTTGATGCGTTAGATTATCCAATGAGTTTCCAATTAACAGATGAGTACTTGTTATCCAATGAGTATGTTAACGACTATCGAGAGGTAATTCATCCTAAAAAGAATTTTCAAGAGAATGATGCAAGTTTTAAGATATTAGAATATCGCCAGGTTTTTTATGATAGGTTTGATTTTGTTCCAAATTTGAGCGTTATAGATTTAATATTTAACAAAGGCCCTGAGGCTATTGATTATTTAGAGGATAGTGTAGTTTTAAAAGATAGTAATGAATAGTACTAAATATTCAATTTTAAGATTTCTTTTGAGAATTCTTCAATAATTTGTTCATGATCAAAAGCCAATGTAGGCATATCTTTTATTTCAAACCATTTTGCAGCGTTGGCATCATCTCCAGCTTGTGTATTAATTTCATTTTCAACAAAAGCATAAAATACGATTGAAATAGTTCTACCTCTTGGATCTCTGTGAATGCTCCCATATGTTTTAAATTGACTAAATTGTAAGGTGTCAATATTTGTTTCTTCCTTTAGTTCTCGACGAGCAGCTGTTTCTAAATCTTCATCCATATCAACAAAGCCACCAGGAAAAGCCCAGCACCCTTTGTAAGGATTATGCTTTCTTTCAATTAGTAAAATCTTTGGAGATTCGGTAGTTGTTACTAATAAAATATCAACTGTAACTGCTGGTCTTGGATATTCATAAGTATAACTCATAAATAAAGAAAATTATTGCTGAATACTACTTGGTTATAATCCTTTTAATTACTCTAAGTTTATGTGAGTATTTATTTTGCTCTCTATTAAATATACCTTGATGATCCAGATGATCTTCCCTGACTTCTCCATAGGCATGAATAATTTTACCTCCACCTAAACATATTCCAACATGCACTATTTCTCCTTCTTCATTATCAAAAAAAGCAAGATCACCAATTTTTGCTTCTTCAACAAAGCTTACATTTTCACCTATTTCAATTTGTTGATATGCATCACGAGGAAGTTTTACGCTATTTATTTTATATACTATCTGAGATAAACCAGAACAATCTATACCAAATGAAGATCTTCCTCCCCAAAGATACGGAGTGTGTAATAATGAGGTAGCAACCTCTCTTATACCTAAATCTTTTTGCGTAGGTATTTTTCCACTAATAAAGTAATCGTTCTTACCTATTGAAAAATTATTTCTGTCATGTCCGTTAAAAACAATTCTACTACCAGCTGAAATACTGATAGGTGCACTAGAACCATCTAAAACAATATTAAGTTTTGGAACAGGTACCATCCATGCTTTGTTGTTCTTCCAAAGTTCATATTCTGTAGTAGCAACAGGAAATATAAGTTTAGCATCAATCCAGCCTTCATACTCATCATAATCCATTTTTATTTTTGCCCATTTAGTTTCTTTCTGTAAAACAGTAAATGTTTCACCAAAAAGTATTTGGGTAATCATTTCAGATCTTTCAGAAGGTTCTTTTCTAACAGGAATAAAACTATAAACATTTATAGAACCGCTCATATACCTTATTTTTTTAGTGGTGCGAATATACCAAAATATAGCAAACCACAATCGGGCTGTATATAAATTTGTTGCTATAGCTTGATGAATGACTTATTTGTCTCATATTTTAAGCATATTTGCTTAAGATTTAAATTAGCTATTTTTGATGAATGTAATATTTAAATTATCTTAATTTTTAAGATGTATTTTATTAATGGAGCATTAGATTTTATACAAAAGGCAAATGGATGATTTGTAAGTTGCACATAGTTAGTGTTTTGTAAGGGAATAAAAGTGTATTGTAAAGTATTAACTACGTGTTGTCTAGAAAAGTCTAACGAACATTTATTAATATCAGTTATTTATATTGACTTTTGAAGTGTTTTGTATTGGAATATAACATAGGTAGTTTAAATAAGATAATTGTAAAGAAGCACCAATAGATATTTTTTAGCATGAAAGAATTTCTTAAACGATTAAAAAAGTACTCACAAGCTTCGTATAGGGTATTGTTATTTTTAGTGGCGGTTTTTATTATATCTAACCTTTTGCCCAGAGAGCGGAAGTTTAGTTATGAGTTTAATAAAGGTGAACCTTGGCGCTATGACGTATTAATAGCTCCATTTGATTTTAGAATATTTAAAACTCAAGATGAGCTGGATTTAGAGAAAGATAGTATTTTAAAATTCTTTAGGCCTTATTTTATATATGATACAGTTGCATTGAACACTGTACAAAATGAATTTTTAAATGCTTTTGATTCAAAATTAGCGGGGTATCTTCAAAAGTATGAATTCCTTAAGCGGAATGTCAGAAAAAAGAAAAATTCGGATTTAGTAAAAGAACTATTAGATACAGCTTTTTTTGATGTATATAATAAAGGGGTAATATCAATACCTGAAGAATATTCAGAACGCAGAGAACACCTGGAGTTGATGTTAGTTGAAAATAATTTGGCAGAACCCTTTATGGCTAATGAGTTTTACACATTACGTTCAGCTTATAAATATATAATTACAGAATTAGCTGGAGGTTTAGCATTAAATATTAATGATTTTAAAAGTATAGAAGGGTTTATTTCGGAGTTACAAATTAACGAGTATCTCATAACGAATGTAAGTATTGATAATCAGCGTACTTTGACTGAAAAAGAAAGCCTGTTAAATAATATGGCTTTAACTAATGGAATTGTTTTAGCTGGACAAAGAATAATTGAAAAAGGAGAAATTATTGACGAGATTGATCTAAAAATGCTTGATTCATACAAGAAAGAGTATGAATCGAGAGTAGGTAATTCATCTCAGCACACTATCATTTTTGCTGGTCATGTATTGATTACATTACTATTTATGACTGGTTTGTTTCTTTTTATGTTTTTTTACCGAAAGGATGTATTTCATAACCTAAACCACATAACCTTTTTGCTTTTAATGTTATGTACAGTAGTAGCATTGGCTTTTTTGGCTTTTAGAATTCCTGATCTTCCTATTTGGGTAATGCCATTTACAATTTTGCCTTTGATTGTGCGTACATTCATGGATTCAAGACTAGGTTTCTTTATTTATGTTGTTACAATAATATTATCGTCATTTTTTAGCGATAATAGTTTCGAATTTATTTTCTTGCAAATTCCAGCTGGTATTACCGCCATATTTAGTTTATATAGAATGGTGCGTAGGGCTCAAATTGTAAGATCAACTCTTTTAATTGTTCTAACATATTCTGCTTTTTATACAGGATTACATTTGATGCAAGAAGGAGATATTAAAACCATCGATTATAGATATTTTATGTATTTTGGAATTAATGGTATATTTATTTTTGTAGTATATCCCTTGATTTACATTTTTGAAAGAGTTTTTGGTTTTTTATCTGATGTTACTTTAGTTGAGCTATCGGATACGAATCATCCATTACTTAGAAAATTAGCAGAGAATGCTCCAGGTACATTTCAGCATTCTATACAGGTGGGTAATTTAGCACAGGAAGTTGCTTATAAGTTAGATGCAAACCCATTGTTGGTAAGAGCTGGTGCAATGTATCACGATATTGGTAAGGCTAATACACCATTGTATTTTACCGAAAATCAAACATCAGGTATTAATCCTCATGATAATATGGATTTAGAGGAGAGTGCTAAATTAGTGATAGATCATATTGAATCAGGGATAAAAATTGCCAGAAAACATAAATTACCAGAAAAAATAATTGACTTCATTGCAACTCATCAGGGTACCACAAAAGCTAAGTACTTTTATAACTCATTTATGAATAAACACCCGGATAAGGAACTTAATGAAGATGTTTTTACTTATCCAGGACCTACTCCATTTAGTAAAGAAACTGCTATTCTTATGATGGCCGACTCTATTGAAGCGGCAAGTAGAAGTCTAAAAGAGTACTCTGATGCAGCAATTGATAAGTTAGTTGAGAATATTGTCAATGGTCAAATAAAAGACGGTCAGTTTTATAATGCACCAATTACCTTTAGGGAAATAACAAAAGCAAAGAATGTGTTTAAGAAGAAATTGAAAAATATTTACCACGCAAGGGTGTCATATCCCAAGGTTAAGAAAAAGAAAACTGAATAAATAAAAAGCTACCTTGCGGTAGCTTTATTTAATAAGATTCATAATCTTGGCTTTCGAGTTCTCTACTATAACTGATAACAGGTTTATCCTTTATTTGAACCTTCTTTTTGGTTTTAGCCAATGGCTCAATTTTTTCTATTTCGTTACTTAATTTAATTTGGGTATTTATATTCTTTGTTGTAGAAATATTCTTGTCATCGCTAAAAACCGAAATCGATTTGTTTAGCATGACTGATAATTGTTCCAGTTCATGAGCAGCAGTTCCAATTTCTTCTGAGTTAGAGGCATTTCGTTGAGTAACCTGGTTTAATTGCTGTAGAGCATTGTTAATTTGTTCAACTCCAGAAAGCTGTTCGTGTGATGCCGAAGTTATTTCCTGAACAAGATTAGCTGTTCTTTCAATTTCTGGAGTAATTTCGCGTAAATTATTATAAGCATTGTTTGAACTTTCTATTGTATTCTGTGATGCAGTGTTGATTTCACCAGCAGCATGTTGACTTCTTTCTGCCAGTTTTCTCACTTCAGCAGCAACAACAGAAAAACCTTTACCTTCCTGACCTGCCCTTGCAGCTTCAACAGCCGCATTTAATGCCAATATATTTGTTTGAAAAGCAATATCTCCAATTATTGAAATTTTTTCAGTAATCGCTTCTAAATACGATTTGGCTTCTTTCGAACTGTTATTGCTTACTTTTATCCCTTTAACAGCATTTAACGCAATCTGCTCGGTTAGTTTAGAATTGTCGGTGTTTTGTTGGATGTTTGCATACATTTCTTCCATCGAAGAAGTAACTTCTTCTGTAGCTGAAGCTTGTTGGTTGGCCCCTTCATTTAACTCAATGGATTCTTTGGTAAGCTTTTTACTTGCATCTATCATCTTTTTTGAGCCCGTTTTAATTTCATCTATCACATTTTTAATGTTACCCACCATTGTATCAAGTGCGGTAGCTAACTTACCCACCTCATCTTTACTATCATAAGCAAACGAAACATTTAAATCACCTTGGGCAACTTTCTCGGCTAATGATATTCCATATACAAGAGGCCTACTAATTGATGTAGCAAGGAAGTAACTTAATCCAAAGCCAAATATTATTACAACAACAATGGATGCAATAAGTATTTGCTTTTCTTGTTGAACTATTTTAGCACTTCTGTCACCCATTTCCAATAAGTAGTCTAAGCCTATGTCTGCCAATTTTCTGACTTCCCACATTAGTTCTTTTGCAATCTCGTATTTTTTAAGTTCAAGAAATCTAACGTCAACATAACCAGGTATAAATGTGTTTATTGAAGCGGTTGTTTGATTTAGTGTTTTTTTTACCTCGCGAGGTAAACCTCCAATGCTTTCGAGTTGATTAACCTCATCTTGTAATTCAGAAATAGCAACTGCATTTTTAGTATTTGTGTGGGTAAGTAATTTTACGTGCAGTTTGTTAGCTTTTGCTAATGTTTTTTGGGTATTAAAGGATCCCTGGTAGTTTGAGCTAACTGTGTTAAGTTGGTTAAATAGCTCATTGATATTGCGAAGTTCTTTATTGATTTCTATTTCTTTAGTGGCGTACTGTTTTTTCTTTTTCTTAAAGTTTGAACTTAATTTTTTTAACTGTTTAAGGTCAATGCCTCTGGCGAGTAAATCGTTATTAGAAGTATCGCTAAGTTCAATTAATTTGTTTAAGGCTTGTATGAAACTTTGTAGCTGTCTTTCACTTAATTTATTAAAGTGTTCGTTTCCCGAGAGGTCAAATGCGCTCATATATCCATTTGCACTTTCCCAAAAATGATCCATTTTTGAAGATTCATTTACAGATGGAATATACCTGTTGGATAAAAGATTAATTTCTTTATCTACTCTTAAAAGGTTAAGAAGAAGTATTGTGCTGGAAATAGTAGCTAATAGGACGACAATCCCAAAACCAAATCCAACCTTGTTTCTAATTTTAAGATCTCTCCAAGTCATAAAATTTAAAAATAAAGGATGTATTCAACAATAGTTTATGGTATTAATTGTGTATGTGAGTTTAATTTAATAATAACAATGTAATTAATGTTTCCTTAATTTCCATATTATTTATAAATTTTTTTTAATAAAGTAGATAAAGAATTCATTATGCATTGTTTCATCTTTGAAAAATGCGGATTTTTTTTAGATTTGTGTTTGTAACTAATTAAAAATCTATGATGAAGAAAAAATATCTAATTCACCTAGTTGTTCTAATGTTATTTAATTTGTTGTTTATAGCAGGTTGTAGCAATAAAAAGCAATTAACAATAGGTTTCTTATATCCCTCGGATGCAATTGTTAGATTTAATAAGGAGAGTAACTTTTTTAAAGAGTATGCTAATAAACAAGGTGTTAGTGTAATAATTGAAGAGGCTTCAGACGATGAATCGATACAAATAGAAAGAGGGATGGAATTAATTGAGCAGGGGGTTGATGCTCTTGTTATTATTGCAGTTAATGTTAATACAGCGGCGGTTATTGTTAGAGAGGCACATTCAGAGGGTATTCCCGTAATGGCTTATAATAGAATGATTAAGAGCAGTAATGTGGATTTCTTCTTGGCCAGTAATAATGATTTGATTGGTAAAATAATGGTAGATGCTGTACATGAAAAATATCCTGAAGGTAAGTACGTAATTTTGGGTGGAAATAGTTTCGATAAGAATGGTGTAGACTTGCAAGTTGCTGTTAAAAAATACTTAAAACCTCACATTGAAAGTGGATCTGTAAATTTAATTTACGAAACCTTTATTGACCAATGGAATCCTTCCATAGCAGCATTTGAACTAGAAAAGATAATTTCACTTTATGGAACAGATATAAATGCTGTTATTGCAGGTAATGATGGTATGGCTAATGCAGTTATAGAAGTGCTGGAAAAGTACTCGCTTGCAGGTAAAGTAGCAGTTACAGGACAGGATGCAGAAATAATCGGATGTAAAAATATTTTATCAGGAAAACAAATTGTTACTGTTTTTCATCCAATACAAAGCTTAGCAGAAAAAGCTGCCGAAATTGCTATTGAAATGGCTAAAGGCAAGAGTACAGAAAGATTTGCTAATAGTAGTGAATACAATGGACATAAAGAAATACCTACGCATAGGGTTAATTCAATAGCAGTTAATGAAAAAAATATAGAGGAAGAACTGATAAATTCAGGTTTTTATAGAAAGGAAGATTTATATTGATAAAAATAGTTTGTCCTCAAAAAAAATACGTTGTTTTTAACCGGTAACAAACAAAAAAGCTACCGTGCGGTAGCTTTTTTTTAATAAGATTCATAATCATCACCATCAAACTCTTTACCTAAATCAATAACAGGTTTATCTTTTATTTGAACCGTCTTTTTAGTTTTAATCTTTGGCTCAATTTTTTCTTTTTCATTACTTGATTTAGTTTGAGTATCTATATTTTTTGTTGTAGAAATAATCTTGTCTTCACTAAAAACCGAAATCGATTCGTTTAGCATAGCTGATAATTGTTCCAGCTCATGAGCAGCAGTTCCAATTTCTTCTGAGTTGGAGGCATTTCGTTGGGTAACCTGGTTTAATTGTTGAAGAGCATTGTTAATTTGTTCAACTCCGGAAAGTTGTTCGAGTGATGCCGAAGTTATTTCCTGAACAAGATTAGCTGTTTTTTCAATTTCGGGAGTAATTTCGTGTAAATTATTATAAGCATTGTTAGAGCTTTCCATTGTATTCTGAGATGCAATATTGATTTCACCAGCAGCATGTTGACTTCTTTCTGCCAGTTTTCTCACTTCAGCAGCAACAACAGCAAAACCTCTTCCTTCCTGGCCTGCCCTTGCAGCTTCAACAGCCGCATTTAATGCCAATATATTTGTTTGAAAAGCAATATCTCCAATTATTGAAATTTTTTCAGTAATCGCTTCTAAATACGATTTGGCTTCTTTAGAACTGTTATTGCTTACCTTTATTCCTTCAACAGCATTTAACGCAATCTGCTCAGTCAGTTTAGAATTGTCGGTGTTTTGTTGAATGTTTGCATACATTTCTTCCATCGAAGAAGAAACTTCTTCTGTAGCCGAAGCTTGTTCGTTGGCACCTTCATTTAACTCGATAGATTCTTTGGTAAGCTTTTTACTTGCTTCGATCATTTTCTTTGTTCCACCTTTAATTTCGTCTATCACTTTTTTAATGTTCCCAACCATGATATCAAGTGCGGCAGCCAACCTACCTACCTCATCTTTACTATCAGAAGCAAACGAAACATTTAAATCACCTTGGGCAACTTTCTCGGCTAATGATATTCCATATACAAGAGGCCTGCTAATTGATGTAGCAAGGAAGTAACTTAATCCAAAGCCAAATATTATTACAACAACAATAGATGCGATAAGTATTTGTTTTTCTTGTTGAACTATTTTAGCACTCTTGTCACCCATTTCTAATAAGTAGTCTAAGCCTATGTCTGCTGATTTTCTTACTTCCCACATCAGTTTCTTGGCAATCTCATATTTTTTAAGCTCAAGAAACCTAACGTCAACATAACCAGGAATAAATGAATTTATCGAGGCAGTTATTTGATTTAGTGTATTTTTTACCTCACGGGGCAAACCTCCAGTGCTTTCTAGTTGGTTAACCTCTTTTTGCAATGCGGAAATAGCAACCGCATTCTTAGTATTTGTGTGGGTAAGTAATTTTACGTGCAGTTTGTTAGCTTTTGCTAATGTTTTTTGTGTATTAAAGGATCCTTGATAGTTTGAACTGATTTCGTTAAGGTTGTTAAATAGTTCGTTGATATTATTTAATTGGTTGTTAATTCCTATTTCTTTTGAGGCATACTGTTTTTTCTTTTTCTTAAAGTTTGAACTTAATTTTTTTAACTGCATAAGGTCAATACCTCTGACGAGTAAATCATTATTAGAAGTATCGCTAAGTTCAATTAATTTGTTTAAAGCTTGGATAAAACTTTGTAACTGTCTTTCGCTTAATTTATTAAAGTGTTCGTTTCCCGAGAGGTCAAATGCACTCATATATCCATTTGCACTTTCCCAAAAATGATCCATTTTTGAAGATTCGTTGACAGATGGTATATACCTGTTAGACAAAAGATTAATTTCTTTATCTACCCTTAAAAGGTTAAGAAGTAAAATTGTGCTTGATATTATAGTAAGAAGTATTACTGTACCAAAACCAATTCCAACTTTATCCCTTATTTTAAGATTTCTCCAAGTCATAATTATTAAATTAAAGGTAAGTTGTTAATATATAAGTAGTCATAATTTATTACGTCAAAATGTTAAAAAATGTTACTTTCGTAACCTTAGATTAATAAAATATTTTGTTAAAGTCTTATGAGATATGATAAAGTTAATGAATTTACTAGTTTTATAAGGAATCATACTTCACTAGAATTGAAATTAAATGAAGAATAAGGTAAACAAAAATTCTTAATAAACGTATTATCAAATTCAAGAATGAATATCAAAATTGAGTATGATTGCAAATACTCTTGAAATACTATTCTTTAACTTAGTTTCATAATTTGTTGATATAAAGAAAATGGTCTGATGGAAAATTATATTCGTATTGTATTAGTTGCTGTATTGTTATCTATCATTAGTTTAACTGGATGTAAAAAAAGTAAAGAAGAAACTACATTAGCTTTTTTATATCCATCTAAAATGACAGAGCGATTTAATAGGGAAAGTCAATATTTTAAAGAGTATTGCGAAAAAAAAGGAGTAAAAGTTATTATTAAGACTGCAAATAATGATGAATCATTGCAAATTGAGTTGGCTAATCAATTAATTGATCAGGAAGTTGACGGATTAGTGATTATAGCTGCTAATATTAATACTGCTGCTGTAATTGTTAGAAATGCACATTCAGAAGATATTCCAGTGATGGCATATAATAGAATGATAAAGAATAGTGAAGTTGATTTTTTTGTTGGAAGTAGCAATGATATTATTGGTAAGTTAATGGTAGAAGGGGTACTTAAGGAAAAACCTACAGGTAATTATGTAATTTTAGGAGGAGATAAGTTTGATAAAAATGGTTTAGATTTACAAAAGTCTGTACTTAAGTATTTAAATCCTCATGTAAAGAATGGATCTGTAAAAATAATCTACGAAACATTTATCGAAAGGTGGGATCCAAATATTGCAGCATTTGAGATGGATAAGGTTATCTCTTTGTATGGAAAAGATATTGATGCAGTTATTGCTGGATATGATGGAATGTCATCTGCTGTAATTGAAGTATTAAAAACAAGGGGTTTGGAAGGAAATGTTGTTGTTACAGGACAAGATGCTGAATTAAAGAGTTGTAAGGATGTAATTGCAGGGAATCAATTATTAACAGTATATCACCCATTAAAAATGATAGCAGAAAAAGGAGCAGAAATAGCAATTGAAATGGCTAAGGGTAAAGACTTGGAAGATCTTGCAAATAGTAGTGAATTTAATGGTCTTGTTGAAGTTCCTACGCATAGAGTTAACTCATTAGGTGTTACAAAAGATAATATAGATAAAGTTTTAGTGGAGTCTGGCTTTCTAACTAAAGAACAATTGTACAATTAGAACAAACATTTCTATAATAAATTGAAAAGGGATCTCATGAAGAAATCCCTTTTTTTATAGTGTCAGCAAGAAACTTTAATATTTAGATGTTTCTTTACAATGGTTATTTAGAGTAAAGAATCCTTTCTATTCAGTTTTTACAAGTCCGCTTCTTTCCATTAACGCGTCAATTGTAGGTTCTTGACCTCTAAATGAAATATATAGATCCATTGGATGCTTAGTTCCACCTTTTGATAAAATATTTTCTCTAAAAGACAGAGCTGTAGCTTTATCAAAAATACCGTTCTTTTTAAAAACACTAAAAGCATCAGCATCTAATACTTCTGCCCATTTATAACCGTAATATCCGGCAGCATAACCACCTGCAAATATGTGAGAAAAGGCACTACTAAAACATGTTCCTTCAATTCTTGGGAATAATTCAGTTTGAGCCATTGCTTCTGTTTCAAAATCTGTTACTGACTCATTAAATGATGACTGGATAGTATGCCAAGCCATATCATTCATTCCAAAAGATAACTGTCTAACACTTTGATAACCACTCTGGAAGTTAGCTGAAGCAATGATTTTTTCTATTAAATCATCAGGTATAACTTCTCCTGTTTGATAGTGTTTCCCAACAATTTTTAACCACTCTTTTTCTGTTCCCCAGTTTTCCAGTATTTGCGAAGGAAGCTCTACAAAATCGCGATATACATTCGTTCCGCTTTGACTTTTGTACGTTGTTTTACTCAATATACCATGTAGACCATGACCAAATTCGTGTAAAAATGTACGAACTTCGTTGTATGTCAATAGAGAGGGTGTATCTTCTGTTGGGCGACTAAAATTACAAACTAATGAAACAAAAGGTCTAACATCTTTTCCATCTTTAATATATTGTTCTCGGTAACTAGTCATCCAAGCACCTCCTTGTTTTCCTTTTCTAGGAAAAAAGTCTAAGTATAAAATAGATAATATCTCGCCATTTTCATCGAATACTTCATAAGCATTGACTTCTTTATGATATACGGGTATCTCCTTGTTTTCTTTAAACTTTAATCCATATAGTGTAGTCGCTAAATTAAATACACTATTTACCACTTTCTCTAGTTGAAAAAATGGTTTGGTCATTTCTTCCGTGAAATCAAATTTTTCTGTTCGTACTTTTTCTGAGTAATAGTTGAAATCCCATTTTTGCAAATCTCCATTAAGTCCATCGTTTTTTGCGTATTCAATTACCTCGTCAACTTCTTGTTTGGCAAATGGAATAGAACGGTTTAATAAGTCTTGAAGAAATTCATTTACCTTTTCTGGAGTTTTTGCCATTCTTTCTTCCAGAATAAAATGGGCATGATTATTATATCCCAACAACTGAGCTTTTTCTAAGCGAAGGTTAACAATTTCTTTTACAACTTCTTTATTGTCATGCTTATTATTGTTGTTACCTCTTGTGGCATGTGCTAAATAAAGCTTTTTTCTTAATTCCCTATTATCAGCATATTTCATAAATGGAATAAAGCTAGGATATTGAAGAGTGAACAGCCAGCCTTCTTTGTTTTCACTATTAGCTGTTTCTGCGGCAGCTAATTTTATTGCCTGAGGTAATCCGGAAAGATCATCTTCGTTGGTAATGTGTAATTTGAAGTCATTAGTTTCGGCTAAAACATTTTCTCCAAATTTTAAAGTAAGTTTAGAGAGCTCTGTCGTAATTACTCTATATCTTTCTTTTTCTTTTCCAGTCAGTAGAGCGCCCTTTCTAACAAAACCTTTATAAGTATCTTCAATTAATTTAAGTTGTTCTTCATTTAAATTAAGCTCATTGCGAGAGTCGAAAACATCTTTGACTTTAGAAAATAGAGTTTCATTTAAAACAATATCATTCGAATATTCAGTAAGCATTGGAGAAACTTCTCTTGCTATAGCTTGAATCTCTTCATTTGTTTCTGCCGAGTTAATATTAAAGAAAATAGTGGCTATTTCATTTAATTTTTCCCCAGCATGCTCTAAAGCTACTATAGTATTTTCAAAAGTAGGTTGATCATTTAAACTTACTATTTTTTCGATGTCAGCTCTTGCATCAACCAAAGCTTCTTTAAAAGCAGGAAGGTAGTCTGCGGTTTGTATTTTATCAAACGGAGGAGTTTGATGTATCGTCGCATATTTGTTTAATAATGGATTACTGTTCATAGTATTTTTTTGATTACAACTGTCCAAAATTATGGAAATGTAAAGTAAACAACTAATAATTTAAAATTGGTTTCATTAATATAAAATTATAATAATCGATAGTTAAATAGTTGTTTGTAAAATGTATACTTTTTTGCAACTAAAGAATGACTATTATTATTCGTAAAGGAATTTATTACATTAACATATTGATTGATTAAGTCAACAGGGAGTGTGTAAAACCATCAGTAATTTCCTTAATTTATAGGATATTTTTACTAACTTACTAATTGATTTTATCAGATAGTGTTGTTAATTATCATATTAGCTGTACTTTTTTGTAACATACTTGCCTAATATTTAGTAGAAAGTTATGTAGAGACCGCGCTTAACGATTTTATTCGATCGTTGCTAATAACATAAATCAAAGAATAAATGAAGTTTTTTACGTTAAAAATATTATTTCTTGCATTAGTTGTTTGTTCAATTCAAGCACAAGAAAATAGTATTGTTGAGAAGTACAATGGTAAAATTGCAAAGGCTGATAAAAAGATTAAAAAGGGAGATTTAATTGTCAGTAAAAAGGAGAAGTATACTAAGCAAATAGATGAAATTGAGGCAAGTGGGGCTTCAAGAAAAGGTAAGGTTAAAAGGTTAAAAACTAAAGCAAATAAAATTATAATACAATCAGCTTCGCATTATAAAGAGGGCTATGGTAAAAAATATAATGCATATAAAAAGGCTGCAGTTAACGGAGCCAAAAGTGGATTACTAGAGTCTGGTGCGAGTGAGTTTATCAATACAGCTAGATCAGACTTTCGTTTAGGACGAAAATTAAGAAGAAAGTCTTCAAACCAATCAAATGTAGATAAGGCTGTTGATTATTTGTTGGAAGCCAATGATAAAGAAAATCAAGCCATAGAAAATTTAGTAAAAGCTGTTGGATTAAAAAATGTGATAGAGGAACCTGTGGTTGAAATGGAGTTAGTTAGTGATTCAATACCTGAACAACAGGATACATTAGCAACAGTTCTAGAAACTGAGTTAACTCTTCCTGTTGCTACAGATACAATTGCATACGAACAACAAGTAGATTCAACTCAACTATTACTGGCTTCTGATACTTTAACATTAGAATCAGATTCAACATTAATGGTTAGTGATACTATTCAAACTATGCCTTTAGCTGTTGAGCCAGTTGTTGAAGAACTACCTGTAAATGAGATACCAAAATTATATTTTTCGGTACAATTTTTGGCAGATAAACAAGCGATACCTAAAGAAAAAATAAGAAGTATTTATGATGGACCATTTGAGGTTGTAAAACATGAGGCAGATGGCTGGTTTAGATATAGCTTTGGAAAGTTTAAAACCTTGGAAGAAGCGAATGAAATGAAAACTAATTCTGGTGTTGATGGTTATGTTGTGGCTTATTTTAACGAGGAGAGGATTTCAACACGTAGAGCTGTGGATATGCTTTCAAATGAAAATTAAATTAATCACATAACACAAATTTATCATGAAGAAATTACTATTACTTGCAATTATAATTACGGGCGTTGCAAGAGCTCATTCGCAAATTGACATAGGAGAATTATTATTAGGAGGAAGCATTAAGGACGCCAATGTATTAACAGAACCATTTTTACGTCCGTATGGAGAAATGTTGGGATCTAGTTTAAATTCGGGATGGTATACTTCTGCTAAACCTCATAAAGTATTGGGTTTCGATATTACAATTACAGGTGCATATACTATGTCTCCATCAAGTGCAACTTCATTTGATCTAGCTAAATACGAAAGTCAATTGGGAACATTAGAGTTGACACCAGGTCAAACTAATTCAATAACTCCAACTATCGCAGGTGAAATGAGTGACAGACCATCATTGAGAGCTCAAGGGGATTTTACAGGACTATCTGAATTTGAAATGCCTGACGGTACGGGAATTGATTTTTTAGTTACTCCTATGGTTACATTTGGTGTTGGATTACCAATGGGTATTGAGGTAAAAGGTAGGTTTGCACCTCAAATAAAGCTTGGTGATGCTGGTAAGTTGGGTTTATGGGGACTAGGTGTTCAAAAAGATATTAAAGATTATATTCCTGGTTTAAAACATGTGCCTGTTCTAAATTTATCTGTATTAGCTGGATATACAAATTTTTCTGGTACGGCTGATGTTGGAAATGTCGAAAACTCGTTAGGAGGATATCTTCTAGAGAATGGGTCGTTAGATTTATCTTCAAATGCATTTACAACAAGACTACTTATTGGAGCAAATCTTCCTGTTGTTGCATTTTATACAGGATTAGGTTATGGTCGTTCTTCCACTGATTTTGAAGTGCTTGGAGAATATGGGATTGGTAACGGAGAACACATCAAGGTTTCTTACTCAACAAATTCGTTTGATATGAACATTGGTATGAGAATAAGATTGGGAGTAATTGCTTTCCATGCCGATTATACTTTAGGCGAATACAGTGCAATAACTGGCGGTTTTGGTATTAATTTCAGATAGTCAACTATATTAAATAGTTGATATAGTTTCACTAGATATAACCATATCTTATTAAAAATTGAGAAATCCTCCTAAAGGATTTTTAGGGATAAAATTTAACAGAACTAATACTAGGTATTATGATTTTGCGTTTTAAATTTATCTTATTAGTAATTCTATTATCTAATTTTACATTAAAAGCTCAGGATATTACTAAAGAATTTAATGTAATATTATCGAAGGGAGATAATGTGAAGATTAGAAAAGCTCAGTCTTATATTAATCAAGGAAACGAAATTCTATTTGCAAATAAAAAGGATAGTTTGCATCAAGAAAAGCTAAACTATATAGACTTATCAGAATATATGATTGTTGGCAAAAAAATAAGTCGTTTACTTTTTGAATCTAAAGATTATTATAGTACTGGTTTTGAAATGAAACTAGAAGTCTACAATAACTATATAAGCAGGTATTTAGCTAGAGAGGGAGTGTTATATAGAAATGAAGTAGAAAGCCTGAATGATTCTCTTCGTTATTATTTAAATAAATCGGAATCAGATAAAGAAAAAAGCAAGGTAACAGGTAAGTTAAAAAGTGGAGGTGAGCAAATACATCAGTTTAACTTAGATTTACAAAATGCTTTACTAGCAGGAGAGAAAGCTATGGTTATTATAGCTAATGATCGAGTTGAAATATATGAAGAGGAGGAAGGGATTTTAGCAGGTGAGTCATTAAAAGAAAAGGATTCTATTTTATTTAGTATAAAAGAGAAAGATGTTGCAGTAAATCAACAAGATACTGCGAATGTAGATATTAAACCAATTGTTAAATCAAAGAATTTAACTGAAACTAAAGCTGTAGACAAGCAAATTAAGGATACAATCTATATTGAGTCAAAGCGAATTGAGGAAAGAGGTAAAGTTGAGGAAGGTAAACCAAGAGAGGATGTATATTTTACTGTGCAGATAATTGCAGATAGAAAACCATTGGGAAAGGAAAGGTTAACGCAAGTATATTCAGGAAATCATAAAATAATTCAAAACAAAGGAGATGGATGGTATAGATATAGTTTTGGTAAATTTTATTCTATTTCCGAAGCAAAAAAAGCTTTAGTCGATTCAAAAACTAAAGGATTTGTAGTTGCATATAAGAATAAAAATAGGATTCCTTTAAGCGAAGCAAAAGCTTGGTTAGAGGGTAGTGAATGATACACATACACATATTTATTAGAACCGGGGACAACACACATATCTATGAAAAAAAATATAACCTTAATTGGTATAATGCTATCGCTATCGCTAATAGTGAAAGGGCAAAAAGAAATTGTTAACTTTTTACAAGCTCCTGAAATCTCTATACAATTTGCAACAGAGTATTTAACTCCTTTATCGAAAATGATGGATAATAATATCCGCTCAGGTTGGTATAAAACAGCTAAGGCTCATAGGTTTCTGGGATTTGATGTTGGGCTTAGTCTATCAATTGTTAATTCACCATCTAATAAAAGAGGTTATTACATAAATCAGATAAAGGATTTTAATCAATATTACCGTATTAAAGATGGTAGTTATTCTGTTGCAGCCAATATAGCAGGTGAAACAATAAGTCATCCAATAATAAAAAACAAAGATAACGGAAGGGAAATTGAATTACCAAAAGGAGAAGGGCTTGAAAAACTATCCTTACCTGTTATTGCAGCAGGAATAGGATTGCCTTATAATACAGAAATAAGAATAAAGCTTACGCCAAATTTTAATGTTGAGGAAGTAGGGAGTGTCATGCAATATGGTATTGGAATTAAACATAGCATAAAAGAATATTTGCCTGGATTGGAAGATATTCCGGCTTTGTCTGTTTCTGTATTTGGAGCTTACTCAATTTTAAGTAATAAAATTGATCTGGATTATCCTTCATCCTTAAATACTAGTCAATCGTTAGAAGGAATTACCAATGGGTATTCAGGTAGAATATTAGCAGGAGTTGATGTTCCATATTTATCTGCTTTTATAGGTATTGGTTATGGATCTTCAACCATTGAATATGCATTAAAAGGAGATTATTATATTGGTGATTTAACTAATGAGCAGGATGAAAAAGATCCATTAAAAGTTACTTATGAATATTCAAAAGTTGAAGTTGACATAGGATTAAAATTGAAATTGGGATTTGTTGAGTTTTCAGCTGCATATACACCGGGAGAGTATAGTACCTTTAATGTTGGAGCAGGGTTAAATATTAGGTAAAAAAAAGATAAGTTTTCTAATTGGAATTTCTCATCTCTTAAGTAAGTAGATTGGTAAAATTTTTCTCTTAAGTTATGAACATAAATGTTTTATAGCCGTATAATTAATTAAGAGTAGTTATCTTAGTTATTATATTTGATTAGCTATTATACATTTTATGCAATATAAAGGGGCTTCAATATCGGGTATTAATAAATTGAAAATGAATTCTGTTCATTTTGAAGCGAAGGTTAATAATAAAAGAAACCTGATTGAAGCTATGTCGAAAAGAGTATATGACTATATATCTCAAACAGTTCCTTTGTTTTCCGAAAAAGTAATTGTAGTTAATAATTACAAAATAAATGAATACTATAATTTGACTGCTCCAATATTGGGAGTAGTAGATGTATATCCAATTAACTTTTCAAAGAACATTAACGATTATCTATTTAATTTAAACAGTCACATCCCGGAAGCAACAATTTTTGTGGGGTGTTTTAAAGTTGCTGATAGTGTTAAAAACACAGATTCTGGTATTTTAAATAGATTGAGTATTAAAGATAAGAATGAATCTAAGTCAATTTATAAAGCTGAGGCCTTAGGAAGATTAGTTTATGCTGGTTTTTCGATAATAGAGTTTATAGAGATAGAAGGGCTTTTATACGTGATGAGTATGAAAGTGAATGAGGCTCCTAAATTAAAGGAAGGTTGTTCGAAAAGCTTTGTTTTTCCAATGGAAAGAATAGGTAAGGATGGGAGGTTATTAAAGATCTTTAAATTTAGAACAATGCATCCTTATTCGAAATATATACAAGATTATGTTGTGCGTTTAAATGGCTATAATTCAGTAGGAAAGCCATCGAAAGATTTTAGGTTAACATCTTGGGGGAGACTATTCAGAAAATATTGGTTAGATGAATTACCTCAAATTATTAATGTTTTAAGAGGGGAAATGACTTTGGTTGGAGTTCGCCCATTAAGTAAAACAAGATTTGCTGAACTACCGGATGAAGTAAAAGACTTAAGAATTAAATTTAAACCAGGTTGTATTCCGCCTTATGTATCTTTGTTAATGCCAGATTCTAAAGGAAATATAGAGGCAGAGCGTATTTATATTAAAGAACGCATGAGAAATGGTTTTAAAACTGATATTAAATACTTTTTTTTAGCAATAAAAAATATACTTACCGGCAAAATTACAAGTGCGTAAATTTTTAATAAAAAGGTAGTTTCAATAAATGAAACCACCCCAAAATCATATAATTAGTGTTTCTAAGAAAACGTTGTTGTGTTTACTACGCCGCTAATTAATCTTTTCTATAAGTATTGTAGGCATCGGCCTGTTGAGTAGGCATTATCAATATATCATTAATATTAACGTGTCCAGGTCGGGTAACTGAAAATTCAATAGCTTCTGCAACGTCAATAGCAGAAAGCGGCACAATGCCCTTATAAACGTTATTCGCTTTTTCTTTATCTCCATCAAATCTTACTAAAGAAAATTCAGTATCAACCATTCCTGGGGAAATAGAAGTTACTTTAATATTATGCTTTAGTAAGTCTACGCGCATACCCTTGGTTATTGCATTTACAGCATGTTTTGAGGCACAGTAAACACTACCTCCTTCGTATACATTAATACCTGCAATAGATGAAATATTAACAATGTGTCCTTGCTGACGTTTAATCATCCATTTAATTACCTCTTTTGACAGAAATAATAGGCCTGTTACATTAGTATCCAACATTTGTTTCCATTTATCCCAAGCATCCTCATAAACTTTCTCAGTACCATAAGCTAAACCCGCATTATTTACTAATATGTCTATTTGTTGCCAATTTGTGGGTAGCGATTCTAGGGCTTTTAAAGTCTCCTCTTGATTTCTAATATCAAAGCAAAGAGATAAAACAGAAGTGTTATAGGTAGTTTCAATTTTTTTCTTGAGTTGGTCTAGTCTTTCCTGTCTCCTACCTGTAATTATGGTATTGTATCCTAATTTAGATAATAAAAGAGCTGTGGCTTCACCAATTCCGGCAGATCCACCAGTTATTAATGCTATTTTTTCCATTTTATGTTTTTACAAGTTATTTCTATATTGTGTTGGCTTAATTGGTATAAGACTTAAAATGACAATACTCACCTTTGTACTTAGGTAATTTTTTTATACTTTCAAAAAGTCAATATTTACGTACTACTTAGTTGAATATGTAAAAAAAATATGAATTATTGATGTTGACAAAGTTAATACTCAAATAGATTATTGAGTTACGATTTTTGTCATGAGCTAATTTTTAAGTTTCGTTTAAGAATAAAAGAAATAGAAAGATAAGATGAAGTGATAGTAATGAATCTTTTATTCTTTTTTTAATTGATAGAACAACATTTAGTATCAAAATCCATCGTTATGAATAAAAGCGACTCCGAAGTTCAAAGTTTTGAAAATGTTAACCTTACACAATCAGAATTAGATTTAATTTCTGAAATATTAAAACGACAACCTAATGATTTAGAACTTGATATTTTTTCTCGTCTTTGGACAGAGCATGCATCGTACAAGAATTCGCTCAAATGGTTAGGTAAACTTCCAAAAACTGGAGAAAAAGTGATTGTTGAAGCAGGTGATGAATCTGCAGGTGCAATTGATATAGGAGATGGATATGTTTGTGTATTTAAAATAGAATCTCATAATCACCCTTGTTCTATTCAACCACGTTTAGGTGCCTTGACTGGATTGCGTATAGTAAATCGTGATGTTTTTTCAATGGGTGCACGACCTGTTGCATTTTTAGATTCTCTCAGGTTTGGAGATTCTGAGAGAGATACTGCTAGGTGGTTATTTTCTGAGGTAATTGATGGTATTAAAGATTTTGAAGAAAGCATGGGAGTGCCAGTGATTGGGGGCGAAGTTTGTTTTGATGCTGGATTCAACTCTAATCCTATTGTAAATAATATGACTGTTGGAATTGCCAGAAAAGAAGATTTAATATCAGGTATTGCTTCTGGTGAGGGAAAAATTGTATTGATTTTAGGTGCACTAACAGGTAAAGATGGGGTTGATAATGATGCTTTTTCAGCAGACTTTATCTCGGACAATGGAACAGAGACTTTTACCATTGAACAAATGATGGATTCTACGGTAGAGAGAAACCTGCTTGAAGCTGTTAAGATATTAAATAAAGAAAAGCTTGTTGTTGGAATTCAAACGATAGGAGCTGGAGGAATTGTTGGTGCAGCAACAGAAATGTCGGCACGAGGTAATTCAGGATTAGAATTAAATTGTAACAAAGTTCCAACAAGAGATAATGGTATGACTGCCAGAGATATTTTACTTTCCGAGACATGGGGTAGGATACTAGTTTGCATAGAAGAGAATGATTTACCTAAAGTGTCAGAACATTTACAACCCATGCAATTAGCTTTCTCGGTAGTTGGTGAAGTTGTAAAAGGTGATACGCTTTTATGTAAGTTTGATGATAAAACTATTGCACAAGTTCCGGTATCATATGTAGGTCTGGGTGGTAAAGCTCCAATTTATGAGAGAGAAATTCAGGAACCAGCATCGAACAAAATAAAAGAATTAAAAATTGAAGATGTTCCAGAACCAGATCACTACCCAGAGGTGATTAATAAAATGATGACCAACTTAAATTTAGTTTCTAAGGAGCATTTAACTCATACGTTTGATCAATCTTTGTTGCATGAATCGCTTAGTAATCAGTATCCTTCGGATGCAGCGTTTGCTTATGTTGAGGAAGCTGATAAAACATTAGCTTTAACAGTAGATTGCAACTCTAATTACGTAGAAGCAGATCCATTTGTTGGAACTCAAATAGCCGTAGCGGAGGCAGCAAGAAATATTATTTGTGGAGGAGGTATTCCTTTAGCAGTTACAGATTGTCTGAACTTTGGTAATCCTTATGATCCAGAGGTGTTTTGGCAATTTACTAAAGCAGTTGAGGGATTATCTGATGCATGTAAAAAGTTTAATACTCCTGTAATAAGCGGGAATGTAAGTTTCTATAATCAACGTTCAGTTGAGGGGAGATTAACGCCAATAACACCTTGTCCTGTTGTAGGTATGGTGGGTACGGTAGAATCCAAGGATCATCATACTGTTTTAGCTTTTAAATGTAAAGGAGATATGATTTTCTTAATTGGTAGATCAAGAAATGATATAAATGCATCTGACTATTTGAATTTCTATCACCAACAAAAAAGTCACGCAGCTCCTTACTTTAATATTGAAGAAGAGTTGGAAGTTCAAGAAGTAGTAAAACAGGTTATTCGTAAAAAGTTAGTGCGATCTGTACATGATATTTCAGCCGGAGGATTATTTTTTAATTTATTGGAGTCGGCAATACCTTTAAATTTTGGATTTGATATTACCACGGATGCAGAGGTTAGGAAAGATGCATTTTTATTTGGTGAATCCCAAAGTAGAATTGTAGTAACTGTATCATCAGAAAAACAGGATGATTTTGTGGACTTTATGTTAGAAACAGGAACTGCATTTTCGGCATTAGGTCATGTAACAAAAGGAGAAATCCGTATTGATGATGTGTCGTATGGTTTTGTTAAAGAATACAAAGAGAAGTTTACAGGATACCTGAAAAGTTGGCTTGATGGTGATGATTAATTTATTTATTGTTCCTAACAAAATAGAATATATACTTGGAAATTATTTCCAAAGTACTCATGTGAAACAATAATTATATCTCACTTCCTATTAATTTTATACAAGTAAGAGGAGTATCTTAATTTATTTTTTGATACGATTGCCTTAATTATTATTAATAGATATGTATTAATCTAATATCTATTGTATTTTTGCGGGCATTAATTATTGGATTTTGGTAGCATTTAAGTTTATCGATGGTACTTTACATCCATATCTTGTAAAGTAAATAATTGTAATGACTGTTAAGCCATATAAAGCATCTAGTGAAGGGAAGAAAAAACAGATAAGGAGCATGTTCGATAATATTGCTCCTAAGTATGATTTCTTAAATCACTTTCTATCCTTGGGAATTGATAAAATTTGGAGAAAGCGGGCGATCAAACTATTAAAAGGAATTCAAACTCCTATTGTTTTAGATATTGCAACAGGAACAGGAGATTTGGCCATTGCATCAATGCGCTTAAAACCCAAAAAAGTTGTTGGAGTAGATTTATCTCCGCAAATGTTAAAAGTTGGAGAGGAGAAAATTAAAAGAAAGAATCTGGAAAATGTTATTAGTATGGTTGAGGGAGATTCAGAAAACTTACCATTTAATGATAGTGAGTTTGATGCATCAACAGTAGCGTTTGGGGTTCGTAATTTTGAAAACTTACAAAAAGGACTAAAAGAAATATGCAGGGTACTTAAACCTGGAGGAAAATTTGTTGTTTTGGAATTTTCTAATCCTACTACATTTCCTTTTAAGCAAATTTATAAATTTTATTCTACCAAGATTCTTCCCTGGTGGGGTGGAGTATTATCAAAAGATAAAGAAGCTTATACTTATTTACCTGAATCTGTAGCCGCTTTTCCAGAGGGTGAAAAATTTGTTAAGGAATTGGAGGATGCTGGATTTATTAGTCAAAAGGTTTGGAAGCAGACTTTTGGTGTGGCTACAATATATTTTGCATGTAAACGTTAAACAATAATTTGGCAAAAATTAAGTTATAGTATTTGAGTTTTGGCGTTTTTCTTACAACTATAAAATTTTGAAATTTCTTTGCATGAAGTTCATATTTAATCGGGTAGTTCTAGTAATTATATTGTTAGCTTTTTTTTTCCAGGTAAATGGTCAAAAGGGAGAAAATAAAAGAGTGGCTAACCTTAAAGCTTTCGATGAAAAGCCAATTCATTTTGGTTTTTTAATTGGTCTTAATACAATGAACTTCAATATCCAGCATTCAGGTGCTGCAACTATGGAGAATGGAGGAAATCCAAGGTATGCAGAGATATTGAACTTACAACCGGGAATAAACTTAGGTATAGTTACCAGTTTTAGATTGAGGAAGAACATCAATTTACGAGTATTACCTGGAATTTCTTTTGGTCAACGAGATTTTAGTTTTATAGATTCAAACGGTGTTAAGGAAGATGAGCCATTACAGATTAAAACTACTTTTTTAGAGTTACCTATAATGATTAAATATGGTGCAGATCGAAATCATAATTTTAAACCATATTTAATAGCAGGTATAAATACAAGGTACGATTTAGCTAAAAAAAAGCAAAGCGGACTTTTGTTGAAAGGGCTTGACTTTTATTATGAAATAGGAGCAGGATTTGATTCGTACCTCAATTATTTTAGACTATCAACCGAACTAAAAATATCTTTAGGAGTAAGAGATATGCTTGATCATAATGGGACAGGAGAATTACTAGATATGCATTATACTCAAGCAATAGATAAGTTAACATCTAGAATTTTTGTCCTTTCTTTTTATTTTGAGTAATGCTGATTAGACTGCACTCAAATCATTATCTTTGCGCATCTATTTAGTATCCGCAAGAAAACTTTGATATTTTATGTCTTTGATAAGAAAGCGATAAAGACAAGGCTTGTGAAGCTAGAAAGGACGCAGTTTAACTTGTGTAAATGAGTATTTTTCTGGCAAGAGTAACGCAGTATTTGACGTTTTCTTGCAAAGACTATTTATAAAGGATGAAGAAAGACATTGCATTAAGGCTTACACCAAAGGAAGCATCAGATAATAAGTACTATAAGGATATTGTGGCTAAGAAAATGAAGGTTAGTCCAGATAAAATTACAGCCATACGTGTTCGAAAAAGGTCTATAGATGCTCGCCAAAAACAGGTGATGATTCAGCTTCATTTGGAGGTTTATGCTAATGCACCTGCTCTGGAAAAGGAATTTGTTAAATTCGAATATCAAGATGTTTCTAACAAACCTGAAGTAGTTGTGGTTGGGGCAGGTCCTGGTGGACTTTTTGCAGCATTGCGTTTAATAGAATTGGGATATAAGCCAATTGTATTAGAGCGAGGTAAGGATATAAATGAGCGTAAAAAAGATATTGCCCTTTTAAACAGAAATAATCCTGTTAATCCAGAATCTAACTATGCTTTTGGAGAAGGAGGTGCAGGTACTTTTTCTGATGGAAAATTATATACAAGAAGTACTAAGAGAGGTGATTTTAACAAGATTCTTAATGTACTTCACTTTCATGGAGCTCAAGATGAAATATTAATTGATTCTCACCCTCATATAGGAACTGATAAGTTACCTGGTGTTATAAAAAAAATAAGAGAATCTATTATTTCAGCCGGAGGTGAGGTTTTATTTAATTCGACGGTAGCCAATTTACTTATTAATGATTTAAAGGTTAATGGAGTTGAATTAAAAGATGGCTCTAAAATTAAAGGAGAAGCAGTTATTTTAGCTACAGGGCACTCCGCTAGAGATGTATATCATATGTTGAATAACTTGGCAATTGACCTTGAATCCAAAACTTGGGCAATGGGAGTTAGGGTTGAGCATCCACAGGAGCTAATTGATCAAATTCAATATCACTCCCCAGAGGGAAGGGGACAGTATCTTCCTGCGGCTTCATATAATTTTTCATGTCAGGTTCGTGAAAGAGGAGTGTATTCATTTTGTATGTGTCCGGGTGGTTTTATTGTTCCAGCTATGTCAGGCGAAAATGAGATGGTCGTGAACGGAATGTCTCCATCAAAACGCAATTCTCCATTTGCAAATTCTGGTATGGTAGTTGAAATTAAGCCAGAAGATATTCCGGATGATTTTAAAAAGCATGGTGTATTAGCTGGATTAGAGTATCAAAAAGAGGTTGAACGATTATGCTATATTAATGGAGGTAAGAATCTGATTGCTCCAGCACAAAGGTTAACAGATTTTGTAGGAGGTAGATTATCCTTTGATTTGCCAGATACTTCATACGTTCCAGGTACAATTGCTTCTCCATTGCATTTTATTCTTCCAGAGCAAATTAGTACTAGGTTACAAGAAGGTTTTAATCAATTTGGAAAATGGGCTAAAGGATTTCTTGATCCGGAAGCAATTATTTTAGGTACAGAATCAAGGACTTCATCGCCTGTTCGAGTTCCAAGGAATCCTCAAACCTTGCAGCATATAAAAATTCAAGGGCTCTTTCCTTGTGGAGAAGGGGCTGGTTATGCAGGAGGTATTGCTTCATCAGCAATTGATGGGGAAAAATGTGCTGATGCCGTAGCAAGAATGTTAGGTTCTGAAGTTGAAGAATGAAATGTGCATATGTCAATGATTCTTAATTCACTTTGAAAGTTTTTCGTTTAAACTCAGATAGGATAATTCCTGTTGCTGTAGAAACATTTAGAGATTCAGATTTTAAATTATTAGTTGAGAAAGAGGGGATTAGTAATCGTTTTTTGATTTTGTTGGCAATTTTTTGAGAAATTCCATTTCCCTCGTTACCCATAACTATTATTCCATTAGGTGAAAACTCTTCTAAATAAATGTTATCACCGTCTAAAAAGGTTCCGTATATTGGATTTCCCATTTTGTTTTGCTTTTCTAAAAATACCTCTAGGTTTGTGTATATTAACTTTACTCTTGAAATAGCACCCATAGTTGCCTGAACGACTTTAGGATTAAATGCATCAGCAGTATTCTCTGAGCAAATAATGCTCTCAACCCCAAACCAATCAGCTAGTCTAATTATAGTGCCAAGATTTCCGGGATCTTGAATATCATCTAATGCTAAGGTCAAATTATTTTCAAAAGAGTGATTATCTATATTAATATTAGGGATTTGGCATAAAGCAATAACAGGAGGAGCGGTTTTTAGTTGACTTATTTTTTTTAAATATTGTTCAGTTGTAATACAAATATTTACGTTATCATTAATTATGTTATAATTTAACCACTCTTCTGTTGCGTAAACTTCGGAGATAGTAATATCTGAGTTCATTAAATCATTAATAAGTCTTTCACCTTCTGCAATAAAGAGTTTATTTATTTCTCTATACTTTTTCTTACTAAGTGAATTAATGAGTTTTATTTTATTCTGAATAATCATTTTAATAATATAATTGTTTGCAAATTTACTTTATTACAATGTATTTAAATATTTTTGCGTTACATATGTTAGTCCTTTCAAAAAAAGTTTAGGTATTATTACGAAAAAGTCGGTTTATCAATTGAGAAATTCATTTATATATATTATAATTCTTGTTTCGTTTATTATAAGTTCGTGTAATTCTGTTAAAAACGTTCCAGAAAATGAGTATTTGTTAAAAAAAGTGGTTATCAAGAATAATCCTGGAGATGTTGCCAAGGAACGTTTTACTCCATATATAAAACAAAAGGCAAATATAAGAATATTTGGAATGTTAAAGTTTCACTTATGGTTATACAATTTGGCAGGACGAGATACTTCTAAGGGTTTTAATAAATGGCTTCAAAGAATTGGAGAGGCTCCGGTTTTATATGATGAGTTGTTAGCTGATCAAACAGCCAAACAATTACAAGCATTCATGAAAAACAATGGATATTTACATGCTAAGGTGGAGGATAGTTTGGTATACACTTCAAAGAAAAAAGTAAAAGTAAGATACCAAATAGAAAAAGGTAATCAATTTAAACTTAATGTAATTAATTATAGAGCAGAAGATCCTGAAATTGACAGTATTATATTGGAGGATATAAAAAACAGTCTTTTAAAAAAAGGAAAACCCTTTGATGTAGCTTTGCATGATGCAGAACGTGAACGTATAACTCGTAATCTGCGAAACAAAGGCTACTATAATTTTTCTAAAGAGTTTATTTACTTCAAAGCAGATAGTTCAGAAGGTAATTATTTAGTTAATGATTCGGTAATAATAAAAAATGCAAAAATCGAGCTTTCAAGGGATAAAGATTCAACCTTTTTACATCCTAAATACAGAATAAAAAACGTTTTTTATAGGATGGGTTACAATAACCACTTGGCTTTGACTCAAAAAGAAGCTTATTTTAATAGATTCGATACCTTGATAATTAATGATTGTCATTTTTTATATATTGATAAAGTAGAGGTTAATCCTGAAGTTCTTTATAATTCAAGCTATATCACTCCGGGACAACTTTTTCAGGCTAATCTGGTTGATAGAACTCAAACATTACTTTCTGGTTTAAAGCTTTATAGGTTTGTAAATATTCGATTTGATGAAACAAATCCTCCAGATACAGCTATTGCTGATAATAAATGGTTGAATTGTTATATTCAATTGGTTCCTGCAAAGTCTCAATCTTACTCGATTGATATTGAAGGTATAAATTCATCAGGTAACTTAGGGGCTGGAGGGAATTTTGGATATCAGCATAAAAATATATTTAAGGGAGCAGAAGAGTTTAGTTTTAATTTTGGAACTTCTGTACAAAACCAGTTTGATAGATCGCAAGAACCATTTAATACACTGGTAATGGGTGGGGAGGCAGATGTTGTGTTTCCCAAGTTTTGGATGCCTTTTAAAATTCAAAGGTTTAGACAAAGATATAATCCCAAAACCGCTCTCTCGGTTTCATACAACTATCAGCGAAGACCCGATTATACAAGAACCATTGCGAATGGTAAGATAAGTTATCTTTGGAAATCGAATAGATTTACTTCTCATACTTTAACTCCCTTAAGTATTAATTTTGTAGGAATACCCACTGTTGATGAGCGCTTTTGGGATGGCATTAAAAATACCTATTTAAGGTTTTCCTACGAGGATCACTTGATTTCGAGCACTTCTTATTCGATTGTTTACAACGAGCAGGAAGTAAACTCAAGAAAGGATTTTTGGTATATCAATTGGAATGTTGAAGAGGCAGGTAATGTTCTTAATGTTTTAGCACAGTCAATTGGAGATCAGGTAGAAATAAATGAAGGTACTACAACAGAAAAATATAGCGAAATATTAGGTGTTAGATATGCTCAATACATTCAAAGCGATATAGATATTCGTTACCATCATTATTTGAATAGAATAAATAGTTTAGCTTATCGTTTTTACCTCGGGGTTGGATATCCATATGGAAACTTGGATGTGTTGCCTTTTGAAAAAAGGTATTTCTCAGGTGGAGCAAATAGTATTAGAGCATGGCCTGTAAGAGGTTTAGGGCCTGGGTCATATGATGATCGAAGTACAGGATATTATAACCAGACAGGAGATATCAAACTCGAATTAAATGCCGAATACCGTTTTAAGCTGTTTTGGATGTTAGAAGGGGCATTTTTTATAGATGCAGGAAATATATATACAATTCGTAAGGATATAAGTCCAGAAGGAGGATTATTTAAATTTAATGACTTCACAGATAAGCTGGCTGTAGGAACAGGATTGGGAATTCGATTTGATCTAAAGTATTTTATTTTTAGGTTGGATACTGGATTAAAGGTAAGAGATCCGTCTATTGCTAATCCAAGTAAAAGATGGGTTTTTGGATCCAGAGATTATTCATGGAATGATGTTGCTTTTAATTTTGCGATAGGATATCCATTTTAGACAGACAGTTGTTAATGATTATTTATCAGTTAATCATTTTTTATTATATCAAGTAAATTTTTTCTGAGAGAGAAAGGTTCTTTGTTTTTAGTTCTTTCAACCATTGTACAAATGACCATAGATTAACAAAAAAGGCCATCTCAATGAGATAGCCTTTCATATATTTTGATAAAAATAATTAAGCCTTTTCAGCAGAACCAAGCACATTGATGTTTTTGTGCATATAAAGTTCTTTTAAAGAATCACGAGCAGGACCTAAGTATTTTCTTGGATCGAACTCACCTGGATTCTCAGAGAATACTTTACGTACAGCAGCTGTCATAGCTAAACGACCGTCAGAGTCAATGTTGATTTTACATACTGCTGATTTAGCAGCTTTACGTAATTGCTCTTCAGGAATACCAACTGCAGCTTTTAACGCACCTCCAAAATTGTTGATAGTTTCAACATGCTCTTGAGGTACAGAAGAAGAACCATGAAGAACAATTGGGAAACCAGGAATACGATTTTCAATTTCTTCAAGAATATCGAACTTCAATGGAGGAGGAACCAATACTCCGTCTTCATTTGTAGTACATTGCTCAGGAGTAAACTTATGAGCACCATGAGAAGTACCAATAGAAATAGCTAAAGAATCAACACCAGTTCTTTTTACGAAATCTTCAACCTCTTCAGGTTTTGTATAAGTAGACTCTTCTGCAACTACATCATCTTCAACACCAGCTAAAACACCAAGCTCACCCTCTACGGTTACACCATGTGCATGTGCATACTCAACTACTTTTGTTGTAAGAGCAACGTTTTCTTCATATGGGTGGTGAGAACCATCAATCATTACTGAAGAAAATCCATTGTCGATACATTCTTTACAAATTTCAAAAGAATCACCATGGTCTAAGTGAAGAACAACAGGAATATCGTATCCTAGTTCTTTAACGTATTCAACAGCACCTTTAGCCATGTTTCTTAAAAGCGTAGCATTTGCATACTTTCTTGCACCAGCTGATACTTGAAGAATAACAGGTGATTTAGTTTCAACACAAGCTTGAAGAATAGCTTGCATTTGCTCTAGGTTGTTGAAATTGTATGCAGGAATTGCATATCCGCCTTCTACAGCTTTTGGGAACAAGTCTTTTGGTGAAGAAAGCCCAAGGTCTTTGTAATTTACTGCCATTTGATTTAATAGTTAATTGATTAATTTGTCTTCTATTTTAGGTGTCCTTCCTAACTTATAGTTTGAAAGAAACTATTGCTTGGGTAGTTTTAATTTTAAGGCGCAAATGTATATATTCCTATGATGTTATCCAATAAAATGTTGTTTTAGTTTTAAGTTATAATATACTAGCATAATTCTGTATCTTTAAAGTTGATTAATTTAACAAGAGCTTAATTGTTGATAAATATGATGCAATAAACATTTATTACATTCTATTGTTGACTTTATTTAATGAATAAAAGAACTTAGCTATTTTATTTAATAGCAAACTTTAGTTATTTATAATTTCAATTTACTTATTTAATTATGGGAAAAGTATTAGACGTTGTAAAACCTGGTGTTGTAACTGGCGATGATGTATCTAAATTATTCCAGGTTGCAAAAGACAATGGCTTCGCATTACCAGCTGTTAATATTGTTGGTACTGATTCAGTCAATGGGGTATTAGAAGCTGCAAAAGTGGTTAATTCTCCAGTTATCATTCAGTTATCAAATGGGGGAGCTGCATTTTATGCAGGTAAAGGAATTGGTTTGGAAGGACAAAAAGGGCAAATTTTAGGAGCTGTTTCTGCCGCTAAGCATATTCATTTATTGGCTGAAGCTTATGGAGTACCAGTGATTTTGCATACTGATCATGCTGCTAAAAAATTACTTCCATGGATCGATGGTCTTTTAGAAGCTGGAGAAAAACATTATGAAGAAACAGGAAAGCCTCTTTTTAGTTCTCATATGCTTGATCTTTCAGAAGAACCTCTTGATGAAAACTTGGAAATCTGTAAGCAGTATTTCGAAAGAATGAACAAAATTGGAATGACAATAGAGATTGAGTTGGGTATTACAGGGGGTGAAGAAGATGGTGTTGATAATTCTGATGTTGATAATGCTTTACTTTATACTCAACCAGAAGAAGTAAATCAGGCTTATGAGGTCTTAAGCCAGGTTGGGCCTAACTTTACAATTGCAGCTTCATTTGGTAATGTACATGGTGTTTACAAACCTGGTAACGTAGTATTAACTCCAAAGATTTTAGATAACTCACAAAAATTCATCGAAGAAAAACATGGATTATCGAACAATCCTGTAAACTTCGTATTCCATGGAGGTTCAGGATCTAGCCTTGAAGAAATTCGTGAAGCTATTGGTTATGGTGTTATTAAGATGAATATTGATACTGATACACAATGGGCTACTTGGGATGGTGTTCGTAAGTTTGAAGCAGAGAATCGTGATTACCTTCAAGGTCAAATTGGGAATCCGGAAGGAGAAGATAAGCCAAATAAAAAGTATTATGATCCTCGTGTTTGGTTGCGTAAAGGTCAGGTTTCGTTAGTTGAAAGATTGAAAATTGCGTTCGAAGATCTTAATTGTATTGATGTGCTTTAAAAGAACAAACAAATATAGTATTAGCCCTCATCATTTATGGTGGGGGCTTTGTTTTTTCTATGATTTTTCGTTTTTTAGCCCCTTGTTTCTAACACAATAATATTATAATGGATCAAAAAAGAGATAGCTTTAGTAATAAATTTGGAGTAATAGCAGCTGCAGCTGGTTCTGCAATTGGTTTAGGGAATATTTGGCGTTTCCCGTACGTGTTAGGAGAAAATGGAGGAGGAGCATTTTTGTTAATCTACTTGTTTTTTATAATAGCAATAGGTGTACCTGTAATGCTTTCGGAACTACTGATTGGTAGAAAAGCTCAAAGAAGTGTTTTTGGAGCATTTAAAGTATTAGCTCCCAACTTAAAGTTTTTCAAGATTGTTGGAGTTATGGGAGTTGCCGCGGCATTTTTAATATTATCTTTTTATGCTGTTGTTGCAGGTTGGACAGTAGAGTATACTATTCAAGCAATAGGTAATCAACTCAACAATAAAACGCCAGATCAATTATCAGCAATGTTTAAGGACTTTTCGGTTTCATTTTGGAAGCCTTTGGTCTATTTGGTAGTATTTATGGCGATGACAGCTGGTATTGTAATTGGAGGAATTAAGAATGGAATTGAAAAATATACTAAGGTATTAATGCCTATATTATTCCTAATCATATTGGTGCTATGTATTAATTCAGTGTCATTAGAGGGAGCAATGCAGGGTTTGTCGTTTCTTTTTGAACCTGATTTTTCCAAAATTAATAATGATGTAATTCTTGAAGCTTTAGGACAAGCATTTTTTTCGTTAAGTATTGGAATGGGTATAATTGCTACATATGGATCCTATATTCAAAAAAAGGAGAACTTATTAAATACTGCTATTTCAGTTTCATTTGCTGATACAGTAATTGCAATACTAGCTGGTGTAGCTATATTTCCTGCGGTTTTTGCTTTTGGTATAGAGCCAGATGCAGGACCAGGATTGGTTTTTGTTACTTTACCAAATATTTTTAATCAAATGTTTGGAGGTTATTTCTTCGCGGTAGCGTTTTTTATTTTATTATTAATAGCAGCACTTACTTCTTCTGTTTCTCTATTAGAAGTTGTAGTTGCTTATATAACTGAAGAGTTGCATTTAAAAAGAAATAAAGCTACAATACTTGGTGTTTTTTTAGTAACTGTACTAGGAGTATTCTGCGTTGTTTCACCAATGTTATTTGATACATTTGAAAAAACAACTTCAAATATCATGTTGCCTTTAAGCGGAATATTAATATCGATTTTTGTGGGATGGTTTTTAAGTAAAAATGAAGTTAAACATGAATTAGAATCGCATGGAGGTAAAGTTAAGTTATTAGGGGTGCTATTAATTATTCTTAAAGTTTTTGCACCAATAGCAATTGCTCTTGTCTTTTTAAATAACCTTGGACTTATATAATCGAAAATATGGATTTCAATAATAGAGATAATTTTAGTAGTAAGTTAGGAATAATAGCTGCTGCTGCAGGTTCTGCTGTGGGGTTAGGAAATATTTGGCGATTCCCATATGTTTTAGGAGAAAATGGAGGAGGAGCATTTTTTTTAATTTACCTATTCTTTATAATTGTTATCGGAATGCCTGTAATGTTATCGGAATTAGTTATTGGTAGGGCATCTCAAAAAAGTATATTTGGCGCTTTTAAAGTATTAGCACCAAAATTACCTTTTTTTAATATTGTTGGTATAATGGGAGTGACTGCTGCCTTCTTGATATTATCATTTTATTCAGTAGTTGCAGGTTGGACGGTTGAATATTCAGTTTTGGCCATAAGTAATCAGTTATCTGATAAAACGCCAGATCAGCTCTTAACCATTTTTCAAGAATTTTCATCTTCTATATGGCGTCCAGCGTTTTATTTAATTGTTTTTATGGCATTAACTGCTTTAATAGTAATAGGAGGGATTAAAAATGGGATTGAAAGATATACTAAAATATTAATGCCTGTTTTGTTGGTAATCATTATTGTATTATGCATTAAATCTTCAACTTTAGAAGGGGCTGCTGAAGGTTTTGTTTTTTTATTTAAGGCTGATTTTTCAAAAATATCAGGGGAAATTATCTTGGAAGCTTTGGGGCAAGCATTTTTTTCGTTAAGTATTGGTATGGGTGCTATTGCGACTTATGGAAGTTATATTCAGAAAAAAGAAAACTTAACGAATACAGCAATTTCTGTTTCTATAATAGATACTTTAATAGCAGTTTTAGCCGGCATAGCTATTTTTCCGGCAGTTTTTGCATTTGGAATTAAACCTGATGCTGGACCGGGATTAGTTTTTGTTACGTTACCAAACATTTTTAATCAGATGGTTGGAGGATATTTTTTTTCAGTAGTATTTTTTATATTGTTGTTAATTGCAGCTCTAACATCATCAGTTTCAATGTTAGAAGTTGTAGTGGCTTATTTTACAGACGAGCTTAAAATTAAGAGAAAGAAGGCAACTGTTCTAGGTGCGTTTTTGATGACCATTTTGGGTATTATATGCATAGTATTTCCTAAAGTATTTGGTGCTTTTGAGTGGACCTCTTCAAACCTATTATTACCATTAGGAGGAATTATGATTTCGCTTTTTGTTGGGTGGTTTTTAAGTAAGAAGGTTTTAATAAGAGAATTAGAGTCATCAGGAAACAAAGCTAAATTAGTCAACATATTTCTAATAGTGGTAAAAATAATTGCACCTATTGCAGTAGTATTAGTACTTTTAAACAATCTTGGAATATTTAATTAAAATTGCATTTAGCTCAAACTGACTTTATATTATAATTAATCAAACTTAATTCTTAATCATATGTGGAAAGATTTCTTTCTTTATTCCAGAAGTGAACAACGAGGTATAATTATTCTTTTTATTTTAATTCTACTTGTATTAATCCTTCGTTTTACTATGCCTTATTGGGCTCCATATTTTATTTCAAAAGAAATTAATAATGAGTTTGTGGATAAAGTGAATGCGGTGAATGAGAAAATACTAAAAGAAAGAAGCTCTGAGGTAGATACACTTTTTTACTTTGATCCCAACCATGTAAAAACTGAAGAACTTAAAATGCTGGGATTTTCATCATATCAAATAAAGTCCATAATAGGTTATAGAGAAAAAGTAGGGAAGTTTTCAAAAAAAGAAGATTTGTTAAAAATATATGGGATGGATTCAGTGTTTTATCAAAACATCAAACCTTATATTTCTATTCCTCCCCCAAAAGTAGTACTGAGTAAAGAAAATGAAGATTTATCTATTGAATGGATCAATTTTAATAAAGTAGATGAAAAATTCTTACAAGATTTTATTAGTTCAAATGATGTTCGGGAGGAGGTAAAGGATATATTAAAATCACAGTATATCAAGAAGTCTTTACCTATTAATAAAGTAAAAGAGTTTACTGATGAAAAACTATTAACTTGGTTGAAAAAAAATAGTAGTAAAAAGTGGAGAAAAGAAGAGCCTAAAGACATTCGCGCGGTTCTTGTTGACTTAAATTCTGCAGATACGACAGAACTTAAAAAACTAAAAGGAATTGGAAGCAAGCTTTCTGCCAGGATAATAAAATACAGAGATTTACTGGGTGGGTTTTATAATAAATCTCAATTAATCGATGTATATGGTATATCCGAAGAACTTTATAAATCCTTATCAGGAAATCTTTGGATAGATACCACTTTGATCAAAAAAATAAATCCTAAAAAAGAAAGGCTAAAGGAAATATGCAGGCATCCGTATATTAGCAATGAACAAGCTAGAGACTTATTAAATCTTTATCGAAAAAAAGAAAAGCCATATTGTAAAGATATTTTAGGACTAAAGTCGGTTGATATTGATAGTTGGGATAGAATAAAGCATTATTTATTTTATTATAAAAGCTAGTGTTTCTAGGTGTTTTATAATGAGTTGTGAAAAAAAACATACGATAATTTGTTGCTATCGATAAACTTTAGTTTCTTTGTACCCGCAAATAATCAGGGGTTTGGTCTAGGATAGATTAAAACATGTTGATTTTTTGGGAGTTAGTGATAATTTTAAGCAAAAAATAAAGATAAAAGTTAAAAATTATGATTGTTATTCCGGTAAAAGAGGGAGAAAACATTGAAAGAGCACTGAAAAAGTTTAAAAGAAAATTCGAAAAAACTGGTGCTATGCGTGAATTGCGTTCGCGTCAGGCTTTTACAAAGCCATCGGTAAAGAGAAGAGAGGAAGTGAAAAAAGCGATTTACGTTCAGAAATTGCAGCAAGACGAGGAATAGAATCTAAAATCGGGGCATTTTACTGGAAAAATTAGTATATTCGTTTGTACGGAAAGTAAGATTAGTTCCTGGATGATTTCAATTCAATCGTTTTTAAAATATTTAGAGTTCGAGAGGCGCAGCTCGCATTATACTATTAGGTCGTATCGCTGCGATCTCGAGCAGTTTATAGCCTATTGTTATGATAGAGAAATCTGTCATGTAGGTGAAGTTACAACGAAGGTTGTCCGGAGTTGGGTAGTCAAATTAGTTGAAGATAAAATGGCACCCAAAAGTGTAAATAGAAAAATTACTAGTCTAAAGTCTTTCTTTAAATTTCTGATGAGAGAGGGTTTATTAGAGGCTAATCCAACAGATGGAGTGGTAACTCCAAAAATCCCCAAAAAACTTCCTGTATTTGTTCGTGAATCAGAGATGGATCATCTCTTGGATCATGTACCTTTTTCAAATGATTATGAAGGTGTTCGTGATAGGTTGATATTAGAGCTATTTTATGGTTCAGGAATGCGCTTGTCTGAGTTGGTTGATTTAAAAGATAAGGATTTCAACCTAAAAGAAGGACTGGTAAAAGTAACAGGGAAGTTTAATAAACAAAGATTAATTCCAATGTATAAGGGATTGTTGAGTTTGGTAGAGGGATATGTAAAAGTTAGGAATTCAGAATTTGGTACCTATAGTAATTCGTCCTTTTTCTTAACTTCAAAAGGAGACTCTATATATCACAAATTGGTTTATAGAGTTGTGAATAAGTATCTATCTTTAGTTACAACACTTCATAAAAAAAGCCCTCATGTATTGAGGCATTCTTTTGCCACTTCGTTATTAAATGCAGGGGCAGATTTAAATGCAATTAAGGAGTTATTGGGTCATTCTAATTTAAATGCAACAGAAGTATATACCCATAATGACTTTGAAAAAATTACCGATATATATAATCAGGCCCATCCGAGGTCTTAAATAAATGGAGGATTTCATATGAACGTTACGATTCAATCAGTAAAATTTGATGCTGCTGAAAAGTTGCAAAGCTTCATTCAGCAAAAGGTAAATAAATTAGATGTTTTTTTTGATCGTATTATTGATGCGGAGGTAATCTTAAAGCTTGATAAGTCAGAAACAACTGAAAATAAGGTGGCGGAAATAAGCATCAATGTACCAGGAAGTGAAGTGTTTGCTAAAAAGCAAACTAAAACATTCGAAGAATCGGTGGATTTGTGTTGTGAAGCGTTGCGAAAGCAACTTATTAAAAGGAAAGAGAAGGTAAAATAATTTATCTGTAAGTAGGGTGTTTTAAAGTAAAAGTTGCATTCGGTAATTGGTTGATATTTAAAAGATTGGTGTGTTGGTGTAAATGTTTGTTACTATCATATTAAAAAAATGTGATAATTTTTGTGGTCTTTAAGAAAATAATTATACATTTGCACACCGTTTTTAAGAATGTAATTTTAGAATACCTGAATAAGCTATAAGATAGGCTGGTTGTTGAAAAGTAATCAGCCTATTCGTTGAAATAGAATAGCCTTTTAAAGAAAAGGTTATTGGGGGAGATACCAAAGTGGCCAACTGGGGCGGACTGTAACTCCGCTGACTTTCGTCTTCGTAGGTTCGAATCCTGCTCTCCCCACAAGAACCGGAAAATATCGAAATTATCCGGGGTTTTTCGAAGTTTTTGATTTATAAATCATTACCTTTGTAGCCCCGAATTAAAAGCGGGAGTAGCTCAGCTGATAGAGCATTAGCCTTCCAAGCTAAGGGTCGCGGGTTTGAATCCCGTCTCCCGCTCAATCCGCCGATGTAGCTCAGGGGTAGAGCGTTTCCTTGGTAAGGAAGAGGTCATGGGTTCAAATCCCATCATTGGCTCTATTCTGGTTCGAAATTTTAAAAAATTATAAGTTAATATCTAATTGTCTAATTATTCGAGTTATGGCTAAAGAACATTATGACAGGTCAAAGCCTCACGTGAACATCGGAACAATTGGTCACGTTGACCACGGTAAAACTACTTTAACTGCTGCAATTACTAAAGTGTTAGCAGATAAAGGATTTTCTGAAGCAAGGGATTTTGATCAAATTGATAACGCTCCTGAAGAGAAAGAAAGGGGTATTACAATTAACAGTGCTCACGTTGAGTATCAAACAGAAAATCGTCACTATGCACACGTTGACTGTCCAGGTCACGCCGACTACGTGAAAAACATGGTAACTGGTGCTGCGCAAATGGATGGAGCTATCATTGTAGTTGCTGCTACAGATGGTCCTATGCCACAAACTCGTGAGCACATCCTATTGGCTCGTCAGGTAAACGTACCAAAATTGGTAGTTTTCATGAACAAGGTTGATATGGTTGACGATGAAGAGCTTTTAGAGCTTGTTGAAATGGAGATTCGTGAACTGTTAGATTTCTATGAATTTGAAGGTGATGATACTCCAGTAATTCAAGGTTCAGCTCTTGGTGGTTTAAATGGTGAAGCTCAGTGGGTTGATAAAATCATGGAGCTAATGGATGCTGTTGATACTTGGATTCCAATACCAAAGCGTGATGTTGAAAAGCCTTTCTTGATGCCTATTGAAGATGTTTTCTCAATTACAGGTCGTGGTACTGTTGCTACAGGTCGTATCGAAACAGGAATTATCCACACTGGTGATGAAATGCAGATTATTGGTTTAGGTGCTGAAGGAAAGAAAACAGTATGTACTGGAGTTGAGATGTTCCGTAAGATTCTTGACGAAGGACAAGCAGGTGATAACGTAGGTTTATTGCTTCGTGGTATTGATAAAGCTGAAATTAAAAGGGGTATGGTACTTGGTGCTCCAGGGCTAATCACTCCACATACTAAGTTTAAGGCTGAGGTTTATATCTTGAAGAAAGAAGAAGGTGGTCGTCACACTCCTTTCCATAACAAGTATCGTCCTCAATTCTACTTACGTACACTTGATGTAACAGGTGAAATTTCTCTTCCAGAAGGAACTGAAATGGTAATGCCTGGTGATAACGTAACTATCACTGTAGAGCTTATCTACCCTGTTGCAGTTGATCAAGGTCTTCGTTTCGCTATTCGTGAGGGTGGTAGAACTGTAGGTGCTGGTCAGGTAACTGAAATTATTGAGTAATCAATATATTAAAAAATGAAAATGGAGGGGATTACTCTTCCATTTTTTACAAACGGGATTAGCTCAGTTGGTAGAGCACTGGTCTCCAAAACCAGGTGTCAGGAGTTCGAGTCTCTTATCCCGTGCAAGCCGGATAAAAAATCGTTAGTTTCGATTGTTATCCGGCAACTTCGTGAAGATACTTACGAAGTGGGAGATCAAATAATAGTTTACACAAGTCTTATTCAAAGTGAAATTTTGAATAGAATTAAAAATATAAACTAGTGAGCAAAATTGTTAATTACTTTAAAGACGTTCAGAACGAATTGGTAAACAAAACGTCATGGCCAACTTGGTCTGAATTACAAAATAGTGCTTTGGTAGTAATGGTTGCAACTGCAATTATTGCATTAATTGTTTATGGAATGGATGTTTCATTTGACAAGACACTAGATTGGGTATATAAGCAACTTTACTAAGATATTATGTGCAGATGAGTAACCTAGATAAAAAATGGTATGTATTAAGAGCCATAGGTGGTAAAGAGAAAAAAGTAAAAGAGTACGTCGAAAATGAAATTGAACGTCTTAAATTACATGACTATATCGCTCAGGTTCTAATACCTCAAGAAAAGGTTTATCAAATACGAAACGGGAAAAAGATTAGTAAAGAACGAAATTATTTTCCTGGGTATGTTATGATCGAAGCTGCTCTTGTAGGAGAAATTCCTCATATTCTAAAAAATATCCCTAATGTTATTGGATTTTTAGGAGATAGAGATAATAGTGCGGTGCCACTTAGAATGGCAGAAGTAAACAGAATATTAGGAAAAGTAGATGAGCTTTCGGATAATGAAAATGAGGAATTGAATGTACCTTACTTTGTAGGTGAAACTGTAAAAGTAATTGATGGTCCATTTAATGGATTCAATGGTATCATTGAGGATGTAAATGAGGAGAAAAGAAAGCTTCAGGTGATGGTTAAGATATTTGGTAGAAAAACTCCACTTGAATTAAGCTTTTTACAAGTAGAAAAAGAACAATAGGTGACTAACAACTTGTATGTTAATGCTTCCATAAAAGGTTTATCTTTTATCACTGCAAGTTAAGTAGAAACCAAATTCTTATATATAAATTAATTAATACGAATTGCTACATGGCTAAAGAAGTAGAAACTTTTATCAAATTGCAGATAAAAGGTGGAGCGGCAAACCCTTCACCACCTGTAGGGCCTGCATTAGGTGCTAAAGGTGTTAATATTATGGAGTTTTGTAAGCAATTCAATGCCAGAACTCAGGAAAAAGCAGGTAAAGTATTACCAGTTGTAATTTCTGTATATACAGATAAATCGTTTGATTTTGTAGTTAAGACACCTCCTGCAGCAGTGCAAATATTAGATGCTGCAAAGTTAAAAGGAGGTTCAGCTGAGCCTAATCGTAAAAAAGTTGGCTCTGTAACTTGGGATCAAGTTAAAGCGATTGCTGAGGATAAAATGGCGGATTTGAATTGTTTTACAGTTAGCTCTGGTATGAAGATGGTAGCCGGAACTGCCAGAAGTATGGGTATTACCGTAGATGGTGAATTCCCTGGTAATAACTAATTAAATACCATTTTGGAGATATGACAAAACTAACAAAAAGTAAAAAGTTAGCGTTAGATAAAATCGAAACCGGAAAGCAATATACGCTTGAGGAAGCAGCCAAATTGGTAAAAGAAGTTACCACTACAAAATTTGATGCTTCGGTGGATGTTGATGTACGGTTAGGTGTTGATCCAAGAAAAGCAAACCAAATGGTAAGAGGTATTTGTACCCTTCCACATGGTACAGGTAAAGAAGTTCGTGTTTTAGTTTTATGTACTCCTGATAAGGAAGAAGAAGCTAAAAGTGCAGGAGCTGATTATGCTGGATTGGATGAATACGTAGAAAAAATCAAGGGCGGTTGGACCGATATTGATGTGATTATTACTATGCCTAGTGTTATGGCAAAAGTTGGACAGCTAGGACGTATTTTAGGTCCTCGTGGTTTAATGCCAAATCCTAAAAGTGGTACAGTAACAATGGACATTGGTAAGGCTGTTAATGAAGTTAAGGCCGGTAAAATTGACTTTAAAGTTGATAAGTACGGTATAATTCATGCCTCAATCGGTAAAGTGTCTTTTGATGAGAGCAAAATTGCTGATAATGCAAGAGAGTTTTTAAATGTAATTAATAAACTTAAGCCTTCATCAGCAAAAGGTACTTATATCAAGAGCATTAGTCTTTCAAGTACTATGAGTCCAGGTATTAAGATTGAACCAAAATCGGTTGATGCCTAATTTTTTAATTAACAGAAAAGAAAGGAATCATGAATAAGGAAGATAAAAGCTTACTTGTAAAAGAACTTGCTCAAAATATTGCCGAATATAATCATTTTTATGTGGTTGATGCAGGCGATATGGATTCGGTAAAAACAAGCGACCTTCGAAGACTTTGTTTTAACAAAGAGGTTAAGATGATGATGGTGAAAAATACATTATTTATTAAAGCTCTTGAACAAACTGAAGGGAACTATGAAGATCTATATGATACGCTTAAGGGATCTTCAGCAATATTCTTTTCAAATACAGGTAATGTTCCAGCTAAATTGATTAAAGAATTTAGTAAAGCAAATAAAAAGCCTGTTTTAAAAAGTGCATATGTTGAAGAGTCGGTTTATGTTGGAGCAGAAAGTTTAGAAGCTCTTGTAAGCATTAAGTCGAAAGAAGAACTATTAGGCGATATTATTACATTATTACAATCACCTGCTAAAAATGTTATTTCTGCGCTACAATCAGGTGGTTCTACAATTCATGGTGTATTACAAACACTAGCAGAAAGAGAATAATAAAAAGTAAAACAATATTTTAATAAATAAAGAAATGGCAGATTTAAAGAAGCTTGCAGAAGAATTAGTTAACTTAACAGTAAAAGATGTTAACGAACTTGCAGAGATCCTTAAAGAAGAATATGGTATTGAGCCTGCAGCTGCAGCTGTTGCTGTTGCTGGACCTGCCGCTGGTGGAGAAGCTGGTGGTGCTGCTGAAGAGCAAACAGAATTCGATGTTATCCTTAAATCACCAGGAGGTTCTAAACTTGCAATTGTTAAGCTTGTAAAAGAAATGACTGGAGTTGGCCTTAAAGAAGCTAAGGAATTAGTTGATAAAGCCCCTGCACCATTGAAAGAAAAAGTATCTAAAGAAGAAGCTGAAGCACTTAAAACTCAATTAACAGAGGCTGGAGCAGAAGTTGAACTTAAGTAATTTTTACTACCTTATATAGGGAACGGTTTAGGGACTTATCAGTGATAAGTTCCTAGACCTTTTTATGCATTTATGTTATAAGTTCAATTAATTTTTGTTGATAGATGACTCCAAATACCACAATCGAAAGGATTAGCTTTGCTTCCATAAAAAATCAACTAAAATATCCTGATTTTTTAGAAGTCCAATTAAAATCGTTCCGTGAGTTTTTTCAACTAGGAACTACACCCGAAGAAAGAGAAAGAGAAGGGTTATTTCAGGTTTTTGAGGAAAACTTTCCTATCACGGACACAAGAAACAATTTTGTACTTGAGTTTCTTGACTTCGGTATAGATCCTCCAAGATACTCTATCCAAGAGTGTATCGAACGTGGATTAACTTTTAGCGTACCTTTAAAGGCTAAGCTGAAGTTATATTGTACCGACCCAGAACACGAAGATTTTGACACGGTGGTTCAAGATGTATATCTTGGAACTGTTCCATATATGACTGATAAAGGTAGCTTTATCATTAATGGTGCCGAAAGGGTGGTGGTGTCCCAGTTGCACCGTTCTCCGGGTGTGTTCTTTGGTCAAAGTACTCACGCCAATGGTACAAAATTATATTCTGCACGTATTATCCCATTTAAAGGATCGTGGATAGAATTTGCTACCGATATCAACAGTGTGATGTATGCGTACATCGACAGGAAGAAAAAATTACCAGTAACAACTTTGCTTCGTGCAATTGGTTACGAAAGCGATAAAGAAATTCTAGAGATTTTTGATCTAGCAGATGAGGTCAAAGTATCAAAATCAGGATTAAAGAAAGTAGTAGGTAGAAAACTTGCTGCGCGTGTCCTAAAAAGCTGGATAGAGGATTTTGTAGATGAGGATACAGGTGAGGTAGTTTCAATTGAACGTAATGAGGTTATTATCGATCGTGAAACTATTATTGAAAATGAGCACATTGATGAGATTGTTGACTCAGGTGCTAAAACAATTTTGCTACACAAGGAAAATCAGAATCTTTCTGATTATGCTATAATATATAACACACTTCAAAAGGATCCTTGTAACTCCGAAAAAGAAGCCGTGTTGCACATATATCGACAATTACGTAATGCTGAGCCACCAGATGAGGCTACAGCTCGTGATGTTATTGATAAATTATTCTTTTCTGATAAGCGTTACGATTTAGGAGAAGTAGGTCGTTATCGATTGAATAAAAAATTAGGATTAGAAACCGAAATGGATATTAAGGTTTTAACTAAACCTGATATTATTCAGATCATTAAATATTTAATTGAACTTATAAACTCTAAAACAGAGGTTGATGATATTGACCACTTAAGTAATCGTCGTGTGCGAACTGTAGGTGAGCAGTTAGCTAATCAGTTTGGAGTTGGTTTGGCACGTATGGCTCGTACTATTCGTGAGAGGATGAATGTAAGGGATAATGAGGTTTTTACTCCAATTGAACTTATTAATAGTAAAACTTTATCTTCTGTAATTAATAGTTTCTTCGGAACAAATGCTTTATCTCAGTTTATGGATCAAACAAATCCATTGGCAGAGATTACTCATAAACGTAGGATGTCGGCATTAGGACCTGGAGGTCTTTCTCGTGAAAGAGCAGGTTTTGAGGTTCGAGACGTTCACTATACACACTATGGTCGTTTATGTCCGATTGAAACACCGGAAGGTCCGAACATTGGTTTGATTTCTTCTTTATGTGTATATGCTAAAATTAATGATTTAGGTTTTATCGAAACTCCTTACCGTAAGGTAGGAGAAGGTAAAGTAAACCTAGGAGAAGAGGGCATTACATATTTAAGTGCAGAGGAAGAGGAAGAGCAAATTATTGCGCAAGCTAACGCTCCGTTAGATGCTGAAGGAAACTTTACAAATCAAAGGGTAAAGTCAAGATTAGAAGCAGATTATCCTGTAGTTTCTCCAGGAGAGATTCATTTAATGGATGTTGCACCTAACCAAATTGCATCCGTAGCAGCCTCTTTAATTCCTTTCTTAGAACATGATGATGCGAACCGTGCCTTGATGGGATCTAACATGATGCGCCAAGCTGTTCCATTATTACGTCCAGATTCTCCAATTGTTGGAACTGGTTTGGAAGGTAAATTGATTAGCGATTCAAGAACAAACATTGTTGCAGAGAAAGATGGTGTTATTGAATTTGTTGATGCTGAAGAGATTGTAATTAAGTATGATCTAACAGAAGATGAAAAGTTTGTAAGTTTCGATACAGAAACTAAACGTTATAGAATACCAAAGTTTCAAAAAACTAACCAGAATACGTGTATTGACCTTAAGCCAATGATTAAAACAGGCGATCGCGTAACTGAAGGGCAAATTCTTACACAAGGATATTCAACGGAAAAAGGAGAATTGGCACTTGGTAGAAACCTAAAAGTGGCATTTATGCCTTGGAAAGGTTATAACTTTGAGGATGCTATTGTAATATCTGAACGTGTTGTACGAGATGATATCTTTACTTCTGTACATATTGACGAATATTCTTTAGAGGTACGTGACACTAAACGTGGATTAGAGGAATTAACATCTGATATTCCAAATGTTAGTGAAGAAGCTACTAAAGATTTAGATGAAAATGGATTAATAAGAGTAGGTGCTCATGTTCAACCAGGTGATATTTTAATTGGTAAAATTACACCTAAGGGAGAAAGTGATCCAACGCCAGAAGAGAAGTTACTTCGCGCAATATTTGGTGAAAAAGCAGGAGATGTAAAAGATGCATCACTTAAGGCTTCTCCATCATTAAAAGGTGTTGTAATTGATAAAAAGCTATTCTCTCGTATTATCAAAGATAGAAAAGCTAGATCTTCAGATAAACCTTTATTAGCTAAAATTGATGAAGAGTTTGAACGTTCTGTTGATACATTAAGAAACCGTCTTATTGATAAGTTATTTACATTAGTAAATGGAAAAACGTCTCAGGGTGTTCAGGACTATTTTGGTGTTGATGTAGTTGCTAAAGGAACTAAATTCACTCAAAAAATATTGAGTGATATTGACTACTATAACATTAATCCAAATAAATGGACAACAGATAAGGATAAGAACGAATTAATTCAAAAATTAATTCATAACTTCTTATTAAAGTTCCAAGAGTTTGAAGCTAAAGAAAAACGTCAGAAATATAATTTAACAATTGGAGATGAACTTCCTGCTGGTATTGTTCAACTAGCAAAAGTATATATTGCTAAAAAACGTAAGATTACAGTAGGAGATAAGATGGCAGGACGACATGGTAATAAAGGTATTGTGTCGAGAATCGTACGTGTAGAGGATATGCCTTTCTTAGAGGACGGAACTCCAGTTGATATTGTTCTTAACCCACTTGGTGTACCTTCAAGGATGAACCTTGGACAGATATATGAAACTGTACTTGGATGGGCAGGTAAAGAATTAGGTGTTAAGTTTGCAACACCAATTTTTGATGGTGCTAAGTTTGAAGACATGGAAGAGTGGACTACAAAAGCAGGTGTCCCAAGTTATGGTAAAAGCTATCTTTACGATGGAGGTTCAGGTGACAGATTCCACCAACCAGCTACGGTAGGTGTGATCTATATGCTTAAGTTAGGCCATATGGTTGAAGATAAAATGCATGCTCGTTCAATAGGTCCTTATTCTCTTATAACACAGCAACCATTAGGAGGTAAGGCTCAGTTTGGAGGTCAGCGTTTTGGAGAGATGGAGGTATGGGCATTAGAAGCATTTGGTGCTGCTAATATCCTTCAGGAAATATTAACTGTTAAGTCGGATGATGTGCTTGGACGTGCGAAAGCTTACGAAAGTATTGTTAAAGGAGATGCACTTCCTCAACCAGGTATACCAGAATCACTTAATGTGTTATTACATGAGCTTAGAGGTCTTGGTTTAAGTGTAAATCTTGATTAAAGCCTTAGTTTGTCATTGGGTAGTGCCTGGCATTATTCAATGATTGCCTTATTTGTTTTAAATTTAATAGACGTCGACATATGGCATTCAGAAGAGATCAGAAAGTAAAGAGTAATTTTACAAAAATCTCTATAGGGTTAGCTTCACCAGAGGAAATCTTAGAAAGATCAAGCGGTGAGGTTTTAAAACCAGAGACCATCAATTATAGAACTTATAAACCAGAGCGTGACGGATTATTCTGTGAAAGAATATTTGGTCCTGTAAAGGATTATGAGTGTCACTGTGGTAAATATAAAAGAATTAGATATCGTGGAATAGTCTGCGATCGATGCGGGGTTGAAGTTACAGAAAAGAAAGTACGTCGTGAGAGAATGGGACATATTTCTCTTGTTGTACCTGTGGCTCATATTTGGTATTTTAAGTCTCTTCCAAATAAAATTGGTTATTTACTTGGATTACCAACAAAAAAACTTGATTCCATTATTTACTACGAGCGTTATGTTGTAATTCAAGCTGGTATTAAAGAGGAAGATGGAATTAAGTACATGGATTTCTTAACAGAAGAGGAATATCTTGATATATTAGATACGCTTCCTAAAGAAAATCAATACTTAGAAGATGATGATCCAAACAAGTTTATTGCTAAAATGGGTGCTGAGGCACTACATATGATTTTGGGTAGACTTGATTTAGATGGATTATCTTACAATTTGAGGCATAAAGCTAATACGGAAACTTCGCAACAGCGTAAAAATGAGGCGTTAAAACGACTTCAGGTTGTTGAGTCGTTTCGTGAATCAACAGGAAGAAATCGTCCTGAATGGATGGTAGTTAAAGTTGTTCCTGTTATTCCACCAGAATTACGACCATTAGTTCCTCTTGATGGAGGTAGGTTTGCAACATCAGACTTAAACGACTTATACCGTAGGGTTATTATTAGAAATAACCGTTTAAAAAGGTTAATTGAAATCAAAGCTCCTGAGGTGATTTTACGAAACGAAAAACGTATGCTTCAGGAATCGGTTGATTCTTTATTTGATAATTCAAGAAAAGCCAACGCTGTTAAAACAGACGCAAACCGTCCATTGAAATCTTTAAGTGATAGCTTAAAAGGTAAGCAAGGGCGTTTTCGTCAGAACTTGTTAGGTAAGAGGGTTGATTATTCTGCGCGTTCGGTAATTGTTGTTGGTCCAGAGCTAAAAATGCACGAGTGTGGTATTCCTAAGGGAATGGCTGCAGAATTATATAAGCCTTTTATTATTAGAAAACTAATAGAAAGAGGTATAGTTAAAACAGTTAAGTCTGCTAAAAAAATTGTAGACAGAAAAGATCCAGTAGTTTGGGATATTCTTGAAAATGTATTAAAAGGTCATCCAGTTCTACTAAACCGTGCTCCTACTCTTCACCGTTTGGGTATTCAGGCTTTTCAACCTAAATTGATTGAAGGTAAAGCTATACAGTTACATCCATTAGCATGTTCTGCATTTAACGCGGATTTTGATGGTGACCAGATGGCAGTTCACTTACCTTTAGGTAATGCAGCAATTTTGGAAGCCCAAATGCTTATGTTAGGATCTCAAAATATTCTAAATCCGGCAAATGGTGCACCTGTTACAGTACCTTCTCAGGATATGGTTTTGGGTCTTTACTATATGACTAAAGCTCGTGAGGGAGCTAAAGGTGAAGGATTGACTTTTTATGATCTTGAAGAGGTAAAAATTGCCTTTAACGAAGGAAAAGTTGATTTGCATGCCATTGTTAAAGTTAAAGGTTACGATCTTAATAAAAAAGGTGAACCTGAACTACAATTAATAGAATCAACAGTTGGTAGAATCCTATTTAATGAACATGCCCCTAGAGAAGCAGGTTTTATTAATGCACTACTAACTAAAAAGGCGTTACGTGATATCATTGGTAAAGTGCAAAAAGTTTGTGGAACACCACGTACAGCTGCTTTCCTTGATGATATTAAAAACCTTGGATACCGAATGGCATTTGAAGGAGGCCTTTCATTTAACCTTGGGGATGTAATTATTCCAGAGGCTAAAAATCTGATGGTTGAAGAAGGTTATGCCGAAGTTGAGGAAGTATTGAATAACTATAACATGGGATTCATTACTAACAATGAACGTTATAACCAGATAATTGATATTTGGACTCACGTTAATGCTCGCTTAACAAATACATTAATGAAGCAGTTAAGCTCAGATCAGCAGGGATTCAACTCTGTTTATATGATGCTTGATTCTGGAGCAAGGGGTTCTAAAGAGCAGATTAGGCAGTTATCCGGTATGAGGGGTCTTATGGCAAAACCTCAGAAATCTGGAGCTACAGGAGGACAAATTATTGAAAACCCAATTCTTTCGAATTTTAAGGAAGGATTATCGGTACTTGAGTATTTTATTTCTACTCACGGTGCTCGTAAAGGTTTGGCGGATACTGCACTTAAGACAGCAGATGCGGGTTATTTAACAAGACGTTTGGTAGATGTTTCTCAAGATGTGATTATAACAGAAGATGACTGTGGTACTCTAAGGGGACTTTCAGCTTCGGATGTTAAGAATAACGAAGATATTGTTGCTACATTATATGAACGTGTGCTAGGACGTATTTCTGTTCATGATGTATATCATCCAACATCAGGTGAGTTAATTGTAAAATCAGGTGAGGAAATTGATGAGAAGAAGGCTAAGATGCTAGACGAGTCTCCGCTTGAAAGAGTAGAAATACGCTCAGTATTAACTTGTGAATCAAAACAAGGTGTTTGTGCTAAGTGTTACGGAAGGAACTTAGCAACAGGTAACTTTGTCCATATTGGAGAAGCGGTTGGAGTTATTGCTGCTCAGTCAATTGGAGAGCCGGGTACACAGCTTACACTTCGTACGTTCCACGTAGGGGGTACAGCAGGAAATATTACTTCAGAAAACAGTATTGTTACTAAATATGATGGTATTGTTGAAATAGATGAATTACGTACTGTTCCTACCAAAGATGAAACAGAAAAGAATATTGATATTGTAATTGGTCGTTTGGCAGAATTACGTATTATCGATAAAAATACTGGGATTGCATTGTCAACACATCCAATTTCGTATGGTTCTAAATTATACATTAAGAATGGTGCGGAAGTAAAGGCCGGTGATTTGATTTGTGAATGGGATCCTTATAATGCAGTTATCATTTCTGAGAAATCAGGTTCGGTAAGTTTCGAAAATATGATTGATGGTGGAACTTATAAGGAAGAGTCTGATGAACAAACTGGATTTAAAGAAAAAGTGATCATCGAATCAAGGGATAAAACTAAGAACCCATCATTAAAGATTGTTGATGATTCAGGAGAGATACTTAAAAACTTTAACTTACCTGTTGGAGCTCACATTGCTGTTGATGAAGGACAAAAAGTTAAAGTTGGTGAGATTGTAGCTAAGATACCTAGAGCGGTTGGTAAAGCGGGTGATATCACGGGAGGTCTTCCAAGAGTTACAGAGCTGTTTGAAGCTCGTAATCCATCTAATCCAGCTGTTGTTTCAGAGATTGATGGTGAGGTTACTTTTGGTAAAATCAAACGTGGTAACCGTGAAATCATTGTTACTTCTAAGAATGGTCAGGTAAAGAAATATTTAGTACCACTTTCTAAGCAAATACTTGTTCAGGAGAACGATTATGTGCGTGCTGGAATTCCATTATCAGATGGGGCAACAACACCTTCAGACATTCTTCATATTATGGGACCTACAGCGGTTCAGGAATATATTGTAAATGAGGTACAGGATGTATATCGTTTACAAGGTGTGAAGATTAACGATAAACACTTTGAAATCATTGTACGTCAGATGATGCGTAAAGTAAATATCGATGATCCGGGTGATACTAAATTCTTAGAAAAACAAATAGTTGATAAAATTGAGTTTATGCTAGAAAATGATCACATTTTTAACAAAAAGGTGGTTATTGATGAAGGAGACTCAGAAAGTTTACGACCAGGTCAAATTGTTACTGCTCGTAGGTTAAGAGATGAAAACTCACAGTTAAAGCGTAGAGATCTTAAACCAGTTGAATCAAGAGATGCAATACCTGCAACCTCGAGTCAGATTCTTCAGGGAATTACGAGAGCTGCACTTCAAACTAAGAGTTTCATGTCAGCTGCATCGTTCCAGGAAACGACTAAAGTACTTAACGAAGCTGCTATATCCGGTAAGATTGATAAGTTAGAAGGATTAAAAGAAAACGTTATTTGTGGACATTTAATTCCTGCTGGTACAGGACAAAGGATACTTAAAAATTTAGTTGTTGGATCAAAAGATGAGTATGACAGACTGGTTGAAAAGCCAGAGTTGAAAGAAGAACAAGAATAATTTGTTTTGACGATATATTATTAAGGGGAAGTATTTTGGTACTTCCCTTTTTTTATTAAATTCGACGTTAGGCATAACTATTTAACATTTAAGACAAGGAAAACATGGAAGAGAAAAAAAATAAAAATCAGCTTAATATTGAACTGAACGAAGAAGTAGGACAAGGTATATATTCAAATTTGGCAGTCATAACACATTCGCCTTCGGAGTTTGTGTTAGATTTTATACGCGTAATGCCTGGACTTCCCAAAGCGCAAGTTAAGTCAAGAGTTGTTGTTACACCAGAACATGCTAAAAGATTAATGATGGCATTAAAAGATAATATACAGCGATATGAATCTCTACATGGTCCTATTAAAAATATCGACGAAGGGCATCATGGAGGAAATATTCCTATGAACTTTGGGAGTTCTACTCCACAAGCCTAATATTTACTTTTGGTATAATTTACATTTGATATACTCCTGATAGAGAGAATAACTATCAGGAGGTTCTTTTAGTATTTAGATCTATCTTTCTTATCATGAATAAATGCACCTTTCTTTGTTTACTTTTAATAATTAGTATAAATTCTTGTTCTTCAAAAAATAAAGAAGCAAAAGAGGTAATTCCTGCAGCACAATGCATCGATGATTATATTACATATTTAAATGGTAAAAATGTAGGTTTATTAATAAATCACTCTTCTATCGTTGATGGAACTCATTTGCTGGATACATTGCTTAAAAGAAATATAAACATCGTTAAGGTTTTTGCACCAGAACATGGTTTTAGAGGTAAGTTGGATGCAGGAGAGGATGTAAAAAGTAAAATTGATATAAAGACAGGTATCCCAGTTATTTCTCTATATGGAAAAAATAAAAAGCCAACTTTAAATCAGATTGAAGATTTGGATGTAATTGTTTTTGATATTCAGGATGTAGGGGTAAGGTTTTATACATATATCAGTACAATGCATTATATGATGGAAGCATGTGCAGAGGCTTCTAAAAAAATGATAATATTAGATAGACCGAATCCCAATGGAGATTATTTTGATGGACCCATATTAAAATCTGAATTTAAATCATTCGTTGGTATGCATTCAATTCCTGTGGTTCATGGATTAACCGTGGGAGAATTAGCCAATATGATTAATAATGAAGGGTGGCTTAATAATAGTATCAAGTGCAATTTATCTGTAATTAAGGTCAAGAACTGGAATCATAGTAAGAAATATGAATTACCTATAAATCCATCTCCAAATTTACCTAATTATATATCAGTTCGTTTATATCCATCTTTATGTTTCTTTGAAGCCACAAACGTAAGTATTGGACGTGGCACTTATTTCCCTTTCCAAGTAATTGGATATCCCAATCCTGATGCAGGTGAGTTTAATTTTATTCCACAAAGTATTGATGGGATGTCAAAAAGTCCTAAACAACTTGGGAAAAAGTGCTATGGATTTGATTTGCGAAAAGAATCAATAAATCATCGCTTTACACTATCCTATTTTATTTCGTTTTATAAGAAATATGGCAAGGATAAAGGATATGGCTTAAATGAGGAATGGTTTAACCTTTTAGCTGGAGATGATTATATAATTCAAGATATTAAATCAGGTTTGTCTGAAACAGAGATAAGAAAAAAATGGAAAGCAGAATTGAAAGAATTCTCAACTTTAAGAGATAAATACCTTCTATATCCTAAGGAATGAGAAGGTTTATCCTAGTTTTCCTAGCGATTGATTCATATCTGGATTATCAGACAAAGTATAAAATATTTGTTTTTCTGTAATTTGTATATCTATTATATTCATACATAGTAGATTAACCAAGATTTTCTCTGCTCTAAATCTGGATATATTAGCATGTTTATAAAAACGTGTGAAAGTTATATAATCATTATTAGTTAGGTAGTTAAGTAAATATCGTTCAGGTTTGTTGAACTTAAGTAACTGATTTTTATTTTTTTCTTTAGCCTTCCAAAACTCCAATAAAATTTTATTGGCCAATAGGTTTTGGTCATCAACTCTAACATAAACCATATATTTTCCTTCTTTGTTAGGTGCTTTGTGCGGTTTATGCTCACTTTTAGGAATTTTAATCTCAAGTACAGTTTTTCCTTCAGATTTCCACTCAAATGTTTCAAAATTAACTGGTGGTTTACAATACATTGTAGCAGCCGCTTCAATCATATAGTATTCTTCTTCAGATGAGACACCAATGACTTTTCCATTATCCTTAACTCCAAGTAATAAACTACCTCCATCTGTATTAGCAAATGCTGCTAATGAGCGCGCAATTTTTTTTGAGTCGTTAATGGCATATTTGAAGTCCTGTTGTTGATGCTCTCCCTCAGCTATTTTCTTTTGAAGCTGCTTATTCATCATGGCTAAGTTCTTTGATACAAAAATAAGAGATTTGTACTTTGTCTACAAGTTTTAAGCTCCATCAGTATGACTGTTTATTTAGATTAAATATGTATTGATAGTCAGTGTGTAATGAGTTGTGGCAGGGTAAAAGCATGACAAATGTCACATAAAAGTAGAAGTATTTTCATTACTTTATTAAAGAAAAATTTCCGTATTAGTTTATTGAATACCCTTAAATAAGCAGCTTATGACAGAAATAACAAATCTTGTAAAAGAACTGGCTGATAAATATGGCCGGTATCATGAAAGTCTATTACCAATCCTACAAGGGGTGGTTGAAAAGGAGAGTTTTTTATCTGAAGAAGCCATGGTAGAGGTGGCTCGGGAATTGGATATTTCGGCAGCCCGGGTCTTTGGAACAGCCTCGTTCTATTCTTTTTTAAATACAAAACCCATGGGGGAGTATGTAATCCGTGTGTGTAAAACAATAACTTGTATGATGCATGGGAAAAATCAAATTATTCAGGAATTGGAAAAAATTCTTAAGATTAAGTTGGGTGAAACAACACACGATGGAAAGTTTACACTTGTTGAAACAAATTGTTTAGGTCAATGCCATAAAGGACCTGCTATGTTAATTAATGATACACCATACACAGAGCTCACACCTGAAAAAGTTCGGGATATTATTCAATCATTACAGCATAATGATTTATTGAAGGAATCATCAACCAGTGTAAATTAACGTGTTATGCCAAAGAAAAATCTAAAACGCCTAGATCTTATTTTTAAAAATGAGCATGATGGTGAAAAAATATTAACTAAAACAATAGTAAAACCAGCACAAGAAATTATAAATGAACTAATCATATCTGGATTAAAAGGGCGTGGGGGAGCAGGATATCCTACTGGCTTAAAATGGAAGTTGGCATCGGAGGCAGAAGGAGATATGAAATATGTAATTTGTAATGCGGATGAAGGAGAACCAGGAACTTTTAAAGATAGAGAGATTTTAAGCAAAGTACCTCACAAAGTATTAATTGGGATGGCTATATGTGCTAAAATAATTGGAGCACATGAAGGTTTTATTTATTTAAGAGGAGAATATAAATTTTTAGTTGATTCATTAAATGAAGTTATTGATGATTTTCATGTAATGATGAATAAAGTTGGGTTCGACTTCAGGGTAAAAATATTTTTAGGCAGTGGTGCATACATCTGTGGAGAGGAAAGTGCATTATTTGAAAGTATGGAAGGTTTTCGTGGAGAACCTCGAAATAAACCACCTTATCCAACAAATTCTGGATATAGAAAATTGCCTACAGTTATTAATAACGTAGAAACTTTAGCTCATACTTACTCAATATTTAAATACGGTTCCGAAAAATTTAAAGATTTAGGTGTTCAGGATTCAAGGGGATCAAAGGTATTTTCGGTTTCTGGAGATACTCCAATTCCTGGAATTTATGAACTTGAGTTTGGAATGTCGGTACAAAAATTTGTTGAAGATTTTGGTGATGGTGATGCTAAGGCTGTTCAGGTTGGTGGTGCTTCGGGGTTTTGTGTTCCTCGTAAAAAGTTTGATACAACCAAAATTGGATACCAGGGGAAATTAACTGGTGTTTCGTTGCCAACAGGAGGATCAATGATGATTTTTAACTCATCCAGAAGTATGTATAATGTCCTGCATAATTATTTAGATTTCTTTGTTGAAGAAAGTTGTGGTCAGTGCACGCCATGCAGAGTTGGTACACAACAGCTATTACTAGGAATTCAAGCGGTTAAAAAAGGAGAACGTTCTTCTGAATATTTAGACAGATTGTTGGAGCTTGCAGAAAACATGAGAGTAACTGCGAAATGTGGTTTAGGGCAGTCTGTAGCAAATTCGTTTTCTTCAATTGTAGAAAACTTTAAAGAAGAGATGATTTATTAATCGTTAAAAATTTAAGCAAATGAACAAAATAAATTTAGTAATAGATCATATTCAAGTTAGTGTTGAGCCAGGTACTACTTTAATAGAAGCAGCTAAGCGTTTAAAAATCAAAATTCCAACATTGTGCCATCATGAGGATTTATGTGTGGCAGGAAATTGTAGAGTTTGTGTTGTTGAGCAAGTGGGAGCAGATAGACTATTACCGGCCTGCGCTACGCCAGTTTCTGAGGGTATGGAAATTCTGACTAATAGTTTAAAAGTTCGCAACGCCAGGAAAAATGTTGTTGACTTATTAGTTTCTGAGCATAGAGCAGAATGTACAAGGTGTTATAAGAATGGAGTTTGTGAGCTTCAACACCTTTCTTCTGAATATTTAATTGGGGAAGATAGCTTTATCGACTTGGTTCCTCTTAAAGAATGCACCATTGATTACTTTTCTCCATCAATTATAAAAGATGACTCTAAATGTATCCGTTGTCAAAGATGTATACGTACTTGTGATGAGTTGCAGGACATAGGAGCATTAACTGTGGCCTATAAAGGAGAGCATATGAAAGTATCATCATTTTTTGAGAAACCTATGTACGAAGTGGTTTGTACTAATTGTGGACAATGTGTAAATCGTTGCCCAACTGGAGCTTTAATTGAAAGAAATTATATTGATGAAGTGTGGACGGCCATCAATAATCCTAAAAAACACTTAGTAGTTCAAACTGCACCTGCTGTAAGAATTGCCTTAGGAGAGGCCTTAGGTATGGAACCCGGAAAAATTGTGACAGGAAAAATGGTTGCAGCCCTTCGTAGGCTTGGATTTGATTCTATTTTAGATACAGACTTTACAGCAGATTTAACTATTATAGAAGAAGGAAATGAGTTACTTCAAAGATTAAAAGGAGCCTTGGTTGATAAAAATCCTGAAGTTAATTTGCCGATGACTACATCATGTTCTCCTGGTTGGATAAAATATATTGAGCATATGTATCCTTCTATGTTACCAAATGTGTCCACGGCTAAATCCCCACAACAAATGTTTGGAGCTTTGGCTAAAACATTTTATGCACAAAAAAAGAAAGTTGAACCAGAAGATATAGTCTGTGTTTCTGTAATGCCTTGTACTGCCAAAAAATACGAAGCTAATAGGCCAGAAATGCATTCGAGTGGATTTAAAGATGTTGATTTGGTGTTAACAACAAGGGAGTTAGCCAAAATGATACAACAGGCAGGAATTGATTTTGATGCTTTAGAAAATGAAGAGTTTGATTCATTTATGGGGACATCTTCGGGTGCTGCTGTGATTTTTGGTGCTACAGGTGGTGTAATGGAAGCAGCCCTGCGAACAGCTTATGAAGTTGTTACAGGAAGAGAAGTTCCATTTGATGGATTAAATATTACTCCAGTAAGGGGAATGGAGGAAGTAAAAGAAGCTACAATAAAAATTGAAGATGCATTACCGGATTGGAGCTTCTTAAATGGAGTAGAATTAAAGACCTGTGTAACTCATGGTTTAGCAAATGCAAAAAAAGTGATGGATAAGGTGGTGAAAGGAGAAGCTGATTATCATTTTATAGAAGTGATGGCTTGTCCTGGTGGATGTTTGGGAGGAGGAGGACAACCTATTCCAACTAATGCAGTAATCCGACAACAAAGAAGTAGGGCTATTTATGAAGAAGATGCAGGTAAACCTATTCGAAAATCGCATGAAAATCCTGAAGTAATAAAGCTTTATGAAGAATTTTTAAAAGAACCTTTAGGACACAAATCGCATGAGTTATTGCATACAGACTATACTAAAAGGAATAGATATTAAGATGAATTAAATAGAAAGAGATTATTATGTTTAGACCCCAGGATAATTTCCTGGGGTTTATTTTAGTTGATTAGTTAGTAATTTTGATTAATTGGTTTTATGATTCTTGCATTAGAATCACTACTTTCAAAAAAATATTATAATATTAAGGTTTGTGATAAATGATGTAATACATGCAAAACGAACATTCAATTACAATATGCTTAGGAAGCTCGTGCTTTTCTAGAGGAAATAAAGAGATACTAAACATTGTTAAAAAGTTTTTGGCAGAACATAATTTGGAAGAGTCTGTCTTTTTTAGAGGGGAATTGTGTACAGGAAATTGTGAGATTGGCCCAATTCTAAAGATTGATGATGAATTGTACCGTAATGTAGATCCTGAAAAAGTTTACGGTATATTAGGTGAGTATTTTGATATTTAAATAATTAAAAATGGCACGGTTAATCGAAGTTGATAAAGAAAAATGTAATTTGAGTTTTACATGTATAAGGGCATGTCCGGCTAAAGCTATTAAAATTGCTGATAAATATGCTAACATAATAGCAAATAAATGTATTGGTTGTGGAAATTGTGTAACAGTATGTGCTCAAAATGCAATTAGTTTTAGAAACGAAACAGATAATGTAAATCACCTTTTAACAAGTGAAAATAAGGTTGCTGCAATTTGTGATCCAGCTATATCAGGGGAGTTTAGTGACATCTCAGATTACCGTAAATTTGTGGCTATGATAAGGGAGATAGGGTTTGACATGGTGAGTGAAGTTGCTTTTGGGGTTGATTTGGTAGCACGCAGGTATAAAGAGTTACTTGAGGATTTTCAGGGTAAATATTATTTGACAACCCACTGTCCGTCTGTACGATCGTTTGTAGAAAAATATAGACCTAATCTTGTAGAAAACTTAGCTCCAATAGTACCTCCATTTGTTGCAATGGCCAAAGTAATGAGAAAAAAATATGGAGGTGATTTAAAAATAGTATACATATCAGCATGTGTTTCGGCAAAAGATGATGCTAAATACTTTACAAAAACAGATGGTAAGATTGATGCTGTAATTACATTTCAAGAGCTTCGAAATATGTTTGACCTTTTAGCAATCAATGAAGCTAGTGTAGAATATAGTGACTTTGATCCTCCTTTAGGAAGAAAAGGAGGGCTTTATCCTATCAATCATGGTTTGTGGCAAGCTGTTGATATGCAGCATGATTTACTAAATAGTAGTATTATATCTGTAGATGGAAGAAATAACTTTTTACAATCTTTAAGAGAGTTTTCTGAAGATAGTAGTCTTAACCAAAATATAGATTTATATTATTGCGAAGGTTGTGCTATGGGGCCAGGAATGTCTCCGGGCGACAAAAAATTTACTCGTCAATCAAACATTATAAGTTATGTAGAGAAAAGGCTTAAAGTAATCGATTGCGATCAATGGGAAAAGGATATTGAGAAATATAAGAATATTGATTTGAGCCGTAGTTTCAAAATTACTGACAGAAGATTACCACAACCTTCAGAGGACGAGATTCAACGTGTGCTTCATGATATGGGAAAAAGTAATATAGAAGATCAATTGGGTTGTGGAGCATGTGGTTATCCTAGTTGTAGGGAATTTGCAGTAGCTTATTGCCAGGGGTTAACCAATTTTGAGATGTGTTACTCATATTCTATTAAAACATTGCATACATATATAAATAAAGTACATGCTGCTAACGAAAACCTTAAAAACACCAAAGAAGCATTAAAAGAAAGTGAAGAAAAGGCAAGGAAGGAAGAGCTTTCAGCACGGGGAGCAGCGGAAACCATTACGGCAATGCTCAATAAAATTAGAGCAGGAATAGTTATGGTTGATAATAATCTAAATATTATTGAAGCCAATCATAGCTTTGTAAATATGATGGGGGAAGATGCGAAGCAACTTAATGAAGTGATTCCTGGTTTAAAAGGAGCTGATATTAATACACTGCTTCCTTTTGGTAAACTTTTTAGCACAGTATTACAAACCGGACAAGAAATTATTAATCGAGATACAACAGTTGAGGATGTAATTCTAAATGTATCTGTTTTCACTATAAAAAAACATGAAATAGTAGGAGGTATAATTAGAGATTTAACAGCACCAGAAGTGCGTCGTGAAGAAATTATAAACAGGGCTCGTTCAGTGATTCGGGATAACTTAGAAACAGTTCAACAGATAGCTTTTTTGTTAGGAGAAAGTGCCTCTAAAACCGAAAAAGTACTGAATTCAATTATAGAAGCGCAAAAAGTTGGAGAGAGTCATGGAAGTTAATGAACCTGATTTTTATTTAGATATACACTGTAAGCAGCACAACCATCATGGAGAGTTTATTTGTGGAGATGTGTTTATTTCCCGAAGAATAAAAGAGGACGGTAGAACAATTGTTGTGCTCTCAGATGGTATGGGAAGTGGTGTAAAGGCAAATGTGCTTGCAACCCTTACTGCATCCATGGCAGTTAATTTTACTGTTGAGCACAAGGAAGTACAAAAAACTGCTGAAATCATTATGAATACACTTCCTGTATGTAGTGTTAGGAAGGTGAGTTATTCAACCTTTACTATAATTGATATAGATGATGAAGGAAGTACAACTATAGTAGAATATGATAATCCTCGTTGCTTAGTTATGCGTACTCATCGGACTTATGATCCTGGTTGGAATGAAATTACACTAGAAAGTAAACGAAATAAAGGTAAAAAACTTTATACCTGCCACTTTAAAGCTCGTAAAGAGGATAGAATTATCTTTTGGTCAGATGGGATTGTGCAATCTGGTATGGGAAGTAAGACTTATCCTTTTGGTTGGGGTAGGGAGGACGCAGAAAGTTATGTAATTAAAAGTGTAAAGAATACACCTTATATATCTTCTACAAAGCTATCCCGAAAAATAGTAAACATGGCTTCTTTAAATGATGGAGGGAGTCCATTAGATGATACTTCATGTGGTATTATTTATCTTCGTGAACCTCGAAAACTTTTATTTGTTACCGGACCACCATTTGAAGAAACAAAAGATGTTGACTTTGCTTTAAAAGTTCAGAAATTTGGTGGGAAAAAAGTAGTTAGTGGAGGAACCACAGCGGAAATTATAGCACGAGAATTAGGATTAAAGTTCTCTGCAAGTTTAGAAATGTCTGATCCAGATTTACCTCCTGCCGCACAAATGGAAAGTGTTGATTTAGTTACCGAAGGAATTCTTACTTTGGGTAAAGTAGTTAGAGTGTTAGAAAACTTTGAAAAAGATGATATAGCAGGAAAAGGACCTGCACATCAAATTGTTAAGTTATTCTTAGAAAGTGATAAAATTCATATCATTAATGGAACAAGAATAAATGTAGCTCACCAAGATCCTAACTTACCTGTTGAATTAGAAATAAGGCGAACTGTTGTAAAACATATTGCAACTTTATTAGAAGAAAAGTTCTTAAAAGAAGTCTCAGTAGAATATATATAGTTGTAGGTAATTTATTTATTTCTAAAATGTTATGTGAAGTATGGGTTTTTGGATTTAAATTATTGGCTGTTTTACTAGGGAATAAAAGGTAATAAGCTTTATTTAGACTTATTATGTATTATCCTAATCTTGATTTTCTGCTTTTTTTTTTCATTTGATACACCGTATTTTGCATCTAATTCTAGAAAAATTTCTTTAATTACTTAATTTGATTGAGGTGTTAATATTAAGTCATTGATAATGATGGTTTTGTTTTCTGGATACACTTAAGCCTATATTGGATGAAGATAAGAGATATTGCAGATATTTTAGATGCAGATGTTGTATGTGGCGAAAAAGACCTTGATAATGAAATCAAGTGTGGTTTTGCAAGTGATTTAATGAGTGATGTATTAACCTTGGATACCGATAATATGATATTAATTACAGGATTAGCCAATACGCAAACCATAAGAACTGTTGAGATGGCTGATGTAAAATGTATTTTATTTGTGCGCAACAAACAGGTAACTCATGAAATGTTAGAATTAGCTAAGGAGGAGGATTTGGTATTGTTGCAATGTAAGTATTCAATGTTTAATGCAGTAGGTAAATTATTTACTGCTGGATTATCACCAGTATATTAATTATTATGGAGTTTGTATACGAGGTAGAAGGTGGCAATTTTACAAAGGCAGGTAATGCTTCAAGTGCAGTTAAAAAAACACTGAAGCAATTAAATGTAAATCCAAAGGTTGTAAAGCGAACTGTTGTAGCCTTATATGAGGCTGAGGTAAATATAGTGGCTCATGCTTATAAAGGAACAATAACAGTTAATATTACATCTGAGTGTATTGATATTATTTTGGATGATGAAGGACCAGGAATTCCAGATATTGAATTAGCAATGCAAGAGGGATATTCAACAGCTTCTTCAAAGGTTAGAGAAATGGGTTTTGGTGCAGGAATGGGTTTACCTAATATTAAAAAGAATGTAGATAAGCTTAATGTGAGTAGTGTTGTGGATAAAGGCACCAAGGTAGAAATGAAAACGTATTTGTAAAGAGATTATCGACTGAATGAAGAAGCAACAAATATATCATGCCCTAAAGGTTGATCAAGATATTTGTTATGGTTGCACGCATTGTATGAATGTGTGTCCAACTGACGCTATTCGTATAAATGGTGGTAAAGCTTTAATTCTAAAAAAACGTTGTGTTGATTGTGGAGAATGCCTTAAGGTTTGTCCGGTAGATGCTATTTATATAGAACAGGACGATTTAGATAATATATTTGATTATGAATATCGTATAGCTTTGGTTCCAGCAGTGTTTGTTGGTCAGTTTCCCACTTCTGTTACAGAGGAAGAAATCTTCAGTGTAATGAAAGAACTTGGATTTACCCATGTTTTTCAAGCTGAGTTTATGGTGGATGTGATTAACGAATTGTTGAATGACCAGATGGTACAGAATGAAGAGAAACCACTAATATCTACATTTTGTCCTGCTATTGTTAGATTAATTCAGCTTAAGTTTCCTTCATTGATTGATAATATTGCATCGGTTAATCCTCCAGTAGATGCATCTGCTGCATTTTATAGAAAGATGTTAATAAAGCAAGGTGCACCAGCAGAACAAATAGGTATTTTTTATGTAACACCATGTGCCGCTAAGATAGCTGCTATTAAAGGATTTGATCGTTATCATGCCTCAATAAATGGGGTTATTAATATGAGGTATTTGTACAATAAGTTGTATACCAAAATAAAAAACAATAAGGATTCAAGTAGAGAGCTTCCGGTTTTACCACACTTGTCAAGCAAGGCAATATTGTGGAGTTTAACTCGTGGAGAAGCAGATAATATGAATGGAAGATGCTTGGCAGTTGATGAAATTCATAATGTTATTGAATTCTTGGAGATGCTTGAAAATGATGAAATTCCTCAAGTGGATTATCTGGAATTGAGGTCATGTGATCAGGGATGTGCAGGAGGTGTGTTACTTCATGGAAATCGCTTTTTAACAGTAGATAGAACAAAGCGCAGAGCCAACCAGCTTGAAAATGAGAGTGGTGGAACTGACTGGAAAGAATATAAAGAGATTATTGAAGATAAGGATCTGTTTACTAGTAACATGGATAAACTTCCGGCAATGTCATTAGATCAGGATTTTTCCGAAGCATTAAAAAAAATGGAACGAATCCGAAATTTGATGTGTTATTTGCCTGGAATTGACTGTGGAGCTTGTGGATCACCAAGTTGTGAGTCATTGGCCGAAGATATTGTTCAACGAAAAGCGAATTTATCTAACTGTGTTTTTTTACAAAGAATGATGGAAAAAAGTAAAAAACTCAGTAGTGATCATGCATTTCGTATTATTGAACGAACTTGGGGCAAAGATAGATTAGATAAGAACTGTAAAAAAATAGGAGCAAAAAATGAAGGTATGTGATATAATTCAAAAACTAAATTTAAAAGTTTTTTGCGGAGAACAGGGAGTTAACAATGAGGTAGTAGGAGGTTATACTTCCGATTTGCTTAGTGATGTTATGGGCAATGTTGATGAAAATCAAATTTGGGTAACCCTACAAACGCATAAAAATATTATGGCTATTGCTTCACTGAAAGATGTAGCTGCGATAATTCTAGTAAAAGGGTATCAACCAGAACAAGCAGCAATTGATCAAAGCAATGAAGAAGGTATTCCTATATTAGGGACTGATTTAGAGACTTTTGAAATATCAGGAGAGCTATACTCATTATTAAAAAGTTAGATAAAAGTATAAAGACAAAAAGTGTTAATCATTAAGACCAAATGAGGTAGTTTTTATACTTAATACTGTAAAAAATGAGAGAGTATAAAGCCGATTTACATATACATACAGTGCTGTCACCATGTGCAAGTTTGGAAATGAGCCCAAATAATATAGTTAAGGCAGCCGTGGGTAAGGGGATGGATATCATTGGAATTGCTGATCATAACAGTACAAAGCAATGCAAAGTGATAAAAAAAATTGGAGAGAAGGAAGGTATTTTGGTTTTGTGTGGGGCAGAAATAAATACAAAGGAAGACGTACATTGCTTAGTGTTTTTTGAAAATGATAAGCAATTAGATGAATTTCAAGAATATTTAGACGAACATCTTCCAATAGTTAAAAATAAACCTGAAATATTTGGAGATCAGGTTTGGGTGGATGAAGAAAATAATATTTTGGGTGAAGAAGATAGGTTGTTAATTGTAGGATTAGATCAATCTATTGATGAGGTGTCTGAAAAAGTAAAAAGAATGGGTGGAATTTTTATTCCAGCTCATGTTGATAGGCAGAAATTTAGCGTTTCGAGTATGTTAGGCTTTTTACCACCAGATTTTAAAGCCTCAGCTTTAGAAATAAGCAGAATTGCAAATTTGAATGAAGTAATGGAAAAATATGATTGGGTAAATCGTTATCCATTGATTACTAATTCAGATGCTCATGTTCCAGAAGATGTTGGTGCAGGATATTCTACCTTTTTAATGGAAGAATTAAGTTTTGGAGAAATAAAAAAGACTTTGAATAATGAACAAGGTCGTAAAATATTAAATATAAGTATAAAAGATTGATATATGCGTGATATATCCATGCACATTCTCGATATAATTGGTAATTCAGTTAGAGCAGGAGCATCTTTAGTAGAAGTTTCAGTTTTTGAAAATTCTAAAAATGATCAATTGCTTTTAACCATTAAAGATGATGGGTGCGGTATGGATGAAGAAACAATTGAAAAAGCTTTAGATCCGTTTTTTACATCGAGAAAAACCAGGAAAGTAGGGTTGGGAATTCCTTTGTTACAGCAAAATGCTCAATTGTCAGGAGGAGATCTTTCAATTCAATCAGAGTTGGGAAAAGGGACTGAACTAAAGGCTTGTTTTGTTCATTCGCATATTGATAGGCCTCCATTGGGAGATTTACCAGGTACAATTAGCTTAATGGTGTCAGGTAATCCAAATGTTGAGTTTTGTTTTATCTATAAGGTTGATAACGAAGAGTATAGTTTTGATAGCAGGGAAGTGAAGAAAACATTGGATGGGATTTCAATAACCGAACCAAGTGTTATCAATTTTTTAAAGCAGATGATAAAAGAAAATCTCCAAGAGTTAGGAGTTGAGCTCTAAACAAGGGAGAAGATATGGGAAATGGAGAGAATAATTAGAAATAAGGAAAAAGATCGTAAGTTGAAATAACCCTTGATACTTGCATCTTGATACTTTTAAGAAAAATATGATTTACAAACTATAATAAAAGCAAAATGGCAAAAGTAAAAACCTTAGACGATCTTAAAAAGATGAGGGATGAGCTTCAGTCTAAACTGACGCTTCGCGAAAAAAGCGATCATCCTGAAAAAATGGTTCAGATTAAGGTTTCTATGGCAACTTGCGGTATTGCCTCAGGTGCTAAAGAAACAATGAATTACCTAATCGAAGAGTTAGATAATCGTTCTATTGATGCGGTTGTAACTCAAACAGGCTGTATGGGATATTGTCATTCCGAGCCAACAATTGAAGTGCATGTTCCAGGAACAGATCCAGTTGTTTACGGACATGTAGATGCTAAAAAAGCAGAAGAAATCATCACTAAGCATATTGTTGGTGGTGAGTTAGTTGATGGAATTATTCCTGCCAGCTACACAACTCCTAATGAAGACGATAACGAAAACTAAATTTGAGTCATGGCCAAGTATAATAGTCACATTTTAGTTTGTGGAGGAACGGGATGTCGTGCCTCACAAGGTGAAGAAATAGTAGAGAATTTAAAGCAAGCTGTTGCTGATAATAGCTTGGAAAATGAAATTCAGGTGGTTCGCACGGGATGTTTTGGATTCTGTGAAAAGGGACCAATTGTAAAAATGGTTCCTGATAATACATTTTACGTTCAGGTAACACCAGAGGATGCAGGTGAAATTATTTCGGAGCACGCTGTAAAAGGACGTAAAGTTGAGCGTTTATTGTTCACAGATCCTGAAACAAAAGAAGCAGTTGCTGAATCAAAAGACATGGGATTCTATAAAAAGCAAATTCGTATTGCTTTACGTAACTGTGGTTTTATCAATCCTGAAAATATTGATGAATATGTAGCTCGTGATGGATATTCAGCACTTGGAAAAGTGTTATCTGAAATGACTCCGGAAGAAGCTATCAAAATTATTAAAGACTCAGGACTAAGAGGTCGTGGAGGTGGTGGTTTCCCAACTGGATTAAAGTGGGAAATTACTCACAATGTAAAAGGAGATGAAAAATATGTAGTATGTAATGCTGATGAGGGTGATCCAGGTGCATTTATGGATCGTTCAATTCTTGAAGGAGACCCACACTCAGTACTTGAAGCAATGGCTATTTGTGGATACTGTATTGGTGGCAGTCATGGTTTGATTTATATACGTGCAGAATATCCTTTGGCTATTGATCGCTTAAAAATTGCTATCGAGCAAGCTCGTAATTTAGGAGTTTTAGGAAAGAATATTTTTGGTACAGGTTTCGACTTTGATGTTGAGCTTCGTTATGGTGCTGGTGCATTTGTATGTGGAGAGGAAACATCATTAATTCATTCGATGGAAGGTTTACGTGGTGAACCAACTGTAAAACCTCCATTCCCTTCTGTTAGTGGGTATAAAGGAAAACCAACTAATGTAAATAATGTTGAAACGTTTGCTAACATTCCAGTTATCATTAACAATGGTGCTGAGTGGTTTAGTTCTATTGGTACAGAAAAAAGTAAAGGAACAAAAGTATTTGCATTGGCCGGAAAAATCAATAATGTTGGTTTGATCGAAGTACCAATGGGTATTACTTTACGAGAAGTGATTTTTGATATCGGTGGAGGTATTAAAGATGATAAAAAGTTTAAAGCAGTTCAAACTGGAGGCCCTTCTGGAGGTTGTTTAACTGAAAAACATCTTGACATTCCTATTGATTACGATAACTTATTGGCTTCTGGTTCTATGATGGGTTCTGGTGGTATGATTGTTATGGACGAGGACGATTGTATGGTGGCCGTATCTAAGTTTTATCTTGATTTTACTGTTGAAGAATCTTGTGGAAAGTGTGCTCCATGTAGGGTAGGTAACAAGCGTTTATATGAGTTGCTTGATAAAATCACAATGGGTAATGCCACTGAAGAAGATTTAGGTATCCTACGTAATTTGGGTAATGTAATAAAGGATACATCTCTTTGTGGATTAGGTCAAACTTCTCCAAATCCAATACTTTCTACAATGGATAATTTTTGGGATGAGTATGTAGCACACGTAAAAGATAAAAAATGTCCAGCGGGTCAATGTAAAGATTTAATGGAATATGTAATTAGTGCCGATGCTTGTGTTGGTTGTACGCTTTGTTCTCGAGTTTGTCCTGTAGATGCTATTTCGGGAGATAAAAAACAACCACATGTTATTGATACTTCAGTTTGTATTAAGTGTGGGGCATGTATGGAGAAATGTAAATTTAATGCAATCAGCATCCAGTAATTTTAAAAGATCATAAACAATGGATATTGTAAAATTAAATATAGATAACAAACCTGTAGTAGTTGAAAAAGGTACTACATTGTTAGATGCGGCTAAGTCTGTAGGTGTTGAGGTACCTACTCTTTGCCACATGAAACTACACGATATGAACTACGAAAATAATCCTGGAGGTTGTCGTGTTTGTGTAGTTGAAGTAGAAGGAAGAAGAAATTTAGCTCCTGCTTGTAAAACAGAATGTACAGAAGGCATGAATGTTAATACTCACTCTCTAAGAGTTATTAATGCTCGTCGTACAGTAATGGAGTTAATTCTTTCTGATCACCCGGCAGAGTGTTTGACTTGTGTAAAGAATGGTAAGTGTGACCTGCAAACAATGGCTCAGAATTTAGGTATTCGTGAGATTCCATTTGAGGGAGAGCAATCACATTATAAAGAAGACAGGTCACCTTCAATTATCCGCGAGATGGATAAGTGTATTATGTGTCGTCGATGCGAAATGGCTTGTAACGAGATACAAACAGTTGGTTGTTTGTCTGCAATTAACAGAGGATTTGAATCTGTTGTAGCTCCGGCATTTGAAATGGATTTAGAGAAGTCTACTTGTACATACTGTGGTCAGTGTGTGGCTGTTTGTCCTACAGGTGCTCTTTCGGAGGTAGATAATTCTCGTAAGGTACTGTCTGCATTGGTTGATCCTAAAAAGACCGTAATTGTTCAAACTGCTCCTGCGGTAAGAGCTGCATTAGGAGAAGAGTTTGGAATGGAAGCAGGAACTCTTGTTACTGGAAAAATGACATCTGCTTTAAAGAAACTAGGTTTCGATAAAGTATTCGATACTGATTTTGCTGCCGATCTTACCATTATGGAAGAAGGTACAGAGTTATTAGGGCGTTTGCAACAGCACCTTGCTGGTGATAAGGATGTTAAACTTCCTATCCTGACTTCTTGTTGTCCTGGATGGGTTAACTTCTTTGAAAGCAACTTCCCAGATATGTTAGATGTACCGTCTACTGCTAAATCTCCACAACAGATGTTTGGTGCTGTGGCTAAAACTTACTTAGCTGACCAAATGGGTGTTAAACGTGAGGATATGGTGGTTGTTTCTATTATGCCTTGTTTGGCTAAGAAATACGAAGCTCAACGTCCTGAATTTGCGGTGGATGGTAATCCAGATGTAGACTTTTCTTTGTCTACTCGTGAGTTGGCACAAATGATTAAAGGTGCTAACATCAACTTTGAAGATTTAACTGACGAGGAGTTTGATAACCCAATGGGAGAATCAACGGGTGCTGCTGTAATCTTTGCCAATACAGGTGGTGTAATTGAGGCTGCAGCTCGTACTGCTTATGAGGTTCATACAAAGAAAAAATTAGATAAAGTAGAGTTTGAATCTTTACGTGGATTTGAAGGAATACGTTCTGCTACAGTTGATTTTGATGGTCTTCCAATTAAAATTGGTATTGCGCATGGTTTAGGTAATGCTCGTAAGTTACTAGAGGATGTTCAGGCAGGAAATTCAGAATTCCACGCTATCGAGATTATGGCATGTCCTGGTGGATGTATCGGTGGTGGAGGTCAACCTTATCACCATGGAGATACGAGCATCTTGAAGAAAAGGGCTGCTGCAATCTACCGTGAGGATGAAGGTAAAACAATCCGTAAGTCGCATGAGAATCCATTCATCGTTAAGTTATACGAGGAGTTCTTGGGTGAGCCTTGTGGAGAGTTGTCGCATAAATTGCTTCATACTCACTATTTTGATAAGAAAAAGAAAATTGAAATTAATAACGACTAACGGGAGGCTAGTATAATGGCAGAAATAAAATTAGCTGAAAGCAAAGTTCAAGAGTTAAAAGAAGTTTGCAAAAAGTTTGAATACGATAAAGGCGAATTAATTAATGTACTGCATGCTGCCCAAGAAATTTTTGGGTATTTGCCTGCCGAGGTACAAGAAATTGTAGCCGATGAGTTAAATGTAAATATTGCACATGTTTATGGTGTAGTAACATTTTATTCATTCTTTACCATGATTCCTAAAGGAGAGCATCCTGTATCTGTTTGTATGGGAACAGCTTGTTATGTTCGTGGTGCAGAAAATGTATTGGATGAGTTTAAACGTCTTTTAGATGTGAAAGTGGGAGAAACTACTCCTGATGGAAAATTCTCTGTAAGCAGTTTACGTTGTGTAGGGGCTTGTGGTTTAGCTCCGGTTGTAACAGTTGGAGAAAAAGTTTATGGTAGAGTTGCTCCAGAGGATGTGAAAGATATATTAGCTGAGTATAAGTAAATTATATGATCTGCAAACTAATTTAAGAAAAGAGGATGCTCCTTACGAGTATCCTCTTTGTATTTAGAGAAACTTAAATCTATGACTAAAAAATTAATTATTGGCCGGATACATTGCGTTAATAGTACTTATATCTGAATTGGCCAGTCTTGATCTATTAGTTGAGTATGTAGAGCCATCTAGTCTTGTTATAGTTGGCCTATTGTTTCTGGAAAATGCATAAGGCCCATACATCATAATTGATCGAAAGTTGAATGTTTCGAAATCATTACCTTGGTTAGCATTGTATCTTCTAAAGTTATGTTCACGTCCATTCCGTATATTGTTCCAGTTAATTCTACAGTGATTATTACGATCTTGTCTTGATTGCTCATGCCATAACCCAACAGCGTGTCCAATTTCATGAATTACTGTACCTCTATTGGCCCAACCAGCTAAGGCAATTGTTTGTCTACCACCTTGTCGACCAACGCCTGTAGAATAACTTGAGTTGTTACCACTAGCTCTAAAATTAATATAACTTCTTTGACTAGTTCTTTGAACAAACCTTAGGTTGGTATTATTTTCCCAATGTCTAATTGCATTGGTAATGTCAGTTCGCATTGATGATGTTAGGTTACCTGCAAGAGTATAGTACACAGTATTATTATTCCACTTTCTTGAAGAAGAGGTGACTCCGGCCCCTTTGAGGCCATTGTTTTCTGAAGAATTTTGCATCTCATTGATTTGAGCTTTAGTGAGTACAATATCTCCTTCAAACACATATTGATCATCAAATTTTTCAAAGGTAAGTTCTTCACCATTGATGTCATAACTAACAATTTCTCCAATTTGATTTGAAAATACATGTTCGCGATTTTCTTCAATAATTGGCTCGATACCTTGATTTTGGTTGCAACTTAAAGTAATGCAGCTTATTGCTACTAGAATTAAATGAGTGATTTTCATGATTTTAATTATTTAAGGGATGGTAAATAAATATGGTGATTTAAGTTTCATAATGAAGGTAATGAGTAATGAAATATTTTGTTATGAGAAAATAATCATTTAATATCATTATATAAAGAAGTGATATTTGTCACACTTTTGTCACAAATTATATAACAGGAGTAATAAATTGTTTAATGAATACAATTTGTTCATTCTTTTCTACAATATGTTCATTCTTTTCAACAACAAATAGTTTATAAAGGAGGTTAATAGTGAGTTTTATATCGGTTTTTTTTATTAAAAATTGATTTTTCTGTTGCTTAATAATAAGCTTGTAACATCAATGATAGGTGTTATGTCTGATTTTTTTGGATTATCTCCAATTTATTGAGAAAGTATTAAATCTTAAATCTATATTCAACCCGGATTATGCATTAGAACTTCAATGTGTAAAGTTTTTCTAATGCATATGCGGGTTTAGTAATTAGTTAGCAGGGTACATAGCATTAATTGTGGCTACATCTTTGTTGGCTAAATATGAACGGTTTGTTGAGTAAGTTGAGCCATCTAGTTTTGTTATTGTAGGTTTATTGTTTTTACTAAAAGCGTGCGAACTATACATCATAATAGAATTGAAGTTAAAAGCTTCATAATCCTTACCTTTGCTCGCATTGTATTTGTTGAAATTATGCTTTTTGTTATTCTGTATGTTATCCCATTTAATGATACAATGGTCATTTCTATCTTGACGAGATTGCTCGTGCCATAGTCCAACAGCATGACCAATTTCGTGAATTACTGTTCCTTTATTTGCCCAATTAGCTAAAGCAATAGTTTGCTCACCACCTTGTTTACCAACTCCACTTGAGTAACTTGAGTTATTGCCACTAGGTTTAAACTTGATATAGTTTGATTGATTTGTACGAAGAACAAAATCAAGGTTTGTTTTATTTTCCCAATGTGTAATAGCATTGTTTATATGGTTTTTCATACTTGAGCTTAAACTACTGCCCAACTTGTAGTATACAGTATTGTTATTCCATTTTTTAGATGCTACAGTAATACCGGCACCTTTCAAACTGCTTTCCAATTCAGTATTTTGCATGTCTTTTATTTTATCAAGAGAATATACAATATCTCCTTCAAAAACATACATATCTCCAAACCTTTCAAAGGTAAATTCTTCACCATTGATATCAAAGCTAACTACTTCTCCTGTTTCACCAGCATATGCTTGCTCGTACAAATTTTCAGTTACTTCAGGTTGAACTTGTTGATTGTTGCTACAGCTTGCAAATAAAATTATTGCAACTGCAAAAAAAAAGATTTTGTTTTTCATAACATTAAATTTTAGATCTTAATTCAGTGTTCTTAATTTCTTTTAGATTGTAAACACTGGCTTAAAACAAAGTGATTTTAAAATGTGATTAGAATATAGATTTAAGATTTATGGGTCTAAAATACAGAAGTATATAAGAACAGAATGATAGTATCTATTCAGATAGTGATAATTATTAACCATATAGTTTGGTCACCTATTTGTCACAATTGTTTAATGAATACAATTTGTTCATTTTTTTTACTATTTGTTCATTTTGTATTAACATTAAATAGTTCAAAAAGGAAGATAATAATGAGTTTTATATCGGTTTTTTTATTAAAGATTGATTTCTTCTGTTGCTTAATAATAAGCTTGTAACATGAAATGACAGGTTTAATATCTGATTTTTAATGAAAACTTATAGGTAATAGTTTATGAGGGGGATTTTAATAAAGTATTGATGGTTAAGGTTTTGGTGGTTGTATTAAAAAGAAAACCGCCGTCAAACATTTTGACAGCGGCTTTCGATCTTTAACCAAACCTAACCCTAAACTATGAGAAAATTTAAGTTCTTAAATATTTTAATCGACTTTCGTCGTTTGTTATCCTTTGATTACAGTGCAAATATAAAATGCATTTTTGTATTGGCAAAAAAAATACGTAAAAAAATTGTTAAAAAGTATTAATGTGCTGAAATGATTGATAAACACTTAGAATTTGTAGCTAAAGTTAATGGTAAAGTACTCTCGAAACTGTATTTTATCGGATTCGTTGGTGAAGTACTTTAATTCTGTGTTAATTCTTGTTGATAGAAATCTGTTTATTCTCATATCAAAAATTAATTCCCAATCAATTTGTGTTATGGCATCTTTAGACATATACCCAACAAACGCATCTAACTTTGATTTTAAGTTGAGCTCCGTTGATATTTTCCAATTGATGTTGTTAATAATAGAAGCACCATTATTAAAGGCGGCTTTTTTATCTTCGTCTACTTTGTATCTGGTTTGATCTACTTTTGAGGTATCCATAACAAAAGTCACCTTTGATGTTATTGGAGATAATAGTAAAGTAAAGTCCTTGCTTTTCTTAAAGTCCATACCAAGAGCAAAAGTAAAGTAAGCAGGAGACATAAATCCTGATATTATTTGATCTCTGTTTTTATTGTTATATCCATTAAAAAATTGTGACTTATAATCGAAAACAAAACTATAATACCATTTTTTTGACGCTTTGATACCATATTTACTATTAATCAGAATTTGGTCAGTGTTTATTTGAGCCTCATAATTCTCTGTATTTATAATTCCTACTTTGTGTTGTATGTAGTTTTCCCATTCTGTTTTATTCTGTTTGTAATTGGCTCTAAGTAATAAATTACTTCGTAACGCTATTGAGTTTTCTCCACCTTTAGACCAGTTTTCTAAATGTGTTTGAGATAATTGAATGTTTTCTACTCCACTTAGTGTCCATGGTCCTTTTTTCTTAATGCGTTTATTTAATTTATCAGGAGAATCTATTTTATCGTATAATAGTCCTGTAATTCCTTCTCGTGCCGATCTTTTGTTTAGTCGCTTCCTATCTAGTATAAGTCTGTGTGGTTCAGGGATAGTTTTCCATACATGCTGTACTAGATGAGGTTTCTCAACAAAAAACTCTTGATTTTTTTTCTTTAAACTAAACGCATCACCTACAGTGATTTTAGTATCACCACTCTCCTCAGCAACGTTAAAATAACCTCTATCGTCATATAGTAGTTTATCTTTAACAAGGGTTGGTTCATATTTTATTTTAAGGTTGTTGTAAGGGTAAAATTTTAGACTCATAGGTACTTCATTATATTTTCTATTACGAGGAACAATTGTTAGTACCTGGTTTGTGTTAAATTCCGTTGAGTCAACAATAAAAAATTTATGATCAAGTTTTAAAGATGTCCAGTATTTGGTTCTTTTTTTTATACTATCGCTAAAAGTTTTGTAATTTTTAATATTATCGATAGCAAATCCAAATGTTTGTTCTAATGTTTGTGATTTTATGTTACACACATTTATCAAAACAAAGAAAACAGAAAGTAATAGGTTTAAATTAAATCGGTAAAAAAACTTCATTGCAATTACATTACACGTTTAGTAGCTAATGCGTCCCTTCTAATTATTATAAAATGCAAAAATAGTCTGTTTTTTTACTTTTTCATGTGAAATGGTACTTTAAATTTTCTTTAATAGTATGGCATTTTAATGGAAATAACTTATTCAGAACTGTTTTTAGGGGATTCTTCTTTGTGTGGAATAAATTTTAACGAAATAGAATTAACGCAATGTCTTACATTTTTAGGGGTAAATCCTTCGCCAATAAATACATGTCCTAAGTGTCCTTTACAGTTGTTACAGATAATTTCAGTTCTTCTTCCATCAGCATCAGGAATTCTTTTAACGGCGTTTTTTATTTCATCATCAAAACTTGGCCATCCACAATTAGATTCAAATTTATCACTTGAATGGTATAAGGGAGTTTCACATTGTTTACATACATAAGTTCCCTTTTTTTTATGGTTAGTATACATTCCTGTAAATGGCAATTCAGTGCCTTTATCAATAATTACTCTTTTTTCTTCAGGAGTTAATTTATTATATTTTTGTTTTTGTGCTTCCATATTGAGCTGAAATGATATAAGAAGTATTAATGCAGCTAAAATTCTCATATAATATCTTTTACTAAATTTATTTACAATACATCTTTAGTTTGAAAAACGTTCTACAATTCTTTTTGTTTAGAAATGTAATGGTTTATTTAGATGTCTTCTAAATAATAATCTGTTTTGCAATTACTTTTTTAACAGAAACTTTCCATTAGTATACATAATGTATTAAAATGTAAGTTAGTGGTTAAAATTACAATAGTTATAAATTTTTACGAGTTCAAATATTGTTAGGTAATCTTTATGTGATTTATATTCAGTAGTATATGTGCTTCCTTTGTTTGAGGGGGATTTTAGACTTACCTTTTAATAAATAGTCAAACTAAGAGTGAATCATTTATGGTGAGTTTTAATTTATATTTGATTAAGTTGATTGTTTCAGTTGTTTTTCTAAATTTGTTAGCCATTCAAATGAAAAAATTTCTCACCTTAAAAATCAGTATAAAATGGGATTAAAGATTATTGTCCTAGCCAAGCAGGTCCCCGACACCAGAAATGTTGGTAAGGATGCTATGAAGGCAGATGGAACGGTAAACCGTGGTGCTTTACCAGCTATTTTCAACCCTGAAGATTTAAATGCGTTGGAACAGGCTTTGCGGTTAAAGGATCGATATGAAGGATCGGAGGTTACCATATTAACCATGGGACCTGGTAGGGCAGCAGACATTATTCGCGAAGGATTATATCGTGGTGCCGATAAAGGTTACTTATTAACTGATAGGGCTTTTGCAGGTTCAGATACGCTAGCAACATCTTATGCCATATCATGTGCAATTAAGAAAATCAAACAGTTTGATCTTATTATTGCTGGCCGTCAGGCTATTGATGGAGATACCGCGCAAGTTGGGCCGCAAGTGGCAGAAAAACTAAATTTACCTCAAGTTACATATGCAGAGAAAGTTAATTTTGCCGAAAATGGCAAAATATCAATTTTAAGAAGATTAGAAAGGGGTGTTGAAACAGTAGAAGCACCCCTTCCTTGTGTTATTACTGTTAATGCTTCTGCTCCGGATTGCCGCCCAAGGAATGCAAAAAGGGTAATGAAGTATAAACATGCCAAAACAGTTACCGAATTGCAAGATCACAGTGAGGATTACATTGATCTTACCACTGACCGTCCGTATTTAAAGATTAAGGAATGGAGTGTAAACGATATTGAAACCGATACAAAATGGTTAGGTTTATCTGGTTCTCCTACTAAAGTTAAGAAGATTGAAAATGTAGTTTTTCAAGCAAAAGAATCAAAAAGCATTTCTAATAATGAGGAGGAACTGGAATCGTTGATTGTTGAGTTAATTGAAAACCATACAATTGGATAAACTGCATCCAAGTTAATTAATCAAATAAAATACAGAGTTAGGTTAGGCAAAATTTTATTGTCCAAAATCTAAGATCTAAAAATCTATAAAATGGGTAACGTATTTGTAATTTGCGAAATAGAAGAAGGCAAAGTTGCTGATGTAAGTCTGGAATTGCTTACCAAAGGACGCTCACTTGCCAACGACCTGAATTGCAAGCTAGAGGCTATTGCATTAGGGCACAATTTAAAAGGAATAGAAAAATATGTATTTCCTTATGGTGTTGATATACTTTATGTTGGTGATGATAAAAGACTTGAAGTTTACACAACCTTACCATATACCTCGATAATAGTTGATCTTTTTAAACAGGAAAAACCTGAAATATGCTTATTGGGTGCATCCACTTTAGGAAGAGATTTAGGACCACGAGTATCCTCGGCATTGCAAAGTGGTTTAACAGCTGATTGTACTTCTTTAGAAATAGGTGATCACTCTGATAAAAAAGCAGGAAAAGATTATAAAGATTTGCTTTATCAAATTCGCCCTGCCTTTGGAGGTAATATTGTTGCTACAATTATAAATCCAGACTGTCGCCCGCAAATGGCCACAGTTAGAGAAGGTGTAATGAAGCAAGAAATTTATGAACAAGGTTATAAAGGAAAACTAAAAAATATTGACGTTGATAAAATCCTGAAGCCAGAAGATATGTTGGTAAATGTGATTGAACGTCATATGGAAAAATCAAAAGTTAATATTAAAAACTCCTCGATTATTGTAGCTGGTGGTTATGGAATGGGTTCAAAGGAGGGGTTTGATCAGTTATATGAGCTAGCAGAGGTACTTGGAGCTGAGGTAGGTGCTTCGAGAGCTGCAGTTGATGCGGGCTTTGCAGAGCACGAACGCCAGATTGGACAAACAGGTGTTACTGTGAGACCTAAGTTATATATAGCTTGTGGTATTTCAGGGCAAATTCAGCATACAGCAGGTATGGAAGAATCATCAATGGTTATTGCAATTAATAATGATTCAAATGCTCCTATCAATAAGTTTGCTGATTATGCAATTAATGGTGATGTTAATGATATTGTACCAAAACTGATTAAACTATATAAAAAGAACACAAAATAGACAATTAGATTTGAGATAAGAGATGTTTAAATTGTCTCGATGTCTTTTTCTAATGTTCTATTATCTAAAATTAAGACAATGGCTAATTTTTATACAGATAATCCCGAATTAAAATTCCATCTTACACACCCGTTGATGGAAAAGATTGTGAAACTGAAGGAGCGTAATTTTACAGATAAGGATAAATTTGATTATGCTCCAATGGATTTTGAGGACGCCATGGACAGCTATGATAAGGTGTTGGAGATTGTAGGAGAAATTTGTGGTGATATAGTTGCTCCCAATGCTGAAGGTGTTGATCAAGAGGGACCTAAAATTGTTAATAACGAAGTTGTTTATGCTAAAGGAACCCAAGAAAACCTGGATGCATTAGTTGAGGCAGGTTTAATGGGAATTACGCTTCCTCGTAAGTACGAAGGTTTAAACTTTCCAATTGTTCCGTACATAATGGCTGCAGATATAGTTTCGCGTGCTGATGCAGGTTTTGTAAATATTTGGGGATTACAGGATTGTGCTGAAACTATTAATGAGTTTGCGGATGAAGATCAAAAATCACGTTATCTGCCACGTATTTCAAATGGAGAAACCGCAGCAATGGATCTAACAGAACCTGATGCAGGTTCCGATCTTCAGGCTGTACAATTAAAAGCTTCTTATAATGAGGAAGATGGAAAGTGGTACTTGAATGGAGTTAAGCGTTTTATTACTAATGGAGATGGTCATATTTCACTGGTATTAGCTCGTTCAGAGGAAGGTACACAAGATGGTCGTGGATTGTCTATGTTTATTTACGATAGAAACAGTAAAGCTGTTATTATTCGTCGTATCGAAAATAAAATGGGTATTAAAGGCTCTCCAACTTGTGAACTTGTATTTAAAAATGCACCGGCCGAATTAGTTGGTTCGCGCAAAATGGGACTAATTAAGTATGTAATGGCTCTGATGAATGGCGCTCGATTAGGTATAGGTGCTCAGTCTATAGGAGTGTCGGAGGCTGCTTATCGCGAAGGATTGGAATATGCCAAAGAACGTAAACAATTTGGCAAATCAATTATTGAGTTTCCTGCAGTTTATGAAATGCTATCTAATATGAAAGCCAAATTAGATGCATCTCGTACTCTATTATATGAAACTGCAAGATTTGTTGATATTTACAAAACTTACATGCATATAAGTGAAGAACGCAAGCTGGAACCAGAAGAACGTAAGGAAATGAAGCGTTATCAGAAATTAGCTGACTTCTTTACTCCATTGCTAAAAGGAATGACCAGTGAGTATAGTAACCAATTGGCTTACGATTCTCTTCAAATTCATGGGGGATCTGGTTTTATGAAGGATTATCCTATAGAAAGAATTTATAGAGATGCTCGTATTACATCTATTTATGAAGGAACAACTCAGTTACAGGTTGTGGCAGCTATTCGTGGTGTAACTACTGGAGGTTATTTAGAAAGAATTCGTGAGTATGAGACGATGGAGTTACGTCCTGAACTACATGGATATCGTCGTACTTTAATAGGAATGACCGAAGAATATGTTCATGCAGTTAAAACTGTTGTGGAGGTAAAAGAGAATGAGTATGTTGATTTTCATGCACGTAGATTAGTTGAAATGGCTGGTCATATTGTAATGGGGTATTTATTATTATTAGATACGCAGCGAGATGAACAGTATAAAAACTCAACCGAATTATATATAAAAATGGGTAAAGCCGAAAACTTTGCAAGAGCAGAGTTTATTCATAGTTTTGCCTTGGATGATTTAGGAGCATATAAGCATGTATAAATATTCTCAATTTATAAAGGTCGGAAAATTTCCGGCCTTTTTTTGTACCTGTTAATTATAGCAAGGTATAATTGTTGATGTTTTCGGGGTATTTTAATTTAACCAATGAAATGATGATTATGAGAAAAACAATACTGTTACAGATATTAACCATTCTGCTATTTGGATTTACAAGTTTTATGGTTAAAGCGAATAACAATTGTTCAGAAGAAAAAGGCTCACCTATTATTCATAAAGCAAGAATTTATACAGAGAAATTCTACAAAAAGGAATTCGATTTTGTATATAGTAACTTTTCTAAAGAGATGAAGAATGCTATGTCTTTGGATGCATTAAAAGATTTTCACACTCAAGTATTAAATCAATTAGGATCAGAAAGCTCTGTGTTAAACGAAAAGCTTGATTCAATAACATCACCATTTTATATTTATGATAGAGTTGTATCCTATGGAAAATATAAAGGTCCTGTATTAGTTCGTTGGGTTCTAAATGATAAAATGATAGTCCAAGGATTCATGATAACTCCTATTCCTAAGGAGGCATCAAGTAAATACTTAACCTATAACACAAAGACGGATTTAATTTTACCCTTTACCGATGAATGGTTTGTTTATTGGGGAGGAAGAACTATTACTGATAATTACCATTCTGCATATTCTGATCAAAGATTTGCGTATGATTTTCTTCAAGTAAAAGAGAAGAAAACATTTGCAAATAATGGAGATAAAAATGAAGATTATTATTGTTTTGCTAAGAAAGTTTTAGCTCCAGGAAAGGGAAAAGTAGTATCAGTAGAAAACAATATTTTAGACAATGTTCCTGGGGAAATGAATCCTAAAAATACACTAGGAAACTATATAGTTATTGATCACTTAAATGGAGAGTTTTCGTTTTTAGCTCATTTTAAACAGGGATCTATTAAATTAAAAGTTGGAGATACTGTTACTCAAGGACAAGTGATTGGATTATGTGGGAACAGTGGAAACTCAAGTGAACCACATATACATTATCATATACAAAACACTTCTGTTTTTGGAAAAGGAGAAGGATTACCAGCGATATTTAAGAGTTACAAAGAAAGTAATAGGGTAGTTGAAGTGGGAGAGCCAACAAGAGGACAATTAGTAAGAAATATAGAATAATATTTTGTAAGCTATAGTGTTTTATTTAATTCTGGTTGATTTGATTATTGTTTGTTTTATTCCTCAATATTTTTCTAGGTAAAATAAAAATATTGGTGTGCTTTATTTTAATTAGTTATAAATTTTTAGTTAGACGCAACAATTCTAATAAAATTCATGTATCAGATAATTTAAAACATATACTTTTGTGCTTCAAATAAGAAATTTAGAATGACAATGCAAATAAAACCTACTTCTTACGTATTAGAAACAGTAAAAACAGGTAATCAATTTAAAGATGAAGGATGGACGTTAGAGGGCCCTTGTTGTAAAGGACCTTCTTTAATTAGAGCTATCTACGAAAAAAAACAAATAGATGTAAAAGATGCTTCGTATGGAGTATTTAGGTTTGCCGATTGGTTACCAATACATAAAATGTTAGAAGGTTCTTCGGCTCCAGTTACTTATAAAAGTGAAGGTTTAGCCAAGTATTTAGACTTGGATGATTTGCATATAACATTTAGTGGTTATTGGCCTGAAATGGGTGCTCATTTTAAGACTTGCTCGTTTAAGGAAACAGAAGCTTTTGCAGTTGGAGGAAGATTAAGTGTGAATGACGGAACTGTTTTAGTGGTGGCATCAGCAGGTAATACAGCAAGAGCCTTTGCCCGTGTTTGTTCAGATAACAATATTCCGTTGTTGTTATGTGTTCCAGAGGATAATATAGGTGCATTGTGGTTTGATGAACCAATAAACGACAATGTAAAACTAATTGTAACCAGATCGGGTAGTGATTATTTTGATGCAATTCATCTATCTAATCTTGCATGTAAATTAGAAGGTTTTATTGCCGAAGGAGGGGCTAAAAATGTTGCACGAAGAGACGGCATGGGAACAACTACTTTATCGGCTGTAACAACTATTGGCAAAATTCCTGATTATTATTTTCAAGCTGTAGGTAGTGGAACAGGAGCGATTGCTGCTTGGGAAGCTAATTCTCGTTTGATAAAAGATGGTCGTTTTGGATCTAACTTTATGAAATTAATGGTTTCTCAAAATATTCCTTTTGTTCCAATTCATGACGCATGGAAAACTGATTCTAGGGATCTGCTTCCTTTGGATAATGATTTAGCTCGTAAACAAGTTGAGGAAATTGATGCTAAGGTTTTATCTAATCGTAGACCGCCTTATGCTGTTTGTGGAGGATTATTTGATGCAATGAAAGAAGCAGGAGGCGATGTTTTATTGGCTACTAATGAAGAGGCGAAAGAAGCTGCTCGTATTTTTAAAGAAACAGAAGGGAATGATATCCATCCTGCAGCAGCTGTAGCAACTGCAACATTAATTAATGCAGTAAATGATGGAACGGTAAATAAAAATGATTGCATCATGCTTAATATTACAGGTGGGGGAGAAGAGCTATTTAAAAGCGAAAAGGAAATATTGTATCTTAAGCCTGATCATGTTTTTGATATTAATCCTTCGATGAAAGATGTGGAAGATGTATTAGCAAAATTATTCCAAAAAGAACCACAATTGGTTTAATGAATAAATGATAATTATAATATAGAAAAGGGAGCAAATTAAAAATGCTCCCTTTTTTGTTCTTATATGTTAGTATTTTATAGAATTATTTTAAGCTTAATACACTGTTTGAAGAAGATCCTGTATCGAAGTATTCTTTTATGTTGGCAAAAGTTGTAGCCGAAATATTTCCAATGGCCTCTTTTGTAAAAAATGCTTGATGAGAAGTAATTAGTACGTTAGGAAAGGTTTGCAAACGTACAAATTGATCATCCTGAATAACAGTTTCGCTTAAATCTTCAAAAAAGAGTGCTTCTTCCTCTTCGTATACATCCAATCCCAGATATCCTATTTTTTTACTTTTTAATCCGTTTATGGCAGCAGCTGTATCAATGAGTTTTCCACGACTGGTATTAATTATCATTACATTATCCTTCATCTCTTCAATTGCCATTGTATTTATCATGTGATAAGTTTCGTATGTAAGTGGACAATGAAGACTAATTACATCACTTTTATTGTATAGTTCATTAAGCGAAACATATTGAACTCCATTCTTTTCCAATTCTTTATTAGGATATTTATCGTAGGCAATAATTTGGCAACCAAAACCTTTCATTAGTCCAATAAATATTTGTCCAATTTTTCCAGTACCAATTACACCAATTGTTTTACCATGTAAATCAAAACCAAGTAGACCATCTAAGGCAAAGTTACCATCACGCACCCTACCATAAGCTTTATGAAATTTTCGGTTTAAACTTAGAATTAAACCAAGAGTGTGTTCAGCCACTGCATAAGGAGAATAAGCAGGAACACGTACCACTTCTAATCCCAGCTCTTTTGCTTTTTCAATGTCTACATTGTTAAATCCAGCACAACGCAATGCAATAAGCTTAACACCAATTCCTTTAAGTTTTTGCAAAACATCAGGTTTTAGCTCATCGTTAACAAAAACACATACTACGTCACTTCCTTGAGCCAACTTTGTGGTTTTTGAGTAAAGGCGAGATTCAAGATAATCTAAATCATAATTATAATCCTTATTGGTTTCTGTAAACGAATCCTGAACCCATCTTTTATTGTTAAAAACAGCAATTTTTATTTTACTTTCCATGTAAAACAGATATTTAAAATCAGTATTAATTTATTTAGTTTTGTTAGCATAGTCAATATTTAATCCTTGTTTTATTAAGGCTTGTTTATTCTCAAAATCAGTATTTAAATCTACTAATTTGTATTTCATATGTTTATAGAATCTTTGATAAACTTCTTTTGATATAGCTGTTTCCAATTCTTTTGTAATTGTATTTGAAATTCCAACCACATAATATGGCTTCTCATTTTTTTGGGTATCAATATAATAACCAACAACAGGAGGCTTGGTAATTATATTTTTGATTATTAGCTTTTTAAAGACCTTGGAGAATTCTTTCCTTTCGCTTTTAGGAGGATGTATAAATTTTCTAGCTTTCTCTTTTATTACCAAAGAACCTTTAAGGTAATTCTTTTCATTTATATTTAACATTATATCTTCCGTAACGTCAACACCACCCTTCATGTTTAGATTAATCGACTGGAATAAATAAATTGGTCCCAATGGAAGTCCCCACCAACCCAGGATCAAATTCAGTACATTATATTTTCGTGAATACTTTGTTTTTCTAGAGGAACTGTCAATAAAATATACTCTTGATAAACGCTTTATTGGTGTAAACAATGGTAAAGGTATTATCCACTGATATACAACAAATCTACCCCCTGCTTTTTGTTCTTCCAGTAATTGTTGATAACTATGCGATCTATAATTTCCAAATTTGATTTCCATAAGTTGCTAATTATACAGCATATATGTTCCTTCTATTCTTGTAATAGCTCCACCTCCAAAATATATTCTTTGTGTGTTATTATCATCTGTTTGTTTTTGAAGTTTAACTATATTGAAATTATCCCTTAATCCGTTCTGTTCAATTGTAATTGTTTCTTTTTTCCATAAATCGTTTTTAATCAGATAATATCCAAGAGCTGAATTACCAGAACCTGTTGCAGGATCTTCAATATATCCGAAAGTAGGAGCAAAAACTCTTGTCCTATAATTGTTCGATTTGTGGTTTACATCAGCTGTAAATATCTCAATTATATCAATTCCTAACCTAAAACAGAATTCTTTTAATTCATCAAGTTCTGGTTTTATGTTTAATATTGAATCTAGATCTTTTATTGGAACAATTAATGTTTCTAATCCTGCATTTATTATTGATATTGGATAGTTTGTATCAATGACAGATTTATCTGTTTTTAATTTTAGAGATAAATCTTTAATATCAGGAACAGAATTATTAAACACCGGACTGGGAGACATTATGAAAACCGAATCTTCTGATTTTACTTTGTTAATAACCAGTAATTTACCTTTTTTAGTGTTAATGGTTAAAGTTGAAATATTGTTAAAAGTCTTATTTGTTTTAATAATATCATACAGTATTGCAATTGTTGCATGTCCACAGAAGTCTACTTCTCTTTCGGCAGAATAGTATCTTAAATCAAATTCACTTTCGTTAACCTGAGCTACATATCCAACCTCATTAACAAATCCTTTTAATTCTTGGGCAATTTTCAACATTTCTTGTTCAGAGATGTCATTTAAACTGTTAAGTAAAATGTATCCTGCTGGGTTTCCATCAGATTTTTCAGTTGCAAAAGCATCTATCTTTTTAAATTGATATTCTTTCATGTGTTTAAAATTAGTATCTAGACTGTTGAATATAACTTTTTATTCTAAAGAGGAAGAGACTTTGAGGTGCTGGGTTTTAATCATCAACCTTTATAAATTATTACTTAATCATGATAGCATATATTTTATTTTTCTGAATGTTTAAAAGATTTAAATACATCCTGGAGTTCAAAATAAAAGAGCAGAGAATTTGTGTAATTTTTCTTCTTGTTGATACCAGAATTTAATTAGCTATTTTGAAATATTATAAAGCTATTCAATCCTGATTTTTATATTTAAAGTCTACATGATAGTGGTCATCATGCATTATATCTACTTTTGGAGGTAAATTTCGAGCAAAGTATATTCCTCGCTTTTTTACCTCTTGTCCTGACTTAGTTCTAAAAAAATCATCTTTTAAATCAATCTTTAGAATTACTTTGCTTACTGTTAATCCATTTTTTCTTGCAGCGTTATCAAGTGCAATAATATGTTTGCCAATAGTCTCAAAATCAATGGTCACCTCTTTATTAATATTTAATCGACCAGATGAATCAAAGTCCAGTAGGTAATGCCATAGTCCTAATCGATCATAAAACTTGATTTGTTTATTGTTTTTTATTTTTGGAACCATAAAATCGACACTTAAACCATTATTATGAGTTCTGTGTATTAATAATTCTCCTCCATTTTTATCAGAACACTCCATAAGTTTAAAGTCAATGTTTGGACAAGTTTTTTCACACTCTTTGTAGGAATCAATGATTGTGTGATATAGTTTAGAATTTACAAATCCATTACCCATTAAATAAAAGCTAATAGGACTGAAGTATTTTGAGTTGTTAGTTTTATAGTCAATTTGGTATGCATTTTTTAAAGAACCATTTCCTGTAGTTCCATGAGAGCTACTTACTCCTGAATTTGTATAAAACATGTTAGGTATACATCTGAATGTTAATACGATGAGGGCAAGAAAAAGAATTACTATTTTTAGTTTCATTAAGTTGTTTGCTTTAACTTGTCATAATTAGCATATATTCTTAATATTAGAATGTCGTTCAAAATACCACTTAAATAATACTAATGCAAACATATCGATACATCCCAAGGTATTTAAAACTGCATCAAACAGGCGACCTAAAAAAGCGAGGAAAGGAACTGTGGAATATCATGAATAGTTGTAGGCTTTGTCCGAGGGATTGTTTAATAAATCGGTTGGAAGGTAAGCGTGGCATCTGTAAGGCTACTTCTGAGTTGAATATCAGTTCTTACAATCCTCATTTTGGTGAAGAAGCTCCTTTGGTTGGACGTCATGGTTCCGGAACTATATTCTTTACTCATTGTGGTCTGCGTTGTGTTTTTTGTATTAATGGAGATATCAGCATAGATGGTATTGGTTATTTGCAAAGTCTGTATAATCTTGCAGCAATGATGTTAGATTTACAAGAAAGAGGGTGCCATAATATTAATGTGGTTACACCTACGCATTATTCGCCGCACATTGTTTTAGCACTTGATATTGCAGCTGAGCAGGGACTTAATATACCATTGGTATATAACACATGTGGTTATGAGCGAACTGAGATACTTCAATTGCTGGATGGTATTGTAGATATCTATCTTCCTGATTTTAAGTATGCCGATAGTACAATAGCTTATAAGTATTCCCATGAGGCAGAAGATTATCCTGAGATTGCTCAAAAGGCTTTATTGGAAATGCATAGACAAGTTGGTGTGGCTAAACCAGATAAAAATGGGATAATACATAGAGGTTTAATGATTCGTCACTTGGTGATGCCCCATAATGTAAGCAGTACAGATAAGGTGTTACAATGGATTGCTAATAACTTGCCATTGGATACCTACATTAATTTAATGTCGCAATACCAACCTTTGTATGAAGCAATGAAATACCCGGAAATATCGCGTCCATTATCAAGAAAGGAATATGATGAAGCTGTAATTTTTGCTAAAAATCTTGGATTTACCAACCTTGAGATCCAAGGGTATTGATTTTGATTAAGGGGAAGATAATTAGTTAGTTAATGGGGTATTTTGTTTTGAGTTTCTTCAATAGATATTGTATTATCTATAATGACGTTTATAGATATATATGCGATTTTTATTAAAAGCATAATTGCATTCAGCGTTCTAGTTGATATTTTATTTGGGTCGACTTTTAACTTTTGTATTTATTACTTTATGAACTCACTATTAGATTGTTCTTCCCCTACTTGACTTCGGATACTTGATAGAATATATTTGTATTAGTTTTATTTCAAATTGCATGTTATTACAAAATTTATAATTGTAATAAATTATGAATTGATACTAAATAATTGATATGAAGATTTTATAAATCAGGCAGTAATAGAAACTGAAGTCCAACTAAATCAGCCAACAATGAATAAAGAATTAATCAATCCATTAAACTTTTGTATTCATCTGATATTTGTAATAGTCTTAAGCGGATGTGTAAAAAAACCCGTATTAACCAACCTAGAACCTGCTAGTGGACCTCCAGGAACAGTTGTTGAGGTTGTTGGCAATTCACTTGCATTTACATCTGTACGATGGGATGCGGGCCTTGCAACTCAAACATCATTACCAAGTAGTTTCTTAAGCGCTAAGTTTTTTAGTGTGCCTATGGGAGCTTCTGCTGGGAATCATCCTGTGCAGTTAAGCAATTCGAAAGGAACATCTGACAATACTATCCAGTTTAACGTAACCTCAGATCCAATCAGACCTCAACCTCGTATAGATGATGTTACTGTTAACCTGTTTTCAATAAGTGGAGGAAAGGCAACAACCATACTTATGGTGCATGGTGCCAACTTTGATGTAGGTTGTAAAATATTAATAAATAATAATGAAGTAGACACTTATTTTTCACACCTTCTTCGTAACACAGATATGGAGGCTACTGATCCTTCTACTTTAGGTTATCCCATATATCATTATGCAACAGTATGGACTATTTTACAGGAAAAAACACCTGGCTCAACATTACAGGTTAAGTTAAAAAATCTTGACAATCTTTTATCCAATCAGTTAAGTTATAGACTTGCCAACAACATGAACGAACTAGATAGTGATGGAGATGGGCTCCCTGACAAGTGGGAAGAAAACGGTTATGATGCTGATGGGGATGGTACCACGGATATTGACCTTCCAGCCTTAGGTGCAAATAAATACCGTAAAGATATTTTTGTTGAAGTTGATTGGATTGATGGTGCTGATCCAAACAATGCAATTTGGACGCCCATTGAAACTGCTTTTGCAAATGCACCTATTCTAAATCCTGATGGGAGTACTGGGATTACGATTCATATTGATCGGGGGCAACCTGGTGCTGGTGGAGGAGGAAACGAAATACCATTTGTCGAATATATTTACTTCCCTCACTATGGTATAAATAGCAGTCTTGATCCTGCTACTGATGATATAGAAAGTGTTTATGACTTAAAAGCTACTCATTTTAATTCGGATAGGCTAAATATATACAGATATTGCATATTTGGCTGGAATGAAGCTACTGGTATGGGATATAGCGGTTGGAGTGAAGGTTTTACTGCAAACGACTTTATAGTAACATTTGCAAATTGGGGAGCCGCATCATACACAGCCGCAAGGCAAACAGGAACATTTATTCACGAGCTTGGTCATGCTCTCAACCTTCATCATGGAGGAGAGGAGAATCGAAATCGTAAACCAAACTATAATAGTGTTATGGGATATACCGGTATGTTCAGAACACCCTCGCAATTTGGAGGGATTGATATAGATTGTGATTTAGATAATAATCATAATATTTATACCTATTCGCAAGGCATGCGAGCTAGCCTCGATGAAAATTGTCTAAACGAAAACAATGGAGTATGTGATGGTATCAATATTGATTGGAACAGTAATGGTAACAATACTCAAAATTGTGTAAGTACAGACATTAATTCTGATGGTAATCGTAATGTATTAACTGATTACGCCGATTGGGCCAATATTGTTATTCCTTTCAGAGGTACTGGTTCAGATTGGAGAAATAATTAATATTAAACATTAAATTGAAACAACATGAATTATATAATAAAAACAATTCTAGTTACACTTTTAACTATATTTTTTTCAGTTACGTGTATCGGGCAAAACATAAAACCAATAAAGCCCAAGAAGCCTGTTGATACATTAAAATTGCCTGATGCTGTAATAGATATGGATGTCACGGTTGGTAAATTACCTAAACAGATAAAATTTGGTGTTATCACAAAATTAGATGGTAAGTTTAAGGAATCATATGATTTTGCAGCAAATGTGAAAGAAATTAAAAAAGAAGGATTAAAACTATTATATAAAGATGATAAACCTGCAGATGTTATCTATAGACTTCCTAAAGGAATGAGTCTGAATTTAAAAGAAGGTGATGATATATCTTTATTTAAAAAGTCTTTTATTGTGGGTGCTGGTCTTGGGTACAATCAGCATATTAAAAGTAGAAATAGGGTAAAACTAGCTGCATCTAAAGTATACGGAGATAAACCTTTAGTAAATAAAGTATTTGAAGGTGTATTTATCAAACAGACAACAATAGATCCATCCAGTGCAACAGATAGCGAATATATGAAATCTTCAAGGTTAAAAGTGGTTTTGACTCAAAGATATAGAAATATTCCTTTAGCTTTTAGAAAAGTAAACGAGGTTACTATTAATCGAGTTAAATATCAGATATTTGTACAAGCAAGTTCGTATTCAGAAGCAAAGCCTGGATCTATTGAACCAGAATTTCAAGGTTATTTGTTGGAGTATTACATAGTGGAACAATAATACTTAATCCTTGGATTATTCATACACTTAATTAGTATTATTCTAGCTGTAATAGATCGTTATGGTTTTGTAAATGATTTATTAATATCTGTATGTGATAAAGTAGTTGTGTAAAATGATACAAATCCTTCTGTTGTCAACTTTAATTAAACTATTAACCATCATTTTATAATATGAAACTTCGCAGTATATTCTATTTTATAATTAGCATTACTGTTTCAAATAATCCATAAAGTAAATATATACCGCCAAGAATAAATAATAGCATTTGCTTTGTTTTGTCTTTGATTGCAAAAGCAAGACCAATTGGAGCAAAAGCCCAAATGAAGTTAAACACTCCGTTTATTAATATAAACCATTCTGTTGAGTAAAAATCTATATATATTTTGGGTATTAGAGCCCAAAAAAATCTTGAAGCAAACATCCATATTACAATAATTAAAATTAACGTATCGGTAATAGAATCGTTTTGGGATGTTTCTGTATTCTTTATATAATCCGCATTATGACTTTCTTTAGGATTAGCTCCATATTTATTTTCATCAGAGTCACTATCTGTAGCTAATAATACCAATAACCAGATGGTACCTACAATTGGAATTAATGAAATAAATATCATCCAACCACTTTTACCAACATCATGAAGCCTTCGCACAGTAACAGCTAGCGAAGGAATAAAAACTCCTAAACCGTATAGTAAATAGAAAATCCCATAAGGTAAATTACCAAAAGTTGATCCTAAAATATTATCCAGAATTAATGCGATAAAATAAAAGATTAGATTAAATAACATAAACATCCAATATTCCTTTCTTCTTGCTCTTCCTTCATAGTCGGCATATTGTTTTAATACTTTCAGGTACCAGTTCATAGTTTGCTATTTATAAGTTTATAATTGTTGTCTTTCTAGGAATATATCTTTGGATAATACCATTTTTAAATTGTTGCCTATGGTTTTTATTTGTATTGCTGTCCATTATTTCTCGGATTCTTCAAATCAATCCAAAATATGTGAACTTTTTCAATTTTATCTCTTTGTCCATTTTTATTCTCATCCAACTGTGCAAAAACATACATAAAATCATTTGCACAATCATATTCTGAACTAACAACAGAATAATCTTTAGGAATCAGGTTTTCTTTTGTACCTCCATTTATATCAAACACATAAAATCGTCTTAAGTCATTTACATTAATAAATCCATCTTCATTTGTATCTTCATCGTAGGCAGAAATCATGTAGTAATCTCTTTTTACTGATTTATTAAATAATGTGTCTTGTGTAAATGAAGGAATATAGAGAGTCTTAATCAATACTGGACTTTCAAATAACGATTTCTGTTTTTGAGTTTTAACATTTTTCAATGAAACGTTTATTAAGTTGTAACCATATACAGCTTGTAATCCTGGCATAAAATTGTAGTTCCACTGGTTACCATCGCTATGACCTAATTCTGAATAGTTTCTATAAAATCTGTTACTCCCTGTAAAGTAGTAATCATCTTTTTCATCATAGTTCAATTTGTAAATCGTAGTCAATCTATATTCAGGGTATCCAGTTAATAAAACGCTGCCTGGTCTTGTTTTAATTGAAATTGAATCTTGTGCAATTCCATTTACTTCTTTCTCATCATTTGTTTCAGTTTCGGGACTTACAGAAAATCCTTTGTCATAGTGCTTTTTTCTTGAGCAACTTGAGAAAGAAATAATCGTGAAGCAAATTAGTAGGGTACAGACATTTCTCATAGGTGTGTTTTTTGTCAAATTTATCTTTTATTATATATTTTTAATGCATACAGCAAGCTTTAACTCCAAGTTTTTTATAGTTTTCAAATTGTAAATCAGTTATTTCTTTTAGTTTATGTATGAAATATTGATTAATTAATTCATGATTTTCAAATATCAAACTTAAAAAGTTATTAAAGCCATCTATATTGAAGGAGGTAATTCTTATGTATAAAGTTTCATCCTTTAAATAAGAATTTAATACTTCTAAATGTTTTTTAGAAATACCATCAAATTGATTTAGGTGTAGTCCCTTTATATAATTCTTATACTTCGTTTCTAATTTTGATAAATCACGATTAAATTGGTTTAATTCATCATCTTGCCACTTAGATTTATTGTAAATGGTAAATTGGTATTCACTAATTGCATTAACAAATTCCTGATGTTTTTCTGATAAGTTTTGACTGCTCAATAATTCTTTATACTTGTTGTAAATAAAATCTTTAGATTCGTTGCATATTCTGCCAGCTAGTAATAAGTTTATTGCAAAAGCTTTTTCTTCAATTGCTTTAATTTCATCTTTTAAAGAGCTTATTTCATTTTCTAAATCGCCAATAACCTTTTTAATTTCACGTTTATGATATTTCTGGTTATCAAATTCAAAATATTTTGTTTTAATTTCCTTGTTTTTTATCTGATTGAGAGTGAATAAATCGTTATTATCATGCTGAAGTTTATCAAATTTTAATTTTGCTTTTTTGCTATAAATCGTTTGTAAATTTTTTTCAATATCATCTTTAATAGAGTATTCGTTAGTATTATTTAAATCTATATTTGCGAAGAATCTATTGTCATAAAATCCATTGAAGTAATTGTTTATTTTAAATTTAGATTGTACAGAATTTTTATAATCAATATATTCTTCATTATCAATAATTTTGAATTTACTTAAATCACCATAATCTACAGAATATAAGTTTTCTGTTATTTTCTCTTGACTTAGTTCGGGAGTGTTAAAAATAGACCAGCTTTCTGCTTTATCAGAATTAGAATTTAATTCCGAAATATTTGATATTCTTTTTTCTCTCTCTTCTCTAGAAGGATGTGATGCCCATTGGTCTTTAAAAATGACTCTTGGTTTTACTGTGTTAATATCTAAATCTTTATTTGAAATCACAGGAATACCATTTTCTAATTTTAAACTAAAATACTCACTAAGTTGCAGAATTTCGTGTTTATGGTTTAAATAGATGTTTTTTGAAAGCTTTTGATTGTTTGCAAGAGTTTCTAAATTATTTAGTGTATGATTAAATGCTAAATCACAGAATTCAATTCTTCTTAGCGCAGAAATCATGTTACTTTTACCAGCCACATTAGCAGCGATATGGTCGGCATGAAATTCCATTTCACGAGATAAACTCATGTATGGTATATTAATTAAATTGTAAAATTTTCTTAAAACAAATCGAACTAATTCTGCTAACTTGAAAGTAATTAATGCAAAAATACCAAATACTCCTCCTGTATTTGCCATTCCCTCTAAAGTTCTATCCCATCTGTCATAATCGTAGACCAGATTGTAGATAACATTATTTACAGTATACACGTAACTGCCTAATTTCATACTTCTCTGAGAGAAATGTCCAAATTCATGTGCTAATATTGCCTTGAGTTCTGCTTTATTAACGGAATTAATAAGCCCTAATCCAATATCCAGATTTTTCTTAATGGGGAAAAATAAACTCCAGAAACTTGAATTATAAAATACACTTGCATTAACATCATGCCTAAAGAATATCTTACGTGGAAAATGTGTCCCTACCGAATCTGAAACTTCTTTAATCAATTTAAAAAGTTCAGGATAGTCTTTCTGATATATCTGTATCCTATAAGGATTTTCATCGGTATGTTTTGAAAAGATGAATTTAATTAAGAAAATGAAAAACATTATACCCAAAACCAAAAGTCCTGCACCTAACACGATGGTTATAAAACTTATTCCTACCGAAATTAACAATACTCCAGCATAACCACATGCTACCAATAGTCCAATTGATAAAGCAATTAATATCAGGTATGAAATAAAAAATAATCCAATGGCAATAATTACTTTAAAAATACTTATTCTAAAATCTTTTGTTATCTGGATATTGTTCATGAAGGTTTGTTTATTGTATTTTGAATAATTGGGAGATAAATATAATCATATTTCTTTCTGTCAGATAAATTAGAATAACCGCAGAACACCTTTTCTGCTAATGCTATATTTTGCCCTCTTTGGCCTTGTTTTTAAAAGAATCTCCTTTTCTATGGATTTATTATTTAATTGTGAAATTATAATATTGAGCACTCAGAAACTGTTTAAATTTTGTTTTTGTGAGTTATTTTGAGAGAATTAAGTTCTCAGATGAGACAAAATTGATGCGAATAGCATCGCTATTTAAAGAAATTTTGCAGAAATATGAGGGCTTAAGTCGCCAAAATAAACCGAAGGATAAAACTTAAACAGTTTCTCAATTTATGAGGATTTCAGTTGTTTTTTCTTATAAGTATTTGTTCATCAGATTCATCTTCGATAAAAATATCATAATAAATCTAGAGCCTTTGCTATCATTTGAAGTGTATATGTCAAAGGATCACTTCTCCATCCTCCAAAACTTTGGACTAATAACTAAAAACTAATGCGAAATTGCTATAGCTTTTGTTAGAAAATATTTTGATTATAGCTACACAATATGTAGTTTTGCTACATGTAACGTAGTAAAATTTATACATATGGCATTTCCAAAACCGGGCTCACCAGTAAGGGGCTCAAAATCAGGTAATCATATAATGGCTCTTTTCGATCTATTAGGTCGTAGTTGGGCAATGGGTATTATTTGGAAACTTAGTGAAGGCCCTTGTACATTCAGGGTACTTCAAGAACGATGCGAGTCGATATCTCCAACAACACTTAACAGGAGAATAAAAGAGTTGACAGAGGCATCGCTTGTAACAAGAACATTAGAGGGATATGTATTAACAGAGCAAGGTAATGAAATTTTTGAATTACTAGTTCCTCTTGAATTATGGGCACATAAATGGGCAGATTTATTTAAAGAAGATAAAAACTAACCGTTAAAAAAATGAATTTCAATTATTACATTCCAACAAAAATTTTGTTTGGAGCAGGTAAACTATGCGAACTAGCTAATGAAACTTTGCCATTTAAAAAGGCTTTAATTGTTATTAGTAGTGGAACATCCATGCGTAAGTATGGATATTTGCAAAGACTACAAGCTTTATTGGATAAGAAGGATATTAAAAATGTAGTTTTTGATAAAGTATCTCCAAATCCAACAAAAGAGCAAGTAATGATGGGAGCGACTCTGGCTAAATCCGAAGGGTGCGATGTAGTTATTGGGCTTGGAGGAGGAAGTAGCATAGATACAGCTAAAAGCATTGCTGTAATGGCAACAAATGATGGCGATTACTGGGACTACATATTTGGAGGTACCGGCAAGGGACAACCTTTAAAAAATAAAGTGTTGCCTATTATTGCCATTACAACAACAGCAGGAACAGGTACCGAGGCTGATCCATGGACTGTTATTACCAGGGAAGATACTAATGAGAAAATAGGTTTTGGTACGTACGAGACTTTTCCCTTTTTGTCTATTGTAGATCCTGAATTAATGGTTTCAGTTCCGCCATTGTTAACAGCTTTTCCGGGATTTGATGCTTTATTTCATGCAGTTGAGGGATATATAGCAAATGTAGCAACTCCAATTAGTGATATTTATGCATTAAAAAGTATAGAGTTAATAAGTAAAAACTTAGTTAATGCCGTAAAGGATGGTTCTGACATTGAGGCAAGAGGAAATGTTGCGTTAGGAAATACTTTGTCTGGTTTTGTCGAATCAACTTCAAGTTGTACATCTGAGCATTCTTTGGAACATGCGTTAAGTGCATACCATCCAGAGTTACCTCATGGAGCTGGTTTAATTATGATTTCCGAAGCGTATCATTCATTTTTTGCAACTAAGATACCTGGTCGTTATAAAGATATGGCTGTTGCGATGGGGGTGGATACAAGAGATATGTCTGATGAACAGGCAGCTCTATTGTTTATAAAAGCATTAACTGACCTTATGAAATCTTGTGGTGTAGATAATTTAAAAATGTCGGATTATGGAATAGTACCAGATGAATTTGAACAAATGATTACTAATGCTAAGCAAACAATGGGATTATTGTTTACATTCGATAGTGTGCAATTGTCTCACGAAGACATGTTTACCATATTTACTAAATCGTATAAATAGCTAAAAATATAATTGCATTACTCAATAAAAGCTCCTCACGCTCAGAAGGGGGGGGCTTTTGTTAAAGAAACATTGTATGTAAGTTACTTCTTTGAACGAATCATAATTAACCATCCAATTAGAACAGCTTCGCATAATAGGTGAAGTATGATTCCAAAGCTTAATTTTGCGGATATAAAAATTGCAGTTGGTCCATCAGCTCCACCAATTATCCCAATTGCTCCAGCTTCCGGGCATTTTGTTATTTTTAGAATATCAAACAATTCCGAAAATGGAAATATAAAATTAATGATTAAGATAGTGTTTAGAGTTAGCAAAATAAGCAATATCTTTTTTCTCATATTAAATCTTTTTCTTGAGTTGAATTATTAAGATAATCAATTAAATTGCATAGTTAATAATTTAAAATATAAATATGTTAAAAAAATAGAGGAAGGAACGAAAAGAAAGAAAACTTTCTATTTGTAATGTTTTCGCAAAAAGGTAAGTTGTGGATTAGCCGTGACATTACCGTGCCAATCGGTCTTAAACAAAATATCAATTTCATATTTTACATTATACTTCTCTAGAATCTGATCTAATTCCAACTTATTGCTTCTAGCTACCGTTATACTTTGACGATACTTTGTAAAAGGGCCAAAAGCTTTGGGCATCATTGCTAATCCAGCCCCAGCAATTATAAATGGTAACTTATCTATAATGCCTTTAGATGATATAATTATTCCTAATAGTATACCTGCTAACATTAATGCTAAACAAGCAGATAAATGAATAATGAATGTAGAAGTTACTTTAGTTCTTTTGCGAAAAAGCATTTGATACTGCACGTTTACTTCTTTTATCTTTTTCTTGTATTTGTCATCAAGTGTTATTTTATCGCATTTGCTTGAGAAATTAGGACGCTTATTGGATAAAGCGCATATTGTACCTGATTTAAAATCATATAATTGATTTTCACAAATGTCGCAATGCTTGGCTTTTTTCATTGACTAAGGATTTATTGCAATACAAAATTTATAGGGACAGTAAAACTCATCTTTACTAGAAGATTGTGCTCTCTTGCAGGAATCCAATTAGGCATGCTTTTAACAACTCTTATTCCTTCATTATCTAAAGAAGAATGTACTCCTCGAGTTATTTTGACCTGTTCTATTTCTCCTTTTTTATTCACTACAAACTTGATATATACTCTTCCTTGTATTCCACTTTCTTGAGCTCTAATCGGATATTGTACATTCGCAGCAATAAACTTTCTTAAAGCATCGTCTCCACCAATAAATTCTGCGTAGGAAAGTACTTTTACCTCTCCTTTTACTCTAGAACCATCTTTGTTCCAGTATTTTATTTCTAAAAGTTTATCTTTTTTATAAACCTCCAAAGAACTTTGTACTCCATTGGGGTGAAACCATTTCCATTCTCCGTTTAATTTGTCTTTAGAATAATTTCCTTGGCTTTTTATTGAATTATCCTTGTAGTAATAACAAAAACTACCATCCTTCTTTTTAAGCTTTTTATTATTAAATGTTCCTGTCATTTGTAGATTTCCATCAATATAGTAATCCTCAACTGCCCATTTTCCATCAGAATTTTTAAATGCTTTTCTGTAATATTCAGCATCTGACTTTTGTATTTCTTTCCATTCTTGATCAAAATAAGTTAGTAGAGTATCTTGAGATTTAACGTTAGAAAAAAGCGTAATGAATAGTAATAAAATCTTGTATTTCATATATATAATTTCTTGATAAAGTGTCTAATGTGTAAGTATAAATAACCTTCCTAATAACCAGGCACCGGTTCCTAGTAAAGCAAAAAACAATCCTACTTTTGCTTTTCCTTTGTAAGAATCTTTCATTAAAAAGTAGGTTAAATATCCGTAAATAGGAACAAGAAAAGATAAGGTCATAAATAACCAGGAAGGGATTCCCGGTTTTCCTTGGTTTAATTCAGAGTTAGTCTTTTTCATTTACCTGAAAATTTCTTTTAGAGCGTATTTAACGTCTGGTATTTCGAAAAGTTTCAGATTATTGTTGCATTTAGTTATTAAATAAGTAAAAACAGATAACTAAGGAAAAAGACCAATGTTTAACTTCATCAATACTTTATTCAAACCAAGTGGATTTATCAGATTAATTAATTAATAACCTAAAATGTGATAACCACTAACAGATTGTTTGATAGTCGTTATTGCTTTTGTGTATAAAATATAGAGTATTGGATTCGGAGGTTCTAGTTCAAAATAAACACTTCATCCAGTGATGTAAATGAAATTTTTGAAGTTCCGGAATCTGTTTTTATAACAATTTCTTCATCCTCAATATTAAGAATAGTTCCAAAAACCGAAGTTTTGTCGTTAAGTACAAGTTTAAGATTTATATTATTAGGTCTCGTATATATTTGGTTTAAGATTAACTTATGTTGGCTTTTCTTTATTTGCTCCATTTAATTTATTTAAATAGGGGTTAAAACCATAAGGTCATTAGTTTAAACTAATAAGGATAGTCTTTTTCTAACATAACTAATCCTCTTTTTATTTTTTGTATTGACCTTATCGCATAATGAATCTACAGCTTTTTTCTTAAGTTTACTAACATCCTTTTGGGGTGTTGTTGAATACAGACTTAAATATTCAGTAAGTACAAATTCCGGAAAATAGGAGATCTTTCTATCGATCCACTCATTTAAATACTTTAGTGCAACATTTTCTGCTTTATTATATTTTTTCATTATTGGGGATTTGCTTGTTCCTCTTAAATTTAATAAAAACAAGTAAAAATCACAATGGTGATATGTTTTATATGATTAAATAAATATACTTTTTTATGCAGGGGCAGTTTTGTTTAGGTTGTTGTTTGAAGAAGCTTATTTAAATAGGTTAAAGCAAGGTAGGTGAGTGACTTTGATGTAAAAATGATAACATTACAGACTGCAATGTATTTTGAGAAGGTTTGCAAAAAAAAATCTGTTTTTGCATGTTTTGTCAAAGTTCATTGCAGCCTGGAGGCAAGAGAATCATTCGTTCTTTAAGGATTCAATCATGCTTGTTTTATGTATTTTTAATATTAAATATGACGTTGTTAATAACGTAAAAGTATATGTAATAAAAAGTGTTTTGATAAAAATCAGATATCCGATATTTACTCTAAACTCAAAATTATTAAGCCATTTATTCATAATAACAAAAGTTAATGGAATAGCCATAATATTGGCGATTAAAACAATTAAACTTTGCTCTTTGGTCAATAATAATAGGGTATCTTGTAGTTTTGCCCCAAACAGTTTTCTAATACAAGCTTCTTTATTTCTTCTTTTTAGGGAAAATAATGTTAATCCCAAAAGACCTAGTAAGGCTACTATAAAGGTGATGAAAGAATAAAATTGAAAACTATTTTTTAAAACAAGTTCGGCTTTGTACAAACTTTTTATTCTATCCTTTAAAAATGTGTAATTGAAATTAAAATCATTAGAAATACTTTTACATGTATTTTCGATATACTTTAGGGTATTGTTTTGATTTACATTAGAAATTTTAACCTGAGCAATGTTACCATTTTCACTACAGTAAATAGCTAATGGTTCTATTTGATTATGTAATGAGGTAAAGTTAAAGTCATGAACTACACCAATGATTTGTTTTTTATCAAGCATTTCATTTAACGGATTTTCGAAACCCAAAGCACGACAGGCTTCTTCATTAATGATACAACTATTACTTAAATCAGTTTTTAGATTCCACGAAAAGTCTCTGCCGTGTTTGATATTTATTTTATATAATTTAAGATAGTCAGGATCGATGGAATAAAAATAGCACAGTTCTTTATTGTCATGATTTCCTTTTGGAGCTTTCGTAAAACCTTTGCCAATAAGCCCGTTCGAAAAAGAAACTGCTTTAATATCAGTATTTTCTAAAAGCTTATCTTTTAATATTTCTTTTTTGGCTATAATCTCTTGGGGTAAGTTAAAGGTAACAACGTTTTCATAATTAAAACCAATATCTTTTTTAGTGATGTAATTAATCTGGCTTTTTACAATAAATGTTGCATTTAAAAGAATAGCTACAATTAATAACTGAAATGTAGTTAAAATTTTTCGTCGAAAACCATGGGATTTTAAGATTGTCTCGTTCTTGAGCGCTTTTATTTCATCTACTTTAGATAGAAAAATACCAGGAAATAAACCTGTTATTATTCCAATAGTTAAAGTTCCAACAAAATAGAATAAGTATAAATTTAGTCTATTAAATGTACTTGAAATCTTGATGTTTAAGAGAGTGCATAATTGCGGTAAAAAAAATTCAATAACTAATAATGCTATAATGAATGAGATCAATGCCGTACTAATAGCTTCTGTTACAGTTTGTATAATGATGTGAGATGTTTTGGCACCATTAATTTTTTTAATTGCGATTTCTTTTATTCTTCTAATCGAAATTGCAGTGGATAGATTAATATAGTTGGTAATAGCAACAAACGATAACAAAAATGATATAGCTAAATATAAAACAACAGTTTGAAAATTACCATGTTTAGCACCGTCGTATTTATTATTGGAATAATTAAAATATATAGTTCCCATAGGTTCTAGAATCAAAGGAATTTTACCATTGCCAGTATCCATTCTAAATTCTTCTAGAACATCATTAATTTTTATTTCAGTTTCCTTTAGTATCGAGTTCTCGGCTAAATAGATATAAGTTAGTATAGACCATGAACCGCAATTAAAGTTTTTTTCATTGCCGGTATATCTTAAAGTTTCAATAGAAGCAAAAGCATTAGCTTGTATGTGCGAATTATATGGAATATCCTCCATCACTCCTGTTATAGTATAAATAATTCCGTTTTTATCTTTAATTGTTTTTCCAATAGGTGAACTACCAGGAAATAATTCTTCAGCTTTTAATTGGCTTATTACAATTGAAAAGGGATCTTTTAATGCATTTGATGCATTTCCTGAAAGAAGTTTAAATGAAAATACCTGAAAAACTTCAGGATCGGTAAAGTAAGCTTTTCCAAGATCTAATATTTCATCATTAATATTAATTGATAGATCTATGGAGCTAAATCGTATAATATTCCTTATTTCAGGAATTTTATTTTTCAACTTGTCAGCAAAACATATTGGTGTAACACCATATTCTTCAGGATGTAACCGATAAATGTTATTGTTGTTTTTATGAAATTTATCGAAGCTTATTTCTTGATATACAAATGTTAATATAATGGTTAGTAATAAAAAAGCAACTGAAAAACCTATAAAGTTTATAATATAGAAGAAGCGGTTCTTCTTTAGGCTAAAAAAATATGATTTAATATATTGAATAAACATAATTACTCTATTTGATAAATAAAAAGATTGCAATAATATTGTTGTTTAATAGCAAGTGTCAAGTGTAATTTTATGGCCTTTTAAGTTTTTTTCCATATAAAAAGCTTGTATAGTGGTAACTATATTTCTTTTTCTTCAAAAAAACTCAAAGGTCAAATTGATTTACTAGAGATTCTAGCCTTGACTTAACACAAGAATGCTATTTAATTCTATTTATTATGAGAGAGGGTGTTCGTCTATGCTTTGGGGAGAATGATATATCCTAAGGTGATATGGTTTTAGTCTTGTAAGATGTGAGATTACGATCTTTAATTTGTTAATTTTGAGCAAGTATATGGAAGATTCTACCTTAGAGTCAATACCATTTTTTATTGTTGAAGGATTAAAAAACTGGAAGTTATTAAATATTGGCAAATTCCTTTTTAGCTCAAAATTGAACTGAGGAATTACACAATTAATATCCTGAGTTAACGTGATTGATTGGCAGGTTGAGATATCATTGTGATTTTTACTTTCGGTCTCTTTTTCAGAAACAGCAAATATCATTACGAAAAATAAAATCAATATATAAAACAATCTACCTTTCATGCGCTTAGTATTTTCTTTTTATTTGCTAAACCGAATTCTCATTGAGGTTTAATTATTCTTTTGTACGTATTTTAATACCCTAAAATTCATATTCGTTTATCTATCTTAATTTTTGTTCTACATGGTTATTAATTAAAGCGTATTACAATTTATTTCTTTAAGCAAAAACCGAAATATACACATTTCAAAATTATGTTGTTATTTGTAGTGTTTGATATCATTTTTTGAATTCATTAAGCAAGTTCTTCCGATACAATTTCAATATATTTTCCATTATCATTAGTAGCCCATATTTGTAATGTATCATATCCGTTACAATTAACTTCTTCAAATTTAATTTTTGTACCATCAATTAATTCAATTAATCCTTTTTCGTCAACTTCATCAGCAAATTCATCATTAAAGTCGATGGCGTTGTATGTTGAAATAATAATCTCAAAAGTATCATTACCATCTTCGTCTTTATAATAATTTGTTACTGGCCTATTCTTGATTTGTTCTGTTGTAAATATGTCACAAAACAATGCATTGTAACCATGTTTGCATCCGTCAAATAATAAAATCTCTTGTCCAGTTAAAGTATCTTCAGCCAAAACTAATGAAGGAGCAAACTCTGTTCCTATGATTAAGCTTTTGTATTCATTGTGCAATTGTCCGTAAAATTTGATTTTAAATTTTGTCTGTCCAGAAGGTGCTTTTAACTTTCTTCGCCATTCGTGAGAATGCAGGTTTTTAGGATTCTGAATATGCTCTGTTAAACCATTAAGATATGTAGGTCCTAAAATTCCATTATCGGTTGTAGAGTCACTATGGTTACTTGCTTTATTTAAAATATCTAACAACCCCATTGTTTGTTGTTTGATTAAACTTACTTATTATATTATTTTCCTTTTAAAGAAACTATTGACATTGTTTACTTAACGACTTTGGTGACTGTTTCGTGAATTCAAATATAGTTATTTATGCTTTATAAATAATTGAATTGTTTTGTAACAACTCAGGTATATAAGACAACATAATTATATTGCCTCCTAGAAATGGGCTTTTGCCTTAATTTACAAGGAAGAGCATAGTGTTTCAAAAACATTATAATCCCTTTTAATCCAGGTATCAATAACAGAACGTATCGTTGCAAATATATCTGCCCCGTTTTCAGACCTAAACCCACCAGACACCTTTTGCTTTACTTTAATGTTGCGTATTGCCCTTTCCGACCCATTGTTGTCAAAAGGCACCTCATGGAAAAACAAAAAGGTAAATACGCTGTTTTTCCATTTGACCATTCTTTTATGAAAGGCAATTAGTTTCTTGAGTTTTATTTTGGGTGGCGAATCCAATAATTTTTGAAACTCCCGTAATATTTCGTCTCGCATTTTTATGGGTTGCGAATATTGATATTGGGGCAAGTCCCTTTTGAGGTTAATGGCTTTTAGGAAAAGCTCTTTTAATTGAACAGGCCAACTGTTATTTGTCACTTCAATAAAAGCGTTAAGTTCACGGAGTAAGTGGGCCAGGCACAATTGGTGCCTGTGGGCATCTGTTTTTAACTGTGCGCTCAAAGAATCCGACACCAACACCGCATTGGGAAACCCTTTGGGAAATTCATTTTCAATCGCTGCAAATCCTCTTGTTGGAGAAACTGTAATAAAAGTTTCTGTTGCAGTTTGCCACGTCCATGTCCAATACTTGTCGCTTTTTACATTTGTCCCTGTTTCATCGCTACCTACAACTTTTGAGTTCGCTATATCTTCTTTTATGTTCTCATAAATTGGATACAACCTATCTGCCACCCTGTTGAGCATATTAAAAACGGTACCTTCACTAATTGATATATTGCTGATGCATTTTAACAATTCCGGAATCCTTTGGTATGGAATGTATTGACGAGTATTCAGATAACTGACAAAAGAAGTTAGGTTGCTCCCATATTGGATCGGGGCATTTACTCCAGAAGGGAAATCTTCGGTTGACACATGCCCACACTTGCACTGTACCTGATAAAGCTGATGCTCTGTAACGGTTGCTTTTATGGGTGGGATATCTACTACTTGTCGTTTAGAATGCAACACATATTCTCCTGGATTATGCACCTTTCCGCAAGCAGGACATATGTTTGATGGTTTGTGCGCGATGATATTATCTGGGTTTGAGACTTGTTTTAACGTCTGTCCTTTATGCCCAGGCTGTCCGCCTGGCTTTTTACCGCTGCTTTTCCTCAAACTTTTTTGTTTGGGAACCTTCCCTAAATCCTGCGAAGGTGGTCGTGAGCTATTGCGGCTATTTTGCTGATTCATAAGCTGACGATTTTCTTCCTTCAGGTCTTTTATGTCATCCCGTAACAGTTGCATTTCTTTTTCTATCCTATTACTGAATTCTACAAAAATATTGATGATATCTTCTTTTTCTAAAGGCTCTAATGTCTCTCGCTTTATCATGACACAAATATCAGATAACGAACCTTAAGCATGAAAACACAAAGCCTTTTGTTACAAACACTACCTATATACTTATCAACAATTTATCCAACAAATTTATGTTTTTAAAATCCAGATCACGAGAATGAAATATTTGCTGGGATTTTATTATACAAAACCAAATATCACAAAGAAAACAAGTTAGTTATTTTGTAATTTTGCTTGCTGAGTAGTAACATTGTTTTTATAGAAAGTGTGCTTAAGTTATGAATTGGTTGCAAAAATAGCTGAAATAAATCTGTTTTGTGTTTTGGCATTAAAAATTACTATTATGATATAACACCCCGTCTTTGTTTTACTTCTTTTCTAGGCTGTACTAGCATAGCGTTCAAAAATTAACAGGTAATTGGTCTGTCATACCAAATAGAGCAACTGTGTTTGTGTTTTACTCTAATTCAGTTTTCTAAGTTGATGTTTTTTTTAGGGAGACTTTTAATTTACGACTTTATGAACTCTTTTCTGGTTTTCCTATTTCTAAAAAAAGATCAACTTTTTTATGGAATCCCACTTAATGCCGCATCCTACCTAAAAAATAACCTAAACACACATATATGATCTACAGATTAACAGCTTTGTTGGTACTTACTTTATTAAGCGTTTTTTCTCTACATGCGAGTGATTTGATACACTCCAGAACCTCGAGTTATTATAAATACATATATAAATTAAATCCCAAAGAAGCCCGAAAAATTTACAAAAAGGGATTAACCGAAGTAGATGAGAACTTTTTTCATCACTTGGTAGATTCTGTTCCTAATGATTCAGTTTTTAATACTAAACTTCCTCAAGGAAATTACTTATTGGTATGGGCTCAGGAAAATGAACTCAAATTCGAATTGCGTTCCTATTCCGATTTGGAAATTATGGTGCATAATAATTATGCCGATCTATTGATAACCATAAGCGATACTGCAGGACTTGAGATTAAGAATGCCAAGGTAAAGGTAAATGGTACACCAGTGCGTTATAAGCCAGAACTAGCAGCTTATCAGAAACATAATGTCAATAAAAGAGGGTGGTTAGAGGTTACCTATAATGGTTTTACAGGTTATCATTACGTTGGAAACAGTGTAAAAAAAGGAGTAAAGTTTCGTAAAGTAGTATCGTCTGTACCCATTAAATATGTATATGTTCCAGCTCGTATTATTGCCTTTTTACCTTACGATTTGGTTCGTACAGTTTATAAACGCAGACCTTATGGAGCTTTTTATTATGCATATAAACCTTTTAAAGATATTTACCTATCCATTTTTCGTTATGGTACACATGGTTGGATTAATAGACTGGTGCGAAAATGGGAGGATATGATGTATAAGGATTATGAAGGTTATATGGTTTACAGCAAACCAAAATATAAACCCAATGATACCATACGTTTTAAAGCCTTTGTAACCAGTGAAGATGGAAAACCTTTAAGGGCACAACCATTAGCTGTTGTTCTTAGACAAACTAACAATAAGAAAATTAAACTAGATACAATATTTCCTAACCGGAAAGGGTCTTATGATTATGAGTTTGTGTTACACGATACCTTAGGTTTAAGATTGGATTGTAATTATACCATTAATCTGGAAAAAGCAAATTGGTCGAAACGTGTTATCTCCGGTAGATTTCGTTACGAAGATTATGAGCTTAACAACATCACATACAAAATGCGCACCGATGCCATGGAACAATTGAATGGGCAACCTTTTTATATCCATGTAAAAGGTGAAGATATGAATGGATTAAATGTACCAGACGGAAGGGTAGAGGTGAATCTGCTTTCAAATAAATCATTTTCAAATATTTATACCAAGTGCGAATTTTTACCAGATACTTTACATACAATTCGCCAAAGTTTAGATCCTGTTGGAGAAACATCTATTTTAATACCAGATTCAGTATTACCAAAAATGGACTTTGACTATACCCTGGAGGCTATTTTCAGAACTTCAGATAACGAAAGAGTTCAGAAAACTAAGCGAGTCTATTATTACTACCAGAAGGAGGAAATTGACTTAAGTGTTGTTAACGACTCTCTTTACCTGGTTTATACTAGTTTAGGAAAAGAAAAAGCATTAAGGGGACAATTGTTTGTTTATGATAAGAATAAAAACCTGATGGAAACACGATCTGTTCAATTACCATGTCGTTATCCTGTTAACTATCAGGCTTCTTATTACGAGTTTAAATCAAGTAAACTGAATAGGTATTTTAATATGGAAGATTATAAACCCAATCTTTCAGTTTCTTCAAATCGTACCAGTCGTAAAGCTCAAATTGTAATTAATAATCCTAATGGTATTTGGTTTAATTACTTCGTTTATAAAAAGGACCAGGAAATAGCAAGTGGTTATAATCAAAAGTTGGATACTATATTAAATGTTGGTAATACAAAAGGATGCTATGTTTCTTTAAATTATAAATGGGCGGGTAAACCTTATAGTCAATCGGTGACTATTCCTTTATATAAAAAGCAATTGAATGTAAAAATAAACCAACCTCAGGTTATTTATCCTGGCCAAACTGCAGAAATAAGTGTAGAGGTAACTGATTTTAAAGACCGACCGGTTAAAGATGTTGATTTAACAGTTTATGGAATGACCAAAAAGTTTGGTTATAACGCACCACAACTAAACTATTTTGGAAAAGGACATAAACCTCGCACTATGTTTAACAATTATAGTTTGCAAGGAGATAAATTGTTTGGAAGCAAGGGGCAGCGAGTATTAAATTATACCAAGTGGAATCCCTTAATGAAGTTAGATACTATTTCGTATTATCGATTTACCAGACCAGAAGATGGTATAGAAACTGAATATATTACTGCGGAAGATAGTGTTACACAATTTGCACCTTTTGTTTGCATTAATGGAATACAGCAAAAAGTACACTTTATATATCTGGATTATGAATTGATCTACTCATCTATTACAAACAATAACGATCCATATAGTTTTCGTTGCAGGCATGGATTACATAAGTTAAATATTCGTACCTCAACACAGGATATTACATTAGATTCGGTTTACTTTAGGCATGGTCTTAAAACATTGGTTTCTGTTGATACTTATAAATCTAATAAAAACATTGAGGTACAAGAAAGAAAACCAACATTAACTAAAACCGAAAAGCAATATATTAACAACAAATTTGCTCGTTTTGATGTAAGCGAAAATTATGGCATCGTTTATTTACAACAGGGCAACAGGAAGTATTTTCTAAAAAATAGTACTGTTAGTAATAGGCCTTATTATAATGGATCTGTTAATGATATTACAGTTGGGCCTTTTAAAAGAGGAACGGTTTATTTCGTAACTAAGGATAAATGCAAAGTTCCATTTCATTTTGAAGGCTCATATAAATACTGGATAAATGGAAATCGTACCAAAATGAAGTCCTGGCAAAACTTCTGGGGATATAGGTATAAACAACTTAATAAGTTTGGAGAAGTAGAATCATTTAATGATCAGGCATGGACTACCAGTGCTTTCGATCGTATGGGTAAAAAACAATATAAGGAGAGAGTATTGGGTAATATTATTTACGATAACCCATGGACAACCACAAAAGGAGCAGGAACCATCGGGCTTGTTTATAATAAAAATAGTGAAAAGACTACATATCTGGCACAAATACTTTTGTTTAAAGATGACGAACCTAATTATATGCAGATATTCCCAGGATCTGCAACAAGGATGTTCAATTTAAAGCCAGGTAGTTATCGTTTATTATTTTTTATGGATGATGGAAGTTACTTCGAGAAAAAAACGATATCAGTAAAACCTAATGTTATTAGTGGATTAAACATTGTTGAACCTGATTCTTTATTATATGATGAGATGTCGGGAACTATTACTCAACTATTAAAAACCAAATGGGTAAATAATAGCTATCGTAAAAAAGATTATCGTGAGAAGTGGAAAGCAGAACGTAAGATTAAAGCCGCTTATCAAAAGAGTAAACTTGATTTTTCAAACTCCAGAATTATAACTGGGCAGGTAACCGACGATGAAACAGGAGATCCCATTATTGGTGCGAATGTGATGATTGATGGTACTTCTATAGGAACTATATCAGATTTTGATGGTAATTATAGTATTGAAGTACCGGCAGGAGAGTGGAAGTTGAACTTTAGTTTCATTGGTTATAATACATATGATGTACCATTGAGTTATTCTAATATAGTTAATGTAGGTTTAAACGCAAGTACTTGTGATATAGATGAGGTAGTTGTTGTTGGATATGGTTCTCAAGCTAAAGAAGTATTAACAATGGCATGTACAAGTGTTTCGACGGAAATAATAGCAGGAAGGTTGTCAGGAGTTGATGTAGTAACGGGTGGAACCTCAGGTTTTATAATCAGAGGAGTATCAGCAGATAAAGCCACAGGAGAACCATTATATATTATTGATGGAGTTCCTGTTGAAGCTTCAGCCAAGGATATTGATGAATCACTGATTGCTAATATTGATGTGATGCAAGCTTCCTCAGCGGTTGCTATATATGGTTCAAGGGCAGCTAATGGAGTTGTATTAATTGCAACTAAAGGCGGCAAAGGTATTCCAGGTTTAAAAACAATTGCTAATAACCAAGAAGTTCCTCAGCAGGTGAACAGTTATAGCAGTTTGCGAAGTAATTTCTCTGACGAAGCTTATTGGCAACCTAATTTAGTAACCAATAACAAAGGTAAAGCATCTTTTATTACTACTTTCCCTGATGATATTACATCCTGGAGCACATTTGCACTGGCAATGGGAAACAAAGCCACAGGACAAGTGCAAAGCGAAGTAAAATCATTTAAACCTGTTTCGGCTCAATTAATGGCACCCCGATTTTTAGTAGAAGGAGATTCTATAGCAGCCATTGGTAAAATGATCAACTATTTAGGCGATTCCATTCAGGTTACATCAAGCTTTAAGGTGGATTCAGCTGAGGTTTTTACACGAAAAAATAAAATAGGCAGAATCCAGGTTGATTCATTATCGTTTATAGCTAATTCTACCGATACAATTGCATTAACCTATTCGTTAGAAAGAGACAATGGTTATTTCGATGGCGAAAAGCGAGAGGTTCCGGTATTTAGAAGAGGAGTTGAAGAAGTAGAAGGAGCATTTTTTACATTAAACACCGATTCGGTAATTACAATTAAACTACCTAAAGGGTGCGAAAAGGGAGAATTGTACATGGAATCGAATCCGTTAAACATCATTTTAAACGAAGCCAAACATTTAAGAAACTACGAACATTTGTGTAACGAACAAGCTTCGTCCAAATTACTGAGCTTACTTAACGAAGAAAAAATATGTAAGTACTTGGGTAAAAAGTTTAAATATAAAGATGATGTTAATAAGCTGATTAAAAGATTACAGGATTCTAAAAACGAGAAAGGTTTATGGGGATGGTGGAAAAACATGAATACCCAATGGTGGATTACACCCCGGGTTGTAGAAGCATTGGAAAGAGCAAAAATAACAGGATACAAAGTAGATTATAATCAAGAAAGTGTTAAGTATGGTTTAGTAAATCAATATCACGAATACGATTCACATGTTCAATTGAATATTATTAAGTCGCTACATATGATGAAGGCACAGGTAAATTTGAAACATATGGTAGAAGAATTTAATGATTCGGTAATTAATAGGATAGATTCGTTAAAGCTGACTATTATCAAACAAGAGCTGGATATGCCTGTAGATATTGAGCCTTTATTACAGCGCAAACAAGAAACTTTGTTTGGTAATTATTTCTGGGGTACGCCATGTTGGTCCTTATTTTACGGAGATATTAGAGAAACTCTTTTAATGTACCAGATTGTAAAAAACAGTGGTGAGCATAAAGAGTGGTTACCTAAAATAAGAAACTATTTTTACGAACGCAGAGGTAAATCGGGATGGCGTAATACCTATGAGTCGGCTATGATTATTGATGTATTGGTACCTGATTTATTATCTAAAGACAATAGTAACGGAACTAGTACAATGAAGGTTGATATTGATGGTAAAGAAACAGATATATCATCTTATCCATTTAAAAAGAATTTTACAAATGCCAAAGAAATTACCATTACCAAAAGTGGAGATCAAGTGGTGTTTGCAGGATGGCATAGCCGTTATTTTAATCAGCAACCAGAACGTAAGGGTGATCATTTTGAGATTAAAACCTCATTTGAACGAAATGGAGATAAAACAGACTCATTGGTAGCAGGACAAAAAGTAAGTTTGGTAGTTGAGGTAGACGTTAAAAAGAATTCAAATTACTTGATGCTTGAAATACCAGTTCCATCTGTTTGCTCTTACCATAATAAACCACAAACCTGGTGGGGAGGTCAGCATCGGGAATATTTTAAAGATAGAGTAGCAATCTATTACGAAAATTTAAAAGCAGGTAAATTAAAAGTAAATATTGAGTTAGTACCAAGGTACACCGGTAAAGTCGCACTTAACCCAGCAAGGATGGAGCAAATGTATTTCCCTGTATTTTATGGGAACAATAAGTTAAAGGAAATAAAAGTATTATCGGAGTAAGGCAAAAGTTTATTAGTTTTTAGGAATTAGTCATTGGTAAGATTTGCAGATGTTCTAATGCTAGCCATTTATAGTCTTGTAGATAAAAGTTAAATATTAATTTACTGATTACAATATTTCGTTAATATTTTGTAATTTGCTGAATATTAGGCGGTTGTAATATTGGAGGCGATTTTGTTAAATGCTTGATTTTAAGTGTTATGTAAATAAATCTTATGTCTTTTGTCTTTATTCTAACGATCTATTGTGATTAAAGATATAATGTAAATAATTCTTCCCTTTAGCCTCTAGGCTTGGGGAAGAATTTTGCTCAACTAACAATTACAATAGTTCAATACTGTTTTTTTAAGATATAGAATATTAGGCAGATGAGGTAATTTGGGTGATTCGTTTAAATAATTGATTTAAACATTATGCAAATAAGTCTCATGTCTTTTGTCTTTATTCTAGCGGTCTATTGAACCCGCAATATGCATTAGAAAATCTATTACACATTGAAATTACTTCAAAACAAGTCACTTCGCTGCTTCATCTCAACTCACCAGAACGATGCTATGCCTCGTTTCGATAAAGCCTTGTTTTATCGTACTTTCAATGCTCACTACGAACCTCTAATACATAATCCGGGTTGAATTAAGAATATTTTTATAACTAGTGCCACAAGAAAACTCCGATAATTTAATGTCTTGTAAAGACTAACTAGGCACGGGATTTATCCCGTGCATTACGGTTAAGATGAAAATTGGCTTTAGCCTAAATTTAATACTTGAATCACATTATTAGATACAATCTAATCCTTCCTATTTACTTCTTTATAAAATAATAAAAACATTATTGATAAGTACTGCTCAATTCTATAAATTTGAACAATTACAAAATATAAAAACTTATGAGCAAACTAGCCCTTGAAATAATAGCCAAAGAAAAAAAAGAAAGAACTGGAAAACTGGATTTAGGAAAATGTGGATTGCGGGAAATCCCCAAAGAAGTTTTTGAATGCGATTGGTTAACTGTACTGATATTAAGTGATGAATATTGGGATATAGAAATAAGAGAAATAATTAAAAGCGTAAACAATGGTGAACCAAACAAACTTACTTATATACCAGATGAAATAATCAATCTTAATAATTTACACACTTTAAGATTAGATGGAACTTATGAAAATCGTTCTGAGATTAAAGATATACCTAATTTGCAACACTTAAAAAATCTTAAGATTTTAAGTATCAGCTACAATCAAATCACCAAGCTAGAGAACCTTCCATCACAATTGAATTCGTTATATATTCGCTCTAATCAAATCACCAAGCTAGAGAATCTGCCATCACAATTGAAATCATTAGATATTCGCGACAATCAAATTACCAAGCTTGAGAAGCTGCCATCACAATTGAATTTGTTAGATATTGGCTCCAATGAAATCACCAAGCTAGAGAAGCTGCCATCACAATTGAATTCGTTAGATATTAGCTTTAATCAAGTCATCAAACTTGAGAACTTACCATCACAATTGAATTCGTTAAATATTAGCTCCAATGAAATCACTAAGCTTGAGAACCTTCCATCACAATTGAATTCGTTAAATATTAGCTCCAATGAAATTACCAAGCTTGAGAACCTTCCATCACAATTAAATTCGTTAGATATTAGCTCTAATCAAATCACCAAGCTTGAGAACCTTCCATCGCAATTGAATTCGTTATCTATTCGCTCCAATGAAATCACCAAGCTTGAGAACTTACCATCACAATTGAGTTCGTTATCTATTGTTTCCAATGAAATCACCAAGCTTGAGAATCTACCATCACAATTGACTTCATTAGGGATTAGCTTCAATCAAATTGCCAAGCTTGAGAACCTACCACCACAATTGAATTCATTAGGTATTAGCTCCAGTAAAATTATCAAGCTTGAGAACCTACCTCCGCAATTGAATTCGTTATCTATTAGCTCCAATGAAATCACCAAGCTTGAGAATTTGCCATCACAATTGAATTCGTTAGACATTTGCGACAATCAAATATCAGATTTAACACCTATTAAAGAGCAAATAATATTAGGTCGGTTAATCCCTCAATGGGAATTTAGATTTGGAACAAATGATTTAGTACTGGAAAACAACCCACTTGTTATCCCTCCCCCTGAGATTGTAAAAAGAGGCAGAGAAGCTGTGGTTAGTTATTTTGAGGAGATAGAAAAACAAGGGGGTAGTTATCTTTACGAGGCTAAAGTATTGGTTGTTGGAGATGCACGTGTAGGTAAAACTACTTTATGCAGTAAATTGCAAAATAAAAATGCTCCATTACCGCAAGAAGAGGATTCAACCAGGGGGATAGACATATTGCCCCTAAATTTTAAATTGAATGATAACGAACTAAAAGCCAATGTCTGGGATTTTGGAGGACAAGAAATTTACCATTCAACACACCAGTTTTTTTTAACTAAAAGGTCGTTATACATTTTTGTAGATGATAATAGCCGTGATGATATTGAGTACGATTACTGGTTTCAAGCTATTGAACTTTTTTCGAAAAATTGCCCATTAATCGTATTACAAAACCGAAAGGCCGATAGGCAAAAAGAGTTTGATTCCAGGGGATTTAAATCCAGATTTAAAAATATAAAAGAGGTGTTTGCCATTGATTTATCATTAAAAAACGAAAAAGATAAACAGGAATTTAAAAGATTAGAAAATGAAATACTGCACCAATTAAGTAATTTGCAACATATTGGTCAGAAATTACCAAATCAATGGGTTGAAATCAGAAATAAAATTGGTGAATTGGCAAAGGATAATCCAAATTTAACACTTAACGAATATTATAAAATCTGTTCCGATCTAAAGATTGATGATCGTAAAAAAGCTCTTGAAATTAGTGGATACCTTCACGACCTGGGGATATTGTTACACTTTCAGGATAACGATTTACTGCGTAAAACTATAATACTACAAAAAGAATGGGTTACCAATGCAGTGTATAAAATACTTGATGATAATACTGTTACTGATAAAAAAGGGCGTTTTTGTAAAAAAGATGCAAGTAATATCTGGAGTGAATCGAAATATCATGATATGCACGCAGAGTTTTTAGGTTTAATGAAAACCTTTGAGTTACTTTTCACTCTTTCTGATTCTGAGGATAAAGAATTTCTTATACCTAAATTACTTCCTGTAGAACAACCAGAGCTGAATTGGGATTATCAAAACAATATTCAGATGAAATTTGAATATGACTTTATGCCTAAAGGACTAATTAGCCGAACTGTTGTAAGGCAACATCGTAATATTCCTAATTTAGAATTTGTATGGCGTAAAGGTGTTGTTTTAGAAAGAAGAGGTTCAAAAGCGTTAATTATTGAAAATTATGATAAGAAGAAAATTGAGGTATGGGTAAAAGGTACTTTTGCAAAAGATTTAATGACTATTATCAAAGATGATTTTGATGTATTACATAATCAATTTGAAGGTTTAAAAGTAAAAAAACTGATACCATGTAATTGCAAAACTTGTGTTAACTCTCAACATCCCCATTTTTATCAACACGAATCTTTATTAAGAAGGATAGAAAAAGGTAAAGAAACGATTGAATGTGATATTAGCTTTGATGATGTGATGGTAAATGGACTTATAGAAGGTATTTTTGTAGAAAACTTTAAAGAAGAACCATTAGAAACTTTTATTATGAGTAAAAAACTTTTTATTTCTTATTCAAAACACGACGAAAATTTAAAAAACGAATTTATTAAACACTTAAGTGTTTTAAAGGCTAATAACTATATCTCAGTTTGGCATGATGGAGTGATAAATCCAGGCGAAAAATGGGATGATAAAATAAAAAACAATCTTAATGACTCAGATATTGTTATCTTCTTGGTAAGTCACAATTTACTTTCTACCGAATATGTAATGAATTTTGAATTGCAAGAAACCTTAAAAGGAGTAGAGGAGGGGAGTCATAATTTGGTGCCCGTAATCTTAGATTATTGCGATTGGAAAGACTCTCAATTAGGTAAATTTCAGTCAGCTAATACAAAGGCAGTTGAGTTAACCAGTTTTTCTAATATTAACGAAGGCTTTTTACAAGTGGTTAACAACCTTAAGGAGATTATCAAAAATTAAATTGAGTATTTATAGTAGCTTCAGTGTCAATAAATAAAAGCTTTTTATATTTGAGTAAGCAAAATGAAAAATCCCAGTTAATATTTGCTAACCGGGATTATATATCTAAACTTTAATTTTCTATTCTCTTATAATCGTTTGTTCTCTATCTGGACCAACCGAAATTACTTTAATAGGTACTTCCAATTCAGCCTCTAAAAAGTTTATATAATTATTTAGTTCCTCCGGGAATTCGTTTTCAGATTTCATTCCAGTTAAATCTTCTTTCCACCCGGGAAGTTCAGTGTAAACTACTTCTAAATCTTCCGCAAGTTCAAATGGGAATTCCTCAGTTTCAACACCATTAACTTTATAAGCAGTAGCCACTTTAATGGTTTCAAAAGAGCTAAGTACATCTCCTTTGGTCATAATTAGCTGCGTAACACCATTAATCATTATCGAGTACTTTAAAGCTACCAGGTCTAACCATCCACATCTTCGGGGTCTGCCAGTTGTAGCACCAAACTCATGACCTGCCTTTCTTAATTCTTCACCAGTTTCGTCCTCTAATTCAGTAGGGAAGGGGCCACTACCCACGCGAGTACAGTACGCTTTAAAAATACCATATACTTCACCAATTTTATTAGGAGCTACTCCCATACCAGTACATGCTCCAGCACATATAGTATTAGAAGAGGTAACAAATGGGTAAGATCCAAAATCAATATCCAGTAATGTTCCCTGAGCACCTTCGGCAAGTACAGATTTATCTTCTTTTAAATATTTGTTGATGTTGTGTTCACTATCAATAATGGTAAATTTCTTTAAGCATTCAATACCTTCAGTAAGTCCTTTTTCAAAATCTTCAATATTGTATTCAAAATCGTACATACTTAGCAGCTGCTCGTGCTTCTTTTTAAGGGCTTTATATTTTTCCTCAAAATCATTTAGGATATCGCCAACACGTAAACCATTTCTACCTGTTTTGTCCATGTAGGTAGGTCCAATTCCCTTAAGTGTAGAACCAATTTTAGTTTTACCTTTAGATTTTTCCGAAGCAGCATCTAAAATTCTGTGGGTAGGTAGAATTAAATGGGCTTTTTTAGAAATTAAAAGGTTTTTGGTTAAATCCATACCTTTAGCTTCCAGTTCATCAATTTCCTTTTTAAAGCTAATAGGATCTAATACAACACCATTTCCAATTATATTAATTTTATCTGTATGGAAAATTCCTGAGGGAATATTGTGCAATACATGTTTTATATTATTAAACTCAAGTGTATGACCAGCATTAGGGCCACCTTGGAATCTGGTTATTACATCATACTTTGGAGTTAGTACATCCACAACTTTTCCTTTACCCTCGTCTCCCCATTGAAGACCAAGAAGAACATCAACTTTCATGCGGTATAATTTATTTTTATGGTCAGATGGAACTTTCAATGAATTTATTCATTCTATTGTTATATTTCAGAATGACAAATTCATGTTTGTTTCATTTGTTTTGTTATTAAATTGATTTATTTGAGAGTAGGGCATTACTTGCCAAAATCCCGACTAGCAAAAATAGTTATTAAAACTGTTAAAATATCATTGTTTTAAATATATTTTTACTCGCTCGAAAAACTTAATACACAAACAAGTTCGCATAATATTTTCTTATTTTAACGATAAGAAGATATTATTTTCAAAAAAGTCTAAGATTTCTTAGAACAGTTTTTACATATTCCGTAAATGTAAAGGGAATGATGAGATACTTGAAAATCCATTGTTTCTTCGGCATTGTTTAGTACCGATTGTATACCCGGATCACAAAACTCACTAACACTTCCACAATTTATGCAAATAAGGTGGTCGTGCTGTTTCGATTCGTACGCCTTTTCAAATTGAGCAATGTTTTTTCCAAACTGATGTTTAATAACCAATTTGCAATCCAATAGTAAATCTATGGTGTTGTATAATGTAGCCCTACTCACTCTATAATTCTTATTTTTCATAAAAATATAAAGCGACTCAATATCAAAATGACCATCTCGAGAGTATATCTCTTCTAATATTGCAAAACGTTCGGGTGTTTTTCGGTGTCCGTTTTTTTGCAGAAATTCGGTAAATATTCTTTTTACCTCTTCCTTGGCTTTCACCTTATCCATAAATAAACTAATTAAGAATAACAGCTTAAAGATAAATATTTCGCTAAAAATAAGAAATTATTGTTTAGACTAAATTAAAACAAGAAGCATTTTATTGCTCTAAAACTAAAAAATAATGCTGTAATTAAAGTGATTTTTTTGATGAGTCATTTATTTTTGGATTCTTTCCTGGCGAGTAACAGTATGTACACCTTTTACCTTCATAAGTTTATAAATGAGATTATTTAAATCTTCAACATTATGTATATACAAGTAAATCGATCCTTCAAAAATACCATCGTGACTTTCAACATGGATTGAACGCATATTTACATTTTGGTCATCAGATATAACCTTGGTCATTTTACTAACAATACCAATTTGGTCGATTCCTGTAAGATTTATAATGGCTAAAAAAGAAAGTAGCTTTTGAGATGTCCATTCAGCTGAAACAATACGATTTCCCTGGCTCGACATTAATTTAATGGCTACCGGGCATTTTCTACTATGCAAAATAACTTTTTCTTCTTCATCAACATATCCTACAACATCATCTCCTGGAATAGGATTACAGCAACTAGCAATAATATAACTGGCTTTGTCGGTATCATCATTTAAAACAATGGGCTTACGCTTATCTATTTTTACATTGGGTTTATCAGGCTTAGGTTTTTTACCTCCAAACGACAATCCCCAATATTTTATCCATTTATTGTTAGTTTTTTCTCTTAATATTTTGTCCAGATTTTTAAGCTCAATACCTCCACTGCCTCCACTACCTAGCTTCATGTAAAGCTCATCTTTATGTTCTAATTTGTAGTGACGTAGTAGTTTACTTAAAATACGGTTGTTTGTGGTGAGTTTTCTTTTATGAAGTGAATCCTCTAGTATTTTTTCCCCTTTAGAAATAAGTTCCTTTCTTTCTTTCTTAAAGGCATCCTTAATGGCTGTTTTTGCCTTTGCGGTGGTTGCAATATTAATCCAGTCGTATTTAGGCTGTTGCTTTTCTGATGTCAAAATTTCTACCTGATCACCACTTTTTAAAACGTGGCTTATAGGTACTAGCTTATAATTCACCTTGGCACCAATACACTTATACCCTAAGTGCGTATGAATTTCAAACGCAAAATCCAGAGCAGTTGCACCTTTAGGTAACACTTTTACATGTCCTTTAGGTGTAAAAATCATTATCTCCGAAGCAAATAAGTTGAGTTTAAAGTCATCTAAAAACTCAAGCGAATCAGATACAGGATTTTCCAGCATATCTCTAATTCGCTGCAACCAATTATCCAGTTCCGATTCTTTTTCCTGAACTCCTTTATATTTATAGTGTGCTGCAAATCCGCGTTCGGCAATTTCATCCATTCTTTGGCTACGTATTTGAATCTCAACCCATTTACCGGCTGGTCCCATTACAGTAGCATGCAAAGCTTCATATCCATTTGCCTTAGGCGTACTAACCCAGTCTCTTAACCTATCTGGTTTAGGTTTGTATATATCCGTAATTTGCGAATAAATATTCCAACACTGCGATTTTTCCGGAATGAGTTCATTGCTTTTAAAAACAATACGAATTGCTAAAACATCATAAATTTCGTCTATCGGAACATTCTTTTTTTGCATTTTATTCCAGATAGAGTATACCGATTTGGGTCTTGACTTTAATTCAAACTCAATTCCAGCATTTGCTAACGAAGTACGAATAGGAGCAACAAATTTATCTATGATATCTTTGCTTTTGATTTCCTTGCTCTCTATTTTTTCTGCTAAATCTTTATAAATAGAAGGATGTTCGTACTTTAAACTTAGGTCTTCAAGCTCTGTTTTTAATGCATATAACCCTAATCTATGTGCAAGAGGAGCATACATAAAAAGCGTTTCCCCTGCAATTTTCAGCCTTTTATGTTCTGGCATAGAACCAAGGGTACGCATGTTGTGCAGTCTATCCGCGAGTTTAATAATAATAACTCGGATATCTTCAACCATAGTTAGAAGAAGCTTTCTGAAATTTTCTGCCTGTGCAGATTGATTTTTATCAAAAACTCCCGATAATTTTGTTAATCCATCAACAATAGAGGCCACTTTTGAACCGAAGATAGCTTCTAAGTCTTCGTAAGTATAATCAGTGTCTTCAATAACATCATGTAATAACGATGCAGCAACACCTGTACTGCCTAAACCAATTTCTTCAGCTACAATTCGTGCTACTGCAAGAGGATGTAAAATATACGGTTCACCTGACTTTCTTTTTACTCCTTTATGTGCATCACGTGCGAGTTCAAATGCTTTACTTACTAGCTTAAGCCCTTTTTCTGTTTTACATTTAGGACATACACTAATTAACTCTTCAAACTCTTTGCGTATCAGTTCTTTTTCTTCTATTTCGGATAGTACTTCCTTCATCCAGAGTATTTATACTTTCTTCTAGTTGGTTTATAATGATTTAAAAAGTAATTGTATATACAAACAATTATAGTAAAAAAAAGCTATTTACCTGCAATAACAACATAAAAATCATCTTCAATTAAATGCTTGTTTGCAATAGCTCTAATTTTTTCAGAATCAATATTCTTAATGATTTGTTCCAGATTTTTAAAAAAGTTTAAATCTAGTTCAAAACCATACAAACCTCTAAAGGCATCTGCTACAGCAAATGGTCCATCAAGGTTACGCATTAAATCGCCTAGCATATAATTTTTTACTCGTGTTAATTCTTCATCAGGTACAAGTTCTTTTCTCAACCTTTCCATTTCATAAAAAATCTCTTTTACTGCTAGCTCCCTTTTATCTGCAACAACTTCGGTTGAGATATTAAACATACCTGCTTTTAAAAAGGATACTAAATAGCACGATATTCCGTAAGTTAGGCCTTTTTCTTCCCTTAAGTTATTCATTAACCTAGAGCCAAAATAACCTCCTAAAATTGTGCACAGAATAGTAAGTTCAAGATAATCTGGTTGAGATTTAGTAATGCTACGCTTTACTATTTTAATAGCAGACTGCATTGCATCCTCTTTATCTACTAAGTGACTGAGTTCTGCATGAGGATTAAAAGCTTTAACATGATGATCAGATATGTTATCGTTCTTCCAGTCGTTTTTACCAAAATGTTTATTTAACAGATCAATAATATCGTCACCCGGTTGACCGGAGATGATAATTGTACACAAATTGGATGAATATTGGCTTTTATGGAATTTTTTAACATCATCTAAATGAATAACATCAAAATGATTTAATTGTGGAGCACGCCCATAAGGATGGTCAGTTCCAAATAAAATCTCATTGGCTTTTCTGTTGGCCAATGTTTTTACTTTTTCAGAATCAACAAGAAAGTCCTGTTTTTTCTTAGCTAAAAGCACATCGAACTCATGTTGGTTAAAAGAAGGTTTCTTAATAATATCCTCTATTATTGGGAGGATATTAGGTAAATACTTGGTTAAAGAGTATAATGTTATTTGTGCATGATGATAATTGGTTGATTGTCCTAGATAGGCACCATAGTAGTCAATTTTTTCAGCAATTTCATATGCCGACATTGTTTCGGTACCTTCATGTAATAATGTATTTGTAAAAGTAGCTACCAAAGGTTTGTTGGATTGAACTACTCCTGCATCAAAAATAATATCAATTTTGGCTACGTCCTGCGTTCCTCCATGAACAATATGAACCGGAATGCCATTTTCTAAACTTTTACTACTTTGTTGCAGAATGTTTAGACCAGAGGGTAACTTAAATGATGGTATGTCTTTTCTGTTTAGCATCCTTTTTCCTTTTTATCCTTTGATAAATAATATAATTTGGAGCAGTTATTTTCTTTGAAAATAATGTTTGCGCAGTCTTGTATTTGTTGAGCAGTAACTTTTATATACTCATCAATCTCATTATTGATATCTTCTGCTTTGCTCATTAATTCAAATTGAGCAAGGTTCATAGCTTTATTTAAAAAGTTTATCTCAGAAAACATTAGAGACGATTCAACTTTGTTTTTTACTTTCTGAAGTTCGTAATCACTAACTAAGTTATTCTTTACCAATTCTATTTCTTCCCATATTGCTTTCTCTGCATCTTTTATATTAACATCATCAGATACATTTCCTGCGAAAGTAAAAAGTCCATTGTCCATATCTCCAGATATGTAAGCATGCAAATCAGTAAATAGTTTTTTTTCTTTAACTAAACGTTGATATAATCTTGAACTGGTACCGTTAGATAAAACGTCTGAAATTAAGTCGATGGTATAGTATTCTTTATCAGTTCTGGAACACATATGAAAAACCATTTGCAACATATCAGAAGGTACGTTTCTTTCCACTACTAGTTCCCTAGTTTCGTTTTGAACGGGTTCTTCAGGTATGTTTTTTACAGCAACATCTCGATGAGGAATATTACCAAACCATTTAACTACTTTTTGATATACATCTTCAGGATCAACATTTCCAGTTACAGTAATTATGGCATTATTAGGTGCATAATGAGAATAAAAGAAAGCTTTAACATCTTCAAGGGTAGCATCTTCAATGTGCTTAATGTCAGCTCCTATAGTTGGCCATTGGTATGGATGTACTTTGTAAGCTAATGGTCGAAGTAGCAATGGTATATCTCCATAAGGCTGATTCAGATACCTTTGCTTAAATTCTTCAACAACTACCTTTTTCTGCACGTCCAATGCTTCTTGCGAGAAATTTAACTCAAGCATCCTGTCCGATTCAAGCCACAATCCAGTATCTAAATTTGATGCAGGTAATGTAAGGTAATAGTTGGTTAAATCATTGCTAGTCCATGCATTATTATCACCACCTGCATTTTGTAAAGGTATGTCGTAAGATGGTATGTTTTTGCTACCTTCAAACATCAGATGCTCAAACAAGTGGGCAAAACCAGTTTTGTTTTTATCTTCGTCCCTGGCTCCAACGTTATAAAGTACATTGATAGCAGCTAAAGGAGTTGTTTCATCCTGATGTACAATAAGGCGCAAGCCATTATCGAGTGTATATTTTTGAATTTCTATCATTTTTAAAACTGATATGCTTTACCAGAAAGAGAATTTAAAGTTGTTGTATATTCAGATAGTATATCTTCCATTATTTCTTTAACTGGTTTTATATTATTAATTAGGGAAGAAACCTGGCCAATTTCTAACTCACCATCGTCTAACTCACCTAAAAACATTCCTTTTTTTGCTCTTCCTTTTCCTAATAACTCTTTAAGTTCTTCAATAGTGGCTCCTTTACTTTGTGCTTCTGCAACCTCATTTGAGAATTTGTTATGTATTAATCGCACAGGAGCTAACTTTTTTAGAGTTAAAGTTGTGCCTCCTTCGCCAGCTTCAACTACCTTTTGTAAAAAATCAGGGTGAGCAGAAGACTCCTCACTAGCAGCAAATCTCGACCCAATCTGAATTCCATCAGCACCTAATGCCATGGCAGCTGCCATTCCTCTTCCAGTTCCTATACCTCCTGCTGCTATTATTGGTAACTGGGTAGTTTCTTTTATTCGGGGAACTAAAACAATAGTTGTAGTTTCCTCTCTACCATTATGTCCTCCAGCTTCAAATCCCTCTGCTACAATTGCGTCTACTCCACAATCTTCGCATTTTTTTGCAAACCTACTATTGGCAATTACATGAGCAACAATAATTCCATTATCTTTTAGTTTTGAGGTGAACTTAGCCGGGTTTCCCGCGCTTGTAAATACTATTTTAACACCTTCATCTATAATAATATCTATTAATTTATCTACTTCAGGGTACAATAAAGGAACATTTACTCCCCAAGGTTTGTTTGTGGCATTCTTCATTTTGGTAATATGCTCTTTTAAAACCTCAGGGTACATAGAACCCGCTCCGATTAATCCCAATCCACCATTATTACTAACCGCTGAAGCTAATTTCCAACCGCTACACCAAACCATACCTCCTTGTATAATAGGATATTTTATATCAAATAAAGAAGTTATTCTGTTTTCCATACCTCAAATAAAAAGTGATAGCTTGCAAAGATAGAAATTTAATGGCTATTTAAACCTTATTACGGTAGATGTTGAAACCACATAATTTATTGAATAATTGAAAAAAAAATGTCCGCTTTTAAAAATGACGTTTTGTGTAACTAGCTGATATTGAATGTTGTGTTCGAATGGTCAAAATTGTGTTTGTGCTTAAGTGGTTGAAGATTAGAGTTGTGTGTTGTGTCACGCATTTGTCACGTTAAATTTTAGGATTAAAAAGTATTTTTTTTTAATTTCAAGTAACAAGACACTCTAAAATCTAAAACAACGCAATTAAAATCTACATTATGGCTAGAAGTAAATCAAATGACAAGCAAGTATTTACTTGCGAACAACCTTTCCAATTAAATTATTTAAATCACCTTTATAATAATAATGAGGAGGTGGAGTTTTTCTTAAAGCGCAATTGCGCAAATGGTAAGCTTGAGAAAAAAACTCATATAGAAGTTTTTAAAATGATTAAGGAGGAATTAGGTTATCCTATTCCATAACAGATTTATAACCCGTTAATTTTAACGGGTTTTTTTATTTATAGCCATATAACAGATTCTAAAATTCAACAATAATCCCTAAAGTAGGTAAGATAGTACCGTTTTCGGTATATATTTTATCAAACAAATACCTTTGTTCGCTAATTGGAGAGCTAGGATTTTCTATAATAGGATTACCATTTAAATCTAGTTTTTGAACATACTTAACAGGTTCTTTTATTTTAAAATTATACAGGTTTTGTATATCTAAATATACTTCTAAAGTCCATTTGTTAAATAAATATGATTTATCAATTCGAATATCCAGTTGATGAAAATTGTCAAGTCGTTTACTGTTGAATAAACTAAAGTTGAGATATTCACGACCTTTGGCATCCCAGGCCTGCCTAAGAGTAGTTGTGTTGTCGTCAACCGGAGTGTATGGTAAACCTCCTAAGAAGCGCCACTTTATGCCTAATTCCCAATTTTTTTTAAATGTTTTGTTTATGGTTGTTGTAAATATATGTTTGCTATCCCAAGAGCTGGGTATGTATTTTTTATAAATATCTTGAAATTCACTATTTACAAATGTATAGGCAGCAATAAAACTATACCCTTTAGGGGAGCGTTGACGTGCCATAATTTCAAATCCATAAGCTCTTCCTTTACCAGCTGATATAACTTCTTCATCTCCTACAACACCAAAATCACCACCTTTACTGGCAATAGATATAGAATCGTTTACCGAAAAAGGGTAGTTTTCGTAGTTTTTATAAAATAACTCTATGGTAGCCTTGGTGTAGTTGTTGGGTTTTAACTCTAATCCACCAACAATATGATCGACATAAATATATTTAAGGTTATTTTCTTTGTTAATCAAATTTCCATTGTTGCCTCTATAGCCAAAGGTAGTTAGAGCGGGATGTTGATAATATCTTCCTACATTAAAATTAAGGAATAAAAAATCTGATAATTGACTTGATATAGCCAACCTTGGACTAATTTGATTAAACAGGTTATTCATTTTATTGGAATAATTATTTGCATCCAACCTAATGCCCATTGATAAATTTACTCGATTATTTAATATTGGCAACCCAAGAGATCCAAAAGCGCCATATTTAGAAAAACTTAAGTCCGAATTATAATTGATCTGATTAGGTTGATTGTTTAAATATTCAAACCGGAAAGTATTGTTACTATAACTTACAAACTCTAATAATATTCCAGTATTAACAGTTAACTTCTTTGCTTTAGAATTGAGTTCTAATCTAAACTTGTTTTCAATTTCCTCAGATTGGTAATCGTAAATTAAATTGTTGGTCTCTTTTATATTGTCCCTGTATTTAATTGCTTCGTTATTTAAATGGTTTCTGCTGGCAACAAATGTGAGATAACTTGTATTAAAGTAATGTTTATAGTTTGCTCCAATGGTATAATTCCATTGGCTGTTAACTGGAATATACGAGAGGATGTATTGATTTTCAGGAGTATTGCTGGCACTTTTGTTTAGCTCAAAATCGTCAATTGCACCAAATCCTAAAAAGGAAATTTCATTTTTAACATTAAATCTGGTTTTGGTTTTAAATTGGAAGTCGGTAAATGTTGGTAAAAAAGGTAAGTCTAAAGCTTTAAATAAAAATTGTAAGTAGGAGCGTCTTACCGAAATAAAACCAGTTGTATTTTTTGATACTGGACCTGATGCAGAAAAGGCCATTTCACTTGCTCCTAATACAGCTTTATAATCGGTTTGGTCGCTGCTTCCGTCCTTTAATTTAAACTCCATTACCGAACTCATTGCATTTCCTCTAGATGAAGGAAATGCGCTTGAATAAAAGTCAACTTCTCTTATAAAATCAACATTAAGCATACCAACAGGTCCTCCTGAAGCTCCTTGTGTTGAAAAATGATTAATGGTTGGAATTTCAATTCCATCTATATAAAACTTATTTTCGGAAGGGCCACCGCCTCTTACGATAATGTCGTTTCTAAAAGATACAGTACTTGCTACTCCGGGAAAAGATTGAATTACTTTTGAAATGTCTCTATTTGCACCAGCGCTACGTTCAATTTGATCAATTCCAATTCTTCTTAAAGAAACAGGACTTTCAATTTTTCTGGCAAAAGGTGAAGTTTTTACTGTTACCTCGTTTAATCTTTCCGAAGAAGGTTCCATAAATATCTCAATAAAGTTGGATCTTACTTTTGATATCATTATTTCTTCAGTAATCAATGATTTATACCCTAAAAATGATAGCTGAAGTTGCAGGAATTCTTTGTTTGTGTCAATTTCAAATGCGCCTAAAGAATCAGTGGTTGTTCCTGTTGTTGTATTTAGTATAATCAGGTTTACAAATTCTAATGGTTCGTTTGAATATTTATCTTTAACAATGCCTTTTAAAACAGGTTTCTGAGCAAATAAAATTGTATTGAAAAAAATCAATATAATACTAATATGTATTTTGTATATCATACTAATAATCATTTATTTTGTTTAGACTTGTATTATAATCCTCAAACAAAACATCTTTATAAAAGTTCGTTGTATTCCATTTTAGAAAAAAGTATTTCTACTTGTTACAATACGTTTCGTTTTAAAACAAATAATTTTTTTAAATTGATTGCCATAAACTCTCAAAATCATCTATGGCAAAAGAAACTCTGCTTAAGCGCTTATTTGTGTGGAGGCTCAGAAATGTAAGTAATAGGCAGTTTATGATGCTTTTAAGCATTATAATTGGTATAGCAGCAGGTTTAGCTGCAGTTGTTATTAAAAAAACAGTTGGATTTATTCATCATTGGGTTCATACTTTGACCTCCATTGATGGATGGGAATGGCTTTATTTAGTAACTCCGGGAATTGGAATATTAGTGGCTGTGTTATTTATTAAATACATGGTTCGGCGACCTGTTAGGCATGGAATCCCTAATGTTTTATATGCTATCTCTAAAAATCAGGGTAAAATGAATAGGCATAATATGATATCATCTGTTATAGCTAGTTCATTTACAGTTGGGTTTGGAGGGTCTGTTGGATTAGAGGGACCAACAGTTTCAACAGGGGCAGCAATTGGAGCAAATTTGGGTAAACTATTACGTTTAAATCATAGGCAAATTACATTACTTCTAGGTTGTGCATGTGCTGGTGCGATGTCGGCTATCTTTAAAGCCCCTATTGCGGCAATTGTATTTGCATTAGAGGTAATAATGCTTGATTTAACTTTAACTTCATTGGTCCCATTGTTACTATGTTCGGCATCGGCAGTAGTTGTTTCGTATTTATCTTTAGGACAAGAAGTGGTGTATCCCTTTAAAATAGAGCACACATATACCTTACGAGAACTGATTTTTTATGTGATTCTTGGATTAGCATGTGGATTAGTAGCTACATACTTTACCCGGATGTATAAATATATAGAGAAATTATTCGAAAAGGTGAATAATGGCTGGACAAGGTTAACTATTGGAGCCATTTCGCTAGGAGTAATAATGATCTTTTTTCCTCATATGTTTGGGGAAGGTTACGAAGTGATAAATGGAGCTTTAAATGGAGAGTTGTTCTATTTGCATGACATAGGTATTTTTGCAAACCTAAACGATACATTTATCAATTTCGTAATTATAATGGCATTAACAATAGGAGTTAAAGTTATTGCCACTTCGGTAACATTTGGAGGAGGAGGTGTAGGTGGCATATTTGCACCAACATTATTTATGGGAGCCAATACAGGTGTGTTATTTGCCTCTATCATTAATCGCTTTAATTTTATAAATCTTCCGGTAAAAAACTTTGCACTAATTGGAATGGCGGGATTGATTGCCGGAGTATTACACGCTCCTTTAACAGGATTATTTCTAATTGCTGACCTTTCGGGAGGCTATAGTATGTTTTTACCATTAATGATAACGGCTACAATTAGTTATGTTACTGCTAAATCCTTTGAAAAGCATTCGGTTTATACTCATCAATTAGCGCAAAGAAAGGAGTTGCTTACTCATGACAAGGATCAAAATGTTATGACTATGATGGAGGTAAATAAACTTATTGAAACAGATTTTGCTATTATTTCGCCCGATGCAACTTTAGGGGATCTTGTGGAGGTAATTTCAAAAGCACATCGTAATTTATTTCCAGTTGTAGATGAAAAAGGTGTGCTCCATGGCATGATTAAAATGGATGATATTAGAAACATTATTTTTAAACCAGAAAAATACGATCTTGTTAAAGTAAGAGATATAATGTATATGCCAGAGTATTTTATAAGTCCGGATGATAGTATGGAAGATTTAGTAGAGATTTTTGGAAAGTCATCCCGTTTTAATATTGCAGTTATTGATAAAGGAAAATATTGTGGCTTTATATCTAGGGCTAATGCTTTTACTGCTTATAGGAATCATGTAAAAAAGTTTTCAGCGGATTATTAATGCATGCAAGTAATAGATTTACTCAATAAAATTAGTAAGTTACAAGTCAGGGAAAAACATCCTTTTTTTAACATAGGATTGTTTCCTTCATATAGAATAAATAATATTTTAAAGTTAACCAGGCCTGATGATAATATCTTCTTTTCAGCTTCAGTTTTATATGTTCTTCAGTCATTAACTGAATTTTTTAATGCTGAAGAAATTCAAATTGTGAACGAAATAGGAAATTTATTAATTCCAAATTTTCAGCACTACACAAATAAACCAGAAAGAAACTCATATAATTTTTGGCAAAAAAAAGAAGGAAAGCATTTTCCAAACGGAACTGTTTTACACAAACTGTCTAAATTTAAGTTACCAGATGATATAGATACTACTTCTTTAATTCAAATGGTAAATAGAGTAAAATATGATGAAGCATTAAAAACTAAGAAATGCCTCCCAAATTATGCAAACGGTTATAAATATTGGGTAAGAAATGGATATGAACAATTTAAAATATATAAGGCATATTCGACCTGGTTTGGAGAGAAAATGCCTATTGAGTTGGATGCTTGTGTTTTATCAAATTGTTTATTGTGGATTTGTTACAATAATTTTAAATTGAAGGAGAATGATTTTGCCAGTATTATGTTACTTGAAGATGTTGTTTTTAAATCTTTATACTTTTCAAAAGCTTTTCAAATTGCCCCTGAATATCCTAAATCAGAAATAATAATTTACCATCTTGCAAGATTAGCGTCAAAATCTGATTATTTGGCCAATGTTACAAACAAACTTATTGATGATATTAAGTTAATGTATAATACAACTAACAACAGGTTTGCAAAACTTATATTACAAACTTCTCTTTTAAGGTTAGGTATAAGGAATTCGGATGATTTAGGCATTAAAAGTATAGATATCGATAATTATTGGTGGTTTACTGCTGGTATGATTTCGGTCTACTCAAATACAATATTACAGCAGCTTGCACCTAAGTCAGTATTTCATTTTAGATTTATATCTCCTTCTTTTAACTGGGCTTTAGTTCTTGAGAATCAGGTTCTGAAAAAGAGCTTTGAATAGCATTTATTTTAATTCTGTACATTTCGATTGCATTTTTTAGTTCGGACAGATTATTTGTTCTCATAACCACATCTCTAAGCTGAGCAGCTAAAGGTAGATGATAAGTATAAATTTTAAAAAAACGTCTTAGGATAATCCATGGTTTTGATGTGCCCCATGTTTTAGAAAATAAAAGAGCATGATTTAGGATCGCATTAAGCTTATTCTCAATTGTTATTTCATTTCTATTACTAAACATCCAAAAATTATTAAATACTCCTCTGCCAACCATAACTCCGTCAACCTTGTATTTATTTATTTTATTATTACAATCTTCTGTGGTAAGGATATCTCCATTGCCAATTATTTTAGTTTGTAGGTTCATTTCATTTCTAAGTTGAACAACTTTACCAATTTCATCCCAATTAGCTATGTCTTCCGACATTTGTTTTTGAATACGTCCGTGTACAGTTAATGCTTTTATAGGAGTATTAAGTAAATGCCTTGTCCAGTTCTCAGTGTTAATATTCTTAAATCCAATACGGGTTTTAACACTAACAGGTAAAGAAGTACCTTCAATTGTTGCAAGAATAATTTCCTTAGCTAAAGCTGGGTTGTTAATTAATGCACTACAAGCTCCTTTTTTTATTATGTTTTTTTGAGGACAACCCATATTTATATCAATACCATCAAATTGAGTGTAGTTTTGAATGTATTGCGCTGTTTTATAGAATTTTTCAGGATCTGTACCCCAAATTTGTGCAACTAACTTTGCATTTCTTTTTCTTACTAATCTAATTTCAGATTCGTTAATTTTTAGTCGGTGTATTACTTTATCTTTTCCTATCGGATGGCAAAAACCATCTGTAGACAAGAATTCTGAAAACAAAACATTTAAATTATTGCTTGATGCTTCATTTAGAACTAGTTCTCTAAATACGGTATCTGTAACATCTTCCATTGGTGCTAAAGCATAAATATGCTTATAAGAGTCCCAAAAATTTCTTGTATCGTTCATAGTATCAGCTAACAACTTTGATATAAAAAAGTTTAAAATTGTATTAGTCTTGTTTTCATGAGGTTAAAAAAAGCAAGAAATAATAGGTTTGAATTAAAGTACATTTTAGAAAAAAAAACAAAAAAAATCGTATTTTTTATTCGTTTGAAAAAAGGGGGGCTTCATTTAAAAAGGGTGGTATTTCATACAGAAATTTGACTTTGTAAAAACGTAATTCGCCTATTTATAAGGGGTTTGGAAGGTGTGCTGTTTGGATTGTATATACTTATCTACTATTTTTGAATCACAATTAATAAGAACAGAAAAGAGAATTATATTAATTCTGATAGTTCAAGTATTAATCCAAATTTACTCAATTGTGAAAGGAACTTTAAGCGAAACTCAACCAAAACTGAGAAAAATAGAAGACGAGGAGTGGAAGTCAATTCCTAACACAGATAATAAATACCAGGTAAGCAATTATGGTAGGATAAAAAGCTTTTGCTATAAAGGTACAGAAGGAAGAATTGTTAAAACTGGTAATATTAAAGGATATAGAAGTATCAACATAAAAGTAAGTGGTCATAAAAAGACTTTAATGATTCACAAGTTGGTAGCTGAAGCGTTCATTCCTAATGATGATGAGAAAAAAGATGTTGTAATACATAAAGATTGGAATAAGGTTAATAACCATGTAAGCAATTTGCAATGGCTCTCAAGAGAAGAAAGTTTTGCACGATCGCAAGATAAGTTGATTGAGGCAAGAAAAAGAAGAGGTAAAGTAATTACCAATTCAAAGCTTAGCGAAGAGGATGTTATGGCAATAAGGCAAATGCTTGAAAAAGGTAGAAAGCAAAAAGTAATAGCGCAATTATTTTGTGTAAGCGAAATGCAAATTTCAAGAATAAAAAATAAAGTAAGCTGGACTGAAGTGTAGTTTATACAAAGATATTACCTCCCTAACAATCATCCTATACTATCTAAAAGAAGACTGTCGCCCAAAATCAAACCGGACAGTCTTTTTTTTGTGCCATAAAAAAGCCTGTTCTGGTTAATCGAACAGGCATTGTGTATTTTAATTATCTACGTCTTCTATTTCCACCTTCGCTTCTGCGTTTACGTTTGGGAGGTTTAGCGGTTGCAATTTCAATATGTACCTTTTCACCTTCAAATTCCTTCCCTTTTACAGCATTAATAACGTCTTTTTGAGTTCCGTCTTCTACTTCAAAAAAGGAAAAATTTCTTAGCACTTCAATTTTTCCGAATCCAACTTTTTTGCGTCCTGTATTTTCGTTTACAAGTCCCATTAGTCTTTGGGCAGATAATTCGTGAGCTTTTCCAACATTTATATATAAACGTATATAATTTTCAGAACCTCTTTTTCTTGAGCTTCTACTTTCTTTTATATCCTTTTTGTAAACATTTAAGTCTTTAGCTCCTAGGTAGTAAGCAATAAAGCGATTAAACTCAACCGAAACAAAGCGTTTAATCAACTCTTCTTTATCAAGAGCTTCAAATTTTTCAAAAATCTCGGGCAGAAAACTATCAATTTCTTCATGATTTACTTCTATATTCTCCACTTTGTCAACCAAGTGCATTAATTGAATACCACAGATTTCATTACCAGAAGGAATCATTTTTCGTTCGAACTTAATCCCTGAAATTCGCTCTATCTCACGAATTTTGCTTGATTCTTTAGTGTGAATAATAGCTATACTCGTACCATTTTTACCAGCTCTACCAGTCCTTCCACTACGATGGGTATATGCTTCAATGTCGTCAGGTAAGTTGTAATTTATTACATGCGTTAATTCATTTACATCAATACCCCTGGCAGCAACATCGGTTGCAACTAATATTTGTAAATGACGGCTTCTAAATTTATGCATTACCTGGTCTCGTTGTGCTTGAGATAAATCACCATGCAATGCGTCAGCATTATATCCATCCGACATCAGTTTCTCTGCAACATCTTTGGTTTCCTGTCTGGTTCTGCAGAATACAATACCATATATGTTAGGATATACATCGGCAACTCGTTTTAGGGCCAAGTACCTATCACGAGCATGTACCATATAATAAATATGCTCTACGGTTGAGGCGCCTGCATTTTGCTTACCAATTTTAATTTGTATTGGATCTGTAAGGTATCTCTTTGCCATGTTTTCAATCTCACGTGGCATAGTTGCTGAGAATAAAAGAGACTGTCTGGTTTCTGGTGTTTTATCAATAATGGCATCCAATTCTTCTTTGAATCCCATGTTTAACATTTCATCAGCTTCATCCAGAATTAACCAATTAAGGTTTTCAAGTTTTAAAATGCCTCTTTTACATAAATCGTTAACCCTACCAGGTGTTCCAACTATTATTTGAGTTCCCTTTTTTAACTCCTTAATTTGCTTAGAAATATCAGCTCCACCATAAACAGGAGTTACAAAAAGGTTATTAATGAATTTACTAAAATTCTTAAGATCCTTTGTGATTTGTAATGCAAGCTCACGAGTTGGGCATAAAACAAGAGCTTGAACATCTTTATTAGAAGGGTCTACTTTTTCAATAATGGGTAGACCAAAAGCAGCTGTTTTTCCAGTTCCAGTTTGAGCTAATGCAACTAAGTCGTTATTTGTTTCCCTTAAACCAGGTATGGTTTTTTCTTGTATTGGTGTTGGATGAACAAAACCAAGTTCATCAATTGCTTTAAGAACTTCCGGAGATAATCCGATTTCTTCAAATGTTATCATAAATATGTCCTCTAATGTCCAGTTCGCCCCGCATTTTCTTTGCCATTGTAACCAGAAAAAGAGAAGCCTACTGAATAATCGTTTTGAAAATGAAGGCCTTATGCCTTCTGAAAAATTGAACGCAAAGGTAGTTTAAATTTATTCAATATTGTTCATGGAGTATAAATTTAACATTGTTGGTATTGTAAAGTGCAGTAATAGAGTAATATGAGTTGTGGTTATTATGTTTTTTTAACATTTGCTCTACATTAATTTAACAGGTTCTTAATATATTAAAACTTGATATTCAAATAACTTTTAATAAAATTTCACATCAGTACAAATGTATTTGTTATACTTTTGTAATCCTGATGGAAAAAGCGCAAATTATATTTAGAAGATTTTTGATTTGGCGGGTTAAGCATATAAAGCAACGCCAGTTCGTTTTACTACTTAGTTTATTAACAGGTATATTAAGTGGGTTGGCTGCTGTATTGTTAAAAAATACTATTCATACCACTCACCATTTATTAACAGGTCATTTTCATATCGAAAATCAGAACTTAATGTATTTGGCTTATCCTGTAGTAGGAATTTGTATTGCAGTATTTTTTGCACGTAAGATTATTAAAGATAGTCTAGGACATGGAGTTTCTAAAATATTATACTCGCTTAGTAAAAGCGGGGGAAAAATTAAACCTCATAATAATTTTTCATCTATTGTAGCCAGTACTTTTACTATTGGTTTTGGGGGATCTGTAGGAGCTGAGGCACCTATTGTGTTAACTGGGGCTTCGATAGGTTCATCTTTAGGAAGGCTTTTTCATCAAAACTACAAAACCATATCTCTATTAATAGGGTGTGGGGCAGCTGGTGCTGTTGCGGGAATATTTAAGGCTCCAATGGCAGGTTTGGTTTTTACACTAGAGGTATTAATGCTTGGATTAAGCATGGCATCCTTGGTTCCTTTGTTAATTTCGGCAAGTAGTGCAGCTATGGTTGCCTTCTTCTTTATGGGAGATAGGGCTGAGTTTTCATGGCATTTGGAAAATCCATTCGAGCTAAATAATATACCTTTTTATATTGTTTTGGGAATTTTTGGTGGTTTTATTTCTCTTTATTTTAGTAGAATGCTAATATGGAGTGAGAACCAACTACGAAAGATAAAAAGTCCTTATATACGTTTATTAATTGGTGGACTTGTATTAAGTGTACTTATTTTTATTTTACCTCAATTATATGGTGAAGGATATACTACGATTACTGCTTTCTTAGATGGTAATAAAGATATTGTGTTTGATAATAGTCTTTTTTATCAATTGAGAGAATATGAATGGGCATTATTGATTTTATTAGGATTACTAATTGTATTCAAGGTATTTGCTTCTGCAGCGACAACTGGTAGTGGTGGAGTAGGAGGAGTTTTTGCACCTTCGTTGTTTACCGGAGGGGTTATGGGATACTTTTTTGCTCGTTTAGTTAATTCTACAGGTTTGTATGTTTTACCAGAAAGCCATTTTACATTAGTAGGTATGGCTGCTATTATGGCTGGAGTTTTACATGCGCCCTTAACCGCAATTTTTCTTATAGCAGAAATTACTCATGGTTATGAATTATTTGTTCCGTTAATGATTACATCTACCATATCCTATTTAACCATTATGTATTTTGAGCCGCATTCAATCTATACAAAACAGTTGGCAAGGAGAGGTGAATTGTTAACTCACCATAAAGATAAAGCTGTTTTAACTTTGATGCGATTAAACAAAGTTTTAGAAACTGACTTTTTACCAGTAAAATCTACGGATACTTTAGGTACTTTAGTCAAGACTATTTCTAAGGCAAGGAGAAATTTATTTCCGGTAATTGGATCTAAAGGTCAATTAAAAGGGATAGTTTTGTTAGATGATATCAGAGAAATCATGTTTAATCATGAAAGGTATAATGATACAGTTGTTGAGGATTTAATGCAAGTACCTCCCGCATTTATCGAGATAAATGAAAATATGGATACTGTGATGAAGAAATTTGAGGAAACTGGAGCGTGGAATTTACCAGTAATTGAAAACGATAAGTATTTGGGATTTGTTTCCAAGTCTAAAATTTTCTCAGTTTATAGAAGGGTTCTTATTCACTTTTCAGACGAATAGTGTTGATATTCCTAAAAGGGGAAATAATAATTGATGTAATATTATAATGTTAAATATAAGGATGACCGCTATGGTTAATGAGGAGTTAACCTGTTATCTTGTTAATTAAATTCACTCTATGAAACGCGACGATAAAATATTTGAACTTATTGAAAAAGAACACCAGCGACAACTAAATGGTATTGAATTAATTGCTTCTGAAAACTTTGTAAGTGAGCAGGTTATGGAGGCAATGGGTTCGTACATGACAAATAAGTATGCCGAAGGATACCCTGGAGCAAGGTATTATGGTGGATGTGAGGTAGTTGATCAAAGTGAATCTTTAGCTATTGAGCGTCTTTGTAAAATGTATGATGCAGAGTATGCTAATGTTCAGCCACATAGTGGAGCTCAGGCTAATATGGCTGTGTTAATGACTGTTTTAAATCCTGGAGATAAATTTTTAGGATTAGATCTTTCGCATGGAGGGCATTTATCACACGGATCTCCTGTGAATAGTTCAGGAATACTTTATGAACCTATTGCATATGGTGTTAAAGAAGATACAGGATTGGTTGATTATGAGATGATGGAAGAGAAAGCTCGTGAGCATAAACCTAAATTAATTATTGGTGGTGCTTCGGCTTATTCAAGGGAATGGGATTATGCTCGTATGCGAAGATTAGCTGATGAAATAGGAGCGATATTTATGGTAGATATGGCTCATCCTGCTGGTCTTATTGCAGCAGGATTATTAGAAAATCCTGTTAAACATGCGCATATTGTTACGTCAACAACGCATAAAACATTGAGAGGACCTCGTGGAGGTATTATTTTAATGGGAAAAGATTTTGATAATCCTTGGGGAAAGAAAACACCTAAAGGTGTGGTAAGGAAAATGTCGTCATTATTGAATTCTGCAGTATTCCCCGGTGTACAAGGAGGTCCATTGGAACATGTAATTGCTGCTAAGGCAGTTTCTTTCCTAGAAGCTTTACAGCCAGAGTATGTGGAATATCAAAAACAAGTGCAAAAAAATGCCAAAGCTATGGCAGAAGCTTTTATAGCTAAAGGGTATAAAGTAATTTCCGGAGGAACAGATAATCATTCAATGTTGATTGATTTGAGAACTAAATTTCCTGAACTGACAGGGAAAGTAGCTGAAAACACCTTGGTGAAAGCAGATATTACCATCAATAAAAATATGGTCCCTTTTGATAGCAGAAGTCCTTTTAAAACTTCTGGAATTAGAGTTGGTACTGCAGCGCTTTCTACACGAGGTTTAAAAGAGGAACATATGGCACCTATTGTTGATTTAATTGATCAGGTTCTTTCAGATGTTGAGAACGAAAGTGTGTTAGCGGAAGTGAGAGGTAAGGTAAACGAGATGATGAAAGATTTTCCTTTATTTGCTTACTAATATCTTGTTCAAAAAAAATACAGAAGCCGGTCAATCTTAATTGTAACCGGCTTTTTGTTTCTTATTTTTTCAACTCAGTGGTCTTTTTTACTTTTACTTCGTAGTCTAAATTTTTGAGAGCTTTTTTTATACCTTCGATTGTGTTTTTATCTTTTCTAAAAGAGATGGTTACAATTTTGTTTGGTATGTCCACTACTACTTGTTTAACACCTTTTTCATATGGGATATTCTTCATAACTTTTTCCTTGCATTTATGACAGTCGAAGTTGCATTCGTATGTTACTTTAATAGTTTTAGGCTTTTCTTTAGCATATACAGTGGTAATACTTATTAATAAGAAAATTGCAGTTGTTATTATTTTTAAAGTTTTCATCGTTTTTATGTTTAATTTTTGTTAAGCGTATATTTTAAGCCTGCATAAAACATTCTGCCATATAAAGGTCCCCAAACTCTACTAGCGTCAAATTCGTCTCCAAACGGGTTTTGGGCATCAATTATAGCATTTTTTTGAGTGTAATCAGTTAAGTTTTCTACACCTACGTAGAAACTCCAATTGCGATAGTTTTTTGTGATTTGAGCCAACATAAATATATAATTTTCAGATTTGTCAGGTCTGTAATTATTAGATTCGTTACCTGTTGTTGGAGGTAATTGCATATCACCATGAAATTGCGCAGTAAGATTAAATTGCCATTTATCTAGGTTTGTTCTATAAGAACCTGATATTAGCCCCTTGTATTTACTTACAAATGGAGCTTTTTTTAATTGACCATTATAAGTAACTTGGACATTGTTTATTCTATATGCAGCAGTTAAATCAAATCGATTAAAAAGTTCGTATGTTGATTCTATTTGAAAAGTATTAGAATATGATTCACCATCCAGGTTATAGAAATAAACTTCTCTATTGTCTTGATAAAGATCAACTACAAGTTGGTTTTGAAAAGCTGTTCTAAAAAACTCTACATTCAAGTTTAATTCCCTTTTCCATAGCTCCAATTTATTTATTATAGAAATACCATAGTTCCATGCTTCTTCTTGCTTAATATCTTCTATAAAAATTAAAGATTTTGAACTAGCTAAAAAATTAGAATTTTCACTAACTGCATTCGGAGTTCTATATCCTTTACCAACACTTAATCTTAATGTTGAAATTTTTGGGAAATGGTATTTAGCATGTACTCTAGGTGTAAAAAAGCTACCATGTATTGAGCTATGATCATATCTAATGCCTCCAAGAAAGGTAAAGTTATCGCTGGGGATATAATTGTATTCTAAAAAAACACCAGGTGTAAATTCTTCATATTTAACATTATCTGAAATGTAGTTATATGAAGCATTATTGTTATCATAGACGGTGCTTAATCCTAAATTGTAGGTATGTCGCGTATCTATAAGATAGGATTGGTAAATGAAATTACAATATAAGTTTTGTTGAGATATATCAAATTTATTGTTACCATATTGCGACTCTCTATCAAAATAGTTGTAAGAAACTATAGTACCAATACTTGTAGATGGACGATTTAAAAAGAAACCTGTTTTTGCAAATAAGAGTATCTTTTCTACATCTATATTAATTTTATATCTATTATTTGTTATTGATGCGCTGTTTTTAATTTGTCCTCCATTTCTATTTTCATTCAGGTATAATATTCCAAATTTAGATTCTAATTTTTCAGATTGATAATTCCATCGGTTTAAGAAAGTGGCCATACCTGATGTTGGTTTATCTTTTATTCCATCGTCATTCATATCCAATTCTCTTAAATTACTGTTGACATGAGTAAGAATTGAAGTATGTAATTTGTCGTTAACCTTGAAAGAATAGCTTAGATTATTTTCAATTTTACCATCTTGATTACCATATGTGTAAACTTGAAGTTTTTCATCTCCATCGGGTTGCTTATACCTAACATTGATTTGTCCGGTTATAGATTCATAACCATTTTTTACTGCTGCAGTTCCTTTGCTTATTTGTATAGATTCCATCCAAGTACCAGGAATGTATTCAAGTCCAAATGCAGTTTCTGCACCTCTTAAAATAGGAATATTTTCCAAGTTGATTTGAGAATAGCGTCCGGAGAGACCTAATAGCCTAATTTGTTTAACCCCTGATACTGCATCAGAATATGATACATCAACTGAAGCATTGGTTTCAAAACTTTCGGATAAATTGCAACAGGCGGCTTTTGCTAACTCTTTACCAGTTACATTTTGAACATATAATGGATTCAAAGTAGAATAGTTGCTAGCTCCAATGCGTTTTGATACAGTAACTTCTTCTAGTTCTGCACCAGGACTTAAATAAACTGTGATTTGTGAATTTTTATTTACATAAATGGTATCATTTTGATAACCAACATAGCTGAATACAAGTGGTTCATTTTTTTCTCCATAGTATTCGATGGTAAATAATCCTTGGCTATTAGTTATTGTACCTATAGTTGTTTCAGCCCAATATACATTCACGCCTAGAAGCGGAATGGATTTATTATCCTTTTTTTCGAGTACTCTTCCCTTAATGCCTTTAGGATATACAGATAGGGAAATAAATATCGAAAAAATTATTGCATAAAATTTTTTCACCTTAATCTATTTTGTATTAAACATGTTTTATGTTAAGCTTTCGGTATTTTCATATACTAAAGCTTATGGTTGTTTAAAACAAAATGTTAGCAAGCAATTTTTAATGAATGATGTGAAGTAACCCATTCTTTACCAGTAGGTAAGTTTATAGGTGTTTCAGGTGGTATTTCTTTAGGTAAGTTGTATTTAATAAGTAAAGTATGAAATATATCAATCTGATCAAAAGCTTCAGGTAATAGTAAGGTAATTAAAACAGGTTTTGGAGTAGTTTGCCTTTCTGCAAAATTAAAATCATCTTTTAACTTTAAGGTTTTTGAGTTGCTTTGATGATTTTCACAACAATCCTTTTGGTGTCCATGATGTTGGCAACAACAATGGCTATCATCGTGATTTAACATATGAAGCATTTTTGCATTTTCTTCACATAATTCTTCTGTGGAATCTATATACATGGAAAATACAAACTCATTTGCATGTTGGCAGTAATGATAAAAAAGAATCATCCCACTTGTGCTTAATAGAAATATGCAAAGTGTAATAATGGCAATAATTCTTTTATATATATCTTTTAATACCATATTGCAAAGTACGTAATTATTTGGCAAAACTAATGTTAATGGATTGTTAATGTTCTTGTTTTCAGAGTAGTGTTATTGGTTTGGTTAATTAAAATGCAGTGGTTTTATTTCATTTCTTTTGATTTTCTTTAATAAATCATGTTTTGCATCACAACCACCACAGGCGCCACCACAGCTATCTTCTTTTTTTTTGTAAGCATCCCAAATAATTTTGCTCATCGAAAAAGTTGTATATCCAAATGCGCCAATAACACTTGTCCACATTAAAAATTCCTGTATCATTCTCTCGTTATTAAAAAATTAAACTTCCACCTTGATAGGTAATAAATGATAATATCCAGGCTAAACTGGTTGTGTATAATATTGTAAATATGGCCCATTTCCACGAGCCAGACTCTCTTTTAATTGTTGCAATAACCCCTATACAGGGAAAGTATACCAAAATAAAAACTAAAAAACTAAATATTACAATTGGTGTAAAAGATAGATTACCTTCATTGTCGGTTGCAGTTTGTAATTTTCGCATTAAACCAGACTGCTCGTTCTCAGTATTGTACATAACAGCCATTGTGCTAACAACCACCTCTTTTGCAGCAACTCCACTTAAAATGCTAACTCCCATTTTCCAATCAAAACCAAGAGGTTCAATTACAGGCTCAATAAAATGACCTATCTTTCCTATATAAGATTTTTCTTGCATCTCAATGTTTTTTTGAGATTCTAGTTTATTTAGTTTTAAATCAATCTCATATAATAAACTGTTGTCGTTAATCCCTTGTTCACTTGCTTTTAGAATTTCTTCCCGTTGTTGAGTTAATGCTGTTGTTTGACTATCAAAATCTTGAGAGTAATTAATGTTTCGCGGAAAACTTTGTAAGAACCAAATTATAATTGAAGCTATCATAATTATGCCACCAACTTTTTTTAGGTATTGAGCTCCTTTGTTCCACATATGCCTTACTGTTGATCTCATAGTAGGCATTCTATAAGGTGGTAGCTCCATTACAAAAGGAATATCTTTTTCTTTAAATAAAACTTTTTTGAAAAGTCGCGCAAGTAAAATAGCTAATAGAATTCCTAAGCCATAAATACCAAATAAAATAGTTCCCGAATGTTCTGGAAAAAAGGCGCCGATAAATAAAATATATACAGGAAGTCTTGCGCTACAAGACATAAATGGATTGATAAGCATCGTAATCAATCTATTATTCTTATCTTCAATTGTGCGGGTTGCCATAATAGCAGGAACGTTACAACCAAAACCCATTATTAATGGGATAAAGGATTTTCCGTGTAATCCCATTTGGTGCATTAGTTTATCCATTATAAACGCTGCCCGAGCCATATATCCTGTATCTTCCATAAATGAGATAAAGAAAAACAGTATCAATATGTTTGGTAAAAAAACAACTACGCCTCCCATTCCACTTATAACTCCATTTATCAATAAGTCTTTAAATGGACCGTCAGCCATAATTTTACCAAGTATTCTCATAATAGATTCAACACCTTGTTCAATTAAATCCATTGGGTATTGCCCCAAAGTAAAAGTGCTTTGAAACATCAACCACATAAAAAAGAAGAATATAGGTAAACCCCAAAGTTTATGTGTTAAAATAGTGTCGATAATTTCAGACTTTCTAACCCTTACTTTTGGAGATTCTTTATATGTTTCTTTAAGTGCTCCTGCAATAAATCCATATTTAGCATCGTTGATGAGTGTTTCGCAATCATCCCCTAGTTCAGACTCTAATTTTTTTATTAGATCATTGTTCTTTGATTTTAATTGCTGAATATCTTGGTTACTATTAAAGTTAGAACTAAATTCTTTATCTTGTTCTAACATTTTTAGTGCTAAGTATCTTGGGGAAATATTTTTAGGAAGGTCAAAGTTTGGGAATATATTTTCCTGAAGTTTTGTAATTGCCTTTTCTATTGGTTGTCCATAGTTAATGTAAACCTTTCTTTGGTTGGGACTATTATCTTCATAAACTTCAATTACTTTATCAAAAAGGTCATTTATTCCATGTCGTTTAGAGCTAATAGTTGGAACAAACGCAATTCCCAACATTTCACCTAGTTTATCATGCTTAAAAGTATCACCCTTTTTTTTAAGTTCGTCGTACATGTTAAGGGCAGCAACAACTCTAACATCCATGTCTATTAACTGCGTAGTTAATAGTAAGTTTCGTTCTAGGTTTGATGAGTCTATTACATTTAATACAATATCTGGCGTTTCCTCAATAATATGTTTTCTTACGAAAAGCTCCTCAGGAGAATATGCCGAAAGGGAATAGGTACCTGGTAAATCTACAATCTTAAAAGTATATCCTTTATGTAAAAAATTACCTTCTTTGGAATCAATTGTAACACCACTATAATTACCTACGTGTTCCTTTGCCCCACTTACATAATTAAAAAGTGTTGTTTTGCCACAATTGGGATTTCCAACCAAAGCAACATTAATTGTTTTTCTTCGCTCGAGAGCAGATTCCTTTAGCACTTCGTCGCTAATGGTTCCATTAAAAGGTGAAGTTGCAATTTTCCTGGCTTCATCTTTAGAAATTACCTCTACTAACATAGCTTCACTTCTTCTTAGTGAAACCTTGTAACCCATAATCTCATATTCAATAGGATCTTTTAAAGGAGCATTTTTTATCACTTTTACTTTTTTTCCTTTAACAAAACCCATTTCCATAATGCGCTTTCTAAAAGATCCGTGCCCTTTAATTTTAACAATAACAGCTTCTTCCCCAGTATGTAGTTCAGATAGATTCATCCAAAAGTTAACTCAAATTATATATAACTCCACACCTTATCCAAGATGGTAAGCAAAAGTAAACTTATAAAGCGTTCCTCTCAATCCCTATATATGGGGATTTTTGATACACTTTTAAATTAAACAAAGAGAAAATAGAATCGTTTATTACTTTTGCAAACTATAATTGCGGGACATGAAGGAAGAAAAAGAGTTAAATCAAGTTTATAATAGGATTCAAGAATTAATAAAAAGCGGAAAGAGTAATATATTGGTTCTTGAAGAGCAGGTAGATGTTAAGCTACAATTAGAATACTTCGAAAAATCAAAAAAACTGCATAAAACGCTGGATAAGGAAGAGGTAATAAATAATAAGGATTTACTTTTAGATGAGAATATTGATGTTGAACGTAAAAAGGAACTTTTATCTTCATTGGCAAAAGTAGATAAACCAGAAGCATACAGAATGTTAGAGGCTTATCGATTGAATCCTGATAAAGAATTGGAGCAGTGGTCGAAATTGGCTCTGCAGGAATCAAAAATGGTGTTAGAAACTTCTTTGTTGGGAGAGGCTCCTATTTTTATTTCAACTGGATTAGGTGGAAAAGGCAATAAATTAAGATATTTTATTGTTTTAATTGTCAATACTTCGTTAAACTTTTAAGCGGCAATAGTTCCATAATATAATAGTTCCCTTGCCTTGTGTTTGTTTTTAGGCAAGTTTGGGTTAATGCCGAACTTATCAAAAAATAAATTCAACTGTAAGGCATTGTTATTTATTGTTTTGATATCTGTCATCGAAAATGATTTTCGTTGTTCTTTGGGTATGCTCAACCAATGGGTAATCTTTGCAAGATTAATGGCTGTCAGCGAAGCGTTAAAGTGAAAATCCAATTTATTTTCGCTTCTGGCTTGACAATCATTTAATCCAGTATGCTGTTTGCCGTCACGGTAAAGAAATTCAATTTGGAAACGGCTTTGATAGAATTTCAGGATATCAGAAGCATCCATATTGATATCTGTTGAGAAATACAGTTTGTAAACCTGCTTACCCTTCTCATTGCAATAAAGAGCATGCACAACCTTTATGTTTCGCTTTAAGGATATGGAATATACAATAGCGCTATAGATAACAGCCTGATCATCTTTTGACACCAGCTTAAAGTGTCTCAAGTCAATATTTTTGTTATTAACTTTTCCATCATATTTTTTTGGTCTTCCCGGTCTTCCTGTTGGTACACCTTGATGTAGATACCGCAAATTGGCATCATCCCTTAGTCTGCTAATTAAGTGCATATCGGCATTAATTACCTGGTCAACAAAAGTACGTTTTGCAAACCATGCATCAGCCACTAAATATGAAGATAGCTCTAGAAGTTGTGTTTTGCGCTCGGTAATAATATCAGCATACCAGTCAGAAAGCGACTGATCCTTACCTGCCATTGTCTGGACAGCCTCTAAATGAAAAGCAGTATGGTTATCAATATCAATTGCGGCCAGACCTCCAATTTCAAGCCCCCATTTGGCACGATTGGCACAACCAGACCAAAAATAACCGGCCCCAGGTGTATGTTTGCCTGATTTGCTAATATATGAGGGATCAAAAGCAATGACATATCGGCCACCTCCCTGGGAAAGCGTTAATTCTTTGTTGAAAGATAGAAAGTCGAATGGTTTTTCAAATTGTTGTCGGTACCTTTGCTCCTTGTGCTTACCAAAGCGCCCCAACTGTAAAAAGTTAATGCGACCTTTTATGCACAAAAACAGGATAAGAGTCTCAGTCACAAACTCTTTCCTCCAACTGTTGATATTTGACATTTTTACTAACACGCTCTCTATGTGTGTTTTATAAATATTATTTCCCTTGATAGTCACCCTTAATGAAGTTGTCGGAATTCTCCATTAAGATACTGATTATCAGGGGATTAAACAAATAAATCATTGACTTATTTTGCTGATATTCAGCATTTTATACCATACTTTAACGGACTATTGAATTGTTAATGATGAAGTAAAATTGCAAGATTGGCAGGTTAGTTTGGTGAAAAAAGAACTGGACTTTGCATTTGGTGACAAAGATGGATTTATAGAAGAAGTTAGAGTTGAAACAGATTTGTTTATGATAACAGCTTTGTTGCCAATATTAAAAAATATTAAAGATACCTTATCATCCGTTGTGAGCGAATGTAATGAGATGGGTAACTTCCTAAAGAAGTCATTTATTGTAACTAATGTGAAGAAACTTGAGTTAGATGAAGTAAGAGAAATGATTAATAATTCTGCGCCAGAAGAAGATTCTACTAAAGAATAGATATTGTTCTTGTAAATAAAATACCTCCGAAAAGTATTGGAAAGAAATTACAATGTTTTAATAGAGGTTGTAAAACATATGTTGTTAGAATACAACATATGATGCTCTAACTTAAATCCAATTCATAGGCCAGAAAAGGATACAATCGCCAAAGAGGAAATTAGATAAATAATCAATAAAAAAAAGCTGCGGTTAAGCAGCTTTTTTATTTTGATTTACTCAGCTAAATCTTCAAATTCTACATTAGTGTATTCGTTGGCAGGAATTGCTTCTGCTAACTCCTCAACAGGTTCTTCAACAAGTGTTTGGTTTTGTTTAATAAAATCAATCGCCTCTGTCAAACCATCGGCAAATTTTTCAAAGTCTTCTTTGTAAAGAAAAACTTTGTGTTTTTCAAAATGAAATCTGCCATCTTGTTCAAATTTCTTTTTACTTTCCGTAATTGTTAAGTAATAATCGTTCTTACGTGTAGCCTTAACATCAAAAAAGTAGGTTCTCTTTCCTGCTCTTACCGCTTTTGAAAAGATTTCATCTCTGTCACTCTTTTCAAAACCTTCTTTTTTCTCATATCCTTCCATCGTCAATAATTTGTTGTTTCGATAAAAAATACACTAAATTCTGTTTACAATCCAAAAATGGGAATTATTTTTCAATAATTCTAAACTTTCTAAGTAAAATTTACTATAATTATTAATAATCGGTACAAAATACCCCTCAAAAAATATCAATTTATATTGAATTATGAGGTAATTGATTACTAAATAATAGTTAAATTACATAGTTTTTTGTTTAAACTTCAAATATTTATGTATAATTAATAAAGTGTTGATAAAATGCATTCAATTTAACGAGTGTGATATATTTAAAAATAACTTATAGTAAAAATCATTATTTTTGGGAATCAATTGAAAAAAGATCTATTTTTGCCGCGTAAACAAATTATTAAAGTTCTTTGAAGAATGTTAAACAGAAGACTACTAAGAGTAAAAGTGATGCAAGTCTTATATGCACACTATCAAAATAGTGAAACTACCATACAAAGCTCAGAAAAAGAGTTATTTCACAGTATTTCAAAATCTCTTGATTTATATTATTTATACATTCTTTTAATACTTGAGGTTAGAGATTATGCAATAGGAAGGATTGAATATGCCAGAAGTAAAAAAATGGCTACGAGAGAAGAGCGTAATCCAAACACTAGGTTTGTAACCAATAAAGTATTATCCAAGCTTGCAGAAAATAAAGATGTTCAAGACTACATGGATAAGAATGGGAATAATTGGGTTAATTATAAGGAAGTTGTAAAAAATCTGTATAGAGAAATTCAAAAGTCTCAGCAATACAAAGATTATCTTGAAATTAAAGGTGCAACTTTCGATCAAGATAAAAAATTCTTAATCAAGTTGTTCGAAAAAGTAATTGCTTATTTTGAACCATTGTATCCTACTTTTGAAGAACAAAGTATCTATTGGAACGATGAAGTAGAGTTTGTGCTTAGTATGGTTGTGAAGACAATAAAGAGTATGGAGGAGGATAAGCCGGCAAGACTGATGAATGAGTTTAAAGATGATGAAGATCGTGACTTTGTTAAAAAGTTATTTAGAAAAGCGGCAACCAATCATAAAGATTATATGCAAATTATCGAAAAGCATTCTAAGAATTGGGATGTAGATCGTGTTGCTTTTATGGATATTGTTTTAATGCAAATTGCTTTGGCCGAACTTACTGAGTTTTCGCAAATTCCAATAAAGGTTTCTATGAATGAATATATTGAAATTGCAAAACATTATTCTACTGAAAAAAGTGGCAATTTTATTAATGGAATTTTAGATAAGGCAATAGAAGAATTAACAAAAAACAAAAAAATTAAAAAAGTAGGTAGAGGATTAGTTGAAGGTGAAAGTTAAACATAGTTTTTTAATATGTTTTTGTATTTGTTTAACAGTAATTCATGGGTGTAAACCAGGATCTAAACAAAAAAAAGAATCAATAGTTAAACATAATACGGAAGTAAAGATAAATAAAACATACCACTCGTTTGGGAATGTGAAAGAAGGAGAAATTGTGGGGTGTTATTTTGAAGTGGCTAATACAGGAAATTATCCATTGGTTATTAATAAAGTTAAACCAGGATGTGGTTGTACTGCTGTTAAATACACTCAAAAACCAATATTGCCTGGTAAAGTTGGAGAAGTTGAGGTAAGGTTTAACTCAAAGGGATTTAAAGGTAAGCAATATAAGGTTGTACAAGTGTATGCGAATATTGAAAAGAAGAAGAAAGAGTTGGTTATAACAGCCAATGTTGTTAATTAGATAATAAATATATAAAATGAACTTACAAAGCGTATTTTTACAAGCAGCAGCTCCAGCAGGTGGGCAAAATATGTTAACATCAATTTTACCATTTATTTTAATCATTGTAGTATTTTATTTCTTTATGATTCGCCCTCAAATGAAGCGTCAAAAGGATTTAAAAAAATACCGCGAAGAGCTTAAAAAAGGTGATAAAGTAATTACAACTGGGGGAATTTACGGTAAAGTATCGGAGATAAAGGAAACATATGTAAATGTTGAGATTGCAAATGGAATTGTAATTAAAATTGATAAATCTGCCATTATAATGGATATGTCAGATGCTCAGGCAAAACGATAACGTATAATTTTTTTAATTAAGGCCAATAACTAAATTTGTGGTTATTGGCCTTTTTTATTATGCGAAATTTTAAAAACATTATAACCAATTGGTTCGAATCGGTAAAAAAAACCATTAAATCTCTAAAACAAAATAGAGATTTGTTGGTGTTTCTTGTGTTTCTAGTACTTTCAACAGCATTGTGGTTTTTAAACGCATTGCGAAAGGAGTATACTACAACAATATCTTACCCAATAAAATACAGTAATTTTCCTGATGATTTTATATTGCTAGGTAAACCTCAGGGAAAATTACTGCTTAAAATAAAATCATTGGGATATAGTGCTTTACCTTATCATTTTGGTAAAATAATTAATCCGGAATCTCTAAATGTATCGGCTTTCCGAAGGTTTAATAATGATGGTAAACATGGTGCATATGTACCAACAAGGGAAATGTTAAAAAGATTCTCAGATCAACTTTCAAATGGAGTAGAATTGTTAGATATTTCGCCAGATACACTATTTATTTTTTTTGAAAAAAAGGAACGGAAAATGGTTCCTGTTCGATTTGATGGCAAACTTAATTTTAAAAAGCAATTTTATCAATCAGGTAAAATTGAACTTAAACCAGATAGTGTATTAATAGCTGGACCTGCTTCTTTAGTAGACTCAATAAGTTATATTAATACCTCTTATCGAAATTATGAAAATCCCCTTGATGATTCATTAGTTCGAAATATTAGTTTGCATGTAATTGATAATTTGGAGGTAAACCCTAGGAGAGTAGTAATTAATATTCCGGTTGAGCCATTCACTCAAAAAAATATGAGAATACCGATTGATCATTTAAACGTACCAGATAGTTTAACGTTAAAGAGTTTTCCAAGTGTAATTAATGTTTCTTTTACAGTTGCTGTAAGTCGGTTTAATGATGTTACACCACAAGATTTTTCAGCTATTGTTGATTATAATGCAGTTTTAGGATCGGGTTTGCCTGATCGATTAAAAATTAGACTATTACAACAGCCTGAAGGAGTGAAAAATGTGAACTATTCACCATTATTTGTAGAATGTTTATTCGAAAAAAAGCAATCTTATGATTAAAGTTGGCGTAACAGGTGGAATAGGAAGTGGAAAAACAACAGTATGTAATATATTTAAAGTTCTCGGTGTTCCAATATATAATTCTGATATTGAGGCTAGAAGGTTGATTGATAATCATAAAGAAATTATAAGTAAAGTTAGTTCTTTGTTTGGGGACGATATTTATCAAAACGGACAATTAGACAGAAAGAGAGTTGGTGAGCTTGTTTTTAAAAATAAAGATTTATTGGAAAAATTGAATGCAATTGTTCATCCACATGTAGCTTTTCATTTCGAAAGTTGGATAAAAGAGAAATTACATTGTAAATTTATAATAAAAGAGGCAGCAATACTTTTTGAGAGTGGGGGAAATAAGCAAGTTGATAAAGTAATTACTGTTGCAGCACCTGAGGAATTAAGAATTAAACGTGTAATGGATAGAGATAATATTACAAATAAGGAGGTGATGAGAAGAATTAAAAAACAATTGTCAGATGATGAAAAAATAAAAATGTCGGACTATGTGATTTATTGTAATAATGAAAAACTGGTAATACCGCAGGTATTAAATATATATCAAGAAGTTTTAAAAATGAGTTAATCGCACTTTAACTATAATTTTTGGCATAAAAAATGAGTATTTTTCAGGCAAACGCAATACGGTATTTGGCGTTTCTTGAAAAGACTAAGTAAACCTAGGATAAAGTTAAAATTAATTTAAAATGAATGGATTTAAAATATCAGGTTCCTCATTGTTAGGAGCAGGATTGGGTTGGTGGATTGGAGGTCCTGTTGGGGCAATTTTAGGTTTTGTAGTTGGTTCATTTGCAGAAGGAATTACTTCGGAATTTAGTATTGGAGAAGAGAGACCTGTAGGAAATCCGAGAGATGGTTTCGTTGCTTCATTGCTGGTGTTGATAGCTGCTGTGATGAAAGCAGATGGAAAGGTAGTTAAGTCAGAACTTGATTTTGTAAAGAGATATTTAATTCAGGCTTTTGGAGAACAAAAAGCTGCTGAAGCTCTAATAATGTTAAGGGATATTCTGAATAGAGATATTCCTTTAAGCGAGGTTTGTGAGCAAATTAGAGTAAATGTTGATTATAATGCCCGTATTCAGCTTATACACATGCTTTTTGGAGTGGCTAATGCTGATGGACGAATTCCTCAAAGCGAACAAAATGTAATTAAGCAAATTGCATTTGCATTGAGACTTTCTACTTATGATTTTGAGTCTGTATTAAATATGTATGTAAAAAGTACAGAATCGGCATATAAGATTTTAGAAGTTGAACCAACAGCAAGCAATGATGAAGTAAAGAAGGCTTACAGAAAGATGGCGATTAAATTTCATCCAGATAAGGTAACACATTTAGGAGATGAGTTTCAAGCTTCGGCTAAAGAAAAGTTCCAAAAGGTTAACGAAGCATTTGAGAATATTAAGAAAGAAAGAGGTTTTAATTAAAATACATTTTATTTGTAGTTATCACTATTCTTTTATTTTTGCACTGAATTTTTAGGAATTAAAATCTTTATACTTTAAAAGACTATAATAGAAAAAAGAATTGTAATGAGTGAAATGTTGAAAGGAATATTAGCAGTATCAGGACAAAGTGGTTTGTTTAAAATGATTTCTCAAGCTAAAAATAGCATTATTGTGGAATCATTGATTGATGGAAAAAGAATGCCGGCTTATGCCACTTCAAGAATTAGCGCGTTGGAAGATATTTCTATTTTTACAGAAGAGGCTGACGTAAAACTTGTTGATGTTTTTAAAAGTATTTACGAAAAAGAAGATGGAGGAAAAGCTATAAGTCATAAATCTTCTTCTAATCAATTGAAAAACTATTTTTTAGAAATATTGCCTGATTATGATAGGGATAGGGTTTATGTTTCTGATATTAAGAAGGTTGTGATGTGGTATAATCTTTTAATAGATAAAGATATTTTTAAGTTTGATGAGGAAGAGGCTTCTAATGAAGAGGCTGTTTCGAATGAAGAAGAATCTAAAGAAGCAGAGGCTTAAGATTACATTAATATAATGATAAATAGAGGGTGAAATCTTTAGGTTTTCCCCTTTATTATATTGGTTTAAAAATAGAAAAGAAAAATTTCAAATCTCTTTGGGGGATTGTTCTATAACTCCTTTGTTTTTCCATTTTCCACTTAAATAATAGATAAGTGATCCAAGCATTCCGGCAGACCAACCAGCAGGAATTGCCCACCATATTCCAATTTCTCCAAAATGTTTTGAGAAGATTACTGCCAGTGGAATACGAATGATCCACAAAGACATTAGTGTTATAAACATAGGTATTAATGTTGCCCCAGCTCCTCTTAATACACCATGCAGAACAAACATGGTTGAAAAAATTAGATAAAACGAACTAACAATTACAAGGTAGTTAGATCCATGTTGTATCACTTCTTTACTATCTGAGAACATGGTCATTAAGTGATTACTAAAGAAGTAAGCTCCAATCATAACAACAAAACTGATACTCCAAGCCATAAGCAAAGTAGCACGTAATCCTTTCTTAATACGGTCTAATTTATTTGCTCCAAGGTTTTGGCCAACAAATGCAGATAATGCAGAAGCAAGGTTTAAGGCAGGAAGAGCAGCAAGTGAATCAATTTGACCAGCAGCAGTATAAGCTGCTAATACAGAAGAGTCAAAGTTGTTTACGATTCGGATAAGAGCCATAAGACCAAGTGCAACAAAAGTTTGTTGAAATCCTGTAGGTAGTCCTATTCGAAGACTTTGTTTGAAAAGTTCCCAATCAAAAGTCCATTGCTTGAGCTTAAAAGAAATGATATGTTGCTGTTTTTCTAAATATAGAATAGCTCTACCAAATGCAACAAATTGAGAAATTACAGTTGCAAATGCAACTGCTTTAATACCCCACCCAAAGACTACAACAAATAAAATATCCAGAATTATATTGAGTACAGTAGCAAAAATCAAAAAGCGGAGTGGAGTTTTAGAATCCCCAAGCCCTCTAAGTATTGACGAGGTACCATTAAAACCAAAAAAAGCAATCATACCTGTCATGTAAATGGTAAAGTACTCAACAGATTGAGGTAAAACATCATTGCCAACATTGAGTAGTTCGAATATTTCCCTACTAAAATAGATGCCAATAAACATGATTATTAAACTTGCAAAAAACAAGAATGTAAAAATTGTTGTTATGGCCTTTTTAACAGTTTCGTTTTTTTTGGCACCAAAATATTGAGAAATAACAATAGTTGCTCCGCTTCCAATTCCAATCATAAATGATATGAGCAAATAGAAAATAGGAAATGAAGCACCAACAGCAGCCAACGCAGTTTCGTCAATAAATCGACCGACAATAATTCTATCAACTACACTATAAAGTTGTTGAAAGAGATTTCCCAACACCATGGGTAATGCAAACTTAAAGATAAGTTTTGCTTCGTTTCCTACTGTAAGGTCTCTCATTTAAATGGTAATTGATAGATTTAAAGATGTCTAATCAAAAGATATTAATAATGAAAAGGTTCATTGAAACAATTATGAACCCACAAAACAACACATTTAAATAATATTTATCAAGACATTAAAAAAGTAAATGAGGTTTATTATGGATTAAATGTAATGTAGTAATTGGCAAGGAAATTCCACAAGGTTGTGATTACAATTGCAAAGAACTTAGCCATATAAAAGTTTACTTTTTTTTCAAATAAGGATAGAAGTAAATTGTTAATAACCAATCCTATTAACGATATAATAAAAAAACTGCTGTATTCGGTTAAGATATCTTCATTTTTACTTTGAAAAGTAAACCATCTGTTTAAATAGTAATTTGAACTAGCAGCAGCAGTAAAACCAATGGAATTGGCTATAAATCGATGTATTTTTATCTTTTCTTTTAAAAGAAAGGTTAAACCAAAATCAACTAATAACCCAGAAAAACCAACAAGTACAAACTTTACAAGCCTAAATAGCATATTAATTTTGTCTAATAAAAAAATCGGAAGATAATGAAAAAACGCTTTGACATTATATCAAAGCGTTCCAAGTTGAAATATTAATTAATCTATAAAGAATTTTAATATAAAGAGTATTGCTAAAAGGTAACTAATAATAGATATATCTTTGTATTTACCTGTAAAAACTTTCAATATTACATATGCTAACATTCCAAATACAATTCCTTCTGCAATAGAAAATGTAAAAGGCATCATTACAATTGTTAGAAAGGCAGGTATTGCTTCTGTAAAATCTGATAAATCTATTTTTGTGATAGGAGTAAACATCATTACTCCTACTAAAATTAAGGTAGGAGCTGTTGCAGCTGATGGAATCATTAAAAATATTGGAGAGAAGAAAATAGCCAATAAAAATAAAACTCCAGTTGTTGCAGATGTTAAACCAGTACGCCCACCTTCACCAACTCCAGCAGCACTTTCTACATAAGTTGTTACAGTTGAAGTTCCTAAAATTGCGCCAAATGTTGTTCCTATCGAATCAGCAAAAAGAGCTTGTTTAACTCTGGGTATTCTACCTTGTTTATCTAACATGTTGGCCTTTGAAGAAACACCAATCAAGGTTCCAACAGTGTCAAATAAATCAACAAATAAAAATGTAAGTAAAACAAGCGCCATATCAATAGAAAGTATTTCTTTCCATTCGAATTTTGCAAAAATAGGAGTAAGGGATGGAGGAGAAAGATCAAAATTACCAGGTAGATGTGTAACTCCAAAAGGGATTCCTAAAATTGTACCTGCAAAAATACCTATCAGTAATGCTCCTTTTACTTTTCGTGCTAGTAATGCACCAGTAATAACAAGTGATATTAAGGCAACAAGTGGAGCTGCATTATTTTTTATATCCATTATTTTTCCAAGGCCAACCAAGGTGGCAGAATTGTCAATTACAACACCAGCATTTTTTAAACCAATTAATGCTATAAACAAACCAATACCAACTGATATGGCATGTTTAATATTGAGTGGGATGGCTTTGATTATTAGTTCCCTGATATTAAATGCCGTTAAAAGAATAAAGATAATACCTTCGATAAATACTGCTGTTAGAGCAAATTGCCAAGTGTGCCCCATATTTAAGCAAACAGTAAAAGCAAAAAAAGCATTAAGGCCCATTCCCGGAGCAAGTGCAAAAGGGAGTTTTGCAACAAAAGCCATAACTAAAGTTGCAATAGCTGCAGAAATAGCAGTAGCAGTAAAAACAGCTCCCTGGTCCATCCCAGCTTTAGAAAGAATATCGGGATTAACGGCCAAAATATAGGCCATAGTCATAAACGTAGTTATTCCAGCAACAATTTCAGTGCGTACGTTTGTTTTATTTTTTTTAAGTTGAAATATTTTTTCTAACATGCTTATTTCTTAAAATGTCCATTTAGCAGCTATAGTAGGATTAACCATAAATCCATCATTTACACCAAAATTGTTACTGATTTCAATTTCAGTTCCAAAGGAGAATTTTTCAAAGGCATTATACCAAAGTTGTGGTTCGGTTAAAAAAATAAAGTCAGCTGTTTTCATTGTACCACTATCATCAAAAACAACATGTTCTTCTTTCCAGAAGTCTGCAAAACCAGTAAATGAAAGCTTTCTGTTCATAAAATGTAATCCCCAAACTCCCGTTATTTGGAGTGAAGCATCCTCAGAATCTTTTATAGTTTTAAAATTGGCCTGAAGAGTAAAAACTTTAGAAAAATCATCGTTGTTCCAAGTATATTGTCCACCAATTAACCAAGCGTTATTAATTGGAAATGAAGTTTCTTCGTTTCTTAAAAAACCACCATTAAATTCAATGCGAGGTTCAAATTTTTGAGTTTCATTCCATTTAAAACTACGGGCAATTTCCAAGTAGGCTAAATTAATTCCTTCAACTCCACTCTCGTCACTACCATAGTCAAAATCTATAAAAAAGAAAGTACTACCTATTTTATCAGGTTTAAACATTTCAACTGTTGTTGTAAACATTTGACGATTTTCTCCAAAATCATAGTGTAATTGAATATTTTGCGCCAATAAAATGCTCGGCATTCCTAAGACCAGAATAAAAAGTAAAAGTTTCCTCATCCTATTATTAATTGTGTATTAAAGATGTAAAAATAAGTATTATAAAATATTTTTTAAATGCTAAGCTATATTTTATTGAAAATGAGAGAATATGTGTAGAGTAAAATTACTTGGTTAAGTAAACGATTTTAAACTAATACTGCATTTTCTTAGAAGATGATTTGTTAATAAATTGCTTTATAAAGAAAAGTGGTGTAGAATTTGTAAAAAAATGCAGCGTTAAATTGAATTTGCTACTTTACTTAGCTCGTAGCATTTTTTTCTATCTTTGCGCTCGATGAATACAAAATACATATACTTATTATTATTGCTGACCATAACTGTTCAGGTTTTAGGACAAGGAATACCAGATAGGGGAGATCGTGATGATCAAGATCTTGATAATGTTGGTTCACAAGTTGCTCCAGAGGATAGGCTAAGATCATGGAGATTACTGGATGATTTTACTTTGGTAGATTCTCTTCGAATTGATACAGCTACGGCAGGAGTTCAGCAGTATAATCCAATTTATAAAGAAAGTTTCTCAAATATTCATTTGGGAAATATGGGATCGGCATATACTTCCAATTTATTATCGCACAAAAAATATTTTAATGAATTCATATTTTTAAATTCATTACAGGATTACTTCGTGCAACCGGATGATATTAAATTTTATAATAGTAAAGTACCATATACAAATCTTACTTATATATTTGCTGGCCCCAGAAGAAGGTCGGAAGAAAATGTATCAGCTTTTTTCACGCAGAATGTGAATAGAAATCTGAATTTAGGTTTTAAATATAATTTGCTTTCTACTGTGGGATTATATCGGGCTCAGCAGGTAGATAATAGAAATTTTAATTTTTTTGTTAGTTATACAGGTAATAAGTATTCATTTCATACAGTTTTAACATACAATAAAGCAGAACATTATCAAAACGGGGGAATTGAGAATGATAGTGTTGAATATATTACTCACCCAGAGCGATATGGTTATGATCAGGCTGAAAATATTCCAGTAAAATATTCAGATGCTATTAGTTACATTGATAATTATCAATTATTCTTTACTCATTCGTTAGGTATTGGTAAGATAAAGCTTAACAGGAATACTAGTGTGGAGGATTCAATTAGTGAAAATTCATCAGAAGATTTAAGTGAAGAAATTGAACTGCCAGTTAGTACCGTATATCATACTCTTCACCTAACTAGTTATAAAAGGAGTTTTAAAATTGATAATCTCTCAAATTATTTTTCTTCTGGTGACGATCCAACTTTACCAATTTTTGATACAGCTTATGTAAAAACAGCAACAGCGGATACAAGCAGGTATACAAATTTTAAAAATACTTTTCAAATTAAGTTTAATGAAGAGGCTAATTCGTTATTGAAATTTGGTTTAAGAGCTTTTATCGTTAATGAAATCAAACATTATAAATTTCAAATACAACCTACTTTTAAAACAGTAGAAGAGGTTACAACACCTGTTTACCGATCTAGCGATACAACTTTTGTTGTTAGCCATATTGGAGGGCAGATTTTTAAAAATATTGGTAAGAATTTTTGGTGGAATTTAGGAGGGAGGCTATATATTCAAGGGTATAAGGCCGGAGATATAGAATTAGAAGGTAACTTAAATACGCTGTATAAGGTATTTAAAGATACTGCAGGAGTTTATGGAAGAGGGAAAATTGATTTAAGAACACCGGAATTTTTTCAAGAGAAGTTTTACTCGAACCACATTATGTGGGATAAAAGTTTTAAGCAAGAAAAGATTATTAATATGGAGTTTGGGCTTAATATTCCTACTCGTAATTTAAAGCTAGCTTTTGAATCAAAATCTCTTACAGATTATATTTACTGGAACAAAGAGGCGGTGCCAGATCAAACAACCGATCTTATAAATGCTTTTCAGGTTTCGTTATTTAAGAAATTTAAGTTTGGACCGTTTCATAGTAATAACAAGCTTGCCTATCAATACACTTCAAATGAGAATGTTTATCCGTTGCCTGAATTTGTTGGGATGTCATCTAATTACTTCAATTTTTATTTAGCAAAAAGAGTACTTAATGTTCAGGTAGGAATGGATGTAAAGTATCATACAGAGTATTATACGCCAGCCTATATGCCTGCTACTGGTCAATATTATGTTCAAAACGAAACTAAGATTGGTAATTATCCTTTTATGGATGCTTTTGTTAATTTTCAGTTAAAAAGAGCCAGAATTTTCTTGAAATTTGATCATATAAATCAATCGTTTTTAGACAGAAATTACTTTTTAACAGTTGGTTATCCACATTCGCCAATGAGGTTTAAATGGGGTATTTCCTGGAATTTTTATGATTAAAAATTAAAAAAAATCCACTCGTCAAAAGTTGGTTGGTCAACAACTTTATTTCAATTATATTTGCTCCCTCAAACTAATGTATTGTGTATGAGAATGGTTGTAAGGATGATGTTTGTGTTATTAGTTGTATTGGTATCGTGTACAACTCAAACACACCAGACAAAGCATGTAGAGGAAGAGCCTGAAATTAAATTCGATTTGGATGAAATAAAGCAGAGGGGAAAGCTTAAGGTTGTTACTGATTATAATTCTACTAACTATTTTATTTACAAAGGAACTCCAATGGGGTATCAACTTGAGATGCTCGAGGTATTTTGCAATAACTTAGGGATTAAGTTGGAAGTATTGGTAAGTAACGATGTGGAAGAAAACATCAAAAACCTAAAAAATGGAAAAATTGACCTAATAGCTCAAAACCTAACTGTAACTAGAGAAAGAGGAAAGCTAATTAAGTTTACCGAACCACATACATACTCAAAGCAAGTATTGGTGCAACGTAAGAATGAATTAAAAGATAGTCTTAAAAGAAATAAGAGATTTAAAAAGTTAATTCGTAATCAATTAGATTTAGCAGGAAAAACAATTTATGTTCAAAAAGGATCATCATACGTTTCTCGATTAAGGCACTTATCTGATGAAATTGGTGACAGTATAAATATTGTGGAAATTCCTGATTATGAAGTGGAGCAATTAATAGGGTTAGTAGCAGAAGGGGAAATATCATATACTATTTGTGATGATAATTTGGCTAAGGTAAATCAAAATTATTACGACAATATTGACATAGAAACAGCGATTAGTTTTCCTCAAAAAATTGCCTGGGGTGTTCGTAAGTCTTCACCTGATTTACTTCATGTTGTAAATAATTGGTTAGTAAGATTTAGGAAAACAACAAAATATAAGTATATCTATAAAAAATACTTTTTGAATCGTCGTTCTACACATATTGTGGATTCTGGTTTTAATTCATTAAAAGGAGGACTGGTTTCAAAGTTTGATGATATAATTAAAAGAGAAAGTAAAACTATTAATTGGGATTGGCGATTAATAGCCGCCTTAATTTATCAGGAATCCAGATTTTTACCGGAAATTAAGAGTTGGGCAGGAGCTGTTGGATTAATGCAACTAATGCCTGAAACTGCTAAAAAATTTGGGGTAGAAAACATTACTTCTCCAGTAGAAAATATTAGAGGAGGTATAAAGTTTTTACATTGGTTGGATACAAGGTTGACACTTAGAATTGATGATCCGGAAGAGAGATTAAAGTTTATTTTAGCTTCTTACAATGTAGGATTAGGGCATGTTTTAGATGCTATGAGGTTAGCTGAAAAAAATGGAAAAGATCCTAAAGTATGGGAAGGTAATGTAGATTATTACTTACTAAATAAATCAAAACCAATTTATTTTAACGATCCTGTTGTTCAGTTTGGTTATTGTAGAGGAGAGGAGCCTTATTTGTATGTTAGTGAGATACTTGATCGTTACGAGCACTACAAGAATTTAATGGAATAATAGTATCCAAACTGCGAATTAATTCTTTTAATTCGCTTATGATCATTGCAGTAGCTCCCCATATTTTATAATTATTAATATTAAAAAAGGGAGCTTCTATAGTGTGTCCATTTATAGTTTTTACAAACGAATCAAGGGTTTCTGGAGCAATAAGTTGATTTAATGGAGCCTCTATTATATTGGCAACTTCAAATGTATCTGGTTTGAATTTAGGGCATTCTGGTAAATAGGAGATATATGGTGAAACATTATAGTTGCTGTTTGGAATATAAATTTGAGTAAGACCACCAAGGATCTCCATTTTATCTGGTTTTACACCTATTTCTTCCCATGTTTCTCGTAATGCAGTATCTAATAAATTTTTATCACTCAATTCGTGTTTACCTCCTGGTAAGCTAATTTGACCACTATGTGCTCCACTGTAAACAGGGCGCTGGATAAAAGGAATATGTATTTGATTATTTTTTAAGTATAGTAAGATTAGAACTCCACTTTCTCTAGCCTTACGTGTATTGGGTACAGTATTTCCTGTAAAGCGAACATTTGGTGACATTTTATTTTGTGCATCGCTTCCTGGTAATTTATTTTTAAGTTGATACTTGAGTTTATTTATAAATATACTATGCATCCCAAATTGAAAGTTTGTGCAATTAATATACTAAATTAAAAGTGAATATTAGCTAGTTATTAAGGATTTAATAAGTGGTGTGTACGAATTTATTTAGGATACTTTATTTTTTAATAAAGTTTACATATATACCTAATAGGAATAAAAACTTTTTTAGATCGCTTTAAATTTTTCCAATGAAGAAAGGTTCTAATAAGCAAAAAAAAATGCTGGACGTTTCCAGCATTTTTCTCATTGTCTTGTCTTTAATTTAAACCTTTTGTATAAATACATTTACTTAACTATTAAAAACCGTGCCATATAAATGTGTATTTTTTATTTTTAGTTGAATAAAAATGTAAGTTGTAGTAAATTAGGATGTTGTATGAGTGAATAAATTCTTGGTGTAAACACAAAGAAAATGGTGACTATATTAAGAATTGTTCGATTCCGTTCAGTATGTGTTCGTACTGGAACAATTGAATAAATATACGTTTTTTAGAATAATGAATTAATCGAACCTAATAGCTTCAACCGGGGTTATTTTTGTTGCTAAATAAGAAGGGGCAATCATCATTAAGTAAGAGATTAAAATAGTACCTATGTTTAGATATAATATATGAAGAGGATTTAAATAAATAGGCACAGTATCAAGGTAGTAGTTTTCAGGATTAAGACTAACAATACCATATTTCATTTGGATCAGACATATACCTAAACCAACAATATTACCAATAATAACTCCTTTAACAATTATGAAAGTAGCTAGGTACATAAAAACCTTTCGGATGTTATAATTTTGCTTACCAAGGGCTTTTAAGATTCCTATCATGGCTGTACGCTCCAATATAATAATTAGTAATCCCGAAATCATGTTAAAACTCGCTACTATTATAATTAATATAAGAATAATGGCCACATTGGTATCTAACAGATTTAACCATCCAAAAATTTGAGATTGCTGCTGAATTATGGTTGTTGTTCTTAGCATTCCACCATCAGGAGAAATTCTGGAAGCAGCTAAAATATCAATTTGCTGAGCTAAATGAGGTGTTTGGTTAAAGTTATCCAAAGTAATCTCGTAACCAGTAATTTGATTATCTTCCCATTTATTTAATTTGATGATATGCCTTATGTCGGCAAAAATGAATATTTTATCAAATTCGGGCAGACTAGAATCATAAATGGCAGAGATGGTGAAATTTCGAGCCCTTATTCTTTCTTGGAAAAAGTACATGGGAACTTTATCTCCAACTTTTAGTTTAAGTAGTTTGGCAAGAGTTTTAGAGATAATAATATCGTTAGAAGTTTTTTCTTGTGTTACATCGGGCTTTTTTCCTTCTATAATAATCTGATTAAAGTAATCCCAATCAAAGTCTTTTCCAATTCCTTTAATAATTAAACCTTGAATATTATCCTTGGTTTTGAGTAATCCAGGTTTAGTTGCAAATTCCTGAACTTTTTTAATTCCAGGTACGCTTAGTACTTGACTTACGAAAGAAGAATCTCGCTCAATTGGATATGTTTCGTATGAGGAATTGTAATCGTAATTAACAATCTGTACATGTGCTCCAAACCCAATTATTTTATTTCTTATTTCTCTTTTAAAACCCGTTCCTATAGCCAATGAAAGTATCATAACACTAACACCTAAAACAATACCTATAGTTGCAACTGTTATAATTGGTCCGGATAGTTTTTTGCCAGAAATTTCTCCTTTTCGAATTTTATTGGCTATGTACAGATTTAGATTCAAAATGAACGCTATAAAATATTATTAAATGCCCTAAAGATAGTGAATAGAATTAAAGTTCATTTTTTGAATGATATTTAATCTATTTCTTCTTTCCCGGATAAGCCTCTAGAGCTTTTTCTAATACAACTAAGGATTTTTTTAAATCATCTGTATTTAATACATACGCAATTCTAACTTCATCTTTACCTAAATATTTACTACTATAAAAACCAGAACCAGGAGCCATCATAATAGTTTGGTTATTATATTCAAAATCGCTTAAAATCCATTGGCAAAAGTCGTCTGAGTCTTCAACAGGTAATTTCACCATAGAGTAAAAGGCTCCCTTAGGTAACAACGATTTTACTCCAGGAATTTTATTAAGCCCCTCAACTAGAACATTTCTTCTCTTTAAATATTCGTTATAAACTGTTTCTGCATATTCAGGAGCTGCATCCAGCGAAGCACATGCTGCTATTTGTCCCAATAATGGAGGACTTAATCTGGCTTGTGCAAATTTCATAGCCGAATCAATAACTTGCTTATTTCTACTAACCAATGCTCCAATTCTGATTCCGCATTCGCTGTAACGTTTACTAACAGAATCAATTAATACCACATTCTCTTCTAAACCTTTTAGTTTTAAAGCCGAGATATGATTATAGTCGTCGTAGCAAAATTCGCGATAAACTTCGTCCGACAATAAGTATAAATCGTGTTGCAATACGATGTCCCTGAGGTTGTTTAGCTCAGCTTCGGAATAAAGATATCCAGTGGGATTATTTGGATTACAAATAAAAATACCTTTGGTTTTTGATGTGATTAATTTTTCAAATTCCTCAATTGGAGGCAAAGCAAACTCTTCTTCAAACTTTGAAGAAATGGGTTTAATATTGATACCTGTTGCTGTTGCAAAACCACTATAATTAGCATAAAATGGTTCAGGAATAATAATTTCATCACCAGGATTAAAGCAACAAAAGAATGCAAATGTAAAAGCTTCAGAACCTCCTGTAGTTACCATTATTTCGTCTTCGCTTACATCAATATCAAATCTTTTATAATAAGAAGTAAGCTTTTTTCTGTACTCAGGAATACCTGCCGAATGGCTATATTCTAATATTTTTCTATCAATATTTTTTATGGCATCAATGGCTACTTTAGGAGTATAAATATCTGGTTGACCAATATTCAAATGATAAACCTTAATTCCTTTAGCTTTTGCAGCTTCGGAATAAGGGACTAATTTACGTATTGGAGATGGGGGCATATCAATACCCCTTTTTGAAATCGATGGCATAATGTTATATTTTAGCTAACAAAAATACCTAAAACCTGTTATTTATCATCTTGTTTGATGATTTTTTTGGAAGAAGCTCATAATAGATTAATATTGTGTTAAATATATAAAGCAAGAATCCTTTTAATCTGGCAAGTGTTAATTTTGCCTCAAAATATAGCTTAGAGTTGGTTTAATTATTGTAAATATTTTTTTGATTAACGATTACATCGTCATAGAGCTTAGAACTAAAATTAATTTTATAATGTCAATTGCTACATCTATAACTAAATTATTTGATAATTTTTTACTAAAAAAAACAAGATATCACAAAGGTAAATACTTATTATTTTTTCTCTTACTTTTTTGCCTAATTACTAATTCTAATTCGCAGGTTTTATCGGGTGTGGTAACGTCTTCTGATGGAGAAACTATTCCATTTGCTTCTATTTATATAAAAGAGTTAACCACAGGAACAACAACTAATCTTGAAGGGGAATATAGCATTGAATTGCCTCAGGGTAAAACACATGTGTTTTTTCAGGCGTTGGGTTTTGCGAAAGTAGAGATAGAAGTAAATATGGGTTCTACGGATATGGTTAAGAATATTACTTTACGACCACAAGATTATAAAATAAAAGAAGTAAGAGTATTTTCCGGAGATGAGGATCCTGCATATGGAATAATGAGAAAAGCTATAAGTTTAGCTCCTTACTTTTTGAGGCAAATAAAACATTATGAATCAAATGTTTATTTAAAGGGTGGATTTGATATGAAAAAAGTCCCTCGTCTTTTCAGAAAACAATTAAGGGAAGAAGGATTGGAACAAGGTAAAACTTATGTTACAGAGTCAATTAACGAAATTACTTTTAACTCTCCCAATAGGTATATTCACAAACAAATATCTAAGCGTTCTACTATCCCCAATGATGGCGAAGATGAGGTTATAGGTTTTTTAAATTACAGTTTTTACGATTCGGATAGTGAATTGGCAATTTCCCCAGTTTCAAGAAAAGCATTTTCGTTTTATAAATTTCAATACGAAGGTTTTTTCCAACAAGGCGAGTATTATGTGAATAAAATTAAAGTTACACCAAAGCGAAAAAATCAAAAGTTGTTTGATGGTTACATTTACATTGTAGATAAATTATGGAACATACATTCGGTTGATTTAATAAATGAGCAATTCTTTGGTAAAATAAGAATTAAGCAAGTTCAAGAACCAGTTAAAGGAAAAGCCTGGCTTCCTGTAAGTCACCATTTTGATGTTGATATTAAAATGATGGGCTTTAAGGTTACTGCTAATTATGGAGGTTCTGTTAAATATGAAGGAGTAGTACTTGATCAAGCACTTCCAGTACCTTCTTCTCTTAAAAAAGCGTATGCCGAAGCTGAAGTAAAAGATGAATTGCAGGAAGAAATTCAAGAGAAGAAAGAAATGACCAAGGCGCAACAGAAAATTGATGAAATGTTGCAAAAAGAAGATTTGAGTAATAGGGAGATGTTGAAACTTTCGCGCCTTATGGAGAAAGAAAATCAGGGAATGGAACAGGTTGGTAAAGGCTTAAGGCTAGATTCAAGGGATAGTTTATATCAAATAGTAAAGGATACTGTTCATAGAGATAGTATTGATTGGAATAAAATTCGACCAATTCCTTTAAGTAAAAAAGAAATTGAGAGTTTTGGGATTAAAGACTCACTAACATTAGCCATTTCAGGAGTAGATGCAGATAGTGTTGAGTATAAAAAAGAAACTTCTGGTTTTATGAAGGGTTTCTGGAAAATTGTTGGAGGAGGGAAGTATTATTCGCAAGATTCAACATTTAGGGTTAAACATTATGGTTTAATAAATACCAAGGCAGTAAGCTTTAATTCGGTTGATGGTTTAACTTATTCGCAAGGGTTAGCTATTAAAAAATTGGTAAAATGGGACGATAGATTTGATTTTTGGCCAGAAATAAAATACTCCTTTGGAAGAAAAGATTTAATGTGGAAACTAAGAAGTAGCTTGGCAACTGATTATATAAGACATACCCAATTTTATATCGAAGGAGGACAGTGGAGTAAGGATTTCAACAGTCAAAACGGTATAGCTCCATTTGTAAATATGGCTTCGTCGTTATTGTTAAAAGATAATTATATGAAGCTTTATAAGGATAATTATTTTTTAATTGGAGGAAGTACGGATTTAGCCAATGGATTAAATTTTCAAACTACGTTTAAATATCAAAATGTAAACAGGTTAGAAAATAGTACAAATTACTCTTTTGGATATCCAAATAGAGATTACAGACCAAATAATGTAGTTAATAATTATAATGATTTAGATTTGTTTAGGGATAGAAAGATATTTCAAGTAGAATCTAAATTGACTTTTACTCCAAAATATTATTATCGAATTGAAGGTGCTGTAAAAAGAATGGCTTATTCTGATTATCCTACATTTACATTAAGATATAATGGAGGATTTGAAGGAGTATTTGGTTCGGAATCACGCTTTGACTTAGTTGAATTAGGAATAAAACAGGAATTAGAATGGAGTTTTATGTATAAATTCAACTATGATTTGAGAGCAGGGTATTATTTTAATCTTTCTTCGATGCATTTCTCTAATTTTACCCATTTTAATACAAGCGAAGTACCTATTTCTTTTAAGGATTGGAAGAATAATTTCAAATTACTCAATGACTATGAGCATAGTACTAACGATTGGTATTTAGAAGCGCACTTACATTACTCAACACCTTATTTGTTAGTAAAGAATCTACCGTTTTTACAAGATAAACTCTGGAACGAGAATTTATACTTTAGTCATTTAACACAACCTAATTTTAAAAATTATAACGAAGTTGGTTACGGAATAAGTCAAATATTTCTAGTTGCTAATGTAGGTGTTTTTGCAGGATTTGAGGAGTTCGAATTTTCAAAATGGGGTGTTCGTTTAAGTTTTAAATTTGCTGATTTGTAGATTGTTATAGAATAAATGTTTGAGTATATTAAAAATGTTAAGGGTTTGAATATGAGAGGTGTATTGATATGTATTTTGTTAATTTTCTTGTTGTCTTGTAAAAAAGAAGATAAGGATGTTTATATACCTGTTGATAATTTTAAGGTAATAGATGCGTTTAGTAATCTTCTTGAATCGAATACAGAAATCTTTGAACAAGAATTATTGCTTTCTAATGAAGGAGATTTATTGATAATTAATTCTCAGTATGAATATGATAATAAAATTAAAAGATTTGATCTAAATCTAAAAGATCAAATTAATTATGATGAATATTCATTGGTTGGTTTTAGAAGCGAAGTATTATTTAATGGAGATTTTTTGCAGTTTGTATGTAATGTATTTAAACAAGAGGAAACAAAACAGATTAAAATCAATTTAAATGCATACTTACCTCAAAAGAAAAATGGTGCTCTTTCGGGAGTAAATGTTATTTATTGGTTATTAGTGCCTAAAGTTTTAGATAAATCGAAAGTTGATGTAGAAACTAAAATAAATTATAATACGTTATCGGAGTTTAAAATTGAAATGGTATATGGTAACTATAATGGTTTAGCGAATATAAATAACATTGAAGAAAATACTAAACTATCTATAATGTCAGATACAGAGTATTTGCCAAGTATAAAAATGTCATTTGAATATGCAGAAGGAATTAAATATATCTATAACAGGAGACCAATTTTTATCTTAGAGGACAAAGTATATTTTTATCCAGATATTGTTACAGGTGTTCCTCCATATCCAAATGATGGTAAGGAAAACTATACTTTAATTGAGGGTAAATTTGATTTAAATAGTAATAAAATGAATTTTACATTTTCTAAGATAACCTCTTTTGATTCTAACATAAATTCATTTACCGGAGTAAAATTGTAAATACATTATTCTTTATTTTAAATATTACTCTTCAATTTAATTGAATTAGTAATAGTGGTTGATATGGATTTATGCAATCTCAATCATAAGATAAAAAGCAGGATGATATTTTAGCTAATCATTTGTTTATAGTTTCACTCATTGTAATAAAATTGAAGTGCATAAAAGTAAAACTACAGAATCAATATTTTCAATAAAAAAATATCCAACTATGAGAACAATTATTTTTTTAACCTTGCTATTGGGATACTCGTCTTTATTTGCTCAAGATAAAATTGTTACAGGACGAGTTTTTGATGAGAATGGAGTTATTTTAAATGGTGTTTCTGTTTGTCAGGGAAGTTCATTTAATTGTTATTTTACCGATTACCTTGGGATATTTCACCTTTTGGTAGATAATAAAATAGATAATTCTATTGTAATAAAGGAAAACGGATTTAAACCCTTTATCATTAACCATATTGATACTATAACTACATCTTTGCATATTGTTCTCGAAAAAGATGAAAATTTTAATGAGTTAGATCAACTGAACTTTGAAGCTAATGGAGAAAAATATAGGAGGGGAGATTTTCATATGTTTTTATCCCTTGAACTAGCAATACTTGAGCTGGATTATAGTGAGTTTGAAAATCAACTAGGCGATTACAACATTGAATTATTGGAACGAATTGATGCAATACCTGTTTTTGAATTGGGATTTAGATTTAAAAGGATATATACAGGAGTTGAATTTGGGATAACTTATTATGAAGAATTGGATTTTGATTCCTTAAGTATGGAGATAACTAAAACCAGATGGGGGCTTAATTTAGGGTATAACTTAATTGATTCCAGGCGATTTACAGTTACACCTAATTTTGCTTTAAAAGCAAATAGAAGCCGCTTAATAAACAGTGCTAAGGATAATAAGATTGAATTGCAAGAATATATAGAGGATAGGAACTTAGATATTAGAATCAATCAGCTTACGGGTTTTGCAGGTTTAGATCTGTCGTATAAGATGTGTTTAAAAAACAATATTTTTTCAAATTATTCTTCAATAGGAATTTTTGGTGGATATGCTTTTAAAATTAATAAACACCCTTGGATTTATTCATTGCGAAGTAGGTTGAAGACAAATAGAAAATTAGGGATTTCTGATTATGAGTTTGGATTTTATTTTAGGCTTAATTATTGAATATTATGCAACTAAATCATCAAGGTAAACTGCAATAGACATATTCCAACATAAACTAATATCAAGATAATTCAGACAAGAGTATAAGTTACATAAGAATTATAATTGGACTGCCTGAAAAATGCATAAATTGGTTGTTTTATGAAGTCCAATTGTTATTTATGTTTGTCATATGCTTTTAATTCATTTAGATAAGAGTAAGAAAAACGTATACCAACAAATCTGTAAACAAGTTATAAAGCTGATTAATGATGGTAGTTTAAAAGAAAACGAAAATCTACCATCCACAAGAAAATTAGCCGAATTACTAGGTGTCAATCGTACTACAGTTTATAAGGCTTATCAAGAACTTTGGGCTGCAGGATATCTTGAATCAACTATCGGAGGTTACTCAAAAGTAAGAAAACCTACAAAAAAAATTACAGATCCCCAAGGTAACTCGGGATGTCTCTTTAATTGGAGCGATTCATTTTCTGATGTTGCAAACACATTACAATCTAACCAACAGATTTTTGTTACCCATGATGATGCAACTATTAACTTTAGATCGTTAAGTCCCGACCGGAATTTAATGCCTGTTAATGAATTTCGTTCATGTATTAATCATGTGCTTAAAACAGATGGTGAAAAAGTATTAGATTATAATCAACCAGAAGGATATAAACCACTTCGAGATTTTATTGCCAGGAATATGCGTATTCATGGTATAGAAACAAATACTTCAGAAATATTACTTACCAATGGCGTTCAAAATGGATTAGAGCTATTAATCAGAATACTAGCCAATCCGGGAGATGTGATATTTTTAGAAAATCCAACTTACACAAATATGATTGAACTTTCTCAATTTATAGGTTTAAATGTCGTTGGTATTCATATGGATATGGATGGGATTGATTTAAATGATTTAGAAAACAAATTAAAACAATATAACCCTCGGTTTATTTATACAACTCCAACTTTTCATAATCCAACAGGTATTACTACCTCTTTTTCGCACAGAGAAAAATTATTAAAGTTATGCGCTAAGTACAATGTTCCAATAATAGAAGATGGATTTGAGGAGGATATGAAATATTTTGGAAAGGCCATATTACCAATGAAGGCTATAGATAAGCATGGACTTGTGATTTATTTAGGAACATTTTCGAAGGTATTATTTCCAGGAGTTAGGGTAGGATGGATTGTTGCACCTAAAGAGATTATTGAAAAAGCAACAAGACTAAAGTATATCAGTGAGTTATCACCTGTTTGTCTAACGCATGCAGCTTTACTTGAGTTTTGTAATCGTGGTTATTATGAGTTACATAAAAAACGAATGCATCGAACATACCGAAAGAGAATGCAAATTGCGTTACAAGCATGCCGTAAATATTTACCATCAGATATAGTATCATTTACCAAACCAGATGGGGGATACCTAATATGGTTTACACTAAAGAACTCAACTATTCCAGAATCAGAAGTAGTTGACAAGCTTTATAATGCAGGGGTTAGTGTTACTCAAGGAAGTAAATGCTTTATAGGCACAACATCAAATGTACATTTTAGATTATCAATTTCTAGTTGTAGGGAAGAAGAGATAACAAATGGCATTAAACTAATTGGGGAAATCTTGTCAGAAAACCTATAAAGACTTAAATGATTAGTTATGATTAAATTACATATAGGACTTTATGTTAAAGTATTAGAACCACTTAGAAAAATAGAAATCAATAATTTGTTTGCTTTGGATGTAGTAAAGCAAAAAGTTGATGGTGACATTTATGTTGATAATGAAGATGATCCTAAAACCTTTTTGATAAAGCATCCATATGGCATGTCATTGTTATTGGGAGAAAATGACAAGGATGAATTCAACATTAAGCTTAAGAATTACCTACTTAATAAAGATAATATAAGAACAAATGTTGAGTTCTTACAGGTTTATCCAGATAATTGGGATAAAAATTTAAAAGAATTGCTAAATGGAAATTTGATAAAGGATGAAAAAGCTGACAAATCTAAGGTAATACTAAATGGGAGAGTGAATTTTAAGTTTAATCCAGATAAGTTCAATGCATTAGATAGTTGTATTGATTCTGATTATATGGTTAAAAGAACATCCAGTAATTTTTTTCATGAAATTAAAGGTTCAGTTATTCCTGAGTTTTTTTATCGTGATAAAGATCAATTTGAAAGAGAAGGAGTAGCCTATTCTGTTTTTTATAAAGAAAAGCCAGTATCAACAGCATTTGCAGCTTTTATTCATGAAAATAAGTTGGAATTAGGAATAGAAACTCATGAAGATTTCAGAGGTAAAGGGCTAGCAAAACTTGCCTGTGTGGCGCTAATCGATTATTGTCTACAGAATAATTATGAACCTGTTTGGGCTTGCAGAGCTGAAAATCCCAGTTCTTACTATTTAGCTTTATCTCTTGGTTTTAAACCAATTCGTCAAATTTCTTATTATAAATTACCATGCAATTAATTGATAATCTAACAATTTCGACCAATAAAGACAGACTTAATATAAAAATGATTCATGACTATTTAAGTAACAGATCATATTGGGCAATAAATAGAACACTTGAAGAGGTTAAGCTTTCTATTGTAAACTCAATATGTTTTGGTGTATACTATGAAAATAAACAAATTGGTTTTGCACGAGTTGTAACCGATAAGGTTGTGTTTGCTTGGGTTTTAGATGTATTTGTTCTTGAGGAGTGCCGAGGGAAAGGAGTAGGAAAGTACCTAATGGATGCGATTGTAAAATATCACGAATTAAAAAATGTAAAACGCATTGGACTTGCAACCAATGATGCTCATGGACTATATAGTCAATTTGGTTTTTCATCACTATCTAAACCTGAAAATATGATGGAAAGAATTTAATCTACGAACTTCAAATAATTTAAAAAAATAAGCTTTAGCCAAATTCCAATTAGTCTTAACGATCTTGTATTTATTATTTATATTTTTGCAGCTTAATTGTAAAAAAGAAAACTTTTGGTAATATTCAATTGATTTAAGGATATTTATTTGGTATTTATATTAAGTCAAATCTTTAATCTTTAGTTTTTACCTAAAAATCGATAAGAAAACATGGAATTAGCAAGTACGTACAATCCTGCCGAAACGGAAGACAAGTGGTATAAGTATTGGATGGAGCAAAAATTTTTCCATTCGGAACCTGATGATAGAGAGCCATATACTGTCGTCATTCCGCCACCAAACGTTACTGGGGTTTTACATATGGGGCACATGCTTAACAATACCATTCAAGATATACTTGTACGTCGTGCTCGTATGATGGGTAAAAATGCTTGCTGGGTTCCTGGTACCGACCATGCCTCAATTGCAACTGAGGCAAAAGTGGTAAATAAGTTAAAAAACGAAGGAATTGACAAGGCAGATTTAACGCGTGAAGAGTTTTTAAAACATGCGTGGGAATGGACTGACAAGCATGGTGGTATTATCCTTGATCAATTAAAGAAGTTGGGTGCATCCTGTGATTGGGACAGAACCTGTTTTACTTTGGATGAAACAAGAAGTGATGCTGTAATAGATACTTTTGTAAAACTTTACGAAAAAGGATTGATATATAGAGGAGTTCGTATGGTGAACTGGGATCCTGATGCATTAACAGCAGTTTCGGACGAAGAGGTAGTTTACAAAGAAGTTCATTCTAAGCTATATTATCTTTTATACAAAATTGAAGGAGAAGATGGTCATGTAACTATTGCAACCACTCGTCCTGAAACTATTTTAGGTGATACTGCGGTTTGTATTAATCCAAACGATGAACGTTTTAAGCATCTAAAAGGAAAAAAAGTATTAGTTCCATTAATTAACCGTTCAATTCCTATCATTGAGGATGGATATGTTGACATGGAATTTGGTACAGGATGTTTGAAGATTACGCCAGCGCACGATCTAAATGACTACGAAATAGGAATGCGTCATAATTTAGAAAGTATCGATATTTTAAATGATGATGGAACTCTAAATGATGATGCAGAAATATTTATTGGTAAGGATCGATTTGTAGTTCGCGAGGAGATTATTCCTGAATTGCAAAAGGCAGGTAACCTGTTAAAAGTTGAGGATTACGATAATAAAGTAGGGTGCTCCGAAAGAACAGGAGCTGTAATTGAGCCTAAACTTTCCACGCAATGGTTTTTAAAGATGGAAGATATGGCCAAGGTTGCCCTTGATGCAGTAATGAACGACGATGTACAATTTCATCCTCCAAAATTCAAAAACGTATATCGTCACTGGATGGAGAATGTAAAGGATTGGTGTATTTCTCGTCAACTATACTGGGGACATAGAATACCGGTTTATTATTTGAATAATGGTGAGTTTGTAGTTGCGAAAAGCGAAGAAGAAGCACTTAAGCTTGCTCAGGAAAAAACAGGTAATCCAGAATTAACAATTAGCGATTTAAAGCAAGAAGAGGATGTATTAGATACCTGGGCTTCGTCATGGTTATGGCCTATTTCTGTTTTTGATGGTTTTAATCCTAATAAAAATGAAATAGACTATTATTATCCAACCAGTGATTTGGTTACCGGACATGATATTATCTTTTTCTGGGTAGCTCGTATGATAATGGCAGGATATGAGTTTAAAGGTACATTCCCATTTAAAAATGTATACTTTACAGGAATGGTGCGCGATAAGCAAGGCCGTAAAATGAGTAAGCAGTTGGGTAACTCACCTGATCCATTAGATTTAATGGCTAAATTCGGAGCAGATGGAGTTCGTGTAGGTATGTTGCTTTGCTCACCTGCCGGAGGAGATTTATTGTTTGATGAAAGTTTAACGGAGCAAGGACGTAACTTCTCAAATAAAATTTGGAATGCTTTCCGTTTGGTGAAAGGATGGCAAGTAGATGATTCAATAGCTCAACCAGAGAGTGCAGCAAAAGGAATTGAGTGGTTCAGTCATAAACTAAATGAGGTTATTAAGCTGGTTGATGATCACTTTAGCAAGTTTCGTATTTCGGATGCTTTAATGGCTTCTTATACTCTTTTGAAGGAGGATTTTTCAAATTGGTATCTGGAGATTGTTAAACCAGGATATCAGCAACCAATTGATGGAGCAACTTATAAAGCAACAATAGCTTACTGTGATAAAGTTTTAAAGTTATTACATCCTTTTATGCCTTTTATTACTGAGGAATTATGGCAACTAATTGACGACAGAAAAGAAGGGGATAGTATCATGGTTTCTGAAATGCCGGTTGCGACAGATGTGGATGAAAAACTATTGGCATCCTTTGAGTTAACGCAGGAAGCTGTTGCAGGAGTAAGAAACATCCGTAAGCAAAAAAATATTCCTAACAAAGATTCCATCGCTTTAAGCATTTTGGATAATGCAGGAAATTACGATAAAACCTTTGATGCGGTTTTAGCTAAATTGGCCAATGCAGAAGAAATTACTTTTGTAACAGAGAAGGTAAATGGCGCATTATCATTTATGGTAAAAGCCAACGAGTACTTTATTCCTATGGGGGACTTAGTGGATGTAGATGCTGAGATTGCGCGCTTGGAGGAAGAATTAAAATATCAGAAAGGTTTCCTTCAATCGGTGATGAAAAAATTAAGTAACGAGCGCTTTGTAAATAATGCACCGGAAAAAGTGGTGGCCGTTGAAAAGCAAAAACAAGCTGATGCTGAGGCTAAAATTAAAGCATTGGAAGAAAGTATTACCAATTTAAAGGGATAAAAAAGTAAGAGATTTTTACAAGCTATAAAATAAAACGCCGCAATTGCGGCGTTTTTTATGGATTCAATATATTTAATCTTTACTTTCTTTTTAACTGGTGAATCAATCTGTGCATAACGATTTCATATTTTTATTGTTGGCGAGATTTTGCTTGAACAACCATTCAAAAACAAAATCGTTTTTTAAAGCATGTGTGACTACATAATGACATTCACTATTTTTACCCATAGATGATTCTTGATTGCATTCATAATCATACTCCGTATAAAAGAACTTGTTTCCGGAAGTGATTTTTTCTTGAATTTCCATATCTGACAGGTTATAATGAATGTTTCCATACCAATTTGTAAGAACTGGATCTGCATAACTTTTTTCACCTATTACTTCAAACATCATTCTTGAGGTGATTGCTCCTCCAACATTGTCTTTTTTATGAGTAAAATCCCAAATCGCTAATTCTTTAAAGTCATCATTATTAATCTGTTGAAGGACTTCCTGAAATTCAAGATTTGAAGCACTGAAACTTTGTGCAAAAGAAATAATAGCCGCCAATTGTTTTTTCATTTCTGCACCAATTATCCACACTGAAGCTCCTCCCATACTCTGTCCTACAAGGTATATCCTATCTGTGTCGATTTGATTATTTGTACTTAAAATATGGTTTAATAATCCTTCCACAATACTTGTTGTCCAACCATCAATATAAGAATCATGAGCATTCCAGAGTTTGGTGTGTAAGTTTGGTGCAGCTACGTAAGCTGGATGTTTTTCTTGATTTTGTTTTTCTATCCATGCATGTGCAAAGTATCCAGAAGCTTCATCTGTTAAGAATTCTTCTTCAAACTTAAATAAATATTCTGTGCCATGTAAGGCTATAATAAGTGGAAACTTCTCATTTGTTTCTTCTGCTTGTTTTGGGACATAGAAACTATAAGGAAAATCAGCTTTTGTTTCATCATGAATGAATTGTTTTTTAATAAATTCATTTTTCAATTCATTTGCATTCGGATCTGTATCCTTGTTTTCATCTTCGGTACACGAAGGCATTGCCAATATAAAGATGATTAGAAAAAGAAAAGATATTTTCTTCATAATTTGATTATTTTACGTTCAATTGGATTAGTTAATAATTAACAAAATAAGTAACTCTGTAATTAACTAAAGTTGCCCTTAGATAACTTTTTACATATTTTAGTAAAATAGTGCTCTATTGCATTAAGATTTATGTCTTTTTAACATTTGTAAATTCATAATTTAGTCACTTGTTACATTGATTGTTTTTTTACTTTATAGGAGTCCCCATCAATTTTAACGATGTAAAATCCTGGTTGCAATTCAGATAGTAAAAAAGTATTCTTACCAGTAAATAACTGAATAACTTTTATTGCGTTACCAGCTAAGTCGTAGAAAGTAGCTCTTCCTTCTTTAGGGGATTGAATATGTAATATATTTTTAAACAAAGTAGGATAAACTTTAATCTCAGAACTGAGTCGAGGAATATTTGTAGAATCATACTCATATACAATTTTATTGCTATTTATGTATTCTTCACTTTGGGATGACCAATTTTTATATACAATTTGAAGGATTCTGGAAGAATAATCATCATAGGTAGTTTCGTATATGCTGGCATTATGAATGTTCCAGTTGTTCTCTGTATAACCAATTTCAGATTTTGAAACAGTTCTATTTTTGAATCGATCAAATTCAGTTGTACTTTTTTTAGCAGATCTAAGCTCTCCGTTTGAATATCTCTTATCAATATTATATTCAAGGGATTCAGATATGTATTCTTCTGTATATAGATAAGGTAACCATTCTCCTTCACTAGAAAGTTCTTCTTCTAATACACTTTCGTAATTTTCATCTTTTTCAAAGGTTATGCGATAATCTAATTGCCATTCTTTATCTTTCCAATCATAACTATTCAATACAGTTAGTAATGGTATGTTTTCCTTTTTTCCATTGGGATAAGTAAAAATTTCTTTATAGTCGATATTATAATTGTTCAAATCATTTATATCACCATCACCTTTGTAGCTATATCCTATCTTAGTGTATGGATGACTATTATCTATATTAGATTTATCCCAGATAAACCAACCAGAATATTCCTCTCTGTAAGAAATATTAAGTTTATCATTGTCATAATTATAATCCAGACTGTAAGATAATCTATTGTTGTTATCATAATAATACTCCATTTTATAAATTGGAATCCATTTTCTATCTCTTCTGGTGTATCTAATTTTAGATATCAACAAATCATTTTTAAAATTCTTTTCATTTTTATATCCTCTTGTTTCTATCCAACCTTTATCTTCTTCCCAACTATACCAAATATATGAGTGAACACTTCCATCTACGTTGTAATCTTGTATATTTCTAAAACCGAAGGTCATCTTCCATTCGTCATTAACCCACTCATATGAAGTTCTTTCGAAATTATATCCTGTATCATCATAACGGTAAATCCATTTATATTGATTTACCCATTGTTTTGATTCAGGCAAAAAGTATTTTTTAACTGTTTCACTGTAATTTTTATTAGGATTATAAGTTGTTATTCTTGTTTTTGAAGAGGAAACTGTATGGGATTTAGTTCTTATCACTATACTGCCTTCATCTTTGTAAGAAAACTCTTCTACAATATATGGCTCATCTTTCAATTTCCCATCTATAAAAGAATAGTGTTTGGCTTTTGAAGGAAAGTATCCCATTTTGATTGGATCGGCCTGATTATAATTTTTTTGAGCTTTAATTACATGCTGTCCTAATATTAAAATAAAGGATAGTATAATACATAGTTTTTTACTCATTTTAAACGATAGTTTTTTAGTTAGCTATATAATAATTTTATAATAAATTGAATGGCTAAAGAAAACAATTCTATCCTTGATAAAATCTTGATATTTGTTAAGAAATTTAACTGCAGAAGGAAATTTTTTGCCTAAATCAGACATTTAACACGTTTCTCTCTTTAAGGTAGTTTGTTTTGGTATAAATTTTTGAGTACTCTCCTTAATAAATAATGCGGCAACATATAAACTAAATCGCAGAATATAATCATTAGGCAACCTTTTCGAAATAACCTACTTGTCCTTCTAAGTTTTTTTGTTTCGTATTTCGGTAGCTTCGTATATTGAAATAAATTTAACAAAGAATAAATTACATATTTTATTAGTCCGTAAAGGTAATAGCAAGCTGCTATTTTGCAAATGCTAATTATTTCATTATAAATTTCGTTTATAGCAGTTATTGCTTCTTGTGATAGCGATTTAGAGTTTTTTTTTGCTTTTCTTGTAGTATATTGGCTTTTGTCAATTAGTTTATATATGCTGTGATAAGGTCCAACAGTGCGGGGTTGGTAATTCTTTCGATAGTACTCGTTCTTGACTCATCAGAAACCTTTGAAGAGTTATGTGGTTAAGAATTGGTTCTTCAATATAACTAAAAATCTGGGAAGAGAACAGATAGGATTGTTTTAATTCAAACATTCTAAAATCATAAAAATAGAAGCATAGCCTTTAAGACACATTTATTTCATGTTTATGTAAAGTATTATTCCTTTTATAAAACTTAAAATGTCATATGAAACGGATAAATCTATCTTTAGGTTTTGTTAAATAAATAATTAATTGACCTATAATGAAGACTTTAAAGATTGATATTGCCAAAGAATACAAACTAATTATTGAGGAACCAGAAGAACTAAAAGATTCCTTTTTTAAAGGCATTTATGAAAAAGCTGCTGAGCAAGTGGCTGAAGTAGTCATTTGGGCTAAAAGTTCAACTGAAAAAACTACTGTAGATAATAATCACGATACTTTTAAAAGGGAAGAAATTAATTACAACAATATAGTTGCTTTTGTAGGAGAGCGAGGGACAGGTAAGACATCTGCCATGATTACCATGGCTCAAGCACTTGTTAAATTTAAAAAGAAAGATTGGTTCGATAATGGTAGTGCTGAAAAAATTGAAGGTATAGAATATCATTCTTTAAGGGCTATTGATCCTACTAGGTTCGAAGAAAACCAGAACATTATTGAGGTTATTATAGCCGAATTGTTTAATAGGTTTGTAAAACATGCGGAAAATAGTGGTTTTAACGAAGACCAAGAAGACAAAAGAAAAGTGCTGGATGCCTTTCAGAAAGTATATAAAAATCTAAAAACCATAAGTGATGGAGATGTAAAAAATAAATACGATGGAGAACCTTTGGAGGCGCTAAGTAATTTATCGGAAGGAACCAATCTTCAGGAAAACCTATCTGAACTTATTCAGTCCTATTTGGACTTTGTACACCCTAATAAAGCAAAAAATAAAAGCGTTTTAATTATTCCTGTAGATGACTTTGATCAGAACGTAAAAAATGCTTGTGAAATGGCCGAACAAATCCGCAAGTATTTGATGATTCCACAGGTGTTAATTTTAATGGCCATAAAAATAGACCAGTTTGTGGATGTCAAAACCCAGGATGTAATAAAAAACTTTCAAACCTTTCTGCAAAAACAACCCATTGAGCATCTTTGTGAAAACCCTAAAGAAATTGCTACCAAATATACATTGAAGCTGATTCCAATGAAGAGGAGACTGTTTTTACCTAATGTTAACTTAGAAAAAGGTGACTTTAGGTTACATGTAAAAAATGCAAAAACTATCATTGATTCTGATAAGACTGAGAAAGAGAAAGCAGAAGATTATAAAGACATTGAGCCAATAGAATTAGATAAAAAAGCAAATTTGGAACAAAGTATATTAAAAATCATTTACAAGAAAACAAACATTTGTTTTGTACCATATAAACACGGGTATCACTATATTATACCCAAAGACCTAAGAGGTGTTGTTTCCTTTATTAAAATGTTGGATTCAATGGGTAATAAGGATAAACTAGAAAACCTTATACGTTTTGAAAACTACTTTTTTAATTATTGGATTAAAAGCAATATCCCTGCAACTTTTTTATCTTTCTTTTTAACCATTAAAGACAGACCTTATACCAATGTAAATAAGTACATTATTAATTCGATTTCTGAAATATTAAAAACGCACAAAGGTTATGAGGATCATTACGAGAAACTTCTAGAAAATGAAGAGTTGAAGTATATTACTGATAGAACCAATATTGCAGAAAATGTATCCTATGGAGATTTACTTTTTTTTAAATCGCAAATTAACCGTTCCTTCCATGATGATACCATAAAAAGAGTAGTGGCAGCCATTAATATATTTTATTCTATATCACTTAACCTATTGAGGGAAATTGCAACTAAGGATGAAAGTAACAAGCAAGATGCGATAGATAATATCAAAGGAATAATCAATGGAACCATTTTTAATCCTAATCAAAGAGAATTAATACTAGATGATAACTCTAAAAATCTAATCCAGTATAAAATAAAAAACGATGGTGATGGTGATGGTGATAAAGAAATAAATAACTGGATTAAAAAAAATATATATATACCGCAAGAAATTGATTTAAAAGAAGAAAATTTTAGGACAAAATTACATGTTAAGTTTTATGACAATGTAGATACTTCTATAGTAGTAGATGCCTATATTAATATTTTTACATTTATTTATAACTGCTATCATTCCGAAGAAAATCCGCAGTCAGATACCTTTTTTTCTTTGCCTTTTAATAATATAGAATTATGGGAATATGTCATAAATAATTTAGAGATAATAAATATTAGTTCTAAGCAAGATTATTTTGATAGTATTCATTCTCTATTTTCCAAAATAAGATATATTATCGATAATTTTAATGCTTTTAATATTTGTAAACCAAGGGAATGCATGATAATTAGTAAAATTCTTAATAAGGAATCAAAAATAAAGGGTGAAATTAATGATGCTTTAAAAAACTAAAATTATGAAAAATCTACGTGCTTCCTTAGATATTTACTTTCGTAACATTAATCCTGATAAGGTTATAAAAATTACTTTAAAGGGAGAATGGGAAAAATATGAGTTTAATAGAGAGAGCTTTTTGCAGAATGCAAAATCGAGTTTGGATTATAGTTCCAACAACGAAATTTCAAATTTATTTGATAAGATAAAAGAAGATTGGTCAAGAGATACCAAGGAAAAGAAGTCACAAGAACGTAGGATTTTTAACTTGCTGTATCAGTTTACGCACCAGGTATTGGTGGATGAAAGTGGCGACCCTAAGGTGAATTATAAGCATTTACTTAGGTGGAGAATATCATCCAATAAATTGGGGGAGGATTTATTTACAACTAACTTTTTTGCTCATAAAGATTTAAAATATAATAATAAAAGAACCTACTTTTCATGGCGTCCGGTAATTGAAAGTAATAATAACCATATTAAGCAATTGTTATCAAAAGGGCTTGCAGAAAACCATTTTCATCTTAAGGGATCTGCTCCTCATAGTCAGTTATCGTGGATTGCTATAATGAATGATATTGAAAACCGGCTTCCACAATTTAGGCAATTGTTTAAAGATGGTTTGTTGGATGGAGGCTCTAGGGAGGAGGATGCTGAGAAGTTGCAGCTGTATTTTTATGTAATTAAAGCAGCTATAATTCGGGCAAAGCTTTTTTCTTTATTGATAGATATAGATCATATTTTTACTGATAACGATGATGTATCATATTTACAAACTATTTTAAAAAATGATTCAACCAAGGATGAATCACACGAAATGGTTTCGCAAATACAGCATGTGCAAAACAAGATTAACTTATTGAAATTTCAGTTTGGTTGCCCCATTAGAACTAACAAAGGTATCTATCGCCCCGATTATACTATAGTTAAAAAGCTAAGCTTAAACGATAAAAATTACAACTCCGATAATTTTATACTGTGTGGTGAGCGTTACTTTTTATATAATTGTTTCCGATCCTTTAAGGAAAATAGTAAAAATCATAAACTATATAAATACCGAGGATTATTTTATGCCTACTTGTTGATAAAAGAAAAGTTCAGACCAGAAATCATTCAGTTGAATGAACGTGTTGGATTCGATAACTTTGATTTATACCAGTCGCGCAAAGAAATATTTCTTTACGATAACTTTTTTACCAAGAACTTAATCAATAGTTTTGCCGTCAAAACCTCTCAATCTAACCAGTATATCAATACGCTAGAATCTCGTATTAGTCCCAAAACTACTGTGCCTAGACTTGAAAGTGCCCTAAGAGAAGCCTCTCAACCTTTTATTAACCATAAAGCTAATTGCAAGCAATTACCTCCTAAGATAGCAAAGTTTATAGAGAATAACCATCCAGCTTGCTACAGCCATTCTGAATATTCTGATAGCAATTATAAAAGAAAAAATAACCCAGAACATTTCCATGTTCTTCATTTTATAAAAACAAAAGATAGAAGTTACTTTAAATCTTCAATAATTGGCTTGGTTAAGCCAAGAGATGCTGGACTCAGAGGGATAATTAAATCGCAAGCCCTAGCAATTGCAGAGCTGAGAAATAAAGGGAATGAAATAGCTGAGAAAATATATGGAATAGATGCAGCTGCCAGTGAATTTGATGCCAGACCAGAAGTATTTGCATGTGCATATAGATTTTTAAAAAACCATCGACCTAAAACCAGAAGAAATCCTTTTTTATACAATAATAATATTCCAAAGCTACGAGCTACATATCATGCAGGTGAAGACTTTTATGATATAGCTGATGGTATAAGAACAATAGATGAAGCCATAAAATTCCTTGAGCTGGAACATGGGGATAGAATTGGGCATGCCTTAGCCTTGGGAATTAATCCTAAAGAGTATTACTCTGTAAAAAGACACCAGATATTAGTGCCAAAGCATATATTATTGGATAATTATGCTTGGATGATATCAAGATTAACCAAATATGGAATGAACGAATATTCTTCATTGCAAGGTTCGTTAATAAAAATGTTTAATATATTATTCCATGAAATATATGGACATTTACAAAAATTAGAATGTGATCATGTATCCTATTACCATGCTTGGTCTTTAAGAGGCGATGATCCGTATTTATATGCTTCTGGTGAGTACAAGGAGAAGTTATGTTTAACAGAATATGACAATGCCTTAATAGGAACAAAATATCCCAGAGATTCTTTTAGGCATGATCATAAAATGCAACAATTATACATAGCGTATCATTTTGACCCTGAAGCTAAAGAAAAAGGAGCTAAAAACGATGTTTTTATCGTAGAAAACAAATACATCGAAGCCATGGGAATTATTCAACGGTACATGCAGCAAGAACTTAGAGACAGGCATATTTCTATTGAATGTAACCCTAGTTCTAATGTACTAATCGGAACCTTTAAGAGATACGACAAGCATCCTATCTTAAACTTTTATAACCTGGGACTTACCTACGAGCCTAATGAACTTAATAAATGTCCTCAACTCATAGTATCTATTAATACAGATGATCAAGGTGTTTTCAATACTTACTTAGAGAATGAATATGCCTTGATGGCTTTGGCTCTGGAAAAAGCAAAGGATAAGGATGGAAATTCCAAATACAATACAGCCATGATTTATGATTGGTTGGAAAGAGTTCGTAAAATGGGAGTAGACATGAGCTTTAGTAAAAAAAATTGACTTCAAGAACTACTATAACATTCAAACTTTCAACTTTACGAACATTACAAATTTTTTTAAAACTCTTGGTATACTGGAATAACCTCAAGACCTTTTTCGGATAATTCTTTTTTTACCTTGCTAAATTTACGGGTAAAGCCTAGTAAGTATCCTCCGCCTCCTGAACCACAGAGTTTCAGAAGATAGTCGTTTTTAGAAATTCCATCTTCCCAATATTTTAGGAACTCATCAGGAATCATTTCTTTAAGATACTGTAATTGAAACTTGGAGAGTTGTTTTAAATTTTTGTAAAATCCACTAATATCTCCTGTAAGTAGAGAGTGAATGCATTTATTTGTTGTAGGTATAAGTTCGTTTTTAATGCGCTCAATATATTTAGGATTTAAGCATTTTTTCATGAATAAATCTACCAAGGGCGCAGTTTTGCCAGTTTGCTTAGTGTTTACAATAAAAACAGCATCATCCGATTTTATATTTTCTCTAGAAATACCAATGGATGAAATGTTTTTTTGATCCTTAATAAAAAGAGGTTGTTTTAGGTAGCACAAAAGAGGATCTATTCCTGAGCTTTTTCCATGGAAATAAGATTCAAGTTTTGAAAGGGTTTCTTTAAGAACTTGTGTTTCTTCTTTTGTTAAATCTGTTTTGGGTGCAATTCTATTTATTCCGTATTTCTTATATATAGCAGCCACTAAGGCACCACTACTTCCTAATCCATATCCTTCAGGTATCGAAGATTCAAAGAATAATCCCTTTTCAATATCAGAATTAAGTATTTTTGTATCAATTATTTCTGAAGCTTCCTTTTTTAGATATTTACAATATTCTTTTAAGTGATTATTTGATTTTTTTGCAAAATCTAAATCGGTATATCCAGATGAATTAATAAAACTTAAGGATCCATTAAAATGGGAGTATGGAATGGTCAATCCGTTAGAATCTAATAGTATAGAATATTCTCCAAAAAGAAGTACTTTTGAGTAGAATATATTATTTTTCTTACTTAAAGACATTTAATTGTTTATTTCAATTGGGCCTAATCCAACCTCGTCGTTAATAAAACTTCCTTCTTCACAGTATCTCAATAATTCGCATTGGATAAACTCCTGAACCTCTATTTTGTTCGTATTAGGGTACAAAACATGAATATTTGGTCCTGCATCAATTGTAAAACAGATGGGTATGTTTTTTTGTTCTCTAAATTGTCTAATTTGTTGAACAATATTTAGTGAGTTGGGCTCTAATAGTGTATAACCAGGATTAGAACTCATCATTAAACCATGAAGGCTTAAAGCTTCAGATTCTGAAATAACTACAAATTCTTTCCAATCACCTTTTTTTAGGGCAGCAATAGCATTTGCCAGATTGTTGTTTGCTTGTTTAATTCTACCTTCTTTATAAGGATGATTTTCCATTAGCTGGTGCCCAACTGTACTGCTTATAGCTTTTTTACTCTTACGTACAATTAAAATTGTGTCCTGTATATCAAGAAATGAAGAGTGAATAATTTCATTGATATTATTGGCGTATAAATTACTGCTGTTGTTTAAAAATGAGCTTCCCCAACTATTCCAGCCTCCAAATATTGATCTACTTGCACTACCAGAACCTAAGCGTGCTATATTTGATATTTCAGCATCTTCAAGTTTTTTACCTGTTATTTCAAAATGTATTTTGGCCAAACATAAAGCCAATGCTCCATAACTGCTTGCAGATGATGCAATACCAGACGAATGGGGAAATGTATTACTACTTTTTATTTCTAAATAATAATTAGATATCCAAGGAAAGATATCGAGTATTCTTTGCAAAAAAACTTTTAATTTTTTCTTAAAGTTATTTTCTTCTTTACCGTCAAAAACTAACGAAAAGTCTATATTACTCTGATTTGGAGAATATTTATAATGTATTAAGGTATTTGTAACAGAATGTTTTAATGTAAAACTTAGCGAAGGATTAACAGGTATTTGAATGTCTTTTTTACCCCAATATTTAACAATGGCAATATTTGAAGGGCAGCTAAAATTAGCCAAGCCCCTTTTTGATAAATAGCTAGATTCTTGTTTATTCATTCCTATTTAGTGTCCGCATGAAAAACCTGATAATTCAATGTCTTTTATAAGAAAGCGACAAAGACAAGGTTAGCTAAACCAGAAAAAAGCAATTTAACTTGTGTAAATGAGTATTTTCCTGGCAAGCATAACGTAGTATATGGCGTTTTCTTGCAAATATTATTAAAAAATAAGAGCTTAAGTTAATGTGTTACAATGTGCTTAAAGAGAGTTGTTTAAAACAATCTGATCATAATTAAATATGGTTTTCAGATTTTTACCGCTGAAATAATCATATATATATTTCTCTGGTTTATGGGTTACAGCCATAATAAAATCTCCTCCCCAAGCTCCTAATGATTTGATAGAACCATCAAAGTCATTAAAATGTTCTTCTGCAATAGGATTTTTTCCAATTATTTTTCCAATTATTTTTTCGTGTTCTGCAATAAGTTCCTGAAATTCTTTTAAATCTGTACATACAGACATGTAAGTAGAAATTGCACTTATTTGATTAACATCCTCTGAGGTGATGTTTTTTTTATCTAGTTTCCTAATCGATGATCTTGAACTTTGTTTATTTCCACTGTAAATAAAATATATGTTTTCTTTAAAAGGAGGATTAAAGCTTATTTCAACACTTCTGGGTTCTTTATTAACTAGTAAAAAGAAAATGGGCTTATGTATTCCTGCACTTGCAATATCATAGCCAGAACCTTTAAAAGTTGCTTTTAATAGTTCGTAAGGATTTATTTTGAAAAAAGTAGCAAGGTTATATATTAATGTAGAGCTACTTCCAAGTCCCCACTCCGGCATGAACTCTAAATGAGTTATTGCCTTTTTACCAATTAAATCTTTCAGTTTTAACGAACTTAATTTGATTGAGCTCCTGAGAATTTTTTGTAATAGTTTCGCAAAATTATCATCAGTGGAGCTTGTAATAGTAAGTTTATCGTTAAATTTTACTTTATTCCATTGCCCTTTAGGGTGCGTTGCTTTCCACGAAAAAAAAGTCTCACTATCTTCATATACATCCAATGTTTGACCTAGTTTTAATGGAATTGATAACGCTTTAGCACCTTTAAGCACAACATATTCTCCAGAAAGTAATAACTTACCATTACCTCTGGATGAAAAAATTGCTGACTGAGTTTTGTTATTCATTACCATTCAGTTGTTTCAGCACTATGTGTCACATTGCCAATTGTTTCCTGGTGTTATAGGTAAAGGTTATAATTTATGTGTTGTCTTATTATTTCTTATTTCATCAAGAAACATTTTAACAGCAGAGTGACTTATTGTGTTGTTGTTAAAGTGTTCCAGAGCTTTATTAATTTCAGCTTCTGTTGCATTAAATGTAGAAAAAATATTTGATAAGTGCATTTTCATGTGTCCTTTTTGAATTCCTGAAGTGACTAAAGCAGCAATAGCAGAAAAATTATTAGCCATGCCAGCGCTTGCTGTAATTGCCATTAGTTCTTTTGCTGAAGGGTTTCCCAAAAGTTCTAACGATAATTTTGCTAAAGGATGCAGTTTAGTCAATCCTCCAACTGTTCCTAACGCCAAAGGTATGGTTAGCGTATATTCAAAATGATCTTTTTCAACATTAATTTTTGTTAAGGAAGAGTATTTGCCAAACTTTGAAGCATAAGCATGTACCCCGGCTTCTATAGCTCTAAAATCATTTCCTGTAGCAATAACTACAGCATCAATACCATTCATAATACCTTTGTTATGAGTAACTGCGCGCGAAGAATTTTTTTCGGCAATTAGTACGGCTTTTTTAAAACGATGAGCAAATTCATGAGGAGAATAATTACCACTATAAGGTCTTAAAGCATCTATTTTACAAGTTACTTTACATTCAACCAAACAATGTGGTGTATAATTGGAAAGAATAGCCATACTAATTTCTGTATGCTTAGTGGTATCTCTTGCCTTTAAAAAATTAACCAATTCACTACCCATTGTTTCCAGGCACGAATTAATGAAGTTAGCTCCCATGGAATCTATGGTTTCAAATTCTATCATCAGACAATAGGTATCAATTTCATTGTCGTAGTCGAGTTCAAAACCAGAAATACCACCACCTCTAGTTTCCATGTTTCGAGTAATGTAGGAAACACTTTTCCGCAGTACTTCTTTAATTTGGGACATTAATTCTATAAGGTTTTCAAAATTCCATTCAGAAGAAAAAAATAATTGACCAACCTTAGCTGTAGAAATCACCTTTGTTTTAAAACCTCCATTATTACTCCAAAACTTGGCAGCCTTAGATGCGGCAGCAATTACCGAACTTTCTTCGATAGCCATTGGAATAACATAGCTTTTACCATTTATTATAAATCCGGGAGCAATCCCATATGGAATAAAAAAGTTACTTATAGTATTTTCAGAAAATTGGTTGTAAATATCTTGAAAATTAGTGTGTTGGTGGGAGTGTAATGTTTTTTTATTATCCTCTGATAAATAACCATTTTTTATTAATTCATTAATTTTTTCCTCTACATCCAACTTAGAAAATCCAGCTACCATTTTTACTATTGATTTTTAATAGTAGAAACAGGATGTAAATAAAAAAGTTTAGAACAATAGAGTCGAATTCTTTTTTTTAGTAATCAAAATATTTAAATTTCAATCTTTATTGAAGGTTCATTTTACTATGTTCTTATGTTTATATAAGGCACATTATCTGTTAATTAATTCGTTTTCAAACAATGAAAAAGATTAGAAAAATAGCGAGGATTACTTCGATAGTATTAATTCTTATTTTAATAACAGCTTTTGTTGTTATTTACCCAATGTTAAAAGCAGCTTGTGGGTATTCTGCAAAGTTAATGTGTTCGGGTGTTTTTATTGAAGGCATGAGCAAGGAAAGGGTGCAGCAAATGGAACTAACTGCATTTCCTTTTAATAAAGTAAGTATTGAAGTAGACCTTTCAGGACAAAAGGTAAAAAGCTCCATTTTAGGATTGGTTTCGCAGGAAGCAATTTTCGAAAAAGGTAAAGGTGTTGTTTTGTATCTGGATGGTTATAAGGAAACAGCAGGAAGAGAAGTTGTTCATTTAGGTAATAACGAAGAATATACAGCTTTTGAGGTGTTGGCTAACGATTGTACATTAATAAATTGCGATGTTGAAGGAATTAGAAAATATGTTGAAGATCAATTTAATGAAACTTCAAAAGCTGTATTGATAATTAAGGATGGTAAAATTATAGCAGAAAAGTATGCGGAAGGAATTACAGAAAACACTCCTTTGTTAGGGTGGTCCATGACAAAATCGTTGACTAATGCTCTTGTAGGAATATTAGTAAAAAAGGAGGTAATTGATATTTATAAGCCGGCACCGATAAAAGAGTGGAGTAATGATGATCGTAAAAATATTACCATGCATAATTTGTTACAGATGAGTAGCGGATTAATGTGGAATGAGGACTATAGTAAGACAAAATTATCGGATGTAAGCAGAATGCTTTATGTAGAAAGTGATGTTTATTCTTATGCAAATGATCAGGAGGTTGAATTTAAGCCAGATTCGGTTTGGGAGTACTCTTCAGGTACTACTAACATTATTTCGGGTTTATTAAGATCATATTTTGATAAATACGAAGACTATTATCAATTTCCTCAAAAGGAATTATTTGATAAGTTGGGAATGAATTCTTCTTTAATTGAAACTGATGCTTCAGGTAATTTTATTGGCTCCTCCTATGGGTATTGTTCAGCAAGGGATTGGGCTAAGTTTGGAATGCTGTATTTAAATAATGGTATATGGAATGGAGAACAAATATTACCAGATGGATGGGTAAAATACACAAGAACACCAGCTAAAAAGTCAGAGGGTAAATATGGAGCACAATTTTGGTTAAATAGCTCGGGTTATTTTTTCCCTGACCTGCCAAGAAATGTCTATTTTGCCAAAGGATACAGAGGACAAATTATTGCTATTTTTCCAGATAAAAATATGATCGTTGTATGTTTAAACTCATCTCCCCAAAGAATTGATTTTAATAGATATTTAGGAGGGATAGTAAAGTTTGTTGAGTGATTAATGCTAACTAAAATAAATTTTACAATTAATCTTTTAATAGAATTAAAATGGGGCATTATATTCAATGCATAATTGGAAAAGAGAAAGTTATAAAAGAATTATCTGATAATTGGGTTTATGCGCATAAAGTTAGATTAAATTCAGGTTTTAGTTTGATACCCTTGACTGAAGAACTTATTGATGATATGAATGAATTAGCCAATGTTGGTAGTGATCCAGCATTTGAAGAATTTCAGAAACTAAGTAAATCAATAGAACTTGTTCTCAAACAAAATTCTTACAAAGAAAAAATTGCATACATTGAAACAGAATATTTTGGTGGCACTGGAGTACAAGCTGCTGTATCTTATTCGAAAGGAAATGTATTTGATGGGCCAAAATTAACAAGAACAAGTTGGGATTATAAGAAATGTGAATACATAGACGAACCTATTGAAGAAAGGGCAATTAATTCAATTCTTTCAGGACTAGGATTGGAAAAAAGAAATGATATTGACTCTTTTGATAATTTAGGTTTAGGAAACTTTCGATCAAATGAAAAAATATTAAGAACTAATGATAGTTAATAATATTTTAATTTTCAGGTTGATAAAGTCTATGAAGTTTATACAATAAGGGTTGGATATATTTTATAAGGAGTAAATAATGGAATTTTTAAAAATAGAAAGTGAAGATTATGCAGATCTTTTAGGTAGGATTGAAGAATCTTTTCGAATAAAATTCTCTTTTGATGAGATTAGGAATTATCAATCAATTCAACAAATAATAGATCTAGTTATTTCTAAATTAGATTTTAAAGAAGGTTTGGAGTGTTCTAATCAAATTGCTTTTTTTTCGACTTAGGTATTTGTAGTAAGAAGGTATGAACATAGATAAGCATGAATTAAATATTAATACCAAGTTGAAAGAATTATTTCCATATAAATACAGAAGAAAGAAATGGCAAGCAATATTTGATAATTTTGAATTGAGGGTGCCTAGATTAGAGCCCCCTGTGGGCATATTTCTTTTGTTTTTACTTACTGCTTGTGTTTCTTTCTCCTTTGTTTTTGGAAAGCATTGGATGATTGGACTACCTATGTTTTTAAGTTCGGTATTAATCATCTATTTGTGTAGCAAATTTGGTAAATCATTACCAGCTAAAAAACTTAGAGAACTAACTAAAAGAATCGTTGAAAACGATTATTACGGAACAAGAGTTAAGCATGGAACATATAATCCCAATGAACTAAAAAGATTGATATTTGGCATTTTAACAGGTTGGTTGCCAGACTATAAAATAAAAACAATTACACTAAACACCAAGATAGATTATGTAAGTTAATTGGAGGACAATTATTTCTACTCCTTAACCTTTAAATAAGATTCTGCTAGTTGCCAAGCATATGTCATGTTTTTAACAAAATTCTGAAGCTCAGTATAATCTTTTAGAGCGTACTGTAAGTAAGCAGAACCCATTCCTATTATTGCAGGTAGTTTACATATTTTACTTAGATAATATCCATCCAAGATTGAATGGATACCTCCCGAAATAATAACTTGCTTGCATTTGGTCTGTCCTTCTTCAACAATTTTATTTACCATTAATGTCATTTCTTCTGCTGTGTGACCAATATTGGTAAAGCTTTCATATATAGAAGTGTTTTCAACTCTTCGCATTTGCTCAAGTTTAGTAAAGTTAGTGCCCCCAAGTGCACCAAACTCTATTGCCTCAATATCTAAGCAGAGTAAAGCTTTTAAGCTGTTATAGCCCATGCCTTGCCCTACTTCTTTAACAATAATTGGAGAATCGATTTTTTCAATAGCTTCCTGAATACATTCAATAGGAGGTCGTTTAAGAACATCTCCTTCAGGTTGAAATGCTTCTTGCAATGGATTTATATGAATAATAGTTCCATCAGTTTTAAGTTGTTCGTTGAGATAGTCAATTTTTCTGGCTTCCTTATTCTCAAGTAGTTTTTCTAGCTGAGCAATACCTAAGTTTGAATAAAATGGGTAATTTTCAGATATGTAATTGCGTACTTTAAAATCATTCCAGTGGTCGTCCGACTCAAAAAGAACCCTACAAGAGCCTAATCCCATGCCTAAACCAAATTCTCCTGTTACTTTGGCTAGCTTGGCATTTATTGCACCAGCACGGGCAGTCCCTCCAGTCATTGAAGAAATCCAGAATGGGTAATTCATCCTTTTGCCCAGAAAAGAAATTGGTTTAATCTCTCCATTAGGATGAGCTGATAACATAGGTTCGTACATAAATCGGGGATCAGCTTGAGCCCTACCAACCTTTGCTTCAAAAGCTAAATGCAGATGATCTTTTTTTCTATCTTCCATATGGTAAAAAAAAGAAAGTTTAACGACAATTACTCAAAAATTACCCTAAAATATAAACTAAATGCCTAAACTTCTCGAAATAACTAATTTTAGTATTTCAGTTGTTCCTTCTCCAATTCTAAGTATTCTATGATCACGATAAAATCGTTCGATATCTTGATTTTTAAATAAACCAGCTCCAGCAAATATTTGTACACCTTCATCAGAAACTTCTGCAGCTACTTCGCTACAATATAATTTGGCCATAGCAGCTTCTTTACCAAAAGGTTGGTTGTTATCTTTTAACCAACATGCTTTATATAATGTGTTCCTGGCTAATTCAATTTTCATATCCATTTCGGCTAGCTTAAACTGAATACTTTGAAAGCTAGAAATAGACTGCCCGAATTGTTTACGCTCTTTTGCATAAGCTAGAGCCATTTCAAAAGCACCTTGAGCTAATCCTAATCCCATTGCTGCAATAGATAATCTTCCTCCATCTAAAGTTTTAAGCATTTGAGATAACCCTTTGTCTTTTTCTCCTAATATATCAGAATCCTTCACCTGGCATTTATCTAAAGTAATTTCTGCTGTATCAGAGGCTCTCCACATCATTTTTCCTAAAGTTCTACAAGTAGAAAAACCGGGCGTATTTTTTTTAACTATAAAAGTAGAGTAGGAGGGTTTACCATTTTTTTCGCCGGTTAGTGCCAATATTGTAATTCCATCCATTAACTCGTTACTACCATTAGTAATGTATCTTTTTTTACCACTAATTTCCCAGCCATTATTAGTTTTTGTAGCAATTGATTCAACACCTCGTGCATCAGATCCAGCATTTACTTCGGTTAAACCAAAAGCCCAAAGTTTGTTCCCGTTAAGTAAACCTGGGAGTAAGTTTTTTTTCTGTTCTTCGCTTCCAAAAAGATAAATGGGAGATGCACCTAAAGAGTTATGAGCTGCAATTGTAGCTGCTTGTGAGCCGTCTACTCGGGCAATTTCTTCTACAGCAATAATATATGATAAAGTATCCATGCCTTGGCCACCATATTCTTTAGGGATATCAATACCAAAGAATCCATTTTGTCCCATCTTTTGAGTTAATTCTACCGAGAATGTTTCGTTAGCATCTAACTCTTGGGCAACAGGTTTTATTTCTTTTTCGGCAAATACTCTTACTTTTTTTCTAAAATCTTCTTTTTCGTTGTTATAAAATGGTGTCATTAAATAAGTATGTTAGTTTTAATTGTTATTGGTCTTAATTGGTCAATAGCTAATAGTCATTGGTCTAACAGACACAAGTATCAGGTATAAAGTATCAAGACTAATTTACTGTCGTATTATATTCAAAATAATCTCAACTCAGAATTCTGTAATCCAAAACTTCATATTCCACCTTTTCCCCCTTCTACCTTTCACTTAATAATTAATCAGCTAATGTTATTCAGTTTCTATCAATAATTGGTCTAAACTTACTTGTTCTCCTTTCCCTACAGGTATTTTGGTTATTTTGGTATCCTTCCATGCATTGATGCTGTTTTCTGTTTTCATGGCTTCCAAAATCATTAAAGGATTCCCCTTTTTAATCTTTTCTCCTTCTTTTACAAGAATATCTATTATTTTACCTGGCATAGGAGCTTTTAAATGTTTAATAGATTCAAGATCCTCATAGCTTTTTGCTTGTTTTATTCTTTTGGGTTTATCACCAATAGTAATTTTTCTACCATTATGCTGGATGTAAAAAAATCCATCTTTACCAACTATGTAGTTAATTAAAAAATGTACTCCAGAAATAATGAACGAAAGCTCATTTTGTTCAATCCTAATGCAGGTAATTTCAAAGGGGCGTTCGTCATCTATTTGAATTGTAATGGATTCTGAGTTTACCTGAAGTACAGTTATAGTAAGTTTATAGTTATCGAAGTAAATTTGATGATGTTGAGTTTGACGCCAATAACCTAATTCATACCAAGGATTACTTTTAGATTGTTTAGCATAGTTTTTTAAAACAACGAATGCAGCTACAATTGCATCTAATTCTCCACTTAAAATGGGCTTTTGAGATAGTAAATATTCTTTTTTGTTTTCAAAAAATGAGGTAGAGTACTTTCCATTTTGAAAATCCTTGTCCTTTAAAGCTTGTATTAAAAATTCACGATTAGAATTTACTCCAAATAAAGCATAACTGGTTAAAAAATTCTTTAGTGTTTGAATAACATATTTTCTGCTTTTCCCACTAGCAATTACTTTCTTTAATAAAGGATCAAAGTTGGGATTTAAGTTTTCTTCAGGTTGTGAACCTCCATCAATTCTGATATTAGGGTGGGAGGGAACATTTGTACCTATTATTTGTCCAAACGAAGGAGTAAAATTGTTTTCGGGGTCTTCGGCATAAATTCTTACTTCTATGGCATGACCGCAAATTGTAATGTCTTCCTGTTTGTATGACAATGGCATTTCGGAAGCAATGAGTATTTGTTCTTTAACAATATCTACACCTGTTATTTCTTCAGTAACAGGATGCTCCACTTGAATTCTGGTATTCATCTCCAGGAAATAGTGTTTTTGTTCCTCGGTAACTAAGAACTCAATTGTACCAGCATTTGTGTATCCAATTTGCCTAGCTAGCTTTAATGAATCGTCAATTATTTTTTGTTTTGTCTTGTCATTTAAGTTGAGTGCGGGCGCTTCTTCAATTACCTTTTGGTGACGACGTTGAATGGAGCATTCCCTTTCGTGCAGATGTATGGTGTTTTCAAAATGATCAGCTAGTATTTGTACCTCAATATGTCTTGGATTTTCTATATACTCTTCAATGTAAACTGATGGATTTCCAAAGTATCTTTGTGCTTCATCTGCTGCTCGTTGAATTTCTTTTTCCAGATTTTCAAACTTTCTAACCACTCTCATTCCTTTACCACCACCTCCAGCTGCAGCTTTAATCAAAATTGGTAAGCTGAGTGTTTTAGCCTCGATTAACATTTGAGGAATTGAACCTCTTACTTTCTTTAGTAAAGGTATTTTACATGTTTCAGCAATTTTATTGGCCTCATCCTTATTACCCATCATTTTTATTTGTTCAGGTGATGGTCCAATAAAAACAATATTATTTTCTCGACATAGGCGAGCAAAATTTTCATTTTCAGATAAAAAACCATAACCCGGATGGATGGCATCAGCTTTATATCTTTCGGCCAAATGTATTATTTGTGAGGCATTTAAATAGGTTTCGTCAAGTGATGAACCTACTAACAATGCTTTTAAATCTGCTTTTTCAACGTGTAGAGAATCTTTTTCTATTTCGGTGTAAATAGCAATGGTTTCAATTCCCATTTCTTTAGCAGTTTTAATAATCCTAACTGCTATTTCGCCCCTATTTGCTATAAGTATCCTATTAAATTGATGGTACGTTTTCTTCATTATTCCAAAATGGTTTTCGTTTTTCAAAAAAGGCTGTTACACCTTCTTGGCCCTCAGCTGAAGTTCTTGCACTTGCTATCATTCTTGCACAAAACAGTAAGGAAGCCTCATCTTCTATGTTCTCATCTAACCTGTTTATTAGTGCTTTTGTTTGAATTAAAGCATCAGGAGCTCCCATTAAAATTGATTCAGCAACCTTTAAAGTCCTGTTTCTAATTGGTTTCCCATCGTCATTTACATATTGCACGAGCCCTTCATTTTGAGCATCAATGGCCGAAAAAGGTTCAGGATTTAATAGCCTTTTTCTGGTATTTCCACTTCCCATTTTGTTAAGAACATATGGTGCAATGGTAGCAGGAATAATTCCTAGTTTTACTTCGGGAAAACCAAAAGTTGATTCGATATCACTTAAAACAATGTCGGAACATGCCATCAGCCCAACAGCACCTCCAAAGGCCGATTTTTGTACTTCGCAAATTACCGGGGTTGGAAAATGGTATACGGTTTCAAATAGTTGAATAAAAAGTTTGGCATCATTAATATTCTCCAATTTACTTTGATAAACGCCTTCTTTCATCCATTCTAAATCAGCTCCGGAACAAAAATGATCATCTTCTCCATAAATTATGAGAACTTTAAACTCCCTATTGGATTTTTGCTCATTTAGGATTTTTATGATTTCTTCAATCATCCCCTTGTTCAAAGCATTTCTTTTTTCCGGTCTGTTTAAGCCTAAAAAGGCAATTTGATCTTCAATGTAGAAATTAATGTTTTTCATAGATATTTACATTCTGAAAATACCGTACGTTGAGGTATTGTTTTGTTTATTTTGTGCAATGGTTAATCCTAATGTTAATATGGTTCTTGTATGAGCAGGATCAATAATCCCATCATCCCAAATTCTACTTGTTGCAAAATATGGAGATGCTTCTTTTTCAAAGCCTTGTTTAGTTTTTTCTTTTAATAGTTTTAGTTCATCTTCTGAAATATCTCTACCTGTTGCTTTGGCTTGATCTTTTTTTACTGTTGCTAATACATCAGCTGCTTGCTGTGGACCCATGACCGATATACTTGAACCAGGCCATGAAAAAAGCAATCTGGGACCAAAAGCTCTACCCCCCATAGCATAATTACCAGCTCCATAACTTCCTCCTAAAATAATAGTAAAAAACGGAACTTTTGTATTTGCTAAAGCATTTACCATTTTAGCACCATCTTTAGCAATTCCTCGTTTTTCGTATTCTTTACCTACCATAAATCCTGTAATGTTCTGTAGAAAAATCATAGGAATATTTCTATTGTTGCATAGCTGAATAAAATGTGTACCCTTCTGTGCTGATTCGGAAAATAAAATACCGTTGTTGGCTAATATTCCTACCTTAAACCCATTAATATTGGCATACCCGGTAACTAATGTTGAACCATAATCAGACTTGAACTCAGAAAATTTGCCTTCATCTGTCAGATGTTTAATTAGCTCTCTCACATCTTTTTGCTTACTTCCTACTTTGGGGATTTCTTTATAAATATTCTCAGGTGCAAACAGGGGTGACTTAGGTTTTTCTCGCGGGTAATTTTCCTTTAGCGGATGAGGAAGGGTTTTAAAAATATCACGACAAATTTCTATAGCATGGTAATCATCATTTGCCAAATGATCGGCAACGCCAGATTCCGAAGTGTGTAATTTTCCTCCTCCCAACTCCTCTGCAGTTACATCTTCGCCAGTAGCAGCTTTTACCAATGGAGGACCTCCCAGGAAAATGGTACCTTGGTTTTTAACTATAATGGTTTCATCGCTCATTGCAGGGATATATGCACCACCTGCAGTGCAGGATCCCATAACAATACTTATTTGAGGAATTCCTTGAGCAGATAATCGGGCTTGGTTATAAAATATTCTTCCAAAATCATCTTTGTCAGGAAAAACATTAGCTTGTTCCGGTAAAAAAATACCTCCAGAATCTACTAAATACACACATGCTAAATTGTTTTGTTCAGCTATTTCTTGTGCTCTTAAGTGTTTTTTAATAGTTTCTTTAACATAGGTTCCACCTTTGATTGTAGCATCATTTGCAATTATTATTGTTTCTCTTCCTTGAATTACTCCAATTCCGGTAATAATACCAGCCGAAGGAAAGCTATCATTATATTGACCAAATGCAGCCAATGCCGATAATTCGATAAAAGGAGTGTGATCATCAATAAGTAATTCAATGCGCTCCTTTACAAGGAGTTTACCTCTTTTTTTATGTCTTTCTTTTTGAGCAGTATTGAGTTTGTATAAATTTTGTAATATATGATTAAACTCAATTACCTCTTCAGGTATATTATTGTTAATGTTGTTAGTAGCGTGTTCCTTTATATTTGTCATTATTTATTTGGATAAACATGGGATTCTTTAATAACCATAGGAATAAAAAAATGTTTGCATTTCTTCTAATTCGTAAAACAATATTAGTAATACTTAAAAATAAAAAACGGCGCGAATCTATTGAAACGCACCGTGTTAAATTTATTGTAATCTTCTGGTTACTTTCTGTTAATATCAAATATTGTTCCGTCCTCAAACATTTTCTTTATATCGGTTCTGGCAATATTATAAACTTCAGAATTATAGCAAGAATCTGCTTGTATTTCTTCAATGCCATTCTTGGTGGTAAAAGCATAATTGTTTTGCAAAAAGTAAATGCTATCATTGGTTACTTCAACAACTTTTATGGTTGTAAAGTTATTGGGAGCTTCTTCGTACTCATAAACATCTCCTACCAATGGATTATTTATATACTCTAATTCTTTTTTTGCTTCAGCTTTACTTGAGTAGGTTATAAACCCAATAAGCAAAGTAATAAGAAATAAACCTGAAAAATGCCAAATAGGAACTTTAGCCTCACTTTTAGCATCTTTATAATCCCTCACTAAGTCTTCGGGTAAATTTTTAGAATCATATATTTTGTTGCACTTGGTGCATTGTGCAGCACTTCTTTTTCCAAGTGAAAATGTAGGTATCCAAAAAAAGTGAAAATATTTACCATGAAAGCTGATAATCAATCCACCTTTCTCTCCACAGTTGGGACATGTAGTATTGGGAGACTGAATTGTTTTAATGTGAGATGAATTCCATCCGTAAATGACCATAAAAGTTAGTTTTATTTGAGTTATATAAACTTGGTGTAATTTGGTTGGAAATTTATAAAATTACATTTGAGTATTCATTATCATTTAACGAATTTTAGCCCTTCAAAAGAAAATGGATGAGTAAGGCTGAAAAAGAATTAAAAAAAGTACGGGAACTTTTATTATTAGAGAAGGAAGAAGACCTGTTGCAATATAAAAGGAAAATGTCCAACACTTCGATAACAGAGAGGCGAAAGGAAGGAGTTTGTTGGTATCCTGTAGGAATTGAACGTACTCATTTTGATGCAGGAGAGAGGTTATTGGTTAGGATTTCACGCCCAAAAGAACATAGAGAATCTCATATGTTTCAGTCTGGTAAATTGGTTTCGTTATTTTCTAACTCAGGAAACAACAACGAGCATAAAGATACAGTGACAGGAGTTGTTAACAAAGCTGGAGAAACCGAAATGATTATTACTCTGAATTGCGATGGAGAACCAGGATGGTTACACGATGGTAATGTAGGAGTCCAATTACTTTTTGATGATAATGCTTATCTTGAAATGGAGCGGGCGATGAATATTGTTATTGATCCCCAGGATGATCGGTTACTTTATTTACGTAGAGTGTTATTAGAAGGAGAGGAAGCAGACTTTTCTCAACCATATAATGTTAAAATACCTTATCTCAACTTAACTCAAAATAATGCTATTAATCTGATTACTTCAGCTAAGGATGTTGCCATAGTACATGGGCCTCCCGGTACAGGTAAAACAACTACCTTAGTAGAGAGTATTCATCAAACTATAAAAACAGAAAAACAGGTGCTGGTTTGTGCTCCTAGTAATGCGGCTGTGGATTTGCTTTGCGAAAAATTAGGGGAAAAAGGTTTAAACGTAGTTAGAGTTGGACATCCGGCAAGGGTAACTGATGAAATATTAAGTAAGACTTTAGATGCTCGAATTGCACATCATTCAAATTATAAAGATTTAAAAGCGGTAAAAAGGCAAGCCGAGGAGTATTATCGAACAGCCATGAAATACAAACGTAATTTTGGTTACGAAGAAAGAGAACAGCGCAGGTTATTACTTCAGGAATCGAGTAAATTGAAGAAAGAAGCAGAGCATCTTGAGTATTATATTATTAATGATATTTTAAGTAATGCTCATGTAATTGCAAGTACATTGGTTGGTTCGTCTAATTATCAAATAAGAGATAGACGATTTTCTACAGTTTTTATTGATGAGGCAGCACAAGGGCTGGAACCGGCAACTTGGATACCTATCACAAAGGCAAATCGAGTGGTATTTGCTGGTGATCATTGTCAACTTCCACCAACTATAAAATCATTTAAAGCTGCCAAAGAAGGGCTTGATGAAACTTTGTTTGAGAAAGTAATTAAACGAAGTAAAGTTGATGTTATGTTGGAGGAGCAATATAGGATGAATAGGTACATCATGAAGTTTTCAAGCAGTTATTTTTATGGCGATAAATTATTGGCTAATACCGAAGTAGATAATTGGACCATTTTTGATGGTGATTTAGCTTTAGAATTTGTAGACACAGCAGGTTGTGGCTTTTTTGAACAGGTTGATAAAGAAACAAAAAGCTCATATAACACCGAAGAATGTGATTTAATGTTGAAACACTTCAGACATTATTTCTCCGTTGTACAAAATCAGGTAGAGTTGACTAATACAACGGTTGGGATTATTTCGCCATATAAAGCACAAGTGAGTTTATTACAAAATAGCTTTAAAGGAATTGAAACAGAACTTGAAGAAAGTAGCCTGAAAATATCAGTTAACACCATTGATTCCTTTCAAGGACAAGAACGGGATATTATTTACATAAGTTTAGTAAGAAGTAACGAAAAAGGAGAGATAGGTTTTCTATCCGACATTAGAAGAATGAATGTTGCTATGACCAGGGCAAAGAAAAAACTGGTAATTATTGGAGATAGTGCCACCATTGGACAGCATAAATTTTATAATGCATTATTAGATTATGTGAATGAAATTGGAGCTTACAAAAGTGCGTTTGAGTTTTTATATTAATTGCATGAATTTAAGTAGTTCAATACTTATTTAAAGTTAAAAAAGATTAAAAACCATGATTTCTTCGTAACCTTTTGAGTATAAATGCCGAAAAAGAAGCCAAAGGAGTTGGATATGAAATTGAGGGACATTACTACATTTTTTACTGGTATTTTATTTTTATCAACAGTTAACATTGAGGGTAACGCGCAAACAAAGAAAAGTTATTGGCAAAGGGGATCTCTAAAAGTTGATACAGCATTTAAAAAACACTACTTAGAGGATTTTTTAATTCCATTTACAAAATTTGAGGATTTACACCATTGTAAAATAAGAGTTAAAACAAAAAAACTAAAAACTACTATGACTGCCCGTCCGGGTTTTTGGTCGCTACTTTTAGGAAAAAGAAATCGTCAATATATAATTCATGTAAATAACGATGAGAATTTTGATGGTGTTTTATTGAGCAATGTTCCTAACGAAGCTCGTGTTGGTTTGTTTGCACACGAATTAATGCATATTAGGGATTACGAAAGTCGTAAAGTAGCTGGAGTAATTAAAAGGGGCTTACAATATCTTTCTAAAAAAGGGAAACGAAAAGTAGAACACTATACTGATGGATTAACAATAGCTGCAGGTTTTGGAGAACAATTATTTCAATGGGCTGCATTTGTACTTTATGATTCCGACGCATCAGATGACTACAAAGCATTCAAATCTGAAATTTACATGTCACCTGTTACAATCTACAATAAAATGAACTTGGTAGAGTTAAAACAAGACTTATCTTACTAGATGTTTACGCATCAAATAATTGAGGCATGAACAAGCCAAAGGAAAGTTTGTTTATGTCTTGTTTTAGTATTACACATTAGGCTAAAATTCAAATAGATACTAAATAAGAATTGGATTTAGTATAACATAAGTTTTTCTTCCTTTTTTGTTCCTTTAATTATTAAATACAAGCATAATGCTAGTTCTGATATTATAGCTGTAAACAACAATATTATTTGACTAATCTCTACTAAAGATGGAATCAGGAAATTAGCCAAGCAATTAAACAAATATCCAATAGCAGCTGCAAATAACATAATTCCAAAGATACTTGGAAATAGTTCCGACTTATGCAGAAGGATTGCCATAAAAAAGCAATTAACAGAAAAAAATACACCACTTATTAGGTAACCATATTCAAATATTTCAAGTTGAACCAATACTTCAGAACCTAGTTTAATTAACTCATCAGTGTTCATATCAGCGTTTTCTTTTATAAGAAGCAATGGCTTAAACAGGTTAATTAAATTTGCACTTAATACCGAGGATTGAAGCAAGCGAAAAATAGTTGCAAATAAGGCAAGGGATTGGTTTATAGGTTTTAATAAAAAGTAAAACAATAAGGATATAACAACATCAGATAAAACCATGATGAAGTCGCACATGAAGCCAATCCTATACATTGATTCATTATTGATTAAGTTTTGCAGCGTTAGCTCCTGATTAGTAGGATTAATTATATTACCTCTGACAACCATACTTCCGAACAATCCACAGAATATAATGAGGAAATAAAATATTCCTGTAATACGAGCTAATTTCTTCGAAGAGATTTTATTAGTATTTGTTTCCATTTTAGAAGCTTTTAAATAAGTTCAACAATGTAAAAATAAAATGTATCTACGCTAAAATTCATTGACTATGGTTAAGAAACAGATATTTAAATGCTTTAACAATATTATAATTGAATGAAGCTCCATTTCTAATGATATATTTAAAGTTGTACATTTGAACGTTAGCTTCAATAAAAACTAATTGTTAGAGTATATAAAACGAACATGATTTTTCATCATTTTAAATTCACACTAAAGAATGATTAAAATTTATGTGAGTTACTGAATGTATTCTATTTTTTTAAACATTTAGAAATCAAAAAAATTTAAGCCGATGAAACTAAGTTTAAGTAAAAGACAAGGTAAGTTTATTGATCAGGTGATTAATCATTGGGACAAGGATGGTTTGATAGATCATTCAACCAAAGAGAAACTTAGTAATTCTATTGAGGTGCGTTCTTTTGATTGGAAAAAGTTGGCAAAATATTCGTTCTTAATTTCTATAGCGTGTGTAATTATTTCATTTAGTACAGTTTTTGTAGATGATTTATTGCTTGAGTTAATAGGAAAGTTATTCACATCATCTAGTATAATTTTGTGTTTGGTTTTTGCTGCAATAGCTACCTGTTTTTATTTTTGGGCTTTTAAACGAAGAATTAGTCATCCCAACAAAATTTTCAGTAACGAATTTATTGTTGTATTAGGCGTTCTTTCTACAGCTACATCCATTGCTTATTTAGGTATGGCCGTTGATAATGGCAGTGGACACTTTTCTATATTAATTTTATTGGCTACAATTATTTACGGATTAATTGGGCTGTTATTTCCATCTAAAATGGTGTGGGGATTTTCAATTATATGTTTGGGAACATGGTTTGGAACAGAAACAGGTTATATTTCTGGTTGGGGAGCATATTATCTCGGAATGAATTATCCGTTTAGATTTGTAGTTTTTGGATTATTGCTAACGGGGTTGAGCCTAGTCTTTGCTAATTTTGATAAACTTAAAGAGTTCCAGAAAAGTACTTACATGTTTGGTCTTTTATACTTATTTATTGCATTGTGGATACTTTCAATATTTGGTAATTATGGCGATTTGTATGAGTGGCGTGAAGCAAAACAAATAAGTTTAATTGGATGGGGATTAGCTTTTGCATTGTTTGCAATATTAGCTATTTATATTGGATTGAAATTTGACGATTATACGACCCGAAGTTTTGGGGTAACTTTCCTCTTTATTAATCTTTATACAAAGTTTTTTGAGTATTTCTGGGATGTTATGCATAAAGCCATATTCTTTTTAGTACTAGCCGGAACCTTTTGGTTGATAGGTAAAAATGCAGAGAAAATATGGAACCTGGAATTTTTAAATAAAAAGGATATAGAGGAATAATATCAGAAATTGTATAGTACAAAACTCTATAATAATTAATGAAGAAAGAATTACCATAGTAAAATAAAAGATACAGGTAATGCAATGATTGATGAAAAGGTAATAAAACTTTAGAAAACAGATTTTAAACGCGCTCATAAAAAATTATTAAATATTATTGAGAGTTACTATCCAACAAATTTGGATGTTTTAAAATGAAACTTCATTAGTATGCAAATGCTATTTAACAAAACTATCCTCTTCATGATTTGTTCTTATGATTAAAAGTAGCCATTGCGTAAATTATGTATATGAAAATTTTAATTATAACTTATCTACTATTAGTTAATTTTATTGAAGTAAGAGCTCAAATTGATAGGTTAAAAATCAAAGAAGACTTAGAAGAGATATTGTTAGATATATCGTCAAGCTATGTTTATCTAAAAGATAAAAATATTAATTTAGAATGTATAAGAAAGCATTACACAAATCAAATTAAAAATATAAAAACAAACGAGGAAGTAGTATTATTTTTTGAGAACCTTTTAAATGAATTCTGCGATAGTCATCTCATTTTAAATACAAATGTAAATTCATCTTATCGTTTATATTCGCCTATTTATACCAAATTTAAAAATGGAAAAACAACTATAGCAAATGTGTGGCAAAGCCAAATAAAAATACTCGATCAAGAAATTATTGGAGCTGAAATACTTAAAATTAATAGAATTGATTTTAAGCATGCTATTGATAATTTTCCAACACATTGTAATAATAAAAACTCAGAAGAAGTAAGAGAATGGATTTGTAATAAAATTTTGGCAGGACGTTACAATGAATCAAGGTTATTAACTCTTAAACTTTCCAATGGGAATATTATAGACTTTGATTTAGATAGGATTAAGTACCGAAAAAGCGACTATCTTTTAACTTCAGAAAAGATTAATAATATTGGTATTATAAGAATTAACAACTCTTTAGGAAATAATGATCTTATAGCTAAGTTTGATCAAGTGCTTGACTCAATGTTAAATACAAAGGGATTAATAATTGATTTGCGAAATACAGTGGATGGAGGAAATTCTTATGTGGCTCGAGGGATTATGGGTAGGTTTATTAATGAACCCAAATCATATCAGAAACATTTAATGATAGAAAGTTATGATAATAATCCAGACGTTGAAAGAACATGGATTGAGTATGTTAGTCCAAGGTTAGTACAGTATATTAAACCTGTTGTTATATTAGTGGGAAGATGGACTGGAAGTATGGGAGAGGGCTTAGCCGTAGGTTTTGATGGAATGGGAAGGGCTATGGTGGTTGGTTCCGAAATGGAAAGGTTGGCAGGGGAAATAAATGGATTTTCGTTTAAGTATCAACCATATGGATACAGGATTTCTACTGCAAAACTTTTTCATATTAATGGCACTCCAAGAGAAAAATATGTACCGAAAAAATATGTTAAACAAACCACAGTAAGAAGAGATGAAACTTTAGAAAAAGGAATAGAGCTAATAGAAAATATCATTTATTCAAAGATTAAATAGGAAATTTCTAAAATAGAAGAAAGGTTAATTATTAGAATATTCTAATAATTGGCTAAGTTATAACATAAACTATATTAATAAAACTAACTTTTAACATAAATTAAGGTTGGTTGATTTTACACTATTTTTTATAAACTAAGTTTCTAAAGTGTAGTTTATCAGTGGTATATGTAATGTTAAAAAGATTAGAATAAATATTTAAAGAGGTTACGTTTTTGTTTAGCACTAATACTAAAAACAAAAACAAAAGACCATTGTTTGTGAAGGAAACAATGGAATTATGAAGTTACCCTCAATACAAAGATTTTGGAAATTACTGGAACAATATAAGGTTGAGTTAAGACATATTTATATATATGCAATATTTATTGGAATTGTTAACCTTACACTTCCTTTAGGAATACAGGCTATTATAAATTATCTTCAAATGGGAGAATTAACTTCTTCCTGGATAATCTTAGTGTTTTTTGTATTGGCAGGTATTGCTATTACAGGAGCTTTACAGGTGTTACAATTAAGAATTGTAGAAAATATACAACAGGACTTATTTTCTCGTTCTGCTTTTGAGTTTGCTTATCGAATTCCCAAAATAACCTTTTTAGAACTTGATAAAGTTCACGCCCCGGAATTAGTCAATCGTTTTTTTGATACCCTGACCATTCAAAAGGGATTGCCCAAAATACTAATTGATTTTTCATTGGCATTGTTTCAAATATTCTTTGGTTTAATATTACTAACTATTTACAGTTCGTACTTTGTAATTCTGGCTTTTGTATTAGCACTTGTAATATGGATTATTTTTAAAATTACTGGTCCTAAGGGTTTAAAAACTAGTATAAAGGAGAGTAAGTTTAAATACAATCTGGTGCATTGGCTAGAGGAGGTTGCCAGGATAAATCGAAGTATTAAGTTAAACTCTGAGTCGAAACTTCACATGAATAAAACAGATGATATTGTTGTAGATTATTTAGTAGCGAGAGAAAATCATTTTCAGGTATTGTTTAGTCAATTTCGACTATTTATAGGATTTAAAGTTATAGTTGCAGCAGTTTTGCTTGTTTTGGGTGGTTACCTGGTTTTCGAAGATCAAATGAATATTGGTCAATTTGTTGCGGCAGAAATCATTGTTATTTTAATTATTAACTCTGTTGAGAAGATTATTAAAAGCATTGATACTGTTTATGATGTACTTACTGGTCTGGAAAAAATTGGCGAAGTAACCGATCTGGAATTGGATTATAATCAAGGTTCGGCTGTAGTAAATAATGATAAGGGTTTATCTGTTAGAGCAAAGAATATTCACTTTAGTTTTGGTGAACAGAAGAGTAAAGTTATCAAAGAGGTATCTTTTGAAATTTCTGCTAACGAAAAAATTGTACTAAGTGGTAAATCAGGTACAGGTAAATCTCTTTTATTACAAGTTTTGGCAGGTATACGTAATATTGATGGAGGCGAATTATTTTTAAATGATGTTCCATATAACAATTATCAAAAGGAACAACTATACAAAAGTTTAGGAGTTGCCTTTCCCAATAATCAAATTTTCGAAGGTACTTTCGAAGAGAACATATTTCTAGGTAGAAATATTCCTAAGGATGAGGCAAAGGAAATTCTTGAACTACTGGATCTGGATTTCTACTTTAACCGTCAACCTGATGGGATTAAGAGTATGGTGGATAGTGGTGGTCGTAGGTTACGTAGAAGTATTCTTCAAAAACTTTTGGTGGCTCGTATTTTAGTTCATAAACCAAAGCTTCTCTTAATGGAAGATCCAATGTACTTTATGGAAGAAGATGATAAAAAGAAGATTATTGATTACATCATGGATAAAAGGAGAAACTGGACAGTTATAGTGGTTTCCGATTTTTATTATTGGAGAAAGAAATGTGATAGAGTTGTTGAGCTTATTAAGAATTAAACCTGTTGAATTATGCTAAATATAACAGAGAATAGTATATCTAAAGAAATAAGCTTGGAAGATTTTAATTCGGTTAAATTTCTTAGGAAAACACATATTCGTAGGCTTACTGCAATATTAGTTATAGGTTTTCTGGTAGCCTTAATTATATTTTCGTTTCTGCCATGGACACAAAGTATAAATGCAAAGGGATATGTTACAACAAGGTCTCCTGAGCACAGACCACAAGCGGTGCAATCGGTTATAGCCGGTCGAATAGAGAAATGGTATGTTCAGGAAGGTGATTTTGTTAAAAAAGGAGATACCATAGTTTATATTTCGGAGGTAAAAAGTGAGTATTTTGATCCGGAACTGCTAGAAAGAACAAGTGAGCAATTGGATGCTAAGTCGCAAAGTATTGAATCGTACGATCAAAAAATAAATGCATTGCAAAATCAATTTGAAGCTTTGCAGGGAGCACTCATTTTAAAACGGAAACAAATTCACAATAAAATATTGCAGGCTCAAAATAAAATTAAAATTGATAGCATTGATTTAGTAGCATTTAAAACTAATCTGGAAATTGCTCAAAATCAGCTCTCTCGTATAAATGAGTTGTACAACAAAGGACTTAAAACATTAACTGAGGTACAGGAAAAAGAATTAAAAGTACAATCAGACAATGCCAAGTATAATGTACAACAAAACAAGTTGTTGAATCAACAAAATACTATGAGTAATTTACATCTTGAACTCTTAGCTATAGAAAAGGAGTATGCAGATAAATTGGCTAAAAGTCAATCGGAGCAACAATCGGCCATTGCAGCTAAAATGGAGAGCGTTGCTTCCACATCTAAACTTCGTAACCAGTTAAGTAATTATACACAAAGACAAAAATATTATTATACAACTGCTCCTCAATCGGGTTATGTAACAAAAATCCTGAAGAAGGGAATTGGTGAAACTATTAAAGAAGGGGTGGATATTGCAACCATAATGCCCGAAGTATATGAGTTGGCTGTTGAAGTATATGTAAAACCTCAGGATTTACCATTAATAGACATAGGTAGAAGTGTAAGGTTAAGGTTTGATGGATGGCCTACTGTTGTTATAAGTGGATGGCCTGAATCAAGTGTTGGAGTATTCACAGGAAATATAGTAGCTATTGATCAGTTTATAAGTAGTAATGGAAACTATCGTATATTAATTAGTCCTGAAAAAGAACATAGAGATTGGCCGCAGAGATTAAGGGTAGGAACTGGGGTAAATACATTTGTACTTTTAAATGATGTACATATATGGTATGAGGTATGGCGTCAATTGAATGGATTCCCAGCTGATTATTATACAGGAAGTAAGGTTGATGGTGAAAATGTAAAACTAAAAGCTCCTTTAAAATCGGTAAAGTAAGAATGGGAATTAATTTGTTTGAAATATTTAAAAGCTTAAAATCAGGTTTACTTGTGTTAGTTGCGCTATTATTTTGTATCAGTGTTGATGCACAGAAAGATAGCACTATGTTAAGTTATGACGAATTTCTTAACCACATTGTAAATCATCATCCGTTAGCTAAAAAGGCAAACTTAAAATTAAAGCTGGGAGAAGCAAAATTGCAATCAGCAAGAGGAAATTTAGATCCTATTTTAAGTTCTGGATTAGACCAAAAGAGTTTTGATAAAAAACTATATTATCGAGATCTTTCAGCTAAACTAAAAATTCCAACTCGGTTAGGGATTGATATAGTTGGAGGATATGAAAATACAGAGGGGGTGAGGTTAAACCCACAGAGGTATACTGATGAGAATGGATTGTGGTATGCAGGTGTTGAAATAAATGTGTTGCAAGGATTATTAGTTAACGAGCGAAAGGTTGCATTGAAACAGGCTAAAGTGTATCAACAAATGGCAATAAACGAGCAACAAATTCTTCTGAATGATTTGATATATAATGCTTCGTTCAAATACCTGATGTGGCAACAATATTACTTTTATAAACAAGTATTAAAAAACAACTTATCGCTTGCAAATACCTACTTAGATAATACTCTTGATACTTATTATAATGGCGACAAAACAGCAATGGATACTTTAGAAGCTCGTATTGTTTATCAAGATGCTCAGGTATTATTAAATAAAAACGAGTTAAATCTTATTAAGGCAAGAAACGATGTTGAAAACTATTTGTGGTTTAATCAACTACCTGTTGTGATGCAAGAAACAACAATACCTGAAAACTATAAAAACAACATATTTAAAGAGGTTAACTTAAACGAGATACCAGACTTATCAAAACATCCGATAATTCAAGCCTCATTAAATAACCTTAATATTTTAGAAATAGAACAGAGATTAAAAAGGGAAAAGCTGAAGCCAAAACTTAAGGTTAAATACAATGCATTGTTGGCAACATCCGAAAATAGTATTTCACCTTCTTATTCCGAATCGGATTTTAAATGGGGTTTCGATTTTTCAATGCCCTTGCTTCTGCGTGGTGAGAGAGGAAAAATTAACCAAGGAAAGGTTAAAATACAAGAATTGGAGCTTAGCTTAGAAAACAAAAGAAACGAACTAAAGAATAAGTTGGAAAGTAGTTTGCAAAATCAGGTGATATTGCGAAATCAAATAAATATATTAAAGCAAAGTGTAGATGGTTATATGCAATTGATGAATGGAGAAAATGAAAAGTATAAATATGGCGAAAGTTCTGTTTTTCTTTTAAACAAAAGACAAGAGAAATATATAAATGGGTATCTAAAACTAGTTGAAACATACATAAAAAAACAAAAGGAAATCATAAACTTTTTGTACCTATCAAATCAATTAGTGGGTTAGTTACTTTAGATTTTAAATGAAATTAATATCCCAAATAAGGCAATTATATATTCCGGTTCAACCTACAGTTCAACCATATGGAGAGAATGTGATTTATCGAGAATTTTTACCTGCTGAAGAGCTTCAACCTTTTATTTATTGCTATTGGGAACTCAAAACAGTAAGACCTTTGTATGCAACTTTTATTTATAGGGTTGTGGCTGATGGTTGCATTGATATTTTTTTTGATTTAGATAATCCTGAATTAAATTTTGTGATGGGATTTTGTAAAAAGTATACTGAATTTCCATTGAATAATACATTTAACTTTGTTGGTATTAGGTTTTTACCTACAATGTTTCCGCAGTTTTTTAATGTTAATGCTTCTGACCTAAGTGATAAGTATGAACAGCTTCAACTGGTAGTTCCATCAGTATCTGACTTTATCATACATAATTTCTCTAACAACATCGATAGCCAAAAAATATGCAATTTGTTTAATCAGTATTTTATTTACTTAATAAATAGAGAAAACTTTGAATTTGATAATAGACTATATAGTGCTTTAAATATTATTCTTCAGAAATTTGGGGTGTTGAATGTTGAAAAGGGCTTAGATACAGGAATTAGCCCAAGGCAATTGCGAAGATTATTTGAATTCTATGTTGGAACAACACCAAAAACATTTAGTAAAGTAGTTCGATTTCAGAATATTTTAAGGGCAAAACCCTCCCGTCAAAGTTTAAAGCAGAATAAACTCTTTTTCGATGTTGGATACTATGATCAGGCTCACTTTATAAAAGAGTTTAAGAATTTTTATGGCGTTACTCCAAGTAAAGCGTTTGGAAGATAAGTTTTAGAATAATTAGGTTTTACAATAAGATTTTTATAATCGTGGCTGAAGTAATAACCTGATTAAATAATCAATAATGTTCATATTCACGCTTTGTCCGATTCTTACAATTTTTTTGGTACGAATTGCTGCAATTTTGTTTTGTAATCATTAATTAAAACTTAAAAGTATGAAACTAAATGCAGGAGTTATTACAGAGAAATTGGCAGAAAGTAAGGCTTTTTATACTGACGTGTTAGGATTTGGAATTACATTCGAAAACGAATTTTACATTCTTATGCATACATCAGATCATCAGGCTGAAATAAGTTTTTTATTACCTAACCACCCAACACAACAACCTTTGTTTCATAAACCATTTTCAGGAGAAGGTATGTATTTAACAATTGAGGTGGAGGATGTGGATGCTCTTTATCAGGATATAAAAAGTAAAGGTGTAGTAATTAAAATTGATATTAGATATGAACCTTGGGGCGACAGGCATTTTGCTATTGAAGATCCTAATGGTGTTAAAATCGACTTGGTTAAATATACTACCCCGGAGGAATGAAGCTAAGTATCTAATTTTATAAGATTATTGGTTTGAGTAATACTTTTTAAATGAGTACAAAAAAAGCTGCACGGTTAAGTGCAGCTTTAGATTTATATTTTAAGTCTATTTATTGAGTTAATGAGAACCTAAAGCTTATACCAAAATTACTTTGGGTAGTAGGATAGGAGCTGGATATATATGGCGAAGTCATAGCTCTATCATAAAATACTTGTAAGTTAAAACGGTCACTCAGAACATAATCGGCAGTTAGCTTAAGTGTTTTTACTTTTCTACCAGAGGTAAGTTGACTCGATCCATCTTCAAATCTTCTAAAAATTGCAATATTATCTTTTATCGAAAAATCAGCTCTTAAGTCTAAGTCGCTTGAGATTTTTCTCTGACCTGATTTACTACCTAAAATCATATCCATTTTATCAAACCTGTAACCAATTCCAATAATAAAATCATTGTTATGATTTTCTATAATTTGGTTATTGGATAAGCTAAGGTTAATGGTTCGTGTGCGCTTGTTCTCAATTTTGGTGGTAAGATTGTTCTTCCAAGTAATATTAAAACCAATAAGAGGAGAAAACATTTCGTTTAACGAAACTGAGTTAACTTGATACTCAGAAACAAATTTTTCCTGAAGGTTTCTTATCCAGCTAATACCACTTTCATCCTCTTCGTAATCAGTATTTGTTACATACGATCCTACATTATATGTAGATCTGTAGCCATGAGTTAAATCAAACGACTTAATGTATTTTTTAAGAGGTTTTATTTTTGATAATCCCTTATAAGATATCCTCCAATTGGGATTCATATGTAATAAGTTAGGAAATAAATCTGTAAATATATTGTTGGCATCTTTTCCACTATAAGCAGCTAAAAATGCAGGTATAAGTACATCTTGCGAGTTTTCGTCATATCCAGATTTAGAATTATCTGCACCGGGATCGTATACCACTGGATTATTATCTTCATTTATATATGTTTTACCAACTCTATCATTATCTAGCCTTTTTAAAATTATCTCACGATTTTTAAGGAACTCATTGTACGTTTTAGATTCAAATGGAGCTGATTTGCTTAATTTTTCAAATGCAGTATTAAATATGTTAAAGGTCATTGAAAAATTACCATTTTCACGAGTGTTAGAAGCTTGAAAACTCCCTCCTTCCATATTGTAATACTCATTCATATTGTTAGAGTATCTCCTGTTACCTGTCAGATCAATTCTTAGGTCTGGAATTGGTTCTATTGTAGCTTTAATGGTTATGTCTTTCTGATGGGTCATTACATATGCCTGATTAATATTGCTAGAGGTAACCCAACCATTATCAGCAGCTTTTTGGGCAAAGTCACGATCTTGCCAACCTGCAATAAATCCAAAACCAGGTGCGTTAACTCCACCATACCTGGTTGATCCAAGGAATTGACTTCTTGGTAAATATCCGGGTAATATGGTACCATTGGTTTCGGTGTAATTTATGTTAATGCTTTTAATACCTGTTGCAACCATGGCAGAGTAGTCAACAATAGTACCCCAAACCGAAGATTTGTCTTCTTTTGTTCCTGTTACCATTATTCTGGCATTTTCATAATCATTATCTGGGATAAACTCCGATTTGTTTTGATCAATAGTTTCTGATTTACCTCGAGCAGTTCTTCCGTTCGCATCATAAACTCTTACTCGTGTATCGGTTGTTCTTAGCTTGTGATTAATAATAAAAGGTTGCCCTTTTTTAAGGTCAATACCTTCTTTACTATATCTAACTGTTTGTTTTGTGCTTTTTTTCTGGTTCCTACCAGATCTTCCGTATTTACGAGAAAGATTTTTTAAGTATTTAGAATTATTATAAAGTGTTTTTAAGTTTAATTGCGCACTTGTTTGAATATTATTAGAGTTGCTAATTGTATTTCCCCACTCAATTTCTTCATCAGTCGTTTGAGGAGCTGTTTGCCAGCGGTACATACCACTATATCTAATATTTGCTGAAGTCCAGTTTAGATAAGGTAGCTTATTAATTGGTAATTTATAAGTTGTATTAAAGTTATGCTGATAATTAGTTACTCTTCCGCCATTTAAAATATTAGACATAACAGAATCCTTCCAATGTTGGTAGTCATCTTTTAAATCTTTATCAACTACTAATACACTCAAAGGTTCATCAATTCTTGCATTAGTAACTGATTTAAAATCAAATTTTAAGGATTTTGTGATATTGTATTTTAAGTCAAAGTAACGGTTCCAATTAAAATCTTTTCTAACATTTATAGGTATCTTAAAAGTTGGATTATTTACATTACGCAGTTGTTCTTGCGTATATCGCCTAATCATTTCGTTACGATATGATATTTGAGTTGGCATTAAGTAAAAATTAAAATCCTTAATCATTTTAAAGGCTTGACCTTTTAATGCTTTACTCTTTTTAAATGGTTCGTATACTTTTGGTCTGTTATTAAAATTATAAGCCAATACTCCTCTGTAATCTTTATCAATCTTTCTTTCGGTATTTACATTACGCGAAGTAGTAATATTGTATGCATAAGTGGCCGAAAGGTTAGATACATCATATATTTTAGATTTGTTGTTTTTTGGTTTTAATCTAACGTTAGTAAAGTTGATACTTTTACGTTTAACTACATCTTGCGACATTTTTTTAATACTATCTCTCACAGCACCACTTTCAGCATTATCCAAAGCAACTTCTAATGGTATGTCAGGATCAAGAGGATAATATTCGGGGCTGGCTACTTCTTTTGAATATCCAAAATAAAATGGAACAGATAAGCGCGATTTTGCTCCAGTAAATTTCCCTAACTCTAGATTAGTAGCAATATCATATTGATAAAAATCTTCTTGACTGCGCTCCATTACATTTTTATCAATGCTTCCAAAACCTGTTGTGTATGTACTTCCTGCTAGCGAAACATCTCCCAGGTCAGATAATTTAACGTTTAATCTGGCATTAGCAGCCCAACCTCCATCTTCATCAAAATCGGTAAGTCTTAGCTCATTAAACCATACTTCGAATGATGCTGTCCCTTCTTTTATACTCCTTACACCAAGCATGATTGTACGTATATTACCTAAATTCGGATTACCTTTGATTTTTACAATATTTTCACTGTCAGGATCTTGGTATGGATATACTTGATTGACTGGTTTGTTTAAGTTATTGCGTCTTAGTTTAACAGTTTGTAGTAAACTAAGAGGTAAATCAATCCTATTTTTCTCAGGCCACACTTCTTCTGCAGATATAGTAGCGTCATGGCTGGTCATTTTAAGGTCAACCTCATATTCGTAATAGTTATTCTTAGTATCGGAACCCAAACGAATAAAAGCTTTTACTTTATTATTACCTACACTACCTTCTTCGCCTTCTAATTCCGCGGCGTGTACTTCCATTTTTAAACGACCATATTGCCTCATATCCATATTTAGCGTTTTAAATACAGCACGTCTATCATTCTCTTTTAAATTGGTGAGTTTAAATAAAAGTGATTGCTCGTTTAGTTCTCTCAGTTGAGGATTTGCAGGATCTATAATCCTATCCACACCAGGAGGTAAAACATATTTAACAGGAGCTTTGTTTGCATTTTCTTCGATATTAACAGCACCGGTTTCAAATACAGTTTCTTCATCATAATTATCAAACTCGTTTTCAGCCAGATCTCCTGTATATTTTCTCCAATCACTTCTTACTAAATCTAAGGTTGCAAAACGTAAGATAGTAGTATCTTGAAAACCTCTCATAAACATTCTCATAAAACGAATAGAACGCATATCGCTAATATTTCCTACTCTTTTATCAGGATTTGAAATTGGAATACGGAATTGATACCATGTAATATCTTCCGTTTTATTATTTTTTAATTCTACAGTAGTACGCCTAATATCTGAAATATACTTGTTATCTCCAATTTTCATACTATCTGGATGGAGCCTTACTTTATATTGAAAATAACTTTCGTTTTCACTTAAAGTATTGTCGCGGTTTATATCTTCCTGGTTAGGATGAGATGTTGCTGCCTGACTACCATTAGTTGCGTAATCAGAAGGTACCGAGTTGCCTTCCGGTCCATTAAAGTTTTTATATCTATCTAATATGCTCAATTTTAATGCATCATAATCACTTCCTCTAAAATAATGGTAATCGTCAGCAGAAGGGTCGTTCATAATATTATTGTATGCATCTTCACTTAGAATGTTTTTAATTTGGTTAAGGAAATTTTGATATTTAGGAAACTTTTTTTCTTGTTCAGTTGATAATCCGTCTAGACCAATATCTTGCCTGATACGAACATCTGCTTCATTACTAAAAGCATTAACTAAACTTTGTTTTGTAGGAACAAGTCCCCAATTTGTCGTATCTACTTCAAATGGTTCGTTAGGTCCTGGCATACCTTGCTCAAAGAATTTACGAGAATCTCTAAGTACATCTTCAGATATATTTCCAAGGTTAAAATATAAGTTACCAGCTTTTGTTGGACTTTGATTATATACAAATGGATCCATTAACCAGAATTCGATAAATTCAATATTCGCAGCTTCAAAATCACTGGTTTCCACTCGGCGTTGAATACCTCCCCATCTTGTTTCGGGTTCGGTTAAATTTCCATTTTTTTCTAAATTAGTATCAAAATTATAAGGTCCCCTTTCATAAGGGTAGTAATTAACATTAAATATTGGAAGATTAGTAGGTGTTCCAGCTGCTACATCCTGGTTAGGAAATATTTCATTTATATAAACATCTCTTGTATAATGGTTAGATTGAGCATCTTTATCATCTTTAATATTTTGAGGAGTTTCAGAATTACTTCTTGTTAATACTGGGTCTACAATATACCAAGCAACCTTAGCTCTTCCATAACCGGTAGAAATATCGTTTATTAAATTTGGATTAGGAAAAATATCTTCGTCTTGCGGAGTACTTGCTATGCTCCAGGCTGTCCAGTTACGCATGTCAATGGAGATTTTTGTACCTTCAAAGTCATCGATAAAGGCTTCTCCTTCGTTTTTTATTATATCAGGGTGTCCTGGAATTATCTGTGCATATTCACCTTCAAACGATATACTTGATGGTTCTTTTACCTGTAATAATGGAATTCCATTTAATACATTAGTAAGCCATTGCGATTCGGTAAAATAGGAAGTGTTAAAACCATAAATTGTATTAGCAATGGGTTCGTCACCAATGCTTACCTTTTGAGTTAATGGCCTTTCTCTAAGGTGCATAATGGTAGCTCCAATATTAAAGTCTTTATTGAACTGATAGTTCATATGAGTTCCCATTAATGTTTTTGTTTGCAGGTTAAACAAACTCTGACTTTCTAAAGAAACCTGTATGGGTTGACCACTATTTAATATACCTTGGTTGATAATTTTAACAGTACCAAACGAGTAATCAACAGTATAATCTACATTTTCAACTAGTTTTTTGCTACCTGCGGTTACAATAACAGAACCCTGTGGAATATTTTGAGCATTTAACGATATTTCGCTACCACCACTTGATTTATATGATCCCCTTAATCTAAATTTATTTCTTTCTGCATCTTGGGTAGCCAAGGTTTGTGTTGAATCGTATAATGCTTGATAGACATATTTATTTTGTATATCAGTAGGGTAATTAGTAAGTAAATCCTTTAAGTGTGAACCAAATGGTTCCAGAACTGGAAAAATAATCCTACCATTCTTAGGATAAATTGTTTGATTTTCGATGTAATCAAAAGTTCCATCAGGTTGAGGATCGTAAACGGAATTTAATTTATCAAGATCCATTAGGTTCATAAATAATTTACCTTTTAAGTCTCCATCATCTGGCATATAATTGATAAATGCACCTGTTGAATCATCTACATAAACTACATCAAAAATAAAGTCTTCTCGATTAACCTGATAAGCTCCAATGGCATAGATGTTTTTCATCATCAAATCCCACATTGGTTCAACCTTTGGAGTGAGGTTGGTACTTTTTAACATCTTTAAGAATAATGTTTGCTTCGACTCAACACCATCACCAGCAAACTCACCAACTTTGAATGTTTCTCCATTATAATCATATTCAAAAGCTACAGCTAAAACCTCATCTGCATTTAGCGACATATTTAAAGAAATAAATCCTAACCTGCTATTTAAAGTATATTCCGAAGGAGAAAGTAATCGTGCATTTTCAATTTTTTCATAATCTACCCCACTTACTAACGAAATAGCATTAAATTCTTCTGTAACATGATTAATATCCCTAACTGCCGGATAATTGTCATTTACAGAGGTGTATAAGTTATTAGCTTCATTTGAAGGAGGAGCATACGGACTTATTTCCCATTGTTCAACATTGTACATACTTCCTGGCGAGTTAATTTTAGCATCACCAGTTTCACCTAAATCTAAAAAGGCTAATATATTTCTGGCTTCTTCAAATTTACCGGCACGGTTGGTTATCCATACTTCCACACGACTTACATTAATTTGCGAAATCATGGGATAATTCCTCTGGGCATCCTCATATAAATCTCTAAAATAACCAGATAAGAAGAAGTGACGGTTTTTATCGTACTCGTTAATAGGTAGTTCAAATTCTTGTTTTTGAGCTCCACCTTGAATATCCATTACCGAGGTTTCACCTTTTTGTTGAGAAAAGATGGAGGTAACATTTAACTTACCAAACTGAAGTTCAGTTTTAATACCAAATAAACTCTGGCTACCAGTAATTAATGTTCCAGGTAAAGGTAACGATACATTACCGGCTTCAACTGATTGGAGTATATCATCTTCTTTGCCTTCGTACTCGAGTTTCATTTCATTTTCGAATTCAAAGGTGGCTTCGGTATTGTAGTTTATTCCAAGCTTAAGTTTATCTCCAATACTTCCCTGGATATTCATTTGAATTTTCTCCTGAAAATCAAAAGTGGTTGTTTTTCTTAAATTCTCTTGGAGTGTAGGATTATCAATTTTGTTTCGTGATATACCAATTCTAAGTTCAGCAATACCTTGAGGTTTAATATTAATCAGGTTACTACCAAATAAGTTTTCAAGACCTTCTGCACCCAGTCTGATGTTAGGATTAAAAATGCTAAACTTCCCGTTTTCATCTACCACACGAGCTCTGGCTTCCCAATATGATAACATAGATGCTCTGGTTTCTTCATCCATATAATCTTCCAGGCTCATTGAATAAGGTAACTTGATATTCATATTACCTATCTTGCGGTATAAGTGAACCTGACCTGTTTTAGGATCATATTCGGTAGTATATTCCAGGTTTTCGGTAGCTGGTAATTCCATTGCTTCTTCCTGCGAAGGATCCAAAAATGGATTATTACCTTTATCATCAATTTTATTAAACCTTGTACCTTTGGCTCTGGTTAAAGTATCTGGTTGTTGATTTATTGCCAGGTTATTTTCTTGCGTAATTATATCAGCACTTGAAAAACCATAATTGGTAAATAGTGCGAAAGAAAATACACAAGTTAAAATATATGGAAAAACTTTTTTCAAGTTTTTTTGCATTGTATGGTTACTATTAGTTTTAAGCAGGAGAAATAAATCATTGTAGTTCTTAGGGTTGTAGCTTTTTTTTGCTACATCATTTTAAGCGCTTTTTTAATCACTTCCTCTACTTTACAATTTGGTTCTGCTGCTAAAATTTTGTCAATAACTTTTTGTGCGCTTCCTTTTACAAAGCCCAACATTACTAAAGCAGATAACGCCTCATCTTTTATTGTATTGTTCGGCTCGGTAAATATTTTTTGATCAACAGGTTCTTTACCTAATTTATCAGTAAGGTCAACTATAATTCTTTGGGCAGTTTTAGCCCCAATTCCTTTAATGCCTTTTAATAGATTAACATTACCCGAAATTATAGCTTCGTGTATTTCGTGTGGAGACATGGATGATAGCATCATACGAGCAGTGTTAGCTCCAATACCACTTACAGATATTAAATGCGTAAAAATATTACGTTCGGTAACATTGTAAAATCCGTAAAGGTTGTGCGCATCTTCTCTTATTTGTTCGTAGAGAAAAAGCTGAATTTCTTTTTGATTTTGAAGTTGAGTATAGGTGTTTAATGAGATATTTATAAAATAACCTATCCCATTGTTTTCTACTATACAATGTGCCGGACTAGATTCAATAATATGACCTTTTATATATTCGAACATTTCTAATTAGTTAGTAATTAGTTATTAGACATTGGTCATTAGTTAAATAGGCTATAGAAACAATTGACTAATTGCCAATTACCTAATGACTAAAAATAGCCTTATGCTATTTTATGTGATTCCACCCCTGAGCTTGTAATTCTACTTCCTGGTCGCTATTGGTTACCAGATATTTGCCTTTGCTTTCTTCTGTAATGTGACCAATGGTATATATTTTTAAATCAGTCTCAGTTGAGAATTTTTCATAGTCTTCCATAGAAATTGTGAACAACAACTCATAATCCTCTCCGCCATTTAAAGCTGCAATTATAGGATTCATGTTGAGCTCTTCAGCCATTAGTGAAGTTGTATGATCTATTGGAATTTTACTTTCGTATAAACGGCATCCTGTTTTCGATTGCTTACAAATGTGCATTATTTCAGAAGATAAGCCATCTGAAATATCAATCATAGCTGTAGGTTTAACTCCAATAGAACTCATGTATTCTATGATGTCTTTACGAGCTTCTGGTTTTAACTGGCGTTCTAAAATATAATCGTAACCAGATAAATCAGGCTGTACATTAGTACTGCCTTCGTGAACCTTTTTTTCACGCTCTAAAACTTGTAGTCCCATATAAGCAGCACCAAGATCACCAGATACACAAATTAAATCATTAGGTTTAGCCCCATTTCGGTAAACAATATCTTCTTTTTCGGCTTCTCCAATGGCGGTAACACTTATCGTTAGACCAGTAAGTGAACTAGTAGTGTCTCCACCAATTAAATCAACATTATGCTTATCACATGCTAATTTGATACCTTCATATAATTGTTCAATTAATGGTAAAGTAAACTTTGAGCTTACCCCTATAGAAACAGTAATCTGTTTTGGTGTAGCATTCATGGCATAAACATCGCTCAGGTTTACTGTTACGGCTTTATATCCAAGGTGTTTTAAAGGTGTGTATACTAAGTCGAAGTGAATTCCTTGTAGAAGTAAATCGGTTGTAACGATAATTTGTTTGTTCTTATAATCTAATACAGCAGCATCATCGCCCACTCCTTTTAACGTACTGCTGTTTTTAATCTCTATTTTGTTGGTCAGGTGGTCTATTAGGCCAAATTCACCTAAGCTTTCAAGACTCTTTTCGTTATTGTCGCTCATATATTTAAGTCATTATTCTTAAGCCAGCAAAATTAATAAAAATGTACACTCTAAAGAAAAAATTGTTAACTGGTATTATGTGATGAGTTATAAATAAACCGAACATTTTATAACTTTTATTAATGTTTTTCTATGTTAGAGTATTAATTGATTAGGTTTTTATTTTATTATTTTTGCCAGCAAAATATTCTAACTATTGAATTATGAGGTTATTCAGGATCTGCATTATTTTGATCTTCTCAATTATTTTTATATCAAAACAAGAAGATGTACTTGCTCAAATAACTCCAGAATGGGGTATGAAAGTTGATTACTCTAAGAGTTATATTCCGAATCAAAATCATATATCCGATGGATATGTATATCTTCTTTTTGATAATCAGATAAATCTAATTACTAATGAATATTATTATAGATTGTCATTAAAAGTGACAGAAGAGAATGGGTTAAGCGAAGTATCATCGATAACTATTGATTATGACAGCGAATATCAGAGTATGAAATTTAATCATGTTCATATTATTCGTAATAAAAAGATAGTTGATGTTTTAAGTCTTCAAAAACCAGAAATATTAAGAAGGGAACAGGATCTAGAAAAGGGAATAACTGACGGAGATTTAACTTGTTATCTGGAAGTTAATGACCTTAGGGTTGGAGATGTGCTGGAATATAGTTACATAATTAAAGGTTCAAACCCCATTAAAAAGGATTTCTTATTTCGAAAATATAATCTGGCTTTTTCAGTTCCCGTTGGAAAAATAAACGTGAGCTTTGTTACAAATGAAGAAAACAAATATACATACAGGCTAACCAATGGGGCAAAAGAACCCAACATAAAGCGAAAAAATGGTGTTTCCAGATTTATTTGGCAAACAATCAATCCAGAAGTGATTAGTCATGAAGACAGTGAGCCTTCTTGGTACGATCCTTACCCGAAGATATATTTCTATACTAAGTCTTCTTGGAATCTATTAGCAAAACACATGCTTGCACTTTACACTTCAGAACAAGGTGTTTGTCAAGAAATAAAAGATTTATTGGAAGAGTACCAAAAGAGATATGATACAAAGGAAAAACAAGTTCGAGAGATTATTAGGTATGTTCAAAATAATATTAGATACTTAGGAAATGAGAATGGTATTTATGGTTATAAACCAAGGCATCCTAATGTAATTATAAATAAAAAATCTGGTGATTGTAAAGAAAAAAGTTGGCTTTTATGTACTATTTTACGAGAGCTTGGTTGCGAATCATATCCCATGTTAGTCAATACTGATATTGGTTATAGATTAGGTGAATATCCTGCTAGTTTGGAATCTTTTGATCATTGTGTTGTTTGTTTAATAAATAAAGAAGATACCATTTTTATAGATCCCACTGTTTCTAATCAAGGAGGTGATCTTACTAATATTTGCTTTCCAAATTATCATAAAGGATTAATTATAAGTGAAAATACTACAGGTTTAACAAAAATTCCATATAAAAACACAAAGGAGACAGAATTATTTGAAACTTTTGATATCGAGAATTTAAGTGGAGATGCGGAGCTTCATGTTAAAACTATCTATAGAGGGACTGAGGCCGAATATCAGCGTTCGTATTTTAAAAATACATCATATCAAAATATGCAAAGTGGATATTTAGAGTTTTATGCTAATATCTATCCTAAAATAGATACTATTAAAATATTATACACAGAGGATTATATAGGAAAAAATGAATTTGTAGTACATGAAGCTTATAAGTTGGAGGATATATGGCAAGCAACAGACAGTACTAAACCGTATGATATTACAACTTATTTTTATGCAAAGTCGCTAAAGCAATTACTTTATATGGACATTGATCCTCAAAGGCAAGGACCAATGTATTTGAGCATAAATAGAAATTTTAAACAAACAATAATTGTTAATTTGCCCAAAAGCTGGGATTTAGATGATGAAAATGAGTCTGTAGTTGGGCCTGGCTTTGAATTTAATAGGACTGTAAGATATAGGAACAAAAAATTAACACTTGATTATGTTCATAAAATAAATAAATCTTTTATTACTAAAGATGAGTACTCTAAATACGTTGAAAAAAATGAAAAAGTAAGAGATCAATTGTCATATGGAATTATTTCTTATGGAAGTAGTGATCCAGATAACCCTAATGGTCCATTTGTTCCAATAGTAGTTATAATTGCGATTTTGATTGCAACTATTGGTTTTTTTATTGCTCAGAAGTATTATTTCTATAATCCACAGGTACCTTCTTTATATATTAATTCTCAAACTCCTGTTGGAGGTTGGTTGGTTTTACCTGCAATTGGTATTACAATAACCCCAATTGTTATGATTGTAACTCTGTTTTCGAATGGTTTTTTTTATTATGAAGGTTGGGGAGGACTTATAAATCCATCAGCAAGCAATTACTCTATAGGACATTCGTTAATCATTTTTGGAGAGTTTACATTTAATATTTTGTTTATAGTTTTTTCTTTGTTAGCTAATGTATTATTTCATTTTAGAAGGAGCAGTACTCCTCACGTAATGATTGCTTTTTATGTATCCAATAGTTTATTTATTATTATGGATAGTATATTGGTAAGTATGTTAAATGTTGATACAGAAGTGAACTTTCAACGTGAAATAATTAGAGCTATTGTAAGAATGGCGATTTGGGTACCATATTTTATGAAATCAGAAAGAGTTAAAAAAACTTTTACACGTAGGTTGAAGTAATTGCCTTAAATTGAAAAAAGAATAATAATATATTGCCGTAAGATATATAATGATTATTGCCTGAAATTTTATAAGTGACAGGCAATCAGTGTTTAGTGATTTAATCTTGATTTTGTGCTCCATGTAAATCTGTCTTTTATTTTTCGTCTTGGTTCTAATAATCTATAATATGAAACAATGTAAAAAATATGATGTATTTTAATAATGTAATTAATAACTTAACTTCTTGCTTGAGAATTAAATAGTCGAAAATTTAATTACTAAAGATGTTAATATATTTTTATGAAATTAGTTATCGGAGTGGTTGTATCTATTTGTAATAAAATGGTATACGATTGTATTATTTTTTACTTCTCTGTTTTTTTTGAAATTTTTTATTTGTTTTGTTTCTTTGCGAAAAATAAGTCGAAAGACTATTAGAGAATAGTAGTATGCTATTTCGATGATTAACTTAACAATAATAACCAAAATTAACTCTAAATGGAAGAGAAATATATACTTCAGGTAAACATAAATGCTGCAAAATTCTATTGCAGAAAAGCAATTACAGAATTCCTTATTTAAGTCTATAAAATTTATGTTATTAACATGAATAGTTTATGCTTTTTTTAAAATTAGAGTTATTCGTGATATATATTAAATCAAGTAAATAATTAATTAATAGTACTAAAAATATTAAAATGAAAAAGCTTAGCTTATTAACGGTAATGATAATAGTTTGCCTTGGAGTTTGGGGGCAAGTAGGTAGTACAACCGGACATGGATATTTACATTTAAATGGCAATACAGATAACTACTCGTCATCACAGTTGAGATTTGTAAAATGGAGTAATGCTAATGCACATATTGATGTAATGGATGGTAATGATTTATATCTTAATTATTATAAGGGTGGTAATATTTATTTTGGAAATGCTTTATCTGGTGCACCACATAGTGTATTTACGAATAAGGGGCAATTTGCAATCAATTCATTTAATCCATATCCTAATTGTAATTTATATGTAAGAGGAAATTCATATCTTACTAATATTTTAAGAATAGGTCAAGCAAGTAGTGAAGATAACAACTCTCCTGGTATAGTATGTATAATAAATGATGATTTTAAATATGATGGAGAATATATTAATCATTATGGTATGGGATTTCATAAATATGCGGATCAGGGAATGCCTGCAGATGGTAGAAATGCGTATATATCAGGTTATTTTGGTGTTGATTTATTTACGAGTGGTAAAAATAGACTAAGAATAAAAAGAAATGGTAATGTAGGCATTGGAACAACCACCCCAGATTTCAAACTCGACGTCTGTGGAACAATTCGAGCTAAAGAAATTAAAGTTGAAGAGTTTACTTGCTCCAATGGTTCTTTTGATGGCACTCTCGCCACCAACAACATCACTGTTAAAGCCAACGGCCAAACCGCTGACTTCGTTTTTGCCGATGATTACAATCTAAAATCTCTATCCGAAGTAGAAAACTTTATAAAAACTAACAAACACTTACCAGATATTCCAAGTGCAGAAAAAATGGAAGAGCAAGGTGTGAACTTGGCTGAGATGAATAAGTTATTGTTACAGAAGGTAGAAGAGCTGACATTATACCAAATAGAAAAAGATAAGGAAGTTCAAGAACTGAAAGAAGAAAATCTAAAACTTGAAGAAAGATTGGTTAAGATTGAAAAGGTGCTGATGAATGGGGGTAATGAATAATGTCAACACACAAACACTTTATCACTAAAGGAAAGCATTCACACAGGTGGTGTAGAGAAGGTTCTCCTTTACGAGTTGGAGGTGAGTGAGTGTAAATAATGAAAGAAATATTTATAATAACCTTAAATAAAATACAAAATGAAATGTAAATTTTTAATCTTCTTAATCAGTTTAATTTCAGCAAATTTAATTCATTCTCAAAAATTTGAGTGGCTGGAAAGTAATACCTATACCAATCCTGGAGAAAGAGTTGTGGCCAAACTAGAAAAGGTAAGTGGAAGCTATGTAGGACTAGAAATTATTGGTCAAGTAACTGATATGAATGGGAACTGGGGATATAATTTACCTACTGTTGCAAATTTTAGAATGTATGTCAAATTTTCTGGGGAATTTAAATATGACCTTGTTCAGGATGTTAAAACTTCTATGATAAAACTTGGTTTGCGTAAAGTTTCTGACAATGAGATTCATCTAGTAGCTAATTGTCCTCGTCAGCATATGGGTATGAAGGTTTGTTTTGAAAAGATTCAAGGAAGTGTAAAAGTTACTATGGGGGAGCCAAGAGTTGTGATAAGTGAACCACAGGGAAAATTACTAATGAGTGAACCGAATTATACTTCTCAACCACAAAGTGAGGTATTTATTAAAGATCCAACCAACAGCAAAATAAAGGGACTTTATTTTGTGCCAAGCGACAATAGTAAAAGAAACTATATTCAAGGCTTTCAAGTAGCTAAGTGTAGTCCTGATTATATTCAAATTGGTTCACATTATGGTTCGGTAAGATTTACTTCAAAAAGTGCCAATAATCCACAGGAGAATATGAGGATACTAAGAAATGGTAATGTAGGCATTGGAACAACCACCCCAGATTTTAAACTCGACGTCTGTGGAACAATTCGAGCTAAAGAAATTAAAGTTGAAGAGTTTACTTGCTCCAATGGTTCTTTTGATGGCACTCTCGCCGCCAACAACATCACTGTTAAAGCCAACGGCCAAACCGCTGACTTCGTTTTTGCTGATGATTACAATCTAAAATCTCTATCCGAAGTGGAAAACTTTATAAAAACTAACAAACACTTACCAGAAATACCAAGTGCTGAAAAAATGGAAGAGCAAGGTGTGAACTTGGCTGAGATGAATAAGTTATTGTTACAGAAGGTGGAAGAGCTAACCTTGTATTTGATAGAAAAGGATAAAGAAGTCAAAAGCCTGGAGGAAGAAAAGAACAAGGAGCAAGAAGAAAGGAAGGGGTTGGAAGTTCAAGTTAAGACATTAATAGATCGCTTAGAGAGAATAGAAACTTTATTAAAATAGATAAAATCCAATGAAAAATATAATATTAATTTTATTATTGTCATCAATTAGTTTATTTGTTAATTCACAAACACTAAAGAGCCTAAATAGAGAGTTTGAAACTAGTGATGCAAATGGTGATTCAGATTGGAATTGGACTAAAGATGAAATCTATACAATATATTATAAAACAAGGTATATAGGAGGAAGTGTTAATAGTCTTCAAACTAAACTTCCTTATTATTCAATATATGGACCTGCTTCTATTTTAACTGTTGGACCAGATAAATTAGATATATTTCCAACTGACGGATGGGTGTTTGTTAATCGTGATTTTGGAACACAAAGTATGGCTCCATCGATGCCATATTTTACATTATACAATAAAGCTAAAGGAATTCTCCGATTCTTTTATATGAATACTCAATATGAAGAAACTTTTAGTCATGCAGTTGTTATTTTATCACATAAAAAAAACTCTTCATTGGAGACAACGGGAACCTTATGTTTAAGTGATTCGGAGAATCAATATTTAGATAAGTTAAATCCAGATTTTGAGCAAGTAGCAATATCAAGAATTCAGTCAATGGAATGGAGTTATGCGGATTTTGAAGTACTTTCTTATGATCCGAATTTACCTGATTATGCCGAATACACTATTGACATTATGGGAGTAAATGAAACCGACTTTGAAGCAGGTTTTGACCTGGTAGAAGAAGAGGAGGAAACCAGTAGTTCCACATTTCAAGCTGTATCAAAGTCAATTGTAGATGCTACTGATCAGGCGACCAAATATTTTAACTCTTTCGAAAAGTTTCAAAACTCTATCGAGAAAAAAGCAAAAAAAGATACTGCTGAGTGGTATTCTTCTTTATTAACAGATATAGCGAAAAGTAAAGTAGTTGATGCTCTTCCTTTGGTTGGTTTAGTGGGGGGATATATATCTTCTTTCATCGGAGATGAAAAAAGTTCGGCAGTTTCATTTATAGAAGACATTACATTAAAAGGAAAGCTGTCGACTAAGCAAGATATGTTTACATTAAGCTTACAAATTCCGGGAGCTAAACACTCTAGAAATGATTCATCTAAGCCAATCTATGATATACCATTAGGATTAATTGGTATTAATGAACCGTTAGTTAATTGTTATTATCAAATAAAGGATGGAGGACAGTATTATGCTCAATATAATTATAGAATGAAATTGGAAAATCTTGATTACGTCCTTAATAATTGCGTTTCTGGTATTGAAGTTAGTAATATTGAAATAGGTTGGATTTGGAAGAACAAACCAGTAAAATATTATGACATTGAAACATTCAAAAACAAAGTGTTCGATTGCTTTTCTAAGCAAGGAAAATATATCGGTACTGGTTCAAGTGAAATATTTGGTTTCTTTTTTAATAAAGAAAATAGAAAACTACATCCTAAAATAGCGCTCAAAATATCAGTAAAAAATAGGATAGGTGACCAAGAGAAATATGTTACAATATTAAAAAGTTTAAAACCTAAATTTAAATTTGTAACTCCTAATGAATGGCCATCAACTAATACAGATGTAATAATAGACTATAATTATAAGAAAGGATTTGATTTGTGGATGGAAAACCAATTAAAAAGTACAGGTAATGATCTGATTTTTGATGAGATTTTAACTTCTGGAAATATAATTATGGGTGGATATGGTAATACTATAGAAATAAAGGATCATGGAAAAGTCAATGTTATAGCAGGTGGAGATAAAAAAATATTACTTAGAAATGGCTTTACTGCGTATAAAGGAAGTAGGTTCAATGCAAAGCTTTTATCACAAGTTAGTTTTGAAAGTATTGTTCAACATAAAAATGAAACTTGTCCATATGCTATTCAAATTGGGAGTTTAAAATCTGCGCTTTATGATGATCAGGAAGAATATATTGAAGAACAATTGAGTATGGAGCATAATATCGAGAGGAGGGAAGCTAAAGTGTATCCAAATCCATCACGTGGTTTTTTTAATGTTGATCTTCCTTACATTGATGATTGGAGTATAAAAATATATAATGCTTCAGGTAATTTAGTATACTCTAAATTATTAAATGGAGATGAAAGCAAAATTGAATTAAAAACTAAAGGTATGTATATAATTAAAGTAATCGGTATTGAGTATTCTGTTGCATATAAATTAATTATCAAATAATAAACCGTATGAAAATTAAATGGCGTTACTTATGTTTATTGGGTAACCTATTTTTATTACTTCTTTCTTGTTCAAAAGAAGAAAAAAGTAATAATAATAACCTTCGAGAGAATTACTTTAATGAATTAACTTCTTTGCAATGGCAATTAGTTGATATGGTTAAAGAAAATAAAAGCATTATACGTAATTGTCAAATAGGAGATATTTATCAATTTAAGAATGATTGTACTATTGTAATTAATAATGCAAATATTGATTGTAATTCGAATTGGTGGTTTCTAATAGAGCCTAAAAAGTGGAATATTGATGAAGGTTTAAACCTAAGTATTGTTACGGAAGAAGAAAATGCTTGGATAATTAGGTTTAGCGCAAAAATTAAGGAGATTAATGATGATAAGCTAAATTTACAAGTTTCTGACATTAGTGATGGCAGAAAGGTTGACTTTTTGTTTCAGGCACTCTATAACTAGTTGTTTAAATAAATTCTTATAGAGGAAAACCGCTCTTTAGTAAATCAAGAGCGGTTTCTTTAAATATAATATTTTATAAATTAAACCAATCCTGCAAATCCCATAAAAGCTAAAGCTAATATTCCTGCAACTAAAAGCGCAATAGGAGTTCCTTTCATGCCTTTGGGTAAGTCAACAAGTTCAAGTTGTTCACGAATACCGGCAAAGATGATTAGTGCCAATCCAAAACCAATGGCATTAGCTGCAGAAAATGCTACAGATTGTAATAAATCAAATTTCTTTTGAATGGTCATGATAGCTACTCCTAAAATAGCACAGTTAGTTGTAATCAACGGCAAGAAAACTCCTAAAGCCTGATATAATGGAGGACTTACCTTTTTTAGAATAATTTCAACTAGCTGAACCAAAGATGCAATAACCAAAATAAACGTAATTGTTTGCAAAAATCCCAGGTTAAAGGTTTTTCCAGTTTCTGCATTAATTACAAAATCAACGTCCAGTACATACTTTTGTAATAAGTAAGTTACAATAGTAGCAATTACCATCACAAAAGTTACTGCCCCAGTCATACCAATTCCGGTAGATATTTTTTTAGAAACTCCAAGGAATGGGCAAATTCCTAAGAACTGAGCCAATACAATGTTATTAACAAATATGGCCGATATAAATATTAGTAAGTATTCCATTTTTTAGGCTTTTTTTAGTTTGTCAATAACTGCGATTAAATATCCCAACGCAATAAATGCACCTGGTGCTAAAACAAATACGAGCATTCCATATTGTTCGGGGAAAATAACCATGTCAAACATCTTTCCGCTTCCAAAGAACTCTCTAACAGCACCAAGCATGGTTAGTGCCATAGCGAAGCCTAAGCCCATTCCCGCACCATCAATTAAAGAAGAGAGGAAACCGTTTTTAGATGCAAAAGCTTCAGCACGCCCTAACACAAGGCAGTTTACTACAATTAAAGGAATAAATAAACCAAGCGACTCAAAAAGAGCAGGTAAATAAGCTTGCATTGCTAGCTCTACAATAGTTACAAAAGATGCGATAATTACAATAAAAGCAGGTATTCGAACCTTATCAGGAATTAAATCCTTAACTATTGAAACTACAATGTTACTCATTATAAGTACAAAAGTAGTAGCCAGTCCCATTCCTAAACCATTAATTGCCGAAGAAGTAACTCCAAGTGTAGGACACATCCCTAACAACAAGGTAAATACGGCATTTTCTTTAAAAAAGCCTTTCGAAAAATTCTTCCACTGATTCATGATTGATCTCCTTTCTCTTTTGTTGTAGTAGAGTTATTATTATCTGCATTTTCTTTATAAGTTTCAAAAGCGATTGCAATAGCATCTAAAAATGCCCTTGAACTAATTGTAGCAGCGGTAATTGCATCTATTTCTCCACCGTCTTTAGATACAGTTAAATTGTTACTGTTAGGATTTTTGTTTAAAATACTTTTGTTACCACCACCAGTTGACTTTTTACCAAAAAACCATTCAAAAATTTTACTACTTTTCTCTTCTTTTCCTGATTTAGCTTTTAATACATCAGGCCTAAACCACTCTTGCATTTTAGAACCTAATCCGGGAGTTTCCTTGTGTTCCAATACTGAGTAATTGATAATGGTACCATCAGGTTTAAGACCTACCATTACTTTTATTTCGCCACTAAATCCTTTGTCGGTTTTAGTAGAGATAGCAACACCTAATAGTTCATCTCCTTTTTTGCATGGAAACACTTTAAGAGTATGTCCTTCTTTAGAAGTCAACTCATACATTTCTTCGGTAGGATTATTATCAAATCCTGGAACAACCTCTAGGATAGCCTTTTGTTGTTTAGCCAGTTTAGCTTTTTCAATAGGTTCTTTGGTCACCTTGTAAACCATCCCTAAAGAACCACCTGCTATTGCTGTAATAATTAGCAAAGCAAGCACCATATTTACTAATGTCGATTCTGTTTTTGCCATAACTAATATTATTTAACAACTACAGGTTTTTCACCGAAGCGTTTAGGTTTAATATATTTATCGATTAAAGGTACAAATGCATTCATAATTAATATGGCAAATGAAATACCCTCGGGATAGGCACCATATGTTCTAATGGCTACCGTGATTATCACCAATTCCAATTCCGAAAATAACAGCACCTTTTTTGCTCATAGGCGAACTAGAGTAATCAGTTGCCATAAATACGGCTCCTAAAAATAAACCTCCAGACAATATATGGAACATTGGTGGAGCATACATCATTGGATTTATCCAATGTAATATTCCTGTAAAGATAAACACTGTTGAAATTACAGCAGTAGGAATATGCCAGGTAATAATTCTACGCCAAAGCATAATTCCAAATCCAAATAAGATGGCAATTCCAGCCATTTCTCCCGCACTACCACCTTGTAATCCTAAAAATAAATCGCGATAACTAGGAATTTCGTGTAATACGTTTGTAGGTAGTTCGCCATTGGCCACGGCTTCTTTCATAACCGATAGAGGGGTAGCTCCGGTAATAACGTCTGTATATGTGAATGGAATTCTTTCTGGCATTGGCCAAGATGTCATTTGAACCGGAAATGAAATTAAAAGAAATACCCTTCCTACAAGTGCTGGATTAAAAGGATTATTACCAAGACCTCCAAAAGCCATTTTACCAATACCAATAGAAACTAGTGCTCCAATAACTATCATAAAAACAGGCAAGTTACTTGGAATATTAAAAGCTAATAATAAACCGGTAATCATAGCTGATCCATCCCAAATAGTTGTTTCTTGTTTTAGTAAAAATTTTTGAATAAGGTGTTCAAAAAAGAGGCAAGAAACAATTGAGGTTATTGTAACAACAACAGCTCCCATACCAAAGTTGTAAAAGGAAACCAACAATGCAGGAATGAGAGCAATAATTACTCCGTACATATTTTTTTTCACACTATCGCCACTATGGACATGTGGAGAGGGTGAAATAGTTAATGTGCTCATATTAATTTGTTTATCTATATCTTTTGTTAATTATTTTGTGCGACTGCGTATGATTTTTCCTACTTTACCTTTACCTAATCGAATATGATCTAGTAAAGGACGATTAGCAGGACAGGTATAACTACAAGAACCACACTCAATGCAGTCCATAATATTCTCTTCTTCGGCTCTATCCCAAACAGCTTTATCGCTTACTGTCATTAGTAAGTAAGGCTCAAGGCCCATTGGACAAACAGTAATACATTTACTGCACTTAATGCAATTTTGCATTTTACCGCGCGAAGATTCATCTTCTTTAATAATTAAAACACCCGAACTTCCTTTTGTAACAGGCACTTCGGTATTAACCAGAGCTTTACCCATCATTGGGCCTCCGCCAATAACTTTCCCACTATCTTCGGGTAAGCCACCTGCAGCTTCAATTAGTGTACTAATAGGAGTACCAACTCTAGTTAAAAAGTTAGATGGTTTCGAAACTGATTTTCCTGTGATGGTAACAACTCTTTCAAACAGAGGCTTATTTTTTTGAACAGCTTCGTACACAGCTAAAGTAGTTCCTACATTTTGAACAACAGCACCTACTTCTATAGGTAATTTACCAGATGGTATTTGACGACGGATGCAAGCATCAATTAATTGCTTTTCGCCACCTTGTGGGTATTGTACTTTTAATGGTTGAATAGTAATTCCTGAGTAATTAGATGCTAAAGTTTTCATATGAGCAATAGCATCGGGTTTGTTATTTTCTATACCAATAATGGCTTTATCAACCTTAAGAGCTTTCATGATGATTTGAGTACCCACCATTATTTCATCGCCTTTTTCCATCATTAATTGATGATCGGAAGTTAAATAAGGTTCGCACTCAACTGCGTTAATAATAAGGATTTGGCAAGTTTTACCAGGAGGAACAGAAAGCTTGACGTGTGAAGGAAAAGTAGCCCCACCAAGACCAACAATACCAGCATCTGCTACAGCTTTAATAATTTCTTCTTGACTAGCTGTAATTTCTTTTTTTAGTTCAGGGCTTCTGTCAATATTTTCTTCCCACTCATCACCTTCTACATTTATGATAATAGCAGGTTTTCGATAACCACTGGCATCAACAATTTCGTCCAATTTAAATACTGTTCCAGAAACAGGGGAATGGATATTTGCTGATACAAATCCAGCTGATTTAGCAATTAAAGTTCCTACTTTAACAGTATCACCCTTTTTAACAACCGGAGATGCAGGAGCACCAATGTGTTGCGAAACAGGAACAGCTACTTTTGAAGGAACTGGTAATGTTTCAATTTTTTTTCCGGCTGAAAATTTATTTTCAGGAGGATGTATGCCTCCAATAGAAAAAGTCTTTAACACGTTTATTCCTCCTTATTTTTAATATCCGAAGATGTATTGTTATTATTTTCTGTTTTTACCTTACATGATGGAGCAGCTTTCTCCTTTTTAGGTGGAAAATTGATTTCGTGAATGGCGTTTGTTGGGCAAACAGGGGTACATTTACGACATAACCTACATTTGTTGTAATCTATATAGGCGAGGTTGTTTGTTACCGTAATAGCCTCAAATGGACATTCTTTTTCACATTTCTTACATCCAATACAAGCTACCGAACAAGCTTTTTTAGCTATTGCGCCTTTATCTTGGTTAATACATGAAATAAATATTCTTCGTCCTTTAGGGCCTGCTTTACGTAGCTCAATAATATTTTTTGGACAAGCATCAATACAAGCACCACAGGCAACACAATTATCTTTTACAATTGGAAGTCCAGTATTCTCATCCATGTAAATAGCATCAAAAGTACAGGCTGTAACACAGTCACCTTCTCCAAAACAACCAAAAGAACAACCTGTTTCACCACCATAAAGTGATGCAGCAACAGCGCAAGAGCCAGCACCATCATATGTATTGGTTTTTGGTCGGTTCTCACAATTTCCATTACAACGAACAACTGCAATCATAGGATCACTTGCAGTAACTTCCTTTCCAAGTATAGTAGCAGCTGATTGCATGGTTTCGGCACCACCTACCGGACAGTTAAGTTCGGAGATATCGTCACTTTTAACCATGGCCTCGGCAAAGGCTCTACATCCTGGAAAACCACATCCACCGCAATTAGCTGCGGGCAATACTTCCTCCACTTGGTCAATCCTTGGATCTTCAAATACTTTGAACTTTTGTGCAACAAAGTAGAGCACTAAAGCTGCTACTGTTCCAAGTATTCCAAGTGTTAAGATTGTTATTATTACTACATTCATTTTATTTTGCTTTTATCTAGTCGATTATTTCTTTTATAGTAAATACAAATGTTTTTTTTAGTTGAGGTGTATATAGCTTGACTAATAAAAAATACGGAATCAAAACAACTAAAGACACAATACCTGCAATTCCTTCGTTTTTTGTTATAGCATAGCTTGCAAATAATGTAGTGAAAACCAAAAAGAAAGGAATAATGTAGGCAATAAGAGAAGCTTTTAAGCCAAGTGATTTTTGTCCTTGAATAATCACTTTTTGTCCCGGAGATAAATTGGCAACGTTATTTGAATAAGCGTCAATTATTTTTTCCTTCATATCGGAGGCAGTACATACTCCTTTTGCATGACAAGAAGCACATGCCGATTCGCTTAGAATACGAACTTTAATTTGACCTGAACTTACCTCTTCGACGTAACCTGTATGCTCAACTAACTTTAACTCTGACATGCTTTTAAGGGAACTTTTCAGAACAAATGTAACTAATCAGAAATAACAGAAAAGGGGCATTTTACTATTTGGAATTGGTATAAATAAATAAAACTGCTATTTGCACATTGCAAAACATTGATGGTTAGTGTAAAGTGGAGATTACAATTTTAAAAATGGAGATAAAAAATTTTTTTTACAATTTTTTAAAACTGCAATTTATCATGTTAAGTATTGACAATATGAGTCGTTATAAAGAAATATTTCTTTAATTAAAATTGATGAAAATGGAATATGTGAAGAAAGTGTCAAAATAATTCGTGGAATGTTAATTTTATATTAATAAGAATTTGTTGTAAGAAGAAGTTGTATTTTTGTTTTTGTTCAATTATTGAACAAAGTTAAATATCTATATTTATTCAATTTTTAAGAATCAATTCTAAGTAATGAAACTTCAGTGGATATGGAAAAATAATGCAAGAATTATAGTTTTTATTACTCTGTTAACTATATCAATATTTGGATTGATTCATCATTTCGATCAATTAAATCATATTGAATTGCATTATGGAGTCGATTTAGAATTTGTTAATGAATTAGAGTTAGTGATTAAAACAGGATCATTTTTCGTACCATTGATTCTTTTAGTTGCTCTCTTGGGATTTATTGTTCCATATAAGTTAGGATGGATAATGACTAACACATATTTTACATATGTGCTTACAAGACATATTGTTTTAACTATTCCTGTTGAAGAGTTCAATTTACTTTTATTTATACCATGTATAGTATTTGTTGTTTATATAATAATTATGCATTCTGCTCAGTTTGCTAAATTTCACAAAATAAAAAGGAGCCAGTTATTAACATTAAATTTATTAACCATTGCTTTAGGGCTTGGTTATGCTTTTATGCAAGCTTATTACAATATGCACTTTTCTCAAAAACTAATGGAAATTATATAAGGTTAATACAATGAGACAGACGATAATCTATTTGATTGTTTTTATATCTTTTGTTACCAAATTTTTACATGCAAGTGACACAGATTCGTTAAGAACTATTCATGTATTTGTTGCTCTTTGCGATAATGAGCATCAAGGAATAGTTCCTGTACCTTCTAAAATTGGAAACGGACAAGATCCGTTTAATAATCTTTACTGGGGAGCTGGATATGGTGTAAAAACTTATTTTAGCAAAAAGAGTAACAATTGGAAATTGGTAAAAACAATTAATAATCCTACTCATGTAATTTTACAAAGAGTAATTTTCAAAAATACCGAATCTAAGACCTACTTGGTGGCAGATGCATATGATGGTGCAGAAATTGAACAAGCGACTATCGATTTCTTAAAAGCTTCTTCGGGAGAAATAAATTGTAAGATAGAAATTGATGGTCTAGAATTACCTATTGGGGGAGGTGCAAATTTGGTTGCATATACAGGTCATAATGGATTGATGGATTTTGATATAGATGAAGATTTCGATATAATTTCTTATAACCATAAGGATGTGATCATTTTAGCCTGCTGCAGTAAAAGTTATTTCAAAGAATACATGAAAAAGTTTAAGGCGAATCCTCTTGTTTGGTCAAATGGTTTAATGTCTCCGGAAGCATATACCTTAAAATGGGCAATTGATGGGTGGTTAGTAAGAGAAACAAACAAGCAAATAGTTGATAGGGCTAGAAAAGCTTATCATCATTATCAAAAATGTGGACTTCGAGGATCAACAAACTTGTTATCTACAGGATTTTGAGATGTATGGTTTCTTGTTAGGATGTAATTATTATTTCTGTTAAAGAGTTAAATAATAGATAGTGAGTTGTTTATGTATTGCGCTAAAAACTTTCATCTAACAAAACTTGGTTATTAACTCTAGGTTATTTGTTGCTTGAGATCGATCCAAAGGATTTATTCTTAGTGTTAGTTTTATAGCTATGTAACAATTTTAGGAAAGATATTTCCATTCTCTGTTCTCCTAACTCTTAGACTATTAAATAGAAACTATAACAATCCTACAATTATTCTTTCTTCGATACTAATTGAATTTACTTTACCATCTTTAAATACAATAATTAAATTATGCGAAGAGTCTTTGGCTTCATCGTCATGTATTGTTGGGATTACCCAAAGTATCGATGTATTTAAATAATTGTCATAACTTTTATTAAGATCTTTTCCTGTAAAGTATACTTTATCTATTAAAGGAAATTGGATTGAACTAGAAATTTGCATAGCCTTTAATTTGTTTATTATTTCCGATTTTGAATTATACCTTTTAATCACTAGTTCATTATTCATATTTTCAGGCCATTGCTCAATAGTAGTTGGGCCACTGGTTAACCCACTAATTCTATTTAAAACATTTATAAATTGAAGATTTTCGTCTTCAAAAGAAAACTCTATACTATCCTTTTGATTGGTTTCTTTAGCTTCTGTAATAACAAAAGTTGAGTAAAGAGGAATCCTTTGTTCAAGGTTCTGATAGGGATCAACTCCTTTATTATTGATTAGCATTTCATGGTGCAATTTACCCTCTTCATAATACGCTTGTACTTTGTTATAACAGGTTTCAATATCATCATCTGCTTTTATTTTAGAATAACTCTCCAAAATATCTAAGTTTTCTGACTTATCTTCTTTGCCACAGGACACAATTAAGGCTATGGTCATTAATAATGCAATTGATTTTTTCATGCGTTAAAAATTAGTAATATAGAGACTTGGAGGTACTGAGTTTTTCTTATTATACTTTTCTGTTAAATGTAATTAAGATGTTGAAAATTTTAAAAGGTTGCGTCTTAAAGGTCAATTATTAATTTTAATAAATAGTTAAATTATATCAATACAAATCCTTCAACAATATTTACCTAAATCGATATTTATTCTGTTAAATTATTTTTATACAAGTGAATAGATAAATTGATTTAATAATTAATTCAATTCGTATTATACGTTAATAGTTTTAAAGTTTAAATTAATTAAAAAACTTATTCTTATTTTTGACGTAAAGGTTCAAAAAGTTTACTAAAGTGTTATTTTAGTTAATTAACAACAATACAGCACACAACACATGTATAGACGATTACTACTATCATTTATGTCTTTATGGGCATATGTATTGCCTTTATTATCCCAATACAATAATATCGATTTCGAAAATGGTGACCTAAGTGGATGGGAAGCTTACATAGGGGATGTAACTACTATGATAGTGGGCAATGAAACAATTAATGTTATCCAAGCGAATACGAAAGCTACCTTCAATGAAAATCCATTGAGACATGAAGTTTTGTCTGGGGATATAGTTGATTCAATAGCCTTCAATGGGCAAATAATGAATGAAGATGGAACTTTGACAGATAAAAATGTAATAATTCCTGTAGTTCATCCATCTGGTAAATATTCATTAAAATTGGGAAATATTAGTGCAGGTGCACAGGCTGAAAGAATAGTAAGAAGCTTTAAAGTTGTCAAGGATAAGCCTTACATATTATATAGGTATGCTGTGATATTAGAAGAGCCTGAGCCTTCAGGCAATAGCTCCGTTACAGAGCATGATTCTTTTGAAAGACCTCGTTTTGAGATTAAAGTTTACGATACTAATGGAGATCCTTTAACATGTGGAGAGTATAGTGTAACTGCAGGAGATAGTGCAAAAGAAAATGGTTTTGTAAGGATGAAATCGACATTCTATCGACCAATATTCAATCCATTCATTCCTAATTTTCGAATACGTGAAGAGGGGGAGTTTTGGGTAAAGAACTGGTCAACAGAGGTAATAGATTTAACTAGTTATATTGGAGAAACTATAACTTTAGAGTTTGCTACTGCGGATTGTACGCATAAAGGACATGCAGGGTATGCATATGTAGATGCATCTGTGGAAATGGTAGACATTAATTTTAAAGATTTTTGTCCTGGAGCAACGGAACTAACGACTTCAGTAGAGTCAGGATTTTTATATTACGAATGGAGTAATGGAGATAAAGGATTAGAAACTACTTATCAGAACCCTAAAGATGGGGATGTAATAAAGGTAACAGTTTCTTCAAGTGCAGAAGCATTAAAAAAAGGATGTGCAACTACTCTTTCAAGAACTATAGATTTAAATGTGCCACAGCCAACACTTAACGATATTCCAGATTGTAAGGTCTGTATAGGGCAGGAAATAACACTAGAAGCTTCTGGTAACAATATTGGGAGCTACAAGTGGTTAGATGGTTCTGGAGGAGAAAGTGAAGGGGCAAGTTATAAAGTGCAGGCTGATAGGTCTTTGGATTTGAAAGTGGTAGCATCAGATTTATTGGGATGCCAGAAGGTTTCAAAAGAAGTTTCAATAGGAGTTAAAGAATTAAATGCTAATGGAACGTCCGTTGATAATACTTGTCCATCAAATACAAATGGTTCTATTACTTTGAATCCTTCAGGAGGAGATGGTAATTATAAATACGAATGGAAAGATGGTTCTGGGGTAACCACAGCAACTCGAGACGAGTTAGCTAAAGGTGATTATGATGTTACTATTACCGATGAAAATGGAGCAGGGTGTAGCTTAGATACCACAATAAATGTTGGAGAGGCTATTACAATGACTTTAAATGGAGAATCTACTTCAGCCAAGTGTACTTCTGCTACAGGAACTGCTAAAATTCTTGCATCGGGAAATCCAGGAACAAATTATTTATATAAGTGGAGTACAGGGGCGGAGACTCAAGAGGCTTCGAATTTAGCTCCAGGGACTTACGATGTTACAGTTACTGAGGATAAAACCAATGGATGTATTGCTGAGGCTAGTGTTGAGGTAAAGTCGATAACTGAAAATGTAGGTGTAAATCTTGTGGTTGATGAGTTGCCGGATTGCAATGCAAGCAATGGTGTAGTTACAGTAAAAGCATCTGGAGGATCAGGTGATTATACTTATCGATTAAATGATTCGTTTGAACAAACAGCGGAAAAATTTACCAATATTGCCGAAGGAGAAGTTAATATTAAGGTCACTGATAATAATACGGGGTGTACGGGTAATGCATTAACAAAAATAGCTTCACCTAATAGCATCGTTTTAAACCTAGAAAAAGATGACCCATTATGTAACTCTCCTAATGGACAAATTAGGGCAATTGCAACTGGAGGAAATGGTAATAAAACTTATGGTATTGATGGAGGTGCGGAAAGTGACGAGTCAGAATTTATGAACTTAGGGGCTGGTACATATAAGGTATTGGTTAGAGATCAAAAAAACTGTACAAGAGAAAGTCAAATTACGTTAGTTAATCAACCAAGTGATATTGTATTAATGTTAGCTAAAGAAGATCCACTTTGTAATCAACCTAATGGAATTATTATTGCATCGGCAACTGGAGGTAATGGTAACTTTTTATATAGTATTGATGGAGGAATTGAACGACTAGAAAATAAATTTGAAAGTTTGGCAACAGGTACGCATAAAGTATTTGTAAAAGACCGGAATAATTGTACTGCAGAAAGTCAAATAGATTTGGTTAATCAACCAAGCAATATTGTATTAACATTAAATAAAGAAGATCCACTTTGTAATCAAACTAATGGAATTATTACTGCATCGGTAACTGGAGGTAATGGTAACTTTTTATATAGAATTGATGGAGGAATTGAACAATCAGAAAATAAATTTGAAGGATTGGCAACAGGCACTCATAAAGTATTTGTAAAAGACCAGAATAATTGTACAGCAGAAAGTCAAATAGGTTTAGTTAATATACCTAGCGATATTACTTTAAATTTAAGTAAGAAAGATCCTATCTGTGATCAACCTAATGGAATAATATCTGCTGTAACATCTGGCGGTAATGGGGATTTTAAGTATACCATTAATGGAGGAGCAGAGCAAACAGGATCTAATTTTCAAAAATTAGCGGCTGGTGTATATAAGGTATTGGTTCGTGATAAAAAAAATTGTAAAGCAGAAGCTGAAATAGCGTTAAACCAATATCCTCCATTAGCTATACAATTAGATAAAAATGACCCATTTTGTAGTCTCGATGATGGAAGTATTAGGGCAATAGTTACTGGTGGTATACCCAACTATTCTTTTGTTTGGAGTAATGGAGAAAATACAACAGAACTTAAAAACATAGGAGCTGGGATTTATGAACTAATTGTAATCGATTCTAATAATTGTATACAGAAAGAAAGTGTTGAATTAATTCCACCGAATAATATACTAAACGTAAAAGTTGAATCCGAAAATCCTACCTGTGAAGATGAAGAAAATGGATGGATTAAGGCATTGGTGTCAGGAGGTACTCCCCCTTATACGTTTGATTGGGGAGGTTTTTTAAACGAAGAGGACGAAACATTGGAGCAAATTGGAGTAGGTAATTACCAAGTTAATATTATTGATGCTAATGGTTGTGAGAAAGATGAAGTAGCTGTTTTAGATGCTCCTCAAAATACTATTGGTATAAATTATTATACAACTAAAGCGTTGGAAGGGATGAATAATGGTTCGATTCAACTTTCTGTAGTTGGGGGTCTTCCACCTTATGATATAACATGGCCATTGTTGAATAAAAAAGGTTTAATGCTATCAAATATATCTTCAGGAGAGTACAATGTATTAGTAGAAGATGCAAATGGATGTTTAAAGGAGCAGTTAATTGACGTATACGAAATTGAGCTGATTAAACCAACAAATGCTTTTACACCCAATGGTGATGGTAAAAATGACTTTTGGGTAATTAAAGAAATAGAAAACTTTACTAATGCGAGTGTAATAATTTATACAAGGTGGGGCAACAAGGTTTACGAAACTCTTAATTATGAGATCGAACCATGGGATGGAATGATGAATGGACAAAGATTACCAGTGGATACTTATTACTATGTGATAGATCTAAAGGTAGAAGGTGTAAATTCAATAACTGGCTATGTTGATTTAGTAAATTAATTCGATCTTTCTCATGAAAAAATATATAATTTTTCAATTATCAGTAATACTCATTTGGCTGTTGGTATGTCCGGTTTTTGGGCAACATAAACCGCAGTATACTCAGTATTTTTTTAATAACTACTTAATAAATCCAGCTATTACTGGTATTGAAAGATATACTGATGTTAAGTTGGGGTATCGTTCCCAATGGGTAGGTATTAAAGGAGCTCCAGAAACATTTTATATTACAGGCCATATGCCATTTTATACAAATACTTCTAGAGCCAGAGTACGCAATAGATATAATCCCGATCATTATGGAATAAGTAATGCAGCTCTTTCGTCACGAACTTTGTCAAGTATTAGAAGTCATCATGGGGTGGGTGCTATAGCAAATGCAGATAAAACAGGATCATTCAGGCGTCAATCATTTGAGTTATCTTATGCTTATCATCAAAGGTTGGGACATAGTGTATTTGCTTCAGCAGGTATATCAGTTGGTTATATTAATAGTTACTTACAGAGCTCAATGATTGAGATGGTAGATATGGATGATGAGGTTATCTATAATTCGGACAAAATAAATTCAGGAAGTCACGATATAACCACAGGTTTTTTGTTATATGGTAATAAGTTTTATTTGGGAATATCTATTTGTCATTTATTCACGAATGAGATTACTTATTTAAATATTAAGGGAGATGTACAGGCAGCAAGCAATAATAATATACTCGGAAACGCTGCTTACAAATTTAAAATAGATGAAGACATGCATGTTGTTCCTAGTGTTCTTGTAAAGAAAATAGGACAATCGCCATTAAATTACGATGTTAGTTTTAAAGCATTATATAAAAATAGGTACAGTGGTGGCATGGCATACAGAAATAGCCAAACATATGCTATGTTTATTGGAATGGCAATAACTCCTTATCTTGAAGTAGGATATTCTTACGATTATGGCAGTAATCAACTTGAATTAGCTAGTGGCGGTTCGTCCGAAATAATTGTAGGATTTCGATTCAATACAAGGTATAAAACAGCATGTCCTATTTATTTTTAGATCATTTTAGTTGAGTAGTTGCTAACTAATCAAACTCCAATTCATTTTTTGTCTGGCTAGTTTTGTAAGCTGTTTGTTGAGTATTTGATTTTCTGTTTTTTCCAATGTAGGATCATTGTCTAAGATTGCATTTGCAACATTACGTGCATGCTGAAGTAATTGTGAATCTCTAGTTAGGTTAGCAATTTTTAATTCAAAAGGTAAGCCACTTTGCTGAGTTCCTTCTAAATCTCCAGGGCCACGGAGCTTCATATCTGCTTCTGCAATTTCAAAACCATCATTAGAATCTACCATAATTCTCATTCGTTTTTTAGTGTCTTCTCCCAATTTATGACCTGTCATTAATATGCAGTAACTTTGCTCAGCTCCACGTCCAACACGACCTCTGAGCTGGTGTAGTTGCGAAAGTCCAAAACGTTCGGCACTTTCAATAATCATTACAGAGGCATTAGGTACATTTACACCCACTTCAATTACTGTTGTTGCAACTAAAATTTGAGCCTCAGCATTTGTAAATTCCTGCATAGCGGCATCTTTTTCGGCAGGTTTCATTTTACCATGTACCATTGTGGTTTTATAATCAGGAAAAGCTGACTGCATGTACTCGAAACCTTCGGCCAGATTTTTAAAATCCATTTTTTCCGATTCTTCAATCAATGGATACACCACATAAACCTGTCTACCTTTTTCAATTTCAGCGCGAATAAATTGATTAAGATTATTTCTTCTGTTATGAAAGTAATGTTTGGTTTCAATAGGTTTTCTTCCGGGAGGAAGTTCATCTATAACAGATACATCTAAATCTCCATAAACGGTCATGGCCAGTGTTCGTGGGATAGGAGTAGCTGTCATAACTAATACATGAGGAGGAATGTCGTTTTTCTTCCAAAGTTTAGCTCGCTGAGCTACACCAAATCTATGTTGCTCATCTATAATAACCATACCCAGGTTATTAAACTGTACTACATCTTCTAAAAGAGCATGGGTGCCTATTAATATTTGCAACTCTCCAGATTGCAGTTCAGCATGAATTAACTCACGTTCCTTTTTCTTTGTTGATCCAGTGAGCAACTTCACATTTAAATCCATTCCTTTTAACAAACCAAGAATAGACTCATAATGCTGACTGGCTAAAATCTCCGTTGGAGCCATTAAACATGCTTGGAAGCTATTGTCCAGAGCAATAAGCATTACCATTAAAGCCACCATTGTCTTTCCACTGCCAACATCACCTTGTAATAATCGGTTCATTTGCTTACCAGAACCAACATCATTCCTAATTTCACGAATTACTCTTTTTTGTGCACCAGTGAGTTCAAAAGGAAGGTTGTTGTAAAAGAAATGATTAAAATAATCACCTACAGCAGAAAATATATGTCCTTGAATGTTATTGCTTCGTTGCTTTTTAAGTTTCAGAATATTGAGTTGAATATAGAACAACTCTTCAAATTTAAGACGAAACTGAGCCTGTTGTAAAGCTTGAGAATTTGGAGGGAAATGAACAGTTCTTAAAGCTTGATCTAACATTAAAAGATTGTACTGTTGTACAATATAAGCAGGTAAAGTCTCCGAAATAGCTCCTTGAAATGAAAGGAAAATATTTTGCTGCATTTTTTGAATGGCTTTAGAATTTAAAAAGCCCTTTTTCATTTTTTCTGTAGTGTTGTAAAATGCTTGTAGTCCAGATGCAATTTTAGGTTTGTTTGCATCTATTTTTTCCATTTCGGGATGGACAATATTATAGGTTTGATTGAATTTACTGGGTTTACCAAAAACTATATACTCAACATTAGGATCAAGACTGGTTTTAATTTGTTTGATAAACTTAAACCAAACCAGTTCAATAATTCCTGTATCATCAGCAAATTTAGCAACCAATCGTTGCGAACGACCTTGACCAACAGTATTTAAACCAACAACTTTGCCTTTTAATTGAATATGTGATGAAGTACTATTGATTTCTCTTATTTTGTAAGTATGGCTTCTGTCTACATATTTATAAGGAAAATGATAAAGCAAGTCCTCGTACGATTGAATCTTAAGCTCATTCTTTAATAAATCGGCCTTTTTAGGACCAACCCCGGGTAAATATGTAATATCTTTTGTAGATAGTTCCGACATGGATTGTATTCAAAAAATGCGAACAGCAAAAATAATGGAATGATATGGATGTTCCAAGTAATACCAATAATCCCATGACCTTAGCGTTATAATTCTATTCTTTTGAATTTATCATACGTTATAAAATCTCAACAGAACTCAGGCTATGCCTCAATTTTATTTTATGATCATTACTACATTCGGCATAGCTCAAGCAAGCTTGGCTCTACTCTCATTTATCGTAATAATTATGCTTTGCTTAAACTCAAAACCTCTAAAATTATTTAACGCTAATATCATATGACAATTGGTATAAGATGAAGGCAGAGACTCAGGAATAAAGAGTATTTAAATTAAAAAGAGCACAAGAAAAAATCTGTGCTCTCCTATATTTCGTTGCTATTAGTACTATTAAATAATAAACTTTAGCTCATGGTTGGAGCCGAAATTGCTACCGGTGTATTGAATAAGGTAAGGTGGGAAATGAGCCAACTAAAACAATAAACACGACCTTAACTATATGCATTGTTTCAGTAATATTGCTTTTATTTTTTAATCATTTTTTTATATGTCAACCCTTTACCATATTTCATCTCAATCAAATACATTCCTTTTCTCAATTCAGATGTGTTTAAAAATTTATCATTGAGTATGTCTTCGTGAAAATATATTTTTCCATCTAACCCTATTATTTTAACACTCTTTATTTTCTTAATGGATTCAATATTTAAAACATTATCAAAAGGATTTGGGTAGATATAAATATCTGCATCATTTATTTCTTCATCAACACTTGTTGGAATACTATTAATCTCAATTTGGCAATTGTCATTAACCGAATAAATCCAGTTGTATGAATAAGAATTAGTTTCGCAGTAATTTACATCCGAAAGTACAATTTCTAATTTATTCTCTTTGAAATCACCAGAGCGAGATTTATAGCATGGCATTCTATCGGTAACGGCAATTATTAATTCAATATTTGTAATGCACGAAATATTATAAAAAAAATTAAAGTCACCGTATATATTAATTTTTGAGTTATTATCTAATAAAGATATTTTATTATCACTCCAACTTTGCGCGAATAAATTTAAGGAATCAATATAATTCGATAATGTATCATTTGTAATTATCAAATTATTGTCTTGTTTATAAAAGCATTCTGAATTGCTATCAAAAGTTAAAATTATTTCGCCAAGCTCATTATTATGAGCTTGGAATGTTCTGTAGTCAATAATTGATTCAGATAGTTTGATTGCATTATGATATGCAGTTACAAAATTTTTAATAGAGTCAACAAATAATTGCGGAACTAAAATGCTGTCATGGTAGTAATGATTTTCGTCTCGCATTTCTGAAAGTGCAATCTCATATGAAAAGTCTACAACTTCAGAATTGGGTATCTCTGTTTCATTTAAACAAGTGCTTTGGATTATTGATTGTCCAAAGGTTGATTCGATACCAACAACCAAAAATAATATCAATATTAAATCTATTCTTTTCATGATGTTTAATTTATAATAGAGTGCTGTTTTGAATTTGCGTTAACTAACCTTTATAGCATCACTTGCTTTATTTGCTTTATTTCTGGCTTCTTCTATACTAGTTCCTCTTGCTAAACAAACACCCATCCTTCTTTCACCTTGTACTTCTGGTTTTCCGAATAATCTAAGTTGAGTATCAGGTTCAGCCAAAGCTTGTTCTAGTCCAGAAAATGAAACTTGAGTAGAATTTCCTTTAACCATAATTACACTGCTAGCAGCAGGGCTGTGTTGAATAATATTTGGAATTGGTAAGCCAAGAATGGCTCTTGCGTGTAATGCAAATTCACTTAAGTCTTGTGAAATCATTGTTACCATACCTGTATCGTGCGGACGTGGAGATAATTCACTGAAATAAACAGTATCTCCTTTTATAAAAAATTCTACACCAAACAATCCTCTACCACCTAGAGCTTTTACTACTTTCTCTGAAATATATTGAGCATCTTTCAACGCTTTTTCACTCATAGCTTGTGGTTGCCAAGATTCCTGGTAATCTCCTCCTTCTTGACGGTGACCAATTGGTGCACAAAAAGAAACGCCAGCAACATGACTAATAGTCAACAAAGTAATTTCATAATCAAAGTCAACAAAACCTTCAACAATTACACGGTCGCTATTTCCACGAGCACCTTCTAAAGCATAATTCCAGGCATAATCGATATCTGCTTTACTTTTAACAACACTTTGCCCTTTACCTGATGAACTCATAATAGGTTTAACCACACATGGATAACCAATTTTGGCCACGGCAGCATCAAACTCATCTTTTGTACCAGCAAATTTATAAGGAGAGGTTTTTAAACCAAGATCTTCTGCTGCCAATGTTCTGATACCTTCACGGTTCATCGTTAATTTTGTTGCATTGGCTGTAGGAATCACATTAAAACCTTCTTTTTCCAATTCAATTAAAGTATCTGTTGCAATGGCTTCAACTTCAGGGATGATGTAATCTGGCTTTTCCTCACGAATAATATTTGCTAAAGACTCACCGTCAAGCATGGAAACTATATAACTGCGATGTGCCACTTGCATGGCAGGGGCATTTTTGTATTTATCAATAGCAATAACCTCTACACCATAACGTTGAAATTCAATTACCACTTCCTTGCCCAGTTCACCTGAACCTAGCATAATTACTTTGGTTGCTGAAGGAGACAAAGGCGTTCCAATGGATACATTTGACGTTTTGTTCATATTTAAATTGGGTATATTTTTGAGTTGCAAAAATAGGGTTTTAATTTAAATAGATGAAAGTTTTCCAACAGTACAATGTGAAGGGCAGAGAGTAAGGTCTTGAAAGGGGAATGGAACAAGCAAGAAATAGAATTTTTTCACATAAAAACTAATAAATGACATCTTGTTCCCATCTTTTAATTCCCTTCCCCTTTCTCTCTACCGCCTGGATTATTGAAAGGCAATTACCATTCTAATCTTACTTTAAATATGCATTTAACATCCAAAGTATTTTCTCAGTTTCCGAAATATAATCACTCATTAAAGTAACTGTTCCTTCGTCTTTAGCATCACCAGCACTGGAAAGAATTTCTCGTTCTATAGCAACTAGTATAGATAAATTTTTTACTACAGTTCCAACAGCTTCAACTCCATTACTAATATTTCTAGATGATTCTATTGTAGAAATATCAATATAGTCACTATAAGTATGTAATGGTTCTCCTTCTAATGTAAGAATTCTTTCAGCAATTTCATCAATTTTAAGGATAGCATCGTTATAATACTCCTCGAATTTTACATGTAATTCAAAAAAATCCCGTCCTTTAATATTCCAGTGAAAACCACGCAAGTTTTGGTAAAAAACTTGATAGTTCGCCAGCAATTCATTTAGCTTAATAACTAAACTTTGTGTTTTTTCTTGATCTAATCCTATTAAATTTTTCATGACAATTTCACTTAAATGTTAACTATTTATATAATTACAATTCAAATTTAGATAGAGGTATTATATAAATCAAATCGATTGATGTGATGATATTATAGATATAATTTATAATTATTGATTATCTTTGATTTATAAATTGTTACTGATAATAAAAAAGTCATGATTACAATTACTCAATTAGAATATGTAGTTGCAGTAGATACTTATAGACACTTTGTAACAGCTAGTGAAAAGTGTTTTATATCGCAACCCACATTAAGTATGCAAATAAAAAAGTTAGAAGATGAGCTTGATGTAATCATTTTTGATAGAACGAAACAACCGGTAGTTCCAACACAGTTAGGAGAAATAATTATAAAACAAGCCAGAAAAGCATTGGCTGAAAATAACAAGATTTATGATTTGGTTAAAGAACATAAAGGGTTAATTTCTGGTGAATTAGCAATTGGTATTATACCTTCATTAGCTCCTTATCTTTTACCATTGTTTGCAGGATCTTTTTCTAGAAGATATCCAGAAGTAAAACTTAAGATTTTTGAATTGTTATCTGAGGATATTATAAGTCAACTTAATAAAGATATGATTGATCTGGCTTTATTGGTAACACCACTTCATGAACAAATGATTAAAGAAAAACCGTTGTTTTACGAACGGATGTTTTTATATGTTAATAATCAACATCAATTATCTTCAAAACCAAACCTTAAACCTGAGGAAATTACCGGTGATGGACTTTGGTTGTTAAGTAAAGGGCATTGTTTTAGAAGTCAGGTGGTTAATTTGTGTTCGTATCATGATAAAATAAAAGAGGAAATATCGATTAATTATGAAAGTGGCTCATTGGAAACTATAAAGAAATTAGTTGAAAAGGAAGGTGGTTATACTCTATTACCAGAGCTTTCTATAGATGATAATGTGTTAAATAGCAAGTTTGCACAAATTAAAAATATTGGCGAAAGTGATCCTTTAAGAGAAGTAAGTATGGTATATTCACGCAATTTTGCCAAGCAACAATTACTTAATCTTTTATTTGAGCATATCAAAATATCAATACCTGAGCATTTGCTTAATAAAAATGATGGTCATATTGTTGAATGGCGCGATTAGTAGTGAGTTCATAAAGTGATAAAGTTGAAGTTAAAAGTCAACCCAAATAAAAAATCAATTATCAAACTCTAATTAAAATTGAGATTTATATCTAATCTTAAAATATATAATGGATAAAAAAAGTATTGGAATTGCTTTAAGTGGTGGAGGTGCAAGAGGAATTGCACATATAGGCGTATTAAAAGCTCTAGAGGAAAATAATATTAAACCGGATATTGTTGCAGGAACAAGTATGGGAGCAATTGTTGGAGTTTTGTATGCAGCAGGATTAAAAGCAAATGAAATTAATACATTATTTAAAGAAGAAAAAATATATAAATGGTTTAAAGTAGAATGGTTTCGACCCGGATTGTTGAGTTTAGCAGGAGTTAAAGACCTATTGTTGAAAAATATTGGACATAACGAATTTGATAAACTTCAACGCCCTTTTTCTTTAGCGGTTTCTAATTTAAATACAGGTAAAGGTGAAATAATTCGAAAAGGAGGACAACTTACAGAGTGGGTCATTGCAAGTGCAGGTGTTCCTATTATTTTTACTCCAGTTGAGATTAATGGATTTACTTATGTAGATGGAGGTCTATTTCATAACCTTCCAGCCGAACCATTGGTAGGTGAGTGTAATTATATTATTGGTTCAAATGTAAATCCTATAAGCAGGGAAGAAAAAATTGAATCGGCCAAACAAGTAGGAGAGAGGGTATTCCACCTTTCCATAGCTCAAAATGTATGGCAAAGCCGTAATTATTGCGATTTTTTTATTGAACCTCGTAACTTGGTTAAGTTCTCACCATGGGATTATTTTAAAATTGATGAGCTGATACAAATTGGGTATAAAGCAGCTAACAAAGTAATTAATAAGTTTATCTTACCTGAATTTGAGGAGATAAAAATGATTGAGAAAGAATAGGTTAATTTTTTTAATGTGAATTGGTTTTTACTAGGTTCTTATATTCGATTTTGTTTCAAAAAGAAAAATAAGATTAAACATAGCTTAACTTCAAATTATATAGAGGATTTGATTTATAAGGCACTTTATGAAAAAAATCCATATTACTCATTTGATGATATTCAAGATTTAAGAACTGACTTGTTGAATTCAAAGCAGAAAATTAAAGTTACTGATTTTGGTGCAGGGTCAAAAAAGTTTAAGAGTAATGAACGGTCTATAAGAGATTTAGTTAGGTATAATGCTTCATCCAGGAAACAAGGTGAATTTATTTTTAGGTTAATACTTCAGCATAAACCGCAAAATATTATAGAATTAGGAACATCACTAGGGATAGGCACATTGTATTTGGCTTTACCTGATTCAAGAGCTAAAGTTTATACGATTGAGGGGTGCAAAGAAATAGCAGAAGTGGCTGCAGCAAACTTAAAAAAACTAAAAGTTAATAATGTAATACAACGAGTAGGTGTTTTTAAAAGTGAGTTACCTAAAGTTTTAGATAAACTGGATGAAGTTCAAATGGTTTATTTTGATGGGCATCATGATTACCAGGCTACGCTCAAATATTTTAAATTGTGTTTACAAAAAGCAAGTAAGTCGGCCATTTTTATATTTGATGATATTTATTGGTCTGCAGGGATGAAAAAGGCCTGGTGTGAAATAATTGACCATCAATCTGTTTCTGTTTCATTAGATTTATTTAAACTAGGAATTGTGATAATTAATATGGAGGTTAAGAAAAGTCATCATATTAGTAATTATAACTCGTACTAAAAGAAAGCGATAAGACAAGCTGCAAAGCTTTATAAATTGAGATTTAAATGAAAACTTTAGTTATATGTTTTATTATTTTTATTGCATTTGCCTGTAAGATGAAACCAAAGGTAGACAGTAATTTTTTTGAGCAGGTTTTAGACATCAAATTTCCAGAACCATATTCTGTTGAAGAGTATTATGATAATTGTGAAAATTATGTAATATTGAAGCTAAAGACAGAAACAGCAGAAGTAGAAAGAGTTATTAAAGAAAAAAAATTGAAAGAGCTTGATAAAAGAGCATTTAGTTTTGATTGTTTAGGAATTGAAAGAAAGGAAGTATTTTCTGGTTCCTTTGTGCTGTGTGAAATGAACTCTTTTTTTGAGGATTCTATTGTAAATAGAAATAGGAATTATTTCTATGTTGATTCTTGTGTAAATGAAGGTAGCAATTATTATGTGTTATTAACTGATTTGGATAATGGGCTTATTTGGAGTATTATTAGATATCCTGATTGGTCTGGGGATAAACCTTGTGATTATAAATAAACAATATGTGGCCAACAAAAAATAAAAGGCATAGGCTGGAAGATTATTTCTGGAAGTTTTGCTCTTTTAAGTTCTTCGAAACTTTTGTTTTATCTAGAGAAAAGAAAAAAAACTATAACCGAAACAAAAGTTTCGGCTTGGTGAGGTTTTGGAGGTTTGGCTTTTCAAATGAACGCACTTGCCTTTATTCAAAAGGTTAAAATTATAAAATAGTGATAAATAAATTATGGTTGGAAATATAAATTAGTAATACCATCCTTTATTCACATGTTAAAAAATTTATCTTTGTTACATACTAATAATAGTCTGCAATGTATAACAATGTTATAGAAATTCACGGGATTACTAAACATTATCATGTAGGTACCCAGATAGTAAAAGCACTTCAGGGTGTAGATTTAAAAATAGAAAAAGGCGAATATGTGGCTATTATGGGACCATCAGGTTCGGGAAAATCTACATTAATGAATGTTATTGGGGCTTTAGATACACCTACAGGAGGTCAATATATTTTAAATGGAACTGATGTTAGTCGATTAACTGATGATAAGTTAGCAGAAATCAGGAATAAAGAAATAGGTTTTGTTTTTCAAACATTTAACTTATTACCTCGATATACTGCCTTGGAAAATGTAATGCTACCGTTGATTTACGCAGGTATTTCAAAACAAGATAGGTTAAAGAGAGGAAGCGATGTGATTGAGAAAGTTGGATTGGAAGATAGGGCCTCGCACAAACCTAATGAACTTTCCGGAGGTCAAAGGCAGAGAGTAGCAGTTGCAAGAGCCTTGATAAATAATCCATCTATAATATTGGCTGATGAACCTACCGGAAATTTGGATTCTAAAACATCAGTAGATATAATGAAATTATTTGGAGATATACATAAAATGGGTAATACCATAATTTTAGTAACTCATGAAGAGGATATTGCACAACATGCCCATAGAATTATTCGTTTAAGAGATGGTTTAGTTGAATCAGATAAGATAAATGAAAATATAACTGTTGCTCAAGAGGCATAAACTAAAACTTTTTCAAATAATTTATGTTTCATCTATAATTTTTTGTTAAAAGGAGCATTACTTAATAAAGTAATTAATCTTTTATTTATAACTTTAATATAATGAGTAAAAGTTTAGTATATACAAAAACAGGAGATAAGGGAAAAACAAGTCTAATTGGAGGAACACGTGTACCTAAGAATCATTATAGATTAGAGGCTTATGGTACTGTTGATGAGTTGAATACCTTTATTGGTATGATTCGGTCTTATGAATTGGATGAAGTAACAGAAAAGCAAATTATCGACATTCAAAATAAACTATTTGTTATTGGTGCTTATTTGGCTACTGATTCAAATGTTACTGATTTAAGAGATAAATTAGATTACGACGAATCGATTATTGAGGCTTTAGAAGAGGAAATGGATAGGATGGAAAAAGAATTACCTCCAATGAAGAATTTTGTATTACCAGGAGGGCATCCTGGTGTAAGTTATTGTCATATATCCAGGACTGTTTGTAGAAGGGCAGAAAGAAGAATATTAACCATGGCAGGGGAAACAGAGGTAAATCCTTGGGTAATAAGGTACGTAAATAGGCTATCGGATTACTTGTTTGTTTTGTCAAGATATTTATCAAAACATTTCAAAGCAAAAGAAATTCCTTGGATTCCCGGGTTGTAAGTTTTTACTTTTTTTTTATATTCGCAGAAAATAACAAATAACAATTAAACAAATAATAAATAAAAATTCAGGGTATGTATTGGACACTAGAATTAGCATCAAAATTAGAAGATGCGCCCTGGCCGGCATCTAAAGATGAGCTGATCGACTTCGCAATTCGTTCGGGGGCACCATTAGAAGTAATAGAAAATCTTCAGGAAATAGAGGACGAAGGAGATATTTACGAAAGTATTGAAGATATATGGCCTGATTATCCAAGTAAGGACGACTTTTTCTTTAACGAGGATGAGTATTAAACCGCCTGGGCATTAAAAAATAAACGTCTTAGATATATAAAATTCTAAGGCGTTTTTTGCATTTCTTAAGAAAAGGATATAGTTGATATACTTAACTACATATTGATAGAATATGAAAAAAACGATAGTTAAATATGTGATTTTAATATCATTTATGATTTCGGGGTGTTCTGTTGACTTAAAAACAAAAGAAATTGCAAAAACAAATCTAAAAGACAATGCAACTATTTTAATAGAAAATGTATTTGATTTGCGTTATGTTGAAAATCATGCTATTGCGTTTGGTTTTCTTGGATTTATTAAGGAAGACATTAGAATTCCATTAATTTTTATCGTAACTATTTCTGTAACATTTATAGTATTTTTTATAATATGGAAAATGAGAAAGGAAAAATTTAGGTTTTTGCTTCCGTTTTTTATTATAATAGGAGGCGCATATGGAAATATTTTAGATAGGATTTATAATGGATTTGTAACAGATTTTTTTCATTTCCATTACTTTTATAAATATAATTTTCCAGTTTTTAATGTTGCAGATATTTTAGTAAACATCGGACTTATATTAATTCTGTTTCAGTGGAAATATTTTACATCTATTTTTGATAATATATTTAAAGCAAAAGAGACTTATTAATTAGACTTTGAAATTATTGAGTTTTCTTGCTGGCACTAATTATAAATTAAGCTTTTGGTGGGACAGTAACTTGTTTTAATAATTAGGCTTACTTTATTCTATTAATAAAATAGCTATCCTATTTATTTCCGATGGATTAAATGATATTACATTAATCTCCATGCCCGCATTACGGACTGTGGAATAAACATCAACCGCAAAACTTTCAGGACTAGGACGAGATTTTGTTTTGTCTTTACAGTTTAGTCTGTCAAGAGAACAATCTTTGCATAAACAACAACAGGTCTGATTTAATAAGAAAACTTTCGGATTTCCCGCTAAAAATACTTTTCGCTCTACAGATAATAGTTTGTTTGTCATTTCTTTCGACCAATCAGAAGGGTAATTACTTTTATCGGCCAACTTATTTAGTCGTATCACAATAGCTTTATTGTATTCGCTAAAAAAGGTTTTACAATCTTCAACTGATGGGGTATTAGGAGGACAAGTCCCTAGTCCATAGCTGCTACATCCAAAGATACACTTATTACGAACCCAATGAGCAACATTAATAAGTTTGGAGTCAATCCATTTATAGTCTTTAAAGCCATGATCATGTAATGTTGTTTCTAACTCTTGTTGATTTATCATAGTAACAATAATTCAGGTTTAAAAAATGGATGATTCTGTTTTTGTAGTAAATTCTTCTAAGAATTTCATACCTCGATAAGAGTTACCCTTAGTATTTAACCTGGGACTCCAAACGGCAATACTGTATTTATCTGGAAATATAGCAATTATTCCACCACCAACCCCACTTTTGCCCGGTAATCCAACGGTAAATGAAAATTCCCCCGATTCATCATAAAAACCACAAGTTTGCATAAGCGCATTAATACGTTTGGCTTTGCTCAAATTTAAAATTTGTTTTTCTTTTGCATTTTTGAAACCATCATAAGCCAAAAACAAAAACGTATTTGCCAGTTCCTGGCATGTCATTTCAAGTGAACACATGGTAAAATAAAAATCTAAAACCTTATCAGGACTATTATTTAAATTACCAAAGGATTTAATAAAATTGCATATAGCAATATTTCTGAAACCTACTTTCTTTTCAGATTTGGCAACATCAAGATTGTAGCTGATGTTTTTATTTCCATTAATGTCTCTTATAAACTTTAAGAATTCTTTTTCTGGATTTTTAAACTCACTAACCAAAATATCAGCTATTACCATGGCACCTCCATTGTTAAAAGGATTGCGTGGTATCCCTTTATTTAGTTCTAATTGTATTAACGAATTGAATGAAGTGCCCGATGGTTCAACACCTACTCGCTGCCATATTTCTGTTCCTTTTATCTTGTATGCCAAACAGAGAGAAAGTACTTTTGAGATACTTTGAACAGAAAACTTGGTAAACCTGTCTCCAATACCATACTCTTCATTTTTTATAGTAACTAGATGAATGCCAAAATTATCAGAGTCTACATTTTTTAACTCAGGAATGTAAGAAGCTATTCTTCCTTTATTACTTTTAGCATTTATGCCAGTGTAGATTTCATTTATTATTTCTTGGTAGGGCATATCATTTTACACTTTATTATTCTAATTAATTGAGAAATAAAGTTAAAAGATAAGCTCAATAGTTTTTATGAGAATAGTCGGGTATTTATTTCTTGATACAGATATAAGTTTGTTATTTTATTATATTTTATTCAAACATAATGGGTTACTGTTTGTGTTTATTGAATATCAAATAGTTGATATTGGATTGTATGTAAATCACTCTAGTGATAAAAAAATAATGAACTGTTGTACAGCTTTCCAACAAAAGCAATCGACTCAATACCGGTGTAAGAAGTATAAAGGAGGATCTGAATTTCTAATCCTCCAGATCACTTTTAAAAGTTAATAATTTCTCTGCATCATTTTGGAATCTGGCCAATAAATCTTTAGAAAATGAACTAATAATTTTTGATTCATTTTTATCAACACCACCGGCAGCTTCTGCAATAATTTGCATAGCATCTATAAACTCCTGATATTGCGGTGCAGGTCCATAACCATGACAAAAGTTAATCACCTTGTTGTAGATTTCTTCAACTGATGAATCTTTATTTTCTTCATATTCAAACGACCACATTATTTCTTTTTGTGATGCATGGTTTTGCAATAGTTTTTTTAAGGCTTCTTTTTCTTCATTTTGTATTACTCCATCAGCCATGGCTACAGTGTAAAGTAATTCTCCCATTACTTCGTATAATTTTTCAATAGGTTGCATCTTTTATCTTTTTAGTATTTCAATTATTGGTTTAAATATACAATAGGATTTAGAAAAACCATCTTTTTCCACCCTTGTATATCATTATCAATCCTCCATGGGTATGGAAAAATAGAGAAAATAGAATAGTGTAGGTGAGGAGGTGTAGTTTTTACATTTCCTGTATTTTCTACAGGACCAGTAATTTGTCCTTTTTTAATGAGGTATGCATACCGTTATTACGCCCAAAGATCTATCGCTAATTTGTTAAACCGAAACCAGTTTAAGAAGAGCCTTATGTGAGAAATCTGCTAGTATAGATCTGTGAGGCAGCATCAATGTAACAAGCCGCACTACTCGGAATATTATTGGGATATTGGTAATAATAGTATTTATTGATAATTTGGTGAGTTTATCAGTAGCAATAATAATACTTTAATATTATATGAGTATGCTGATGATGTAGATTAATAGTTTCTATTTTGCTAATAAAAGTTTAATTTACTGTAAAATACATGCAAAATATATATAAGGTTAAAATGTATGTTTTGATTGAATATAATTTTTCTCGATATTGTATTAATATTTTAGTAATAAAGAGCTCTAGAACTAATTAATCAACTATTTATTTAAATACTAACATTAACCAAATTAATCTAACTATGAGAAAGACTTAAACTTACCACAGAAAATTTACCCTAATTAAAATATCAATAGGAGATACAATTCAAAAAAAAGTTTATCAGATATACAACCTTATGTAGATAAGGTATTACAAAATGGTACTTAGAAGACAACAGTTACTTTAAGAGGAAAGAGGGGAAACGTGATAGGGGAGAAACTAGAGTTAATACAGAATGTTGGTAGTTATAAGATATGGATAATACATTTGAAAAAGGAGAAGAGTTGTATAATATTGGATGTTTTGAAAAATCATTTCAGATATTTAAAGATATTTTTGAAAATAGCAAGGCTACATCAATAGAAAAATCAGATGTTCTGAATATGATTGGAGTTCTGCTAAAGTCAGATCCTAGTCTATCCATTGATAACGAGTTTGAAGAGAGTGTAGCTTGTTTTAAGGAGGCAATTCAACTTAATCCAAAAAATCTGGGAGCATTACTTAGTATAATAGAGGATTTCGGAAACTCTTTTGACCAACATAGAGATTTTGAGCTATTTAATCTAGCTTATGATAACTTGAAGAAATTGATAAATGAATTATCTGATTCAAATATTAAAATGATAGAAAAGAAGTATTCATTGTTTTTAAGCATGCGAAGAAATTTAACTTAATGAAAAAGTATTTGTTATTAGCTATTTTATTTATTCTTATTAGTTCTTGTTTTGATAAACAACAGGAAGATAAAGAATTTAAGGAATGGTATTTTGGAAAAGTTAAATCATTGATAAACATTACCAGAATAAATTCTATAGTCAAGAATTCGTAGATTCATGCGTAGAATTAATTTGCATTACAGATATAATGATTAATGCAGAAGTAGAAAGATATTCGGATTATCTAGATTCTCCTGATTCCCTTATATATCCAGAGTCTATTTATTTAAAGGATAGAAAAAAACTATTAAGATGGTATGGTAAAAATAAATATAAATATAACTTAGCTAAAGTTGATAGTTTGCTCTCGTTGATACCTGGATACAAAAAATAGTTTTTCTTACCTATGAAGTCACAAGCTTTTTTTGAACAATTTTAAACAGCCCTCAAACTGCATTTTTTATAAAGTTGTACCTAATCCCTTCCTTATGGGGAGGTTAGAAGGGGTTCTATGTTAAAAATACAATTAAACTATCCTGTTCAATTTTAGTGTTAAATTGTTTCAAAGCTTTTTTCGCTGGCCCCTTAATAACAGCTCCATCCAATTTAAAAACGGAATGTCCAAAACTACTACATTGCAGATTTCTTTCTGTATGATTGTAATTTAATTCTTTTCCTCCGTGAGTGCAACTATCCTTAAAAACTTTATATTTACTTTTATCAATATGTACAATAATTAGTTTTAGGTCCTTTTTACTGTCTTTAGTAGAAATTTTAAGTTTAGCAGCTTCACCAATTGGTAATACATGTTCTTGTTTTAGCGAAACGAGTAATTGTTTGTTTTTTAATTGGTATGCTTCATTGGGTAATTCTTGAGTTTCAGAAATTCCTTTAACCATGCTGCAGCTATTAAGTGTAGCAACACCTATGCAAGTATATGCACTTGTGATTAGGGCTTTCTTTACAAAGTCTCTTCTGTTAGTTTTCATAAGTTTATTCTATTTGGGTTAATATTAAAGTTGTAATAAAATTAACAATATTTAAAACTTTGTAAGCTTAAATAATAGAAACTTAATTTTAAGAAATAATGAAGCTATGGTATGATGAAATAAAAAGAGCTTAAGATTATTCTTAAGCCCTTTAATAATTTGTAAGATTTATTTATTGTTTACAATAAAATAATTATTCCCCATTGTATATCGGAAGTACTTAGGTCAAATCCAAATCGATTAAATTTTAAATCATCCGAACCAGTTGAACCAGATTCTCCATTAACATAACTTAAGCTTCCAATATTAGTATACATTACAAATTTCTCAGTGAGAGAATAGGTAAATCCAGGTCTTAAGTTGATTGAGAAACTATTATGATGATATTTTGAGTTGTCCGTATTTTCTTTATGTTCTCTTTTTGTTTCGGTTTTATTATATGCAGCACCAAATCTTGAGTGGAAGGCTAATTTCTTTCCAATAGGAAAATATCTTTTTATATAAGGTGAGATGCTATAGTCATTTCTTTTATCGTTATAAGAGTAACTATCTTGTTCACTATTGCTGTAAGAGTATCCAAGTGAAACACCTAATTCAAGATTATTATTAATCATATACCCTAATTTGGGGTAAAATCCAATATTATTGGTTGTCCCGTCATTGTTATTCTTTTTATTGTTATAAGTACTAAATGAGAGTGAACCTCCCGTTAACCATGTTCCTTGAGGAATAGCGAATTTTTCTTTTTTTTCTTGACTATATCCATATAAAATGGAAGTAAGAGCAAGAAATAAAGTAATGATAATTTTCTGCATTTTTAATAAGTTAAATTAATAATAAATAATATTAAATAAAGCATAACGTTATACATATAATATTGCATGTGTAATCAATTATTAGGCCAAAGCATATCAATTCCGTATTATACTATTGGATTATTTTCTTTTTAGTAAAAGCATTATCTTCGAATCTTCTAAATAGCTTAACCATTGCAGAAATATATAAACATACTTAGGAAATATTGGGGATTTGAGAATTTTAGACCAATGCAAGACCAAATAGTCGAGTCAATTGGTAAGGGAATAGATACTTTAGGTTTACTACCAACAGGAGGAGGGAAATCCATAACTTTTCAGGTACCAGCATTGGCTATGGATGGAGTTTGTCTTGTGGTTACACCTTTAGTTGCACTTATGAAGGATCAGGTTGCTAATTTACGCAAAAAAAAGATTAAAGCTGTTGCTGTATATTCGGGTCTTTCAAGAGAAGAGATAAACATAGCTTATGATAATTGCATATTTGGTGACTATAAATTTTTGTACTTGTCACCTGAGCGACTATCAACTCCATTATTTCTAGAAAAGTTAGATTATTTTAAAGTGAGCATGATAGTGGTTGATGAAGCACACTGTATTAGCCAATGGGGATACGACTTTAGACCATCATATTTAAAAATTGCTGATTTACGTAGAGAAATACCTGACACTCCAGTATTGGCTTTAACAGCAACTGCTACACCTCAAATTGTAGATGATATTCAGCAACGTTTGTTGTTTCCTCGGAAAAATGTAGTTAAAAAGAGTTTTGAAAGGGAAAACCTCGCATATATTGTTAGAGAGACGGAAGATAAATTAAACCAGCTTGTTAAAATAGTAAAGTCCATAAATGGTTGCACTGTTGTATTTGTTCGAAACCGAAAGAAAACAAAAGAATATGCTTTGTGGTTGAGAGAGAATGGAATTATGGCGCATAATTATCATGCTGGACTTACAAATGAATCAAAGGATAAGCGTCAGAAAGAATGGATGAACGATGAAGTTCAGGTGATGGTTTGTACCAATGCCTTTGGAATGGGTATTGATAAGCCAGATGTTCGTTTGGTGGTACATATGGATGCGCCAGATTCCATTGAAGCGTATTTTCAAGAGGCAGGAAGAGCAGGAAGGGATGGTAAAAAAGCATATGCCGTGATGTTGTGGCAATCAGCAGATAAAACTAGATTAAAGAAAAATGTGACAGTATCATTCCCGGAGAAAGAAGTTATGTTTAGAGTGTATAATGCTTTGGGTAATTTTTTTCAATTAGCAGTTGGTCATGGAGAAGAAATGGTTTACGACTTTAATATTGTTCAGTTTTGTAAAGCATATCATTTTAATTTACTTACCGTTTTTAATAGTTTAAAAATTTTACAAAGAGCTGAGTATATAGAATATAGTGAAGAGGAAAATTTACCTTCCAGAGTTCATTTTATAGCCCAGAAAATGGAATTATATAATTTTCAGGTAAAAAATGAAGAGTTTAATTCTTTTATAAAGTTACTGTTGAGGTCATATACTGGTTTCTTTACCGAGTACGTAATCATTAATGAAGAAATGTTGGCGCAAAGAGCAAATGTTTCGGTTGACATTGTATATAAATACTTAAATAAACTCGATCATCTAAAGATTATTCACTATATCCCTAGAAAAAAAACACCATTAATTCAATATATTAAGCCTAGAGAAGAAATTAGATACTTGAAATTACCTCATGAAGTATATAGAGATAGAAAAAAACAATATGAACAAAGAGTAAAAGCTGTTATAAACTATTGCGAATATACTCATGCTTGTCGTAGTCGAATTTTGTTACAGTATTTTGGTCAAAAAAACGCAGAGGACTGTGGGCAATGTGATATTTGTATAGAAAAAAAGAAAAGAGGCTTAAGTAGTAAGCGGGGTGTTGAAATTGAAAGACAGTTGCAAGAAGTTTTGTCTTCACCAAAGCAATACCAAGAAATAGAGAGCCATTTAGGAATACCTGAGAAGCAATGGCTCAATATTTTCAATTGGTTAGCCGATAATCAAATTATTTATTTGAATGATGAAGGTTTATGGCAATCTAAATAGGTTTATTATGTTATTTGATTACTCAGCAGTTTCAGCCTTTGACGCTTCTACAATTACATATAACGTTAAGCCAACAACAACAGCAGCGCCTATCATAAAATTTCCAAAGCCTGTAGTTTTACTTACGTAATATGTGTCTTTCGAATTTTTTACTTGCCCTGATGCACTTCTAAAAACACTGGAAACCCAGAACTCGTCGTCAACACAATGTTTAGTGTTAAAATTTGAATCGTCGGAATAGGTAATAAAGCTTCTAAACTTAAATGGTGATGAGCCATGACTAAAATTATATTTTTTTACATTAATTGGTTCAGTCGTGTAAGCAGTTATAGGTGTACGTTCCTGTGATTCAGCTTGAGTAATATCAATAAATGAGCTTTTTAAGGTTAAGTGATCAATGGTTAATTGTGATTTTGCAGGTATAACGCTTGTGTTAAATGAGTTAAGAGAACGGCTATTGACTCTACCATATCCATTATTTACTATAGTTGTATTTGAATTATTATTAACATCAGTATAAACTTCAAAGTCGTCATAAGTATTTGAGACGCCAGCACTATTATTAATAGGTTTGGTTTCTCCGTTAACGACAACGGCTGATTGAGGCCAATTAATATAAATAGGCTTATCAAGTTTGTTAAAAATGTCAATAACAAAGGGACAATCCATTCCAGAAAATGAGTAAACAATTTGAACTGTATCATTTTCAAAAAAGAAATCGTTATACTGTGATTTTGGAAGGGAGCTACTCAAAGTTGCATATTGATACGCTGTGCATGAACTAAAAAATATTGCAAAGCAAATTGGCAATAGATAAAAAGAGTGGCGTAAAGATGTTTTCATACTAAGTTTTTTAGAGGTTGTTATTAAGAATGGTTTGCGGAAATCAATTTCCATGCCAATAAAATATTATGATTAAAAAAGTAACCGGTAATTTATTGTTCGTCTTACTATAATGATAGTTCGCGTCTTTTTTCGGTATAATTTGTTAATTTTGCCCATCTATTTCATCTAAATTATATAATTCATATGCGATTGTTCATGATTTTTTTAGATGATTATCTATCATAATGAAGTTTTGTTCATTTTTGATATTTTTTACAAATACATATTTGGATATGGAGGAAGAAATTAATCATATAGTATATTCTAAAAACGTTGTAGAGTTTGTAACAGTTGGTAATGAATATTGTAATCAACTTGAAAATGTACAAGAACTCACAGTAAAGCAACTATTTACTATTATGACTCGTATACTACCTTTAATGTATTTAAAGGCTGTAGTTTTACAGAAGCCCGAATATGCATTAGAAGAGAGTATTGAGAAAACTGTAAAGGAAGAAGATTATATTAGAGTTCAACATACACTTTTAAATATATTAGGAGAGTATGATGATTTTTTAGAGGTGTTTGTTCCTGAAAACGAACAGGAACTAGATAATGTAGCTCAAAGTATATCAGAAAATCTCACAGATATATATCAGGATGTGAAGGATTTTTTGTTTGCGTATAAAATTGGTGTTACCGAAATAATGAATGATGCATTGGTGGAACTAATTAATTCATTCGAACTTTATTGGGGGCAAAAGCTTGTTAATGTTCTGCGAGCATGTCATAAAGTTCTTTTTAGTGGTACTGATTTAGAGAATAATTCGGAATTTTCACAAGAAGAAAGTAATAGTAATATTACAAATGAGTTCTTTAATAGATTTCAAGAACAATGGCAGCAAGGTGACGAATAAACTAAAGAAAGAAGTTTTGATTAAAAACACAATTAGCAACGAGGCTCTTAACGACTTACCTCTTCAACACTATACTGGTAAAATAGTAGTAGTTGAAGACTCTGAAGGAATATCACAGTTACTAAACGAAATTAATGGTGAAAAGATACTTGGTTTTGATACGGAAACGCGTCCGTCTTTTAAGAAAGGTAAAACAAATCAAGTTTCATTAATACAATTAACTACCGAAAGATTAACGTATTTAATACGTACTAATAAAACAGGAATAACTCAGGAACTTAAGTTTTTTTTAAGTAATGAGGAAATAATAAAAGTAGGTGTTGGTATTAGAGATGATATTAGAGGACTTCAAAGATTGACCGAATTTACTCCGGGAGGATTTGTTGAAATTCAATCTTTAGCCATAGAAAAAGGTTTAAAAGATTTCTCATTGAAAAAGTTGGCTGGAATTCTTTTACAATTTAGAGTTTCAAAACGACAACGATTATCTAATTGGGAAGCAGACATCTTAACGCATGGACAGATGGTTTATGCAGCAACAGATTCTTGGGTAGCTTTAGAATTGTTTAAAAGACTAAAAGCTTTAGATTCGAGTCAGATTATCGATGTTGAAAAAACTGAGGTTCCAGAAAGTTAAAAGTTGGGAAGTTTGCTATTTATTAAAACGAAAAAAGTAATAAATATTTCATGTCATATATTAAATTAGTCCTCAAGTCTGGTAAGGATCAGTCATTGAGAAGGTTTCATCCTTGGGTTTTTAGTGGTGCCATAAAAAAGATATACGGTGAACCTAAAGAAGGGGATATTGTTGAAGTATTTGATAATAAAGATGAATTCTTAGGAATGGGACATTATCAAATAGGTTCAATTGCAGTAAGGATAATTTCTTTTAAGCAGGTTGAAATTAATGATGGATTTTGGGAAGAGAGAATAAAAAAGGCCTATTGTTTAAGGAAAGATCAAGGTTTGATTGATAATGAGACTACTAATGCATATCGTTTAGTACATGCCGAAGGTGATAATATGCCAGGCTTAATTATTGATATGTATGGCGATACGGCTGTGGTTCAGATGCACTCTGTAGGAATGTTTCTAATTAAGGATAAAATAGATGATATTCTAAAAAGTATACTAGGAGATAAGTTAAAAGCCATTTATAATAAATCGGAAAGTACAATACCTTTCAAGGCTAAAGTAGAAGCAGAAAATGGTTATACTTTTGGAAAATCTGAGGAAAGAATTGCATTAGAAAATGGCTTAAAGTTTAAAGTTGATTGGGAGAAGGGACAAAAAACGGGATTTTTTGTTGACCAGCGCGATAATAGAGCACTTTTAGAACATTATAGCAATGGAAAATCTGTTTTAAATATGTTCTGCTATACTGGAGGATTTTCATTTTATGCAATGAGAGGTGGTGCTAAACTAGTACATTCTGTAGATAGTTCGGAAAGAGCTATAGAATTAACAAGGAAGAATGTAGAACTTAACTTTCCCGAGGATGTTCGACATGATGCATTTGCAGTAGATGCTTTCAAGTATCTTGAAGATGTAAAAGATAAATATGATTTAATTATCCTCGATCCACCTGCATTTGCAAAACATAATAATGTATTAAATAATGCTTTACAGGGTTACAAGAAATTAAATGCGAAAGCTTTTGAACAAATTAAACCAGGAGGTATTATATTTACGTTTTCATGTTCGCAAGTAGTTAGTAAAGAAAACTTCCGAAAAACAATTTTTTCGGCTGCAGCCAAATCAGGAAGAAATGTTAGAATACTAAATCAGTTGACACAACCAGCCGATCATCCGGTTAATATATATCATCCCGAAGGAGAATACCTTAAAGGGTTGGTATTGTATGTTGAGTAGAAAAAATACCTTAAGTACTTGATGCTAATAAATATTTAATGAAGTTTAACGAATTTGATTTCTCCAAAGAAGTTCTGGATGGTTTGGATGCCATGCGATTTAAAAAAGCCACTCCTGTTCAGGAAAAAACTATCCCAGTTATAAAAGCAGGAGATGATTTGATAGCATGTGCCCAAACAGGAACGGGAAAAACTGCTGCTTACTTATTACCTGTGTTAGACAGGGTTGTAAGAGAGGGGCATTCAGGCATTACAACTGTAATTTTAGTACCTACCAGGGAGTTAGCGTTACAAATCGACCAGCAAATTGAAGGATTTAGTTACTTCTTGGATGTTACATCAGTATCTGTTTTTGGAGGTAATGACAAGGATTTGTGGGATAACCAAAAAAATGGATTAATCAAAGGGGCTGATATTATAGTAGCTACTCCAGGGAGGATGATTCAGCATTTAAGTATGGGGTATGTTGATTTTAAATCAGTAAAACACTTAATTCTGGATGAGGCTGATAGAATGTTAGACATGGGTTTCTATGACGACCTAATGCAGATAGAGAGTCATATTCCAAAGGAAAATAGACAAGGTTTATTGTTCTCAGCAACTATGCCGCCTAAAATAAGAGATTTGGCTAAGAAATTATTGGATAATCCGCAGGAGATTAATATCGCAATTTCAAAACCAGCAAAAGGAATATTACAGGCCGCATATGTTGTTTACGAGCATCAAAAGATAGACTTGATTGTAGATTTACTTAAAGATAAAGATTTACCAAGTATTATCATTTTTTCATCAAGAAAGTCTAAAGTTAATGATATAGTAAGGGCTCTTAAAACTAATGGATTTAATACAAAAGGAATACATTCTGATTTAGATCAGGCAGAACGGATTGATGTATTAAGAGAATTTAAGAACCGCAATGTTCAAATCTTAGTAGCTACAGATATCGTGGCACGTGGTATTGATATAGAAAAAATAGATCTTGTAATTAATTTTGATGTACCCAATGATGCCGAAGATTACGTTCACAGAATTGGACGTACTGCGCGTGCTCAAACTCAGGGGGTAGGTATTACATTTATCACCGAAGATGATCAGGTTGACTTTTATAAGATTGAAAAACTAATTGAAGCAGATATATATAAGATTCCACTACCTCCAGAGTTTGAAGAAGGTCCGGAATATACTCCAGAGGATAAAATGAAACGTGGTGGTAATCGAAAAGGAAATAAAAAACGTTTTACAAAAAAGCCACAAAGGAAAAAAAATATACCAAAAAAGGAGTAGTAGTAAAATAGCTAATTTTATTCAAAGTCCCATTATAAAACCAGTCATTTGTTTTTCTACTATTACAAGTATAATAATCAATCATGTTAGCACAAATAATTCAGATAATTTCTACGGAGTTACAACTGCAATCAACTCATATTAAAAATACAATTCAACTTCTTGACGAAGGAGCAACAGTTCCATTTATTAGTAGATATAGGAAAGAGCTTACGGGGAGCATGGATGAGGTAAATGTAGCCTTATTAAAAGAACGATATGAAAAGCTTCAGGAAATAGAAAAAAGAAAGGAAACTATTTTAAAATCGATTGAAGAACAAGATGCTTTAACACCAGAACTTAAGAAAAAGATTGAAGAGACATATAATGCTACAGAACTTGAAGATATTTATCTGCCATATAAACCTAAAAGAAAAACGAGAGCAGTAAAAGCTAAGGAGAAGGGATTAGAGCCTTTAGCTAAAATTTTAATGAAACAGTATGAGCGAGATGTAGAAAGTAAGGCTGCACAATTTGTAAACGAAGAAGTAGCTGATATTGAAGAAGCTTTGCTTGGAGCAAGGGATATAATTGCTGAATGGGTGAATGAAAATGCTGTAGCTCGTGATATAGTTCGTTCAATATATGAAAGAAGCGCAGTAGTTTCATCTAGCCTGGTCAAAGGAAAGGAAGAAGAAGGAATTAAGTATAAGGATTATTTTGATTTTTCCGAACCTCTAAAAAAATGCCCAAGTCATCGTTTATTGGCCATTAGGAGAGGGGAAAAAGAAGGGATTCTAAAAGTAAATATCTCACCTGATGATGACATATTGTTAGAACGTTTAGGAAGATATTTTATAAAAGGAAGTACCGAAGCATCTCAGCAAGTTGAAATAGCCTTAAAGGATTCAATTAAACGGTTATTAAAACCATCAATCGAAACTGAGTATGCAAATATCTCAAAAGAAAAGGCTGATGAGGAAGCAATACAGGTATTTGCTAAAAATCTGCGTCAATTGTTATTATCTTCTCCATTAGGACAAAAAAGAGTTTTAGCTATTGATCCTGGATATAGAACTGGTTGTAAAGTAGTATGTTTGGATGCACAGGGTAATTTATTACATAACGAGAATATTTATCCTCATGCCCCGAAAAAGGAAACCAAACAGGCAGCTAAAAAAATATCCTCATTAGTAGATGCTTATAAAATTGAAGCTATTGCAATTGGTAATGGAACAGCTTCGCGCGAAACAGAATCGTTTGTGCGTAATTTAAAGTACGGTAGGGATATACAGGTTTTTGTAGTTAGTGAGGATGGTGCTTCTGTTTATTCGGCTAGTAAAGTAGCACGCGAGGAATTTCCAGAATATGATGTTACAGTTAGAGGGGCTGTTTCTATTGGCCGAAGATTAATAGATCCTTTGGCAGAGTTAGTAAAGATTGATCCCAAATCAATTGGAGTTGGACAATATCAACATGATGTGGATCAAGGTAGGCTAAAAGTATCTCTTGATCAGGTAGTTGAGTCGTGCGTAAATAAAGTGGGAGTAGATTTAAACACTGCAAGCATGCATCTCCTAATATATATTTCAGGTTTAGGTCCTCAATTAGCAAAAAATATTGTAGAGTATCGCAAGAACAATGGTGCTTTTACATCCAGAACTCAACTAAAAAAAGTTCCTCGGTTGGGAGACAAGGCATTTGAGCAGTCTGCAGGTTTTTTAAGGATTACAAATGGTAATAATCCATTGGATAATTCTGCTGTTCATCCAGAATCATATTCAATAGTACAAAAAATGGCTATGGATAATTCTTGTGAAGTAAAAGATTTAATAGAGAATAGTGATGTTAGATCAAAAATTAACCTTAACAAGTATGTAACTGATAACACTGGTCTTCCTACATTAAAAGATATTTTAAACGAACTGGAGAAGCCTGGTCGTGATCCCAGACAGATAATAAAGGTGTTTGAGTTTGATAAAAATATTCGTTCAATTGATGATTTAGAGATAGGGATGATATTACCTGGAATTGTAACTAATATTACAAATTTTGGTGCTTTTGTAGATGTAGGTGTAAAACAGGATGGACTAGTACATATTTCTGAATTGGCCGATAGGTTTATAAGTGATCCTAACGATGTGGTTTCTTTACATCAACATGTTAAGGTAAAAGTTATCGAAGTAGATAAGGGGCGTAAAAGAATTCAGCTATCTATCAAACAGGCAGAATAAAGGTCTTTATTCTAAAATCTAGTATAGTGTTAAAAAAATAACAAGTGTAGGTCTGTCTAAAAAAACGAGCTATTATGCTTGTATTTTGCTTATATTCAGTATTCTAATCTTAATTTTTATTTGGTTCGACTTTTATCTTTCGACTCTATTGCTTTATGAACTCACTACTAGTGATTTATAGATTTAAAAATCAACTTGTATTCAGAACCAACTAATTAATTATATTTGTTTTGTTTCTTTCAAACAGATAAAATAAAGGCTACCATGCAAAAAATTAATGATTTTTTATTACTAATAGATTCTTATATAGGGAGTAGTGACTGGTTTGTTTATCTTTTACTAGGAGTAGGGCTATTTTTTACCTTTTATTTAGGTTTCCCTCAGTTGCGATATATTAAGTATGCCATTAAAATTGTCATGGGTAAATTTGATAAAGACAGTGATGAGGGGGATACTTCACATTTTCAGGCTTTAGCTACTGCCCTTTCTGGAACTGTTGGTACGGGCAATATTGCAGGAGTTGCATATGCTCTTTTTTTGGGTGGGCCGGCTGCTTTATTTTGGATGCTTGTAACTGCACTAATTGGTATGACAACCAAATTTGTAGAAGTAACTTTATCGCACAAATATAGAGAAAAGGCAGAAGATGGCACTATCACTGGTGGACCAATGTACTTTATGAAGAAAAGACTTAATATTAAGACTTCTTCAGGAAAAGAAATAAAGACAGGGAAAGTAATGGCTATAATTTTTGCAGCAGCAACTGTACTTTCTTCGTTTGGAACTGGAAGCTTACCTCAAATTAATAGTATATCTAATTCAATCAATACTACTTTTGGAATACCTCATATTATAACAGGATTAGTGTTAGCTATTTTGTTGGGAATTATTATTATAGGAGGAATAAAAAGAATAGCTAAGGTTACTTCCAAATTAGTACCAACGATGGCAGTGATTTATTTTCTTGGTGCTATTTCTGTAATATTATATAATTTCGAAAATATTATTCCTTCAATAGTTTCCATATTTGCCGATGTATTTACGGGTTCTGCTGCAACAGGAGGTTTTTTAGGAGCAACAATAGCTTTTGCTTTTAATAGAGGTGTTAATAGAGGATTATTTTCAAATGAAGCAGGTCAAGGTTCTGCCCCAATTGCACACTCTGCAGCCAGGGCGCATGAACCGGTATCAGAGGGCTTGGTAGCTTTGCTAGAACCATTTATTGATACAATAATTATATGCTCACTTACAGGACTAACCTTGCTTGCTTCGGGAGTATGGACGCAAAAATATTACAATGATTTTCAGAGAGCGGACATGCAGTTTTTAAGTGGTGTTTACAATGATGCTATAGATGAAGATAAAAAACAATTGAGCGCACATGTAAATGAAAAAGAAACGCTACCATTATTCACTGGAGATTTAAATATAAAAGATGGTATTATTTTAAATGAAGATATCTCTTTAATTCATTCAAGATCACTCGCAGAAAATATTAAAGTATTTAAGTCAAAAGAACCCTATACGGGTAAGTTGGCTGTAGACCAAGGATCACTTACTACAGATAACAATATTAGGTTTAAGGGAAAGTCTTTAATCCATAGTGCTCCATTAACAACAATAGCTTTTACTCGAAGTTGGTTTGGAGATTTTGGAAAATATATTGTATCAATTGGATTATTATTATTTGCCTTTTCTACAGCAATTTCATGGTCATATTATGGAAGTAGAGCAATTATATTTCTCTTTGGAGTTAATGGGGTTAAATACTACAGAATAGTTTATGTACTAGGTTTCTTTTTAGCCTCATTTACTGATACTACAATTATTTGGACTTTCTCGGGAATAACTATTGCATTAATGACTATTCCCAATTTAATAGGAATTTTTGCTTTGCACAAAGAAATGAAAAGTGAGGTAAGAGAATTTTGGGTAGAATATAAAAAACGTTTCCCAAACGAGAAAATGCCATTATTTTACAAGAATAATAAGTCCTAAGTAATATTGTAAATTATTATGATAATATAAATTAATATTATATATTTTATAACATTTAGTCAAATAACTCTTTACATTCGAACGATTTTTACGTATGTTTGTACATAGTTGTCTTGTTTTTATTTTAACTTGGATTTTGAAAGTACAAAACCCAGTAAAATGAATAAATATACTTCAATATATACTCCATTTTTAATTCTCATTTTTTTTATAGGAATTCTAAAAGTTAAAGCACAAGATGATATTCCAAATAAAAAAATGGAAAAGCTTTTTAGTGAGATAGATTATAATACCATATTTTATCCAAAGACAGCTATTAATCAGTTTGATTCATTGAAAGGAACATTTAATGAAATTAACTTTGCTGAATATCGTGGGTATATTGACTTTTTAGATGCTCAATTTTATTATAATGACATGAAGGTTGATTCAGCTTTGCATTATGCAGAGGATGCAATATCGTGGTTCACAAAGAGAGAAAACGTCAATTGGCTTTCGAAATGTCAATATTTATTAGGGAAGATAGCTGAAACAACAAGTTTATTTGAACAGGCAAAAATTAATTATTATGAAACAATTAATTTATCTCAGGATGAGAATATTTGGGTTGGTAGTGCATATATTGGTATAGCAAGGTGTAAGAAAGCTTTAGAAGAGTCTTATTCGGAGGAAATGGGACAAGGTATAAGAATACTTAGAGAAGTTGGTAGATATGAGGTTGGTTTATTTGCAGATTTTATGGAGCAGTATTTTAATTTAAGCTCTCCAGATTCACCAGCTAACTTAAAAAGAATTGCTGAAAAGTATTTAAATCATAAGTTCTATGATAGAGCGGTTAGTGTATATAAATTTGTTGCAAGCAGTTTCTATATTAAAGAAAAATTTGATTCAGCTCATGTTTATTGCAATTTGGCTATTGATTTAAGTGAGGAATATGGAGTTGGTAAGTTAGTATTGCCTGCTTTATTCCAATTTAAAGGAGTACTTTATTTTAAACAGCAAGAATACAATACTGCTGATACGTATTTTAATGAATCACTAGCATTGTATCAAGATAATAACCAATCTAACAGAATGCATTATGCGTATAATTATATACACCAAATAGATAAGGCAAGAGGAGATTATAGTAAGGCTTACGCTGATTTGCAAAAATATATAAACCTTATTGAAAAGACAACAACTAGAGAAAAGATGCGAATGGCTAAGGTGTTGGAAGTCAATAATAAGATGGATAGGATGCGAAGCCAGCTATCTCAGCTTAAGGTGGAGAAAAAAGCCAGTGAGTTTATGCTTTATTTAGTAATGGTGGTTACTACTATGATATTGGCAGGAGTAGGAATATATATATATCAATATCAAAAAAGTAAAAAAGCGAAAATTGATGAGTTGAATAAAGAATTTCATAATCTCTTGATTGGAATTGGAGAAAAACAATTACTAGAACATAGATTGAATGCTTCTAATTTAAAAGAAAGTAAAAAGAAAGAGGAGGAAGAGAACTTAATTCCATCACATAAAATTGAAGACAGCAGTATTGGTGATAGTTTTGATAGTTGTTATATGGAAACGATAAACTTATTTACTGGATCATTTCCTCAATTAACAAAAACAGAGGTAAGATATGCTGTAATGATCTGTTTAAAACTACCTATAGAAGTAATTGCAAAAGTGCAAAACGTACAACCAGCCTCAATTAGAAAAGCTAAACAACGTATAAGGACTAAATTAAATATAAATGATAGCTTAGAGGTTTATCTGCAGGAATTTAGAGAAAGGCAAATCTCGAAATTGGCAGTTTAAGGTATACATAGTAATTTACACTCAATAAAATATTGTACGAAAACGTTCAATATGATGATTGTTGAGAGTTAAATGTATTTTTATTTGAAAAACAAATAAGAATACATGTATGATAATACTTTGTTTAATAGTGTGATGTATTTTGTCACGTTTTTGTCACGCTTAAAATTCATGTTTTTCTGCGTGTCATTTGATATTTGTGATAAACAATTTAAAACTCGTTTGTCATGAATACTTTTACAACTACATCAAAATTCTTTTTTTCGTTAGTAATTCTTTTTTCTATAGCCCTTAATGTGAGTGCATTAGATAGGGAGGATCCAATAGTGATTCAGAACGGTAAGTTATATAAGGAAGATCCAATAGTAATTCAGAATGGTAAATTATATAAGGAAGATCCAATAGTAATTCAGAACGGTAAGTTATATAAGGAAGATCCAATAGTAATTCAGAACGGTAAGTTATATAAGGAAGATCCAATAGTAATTCAGAACGGTAAGTTATATAAGGAAGATCCAATAGTAATTCAGAATGGTAAATTATATAAGGAAGATCCAATAGTAATTCAAAACGGTAAGTTACATAAAGAAGATCCAATAGTAATTCAGAACGGTAAGTTATATAAAGAAGATCCAATTGTAATAGTGCGTTAACTAGAAAAACAAGATCCAGTCGCAATTAAAGTCGATAAATTTAATATGCCATGTCATACTTGAAATAGTGATAGATAATTTTTGTGAGGTATGTAAGGGCTTTATTTTGAGTGTGTAAGTGTTTGTAATGTATTAGAATTTAAAGAGTATGGTAAGTGTATCATTGCATGATATTAGAATTGAAGAAGTAGAGGTGGATAGATTCATTACCATTAACGATGTTATTGATGCTATTAGTCAATATACAGAGAGATCAGAAGTATTGCCAGATAATCATCTAATGATAATAAATGCAACTAATTGCAGAACTAATATTGGTTTAAAAGATTTAACTAAACTTGATAAAGTTAATAGGGTATTGGCCAGAAAGTTTAATTTGCTTAAAGTTGCGGTTTTAGTTAATGATCCAATGTATACAGCCATTTGTATGGTCTATCAGCAATTAATAAAATCTAACCATTACTATTTTCAAGTTTTTTCAACCCGTGGAGCAGCGCAAAGGTGGTTGTTAAGAAAATAATAGGAAAAGAATTGAAGTAGTTTAAATAAAATATAGGTTGCTAAGTAAGGTCTTGTTAATATGGGATTTACCATCCGCTATTGATTCCCAAATTGTTGCATTCCTGGAAAAATCCTAGTGTATAACAAGATGTAAGCCTGCTTCTGATTTTTGGAAGCAGGCTTTTTAACAATAAAAAAATATAAGATATATAAATATTAATTTTATAAAATACATAAAATAAAATATGTTATTTTAGCTTCTTTTTTTATTTTATTTAAAAGAGTAACTTTAGTCCGATAAATATGACTGTTCATTAACATATTAAACAGTATGTATGAGTGGATCTTACTTAATACATTTCGCATTTTTGAATGAATACAATCTAATTGTTGAAAAACACACAGGAGTAATTCAATTGGAAGTGCTTGTTAAGTTTATGAATGAGTTAAGTTTAAAGGATGAATTTTCCTCAAAAGCAAATTTTTTAATTGACTTAAGACCTTCAAAGGTTTCAGTGGATATTGAAAAGGTAAAAGAATTCAATGTATTTATAAGAGAAAACTTCTCTTCGTCATTAGAAAATAAAATTGCTTTTATTGCTGATGAATCAGAACAGGTTGCTGTAGCTACACTATTTAAGATTTTGCAACCTGGTGTTGCAAGAAATATACATGTATTTTCGACTCTAGAGTATGCTTTGCTATGGTTAAATGTTGATTTAAAGGAGCAAGAAATGGAAGCTAAAATTAATTCTTCACAGTCATTTGTTCATTCAGCACCCTAAATGTTTTATTAATTACATGTTGTTTTTGTAGAACTCTAATAATCCTTCAAGTTTTTCTTTCGAGAATTGGAGTCCCCCTTTTCTGTTTCTTTCCAACCAAAGATTCTCATGAATTTTAATTAACGATTCAAGTTCTTTAATTAGCTCTTGTTTTGTAGCACTATTGATATTTTCAGTTTTAAATTCTTTGGCATTAAGTCGTGCAATACCTAAATGGATACCATGTTTAGCCAAATTTGAAGCCTGAATAATTTCCTCAAAAATAATTGAAGCATCTTCACATTGAGGATTTGAGTTTTTTAATAGTTCAATTGATGAATTTATTTTTGACTTAGCTTCTTCTAAATTATATATTTTAAGGTGTTTGGTTTGATAGTGCCCTTTTAAACTCCATTTATACCTTCTAAGCATTAAATGAAAGGCATTTGCATTTCCTTCAGGTATTTTGCAATCTAAATATGCGTTACTTAATTGTAATAATCCCTTAGATAAGTTACCCGTAATGTCGTTAAATACAAATGCATCTAGATGCAAATTAAGTTTTTTTGTAGAGTTATAATCACTGTTCCAAGAATATGCAGAGCCAATTGCCATAGTAGGATAACAAACTGATAATGGTTGCCAATGCCCCCAGTCTCCCCAATTCGTATTTAAATAACCTTTGGCACCATTTATTTTTCCATACTTAGCTGCATTCTTTAAATTGATAAAAGCATCATGATTTCTACCTATCTCTGAACGCCAGGTTGAAGTTCCGGGACACACGTAAAAGTCTAATCCTGCATTTTTAAATTTAGGTAAATCTTCTTCAAAAGGATGTGTGCTTGTGTAGCCCCATACCATTGTAATCATATTTTTAGGGATATCTTTAATTAATTCAGGGTGTTTTAATACAATGTCTCCCCAAAATTGAGCAATATGGTTATGATTGTTTGCTTCTTGGTTAAGTTTTTTTACAAAATCGAGATAAACAACTCCTTTGCCTTTTTTATCACACTCTTCTTTAGACAGACCTAAACCTAATTCAACTGTTTCATCACATCCAATGTTAAAATATTTGCTTGTGAAATTTGGTAGTAATTCATTGTATAATTCTTGCATTAACTTAAATGACTCCGGATTAATAGGATTTAAGCTGTGCCTGCTTCTTGCTCCCCAAATAGTTTCGCAATCTGTAGGACATTCAGCTAAGTGAAGGTATTCATCATGCTTTAACCAATTTTCCATATGTCCAAATGAGTTCTGATTTGGAACAAGATCAATGAATTTTGATTTGCAATATATGTCTAGCTTTCTTATTTCTTCAGCATTTAAAGGGCCACAATCTTTCCAAACTACTTCATGATTCTTATAAGCAAAAGTATGTTCGGTATAAAGTTGAAACTCATTTATTTTCCAACTGGCTAACAAATCAATAATTCGATACAGGGTTTTCATAGTGGGTACCTTGTCTCTACTAATATCAAGCATATATCCTCTTCTTTCAAAATCTGGCCAATCCTTAATACTTAAGCATGGTATTGGATTTCCTGTAAACTTATTATATGTTATTATTTGCTTAAGAGTTTGCTTTCCGTAATGTAATGCGGTTTCATCTTTCCCTTTTATTGTTATTGTTGTAGAATCAATAGTTAATGAATATTCTTCATTCTTTGTTAGTGTGCTGTCTATTAGGAGGTTTAATGAATTGCTTATTAATGGGGAGTTGTAGGATTTTATAGTTCCTGTTATATTGAATGGAATCGTCTTTTCAATTAAATCAATAAAATCATTGTATTGAAAACTTGTGCCACCTATATGATTAAAATTATTACTTCCTATGGCAATAGATTTGGGTTGAGGTAAAAGAAAGTTATTTAATTCTTGTGCATATACAGTATTAGTAATTAGTAAAATTAATGCTGCGAATATTGTTGGTTTCATTGTGTTGATTTATATAATTAACAATCCTGAATTTCTTAATTGTTTAAAGGTAAAGCTTTTCAAAAAAACAGAAAAATCACCTAAATGATGTGCTTCAAAATCTAACTTGAATTGACTATAAGTTAGTGAGGTATCCTTATAAATAGAACAGTTTAATAATACACTTTGTATCCATTTTCCCAGATTTGATTTAACATGAATTGTTGTTGTTTCGTTCAACAAATAAAAAGTTAGTGAGCACATTTCAACACTCTTACCCTTTTTCTTTTTTTTGTAATAGAAAGTTGTTGGTGAGTTGTTAAGCCAAATTACTTTTTGGTTAGGGCTAGGTTCTAATTCTTTTTCGTTTTTTAGAATATTATGAATGTAATTTTTAGGTATTGTAGTTTTGGGAACTTTAAAGTCGAACCATTCTTGTAACGGTAAATCAAAACCAATATCATGCATAAAGTTATATAATGATTTTTTTAATCCATCACTAAATTTATAATGATTTGCACCTGATGGATCATCGTGTTCTAAATCGTTATTGGCAAATGGATTTAATTCTGGATTTAGTATACTAATGTTGTAGTTGTTAGGATTTTGACCTACTGGGCTGTGGGTTGTAAGTGCAAATTGATGCCAAAAGCCAGATGTTATCAATTGATGTTGAAATAGTTGCCTGACAATTTCTAATGAATCAATTGTTTCTTGAGATGTTTGAGTTGGAAATCCATACATTAAATATGCATGGGTCATTATACCTGCTTCAGTAAAGTTTTTACATACTTGGGCAACCTTCTCAACACTTACACCTTTATTAATTAGTGATAATATTCTGTTTGAAGCAACTTCTAATCCTCCTGAAACAGCAATGCATCCAGACCTTTTTAGTAAAATGCATACATCCAAACTAAAGCTTTGTTCAAATCTAATATTGGTCCACCATGTTACTTTTATCCTACGTCTTACAATTTCTTGAGCAAGTGCAATCATAAGTGCGGGTGGGGCAGCCTCATCAACAAAATGAAATCCAGTTTGTCCAGTTTGTTGGATAATTTTTTCCATTTTGTCACAAATTAATCTTGCTGTACTTGGTTCAAACCTAGAAATATAATCTAAAGAAGTATCGCAAAAAGTGCATCTTCCCCAGTAGCAACCATGTGCCATAGTAAGTTTATTCCAAAAACCATCGCTCCATAAGCGGTGCATTGGATTTGTTACCTCAATTACAGAAATATAATTGTCAATATTAATTCCATTATAACTTGGGCAATGAGTTTCTCTAAGCGATATGTCTTTGGTTTCGGAATTATCAAAAAAATGAATTTCGTTTTCAATTAATGTAAAGGTTCGTTTTAGATTTTTGATTGACCTTTTGTTTTGAACTAATTCTACAATGTTAAGTAAAGGAGCCTCTCCATCATCTAGTGTTAAAAAGTCAATAAATTCAAAAATACGATTATCTTTTATCGATCTAAGTTCAGTATTTACATAACCGCCGCCTAAACATATGGTTATGTGTGGATACTCATTTTTTATAAATTGTCCGCATTTTAGAGCAGCAAATAAGTTTCCCGGAAAAGGAACTGATATAGCAATAATATTTGGATTCTCTCTTTGAATATACTTTTTTAAAATTGTATTTTGTGCATTAATAATAATAGAGTCTTTAGCTAATATTTCTTGATAAACTGGATCAAAACTACATGCTGACGAACTTAATCTTTCAGCATATCTGCTAAATCCAAAATGTGGATCCACATTTTCTATTATTAGATCAGATAAATCTTCTATAAATAAAGTGGCTAAATGTCGAGCTTTATCCCTGATGCCCATATTACCAAAACTCCAATCTAAATCTTCAATATGATCAAATCTCGACGCCTTTGGTAAAAATAATTCACTGCAAATATTATGAATTATTGAGTCATTCTTACCTTGCAGAAATAATACTATATCTTCTATAACATTCAGATATTCATTTTTTAGGGATAATATTCTTTGACTATTTTGCGAAAGGTTGGACTTTAAATCATTACAATATTGAAATATTTGTTTTAACCCTTTTTTGCTGAAAATATCTAATAAAACTTCTATTCCTAAATCAAGTTGAAGTGAATTAATATTTTTAGTCTCCAAATAGCCTTTTAAATAGGTAGTTGCAGGATATGGAGTATTGAGTTGCGTAAATGGAGGAGTTATTAAAAGTACTTTAGGATCCAAAACTTACATTATTATTGAATGAAAAATGCAAAAATAAGAATGTTAACAATATTTTAGTATAGAAAGTGGTTTCAGGTATCAATTAATTTATGAATTATATAATTGTATGCAACATTATACATTTATTCAATATAGTCTAAGGTTAAAAATTAGTTAAGAATATGTACCAAAATGACATAGTAGCTTTTATAAAAACAATTTTTTTTTATTTTTGCAATGCCTTTACTTCAAATTTTCGATCAGGGAGATATAATAACTGTATAGGGTGTTACGTTTTTTAAGTAAATTCCAGCCTATTACTGTTTTCACATTTAATTATTTTTTGGTAATAATCAGTTTATTTTGTTGTTTTTTTTGAACTTGGAATGTATATATTTTTCAAGGGTTCAGTATATTTTGTGTAACAAAATGAAGTTTAAAAAACAAGATTCGAGAAATTAAAAATCGAAACCTTTTAAAATTAGTTTCGTTAAATGTTGACAAAGGATCAGATCTAAATTATGAATGAATAATTTTTAGTGACGAAAGAATTTGTTAAGAAGGGATTGAATAGATCATACGAAGTTGAATTATAGAAAAACGAATTGATTTTGGGGAAAATTAATAGATAATATAAGACAACTAATTCGTGCTCTAAGATATAATGAAGAATAAAAATTTTCAACAACACAACAACACAACACATTTAATTGACATGCTAAAATTTACTTTATTGTCGCTGATAGTTTGGGGACTGGCGATACAGATTTCTTACGCCCAAGGAGGGCAAACTTGTAGTGAGGCAACAGTAGCAGAACAAGGGATTAACTTTGCACAAAATTCTTTAGGTGATCAATGGTTTTCATATACTGCTACTACTAATGGTAAAGTTACCATTTCGTCTTGTGGTCAAACTTCTGCAGATACTTACGTTGAAATTTTTGATGGTTGCGGTTTAGAATCATTTACAGCTAGTAATGATTATTGTGAAAAACAATCGGAAGTATCGTTTGAGGTAGCAAATAATACCACTTATTGGATTTGTTGGCGAGAAAATTATACAAGTCAGGACTTTGAGTGGTTTTTAACACAAGCAGAAACTGAGCAAGGAGAATTTTGTAGTAATGCGATTTCTGTAGATCTTGGTTCGCATCAAACAAACATCACTTCAAATGATTATAAGTGGTTTCAGTTTACTGCTAGTAGAGAAGGTAAGGTAAAAATAGAATCTATAGGCAGTAATGCAGGTGAATGTAAAATAGCAGTATTTGATGATTGTTCTCATACCTTATCTCTAAACAGTGATGGTAGTTGGAATCCATGTAAAACAGCAATTGAAGGAGAGTCAGGGAAAACTTATTTAATTGCATTACTTAATTCAGGTGAAACTCAGGATATCAGCTGGAGTATTACAGAAGAAGATTGGATTCCTGGTGAAAGATGTACAGAGCCAATTGACGTATTGAGTGTAGAAGAAGCTACTATTAATCATGACTCAGGAACTGATAAGTGGTACAGATTTATTGCTTCAAAAGATGAGGAAATAACAATTACATCAGTTGGGGTAACAGGAGAAGATACTTACGTAGAGGTTTATGAAGGTTGTGGAACAGAAAGAATAGCATTTAACGACGATGCAGAAGGATTACAATCAGAAATTAAACTAAATGTTAAGGAAGGAAAAGCTTATTACATTAAGTGGGATAACATTTTTGAACCTAATGAATATGTTTGGAGTTTAAAAGCAAGTAGTATTACAACAGATACTCCGGATTTAGAAAACTCAGGTATAGCAGTTTATCCAACTAAATCAAGCGGACCTGTAACATTTGATTTAACAGGTTTTGACTCCGAATCAGTTAATGTAACAGTTTATAGTGCCTCAGGAGCTTTGATAAGTTCAAGTGAATTTAAAGGAGGTATTAAACATAGATCAGATTTGTCTAGCTTAAGTAAAGGAATGTATCAAATCGTTATTAACGATTTAGTATCTAAGAGAACATTTAAATTTTTAAAACAGTAGAATAAAAATATAACCGCACATTTTGAGAGATGCACCTTGGGGAAAACAGAAATCCAAGGTGCATTTTTTATTTCTAAACTTTTAAAAAGTATTATCTTTTAATTGCTAAAGATTAATAATTAAATTGTCAAGTTCTTTTCTAACTTTCGGATTGTGTTGATATTTGTCACCATCAGATCTGAAACCTATGGTAGCCATAACTACACTATTTAAGTTCTTTTCTTTTAATCCAAGTATATTATCAAATTCATTTGGATTAAATCCTTCCATAGGACAAGCATCAATTTTTAAATGAGCACAGGTTGTAAGTAAAAAACCTAATGCAATATAACATTGCTTTGATGCCCATGTAAAAAGGTTTTCTTTATTTGTAGAACCTATTTTATTCTTCATCATGCCTTCATACTCACTAAGTGACTCGATGGGAGCTCCAGTTACTGAAGATATTCTGCTTATAAACTCATCAACATGTATTTCAGATATATTGTTAATGGCTGCAAAAATAATAACTTGTGAAGCATCAGTGACTTGGCTTTGGTTAAAAGCTGCATCTTTAAGTTGAGCTCTTACTTCCTTATCTTCTATTACCAATACTTTGTAAGGTTGCAAACCATAAGAGGAAGGTGATAGATTGATTGCATCTAAAACATTAGCTAATTGCTCACTGCTTAGTTTTTTATCTGGATTAAATTGTTTTGTGGCATATCGCCAATTTAAGTCATTTATTAAGTCCATTATTATTTTAATTTTAGATTAAGTTAATTTAAAACCAATGAAGTAGAAAAGAGTTCTAATATGTTGCTGGAAAAACTAAAATATAACATTGGTTATATATTTTACTCCCTTTTGATGATGGTTGGTGGTGATAAAATGCTGTTTCATCATTTTAAATAATAATCTGATGTAAAAAGATGCCTAGTTTTAACTCATAATTAAACTTGAGAAGTTATTATCAAATGTCCGTTCATATTTGCTATTTATTTTATACATTGCACACATTTTGATGAGGGCAGATTTGATGTAGATAAAAAAAATAGGGGTAATAGTATTTTAATAGCAAAGAAAGATTCCGCGATTGGATGGTTTTTGGTGAGTATGACATTGAAATGTTGTTACTTTATGGAGGGAATGGAATACTTCTCAAGCTAAATTAGAAATCAATTTACATTTATTGATATAATTAAGTAAACCATAAATAAGTATCATGCAATCAAAACTTCAGGAACTAACGGATAAGCTGTATTCCGAAGGCGTTAAAAAAGCCAACGAGGAAGCCGAATCCATTTTACAAAAGGCCAGGGAAGAGGCCGATAAAATAGTTGAAGAGGCGCAGAAGAAAGCATCAATGCAGCTAGAAGAAGCTAAAAAACAAGCTGCTGAAACACAAAGGAATATTGAGGCAGAAATTAAATTAGCTTCGCAACAGGCTATTTCTTCACTTCGCCAAAAAATTGGTAATAGTTTAACTGTAAGTGTATCGGAACCAACTGTAAAAGATGTTTTTGCAGATAAAGAGTATGTGCAGTCATTAATTACTAAAGTAGTTGAGGGCTGGAGTAAAACAGGTAATTTTGATATAAATATAGTTCTTCCAGAGGTAGATAAAGCAGAATTGGATAGTAAAGTAAAAAGCAGTTTTGCAGCCGAAATGAATAAGGGATTATCTTTTGAATTTGGAGCTGATGTAAAGGCAGGTTTTAAGGTAGGTCCCAATGATGGTAGCTATGTAATTAGCTTTACCGAAGGAGATTTTCAAAACTTCTTTAAATCATTCCTTCGTCCAAAAACAAATCAATTATTATTTGAAGAGTAAGCATGGCAAAGAATTATTATTGTTTGGTTGCCGGCCTGCCTGATATTCTTTTGGGCGATAAAAAAGTTTTGTTTACCTCAATAGCTCTTAGAGATATGCTTAGAGAAGAGTTAACAGGTCAGGACTTTAGCATGGTGCAAGCACTATATTTGCCTTTCGATCATTACAACTTAATTAACTTATTATATCAGCAAAAGAAAGAATTCGATCCAAGGGGTAATTATACTACATTGGAATTAGAAGTTCTTACTGATAAAAAGAACCTGGAAGCACTTGAGGGAGCTGATTTTCCTTCGTACCTGGTAGAGTTTGCAAAGCAAATATTATTTGCAGAAGAAGCTATAGAAAAGGTTAGTGCAGAGGTAATTTTATTTAGAAAGTATGCTGAGTATTTGAATCAATATTCAAATGTCTTCTTAAAGGAATTCCTAAAATTCGAAATCAATCAAAAGAACGTTTTTACAGCATTAACGGCTCGTAAATACGAGATAGATTACGAAAATGAATTAATAGGAGAAGGTGAAGTTGTAGAGGCTTTATTAAAAAGCCGTTCGAGGGACTTTGGCTTGGCCAATGAGCTGGATTATATCGAGTCTTTGATTCAGATATACGAAGATGAAAACATAATGGAACGAGAATTAAAAATCGATCGTTTAAAGTGGAATTATCTCGACGAGATTACTTTTTTCAACTACTTTACTGTAGAAAGAGTATTAGCGTTTGTGTATAAACTCCTTATGGTTGAGCGATGGATTGCCCTTGATGAGGAAGAGGGTAAAAAGATGTTCCAGCAATTAGTTAACGAATTGGAAAATAGTTACGAATTTCCTGAAGAATATAAATTACGCCATGGAAAGAAATAGTAAAACTACCGGTGCAGTTGCTGGTATTATTGCCAACCTCGTAATAGTTGAGGTTGACGGACCTGTGGCCCAAAACGAAATTTGTTACATCATGCATTCAGAGTCTAAACTGATGGCAGAGGTAATTAAAATTTTGGGTAAGAATGTATATGTGCAGGTTTTTGAAAGTACCCGTGGATTGAAAGTAGGTACCAATGTAGAGTTCGAAGGTCACCTGTTAGAGGTAACTTTAGGACCTGGTATCTTATCCAGAAACTACGACGGGCTGCAAAACGACTTAGATAAAATGGAAGGTGTATTCCTAAAAAGGGGTGATTACACCGATCCTTTGAATAGAGAACAAAAATGGGACTGGACACCTATTGCCAAGGCTGGAGATCAGGTTGTTGCAGGAAACTGGTTAGGTGAAGTTCCAGAAAACAGTATGCCTCACCGTATTATGGTTCCTTTTAAGTTTGAAGGAACTTATACAGTGAAAAGTGTGGCTGAAGCTGGTCAATATACAGTAAATGATGTAATTGCTACTGTTACTGATGCAGAGGGTAATGATCATGATTTAACCATGGTTCAGAAGTGGCCAGTTAAAAAAGCTGTTAAAGCTTATAAGGAAAAACCACGTCCATTTAAATTACTGGAAACAGGTATCAGAACATTAGATACTTTAAATCCGATTGCCGAAGGTGGTACAGGATTTATTCCTGGTCCTTTTGGAACTGGAAAAACAGTACTACAGCATGCGATATCAAAATATGCTGAAGCAGATATTGTAATTATTGCAGCCTGTGGTGAGCGTGCAAACGAGGTGGTTGAGGTATTTACTGAATTCCCAGAGTTGGAAGATCCACGTACAGGAAGAAAACTAATTGAACGTACAACTATTATTGCAAATACTTCTAACATGCCAGTAGCAGCTCGTGAAGCTTCGGTTTATACAGCTATGACATTGGGAGAGTATTATCGTTCAATGGGTTTGAAAGTATTACTAATGGCGGATTCAACTTCTCGTTGGGCTCAGGCACTTCGTGAGATGAGTAACCGTTTGGAGGAACTTCCTGGACCGGATGCCTTCCCAATGGACTTAACAGCTATTATTACCAGCTTCTATGCTCGTGCAGGTTTCGTATACTTAAATAACGGAGAGTCTGGATCTATTACATTTATTGGTACTGTATCACCTGCAGGTGGTAACTTAAAAGAGCCAGTAACAGAATCTACGCGTAAGGCAGCACGTTGTTTTTACGGGCTAAACCAGAGTCGTGCGGATAGTAAGCGTTATCCAGCTATCGACCCAATTGATAGTTATTCTAAATATCTTGAATATCCAGAAGTAACTGAGTATTTATCAGAAAATGTAAGTTCCGATTGGTTGGACAATGTAAATAAAACCAAAACATTATTGTTAAGGGGAAGAGAAGCTCAGGAGCAAATTAACATTTTGGGTGACGATGGTGTACCTTTGGAATTCCACGAGCGATTTTGGAACTCTGAATTAATTGATGCCGTTATTTTACAACAGGATTCTTTCGATAAAATTGATGCCAACTGTCCAATGCTTCGTCAAAAATATATGCTTGAAAAAGTGTTGGGTATTACTGAAATGAAATTCTCCTTTGATGCTTTTGAAGAGGTGAATACTTTCTTTAAACGTGTAATTAACCAATTAAAGCAAATGAACTACTCGGAGTGGGAATCGGAGAAGTTTAAAGCGTATGAGCAGGAGTTGGAGGAAATTATGAAAGAACGCCTAAATTAAAAATTATAGATGCATGGAAACACAAGCATTTCAAAAAGTATATACTAAAATTACTAACCTGACTAAAGCTACAGTTACCTTAAAAGCTACAGATATCGGTTACGATGAGATGGCTTTGGTAGATGGCAGAATGGCTCAGGTTGTAAAAATTATGGGCGAAGAAATAGTGATGCAGGTATTTGGTGGTACCGAGGGTATCCCAACTAATGCAGAAGTCGTATTTTTAGGTCGTCCGCCTCAGCTAAAAGTAGGAGACCAGCTTGCAGGTCGTTTCTTCAATGCGTTTGGTGAGCCAATTGATGGAGGACCAGATGTGGAAGGAAAAATTGTTGAGACAGGTGGTCCATCTGTAAATCCTGTTCGTAGAAAGCAGCCTTCGCAATTAATTGCTACTGGTATTGCAGGTATCGACTTGAACAATACGTTGGTAACAGGACAAAAGATTCCTTTCTTTGCCGATCCGGATCAGCCGTATAACCAAGTAATGGCAAACGTGGCTTTAAGAGCCGAAGCTGATAAAATTATACTGGGAGGTATGGGACTTTCAAATGATGATTATCTGTACTTTAAAAATGTATTTGACAACGCAGGTGCTTTAGATCGCATTGTAAGTTTTGTAAATACAACTGATGATCCTCCGGTTGAGCGTTTGTTAATTCCCGAAATGGCATTAACAGCAGCAGAGTATTTCGCTGAGGAAAAAGAGCAGAAAGTTCTTGTTCTGCTAACAGATATGACCCTATATGCAGATGCATTATCAATTGTATCTAACCGTATGGATCAAATTCCTTCTAAGGATAGTATGCCAGGTTCATTATATTCTGACTTGGCTCGTATTTACGAAAAAGCGGTACAATTCCCTCATGGTGGATCAATTACTATAATTGCGGTAACTACATTGAATGGTGGAGATATTACTCACGCGATTCCGGATAATACGGGATATATTACAGAGGGACAGTTGTTCTTGCGTATGGATTCTGATGTAGGTAAGGTAATTGTAGATCCATTCCGAAGCTTATCACGTTTGAAGCAGTTGGTAATTGGAAAACAAACTCGTGAAGATCACCCACAAGTGATGAATGCGGCGATTCGTTTATTCGCTGATGCTGCAAATGCTAAAACTAAGCAGGATAATGGTTTTGACTTAACTGATTACGATGAGCGTACCTTGAAATTCGCGAAAGAATACTCAGAAGAAATTCTGGCAGTAGACATCAATATTAATACAGAAAAGATGTTGGATACTACCTGGAATTTATTCCAACAAAACTTCTCACGTGAAGAGGTGGTAGTTCGTGAAGAGTTTGTTAAGAAATACTGGAAACAATAATCAGATTACAGTAAGCAGTGATCAATTACCAGTAAAATTATATTATTCTTAAAAATAAAAATCAGTGGCCGTAAAGTTTCAATATAATAAAACCTCACAGCAACAGCTTGACAAGCAGCTCAAAATAAGGGTGCGTGCTTTGCCAACGCTTCAAAATAAAGAGGCAGCGTTGCGTATTGAGGTGAAAAGAGCAAAAAAACGAGCTGATGAGCTCGGGCACGAACTTGAAACCAAAATGGCTGATTTAGATAAAATATCAAGACTCTGGGGTGAGTTTGACATGAAAGCTATATCTATTGAAGATGTGGTTTTGGAGAGCAAAAAAATTGCCGGTGTTAAAACCCCTGTTCTTAAAGATGTTGTATTTAAAAAAGAGCCGTTTGCACTTTTTACTAAACCAGTGTGGTTTTTAGACGGAGTTAAAATTGTAGAGAGTCTGGCAAAAATTGGTATTGAGCGTGAGGTATTTTTACGCAAAATGGAGTTGCTGGACATAGCTCGTAAAAAAACAACACAAAAGGTAAACTTATACGAAAAGGTTCAGATACCTGGGTATCAGGATGCCATTAGAAAGATTAAGCGATTCCTTGAGGATGAAGAGAACCTTTCTAAATCGGCACAGAAAATTGTGAAAAATCGTCAACAGGCACAACAGGAAATGGAGGTAGAATCATGATTGAATCAATGAAAAAAATCTCCATGTTGGTATATCATGCAGAGTATACTGAATTCCTTGAAAAATTAAGGGATTTAGGAGTGCTGCATGTTGAGATGGCCGAAAGTGAGTTAAGTACTGAGAATAGTGCAAGACTAACGCGCATCAACCATCTTAAAGGCCTGATGAATGAGATGGATGCACGCAGAAGCGAAGAAGAATCTGAACCTCAAATCAAGGATAGCAAAGAATTGATTCAATTGATTGAATCAAAAAACGATGAGGTAAATAAATTAACTCAGGAAATCTTTGCTCTTGAAAAAGAAAAAGAGAACGTTTTACTTTGGGGTGAATTTAATCCTTCAAGTATTCAGGGATTGAAGGAAGCCGGATATAATGTACAGTTTTTCATTTGCGAAGAAAAAAGCTGGGACGAGGAATTTCGTGCTCTAGCTGATATTGAGTTGGTGAATCGGGAGAACGGGGAAATGTTCTTATTAGCTGTTTCTAAAGGTGATAAATTGGTTCATCCTGATTTGGATGAAATCAAACTGGAGCATCCGCTTTCGTTTTATGAGCATCAAGTTCAAGTTAAGCAGAAAGACTTAAATCAGGTTAACAATGAGCTTGATGAAATAAGTTTGTATGCAAATAAAATTTTGGGAGAGTGTGTTAAACAACTACAAAGTGAAATTGATTATTCAAAGGTATATACCAGTGGAGAGAAAGTGGCTGATGATAAGTTGGTTGTATTAACTGGTTGGGTGCCTTCTAGAGAGCAAGAAGCGTTTAGTACGGCTATGGAAGATCAAGGTGTAGTTTATGTTATGGATGATCCAACTCCTGAGGATGCGATGCCTATTAAGCTGAAAAATAGCCGTTTTGCACGTTTGTTTGAATCTATTGGAGAGCTGTATACTTTGCCTAATCATAAAGAATTGGATTTAACTCCTTTCTTTGCACCATTTTATATGCTATTCTTTGGTTTCTGTTTAGGAGATGCCGGGTATGGATTGTTAATGGTATTGGGAACTTTATATGGGTTGACGAAGGTAAAACCTAAGTTTAAACCATTGTTATGGTTAGGATTCTTTTTAGGAGTGTCCACAACTATTATGGGTGTTCTTGGGGGAACTTTCTTTGGAGTTATGTTTGGCTTAGATGCTAATGGAGATCCAAAGCAGCAAGTTGAGTGGTTACATAAATATCAAGAATATGTTCTGAATACAGATAACTTGATGATGCTTTCGTTAGTGTTAGGTTATATACAGGTTATATTTGGTATGATATTGAAAGCTATTAACCTTGCTAAGGTGTATGGATTTAAATATTCTATTTCGCAAATAGGTTGGATCATTGTAGTAGCAGTTACTATACCTGCTTTTGGATTAGGAAGCCAAGGTTTGATTGATGTATCAATGGCCAATCAAATAGCACTAATTTCAGCCATAGTTGGTGGTATTCCAGCACTCCTTTATAATACACCAGGTAAAAATATTCTGTTGAATTTTGGTACCGGTCTTTGGGATAGCTATGGGATGGCTTCAGGTTTATTAGGTGATGTGCTTTCATACATTCGTTTGTTTGCCCTTGGTTTATCCAGTGGTATCCTAGGAAGTGTGTTTAACTCACTAGCCATGGACTTAAGTCCGGATACAATAGTGGTTAGGCAATTGGTGATGATTCTGATTTTAGCCTTTGGGCATAGCTTAAACTTGTTTATGGCTCTGTTAGGATCATTTGTACACCCATTGCGTTTAACATTTGTAGAATTTTATAAAAATGCCGGTTTTGAAGGTGGCGGCCATAAATATGAACCCTTCTCAACAAGTAAATAATTTAAAAATTTAAACTAATAAAATCTTAAAAATAAAAATTATGGAACCAATCGTTTTAGCTTATATCGGAATTGGATTAATGGTAGGTTTATCAGGTATTGGAAGTATTTATGGAGTATCAATCAGTGGTAATGCTGCAATTGGTGCTATGAAAAAAGATCCATCTTCATTTGGTAACTATATGGTACTTTCTGCTTTACCTAGTACTCAAGGTCTATATGGTTTCGTAGGATTCTTCGTTATGAGTGCTGCGTTCCAAAATCCTGTTACATGGACTATTGCTGCTGCTATTTTTGGTGCTGGTTTAGCAATGGGACTTGCAGGTTTATTCTCAGGTATTCGTCAAGGACAAGTTTGTGCAAGTGGTATTGCTGCTATCGGTTCTGGTCATAAAGTATTTGCTAATACTATGATTTTAGGTGTATTCCCTGAGTTATACGCTATCCTTGGACTACTTGTAGTAATCCTAATTAATGGAACAATTGCAGGATAATTAGAATATTTAGATATAAACAAAGAAAACCGGTGGCGCAAGTCATCGGTTTTTTTATACCCTTAAAATGTGGTTTATAAATTATGCTGGAAAAACATCAAAGAATGTTTAATCTTATAGAGATTGAGTGTTTCTATATTGCTATTGGTTGTGATTAAGGATGTTTTGAGGTTTCTTGTTAGTGAAACTTAAAATTATTATTACTTTTGCGCGAAGATTAAAATTCTTATAAAAAGTAACAATGCCAATAATCATTCTACTAATTCTTGCTATTGCAGTTATTCTTATAATTCGTTATTTAAAACGCCCAACGTGGCTAAAACCTACAAAAGAATTTCCCAATAACTGGCGAAGTATTCTCGCTCAAAAAGTCAATTACTACAATCATTTAAGTCAGGAAGAGAAAGAGCAATTTGAATATCGAGTACAGGAGTTTTTAATGAACTGTAAAATTACAGGAGTTGATATTGAGGTAGATATTACAGATAAACTCTTAGTGGCTTCAAGTGCAATTATTCCAATTTTTAAGTTTAGCGAATGGCGATATACTAACCTTAATGAAGTTTTGCTTTACCCTGATATGTTTAACGAGAAATTGGAAACTTCAGGAGATGATCGTAGGATAATGGGTATGGTAGGAACAGGTTATATGGAAGGAAAAATGATTCTTTCTAAACCAGCTTTACATCACGGTTTTTCCAATGCTTCGGATAAAAAGAATACAGCCATTCATGAGTTTGTGCATCTTATTGATAAGATGGATGGAAGTATAGATGGAATTCCATCTCTGCTGTTAGAAAATCAATATGCTATCCCTTGGATTGATTTAATCAATACCAAAATAGAAGAGATATACAATAAAAAGTCAGATATCAATCCTTATGGAGGGACCAATAAACAGGAGTTTTTTGCAGTTGCAAGTGAATACTTTTTTGAGCGTCCCAAACTACTAAAACAAAAACATCCAGAATTGTATAAACTGTTAGAAGAGATATTTCAACAGAATCTTTCTACTAAAGACTTAACAAAAACAAAATCGCGGCTAGGTAGAAATAGTCAGTGCCCTTGTGGAAGTGGATTAAAGTATAAGAAGTGTTGTGGGAGAAATGGTTAAGAGTAATTGATACTTGGAATTTTTTAAAAAAATATTTTGAAAAATATACATAATAATAATCAAGATTAAAAATACTGATATAAGAATATTTATAATTTGGAATATATATTGCTTATATGGCTACTGATAACAGATAAGTGTACTTATATATTATTAGTTATATTTTTAAATAACTTTTTTGGGAAAAATATTATTATAATTATTTTTGATGCGATTTTTAACACAAAAATATTTATAATGAGAAAATTATGTACTTTTTGCATTGTTCTATTAGGAATTATGTTTTTTATTCAAGAAGTTGGAGCTCAGGGAGGAACAACTTGTAATGATGCAGTGGTTGTCCAAGTTGGCGAAAATATTGCTGACAATACTGGTAGTGTTGATCAATGGTTTAAATACACTGCTACAAGTAATGGTAAAATCACCCTATCCACATGTGGTTACACATCAGAAGATACTTATGTAGAAGTTTTTGAAAGCTGCCAAGGTATGAAGATTGCTGAATCAGATGATTTTTGTGGACCGCAAAGTAAAGTATTATTTCCTGTTAATAAGGGGGAGACTTACTATTTAAATTGGCCTGCTTTTAATACTTCGGGAGCATATACTTTTAATATAGAAGAAAGTAGTATTGCAGTTGGTGAATTATGCTCTAATCCAATAGTTGCAACAATTGGAGATAATTCATTTACAGGACAACAAGGTGAATCACAATGGTTTAGTTATACGGCAATGCAAAGTGGAAAACTAACTGTTTCAGCGTGTGGCAATACTGCAGATAATGTTAAGGTGATGATTTCAACTAATTGTTCTGAAGGAAATTGGGAAGAGCCCAAATACGCAGAAGGATGTGAAGACAAGGAAGTAATTATAAGTGTTGAAGCAGGAGCTACATATTATATCGAATGGATTAATAATTCTTCCTCTGATGTTTTTACTTTTTCGATAAATGAAGAACAATGGGCTGAAGGTGAACATTGTTCAAATCCTACACCTGCCATCGAGGGGAATAATAATTTTACTCCGGCTCTGTATGAAGGATACGGTTCTATAAGATATTACAGCTATAAAGCGACCAAAAATGGCAAGATTGTTATCTCACATTTTGGCAAAGCTGATTATTGTGTTGTTGAAATAAGAAGTAGATGTATAGATATTCGTAAATTGGATGATATACATACTCAACTTCAACTTCTTGAAATGGAAGGGAGTGAATTAAGTTTCTCTTCAACTGCAGGAAATGATTACATTATATACTATTATTCTGAATCTAACAATACTGATTTTACCTGGTCTCTTGCGGAAGAAGATCCAATTGAAGGTGAATCTTGTTATAATGCATATAAAGCTGAAGCAGGAACTAACGCATTTACTGCAGATTCATATAAATCACAATGGTTTAGTTATCAGGCAAAAAAAACAGGGAAAATGTTAATCTCTTCGGTAAACTCGAAAGATTATTTAGGGTTATCAATTTATGATAACTGCGGAAAAGAATCGTTTTTTAAAACTGCAAGTTTTGATGAGGGCGAGAATGTACATGCAGCTGTTAAAACCGTATCAGGCAATACTTATTATATAAGATGGGATAATCAATCACCATCAACTAATAGAATTGATTGGACTATTAATGAGCAAAGTGAAGAACAAGGCGATTTCTGTTCTAATCCCAAACAAGCGATAGTTGGAGATAACAATAATTGTGACCATAGTATAGGAGTAGATCAGTGGTTTACTTATACTGCAACTCAAAATGGTCAAATAATTATTTCTAGTTGCTCATTAACTGATGAAGATACTTATTTAGTAATTTATGATGACTGTAATAAAACTTGGATTGCTGAAAATGACGATTATTGTGATTATCAAGCAGGAGTTGTTTTTGATTGTGAAGCAGGAGAAACATTTTTAATAAGATGGAGTAACTGGTTTTATCCTGGAGCATACGATTGGAGTTTAACAGAATCGGGAACTACAGATATTAATACGCAGCCTGAAAGTGATAACAACGAATTGACTATTTATCCAAATCCAGCTAAAAATGAGATTAATATACGTTCATCAAATAGAATTAATCAGTTGAAAATTTATAATTTAGTTGGAAAGGTAGTGGTTAGCAAAACGGAAGTTACAGATAAGTTATATTTTAATTTAATGAGTGGATTATATTTTATAGAGATAGAACTTGAAGATGGTCAGGTTCACAAACAAAAATTGCTTATAAAGTAATAAATAACTAGAGGTATAAAATTAAAGGCTGTTACGATTTATGTGCAGCCTTTTTTTTTTATTCTGGGTGTAATATTGGTTTAATGTCAGTACCTTAGTTTTAATCTTAAATTATTATAACTCCTGTATTTCCTCTTCTGGAAAAGGGGCTAGATTTAACTTTGGATTTAGATTTTCTCCTGGTCTATAGTTTTGAATTTTATAATTAGATGTGAATAGTTTTCTTAATAACTTAACATCCTCAGTGGAATGCAAACCTTTGGCAATGGTGGTTCTGAATTCATGTTTAATGCCAGAGGAATAGATAAGATTAATCGATGTTACAATTTTTTCGAATAATGCATTATTAATAGAAATACCACAAGCTATTTGGTATGTTTTTATTCCAACAACATGTTTAATATCCATAGAGATAAAGTCGAGTAGTTGCTCATTTAGTAATTCATTCAGCATGTATGGGTTTGTGCCATTGGTATCTAATTTTACTTTTAAATCAAGCTTTTTAATTTTTTCAATTATGTAAGGGAGGTTTTTATGTATTGTGGGTTCACCTCCGGTAATACAAACAGCATCAAGTAAATGTTTATATTTAGTGAGATAGGTTATAACTTCACCTTCATCAATGGTATTTCCATACTTATTAGGTAAAACCAATTCAGGGTTATGGCAATAACCACAACGGAAATTACAGCCCTGTGTAAAAATCACAGAGCTGATATTTCCTGGATAATCTATTAAACTTTGTTTTTGAAAGCCTGCTATTTTCATTTTTGCACAACAATCTCTTCAACTGGAGTATTACAATCTTCCTCTATTCTTCTGTCAAATAATTTGCGGTCGTTATATTCGGCTCGTTTACCATTATTCCATTGATCAATTGGGCGCAAGTAACCTACAATTCGGGAATATACTTCACATTTGTTGCTTTTTCCGAGTTCAAGGCATTTGGGACATTGAGCATGTTCTCCATATAAATATCCATGTTCGGGACAAATACTAAAAGTAGGAGATAATGAAAAGTATGGTAGTTTAAAATTATTGCAAATGGTTTTTGCTAAGCTTTTTACCGATTCTGGAGGTAATTGGCTCTCTCCAACAAAGGTATGGAAAACCGTACCGCCTGTATATTTTGTTTGTAAATTATCTTGTAATTCGAGCGCTTCAAAAATATCATCGGTATGTCCAACAGGTAATTGAGTTGAATTAGTATAATATGGATCAACGCCATTTTCTCTAACCTGTTTTTCGTTAGCTACGATAATATCCGGATATTCAGCTTTGTCGATTCGTGCAAGACGATAGGTAGTTCCTTCGGCAGGAGTAGCTTCTAAATTGTAAATATGACCGGTTTCTTCTTGGAAATCTTGCAACTTTTGCCTCATGAAAGTCATGATATTTTCAGCTTGTTCATTACCTTCTTTAGTGGTAATATCCTGCCCGTAAAAGTTGAGTAGAAGCTCATTCATTCCTACTAAACCAATAGTTGAGAAATGATTATCCCAATATGCTCCATTTTTCTTTCTAATATGACGTAGGTAGAATTTAGAATATGGGTATAATCCATTTTCGGTTAACTCTTCTATTACCTTACGTTTAATTTCAAGACTTTCTTTAGCCAGTTCCATTAGTTTCGAAATTCTTTGGAAAAGCTCTTCTTCACTTTTAGATTCGTAACCAATTCTTGGCATATTAAGCGTTACAACACCTACCGAACCAGTAAGGGGATTAGCGCCAAATAAACCTCCTCCGCGCGATTTAAGTTCACTGGTATCTATTCTTAAGCGGCAGCACATAGATCGAACATCGTCTGGTGACATATCTGAGTTTACAAAATTAGAGAAGTAAGGTATTCCATATTTTGCAGTCATTTCCCATATAGGTTGGCGATATTCGTTATCCCAATCAAAATCTTTAGTAATATTATATGTAGGTATTGGAAAGGAGAATATGCGTCCATTTGCATCACCTTCGGTCATTACTTCTGCAAATGCTTTATTAAACATGTCCATTTCGTGCTGATATTCAGCATAGGTAGAATCAAGCATTTTTCCACCAATAACAACAGGAGTATCCTTCATGTTATCAGGTACTTCTAGGTCAAGTGTTATGTTGGTGAAAGGAGTTTGAAAGCCAACGCGGGTTGGAATGTTCATATTAAACATGAATTCTTGCAGTGCTTGTTTTACCTCCTTGTACGAAAGATTATCATGTTTTATAAAAGGAGCTAGGTACGTATCAAAATTAGAAAATGCTTGAGCTCCAGCAGCTTCTCCCTGCATGGTATAAAAAAAGTTAACAATCTGACCTAGTAAGGTTCTAAAGTGTTTAGGAGGTTCGCTTTCTACTTTGCCAGGAACTCCTTTAAAACCAGTAACTATAAGTTCGTACAAATCCCAACCCACACAATACACACTAACAAAGCCAAGATCATGAATATGAAACCTACCTTGTTTGTGAGCATTTCCTATTTCGGGTGAATATATTTTGTTTAACCAATATTGAGAACTAATTATTGTGGAAACATGTTGGTTCATTCCCTGTAGCGAATAAGTAGAGTTTGCACTTTCCTTAATACGCCAATCGTTGTTATTAATGTAATCGTCAACAATATCTATATTTGAAAAAAGTTCCTTTACATTTCGTATTCCATCATGTTGTTTACGATAAATAATGTAAGCTTTGGCTGCTTTAAATTGCTTTTGGTTAAATAGTTCAAATTCAACTAAATCCTGAATATCTTCAACACATGCTTTTTCAGGATTAATTTTGGCAACTACTTTTTCGGTAATAGTTTCGGCCAATTTTCGGTTAGGTTCACCAACAGCTCTTAGTGCTTTAGAAATGGCAAAAGTAATTTTGTTTGCTTCAAACGGTACAATTCTACCGTCGCGTTTTTGTACTGTTTTAATAGCACCATTAATTTCCATAATAATTTTAATTAAATTAAACAATCAATGGTAGCAATGGATAAAATATAAGAAAGGTTTAAGTCTTCCTTAGCCTTTTCTCCCGAAAGCTACGAATTAAGATCAAAAATGATAGGTCTTCCGGCTTGTTGCACTTTAGATTACCTTCCCATCTTTTAAATATTGGACAGTGGTTTTTATTGCCTAAAGCTTTATTTGCTACACACGGCTGCGGGTACAGCTACTGATTTTCACAGTATTCCCTTACATCATTATTGCATGATAAAAGTATGTAGATTAAAACATTAAAATTAATTATGGACAAATAAGTTATTAAAAAGAAATGAACAATTATCCGCTTCCTTTTAGTTAATAGATGGTTTCAGCCTGAGTAATTTATTTTCCTTAGTTATTTCTGATTTAATATCAGTTAATATTAATTCAAGTAGAGGTAACATTTTTTTTAGGCCGCCTAGATTTATAATTATGTTCCATAAATATTCAAATTTCTTCCAACCTCCAGTATAAAATAGGTGTTTCATTTGATGTTTAAAATTACTATGAGCAGATGTTGCTTTTAAAATGTTATTCCATTTATAAAACTCATTATATGCCCAATGATAACCATTTTCTAAGTCTTCGGCTGATAATCCTTTTGTTTTATACACAACATGTCGGGTATCATATAAATCCCATTTTTTTGTTAAGATACGTCCTTCTTTTTCCATTGACTCATAAAGTTTGGTGCCTGGGTAGGGGGTAAGAATATGATAAGTAGCTGTTGTTATACCATGTTGAACTCCCCAATCAACAGTTCTTTTGAAAACATCCTTGTTATCAGAATCTAAACCAAAAACAAAGCTTCCATTTATCATTATGCCCAAATCGTTAAGTCTTCTTACAGCTCGCTCATAATCTTGTTTTAAGTTTTGATTTTTATTGCTTTGCCTCAGGTTTTCTGGCGAGAATGTTTCAAATCCAACAAATAAGCTTCTTAAGCCTGCCTGGGCTGCTTTCTCAATTAAATTTCCTTCGAGTATTGATTTTACTGTAGCTGCCCCTTGAAATACCCTGTTCATTCCTCGCATACCTTCAAATAATTCATTAGCCAGAATAGGATTACCTAAAAGATGATCGTCAAGAAAGTATAGATGTTTTCCAGGAAGTCTTGAAATCTCAGACAATATTTCATCAACTCTTTGTGTATAAAATGACTTTCCTCCTTTAAAAAAGGAATCTTTGTAGCAGAAATTGCAATGATGGGGGCATCCTCTTGATATAACAAGAGAATTAGGAACTAAATACTTTTCGCGTTTTATTATATCTCGTCGCAGTGGAGGTTGATTTTGTATAGTTCTGTTATGAGTTGAGATATATCTTTTTTTAGTTTTGTTGGCTTTAAAATCTTTTAAAAATTGAGGAAATGTTTGTTCTCCGGGACCAATAAAAATGGTGTTGGCAAATTTCTCGGCTTCTTCGGGTAAGCTTGTAACATGTAAACCTCCAAGCGCAACAAATATCCCTTTGCTACGATAATGTTGTGCGATTGAATATGCTCGTTTGGCATTTGTAACATAAACTTGAATAATAACGAGATCAGGAGAGTCATTAAGGTTTATTTTTTCTACATGTTGATCTTGTAAATCAACTTCATCATCTTCACTGAGGTATGAAGCAAGTGTTGCTAATCCTAATGGTGGGAAAAGTGAGTATTTAATTGGTCTCCAAAATGGGCTTTTAGCTTCAGTTAGAGATGGTAATATTAGTTTTATTTTCATTGTGTATAGGTTCTTATTATAAAAGGTTTTCGCTTAAAATCCTCTTAGTAAGCTTTAAAGATTTTTCTTTGGATGCTGCAGTAACATTAATTACACTGAATGCGTTTTCACCTTTAATAGTGGATAATCGCCATTTAAATTGATTAATAGTATTTGATTTACCATTGCTATACCACCAACAGGAGTATAGTGGTTCCTCATTAGGTTTATGCAGTTCAAATGTGTAAACCGAAAAATCATCAACTTTCTGTAAGGATTCGGTTTTGATTTTATATCCGCTTGCTCGCCAACATATAAAAGGATTATGATCGGAACCCAACATAAAAGCTGGAGGTTTTACATATACCAATCCAGTTTCGTTTTGTAGTTTAATTACACCGTCTTTACTAACACTTTTATTAAAGCCTTCAATTTCTATCGGTGAAGAGTCGAATTGTGGTTTTACATGGTTTTCGTGAAAATTATAACTGCCAATGATGAGCAAAGGAGCTACCAAGAGGCTTAAATAATGTTGTTCTTTAAATCTCTTTTGCTTAGGAATAATGTTTTTGTAATACCTCTTACTGTATGTTCCTATTGCAAATAGTAGTAAGCAACAGTTGATAATAAATAATAGTATTCCAATAAGTTCATGTAAAAGAGTGCCGGGCATTGCTTTTAGGAATACAGTTAAGGTGATTCTTGTAAGATTAACAACAACAATTAAAGTTAGTGTTAACAATATAAATACTATAGAGAATGGTAATCGAGGTTTCATTTTAAACCTTTGAGAAAAAAATGACAAGGTGAAAATGGCAAACACCAATGATGAAGTAACCATATTTAACCCAAGGCACTCTGGAGCTACAGTAAATTCGATTCCATCAATATAAATACAATTTCCTGCAATGTTAAGATTGTCAATAAAAGGTTTTAACATTGTGCCAGATACTTCTGTTAGCTTTAATCGGAGAGGAAAACTAAATATGCTTAAAAGATATTTTACGGCTGGAGTTGTTACTAAACCTAATAAAATAGATAGATACGTGGGTTGGTGAACTGTAATGGCTAGACAAGTTAAAATGGACATGCATACTCCGAAATAAAAAATGCTATAAACATATGTAATATAAAAAGTAACTAATAGTACTGCAGATATTAAAAATAAAGGTATCACATTACCAATTCCCCTATTTCTTCGCAATGTAAATGGCATTATTAAAAAGAATAGATACTGCTCAAACCTTAAGCCACCTAGCTCATTAATTTTGGAGTAGGATAGTATTATGCAGCTGGTAGCTAATATATATCCAATGTACTGTTTCCAATTAAACTGATTATACCATTTTTCGATATTGGATATCAATTTATGTAAATATGGATAACGAGATATTTTTATAATTATCTGATAACAAATATTTATAGCAAATAATCTTATTATCCTCCAGGTTATTTTAGAAGTGTTCATATCCTTTTTTAAATTGAATTTCTTTTAAATAACTCTGTGCTCTTTTGGGAGACAGGAGCACAGAGTTGGAAAAAAATGGGATGGTTGGTATGTTTTTAATTATCTAAATCTGAAATAAATAAAACTAATAATCAATCCTAGGGTGATGATTAAAGCCCACTCATGGGGTTCAGGCACAGCTCCTGAATCTTGTAGATTGGCATTTTTTAAACTGTTCTTATTCTCCTTAATGTCAAAGCGTTCATAATCCTTCTGGCTTTCGAGTACAATTAAGCTTGAAACAGGTGTAACAATAAAAGCTTCGTTACATAAAGAGTAAACAGAATCGGGAATTTCAGCTTCTTCTTGTAAAAAGAGATGACCTGCTTTTTGCATTACAGAATGGTAATTAAATAACCTTAATAAGTGAGATGGTGCATGAGGTACTTTTGTAAGGTTATTGTTAACGTTACTTGCAGGAATTATTGCTATTTCTGACATTGGTATATTAACTCCGGAAGTATATCTATTATAATCTCTAAACCAATAGTCTAGTTTTGTTTTTCGCAATTGTTCCAGGGTTTTATTTCTACAATCAATTAATTTGAATTCTTCAAGGGCTTTTGTATAGGGTGACTTTTCTCCGTTCAGGATAATAGTTGAAATAGGTTGATTTTCTTTACTTAAATGATTCAGAAAACTGTTATAAAATAACGAGTTCTTAAGTTCAGAAGGAATGGGAGAGTTGTTATTTCCTTTTGTTATAATTAAAGCCGATTCGGGATTTTTAATCTTAAATACAGGTAATAAAGAGAAAGGTCGTTTACTTAGTTTGTTAAAAATCGAATTAAAATTTGTTAACTCCAAAAGAATAAAATCATTGTTGTCGTGTACGTACACAGGTATACCATCAACATGGCTTAGTACAAACATCACATCATTTTTACTCCAGGTTTTATTAATATCTAAATAAATAGAACTTGGAGTTTTAGATTTTTTATATTTAATATTTTTTAATTGCCATGTTTTATTGTTGAATGTAAAGGTGTTTTCTGAAATAGGAGAGGCTTCTACTGAACAGCTCCAGTCATAAACAGGTTTACCTTCGTATATATATTGGTTTGGCATTTCTTCCGACATAAAATTGGGCATAGATTCAGACTGTGTTTGCCCAACGAACTTTACATGAATAATCTCATCTGCACCTTTATTATTAGGGCCTTGAACTTTCATGTTTTCAAAAAACAAACGATTTCCTTTTTTTAAGAGAGGAGCTGTTATACCTATTTTTACTCTTCGGGGCTCTTTAGGAGTACAAGGAAAAATGGTTGCTGTTAGGCGATTACCTTCTTGCCAATGCAGAACTACAGGATCTCGTCTTTCTTTTCCTACAATGGTTCTATAGGCATTAGTAGCTTTTTTTCTGGTGGTTAACCTGGATTTTTCTTCTTTGCCATCAATCCATAACGAAAGGGATGAAGCTACAGCACCATCGGGCAAATTAAATGTAAATAATGCTTCTTGTTGATTCCAGGCACTAGAACTTGTGTTTTCTATCCAAATTGTTTTTTCGAAATAGGCCATCCTATAATCTGGATAAATCCTTACATCTGTAAGTTCTTTATTCACTTTTAAGTCTCTACCCGACCAAAGTTTTTCATATGCAAAATGACGCGTATTATTAATAGATGATAATATTTTTACTCTTTCTTTATTTTCTAATGAAAGATTATCAGTAAGAAGGGCAGCGGTGGCTACAAGAGGATCGTGCTCTCGTATCTCGGAAAAAGAACCACCACTAAAATTGAAATCAAACCAACTATCAGAATGAATCTCGTAAAGAAGCTTTTTTCCAATGATACGTTTGGTCCAATACTCCGATGTACAATTTTGAGCATAAATAACCCATTCTGGTAAACTGTTTTTTTTATTCAAAACCAGGTTTTTCTGAGCACCTTTTATTTGTTTATCATGGTAACAGTATAATCCTGAGTAGACAAAAATAAAAATTGTAGCAATAGAAATTCCTCCTAATACCCATTTACGATTGGCATTTACATACTTTGATTTAAAGGTTGCAATAAGGCTATAGGTTACTAATAGCGCCGGAATTAATAAATGAAAAGATAACCCAATTAAAAATATTCCTAGTAGAGCAAATGGTGAAAAAGGCATTAGAACAAATGCATAATATAGGTAAACGAGAATTCCAATTCCAACTATTAATGAAGATAAGTTACTTATTAATTTAGGCAGATATCCTTTATAGCCCGTAACAATAAACGCACTTAGTGCTATTGGTAGAAATATTTTTAGCCAGGTGGGGGTAATTGCAAAAATATGAATGTCTTTGTTAAGCGTAAAACAGCTTATTAACATTAAGGATAAAAAAATATGAACATTAAGTCGGGGTTGTCCTGCTTTAAACAACTTAGTGTTTTTAGGTCTGTCTGCAAAAGAAAGTAAGAAGTAAACTATAGCAATAGGGTAATTAAGCAAAGCAGCTCCTTCCATAGTGCTTCTACTATGAGGTACTAAATGGAATATGACCATAGTTACTGGCAATAAACAAATACCAAGAATTTGAATGTGAGTTAATTTAGTTTTCATGTTTTAAATATTAAAAGTACTTTGAAATACAAAGTAAAAGTTCAAAAAAATATAATAGCTTGTTTGTTAGTGTGTTAATGTGAATTATTTTAAATCTCTTGTTCATGTATGTTGTTGATTTTTAGTTAATATTCTAATTATTTATTCATCCCTTTTATTAAATTATTTAAACCTTCAATATGTTTTTCAAAGGAATAACGCCCAAGTTGTGTCGCTTTATAGGTTGTTTGGGGTTTTCTTCCAACAAATTGTTTATTTACTTCTATCAAATCATTTTTTTCTAAAGCTTTAAGGTGACTGGCCAAATTACCATCCGAAGCGTTCAAATGATCTTTTAAGGTATTAAAATCTACCTTGTCATTCACCATTAATATAGCCATGATTCCCAGTCTTAACCTGCTTTCAAAGAGTTTACTTATGTTATCGATAATCCCCATTCTTTCTTATACCCTCTCGTATTTCAAATACATTAATAAACCATACACTATGTGCAATATGCCAAATCCTATTAACCAAAAAATAATGCCATAACCAATAAAGCAACTACTTATTAAACCAAGGAATATCTCGGATACCCCTAAGTATCTTATTTCTCTATGTGTATATCTACTTGCATTGAGTAAGGAAAGTCCATAAAAAATCAAGGTAGTAGATGCTAATAAATATAGTTCGCCATGATATGCAAGAATAAGTGAAAAAACACCACCAGTAATGAGTGGTATAAATAAATTAATTAAAAAGTACTTAGTAGATGCATCCCAAATTTTTAACCCTTTTTTCTTACTATTTTTAAATGTAAAGTAAAATGCTGTACCAATTGATAGAAATAATGTAACTAATGCAATTATAGCAACTGTAATAAAAGTTTCGGCAAAAATATTGAGTGATAAAAAATAATGGGTGACTTTAACAGGAGGAGCAAAAGATCCATCTCCCAGATACCACCATGTGTATGATCCACATATTAAAGCAATGATTCCTGCAGAAACTCCTGACAGACCGCTTAAAGATAAACAACGGCTTGAACGTTCCATTAACGAACGTATTTCAGAAAGATGATTAAGTTGCTCTTGTGCATTCATAATTATAATTTTAAAAGTACTTTGCAATTCAAAGTAAGTGCATTTTATTTAAATGGACAAACAAAAAATGAAGTTTTATTCGGATAATTATGTTCTTAGTATTGTTTTAGTATGAGTTAAGTATTTGTATGTGTGGGTATTGGGTAAGTGTTGGTTTTGTGTTTTTTTTCTTTAAAATTATTTACTTTGTGGTTGATGTAATGATTTTTGCAATGAATGTAACTGGTAAATGGATATTTAAAGAAGATTTTTCTTTTGGTAAAGATGAAGGTGAGGCTGAATTAAAGCAAGTTGGCAGTGAAATAACAGGCACGCTTAAGTTCACGGAATTTATTGATGAAGAACCTCCTTTTGAAGTTAAGTGTGAGTTAAAAGGAAGCTTAAATGGGAATAAAATACTATTACATGTTGTTAGTTATGAGATACTAAACTCAACTATACAAATTGAATATTTCCCCGAAGTTAGAGATGGAATAATAAATGCTAATGGTCAGATAGTTGGGTCTAGTGAAGATGAACAAGGTGTATGTGGAGTGTTTATTTTGGAGAAAAAGCCCGGTTAATACAATAAGCGTTATTTTTTTTGTCTACATCTCTCTATTTTCCTACCTTTGTAAATGTATGGAGGAGAATTTCAGGAAGGTTAACTGTGTTGGAATAAATGATGCGATTGAAGTTAATAGTAACGGGAACACAGTTAGAGTAAATGGAAAAACAGTTCATCAATCGCTGGTTAAGTCGAAGAACCATAAGTTTGGTTTTTACCAGGTATCAGTAAACGGAAAAAGGTTGTATGTACACCGATTAGTTGCTGAAGCTTTTGTAAAAAATCCAAAACCGGTATCTTACAAACTTGTATTACATAAAAATGGTAATACAACTGATAACGAACATTCCAATCTGGAGTGGGGAGATAAGAAAAAATCATTACAGCACCGGAAAAAGCGTGATGACAAATCTTTTAGAGGACATTCAACAATTTCGTATGAAGAGGCATTATCAATTGCTGAAAGATTAGATAATGGCGAGTTTGCCAAAGATATCTCTAAAGAATACGGTGTTTCGGAAATGAGTATTGCCCGAATAAGGAAAAGGTATTGTCAGCAGAAGAATAAAAGTGTAAGATATTCTAGAGAGATAAAAGAAAATATCTTGAGGCTTTGTCAAAAACATTCACCATCGCATGTTGCCAACATTACAAAAATACCTTATCACACTATTTGGAGGTGGCTTAAATTATCAGGAGAAAATCAACAAAAAAGTACAACTTTATTGTAACCCTATTTAAAAATAATACGTATAAAATCATACTAGAGTTTGTTGATCTTATAAAGTTCTTAATCAAGAACTTCTCTCCACGGTAATTTTACCGTTTATGTAAAGGTGCTTATTTGAATTAAATTTTCAGGCTATGAAAAAGGTATTGCTGCTAACCGATTTTTCAAACACTGCCCGAAATGCCGCTCTTTACGCCTTAAAAATGTTTAAGGACGATAATGTGTCCTTCTGTTTATTAAATGCTTATGATTTGGAGTTCAGTGGAAGTCCTTATGTTATGCAGGTTAAAGAAGAGATGGCTTTTGAAAGCGAAAAAGGCTTAAAGCAAGAAATAACACTAATTAAGCGTATTTTTCCTGAGGCAGATATTAAAATTCTTTCCGCGTTCGGATCTCTTATTAATGTTGTCCACGAATACATTAAAGAACACCACCCCGATTTAATTGTTTTAGGTTGCAGAGGAGAATCTGCATTAGAAAACTTCCTATTAGGTTCCAATGCTTACGAGGTAATAAAAAGTATTAAAGCTCCAATTTTGGTGGTTCCTAAAAGTGCTGAGTTTAGAAAACCAGAAAAAATTGTATTTGCTACAGACTTAAAAGATGTAGAATTGGATGAGGTGATGAACCCTGTTAGGGATATTATAGATCGTTATCGTTCAGCATTGATGTTTGTAAATGTTTTGGATGATGAATATGTTAACCGATTGGATGCAGAAAACAAAATTGCTGCTCATTTCCCAAACATTGATTTAAGCTTTAATTTTATCGAAGGTGAAGATGTAAGTAAAAGCATCAATAAATTTATGGATGAAAATGATGCTGAAATGGTAGCTTTAGTAAGACATAATATTGGATTCTTCGATCGTATTTTCCATCCAAGTGTAACAAAACAAATGGTGTTACACCCAGAACATCCAATGTTAATATTACATGATGATTTAGAGTAAAATTTGTAACAACCATAGCATTAACCACTTTTAAAAATATCCCATTAGGTAACAGTAGCTTGATGGGATTTTAATTTACATAAAGCAGCAAAAATAATCTACGATATTTTTGAATTTTAATTTGGAAAGTGCAAAAAATCCAATCATCCAGTTAAATGCTGTTTGAGTATTAAAATAATCACTTTCATCATAAAAAAATCTTTCGTTTGAGAATAATAAAGTTCTTTTGTTAAGATTATTTGGCATTGATATTGACATAAAGTGCGACTTTGAGCCAACTATTTTAAATATTGATTGTCTTTGTTTTAATTTTCAATTGAGGATTAAAAGCTAATGAGAAGATTTTTTGCGTCTATTATATTGTTAGTCATTTGTTTAGCTGGGAAGGCGCAAATGCAGTATATCACAGGTTTAGTGGTGGATAGTGACTCCAAAGAGCCTGTTCCGTTTGCAAGTGTATTTGTAAAGGGAACTACATATGGAACCATGACTGATACCATAGGCACATTTGGACTTAGTTTTCCAGGTGATTCATTGTCTATATCTGCCATCGGCTTTGAGCCCAAAACTATTAAAGTGAGTTCATCACGTTCAAACATAAAAATTAAGTTAAATCCATCGGTTACCGAACTCGACGAAGTTAGAGTTTTACCATCAGACCATAGGGTAAGATGGATATTAAGAAATGCTATAAAAAATAAAAAGCTCAATAATCCTGAGCAATACGACAGGTACTCCTACGAAAAATATAGCAAATGGGATTATAATTTAAATAATGCTGAAAAAGACTTAATGAAGGCTCGGGCTTTCAGGAAACACCAGCATTTATTTAAGCAAGCAAAGGATAGTTCTTATTACCTACCTGTTTTCTTTTCGGAGCAAGTTGTTTTTAATGAATTTCAAAGAAAACCGTTAATAGAAAAGTCTACTGTACTTGCCGATAAAACCTCAGGAATTGGCGTTTTAGGCGAATTAGAAATTGGAGGTTATACAAGTGGTTTGGATATTAATATTAACTATTACGACAATTACCTTAAGTTTTACGATCAGAATTTTGTGAGTCCTATTGCCGATCAGGGTAAGTTTTACTACAGGTATTATCTGGAAGATAGTACTATAGTAGACGGAAGTAAGCATTTTAAAGTAACATTTTATCCAAAAAGAAAAGGCGAAAATGTTTTTCAGGGATATATGATTATAGATGATAAAAGATTTGCTATCCAGGAAATTGATGCAGCAGTATCTGAGGGTAATCAATTGAACTTTATAAGAAACTTAAAAATTAGGGCAGAATATCAGTTGCTTAACGATTCTATTCCATTTTATAAGAGTAATAAAACCAGTGCAATATTTGATTATTTGCCTGTAAGGGGGGATACTACCAAAAGGCGGTTAGAGCTTACATTTCAGGAATACTCCTCTTTTAGTAAAGTGAAGATTAATCCTAATGAAAAAATTGAACTTTCGGCAAAAAGCTTAAGTTATGAATCGATAAAAGTTAAAGGAGCTTTAGATCGTGATTCGACATATTGGGCAAATATCAGGCATCAAAAACTTTCACCTGGCGATTTAGAAAAATATGCTATTATAGATTCTGTTAATCAAGTGCCAACTGTTAAGTTAGCCAATGAGTTGGCAGAGATGGGGCTAAGTGGTTATTTTGATGTAGGTAAGTTCGAAATTGGGCCTTATACAGAGTTTTTGCAATCCAATAAAATTGAGGGGACTCGGTTTTTCTTTGGGGGTAGAACCAGTTCCGAAATTAGCGATCATTGGATGTTGTATGGAGGTGTGGGATATTCGACGAAAAATGAGTTGATTACTGGTCATGGGGGAGTGGGGTATAAATTTTCATCCGCTAATCGAAAAGTCCTTAGATTGTCATACGACGATAAGTATATAAGAATGGGGGAGAACAGGAAAATTCTTTATTTATATGAAAATATGCTAACTCCATCAGAAACCAACCTGGTGTCTACCATTTTTGCAAGGGATGAGTTTGATGAGTTGTACCGTCAAAGAAGTGTTAAACTATCCTATGAACATGAATGGAGGACTGGTTTGAGTACAACTTTTATGGCTGATTATTTTAAACAGTTTTCACCAGAATATTATCCTTTTATTTACAAAGGAAATGAGTTGGGATCAATATCTGCTGTGGAAGCTGGAATTAATTTTAGGCTATCCTGGAAAGAAAAAGTTGTAGATAGAGGTTACAGGAGAATATACATAGGTAGTGATTATCCTATTATTAATCTTTCTCTTAACGCAGGTAAGGTATCGTATGCCAATAGAGATAATTGGTATGGAAAATTACATGCTACCATAAAAGCAAAAAAATACTTTGGGCAGACTTATTTGAACTATGCTTTTGAAGCGGGTAAAATATTCGGAAATGTTCCTTATACTATGTTAGAAATTCCCAGGGGTAACGAAACTTATGGATATTATCGTTATGATTTTAATTTAATTAACTACCTGGAGTTTGTTCACGACCAGTACTTTCATAGTTTTATTGAATACCATATGAATGGTTTTTTCTTTAATCGATTACCGTTATTGAAAAGATTAGGATTACGAGAGGTAGTTTCTGCTAAAACTATGATTGGAAGTTTAAGCGATGAACAAAAAGATGGTATTATGTTTCCTGAATCGTTAAGTTCTGTTGAAGGAGCTTATGTGGAGTTAGGAGCAGGATTAGAGAATGTACTACGCTTTTTTAGGATTGAGGGTGTTTGGCGCGTTAATCCTAAATCCATTCAAAATGTTCCTGATTTTGGGGTAAGGGTTAAGTTTGAGATTAAGTTGTAATGGACAACTTAAACCACCTCAATTAAAAAGAAGGTGGTTGAGAAAAAAAATGAGTTAAAGATGGTTTTTATAACATTTCTACTTAAATTTTTTGTTCTGAATCTATCGCATATTATTCGAGATAATAGTTCTATTAAATCACCACTAAATACAGTTACAATTAATCTTTTCTTATTACTATCTTCATTATCACCATAAAAACTAAGAAAAAAATGGTCAGATATGCAAAAATATCACCAATACAGGAGTAAGATGTTTTATTTGATTTTATTGGAATATCTGCGTACATAATTTTTGTATCTGAAGTTAGTGTATTTAAAGATGCTATTTCATTACCCTTGTAATTACATGCAACTGAAACTCCCATACCATTTGATCTTACCAGCGAAAATCCAAATTGTATAGCTTGGAGACATGCCATTTGCGAATGTAATGGTGTAATTTCGGCCCAATCGAAAGCAGGTACCAGTAAAATATCTACTGATTTTTTTCCAGCTTGTTTAATAAATTTAGTTATATCCAGATCAGCACATATTACACTACCTATTTTACCATATTCAGTTTGTGTAATGGGTAAGTTAAAATTGCCATTATTAACAATTGGAGCCTCGGCAGTAGGATGTAAAAATGATTTTTGATATTCCCAAACCATTTCACCTTGAGGAGATATTAAGATGCATACATTGTTAAATGGTTTTTTATTTTTATCAGTGCATTCTTCTAAAAATGATAATAAAACATATGCATTATCTCTATTACAAATAAGCTTAATTTTGGAAATAATGTCTTGTTTTTGTTTTTGATTTACAATTAAAGCAATTTCATTCCAAACTATTATTTTGGCTCCCTGCATTAAGGCTTTAGTTGTTCTTTTAATTAGGGTATTAATAATAAGGGAGTCAGAAAATAACTTATCTGGTACTTTTAAGTTGTAACCGGTGGCTAATTCTTTAAAAGTATTGGCTTCATTCGCTACAATCTGGTGAATGTTGTTGTCACTTAACACAGTGGCTACTTTTACTTTTTCTTCGTTTGGGTTATTGGATGTAATTCGTAAAGCTCCATATAGAAGGATCAACAATAAAGCACTTCCATAAATAATGGCTCCTTTATAAATAGCAGATCGTTTATTTTTATGCTCAACCATCCAATTAATAATGGAAGCAAACCATGCCACCATAAACCAGATACCAAAAATTCCGGTTAAAGAACTTAGTTGCATTAAAGGTTTAAATTCAAATTGCGTGTGTGCAATGCTTCCCCAGGTTCCAATAGCTTGACTTACTAAAAATTCAATAAAAGTTACAGATGCAGGAAAAACTAAACTATAATAGAACTTTCCATCTTTTTTATATAATAGTTTATCAATAATAAAAGATATACTATATCCAATTCCAAAGCTTATTCCGTTAAAAACATTAACCTCGGGTAGGTTCATAAGGTTATTAGAGGTTTGCGAAATTGCACCAGAAATAGATATAACAATGAAAAAGAATACAAATTTGTACCATTTAGTATTTCTGGTAAACATGAGTAGGAATATAGGACCAATCCAAGCAGTAATGCCTATATGCCAGTTTATTCCCGAAAATGTAATTGCAATAGCTCCAATAAGAAGCAGAAGTGTATTTGATATTGATTTATTTATTTTCATAATTTCATTTAATTATAAAACTTAGGTTGTATGTTATCTAATTTTAGTTAAATCAGTTTTGTATATAACTTATTAAGATTAAAGAATCAATATTTAATTCATTAGTTTGTTAAGTTTTTATAAGTTACTCATATTTAGAATTTTGGCGTTTATGTCTGTGGGTGTAAATGGCTGATATTAATAAGTTTGCGAAACTCACCAATGACTAATGACCAAAAAATTAACTAACTATTGTATTTTTGATTGTAAAATTATCTTAGCCTTATTAAGTAAAAAATAGTGAATTATCATCAATTTTATGAGAACAGATCTTAAACTGCTAAATTCTGAAAGACTTAAAAATAAGAATTCGTATAAATGTGAAGTAACTGAAGAAGATTATCAAAAAGTTATGCCTAAGATTGAGTTAATTCAACGATTAGCAGAAGTAGAACGATCTATTTATGGTGTGTATGATTTGAATAGGCATAACTATCTCTTAAAGAGTGATGAGCAAATGAAATTATTTGGTTTTAAAAGTAAAACCGATAGTGTAAAAGGTGAGGCTGAAATTCATTTTGAAAGAATACACCCAGAAGACTTGTCATTTGTACTCGAAACTGACAATATGGTTTATCGTTTTTTTTCACAACTTCCAATTGATGAAAAAAAGGATTATAAGTTGGTATATGATTTCAGAACAAAAAATACTGAAGGAATATATAAGCGTTACTTACACCAGACTATTGTTCTTGAACTGGATAAAAATGGAAGAGGATGGCTGTTATTGGTTATCTCTCATTTACTATCGGATAAAACTACTAGTGAGAAACCTCAACGAAGAATGATTAATATGAAGACTGGTAAGTTGCACCTTTTCAACGATGATGATTCAAATTCAGGTGCATTACTTACCAAAAGAGAATTAGAGATTCTTAGTTTAATTAGTCGCGGATATGATAGTATTAATATTTCGGATAGTTTACATATCAGTGTAAATACAGTTAATAATCACCGCCAGAATATTCTTCGCAAAACAAGAACCGAAAATACTACTCAAGCCATGTTGTACGCTAAAAGACTTGGAATGATATAATAAAGGTTTATAGCTTTTAAGAATCAAGTAGAAAAAAACTATTTTTTTGTGATATTTAATATTGTCAATCAAAATCAATTGTTCAAATAGTAAATGAAACTTTAAGTAAGATTAATATAGCAATTGTACTGATTGTAATATGTTGATTAATAGATAGAAAGATGTTTATGGGTTGTTTGATGTCTGATCTTTATGTGTAAAATTGCTTTGTCTCATTATTTTATGAATCAAACATTATAAAGCTGTAACAAACTTCTAATAATAATAAAATAGATTTTACAACTTCATTTGTGTGTTTCATGTTTCTTGGGTTCTAAATTTTTGAAAATAAAAACGTTTACGACAATCTATAACGTTACCGAAACCGTTTTAATTCATTTTTTTCATATAAAAGTGATTATATCGTTATTAGATTATAATTTCGAGCTATGATATGTTAAATAATATTATGTCTTTAATCATTACGATCTAATAAAACAACGATGACACAGCAAGTTTTAGAAATTTCCCAGTTAGTATCGGCAAGCGGTAATGCTTATGAAGTAAGTTCCTTAAAGCAGAACCAATTACAATATGTCGATCGTGATTATCAATTTGATTATATTCCGGATGAATTAGCAGGAGCTTTACATATAAAAACATTTGGTAATGATAAATTGATAAGCGAAAATGATTTATGTGTTTCTTTCAGAGTTAATTGTGATGTGGACTTATATGTTTTATATGCCGATAAGTTCCCTTCTTTGCCAATGTGGCTTCAAGAGTATGAGAGGAAGAGATTAAACGTGACAAGATTAGATTCGACACCTAACAATTTAAAAGGTTATTTTGGTTTGTATAAAAAAACGTTTACCAAAGGATTAATAGAGTTAAAAGGTTGTTCGCCTCAAAAGATGTTAGAGCAGGATTGGTTTGTTAAATCTTTAGGATACACATATTGTATGTATACTTTTGTGATAGTTGAGAAGAATTAAACGGATTTTAGCTTAGGCAATACTAATTGTTATGCCTAAGCATCAATGTTTTCAACATTGATAATATCTATAGGTTGGAATTCCATTTTTTCAGGAATAACATTATGAACCAGGTAATTAAATAATCTTTTAAATGCCTTTTCGGCTTGTTCTATAGGGCGTTGACTAATTAAATAATTAATTGCACCTTCTTTTAGATAATTAGCATTCTTTTCAAAAACCTCGTATCCTACTAAAAATAGGTGATCAAGATTTCTAGCTTTCAGATATTGAGCAATAACAAAGGTTCGTGCACTGGATACCATTATACCATCAATTTGCTTATTACTGTTAAATACGCGGTCGAGAATATCATAAACTCCTTGTTTGTTGCCACTAGGAACCTCAACACTAATTTTTAAACCTTTGTTTTGGCCTTTATCCATCAAATAGCTCATAAAGCCTTGGTTTCTAAGGTTAAGGTGTAGTAAGTTATCAAGATTCTTAGCGATATTTACAATTAATATATCTTTTTCCTTATCTACAGCCATATCCAGAATACTGGCTGCCACCCTTCCGCCTTTATGTGCATTTTCCCCTACAAATGTCAATGCATTTGTACCTTCCAAATAGGTGTCGATAAATGCATAGGGAATAGACATCTCATCGAACTTATGACAAAGCTCAAATGATTCTTTTTTAAGTATGGGAGCCATAATAACTCCTTGGGGATTCCATTCGATTAACTGAGTAGACTTTTGTATAAAATCCTGGGAATTATGCATTTCGTAGTTAAAGTACTTTACGTTAGCAATAAAGGGAGCTGTAGCTTCCTGACCCAGCTTTATACCTTCAGGATGTTTTTCCCAGAATAAATTATTGCCTGTACTTTGAGGAATTATAACCGCAATTTTATAACTAGTAGGTGATTTTAGTGCACGAGCTGCAATGTTGGGCTGGTAATTTAATTGTTTGGCAATCTCCAATACTTTTTCCTTGGTTTCAGTTTTTACCTCACCACGATTATGTAGTACACGGTCAACCGTGCCAATTGAGACGCCTGCTTTTTCGGCTATATCTTTTATTCTGGTTTTCTTTCCTGGCATAAACTCCTTGTGTATTTATTGATGGCCTGACAAAGAAAAATCGATGTCAGGCCTGCAAAAATAGTTTCAAGTTTTTATTCTTCCTTAACTAAATTGAGATTTTCGTCAAGAGGTTGCATTTTTGGCATTAATAAATGAACTATTCCTAATATTACCAGATAGGATGAACCTGCAATTAAAAATGCCCAGAAATAACCAGTATTTCCGGCAGAATCCAGAACTTTTCCAAGAGCAAAGTCTCCAAGCATACCTGCAACAGCACCAATCATTCCACCAATTCCAGTAACTGAGCCTACAGCTTTTTTGGGAAATACATCGGATACTAATGTAAAAATATTGGCAGACCAAGCTTGATGCCCGGCAGCACCGATACCTATTAATACAACAGCTAGCCACTGGTTTTTGGTAATTGCAACATAAGCAACAGGAAGGATAACTAATGCACACATTAATAATGTCATTTTTCTGGCTTTATTGACAGACCATCCTCGTTTCATAAAATTACCAGACAACCATCCTCCAAAAATACTTCCTCCATCTGCAAGCAGATACATAATAAGAAATGGTATACCTATATTTTTGATGTTAACACCAAAGGTGTCAGCTAAAAATTTAGCGCCCCAAAATAGGTAAAACCACCATACAGCATCTGTTATTTTTGCAGCAGCAAATGCCCATGTTTGGCGCTTAGGAAGAACTTTAGACCATGCTAATTTTCCTTCAGATTCAACAACAGAGTCACTATTAATATATTCTAATTCTTCTTTAGTAACCCTTGGATGTTGTTCGGGTTTCTTATATGTTCTTAACCATAGAAAAACCCATATGGAACTTAATACACCGGTAAATAAAAATGGTATTTGCCAGTTATTTCCTGTTTCACTAACAATCCATCCCACAACAAACGGGGCGGCAATTGCTCCAATACTGGTTGCAGCATTAAATAGTCCTGTCGCAAAAGCTCTGTCTTTTTTAGGAAACCATTCAGCTACTGTTTTTTGAGCAGCAGGAAAATGGCCGGATTCTCCAAAACCTAATCCAATACGTGCTAATGAAAATCCAATAATACTAAAAGCAGGTCGAACTAAGGCATGCAGCATGCCAAATATACTCCATATGCTTATGGCTAGTGTATATCCTTTTTTTGTTCCCATGCGATCAATAATTCCACCCATTGAAATCATACCAACAGCATATGCAGCTTTAAAAGCAATCATAATTGTGGCATAATCGCTGTTTGTCCATCCAAACATTTTAATTAAGGTAGGAGACATTACTCCAATGATACTTCTATCGAAGTAGTTGATTGTTGTAGCATAGACCAGCATGGCCAGAATTCTAAACCTGTAATTACCTATGCCAGTAGTTTTTTTCGTCATAATAGATTTAATTATTTATTCATTTATAATGCTTCTCCTAATTCCGAGTTCTAAACCTCTGATTTCGGCTAGTCCTTTCATTCTACCGTATAAAGAATATCCTGGATTGTTATCTTTACCTATGTCTCCAAGCATTTGGTTTCCATGGTCGGGACGAACAGGAATAGAGAAGTCTTGTCTTCCTTCTTTTTTGCGATTTTCTTCTTCCAGAACAATCGTTTTTAAAACTGAGTATATATCAACATCACCATCAAATAGATAGTCCTCGTTAAAATTATAATCAGTATCTCTTTTTACATTTCTTAGGTGTGCAAAGTTGATTCGATGAGAAAGTTCGTTAGCCATTACAGATAGATCGTTAAAATAACCGGCTCCCCATGATCCTGTGCATAATGTTACTCCGTTTGAAACCGAATTTACAGTAGAAATAATGGATTTAGCATCTTCTAAAGTACTTACAACTCTAGGTAATCCAAGCAATCCCCATGGTGGATCATCCGGGTGGATAGCCATTTTTACGTCATAACTTTCAGCAATAGGAATTATGGCTCTTAAGAAATCTTCGAGGTGCTTTTTTAATTTGTCATTGTCGATGCCTTTATAAGCATCAAGTACCTCTTGAAACTGTACTAAAGTATAGCTTTCTTCAGCACCTGGTAATCCTTTGATAACTGTGTTAGTGAGTACTTCTTTTCCTTTTTCATCCAGGCTATCGAAGTATTCTTTGGCCTGAGATATTATTTTTTCACTATAATCGTTTTCTGCTCCTTCGCGTTTTAAAATAAACAAATCGAAAGCAGCAAATACTTTTTGTTGATAAATTAAAGCAAGTGAGCCATCATTAAATTTATGATTCAGTTCGGTTCGGGACCAGTCTAATACAGGCATAAAATTGTAACATATCGTTTTTATACCGCATGAACCAAGATTTCTGATTGAATCTTGATAGTTTTTAACATACTCTTCCCAATTTCCGGTTTGTTTTTTAATATCTTCATGTACAGGAACACTTTCTACAACAGACCAAGTTAACCCCGCTTCTTCAATCATGTTTTTGCGAGCCATGATATCTTTTTTTGTCCAAACTTCGCCATTTGGAATATGATGAAGTGCTGTTACAATACCAGTTGCACCGGTTTGTTTTATTTCTGATAGCGTTATACGATCGTTAGGACCATACCATCGCCATGTTTGTTCAATAGCCATAATAATTTGTTTTTAAACGTTAGTAGATTAGTCAATGGTCATTTGTCAATAGTTATTATATCGTAACTCTTCAATCAACAAGAATAGTGTTAGTAAAAAAATCATTTGTGGATTTATTCTTATTGCATATATAGGTTTATTGTTTTAAATAATAGCTGTTGACTAGTCACCTAGATACCAATAACCAATTTACACCCCACTGTATGCACTAAATCCTCCATCTACTGGTATAACTACACCAGTTATAAAATTGGCCCAATCCGACAATAAATAAAGCATAGTTCCAGTTAATTCTTCTGGTTCACCATATCTCTCCATAGGTGTGTTTCTAATAATTTTCTCACCTCTTGGAGTAGCTTCTCCTGTTTTTTCGTCTATTAATAAAAACCTGTTTTGATTGGTTAATAAAAATCCGGGAGCAATAGCATTAACTCTAATTCCTGTTTTTGCAAAGTGTACTGCCAACCATTGAGTAAAATTGTTGATAGCAGCTTTAGCAGCAGAATAAGCAGGAATTTTAGTCAAAGGAGTATATGAGTTCATAGATGACACATTCAGGATTGAACCGTTTTTTTTAACTAACATATCCTTAGCAAATACCATAGATGGGAGTAAGGTTCCCTGGAAATTTAAAGCAAAAACTTTATCAAAACCTTCCATTTGTAAACCAAAAAATGTGTCATCCAGACTACCTAATTCGTTTTCGGTTAAAAATTCCACTTTTGTAGTTGCACTAGCTGCATTACCACCAGCTCCATTAACTAAATAATCAACAGATCCTAATTCTTTATTAATAGTTTCTTTTGCAGCCTCCAATGAAGCTTTATTTAAAACGTTAGCAGAAAGCCCTATGGATTTAATTCCATATTGTTCATTTATTTCATTAGCTACTTTTTCAGCAGCTTCCAGGTTTAAATCTAAAATTGCTGTTTTAACACCCTGAGAAGCCAAACTTTTAGCCATTGTAGAACAAAGAACACCTCCACCTCCGGTAATAACTGCAACTTTATCTTTTAAATTTAAGGGTACCATATTTTTTAATATTTAAATTAACAGATAATGGACTAATAGATTAAAGTGATTCTAATATCCCTTATCTAAAGGTCTTTTATCTGAATTATTATTTTCTAACAGCTTGTATATTATTCATTAACTCTTTAACAACTTCAGTTAATGCATTCCAATTTTTTGAAGTCATTATTTCTTTAGGAAATAGTTTAGATCCCATTCCCACACAGGTAACACCAGCATCAAACCATTTTTGAAGGTTTTCTTTTGATGTATCTACGCCACCTGTTGGCATAATATCTGTCCATGGCATAGGTGCTTTCACGGCTTTTACAAACGAAGGGCCTCCAACTTCAGAAGCAGGGAATACTTTAACAACTTCTGCACCTAGTTCTTGAGCTTTATTTATCTCTGAGATAGTTCCACAGCCAGGAGACCACATTACTTTTCGTCGGTTACACACCTTAGCCATGCTTTCGTTTAATAGTGGCGATACAATAAAATTAGCACCTAATTGAATATATAGTGCAGTTGTGCCTTCTTCTACTATTGAGCCAGCACCTAAAACCATACCAGGAAGATTTTCTATAGCATATTTGTTAAGCTCACCAAATACTTCATGGGCAAAATCACCTCTATTTACAAACTCAAATACACGTATTCCTCCATCGTAGCACGATTTTAATACCGCTTTACAAACATCTATATCAGAATGAAAGAATACGGGTACAACACCAGTAGCTTTCATTGCCTGATAAACTTCTATTCTTGAATATTTAGCCATACTTATCTTTTTCAGTGTAATTTGTAAAATCAGTTAAAAGCGGCTAAACTATTGTAATCCTGGTATGGTAAATTAATATTTAGGAATAATCCAGGTTCGTTAACCCCAATAAATCCTGTCTCTAAAATTCTTCAAAAACTATAATTTACCTTTTAAATGAATTGAACAAGCTTAGTCATACAATAGCTTAGTCACGCTTATAAATAAATAACTAATCAAAAACAAAATATAATTAACGTGATACTCTTCCAGAAGCATCACCACTCATTAACTTTTCAACTTCGGCAACTGTAACAAGGTTGTAATCGCCATGTATTGTATGTTTAAGACACGAAGCTGCGGTTGCAAAATTCAATGCCTTTTGATCATCTCCTTCGTAAGTTAGTAAGCCATAAATTAATCCTCCCATAAACGAGTCACCACCTCCAACTCTATCAACAATGTGGGTAATTTGATATGTTGGAGCCTGGAATAATTTTTTACCATCGTAAAGTACTCCCGACCATGAATTGTGGTTTGCGCTAATGGAGCCGCGTAATGTAGTAATCACTTTTTTAACTCTTGGGAATTTAGCCATAATTTGTTGCGAAACACTTAAATATGCTTCAGCTTCTACATGACCTTCAGTAACATCAACGCCTTCAGGGTGAATACCTAGTACCATAGCTGCATCTTCTTCGTTACCTAGTACAATGTCGCATCCAGCAACTAATTCAGGCATTACGTCATTGGCAGATTTTCCATATTTCCAAAGGTTTTTTCTATAATTCAAATCAGTAGACACAGTTACTCCTAATCTGTTGGCTACTTGAATTGCTTCTAAACAAGCGTCAGCAGCACCTTGTGATACCGCAGGAGTAATACCTGTCCAGTGAAAAAAGTCAGCATCCTTTAGTACTTCTTCCCAATTAACCATTCCGGGTTTAATTTCAGAAAAAGCAGAGAAAGCTCTGTCGTAAACTACTTTACTTGCACGTGCAACAGCACCAGTTTCTAAATAGTATGTTCCAAGTCTACTACCTCCATAAACAATATCATTAGTGTTTACCGAGTGTTTTTTAAGGTCCATCTCACAAGCTTTGGCAATGTCGTTTTCAGGTAAACGAGTTACAAAAGAAACATCGATTCCATAATTTGCAAGAGAAACAGCTACATTTGCTTCGCCACCACCAAAAGAAGCTTTGTATTCAGTAGCTTGTGAAAAGCGTTGGTATTGAGGGGTTGCAAAACGGAGCATTATTTCTCCAAAGGTTACTACTTTTTTTGCCATGGTATGTATAATTGATTTTAAAAGTTGAAATATGATTTTGCGTTGTAATAAGAAACTCCTTCAATTAAGGTTTTTAAGATTTCTTCATCATTAGGTATTAAACCTTTCTCCACTTCTTTTCCTACGTAATTACAAACAATTCTTCTGAAATACTCATGACGTGGATAGGAAAGGAAGCTTCTGGAATCCGTTACCATTCCAACAAAACGGCTTAATAAACTGAGTGCTGATAAATCCTCAAGGTGACGCTCCATGCCAGTTTTTTGATCGAGGAACCACCACGCCGCACCGTATGTTACTTTAGATGCACAGGTACCATCAACAAAATTCCCGCACATGGTTAATAACATTTGATTATCAGCAGGATTTAAATTGTATAAAATAGTTTGAGCCAATTGGTTGGTACTGTCCAATAAATTTAAGAATTGCGACATTTTTAAACTAGGTTGCGAATCATGAATGGAGTCAAAACCTGTGTCAGCTCCCAACTGATTGAACATGCGTGTATTGTTATTTCTTAATGCACCCACATGAAATTGCTGAGTCCATCCTCTTTTGTGATTCATTCGAGCTAATTCAGCCATTACTGCTGTACAATATTTCTCTTTCTCATCGCATGAGATAGTTTTCTTGTCCATCAGTTTTGAAAAGATGGCAGAGACTTCTTCATCAGTATATGTGGAAAAGAAGAAACGGTCTGGACCGCTATCAGAAATACGGGCACCCATGTTGTGGAAAAACTCATGTCTTAAATCCAAAGCTTGAATTAAGTCTGCAAAATTCGAGATTGAAATATTGGCAGCTTTACCTAATTTCTCTATGTAGCTTACAAATGCTTCCTTATTATCTGTTTTAAGAACGTTATCTGCTCTAAAAGAAGGTAACACTTTTACTTCATAACCATCGTCAATCAACTTTTGATGATATTCTAAAGAATCTGCAGGATCATCTGTAGTACCTATCATTTCAACATTCATTCTTTTGATGAAATTTTTAGTACTGAATTCAGGAGATTTAAGCATCTCTGCAGTTTCATTATAAATTTTTTCTGCAGTTTTGGGAGAGAGTAAGTCGTTAATGTTGAAGCATCTAGATAATTCAAGATGTGTCCAATGGTATAGTGGATTAGAAACTGTATATGGAACTGTTTCTGCCCACTTCATAAATTTTTCCTTGTCTGTTGAGTCTCCTGTAACGTACTTTTCGTTAATCCCGTTAATTCTCATAGCTCGCCATTTGTAGTGGTCTCCACCAAGCCACATATCTCCCAGATTATCATATTTATAATCCTCTGCAATCGCTTTAGGATCTAAATGACAATGGAAGTCAATAATGGGGAGGTTTGCTGAAAATTTGTGGTATAACTGATGAGCTGTGTCATTTTCTAACACAAAGTTGTCGTTTATAAAGTGCTTGTCTAACATGATATTAAAGTCTTATGGTTTAATTCCGTTAACGAACACGAAATTACGGACATTTTTTAATTTTACAAATTTTTTAACATTTTATATTTTTTAAACTAATTAAAGGAAATGCTGTGTGAGAGTGTGTAATGCATTGGGATGTAGTTAGTAATGATTTTGAGGGCTGGGATTTGTTAATGAGAAAAATTTCGAGAAAGGAAAATAAGTCAGTTTTATCCAAGGATTGAATTTTTAACGATTTAATTAATATTTACGAACATTTAGTTGTTGCTTATTATCTAATTGTGGGAATTACATTAATTATATAGATAATCGTGTAACTATTTTAGATTAAAAAGTTTGTATTACAATTTAAAACATACTAACTTGGTCGCAATGTGTTAGTGCATTGGGGGTTATTCATATATTAAGAGTTTTTAGGGTATTATGAGCAAAGATAAGCAGGGGTTATTGGATTACTCTGGTCTTCTGTTTGATTGTCCTTTAAAAGAGCAATTATCAGGTTGTCCGTTTAGTGATTTGCGTAAGCATGAGTTAAAGGAAAGATTGGATGTGTGGAAAAATTTGTCCGAAGAAGAAAGAAATCGATTGGTAAATAGTCATCACATATGCATTTACGAGAGAGAGCAGCCTAATTGTATCTTTAGAAAGAATAAAACAGAAATTTAGTAGTAAGGTTAAATATTAGATAATATAAGTAAAAGAGTAAAATATTTGGATTTAACCTTTATTAATAAACATTTTTTCTATTATTGCGTAATATTGCAAAGTATTGGAGACCAGAATATATTTGCAATGGTTAGGTCAAGTGGAATACCATTATTTTACATGGCAAAAACCAGAGTTTTTCTCACACAAAAGTGCCGCCTTAATTGGGATTAAAATAATATTAGTGAGTTTTTCTATGCTAACGAGCAAGAAGATTATATAGAAAGAATAAAGGTTGAATTAAAACAGATGAAAATAACAATATTAGGTTTTTTATTTATTGCAATATTTATTGTTATTGTTGATTTATTAGGTTTTTGGGTGTGGAGAAGAGAACTGGAAGACAATAATAGTAAAAGATATAAATGGTTTGGAATTCTACTTTTAGGTTTAGTACCCATATTTGAAATTGCTTCTTACTTATTTTTTTCACTTCAAATAAGGTCTATTTCTTCGCCTGCATTTTACATTTGGTTTATGGGAGCAAATGTTCTGTTTGCTTTGATTTACATACCTAAATTATTTTTCTTATTTTATTATTTTGTGTTTTTGGTTGTATCAAGGTTAATTGTTACAATTAGAAATAAGAAATACTCTAAAGAGCAAACAACAATTAAATACCCTAAGATTACCAGAAAGAAATTTTTAAGCCAGGTTGGAATTATTATTGCCACAGCGCCTATTGTTTCTCTTTTATTTGGTATGCATAAAGGGCGATTTTCTTTTTTTACAAGACACCAGCGCTTGAATTTTCCTAATCTACCATCTGCATTTGATGGTTTTAAAATTATACATATTTCAGATATTCATTTAGGTTCATTTGCGAGTAATTTTCATAAGCTTGAAGGGATTGTTGATATTATTAATAATGAACATGCGGATGCTATATTCTTTACAGGAGATTTGGTGAATAATTTTTATGAAGAAACCCTAGGATGGGATAAGGTATTTAAACAATTAAAAGCCAAGTACGGAAAATTCTCGATATTAGGAAATCATGATTATGGTGATTATACAGATTGGAAAACACCAGAAGAGAAAGAAAAGAATTTTAGTGGGATTGTGGATGCGCATAAGAAATTTGGTTTTAGACTGTTAAGAGATCAATCAGTAGCGGTAGATATTAATGGAGATGAGATAGCAATTACTGGTGTTGAAAATTGGGGGCATGATCCATTTCCAAGGTATGGCGATCTTAATAAAGCCATGAGGGGAACAGAGAAATATCCATTTAAAGTGTTATTATCTCATGATCCGGATCATTGGGATGCAGAAGTGGTAAATAAAACAAAATATGACTTGACGTTGGCAGGTCATACACATGGGATGCAGTTTGGAATTGATTGGAAAGGATTCAAATGGAGTCCAGCAAAATATAAATTTAAGCAATGGGATGGACTTTATAAGAAAAACAACCAATACTTATATGTGAATAGGGGGCTTGGTTTTTTAGGTATGCCAGCACGTATTGGTATGCATCCAGAGATAACTGTTATTCAGTTAGCTAAAGGATCTGTAGGTACAGAGCCTATGTAACCCAAGCAGTAAACGGTTAAAAATTATCGGTTAATAATATGGCTTCTATTAATTGACTGTTAACTGAAAACTGATTATAGTTTTAAGCTACACTGCAATTATGTACGTACCACGATACGGGATGTTCTTCACCACGAATTAATTCTTCTATTATTTTTTCATCGTCCCATCTATTTCCGTAACTGCAAGTTTGATCAAGAGCTTTAGATAAAAGCAACCATTCGTTTATTACTTTAGGAGTTAACCTGCCTTCAAACTTTTTTAGTATACTAAGGCATTTGCTACCGATAAAATGTATTAAAGGTTCTTCTCTGTTAAGAGATTCATGTGTAGTATAAATATGTTTTCCTACCTGTATAAATTCAGTATCGTCCAGTGTTATATTAAATGAAAAATCAACTTTTGACATATGTTATTCCTCCTGATAAATAATTAATAAATACCTTATTAATATAAGGCATTTATTAATTATTTGAAAGCGAAATAGTGTATTGATATTCAATTTAAAATGTATAAAAATTGAATATATCAATTATTCTAATTCGTATATCCTTCCGGAATAGGGTTGAATTTTAAAACCAGCCCCATTAGCAATGGCAACTTCTTTTGGGAAACCAATTACATTTTTCTCATCTAAAACATCCACACCTCTAAAATATTTTTTACTCTCGGAGCCCATTGTAAAAAATGCATGAGCAGGGATTTTTACTCTTCCTTTAATACTTTCTCCTGAGAAGTTTACGATTATTAATAAAATATTACTGTTGTGGTATCTCAAAAACGCATATAGCTTATGACAATCAAAAGCATCATTATCTTCGTTTGACCACATGAGGTCATAGAATTTCCCTTGTTTTATGATTTCGTTATTATGCAGTAAATGAAGAAAAGATTTATGCCAGTTTCTTAATTCAATACTTTCATCTGGTAGTAAGCCTCCATCGTAATTACCATCATTTACCCAATCCTGAAAAAGCTTTATTCCCCAATAATCAAATATACTAGTACGGCCATTTTCTCCACTAAAGCCTTCCTGATCCATTCCAGGTTCTCCTAACTCTTGTCCAAAGTAAAGCATTAAAGGATTTGAATATATTGCTCCTGAAATAATCATTGCAGGTATTGCTTTTTTTGCATCTCCAGCAAAATAAGGAGATGCTATTCTTTGTTCATCATGATTTTCTAAAAAGAAAAGCATATGCTGATGTATTCCATTAAGAACATCCCAGGCTTTAGTAATGTTGGTAGGCATTTCCCGTCCTTGAACAATGGCTTTTAAGGTATCGTACATACCTACTTTGTCATATAAAAAGTCGAATCCACCAAACGTAATATACTGCCTGTATAAATCAGGATTATATACTTCTGCAATAAAAATAATGTTGGGATATTTTTCTTTTACTTTAGGGATTGCCCAATTCCAGAATTCAACAGGAACCATTTCTGCCATATCACACCTAAAGCCATCAATTTTTTTTGAGGACCAATAAAGGAGAATATTCAGCATTTTTTTCCATGTATCTGGTGTGGGTTCAAAGTGTTTTTCTCTATCATGGAATATGTCTATCCCATAATTTAGTTTTACTGTTTCGTACCAATCATAAATACCTGGCTTTGCCGACATACAATCATTTCCTGTAACTTTTGCAGGTTTTTCAACTAGGTGCTCTTTTCCTTGCGAGGTTACCGGGCCATTAAAAACCTCATTGGGCAGATAATAATAGTTGTTGTTTATATTAAAGTTTGTATCAGTTTTATCATCTTCTCCAAAATCTTTAATGTTGGATGGTTTACAGTCCGAAACGTAGTTGCGCGCTAAGTGATTGGGGACAAAATCAATGATTACTTTTAAGTTTTCCTGGTGGCTCCTTTCTACGAGTTGCTCAAATTCATTTATCCTGTTATTTACATCTACAGCTAAATCAGGATTAACATCATAATAATCTTTTATCGCATATGGAGATCCAGCCTTCCCTTTAACTACTTCAGGGAAATCTTTGGCTATATTGTACTTACTATAATCGGTAGTTACTGCGTGCTCAATTATACCAGTATACCAAATATGAGTAATTCCAAAGTCCTTTAATTCTTTTAGAGCTTTGTTGGTAAAGTCGATCATTTTACCACAGCCATTTTCTTCTATTGTCCCGTACTTTTTATTGGTGCGGTTTTTGTTCCCAAATAACCTTGTAAAAACTTGATATATAACGATTTTTTCCATAGTAGTGGGCAATGATATTATGTAAAAAGCATTAACTATAATTTAACGATGCATTAAAAATACATTTTTTCGTGATTTATTACATCTATATTTTGCTTTTGAAGCGTTAATAAAATGTGATTTTATGTTATGAATTTAGTTAAATATTATGCCAATATTTGATTTTTAAACAATTTTATTGATTACGCAGTTTTTTTACTTTATTTACCTTCCGAAAATTGGAATAAACTAGAACTATATGCAATTATATAGCAGAAAATGTTTGTTGATTTTAACATGTTTGTTACTATCATTTGCTTCTTATGCACAATATTTTACTTCAGGAGCTGATCCTTCTAATTTAAAATGGTATAAAATTGAAACAGAAAACTTTAAAATTGTTTTCTCAGAAGAATTTATAGAAAAGGGGCAGTATTTAGCCAAGGTATTAGAAGAAGTTTATCGTTATGGGGGAGAATCATTAAGGCATAAGCCTCGAAAAATTAATGTATTAGTGCATAGCGAAACAGCTTATTCTAATGGATTTGTAACATGGGCTCCTAAGCGGATAGAATTATATAATAATCCCAATCAAAAAATGCATGCTCAAGAATGGTTACAACAATTGTCGTTACACGAATTTAGGCATGTAGTGCAGTTGGATAAATTAAATGATGGGTTTACAAAAATGCTATCATATATCGTAGGAGAACAATCGGTTGGGGCAGTGTTGGGATTATTTGTTCCAATGTGGTTTTTAGAGGGAGATGCAGTTACTACAGAAACAGCACTTACTAAATCGGGAAGAGGTCGGTCTCCAGTGTTTGAACAAGGAATGAAGGCACAGATAATGGATAAAGGTCTGTACTCATACGAAAAAGCGATGTTTGGTTCTTATAAAGATTATGTTCCAAACCACTATGAGATGGGATATCAATTGGTTGCAGGAGCAAGAGCTAAATATGGCACAGATATTTGGGAGAAAGCAATATACAATACTGGACGGAATCCATTTTTGATTACACCATTTAATAAAGGTCAAAAAGATATTAGTGGTATTAATAAAACCCAGTTGTACAAGAATACATTCAATGACTTAAAGGAACAGTGGCAGGAACAAGTTGAAAAAACAGAAAAGAGCCAATTTGAAGAGATCACAGAAAGGAGAGAAGATTATTTGAATTTCAGGTTTCCAAAGGTCTTAAATGATAGCGTTTACATAGCAGAACTATCAGGTCCTGGGGTGATGAAACAATTTGTTTTGGTTGATGAGAGTGGGAGCTATAATAAATTATTTATTCCAGGTAGCAGAAATGAAGAACCATTTTCATTAGCAAATCAAACCATTTGTTGGGCCGAATTAGAACCTGATCCAAGGTGGGAGAATAGAATGTATTCAGTTGTTAAGTGTTATCATATTCCATCAAAAAGCCTCACTAAAGTAACAAAAAAGTCTCGTTTCTTTTCTCCTTCACTTAGTCCCGATGGTTCAAAGATTGCAGCAGTAAGGGTTGATAATCAGAATAATTATGGCTTGGTTATTTTAGATAAAGAAACAGGTACTGTTACTAAGAGTTTTGTTCATGGTAATAATAATTACTTGTTTACACCATCATGGAATAAAGATGGAAGTAAAATAGTTTGCATTGTATTATCGGACGAAGGTAAAGAATTATCTGTTTTAGACGTTGAAAATAGCAAGTGGCAGCAATTAACTAAGCCATCGTTTGTTGAAATATCACTTCCTCAGTGGGGTGAGGATAATGAAATAATATTTACAGGGGCTTATAGTGGAACTGATGAGATTTATTCGCTAAAGAATAAAGAAATAAAGCAATTAACTCAATCTAAATATGGTGCGAAAGGGTGCTCTATTTAAAGGTAATCAATTGATTTATAGCTAATTATACGGCTGATGGGTATCAGTTGGTAAATACAAATAAGCAGAGTTTATTATACAAACCGTTAGATAAAGTTGATAATCATTCGATTAAGTTGTACAATAAAGTTTCGGAGCAAGAGAAAACTAAACCGGATTTCTCATCAATTGATACCATAGCTGATTATAGAGTAGAGAAATATTCTAAGTGGAATTTATTTAATATTCATAGTTGGGCTCCCGCATTTATCAATGTAAAAGATCAAGAAGCAGGTATGGGAGCAACTGTATTGTCACAAAACCTGTTAGGAACAGCATCAACATCTATTGGTTATAATGGCGATTCTCAAAGTAGTTTAGAAAAATACTATTTCAACTTCAAATATCAAGGATGGTATCCTGTGTTTGATTTGGAATTAAAACATGGAGATAATAAGTTTAATTACAATAATGATAATGATACAATTTTATTTGACTCAGATGATAGGATATTACAATCAAGTATAGATTTTAGTATATCTGTTCCCTTGCAGCTTACAAAAGGTAAGTATTTATCTTTATTACAGCCTAAAGTTGAATATGGATTGTTAAAAAGGAATGGTTACCAAGTTTTAAGGACTGATTATAGGAAGATTGGAAATCGATTAGAAAAGATGGGGGATTCGTTATTTACCATATCAGGTTTTGATTATCAAACTTTGGAATATTCGTTATATTTCCATCATATCTTAAGACGTTCAGAAAGGGATGTTGCACCTAGATGGGGTCAGATTGCTGAAGTTCTTTATCAAAGTACACCATGGGGTAATATTGATGTTGGAAGTATTTTAGGAATTCATACAAGATTATATTTTCCTGGTTTTTTTAAGCATCATTCTATAAGATTTGATAATAACTATCAATATAAAACAATGGGAGATAGACTTGAAAATGATGAAGTAGTAAACTATAGAAAACATGGTGATTATTTTTCATTTCCACGAGGGTATAATACTTTTTCAAATGATAGAATGTATTCTTTTAAGGGGGACTATATTTTTCCTTTATGTAATCCTGATTTAAACCTACCAGGAGTATTTTACTTAAAGCGAGTAAATGCTAACTTATTTTACGATTATTCAAGGACATATGAAGAATTTATATTCAAGTCTGGAGAGAGATTAGAAATAAGCAATAATTATAACTCAACAGGTTTTGAATTAAGGGGAGAGGTTCATGCCTTTAGGTTTATGTTTCCTGTAAATATTGGTTATCGTTATGCGAGATTACTAGATGTAAATCAAAATAAGCACGAATTCTTAATGGGGATTAATATTTCTGGTTTTTCAATTGGTAAATAACTATAGCAGATAGATTTGACTTCTATTAAAAAACACAGTTTATAAGTATCTCATAGTTCATTCTATATTTATTATATTTGTAGGCTGTTTAAAAAATAAACGATATCGAATGATTGATTTTTCGCAAGCAACGATTGAAAAAATGGTTGTACATCATGTAGGCTGTAGAGCAGAGGCTGAGCCTATGCGTTTTTCAAAAGATGAGATGCAATTAGAAGGTGATGAGATGGTAACGGATATTTTACTCAACTATTTCTTTAAACCTTTTAAGGAGGATGCTTATTACAATTTTTATCACCCGGAGGAAATCAAAAATAATATTGTTTATTCAACAATGGAATTACTGTTTGAAGATAGTTCAAACTTTTATAATTCATCTATTAAAATTGCCGAATGGTTATATGAAAACTCCAATCATCCTAAAATTAGGGGAGGTGAATTTTATATGGCCTTGTTTAACAATGTAGTTGTTGATGGAGAGTTGGTTAGTGCAGTAGGCATTTTTAAATCAGAGAATAAAGAAACCTTTTTAAAAGTGTACCTAAAAGATCAAAATTTTGAATTGGGAGCACAAGAAGGAATTAATATTAAAAAACTAGATAAAGGTTGTTTGATATTCAATACCGAACAGGAGCAAGGATATAAAGTTTGCTCTATTGATAATATCAACAAAGGTAACGAAGCGCGATTTTGGGTGGATGACTTTTTAGGCCTTCAACCTAGGGAAGATAATTATTATTTCACACGCAATTACATGGAAATGTGTAAGGGATTTGTGAACGATGTTTATAACAAAGAAAATGAGGTTGCCCGTGCTGATCAGATTGATATGTTGAATCGCTCGATGGATTTCTTTAATAATAAAGATAGTTTTAATGAGGCCAATTTTGAGCATGAAGTAATAGAGCAACCAGAAGTAATTGAGGCGTTTAAGGATTATAAAGAAAACTATCAGCAAGAATCGAGTTTACCGTTAAAGGAGGAGTTTGATATTTCAAAAAGTGCAGTAAAAGGACAAAAAAGTACTTTTAAATCGATTTTAAAGCTTGACAAAAATTTTCACGTATATATTCATGGTCGTCGTGACTATGTTGAGAGAGGGTATGATCAACAGAGGGGATTAAATTACTATACGCTTTATTACGAAATTGAAAGCTAGGATTGACATCCAGGAAGGAAAAAACGTGGAAAAAGTTAGTCAATCAGAAATACTTAAGTATTGCATTAAGCAAAAAATACCATTTGCTATTTATAGATTTCCTCATACGAGTGATAATGTGCTTGTGGTTTCTAATATGGCCAAAGAGGCCAATATTGAAAACCTGTTTAAGTTGGGAGAGGATATATTTACTTTTGCTCCTTTTTCAATAGAGCAGCTTAATCTTATCTACTTTAATGTTGATTATAGGATTTCTAATGAAGGTTTAAGTCAGGAAGAGTGGAATAGAATAAAACAAATAGCATCTTGCCCTGAACAAAAAATACCAGATTCTTTTTATGCAGGTTACTCAGATTATAAAAAGCAATTTGAAGAGTTGTATTTTAATATAAAATCAGGTGAAATTTCTAAAGCTATTCTATCCAGAATTAAGCACGAAGAAAGGTTAGATACAAGCTTAGCTGCAAAGTTTTATTACAGGTTGAGCAATGCTTATCCAAGGGCTTATACATTTATGGTATACACTCCGCAAACTGGATTATGGACAGGAGCAAGTCCTGAGCTACTTTTTAGTGTTGAAAATGGATTGGGAACAACAGTATCATTAGCAGGAACGCGTAAGAATAACGAGCATTTAGATGCAAAGTGGGATAATAAAGAATTAGATGAACAACAGATAGTTAGTGATTTTGTAACAGGGGTTTTAAGTAAATACGAAATTGTAGATACTCAAATTACTGGTCCGGAAACAATAATTGCAGGAAAAATGTCCCATTTAAAAACAACTTACAATTTTTCGGTAAATGATATAAAAGATAAGCTAGGAGAATTTTTACACGATTTACATCCAACACCTGCTGTATGTGGTTTACCTAAACTTGAGTCGATGAGTGTAATAAATAAAGTAGAGAAACATGATCGTAATTTTTATGCAGGCTTCCTGGGGAGAATTACAAAAGATGATATTAACTTATTTGTTAATATTAGAAGCATGAAGTTTATCGATAAAGGAGTAGATCTATACTTGGGAGGTGGTATAACATTGGGTTCTGAACCTGAGAAAGAGTGGCAAGAAACAGAATTAAAAGCGCAAACTATGCTTAACGTGATTGAAGAGGTTTTGGTCTCGAAGTAGAAACAGTAATTATAAGTGTGGTAAATTTAATACCTCAAGTTGAAGATTAAAAAAGATGGCAATAACATTATCCGATAAATCAATAGTACAAATATTAGTACAACAATGCATTAAACTAGGCTTAAAAGAAGTTGTAATTTCACCTGGTTCACGAAATGCACCTTTAGTACTTTCTTTTAATGCAATTTCCGAAATTAAGTGTTATACAATTGTTGATGAACGAAGTGCTGGTTTCTTTGCATTGGGAATGGCACAGCAATTACAAAGGCCGGTTGCAGTTATTTGCACAAGTGGTACAGCAGCATTGAATTATGCACCTGCAGTTGCAGAGGCATATTATCAAGAAGTGCCTTTAATTGTTTTATCCGCAGACAGACCTCAGGAATGGGTGGGAATGGCTGATGGACAAACGATTAATCAGTCTTCTATCTTTTCAAATTATATCAGATATGGGATTGATTTACCTGTTGCAATGAATCATTCTGATGATCAGTGGTATACCGAAAGGGTAGTAACAGAAGCGTTTCATAAAACTTGTTTTCCGGTAAAAGGACCGGTTCATATAAATATACCTTTAAGGGAACCTTTATATGGAAGAACATCACCTATTGCATTGCAAAAAGAACCTTTTCTTAATTTAGTTCCAGATTCAGTTTTATCAGAGGAGCGATTGAATGAATTAGTTAAGCAATGGAATAAGGCTGATTCTGTAATGGTTATTGCAGGAGTAATGTTTCCTGACGATGAATTAAATAAGGCAATTAATAAACTTGCTGAAAGTGCTAATACTGTTGTACTTACCGAAACAACTTCCAATCTTAAGGGGGATAAATTTATTGAATGTATCGACCGACAAGTGTTTAGTATTAATGGTTACGAAACGGCATTGTTTAAACCATCGCTTTTAATATCGTTTGGTGGTCAGATAGTTAGTAAGCAAATTAAAAAAGTTTTACGTAATAACCCTCCTAAAGCACATTGGCACATTTCTTTAAACGAAAATGCAATTGATACTTTTCAGAGATTGACACTATCAGTAAAAATGAATCCAGTGGATTTTTTTAGTCAACTATCAGAGAAGATCGAAAATAAAAAAGGTCGTTATCAGGAAATGTGGAGGCAGAGAAGTAAAAGAAACAGGAAAGCACATTTAACCTTTTTGGAGCAAGTAAAATGGAGCGATTTAAAAGCTTTGTCTTATATTTTCAACCATATACCTGGAAAAGCTCATCTTCAGTTGGCTAACAGTACATCAGTTCGTTATGCACAACTATTTCAAGATGAGATAAGAGTGAATACCTTTTCTAATCGCGGAACGAGTGGAATAGATGGCAGTGTGAGTACAGCTGTTGGAGCAGCAGAAGTATCAGATGGACCAGTTGTATTAGTTACAGGTGACTTATCATTTCTTTATGACTCTAACGGCCTTTGGAATAAATATTTGAAATCGAACTTTAAAATTGTAGTAATAAATAATGGAGGAGGTGGAATATTTAGGTTTATCCCTGGTCCTGCCGAAACACCAGAATTAGAAGAGTTTTTTGAAGCTAAGCATGATCAAACGGCAAAACATATAGCCAAGGCTTTTGAACTTAAATATTTATCTTGCAGTAATAAAGAAGAGTTGCAATTGGCTTATAGAGAATTGATAGAAAATAATGAACAACCAGGTCTTTTAGAGATTTTTACACCAAGAGAAAGTAATGGTAAAATACTAAGGAATTATTTTAAAAGTTTAGAATCAAACTCATAGCACCTTATATATTAGTTTATAATGGATAACTTAAAATAATAGAGATGAGCAAATATAACTGGACAACTATTAAAGAATATTCGGATATTAAATTTGAGTTTTTTGAAGGAATAGCTAAAGTAACTATCAATCGTCCTGAAGTTTATAACGCATTTCGTCCTGAAACAAATATGGAAATGCTCGATGCTTTTGAAATTTGTAGGGAACGACAAGATATCAACGTAGTCGTGCTCACAGGTACAGGTGATAAGGCCTTTTGCTCAGGTGGTGATCAAAAAGTAAAAGGTGTAGGTGGTTATATCGACGAAGAAGGTGTGCCAAGATTAAATGTATTGGATTTACATAAAAAAATACGTTCATTACCTAAACCAGTAATTGCTATGGTAAATGGTTATGCTATTGGTGGTGGACATGTGTTGCATGTTGTTTGTGATTTAACAATTGCATCAGAAAATGCTCGATTTGGTCAGACTGGGCCAAAGGTAGGAAGTTTTGATGCTGGTTTTGGTTCATCTTATTTGGCACGTCATGTTGGTCAGAAAAAAGCACGTGAAATATGGTTCCTGTGTGAACAGTATACAGCAGAGGAAGCAGAGAAAATGGGTATGGTAAATAAAGTTGTACCTTTAGATGAGTTGGAAGATACAACAGTTCAATGGTGTCGCACTATTATGAAAAGAAGTCCTTTAGCATTAAGGATGATAAAAAGAGGTTTGAATGCAGAATTGGACGGTCAGCATGGATTAATGGAAATGGCCGGAGATGCAACACTGATGTATTACTTGATGGAAGAAGCTCAAGAAGGTAAGAATGCATTTCTTGAGAAGAGGGATCCAGATTTTAAACAATTCCCAAAATTTCCATAATTGATTATATAAAAATATAAAGGTCTGATATTTCATCAGGCCTTTTTTTGGTTATATGTGTTTTATTGGTTCCAATATTACTGCAAAACTAACCTAATCTTTCCATTTTTATGAGTTTATGCCTCGTTAAAAATATCACTATAGCTCTTGCCGTGTTTCATTTACGAGAATTGTCTGGCATAGCTCAAGCAAGTTTATGTCAAGTCAAGAATAACTCCATGGGGCAAATCTTCTTCTTATCGAATTTTTCTTCATGATATAAAGGCACTCATAGCCAAGTATATGCTTGCTTTTTCTCATTTAAAATCATCAATAAATGAGATTTACCCTAAATCCGATCCTAGACTATACTTAGGATCATTAATTCGCCAGTAGTTTTACTTTTCTTACCTATTTGGTTGTGTTCAATTTATTAATTAATACAAATTATTAGTAAATTAACTATTGGAATATCAGACTAGAACAGACGATGTAATGAAAAAGCATTGAAAATCAGTAATTAAGCAATACATGTCGTAAATTTATATAAGCACCACATTTTGTTAAGAATTGAGTTAATAATAGTTACGTTATGAAAAAGGTAGGATTGTTGAATAACATTAAAATAGGTAGAAGACTAAACTTGGTATTGGGTACTGCAGTTGTAATAATCATTTTAAGTGTAGGAGCAGTGGCTATTAATTCAGAATATAATTCCTTAGATAAAAATATGGAACTTATGTCTTTTGAAGAAACGAAGAACCTTAAGAATTTAATAGAAAATGAAATAAGGAATAAGCAGGAATTTGTTAACTCAGGATTAAAGGTTGCTCATAAAGCATTTTATCAGCATATTATAGAATTAAATCAATCAAGAAACTTTGATATTCAAGCAGTAAATCAAATTACTAGAGAAAAGGTTCGTGTTGTAATACCTGAAATGCTTCATGGTAAGAATAGTATATATCATGATTATGAATTTGTAGATGAAATAGGAGAGTTATTAAACGGTACAGCAACCGTTTTTCAAAAGATACCTCAAGGATTCCTAAGAATATCAACTAATGTGATGAATAAAGAAGACCAAAGGGGAGTAAATACCTTTATTCCTAATGATTCTCCAGTAATAGAAACTATTTTAAAGGGAAAGGTTTATAAAGGTAGGGCATATGTAGTAGATGATTGGTATGTTACTGCATATGAGCCAATTTATATTGACAATGAGATTCAGGGTATTTTATATGTTGGTGTTAAAGAAAAGGATTTGAGTGGAATCAAAGAGATATTCGACAAAAAGAAATATTTAGATACAGGATATCCTTTTATAATTAGTAAGACTGGAGACATGATAATTCACCCTACAAAAGAGGGAGTTAACTTTAAAGATGCTGAATTTTATAATAAGATTGTACAAGCAGGAACTGATAAGGGTAGGTTCACATATTCTTTTGAAGGCAAAGATAAAGAGCTATACTTTGAGTATATTCCATTTATTGAATCCTATGTTGCTGTAAGCTATTATAATTCAGATTTGAATAAGCAATTATATAGTTTATTGCTATCAATTATTATTGCTCTGGTGGCAGGATTATTATTGTTTGTTGGTATGATTAGATTTGTTGCTCGTTCAATTACAAGACCGATAAAACAAACTGTTAATTTTGCAGATTCCGTTTCTAAAGGAGACTTATCAGCCATAATAGATTTAAATCAAAATGATGAGGTAGGAATAATGACTACCTCGTTAAATAAAATGGTTAATAAGCTTAAAGAAGTTGTGAACGATATAATACAGAGTTCATCTAATATTGCTTCAGCTGGATATCAGGTAAGTTCATCATCTATGCAAATCTCAAAAGGTGCTAATGACCAAGCAGCATCGGTTGAAGAAGTTTCATCTACCATGCAGGAAATGGTGAGTAATATTGAAATGAACACAGAAAATGCCAATCATACCGAAAAAATATCAACATCAGCTCATCAAGGAATGCAAGAGATTTACGAAAAAGCGCATCAATCTGTAGAAGCAACCAATAGTATTGCTCAAAAGATTGGAGTGATTAACGATATTGCATTTCAAACCAATATTTTAGCCCTTAATGCGGCAGTTGAAGCAGCTAGAGCTGGTACTCATGGAAAAGGATTTGCTGTTGTTGCCGGAGAAGTAAGAAAACTTGCAGATTTAAGTAAGAATGCTGCAAATGATATTATTAAACTCTCAAAAGAAAGTCTGGAGGTTGTAAGTTCTGCAGGAGAAAAAGTTGGAGATATGGCTCCTGAAATTGAAAAAACAACTGAGATGATTAAAGAAATATCTGTATCAAGTTCAGAACAGCTAAAAGGAGCAGAGCAGGTAAATATTGTTATTCAAGAATTAAATAACTTAACACAGCAAAATGCTTCATCAAGTGAAGAATTAGCTGCTAGTGCCCAGCAACTTTCCTCTCAGGCCGATCATCTAAAAAAGCTAGTAGCATTCTTTAGGTTAAATTCTGAAGGTAAGAAGGTTAAAGAGCCAGAGATTAGTGAACCAAATGTAGAAACCGAAGAGAAAGTTAATATATCGAGAAAAGATTTAGAACCTAAGTATAAAGAAAAAACTGAAACTCCCAAGGGGTTAGATATTAATATATTAGATAAAGACTTTCAAGACGGATTTGAATCTTATTAATTCCATTTTTACATAAAGGATTGTTGTAAAAGATTGTATTTTAGATGAGTATAGGCTTATTTTTGTTACGGATTATTCAAATTTGCTATGTTTTGTGGGTTTAATATCTTTACCTCTTCATTTTATCCACAAGCTTCATGTCAAAGTTTAAAGCATATATTATTTCTTTTAGATTAAGAACTTTACCACTAGCACTTTCGTCAATATTAATGGGGAATTTTATTGCAGCTTACCACAATAGTTTTAACTGGAATGTTGGAATATGGGCGGTACTTACTACTATTTTTTTGCAGGTGTTAAGTAATGTTGCAAATGATTATGGAGATGCAGTTTCAGGAGTTGATAATAAAGAAAGAGTTGGGCCCGAACGTATGGTATCATCGGGTAAAATTACAGTAAAAGAAATGAAATTGACTGTAATTGTTTTTTCAGTATTATCATTTATTTCGGGAGTTACATTAATATCCTTTGGGAATTTTGAGGCCATGGGCTTAAAAGCGTGGGGGCTGTTAGTACTTGGCTTAGGAGCAATTGCAGCTGCTATAAAATATACTGTTGGTAAAAATCCTTATGGGTATAAGGGTATGGGCGATGTTTTCGTTTTTTTATTTTTTGGATTGGTAGGTGTTCTTGGAACATATTTTTTGCATACAGGCACATTAAATTTTTGGCTTCTTTTACCTGCAGCATCAGTAGGCTTTCTAAGTACAGGAGTATTAAACCTGAATAATTTACGAGATGTGGAAAATGATTCAAATACCGGGAAACATACATTGATAGTAAAGAAAGGAACAAAGTGGGGTAAAAACTACCAAGCGTTTCTTGTAGTTTCAGCAATGTTCTTAATGGTGATTTATGGATTGTTTCAGTTTACAAATTATTGGCAATGGTTGTTTATTCTTGTGTTTTTGTTGTTGGTTAAGCACGTCAAATTTGTTTTTGATAATAAAGATCCTAAAATGTTCGATCCTCAATTAAAAAAACTGGCTATAGCTACTTTTTTTATGGTATTATTATTTGGAGGAGCTTTAATTTTCTAATTCCTATTGATTTTTTCATATGCTAAAGGCAAATTTTATTAAACATACACTAAAATTTATTACTCCTGGAGGAACATCAAGAGGTATATTAAATTCTAAAGACAGTTGGTATATTCAATTGTTTGATACAGATAGAAGTGGTGTTGTAGGTATTGGTGAGTGTTCTATATTACCAAATTTAAGTATTGATGACAGACCGGATTTTGAGGATAAGTTATGCGATGTTTGTAGAGGTATTGATTTTTATATCAGGAATTTACATCAGTCTTTAATAGGATGGCCTTCTATTAGATTTGGTTTAGAAATGGCTTGGCTTGATTTAAAAAATGGAGGAGTTAAATCTATATTTCCATCTGAATTTTTAAATGAGAAAAAGCAAATTCCCATCAATGGATTAATTTGGATGGGAGATATTGGTTATATGAAAAATCAACTGGCTCAAAAACTGGAAACAGGTTTCAAATGCATAAAAATTAAAATAGGGGCATTAGATTTTAAAAAGGAGCTTGAGTTAATTCAGGAAATTAGAAAAGAATACAATTCTTCAGAAATAGAACTTAGAGTTGATGCTAATGGAGCATTTAATCCCAGTGAAGTTAAAGATATACTGTATGAACTAAGTCAATTAGATATTCATTCAATTGAGCAACCTATAAAAGCAGGACAACGGGAAAAAATGGCAGAACTTTGTGAAGAATCAATTTTACCCATCGCTTTGGATGAAGAATTGATTGGCATAAATGATTATCGCTTGAAAGAAGAACTACTTACGACCATTAAACCTCAATATATCATTTTAAAGCCTTCTTTATTAGGAGGTTTTAAGGCATCGGAAGAATGGATAGAATTAGCGGAAAAACATGGAGTTAAATGGTGGGCTACTTCGGCTTTGGAAGGTAATGTTGGGCTAAATGCGATTGCACAATGGACTGCTGTTCAAAATAATGATCTGCCACAAGGTTTAGGAACCGGACAGGTATTTTCTAATAATATAGCCTCTCCTTTACAAGTAGAAAAAGGACATCTAATATATAACACCGAAGTATCATGGGGATCGTTACCAATCGAGAATTTGATAGTATAATCCTGAATGGAGTATTAAGGCAAGGAGAGGAGTTACGTCAATTTTGTAGGACAAACTTAAGTGAAGAATCTACTCCTGATTGGCTCAAAAATATCTATCTATTTATATTGGATTGGATTTCTCCTAAAGACTATATTATTGCTAATACTTCAGGTTCAACAGGCCAGCCAAAGAAAATGCAGCTAAAGAAAAAGTACATGGTTGCTTCTGCAATAAAAACTGTTGAGTATTTTGGATTAGGATCTGATAAAACTGCACTCTTATGTCTTTCAGCGAATTATATTGCGGGTAAAATGATGATTGTTAGAGCATTTGTGGGAGGATTTAATTTATTGATTTCAGAGCCAATTGGAACTCCACTAAAAAAAATTTCTGAGAACATCGATTTTGTTGCAATGGTGCCATTGCAAGTATATAACTCCATAAATGAGTTCACCGAAAATGTTAAAGCAGTAATAGTTGGCGGTGGAGCCATGCCTTCTGAATTGAACAGCAAGTTGGTTTATTTACCAACTAAATTTTACGAAACCTATGGTATGACAGAAACAGTTTCTCATGTGGCTTTAAAACAGGTAAATAAAACTGATGGAGTTTTTAAAGCTTTGGATAATATTTTTTTTAGTCAGGACGAAAGAAAATGTCTTGTAATCCATGCTTCAGATATTTGCGAAAAGGATGTTGTTACCAATGATATTGTTGAGTTGAATAATAAAGAGGAGTTTAGATTTATTGGGAGGTATGATAATATAATTAATACAGGTGGTATAAAGGTAATTCCTGAAAAGATTGAAGAGAAATTAGCAGTTGAGATAAAATCTCCTTTTATTATTTCATCAGTTAGTGATGAAAAGCTTGGCGAAATGGTTGTTCTTGTTATCATAGAAGAGTTAAATAAAAAGCCAGACTTCTCTCAGTTAAGCAAGTTTGAAGTTCCCAAGAGGATCATTAAAATAGATTATTTTCCAACCACCGAAACAGGAAAAATTAAACGTAATGAAGTAAAGCAGATCATTTCAAACCAATAAACATTAGAATTGTTTTGTTCTAAATGAATTAAATATGCATAATGTCATATAAATATTTGGTATGATTTATTTTATTTGTTCATTTGCTTCAGATGAAGCATTAAAAAAGTATTAAGAAAACTAAATAGTGCCAACAAGAAAACTCAATAATTTCAAAGTCTTTGACGTTTTCTTGCAAAGACTAAATAATTTAACTAATAATATAATTTAAGGTTTGTATAAGTTTTAGTTCTAATATGTTTATTTGTGAACATATTTAAAAAATAATTTGTTACAGGCTTTATCAGATACAAGGGAAAAGTAAAAACATATGAAGAATTTAAAAGTGTTTGGTGCTGTGTTGTTAGGTTTATGCAGTGTGAGCAACATGAATGCACAGGATGAAAAAGAAGGGTACGACTTTAAAGTAATTTATGATTTAGAATCTACTAGCGTGAAAAACCAGAACCGATCTGGTACATGTTGGAGTTTTTCAGGATTATCATTTTTAGAATCGGAAGCATTAAAAAAAGGAAAAGGAGAATTAGATTTATCAGAGATGTTTATTGTAAGAAACTGTTATTCTGATAAAGCTAAAAAATACGTACGCTTACATGGCTCTTTAAATTTTGGTGCAGGAGGTTCTTTTGAGGATGTACTTTATACATTCCGTAATTATGGTTTAGTACCAGAAGGTGCCTACACAGGTTTAGAGTATGGTGAAACTAAGCATGTACATGGAGAAATGGATAAATTATTAAAAGCCTATGTAGATGGAGTTATTGAAAACAAAAATAAAAAGCTCTCTCCAGTATGGCATAAAGGTTACAATGGAATATTAGATGCTTATTTAGGTGATTATCCAGAAACATTTACATACGAAGGAAAAGAATATACGCCTCAAAATTTTGCAGAGCAAGTAACAGGTTTAAATGTAGATGATTATATTATTTTAACATCGTTTACGCATCACCCGTATTATTCTAAGTTTATTTTTGAAGTACCAGATAATTGGGTTTGGGGAGAAGTATATAATGTGACTTTAGAAGACTTAAGTGATATTATGAAATCATCCTTAAAACAAGGACATACATTTGCATGGGCTTCGGATGTTAGTGAAAAAGGATTTTCTTTTAGAAATGGAGTAGCCATTGTTCCTGAAAATGATATTGAGGAAATGGATGGTTCCGAAAGGGAAAAATGGGAAACTATGACTAAAGGAGAAAGAGAAAAGATGATGTATAGTTTTAACGGTCCTATTAAAGAGAAAGAAATTACTCCGGAAATGCGTCAGGAACAATTTGATAATTATTTATCAACAGATGATCATGGTATGCATATCACAGGAATGGTAAAAGATCAAAACGGATCTGTTTATTATAAAGTAAAGAATTCTTGGAGTACGAATAATAAGTATGATGGATATTTTTATGCATCAGAATCTTTCGTGTTGTTGAAAACTATGAATATCATGATTAATAAGAATATTTTATCTAGCAGTTTAAAGAAGAAATTAGGTATAAAATAATTATTGTTGATTTAGAATATAGTCCGATATCATCATCACCAATTACTCAATCAACAAATATGATTTCGGATAAATGCCGCTTCCTTTATAAAGGAGGCGGTTTTTGTTTAAAAATAGATAATATAAGATATTGACAATTTGCTATTTTTGGAGAGCGATTGTGAGTTAAACAATCAAGTAATATTCAACCTAGACAAAATTAAATTAATACTATAAAAAATGAATTGTCCCAGATGTAAAACGTCTTTTTCTGTTGAAACACTAAAAGATGTAAATACTTCTTTTGATATTGATGTGTGTACCAATTGTGGAGGAACATGGTTTGATAAAGGTGAATTATCAAAAATAGATCATTTGATTGAACCAACTTTTTTCGAAATTCGCAGGATTCCTAATAAGTCGGAACAGCAAAAACCATTGTATTGTCCTTCATGTTCAAATCATCCAAGATTAGAAAAAGCTGAGCATCCAAGAGATAAAAAAGTAATATTTGATTACTGCAATTCTTGCAAAGGAATCTGGCTCGACAAAGGAGAGTTAGAAGCCATACAAAAAGAAAATTGGTTGATTACCGTAGGTAAGCTTTTTAGATGGTTAATGGGAGAAGAATAAGATTATTAAACAGTAAATTAGATATCATATGAACTATAAAGACTATAAAACCCGAATAAAAATAAAGGCAGAACCAGAAGATATTTATGCTGCATTAACAAATCCTTTTACAATTGAATTATGGTCGGGCTATAAAGCTGAAATGAGCACAGAACCTGGCTCAGAATTTTCATTATGGGAAGGTGACATTGTAGGGAAAAATCTGGAATTTGAAGAAAACAAAAAAATGGTTCAGCAATGGTATTTTGGGGATCAACCAGAACCTTCTGTTGTTACCATAAAAATATTTGAGATGAAGAATCTTTCACAGGTTGAACTGGTTCATACCAATATACCTGAAGATGATTACAAAGATATTTGCGAAGGATGGGATGAGTATTATTTAGGTGCAATCAAGGAGTTTTTTGAACAGGATTAATGTTATTTATATAATAGATCGTTAGAATTTAGACAGAAGATAAAAGATTAGTTTGCAATCAGCACATAATCAATGCCTTATGTAATTTAAGGTTTCAGATTTAAAGTATTGGCAATCAGTTGCTTACAAAGGATATAAAGAGCTTTTGTTATTCAAAACGTTTGTATTATGCATAAGTGAGTTAAACAAAGTCTGCAAAAGGTTGATATTTAGTAATAATATGGTTAATATTGATATGATTTTTAACCATATATTATTTTAATGAAACCTTATTACTATAGTTCTATTCCCTTTGTTAGATTACTTATACCACTATTATTAGGGCGAATAATTTCTTTTTATACAGATGTATCTAGTTGGATTTATTACTTTTCCTTTTCAGTTTTAATCTCCGCTCTAATATTTGTTTGGTATTCACCAAAGCTAGGATACTCTAAGAGATATTTATCAGGCATGTTTATCTCAATTACTTTATTTTTTATTGGAGTTTCTAGTTCACCCAACTATCTTTTTTCGTCACAATTGTTTGGTGAGTCCAGTATATATCAGGCTAGAGTAGATAAAGTATTAAAAACCTCATCGAATAAGCAAAACCTTGTTTTAACATGCATTTCCAATAATTCTTCCTCTGAGTATTATTTTAAGTCGGTGGCTTATATTAAAAATGACAGTAGTTCTTCTGAAATTTTACCGGGAGATGTAATTGTCTTTAAATCCAAACTAAATGAATTAAAAATAACAGGTAACCCTTATGCTTTTGAATACTCTCAATATTTAATAAACAGAGGAATTCGAGGCACATTCTTTTTAGATAGTGATTGTTGTATAAAGTCGCATAGTTTATTGTCTTTTCAAAGATACTTCTACTTGGTAAGGAAAAGTGCAGAAAAGAAGCTAAAGCAAATACATTTAGAAGATGATGTTTTTGGTATAGTTTCAGCCTTAGTGTTAGGTAATAAATCAATGCTTGATTATCAAATAAAAGCAAATTTTTCGTATTCTGGAGCTATTCATATCCTTTCTGTATCAGGGCTTCATGTAGGAATTATTTATTTATTACTAATAACCATTTTAGGAAAAATTAGAAGAGGTTTTTGGGCAACAATTAAAGTGGTAATAATAATAGTTGTGCTTTGGTATTATGCAGCTTTAGCAGGTATGTCTCCTTCGGTATTTAGGGCAACTATTATGTTTTCAATATTTTTAATTTCAAAAAGAATAAATCAACAATATAATATTTATCATTCCTTAGCAATAGCTGCATTTGTTATATTGATTATCGATCCCTACTCTGTAATCCATGCTGGATTTTGGTTAAGTTTTTTTGCAGTTGCTTCAATTGTTTATTTCTATCCCAAAATACATGATATATTTTATTTTTCAACACCTTGGGGGAAGTTTCTGTGGTCACTTATTTCTGTATCATTTGCAGCGCAGATAGGTACTGTGCCATTAACAATTTACTTGTTTGGATTTTTTCCTACATGGTTTTTCGTTTCAAACATTCTTATTATTCCAATTTTGCCATTTATTTTAATTGGTGCTGTTTTGGTAATTAATTTACCGGTTGATTTTATAATAGTTCGATTGATTGGAGATCCAATAGTTTCAATGCTCATTTATTTAAAAGAAGTTACTGATTGGATAGCAAATTTATCATTCTCAAGGTTTACTGATTTGCAATTTCAATTTTATCAGGTTTTACTGCTATATACAGGATTAGTTTTATTTGTATCATGGCAACAATTAAAATACGGTAAATATCTGTTTTATTCTATGTTGTTTATTTTTTTAGGAATCCTTGGTATAGGAGTTGAAAGCTTTGTTAAAAATGACCAGGAGATGTTTGTAGTTCATCAGGCTAGAAATAATACAGTGATTTCGCATACCTCAAAATCGCAATGCTTTTGTTTAGTAGGAGAAGAATTAAAAAATAAGGAGGAATGTCAATTTGTAATTCCGTTAATGTTAACGCAAGAATCAAAATATTTAAATCAGAATCAACTTGATTCGGTACCATATTACCCTGTGCAATTAAAAAATAAACGCATCTTAATATTAAACGAAAATACTAAAAGCGAGGATGTTATTAGAGATGCAGATGTATTGGTGTTTACCTCAAAAGTATGTTTCAAAAGCATTAGGTCCAATGTTTCCAAATTCAAGGAGAAAGAGATTGTTTTTGATTCATCATTTTCTATTTCAAAATCAAAGTTTCTTAAAAAAGAATTACTTGAAAGAAAAATTGCAGCACATTTTGTAAGTCTTGATGGAGCTTTTACATTGACTTTATAAAAAAATGTAATAATAAATTTAACACTTTAACTAATCAAACGTTATTACTTACAATTGTTCTAAATTTTGAGGCTTTGATAAAATGTGGTTATAGATTGATTTATTTTAATTAATTACTTATAAATTTGCCACGATTTTTACAATACGACTTTCGTATTTTGGTTTGTTCAAAATATTAAGTGATGAGAATTATTATTGCAGGAGCAGGAGAGGTTGGAACGCATGTGGCAAAGATGATGTGTCATGCCAATCATGATGTTATTCTAATTGATGATAATGAAGAACGTCTTCGACAGGTTGATGCTCACTTCGACTTGATGACTATAGTAGGCTCCGTTTCTTCTATAGAGGATTTAAAGATGGCAAACGTTGATGCTTGCGATTTATTTATTGCTGTTCCACCATATGAAGAACTTAGTATTTTATCAGCCATACTGGCCAAAAAGTTAGGAGCTAAGGTTACCATTGCACGAATTAACAATTATGAGTACTTGCTTCCGGAGAACAAAGAATTTTTTAAGCAGTTGGGGGTTGATGAGTTAATATATCCGGAACAATTAGCTGCAAAAGAAATAATGACTTCTTTAAAACGTGTAGGTATACGTCAGCAGATTGATTTTTCTGAAGGAAAGCTGATTCTTTATGCAATAAAAGTAAGAGACAATGCCCCTATTGTAAATCGTACCTTGGCCGAAGTTTCGGAGATGCATTCTACTAAACTTTATAATACAGTTGCTATTAGTAGAGATGGCGAAACTATTATACCTAGAGGGAATGAAAGTTTTAAACATAACGACTTGGCCTACATTATTACCACACCAGAAGGTACCAAGCAAGTGATGCAGGATGCTGGTAAAGAGCATTTTGATGTTAAAAATGTTATGATTTTAGGAGGTAGTCGTATTGGTAAAAAAGTAGCTCAACGCCTTGAAAGTCAGTATAGTGTAAAGTTAATTGAAATAGATAAAGATAAGAGTACCAAATTAGCCGATGCATTAGAGAATACCTTGGTAATTAGTGGAGACGGACGTAATTTGGAGTTATTGAAAGATGAAGGTATCAAAAAAATGGATGCTTTTGTGGCAGTTACAGCAAATTCAGAGGTGAATATATTAGCTTGTCAATTAGCTAAAAAGATGGGTGTGAAAAAAACTGTGGCAGAGGTTGAAAATATGGATTATATTGATCTCGCGGAGAATATAGGTATTGGTACATTGATAAATAAAAAATTGATTGCAGCGAGCCATATTTACAGATATACTGTAAAAGCAAGGGTTTCTCACGTAAAATGTTTAACAGCCTCAGATGCTGAGGTATTGGAATTAGTTGCTGGTCAGGATTCGAAAATTGTAAAAGGAAGGTTAAGAGACTTAAGATTACCTAAGGATGTAAATGTTGGAGGAATAATAAGGAACGGAACTGCTATAATTGTTACTGGTAACACGGAAATAATGCCTAACGACAAAGTAGTTGTGTTTGCTATGCCTTCGGGTATAAGGAAGATAGAAAAGATGTTTCTTTAATAAACATTAAATTTTAACGGTTTAACATCTTTTTTTTGCAGAAGAAAAATACCAAATTAAATTTGCATCAATTTTAAACAACAGATCGCTGTTAAAACTTACCAATGGCATGTTAAATATTCGAATAGTCCTTTTGGTTTTAGGACTTCTTCTAGTAGTAGAAGGTGCTTTTATGTTGCTTTCTTCGGTAGTAGCTGCAATATATGGTGAATATGATTTTCCATATTTTCTTTGGTCGGCACTTGTATGTATTTTAATTGGAGGTTTATTTATAACAACCAACTATAAGGCCGAGAAAAATATTGGAAAAAGAGAAGGATATATTATTGTATCCATGGTATGGATTGTATTTTCGTTTTTTGGCTTATTACCTTTTTATTTAAGTGGAGCAATACCTTCTTTTACAGATGCATTCTTCGAAACCATGTCTGGTTTTACCACAACAGGATCTTCAATTTTAAATAATATTGAATCGTTACCTCATGGCATACTTTTTTGGAGAAGTATTATTCAATGGCTTGGAGGTATGGGTATCATCGTGCTTTCTTTGGCTATATTACCATTGCTTGGAGTAGGGGGAATGCAGCTTTTTGTGGCTGAGGTTCCGGGGCCTGTACCAGATAAATTAAGTCCCAGAATTGCTGATACAGCAAAGCGTTTATGGGTAATTTATGTGATGTACACAATTGTAGAAGCATTATTGCTTTGGGCAGGAGGGATGACTTTATTCGATGCCATTTGTCATTCGTTCACGACAATGGCAACAGGAGGATATTCAACCAAACAGGCTAGTGTCGCTTTTTACGATTCGGCATTTATACAATATGTTATTATCATTTTTATGTTTATTGCTGGTGCTAATTTCACTTTATCTTATACTGCATTACACGGAAAAATGCGTAAGGTTTTTAAAGATGAGGAATTCAGGTACTATTTAGGTTTTGTTATTCTTGTTTCGCTACTAGTAGGTGGAGTATTATATTTTACAGGGGATGTTAATAATGTGGAGAAAGCTTTTAGAGATGCACTTTTTCAGGTTGTATCTTTAATAACTACTACTGGTTATGCCACTGCTGATTATTTAGCTTGGTTTCCTACGCTCAGTATTATTATGTTTATGTTAATGTTTATTGGAGGTAGCGCTGGATCAACAGGAGGAGGGATAAAGGTAGTTCGAATAGTTCTTTTATTAAAGAACGCTTATTTTGAATTAAAGAGGTTGATTCATCCCAATGCTGTTATTCCAGTACGTTTTAACTCTAAGGCTGTATCGGCAACGGTTATTACAAATGTTTTGGCATTTATAGTAATTTATATGTTAGTTGTAGGTATAAGTATGATAATTATGTCTTTTATGGGATATGATTTAAATACTTCTTTGGGTGCAGTGGCAACTTGTATTGGTAACATTGGTCCGGGACTCGGAGAAGTGGGACCTGCTGCAAACTTTGCGCATATTCCTGATTTTGGGAAGTGGTTTTTATCCTTTTTAATGTTAATGGGACGTTTGGAGATATTTACTGTAGTTTTATTGTTTTCTCCATACTTTTGGAAAAATTAGGACTTAAATATTTCATTTAAATTTTTTGAGAGAATTGATAAAATGCTGTATTCTGTTTAAATGGCTTTTATAAAAAAACAGAAGCAGCTTCCTTTATCCAATTCTGATTCTACAGCAATACGACCGCCCAATTTAGTAATGATTTTTTGCGTAATATTAAGACCAATACCAAAACCTTTAATGTATTTTTCTTTGATTAAGTTATTATTCTTAAAAATCACTTCTTTTAATTCATCGCTAATTCCCTTTCCATTATCTTTTATTTTAAATTCTATAAAATTATCGTCACACCTATTGCTCGAAATTTCAATAATAGGAGGATCTCCACCATAATTAATAGCATTGCTAATTAAGTTAAACCATACTTCTTCAATCCAAGGTCCATAACCATAACAATTTAATAGGTTATCTTGAATCTTTATAGAAGCATTTTTTTCTTTTATTTGGAATTTTAATCGATCTAGAACATTGTTCAAAATAACTACGCTATTAACTTCGCTTTCATCAACATCCTCTTTTTTCATACTTGCAAAAATGAGTAACTCTTTTATTACACTACTCATTTTTAGGCTGATATTAGAAATTTCATTTAAATAAGAAAGTCGAATTTCTCTGGATAATTCAATATCTGGATTGATAAGTAGAGTGCTAAAATTAATTATGCCTACTAAAGAAGAGTTAAGATTATGAGCAACAGAATGTGCATAAGAATCCAGCTCTTTATTTCGAGCTTTTAATTCATCCTCGGCTTTTTTTCTTGCAGAGATATTGGTAACAAAAGCAATGGCAAGTTTGCCAATATCAGAGTTTAAATGACTAAGACTTATTTCAACAGGTAAATTATCACCGTTTTTTTTCGTCATTTTTAATTCGAGGCCGGTTCCCATAGGGCGAACAATTGGATTGTTGAAAAAACCGGATAAATGAGATTCATGTTTTTTATGATACGATGAAGGTATAAAAATATTGATAGATTGACCTATGACCTCATCAGCTATGAATCCGGACATTTCTAAGAGTCTTTTATTAACAAATACAATTTTTGCCTTTTCATTTATAATTATTACCCCTTCTGCAAGAGACTCCAATAAAGTTTTTATAGAAACGTTATCTTGAAGTAAACCAATAGTATATTTAATTATATCCTTATTGGCTGGTTCGTTATTGTTTTTTCTTTCATTTGCCATCGCTTCAATATTTTAATCCAAGTTAATAGATTAGTTTTAGGATGTGCTTATTAGGCATATGAGGTATACCAAGCTTTTATTATTATCTTTTTGCCAATATGACTAAGCTTGAACTGATCTCTCAGGTAATATAAAATTTAGATATTCTAGTAATAGATGTCAATAATTTTAAGCAATTAAGATAGAAGAATGTTCGCTGTAATGTGTAATTTATTGAATTATGATTGAATATTTATTTGTATATGGTACGCTTTTAACCGAATTAGATAACAATATGTCCAATTATTTGAGATATAATGCACAAAATATAGGTAGAGGATTTATTTATGGTAAGTTATTTGACATTGGGGATTATCCGGGAGCTATATTGAATACAAATAAATCTAGTAAAGTTTTCGGAAATGTTTTTATAATGAATAGCCCACAAGCTGTTTTAAGTGTTCTTGACGAATATGAGGGAGTTGGGAGTCAGTTTCCACAACCTAATGAATATAAAAGACAATTAGTTGACGTTCAATTAAATAATTCTAAATTAACATGTTGGGCATATTTATATAATTGTTCAGGTGTAGGGTTAAGGTGCATAAATACAGGGTGTTATATAAGGTATCTGCAGGAGCTTAAGGTGAATAAAGAAAACTAACCATACTTGAATAATATATACGGATTAGTAGAAAGTTCATAAAGTAAAATAGTCAAAAGTTTATTTTACGTATAGAACTACAATGCAATATGATACAGATTCCTTATATTTCTTAATAATCTAAACTGAAATTGATTTAGTGTTATAATTTCATTAGGAATGCTAACTTTGTAAGTTAATACATCTATTAATGGAAGAAGTAAACAATAAGATAGCAGATGGATTAGAACGAATATCAGAAGTTTTTAAAACTCTTTATTGGCAAAAAGCTAAGGTTCATAATATTAGTCCTATTCAAATTCAAATTGTAATGTTTGTTGCAAAGCACCAAGCTCAATTGTGCAGAGTTAGTTATTTGGCAAAAGAGTTTAATTTAACCAAAGCTACTATAAGTGATGCTGTAAGAGTTTTATTAAATAAAGGTTATTTGGTTAAAGAATTTTCTACCACTGATAATCGAAGTTATTTGCTTAAACTATCTGATGATGGAAAAAAGTTGGTTAAGGATTTGGAGTCATTTTCAGAACCTGTTATGTCAGCTTTGGAATTTATTGATATTAATGAGTTGGAATATTTTTATTCTACATTAACAAAACTAATATCTACATTTAATAAGTCGGGAGTGTTAAGTATACAACGCATGTGTTTTGCATGTAGATTTTATGGGAAACAAAAAGGAGGGCATTATTGCAATTTATTAAATTCTCCCCTCCTAAATAAAGATATCATGTTGGATTGTCCTGATTTTATATCTCTTGATGAATAATTGCTGATTAAGAATAGTAACTTATTCAGACAAGTTTTTTCTTACTTCCTCTAAAAAACTTTTCATTTTATCAGTATCTTTATGTTCAATGATTGCAAGTAATTCTTTTAGTTTAAGTCTTATTTTTTCAACCTGTCCACTTGTAAACGGATTAAAAAGTATCTCGGATAATAAATAATCATCTTCTCCAAGAAGACCTTTTGCAATATCAAAATGCTTCTTAAAAGTAGTACCTGGAGCTTCTTGCTTTTTCATACAAGCTGCAAAAACCAATGTAGAAGAGAAAGGAATTGATAATGAATATGCAATGGTTTCATCGTGTTCAATAAAACTATATTCATGAATATTTAATCCTAAGGAACCATAAAAGTCTTTGAAAAACGCTTTACCTAAATGATCACCTTCCGAAATAATAATTGCATGATGTTCTCTTAGAGCCTTTAAGTTACCAAATGTAGGTCCAAACATAGGATGCGTTGATACATACCTCATACCTGTTCCTTCATAAAACTCTTTAAATTCTGTTTTAACAGAAGAAATATCAGAAATTATACAAGTTTCTGGTAAATAAGGTATAACTTCTTTAAAAGCAGCTAGAGTATATTTTAAAGTCACTGCATTAATCAGAAGTTCGGGTTTAAAAAGCTCAATTTCTTCTAATTTGGTTAAGCGTTGAGTATTAAAAATATACTTTAATTTTTCAAGGTTAGGATCGTAAATAGCCACTTCGTGATCCAGACAAAGAGCATCGGTAAGCCATGTACCCATTTTTCCTGCCCCTAAGATACAGATTTTCATGTTTATATAAGTGTCAAGTGTCAAGTATCAAGTATCAAGTACAGAACTCGTAAGAAAGTCTTTATACTTGTGTCTTGATACTTGATACTATTATTATTTGTTCATAATTTTATTCTGACGAGTAACAGACTCTTCGTGAATGCTTTCAAAAATCTTGGTTGTAAATTCCTCTGATAATCCAAGTTTTGTACCACGATCCTTACGATTATTCATTATTTCATCGTAACGACGTGTTTGTAAAATGGTAATGTTGTTTTCCTTTTTATATGTACCTATAGCTTCAGAAATTTCCATTCTTTTTTGTAGTGTTTCCAGTACCATGGTATCTAGTTTATCAATCTCCTGGCGTAATTCATCAAGGGTAACTCTAGGTTTTTCACCAATTTTTGGAGCACGTAAAACTATTTTATCTGTTATAACTTTTAACTCCTCAGGTGTAACTTGCTGTTTAGCATCACTCCAGGCTTTTTCAGGACAACGGTGTGCTTCTACTAATAAGCCATCGAAGCTTAAATCCATAGCCTCCTGTGATATTTCGTATATTAATTCACTTTTACCGCTAATGTGAGAAGGATCGCAAATAATTGGTAGCTCAGGGCAACGACGCTTAAGTTCGATAGGAATTTGCCATTGTGGATGATTACGATATTTTGATTTATCATATGTTGAGAATCCACGGTGAATTGCGGCTAATTTTTTAATTCCAGCTTGATTAACTCTTTCTAAAGCACCAATCCATAATTCTAAATCTGGGTTTACAGGATTCTTTACTAAAACGGGGATGTCAACACCTTTTAGAGCATCTGCAATTTCTTGCACAGCAAACGGATTTGCAGTAGTACGAGCTCCAATCCAAAGTATATCAATTCCATGTTTGATGGCCTCAAAAACATGATGAGCATTAGCCACCTCTGTTCCAACAAACATTCCTGTCTCTTCTTTTACCTTTTTTAACCAAGGCAAACCAATTGTTCCTACACCTTCAAAGGCACCTGGTCTGGTTCTGGGTTTCCAAATTCCAGCTCTGAAAATTTTATATCCCATGCTGGCCAGTCCTTTTGCAGTTTCCAGTACTTGTTCTTCAGTTTCGGCACTACAAGGGCCGGCAATCATCCAGGGACGTTCAAGTTCTAATCCTGGAAGGCTAATTTTTTCTAGGTTTAAATTTACCATTTCAATATATTGTTTATGCTGTTTTTATTCTATGAATTGATTCTTTTAAAACTTCTTGTTTCGAGCAAAGTGATATTCTTATGTAACGTTCTCCTTGCTTACCAAAAATGCTACCAGGAGTAATAAATACATGTGCTTTATTTAGTATATCATCAGATAGTTGAATAGCAGACTCTAAAGTATCTGGTATTTTTGCCCAAATGAACATACCACTTTGATTTTTATCATATTTGCAATTCAGGGTATCCATAATCTCCCAAACTAATTTTCTCCTTTCCAGATATTCACTATTTACTTCCTTATACCAATCTTCACTTTGCTCTAAGGCCTTAGCTGCTGCTAATTGAAGAGGTTTAAACATACCACTATCCATATTACTTTTAACTCTTAATATGTATTGAATAAAAGTTGGGTTTGCTGCAACCATTCCAACTCGCCATCCGGCCATGTTGTGAGATTTACTTAGGGAATTTAGTTCTATAGCAATATCTTTTGCACCATCTACTCTGAAAATACTCAATGGATTATCATTTAGGATGAAGCTGTAAGGATTATCATTGCATATTAATATTTGATGTTTCTTTCCAAAGTCGATTAACTTCTCAAATAATTCAAGCGTTGCATTAGCTCCAGTTGGCATATTTGGATAATTAACCCACATCATTTTAACATCGGATAAATCTTGGTTTTCGAGCTCTTCAAAATCAGGTTGCCAATTTAATTCTTCTTTAAGGTCGTAGGTAACCATTTCGGCTTCCACTAGGTTTGATACTGATGCATAAGTTGGATAACCAGGATTAGGAATTAGTACTTTATCGCCTTTATTTAAAAAGGCCATTGAAATATGCATGATTCCTTCCTTAGATCCAATCAATGGAAGTATTTCGTTAGATGGATTGAGTTCTACATGAAAATATTTTTTATACCAGCTAGAAAAGGCATTTCTAAGTTCGAGAATACCAACATAACTTTGATACCCATGACTTTCGGCATTTGCAGATGTGCTGCTAAGTACTTTTAATACATCAGCATGAGGAGGACGGTCTGGGTTTCCGATTCCCAGATTAATCACGTTGATTCCTTTCTGGCGCATTTGATCTATCTCCCTAAGTTTTTTAGAGAAATAATATTCTTTTACCTCGCTAATGCGATTGGCTGGTTTTATTAACATGGTTTTAAAATGTTTTTTGTTCAGAAAGAGGTTTATTATCGTTACTTACTTTATCGTATGATCTTTTACCCACATGATATTCGCCCAATATTTTTAATTTTTTGGTTAAAGGACGTATAGCATCGAGAGATTGCAGGTATCTGGCATAGTCTTCAAATACCAAATCAATATAGAAAAGATATTCCCACTCATGTCCAACTATAGGTAAAGACTGAATTTTAGAAAGATTTATATTGTAAAAAGCAAGGATGCTTAGCACTTTAGACAAGCTACCTTCTGAGTGTGGTAGAGCAAAAACAAGTGAAGATTTATTTACTTTATTTTGAATTAATAAATCCTCAACTTCTGTCTTTCCTTTGTCAGAAATAATTAAAAAGCGAGTAAAGTTTCTTTTATTGGTTTCAATATCTCTTGCAATAATTTCTAAACTATATTTATCTGCAGCTAATTCGGGTGCTATCGCTGCCATGCCTTTTAATTGGTTATCCTTAATCCACTTACCGCTTAATGCAGTGTCATCTCTCGAAATCATTTTAATATGTGGATAACCTCTAAAGAATTCCCTACATTGTGCCAATGCCATTGGATGCGAATGAACTTCCGTAATATCATCAACGGTTTGTCCGGGTAAGGCTAATAACTGGTGTTTGATTCGTAGTTTATATTCACCTATAATTACTAACCCGGAATCTTTTAGCAATGTATAGTTTTGAAGAATACTTCCTACTAAAGTATTTTCAATAGCAATTATTCCATATACCGAATTATCTTTTTTAAGAGTAGTAAAAAGCTCTTCAAATGAATCACATTCAATTGTTTCTATGTCATTTGTCTCAAAGTATGCTTTAGCTGCTATTTCATGATTTGAGCCGCCTCCACCTTGAATTGCTACTTTCTTTGTTTTTTTCATGAGCTTAAAAATTAGCAAAATCTTGATAGCCAGTGCAAATTACTATTGTCTTCTTGTGTGACTTGATTATTTGCTTCGACCATGTTGATTTCATCACATCCATATAAAAAAAAATCCCACCTCAATGAGGTGGGATTTTAAATTTTTTCAAATATTATATACTATATACCCACCTCTTTTCGATTACAGAATCCAAAAAAGTAAAAATAAAAGCTGTAAAAAAATACAAAATGGGTCATATTCTCTCTATGTTTTAACATTGGCAAATGTAGTACAAATTTAAACAGAAAAAAAATATGGAGGTTAAAATTTAACTATAGCTTAATAAAATGAATTTCAAATTGCAGTTTTTAGCCTTCGTCTACTTTTAATTTTATATAATAAAATGCCTCTTTAGCTTTCAATAAAAAGATACAAATAAGTACATGATAAAATTTTTGGAGAGTTCCATGCACCAAATAAAAATAATAATGACATGAATTATTATTCATAAAAAATGAATAAACTGAACGATATTATTAGTCTAAAGTAGTTAAGAATAACTATTTTTTTATCCTCTTTAAGAAATGAGTTGAATATGTTTTATAAAACTTGAATGAATACTGATACTTTGATTGTGAAAATGTGAATAAGTTTGTTAAAAATTATGTAACACTTGAAAATGTTGTGCGTAGTTTTCATTACCCTTTAAAAAAAATAATATGGCTAAACTACAGTTAGGAAGAAAAATCAAGTTGTTTGTAAATAAGTTTAAACCCAATAATTGGAAAACAGGAGTGAGGTTGACAATTGGATATGGCATTATCTTTTTCTTTATTCTTATTATTGGTGGAGTTGTTATTTATACAATTTTAGAATCGAATAAAACTTCTCTAATAGATTCTATAATACAAAATACTATTTCGGAATTACGTGATGCAAGGCGTAACCAGGAGGAATATGTTGTTCATAAGAATAAATTTAAAAGAAGCGTTGTAAACAAGAAGTACAATGCTGTTAGTGATACATTGCATAGCTTGGCAAACTCAATTGAAGATGAATATCCTAAATTAAATACGTTAAAATTGTATGCAGATTCTTTGTGGATATATGCTAAACCATATTTTGAATACAGGGATTTGTATGATAGTTTGATTACAGTACAAATAAAAAATGTAAATAATTTAAAAAAGGTATACAAAAGGAGGTTAGAGAAAAATAACCATAGGTTAGCAATAAATAAACAAGAATTTCAATATATTCAGGGAATAAGTCAATTGGAATCTACGTTCTTGATTTATAGGAGAGTACCAGGGAAGTCCAAAAAAGAAAATTCTCAATCATCCTTACTTGTTAATCTTAAAAAAAATATTGAAAATGATTCAGGCATACTTTTTACGAAAAAAGATAAAATGGGATGTTCTGATATTTTAAATAAAATGATTGAGACAAATAATGAGTTTGTTAAGGTTTCTAGTGAATTAAGATTTCATTTTAGTAAATCAATTTCATTTGTTCCTAAAGTTGTAAAAGGGTTAAATAGCATATCAGGAGATTTAAGATCTAGCCATAAACAAAAAATGAATAATGCTTTAACTCTTGTTATATCGCTTATTTTATTGGTGATGTTTATTATAATTGGCACAGGGTATTATATAACTCAATCTATAACAAAAGGTATTGGTGAAATTGTAAGAGTGGTTAGTGAAATATCTGCCGGTAACCTTGGTGTTAAGCTAAAAGATAATTTCTTGAACAGGAAAGATGAAATAGGTAAGCTAACAGTTTCGTTTCAACAAATGATAAATATGTTAAGAGATTCTATCTCAGATATAATAAAGGGAGTTGAATATTTAAATAATACATCTTCACAGTTAAAAATAAGTTCTCAACAATTATCTACTAGTGCAAATGATCAGGCCGCTTCTGTAGAAGAAATTAGTTCTACAATGCAAGAAATGTTGGCAAGTATTGAACAAAGTACCTCAAATGCAAGGATTACAAACGAAAAAGCGGAAGACGCTTTTCAAAGAATTCAAAAAGTAGCAGAAGAAACTGGATTAGTTGTTGAAAAATCTCAGCAAATCAATAAGGAAGTTAAAACTGTTAACGACATTGCCTTGCAAACCAATATCCTGGCATTAAACGCTTCGGTAGAAGCAGCAAGAGCAGGATCGGCAGGTAGGGGTTTTTCTATTGTGGCATCAGAAGTAAGAAAATTAGCTGAGAATAGTAAGGTAGCGGGTACAACAATTAGTAAGTTATCGATAGAAGGTGTTGAATTATCAACCGAAGGAGGTGATAAACTTATGTCGATAGTACCAGAAATACAGCAAACGAGTGAACTTATTCAGGAAATATCAGCAGCAAGTCAGCAACAAAATAGTGGAGTTCAGCAGGTAAATAATGCTATTAATTCGTTAAATAGTAAAACGCAGGATAATGCAGCGCAGGCAGAAGAATTGACAGCTAGTGCAATTGAACTTCAAAACCAAGCTGTAATATTAGATAAGGCTATTGATAAATTTGATTTAACAATTGTGGAAGCTGATGTTAAAACGAAAACTAAGATTGGCTTTTTAAATAGGATTAAACAAATTTTTAGTAAAAAAAGAATTAGTAAAAAGAAATAATTCTTTGCTTAAGATATTTATAGTATTTACTTATCCTGATTGATTTATTATTGAAAATAATTAGCCAGGATAAGTATTTAAATTTTTCTATTCTCCAATTTCACTTAATTCAAGCCAACGCATTTCTTTTTCATCCAACAAATCAATAACCTCACTAATTCGTTTAGATTTATCAGTTAATGTATCGGCATCTAATGTACCAGAGTTTAGAGCTTCTTCAATGGCAGATTTCTCTTCATTTAATTCTTCCATTTCCTTTTCCAGTTGCTCCATTTCTTTCTTTTCTTTAAACGAAAGTTTACGAGGCTTATCCTTTACGGTGGTAGCTTTCTGTGGTTCTTTTTGCGATTTTTCCTTTTTAGCTTTAGTTTTTTCTTCTTCCTTTTTAAAGTCTTGATAAATAGAATAATTCCCAGGGAAATCTTTAATTACCCCTTGTCCTTCAAAAACAAAAAGGTGATCTACTATTTTATCCATAAAATACCTGTCGTGCGAAACAATAACAACACAACCTTTAAAATTTTGTAAATACTCCTCTAAAAGGTTTAAAGTAAAGATATCAAGGTCGTTGGTGGGCTCATCTAAAATCAGGAAATTAGGATTTTTTATTAATATCGTCATTAGATATAGTCTTTTCTTTTCTCCTCCACTTAGTTTATCTACCAATACATGGTGCATTTCATTGTTAAACATAAAGTGTCGAAGAAATTGAGCTGGACTCATTGAATTACCTGAACCTAAAGTAATATGTTCAGAGATATCAGAAATTACATCCAGCACTCTTTTTGTTGGATCTATTTTCATACCAGATTGACGATAGTATCCTATCACAACAGTTTCTCCAGTGTCAATATAACCCGTGTCTGGTTCAAGTGCACCCGTTATTGTATTTAAAAAAGTAGATTTTCCAGTACCGTTTTTTCCTATTATACCAACCTTTTCGCCCTGAGCAAATTTATAATTGAAATCGTCTAATATTTTTAACTCACCAAACGATTTATTTAGATTATGGCACTCAATGATTTTTTTGCCAAGCCTTGCAGCTTTGATATCCAGATTCATGGATTGTTCTGTAATTCCACTATGAGCTTTCTTTTTTAATTCGTGGAAAGCATCAATGCGGTATTTGGCTTTGGTGGCGCGAGCTTGTGGCATACGATTCATCCAATCCTGCTCAGTTTTTAATAAGTTTTTAGCTTTTTCAACCTGTGCATTATGGGTTTGAATACGTTCTTCTCTTTTTTGAAGAAATAGTTGATAGTTACCTTTGTAATGATAAATACTTTGATCGGCCAGCTCAATCATTTCGTTACAAACACGATCCAAAAAATAGCGATCGTGTGTTACCATCATAAGAGTACATTTTGATCGTTCCAGATAACCTTCCAACCATTCAATCATCTCCAAATCTAAATGGTTGGTAGGCTCATCCAGAATTAAGAAATTTGACTCATTAATTAAAATGTTAGCCATCGCTACTCTTTTCTTTTGTCCTCCAGATAGTTGGCTTATGGGTTGATCAAAGTTTGTAATCTTTAATTGCGAAAGGATTTGTTTAATTCGAGCTTCAAAATCCCAGGCGTTTAGTTTATCCAACTCCTCTATTAAATTACCCAATTCGTCATGGTTACCATCTGCCAATGCTTTTTCATAAGCTTTAATAGTAGTGACTTGTGGATTATCTGAAGCAAAGATTTCCTCAATAACAGTGTTTTCTTCATTTAGTTCAGGAATTTGAGGTAAATACCCTACACTAATACCTTTACGGTAAGTGACCTCACCACTTTCTGCAGGAATTACATGGGCTAAAATATTGAGTAAAGTAGTTTTTCCCGTTCCATTTCTGGCAATTAATCCTACTTTTTGTCCTTCGGAAATACCAAAAGTCAGGTTATTAAATAATCGTATATCGCCCCAATGATGGGTTAAATTCTCAACAGATAAATAATTCATTCTTTTCAAATATCAGTTATCAATGAACAGTGATCAGTAAACGATAAACAATTATCAGTTACCAGTAAATAGTTATCAATGAATACTCTGTAATACGCAGGAATCATTGATAGTTAATCACTGTTAAATACATCCACAGACAAAGCCATCAGCTAACGAGTCAAGAGCCTCTTTTTCTTTAATTTTTTCATGTTTCGTACCTGCGCAGTTTTCACATACAGGTAGTTTAGTCACTAAGTTTTTATGCTTAATTTCTTTCAGTTTCTTATCACAAACAAAACACTTAGTTGAAAAGTCTCCTATCTTGCCCTTAATGGCCATTATTCGTATCTTATGGTATTAATTTTGACGCAAAAATAGCGAAACCTTTTATTTTTTAAGTTATGGCTACGTTGGTAAAAATGTTTTTAAGTGTAGTATTGCTTTCTTTTTGTACAAATATGTTGTGTCAAGAGGAATTGGACAAAAAAACGAAGAAGAGGCTAAAACAGTTAGAGGTTTTTGAGGATTTAGTGACTATGATTGAAGAAAAGCCAATTGAATTTGTAGCAGATTGGGCTTACCCGGTAGGATTTGGGAGTGTTAATTTAATATCTAATCCTAATTATTTAAGAATAGTTAACGATAGTGCATTTTTACACATGCCTTTTTTTGGAAGGGCATATCAGACTTCGCAATGGGAGAGAGGAGGCTTTTACTCAAAGGACATTATGACGAAAAAAGAAATAAAGGTGGATAAGAGTAAACAAAAAATTACTATTGAATTTACAATAAAAGGTGAAAATGATAGGTATCAATGTCTTCTGGAAGTAATAGGGAAGAGTAGTGTTTCGTTAAGCATTATAAGTAATAATCGCAGTACTATTTCTTATAGTGGTGAAGTTGAAGAATGGATTAAAGATGCAGATAAGAAAAAATAGACAGAAAAAGAACCTTTCCAAATATTAAACTTTTGGAAAGGTTAGGATATTATTCAACTACCATCTTGTCAGCCAATTCTTTAGCTAAAGATTCGTCTTTTAACATAGTAACCAATTGTAAGGCAAACTTCATTGCAGCACCTACCCCTTTTGCTGTAATAATATTATTGTCAACCTCAAGTGGAGAGCCGGTATGTTTAGCTTCCAGTAATTTGTCTTCAAATCCTGGATAGCATGTTGCATTCTTTCCTTTAAGTAATCCTTTACCTCCTAGTATTAAAGGAGCAGCACAAATTGCACCAATTAATTTTTCTTTATTTGCAAAATCAACTAATAAGTTTTTTAGTTCATCATGTTGATTAAGGTTTAAAGTACCAGGCATACCACCTGGAAGAACAAGTAAATCTGCATCAGAGAAATTACATTCATCAAATACACTGTCAGCAACAATAGTAATTTTTCGAGCACCTGTTACTTCTTTTTTGTTAGATATTGATACAGTAATCACATCTATTTCAGCTCTTCTTAAAACGTCTATTGGTGTTATGGCTTCAATTTCCTCAAAACCATCTGCTAAAAAAATATATACTTTCTTCATCTGTTTAAAATTTAGTATCAAGTTTAAGGAACTCAATGACAAAGAGTTTTTAATCATCAACCTATATGTTAAAAACTTAATAGTTTTATCAGTTTTAAATTCAATAATTAGCTATTTGTAATTAAATTTAAGCATTGATGAGCAAAAAAAATACAACTTTAAATTAAGTAATTAGTAAGAGAATTTACAAATAGAATATAAATCATTCCAATGTTAAATTTTACATGTCTGGTTTATTTTTTGGTATTGACGTGAGGAAATTATTTATCTTTGGCAGCTATTAACTTATTGAATGTGTATGTTTTTACAACAGGGAGAGAAAACTGCAATAGTAAATTCGGGGAAAACTATTGCTTATAATACGTTGGGGAAGAAAGTTCAACTATATTCTTCATTATATAATTCAGCAGAAACAAATAAAGTAGGAATTTTTTCGGAGAACCGTTTAGGATGGATATATAGTTTCTATTCAGCTTGGAATAATAACTCAATTGTTGTTCCGGTTGATTTTATGTGTACAGTAAATGAAGTTGCATATATTTTAAATGATTGCAGACCAGAGGTTATTTTTGTGTCTCAGGAAAAAAGCTCTGATTTAGATGAGGCACTTAAGCAGGTTGATTATTCGCCCAAAGTTATACTTATTGACAGTTATGAAGAGGAAAATGTTGAGCGTTATACAGAGTTTCCTGTAATTAATCCCAATAAGCAAGATACGGCTGTAATTATTTATACATCAGGTACAACAGGGAGTCCTAAAGGAGTAATGTTATCATTTAACAACTTACTTGTAAATATTGATGCTGTATCAATAGATGTAAAAATATATAGTTCGAATGATCGAGTGTTGCTTTTATTACCTTTGCACCACATATTTCCACTCTTAGGAACTATGGTAATGCCTTTGTTTATGGGTGCTACTATTGCAATGTCGCCTTCTATGGCATCAGAAGATATTATAGAAACGTTGCAAAAAAATAAAGTAACTTTATTAATTGGTGTACCTAGGTTATTTACTGCAATTCGTAAAGGGATAAAAGATAAAATAAATAAAAGTAAAGTTGCTAGTGCGTTATTTACGATTGCAGAAAAACTTCACTCAAAGTCATTCTCGAGATTTATTTTTGGAGCTGTACATAAAAAGTTTGGTGGTCATATCCGCTATATTGTAACAGGAGGAGCTGCCTTAGATAAAGAAGTAGGAGCAGATTACCGAACTTTGGGTTTTGATGTACTTGAAGGATTTGGTATGACGGAGGCTGCACCTATGATAACCTTTACGCGTCCTGGGCATATAAAGGTTGGTTCGCCAGGATTTCCTTTACCAAAGTGTGATGTACAAATTAGGGACGGAGAAATAGTTGTAAAAGGAGAGAATGTAATGCAAGGGTATTATAATCAGCCAGAGGAAACTAACAAAGTACTTAAGGATGGCTGGCTTTATACTGGTGATTTGGGATATTTCGACACAGAGGGTTATTTAATTATTACTGGACGCAAAAAAGAAATATTAATTTTATCTAATGGTAAAAATATTAATCCTGTTGAGATTGAGCAAAAATTAGAGCATTATGCAGCATTTGTTAAAGAAGTTGGTGTATATCAATCTGGAGATCAATTTAAAGCGATTGTAGTTGCAACTGATGAATTAAAAACGAAATATGAGAATATTTCTGAACTTCACCAGCAGATAAAGTGGGAAGTATTTGATAAATACAATCAAAGTTGTGCTTCTTATAAAAAGGTAACTGATTTTACGGTGTTTGATGGTGAATTGCCTCGTACTCGCTTAGGAAAGATAAGAAGGTTTATGTTGGCAGAGCTGGAATGTGAAACAATTGCAGATGATAGCCAAGAGATAAATATAGATAGTAAAGAGTATAATATTATTGCCGATTACCTAGAACAAGAAAAAGGTAAAAAAGTGATGCCTCAGTATCATCTGGAAATGGATTTGGGGCTTGATTCTTTAGATAAAGTAAGCTTACAGGTTTTTCTAAAATCCAGTTTTGGGGTTGACTTAGAGCCGGTTGAATTGGTTAAATTCAAGAGTGTTTTAGCACTAAGTGAATACATTGAGGAACACAGGAGTAAGATTGAGGTGGAGAAAATTGACTGGACTAAAATATTAAAGGAAAAAGTACCTCTTTCGTTACCTAAAACTTGGTTTACGGGTAGGGCTTTTGTAAAAGTATCAAAAGCATTTTTTAGCCTTTATTTTGGTTTAAAGGGAAAGGGATTAAAAAATATTCCAAATGAACCATGTATTATAGCTCCAAACCACCAAAGTTTTTTCGATGGTTTGTTTGTTGCATCGTTTTTAAAAAATAAAACAATTAAGAATACTTATTTCTATGCTAAAGAAAAACATATTCGAAAAAAATGGTTAAAGTTTTTAGCTAATAGGAATAATATCATCATTATGGATTTAAATAAAGATTTGAAAAAATCTATTCAGAAGATGGGAGAGGCCTTAAAGAAGAATAAGAATTTGATAATATTTCCAGAAGGTACGCGCACGGTGACAGGTAATTTAGGTGATTTTAAAAAGACATTTGCCATATTAAGTAGAGAGCTTAATGTACCTATAGTGCCTGTTTCAATTACGGGGGCTTACGATGCTTTGCCTAAAGGAAGTTGGTTTCCTAAGCCTTTTAAAAGGGTAATGGTGGAGTTTCTAGAACCCGTTATGCCAGAATCAAATTCGTATGATAATATCTCAAAGATTGTTCATAATAAGATACGAAAACAGCTGACAATTGATTAGAAAGTATTGTTAGTTGTATAAAAAATAAAAAAGAGCTATTATTTCTTACGAATCTAATAGCTCTTTTTGTTTTTTTAGAATCCGCTAAACGATGAAGTAGGAATATTAAATTTTGGCATTTGTTGCATATGCCATTGTTGATGCATCCAGTGATTGTGATAGTAATTAACCGGTCTTCGGTAGAACCTATTTATATTAAAGTCTATAGGAATAATTACTTCGCTAAAGAATTTTGTTTTACCTTTCTTATAAGGTTTAAATGTTGTTATGTTAGTGGGGTGCAACATTTCTTTACAAAATTTTTCCACAAGAACATCAATTTCGGGGTGCAGTTTATTCAAAACGCGATAATTATTAATTTTTCCCCTATAGTCAATTAAAAAAGCAACTAATACTTTTCCTTGGGCACTTTCAGCTAATGCATTATCATAATCTTTTCCTGATATAAAATTATTGAACCTATTTTGTAATCTCTTAATTGGAAATTTATTATTTGCTAAGGCTATCTGAAATATAGTATCAGTATTGTGTAAACGGTACATTTCTTTTAACCTAACATCATTGAAGCGGAAAAAGTAATTTATTTCAGTTATGCTATCATAAACATCTGTTTCAGCGTATCCTCCTTCTTTGAGAATTAAATTATTGTCTTCATTACCTTTTATATAAGTATACCTTATGTCTAGCTTTGAGGCTTTTTGAGATTTATATCCACCATCGTTTTTATACATGTAAGGCAATGTGTTATTGAAGATTATAGGTGTATTGTTAGGTTCAGATACATTATATGTTAATCTGGTTTTTTCCTCTTTGGAGCATAAGTAATGTGTTAAGAGTTTTCCTTCTTGTGTAAAGGTTTGTACCTCTTGGGCTTCATCATTATTATAAAATGTTATTTGCCTTACTTTACCATTAGGATAATAGCAGGTGAAGTTTCCATTTTTCTTATTAGGATAGAATGACGAATAATTGGCAGTATATAACTTAGTACTTCCATTGTAATATTCCATTGCCCAAATAGAATCTTGTTTGTCAATTATTTTGGCATAGTATTTTGATTTACTTTTGAAGCTAACTTCTTGCCAGTATTTGTCAAAATATATCTTGCTTTTATTATTGTATCTATTTAAATAATCAGCCATTTTAATAACTGATAACATATCCTTACTTTCATATTCTTTATTTTCGATTTTCCTTTTTACATAAGGTATGTAGCTAAAATGCTTTAACGCTTTTTCTTTAAATTTCAGATTATTTGGGAAATTCTCCCATATATCATTACCAGGTGTTTTTATTAAAAATGTTTCAGTTATTGGCTCAGCATAACTGTTCATTTTTGAAGCAAAATGATAGTGCTTTGCAAATGTGATATTGTTTATAGTAGTAATATACTGAACGAATTCAGGTTTTTCTTTAATTCGGTTCTTAAAGTAAAACTTATCTATTACAAAAAATGAATCGGTACCAATAACCAATTGCTTGATTTCCTCGGGAAACAGTTTTGTTTTTTTTCCTTTCTTTTCCTTTCTGTACCATACTTTATCATTTTCAAACTTTATATACCCTTCAATTTTATTTCCAGAAGCATTATAATAATGTCCAATTTCGTAACTATCCGAATCATGGGTAACATCTATCTTTTTTTCAGGAGAATAAGTTAATGCATCAAGATAACCATTTAAGGGAATTCCATTAACATCAATGATATTACCAACAGGTGTTTGAGAATTAATAAAAGTTGAGATAAATAAGAAAAGTAAAAGTGCGAAATAATTCACGTTCCTCATAGTTTAATTAGTATTTAAAAATTATTAATGGCTTGCAAAAGTAACTTAAAAAAGCGAAGAGTTGAAAAAATGCTGAAGAATCTACATGTCTGTTTTTTTCTATGTGATATATGTAAAATAGAAATTGGGTATTGTTTTACATTGAGCTTGCACCATTTAATACTGGAATATCAAAATAAAAAGTGGAACCTTTGCCTGAAGTTGAATTTAACTGGATTTTTGTGTTCAGAATCTCAGCAAGGTTATTAGCAATAAAAAGTCCAATTCCCATACCTCTATATAGTATGTCGTTGCTAGAATCGATCTTAATGAATTTTTCAAATATTTTATTATGATTTGATTCCTCTATTCCTATACCTGTATCTTTTATATAAAATCTAATATTGCCATCATCTAATTCTAAACCACCTATTTCAACAAATCCAGTATGCGTATATTTAATTGCGTTATCAACTAAGTAAGTTACAAGCTGTTTTAATCTTTTAGGATCTGAGTTAATAGTCTTATTTATTAAATCGTTTTGTTTTAAATAAAACTCTATTTTTTCGTTTTTCTTTTCCAGAATTTCATCACATTCTATTAAACAATGCTCATATAAATCTTTTAGTAAGTCGTTAACAACTATAGTATTATTCGATATCTCAATTTTAGATGTACTAATAATAGACACTTCAAGCAGGTTGTTAATTAGTTTCAGTAATTCTTTTCCACTTGCTTTAATATTTTTTAAGCAAAGTTTAATTTGAATTTCATTCAAATTTCTATCAAATAAAACATCACAAAAACCTATCACAGAGTTTAATGGAGTGCGTACTTCATGAGAAAAGTTATTTAAAAAACTAGATTTTAGTTTATCTGATTCATTAGCTTTTCCAAGTGCAACTTGGAGATTATCAGTTTTTTCTTTTACTAATTGTTCTAGTTTATTTTTATATAATTCAAGAGATTCATTTTGACAAGAAAGTTCTTCTAGCAGGCTGCTTTCTTCTTCTAAGTGTCCTTCTATTATTCGGTTTTGTTTTTCAATAATCTGAATATATTTTCTTTTCTGTCTTAGAAATAAATACAATAAGATTATTCCCATTGACAAAAGTAGTATAATAGCTAATGAAATGTATAAAACAACGCGTTGCCGTTTAAATTGAAATACAGAAATATTAAGTTTACTTTGTAAAATTTTTATATCTTCAATTTGACTATTATATTGTTTAAATCCCAGTTTAATACTATTAATATTGTTCTTGTCAATTGGAAATGAAGCTAACATTTCATACTTAGGTAGTTTATTACCTTTTAAAATTTTAAAGGCATTTTGCACTGCAACATCTCCACCAGGTCTGTTGTAAAAAGTTGCATCTAACTTATTTTCACTTATCATTTCTAGTCCTTCTCCCTTATCAGGCAAACCATCAATACCTACAAACAATGGTTTAATATCGTATTTTTTACATATTGGTAGTGCCCACTTCGCCATATTGTCATTATGCGAATAGATTAAATCGGGTATATAACCTGTATTAAGTATACTATCTAATCGGGTTTGTACTTCTTCTTTGCGCCAATAGCCATCATACTCATGCTCTATTTGAATATTTGGATGCTTATCAATTATATTATGAAAACCTATAGATCTATCAAAAGCTGTAGAACTGCTTTTATCTCCATGTATTTCGAGTATAGATCCTTTATAATCTAATAATTTAGCAGAATATTGACCTGCTTGTTCTCCAATTGATTTGTTATCGTGCCCTATAAATTGAGTGAACTTGTCTGTGTAAATTTTCCTATCTAGGATTATTACCGGAATACCTTTCTCGTAAAATTTTTCAATTGTTTTTTTTAGATAAGATGAGTCTGATGGAAAAAGAATTAAAATATCTACATCCCGGTTATAAAAATCATTTAAAATTTCAACTTGTATTTGCTTATCTCCAGTTGCGCTCTTGGCTAAAAGTTGCATTCCGTCCTCGGCATACAAATTAAACTCATTAAATACTTCTTCTCTTAATATTTTGCCCCATCCTTCTCTATCATCAGGGTACGAAAATGCAATTAAAGTTTCCTTTTTATGTTTGCAGGAAATGAATGTAAAAATAAATAAGATTAGAAGTATGTTAGATTTTTTCAATTTTGGATTCTCTTTTATTAATCAAAGCATTGTAAGTTAACTCTCATAGTTTAATGTTTACGTTAGGGTTAAATATATGTTACGTATATATTAATTAATTAGTTCGATTTAGTCTTTACAAATTATAAAATATTAAATTTTAAGTTTGTTTTTAAGTGTCAGGTAATCAATGTAATATAATACTTTTAGCGAAAAAGTATTTGTCGCATTAGATTCGAATATTCTACTTAAATTGTCATTGAAACTATAAATAGGATAGTCATCTTCTTCAAAAATAGCGTTTTTCCATGATACAGATAGCTCTGATCCGGGAGCGAATATCCATTTCAAAATCATATCAATATTAAAAATATTTAGATTGTTATCATGATTTTCTTTATAAAGGTCGTCAATTTGTAAACTTCCATCTAGTTGAAGTTGATAAAACTCTCTATACTCTACTGAAGACCAATAATGACGTCCCCGAAAAGCAACGCTTAACTTGTTATTAAATGTATAGTCGACCTTCAATTGATTTTCTAAAGAATGTACATTTCGTAAACCAAAATATATGGTTTTATCATCGTCAGTTTTTTCTACATAACCCGTTTCATCAATATCATCTTCAATGTTAAAATCGTACTCAAAATATATGTGTTGACCAATTCTAATATCAGAGCCAAATCCTATCCAATAAACATATTCTTTGATGCTAGGGTGGTTATAACCTCCAACATGCGTATTAAAGCTAAGTTTCTTTCGGTGGTCGGTTCTTAAGTTGATATTGCTCCAAATGTGATAGGGAGATTTAAAGTAACGACCTTTTACACGTGTTTCGTGATAATTATTTTGATCGCTACCAATACCTATGTTGAAATTGGCACGATAATTATTTTTAAAAAGCATGCTAATCCAATAACCTATATCGTGCATAAGTTTATCGCTAGGATTAAAAATTCTATCGTAATCCCAAAATATACCAGTATGCAATTCTCTAAATATGTTAAATGGCTTAAAAATATGATATTCAATATAACTGTTTGTGGTAAGCGTATTACTTCGGCGTAAATAGCCCATATCGTTAGGATTAAAGTTTTCTGAATAAAGACGTTCAATAATTCCAAAATGAAGTTTTCCATTATTTTTTCGTAATCTCAATTCAGCATAACCTCCAGATTCATTTTCGTTTTCGGATTCTTTACGATAGCTGAATCCTCCTTTTCCACTAATGGCAAATTTTTTGCTTTTGTCACGTAGTTGAAACTCGGTGGCTATTACGTTGGCTAAAAAGGGATTATTAGCCATGGACATATTAGTATTAATAAAACTGATGTAGGAGTTGTTTTTTAAAGACTTATCGATAGTAAAGGTGTTATAATTAGTAAATGGTTGAATTAATATATTTCTTTTTTTTCCAGTAATTGTGTCTTTAAGTGTTGCATTGGATGGCAAAGACATAGCGTTTAAAAAGCCAAATCCCCAACCTTTTGATGTCCTACCAGAAACTTTTGTTGCATTAGCAAGCCTTGTGGTTGTAGGATTATAATCCACTATTTCATGATTTTTTAATTCATCTTCTGCTTTATCAGCAAATTTAGGGGTGCCTCCAATGCGTCTGGAATAGAAGATGTTACCTCGCTGGAATAATTCAGTTCCTTCGGTGAAAAACTGTCTTTTTTCGTCGTAATAAAGTTCAAAAGGAGAGAGGTTTAGTTGTTTGTCATCAGATTGTATTTGTCCAAAATCAGGAATAAGCATCATGTCTAAAGTAAAGCTTTCGTTAATACCATACTTTAAGTCCATCCCACCTTTATAAATTAATTCCGAATCAGAATCACCTCTTTCAGTTTCAATATATGTCGCAAGGTATGGAGTTAAAGACAGACGCAGAGGAGGAGTGATGTTTTTTATACCCTTGAGTTCACCTTGCTGATGAATAAATCCGGATACTCGTCTATCAATAAAACTCCAAGAGTTATTTGAGTTGTATCGTCTTATATTTCGAAACATATTTAATCCCCATGTATGTTCTTCAATATCTGGAAAACGCAGGGCAGAATATGGAATGCGCATTTCAATTACCCAACCATCTTCTGTAATTCGGGTTTTACTTTGCCAAACTGCATCCCAATTGCCGTCTTCTTTATCAAATTCAGCTTTAATTGCTTTCATATCTGTTTGGACGCCAGCAGGAGTTATAAAAAAGCCATAAGCCAATTGACCTTTGTTGTAGGGGTCAAAATAAACGCCAAAATAATCAGACATTCCAATATTATCTCTGGCAGATAAATAGTTATATATTTTATTAGGAGAATTGTCATAAAGCATAGCTCCCACATAAATTGAAGTTTGGTCATAAAAAAAGTACACTTCAGATGGTTGAAAAGAAGGATCTCCATTATTGGGTTGTAACTGCATAAAATCTTTAGCTGGGAGTACTTGTTGATAGAATTCTTCGTTCAATATCCCATCAATTTTGAGTGGAGATGGAATTAGAAGTGCTTCAACGCTTTTTTTTTCTTGACCATATATAATAGTTGAAAGTAGTATTAGTAAAGGGGTAAGTTTCATGTATAACAAATAAGAAATTTAAGTTATAAGTTTATATACAGATAAAAGATAAATAATTTTATTGAATTATGGTATAAAATAATTGAAAATTAGCTGATTATGTTATGGGGATGGGGTAGTTTTGGTTAGCAATGAAGCAAAAAAAGTTATTTATGTAAATAGTAGATCATTATATCTTAGACATAGAGCAAAAAACTGAACTACATATCACATAAAGTCAACTCCTTATAAGTAAAATTGATTTGTTTTCAACATGCAGAAAGTCAGGTGTGTATAAAATATAACGAACTAATGATAAAAATAGCCAATTAAAATATTTGTTTAGAAAATAATGTATTTTTCAAAGATCTCTCTATTACATAGAGTGAAGATTTCCTAATAAGTAGAAATTCTCACTTATTAATCCCCAAAATTACAACTATTGGAAATATAAGTTTTAGAATTTACATAAATAAAATACAGGTCAAAAACAAAAAATGCAGAAAAGTAGTACGTAAAATAAAATATGAAAAATAAGAATAGTGATTAATTAGATTATGTTGCTTTAATTAGTTTTGCAATGTATAGCAATTGAACGTTTATGATACTATTTGATTATTTAATGTAAGAATTAAGTATGTTTATAAACATATCTTATTGTTCCTCTTCTAAATAAAACATAACATATATTTTTGGATCAGATAATTTAACTAAAAATGTCAATAATTCAAAAATATAATGATAAAAAATATTTTATTTTTAATGTTAGGGATATTTATATTTCATATCTCAGTTCGTGCACAACAATCTTATAAGATAGATAAGTTTTTGCCAACACAGATGGGAAAGTATAAAGCTGAGGAATTTGGAAAATCCACAGCTATAGATGGTAATTATGCTGTTGTAGGAGCACCTTCTTGTTCAGGACGTAAAGGAGCAGTATTGGTATACCACAATAATGGTACAAACTGGGAACCTATAGCACATCTAACAGCTGCTGATGGTAATAGTTATGATTACTTTGGACAGTCTGTAAGTATATCTGGTAACCAGATTATTGTTGGTGCATATGGAGATGATGATAAGGGTTCTAAAAGTGGTTCGGTATATGTATTTGAAAAACATCAATCTAAATGGATTCAAAAAGCCAAACTAACAGCTTCAGATGGTAGTAGTTATGATTACTTCGGTTATTCAGTAGGTATATCAGGAGATTATATTATAGTTGGAGCTGATCAAGATGATAATGGTAAAGGTTCTGTGTATGTGTTTGAAAAAAAAGCATCTGGATGGATACAAACAGAGAAATTGACAGCTTCTTGTGATGAAGAGAATGATTATTTTGGCCATTCTGTAAGTATCTCAAATGATCAGATTGTTGTTGGAGCCTATAGGGGTAATAATTTTAAAGGTTCTGTATATGTATTTGAAAAGCAAGAATCAGGCTGGGTGCAATCATCTAATTTAACTGCTCCTGATGCTGCACGTAATGATTATTTTGGAAAATCAGTTAGTATATCAGGAAACCAAATTGCGGTAGGAGCATATGGAAATGGTAATTTAGGAGGTGCAACTTATGTGTTTGAAAAACAGGAGTCAGAATGGAGACTGTCAACCAAACTAATTGCCTCTGATGGGACTTATTCTGATTGTTTTGGATACTCTGTAAGTATTTCAGATAACAAAATTGTAGTTGGTGCTTATAATGATGATGATAAAGGTTCGGAAAGTGGTTCTGTTTATATATTTAAAAAACAAGAAAAAGGTTGGAGGCAGCATGCGAAATTAACTGCTTCAGATGGGGATTCAAATGATTACTTTGGTTACTCGGTAAGTACTTCTGATTTTGATATTGTGGTAGGTGCATGTGGGGATGAGGAGTTTAACTATAATAGCGGATCTGCTTATTTTTTAAAAGTAAAAAATGTTTTTTAAGAAATAATATTCCATTTAATTGAAAGCCATAATAATAAAGAATAAAAGAGGTTAATCTATTAAGGTTAACCTTTTGTTTTTTTCTATTTATTAGAAGCTGTTTAAATTTTTTTTGTGAAACAACGTTCAGAGCAGCTAATTATTTTGAGAGAATTAAGTTCTCAGAAGAGACGAAATTGATGTGAGACGAAAGTTCGTGAATACCATATTTATTAAATAATCATGAACAATTAAAGAAATTGAGGGATTAAATCGCAAGAATAAAATGAAGTATAAAGGCTTAAAGTGTTTCTTATTTTATAAGCTGGTAAATAAGTAATAGGGTATAGTATGTTTTTTAAAATAGCAAACGGTACATCTTATCATAAGTAAAATGAACCGTTGAAACTAACTATTTTAACAATGAATTTTTACTGTCTGCTTAGTGTAGCACTAAATTCTCCTTCGCCTTTTTCTCCAGTTTCAGTGTTTTCCCATCCCATATAAAATGAGATTACAAGATTACTTGAATTTACCTCAATATTGAAATCATCCACAGGAGTAATCTCTGATAAAGTAATAGAAATTTTATCACTGGTTTGGTTCACTGTCCATGTACCTGGTATAATACTAAAAACAATAGGTGCACCTGAAGCAATAAAATTTGCAGGATAACCATTTTCGTCAGTAGTAAATAAAATTCTCATATCACCAAAAACTGCTGAAGGAACAGTTTCTGGAGTAACTATATTAGTTGGATTTGACCATGTTCCGGCTACTCTTCCGGCTATTAGTTGAATATCATCATAACCATGCTCAATAACTTTATCTTCTTCACAAGCACTTAGCATACTTAATATGGCTAAGCATGTAAGTAAAGTCAAGCTTCTAATAGAAAATGAAATTAACTTTTTCATCTGTTTAAATTTTTTATCTATTTACTTTAAATAATCTATAAGGTACTCCAGCTTTTAAGGCATTTCCTTCTACACCCCAATCTTCGTTTACATTAAGGTTTAATTGACTGAATATATTCATGTAAACATCAGTTAGTTTTAATGAGTAGTATGGATTTCTGTATACACCAGGACCTACTAATTCACCATGATTTCCTTTACCACTATAGTCGGTAATAACAGTTCCCTTAATCTCATCCATTTTTAAATACAGGTTAAGTGAAGCCAGATTTGGATGATTAGTGTTTTCAATATCTTTTAGGTTCATATAGCTGTTTATAACATCATGTGGAAGTACATCAGTCCAAATTCGTACTTCGTTATAAGAGCCTGACCAGTTGGGGCCACCATGTGGGTACGCTTCGGTTCCATCTTGGGCTAAACATAGATAGTTGAATGGCGACGCCATATCATCTGTTTCTTTATAAGTTAATGCTTTGTATGCTATCTGTTCACCGTCTTGATACACAATACACTCTTTGGTTTTATCAAATGTAACCGCTATGTGGTGCCATCTTCCATCTTCAATAGTTCCTGTTTTACCAACATCAATTCGATCTCGTTTTTGGTTGGCAATATTTATTTTCCATGAACTTCCGCTTCTACATATTATAAATCCAGGATTACTTCCTGAGTCCCAATCCTTATCACCCATGATAGATGGATCACTTGAATTATCGCTACCTGCTTTAATCCACATTTCTATGGTAAATTTATCCATACCTTGTAATTCTGTACCGTCTATAGGTACTCTTACATAGGTTTTTTCTCCTGAATCGTGACGAATAATTCCCAATGAGTTATCTGCTCCTTTTATAGCATCCATTGAGGAAGCATCGTATAATTTGTTATCAATACTATTTCCGGAAAGAATCATTGGAACATTAATTTCTTCAAGAGTAGAACCAGTATAAACACCTGTTGGAGAACCTCCATGTGTTGATACTAAAAAGATAGACCACACTTCAGTATCATAACTTGCTCTGGCTTTAATAGCATTTAAAATATCACCTACATACTCATCTATTTTTTGAACAGCTAATACATATTCAGCTTCTCTTAAAAGGTATCCTACATTTTCACCAGCTTCTCTTGGGCTATTAAACTGAACAAATCCTACTTCTAGATCTTGTTGCCCTAATAATTCTACTGCCTTTTGTAATACTTCGGTATCAGAATTATATGCAAATTTATAATCTGCAGCACTGTTTAAGTCATTGTTGATATAAGCATCTCTAACTATTGAGGCAACTTTAATAGTAGGCTTAGTTTCTTTTAACCTGTCTACGATTGAAGGATAAACGTCAAAGTGATTTCCATTTAAAGAGTTATCTGTAAATACACCATGTTTGGTAGGTGATACTCCTGTTAATAGAGTAGACCAACCTGTTGAAGAATAAGAAGGTGATCCTCCAAAGCCATTCATGTTATATGTAGCATTCCCTTTTAGTTCATCAATTGATGGAGTTGATGCATAATCAATTACCGAATTAATTAAACCATCTACCCCAATCACCAATACTTTTTTGTTTTGTGCAATAGCAACAGAACCAAAAACTAACAACAATATAAAAGTTGTTATCAATTGCTTTATATTTCTATTTAGATTCTTCATTTTTAGCTTATTTGTATAATTTGATAACATAACTGCCAGGACGGCCTAATACAAATTCAAAATCTTCACTTACGAAGGATGTTGTTTCAACTCCACCTACATTTTCGATAACTTTCCAGGTACAATAGGTTTTTGATTCCAATACAGGAAAATCAACATTCCAAACTTCTCCTTCAGGTGTATCGTTAACAAAAGTTCCAGCAAAACCTTCAGAGCGTTTTTTAGTAAAGTCAATTCTATTGCCATGTAAAGCTTCTCCATTTAAGTGACCTACAAAAAGAATTTGGTTTGGAGTATCTCCAATGCGCTCAATTACTGGTTTTTGTGCCATGCCTGATGAGCTGGAAATTAAATCGAATTCTTTAAATTCAATAATGATAGCATCTTTAAGAATGCGACTACCAGAAGAGTTAGATATTTCAATATCAAAATGATATTCCCCAGCTGTGATATTGTTACCTTCTAAAATTTCAATTTGCCCGGTATATTGATTTACGCTTACAGCTGGCTGCATTACAGTTTTTGTTTTCATGGCCAACTCTTCAGCAGATTCATTACCATCAATGGCCTCAGTGTATATAACTACAGGAACTTCTTCTGTTAACGCCGATGCATCCTTACCATCTGTTTCACTAATATTTACTATTGAAAACTCTAAAGGAAGGGTAGAAGTAGATACTTCAAATCGCCCAATGGTTTGTTTCATGCCCGAAATAGCAAATTGCTTTCTGTTTTTATATTTAATATCAGGTGCGATACTTCCTGGTTCTGGGATTTCTTCGCAACTTATCATTGTGATGGTTGAAACGAATATGAATAGATATATGATGATTGATTTCATTGTAAGTATATTTTTATTCATGATTAATTAAATCCAAAAGTATGAGAATCAGACTGTAGTACGTGTACAACTCCGTTTGTTGATTTCAAGTTTGAAGTTACCACTCGAACCGACATAAATACTTCGTTTTTCGGATCAGGATCAATATCCAACGAAAAGTTAATGTATTCGGCACCTTTATTTACATTTCCTAAGTAATCACTTCTAAGAATATTGTAACGGGCTTTTTGTCCACCTAAAGTTGTTTCGAAGCTATAAGTTAAAGACAGTTCTTCACGAAGGATTTCTTTTCCAGGGATAATATAATTTCTAAGAATTTCTTTTATGTCAGTTTTGATGTCCTCAGGTAAATCAGCCAATTTTTCTGGAGGTGAATCTAAATCAGCCAATTTTAATAGCAGATAGTTGTAAATAGAAAAATCTTGCGGAATCATAAAAGTATTTCCTGTTGCATTCACCGAAGTTTCAAGGTTACTCATTTCGATGAGTGCAACTAGTGTATCGTACTTTGCACCTTCGTTTTTAAGATAATCTAAGGTTGAAACTCCTAGTATACCTACATTTTCGTCAAGTACACCTCCATCTGTAAAATAATCATCATCACACCCAACTGCAGCGAACATAACTACGAAAAATGTTATTATCACATATGTTTTCATCTTCATCTTTTTTAAATTATTTATTAAACTGCCAGTAATAGGTTTGAACCATATTAGGATTATTAACAAAAGCTTCCGGATCTACAGGGAAGAAAGCTGCTCCTTGTTCTTCATCTTTTGCAGATATAAACTCGTTAAACTCGTGCAAACGGCCTAAACGAACTAAGTCATAAACCCTGTGATACTCACCTAATAATTCACGACGCCTTTCTTCCAAAACCTCTTCAATAACAACATCCTGACCGTCTCTTGTAAATTTTTCGATACCAGCTCTTTCTCTAATGATGTTTAGATTAGCAAGCGCATCAGGAATATTTCCTAAACGGGCATCAGCCTCGGCTTTTAGAAGTAACAACCCTCCATAACGGAATACAGGCACAGGACCATCCATTTGGTTGTAGCTTCTGTCTTTTACTTTACGGAACTTGGCGAACATGATTTCTCTTTCTCCATTTTGCAAAGGATCGCTAAATATTGGGCGAAGTTCTCCTGAACTTACCGAGAAGTCGATACTTTGGAAAAATTCGAGAACTCTTTTATCTGATTTATCAACTGCATAGTGAGGGAAAATCTCAAGAATTTTTGCTTTAGGAACTGCCAATGAAAGATTACCTCTTGAAGTATATGGATTTGTTAAATAATAGGTTAAGATATGACCATAATAATCAGAAAATTCTCCTAAATCCTTATCGTAGAACATTTCAAATACCATTTCCTCAGAACCGCCTTTGTCAAATAAATCACGGAATAATTCAATAGGTATAATTTTATAGTAGTCAGAAGTAATTATTTTATCTATGGCATCAGAAGCTTCCTGATATTCTTCTAACCACATATGTGCATGAGCTTTAAGAGCTAAAGCAGCTCCTTTGGTACCTCTACCATTTGATAGTTTTCTATCATTACCATTACTCCAAGGAAGTATATCTATGGTTTGATCTACCTCTATTATAACAGTTTGAATTATTTCTTTTAATGGAGTTCTACCAATAGGTTTTACATTACGAGCAGTCAAATTCAAAGGAACATCTCCCCAAATACGAGCTGCATAAAAGTGAGACATTGCTCTTAAAAAGCGAGCTTCGGCCAATAATATTTCTTTGCGTTCATTGGTTAAACCATCGCTTATTCCAGGTACTTTTTCTAATACCAAGTTACATTGTTCAATGGTTCTGTAGTAAAGTCGCCAGTTGTTTAATGGTGCAAGTTGCGTTCGTTCAATTAAACGATTTTCAAAACTTGCTTGCCAATCACCATCAGTATTTGGAGTAATCCAGTCACCTGATCGAGCGTCTCCCCAAAAGTAGTAATCGCCCCAGGCACCATTACGCGTTGTTGCTGGTGTATCATTTTTGGTTAGTCCAGACAATGCTCTACGGAATATAGCAAAAGCTGCAGAAACAGCTCCTTCGGCATCTACTCCGTTTTTCCAGGCTTGATCTTCGGTTACAGTATTGGTTGGTAACTCTTCCAACCAATCGCTACATCCAGTTGCAAATAAGGTCAATACTGACAAACTTATTGCTATTATTTTGTTCTTCATTTGTATACTTTTTCTTAGAGTGTTCATATCATCAATTATAAACCTAAAGACAATCCGAATAATAACATTTTACGCATAGGGTACCCATTAGAATCATCGAAACCATTTACTGTTACCAATTCAGCATCTGGGCCACTATAATTTTGGAAAGTAATGGCATTATCCAAAGTACAGTAAATTTTTGTGCGGGTAAATGGTAATTTCTTAAGTAGACGCTTTGAGAATGTATAAGAAAGTGTAATAGTTTTTACTTTAAAGTAGGATCCATCCTCAATGTATTCTGAATCCTGTTTAATTATTTGAGAGGCATCAGACCAAGGATTTAAAGTAGGATATTTAGCATTATCTCCACTTTTTTCCCAAATAGAGTAATTATCGAAATTAGGAAGGGAAGATCCAGCAAAGCCTTTTTTTAGTGATAACCTTCTTAATAATTCTGTATTTACAATATCTCTTCCAATTACAAAAGTAGATACGACGTTTAAGCCAAAACCTTTATAATTGAAATCGTTAGTCCAACCACCAGTCCATTCCGGGTTTGGATCACCACATAAAACACGATCGTTTTTATCAATAATGTAATCATTATTTTGATCTTTAAACTTACGATCTCCGATTGCTAATTTTTTACCTTGCAAACCAACTAAACGTTCTCCGGTTTTAGGATTTACAGGTATTTCATTTTCGGTTTGATAAATACCTTCCGACTCGTAAAAGAAGAATCCGTTAAGTGGTGCTCCTACTCTTACAATAGAACCAAATTCTTGACCTGATGAAGGGAAATCATCATCATCTTCTCCTACTTTAATAATATCAGCATTACCATCAGGTAACTCAACTACACGGTTTTGATTATATGCTAAATTAATTCCCATGTTCCAAGTAAAGCCTTTGATGGGTTTTACTGTAGTATTTAGAGTAAATTCAACACCTCGGTTTAATACATCAGCTGCATTACGAAATACTTCGTTGTATCCAGATGTTGTTGGTAGTGATGTGGGTAATAGTAATCCTTCGGTTAGTTTTTCATATGCATCAATAATGAATTCAATTTTATCATCGAATAATGAAAGATCTAATCCAATATTGGTCATTTTACTCGTAACCCAAGTTAAATCTTCGTTTCTAAAGCCTTTCTTCCAAGCTGGAGTAAAGCCAGACTTGCCAGCATACGAGATGTTTAACATTGAATTATATCTGTCTAGAGCTCCACCGTCCATTACTCCAAGAGCAAGGTACGATTGATCCCAGGTTGTACCTGAAATACCATAACTAGCTCTTAACTTACCATTAGAAATCCACTTTGCATTTTTTAAAGGAGCTTCATCTCCAAAGTTCCATCCAGCAGAAACAGAAGGAAAGATTCCCCATCTATTATCTACTCCAAACTTAGAAGAACCATCAGCTCTTAAAGATGCTCCCACAATGTATTTCTTCTTAAATGTGTAGTTTAACCTACTAAAAAATGAAAGAATTGTACTTGCACCATAATTACTTTCCCCAATATTGTCTCCTATTGGCCTATTTAATACATAAGACATAGTTGCCGGATCAAGTATCTTTTCTTCACCAGGAACAGAGTGCAAGGATCCAACGTAAGTGTAATCTTGCTCTGATTTTTCAGCACTTTGACCTAAAAGCAAACTAACATTATGATTAGTTCCTATTTTGGGAGTTACAGTTAAAGTGTTTTGAAATAGCATGTTGCTTGCTTCTCCAACTACGCTACTGTTATAAGTTTGCGATGTTCTTCTGTTTTCGTTGTATTTATCTCGGGAAGCTCTGGTGTACTCATAACTATATCGGATATTATAAGTAAGAAAACTAGCTAAATCGATAGTTGCATCTGTACTGAAACGAATACGATCATTAATGTTTTTATCCTGACCTATACCATAAACATCAATACCTTGTAGATTAGGACTATTAGGTAATGGATATAAAGAAGAATAATTGGTCGACAAGGCATCCGGACTCTTGCTTTGATCTGTTCTGGATAATGCCAAAGTTGTATTTACAGATAGCTTATTGTTTAAAGCATTAAATGTGGTATTTGCTAATGTATTGTAACGCTCAAAGCCAGAGTTAAATAAAATACCTTCGCTATCCATATAGCCTAAACTTACACTGTATTGGCCAAAATCTCCAGCTCCGCGAACAGAACCATTATAGGCTTGTGTAATAGATGTATTGTATAAATAATCTTGCCAGTCGGAAGAGTTATTGTAAAAAGGATTGGTAATATCGGTGTACATAGCTGGCATACTTACTCCATGTGGTGCATACAAGTCATATAGGCGTTGTACTTGCTCACGTTCTTTAACACCTCCGGCCACATCTCTTAATTTAGGAACAAAGTTTACACCATATCTTACATTGAAATTAATTTGGGGACGCCCTCTTTTACCTTTTTTCGTAGTAATAAGAATAACTCCATTAGCTGCCCTTGAACCGTAAATTGCAGCAGCAGAAGCATCTTTAAGAATTACCATATCTTCAATGTCACTAGGATCTAAATCGGCCAATACATTGGTACTTGTTACAGCAAATTCATCACCTGTTCTTGATATGATAGGTACACCATCTACTACATAAAGTGGTTCTGAAACAGCAGCTCCATCTTCACGGGTAACGGCAGCTAGTCCTCTAATAATAACCATTGGTTTTGCTCCGGGTTCACCAGAATTAAGTTGGATGTTAACCCCTGCAACTCGTCCTTGTAGCATGTTTTCAACAGACTCGGTTGCATGTGTTTCTGTAAGCTTATCCATATCAACAGTAGTTAATACCCCTGTAACCTCATGTTGTTTTTGAGTACCATAACCAACAACAACAACATCTTCAAGCTGAGTAGTTGTTTCCTTGAGTACAATCTTTAACGGAGTTGCGGCATTATATGCAACTTCGGTTGTTTCGTAACCAATGAAAGATAATACCAATATATCTTTATCTTTTGCAGGAATACTGAATTCACCATTAAAGTCAGTTGCAGTTCCAACCATGGTTCCTTTTACCTGAATGGTAACACCAACCATGGGTTCTCCGTTTTTATCGATCACTTTTCCTTTTACAGGATTTTGCCCCATGAGCTGAAGTGACACCATAATCATTATACATAACAGGTAAATCCTGTTTATTACTGTCTTCATTTTTCTAATTTTTTCAATTTAAATCAATGCCGATGATAACAGAAGCGTTTCGCTTGCAATTATTTGTCCGACCAGTAACTATTTTGTGTTAATGAATTATCCATTAGGCTTTGTTCGGACAAAGGCCAAAACGCTGCGCCATTTGCAACATCTTGCGCAGAAAGAATTGTATTGTCTGGCACTTTGTTAAAGCGAATCAGGTCGAAGAAACGATATCCGCACCCAATTAACATTCGCTGACGCTCTTTTAAAATGGCAGCCTCAATCTCATCTTCTTTTAAGGTTGAGTAATCTTCGATTACTAGACTTACTATAACATCATCAATTTCTAAGCTTGTTATATTTACCAAAAGAGAAATTGCTTTATCTGTATTTCCAACTCTCCAATTAGTTTCTACTTGAAGTAATCCAAATAATTCATCGTTTAATAGATTAGAAACACTATTAACATCGCCAATTAAAGAAGCGGTTTTAGAGTCAGAAGTCACATAAAAGAGTTCTCTTCTGCTATCACCTTCCGGATAAATTTGTTGCATTCGAATGGTATCTATGCTAACTACATCATTACTTAGTGGCTCTTCAGTAATTTCAGTTCTTGCATCAGCACCTAAAGAAAAACCAAACTCAGAGGGGGTAACTTCATTTGATGTTAAATCTATTTTTGCTAATGCATTATAAGCTTTCTGGCTTTCATTAATCCACAAGTACTCTTGAGTTAACATCATAGATACAGCTGTTTTGCTCATGCGAGTTTGCGTTAAAGAAGCACTTTCGATACCATCAGAATTTAGTAATATCCATGGCAGTAATTCATATGCTTCTTCCGCAAAGCCAATAGCTTTTTGAGTCATTGCAGTGGCGTCAAGTGGTTTTCCAAAATCAACATCTTCAGCAGAAAGAACACTGCCCCAAATTCTTACTAAATAGAAGTATGCATACGATTTTAGAGCTAAGGCTTCTCCTTTAAAAAGATTAGTTTCATATTCTGTAATAACTCCCTCTTCTACATTAGCAACAATATCCAAAACCTCGTTAGCATCGTTAATTACATCGTAAAAATAACCCCAATCTTTAAGTTGGTTTAATTCTATTGTTTTAGTATTTAGTTCTTGCGAGGCAACATGTTTGTTGTAATCAGTATTTACTATTAAATCTCCAGCTCTGGCTTCTCCATACATTAACCAGGCATTATTATCAAGTAAAGCTCTTCTAAAATCTACGTACATACCAATTACCGCTTGCTCAATTCTTTGGGCAGAATTATAATAACCTTCGATAATGGTTTTATCTTCTGGATTTTCAATGGTTAGAAAATCGTCGCAAGAAACAGAGGTAAGCAATATACATGCTAATCCCCAAATCTTTAGCCAATTATATTTTATAGTTGTTTTCATTTTTAGAACTTAAGTTTTAATCCTAAGGTTACTGACATTGGTAAAGGAGTTCCTGTACTTCCTAAACCAACTTCTTTTACTCCATGAATATTTTCTTCCGGATTAAATCCACTATATTCTGTTAGAGTTAATAAATTATCTCCCTGAAGATAAATTTGTATATCACTAAAGGTCATGCTGTTTTCAACAAGTGAGCTTAGGTTATAGCCTAGTGCCACGGTGTTTATTCTAAAAAATGCTCCGTCATAGATTTTTTCAACACCTTGGTAAACAGGTTCTCCATTCTTGTTTAGTTTGTCATAGTAGTATGGTGTACCAACTGTTTGAGGAATATAACCAACAGAACCATTACCTTTAAGTTGGTAAGCATGCGATTCTGCTACAATATCAGCACCTGATGCAAAAGTTAATTTAGTACTTAACGATAAGTTGCCTACTGTGAAAATACTATTGAAACCACCAAATAATTCAGACGCTTTATCTCCTATAACAACTTGTTGACCATTTTCATAAACTACGTGAGAAGTAAACGTATCACCTTCTTTAAGAACAGTATACTGTTCTAAACTTGTATTCTCTATTTTGCTTGGAACTTTATCAACCTCGTTATTTTGTAATGCAAGGTTTATATTACAGTACCATTTTACAGTGTTTTTATTAATTAAATTACCAGAAAGAGCAAATTCATAACCGGTCAGGTTTACTCCATAACCTGTTTCGTACTCATAATCGATACCTTGGATATTTGGTAAGTATCTTAAGTAAGTAAAATCGCTATATTTTTTGCTATAATATTGGGCTGAAAGAACCAGACCTTTAATAATCTCATAATTAATACCTGCATCTATTTGATCAATAGAAATGCTTTTGGCATCTTCAAAAGGCTTATAAAGTTGACCAATTCCTAATTCTGTATCATTATAGTAGTTACCATATGCTATAAGTTGGCCTCTGTAAACTTCTGGTCTGCTCAATTGGCCAGTTTTACCAATAGATGCATTAATGCTAAGTGGCAAATTCATTGATTTGGCCATGTTGTATTCCAACCCAACTGCCGGATACACTTCCCATTTGTCTTTATAAAGAGAGCTACCATCTAAACGTACTACTACGTTAGCCTTGAGTGCTTCGTTAAAATCTAAGCTTCCTGTTCCATAAAAGGAAACCAACTTATCATTTATATAGTCAGACATTGCATTGGTTTGATTGGAGCTAAATCCTTTTACCACTTTAACAAAATCTGATCCTCCGGCTTCTATTGGTTTTTGACCATTTACTTTGGTTAACCTACTTTCACGAACTATTACTTCATTACCAATGGATAAATCCAATTTTAAAGCATCAGAAAGTTGTTTGTTAAAATCTAAGCGAGTATTAACACTTAAGGATTGGCGCTTATATGCAGCACTTAGTGCATAAACTTCATTACTTAATAAGTTAGATGGGATATATAAATCTCTGCGAGATCCTTCGTAAGACATACCTACCAGTGATGATAATTTAAGATTCGAAGAAAAAGCGTAAACTAAGTCAATGGACGAAACCAAACCAATGTTTCTGTTTTTATCCATAAAAAACTTCTCATCTTCAACAGTAATCTGATTTAATGTAGGTACATAATCTCCTGAATATCTACCATCTCTGGCTGCTAGAGTTAAATTGTTGTAAAAACTGGTTGTAAATTTATCGGTGATGTTATACTTAGCATTAAAAAATAACGATTGTCTGTCAAAATCAACCCCATCAACAATACTTTGATCCATATGGTTGTTTATGCCAAAAAAGTATGAACCATAATTACCACCTCCATCAATAGTTACATTTTCTTCATGTATTAAAGAGTTGGTATATACCTTTTCACGAGATTTACTATTGTGATTATAAAAACCATCCTCATTATCACCAAACGATGGAGATATGTTAACTCCTGCAAAAGAAGAAACTCTAACATGTAAAGGACCATTTTCTCCTTCTTTGGTAATGATATTGATTGCTCCATTAGGAGCCTGAACACCCAATTTGGTTAAATCGGCAATGTTTTTATAAACTTCAACCCTTGCTATTTGATCGGGAGAAAAATAAGAGAGTGGGTTAATGTTAGTAATTGACGATGGATTAGCAACTAAGGGTACTCCATTGACCATAATCAAAGGCATACTTGTTGCATCTGAGCCATCTATTGCTAAACCCCTGAGGTTAATTAAAGACTGAATACCAGGAGTTCCTGTCCAATTTTTCACGTGCAGGCCAGCTATGCTTCCTGTTAACGAATTCTCAAAGCCCGAAGAGTTTGACCTAATCAAACTATCCATTTCAATGACTTGTTGAGACTTGGCAGAAATGACTCCTTGAAACAATATCGCCACCATGATGATGGCAGATTTAATAGTGTCAAGTTGTAATAATCTCATAATAATGATTTATAAAGAATTTTCGAATGAAATACTGTTAAATAGAGAGATGTGTTGATCTAAGTTTTTTGATTCACTCATTAGTTTTTCTAACTCGGTAGTTTCTTCAAAGTACAATGAGTAAGCCTTTCGCAGACATTCACTCATAATGTTTATAGCTTGTTGTTTTGAGTACGAGCCGTTTTTAATGGCTTTTTTAAACTGTTTACTCATTTTTAGAACAGTGTTGTAAATAGCAGGTTTTTCGATTACTGTCTCAATGGCAGCACCAGTATAATCTGTTCTTCTCGCTACAAATGTTTTATTAACAATGTAATAAAGTACTGCTACTTCATCACCTAGATAATGTCTAGAAACCAAGTATTTATCAACGGACTCAATATCTGGAGATTGCTGGTTGGCAAAATTGAATTTTTTAGATAATGAATCGTTAAGTGATACACTCTGATTTGCACGGCTAGTACCAGACAATTTAGCTCCTGCTAATACATAAATTAGCAAAAGCAATACGAACGGTTTAAATTGGTTTTTCATGATTACTTACATTTATGATAAGTTGTATTTAGCTTTCCTTTTTATTATTTTTAAATCGCTGCAAATTTGGAGTATTGAAATGCTCAGTAGAATTAATTCAGTAATATTCTTTATTAATAATATTCAACAGATTAAATTAATGTAAAGTAATGTACAAGTAAATATTAGCATGGGTTGGTGGATTTATGTATTTGATTATTAGTGTTTAATAGAGGTGGTGTGAAGGGTAATAACTTTAGGTTATATTATGTAAATTATTATTTTAAACATATGAATTCTCATATTTGTTTTTGTATAGAAACCTTATAATAATAGGGGTTGCTAAAATATTAATGACTAGGATTATTCTATTCTTTAATCAAATTATACCTAATTACGGTATTATAAATATCAATAATGAGTAAAGCAATAATGGAATGCTATTAACAATTATATAATACAGAAAAGGTTATTTTTTACAGTTGGAGGTTTGTAAACTGATGTTAGATTAAGTTTTGAAAGTGTAATTGTAAGTTGCAGAATATAAATGATATATGTAGTCGGAGGTTGAAGTGTACATTAGTTATTCATATAACAATCCAGAATTTTATTAAAAAAGAGTACACAATATTCTCTCAATATAATAGGTCGTATAGTTATAGTGGATTGTAATTTAGCGGTTTGAGTTTATTCAGCTCCATAATAAATAAGATGCTCTGCATAACGTGAATCTATTCCCTTAATATGATTGTGAAGCCAGTTTTTTAAGAAGTTGGTAATTTCGAAAGTAAGAATTAATTGACCAGAATAATATCTATTTTCTAGATCGTTAACTTTCTCTATAAATAATTGATGCTCTTGTTTATGTTCTTCAGTTTCTGGATAATTATATATTTCAAAATACTTTTCTTCCGTTTCAAAGTGCTCCAAAGTATAAGCTTTCATTTTTTTAATCATATGGTCGATCAATTTGTCACTAGGTTCATTTTGTATAAGCTTATAAAAGTCATTAACCATATCTACAAGTCTTTTATGTTGTGTATCAATGGAAGGAATGTTTAATTTAAGATCTTCTGTCCAACTAATTAGTGCCATAACGCCTTCTTTTTTTTGTTTTACATTAAAAAAAAACAAAAAGTTGTAAATAGTTGATAAATTGCTAAGCAAAATGTTTTAATTAAACTTATCCAGTGTTATAATACTGAGAAAGCTGCCTAAAATCTTAGACAGCCTTTTTTTAATATTAAAGGTGTTTACATTTTTACAAAGTCAGCAAAAGAAGTAGGTTCTTCTCCAGTTAACTTTTTATAGTCATTGGTAACAATAGCAAGGTATCCTGCTGCAGTTGCATCATATAAAGCAAGCATCATGTTTGCACTTTCTTCGGGGTCACCATTATTAAGGGAAGCTTTTTTCATTTCGTCTCTAGAAATAGCTACGTACGAAATCTTATCTTCTTTTAAATCACTTAATACTTCAGCTACTTGATCATGATCTAATGCTTCAGCTCCTGTTAAATTGTATACCTTAGTATTTTCTTGCTCAATGTTTTTAAAAATTATAGAAACAGCTTTTGCGATATCTTTTGTAGCAATAAAGGAAGTTTTACCCTTAGCTGCAGATAAGTAAATAGCTTTGTTATTTTTAATCATTGAAGAAGCAAAACCAGAAGTAAAATTATCCATAAAAAAGTTAGGCCTTACAATAGAGTAGTTTAAGCCTGAACCTTCAAGATGTTTTTCAATTTTGTATAATCCGGCTTCTGGATTTGCATCAACTCCAAGTGCTGAAATTAACACAATGCTTTTGATACCTTTTTCTATTACTTTATCAATAAATGGAATTAGTTTTTTATCCGAAAATGGATCCATTGGAGCTGCCATTAATAATATCGAATCTATGTTTTCTAGTGAAGGTTCAAAAGTTTCCGGATTGTTATAATCTAATATAGTTCCATTTATTTCTTCACTCAAACCATTCCCACTTCTTGAACCAACTGTTACTTTCATTTTTTGTTGAACTAATTCTAGCGCAATTGATTTACCTAAGTTTCCTGTACCACCTGTAACTAATACTCTCATTTTTATTTTTGTTTTCAATTAATATTCAAAAGATTACCAATGCAAAAATATGAGAACAGAATAGGGTGGGAAAGGTAAAAATAGGACAGAAGATGGTAAAAAAGAGATATGTTACATATTTTGATTTACTAAAAAGGATTCTGTTTATAATTGTTAGGTATTTGGCCAGTATGTTTCTTAAAGTATTTCGTAAAGTTACTAGGATCGTCAAAACCAATTTGATATGCAACTTCTTTAATTGACAGGTTTGAATAAACAAGCAAACGTTTTGATTCCAGAATAATTCTTTCTTCGATATACTCTTTGGCTGTAGTGTTTGTATATAGTTTTATTGCAGCATTAAGTTGTTTGGGCGAAGTATGTAATATTTCACATATTTTACTCACCTTTATAGTGTAGTTTAAATTAAGTTCGAGCTCCTTTATAAATTGATGATATAAGTGAAGAGAAGCATCACATTTTATGCTGGTTTGATTTCTTTTTTCACGTTCTAACAAAATCAGATAGTTTTTTAGGGTATTTCTTAAAAATTCAACTTTATTAAAAAAAAATGTCTGATTCTGCATCTCCAGCATTATGTTAAAGTGATTTTCAATTAGAGAATTACTGGTTATGGAAACTTTACCTACTAAGTGATTGAAAATGATAAAATCATAAAGGTGTTGAACCGTATTTTCGTCAGTAATTAAAAAATCGGGTTTAAATAATATTGCATAACCATTTATATTTTCGTTAAAATTGAATTGTTGAACTTGTCCCATTGCAACTGGAATAATTGTATTTGGGCAATAAGCAATAGGTTTAAAATCAATGTTGTGTGTTCCTTCTCCCTTCGTAATATAAATAATTTGATGAAAATCTAGTCGATGAGGTTTTTGTGATGATTTAGGTGCTTTATTAAAGATTTTTTCTAACGGAATAATCTCAAAATTAATAGATGTTGAAGTATTATTATATGTGTACTTGGGTATTTCAGACTCAATCATTCTAATATTACTTATTTAATTGCCAACCTTTTTTAATATTAGTGTTTGCACCACTGTTGGATTCCAGCCATTCTAACCGGCAACACTAGCGTATGGTAAAGCTATATGTGTTTACAAATAATATTCGTTTAATCTATATTTAATTTTTAGTGGGAGAATAAAATTAAACTATTTAATACTGAGGATACTTTTATTTTCTAGGATTTGCTGATCGTTCCCATGAAGCCCTGTTTTAAACATTGACTTAGCAAGATGTTCGGAGGTAATTACTCCATTGGGCATTAATATTTTTAATAAGGGATAAAGTTTTCGGGAAAGTTTATAAGTAAAATTGGGCTCTTTACGAGGGGTAACAGGATAAATATACCCCGGACGAAAGATATGCAATCCATAAAATTCTTTTTTAATTAAATAGTTTTCAGCTATTCCCTTATCTCTGGCAAACATCATCTTGCTTTTTTCAGTTTGATCTGCCCCCATACCACTTAAAAAACAAAACCTGGCCTGTGGGCTTTTATCTTTAAGTAAATCAGCAAAAACTTTAGTATAGTCAACAGTAATGGTTTTAAATTTTTCTTTGGAAACAGCACCTGTATATACACCTATACAGAAATAAGCTATATCAATATTCTTAAAATGATCTTCCTTGCCTGTAAAATCTAAGAAATTGAAATGAATTACTTCAATAAGTTTGTCGTGTTGTATACCAGTAGGTTTTCTCGAAATTGAAATTACTTTCTCTATATTTTCATTATTAAGGCATTCTTTTAAAACTAATCCTCCCACCATACCGGTAGCTCCAGTTATTAGCGCTGTCTTTTTCATTCGTTTAAAATTTTTTAATTTCTGAATGCTCAAAAAAAATAAATGCATTCAGGGACTTGCATAATGCTTAAATTATTGACTTCGTAGATCTTGTGATTCTTTCTTACGAATTTAAAATGATAAAAAATTATGCTTCTTTTTTTGCAATATATTTTTGATATGCAAAAGTACATTAAAAAGATGGGTAAGTTCTTATATCGTTTACAGGTTTATGTATACATTTTACAGAATAAATTATAATGTAAAAAATTAGATTGTTTAACTTGTTTAATATTCTTACATATATGCGGATTTTTTGTATTCTATTTTCATTTTTCAACATACTTTGATGCATGTAAAAAGTATCAACTAATTTGTAGAATTATTATATCTTTTATTTACAATTTTAAAAAAATAATTTTTCTTTGCTTAGTTAAATAATTTTTCAAAATCACTTATTTGATATTCGTAAGATGGGAAAGGTATTGATAATTGGTGCCGGAGGTGTAGGTACGGTAGTAGCTACCAAAATGGCAAGTTTACCAGAAGTATTTACCGAAATTATGTTGGCTAGTCGCACAAAAAGTAAGTGCGATACAATTGCAGAAAAAATTGGAGGCAATAAAATAAAAACAGCTAAGGTAGATGCGGATAATGTTCCGGAATTGGTTGAATTAATAAAATCTTTTGGCCCTGATATTGTTGTTAATGTAGCATTACCATATCAGGATTTACATATTATGGATGCCTGTTTAGAAACAGGTGTAGCATATTTAGATACAGCCAATTATGAACCGCTTGATGAAGCTAAGTATGAGTATAAATGGCAATGGGCTTATCAAGATAAATATAAAGAAGCAGGACTAACTGCAATTTTGGGGTGTGGTTTTGATCCCGGAGTAACTAGCATTTTTACAGCTTATGCAGCTAAACATTATTTTGATGAAATTCAGTATTTGGATATAGTAGATTGCAACGGAGGGGATCATGGAAAAGCATTTGCTACCAATTTTAATCCTGAAATTAATATTCGTGAGATCACACAAAAAGGTAAATTTTGGGAAAATGGAGAGTGGGTTGAAACTGAACCTCATGAAATTCATAAAATGTTGAATTACCCAAATATTGGAGATCGCGAATCATACCTTATTTATCATGAGGAGTTAGAGTCGTTGGTTAAAAATTATCCAACTATAAAACGAGCTCGTTTTTGGATGACATTTGGTCAGGAATATTTAACTCACTTAAGAGTTATACAAAATATAGGTATGGCTGGAATTGAACCAATAATGTACGAGGGGAAAGAGATTGTACCCATACAATTTTTAAAAGCTGTATTACCAAATCCAGGAGAACTAGGTGAAAATTATACTGGAGAAACTTCGATAGGTTGTAGAATAAAAGGATTAAAGGATAGCAAGGAAAAGACTTATTACATATATAATAATTGCAGTCATAAAGTTGCTTTTGAAGAAACAGGTACTCAGGGAGTAAGTTATACAACAGGTGTTCCAGCTACTATTGGAGCTATGATGTATTTGCAAGGAATATGGAAAAAACCTGGTGTATTTAATGTAGAAGAGTTTAACCCGGATCCATTTATGGAGCAATTAAGTAAACTGGGATTACCTTGGGTTGAGGAACATAATGTAGACTTAGAATTATAAAAGAAGTAAAACATAAATAGTTTCTTAGGATGTAAGCTCGCTAAAGAATTCTTTTGCGGGCTTTGTATTATTTAGCAATATGATACTTGTTTGCAAATTTAATGTAATATACTAACTCTTAATACAATAATATGCCAATTGATATAAAAAAAATTCCTTCACCATGTTATGTGCTTGATGAGGATTTGCTGAGAAAAAATTTGGAATTAATAAAGTCAGTTAAAGAAAGGGCAGGAGTAGAAATAATACTTGCATTTAAATCGTTTGCAATGTGGGGAGCATTTCCAATTATAAAACCATACATTTCTTTTGCAACAGCAAGTTCGGTTAATGAAGCCCGATTGGCATTTGAAGAGATGGGAACAAAAGCACATACTTATGCTCCGGTTTTTACCGATGGTGAATTTGATAGCATTTTGAAATACAGTAGTCATATTACATTTAATTCCTTAAGTCAGTTTGAAAGGTTAAAAAAAAGAGTAGAGAACTATGCCGAAAATATTTCTTTAGGATTGAGAATTAATCCAGAGTTTTCAACAGTAGAAACAGAACTCTATAATCCTTGTGCAGCAGGATCAAGATTAGGAATTCCACCTTCGGAAATGCCAAAAAAATTGCCAGATGAAATTGAGGGATTGCATTTTCATACTTTGTGCGAATCTAATTCTTTTGACCTTGAGAAAACGCTTGATGCAGTAGAGGAAAAATTTGGACAATTTTTGCCTCAATTAAAATGGATTAATTTTGGAGGGGGACATTTAATAACTCATAAAGGCTATGATGTAGAGCACTTTGTAAATATACTTAAAGCATTTAGAGAGAAGTGGAATATTAAAATAATTCTGGAACCAGGAAGTGCTTTTAACTGGGGTACTGGGGTACTGATAAGTTCTGTTGTTGACATTGTTCAAAATCATGGAATTAAAACAGCAATGCTCGATGTTTCTTTTGCTGCTCATATGCCTGATTGTATAGAAATGCCATACCAACCTTTAATTAGAGGTGCATTAAACAAAGCTGATCAAGGAAAACACATATATCGGATGGGAGGAAATAGTTGTCTTGCAGGTGATGTAGTGGGAGATTATTCGTTCGAAAAAGAGTTGAAAATAGGTGATAGAATAGTTTTTGAAGATATGATTCATTATACAATGGTGAAAACCAATATGTTTAATGGGGTTACGCATCCCTCTATTGCTATTTGGAATGAAAATAAAGGATTAGTTATACTGCGTAAATTTAATTATGAAGATTATAAGAATCGTTTGGGCTAACCACTTGTTTAATTAACATAATAAATTATTAAACAAGTTTTATTTAATTAAAACAATGTTTGTATTACTAATAGTTTGTTAAGTTTTTGTAATTATTTAACTTATTGTGTATTGGGGTGGGGTGGTATTGGTTTTAAGGGCATATATTGATAGATATGTAAATCGATCTCTTGTCTAAAATTTAACGATCTAGTTCATTAATATGTATTTTTTAATTAGTAAATCAAAATTGACTATATTTATTTCATTCAGAAACTGTTTAAATTTTGTTTTTGTGAGTTATTTTGAGAGAATTAAGTTCTCAGATGAGCCAAAATTGATGCGAATAGCATCGCTATTTAAAGAAATTTTGCAGAAATATGAGGGCTTAAGTCGCCAAAATAAACCGAAGGATAAAACTTAAACAGTTTCTCAATACTATAAATTTTTTAGTGGTATATTGTATTAATTAATTTACAAGGATTTGTTTAGATTTATAAAAATACGATCTCAATTACAAATAGCACTTGGGGCTTTAGTCGTGTTGATTATAGTCGTTTTAGGATTAGTCCATTATAATTCTGTAAAAAGATCAGTTATAAATAAGTATAAAGAAGATCAAGTATTACTCACTATCCTCAAAGCTGCACAAAGTGAGTTTCAATCAAGGTTAAATAGGGCAATAGAAACTTCTGAATCATTAGCTGATAATTTAACCATTATTTCCTGGTTCGAGAATAACGAAGTTAGTGATGATTATAAGAATCTATCTTTAAACTATTTGGATAATTTACATAAGCAACAAAAATACCCAACAGTTTTTGCAGTAAATGCTATCACGTTAAATTATTGGAGAGAAAACTATGACCTTTTAGATGTATTATCTAAAGATGATTCTGATGATAGCTGGTTTTTTGATGCATTATCCAGAAAGGTTAAAACAAGCTTAAACTTTGATTATAACAGAGAACTAAATAGAACTATATTGTTTATCAATGTTTTAATGTATTCGGCCGATAGTGTAGTTGGTATTGCTGGTGTAGGAGTTGATCCGACTATTTTAATGAGCGATTTTGAAGAACATAAACCATCTAAAGATAGTAGGTTATGGCTGGTGGATAACAAAGGAAAGGTGACTATGTCATCTAACATAGAAGAAATAAATAATCCTTTAAATGATCTTTTACCAGAAAGTTTTATTGATCTTTTATTGCGAGGAGAAGAAAAAAAAATAATTTCGGATCAAAAAGTATCAGGTAGAGATGTTGAACTAGCTTTTATACCATTAGCTAATACGCGGTATAAAATGGTTATGATGACTCCGGATGAGCAATTGTTTCCAATTTTATCAATGATTCGTAATCAAACCTTTTATTTTAGTCTGATATTTCTCTTCTTAACACTTTTAGTTGTAAGTCTTCTATCCAAAAAAATTACAAAACCTTTACGCAGATTACAATATTTGAGCGAACATTTTACAGAGGATAATTTGCAAATTAAAATTGACGATGATTTAATAAAACGAAGAGATGAAATAGGTTTGTTGGCTTTGGCTTTTAAGACTATGAATAATCAACTTGTTACATTCATTGAAAAGGTAAAACAAACCAATATTGAACTTGAAGAGGAAAAAAAGCAATTAAATATTGCCAACGAACAGTTAAATGATGCGCTACACAAAGCTTCAGAAAGTGAGCGATTAACACAATCATTTTTAGCTAATATAAGTCACGAAATTAGAACTCCTATGAATAGCATTTTGGGTTTTTCTCAATTGCTAGAGTATGCAGAAATAGATTCAGAAGAGCATAAATTATATGCTTCTCATGTTGTGAGAGGAGGACAGCAACTTTTATCCATTTTAGATAGTATTATCAATTTGTCAAAAATAGAGTCTGGAATAATAAAACCAAAGAAGGAACAGGTATTCATTAATAAGATACTAGCAGAAACTTTTGAGTTATATAATTTACTGGCTCAACAAAAGGGACTTAAGATGAATCTTAAGGTCGATTTAAATAATGATGACTGTTACATTGTATCCGACAAAGCATTGTTTCAATTGGTATTAAATAATTTAGTATCAAATGCAATAAAATATACCAATAAAGGGAGTGTTGAAATAGGATATAAATTAGAAAAAAAAATAGTTGAGTTCTATGTATCAGATACTGGTATAGGAATTTCGAACCGTGATATAGAAACTATTTTTAAGCCTTTTAGGCAGGTGCAGTTTAACCACCTGGAAACCACAGGAGGTGCTGGTTTGGGATTGGCTATTGTAAGTAAAGTATTACATGTAATTGGAGGTACTATTCGCGTAGATTCTGAGCCTGGATTAGGTTCTACTTTCTATGTTAAAATGTCATTGGAAAAAAAAGGAAGAACTTAGTAGTCTTCCTAATTAATTCAATTATGTTGTATAATGCTATATAATTTATACGTTTTTAGCAGTATGTTCTTTTTCTTTAAATTGATTAGAAAATTCAATTTCTTTCTGTAAGTCAGTTACATTAAACTGTGGTTTTGGAATTGATAAACACTCAATTTTTTGAGGTTCGTTTTTCAAGTATTCGTGAATTTCAGGGATATCAATTTCCTTAAAATTATCAAAATACTCAGTATCAATTTGATTATATTCATCTTCTTTACAATGATCAGCAATCTTACGAAGTACAATTTTTCGAGCTATGGGTTCGCGAGCATAACTTATTGCCGAAAAAACACCTCTTAAATGGTCTGATCTTCTGGTAAATGGAAGCGTAAGCTGAACCATAAGATATTCGTTAGGAATATCACTAATTTCAGCCATTTGAAAAGTCATAGTTTGGTTATTTGTAATTATAGCAATTCCGCTATAATGCAATGGACTTTTATCATTACCTTTAAATACTTCTACATATTTTTCTATTGGATTTGTTCTAATCCAAAAGGGTTCCTTTTTAACAATAAACCTATCTGTTGTTATATAGTAGCAATCGTAGAGCCCTTCTACGTATTGTTTAACAAAATCATATGAGTTGCAACTCTGTATTTTAATCACCGAAAAATAATCCAGTAACTTTTTAGGTGTTAAGTTATTGTTAAGCGAGTTTTCAAGCTTTGTAATATATTTATCTAATTGCTGCAAAGTTTTATTTGCCGACATGTTATTTACAAGCGAAAAAGCATATTCAATTCTTTCCTCTAAGTTATCTTTTTCTGCATCTACATCAGCAATTGTAGGTAGGATATTCTTTAATAAACTAGATAATACAGGCGCAGGAATCTCTAAAATAGATGCCAAATCTTTCTTCTTGTAACCTTTGTTCTGCAATGAGTTAGAGAGTTCTAATAGTTTCCTAGCTTGTAACGGATAGTTATTCATTACTTTACATTAATTTAATCTATTGAATATTATTAATAAAGAATATTACTGAATTAATTTTATTAAGGTGTGCAATATATCAAATTTGCACCTGTAAGCATAAGAAACAACTTTAAATAAAAGATAAGTTTGACATTAATAATCATTGGGTGATACACAATTTATCATCCATTTAATTATGAGAAATTTGTACTTAATATGGGAACATTAAATCACATTAAAGGAGTTATATTTGACTGGGCAGGAACGTTGGTTGATTTTGGATGTATAGCTCCAACTGCAGTATTTGTAGAGGTATTTAAAAACAATGGAATCGAAATCTCAATGCTGGATGCAAGGGGGCCAATGGGATTGGCAAAAAAAGATCACATTAGAGAATTAATGAAGCTGGATAAAGTTATTACTCAATGGAAGGAAACACATGGTAGATTACCAGAAGAGGAGGATGTAGATAAACTATATAGTCAATTAACCCCTGTTCTTATTCAAATTATTCCACAACATACAGGAGCCATTCCTGGTGTAAAGGAAGTTTTAGGGGATCTTAAAAATTCAGGTATAAGAGTAGGTTCTACAACTGGCTATGTTACTGAGATGATGGAACCAGTAATTTCAGCAGCTATAGAACAGGGTATTTTACCTGATTCGGTTGTTGCTTCGGATGAAGTTTGTGCAGGTAGACCAAATCCGTATATGGTTTTTCGAAATGCTGAAAAGTTAGATTTGTTTCCTTTACACAAAATGGTAAAAATAGGCGACACAGTTGCAGATGTAAAAGAAGGGGTGAATGCAGGTATGTGGGTAGTTGGATATTCTAAGTGTGGAAACGAAGTAGGTTACACAGAAAAGGAAATTGAGAATATTTCAAAAGAAGAATTAGATCAAAAGATTAAACAAGCAGAGCAAAAATTAATTAATGCAGGAGCTCATTATGTAGTTGAAGGACCTTGGGAACTTATGCCTGTATTAAAAGAAATAGATTCATTAATTGAAAGTGGTAAAAATCCTCATTAATAAAATTTAAAAATGAAGTTATTAAGTAATACATCAACAGTATGGCGATTTAGAATATTTGCCGTAACCTGGTTAGGATATTTTGGTTTTTATTTTTGTCGCAAAAACTTAAGCGTAGCAAATGTTACTATGCAACAAGAGTATGGTTTTGATAATAACGACTATGCTTTAATGGTTGGTGTATACAGTTTAACTTACATGATTGGACAGTATTTAAATGGGTACCTCTCGGATAAATATGGGCCAAGAATTATTGTAGGTGTTGGAATGATACTTTCAATAATTGCCAATTTGTTTTTTGGGATTTTTGGAACAATTGGTGTTTTAACTATGTTGGCAGGACTTAATGGAATTGGGCAATCAACAGGTTGGTCTGGTTTGGTTAAAAATATGTCTACCTGGTTTCGTAAAGAAGAAAGAGGAGTAGTAATGTCTTGGTGGTCTACCTGCTATGTAGTGGGTGGATTTTTAGGTACTTTATTTGCCACTTATTGGTTAACTAATCAGGATTTTTGGCCTGAGATGGGTTTAAGTCGTGCATTTTGGATGCCTGCTTTAGTATTAGGAGTTATTGCTGCTGCTTATATTCTATTTACACGAAACAATCCTCAAGATAAAGTTGCACTAGATGATAATTCAAGTTTAAATGATAAGGAAGAAGAGTCGGTAACCATTAAAGATCTTTTAAGTAATTCGGCATTATGGACAGCTGCAATAATGTATTTTTTTATCAAGTTTACAAGATATACTTATCTGTTTTGGTTACCGACTTATTTAGTTCAAGCTTTAGGTTATTCATCCGAAGAGGCAGGATATACTTCTTCTATTTATGAATTTGTTGGATTTTCGGGGGTAATATTCGCTGGATATTTATCAGATAAAGTATTTAAAACCCAACGTTTCCCGGTAGGGGCACTCATGCTGTTTGGATTAACTGTAGCATTTGCTCTACAACCTATACTAACAGGTATGGGAACAATTCCAACTATGGTTGCGATTGGCTTAATTGGATTTATGACCTACGGCCCTGATTCTTTAATGTCGGGAGCTGCAGCAATGGATATTGGTTCGGAAAATGGGGCAGCTAAAGCAGCTGGTTTTATAAATGGAGTGGGTTCAATCGGACAGTTATTATCACCTTTTATTGTAGCATTTGTATCTGATCAGTTTGGATGGGAGATGCTGTTTAAAATTTTTATTGTAACCTCATTATTTTCAGCCCTCTTGCTTACAACAAAATGGAATTTTGGTAAAAAGAAGCAAGGAGAGCTAGCATTAGAGGTTGAAGCTATTAAAGTACATAAGTAAGTAACTAACTAATAAATAAGTAAAAAGATGAATCAAGATAAATTACTATTTACTCCTGGTCCATTAACAACATCGGCTAAGGTTAAAGAAGCTATGTTAAGGGACTTAGGTTCTCGTGATAGTGAATTCATCAATGTAGTAAAAAGTATCCGTAAGGATTTACTTAAGCTTGCAGGATTAGAAAATGAAACGAAATATGATGCCGTGCTTATGCAAGGAGCTGGTACCTTTGGTGTAGAATCTGTTATATCCAGTGTAATTCCGGAGAATGGTCACTTGTTAGTCATAAAAAATGGAGCGTATGGACAACGCATCGAAAACATGGCCAAAATTCATGGAATCAGAACATCTGTTTTAGAATTTAATGAAGATGAAATTCCCGGAGTAGAGGTTGTTCGTGAGTTTTTAGTTCATCATTCGGATGTTACTCACGTAGCGATAGTTCATTGCGAAACAACAACTGGAATTTTCAACGATTTAAACTCTATTGGAGAAGCAGTAAAGCAAGCTGGAGCAATCTATATTGTTGATGCAATGAGCAGTTTTGGTGCTGTTCCAATTGATATAGCTAGTATAGGAATTGATTATTTGGTTTCTTCATCTAATAAATGTGTTGAAGGAGTTCCTGGTTTTTCCTTTATTATTTTTAATGCAGAGGATTTAGAGAAATGTAAAGGTCAAAGTCGTACTTTATCGCTTGATTTGCAGGCACAATGGTCTGGTTTAAATACGAATGGACAATTTAGATTTACTCCTCCAATTCAAACTATGTTGGCATTTAAGCAAGCAATTGAAGAACTACTAATTGAAGGTGGAGTTGAAGCAAGAGCTTTACGCTATAAGCAGAATCATCAGATATTAATGGAAGGAATGAAAGATATGGGTTTTGTACCTTATCTAAAGCCAGAGGTTCAGGGTTATATCATTTCTTCATTCTTGTACCCGGAAGGGGGTACATTTAATTTTGATTCGTTTTTTAATTTTTTGAATCAGAGAGGGTTAGTTATTTATCCTGGTAAGCTAAGTGAGGCTGACTGTTTTAGAATTGGTAACATAGGACAGTTACATATAGAAGATATTAAAAAGCTTGTATCTACTATAAAATTAGCAATAAGTGAGTTGGGTATTGAAATGAAAGTTGGTGTTAGTTAATACTTAAAGTGTTGGCTATGTTAAATATTTAGTTTGTGAAATTTAATTGTTAAAAAAAACAGTAAGGTTATAACATAATAAATAGTGTCTGAAAGAAAACTCAATAATTTCAAAGTCTTTGATAAGAAAGGGTCAAAGACAAGGCTTGCGAAGCCAGAAAAAACGGAGTTTAACTTGTGTAAATGAGTATTTTTCTGGCAAGTGTAACGCAGTATTTGGCGTTTTCTTGCAAAGACTAAATAGTAGACTAATCATAAAATATATACATACAACTATGAAAAATTTAAATGTTAAAATGGCCTGGGCTTTATTAGCTTTAGTTGGCATTACATTTTACGCTTGCGAGAAAGACGAAAGTAATCACACAGATATCATTAATCCTTATGTGGTAAGCTATAATCCAGTAGCAGGAGTAGAAGAGATTTCTTTTACAAGTAATCTGGTATTGACTTTTGATAATATTATTGAAAAAGGAACAGGTAATATTACATTAACCACAGATGTAGAGCAAGGAACACAGGTAATTGATGTTAACTCAGAAAACGTTACAATTGGTAATACGGGAAAAGTACTAACTATTAATCCTGCAGATTTAATGACAGGTAGGGAGTATGAAATAGCATTAGATAAGGGATTTGTAAAAGATGTTGCAGGTAATATTTTTGGAGGTACACCTGAAGGTGAGTCTTGGAAGTTTAAAGTTGGGGGTGAGCCAGCCGACTTGGATGCACCAGAAATAGATGTATTATATCCAGCTACTGGAGCAACAGATGCTCCTGTTACTACAATGACACTTACTTTTAATGAGAATGTAAAAACATCAACAGGAAACTTTGTAATTTTTGATACTTCAAATAACGTAGTTGCAGAAGTTAATGCAGAAGGAGAAAATGTAAAAGTAGATGGTAAGCAAATAATAATTAGATTACCAGATGGTCTTGATTTTTCAACTGCTTATTATATTAATGTAAACGAAGGAGTTGTAAAAGATGCAGCAGGGAACGATTTTGCGGGAATTAAAGATAATACAACCTGGAACTTTACAACTACTGCAGGAAGTGGCAGTGCATTAACAGTTCATATTCCTTTTGATGGTAGTTTTGCAGATATTAGTGGTAATAAATTTGATGCATACATGGGGCCAACAGCATTGATTGATGCTGAGTTTGTTACAGACACTGAAAGAGGTGAGGTAATTAACTTTTTAGCTGGTTCGTATGCTGTTCTTCCAAAACACGATTTATTGAGACCTTCTGCAAGTCAGGATTTTAGTATTAACCTTTGGGTTAAGTTATCGGGTACTGATTCTGATCCTGCATTTTTCGGAAATTCAAACTGGGGTAGTGGAGGTAATCCAGGTATTCTACTTTGTACAGATAATGGTCACGAATATGAGCCAGGAAATGGAACAGATGATGGTTGGATAGTGAACTTAGCAGGAGATCCCAAAGCAGATGGTAATAGAATGGATTGGAAAGCAGCAGGAACAGATCCTCAAGCACCATCAATGTCTGATAATGAGTGGCACATGGTTACTGTTGTGTTAGATCAGGCTAATAAAAACTTACATGTTTACTTGGATGGAGTAGAATATCGTAAAGAAGGAGATCCTAGTTTCCACGATTTAAGTACTTTAACAGGTCCTATGTACGATGTAGCTAAGGATTACCCATTCACATTATGGGAAGATGGTACAGGCAAGTATAATGTAGGTCATGATCATAGAGGAAATCTAACTGGATTTATGGATGATTTAAGAATTTACAATAAAGCATTAACTGCAGAAGAGGTTACTCAGTTATTTAACAATTAAAGATTATAAGAATAGTACCTATTCAGTACTAAGACAAAAGAAAATATTATAAAGTTTTGTGAGGTTTAGTTTAAATTATAGTGCTTTTTAGGTTTTTGTTATCCTCATCTGTTAATTACATACAGATGAGGGTATTTAACCCAGACGAATTAACAACTTAATAAAATTTTAAATTTTAAAAATTAAATATTAAGAGTTATGAAACGAACATGAATTTTTATCATTTTAAATTCACATGCAAGAATGACAAAAATTTATGCGAGTTCCTGAATGTATTCAAATTTTTTGAACGTTCAGAAATCTAAAAAATTTAAACAAATGAAAAAGAATACAGCAATTATAATAGCTGCGATATTTGCCTTGTTATTAGCATCTTGTGCAAAAAGTACCAATGATTTGGTTAAAAAGTATGATCATGTTATTGTTTTGGGTTTTGATGGTATGAGTCCGCAAGGGTTAAAAGATGCCAAAACTCCTAATTTTGATAGGTTAATTGCCGGGGGAGCTTCTAGTATGCATGTTCGTAGTGTTTTACCAACAAGCTCAGGACCAAATTGGTCGGCTATGATAATGGGAGCTGGACCAGAGCAAACAGGAGTTACTTCAAACTCATGGAAGTCAGGCAGTCATACTTTACCTGCGGTAGTTAAGGATGAGAAATCATTCTTTCCAACTATTTTTCATGTTATTAAAAAACAAATGCCTACGGCTGAAATAGGAGCAATTTATCACTGGGGGGGATTTAAAGAATTATTTAATCATAAAGATGTTTCTTATAATGTTAGCCCTGCAAGTGAGGTAAAGACAGCTGATGTAGTTGCAGATTACATTGTTAAGAAAAAGCCAGATATGCTATTTGTACAGTTCGATCATGTGGATGGTGCTGGGCATAGATACGGACATCTTACGCAAGGATATTACGAGAGCATTGAGCTGGCAGATAGTTTATTGGGCAACATATTAAACGCAATAGAAAAAGCTGGTATCTGGGATAATACTTTAATTATTTGTAGTGCCGATCATGGAGGAATAGGTTATGGACATGGAGGGGAAACTCTTGAAGAAATGGAAACTCCAATTATTTTTCATGGAAAAGGTATTAAGAAAAACCATAAAATAAAGGTACCTGTGTATATGTACGATAACCCGGCAACAGTTGCTTATGCTCTAGGACTAAAAACGCCTTATGCTTGGATTGGTCGTCCGGTGAAAGACGCTTTTGAGGGATTTAACATGGAGGATGAATATTTAGTAAAAGATTACTTAAAAAAGCCAAAGTTTGCACATAGCGAATACCTTTATAAAAAAGCAGGAGGATTATTTCATGAGCCGGTAGAGGTAAAAATTGAAAATCCAAATGGTTTAGGCGAAATATATTATACGCTTGATGGTTCAACTCCAGGTAAAAACTCTCCAAAGTATACAGCTCCTTTTGTATTGGAAAATAATGTTGTGGTTAAAGCAATTGTTTTAAATCAACAGGACGAATCGTTTGTAAATGAAGCATATTATCGATTTGCAACATCAAAAAAACCACAAGTAAATTATACTATTTACAAATCGGAAAAAGAAATGGTAAAACTACCTGCCGATTTTAAATCTCTTAATAAGATTAAAACTGGAAAATGTTGGGAAATAAAATCGGAAGAGTTACCAATAGAATTTTTAGGAGATCAAACAGTCGTTGTTTTTAATACAAAAATTGACATAGAGGAAGACGGTAAATATGTGTTTTATACACGTTCTGATGATGGTAGTAAACTTTTTATAGATGGAAAAAAAGTAGTGGATAATGATGGAGATCATGGTGTATTGGAAGAAAGAGGAGGAATAGAATTAACAAAAGGGAAACATCAATTAAGCGTACATTGGTTTAATGGAGGCGGAGGTTTCTGGATAGATACTTTTTTTAATAAGGCTGGTGAAGCAAAACAGTTTTTGGCACTTTAATAAAGTAACATGTATAGGTTTTTTGTAACATGTATTAGCCTTTTTGTGTGGGGTGGTGTTTTATTTTCTCAAAATAGCACCCTGCCTCAATGGGAAGAAGGTTATCTTGATATCCATCATATTCAGACAGGAAGAGGTAATGCAACTTTTGTGGTTTTTCCGGATGCAACTACCTTATTAATAGACTGTGGCGATATGTCTCCTTTGCGAGATAGGACATTATCCGATAGAAATACGCCATTAGTTCCTAATGATACAAAAACAGCTCCACAGTGGGTGATTAATTATGTAAAGCAATATAGACCTGCTGAATCAAATATTATCGATTATGCTTTGATCACGCATTATCACGATGACCATTTTGGAGAGATGGATGCTAATCGTAAAAAGTCAAACAAGGGCAATTATTATTTAACTGGGATAACTGAGTTTGGTGATTCTATCCAGGTAAAGAAAATTATTGATAGAGGATATGATTACCCCATAGATTTAAAAGATGAGCAAGTGCAAAATCAGCCTGATTTTAAATATGATAAATATCAAATGGTTCCTACTTTAAAAGAATACTGGAAATATATTGAGTTTCAGAAAAAAACTAATGGAATGCAGTATGAACCTTTTAAAATTGGGAGTAAAAACCAAATATCATTAAAAAACAAGTCAGAAAAGTTCTCTAATTGCTTTGTTCAAAATTTAGCCGTTAATGGAAATATTTGGTCAGGAATCCCTGGCGAAACCATATCCTTGTTTAGAAAAGGACACTATCCTGGAGAAAATTCATTAAGTACTTGTTTTAAAATAGTATATGGAGAGTTCGAATACTTTACTGGTGCTGATATATCAGGGACTAACGGGTACGGTGAAGCAGATTTTAATTCGATAGAATCTCATATTGCACCCGTTGTTGGAGCTGTAGATGTGGCTACCTTAAATCATCATGGAAATAAGGATTCTAGTAATAAATACTACGTTCGCACTCTTCGTCCAAGAGTTTGGATTGCACAAGCATGGTCATCCGATCATCCTGGACACGAGGTTTTTAAAAGAATTAAGTCCAGGGGAATATACCCGGGCGAAAGAGATGTTTATTCAACCAGTGTATTAGATGCTACTAAAAACTTTATGGGTATCGATGAGGAGGATTTTGCAGCAGAACATGGTCATATAGTGGTGAGAGTGTATGATAAAGGAGAAAAATATACGGTATATGTTCTTGATGAAATGGATACAGAAAGAAGAGTAATTAAAAAAACAGACTATTTAAGTAGGTAAAGTTATAAATATTTAACAAAATAGTCCGATGGAATTTAGTAAGTATCTGATTAATAGAATATTGAAGGTAAAGTGTTTTTTGTATAAGAATAAGATTTTAAGCGATTTGTAAATCGATCTATTATAATAAACTCAAACAAACTATTAAAATGAGAAATATCTTTTTAGTATTAAGTATATTAATTTCAATAAATGGTTTTTCGCAAGACTTAAATAATGTACAGTTAAGTCATATGCAGAAACCTTCTGTTCGACACGAAATTAAAATCCCGGATATATTAGGTTTTAAAACCTATAAATGTGATTTTCATATGCATACTATTTTCTCAGATGGTGTTGTATGGCCGGAGTATAGAGTAATCGAAGCTTGGGAAGAAGGATTAGACGCTATTGCAATTACTGACCATATTGAAAATCAGCCTTCAAAAAAATATGTTGGGGGAGACCATAATGCATCGTACGAGATTGCTTTACCAAAGGCAAAAGAAAAAGATATTCTATTGGTAAGAGCTGGAGAGATAACACGCTCTATGCCACCGGGACATTTAAATGCCTTGTTTTTAGAAGATGTAAATCCACTTGATACAAAGAAGCCTATTGATGCCATTAAAGCAGCAAAAAAACAAAATGCTTTTATTTTATGGAACCATCCTGGTTGGAAAGCTCAACAACCAGATACTTGCCTTTGGATGCCAATGCATCAGGAATTATACAAAAAAGGATTGATTCATGGTATTGAGGTGTTCAACGAAAAAGAATGGTATCCTATTGCTTTAGACTGGTGTATTGATAAGAAATTGTCTGTTTTTGGTAACTCAGATATTCATGGTATCAGTGCAAATTTTTACGATTTGGAAAAGGGGCATCGACCAATGACTCTTGTGTTTGCTAAAGAAAGAACATTAAAATCTTTAAAAGAAGCCATGTTTGCTCAACGAACTGTTGCTTTTTTTGACGGTAAACTGGCCGGTAAAGAGGAGTTTTTAAAAGCTATTTTTAATGCTTCGTTACAATTTAAAACAGTAAAACTTGATGATAACAGGCGTCATGTAAAAATCATAAATTCATCGGACATACCGTTTTTAGTAGGAACCAAAAATGGAGGTCATGAACTTTTAGTACCTGATAAAGGCGAAATTATGTTTAATCTCCCTCGTAATATTGAAGGTCCTTTTATTATTAAAAATTTGTTTGTTGGGAGTACAAAGAATTTGGAAGTAGATATTGATTTTCAATAAGAATTAAAAGATATAAACAATTATCCTTTACAATCATTTAATATCGGAAAAATTAAAAATAAAAATGAACAAGCTACTTTTATCAATTATCATTTTTTTACCAATGAGTGGCTATTCTAAAAATCTCAATATTATTTCTTTAGATCATTTGCAAAAGCCAGTGGTGAGGAAGGAAATTCGTATTCCCGATATTTTAGGTTACCAAACTTTAAAGTGCGACTTTCATATTCATACTATGTTTTCCGATGCATTGGTATGGCCGGAATATAGGGTTATTGAAGCTTGGGAAGAAGGATTAGATGCCATTGCTCTTACAGATCATATTGAGTACCGACCATCCAAAAACTTTTTAGGAGAAGATCATAATGCAGGATATGAATTGGCTTTACCTAAGGCTATTGAAAAGAATATTTTGCTGGTGAAAGGTGGTGAAATTACTCGAAGCATGCCTCCGGGGCATTTAAATGCCTTGTTTCTTAAGGATGTTAATTTATTGGATGTTGATGATGTAATGGATGTTATATATGAGGCAAAAAAACAAGGAGCCGTACTTGTGTGGAACCATCCAGGCGGAAGAGAACCAGAATTAGGTAATTGCCGGTGGTTTAAAATGCATCAGGAATTATATGAGCAAGGATTAATTAATGGGATTGAGGTTTTTAATAAAAAAGAATGGTATCCAACTGCGTTAAATTGGTGTTTAGATAAAGATTTATCCGTTATGTGTAATTCGGATACGCACGATATTATTGCTCATTACTACGATATAGAAAATGGTCACAGACCAATGACACTTGTTTTAGCAAAAGAAAGGTCTTTAGAATCAATTAAAGAAGCTATTCTGGAAAAGCGTACAATTGCTTTCTTTGATGGGAAGCTGGCAGGAAAAGAGGAGTATTTAAAAATGATGTTTGAGAAATGTGTTGAAGTACGCAAGGTTAAAGAAAGAGATAGTAGTTTGGAATTAACCATAGAAAATAAGTCGGATATACCATTTTATTTACAACCGGAGAATAAAATTAATAATAGCATATTTATACCAGTTAAAAGAAAGATTAGGGTGATACAGCCAAAGGCTATTGGAAAGTACTATTGTGTTAGAAATCTTTATGTAAAGGGAGATGCAAATCTTAGAATAGAAATCGATATTTAATAAGAGTCAAATGCCAAACACTAAGTAAGCTTTGTCTTTGTCGCATTCTTATCAAAGATTTTAAAGTATCGGAGTTTTATTGTGAAAACTAATTAAAAATCAATTGTTTGATAGGTGCGCATGGTATCCTCATGGATATGATGCTTAGGCGTAGCCATGTCAAAATTTTAAAATATTTAATAATGGAAAAGATAATTCATGCCGTTGCAGAGCAAGGCGATCCAAACAACAGTAAAGAGAGACAAGTATATAAAGAAGCTTTAACAGATGCTGATACACTGCATTGGCTATCGGAGGACGAAAAGTATTTTTTACATCAGGAGCTTTCTACTCCGGTAATGAATATGTTGGGAAAAGCTAAAAATGCCAGTATTTACGATTTATCGGGTAAACAATACCTGGATATGCACGGAAATGGAGTTCATAACGCAGGTTTTAATAACGATGAGGTTATTGCTGCAGCAAAAGCTCAGTTGGATTCTGACTTGAGTTTTACCCCACGCCGTTATTCTAATATTCCGGTAATAAAACTGGCAAAAAAACTTATTGAGGTTAGTCCCGAGGGATTAGATAGGGTATTGTTTTGCCCTGGAGGAAGTCAAGCCATTGAAATGGCAGTAATGCTAGCCAAGCAAGTAACAGGCAGGTTCAAAACCATTTCGTACTGGGGATCATATCATGGTACTGGTTTTCAGGCAGCGTCCATTGGAGCAGAGGAACATTTTTCTACAGGAAACGGACCAATGGTTCCAGGGGCTTTTTATATTGATTTCCCTAATTTATATCGTAATCCTTGGGGATTTACCACAGCAAAACAAGTGGAGAACGAATGTATTCGTCAGATTAAGAATGTAATTAAACATCACCCGGATATTGCCTGTATTGTTGGAGAACCTATTTCGGCAACACCTTGGGTTCCTTCGAAAAGTTATTGGCAGGAAATAAGAAAAATTTGCGATGAGCATGGAATTTTACTCGTTTTTGACGAAGTGATAGAAGGATTTGGCCGCACAGGTAAAATGTTTGCCAGTGAGCACTTTGTTACTCCTGATGTACTGGTAATGGGTAAATCGCTTGGGGGAGGACTAGTTCCTTTTGCAGGTATTTTAACTAAGGAGAAATATAATGTGTTGCAACATAGGTCAATAGGTCATTATACTCACGAAAAGAACCCACTTTGTTCGGCAATTGCTTTAGCTAATATTGAGTATATCGAAAAAGAAAATTTGGTTGATCAAGCTGCTGAGAATGGAGCATACTTAAAAAGCAAATTACTAGAGCTAAAAGATAAGTACTCATGCATTGGTAATGTAGAGGGCATTGGCATGCACCTTGGAATTGACCTGATTAAAGATGCTGTTACCAAGGAAAAAGCAACCGAAGAAGCTGAAAAACTATTGTATTTATGCATGGATCAAGGAGTGGCCTTTAAAATTATAGAAGGCAATGTTATTACACTCCGCCCTTCGTTAGTTATTACTAAAGAGGAGATTAACTATGTGGTAGAAACTTTTGAGAAAGCTATTAAGACAGTTTTCAGTGATCAGTAAATAGTTACCAGTGACATGGAGCAAGGAAAATGGAACAAGGAGAAAGTGAAAGTGTAGCTTGAAATTTTCTTGTAAAAATTGTCGCATATGACTGAATTTGGTTAGATAAAAGTAATTGGTTAACAATTAGTAGATAAGGTCAACTATTTGATAATAACCAGGCACGGGATTTATCCCGTGTAATTTATTCAAGGTGTAAATAGGTTTTAACCTAAATAGTGTCTGCAAGAAAACTCAATAATTTCAAAGCCTTTGATAAGAAAGCGTCAAAGACAAGGCTTGCGAAGCCAGAAAAAACGGAGTTTAACTTGTGTAAATGAGTATTTTTCTGGCAAGTGTAACGCAGAATCAACGATCACGAACACATAAGAATTATTACTCGTGAGTAATTTGGCGTTTTCTTGCAAAGGCTAAATAAAAAGTTCACTTGGCGTCTTTGTGTCTCTGTGTTCATTAATACAAAATTGAAATCATGATAAATCAAAATAAAAAAACAGAAGGTGATATTAACATAACTCCTCTGCGTAAAGAGTGGAATACTACACATACCGAAGAAACAAGGGAATGGTTAATGGAGGATGAGCGTTATTTTCTTCATCAGGCCATGTCAACGCCTTGTTTAGATGTAATTCAGGATTGTAGTGGTGCATCGTTTGAGAATTTACAAGGCAAAAAGTATTACGATTTTCATGGTAACAATGTTCATCAACTGGGATATGCACATCCTAAGTTAAAAGCTGCTTTGCTCGAACAATTAGAAACTTTACCCTTTTCGCCGCGAAGATATACCAATAAAGCTGCAGTTCGTTTTGCACGAAAAATGGCCTCGTTATGTCCCGGGGATTTAAATCGTATACTTATGACGCCCAATGGAAGTAGTGCTATTTCCATAGCTTTAAAAATTGCCAGGGGAGTTACAGGTAAGTTTAAAGTCATTTCTTTTTGGGATGCTTTTCATGGAGCGAATTTGGATACCATTGGAGTAGGAGGAGAAGCTGTTTTTAGAGATAAAATGGGACCTTTGATGCCTGGTGTAGAAAGAGTTCCTCCACCAACAACTTATAGGGGTTTTTTTGCCGATCAACCAGCTAAATATTTAGAGTACTTGAAGTATGTGATTGAAAAAGAAGGGGATATTGGAGCAATATTGGCCGAAACCATTCGTAATACCGATGTACAAATAGCAGACAAAAGCTTTTGGCAAGGAGTAAGGAAGTTATGCGATAAAAACGGTATATTATTAATTCTTGACGAAATACCTATTGCATTGGGTAGAACCGGAAAAGTATTTGCCTTTGAGAATTTTGATATTGAACCAGATATATTGTGTTTAGGAAAAGGATTAGGAGGAGGATTATTTCCACAGGCTTGTGTAGTTACCAGGGATAAATTCAATGTTTTTCATGATGTTTCTTTAGGACACTACACACATGAAAAAAGTCCTATTGGATCAGCAGTTGCTTATACAATACTTAATATGCTTGAAGAAGATAATATTTTAGCTCAGGTAGAAAAGAGAGGTGAATATATGCAGGAAAGATTATCGCAAATGCAAAATAAATTTGAAATAATAGGAGATGTGCGAGGTATTGGAATGCTTTGGGGAGTAGAGTTAGTGCTAAACCGTGAAACAAAAGAAAAGGCAATTGATGAAGCAGAAAAAGTGATGTATGAATGTTTAAAAAATGGATTAAGCTTTAAAATATCAGGAGGAAATGTAATACAATTATCTCCACCACTAATTATCTCTGATCAGGAATTAAAAGAAGCTTTGGATATTTTTGAAAAAAGTCTCGAAATTGCTTCATACAGTTAAAGAGTAGGTGAAAGTAGTCTAGCAGCGAGAAGAATGGAACAAGAAGAACGGAGAAAGGTCATTTTTTTTGTGAATATTATTTATGTTTCATAAACCTAAATGTTCGTCAGGAAATATTTGTTTCTGGCGAACATTTTTATTTTACTTCACTTTATTATTATTTAAAATACATCTTTGGTATATGTCTAATACCTAATGATTAAATGTAAATAATAATTATTATAAAAATAAAGGATTTAATTTTTGTTTATGTAATTAAAACTATAAATTAGGCAATCAATTCAATCAACTCATAATTTTTTAGAAATAAACTATATCATTCAGTTTTACAGTACATATGTGCAATAAAATAATGATATGATAGAAACAAATACACTGACGAAGTGTAATTATTGACGGTTATTGTATTTAGATGATCATAAAATATGCTATAAATGAAGATAGAAGATATTTCAATATTTGGTGAATATAAACAAGCTGAGAATAGAGTGACAGCTGCTTTTTTGCAAATTTGTAAAATTGGTGGAGAGGATTTTATTAGGTTTTTAACAAATTGTCTCAATATTCAACTTCCTAGCAGTGAGATTGCTATACGTTCTCAAGCTAAAATTGAAGAGTCTGTACCTGACGGTTTATTGGAGAGTGATTTTTCATTCCGTTTATTTGTGGAGAGTAAGATTAAGCCAAATAGTATAGATGAAAAGCAATTGAAAGGTCATAAAAATAAGATTAAATCAAAGGCTGATTTTCTTATCTATTTGACACCTGATGATACCAAACCTGATTCCTTAATAGATATTAATTGGGCAAATTGGATTTCTGTAATTAATATTTTCAATGATTACTTGCAAAGTATTCAATCTGACAATAAACAATTACTGGAATTCTTAATTGAACACTTTAATACATTGTTAGTAAACCTAAACTTACTGGGTGCGAATTGGGATTTAGATAATGATAATGTGATTATTGTTGCTGGTTCATGGGCTGAAGGAGTAGCCTTAAATTATAATTTTTATGCTTGTCAAAACAAAAGAAGCTTTAGGTCAGCTAAGTATATTGCATTTTACAATAATAATCAGATTAGACACATATTTGAGATTGTGGATTCACCTATTGATGATTGTGTTTTAACGAATCAACCAGAATTAGATAAATATTTAAAAAATGTTGAACCTGAGTATTCTGGTGATGTGCGTAAATACTTTAAGTTGAAATTATATAGAGATATTGGTCCGGTGATAAACGATAAGGTTGATAAAAATGGTAATTTATGCCCTTTCACATATGGACAACCTAGATATACAAAATTGAACATATTAGAGTGTGCAACAAGCACTTCTCAACTATAAGAACAACGAAATACCAATAATGTATATTCAAAATAGGAGTGATAGTAGTAATATCAGGGACAGCAGTCGCTTCAAAATTGTCTCAGTTTGATACGTTTGAAGTTCGCAATAGCTTGCTTTACATATATAGAGCGTTAACTACAAGTATAAAAGATGAAAATCGAACATAGAAACTAAATATAAAAAATGAAAAGAAGAATAGATAAAATTGGCTCAATGATTGAAGGTTGGTGCAAGAAAAATTAGTTTTACCACCTGTTTTTGCCCTTCGGGATAGTTGGAGAAGCCAACGCACATTACACACATTTGCAAATAGCACAGGCTAAACCACAAACAAAAATTGTAAATGAGTGCAATTTAGCCTACGTAGTAAAAGGATTTCTAGATAAAGTATTAAATAATTTTAAGAGTATAAAAAAATTATATGAAATGTGAGATATGCAATAAAACATTATCATTTGGTTCTATCATAGCTGAAAGGGGTAAATTTTATTACGAAGACTGCTACAAAAAGCATTTAACATGATTTGTAGTAAATGTTCATAAGTTATAGGTGGATGGTATGTGGTTGATAACTATAGTGATAAAACACATGTAAGTAATAATGGTATTAGAATTACTTATTGTTCTTCTTGTGGTAAGTTATTGATAAAAAAGTTATTAAGCTTTGCAAAATATGGTAAAACAATATAATTACAAATAATAAAAAAAAGGTAAAAAAGTACTTAAAGGAAGTTTGTAATATTTTAAATTCTAAAAAATCTAATTATTATCGATAATATTGAAAAAATGAGATTAGTTCAACAAAGTTCTTACCAGAAAATAGTTGGAACAAAGAGCAAAAAGGTTTAGCAAATTCCAAATGCATATAATCTTCAAAAAAGATATTATATTCTCATTCGTAAGCAATTACCTGAAATTGAATTTAAGGAGTATTTGCTTATGAATTATTACACAAATGGCTATTTGAGAGATAAAATGAAAAATATTGGGTAAAAGGCTCTTATTGATGAAATTGCATTATATTAACTAAATATAAAATATGACTGGATTAAAAATTGGTACTATATTGACTCTTACAGATGGTGGTAAAATAAAAGTAATAAAAGAGATAAGTGCAAGTGGTGGTCAGGGTTTTGTGTATCTGATTGAACACAATAAGCAACATCTCGCCCTTAAATGGTATAAGCAAATGCAACCTGATAGTTTTTACAAAAACTTACAGAGTAATATCACTAAAGGTTCGCCTTCTAACACATTTTTATGGCCTATGATGTTGACAGAGAAGCAGTATGATAGTTTTGGCTACGTAATGAATTTAAAACCTGATGGTTATTATGGGTTTGAAGATTTTTTACTAGATAAAATATCATTTAAGTCATTAGACTCAACATATAAAGCTGCAATTAATATTTGTCAAGGATTTAGAAATCTTCATATTCAAGGTTATGCATACTTGGATTTAAATCCAGGAAACTTCTTTATAAATCCATTAGATGGAGATGTTCTAATATGTGACAATGACAATGTTGTACCAGATGGTAATGTTCCTGGTATAAAAGGCAAAATGAGATTCATGGCTCCTGAAGTTGTTCTTGGTTGCAATCCTAATATTTATAGCGATAGATTTTCGTTATCATTAATTCTTTTTTACTTGTTTTTTTGTGACCACCCTTTTGAAGGTAAAAAATACCTTAGCTCACCAGCCCTGACAGAAAAAGCAGAGTTAAAACATTTTGGAAGTGAAATTCTTTTCATATATGACAAAGACGACAATGGTAATCTTCCAGTTAAGCAAGTTCATAAAAATGTTGTAAAGTTTTGGGGATTATTTCCAAATATGTTAAAAAAAGAATTTATTCATGAGTTTGGGCAACACAGGTTAAAAAATCCCACAGAAAGAAAAACCGAGTCAATGTGGGGTGATGTATTTGCAACTGTAAGAAATCAAACAGTTTTATGTCCATCTTGCAGCCAAGAAACTTTCTTTGAAAGAGATACTCAAACTATTTGTATTCATTGTGGAAATAGGTTTCCTATAAACAATTTTATAAGGACAAATAACTACGGTAATATACCTGTTACATTGAATAGGTATATTTATTTAGGTAAAAAAACTAAACCCACTGGACAAATTCTTATTAACAAACAAAACTTATGTATTTTACAAAACCAAACCAATGAAACATGGCTTGTAGAAACACTTAGTGGGAAAATTATAGAAGTAGAGTCTCAAAAAGCAATGCCTATAAAAAAAGGTCTAAGAATAACATTTAATCAAACAGACAAAGCTGAAATTATATAAATTTTTAAACATACAATTATGAACAAATTTGAAAAAGAAGGTCCTTCTGCACGTAGGACAATGGTACTATTCTTTGTTTTTGACACCTCATACAGCATGGAGGGGAGTAAAATTGCTTCATTAAATCAAGCAATGAGAGATGTTATGCCTATAATTAGTGACATATCCATAAATAATGCAGATGCAGAAATTAAGATTGCTGCATTAAAGTTTTCGTCAGGGTGTGAGTGGATGTTTGATGAGCCTAAAGTCGCTGATGAATTTGCATGGATGGATAAAGTTCCTGATGGAGCTACTGATTTAGGTGCTGCTTGCATTGAATTAAATACTAAGCTTTCTCGTAAGGAATTTTTAAGTGATATATCTGGTTCTTATGCTCCTGTAGTGTTGTTACTTTCTGATGGAGAACCAAATGATGATTTTGATGGAGGATTATTAAAATTACAAAGCAACAATTGGTTTAAACATGCTTTAAAATTTGCTATTGCAATAGGTAACGATGCAGATAAAAACATATTATCACAATTTACTGGAAGTCGTGAAAGTGTGATTGAAGTACATAATGTTGATGCTTTAAAAACTATGATTCGCGTAGTTAGTGTTACTGCTTCTCAGATAGGTAGTCAAAGTAAGACTAGTAGTAATAAGGGAAAACAAGAGCTTGTTAATGAAGCCATAAAAGAAGAAGTTAATAGTACAGAAGGAGCTCAGGCTGCAGATGCTGCTGATATTGAAATTGATGATGATTTTGATTAAACGATACTTATGAATATAACTAACTACTCTACCTCAATCTGTAGTTTGGAGTATTTCTTTTAAGTGATAAATATGGATGATATAAAAACATTTAATTCTACAGTTCCTGGAGAAAGTCATAAAGCCTCAAAGAAACCATGTCAGGATTCTTCAAAATGTTTTGAAGACAAAGACAGTGATTTATATATAGTTACTGTGAGTGATGGGCATGGAGGTGTATCTTATTTTAGAAGTGAAAAAGGTTCAGACTTTCTTACAACTATTGTTATAGAATCAGTTAAACAATTTGTTAACGAAACTGAACTTGATTTTACTGATACTCCTTTTTCACAAGTACCTGCTCGTAGTACAGAGTTAGCTCAATGGAACGAAGCAAAGGGTAAAGGGATAGGTATTAAGCAAAGAGTAGTTAATAATTATGACAAAGCTTTTCATCATTTGTTTTCATCTATCGTTTCGCAATGGTATGAAATAATAGAAAAAGATTGGAGAAATAACCCTCCTACAGAAGAGGAATATGATTTTTTCAAAGTACCTAAATCTACAATTAATAAATTCCAAAACGGTGATAACATTGAAGAAGTTTATGGCTGTACCTTGATTACATTTGTTCGAACCAAAACTTATTGGTTTGCATTTCAATTAGGAGATGGAAAATGTATTTCTTTTGATGAATTTGCAAATTGGAGCGAGCCTATACTATGGGATAAGGCTTGTTATAGTAATGTAACAACATCTATTTGCGAATCAAATCCAATAGATAGTTTCAGATACAGTTATGGTAATAAATGTAGTTTTCCTGTAGCGGTATTTATTGCATCAGATGGTTTAGATGATTCTTATGGTTCAGATTTGGAAGACCTTTCACTTCTTTACAATGTTTTTTCAAGAAGTTTTGTAAACGATGGCTTTGAAACTACAGTTAAAGAAATTACAGAATATTTGCCAATTCTTAGTAAACAAGGTAGTCGAGATGATATGTCCTTAGCAGGTATAATTGATTTAAAAAAAACTAAAAAAATATATCCTTTATTAATCGAAAAGGAAATTGAAAAAGAAACCGAGAAGTTATCTTTTTTAGACGCTAAAATTTCAAAAAAAGAAGCTAATGTAAAAGAGATTAAGACTAGGTTAAATCAGGAGGAAAGCATAAATAAAAGACTAAATAATGATATAAAGAAAACCGAAACTAAGCTTCAAAAAATAACAAAGGAAATCATATCTCTAAATAGTGATAAAGAAAAAAACGAAAATAAGTTAATTACTTTTGGTAAGAACAATACAAATGTAAAAGCTAAGATTGCAGATGAAAAAGCGAAACTAGCGAGCGAACAGGCTTTTTTAGACAAAACATTGAAAGAAAAGGAGCTTATTCATAAAAAGATATGTGAGTTAAGAGTCCAGTTAGATGAGAAAATATAATGGAGGAAGTTAAATGTAATACCTGTGGTAGAGAGTGGAAACCAATTAAGGATGTAATAATTGATAATTGCCCTCGATGCTCTATCCCACATGAAGTTATTAATGCTATCATTAAAGGTAAGGGTGAACATCTATTTGGCACATATCAACTTAAAGGTTTTTTGTCTGATTTTCTGCCAATGGTCAGGAGTAAGCAGCAGAAGATGTTTAAGCAAATAATTGATGAGCAAATGGATTTAAAACTGTATTACTTAATCAAGAAAGGTGCTTGTAGCATGGAGATTAATAGTAATTGCTTGGGGTTTATTGAAAATAATGGCTACGATGAGTCTGTTTGGTATGTTTTAAATTGTTTTTTATATGCAATGGGTAATGTTGATTTAAAAGATATAGAAAAAGACCATTCCGCAGTAAAAAGTACATCGCTTACCCCACCCGTTTTTCCTTCAGTAGAGTGTGTTGTTGTTCCCTGTCCAGAAATAACCATACAAGTAACTCCATCAATAAAGTTAGATAATATTAAACCTTTAAAGTTTAACATGCTCAATTTTCCATCTTACCACGGAGTAGATAATAACATTAAAATATCAAATACTATAAATATTGAAATAGATAATATGCCTAAAATAGATATTAGTTATAAGGAATTAAACGAGTCATTTTTTAAAGGTTTAAAGGTCGGTTACTTTTCTAACCTGTTTAATAGTTTAAAAATGAAAAACAAAGAGTTTTTTTATAAAATGGTTAATCATGAATAGAATTAATATTTTTTTATGGTGGTGTGCAGGTGTTAATATAAATGTACTCAAAAAGTATCCTTCTGATTACGCAAAGCATTTTGGTGTCGGTGGTACCGTTTTATTTACCGCATTAATGGCATCTTTAGCGGGTGGTTATGCCTTTAGTATGGTTTTTAACAACGTATTCCTCTCTATCTGTTTTGGCTTATTTTGGGGCTTGCTCATATTTAATCTTGATAGATATATAGTCTCAACTGTAGGTTCTATAAACTCAAAATCTGCATTAGAAAAGTCATATGTAGTAGTTCCCCGCTTATTAATAGCTATTGTTTTAGGTATTGTCATTTCTACTCCTTTAGAATTAAAGCTTTTTGAAAAAGCTATAAATACTGAAATAAAGGAACATTCAATTGAAATTAATCAAGCTCTGAAAGCTAAAAAGACTTATGAAACCTCTCGGATTTATGAACTAGAGTCAAAAATTAGTAAAAGCGAACAGAAAATAGATATATTAAAAACTGAGATACAAAAGGCTCTTGATGATAAAGATTCGAAATCTAAAATTGCTATTGAAGAGTGGGAAGGTAAGTCTGGAACTGGTAGGTTTGGTGATGGTCCTGTTTATAGGAGGAAGCAAAAAGATTTTGAAGAAAGTAGAGCTATTTATGAACAGAAAAAGATAAATAATGACTCATTAATTCAGAAGCAGTATAAATATATAAATGATTATAGGGCTGAAATAGAAAAAGAGAAGGCATTAAAAAGTCAAAGCGAAAAAGAATATGCCTCTGTTGTAAATGATGACGTCGGATTTTTAGCTCGAATTGAAGCTCTTTCGCGTTTATCAAAAAAGCGTTCTGCGACAAGAATCACATCGTTCCTAATATCTTTACTATTTATTTTAATAGAAACTTCGCCTGTATTATTTAAAATAATTACTAAGCCTTCTGAATATGAGATGGAAATTGAAAGTTTAAAGCATCTAACTGATGTTGTTCAGAAAAAACAGATTTCTGATATTAATGATGAAATTAATACAGATATAAAAATATCTACAGAAAAAAATAAAACACGTTTAGAAGCTGAACTTAAGGGTAGTGATGATTTACTAAATCACATTGCTATTGCTCAAGCAGAAATAGCTAAAATTGCCGTAGATAAATGGCGGGTATCTGAAATAAATAAGCTGAAAGAAGATGGTAAAAATGGTATGGTAAATGGTAACAAAAAAGATTCAGTAAACATAAAATCGGTTCAATAATATGAACGATAAATCCTTGTGACAATATTGTTTTTCTTACAGAAGGAATTATTATTGTTCCTTATAATTACTATCCCCTTAGTCATTACAAAGGTTATAATCTTGTCAAGAAGTAATAAAATGATAAAAGCTGTCAAATCATTAACAGGTAAGAAAATAGATAAGACTTTGGTTAATTGTAATGGAAAAAAGGGTTTAGTTATTTGTATTAATTCAAAAGAACTTCTTCTCTTTACATCATTGTCCAATTATTCTGTAATTAAAGTTGTTGAAAAAAAAGTCGTGCATTGTAAATACTAAGAAGGAAGGAGTTTCAAGAGGTTCATATATAGGTGTTAATCTTGGGTGTGGGGCTTTAATTAAGGGAGTTACATTTAATAAAAACTAGAAACGGTTTAACTGGTTTGCTTTCAGAATAAAAAACGTTTCATATACGTGGCCGTGTACGCTAATAGAAGAAGGCCATCTGTAGGGTAACTTCTTTGTAAGCCAAAAGCAATGGGAAGTAGCCAAAGGGCTACGGAAATTTGTTAACGAATTATTCATATTAGGTATCAATTTCAATGGAATTCATGAAAGTAAACTAAAAGTCCATCTCATCCAAAGCAGTAAGCGGAATGATAGTGAACCGACTAGGTAAAGGAAATAATGGATTTACTAGAAGCATCAGTAACAGGCAAACAAAATCTAGTTGTATAAAATGTATAATGTTTAAATTTAATCACAAGTAAATAAGATATGTTAACTGAGGAGCCGGATACAGGAATTGTAAATCATGAGAAAATATCTGTTCGTCTGGATCTGCGGGGGATAAGCGGAGTAATCCGCTATTCTATTCCGTTTGGTTGCAAACATGAAGAATAACCAAAATTCAAGATAACTGACTAAATTTTTATAAAAGTATTAATATGGAAATAAAGCACATTGCATTACATCAAATTATTAGGTTTGAAAATGAAATACCAAAATTGAATTGTTCAAACCATTTGTTGGATTCTGAAAACCCAGTTGTTGTCGACTTTATTGAAAGTTTAGTAAAAAGTTTTGGAAGAAAAGGTCCTACTTATGGAAGGTTTGAAGATGATGAAGTAAATTATCCTTTTCAGAAGCATGTTAAGGAATATAGAAAAAATCATGAATTCCTAAATTTTTCGGTTAATGCAATGAAAATAATTAAGGCGAAAATTCAAGTACCCAAAGCAACTGGTGGGTATGTTATTTTTGCTCACTATATTGAAAAGCAAATTGATTTTATGGTAACTGCTATGTTGAATAAATCAGCTCAATTTGCAGTCGATGATGAAAGTTTAGATATTAATAAGTTGGAAACTTTAGCAATTGATAAACTTGCACGTGCAAATAGGTTAAATATTTCGAAATGGGAACAGAATACCGATGAAACTTATTTAGCTTTTATAAAAGGAACCAGAGAAGTTTCTGATTATTTTCAGAGATTTATAGGAAATACAGATTTAACGTCTTCTAAAGTAAATTCTAGTAATCTAAATACAGCAATGAATCGTTTTATGAGGCAAGAGAATTATACAGAAGAAGAAAAAGCTAATAAAAGACAAAAAATATTTAACTATATTGAAGATAGAAGAAAGAAAAATGAGGATGTTCACGTAAATACAGTATCTGCTTTACTATGTGCAGAACAACCTGATAAGTTTACTACTTATATAGAGAAAAATGAAGATTTAGAAGTGAGTAATGTTTTTAGAGTTGTTAAAAAGGCAGATACTTATTATTTCCACAAAACAAAGATTGCAGAGAGTGGTTATACCCTTGAATTTGAAAAGTCATTGAAGAAAGAGAAAAAAATCATTCGACAGGGAAATGATATTGTGATAAAAAATGTACCACAAGAAATCTTAAATGAAGAGTTTGGAGAAGTAACTAATAAATGAGTACCGAATTAGAAAATATAATTCTGATTAGAAAGCATCTTTCAAATATTTCAATTGAAACTTGGGGTTTCAAAGGAATTTTTAGGTTTATTTCAGATGCTGATTTATTGGCCTTAAAAGCTTTAAGGGTATACATAAGAGATTGCTATTACGTTTCAAATAATGACGATGTTAACTTTGAAGATATTCAAGGTGGAATTGAAATATACTTAGCTCTTGACACTTCTAATATTTTAAATTATTATGAAACATTTAATTCGTTTTTAAATGCAAATAAATATCAAATTGAATTTAAAGTTTTTTATATTCATGAATTTGAATATTTGCATGACACCTCGCCAAGTGTAGATATAATTGAGAAATATTTATTAAATCTAAATATAATAGAATTTACAAAAAACATATCTGATTACACACGTATTGTCGCAGGTGAACTTGAATTATTTTTTTATAAATCGGAGAAAGGTCTAGAATTAAAGATAGATTACGATAATTCATTGTTGGGATCGATTAAAACTGCGGATTTTCATGTTCTTGAAGAACTTAAGTTAGAATTTACTGAAAAAACTGATGCTAAAGAACGTAAACAGTTATTTATAAATGAACTAATTAATCTACTGCAGCAAAAAGGCAATGTGTACAAAAACTATATAATTAATTGGAATGGTTTAATTGAAAATTATAAGAAAAGCTTTTCGTTATACTTAACAGGTTTTTCATTTGAAAAAGTGAAATCATCTTCCATTGAGCATTTTCATGAATTAACAGATCGGATACATTCTACAATACTTAAGTTTTCTGCATATATCTTTGGTGTACCTGTATCATATATTTTAGTTATTAGATTTTTGTCGTTTGATGGAAGTGAATTTGGTAAGGATACATTGTTAGCTTTTTTAAGTATCCTATTCTTTATTTTAATATGGTACATCCTTTTTAAAACAATTGATGATGCAATAAATGCGATAAAAAAAGATATCGTTTCTTTTAAGGATAAAACAGGAAATGATAAAGGTTTAGATGAAATCAGGAAAGCATTAGACAATCAATATGAAAAGATTATTCCAAAACAAGAAAAAAAATTAGTACTAGCAAAAGCTATTTCAATTTTGGCGTTACTTGTTGTTTTTAATGCCTATATTATTATTTATTCAAAACCACTAAGAGAGCAATGCGATGGTCTAAAAAAATGGGTAATAGAAAAAATAAATTTGAAAGAGAATAAGATTAAATCAGATGGTATAGAGGTAGATTCATAGAAAAATACCGAAGTAGTTTTACAAAAACGGAAAAAGCAGTTAGAGATATTAATAGCCAACGTCCAACAGGAGGTAAATAATGCATAACAAGCTATGTATAATGTCAAAAAATGTGTACGCTAATAGAAGAAGGCCATCTGTAGGTTAATTTCTCCGCAAGTCAAAAGCATTGGCAAGTAACCAAATGGCTGCGGAAAATGGGATACGGGAATTGTAAATCATGAGAAAATTATACTAATCAATCTGTTCTTCTGGATCTATGGGGGATAAGCGGAGTAATCCATTATTTTATCCTGATTAGGATATATTAAGGAGTATATTGGAAATGTGGTTTTTAATTGGAAACAGAGGCAAAAGCATTATTTTTGATAGTATCATGAATAATATAAGAATTAAACCATATAGTATTACAGAAAAATATTAAAATTAGTTTCTGCCATTTCAGAGAAAATAGGAGAAGCAAATTCAGCACATCTTAGTAAACCTCCAACTGAATTAAGAAAGAAGAATAGGATTAAAACCATACACTCTTCGCTTGAAATAGAGGGGAATACATTAACTATAGAGCAGATAACAGCCATCGTTGAAAACAAAAGAGTAATTGGTTCAAAGAAAGAAATTTTAGAAGTAAAGAATGCCATTGCTTTTATGATTACTTAGAAAACTTGAGTCCGTATAGTTTTGATTCATTTTGTGAAGCTCATTCTATATTAATGGAAGGTTTAATAGATTCAGCAGGAAAGTTTCGAAATAAATCAGTTGGAATAGTCAAAGGTTCTGAAGTTGCTCATATTGCTCCACCTAACGAAATGTTAGTACCACTAATGAATGACTTATTTTCTTATCTGAAAAATGACGATGATTTAGTATTAATTAAAAGCTGTGTTTTTCATTATGAAATGGAGTTTACTCATCCCTTTATTGATGGAAATGGCAGAATGGGTAGGTTGTGGCAAACTTTAATTTTAAAAGAAGAAAATCCTGTTTTTGAATTTCTTCCAATTGAAGCTTTAATTAAAGAAAGACAAGAAAGTTATTATGAATCTCTTGGTAAATCTGATAGTACAGGTGAATCTACTGTATTTATCAAATTTATGCTTGAAATTATACTCGAATCCTTAAATGATTTACTAAGTATACAAAACATAAGTCTGACTAATATTGATAGAATAAACTTCTTTAAATCAATAATAAAAGGTGATTATTTTAGTCGGAAAGAATATTTGCACAATTTTAAGGAAATATCAGCAGCAACAGCAAGTAGAGATCTGAAGTTTGCAGTGGAAAATGGCTTAATTGAAAAAGTGGGAGATTAAAATACGACAAGGTATAGGTATGTATATACTATTAAAGACAATGTTGATAATGACACTACCTAAATGAAATAAATTAGTTTGATTTTATATTCTATTAATATATATTTGTAACCGAAAGGTTACATATAGATAATTAAAGGTTACGTAATATTTTAAATCTTAAATGAATATGGAAAATTCAAGAATTGAAAGATTGGATAAATCAAAATACAATATGCTATTTTGGATGACTATTGGATTTGGTTTGTTTTTTGGAGAGACAATTTTAAAGGAATTTCTTAATGAAAAGAATACTCTAATGATTGTTAGATTTTTAGGGATTGTTGGATGGGGATTCTTTATTAAAAGTAGTATCGTAAGCCTTAAAATTACCAAGCAAATAAAGAAAGACACCAAACTGAAAGAAGCATTAAATAATGAGATGCATAAATTATACTCTTTTAAATCTTATAGGGTAGGGTTTTGGACTTTTTTAACATCAATAATTATTTTTATTATACTATCATTTTTTATGGAGATATCATTGTTAGTTTCTCTCGAGGTAATACTTTACTTTGGATTACTTTCTACTTTTATTTCTGGATTGATTTATAATAAAAGCTAATCGAGAATGGAACGATTCGAATTGAAAAACCAAATTAAGGTTCAAAGAGCAATTAAAAACATAACACAAGAGGAGTTAGCAAATGAAATTGGTGTTACAAGAAAGACAATTAATACAATTGAAAATGGGAAATTTGTACCTTCAACTATATTAGCAATTAGATTGGCTCAATTTTTTAATATTAAAGTAGAAGAATTGTTTGAACTTATTGAAAAATAAATACAGACTGCGTTAAATAAAGGGAACACAGGATTAAGAATTTAAATCAAGATTTGAAATACTTTCTTTTATCAGGAAAAGAAGAGTAAGTCAAGGTTTTTGGATGACATCCCTAAGGGCTTCATATATTTACCCAAGTGTTTTCAACCCTTGATTGGGATTATTAGTTTTAAATATTATGACAAATATGATTAAACCAACTTCAACTTTATTTATGTTAATGTCCGTAGATGGAAAAATTTCGACAGGAAATACCGACAATTTAGATATCGATAAAGATTTTCCTAAAATTCATGGAATCAAAGAAGGCTTACAACAATATTACGATCTTGAGCAAACAACCGATTTATTTTCATTGAACTCAGGAAAAGTGCAGGCAAAAGTTGGAGCAAACGAACCTCGAAAAAATATTGTTAATTTGCCGGTTAGTTTTCTGATTATTGACAATCAACCTCATCTAAATGAAATTGGTGTAGATAATTTTATTAAGAAAAGTAACAAGTTGTTTATAATCACAACAAATAAATTTCACCCTGCATTTGATAGAAAAAATGAAGATAATCTTGAAATTATCTACTATGAAAATGAGATTAACTTTAAAGACTTATTTAGAAAACTAAAAGAAGATTTTAAGATTGATAATTTAACAATTCAAACAGGTGCTACTTTGAATTCTATTTTTTTGAGACAAAAATTGATTGATAAAATTTCAATCGTTATTGCTCCAGGTTTAATTGGAGGAAAAGAAACTCCTTCTTTGATAGGTGGAAAATCTTTATCTTTAATTGGTGAACTTACAAATATCAAAGCGTTGAAATTATCAGAAGTAAAGAAACTAAATGATTCCTATCTTAATTTAAAATATGATGTAATTAATGATACTATTGTCGATTAATGCTGCCATGAAAAATACCCTGAATTTTCCTTTGCAACGTTGTACTAAAATTCACCTCTTCGAGTAATATAAAAAGGGATAAAAGTAAGTTTTAACTCTCGCACGTGGGTTCTGTAGCTTTTGTTAATGTTAGATAGAAAAATAAAAAGATGTAGGTTAAATAAAAGATAGATATCATATTATACAATTAATTTGGTATAAATATGGGTTTATGTTTTTTTTTATTATTTGAGTACTTAATACTTGATAAATATTTATCTGAATATCAATTGTTTAAGTAGTTTAGTTAACTCTATTTTAGGACTTTAAACAACTTCTTTAAGACAAGTCACCTATCGTATAAGAAAAAGTGAATTTTTTAAAAATATTTGGGAGCGTTTTTAAACCATATGTTGTTATATAAATGTTACAAAGTGTATCTCATTTAATAAAATATATGTAATAAGTTAAAATCAATAGATTAACGCTTGCTTTATAAAAGAATAGGTATAAAAGTTAGCAACTTTTTTATAAAAATAACGTAAGAAATATTATATATAATAAAACATGCCCTCTTTAGCAAAAATTATGAAAATAAAAATATCACTGATATTATTTTTGGCAATATGCACCCAATTGCAAGCCAAAATATCAGAGCAGGATTCCTTAACCTTAGTAAAATTCCAGGATGCAGTAATGGCTAAAGGTTGGCCCATGTATTGGGATATAACCAAACCTGTTTCAAGTTGGACCTGGGTAACTACTGAGTCCAAAACAGGAAGAGTGACTGGTCTGAATTTTTATGGGGATGACTTTCCTTCCGGGCAGTTTAATACAGATAGTATTCCACATTGTATTAATATCTTATTGGAGTTGGATAGTCTAAAAAAATTGGCAATTTCTGGAATGGATATCAAGTATGTTTCTGATGAACTTTGGAAATTTACTAATCTTGAAAGTTTGGCTTTAAACCATAATAAGATTGAGGGAATTCATCCTGATATAAATAATCTAACTAAGCTAAAGCTTCTTTTTTTGGGCAACAACAGTTTTGAAAGGCTTCCTTCCATTAGTAATCTTACAAAACTTTGGTATTTGAGTCTAATTCAGCTAAAAAATCTGGAAAACATTCCCGCATCTGTGTTTACATTAACCAATTTAGAACTGCTGGATGTAAGCTGGGGAGGCTTAAAAAGTCTGCCTCCTGAAATTGAGAACCTAAAAAAACTGAAAGAATTAAGAATTGGTTCATGCAAACTGAAAACAATACCTAAAGAGCTTGGAAACTGTTTGGAAATAGAAGAGCTGTATGTAAGTTTTAACGAACTGAGCGAACTACCCGAAACTATTGGCAACTTAAAAAAACTACGAACTATTGAATTTGGCGGAAACAATATAAAAAAACTACCATCAAGCTTTAAGCGACTATCCAATTTAGTCAGTGTTTCTTTTATTCGAAATGAATTTGAGGTATTTCCACAGGAGCTAGTAGGTTTGCCAAACTTAATTCAAATAAAAGCTGATTATAATAAGATAAAAACTTTACCGGATGATTTGCTGGCGATGTATAATCTAAAACTAACAGTGAGCCATAACTTACTCTCGGGTTCTTTAAATATTAGCAGAACCAGTGTGCCCCGTCTATTGGATATTTCAAACAATTTTTATACGTTTAAAAATATTCTTCCTTTTTATGGCTATTTTAATGGTGTAAACAACTATTTAATAGTTGAATCTCAAGGTAAAATAGGAACAGAAAAGACTTATTATCCCGATTCTGATAAACCATTCACCTTATCCGTTGAAAACTATACCCCGGCATCAGGCTGTACATTTCAATGGTATAGGAGACCAACATTAAGCGATCGGTGGTATGAGTATTCAACGGATCAGGAAATAAAATGGGATGATACTCCACTTTCAGGCTTTTATTACTGCGTTGTTTCTCATCCAGCCATACCCAAGCTTTCACTTTCCAGTTTTATTAACCGGGTGATTGTTGAAGACAAGGCTCCCAAAGTAATTGTTTACAATACCGTTTTTAGGCAAGGTAAAGATGCAAATATATATATAAGTATTAAAGATGATTTTACTTCAGAAAAAGATCAAATAATTACCTGGCCTTCTGAAACAGACCATTTTATTTTAAAAGAGTTTTATTCTACCAGAAAGGTAGTAGTTGCTAAAGATCCTAATTGGACAGGTACCGATAAAATAAAGGTAAAAGTTGAAGACGAGAATGGAAATATCTCATTTGGAACAGGAAATATTACGCAGTTGCCTGTTAAAAACGAACCTCCTGTTGTTGAAATCCCCAACATATATTTATGTATTTATGATGATATGGAGATGCCCTGTACTCCAGGTACACCAGGTTGTCCTTATTTTTATCCTTTCGAATCATCAACGAGGCTCGACTATTTTATATCAGACGACTTTGATACTGCCAATAATCTGAGCGTGAAAATTCTTGAGGCTAACGAGTATTATGAGTTAAACGATAATCCAAATCTATTTGTAAGTGTATTTCCTGGTTATACAGGCCCCGAGATGCAGGCATCAATTAATGCATATAGTGATACAGTTGTAACTGCCACATTAGAGGTAAAGGATAGAGAAGGGGGGGTTACAACACAAAAGATAAACCTGATCTGCAATGGAACAAAGCCAAACAAAAATCCGGAGCTGAAACCAATTGAAGATCAAATTATTGTTAAGGGAGAGAAATGGTTTAATACGATTGACTTGAAGGAATATGCTTCTGATGATTATGTTTTAATGGAGAATTTGACTTTTGACAAATCACATTATCCCGTTGTTTCAATAACATTAGAAAATGGTGTTGCACAAGTGAAACCACAGTATTTGGATAGTGTTTTTACAACTGAAGTCACCTATTTTGTCGAAGAAAAAACCAATGATTTTAGAAGAAATAGTATTGATGTTGTTTATAAAGTTATTGATGGATATAAGATAAGTGGTAAAGTTACCGATGAGAGTGGAAATCCGTTAAGTGGGATTGAAATTTCTGCTGGAGATAAGAAGGTATATTCTAACAATGCGGGGGTATATGAAGTGTTCTTAAAAAAGGGATGGAGCGGAGAAATAGTGCCGCAAAAAAACTTTCTGGATATTACTCCTAATACCTTGCGAGTTTCATCCTTGGAAAAAGACATAAACCAGAACTTTACAGTTAATACTTCAACATCAGTTCCAACAGTTTCTTCGAATGATGTAATTATTTACCCAATCCCGACAAGAAACATATTGAATGTTGATGGCTTGAATGAAATAGCTGGCTATAGTATCATTTCATCCGATGGGCAAGTGGTGCAAACCGGAACTTTTAAAAACTCGATAGAATTAAAATCACTCCCTCAGGGAATATATTTACTTCAGGTTAAGGGGGAAAGGTGTCAGTTTACAAAAAAGTTTATTATAAGATAGATATTAGAAATCTTTGCAAAAGGTAATAGGTCAATATCCTGAAACCGATAGTCATGGGCAGTCATTGGAAAATAACACCAATGCTTTACAAAAGCAATGAAAAATTTTAAAATTATAATTGTAATAAATTCTGTTAATTTCTTAAAATAAAAGTTTTTCAAATATTACGTTATTTAACTTTTGGATATGTTATTATAGTTATATTTTCGCGGGTAATTCAGACATTAACTATTTAGCAACACTTTTTTTGTATATGTGTGTAGTAAATATTATGATATAATATATATTATAAACTAACAGAGAATAATGTTGGCTGCAATAAGCGAGAAAACTGACAATTAGTAAATCACATGGATAAGATTTGGATAAATAAAGAAAAAGGGGACGATACGATTATTGCAATTGGTAATAAAACTATTTATAAAGCAAATCCTAAACTAAATAAAATTACGGATTATGTTAGTGAACTTGAAAATGACACTATCCCCAAAGATGTTTTGAGTATTCCATTTTCATATATAGAGAATATCCAATATCAGGAAGGCAAAAGATATGTTCAAGTCTTTTTTGGTCATGATTCTGAGGAGCATATTAGAATAAATGACCTTAAAAAGAAATTAGAAATATTTAAATATTTCAAAGAGAATATTCCAAGTACAACATACAGTTTTGAGAGGTATAGTGCATTCAAATCAGGTAAAAAACCAATGATTGCAATGTTTATTACTTCACTTCTTTTCGCCTGGACTCTTTATTTAGCCATTCAGATTGAAATTGGGTATCAATATGAGTTGGTCGGTTCAGGACGCTCATTAACAGGGATTGTTTTGGTATTAGCTAATTTAGGAATTTTTAAAGTGATCCTGATTTTTGGTTCGCTGCTAGGGATAGGATTATTTTCAATGATTCGAAAAATGCGAAATCGACCATCGGTGCATGATTTGACATTTGTAAGATGATTTTAACGACTTTTGTTACTGGCTTTGGTAATAACTATTGTGTACCATTATAAACAAGCAGGAAATAAAATATGAAACAACCATGTAAAATTAATTATTCAATTTTTCATACAAGTGAATGATTAAATTTTCTTGGGAGCTTCATACAACTAATGAAAATTATAAACGCATGAAATATTTAATCGCACTAATTTTAGGAATCTCATTCCTTTCTGTAAACGGACAAGAACTTATCAAATTAGAAAAAGTTGAAAGTAAAGGCTCTTTTATTGAAAACCAAGCAATCATTTATGGAAAATTTATCCAACGACTTGGTTTTAGTAGCGGGGGATTTCCTCAGGATATCAGAATTCAAAATTTAGAAACAAAAGAATTTTATAAGTTTAGAGTTAAACCAACTTACAAATCGAGAAAAGAAAATCCATTTATTTTTCATATTCCACCTGGTAATTATAGAATTCTCGTTTATTGGTGGACAAAAAGTCAATGGTATGGTGGAAAAATGTTTACTGAACCAATTTATAAAGGAATTGATGCATCAAAAAATGGATTTAAGAAAAAGTGGGAAAGCGGAAAAATTCAAGAAAAAGATTTGGACTATTATGAATTTACCGTTGAGAAAAATGCTATAAATTATTTAGGAACTTGGCATTTTGATACTGGGCTTGTTTCTTTTTCGAATAACAAAATACAGTTTGATAAAGAGGTTAAGAGCGAGTATGAAAATATTAATTTTGATAATGCAGAAATTAGTTTACCGAAGTAAAAATGATAAAATAAAGACTACACCATAAATGGAACAACGATTTCCAATGATGTATTGTACAAAATCATAAAGCATTGAAAGTCTATAGAACGACAATAACGAAACGAACTTTAGCCTAACCGAGAGTAAACATTACTTTATCATACAACACAATAAATGGAAAAAGAAATTAGACAATCAAATATTGAATTTCTATGCATTGTTAAAACTTAAAAACTGATTGTTAAAGCATTGGTATGTATAGAGGTTTTAGTTAGAAAAACAAAAAGTAGAGGTAAATAACCAATAACGAAAAGAGTTATTAGCTACATATTAAAAAAAGTTAAGTGGAAGATATTTATTATACTAATGACCAAAAAATAACTAACTATTGAGATGATGGAAAAAGAGGAACTAATAAAATTTGCAGAAAATTATTCTTCTGACCAATACGATGAAATAAAGTTTGATTGGAATGGAAAACATGGAGATGATTTTGTTGATATTAACTACGATTTTAGAATACAATTATGCGAAACTATAAAGGATGATTTTTCTATTTGTCCAGATCAACTAATAGTAGATTTATACATAGAGCTGGCAAAATGGGCAAAAGAGGCTTTTTGTGTTTATAACAACTTTCATCTTTTTGCCAATGAATTACTTGAAAGAGGAGGTGTTAAAAATTTCGATAAGTATGTAGAAGGCGCATCAAAAAGTATGGATACAGGAATGTCTAGCGGAATATTAAAATTAAGCAATTCAAGGATAAAGGAAATTTTAAGTCATATTAAAAGCAAATTAAATGATTCAAATGAAAATGATGATTTAAAAGGGTACGCTTATATGCTTAAGCGTTTTGAATGGTTAAAAAAACAAACTGATGACAAGTAATTTGAAAAAGGTAGTTCAAAAGTCTGAAGTCAATGGTTTTACTATATAGTTTACTACTAATAATGTAGGTATGAAGTATTAAGACGTTGAAACAAAAAAATATACTATATTAAAACATAGTTAAGGTATTTTTTTATTTATTACTGTTTTGATATTTAGTTATTTATGTTCGAATATTAAGCAACGAAAGTAAAATGTTCTATCGTAAAATTAAAGGTTAGTTTATAATTGTATAACTTTTAATTAGCCAGAAGCTAATGTTGGGTGTTTAATTTAGGTATTGAAATTTTTGCAGCGCGTTATAGCAAACTTTCTTTCTTAATTCAAACGATTTAAACAACTTAAATTACTAACAATGAAAACAACATTAGCATTAGTAATATTCTTATTACTAAACACAATTATTATTATAGCACAACATCCTTCGGTAGGAGGGTACAATGTTTATTACGGACATTTGCATAATCATACAGGTTATTCAGATGGAGAAGGTAATCCAAGGGAAGCATTCGATTATGCCAGACATCAAGCTGGTTTAGATTTTCTTGGAATAGCTGATCATGTAGAAACACTTAGTAGCAGAGAATGGAGCAGGATGAAAGATGCTGCTAAAGAACGCACAGAGAATGGAAAATTTGTTGCGTTTCATGGATTTGAATGGTCAAGTTCGAGATATGGACATGTTGCTGTTATTAATGGTCAGCACAGGATAGGCTCAGGATTATTTGGTATTACAAAATCATTTAGCAGGTTTATACGCGAAGTAAACGAGCAAAACTGTGTTGCATTTTTTAATCACCCAGGAAGAGAAGATGGTTGGGATCATGAGTTTGACCATTTTGATAATAAAGTTTCTGAGAAATTTGTAGGCATTGAATTATGGAATAAAAACAGTGGATTTGATAGATATTATTATAACGATGGCTATCATGGAAACGATGGGGGTAAAGGTTTTTTTGACGAAGCAATAGCTCGTGGCTGGAAAATTGGTGCTTCAGGATCAGAGGATAATCATGGCGATAACTGGGGAAATATGAATGATTACAGGCTTGCCATTTTGTCAAATGAGCTTACAAAAGAAGCTCTTTATTCAGCCCTTCAGCAAAGAAGGTTCTTTTCGACTTTAGATAAAAACATGGCAATGTCTTTCAAGGTAAATGGAAACGAAATGGGTTCACTTATTAACAGTGGAAAACACAATATTCGTATTGAATTAAAGGACGGTGATGGTGAAGCCTTTACAAAAGTTGAGCTTTTAAAGAACTTTATTGTTGTAAAAACTTGGAATATAAACGAAATACAACCATTATTAACGTATGAAGATAACGGAAATGTAAATGATTACTATTATATCCGTTGTAAGCAAGCTGATGGGGATGAAGCTATTTCGTCGCCAGTTTTTGTAACAAATTCTCAAAAAAGTGCTTCTATTGAGGAGGTTTCATCAGAAACTTTAAAATTAACCGAATTAGAAAAGGATAATAAACCTTTAGTGGAAGAGAAAATTTCAAAAGAAATAAACTTCTTAGTTTCTCCAAACCCAGCTAAGGGCAAAGCTGTAAAAGTACAAGTAGAGCAACTTACTGATGAATTAAAACTAATGGTTGTTGATATGAATGGTAAAGTTGTAGTTAATCGGGTAGTTAATGAAAGTATAACTACATTACCTATGCTTAAGCCAGGAATCTATTTGGTAAAAGTATTCAACCGTACCTCAACAAAAACAGAAAAGGTTATTATTAGATAATCATCAATTTAAGTGAATTAATCCTTTAATAAAAGATAGATTAAGTTTTTACTTATCCCGATATGGTTCATTATCGGGATAAGTTGTTTCTATGCTTTGTTTATAAAATTGGAGTCTTATCTATAATTAAATAATAAGGAGTTTATTTTATAAAAGTAGAATACGATTAAGTTTTATGGTGTAGTAAGTTCTCAGAATAGAAATTATTCTACTTTTGCACGTTTTTATTATAACCATTTAAATAAACTTTGCATGAAATTAATTCATTCGTTAAAATTAATTACATTAATGTTCTTTTGTGTGTTTACGATTAATGCACAAACTCATAGTGTTGAACATATTGAAGGAGAAGATCATGGTAAGCATAAAATATCTTTTTTTACAGGATTTACTCATGTAGATGCGGCTTTTTATAAACACGAAACACATGAGGAAAGTACAGGAAAATGGATTCCAACTTTAGGAGTTGAATATTACTATACATTATCAAAATATTTCGATATTGGTATGTTGGCAGATGTAGAATTAGATAGTTACTATATTAATGCAGACGGTCATAATAAATTAACCAGGAATAATATTGTGATTGCATCTGCTGTTACAAGATATAAACCAACTAAACGCATAGGTATTTTTGCAGGTCCGGGATTTGAGACTGAGTTTATAGATGAAGAGTCAAAGTCTTTTTTTGTATTAAAAGTAGGAGTAGATTTTGAAGTTGAAATAGAAAATGGTTGGGAATTAACACCAATTTTATCTTACGATTTTAAAGAACATTATTCTTCGTACTCATTTGGCATTTCAATCGGAAAAAGATTTTAAGTAGTGTTTGCAAGAATACTATGATATTTTATGTCTTTGATAAGAAAGCGTAACGAAGTATTTAGTGTTTCTAAGAAAACATTGTTGTTTTTTCGTGGCGTAGTAAAAAACTCCAAGAACAAGGCTTGAGCAGCTAGGAAAAAACGGAGTTTAACTTGTGTAAATGAGTATTTTCCTGGCAAGCATAACGCAGTTATTGGTGTTTTCTTATAGCCACTATTTAACGTTTTCTTGAAAAGGCTAAGTAGTTGTAAAAGTTAAATCTTATTTAGAATTCCCCCCTTTTTAATATTGTCTTGAATATTGAAATATAATATAAAAAATATATATTATATTAATCTAATGTTAATTTTTACGAAGTGTTCACTGTGTTGAATATTAATTGATTGCGTTCTTTTTTTACACTGTTAGGATAAAAAGTTGTTTTTGAACTCAACATTAGTTTATGTACCAATAACTTTCAATTAGTCGGTAGCTAACGTTGGGTGATTAATTTAGATATAGAAATATTTGCGGCGCGCTATAGCAAAAATTCAATTCTCAATTAAACATTTAAACAACTTAAATTACTAACGATGAAAACAATTCTAACAACAATTGCAATCTTTTTTTTAGTTGCTACCATTAGCTTGGCACAACATCCGTCAGTTGGCGGTTACAATGTTTATTACGGTCATTTGCATAATCATTGCGGATATTCAGACGGAGAAGGATCGCCATCTGATGCGTATAGTTATGCAAAAGAACATTCTGATCTTGATTTCTTTGGTTTATCAGACCATGCAGAAATGCTTAACAATAGAGAATACAGGGGTATAATAGATGCCGCAAATTCGTACAACGAAGATGGAGTATACACAACTTTTTACGGATTTGAATGGACAAGTGCTAGGTTTGGGCATGTATCTGTTTTTAATACAGATGATTATAAATCTTCAGGTTTGTGGATTTTTTACTCATTCAATAGTATTTTAAAATGGATGAATAAAAGAGACTGCGTTGGTTTTTTTAATCACCCGGGTTTTCCTGTTTTAGGTAAAGAATTTAATCATTTTAGAGATAATCCTACTGAGAAAATGGTAGGTATGGAGCTTTGGAATGGTAATGGTACCTTTGAAAAGTATTATTACAATGATGGTTATTTTAGAAACGATGGTAACAAGGGATATTTTGATGAAGCATTGGTTAGTGGTTGGAAAATTGGAGCTGCCGGATCAGAAGATAACCATAGTGACAACTGGGGTAATGTAAATGATTATAGACTTGCTATCTTATCAAACAATTTAACAAGACAGGATTTGTATGCTGCACTTCAGGCAAGAAGGTTTTTTTCTACTTTGGATAAAAATTTAGCTATGTCTTTTAAGATCAATGGATTTGAAATGGGATCGGAAATTATGGAAGATTCTTTGGATATTCAGGTTTTATTAAGTGATGCCGACAATGAATATTTTAAAAAAGTAGAGCTTTTAAAGAATGGTGCTGTAATTAAAACCTGGGATATAAATGAACAAACACCTGCAATTTCTTACATGGCTACAGGTATCGACAATGACTATTTTTATATCCGTTGTAAGCAAGTGGATGGAGACGAAGCTATTTCTTCTCCTGTATTTATAGCAGCAAACACTCTTAAAGGTGTATCAAATGCAGATATGAATGCTGTAATCACAGAAGATGTTATAGAAACCGAAGAAACCAAATTGGAACAGGATAAAATGGAAGTTAACAATGCAATCAACTTTAAAGTTTACCCTAATCCATCAAAAGGAGAATTGGTTTACATAGAAGTTGATGAGGTAGTTAAAGGACTTAAAGTAGTTGTTACTGATATTAATGGAATAGTAGTAACTAATAAATTGGTGGTTAAGAATATAGTTACTTTACCAGCTCTTAGATCAGGTGCTTATTTTATAAAATTAACTGATGGTGTATCTTCTAATACACAAACATTAATTGTTCAATAAGTAACATAACTTAACTCTAGAAGTTGTCTAAAAAGTGAAAAATAACCCGGATTATGTAATAGATTTTCTAATGCATATTGCGGATTTAATTGAACTTGCGATTCAAAGCATTAAATAATTCTTCCCTTTAGCCTTGAGGCTGGAGGGAAGTACTACATGAAAAGTATGGGTATGGGAGTAGATAAATTTTACTTCTTATAACTAGTAAGTTTAATTGTTAAATAAAAATTTTATGAGACAGCTTCTTGCTTCAAATTAAAGAAATCAAAAAATCAAATTATCATGATTAAGTATTAAATATAAAGGTTGATGATTAAAACTCAGTGCCTGTGAGTTCATCAATCTTGATACTTGGTACTTGTGTCTTGATACAAATTTTTAAACAGATGAAAAATATATTTAAAGTTTTAATACTTACAGTACTTATGTTGATTACTGTAATTGGATGTCAAAAGGATAATGTTAAACCTGTTGATAATACAGAAGCCACAACATCGGAAATTAGTAGAGAAGAAATTGCGCTGAACTTATTAAAAATCATGCAAAACGAAGAGGCAAGAGAGGCAATTGTTCATACGGTTATAGAAAATACAACAGCTGTTTCGCTTGAATCTTTAATGAGTGATGTGATTATTTCTTCAGCTAATAAAAATGCAACAGAAAAACTTACTGATGTAGTTCTTAAATCTGCTAAATCAACAAAGACTTCAAAGTCGAAGGCGGTAGAAATACCTGAAGTATGGATGCATAATCCAAAACAAGATGTAAAATCAGAGGAAGTACTTGTATCGTTTGTTCCTGAAGGAAAAGAAGAAGATTGGAAAGAAATAGTTGCTTATAAATTAGATGGAACTAAAGTGATGTTAAGTGCTGATAAGGATCCGGATGAAACTATTTTGGTGGTTGAAACTCGTGGTTATGAGTCTTTAAAAGTAGAGGTTGATTTAATGAACGAAAGACTTCGCAAAGAGAATCTTCAAAGTACAAAAAGAACTGACTTAAAATTTGCTCAGGCATCAGATATGGAGACTACCAAGCTAGATAAAATCATTATATACGATGTTAAAGAACCTTGGATACTGGGAGCTGCTGAAATATATGCCATTACATCTGGAGTTAGAGTAGCAGATGTACAAAATGAAGTTTACGCACCGGAAATATCTATCATTCCAATGTATTATTTGGATGATGAGGAAAAAGCTTATTATCCAAACCAAATATTACTTTTCTGGGACGATTACGATTTTCAGGCAGCTAATATTCAATTATTTGAGAAGGATAGAAACTATAGCTGGGAAGAGCTTATTGAAGCAGTGGTAGAAGGAGTTATTGACCTTGTTGGTGTTTTTACTGGTATTCCATGGCTTTCATTGTTAAGTGATATTGCCGGAGCCATACTTGAAGCATTACCGGAAGATTGGTATGTTAATGACGATGATTATGTAGATTCATTTTATACCATAGAAAAAGGAAAAACATATAACAATTATTTTGGTGCTGCAAGAAATGCAAGAGTTGACTTAAAACCTTATATATTACAAGCCAATTAACTAAAATGGATTACGGGGTGGTTATTTAATTCCACCCCTTTTATAATATAACCTTTCCAACATTTAGTCATTAGTGTACTAAAGAAACCTACGGTTATACGCAGTTAAAAACATACATATCTCATACGTAATGTACAGTATTATAAATGCTCTAATGATTGATAGTTTGTTAATATTCCGTAATATACTAAATGTTAGGTGATTGAGATAATAACGGTAGTTTAATTAAACAATTGGTTTTAAGCATCTTGTAAATCAATCTTATGTCATATGTCTTTATTCTAACTATCTCGTGTTTTTTATATTGTATTAATAACCCAATGCATCCATTAATTTTTTGTCTAGGTTACGGTTTTTTCCTTTATAAGGATGGCAATGTATATGAATGGCAGGATTAAAATTCAATTCAATAATGGCATAATTATCATCTGTAGCCTCCTGTTGGAAATCTTTTATAATCATATCCAATCCGGTAATTTTTACATTCAGTGCATCAGCAGCTTTAAGTGCAATTTGCTTATAAGAGTTGGGGATTTCGTCGGTAAAATCAATACTATCGCCACCCGTGCTGATATTTGAGTTTTCCCTTAGATAAACAATCTCATGGTGTTTGGGGGTATAATTAAAATCTTTTTGTTGGGATTTTAAAAATATAGCTTCTGCTTCTTCCAACTGTATTTTCTCGAGTGGAGTTTTATAACCTTTGCCTCGAAGAGGATCTTGATTTTTTATTCCAACGAGCTCGCTTATTGAAGAATGACCATCTCCAACCACATTAGCAGGAACACGATGAAGAATTCCAACGACTTCATCATTTATAATAAATATTCTGAATTCTTTTCCTTCAATAAATTCCTCAATAATAATAGTATTGTCACTTTTAAACGCAATTTCTATAGCCCGATAAAAAACTTCCTCTTTAGTATTTTCTTTAATTATAGTTATACCAATTCCAAAATTGGTTTGATTTGGCTTTATTACCACCGATTTTCCTCTAAATAGGTGAAAGTCGGCCTTTGCATTTTCTGCATTGGTATATTCAAATCCTTTGGGTGTACGAAGTCCGGATTCTTCTAATATCTTTTTGGTAATCAGTTTGTTTTCCATAGAAAGAATACTGGCATAATTATCCAATGAAGTTTTAGTAGCTTGTTTAATGTATTGAACATTGTTATCTTTTTTTAACCTGACGAAATTTTCCTTTCTATCAAGTATTTCGAATGAAATTCCACGTTTAACAGCTTCTCTTAACATTAATTGGGATGATAGTTCCATATCTTCCAGACCAACAAAGTTGTATTCTTTTTTCTGGCTTTGTTTTAAATAATTTTGAGCCAGTTGCATATGGTAGGGGATATACCCCATCTTAATAACACCATCCATTACATCAAATACTTTGCGCTGTCTGGGATTTTTTACTAATTCAATGGTTTTGTTAATTGAGTTTATATAGTTATTGTTACTAACTGATAAATTTTTAAGTAAAAGCTTTATAGTCTGTAATTTTTCTTGCGCCTCTTTCCATATGTTAATGGATTTACATTTATAATCGTAGGTAAAAGGAGTTGAGTTTAAGCCATAAAGAGATACATACCAGTTATATTCATTAGCTAGTGATTGAGCAGGTTCATCAAACGAGTTAGGTTCTTCAGTTAACAAGCCAAACAGGGCTAGTATGTGCAGAAAGTTTAATGCCTCTTCGGATATTCCGGTTTTTATATGAGGATCTATATCAACAAACCTTATTTCGATATAAGAAATTGAATCGGGATGATGAACAAACTTGGGACGAACTGATGAATAGAGTTCTTTGGGGCTAGTGATTTTTCCTTCACTTACCATCTTATCAATACTCTGTTTAAAACTGGCAACTGAGCTATAATTGGGATAAAGTTCACCAAGATTCTGATAACCGTAACAACTATTTCGAATCGAAAGACCGATCACATGTTTTTCGACCTTCTCTGGAGCAAGTTTACATCTTAATTCCATGGATGAATCTACTATTGGACTATTTCCATAAAGTAAAATATATAACCAACGGAGCCTTAGTAACTGTCTGGTTGTTTTTAAATAAGCTTTATTTTTAAATTCTTCATACGATAACGAAGTATTACTTTGGGAGTGTAGAGTTTTTAAAAGTTTATCACCAAACGAAAGGTTAAAATGTATTCCTGAAAACAATTGATTTTTTGGACCATATTTTTGAGCCAATAGTTCTCTGTATTGTTGAGCTTCTTTTCCTTCATCGTCATATTGTGCAACAGGAATTTCACTATCGTTAGGTAAAATTGGAGGAATGCTTTGTGGCCATAAATATTCATCCTTGAGTTCCAGACTGGTGATATCGTGAATGGTTTCAAGAAATCCCAGCATTTGTTTGATGTTGGGCAATGGTGGAGTTCTCATTTCTATTTGACTCTCTGAAAAGTCAGTAGTTATATATGGATGATTTAATTTATTTCCAAAAGCCTTAGGGTGTGGTGTTTGAGATAAGTTTCCTTTATTGTCTACCCGGATATTTTCTTTTTCAATTCCAAATAAACCATCCAACCAAATTTGTCCGGTCAATTGGTTAGATAATCCAGTGAAGATATCTTTTTGTTTATTTGAAGATATACTAAGTTTTTCTTTAGGTTTTAAATCAACTGTATTTTGGTTAATTGTTTTCATAGTTGGATAAATAATATTTTCGAACAAACGTTTTAAAAAGGATTATGTAGAGAATTACCAGTAATGTGCCTTTAGCAATACTGCTTATGCTAATACTCCACCATACAGATGATAGAGAATGTTGCCAAAAGTGAATTAATCCAAAAGCTAATGGAATTCTAAGCGCTGTTAATGATATGCTTGTAATAGCCGGGATGTTCGTTTTTCCCCAACCAAAAAACGCACCCGTACTCATCAGTTCCATGCACATAAACAATTGTGAGAATCCAAGAATGACCAAGTATTCACTTCCCATTGTAAGGCTTTCTTTATCGTCAAGAAATAATGAAAACAAAGCTTCGGGGAAAATAATAAATAGGGTAGAAGTGATGATTCCAATAAACAATGCTAAACACAATCCTGTATAAAATACTTTTAGTTGCTGAGTGTATTGTTTAGCTCCATAAGCTTGACCAGATATAGAAGATATAGCTGACATAAAACCTCCGGCAGTCATGTACGAAATTGCTTCAATTTGAATTCCAATTTTTTGTACTGCTATAGCAGTTGCACCCCAATTACTAATAATTCTTGCCATCCCTATGGCAACCAAGGTAAACGAAACTCTTTGGATGGTTGGACTTACTCCTAAACTTATAATGTTTTTTATTATTTCTGGCTTGTATTTAGCACCGCCAGGCCTTAAATCTTGTGTTTGATTGAGCTTTTTAAAGAATAATAATGTAGCTAACGCTTGTGAAGTGATAGTTCCAATAGCAGCTCCATATATACCTAAGTCAAACACAAAAATGAGTACTGGATCCAGGAGAATGTTAACCACAAAAGCTTTGGTATTAATATTTAATGGTGTTTTGCTATCTCCATAACCAATAAATACACTGGTGAAAAATAAGTTCTGAAATAAGAAAAGTAAACTAAGACTTATTATTTGCAAATAATTGGTTGCAAGTTTTTCTAAATCAGTGTTATTAAGATCTATTAGTCTAATAAGATGATTGCTAGATAATATGATAAGAATACAGATAATAATTGAAACTACAAAGATGGCTTGAATCCCACTGCGCACATAATCTCTGGCATGTTCTTTATTTTTTTCACCTACCGAATGAGATACTTTTATTCCAGCTCCAACAGTAAGAATGGCAGAAATTCCCCAACTTAAATTCATAAAGAATCCTGCAGAACCAACTGCTGCAACAGCATCGGTGCCTAATCTTCCTACAAAAATCATATTAATGAAGTTATATGCCATTGACATGAATGATGAAGCAATAACTGGCAATGCAAGTTTAAACAGATTTAAAACACTGTTTTTATCTATGTAATTTTTCAATTGCATATTTACCTATCTAATTCTAATATCATATAAGTTGATGAATCAGGACATAAACTAGAAAACTCAGTACTTTTTCTAATTTCTATGGGTGCATTTTTTTTATCAGATAGTTTAAATCCTTTTTTTTCAAAGTAATCTTCTGCAGTAGTTGTAAGTAAGTGTAAAGATGTAATTTGTTGCTTTTTAGCCAATTTTAATAATCGGTTGTATAACTCTTTTCCAATACCTTTGTTTTGAAAAGCTGGATCTACTACAAAAGACCTTAATAAACCTTCAGTTTTATAACGCTCTATACCAATACTGCCAATAACTTTTTCATTATTTTTGGCAACAATAAATTCTATTGGACTTACATTTATATCTGAAAAAGGCAATTGGCTAATTTCTAATAGCTTCGAGATAGCTTTCAAGTCTGTTAAATTAGCTTTTGAATATTCAATTTTACTCTCCATATTAAAGTTATTTGCAGCAATTATATTTATCCGATCGTAACTCAACCATCTTGTTTATTACTTTATTCAAATGACTTAGTAACTCATTTTTCTCTTCATCATTTAAAACGGATATAATCTCTTCAAAATACTTATCATTACTAGTGTTTACAGTGTTGCATACCCTTTTTCCCGCTTTGGTTAATTGAATATTGGACATACGTCGGTTTTCAGCAGGTATAGTTCTGTCAACCAGGCCAATATTTACTAACCCCTCAATAGTACGACTAATGGTACTTTTGTTTAGGCCTAAACTTTTCGACAATTCAGTAAGAGATTCCTCTCCTTTATTTTCAATCTCAAGTAAAGTATGGCATTGTGCCAAGGTCACTCCATTACAACACGATTGATTGTTTTGTATAAAAAGTTCGCGCTCCAATCGCCTCAATTGTTCTCTGAAATCTTTAATTATATTATTTTCCATTCTAGTTTAAGTTGCAATATAAAACAGTTGCAATATACAACTAAAATTTTTTAGAATTATTCTAAAAACAATATTTTTTGCTGTTGATTTTCTCTTGTTAACTCATTTAAAATAAATAGGAATTAATTTTTAGTTGTATTGATATAATAAGTATATTGAGAAGCAAATTTTCCAAATCAACATATTATAATTTTAAGACACTGTTCTTTTTATTGCATTTTGTATAGTAAAATATAAAGAGGTATTAAATAAAATATATGAATATTATCTACACTAGTAATTAACCCATAAAACACAGTATTATGAGATTAGTTTTAACAATTATAGTTGCATCCGTTTTGTTCTCTTGTTCAAAAGACAACAAGGGACCTAATAACTATGAAAATCAAGATGGAATAAAAGGCAAACCTTCTACTGTTTACATTAAAGATTACAAGGCCATTAGTGATGGTGAATCTTTGAAAAAATCGGAATTACATGAAACTCGTTTTACAGAGTATAATAAGAGAGGGTATAAAACTTTTAATGAGGTAAAAGACAAAGATGGTAATGTTCTGAGAAAGGAAGAATGGTCTTACGATAATGATAAAGTTGTGTTTTTTTCTGAGTATGCGCAATTTCATTCTGGATTTACTTATTATTTTCCATATAAACGATATAATCCTCCGTTTACAACATATGAATATTATTACAATAGTTATGGTGATATAATTAGGCTTGTTATTTTTGATAAGGAAGGCATACAAATGGAAGATTGTGAGAATACATTTGTATATGATGATAAGGGTAATAAGATAAAAGAAACTTACAGAGGGACTAAAGGAGAAGTATACGAAGAAAATACTTTTAATTATGAATATAAGAGTGATAACATATGTATTGTATCAAAATATAATCAGCATGGAATACTTGTCGAAAAAGATAAGCACACCTATGACTTACTAGGTAATTTAATTGAAAAGCTGAATGTTGAAGATGGGATACAAGAGCAAATTGTAACAAAATATAAATATGATATAAAAAATCGTCTTGTGTTTGAAAATCATATGGTTGATGAAGAGGAGATTTATAAATATCAATTCGAATATAACTCTTTTGGCAAGCTGCTAAAAAAATCAATTCAGTATGAATTATTAGGATGGAGCAATGAAAATTATTATGATGATGATAACCATATTGTTGAAAGAAGGAATTATTCTTTAAATGGATTAAATTACCCAGATAGTAAAAAATTAAGTTCTACAGACACTTATAAATATCTTCAATATGATGATGAAAAAAATTGGATCGTTTCCGAGGGATATTTACAAAGTATACAAGAATTAATAATTTCGGAAAGAGAAATTGAGTATTATTAAACGAGTTTTATATGTATCTTCCTTTACTTTTATTGTAAAATATTTACAATAAGCTTCATTGTTCATGGGCATTTTAAAATGAGCAATTTATTTTTGGTCTGTTCATGAAAAATGGAGCTGTGGTTTCGTTCAGTATGTTGTACCAGAGGATTTTAAGAATGATGCTTTGATTGTTTCACACTAAACGATATTTTGTACAAAGTCATTTTTAAGTTGCTTTCTTGCATTGAATTTTAGTAAATTAGTTTTACAATAAAGTAATAACTTTTATAGCCTAATATATTATGAAATCTGCTTCAGCTTTATTTTTTCTATTACTGATAGTTTTTGCCTATTGTACACCTAAAAAAGAAATAAAATTTAATAATCCTTTTATACTTTGCGATTTAGGTAATATTTATAACACACCAGATGGAGCAACTTTAGATGATGAAGGCAATATAATTCTTTCAATTCCTAATTTTAACAGTGCATCATTATATGAACAAGGAATAACACCGGTTGAATACCCTGCGGTAATGATAATTATTGATACATTAAATAATATTAAACCCTGGTATAACTTTAAGAAAGAAGATTTAAATCCAGAGTCGGGAAAGATTGGCCCTATGGATTGTGCTTTTGGTCCGGATGGACATCTTTATTTTAATGATAACCAGTTTTTCCTAGGTAAAAAGTATGCTTCACGTTTAATGAGAATAATTATTGAAAACGGAAAGCCTCAAAATTGCGAAGTTTTAGTTAAAGGATTTATGTTATGTAATGGATTGGTATGGAAAGATAGTACATTATATATTACCGAAAGCTTATTAAGCCAAACATTGGATTATAAAAATGATAGCTCACAATTAAGTGCAGTTTATAATTTTCAATTGGATGAATTAAATACTAATAAAGTTATTTGCATTCCAGAATATGATAAAGATAGTACTTCTCAATATTTATTTTCGTTGATTCGCTCAAGTGGAGAATTGGGATTTGGAGCAGATGGAATTGCAGTAGATGGATCAGGAAACTTATTTGTAAATACTTTTGAAGATGGAACTATTTATAAGTTTGATTTAAGTAGTGAAAATACACCAAAGTTGCCGCAATTATTTGCAACTCTTAGTGATTCTTCTGGAGCTGACGGAATGGTTTGGCGCGAAACTGATAATTCATTGTATGTAGCTGATATGTTTCGAAATGCCATTTGGACTGTTGACTCAGTAGGAGAAGTTAAAAAGATACATGAAAACGGAGATACAAATGGAGTTGATGGTTTATTAGATGCGCCTGCAGAGGTTGTCTTTAGAAACAATGAACTAGTTGTTGTAAATATGGATTCATACTGGGATGATCCGAGTGGAAAGTTGGTTAATACAAAATTTGATTCGCCTTTTACAGTTTCGTTTTTTGATTTAGATAAATAAAAGTAAGTCATAAAAGAATATGTTATTCCTAAGGTGTATATAGTGAGTGGTATACAGTATTTGTATCTTTTATTAAAATGATGAATTATGAAAAATAAGGATCAAGAATGTTGTCCAAAGTTTGACGAAAACAAATGGGATAAGAAAGATTTTAACTGGAATAGGAAACTTTTCATTAAAGAAACCATTCCAACTTTTTTTCATATACCTTTTCCTCCAATGATTGGAAAGAAAATGATGAAAATGTATAATCTGGCCGAAAAATCAAATGCAAATATTCCGGATAATACAGATGCATTGATTTTGTTTCATGATCCTTCAGCATTTAAATCCGAAATTTTTTATTCTGTAACAACAGAGGTGGAAGAAGCAAATAATACCACAATTTCAGGTGAGTTTATGACAAAAGTATTTGATGGACCTTATAACGGAATTCCTAAGTACATCAAAGAAATGGAAAAATACCTGGAAGAAAAGGGAAAATCACCTAAAGATTATTATGTGCATTATGCATATTGCCCAAAATGTGCAAAGAAATATAAGCATAACTACATGATTCTTTTTGCTCAGTTATAAAATGGAAAATATCATTTAATAATTGTGAAAGCGATATAAAAATTTAGCGATATGAATGTATTTTGAAGCGTACAATGATTTCATATTGCTGTTTTTTTTACATTAAAAAATAATCTTCCAAAATCCAATAGAGGGATATTCTACAACCCACTAATTGGGTATTACTTTTTTACCAAAAAACATACAATATTATTCTAATTTATTGCCTTTTTCGTTTTGACTGATAGTATTTAAAGTTCTGATTTACATATATTTATATTAGTTTTGTTGTCATTAAAGTAATTTATTGCGCATTTTAACTTCGTTTTTTAGTTATCCGTCAAAAAGTTCATTGTCGATGGTTAAAATTTCCTTGACATTGTATTCATAATCCCGTTTATTGACCTCCGTACCAATTTTAAAATTGTTTAAACTATTAAATCCTATCAATATGAAACACTCTTTTACCCTTATTTTTATTGTGTTATCTATTTTTTGTATTGGAACTATTCAGGCTGCCGATTTTGGAGGTACCGTAAGTGCTAATACAACCTTAACACTTGCTAACAGTCCTTATAATATTACCAGCAATGTAACTGTAAATCCAGGAATTACACTAACCATTGAATCTGGTGTTGAAGTAAGGTTAGGTAGTAACATGTATATTCATGTTAGAGGAACTTTAAATGCTACAGGAGTTACGTTTACTGCCAATACAGGTAGTCCGGCACCAGGTTACTATGACGGTATATACGTTAGTTACCAAGGATATGCCGAATTTGGCGATGTAAACCTTACCGATTGTACTATTGAGTATGCAAAGCAATTGTATGTTCGTAAAGGAACATTGGATCTGATTAACTGTTCTTTACAAAATTTTAGTGGTTATGGAGTAGATATTTATGGTAATGGAACGTTAAATATTGATAATACTTCCATATCGGGTACTTTATACCCTATTTATTTTAGAGATACCAATGGAGGTATTTTTACAATTGGTAGTAATGTAACATTAACAGGAAATACTAATGATTTCATTTTTATCGATTTCAGAGATATAGATGAAACCTTTACCATGTATGATGTTGGTGTACCATACTATTATAATTCAGAATTACGAATTACCGATGCAGGTAAGTTGATTATTGAACCTGGAGTTCAGTTGCAAGCTAACACAAGTGGTTATATAAGCGTAAACGGTCGTATATCTGCTTTAGGGCAAAAAGAAAATCCGATTTTGTTTACAACGAGAACGGGCAATAGTTACTGGAGAGGTATTAATATTAATAACTCAGCTATTGATTTAGATTGCGAATTTAAAAATTGTGTATTTGAAAATGCTGCAAATAATTACAGACCTTATAGTGCAATGGGAGTTTTCGATTCATCGCCAACTGTTGATAGTTGTACTTTTAGAGGTAATGCTTATAATCTGGAAATTCAAGGGCGCAGTTTACCATCTTTCTCAAATAACTCGTTTGGAGAATCTGTTGTAGTTAGTGCTTGGCCATATAATATTAATGTAGATTTTAATGCTGAACCTAATTTTAGCAATGATACTTTGCATTTTAATAATTCCGAAGCACGTGCTATTGGTGTTTTAGGAAATAACGTAGTACACGGTGGGCATTTGAAACAGCTGGATTTTGTTGATATTGAAAATATTACTTACTTAATGCATACTGATGTAACTATTACAGAGTCAGGCTCATTAACCATTGATCCGGGAGTTGTTATTAAATGTAATTCAAATGGAGTTGATTTAATTGCAAATGGAGCTTTAACAGGTATCGGGACTTCAGAATCACCAATTATATTCACTCATCAGGCCGACGATAACTATGGAAATCCTTCCGATACTTATAATAATGGAGCTGCTTCTTCAATTTCTAATTCAAATTCTGGTAGAATACATTTAAATAGTACTGCACTTTCTACGTTAGACAGCTGGAATATTAGATATGCAGGACGTTCATCTGGGTATTATGCAGTTTACGTACGTAATAATAATGTATTAACCAATTCAACTATTGCTAATAGTTATAGAGCAGCTTATTTTGGAGAAAATGCTCAAATAGTAAATAATAATTTTCAGGACATTAATTACTATCCGGTTACACGTTATATCAATGAAGGAACTCCGGTATTGATCAGCAACACTATTAATAACGTGACTTGTAATGGTATACATATAGCTGGGTTTGCTACAGATACAGTTACCATTGAACCAATGGATTTTGCAGGATATACAGATGTAGCTTATGTTATAGAATCAAATAAAACAATACCTCAAAATGCAGTAATTAATGTAGCTCCAGGAACTGTGATTAAGTTTAATAACTCCGCTACATTAACCGTAGATGGAGGTCTTTCGGCAATAGGTACAGCAAGTGAAAAAATCATTTTTACTTCGTTTCATGATGATTCAGCCAGTGGTGACACAAATATGAATGGTACCGCAACTGCTCCTTCATCTGGAAATTGGAATGGTATAACTTTTAATGATGCATCACTTGATAATATTAACCAATTGGAATATTGCGATATAAGGTATTTATACTATGGAATTACTATGACCAACTGTTTGGTTGATATTGAATCCATTTTCATGAATTTCTCCAGTTTATATGCACTTAGAATTTATGGAAGTGCAAATCCTACAGTATCCAATAGCCAATTTTATAATTTAGGTAGAGAGCCTATTTATATGGATATGTTTGCATCTCCTACCTTTTCGGGTAATTCTGTAGCTAATATACCAAGGTTAGGTATTAGCATTAGGGGACAAATATTAAGTGGTACTGTTCCTGTTCGCAGTTTCGCTGGAGTGGACACAATAACTTATGTAATGAATGAGCATTTGACTGTAAATGATCATTTAATTATTCCGGCCGGATTAACTTTTAAATCTAATGGAGACGTAAGATGGTATGTAAACGGAAGGTTAGATATAGAAGGGACAGCAGAAAAACCTGTAGTATTTACATCATATCAAGACGATTCATATGGTAAACCTGCCGATTTAGAAGGGAATGGACAAGGTACCATTTATGAAAATGCATCGCACATTTATTATTACGATGGAAGTAGCGATAATAGTGTTGTTAATTATGCTATTTTCAGGTATAGTAGGAGAGATGCTATTAAATGTTACAATGCTTCTCCAACTATTCAAAACACAAGGTTCGAGCAATTCAATAAAAATGGAATACTGCTTTCCGGTTTAAGTAATCCAACGGTTAATAATTGTACATTTAATAATGTTGCTTATCCACTTACAACATCATTAACATCATTCCCAAGTACACATAGCGGAAATGTTATTTCAGGTTCAACCGGAAGGGGAATTAGAATATTAGATGAAACACAAACACAGGATGTTACAGTAAGCAAAAAATCATTTGCCGGTATCAGCAATATTCCTTACATCATGGGAACATATACTATAGGTACAGGTTCGGTAGTAACAGTTGATCCCGGTGTTGTATTTAAGTTTCTTCCTAATGGCTCTTTATCAGTTTATAAAGGATTAAAAGCTTTGGGTACTGCAGGAGAGAAAGTAGTATTTACTGCTAATACAGATGATTTTTATGGAGGTGATACTTATAATGATGGAGATTCGAACTTACCTGCAAGATGGCATTGGTATGGTATCTATTTTTATAACGAGGCTATTGATGCTGATTGTCAGATGGATCACTGTATTATTAAAAATGCGTCTTATAATGCAGGGACAAGTAGTTGGGGAGCTGTAACATTAAATAATTCATCACCAACAATTACCAACTGTTTATTCGATCATAATTACCATGGAATAGTTTCTCGTAATGTATCTCAACCAACAATTAATAATTGCGATTTTATCAATTTTGCTCCAAGTGGAGGTTATTCAATTTATAACATTACTACCAGTAATAATATTGATGCACCAAACTGTTGGTGGGGAGATTCAACAGGTCCTTACCATCCAACACTTAATGCAGGAGGATTAGGAAAGGTAGTTTCGGATGGAGTTACTTTTACTCCTTGGAATTCTATTTTAGGTAGTCCAATTTTGGGAGATGTGAGTTTAAATGGAGAAATTAAACCTTACGATGCATCACTTGTATTGCAGCATACAGTTGGCAATATAACTTTAACAGCAACACAACAAGGAGTTGCCGATGTTTCTGACGATGCTACTATTTCCAGCTATGATGCTTCTTTGATTTTACAATATTCTATTGGTTTGATAACAGACTTCAATAATATTCCACCACCAGTAGCAAGTTTAAAATCATCTGAACTTAACGATTTAAGTATTACAAGTTCCGATGTAAATGTTATTGCATCTGAGTTTAATGTTACTTTGGAGCTTAGTGCAAGTCAAGGAGCAGATATCAAAGCATTAGACTTGAAACTAAACTCAGATCCGCATCATATCAAACTAATTTCTGTGGAGAGTTCAGAGTTGTCAGAAGCTATGTTAGCAAGTGGTTACGATAGCTCAACAGGAGAAATTGCCATATCAATAGCATCAGCTTATGATTTAGGTTTAAGTCAAACAGCACTCAATCTAAAATTCGAAATAGTTGACAATAAAATACCAAGTTCAATTATTGAGTTGATGATGGCTTCGGCTAATGAAACAAGTTCGGATATTCCTTTAGATATTGAGGTGATATCACCAATTGCTACTTCAGCAGATATGCCACAAGGCATAGATAATCTTAACATGTTTGTTAGCAATAATAAGTTGTTTATAGATGTTTCATCATCTAATGCTATACCTTCTTCAACTGTAACAATTACTGATTTAGGCGGAAAGGTTATCAGTCAGTTTGTTATCGAAGAAATTGCTTCGGGTAATTATAGCTTTAATGTACCGATAGGTTCTGATTTTGGTAATTCGGGAATATATCTCATTACCATCAGAAACAATGAATTTACAGTTACTCAAAAAGTATCGGTTAAGTAATTATTCACTTAAGGTGGGATTGCTTTTACAGTAATCCTCCCTTAATAAAACTTAAAGCTATGTATACTTATTATAAACGCATAAGACTATTGATTCTGGGTATTTTTATATCCATTAGCATATGCTCTTTTGCTCAAACAATTGATTTTCAGGTTGTAGGTAAAACGGTTACCGAAAAGGATACTTTTGTGGTTGCTATACAATCTGTTGATGATTTGACTGGTGAGGGAGTATTTGCTTATAGGTTTCAAATAACCTATAGTTCTGCTTATCTGGAGTTCCTGGGAATTGATTCGGTAGGAGATATGTTATCAGGTTGGGATATACCTACTATTAATCTCACATCTCCGGGTAATCTTAGACTTGCAGGAGCAGGAGCTGATGCTGTTGAAGGATCTGGTGATTTCATTTACTTGAAGTTTAGGGCAATTAGGTACGGAGGATCATACGTTGGTTTTAATACTGACCAAAGCTACCTAAACGAAGGCTCGCCAGCATCTGCCTATACAAGTGGGTACATGAATATAGCACAACGATCTTATCCAAATATTACTCCGGATAGCCGCCAAATGTATGTCGGCGATGAAGTTGCTGTTTCAGCAACTGGAGGTTTGGAACCATATACATTTGATACCGAAAATAATTCGGTTGCTCAAATTATTGGCAATACTACTTTGCGGGCAGTTGGTCCGGGAACCACAAGGGCTTTTGTTACAGATGCCAATTCCGAAGTAAATTATTCTTCTGGAGTATTTGATGTAAGGGCTATCCGAATGAGCATACCGGGTGGAGAAAGTGTTTGGCCATCGCAAACTATATTATTGCCACTTAACATCGAAGTAGCACCTGGTACGCAGGTATTTTCCGGTTCAATTGATTTGTCTTTTCCAGCAGGATTAACACCCGCCGAATCTGAAATTCAACAAGGCGATTATTCTATTTCGGTTGAACACAGGATATATAGTAATAAAATATCCATTTCCTTTGCTTCAGGATCAGGAGTAACAGGTAGTGGAGTGCTGATGTATGTCCCTTTTGTGGGTAATACTTCGGGTAATCAATATATCAGTTTTCAAAAAGCCATATTTAATGAGATACTTACTTCATTTGTAACAAATAACCATGTATTAGTTAACACTCTGCCTAATTTATCATTAACTCCTAACTCAGGAAGTTTAATGTGGGGTGAAACTATTAATATAAATGTAAGTAATGGTAATCCACCTTATAGTTACGAAAGTTCCGATACCAATATTGCTACTGTGGATGCAGCAGGAGAGGTAACTGGTGTAAGTGGAGGTGAGTTTACAGTAAAAGTAACCGATAACTTTGGAGCAACTGTTACCAGTGGCACGTTTGTGGTTAACGATCATACTTTAACTATAAATAATACCGATGGTGATTTAGATAATAATACACAAGTTGCAGTAAGTTCTTCACAACTACCAACAGGAAGAAATATCTTCAGTTTTGAAGGAGCTATAAACTTCCAAAGTGATTATTTGGAATATATTGGAGTTGACGCTGCTGATCCGGGAATGTTGATAGAAGCAACTTTAAGTGGAAACACCATTAACATGGTGGGAGCAGGTTCAAATCCGGTTTCTTCTGGTAATTTATTCTATCTGATTTTTAAGGTTAAGAACGATCTGTCCATTTTTGCTAATACACCAGTTAGTTTTAATGGATTTAGTATTAACGAAGGAGATATTAACTCAGTATTAGTTAATGGAGCTGTTACACGTGTCGAACAAGCTAGTTACAGACCAGTTGCCGATGCCGGAAGCAATTTCTCTGTAGATGAAAATACCAATGCTCAGTTAGATGGATCAGGTTCGTACGATAATGATGGTGATTCTTTTACTTATTCATGGACAGCACCTCAAGGTATTACTTTAGATGACTCAACTTTGGTTGATCCTTCATTTACAGCACCAGAGGTAAATCAAAATACCAACTATACTTTTACTTTGGTTACCAACGATGGTTCAAGTGACTCTGATCCTTCATCAGTAATAGTTACTGTATTGCAGGTAAATAAAACTCCTGTGGCACAGGCTGGTGCAGATATGTCTTATCCCGAAGGGACTAATGTTTCATTAGACGGATCAGGATCTTCTGATGCTGATGGGCAGGCTCTTATTTATAACTGGCAATCGTTGGATGGAGTTGTTTTATTTAATCCTAACAGTGTATCACCTTCGTTTATTGCACCCTCTGTTCAATCAGATACGCCTTACCGTTTCAGGTTGACTGTAAATGATGGAGTAATAGATTCAGACGCAGATACAGTAAGCATCACAGTTTTACAGGTGAATCAAATTCCACAAGCCCATGCTGGTGTAGATCAACAAGTGGATGAGGGAGATGTGGTTCAGTTAAATGGTACGTTATCTTCCGATCCTGATAACGATGATATCACTTACTTATGGACTTCACCACCAGAGGTTAGTCTATCATCTAACACGATTGCTCAACCAACGTTTACAGCACCTGATGTTCGTTTGGATTCTACTTTAACCTTCTCTTTAGTAGTTAACGATGGACAAAGTAATTCTATACCGGATGAGGTGATAATTTCTGTTGCCAATACAGATGTATTAAGTGATGAGGCTGAAATTATTAATGTAACATTAGATGATTTACAGTCGATAAATATAGATTCCGAAGCAGGAACAGTTTCGTTACAAATGCCATATGGTTACGATGTACGAAGTCTGGAGCCCGATTTTGAATTATCTACGTGGGCAACCATTTCTCCTGTTGGAGGTACAGAGAGGGACTTCTCAATACCACAAACTTATGTAGTAACAGCTGAAAATGGAACCACTACAAAAGAGTGGACTGTAAGTATAAATATTCCGGAATTAATACTATCCCGAAGTATAGCATCAGGATGGAATATGCTTTCATTATCTGTAATGCCAGATGATTTGGATATAGACGAAGTATTATCCAGTCTTACTTTTGAACAATTAGATTACTTAAAATCACCTCTTGCTTCATCAACCTGGTATAGTGATTATGGTTGGTTTGGTGATTTGGCTGAGTTTCCTGCCTACCTTACGGTTAAATTAAAGAAAGGTACAAGCGGAACGTTACAAATTACTGGTAACGAAATAAATCCAACGTTAGAGCCTATTCGGGTTATTTCAGGTTGGAATAGCTTGCCTTACTTGCTAAAAGCAAATGCCGATATAGACGATGCTATATTACCATCATCAATACCTGGTGGCGATATTTTAGTAAAAGGCGAAAGTGGAGCTTCTGTTTATGTTGCTGGTTCTGGCTGGGTTGGAGACTTACAAACAATGGAAACGCTGCATGGTTACCGAATCAATGTACAATATTCCGGTAACTTGATGTACGATGCTTCTGCGGTTAATCCAATTCCTCCGGTAGCACAACTGAAACAAGCCAGTTTGAGTCATAATTTTAGTAACGATTATCGTTATTCGGCAAATATTATCTCTGTAATTGTAGACGAGTTTGGAACTCCAATAACTGGAGAGAACGATAAATTAAGAGCCTATAACAATGGAGTATTGTGTGGAGAAGCCAATGCTAATTACGTTTCAGGTTCAGATCAATACATATTTGTGCTGTCGTATTACGCCAATGAAAATGGCGAAACCATCAATTTTAAAACAGTGCATAATGGTCAGGAAGTAGATTTAGAATTTTCGAAACAGTTTATGGCCGATGATTTATTCGGAAGTGCTTCAGATCCTGAACAACTAGTTCTGCCAATTGCGACAGATATTGATAATAAATCAAGCCTGGCAGGTATAACTATTTCACCAAATCCTGCAACGGATTATATCCTTATAAATAGTCAAACAGATGTTCTGAATGTTTCAATTTATAATTCAAGTGGAGCGAAATTAATTGAAGATAAGAACCTGGGTAGGATAAGTGAGTTAAATATTGATTATCTGCCAAATGGAATTTATTTCATAGAAATTACGGTTACCAATGGAGTTTACCTACATAAATTCATTAAAAAAAGTAAGTAATGGGAAGCAATTATAAATTTCTATCTGTATTAAGCAAAAGGCAGTCTGCTAATATTCTGGTTGTTAGCAGGTGGCTTTTGCTTACCATAAGTTTATTATTTAGCATACCTTCCTTTGCTACCATAAAGCTGCCTCATATTCCATCTGTGGAGGATTTTAACAGGCAGTATGAGTACAATTCGGAGTATGCGATAAGGATTGACCTGGATGGCTCTTATTTGGAGTCAGGTACCATTATAGCGTATGTTAATAATCAAATTCGTGGTGCTCAAACACAACCAGATGTGTTTCCACCAACGGGCGATAAAGTTTACAAGCTACGCATATACAGTAATAGTGCTACGGGGGAGACTATTACCCTGAAGTATTACGATATTTTTGATGATAAGATTTATGATATTACCGAAAGTATCACTTTTACTGCCGATGAGGTACCGGATTATAGTAATCCTGATATTTTAACAGCATTTTGTCCAACACCGGTTATTGCTAACTTACTAACGCCGGTAGATGATGCGCAGAATTTAGATAACAGGGTTAGGCTTACGTGGGAAGGTTCTTCGGAAAATACTCATTATGGATTACTATTATGGGAAGATGGTGAGACGGAACCAACAACACCATATTATTCTGATATTAGAGGAACAAGTACCAATGTTTATAATTTAAATGATGCAACTAAGTATAATTGGCGAATTATCTCGTTTAATGGATGTGCCAATCAAACAAGTAGTTCAAATTCTTTTACAACACGTATACTGCCAGATCTTGTAGTTTCTGATATTTCAACACCTGGCACTGTTGAGTCGGCTACTACATTTACAGTTGATTACACTGTTCAAAACCAAACAACAGGAGGATCAACCGAAAGCAATTGGTACGATGCAGTTTATATTTCGCAAGATCAGGTTTTTGATCCGGCTGATTTATATTTAGGAAGAGTACAAAACACCACTCCTGTTGGATCAAGCGGATCATATAATCAATCATTAGATGTGATTTTGCCACCAGAATATGATGGTTCGTATTATATTTTTGTAAAATCCGATCACTACAATAACGTTAAGGAATCCGATAATGATAACAACATTACAGGACAATCTTCGGCTTTTACTGTAAATAGAAAGGCTTTACCTGATATTTCTCTTGCAGATATAACAGCTGATAAAAGTAGCGTTCAACCTGGAGATAGTGTTTTAATATCGTGGACTGTTGAAAATAATACAGGAGTTACAGCATCAGGCGGATGGAGCGAAAAGATATCCTTAAATACATTAACAGGCCTGAAAGTACAATTAACTGGTACACCAGTTTATGAGGCTGATTTAAATGGGGGATCTTCTGTTGTTCGTCAGTCAAAATTTAAAATACCCAATACATTGCCTTTCTCGGGCGATACCTATTTGGAAGTAGATTTATTCCCGGATCCAATACTAATTGAAGAGCCTGGTGGAGAAAGTAATAATACGCTGGTTTCAACTTCAACAATAAACATTGGAAGTCAGCTTTTTATTTCTTTACCAACTTCATCTTTGGTCGAAAACTCTACATCTTCGTTACGTTGTATTGTTTCCCGAAGCAGTAATCCGGCTACTCCATTAGAGGTTTCTTTATCAACAGATGTTGGAGGACAAATTAACATACCGGCATCCGTAACCATACCATCGAGTAGTTATTCGGCTGTTTTTTACTTATCAGCCATTGATAACGATATTTTGGATGGAACACGCGACGTTGAAATAACTGCCGATGCAACAGCTCATAACGATACTATAGTTGGTTTTTTGGTACATGATAACGAAGTAGTATCATTAAGTGCTAATTTTAATCAAGCTACTGCTGTAGAAGGAGATGTATTAACTTTTACAGTTTCCCGTAATTTGGTTACCGATCAGGATGTTACGGTTGATTTATATACAACTAGTAATAAACAATTACAGTTTGACAATGAGTTGATTATTCCGGCTAATGAGTCGTCTGCGGATTTGCTAGTTACAGTAACCGATGATGATATTGCAGAATTGACCTCGGATGTAATAGTAAAGGTGAGTTCTCCGGGAATGAATCCTTCGGATGGAACAGTTACTGTAATAGACGATGATATACCTGGTATTGAGTTGGAAATTCTTACAGATTCGATTTCGGAAGCAGGAGGACCTTATGCTGCTTGGGCTATTGTAAGAAAAACCGATGCAGAGGATAGTTATGTTAGAGTAAAACTATCAACCAATATAGGTAACTCCCTGTTTTTTCCTGCCGATATTAATTTACCAAAAGGAACAGGAGAGAAGAAATTCAATTTAGGTGCCATTGATAATGGTTTAGTTGATGGAACCAGGGATGTAATTTTAACGGGAGCAGTTTACCTATCATCTTGTAATTGTAATACTACAGCTGCCAATGGAGGTGTAACAGCAGATACAATTACTATTTTGGATAATGATGGACCTTCGCTATCAGTTAGTTTTAATCCGTTGTCTCTTGCAGAAGGACTTGCAGATGCTGGTCAGATAACGGTTATTAGAAATACTTCAACTGATGCTCCATTAACGGTTACGTTGTCGCACAACGATGCAACGGAAGTTCAACTTCCTGCTACGGTTACCATACCTCAGGGTGAAATATCTGGTACAGCCAATATTACAACCATAAACGATAACGAGGAAGATGGAAATCAGCAAGTAACCATAAAGGCTGAGGCTGAAGGTTTTTCACCTGGTATTGGATGGGTTTATGTAACCGATCAGAATAAACCGGATCTTGAGCCACTGGATTTAAATTTAAGCAGTACAACAGTGGTTACCGGCGAACAAGTAGAAGTAAGATGCAATATTATTAATAATGGTTTTGCTCAATCACCTTCCGGAGTAGTAGTGGGCGTATATTTATCTAGCGATGGATTAGTGGACGATAAGGATGAAGAGTTGGGACGTTTTGATATAGATGTGCCCATTGCACCGGGAGAATTTACAGAGTTTTGGGAATTGGTAACAGCTCCTGAAAAAACTGGAAAGTACAACATTATTTTAAAAGTAAATCCTAATTCGGCTAATACTGAGTTAGTGTACATAAATAATGAAACTAATCCGGTAGAAATAGAATTAGTACCTAATTATAATGGTACAGCAAGTGTTACCGAGGAACAATTTATAACTGCTGAACCAGTTACTATTAGTGGATCAGCGTTATCTATTGGTGGCGATCCTATGCCAAACTCAGGCTTAGATGTTTATATAATCAGCAATGGAGTTAGGCAAGAGATTGAAGTAACCACAGATGAGTTAGGTAATTATACAACTGTTTTTGAACCGTTGCTAGGAACCTCAGGTCATTTCGAGGTTGGAGCTTGTTATCCCGATCAGGGATTAACAGATGCACAGGATGAATTTGATATCCTGGGGATGAAGAGGGTAGGAGAAAGGTTCTTGATTTGGGACGTTCTGTACAATGTGAATAAAGAGGGTGCAGTAACTATGCAAAACCTGAGTAATGTAGATTTAACTAATGTTATCTTTACAGCAGATACTGCAGCAATACCCGATGGATTTGAACTGACTATAGATACCATAGATGTATTACCAGGTGCAAATACAGCACAGTTTGCCTATAATATTAAAGGTACTGTGTTAACAGAGGGTAACGATTATGTTGAGATTCCTGTTAAAGTAAGTAGTGATGAGGGAGTAGAACATGATTTTATCTTGTATTATTATTGCCAGGCGCAGGCAGGTCATATTAAAGCTTTACCGGCCAGCATAAATACTACAATGACCAAAGGCAAATCACGTTTGTTCGAGTTATTGATTTACAACGATGGGGCAGGAGAAACAGGTGAAGTAGCTATTGATATACCCGATTTTGATTGGATGACATTGATAACTCCGGATACTATTCCAACCATATTATCAGGAGATACAGCTTCGGTTACTTTACAGCTATCACCTGGAGATGATATTCCTTTAAATACGCCTATTTCGGGTAGAATTGCGGTTAACGTAGATAATGGCAATAGTATTACCATTCCTTACCGAATTGAAGCAGTATCGGAGGAAACAGGTAATTTAATTGTAGATGTAATTGATGAATATACCTACTATACCGATGATGCTCCACATGTAGAAAATGCACGTGTGGTTGTACGTCATCCATTTAGTGGAAAAATAATAGCTGAAGGTTTTACAGGAGCAGACGGAACCTTTACGGTTAATGATATTCCTGAAGGTAATTATCGATTATATGTGGAGGCCGAACAACACGAAGGCTATCAAAATATTATATTAATTGATCCTGGAAGAACCAACGAACAAAAGATATTCTTGAGCTTCCAGGCTATTACCTACACTTGGGAAGTAATTCCAACCGAAATCGAAGATGAGTACCAAATCGATTTAATTATGGAATTCGAAACCAACGTACCGGTTCCCGTGGTAACTATTGAAATGCCTAAAGAAATGCCGGCACTGGTTGGAGACGAAACATATACTTTCCCGGTAACTCTTACCAATAAAGGTTTGATTACGGCTAATGATGTAGAGTTAACACTACCTACGGATCCTGAGTATGAATTTATTACCAATTATACTACCATGGATCTTTTGGCTCAGCAAGCCATCCAGGTACCTGTGATTATGAAGCGAAAAGATGCTTCACTTAAAGCAGCTTCAGGTGTTCAGTCGAGTGGTAATTGTACCGATTATGTGGTGGTTGTATATGAGTGGATTTGTGGAGACAACGGACGTTGGCAACAAGGTAATGCATTGTTTAGCTATACTGGTAGAGTTTGTTCTGGCGGTGGCGGTCCTGGCGGAGGCTGGGGTTGGGGTCCTGGCGGTGGAGGAGGAGTAGGTCCTTCTCGCGGTGGAGGAGATCCTGGTTATACTTCGTCTAATTATACACCTTCTATATCTTCACCAACAACCAGTTGCGACGAGTGTATCGAAGCATTGGCGGTGAATGCTATTGGGTGTTTAGGACCTTATGGAAATGCCTTTGCATGTGGTTATTCATTTGCAGATGGTATCTCGTTGAAAGATGTGATTATGTGTGGATTAGGTTTTACACCTATTGGTTGTCCGTTAGCCATTTTAGATGCATTAATAACTTGCTATGGCTCCATTGGAGGTGGTCCGCTGTCGGCTTATAGTGGCATGGCGGCACTTAAGAGTATAAAAGCTACTAATGCAATTCCGCCAATTATCGACCAATCAGCTATCGATTTATCATACATTCAGCACCAGATAGATGCTACGTTTAGTTACATCGATATGTACTTTGGTACAATGGATTGGAAAAACAAAGAAAGCATCCGCGACTTTGTTGATTTAGTGGGTGTTTATGTTGATAGTGAAACTGCTATTACTCCAAGTCAGGTTCAGGATATCAAAGATGCAATGGACGGAGCAGATATTACTCCCGAAGAAATTGATGAATTTGTAGATAGATGGAACAGAACAGTTACTGCCTGGAATGCAGGTGTATATTCTCCTACTACTGAACATCCTGATATTGTAGACAAAGGTGTATTAAACGAAAGCTTTGAAGATGTTCAGGAAGTAATTGATTATGCTGATGGTAGAGGATTTTCTTCTATCGACGATATGTACGACGATAGCATGGTAACCATCGAAGAACAAATTGATGAAAAACGTGGTAGCGTTTGTGCTTCGGTAACCATTAAAATATCGCAAAGGTTAACTATGACCCGCGAAGCATTTGAGGGAACATTAACCATCTTTAATGGTAATGAAAGTACTCCAATGCAAGAGATTAAGTTAGATTTAGAAGTAAGAGATGAAAACGGAAGGTTAAGTAACGATTTATTTGAGATTGAAACTAAAGCGTTAGATATCCTTACGGGAATTGACGGAACCGGAGAATTAGGAGCCAACCAAAAAGGTAGTGCTACCATTTTATTTATTCCTGAAAAAGGAGCTGCTCCAACCGTTCCTAAGAGCTATTCGTTTGGAGGAAGTTTCTCTTATCTCGATCCATTTACAGACTTAACTGTTACTAAACCATTGTTCCCGGTAACATTAGATGTACATCCTTCGCCAGATCTTACCTTGCATTACTTTATGCAACGTGATATTTTAGGTGACGATGCACTTACACCTAATGTGGTAGAACCAATTGTACCGGCAGAATTAGCCTTGATGATTGAAAACAACGGTTTTGGAACAGCCAAAAATGTGAATATCGAATCGTCTCAACCAGAGATTATCGATAATGAAAAAGGATTGTCTATTCACTTTGAGCTAATTGGTTCTAACCTTCAGGGGCAACCAACACAACTCGGGTTAATTGATATTCCGTTTGGAGATATTGCTCCAATGTCGACTAAAATAGGTCAATGGTGGTTTACATCTGATCTGTTAGGACACTTTATTAATTACGAGGCACATGTAACACACTTGGATAGCAGAGGAAATCCTGACTTGAGTTTGGTTAGTGGAGCAGAGTTACACGAGTTAATTAAGAGTATAAGTGTTTACGGAACGCAAGAAGATGGTATCAACGACTTCCTGGTGAACGAAGTTCAGGATTCGCATGAAGTACCGGATGCTATTTACATATCGCAAGGACAAGTAGTATTAGATGTTTTCGAAGCCAAAAATGCAGTAAGCACAGGAAATCCTACTTACGGACAAACAAGGCTTTATGCTACTCCGGAAAGGATAGGTTGGAACTATCTGAAAATTAATGATCCGGGTAATGGGGCATTCAGTATCGAAAGCGTAACAAGAACGAGTGATGGACAGGAAATACCATTGGATAATATGTGGTTAACGCATGTAACATTGCCTGATGGTAAAGAACCTATATACGAAAACAAACTTCATTTTGTAGATAATTTCCCATCTATGGATACCGAGGAATACATCATTAACTGGAAAGTGAATGCCGGTGAAGCACCTCAAATAGTATCTATAGGAGGAATACCAACAGCAATGGTAACAGAACAAGTGCCTACCGCAACAGTGGCATTTAATAAACCTATTGATGCTTCAACATTTACATATGAAGATTTAACACTCAGGTTACAAGGAGGTAACGACTTGATGAACTCTTCGGTAACAGTTACAGCCCTTGATGCTTATAACTTTGAGATTGATCTTTCATCATTAACAACCGGAGATGGTTACTACGTTCTTACTGTTCAGGCCGATGAAATTTATGATCAAACAGGCATAAGCGGAACAGTGGGTAAACAAGCTAGTTGGACTCAATTCCTTGGAGCTCCTGCCGTTGAAAACTTTATTGGATTACCGGAAACTATGGCCGGACCACCGTTTAACGAGCTGGATATTGAGTTTAATATTCCTGTAATAACAGCTTCGGTTATTGCGGATAGGTTTACTATTACCCGCAATGGTGCGTTGGTTGAAGGTAGCTTAGCTGTAACGCATGTAAGTGGTGATACCTTGTTTAGGTTATCTGGTTTAGCCGATTATATGACTATTGATGGTAACTACGAACTTACGGTTGATTTAACAGGAATTGAAAGTACTGCCAATACATTTGGTTTGATACAACAAACAGTAGGTTGGAAAGTAGATACTACACCGCCGGCTATTGTGGAAATCAGGCCAGATTCGTCCAATGGTTACGATTGGCAGCATTACAGCGACTTTGAGGTTGAATTTACAGAGGGAGTCACCAACTTTAACTTAGAGCAGGTTGAACTTTGGAAAGATGACCTGGAACAACCACTATCGCAGTTACATTTAAATGAGTTGGATGATACTACATACTTATTGTCTCAATTTAGGCTATTAACCTACTACGAAGGAGATTATAAGTTAGTGATTCACTTAGAAGAGATAACCGATAGTGCAGGACTCACTGGAGCTGAGGTATTCGAATACGAATGGACTGTTAACCGTGATCTTCCTGCTCCGGTTGAGAATCTTCATATTGCTCCTGACTTAGGAGTTTCCGATTCTGATGGTGTTACATCCACTAAGGTACTATCGGCTATTATGAATGTTCCTGAGGCAGGTAATAATGTTGAATTGTATTTGAACGACAATGGTTTGCGTACTCAACTGGCAATTTCAAAAGAGGCACCTGTTGGTGAGCTTACTATTCCGTTTACGGTTCCAACCGGAGGGCATATGGAAATAGAGGCACACAGTGTTAACGACATTGGTACTCCAACTATAGTATCCATACCGGTATTTATTGATGAAGCACCGTTAACTGCCGTAATTAAAGGAATACCAACCGAAGTTACCGATACGCACCCTGATCCTGTTACTGTTGTATTCTCAAGGAATATTCAGGAAACTACATTTGGTACGGGAATAATTGATATTTTACTGGATAATGTATCCATTCCATTACCAACTGTTTCCATTACGCAGGTATCTGATTCTATATTTAGTATAGCTGGTTTAAAATCGCTTCCTGCTGCATCAGGTAAGTATACGATAAAAGTAGATATACGAGGTTTACACAAACAAACCAGTGGAATAGAAGGTTCTGAAGTAATTGAGGTGAGTTGGCAACTGGAAACTACTAACAGGGAACCTGTAGCTGATGCTGGAGATGATTTATTAATTTCTTCGGCTGGTGATTACATGTTGGATGCTTCTGGTTCTTCCGATCCAGATGATGATGAATTAAAATACAGATGGTATGCACCTGATGGTATTGAAATTAACGATTCATCATTAGTAATGCCTGAAATTACCATTCTAGAAACCACACCAAACAATACATATACCTTTATTTTATCCGTAGATGATGGTAAAGTGGTACGAACAGATAAGGTAGATGTGGTGGTTAAGTTACCAACAGGAATAAATGAGGGTATTGAAGAAACGTACTTCAACGTGTTCCCGAACCCATCTAATGGCATATTCTATATTTCGGGTGATATTGAAAATATCGATCGCATACAAATATTTGATGCCAGCGGAAAATCAGTGTTTGTAACAGGAAAAGCGGAACAAAATCCTGTACAAATAGATCTCAATCAATTATCTAAAGGAATGTATAACATTCTGATATTTATGGGTGATAAAGTAATTTCTAAAAAAGTGATAGTTTCACCATAATAGTAGAAATACTTATAGAGTAATTGTAGATTTTAGAGAAGAAAGCCTCGCTATTGCGAGGCTTTTTTTGATTAATTATTATCTGTTTAGTTCTTATTTCAATTTATCCTTATCCCAGTTTAGGGGATTATTGATAATGAGAAAACAATGTCTCTGATATAGGAAGGATTGCCCACAATGTTAAGTATATGAAGTAGGCGATTGTGAGATTCAAACTTATCAAATCGTTACAATTTTGAAGTGACTACAGTCCTTGAAATTATTGCCATTGCGCCTATTTTACATATGCATTGCTATAGCCAGTTTTTTCTTCAAAATCAGTTAAAATAGTATCCAAACATTCCACAAAATTATCAATATCTATTCTATTAATAGTTAGTGATGGGTCGAAACGAAGAAAGTTTCTGTATGGACTATATAGTACAATGAATCCCTTTTTAAAAAGTTCCTGATAAAGTCTTTCAATTGTGAAATCTTTGAAGGGATTTATCTCTAAAGCCAGTAACATGCCTCTTCCTCTGGCATCTTTTATAAGATTATGTCTATCTTTTATACGTTTTAAACAATCTAAAAAATAAGTTCCAGTCAAATTCCCCTTTGTTATCCAGTCTTCATCTTTCAAAACAGTTATAACTTCTTTAGCAATCGCACAACCAAGGGGGTCGTTTTGGTGAGATTGAACATGATGAAAATTACTTACTTCAATTTTATCTGCAACTTCTTTTGTCATAGCCACAGCGCTCACCGGATATCCGTTTCCTAAACATTTTCCCATCGCTATAATATCTGGTTGCAAATTATAATTCTGAAAACCAAACCACTTTCCTGTACGACCAAACCCTGTTGTAATTTCGTTAGACATAAGTAATCCACCCTTTACCTTAATTTCATTTGCAATATATTGAACCAAATTAGAAGAAGGAAATTGAACTGATTCTGAACCGCTACCTCCTGGTTCAAAAACAAATCCTCCAATTTCTTCAAACATCAGGTCATTTTGATAATCATTTGATTCTGTGCCTGTATATTGATGCCAATCCAATTGTTGCCATTCATTATTATTTAAAGATGCACTAAATGCAGAAAGATATGAACTGGAAAATTTAATGAGTTTTGGTTCATTCGTTATGTGTCTAGCGATTTTGATTCCTAGCTCTACTGCCTCACTTCCTGAGCTAAGAAAAACACATTTCCCGTCAGGAATACCCAGAATATTTAATATTTCAACTGATGCAGATTCAACAACTTTGTTTGGGTAACGCCATCCTAAATGAATAAGTTTATCTATTTGGGATTTCATCACTTTATTTATTTGCGGATTGTTATGACCAAGAGCAGTACTCCAGCAACCTGCAATAAAATCTATATATTTATTTCCCTTTTCATCATATAGATAACAATTCTCTCCTCGTACAAAATTGATATCATCTATTTTATGGCATTTAAGAATATGGTTCATTTAGATTTTTGATTTTATTATTAAGTCTCTATATGTTTTAATTTTTCCACTTTTCTGTTCTCAATTTCAGTGCAGCCTAACGGCTCGAATATGCGGAGTGCGGGATTTCGTAGCTCCAACTTATCAAATCGTTACAATTTTTAATAAGTGTACAAAAGTTTAATTTACCCAAATTACCCCGCATTACGTATATTTATTGTTAGGGCACGTAATTTCTCACTTCAAATCTTGAATGAATACATCCATCTGCTCATCCTGAGAAATATTATACAGCTCTTCACCTCCTAAACTGTCCAAGTTTCCTCTTATTTCGTCTCCAATTTCAACTTCATATCCACCTAGTAATTCTACAACTGACACAAAAGTATCTGCCTTGATTTCAACAAATCCATTACTTTGTATATGTGAAACAACTCCTTTCATATTATTTAATTTTTAATTAATCCTTCTTTATCAATATTACCAATTTAAATTAACTCTACGAGGTTTATAACAAAGCCTTTTCCTAATTTTACTATACTTAAACAATAAAAAGAGAGTATACTTATTAGCACCAAACTTATCAGTATCATTTTTAATTGATTAAGTTTTCTTATGAAGAAATAATTCCAAGATTCACCCTTTAGTTTCCATAAGTAGTACCAAGGTCTTTTTCTATAGAAATTCCAGTACCCCCAATGTTCATATCTTGCTGGAATTGTAAATTGGTGTCTTAGCCATGAAAGTATTTGTTTGTGTTTTTCTTTAAACCAAGAATATTCCCACCAAAGAAAAAAGTTACACCTATTAAGAATTAAGAAGTGAGTTTTGTAAAAGTGAGTACCATATAATCGTGTCGCTTCCATATCAGTCCCATTCATTTTACCGCAAGTAAGGAATGTATGAAATTCATTGAATCGCTTTCTCTTTGTATTATAATCTTCGAGTATAATCTTTTCTCCTTTTCTATGTTCTAAGTGTTTTATCTTGAAAGGGATTGTTTCAAAATGAAAGCTATTTTCATAAAGTTTAACTTCGCCTTCTAAATCCTTAAAGTCATTATTGTGGGGGTTATATATCCTAATTTCCCTTGTATTTTCTTTGTGATTATCAATTACGATTGTTTGGATAAGTGCCGTTTCGGAAGACTCCTTTCTCTCAATGTCAGGATAATGTTTTTCCCAATCAAGATTAAATTTTTTTGTACTCTTTCTCAATAGGAAAAGCAAAAAAATTGAAGGTATCAAAAATCCTAGAACATAATACCAATCTGAATAATAGAGAACAAGTAGTTTTTTTATAAAATGACGAATTTCAATGAAAAAAATCTTTTGAGAAAAAATCATATATCCTAAGAAAAACAATGTAGCAGCATATTTTAATTGTCTATTTGTTAATCTTTTAAATATTTCGGAAATCATCTTCATTTATTGGTTATTAACTACTTATTACTTCTTGAAATATTTTGTTTGATTGGAACACTACGCTTGTTCTTATGTGCCCTAACGTTTTGGCTATGCGGAGTGCGGAGCTCCGAAGAATCTCCTCTTCCAAATCAGCACATAGCCAAATTTACGTTTTGAAATTTTACCTTAAACTTAATAAATTTTCGAGACGAAAATTTGGCGCCCCGAAACACCAAACAAACTCCCCAAAATACAACTGAATCCGCATTACGTATTAGCTTTTGTTGTAGCGTCGTTATTTTTTATTTATTAAATCATCTTCCACTTCAGGTTCTATACTGTCAGGCAAAAAGATTTCATGGTCTAAATGTCTTGGTAGTGGAGTTGGCATTGGAGGGTTAGTATCAAAACTTTCAAACCTTATTCTTATTGGCACTATTAGTTCAATTTGATTTTGTTCAATTTGATTTAGCTCCTTAACCTTCTTTCCCCATAGTTTTTCTGAATAGTCATTTCTAATTTCAATGAAAGTTTCCTTTACAATTTCAATAATTATTGAATATGTCTTAGGATTTAATTTTTTGTCCGTACCTATTTCAATTATACCTTTTGAAACTTCAAAAGTTCCCAAATCTTTAATTTCTACCGTCTTAAATTCAGGTAACGATTCTAGTCGGTCTGGGTTAAGAATTGATTTTTTAATCTGGTCTTTCAGTTGGGCTCTATTTATAGGAGTACTTCTAAACAACAACATACCTTCTGAATTTATTAGCAATCTTATACAGTTCCCATGGCCATGAGCATGATACAAGGACTCATTATACCGTTTCCAAAATACTCTTAGGCTATCGGTTATTTCTTTTAAATGTCTTGTCCTTGGGTATTTTATTAAAAAATCCTGATATGTTTCTTTTGTACAAGTCTGTTTGACTTTTGTCCATTCACCATTGGATTTTGAAAGGGAGCACGAATTTAAGATAACCAGTGTCAGGAATAAGGTAAAGCTATATTTCATTTTTCAATTAATTAAAAATTGCCTCTCGCAAGGATTTAATGCGCTACAACAATTGCACTTCGTTAGTGAATATATTTTTATTATATCAATTATTTTATTGCACATATGCACAATAAAATGTAACGATATAGTTAATGTCTGAAAATAATAATATGTTGAGTTTGTTAGTAAATATAGAAATATGGTAATACAAATAAAAAATAAACTCTATTAATTTTATATGAAAATCTATTTCATTTATTAGTAAATAGTTATCAATGACCAATTAATTTGGTATAAGATTAAATGAAGATCTTTCAGGTATCAATAACAAAAAGAATTATACTATCATGCATTATCATAAACAAAAGAGCTGCAATATTTATTATTGCAGCCCAATATATTTCATTAAAAACTTTTAGAATTATAATAGTGGATTTTACAACTTAATCAAGTCTTAATTAATATATTTGAAATCTTTTCCTAGTCTTTCAATATAACTTACTTCATAACCTGTGTTATCATAAAAGAATTTATCCTGAAACTTCTTTAATGATAATTTAAAAAACATCTCATGTGGAATTTTGATGGCAATATCATAATTATTACCCCCTCTTTCATTTATCATTAAAGAATCAGACGAAAAGTTATTAATATCAATATATTTAGATATTTGTTTTTTCATGTTTTTAAATCCTTCTCTTGTTTGCTCGTCTTTTTCTGTTCTCCTTAACTTGTATTTGCCAATAATTTCATCAGCTGTTAAATCTTTTAAGTATTCTTCTGACATCTTTACTTCATCAGTTTTTCCTTTTTCTTTTAGTTTCTCTAAACGTTCAAGTTTGTCATTTAGTTCGTTGTACTTTTTAATGTCTTCATTTACTGTTATATTAAGATATTTATCCACATTGTCGGTTTTTACAGCTTCAATAATTTGCATAAAAACAGCTTTGGGAGACTCAGCTCCGGTTGGAAATTCCAATTTATACTTTTCTATTAAATTGGAACTTGGATTAGAGCAGCTACATAATAGCAAGTTGAATAATACAACTGATACAATAACATAATTAAGCATTTTTACGAATTTCATAGTCAGTAATTTTTTATTTTGAATATTGGTATGTTATAAACATAACCATTTAATTATAAGCAGTCAATATTGATAAATCAACTAAAGGTTAAAATAACATTGTATTATTAAGAAGTGCAGAAAAGAAAAGCCATTGGCTTAAGGAATAAAAGTATTTATTTAGAAACTGTTTAAATTTTGTTTTTGTGAGTTATTTTGAGAGAATTAAGTTCTCAGATGAGCCAAAATTGATGCGAATAGCATCGCTATTTAAAGAAATTTTGCAGAAATATGAGGGCTTAAGTCGCCAAAATAAACCGAAGGATAAAACTTAAACAGTTTCTTAGACAATAGAGATCTAATATATTTCTTCAATATTGTATTAATCAATATTGAAAGGTATTGAATGTACATAACTGACATTCACTTCGATTCCATTTTTTAATGCAGGTGATAATTTTGGTAATGATTTAATTAGTTCGATACAATAATCGCTCAATATTGGAACTCTCCTCAAATCTTCTACACACTCAATTTCGCCTTCTTTAGTAATAATAAATCTAATATATACCTTTCCATCTATGTCATTTTCTAACGCATTTTTTGGATACGAAGTTGATTTTGTAAAAAAATACTGTAAGTTTTGTTCAAATGTTTTATTAGTATTTACAAAGTTGGGATGTCTGTCCAGTGAACCTTTTGCTAATTCAATTTTATCTCCGTTTTTATACCAATACGAAACTTTATTTTGCTCTTTACTATGAATAACCTTTTTATAAAGTTTATTTTCTGAAAAGAAAAACAAAGTATCAGTCCACATAAAGGGAAAAATATGTTTTGACTTACCTTTTTGCACTATTTCATCATCATAGTTTAATATGGTAATTGAGTATAGACTATCAATTTTTTCTACACAAATTGTTTTTGTATTATCACTTTCGCGATAATTTCCTGAATCACAACACTTAGTATATATCCTCGTCATATAAAATAGTGTGTCATAATAACTTGTTCTTAGTTCATCATAGAATCGTCTTTTGCACCAATTATCCTCGTATTTATAAGAATATGATATTACATAGGTATCGTTCATGACTTTCACAACATCAATCTTTTCTTTAGCAAAATCTATATCAAAACATTCATTTCCAGTCTTATCAATTAAATAACATTTTTCCGTAACCTGACCGTTTGCAAAGAAAGGAAATACAAGAATCAATTGTAATCCAATTATTAATAATCTATTTAAAAAGATACAATACACTTTTTCTAGCTAGTTTTAATTTAAAGATTATTAAAAAATCCAATCATTAATTTACAATAATCAACTATTTCGGTTAATGGAAGTGTTTTATATTTATCATAAATATCATGATATGCCTGAATACCTCCTAGTGTGTAGATATAAAAGCATGGAACTCCTTTTTTGTGAAACATGCAATGGTCACTATTACAAGCTGCTCCCCTTATCTGAACTGATTTTAAGTATCCATTATTATCATTCAAATTAGAAAGTAAATCAAATTTTTCCTTATAAACACTACCATTAACAACCTTAATTCCTTCATCACCAGTGCCGGCCAAATCAAAGTTTACTAGAAACTTAATTTTTTGTAAATCAAACAATGGATTATCTACAAAATACTTTGATCCAACAATTCCAATTTCTTCCGCAGAAAGCGCAATAAATACCACTGAATATTTAAGTGGATTCTCTGTGTAATGTTTTGCCAGGTTCAACATCATGGCAATTCCACTTGCATTATCATTTGCTCCCGGAAAATATGTGTCTTTTCCCATCATGCCTAAATGGTCGTAATGAGCCAAAACAACTAAAAATGAGTCAGGTATTTCGGTTCCTTCAACATAACCAATTATGTTTTGAGTTTGATATTCTATCAAGTCAGCCTTTACGTCTATATTAATATTCTTTAATTTCTTTAAATCAAGTTCCTTTTTTACTATAAAAGATGGTTTAGATGCTTGAATAGTAGCATTATTCCATGTCAACTTATTCGTCGAATAAATGATTATTGCAGAAATCGGAACTTGAGGATTATACTTTAAGAAATTTATCAAATCATCAGCTTTTTTCTTTTTTTCTTTATCATCCGTTTCAAATTTTGTTTCATCAATCAATAGTACTTTTCCAGCAGCAGATTTAATAACTTTTCTTATTTTATCATCGTCTAAAAGTTCTTCTTTGTTAATTTGTACTATCTCGAAACTTCCTGTTAATGAATTGGATAATGGATCAATTAAGTAATCTTCTCCAGGCTTTAACTTAACTCCATCAATTTCAAGAATCATACTTGAAGGAAAAGTGTTAACTTCTATTTTAAATTTTTGATAAAAGTCTTTCTTAAATGACTTTAAACCAATTGTCTGAAATTCATTACTAATAAATTTTGCAGCAATCTTATTGCCATCTTTAACATATCCTCGTCCTTTAAATTCGGGAGAAGATAATTTTTGAACAATCTTTTTTGAATAATCAAAATCTTGTCCCCAAATAGCTATTGAGACAATCAAGTTAAATAAAGTAAATAATATTTTTTTCATTAATATGTTTTTGAAATTCGTTTACTTATATCGTTTACCTGTATATTTTAGTAGCAGATTTTGCGGGCTCCATCTTTGTTGATTTTAAAAGACAACATGCGGGATGCAAACCCACCCAAATACCACTGACTTGGAATTAAATAATACAGGCTGTTGTGTGTTCGGTTTTTTTTAACCAGGAATCTTATTTTAGAATATCAGCCACACAAATAGTTTTATTCTTCATTCATATAGTCACTTGTGCTTTTTACTGTTGAGTAGAAATAATTTAAAGCTGCTAAAAAACTTCTTTGAACTTCCTCTGCCTTCACAATCTGCCCATTATACTCTTGGTCTTTAGTTGCACAAGCGTCTCCAATCAAAACAATATTAAAACCGTAATCTTTAGCTGCTCTTGTAGTTGCATCGACACACATATGAGTCATCATTCCACAAATAACCAAATCTTTTACATTTTCATTTCTTAAATAATCAAGTAATTCAGTCTCTCTAAAACTATTTGGATAATGCTTGATAATTACTTTTTCTTGTTCAAGAGGTTTTACATTATCATGAATTTTAACTCCATTTGTGTTTGGAAGAAAAAACGTAGCTGACGGTCTTATTGAAATATGCTGAATGTGAACTATTGTTAAACTATCTTTTCTAAACTTCTCAAGTATTAATTTTGCATTACTACTTGCTTTATATGAACCAACAAGAGACATGTTTCCGTCATCGAAATAATCATTTTGGATATCAATAATTATTAATGCTGTTTTCATATTTTTATCTTTTTTAATATGTTGGGAATATCCCCAAATTGTCATTAAAAAATAAAATGTAAAAAATAAAAATGTCTGTTTCATAAATGCAAACTGTTAAGCTGATACATAGTATATTGAAAGTTTGAGGAAGCAGGGGAGGAGGGCCTTGTTCTTGTCCACTATTGCTCTATTTGCTACAAGGCACAAAATATTAAAAAACCACCAACACTCGGCTTACTTATTTTTGCTGTTAGTGGCTACCCTTTTTAATTTTATTTAATGTTTCTTCAATCATTTCAAGTCTCTTTTTTACTTTTTCAGCAGAAGCATCTAATGTATACCCTTCGTCTAAGAGTTCTTTAATAAGTAACATTTTCTTTATATTCTTGTAATCATAGCGTCTGTTTTTTCCTTCTTCCTCGGTTAAACTTATAATTATTCCTTTGTCTTCCCAATAACGAATTTGTCTTGTTGCTATTCCAGTAATCTGTGATACTTCTCCAATTCCAACAACCAATTTATCTAGGAAGTCAAAGTCAAAAGATAAGTCTTTACTTTTTTCTGAATTCTCCATATTTGTAAATAATTTACAATAATTGTTGTAAATATAAACTTTTAGTATTTAATTTGCAATTGTAGATTATTTACAATAATTGAAATTAAAATTCAATAAATGGAAAGATGTTCACTTTTATTAATTCTAATACCATTTTAACAACAAAATGCCGCATTAAATATTTTCATATAATGTTTGTTTGAAGTAATGGATTTGATAGTATCAGGTGTCATTTTTGTAACCATATCCCAAAGCCACTGTCTTAACTGTTGCATATCTTTAAATACCTGATTTTTGTAATGTTTTTTGAGGTGTTGCCAAATTTGTTCACATGGGTTTAATTCAGGAGTATACGGTGGTATGTTAAGCAAAAATATATTGTCTGGAATAACCACATCTTTGGTCGAATGAAAACGTGCATTATCAATGATAACGATTTTGTATTCATTCGGTTTATGTTTTGAAAACTCCATAAGGTATTGTTGAAAGATTTTACAAGTTGTTCCGTTAATTTCCCAAACAAAAGAATCTCCTGTAATTGGAGAATAGCTGCCATAGAGATAGGTAGTTGAGAATTTGTGTTGATAACCTATTACTGGCCTGACTCCCTTTGCCGTAATACATTTTCCTATATGGGTCAACAAGCCGAATCTACTTTCGTCTTGATAATACAAATTGACAGAACTATAGTTATTTTTATTAAGATTGGTTCTAATCTGATTGAATGTGAGGGGCAGTTTTAAAAAAGGCTTCAGTAGCCTGTTCGTCTTTATTGACATGAGATTTTCTCGGCACCTTAAGTTTTGTCTTAAAATGTTTGATCATGTATTGACGGAGTGTGTGGTATTTTATTTCTATACCGTATTCTTCTTTGATCCACTTTTGTGCATCCCAATACCCCAAGAAAGGGTTGCTTGAATCATTAACCCTTTCTTCGAGCTGATTATGAATATCCTCTGTGATAAATAAAGATTTTTTTGGCTTGGGCTTGTTAATAGCCATTACTTCTATACCATCTGACTCATAAGTATTTAACCAGCGCTCCATGGTTCTTATGTGAACCCCTAGGTAACATGCAAGTTCTTGTCGCGTTCTAAACTTGCCCTCTTTTATGTAAATAAGACACTTAATCCGTTTTTCCCCGCTTAATGTGGACTGCCTTGAAAGTAAATTCTTCAGTTTTTGAACCCCTTCCTTTATTATCAATTTTGATGTCTTTCCCATGCCATTAAGATAATAAAATATACGGCATTATACAATTAATTTGGTATAATAATTCTAACAATGACAAGTACAATCCATGCCCAAAAACAGGAAAGATCAGCATTGATATTAATTGAAACTCAAAATGAATGGATGCATCCTGATGGAAAACTCAGGAAGCTATTGGTTTCTGACGAGCAAATGATGTTAAATTCCATTTCTAATATTGAAAAAGCTTTAGAGTTCTCACGAAATAATAATATAACTGTTGTCCATGTTGGATTACGCTTTGAAAAAGGTTATCCCGAGCTGGCAAATGGGAAAAGTGGTTTACGCAAAGCAATCCCAAATGCTGGAACTTTCCCAATTAATGAGTTTGGTTCGAAATTTTATGAAACAGTAAAACCAATTGAAGGAGAGTTTATTGTTACAGGTAGAGTAGGTGCAAGTGGTTTTACTGGTTCTAACCTTGATGCTTTTTTAAGGAACAACAAAATAGATAATTTATACTTAGTTGGATATGCAACACACGTTTGCGTAGAAAGTACATTACGCGATTCTCATGATAAAGGCTATAACACTTACTTAATATCTGACGCAACATCAGCATTCAATCAAACACAACAAAACTATGTTTTAAAAGAAATTGTACATCACTTCGGTAATCATTTAACAACTAAAGAATTTATAAATGAACAATAACTTAAAACAAACATTGCGGTTCGTTTCATTAATTGCGACACCGCTTTGTTTAACAAATAGTATAATTTTCAGTTTGGAGTCATCTAGTTTCTGGTTTGAAATGATTAATCGTTTCCTTTTAAATTTCTTAATTACTTTTCCTCAGGCTGTTCTTTATGTTTCAATTGTAAAGTGGTATGATAACATAAATAATTCTTAATAGTATAACTTGCGTTATTTCGTGCTGTGCGTCAGGATTGTTACAAACGGCTTGCCGTATGATGCGCAGTGCTGAATTCATTGTACTTCACTTTCAGCTCGAACAACTACTTATTTTTATTTTTCATTGACATGAGAAATTTTATGTTTTCTTCATGTCAATTCTAATTTAATAAATCACTATTTGTTTTGAACAATTGATAATGTTAGAAGTGTAAAGAGTGTCCCTTTAATTTACTATATGAACTCTAAAGGCTTGAACATGGGCGTTTGGCATTTCAAAGTACATCGTATCAAATCTTCTATTAAACGTACTCATTTTCTAATTTATACTTTCCATCAAATAACCTATGTTTATTGTTGAAATTCATAATTCATATCGTCAATTATCTTTTTTGTCCAAATTCCAACTGTATCTATTAATTTAAATTCAGTATATCGAAACATTTTAGCAAGTCCACCATCTTCTATGTCCTTTCCGTATTGTTTTTCTTTGTAGAATTGTCCTTTAAACTTAAACACATTTCCACTATATAATAAACTATCTGGAATTACAATGGAGTCAAAACCAGGCTCTACATGCATACATAATGAATCATTTTCTGCTGCTGCTTCAACATCCTCTGGAACAATCCATCTTGGACAATAACAAGCCCAAGCTACATATTCCAAATCAATTTGTATTATTTCTTCAGTCAGCTCTTTTTGAGGGCTAAGAATCGGTGATTTAAAAAAAGGAATTGCCAGTAATAAAGGAATAATACCTATTGCTCCAAAAATCAACGTTGTTCTATTTTTATTCTTAGCAAATTTTACAATGATGATTAACAGAAAAACAATTGAAAATGCTGATATTGAATATGTAAATATTTCTCTTAAACCACCTGCAACCCAATTAAATTGGTCTCTCATCATAAAGAGAAATGTCAATAATCCAAGTGTAATTATCATGTAAATTACATATCCTATTATATTAATCGTTCGAGTCTTCATTTAATGAGTTACAATGTTTTGTGGTATGAGATCGTGGCATAATTGACGAGGTAATCTGTTCGACCGAGCAAAAGCAGACATGAGATTCGACTGTGTCGAATTAGTAAAAAATCGTCATACCTAATTACCATGTTGTTGCAGTAAGTTCTATATTCTTATGTATTTTCCTACTTCAGTTTTGATATGCAATAGTTGAACCTTTCTTATTCCTTGAAGATCTTCAAGTTGATTTTGAGTCAACCTGTTCTCTCTTAACTTAAAGTGAAAAGCTTCATAAGAAAACAAGTTTGACTCAAATAAGGCTTTAAATTGTGCGAATGAGGTGAACTCTCCTTCATCCAAATCTCCAAAATGGTCATATGGTTCCGTATAGTCTAAACTTTTTAGTCTGGTTAAATTTTGAGATTTAGAAAGATTTTCTATAAAGTTTTGATGCCCATAGCCTGCTTGTATTTTAAGAGAGTAAATACTAAGATTGGGGAGTTTGAAAAAATCTATGTTGGGTGCGGAAGGAAGTTCTAGTTCCTCTAATTTTGGCATTTTGGAAATCAACTTGGCAATCATTCCATCTTCTTCGTAATTTTTTCCAATTACACTTTGGTTGTGGTCTCCAACATTTGTTAATGCAACTTTGAATATTTTTAAATTCTCAAAATTTATATTTGAGTTAATAATTCGACTAAAATCCCAATTCCTAGTTCCGTTTGCTCCAGCATCAGGTCCAACAAAGACTAATGAAATTATTTGACTAGGGTTTTCAATTAAGAAATCTTGAAAAGCACAGAAACCATAGTTGTATTCTTCAGGTTCAAGTTCAGATGAATGAACCGTATGGTCATCATCATATCCTTCGCCATAAAAAATGATTTCAAAAAGATCGCCAACTTTACTAAATAAAACTCTCGGTGAATACTCAAGGTTATATTCATATTCCTTGGAATTATGATAATTATAAATTCTATTTTGTAAGTCGAGTAGTTTTTCTATCATTCTCACAGTTTATTTATTTTTAATCCCTCATTCACTATACCATGTGTATTCCCTGCTAGTGTTGCAGCACAATTACACTCGAAGCTTTTTGAAAAAGTTTGAAAGTACAAATTATCTTCAATAAACCAAGGTTTGGAATACATAATTTTTTTATCCACAGGCTGCAAGTCCTGAGCGGATAGAGGTAACGTTTCGGACCGAATTGTAGCGTGGCATAAATCACGACACCTTAATAGAAAAACCTGAAGAGCAAAGCACTGTGAGCTTGGAGGTAAGAGAAGCACCAGTGGACTATTTGCCCACTAGCTATCTATTCCTTTATCATTGCTTATTTTATTTCAATTTCATCTGTCATTTTTGTCAGTATTTTTCCTGATTCAAATTCTATCATTATTTCAAATTGGTGGCTATTTCCAATAGTAGGACTTTCCCTTAGATAAATATCATACTCCTCATTTAATGAATCTTCAGAAATTCTTGATTCATTAATTCCATTGGTTCCATTTAATTTAGAATTTATTGGAATAAAGTCACCTGCCAATAATGTCTTAAAGTAATCTGAAATATCACTCCCAGCTAGATGTTCACTGTCAAAATCATTAATAGTCTTTACCGAAATTGATAGAATCTTGTCTTTTAATATATATTCATCTGTTTGTTTTGTTAAAGCATAGAGTGGTTGAATTAAACTAATATTAATATTCTTTAATTCAGCAATCATTTGATAGTCAAAACCTATTCTCGTACCAAATGTTAAAGGTGCAAAAGTTAGCTTATCACTTTGTCGATATCTTAACCATTCATTTTCATAATAAATCTCTAACTTATCTAAACTGATATTGTTCCACTCAAAATAATGAGTATCTGCATCAGAACAACCGACTTCAGTCATTATTATTATGGCAATCAGAATAGGAAAAACTAGAACCCGTTTATTCATTTTTAATTTAATCATGTTAAAATTCTATTTGTCGCATTTATTATCTCTTGTTGTCTCTAAATGGCTAGCGTTGAATATAAGAATGGTAGCCCACTGTATAGCATTTTTCTGTAAAATTACATAAAAGTTGAAGTGGGTTATAGCCCATAAACTTATCACTTTTACGGTTATTTTCTTAATACATTATTAGGCATAGTTATGCCTACCATTGTTCTTTATGAATTCGTTCACTTATATTTATTGGCTTTTGTTTTAGAATTCGGGCATTTTCCGCTTTGTATCCAATTGGTAGTATGGCTGCTATTTCTAATTCAGAGGGTATTTCTAATTTGGTTTTAATGCTATCAATATTCTGAGGAATAAAAGGTACTCCATAAACATCATATTCTGCTAAACTGAGTAAAATATTCTCTATACATGTCCAAATAGATGCTAAACAATTTAGATCATATATTTTCTTTGCTTTTTCAACCTTAGTCTTTGGTTTAAAAACGATAATAATAACCGATGGTGCACTAATAATCATCTTTTTTTGCTTTGGAATTGCATCCAAATACATTTCTTTCATTATTTCTTCTTCATTTTGAAATGCTTTCTCTAACTCATCAAAATTGATTTTTTTATTAAGATTTTCAGAATCTATGAGTTTTAATTTTGACTCTAAACTCTTTAAAATTATAAAGTCCCACTCTCTAAGGTGATTATATGTTGGTGCTTTGAAACCATTGTTAATTGAATATTCAATAATAGTTTCTGAGATTTCTTTATCCTGAAATTCACGAATTGTTCTTCGTTTTTCAATTACTTCTTTTAATTCCATCTTTTATAATATAATGTACAAACACAAAGATTTTACCTGCTCGCATTAATTTACTATTCTTTTTCAATTGATGTTTCCCATCCATCATAATCACCGTTACACTCGTTTGCGATATTCCACAAATACAACACATATTCGTCCACACTATTCAAATCAACTTTATCAACTCTCTTAATGTGTAATCTGTATGGGAATTCTCCAAATGATTTGTCATAATTGCTCAAAACAATACCAAAACCATCATTCTTAATTTGGTCAAGAAATTTTCCTTTATCCGAATCGGTTTTGAAGAAAATCCAATGGTCAACTTCTCTTTCCTTTACTAATTTATCACCACCTTTTTCAAGTTGCTCAACCACGAGTCTATTTTGCATAATTTGATATTGCTGTGGTAAAGGATATAAAAAATCTAAATATCCTCCCCAATCTGAATTCTCCTTAATTCCGTAGTCATATTTATAATCTGGAAATACGAGCATTGCTTCAGAAATTGTCTTTTCGTATAAAGACGAATTACCTATATAAAAATATAAGTCACGCTTACTATCCGAAGTCAACCTACCTACGTATGTACAATTAAATTTCTTCTTCAAAGCATCTACTAGTTTATCCTCAATTTCAAAAAGTTTTGAGCTTTCTTCTTGGGAAGACATTCCATTTTCCCTTGGATTATTCATTTTTATAGAAATCCACACTATGTTAGATTGACTTTCAATTGGTGCAATGTGTTTTAAACCAAGGTCAAGATAAATAGAGCTTAATTTATTATCCACATTTGTAAAATAGAAATCCCATTTCTCTTTGTGAGTACTTTTAATTTCTGTTTTTTGAACTTCTTTTTTTTTTCCTAAAATTTTGTCGAATAACCCCATGGCAGTTTGTCTTCTACTGTTTCACAATATTCATAAACAAAAAACTTACGTTTATTTTTAGTTATTATTTTCTGACAATATGACAGAAAGCACATTGAAATAAAAAGAACTAAAATTGTAATTCTAACCGTCATATTTTTTTCAGTCTACCCTAAAAGTTTTGCGAGTCTTTATTTCTAAACTTTTTGACTATCTCATCAGTCGAAAGTCCCATTGCTTGAGTTGCGTTATAAGCTACTAGATATTCATTATGTCCTCTTAATCCATCTAACAACTGATTTATCTTATCATCCCCAAATCCTTTTAATAAATACAAGACATCAATTAATTCATATTGATTTGAAATCTTAGGTGTTTCGGACAAAGCTATATTAATCATTTCTTTGTCACCACAAATTTGAAAAATTGAATGAGCAATTGTGACTTTCATTCCTTTTTTCCCTTTAGGTAGTATTTCATAAAGTTTGGGTAAAGAATCTTTGGATTTCAAATGCCCAAGTCCTTTTATAGGCCAATCATCTTTTAAGCTTATTGAATCAATCAGTTCTTTTTCTGCAACTTTTAGTTCCTCTTTAGATAAATTGTTCAATAAGTAAAGCGGCACACCATCTTTTCGTTGACTCCAAGTATTCGCATTAAGATATTCGTCTCTAAATTTCCTTAGGTTATCAGATATTTGAAAATTTTCAAGAACTATAAGTCGGTGCTTAAATGAATTCCATAACTTACTTTTCCCCTGAAGAAAAATAAGATTCCCATATTCATCCATGTTGTTATCTCTATGAGATTTTTCAATCCAGTCCTTGTAAAATTCATCAAATTGCTTCTCGTTTAACTCTGGAAGTCTGAATTCTGACAAGTCCCAGTAAAGAGAAAACTCAGAGTCGGTGAATTTTTGTGCATTAACATTATCAATCCCAATCAATTGCAACAACAATAAAAGTTCATCTGTATCATTTAAAGTCACAGTCTGAAAATTAGAATACGTATCTACAAAACTCTCGATGCTCTTAAAATCATCAAGTTCGAATCTATTACCTGCTATGAAATTGAAATTCTTCATTATCCTAATGTTGATTTTTAGCACTATCTGCCAAATGCACTATATTTTTTTATTGTGGTTAGTTTTTCTTTTTAATGATTTTTACAATTCGGTTAATTGTAATTCCCGATAGGTTCCATTCATAACCATTAAAATCTGTGGTATTGATGAATTGAACCACTATCGCGTCTATATCTTTGTGGTATTCTGCAAGGCTTTGATAGCCAATAACCAAACCTCCATGATTGTATTCGTAGGGATAGATTTCTTGCTCGCCTTCGTCAAATACCGAACCATCGTTTAAGGCTCGCAAGAATATACCCACATCTTCTGCTGTAGCCAACATCCCATATTCACGAGCTTTAAAATTTTCCTCATATCCCACATAATATCCGCTCATAACATCATCTAAATCAACTTCAGTAATCGAAAAAAAGGTGTTTTTCAGCTCTAGGGGAATCAATATTTTCTCTTTGATATACTGATTGTGGCTATACCCTAAAACATCATCCATAATCCTACGAAGCAATAAATAATTCGTGTTTGAATATTCATATCCCCCATTAGGTTTAAAACTGGCTGGTAGGTCGAGAGCAAAATCTAAGGCATTTTCGCCATTTTCCTGTTCGTTTTCCCAATAATCTGGATTATCTGTGAAATTTGGAATACCAGAACGATGTTGAATCATCATCCTCAAGGTAATTTCTTCAGCATTTTCAATCCTACCTCTAAGTTCTGGAAGATAATCAGTGAGTGTTTTATCAAAAGACAAACGTTTCTCTTTGACCAATTTAGTAGCTGCTACAGCCGTATATAACTTGCTAATGCTGGCAATTTTAAACAATGAATTTGGGTCGGCAGGTATTTTCTTTTGTCTATCTTTCCAACCACCTGTGTAAAATGCTGGTGGTTTCCCTGCTTGGTCAACGTAAACAATCATTCCATCAAATCCATGTCCAATTGCTTCATCTACTTGTTCTTGAATTGTGTCGGGCAGTGGTGAAATCCATGCTTTTACCAAAATCCATGGCACGAAAAACATTGAAACTATTGTTCCAACAAGCAATAACACCCTTACTATCCATTTGACTTTTTTATTTTTTATCATTTTTTCTTTTTAGTCTTCGGTTATGAATTTGATTTTAGGGATAGTCAACTCCTGTATATTTAGAACTCTGAGTCATTTTTCAAATTAGTAACAACGTTGAGCATAAAAAACGTTGCGCATTTCAAAGCATATTCGTTTCAGGTTATATCATACGTTAATTAAAAGTTTTGGGTTTGAATATAGCACTTTCCGCGCAAATGTTTTTTACAAATTGCAGTACACCCACACCCGAAGTTGTTGAAATAGTTCAAAAATGCAAATTATCTTCAATAAACCTCTGGGAAGGGCGTACAATATAATCCATAGGGTGTAAGTCCCGAACAAGCGGAGGTAACGCTTCGAACTGTTAGCAAGTGACAAGCTGGTTACTGGTGAGCGTAGCAGTGAAGGTTATTTGTGAGTGACTAACGTAGCAAATACTATGGCAAATTTCGATACTGACGAACAGAATTCTAGCGCAGCGGAAATCAAGAAAGCCTATGGATATAAAAATCTTATGAGCTAAATCACATATGAAGCTTTATAAATTGGATGAGCAAACGCATCATTGTGACGTCTAAACGTCAAGGTGGCAAGTGTTTATAAAGTAGATGTGGCAGGCATTGAAAGAAGGATAAAGCTCTTACCAGGGGAGAGCTCTGTAACCACGAGATGGTAGAGCAGAGCAGTCAGCAGTGCACCAGCCGCATTGGCGGCATATTCAATCATCTAACGGGGGGAATTCATAAGCAAAGTGGTACCTTTATAAAAAAAGGTAATGTTCAGACCTTGTATGGCATTGGTGTTTAGAACCCTATCAGCAGTTTGGTCAAATGTAGCAAATGTACTTCTCCAGAACAAACAACAAAATGTATTTAATCTGCTATCTATATCCAATCACCTTCGCTCTAAAAAAATACAGTACCCTATCTTCGCAAAAAGCACTTGATCTCTTCCTTTTTCTACCTTATATTTATAATTCTTTTAGAGCACTTTACAACATCTTCTACCTACTTCAGAATATAAAAAAGCGTCGATAAGTACATAGGTTAAATAGAAATCGGGATGTAGTTCAACACGGACTACCACGTTTGGTCTTACAGACCGCTCATAGTCCTATTTATTGGGCATAGTACCTTTTTATTATTATTCTTTAATATCTTCTAGTTTCTCAATTAACATTAACGATTCTTTTTTTACTAGCTCTTCTCTTTTAACAGGATTATATAAACTTGGATTTCTCATCATAATAACCACCGATGCAGTTTCTAATGTATCTAATTCTGTTAATGATTTGTTATAAAAATATTGAGAAGCTTTCTCAACTCCTTTGATGTCGTAAACAAATTCATAATTTTTCGCTAACCAATTCAGACATTCATATTGCGTAGTTAGTTCCTCTAACTTCCAGGCCAATGAAACCTCATAAAATAAATAATCCCGTCTTTGTTTGTTTCGGTCTCTATTTTCTCGTATTCTTTGTCCAATAGATTTAGCCAAACTTAAACTAGGTGGCATTGAATAATCATTATTAGTGAAATCATTAAACTTAGATAAGTTCTTTAACAAATATTTCTTATGACTATTCTTTAGGGATATATTATTGTCAGTGCTGTATAATTCATAAAAATAATCAGGTAAAGGTTCTGTCCTCCTAACTTCCTCTGAAAATTCAACAATTGTTTTCTTTGATGTAAATGACTTCCAGCTACCTTTCACGTGGAAATAACTATAAACCAAAACAATTGTCAGAACAATAATGACACTTATAAATATTCTAAAAGTTACTTTCAATTTTACTTCTTTGTATTATGGCCAACGTTGAGTATAAAAAATCGTAAGTGATTTCGAAGCTCTTACCTGTCAATTTGCACTGAGCCAAATTTGCGTTTTGACACAAATTAAAAATTTCAAAACAGACCGTCAAATCGCAGATTTGGCGGAGCTGAATAAATGCTCGAAAGCTTCGTGAACCAGTGAACCACTTATGTTTTTTATACATTGTTACCAGCTTTTATTCCTTAAATTCAATTATATCTTGTTTCATTTCTCTATTCCAGAAATCGATTTTGTTTTCATAAATCCTTGTTATTGGATATCCGTCAACTTCTGTTTTTGATTTCCAAGTTAAATGAACCACAGCTAATTTTCCATTTTCCAATTCTAATACAATATCGTCGTTATTTGTTTTTCTAGCAATTAACTCATAGGACTCATTAAATAAAGCATGACTTTTGGGTAATTCTTTTTTAAGCTCGTTAATCAAAGAATGAATGCTTTTTTCTTCCATCTCCAATGCATCCCAATATGGTTCTAGAAAGTTCAATCCAAAAATTGATTCATTTAAAATCTCTTCTAAATTTCCTTCGCTTAATAAGTCTATGATGGTTTGTTCAACGCAATCTCTAGTGAGGGTTTTTACAAATAAGTCAGGAGGAATTATAAAATTTGAATTTCCTTCTTTTTGTTCGTCTCTTTGAGCCGTGTCTAAGTATTTAAAAGTCCAAATATTAATTCCATAAAACCTTCCATCCAAAGTATCAACGCTAATATTTGCAAAGTCATTTTCTAAATCATTCCAAGGACTAGTCTCTTCAAATTCAAGCCATAATTTGAATGGGCAGTCCCCATTTTCAATGATTTTTTCACTCAATTTTTTCATCTCTTAGTTTAGACTTTTAATAATCATTGTCGCTGCGTCCCTAATTGCTGGTAACAATTGCATAAACATACTATACATTTATATAGTAACCAATAAAACTATGAATAAATGCAAAAAATGTAATTGGGTTTACTGAGACTAAATTATTATAGATTGTACAATATTACAACAGATACAAATAAGCCTAATCCCCAATATGAATTTATCGGTTTTGATTTCTATATTTCTGCCAAAGTTATTTCTTCCTCGTTTCTAATCAAGTAAATAGAAAGGATTTCTTAACCATCTGTTTACATAAACTTCTTCCATGGTTCAGGAGTTTTGCCTTGAGCTAATCCAAGCATACTTACAAAGGAATTAAAGTCGATTAAATTAAAGTTGTTAACCAATCCCTTTTCAATTGATATCTTTGCGCTTTTTATTGCTGGTTTGGTGAATCGATGTGCTGTTGTAACAATAGTCGCATCTTTAAATGTAATATCACTTAATTGAATAGCGCCAATTAGACTTCTCACGGTCTCAACGGGTTCTGTTTTTTCAAGACTTCTCCTTCTCTTAACTTGAATTGCAATTGGTCCGTCCTTGTTGATTACATATAAATCGATACCTCCATCACCTGATTTTCCTACATGTTTAACTTCGCAACTGTAATGTTCTTTTAGAACATCCTGAACATGTTCCTCCATTTTTGTATGGTGTATATGTAAGAGTAGTTCTGGTTTACTCTTAATGTAATTATTTAAAACGTGTAATGGTAAATCTTTGTCTTCTATTGCCCAGGATTTTAGAATACCTCTTATTTGATGTTCAAACGTATGATAAGTATACTGCAAATAAGGATCATATGGATCTTGGTCAAAATGTATTAAATCCCACCAGCCACAATCACATCTATAAAGATGCCAATAATACAAATTTTCTTTTTCATACTCAGTGTACTGACATTGTATTTTGCAATAAGGGCAGAAACCTTCCTTTCCAATAGTGTTAAAACTACTACCATATGTAAGACCACCAGGGATTTCTTCCGCTTTGGCATAATCACTATAATCTAGAAGTTTTTTCATATTAACAGAATTAAACTTAATGTTCTTATTAAGTTAATATACATATTATAGAATTAAAAAGTTCAAGAATAGTTTCTTATATGGTTTATTATTGAACATTTATTGTTAAACATTAGGAATTTTACGCGTTTCGTGAGACTTTTTATATATGTCAAATAAGACATATTTATCACAAGTAGAGGATTGATAGTTAACGTTATTGTAAACGTAGTGCGAATTTCCTTGCATTTCAATCCAATTTAATACATAGCAAATTTAATTTTTGAACACCGTAAAGCAAATTTTATTTCCGTGAGGAAATTAAATTTGCGAGGTCGATAAAAGACACTTGTATTACTTACAGTGCGCTTACAGACATTACGTTACGAATTGTATGCAGTTTTTATTTTGTTCAAGTATTTTTTTTCTGTATGAATCTCAGAAATGAAATTCTCATCAATTATATAAACTTGCACACAAGATTTATTCTTCTTTAGATTATTAATCTGAATATAATCTTGTTCAGTATTTTCTTTATCGTATTTGCCATACAATTCACTTACAATCTGCGAATTCCTTTTTGATAACACCCAAAACGAATAACAGAAACAGAGTTTACAATCCATATTTGCTAACTCTATCAATTCTTCATCGGTCGCAATTTCATTTAGCTTATTAGCTAACTTGATGCTTTTAGCACTTAATTCATAAATTTCAAATAAATATTCCTGCGTTTCTATTTTCTCGACAATCTTTGCAAGTTTCCTGTTTTCTACAATTTGAGCCTCTAATGAGAATGCTAATAGACTTAAACAAATTGTTAAAATTGTATTCTTTATTTCTGTTCTCATGTTTTATTGTATTTAGTCCCAAATAGATACTACTTATGCATTTTCGGACATCAAATTGCATACAACGGCAGTCTGTCTAAAAACTATTTTTAAGCTTCTTAGAATTCAATATTTAGTTTTAAATGTGTATACCTATCCGAATATTCTAAGTATTCATTTAGGTTTTTAGACACTCTGACGGTTTGGCTATGCGTAGTACGGAGCTTCGAAGAATCTTCCTTTCTAAATCTGCACATAGCCAAATTTACGTTTTGAAATTTCACCTTAAACTTAATAAATTTTCGGAACGAAAATTTGACGGAGGTACATTACCCAGCAAAACTCCCAAATAATCACTGATCCTTATGCTTTATTCCAGATTGTTGGTGGTAGTAATTTCTTCAATCTACATTTAACTCTACAACTTCCCAATTACTATTATGTTTTATTAATGCTGCATTTGCGTTAAAGTTTCCTTTCTCTCCAACAATCGTAAATGTTAACTCAGATTCACCCGATTGCCCACTTGTCGATATGCTACCTGCCACAAACAATCCATAGTAACTTATTACTCCAGTTTTTTCTAATATTTTAGAGTCATTTTCACAATATTCTTTTGCTGTCTTAAACGCTTTTGATTGTCCAAAAGTTAGAAACGCAATTAAGAAAATTCCCATCCAACCAACAACTGTAAAGGTCCACGTTTCAAGAATGTGCTTAAACATAAATCCCATACCTGAAAAAGGATTTTTCTTCATTTTGCTATTCATTTCCTTCCATAATTTGAAGAACTTTGGGTAATGTCCTCTAGTCGATTTATAAAATTTAAACCAATGAAAAATTCCAAAAAATGTCAATATTGGCGAAGTTATGATTCCAATTGTTGAATAAGGTTGAAATCCTTGTGTTTCACCAAAAAATGAAGCTAGCCATATCAAACATCCAATTAAAATATAAGGTCTGTGATTAATTCCTTTTTCCATTTAAATACAATTAAGTTTTATATTACAAGCTGCTAATGTTATTACCACCAACGTTTGGCTAGATGAAGCGTATGGCGATTTAACGAACCAAACTTTCCAAAACTTCACTGAGCCAAATCTTTTATTTGTTTTTATCTTTTCATTTCTAAAGCCAAATCAAAGATTTGGAGGTGTTCGAATACCTAACTATCCTTCCCAAAATTACAAATGCCATATGCTTTATTCTAGCGTGTTGAACTAAATCCCTCCAGGATAGCTTTGGTCAAATGTAGCAAATGTACTATTCCAGAACAAACAACAAAATGTATTTAATCTGCTATCTATATCCAATCACCTTCGCTCTAAAAAAATACAGTACCCTATCTTCGCAAAAAGGACTTGATCTCTTCCTTTTTCTACCTAATATTTACAATTCTTTTAGAGCACTTTACAACACCTTCTACATACTTCAGAATATAAAAAACCGTCGATAAGTACATAGGTTAAATAGAAACCGGGATGTAGTCCAACACGGACTACCACGTTTGGTCTTACAGGCCGCTCATAGTCCTATTTATTGGGCATAGTACCTTTTTATTATTATTCTTTAATATCTTCTAGTTTCTCAATTAACATTAACGATTCTTTTTTTACTAGCTCTTCTCTTTTTACAGGATTATATAGTAAATCTAAGAAAACAAGTCATTTTTAAATAAAATGATAGGAGCTCATATCAAATTAATATCTAAATGGGCTTGTTTAGTCCTCTCGCTGATCATTTTTTATAAAATTATGGTGCTATTCTCTTAAAGTATATATTTATTATATTCATTTTTTACGATTTTGAGCATACCATCCCCATTGAAATAATATTGTGGTTTGCCTTTATTAAGCTGCAGCCTTTATTGACTGCTCACTTTTTTGTAGCTTGAGTATTTGTCTCCCTATTTTCTTCAGGTTGTATGCACTCACGCCCAGACTTACATATCTGTTAAAATGCAATATTCCCCGATCAGGGCAGCGATCAAGCCCCCTGTTTTCTAACTCGTTGATATTAGATTCTATTGCACAGTGCCTATTTTTCAACCTTTTAAAGGAGCGGCTGTTCTCTTCTTGTTTTTCGGTTTTAGTAAGCTTGCCTAGTTTGGGTAAAACGACTTTTTGAACCTCTAACTGTAGGAGTTCCTTATTTTCTTTCGCCCAAAATCCTTTATCAAAACTCCATGATGCTACGTTGTTCTTTGCTAAAATCCTGTCTGCAAGCTCAATGACAACATCCCTATCCTGTTGGTCATTTAAAACCTGGTAATCAACAATTAGGTTATATTGGTCGGTAGTTATTAATAGTTTCTTGCCCAATTCAACATTAGGGCGTGATTTACCTTTCTTTACCCATTCGGTATAGGTTTCAAACACCGAAAACATTTTTTCTTCGTGCGGTATTGTTTCTCCTTTTAGAATACGTCTATCAACCAGGTCGATATGTTTGTTCATCAACATAGTAAAGTGTTCCAAGGTTATTACGAGCGTAAGATCCTGCATGTCATTTTGCGGAAAACCGGGCAGACTACTGTTGAGTTTTTTCATTAATGCCTTGGCTTTTGCCAAGTATCTTTTTGTGGCATAAACCATCCTTTCCTGCTTGTTTTTACCACCGCTGGCAGATGCTTTGCCCAATTCGCGCATCAACCCTTTAATCTCATATCTCCAATTGGGCAACTTGCGCCACTGCGGGATGGTGTCTGTATCATATTTATCCAAAAAACAGGATACTGCATCAAGGCATTTTCTGGCACAGTCCCATAACAGATTGTAGTCCGTTGGGAAATGCACATTGCTCTCTACCACAAAACTATCGGACTTTAAGCGCAATGCTGTTTTTTCTTTTTTTTTAAATACTTCCTTGTGCCCGAATTCCAGTATTACGGCATTCAGCTCAATGATCATCTGGTCACTTAGTGCGGAAACATTGTCATAAATATTTTGGTACTCGAATTCTACTCTATCATAACCAAAATCACGTTCAACACCCATCAGGTTGCGCAAAGCATGGTGGTTGTTTGCCAGGTTATGAACCATTTCGTAGCTGATATTAAGGCATAAGCGCAACTGCGCCAACACAAAAACAATCCACAGATCTAAACCTTTTCTCCCTGTGTTTTTCTTCCCCGACATGATATAATTATCAAGTATACTGAATATCTTCTCGTTATATTCAGGAGTGCAGTATATTTCTTTTAGCGCTGCCAGTAATTCATCTATTGCATTTTTACTCTTGGGATTAATCCAGGTTTCTTCAATGGGCTTTTGACCAATTGATAATTGTTGTGTGAATCTATTTCTCATATTAGAACCTCTTGGGACATTTGTACTAAATTATGCGAATCTCAAATTACTAACAACCTGAATTTCTGCATTATAATTTAAATACACAACCCAAAGGCCATATAGATTCAAACAACTTTTCAACAATAGTGCGTTGAATTATAATAGCTTATTAATTTTCTTAGTAGCACTATATAAACTTGGATTTCTCATCATAATAACCACCGATGCAGTTTCTAATGTATCTAATTCTGTTAATGATTTGTTATAAAAATATTGAGAAGCTTTCTCAACTCCTTTGATGTCGTAAACAAATTCATAATTTTTCGCTAACCAATTCAGACATTCATATTGCGTAGTTAGTTCCTCTAACTTCCAGGCCAATGAAACCTCATAAAATAAATAATCCCGTCTTTGTTTGTTTCGGTCTCTATTTTCTCGTATTCTTTGTCCAATAGATTTAGCCAAACTTAAACTAGGTGGCATTGAATAATCATTATTAGTGAAGTCATTAAACTTAGATAAGTTCTTTAACAAATATTTCTTATGACTATTCTTTAGGGATATATTATTGTCAGTGCTGTATAATTCATAAAAATAATCAGGTAAAGGTTCTGTCCTCCTAACTTCCTCTGAAAATTCAACAATTGTTTTCTTTGATGTAAATGACTTCCAGCTATCTTTCACGTGGAAATAACTATAAACCAAAACAATTGTCAGAACAATAATGACACTTATAAATATTCTAAAAGTTACTTTCAATTTTACTTCTTTGTATTATGGCCAACGGCCAGGCTATGAAGCGTGGCTTGTGTTGCGCCTGCGGCAAGCCCATGCTTTATAAGCCATTGTAGGCATAGGCTTTATTTTAAGTAATAATACCAATTATCTTTTATTTTTCCTTTATATCCCTTGTCACATTCATTTTCACAGTATAAATAGCCTTTAGAGGAATGAATTATTATCGCAAGGTCAATTCTAATTTCATTAGTTGCTTTTTCTTTCTTTATTCTAACACAACCAAAATCTTTATAGAAGTCTAGCAGTTTTTGTTTATCGCTTTCTTCTAATTCCTTTTGACTTATTATTTTATTCATTCTAACTTCAATTTGACAATCGTACTTAGACAGAACTAACCTTGTTTCCTCGAATTCATTCTTATTTCTTTCATAAAAACTAATGAATGAGTAGTCAGTTATATTTGAGCCTTGAAAGTATATAATAAGGCAATTGAGAGTCAGAATAATAGTCCATACTATTTTATGTGAATTTGATAATAAAATCCACAAGTAGGAAAAACATGTCATTGCAATACCAAATAACATGAGAATAAAATATAATTCTACATAAACTGATACTATTAAGCTTGAGAATACAAGCAATATCCCAGTTATAAAAGCTCCTATTTTAATGCTGTCCTTCATTTTTGCTTATGCATAACGGTAAATTGTATGAGTAGTGCGGAGCTTCGAAAAAAAGACCTTCCTATACCAACACATAGCCAAATTTACGTTTTAAAATTATACCTTAAACATAGCCAAATTTTCCCAACGGAAATTTGGCGCCAGCAAACATCCTACAAACTTCGAAAATACAGTTGCCTCCGCATTACGTATTAGCTTTTGTTGTGTTTTTGTGCTTTCATTTTTTGCACTTTCTTTCAAATTTGCATTACCCCGCGCGTTAGCCAAAAAGCTTTGCCAAAGTGGGCTGAGATTGCTAAGCTCTTTGCATATACTTTGGTTGTGTTGGTGGCTTTGAATAGTATATGCAATGTGCTTGGCAATTAGGTTGGCTAATTCAATGTAATATTTATGCGTTCGCTTTCTGAGCCGTTGCCGTCTTCGTCCCATGCAGTAACATACCATGTACACTCACCAGCTTCTACTGAAAGTGTTTTTGATGTTGTTCCTACTACCTCTGTTTCTATATCATTTACATAGAGTTTGTAGGTAATATTTTCAGCTTCTTTATCATCAACTACTGCTTCCCATATGAAAGTAATATTGTCTGCTGCTATATTTACTTTGGGTGAAACAATAACCGGAGTAGAGGGTACGGTATTTACTTTAGGGTCTCCTATGGTACTAAAATCCCATACGTCTCCTACTGTTTCATCTTTGCCATCGCTTACTATTATTTGCCAATAGTATTTGGTTGATGGGGCTAATTCTTCTGTAAATGTATATTCCAAAGTGGAAAGCGAAACATTTGATAATATATATTCTGTTAAAAATGTGGCAGATGTGCCAAATTTTAGGGTATAGGTCAAATCATCACCATCCCAATCATCACACCCCCATTTTAATGTTGGGCGTAATACTTCGCAGGTATAACTTACTCCCTCTTTTGCTGTTGGTTTATTTGGCGGATTGTTAGAAATTTCTGGTTCTCCACTATCGCTACAACTTACTAAAAGCAATAACGTAATAAGGCTTAATGCGAATATTATAATTTTCATAATTCAATTGTTTTTATTAAGCCTAACAGGCATTAAAATATCTATTAGGCTTATATTCATTTCTAATTATTTGACAATAAATGTTGTGGCGTTTTTATAATTATCGCTATTTACACTCAGTATGTAAGTATTGGGATTTAAACGACTAACATCAATGGTTAATGTGTTTTTGATGATTTTATTTTTCGTAATTATTGTATTGCCTTCAATGGTTAGGATATTGATTTCACAATTTTCGTCTTCCAAAGAATTTGGCATAGTGACGTACAGCATACCATTCTCTACAGGATTTGGATAAACATTAAATCGTTCAATGTCGAAGTTTAATATTGTATTGTCTGTACAATAGTTTTTATCTATTATAGCAGCAGAATAGCTGCCTGATTTTAGTTGGTTGACGGTTAGTCTACCTGTTTCTGTTGTGTAAATATCATTACCTATTTGTACTTGATATGGAGCTTCTCCGCCTTCAATATTGAATGATACGGTATTGCCTTGTACTATGGCTGTACTTTTTATTTCCTCGTACTCAGGAATAACAACTGTAAAGTTACGTTCAATATGACCTGCCAATACTTCTAATTTTATTGTATGAGTTCCGGGATAAGCATTATAGCCAGAATACTCATAGACAACATTTTTCTCTATAACTTCGCTTAACCAACTGTCATTAAAATAGGCTGTTAAATCCGTTAATTTAGATAGTACTGTTATCTTCCCATAAGAACTTCCACACACAGGAGAGGTGGCTGTTATAGTTAAGTTTTCAGCAGAAAATGGATTATAGGATTCCAAGGATGATATGCTTGCTTCCCAGCCAACACCAGTATAAAGCGCATTAGATTGAAATGTGAATGTTAATGCACCCTCTGGATTGGTGGCTGTAATGGTCTCTATTTTATCATCACCTCTATAAGAACCTATAAGAGGAGAATTAGTTGATGTTCCGTCATATATTTTAAGTCTATTACCTGGCATTCCCGCATTAGCACGTGGGTTAAGATAAAAACTGTTAAAAATAACTTGCAGAACGTTGCCTTCCTGTGATGGATAGAAAGTAACCGTGTCTTGTTCATTTGCACTATAGTAACCATCCTTGCCTCCAGAGTCATAGAACATTCCACTTTCAACTACTACTGATGCCGAACTGTTAAATATAAAAGTATCTGTAGGTATAAGTGTTATGGTTTCAGTAATGTCAGCATCTGATACTGTAATGGTTCCTTGGTATGTTTCATAACTTATGGGAGAGATGGAATAGGTATGAACTCCTGCGGGTAACTCTATTGTAACACTTCCTTCATGGGATACAAGCAAATTATTAGTGGTAGAAATTAAAAATTCCTCTACAACTGGGCGAATACTGTTGATGTCAAATGTAACATTATATGCTGATGCTGTAGTTATTTCTGCTTCCCAGCCCTCTTCTCCCCAAGAATAAGAATCCAATTCAAATACAAATGTTAGTGCCCCGTTTGTATTTGTTGCAAAAACAGTTCCTATATCATTTGTCCCATAATATGTACCAATTAAGGGTGCACTGGTAGAATTTCCATTATATATGTGTAATTTATCGATATTTGTATAGGCTTTAAACCTATTAAATTTAGCCTTTATCTTTTGGTTAATTTGCTTTGGCGAAAAGGTCATCACATAGACTTTATCTTCAATACCACGATAATAATTACCTTCTTTTCCACCCGTATCATAAAAATAGATAGTATCATCAGATGAGACTGATATTTCTCCTCCTTCACTAATCAGATAATCCTTTTCATTAAACCATTCTGCGTACAATGTTGTAGACGCAGATATAGGATAAGTGTCTCCAATGTTGAAATGTGTTCCTGTACCATCACTTGAGGTATTCCAACCTATCATTCGCTTTCCTGCTTTTGTTAATGTTCCTGCACTTGGTAATATAATTATACTGCCATTTAAGTTTTCTATACTTTGTGGTGCAGTTCCATCGTCATTCCCATTTCCATCAAAAGTGACAGTATAGGTTTCAAAGAACGAAATTATGTCATTATGATAGGTAGTTGTTATAAATCCACTTGAACCTAAACCAAAATAAGGAAATCCATCCAATACAAAGCTAATAGGGTAATCTCTGTTATCACCCAGAGTTAATTCGTCACTTAATTTTTCTACGCTATTGGTTGTCGGATCGTATGTTGTTACGAACTCCATATTTCCATAACAAATATAGCCTTTGCCGCCATAAGCAAAAGCTGTAGCTCCATTCATAGGTAAATCTGTACCTGCTGCAAATATTTTCTCTGTCCACGTGTCAGTAGTGGGATTGTACTCTTGTACATCACTTAACTGAACAGAGTAACTGCCAAAATAACTACCTCCTGTTACATAAGCCTTGCCATCAATAACAAAAGCGGTAGCTGCTCTTCGTTTATCGCCTGAAAAGGTTGAACTTAATTGTGTCCAATTAATACCATCAAACGACCAAAAATCGGAGGTTGCATCTGTACCATCTTCTCCCGTACCTACATAGGCTACTCCATTTATCACAAAACTTACAGCACTATGTCGGGCTGCTCCTCCGAAGTCATTTGCACACTTTGTCCATTGATTGATTGCAGGGTCATACTCGTAAAAATCTTTAAAAAGATTTCCTCCATAACCATCACGTCCCAACCCAACATAACCTTTCCCATTTAGTGTAAAAGCAGTAGCACCAAAGCGAGCATTTCCGTTAAAATCAGCTATTTGCTCCCACGTATTAGAACTTTTAGAGTATTTCCAAAAGTCTTTTAAGGCTCCGGAAGCGTTGTTTCCTAATCCCACATAGACAGTATTTTCTATTACAAAACTTACTGCACCATCTCTTGCTACCCCTCCAAATGGGTTAATAGTGGCACTTGCACTTAGGATAGATAATCCTATGGCTATTAAAAAGGTAATTAGTTTGTTCATTTAGTTGATTTTATGATTTCGTTTAATGTTGTTATTATTTACAATTTTTGGTTGCAAATATATCATATTTGTGTTGTTCATCTTTATTGAACGTGTAATAAGTCTTATCACTGTGTCGTGTGCGTGGGCAAGATTATACGGTTTGGTAAGCCTTCGGTGGTGCATCGGCTCGTACGGGATTGCCAATTGGTATAATGTGTGATTAGGATTCATTTTTAATTTTAAGCGTTGGCCAGATTTCGGCATTTTCCAGCATAAAACACAAGTAAAGTAAATGGTTTGGGGCGGATTTCTCGGCTTGCGTTTTTGTCCGCCAGGATAAAAAGTTAACGGTACGAATATGGGACGTTTGGCATTTTTAAACTACTACCTATCAAACCGTTTTATATTTTATTAGATGTTACTACCTTCAAAATTAGCACTATCCGCCAAATGACCTATATTTTTTTTATGCGCTGGTTTTATTCATTTTCTAGTTCTTCGATGAGTTTTATTGCATACCGTGCAGATGGATATGTTATTGAACCTCCTCCAATGACCCCCATTTTAATTGCTTCAACTATTTCTTTTCTTTTTGCTCCCGATTTCAGACAACCTTGGAGATGGTATAAAATACATTCATCGCAGCGTGTCAAAACAGAAATTGAAAGTCTTGTTAACTCTTTGTATTTCTTTGGTATTGCTCCATCTGAATAAACATTATCATCCAATTGCCCGAATTCACTAAAAAAAACATCGTTTTGTATTAGTTTTTTGTTCAACTCTTGTCTTTGCTGATTTTGTTTTTCAATATTCATATGTTGTTTACTATATTTAAAAACATTGACTTTGTTTTGTGAAATCATTTTGTCCTCAAAAGATTTAAATCCTAACTTTTCAAGTAACCTTTTTGATGCTACATTGTCATTTTCAAACAGTCCGTATATTTCGTTTAGTTCTTGATTATTAATGCCGTAATCAAGAACTGTTTTAAGTATTTCGAATGCATAACCCTTATTCCAATAATCTCTTCTTAAATGACATCCAATATGAGGCATACCAGAATCGGCAAGTTTATTGAGATTAACAGTTCCTATAAACTTATTCTGCTCTACAACTCTCACAGTCCAAAACTCAACTTCAGTTTTATTTGCAACAATTTTCTTTTGTAAAAAATCATTAAAGAATTCAGTTGATTTTCCTTGAAATGGTTTCACAAATTTAAATGCATCTGGTTCGGAGTACATTTCAATAATATCTGAGATGTCAGATTCTTTACTTGGCTTTATTACGGTTCTGTGAGAATATAAAATCATTTTAGTTTTTAAAATTACATGCAATCCATCAACTTGCGCATAACTTTTCTGTAATACCATATGTATTGGTTTTATTTTTCATTTGTACCCAATTTACACCTATGATTTTGTGGATCCAAAATAGCCAAATATTCTAAGCAAATAATTCATCAAGTGGACTTTTTATTTGTTGCAGATATTTGCGTTTTATGGAACTTTTACTTCAAACAACATGCTTTTTACTCATCTAATGATTTTACAATCACCTGTGTATAAGTTACTTTTCATAATCTTTAAGGTTCATGAAATTAAGCAATCTATCTCGATTTACCAATCCTATTACAGCTGTGCTCAAACCAGCCGACGCACAATATTAAATATACATTCTGACTTATGTATATTGTGCTTTATTAGCTGATCGGTTTTAAGTCCCGCAATAAGTCTTGTAACTTGCATCGAAACCTTCAGGCATTTGTTGATATAGAAGTTCGTTGGAATAATCGCCATATGGTTTTGAGAGCATATCTAGCAATTCTTTAAAGGGTGTAAAGTTATTTTCCACCGCCGCTTCCAAAGCATTTTCTACCCAATGGTTGCGAGGAATAACTTTGGGGTTTAATTTATTCATAAGTTCAAAGGCTGCATCTTTACTGCCTTCCATTAGGTGTACATTTTCCCATTTCTGAAGCCAATGCTTAAACTCTTCTCGCTTAAAAAAAGGAGCATTTGGTTTCTTATCTTGTTGTAAAGCCAAAAACACCTGAGTATAATCACCTCCATGAGCTTCCATTAACGATAGAAGTTCATCAATCATTTCTTTGTCCGGCTCTGTCGGATTTAAAATGCCGAGCTTACCAAACATCATGGAGTACCACTTTTCGGTAAACATATGTTGAAAACCATTAATAACCTTTTGGGCCAACTCTACGCTTTTTTCCTGATTTTTTGAAATAACAGGCAAAAGTGCGTTGGCAAAGACCACTAGGTTCCAATGAACAATTTTACGTTGATTGCCAAAGGAATAACGACCATAAGAATCAATTGAACTGAAAACAGTCTTAGGGTGGTAAGCATTCATAAAAGCGCAAGGACCATAATCTATGGTTTCGCCAGCAATGCTCATATTATCACTATTCATAACCCCGTGAATAAATCCCACTCGCATCCAATTAACAACAAGGTCAATTTGTCTCTGCATAACGTTTTTTAATAGTTCAAGAGCTGGATTGTCTGCTTTTGCTATTTCGGGGTAATGCCTTTCTATTGTATACTTAGTAAGGACGCGTAAATCTTCTACAGAACCAAATTTACTCGCATACTCAAAAGTACCAACACGTATATGGCTTGCAGCAACACGCGTTAATATTGCGCCCTGGTTCACTTCTTCACGAAATACCTTTTCGCCTGTAGAAACTACAGCCAGGCTGCGAGTTGTAGGTATGCCCAAATCATGCATTGCCTCGCTAATAAGGTACTCGCGCAGCATAGAATACAATGTTGCCCTGCCATCACCACGACGAGAGTAAGGTGTTCGACCGGAGCCTTTTAATTGTATATCGATTTTTTTACCAGATGGGATAAGTTGTTCTCCCAATAAAATGGCTCTGCCATCTCCTAGCATAGTAAAATGACCAAACTGATGGCCAGCATATGCCTGTGCTAAAGGTTTAGCTCCATTTGGAATCTTATCCCCCGATAAATAACGAGCAATACTTTCTTTATCTTGATTTAAAAATCCAAGACCCAAATCATCTGCCAAACTTTCGTTAAAACATACTAATTCTGGCATGGCAACCGGCACGGGCCGCTGAAGGCTATAAAAAACTTCTGGTAGGCTTGCGTAGGTATTTTCTAACTGCCAACTATGTTCTTTGGTGTTTGTAAGCATGTTTAATCAATGCGTTAATGTCAATATAATCTAGAGCTTCTTCGGCACAGGCCTCTAGTACAACCTGCGGTGCCATACCATTATCATAAGCTTCTTTCCAACGCAAAGCACATAAGCACCATTGATCGCCTGGCTTTAAGCCCGGAAAACCATATTGTGGACTAGGTGTGCTCAGATCGTTGCCAGTCCGTTTCGAAAACTCGAGAAATTCTTCCGTCATTATGGCACAAACCACATGGTGGCCAACATCCGAATTGTCGGTACGACAAAGCCCGTCTCGAAAGAAACCGGTCTTGGGATTTAAACAGCAAGGAATAAGTTCTTCACCAAATACATTTTTAGCCATAGTGCTTTTGTTAACCTTTACTATCCAAAACAAGAAGTTCTTGAATTTGTTTGCGTTTCGTGAGATTTTTTGAGTACGTCAAACAAAACATATTTATCACAAATAGCAGATCAACGTTGGCTAGATGAAGCGTATGGCGATTTAACGAACCAAACTTTCCAAAACTTCACTGAGCCAAATCTTTTATTTGTTTTTATCTTTTCATTTCTAAAGCCAAATCAAAGATTTGGGGGTGTTCGAATACCTAACTATCCTTCCCAAAATTACAAATGCCATATGCTTTATTCTAGCGTATTGGAACTAAATCCCTCCGGGATAGCTTTGGTCAAATGCAGCAAATGTACTTTTCCAGAACAAACAACAAAATGTATTTAATCTGCTATCTATATCTAATCACCTTCGCTCTAAAAAAATATAGTACCCTATCTTCGCAAAAAGCACTTGATCTCTTCCTTTTTCTACCTTATATTTACAATTCTTTTAGAGCACTTTACAACACCTTCTACCTAATTCAGAATATAAAAAAGCGTCGATAAGTACAAAGGTTAAATAGAAACCGGGATGTAGTCCAACACGGACTACCACGCTTGGTCTTACAGACCGCTCATAGTCCTATTTATTGGGCATAGTACCTTTTTATTATTATTCTTTAATATCTTCTAGTTTCTCAATTAACATTAACGATTCTTTTTTTACTAGCTCTTCTCTTTTTACAGGATTATATAAACTTGGATTTCTCATCATAATAACCACCGATGCAGTTTCTAATGTATCTAATTCTGTTAATGATTTGTTATAAAAATATTGAGAAGCTTTCTCAACTCCTTTGATGTCGTAAACAAATTCATAATTTTTCACTAACCAATTCAGACATTCATATTGCGTAGTTAGTTCCTCTAACTTCCAGGCCAATGAAACCTCATAAAATAAATAATCCCGTCTTTGTTTGTTTCGGTCTCTATTTTCTCGTATTCTTTGTCCAATAGATTTAGCCAAACTTAAACTAGGTGGCATTGAATAATCATTATTAGTGAAATCATTAAACTTAGATAAGTTCTTTAACAAATATTTCTTATGACTATTCTTTAGGGATATATTATTGTCAGTGCTGTATAATTCATAAAAATAATCAGGTAAAGGTTCTGTCCTCCTAACTTCCTCTGAAAATTCAACAATTGTTTTCTTTGATGTAAATGACTTCCAGCTACCTTTCACGTGGAAATAACTATAAACCAAAACAAGTGTCAGAACAATAATGACACTTATAAATATTCTAAAAGTTACTTTCAATTTTACTTCTTTGTATTATGGCCAACGGCAGTCTGTCTAAAAACTATTTTTAATCTTCTTAGAATTCAATATTTAGTTTTAAATGTGTATACCTATCCGAATATTCTATGTATTCATTTAGGTTTTTAGACACTCTGACGGCTAGGCTATGAAGCGTACTTTTTTTGTGTTGCGCCTGCGGCAAAAAAGTATGCTTTATGAGCCATTGTTGGCTGCTGTTATTCTTATCTGATATATTTATTCACTTCAAAATTGAATAGTTCACTTTGTGTTTTCATAAAAGTTTTAAATGATACATTACATTTTAAATTACCATTTATATCAAGTTCAAGATTTTTTAATTGGTCATTTTCCTTCAGGACTTTACTTATACTTGGATTCAAACCAATCCTAGTCAAGTTTATTAAGTCTTTATCACTGCTACCATAAACTGCTAATAAATAGGTCTCTTCACTTATGAAGTTGAAGTCGAATAAAAAGGTAATTAATTTCTTGAGCTTGAAACTGACAAAATCTTCCTCTAATTTAATTTTAACCAAAGAGATATTTGCAAGTTTTTGCTTCGATTTTCCTTTCAAATTAACATAGACCTCGTTCTGATATTCAAAGTTTTTATATTTATCGGACTGTAATGCAACTTCACCAAAAGAACTACCTATAAATAAAAAGGAATCTGCTGCATCGTTTGCTTTTTCTTTAGAATAGGTTAGCGTATTGGCTATTTTCTCTTTTAAACTTAAAAGTTGAAATATATCAATGTAATTTTTGTAATATGCTCTTGCTTTTACATTCTTTAAACGCTCAAGTTCAAAATCTTTTATTTCATTTTCTAAATTATAAATAAAGACTTCATAAATAGTATTAATTACATCTTTATTATCACTTATCTTCGAAGTGTTTTCAATAATAGTTGGAATTATATCTTCATAACTTTTATAAAAGTCATCAATATTGTTCTCTATAAAATGCTGTTTGACTCTATCTGATAAATTGTCTGGATTAATATTTACCAGAAACTCTGTTGAATCAATTAACTTTTTGTCCTTTTCTTTCCTCTTTTCTTTATCTTTCTTAGATAATTTTAAATCTTCAATATTATATTCTTCAAGTAGTGGATTCTTATTTTCATCTTTAAATGTGTGCTCACGTAAAAGACTTATTTTATTTATCATGTTACTCCTAGAGTCAGTATACTCAACGCTGTCAACAAAGTGAATCTCAGACACTAACTTATCTAGATTATCTTCAAAAACATAATTGAGCCGATTCACTCTACCAATTAAATTATTTAGCCCTTTTACGTTTAAGCCATAAGTTGCGGTAATATACAGGTTATCAATTGGAAAATTAATCCCTTCAAGAATTACAGAATTTGCAACTACATATTTTAATTCTTGAATTTCTTTATAATTGTATTCTAAGTATTCTTTTAAAATATTCGGAAGCTTGCCATGTAAGTATACAATCCCATTTAATATATACTGCACAATATCAATATCTTCAGAAACTTCTTCAGAAATTACATTTGATATTTTTTTCAGCTTAGAATTCTCAGCTACATTTTTTAACTTACTATTAATTCTTTCCGCAATTTTCTCAACAAATTTTGGTCTGTATGTATAAAGGAAGTTTTTATTTTTAGAATTAGCTATAATATAATCGTCAAAACTTAACTCACTTGCTAGTTGGTAGTGTTCATCAGTATATCGATTGTAACTAAATAATTTACCCTTCTTGTCTAGATAGAAAGTATCAAAAGCCTTTAAGTTATGTTTTATTGTACTCTCAAATATTTGACCTTCTGTTGTGTTTTTTATTTTAAGATTTGAAATATCTGAAACGAGAGGAGATAAATATAATAATCGATGTTCATTATTCTTTTTATAATTGAGCATTACCAACCTAGATAGTAAGAAGTTTCTGCTGTTATTATTTAGTAAATTATGAGCTTCATCAATGAACATTATATCAAAAGCTAAGTCAAACTTATTAATAAGCCTCGTTGCTCTCTCCTGAGTTAGTATTCCAATGAACCTATCTTCATTATTATACATCTCATCATGCAGAATTAGCTTATAGCCTAGCTCTAAATTCCTTATGTCATTATATGTTTGAACTATAAGGGATTTAGTTGGAACTACAATAACAATCTTCTTATAATCATTTTGTACTATAACGTCTCTAATGATAGAACTTTTACCAAATGAGGTTGGTGCAATGTATGCTGTATCTGTTGTTTTAATATTTTCAAATATCTCACGAGTTCTATTGTATTGTTCAACAGTTTCTACATAATGCTCTTTGGAATAAATCTTTTTGACTTCGTTGTTTATAATTGCTTCATGTAGGTAATTTTCTTCTAACAATTCATTTTTTATTATAAAATTTGAAATGGGGTAAAAACCTATTTGCAATGAAATATCATATAAAGGTTTATAATCTTTATGCAGAAGACTATATTTTAAAACTATGTAATATGCAATATTAAAGTACCCTTTTAGTCGTTTATCATTATTGTAATATCGAAAGAAGATGACTGCCGAACTTAAAATATATTGAGCCTCTTCAATGTTTAATTGAGTATTCAAAATTAATTTTTTGAAACAGCTAATAAAGAATTCATTGTTCTTTAAAGTTATTAATTGACGCTTTTCGTAGCTTGTAATTTTACTCATTTAAATAATCAATAAAGTGTTGAACCGAGTTTTTATTAATACATAAGACATTAAGTTTATTAAACTTGTAACCACTTACTAGGCTCTCAATTTTATTTTTCAAATCGTCTTTATCAATAGGAGTGTATCGAGCACCTAGATATAATGTCGAACTAGGAATTAGATTATAATTATCAACTTTACTAAACTTTTTTTGAACGTATTCTTTTGAAAGTTTTTTTAAAGTTTTAGAAATATTATCATTGAAATTAATACTTCTATGCGATGCATGATTGTATGCATTTCGCCAAGGGTCATTCGTTGCATTTATTCCTTCTATTTTCTTTCTTAAGTCATGATATGACTCACCAATGTTACCATTGTGCGTAGCATCTAAAGTAGTTTCTAATGATGATTTACTTTCATAAATAAAAAAATCATCTTCTAATAAGTATAAACCATCGAATCCTTTTTTCATTCCCTTTTCCTCCAAGTTCCTGAATAAAAAATGTTGTTCATACTTGTTTGCTCGTAAATATAAATGACAAATAAATTCAGATACGATACCAATTTTTTGTTCGTCAGTTTTCTTATTTATAAGGTTTTGTAATTCAGTTTTGGTAATATTAATGTCCTCTGAACTTTCAATAACTTCATTATCTCCATTCCATATTTGATGAATATTACTCTCAATATATCCTTTTAATCTTTCTGAGTATGTATCAACACTTAAAAGGTGTAATGTTATACTATCTGATAATTTTAATTTATATCTTCCAAACATTCAGTCTTTTTTTACTGGAAATTATTGAATTTGGGTACTTCTGTTTAATTCTAACTAACGTAAAAATATATGTCTAAAATTCAGCTCTTTACAATTTGGTCAAATTTGACTTAAATGATCATATTTTAGCTTCCTATACGTTAGCTTGAGAAAACAATGTCTCTGATATAGGAGGGATAGCAGCCAACGTTGAGTATAAGAATAGTAGCCGACTGCGTGGCACTTTCCTGTCAAGTTGCAAGAAAGTTGGAGCGGGCTACAACCCTTGAATTTACTGCTATTTCGGTTATTGTTTTTATACATTGTTGAACTAAATCCCTCCGGGATAGCTTTGGTCAAATGTAGCAAATGTACTATTCCAGAACAAACAACAAAATGTATTTAATCTGCTATCTATATCCAATCACCTTCGCTCTAAAAAAATACAGTACCCTATCTTCGCAAAAAGGACTTGATCTCTTCCTTTTTCTACCTTATATTTACAATTCTTTTAGAGCACTTTACAACACCTTCTACCTACTTCAGAATATAAAAAAGCGTCGATAAGTACATAGGTTAAATAGAAACCGGGATCTAGTCCAACACGGACTACCACGCTTGGTCTTACAGACCGCTCATAGTCCTATTTATTAGCAACAGTTTTTATATTTTTCTTCAATCAATTATTTTCAGTTTATCTACATAATAATATTCTTAAGGTTTCAAACTTGCTAAAGCAATTCCTTCTTCAACTATAGATTTTGAATAGGGTAATTCTGTTACATTATTATGAAACTTAGCTAGTTCCTCAAGAAATGTAATTAAATTTTCCCTATTTGATAAATCAATTGGAGAATTGGGATCTACATTTAGAGCTTTTGATATTTTTTTGGCAGCTACTTTCCTGGTATTTGTATTTCCAAACCAAATATTTAATTGTTCATTTACTGATATTGTTTTACCAGCTTCTCTTTGTTGACGAAGAATAACTTTTGCGCCTGCACGAAAACCATAAGTAGGGTGTAAGAACACAGCAAATTTCTGTTCATTTTTTTGTTCAAATGTCATTTGTTGGGTGGACATCAATCCAAGCCAAGAATCTTTCGCTACAAGAACAGGATTATTATTCCTTATTCCGCGAGGTTGATCTGCATGACCTGATCGATAATATTCAAGCTTAATATTACTATTAACAATAGAAGTTTCTTGTACTCTAACATCCTTTATAAAATCAATAGAACTTGCATTTACTTTTTCTGCTGCTTTTTCTGCTTCTTCTAATATGGTCCTGGTTAAATTTAAAAGATTCTTACCTGTTTCTGCTGCTTTCGTTTCACCATGCTCTTCATTATGTTTAATTTGCTTTTTTAGCATATCAATTTTCTCGTTATACACTTCTATTCGCTGGTTTATATTAAGTTGATAATTTTCATTTAAATCAGCTAATTGTTTTCTTGTATTTTCTAATATTATTTCACGATTTTCTAGTTTTTGTTGTGTTGAATCTTGTTTATATTTCTGAAGTTTTAATTCATAAGTCATAATTTGCGCATGTCGTTCCGAAGCTAATTTTATATCTTTAAGAATAGGTTGGAGTGTTGATAAAAAATAAGCACAGATTAATGATACTGAAACTATTATAACTATTAACAATTCAAAATTTTTTCTTTTAATTCTTTTTTTTGCATCTTGATTTGCGTCCTTAAATTTTTCAAGTTCAATATAACACTGAGAAATAACTGAAATAATTTTTGCTTTTTTACTTAAATCCGTAATATTTTCCAATTCATTCGATAAAGAATCAATTTGGTTTTCTAGTTTACTTAGATTATTGTTAGGCATAGTTAAATATTTAAGATTGAAAACAGATTAATTTTTATTCTCCTTTGAATTTCTTGTCAAATTGTTGCTAACGGTGGCGGTATGGTTAGTAAGGGATTGCGTGCTTTTTACCTTTCAAGTTACAGCAAATTTTGGAGCGGGTTACTTCGCCCCAAAAACCACTAAAACCCTTATTAACTATACCGCGTGTTAGGCTTTCGTGCTTTATCTCCATAAAATTAAGTATGTAATCAGCATGATAATAATCCCGAAACTCACAATCGTTAATTTTCTCAAATTTGTATATTTCTTATTATTCTGTTCAAATAAGTTGTTTAATTTTTCTATTTCAGTCTTTAAAGAGTTGTTTTGATTTGACAACTTCGAATCAAGTGAATTCAAGTCATTCTTGCAATTAGTCTCTGTTGTGCTAAATTGGTCGAAGACTTTTACTGATAACTCTGAAATTGAGGTATTAGTGGAAAATAATTTATCATTTAATTGTTTATTAACAATGGTTTGTTTATCTACATTTAATAGTATTTCATTCAATGAAGAGTTTGTTTCATCGTAATTTCTATTTAATGTGTTAACCTCTTCTGACAAATTAGATAATAAGTTCTTATTTGAAATTACATCTACCCCCATTTTTTTGATAATTCCTGAAGCATCCTCTGATTTAGTATTAAGTTCATTAATGGCTGAACCTTGTCTTGAAACTAATATTTGAATTTCATCCAATTGTTTTTGGAGAGTTTTAATTGAATCATGTACAGATTTATGACTTTCCTCCAATGTTTTTATTTCTATTGCATGATTATTTATTGCGGAGTTTGTCGAATCAATCTTCTCTAACTGTATTGTTTGTAATTTTTTAATTGATTCAACCTCCTCACTGTTTTTTTCAATCAAGGTAACATTACTGGAAATTTTATGTGCTATTTTTTTTTCAGAATCAATCTGAGAGGTTATTAGTTCATTGATTTGAAATTGAAGACTTTCAATTTTATTTGTGTTAAATTGAATTTTCTTTGATGTGTTTTCAGCTGCATTTATTCCTTCTTTCAAAAAGGACTTAGCCATTGACATATATTGATTTTTATCAACTCCACGAGCTTCGGTTAATGTTTCCAATTCATTTACTACCTCTGTAATATAAATTGTATTAACCATACTCCAGCCCATAAGTGAATTTACAATATTCAAGAAAGTTGAAATTGTATCATTTTGTTTTAATATCGTTCTAACAATTGTTTTAATATTCTCACCTCGATTGGTTCTACTTTTCCACCAATTCTGGTCTAAAATCGAATTTACCTTATCTTTGGACGACTCAATTTCTTTTGATAGCTTATCTATTGAATTGGCTAACTCAGAAGGTGATTGTTGGGGAGTGATTGACGAATCAATTAATGCAATTTCTTCCATTATTAGTATTTTATTGGTTTAGTTTTTTAGTTTCTTTCATGAATTCTTCAATTTCAACATCACGTTCATAATTAATACTTTCTTGTTTACTCTTTACCTTTTCTATTTTATTTTCGATGTAACAAGATAACTGTTTGGCATAAAAAATAGATTTATCAAGGCAAATAAGCGTGTTTAACGTTTCATATTGATTTTTCAATGAACTATACATTAGCTTTCTACTCATCAGCTCATTGTTATTTTTATTGTCTTTAATTACTTTCCAAGCTGTCATTACACATCGAATAACTGCAAGTGGATTAATCGATAAAGGATTACCTGTTATTGCAAACTTTCCAATTCCAATTGCGTTTGCTGTACTATATGCGGTTAATAAAAGCTTATTTCTCTTTTCTGAGATTGCTTTAGTCGAATATTCTTTATTTGTGTATCGGAAGTGGCAATAAATCCTAACAGCCACCTCTAAAGTCAGCACTTCTAAGCCATCTTGCATTAGTGTCGAAAAATTTATAGGATTTGTTTCAACAAAACTTTTTGCACTGTCTAAAAGGTCTTTAATAAACAGTGAAGATTTATCAACAACTGCAGGAACAATAATTGGAAGACCTGGTATAGTTAGCCCAAATATTTTAACAACATATAAAAATGCTAACATTAAATAGAAAATAGCAATGGTCATATTTCCAACACCTTTTAATAGCGGAGCAAATTCCCCAAGCATATTACGAAAAGGCAAATGTTCCACACCATGTGTCGCCCAGTTTTTTAAAACATTTGGAATCTGAAATACCTCACTAAATAAGCTACCTGTCTTTTTGCCAAGGTTTTTAACTGAATCCTCTTGAATATCCTTCAAAATATCTAGTGAAAATCCAGCTTGGTTCTGAGTAATACCCTCTTTGGCTGAATCCAAAGTAGAAAATAAGCCATTGTTCGCTTGACGATTTAATTCAGATGCAGAATTATTAAATAAAATGGAAATTCCAATATCCAATATTCCTAATGCAAAAATGAAATAGTAATCTGTTTTGTCAAATTTAATTGCATCAAAATCGATGCGGCTAATTTCGGAAGAGAGATTATCAATTTCTTGTTGAAGATTTAGTGAATCAAAGTCAACTCTTTTATCACCATCATAAGGTACAATTGACTTTAAAACATCAATTGTTTTCTCAGACAACTCAAACGATTGATTTTTGTCAAGGGTCATTATTTTATTTTTTATGGTTGTAGGTTTTTTTTTGCATGAAGCCTAACGGCCACTTATAAGCGTAGTGCGGGTTTCACCACACTTTCCTTTCAAGTTAGCACTATCGTTGTTTATTTCACTTTCGTTTAAATTACTCATTTCGCCCCGCATTACGTTTATAATTTGTTGTAGCCAGTAATTTCTAGAAAGGTGGTTCTTGCTCTTCATCAAAGGAAAAATCTATCTCTAAATCCTTTGAACTATCCTCAAAAATATCTCTAACATTATATTTTTCTTTTAATTCAATCAAACCAATTTTCCCATTTTTATTGATAATTTCTGAATCTCCAACATCCCATCTTGAACCAGCAAATAGTGATAATAGTTTTGTTAAATTCCAATTCATAGACTTGTAATTACCAATTCCATTTTCAATTGTATCGCTGTATCTATATTCATCTGTTCTTTTCTTACAGTTCTCAAGCTGTTCAACTCCATTTATAGTTGACTTTATCAATGTAAGAACCTTCTCTATTCCCCAACCTCCCATATCATAAGGTAACTCACTTGATTTAACAACAACTTTAGGTTTATCAATCAAACGAATAATTTTAGAAAGATATAACTCAAATAAATCTAAAACATCCAATAAGAATCCTTTTTCGTTAATATAAAAATCACCTGTTGAAAAATCTAATTTTATAGCTTTTTCGTTGCTTAGTAGTTGATATTGGGGTTGCTTATCAATTGGTCTATTTGAATCTTTGACAATATTTGAATTATTATGAGCGATAAGGTTCCTGATTTGCTGAAGAGTTTGTATTCTAGTCCATTCTCCTTTTAAGTCTCCAAGATGAAAGTCTCCCACTTTTTCTAAATAAAGCTTACTCTTTTCAATATAATTTCTCCCTGCAATATCTTTAATAGTCACCCTATTAAAACCTAGTTTATGATGAGAGTCACATAATTCTTTCAACCAAGCTTCGAAAAATGCATAATATGAAAGAAGTTGTGAATTATATAAAAACTTCTTGAATGATTCTTTATTTTTTTTCAACTCATTCGCAGACATAGTATTACCTTCAACGATACTAGATGAATCTATTAAATATTCTCTAAATGTAAGAATCTCTGCTTTAATCTTACTGTCAGCATTTTTCAAAAAATCTATTTCTACATTTTCTTGTTCGCTCATTGTTCAGGCTCTTTGTTCTTATTGGCTACAACAATTGCACTTCGTTAGTGAATATATTTTTATTATATCTATGTTCTTTATTGCACATATGCACAGTAAAATATAACGATATAGTTAATGTCTGAAAATAATAATATGTTGAGTTGATTAGCAAATATAGAAATATAGTAGTACAAACAAAAAAATATCAGTTTACAATTATCTGTTAACATCATGTCCTTTCATAAATAAGGTAGGTAATAATTTATTTAGGTTCAATATTTTGTTTATCTAACGGAGATATGTAAATAACTTTGGAGAAGTTAAATATTAGTGGAGTTTGAAAACCTATCTACTCTATGTAATCCCAACGGGATTGAACATGAGTAAAGTGATAGCAAGATTAATAAACTTTTTCACTACTGTCTGGTTAAAATTTAACTTCAAAATTGTTTGCCTTTAACTGTCTCAAGCCGACGGGCTTTTCATTTTTGCCTACAGCAGCAAAAACGGAAACAAAAAATGCCACCACTGCTGATAAAATTGCTAAAAATCAAATCGTTCCACTAAAATCAAAGAACTCACTACGCTCAAACAGCTTTGATTTTTTACGCTACACTCTTCGATTTCTTTAACGCATTTTATCAGAGGTGGAAAAACAAGCCTATTTCAAATGAAACCACCTACAATCCTTGTAATATAACATCTTCATAACAATTCTAAAAAGTTAAGCGGACACCAATGAAACTTTTTATATTCTACTTTCCCTCCCAGCCTTCAACCTTCATTCTTTCATACCTTCTCAAAAAAAAATGTATCTAAACTTTCCTTTTGTCAGATATAGCCTTAACTTTTATTCGGCCAAGGAGAATTGCATTATAAATGTTAAACAGCTTTGTTATGAGTTGGAAATATCTCCATGTTAAAAAAAGCAGGGCTTTGGTCATAAAACCCCGCCAAAAAGAAGTAAAGAAACCTGGTCGTCGTTCATTCTTAAAACAATTAGGAATTGGAGCCATAATTTGGAGTCCTGTTGCAGACTCTGTTGCAGCGGCAGCTAAACACCCCTTTCAGGTAAAAAAGAAGAAAGGGCAAATTATCTTCTATCGTAATGGCAAACCAGCTTGGGAAATCTCAGAAAGATTTTTTGCACAAGGATATTCCCTGGATATTAACCAACAGGCCAGCATGTTACAAATTAAGGCCAAAGGTTTGTGTTATCCTTCGCTTCAATCTGCATTTTCGTTAAATGCTACTATCAGTTTAAAAAATAGTGAGTGGAGATTAAAACTGGATATTCCCGAATTTAATATGCACGATGAGGTTGATTTTATTGATTGGTTAGAGGGGTGTATACAGGTATTATCCACTATGGTATTAAACCGACAAGTAGCCACTTACTATCATAACGGAAGTGTATCTGTTTCTGGATTGGTAAAATTATCACTTAATAATCAATGGCATTTGAGTTATAGTGGGCATAAAGCTATCAACATAGGAAATAATGGAAAAAGCTATTTTACCAACGAGATGCTTGTGGCACCACAACCAGTTGAGGATATATCCTACCTTAAAAATACCCGACATAAGGCCAGTTATTTGCTGTTTAATGATTTTGAACCATGGCACCACTTTTTAAAAAGCCACATGGTTATTAAAAATCGCATTCAGCAACAAGGTTGTTCAAACCTCAATTTACAGATGATGTTAAATAACGATGTAGCCTTCTGGATGAAGGATGACGAAGGAAATTTAGCATGGTATTCCGAAGTTGAGGAACATAGCTATTCGTTAGACCAAAGTTTCTTTTATACAGAATACTCCCAAAATAAGGAACCCAGGATATATTTATCAGCCAGTATCGGAGGGGGATGGTTGCCAGGATTATTGTCTGATTTTAAATTAGGACCATCTGGTAATATACCTGATTATGAATATATCGGAACATTGACTGATGTTTCGCAAGAAAGGTTCGAACCACAGTTAACTGCTTTTCAGCCTACCATACCAGGAGCTGTAGGTTTGGCCACAGTGGTGGATAACCAACCTAATATTCAGATTATTCCGCAGGAACCAATTAAAAAGGCTACAAAGAAGGTTCAAATAAAGAATTCACCCCAGGTTCCGGTTAAAAAAAATGTTAGAAAGCCAGAGCTTCAAATTGCTAAAGAGAAGATTAAATTTAAACCCCGGCAAGCCATCAAGGTTAAAATTATCCGGCCTGAAGATTTAATATGGTTGGAGTTTGAATTTTACAACTTTGATTTTGTGAAGAAGGGGATGGTTTCGTATGTTGTTCCATCATCAAACCGAAAAAAAGGTTGGGTGATTATTCATTTTTCTACCCAACATACTCTTGAGGAAGCTTTTTATTTATCCAATAAAGCATCAGATAATCAGGTAGATCTTCCTGCTAAACATATCCGTGCCAAAAAGAGTCGCCTGGTATACGAACTGCCAAAAGGACATAAAGGTTTTTCACTAACTATGGAAGAATTACTCGACTGGAGCAAATTTAACCTGAGGGTAAATAAGCGCGCATGGATTAAACTTCCACAAGTAAGACTTAAAACCGATACCCGATTTGTGGATAAAGATCTTAAACTTACTAAAAGTACAACCAGCGACAAATACCTAAAAAGCGATAGTAAAGATTATGGTATAAAATTATATGCCAACAGCAGGAAAAAAACACAAAAAGAGGCACTTTACAACGAAGGTCAATTAAATCAGGTGATAAGTTCAAAAATTTCGCCAACTATAAAAGCTAATTTTAATTTGGCCACCATTAAAAACATTAATCTAAAGGTAGGGCCGGTTCCTGCAACCGAAACTTCCATTGAAGCTCCGGCGTTAATGTTTATTTCACCTAACCAGGTCAACGATTTTATTCATCAGCAAAAGCTGCAATTACGCGACCATACAGAAGAAACGGACATTTCAGGAATCAATGTTTCGGGAACTAATAAAAGAATTACAGGAGGGTTAAGTTTGGCAATGGATAACTTAAGCACTCGTAATGGTAAAATAGCCGAATTATGGCATACCATGTTGGGTGTTCGTTTAAAAGGAGGAAAAGCCACCCGTGAGTTGGGTCATTTAAAAACCATCAGGGCTCTTTGGGCTTTTGAGGCCAACGAAAACTACCAGGTAATGCCACCTTTAGGTGAACCTTTTATGGCCTCGCTTGATGGTAACGACCGACACGTACTAGTACATACAACTTCTAATTATGCTATACCAGGTTATTCACCCAAACCGGTGAAAATTAAAAATCTAATGTTGACTACACTAGGTGCTTATCTCGATTGGCATGCCTTTTTTGATGTGCCTACACCCGCTGATAATTACCTGAACATTATTGAGTGGGAACACCTGGCTACTTTAGGTCGAGATCATTATGTAAAAGTGGTGAGAGAAGGTTACTTGTGGCCATTTTCCCATCGGGCTACACTTGTAAAAGTTACTGAGCGTAAGTTTGATAACCTAACCAAGTCTGCAGTTAATCGTCAGCACATGTATATTGTAGTACTGCAAAAAGAGGTGCTGTATTCGCGTAACGATATTAATAACCAGTTTATCCCCTTTGCATTTCAGGCTGTTAGGATAGAAACCACACGAACCCCCAAGATAGATAATCCATTAAAAGAACCAATTATCAATGTACCTCCTAGTGCTGGAAAAAAGTTTGTGATCAAACGTTTTGGTGATGATTCGGGAGGAAATACAGCTTATAATTTTTATATCAAGGTAAATGGTAAAGGTTTTAAATTCGATTTAATATTAACCGATAAAGAGGGAGAGGAACATTTATTGCGAATGCCTTTAGTTTTTATCGAAAATAGGATTGGTCGGGATGCTTCCCTTGTGCAACAGCTTATTAACCAATATAATCCTAACGCAACGTATACAAAAATGCCATTGGGTGAGCAGTCTATCGCTTACACCGAAAGTATGGTGGATGGAGATACTAATTTTGAAACAGATAGCATACAGTTTGGAGCTCAGGTATATCCGGCAGAAGGAGCTGGAGATGTTAAATTTCACCCTATTGTTCAGGAGGCTGAGGTATTTATCAAGCAATTAGACGAACTAACAGGAGTGCGCAAACCAGCTAAAATTACTTTAGAAGACGACAACAATGATGGTATGGTCTTCGCTCAGGTGTACGATGCCGTGGTTGATTTCTCCAATGGTTCGGATAAATCAGGAGGTTTTGTATCGCCAAATATGGGTATTACCGGATTAAGTAAGTTGCAAGGTCCTGTTGGAGGAAAAATAGCCGATAGCAAAGCTCTAACTTTTAATCCTGAGGACTTTTTTGCTGCTTTAGAGGATTTTCCTGTGGCCAAAATATTTGGTGTTATTAAGATATTTGACTTACTGTTGGGCGATATGGATCTAGGCAGTGCTTTTGATGAAATTAAATCGACTGCAGCTAATGCCAAAAAGGAACTGGAAGATGTAAAAAATGAGATCCTGTTTTTAGAAAATAAGGCCAAGGAAACAAAGGAAAATCTGGATGACCAGATCAATACCTTAAAACAAACTATTAAGGATAAAACCAATGAGTTATTGGATACTTTAAATGGTAATATTCCTAAAATACCAAACTTTAAATCGTATGTTACCTCCGAGGCTTTTTATGCGGAGTATAAATGGCAGCCACAGTTTAAATCAAATCCCATAAAGATTATTGAGGATGTATTACATGTGAATGTAGATGATCCAAACACGGCATTAACCATTACAACAAAACTGGAAAAACCATTTGATGCATCTAAAGAAGCTAAATTAGCAGGTTCGGCCAGGTTTGAGAAATTCGGAATTGATTTAGTGCCTTTGTTGGCTGTTAACTTTAATTACCTGGAATTTAAAACAGGATTGGGAGAAAAAACGGATGTAAAGGTGGATATTGATGCCGAAAAGCCTATCGAATTTAAAGGGGCATTGAGTTTTGTAAATAGTTTACAGGATTTAATTCCAAATACAGGTTTCTCCGACGATGGGCCATATATCAATCTTCAACCTACAGGTATTACAGCTGGATTTACCATTGGTCTACCTAATGTAGAAGTAGGTATTTGCATGATTACTAATATTAGTTTGGGAGCCAGTGTTACCTTACCATTTACAGGAGCTCCGCTTACTATGGCATTTAACTTCTGTAAGCGCGAAAATCCGTTTATGCTTACTATTTCGTGCTTTGGTGGAGGTGGTTATTTTATGTTGGTCTCAACACTTAAAGGACTTAAATCTATTGAAGCAGCGTTTGAATTTGGAGCAGCCATCTCATTAAATGTAGGAGTTGCATCAGGTGGAGTTTCGGTAATGGGTGGTATCTATTACAAATTTGAGTTGATGCTCGAAGAGGTTAATGGCGAAACGGAAGAGATTGGTGTTTCTACCTTGGAAGGATATCTCCGTATTAATGGACATTTATCCATCCTCGGAATTATCTCTATTTCGATGGAATTTTACTTGGCATTTATTGCCGTGTTCTCCGAAGGAAAGGTAGAAAAATTGGAGGGAGTAGCTACAGTAAAAGTTAAGGTAGAGATTCTGTTCTTTAGTAAAACCGTTTCGGTTACTGTTCGTCGCGAATTAAAAGGAGCCGATGCCGATCCTAAGTTTATTGAAATGATAGATGAAGACGACTGGCAGGAGTACTGTTTGGCCTTTGCTGGTTAGTATACTGGGTGTTAGGTGTTGGGTATTAGGAGTTAGTAAAACTTGAATATATTTTTTAAAGAGACACAATTAATATCTAAAACTCATTAGCTAACAGTTAAAGCATATACGATCTTGCATATAAAACATAACACATTACATTGAAATAAGATATGGAAATTATATTCACCACATTGCCACATAAAAGAGAGAAAGACTTGTTAAAGCTGTCTGTTTTTGTTTCGGTAAAACTATCTACTCCCAGCGATACTACTTTAAATTCGTTTCCCGATATGTTGAACTGGCCCAAAATTATGACCAATACCAATTTTGCTTTCCAGTTTAAAAATGGGAACATCATTCCTGCCACATTATTGAACGAAAATATTGATATAAGTTTGTATACCAATATCTTTCATAAGGATATAAAAGTAGATGATTTTAAAGAAGAGGATGAGCTCACCAAAAAGAATATTTATTCCTTTCCGGCCAAGCATGTACAAGATTTTATCCTTAAAAACGTAAGAACCGAAGCTGTTGTAGATCCGGCACGCAAGGTAACTCCTGAGAAATTTGTTGATGAGAACAACCTGGGTGCTATTAGTCGTTACAAATTACAACCAGATTCTGTTAGGATGGCTTCGGGTAAAGTAAAAATGAGGATTAAGGATACTCCATTGGTTGTAAAACAAGTAACCGAGGATAAGGTACTAAGAACAGAGGTACAATCTAAAAAATTCATGAAGTTTGAGACGCAAATGAAACCTAAATCGGACTTTGCCCAGGTAAGGCAGTTTCATAAAGTAGACAAGCTTTTTAAAGAAACACCAAAATTAAAACTAGAGAAACCATCCTTTGAATTCCATGATATTATGGCAGCTGTAAATGCCTATCCGCAGATTATGCGAAAATTAGGTTTTGTACTCGATTTCACTATTCCTTATTCATCACCTTTGGCCGATAAAGGGAACGTGAAATTGGTTCCTGCCGATTTGGAATTAACAGGAGATTATCAAATCTCAACTCCTGCAACAGCTTACGAAATTACCGATAAAGGATTTTTTGTTGCTGATAAAAGCAGTTCCTTATTCAAAAAGGGTTTTGTAAAAGTTAATACTGGAGAGTTTACAGTAATTCAGATTGATGCCGATGGAGCAGCATTGAAAACTTATAACATGGCTGAAAGTAAAGTGCAGGAAATTGCGAGTTTTTATGAGGCTAAAGTTGAGTTGGCAAGTAGTGCAGTGTTAAGAGCCAAAGAGGCGGAGGAGGTGGAACCTCCAGAGGAAGAAGGATTACCATCTATGCGTTCAGCGGGCATAGCCATAGCTAAAAATGGTATGGCTGAGCATATATTTAAAAGGATGGAGCATAATATACAGCTCAAAACAGCATTTGCCTCGGTAGAGCCTGTTCAATTAAAAATAGATAAAGCAGCAATTGGACAATTGAAAGTAAATGAGACCTTAAGGGTGAAAAATCCAGTTGAAATATTGTATTCCGATGATGTAGTTCAGGGGTATAAAATGGATATAGCTTATGAGGATGAACCCGACAAATGGTATTCGTTGCATCAAAGGCAAGATCATTATGTGTGGTACGATGAGCAAAATAATCCGCACGAAATAACAGGAATAGTTCCCGATGAAGGTTTTATTCAACTTGGATTAACCGAAGATCCGGATAATCCTGATGAGGTGTATATTTCCGAAACTTTGGCACGATGGGAGGGATGGAGCCTTTCGGTTCGTAAACCCGGGTATGCTATCAATGAGTCCGACGATTATGAATTAAAAGATGATGAAACACAAAAGCGTGATTTTGTCCATAAATCAAAAGAAATAGAAGCTAAGAAATACAGCTTTGATTCCGATTTGGATTTTAAAATCAACGCCCAGTCTAAAATAGTTCCGGGTACTTTGCCTAAGCTAAGGTTTGGTAAAAGATACAGGATTAGAGTTCGTACGGTTGATTTGGCAGGTAATAGCGTGGATGTAGGTTTTATGGTGCCAGATAAGCAAAGCTCGGTTCGTTCAAATATCAAATATATGCGCTATGAGCCACTGGCCAGTCCTATTGTATTGGTAGGTAATCAACTTAAAGACGGAGAGTTTCTGGAAAGCATGGTGATCCGTTCCAATTACGATCAGCCTGTAAGTCAATACGAACAAAACCATGCTTTAAATGGAAACCAGTTAGACAACTATTCTTTGCGTTATATGCTGCCTCCTAAAAACGGACAATTAATGGCAGAAAACCATGGTATGTTCGAAAAAGCCTTTGGTAATAATCCTCAAGCAGCTAAGGAAATCTATAAAATCATCACCGATCACGAGGGCTTATATCAGCAAGATGAGAAAAACAAAGAAAAGATTTACAAGTCATCGGAAGTTGAAATAATTTACTTACCCGATCCTATGGCTGCTGGTGTAGCATTGTTTTTAGCCGAAGGATGTGAAAATACACACACTCAGGAGTTTAATCCAAGGATGTTTAGCTTTTTTAGTAAACAAGAAATTCAACCAGGAAATACAGATAGTGTCACAATTCCTGAAGATTGGTATAAGGCTGGTCACATAAAAATTAGGCTCGAAGAAGGGGAGATGGATACAAAATGGAATGCCTCAGAACGACAGCTCACCATATTTTTACCTAAAGGAATTCGTACGCGAATTCGTTTCAGTACCTTTTGGCGGGAGAGTGATTTAAAAGAGCTTTCGGCCATTTGGGAAATGGTAAAAAGCGAAACCCTATTGAATATTAATGAGGCCAGGGATTTAGCTTTTACTGGTCGTCATTGGCTGGTTAGTCCATCACGCGAAATGGAGCTGGTACATGCCGTTCAACAACCCATGGAAGTTCCTGTAATTGAAGAGTTGCTGCCTAACCGGGAGTTTAATAATACCCATACAGATATCAATATTCGTTTTGATATTCATGGTGAGAGTACTGAAAAAGTAGAATTACAATCCAAATGGAAAGAACCATTGGATGATGGAATATCTGTCACCATCAAAGAGCGGGAGGGAAGTAATACCATCACCGATATTAATTTAAATTACCATGATGATGTTGTAACCCGGGGAACAATACCAAAACCCGAAAAACTGCAAATTGCCCCAACTCAGAATCTACAATTTAAACCAATAAAAAGGTTTGAACCTCAAAAAAAAGTGGAGTTTGAAGCTGATCCACAACCTGGGGCAAAAAAAGTTGGTAAAGCTTTTCAGACACAAAATAAGCAGTATGTCAGCTTAAAACAGGATAAAGTCCGAGCGTCTAAAACACTAGTGAATACTGTTAAATTTGATGTGTTGGATTATAAGTTTACGTTTGTAAAAGGAGTCAATTTAAGAATGATACCTTTGAAACATAAGTTTGGTGATACCAAACACCGATGGGTTGATTATCGTATGCTGGCAGCATCGCGTTACAGGGAGTATTTTGATAAGATATTGGCAGCTAATCCAGAATTGACTAGCACTAGAACAGGGGAGTGGTTAGAAAAGGTAAATATACCAAGTTCAGCACGACCTAAGTTACCAGAGATTGATTACATAGTACCTACCTTTGAATGGCGCAATAGTAAAAACGAAACTGCTATGCGTCATAAACGAATGGGTGGTGGAATACGTATTTTCCTAAAACGACCTTGGTATTCTTCAGGAGACGATGAAATGTTGGGTATTATTTTACCAGAAACATCAGGTAGTTTAACTCGTTTAATGACAGCATCCAAAGGTTATTCTAACTATTATACAAACTGGGGAATCGATCCATTATTGTATTCTGTGCAACCTAAGGGATTTTCTCCAGCACCTGAAGATTTTTATATGAATCCGGTTATCGATCACGATTTACAATATCCCGATGAAAACATCAGGGCAAAAGTTGTAGGGTATCCTGTACATTTTGATGAGGAAAGGCAAACTTGGTTTTGCGATATACGCATTAATCCAGGAAACATGTATTTTCCGTTTATAAAATTAGTGTTGGCTCGTTATCAACCATATTCAGTTCGTAAGGAAAAAGAAGATGTTTGTTTGTCGCCGGTGGTATCAGCTAACTTTACCCAATTAATGCCCGACAGGCAAACAACGGTTCAGTTTTTAAAAGACGATAGTAATTCTAAGTTATCAGTTACCGTTGAAGGAGCTATTTACAACGACAGTTATGCTAAGTACGGTAATTTTAACTTTTTAAAAATGAGTTTTCAGGATGCACATTTGGTACAACCGTTATATGGAACGGTAAACGATGGAAACACAGATAAAGATTTGTTGGACGAGGGAGTTACCATTAAAATCAGTTCAAGGAATATCACCAACAACCGTTATAGAATTACCAGGGAGTTTAAACTTCCTCGAAAATATAAGAAGTCGGCGTTTCAAATTATTATAGAGGAGTATGAACGTGGACCAAAGCGTATTGCAGATATTCCAGGTAAGTACGAAAAACTGTTGGTACAATCTGAAGAAACTGATCGATTGATTTATGCCGATGTCTTTAATGTTAATGAGCAAGATAGTAAAAGTGGAGGTAAAGATTCATTAAGTTTTTAATTCGATTATAAGAATAAGAAAAGCGGGTTTTCTAAAGTATTGGATATCCGCTAAGTTATTTAACTCTTTTTAGTTAGCAAAAAACTATAAAAAAAGAAGAAGATTTGTTATATTATATAATTAAAGAGATGTAATTCAGTTGCTACCTTCTTGAAATAAGATTAATTGAGTTATGTGGTTATAATTCAGTTGTTTGTATAAAAAATAAAATGTAGTTTTTCACTATGTGTTTAAACACTTTTATATCAAGCTGACCTTATGCTTAAAAATAAATTGTAAGTAATTTAAAATTAAAAGCAAATGAAAAGGTTAAGTGTATTGATTATTATTGTGTTCTTTTGTATAGAAAGCCATGCACAGTTGAAAATTGGAGCAGAATATAGATACCGCTCAGAGTACAAAGATGGATTGAGGCGACTTTCAGACGATACAACAACTCCTGCACTTGTGAGCACTCAGCGAACGAGATTAAACTTAGATTATTTAAGTGATAAGCTTCAGGTTTTTTTATCAGTTCAGGATGTAAGGGTTTGGGGAGAAGTAAGGCATATTACCGATGTTCCTTCAATAGCTTTGCACCAGGCTTACACTCGTTACAAAATAAATGAAAAGATGGCCATAAAACTTGGGCGTCAGATGCTGACATATGATAACAAATATTTACTGGGAGCAAAAAATTGGAACAATGTTTCGGTGGCTCATGATATGGCCTTGTTTCAGTATGACTCAGGAAAAACATCATTTCATGCAGGTTTAGCTTTTAATAATCAATCAGATGTATTGTTTGAATCAACCTATGATCTAAACTTTTATAAGTATTTCGGATTTTTTTGGTTAAAACCATCGTTTAATGAAAACCTATCTGCCTCATTGCTGAATTTTTATGAAGCTTATCAAAACGATAGCCTTATTACCAAATTACATACCAGAGCCACTATTGGTTCATTTATAAAATACAAAAATGGATCATTAACAATAGAGCTAGCTCCTTATTACCAATTTGGAGAATCGAAAAATGGGAACAGGATATCAGCTTATTTTGTACATTTTGAACCATCTGTAAAATTTTCTAAATCATTGAAAATAAGTAGTGGTATCGATTATTTTTCTGGAGATGATGCTATTAACGACAATGGGGTTGATAATACTTTTTCTAACTCATATGGTGATGGACATGCCTACTATGGATTTATGGATTATTTTACCAATATTTTAAAGAATACCAAAAACGGAGGTCTTAGCGACATGTTTATTCGGATAAGCTATATGCCAAACGAAAAGTCAACTTTGCATTTAGCATTCCATAATTTTAGATTGGCTAATAATATTCTTGACAATAATTCTGCTCAACAGGTACAAAAGGCTGCCGATAAACAACTGGGAAGTGAAATTGACTTGTATTGGAAATACAAATTCTATAAAAACTCTACACTAATGTTAGGTTATTCAACCATGTTACCTTCAAAATCAATGGAAATATTAAAAGGTGGTGATTCAGGAAATTCACAGCATTGGATATATGTAGTTGTTGGATTCAAACCAACGTTATTTGTTCAAAAGAATAATTAAAAATAAAAGTAACAGAAAATGAAAGTAATAGATAATTTAAAAATTGGGGCAAGGTTGGGAATGTTCTTCTCATTAATAACAATTCTTGTTGCTTTAGGCTTTGTTTATGCTATTGTTCAAACCAGATCAATACAAGGTCATGTAAATATGCTTTATAACCAGAACCTTCTTAGCTTAGACTATTTGCTTCAAGCCGATCGTGATGCATACCAATCAAGTATTAGTATTTCACATGCTAAGTCGGATTTTTTTAAAAATGATCCTAAAAAGTTGCAGGGTAAGTTGGACGATGCAGTTGAAAATGTTTTACAAGTAAATGAGCGGTTTACAAAGTTTGAAACAATTTTTAATGCAGATGAAGATAATAAGTATCTGTTAGAAGAGTTCAGAGAGTCTTATAAACACGTAGAAGCTCTTACCTATGAGATGATTGAGCTAATTAAAAATGAGGAGATAAATAAAGCTTCTGACTTGTATAACCTAACATACTTTACCCATTTTGATAAAATGCGTAATGCTATGGATCAATTTACCGAAATTGCTCAAAGCCAAGCCAGTAATGCTTATCAACAAAGCATCCAATCCGGTAAAAGAATTGTAAGAAATTCTATTATTGTGTTAATATGTATTATTGTGCTGATATTACTTGGAAGCTTTAAAATTACAATGAGCATAACCAAGCCTATGTATAATGCTGTAAGCTTTTTAAAGGACGTATCTAACGGAAGGTTAAATATTAAGGTAAGCAAAGAATTAAAAGGCAGGAAAGACGAAGTGGGGCAGTTATTGCTGTGCATTGATGATATGATGAAAAATTTAAGGGAAATAACTCAATCGATTAAGGTTAATTCGCAGCAGGTACTGAGTGCCAGTTTAGATCTTAGTTCTGTATCAGAGCATATATCCACAGGCGCAAATCAACAAGCAGCATCTATAGAGGAGGTATCATCAACTATGGAGCAAATGACTTCAAACATTATGCAGAGTTCAGAAAACTCTTTGCAAACGAAAAAGATATCAGTTTCGGCAGCCAATGAAATAGAGAGCATTGCTAGTGTTTCAAAAAATAGTTTGGAATCTATTAAGGATATTTCCGAAAAAATAAAAATTATTAGCGATATAGCCTTTCAAACCAATATTTTAGCATTAAACGCATCAGTTGAGGCGGCAAGGGCAAGCGAGCACGGTAAAGGCTTTGCTGTGGTAGCAAGTGAAGTACGTAAATTAGCTGAAAGCAGTAAATTAGCTGCCAGCGAAATTATTCAGCTTTGTGAAGATAGCGTGAGAATTACAGATAATGCCAATGATAAGCTTGTTAATTTGTTACCACAGGTAAGTGAAACCTCTCGTTTGGTGCAGGAGATTTCCGATACCAGTATCGAACAAAAAAATGGTACAGAGCAGGTTTATGAAGCGGTTCAGCAGTTAAATACTATATCCCAGCAAAACGCATCTTCTTCGGAGGAATTATCTGCGAGTTCAGAACAGTTATCTAAACAAGCAGATATTTTGCTTAAAGCTGTATCCTTTTTTAAGTTGGATGATGAAAAGATGACAGCTTAGGGTATTACTGTCGATTAATAATTGCATGGAAACGACTTTAAGTCTAAAATTCATGAACTTAGGTTTTTAAGTAATAAATTCCATCTAAGTAAAAAGGTAGGCATTTCAAAGTATATTAATGCCTACCAGGTGATTTGTGAATAGAAGATTTGTGAGTAATGGGTATTATTTTTCTGTCCCAATGCACCTAAAACCTAGCCATTTTTCAGGTTTTGTATAAAATTGAATAGAATCAGGATGACATTGAGATGCATACATTAAATAATTTCCTCCTTTTGATACTCCTTCTTTTAATGTCATCTCGGAAATATTTCCATAAAAATCAAATAACTTAATGCTGTTAGGAGCAAATCTACATGTACTTTTTAAACTTGCGTGCTTAATTCCTTCTTCTATTAAATGAGAACACCGTTTGGTTATCTTGTAATTATAAGTTCTACACAATTTATTAAAAGTACTATCTCTAAAACCTTGCTCTTTTTCTTTCTCAGTAAATCCAGCGTATGTTAGTTCTTTCCATTCACTTTCTGAAGGTAGTCGATACTCAACTTCTTCTTTCCCATTTATTTCTATTCGCCAGTTACAAAAAATCAATTTACAAAATTGAAATTTTAAGCATCAACTTCGTTGACAACCGATATGTTCTTTGTTAACTTTAATATAAACGATCGTTTTTTTTGATTTGAATCCAATCGGATGAAATCCATCTGATTCACACTACTCAAATTATTAAGAGTAATGGTTGGAGGTATGCGTTCACCTTAATGATTAAGCATTAAACTCCAAAGTTCAGTAATTTCAAACCAATCAATCAGTAAGCAGTTCTTTACCATCTGATAAAAAATTAAATGATTCAGACATACTTTTTAGAAGAAGTATTGTCATACAAAGTAGTTTAGCTATAATATGGTTTGTAAACATACGGGATTCCAGTCCAGGATTGGAATTCCGTATTGTTTTAAAAAGCATTTAATTGCTTAATTGTATATCTTTATCCCTACTTATGAAAGCAATTAAAGTAAACAGGAAGATAGAACTAAATAGGCACTTTAAAATTAGCCGGATGAAAGAGGTAATAAAGCCTACCAAACCTCATATGCACGATGGCTATTTCGAAGTAATTTATCTTACTGATGGAGCAGGGGTACATCAAATTGATGACGATAATTACCAGGTTGAACCTCCTGTGCTTTTTTATATGTCGCCCGGACATGTGCATTGTTGGGAATTTTCAAAAATACCTAAAGGCTATGTATGTATTTTTAAAGAAGAGTTTTTAAGTGACTTTCCTGATATCAAACTTAAATTTGTTGAGTTTGACACAAAATATAACCTGATAAGTAAAAAGCACAACTTTGTGCAGGAATTTGAATTAATGATGGAAGAATATCAACGTCCCAATCCTAATTTGAATATTCTAAAATCTTATCTTAATATCATTCTCTGGAAAATTTCGGAATTAACTGTAGATGAGAGTGAAAAATTAATAGTAAGTAGTCCAACCCTCACTAATTACAGAAAACTTATTGATTCTCATTTTACATCAGAAAAGAATTTAGATTTTTATGTGGATAAACTTCAAATTACTAAGAGAGTACTAAATAATATTTGTAAAAAAGAAACCGGGCGACCAGTATCATCTCTTATCAATGAGCGTATTATTGTGGAGAGTAAGCGCTTTCTCAAACATACAGATAATTCAATCTCAGAAATAGCATATCATTTAAATTTCAATGATCCATCACATTTTGTAAAGTTCTTTAAAGCAAAAACCAATTTAACACCTGGGGAGTTTCGGGCTAAAATTTAAGAAACAGATTAAATTTTGTTTTTGTGAAACAACTTTCTGCGCAGCTAATTATTTAAGGGCTTAAGTCACCAAAATAAACCGAAGCATAAAACTTAAAAAGTTTGTAAGTTAAATTGGTATAAGTTTTTCGAGCATACTCCATTTTTATACAACTTCTTGTATTGATAATAACAATAGTTCGTTATTTTTTGTAATATACTGAATGTTAGGTGATTGCGAAGATGAAAAATAATTTAATTAAACACTTGGTTTTAAGCATTTTGTAAATCAGTTTATGTCTTTTGTCTTTATTCTAACGATCTTGTGTAATAAACAAATCTACCGTAATTGGGTTAATTTATACCATACTGGTACCAACTAGTAGTGTAAATTTGCAATCGTACAAGAATTTAAGTTTATATGATACAAAGGTTATTTTCGTTTATTGCATTGATTATCTTGTTTGTAGGAACATCAATGGCACAGAAGAATGGTAGTATACAAGGAGTAGTTACAGATAAGAATTCAGGAGATAAATTTCCTTTTGCCACTGTTTCTTTAATACAAAATGAAGAATTGTTACCTGTTGGAACAGTAACAGATGATAATGGTGAATTTATAATCAGTGGATTAAAACCTGGCAACTACAACGTAGTTTTGTCTTTTATAGGATACGAAACAGATACAATAGAAAATGTAGTTTTATCGAAGAAAAATCCTAAAGCCAATTTGGGATATTTAACCATTCAATCAGCAAATGTAGCTATTGATGAAGTGGAGGTTTCGGCCATGTCTAACACAGTTTCTACAAAAATAGACCGTAAAACTTATCGAGCTGAGGATTTTAGTACTGCTCGTGGAGGAACAGGAGTTGATGTATTAAATAAATTACCGGCTGTTTCCATTTCTCCGGATGGAGAAGTATCTGTTAGAGGTACAACAGATTTTATGGTTTATTTAAATGGTAAACCTACCCAGATGGAACCTTCTATGCTTTTAGCTCAAATATCGGGCGAAGTTATTCAAAGCATTGATGTAATTACGGTACCAACAGCTAAGTATGATGCGCAAGGTAAAGGTGGGATTATCAATATTACAACAAAAACCAATGGAGTACAAGGTTTATCAGTTTCGGCTAACGGAAAATTAGGAGGATCACCATGGGCCAATAAAACAGATAAATACGATGGCTATAACTTAAAGGATGATAGATACGGTGGTGGTGTAAACTTAATGTATGGAAAAGAAAACCTGACTTTGTTTGGAGGATTTAATTACAATTATAAAAATGTTAATGGAGCCAGAACAGGTGATGCAAGAGTACTGGATGAAAGTAACAATGCTTACAAACATATGGTAGCAGGAGGGGAACGACCAGAATGGTACGAATATTATTCGGCTAATGCAGGAGTGGATTATAAATTTTCGGATGCTACGCAGTTATCAGCTTCTTATTTTTATGGAAATCGCACAGAGGGACGTTCAGCTTTTTATGTGTATAATAATTTTTATGGCGATAAGTATAAAAATCCAATAAACGGAATTCCGGCAAATGAAGAATGGGTGTATAATCCCAATACAGATAATCGTTATGGAGAGTTTCATACTGGTAATATCGATTTTAAACACAAATTGAATAATGGAGGTGAGTTAAGTACTTCTTTTTTATATGAACACTCTAGTTTGAGACGAAATTTGGACAATTATAATTACAATTTTGATGTGCCAAGGGATATGGTAGATGAGGTTACAGACCATTATAACCAATCGGACGATACACCCTTGGATGCCTATCGTTTCAGCATTGATTATTCTAAAGAGCTGACAAATGGAGATGCTATTGGTTTTGGATTACAACCACAATACTTTCAGATTGATGGAGAATTTTCATACGATACTTTGGATGTTGTTAATGGTAATTTGCTGGATTATACCGATTTGGAAAATGCTATTGACCTAAAAAGAGGTATTTATGCTGCATATTTCGATTACTCAGGGAGTTTCGATAAGCTGAAATATATGATTGGTCTTCGCATGGAATATACCAATCAGGAAATGAAAATAGCTAATCCCGATTATTTCACCATATTCGATAGAGAAACAAAATCAACATATGAGGTCAAGCAAATGGATTGGTTTCCAACTTTGCACGCAACTTACCCTGTTAGTAAATCGAGTAAGTTAAGTCTGGCTGCAAGTCGAAGAATCAGTCGTCCACCCATAAAAAATATGTCTCCGTTTTTATATCGCAGGCACCTGGAGGTGTATGTTGTTGGAGATCCGGCATTAGATCCGGAATATATTAATAACGTAGAGCTTGGATTAGAGAGAAAAATAGGAAAACATAAGATAAATATAACAGGTTTTTATCGAGGGGTAGACAATGCCATTTTTAGAGTAAACACAACCTATCAGGAAGAAGTAGTGCTAATTAGAAGTTATACCAACTCAGGTAATTCAACATCGTTAGGGCTTGAACTGAATGCGAACCTAGTAGCAGGTAATGTAGCTAAGTTTTTTGTAGGAGGTTCTTTGTACAATTATCATATTAAAGGAGATATTTTTGGTTACAAAGAAGATAACAACAGTACTAATTGGAGCCTAAAAGGAAATGCTAACTTTTTGCTGACAAAAGGATTAAAGTTTACAGCTGATTTTGATTTAAAGTCGGCAACAGTTACAGCACAAGGAGAAAATGATATTTTTTATTTAGCTAACACAGCTTTAGATTATTCTCCAGCGCAGCTAAAAAACTGGAATTTTTCCTTTAGGGTACTAGATATTTTAGATTCTAACATCAAAGGTTTGGATACCAGGGCGTATAATGCATTAGGTAACGAAATATTTTATCAGGAAACAGAATATGATAGAACCGGACCTATTGCAGAACTTAGCATATCGTATTCATTTAGAAACGGAAAATCAAAAAGAAAGCAGAAGAAAACTTATGGGGATAGTGAGTTTTAGAGTATATAAATCATAAAAAAATACCCAATATGCATATTAAAAAAGCATATTGGGTAAGTAGCGATTTATTGTTTTGTGTTTAATTTATCCGCCGTAATTATTCTATTCGTAAAAGAATTAATAGTCAATCGAATATTTATGTCCTTATTAGTTATATAGATATTCTTTCCTTTTTTTATAAACCCTGATTCATCTGTATCTCTAATAATTGTAAGAATCATTCTCTCAATTTTATCTTTTGAAAGCTCAAGGTTTAGTTTCTTATTAATTCTTCCATAAACAAGGTCAGTGTAACAAATCTTTTCCAATATTTCTTCTTTATAATTTGTCATATTTACTCAAATTTCTCTATTGGCAAATAAATATCAATCATTGAAGTTGACTTAATTCATAGAAACTGTTAATCATATTTTTCGAAATGTAAAAACCACACCTTGCTATGGTCTTTAATCTTTAGCTTTAATTTTGGAAGAATGACTTTATTAATCTCAAAAAAATTACTTTCCCATTCATGTAAATATTGTATTAATACCTGTTAATGCGAATGTAGGTTTCAGTTATGTCTAACGGTCCAATGTGTGATTTCGTAAGGGTTTGCGGCCTGGGATAGTATCCACCGTTACCGAAATTAATGCGTGAAACAATCCTTCACCTCTAAAACTCTTATGAATTATACACATTGTTGTGCGTTTTTGCTTATATCTTCAAGGCTCTCTACAAGATTCACTATAAACTTTCTAGTCAATGCAGGTAATGTCTTATTTATCCTTATATCTTCTGAGAAGAAATGCTTTCTATTCTTGCTCCTTTCAAAACTACCTCCTACAGTATCAGGGATTAAAATCCACTTCTCAAAAGATTTGTTATCCCTAATCTCTACATATACCCTAGAGTTCATTTCCAAAGAACCATTATGAATAATCTCATTCCTCAAATTCTCAATCAATTTAAAAACAGAGCTTCTTTTAAATATTCCAGATTCTCTATAGTCTCCTTTTAATTTTTTTGCATCACCAATCTTCTTATCATTACTTCGCATTCTGGGATAATCTGTAAAGTCGGAAGCTGTTCTTTCAAATTCAAAAGCAATCTTTGTTGTAATATCAAAGCAGCAATACATTGAAGTAATCAGGCTGTACAAATATGACAAAACAGGTATCGTGTTATATCCCATTTGAGCAAAAACCCCATCTTTATCTTTTCTTACCGGTTCAAGTTCTCCAAGTGCTCTATAAAAATCAATATATAAGCCTTTAATAAAGACAATCCTATCTTGTAAAGAACTAATCAGGGCATGAAAGTCTCTTATATAAAGAAACTTGTTAATCATAGGAGTTTCTGAATCTTGAAGGTGTTGTTCAAATTCTATTTTACTCATTGAACTTGAAGAATCAACACCTGAATTAAAAACCCAGTCAGGTATTAATTTAGATTCTTTTCTATATGTACTCTTACTCTCAAATAGTTTTATTTCAGCAATATCATAAAGGCGAATGCAACAAGTATCAACCTTGTAGAATAAATCATCATAGTCAGTTCCATAAGAATCATTTCTTCCTCGAATAAAATCGCTTTCCGAGATTCTAGTCTCTTCTTTTATTATTCCACTATCATTTATCTTTATGTACATCGGTTTCTTGCAATTAAGCACAACTTAAGAATAAAATCACCTAATGATATTGGCCAACTATTCGCCTACCTGGTTAAAATTACATACTCTTTAATTAGAGTATTTAAGAAATCAATTTTGCCAGTTTTACATTTAATTTGTAATAACTCCTCTAAATGCGAGACTAGTAAATCGATAGATTTTTTATGTCCCTCATTAGGATATTTCTTATAGGTATCAATAGTTTCTTTTACAACCATCATATCCTGTTCCGAAAGCTTAATCACTTCGGGATAAGCGGGATCTGTTTCTTTAAGTTTATTAAGTTTTATAAGAGAGTTTAATTGGGTTACAGTTGATTCTTTAATTTTCACAACCGTAGTGTCAGAAAGAACACCTCCAAGTCTTTGCCCTTTTTGAGATGCAGTAATAGTAAGAATAGCAAGTATAAAAGCTGAAAAATATAAATCAATCAATCTAAATACCCAACGCATAAAATAATCGGATATTCTGGTTCTTTGTCCGTCAATTCTTACAACTTTTAATTTCATGGCCATTTTACCTATGGTTTGTCCATTGTTAATAATTTCGCAAGCCAGTGTATAAAAGCCAAATATAGGAACTGCAACATAAAAAAAGATATGGGGTGCAACTGCAGTTATCAATCCAATAACGGCCCAGACTATGGCCATATCAATAAAATAAGCTACTCCACGGTCAAAAACAGTAGGTAGATTAAATTTTATTACTACATTGAACGACGAATTAATATCAATTGATTTCATAAACTGTAAGACAACACACAAATTATTATTAAAAAACAAATTAAACCAAAATTTAAGTAGGTTAGGGAAAAATCTTTTAATTAAATAATGAAAGAATCTAAATTTATAGATAAAAACCTGAATAGTTGGAAGGAGAACGAGAAGCTAATTTCCACAAACGATAATACACCTCGACAGCTTAGTCATCTTTTTATAAAAACAACCGATGATTTATCTTATGCCAATACTTATTATAAAAACCGGTCAGTCAGATTATATTTAAATTCGATTGCCAAGATCCTTTTTAACCAAGTAAACAAATCGGAGCAGTTTAGATTTTCAAGTATCCGTGAATTTTTCACCCATTCGGTACCACTCGCTTTTTATGCGGCCCGCAAGGAAATTATGATTTCATTTATTCTTTTTGGGATTTCGATGCTTATTGGTGCATTATCAAGCAAATACGATCCGGAGTTTGCGCAATTAATTTTAGGGGATAAATATGTTAAAATGACCCAGGAAAACATTGCAAAAAACGATCCCATGGCAGTTTATAAAAGCATGGCGCCTTTCGACATGTTTTTGAGAATTACTGTAAATAATTGCCTTGTGGCACTGCGAACTTTTGTTATGGGCATTTTTATGGCTATTGGCACTATTTTAATCATGATTCATAATGGAATTATGGTTGGCTGCTTTCAGTATTATTTTATTCAACATGGCATATTTTGGGAATCGTTTCTTACCATATGGCAACATGGCGTTTTTGAAATTTCATCTATAATAATGGCCGGAGCGGCAGGATTAGTATTAGGAAAAGGACTCATATTTCCTGGTAATTTTACACGTTTTCAGGCACTTCGCTTATCTGCAAGAAATGGCTTAAAGATAATGATGGGTATTTTACCTATTTTAATTATAGCTGGTTTTATCGAGGGATTTTACACTCGCTTTACACAAACACCAGATGCAATAAGGGTAATTACAATATTACTATCTCTACTAATTATTATCGGTTATTTTGTAGTTTTGCCCTGGCACAGAAATAAACAAGTTACTAACCCTCATAAACAGGTAGACTATATTGAACCGATTGAAAAATCCTCAATAAGTGGGGATCAAATTTTGAGTGTTTCAGAAGCTTTTATGATGACTTTTTCGCAATTAGAAAACTATTTTGGGAGATTAATGAAATGGTCGCTGAGTATTGCACTAATATTACCCCTTGCCGTATTGTTACTCTCATCATTAGATATTTATGTTTTTTCAGAAGATAATAACTTTTTCGATCCGGTAGAGTTAATTTCAGGTCATTTACCTGGGATATTTATATTAATAATGTGTATTACCGTTTTAAATTTATTCTTACGTAGGGTTGAAGTGACCAATAAAACCAATTCCAAAAATAAGAAAATGGAATTATTAGTATTTATTCAAATCCTGCTCTTGCAAATTATAATTCATTCTTCGTTGCTTATACCGTCTCCTGTATTTGCTATAATTGTGTACATCTGCTTGATAATTTACTCAAGTCTTATTTTTAACATATACTCAAAGGAGCAGGTTAGTATTTTTCAAGCGATTAAACTTAGTACTGTATATCTTAATAATAGCTTTTCAAAGTTTGCCTCATTATCATTCAGGTTTCTTATCATGAGCGTATTATTCTTCTATATCTTTTTGCAGCTGATTGCAGTTTTAAATAATGAATTTATCCAAATGAATTTGTACGGTTCAACCGAACAAGGCCTTAAAATTATATCTTATGTAAACACTTACTATTTCAGTTTTATGGTGTTATTCATATATGCTATTTTTTATATTGCAAACCAGATTTTATATTACAGTTTATATGAAACAATACATGCATCAGGACTGCAGTCAAGAATAAAATCAATTGGAAAAACTAATCGAATAAGGGGATTAATCAGAGAATGAAAGGATACTTTTTATTATTGATGTTGGTAGCATTTTTTTCTATAAATCTTCGTGCCGATGATAACTTGTCTGAATCAGATTGGCAAAAAGCTGTTGGCAAGAAGGATTATACGGAAACGTATAGGGAAATTGAACCAAAAGAAGACAAGAAAGAGAAGGAGGCATCTGTTCCTAAGAATTTCAATGTAGGATCAATCAAAACAGTGGTTATAGTTTTAATTGTAGCAATATTAATTGTATTGTTGATTGTTTTAATCAATTATCTGTTAAAGATAAAAACCACCCATAAAGTATCAAATAACTTTAAGGTTGAAGAAATTGATGATCCGGATCAGTTTAAGCTAAGTGACCTGGAACAATACTTAATTGAGGCATTGGAGGCAGGTAATTATCGATTAGCTGTTAGAATACAGTTTTTAATGTTAATAAAAGCGTTAAAGGAAAACGATTATATAAACTGGAAAAAGGAAAAAACCAACTGGGATTATTTACAGGAAGTTAAAGAGTTTAGTTTCCATGCAGATTTTAAATATCTAATAAAAGTATTTGAAAAAGTGTGGTATGCGAATTATAGCATAAAGCGAGATACGTACGATCAGCTGGCTTTGAAGTTTGTAGAAATTCCAAAAATATTAAGTAGTGAAAGATAGAAATACAACATCTGCTATTGTTATATTAAGTATTGTTGCACTGCTTGTTGGTGGATATTTCTTATTGAGGTTGTATACCCCCAAGTATGTTTGGATCGAAAATCTGAACTACAATAATGAAGAACCTTACGGAACTAGCATTTTATTTGAACTCATAAAAAGTAGTTATCCTGAAGAGAACTTTATTGAAATTAAAACCAATGAATTTGAGGAGTATTTTAGTGAGAATCCAAATTCGGATTACGTATTTGTTGGATCTTCTTATTATATTGATTCAGTGAATGTGGCCAGCTTAATTCGGCATATTGAAAGAGGGAATAATGCATTTATAGGGGTTACAAAGAATCTTGATACATTTATCCGTACCTGGTTAAATGATTCAACAGATTATTCAGAAAATCATACTATTTCAGTCGATTCGATAATGGATTTTAATAATTTGAGGTTGAATGATTCACGTAGTGGTTTTATAGGATCATTTAAGTCAGATACTGTTACAACAACATTGAAGCAGGTCAGTTCAGATGCTGATAGTATATTTACTTTCTATTATCAGTTTAGCAAAAAAACAGCGGCATATAATTGGGCATATTTCAACTCACAGTTTTTTACTAGTACCGAAGAGTATTCACCAGAGATACTATCAACCATTGATCAGGACAAGCCAAATTTTGTATCATTAAAAATAGGTGAGGGAACTTTAAATCTGTATAGTAATCCTATTTTTCTCTCAAACTATCACCTGTTAGAGAAAGAAACATTCCATTACTTGCAAAACATTTGGAATAATATTGACAACGAAACAATAATCTGGGACAACAATAGCTACTTCTATAACCATAGAGCATCAAATCCACAATTAAGGGAAAGCCCCCTACGTTTTATTTTAAAACACAAGAGTCTTCGCTGGGCATGGTATACGACATTGATACTTGTAATTCTTTTTATAATAGTACAGTCAAAAAGAAAGCAGAATATTATTCCCCTGGTAAGGATAAAGAAAAATAATACCCTGGATTATGCAAAAGCCATCGGGGGCTTATATTTCCAGACAAAAAATCACAAAATTATTGCTGATGAAATGATTAGTCAGCTTTACAGTTTTATTAAAAGCAGATACAATATCAAAATTGGTAAAGAAAAAAAAGAAGTGATTCCTCATCTTTCAAAAATATCGGGTGTTAAAGAAGAAACGCTTTCGGAATTATTTAAACGCGAAATTGAGGTGAAATACAATAAAGATGCCTCCTCAGAACAATTATACAAATTATACTATTTAGTAGATTATTTTTATAAAAATTGCAATTAATTATGGACGAACAAATAAATACTAATCCAAACACAGAAAACAATGACCTTTCCGTTAATAAATATGTTGATGAAAAGGATCTTGAATATGTAAATGATATATTTAATAAAGCTCAAGCCGAATTAAAAAAAGTTATTGTTGGACAGGATGAAGCAATAAAATTATTGTTAGTTGCTTTATTATCTGGTGGGCATGTATTGCTTGAAGGTGTTCCGGGTATTGCAAAAACATTGTTGGTTAAGCTTTTGGCTAAGACTTTAAATACAAAATACAACCGAATACAGTTTACTCCAGATTTAATGCCTTCGGATGTAATCGGAACCACGATATACAATGCCAAGGCGTCGGATTTCTTTTTTAGGCAAGGTCCTATTTTTTCAAATGTTATTTTAATTGACGAAATAAACCGTGCTCCTGCAAAAACACAGGCTGCCCTTTTTGAGGTAATGGAAGAAAAGCAAGTTACGGTTGATAGCAAGACTTACGATTTTGAAAGCCCGCTTTTTATTGTGGCCACTCAAAACCCAATAGAACAAGAAGGTACTTATAAGCTACCCGAAGCTCAGCTTGACCGTTTTATATTTCGTGTAAAAATGAATTATCCCAGCCTTGAAGATGAAGAGAAAATTCTTTTACGCTTTAAAAGTGATTTCTCTAATAAAATTGCAGCTGATGTAAATACTATCTTAGAAAAATCCGATTTGGATAAATGCTGGAGCCTGATAGAAAGTGTACATATAGAAGATGATTTAGTGAAGTACATTTCTGAAATAATCCATCAAACCCGAATCAATGGTGATATCTATTTGGGAGCATCGCCAAGAGCATCGCTTTCCATTTTAAAATCAGCCAAAGCACTTGCTATATTAAACGGAAGGGATTTTGTAACTCCGGATGATATTAAAAAAGTTCTAAACCCGGTTTTAAACCATAGAATTATACTTATGCCCGAAAGAGAAATGGAAGGTTCAGAACCTGAAGACGTGATTTCGGAAATTGTGGATCAGATTGAGATTCCTAGATAATGAAGAATTTTTATTTTGCATCAAGGTTTTTTATTCTTGCAGGTGTTGTAATTGCACTGTTTGCTTCTGGTTTCTTCTTTAAGCAACTTTTTACCATTACACAAATATTGCTGGTATTCGTAATTGCATTAACGCTTGCCGACAGCTACCTTTTATTTTCGCAAAGAGGCAAGTTAAAATGTGAGCGGAATTTTGGCAAAGTCTTTTCTTTAGATGACAATAACACGGTATCTATTTATATAAAAAACAACTATAACATTGGTTTATCGCTTGAAATAATTGATGAAGTACCCTATCAGTTTCAGCTTCGGAATTTCATCATTAAAGGAGACTTAAAGCCATCCGAAAGCAAAACATTTAAATACAAGCTTACACCCAAATCAAGAGGAGTCTACAAGTTTAACAATGTTAATGTGTTTGTGTATTCACCGTTAAAATTAATACAGAAGAGAGAGATATTTAAGCTTGAACAAAGTGTACCTGTATACCCATCTCTTATTCAAATGAAACGGTTTCAGTTGCACATTAACTCTTCAGTTCAAATAAACGATGGACTTAAGAAAATTCAACGCATTGGACATAGTTATGAATTTGACCATATAAAAAACTATGTAATTGGAGAAGATCCACGCAGTATTAACTGGAAAGCAAGTAGTAGAAGTAATGAGTTGATGGTAAATCATTATACTGACGAGAAATCTCAGCAAGTATACTGTATACTAAATAAAAGCCGCTTAATGAATATGCCATTTAACGGATTAAGTTTATTGGACTATTCAATAAACACTGCGCTTACACTTTCAAACATTATTTTGGGTAAATCGGATAAGGCAGGGCTAATGAGCTTTTCAAATAAAATGGGCTCTATAGTTAAGGCCAATAGAAGCACTAGCCAAATTCAAAAGATTTTAAATGCGCTATACAACGAAACTGAAAGCACACTTGATCCAAATTACGAATTGTTATATTCTGCAATAAGATATTTTATTCAGGGACGTAGTTTAATTTTTCTTTTTACCAATTTTGAATCAATGGAGTCGTTAGAGCGAAATCTGGATATATTGAGAAAGATAAACAGAAGTCACTTGCTAGTACCCATTATTTTTGAAAATACCGAATTGGACAATTTTATACAGGATACTAAAATTGAGCATGATATTGATATCTACAATAAGGTTATTGCCCGAAAAATGAAAAATGAAAAGGAAGTAATTTGCAATGAACTTCGCAATCACGGTATTCAGCACATACTTACAAAACCAGAAGAGCTTTCGATAAATACAATAAATAAATACCTGGAGCTTAAGGCACGTGGACTTATCTAAGGTTAAAAATGCATCTAATTGAATTAAAAAAGCTTCATCGGAAACGATGAAGCTTATATTTTTCGTTCTGTAGCTTTTATGCCAAGTGTCCGTCTAAAGTTTCTTTTGAAGCTGCGTTTTCTTCTTTTGGATTTGGGCCATATTGGTTTTCTCCAGGATTACTATCTGTAGCCAATAAAACTAAAAGCCATATTGATCCAATTATTGGGATTAGCGGTATAAAAATCATCCATCCACTTTTACCTACATCGTGTAATCTCCTAACTGTAACAGCCAAACTTGGGAGAAATAAGGCTAAAATGTATATACCATAGAAAACTCCGTATGGGATGCCTGGTGCGGTAGTTCCTATGATATTATCTAAAGCTACTGCAACGATAGCAAAAATGATATGGAATAATGTAAACATCCAGTATTCTTTACGTCTTGCTCTGCCACTAAATACAACATAATTTTTTAAAACTGCTAAATACCAATTCATAATTTAAGATTTTCTGTGAATAATTGCGACTAAAATAAATATTGTAATATAAGATACAATGCACCTAATGGAGATTTCTTTCTTTTTTAAAGAAATTAGAGTGAATCTAAATAAGGTGTAAGCTTCCCCATAAACAGGACAGTTTAAAAGTAGACAAATAAGTTTTAATTTTAAGCTGTATTATGAAAAGAAAGAGGTTCACATCACAACTGGAGTTGCTAACTTTGAGTAGACAAATTTCTAAGGCAGAATTATAAAAGTTCCTATAATAATACTGTCCTTCATTCTAGCTTATGCCTAACGATTCTGGCGTTTGAAGCTGTACGAGAGTTTGCAGTAGTTTCTTATCACCCGAAACCGAACCTAAAATAACTAATTATGTCGCAAAACCACAAACGCCCGTATGCTTTATGATGTATGTAATGTGGTGTTACTCCATTGATAATGCAATTTCAACTGCCTTTTCAGCATGTAGCTTGGTTGTATCAAAAATTGGTATTTTACAATCCTGTTCGCTTATTAAAAGATGAATTTCCGTACAACCTAGAATAATTCCTTCTGCACCTTTCTCTATTAAATTATTAATGACTTTTTTATACTTTTCCCTTGAACTGTTTTTTAGTATTCTAAAGTCTAATTCATTGTATATGATATCATGTACAATATCCATTTCATTGTCACTTGGAACAATAACTTCAATTCCGAATTTTTCTTTCAGGCGTTTTTTATAGAAATCCTTTTGCATTGTAAATTTAGTGCCTAAAAGCCCAACTTTTTTCAGTTTCCTATCCTTTATTTTTAATGCTGTAGCATCAGCAATATGCAAAAGAGGTATGTTTATATAGTTTTCAATATCAGAAGCCATTAGATGCATTGTATTTGCGCAAATTACAAGGATTTCTGCTCCTCCTTTTTCTAAAGATTCTGCTGCTTCAAACATTATATTGGTTAACTTATTCCATTCTTCATTATGTTGCAATTTAGGAAAAGGACCAAAATCAACAGAATATAGAAGGCATTTACATGAAGAATGTCCACCTAGCCTTTTATTCACTTCTTTATTAACTATTTCATAATAAACAGCTGATGATTCCCAACTCATTCCCCCTAACAATCCTATAGTTTTCATAAATGTAATTTTTGTTGTAAAGAATTTAATTCTTCTCCAAATGGAGTAATTTTATATATAGTGCTAGAGTGCTCAATTTTAATTTATTCAATGCAATTATCTTTTGTTAATCAATTCTCACACTATAAGTTTTATGACAAATGCATGATCATATATTTTCCTTGGCTTTTTTAGTTATGAATAATGGTCAACTACCTTAATCGATCAGCGAAAATCATTATACAAAATAAAAACAAGAACATAAAAACGACCACAGTTTCAGGATACTTAGGGATAGGAGTACCGAACGTATCCAGAAGGCCTAATACTCCACTACCTCTGGATTCAGATTCCCTGAAATTATTATACCTGTCATGATGAGTTTGTGCACTTTTAAGAGAATCAACTTGTACCTGGTTAACCAATGCAATCATTGAGGAGTACTTTGTTACAATATTTTCTTGTCGGGCCATCTCATTTAGCTCATCAAGGTCAACGAGTTTCACTGTATCACCCAACCTATAATGATTGATAAATTCTTTTATTGCAAAATCCTTAAACAAGGTGTCAGATGGCGCGAATACTTTTGATTTATAATATGCGATGTCACCCTGAAAAACTACCAGGTTATTAGCATGCTGATCATTATATTTTAACAGATTAATCAATTCATTCTTATTTTTTGCAAAACCTCCTTTACTCTTATATACAATTTGGTTAAAAAAATCGTTTGGATTCAGCTGATGATATTTTTTTGATAAATTGAAAATAATAAATGGACAATCCAATTTTCTTGGTCGTAATGTGTCATAACTTTCATATTCATCATAAGACCAAACTAATCCATTTTCAGGATACCGGTAATTAGTTATGTCTGAAAATAAAACAATTGATTTATATTTATTGGCATAGTCATTTATTTTTGATGTAAAGTTATCTAACATAGCCATGTAATGCGTTTTTCCAAAGAACAGTTGAGGATTGGCATCCAGCTCATCTAATAAGTGTTCTGGCTCTAGCTCATTGATATCATTTCCAACAATGAAACAATCAAGTTTATTAAAGTTAGAGAACAGGCTTTTTATCTCATTTAAATTATCAATGAGTCTTTCTCTGTTTTTATTCATACTATAAGAGCCATCTATAAGAATTGCAATGTTTTCATTAAAGTTAAAATACCGGGTAGATTCGATGGGTTTAGAATTAATTTGAATTGAGCCTGCAATATTAGCAGTATGTTCTTTTAATTTTACAGCTTTTCTGGCTGCAATGTAATTAGGTAACCAGCTATTTGATCTTTGGTATATATCTCCATTAATAAATGTTTTTGTTTTGTCAGACCATTTCACATTCCATTTGTACAAGAGTTTTGGCAACACCCAATTATTATTTTTTGAAATAAAAGTTTTATATGTATACCATACTCGAAATTGATAGTTATTCTTGTATCTATCATCAAGTAAAGTATCCTGAGAAATTGTCTTTTTATTCATAATCGGGAAGGCTCTTAATGAATATTTATTGGATCCAATATGACTTAACAGGGCAGGATCTACTCGTTTAAGAACTTCGTTTATGTATACTTTTTGAGCAGCTCCGGAAGGCGCAACAATACCTGGATACTTTTTATCAGAAAATTTGTCATCACTAATCCATAATCCTGTTACCACGGAATTATATGGTAATTCAAAATGGATTACAATTTCTTCCTGAAAATCTGAATTAGTACTATAGGTTTCACAAATCTGAATTTCAGCAATATCTCCATATTCTTTAATATCTATTTCCTGTTTGTCAATATGTACATTTGTCCAAGAGAAGCCAAAATCATTAAAATAATTAGATTCATGCATGGGTTTATCGAAAAGTTGCTCGTACGATGTTCTTGCCTCATATTCCAAAGCATAGTCATTCATTCTCTTGTCTTGACAGAAAAATGGATACATAAAAACATTATAAGAAGATTGTAATAGTTTTGTCTGCTTATCATTCAGATTTAATTGATCTTCCATGATCCAACTAAACACATTGTTTTGTAGTGAACCCAAATAGTATTTCCTTAGCGAAGCTGAACGATGCAATTCTTCCTCAATTTGATCCATATTGTTGAAAAACAGTTCTTTTTGTTTTAAGAGAGAAGGTTCGTTTTTTAAATTCAGATACATAAATTCACGGTTATTTATGTTCAGCATATACAAAGCAGAAAATAGTATTATTATTGAAATAAAATAAGTTATCCTACTCTTTAGGTTCATTCCGGAAACCATATTTTTAAAATGCTTTGTGCTATACTTTAAAGCAAACCAGGTAGGACGTAAGACTAAAATTATCAAAGCTATAAGTATAATATTTATACCTAAATAGCCGATGAAGTATACATCATCTACAAGGGATAGGTTAAGACTGTTTTTTAATAAAATTAAACTTAGAGGTATTATTGAACCGATGAATATTATTGAAAAAAAGACATTGAAAGAATACAAAACCAATTTTCTTAGTTTTAAGATAAATCTAAGTTTACCATTTGCTTCATTGTGTTGAGAGAAGATTTGAATGGAATAAATAACTATCATAGCAAACAACACTAGAAACAAATATTTCAATGACATATTTAATTCCCACAGCATTTCTTGCCGGATGATAATAGTTATCAGAATTGGAATTTCGATACCAAATAAGTATTTTAATTTAAAGGCTGGATTTCCCCTTAGTTTTGTGCGAATAAAAAGTGTAAATATTGGTACTACGTATAAAAGTATGGAGTAAAGCGAGAGAGTTGTAAAAGAATATTCTTGGATTAATTGTTGAATCACAGGAACAAAAAAGAAACCAAATATTTCATTTAAAACAAGGATTAAAACTAAAAGTGAATTAAATCCCCAAAACAGATTATTTACAAGTTTGGTAGATTCTTGTTTGTTTTCTAATCCTTTTAATACTTGAAGCGGAATATTAATTCTAGATAGCTTTTTTAAATCCATACTTTTTTTAATGTATTTAATATGCAATGGTCTGTTAGGTGGTTTACGCACTCTAATGTTTTGCCAATATGAGACGTAAGCGTTGCATTGTACTGGTTTTGATTAGCAAGATAACAAAAAGCAGCTTACACTTATGTCCATCGTGCACAAACTAGCCTATGACTTATATTGATTAACTATTTGTATCTTCATCATCAACTACTTGTTCCTGCTCGTCAAAGTTCTTTGTATCGTTTATCCACTTTAACTCGTTGTTAAATGCATTTGTAAAGCCTATCATTTAATGCAGCAATAATTATGAATACAAGCCGTCTAATCCACTTTGACAACTTTATAATTCCATTAAATAAAGGCATGATCATATTTCTTGATGTATCCATTTTTTTGGTTATGCCTGCTTTAATCGTTAGAGAAAAAGCAAGCTCATCCCTGTCTTAATTTGGGATTTGCTTGCTAAATGCTTTATTATTTCTCTGTTTGAAAGTAAAAACGGATACTACTTCGTTATGCTAGCATTCAATGATTTAGAGATTTCTTTTGCAATAGATTTATTCTCAAGACCTGACATATAAGCTATACCTTCTTTTATTTCACTACGAATCCCGGGCATTGAATATATTTGATTATCGATAACAAAAGCAACTGTATTCCCTGCATTATTCTTCGTTATTTCCGCCCATTTTCGGGCTCCGGTAGGATTAAATATGATTTCAACATTATTACCAGTTGGTTTTGTCTTTTTAATGTCTGAGATATTAATAACAGCATTTGGTTTTATAGCTGCAATTGCATAGTATTCTTTATTTGAATCAGTTGTATAAAATGTTTTAACCAACTTAATATTCTCTTTAGAAAAATCAAGTTTCAATACCGAAGTGTCAGATTCTGAGACATAACCAATTATAGCTGATTGATTATCATTTTTTAGCCTTACATTTTTAGATTCAATAGATTCTATAACATGGACAGGAACATCTTTAGTTTTAATCATTTCAAATATTCCAAAGTTTAGGTTTTCACCATTCGTAATAACTTGAGAACAGCCTGAGAATAGAATAACTAAAAGTATTATTGTTAATATATTTAATGTTTTCATGTTTATTTGTTTAATAATTAAATCCGATCAAATTATAGTTCATTAATAAAGGAATAAAAGCAAATCCTGCTAACAGAATAACAGAATGATAAATTAGGCTTAAAGATCCTAGCTCTTTAAATCGAATGGCTTTTATCAGTAAGTATATTGAATAAAGCTCCAATGCGATTATCAAAAATGGCAGTAGCAATGCAATTTTAAGTAGCAAAGGTATTCCCAGGAAAAATACAGATGGTTCAGTTGTAGCCAGAACCAAGACATACATTGCGATGAAAAGGATAATTAATGAGGTAAAGTATAAATTTACTTTCTTAATTATATGGCTTTTGGGGATACCAAAAAAAAGCTTACCAACAATACTGATTATTATGAAAATTAATAAAATAAGAATAATTCCTCCAAGCCAGTATTTCTGAAACTTAATGGGTTCGTACCACTTTAATTTATGGTATGAATCTATATTATTAAAGAAATAAGAAATTTCCCCCTTTGTATCTCTGCCAAAAGTAACGTACCTGTCTGAGAAGAATTTTAAACCCGATACAGGGCGAAATTCATCAGCCCAATTTGCTATTTTAAGTATACTATCCTTGGCTACAATTTCAATTTCATTTCCATATCCCAAAAAGATAACGAATTTATCCAAAGTATTTTGAGGATATTTTGTATATCGATACGTTCCTGAAAATGCTTCAAGAGGCTCATCTACCGTACCAGACTTAGGTGCATTTATAGGTGCTTTCTTTTTGCAGGTATTGTCCGGGATAAGTTTTGGCATAAGTATATCTGCAACAGAGGAAAGAAAAACCGGAGTCGGGCTATTCGTCAGATTTGAAGCATTTACACTAGTAAAGAAACCCGCATTTAATTCAGGAATCAACTTTAAATCATTTAAAAAGCCCTGATACCCGCCCATATACCAAATAACCTTATAACCGTTCCAATACGATTCAAAAAAACCAAAAGGTTTCCCAATTTTAGCTTCATCATAGTGCTTAAAAGCGGGATTAAACATTTTTACAACAGTAGTGGAATCTAAAATTTGAGTTCCCTGAAATTTGCCATAGTTGAGAAACATGGATATGTAATTCCCCATGTCGGATGCGGTTGTATAAAAAGAACCCGTAGGATAATTGAGCATAAAAACAGGATCGAATAGAAGCAAACTATCACCCTGGTGCAGGTAACTTGATGCATAGTTGCTTTCTAATTCTTTTTTCTTTTTAAAACCACTGGAATTCATCTTTAAGGGTTTGGTGATCATCTCTTCAACATACGCATAAAAAGGTATACCTGATACTTCTTCAACAAGAAGCGCAAGCAAACCATAAGAATGATTGGTATATGTCATGACCCTACCTGCTGGCCGTATTTGTGGTGGCATTCTTTTCTTGAAATAATCTGCTAGAGGAATCACATCTTTCTCGTCGTCTACAATCCAACCGATATGCCGTTCATCCATACCAGAAGTATTCGTTAAAAGGTTTTCTACCGTGATAGAATCATTGAACTTATAATCTATCTGAAATGATTTGAGATAGTTATTAATATCCTTATCGAGTTTCAATTTTCCATCTTCGTACAATTGCAAAGCAGCCGTAGCTACAAATGTTTTTGAAATAGAGCCAATCCTGAATATGGATGACTTGCTATCTACAGGAGTTTTACTTTCTAAATCGGTTATGCCATAGCCATTGATATGCCTGACAGAATCTCCCTGTATTAAAACAAAGATAGCACCTGGGATATCACAGGATTTCATACCTTTCTTAAAGCGAGAATCAATATGGCTTTCTAAGCTTTGGGATTTGGGAAAATTATTCGTTTGTGAATATGATTTTCCCCTGAATAAAAAAATAGAAAGTATTATTAATAGTGTTATATATAAACTTTTCATCTGTTTAAAATTAAACAAGAGATTGATAGATAAGAGATAATAGACCACGAACACAGAGGCACTGAGACGCAGAATTTTTCTTTTTTAATCATTGACTTCGCCGATTTATCAATTCTCCTGTGTTTATTACCCAATAACCATGGGTGTTTCATATGTTTAAACTTTAATATTATTTGAAATAAAGTTGTATGAATTTTCTTATTACACTTAAGTACAATGCTCTTACGTAGGCAAGAAACTTGGATTTAAGTATATCTATGTAAGATTATTTTTGATGAATAGTGTACCAGATATTGCTTATAGAGTTGCTATGATCGTACAATATTTAGTACGAAACAGCTTTTTACAATAAATCTGCTACTTATTAAGAAAAGTGTGGTATTTCCAGGGATTTTCTGGGGGTGTATGATCTATTAATCATTAAAAACATAGGGTCTCTCTTACGATAGGTTTTTACTTGAGAGATTAATTTAACACGTACTATTTCATTAAAATGTAAAATGTAATCATCAGACCATGGTTTTACATCTAATGGCTCAATAACAACATTTAAATAGAAACTATAGAAGAAACATTTCGAATCCTTTTCAACAGGATTGTTTGTTTTAACCCATTCGGTTTCGTTATAATACCTTACATTGTGGCTCGAAATAGCACCATCCCCCACAAAGCCTATCAGGCTTAGGATTAATAATGTGGGAAGAACTATTTTAAATCGAAGTCTCAATGTATTTAAAATTTATATGTTATTTAATGCTGTACTATTTAAATAAATAATAAAACTTATGAAGTTCAATATTAATATAATTTTTATCCAAAATCAAATCTTAAGCAACTAATCTCAATCTCTGGGAGCTAAGGTGCATAATGGATAGCTATGAAGCGGAGGCTTGTGTTGCGCCTGCGGCAAGCCTATGTATTATTACGGTTTGTTGTGTTTTAGTGCTTTATTCTCTGCTGTTTCACTAACATACTCTTTGGTAAGTTTAGGTCTTTGCATTGGCTCTTTTGAGCTACTTGGCAATGTGTATAGTTGCGAGGGGTAGGCATTGCATTTTAATCCACCTATTTAATTCTTTAATTTTTCAAGCGCTTCTCTATGCTTTATTAAGTTTTCCCGAATTTCTTTAAATGAATCTTCATCAAATTCATAATGGTTTGCTCCAATTTGAGACTTTAGTATTTCTTTTCCGGTTTCTTCGTTCTTTATGACTTGTGCATGCGCAAATTTGTTTCTTATATCAATTACTTCATCTTGATATGAAGAATTTTGTTTAATAAAATCTGGAATGAAAGGTTTATGAGTTTTATTGACTTTTAATATTCCACGCAGTAGCTCCCATTTTCTTATTGCTTCCAAGTTAGGTAATAACCCAGATATTCCTTCTTCCAAGAATGTTTTTTTTAAGTAATCTGCTTTTCCTTCAAGCTTTTGAAACACCTTTTCAGTAACAAATTTTTGCAAATCAAAATTGTCAATATGTGGACTCTCAGTATAGGTCTCTAAATGTTCTTCAATCAAAGCATCAAGTTCAGAAGTTTCTCCAACGATTAGGCCACGCATTGAATTAATTTCTTCAACTTTTTTAATCGTAGTCTTAAATACTTTTTCAAATTTATCTTCAAGTTCATTCCTATCTGAATGATAAACTCCTTCGAACAAATGTTCTTTAATAGAGTCAATTATGCTTTGTTTATCACTAGAGTAGAAAACTATATCAGTAAAAATGCTATTATCTCTAATATAGTCAATAATTGAATCTCCATCTTTTGAATTTCTTAATTTAAAGTCAATTAACAAGATATCATATTTCTGTAGGCCTGAATCAGCTAATTCAGTAGTTACTTCATCCAAACTTTTCTTACGTGTAATTACAGGATGAAATCCGAATTCTAAAATTGTCTCGCTAAATAACTCTGAAGTTGTTGAAAACCAAGAATCATCATCTTCAACCCATAAGATGTAGTAGTTTAGTCTCATTTATTAAACGTTATAATTAATTCAAACCCATCATTATATTTCGGGTTATATCTTATTTGTGCATTAAAATCATTTTCTAATATTCTTTTCACATGGCTCAAACCTAATCCTGCTCCCTTTGTAGAAGTGATGCCTTCTTCAAATAGTAAATCTTCATCTATGCCGTTGTCTAATGGTTTGCCTATATCCTTTATTGATAATTGAATTTTATTTTCTTGCTGAGTAAATTCAAATATTACTTTAGAAGCTCTTTTCTTCTTAGAATTGTTGAGGATATTGTCAAGTATTACAGATAATTCAATAGGTTGAAACTCTCTACTAAAAGTAGAGTTATTAGTTATAAACTCATATTTCATTTCGGTATGTAGTACACCATAAATATTCTTAACATAATTTACGATGTAAGAAATTAAATCTTCTTTAGCTGATAATCTCGCTTCTAGAAAGTTAGATTTTGTGGTAAATTTTGTAATCGTGTTTATCTTTTCATTTACTAAGCTAATTCCTTGTAAAAAATCCAACACCTCTTCTTTTGAGAGACTTCCTTTTCTATCTACTTTTCTCTTAAAAAGTTTTATTTTCTTAGTTATATCATCAGCATATACTCCAACAATATGATTTGAGTCTCTTAAATCCTTATAGGTTATAGATTCTGATGACCTAAACCTGTCAATTTGCTTTTTTTGATTATCAGCAGTTTTTTCAACTTTTTTGCGAGTTAATTCTTCCTCTGTTGCTTTTTTTTCAGCCTTTAATCTAGCAACCTCTGCTTCAGCTCTTGCCTTTTCTTTCTTGAGAGATTCAACCTCTGCTTTTCTTCTTCTTTCTTCTTCTTCTTTTTGCTTTTTCTCTGCCTCTTCTCGCTTTTGCCTTTCTAATATAGCTCTTTTTTCAGCTTCAATCCTTCTTTTACGTTCTTCCTCTTCACGTTTCTCAGCATCTTCTTTTTCCTTGATGATTTTATTGAAATTATCTTCTGTAAGTTTGACTTGATTTAATAATGCTTCGTCATGAGTCTTTTCAGCAATTTTTTCTAACTCATAAAGAAATTTTGGTTGAACTTCATCTAGCTTTTCATTTACAAGGTCTACTAATTCTTTATTGTAATCTAAAATATTAATCTCCTTATCATCACTTAGAGTCTTTATCAAGTTTACAAAGTCTATTTTGCTACCTATATTTTGAACAGCATCTTCATATGTATCTTTATCCTTATCATGAGATAGATACTCTCGATATTTGTCAGCGATACTCGACTCTAAAAAATAGTTTTTCCTTTTAAAAGCTTCTCCCCAAAGCACACCAGCAACATATCTCTCTAATCGTAAAAAAGCTTTTTCTTTGAATACTTCAAATAGCAGTTTTTTACCTAAAGTTTCGACAAGACCTCCATCTCTACTTGATACTTCTTTGAACTCCTCAAAATTCTCAGTAATTAAATCAACCTTTCCAAATAAATCACGAGTACCTAGAAAACGATTATAACCTTGTTGCTTTCTTTTGTCTAATTCCCAGCTATCATCGCCTACATTCCCATATGGTTGAACCCTAAAACCATTTTTAAATAAGAAAATATTGCCATAATTAACAGGTTCGATGTCCATAATCTTCCCAAAATTAATTTTAGCACTTCTATTTAAAAAGTATAGGTTTACTTCTAAATCATCTATGATTGTTTCGTATTTATTTTGTTCTTCAATATGATAAATTAAAGTACCACGGTCAATTATCTTAGTTGAGATAAGGTTATTCTTTATTTTAACATCAATTTGAGTTGTTTTAATATCAAGAACTCTTAATATACTATTATCAATAATTCCATTAATTTTTAATGATTTTTCTTTATCACCTATATCTAAAACCTCATTTGCTTTAATTTCAATCGAAAAGGAATTTTCTTTTGAGAATGGATTTATAAGCTTTTCTAACGAACGTCTTAATTCTCGAAGTTTGTTTTCATCCCATTGTGTGTTAAGACTTCGAATTTTCAATATTGTTCCATGATTTGAGTGTTTAGGAAAAATATCATCATGACTTATTTCGGTAAATGGAATATTTATTGATCCAAAGCTTTGTTTTGAGTCTTTTTCAAATTCACTCCAGTCTACATTAATCCTATATGCTTGATTTAAGCTAATCTTTGATGTAGTTAGTTCAAGATTACCACCTAGTCTGTCACACGAAAACCTACCAACACCCTTAGCACCCGCATAAAATCTTCTTGATTTCAGATTATTTAAATGCGAATCTCTTTTTAGGTCATGATCCTCAGATCCATCAGTTTTTGCTGAATATGCAACGGCAAACCATTTTTCTTCAAGGTCCTGTTTTGACATCCCTTTGCCGTTATCTGCTATAATTATTGCATCATTCTTAAAAGTGAGTTTCACGTAATCAGCATAAGCATCATAAGAATTTTTTACAAGTTCATAAATTGCTATAAAATCATCAGTTATTAAATCTCGACCGATGATATTTTTCATGCCAGTCTTTATGTCAAATTTTAAAACACCTTTATCCATTAACTATCTGTTTTAAAACTAGACCTGCTTGTTCTCCAAATAATGGGGGAATAGCATTCCCAATCTGTGAATACCTTGGTACTTCTTTTGTCCGCAAGACTCCTCCAGTTGTATATTTTCCTCTAAATTTATATGTGTCAGGAAATGACTGAATTCTTGCATATTCTCGGACTGTCATTATTCTTGGTTCGCAATAATGAATATAGTCATCAGGTAAAGTAGTTATAGTAGGCGTTGGTTTTGATGCCTCTAATATCTTTGTACTACTTTTTTTTAGGTTAAAACGTTCTCTATATTTGGCACTACAAAGTTTTTCATCGAGTGCAATTTGAAATCTGTTCTGAATTTCATTTGTGTGATTTGGGAAACGATGACTATCAACTTTAGAATTATTCCGTATATATTTCCTTAAATAACGTTGATAATCTGATTTAGCTTCACCATAAACGCCAGCTTTAAAATTAGGGGTGTCAGATTCTGTAGTTCCGTTAACTTTTAATAAATCAGATATGGCATTTTCTAGTGTAGGATTTAATTCTAATCCCTTATTAATTAGAAATTCCTTTCTTTTTAATTTAATCTTTTCAAAAAAAGTTTCACCAGTTAGGTTGTTTCTCGAATTAACAAAGTCATTGGAAATACCAACTAATATAAATCTTGTTCTCTTCTGTGGGATTCCATATTCTGAAAAATCAATTAACTTTCCATCAACTGTATAGTTTAAATCCTTCAGTTTTTTTAATACGTACTCAGAATAGGCTTTCCCTTTCTGGTTGTTGTTTTTGAAACCTTGGGTAAATCCTTTTACATTTTCAAAAAAGATGACGTTGGGTCTTACTATTTCAATAAATCTAACGTAGGAATTTATTAGGCTATTACGTGAATCATTTTCAATTCTTCTGCCAGCCATTGAGAAGCCTTGACATGGCGGACCTCCAGCGACTAAATCGACTTTACCTCTTAATGTTTTTAAATCATTTAAATGCTTATCTAAAACTTCGTTAATATCATGATGAGTTGGTTCAAGCCAATCCGGCCAGTCAAAATGTTTTTTCTTCTGAATCAGGTTATATTTTAAGGTTTTGAAAGCATCTTCACTCTTTTCAATTGCAAATAAACCTTGCCATCCTGCATTATGCAATCCTAAAGATAGTCCACCACATCCTGCAAATAAATCAATATATACTCTCTTATTACCCATTAACCTAACTTCTTTGTTGAGTGAATTAGCACTCGAGCATCCACATCAAGAACTTTTGCTATTTTAATTAAAGTTTCAAGCGATGGTTGCCTTTCATTTTTACACCATAAGGAAATTGTAGAGGGGTTTTTCCCCATTTTATCCGCGAGCCATTTATGTTTGATGTTTAGTTCAGATAATACAACTCTGATTCTATTTATTTCCTTATTCATAAATATCTTTGGATTTTAAGCAAAGATATTAAGATATTAGTAAAACTCAAGTTATATCACAACTTATTACCAAAAGCTTGATGTTTGCAATTTGAGATTAGACAACACTTGTTGCAGAGTGGTTTAGCCTTTTTACATATCAATGATGCATAATCCAAAATAGCCCAATTCAAATTCTTTGAATCTTTAATATTTACGACTCGATATGCCAATGTTTGTAAATATGGGTCATATCTTATGTCTGCTAACTTTCTTTCTCCAAAGAATCTTTCAAGTAATCTTGCCATATTTACATCTAGTAAGGGAGATTTCTTTTTCAAAACATAAAGCTCATAAGCATTAGTTATATATTGCCCCATCATTGGAATTTCAGCAACTTGATTTCTTTCTTTTGGAAATCTTCCTTTTCTTCTCTTTAATTCCTGAGCTAATTTAAATAATCGACTTCCTCGTTGTTTGTATAATCCTAATGGTTTTGTAATTTCTTGTAATTCAATCTCAGAAGCTTCTCCGAGCTGTTTCCATGATGAATATTTTTTCAAAAATCCTGGTAAGAATTTTGAAACTGTTTCCGCTTTTGTCCTTTGTAAAAACACTTCTGATATAATCAGTTCATAATTTGTAGCCGATTTATTTCGCCATAAAAAAGTCCGACCGTTATCCTGATACCAATTAAGAAGTTTCTCTTGGAAATATTCTATATTAGATTCGTATATGAAATCAACTTTTTCCACATTACGAAGGTACTCATTCTGCTTGTGAGTTGGTATAGATTTGGCTCTTTAGCAAGCTGAAGCATCAGCCTGTGTGTAGGGGCTTGCAAATGTGCCAAATGCGTGGTAGCATTACTTGCACGGTTTAAACACAACGTAACGATATATTTATTACGTTTATATTTATTATATGTATGCATTTGTTGCACTTTATATCCCAATTTGGAATGATATGATTAACATCTGAAAATTATAATATGATAAATTGGGAAAATGATTTTCAAATTTAGAACTATCGTTGCATAAAAAACAGTAAAATCCTGTTTATTTAAAAAAAGTTATTAAACTAAATTATTTGTGTAATATGAGATAGTCACAATATGTAATATTATACATGCACTACTTCCCGATATTATCATTCATTTTTTAATGCTGCCAGAATTTTCCAGGTTATTTTATGTATAAGTTGAATAAACATTAAACAGGTTGCTGCCTAATTGTATATTGGTATGTTTTTCATTTTTATGGATTTAAAACTCAACTCTTAACTGGAATATTGGAAAAAGCCCTTGCTGATAATCAGTTATGTATTCTCCAGTTTCAAAATCATATTCGTGCGAGAAAATATTTTTATGGTTAGTGATGTTTTGAACATCAAGCGATAAAGAGTAAGTAGTCTTAGGGCGATTTATTTTGTATGAGACCTTGAAATCTGTTCTGAAATAGTTGGGATATCGCATTTTGTAAGCACGGTCGTAATCATAAACAGTAGAAGTTATTGATGCTTCTTCGTCTACCGGAATGTATCTTTTGCCACCAGCGTACGAAGTATTTATGTCGAGATTTAAGGTCTTGTTGTTTTTTAGCGAAAATTCATAACCTCCCAATATATTCAATACATAATTGCCGTTAAAGGCAGTGTTTCTTTTAATCCTGTCGCTACCCTTGTATGTAGATTGAAAAAGCGAATTTGTCAGGAGGAAATAATAATTATTCGAAAAGAATTTCTCTAATGTTATTTCAAGTCCGTAACTTTCGCCTGTTCCATCGTTAACCAGTTCGGGGGTTGAATATACCCTGAAAAAGTCTCCCGAATTTACCAACGAATAGTATCCCCGGCTATTGTCTACAGGTATATTGTAAAGTTTTTGATAGTAAACCTCAGCTTTTGCCCTAAAGTTTTTTCCAATTAAATTATCGTATCCAAGCACAAAATGGTGCGCTTTCGAAAAATCCATGTTTTCGTTAGAGGTAATGTATGTTCCCGGAGAAGTTTCAAGCTCAGTATTAAAGTATACATATCGTGGTTGTAATTGACTATGCAAGCCATATGAAATACCAATTGATTGGTTACTTGTTAATTTATAACTCAGGTTAAAGCGGGGTTCAATACTTTGCTTCTTATTTAAATCAAAATATTGGTAATGAAGCCCTGAGTACATTTCTAAATTGTCGGAAAACCGATGTCTCCATTGAATATAAGTCTGTAACAGCCCAAGATATTTGTTTGAGATATCAGTAATAGGCATAAAGCTTTTCATATTAGAATGATAGATACTGTCAGAATAGCTTACATTATATAAATCATAGGTAAGGCCAATGTTGGCATGATTCTTTACATTGAATTTCTTCTTTAACTTGGTTGAAAAGGTGTATGATATTTCTGAGGAGTTGTTCCTATAAACAGGGAACACTTCCATATTAAGATTTAATGAGTCGCGCTTTTGCTCAATAGTATATCCCGAACAGGAAATATTAGTTTCAATGCGTGTATTGTTATTAAAAAAGTACAAATGCGAAAGAGCAATAACACCGGTTTGAGAATTTAAATACTTATCGCTTGCCGATTTTCCATAACTCCAATCACCTGCATCTTTCTCACTTTCCAGGATGGCAATATTGTTTGCTCCTCCAAATCCCCATAAAGAAAATTTTCCGAGTTTTGTTTTAAATAAATCAACTTTAAACGAAGCATCCTGGTATTTTGGAATTGCAGACGGGCCAAAACTAATGCCCATCGCATCCACAATTTCCCAGGTCGAATAACGGTAATTAACCATATATGTAGCATTATTATTTGATTTTGAAAAAGGGCCTTCCATAGCCATTTCCATACCATCGAAACTTATTTGGGCCATGTATTCTTGATTCCACCTGTTTCCGTTTCTCATTTTCAGGTCGAAAACACCAGACAATGCATTACCAAATTCGCTAGGAAAAGCACCTGTATAAAAATCGGAATTTTGCAAGGTTTTACTATTTATCATACTTATGGGGCCTCCTGTTGTTCCCATTCCTCCAAAATGGTTCGGATTCGGGATATTTACCCCGTTCATGCGCCATAACAGGCCTAATGGTGAGTTACCCCTAATTATTATGTCGTTTCGCTGATCGCCCGAGGCCATTACACCAGCATAATTGGCCGCCATTCTCGAAGGATCGTTTCGAGTTCCTGCATATTTTTGGGTTTCCTCTACGGTAAACGACCGTGCACTTAATGTTGCCATCTCGTTTACTGGTTTGTGTTTTTTATGTGCAGTAACAACAATGCCTTCTATTTCTTCTACTTTTTCTTCCAATTCAATATTTAGTACAAGTTCTTTCCCTGAATTTAATACAAGATTTTCAAGTGTTTGTGAATTGTAGCCAATAAAGCTTACTGTAATTGTATGCCTGCCTACCTCAATATTGTCCATTGTAAACAAACCATTTGCATCGGTTATCACCCCATTTAGATCATCCCCATGTTGTATTGAGATACTTGCGCCAGGTAAGGTCATCTTTGTATGTTTATCAACTATTGTTCCCCTTATTGTTTGTGTAATTTGGGCATTAGTAACAACCGTAAGTTGTAAAACAATTAACAATAATAAAAAACTGTTTACATTTTCCTTTTTGATTCTCATATTTATAATGTTATATTTATATTACTATATACTTATATACAATGACAAAAATTTTTATTCACTACTAGGGCAATCGGATATTTCGTTGCAATTTTTGCAATTAGGAAATTTTTCGCATTTTATAAAACCAATCATAAAAATATCGTCAATCAGTTTTTTATATTCAACAATTTTAGGCTGGTTAATTGAATAATACATATAATATCCCTGCTTTTCGGCATTCACAATATTCATGTTTAGCAATATTTTAAGGTGTTGTGAAATGGCCGGTTGCGATATATCAAAAAGACCTACCAAATCATTAACGCTGGCTTTATCTTCAAACTGAGTTGCCAGTGCCCTTAATAATTTCATTCGCATAGGATCGCCAAGCGCTTTAAACACTTTTACAACTAACAACATTTTATCGTGATCTTTCATAATGGCAAAACTATATAATTATTTACTTATACAAAATAAGTGGTTGTAATTAATTTATCCAAATTTTATAAGAATTTATTTAATAATAGTTCTCTGGAATTATATAAGCGTCAGATTAGTAATGTATTGGGGTTGTATGTAAGGGTTTGATATTAAACGATTTGTACATTGATATTTTGTCTGAAATCTAACGATTTATTGTATTTAATGAAGTAGAAAGAAAAGAGAAATATACAGGTAATAAATTTCTATCTAAAAAAATGTTTTTATAAAGTACGGTAGAACTATACGATGGAGGGATCAAAAAATAAAATAAATTGCTTTCTGCAAGCTTATTGAATTCGTATCGTTCTCATACTTGTATACAACGTTTAATATAAGAATAGTAGCCGGCTGCGTGATACTTTATTATCAAGTTACAAGAAAGTTGAAGCGGGCTAAACCATTTAATATACTACTGTCTAAACCATTATTTTTGTATTTTGTTAGTGATTGATATTTAGTTACTTGGTAGGTTGTAAATTTTTAATAAAATCATAACACCCCAAAAAATAATCACCGAGAAAATTGAAATAATATTACTTATTCTTTTTGCTTTCTTTATCACTGACTCATCAGACCGTTGGTTAATCCACCAAAATATAAAAGTAGTGTATAGATTTACTCCAAAACCACCTTTCTGCCATTTATGAACACCTGGAATATACTTAGTATCATAAATCTTGTTGTAAGTGATTATATTTGAAGAAATTCTTATTAAGGTTATTGGTAGTAACGCAAGAAGAATTAAAAGATGATAATTCTCAATTAGAAATAACTCAAAGTCACTTTTACTTTCTTGTTTTATTATCTCTCCAGATTCAGAATATGATGTTTCATTTTTAATTAATCCTTTAGCATATGTTCGAATCAAATATGGCTGGTTTGAATGTTCAATATAAAATTTCCATACACCTGTTTTCTTTCCTTGTTCAAATTCTCCTTGCGAACGAACCAACAAAGAATCTGTATCGAAATACATTGTCCATAATCCATCTCGGGTATACTCTGTTATCCTTTCGGTTGTTGAATCAGTCATTCTATGCTCAGTAAATTCTCTAAGCTTAATTAATCCTCCTGTTGCATGTACGTTACCACTAACATTATACTCAGATCCTGAATCTGGACTCATTAACACTCGATGCTTTAACTTAGAAACTGTTTAAGTTTTATCCTTCGGTTTATTTTGGCGACTTAAGCCCTCATATTTCTGCAAAATTTCTTTAAATAGCGATGCTATTCGCATCAATTTTGTCTCATCTGAGAACTTAATTCTCTCAAAATAACTCACAAAAACAAAATTTAAACAGTTTCTTAATATCTGAAGAATCAGTTCTTATAATTTGATAAGAAATTCCTTCGTTTCTAGAAGAGTATAACAGTTTAGAAGGAAAATCTTTTCCAGTCTGAGCATTTATCAAATTGCTAATCAAAACCAACGTTAATTATGTGTACTATCGATCTCATAATTTTATCGTTAAACTGTCAAGTGTAAGTGGTTGGTTGCATGGCACTTTACTGTCAGGTTACAAGAGGGTTGATGCAGGCTACAACCCTTGAAACTAATACTATCTCGGCGATTATTCTTATTCATATTTCTTTATAATGTCATCATCATTTATTTCTTTCATTGATGATAAATCAATTCTATCATCTGTATCGTGAATTGAGAAATAAGCTCCTTTTTTTAATTCTATTCCTTTCATCGCTTCTTTCCAACAAGTCAAAAACCAATTTTCAAAAGCTGTACGCTTTTTTACAAAATATTCATCAAATGAATTAGCCTCTTTTTCACTACAACTTTCGCCATAACGTTTCATTGTTTTTTCATTTTCAAAACGAAAAAGAGATTCTCGTGTTATATTTCCCCAGTTCTTATCAGGGAATTTGGTCGGTAATGATATGTGTTCTGTATATTGATCTAAGTTTTTATCTAAACCATAAAATGTTAATCCAAGTAGTTCAAAATCATATTCAAACAGGTAAACTACGATGTCAGAATCATTTCTATTAAGTTGGTAAGTAATAATTTTGTTTAGAAGAATTCCTTTCAAGTCAATTATTGTTTGATTCGATAAACTTAGTAAGTCTTCTTTAAATAGTTCTAATTTCTCTTGATACTCGTTCATTTAGTTTCCCTAGTTTGTAATTTTAATTACTGGCAACAAGGCTATATGTCTATTGCTTTTATATGATTATATGTATGCATTTGTTGCACTTTATATGCCAAATTGGAAGATATAGTATAATGTCTGAAAATTACAATATGCTAAATCGATAAAAATGATATTCAAATTTTAGAACTATCGTTACATAAAAAACAATAAAATCCTGTTAACTATAAATATATTGTTAACTTAAGCTACATATAATATAATAAGATAGTTATAATACTCTTCTACTTCCCAATATTCTCACCCATTTTTACTTCAGTTTCAAGGTGTTCCTGGGTGTTTTTTAATAAATCGGCATCGATACTAACTTTTCCTTTTTCAAATATCAATACAACAGTGGAACCTCCGTATGCAAAATATCCCTTTTCAGAACCTTTTTTAATTGTAGTGTTAGGATCGTACGTTTGTACAATACTTCCAACTAAGGCAGCTCCAACCTCAGAAATTAATATATCTCCGTACTCTTCAGTTTTAAGTACGCTATATACTCTACGGTTTTGACATAAAATCTCAATGCTTTTTTTCATCGCTACGGGAGATACAGAAAAATACCTACCTTTTAAGCACTTGGTTTCAGATATTTCTCCACTTGCAGGAAAGTGAAAACGATGATAATCGGTAGGTGCTAGGCGTATAATAACCATAGAACCATCTTTGTATTTTTCAGCTAACTCGTCATCTTTTAAAAACTCATGTAGCTTAAATTCAGAGCCTTTTATAAAAAAAGAAGGAACGTGACTTAAATCCTGAAACGCTAAAACTTTTCCATCAGCAGGAGATACTAATGCATTGTCAATTGGTCTTTTTTCTGTTTTAATTTTTCTGTAAAAAAAGTCGTTAAAGCACTTGTATGCATTATCGTTGTGATATTGCGAGAGGTCAACATTATACTTTTCAACAAATTTATTTACTTGGTTTAAAGAAAGTGAACTACTCATAAAATGACCAACAACACTTGAAATAAATTTTCTTTTAAGGAGCATATGTAAAGTAAGTTTTCCCCCTGGGGTATAATAAAGCCATTTTAATGCTCCTTTACCTACAATATCTTCCTTTTTTACTTTATTTGTGCTTCTTTCAATGTAATTTATTGTGTCCATTCTTTCTTAACTTGAGCATGCAAAATAAATGGTTTTTTTTGTTTTTGCAGCAAAATAGTGTTAACAGGTTTTGAAATAACAGAAACAATTATGGTTTTATAATATAATGCAGCGTCTTTTTTTTGTTCTTTGATAAGAAAGGTGTCAAAGACAAAGCTTGCTCAGTCTTGAGCGGAGGCTTGCAAAGTTTGAAAAAACGCTCCGACAGTTACCATATTTATAAATGAATATTTTTCCGGTAAACGTTACGAAAGTATTTAATGTTTTTGTGCAAAGATTAACTCGAATTGATAACATTAGTATCATCTTTAATAATTCGTTAACCTTTGGTATGTTGTTATTCTTTAAGAAGTTAGTGCATGTGATTGAGGCTTGCTAAATAATTGAATTTTAACAATTTGTAATTCTCACCAATGTCCAATGACTAAAACTAATGAACTATATGGTCTATGTTTGACAGAAAAATAAGAATACGTGCATAAAAATTATTAATACAGCTTCGTTTTATTTTGATAGATTTGAGTTTTTTAAAGAAAAGATATTATGCAATTAGTTAAAACACATTTTTACTGGATTTTTATTTTATTGGGACTTGTTTCCTGTTCTACCTCAAAATCGAAAAAGCAAGAGGAAAAAGTAAATAACTCCCAACCAAACATCATTTATATTTTGGCTGATGATTTAGGTTATGGTGATTTAAGTTGTTATGGACAAACAAAGTTTTCAACACCAAATATAGATGCATTAGCTAAAAACGGTATCAAGTTTACTCAACATTATTCTGGAGCAACAGTTTGTGCACCATCGCGTTCTGCTTTACTTACTGGGCAACATACCGGACATACTTTTATTAGAGGAAATAAAGAGATGGGGGAAGAAGGGCAGTTTCCGCTAGAAACATCAACAATAACTTTAGCAGAAATGTTAAAAGAATCGGGTTATACAACAGGAGCATTTGGTAAATGGGGATTAGGTTATCCAGGATCTGAAGGTGATCCTAACAATCAGGGTTTTGATACTTTTTTTGGATTTAACTGCCAAAGATTAGGGCACCATTACTATCCTCATCATTTATGGCACAATCAAACTAAAGTGATGTTAGAAGGTAACGAAGGTAAAAAAACAGGTCAATATGCACCAGATGTAATTCATGAGCATGCGCTTAAGTTTTTGGAAGAGAATAAGGATAAACCGTTTTTTATGTATTATCCATCCATTATTCCGCATGCAGAATTATTTGCTCCTGAGAAATATATAGCGAAGTATCGTGATAAATTTTTACCTGAAAAAAAATATAAAGGTGTTGATGATGGAAAAAGATTTAGACAAGGAGGTTATGGATCACAGGAAGAATGCCATGCTGCTTTTGCTGCCATGATAAATGTTTTAGATGATGAAGTAGGAGAGATTGTGGCTAAGCTAAAAGAGCTTGGAATATATGAAAATACCATCATAATATTTACATCGGATAATGGTCCGCACCAAGAAGGAGGGGCAGACCCAGATTATTTTGAATCTAATGGGAAGTTTAAAGGATATAAGCGCGATTTATACGAAGGAGGAATAAGAATTCCGATGATTGCAGTGTGGGATGGTAAAATTAAAGCAGGACAGGTTACAGATCATGTGTCGGCATTTTGGGACGTGCTACCTACTTTTAGCGAAATAGTTGGAGCTAAAACACCAGGTAATATTGATGGTATTTCCTTTTTACCAACTCTAACAGGAGAGGGAGAACAGCAGCAACATGAGTACTTGTATTGGGAATTTCACGAAAGAGGTGGACGAAGAGCATTACGTAAAGGTGATTGGAAATTGGTACAATACAATGTTTTAAAACCAGAAAAAACAACTACAAAGTTGTATAATCTTGTACAAGATCCTGGTGAGGAAAAGGATTTATCAAAAGAAAATAAGGAATTATTTGATGAAATGCTAAATCTACTAAACAACGCAAGAACAGAATCAGAAGTATTTAAGTTTTAGCAACTGTAAATAGTTCGTTGGGATTTTATGTTGTTTATAATTAATTATATAGAGTCTGCAAGAAAACTCAATAATTTCAAAGTCTTTGATAAGAAAGCGTTAAAAACAAGGCTTGCGAAGCCAGAAAAAGCGGAGTTTAACTTGTGTAAATAAGTATTTTTCTGGCAAGTGTAACGCAGAATCAACGATCACGAACACATAAGAATTAGCACTCGTGAGTAATTTGGCGTTTTCTTGCAAAGACTATATAGTGTTTGTAGGGTTGTAAAATAATTGATATTAAGATTTTGCAAATATCACCAATGACTAATGACTAAAAACTAACGAACTATTAATCATAAATAGTTTGAAAAAAGTAAATACTAATAAAGCTAAGCATGCTCGACTTTAAGATTGATAAAGCTAAATGTACCCAATGTGGTATGTGTTCTAAAGAATGCCCTACTTTAATTATTAACGGAAAAAACGGGATTCCGGAAATAAAGGAAGAAAAAGAGAAAAATTGCATTAAGTGTCAGCACTGCTTGGCTATTTGTCCAACAGGAGCATTATCAATTTTGGGTAAAAATCCGGAAGACAGTATACCAGTTGATGGAGAAGTGCTTTCTTCAGATCAATTGGGGAAATTGATAAAAACTCGTCGTTCAATCCGCAGGTTTAAAAAGGAAGAGATAAGTCAGGAGCAACTTCAGGAACTTTTACCAACAGCAGCCTATGCACCTACAGGACATAATAAAAACCAGGTTTTGCTTACTGTTGCTGATACAAAACAGCAATTATCTAAAGTAAGAGTATTGGTTTATGATGCTATTAAAAAGGTGAAAGAGGAAGGTGCTTTGTTGCCAGCTTTAGCTATGTTTGGTAACTTTCAAACTTTATGGGAAGAAAAAGGTGTAGATGTTTTGTTCAGGGATGCTCCGCATATGATTATGGCATCGACGCCAAAAGCCAATTCCAATGGACCATCTGATTGCGTAATTTCGTTAAGTTATTTTGAGTTAATGGCTAATGCTATGGGTATTGGAACGCTTTGGGATGGACTGGCAAAAGTGGTGTTTGAGCAGATAGATCCTCAATTAAAAACAGTTTTAGGAATTCCCGAAGATCATCAAATTGGTTATATGATGGTATTTGGTTTACCCGCAGTTAAGTTTGCACGTTCTATTCAGAGCGAAGGCTTGAATTTGAATAAGATAAACTTATAACTACTAAGGTACTCCAAACATTAAAAAACACTAACTAGGCACGGGATTTATCCCGTGCGATATAACCAAGATGAAAATTAGTTTTAGCCAAAAATATTAATGGAATAGACCTGTTAATTCCAATTGAATCACAATGTTTATATTTTGTTTGAATTCAGTGTTTTGAGCTATTATTTTATTGAGTCGACTTTTAACTTTCGACTTTATTACTTTATGAACTTATTACAAGTTATTTAAACATCTTCCAGGCTAAAATTAGGCATACGTTCCATTTGAGTGACTTCAACACTAAGGAATCCATATTCTTCAACAACAATTCCTTCAATGCAATAACATCCGGGTCCTCGGAAAGGATATGTTTTTGCTGCAGGAGGAAAATGAACAGTATCTAACCAGTGCCCGTCTAAATCAATCCAGGTGCCAAAATACATGGTTTTTCCGTTGGAAGTACGGGTGGGTTTACGATGAATTAAATATCCTACAATGCGAACTAGCTGACCAATAAGTTGGGGTAAATGGCAAGCTTTTAAAGAGGAGGAAAGTTCATCTTTTAATAGTTCAAATGGCGATAAAATGGATAAACCAAGAAGCTCCATTTCGTCAAAAGCATCCTCTAAACGATGTTTCCAGAGCGCAGGAAGTTGAAATTCTTTTACATTGGCCTGAAATAGAGTTTTTTCTGGTTTCGTTTTTTTATTATGACCTAATAAAAAATGTGCATCCCAAAGCAGTTCTTTTTTTCCAATACCCGTAAATCTAAATGCCCCAATACGGATGAGAATAATTAATTGTTCCAAACTAATGGGAATACGTTTTATAAACTCTCTCAAATTAGTAAAATAACCATTATTGTTTCTTTCGATAATAATGTTTTTTATTACTTCTTTTTCTAAGTCTCTTAATATATAAAATCCAAGGAAGATAGTGTTGCCATGTATAATATGTTCTTTTGAACTGTGATTAACACAAGGAACTTCTATTTTGGCTCCATGCATAACAGCCTCATGCAAATATAATTGTGCCGAATAAAATCCACCGCCATTATTTAAAGTGGCAACCAGGTATTCTAATGGATAGTAGGCTTTTAAATAAAGTGCCTGGAAACTTTCTACAGCATAACTGGCTGAGTGACCTTTGGCAAAAGCATAGTTAGCAAAGCTTTCTATCTGTCGCCAAATCTCTTGTATTACTTTTTCTGTGTAACCTTTTTCTTTGCAGTTGGAAAAAAACTTGTTTTTTACTTTCCAAAACTCGTTTCGCTGACGAAATTTCCACGACATTCCCCGGCGTAAAACATCAGCTTCGTCCAATGACAGACCAGCGAAATAATGAGCAACCTTAATAACATCTTCCTGGTACACCATTACCCCGTAGGTTTCTTCTAAAATACTGTATAATTCAGGCAAAGCTTTTTGTGCTTCTTCTCGTTTTTTTTCGTCTTGAAAACGAATGATATACTCTCGCATCATTCCACTTTTAGCAACTCCTGGTCTGATGATGGAACTGGCAGCTACCAGGCGTTTATAATCCTCGGCTTTTAACTTGGTAAGTAACATGCGCATAGCTGGTGATTCCACGTAAAAGCAACCTATAGTTCGTCCTTTTTTTAGTAATTGCTTTACGCGGGAGTCTGTCATAAATGGCTTGGTGTTGTTAATATCAATATCTACACCATGATTTTGCTTGATAATGGAGAGTGTGTCTTTTATTTTTCCCAGTCCTCGTTGGCTAAGAATATCAAATTTATGCAGGCCAATATCCTCAGCAATATACATATCAAATTGTGTAGAGGGGTAACCCTTAGGCAAGAGTTCTGTGGATGAATAGTTACTGATTGGCTTTTCTGATATTAAAATACCACTCGCATGAATACTGCAATGGCTAGGAAAATCAACTATATACTCACTATAGCGGATAACCCATTTCCCATACTCATCGGCATTATTAGGATTGGGGTTATTTTGTAGTAGGGTAATTTCTTCCTCGGGTAAACCAAATACTTTACCTATCTCCCTAAAAGCCGATTTATGATTAAAAGTAATAAAAGTACCCATTAAGGCTGCGTGATCCTTGTATGTATCAAATATATATCGTGTAATATCATCACGGTCAGTCCACGAAAAATCAATATCAAAATCGGGAGGTGAGGTTCTGTACGGGTTGATAAAGCGCTCGAAATACAAATCCAGTTCTACAGGGTCAACATTAGTGATGTGTAAAAGATAGGCTACCAAACTATTAGCTCCACTTCCTCGCCCTACGTAATAGTAGCCTTTTTTTTGTGCGTATTGTACTATATCCCAATTAATAAGGAAATAAGAACAGAAATTTAGTTTCCGAATTACGCTTAATTCTTTGTTTAAACGTTCTAAAACCTTATCTGTAACTTCGTCATACCTATACTTTAAACCGTTGTATGCTTCTTCTTTTAATAATTTAAAATCATTTTCTTCAGAATCAGTAAAAACACTTTTGTTTTTATTTTTTTTAAACTCAAAGTCCATGCTACATGCATCAAGAATACCTTTTGTATTATCAACTATTTGAGGGTAGTAGTAATATATTTCTAATAACTCTTGCTTGCTTATATATTGATTTTTGAAACTGGCTTGTTCCTTTTCGTCGAGTTTACTTAGCAAAGTGTTTTTATCAATAGCTCGTAGCAGACGATGAATATTATAATCGCGCTTATTGCGGAAAGTAGCAGTTTGTAATATTACCAGTTTATCTTCGTGTTTACACCAAGGAGAAAAAGGGAGAGTCTTTAAATCCTGAGCACTTACACCTATATACTCATAATCTTCTAATTCTCTGAGTTCAGATTGAAAAGGATATATCACAAAAACATTTTCGAAATCAGGTGCTTTAGGGGAAAAGGCTTGGTTGTTATGGAGATGGGGAGTTAAAAACTCATTAATTTCCCTAAAGCCTTCGGTATTTTGGGCAATAGCTACATATTGTTGTTGAACCCCATTTCTAAAATCTACTCCAACAATAGGACGAATATTGTGTTCAGCAGCTAGTCGTACAAAATTAAGACTTGAGGCTGTATTGTTAATATCAGTTAGAGCCACTGTAGAATAGCCCCCCTTGCTAACCTCATTTAACAGTTCTTCTACAGAAAGAGTTCCGTATTTAAAACTATAATATGAATGACAATTTAAAAGCATAAAACAATAAACAATAGTTCGTTAATTTTTGTAAGGTGTTGAAATTTAAGCAATTGAAGTGGCGCAGTATTGTTTAAGTAGTTGATGTTAAGTATCTTGTAAATAAGTCTCATGTCTTTTGTCTTTATTCTAACGATCTTCTAAATAAAAAACACTTAAAATAATTAACCCATCAGCTTTAAAGGTTGTCCTTTTCAGCTCCCTTCCTCCTTGTTCCTTTCTCCCTTCTTCCTGTTAAACTGATCACTGCTTACTGATCCCAGTTAACAGGTCATTGTTTCCAGTAGATTGTTTACTGAAAGCTCCAGTTTGTCCATTAAAAGGATTCATATTGCCAATGCTTATAGTATCCATGCCCACGGCTCGTTTTAATGAATTTTTACCATATTTATTTCGCACACGATCCATGGCTTGGTATAGTTTTATAATCTTTTCCGAATCTTCGAACAGGCGAATTTGGTAAGTTCCTCCTACCAAGTGACTCAGACGTACTCCTATTAGCCGAATCAATACCCTTCGTTGGTACATTTTTTCAAATAAGTCCAGCACAGTAGCAATAAGTGTGTGGTCCAGCGATGTATAGGGGATTCGTTTTTGTTTAGTATAGGTCTGAAAATCGGAATACCTAATTTTTAGAGTAACACAAGCTGTAAGTTTGTTACTATTGCGAAGTTGGTAAGCCAGATTTTCGGCCATGGTTATCAAAATACCTCGGAGCAGAATAACGTCGGTAGTATCTTTTTCAAAGGTGCGCTCAGTAGAAATTGACTTACGTTCGTGCCAGGCAACAACCGGAGTGTTATCAATACCTTGAGCTTTTTTCCAAATAACAGTACCATTTTTACCTAATACTCGTTCCATTAGTTCTATGGGCATTTCTTGTACTGTTCTTACTCTTTCTATTCCTAAGGTTCTGAGCTTGTGATAGGTTTTGTCGCCCACCATCGGAATTTTTTTTACAGAGAGCGGAGCTAAAAAAGGTTTTTCTGTTCCTTCGAGAATTTGGATGTGGTTATTGGGTTTTGCCTCTCCGGTGCCTACTTTAGAAACAGTTTTGCTTGTAGAAAGTCCAAATGAAATAGGTAAATGAGTTTCTTTTATAATTTTTTCCCTAAGTTCCTTCGACCATTGATAGCTGGCTTTTATAAAGCGATCCATTCCGGTAATATCCACGTAAAATTCATCAATAGATGATTTCTCAAAAAGGGGAGAGCGATCTCTGATAATTTCAGTTACTTTATCCGAAAATTTACTGTAAGCTCCAGTTGTTCCTCTAATTACTGCAGCATCCGGACATAACATCCGGGCCATTTTCATAGGCATAGCTGAGTGTATGCCGTATGCGCGAGCTTCGTAACTACAAGCTGCTACTACTCCTCTGTCCGAAGTGCCACCAATTAATACTGGCCGATTGTTTAGTTTGCTGTCCAACAATCTCTCACACGACACAAAGAATGTGTCCAAATCCAAATGTAAAATAGTCCTATTCATGATTGTCGAAAATATCGTCAAAAAAACTACTATAATTTAGTCAATATTTTTTATATTTGGAAGAAGAAGTGGTTTTTTATGTTTGGGCTAAAGCCCAATGTGTATGATGGACAATATACCCCAGGCTAAAGCCAAGGGCTAGTTATAGCTGGCATTGGAGTGTGTCACTAGGTACAGGCTTTATCCTGTGTGAATTAAGCATTGTAAAAATTGGTCTTAACCGAAACATAAATTTGTAGTTTAACCACAATCTGATGATATGCCATTTATAAGAGTTTTTCAGGATAAATCCAAGGGCTAATTATGGTTCATTGTTAAGTTGTTTTTACAACTACAAGATGTTAGGTGTAATAATGCTTTTAGAATCACTAGGTACGGGATTTATCCCGTACAAAAATTAGACAGTATAAGAATCGGTTTTAACCGAAATATAAATTAATAATATAACTAAATGAAAATTTAACAATATGTCATTTGTAAAAATATATGTCCATTTTGTTTGGTCAACAAAAAATAGAGAACCTTTATTAATGGATGATATAAGGGGTAAAGTATTTAATCATATTAAAGAAAATGCACTCTCAAAAAATATTTATATCGATTTTATTAATGGATATGTAGATCATGTTCATTGTTTAATATCTCTAAATGAAGAATTAAGTATTGGAAAGATAGCCCAGCTGCTAAAAGGAGAATCGTCACACTGGATCAATAAGAGTGGTTTAAGTAAGTATCATTTTCAATGGCAAAGTGAATACATGGTAATTGGTGTAGGAGATGATAAGTTGCAGGTTGTAAGGCAATATATTGCTAGTCAGGAAGAACACCATAAGAAAATTTCTTTTTCTCAAGAATATGAACAATTTATAAAGCGCTATGGATTTGATATTATAAAGAAAGATTTTAGCTAAAGTCCTATGGAGGAGGATAATGATATACCCTAGTGTAAATCCTAAGGCTAGTTATAACTGACATTGGGGTGTATCACTAGGCACAGGCTTTAGCCTGTGTAAATTAAGTATTGTAAAAATCGATTTTAACCAAAACTTTTTGCTATGAAATTTTAACTTTAAAACTAAAATCTATGTTTTTTCCGGAGAATATTAAATTTTTACGTAAGCGCAGAAAATTGTCACAGGCTGATTTGGCAGCGCAACTGGAGCTTACCCGAACCACATTGGCAGGTTACGAAAAAAATATTCAACCTCCATTTAGAGTGTTGATTAAATTTGCAGAGTTTTTTAATGTATCTATTGATGCATTGGTGCGATATGACTTACAAGCATTATCAGAATTCCAGCTTTCGCAGATTGAAGATGGTTTTGATATTGACGTAACGGGTAAAAAACTACGTTTGTTAACTATTTCGGTAAATAGCGAAGGAAAAGAAAATATTGAGATGGTTCCGGTAAAAGCGCAAGCTGGTTATACTGCTAGTTATGGTGATTTGGAATTTATCAGTTCATTGGAGAAATTTTCATTACCATTTTTACCTAAAGAAAAAACCTATCGTACTTTCCAAATAAAAGGAGATTCTATGTTGCCAGTTCCAGAAGGTTCGTGGGTAACCTGTTCTTATATTCAAAACTGGGAAAATATTAAAGATGGTACGCCCTGTGTTGTTGTTACTCGGGATGATGGAATTGTTTTTAAATTAGTTTATAAACAAATAGAAAAAGCACAAACATTGTTGTTGATATCGACCAACCGTAACTATAAACCTTACGAAGTATCTATGAAAAATGTGGTGGAGATGTGGAAGTTTGAGACTTATAATCGGTTTGAGATTGAAGATGAAAGTAATCACTAGGTATTGTTCAAAAAATAAAAGGTAATAGGTCTGTCAAAACCAATTGATCCACTGTGTTTGTATATTGCACGTATTCAGTGTTCTAAGCTATTGTTTTGTTTGGGGCGACTTTTAACTTTCAACTTTATTACTTTATGAACTCACTACTGGGTAGTAAAGAGGTAACTATTTATAATGCAAAGATCAACATTTGTACTAATTTAGAAGGAGAGAAATGTTATTTATTTGGTGGTTTGGTTTAATGGATATCAAAATGTATAAATTTTGAAACAAGTATTTTTTTTATCGTTACTATTATTTTATTTGACAAATTTGATGGGACAAGAGATTGTTTTAATTAGACATGCTAAAGTTGACATGGAAGCTAAAGGTTGGATGAGGGCTAAAAGAGCTGCAGAATATCGAATGAACTATGATGTTTCGCCCATTAATGATTTTATTCCAAGTGAAGTTTTATTACAATTACCTACAATAAGTTCCGATACTGTTTATACGAGTGTATTATATCGTTCTAAGGAAACAGCTTTTCGTTTATTGGGAGATTCGGTGACTTTTGTTTCTATGCCCCTGTTAAACGAGTATGAGTTGCATATTGTCAGGTGGCCTTTGTTGCTCCCATATAAAGGCTGGACTATAATTTCAAGAACTTTGTGGTTGTTTGGATTAAAGAAGGATGGGGTTGAATCGTATAGAATGGCTAAAGAGAGAACGCAAAAAGCAGTAAATTTCATTACTCAAAAGAGTGTGCATAGCCAACAGGTTATTTTGGTTACCCACGGTTTTTTAAATCGTAACATCGCAAAAGAACTGGAGAGAAGAGGGTGGGCAAGAACTCTAAATAATGGTAAAGCTAATTTAGGAGCTACGGTTCTTAAGTATAATTAATATTCTAACTCCCCTTTACCTTCCCTTAATATATCAAAATCACCTTGTGTGCAGTCTACAACGGTGGAAGGAATATTATTTCCGTAACCTCCATCGATTACAATATCTACTTGGTTTTGAAACTTTTCGTATATCAATTCAGGATCTGTTGTATATTCTATTACTTCATCATCGTCAAGAACGGATGTGCTTAAAATAGGATGCCCCAATTCCTTAGTTAGATCCCGTATTATATTATTGTCCGGAACCCTTATGCCCACGGTTTTTTTATTGTTTTTAAATATTTTAGGAACGTTAGTGTTTGCATTTAAAATAAACGTGAAAGGACCAGGCAGATTCTTCTTCATTATTTTAAAGGTAGCATTGTCTATGCTTTTTACATATTCGGATATATGACTTAGATCGTGGCAAATAAAAGAGAGGTGATCCTTTTTTAAATTTATATTTTTGATGCGGGCTACTTTTTCAACCGCTTTAGCGTTTTTTATATCGCATCCAATACCATATATTGTATCGGTAGGGTATATTACCACAGCTCCTTTTCTCAATTCCTCAACTACCGCTCTGATGTCTTTGGGATTGGGATTTTCTTCGTAAATCTTAAGATACATGAATAAAATGTTGTTTTGTATAACGCGTCTGGAAAATTAATTATACCAAAAATAGTCTTTTTGAAGTAAAAAGGTACTATAGAATTAAAAAAGCCACTCGAATTACTTCGAATGGCTTTGTAGAGCGGAAGACGGGATTCAAACCCGCGACCCTTAGCTTGGAAGGCTAATGCTCTATCAGCTGAGCTACTTCCGCATGAAACATGCTGAGCCAATGGAGGGACTCGAACCCACGACCTGCTGATTACAAATCAGCTGCTCTAGCCAGCTGAGCTACATTGGCACATTAAAGTGGGGAGAGCAGGATTCGAACCTACGAAGACGAAAGTCAGCGGAGTTACAGTCCGCCCCAGTTGGCCACTTTGGTATCTCCCCAAAAAAACAAATTCAATGCTTAGTTATCAACGTTTAGAAAACTAAGAGCCAATGGAGGGACTCGAACCCACGACCTGCTGATTACAAATCAGCTGCTCTAGCCAGCTGAGCTACATTGGCGGGTGGGTAAGCTACCTGCATCGCACCGCTCAACCATCTACCCTTGCTGCCGTCAGGCCCTGGGGGAGTTCAATAGGAGCTGGTCGTACAGGACTTACCCGTGCTTTAGCGGATGCAAAAGTAGAAAAAATAGTATACGTGACAAGTGAAAAACTAAAAAAATATGAACTTTTTTTTGAAGATAATTTTAATCCCTTTGTTATCAGTAGATTGTTTTTATATTATTTTTTCTCAAATTTCATTTTATATTGTTTTCTAATGGGGGTGTTAAGAATTTCACTCTATTTGTTATGAACAGAATATTTAAAGCTTATCTTTGACAGAATTCTAATCTTAACTAAATAAAAAATTAACTTATGGAACAAGCAGCTTCAAAATCATCTACTGTCTATACTTATGGTCTTTATTTAGGTATTGCTTCAATTGTATTTGGTTTAATTACCTATTATGGAGGTTTGTTAGGAAACAAAGCTTTTGGATACTTGGGATATTTAATCTTAGCTGTTTTTATTTTTTTAGGACTTAAGCACTATAAAGAAAAGGAGAACAAGGGTTTTATGAGGTATGGACAAGGATTGGGGGTTGGTGTTTTAATATCTTTAGTAGGAGGTATTGTATCTGGAGTTTTCACTTATGTTTTCTTTGCTTTTATAGATCCTGCTAAACATCAAGAATTAATGGCTGTAGTTCAGGAGCAACAAATGCAGGCAGGAGTATCAGAAGCTCAATTAGAACAAATGGAAGGAGTGATGAGCACCATGATGAGTCCTTTATCAATGGCATTGATGGGGATAGTGGGATCTGTTATTCTAGGATTGATATTTTCTTTAATTATTTCTGCCATCTTAAAAAAAGATCCAGAAATTAGTAATGTATTAGATAGTATTTAGATAGAAAAGATTAAGAATGGATTTATCTATTGTAGTACCGCTTTTTAATGAAGAAGAATCGTTAACAGAGTTACATAAATGGGTAAGGGGAGTTTTAACTCCCCTTGGCATTTCCTACGAAATTATTTTTGTTGATGATGGAAGTAATGATACTTCTTGGAAGGTAATTGAGGGATTAGCATCAGAGAACCAAGAGGTAAAAGGTATAAAATTCAGGAGAAACTATGGTAAATCTGCAGCTCTTTTTAGTGGATTTGAAGCAGCAGAAGGAGATGTGGTTATAACAATGGATGCAGATTTGCAGGATAATCCGGATGAATTACCTGAGTTGTACCGAATGATTAAGGAGGAGGGGTACGATTTGGTAAGTGGGTGGAAAAAGAAGAGGTATGATCCTCTAGGTAAAACTATTCCAAGTAAGTTTTTTAATAGAACGGCTCGTTGGATTTCGGGTATTTATCTTCATGATTTTAATTGTGGTTTAAAAGCATACCGTAAAGAAGTAATAAAAAGTATTGAGGTATATGGCGAAATGCATCGCTATATTCCAATTTTAGCAAAACGCAATGGTTTCGATAAAATTGGCGAAAAGGTAGTTGTTCACAGGGAGAGACAATATGGTGTTTCTAAATTTGGAATAGAACGTTTTTTAAAGGGATTTCTTGATTTACTTTCAGTTACATTTATTTCGAAGTTTGGAAAAAGACCTATGCATCTTTTTGGTAGTTTAGGTACATTAATGTTTGTGGTGGGTTTCTTCTCTGCATTGTATTTAGGAGGACACAAGTTATATTGTGTATATAATAGTATTGCAGAACCTTTGGTAACTTCAAGCCCATATTTTTATATTGCATTAACTTGCATGATAATAGGAACACAACTTTTTTTGGCTGGTTTTTTAGCAGAATTGGTTTCGCGCAATAGTCCAGATAGAAATAAATATCAGATAGAGAAGTTTTTAAATCAATAAGTACATGTCCTTTTATAGTTCAATAGTAAAGGCTTATGACGAATTATTTCCGTTAAATAAGATACAGGCCGGTTTAATTGAAGGTGTATTTTGTAATTTATCGGGAAAAAGTGTATTGGATTGTGGTTGTGGAACGGGAAGTTTAGCAGTTGAGTTAGGTAGAAGGAGTGCTAGTGTAAGGGCTTTTGATTTGGATGAAACCATGATTGAAAAAGCCAAAGAAAAATGCCCTCAGGCAATTGATGTTGAATTCTCTATTGATGACCTGTTAAAGTTTGACAAAAGTTTCCCGGAAGAAAGTTTTCATTTTGCATATTGTTTGGGTAATACGTTGGCTCATTTACCAAGTGAAAATGAAGTTAAGGGTTTTATAAATTCAGCTACTAAAGTTTTAAAGCCTGAAGGTTATTTGTTAATTCAGGTAGTAAACTATGATAGGGTACTTAAAAACAAGATTTCTCAACTTCCAACAATAGAAAGTGATAATTATATTTTTGAACGAAATTATATTTCAGAATCTCATGGCATAATACAGTTCTCAACTGTACTAAAAGATAAAAAATCCGAACAATCTTATAAACAATCGACTCCTTTGATCCCAGTATTAAAGGAATCGTTGAGTAAAATGTTGCAAGAGCAATTTTACGAAATTCAATTTTGGGGTTCTTTCAAACAAGAAAAATGGACTGAAGATTCTTTTCATACGGTAGTTTTGGCGAAAAAAAGCACCGGACAGAAAGTGTAAACCGCGAATATTAGTTAAGAATAAAGTTGCCCGGTGCAAAAATCTTTACATTTCTTAAAGTATAAATTTAATCATTTTATCTGATTCATCGGGGTGAAACCACTTTATTTCTTTATTTCGTTTGAACCAGGTAAGTTGTTTTTTGGCATACCTGCGAGTATTTCTTTTAATTAATTCAATGGCTTTATCTAGGTTGTATTCTCCGTCAAAATGAGCAAATAGTTCCTTGTAGCCTACGGTATTTAAGGAGTTTAGTTCTTTTTGTGGGTAAAAGTTTCGAGCTTCTTCTACAAGTCCTTCTTCTACCATTAAATCAACTCTTTTGTTTATACGGTTATAAATTTCTTCCCTCTCCATTTCTAATCCAATTTGCACCATTTTAAAAGGGCGTTGTTTAATTGTATTAGTTCTTAAGGAGCTATAAGGTTTTCCGGTCATCAGGCATATTTCTACAGCATGAATTACTCTTTTATGATTCATTAAGTCAACCTGATCGTAAAATAGGGGATCTAATTGTTTAAGCTGCCTTCTTATTGAGTCTATTCCCTCTTCGTCATATTGTTTTTTTAAATCATCTCTAAGTTCCTGATCTATGGTTGGTAGTTCGTCAATGCCTTTGCAAACGGCATCCACATACATCATTGATCCACCTGTTAGCACCAAATAATCGTGTTTTTTAAAGAGGTTTTCACAAATCTTTAAAGCATCTTGTTCAAATTCCCAGGCACTATAATAATCATAAATAGAATGAGTACCAATGTTGTGATGAATGGCAGCAGAAAGTTCATCCTTAGTAGGTGATGCCGTTCCAATCTTTATTTCTTTAAAAATTTGCCTGGAATCTGCTGATATGATTTCTGTTTTGAAATAATTGGCAATTTTAATACTTGTTTTGGTTTTGCCGATGCCCGTTGGCCCTACTAAAACTATTAATGTTTTTTGCATCAAAAAATATTCTCGACTTCGAAGTATTTCTAATTATTATAAATCATCCAGATTGTCGCTATATGTAATCATAGAGTCTGTATCGAAATTAGTATCAGAATAATCGTTCAAATCGTAAGCATCATTCAATTCATCAACATCATTCTCATATTTTGCATCTAATTTGTCATGTACAGCATCTCCTTCTCCAAGTACTTCACTTAAATCTACTTGTAGAGGTGCATTACCTTTTGATTTTAAACATTTGGGATTAGTACATTCTACTTGTGGATCAATCTCGTATACTTCTATAAAAAGACTTCTTTCACTAAAAAAATCAAATACATATATAAGACGTTGTTTTTTTTCTGAAATAAGCATTTCGAGTGAGGTGTCCGACATTACAAATGAATTGCCCGATTCATCTAAAGCCATGTCTATTAAAGTAACTTCCTCGTTTTTTTGCCATTCGTTATCGGTCATAAAAAACGATGCCATTTGACCTTCGTCAAACTGCAAAATGTCTTGCATAAAATTATGTAGATCGAGAAAAGTTGCCTTTCCACTAATTTCCACATCTCTCAAAAAATCCTCATCCTCTCCCGAAATGATTCTTAATTTTATGGTCATATTCTATTTTTTAAGGCCGGCAAATATATCAATTTAATAACTGTTGCCATGCATATTTTTTTTCCCATATTTACTCGCTGAAAACAATTTTGTTGAGCTAATGTTTATTGACTAATTGGTTCAAAAAACTATTTTCAAACTACTTTAACGTTGACTTTGATAAAAAGTTGTATAAAGATATGAGTAGTATAGTAATGAATTTTTAGTTAATTGTACATATAAATATAAGGTGTTTTTTTAATAAAAAATACAGTTAAGTAGAATTGTATTGTATTTGTTTTATATTATGAAGAAAAATATTGTTGCTCTTATTGTTTTAATAGGTTTAATTTTAGTGAGTTGTAATCAAAAAAAAGAGAAAGAGGAAGAGGAGAAGAAATGGTCAACACCTTCATCGTCAATAAAAAAAAGAAATAATAGGTTTGATGCAGGAAAATTAGTTTATGATAGAAATTGTAAGGCATGTCATCAGGCAAATCGAATGGGAATTCCTAAAGTTTTTCCTCCACTAAAAAATACAAAAAGAGTTGTTGGCGACAAAGATTATTTGATTAATATCTTGTTAAATGGAATGAGTGAAGAAATAGTTGTTGAGGGTATAAAATATAAAGGAGTAATGGCATCTTATAGAAACTTAAGCAATCAGGAAATTGCTGATGTAATTAATTATATCAGGAGCGATAGTGAAGCAATTAAAGATTTGGTTACGGCAAAGGATGTTGAGAGCAAGAGATAAAATGTTTAAGTTATTTTTACTGTAGTTTATAATTGCGTAGTATAAGTGACTTCGTCACCTAACAAGTAAATATTTTTTGGTTAGAGGAGGAAGTGTGAAGTCCGAAATGAATCTGCGTATAAATGAAAATATGTTTCTACAATCTTTCGACTCATGACTCCAATCCATTAAGATTTCTTTATTATTGAAATTTAATAATGCAAAATACAATGCTAACTTAAACTTGAGCTATTATTTTTGCTATTTAGGTAAATGATTAATTCTTATGACATATAAAAAAGGTTATACAACTAAATCAGTTCATACTAAGTTTCCTAAAAAAGATGCTTATAATGCTTTGCATATGCCAATTTACGATGGGGTTGCATATGAATTTGAATCTTCGGAGGAAATAGAAGAGGTTTTCTTGGGCGAAAAAAGTGCACATGTTTATAGCAGGACATCAAATCCAACAGTTGAATATTTCGAACATAAACTTAAAAGTATCACTGGAGCTTATGGAGTGATAGCATTGTCTTCGGGTATGGCAGCTATTTCTAATACTCTTCTTTCATTGGTAGAACCAGGAGGTAATATTGTATCATCTAACCATCTTTTTGGGCATACTTATGCTTTTTTAAAGAATACCTTAACAACCTGGGGTATTGAAGTGAGGTTTGTTAATATGTGTAATATTGAGGAAGTGGAAAAAAGCATAGATGAAAAAACCAGGGTGTTGTTTTTTGAAACCATTACAAATCCTCAGTTAGAAGTGGTTGATATAGCGCAGCTAACTTCTTTGGCTCATGCTAAAAATGTTGCAGTAGTAACAGATTCTACTTTAACTCCTCCTTATGTTTTTAAATCTGTCGACTTTGGTGTTGATATTGAAGTAATGTCTTCAACCAAGTTTATTTCCGGGGGGGCGAGTGCAATTGGAGGAGTTGTAATTGATAATGGTATTTTTGATTGGAGCAAACTTCCTGCTCTTAAATCTTGGGATAATAAATTTAAAAAGGATGCGTTAATTGTTCGAATAAGAAAGGAGATTTTTAGACACTTGGGAGGTAACCTAACAGCCCATATGGCACATTATTTAAACATGGGGCTCGATATTTTAGCTTTACGAGTTGATAGGTGTGTTGAAACCTGCTTAGCTTTGTCGGATTATTTTAAGGAGCATGAAAAGGTAGTGGATGTCAATTACCCAGCTATGAAAAATCATCCTTCGTATCAATTAAGTCAAGAGCAATTTTCGGGTAAACCAGGTGCTGTAATGACTATTGATCTTAAGGATAAGAAAAGTTGTTTTGACTTTATGGATGCGCTTAATTTAGTGAGGAGGGCAACAAATTTAAATGATAATAAAACTTTGGTTATTCATCCATGTTCGACTATATACTCCGAATTTGAGATAGAAGAAAAAGTGCAGATGGATGTTAGAGATACTATGTTAAGGTTATCGGTGGGTATAGAGGATGTTGAAGATTTAATTGAGGACTTTCAGCAAGCTTTTGCTGAGATTAAATAAGTTAGTTTTGGGGATAAAGACAATTGTGTTAAGATTTATTTTAGTAGGGTTATTGTTACTAATGATAACAATAATAAATGGACAGGATAAAGAGAGTGAGAAAGATAGTAATGTTCCTGGTTTTTTAAATAAAATGGCAGAGGTTGCTGACTGGGGGGTGGATTTAGTCACTTTTGAAAGAGAAAAATATACATTTTTTGTACTACCTCTAGTTGGATATGAGGAGCGTACTAAGTTAGAGATAGGTATAATGCCGGTGTGGAGGTTTTATTTAGGAGGAAAACAAGAGGGGGATGATTATTTTAGACCTTCAAATATAGCACCTTCGATAATATACTCTACAAGTGGGATGTATGAATTTGATTTTACATCGGATTTTTATACAAAAAGTAGTTGGTATATACGAAACAAATGGCTCTATCAGTGGATGCCTGATCAATTCTATAACTTAGGTAATACATCCGATAAAAGTATTTTTACCGATATAGAAGTTAAAAAGCTTGAGTTTGTTGGGAAAATAATGAAGGGAGTAAGTAAAGAGGTATTCATTGGTGTTAATTATGATATTGGAATTTACGATATCAAAGATGTTGGGGTTGGATTGTTGAATCAAAATGTTATTGGATTTGATGGTGGCAACATTGCTGGAATTGGGCCAATTGCAAGTTTTGATAATAGAAATAGTATAGTGTATCCCAATGATGGATCTTTTATTTCTCTAGCATATGCATATTACCCTGAATCTTTAGGAGATTATTCATTTTCAGCATTTACATTTGATTCACGAAAATATGTAAAGCTTGGAGAGGATGAGCAAGTTTTAGCAATGCAAGCTTATTTTAAATCTACTGATGGAGATATTCCGTTTTATAGATTATCTCGTTTAGGTGGAAAAAGATTGTTTAGAGGAATCTCTCATCCATATAAATATTTAGATAAAAATAGTGCTTATATCCAAGCAGCGTATCGTTCACATTTATGGTGGAGATTAGGGTATGAGGTTTTTACTGGTGTTGGAAACGTATTTGATAAGTGGGATTCTTCAGTTACTGACAAAATGCACTTTATGGGAGGATTAGGGCTTCGGGTAAGGGTGTTGGAAAAAGAAAAATTAAGTTTTAGATTTGATTATGGAATTTCTAATAATGGAGATTCAGGATTCTTTTTTACCTTAGGTGAAGCTTTCTAGAGTGCATATTCCTATCTGTAATATAGGTTTAGGTAAGAAAATGTTATTCGTTATTTAATTAATTCTTAGTGAACTATTTTATTGTTTGCTTGGTTTACATTACATATTGCTTAAGTATGTGTTAACAAGTATTTTGAATATTTATGAAATTTTCGAAGAAAACAGAGTATGGATTAAGATTTTTACTGGCTTTGGCCGAATTAAGTGAAGGTAGGTTTATGGGAATTTACCAAATTTCGTTAAGACATAGTATTCCTATGAAATTTTTGGAAGCCATTGCTGTTTCTTTGAAAAAAGCAGGGCTGCTTGAGGTTAAAAAAGGAGCAGGGGGTGGCTATAAATTAAGATTGCCTCCCGAAGAAATTTCGTTACTAATGGTTTTTGAATGCCTAGAAGATGCCTATAAAAAGGAAATTGATGTAACGGGTGATATTTCAAGCAACCAAAAAGCTGTTAGTTTAGTTTTAAATGAATCAATTGTGGGTGTTAAAGGTGTGCTTTCCGAAAAGAAACTATCTCATATTCAGAAGCAATATAAAGATTTAAACGAGAGTTTAATGTATTATATTTAGTCAGTTTTATTTTCTTGATTACAATTTTATATTTTAAAAGAATTGATGTTTTTAACAAGTTGATTAGATTGAGAAGTTAGTTTTTCTGAGCTAACGGACATCTCTTCTGCAAGTTTGGCGTTAAACTGTGTAATTTGATTAATGCCATTTAGGGCATCTGTAATTTGGTTCGAACCTGATTTTAACTCACTACTTGCAGTGGTGATCTCCTCCATTAAATCAACTGTTTTATTCATGCTTGGAATGGTGTGTTCGATATCTTTAGTTACGTTTTCAGAGAGTGTATTGCATAGGTGAATAATTTCTTTGATTTCATCCGAAGCTTTTTTGCTGTTTTCTGCTAATAATCTAATTTCTCCTGCTACAACATTAAACCCTTTGCCTGCTTCACCTGCTTGCTTTGCTTCTATCGATGCGTTTAGAGCTAATAAGTTTGTTTCGTTGGCAATCTCATCAATAATATCTAGTTTTTTACCCATTTCTTGCATAGCAGTTAAAAGTTGCATAGCGCTATGGTTACTTCTTTCCAGGTTATTTTTTGCATCAAGCGAAAACTGTTGGGTTTTTTGGGAGTTGAAATGCGACGATTCAATATTCGCATTCATCTCTTCCATTGAGGCAGATATTTGTTGAATTGAGCTAGCTTGCTGACTATTGCTCGATGATAATTTTTGAGCTATTTGTCCAGAACTATTACCGATGTTATCTACTGTTGTTGCAGAGCATTTTATTTTTGAGATTGTTCCTTTTAAAAATTTTTTGAGATCAAGAATGTTGTAACTTAAATCTTTTAATTCTCCAAATTCCTTAATTTGCTTTTTTTCAATAGAAGCAAAGTTACCTGTAGATGTTTTTTTTATAATTCTTATTAAATCAAGCATAGGCTTGCGTACCCATAAAGAAACAGAGTAAAGCATCAATGCAGTTAAAATTAGTCCTGCTGCTAATGCAATTGGGAAAGGGTATTTTTCAGGATGTGAATAATGTATTTTACTATTAATTACTATTAAGAAAACGTTTGATACCCAAATTATTCCAATTCTGAGAAAAATACTATTTTTAAATAAGACACGAAGTACAATGGAGCCAGCTATAATAGCAAAAATAAGTATGGTTAAAATTCTTAGATAATCTTGCATGAAACTTAGTTAGTGTTTAATGGCGAGTTAAACGATGATTAATTCAAAAGGTTAACAATTAAATAGTTAAAAAAAGTAAAATTTAAAAAATGTTGACTTTTAGACTGATATATTCTAAGAATATAATTGCATACTATAAATATAGGATATAACTATTTGATTATGTATTGTTTTTAAAATGCTTATATTTAGGTTGATAGAGGTTGTTGTTTGTTGTATTTTATAATAAAGCATACTAAAATAATATGTAATACAGGTATTTTGCTATTGTGACTTAAAAAATCAACCTCTATGTTTGTAACAGAATCGAACGAAATAGTAAATAAATATAAAAACATACAAAAATGAGTGGAATTGCAAAAAACGTAATAGAATTAATTGGTAATACTCCATTGGTACAAGTTAATCGCCTAAACAAAAGTGAAGCTCAGGTTATAGCTAAGCTAGAGTTTTTTAATCCTGCATCTTCTGTTAAAGATCGTATTGCTTATGCAATGATTGAGGATGCTGAGAAAAATGGAAAATTAGATAAGGATACAATTATTGTTGAACCTACCAGTGGAAATACAGGTGTAGGATTAGCATTTGTTGCAGCGGTTAAAGGTTATCGATTAATTTTAACTATGCCTGAAAGTATGAGCATTGAGAGAAGGAAGCTTCTTAAAAAGTTTGGAGCTGAGTTGGTTTTAACTCCAGCATCTCAAGGAATGAAAGGAGCAATTGAAAGAGCTCAGGAAATAGCAAAGGAACACGAAAAATCATTTATACCTCAGCAATTTGATAATCCGGCTAATCCTTCGATCCATAGATGTACTACAGCGGAAGAAATATGGAGAGATACTGATGGTAATATTGATGTTTTTATAGCAGGTGTAGGTACTGGGGGTACGATTACTGGTGTAGGTGAAGAAATAAAAAAGAAAAATCCTAACCTTAAAGTTATAGCTGTTGAACCAGAAGATTCACCTGTAATCTCAGGCGGACAACCAGGACCGCATAAAATTCAAGGTATTGGAGCAGGTTTTATTCCAGCTAATTTGAATACAGATGTAATAGACGATGTTGTTAAGGTATCGAATGCAAATGCTGTTCATACTTGTCACCAAGCAGCTTTAGAAGAAGGAATATTGTGTGGTTATTCTTCAGGTGCAGCCTTATGGGCAGCAATAGAAGTGGCAAAAAGACCAGAATTTAAAGGAAAAAGAATTGTAGTAGTACTTCCGGACACAGGAGAACGCTATTTAAGTAGTTACGAGATTTAATCAATCTATGACTAATGGGTTGATTAAATAGTAAATAAGCATAGTGCTTTTCGTTTTTAAGCAAAAATGGGTGTTTATTAAGTATTAAAGTTCTTAATAGAGCTTTATTGCTTATAATTAAGGGATGAATTATGCTTGGGTAAGTAAAATTTAGAGAAATGATTCAGGGATTCAACAATATATTTTCGAAGGAACAAATAGAACAAGTTCAAAAGCTATATACGTCTTTGTCTGCAGAACAAAAGTATTGGTTATCTGGTTACTTGGCAGGTTTAAATCAATCTGGTAAAATACTGGAAGGAGTTGCTACAGAAAATAATGAGCAGACTTCAGTACTTGAAGAGGGAGGTAATTCTGTAAAACTTACCATTGTATATGGAACTCATACAGGTAATTCTAAATTATTAGCAGAGCAGGCTCTAGGAATAGCGAAAAATATAGGAATAGATGCTCATGCATTTAATATGCAGGATTATAAACTAAGGAAAATAAAAGAAGAGGAAAATTTGCTAATCATTGTTTCCACTCATGGAGAAGGGGAGCCTCCAGTATCAGCAGAAGATTTTTATGCATACATATTCGGTAAAAAGGTACCTAAAAAAATCAATTTAAATTATGCTGTAATTGGTTTAGGGGATAGTAGTTACGCTAAATTTTGTCAAACAGGTAAAGATATTTTTAACCAACTTGAAAAGCTTGGAGCTAATAGTGTTCATGATTTTGTTGAGCTGGATGTGGATTATAAAGATCATATTGCCAGTGTTTTACCTAATGTGTTGAGTAAGTTTAGTAATAATTCAGCAAACATTATTAAATCTGTAAAAACAGAAAGTGTAACTACAGCAGTGGTTGCGGATGAGTGGGTAGAAGCAGAAGTTTTAGAAAAGGTATTGCTGAATGGTAAGGGATCGGCAAAAGAAACTTATCATATCGAATTAGATATAGAAGGAACAGGATTAAAATATCAACCAGGTGATGCATTAGAAGTAGTAGCTAAAAATAATCAAGTTTTAGTTAATGATATATTGCAAAAGTTAAATATTTCTGGAGATTTGAAAGTAAAAGTTGGTAATGAAGAAACTAACATTGAGGAAGCACTTGTAGATAGATTTGAATTAACTGTTGTTACTATTCCTGTAATAAAAAAATATGCAGAAAAAGCTCAATTGTCAGAACTAAATGGATTAATAAAAGATGAACAAAAATTAAGTGAATACTTGTATAGTATTGATTTTCTTGACTTGATTAACGATTATCCTACCGAATTGAAAGTGGATGATATTCCAGTTATTTTAAGAAAACTACCAGCGCGTCTTTATTCAATATCATCTAGTTATGAATATAATCCGGATGAAGTGCATATTACAGTTGGAGCAGTACGTTACCATCTTAATGATAGAGATCGCAATGGTGTCTGTTCTGGTTATTTGGCCGATAATATTTTTGAAGGTTCTACTGTCAAAGTTAGGGTAAAACCTAACCTGGGTTTTAAACTTCCCGAAAACAAAGAAATTCCTGTTGTAATGGTGGGACCAGGTACAGGTATTGCTCCATTCCGTTCTTTTTTACAGGAGCGAGAAGCAAATGAGGCTGTGGGTAAAAACTGGCTTTTCTTTGGAGATCAGCATTTTGAGACAGATTTTCTATATCAAACCGAATTATTGAAATATAGGAAAGACGGTTTAGTTGATAGGTTAGATGTGGCTTTTTCTCGGGATCAGGAAGAAAAAATATATGTTCAGCACAGAATGAATGAAAATGGTGAGGAGTTATACAAATGGCTTAACGAAGGGGCACATTTCTACTTGTGTGGAGATATGAAGCGTATGGCCAAAGATGTAAAAGAGGCTCTTTTACAAATACTTAAAAAATATGGGAATCTAACAGAAGAGCAAGCGCAGGATTACTTTAAAAATTTGAAGACAACCGGACGTTTTCAAGAGGATGTGTATTAAAAAAATATGATTTAAGAGACAATGGCAGATATTAATAATAAAGAAGTTTTTCCAGAATGGACTCCATCTGAAGTGGAGGGCATTAAACTACGAAGCAATTACTTAAGGGGAACTTTAGAAAAAAGTTTAAATGATATTGTTACAGGTGCTATTGCTGAGGACGATACACAACTAATTAAATTTCATGGAAGCTATCAGCAAAGTGATCGGGATTTAGATGTTGAACGCAAAAGGCAAAAGTTGGAGCCTCTTTACAGTTTTATGATTCGTGTGCGTATACCTGGTGGTGTTGCAACAGCCGATCAATGGATTGCATTCGATGAGTTATCAAAAACACATGCGAATAATACACTGAAGTTAACAACAAGGCAAGCGTTTCAATTTCATGGAGTTTTAAAACGCAAGCTTAAAGAAACCATGCAAGGTATAAATGATACATTGTTGGATACTATTGCAGCTTGTGGTGATGTAAACAGAAATGTGATGTGTACTACAAACGAAGGATTATCACCTTTAGTGCCAGTTGCATTTAATATGGCCAAAAGTATTAGTGAGCACCTATTGCCTAAAACAACTGCATATCACGAAATTTGGTTAAACCGTAAATTATTGGTCAGTGGAAAAGAAGATGAGGAACCTATATACGGAAAAACTTATCTTCCAAGGAAATTTAAAATTGCAATTGCCATTCCACCTTATAATGATACAGATGTTTTTTCGAATGATATTGGTTTGATAGCGATTGGTAAAGGAGACGAATTGCAAGGTTTTAATATTGCAATAGGAGGAGGTTTGGGCATGACTTTTACCGAAGCCAATACATATCCAAGGTTGGCTGATGTAATTGGTTATATTCCTTATGATAAAACAATTGAGGTAGTTGAAGAGGTGGTTAAACTTCAAAGAGATTATGGAAATAGAGAGAATAGAAGACAGGCCAGGCTCAAATATACTATAGATAGAATTGGACCTAAGGAGTTTAAGAATTTATTAGAGAAAAGATTAGGATATCAATTGTCTAAACCTAAAACATACAGGTTTAAGGGAAATGGTGATGTTTTTGGGTGGAAAAGAGCAAAAAATGGAGATTGGTTTTTAGGATTATTTGTTGAGCATGGTAGGGTAAAAGATGAACCTGGTTATCGGTTGAAATCAGGATTAAGAAAAATAGCAGACCTTAAAAAATGTGATTTTAGATTAACAGGTAATCAGGGACTTGTGTTAGGTGCAATAAAAGATGAAGATAGGAAATTGATTGAATTCTTACTTAAGGAGTATAACATTTGGCCTAAAAGGAATCTTACTGGAGCTCGAAAGAATGCAATTGCTTGTGTTGCATTAAACACTTGTACTATGGCTTTTTCAGAAGCAGAAAGATACCTTCCTTCGTTAATGGATAAAATTGATGAGATATTAGCCGAAAATAATCTTAGCAATGAAGATATCTTAATTCGAATGACCGGTTGTCCAAATGGTTGTGGAAGACCTTACTTGGGGGAGATAGGTTTTGTAGGGCGTTCTTTAGGTAAGTATAACATGTATTTGGGAGCAGGTTTTTTAGGCGAAAGGTTAAATACCTTGTATAAGGAAACTTTAGGTGAAGATGAAATCCTGGACGAATTAAGAGTATTGTTACCTAGATATGCAAAAGAAAGAAATAAAGGTGAACGTTTTGGTGATTTTGTTGGCAGAGTTGGAATTATCGAACACCAAGAGAAAGTAAAAGAACTTAATTAATCTTTTTATTTGATATTAATGAAAGAAAGAAGATACAGAACGCTGTTAAAGACTATATCGTGGCGAGCTACTGGAACATTAGATACTTTTTTAATCTCATACTTGATTACGGGTAAGGTAGGCCTTGCTGCTTCAATAAGTGGAGTAGAAGTTTTCACAAAAATGTTTCTATACTATTTCCATGAGCGAATATGGAATAGAGTTAAATATGGTAAAGAAAAACCTAAACAACCAGAATATTTTATTTAGTTATGTCAACATTTCTTCCTATTTCAATCAATATTACTAACCGTCAGGTATTAATTATAGGGGGCGGTAAGGTAGCATTACATAAAGTACAGTTGTTAAAACGTTTTACCTCAAACTTCAAAGTTATTGCACCGCACATTCTAGATGAACTAAAAAGAATAAAGGGTGTTGTACTGGAAGAAAGAGAATATGTTGAAGAAGACTTGAGGGGATATTTATTAGTATATGCAACCACAAATAATCATGAGTTGAACCACCAAATTGGTTTGGATGCTAAAAAATATGGTTGTTTGGTAAATGTAGCAGATAATCCGAAGTTAAGTGATTTTGTTTCTCCGGCAATTTTTAAACAAGACGAAATGACTGTAGCTGTAGGGTCAAACGGTAAAGATGTAAAAGCTTCAATTCATTTACGGAATATTATTAAAGGATTTCTGGAGGAGAATACGAATTCAATGAATTAAAACATTCAATATGGGTATAGTTAAGGTAATAGCAGAATCAAATATTAGTATCCTTGATATTCAGGAAAAGATTTTCGATGTTACTTTCAATCATGGACTAGAAGTAAAATTCGATTGGATTAATGAAGGGAAGGGCAGACGTATATCCATGATTGAAGATAAAGACACTAGTGTTTACGATTTATTAGAAGAGTCGGTTATTGTTGATGAAAGTGACGTTTTTATATATTGGTCAAGACAATTACCTTACCCATTAAATAATGAGTTGGAGGTATTTGCCTTGGTTGAATCATGTGAGGAAAATAAGGAAGAGAATAATTATTTAGCCATTGTAGGTAAAAAGCAGGACAGAAGCTTAAAAGAATTATTTTCGGTACTTGATGTGCGAACTAATTGGGGGTATGTAAAGCTCGCCGGCTTTGGTCCAGGAGATAAGTTTTTGCTTACTAAGAAAACGGAGTATAATTTATATAGATCGGAAGTTATTTTCTATGACGATTTAGTAGATGAAGAATACTTGAGGAAGTTTTGTGCTAAAAAAGTATATGTTGGTAAACGTAAGGGTGAGCATAAATTTGATCAGGAAAAAATCAACGAATTAATGTATCAAGAAGCCATTAAAGGAAAATGGGTGGTTAGAATAAAAGGGGGTGATCCTTTAATCTTTGGAAGAGGTGCAGAAGAATATCATTATTTAAAAAGTCGTTTTGTTGATTCCGAAATTATTCCTGGTATATCAAGCGCGTTTGCAGCTGCTGCAAGTGCTGTAATACCTTTTACCGAGCGTTCTTTGTCTTCATCTGTAGTGTTTTTATCTGGGCACGATTTAATTAAACTTAAAATACCAAAGGCAGATACTCTGGTGTTTTTTATGGGAGCATCAAATCAAAAAGAACTGGCAGGTTTAATTATTAATGAAGGATGGGACGAAAATACTCCAGTTGGAATAGTGCATAATGCTTCAAAACCACAACAAAAGGTATATAGAGGAGATTTAGCAGATTTAAAACATAACGGGTCAGGTTTACCTTCTCCATCCATAATAATTGTTGGGAAAACTGCAGGTGGTTATAATGAGCAGCAAAAGAGATGGTTATATACTGGAGCTTCTTTAGAAGAGGTAAAGTCAAAGAGTCAATACGTACATACTCCTCTAATTTCCATTGAAGCATTAAAAAATAATCAAGAAGTTAATACTGAGTTATTTAATTTAACTCAATATAATAGAATTGTTTTTACTAGTAGATATGCTGTATATCATTTTTTTAATTGTTTGAATAATAGTGGTTTAGATGCAAGGAGCCTAGGGGGAATTGAGATTGACTCAATAGGAAAAACTACTTCAAAAGCTTTATTTGAAAAAGGATTAGTGATTGCCCCTTTGAGTAATAGAGAATCAATTGATGGTATGCTTGAAACATATGGGAAAAAACGAATTTTTGGAGAAAATGTTTTGGTTCCTTGTTCTAATCAATCATCGGGGGCATTGCAAAAGGGTTTGCGCAGGCTAGGAAATAGAGTTAAAGAATTACAGGTTTATAATGTGGTTAAAAGTAATGCTATTGTAAAACAAAATTTAGATCGATTTGAAGGAATCGTGTTTTCTTCTCCGGCAACAGTAGAAGCATTTGCAGAAGCGTATGGAGATATCCCAAAGCATATTCAAATTAAATGTAGAGGACGAGAAACGGAGAAAGCAGTGGAAAGATTATTAATAAATACAATAGACAATTATAGTGGAGTTGTTGTATGAACCTTATAATTTACCGCATATATACAAGTATGCGGTAAATTCGGATAATTAAAATGTTGTATTTTTTTGGGGGGTTGAGTTGTTTTTTAAGAGTTAGTTTTTTTAACCCGAACAGCATTTAAACCTTTTAGTCCTTTTTCTAACTCAAAGCTTACATTGTTCCCAACAGCTATATTGTCAATTAAACCATTGACATGTACAAAATACTTTTCCTGAGTTTCCGAGTCTTTTATAAAACCGTATCCTTTTTCAGTATTAAAAAATTCAACTCTACCAGTTCTGATTGGATCCTCTAAATCTTCTTTTTTTGGAACAGATATTTCAATATTTTCTGCTTTGAGCTTTTCTTTTTTACTTACATCAGGAGGTGTATCAACAATAACACCATTCTCATCAACATAGGCAATCATGCTGTCAAGATCACCGCTATTTGAATTCGATTTTCGTTCTTCTTTTCGTTTTGCCTTATCCTGGCGTTTTTTCAATCTTTTTTGTTCTTTGTTTTTTTTACCAAATGTTTCTTGAGATCTCCCCATTCAATGTATTTTAAGTTATTATTATCTAGAAAGTAATGAGGAAATAAATAGAACTAGTAAAGCGGACAAACAAAGGCCAATAAAAGGATAAATGAATGAACTAAAAATTACTTGAAAGGATATTTTTGCCTATTACTTCGATGCAAAGTTAACATATTTAATGGGATCAGCTGTCTTTATCAATTAAAAATTCACCTTCTTATTTAATCCTAAGTATATTAAAAAGGAATGATTTATATAGTCTCTTAATTTGGGATACGAATTTTTTGTCTTGTAATTAATTGATTATTAATTGCTCTAAACTCAATGATATAAATTCCCGGGACTAATCTTTTAAATCCTATAAGTTGTGAGTTTCCTCCAGTGTAAGTTTTTGAAAACACCTGTTGTCCATAAATGTTATAAACATTAATACTCACAGTTTGATCGTTGTAACTACTTAAATCAATATTAAACTCATTGCTTGAAGGTTTTATGAATGAATTATTAATAATTGTAGCATTATCATAAGAAAGGTTCCAGGTGTATGTTTTATTATACACTTTTTCTCCTATCCACCTCATGTAAATCGTTTCATCTTCAGTTATATCGTAAGTGATTTCAGATTGTTCGTTACAATAATCATCGTTCTCTTCCAATAAAGTATTACAATCACTGTAGAGTTTCAAATTGGTATCAAAAAGAGTTTTTTTACAACTGGTTATAATAATTTTACCAGTTTTGGGAGCTGTGAAACTAAACCATTGGTCGAAATCATCTGTATGTGTACAACTATTATCCCCCAAGACAGCAGTATGTGATTGAATACATTCTTCTCCAAAGTTTAAAGGAGAATGGTTCAGTATCCAATCATATGTTGAAGAGGTGTAATTATTTGTCCAGCATATAAAATATGTTTGATCCGAATATGCAGGAAAAATAATTGATTCTTGAGAACGACATACATTGTTGACTAAAAGATATATATGGTCGCAGTCTTTGTAAATTTCTAAATAAGTATTTTCCTCTGTTAAACCACAGTTTGTTACTTCAATCCTACCATCTAATTCTGGAGAATATTTAAACCATTGATCGTAACCTGTTGTATGATTACAATTATTTGTACCAACTATTGCAGAATATGCAGAGGTGCAAAAGTGCCCTTCAGTATTTTCATTTTCAGTTAAAGTCCAACTATATGTTCCCAATGTATGGTAGTTGCACCATTTTATCAAATAGGTTTCATCTTTTATGCATGCGAAAGATAGTTGTGATTGATTAGCGCAAAAATCATCATTAAAAATTATTTGGTTATTGCAATCGCTATAAATTTCTACAAAAGTGTTCTCATGCGTTTGATTACAACTAGATATTATGATTTCGCCGGTTACGGTTGCTGTATATGTAAACCATTGATCATTTCCGGATGAATGGTTACTTTGGTTAGCTCCAATTGAGGCATTTAAGGGATTTTTACAAAAGTCTCCTTGTTGAGGGATGATGTACGATAAATCCCATTCGTAGGAATTTGAGATACTCTTATTTTTCCATCGTATGAGATACTTGGTATTTGCTGTGCATTCAAGAATTACAGACGATTGCTTACTGCAATGGTCGTTATTGTATGCAATTGGGTATCCGGTACATGATTTATATACTTCAATATAAGTATCTTCATTAGTTTTATCACATGAGCTTATTTTTAATTTACCACTACGTGTTGTTGTATAAGTAAACCATTGTTCTCCACTGCCTATATGGTTAGAGATATTTGATCCTAGTATGGCATTTTTAGGATTGTTGCAAAAGTCGCCTTGTAATGCATCGTGCTCAATAAGCTCCCATATGTAAATTTCATATCCCTTAATCAATTTCCATTTAATATAATATGTAATTCCTGTTTTACATTTAAAAACAACTTCGGATTGCTTACCGCAATAATTATCATTAGCAATAATGGGAATTTGAGAACCGCAAGAGGAGTAAATCTCAATTTTTGTATCTTGAGAAACTCCACAATTTGAGATAGTTATTTTACCATCAACTGTAGCAGTATATTTAAACCATTGATCAACGTTTCCGCTGTGGTTGCAAATATTGTTTCCATCTAGCCTGTCAAGTGCTATTGTTGCTGTACTACAATCAATGGATCCTTGTCCGTATAATTGGTTAATAGCTATTAATAAGATAATTAGAGTAAGAAGGTTTTTCATTTTGGGATATCGGATTAGGTACAGCAATTTATGGAATAGGCTAAGTATTTAAATGAATATTTTGATTAATATGGAAAGATAATTTATTAATGTTTAGGTTTTGGTGTTAAATTAATTAAAGTAATATTCGGGTGATTCTCGATTTGGTTGTGGATCATTGAAGTTTTGTATAAGTGTATTGCTATGAGGTGTTTATGTTATATTGAGTCGAAGATGCAATTAATACTTTTATGATTGTTTATATTATTTGATATGTGATAATGAATAGTTCTGATAAAGTTAAAAATACCTTGATAAACTAAGTTGTAAGAAACTGTCTTTACGGATAAAAAAAGTGAATTCTTCAATATCTACATTGTTGAAAATTCTGGCTTCGATAGATAATTTCCACGATTCGCCCAACCTTCTTTGGCTTTCTACAAAATAAAGTTTAGTAGTATGCTCAATATCAAAAATGCTACCGGCTAAAAACTGGGTGTCTTGTATATCATTGAACGATAATCTTACCCCAGTAAATACATCATTTTGTTGACCTGAAAATGAGAGTTCATCTAAATCATCGTACAAGTACTCACTTAATATTCCAAGATCGATTCCTGAACTGGCAATATTTCCAAAAGTATACTCAAAACCTGCGGCAAGTTTAGTAACATCCTGAATAGCATTTTGTCGATATATAGATTCTAATTTCCAAAGCATTGGACCTGTGGTTGCCTGAAGTTCTACTCCAAACTGATTAATAACATCATACACAGCTTTAAACGCTAATGGATCAGGTACGATGATTGGTTCTCTGCCAATACCTCGAAAGTAAGATAATCCAAAATCAAAAAAGCTTAAGTAATGCGACCATCTAAATGCTACAGATGGGTAAAAAATATCAGCATTTCCAGTAAACTTTATATCATTTTTTTTTAATAAAAATCCATCTTCGCTACCAAATCTTAATCTTCCTTTTTTCCCGGGAAATTCCCTTTTTCTAAAGTAGGGAAGAAAAAAAATATCAAAGGTGCCTAAAGTGGTATATTGGGAGAAATGTATCATTGCTTCTCCCAATTTTTGTTCTCCATCAAAACTTTCTACAGCATCAGTTTGATTAATGATATCAACCAGGTGAGCTGATTCTGTTACGCCCCAGAATACTTTTTTTACCCCAATAGAAAATTCACTACTTCCGATAACACGTTGAAAATAAAGCTCCCTAATGTCAATGTGGCTTCTGTAATTATCGTGTTGATCGTATCTACCCCAAAAAACTCCCTTTACATTATTGCGGTCATCATTCCACGAAAGTTCAAATTCTGGCTGTGCAGCTATAGAAATATAGTTGTTTTCCTGAGCAGGATATGCACCATCACTGAAGAATATCCTGTTTTCTGCATTTAATTCGAGTTGAAAATCATAATTAACCTTTTTCTGGTTTTCTTGCCCCCAAAGGTTAATCGCAATAAATACTGATAACAACAAATAAATGGCTGTTTTAAAATTGATCATGAAGCTTTATATAAAGATGTTAAAATGAGATTTACATTTTAAACCACTTCTTAATAGGTTCAATATTTACTTACCAGCACGAATAAGTGCATTTTGTGAGAAATCAGATTCTTTTATACCTGTTTTAAATGCATAATTTTCGAAATAGAGCTCGGTTTCTTTTCCGGTTTGATGATTGACCATGATAAATTTGCCAGCTCTCCAATGTTTACTTAAGTATTGTTTATAATTGTGATATGTTAGTGTTTTTAACTGTGTCCCTTTACGATCATAAAACTCTATTTTTTCCATTCTATAATTTTTATCTGGATTATAAAATGCTATTCTTTTTTTATAACCAGATTTAGGATCAACCGGATTTTGCTCAACCAACAAAACTTTTTCACCATTATACTCCGATTCTTTAATAAACTTATAAGTATACTTCTCAACTTCGTCCGAAGAAAGATCCTCAAACGCGAATTCACTTCCCATAAATGGACCTGATTTATTGCTTGATGAAATTCTTTTTACACGTTTTATAGATGGTAAATATAACCATTGATCATCAGGACCTTCTTTGTGAGTAAAAGTTAATGTAGACGTTCCTTCAACATCTTTGGGACTTTTAAATACAATGAGCGACTTATCTCCATCTTCAATCAATTCATAAGTTTTGTTTTTTAGTGTTCTTTCGCTCTCCTGCCCATGCTTATTTCGAAGAATCATCCTTAAGCTAACTTCAGAACTTTCGAATCCTTCATCAGCTTTTATGGCTGCTTTTGCAATTTCCAATCCCTTTTGGGCAGCATCCTGAGAATATGCAAGAGAGCATAATGATACTACTAAAAGCAGTATCGGTAATTTCATGTTTTTTATATTTTTCATCACAATATATTTTAAAGTTTGTGTTCATTTAGTTTGATATCTCAGTTTTTGATTTTGGTGTAAAAATTAAAAGCATTGCTGGCAATAGCAGAAAATCAATAACCAAAGCGCATATTATTATTATTGATGTAACTTTTGCCATACCGGAATTTAATCCAAAACTAGATTGAGATAAAATTGAGAACCCTGCAACTAATACAATGGTTGTTACCATTAATGCCCGACCAACAGTATTAAATGCAAAATGTACAGCATCTTCAGGAGAAAATTGATAATCCCTTCGTGCCCTGAGGTATTTTGATAAAAAGTGAATAGTATCATCTACAATGATACCTAATGTCATACCAAAAACGATTGAAATTCCAACGTTGATATGTCCACCCATTAGTGCCCAAATACCAAATCCAGCAATGGCTGGGGTAACATTTGGTACAAGACTTAATAAGCCGTATTTTAAACTTTTAAGAGCGATAATGATAACAATAGATATTAGCAGTATGGCAATTATATTTCCACTAATAAGACTGATAATCTGCGTTTTTGATAAATAAGCAAACATCATGGTAGGACTAATACCCTTTGCATGCATATATCCTGGTGTGTTTTTCATTAGCCAGCCTTCTGCATTTTTTGCAAATCCAATCATTTCTCTGGATGACACATTTTTTAACGTTGCTGTTAATCTGGTTTCAGATTTATCAACATTAATTTGATTATTTAAATCAAGTCCAAATGGGAGCGACATCTCATAAAGCAACAGGTATTGGGCAGCTTCTTGTCTATTTTCAGGGATTTTGTAGAACGATTGGTTATCTCCATGCATGGATCTATTCACCCTACGTGCTACCTCGGTATAAGCATTTACATGCGATACTTCAGGTTGACTTTCAATCCAACGTTCAAAATCTTCAACATTTTTAAGGTATTCGGGATTGTTTATTCCACCAGGTTCACCTGAACCTAATGAGAATTCAACATTATAAATCCCGGTAAGGTTGTCATTAATGTAATCGGTAGATGTTCTGAATGGTATACGTTCATCGAAGTATTCAACAAACTCATCATTTAATTCAATATTGGAAGCAAATACTCCTAGGAACGCAATTATTACAACAGATAAAGAAAGTGTTTGCCATCTTTTAGCTACTACAAGACTTGCCATCATTTCAAAAAATCCATTCGACTTTTCTTTATCTTTTTTTACTTTGTATTTGGTTTTAATTGGAAGAACATACATCAATGCAGGTAAAAATGTTACAGAGAATATAAAAGCACCAAACATGCCTACCGCAGCCATATTACCCAGATCGTGAAATGGTGGCGTTTCCGCTGTATTCATTGAAAGAAATCCAATAATTGTAGTTATACTGGTAATGAATACAGGCATAAAATTCACCCTTAAACTTTCAAGTATTGCCTCTCTTTTTGCGAGTCCTCTCCGTATCCCTTGAGTTAAAGTGATCAAAAGATGGATACTATCTGCAACAGCCAGTGTCATTATTATAATTGGTGCTGATCCTGAGGGAGGTGTTAGCTTAATTCCAATATGCCCAGCAAATCCAATTCCCATCATTATAGAAAAAATTATAACAAGCAAGGATATTATTGTACCAAAAAATGACCTTGTTGCTATAAGAATCGTAAGAATTATCACTAAAAACATCAAAGGAATCAACGTACTACTATCTTTTTGCGATGCTTCATAAAAAGCACCATTCATCATAACTATTCCCGAAAGATGTGTGGTTAGTTCGGGATGTTTTTTATTGAATTCTAGGGTCATTTTTCTAACATATTCAATAACCTCAGGATTTTCATCTACACTCTCACCGGGAAGTTTTACTGTAATATTAACAGCTGCAACAGTTCCCTCATCATTAAGTAATCTATTAACAAGTAGTGGTTCGTTAACTGCTATATTTCTAATTTCAGATAGTTCTTTTGTTGACTTTACAGAAGCATTTGATACTAAATCTTCAACATAAAGATCGTCTTCTTGCGCATAGGTATGCTGGAAGTTTGTTATAGCATCAACTCTTGTAGAATACGGAACCTGCCATGATGCAGTAGTAAGTTCTTCAATGGCAGCAAGCGTTTTGGATGTAAAGATTTCGCCATCTCTGGGTTCAATTACAATAAGTGCATTGTCATCTTGGGTATATTTTTTTTGCAATGCTTCGTATGCTAACAATTGAGGATTGTGTTTCTTAAAAAACACCCTGTAGTCACCATCAAAACCAAGTTTTGACATTCCAGATCCAAAGGTCATTGCCAAAATGATGGACAAACCTATAACTAACCACCTGTATTTGAGTACCCATTCACCCCAAGCTACTCCAAATTTGCCAGAGGTCTTTTTAAGAATTTCAAAATTAGATTTCATTTAATTAGGATTTTAATTTCTAATCAAGATTTTAGGTATATGACGAAAATGAATTAAAAATTGGACAAGTCTTTTATTGATAAAATGATTTTTTAGTTTGCTTATTACTGGATGGTCTGCTTACATGTAAGAACAATCAATAAAAAGTATAGTTCAGAGTTTTAGTACCATATTAAAGGTTGGGGTAGTATAAATAGAATTGTATTTTTATATGACTTTTTAATGTATCTTACAAGTTATGCAATAAAAAAATGTTGAAACAAGAGGTTAGTATTTCCTATAATCTTAAAATAATTGAAATTATTAAGCTTATCAGAAATTAGTGTCAAGTCAAGAGTAACCTTACAAGTCAAGTCCTCTTCTTATTGAATTTATCTTCACGATAGAAAAACTCACATAGTTATATGCCTATGATTACTTTTTCTCATATGAAACGAGCCATGAGAAATCTTTCTCACATAAGAAGAATAATTATGAGGGAGTTCTATCGAATGCATTTGAAAGATAAAATTATAATGAGATGAAAAATTCAATAATAAATGCGACTTACCCGAAATCCTACCCTTGATATGGCATCTGGTTATTTAATGATTTCTCTATTTAACTTTCCGGAAACCAATCCTTCTTCATCTATTTTTAGATTATCAAAACCGTAGCCAGTTATTTTCTGCTTAATCTGTTTTGTAAGTACCAATTTTAATTTATGTATCTCTAGATGAGGAACTTCAATACTTGCATTGCCATTTTTATATCTTACCCTTACATCTTTAAACCCTTGTGTATTAAGCAAGTTTTCTGCTTTTTCTACCTTTAGAAGTTTATCTCTTGTAATTTCTTCACCATAAGGAAAGCGGCTACTTAGGCAAGGACTAGCAGGTTTATCCCATAATTCGAGATTGTAATATTTGCTAATTTCGCGAACGCTTACTTTATTAATTTTACATTCTAGAAGGGGACTGAAAACTTTATATTCATCAGCAGCTTGCATACCAGGTCGGTAATCTCCTAAATCATCAAAATTATTACCATTTACAATCTTAAAATCATTGTAAGTGATAGTGATTAACTTTTGAATGGAGTTATATAAGTGTGATTTACAATAATAACACCTGTTAACAGGATTAGAAGAATAATTAAAATCATTTATCTCATTAGCATCAATTTCAATAAGTTGGATGTCATATTTAACTGCGAAGTTTTGAGCATCTTTTAGATCTTTTGCCTTAAGGCTAGCCGAATTGCTGATTACTGCAACGGCATTTTCTTTACCTAATACTTTACGAGCCATATAAGTAACCAGGCAAGAATCTACACCACCCGAAAATGCAATTAATACTTTTGTGTGTTGTTTAAACCAGTTTTTAAGATGATTTATTTGAGATGTTATGTTTTCCATAACGAGATAACATGGGCAGGGAGGGGAAGGTTCATTATAAGAAACAAAAAATAAGTACGTCTTAAGATTACATTATTAAATTGTTGAAACCTTTGACTATTTAAGTTTATAACTAGCCTCAGGTTAAAGAGGCTAGTTATGTTATCTATTTTAAACTACTAAAAATTTAAGATATTATGCGTTTTGCTTTTTAATTAAATTTAAAGCACTACCGTTTTTAAACCATTCAATTTGTTGGTTATTATAAGAATGATTAGCAATAATTTGCTCTTCGCTGCCATCTGCATGTACCAATTCAATTGTTAATGGTTTGCCAGCTGCAAATTCATTTAAATCAACAAAGTTGAATGTATCATCCTCCTGAATTTTATCATAATCAGCTTCATTAGCAAAAGTTAATCCTAGCATACCTTGCTTTTTCAAGTTGGTTTCGTGTATACGAGCAAAACTTTTTACTAAAACTACTCTAACACCTAAATGACGCGGTTCCATGGCTGCATGTTCACGAGAAGAACCTTCGCCATAGTTGTGGTCGCCAACTACAACAGTTGAAATACTAGCTTCTTTATAAGCTCTTTGTGTTGCAGGAACTTCGTTGTACTCACCTGTTATTTGGGATTTTACTTTATTGGTTTCTCCATTAAATTTATTAACAGCACCAATTAACATGTTATTAGAAATATTATCTAAGTGACCTCTGTATTTTAACCATGGCCCTGCCATGGAAATATGGTCGGTAGTACATTTACCTTCGGCCTTAATTAATAGTTTTGCACCAGTAATATTTTGTCTATCCCAAGGCTCAAAAGGAGTAAGTAACTGTAGTCTGTCACTCTCTGGTGAAACAATTACCTCAATGTCTGATCCGTCTTTAGCAGGAGCTTGATAACCTGGGTCTTCAACATCAAAACCTTTAGGTGGAAGTTCATCGCCAGTTGGTGCAGCAAGGTATACCTTTTCACCTTTACTGTTAATCAAATTATCTTTTAACGGATTAAATCCTAAATCACCAGCAATAGCTATAGCTGTTACCAACTCAGGAGAACCTACAAAAGCATAAGTATTAGGATTTCCATCTGCACGTTTAGCAAAATTACGGTTAAAAGAGTGTACAATCGTATTTTTCTCTTGCTTTTCAGCACCCATACGTGCCCACATACCAATACAGGGCCCGCAAGCATTAGCAAATACAACACCATCTATCTTTTTGAATGTATCTACCATTCCGTCACGATCAATAGTATATCTAACTTGTTCAGAACCTGGTGTTATGCTAAATTCAGCTTTGGCTTTTAATCCTTTTTTAATGGCATCATTGGCAACCGAAGCAGCCCTCGAAATATCTTCATACGAAGAGTTAGTGCATGAACCAATTAAACCTACTTCTACTTTTGTGGGCCAGCCATTTTTCTCAGCTTCTTCGCGCATTTGACTGATAGGAGTTGCCTTGTCTGGTGTGAAAGGTCCGTTTAAGTGTGGTTCAAGTTCGTTAAGGTTGATTTCTATTAGTTGGTCGAAGTATTTTTCAGGATCAGTATATACTTCGGGATCGGCAGTTAGTAAACCTTTTACTTCGTTGGCAGCATCTGCTACATCATGACGATTAGTAGCCCTTAAGTAACGTTCCATTGAAAAGTCATAACCAAATGTAGAAGTGGTAGCACCAATTTCAGCACCCATGTTACAAATAGTTCCTTTTCCAGTACATGAAAGAGACTCAGCACCTTCGCCAAAATACTCAACAATACAACCAGTACCTCCTTTAACAGTAAGTATACCAGCTACTTTTAAAATGATATCCTTAGGAGATGTCCAGCCATTTAATTTACCTGTAAGCTTAACACCAATTAATTTCGGAAATTTAAGTTCCCAAGGCATTCCTGCCATTACATCAACAGCATCTGCTCCACCAACACCTATGGCTACCATTCCTAATCCACCTGCATTAACAGTGTGCGAGTCTGTACCAATCATCATTCCACCCGGAAAGGCATAATTTTCTAAAACAACTTGATGAATGATTCCTGCTCCAGGTTTCCAAAATCCAATACCATAACGGTTAGTTACAGAGCTTAAAAAATCGTAAACCTCTTTGTTGGTTACTTTTGCAGTAACTAAATCAGTTTCGGCTTCAACTTTGGCTTGTATAAGGTGATCGGCATGTACTGTAGAAGGTACTGCAACTTTATCTTTACCAGCTTGCATAAATTGCAATAAAGCCATTTGCGCAGTAGCATCCTGCATGGCTACTCTGTCAGGATTAAAGTTTACATATGATTCACCTCTTTTAAAAGCATCGGTAGCATCCTCAGCTAAGTGGGCGTAAAGAATCTTTTCGGTAAGCGTTAAAGGTTTGTCCAAAATGGTTCGGGCTTTTTCTACTTTAGCACCCATTTGGGCATACACTTTTTTAATCATTTCAATGTCAAACGCCATATTATTCAATTGTTTTAGTGATTTTAATATTTAAACAAGAAGCTTATTAATTGCTAAAAGATATAAAAGCATCTTGAAAAATATTTTAGTTTTTGCGATGAGCAAAATTAGCAAAATTTAAAAATTAACTGTTTTTTGTCATGTCAAATTTGTAACAACATTTGAGAGCTAATGTTTAAAGTTAAGAAACCAGCAGGATGAAATCTATAAATAAAGAAGAAGTTAATTCTTCTGCAAGTATAGGATAGTTTTTAGCTCTAAGTTCGCATCTTGTCTTAAAATGTTATTTTGTTTGAGTTTAGCCCAGTTTACGGCATGTAAATTTCTGGAAGAACAGATATTATAGATAATAAAAAACTCACCATGAGAATATTAGTATATAGTTTTATTTTGACGATGAGTTTTTTAGTGCAGGTTACTTAGCTGATATTAAAAGGAGTATAGTGTATTTAATCATCCAGTAAAAAGAAATCTAGGTAATTGTGAATATTCATAAATGATAAGAACCTTAGCTTAAAAATTAATTTATTATGGAGTATCAAATTTTCTTAGTTCCTTAATATCAATACAAGAATATAGTTTACTAGCACGTCTAATAAGAGCGGACTTTTCATTTAAACCAATGATAACGCCAGCACTAGGTCTTATTTCTGTATTAGAGTAATGTAAATGAAATTTAACGGTATCATTAACAGCATAATCATAGTTCTTTTCGTATGCATCATTTTTAGTTTTAAATATGTACTTATAATGTTTGCGTACTAATTTAATATCTCCATTAGGTGTTACACGAAATAGTTTAGCAGCATTTGAATTTAACCGAATAACTTTTGCCTTGTAGATTTGATTTTTGTGATAGTAAATTACATCTTCGTTTAATGTTAATTGTTTTTCTTGTTGAATGGGATTATATAATCTAAAGTTCTCAGAATAGTTGACTGTTTGCACAGTATTAGTTTGTACAACATCAGCATAAACAAAAGCTTCTCTTCGTTGAAAAAGTAAGAAATTGGTAGTTCTTGTATCTAAAACCAGGTTTGAAAATGATTGACCAGGTTCTAACTTGTAAGAATTGAGTTTACGTTTTGCGTCGTAAATAAGAGATTTTTGTTTTAAACCACCAACTCCTAATAGGTAATTTGCTTTACTATATCCAATGGCAATATCTTTAAAATCTTTATTTGTTGCATTTGCGTTATCAAAAGTTGTTATGTTACCATTATGAATGGCGCATGAGCTTACAATAAGTATTAGAGTTAATACATAAATAAGTTTCATTGTTAAAGTGTTTTTAAATTAAAATTGAAAATACTATGTCAATTTAACGCGTGTAGAATTAACAATTTAAGCGTTAATAATTTGTTAGTTTCCTAATAGACACATCAATTTTTAGCATCTATTGTGGCAAACTGTTTAATTGAAATTTTTAATTATAATGTTTATCTATTTATCTTGATTTTATTGAGTTGTTGCTTCATTGGTTTTCTTTAAAATAGCCTGGTGTTTCAGTATTACAGGAATGTTTGTTTGGAATAAATTGTTGGCTAATTTTATCATTCCCCAAAAAGAAAGCAAAGGTAAAATAATTACCTGGATAATAAATAAACCAACATAAAGGAAAGTTAGTTTAAGTAGGTTTTCAATCATATTACCCATGTTGTTAACTGTTTTTGTTAACGCATTTTTAAACTCTTTTGATTTTTGGGCAAGAAATACAGCACTATTTTCTATGGTACCCATAAAACCATCAATTTTTGGTAGAGAAAAGTCTTTGAATTTATCCAGTTCGGCCGAACCAATTTCTAACTGTTGATTAGCTTGTTCAATTCGTTCTTCAAAAAAATGTTTGTGAATCAGATCATTGGTTAGAGATGATATGGGTAAACAAAATCGAACAACTACAATAAACAAAATCAATCGAATAACACCTCGTTGTAAGATTAAAATCCGCTCGTTCTTAAACCACACTAAAATGGAAAAAAGTAATAATAGTATTGCAGCCAAAGATGGGGCAAACCATATACTTATCTCGTATGCCAATTTTTGAACACCAAGCGAAACGATTGCTGTTACCAAAACATCCGATAAGCGTTCTGTCATATCATCTATAGGATCAAGTACCTGACCAACAGCAACAGATACACCAACTCCGGCAGGTTCAAGCTCAAGTGTAGAATTTTGAATTACCGATACAGATGCGTTGATGATCCGGCAACTTGCATAAGCAACTCCGGCTTTAGTTATTGACTCATTAAAATAAGTATCTGTTTGAGTATCAATAAATGGTATTTTTATACTTGAAGAAAGAAAAAGAAATAAAGCAGCAAAAATTCCAACAATTGATTTTAATAGTTTTTGTTTGATATTGGTTTTCATAATCGGAACATATTAATACGCCCGAAGTTAGTTTTTTTTGCCTGATGATATCTCTAAATGTATGAATATATAATTTATTAATACTAGTCTTCTGGGATTTTTTGCTCAATCCTAAACAACTAATACTATTCTATTTTTATATTATTTGATAAGATAAGATATGTTTATGTTGTAGTTTTTGCTGCAATAACTGGATTTAGACACATAAATTATTTAAATTGATACAAAGCGTGTAAGTTTTAGTTCTTAACTATTATTGATTTATGGAGAACTATTTAAAGGGTGAGTTATATAACTTGATTAAGAAAGATGAATCAATATTTAAATTTATTCATGAGTCATCTTTAGATGGTATGTGTTTTCTTAATTTAGAGAATATCAAGAATGCATGGATGAATGATAAGTTTTGGAGAACTTTGGGGTATAATCCAACTGAAGGTCTTCATAAATCTATTAGTTGGCAGAATATTGTTTTTAAGGACGACTTATTATTAGTATTAAATAATTTAAAGAAGCATATAGAAGATCCCAATTATGCATCTGATCAAATAATACGATATAAGCATAAAAACGGGAAAACAGTATGGTTACAATGTCGTGGTATTGTTATTCGAAATAATAGAGGTAAAGCAATTAGAATGCTTTATACGCATCACGATATAACAGCACAAAAAGAAATTGAAGAATACTTAAAAAAAAGCGAAGAAAAATTTCGATTACTTGTTCAAAGCACTACTGATGTTATTTGGATTTACAATGTGTCAAAACAATGCTTCACTTATATTAGTCCTTCGATTTACAACCTAAGAGGATATACGGTTGAGGAAGCAATGCAATTAAAATTCGAACAAACACTTACTCCAGATTCAGCAAAAAAAGCTCGGAAACTATTAGCTGTTCAAGTACAGGAATTTCAGCAAAATCCAAATGAGAAAAAAACTTATTTATATGAGTTTCAACAACCCACTAAGTATGGTGGTATTATTTGGATTGAGGCATCTGCACATTATAGGTATAATGCTAATAAAGAAATTGAAGCAGTAGGGATTTCCAGAGATATTACTGAAAGGAAAAATGTTGAAAACCAATTAATTGATAGTGAAATTCGCTATCGTACTCTGTATGAAAAATCAATAGAGCCTATTGCAATTATGAAAAATGATTTTTTTATTGATTGTAATCAGGCTTTCTTGGATGTATTAAAAATTGACTCGAAAGATAAATTTAAAAATCTGAAACCCTGGGAAATCTCTCCAGAGTTTCAACCAGATAGTGTACTATCCAAAGAGAAAGCTAAAGAAGTGCTGGATATAGCTTATTCAGAAGGGCATAATGAGCTTGAATGGATACACTTAGATTCTGAAGGTAAGCCAATATGGTTTCATATATCTTTAGCAAAAGTAGAAATCAAGGATGATAACTTACTTTTTATAATATATCGTGATATAACCCGACAAAAGAAGTTTGAAATCAAATTGAAAGAAGCTAAGAGAAAAACAGAAGAAAGTGAGCGAAGGTTTAAGAAATTATTTTTATTTAGTAATACAGCGGTTTTATTACTCGATCAGGAAGGTACAATTATCGATTGTAATAATGCATCACATATTCTTTTTAGATATGAAAAAGAAGAGCTAATAAATAAAAAACCATGGATGCTATCGCCAGAATATCAACCTAATGGTGCACTTTCTAATGATATTCAGATTTTTAGTGAGATTATTAGTAAAGGTTTAATTAAAAATTATAGTTTTAATTGGTTGCATCAAGATTCAAGTGGAAAAGCGTTTTATACCGAAGTAACTTTATCTCCAATTACACTTTCTGATAAAAAGTGTGTTTACGCATATATTAGAGATGCATCTTATGAAGATTTATTACAAAAATCAGAAGCAGAGTTAAGAAAAGCAAATGATGATAAAAGTAAATTCTTTTCGGTTTTAGCCCATGATTTAAAAGGTAGCATTGGATATAATAATTCAATAATTGAGTTATTAAAAAGTAACTTAATTACCCTTGAAGATAAAGCAAAACTTACTAATTGTCTTTACGAAAACACAACAAAAGCTTATCTTCTTTTAGAAGATCTTATAAAATGGGGGAAAGCAACTATGAATCGAGAAGTATTCAAACCTGTTGATATTAACCTTTGTGATCTTATTAAACGTATAGAGGAGTTTTTTCTTTTGCAGATTTCTCAAAAGAATATTAAACTTATAATTAACTGCTCGAGAGATGTAAAACTTTTAGCAGATAAAAATATGCTGGAAACTATTTTTAGAAATCTTATAGGTAATGCAATAAAATTTACTCTACACGGAGGAGAGATTATTTGTAATTGCATTTTAGACAAGAATTATCTTAAAGTACAAATCATAGATAATGGGGTAGGGATGCCAAAAGAAAAAGCAGAACAATTATTTGCCCTTGATAATATAGAATCAACAAAAGGAACTAATGGAGAGAGTGGTATTGGATTAGGTTTGCAGTTAGTTAAAGAGTATGTGCATATGCATGGAGGTCAGATATCTGCAGAAAGTGAGGTGGAAAAGGGTACTGCTATTTGCTTTATATTACCCTTGAGTAATTATAATTAACTTGATTATCACAATAGTTTATTAAGTTTTTGTAATAAGTTGAATATTAATAAATTCAAACAATAAACGCAGCTTGGTTAATGTGTTGGTATTTAGTGTTTTGTAAATTAATTTCATGTCTTTTGTCTCAAATCTAGCGATCTATTGTTATCAATATATTTAAACAATCCCCATACAGAAATCTTAACAAACTGCATACAATTAATTTTCCCTATATTTAGCTTTAATTCTATAAATTAAAGATGGTATCTAAACTTTTTATCGAGAATGTAAAAGTGGCTGCCGGGGCCATTAAATCAAATAAACTTCGTACTATTTTAACTATTGTAATTATTACCATTGGAATTACAGCTTTAATAGGAATTATTACAGCAGTCTATTCAATTGAGAAGGCTATATCATCTAACTTTACAGGTATGGGAGCCAATACTTTTACCATTGAAAATAGGGGACAAAATATTACCATCGGAAAAAAGCGACATAAAACAAAACATCATGAGTTTATATCTTACAAAGAAGCTCATGAATTTAAAGAAACATTTAATTTTCCTGCAACAGTAACCATATCATATCAAGCATCAGGAAATGCAACCATCAAACATGAATCATTAAAAACTAATCCAAACGTAAGTGTTTTTGGTGTGGACGAAAACTTTTTGTCAACAGCAGGTCATCAACTAAAATCAGGCAGAAATTTTCTGGTTAGTGATGTCGAAAATGGTCGTCATTTAGCAATTCTTGGTGCCGATTTATATAAAAAACTTTTTCCAACAAAACAATCTTCCATTGATAAAGTAATTAATTTGGCATCGGGTAAATATAAAGTTATAGGAGTTTTGGACGAAAAAGGAGCAGGGTTTGGAGGACAAAGCGATAATATTTTATTATTGCCAGTAAGTAATGTACGTCAGTATTTTAGTCGCCCTAAGATGTCGTATAAAATAGAGGTAAAGGCCAACAATTCATCGCAGATGGATGCTGCTATAAATGAAGCAACAGGAGCTTTTCGATTAGTACGTAGGTTAAAGGTAACAGATGAAAACAATTTCAATATTGTAAAGAGTGATAACCTTTCCAGGATGTTGATAGAAAACCTTTCGAGTGTAAAAATTATTGCTAATGTTATTGGATTTATTACTTTATTTGGAGCTGCCATTGGTTTAATGAATATTATGCTTGTTGCAGTGGCGGAAAGAACAAGAGAAATAGGTATTCGAAAAGCTATTGGTGCTACACGAAAGGCTATTAGACATCAGTTTTTAATGGAATCGATTATGATTGGAGTTATTGGAGGTGCTTGTGGTGTGATATTGGGAATTTTAGTAGGTAACTTACTTTCCATGATAATGAAATCGGGATTTGTAGTACCATGGGATTGGATTACAATTAGTTTGTTTATTTGTTTGTTAGTTGGACTCTCGTCTGGATTAATGCCCGCAATTAAAGCTTCAAGACTTGATCCAATTGAATCTCTTCGATACGAATAAAATTATTCACCCAAAATAATAATATGCTAATATCTACCCTTAAAAATTTTACTAATTTTTTATCCAGAAGAACTCTATTGGCAGTAATTATAGTTCTTGTAGTTGGAGTATTGATAAATATTCTAAACTCAACTTCGAAAAAAACGAGTAAAGCAGTACCTGTATTTTTATGTAATAGTATTCATGTTGATTCAATTAGAGGTATAAATAGTAATATAGTTCTTCCTGTTGTTTATCAAAATGTTCCAAATTTAAAAAGTATTCATTATAAAAAAAGGATGCAGAAATTTACTGATATGATGCTTCCTTCAATTTTGTTAGCTCGCAAAAAGATGCTTCTTGAGCGTCAGAATATCTTAGAGTTAAGTGCAGCGGTACAAAATGGTTTAGCAACTGAGCATGATTCAATATCTCTCGAGAAAATAAAAAAACAATTCAAGTCAAGAACAATAGATGAGGTATTAAAGCGCCTTCATCCACATCCTGTTTCAATAATACTGGCTCAAGCGGCAATAGAGAGTGGTTGGGGAACTTCAAGATTTTGTAAAGAAGCCAACAATATTTATGGCATTTGGTCGTACAATTCTAAAGAGAAGAGAATAAAAGCAAGTGAATCACGCGATGGTAACAATATATATCTGCGTAAGTATGATTCTTTATTTGATTCAACTTACGATTATTTAATTACCATAGCCAGAGCTAATGCATATAGGCAGTTTAGAGAAGCTCGTTTACATTCAGATAATCCTTATAGATTGATTTGGTATCTGAGTAATTATTCTGAAAAGCGGTACGAATATGTTAGGACTCTGCGTAATGTTATAGAATTTAATGATTTACATAAATATGATAGCTATAAGTTGCCAAAAATTGATAAAAATGATCCAATATGGAAAGACCTTATTGATTAAGTACTTAGTATTTACGATAATGTTAAGTTTCTTTTCATGTTCTCAAGGAAATACTAAAACCAAAGAAAATAGAAAATCAACTTCTCATAAAGTTTTACCCAAAGGTTTTTGTGCTGTTGGATTAGTTTACCACAGGTTTGGAGATGAAAGATATCCATCGACTAATACTTCGATAAAAATATTTGAAGAACAGTTGAAGTACTTGGTAAAAAACGGATTTAGAACTTATACAGTTTCAGACCTGGTTAACAATGCTCATGATACACTAAAAAAAGTTTTTATTACAGTAGATGATGGATTTAAGTCTTTCTATAATAATGGATGGCCTTTATTAAAAAAGTATAATTGTAAAGCTACACTTTTTATAAACACCGAAAGTGTTGGTTGGAGTGATTATTTAAGTTGGGAACAATTAAAAGAATTAGCAGAGGCAGGTATTGAAATAGGTTCACATTCTCATAAACATAGTTATTTCTTAAACAAGCCAGATTCTTTATTAGAAGAAGAATTTAAAAAAGATCTCGATATTTCTGAAAAATTGTTTAAAAATGGCTTAGGGTTTGTTCCTAAAGTTTATGCATATCCTTATGGAGAGTATAATAAAAAGATGGCTTATATATTAAAACAAAGAGGATATATTTTATCATTTGCGCAAAATTCAGGTGTTTGGAGTAGTAAATCTCATTTATATGCTATACCACGGTTTCCAATTGCTGGTAATTATGTAAAAATGGATCAATTTAAATTAAAGGTTGAGATGAAGCCCTTATTTTTAGAAGGCGATACTTTTTTTCCTATAGAACTTAAATCAGCACAAGAATTAAGTTTACAACTGATGTTAAATAGTTCAATAGGAGAGCATAGTTTAAATTGTTTTTATAATAACAAATTAAATAACGAAATATTGACATTTAAAAACGATACTATAAATATTGAAGCGAGTATGCCTGGTAGACAGAGGAGAGTTTTATTAACATTTACTGCAAAAAATAGTAAAGATGAATGGTGTTGGTGGAGTAAATTGTTGATAAATAAAGAAATAGAGGAGTAGGTGGTTGGGTGTTGGTCGTTGACTGATTAATTGGTGTCTGCAAGAAAACTAAATAATTTCAAGATCTTTGATAAGAAAATGTCAAAGACAAGGATTGCTAAGCCAGAAAAGAAGGTTTAGCTTATGTAAATGAGTATTTTTCTGGCAAGCGTAAAGCAGTATTTGGCATTTTCTTGCAAAGGCTAATTAAGGACTAACTTAAAATATTGCAATGAAACGGACTAAAAAAAATCGAACCATGAGAAAATATTCCTACGGATAGAGGAAGGTTAATTTTAAACTATAAACAATTAAAGATAAACAAAAGACAATCATGATTAGAGTAAAATACAGAGGAGGATAAAAACTCTGTGCCTCTGTGTTCATCAATTTTGTATTTTAATACTTTATCTAGATACTAATTTTAATTACTAGAAACTAACATGTAAAGTTTAATTATTCAGTTTCTTACATTGGAGAATGATTAAATTTTCTTGTGAGTTTCTTACAACAAATAAGAATTTTAAACGCATGAAAGCAAAAGTTTTAGTACCAATACTTCTTTTTATTTTAATATCTGTTTTTGCAGGAAACTGGATTTATGGAAAAATGTCTGCAAAAAAAATAGATAAGTATTTACAACAAATAGACTATTCAGAAATTGAATATAGTCAAGTAAAGGTTAATCCACTTATGTCTAAATTAACTTTTTACGATTTTAAATATTCTGTTCCAGATTCAGAACTCTTAATAGAAAGTAAAGTGTTAATTGTTTCGATGAAACATAATGAAGCTCTTGAAATTTCAAAAAAGGGAGAAGTGGAAAGGATTACTAGGTTAGGATTAGATTTTGATGAGATAAAATTGTATTCTGATAGCAAAGATCCAATACTAATTGGGGAGAATTTAATAATTGATTTTAAAGGAGATTTATGTCAGGATTGTTTAGATGATCTTGATAATGAGTTTCCTGCAGAAGAGCAAAAGTTTAACTTGCATTTACATGATGCTATTATTAGTAATCTTGAACCCAATAGGAAAATACCATATACATCTGTTTTAAATGGTTTTGAAAATATACAAGATCTTAATGTTCAAATGGTTTTTGATCCTAATAAAAAGGAACTAAATATAAATAAGGTATTAATTGATACAGATGCTCTGGAATTTGAAGGAGGAGGAAAGCTAGTTTACAAAGGAAATGGATTGGAACATAGTAAAGCAAGTTTACTGAGTTTGAAGTACGAAAGTAAGTTAAATGAAGAGTTTACATGGCAAGACAATAATAGCTCAGGAAAGTACAAAATAAAATCGTTCACATCTAAATTTAAAGGGCAAATCGAATTTGATGAAGATGGTGAAATAGAACGTTTAACTCCAGGTACTTCGTTATCTATTAATTTAAAGGACTTAGCATTAGAATTTGATGGTGATACTAAGAAAAAAATGGAAGGACAGTTATCTATGATAGGTATTAAGCCAGAAGAATTAGTGGTAAATGAGTTTAAACTTAATACAAAAATAGATTCAGAGAATGTTAAAATTCAAGATACAAAATTAGTACTACCTGTTTTACAAGCTACTTTAGATGCTAATTTAAAGATAAATGAAGATAATCCAGACGATTCGGAAATTGAACAAGTTGAATTGAAAATTAGTAATATAGCTCCCAATGTAAAAAAAGCTTTGACCGGTTTCGAAGGAACTTTTGGTTTTAAAATACCTTGGGAAGGAGAAAACATCGTTTTGGAAATGAAAGGATCAATGAAAAAACCACAAATAAAAGGAATTCATTATTAAAGGGCATAAAAAAAACTCTCCAATTAGGAGAGTCTTTTTTTTATATTTTGAGTTCTGTAATTATTTTACAGAATCCATGTACTCAATTAATTCACATACTTTAGTTGAGTAACCCATTTCGTTATCGTACCAAGAAACAACTTTTACAAAAGTTGGAGATAACTGAATACCAGCATTAGCATCGAAGATTGAAGTACGAGGATCACCAATGAAATCGTTAGAAACAACCATGTCTTCAGTATAACCAAGTACACCAGCTAATTCACCTTCAGAAGCTTCTTTCATAGCTGCACATACTTCTTCGTAAGAAGTTTCTTTTTCTAAACGAGCAGTTAAATCAACAACAGATACATCTGGAGTTGGAACACGGAAAGCCATACCAGTAAGTTTTCCATTCAATTCAGGAATTACTTTACCAACAGCTTTTGCTGCTCCAGTAGAAGAAGGAATGATGTTTTGACCAGCACCACGTCCACCTCTCCAGTCTTTCAATGAAGGACCGTCAACAGTTTTTTGAGTTGCAGTAGTAGCGTGAACTGTAGTCATTAAACCTTCAGCAATACCAAACTTGTCATTCAATACTTTAGCGATTGGAGCTAAACAGTTAGTTGTACAAGAAGCGTTAGAAACAAAATTCATGTCGTTAGTATATGAAGTGTTGTTAACACCCATAACGAACATTGGAGTATCGTCTTTAGAAGGAGCAGACATTACAACTTTTTTAGCACCAGCGTCGATGTGACCTTGAGCTTTTTCTTTTGTTAAGAATAAACCAGTAGACTCAACTACGTACTCAGCTTCAACACCACCCCAGTTAATGTCAGCAGGATTTCTTTCAGCTGTAACACGAATCTCAGTTCCGTTTACTATTAGCTTACCATCTTTAACCTCAACCTCACCTTTGAATTGACCGTGAGTTGAATCATACTTTAACATGTAAGCCATGTAGTCAACATCAATAAGGTCGTTGATAGCTACAACTTCAATAGTTCCTTTGGCAACAGCCTGACGAAATACGAAACGACCGATACGGCCAAATCCGTTAATACCAATTTTGATTTTTGACATTTTATAGGTTTTTTAGAAATAAAATTTACATCTCTATTAAAAATGAGTAGCAAAAGTAAAAAATCAATAACAATTGGTCAAAAAAACAGATGATCTTTTTGTGAAATGAGTATTAAAAAATGTGAAACAAGTAAGAACATATGTTGCAAAACATAAAAAGACACAAAAAAGGAGCATAGTTTTATAAAATATGCTCCTTTTTGGCTATGAAAATAAAAATAGCTTATGCGTTTTCTGAATTCTGTTCAACGTTTGCTTTACTATATGCAGGACAATCTTCAGTTGATTTGCAAGAACTTAATCCTAATGCAACAAATAAAACAACGGCTGCTACTACTATAAATGCTTTCTTCATGACTAATAAATTACAATATAATTAATGATAGTTTTTATTTCTTGGTTCCTGATATAGTAACGAGTTACTTAATTTTTAGTTACAGGAATATCTCTTTTTCTGATAAACGCATGCAAAAACGTGACCAATTACAACTTTAAAATTCTTAGGGCTAAAAATAGAATTATTAAGATAATTTGCCAAACCAATAAACGATAGGTATTAGTATTTTTTTCTTAATTTTTTTAAAGCAGAAAATGCTCTATCAACATTTTCATCATTAACCAATACAGTAAATTCATTAGAGGTAGAAATAACCTCAGTAATATTAATACCTTCCCAAGCAATAGCTTTAAGTATATAGTAATAAAAGCCAGGTACATGGGTGTTGTTTTCGTGCAGTTTTAAAGTTATTGCCGAAAGATCTTCTTTTTTTAATTGCAATTCTTCATCCTTAAAATAATTGTCGATTAAATTAGAATGCAAACTACTAATAACGAGATTTGACTCATGAACTCCTCTTACTAAGGTATAAAACGTATCAGTATGGTTTGATATTGCTTCAAAAACTTTTGTGTGACATTTAATAAGCGTATTAGAATTTCTATATGTATAATCAGTTAAATCGGATCTAACAATAATATCACTAAGCATAGTAATCATTTTGTCAATACCTCTGTTCAAATTCATATCTATTTGAGGAGAAAGCCTGTTTAAGGCCATAACTATAGCACCATGCTTTGCATCTTTAGCAAGTATTTTGTCAATATCTGGTTTAATTTTTCGGGCTAATGCAGATATATTAATTAGCCCTTCAGCTAAAGCTTCAGATACAAAAGGCTGCACTTTAATAAGGGATTCGACCGCTTGTGGTATAGTAATCATGGTTATTATTTTTCACAAAAATACAAAATGTTAAAATTACAACAAAGTGTTATAAAATAGTTTTATTTGTAAAGTAAATTTTTTGAAAAAGTACATTGAATTATATTTGAAGACTGAAAGAGGTGCGTAAAAAGTTTTTTATATTTTTAATTTTTAAATTTACACGTACATATTAATTCAATATAACATGTCATTTACATTAAGAGGTTCTATAGTAGCAATTGTAACTCCATTTTTAAATTCAGGTGAAATAGATTGGGATTCATTTGATAAACTGATTGATTTTCATCTAGAAAATAATACAGATGGTATTGTTGTTTGTGGTACAACAGGAGAAACTCCAACCTTAACTGATGAAGAGGATGAAGCATTAGTTGCGAGAGCAGTTGAAAGAATAGGAGGAAGGATTCCAATTATAGCAGGTAGTGGCAGTAACTCTACTCAAACAGCTGTAGAAAAAACGCAAAAAGCGAAAGATCTGGGTGCTGATGCAGCTTTAATAGTAGTTCCATATTATAATAAGCCAACGCAAAAGGGTATTTATAACCATTATAAAACTATTGCAGAATCTGTAGACATTCCTATAGTTTTATATAATGTACCATCTCGTACTGGAGCTGGTTTAAATCCAGAAACAGTTGTTAAATTAGCTAATGATTTTGATAATATTGTAGCAGTTAAGGAAGCAGCAGGTTCACTTTCTAACTTTACTAATATAATTGCAAATGCACCAGATGGATTTTTAGTTTATAGTGGAGATGACTTTCTATCAAGTGCAGCAAATATGTTAGGTGCAGATGGTTGTATTTCTGTTATTGCTAATATTATTCCAGCTGATTTTCATCAATTAATGAAGGTTTCTTTAGAGGGAGATACGGTTGCTTCAAGGGAGTTGTTTTATCAATATCAAAAGTTAATGGATTTATGCTTTATTGAATCTAATCCAATTCCTATTAAAACAGCATTAGCAGAAATGGGCTTTATTAAAGAAGTATTTAGGGGACCTTTATGCGGAATGGTTGAAGGCAATAAACAACGGTTATTGGATGAATTAAAAAAGTTAAAATCGATATAAGTTTTTAGTTATATTTTGTTGGTGATGATGCAGAGAGGTCTTTCAGTAATTGAAAGGCCTTTTTGTTTTTATAATATATTTGTAATCGAATATAAAAAGAAAAATCATGATAAATACCTTATTAAATCATAAGACAATTCGAAAATATACCTCGGATAAAATTAGTGATTCGCTTTTGAATGAAATACTTGAAGCAGGAGTTAGGGCGTCTACAACAGGTAATATGCAAGTATATAGCATTGTGGTTACACAAGAAGAAGAGATGAAAAATAAACTTGCTCCATGCCATTTTAATCAACCTATGGTAAAAGAGGCTCCTGTAGTATTAACTTTTTGTGCAGATTATAACAGGTTTAATAAGTGGTGTAATTTGAATAATGCACAACCGGGATATGATAATTTTTTATCTTTTATGACAGGAGCAATTGATGCATTGTTAGTAGCTCAAAATGTTTGTGTTGCTGCAGAAAGTAAAGGTCTAGGAATATGTTATTTAGGAACTGTGATATATACTACCGATAAAATTATTGATGTTTTAAATTTACCTAAAGGAGTTGTACCTGTGGCTACTGTAACATTAGGTTATCCAAATGAAAATCCAGATCAGGTAGATAGGTTACCAATAAACGGAGTTGTCCATTATGAACAATATAAGGATTATTGTGATGATGTTATAAAAGATATTTATAACAAGAAGGAGCAATTGCCATCAAATAAAGATTTTATAAAGGAAAATAATAAAGAAACACTTGCACAAGTTTTTACTGATGTGAGATATAAAAAACAAGATAATATTACCTTTAGCAAGGTGCTTTTAGAAGTGTTAAATAATCAGGGATTTATGAATCAATAGTTGAACATTTAGCAGTATATTGTGTTATTTATAATGTTTATTAATAATTGATCAATAAACTGTTGCATATTTATTAATTTATAATTAAATTGCTGACAGTATTGATTTTGATTAAAAAAAATAATATTAACAGTTCATTTGTTTGTGTTGTGTGTTTACAAATGAATTTTGTGTGTTGTGTTAGTTGAGAATGAAAAGGCCTTTATTTTTCCCCAAAATAAGGGCCTTTTTCACATTTAATGATTTAATAACAATTTAATTTTGTTTAAAATTAACACCTAAATCTTTCGCAACTTTACTTAAATCTTCAACAACCTGAGGTAATAATTCAATGCCTTCCTTCGATCTTTTTTGAGTTATTAATCTTTCCGGATCTCCAGGAACAAGTACTTTTGTATTACCTTCTGATGGTTCAGCATTCCTGAAAGTCGTGACCCAGTTGTCCATATGTTTTTTAAATTCATCAGCAGGTCTAAATGCATCAATACGCATGGCGCCTAAGAAATGGCCAATTCCTTCACCAACAGGATTTTCAGGAACAGGAATATAAGATACAAATGGAGGTACCCATGGACCATAATTAGCACCTGGTAGTACAGCTGATAAAATATCAACTAAACTTCCTAAACAATATCCTTTATGACTTCCATGTTCTCTATCACTACCTAATGGTAACATGGCACCACCTTTTTTTAGTATTGCAGCATCTGTTGAGGGATTACCATTTTCATCTTGTGCCCACCCAAGAGGTATATTCTCTCCTTTTCTTTGTAAAACTTCTAATTTGCCATTAGCTACAGGAGTTGTTGCCATATCTATTACAATTGGAGGCTGTTCATTAGCAGGTATTGAAACTGATATTGGATTTGTTCCCAAATATTTACTTTTTGAAAATGTAGGGGAAACTAGTGGGCTAGCATTAGTCATAGACCATCCGATCATATCTTCCTTTAATGGAAGCATAGAGTGATAAGCTGCAATACCGTAATGATTAGAGCTTTTTACAGCAACCCAGCCTGTACCAACAAGGTTAGCTTTTTTTATAGCTACTTCCATGGCTTTAGGAGCAACAACCAAACCGGCACCCAAATCTCCATCCACAACCGCAGTGCTGGGAGTTTCGTGCACAATTTTAATTTGGGGATTAGCGTTTAGTCGCCCTTTTTTCCATAAACGAACATAACCTCCTAATCGAGCGACACCATGAGAATCAACTCCTCTTAAGTCAGCAGAAATTAGGACATCTGCAGCTAATTTTGCATCATCAGGAGTACTTCCCATTTTAAGAAAAATATCGCGTGTAAATTCTTTTAAATATTGAATTGTATACATCTATTATTTATGTTTTTAAGAGTTCAAAGATAAATAATACGAAGGATTTATTAATTAAATAGGAGGTTTGACCTAATAAATTTAATTTTTGAAAGAAGTAATCTTTTTTATATTTGTGCTATTATGTTATATGTTCATAGTTAACCCTAAAAGACAAAGTAATGACAAAAATGTTCTTAGGGGCTATAATGCTTTTTATAGCCTGTCAGTTAGTTTCTGCAAAAGCTCCAATTAAATTTGGTAAAGTTAATATTGAAGACTTAAAGATGACTGTATATGAGCCTGATACAAGTGCTTCGGCCGTAGTGTTATGTAAATATGGTTATTTTAATGCGAACTCTTATGCATTTACTACAATAACAAGAGTAAAAATTCTTAAGAAGTCAGGAGTTAGTTTATCAGAATTTACTTTTCCTGGTAAAGAAGATATGCAGGTAAGAGGAAGGGTATTTAATCTTGAAAATGGGGAAATAGTTGATGAGAGACTAAAAGGAGAGTCTATTTATAAAGTAAAGATTACGGATGATAATTATATGGTGCGTGTTGCATTGCCTAATGTAAAGGTTGGAAGTGTATATGATATTGAAACATCCCAAAAATTTTTACCATCAGAGTTTTCATTTCAAAGAGAAATTCCTATTAAATATTGTGAGTTAGTACTAGAGCAATCATCCGAAATCAATTATAGAAAAAGACCAAGAGGTTTTGAGTTAATCCAAGCTGGAAAATCAGGACAATTTTATGTGAAAAACATGCCTGCGTTTAAGTCAGAACCTTATATGGATTCTAGTGAGAATTATTTAACTAAGTTTGAATTTGATATACTAAACATTCATGTGCCTGGTTTTTATCGAGAATATACTACATCTTGGGAAGCAGTTAATAAGAGACTCCGAAGTAGAGAATATTTTGCAGGTGCTTTACTTAATGGGGTAGGAGGTTTAAATTCAATAAAAAAAGAAATTGAAGAAAAGTATTCTGATCCATATGATAAAATGGTTGCGGCATACGAAGCAATAAAGAAGGTTAAGTGGAATGAAAGAGCCACTTTATATGCATCGGCAACTCATCTTGGAGGCATATTTAAAGAAAAAAAGGGTAACTCAGCAGAAATTAATATGTTGCTATATCAGTTACTGAATAAACTTGATGTACATTCATTACCTGTAGCTATAAGCACAAGAAAAAATGGACAACTTCATCGTTTTTATCCTAGTTTAGAGAAGTTAAACTATATGTTTATCTGTTCAAGAATTGGGGATAAAGAATATTTATTGGACGCAACAGAGGAATTGATGCCAGCAGATATGTTACCTATGCGTTGTTTGAATAAATCAGGAAGATTGATTAACAATGAAAGCGGAAAATGGATTAATTTAAAAACAGATAAAAAAGATAAGAGTTCGGTTGTGTATACCTTAAAATTAAATGAAGATTTTGAGGCTGAGGGTTCTATGGAATGTAGTAGGTACGATTATTCTGCTTATTATTTTAGAAAAGAGTACAAAAACTTTGCAAGTGATGAAGATTTTTTAAATGAACTGGAAGCAGATCATCAAGGTTTAAGAATTAAATCTTTTTCATTTACTGATTTAGACTCAATTTATAAACCAATAAATGAGAAATATGAAATTAAGGTAAATAATATTGCTCAAAAGGTGGGTGATATGGTAATGATAAATCCTTTTATTTTTGAAAAAGTCGATGATAATCCTTTTAAGTTAGAAGAAAGAAATTATCCTGTTGATTTTGCATACAATAGAGAGAAGTTGGTTATGTCTACTATAACAATTCCTGATGGATATGTATTCAATACAATTCCAAAACCAGCAAGGATTGCATTACCAGAAAAATCGGGTTCTGTATTAATTAGCTATAATGTTACTGGGAATAATTTAAATATGGTTTATAAAATTAAAATCAATAAACCTGTATTTTCCCCTACAGAGTACCCTTATTTGAAGCAATTGTATGCTTTAATTATAGAAAAACATGCAGAACCAGTTGTAATTAAAAAGAACCAAGATGAAGCTTCGTTATAATATATTATTTTTTTTATTCTTAATTATTTCGTGTAATTCCACTTTTGCTAAAAAAAAGATTATATACCCTATTGCTGATATTCCACAGCAATTATTAAGTGGAGCTGATGCTGTTGTAAGGGAAAAAACTACTTTACTTGAGGTTTTTTCCGAAAGTAAGGTAATATATTTTGAGAAGTATGTAATTACTATTTTAAAAGAAAGTGCAGAAGACAAAGCATTATTTGAAGTAGGGTATGATAAATTTAGTAGTGTAAGTAATATCTCAGCAACAGTATACGATGCAGAAGGTAAAAAAGTCAAATCAATTCCAATCTCAGAGATAAGAGACTTTACAGCTATATCTGGATTTTCTTTATATGAAGATAGCAGAGTAAAGGTAATTGATCCTAAACAAACTATATATCCTTATACGGTAGAATATAGTTGGGTGAAAAAATACAATTCAGCATTTTATATTCATGGCTGGAATGCTTTTCAGGATTATAATTCATCCGTTGAAAAACTGTCATATAAACTAAAATATCCTTCTGAGTTTAAAATTAATTATAAGGAATTTAATCTTGCAAATAAAGCTGTTAGTAATGTAGAGGATGATAAAAAAGTGTTAGAATGGGGTGTAACTAATTATAAGGCACCGCAATACGAAGCGCTAAGTGATAATTTAACTAAATGGACTCCTGCTGTGAGAATTACAGGCGAAAATTTTGAGTTAGATGGTTATGCAGGAAGTTTTAAATCTTGGAAGGAATTTGGTCAATATATCTCTGAATTAAAAAAGGGTAGAGATAATGTACCAGCAGAAACAATAAAACAATTAAAAACTCTTTTAAAAGAGGATATGACTGATTATGAAAAGATCTCTGCAATATATAAATACTCACAGAATAAAAACAGGTACGTTAGTATACAAGAGGGTATTGGTGGTTGGCAACCCTTTGATGCAGAAACAGTAGATCGTTTGTCATATGGCGATTGTAAAGCATTATCTAATTATGTTGTTACTTTGTTAAATAATTTAGGCTATCAAGCTTATTATACACTGATTTATGCAGGAGAACAAAGTTTTGTAGATAAAGATTTTATTGCCAATTCATTTAATCATATTGTTGCTTGTGTACCATTAAAAAATGACACTATTTGGTTAGAGTGTACTAGTTCTTATAAACCATGTGGTTATTTGGGTGATTCTACTGATGATAGATTTGCACTTTTAATTAAGGAAGAAGGGGGTGAATTAGTTAAAACACCTGCATTTTCAATTGAGGAGAATAACCAGTTTACGAGCGGAATTTATAAAATTTCTCCGGAGGGAGAAGGTAAATGTGAGGTTAAAATTACTTATAGGGGGGCAATGTATGATGATCAATATGGTTTAGTTATTATGGATGAAACAGACCGGAGAAAGAGAATTATTAAGTCAATAGATATTCCTCATTTTGATTTATTGGATTATAAGCTCGTTCCTAATAAAGTTCGTAATCCCTCTTTGGATAAGGTTTTAACTATTTCTATACCAGGCTTTGCAAGTAAAATGGGAGATAGATTGTTCTTTAGTTTAAATGGTATGAATCAATCAGGGGGAGCACTTCCTTATTCTAGAAATAGAAAGTCTCCAATGTTAATTTCAAAACCATTTAGTGAAAACGACTCTATTACTTATGAATTACCAGAAGGATATAAAATGGAAGCACTTCCTGAACCGGTTGAAATGAAAAGTGAATTTGGGGAATACAGAAGTCATGCTAAGCTATTAGGTGATAAAATAATTTATAAAAGAGAAGTGAAAATAAGAAAAGGTCAATATGCAAAGGAAAAATACAATGATTTTGTAGAGTTTTTAGAAAAAGTATCTAAACATGATGAAGCAAAAGCTGTTTTAATAAAAAATACCTGATTAACTATATTGAAAATATAAATTGGTTATTCAAAATCTAGCTTAGTAATAAAAAAGTTAGGGGTAAAAACAAGACCAATACCATAAGAATATTCAAGTTCAGATGCCTCTATATCGTAATATGTTTCGAATTGTGCTCTGAACTTTACTTTTTTCATCAGGGTTTTGTTATAAGTGAATTTTGATGTAATTATATTTCTAGTTTTTGTATAATAGTTCTGATTGTAATCCGAAATAGAAAAAAACAATGCAGAACCTCTTGGTGCAAAAAAGTCTGATGCATGCCAATATCCTAAAGTTATTTCACCACTGTTATATGTAATAATCCCATTGGGGTAAATGGCAAACCCTTTATTAAAATCACTATGCGAAGTTTCTGTAAGGTCGTTGTAAGTACAAAAATAGGTTACAAGTGAAGTCTTTTTTAAAAAGCTATAATTGTAATTTTTTGATAATTTAATACCTATAGCAGAATTTACTAAGGTGTAAGATTCTTCATTATAATTACTTATTTGACCACCTAAGTGTGTTGCTACAGCTTGGAAAGGAATACTAAGTTTGAGGTTTGCATCTGAGGAGGTAACGGTATAATCAAGGCTAATTCCTGCGGTGAAAATTTCAGGGATTGTATCTCCTTCTAAAATAAACTGCTCCCAATCCATCCACCCATCTAGCCATAATTTTGAAGATTGAAAATAAAATTGAACACCAGATTCTTGAGCTCTGAAATATTGCCACTCTGGTTGATATAAAGGTTCTATAAGTCTGTGATGAACATCTCCTTTGATATTTCCAAGTATCATATTCCAGTTCTTTCCAAATTTTACGTGAGCTGAAAAAATAGGAACTATATCTGCAAAATCTTCGAAACCACTATACCTTAGAAAATGTGCACCAATATTTAACCTTATGTTTTTTCCTACATAGTATAACAGAGATGGTTGTAAAGAATAACCTGGTAAAGTATATCCTTCTGTATACTCACCAAAGTATTCATTGTTTTTTACAAAGTTATTGCTTTCAACTCTAAAGTATAAATTGTGCTCTGCATTGGTGTCAAACTCCTCATATGTATATTTATAGGATTCGTCAATTTGTGCACTGGAAGTACAATAAACACTAATTAAAATGGTAGTAAATAAGATACTTTTATAAAAAAAGCTTTGAGTCATCACACTTTTAAATAATACTTAATAATTATGTTCTCATACTTACGACCAGGTAAAAGGTTACTGAATTGTTTCAAAATGAATAAAAAAGCCGTAGTTACAAGGGTAATTACGGCTTTAATTATTTTTATAGTATCATTATCTTAATTGAGCACTAAGCTCCTTTTCGAAGTTGCGAATCATGTTGTTCATGATTTTGTCAATTTGCTTATCAGTGAGGGTTTTATTTTTATCCTGTAAAATAAAATTAACTGCGTACGACTTCTTATCGGTTCCTAGTTTATCTCCTTCATAAATGTCAAATAGAGATACGCTTTTTAATAGTTTCTTTTCTGTTTTTTGAGCAATCTCTTTTATTTGTCCAAAAGTTACTTTTTTATCAATCAACAATGCTAAATCACGACTTACTTCAGGATACTTTGGTATTTCATCATAAACTAATTTTTGCATTCCTGCTACTTTTAGTAAGTTATCCCAGTTAAATTCTGCAAAGTATATAGTTTCTTTTATGCCAAACTTTTGAGTTAATTCGGGTTTAATAATTCCATAATTAACTAAATGAATTTTGCTTTTTGTAATAGTTGTTATCCCTTCTGCAAAAATATCGTTGTCAATACTTTCTTCCGTAAGCATGTTTTCCGATATATTTAAGCGATCCATTACTTGCTCAACAATAGCTCTTATGTCTGCAAAAGCAACTTCACGAGTTTGAGAATTCCAATTGGCTGGAATCATTTTTCCGGTTAAGAAAACACCTAAATGATGTTCTTCATTATATTTGTCAAGACTTCCTTTTTCTCCTTCAGGATTAAGGTAATAGCAATTGCCAAATTCAAAAAACTTGAGATCGCTGCTTTTTCGATTTACATTATGAACGATGGATTCCAAACCTCCCATTACAAGAGACTGTCGCATTCCTCCTAAGTCGTTGCTTAAAGGATTGAATAAAGCAACCGTATTTTTCTCTGCATATTTTTCAAGGTTTTCATATAGCAAAGGTTTTGTTAAGGAATTACACATTATTTCGTTAAAACCTTGGGCAACTAACTGGTTAGCAACAATGTTTTTTACTTTATGGTCATCTGGTTTCTCCGAATATATTAGAGTAGAACTTACCTCGGTAGGTATTTCAATATTATTATAACCATAAATTCTTAATATATCTTCAATAACGTCCACCTCTCTTTGAACATCAACTCTATAAGGAGGGATTGAAAGAATTAGGCAGTTCTCATCTTCACTTAAAATTTGCATTTCAAGTGCTTCAATAATCTTTCGAATATTATCTTTTCCAAGATCTTTACCAATTAGGCGATTTATATTTTTCCACCTAACACTAACTTCAAAATTTTTAATTGGATTTGGATAGATATCTGTTATTTCAGACGAAATAGTTCCTCCAGCTACTTCTTTTATTAAAAGTGCAGCTCTTTTAAGAGCGTAAATTGTAATGTTTGGATCAACACCTCTTTCAAAGCGGAAAGAAGCATCAGTACTTAATGTATGTCTTTTGGCTGTTTTGCGCACAAATACAGGGTTGAAGTAAGCGCTCTCTAAAAATAATTTAGTGGTAGTACTTTTTACACCACTTCTTGTTCCTCCAAAAACACCTGCAATACACATTCCTTCTTCTGCATTGCAAATCATTAAATCCTGATCAGACAGTTCTCTTTCTTGTTCGTCAAGAGTAATAAATTTGCTTTTAGCAGGTAAAGTTTTCACAATAACTTTATTTCCTGTAATTTCATCACCATCAAAAGCATGTAAAGGTTGTCCTAACTCATGCAAAACGTAGTTAGTAACGTCAACAATATTATTAATAGGTGACAAACCTATTGAAGTTAATTTATTTTTGAGCCAATCAGGTGAATCTTTGACAGTAACATCAGATATTGTAACGCCAGCATATCTTGGACATGCATCATAATTTTCCACCTCAACATTAACAACAAAGTTGTTATTTTCAACAACAAAATCATCAATCGAAGGAAGGCTTAATATAGCATCATTACCATTGGTTTTTAAATAAGCAGCTAAGTCACGAGCTACTCCATAATGCGATGCACCGTCAACACGATTGGGAGTTAGATCGATTTCAAAAACAGTATCGGTTTCAACATTAAAGTAGACTTTAGCTAGAGTTCCTACTTTTACATCTTCGGGTAAAACCATAATGCCATCATGACTGTTTCCTAAACCAATTTCATCTTCAGCACAAATCATACCTAGCGAAGATTCTCCTCTAATTTTACCTTTTTTAATAGTAAAGCTCTCATCTCCATTATATAGAACTGTACCCACAGTTGCTACTACTACCTTTTGTCCTGCTGCTACGTTTGGAGCACCACATACAATAGGTAATACTTCTTCGCTACCAATATTAACAGTAGTTTTACTTAACTTATCTGCATTTGGGTGTTTTTCGCAAGTTATTACTTCACCAATAACTAATCCTTCCAAACCTCCTTTAATAGATTGTACTTCTTCAACACCACCTACTTCAAGGCCAATAGCTGTAAGTATTATAGAAACTTCTTCAGTTTCAATTTCTATATTTAAGTAATTCTTTAACCAGTTGTATGAAATCTGCATTTGTTAATGTTTTATTGATGACATTGAATGCAATAAGTAATATTTTAAACAGATGAATAAATATAAATTGCATTTTAAGGCAACAAAAGTAATTAATTTGAATTCAAGTTGCCAAAATCAATTGCTAAAACTGTGTTAAAAGACAGAAATATAAAAGTTATATAGATTCTTTAAAGCATGGATGTGTTATTTTTTCCTTTACTTGTTGTTTTTGTATAGATGATAGATTAAGTTGATTCCATTTCTTCGCTAATTGTATAAATTCCAGTAATTGTATTTGTCCTAATAGCGATTTATCAGTATTTTCAATCATGTAATCAATAGGTATATTATTTTCAAGTTGCTTTTGAGTGAGCATCTGTTTTATTTGGTAGCGCATTAATTTATGATGTACGAATGTGTGACCAAGATTGTAATAAACATTCATTAAAAAAGATTTATTCATCATATTGTTGATTCTCTTTTCTAGTGAATTAATCTTATAATAATTATTTAAAGCCACTAAAATATTTGGCCCCATTAATTGTTGACGAAAAGCAGCTTGATCAACAAAGGCCTTATAATAATCAAGTTCAATAGTTAAGTTAACCCATTCTTCAAATTCTTCATCCGTTTTATAGCGTCTTTTATATTTTTCAAGGGTTTTGTAGGCTGAGTTTTTCGTGTTGTCGCATTTTATTTTAAACTCTTTAGCTTCCATCTTTCCATCAGGATGATAGCTTGAAGAATACCATTTTCTAAAACGAGATATGTTTGCATTTATAAGAATATGATCACCTTTAAATATAGTCTTACCCATATCCTCAAAATCTTTTTCTACATAAATACTATCGCCAGGACCAGCCACAATTACATCTTCGATAGAAGTTAGTTCAATTTCACGTTTTATTTTTGGATAAAATTCGAATCTAAATTTTCCATTTGTATCTATAAGGCATTTATATTCTGTATAACCCATGTTAAAATCCTTTAATCGAAGATGGATTTCATTAATATGGTTATAAATATCTTTGTTAATAATTTGTCCAACAATTATACAAGGATCGTCTGGATTATAGTCAATTTTATTTTTATGGTTTGAACATGCATTTAAAATAAAAAAGAGAAGTAGAGTTATGCTAATTGCTTTCATAATGCATAATGTTTAGAGTTAGTTTTCGTTGTTAAGATAGATATTATTTTGGAAATTAAGGAGAATCAATGTTTTGGTACATTCATTTATCAATTCGAATCTTTGTTAATTATAAAAGGTAAAACTAAATACTAGTCTTATCATTTTATAAATAGGGTATGAGTTGTATATTTGAGATCTGATTATCTTGTATAAACATTGGTACTTATTTTAGATGATATATGCATAAGGCATAGTTAATTGTCTTAATGATATCATTAAAATAAACGGCAATTTCAAACAAAAAAAGATACATTGTGAGAGACACACCTTTGATTTTAATAACAAATGACGATGGTATCCATGCCAAGGGTATTGCTTGTTTGGTAGAGGCAATGAAAGAATTTGGAAAATTAGTTGTGGTTTCAGCTAATGAGTCTTTCTCAGGAATGTCTCATGCAATAACGGTTAAAAATCCTTTGTATATTAAGGGAAAAGAGGAAAAAGATGGTGTTAGATATTTTTTAACTAACGGTACACCTGTTGATTGTATTAAACTTTCATTACATTCTATATTAAAAAAACGTCCAGACTTTATTGTATCAGGAATTAATCATGGTTCAAATAGTTCAACCAGCGTGCATTATTCCGGAACAATTGGTGCGGCTCGCGAAGGTTGTATGAATGGGATTCCATCAATTGGATTTTCGTTATTAAGTTATAAATCAGACGCTGACTTTACTGAAAGTCAAAGGGTAGTGAAGGCAGTTTTTAAAGATGTTTTAAAAAATGGAATTGCTAAGGATACTTATCTTAATGTGAATATTCCTGATACCAACAGTTTAGCGGGTATTAAATACTGTAGACAAGGAGGAGGTAAATGGGTAGAAGAATTTTTAGAAAGAGTAGATCCTCGAGGTAGAAAGTATTATTGGCTTACAGGGAGTTTTGATAATTTAGAACCAGATGCTAAGGATACAGATGAATACTATTTGGAAAATAATTATGCAACTGTTGTTCCTTGTAAAATTGATGTAACAGATTTTGCATCTTTAAAACAAAGTAAAAATTATGAATTGTAAATGTAATAAACTTTATATTGGTTTAATAATTGGGCTTATCTTACCCTTAATTACTTCGTATATTATATTTTATTTCCGTTTTGGAGATACATTATCGGTTTCGGAGTTTGTTGAAGGTTTGGTACAATTAAAAGGCTTTACAAAATTACTGAGTCTGAGTGTAATGCCTAATCTTTTAGTTTTTTTAATTGCTATTCGTTTAGATAGATTATTGGCTGCCAGGGGTATAGTTACCGCTACCATTTTGTATGCATTTGTGATTGTTATATTGCGTTTTGCACTTTAGTAAAGCTAAAGTATTGTAAATGAATAATAGTAATCTTTGTCTTTAAGCTATTTAATTAGTAAAGAATAAAACAATAATGAATTTTCATCATTTAAAATTCATACAAAAAATGATTAAAACTCAGTGTTCCTGAGTCTGTTCCACTTAAGTTGAACTGGTTTGTTCGTAAGTCTTGATATTATTTTTAAACGCATGAAGAGTAAAATTTAGCCATGAAATATTACATTATAGCAGGTGAGCCTTCTGGTGATTTGCATGCATCAAATTTGATGAAATCGTTACAATTAGAAGACCCTGAAGCAAAATATAGATTTTGGGGTGGGGATTTAATGAAAAGAGTAGGAGGAGACCTTGTAAAGCACTATTCGGAAACTGCATATATGGGTTTTAAAGAAGTGTTGACCAATTTGAGCAAAATAAAAGCCAATTTTAAATTGTGTAAAAGTGATTTGCTGAATTATAATCCTGATGTTCTTATTTTAGTGGACTATCCGGGATTTAATTTAAGAATGGCTGAGTTTGCTAAAAAGAATGGAATTAAAGTGTTTTATTATATTTCTCCTAAAATTTGGGCATGGAATACAGGTAGAGTAAAAAAAATTAAAGCTTATGTTGATAAAATGTTTACTATACTGCCCTTTGAAACAGAATTCTACAAAAAATATGGTGTACCTATTAATTATGTAGGTAATCCAGTATTGGATGCTATTCACAATAGGAATAATAAAAACGAGGATATTGCTTCCTTTAAAGAGCGCAATAGGTTGGATGATAGGCCAATAGTGGCATTGTTGTCAGGTTCAAGAGTACAGGAACTAAATTATATATTGCCAGAAATGGTAAAAATGATTGAGCAATTTCCTAATTTTCAGTTTGTAATTGCCGGAGCACCTTCTTTTACCGAGGCAAATTATCTATCATTTGTTGATGGTAAGGATGTTAAAATAATTTTTAACCAGACTTATGAATTGCTACAACAAGCACAAGGAGCTTTAGTAGCTTCAGGAACAGCTACTTTGGAAACAGCTTTATTGGATTGTCCGCAAATCGTATGTTACAAAATGTGGGGAGGGAAGCATTTTCATAGGTTCATTAGAAAGTATGTTGTAAAAGTAGAGCATATTTCATTAGTTAATTTAATTTTAGGTAAGGCTGCCGTTCGAGAAATGGTACAGGAGCAGTTAAATTTTAATGATGTTAAAGCAGAACTGAATAAGCTATTATCTGATCAGGATTACAGAATCGATATTTTTAATAGTTATAATGAGTTGCATAAAATAATGGGTGAGCCAGGGACGAGCACGCGAGCTGCAAAGTTAATGGTTGAAGCCTTAAAAAACTAATTCAATAATGTGGAGTTTATATCGAAAAGAAATTACATCCTTTTTTAGTACTATCACCGGATATTTAGTAGTGGGTGTTTTTTTGGTTCTCACAGGTTTGTTTTTGTGGGTGGTACCAGGGCAAATGAATATATTATTTGGAGGTTATGCAACACTTGATTCTTTGTTTTATTTAGCTCCGTGGTTATATTTATTTTTAGTTCCTGCAATAACCATGAGGTTATTTGCCGACGAAAAACGTACAGGTACCATTGAATTATTATACACTCGTCCGCTATCAGAATTTCATATAGTTTTGTCTAAATATTTGGCAGGATTAAGTTTGGTGATAATCAGTCTTATACCAACGCTTATTTATTTTTACTCGGTTATTCAATTAGGTAATCCTGTAGGAAATATAGATTATGGAGGAACATGGGGGTCCTTTATTGGATTACTGTTTTTAGCGGGTATTTATGTAGCTATTGGTGTATTTTGTTCATCATTGACGGATAATCAAATTGTTTCGTTTGTTATGGCAGTGTTGTTTAGCTTTGTGTTTTATTATGGTTTCGAAGCTATTTCTCAGGTAATGTCAAGCAATAGTACACAATCTGTAATTGTTTATTTAGGAATTGATGAGCATTATCAATCGATGAGTCGTGGAGTAGTTGATTCAAGAGATTTATTATATTTTTTTAGTGTAATCATACTCTTTTTGGTTTTAACTCGTACCGTATTAGGCAGTCGAAAATGGTAATTATTGGTTAGTGGTTTTAAGTAGTAGGTTGAAAAGAGTTAATTGAGCAAATAAAATTGCGTTAGAAGTCAAAGTCAGATAAAAGAATAATTTCTATGTCCGGAAATATAAAGTCAAAAAATATTTGGCAGTTGGTTGTTTTGCTGGTTGCAATAGTGGTTGTAAATATGGTAGTCAGTAACTGGTTTTTTCGAATTGATTTAACAAGTGAGAAGCGTTATTCACTATCAGAAAATACAAAAGAATTACTAGCAGGTTTAGATGATGCTATTTTTGTAAAGGTATATTTAGAGGGTGATTTAAATGTAGGTTTCACAAAGCTCTCCAAGGCAACCTATGAAATGCTTAATGAGTTCAGAATATATGGAGGAAGAAATATTGAATTTAAATATATCGATCCATCAAAGGGTACAAAAAAAGAAAAGGAAGCCATATTAAAAGAGCTAAAAGAATTAGGTTTAAATCCTCAGCAAGTTTTCGAGAAAAAAGAAGATGGAAGAAATACAACATCGTATGTTTATCCTTATGCTATAGTATTTTATAATGGGATTCAATTACCCATAAGTTTACTTGAAAATATTCAAGGTTTTTCTGGTGCAGAAAACCTAAATAAGTCCATTGAAAGCTTAGAGTTTAAATTTACAGATGCAATTAGACGTGTTATCATTGAAGATAAACCTAGAATTGCTTTTTTAGAGGGGCATGGAGAATTAGATGAATTGGATGTATTGGATATAACAGATCATCTTTCGCATTATTATCAGGTAGATAGAGGAGTGATAGGTAAAGATCCAGGTATTCTTAATCCTTACAAAGCAATTATCATTGCTAAACCTCAAAAACAGTTTTCTGAGACCGATAAGTTTGTGATTGATCAGTATATGATGAATGGAGGTAGGGTAATGTGGCTGGTTGATGCAGTAAATGTTACTTTAGATAGCTTACGTAAATCACGTGAAACGATTGGTTTAATGAGTGATTTAAATATTGAGGACCAGTTGTTTAAATATGGTGTTCGTATAAACCCGGTGTTAATTCAGGATATACAGGCAGCTATGATACCAATTACTGTTTCAACTGGTGGACAGTCCCGTATAGTTCCTGCTCCATGGTTATATAGTCCATTGTTGATTCCTCAGCCCAATCACGCTATTTCAAAAAATATGAATGTTGTAATGGGGGAATTTGTGAGCTCCATTGATACCGTAAATAGTCAACTTGATATTAAGCGTACTGTATTGCTTAGAACTTCAAGATACTCAAAAACCGAACAGGTACCTGTTTTTGTGACACTAGGATTTGTAAATGAAAAGCCAGACAGGAGAACATTTAATAAATCATTTATGCCTGTGTCTATTATCCAGGAGGGGATTTTTAATTCTGTTTTTGAAAATAGATTAATCCCACAAGATATTAATCCTAAGCCTGCAGAAATCAAATCGAAAAGTATACATACAAAAATGATAGTTGTAGCTGATGGAGATTTAATTAAGAATAAGGTTAGGTTTAAAACTACGAATCCTAAAATATTACCATTGGGTTATGATGAACTTACTAAACAAAGCTTTGGTAATAAGGATTTTATATTGAATGCTGTTAATTATTTGTGTGATGATGATGGTTGGATGGACTTAAGGGCAAGAAGTTATACTTTGCGTTTATTAGATAAAAGTAAAATTGCTGAAGATTCATTTTATTGGAAAATAATTAATGTGTTGTTACCTGTTATGTTAATTCTTATTGCAGGGGCAATTTTTACTTTTTATAGAAAGCATAAGTATACCAGGTAAACTAATTAAATATGAATATAAAGACTTATTTCATAATTATCACGGTATTAATTATTTCAGGTTTAGTTTATTATTTCACTCAATCGAAAAGTACTTTGGATGATGAATTTGAAATTGCATTACCAACTATTGAAGAAACTGACTTTGTTCAATTAATTAATGAAAGTGATACAATATCGTTTGTAAAAAAGAATGATAAATGGTTGGTCAATAATCAATTTGAAGCCTCATATAGTAGAATTGAGACAATGTTAAAAATGCTCCATTCATTATCGGTGAGTAATCCAATTACAGGAAAAATAGGGAAGAAAGTAAAGGATATAGCAATTAATAACGGGATTCAAGTTATATGTAAATCAGGAAAAAAAACAATTACCAATATTTATTTCATATCAAATCCGTTAAGTTTAAAAGGTAATTTTGCCTATGCGAAAGATCATCAATATGTAGTTCATTTAAATCCGTTAAGTATTGATGATAAAATAACTTCTTTTTTGGTGGTAGATTTATCTAGGTGGCAAAGTAAGACTATTTTTAATTTCGCACCTAGCGATATTCAACAAATTAATGTTGAATGGAATGAGACAGAAAACTCTTTTACAATAAAAAAAGATGTGGATGGAGAATTCAAGCTATGGCTTAATGGAATTGTTCAATCTAATGGTGTGGATAACAATAAAGTAAAGTTTTATACTTATGAGTTTCGTAATATTCAGATGAATAGCAAGGATGTTAGTTTTCAAGGTAAAAAAGGCAATTTAGAGTGCAATGTTTCAGTAATAACTAATGACGAAAGAACATTGAACGTATCATTCTATGAATTAATAAAAGAGGATGGTTCTATTGATAAAAATAATTTGGTTGTAAACATGGTAGAGGCTAATAATTGGGGAGTAACACCTTATCTAAGAGTGAGTCCATGCTTAAAAAAGGCATCCTTTTTTCAAACTAAATAAAATTGCAGAATATTAAGTTACTTTTTTATTAATTGTACACCATATAAATACCTTTTTTAATATATTTGGTAGGTGTTCATAAAAGGTAATAACTACTTTAGGTTAATTTTGGTTAACTCAAAGAATTAGTTTATCATTACCCTGATTATAATTGTAATAATATAGTTTTTTTAAATAGCTCAATACCAGTAAATAAGTGGCTTTGGTTTTGAGTAATTAAAATTAAATTAATTAATATGAAATTTGTAGTTTCAAGTTCTGATCTTCTATATCACTTACAAGCCGTAAGTAGAGTTGTTAGTAGTAAAAGTACTATTCCCATTTTAGAAAATGTACTATTTGAACTAGCCGATGGAAAATTAACCATTACAGCTTCCGATTTGGAATCTACTATGGTAACTTCAATGGCTCTTGACAGTATTGATGGTGAGGGAGTAATTGCCTTACCTGCAAAAATTCTACTTGAAACACTTAAGAAATTCCCTGAGCAACCTATTACTTTTGATATTACTTTGGATAGTAAAGCGGTTGATATTATAACTGATAAAGGTAAGTTTAGTGTAATTGGATTGGATGGAGATGAATTTCCTGAAATTCCGAAAATAGATGCAGATAAATCTTCGCGATTGCAGTTACCAGCTTCATTGGTATTATCAGGTATAAATAAAACCTTGTTTGCAACTGCAGACGATGAACTTCGTCCTGTAATGAATGGAATTTTAATTGAAATGTCTCCTGAGAACTTGACTTTTGTAGCTAGTGATTCACATAAGTTAGTTCGTTATCAAAGGACTGATGCAACAACAGAGTTCTCATCTTCTTTTATTTTACCTAAAAAGCCTGCTTCATTCTTAAAAAATGTATTGGTTAAAGAAGATGGTGATGTAGTTATTGAATTTGATGATAAAAATGCTTTCTTTCAGATGGAGAACCATCAATTGGTTTGTAGATTAGTAGAGGGTAATTATCCAAGTTATAACGCTGTAATACCTCAAGATAATCCTAATAAAATAATTATTAACCGTCAGGAAGTAGTAAGTTCTTTAAGTAGAGTATCATTGTTTTCGAATCAAGCTAGTAACCTTGTTAAGTTGTCGATAGATGGAGACGAATTGATGGTTTCAGCACAGGATATTGATTTTTCTATTTCTGCTTTTGAGAAATTAAGCTGTCAATACGATGGAGATGCAATTGAAATAGGTTTTAAATCGGCTTTCCTTTCTGAATTGTTGGATAACATTTCTTCAGAGGATGTAGTGATGGAATTAGCTGATCCAGCGAGAGCAGGAATCTTTTTGCCTGTAGACAATGAAGGTCCTGAGGATGAGTTAATGTTATTAATGCCTATGATGATTAATGCGTAATAATATTTTTGATATATATGCAATAAGGGAGCAAGTTATTTGCTCCCTTTTTTATTAAAAAAAGTATCTTTGTGCGCTAATTTTCCTTAATAATAGAAAAGTTAAATGCAAAAGAAGAAAGTTGTTGTAGGATTATCTGGAGGAGTAGATTCAAGTGTGGCGGCTTATGTTTTAAAAGAACAAGGCTATGAAGTGATAGGTTTGTTTATGAAAAACTGGCATGATACAACAGGTGTTTTAGAGGCGGATTGTCCTTGGTTGGATGATAAGTTTGATGCAATGGCAGTTGCTAAAAAACTCGATATACCTTTTCATTTTGTGGATTTAAGCGAGCAATATAGAGCTCGAGTGGTTGATTATATGTTTAGCGAATATGAAAAGGGGCGAACTCCAAATCCGGATGTGTTATGTAATCGTGAAATTAAGTTTGATGTTTTTATGGATAAAGCATTCGAATTAGGGGCAGATTATGTAGCTACTGGACACTACTGTCGTAAGGATACCATTGTGAATGAAGGAAAAGAGTATCATAGGTTGTTGGCAGGTAATGATAGCAATAAGGATCAAAGTTATTTTCTTTGTCAACTTTCGCAAGAGCAACTTTCAAAAGCTTTATTTCCAATTGGGGATATCATTAAACCAGAGGTAAGGAGAATAGCTAATGAGTTGAATTTAATTACGGCTCATAAAAAGGATTCTCAGGGAATATGTTTTGTAGGTAAAGTGGATTTACCTGTTTTTCTTCAGCAAAAACTAGAATCAAAAAAAGGTAAAGTATTTATAATTGATCGGGATAGCGATTTATTTAAAAGGGGTTGGCAACAGGCTTTGGAGGAGCCTACTGATGATGTTTTAGAAGATTTATCTCAACCTTATCAGTTTCACCCTAAATATGGAAAAAGAGTAGGAGATCATAACGGAGCTCATTTTTATACAATTGGTCAGCGTAAGGGATTGAATATTGGAGGGTTTCCTGAGCCATTGTTTATTATTGGAACCAATATAGAGTATAACCAAATATACGTTGGAATGGGGAAAGAGCATCCTGGGTTATATCGTCAAGTGTTAAAAGTAAAAGCGGATGAGTTACATTGGATTCGTCCTGATTTAGCTCTGAACCTGGGAGAGAGCCGAAGGTTAAAAATACGTATCCGTTACCGTCAACCTTTGCAGGATGGAATTATTTATCGTAGGAAAGAGGCAATGTACGTAGTTTTTGATCAGCCGCAAAGAGGAATTACAGCAGGGCAATTTGCATCTTGGTATATGGAAGATGAACTAATTGGTTCAGGAGTTATTTATTAGAATAGTTTTAACTGTTCTGTTCGGGGTGGATTATAAAATGAAGGTCTGTCTGATATATTTAATTTTGTCTTTAAAGCATTAAAGTGTTGAATAAGAGAATTGTAATTTGGAGAACCGCAATTGTAATTATCACCAAAGAAACGAATGTATTTTTCTTTAACTCCAGGAAAATGTTTATCTAATTGTAGGTAAAAATGTTCTCGTTGACCTTCTCTAATAGTCATACCAGGCCATCCTATCAAATAGCTAGCATTAACTTCTTTCGACTTATTAACAATACCTTCAATATTTTCGGTGGAATCATTGATAAAAGGTAATAGTGGTGACATTATTACACCAGCTTGAATATTTGCACGACGTAATTGTTTTATTGCTTCAAAGCGTTCGCTTGATGTTGGGGCATTAGGTTCAATAATTCTTCCTAGTTCATCATTGATGCATGTAATTGTGATTGTTACTGTGGCATGTATCTTTGATATCTCTTGTAGTAAATCAATATCTCTTAAAACCAAATTACTTTTTGTGATAATATGAATTGGGAATTTATGCTGAATAATTATTTTCAGGGCATTGCGTGTTAGTTCAAGTTCCTTTTCAGCTGGCATATAACAATCGTTCATGCTGCCAAAACCTATTGTACCTTTTACTTTTTTTGATTTTAATTCTTTATGCAGTAATTCAAGGGCATTAGCTTTTACAAGTATATCAGAAAGATCGCCTAATCTGTAACAACTGCTTCTTGAATCGCAATAAATGCAGTTGTGTTGGCATCCTCTATACAAATTCATATTGTATTTAATACCAAAATATGGATCAACTTTTTTACCTGTATTACTGAGGATGGTTTTAGCATTGATGAATCTATGCGACATAAATATGTTAAGTTACTTTAGATCGAGTTTAGAGATTTGCTAAGCAAATTTTCTTATCTAAATCAGCGATGGCTTAAAAAAAGCGCTTTAAAATTAAGGCTGATATTGCTTTTCTATTGTTTTAAAACAAAATTTTACTCAATGATGCATCCATTAAAAAAAATGCATGTCATTGAATTGTAAGATGAGAAATAATCTTAAAACGACATAAAGATGAGAAAATTTATTTACGTTATGTTTACACTATTGCTGTCAGGAGTTCTTTTTTCATGTTCAGATAAAATAGAAGGAGTAGGTCCTATTGTAACTCAAGATTTGGATGTACAAGAAATTGAAAGTATTGATTTAGATGCTTCCTTTGATATTGAGATTTACTATGGCGAAGAACAAAAGGTAAGGGCTATAGGAAATCAAAATATTATAGATAGGATTGATACGTGGGTTAAAGCTAAACACTGGAGCATAGGCCTCAGGGATGGTAATTACAGTAATTTTAGTCTCAAACTTGAGATTACCATTCCTAAACTTACTAAAGCAATTGTACATGGATCGGGGGACATTAGAATTGAATCGGCAAAATCAGATAATTTGGAGTTGATTATTAAAGGAAGTGGCGATTTATATGTTCCTGCATTAATTACAACACCTAACAGAGCTAAATTATTGGTTAATGGAAGTGGAGATATTAATGTTAATAATATTGAAACTGAAGAATTAAATACAGTAATAAATGGTTCAGGAGATATTGCTATTGCCGGGCAAACAAACTCCCATACCATTACAATTGATGGTTCAGGTAATTTAATGGCTTTCGATTTGAGTTGCAAAAACTGTAATATCAGTGTGGATGGTTCAGGCAATACAAGTATCAGTGTTGAGGATAAATTAGATGTAGCAATAAAAGGAAGTGGTGATGTTATTTATAAGGGTGATCCTACTGTTTCTGTTGATATTGATGGTTCTGGCAGGATAAGAAAAGTAAATTAGAAGTTAATATTTTCATGTTTAATATACTACTAGGATGATGGAGGTGGAAGTCGGCCATAAGATATGTAAATCTTAGGTCGACTTCTTTTTTTACAGAATCAACAATATTGTATGTATTGGTGTTAAATTCCCAAAAGAAATATCTTAAGGATTATAATTTGGGAATACATTAAATGAAGAAAAATAATAAAGTAAAAGTAGATAAAAAGGGAATATTATTAGTGTCTTTTGGTACAACAGTACCAACTGCCAAAGTAGCATTGGAAAATATGCATCAAAAAGTAAGAGAGGTTTTCCCTGGAGTTGAAATTCGTTGGGCATATACGTCAGCATTTATTCGCAAAAAACTATCTAAGCAAGGAGAGGAAATCGATTCCCCAGTTGTTGCACTTTCAAAAATGACAGATGATGGATTTACTCATATTGCTGTTCAATCAATGCATACAATTCCAGGTGCAGAGTATGAATATTTAACTCAAAATATAGCGTTTTATAAGCAAATATCTAAAGGACCAGAAAAAATAGAGTTAGGTTTTCCTTTGTTATATTCTCATGAAGATATTGAAGCAACGGTAAGTGCTATGATTACTAACTTTCCGAAAATAAGTAGTAAAGAGGCAATTGTATTAATGGGGCATGGAACCAGTCATTTCTCCAATGTATTTTACCCAGCTCTTAACTATTATTTTAAAGAGAAAATTAATAATGTATTCATTGGTACAGTTGAAGGACATCCAACAATACAAGATGTTATATTGAAGTTAAAATCTAATGCTGTTGATAAGGTATTTTTAATGCCATTTTTAAGTGTTGCAGGAGATCACACTAAAAGAGATATGTGCGGGGATAATAAAAATAGTTGGAAAAATGTATTAGTTTCGGAAGGTTTTAAAGTTGAGTGTGTTATTAAAGGTACTGGAGAAATAGATGAAGTAGTTTCAATATGGGTAGACCATTTAGAAGCAGCATTTAATCAGTTGTAAATGTAAATGAAATTTTCATAAGCTGGCTAAAAGTTATTAGTTCTAATATTAAATGTTTGTTTTATTTAATCCATGTATAGTTTCTGTTAAAAAAATGTTACACTGGCTCAAATGGTATAAAAATCTTATATCTTTCTGTAAAATTTCTCACTACTAGATGATTGAATGCAAAAATATTTCACTTTCATATGAAGATCTTAACATTTTTGAAGGATTTTCATTCTCTATTTCCAAAGGAGAATCTGTATGTTTTTCAGGAGAATCAGGCAAGGGAAAATCAACATTGCTTAAGTTATTACTTGGTTTTGAACTTCCTGATAATGGTCAGATATTTATAGATAATGAGTTATTAAACGAAAAGACTATTCATGAAATTAGAGAAAAGATAACTTGGATACCTCAAAATATTAACTTGCCTGTGCGAAATGGTGAAGAGTTAATAGAAATGCTTCATATTACAAATAATGAAAATAAAATTTCGAACCTTTTAAGTAGTGTTAATTTAGAACCGAGTATCTTAAAAAAAGACTTTCTTGATATAAGTGGAGGGCAAAAACAAAGAATAATTATTGCTATCTGTTTGAGTATTAATAAGGATTTAATATTTCTGGACGAACCCACTTCATCTTTAGATGAAAATTCTATTCAAATATTAATAAAAATGATTCAATCCCTAAAAGGAAAAACCATAGTGTCAGCATCTCATAATGTAACTTGGTTAAATAGTGTAGATCGAGTAATCCAACTATAAAATATGGATGCAGTAATTAATATAAGGATCTTAGATTTAGCTTTGGCATTAACCATCATGGTTATTCCTGTATTGTTTTTTTTATATTTTCAAATAAAAATAGTAAAAAGTGTACTTATTGCTCTGTTAAGAATGATATTGCAATTGAGTTTAATAGCTATATATTTAGATAAACTTTTTGAATTAAACAATGCAATTGTAAACACATTATGGGTATTTATAATGATTTCGGTGGGTGTTACAACGGGTATAAAAAGGATTGGGTTAAACTGGAAATATTTTGTATTTCCATTATTTCTCTCTGCATTTACGTCAGTAATAATTATTGATAGCTTTTTTTTGGGATTTATCATTAAACCAACATATTTTTTCGATGCTCGATATTTTATTCCAATAAGCGGAATGGTATTAGGTAATTCCTTAAATCATAATATTGTTGGATTAACTACTTATTTTAAAAGTTTAACAGAGAAAAAAGAACTTTACAATTTTTTGCTGACTAATTCACCTGAACAAAAGTTTGCGGTACGTCCATTCATTATTGAAGCTGTAAAACGAGGTTTGGATCCAATGATAGCAAGTATGATGGTGATAGGTTTGATTTCATTACCAGGAATGATGACTGGGCAATTATTAGGAGGTACTGAGCCTATTGTTGCGATTAAATATCAAATAATGATTATGTTGGCCATATTTACTGGAAGTACCATAAATTTAATGCTTAGTATATTATATTCAAACCGCTATATTTTCGATAAGTACTGTCGATTAAAAAAGGAAATATTTAAGTAAGGTAGGAGTATGAGAATTTATTTAATTGTGTGATTTCCTGTTGAAAAAACTATCTAATAACAAATCGTGCATATATCCATAAAAAGATTAATTTTGCCTGATTAAATTATTAACCTGTAATCACAAATATATAATATAGCATGAACTTAAAAAGAAACATTGTTTGGCTGTCTGCCTTTTTTGTAATTTTTATAGCTTCTTGTATTCCGCAAAAGGAACTTCTATATCTACAAGAAAAAGAGTCGATTATTGAATATGAAAAGGCTGAGGAAATAACAGGGAAATACATATTACAACCTAATGATTATCTAATAATTCAGGTTTCAACATTTGATCCTAAAATATCTGATTTTTTTAACTCTACAAGAGGTGGAAATATGGGAGGGCAATCTAGTAACCTTTACATGTATATGATTGATGATGACATGAATATTGATTTTCCATATGCTGGAAAAATCAATTTAAAAGATTGTAATTTAGAGCGTGCTAAAGAAAAGATTAAGAAGGATTTAAATCCATATTTAAAGGATGCTAATATACTCGTCCGATTGGGAAATAATTCATTTACAATATTAGGAGAAGTAGGAAGCCCTGGTCTTCATAGGATGAGTAAAGATCAAATGACTATTTTTGAAGTAATGGGAGTAGCAGGAGATGTTACATCATTTGGAAAAAGAAAGGATATAAAGATTGTTAGACCTAATGGAGATGGTACCTATAATACTTTTGTAGTTGATATAACTGATCATAAAATTATAGGTTCTGATCATTATTATATTTACCCTAACGATTTAATTTATGTGCGCCCAATGAGAGCTAGACAATTAGGTATTGGGGAATCAATTAGTTTAGGAGTGTTTTCTACTTTATTGGCATTGGGTTTAACAATTATTACACTAACAAAATAGTTTGTAAAGTCAAAAATTACATATGCAAAAAGAAGCAAACAATTCATCTTCCGATGCAGGTCTGAATATAAATCTTGATTTTAAAAAGCTAATAAGGGATGTTGTTCGTTTTTGGTGGCTTTTTTTAATAACAATTCCAATTGCTTTAGGAAGCGTTTACCTTAAGCATAGGTGGTCTACAGAGATTTATAGTGCCTCCATGCGAATATTAATGGAGGTGAGAGGAAATGATATGCCTCAGACTAATATGATGGAAGGTTTTGGATTAACACCAGGAATGCGTAGCTTGGATAATCAACTTGCAGTATTAAAATCGTGGAATATGGTAAATAAAGCCATAAATAAGCTTGATTTTAATGTAAGTTATTATGCAAAAGGTAATTTTAAAACTACAGAGATTTACCCAACTCACCATTATTGTGTAGAATTTGATTCTCTTCATCCGCAGCTATTGAATACGCAATTTGTTATAAAGCAACTAAATAAAAACTCTTTTGAATTAAAATATCTAGTTGAGAATCAGTATTCATATAATTACAAAACTAAAAAAACATTTTCTGGTCCGGGTAGAATAGAAGTAAGTCAAAAATATAAATTGGGAGAATGGATTACAACACAATGGTTTAGATTTAGGATATTAAGTAAGAATTTTAATCTATCTCCAGATAACCAATATTACTTTGTATTTAATCATCCTAATGCTATAATAAGTAGATATGCAGGATTGTTAAAAGCTTATAAGAATACTGAATCATCAATTATTACAGTTTCAGTAACTGGTGCAAATAAAGCAAAAAATGTAAAGTTTCTAAATGCTTTGGGAAAAGTATTTATAGCTTCAAACTTGGAAAAGAAAAACCAAATAGCAACTAATACAATCAACTTTATAGAAGCACAACTTTTAAATATAAGAGATTCCTTAAGTAACACAGGTACTGAATTAAGTAACTTCAGAACAAATAACAGGATTCAAAGTATTTCATCTAAGGCAGAATATTTATTTAATCAATTACAACAAGCAGAACAGATATTGGCAGAAAAATATATTATGCGCAATTATTATGCTTATTTAGTTGAATATTTTAAGAAAAATGAGATTGATAATGAAATTGATAATGAAATAATTGCTCCGGCTATTTATAAAGCAGATAACCAGTTGATAATTGCACAAATTCAAAAGATAATTGATTTAAACTCAGAGCGGTTGACTGTAAAGATTCCATTAGGAGAAACGCAAAATCCATATTCTGAGCAAAAAGATATGGAGTTTAAGTTAGCAAAAGATGTTTTGATTAAAATGATTGAAAATCAGAATGTAGGACTAGAAGATGAAATAGAAAGAATTATAGATGAGAAAAGGAAATTTGAGAATGATCTATATAATTTACCAGAGACTGAACGAAAATTAATTGGTATAGAGAGGAAATTTGATTTAAATAATGAGGTTTTTACATTTTTATTAAGAAAAAGGTCAGAAGCTCAAATTCAAAAAGCATCTAATACTCCAGATCATCAGGTGCTTGAAGCTGCAAGAAGTGGTGGTAGGGTTACTCCCAGCTTACAGAATAATTTTCAAAAAGCTTCAATGATTGGGATTTTATTGCCTTTACTTTTTCTAGTTATCAGACAATTGTTAAATAATAAAATTACAAGTGTTGAAGATGTAGATAAAAATTCCTCGTTACCAATTATTGGTCAGATTATTCATAGTAGCAAAAAGGAAGTTAATGTTGTAAGGTATTTTCCTAAATCTGTTGTTACAGAGACTTTTAGGAGGGTTAGGACACGGCTGGATTTCTTAGTTGGAGATAAAAAAGCTCCTATTATTACGGTTACATCCTCTATGCCAGGAGAGGGAAAAACGTTTTGTTCGTTAAACTTAGCATCGGTATTTGCATTAGCAGGGAAAAAAACTGTACTTATCGGTTTTGACATGAGAAAACCAGGATTAAACAAAGTATTAAATCTGGATGGTTATGAAGGAGTGTCTAATTATTTAATTGGAAAATCCACTATTAAAGAGATTGTTTTATCATCTCCTTCTGAGTTAGAAAATCTTTATGTGATTCCCTCAGGAGTACTTCCTCCTAATCCATCAGAATTAATTGGATCAGAAAAAACAAAAGAATTATTTAATGAATTAAAACAAGAGTTTGATATTATTTTATTGGATTCGCCACCAATGGGAGTTGTTGCTGATCCATATCTTCTAGCCAGGCATTCTGATGCATTAGTTTTTCTTGTACGTCATAATCATACAATAAAACAAGTCTTTTCTCATACTGTGTCAAATTTAATAAATGAGGGAATCACAACAAATGTTGGAATATTGTTAAATGATGTAAATGTTAAAATGGGTGCATATTATGGTTCTCATTATGGTTATGGATATAGTTATGGATATGGGTATGGTTACGGATATGGTTATTATGAAGAAGATTAAGTAAATTCATTTTACCGATTCCAACTTTCTAATATTTGACTGCCATTTTCTTCATTTTGTTTAACAGTTAAAAATGTTGATATTTCTTGTTGCATCTCTTCAACATGCGATATTACTCCAACAATTCTATTTTCGTTTCTTAGATTTTTTAATGTACTAAAGACCACTTCTAAAGATTCTTTATCTAATGAACCAAAACCTTCGTCTAAAAAGAAGAAGTTTTTTTCAGTTTGGTTTTGATTTTGAATATTATCACTAAGAGCAAGTGCTAAGGATAGTGCAGCTTGGAAGGTTTGGCCTCCTGAAAGAGTTTTAATACTTCTTAATTTACCACCATTTAAAAAATCCCTTACTTTAAAACTATTGTCTTCACTTAATTCTAGGCTTAAACTTTGACGGGTCATTTTATAAAACCTTTCATTGGCGGTCAAGCATAAGTTTTGTAAATATACTGATGAAATATAGTTAACAAAACCACTGCTTTTAAAAAGTCTTTTTAAGGTATTTATATCCTCAGCACGTAATTTTAATTTGTTTAAAGCAGAATTAAGTTCCTTTTTTAAAACTAATTTATTTTTTAAATCAGAGATCAAAGACAGAACTCTTCCAAGGTTTCTGTTAGCTTTATCCAGTTTTATTTTATATTCTTTTAGTAATTTCTGAGAGTTACTATGTTTCTGGACATCGTATTCTTTTTCATTTAATTCTTTTTCTAAGTTTTTAAGTTCGTTTTTGATTAGTTGTGAGTTTTGGTAGTAATCCTTTACTCTCTGTCTGGAATCTTCAAGATCTAAATTAAGGTTTAAAATATTAAGTATTGGTGCTATATCAATGTAAGGTGAATTATTGATGTCCGTGTTTAATTTTTGATTTAAAGAATCTAATTCCTTATTCTCATATTCAAGATGTTTAAAATTAGAAGTCAATCTTCCATCAACAATTGAAATTTGTTTATTGAGATTCTCTATTTCTTTTTGACTTCTCTCAAAATTTAATTTAATTTCATTAACCTTTATTTCTAATTGTTTAGCATCTGTTCTAATTACATTATTATTGCAATACTTCTTTGATTCATTTAATTTGGCAGGAATTTGACTTCTTAAAATTTCACATGAGCTAGTATCTTTATCTATATTCCGTTGAATTTTGTTGAGCTCTTCCTGATATATTTCCTTGTTTTTATTAGCAGTTAAAAGATCGTCTTTAATCTTTTTGAGTTTTTTTTCAGTAGTAAAAATTTCTTCATTACTTTCTTTATAAGTTTTAAGGGCTGCATTAAGTAAATTTTCATCTTGATATATTCCAATATCTGTTTTAAGATGATCAGTTTGCTCAATTCTGACACGATTTAATTTTTTTTCAAATGAAAAAAGCTGTTTTTCTAAAGTATCAATGGAAGTAATATGTTTGTCTATTAATTGATACATATTAATGTAAGCCTTAATTTGTGAATTTAAAGAATTTATATCGCTTTCTAATTTAACTAAGTTTTTGCCAATGTCTTTTGAGTTAAAAGGGTGAGGATGATGTTTTGATCCACAAAGAGGGCATGGATTTCCAGTAGAAAGCTCGCTGGCGTAATTTTCTAATCCTGATTGAATCAATAATTTTTCACGATTCTGGGATATTTCAATACTCTGAAATTCCAGATCATTACTTTTTTGTTTTAACTCGGATAGCCAACTTTTTTGATCATTCGAAGAAAAAGAGATTTTTAATTTTACTAATTGATCGTTTAAATTTGAGTTATAATCAGAAATCTGCTTTTCAATAGATTTTTTCTCAGATTCAACTTCAGAAGATGACTTCTTGTAGTTATTATTTTTAATATGCCATTGTTGAGCAAGTGAAAGTTTTTCTATGTTAGGTAATTGCTTTTTTAGTTGATCTAATTTATCTTGGTTGAATTTATCATCTTCCTGTAATTGAATAATTTTACTTGATATCTCATTAATTATTTGAGATCCTTTTTTTAAACGTTCACTTTCTTTTTCTAAATTCTTACTTAGTTGATTTACTTCAATAAGCTTTTTTAATGCTTCAATTTCAGCTTTAAATTGGTTAATATTATCATATTTCTTTTTAATATAATTAAAAGATTGTTTATGCTTAACTAATTTATCTTTATCAAGGGATAGAAGTTTCTGATCTTCAGTAATATCATAATTAATTGATTTTACTTTATTTCTATGCAGGTTTATGGCATCTATTGTACTTTTAAAGTGAATGTTACAATATTCATAATCAGTAATATCTTTTTCAAGTTTTAAGAAAACATCTTTGTTTTGCTCAATTTTTTCATATTTAAATCTTAAGTTTTCTAACTTTTCAGCAATCTCTTTTATTCTGTTAAAATAGGCAACAGTTTCTTCTTCCTTTTTTAATAGGGATGAAGTTTTTGCTACTTCTTCTTTGATTGTGTTTAGTTGATGATTTAAATCGTCCAATTTGATTTGAGATATTTCACCAAGTTGTTCAAGTCTTCCATTAAGCTTTTGTATCTCTGCATTATTTTTTAATTCCAGAATTTTTACTTTTGATGATAGTTCAAATTTTTGCAAACCAAAAAGTTCTTTCATCATTTGAGTACGTTCTGAACTTTTAAGTTGAAGAAATTCTTGAAATTTTCCTTGAGGGATAATAATTGTTCGTTTGAAATTATCATAGCTTAAACCTATATTATTTTCAAGCTCTTCCTGACTTATAGGAGTATAGTTATTATCAATTTTTTGATAAATTACTCTATCGGTTTTTTTTACATCTTCAAATTTTTTACTATTACGCTTAGCCGTAACTTGAACCTTATAAGGAATATGTTTAATCCCTAAATAAAAATCGAACTCAATAAATAATAAGTTTGATTTAAGGTTCATCATATTATAATTTCGATCATCACCACTAATTAAAAGCCTGTCTGTTTTGCCATAAAGAGCGAATGTAATTGCTTCTAAAATAGAGGATTTACCACTTCCTACATTTCCAAAAATGCCAAAAATGTGGTTGGTTGTAAGTTTTTTAAAGTCAATTATTTGTCTATTTTTATAAGAGTATAATCCTTCAATAATGAGTTTAATAGGTATCATGTTTCTTGATCTTTCTGTGCTATAATTTCGTCAAGTAAACTAAGAATACTTTCATTAGGTTCTTGACCATTACTATGTTTAAAGTAATCTTTAAAAAGAGATTTTAAGTCTTTTCTTAAATCTATTTCCTGAATTGATGTATTATTTTGACTCGAAGACCGCAGTTGAGGTATTAATACTACAATTCCATCGTGTAATTTATTTAAATGTTGTCGATCTTTTGCAGATAGATATTCGTCGGTAATTATAGTAAGTTCTACAAGGCTCTCTTTATTTGCAAGTAGCTTTTGTTCAGCATCTAATAGGTCATTAGCTAATAATCGTACAAGTTTTTTTCCTTGTTTTAATTCAATAGCTTTTATTTTGGCTTCTTTTTCGGGTTCAACATCTACTATAATTACATATTTATTTTGATTGGCTTCCGAAAAAGAATAAGATATAGGACTTCCTGCATATACAACTGGATGTTTTGAAGTACTAATGATCTGTTTTCTATGTAAATGGCCGAGGGCTACATATTGAACCTCATTAGGGAAGTTTTCAGTATAAATAGCTTGAGCACCTCCTACATGTAATATAGGTTTTTCATCTTCAGGTTCTTCTAAGCTAGTATCTCCTTTATTTATAACAAAAAGATGCGTAGCCAGTATGTTTACACCTGCGTTATCACAATACTTTTTAGCGGTGTAGTCCCATTTATTTTTTAGTATATTTCTTAATTCCGTTTCCTTATCATTTATATCTAAGGCTTGCTTTAACCTGTATTCATTGGCATACGGTGTTGTTATTAATCTAAAGGGATAATTAATAGAAGGTATTTTAAATTCGATAAATCCTTGATCTGAATGAGTGACTTTTAATCCAGATTCTAAGAGAAAAGGTGTAACGATACTATTGGGATAACCTAAAAACACAATACCGCATTCCCTGGCTAATGGATCTGCTGTTTCTACTCTGTCAGGAGAATCATGATTACCTGATATGGCAACTACAGGGATGGTTCCATCGCGAGTAAGTTTTTTTAACGTTTTATAAAATAGTTCAACAGCATCAGTTGATGGATTAAAAGTATCAAATAAATCTCCAGCAATAATAACTGCATCTACTTCTTCTTTTTGGGCTATATTACAAATTTCATTTAAAACAAGTATTTGCTCTTTTAAACGAGAATAGTTTTCTAGTTTTTTACCAATGTGCCAATCTGATGTGTGTAATATTTTCATATTTTAAATTGAATGACAAAATTACTATAAATTCTATTTGTATTTCAATTAAGAAATGGAATGGTTCTAAGATATTAAGTAACAGCAAATCATAAGAAATGAAACTATATTATCAGAAAAACTAAATTTTTATTAAAAAACTCATACAGAGCGTATTTTAGAAGTTGTGTTTGTTATATTGTTGATATTCAGGGTTTAGTTAAAAATATGCGTTAGTAAAAATATATTAACTAAAAAGGAAAAGTTTATAAAATCCCCTAAAACCCTTTATTTAATTGGTTCTAGATTTGGTAAACAATTGAAATAGTCTATATTTGTAGGGCAAATTTGGTGAACTTAGTTGTTAACCCTAAAAAATTATCAGTTATTATGAACAAAGCTCAATTAATTGATGCTATCGCCGGAGATTCTGGTTTAACAAAAGCAGACGCAAAAAAAGCGTTAGATTCATTTATCAATGTTACTAGCGAAGCACTTAAAGGTGGTGACCGTATTTCTTTAATCGGTTTTGGTTCTTTTTCTGTTTCAGAAAGAAGTGCAAGAACAGGAAGAAACCCTCAAACAGGTAAAGAAATTCAAATCGATGCTAAAAAAGTGGTTAAATTTAAAGCTGGTAGCGAACTAAGTGATGCTGTAAACTAGTTCTTTGTTTAGGAAAAAAATATAAGAGAGTACCTATAGTACTCTCTTTTTTGTATCCCAAAATTGACGAAATACTAAAAAGAAATTTTAAAATAGAGGATGAAGGAGGAGTTGGCTAAGTTTTTAAGTGAGCATGTAACTGAAAATAGAAATGCTTTGTTTGATAGGGTTTTAAGAGAAAGGACGAAGTATTTAACAGTAGTTTTAGAAGATATTTACCAATCTCACAATGCAAGTGCTGTTTTACGTACTTGCGATTGTTTTGGTATTCAAGATGTACATATCATCGAAAATAGGAATACCTATAATGTTAATCAAGACGTGGCATTGGGATCTTACAAATGGTTAAGTTTAACTAAATATAATCAGGAAGAAAATAATACAAGAACAGCAATAAAAGCACTTAAAAAGAAGGGATATAGGATTGTTGCTACCACACCACATACTAATGATGTTGAGCTATATGACTTTGATGTAACAAAAGGTAAAGCAGCAATCGTTTTTGGAACTGAACTTACTGGTATATCTGAAATTGTTAAAGAAGAGGCAGATGAGTTTTTAAGAATACCAATGTATGGATTTACAGAAAGCTTTAATATTTCAGTATCGGCAGCATTGGTTTTACAACATTTAGCGCATGAAATTAGAAAGTGTAATATTAATTGGAACTTAACATCAAATCAAATGTTAGATGTTAAATTAAGTTGGTTAAAAAAAGCAATAAAAAGCTCTGACTTGATAGAGCGTGAATTTTATTCTAAAAAAAAATAATGACTAAATAGTTTATTTGATAGATAAACGTCATTTATTTGATGATTAAGTTGGTTTTTTGTATATTTCTGATATAAAAGCGTATTTACACTATTTTTCTTTAAACTAAATTTTCTATTTTTGAAAAAAACAAGGGCTCTATGAATTGTATAATTATTGACGATGACAAGTTATCAACTAAGATAATTGCAGAGTTTGTAGAAAAAACAGACGAACTTAACCTTATTGGAACTTACGAAAATGCTGTAGATGGTATTAACTATCTAAATGGAAAGAATCCCGAACAGATAGATATATTATTTTTGGATATTGAAATGCCAGAAATGAGTGGTATTGATTTGTTGAAGACTTTAAATGTTTTACCTCAGGTGATCATTTATTCGTCACAGGAGAAATATGCTCTTGAATCATATGAGTATAATGTAACGGATTATTTGTTGAAACCTGTTACTTATCCAAGATTTTTAAAAGCAATTAATAAAATTAAAGAAACAAACGACAAGAAGGAGGATATCACGAAAAGTAGTTCTGAAATATTTATTAAGAATAATTCATCACTGGTTCGAGTTAAGTACGAGGATATTTTGTGGATTGAAGCGCTGGAAAATTATGTAGTGGTAAATACGTTTAAAGATAAATACACCATTCATTTTACGATGAAAGCTATTTCTGATAAAATGCCTTCAGATAAATTTGTGAGAGTACATCGTTCATTTATTGTTAATTTAAGTAAGATTAAAGTAATTGAAGATAATTCGGTGGTAATAAAAACTGAAGCAGGTTCAAAAGTAATCCCAATTGGAAAATCGTACAAAGATCAGTTAATGAATGATATTAATTTGATTACTAAATAAAAAAATAGAAAATAGTTGGAGGGCCGAGTTTGATAATTCAAACTCGGTTTTTTTATTTTAAAAGATCAGGACGGCGTTCTTTAGTTTTTAAAAATGCTTGTTTTTCTTTCCATTCTTCAATTTTTCTGCTGTCTCCAGATAATAAAATATCTGGAACCTTCCAGCCTCTAAAGTCTGCTGGTCGTGTATATACAGGAGGAGCTAAAAGATTATCTTGGAAGGAGTCGGTTAAAGCTGAAGTTTCATCAGAAATAACACCAGGGATCAACCTAATTAACGAATCTGAAATTACGGCTGCAGCTAATTCTCCGCCAGTAAGTACATAATCTCCAATAGAAAGTTCCATAGTGATGTAATGGTCTCTAATTCTTTGATCTACACCTTTATAATGGCCGCATAGTATCATTATGTTTTTTTTGAGAGATAGTTGGTTTGAGACTTTTTGGTTTAGAGTACTACCATCAGGAGTAGTATAAATTATTTCGTCGTAATTTCTTTCAGATTTAAGTTGGTCAATCAGAATAGCAATAGGCTCAATGCTCATTACCATGCCAGCACCACCACTAAATGCATAGTCATCAACTTTTTTATGTTTATTTGTCGAATAATCCCTAATATTATGACAATAGATTTCTACTAGTTTTTTTTCTTGGGCTCGTTTTATTATAGATTCACTAAAAGGCCCTTGAAACATTTCCGGAAATAAAGTTAAAATATCAATCCGCATGTTATTTTTTAAATTTAGCCGCAAATATAGTGATTTACAATTCATCTGCATTGATGTATTTGAGTACAACTTAACCTTTCTTCAATAATACATGCAGTTACAATGATTAAATGAAAGAAAAAATTTGACTTTTTGGCTATATATAATATATTCGTACAAAATTATAATCATTTTTCTTTGTATAGCAAAGCAAAGACGAATTTTGAACTTAAATGCTGATGGAAGCTAATGATCTAAACAAAACCAGGAATGAGGAGAAGGATTTAAATAAAATCGACTCAACCGAGGTTAATAAGCAAGAAGAAAACTTAAATAGTCCTGAAAGGGAAGAAGAAACAGTTTCTGAAAAGAATACTGAAGAACCAGATCAGGAAGTCAACAATATTACAGAGGAAGAAAAAGTTGAAGAGCCTATTGCTGAGGAAGCAAAATTGGACTTAGAAACAAGTGAGCAAACTCAAGTCTCTGAAATAGTATCAGATAAAGAAAGTATTGTCGAGGATAAGGCAGAAAATGAACCTGGTACAAATGATGAAAAATCTGATGAAGTAAAATCTGAAAAGGAAATAAGTACAACCTCTGATGAAGTTAAAGAAGAAAAGCCAAAATTAGATGTGGTGGATCTTACTGTATTATCTCGTGAAGAGCTAGTGACTCGCCTTAAAAGTATCATTAAAGATTTTGATGTTAATACCGTTAAGGATGAGGTTGAAAACATTAAGGCTGCGTTTTATAAGCTTTTTAACGAGGAGGTTGAAGAACTTAAAAAACGTTTCTTGGAATCTGGAGAGTTAGAGGAAAATTTTGCTCCCCCTGTTGATAATTTAGAGGTAGAAATAAAAGAATTACTTAAGGATTTTAGGTATAGAAAAGCTGCTTATCTTCATAAGATTGAGGCAGAAAAGGAGAATAATCTGAATGCTAAAATGGAGGTTATTGATGCCATTAAAAATTTAGTAAACAGGCAGGAGTCTTTAAATGAAACTTTCAATGAATTTAGAGAATTACAGCAAAAGTTTCATAATATTGGAGCTGTTCCTCAAAATAAAGTAAGGGATGTATGGGATACCTACAATTTACATATTGAAAATTTTTACAATTATGTAAAAATAAATAAGGAGTTAAGGGATCTTGACTTAAAGAAGAACCTTACTTTAAAAACAGAACTTTGCGAGAAGGCAGAGGCTTTGTTAGAGCAAGAGTCAATAGTTAACAGCTTTAAAACATTACAAAAATACCATGATAGTTGGCGTGAGATAGGTCCTGTACCAAAAGATAAAAAAGATGAACTTTGGGAGCGTTTTAAGGCTGCGACTGCTAAAATTAATCAAAAGCATCAGGAGTATTTTGAGGGATTGAAAGATCAATTAAAAGAAAATTTAAAATTAAAAACTACTTTATGTGAAAAAGCAGAAGCAGTAGTTGCAGAAGAAGCACATACTCCAAAAGAATGGGAAGATAAAAGTAAAAAACTAATTGAGCTTCAACAGACATGGAAGACTATTGGTTTTGCTCCTAAAAAAGATAATAATGCTATTTATGAGCGGTTTAGAAGTGCATGTGATAAATTCTTTGAGCATAAAAGAGAATTTTTTAAATCTTACAAAGCCACACAGCAACAAAATTTAGTAAAGAAAACTGAGTTATGTGAGAAAGCTGAGGTAATGAAAGATAGCACCGATTGGAAAAAAACAACAGATGAATTTATTAAAATTCAGAAGGAGTGGAAGTTAATTGGTCCAGTTCCACGACGACAATCGGATGCTATTTGGAATCGATTTAGAACAGCATGTGATTCTTTCTTTGAAAATAAGGCAAAGTTCTTTAATAAAATAGATGAGTCGCAAGATGAAAATTTAAAAAAGAAGCTTGCTTTAATAGAGGAAATTAAAAACTTTAAAAACTTTGAGGATAACGAAGAGACTTTTAATACTCTTCAAGAGTTTCAACGAAAGTTTGCTGAAATAGGACATGTTCCGTTTAAAGAAAAGGATAAAGTTAATCAAGAATTTAGGAACGAGATAAACAAGCATTTTGATAGCTTGAACATGGATGAATACCAAAAGAATGTTCAAAAATTCAGAAATAGGCTTGAAAATCTAAAGCATTCAGACCATCAGGATGATATGATGTCGCAAGAAAGACATAAGCTAATGAATAAACTTAAGCAACTAGAAAACGATATCACTGTTTGGGAGAATAACATTGGATTTTTTGCGAAAAGTAAGAATTCAGATTCTTTGATAAAGGATTTTCAAAATAAAATTGAAAATGGAAAAAGAAATGCCAAGCTTCTTCAAGAAAAAATTAAGATGCTAGATAAACTTGATGAAAAGGGAAAATAAATAAAATATATAAAGTGTTGAAGAAGAGCGGGTGTTATTAGCATTCGCTCTTTTTGTTAAGTAAATATTGTGAACAAAATTTAAGTTGGATTGTATAATGATTGGTTCTTTAATAAGTAAATATTAATTTTGAGACCATAAAACCATTTATATTTTACTGTGATATTAATAGGGATTTTTTCAACACACTTAACGTATTTGTTACTAGCGGCCATTTATATTTTTGGCTATAGTGCTTATACATTAAATTGTAAGAAAAATCAAAATGAAAACCTAAATGATAATCCAGTAAAAAAAATTACTTATAATCTTTCAGAATCAAAATCTTCCGGTGAGCAAGAAGATTGTTTTTATTGGAAATACGATATTAGCGACAAACTTATTGCTGATATTAACGAGAGCATAAAATTTAACTTTAATATTTTAAAAAATATTAAAGTTAAGAAAAGTGTCTGTTTATTATTCTATCATTTTTATTCATACCCTGATTTTACCTCAAGACCACCACCTTTTTCTGTATAATTCTTATCTTAATTGTAAGGATTGAAATACTTGTGTAACTAATAAACCGTAATACAGAAAATATCATTATTAAAAACAAACTGCATGATTGGTGTACTTGGTATCAACCATAAAACAGCCCCTTTGGATATTAGGGATATATTTTCTATTGCTCAAGAAGACGTAATACCTTTATCAGAAAGTCTTTTAGTAGACCAGAATTTTAGAGGAGTTGTAATAATTGCAACTTGTAATCGTACAGAAATCTATTATTCATATAAAAAAGTGAATAATGTTGATTTAAAGATGTTGCTTTTAGAAAGGCTTTATAATTATATAAAAATCGAAGAAAGATATGATGATAGGTTTTATCATTTGTCTCACTTTAAAGCTATTAATCACCTTTTTGAAGTTGTTTCCGGAGTTGATTCAATGGTTGTTGGTGAAAACCAGATTGTTAATCAAATTAAAAAGGCATATTTATATAGTACGGAAGCAAATTTGACAGATGCAGTTTTAATGCGTTTATTTCAAAAATCGTTTGAATGTAGCAAACGTGTTCGTACCGAAACTGATATTCAGCAAGGAGCTAATTCGGTAGGGTATGTAGGTATTGATATTTGTACCAGGGAGTTTGAAGATGTAAGAAATAAGAGTGTACTTGTTGTTGGAGCAGGAGAAACAGGAGAGTTATCTATACGGGGATTATTAAAGAAAGGAATATCAGATATTTATATTACTAATAGAACTGACAAAAGGGCATTAGAGGTAGCTGAGAAAAATGGTATAACGCCTGTGCTTTTTAATAATTTTAAAGAACATTTATATAAGTCAGATATAGTAATAACAGCCACAGATGCAGGAAAGTATTTAGTTGATAAAAAAGATGTTGAAGTTTCTTCGGAATTGAGAAGTGGAAAGAAACAACTTTTTATTGATTTATCAGTTCCCAGAAATATTGACGTTGAAATTACTGCAGTAAAAGGTGCAAAACTGTATTGTGTAGATGATTTGCAAAAAATAATAGATGACCATAAGGAATTGCGTGAACAAAGCCTTGATAACGCTGAGGTGATTATTAATGAGCTCGTTGAAGAAACTGTTGTTTGGCTTAATAGTAGATCATTACGTCCGGTTATAAATACTATTACGACTAACATGCAAGAGTTGAATAAGATTGAGCTTGCCGAATATCGTAAGTGTTTGGGAGATCATGCTTGCGAACAATTGGAAAAATATACAGGATTGTTAACCCAAAAATACATTAGGTTTTTGATAAAAAATCTTAAAGAAGCTACTGATAATGGAAGTTCTACAGCTTCGCTAGAGGTTATAAATCAGTTGTTTAAGTTTAATAACTAAACAAGCTCAAACTAAATTACCTACATGGAATTAGACAAAATAATTATAGGTACTCGGGGGAGTCAACTTGCATTATATCAGGCGAATAAGGTTAAGGATGAATTAGAGGTAAAGCATTCTGGACTAAAGGTTGAACTCAAAATTATTAAAACCAAGGGAGATAAAATATTAGATGTAGCATTATCAAAGATTGGTGATAAGGGGCTCTTTACTAAGGAGCTGGAGATAGCTTTGCTAGAAGAAGAAATAGACATAGCGGTACATAGCTTAAAAGATATACCGACTAAACTACCTAGAGAATTTACAATTGGGGCAGTTTTAGAACGAGCAGATTTTAGAGATGCACTTGTTAGTAAAGATGGATTAAAATTAAGAGAATTGACTTCAAGTCATCGAATTGCAACTTCGAGCTTACGCAGAATTGCAGGACTTAAGAAAATAAAACCTGACTTTACTATCATAGATATAAGAGGTAATGTAAATACACGTTTGAAAAAAATGGAAGACGGGTATTGTGATGCGATGATAATGGCAACAGCTGGCTTGAAACGTTTAAAAATGGACAGTTACATTACCGAAATTTTAGATCCAGTTGAGTTTATACCTGCTGTGGCACAAGGTGCAATAGCAGTGGAATCGAGATTAGATGATGAAAGGGTGAATAATTTATTAAAAGCAATCCATCATAAAAATACACACTGTCAGGTTACTGCAGAGAGATCTTTTATGAGGTGTTTGGAAGGAGGATGTCAGGTTCCAGTTGGAGCATACAGTAATATTTGTGATAATGAAATCAGTTTAACAGGTTTTGTGTCAACGTTAAATGGAAAGAATTATTTAAAGGGTACCTTAAGTGACAATTTAGATAGAGCTGAAAATTTAGGAGAAAGGTTAGCACAGCTCCTTATAGAAAAAGGAGCAAATAAAATATTAAACGAAATAAGGAAAAATGCTTGATTCTGCTCACCAAAAAACTACGGTTACTCTTCATGGTAAAACATTTATCTCAACGCGTCCCTTTGGAAAGTCTGAGGAGCTAAATGGTATATTGAAGAAATATGGAGCAAAGTTAATAGAGTTTCCTATGATAGAACTTTCGGAAAAAAAATGTGATAGTTTATCATCAAGCGTATTGGCAAATTTAGATAACTATTCTCACATTGCTTTTACAAGTGCTTATGGTTTCGAATTCTTTTATAAAAAAATAAGTCGACACAATCACTTCGAAAGTTTACTTTCAAAAATAAAAATTGCATCAATTGGATATAAAACATCTGTAATAATAAATAACTATGGTTTAACAATTGACTTTGATGGTAAAGCAAAAACAGGAAACGAGTTTTCTGATAAATTTTCGCAATATTTGGTAGGTAAAAATGCTAATCTAATTTGGGCAACGGGTTCCTTATCTCCAGATAACTTTGTTAAAAAACTAAGTAAGGTGGCGTCGGTTACCAGAATTAATCTTTACGAAAACAATCCACCTTCAGATGTAGATGTAAGGATATTGAATATGATTAATGGCAAGGAGTATGATATTATTATTTTAGCTAGCCCATCTGCATTTAATAACTTAAGTCTACTGGTAGATACTCAATCTCTAAAGGTAGTTTGTATAGGAAGTTCAACAGCAAATGCAGCGAAAAAGGGGGGAGTTAAACCTCTGGCTGTGGCAAATGAACCTACTCCACAGGGTATAGAAGATGCTATTCTGGATTATTATCAAAAAAATTATACACATAAATGAATCATATATAGATAAATAACAAAAAAGACAAACGATTTAACAAGAAAAATATGGCTTTCCCAATAACAAGACTCAGAAGATTAAGAAAAACCGAAGTAACTCGAAATATGATTCGAGAAACACAATTAACTAAAAATGACTTAGTAATGCCTTTGTTTGTGAGACCTGGTAAGGGAGTGCAAAATCCAATTTCATCCATGCCTGGAAATTACCAATTATCAGTTGATATGTTAGTTGAAAAGAGTAAGGAGTTGTTTGATAAAGGAGTACAGTCAGTATTGTTGTTTGGAATCCCGGAGCATAAAGATGAACATGGTTTGGTAGCTTGTGAAAAAAATGGAATTGTTCAGCAGGCAACGCAAGCTTTAAAAAAAGAACTACCCGAGCTTTATGTAATTGCCGATGTTTGTAATTGTGAATATACAACTCATGGTCATTGTGGTACTATTGTTAATGGGGATGTAGATAATGACTTAACTTTGGAAACATTAGGAAAGCAATCTATTTCTTTGGCTCAAGCAGGTGTTGACATGATTGCACCTAGTGATATGATGGATGGTAGAGTAGGTTTTATTCGTAAAGCTTTAGATGATAATAAGTTTACTAATATGCCTATTATGGCTTATTCGGCCAAGTATGCATCTGCTTTTTACGGTCCTTTTCGCGACGCTGCAGAAAGTGCTCCACAATTTGGAAACAGAGCTACATATCAAATGGATTCAGCCAATAGTAATGAAGCTTTGCGTGAGGTTGAGCAGGATGTAATAGAAGGGGCAGATATTGTAATGGTAAAACCAGCTTTAAGTTATTTAGATATTATCAATAGAGTTAAAAATCAGTTTAATACACCCGTGTGTGCATATAATGTAAGTGGAGAGTTTTCGATGGTGAAGGCAGCAGCAGAAAAAGGATGGATTGATGAAGAAAGAATTACATTAGAAATTTTGACCTCTATAAAACGAGCAGGTTCAGATATCATCATATCTTATCACACGCAAGATATTATTGAAAAATTATAAATAGACTTAACAATAGATTGATTTATAAGTCGCTTAACGTTATTAATCGCGAATTTATAAGATTTTAAAAGACCGTTAAAAAGTATAATAGACATAAGACTTGTTTTTATCACCTTAAAACTTCATAACTAATATGAATATTAATAAAAGTAAAACAGCTTATCAAGAAGCAGTAAAACATATACCTGGAGGAGTGAATTCTCCGGTTCGAGCATTTAACTCTGTGGGTGGAAATCCTCTTTTTATTAAAAATGCAAAAGGTTCACGAATCACAGATATTGATGATAATGAGTATATTGATTATGTAGCTTCGTGGGGGCCAATGATTCTGGGGCATGCTTATCCAGAGGTGATTGAAGCATTACATCAAACGGCCATAAACGGAACCAGTTTTGGAGCTCCTACTTTGTTAGAGACTGAAATGGCAGAGTTGATTTGTGATATGATACCATCTATTGAAAGTGTTAGGATGGTTAATTCTGGTACAGAGGCAACTATGAGTGCTTTACGTTTGGCACGAGGATATACACAACGAGATTTGGTTATTAAATTTGAAGGCTGTTACCATGGTCATGGTGATAGTTTTTTAATTAAAGCAGGTTCGGGAGCTTTAACATTAGGAACGCCTAATTCACCAGGAGTTACAAAGGGGACAGCAAGTGATACCTTAACAGCTGAATATAATAATCTGGATTCAGTACTTAATTTATTTGAAAAATACAAAGATCAAATTGCGGCGGTTATATTGGAGCCTGTTACCGGAAATATGGGTGTTGTTAAGCCAACCGATGAATTTATCCAAGGTATTAGAAAAGCATGTACTGATAATGGCACTCTTTTAGTTTTTGATGAAGTAATGACTGGATTTAGAGTGGCTAAGGGTGGAGCGCAGGAATTATTAGGAATTACTCCTGATTTGACTACACTTGGTAAAATTATTGGAGGAGGATTACCAGTTGGAGCCTATGGAGGTAAAAAGGAAATTATGGACAAGCTTGCACCCAATGGACCTGTTTACCAAGCGGGTACATTATCGGGAAATCCTATGGCTATGATAGCTGGATTAACTACTCTAAAAAAGATTAACGAAATAGAAAATTTTTATGATCAATTAGAAGAAAATTCAGCCTTCTTAACGAATGGGCTTCAAAAGAACTTAGATGAATTGAATTTTCCTGGAGTAATTAACAGGGTAGGATCTATGTTTACATTATTTTTTACAAAAGAAGGAGAAGTAAATAATTTTTCGGATGTAATGAAATGTGATACAGGTTTATTTGCTAAATATTTTAAACTAGGTTTGGAAGCAGGAATATATACTGCACCTTCGCAATTTGAGGCAGGTTTTGTTTCTATAGCTCATAGTAGAGAGGATTTAGAAATAACTATAGATAAAAGCTTTGAAGCACTAAAACAATTACTGTAAATATTCATGGATAACTCAATATTATTAAAGACACTTTCTGGAGAAAAGACAGAAAGACCTCCATTTTGGTTTATGCGTCAAGCTGGTCGTGTGTTGCCATCCTATATGAAACTAAAAGAGGAACATTCATTCTGGGAAATGATGCAAGATCCTGAATTAGGGGCAAAAGTAACTTTACTTCCTATTGATGATTTGGGAGTTGATGCAGCTATTTTGTTTTCAGATATTCTGGTGATACCTTATGCTATGGGTATGGGATTGGATTTTACAGATAGAGGTCCAGAGTTTGATGTACCATTGGCTGAAAGAGATAATCCAGTTGCAGCATTAAACCCTGATCCTGAAAAACTAAATTATATTTATAAGGTAATAGAAAGAGTAATTGCTACCAAACCAGATCATATTCCTCTGATTGGTTTTTGTGGAGCTCCTTTGACAGTACTTTGTTACATGCTTCAGGGAGTTGGAAGGAGTAAAGATTTTCCTGTTGCTACCACATATATCTACCAGCACAAAGAAACCATTAAAAAATTGGTAGAAGCTATTACCGAGTTATCAATAATTTATGCAAAAGGGCAAATTAAGAATGGTGTAAAAGTTTTTCAATTGTTTGAAACACACGGAGGTTTAATACCATTTGAGTTGTATAAGGAGTTATTTTTTCCTTCGGTAAAAAAGATAGCTGCTGCTGTTAGAGAGGAAGGAATACCTTTTATTTACTTTCCTAAAGATATTGGTATTGGTATAGCAGATATTACACCTGATATGTGTGATTATTTAAGTATTGATTGGCAAACACCTTTAAAAGTAGCCAGAGAAATGGTTGATAATAATATTGGTTTGCAAGGAAATATTGATCCAAGGTTATTATATGCTGATAAAGAAAATATTGAGGTCTCTTTGAATAAATACATTGATTTTGGAAGTAAAAATCATGATTGGATTATCAATTTAGGTCATGGTTTTTTGCCGGATATACCTTATGAGAATGCAAAGTTCTTAGCTGATTGGATAAAAAGAGCAAATTGGAAAAGGTAGGGTATGTGTCGAAATTGGAAAGTTAAAAGATGATATTTGATTTTACTATTTAGATTAAGAAGAAGTAGATGTTGGAGAAACTAAAAATACGTTGGGGGATACAATCCAATTTTCAGATCATTATTATTTTAATAGTGTTCTCAGTTACTGGGAGTGCTGCGGTATATGTTAAAAAAATCATTTTTGATTTGTTAAAGATAGATGCCGAAACACCACTTTTGATTAAGATTCCCATGTATGTTTTAACCATATTGCCTGCTTATCAGTTATTATTGTTAGTTTTTGGAGCTTTATTCGGACAATTTAGGTTCTTCTATAATTTTCAAAAGAAAAGTTTTGGCAGGTTTATTCGAAAGAAAAAAATAATTAAAGAAGAGAAACAAGGACTCGATTGATGAAAAGTGTCTTAGTATCTCTGCATTTATTTAAATATTGATGATGCAAAAAACTAAACAAATAGCTTCAATATATAGAGAACTGCAACAACAAATGTGTAGCCAATTAGAAGAAGGTGATGGAAAAGCTATTTTTCAGCAGGTACCATGGATTAAAGAAATTGGTTCTGGTTTAACATGTGTGATGAAAGAAGGTAATGTAATTGAAAAAGCAGGGCTTAATTTCTCTCATGTGGAAGGTGATTTTACATCTAAAATGGAGACAATCCTTGGGATGAAAGCCAATAGATACTCAGCAACCGGAATTTCATCCATCATCCATCCTTATAGCCCTTTAATTCCTATTATTCATATGAACGTACGTTTTTTTGAGTTGGATAATGGAATTTGTTGGTTTGGAGGAGGAATAGATTTAACACCTCATTATATTGAAAAGGAAGAAGCTGCTTGGTTTCATCAGACGTTAAAAGCAATTTGTGATAAATATGATAGTAATTACTATCCCGATTATAAAAAATGGGCTGATGATTATTTCTTTATAAAACACCGAAATGAAACACGTGGAGTAGGAGGTATTTTTTTTGATAGAATACAACCAAATGCGGAAGAAAGTTTTAGTAATTTTTTAGATTTTACAATAGACTTAGCCAAATCATATCCTCAAATCTATTGTGAAATAATGGACAAAAAGAGGGATTTATCATTTACGGAAAATCAAAAGCAATGGCAAGATTTACGAAGGGGTAGATATGTGGAGTTTAACCTGGTATATGATAGAGGAACTAAATTTGGGCTGGAATCAGGAGGTAATACCGAATCTATATTAGTTAGTATGCCTCCAATTGCGAAATGGGAGTACAACTTTAAGCTTCAAAAAAATTCTGTGGAACAACAAACATTAGATATGCTTAAAAAGGGTATTGATTGGTTGAATATTAAATAATTATATATGCTTTTGTATTGTATAAGTTTCTAATATAACTTATAATATTTTTTATTCTACTTTTTAGTGAAGATGAAGTTTATATATTTGCGCTATTATTAAATATTTAAATGTATAAACTATGAGTAAATTAAAGAACGCTATTGTTTTAGTTTGTTGTATGTTAAGTTTGCAGTTAACATATGCTCAGGAGGAGGTGGAATATCAAAATCACCTGAGTTCAGAACCTGGTATAGGATCTTTTGGAATAGGAATGGGATTACCTTATGGAGGAATAGGAGGGCGATTGGGAGTTAATATGGCAAAAGGATTGAATTTTTTTGCTGGTTTTGGTTATCAATTCACAGGTTTGGGTTACAACTTTGGACTTAGGCAAGATTTCCCAAGTAAGAAGATGGCTCAATTTTATCTTACTGGTATGTATGGAACTAATGCCGGAATAAAAATAGAAGGCACTACTGAGTTTGATAAATTGTATTCAGGGCTGACTTTTGGATTGGGTGTAAAAGCAAATTCTTTCAGTAGGGAAGGAAACTATTGGGATATTGGATTATTAGTACCAGTTAGATCTTCTGATTTTAGTGATGATTGGGATGCACTTAGTGACAGTCCAATTATATCTGACTTACAGGAACCATGGCCTATTTTATTAGTAGTTGGATATAACTTTAGTCTTTAGATAAATATTATATTTAATAGATAATTGCATTAATTAATGCAAAAAATACCTAGGTTTGATTTAATATAGCCTGGGTTTTCTTTTTTATGTTTACCATAAACTAACAATCAGTTTATTATTTATTCTTTTATTTTTAGGTGGAATTAACGATAAACTAAATTATTCTCGATTGTATATTTTTTGAATGTTTATATTCATTTTACTTCCAGGGCGTAAATACACGCAATGATGTTAATATAAAGTGTTAGCATTACTATTTTTTTAAATAAACATAATATGTAATTCTCGCTTAGTATTGTATGTATGTGAGAAAGATAGAAATTATATAAAATAATTTGGCTTTACCCAAGTATTTTACATGTTAATTGCTTTTAAAAGGTCATTCGGCAAAAAAAGACCTGAATTTGAAACACAATATTCGCTTCATCTTTTATTCAGTTAATAATTGCATTAACTTGTATTTAAGTTTAACAATAAGGTAATTTTATACTTAAATAAGATGTACGAAATGATATTCACAATGTGGTCATTCATTAAGTATTTATCTAAGCAAAAAATTATCAAACCTGACACCATAAGAAGTTTAGCAAGTAAATCTATTTCTGCTTGTATATATCCCAACAGTCTTTCTGGAATTCTATGAGATGAATGTAGCTAGTTTTACATTGCTTTATTAGGTAAAATTAGGAGTATAATATTATATCAAAAGTAGATCGGTTTTTGTTTATAAAAACAAATTATAGACATTTTATATCAACACAACAAAATTAGAATAATGGATAATAAGTCATTTAAAAAAATAATTAGTAGAAATACCTTAGAATTAGGATTTAAAAAAAAATGGAGTGCTTGGATTAAAGAAACAGATGAAACAATAATCGCTTTAATGCTTAAGAAATCTGTATTTTATAATCGATATTATTTGCAAATTAAAATAAACATAAAAGGTACAACAATTGAAGAAAATGTTTTGACCAAAAGTTGGATTAAACATAGTGTTGCCGATATTTTTCTAAGTTTTGATTCTGAATACAGTGAATTATTTGATTTGGATAGTAATTTAGTAGAAGGTGAGCGAAAGAAAGAACTATGTAATGTTTACCAAAATGATTTAAAACATTTGGTCGATAAAGCTACTACAAAAGAAGGAATAATAGAGTTGGCGGATAGAGAAACCATACTATTATTTCCTTATACGAGAAATAAATTAGGACTAAATTAGAACTAACAAATAAATATAAGAAAAAATTTATACCAAGTAATTCGAGATTATAACTTGAAATTAATTAAGTAATAAAATCAAGTGATATTGTAAGATTATCTATTGAACGATGTTAATAGGTATTTATTATTAAAATATCCCCAAATATAATTTGATTATTTAATCTCACCTAATCCCTAATTAGCTCTACTGATCTTCAATTCCCATTGATGGGACTTTTGTTTACGAGTAACTACTGCATATGTTTAACTTCCTTTCTAGCAGATTGGATATGGTAATTTAATGATGAACGTTTTAATCGGTTGTTTCAATCTGGATAATATCCATTTTAGTGATATCTAATATCGGTTAAATGAGTCAAGCATCAATTGTGTTTATAGAACTAAAGAAAGAAGCAAACTAATGATATTGTAATTATGAATAAAACTAAAAGAATGATTGCAGGATGGGAGATTGATTTTGAAAATCCTGATAAACTAAAAAAAACTCTCTTAACTCAAGGGATTGATAAGGCTGGTTTTGATTTCTTTAAAACTGCACAAACAGCAACGGAGATTGTAATAAAACAAGAAACAATTGTTAAAGTAGTGCAACGTTCAGTAACGGAAAAGAAGTCTAAAAAAGCAAATGTTCCATTACCTATTCTTGATTGGCCAGACAGGGAATTATTTTTCTTTGTTAAAGATCCTGATGGTAATCATAAACTTGGAGGTAATCCCCCTTCCGATTTTAAATTTCCATTTCATGAAAATTTAAAAACTCCCTTTATTTATATAGGTTCTATCGATATTTCAGATGAAAAGTTTGAATGGATAAATCTTCCTAGTCTCGATTTAGCTTATCCAATTTATGAATGCAATTTTGGTATATTTATGGATTATAGTAATCCAAAAAAACCTGAAATTTTAAATCCAGATACTTTTGATGATGCGTGGTTTGAAGATTCAATGAAGGGCATTGATAAAGTATGTTTTAATGAGCAAAGATATTCGGTTACAAATAGATTAGATTTGCAAAGCTATGATAAGGATCAGGATAATATTTTGTTAGGAGGTGTACCATTATGGTGTCATGTACCAGATATTCCCATTTGTCCTAAAACAGGAGAGATAATGAGATTTGTATGCTCTATTAAATCGGATGATACAATTAGGTTAAAGAATTGTAATGATTTTAAGAATTTACCATTTGGTAAATACCTGGTATTTGGAGACCATGGCCACCTGTTTGTCTTTTATCATCCTGTTTCAAAAGTTTTATACATGAATATTCAATTTAATCATTAATAAATACTATTAAACATAAGTAAATCTAGTGGTTATTGCATGTAATAGTGCGTTATATATAATCGAAAGCTTGTTTGAACAATTAGTTTAATAGTTGCATATTTTGTTGTTAATTTCTATCAGTATTTCTCTAGCTTGTTGATATTTAGTTTCATGTATTAGTGTGTTTAAAATGAATTCAGTGTGTAACTTTTTTAGTTTTAAAAGTCAGGATAATTGCTAATAGGTAGGTAATTAAATACAAATAAATCTACTTTCTCTATCAAAGGAACTTAATCATTCTATCGGAAATATAAAAGAAGATTATGTTCTTATATCATTAAATAAACAATGATTTATTTATCGATAGTATTAATACCATAAATAATGTTTAGTATGAAAAAATGTACTATTTTTCTTTTCGTATTAATTTCAATACATTGTGAATCCAACGGAATAAATAGATTAAGAGTATGTGATCCAAGAACTTCATGGTACACTTCCCAAGGTACAATAGAAGAGGCAACATTAGCAATCAGACCCAAGGGGATCTATACTGAGTTTGGTTTATACTTAACTTTTTCATCACGTGGATCAAGATGGAATACATCAAAAGATACACTAGAAGTAATTTTAGATTTTGAATTACCTAAAAATGCTGTAGTTTATGATTCTTGGTTATATATGAAGGATTATATAGCTAAAGCAAAGATTCTTGATAAATGGAGTGCAAGTTCTATTTATGAAGGAATTGTAAAAAGAAGAAAAGATCCTTCTATTTTGTCAAAGAAAAGTGCTACTCAATATGAACTAAGAATTTTTCCGATGGTAGGTAATGAGACAAGAAAAGTAAAAATAACATATCTCTTGCCATCAGTATGGAACTCGGAAAGTATTTCCTCAGTTTTGCCTATTGCTTTGTTAAAAACATCCAAGTATCCTATACCTGGTTTAAAAGTATTAACATGGCCAGATAGTTGGTTTAGAGAACCTTCGTTTAATAACGAACAAATTAAATTCTTTTCAAAAAGTGATTCTCTTTTAGGAGATTATTATAATGCAACTATACCTTATTTTTTGTTAAATACAAATTCTAAATTAAACTTTAATTCTCTTAAAGAGACAGAGTTTTATTTCTCTAATTTTAATAATGGAGGAGAGACTACTTATCAATTAGTTTTTTTTCCTGAAGCAATAATTGATTCAACAGAAAGAAGAAAAATATTGGTATTAGTCGATTTTGATGTCACAAAAAGTAATGTATCTTCTTCGGAACTGTTAACTAAAGTTGAACAAGAGTTATTAGATAATTTAGATGAAACAGACTATTTTAATTTAATGCTTTCAGATCTTTCAATAAATAGTTTTAGCAATAAATGGGAAAATGCTAACAATGGAAATATTAAATTAGCTTTTACTAATCAAAATACATCATTAAGTAAGTATAGTAATTTAAGTGCGCTCATAGTATCAGGTATTGAATTCATTAAAAATAATGGAAATGATGGGAAAGTTTTATTGATAACAAATTCAGATCAATATGGAGATGATGATGTTGCAAATACCTTTATTAATGATATATTAAATTTAATGGACCCTGATATTCCAATACATATTGCAGATTATCAATCAACAGATTTTTCATATAATAGAATTAATGGTAGACGTTATTATGGTAACGAATATTTTTATTCAAACATTTCAAGAATAACGTTAGGGTCTTTACATCGTTGTCGACATGGATTAACTATTAATGAAACAATTGATGAATCATTTAAATATTTGAGTGGGGCAATTAATTCATTTGATTTTTACACAAAAGTTACAAATGGATACTGCTATAGTAGATATAATTTAACAGGGTTAAATAGTATAGCTTACTTAAATGATCCAATCTTACAAGTTGGTAAATATAAAGGTAGTCTTCCATTTACCATTGAAGTTACTGGGGAGTATAATAACAAGACATTTTCAAGAAAGTTTGAGTTAACAGAAGAAAATGCTGCAATTAGTGATTCAACAATTGAAAAATATTGGTACGGTCAAAACATCAAGGAGTTGGAGAATGTTGAGCAAAGTAATTCTATTATTGATGCTATTATTTATAAAAGTATTAATTCAAGAGTACTTTCAAAATATACATCATTTTTATGTTTAGAAAATGATGATTACATCTGTTACGATTGTTTGGATGAGTCAATACTAACAAATATTCCAGATTACTCGCAATCAGATTCCTTAAAAGTTTATCCAAATCCATTTAAAGATATTTTAAATATTGAAGTATCAGTGTCTGCATCAGAAAAGGTTTATGATATGTCATTAACTGATATGAATGGACGTATTGTCTATAAGTTTGATACATCATCTTTAACATTTGGTAGGAATAAGTTTACTTGTTATCCTAAAGGAATTAATGGTGTGGAATTAAAACCGGGATTTTATGTTTTGAATTATTTAACGAATAAAGAAAAACGAACAATAAAACTTATTAAAAGGTTATGAATAAAAGGTTTTTCTATTGCGATCTTATGTCATATTTTACATATTATGTTGTGTAATTTTTAATGAGTATTAAGTTGTCTGGTACAAGGTGAATTAAAAAAAATGTAAGTGCAAAAGCAGATTTAATGTCTATTAGCAATCTTTATAATTTAATTCAGTGGATTTAGTTGAGTATTGAGGAAACATAAATATAATAAGACTATTGTTAGTAATTCTGGAGGTAATGTCATAGATCAGATATAGTATTTAAGTATTTAAAATTCTTATTAGGAGCCTCGTTATTTATTGAAACAATAACAATAATTAACGAGGTTATTTTTTACTTTTTAGAGGTTTTAATATTATTTTTTCTCCACAGTAGTTACATAAATAAATTTCACAACCTGTACAAGCAAAGCAATTACTACAATTTCTTTTTAAGTCTGATTTTAAGAAACTGTGTTTACATTTGTTGCAAGTTAAGGATTCCGAAATCATTTTATTACAGATATGTTTATAACAAAAATATATGTTTACTTTGATATTGAAATAATATAATGAATTTATCAAAATACATGATCAATATGAAAATTACTCTATTGCTTTTGGTGTTATTTATTCCATTGTTTGCTAATGCGCAAATAGAAGCAACTACTAATGAAGGAAAAAAGGTATTATTATTTGAAGATGGAACTTGGGAATATGTAACACAAGAAAATGTTCAAACATTGTCTTCTTCTTCTTCTATTAATATAAAAGAAGGATTAACGATAGAATCGCCTTTATCAGAGTTATATTATGCCGAAAGTAAGCGTTTGGTAAAGTATTTTGGTAAAATTAAGGGTAGAATTAAGGGGAGAGCAAAATGTATATTCGATAATGGTCAACCAAAAATATTTTTTCAATGGGAAGTGGCGTTAATTGATGGACATCGTTATTTTGGTCAAATGAAAGAGGGTAAAAAAATTACACTTAAAACCAAGAATAATACTCCTATTGAGTTAATTCTTACAGAAGGTGTTAAAATTGAATTTCTAGATAAATATAATTACTCAATATTTAAAGGAGCCGCTTCAATTACTCAAGAGCAATTAAATCTTTTAATTAATTCACCTGTTTCACAAATAGAAGTTGAATGGAAAAAGGAATCGGAAAGTTATCCTTTACTTGATCCTTATTATTTTTCCAAAACATTTAATGATTTAATAAAGTAGTTTATTTAGTATGTAAATAGTTGAAAAATAGATACTATTAATATTACAGAATATGGATGGAAATGACTTTAAGGCAGAAAAGATATCAAAAACTGCTTCTTTTATTGTTAATAGTAATATTGATGCAGTATTTCCTCTGTTTGGAGCTTTTGAGGAAAGAAAATGGGAGCCATCCTGGAATCCAGAATTAATTTATCCATCAGAGGAGATTATTGAAGAAGGAACAACTTTTAAGACTGAGGGTAGAGGAGAAGAACAAGAATTTTTATGGAGGGTTTCAAAATACTATGTAGATCAGTCTTTAATTCAGTACTTAGTTTCAACACAAAATCGTTATTGGACAATTACTGTAATCTGTAATGAGCTAAATGATAATTCAACAAATGTATCGGTTACCTATACTTACATTGGTTTAAACAATAAAGGAAATAAGCTTAACAGAGCTCATATTGAGTTAATCTATGAGAATAATTTGAAAGATTGGGCGCATGCAATAAATGGTTATCTAAAAAGTTCTAAGTAAATGGTTAAAGATGAGATTTACATTTACTTAGAACTTTTTAACTTAATTACTAATTCGAGGTTACCTAATTGCATCCATAATTTTCTCTTCTTTAGTTATTTCGCCTTCTGATATTGTTATGGCTGTCTCGATAAGTGCTAAATGTGAGTAAGCCTGTGGGAAATTACCTAACTGTTGCTTAGTTTCAAAATCTAAATCTTCGCTAAATAAGCCTAAATGATTATTATAAGTTAATAGCTTTTCAAAACGTTCAATAGCAGCCTCTTTTTCTCCAATTTTATATAAAGCATTAGTTAACCAAAAAGCACAAATTGTAAATGCTGATTTAGGTAAACCAAAATCGTCCTGATTAATATACCTATACATCAATCCCTTATGTTCCAGTTCTTTTTGAATTGCATAAACAGTTGATTTGTACCTTTGGTCTTTAGCATTAGCAAATCCATAATTTTCCATTAGTAATACTGATGCATCTAAATCTTCACTACCATAGGCTTGTGTATACGACTGCTTTTTTTCAGACCAGGCATTTAACTCTATATCAACACGTATTTTATCTTCCAGTTTCTTCCACTTCTTAATGTAATCCTCTTGTTTAAGGAGGGTTGCTATTTTTTGAGCTCGGTCAACCGCCACCCAACAAAGTACTTTACTAAAAGTAAAATGTTTACTTTCGTTACGGATCTCCCAAATACCCTTATCAGGTTTTTGCCAGTTCTTTTCAACCATTTTTACAACGTTTCTAACAACTGTCCACAAATCTTCACTGTAACCTAAAGTAGCAGGGAATAAGCTAAAGTGTTGATAAATAGCGTCCATTAAAATGCCATAAATATCGTTTTGCTTTTGTTTATAAGCTGCATTTCCTACTCTTACAGGTTTTGAATTTCCATATCCTGAAAGGTGCGGTAATTCATATTCCGAAAGTTTCTTTTCTCCGCTAATACCGTACATAATTTGCATTTTTTCGTCCTTTTCCGGAAGAACATCTACAATAAAACGCAAGTAATTTTGAGCAACAGTAGCATGACCGAGTTGTGTAAGGATTTTTACAACCATAGATCCGTCTCTGATCCAACAAAAACGATAATCCCAGTTACGGACTTCACCTATGGTTTCAGGTAAAGACGTAGTTAATGCCGCAAGAACAGCACCTGTTTTTTCGTAACTTAAAAGCTTTAGTGTTAATGCACTACGATTTATTTCTTCATTGTATTTACTAAATGTAGTAGATTGCTCCGACCAATTTAACCAATAAACTTTGGTGCGCTCCATCTTAAGTTTAATACGATGAATGTCCTGTTTTAAAAGCTTTTGGTTATAACTTACCAACATATACTTACATTCTGTAAGGGTTATTATATTTCGCTTTAAAACAGATTTGTGATCAAAGTCGGTATATAAATACAATGAATCATACGGACCTTTCTTAGTGATAGCTTTTATATATTTTTTTTGATCCGAAATATGAGTTTCGTGTAAAGCATACTCCAACTTAGGATTATATGTAACCTTAAATGTTGGGGCGCCACTAATCCGATTAAAAATTCTAACTACATCAGGTGGAGAATAGTAAGTTCCATTTTCATTTCTATATCGAGGCATAAAATCTATCACCTCAAAAACGCCATCCTCGCATACAAATCTTGTTGTTAATACATTAGTTCGTTCAATATATTCTTGAGTAGTAGAAAGGGGTTTTTCTGGTTCAATAGCTATTGAACCGCCTTTTTCTTTGTCAAGTAACTTGGCAAATACTGATGGTGCGTCAAATTTTGGTAAACATAACCAATCAATACTTCCCTTTTCGGAAACTAATGCCGCAGATTTACAATTTCCAATAATCCCGTAATTCAGATTCTCCATATATTAAAATTTATTGGTTAGTTTTGTAGTAGTCCCAAAAAAAGGAGTAATATTTCTAAAATTCAAATAAAATACGCTATATCTATGCAAAAAATTCACATCGTTTCCAATAGACTCCCCTTTAGTATTAAGGATGAAGATGATAATATTGAACTTAAAGCCAGTGTTGGGGGCTTAGCAACAGGGATGAAATCAATTTATAAAGATTATGGGGGAACATGGATTGGTTGGCCTGGTATTGATTGTGGTTCAATTTCTGAAGGAAAGCTTAAAATAATTGATCAATTATTTGCCAAAGAAAAGTGTGCTTCGGTGCATTTAAATTCAGAAGAGATAAATCTTTTTTATGAAGGTTTTAGTAATAGAACAATTTGGCCTTTATTTCATTATTTTACTCAATACGCTGATTTTAATAATGAAGATTGGGAAACATACAAGGCAGTAAATCAGAAATTTGCAGATGCAGCTATAGAGGCGCTTGAGGATGGAGATTCGGTTTGGGTGCATGATTACCAGTTATTATTGGTGCCGGAAATGATTAAGTCGAAAAAACCTAATGTTACAGTAGGTTTCTTTTTACATATTCCTTTTCCTTCGTATGAGGTATTTAGAATTTTACCTTGGCGGAAAGAAATAATTAATGGAATGTTGGGAGCAGATTTGATAGGTTTTCATACTTACGATTATGAACGTCATTTTTTTAGTTGTGTTAGACGTTTGTTCGGTTATGAAATTTCATTTAACCAGATTCATATTGAAGAGCGTATTATAATTGCAGATTCATTTCCAATGGGTATTGACTATAATAAATTTGTAAATAGTGCTCAGGATGTTGGTATGCAGTCAATTACAGAAAAGTCGGAGCTTCATCAAGAGCTGGATAAATATTTTTTAGCTTCTCCAGACCGAAAATTAATTTTATCTATCGATAGGTTGGATTATACTAAAGGTATTCCTAACAGACTTAAAGCTTTTGCCCGTTTTCTTGAAAAGTATCCAGAATTCCGCCAAAAAGTTACATTAATAATGTTGGCTGTTCCATCCAGAGGGCAGGTTGATCATTATCAGTTACTTAAAAAAGAAGTAGACGAACTGGTTGGACAAATAAATGGAGCTTATGGGAATATCAATTATACACCAATTTGGTATTTCTACCGTTCGTTACCATTTAATAATCTTATAGAATTATATAGTTCTTGCGATGTAGCATTAATTACTCCAGTTCGCGATGGGATGAATTTGGTTGCCAAAGAATATCTTGCTTCAAGGATTAATAATACAGGGGTTTTGATTTTAAGTGAGATGGCAGGTGTAGCAAAAGAAATGGGGGAAGCTTTAATTATAAATCCTGTGGATGAGGAAGATATGGCTGATAGTATTAATCAGGCTTTAACCATGCCAGTTGAAGAACAAAAAGAACGTATTGCTTTTATGAAACAAAGAATACAGCGTTATGATGTTTTTAAATGGGCAAACGAATTTGTTAAGTCGTTAAAGAAAGCAGAAAATGTACAAAGTGATTTCTTAGCTAAAAGAATAACTAAACCACTAGCAACTAAATTGCTAAATCAATATAATGATGCAAAGAAAAGAGCTATATTTTTAGATTATGATGGCACTTTAGCGCATTTTAGAAAGAATCCTCAGGATGCAAAGCCAGATGAAGAATTACATTCAATAATTAAAAAAATTACTTCAAACGAGTTAAATACCGTTACAATTATAAGTGGTAGAGATAGATACACGTTAGAAAAATGGTTTGCAGGTCATAATGTAAATTTAATTTGTGAACATGGAGTTTGGTTGAAAAAGGTAGATGGAGATTGGGAAATGTTAACCACGGTTAATAATAATTGGATACCTAATGTTCGTCCGGTAATGGAAAATTTTGTTGATAGAACTCCAGGTAGTTTTATTGAAGAGAAAAATTATTCGTTGGTTTGGCATTATCGTAAATCAGAACCTGAACAGGGGGAATTACGAGCAAACGAACTTAAAGATGAATTAAATACACACCTTTCTAATCATAACCTCGAAATTATGGAAGGAAATAAAGTAATTGAAGTTAAGAGTGGGGGTATTAATAAAGGTGTTGCGGCTCTTAAGTTTATTAGTAATAAGCCATATGATTTTATAATGGCCATTGGTGACGATTGGACAGATGAATTTATGTTTAGAGAATTACCGGAAGAAGCAATAACCATTAAAGTAGGTATGAAGCATACTAAAGCAGCTTATAAAGTAGAATCGGTAGATGCTGTAAGAAGCTTATTAAAGATGATGTAATACCAGTCAATAGTTCGTTAAAATATTGTAAACGTCTGAATGATAGTACAATGGTAAGTAGATGTGTTTTGGGTAGGAAGTTGATATTAAGCATTTTGTAAATTAGTCTTGTATCTTTTGTATCAAATCTAACGATCTATTATTATAAAATTGATGTAAATAAAAACTTAAACCCGAACCTTGCAAAGGTTCGGGTATGCTATACCTAAAGATATTAGTTTAACTTAAACCACTGCTTCACTATGTTTGGTAACGTTGCTATGCTCACGAAATAAAATGTTACCCTTTACGGCTGTCATATCAGCGTGTGGAGCTAAGGTTAATCCGTCTGGTTTTATTTCTATTACTTGTCCCATTATTGGAAGCGAGGCAGAAGGAATTTCAACAATATCATAAGTTAATCCATTAAAGAAAGTTGTAATTAATGGTACTAAGCCCATGGTTACAACATTTAATAGAGGAGCAGTAGCTGCAGAGATAACCCATTCGACAATTCCGCCAATTGGTATTAGGTTTATAATTATTGGAGTAATTTCAATAGTAGTAACTTTTACCATATTACCTTCAATTTTAACACCAATACGCCCTTTTATTTTATCAGGAGATACAATAGCATAATTAACTCCAATGGTAGGCATAAATGGTATAACTGGCTGAACTCCACCACGAACATGTCCAGATAAAATTGCAGAAAAATCAAGTTCAGTTGGATTACTTCCAGGTTTAACAGTTATATTAGATACAGTTGCATTAGCTGCATATTTTAATGTGCCAATTACTAAAAATAGTTCATCCGAAGGTAATCCAAATTCTTTGGTAAAACCGGTAAGTGCATTATTGATAGTTTCTGCTATAAAATGAGGTTTCAGCATTAAAAAGAAAGGAGAATCAGGCCATGAATAATCAGTTACAGGGGCAGGTATGCCCAGTGTTGTTCTATTACAAATAGCCGTAGCTTTACCCTGTGTAATAAGTGGAAGTGGAGGAGTAAGTGAAACATGTGGTAGTTCAATTGAAGGAATTTGAATGGCAGGAATCATTTTACGCACAATAGAAAGTGCAGCAGGTAAAACAACCTTATTTACAAACCACATTTTTTCTCCTTGAATTCCTGTAGCGTTACACTTTAAGGGATTTACTTTAAGGTTTCCGTTATCTGATTCGAGCTGAACCAAAACATCTAACTTGCATGTTGCATCCCATTCCATAATTCCTTCTATCGTGGATGCTTTTATATATACTTTTGATAGATTTAGGGAAAAACAGGAAGTAACCAGGGCATCTACAACACTATTTATATATGCCTCTTTATTGCTTTTAAATTTTTCATTAATTTCATCTTTTTCAGAAATAGCTTCCTTTACTTTCTTAACAGCTTCGTCTTTATTAATAGGAGAGAAGGATAGAGAAGGTGCCTCCTGAATATCCCAACTTATGGTTATATCCATTCCAGCTGGACCAGAAACTGTTTCTTGCCCTTTAAAGACTTGATCGTGAAGCCCACTGTAAATTGTAGTACAAAATTGGTTTGCTAATGAATCGGTAATACCGACTCCTACATCAAAATTTGTCATAATTTTATTGGTTTTAATTTAAAGGTGATTAAAATAGTTTAGTTATTTGAATCAAGAGTTATTAAGTATAGCTCAAAACAATAGTAAGGTATACATTTTCAATTCGTTGATGAAATTAATAGTACTTATTTGGGAATAGATGTCACATAAATAATAGCTTTAATTAATAATTAATTCCAGATAATGCAGAAGAATAAAACCTACTGCCTATATTAAATTTACTAATTATTATTAAAGGGGGATTTGTAATTGACTTCTTTTTTGAGAATATATCAATAATAAAGTTATTTTAAGTGTAAGGGTCAGGTATTGAGTGATATGCAATGTTATCTTTTATCTATCAAGATTTGCTTGTTAGCTATTAGTGTTTGTCTATTAGTTATTTGCATTTAATTCAAGGGTTCCTTTTTTAACGTGTTAGTTTCACAACTATGTGGTAACTTTAGTCTGTAAAAATTATCCAAAAAAAATTTAAACCGTTTCTAATTTTTTTTAAAATAGCTCTAAAAGGATTATGTCATTATCTATTCAATTTAATTAGGTAGAAGATTAGTTTCACTATGTAATTCTATTACGCATAAAGCGATATGTATATATCAATATATTTCTAGTATCATATCAAAAAGTATAGTTCTTGCTGTTTCGGTATGTTTTTGTTTTTATAAAATTATCAAATTGTTAAAATATTAAGATGTTATTATAATGTAATAAGAGTGTAACATGTCTTTTAGGGGTATATTTTCATGCTAACCTATTATAAATATATGAAAACAAAATTCATTTTTAGTTTCTCAAAAGGGCAATACAATGTATTTTTTTATACACTAACCTAAAGGTGTGTGTGAATATGTTAAGTGTCAGTTTAGTAGTTTCTTATGCTTGAAAAAAGTTATGTGATTTATTTAATTGTCACGCAATAGTCACACAGTTGGGTTAGTACAATATCAGTTATTCAGATAAATAATTTTCATCTAGTTAACACAACTTCTTTCAATTATTAGTATATTAGTTATCACTAGTTGAGGTTTTCTTACACTACTTATCAATACGAAAATTAACAAATAATTAATGTAGTATTTACCCAATGCATTAATTGACATAAACATATTGAAGTAAATGTATGTTATCAATAGAATATTAATTGTTACGTCTTTGTTACTGCAAGTGCAGTTTATATCCTATTCTCAAATTGTAGGTTTGCCAAATATTAAGAACTATCAACAGCAAGATTATGCTGCTGGGGCTCAGAATTGGGATGTGGTTCAGTCTACTGATGGTAGAATGTATTTTGGAAACTATCTAGGTCTGTTACAATATGATGGAGTTAACTGGAATCTGAAGCTTACTTTGGCAAATAAATCTACAGTATGGGGATTAGCAATTGACGATAACGATAGGATATATCTAGGAGGAAATCAGGAAATAGGTTATGCTATTCAGAACGATAAAAATCAGTTTAAATATGTTTCCTTACAAAATGATCTTCCTAAAGAAAAAAGATTGCATACGATAATTTGGGACGTAATAATAGATGAAAACAGAGTTATTTATCAGGCAAGTGAATCTCTTATTATATATGAAAATAGTGAGTTAAAAGTGATTGAAGCACCTAAGCTTATTACTTATTGTGCAAAAGTAGATGATAAGGTTATTGTTGTGGATAGAGATATGGGTTTTTACTATTTAGAAGAAGATAAACTTGTAAGTATAAATACGAATATTACTTTAAATTATTACGACGTATGTTTTATTCTTCCTTATAATGGGAGTAAATACCTTATTGGAACTCAAAGGAATGGAGTGTATATATTTGATGGTAGTGAATTGAAACCATGGAATGAAGTGTTGAATTCCCAAATATTCAAAAAATATGTACTAAGTTGTGCTACTATGATATTGAAAGATAGTTATGCTGTTGGGACTGAGGAAAATGGGTTTATTCTACTGGATAAAAACGGAGCGATTTTGCAACATCTTACAGTTTCTAAAGGGCTAGAAAACAATAGTATAACAAGTCTGGTTAAAGATAATTCAGGTAATTTATGGGCTACTTTGTTTAGTGGTATTTCTTATATAGAATATAATTCTCCGTTTTCATTTATAGGAACTGAATGTAACTTACCTAAAGCATCTTCATATACAAGTATCTTAAAAGAAAATCTGTTTTATGTAGGTACAAATCAAGGATTATTTGCAGCAAAGTGGCCTTTGGTAAATAATGGGTATAAACCGTTTGACTCATTCGAAAAAATTTGTGGCGGACATGTGTGGGGGTTGTATGAGTTAGATAAACAGTTGTTTATGGCGAATCATAATGGACTCTATTTAGTTAATGAAAGAAACATAGAGAAGTTAGATGCTAATAATAGAGGAGCTTGGGTAGTTACTCCAATACCTGGTAAATCAGGTAAATATCTACTAGGAACGTATGAAGGATTACATTTATTAGAAAAAAAAGATAATCAATGGACTTTAAGTAATAAGTTGAAAGGGTTTAATGAGAGTATCAGGGAAATGATGTTCTGTAATGATTATTTATGGGTTGTTCATGGCCTTCAGGGTGTATATCAATTAAAATTGAATAAAGACCTAACTAGTTTAACAATTGTAAATTTTTTTAATGACAAAAATCAATTACCATCTAACTTTTTTAATAGTGTTTTTAATATAGATAATGAGTTTTATTTAGGTACTCAGGAAGGTTTGTATTTCTTAGACAAAGAAGAGTCGCGTTTTGTTAAAGAAAAGCATTTTAGTAAGATAGTTGGTGACGAAACTTTAGTTCGTAGGTTTAATAAGCTTTGCGAAAACAAGTACTTCTTTGTAAAAAACTTTGATAATAAAGAAACTATGGGTGTTATCAGCTCTTACCCTGACAAGAGTTTTTCGGTAAAATCTGAAGTTTTTAACCTATTAAGAGGTAGATTGGTTCCCGCTTTTGAGCATGTAAATTACATTAATTCTAAAAATATTTTTATAACTTCTAAGCAAGGTGTAATTCTTTATAATGATGATTTTGAGATAAATAGCAATACGAATTTTGCAACTAATATATCAGAAGTTATATGCTCTAAAAATGATTCAATTTTATTTGGAGGAAGGACTTTTGTTGATTTTAACGATAAAAATGAGGATAATCACAGTGTATTAAAATATAATCTGAATGCTATTAGAATAAATTATGCTTCTGCATTTTATATGAAGCAAAAGGAAACTTACTATCAAACATGGCTTCAGGGATATGAAGATAACTGGTCAACTTGGAGTACTAATCATTCCAGGGAATTTACAAACTTAAGAGAGGGAGTATACACTTTTAATGTGAGGGCTAAAAATGTATTAGGTAATATTAGTGAAGTAGGAACATATACATTTGAAGTATTACCACCATGGTTTAGATCTATTCCAATGCTTATTTTTTATACATTAATTATATTAAGCATACTAACGCTTTTTACTACACTGCTTCGAAAGAGGTTATTGGCAATACACAATAAAGTTGAGGAATCAAAACAAGAGGAGTTAGAAACATTTAAAAGTAATTATAAGAAAAAGCAAATTGAAATTGAATCTCAACTTATTAAAATACAGAATGATAAATTAAAAGCAGAGGTTGAGCATAAAACCAATGAGTTGAAGTCTTCTACAATGCACCTTTTACAGACCACAGAAACGTTAAACGAAATAAAAGAAAGAGTTAAAACAATCATACCTTATAGCAATCAGGATATTAAAAATAAGTTGAATAAACTGTTGAATGAAATTGATGAAGCAAAAGAAAAAAGTGATCGATGGGAGAATTTCGAATTACTATTTGAACAACTTCATGATGATTTTAATAAAAAATTAAAGGAGAAATATCCAAATCTAACAAAAAGAGACATTCGATTAATTGCCTACTTAAGGATGAATCTTACTACAAAAGAAATAGCTCCATTGATGGGTATTACTATTCGTGCAGTAGATTCTATTCGTTATAGAATAAGGAAAAAATTAGAATTGAAAGCTACTCAAGATCTTACCAATTTTATAATAAATATATAGTCTTAATGAGTTGTTGGATAGAGGTATAGGTGATTTTGAGTAGTATCCAAGTAGTTATTGCGATATCAACTTGATGTATATTTTTTGCTAATCTTAACGTAACCTACTTAAATTTATTACACAGTTCTAAAACGCATATTATTGTTTAATAAAATATATAACAAAATAATACTCTATGAAATTATTATTGATAGTACAATTTGTATTTAAACCAGGTTAATTTATAATAATTAAATCTATTAATAACACTATAAACCCCTTAGATCCCAGTTTTATTAATAACCAATTGAAAAATCTATGAAAATGAAACATGTATCCAATTTTGCACTAACACCATCTATAAAAAATGTGCAATGTTATTACTTATTCAATAGTAAACCATTGTTTATACTCAAGAGTAGTTAAGCGAGTATAAACATAAACTACTCATGCTATAAATTTTGGGTATAGTCACTTCTTAGGAATTAACTAGTTATTAATCCTCTAGGGAATCGTATGCAAAAAAATGAAATAAACTAAATATAAGTTTAGTTAGTTATATGTTGTAAATAATTGATGAACAAATATATAGATATATTATTGCTCATTTTGAGCCTTTTATTCACTTATTAATTAAATTTTTAAATTATGAAATCTACGAGTTTTTTTTCGTTGCTTTTTTTTGTCTGTTGTTTTTCAATGGTCGCTCAGAAGTATGATCCTGGCACAGGAAATACTGTTTTATTAATAGGGCAAACCTATCAACAAGAGTACATTGATTACAAAAATGGTACTGGATTAACACCATCTGGTGGTTCTCACTACAGCACGATTTTTTATGGTGCTATTGAACAAGGAGATGATAATCCAAATGCAAATTTTTTGGATTGGATTCGTTCTACTCAAAGTAATCCATATGCCTTGGTTGCATTAAGTATAAAGGACAATACAATGGCCGGAGGTTATGGTCAAATGACCAGAGATGATCTAGGCGATTTTAATCCTAATGCAGTATGGGATGCATGCGTTGCTATTAACAATGGCGAATGGGATACACAAATTGATGCTTTAGCTAATACATTTGCACAACGATCAGATGTTAAGTTCTATGTTCGAATTGGATATGAAGTTAGCCTTTTCTTGTTTGCATATAAAGGTGAGGAATATTGTAACGATTGGTTAGCTGATAAAGCAAATTCGGGAATAAATGTTTTCGAAGATCCTGATTCAATTGATGAGTTAGATAGACATGCGTATATCAATGCCTATAATTATATCGCAAGAAGAATTCGTAATATAGCAAGCAATGTTGATTTTGTTTACCATCCAGTTCGTGGATTTAACGATACAAAATGGTTATATCCAGGTGATCAATACGTTGATTTTGTAGGATTTTCGATATTTAATAATGATATCTGTCTAGAAGTAAATGGTACTACTAACTGTGAAGGAAACGAAATTGATCCACAATTACAAAAGAGTATCGATTTTGCTAAAGAAAAAGGTAAGCCTATTATGATTGCTGAGGCAGCAGTACAGTATCCTTCTACTGAAACAGCTGATGGTTTTAATCTTTATCTTGACAGATTGCACAATGTTGTAACTTCTAACGATGTTAGAGTTTTGGCATACATTAATTCTGATTGGCAAGCTCATGATTGGGATGATAACTGGGGAGATTCTCGCGTTGAAGTTAACTCAACTGTAAAAAATCATTGGTTATCAACATTTGGTAATGGAACCAGATATATCCATAGCGGCAGTACTCCAACACAACCAACATGTAGTGATGGAATTAGAAATCAAGGTGAGGATGATATAGATTGCGGAGGTCCATGTCCAGCTTGTCAGAATCCTCCTAGCGGTACTTGCGGTGAATTTGGCGTAACATATATCGATGATAACACCATTAGAGTATACCATAAAGATTTAGGATGGACAGCATCATGGCAATATATTTGTTTAAATGGATATTGTATACCAGGAATCAAAGCTGATGGATATTATTACCAGGACTTTGATGCTACTTTAGGTCAAACTTATTCAATTGAATTTAAAGCAGAAGATAGTAATTCATCATCAGGTCAATATTTGTCAGGTGAAAAAACAGTTACTTTTACAACCGACCAATGTTCATTTACTTCGAACCAAGCAGCAAGTTTAAAAAGCCAAAGCCTTAAGGCTACAAAGGCGACTTGTGATGAATTTGGTGTAACTTATATCGATGATAACACTATCAGAGTTTACCATAAAGATCTAGGATGGACAGCATCATGGCAATATGTTTGTTTAAATGGATATTGTATTGCTGGTGAAAAAGCTGATGGATATTATTATCAAGATTACGATGCTACTTTAGGTCAAACTTATACTATTGAATTTAAAGCACAAGATAGTAATTCACCATCAGGTCAATATTTATCGGGTGAAAAAACAGTTACTTTTACAACCGACCAATGTTCATTTACAGGAGGTCAAGAACCAACATGTAGCGATGGAATTCAAAATCAGGGTGAAGACGATGTAGATTGCGGTGGTCCATGTCCTGCGTGTACAACAGAACCAACATGTAATGATGGTATTCAAAATCAAGGTGAAGACGATGTAGATTGTGGTGGCCCATGTCCTGCATGTACAACAGAACCAACATGTAATGATGGAATTCAAAATCAGGGTGAAGACGATGTAGATTGTGGTGGTCCATGTCCTGCATGTCAAACAGGTACAGATCCTTTAGCAGGAGCTAAATTACTTCCTCCTAATAAAAAGGTATTAATGTCTATTGGTCAGGATAATGAAACGTTAAACGATTACAACAATTCAAGCTATAATTTCCCAGAAATGGGTGCAACAGTAGGATATATTTCACTATATAGTTTGTTGAGTGGGGAAAATCCAGCATATGGTGCTTTAGGAGAATATCCTGATGGATCTGTTTATCCATATGATGTAAATTGGGGATCTGGTCCTTTACATTTGCATAACTGCGGTAATGGATATCCAAATTCAGCTCTAATTATTGGCCTTTCATTTGCAGAAGGTGATGATTCTCAAACATGGTGTTCAGGTTGTGTAGCACAAGTTGCTAATGGTGGTTGGGATGATGAAATTAAAAGGTTAGCTAAATTCTGTAAAGATTATAATGGGCCTGTTTATATCAGAGTTGGAGTTGAGTTTGATGGCAAGTGGAACCATGGATATGAACCAAGTAATTTTGCAGCAGCATTCCGTCAAATTGTTACAGTAATGAGGGATGAAAAAGCTGACAATGTTGCATTTATATGGCAAGCTTGTACTTCACCAATAGATGATATTCTTGAAGGAGGTAAAGAAGATGTAATGGCTTGGTGGCCTGGAGATAGTTATGTAGACTGGTTAGGAATTTCTTTCTTCCTTAAATTAGACGAAAGACCAAATGTAAGTGGTTTTGTTTCAACTCAAAGAACTTTGATGGATGATGTCCTTAAAATTGCAAGAGATAAAAATAAACCAGTATTCGTTAGTGAATCTACTCCTCAGGGATATGACCTTGCAAATTTAACAGAAGCATACCAAACTCCAGTATGGGATGGTCCTTCATACACTAATGTTACATCTAAATCAGCAAGTCAAATTTGGGACGAATGGTTTACTCCATTCTTTGACTATATCCATACTAATGCAGATATTATCCGAGGTGTAACATATATCAATACTCACTGGGAATCTCAACCAAAATGGTCTGATCCATGGAATGAAGGTTATTGGGGAGATGCCAGAATTCAAGCTAATGGTACTATTGCAAGTAACTGGAATAATGAATTGAGTGATACTAATTTCTGGCAACATGGTTCTTCAAATATTAATAATATTTTGAAGCGTGCTAGCATTTCATCTCCAGAAGAAGAAAATACAATGGATATTTCACAGCCAATATTTGTTTATCCAGTACCAGCTGAGGATTATCTTAATGTTAATGGTGTTGATGAGTCATTTAAATATACTATATATTCAATCGGCGGTATTCCTGTTCTTAGTGGACAAGGTGCTGTTATTGATTTAACAGAGGTAGATTCTGGAATGTATATTCTTAAATCATCATCTAATAAAACTATTCGTTTTGTTAAAAAATAATTACTAAAAAGCAGGGAGAGCTACCAACTCTCTCTGTCTTTTTATATTATTTCAAAACGACTCTTCAAAAATCAAATTAAGCTTATTAATTGCTTAATAAAGCAAGAAAAATAAACAAGACGTTCCTTGTTTTCATTCTATATCAACACACTTTATAATACTCTTAAATATCTCTAAAAACCATATGTAATTTATCATTTTGTGCTGTAATAGTTTGATAAACAAAGAATTCTTGCGATTCTAATTATTAATTAAGTTAAACTAAACTAAAATGAAAAACTACACTGTCAAAATCCCATTCGTGGGTACTTTACTTGCTCTTTTCGTATTTTCCCAATTTGCAGTTGGACAAATGCAAGACCGTGTTGAAAACGGTGCAGCACTTGAACTTAAGGGAAAAATTTGGTCGGGTGCCGGACAAGCCGGAACAACAGGTTTCGATGGTTTCGAAAACTATTGGGACATTGCTCCTGATCATATGAAGCCTAACATCTTTATGGATTATTATGACACCTGGAATATGAATGAAAGGTGGTCTCAAGCACTTAAACAAGAGCTTTTAAAATATCACCGTCAAGGATATTATGTATTGCCACAATTCGGAATTAATGTATTTTACATTTGGCAACAATATTTAGATGGTAGTCAAGATGATGAACTTGACAACTTAATTGAAGGATTGAAGTATCTTGGAATGCCTAGTTTTATTCGTATTGGATATGAATTTAACAACTTTCCAAATATATCTGGTTTGGCTAAATACACACCAGCGGAGTTTGCTGAGGTTTATCGTTACATAGCCAAAAAAATACAAGAATCGGGTATTGAGTGTGCATTAGTATGGAATGCCAGCCTTTCTGGCCCTTCTGGATTCTTTGGATATTATCCTGGTGACGAATATGTTGATTGGATTAGTTACAATACTTTTACTTCAGACATAGGTAATGCTGATGCTCAGGTATTAATTGACTCTGCAGAGTACAAAGGTATACCTATATTAATTGGTGAGGCTGGAACAAACTGGCCAGTTAATGGAGAAGATAATTCTAAAGATTGGGATGCTTTTTATGAAGAGTACTTTAGTATGATCGAAGAACAACCAACCATTAAGCAAATGTGTTATATCAACTGGGATTGGGAAGCACAAGACATGATTGGTGGAAATGGTTTATTCCCATGGGGTGACGGTCGTTTACAAATCGCTGGCTCTGTAAAAGACCAGTTTTTTACACGTTTAGATCATGAGAAATATTTCTTCGCAGCTAGTGAAGAAGAAACAAGAGCCTTATTCTTTTATGATGACAGTCAGGCTCCTCCACAAGTAACTGGTTTAGCAAGAAGTGGCGACAAACTTACCTGGAATGCTGTTACCGATAATGGAGAATCGGGCCTTGCTCACTATACAATTTTAAAAGATGGTGAATTTTGGGATTACATTATTGGAGAAGAGTACCCAATTCACGATTTAAGCTATGGTTATTTTACTAATGTACAAATTGTAGCCATGGACCGTGCCGGTAATGCAAGTGCACCTTCACAAGCATTAAGAGTAAGACAAAACCCAAAATACGAACATATATGGGATGGAGAATTTGATTATCCAGCAACTAGTGTGGCTGCTGACTGGAAATGGGTTGGTTCAAAAGATGATGGTGCTAAAAATGCTCCGGACGATATAATTATTGATAATTCAGGTAAACTATCAGGTCAAAATGCATGCTACCTTCCTGACCACTCATTATGGGATGGCATGGGCAACTATTGGGCAAAAGAAATTACCCATGAACCAAGAGACTGGAAACTTCAGTTAATGCAAGAGTTCCAGGTTATCGAAGGAGAAACTTATAATATTGAATTCCAAATAGTAGCTGAAGAAGAAAGAACCATAAAGCTTTACTTTATGGATCACCATGTAAATCCATTGCACGATTTTGTACCAACAATTAATGGATCATATCCACATTGGATGGATGGTGAAAATGGTGATTGGGATTTTTATGACATTTGGGAAATTGCAGTAGGTACTGAACCTAAAACTTATACATTTACTTCGGTTGCTCCGGAAACGTCAACAGCGCGTTTATCATTTATGATGGGGAAAACAAAACCAGTCGATATGTGGATAGATGCAGTTTCTGTTTGGACAGGATATGATGAGGATGGACCAGTTCCGGTATTACCAGCCGAATTAATTGTTGAAGATGTAGATGATAATGGTTCAGAAACAGTTACATTGGATGGATCAAAATCTTATGATCCTGATGGAGAAATTGTTCGTTATACTTGGTCTATAAAAGGTAATGTAATTGCCGAAGGAGCTGTTGCCGAAGTTGTTTTAGATGCAGGTGTTTATGAAGTAGCTCTTGAATTAGAAGATAACTCTGGTCTTATTGGAGGTGCTACCATGGATGTTATTGTTACAAATGGCGATCCTGTTGTAGTGGTTGGAGACGACCAATTATTAATAGACAAAGATGATAATGGTTCTGAAGTTGCAGAATTAGATGGATCACAAAGTAGAGATTATATTGGAGATATTGTTTCTTACTCATGGACGTTAGATGGAGAGGAAATTGCCAATGAAGCTGTTGCTTCGTATGCTTTCTCAGTAGGAGAAAATTTAGTTACTCTAACAGTTACTGATGATGATGGAAGAAGTTCTTCAGAAGACCTAACAATTACAGTTGTAGGTGATGTTTCTAATTTAGGAACTATTACTGCATCTTCAAGTTCAAGTGCTCCTGAATTGGCTATTGACGGTGATGCAACTACAGGATGGGTTAGCGCAAAAACCGAAGGTGCTGAATCAATCACACTTGATTTAGGATCAATAAAAGATATCATGGGTATTGATCTACTTTGGGGTGATGAGCATGCTATTGATTATGAAATTCAATTAGATGGAGCAAGTAATGTTATTGCTTCTGAAGATAAAGGTAATGGTAATTTAGATGAATACTTGTTTGATCCTAATGAAAGAGGTCAGGTTATTACTATTAACATGACAGAAAGTAGTGATAGGGGCAATGAAATAATAGATGGATCAGGTAACTTCAAAACAAGGATTTCTACAGATGTTCCACCTGCAGTAACATTTGTTCCATTAATTACTGGAATGGGAGATGGATTCTGCTTCCTTGAATTAAAAGATGCAAGTGGTGCCATTTACAATAGTATAAATGTTCGTCCAAACGAACCTTACACAGTTAATGCTGGTGTTGGTGATGTTGTAAGATATAGCTATAAATATACATTGCCTTCCGGTGCACAGGATTTTAGTGATGATTTTGAATTTACAGTTGGAGAAGTTGAAACAACATTTGTTTATGCGTTAAATGAAATAAGAGTTTATAGTATCGATTATGTACTTACAGATAATGATGGAGATGGATACTTAAACAATGTAGATTGTGACGACAATAATCCAGATGTTAATCCGGGTGCCACAGAAATACCAAATAATGGTATTGATGACGATTGTAAAGACGGTGATTTAACAGATGCTGATGGAGATGGATATTACAATACAGAGGATTGTGATGACAATAATGCTGATGTAAATCCAGGTGCTACCGAAATACCTTACAATGGACTTGATGATGATTGTAAAGATGGTGATTTAACAGATGTTGATGGTGATGGATACATCAGTGACACTGTAGGAGGAGATGATTGTAATGATGACGATGCAAACATTAATCCAGGAGTAGAAGAAGTGCCAGACAACCAAATTGATGATAATTGTAATGGAGCTATAGATGAAGATGCTGATTGTCCTGCATTTGGTATATCATATGTTGATGATAATACTTTACGCGTATATCGCAAAGACGAAGGCTGGACAGCTCGTTGGAACTATGTTTGTTTAGATGGTTCATGTCAAACAGGAACTAAACAAGGCGGAATCTTCTATTACGACTTCCCAGGTGTTCTAGGTAATACATACGACATTACATTTAAAGTTCAGGATGATGCCACAGGACAACATATAGAAGAATTAAAAGATGTTGAGTTTACAACAGTTGTATGTGCTAGTCTAAAATCATCAAGAACAACACCAATTGAGATAGAGACTGACTATACTATTTATCCAAATCCAGTTCATGATATCCTAACTATTTTAGGTGTTGATGAAGGTGCAACTTATAAAATATATAGTACATCAGGTACCTTAATTACATCAGGTTCCGGAAATACAGTAAATGTTTCGGAATTGGCTAAAGGAATGTACATAATTAAAATAGATTCTAAACAAACAGTATTTGTTAAGCAATAAGACTTGGTCCATGTTAATACTTCGTGTGTAATTTAAGAAGGTAGCCTTTTTAAAGGCTACTTTCTTCCTTTTCATGTTTAAAACTACAATTCACTCTAGTTCATCCCTAATCTTCCTTCTCACTTTTTTAAAGTATTGAACTAAAAAAAATAATCATGAAAAAAACAAAACTTACTATCTATTATATTAAAAGGTTATTACTAACCATTCTTGCTCTGTTTATGACTTTCTGTCTTCAAGCTCAAATGCAAGAAAGACAAAACACACCTTCAATTCTCGATCCACAAGGAGTGGTATTTAGTGGAGCAGGACAAGATGGTGTATGTGGTATAGATCCTTTTGACAATTATTGGCGCACAGCTCCTGCCAATATGAAACCTGTAATTTATATGGATTATATGGACTTGTGGAATATACAGCCCAATTGGTCCAATGATTTAAAAGATGCTCTTATGCGATACCACCGTCAAGGATACTATGTTATCCCACAGATGGGACTCAATATCGAACATCAATACTGGGATATTAACGACGGTAAAATGGAACAAGAACTTGACAACTTTATCGAAGGGCTCAAGTATCTTGGTATACCTATGTATATACGTATTGGTTATGAATTTAATAATTTGGGTAAAACATATCTGGGTAATACGCATGGAGGAAGATATCCTCAAGCAGTGCGTGATCCTGAAGGATATAAAAAATGTTTCAAGATAATAGCACAAAAAATTAAAGATTCTGGTCTTGAGATTGCAATTGTATGGAATGCCAGCCTTTCTGGTGAAACTAATTTAATTGAGAACTGGTATCCTGGTGATGAATATGTTGATTGGTTTGGATTTAATCCTTTTAGCGACCTTTACGAAGGCCAACATGCAGTAATACTTGAAATGACTCGCGATGCTAAAGAACACCAAAAACCAATATTAATAGGTGAATCAACTCCTCAGTGGAAAGAAGGAGATCAAAAAGGACAATGGAAATGGTTTGGTGATTTTTATAAAATGATCGAAGATCAACCAACTATAAAAATGCTTGGCTACATTAACTGGGACTGGGATATTCAAAACATTATTGCAGGTGATATGGGCTTTGGCTGGGGCGATGCCCGTCTTGAAGCTTTTCCCGAAATTGAAGAAAAGTTTTTTCAGGAACTAGCCAATACTACATATTTCCATGCTTCAAGCGAACAAGAAACTCGTGCATTATTTAATTATGAAGATAATTTACCTCCAGGTAAAGTTTCTAACCTTAAAAGAATTGGTGATAAACTTGTTTGGGACGATGTAACCGACAACGGAGAAGCAGGATTAGCTCATTATACTATTTTCAAAGATAATAAGCTATGGGATTATATAATTGGTAATGAGTATCCAATATCTGACTTAGGAGTTGGTTATTCAACAGATGTCAGAATAGCAGCAATGGACAGAGCTGGTAACCTTGGTGCAAAATCAAATAGCCTTTCTGTAGATATGGTTAATTCCCTAAATCTTATCGAAAATGGAACTTTTGACTTACCTCGTACAAGTATTGGTTCAGAATGGACTTTCCGTACAGTACATGGTGGCGAACATGTAGATTTAGGAGGAGATGATTATGTAATTAATGATGAAGGAAAAATTACAGGCCCATATTCTGCGCAAGTAGAGTGGAAAGCTACTCCTCGCGAACCTAAGGAATATAAAATTCAATTCTATCAGGAATTTATGGTAGAAGAAGGAAAAGAATATAAAATATCTTTCAAAATCAAAGCCGAAGATGCTATTTCAGCAAAAGTTGGCTTTATGACAAATTCAATTGAATACAAAAATACCCATTACGCATGGTCCGACTATTTTATTGACTGGGATAACGAATGGCACAAGTATAATGTTTGGGATATTCAAATTGGCACAGAAACTCAAACTTTTGAATTTGTTGGTACAGCTGACCGTAATGACCAGGCACGTTTAACTTTTATGTTTGGTGAAAGCGAAACAGCTACGATAGTTTATATCGACGATATTTCTTTAATAAACGAATTAGATACTAAGTCTCCGGTTGCAGATGCAGGTGACGACTTAACAATAGTTGAAGAGGATTGCTCAGCTATTGTTAAACTAGATGCATCAGATAGTTACGATCCGGATGGAAAAATTGTACAATACGTTTGGTTAAAAGATGGTGTGGAAATTGGCAGAGGAAAGGTCATCGAAGTTGAACTTGAATGTGGAATGCATAACATAACACTTGAAATAACAGATAACGATGGTAATCTTGCCTCTGATGAAATCCTAATACATGTAACAACAGGAAAACCCGTAGCTGTAGCTGGCGAGGATCAACTTGTTTTAGATAAAGAAAATAACGGTGAAACTGTTGCTCTGAATGGTTCTTTAAGTTATGATGATGGTGGTACTATTGAAACTTTTAATTGGACAGAAAATGGTGAGGTTATTGCCACAGGACAAACGGCTTCTGTTGAACTAAATGCAGGTGTACATGATATAATTCTGGAAGTAACAGATAACGACAATAAGGCAGATACAGATACACTTGTAGTTACAATTATTGCAGATATCGCAACAGATGGAATTGTTACTGCTTCTTCAACTAGCGAAGGTGCTCCGGAAAATGTAATTGATCGAACAGATGGTTCGGAATGGGTAAGCGCCGAAAGTGATAACCCAGAATGGATTAAACTCAACCTTGGAACAAATCGTGATTTACATCAAGTAGATATTGACTGGGGAACGGAACATTTTGCAACAGCTTATCAAGTGCAAGTATCAGACGATAACAATTTTGATACATATGAAGTTATTGCAGATGTAACAGGTGCAGAAGGAGGATTTACTTCTTATCCTATAGAAGAAGCACTATCAGGTCAATATGTACGTGTTTACTTTACTGAAAGTAATGCATCAAACGGAACCTTTGTTGATTCATCAGGTAATTTTAAAATGGTAGCTTCAGGTGATGTTCCTCCAACCATAACTTTTGTTTCATTAAAAGATAATATTGGTACAAGTTTTATTTATGCCATAATTACTATAAATGGTGTAGATACAGGATCATACCAGGTGTATGATAATGTTCCTTACACAATAAATGCTAATGAAGGTGACGAAGTAAAAGTTTGCTTTAGATACACACTACCATCAGGTGCACAAACAGATAGTGACTGCTTTACTTTTACAGTGGGTAGCATTAACTCCGGTAGTTATTATGCAATGGATGAACTATTTGTGTATAGTTTAGATGTTGAGTTAGTTGATAATGATGGAGATGGATACTTAAACAATGTAGATTGTGACGACAATAATCCAGATGTAAATCCTGGAGCAACAGAAATACCAAATAACGGTATTGATGACGATTGTAAAGACGGAGATTTAACAGATGCTGACGGAGATGGATATTACAATACAGAGGATTGTGATGACAATAATGCTGATGTAAATCCAGGTGCTACCGAAATACCTTACAATGGACTTGATGATGATTGTAAAGATGGTGATTTAACAGATGTTGATGGCGATGGATACATCAGTGACACTGTTGGAGGAGATGATTGTAATGATGATGATGCAAACATTAATCCAGGAGTAGAAGAAGTGCCAGATAATCAAATTGATGATAATTGTAACGGAGCTATAGATGAAGATGCTGATTGTCCTGCATTTGGTATATCATATGTTGATGATAATACCTTACGCGTATATCGCAAAGACGAAGGCTGGACAGCTCGTTGGAACTATGTTTGTTTAGATGGTTCATGTCAAACTGGAATTAAGCAAGACGGAATCTTCTATTACGACTTCTCAGGTGTTCTAGGTAATACATACGACATTACATTTAAAGTTCAGGATGATGCCACAGGACAACATATAGAAGAATTAAAAGATGTTGAGTTTACAACAGCTGTATGTGCTAGTCTAAAATCATCAAGAACAACACCAATTGAGATAGAGACTGACTATACTATTTATCCAAATCCAGTTCATGATATCCTAACTATTTTAGGTGTTGATGAAGGTGCAACTTATAAAATATATAGTACATCAGGTACCTTAATTACATCAGGTTCAGGAAATACAGTAAATGTTTCGGAACTGGCTAAAGGAATGTACATAATTAAAATAGATTCTAAGCAAACAGTATTTGTTAAGCAATAAGACTTGGTCCAAGTTAATACTTCGTGTGTAATTTAAGGAGGTAGCCTCTTGTATGGGGCTGCTTTCCTTCTCTTTTAATGATTTTTTAAAACATCATTTTTAATTTCTTATTTAACAAAATCTAGTTATGAAAAAAATAATGCAATCACTTTTTTGTGTGGGATTAATATTATCTCTTTCTCACAGTTTATTCGCTCAGCAAGGTTTAACAGGTGAGTATTTTAATAATATTACATTATCCGGACAACCGGCAGATACAAAGGTTGATCCAACAATTAATTTTAATTGGGGTACAAGTGGTCCAACAGGAGTTGGTCCCGATCGTTTTGGGATACGCTGGCATGGAATGATAACTCCAAGGTATACCGATGATTATACTTTTCATGCAACAGTGGATGATGGTGTTCGTTTACGAGTAAATGGACAAACAATTATCGACCGTTGGGGCACTAATCCTGCAACTGAATTTAGAGGAAAATATTCCTTGAGCGCAGGTCAACAATATCACATTGTATGTGAATATAAAGAAGATGGAGGAGAAGCCTCAGTTAGATTGGAGTGGAGTAGTTCCCAACAAACAAGAGAAATAGTTCCAGCTTCTCAATTATATCCTCAATTTGTTGGAGAAGAACCTGCTGATAGTGGTAAAACATATGATCCACCAGCAAGCTATATCGAAGGTAAATTTACTCCTCCAGATGGTCAGGTATTGCAAATTATTGGTCAGGATTTAGATGGAATTGAAGGATATACAGCAAATGTTATAGCTACCCCTGGTGGTGTAACACAGTATACCGACATTGCCAATAATAACCAACCATGGATTTTATACGGACTTTATGGCCTTAATAGAGTTTCTGATGAGAATCCATCGCCTTCTGATGATGTTGATTATGGTGCTGGTGCAATCCATGTAGAACGTGCAGTACATGACTTTCCAAATTCAGCGTTACAAGTAGGACTTTATTTGGTAGGTACTCTTGGAGATATCAATAATGGTTCTATGGATCAATATGTTGAAGAGTTAGGAAGTTTTTTCCATCAAATACATCCAACCCCAGTTTATCTTCGAATTGGTTATGAATTTGACGGGGCATGGAATTCCTATGCTCAGGATGAATACGTTGAGACATTTAGATACCTTGTAGACTATTGGCGCGATATGGGAATTGTTAATGTTGCTTATGTTTGGCAATCGGCAACGTATGGTTCATCACCAACCGATATACAAAGTTGGTATCCAGGTGATGATTATGTTGACTGGACTGGTTGTTCATACTTTGTTTATAACACTGCACCTTTTGATAATATGCTTGCTTTTTCAAGAGAACATAACAAGCCCTTAATGATTTGTGAAGCTACACCTGAGTATTACGATATTTCTGCAGATGATTCTTATACAACAGATGGTAGTAACCGTACATATGTAAGTGCTAAATATATTTGGGACGCATGGTTTGCTGGTATCTTCGATTTCATTTATTCAAATACCGATGTTGTACGTGCATTCTCATATATTAATACCGAATGGAATGCTCAATCTATGTGGGGTGAAATTTGGGGCGATAGTCGTATTGAATCAAATCCTGAAATTAAAACCTGGTGGCTTGAGGAAATGAATAGAGAGAAGTTGGAAAAAGATGGCGAAAAGCTGTTTTTACAAGGAGGTTCGGATTTATATCAAACTTTATGGAAAGGTGACATACCTCAACCATCATGTACCGATGGTATTAGAAATGGTAATGAAACCGGAGTAGATTGTGGTGGCGACTGTCCTGATGTTTGTCCAACTTGCGACGATGGAATTCAAAATGGAACAGAAGAAGGTATAGATTGTGGTGGCGAATGTCCTAATTATTGTAATGGCGGAACTTGTAATGATTTTGGAGTTAGTTACGTTGATGATAATACAATCAGGGTATTTCATAAAGATCAAGGATGGTCAGGTTCATGGAACTATTTATGTCTTGATGGACTTTGTCATGCAGGTGAAAAAGCTGATGGATTTTATTATAAAGACTTTAGTGCAACTCTTGGTCAGCAATATACAATTCAATTTAAAGTTCAGGACAACAATAGCGGACAGTATTTATCTCCTGAAAAAACAATAACTTTTACAACCGACCAATGTTCATTTGTTGGAACTACTAAATCAGCTATCGGCTCAATTTCATCACAAACTCCTGGAAATACTTCAAAAATAAAAGTATCTCCTATACCTGCTACTGATAAAATTATCATTCATGGAGTTGGAGAATCGGCTCAATATCAAATTTATAATCTCTCAGGAGTATTGATATTATCAGGAACTGGTAATGTTATAAATGTCGAAAATATACAACCTGGTATGTACATCCTAAAAACAGAGAATAACCAAAGAATTCAAATTATTAAAAATTGACCTTGCTAAATATTAAGTGGCCTAATCTACCACAGGCCACTTTTTATAATTAAGCCTTCTTCTTATCTCTAACTAATTCTTATTTATTACTTAAAACAAATTACTCTATGAAAAAAAACCAAAAAATGAAGAAAGGAAGAAAACATCTTTCGTTCTTAAGAAATTTAATCCTTCCATTAATTATTGGAAGTCTATTAACTCTTTCGGCAAATGCTCAAATGGATTCTGCTCGCGTTGAAAGAGGTGCTTTACTTGAACTAACAGGAAAGATATGGTCTGGAGCCGGACAAGCTGGGATTACTGGTTTTGATGGTTTTGAAAGTTACTGGGATATTGCACCTGCCGATCAAAAGCCTTCTCTTTTTATGGATTATTACGATTCATATAACATTGGACCTGAGTGGACGCACGAATTAAAACAAGAATTATTAAAGTTTCACCGTCAGGGGTATTATGTAATTCCACAGATAGGTTATAATATCGACTATTTTTACGAAGATATAGTTTCAGGTGCTCATGAAACAGAATTAAATAACCTTGTAAAAGGATTTCAATACCTTGGTATGCCAGTATTCCTTCGCATAGGTTACGAATTCAATAACCAAAAGTCGTGGAGTGCAAAACAATATATTGACGCATTTAAAGTTATCACACAAAAACTACGCGATGGTGGTGTTGAAGTGGCAACTGTTTATAATGCAGGACTATCAGGAAATACAGGGATGAAGTCTCATTACCCGGGAAGTGAATTTGTAGATTGGGTTGGTGTTAATTGCTTTACATGGGATATTTCTAATGGTCAGCATGTTATAACTAACCAAATGGACGAGTTAGCCACCGAAGAAAATAAGCCAATGATGATTGGGGAAGCCTCTCCAACAAAAGTTAACCAAAAAGCTTATGACAACTGGAATGAGTTTTACGAAACTTATTTTAAAATGATTGAAGATCGTCCTTCAATTAAGCAAATGTGTTACATTAACTGGAGTTGGGATATTCAGGATGTATTAGGAGGTAATGCATTATTCCCTTGGGGTGATTCTCGCTTACAAATGCCAGGATCGGTAAAAGATACATTTTTTGCTCGTATGGATAGAGAAGAGTATTTTTTTGCAACTACAGAAGAAGAAACTCGAGCTTTGTTTGATTATGATGATGATTTAGCTCCTTCTACACCTTCAGGATTAAGCAGAAGCGGAAATTATATCACTTGGAATGCTGTTACCGATAATGGAGAATCAGGTTTAGCTCACTATACCATTTATAAAGACGGGGAATTCTGGGATTACATTGGTACACCCAACTATCCGGTTAAAGATCTTGGTTATGGCGACAACACCAACGTTCAGGTTTTAGCTATGGACCGTGCAGGAAATGCAAGTCCATTATCAACTGGTTTAACAGTTGATATGAATGATAGAATAGAACTAATAATTGATGGAGAATTTGATCAACCACCAACAAGCTGGGCTTTAGATTGGCAATTTAAAGGTATGATGGATGATAGCGCAAAACCTGCTCCTGATGATATAACAAATAATATAAAAAATGATGCTCTTCTTTCTGGTCAAAATTATGTTGAGTTAACTTGGGATAAAGATCCTCCAAATCCTAAAGACTGGAAAATTCAGTTTTTCCAACACTTTCAGGTGCAAAAAGATGAAACATACATTATCTCATTTATGGCTAAGGCAGATGAGGCTATGTCATTTAAACTAAAATTTATGGATCATGCGCCTTGGTGGAATATTACTCATGTTCCGGCTACGCAAGATCCAAACTTTGATGAGGAATGGCAAATCTACGATGAGTGGACAGTTAACTTAACTACCGAGCCACAAACATTTACTTATGTTAGTACAGCTCCAGTATCAGAAACGGCAAGGTTATCGTTTATGTTTGGTACTTCAAAACGTACTCCAGTTTATATCGATGCAGTTTCTGTATCTGCAGGTAATGGAAACTTTGTAATTGCTAACGCAGGAGGTAATCAGACTGTTATTGATTATGACGAAGATGGTTCGGAGCCAGTAACACTTGATGGAAGTAATAGTAGAGCAATAAATGGAACAATAACCAGTTATGTTTGGGATGTTGAAGGTGAAGGTACCTATACAGGTGCTGTTCAAAATCTTACATTAGATCGTGGAGAATATAATGTTACACTAACCGTTACTGCTGATGATGGCACAACTGATACCGATGATATTATTATTAAAGTAACTGAGTACGTACCAGATCCACAAGACCCTTATGCAGATCAATCTATTCCAGGTAAAATTGAGGCTGAATATTATGATATTGGAGCTGATGGTGTGGCTTACCATGATTCAGATGCAACAAACGCAGGAGGACAATTGCGTAACGATGGAGTTGACATTGGATCTAATCCAACAGCAGTAGGATGGACTGTACATGGAGAATGGTTAGAATATACTGTAAATGTTACACCTGGTACTTATACTGTTAATGCAAGAGTTGCATCAGATCTTTCAAGTGCAGGAGCTATAAAAGTAAGCTTACAAAATACTGAACTTGCAAACTTCGATGTTCCTAACACAGGTGGGTGGAATGCTTGGCAAGTAATGTCGCAATCTGGAGTAACTGTTGATCAATCTGGGACAGCTATTCTAAGAGTAGATATTTCGGGTGGAAACTTAAATTTAGATTGGATAGAATTTGTTGCTGAAGAAGCTGCGCAAGGAAATACTACAAAATCTGCTACTTCTGTTTCTTCAGATAACCAAGTGAAACGTATTCTTTATCCTAATCCGGTTCAAAATACATTAACTGTATCTGGTGTAGATGAAGGTGCTAAATATAAGGTATATGATGCTTCAGGAAATATTGTAGCTGAAGGTACAGGAAATAAAGTAAATGTATCAGACCTTGCAAAAGGTATGTATATAATTGAAATAGATTCTAAGCGAACAGTATTTGTAAAACAATAAGACTTTTTTATTTGGAGGATTCTTCTATTATTTGAAGAATCCTTCACTTCCGGTTCTTACCATAAGACCAGTTGGTCTTTAAGGTGTAATACCAATTATTCGTTCTTTTACTTTATAGTACAGAATTGAACAATTGGGGTACTTGTATTCAATATTATTAACCTAAAAACTACTAAAATGAAAGTTAAAAGTACCGTGAGTTTAAGAATGCAAAACTCTTTATTTTTAAAAAAAGCATTCTCATTGTTCCTTCCTCTTATGATGGTTTTCTCATTAAATGCTCAAGTCGATTCATCTAGAGTTGAATACGACGTATTGCTTGAACTAGAAGGTAAAATTTGGTCTGGAGCTGGTCAGTCAGGTGTTACCGGATTTGATGGTTTCGAAAGTTATTGGTCTGTTGCTCCAGCTGATAAGAAGCCTGCTATTTTTATGGATTATTACGATTCTTATAACATTGGTCCGGAATGGACACATGAGTTAAAGCAAGAATTATTAAAATTCCATCGTCAGGGTTATTATGTTATACCACAAATTGGTTATAATATCGATTATTTTTGGCAAGATATTCTTGCAGGTGGTCACCAAACAGAGTTGGATAATTTGGTAAAGGGTTTCCAGTATCTTGGTATGCCAGTCTTTTTGCGTATAGGTTACGAATTTAACAACCAAAAAGGATGGGAGCCATCTCAATTCGCCGAAGTATTTAGAATTGTAACTAATAAGTTACGTGCAGCTGGAGTTGAAGTTGCTACTGTATTTAATGCTGGTTTGTCAGGTACTCAGGGAGTTAGGAATTATTATCCGGGAAGTGAGTATGTTGATTGGGTTGGTTTTAACTGTTTTAGTTGGGATATTGCTGGAGGTAATCATTCAATTACCAACGAAATGGATAACCTTGCAAGAGAAGAAAATAGACCAATGCTAATTGGCGAAGCTTCACCAACGGCTATTAACCAGGTTACTTATAATAATTGGAATGGTTTCTACGAAACATATTTTAATATGATTGAAAATCGTTCAACAATTAAACAAATGTGTTATATCAATTGGAGTTGGGATATCCAGGATATGGTAGCTGGTAATGGTTTATTTCCTTGGGGTGATTCTCGTTTAAATATGCCGGGTTCTGTTAAAGATCAATTTTTTGCTCGTATGAGTACAAATGATTATTTCTTTGCTACCAGCGAAGAAGCCACACGTGCTTTATTTAAATATAACGATAATGCAGCCCCATCTGTTCCTACAGGTTTAAGCCGAGATGGAGAATACATTACCTGGAATGCTGTTTCTGATAATGGTGAATCTGGATTAGCTCATTATACGATCTACAAAGATGGACAGTTTTGGGATTACATTGGTACTACCAGATATCCGGTAAAAGATCTTGGATATGGTACAACTACTAATTTTCAGGTATTAGCAATGGACCGTGCCGGGAATGCAAGCTCATTATCAAGCGGATTAACTGTTGATATGAATGATCGTCAGGAATTAATTATTGATGGCGAATTCGATCAACCACCAACTAGCTGGAGTATAGATTGGCAATGGAAAGGCAGCCAGGATGGACAGGCAAAACCAGCACCGGATGATATTACAGGAAACCTTAATGGTGATGGTCTTCTCTCTGGACAAAACTGTATAAAACTTACCTGGGATAAAGATATTGACAATGCAAAAGATTGGAAATTGCAATTAATGCAACACTTCCAGATTCAACAAGGGGAAACTTACATTATCTCGTTTATGGCTTATGCCGAAAAAGCGATTTCCTTCAAACTGAAGTTTATGGATCATGCTCCATGGTGGAATTGTACACACTTCCCTGCAGGTGCAGACCCTAACTTTGATACTGAATGGGAAATTTACGATGAGTGGGAAGTAAACTTAAGTACCCAACCTCAAACTTACACTTATGTTAGTACAGCACCAGTTTCTGAAACAGCAAGGTTATCGTTTATGTTTGGAACATCAGAAAGAACTACTGTTTATGTAGATGCAGTTTCGGTATCTGCAGGTATTGGCAGTATGGTAATAGCCAATGCTGGAGGTAACCAAACAATTGAAGACTATGACGGAGATGGCTCAGAACCTGTAACTTTAGATGGTAGCAACAGTCGTGCTATTAACGGAACCATTGAAAGTTATTCTTGGGAAGTAGAAGGTGTAGGTACCTATGCAGGTGCGGTTCAAAATTTAACGCTACCATTAGGTAAATACAATGTTGCTTTAACAGTTACAGCAACTGATGGTACTTCTGATACTGATGATATTATTGTTGATGTAATTGAGTATGTGCCAGATCCACAATGGTCTTATGTTGAGCAAAGTATTCCTGGTAAAGTTGAAGCAGAGTATTTTGACGAAGGTGGTGAAGGAGTTGCATATCACGATTCTGATGCACAAAATCATGGTGGTCAGGTACGTCCATCTGAGGGTGTTGATGTAGGCGCTAATCCTCATGCAGTAGGTTGGACAGTAAATGGTGAATGGTTAGAATATACAGTTAATGTAACACCTGGAACTTATACACTTAAAGCAAGAGTTGCATCTGACCTTAACAGTGCAGGAGCAATAAATGTAAGCATGCAGGGTACAGAACTTGCGAATTTCGATGTTCCTAACACAGGAGGATGGAATACATGGCAAGAAATGTTACAATCTGGTATTACAATTAATCAGACAGATACAGCTATTTTAAGAGTGGATATTTCAGGTGGAAATCTAAATCTAGACTGGTTGGAATTTGTTGCTGAAGAAGCTGCTACACCAGATAATAGTTCTAAATCTGCCACTAATGTTTCTAATGAAGATCAAGTGAAACGCTTGATTTATCCTAATCCTGTTTATGATATTTTAACAATATCTGGAGTAGGAGAGAAAGCTAATTACAAGTTATATGATGCTTCTGGAAATGTTGTAGCTGAAGGTTCTGGAAATAAAGTAAATGTATCAGATCTGCCTAAAGGTATGTATATAATTAAAGTAGGTAGTAAACGAAGTGTATTTGTTAAAAAGTAACCATTTATAACTATACTAAAAATTAACGTTTCTCTATTGCTTGTTCTTATGTCACCTGTAGCCAATGTTTGAGTAATTCAAATCACTGGCACAGGTGATTTAAATTTTCTATTCTGTTATTTCTATTTGATTACCTTCCGGATCAAGAATAACACTCTCATAATAACCATCACCAGTAGTTCTTGGTTCTCCTACTATTTTGTATCCCATTTCTTTAATAGAATTAGTAAGATTGTCAACTTTGGTCTTACAACCTACAGAAATAGCCAAATGGGTAATACCGTAACTTGTACTTCGGTTATTTTCTCCATCAATATCATCCTTATGCATAAGTTCTATTCTTGCTCCATTATCAAATGATAAAAAGTATGATGAGAACTTTTTTACAGGATTAATATATTTCGTATTACACTTCATATCAAAAACTGAAGTGTAAAAATCTTTCATTTTTTCAAGGTCTTTCACCCAAATAGCAACATGATCTATTTTCATCTCATTATAATTTTATCTTTCAATTGCATTCGATGGAACTCCCTATAATGGTTCTTCCTGTGTGAGAAAGATTTCTCATGGGTCGATTCATGATTGTTTGTTAAATTTTCTTTTTCTCCTGTATCTTTTTATTAGGTAGAATCCTACTGTAACAATTATCCAAAATGGCCAAATTCTAACCATAAATAAAAAGAAGGTAACAAAGCCATACCAGCCTCCTGATAAAGATTGTTTTAATTTTTCAATAAAACGGGTTCTTTTTTTGGGTTTAAATACATAATCTTTTTGCTTGGTCAGTTCAAGGTTCAATGTACTATAAGCAACTTGATTACTTAAGTATTTTAATTGACCTTCCGAACTTTCTATTTCTTCTTCCAGGGCTCTTATTCTTTCTTCAATTTCAAGTATTTCTTTAATAGTATTAGCTCTTTTTAATAGTTGCTGATATTGTTTCAGGTACTTTCGTTTATTTTCTAAGCGGGTTTCAATATCAATAAACTGGTCAGTAACATCCCGAGCATCTAAATTTTTATAAAGTACTTCGCCTGTTCCATCTTCTAATCGAGCAATGAATACTTCAAAATATTTAGAGGGTATTCTTATTTTCAGGTTATAACTAGTATTGTAATCAGAATTATTAAGGTTCTCTTTGGCGTAATAAGCTTTATATAAATTCACTAAAGAATCAACTTTTTGTTTAGCTGAATATATATCATCTACCTTAATGGCCATATTGCCATCTTTAATAATCTTCTTTTTAGTGATGTTTGGTTGGGGAATAGGATCTGTTTCATTTTCGGTTATTGATTCTTCAGCTTCATAAGAATCATTTAAAACTATCTGATTTTGTTGACCACCAGATCCATCATAACCTTCAAGTTTTAATTGTTTATTACTTGAAGTACACATGGCAAGCACTAAGGGAAGAATTGAAATTGTGATATACTTTAACATAGGATTTATTTATAATGGTTTGTTACAAATATATATTTTGTTTCAAGAAAGTTAGTTTGATTCGTTGCATATTTCCTTTATTCGGTATGGAAATCGATATCTAATTTCTTTTTGATATTCATAATCTAAATCTTCAAATGACATATTGTATCTCGAAGTTGCACAGCTATCCCGAAGTTGATCTATTACATTTTTTGTGATTGTCAAAATACTCAAATAATCTTTATATAGTAATTTATCATCTACAAAGTAATTTATCAGATGGTCTGAATTTTTTTCAATTAATTGATATAATTTCTTGTTGAGATTGTTTAATTCAATTACTTGGTCGTTAACAATAAGTTTGTTGTTTAAATGTTTAATTTCAATGATGTTAGATGATGGTTTAATTTCAGGAGGTGGAGGTATAGTTGGTTTAAATGGAAGCCGGTACGAAAAAGTAGCATCGTTAGAATATGTTGTTTTATGCATATCATTTGTTGGTATAAAAGCAAAACCAACTTTATAAATTCCCATATAGCTTAATTCATCTTTTACCCAGTTAATAAATTTCATATCTACATTTTGGTCAATATATAGTTCGTACCTTATTCTTGAAGAATAATATGAAGGATAAATGTCAGATAGTTTGGTTTTTACTTTTGTACGGAAGTCTTTCTTTGAGATTTCTTCATTATCCATAATAATAACATTCTCATGATGATTAACATCATTTGTTTTTTTTACTATATAAAGTAATTGATATGGTCTTCCATGCCAACATGTATAGTTTGAACATTCAAGCTGTGGTAATTGGAGGTTGTACGAATAAAAAATATTTTTATTTAAAACTACTTGGTTAAGTTCTTTATAATTGATAAGGTTAATGTGAGACAAACCATAAGCAGTAAAAGTTATGAATAACGCAGCGTATAGTTGCCATTTGAAACTTTTTAATTTATATACATGTCTAATACTGTTCCAAGTTTGAGTAAAAAGTACCACCACAACAAGAATTAATGCCCACTTATAATCTTTATATATATTAAAGCTAATGCTTTGTTTGAGAGGTATATATAGGGCTCCTATAATTGTTATTGCAAGTTTTGAAAACCAATGTAGAAAATATGTATTTAGTAAACGTTGATCATGAATAATATTAGTTCTTAAATAGTTATGTGTCCTTAAGAAACTTCTAGGCCCACTGAGCCAAAAGGAAAAACATATTGATTGTCCAAATATGGTGGCAATTAAAGCAAAAAAGAAATTGTAGAACCACATTTCTTTATCTGAAAGAATTACTAAATCATAATATTCATTGATTGTTAATAATCTTAATGATTCTCTCAATACAAATACAAAAGCATAAAACAGGAATGAAAACAATAGCCAGATAACTAAACCAATTACAATTTTATTTTTGGGAATATCAAAAAAATGAAGTTCTCTCTTAAAGTTAGTTTTGGACATGTAACTTTTTATTTTGTTTAGTTCAAATATATAAAAAAACGCCATGGTTTATTTATATTAACCATAGCGCTTTGATTATTTTATTTATAATTAACTATTTACTTAAGTCTTCAACTTTCTCTTTTAAAATGATTAACTCTTTACCTTGTTGTTCAATTTTATTATTTTGTTGGATAATGTATAATGTTAATTCTTCAATTTTCTGTAGAAGCTTAACATTTAATTCTCCAATATTAATACCTTCTTTAGCTACTTCTGAGGTTTTAGGTATTTCTGGGAGGTGACCATTTTGGTTGATATACTGTTCTACCTCTTTTAAATCTGCCAATTTATATTCTGGTTCAAAAACAAAATCCGGGTATGTAGATACATCGGCCTGTACTTTTATTTCTGTAGCTAATACTGTTCCATCCACAGTTAGTTTGGTAGCAGGTGTATTAGTACCAATACCCACATTTCCAGTACCATCATAATAAATATCAGTACCATTACTCTTCCAAAAACATGAGGTATTAGTTGTAGGATCTGTTGTAGGATCGGGCATGTTGTAAAGAGCCTCAACTTCTGTGGGACTTAATGCTCGGTTATAAATTCTAATATCATCAATAATGCCAGTCATTGAAAAAGCTGGTGAGTTAGAATCAGAAAAAAAACCTTTATTTGTACCATCAAGAACTATAGAACCATTTACACTTCCAAGTGAGTAAATAGTATTGTCTAAAATAGCATCAACAGTATTATCTTTATTTCTCCGAATTATAATATGTGTCCATTTATTAAGTGGGATATCTACAGGGATTTCAATTTTAGAAACGCCTTCGCCATTATTATCCCTTACAAAAACAATCATTTTCAAACTTGTTGGAACAAATCTTAATTGAATCGCATTTTTCTGATCGGAACCAAGAAATGACATAATACGACCATTCGTTTGCGCTTCTCTATTAAACCATGTTGATATTGTAAATTCACTATTTCCTATATTAAAAAAATCTGAATGATCAATTTGTATAATATCATCTCCATCACTTTTAAATGCACAATCTTCATTACCAAATCTATCTGTTGTTAGGGTGGCATTTTTAATTGTACCATGAAAGTTGTTTTCACTTTCATCTTCAGCATTCCCATTAAAAGGATAATATGCTACTAAACCACTTTCTAGAGAGAGAGTTGCCAAATGATAATCTTTAACTTGCTGTTCAGAAAGAGCTTTATCATATATTCGAACATCATCAATAGCTCCATGCCAGAAATACTGTGTAGGTTTATATGTTCCAATATAGGAATAGTCTGGAGATATATTTTGTAAAAGTTGTTTGTTTATATTTTCTGTTTCAACAAGTTCTCCATCTATATAATAATTGCTTGATACTCCATCATAGGTGAAAATTACTAAACTCCATTTATCTAGAGGAATAGTAGGTGTATTTTCTATATAGTGAACACTAGCATCTTCAAAAGCAACATAGGTTTTTTTGGTATGAACAGGTGTAACACCAACTTTCCAATATGGAGATCCATTATCATTGTTAGAACCAATAGTTAGTGCATAATTATAGCCTTTGGAAGAGGGTTTTGCATAAAAGGCTAATGTAATTTCATTATTAGTAGGAGTAAATGTTGGAATAGAAATATAGTCGTCTTTACCATCAAAGAAATATGCACCATTTTCTTCTCCATTACGGTCTATAACTGGTTGAGGATCTCCAAATATTGTTCCATTTCTTTTGTTGTTACTTTCATCATTTGGATGGTTATCAAGTGGATAATGAGCTACTAATCCCTCAGTAGGAATTTCTTGAGCGAAAGTTAGACTTGTAGTAAGCACAATTAATGCGAAAAATAATTTTCTCATAGTTTTAAGATTAATAATTTATTTAAAAGTTGAGCAATTTTATAAAAATGCAAAAGTATAAGAAGAGAATAATGCAGACAAGTTAAAATATATTAAAGATTACAATCAATAAATATCTTTATTTTCAGTATTTTTCATCCTTTTCAAAAACTCAACAGTTCCTTTTTCTTTTATAATCTTTTGGTTCTCGATTAAATCCTGACCATATTTTAACCAGGTAGTAGCAAAACTCTTAAACTTACTGCAAGGAAATGTTTTACATTGATAACAAAAATTCAGGCCTTTTTTCTCTATGCAACAAACATAAATTCTTTTGCACTTTCTGGTTTTACAACCTGTTTCCGCACCTTCGCACCTGTTTTTGTTCCTAACGTAATTAGGGCAACCACCACAATAAATCCCACATGGTGGTACAAAACCAATATATTCTAATTGCTTTGGCATATTTGTTTTACAAATTCAAGAGGAGTAGAGGTTCTTTGTGCAACTTCTTCAATACTTAAACCTTGGTTATAAAACCGTTTAACAAAACTAGGTATAGTTTCTCCAATTTCTATCAAGTTATCTTCAGGATCATAAAAACGAATAGTTTGTTGTCCCCAGGTTTCTTCTGTTGTTTCGTGTAGGTATTTTAGATTATACTTTTTTAGGTTGTTAACAACCTCTTCAAAATCATCAGTTTCAAAACAAAGCTCTATGTTTTTATTACCTTCTTTATCAAATGTTCTACCTAGTTTTTGCGCAATTGGGTAATCTGGAGTGAGTTTCCATAAAGAAAAGCCATTTTTAAAACCAATACAATTACCAAAATCAATTTCAATTTCTTGTTGAAGAACGTTTTGGTAAAAGTCTTTCATTTTGTCAAATTCATCAGTAATAATTAAGGTAGAGCTAAATTTTATATTCATAGGAGTAAAGTGAAATGTTGAACTTGATTTAAAAAAAAAATGAATTTTAAAAATACTAGTTTTATGGCTAAGATTTTATTCCAACATATTTTTTAATGTTTTGTTAAAATTAAAGTGGAAGATTAATGCCAGAGTATTACTTATATTTTGCAGTTCGTTTTAATAATAGTTCGTTAAGATTTTGTAATGAATTAAATGTTAGAAAGTTGAAATGATGAATGCAATTTGGTTAATACGTTAACATTAACGTTTTGTAAATCAGTCTCATGTTTTTTGTCTCAAATCTAACGATCTATTATTTTAAAATTTTATAGTAATATGATAAAAGATTATAAGGCTGTTTGGCTGTGGATAGAGTTTATTTTGTTATTTATTGGTGTTCCGCTACTTATTTTATTTGACATTGGAATAATACATCCAAGCTCTTTAGTATTACCTGTTCTTATTGGAATAATTATTTATTTACGTCGTAATTCCGAATTTAAAACTAGAGATTTAATTCGGTTTGGAGTTCACAGAAAGGAATTATTTAAACACGGCATTGCTATTATTCTTGTGGCATTAACTATGTTTTTGGTATTGTTTTTTTTCGACCGTGATAATCTCTTTAATCTGGGTAGGGCTAATTGGCAGATACTATTAGTATTATGCTTTTTTTACCCAGTGTTCTCCGCATATGGACAAGAGGTTATTTACAGGTTGTTTTTATTTAATAGGTATAAGTATATTTTTAAAGAGGATAAAAGGTTGGTTTGGGCAAGTAGTATAGTTTTTAGCTTTGTGCATATTGTGTATTATAGCCATGTATCTATAATTCTAACCTTACTTTTGGGATTGTACCTTTCTAAAGTATACGTAAAAACCAAGAGTGTATTGTTAACAGCTATATTACATGGTATTTATGGTAACCTTGTTTTTATAATAGGACTAGGACAATATTTTTGGTTAGATATGCATGAGTGGATGTAATTTCCAATGCGGAGAAGGGAATTTCTTTTTTCATTCTGCCTTCTCCCTTTTCCGTTCTCCCTACTTTCATTCTCCAATCAACCTTAATTCTTTTCAAATAAATCTACTACTAAATCTAATTTTTCTCTTATTTCAATTTGTTGCGGACATTTTTCTTCACATTCACCACATTGCACGCAATTCGAAGCTTTACCAGCATCACCAATAAAATTATTATATCGCATTTGAGCAACAGGATCGTTAAATACATAATGATCATTCATTAAACTAAAGCAGGCTGGAATATTTACTCCAACAGGACATGGTGTGCAGTAACCACATGTGGTACAATTTACTTTTTGTTTGTCTTTTACTATTGTAACAGCTTTAACAACTGCTTTATCATCTTTGTTTGTCCAAAAGTTACCTGAAGAATCGTTAGCCAGTTTTATGTTTTCTTGTACTTGATCTAAGTTAGACATCCCACTTAACACAACAGACACTTCAGGTTGTTTCCATAACCAATTTAACGCCCATTCAACATTACTTCTTTGCGGGGCAACATCATTAAAAATTTGCAAGGATTCTTTAGGAAGTTTATTTACAAGTGATCCGCCTCTTAAAGGTTCCATTATTACAACACCTAAACCCTTGTTAGCTGCATATTTTAATCCCTCTTCACCAGCTTGAAACTGAGTGTCAAAATAATTATATTGTATCTGGCAAAAATCCCAATTATAAGCATCTACTATTTCTTTAAAAGTATCAAGTTTATCATGAAACGAAAAACCAATATGTTTAATCTTTCCCGACTCAAGTGCTTTATCAATAAAATCAAATACATTATTTTTCACAAGGTTATCCCAAGTTTTTTTACTTAAAGCATGTAATAAGTAAAAGTCTATGTATTCTGTCTCCAATCTATTTAGTTGCTGGTTTAAGAATTCGTCCATATTTTCCCTTGATTCTATTAACCAGCTTGGTAGTTTCGTAGCAATATAGACTTTTTCGCGATATCCGTTTTTTAAAGCTTGAGCTAAAAAAGGTTCACTTTGTCCTCCTTTACTAAAATCGTTACCATGATAAGGGTAAGCAGTATCAATGTAATTCACACCATTATTAATGGCATAATGAATCATTTCCGTAGCTTTTACTATATCAATTTGAGAAGGATCTTGGTTTAAAAAGGGAAATCTCATACATCCAAAACCAAGTGTTGAGACTTTAATACCAGTATTTCCAAAAGTTGTGTATTGCATTGTTTGCTATTTTGAAGGATATCAACAAAAGTATAAAATGAATTTACAATTTGTACAACTTTAAATTGCAGATATGTATTAACAGTTATAGGCTTAATTATAAAAAAGCATACTACTCATACCTATATCATTCAAGCTATTTATTGCTAAATAAAAAATACCGTAAATGTTTTAATTATTAAATAGATAATAGTGAAATAATGTTACTTTTGATATTAAATAATAGATTATAATTTGTTGGTTAACAAAAATATATATGAACAAAGGACTTCTTTGTTAAAAAGAAAATTTTGTCTGTTTTGCTTTGTTTGTTTCTTGTTCTTTTCAAGTATAAATGGAAATACTAAAGTAGATAGTATCAGAAGTTTACTGTCTTCAGAAATAGAAGATTTTGTTAAAATTAGTTTATACGCAGAATTGGCTGACTTATTACTTCAATCTTCTCATACCGAAGCTTTGGACTATTATTACTCTTCTTTAAAACTGTCGAAAAAATGTAGCGACACAGCTGGAATCGTCTATGGTTTGTTAGGAATATGTGATGTACATTCGTTATTGGGAGAATATAAACAAGCCCTTAATTTTACGATGAAGGCTCATCATTATGCCCAAAATGATTATGATCTATTGGCATCATGTTATAGTCGTATGGCTATTGAGTATTTTAATTTAGAGGAGTATGATTTATCAATTAAACATGATAGATTATCCTTGAAGTATAATAAATTAATAAACGATTCTTTAAAAATTGCCTACGATTTACATAATATAGGAACATATTATTTGGGTATAGAATTATTTGATTCTGCTCGTTATTACTATCAATTTTCAAATAGTTACCTTAAACAAACAAAAGATCCATTACCTGCATATAATAATAGTAGAACAGGTTTTTCTTACTCGTATGAAGAAGAGTATAATAAAGCATTACAATATCATTATAAAGCGCTTGAAATTTTCTCCTCCGATAGTAGTTATTACGATTTAGCAATGGAGGAAAACTACATTGCTTCGGCATATTTTAATTTAAGAAGATTGAAGGAAGCTTTGAAACATGCATTTCTGGCTTTAGAATATAGTAAGAAACTTAATAATCATGATTTACTTAAAGAAAATTACTTTTTACTGTATGACATTTATAATTATAAGAAGGATTATAAAAATGCTTTAAAATATGTTTTACTACAAAAAGCATATTCAGATTCTCTTGAAATAAGAAATAGAGAAACTGTAATTCAATCAATAAAAACCAAGTATGAGTTTGAGCAGCAGAAAAGAGTACTTGAAGCAACTAATAAGTCAAATGTTGAATTATCAAAGCAGAAAAAGTTATTTTTTATATTAAGTGTAGTTGCAATTGGTTTGTTAATTGTAAGTGTTGTTGTTCTGTTTTTAAGACATAAAGAACACAAAAAAAATAGATTGCTAACTAAGGAACTAGAAAAAGTTAATAATTCTCTTAGAAAGCTATTATCAATTATTGGCCATGATTTAAAAAGTTCTATTGGTAACCTCAGAAATTTTACGCGTTTGATACATTATAAGATTCTTGATAAAGAATCAATAGATGACATGATAACGAAGATTGTTCCCATGGTAGATTCTACTCATGATTTACTAGAGAATTTGCTTGCATGGACGAGTAACAATGATGGATATATTAAACCAGTTATCGTAAGAATATGTATTAAAGATATTGTTCAATATTCTATGAAGCAGCTATCTCATCTGGCTACATTAAAAAAAATAAAAATTAAAGAAGATTTGGAGCAAGTATATTTTTACTCCGATAAAAACGTACTTCTAATTGTACTACGAAATATTATTACTAATGCAATTAAATTCTCCCCTGAAAATTCAATAATTAATGTTTCGGGGAGAGTAAATAATTCTTTAGTCGAATTTTCGGTTAAAGATGAAGGGATTGGAATGACGAAAGAAGAAATAGATAATATTTTTGATAATAACTATCACTTTCACGCTAAAGGAACAAAAGGAGAGAGCGGTTCGGGAATTGGGCTAAAATTATGTAACTCTATAATAATGAATATTGGTGGAGAAATAAAGGTAGAAAGTACAAAGGGTAAGGGTAGTACATTTACATTTTATATACCAAACAATATAGAAGTACGAGATTAAGATAGAAGAATTTACAGTCTCCATTATTAGGATTAACACATTTTACCTATATCTTTTATCCACTAGTATAGCGTTCTAAAATAACTGGTAATAGGTCTGTTAAACCCATTTGAGCTATTGAGTTTGTATTTTGCTTGTATTCAGCGTTCTAGGCTGACGTTTTATTCATATTCCTGAACAATTCCCCCCACCATTCGGAGTAAAGCTGTATGAGTATCAATAAAGTTATATATGGCTTCTAATTTTTGTTGGGAAGCATTAAGATAAAGATTTTGAATATCGCGATAGTTAAAAGAATTAATTACACCACTTTCAAACTTATCTTTAGAAATACTAAGATTTAGTTTTGCCGCATTCAGGTTTTTATTGGCTAAGTCGAGTAATTCTTTTCTAACCAAATACAATTCGAACATATTTCTTAAACGATATGACAAATCTTGTTTTATTTGTTCAATTTCTACAACTCCAATTTCTTCTTTTATTTTTGCAATTTGTAAGGCTCTTCTTTTACTTCCACCACTAAATAAATTAAAGGTTAAAGTAAAATTCCCATAAATATTTGTTGCATCTTGTTCTACTATACCTCTATTTTCAAAGTCTCTTTTTGTAGATCTATGTGATACTCCACTTCTAAAGTTTAAAGTAGGGTAGAATGAACTTTGAGCTGAAGCTACAGCATTTTCGAGAAGGTGTTGATTAATGTATTGATTTTGTAAAGTCTTGTTATTATCCATTAATTGACTTTGTAAATCTGTGATATTATAATTTTTAGGAATAGCTTCAAACTTACCTGTTAATTCGTAGGTTACATCACTTTTATCTGCCATTATAAACATTAAGTCTCTCAATGCATTTTTGTAATTCACTTCCTGTAAAAGATAATTTGATCGGTCAGATAAATATGCATTTTCTGCTTGCAGTAAATCATAAGTAACTGCAGAGCCCAATTCTTTTCTAACTTTAGTTTGTTTATAACGATCTTCCGATAGAGACATAATTTCGTTAAAAACTGTTAGTTTCTCTTTCTGAAGTAATGTATTATAATAAGCAAGTACCACTGATTGAATAGTACTTTCAACCAAAATGGCTGTGTTTTGCTTTGATTGTTGTTCTAACTCTTCAAATCTTTGTTTATTAATTTGCACTGCAAACCCATCAAACAAAGTCCAGTTAACAGCGGCTTCTCCAGTAAGTTGATTTAAAGAAAAATCCTCATCAGTGTTATTATCTATTGCATTACTGCTAATGGCCGAGAGGTTGACATATGGATATCGCCCTGCTGCTCCCCACGAATTATTTATATTGGCAATTTCTTGTCTTGCATTAGATATTTTAATATTGTAATTATTTTCCAACGCTTCAGTTATTGCATCTGTCAGAGATAGTTGTTGTGAGTAGGAGCTCAAACTAAAAGTCAGAAATATAATCAGTATTTTTATTGTGTTCATTTTAAATTAGCTCTAAAATAAATTTTACTATAATAATGGGTATATGAAGAATTATAATACTACTTTTTTATCCTTTTCCATTGTCTCTTTTTCTTTGCTCATTTAACCAGGCAATTTCAACATGTTCAGGTTCTAATTTTCGTCCATGCCATTTTTCTCTAATAAATCTTCTTATATCGTTAAGAATTAATATTAGAGCAGGGAAAAATAAGAGGATAAACATAGTTCCAAATGCAACACCATAAACTAATGATATAGCCATAGGTATTAAAAATTGAGCTTGAAAGCTTTTTTCTAAAATCAAAGGGTATAAACCAAAAGACGTAGTTAATGTTGTTAAAATAATAGGGCGTAATCTTGACTTACCAGCTTCTATAATTGCAACCTTTATTTTTTTACCTTCGGTAATAAGCCTATTGTATTTAGCAAGAAAAACTACGGCATCGTTAACAATTACACCCGTTAAAGCTACTATTCCCCATACACTTAATATAGATAAAGGCTTACCGTGTATTCCATGTCCCCAAATTGATCCTAATATAGATATAGGAATCATTAAAATAATGATCATAGGTTGTTCAAATGATTTAAAATTGATCATAAGAATAAAAATCATGGTTAAGAAAGCTAAAGGAAATAAAAACATTAAATCCTTCGTATTTCGTTGACTTTCTTTTTGTTGGCCTTGAAATTCAACAGTTATCCCAGGGTGGAGCGCTTTTAATTCAGGTACAACTTCCTCTTTAATAATATCAGTCATCTCTTTAGCAGAAGCATCTGGATCAACCATATCAGCATTTACTCGAATTTCACGTTTCCCGTTAAATCTATTAATATTAACAGGGCCACGTTTCATATCATAATCCACCAGCTCTGTTAACGGAAACTCTCCTTGAGAAGTAACAATTTTCATGTTTTCAAACTGTCCTATTCTTTCTCGTCCTTCTGCTGGATAACGAACCCAAATCCTGAGCTCATCTCGTCCAACTTGCAAGCGTTGTGCTTGTCCTCCGTAAAAAGCTTGACGAACTTGTCGTGCAATTGCAGACTCATTTAATCCTAACATGTAGGCTTTGGGTTTTAACTTGAGAAGGATTTCTTGTTTTCCTAGCGCGTTGGTACTAATTACATCCTTTAATTGAGGATATTGGTTAAGTTTATTTATTAAAAAGTCTCTACATGTTTCTAATTCCTTAATGTTTCTGGAAAGTAGTCCAACAGAAATAGGATCTCCAAATCTGCTTCTTGCTCCAATCGAGTATTTTTCTGCTTCTGGTATTGATCCAACTTTCTTTCTTATACTCTTAATTATTTCAAAGGAGCTAATTCCTGTTTCTTCTGAATTTCTTGGTGAAACAAAAATATTTCCTGCATGTGATCCATTTTCGGTTCCATTAAAAGCTGATCCAAAATACAGTATACTATTCTCGATAATTGGAACAGTGTCATTATACTTTTCCATCAACTCGTTATTTACTGCCCAAACAATACTATCGAACTGTTCTAAATACTCCATCGTTTGTTTTTCTCCTGACCCGGGCGTAAATGCAATATTAATATTGAACGAATCAAACTCCATTCTTGGAAAAAAGGTCATTTTTATTATTTGACCACCAATGAGCCCATAAGTAATCAACATCATAGCAACAGGCACACCTATTACTATATAGCGCCATTCAATCACTAGTTTTATTACTCTGTCATATGCATATTCTCTAAGCCATGTAAAGAAACCTTCGGTATATTTTTTTAATCCTTTAGGTTTTGCGGATAACTTTTCTACGTTAAGTACGCGTTCGTTTCCAATATGAGCAGGAAGTACAAAAAATGCTTCAAACAAAGAAACCAATAGACTGAAAATTACAATCACAGCCATTTCAAACATAAATTCCATTCTTCCAGTGATAAATATAATTGGAGAAAATGCTATTATGGTAGTACTTACTGATGTAATTACAGCAGGGATTACCTCAACAGTACCATCAATTGCCGCTCGCCGAGGGCTTTTACCTTTTTCAAAATGTTGAAAAATATTTTCTCCAATAACAATACCATCATCCACCAGAATACCAATAACCAGTATCATACCAAAAAGGGATATCATATTAATGGTAACTCCCATTAGGTTGACAATGATAAACATACCTAGAAAAGATGCCGGAATTCCCCATGCCACCCAAAGAGAAAGTCTTATGCTGAGCATTACGCTAAGGATTATAATTACTAACAATAATCCTTGACCTCCGTTTTTATAAAGCAAGTTTAACCTGGAATGAAGTATCTCGAGATATGATCTGGATAAAGAAAGCTTAACGCCTGTTTTTCTTGAATTGAATTCATCTACATATTCTTTTATAAACTCATCAATTTCATCAAGATCTTCCGAAATTAATTTTAATACTGTTATTCTGATAAGAGGATTTCCATTTTCCAGTGCCTTATTAGGAACATCTGAGAATTTTATTTTTACAGAGGCAATATCTCGAATACGAAGTACACTTCCATCTGGATTGGCTCGTAAGATGATATTACCAATTTTATCAGGATCTGCACTTCTAGAGCGTAAACGTATTAACAATTCCTCCTCCTTAGATCTTAATTGACCTCCAGAAACATCCTGATTATTTTGTGAGATAGCATTTTGAAGATCATTAAGAGTAAAACCATATCTTAACATATCTTCTTCACTAGCTTCAACCGATATTTCCAATGACGGATACCCTGATATTGATACCTGGCTTATTAATCCTGAAGCCAAAAAATCTTCTTCTACTTGTTGGGCATAACTCTTTAAGGTCATAAGGTCTACTTCGCCCGTTACTAATAGTCGTGCAGCAGGAGAGGTTGTTCTTGATTTAGAAACAATTGGTCTTTCGGCAGCTGAGGGTAATGATGAAATACCATCCACAGCATTTTTTACTTCAATCAAAGCTTCATCAATATCATGATCAGGTTCTATTTCAATATTTACTCTTGAACTGTTTTCTGATGATACAGAATTGATTTCATAAATTCCGGGAATGGCTCTAACAGCTTCTTCAATTCTCGAAGTTACACCTTCTTCCATTTCAACAGGTGATGCACCTGGGTAAAAAACTCTTACACTAAGTAAATGCGATTGTCGTTCCGGAAAGAACGATTTTTTCATTGATTTTAAGCTTAAACCTCCAACTATTAGTAAAACAAGGATAATGAGGTTAGCATAAAAAGGAAACCTAACAAATACTTCAACAACCTTTCTCATAATTACTTGGTTTTAGAATGTTTTTGGTTAGAGTTTTTACTAGAAGGTTTTGTTTTATTATCCTCACCTAAAATGCCAACAAGACTATTTTCTTTAACATTAATCAAGGGTTCGGATACCACTTTTTCCCCTTCGCTGATACCATTAAAAATCAATGTAGTCTCATTCAACTTTAATATATTTATTATTCGTTTTTTTAGTTTACCTTCTTTTACAATATAAACTTCGTTAGAGTTAAATACGGCATTTCGAGGAATCTCCATTGCTTTATCAATTTGCTGCCCTGGAAATTTAACTGTTTTAAATTCACCTGCTAATAACTTATCATTATTGGCATTGGGTACTCTTAAAAATATACTTCGGGATTGGGTATTTGCTTCAATAAAATCCGATTTTCTAACAACAATACCTTGTAGTCTTGTAGCTCCAATTGCATAATATACATTTGCTGTATCTCCTATCATAATCCATTTGCTCTGCTCATTTTTAACAGGAACTTCAATTTCAAGTTTATCGGTACGAATCATTCTGGCAATTTGACCTCCTGTATTTATATATCCTCCTACTTCAAAGTTAACTTGTGTAAAAGTTCCATTAAAAGGGGCGTATAAAGAATGACGACTTAGTTTTTTTTCATCTTGCAAAATGCCATAATATTCACTAATAAAATTTCGACTGGCTAAAAACACTTTCAATTTATTATCAACGTTTTTAGGTAGGGGAGGAAGAGATTTATTGATATCAATTTCGTTAAAAAAATCCTGGTAAGCGTTATAATGGTTAGGATAGTCAATTTTTAAATCCGGAAGAAGAGTTGTAATTGTATTTAAAAACCTACTTTTTCTTGCTTTCAGGGCAAGCTCTGCTTCATCTTTATAAATACAGGCTAAAAGTTGACCTTTCTTGAAAGAACTACCTTTTCTTAAAGAGACTGATCCAGCTTCAATTTTGCCAGAGGCTTCGGCAACTAATGTAACTTCGTTACTGGAAACTACCCTTCCTTTTGCTTCTAATGAGGATTTAATGGAAGTGTAAATAACAGTTTTTGCTTTAACAAATCGTTTTAATTCCAGATTGGGACGTTTGGGAGATTCTGGTTTCATGGAAATAAATAAATAAGAAAGTGCAACAGAACCTCCTAATAGTATCAAAAGGGCAATTATAACAAAATTAACTTTTCTTCGACTCATGATATGTTGTTGAATTCGTTTTAATTAGCATAGGATTATTTAGCAACCCTATGTTTATTTAAATGAAATGAAAAAGTAAATAGATTTGTTCAATAAATAATACTTATTTGGTGAACAAATTTACTTGAAAGATGATATTAAAGACAAGATAGCGCCGAAATTAATAATTATTATTAATACAACTATACTTGAGATTCAACATTATTTATTGTGAATACTCTACTATATAGTTTTTTGTACTCAGAAGGATTTAATCCAACGTTTTTTTTAAAGGTCTTTCTAAACGAAGCGAAGTCGTTGTATCCAACTTCTAAACTTACTTGTTCTATTCTATTTAATCCGGATTCTAACATTTTTTTTGCTTTTTCAACTCTCACCTTTTGTATGTAGGCGTTAGGAGTGTCGCCTGTAGCTTTTTTAAAATTTCGCATAAATGTTCGAAGCGACATATTTATTTTTTTTGCAAGTTCTTCAACAGATAGATTTTTATCCAGGTTTTGCTCTATATAGTTTTGAATGTTTTCGATTGATGAGTCGCTATGTTTTTTTTGAAGATCGAAAATTTTATATCCGGTTTGTTTTGTATCATGAATATGTATTAAAAATACCTTTGACATTAATATGGCTACCTCGTTACCAAAATATTTATCCATTAAATAAATAATGAGGGTGGTAAATGAAAAAGCACCGCCGCTGGTGTAAATGCGCTGAAAATCAGTTATAAATTTATCATCGACTAATCTAATTAGAGGATACTTCGACTTAAACATTGCTGCTCCCAACCAATGGGTGGTAGTGGCTGAGTTATTAAGTAGTCCGGTTTCTGCCAGCATAAATGCTCCTAAACAAATAGATGCAATTTCACCTCCTTGGTTATAATGATTTCGTAGCCAGGGAATCAATTGTTTATTACTATCAATTACTTCGTTAATAAAGTTAAAGTGCATAGCCGGCAAAATAACAAGATCAAATTCATCGGAAGACTTTATTTTATTAGGTGGCAAAATGCTCACTTCTACTGTGGGAATTCTTATATCGGGTCTAAACATTGTTACTAAATTGTTAAGTTGGCTAAACATGTCGTAAGGACCTTGAACACTGCTTTGAACTGCGTGTTTATAATTTAATACAGCTACTTTCATTTTGATATAAGTTGAAGTAAGTGGCAAATATACCCACATTAAATGTCTTTATTGCCATTTTTTTACATACAGTGCAATCTTATTTTTGTTTTATATTAATCATTAAATATTTATTTATCATGGAAAGAAATGCAGTAGGTTGGTTTGAAATACCAGTAACAGATTATGACAGAGCTAAAAAGTTTTATTCTTCATTATTTAATGTTCCTTTAGAAGATTTATCAATGCCAGGTACTCAAATGGCAGCGTTTCCAATGAACGAAGGCGCAGAAGGAGCTACTGGTGCTATTGTTAAAGATGAGGGGTATGAGCCAGCTAAATTAGGTACAATAGTATATTTTTCGTGCGAAGATGTTGAAGTATCACTAAAAAAAGTAGAAGACTTAGGAGGTGAGGTCGCTATACCAAAAACTTCTATTGGAGAACATGGATTTATTGGTCATTTTTTTGATTTAGAAGGTAATAGAGTTGCATTGCACTCATTACAATAAAGTGTACAGTTTTAAATTAATACATACAAATCCCAGCTTTTATGATATAAAATAAGGCTGGGATTTATAATCTTGTATATAATGAACTATTTAATTTTAGGAGCTTCTCTTGTATCGTTGTTTGCTGTAATTGGTCATTTTGTAATGGGAGCAAAGCTATATTTAAAACCAATAATGAACTCTAATGCTGAATCAATTCCTAAATATGTAATGAAAAGTTTATTTCATTATCTTTCAGTATTCCAGATATTAAGTACTTTGTTCTTTTTTTTAACAACTATCCATTTTAATTGTGTTCTGTTTGAACTAAGTTCTGTAACTAAATTTCTGGGAATAATATATTTAGGATTTGGTATTTCTCAATTAGTTGTAGCTTTAAACTCACCTGTTAAAGGAGGAGTTTTTAAAATGTTTCAATGGATATTTTGGTTAGTTATTGGAGTATTGGCAATTGCAGGTGCTTAAACCAATGAAGAGTTTTAAATCTAATTTGTGATCTATTTAGAGGGATTAAATAGTTTTAGCGTTTTTAAGTGGCATAAATATAGTGATTTACGTTATTTTTTTGCCAAAAACTACTTTAAACCTGGCACTTTAAAACTCTATGAACTGACTACTGGAACATGTCTACTTTTAATTTGTATTTTTGGCTATAATAGTGAAATTTTATATTATTTAGCCTGGGAAAGATACTCCTGTATACTTTGATGTTCTCTACCAGTTACGGATTCAAAATCAGATGGTAAATCAAACGCACCATTTAAAATTCCTTCGTAAATTCCGGCAATAATTTTTCCAAAGAAATCTCCATAAGCATTTGTTCTGTCTTTTAAATAACCTTCTACAGAAATTGCATTATAAACAAGGTTATAACCATAAGCTTTATTTATAGCACTAGTTAGTTCTAGTTGAGCAATTACTTTTCCAAACAAGTTATAAACATCACCATTTAAATTATCATTTGATATTAGGCAGGAATAAGCTTCTGCTAACTCATCACGGGTGGTGTATCCGCATTTTCCATCACCTGCACAATTTGTGATTTTGCCTTCTTTTAAATACTCAGGAATTGCTTCAATATCAGGTTCAATATAAAGTCCGTTTCTTCCAATGGCATATTGTAGTCCCGATTCGATAATATCTTTTTCAGTTTGTCGGTTAGACTTAATAATATTATCAAATACACATTTATCCTCTTTTCCAAAAATACTGGTATACACAATTTTTCTAACTCCAGAAGACTTTGCTGCATTAATAATATTTCTGTGCTGTTGTATTCTTTTATCAGGATGATCATTTCCCGAAAGAATTGTAACTACATCAATATCTTTTAGTCCATCAATAAAATTTTGTGGAATATTATAATCCCCTTTACGAATTTCGACTCCCAGGTGTTTTGCTTTTTCAGGAGTTCTTGCAAGTCCAATCACGTTATTGTGTCCAAACTTTTCTTTTGCTTTTTTTATTATTGAAGAACCTAATTGTCCACTTGCTGATGTTACTGCTATTTTCATTGCATTTTGTTTAATATCGAATTACACGTTTACTAATCATTAGCTATGATTTTACCATTTGATAGGCGTATAGTTCTTGTTCCAAGTTTCTCTGCTTCGCTTATTAAATGTGTTACCATAACAAAAGTGGTATTAAGTTTTAGGTGGATGTTTTTTACTAATTCATGTAAATTTTCTCGAGTTTCACTATCAAGAGCAGAAAATGGTTCGTCCATTAAAACAATGTCTGGATTATGAGCAATAGCCCTTATAATCCCAACTCTTTGCTGCTGCCCGCCACTTAGTTGATTGGGAAACTTAGCTAATATACTTTTATCTAAATTTACTAAAGGAAGTAATTCGTTGATGCGCTCATTACATTTATTTTTATCAATGTATTGCAATTTCATGCAGTAACACATGTTTTGATAAACATTAAAATGAGGAAAGAGTGCACCATCTTGCAACACATATCCCATATGTTTGCGGAGTTCATGAGGATTCCAATTTTCTATTGGTTTATTTATTATTTCAATTTTTCCATTATCCTTTTTTAATAATCCATTAATAAGGCGAAGTAATGTAGATTTTCCACACCCACTTTTACCAGTAAGGCAAATAAATTCACCCTTATTAACGAAAAAAGATAAGTTTTGAATTATTTGGTGATTATCATATGAAAAACCTACTTTTTCAAACTTTATGATATTACCTTTTGTCATAATAAGGATGTTTCAGTTAAAGTTTTAATAAATTCCTTTGCTACCTCCTTTGGATCTTTATTTTCAACTTCAACTTTGTGGTTTAGTTGCATCATTGTTTGAGTACTTATTTTACCATTAAGTTTTGTTAAAACAGCTTCCAGTTGTGGGTATTTGCTTAAAACAGATTTTCTAATTACGATACCAGCTTCGTAACTAGGAAAATAATTCTTGTCATCTTTCAGAACTCTTAAATTAATAGCCGCAATTTTAGCATCTGTAGTAAAAGCATTGATGGCATTAATTTTTCCTTCAATTATCGCGTTATATCTTAAGTTGATATCCATTTCTTTAATTGAGAAAAAATTAAAATTGTACTTATCCACTAATCCTTGGTAACCATCAGGTCTTTCAAAAAAATCAAATTCAGCTCCAAAAGTAAAATGTTGACTATACTTAACCAGATCAGAACAGGTTTTAATATTATACTTCGAGGCTAAACTGTCTGGAATTGCCATAGCATATGTGTTATTAAAACCAAGTAAACCAATCCAACGTAAATTAAACTTTTCTAAATAGAGTTGGTTAATTTTATCTAGTTTCAGTTTGTTGTTTTGAGGAAGTTTCATTTTTAATACGTTCATCCAACCTGTACCAGTATATTCAACATACAAATCTACTTCTCCATTTAGCATTGCAGGATGAATGTTTGTTGTTCCACCTCCAATGCCAAATTTTCTTACAACATGTAAATCGGTTTCCTGTTCTATGAGCTGAGATATAATTTCACCTAAAATAAATTGTTCGCCAGTAGGTTTTGCTGCAACAGTAATGGAATTTTGATTTTGGGCATTGGGTAAAGATTTTAAATGAACGAATGCAGAAATTACAATTATAATTAAAACAACAATATTTGAAACAACCCTTATTTTTTGACTCCGAGTTGCGTTATTGCTTATTATACTAACTAATTTATTCTCAAAAGAACCAATAAAACGATCTCCTAAAATGGCAAAAATTGATATAAAAATAGAACCTACGACAATAAGTTGTGTGTTCATAGTATTTAAACCTCTAAAAATAGCTTGACCTAAACCTCCTGCACCTATTAAAGCAGCTAATCCGGTTAGTGCAACAAGCATTACGGTTGTTATTCTAATTCCCGAAAGGATTAAAGGAAGTGCTAAGGGGAAATATACGTCTTTAAATATTTGAAAAGGAGTTGCACCCATTCCTTTCGCAGCTTCAATAAGACTAATAGGGACTTCCTTTAGACCAGTATATGTATTGCGCACAATGGGCAGTAAACCATATAAAATCAAAACAATTAAAGCATTGTTTAAACCAATTCCTACAATTGGGATTAATAAACCAAACATGGCAATGGAAGGAATAGTATATAGTAAGTTTATAATAGGTAAGATGAAAGTTTTTGACTTAGATGAGTAAAAAACCAAAATTCCTAATAATGTACCCAAAATCGCAGTAAATAATAATGCACCAAATGAGATTAATATATGTTCCGAAATTAGTTGAAGAAAGTAAAATCTTCGTTCGATTAATTCCATATAGTAAGCTTAATTATTTATTGTTGACCTTAGGCGATATTATCTTTTTGAGTACAATTAAGTCTAAAAAAATAGAATATCTTAAAAGCTTTTATAAGATACTTAATAAATGAGAGAAAAAATATTAATAACTAGATAGCATTCAAAAGATAACTGGTAATAGATCTGTCAAATCCAACAAAGTAACAGTTTCGTATTACTCGCATCCAGCGTTCTAAACAACAATTTTGTTAGAGTCGACTTTTAACTTTCGACTTTATTATTTTATGAATTCATTACATAGTGAGAGATTTTCTATTAATAAAAGCAAAAACAGCTGCTTCATGATTGAAAGCAGCTGTTAATGGTAACGCTAAATATTGTCGCTTTTTATTTCTTAACTATTGCTATTGGTTTATCCTTTTCATTGTACTTTATGTAGTACAACCCCTGTGGAATTCCACTTAAATCAATTTTATTTATCAATTTAGATTGAGATACTAATTTTACTACCTGTCCTTGAGTGTTAATTATTTCAATTCTTTCAGATATATTATTGTTTTCAATAATAATGTAGTTAGATGCAGGATTAGGATAAACCTTAGGTAATGATGTTTTAGGTGATTTAACATCAGTAGGAATAGACTCTACAAATACAACTTTTATTCTATGATTACTTTGAATATCGGTTAAACTTAAATTAATATCATCATTTTGAAAAACTCCGTCCAAATAAACAGAATCAACTTCATGGTCAGGATCAGCAGTAAAGTTTAATGTAATATCACCTCCTTCAGCAATTAGACTGTACTCAATATCAATACTACCATTTCCGGTTGCATAAGCAGAAACTACATAATGCCCAAAACCAGTTAATACAGGGAAACCACTATTTACCGAAGGATCAATTCCCCAAACATCATTGAAATCCCAGTTTATGTAATTAACTTTATCTTTCATTTCTTCTGCAGTAAGCCCTTCAGCAACTCCTGGAGTATCAGTTCCATACCATCCACCTAAAGTACATGCTTCATTGTTATAATAATTATAGTAACCAATACCATCACCATTTTTAACTCCCGTAATTGCTCCTCCACCATAAAAAGAAGAAGCAGAAACAGAACCATTATAATAGCAGAATGATAATGAATCTGTATTAAATGAGTTTTCAGAGCAAATTCCACCTGCTGCTCCATTACTAGCTGTTACTGATCCAGAAGCATAACATTTAGAAACTACATTAAAATTAACTCCGGCAATTGCACCAACATCATCTTTACCGGTAAATGACCCATTTGTTGAACATTTTACTATTTCACCATAGTTTTGTCCGGCAATTCCACCAATATACTGATCTCCATTAATACTGGCATTATCCAGGGCAAGGTTACTTATTACACTACCATCTGCAGTACTGCCAAATAATCCTTGAGTATCAGTAGTGCTACCCCAATCCATAAATAAATTACTAATTGTATGTCCCTGACCATTAAAAGTTCCCCTAAACTGATTAGTGTTACTAATTCCAATAGGAGAGAAGCCTTTACCTTCATTTAACGAACTAGTAGAGCTTGCATCAATATCTTTAGATAATGCAAAGTGTTTATCCCAAATTACATCATTTTCGCTTAAAAAATTAAGTTTCGTAAGTGAGCTAATATCAAATGGTGAATCTTCTGTACCTAAACCTGCATAGGGATGCATAAAAATTCTTACTGCATCACCATAATATGCATCACCATTTTCATCAATGGCATAAGCTCTGGCATAATATAAATCTCCTAATACTGGACCAAATGTTACTATACCAGGATTAATACTTGCACCTTCCCCATTTGCAAGCGAAATGCCAGTTGTTACTTCAAATTTATATCCATTTTCAATAGTTGGTAACTCGTTAAGTTGGTATATGTAACCATACTCTATAACAGCTGTGGAACCTGTTGCCTTAACATATCCTCCATTAACAGAAAACATAGTACTAGTACTAGTAACGCCACTTTGATTAGATATCGCTACTTTCTGCCAATGTAGGTAAGGACGACTCTTGCTCTCTTCAATTTGCCAATGACTAGCATCAAATGTCCAGTTGTCATAGTAACTTTCCTGAAGTAATTGAGCTGTTGTTAAACCTTCTGCACTACCTAATATATCTTCAGTATCAGCTGCTCCAACTTTATCAGTTATATCAATATCGTAATAAGTATTAGAAAGATCAGATGCAGTACTATTTCCATTATAATCTAAAATACCCGAATAGTCTTGCTTACTAGTAATAAAACCACTGCAATAAGAATTATGCATCGAACCGGATGATTCTTGTTTCCCCAATAAACCACCAATGTTGTGCCCGGTTGAAATAAGTATGCCACTAAAGTAACAATCATTAATAGTTGCATTACTACTTCCCACAAGTCCTCCTGAATACCCTGGAGTATTTATTTCTGCCGAAGAAAAACACTTTTCTATAATAGACAATGATTCTCCAGCAATTCCACCGGCTTGTTCACCAGTACATACTATTTTACCATGTGTAAAACATTCGCTAATTGTAAGACTTCCAGTACAATTTCCTGCAATTCCTCCAATATCGTTTCTTCCAGATATTGTTCCGTAATTTGAACAGCCTGAAATGGTACAGGTTGCGGTGTAATGATCTTCTCCAATAATACCACCAACTTTATCCAGTCCACTTACATCACCCTTATTGCTACAGTTTGTTATTGTAAATGTTTTACATCTTCCAATAATTCCTCCTATAGAGGAAGCTGTACTAGTAACTGTAGCCGTAGAAGTGCAGTTGGTAATATTAGGGTATTCTCCACTACCAGCAATACCTCCAGTGTAGGAGCTTCCATTTATTTGACCTGATACCTGACAATTATCTACTGTTGCAGAATTGCTTGATTCATCTGTAATTGAACCTACAATTCCTCCTGTAGATGTTGATCCTGTAATATTACAGTTCTCTAAGTTAATGTTCTTTATAAGCGCATTTTGCCCAAGGTATTTAAAAAAACCAATATTAGATTCTGACCTATTAATATGAAGATTAGATATCTTATATCCGGAACCATTATAGCTCCCGGTAAAACCTTCGGCATATGAGATAGGGGTGCCGAGAGGAAGAAAGCCTTCACCACTAAACCATGTTGAAGTTTCAGATGCATCTATGTCCGCCGTTTGGATATAATGTTTCGACATACGACTATCATCTTCTGTAATCCAATATAAATTACTTAAAGATGAAATCTGGTAAGGATCGCCTAACGTTCCTGACCCAGAAGGGGATGTGGCTGATTGTGAATAACCTATTTGTCCAACAAAGCAAAACACAATAAGCCAATAATATAACTTTTGCATATTTATAAAATTTGTATGTGTAGTTTATACTTTGTTTAACTATTGTATGTGTCAATTTGTTACAATTCTTTGATGTATCTTCGATTTTTTAGGTTTAAAATTCGTAATGTCAGGATTGGTTGAATTTTAAGAGTTGTTTTTACTTAATTTATACTACTGCGGTATCAAGAGTTAATGAGATGTCATGAAAATCGAAGGGTTTGCTGAAATATTTAGCAATTAAACCAGATTGAAGTGCATTTTTAATTTCTTGAGTTACCTCAAAACCAGTTAAAATATAATATTTAATGTCAGGATATTTTTCTTTAGCCATGGTTATAAATTCTATTCCGTTTTGACCAGGCATTTTCATGTCACTTATAACAATTCTAATATCCGGGTTGTTGTCTATCACCTCAAGACCTTCTGGACCACTTCCTGCTGTTTTTACATCATACTTTTTGCTAAAGTTTACCTTAAAAAGCTGTAAGTTGATATACTTATCATCAACATATAGAATTTTTGTTTTTAAATCCATCCTTAAAGTAATTAGTTTCCACCATATTCTTACCAATGGAATAGTTTAATATATAAGTAATATACAAATAAATAATTGAATAATAGTTTAATTGATGATTAATAACCAAATTATATTGACTTATATAGTGTTTATGGTATCTGTAGTTCGAAAAAATGTTTTAATACTTATAGAACAACTTGTTTTCTTAGATGGAAAATTATGCGATGAACACTTTTTTATTGACAGGTGAAAAAATAAATTGTATATTTAACAACTTGATACGCACTACAATTGAGATGGGATATTCCGTGTGGGTTAAAAAAAAGTTAAAATAAGGTTAGGAAAGTAAGAAAAAAGTACTTTACTTTGCACCCGCTTTTAGAGAAAGGCGATAGAAAAAGGTGACATGTTGATAGGTTTGATAAGGGTTATGAAGTTGGGATTCAGTGAGGTTTTAGGAGTTTAAAAAACAAATAAAATTTTTTTCAATTTTTATTTGGAATTTAAAATTAAAACTCGTTATCTTTGCAGCCGCTTTTAACGGGAGGCAAGAAGGTAAAAATACTGAGGTAAGAAAGGGAGTTGAAGCTGTTGTTTGACAGTAAGTTGAGAAAGAAATTAAGCCTAAAAAATTCTTCAAAAATTTTTTAAAATAAATTTGGAGAATAAGAAATAAAGTGTTTATCTTTGCATCCGCTTTTAGAGCGACACTCGACAGAAGGTTGAGTAGTAAAACAAAAGATTGAAAAATAAGCGATTCGGGAAAGGCCGAAAAGCTTTAAAAAAATAAGAAAGTTAGTTAAAGGCTTTATGAACTTTAAACTTTATAAAACAATTAACTGGCAGACGTTCTTTGAAAATATTGAAATGCACACTTAAAAAAGGAAAGAAAAAGTGATTCTTTGAGTTAAAGCTCTTGTAAGGAATTAGGACATTCAGTCCAAAACAATTTTTTATACAACGAAGAGTTTGATCCTGGCTCAGGATGAACGCTAGCGACAGGCCTAACACATGCAAGTCGAGGGGTAACATTGTAGCTTGCTACAGATGACGACCGGCGCACGGGTGCGTAACGCGTATGAAACCTACCTTTTACAGGGGGATAGCCCAGAGAAATTTGGATTAATACCCCATAGTCTTTTTGATTCGCATGAATTAGGAAGTAAAGTTTCGGCGGTAAAAGATGGTCATGCGTGACATTAGCTAGTTGGTGAGGTAACGGCTCACCAAGGCGACGATGTCTAGGGGTTCTGAGAGGAAGGTCCCCCACACTGGTACTGAGACACGGACCAGACTCCTACGGGAGGCAGCAGTGAGGAATATTGGTCAATGGCCGCAAGGCTGAACCAGCCATGTCGCGTGCAGGAAGACTGCCCTATGGGTTGTAAACTGCTTTTATACGGGAAGAAACGTATCTACGTGTAGATATTTGCCGGTACCGTATGAATAAGCATCGGCTAACTCCGTGCCAGCAGCCGCGGTAATACGGAGGATGCGAGCGTTATCCGGATTTATTGGGTTTAAAGGGTGCGTAGGCGGAACAATAAGTCAGTGGTGAAATCTTGCGGCTCAACCGTAAAACTGCCATTGATACTGTTGTTCTTGAATTTAGTTGAGGTAGGCGGAATGTGTTGTGTAGCGGTGAAATGCATAGATATAACACAGAACACCGATTGCGAAGGCAGCTTACTAAGCTATAATTGACGCTGATGCACGAAAGCGTGGGTAGCGAACAGGATTAGATACCCTGGTAGTCCACGCCGTAAACGATGATTACTCGTTGTTGGCGATACATAGTCAGCGACTGAGCGAAAGCATTAAGTAATCCACCTGGGGAGTACGTTGGCAACAATGAAACTCAAAGGAATTGACGGGGGCCCGCACAAGCGGAGGAACATGTGGTTTAATTCGATGATACGCGAGGAACCTTACCTGGACTTAAATGTAGATTGCATGAAGCAGAGATGCTTCTTTCTTCGGACTATTTACAAGGTGCTGCATGGTTGTCGTCAGCTCGTGCCGTGAGGTGTCGGGTTAAGTCCCATAACGAGCGCAACCCCTGTTGTTAGTTACCAGCACGTCAAGGTGGGGACTCTAACAAGACTGCCGGTGTAAACCGCGAGGAAGGTGGGGATGACGTCAAATCAGCACGGCCCTTACGTCCAGGGCTACACACGTGTTACAATGGTCGGTACAAAGGGCAGCTACTTGGTAACAAGATGCCAATCCCAAAAACCGGTCTCAGTTCGGATCGAAGTCTGCAACCCGACTTCGTGAAGCTGGATTCGCTAGTAATCGCGCATCAGCCATGGCGCGGTGAATACGTTCCCGGGCCTTGTACACACCGCCCGTCAAACCATGGAAGCCGAGGGTACCTGAAGTCTGTTACCGCAAGGAGCGGCCTAGGGTAAAATTGGTAACTAGGGTTAAGTCGTAACAAGGTAGCCGTACCGGAAGGTGTGGCTGGAACACCTCCTTTCTGGAGAGAGTTTTACATAAATCAAAGAACTTTCTTTCCTTTTTAAGCATTTCAAAACTTATTAGTCATCAAATAATATTGATACTAATAACATTGTCTAAAACAGACAAAACGTACATTGACATATTGGCAATTAACAATCAAGATCATAGGTTTTCTTAATGCAAATTAAGAAAAACCAACAAGAAAGTAAGCAAGGGCGTACGGTGGATGCCTAGGCTTTCAGAGGCGATGAAAGACGTGATAAGCTGCGATAAGCCGCGGGGAGGAGCAAATATCTATTGATCCGCGGATTTCTGAATGGGGCAACCCGGCAGGTTGAAGACCTGTCACCCTTCGGGGGGCAAACCCAGGGAACTGAAACATCTAAGTACCTGGAGGAGAAGAAAACAAAAGTGATTCCCTTAGTAGTGGCGAGCGAACGGGGATTAGCCCAAACCAATGTTGTCTAGGCAACATTGGGGTTGTAGGACTGTAATAAGAGTAAATAACAGAATTGGAATGTTTTGGAAAGAACAATCAGAGAGGGTGACAATCCCGTACAAGTAAAGTTATGAATCTATCAGTATCCTGAGTAGCGCGGGACACGAGAAATCCTGTGTGAATCTGCCAGGCCCATCTGGTAAGGCTAAATACTCCTGAAAGACCGATAGTGTACCAGTACCGTGAGGGAAAGGTGAAAAGTACCCCGAACAGGGGAGTGAAATAGTACCTGAAACCGTACGCTTACAAGCGGTCGGAGCCTTAAGGGGTGACGGCGTGCCTTTTGCATAATGAGCCTACGAGTTAGTCGTAGTTGGCAAGGTTAAGTCCTTCAGGGACGTATCCGAAGCGAAAGCGAGTCTGAATAGGGCGTTATAGTCAGCTGCGCTAGACGCGAAACCAGGTGATCTACCCATGGTCAGGTTGAAGTTCCGGTAACACGGGATGGAGGACCGAACCAGTTTACGTTGAAAAGTATTTGGATGAACTGTGGGTAGGGGTGAAAGGCCAATCAAACCTGGAAATAGCTCGTACTCCCCGAAATGCATTTAGGTGCAGCCTTATTTTAATCTTACAGAGGTAGAGCTACTGATTGGACGAGAGGGCTTCACCGCCTATCAACTCCTGACAAACTCCGAATGCTGTAAGATGATGAATAGGAGTGAGGGCATGGGTGCTAAGGTCCATGTCCGAAAGGGAAAGAACCCGGACCATCAGCTAAGGTCCCCAAATGTATACTAAGTTGAACAAACGCGGTTTGATTGCATAGACAGCTAGGATGTTGGCTTGGAAGCAGCCATTCATTTAAAGAGTGCGTAACAGCTCACTAGTCGAGCGATCGGGCATGGATAATAATCGGGCATAAGTATACTACCGAAGCTATGGATTGTATTAATACAGTGGTAGGGGAGCATTCTAACGGCCTTGAAGCAGTTTGGTGATGAACTGTGGAGCTTTTAGAAAAGCAAATGTAGGCATAAGTAACGATAATGCGGGCGAGAAACCCGCACGCCGAAAGACTCAGGATTCCTGATCAACGCTAATCGGATCAGGGTTAGTCGGGACCTAACGCGAACCCGAAAGGGGTAGTGGATGGCAAGCAGGTTAATATTCCTGCACCTGCTATACGATGAAAGTGACGTATTGGTGAGATTACTACGTACTGACGGATATGTACGTTGAGCCTAGGCTTCGGCCGAAGCGAAGTAAAGCAGCCGGTACCAAGAAAAGCGAGTATAGGAGCCCGTACCGTAAACGGACACACGTAGTTGGGTTGAGTATACTAAGGCGCTCGAGTGATTCATGGCTAAGGAACTCGGCAAATTAGCCCCGTAACTTCGGGATAAGGGGCGCCAGTTTAACGCTGGCCGCAGAGAAATGGTGCATGCGACTGTTTATCAAAAACACATGGCTTTGCAAATTCGAAAGAAGACGTATAAGGCCTGACACCTGCCCGGTGCCGGAAGGTTAAGAGGAGAGCTTAGCATTGCGAAGGTTTGAATTGAAGCCCCGGTAAACGGCGGCCGTAACTATAACGGTCCTAAGGTAGCGAAATTCCTTGTCGGGTAAGTTCCGACCTGCACGAATGGTGTAACGATGTGCACACTGTCTCGGCCATGAGCTCGGTGAAATTGTAGTATCGGTGAAGATGCCGATTACCCGCAACGGGACGGAAAGACCCCGTGAACCTTTACTGCAACTTAACATTGGTTGTGGGTAAGTAATGTGTAGGATAGGACGGAGACTATGAAGTGGCGTCGCCAGGCGTTGTGGAGTCACCCTTGAAATACGTCCCTTTGCTTATCTGTGGCCTAACGATATATTCGGACATTGTTTGGTGGGTAGTTTGACTGGGGTGGTCGCCTCCAAAAGAGTAACGGAGGCTTTCAAAGGTTTCCTCAGGACGATTGGTAACCGTCCGCAGAGTGTAATGGCACAAGGAAGCTTGACTGTGAGACCGACAAGTCGACCAGGTACGAAAGTAGGACATAGTGATCCGGTGGTTCCGCATGGAAGGGCCATCGCTCAAAGGATAAAAGGTACTCCGGGGATAACAGGCTGATCGCTCCCAAGAGCTCATATCGACGGAGCGGTTTGGCACCTCGATGTCGGCTCGTCACATCCTGGGGCTGGAGAAGGTCCCAAGGGTTGGGCTGTTCGCCCATTAAAGTGGCACGCGAGCTGGGTTCAGAACGTCGTGAGACAGTTCGGTCCCTATCTGTTGTGGGCGTAGGATATTTGCGAAGGCCTGTCATTAGTACGAGAGGACCGTGATGGACGCACCACTGGTGTACCAGTTGTTCCGCCAGGGGCATTGCTGGGTAGCTACGTGCGGAAGGGATAAGTGCTGAAAGCATCTAAGCACGAAGCCTGCTTCAAGATGAGATATCCTTATAGGGACGTTGGAGACTACAACGTTGATAGGCTGCAGGTGTATAGGCAGTAATGTCACAGCCGAGCAGTACTAATTACCCGAAACTTTTAGTTGGGCGTTAAGTAAAAACATGTGATCTTGATTGAGGCTGATATGTAATAAAAAGGTGTTAAGGTAAGAAGGTAAATGGAGGAAAGGTAAGTTGACCATTTAACCATTAACCAAGCAACCATTAAACCTTAGTAAAGATATTCAGGTGGTTATAGCATAGGGGTCCCACCTCTTCCCATTCCGAACAGAGAAGTTAAGCCCTATAGCGCCGATGGTACTGCGTACAGTGGGAGAGTAGGTCGCCGCCAACTTTTAAAACGAAACCTTCAGGATATATTTCCTGAAGGTTTTTTGCGTTTATAGAGGTTTTTTTATCATAAATCTTTATTTCTTAGAAATATAATTTATTTTCGTTCTCGTTAAATTATTGAAGCAATTTAAAATGACTGATAGAAGAATTGAAAATATTAATATAAATGCTGAAGAAGCAATTATAACTCCCAATCAATTAAAAGATTTATACCCTTTAAATGAAAAAATAATAAAAACAGTTGAAGAAGGTCAGGGTACAATTAAAAATATATTAGAAGGCATAGATAAGCGAATTTTGGTTGTAGTAGGTCCTTGTTCTATACATGATATAGAATCAGCAAAGGAATATGCACAAAAGCTTAAAAAATTATCAGACGAAGTAAAAGATTCTCTTTATATAGTAATGAGGGTATATTTTGAGAAACCAAGAACAACTGTTGGTTGGCAAGGATTGATTAATGATCCATATTTAAATAATAGTTTTAAAATTGAAGAAGGATTAAAGCAGGCACGAGAATTATTAATTTATATTGCAGAATTAGGGTTGCCAGTTGCAGGAGAAGCTCTAGATATAGTTACCCCTCAATATATCCAGGATTTAATCTCATGGACAGCGATAGGAGCGAGAACAACAGAGTCGCAAAGTCATAGAAAAATGGCCAGTGGTTTATCATCTGTGGTTGGATTTAAAAATGGAACAGATGGGAATATTAAAATTGCTATTAATGCACTGGAATCTGTAGCATCACCGCATAATTTTATTAGTATTGATCCAGAAGGACATGTTGCAGTAGTAAGAACTAAAGGAAATAGTAATACGCATATCATTTTAAGAGGTGGAAAAGAACCAAATTATGATGCAACAAGTGTAGCTGATTACGAAAAAAGATTAGAGAAGGCAGGATTACCTAAGAGAATCATGATAGATTGTAGCCATGGAAATAGCATGAAGGATGCAAAAAATCAAAAAAACGTACTTGAAAATATTGAAGAGCAGATTTTGAATGGGAATAGATCCATAATGGGTGTGATGATTGAGAGTAATTTGTTTGAAGGAAAACAAAAAATTCAAGAAGGCATGTCGCAATTAAAATATGGAGTTTCTGTAACAGATGAATGCATTGGGTGGGACGAAACAGATTTACTGCTGAAGGAGTTTTCTGAAAAAATCAATAAAGTTATTACTGATAAAAGAAAGTAAATATTACTATTCAAAAACTTCAGGTAGGCAATCACTATTGTCCGGTTAAAATTTAACTTCAAAATTGTTTGCCTTTAACTGTCTCAAGCCGACGGGCTTTTCATTTTTTTCTAAAAGATTATTGCTTCACTCGGCATAGTTCAAGTGCACTCGACTCTGCTCTCACTTATCGCAATAATTGCCTATAGAAGCAAAAACGAAACACAAATTGCACTGCAATTTGCGCCGCCACTGCTGATAAAATTGCTAAAAATCAAATCGTTCCACTAAAATCAAAGAACTCACTACGTTCAAACAGCTTTGATTTTTTACGTTACACTCTTCGATTTCCTTAACGCATTTTATCAGAGGTGGAAAAACAATCCTATTTCAAATGAAACCACCTACAATCCTTGTGATATAACATCTTCATAACAATTCTAAAAAAGTTAAGCGGACACCAATGGTAGGCAATTAAAAAAAAGCCTAATTTGAATACTATTAATAATATTTACTATCTGGTTAAACTAGCTAATTTTATATTATGCAACTCCGCAGGAGTGTTTATTGCCTTATCTATTAAATATGTATCTCCTTTGTGAAAATTAAAATAACTTCATAAAGTTAAATTTTTATAGAATTTGAAAACCTAGCCCTCTATTTTGCAATCCCAGCGGGATTGATCGTGAATAAAGGGATTACAGGTTTTGCTACATTTTAACCGGACACCAATGATTAGTAATAATAATTTTTAAGTAGTGAAAGAAAAGATGTTACTATATTTAGGTGTATTATCAATAGATCGTTAGAATAAAGAATAAAGACATGAGATTGATTTACAAGATGCTTAAAATCAAGTGTTTAAGTAAAATATTTTCATTACTCAATTAACTAACATTCAATGCTTTATAAAAACTTAACGAACTATTAATTATAAAAGTTGGGGTTAATTAAAAATAAATGTCTCTTTCAGATAGAATTATGTTATGAACCAAAATGTCTTTTTTAAAGGTTTAGCTATTATATTGTTGATTATTACTAGTTGTAAAACCAACCAAATTGATATGGGTATTGATAATGAAGTTAAGCGTGTTGGTGCATATATGTCGGAATTTACTTATATGGGAAGAGTAGAGATAAGTAAAGGAAAAGCGAGATATAATTGGCCTGGAGTAAGCGTATTTACTCAATTCTCAGGGCAAAAACTGGGTGTTGAACTCAATGGAGGAGAAAATAATTATTTCAATGTTTGGATTGATGATTGTGAACCTAAAGTTATATGTTGTAAAAAAGATACAGTTTGGTGGTATCCCGAAAATTTATCAAAAGGAATTCATTCATTGCGCATTGTAAAAAGGACAGAAGCTAATATGGGTATGGCCATATTTTCAGGACTTTATATTGGGAAGTCAGATTCATTGATAAAGGAAAATGATCTACCTGAAAGAAAAATGTTATTCCTTGGAAACTCAATTACATGTGGTTATGGAACTGAGGGTAAAAATAAAATGGAAAAGTTTCATCCTTCAACTGAGAATTGTGAAAAATCTTATGCTACTATACTTTCACGAGCACTTAATGCTCAATATCATTTAATAGCTCATTCAGGATTGGGAATGGTGCGTAATTATGGTTATGCAGAAAAACTTTCGCCAGAAAATAGTACAATGCCAGTTAGGTTTAATTATTTATTTGATAATGAACCAGCAAGTACATACAAAATGAATGAATATCAGCCACATGCAGTGGTGGTTAATTTAGGATCTAATGATTATTCTACAGAACCGGTGCCAGATGAAAAAGACTTTGTTGAAGCAGGAATAAATCTAATTGCAAAAATTCATAATACTTTTCCGAATACGCATATATTTTGTATTACCGGACCATTAATGCATGATCCAATATACACTTATACAAAACGATTTGTTGAGTTGTACAAACAAAATACAGGAATAGAAAGTGTTATCTTTATAGGTCTTCCGCTAGGAACTTTAAATGATACAGATGACTTAGGGTCAGATTGGCATCCTTCTTATAAAGGACAGCTTAAAACTGCAAAACAATTAGTGGGTATGATTGCTGATAAGATGAATTGGGATTATTCTACAAAAGAATTTGAAAATCACTTACCTAATTTAGATCGTTAGATTTGAGATAAAAGACATGAGACTGATTTACAGGATGCTTAAAATTAACGAATTAATTAATTTTTATTTGTTATCTCAAAATATTCAGTTTATTACAGAAAAAACAACGGACTATTAGAATAACAAAATTGGATTTACTGTATAAACTTCTTTTGAGAATTACATTCTGTTTTTTAAAATAATAATAGACAGAAGAACTAAATCTGATAAATGTTTGCTATTAATTTCAACTAAGTGTTCTTTTAAAAGTTTTACAGTTTTAGATAAACGGGCACTCACACTTGAATTAGTTGAATCTAATTTTTTAGCTACTTCGGGAATAGTTAGATTCTCGCGTTTACACATGTTAAATATCTGCTTGGATAGTTCGGGCTGGGTATCCAGAAAGGTATCTATCTGTTGATTTAGATCTTTCATTTCCAATTCTTCGGATACATGTTCGTATTGCAGATCACTTGAAGATTGCTCTGTTATTTCGGGAATTAAAACCGGAGCAGACTTTCTTTTTGTTTCTCGAAAATAGCTATATGCTTGATAGGTGGTATAGGTTACCATAAAACCTATCGCATTTCCATCTTCCGATGTTTTAAATTTCTCAGGACTATTCCATATATCTAACCAAATATTCTGCGCTACATCAAATACTTTGTTTTCATCATTCTTCATTAATGTCATCAAACGATCAATGACTATCTGACTATATTTTTTATAAAACAATTGAAACGCTTTTTCATCTTTTTCTCCAATTTTTAATAAAAAAGCTTTATCATTCATTTGTGTATGCATATATTTATGATAGAACATATTAGGTTTAATCCCTGTTTGTAATAATTTAAATAAATCACTTATGCACAATTATAACGTTGTACCTAAGGTATTGTTGTTCAGCAATAAATGCCAAAGTGTTATTGTGTAATAAGTAATTAATATTGACTCCCTGATTTGTTCCTTATGGAAATTATGTTGCAAAAATATAGTAAATGCTAGTTCCTATGTTAATTTAAGACTAAGATATCCTTATTGATAATTAATCTAAAGAAGGTTGGTTTATTTAACCATTTTACTAACAGTATGTTAAAAATATTTAAAAACAATTAAGTTAAGCATATTTTTTTAGCTAAATACAAAATCAATAATCAGGTAACACTTAAGTAACAAATAATGTGGGTATAAACAATTTTACAATATAACCGACTGATTAAATAGTTGTTAATTCAATTAATATTTTATTAACGCAATTCCCGTTAAGATTTAGCCTTCCAAAATCAATTTACTTATAGAAACAGAAATAAGAGGTGATAGAAGTTATGCTTCTAGCCTTCTAAATTGATTTTAGGTATGCAAAACCACGACCAATTAAATAATGAAGATTATATTTTGTCATTGCTGTCAAAATATATGAATGGGAGAATAACTGATTACGAAAAAAAGGTTGTTGAAGATTTTCTTTTATCAAAAAGTTCAGATAATTCAGACTCTAATGCTTCTGAAAGAATTTCGCGTAAATTGTGGACAAAACTCGCAGAACATTTAAAACTAAAAGATAAATCCTTATCGAATACTCAAAAAGTAAATAAAGCTACAGAAGAGGATTTTAAAAAATATATTTTTCAAATACAAGCCCAAAGAAATAAAAAGACATTAAAGTATAGAGACTCAAAAATATTGAGCATTTCGAGATATGCAGCTGCAGTAGTTATACTTGGTATTTTATATTTAGGATGGCAGCATATTTCTTTAAATGGTTTGTTTAATAACGAATCTCTTACCGAATATAGAAACTTTGATTCTGTTAAACGCATTACTCTGGCTGATGGATCGGTTATCTATCTTAACAAAGACTCCGAGGTTAGTATTAATAAAAGGGAATTTAATAATAAAAATAGGGAAGTTTGGATGAATGGTGAAGCCTATTTTGAGGTGAGCAGTAATCCGGAAAAGCCATTTATTGTACATAATGGTGATTTTAGCATTGAAGTTAAAGGAACAGCTTTTAATATTAGAAACTATAACGAAATTGGAAAATATGTGGTTTCTGTAACTCATGGAAAGGTTCAGGTTAATAAAGGAGCTACAGAATTAGGGCTTTTAACCGTAAACAAAGAACTCGTTTATGATAACTCTACTAATTCTTACGAAATATTGGATAAGAACTGTACCGATAGTTATCTCTGGACAAAAGGAATATTACTACTGGATAATGCAAACATACAAGAAATAAAACTAAGACTGAAGCAACATTTTGGTGTAGAACTAATCATTAATGTAGATACATCATATTTTAACCATGTTCAGTTTAGTTCTCCTGCATTAGATAAAACAGCCGGGGTATTTGATATCATGGAAAGATTTTGTGCCATTTATGATTTAAACTTTAAAATTAGTGAGGATGGTTCTAAATGTTACTTAACCGAATAAGGATGCGAAAGTGCATCAATACACACTCGAAGAGGTTTAAATATTAAATAAATTAATTTAAAAATAAATTGGTTACGATAAGATAAAGAGTGCCAAACGGAAACATTACATTCTAAAAATAGATTAACCAAATAGAAGTTACGATATCTAAAAACAGGAATTTAAATGAATGCTATTTACAATATAAGAACAATACTTGTCAGTTTAATTGCAATAAGTATTATTTCAATGGGATTTAGTCTTGAGGTAAATTTACCCAAGGAATCATTGGCAGTACGATTAGATAAATTGGCAAAAATTTACAATGTAAATATCTCCTTTGACAAAAAAATGGTTAACCAAATACAAGTTGATCCCATTACAGAGAGAACAAGTAATTTAGAACATGCATTAACCCAGTCGTTAAAATCCACTGGATTAACTTGGGCAAAGTTAATGGATGGTTCGGTTATAGTAAAGCAAAACAAGAATCAACAAGTTAAAATAAAGAGTGGTAAAGTAAGAGGTGTTGTAACCGACGAAAATGGAGAGCCTATTGTTGGTGCCAACGTGGTGGAAGTTAATTCCTATAAAGGTGCAGTAACTGGTTTTGATGGCGACTTTGAATTAGTGCTACCTCCAGGAGAGTACACTTTTAGAATATCCTTTGTATCCTTTCAAACACAAGAAATTACTAAAGTAGAAGTAGTATCAGGAGAAGTTACGCCTTTACCAGTAATCCTTAAAGAAGAAAACCTGGAAATTGAAGGTGTGGTAGTAACGGCAGAGTATAAGCGATCATCGGTAGAGGCTATAATTGCTAAACAAAAAGCAACGGTATCCATGATAGATGGCTTAAGTGGTGATATGATCAAAAAAACATCCGACAACAATGTGGCACAAACGCTTAAGCGCATTGTTGGAGTAAATGTAAGCAAGGGAAAATATGTTGTAATACGTGGTATGGGAGAGCGCTATAACAATGTGGAGTTAAATGGAGCCTCCATGCCCAGTACCGAGCCTAACCGTAGAAACTTTGCCTTTGATGTTTTACCCACTGCTATAGTTGATAATGTGGTGGTAGCCAAAACATTTACTCCAGATATGCAAGGGGAGTTTTCGGGTGGTTTGGTTAGGGTAAATACACTTTCTATTCCCACTAAGAAATTTTTAAAGTTAAGTACAGGTAGTGGATTTAATACACAAAGTACGGGTAGAGATTTTTATAGTAATACCCGTTACAAAGGCGACTATTTTTTAGGTAGCGATGAACGAGGTTGGTTTAATAAAAAATGGAACGATGATTATTTAGAAACCTCTGGTCTTTATTTTGATAACAGACATAAAGGTGACCCAACAATTGCGGATAAGGCATACCAACAAATGAAGGAGATGGGAAAAGTAATTCCAAATCATTGGGGTAAACAAGTATACTCAGGGATTCCTACGCAAAGTTATGCTTTACAATGGGGAATGCCTATTGAATTAAATAATGAAAGCAGTATTGGTTTTGTAACCTCAGTTAATTATAGGCACGAAGAAAAACGAGAGGACTATGATTACAGAACCTTTGATAATGAAGCAACATCTGATGATGGTGTTAAATGTAATTTTATTACAAATATTGGAGCATTGTTTAATGTGGGATGGAAAAATGCAAAAAATAAAATTAATTGGAAGAACCTATATAACTATCGTTTTGACCACCTGAATTGGAGTAGAACATTAATTTATGATAATGAACCGTATGATAGAATTAGAGAATATCATAATCCACAGGATAATACTATAAGACAATCTCGATTAGAAGGTATCCATAAGATATTTAATGAAAAAATTGAAATAGATTGGTTTGGTGACTATAATCATTTGCATAGAAATACACCAGAAAGTAGGTTGATCGATGGAGCATACAATGGAATAGGAAATGATGGAAAAAGAGTAATAAACTGGACAAGTTACAACTCAAATCAAAATATACATAAAAGTACACATATTTATAGCTCTTCGTTAAAAGAAACCAAGTACAATATAGGAGGTAACATTAAAATTAAATTTAATTTACTTAAACAATCTCATTTTTTAAAAACAGGGTATTGGGGTACTTTTCGTAATGCAGATTTTTATCAAGGTAGATTCCTTACAAGTAACAGACCAGGTGAAGATAATATTCCCGCACAGGATATATGGACATCGGAGAACTATCAAAATGATGAATTTTATTATGCGATAGACAGATATAATTTAAATGTAAATGGAGCCAACAAGTATAATGGGGATCAGGATATACACGCAACTTACGTGATGGGAAATTTTAAACTACTTAAAAAGCTGGAACTCACAGGAGGCATACGTTTAGAAAACACAAAGATGACGATGTCATCGATACAACAAATGGAGATAGGAGGTGATTTTATAGATACTACCTTAACATGGAAAGAGGAGCAATGGTTACCTGCTACAACACTTACTTATAACATTAGTAAAAAACTGAAAATAAAAGGAGCATATGGTAAAACCATAGGACGACCGGATTTTAGAGAACGAACAGGAATTATATATTATGATTTGGATAGAGGGACTAGGGTTCGTGGTGCCAGGGGAGTAAAAAATGCTTTAATAGATAATTATGATCTTAGGTTTGAATGGTACCCAAGTAACAGTGAAATATTCTCTGTAAATCTATTTTATAAGGAGTTCCATGAGGTAATTGAAAATTTTATAAGACAAAACGAGAACAGTTTTAGCATATTTTATGTCAACTTAGATAGAGCCATTACCAAAGGGATAGAAATTAATTTACGTAAGACTTTCAACATATTACCGTTAAAAAGTACATTGGTAATAAGTGGTAATACAACTTTAATGGAAGGTAATGTAGAGTTTAGCGGAGACGTACTCTATGGTGATAAATTGGATAGTGTAAAAAAAGAGCGATTAATTATGGGATTGGCTCCCAAAAGTTATAATGCAGCAATAGAATGGAACAGCAAATTTATTGGCTTATCTGTTAACTACAATCAAACAGGTAGGATATTATTGCAAGCTTCAGGAGGTACTAAAACAAAAGATGAATATAGAGCTACAAGAGAAGTAGTAAGTGCACAACTACGTTTTAAACTATTAAAGGAAAGATTGGGGGTTAAGTTTAATGGGAGCAACCTTTTAAATGAGCCTATTATTAATTATAACAATTTCCAACCAGATGCAAGTATAGAAGATCAAAATAAAGATTTAGATTATAATAAAGGAGATAAAGTTACCTATAAAGGATATGTAGGTAGGAGCTACTCTATGTCGATAAGTTATACTTTTTAAAGAGGAAAAAGTTAATTGAAAATATAAATGATATAAAATAAAAAATATGGGTGAGGGTTAAGTCACCCCCTGAACCCATATTTATCGTAACTAACTGGTGACAAATTTAATAATTTTTTAACAATGAAAAAAAATTTTTTAAAATTTGGATTGGCTGTATTATTTGCAGCAACTCTTGCTTCGTGTAACGACAAGCAAGAAGAAGTTGTTTCTCCTGAAGCAGGAGCTCTTAAAGCAACTCAAGCAACAGAAAAATTACCACAAATCATTAAATCAGATTTCACTTGTACTAATGATAAAGTGTATCTATTAGATGGAAAAACTTTTGTAACTAATGGAGCTGTATTAACTATCCAAGCAGGTACTCGTATCGAAGGTATCTACAAAGAAGTAGCGGAAGAAGCATCAGCTTTAATTATTACAAAAGGTTCTAAAATCATTGCTGAAGGATCAGAAACTGCTCCTATTGTATTTACTGCTAACACTGAAAATCCAAAAGTTGGTGATTGGGGTGGTTTAATTCTTCTAGGAGAAGCTCCAACATGTAGAGGAAATGAAAACATTATTGAAGGAGTTGACAAGCCAACAATTCCTCAAGGTGTTGATGTTACATTTGGTGGTTCTAATAAAGAAGACAACTCAGGAATATTAAGATATGTAAGAGTTGAATACGCTGGTGCTTCTATTGGTGATGGTAACGAAATCAACAGCTTTACTTTTGGTGGTGTTGGTTCTGGTACTACTGTTGAGTACTGTCAAGCTTACTACGGAGCTGATGATAGTTTTGAGTTCTTTGGAGGTACTGTAAATGCTAGATACCTTATCTCAGTTGCTGCTAACGATGACAATTTTGATTTTGACTGGGGATACCAAGGTAACTTACAGTTTTTAGTAGCAGTACTTGATGATGATGCTCCTTATACTAAAGATGCTAATGGAATTGAGTGTGATCATGAGAAATTAGATGATATTGCTGGAAGAGAAACTCCAAAAACTCGTCCAGTAATTAGTAACTTAACTATTGTAGGTACTCCAAATGGTGAGACTTCACTATTTAATCCTAACGATTTGACTAAAAACAACGTTCTTTATGGAACTCGTTTCCGTGAAGGAACTCGTTTTGTATTACGTAACAGTGTTGTTTATGGATACAAAAATGTAATTTTTGTAGATGATGCTAAAGGTGATGAAATTACAGCTACTGTAACTGATAATGTAGCTTTCACAAATGATGTTACTAAATGTGTATTTGCTGACAACGTAATTGGTGCAATTACAAATGCTAATCATATCAAAGGAGATTGGACTCCAGGTAGCTCTAACAGCTTAACAGATATTGATAACATGGGTATTTTGTATCCATTCAGTACACGTTTCTATTTTAGTAGCAGACGCCCAGGTTTATCTGCTGATGATAATCCAGCTTTAACTGGTGCTGATTTTACTAATTTAGATGGATGGTTTGCTCATACTAATTATAAAGGAGCATTATCAGAAGATAATTACTGGATTGCAAAAAGCTGGGTAAAGAAAGACGGCTTCCCAATGTACTAAAATATTTAAATGGCTCTTCTTCCTCCTATGGAGGAAGAGCTTTAGAGTTTATACAATGTGTTTTTTCATTATTATATTAATACAGGTTGTAGAATATAGGTGAGGGAGAAGTCAATTTAATAATCAAATATTAATCAGGATTATGATTTACAATTTAGAGAAATGACCTATGTTTTAGAGAAAGAGAACATTGTAAATTAATTATAAGAAACGACGTGAATTTTTATCTATACATAAGAATGTTAAAATTTACTTGAGAGTTCCATATTATGGAAAATGAAGAAAAAGATCAATCGTATGAAATGAGCTATGGGATTAACTCTCACACACTAAATTAAGGTAATAACAAACAATACAATATAAAAGGATCATCAAATCAACTTGGGGATTCCATTTGACTATTAAAAATTAAACCAATGAAATCACATATTTACACAAAAAGCGTATTAATAACATTATTTTTTGTTACAATCCCTGTTTTTACAGTGTTTGCGCAATCTAATCTTATTAAGAATGGAGGTTTTGAACTAGGGACGGAAGAAGATGTTCCTAAAAACTGGAGTTTAGAATTAGCTGATGGTGTTACAGCTTCTGTAACTAATAATAACCCAGAGCCAGATACGGAAGGAGGTTCATATTCATTATTTATAGACGGAATTGATGATGGAGGAGATGCCATACAGTTTGTAGAAATAGAACCAGGTGCTACTTACAGATTTTCATATTTGTATAATTATACAGAGGAGTTAGCCCTTCCTGAAGATGGAGATGGGTTTTATCATTTTTTAACATGGTATGATAAAGACATGAATAAATTGGGGTATTTAAATGATGATAAGGATTTAATGAAACCAGAACTTTCTCCCTTACTTTATTCTGAAGATTTGATAGGGATTTGGTTTCCTTTTGAATGGGAGGAGGATGTAGTGATCACAGCTCCAGAAAATGCAGCAAAACTAAAGGTAAATCTACAGGCTTTTTTTGCATCAGGAGCTATTGATAATGTTACCTTGGAAAAGATTGGAGGAAGTGTAGGTATTGATGAAAACGAAGAGACTTCTTTAAAAGTTTATAAAGAAGGGACTTCATTAAAAGTAGAAACAAAGGTAGGAGAAACAGTTGGTATTTATAATATAAGTGGAGTATTGGTACATCAAATTAAATCAGATTCAAATATTGTTAGCTTTGAAGGTCTTCCACAAAATCAATTGTTAATAGTTTGCAGTGGAAATAGAACTGCAAAAGTGATTATGTAATAAAACTTTGAAGTAATTAGGTATTCTGTTTATCCAAAATGGAATATTTATTGAAGAAATAGTTAAAATAATCATTGATAATAAAGGGTGAAACTTATCACCTTGGCCGGAATAAAATATATTCCGGCTGGATTAATATAATCATCATGAATATGATAAAATTGCTAAAAATTTATTTCAAGAATAAAAAAATAGAATCAAGCAGATTACTAATTTTATTTGTATTCTTTTTAGGCCTGTTTGGTTTATTATCTTGCGAAACAGATGAAAACTATGTGGATACTGATTCTTATACTTTTATAAAAGCTGAAATCAGTTATTATGCTGATGAAGAAGCCAGGTATAAAATTGAGTTTAATAATAAAATATTAGCAGATACACTCCCTTATGATGGAGGTGTAGGAAATATGGTGTCAATTAGTAATGTAGCATATTTTAATATCAACAATTTAAGTGGAAACTTAAAAGTATGGAGATATTCCGAAAGTGGAAGTTCTTTAACATTGGAAATGGACACTCCAATAAAGATGGAAACTCAACAGACAATTAACCTTGCCCAAATTGCACCTGGAGGTTTTATTCAGTTTCCTCCAATATCAACCCTAACAGAAATCGATAATAATAAAACAAGTATATTCCTCTATTACAGTAATAAAAATCAAAAACAAAATGTTGATGTCAGTATTATTGCTGTTGATTATATTACTTATTTGAAAAATAGAAGGAAATTAAGCAAAGTTCCTGAAGAATATAAAAAAGAAGTATCTCGTTTTAATCTGTATAAAAATTCTTTAAGTGAAGAAATAGTCCTAGACCTTGATTATTACTCTGGAGAAAATAAAGGCATACCTCCCTTATTTTTATATGCCATTTATGATAGCGAAGATAATTCGCTAATTATAGATTATGATGCAAAAAGAGAAATAGAAATTGGATTTGTAAAAGGTACACTTAATCCAATCAATCGAAAAGAAGTGATGCAGCTTAAATATAAATCAGAAGAGTTACCTTTTGATGAACCAGAATCTATTAAAATATTAGCTGAAGAATGGTAAACAATTATCAGTAAATAGTAAAACAGTAATTAGTGAGCAGTAACTAATTCAACTAAAAAAGAAAAAAAGAATTAAATTAAATAGAATCCCCCAATACTAGCGTTTATTAATTATTTTGCAATTTCCCTTCTTCCTTATGGAAGAGGGGATTAATTAAACTAAAACAGTTATCAGTAAACAATTACTGAGGGAGAAGGTAGAAAGAAAAAAAACAGTGACCAATGATCCGGTTATTAGTTATAAGTTGCTTACGGTCGGTCTAAGAATTTCACTTTTATTGTGTTATCTTTATAGGATATGTGGCGTTAATAAGGTAGAAGGAAAAAAGCAGGGAGCAAAGAATACTTTCTCCGTTTTCCAGACTGTATGTTCCGCGCTTTCGCGACCAAGTGACCAATAACGAATAAAAAGAATTAATGAAAAAAAGGATTTTAATATTATGCTCTTTTATGTTACTAATTTTAGTAATAGGAGTAACTTCTTGTAACGATGAGCAGGAAGAAATCCTTTTGCAAGAGGTGGCTGCGTTAAAGTATGCTGCTGTTTACGATTCGGTAATAACCTTACCTGGTATTCTTTACGAAGATTACGAATGTACTTCAAATAACTTGTATTTGTTAGCAGGTAAAACCTATGTAAAAAAGGGAGCTACATTAACAATTGAGGCAGGTACCCGTATCGAAGGGATGCATAATAGTAATCCTGTAAATGCTTCGGCATTAATTATTAGCAGGGGGGCGAAAATAATAGCAGAAGGAACAGAAGAATATCCTATTGTTTTTACAGCACACATCAATTTTAACAATCCTACAATAGAATCTGGTGATTGGGGAGGTTTAATCATTCTGGGTAAAGCACCTAATAGTAGAAGTAACAGAGAGGTGTGTGAAGGTATTTACCCTCCATGCGAACCAAGAGATGTTGACTACAGATTTGGGGGTAATGATCCCAACGATAATTCGGGCATATTAAAGTATGTTCGTGTTGAGTATGCAGGTGTTTCTATAGCTGAAGATAACGAATTAAACAGTTTTACGTTTTGCAGTGTAGGTGCCGGTACTACTATTGAACGTTGTCAGGCTTACTATGGTGCAGATGATGGTTTTGAGTTTTTTGGCGGAACTGTAAATGCTAAATACCTGGTTTCGTTGGCAGCCCAAGATGATGCTTTTGATTTTGATTGTGGATACCAGGGTAACCTACAGTTTTTAATAGCTTTACTCGATCCATGCGCTCCTTACTCTAAAGATGCTAATGGTGTAGAGTGCGATCATGAAGAATTTAATGACAAAGCGAAACCTAAAACACGACCAGTTATCAGTAATTTAACTATTGTTGGTATTCCCAATGGAGAATCTTCACAATATAATCCTGCATTTACGTTTAAAAATATGGTTTGTTACGGAACTCGTTTCGGTAAAAATACTCGCTTTGTATTGCGTAATAGTATTGTTTATGGATATAAAACTGCTATGTGCATTGATGATAAATGCGGAGACATTTCAGGTACAGTAACTAATGATGTTACTAAAACAAACGATATTACCCACAGTGTATTAGCACATAATGTAATTGGTAAAATTGATTATGGATCGTGGTACAATTCGGGATGGTCTCCCGGTACTTCTAATAATTTAACCGATATTAATAATATGGGTATTAAAAATCCCTTTGAAATTTCAACATATTTCAATTCTCATCCACGCTTAGGCCAAGCATTAATAGCTTGTAAACAACCTGCATTAGGCACCAATTTTACGAATTTGGATAGTTTTTTTAGTCCAACAGCCTATAAAGGAGCACTAACGAGTAATAACTATTGGCTTGCAGAAAAGTGGCTCAAAACAGAATTCCCAAATACTAGTGTATATTAATATTATCTTTCAATTTAAGGGTGTTGAGAAGTTTCAACACCCTTTTTTTTAATCAAAAAAATTAACTTAATAGTCAATTATTTTTTATAAAACATTGAATATTTGTCAATTAAAACAATAAGGGTTGTTTGTGTAAGTGTCAGAATATAAGTATTGTACAAATAGGTTTTATGTCTTTTATCTTTACTCTAAAAATATTTTGTTAACATAAATAACATCATTTCTTAAATACTATTTAATAGTAAAGATAAATTGTGGGAAATTAATAATTGTAACATTGCAGATCGTAAAATTAATCTGCAATGGAACGCAAAATGGGGATTACTGATAACGAATTATTTCGCAAATTAAAAAAAGATGATACCAAAGCCTACGAAATGCTTTTTCATCGTCACTGGCATGCTTTATTTCATTTTTCGTTAAAAATATTACACTCCGAAGATGAGGCTAAAGACATTACCCAGTCTGTATTTCTTTATCTTTGGGATAAACGTTACGAAATACAAATAAACGAATCTGTAAAAAGTTATTTGTTTCAGGCAGTGCGTTTTCGCTCCCTTAATCGTATTAAGGAATTACTTAACACTCCGCAAAATATCGAAGATATTCCGGCTGCCCTGGAACCAGTATTGGAAGATATTATGGAAGCTATTGATTATAAAGAGCTACGAAATATTCTAGAAAATGAAGTAAGCAACTTGCCCGAACGTACCCAAGAAATATTTCGCCTGAGCCGTTTTAAACAATTATCGGTTAAAGAAATAGCCCAGCAATTAAATATTTCGGAACAAACAGTTAAAAATCAAATTACCAAGGCACTTGGAATACTGCGAAAAAACATAGCCGTACCATTACTTCTTGCTTATTTGAAAATGTTTTAGGAAGCTACGCTCCCTCCCTTCTCCCTGTTCCCTGTTCCTTTCTCCCTTCTTCTTTCTCCTTTCAAAATAGTTTACTTTATTTTAACGATTTGTTAACCTACCTGGGCGGTACCTGCCATGCTGTTTTTTTGACATATAATAAAAGGCAGTAGAAAAATGGACATTAAACGAATAAAAACGGCTATTGATAATTATATAAGCGGAAAGGCATCTGCTGAAGAAAAAACTTGGATAGAAAGGTGGTTGGGCAAAGCTGAGAAAGAAGCATTACGTACATCCGACAAGGGAAGGTATTTACATTTTAAAGAGCAAATATTATATAAGTTAAGAGCACATATTGCTTTTTCAACTCCATTAATTAATCAAAGAAAGAAGAAAAGACAAAGGATAATAAAGAGCACCTATGCGTTAGCTGCTTTTTTAACCCTTTGTTTGGGTTGTTACCAATATTGGTACAGTATTCTTGATTGGGTTAATCCTGTAAAGCAGGTTACGATAACTGCTTCTAGTTGTGTTGTTAAACAGGTAATGCTTCCCGATAGTTCAGTTGTGTCTCTTAATACATCAGGTTCATTATCGTATCCTGAGTATTTTAGGGGAAGAAAACGTGAAGTTGTATTGAACGGGGAAGCATTTTTTGAGGTAACAAAAAATACCGATCAACCTTTTGTGGTTAATACCAATGGTTTAAAAGTAAAGGTTTTGGGAACCTCATTTGTTGTTGCAGATCATACTAAAAAGCCTAACACAAGTGTGAGCGTTAAAACCGGTAAAGTCTCGGTTAAACCCTACGGTTTAAAAGCCACCGTTTTATTGCCCAATCAAACATTATTGTACGATAAAGCAGCACACACTCAAAAACTAAATACAGGTATCCGGGTAAATACAGCATGGACAAACAACCGATTTTTATTTCGTTCCACTAGGCTAAAAGAGGTGTTTGAGGCGTTGGAAAACCAGTTTGATGTGAACATTGAAGTCGCCGAACCTGTGATACAAAACTTAACCTTTACAGGTAAGTTTAATCAGGACGATTCGCTCTACGACATATTACAAATTATCAATTTATCTCACAACCTAAATATCAATCTCGAAAATAAACCCTCAATCTATATCAGTATGGACGAACGATAAAACGAGCCAAAAAAAGGGTGTGCAAACCAGTACCAACCCAATAGTAAAGTACTTATTTATCAATAAATTAAATCATTTAAAATAAATGATATAGGGCTTATTTTGCCTAAAAACTAACATTTTAATTCACAAAAAAACAAGTAACAATAGCATAATGAACTCAAAAAACAAGCAGAACATCATCTGTAAATTAAAACTATATATAACGGTGGTATTAATGGCATTTACTATAGTGCTGCCCTTAAGTGCTGAAAATATAGATCAGCCAGAAAAACATAAGGTTAATGTTAGCTTTGAAAAGCTTACCATTATTAAATGCCTCGAAAAGTTAGAGGGAGTTACGGGTGTTAATTTTTATTACAATACCAGTGATTTAAGTGAATGTACAAAACTTTACGATACTTCTTTTGACAACCACACTTTGCCTGAGATTCTCGATAATTTGCTCCATAACACGGGGCTCGAATTTAAAGAGGTGAACAACAATAAAATCGTGGTACGCAGATCGGACAATTACCAGGGAAAAATTAAAGGTAGGGTTACCGACGAAGATGGGCAACCCATTGTAGGGGCCAATGTGGTAGAGGTAGCCACTTTTAAAGGTGCAGTAACCGACTTTGACGGTAATTTTGAATTGGTGCTGCCACCTGGCGAATATACCATACGCATATCCTTTGTTTCGTTTCAAATCCAGGAAATAACCAAAGTAGTAGTAGAGCCAGGAAAAACAACGCCTTTGCCTGTTGTTTTAAAGGAAGAAAACATGCAGATAGAAGGCGTTGTGGTGAAAGCTGAATACAAACGCTCATCCGTAGCTGCCCTTTATTCCAAGCAAAAGGCTGTTGTATCCATGACGGACGGGATGAGTGCCGATATGATTAAAAAAACATCGGACAATAATGTGGCACAATCCCTAAACCGAATTGTAGGGGTAAATGTTAGCAAAGGCAAGTTTGTGGTTATACGTGGTATGGGAGAGCGCTATAATAATGTGGAGCTTAATGGTGCCTCCATGCCCAGTACCGAACCCAACCGCCGTAATTTTGCCTTTGATATTATTCCAACTTCAGTGGTTGATAATGTGTTGGTGTATAAAACGTTTATGCCCGATATGCAAGGCGAATTTTCCGGGGGATTGGTTAAAGTAAATACGCTTTCTATTCCCAATAAAAAGGTGTTAAAGGTAAGTGTAGGTGCAGGTTTTAACACACAAAGTACCGGTAAAGATTTTTACAGCCTCAGGCGATATAACGAAGATTATTTTATCAGCCAAAACAAACGCAACTGGTATAACGAAAGCTGGTCGGATCAATATCTTCAAACCTATTCCTCGTATGTGAGCAATTATCGTAGGGACCATGAACCACAAAGCGTCGAAATAGCCAGAAAATCATTGGTTCAACTTCGGGAAATGGGAAAAAGAATACCCAACGACTGGGGGGTGAGAAAATTTACAGGTGCACCTACGCAAAGTTATAGCCTGCAATGGGGTGTGCCATATAAATTACGTAATAATAGCACTTTGGGCTTTGTAACATCAATTACCTACAGACATGCCGAAAAACGTGAAGATTACATTAGTTCTTTTGATGAACCAGATGTACAATCCTGGGAATCGGACGATGGTATCAGAAATAAATTTATTACCAACCTCAGTGGCTTATTAAATATAGGTTGGAAAAACACCAATAACCAAATTAGCTGGAAGAACTTTTATAACTATCGATTTATTAATGATTATAAACAAAACTCGAGAGATCGCGGCGAAGACCACCTAACTAACGATGCGTTTAGGAGTTTGAATAATCCGTTGTATAATACCATTATACAAACACGCCTTGAGGGAAGCCATAAAATGGCTAAGGCGAAAATAGAAGCAGATTGGTTTGGCGACAACAATACCCAGGATCGCTATATGCCGGAAGCCAGGTATGGTACTGGTGGGGTTCCAAAAATACCTGCCCTCGACGGGAAATCACCAGTAGGTTGGGACACTTTTGGCAATAATCGAGAGGTTATTAGTTCTACACATCTTTATAGCTCTTCGTTAAACGAAACCAAATATAATTTTGGAGGTAACATCAAGTTTAAATTTAATTTACTAAAGCAGTCGCACTTTTTAAAAACAGGTTATTGGGGCACCCACCGTCAGGCCCATTTTTACCAAACAAGGTTTTTTCCAAACGACAGACCCTCCGGTTGGAAGCCCGCACAAGAGTTGTGGAGCGATGAAACCTATAACAATGAAGACTTCTTTTACGAGGTTGACCGCTATGAGTTAAATATTAGCGGAAGCAATAAATATACTGGAGAACAAGCCATAAATGCTACATACCTGATGGGGAGTTTTAATTTTTTAAAGAAACTGCAACTTACAGGGGGTATACGCTTAGAAAATGACAAAATGACGGTAGAAGGTGGGCAACAAATGGTTATAGGTGGTCCATTTATTGATACTACACTAACATGGAACGACAAACATTGGTTGCCTGGAGCCACACTGACCTATAATGTTACTAAAAAAATTAAAGTTAAAGCGGCCTACGGAAAAACGCTTGCCCGACCCGATTTTAGAGAACGAACAGGGATTAAGTACTATGATTTAATCAGTATGCAAACCGTACGTGGCGGTGAAGGAGTAGAAAGTACCCTAACGGATAATTACGACCTTAGGCTTGAGTGGTTTCCCAGCAATAAGGAGGTGGTGTCGGTAAATGCATTTTATAAAGATTTTAACAATATAGTAGAAAACTATATAGTAGGTACTACCGGTGGCTATAGTGTTTTTATCATGAATTTAGATAAGGCCATTACCAAGGGATTAGAATTTAACTTTCGTAAAACGTTTGATATGCCGGCTATAGATAGCGAACTGGTTTTTAGCGGAAATGCCATTGTAATGGAAGGAGAGGTACAGTTGCTTAATGAAAAATATTCCCATGGAGAGAATATATCAACTTTTACATCAAAACGATTAATACGTGGCTTAGCGCCCGAAAGTTATAATGCAGGCATTGAATGGAATAGCAAGCATTTTAGTTTGGCGGCTAATTATAATCAAACCGGCAGAGTATTACTGTTCACCAGTGGTGAAAGGGAATGGGAAAATCAATACCTGGCCAAATCAGAAATAGTAGGTGCCCAGGTGCGTTTTAGGCTGTTGAATAATAAACTTGGAATTAAACTAAATGCCAACAACTTATTTAACGAGCCAAGCATTAGATATAACAATTACCGACCTGATGAAAAGGAAATAGAGGCAAGAAACGATAGCAAAGATTGGGAATACAATAAAGGAGACCAGATATTTCATAAAGGCTATACAGGCAGAAGCTATTCCATGTCGATAAGTTATACCCTTTAAGCCTATCGTTTAGTAAAATTCACTAATGTATTATTAGCAAATAGTTTAATTATATCAATTATGTATACCAAATTAATAAAAGTAATACCACATGCCTGCAAGCTATTACCAGGCTTAATGCTGATATTTACAATAGCTGCCTTAACTCCATCGTGCGATACGGAAGGGGAATATGAAATAAGCGATACCTATAAAGCGGTTACACCCTCACTCTCATATGTGGCAGATACTTCTATTAAGTTTCGCTTTGAGGTTAATGATATTGTTATTGGCGATTCTATACCAAATAAATGGGACGACAATTTAGAGCGGATTGTTTATCCGACCAATGATGCGCAGCAGAGATTAACGGTCTGGCGTTACCTTAATAAGCAGGGTGATGTAGCACTGGCGCTGGATACAGTGCTTGATCTTAACCAGCAGGCGGATATAAAGTTTTTGCACTTTGGAGGCGATGGAGATATGGAACTAATGCCCCAATCTACCCTGGCCGATACCGATACTACACAAACTAGTCTGTATTTATATTATAGCGGTATTGAACAACCCGATATGGTGTATATCGACATACTGGCTGTTGACTTTTTTAGTTTAATAATGGCCGGATACAACATTAGCAATGTGGCCGACCAAGGCAAAAAGGCCCTGCCACACCTTAAACTAAAAAAATACCAGCTTAGCCACGAAGTGCAGGTAGATATTAATTGTTTTAGCGACATTAATTATGACCTGCCCGCCCAGTTTTATTATGCGGTATACGATGCCCGCGATAACTCACTTATACAGGACTTTAATGCATCCTATGCGCTAACTCCAGAGTATACAAGCAATCCTTTAAAATCGATCAATCGCTTGCAGGTGATAAACTTGCCTTACCAATCGGAGACCGACCTCTTTGGCTATTCTAACACTATCATTAGCGAAAAATGGGATTAAGCTAATACGATATTTTAAAAGCAAAGTTAAGTTATTGATATAATAGATTTTGAACAATCAAATAAATAAACCATACATTATTTACTTTAATTAATTTAAAAATGAAAACACAGTTTTACACAAAACAAACACTACTGGTGTTAATGGTCCTTATGACTTTATTTACAAACTCAATGGCCCAAAACCTGATAAAAAACCCTGGTTTTGAAACATTAAATACCGAAGGAACACCAAGTGATTGGGATTTAGATGAATATGGAGTACAAGCCATAACTACTGAAAAACCATACGAGGGAAGCAATTCACTTGAAATGGGCGATGGTGGCTATATTTATCAAGATGTAGAAGTAGAAGGAGGGGCAACTTATCGTTTTAGATATAACTACAAACATATAACTGAAGCAGCTAGTGATTGGGATGGTGCTTTTCATATGTTTCATACCAGTGATCCTTACGGTCGTACCATTAATAACGGTATTCCTGAACCTGTAGAAGATGCCAGCCAGGATGAAAAGGATATTTATGAGTTACTTATGGATCTTCCAAGTGGAATAAAAGGAATGACAACATTGCCTCTATGGTGTGGCTTTGGTTTTACAATAGATGAAATGAGTGGCAAAATGATAGCCGCAGATGTAAAATATGCCAGAGAAATGATTTTTAAAGTATCACCGGCTATGCACACCTTAAAAGTAGAATTTTTAACATTCGGATGTAAGGTAAAATATGATAACATTTGGTTAGAAAAAGTAAAAGATGGCCCAGAGTTACCGCTTATTATTAATGGCGATTTTGAGGAAGGTGAAGCTTGGTGGCAAGACGACTCGCGTGAAGCATTTGGTAATGTTCGTCAAACTGATGGGGATGATAATATGAACTTGTATTTAAATGCCATTGATGCAAGTGTAGCAAAGGCTAATACGCTTGGAGTGTATTATCTTGCCAATATAAAAGCCGGCAACGCCTATACCCTTTCTTTTGATTATCAGTATAAAGATAGGAAACCGGAACCTGAGAATACCGGTTTACATTACCGTTTGGAGTGGAGAGATAAGGATGGAAACAAGGTAAATGCCCGTAGCGAAGATGAAGCGGTAATGCACCTTACAGACCCTGCAACCTTTAATGCCGTGGACGCCTGGGAGCAGTTTGCGACAGGTAATCAGTTTGTTGCACCAGCCGGAGCTACACAACTATGCATTAGGTTCTATGTAAATTATCTTAGGGTTGACAATAAAGGTAATGCAAATATTGATAACGTGGTACTTACCGATAAGGGGGTAGCACAAGCCATAAACCCTAACGCCAATAAAAGCAACTTTAACGTATATAAACAAGGCAACAGCTTAAAGGTGAGCGCCGAGCCTGGCCAAACCATTACGGTTTATACTATTATGGGTACTATGCTTAAGCAGCAACAAGCCAATGGCAATGAGATAACCATAAGCGGTTTACCACAAAACCAGGTATTGTTGATTAGCAATGGAACAGAAACAAGCAAAGTAATTTTGTAAATACAAAAAGCATATGGTAATCCAGTTTCCGGGTTAACCTCCTTAAGCGTTCGAAAAGCAGATATTTGCTCACTAGGCCTGGGTTTTAACCCAGGTAAATGATGATACAAGCTAAATCGGCTTTAGCCTAAACTTATATTTAGGTTAAAACCTATTTAAATATCGCTTAAAATACTCCGGGTTAAAACCCGGAGCTAGTTACAAAACATTTTGCAAAACTCAAGGGTAACACCATTTAGTGTAGGAAAAGCAGATATTTGCTCACTAGGCCTGGGTTTTAACCCAGGTAAACTATGATACAAGCTAAATCGGCTTTAGCCTAAACTTATATTTATGTTAAAACCTATTTAAATATCGCTTAAGATACTCCGGGTTAAAATCCGGAGCTAGTTACAAAACATTTGCAAAACTTAAGGGTAACATCATTTAGTATTGGAAAAGCAGATATTTGCTCACTAGGCCTGGGTTTTAACCCAGGTAAACTATGATACAAGCTAAATTGGCTTTAGCCTAAACTTATATTTGGGTTAAAACCTATTTAAATATCGCTTAAGGTACTCCGGGTTAAAACCCGGAGCTAGTTACAAAACATTTTGCAAAACTCAAGGGTAACACCATTTAGTGTTCGAAAAGCTGATATTTGTTCACTAGGCCTGGGTTTTAACCCAGGTAAACTATGATACAAGCTAAATTGGCTTTAGCCTAAACTTATATTTTGGTTAAAACCTATTTAAATATCGTTTAAGATACTCCGGGTTAAAACCCGGAGCTAGTTACAAAACATTTTGCAAAACTCAAGGGTAACACCATTTAGTGTTCGAAAAGCTGATATTTGCTCACTAGGCCTGGGTTTTAACCCACGTAAATTATGATATAAGCTAAATCGGCTTTAGCCTAAACTTATATTTATGTTAAAACCCATTTAAATATCGCTTAAGATACTCCGGGTTAAAACCCGGAGCTAGTTACAAAACATTTTGCAAAACTCAATGGTAACACCATTTAGCGTTCGAAAAGCAGGTATTTGCTCACTAGGCCTGGGTTTTACCCCAGGTAAATTATGATATAAGCTAAATCGGCTTTAGCCTAAACTTATATTTAGGTTAAAACCTATTTAAATATCGCTTAAAATACTCCGGGTTAAAACACCGGAGCTAGTTAAATAATATTTTGCAAAACTCAAGGGTAACACCATTTAGTGTTGGAAAAGCAGATATTTGCTTACTAGGCCTGGGTTTTAAAACAGGTAAATTATGATATAAGCTAAATCGGCTTTAGCCTAAACTTATATTTGGATTAAAACTTATTTAAATATCGCTTAAGATACTCCGGGTTAAAACCCGGAGCTAATTACAAAACATTTTGCAAAACTCAATGGTAACAGCATTTAGTGTTGGAAAAGCAGATATTTGCTCACTAGGCCTGGGTTTTAACCCAGGTAAATGATTACACAAGCTAAATCGCTTTAGCCTAAACTTATATTTGGGTTAAAATTTATTTAAATATCGTTTAAAATACTCCGGGTTAAAACCCGGAGCTAATTAAATAATATTTTGCAAAACTCAAGGATAACACCATTTAGTATTGGAAAAGCAGATATTTGCTCACTAGGCCTGGGTTTTAACCCAGGTAAACTATGATACAAGCTAAATTGGCTTTAGCCTAAACTTATATTTTGGTTAAAACCTATTTAAATATCGTTTAAAATACTCCGGGTTAAACCCCGGAGCTATTTAAATAATATTTTGCCAAACTCAAGGGTAACACCATTTAGTGTTGGAAAAGCAGGTATTTGCTCACTAGGCCTGGGTTTTAACCCAGGTAAATTATGATATAAGCTAAATTGGCTTTAGCCTAAACTTATTTTATGTTAAAACCTATTTAAATATCGCTTAAAATACTCTGGGTTAAAACCCGGAGTTAGTTACAAAACATTTTGCAAAACTCAAGGGTAACACCATTTAGTGTTGGAAAAGCAGGTATTTGCTCACTAGGCCTGGATTTTAACCCAGGTAAACTATGATACAAGCTAAATCGGCTTTAGCCTAAACTTATATTTATGTTAAAACCTATTTAAATATCGCTTAAAATACTCTGGGTTAAAACCCGGAGCTAGTTACAAAACAGCTTTTCTTTCTTTACGCTACAAATATTGATTTTTTTAACGCTTTACATGAAGGCGGATTAGCTACCCTTACATAATGCACATATTTATATACTATTATAAATGTATTACTTACAAAGTTTAACCATTTTTTAACCGGACTAATGATTTTAATTATCAACTCAAGGGTGATGAGAATTTCCATCACTCTTTTTTAAAACAAAAAAATAATTTAATGAAAAAACAAATTTTAAAGTTTAAAAAAGCTGTATTATTTTCAGCAGCACTTATTATTGGGCTAACTTCTTGTAACGATTCTCAAGATGAAATGGTAACTCTTGAAGGAGGTGCGCTTAAAGCAGTTTCTGCGTATGATGCAGTAATTACTTTACCAAAAATTATTAGCGATGATTATACCTGTACTGCTAACAACCTGTATTTATTAAATGGTAAAACTTATGTAAAAAGTGGAGCTACTCTTAACATTGAAGCAGGTACTCGCATAGAAGGTGTTTACGAGCAAGACCCTGAATATGCTTCTGCTTTAGTTATTTGTAGAGGTGCTAAAATAATGGCTGAAGGTACAGAAAGTACTCCTATTGTATTTACTGCACATACAGAAAAACCTAAAGTTGGTGATTGGGGTGGTTTAATAATATTAGGTAATGCTCCCACATGTAGGTCTCAATATGAACCTGCCAATAGGACAATAGAAGGTATTTCTTTGCCTACAGTACCTAAAGGTGTAGATATTACATATGGAGGCAATGAAGAAAAGGACAACTCAGGAGTATTAAGATATGTAAGAGTTGAGTATGCTGGTGTTTCAATTGGAGACAGAAACGAAATCAACAGTTTTACCTTTGGTGGAGTAGGTTCTGGTACTATAGTTGAGTATTGCCAAGCTTACTATGGTGCAGATGATAGCTTTGAGTTTTTTGGTGGTACTGTAAATGCTAAATATCTTATTTCAGTAGCTGCTTATGATGACGCTTTTGATTTTGACTATGGTTACCAAGGTAACTTACAGTTTTTATTAGCGGTACTTGATGATGATGCTTCTTATAGCGAAGGTGCCAATGGTATTGAGTGCGATCACGAATCAAAAAATCCTACTTCTACTCCAAAAACACGCCCGGTTATCAGTAACTTAACTGTTGTAGGTACTCCAAATGGAGAAACATCTCTTTACAATCCTGAAAACAAAGGAATAAATAATGTTCTTTACGGAGCTCGTTTCCGTGAAAACACTCGTTTTGTATTACGTAACAGTGTTTTTTATGGATATAAAAATGTAATTTATGTAGATGATAAACATGGTAATATTACAAATATAGTTAGAGGAGATGTAATTTTTACAAATGATATTACTAAGAGTGTATTTGCTAACAATGTAATTGGTACAATTCCAGAAGCTAACCATAAAAAAGGTGATTGGACTCCAGGTAGCTCTAACAGTTTAGTTGTTGCGACTACTATTGGAATGGGAATTAGAAGTTGTTTTTCATATGATCAGTTCTTTGGAGGTACTACTTTGGCAGCATTTAGAAATCCTGCAAGAACAGGTGCTGATAGCACTAACTTAGGAGGATTCTTTACTCCTACTACTTATATAGGAGCAGTATCACCGAATTCAAAAGAAGCATGGATTGATGCAGCTTGGGTAAATAAATCATTCCCAATTTACTAGCTTATGTTAATATAATAGTAGATTGGTATTTACAAAAGTTTTGATTATTAAGCGGTTGGAATAATACAGATGATTTATTTAAATAGTTGTTTTTAAGCATCTTGTAAATCAATCTCATGTCTTTTGTCTTTATTCTAACGATCTAATGTTTATATTATCTATCAATTGGGGCTGTCTTTTATTTGGGCAGCCCCTTTTTTATTTGTTTTTGGTAATTAATGTTAGAAACTACTTGCAAAACAATATTTTAATTAAATTGTAAATTAACATAATGAGCGTCAGAAGGTATTTCAAAGGTTGTTTCGGCAAAATCAACAGGATCAATAGGGATTGGATCTTTTCTCATGATCATCCTAAAGATAACAGGAACATGATCAGAAATTTCTGAAGAAAAGTTTTTAATGGTTCTGTCTAACCTTACAATAGCAGCATTATCGCCCGAAATATTACCAGGAACAATATCGTTACTGATAATAATGTGATCAATTAACGACATATGCCTATGTCCAATATATGATATAGCACTGTTGGTAGCATCGTTAGCTGTCATAGCAAATAAATCAAATGTATCATTTTTTAACGATCTTAACACATCATTATCTAACCTTTCATTAAAGTCGCCGCTTAATACAACAGACATATTTTCGTTTTCCCTAATATCATTAATAATTTGTGTTAACAACTCCGAAGAGAGTTTCCTGCGGGTTCGGCTTTGTGCATTGCCAAATGCTTTAAGGTGAACAACTACCATTATAAACTTAACAGGTTTTAAAGAACCTTCATCGCTAATATTGCATTCCACAAACAGTGGCCAACGAGGAAATGCTGCCTTACCGTCCTTAGTATGCTGGTTAAGTTTGTCCTGATGGTGTTCTGCAATATCATTTCTAAGATTAACGGTGCAAGTATCGCTATCGTACATTACAGCAATATCATGTCTTCCATTAGTTTCCAAAAGTTGATAATTCATATTATCACCTCTCTCTAAGAGGGCATTTTTTAAGCGGTTAAGAGCATTTTCGTCTACTTCGGTTAATCCAATAACATCCATAGATAAGCGTGAAATTACATCAGCTATATTATTAATGCGGGTTTGAGTTACACGGTTGTTAAAGTGATCGATATTCCAGAATCCTATATCGGCATAATCACGAGAACCCACAAAATCAGGAGTTTCACCCTCGTTTGAATTAATGTCTTCTACACCGGTTAAATCAAAGAATCCAAGATAAGGGCTGTAATCGGGTATTGTATGTATAACTTCGCGGAACTCATTGCTTTTTTCTGATCCACGGCGATGTAAATTTAATAGGTATGCAACTATTGCTGATATTCGTATACCTTCATTTTCGGTTTTATTGGGTCCGGCCGACCAGCCAGCATGATGTAAAGCAACTAATTCCCAGTTATTGTTAAACACAGGTGAACCAGAAGAACCTGGGTGAGTATCTGCTTGATAGCGAATGACTTTATCCATAATTCTTACAACTTGATTTTGATGTAATACCACCTGTTTTTTTTGTCCTTTAGGGTGTTGAATTATATTTACTCTTTCGTTAATAGCTACTGTTGCCGGATTTCGTAATAATGGAATGTGTTTAATATTTCTAACTTTATCATGATCACAAGCAACAATAGTAAAATCCAGATTTTCATTAGTTAAGAAAAATCGATCAGGTTCAAGAGTAACACGCATTAGTGTTTCACCTTCTTCAAATCCAAACTCAATTACACTACTCGCTGCTTCTTCTTTATCAGATAGCACATGGTTATTGGTCATTATAATTCCGGGAGCAATTAAAAAACCAGTACCATAACCTGCAATATATCTATTGTTTCTAATAACAACACGGCATATTGCATCAGCGCATTTGGCTCCTTCGTCAAGGAAGCTTACAGGAAGAAAGTTGGGTTCTTTATACACCTTTTCGTGGGTAAGAATACCTTGCTCAATTTCTGCAACATCTTTAATGTTTTCCAGTTCCTCCCGTTGCTCTACAAGTATTTGTCTGGCACGTCTTCTTATCAACCTATTAAAAGACTCTTCTTTTAATTCGTTCACGTTTTTCAACATCATTTCCTTTCCAGGACATAGTTGATAATCTTCATTTTTCGAATCATTTTTCATCGCACCTAAGTTTAATTAGTTAATAGATCGTTAGAATAAAGACAAAAGATATTAGATTGATTTGCAAGGTGCTCAAAAACAATGTCTTAGTTTCTTTATGTGCAACATTGCAAATGTCTATTAATCTGACCCTTATCATAACCTAACGAACTATTGATTAGTAATTTGTTGTAGAAAACAATTTAATGTCAACAGTAACTTTTGTCAATGAAAATCAACGGTTCTTAATATTTAGAAAAGATGTAGTAAAGTGATTGAAAAATATAGAGTTATGGTGATTAAGATATGCTTGTTAAGAACAAATATGGAGATGATTTGTAATAAAACGGATATGAAAGGAGTAGGAGATGATTTGGTTGGGATTGTTGGTTGAAAAATGGATATTTTAGATACTGTTTTTATTTTCTTTAACAACACTTAACAACCAAGCATTGGGAAATTGAAATAAACTCTTGGTTCTATATTCATTTCTTATTTTACGAGCTTTTTCGATATCACCTATATTTTCATAAACATATACATAGTAATAATTTTTCTCGGTAAGGAATCCATAATCATTTTTGTAGCCAGCTCTTTTGAGCTGTCTACTATATTTTTCGGCATTTATTTTATCCTCAAAGGCACCAACTACAACAAAGTACCCAACTGGAATCTCATTTTTATGGGTACCATGACTTACAACCACAGGAGCATCATTTACCTGTGGTTGTGCAGTAGGAGCTTCTTTAATTTCTTTTATCTCAACAGGAGCATCAATTATTTCCAGCTCTTCTTTTATTTCTTCTGTAGCAGGTTCTCTATAATTAACCGGAGCAATTTGTTGTGGAGCATTACTTTTGCGCTCTTTACGTTTTCTGCCTTTACCAAACACCAGGTTAATACCAAAACGTGCATCAACAAAACTTGCATTGTCGGGTTTAATTAATGATGTTAGTGCTTCTGTTGTTCCGTATATCTGAAGTGCCCCTAATTCCAGAGAAGCTCCTACGCCTAATAAACTAAGTTTACCATTTCGCATAGCAGCATTTACAGTGGCATTAAAAATTCTTTTAGGCTGAAAGTTATAATAAGCTCCATATGCTGTTTGCATTTTTCCATCAAAAAACATTGAGTTAGCAATCACTCCAACATGATGACTCGGAAGTATAGCATAATCAAATGCCAGATATGCTTTTGCCGATAAGTTTGATTTATATGCAATACCGTCAACTTCTTCTGATTTAAATAGATTTTCAAGAGAATCAACTTCTTCTTCAATATAATCATCCGAAGTTCCTTCATCAATTATTTTTAATATCTCAAAACCCTTAAAATCGTAATTAACAGGATTAAATACTATTTGTTTTGTTTCTTCTTTCCAATTGATAAAACCTAAATCATTAATAGACGCAGAAACACTCATTTTATCGTTAATATGATAATTCGCACCAATATCAAAAGCAAAACCTGTGTTTTTATTTTTTAAAGGAAGGGTATTCATCAGTAGCTCATCAATTTCTCTGTCTTCATCATCGTCGATAAAGGCATATCCGGTTGTATTTACAGAAAAACCACTGTGTTCGATATGTATCTGTTCTTCGGTAGTAACAGTATGACCTTCTATATCTTTTACTTCTACATTGGCAATCCCTGCAAGATATTTAGCTTTTATTCCAACTGTTAACTTTTCATTGATATCTCGTGCGTAACCTAAAGCAATTTCGTGATAAGCAATTTGGTTTAAGCCTAATTTGCTAAAATCGATTTTTTCTCCTAAAAGATCATCATCACCGTTACCATATATGGCTACTTGCATTACTTTATCCGAATAGGTAAATAAAGAACTTACTTTTTCGTTTACAGATAGCGAGAAATGGCTCTTTTTTAGATTTAATCCAAGATAGAATAATTGTAAATCGGCATTAAATGTTAAATAGTTTTGCTTACTAAGGTTTTTAGAAATTTTATCATAGTCTAATTGATAAAAGTTATCTGCTTGTTGAGTAAACAAATTATTGAAAGAAAGTTGATCAAAATTTAATCCAACTCTGGTTGACGAAAGTCCCGGAAAACCTACAACAACTTTATGGTATGAATAAAATGCAGGATTGTACATCCCGGCTTGAGGAACGCTGTAATTTAAGTTATACAACGAAAGCTCGGTTTGACCATAAAGGCCGATTGTAGCTAATAAAATAAATAATATAGTAATTAAGTGTTTCATAAATTTCCCTAATAATGTCTGCAATTGATACTGTAATTAAAAAACTAAAAATTAATGTCAAAGTCAGTTTGACCGAAAACAGATACATTAAGCTTATCTTCTTCGGTGAATCTTACTGAATTTGTTGGGTTCCCAGGTGTATTGAGTAAGGTTACAATAATCATCCTTTTAGCATCAGATATTAGATCTAAACGATCTTCGGCAACTTGAACTTTTACAGATGATTCGGTAGATTGAGTTGCATTTCCTTCGCTATCAGTTTCTGCTGCTTTAAATACGTGAGTATCATCATAAAATAAACTATCGAGTACATCTGCATTTTCATCAATAAAATAAGCTTGTATTTTGGCATCCAACGGAAATCCGTTAACAGCAGTTAGCTTAATCAAAGCATTATCAACTTCATCAAAATCATTACCATTAAACTTGTAGGATTCTCTTAAAACAATGTTCCTAATATGACCATACATAGGAACTTCAAGAATTACATTGGCTTCAATTTTTGAAGTATCTAAAACAAAGTGCTCATCGTCAGTATTTAGTGGATTTACAGTCCCCATAAAGGCATATCCAATACTATCAGGTTGATAATTAATTAACTCAGGTATATTTGAATTGTCTTTGTTAATATCTATTCTCGTCGTTTTAACATCTCCAGGAGTGGTTGGAGAATCAATATCTATTGGAGCATTTACTATTGAACCAGTCAATGGTAAAGGAAGTTTGTTTTCGACATACGAGACCAGGCTTAAAATACTCACATTCATTGGTGCTCCAATCGAATTCTTAATGTTGAAATGTATTTCAGGTTCATCAATCCCATACGAACCTCTTAAGATTTCATCTACAAATTCAACATTGAAATAACGAGGATCCGTTAAAATATCTCTGTTGGCAAAAGTTGCAGTAAGCTTTTCAAATGCCAGGCTTCGTAAGTTAATATCTAAGTCAAATTTATTAGCATTTGAGATAGATGATCCATCATAATTAATGCTAATGTTGACTGTAATGGTAAATTTATTGATTTGACTTGGATCTGAATTTCTTAAGTCAACAATAGCTTCGGTTAAATCAACTGATTCTGAGTACTGTTGCGCTGTTGTAGAGGTCCAATCGTAGTTTATTTCAATTGGAGAACCATTCTTTTTTAAAGAGTTAAATACAACATTTAAACTTCCGGTAACAGGCATATTACCATCAAGAACTACATTAAGATTTCCACTTTTAAGTAATATTTCATAAATTCTATCTCCTTGAGGACTAGCTAAATCAAAAGAAAATGTATAAGACTCCTCAAGAGGAACAACTACTCCCGGAATTGAAACAGCAGGCACATCAGGTGGATTAATGGAAGTACTAAAATCTTGATCAGATATATCAAATACTTCACTTGCACTTTGCGAAAATACCGAAGGTTGCCTATAAAGAAAAGTTGTAGTTCCTTCATTGTTAGATACAACCTCTAAATTTTCCTGCGTTAGTTCTTCTGCCAAATCACCCATGGTAAAATCACCATTTGCCAACGGAGCAGCTAACTTGGGATTCCAGGCATTTTCATCAATTAGATCAATCTTATCGGTTAACTCTTTAATACATGAAGAGAATATAACAGATAATATTAAAATAATATATATACGATTCATTACATTTTTCATCTTTACAGCGTGTTTAATTTACTTTAGAACTTGTGTTCATTTGTTCCTATCTACGCCACAACGAAAAAAGGGTTTCAATACTTTGTTGAGTAATATTGAAACCCTGATAAATTTGACGATTTTACAATTTAAATCGAATCGTATTTTTTAATGTAATTAATTAGATAGCATTTCCTTTAATACAGTTTCCAATTTAACAATATCCTCACTAAATTTTCTAATTCCTTGTGCAAGTTTTTCTGTTGCCATAGCATCTTCGTTCATTAACCAGCGGAATTTGATTTCGTCTATCTCAATTTTATCGATATCTTGACTTTTAGCATATGTATCGGATAGTTTTTCCTCAATGGTGCCATTGGTTTTCTCTAATTCATCCAATAGGACAGGTGAAATGGTAAGTAAGTCGCAGCCTGCCAATTCAATTATTTCACCTGTGTTTCTAAAGCTAGCTCCCATAACCTCCGTTTTATATCCGAATCTTTTGTAATAATTGTAAATTTCGGTAACAGAAAGAACTCCGGGATCTTCTTTAGGTTCAATATGATCAACACCTCTATCTTTTTTATACCAATCATAAATTCTGCCAACAAATGGAGAAATAAGCTGAACACCTGCCTCGGCGCAAGCAATAGCTTGTGCTTTACTAAAAAGTAATGTTAAATTGCACCTGATTCCTTCTTTTTCAAGTTGTTCTGCTGCCTTTATTCCTTCCCAGGTAGATGCAATTTTAATAAGTATTTTGGATCTGTCAATATCATCACTCTCATATAGCGAAATTATTTCTCTTGCCTTTGTAATTGTAGCTTGTGTATTAAAACTTAACCTGGCATCTACCTCAGTAGATACTCTTCCGGGAACAATCTTTAGTATCTCAGTACCAAAGTTAACTGCAACTTTATCTAAAGCCGAAGCCAGTTGAGTTTCTTCATTGTGTTTTTGATTTTTAGCATAGTTAACCGCTTCTTGAATTAATGTTTGATATTGCGGAATTTGTGAAGCCTTTAATATAAGTGATGGATTAGTTGTTGCATCTTGTGGTTTAAAGGCTTTCATTGATTCAAAATCGCCAGTATCGGCAACTACAGTTGTAAGCTTTTTTAGTTGTTCAAGTGTGTTCATTTAAAATTGGTTTTAGAGTTTCGTATCTAAATTTACAACTATAATGGCATGTTACCATGTTTCTTGGCCGGATTTGTTTCGCTCTTGTTTTGGGTCATATCTAAAGCTTGAATTATTTTTTTTCGGGTTTCTTTGGGAAGTATTATTTCATCTATATAACCTAATTCTGCGGCTCTGTAAGGATTAGCAAAACTATCCCTATAGTCATCTACTCTTTTTACTCTCTCTTGTTCTGGTTCGTTTCTAAATATAATATTTACCGCTCCTTCAGGACCCATTACGGCTATTTCAGCAGTAGGGTATGCTAGGTTAACATCTGCCATTAAATGCTTGCTCGACATTACATCATAAGCTCCTCCGTATGCTTTTCGGGTAATCACAGTTATTTTTGGTACAGAAGCTTCTGCATAAGCATAAAGTAATTTCGCACCATGTTTGATTATTCCACCATATTCTTGAGTAGTGCCAGGAAGAAAACCAGGAACATCTACAAATGTGACCAATGGAATATTAAATGAATCGCAAAAACGCACAAAACGGGCAGCTTTAATGCTGGAATTAATATCTAATACACCAGCCAAAAATGCAGGCTGATTAGCCACAATTCCAACAGATCGTCCGTTAAATCTGCCAAATCCAGTAATCATATTCTTGGCATACTGTGGCATCACCTCCAAAAAGTGATTGTTATCTGCAACAGAGGTAATTATTTCTAGCATGTCGTAAGGTTTGTTTGGATCAGCAGGAATTAGCTCTTGAAGTTCTTCATTTTCACGATCAGTTTTATCACCAGTTGGAATAATTGGTGTTTCTTCCATATTATTGGAAGGTAAAAAGCTTAAAAGCTCTCTGATCATTATAAGAGTATTTTCGTCGTCATTACCTAAAAAATGAGCAACTCCACTTTTTGAGTTGTGAGTGACAGCTCCACCAAGTTCTTCTTTGGTTACCTCTTCATGAGTTACTGTTTTTATAACATCCGGACCTGTAACAAACATATAACTTGAATCTTTTACCATAAAGATAAAATCGGTAAGTGCAGGTGAATATACAGCACCTCCTGCACATGGTCCCATAATGGCTGATATCTGCGGAATAACTCCAGATGCTTTTACATTAAGGTAAAATATGTCACCATATCCAGCTAAACTTTGAACACCTTCTTGTATTCTGGCACCACCAGAATCATTTAATCCAACTATTGGCGCACCCATTTTAAGTGCTAAACGGTGAACTTTAATAATCTTATTTGCATTAGATCTGCTTAATGAGCCTCCAAAAACAGTAAAGTCTTGTGCAAACACATATACCAGCCTGCCATCAACTTTTCCATACCCGGTGACTACTCCATCTCCAGGTATTACGTGGTTGTTCATTTCAAAATTATTACAAGTGTGTGTAATAAGTTTATCCAATTCAACGAATGTACCAACGTCCAAAAAAACGTCAATTCTTTCGCGCGCAGTAAGTTTGCCTGAGTTATGCTGTTTATCTATTCTTTTTTGTCCACCACCAATTTCGGCAGCTTTATTTTTATCATTATAAATCGTATACTTTTCTTTTAGTGATTGCATGGTAAAGTTTTAAATGTTAACTAATTGGTGTATGGATCTATCTCAATTAATACAACGCCTCCATCAACAGTATCTCCCTCCGAAACATTTACTTTAGATACAATTCCGGATATTGGAGACTTATATTCACTTTCCATTTTCATAGCTGAAACAATGGTTGCAGTTTGTCCCTCCTCAATAATATCGCCTTCGGTTACCAGTACTTTAACAATTCTACCTGGCATTGGAGATTCAATAACTTGATCGGTACTTTTAATACCATTGGATAGAGAAGATTTGTACCTCGTAACAGGATCAATAACTTCAACTTTAAAATGGTCGGTTCTGGTATTTACTTTATAATGGTTCGGATTTTCTCCTTCAATCATTTCAAGATTAATAGATTTACCATTGTATATAACTGAGTATACCGATGCTTCAACTTGTATAACATCAAGCTTATATTCTTTTCCATCTATTTTAACATGGTAAAGACTTCCTTCTTGTTTCAGCACCTCAATTTTTGCTTTCCTATCTTTTATTTTTAGTTCTAAAGGCATAACACAAGTTTTAAAATCGTAGCATATTTCTTTTTTTACCAAATTCTTTCCAGGGCGAAGGCTTGTTAGTAACGTTATCTTGTACCTGAGATTCTTGTTTTTTCATAAAATCCAGGTAAGTTACAAACATGGCAATGTCTTGTTGCTCTATCTCAAACGGTTCGTCTATTTTAAGATATTCTGCATTTTTGTCGATGAAGTGAGTGTTATAATTACCGGTTTTAAAATCAGGAGTATCCATAATTTTTTCCAGGAATGGAATTGAAGTTTTTACTCCAGTTATTTTGTACTCGTATAATGCTCTTTTCATTCGGGCAATAGCTTCATTTCGAGTTTTTGCCCATATAATGAGCTTTGAAATCATTGGATCGTAGTGAATAGGTATTTCATATCCTTTGTAAACATATCCATCAGTTCTCACACCTAAACCTAGAGGTTCACTAATATGTTTAATTAATCCAGGGTTTGGCATAAAATTATTTTGTGGATCTTCTGCATAAATTCTGCATTCGATAGAATGACCATGCATAATAATTTCATCTTGTTGATAACTCAAAGGTTCGCCATTGGCAATTTTAATTTGCTCTTTAACGATATCTAAACCGGTAATTCTCTCTGTAATAGGATGTTCTACTTGTAAACGGGTGTTCATTTCAAGAAAATAGAAATTATGCTTGTCATCAACCAGAAATTCAATTGTGCCAGCTCCAATGTAATTAACCGATTGAGCTGCTTTAATCGCATATTTTCCCATCTTCTCCCTTAATGCTTGCGTCATGTGAGGGGAAGGAGTTTCTTCAACTACTTTTTGATGACGTCGCTGAACAGAGCATTCACGTTCGAATAGATGAATGGTATTTCCGTGTTGATCAGCTAATATTTGGAATTCAATATGATGTGGAGATTCGATGTATTTTTCAATATAAACCGTATCGTCTCCAAATGCTGACAAAGCTTCAGATTTAGCCATGTTATAAGAAGGCTCCAATTCGGTTTCATTTTTTACCAGCCGCATTCCTTTTCCTCCACCACCTGCAGATGCTTTTATCATAATAGGATATCCAATTTCTTTAGCAACAGTAATAAGTTCGTTGGTAGATGCCAACGATTTTTTAGTTCCTGGAACAACTGGAACTCCTGATTTTTCCATAAGTTTACGAGCGGTTACTTTATCACCCATCGCAGAAATTGCATCAGGTTTGGGACCAATAAAAATAAGTCCATTTTCTTCTGTTTTAGCAGCAAAATCAGCATTCTCAGAAAGAAAACCATAACCAGGATGGATGGCATCTGCTTTTGTTTTTAATGCCACATCAATTATGGCATCTATTTTTAAATAACTCTCGTTTGAAGGAGCAGGACCAATACAGTAGGCCTCGTCTGCATAACGAACATGCATTGATGTTCTATCAGCCTCAGAATAAACAGCAACAGATGAGATTCCCATTTCGCGACATGAGCGCATAATTCGCACTGCAATTTCGCCTCGGTTAGCAACAAGGATTTTCTTCAACATTATACTTGGTTTATAACTAGTCTTTGCAAGCATCCATCGTCTCAACGAAAACTAATGAAACACACTACCTTTTTAAAGGTAGTGTATATGAGAAAACGTTAAATACTGCGTTACACTTGTCAAAAATATACTCATTTACACAATTTAATCGGCGTTTTTTCTGGCTTCGCAAGCCTTGTCTTTGTCGCTTTATTATCAAAGACATTAAATTATCAGAGTTTTCTTGGGGACACTAACTAATTGTAAAAGATATAAACTTATTTCGAGAATTAAATACTTGTATGTCTTTTAATTATTGTATCATTTATAATATTTTATATTCAGATCCATTAATAGTTGATTGTATAGAAGTATTCTAAATAACTTTAGGAAAAAGGAAAAGCATACTTTTTTATCTGATTTGTTTTATTTTTGAATTATAGTTTTAGGATTTAATAATTTATAAAGGGTAATATTATGTTGAAAAAACCAGTAGAAGATATCTTAGTTAGACAAATAGAAAGGGAAGCTTATTCGTCAAATTTATATTTGTCTATGGCGTCTTGGGCAGAGACTAATGGATTCGAAGGTGTTTCGGAATGGATGTATGCTCAAGCAGAAGAAGAAAAAGTGCATTTGCTTAAGTTCATGAAATATGTGAACGAAAGAGGAGGAAAAGCTGTAATTCCTGCTGTAGCGCAACCTCCTGCAGATTTTAAAAATGTACAAGAACTATTTGAAAAAACATTTGAACATGAGCAGTTTGTTTCGGAAAGCATTAATGAAATAGTAGGTGTTTGTTTAGAGGAAAAAGATTTTACAACACATAACTGGATTCAATGGTTTGTAACAGAGCAAATTGAAGAAGAAGCTTCTGTGTCAGCTATTATTGATAAATTAAAATTATTAGATGGGCAGAATTTATATATGTTCGATAGGGATGTAATGGGTATGAGAGGAGCAGTTCCTGCGAGTCAACAGTAATAAAAAGAACTACTATAAAATTAAATGCTAGAAGGGAGTACCACTCTTTTCTAGCATTTTTTGTTTATGCTAAACTAAAAAACTACTATTTTTGGCAACATGAGAAAAATTATAAATCCTTTTGTAAACAATATACATCACGATTATAAGTGCTTTGGATGTTCTCCTTTAAATAATATTGGTTTACAACTTGAGTTTTGGGATAATGAGGAAGAGGTAGTTTGTAAATGGCTTCCTAAAAAACAATTTGAAGGATATTTAAATGTTGTTCATGGAGGAATTCAGGCTACATTGCACGATGAGATAGCGAGTTGGGCCATTTATACAAAGTGCGAAACAGCTGGCGTTACTTCTAATATTGATATTCGTTATAAAAATCCTTTAATGATTGATGATAATGAAATAGTTATTAAAGCCAGGGTTGAATCTGTTAATAAGCGAATAGCTATTGTAAAAACATCAATCGAGAATTCCGAAGGAAAGATATGCTCATTGGGCACCGTAACATACTTTTTATTTCCGCTTGATATGGCCAAGGAAAAATATCAATATCCAGGAGTAGAAGCGTTTTACGAATAAGTATCTATGAGCCTCAAAAAAAGATTAAAACAAAATATTCCACAGGGATTTATTCCATCTTTAAAATATTTGTTTAAATGGATTGCTCTTTGCGGTTTAATAGGATTGTTAGCAGGATCTGCTTCAGCCATATTTCTTATTTCGTTGGAATGGGCCACAAACTTTAGAGAGGGTAACTTATGGATTATAGCACTTTTACCAATAGGTGGATTAATTATTGGTTTGGTTTACCATTATTTTGGACAAACTGTTGTTAAAGGTAATAATCAAATTTTAGAAGAATTCCACAGTCCTAAAAAGATTATACCATTAAAGATGGCGCCTTTGGTTTTATTCAGTACTGTAGTTACTCATTTATTTGGAGGTTCTGCAGGAAGAGAGGGAACGGCCATACAAATGGGTGGGGCTATAGCCGATCAGTTTACCAAACTCTTTAAGTTAAAAAATGAGGATAGAAAAATATTGCTTGTAACAGGAGTGAGTGCAGGTTTTGCATCAATATTTGGAACTCCTTTAGCAGGTGCAATTTTTGCTTTAGAAGTTTTTATAGTTGGAAGGATGCGATACGACGCAATTATTCCAAGTTTTTTAGCAGCTATTTTTGCAAATGAGGCAGCTCACCTTTGGCCAATTCATCACACACATTACGAAGTGCCATTTGTACCAGATTTATGGGCCCCGCAATTAATGTGGGCTTTGCTTGCAGGCGTTTGTTTTGGTTTGGCAGGTATGCTCTTTTCAAATGCAACTCATTTTTGGGGTGCTTTTTTTAAAAGAATAATTAAATATCCTCCATTACGACCAGTTATTGGGGGAATTGTATTGGCAGCGGTTGTTTGGATGTTAGGGACTACTCGTTGGATAGGATTAGGAGTTCCTGTTATTGTAGAATCTTTTGAAAATCAATTGCCATTCACCGATTTTTTACTTAAAATATTATTTACGTCATTTACATTGGGAGCTGGTTTTAAGGGAGGGGAGGTTACTCCACTTTTTTTTACAGGAGCAACTTTAGGTAGTGCTCTTTCTTTGTTTATACCACTTCCAGTTGCATTATTAGCAGGAATGGGATTTGTTGCTGTATTTTCAGGAGCAACTAATACGCCAATTGCCTGTACATTGATGGGTATTGAGCTTTTTGGAGCTGAAGCTGGAGTATTTATTGGAATTGCCTGTGCAACGGCTTATTTATTTTCTGGTCATACTGGGATTTATGGAGAGCAAATTATCGGAAGTCCTAAAAACTTTTTATTTGGTTCGCATAAGGGGAAAAAACTAAATCAATTAAAATAAAAAAAAGCAGTAATTGAATTCTTTAACAATTACTGCTTAGGGATAATATATTGCATAATAAAGGGAATTTAATTTTACTTAAGGGCTAAAACTTGTTGCGAAAAAAACGAACTAACATTCATCATCCAATCCTCTAATGCTAATTCAACTTCATTTTCTTCAGGTATAAAAGAATTTAAGTCAGTCATCCAATTTTCTACAACTAGTTCTTGCTCGTATTCCGCTTCAAAAGAATCAACATTTAGCATCCAATCTTCAAGAGCTAATTCAGGTTCGTAAAGCTCAGGAACAAACGCTTCTATGTCTGTCATCCACCCTTCAAGAGCTAAAGTAGGTTCTGCATCTTCTTCTTGTAAGAAAGTTTCAGGATTTAACATCCATTCTTCAACAGGAAGTGTTTCTTCAAAGGTATCTTCATTCAATGAATTGATTAGATAATCAAAATTATACGATACAACAGGTTGGATTGGCATAGGCTCCATTTTAGAAAGTTCAGTTGCAAATAAAGTGTTAGAAATAAGTACTGCAGAAAGAACAAGAGTAAAAACACTTTTAATTCGATTGTTAAGGCTTAAAGTTTTCATGATATAAATATTTTAGTTATTCTTTTTTGTTTATGATTACGGTAAGAGGTTTTTCAATTGATGTGCCATAAAGTGTAATAAACTAATATGTAGTGTATTAGAATCTGTATTTTAAATACTTTAATTTTGATTTCTTGTAGCACAATGAAACAATCCTATGTTCGAAAACGAACGCTTAGGATAACTTTTCATCATTCTTTTCAATTGATGATTTTGAGAGTATATTAAATAATTATCTTTAGCGCCATATTTAAACTAACCATAATTTTCATGAATAAATAAATACACTTTTATTTGTATTCACTATACAATTTATATGTTAACTAATTGATAATATCATAATAACTAGACAAAATAACTATGAAGAACTTTTTGAAATTCTTTGGTATTTTTATTCTTGCTATAATTATTGTTGTGTTGGGTTTGGTTGCCTATTTTCAGTTTGGAGGCAGTGCTAAAAGAACACCTATATCAATAATATCTGATGATGCTTTATTAATAGCCGAAACAGATAATTTATCAGAACTCATGGTGGAGTTTACTAACTCAGATTATTGGAGCTCAATTTTAGAGAGTGAGTTGTTTAAAGAGTTTAAAGAAGGTATGATATCTTTTAATTCGGCAATTGAAGATAACAAATGGTTAACTGTTCTATTAAAAAATCAAAAGGTTGCCATTTCAATGCACCAATTGTCAACTTTTAAGAGCGATTTCTTAATGGTGATGGATGTCAAAAATGGAAGTTTTTTGGTTCCCAAATTAGCTTCGGTTATGAAAATGCCAATTCAGGATAATGTAGTTGATAGTATACCATTATATTCTGTTGTTTTAGAAGATTTTGATCTAACTATTCACTTGGCCACAATTGATAATTTATTGGTGGGTAGCTTATCATATCAGTTGGTTGAATCTACTATTAAAAAAAGGCATGAACTACAAGCAGAAATAAGTATTAAGAATAATAGTATAGTTCAAGTGTTTGATAAACATCAGCTTAATCTATATGTTAATATTGATAAAGTTCAGAAGGTTTTTGCTAAAGGTATGCAAGATTCGTTCTTTAATGGAATAGAATTTTCTTTATTGGGAGGTGATTTTTATCAATCATCTTTTGTTTTGGAGGGATTTTCGAGCTACGATGATTCAATTCCTTCTTTATTTGTACCATTAATTGAATCTACTCCGGGAACTCGAAATGCGGAAAAAGTACTGCCATCTGGTGCTGTTTTTTATACTAATTTTAACGTAAAAGATATAACTGCTTTTTATGATAAGTTTTTGAACCAGTATGAATCCTTGGATGAAGAGGGGTATTCTGCTTATAAGACAGGAACAAAGATTACAGAAGCTTATTTAGGAATCGATTTAAGGGAAGATTTATTCTCATGGATGTCCGGTGAGATTGCCATGACTAAATTAAGGCCATTAAATAATGCAAGAGAATTGGATTTTATTATGGCTATTGGGGCAAAGGATATAGAAGAGGCAGAGGAAAAACTTAACGATATCTCAAAAAGGATCAAAAATAGAACGGCCGTTAGGTTCAAAAAGTTGGATTATAAAAATCACGAAATTAACTATCTGAATGTAAGTGGATTTTTTAAGTTAGTTTTAGGTAACTTTTTTCAAAACAAAGAAAAACCATACTACACAATTGTTGATGATTACGTATTGTTCAGTAATTCATCTGATATTCTTATGGAAATCATTGATAGTTATTTAGTTGGTAATACACTTAATCGTAATACTTCTTTTGCAGAGTTTAATAAAGAATTAAATAAAAATAGCAGTGTTACAACATATGTAAATATGCACAGGTTGTATGAGCATTTATATTATTACTCTAATAGAAAGGAAAGAGTAGAGTTAAAGAAATATAAAGAGTTAATGGAGAAAGTTGGTTTGGTAGGAATGCAAATGTATCCGGAAAATAACTTTTTGAAAACGCAATTAATTGCAAAACAAGATACAAGTGAGAAGTTTAACATTGAATTGGAAAAATTAAATATGTCTGCAGAAGAACTTATTTTGGATGAATTTGATAGTTTGCAATTTAAAATAGATTTGGGTGAAGAATATATTGAGTATGATGGTAGTTTGTCGTACTATCTTACACATCCAGAGAGAGTTCAGGATAGTGTTTTAGTTCATGAAGGGAAACTTGATGATGGATTATTAGATGGCATTTGGAAATCTTATTTTACTTCGGGCAATATAGCATCTGTAGTGCCTTATGATGATGGATTAGTTGATGGTACTGCTATTTTCTACTATGATAACGAACAGCATATAATTAGGGCTGAGATGGAATTAGATGATGATATTTTTGATGGAGAATATAAAGAGTTTTATGCGGATGGAAATATCAAAGCCAGATTATATTTTAGAGATAATATAAGATGGGGTGATGCGATTTATTATTACCAGAATGGATCCATAAAAATTAAAGGTCAGTTTAAAAAAGGTAAGAGATCAGGTAATTGGAGATATTATTCAAGATCTGGAGAGTTGATAAAAAAGGAGAATTGGTAGAAGATGGAAAAAAGTATTGTTATAAGTTGGTTGTTTTTATTTTTCGGAGTATTGATATTTGCAGCTTCAATTTTTAATTGGGATTATTTTTTTAAACAACGTAAAGCAAAAATGCTGGTTAAAGCAATAGGTATAAATGGAGCAAGGATAATTTACGCCTTGCTCGGTTTGTTCTTTTCGTTAGTTGGAGCCAACCAAATATTTAATTGGGGAATATTACCTTTTTAAAAAAAAGTTAATATAGCTTTTCCCAAAATAAAAGGTAATAGGTCTTTCAAAACAATTGATTCATTATGTTGGTATGTTGCACGTATTCAGTGCTCTAATCTATTTTTTTGGTCGGCTTTCAACTTTATTACTTTATGAACTCACTACTATTCACCTTGTTTTTCTTCAAAAGAATCCTCTGAAAGCCAATTTTTATAAAAATCAGGATTTTTGAATAGTTTTACAGTGAATTCTTCAATTGTAAATTCTTCCATTTTTCGCCCTTTCCCTTTTAAAAAACCAACGAAACCTTCGTTCATATATCTTCCTGCATTTAAAATAAAATCAAATAGCGCAGGAAAAATAATTTTATCTCCAGGGTTATCATATTTATTTTTACAGGAACTTTCATCAGAAGAAAGGTAAATTCTGCAAGCCATAGGCCTAACTGGATAAATTGAGCAAGCACCATTTTCAAGAAAAGAGCAAGCATGTATAATATGTTGCTTTTTTTCTTCAGTTAAATCTTTTGTTTTTTTTAATTTTTTCTCCGCTTTATATAATATAGATTTACGATTTTCTTCATTAAAAGCTTGTAATACATATTCATAAATTAAAAGAGCTTCTTGAGTTGTCATATAAACAGGTTGATAGCAGCACCAGTTACAACCCTTTTTACATGCAATGGGTTTGTTTTGCTGATGAGTACGCATAGCAAATGATTGAGTTAGTTGACTTATTGCAGTGTACTGAGTTTGAATTGCTTTAAAAAGAGGTGTTAAGCTTTTAAAATCACTTATTTCCTTTGATGCGATAGTATATCCGTCTTTATAAAATGTAAGATTGGTTTCCTTATTATTTATATTGTTTTCGTTACTTTTCATTTGATAATATTTAAACATTTAAATAATCTTGCAAGTTACCTTTTTTAATTAAATGAACTTTAAAAAATACTCATTCAGAAGTCAAGTATTAGGTTTTCTGCAAGTTTAATAATTTGAATTTGTAGAAATTTATAGCTGTCTGAGTATTTTTTATCGTGAGTAAAAACCTAAAAAGAAATAATACGTAAGATTATGCTTAATAAGCATATTAGTATCTTATTTTGAGATAAATACTTGATTTAATTAATAATTTTATAAATTTGCATTTTCTTAAAAAAAACTACCTTATAACATGAGATATCATTCCTTTTTATCTAAAGATGATGCTTCCTGGGGAGAAAGACAGGTTATCAAGTTTAGATGGGTTTTAATAGCTGCAATTCTCGTATTAATTGGATATATTTTTCTATCCGGAGAAGTAGAAAGAGGTATTGTTTCTTTAATTTTAGCTCTTGTTTATATCGTATATAATACTATTATTAATGTACTTATACGAATATATGATGGAGCAACCTGGATTCGGTATGTTTCATCTGCTATTGATGTAACAGTACTTTCTGCTCATATATTTAATTATTCCTATTTTTTTACTCCAATTGCTGTATCAACAGCTCCTTCATTATTTCTATATGCAGTACTTATTATGCTTTCTGTATTGCGTTATGATGGAAAGTTGGTCATTTTTACAACTGCATATGTTGTGTTATGTTCCAATGTAATTTATTTTATCAGATATCCTGATATCGAACCTCATTTATTTTCGCAAGTAGCTTCAGCTGGTCCTGAGGGGGCACTATACAGAAGTGTTTATTTTATGCTCATGGGATATTTCATGTTTAGTATTCCAAAAATGATCAATCGTTTAGTAGAAAAGCAAAATCAAGTCAATAACGAACGAAGAGAAATAGAAATTAAGCTTGCTTTGGAAACTCAGCGAAAGAAAATTGCGATGAAAAATTTGATCAAAGAGCAGCATTTAAATGATCAACTTAATCATCAAAAGCAATTAGTACAGGAGCAAAAAGAAAAATTAGAAAGGTTGGTTGTTACTAAAGATAAGTTATTTTCCATTATAGGTCATGATTTACGCTCTCCATTTAGCGTTCAAAGTTCTATTTCAGAATATTTGTTAGATGATTTTAATAGTATAGATAAAGTTTCAATGTTAGAATCATTGCATGCGATTAAAAAAACTGCAAGTAATGGTTTAGATATGCTTACCAATTTAATGGATTGGAGCAAGTTTCAGAATAATAGCTTTGATATAAAACCTGTTGAGATTAAAGTGAAACCTTTAATTGATAGGGTGGTGGATCAACAATCGGAGGCTTGGATGTATAAACAGATAATTGTTAATCAAAGTGTAGATGAAAAAATTAGTGCATTTGCAGACGAACATATGTTTGAATGTGTTTTAAGGAATTTGTTCTCAAATGCTATAAAATTTACTCCAAATAAAGGCACAGTTCAGTTTAAGGCAGATGTTAGGGATGAGAAGTGTTTTGTTGAAATAATAGATAGTGGCATTGGTATGAACGAGGAACAATTAAAAGGACTTTTTTCTCTGGATACAAATAACACTTCGTTAGGAACTAATAATGAACAAGGAACTGGATTAGGTTTGATTTTATGTAAAGAGATGATTGATAAAAACAAAGGTTGTATCAATGTTAAAAGTGATATCGGAAAAGGTACCAGGTTCTTAATTACATTACCAACTGCAATTGGATATAATTAAATCCTAGTACTTAAAAGCGCACCAATTTCTACTTTCCCTAGTAGGGGCTTTATCGTGTATCAAACTATCAAGAAACCTCCCAAACATTTTTTCATCACGATCTTTTAATGCATTATTGTATTCATTAATAGCATTTTGTAGTTGAGAGAAAATAATTTTTGCATTAGCATCTTTAAAGCTATTAATGGTTAATTTTTTTAAAGAGATGTAAGAATGTTTTTTACCAGTTATTTTGTTTAGTTGGTCCAATAATGCATCTCTTTTGTTAATGATAAGTTGAAAATTTCTCGCCCACTTTTCCATCTTTTTCACTTTTTTTGAATTACGTAGATAATTTACAAATATCATATATTAAAGAAAAGAATTTTAGCAAAAAAGATGAAAAAAAGTGACTGTTTGAATAAATACTCGCAAAATTCGCAGGAATTATAGCTTTTTTTAAGGGTAAGCTCCAATTTGTGATAAGTATTTATATGTTTTTATAGTTGTAAATCATGTTATAATTGTTATAAATATAAAGATTATCTTTGTGCACTATTATTTTAAGAGAGGATGAATTATGAAGTTTGAGGATTATTCTATAGCATCAGAGATAAAAACAAGTTTGGCCAAGTTAAATTACCGAAGACCAACAGATATACAATTTAAATCAATACCTCCAATTTTAAAAGGTGAAGATGTACTAGCCATTGCGCAAACAGGTACTGGTAAAACAGCAGCATTTGCTATTCCTGTTATACATCAATTACACGTAAAAAAAATACGAGGAAGAAGAGATGGTATTAAATGTTTGGTTATGGTACCTACAAGGGAATTAGCTATTCAAATACATCAGGTTTTTGAGCAAATAGGAAAACATACAAAAGTTAAAGCATTTTGTGTTTTTGGTGGAGTAGAAGAGGGGCCTCAAATTGCAAAATTGGAAAAAGGAATTGATATATTAATAGCCACACCAGGGCGTATGTTTGATTTAGCTAGTAGAGGATATATCAAACTAAATAGAACAGAAATATTAATATTAGATGAGGCGGATCATATGTTAGACCTTGGTTTTATAAAAGATATCAGGGATTTAATGACTTATTTGCCTAAAAATCGTCAAACACTTTTTTTCTCTGCAACAATAAACGAAACAATTAAAAAGTTAGCTTACTCATTAGTTAAAAATGCAATACGTATTCAGGTTTCTCCCAAAGATCCGGTTGCTCGTAATATTGACCATTCAGTAACTTTTATTGAGATGGATGACAAACGGTTCTTTTTAGAACGTTTAATAAAGGAAAACGAAGGAAGTAAGATATTGGTTTTTGTGCGCACAAAGGTTAGGTGCGAGAGGGTAGAGAAAGCTATGGAAAGAGTAGGTGTTCAGGCAAAATCATTGCATGGAGGAAAGGAGCAGACCGAGCGAAAAAAAATGCTTGATTTATTTAGAAAAGGAGAAGTGAAGGTTTTAATTGCTACGGATGTAAGTGCTCGTGGAATAGATATCCCAAGCGTTGAGTTTGTTGTTAATTATGATTTACCTGAGTTATCAGAAAACTATGTGCACCGTGTAGGGAGAACGGGCAGAGGAAAAGAAAAAGGACAAGCTGTATCTTTTTGCAGCAAGGAGGAATTGGATATACTTAAAGAGATTGAGGGATTTTTGGGTAAGCCGGTTAAAAGGTTAGAGATTGATAGAAATGATTATGCCCAAACTATAGATTTTTCGGCAGAAAGTCATGCTGATTGGAAAACACTAATTAATGAACATGACGATTTTGTTACTAAAGGAAAAAAGAAGAAGAAATAGTATTAATTTATCATTATGGAAGCCATGGTTGTTAATTAACAGTCATGGCTTTTTTGTTTTTAGAAACTTCTAAACTATAATTTTTACTCCTCTGTAATACTTGTAAATATTGGGTTAATAGCATCTTAATGATTTTTATGGAATATTTTTTTTGAAAAATTCTTGCATAATTTCAAAAAGCATGTAAATTTGCAAACAGAACAGACCAGAATAGTTTAAATTATAACAATCATGCAATTACTTGGATTTGATATTGGAAGTTCATCAGTAAAAGTATCCGTACTTGATGTTGAAAGTGGAAAAACAATCTCTTCGGCTCAATACCCTGATAGGGAAATGGAGATTAAAGCTGTAAAGCCCGGTTGGGCCGAACAGGATCCCGAATTATGGTATCAAAATTTAAAAAATGCTTGTCAAAAGGCATTGTCTCATAGTGAAGTAATTAAGGATAGTATCAAAGCAATTGGCATATCTTATCAAATGCATGGATTAGTGATGGTTGATAAAGATGGAAATGTTATTCGTCCATCTATTATATGGTGTGATAGTCGTGCTGCAGAAATTGGTAACAAAGCTTTTCGGGATTTAGGAGAGAGCTGGTGCTTACAAAATTTGTTAAACTCACCTGGAAATTTTACAGCATCGAAGCTTAAGTGGGTAAAAGATAATGAACCGGAGAATTATAATCGTATAGATAAAGTTATGCTACCGGGAGATTTTATTGCTTTTAGATTAACAGGAGAAGCATTAACTACTATGTCAGGTCTTTCTGAAGGAGTTTTTTGGCAGTTCTCAGAGGATGCATTATCTAAAAAACTAATGGAATATTATGGTTTCGATAATTCATTTATTCCAGAACCCAAAACTTCATTTTCTGATCAAGGAACCATAAAAGATCAAATAGCTGATGAGTTTGGTTTACCTAAAGGTATAAAAGTGACTTATAGAGCAGGAGATCAACCTAATAATGCATTCTCATTAAATGTTCTTAATCCTGGAGAAGTGGCAGCCACTGGAGGAACTTCAGGTGTTGTATATGGAGTTACAGATAAAAATGTTTTCGATGATTATTCGCGAGTAAATACATTTCTACATGTTAATCACCAGATGCCAAATCCTAGTTTAGGTGTGTTATTGTGTATTAATGGTACTGGAATTCTTAATTCCTGGATGAATAAAAATGTAGGGAAGGAAGTAAGTTATCCTGAAATGAATGAGTTAGCATCACAAGTACCAATTGGTGCTGATGGTTTAACTATTCTTCCATTTGGAAATGGAGCAGAACGCATACTAAAAAATGTAGATCACGGTTCACAAATAAATCATCTAAATTTCAACATTCATACTCCGGCTCACATGTACCGTGCAGCCCAAGAAGGGATTGCTTTTTCATTTAAATATGGAATGGATATTATGGGCGATATGGGAATTAAATGTGATGTTATTAGAGCAGGAGAGGCCAATATGTTTTTAAGTCCACTATTTAAAAATACAGTTTCAAATATATCTGGAGCAACGATTGAATTATATAATACTGATGGAGCAGCAGGTGCTGCAAGGGGAGCAGGTTTTGGTGCTGGTATATTTAGCTCGTTAAAAGAAGCTTTTAGTGGATTGAAACAGGTAGATACAACCGAACCTAATACAAAAGAAATTGAAGCTACTCAGGAAGCTTATGAAAGATGGAAATTAGCTTTAAATAAATTATAAAATACTCTTATCCAGATATCTAATGTCTAACAATTTAAATTTATTATAATGGATGTTTTAATTGGTAATAAAGAATACTTTAAAGGTATTGATAAAATTAAGTTTGAGGGACCAGAATCCAAGAATCCTTTAGCTTTTAAGTGGTACGATGAAAATAAGGTGGTTGCAGGTAAAACCATGAAAGAGCATTTACGTTTTGCTATTGCTTACTGGCATACTTTCTGTGGCGAGGGAGGAGATCCTTTTGGACCAGGAACTAAAGTATTTGAATGGGATCAGGCAGCAAACGATATGGATGTTGCTAAACAAAAAATGGATGCTGCTTTTGAATTTATTACCAAATTAGGAGTTCCTCATTATTGCTTTCATGATACAGATTTAGTAGGAGGAGGTTCTGTTTTTGAAATTGAAAAGAAATTACAACAAATTGTTGAAGTTGCGAAGGAAAAGCAAGCAGCTTCGGGTGTTAAATTACTTTGGGGAACGGCTAATGTATTTTCAGATCCTCGTTACATGAACGGAGCAGCTACTAATCCTGACTTTAATGTTGTAGCTAATGCTGGTGTTCAAATTAAGAATGCTATTGATGCAACTATTGCATTAGGAGGTACAGGATATGTATTTTGGGGAGGTAGAGAAGGTTATATGAGTTTGCACAATACCAATATGAAGTTAGAGTTGGATAATTTGGCAAAAATGTTGACCATGGCAAGAGATTATGCTCGAAAACAAGGATTTACAGGAACATTCTTTATTGAACCAAAACCAATGGAGCCAACTAAACATCAATATGATTTTGATGCTCACACTGTAATCGGTTTCCTTAGAAACTATGGTTTAGATAAAGACTTTAAATTAAATATTGAAGTTAACCATGCTACTTTAGCTCAACATACTATGGAGCATGAATTAAGAGTTGCTGGAGATAATGGAATGTTAGGTTCTATTGATGCTAACAAAGGGGATTACCAAAATGGATGGGATACTGATGAATTCCCAACTAATATTACAGAAACAACAGCAGCTATGCTTGAGGTTATTCAAGCTGGTGGGTTTACTCATGGAGGTATTAACTTTGATGCTAAAGCACGTCGTAATTCAACTGATTTAGAAGATATTTTTATTGGGCATGTTGGAGGTATGGATGTTTTTGCAAGAGCATTGGTTATTGCTGATAGAATTCTAAAAGAATCAGATTACCTTAAAATGAGAAATGAGCGCTATGCATCTTTTAGCTCTGGTAAGGGTGCAGATTATGCTACAGGTAAATTATCACTTGAAGATTTATATAATATAGCTAAAGAAGTTGGCGAACCTGCACAAACAAGTGGTAAGCAAGAATTATATGAACAGATTTTAAACTGGTATATGTAGATTAATTGTATAAATCGGGGTGGCTGATCACCGCCTCGGTTTATTTATTACCTAAATCTATTTATATCATTATTATTACATTAAGTCTAAATTTTAATCTACATCATTTAAAACCAGATATATGGAACAAGGAAAGACCGGCTTTTATATTGGATTACTTACGTTAGTGGCAACTTTAGGAGGATTGTTGTTTGGATATGATACTGCAGTAATTAACGGAGCTACAGATGCGCTTAAAGAATTTTTTATAACACCCTTATTTAATGATGCTAATTTGGCTCAAAAAGTAATTTGGCAGTATCATACTGCAGTAATATTGAGTTTTGTAGTAGTTTGTATATTAATAAGTTCGTTTTTTTTCAGGCTTTATGCAAAGCAAAAAGCTTTTTTATTAACTCTTACTTTATGGGGAGTAGGTGGTATATTGGTATATTTTACTTTATTAAAAGGAGATAACTCTTTAACAGAAGAATTGGCTAATTCTATAAAAGGATTTACAATCTCAAGTGCATTAATTGGATGTATAATTGGGGGAGCTATAGGAGGGTATATTTCACAAAATATTGGACGTAAAAGAGGATTGTTAATCGCTGCTATTCTTTTCTTTATTTCTGCATTGGGTTCAGCTATACCAGATAAAATTGATATATTCGGAAGTGTTTTTTCTTCATTTATTTTTTATAGGATAATTGGTGGTATTGGAGTTGGAATTGCATCTATGCTATCACCTATTTATATTGCAGAGATAGCTCCAGCGAAAATTAGAGGACGTTTAGTATCATATAACCAGTTTGCAATTATTTTTGGAATGTTGGTAGTTTACTTTGTTAATTATTTTATTGCAAAAGGTCAGGCAACAGAATGGATAAATTCAGTTGGGTGGCGTTATATGTTTGGTTCTGAGTTGATACCGGCATCGTTGTTTATTCTTTTCTTATTTTTTGTACCAGAAACACCCCGTTACTTAGTTTTAAAAGATCGTGATTCTGAAGCATTATCTGTTTTAAAAAGAATTGTTCCATCTAAAGAAGTAGAGACAGTTTTTAACGAGGTAAAAGCATCTTTGGTTGAACATAAAAGACCATGGCTTTCTTACGGTGGATTAATTATAATAATTGGAGTTCTGCTTTCCGTTTTTCAACAATTTGTAGGTATTAATGTAGTGCTATATTATGCAGGAGACATTTTTAGAAGTATGGGCTCGGGTAATGATTCCTCATTATTGCAGACGATAATTGTTGGTGCAGTTAACTTATTATTTACAGTAGTTGCAATAGTGACAGTTGATAGATTTGGGCGTAAACCTTTAATGATTATTGGAGCCCTTGGTATGGCTGTTAGTATGCTTGCATTAGGTTTTGCATTTTTCTTTCAAAACGTAGGCTTAATTGCTCTCATTTTTATGTTAATGTATACAGCATTTTTTGCTTTAAGTTGGGGGCCGGTATGTTGGGTAATGTTAAGTGAAATATTCCCTAATAGTATTCGTAGTGCATTATCAATTGCTGTTGCAGCACAATGGTTAGCTAACTTAATTGTTTCATGGACATTTCCAATGATGAATGATAATAGCTTTCTAAAAGATACATTTCATAATGGATTTTCTTATTGGATTTATGGCGGTATGGGAATTTTGGCTGCAATATTCATATGGAAATTAGTTCCTGAAACCAAAGGCAAAACATTGGAGGAGATGGAAAAACTTTGGAAATAATATATATAGTTGTTTTTTACCCCTAGAGGTAAGTTGGTCGGAACGTTCGGCTGGCTTACCTTTTTTTGTTTAATAAACTAAAATATTTCCTTTTTATTTTTATTTTTGAGCAAGCCGGTGCTTAAAACTTATCTAAAATATATAAAGAATCAAAACACTAAATAAATATGAAAAAAGTTTCTGTAGGAGTAGATATAGGTGGAACTAATACAGCTATTGGAATTGTTGATGAATCGGGAAAAGTAATCATAAAAGGAGGAATCTCAACTCCTGACCATGGTGATATTGATAAATACATGGATGATTTGGCCGAGGCAATCCGTAGTTTAATTAATTCTACTGGAGAAATATTAACAGTATTAGGCATAGGAGTAGGCGCTCCAAATGGTAATTATTATAGTGGTACCATTGAGTATGCTCCTAATTTATCATTTCGTGGTGTAATTCCATTTGTAGAACTACTAAAAAAGAGATTTCCTGAATTAGATTATCTAGCTTTAACCAACGATGCAAATGCTGCAACAATTGGTGAAATGATTTATGGAGGTGCTAAAGGGATGAAGAATTTTGTTATGTTTACCTTAGGTACAGGAGTTGGAAGCGGAATTGTTGTTAATGGTGATTTAGTGTACGGACATGATGGTTTTGCAGGTGAATGTGGACATACTACATTAATTCCAGGAGGAAGATTATGTGGTTGTGGTGCAAATGGACATTTAGAGGCATATTGTTCTGCTCCCGGAATGAAGAGGACTGCATTTGAGCTACTTGCCCATTATAATGCAGTTGATTCACAATTAGCAGATAAATCATTTATTGAGCTAGATTCAAAAATGATTTATGATGCAGCTGAAGCTGGGGATAAAATTGCATTAGAAGTTTTTGAGTTGACAGGCAGGTATTTAGGGCAGGGATTAGCAGATACAGTACATCATTTTAGTCCTGAAGCTATCTTCTTATTTGGTGGACCAACTGCTGCCGGTGATTATATTTTTAAACCAACACAGGAGAGCATGGAGGAACATGTACTTCCGATATTTAGGAATAAAATCAAGATCCTTCCTTCTCAGTTAGATAGTGGAGATGCTGCTATTGTTGGTGCAAGTGCTTTAGTTCTTAAAGAAATGGAGAAGTAGTTAATCCATTCAGTTGACAGTAAGCAGGCATCAGTGTGTAATTAGACTGAGGGCTGCTTACTGTAGACTTATAGATTAGCTTATTTCTTTTAATAGCTTCTGTAGCTTAAACATTTCGTCTCTATATTGAGCAGCTGTTATAAAGTCTAGTTCTTTAGATGCATTTTGCATAGCTTTTTTTGCTTTTTCAATTGATTTTTCTAATCCAGCTTTGCTCATATAACCAACAACAGGATCTGCAGCAATATCAATTTCTTCAGGTTCAACATAAGCTTTTTCTTCAGTACTTTTAGCTAATATTCCTGTTTGTTTTTTACGGATTTGTTGTGGCGTGATACCATGTTCTTCATTGTATTTTAACTGTTTCTCTCTTCTGTGGTTCGTGGCATCAATAGTTTTCTGCATCGATTTAGTAATAGTATCTGCATACATAATTACAAGTCCATTAATATTACGTGCAGCACGTCCTGCGGTTTGTGTTAGGGAGCGTTCTGATCTTAGAAAACCTTCTTTATCTGCATCTAGGATTGCAACAAGAGATACTTCTGGTAAATCTAATCCTTCCCTCAAAAGATTTACACCAATAAGCACATCAAAAACACCTTTCCTAAGATTTTCCATAATTTCAACTCGCAACAAGGTATCAACATCAGAGTGTATGTATTCGCAACTAATGTTTAATTTTTGTAGATATGAAGTTAGTTCTTCAGCCATTCTTTTTGTAAGAGTAGTAACTAAAACTCTTTCTTTAACTTCAATTCTTCGTCTAATTTCCTCTAATAGGTCATCAATTTGGTTTAAGCTTGGTCGAACTTCAATAATTGGATCAAGTAATCCTGTGGGTCTGATTATTTGTTCTACAATTACACCTTCACTTTTTTCTATTTCATAATCAGCAGGAGTTGCCGAAACATAAATGGCTTGACTAACAACATCTTCAAATTCTTCGAACTTCAAAGGGCGATTATCTAAAGCAGCGGGCAATCTAAAGCCATGTTCAACTAAAGTTTCCTTTCGGGATCTGTCTCCACCATACATAGCCCTAATTTGTGGAATAGTAACGTGGCTTTCGTCTATTACCATTAAAAAGTCTTCGGGAAAATAATCTAATAAACAGAATGGTCTGGAACCCTCGTTTCTACCATCAAAATAACGAGAATAATTTTCTATACCAGGACAATACCCTAATTCCTTTATCATCTCCAAATCATATGTAACCCTTTCTTCAATTCGCTTGGCTTCTATATGTTTACCAATGTCTTTAAGATAAGTAATTTGATCCAACAAATCATCTTGAATCATTTTTATTGCCAAATGAATACGTTCTTTTGTTGTAACAAATAGGTTTGCTGGATATATGAGTATATCATCTCTTTGGGATAAAGTAGTTCCATTGATAGGATCAAATACGGTAATATCTTCAATTTCATCTCCCCAAAAACCAATGCGATACGCATTATCAGCATATGCAGGATAAATTTCTACATTGTCACCTTTTACTCTAAAATTCCCATGGTTAAATTCAATCTCGTTGCGCGAATATAAGCTATCAACTAATTGTTTTAAAAGTTGGTTTCTACCAATGTTTTGGCCAACTTCTAGGCTTGTAACATTTGCATGAAAATCTTCAGGATTGCCAATGCCATATAGGCATGATACTGAAGAAACTACAATGACATCTTTTCTGCCGGATAACAAGGAGGAACTTGCACTTAGTCTTAGCTTTTCGATTTCGTCATTAATTGATAAATCTTTTTCGATATATGTATCTGTAACAGGTAAATAAGCTTCGGGTTGGTAATAATCATAATAGGAAACAAAATATTCAACTGCATTTTCAGGAAAGAAGTTTTTAAACTCACCATAAAGTTGAGCAGCTAAAGTTTTATTGTGACTTAAAACTAATGTTGGTTTTTGTACTTTCTCAATAACATTTGCTACTGTAAATGTTTTTCCTGATCCAGTTACACCAAGCAAAGTTTGATGAGGTGAATTATCGATTATACCTTTAGCTAATTGTTCTATGGCTTGAGGTTGATCGCCTGTTGGTTTAAATTCGGATATTATTTTTAAATCCATGTTAATAGGCTTAAATTAATTATACTCAAAATTAACCAATAATTGTTCTTTTGGATTGAATTGAAGAGGTGAATGAAATAAAAAAGCTCCAATTTGGAGCTTTTTATATTTATCTTCTTCTATATCGTTTAGTTTTCCGCTTACTAGGTCGTTTATATTTTTTACCTCTGTTACTTTTATATAAGCTCCTTGTTCTTAAGTAGGCTTTTCTGTTATACTTTGGAGAGTTTTTCCATTGACTATCGTCAAACAGATAAGTAACTCCAACTGTACCCACGTAAAAGAAGTCACTCGCATCGGTAGTAACGGTATATTGTTCGGGTTCTCCATAACGAGCATACCATTCATCATGACCGTCCAACTGATCAGAAAAAGCTTTTGTTCCTATAAATTCTAAAGTAAAACTTAAATGGGAACTGTAATAAAAATTAACACCACCCCCAAAAGAGATACCAGGTGTTATACCGCTTACTTCTCTCCAGACGGAGCCTGGCTCAACATACTCAGTAGGACCACCAGGTCCCCAATATTCAGTAGCACTAAATTGAATAATGCCAAACTCTCCGATAACATAAGGATTAAACAAGCGTTGCTTAAATAATCCATATGCTAAATCTAAAGGTCTAAATGAAGCTCCAACATTAAATTGTATAAATGTATTTTCAAAAGTAGCATATGGATCAACGTAATCAGGATTGATTTGTGTTCCTTTCATTGATCCATAATTAACATCAATTCTGGCATTTAAGAATGGCATTAGTTCTTTTTCTCCCACTACTCCGAATACGTAGTTCATTCTTGATTCTGAGACTAAATCTCCAAAAAACATATTTAGACCAGCTTTAGGCTGTATTTTTAAACCTTTTAAAAACTCATTTTGCTTCCTTCTAAATTGAGAGAATGCAGGAGTACAAAAAAGTATTATGATACAGGCTAATAGCGCCTTATTAAGGTATCGTAGCATTTAGATTAGTTTATCGACAGGTTTATTACGTGTAAAAATGACAAAAAGTTTAAAAAAAGAAAAATCTTTTTATTCAATTTTATCCAACAACTGAACATTCTAACAATATTAAATAAATTATAGAATTAATATAACACAATAAACCTTGTATTTCTAATAAAAATAGCGACAAAATGTAAATTTAACATTCATTTTATCACTATTATTTTATTTTCACATCTGCAAAAATATAACTTAATCTTATTCCATAAACACTTATCGGCTTTTTTTTACAATAAATTAGCTTATTAAGCATGTAATTTTATATAGCAATCATTATATTATCTTATTTTTCTATAATTTTTAGCTATTGATCAGTTTTTTTAGATTGTCGATATTTTTAGAATTTTCAATAATTTTGCCTTCAGGAGAATAACATATTTTTATTTCTTCGAAAAAATAATTTGCTACCTTATCTCTAACCATTTTCATCGTACTATTTATTAATTTATTTTGTTCAGAAAAAGGTTCAAATGCAACAGCAAATGTTGAAGGTAACCATCTTTGCGGAAACATAGTTGATAGTCTGCCCCCAATTTTAAATTGATTTAATTGCTGTTCAATTAATAAAATAATTTGATTAAAATTATTAATTTCTGCAAGAGAATTAATTTTTTCGATATTGGGTACAACTACCGCAATTGTGTATGCATTTTGATTATTATAGAGCATAATCTGATCAATAAGATCACAATGGTCAATTATAGCTTCTTCGATTCCTTCAGGACTGTATTTTTCTCCATCAGAACCAATTAACAAACTTTTAAATCTACCTTTAACATATAGATAGTTGTTACTATCTAAATAACCTAAATCACCAGTATAGAGCCATTCATTTTTAATAGTTTCTTTTGTAGCTTCTTCATTTCTCCAGTAACCTTTCATTACATTTTCTCCTCTAATCACAATTTCACCAAGCTTTCCATTATTTAATTCATTACCATCTTCGTCGCAAATCTTTATTTCAAGGTTATTAACAACTTTACCCGAAGAGCCCAGTTTATGGTATTTGGGTGTGTTTGCAGAAATAATCGGGGAAGCTTCACTTAAACCATATCCTTGATACATTGGGATTCCAATTGCATAAAAGAACTGCTGAAGATCAATATCAAGTAATGCTCCTCCACCTATAAAATAAGTAAGATTACCACCAAAACCAACTTTAATTTTGCTAAAAATTAGTTTGTTGAATAAGTTTATTAATGGCTTAGCTAAAAATTTTATCCCTTTTCCTTTATTATTTCCAGTACCATTGTACCAATATGAAAGTTTTAATGCAAATTGAAATAAGTTGTTTGTAGTTTTACCTTTTTGCTCAATTCCTTTCTCAATGTTTTTTTTAAAGTTTTTTGCCATTGCAGGTACACTCATTAAAACATGAGGTTGAATTTCTTTTATATTATTTGAGAAGTTTTTTAAAGTTTCTAGTTGAGTTTTCCCAACTTGAACTGAAGCAACACTAGCTCCAGTATCCATAAAGGAATATAATGCGGCTGTATGTGCAAATGCATGATCCCAAGGTAGTACTACTAATGTTCTATAGTGTGATGGTATATCTATGTAGCTAAATGCTTGCTCAACGTTGGCAGTATAGTTTCTTTGTGATAGCATTATACCTTTTGGCTGAGCTGTAGTTCCTGAAGTATATGTTATGGTAGCAATATCGTCAGGAGAAACATCTTCAATGATATTTTCATATATTAAGTTTTCCTCATCCAGTTTTCTTATCCCTAGATCGAAAAGTTCTTGAATATCAATTTCATCACTTTCCAGAGGAATGTTAGGAGTAAAAACTATTATCTTCTTTAGATTAGTTAGATGGCTTTTAACGGATCTTATCTTTTGTAGTTGATTTTCTGATGTTATTATAAAACTACATTCTGAATGTTGAAGTCTGAAAATTAAATCATTGTCGGCTTCTAGTTTAACCGATAGGGGTACTGTAATTGCCCTATTACTCAAAACAGCTAGTTCACTTATTAACCAAAGATTCCTTCCTTCAGATAGCAATGCAATCTTATCGCCATTTTTTATTTCAAATTCTTTAAGTCCAATAGCAAGCTGTTTAACTAGACCACATGTTTCTTCATAAGTTGTGGGTTTATAGGTCTGATTGTCTTTTTCCCATAATAATGTATTATTAGGAAACTGGCTTACTTTTTTCTTGAAAAAACTGATGATAGACTCCATACTGAAAGTTTAAGTAAAAAAATACAAATATAAATTTTAACAGGAATTATCTTGTTCGTTTCCGAACAAAAGAGATTCAAAACGTACAGTTTATTTAGGTGTTGGTTTATGTGTGTGGGTTTTGTAACTGTCAGAATGAAAGTTTTTTAGTTTGGCTTGGCAAGGTTGTTGAAAAGAAGTTTAGTATGGTTTTAAAACCATAAAATGGAAAAAAAGTTGTTTAGTATTTAATTTTAAATCGAATTATATGAAGAGTTATATTGGATTATTGGGTATGCTTGTTTTTGTAACAAGTACCTTTGCAGGACAAAAAGTTCCGAAATATGAAAGTGAATCTGATAGTATTGAATGTTTAAAGATGTTTTCAATGTATTCTTTGAACTTAAAAAAGAAGATGTATGATTATACAGTGGAACCGTGGAATTATATGTTTAAAAATTGTCCCCAAACAAGTGTTAAGCTTTATTCAGATGGGATAAAACTTTATAGCCATTATTATAAAAAGGCAAAAACTAAGGAGCGTAAAAATGAGGTTGTTGATACTATTATGATGATTTATGATCAAAGGATAAAGTATTATTCCTCTCATCCCAAGTATCCCGAGGGTTGGATATTGGGTAGAAAAGCAACTGATTTGATGAAATATAGAAGGGGAGATGTTAAATCAATGAAGGATGCATATAGTTGGTTTACAAAATCATTTGAACTAATGGGGGATAGGAGCGAAGATGTTGTATTGTTTACATGGTTAAAAACTTCGCAAAGTTTGATGAAACATGGAGATGTCAATGCATCTCAATTTATTAATGATTTTATAACTATTTCTACAGTTTTAGATGTAAAATTAGCTAATGCAAGTAGTTCAAATATAGAGCGGATAAAAAAAATAAGAAATGGATGTGAAGAAATTCTGATCAAAGGAGATGTTGCAAATTGTAGTTCTTTAGTACCATTATTAACAGATCAATTTAATGCAGACAGTGAAAATCCTGAAAATATTGAGCGAATAGTAAATTTACTAGAAAAATTAGATTGTAATGATTCAGAATTATATTACACTGTTGTTGAAAAAAACTATCAAATAAATCCATCGCATTCATCTGCATATCATTTGGCAAAGATGTTCATTAAAAAGAATACCTTTTCAAAAGCGCAAGAATATTATAAAAAAGCAATTGATATATGCGAAGAAAAAGATATAAAATCGAAGTATTATTATGAGTTAGGAGTATTGGAATTTGCTCAAAATAAGAACTATCAACAAGCTCGCCAATATGCACGTCAAGCGATTTCGTTAAAGGGAGATTGGGGAAAACCATACATGCTTATTGGAAATATTTATGCAACGGGAAGTAATGGGTACGGTAAAGACGAGTTTGATCATGCTACAGTCTATTGGGTAGCAATAGATAATTTTTATAAAGCAAAAAATATTGATCCAGAATGTGGAGTAGAAGCTGATAAGCAAATTGCCTTATATTCAAAATATATTCCTGATAAGGAAACAGGTTTCTTTCATGGACTACAAGAAGGAGATTCTTATAAATTAGGTTCTTGGATAAATGAAAGTACTAAAGTAAGATTCAGATAAATTTTTAAATAATGATGGTATCTCAGCTATCATGTTGAGATACCTTTTATATCTAATCTAAAGGATTGTCGATTAAAAAAATAACAAATGCAATTACGACCAGAATAACAATTGTAGCACCAGCAATTTTATTTAACCACCATAATCTCCTAAGGTTAATTTTGGACTTAAAAAGGCTTATTAACGAAGAAAGTGTAAACCACCATAAAGAAGCTCCTCCTAAAACACCAGTAATTAGCATAAAATGTTTAGTTGCGTCATCACCTGGCTTAACAGCTCCAAAACCAGCAAAAAAAGCTAAAAATAAAAATATTGCAAGTGGATTTGAAATTGTTATTAGAAAAGTGGAAATAAAGTCTTGAAATAAATTTCCTTTACCTCTTTTTTGTTTTCTTAGTTGTACGGCGGGATTACTGTAGAAAATTCTGACGCCTAAAATAATTAATAAAAGTGCACCAAATATTTGGATATACAATAATTGCTTTTCGATGAAACTTATTATAAAAGAGAGGCTAAAGCCAGCTATAACTGCATAAATTGTATCGCTAAATGCAGCTCCCATTCCTGATATAAAGCCAGATAACCTTCCTTTGTTTAGGGTACGTTGGATACACAAAACACCAATCGGACCTAAAGGAATAGAAGCCGACATACCGATTATAATACCGTCAATAAAATACTGTAATAACATTTTAAGAAACTTATTCTACTATACCTTAGGTTAATAAAAGGTATAACTTTATCTATAATATAAGCTATTAATTACAAATTTCTAAATTTAATTTGGATTCAGATAAATAAGTAGTTTGTAAACGATAATTATTGACACTTTAATAGTTTATCAACATACTTATATTTTTAATAACAAAGGATTTTAAAGGTGAACAAAAATAGGAGAAAAAATGGCATGTTGAAATTTAATTCACACAAATAAACTTAATATTTTTTGTTACTAAAAAAGGTGTAATATATTTGCCTGATATTATAAATCTAATATTTACTAAACAAAAATGCACGAAAAAATAGTATTATATGTAAATAATGTACAGAATACTAGTGTTTAGGTATTGAAAATAAGAGTATTTATTATTATTTAATAGCAATATCTTCTTGTTAGCGGTTAAAATTCTGTTAACATTTAATTAATATTAAGCAAATAAACAAGGTATGAATACTACCTATGTTTGCGCCACTATTTAATATATAAATTAGGGAAATTAATGGAAAATATTTATGTAGTTCTAGTAGTTGTTCTTTTTGTACTAGCAATTTCAGATCTGATTGTAGGAGTAAGTAATGATGCTGTTAATTTTTTAAATTCTGCATTAGGTGCAAAAGCTGCTCCATTTAAAATAATAATGATTATTGCTGCCATTGGAATTTTCATTGGAGCAACATTTTCGAGTGGAATGATGGAAGTTGCTCGTAAAGGAATTTTTAATCCCCAGTATTTTTACTTTTCGGAGATTATGATCATATTCTTAGCAGTTATGATCACAGATGTATTATTATTAGATATATTTAATACATTTGGGATGCCTACTTCAACCACAGTTTCAATTGTATTTGAGCTTTTGGGTGGTGCAATTGCAATTTCAATTATAAAAGTCTCTAATAATCCTGATATACCGTTAAAAGATTACATTAATACTTCTCAAGCACTAACAATAATTGGAGGGATTTTATTATCTGTAGTTGTTGCTTTTTCTGTAGGGGCTTTAATTCAATATATTGCAAGGTTGGCTTTTTCATTTAACTATGATAAAAGATTAAAGTATCTAGCAGCACTATGGGGAGGAATTGCAATTACTTCTATAACATATTTTATTTTGATAAAAGGAGCAAGAGGAGCTTCTTTTATGGATCCTGAAACCAAAACATGGATTAAAGAAAATACTGTTCAAATTATCGGTATTTGTTTTGCAGGATGGACCATTTTGCTTCAATTAATGAGAGTGATTTTTAAAACAGATATATTAAAGTTAACTGTATTAGTAGGAACTTTTGCTTTAGCAATGGCGTTTGCTGGGAATGATTTGGTTAATTTTATTGGAGTACCCCTCGCTGGATTCGAATCTTTTAAAATATATAGAGATTCCGGAGTTGAAGGGGATAATCTTCTAATGGAATCATTGGCCGGAGCAATTCAGACTGACACTTATTTGCTTATTATTGCTGGATTGATAATGGTTGTTACATTATGGACTTCTAAAAAAGCACGTAGTGTTGTAAAGACATCCTTAGACTTGGCCAGGCAACAAGAAGGAGAAGAGCGATTTGGATCATCATACCTTGCTCGTGCGGTAGTGCATACAGCAGTGAGTGCATCAGTATATGTTAATAAAATGATTCCGGAAAATGTTAAAGAAAGAATTAATAAGCAATTTGATTCTACCATATATGAAGAAAAAAGAATGAAACTAGGTGACGAAGCTCCGGCATTTGATATGTTAAGGGCGTCTGTAAATCTAGTTGTTGCGAGTATTCTTATATCTATTGCTACTTCATTTAAGCTTCCATTATCAACTACATATGTTACTTTTATGGTTGCTATGGGAAGTTCTTTAACTGATAGAGCATGGGGTAGAGAAAGTGCAGTTTATCGTGTAACTGGTGTTTTATCTGTAATTGGAGGATGGTTTTTAACGGCTTTTTCGGCATTTACTGCTTGTTTTATTATTGCTAATATCATTTATTTTGGTGGTGTTTATTCTGTTTTTGCATTAATTGCTATGTCTATGGTATTTATTTACAGAACGCAGGTAATTAGTAAAAAAAGAAGATCAGAAAAAATTAAAACTGATGAAATTGATTTTGAAGAAATTGAAGGGAAAGATATTGCTAAAGTGTTGTTCGATAATTGTACAAATAATATAACAATGTCTTTAGGTAATATCTCAGAGCTATATTCTTCATCTTTAATTTGTTTTCAGAATGAAAATAGAAAAGAACTTAAGTTTAAAACAAGAGATGTTGATCAATTAAATACAACTATTAAGAAATATAAAGATAACATCTGTAAGACTGTTAAAAAGCTTCAAGAGTCAGATATTGATTCAAGTTTACATTATGTGCAGGTCATTGATTATTTAAGAGAATCAGCACATGCTCTTACCTTTATTGTAAAACCATGTTATAAACATTTAGATAACAATCATGCTCCATTTACAGAAGACCAGTTTGAGGATATTGATGCACTTATAAAAGAAGTTGATATACTTATTGGTAAGGTAATTAATACTATTAAAAAAGGAGAGTTTGAAGATTTAGATGTGATCTATAATGAGATATTAGCTAACGTGAAAGGTTTAAAAGATTTAAGGAAAAAGCAATTAAAGCGTATTAAAAAAGAAAAAACTAGTACAGTCAATAGCATGTTGTATTTAAATATACTACATGAAACTCAAAACTTAATTTTACATTTAGGTAATTTGCTTAAAGCACAAAGAGAATTTGGAAATTATAATAACAATTAAAAATAAAAAGGGGCTTCAAAAGCCCCTTTTTTATTTTATTTTTTTAGCTATTAAGAGGTGAATCAGGTTCTTTAGCCATATGGTTGTAAGTTAATTTCTCAAGCAATCTTGGCATCCATTTTTTCAACCATACAGTTAGTTTTCCTTCCACAAAAGTTAATATCAAAGTAGATTTTCTTTTTTTTATGGCGTTAGCAACATGTTTTGCAACTTCTTCCGCCGACATCATTTTATCCTCTTTCCTTGGAGTTTCTCCTTGTTGCGAACCATCATTTGTTAATGCTGTTTTTCTAATATTAGATGCTGTAAAACCTGGAGCGGCAATTAATACATGCAAGCCATTTTTTAGGTTCTCAACTCTTAAAGTTTCAAGGAAACCATGCATAGCATACTTACTAGCGGAATAACCTGTTCGGGCAGGCAAACCAATAAATCCGGCAATAGATGATATTCCGGTTACCGATCCTTTAGATTCTAGTAAATAAGGCAAAGCATATTTTGTGCAGTATACAGTTCCCCAGAAATTAACATCCATCAACTTTTTAAGAACAGATATGTCAACATCCTTGAAAAGTGCACGCATAGATAAACCAGCATTATTTATTAGTATATCTATCCTACCAAAATGTTCAACAGCTTTTTTAACCATATTTTTACAATCTTCTTCAAGACTTACATCGGTAGTTATGCTTAAAACTTCATTTCCCTGATTTCTTAAATCATCTTCTATTTCTTTTAATTTATCAGAAGATCTTGCGGCTAATACCAATTTAGATCCTCTTTGTGCAAATTCTTTGGCTAGTGCAAGTCCAATTCCAGATGAGGCTCCTGTAATAATCACAACTTTGTTTTGCATATATACTTATTTGTTATTAATGACAAATGTAATAATTAAGCACTATTTGAAATGATTTGAATTCAATATTTAATATTGTTTTGAAAAAAATGCTCTAATTAAACGGATGCATATAGAAAAAAAACGTGTTAAAATGGACAAAGGATTTTTTTTACCACCTCTAGTTAATGCACTTTTAATAAAACGAAGTTTATTTTTTAATCCTTTAGTATTTTTCAATCTTTCCCAAACAATTGTGTAGCTATAATCGGTTTTTTGTTGTTCAGATTGTTGAATAAATTCGATAAAACGGTTAGCTTCATTATTGGTTAGAAATTTTCTGGTTTCGTTATTTAAAAATTTAAATCGATACTCAAAAATAAATTCTGCTTTTGTTAGTATATCAATAACAGGTTCCCAAATATTAATTGTTTTTAGCTCTTTAACGAAATCAGGAGATAAGTTTTTGAAAGAGTTTAGTTTAGAAAGTAAAATGAGATCTAAAAACCAACTTAATCTTACACCTCCTCGCCTCATTGTTGTATAAGTATGTAAACAAAGATATGCCATATTATGCAGAGGGTGTAAATGGCATTCATTTCCTTTTGTTATTAGTTTCTTTTGTAGAATTTCGTTAGGGATCTGATATTTCATATCCAAAGGAAACAAGCTGGTATGTAGTTCAATAAGAACATCGTTGAGGTATATTCCTGGTAAATGATGTCCGGTTTTTTTATCATGTTCCGCAGATTTTTCATCAAAAATTATAGCTCCTTTGTTTTTCAAGATATCGAAGACTTTTTTTGCATCATCATTAAATAAAAGCACGTCTATATCACTCATTGGACGAGTATTGAAATCAGGGTAAACATTTTCCGCTAAAAAAACACCTTTAAGAGGCACAAAAGTTAAATTGTTCTCATTAAATATTTGTTTTAATTCCTTCCATACAGCTTGAATCTTTATGTTTCGAAAAAGGGCATTTAAATAATCTCTTTTTAAGAGATTGTATAATTCAAAAGGAATGTTTTGATTATTAGAATCTTTAATAGTATGAAATACAAATGGGGAAAGACCGTTTTTAAGAGCGAATTGATGTGCTTTTTCTATTGATCCATAAAAAGAATCTGGAATACCATCCTTTCTAAGAATACTTAATATGTAATTTTCTTCAGCTGTAAAATTATTTTCTGTAATACCATTATGCATAATAGAATACAAAGTAATGAAATTTTAATTTGATCTAAACAAGTTCATATTTATTATCTTTATCCGCAAAGGTCAAATAATGTGTAAACGAAAAAAGATTTTAATTTTTATAGATTGGTTTTTACCCGGATATAAAGCAGGGGGACCAGTTCGCTCCATGGCTAATATGGTTGACTACTTGAAAGACTATTATGACTTCTATATAATAACTCGCAATACTGATTATACAGAGAATAAACCATATGAAAGTATTAAGTCTGATGCTTGGGTAGATTTCTCTGATGGAGTGAAAGTGTTTTATGCTTCTTATAAAAATCAAAAATTATCAACTTATCGTGAACTTTTAAATTCTGAAGATTTTGACATCATATACATAAATGGAATATATTCAATTAAGTATTCAATTTTACCATTATTAGTTTCTAAGAAATTTCAAGGAAAAGTAATTGTTGCGCCAAGAGGTATGCTTGCAAAAAGTGCAATACATGTTAAGGGTTATAAAAAGAAATTATTCTTAAAATTTGTAAAGGCAATTGGTTTATATAGGAATGTTAGATTTCATGTTACAAACAATGTGGAAAATGAAGATGTGCTGCGAGAGATAAATCCTAATGCAAATTGTTATGTTGCAAATAATCTACCTAAAAAGAAGTTTCCAAGTGATAAATCAATAACTAAAGAAGGAGGTAAACTTCGATTAGTTAGTATGGCACGTATCTCACCCGAGAAAAATACATTATTTGCAATTGAAAAACTTTCGGAGTTGAGTCTTGATGGAGGAGAGGTTATTTTTGATCTATATGGTCATATTTACAATCAATCATATTGGAGTCAATGTGAGCAAGTTATAAAAAAACTTCCTAACCATATAAAGGTGAAATATAAGGGAATTGTTGATTCTGAAGAAGTAGGTACTATTATTCAACAATATCATGCATTATTTTTACCTTCCCGAGGCGAGAATTTTGGACATGTTATTTTAGAAAGTTTTATGTCCGGTCGCCCTGTTATTATAAGCGATCAAACACCATGGAAAGATTTAGAATCAAATATGTGTGGTTGGGATTTACCATTATGGGATAAGACAGATGGAAACATAGGAAATAATGCACATATTAATAGCTGGAGAGACGTGTTGACTAGAATGCTTTATATGGATCAAATTGAATTTGCAGACTTGTCAAATGGGGCTAAAAGGAGAGCGGAACAATTTGTTAATAATCCAGATCTTATTGATACGTATAAGCGCTTGTTTAATGATTAAATGTATATACTTTCCTTGATTAATGTCATTAATGAATACTTACTGCTTTTTATATAGAGGTTTAACGAATTATTTAATAGCCTGTTTAAAAAAACTTGCGGTTAATGGAGATAAAGTATATATTATTTATCATAGGAATAAAACAGAAGTTCCTTATGAATTACCTTCGAATAAGTTCATTAAACTTTATTGTAGAGAAGAGTATAGTAATCCTAGAAGTTTATTAAAATTAATAGAATCAATAAATCCAACGAAACTTTTTTGCAGTGGCTGGAGAGATTTAACATATTTGAAAGTGTGTTATAGTTTTAAAAGAACAATTCCTATTGTTCTTTTAATGGATAATATATGGTCTGGAATCTTCAGGCAAAGAATTTGGGTATTAGGAGGAAGGAAAATACTTAATAAGATATTTACTCATATTTGGATTGCAGGGATACCACAATTATCTTATGCATCAAGACTTGGCTTTCCAAATAGTCAAATAAAGATGGGTTGTTATAGCGCAGATGTTGAGTTGTTTAGTACTGTTATTGAATTGCAAGAAATAAGAGAAAAGAAAAAAGGTATTTTATTTATAGGACGTTTTGTTAAGGAAAAAAACCTTTCTTTGTTAGCTAAAGCTTTTAAAGAATTAAATCTGGAATTTAATAATGAATGGATCCTTCATTGTGTTGGGGATGGGGTAATTAAAATAAAAAATGATCCTCGAATTATACATTATGGATATTTAAAATCGGAACAATTAAAGGAGCTTGCAAAAGAATGTAGTTTTTTTGTTCTTCCTTCAAAGAAAGAGGCATGGGGAGTTGTTATACATGAAATGATGTGTTCTGGACTTCCCGTAATATGTTCAGATGTGGTTGGGGCAGCTTCTTTATTTATTGACCAAGGAAGGAATGGTTATATTTTTAAAAATAAGAGTTTGGAAGATTTAAAGGATAAAATGCGTATGGTGATGTGTATGAATGAGAAAGATTACCATAAGATGCACATAAGTACAGTTAAAGGTAGTTATAAATGGTCCACCGACGAATGGGCAGATGTTGCCAAGAGTTTTACTTGTTAAATTTTGAAAGTTATAGTCATATATGAAAAGGACTGTCGTTACTTATTTCTTTAGAAAACCAAGGCCACAATATTTTAGTATAGAAAAGGTTTTTGAAGCAATTATATCAAATTTACCATCAAACATTCAACCGGAAATTTATAAGTTAAAGAATGGAACCAACGGATGGTATGGAAGGCTTAAAGCATTGGTAGAAGTTTGGAAAAACAAGGGTGAAATAAATCATATTACAGGTGATATTACATTTGTTGCATTAGCATTACCGAGAAAAGGATTAATTGTAACGTATCATGACCTGGAATCATTAACAGCATACAAGGGATGGCGCTTCAATATTTTAAAACTACTTTGGGTAAGTATACCTGTAAAAAGGGCACAAATTGTTACTGCAATATCTGAGCATACTAAAAATCGATTAATAGAATGGACAGGTTGCAATCCCAATAAAATTGTTGTTATACCTAATCCATTACCAAATGATTTAGAATACTATCCAAAGCAATTTGATGACAAAGCTCCTTGTATATTGGTAATTGGTACTAAATCGAATAAAAATGTAGAAGGTATATTTGAAGCTGTTGGAAGTTTAATTTCAAAGAAGCAATGTGAAGACAACATTAGGATAATTTTAGTAGGTAAAATTACACGAAAACAACAAGATTTGATAAGTAGATATAATTTACGAATTGAAAATCTTGTGCATGTGCCATATGAACAAATAATTGATGCTTATAAACGTTGTGATATTCTTTGTTTTCCGAGTTTTTATGAAGGATTTGGATTACCGATTATTGAAGCCCAAGCCATTGGAAGACCTGTAATAACGTCCAACTTTGGAGCTATGAAAGAAGTAGCGGGAGATTCTGCATTATTGGTTTGCCCTGATAGTATTGAGGGGATAAGTAATTCAATATTAGAATTAATAGATAATAATATACTCAGAATTCACTTTATAGAAAAAGGACTTAAAAATGTTGAAAGATTTAATATTGTAAATATAGTAAAGTCTTATTCAAAGGTTTATTGTTATTAGTTATCAGTTTTATATTCTTATGCCCCATTGTTGTCTAATAAACCACAAAAGTCCAAAAATTAACATTGTTGATTTAATTAAATGGTTTAGTACAACAACAAATTCTGTTTCTGCCTTAACAACTTGTAAAAATAAAATGGGACTCCATACAAGAAGAGTAGGGAAGGTACCTGATAAATTAATTAATTTACTCCAAAACCAAGAAATAAATAGTCCCCATAGGAACATAAATAATAGTCCCCCCCAGTAACCATAATTAGCCCATCCTTCACCTACTAAACTAATACCCATACTTGTATTTTCACCAAGATCTAAGCCTGTAAATTTTCTAAAGTTTTCTTGTCCTCCCGCTCTTTTTTTTCCAGGTGATAAAAAACGAGGTAGAAGACTTGACTCAATACCTTCTGAAATGGTAGATCCATTAACATAAGGTTGTTTTTCAGGAACATGATTCATTATTGCAGATATAATCCATCCTTGATTAAGTCTAACATTCATATCTGTTTCGGAGGTAGGAGTGAAAATGGTACCAGAAGCCCATTGAGTTGAAGCTAGATTTAAAAATAGGACTAATTTATTGCCTCCATAACCTTTGTACCAAACCATATCCCTATATTGAGCTTTAACCGATTGTATGGTAATGGCTAAGAAAATTCCTGCTAAGGCATACAGTAATTTAGAAGAAAAAGATAGTTTTAACTCTCTAGAAACAAATGTAAAAGTTAACATTGCCCATAATAATAAATCATGAAACATACCAGCTGCTAAAGAAGCTAGAGCTGTAAATGCCATTGTGGCTGAAAAAATAAGCCACCTGTCACTTCGTTTAGAAAAAATCAAGTATATGGCACCAATATATTTTGTATTGGATAATAAAAAGAAAATAAATTTTAATGATGCGGGTAATAATGGAGATAAATAAGGGATAAGTAATCCAATGGTAATTAAAAAATAAGGTAAACGCGGATGACTAGTTAATAATTTATTAACTCTTTGTGCAAGCTCTTCTAAGTTAATCCTGTCTTTATAAATTATTGTTCCTACCCTAAAAAGAATTACCGCTGGAACAACGAAGTTCATATATGTTTCTTCACTAACATACATGTGATATTTATAATGTGTAGTTTCATTATGATAATCAATAAATGGTCCAACAATCCATTGCAAAGCGGCCATTGCAGTCATTAAATCAACTATTGGAATTCTTTCACCCATGTCGTCAATTACTTTCATAAAATAATACAACGAAATACCCATCCCAATAGCCGTCCAAAAGTATGAACCCAAAACAAGAAAGAGCAAGAAACAAATGAATGATAAAACTAGATTTCTTTGATTATTCATGTATTACTATAAATATTGTTTATGACTTCATTTTCAATATTATTACAAATTGTCTCAAAACTCCAATTAGATATATGTTGTTGACATGTTTTTTCATCTATTTTTATTCTAATTAAATCAATTATTTTGGATTTTAGATTTTCAATATCATTAGAATTAAAAATTCTTCCAACATTATTATTTACTAAATCTATAGCGCATCCAGCTTTATTACTTACCAAAACAGGTTTTCCACATGCAAGGGCTTCATTAATTGCTAATCCCCATGTTTCCTGAGGACCTTGAGAAGGAAGACAAAATATATCACTTAATCTATAGATTATGGGCATCATGGATTGATTTTGAAACGGCAGGAAGTGAATATTTACATCGCCTTGTGTCGAAGACTTAAGTTCATGCTCTAATGGTCCAGAACCTACAAAAATAAGGTTGATTTTGGATTTTATTTTAGATTTATTTATTTCATTAATTGCTTTAAGTAAAAACAAAGGATTTTTTTTAGATTCTAATTTACCAGAAAATAATATCGTAGTATTAGCTTCATTTATACCAAGTTCCTTTCTCATGTTTTTAGCTTTTGATTCATATTTATGTTCAGAATCATCTAAAAATCTTGCATTATCTATTGCATGAGGAACATAAAGTAATTGTTTTTCAATTAATCCATGCTTTTTAAAATATGCTTTATTGTTCGTTCCTACATATAAAGCTTTATCAATATACTTGTATATAAATTTGAGAAGATTCCTTCTTAGAATATCTTTTAAACCACCAATTTCATCTAATAATGTTGAATCACCTCTAAACCATATTGGAATTTTATTACGAAAATGTTTCATTAATAAAAAGTGACTCCTAAGTTTCCATCCAAAAACTAAAACAATATCAGGACAAAAATTAGATACTTCAGAAATCAATGTTGGATTAACTATTCCATTCCAGGATTTAGAAGATGGATTCGTAGATGTATTTTTAATGAGGGTATATTCATAGTTATCTAGTAGGGGGATATCCCAAGATATTTTAGTTTTAAAGTCAGGATCGTCAAAACCATCAATTGCTTGAGGCCAAGTATAGAATACTTTTAGTTTCACTTTTTGACGTTTAGCCAACATTGAAAACCATGGGGCGTTGTATTGGATAGGGTGAGTTGTTATTATGGCAAGGCGCTTCATATTCAGGTTGTATAACTGATTATTTTAATTAAGTATTACACTCTTAAATAACTTTCTCAATAGCCTCAACAAGTTTTCTTGCAGATTCTTTTGCGGAGTATTGATCTAGGGAAGAGTAATCCGGGTTCCATTCTTCTGATTTAAGTCTTTTTAGTAAGACCTTTTTATATTCAGAAACGATGTCTATCTGTTTCATTTCCGGTTTGTATCTTACTGTGAATTGATCTGCTTTGCAGTCTTCCATAACTTTTATGGCACTACTTTCGTGGTGGAAAATGCAGACAATTGGTCGCTTACTGAGAATGGATTGATAGGTTTTACTAGCAGTATAATGCTTTTCTGTACTACCTATAACCATAACACTATCAGCAGCCGATAAGTAATTGAGTATATGTAAGAATGGATATCTTTCACGGTTTTCATAAACAATATCATCTATCTGTTGATCTTTGGCATAAGCGGTAATTCTTTTGGCAGGGTAGGGGCCTGTTCCAATAAACCAAAGTTTTATATTCTCATCCCATTGTCCTTGTTTACGTAACTCTGCAATAGCCTGAAAAAATGCATCCATCAGGATATGACTATTAGGAAGGAATGCACCAGCGTAGAGCCAGACTTTTGGGTTGTGAGAGGAGAGTGATGAGTTTTGCGTTTTGCGTTTTTTGTTTTCATCATTAGCTGTTAACTGGTCATTGAGTATTGATAACTTATCACTGTTCTCCCATGGATATTCAATTCCTTCCAATTTAATATTATGATCGTTGGAGTCGAAACCGTAAGGCATACCAACGTGAGTAATCGGTTGATTTGTTGATTTGTTGATTTGTGGAACTGAGGAATTAAGTAAAAGATTATATTTATCCGGGAAATTTCGTTGAATAACAGGATCATAATAAGGGGTTGATACGCCACTAATTACGCTTACTTTTTTAATAGCAATAGGTTCCAAAATTCTTGCTATCCATTGACTAAAAACAGCTCTAATATTTTTTTGGTTGCTAATGTCTCGTACCCAAGGGTCTATGTAATCAATACCATAAGGAATCTTTGTCTTTTCAAATAATAAACGCCCCAATAGAGCATTGTAAAATGAAGGGATTGGAATCCAAATAAAGTTTATATTTTCAGACTTTATAATTCTTTTAGCCTCTATATACAATTGAAGGAAAGCTCGTAAACCAATATCTCCTATTATGCGTGGCTTTGAGACCATAAAGGCATTTACCCTTGTAACTTCAAAATCCTTTGAAAAGATTTTATAAAAATCCTCATCTGGTTTTTCTTCAAAGTATTTTTCATTTACGGTCAATACCCTTGGTTTCCAACCTAATTCGTGTAAATAGTTTCCAATTAAACGAGGTCGTTGAACTCCGGCAAGGTTTGCGGGATGCCAATGAGGATATATGATGAGGATTGTTTGCATATATTAACAATTAATAGATAGGGGGTGAAATTACAGATTCGTAAAATAAATATAATTTAACGCTTTGTTGATTAGACTTAAACTTTACAAGGTTTTTAATAACTAATATCAGTTAAAGTTTTTAGAAACTGTTTAAGTTTTATCCTTCGGTTTATTTTGGCGACTTAAGCCCTCATATTTCTGCAAAATTTCTTTAAATAGCGATGCTATTCGCATCAATTTTGGCTCATCTGAGAACTTAATTCTCTCAAAATAACTCACAAAAACAAAATTTAAACAGTTTCTTAATTATTCTTTACAAGGAAACACCAAATATTGCATCACGGTTGCCTGAACAATATTTATTCTCACAAAATAAGTTTTGTTTTTTCAGACTTCGGAAGCCTTGTTTTTGAATCTTTAATATCAAATAATTAAAAAAGAGTAGTTTACCTGCAAGTACAATTTAGTTATGTTGGATCTCTTAGGTTATTAAATCGGCAGAATTAAAAATCCTTTTTAAGAATTTTCAAAGGGATATTGTTGATTAATGCTGCTACACTTGAAAAAGAACTCCAATACGAACCAAGAATTTTTTTTGTGTTGGCCAGTAATAATAAATCTGTTAATGCAGCTTTAATACCATCAGAATTGTTACGTTCCAGATTTTTTTGAGGAACTGTAATTATTCTGTCCTCAAATTTGTTTTTTAGAATTGCTTCCGTCTCAGGATCATCTGTTGCCAAATAGAATTTTACATCAGGAACATTCTTTACAGAGCAATCTATTTCATCAATGAACAGTCTTAGCGGGCTATATTTAATTGATTTTTCATTGTCTGTCCTTCTAATATGAATTCCATATGTGTTGGCGTTAAATGATTTTAATAATACATTCAGTGTGGATTGTATTTTTTCAGTAGGAATAAATAAACGTATTAGTTTTTTGCCATTGGAAAATTCTTGACATGTACGAATGTATATATTTTTTTTATCAGTAAGCCTTGCCCTCAAGTTTAATTTATCTTCCCATTCCATTTTCAGAAAGTCCTGCTCAACAATGCAATGGTCAATGCCTAAAAACCGATTAACGATATTTATAACTATACTTTTTAGTTTTCCTTTATGGTATGATGACCGAACCTGAGCGTGCCATTTTACTTTTTTAATAATTTTAACATTATCGATAGGCTTAAATAGTTCTTCGAAGCTACAGTTTAAATCTTTATTATTATCCCAAATGACAAGTGTCTGGCGATTTAATTCCTGAGCCAGGCTAATAGCAGAAGCTACTGTCCTCATTCTATTTGCCAAACCACCAAAAGGTTCAACGTATATTTTTTTCATTACTTAAATTTTGATTGTTATCACCGTAAAGTCTTCTGATAAAAGCCCGGAACAGGTCGCCATCAGTATTGCAAGGAATCTCCCATAATCCAAACTCTGAATAAGATCTGAGCTATCTAACCTTCGTTGTGGGTTAAATAGAGTTTAAAGATTCCCAGGCTTCCTTCAATTTTAGTTTTTCATTTTCCCAGGCATAGTTTTGGGAATATTCATATCTCATTTTTTTATTTTGTCTGATTAAGTCTATATTATCGGAAACTTTTAATAAAGATTTCTTCATATCTTCAGCATTTTGTCCACAAATTAATCCAAAGTTCGGACTGTCTTTTAATAAAACTTCATGTCCTTTTGTATTTGTAGCAAATACATAGAGTCCTGATAGTAAATAGGCGTATATTTTATTGGTAACGGTGAGCTCGCGGTTATAGTCGTTTTTTGATATTTCAAGGGCCAGGCCTATATCGTATTTTTTAAGTTCGTAATGAAGTTGTTTTTGAGTAACAGGCTTTTCTACATTAATAAAATCAAGGTTAGGTTTTATCCATTCATCGTAAAAAGGGGAGACTTGTGTGCCGAATAATGTAAGATGAAATTGATCTTTTACTGGTTTTATAGCCTCAATTATTTCTTCCAACCCCCTGTTGGCAGTTATATCCAATGAAAACCATATGAGTCTGATTTTATCTGATTTTGTTTGAGATTGTTCTGGATCGAGAAATTCAGAAGAGGAAAAGGTATTAGGTAGATTTAAGAGTTTTGATTCAGGAAGAGATAAATCAAAATTATTAATTACTTCTTGTTTAATGGGTAAGCCTGCAAATGATATATAACTACACTTTTTAAATACTTCCTGCATTTGAACGATGCGCCTTTTTTTCTCCATCTCCGGATTAGTCCATGATATTCTTTCTTCCGGGTGATAATCTTCTACATCAAAACCAATATTGGCCTTATGTTTCATTGAAACGTACATAAGAGGGTAAATCGTAGCTGTATTTCTGCCTATTACAACATCATATTTTGTTTTTTTTGAACTGAACAACAATTTAAACCATAGCATTATAGATCTTTTATTGGATGCGAAAGACGAAAGAATTAAACTTTTAGAGTTTGGGTACCACAACTTTTTTGCAATTATATGAATTATTGAAGCTATAAACCAAACCGTGAATTCTTTTCGCGTGGCATACAACCAGGTACAAGAAATATTTAAGTTTTGGACAATATTATCGTGGTTTTTATCTGTCCAGTTATTGATTTTAAAGGCATATAAATCAACATTGTAACCTAGTTCCTTTGCTAGTTGAATTTCTTTTACTAACCTGGGTTTCATACTTAGATTAGCTGTTGTAAGGAAAAGTATATTTTTTGATTGTGGGTGCATCATATAATTTATAGTAGCCCTTGTGTTAGAATTTTAGGTTTTAGTAAACCGATTTATGGAAATTATAATGATAGGTTTAAATTTTGAGTAAATATTAGGTCTAACGATTTTGTTCTATTAAGGATTCAAATAGTTCTAAATATTTAGATGCAGCTTTTTTACGCGAGAATTTTTCTTCGGCAGATAAACGTACCTTTTCTCTATTTATAGATTCTACCTTATTCACAGCCTCAACCATTTCATCCACGTTGGAGACAACAAAACCGTTCTCTTCATTCTGAATTACTTCAGGAACCGAACCTCTTTTAAAACCTATAACAGGAGTTCCGCAAGCTAGGCTTTCTGCCATTACAATCCCAAACGGTTCTTCCCATTTAATTGGAAATAATGTTGCTTTGGCATGTTGAAATAATTCTCTCTTTTGCTGATTATTAACAGGACCTATATATGTAATCCGACCATTCAAATAGGGTTTGACTTTAGTATCAAAGTAATTTTGGTGCTCAAGTTCAATATTACCAGCAATTGTTAACGGTTGATTGGTTGCCTGAGCAGTGCGAATAGCTTCATTAACACCTTTGATATCCTCAATTCTGCCCAAAAATAAAAGTCCATTTTTTTCAGTATCCTTATCTTGATAAAAATCAATATCAACAAAATTATAAATAATCTGCCAGGATTGTTGATCGTTTAAATGGTTAAGCATGTGCTTTGCCGCAGCAACCAGTTTTAATCTTTTGCCAGCAAGCGATTTGGCTAGGTTGGTTGCTTTTTTACTTATAAAACGCCCATACCTTTTTACAAAAAGTGCTTTAGTTGTAAATAGAGCAGGATAGATATAAAGTAATCTTGAAAAGCAGTGGATAACATCGGGTTTTACTTCCTTATATACTTTTCGGAGTTGTAAGGCGTTTTTAATGATGTTTTTACTACCAACAGAACTATTCGCATCCCAGGAAAAGAAGCCAGCAACATTTTCTTTTTTTGAGTTCGCATTGGCCAATAAATACACCTCATGGCCAGCATTTATATATTCATCAATTAAATCGGAGGCTAAACGTTCAGCCCCTCCATATAAAATTGGAGGAACCGGTATTTCAGGATCGGTGGCCAGTAATATTTTCATTTTCGATTTAAATTTTCGTTTTTTACTCGTTTCATATTCAGGGATCAGTATTATTTTAAAAATAAATAATTAAGACTGGATGTGAACTATTAATGCTGCTGATGCGGATGCTTAGGTGTATAGCCAGCTTTATAAATCCGGGTTTGAATTTTTTTCGCTAGCTTCCAACCTAATATTTTCGATAATATTTTAAAAACTTTACCACCATCCATTTGAATAGTACTCCCACCCAATTCCATTATTTTGGATTCCAGTTCTAAGCAAAGATTGGGAAAATCAGGATAAATCCTAAAAAGCCATTGTTGATACCTGTTGGCACAAATACGTTGCATTTCTTTTGAAGGATCTGCTTTTAGCAGGTTATTACATCCTAAATCAGAGCTTAGTATGGCGGCTTCAAATGATTTAATATTTTTTTGTCCGGAAAGGTTGGATGCTAAACCAGAACGATAATAAACTTTAGCACCAGGTGTAAAAACTATTTGTTTAGCTTGTAAAAGCAACCTAATGCTAAAATCAAAATCGTTGTTTAGGCTTAGGCGTTCATCCCATCCACCAGATTTTTGAATAATATTTTTGGGTATTAACCATAATGGCGCTCCCATCATATCAGCTTTTTGCGATAGTGCAGTTTTTAACCAATCCAACGTATTCATGTCTTTCCAAACAGGTTCTGGATTAAATTTTGCTGACGATGGATTACCATCATAGAACCTTCCCCATTCACAAGAAGCAATGGCATCCTCTGTTCCATTTATTTTATTTACCTGGAGTTCAATATGCTCGGGATTCATTACATCATCAGCATCAAAGAATTTAATGTAATCTCCTTTTGCAGTTTGAATTCCGATATTGGATGCAGCACATTGTCCCTTATTCTCCTGATTGATCAAGACGATTTGATTCTCAAATTTTTTAAGGATATGTATTGAGTTGTCCTTTGAACCATCATTGATGCAAATAACCTCAATATTTCTATAGGTCTGTGACAGAACCGAATTTAACGCAGCTTCCAAATACTTTTCGGCATTGTATACCGGCATAATTACAGATACCAGATTCTTTTGCATTACTTATATCCTTTGAATCCTTTGATTAAATATACCCAACTTAATTTTGATAGCTTAAACAAGCGTATAAATCCCAATATTTGCCTTTGGGTCAGCAATAAGCGAAGTAGGTTTCGGGCATAATTTTGTTTAATTCTATCTATTGCATACTTGAATTCTTCAGAAGATAACTGGTTCTTGCAAATTTCAAGGTGCTCTAATTGATTCTGAAAACGAATGTTTCTTATATCCAGGTTTTTTCTTTCATTAACAATTTGTTGTTCATTATGTACTCTCCACCATACCAGTGATGGTTGTAGTTTTACGATAGGATAATGAAGGCCAATTTTAAACCATAATTCATGATCTCCCACATATGGTTTTCCTGAAAAACCACCAATTTCTTTAAAAACATCGTTTTTGATAATGGAGGCAGAAGGACCGCAACCGATGATACTTTTACCTAAAAATTCAGCATGGATGGTTTCTGAAGGTTCTGAAACCTGGGGGAAAGGTGCTTTATCGTCAATTGTATTAAAAGACAACCCCAACGCTGCTTCCGGAAATTTTTCCATGGCATCTACCATATAATCTAAGGAATATTTGTATATGGTATCATCCGCATCCAGATATTTCAGGTACTTACCATTTGCATAAGATGCTGCTTTGTTTCGGTTAGGATAATCTCCCAGGTTCTTCTCATTTTGAAAAAAGTGGATACGATCATCTTTCCGCGCGAATTCCTTAATAATACTGGCAGAGTTATCTTTGGAACAATCATCTACAAGGATTAATTCCCAATTTTGATAGTTAAGAGCCAATACGCTTTCAATACACTCTGCGAGGTATTTTTCTCTATTAAATACTGTGGTTAGAATACTAATTAATGGGAACATATTAGAATATATGAAGTTATTCTTCTAATTGTTAATTAATCTGGTGTTATTCGGATTATATCTCGTTTTATTTTTATTTGTGATTTCTTTACTCCTCTTGTAGTAATGAAATTAATTAGTTCTCTTTTTGTTGGGTAATCTTTTTCTTCTCCAAAACATCTTGCATCATCTATTAATATAACATTAGATTCTAATCCATTTTTTAGAACCGTTTGAAGTTCCTCAAAAATAGGGGTGTCCGATATTCCTCTGGCCGTTTGAATGAGTTTATCACCAATTTTAAATGAACTCGAGTAATGACCATCAAGCCAAAATAAAGCAGGTTTATCTGTTATTTTAATTTCTTTTAAAACAACACCACTATCCCCTTGAATAATTTCAATATGATTGTCATTTTTAAATTTGTTTTGCGCGTTTTGTGCTAACTCGTTCGATAATTCAATACTGTACAATGATTTAAAAATATCTTTAAGAGATGCAATGGTATCTCCTAAAAATGTTCCGGTTTCAACAAATGTTTTGCAATTATATTTTATTGCATATTCTTTCAATATTTTCCTTTTCTCTTTATAATCGGGTATAACATATCTATTTTGATATTTCCTCTTCGCTACCCTAAATTTAAAAAGTAGGTGATCAATAATACGTGATAAGATATTTGAGTTGTTCATATTATTAAATTATTTAGTTTATGCTAAAACTAAAAAAATTAATAATATAAGCAGAATCGAATGAATATATAATTTGAATTTATGTAATAAATTATACGCTCCAATATTTTGTTCCATTTAATTTTGACATCACTCTTTTGCTAATATTGGATAGGTTACTTAAGGTTGTTTTGACAACCACTTTTGCTACAGGTTCTTTTTTCAATAAGGTATTAACGATCAACCTAAATTGATCGGATAAAAACTGATATTCCTGGAAAGGTGGGGTTGGATGAATTAAGTAAGGCTCAGCTAAAATTTGCTTATAAAGATTATTATCATTATCAACCTCTATAATATACTTGGCCAGTTCGTCAAATGTTTTAAACCGATGGGCATTGATAAAGCTTTTTTCATTAAAATCCAGGTTAACTTTTGTATTACCCCAATATATTGGGATACTATTCACCCGCATGGGCTCAATTAATTTTTCGGTAACATATCCGGGAGTGGATTTATTTTCAAAAGCCAAGGTAAATTTATAATCAGAAATAAAAGCCAGTTTATCTTTAACTGGGCCACCTACATTATTTAGATACCTTCCCCCGGAATCTACTTTTTTTATTCCGTTTAAAAGATGGTAAAAATTATTACGCGCCTTACATTTTTCATTGCTAACCACCATATTACAAAACTTATTCTTTGTTTTTGCAATTTTTTCTGGGTCTTTAGGTAGGTCTATGACTGATTTTAGGTTTGAAAATAAGTAAAGGGGGAGTCTGAAATTTCTGTTATTAAAATCTTCGTGGTAAAAAGTTAAAGAAAAATCACAATCATAATAGTTGGGTTTAATATTTTCGCCGGTATAAAATATTCTGTGGCACTTATAGTTTAAAAAATGGTATCCAAAGCAAGAATAGAACAGAATATCGGGATCTTCAGAAATTTCAAGCTGAAAGTGATGTTTTAGTAAATTGAAAAATAGGTTATTTGTTTTGTTAAAACCTTTCCAGAAATCAGAAAAATTGATTTTTAGTATCTGTTTATTCATGGGGAGTTATTTTACTATGTTTTTGACGCCCTAAAGGAATATTTTTCATTTCATGGTTAAAAAAATCATCCAGTCTATTATTCTTAATGGCTTTTTTAATATCTGAATATCCTTTGTATTTACCAATTTTAATCATCCAGTTATGCACGATCCAATGTAAAGATGCTTTGTATTTAAAGTTTCTGAAAATGATTATTAGAAAATCATACATGGATAAATGATATTCTTTTAAGTAACCAAAAAAAATAAATTGAAAGTATAAATCTGTTACAGTTAATTTGTAGGTGTATTTGTATGATTCATAATGGTAGTGCTCAACTTTAGAATTTTTATCAAATACAATTGCATGGCCTTTCATAAAGGCATCGTGAGCCCACAACATATCTTCCCCATAAGCTAATTTCCTAAACGGAATTTCAATTAAGGTACTTTTGCGATACATGGCATTAACATCGTCAAGTCCACAATAACTTCTTTTTTCTTTAGGTGTAAGGTTTGAAAAATCATTTTTATTCGGGAAAGCGTATTTAGTTGCTTTAGATTGACTTACCGGACGATACCATGCATGCGGATTTTTGTTTTTATGGTGCGGCACTATTTGCTGGCCGGCAACAGCTGCTACATCATTATTTTTAAAATGCTGGAACATCCTTTCAATCCATTGATTATCTGTTGCAATTGCATCCTGAACAGTCATTACTATAAATTTTCCCCATGCTAATGAAACACCATAATTTCGAGTGGCTCCATGGTTAAAATCTTTGGGCTGAATTTGATATAAACGTACTGGGAATTTATTTGTAATTTCAAGGGTTCCATCATTACTACCACTATCTATAACGATGACTTCAATTATGTCCTTAAGGGTTTGCTTAAAAATTCCCTTTAAACATTCATAGATAGTTGCTGCCCCATTTTTTGTTGGAATAATAACTGATATAATTGGATGTGTTATATTCGATTTTTTACCTGTCATTAACCTATTTAGTATGTTTGTGCAATGTAGGTTTAATTTTTTGCATAATGCTTACAAATATGTGGGCAAGAGTTAAATTAGCCATAAATAATCGAATAAATATTACCGGTTGTTTTCCGATTAAGAATTTCTTATGAGTTAAAACAAATTTGCCCATCTCTTGCACAATTTTCTTGTTTTTTTTGAATTGATTATTGGGGTGGTATAAGTATTTATAAAGTTTAGCGCATGTTCCACGAGTTAATTCCTTGGTATACGCTGATGACTGTTCAAAGGCAGTTAGAATATTAAAAGTGAAATAAAAAGCAGAAAATGCAGCTTCAACATATACTTTTCTATCACCACTCATGGTAGATCCTTCTCTGGCAACCACGTAATTATATATTAAATCAGGTATAAAAACTACTTTTTGCGTATGTAAACTCCATTGTATTGTTACAGGTAAGTCTTGTCCGGCTTTTATATTGGGATATTGTGTTTCTTGTTTAATTAAGGAGCTCTTATACAATTTCATACAAACGGTATTGGGGCCATCAGAAATGATTCTTTTGGTATAATCCAATCCGTAATAGATCTGGTAGCTATGTTCAATTTTGTCAATCTGCTTAAAGTTTTCCGCCAACACAACTTTTGCACCTCCAACAACTATGTCAGCGTCTTCTTTAATTATATCGGAAAGTAAAGTTTCAACCGCATTCAATTCCAGGTAATCATCTCCATCCAATATAGTAATATACTTACCATTAGCTGCCTCAATTCCAGCCTGTCGCGCACTGTTTAAACCTCCGTTTTCTTTTTGGATGATGCTGATCCTGGAATCAGAAGAGGCGTAATGTTCGATAATGTTAAGCGAATTATCCGTACTTCCATCGTTCACTGTAATAATTTCAATTCTGGAATAGGTTTGATGAATGCATGAATCAAGGCATTTTGATAGGTATTTCGCTACATTATAAATGGGTATAATAATGGAAACTAGTTCAGATCTGACTCTTTCTTGGTGCATACGATTAATTGGGTACACTGTTTATAATTAGATACCTTATGGGAAATGATTTCAAAGTGTTTTGATATGAAATTATTAAATTCCCATCCAGACCACTCTCTGATATGATGATAATTCTTAGGAGGTCCGTAGTGATAACATCCATTTAGTATATTTCTTTCAGGAGTGCTAATAAATAAATACTTAAAGTTTTTTATTTTCTTAATATTTTGAATTAACTCCATTGGATCTAACAGGTGTTCAATAACATCTGCACAAATAACTATATCTGCATCCAAAGATGAATAATCAACATTATCGGTAGATAACCATTTTTTGTTAGGATATTTATTTTCTAAAAACTGATACGTTTCCGCAACATCAATTCCTATAGTATCATATTCACTAAAATAAGACATTAGTTTATAGGCAGATCCGCAACCAATGTCAACAATTTTTTTAAAATTGTTATTTATACTGAATTGTTTGGCTTCTTCATATACCTCCTTTTGGTAATGGTCTTCGCAAGGAGTATTATCATAATAGCGATATTTACTTCGATGTTTATATCCTTTTTTAATATCGTATTTTTTGGAAGAAAATGGAATTTTTATAATTCCACTTGTAAGGTTAGCTATTCGTTTTAAATTTTTCATGAAAAATATTATCTGTACAAACTTAATTGTAAATGTTTAATCTTATTGGTAGTAGGTTTGAATAAAGTAATTTTTTATTATTAAAAATGCTTAGCATTATCGGAAATGCAACAAACAGCATTATTGTTGTTTAATAAGTTTATGATATGTTTTATTAAGCCATAGCTTGTATTTGATAGAAAATATTAATTCCATCAATGCTCCCATTGTAATTATTACTTCTGATTGTTTAATAATTTATTGTCTTTATATGGTATCCAAATATTTGCGAATTGTTGCAATACCATTTTTAACGGGTAAACTAATTATAGGATGCATTATATTAATTTGAATACTAATCCCTTAAGAAAAGGAACTTTGCTTAATAATGGTGAGTTATGAATAAAAACAAATGATTTTATAGCCAAAACTTTAAAAGGAGAAAGAATCTTTTTTCTTTCAATCCATTCGATTAAATTATCTTGCTCTTTTGGGTATTTATGTACTCTAGACAATAAAAAAGTTTTATATAAATTGATAATACCGATTCTTAATGCTTGAAATTGAGAGTTGTTTGTAAGTTTGGGTAATAAATCCTGATAAAATCTAATTCGCCCAATAATAGAGTTATGCCAAAAAGCCTTTTCTTGCTTTGGCGTTTTAGGAAGCAAACGGTAAAAAAAATCAGGTTCATCCTTAATCACTTTAAACTTCATACTAGTTAATAAAGCTCTAATGTGTAGTTCAGGGTCTTCCATAATTGTATAGTCTTCGCGAAAACCTCCTGTCGTAATAAAGCTTTCTTTTTTCCATAAAGGACCGCTAGTTTGCCAAGGATGTTGGTCGGAGATAAAAGCATTTAAATATTCTTCGTTATCTGAAAAATACTTTGTGAAAATAGGTTGATTTGCATGAATTTCTTCTTGAAAAGTGGCTTGTGTAAAAACTGCAAAATCAAGTTGATCATTTTTGTTCAAAAATCCCACTCTTTTTTCCAAGCAATGAGGTACAATCAGGTCATCAGAATCTAAAAAGATTAGCAATTTCCCGGTGGCAAATTCAACACCTTTGTTTCTGCAAGAGGAAGGGCCTTTTATGCCATCCTTTCGGTTTAATAAATGAATACGAGAGTCTGTCTTGCTCAATTTTTCAATGTAGTCCACCCCTCCATCAGTAGAACCATCATCAACCACAATCCATTCCCAATCGTCAAAACTTTGGGCCTTTATAGAAGCCCAGGTTTGCGGTACTAAATCTAGTCGATTATATAAGGGTGTAATAATACTTACAGTAGGCATCAAATATGTGATTTAGGCATTAAACTGGCTTGTCTGTACTTTTTAATCTTCCTGTATTGTTTTATTGTTTGCCAAAATGCTGTGTGGCGCGTTTTAAACTTTTTAAATTTTCTGAATAGCAAGTAAGTCGTGAATTCATCGGTGCTTTTTTTAAGAAATAATAGCCAGGCACTACGATAGCGATGATTAATATTAGCTAACGGGATTAGGTTAAAAATGATATTTCGTATTGGATTATGTTCAATTTTTTCCCAGGAAAAAAATGAGTCATGGGTAATTTGGGCTTGTGGTACGATTCCTGTTTTAAAACCCCAATAGTGAACCCGGTTTATATAGTCCTCATCTTCTCCATAATGTGGAAAAAGTGGATTGAAACCACCCGTTTTATGCAAACATTCTTTTGAAATCAACCATGCAGCAGCATTAATAAATTTGGTAGTGTACACAGATTTAATTTTAGACATAAATAAATCTGATAGAAACTCGGGGGTATTATTAGGCCCTGCATATTCTGCGAATTTGGTTTCTAGCCCGTCCTCACTGCCATTTAAATGTATAGGACTTAAAATTCCATAATCTTTGTTATTATAATGTACTTTAATTAATTTTTCAATGGTATCCGGTTTTATCCAAGCATCCTGGTTTAATAGAAATGTATAATCGGCATTGGCTTCAAGTGCCATCTTCATACCTACATTATTGCCTTTCCCAAATCCAAGATTCTTATTAGATTTTATTAAATCAACATCTGGAAAGCTTTGCTCAATATATTCAGCTGTACCGTCTATTGACTGGTTATCAATTACAATGATGTGTATTGTTATTGAAGAAAGTAAAAGACTGTTCAGGCACCTTTCAATCCATTTCATGCCGTTATAGGTTACAATGACAACGTAAACCAAGCTCTTTTCAGATGTATTACTCATTTTATTATCCATTGTATTGTCCGTCTTTATACCACGAGCTTACTTTTGTAGTAATCTTTTTAAAAAATAACTCTTCCTCCGATGGTTTCCTACTATCTTCATACCAAGGTAAATGCCTGGCAATATATTTACCTCCCGTTCGGAATGTTTTGCTCCATTGCTGATTAAATGTATTCGGCCTGTAAAGTGCAAAAGTAGTATCTATTTTAGCCTTATAAATATCTTTTTCAACTTCGTTTTCCCAAAATTTGCTTTCCCATTCAATCACTTCATTTTTTCTATCATAATGATCCGGTAAATCATCTATTTTAAGTCCAAAACCAACTTTTTTTATATCAGGATATTTATCCATCATATACTTGAAATATTTCACAACATCATTTGGGCATTCCTCGACTGGTATTATGTCCGGGTCTGTTAACACATAAAACTGGTTTGTAAACCACATTTGAACATGCGTAATCCATAATGCTTTATGTCCGACATTATCGGTTAGTCTAAAAATGGTATATGGAATTTTTTTATAAAAATCAAGCAGGGGAGGGTAGGTGGAGGCATTATCAATGATATATATATTTTTCATTCCCGCTTTTTCTAACCATTCCAATTGTACTTTAAGATAATCCAATCGGTTATAATTGTTAATGATAACCGGTACATTTTGCCATGTTGTATACGGCTTGCTAAACATTACCTTTATTTTTGCCATTAACCGGAATAATTTGTTGTGGCTGTTTTTTACGCCGGGTTTAATCGTGAAGTTCATGTCAACGAATTATCGCCAATTACTACGAACTAGTACTGGTGAATATTAACTTTTTTATGAGCCCCATAGCCTTTCGACTATAGGACAACTGTCTTGTTTTTAACGCTGTTAAAAGAGATTTCTTACATTCCTGCTTTTTATGATCATTCAATAAGCTAACCATATATTTATTAGCAAACCAACCGTGAAATTTATCAATATTTAAATGTGAAATATCCCAGTTGTTACTCATGTAGTCAAGTTTGGGTGTATCTCTATCAACATAAGTTTGCAAATAATGCGGCAATCGAGTTTGAATACATAAAAACTTCAAAATATTTTGCTGCTCTTTATTGAAGGCATCAAAACCTTCGCCAAAGGATTTGGAATTGCCATGTTGTCGGAAGTGGGCAATAGTTTCTTTCAACCGAACCACTTTCTTCTGTCCAAACTTACATAAGTGACGCATCCAGAGCTCATTATCGAAAACATACCTGAGTGATTCATTAATATCACCCAATGCTTTTAATACAGATGCGGCGTAAAAAGTTCCCGGTTGGTTCATTTCAATGTTCAACAATGTATCCGTAGCTGATTTTTTTAGTCCCATTCGATAAGTGTGACTGGTTTTATTATTTCCTTCCCAAAAGCAACGAGTATAACCACAAAAAACCTGACCCTGTGGATTTTTACACCAGGCCTTAGCTAAAGCAAAAAGTGCACCGGGTTCCAGATAATCATCACTGTTGATCCAGTTGATAAGATGATTTTCTTGTTGATTTGTTGATTCGTTAGTTTGTTTATTTGAGAATATCCAATGCAAACCTTTATTGATGGCATCAGCCTGTCCATTATCCGGTTCGCTAATCCAGTAGCTAAGGCTATCCTTATATTTCTTGATTACGTCAAGCGTATTATCCGTACTTCCCCCATCCAAAATAATATATTCGAGATTGGGGTAGTTTTGGTCCAGGATTGATTTGATCGTTTGTTCAATGTATTGTCCCTGGTTAAAGCTTGGTGTGATTACGGATATTTTAGGATAGTGTTTATTCATGAACTTGATTCAAAAGTATGGGTAAAAATTGTTGGGCTACATCAGGCGATAAATGTACACCATCTGTGGTTTTACATCCAGAGGCTTTTAAATGTGAAACTTGAGGCCATGTATAATTAATTTTATGTCTTACAAAACGATAGTAGTTTGAACCTAATAATAAGGAATCACAGGGCATTTCAAAAAGAATGACTTTAGATCCTTGTTTTTCAAAATATTGAATGTAGTGGTTGATTTTTTCTGCGGCTTTTTCCCAATTCCAATTTTCCAACACCCTGTTATGATTAAGGATTATTTTATCGAGGTTATGTTTTTTTAAGTTTACATTAGTTTTATCTTCCTGAAAAGAAGGGGTAATCGATTCTGAATGATCCTTTGGGGTTTTGAATATTGCAATTAATCTGCTTCGAACACCAAAATAGATATATTGGATAAATGTAATCGGTTTGTATTGAGGTTGCATTCCAATAAAGGTGGATTTAATCCTTGTGATGCCAGGTATAAAATAGGATGAAGCAAAATTTTCCCTTTCGAAGCGGTGCAAAACATTACTTTCTATTAAGAGGTATTTTGGAATATGATTGGATTGTTTAATAATTTCTAAACCTTCATATATGCTTAATCCACCCAGGGCCAAATTATATACGCTGTCTTTATAAGGATTTTGATTGATGGACATGCGATATGCCATCGAAGATCCAACGATGAGTGTATTCCAGTTATTTTGTTCATTTGAATACAAGTAATTACCAACTAAACGATCATTGTTTTCCCACTGAGAGATACTCTTTGAAGGCCATTGGATGGATTGCGTTAAGGTTAACCAACCTGCGAGAAACACTATAAAAAATAGAAGTGCTTTTTTTATCATCAAAACTGAAAATATATAAAGTCTTGCGGCGATCCACTATTAAGTAGTAATAACAGCAGTAATAAGCCTAAGGCAACTGGTTTTATTTTATTTATTGATACTGTAAATTTATCCTTTATGGCATAATGAATATGGTACAATACAAGAGGGAAAGCGTATGTAAGGATATACAAATAAGTTAACCTGTCATTGAAAACATCAACGTTATTAAAAAATGCTTTAAAGAACAATATAACATGCTTAAAATCCGGAAATTTAAACAGCAACCAGGCCAATGAAACAATACAAAATACCATTATGGTTTTTATAACTTTTACAATTGGATTGTAGGTTTTAATTTTTACCCATTTTAAATCATTTAAAAAGCGCTCTATGGCTAACAAAATTCCATGGGTCAAACCCCATATCAAATAACTCCAAGCTGCCCCATGCCAAAGCCCACCAAGCCCCATAACTACCATAAGGTTTATATATGTTCGGACTTTTCCTTTTTTGTTTCCTCCTAAGGGAATGTATAAATATTCTTTTAAAAAAGAAGATAATGAAATATGCCACCTTTTCCAGAATTCGGAAAAACTGGAAGCTATATAAGGAAAGTTAAAGTTTTGTGGAATTTTGTAGCCAAACATAGCTGAAAGTCCAATAGCTATTAAAGAATAACCTGCAAAATCAGCAAAAATTTGTGCAGAGTAAGCAAAAACCAATAATAACAAGTGTGTACTTGATAATCGTTGAAAATAGGGATAGGTTAATTCAAAGGTAAAATCCTTTAGGTTATCGGCAATTACCATTTTAAGAAAGTACCCAACTATTAGTTGGGATATTACAGTATCCCAATCTATATTTTTAAAGTATTTAGGTTTTATTTGGGAAAAAAAGTCGTGCGCTTTAACAATAGGGCCTGCCACCAACTGAGGGAAAAGGGATATAAATAATGAGGTATGTGTAAAGTGGTCGAAAAATGAAACAGATTTTTTACTCTCTTCAGATAGCCTGTTGTCGTGCCTGAAAGTATCTATAACTAGACTAATGCCTTGAAAAGTAAAGAAAGAAATTCCAATTGGTAGTGGGATCGCAAGTAATATATCTAGTGTTTCTTGATTTGAATTGAAAAGCGTTTTTCCAATTAATCCGGCATACTTAAACGTTGCGAGAATAACTAGGTTTAAAACAACAGTAACTACTGCAAATAATCGTTGCGAATTACTAAACTTTGCATGACTTACTTTGTAGCTGCCTAATGTATTGATAAATATCGAAAATATAAGTAATAATAAAAGGTAAGGGTGGTTCCATGCATAAAACACAAAACTGGCACCAATTAAAGTAATCGACTGAAATTTGCGCAAAAAAGGTAGGTAATATATGCCAAATGTAATTATAACCAAGTAAATAAAAGGGATAGAGTTAAAAAGCATTGCGGTTACTTTTAATTATTTTACCAGGTATTCCAACCACCGTAACATTATCAGGAATATTTTTATTGATCATCGCTCCAGCACCAACAACTACATTATTGCCAATTTTTACATCTGGCAACACACAGGCATTAGCTCCAACAAAAGTATTGTTGCCAACTGTTGTTCGTCCTAGGATTCTAGCACCAGGTGCAACCTCCACAAAATCACCAATCCTTGCATCGTGATGAATGGAGGCATGTACATTTATTAAGCTTCCCTTTCCAATAGATACATTGTTTGCTATAAATGTATGATGCATTACATTTAGTCCTGTTTCTAATATGCAATGTTTTCCAATTCTGGCTGAATTCGCATAAACAGAGGTGCAAATCCCACCCAAATTATTTAATTTTGTATAGATTATTTTACGGTTTTTTGGCGTGCCTAATCCTAAAATATAATGCGTATTGACATTAAAATGAGATTTAGCTTCTTCAATAGATCTAAGAACTTGATATTTGTTCAAAACTTTACTTTCCATATTACGGGTTACATCATCAAAGAAAGTAATTGGTGATACAGTATTTTCTTCAAGAATTTGTAAAACCTCAATGGCATGTCCTTGTGCTCCTGCAATTAGCATGAAGAAAATTGGTCGATTAATTTACAAATTAGCTTAACATCCTTTTCTTTAAGGTCATCAAAAATAGGAAGGCATAAAACTTTTTTACTTACCTCTTTAGCAAAGGGTAAGCTTTGTGAGGATTCCAGGCTTGAGTATGTAGAAAACTCGCTTATTAATGGATAAAAATATCTACGTGCATAATAACCGTTATTTTTTAGGAAATTATATAATTCATCTCTAGATTTACTATATTGTTCCTGGTTCACCAGAATAGGTGCATAAGCATAGTTCCAATCCAGTGTTTCGTTTGGGACTTGTAACTGAATTCCTTCTATATTATTCAATAATTGCTTATATAATTCAAAAGCTAATTTCCGGCCGTTAATGTTTTGCTCAAAGTATTTAAGCTGAAGAACTCCTAATGCTGCCTGGAACTCGTTCATTTTTGCATTTATACCAGGACCAACTACTGTAACTTCATCTGCGAAACCAAAGTTTTTAAGATGATCAATTCGTCTTTTAGTCTTTTCATCATGACAAATGATAGCGCCTCCTTCAAATGTATTAAAAACCTTTGTGGCATGAAAACTTAATATGGATAAATCGCCATAATTTAAAATGGATATATTATTTTCTTTTACTCCAAAGGCATGGGCAGCATCATAGATAAGCTTTAGGCCATACCTGTCACATATATCTTGTAATTCTTGATGCTTGCACGGAAACCCATAAACATGTACAGGTAATATGGCTGTAGTTTTTGGGGTAATTTTTCCCTCAACAATTTTAGGATCAAGACCAAACTTATTATCAATGTCGGCAAAAACCGGCTTGATTCCATTCCAATGCAAAGCATGGCTTGTGGCCACAAACGAATAAGGCGTTGTTATAACTTCACCGGTAATACGTAATGTTTGCAATGCTGTAATAAGAGCTAATGTACCATTGGAAAATAGGGATATATACGGAACACCTAAAAAGTCGGCTAGCATCTTTTCAAGTTGTTGATGGTATTTTCCATTATTGGTTAACCATTTGCTTTGCCAAATATCTTTAAGATATTTTTCAAATTCTTCAAAGGGAGGTAATGATGGTTGCGTTACGTAAAGCATAAGTTGTTATTTTACCCTGTTAAGTAGAGCTATAAAGTTTTATATATTTATCAGAAACTGAATCCCAATTGGCTTCTTCGATAGCCATTTTACGAATTAGGTTCGGATTAAATTTGTTAATATTTTTATTTGCAGTATTAATAGTTTCTAAAAGGTTATCTGCGGTTTGATTAATAAGATAGCCATTTACTCCACTTATAATGAAATCACTTGCACACCCTGTCTTAGTAGAAAGAACTGGGGTGCCGCAATAAAGTGATTCTATTATGGTTTGTCCGTAAGCTTCCTCATCAGAGAACGATAAGAAAAAGTCAATCGAATTATAAAATAAAGTTAAGAACTTAAATTGCTTTATTTCTCCTAGATTTATATATCTTTTAGAATCCTTAATGTCAAGATTTCCTGTTCCGAACGAGACAACAAAAATATCTTTTAATTTTGGTGTTTCATTTAATATTCTGGCAAACTTATTTAATCCTTTGACATCTCTATTTATATTACTCGAACCTACGCCAATTATTAGCTTATTTTGAGGTATGCCCAAATTTTCTTTGTTTAAACTACGATTTGACAGAATTCTATATTTATCATTGTCTGTTGCTAAACCAATTAGATTAATACTCTTAGCTAATTTACCAAGAGTACTTTCTGAAACTTTTTTAAGCATATATTGGCTAGTACATACCATATGAACATGATTCTTTTTAAAAAAATCTACCTTAGCCTCAAAGTTTTTACTTATAAAATCCTTACTATTATAATATCTAACCTGAGGACATAACGAACATTCTTCCTTATATTTATTACAACCATGTGGATAATGACACCCTCCTGTTATGGGATTAAAATCATGTAAAGTCCAAACTATTTTCTGACCATTTATATCAGAATTATGGAAATCGATACAGTCACTAACCCAATGTAAATGAATTATGTCAAATTGATTGGTTAAAACCAAAGGGTAAAGAGGTTTTCCAATAGAAATATGTTCCCCAGATTGTATCTTCTTTTGTATTTTGCTTACACCTTGAGCATATTTTTTTGTTGCTATCTTTTGTATAATGTTTTTAGGGTATTCAATTTTTGATATAGCATTGTTGATATTTGATTTCGATGTGAAATAAACTTCTTTTTGATTAGAACTTATACCTTCATATATTTTTAATGCAGCCGAACCAGCTCCACCTTTTTCTGTTGAAGTTATGTGAACAATGCGGGTCATTTTAAATCTTTTATTTTACGAGCTGGATTTCCCGCGACTAATGTAAAGGGCTGTACGTCTTTTGTCACAACACTGCCTGCTCCTATAATTGCCCCGTTACCAATTTCTACACCTTTTAATATTATACAGTTTAACCCTATCCAAACATCATCTCCTATAATAATATCTCTACAGTTAACCATTGACCAGTCTTTAGGATTATTACAATAGGTATCATAAAAATCTTGTTTTCTATTTAATATATCTATATTGTGCCCATCATTATCCATTATTGTACATCCCCATGAAATCCATACATTATTACCTATGATTATTTTTTTTGCACAAATTAAAGTTGAAGGATTTATTTTTGTACTATACCCAATTGAAATCTCAACTTGCGGTCTTTCACAAACAATTCTTCCTTTAATCTCTGTAAAGTGACCTATATTAATATTACTTGTGCTGTAAAAGCCCTCATAATTCACATGGTTAATTCTTGTATTAAATCCCTTTTGAATACATTTAGGTGTACCAGTATTGTATGCATTAACTCTTTGCTTAAATATTAGTTTTTTAATTATTTTTTTAATATATAAAACAAATTTATGTTTGGAACTTTTATTGGTATTTGTAAAGTTATTGAGAACTTTTAAGTTTACTCTATCAGGTAATTTAGAATAATAGAAAAATTCATTAAGTGATTGCTGCGAATTATTACTACTAATAGAACAATTTTCGCCAGTTCCATCTAGTCCTATATTTTTCGAATAGGATTTTGAAGTGCTAATGCAATAGCAATTTGAAATAAATATTTGAGAGTGCCACTTTACTGCCCATGTCCTTTTTTTTTCATGTAAATTATCTAAAAGCTGTATGTTTGGAGATAATCTAAAATGATCAAAATTAGTTAAATCTTTATTTGAGAGTTTATCTAATAGTTCACTTGTATTATCATTGTAATTATCCCAAGCTCTTTTCCAGGTGCCCCATCCCCAACAAAACATAGTCTTAGAAAAATAGTATAAAGGTAATTTTTTTTCATGTTTAGGATGGTATGCATTAATATGCATTACTTCTGCATTGTTCTCATATTTGATAAGAGAATAGTTTAAATAGTAAAGAAAACTTTTAGATGTAATAATATCATCCTCTAAAACAATTATCTTCTCGTGTTTATTAATAACTTTGGTTACACCATCAATAATGGATTGAGCTAATCCTTTATTTTGATTTGACTCGTAAATTATAACTTCTTTGCACCATTTCTTTTTTTTTACAATATCTCTTGTTGCTTGAATCTTTAGCAAGTCATCTTTTGAAGAATTTAATTTTGGACCATCGCAATAAATATAAAGGGTTGATAAGTTGGATAATCTATTATTAGCTAATGCCTCAAGCGTTTGTTCTGTATGCAAAGGCCTGCTATAAACAAAAAGTACAATGGGTGCTAAGTTATCTATAACCTTTCTATCTAGTTTGTTCATTTTGATGAGAATTAGTTCTTTTCCAGTAACAGGCTCCTTCCAACAGGGTATATTTTTGAGGTGTTTCATTCACTGAAGGGTATATCCAATAGCTATTTATTATATTTTGAAAAGATGGATTATCTTCCCAGCGTTTTCCCTTTATACCAAATAAAATTTGAGTTGCACCACCGATATGTATAGCCTGTTTCTCCATTTTTTTTATAAAAGCTCCAAGTGGCAATCCATAAGGACCTGCTCCAATAATAGCAATGTCAAAATCAATACTCTGAATTTCATGCTGCATGCCATAAAGTGTTTCTTTCCAACTTTTATATCGGGTAGGTTCCCCAGGTATGGTAATAGGTGTTTTGTATGTTATCAATTCAAATTCAGGCAAAACGCTTTTATCTTCAAAAAGTTTTTCTTTTATTCGATATTGTTTTTGTATACTTTCTTCAAAAGGATGTATTATCAATACTCTTTTTCCTTTTAAAAACTGACTCCAAGGATCTTTATGAAAATAAGGTTCAATACTTTTTAAAGGAATTAAATTGGCATTGGGGCAATACAAATCAATTATTTTATTCTCGTTCGCGTTATACCAAATTCCCAAGCTATTAATAGATTTAATGGCCTCCATATAAGTATTACTAAAATGAATAAGAGATTTTGAGTTTTGCGGAAATATGCCTCCAAAATTGTACATTTCATGCAATACCTGCTCATGCCAAATTACGCTTTTATTTTTTTGTTTAAAATGCAGGTAGTTCAGAATACACCTTAACTCTCCGGAACCTAGCCTGGAAACTAAAAAAGGTTTACCCGATTGAATGTGTTTGGCTATTATTTTATTTGCTTTTTCGTGTGAATAAATTTTTTGATTGTAATCCTCCTTATTTAATTTGACTTGCTTAATAATTGCATCAAAAGCATTTAATTTTTTCTTTTGATACTGCTTGTATCGCCACTTTATTTTATATAATATTGATGTAAACACTAGTTTATACTTGAATGATAAAGGTCAATAACGTCGTTGTAAATAAGACTTAATCTGTTTTTAAATGCCTCGCGACCATATTTATTTACTACACTCTTCCTCATCTTTTGAGGATTAAAACTTATTTGTTTGGTGGCAATGCGCATTAAGGTATCGGCAATTTTCTCATACGATTTTAAAGGTACTTTTATACCATTTGAATTATCAATTATGTCATCAATTCCCCCGTTGGCAGTGGCAATAACAGGTATACCACACATTACAGCTTCGCATTGCGCCATGCCAAATGTTTCCGCCACACTAGTAGATACAAAAACATCGCATTGATTATAGTAAGCAGGCATGTCCTTTTTACTTAAGAAGCTTAATAGCGTGGTTTCGTTTTCTAATCCATATTGTTTTATTTTATTAAATAATGGATTTTCTTCTGCTTCAACATTTTTACCAGAGAAGTTACCTCCAACAAGAATAACTTTAAATTTAAGTTGGTTTGTATCTTTCAATAGTTGTAATGCTTTAAAAAGGGTATTATTATCTTTAATAAAAGAGTCGTAGGTTACAGATAAAACTGTAAAAGTTTTGTCCTTTCTATAGTTGCTAGTTGGTTTAAAAAGGTGATCATCAATAAAATTTCCAATTACTTCAGTATTACAAGGAATATAATTCATTAATATTTGCCGGTGCTGATGTTCACTAACCGGTAAAACCTTGTTTGCATGAATTAAGCTGTTTTTAATATTGTATTGATCAAAGGCAGTGTATTTGTCCATTAAAAAAACCTGATGTTCGGAAACTACGTACGGAATATTCAAACTTTTAGATAAGTATAACGACACAATTCCTGCTCTAAATGAAGAGAAAGCATGGATGAGATCAGGTTTAAAACCAATGTTTCGCAGATTTTTCACCTCTTTTAAGTAAGCTTTCCCCTGAATTGAATAATTAAGTTTCCCTAAGAACTTTGCTATAAAAGGAATACTTTGAAAAAATGATGGTAGTTTGATTTGGTAAAAATAGAAACCTATACCTTGTGGAGGTGCATATAGGTTAAAGTATCTTACTTTATTTAGAAATAACTTGTATATCTCAAATATGCTTATATGATTTACTGTTCCACATAGTACATGGGTATTATAGATATCTTCAAAAAGGTTAATCTGTAACCTATAATTATTACCAATAAACTTATTTGTTTCTGTAGGGTACCATGAAGGAATAAATAATATGGATTTGGATTTCGTCACTTTTTACTTTGAAAAATAATTAATTTAAATGGCTTTGAGTTTAATTATGAAATTAAATGCGCTCTTACATCATGTTCATCTATAAGTACAGAATATCCATTGTCCATTAAAATATTTTGAATTTCAAAAAGTTGTTCTTTACTCATAATTCCCATCCTTACACCATGCTCAAAAGAAACTATTGAAGGTTTAATTTCATTGAAGTTTATGGACTTTAATATTTCATAATCATAACCTTCAGTATCAATTTGCAATAGGTCAATATGTTCGATGCTTTGTTCTTTTACTAAATTACTTAAAGAAATACATTTAACTTTATGTGTAATGATATCTTCATCATTAATTTCTTTGTGATGATTTCTGAAAAATGATGAAGTACCGGTTCTGTTGGTATATTTTTCGATATTGGTATTCACTTGTTAGATATTCATATATTCTTCAGTGTTATGAATAACATAGTTAAGCGTTTTGATTCTGGGAAGATGGCGATAGTTGTATTGCAATTTATGAAATATTTCAGGAACTGGTTCAATACAAATTCCAGATATGCTTTCTTTATTTTGCTTAATCACATTATATATAGGATCGTTGGTAACACCATCATTAGCTCCAATTTGAATATTGAATAAAGAAAAAGTCCTTATGGAGATGTTTTTTTATAATTAGTTCGAATAAACCCCAATAATTCTTAACATGTGTATAATTTTATTTAAAGAAATCCAGGTTAAACAATCTGTAGTTAATTTTTTGCAATATTTGGTTGATCATTTTAGTAATTAATATAGCTTCCAGGAGCCGGATATTCTAATGTGTCCATCTTCAGGTCGAACTGATAAAGGGGCATCTGGGTTTTGTAGCACATCAATTCTAAACCCTTCCGTAAAACCGTCCATATACGAAAAGCCTTGTGTAATGGACATATTCAATATATACTCACCAGGTAATACAGGGAGGTCGTTTATAGAACATACCATTTTTGATTTGGCTCCAAGTTGCTCAATACTATATGTGTTTTCAAGTAGATTTGAACAATAATTAAAAACCTTTACTCCTTTTATGTCGGAAATTGAGATACTAAACAACATTCTTGTTAGTTCTGTTCGAGATTGGTCTTTAACGATATAATCCATGATAAAATCATATGATTCTCCCGAGGTTAGTTTGCTAATGGCTTGACCTACTTTATTTACAATGTTTATTTTACTGAACCTAACTACCCCATTTCCATGTCTGTCAGTTCTTTTCATTAGGTTCCATTCATTAACAATGTCTGCACTATTTGAAAGGTAATAATCAATGGCTTGTAGTTGGGTTCCTTTGAAACAAATGGATCCGTTTTCCAATACAACACCACTTGTGCATAGTTGCTCAATAGAGCCCATATTATGACTAACAAATAATACAGTACGTCCATCATTAGAAGAAACATCCTGCATCTTACCAATCGCTTTTTTCTGAAATTCAGCATCACCAACCGCTAATACTTCATCTACGATAAGTATTTCAGGCTCAAGAAAAGCTGCTACAGCAAAACCAAGCCTTACATTCATACCGCTAGAGTATCGTTTTGTAGGTGTATCAATATACCTTTCGCATCCCGAAAAGTCGATGATTTCATCTAGTTTTCTTTTTATCTCGGTTTTATTCATGCCCAGGATAGCTCCATTTAAAAAGATATTTTCGCGACCAGTTAGTTCTGGGTGAAAACCAGTCCCAACTTCCAAAAGAGAAGCTAAACGACCGTCAATTCTAATATTTCCTGTTGTAGGTGCTGTTACTCTTGATAATATTTTTAATAGCGTACTTTTCCCGGCACCATTTTTCCCAATTACCCCAACCACATCACCTTCTTTAAGTTCCAGATTTATATCTTTTAAAGCCCAAACATATTCACTGGTTCCTTTTTGAGATCTGTCATTAGTTTCGCCAATTTTAAGATAAGGATCCTCTTTACCTAAAATGTTGGTTTTCCACCAGCGATTGATATCGTGGGCAAGGGTACCAGTACCAACAGTTCCAAGTCGGTATTGCTTTGAAAGGTTTTCTATTTTAATAATGGTTTTACTCACTATGGTTTTTTTTATTTATTATTTAGTTGTAATGTCAATTTGTAGAGTTGTTTATTTGTCTATTTATAATTTTAACAACTCTGCAATTCAACAATTAAACGGTATCCATAAATGTTTTTTCCACCCTGTTAAAAACTATGATTCCCAATAGTACTAAAACTACCATAAAACCAAAACTATAGCCTAAGCTTGCCCAGCTAAAACTTCCTGCACCGGTAAAACCAAATCGAAATGTTTCAATAATAGCAGTCATTGGGTTTAAAAGAATGATTTTTTTGATGGTGCCCTCAAAAAATGATAAAGGCAATATAACAGGTGTCGCCCACATCATTAGTTGAACTGCAAAAGTTAATAAGAAAGTAAAGTCACGATATTTTGTGGTTAATGCGGAGATAAGCATACCCGATCCCAAGCCCAGACCGGCCATAATGAAAATTAATATAGGAAATAAAACCAAATGCCATGATGGGGTTAGATTAACATCATTTCCACCTTTAATCATGTAAAAAAGCCATACCGCAAAAAAGAGAGTAAACTGAACGCCTAGTTTTAGTAACTGTGATATAACCATTGACAACGGGGCGATAATTCTTGGGAAATATACTTTACCAAAAATCCCGGCATTCCCTCTAAAAGTATTGGAAGTTTTTCCTAGGCAGCCCGCAAAGTATTGCCACATTACATTTCCACCTAAATAAAAAACTAGGGGAGGAATACCATCTACAGGAAGTTTGGCCACCCTGAAAAATATGATTAATTGCATTAACGAGGTGAGGATAGGTTGAATAAAGAACCACAAGGGTCCTAAAACTGTTTGCTTGTATATTGATACAAAATCACGACGTACAAATAAAAAAAGAAGATCCTTGTACTTCCATGTTTCCTTAAGGTTTAAGTTAAAAAGGTTGGATTTTGGTTTTATTTCAAGTGTGTATTTTTCCATTGTTTTGTGTACTAACGCTGAGCTGTTTGTTTATGTAGTTTATTTGTTGGGCTGATAATTTGCTTAGCAATCCATTTGTAATTCAACAAGTTTCAAAACTCTACAACTCTCTAAAAAAACATTTAAACAATTACCATCTTACGGCTGTTTTTACATATTCATATACCTTTTCAATACTTTCGTCAATAGTGAGTTCATCGGTTTTGATAGTCAACTCAGCATCAACAGGTCTGTCAACAGGTGCATCTAAGCCTGTAAAGTTTTTGATTTCTCCGGCAAGTGCCTTTTTATACAATCCCTTGGGATCTCGTTTAGCACAAGTATCCAAAACTGGCATCCACAAAAATTTCTATAAAATCATCTTCCCCAACTATTTCACGAGCCATATGGCGGATATCGTTGGTTGGGGATACAAATGCATTGATAGTGATAATACCGCAGTTTAAAAACAATTTATTGACTTCAGCTATTCTGCGAATGTTTTCGGTACGATCTTCATTTGAGAAACCTAGGTTTTTATTAATGCCTGTTCGGATATTATCTCCATCAAGAACTTGAGTGAAATATCCTTTTTCTGCCAGTTTTTTTCCCAGCCATGTGCTAACGTACTTTTTCCAGAGCCAGATAATCCTGTAATCCAGATTACTTTGGAATTTTGTCTTTAATAATGCTCTTTATCGGAACTAGATAAGTAAATGTTAGTAGGATGAATGTTTGTCATTGAATAATTTAAGTATTTATATCTCCTATTTTTCTATAATTATTTGATAACATCCAATACTTTCTTAGTCTGTCAGAGGTAAGAAGAAATTGTCATCGAATTATCACGATTTTATTTAAACGATTAATTTACTTTTCGTATTACTATCTTAAAATCTATTGGTTATAAATGTAATAATTTAACAAATGAATTTAGTTTATTCAGTAAATCTTCCATTTTTAATCTAACGTCAACCATAACTTCATCATTAATATATCTAAGGTCATGTGCAATTATAAATAAATTCATTACTTCAAATAAACTAGAAAGTGCGGATTCAAACGAAGCCGCTTTTTGCGAATTTTTTTTATTACTTACACCTTCAGCGATGAATGTTGAAATTGATATAGATGTTTTTCTTAACTGCGATGTTAGTGCATATTTTTCATCACTAGGAAATCTTTTTGTGATAAGATATACGGTTTTTACCAACTTACGAGAGATTTGCCATATTTCAAGTTTCTCAAAACTGAATTGATACATAAGTTTTTCTTTTAAAATTAGAATTAATTATTGTAATTCTTTTCAGTTATGATATTATGATCTTGGTTACAGCTTCGCCTCCCTCAGTCCCATTCAATATGAGGTGAGTAAGCATAAAAAAACATGTTAAGCTTTATCTCAATTAGCAAATGAATTAAAGCTTATTATACTATTGCTAGTTTTTCTCAACAGTTGCTTCTTCAAGATCCACAACTAATGAATAACCAATATTTGAAATGTTTAGGTATAATTTTTTTGTTCCCTGAACTGTATTTACTATTCCCTTTATACCTTTTAATGGGCCTGAGGTTACAGTTATTTCCTCTCCTTTTTTTATGTTTCGTGCTTCAATATCAAATGCAATCTTGTTTTCAATAGTTCTTTTCATGGCAAATATTTCATGCTCAGGTATTGTGAGTGCTTTGCCATTATGGGAAACATATGCAACAACACCATTCACTTCAAAAACTCTTCGATAAAGATCAGGAGTAATTTTAATAAATATGTACGAACTAATTGCAGGTACCTCTACCCATTTTTTTCGGTCACTCCACTGTTTAAGTTCCCTTTTTAAGGGTAGGTAATTAGTTACCCCTAATTTGTTTAGTTCTTCAGCGACTTTCTTCTCTGCCCTTGACTTAGTATATAAAGCATACCAAGTATAAGTTGTTGTGTCTTCTTTCAAAATTATCCAATTTTTGAACTCGCAAATTTATAATTTTTTTAATATGTGAAAGATATTGGAGTATTTATATAACCTATTTTTATTATGTTTTAATATCTGTTGTTTGTCTATCAATAAAGTAGAGCTTAATAATTAGCAATTTTTTAACATTTAATATTCCTTAATATAGTACTAGCTGGTTTTAATCCTTAAATTTTGTATATGCTAAGTTAACAACTGTTATTATGCTTTGCAATATTTGATATTGTTTATTTCAGGGGGTATCGTATGTGAGTTTCTTTTATAACTTTGACAGGTGAGTTATATAGTAATTATAACTTCATATTTATTACTGCTAAATTAATATTAACTACAAAATTTTTGGATTATATGTCTGAATTTATTTATCAAAAACCATTTCCTATCCAAAAAGATGCTACGGAATATAGGTTGTTAACAAAAGAGTTTGTATCAACTATTGAATTTGAAGGAAGAAAAATATTAAAAGTAGATACTAAAGGTCTTGAGCTTTTATCAAAAGAGGCCATTGCTGATGTATCTTTCTACTTACGTCCAGCACATTTAAAAAAACTATCAAATATATTAGAGGATTCAGAAGCTTCAGACAATGATAAATTTGTAGCGCATACAATGTTGATGAATCAGGTAGTAGCTGCTGAGGGGGAACTTCCTACTTGTCAAGATACAGGAACAGCTATAATAATAGGAAAGAAAGGAGAGGATGTTTATACAGGAGCTTGTGATGCAGAATTCTTATCAAAAGGTATTTTTGAGACTTACAAAGATAGAAATCTACGATACTCTCAAGTAGTTCCACAATCAATGTTTCAGGAAAAAAATACAGGGAATAATCTTCCTGCTCAAATAGATATTTATGCTCAACAAGGGAACGAGTATGAGTTTTTATTCCTCACCAAAGGAGGAGGATCTGGTAATAAGACTTTTTTATATCAGCAAACAAAAAGTTTACTAACTGAAGAAAATCTTACTGAATTTGTTAAAGAGAAAATAAAAGACTTGGGAACTTCTGCCTGTCCACCATATCATTTGGCTTTAGTAATAGGAGGGACTTCAGCCGAAGCAACATTGGCAACAGTAAAAAAAGCTTCGGCAGGTTATCTAGATCATCTACCAACCGAAGGGAATGAATATGGACAAGCCTTTAGAGATTTGGAGTGGGAACAAAAAGTATTAAAAATTTGCCAGGAAAGTGAGATTGGGGCTCAGTTTGGGGGTAAGTATTTTGTACACGATGTTCGTGTTATTCGTTTACCTCGTCATGCGGCTTCTTGTCCTGTTGGTCTTGGAGTAAGTTGCAGTGCAGACCGTAATATTAAAGCTAAAATTACTGAAGAAGGTATTTTTATCGAACAATTGGAAAAGAATCCTGCTAATTATGTTCCAGAAAGAGCTCCAGAGCTTGAACCTGCGATTGATATTGATTTAGATCAACCTATGGAGGAGGTGTTGAAATTATTAACAAAATATCCAATAAAGACTCGACTAAATTTGTCAGGTACTTTGATTGTTGCACGTGACATTGCGCACGCGAACATAAAAAGTATATTGGATGAAGGAAAAGAAATACCTGAGTATTTTAAAAAACATCCTGTATATTATGCAGGTCCGGCAAAAACACCTCAAGGTATGCCATCAGGAAGTTTTGGTCCAACAACGGCAGGAAGAATGGATCCTTATGTTGGACGTTTTCAAAGTAAGGGAGGTTCAATGATTATGCTGGCAAAAGGAAACAGATCGCAAGCTGTGACAGATGCGTGTAAAAAATATGGTGGTTTTTATTTGGGTTCAATAGGAGGGCCAGCAGCTATTCTTGCTAAAACAAACATAAAATCGGTAGAGGTAATTGATTTTCCTGAGCTAGGAATGGAAGCAGTTCGAAAGATTAAGGTTGAGAACTTTCCCGCATTTATTATTGTTGATGATAAGGGGAATGATTTTTTTGCAGATATGAAGTAATATCGTTGGTTAGATTTATGTAAATATTGATTCTATCGTTTTATAAGAAATGAAAGCCGTAATTTAATTTAAAATTTCGGCTTTTTAGTATTTGTTTACAATAATTGTTTTTGGAGATAAGCTTAATTAAGCTCTGCAGTAACTTTTTTCTTTACGATTAAAGTTTCATGATGTGGAGCCTGTTTTAAAAAAGTATGTGAATTTTTTATAGCTAGTTTATAATAAAAGGCTCTGGGCATAATTTTAGAAGCATGGTAAAGGATGCGATTAAAGAAACCAGGTATGCAAATTACATTGTTCTTTTTAAGTGAATTTAAACTTTTATCGACAACTGCTTGAGGAGATTGCCATAAAATTTTTTTCTTGATATAATTATCGGATTGAGTGATGCCTTGCCGACTATGGAATTCTGTATTGGTAAATCCTGGACAGAGAGCTTGCACATTAATGTTTCTGTGGGCTAAATCAATGTGCAGACATTCTGAAAAAGTAACTAAAAAAGCTTTTGAGGAACAATAAAAGTAGCTTTTGGGAGCTGGTAAAAAAGCAGATAATGAAGCAACATTAATAATACTACCTCCTCCATTCTCAATCATCTTTGGAATAGTTTGGTGGACTATCTTAGTTGTAGCCTTTATATGAACATTTACCATTTTTTGCTGGATCTCATAATTACTCTCAAAATAGTCACCAATTGAGCCAAAACCTGCATTATTGATTAATAATTTAATATTATCACTTTTATTAATTGTATCTAATAAACAGTCTAATTCCTGATCACTGTTAAAGTCAACATTAACTATTTTTACATGTACTCCAAAGGCTAAAGAGAATTCTTCTCTTAACTCAACAAGTCTGTCTTTCCTTCGACCAGTAATAATTAAATTCCATCCTTCTTTTGCAATTGTTCTTGCAAAAGTAGTCCCAATTCCACTTGTAGCACCTGTAATTACAGCTGTTTTGCCTTTTATCATTTTGTACCTATAATAAGTAAAGGAGACATTTAATGTGTGTTTGTAATTGTAAAGATACTTATGCAATTGAATATACCTCAGGTAAATTCAAAAAATATAAGAAGTTTATAAAAAACATCTTACCATTTTGTCAATTTCTTTTTTTAATAAACTCATTATTGATTATTAAATTATTCGATAGGGGTAAAACTTCTTCTAAAATGTCTTTAATATAGAAGGAAGTAAATATTAAATTATATCACTATGAAAAATTCAGATATTCAAATTCGTTTAAAGATGATTACTGTTTTCATCGTTTTGTTGGTGGGTTTTATACCAACTTCAATATGCGCAACTCCATTATGGGAGGAGGAAGATATTTTACCGGATACTTTAAATACTATTCAATATAGAGGTAAAATCGTTGATAGTAAATCTAATAATCCTCTGGTTTTTGCAACTTTAAATATTCAAGGTACTAATATTGCTACGGTATCTAATTCAGAAGGATTTTTTTTACTTAAAGTACCAAAAGATATGTCTGTGAGTACTAAGATTTTAATATCGTACTTGGGATATGAAAATAAAGAAATTACTTTATCAGAGTTAAAACCTAATAAAAATAAAATAACACTCGATTTACTCTCTATTTCATTATCAGAAGTAAATGTTGCACCTAAAGATGCTCATCAAATAATTCGAGAGGTAATAAATAAAAAACGTCAGAATTATATGCAGGATCCATTGAAAATGACAGCATTTTATAGAGAAACTATAAAAAGGAGGCGTAGTTATGTATCTTTGGCAGAAGCTGTTGTGGATGTGCATAAACAGCCTTATTCTAGCTATCGTTTAGATGGTTTAAAATTGTTTAAAGCACGAAAAGATGCCGATTATAGCAAAATGGATACAATTACTTTTAAGTTACAAGGAGGTCCATATTCAACATTAATGCTTGATATTATGAAAGATCCTTATTCGATATTAAGAGTTGAGGAAATAGATTATTATGATTTTAAACTTGATAATATCACTAAGGTTAATGATAAAATTATATATGTAATTGATTTTAAGCAAAAAGAGTTCGTTGACGAGCCTTTGTTTTATGGCAAATTATATGTGGATGTAGAGTCAATGGCCATTACTAGTGCTAATTACAGCATAAATATTGAAGATAGAAATAAAGCATCAGCAATGTTCATTAAGAGAAAGCCAGCTGGAGCAAATGTTTATCCTACAGAGGCAAGTTATTTAGTAAATTATCGTAAGCAAGATGGAAAATGGTTATATAGTTATTCCAGGGGGCAAATAACTTTTAAAATTAATTGGAAGAAAAAGTTATTTAATACTCTTTATACTTCTACAATTGAAATGGCTGTTACTGATTGGGAAAGAGTGTTAGGAAAACCTTTTAAAGTCAATGAAAGAATCAAACACAATATTATTTTACAGGATCAGGTAGAGGGATTTGTAGATCCTCAGTTTTGGGGTGATTATAATGTAATAGAGCCAGAGGCATCTATCGAATCTGTGATAAAGAAGATCAAAAAGAGATTAGAAAAAAGATAAAATAATACGTCTGTATTTCATTACAACAGGTTTAAATTTGAAAGAATCGTTCTATTTAAAAAGAGAACGATTCTTTTTGATTATTAGATAGTTATTCTTAAGAGGAGTCAAAATTTATCAAATTCTGGAATGTTTAATATTTATAAAATTTGTAAACTGATGAAAGAAAAATAATGTTTTTATTTACCTTCGCAGCCAATGTTGGCAACAAAACGCTATTGCCATAAATTAATAATTAAATACATACTACATTGAAATTGATTGCTAAAACATTTCATGGGCTGGAAGGTGTTCTGGCTGAGGAATTAAGGGGGATAGGTGCTCAAAACGTAATTGAAGTAAACAGGGCGGTTGAATTTGAAGGAGATAAAGAAATTTTGTATAAAGCCAATTTGCATTTACGCACAGCAATCAGAATTTTACTTCCAATACACCATTTTACAGCAAAAAACGATAAAGAGCTATATGATGGTGTTCAAAAATTTGATTGGTCATCCATAATGGAGGTAAAACAAACTTTAGCTATCGATCCGGTTGTTTTCTCAGATTATTTTAACCATTCGCAGTATGTTGCGTTAAAAACAAAAGATGCAATTGTAGATCAATTTAGAGAAAAGCTAGGGGAGAGACCTTCTGTAGATATTGAGAATCCTAACATTAGATTAGTAATACATCTTTCTAAAGATAAGGCTACTATCTCGATGGATAGTTCTGGGGATTCGTTACATAAAAGAGGCTATCGTGTTGGGCATCATAAGGCTCCATTAAATGAAGTTTTAGCTGCAGGAATGGTATTACTTTCTGGGTGGAATGAAAAAATGGCTTTGATTGATCCTATGTGTGGATCAGGAACTATATTGATGGAAGCAGTAATGTATGCTAAGAATTATCCTCCTGGTTTACATAAGAAGAGCTTTGGATTTATGGGGTGGAAGGATTATGATGAGAAATTATGGAGTAAAGTAGTTGAAGAGGCTAAAGATAAAATAACGCATCCTAGACTAAAAATATTTGGAAGCGATGCGAATATAAAAGCTATTGATGTTGCCAGAGAATCTGCTTTGCATTTTAGGTTTAATCGTGATATCAATTTTTCTGTATCTAGTTTCGAAAGGTTAGAGCCAAATTATCCTAAGGGGATGATCATTATGAATCCACCATATGGTGAGCGTTTAATGAAAGACAAAGATATGGTAGATTTTTACAGGATGATTGGTAATCAGCTTAAGCAAACATTTACTGGATATGATGCATGGGTAATAACATCCCATAAAGAAGCGCTTAAAAATGTTGGGCTTAAACCGTTAGAAAAACTAAAACTTTTTAATGGAGCTCTTGAGTGTGGTTTTCATAAATTTAATATTTACGATGGTACCATGAAAAAAATTATCAAGTTTAGATAGTAAGGAAATAAAAATCATAAAAAAACAGTCGTTGAAAAATATTATTAAATAAGCGACTGTTTTTTTATTATATTTTCTTTTAACAAAGAGTTTTCTTATGCTTTTTACTTATTAATTTCTCTGTCTCTAAAGCCTAGCATATATAATATAGCATCTAAACCAATTGTAGAAATAGAATTATCAGCACCAGCTTTCACTTTAGGCTTAGCATGAAAAGCAATTCCTAAACCAGCAAGTTGCAACATTGGTAAGTCGTTAGATCCATCACCTACAGCAATTACTTGATCTAAATGAATGTCTTCTTTAAAAGCAAGTAATTTAAGAAGTTCAGCTTTACGTTTCCCATCAACAATATCTCCAACATGCTTGCCGGTTAGTTTTCCCTTTTTAATTTCCAGTTCGTTGGAAAACACATAGTCAACACCTAACTTACCTTTTAAATAATTACCAAAGTAATTAAAACCTCCAGACAGAATTGCGGTTCTATATCCATATTTGTTTAAAGTTTTCATTAGACGTTCAGCACCATCTGTAATAGGCAGGTTTTCTGCGATTTCTTTCATTACGTTTTCACTGAGTCCTTTTAATAATGAAACCCTTTGAATAAAGCTTTCGTTAAAATCAATTTCTCCACGCATAGCAGCTTCAGTAATTTTCTTAACTTTTGCTCCAACGCCAGCTCTTTCTGCTAGTTCGTCAATTACTTCAGTTTGTATAAGAGTTGAATCCATATCAAAACAAACCAAACGCCTGTTTCTTCTAAAAATATTGTCTTCCTGAAAGGCAATATCAACACCTATTTTGCTAGAAAGTTCCATGAAGTCACTTTTCATGATTTCAGCATCTATTGGTGTTCCTCGTACTGAAAATTCTACAACAGATTTATTGTTGGTGGGTTCAGAATTCAAATCAATTCTACCAGATAATCGAGAAATGGTATCAATATTTAATTGCTGTGAAGAAATTACTCTAGTTACTTTGGCAAGGTGTTCAGCAGTTATACGACGAGCTAATAACGTAATTATATACCTTTCTTTACCTTGATGGGAAACCCATTCGGAGTATCTTTCTTCAGAAATAGGCGTGAATTTAATTTTAACACCAATTTCGTATGATTTAAATAGTAAATCTTTCAGTATTGGTGCCGATTCGTAAGCCTGAGGAACTTCAAATAGGATACCTAATCCTAAGTCATCATGAATTACGGCCTGACCTATATCTAATATTTGAACATTATAATGTGATAGTATTTCGGTTAGTGAGGACGTTAAGCCCGGCTTGTCATCACCGGAAATATTGACAAGAATAATTTCTCTACTGCTAGCCATGTTTAATATAATGTTTACAATTAACAAAAGTAATAAATGATTACTTAAGCATTAGTGGAACTGGTTAAAAATAATGACTTATTTCATGTTTTTTAACATAGTTATGATAGATGTTATTTAATTAGTGATAAATGGTTTTAAAATCATAGTATTTATTTCTTTTTTAATTCGTTTAAAATATAATCTAAACCGTTAAGTTTTATCTCATACAAAGTTGAAAGCAACATTCCTATTCTGCCTTCTGGAAATCCTTTTTGTTGAAACCATGATAAATAGTATTCAGGCAGGTCACAGAGTAAAGTTCCTTTATATTTTCCAAATGGCATTTGGATAGTAATTAAATCAATTAAAATTTTCTTATCAAACATAAGATATAAAGAATTATAATAAGATAGGATTTAAGTTAAACATCGCAACAGAGAATTATAAATCAAATTAAAAAAGATAAAAAAACCTCCACAATATAGTGGAGGTTGCAATTCCCAAACGTAGTTGTAATCCTAAAAAAAATATAATAAGTCTAATTTGTTACATATATCGATTGTTACAAATATAAAAAAGTTATTTAACTACCCAAATAAAATTTTATTAAAGCAGGATTGAGGTAATTTTCTTAAACCTTAATGTTGATTAGTGTGTTATAAAAAGTGTTATTGTAAAAACAATGGTAATAAAATATAAATGAATACACATATACATACTAATGCATTGTCACAAGAATCCAGTCCTTATTTGTTAATGCATGCGCATAATCCTGTTTATTGGTACCCATGGGATAGAGAAGCCTTAGAATTAGCAAAAAATAGTAAAAAGATGATAGTGATATCAATAGGTTATGCAGCTTGTCATTGGTGTCATGTGATGGAACATGAGAGTTTCAGAGATGAGCATGTTGCTGAGATAATGAATAGGGATTTTGTTTCAATTAAAATCGATAGAGAAGAACGTCCTGACCTTGATCAATTGTTTATGGATGTTGCACATTTAACTACAGGAAAAGGAGGATGGCCGTTGAATATAATTGCACTACCCGATGGGAGACCTATCTTTGCCGGTACATATTTTCAGAAAAGACAATGGTTAAATTTACTTAACGAGATTCAACATATTTATTTACAATCTCCGCAAAAATTAAATCATTTGGCACAAGAAATAAAGCAAGGGATTGAAAGAATGGATTTTGTTGGTGTGGTAAAGGATTCGGCTCTTTTTACTGAAGATAGGATGGATACAATTATTGAGACATGGAAGAAGAGCTTAGATTTTGATTGGGGAGGTAATATTGGTGAACCTAAATTTCCAATGCCAGTGGAGTATAACTTTCTTTTATCTCATTTAAAAAAGAAATCCAATACAGGGATTGAAAAATATATTAATATTTCATTGTCGAGAATGGCTTGGGGTGGAATATACGATCAATTGGGAGGTGGATTTTCCCGATACTCGGTAGATGCTTTTTGGAAAGTTCCTCATTTTGAAAAGATGTTGTATGATCAGGGACAGCTTATTGAAATATATGCTAATGCGTTTCAATTAACTCAAAAGCCATTGTTTAAAAAAGTAGTTGAAGAAACAGTGGGTTTTGTTAATAGAGAATTAAAATCTCCATTAGGAGGTTATTATGCATCCTTAGATGCGGATAGTGAAGGAGAAGAAGGGAAATTTTATTATTGGTATATAAATGAGATTGTTGATTTATTAGGTGATGATCATCAAATCTTTTGCAACTATTATAATATTACTGATGAAGGAAATTGGGAGCGTGGTAAAAATGTACTTTTTCAAACAATATCACTTGAGCAATTTGCAAGCAAGCATAATCTTTCACCTGAGTTGTTAGAAAGTAAGTTAAATAATTGCAAGAAAATTTTATTTGAAACCAGAAGTAAAAGAGTAAGACCTAATTTGGATGATAAAATTCTAACTTCCTGGAATGCCATAATGATTAAAGGTTTAGTTCAGGCTTATCGGGCAACTAATAATAAAACTTATTTAGATAACGCACTGGAAACGTCTTTGTTTTTAATAAATGTCGCCAGAAAAGATGATGGTGGACTTTGGAGGAGTCTAAAAGGTGGAAAAGGAACAATAAATGCTTTTTTAGATGATTATGCATTACTTATCGATGCTTGGATTGATCTTTATCAAGTAACTTTTGATGATAGTTGGCTACTTAAAGCACATGCACTTTGTGAGTATGTTGTTTGTCATTTCTTTAATGAGGATAATCATCTCTTTTACTATACATCTATTCTTGATGATCCATTAATGATTCGTAAATCAGAATTGTCTGACAATGTAATTCCTGCATCTAACTCTGTAATGGCATTTAATTTATATCGTTTAAGCAAGTATTTTTTAAATAAGGAAGCATACCATACTGCACTTCAAATGTTAAAGAATTTATCAGGGAGGATAGATGAATATGGAAAATATTATGCAAACTGGCAGAGACTAAAGTTATTTTTTATACATGAAAACTACGAATTAGTTATTTCAGGGAAAGGAAAGGAAAAAGCTCGAGATGAATTTCTAAGTAGCTTTAATCCATATATATTTATAGCAGGAGCGAGCAATAATATTCCATTGTCCTCAGGAAAAAGGAGCGAAGAGTTAACATTTTATTTATGTAAAAACAATACATGCAATTTACCCATACAATCAATCTTAGGTCTTAAGAAACTGATTAATTAGATATTGGAATATTAAGTGGAAATAACATTTTAGTCAAATAATTATTAAATTAAATACGTTTTTTTAATTTTGTAAGCCATTTTTAATAAAATCAGGTATTTTCATATTAAGAAGTATAGAGTTAATACTTATTAAGCATATCAAATTGATATTATTTAAGTGATAAGTATTGAAGTAGGTCAAGTTGGGTAAATTATTATATGTTATGATTTAATTTAATTAGATACATGAATAAATTTCTTGTGCTATGTATCGTGTTTTTGTTTTTAATTTTTTCAGAGAAAGTTATTGCTGTAGAACCTTCAGGAGGGATAATTGTAGGTAGAATTGTTGATGCAGTTAACCAAAAAGGACTTGAATATGTGACAATTGCAATTTTTGATAAGAAGAATGATCAGCTTGTAGGAGGGGTTGTGACTCAACAGGATGGGAGGTTTAGAATTGAAAATATTGAACGTGGTGAGTATTACATTTATTTAAGTTTTATTGGATATTCTTCTAAAAGAATTAATTCCATTTTTATTGAAGATAAAAATAATAAGTTGGATTTAGGTACCATAGTTTTAGGCGAATCTATGGAATCTATAGAACAAGTGGAAGTAATAGCAGAAAGAGATGCTATAGAATTTAAACTAGATAAAAAAATCATTAATGTAAGTAAGCAGTTTACATCAATATCAGGATCGGCTGTTGATGTACTTCAAAATGTTCCATCTGTAACCGTTGATATAGATGGTAATGTTTCATTAAGAGGAAGTACAGGTTTTACTGTTTTGGTGGATGGTATTCCATCTATGTTTGAGCCTTCAGAAATGCTTCAGCAAATTCCAGCTTCTTCAATTGAAAATATTGAAATCATTACAAATCCTTCAGTTAAGTATGATCCTGATGGTACAGTTGGAATTATCAATGTTATTACAAAAAGGAAAGGATTGGCGGGAATTAATGGAACAGCCGATATGAAATTGGGTACTAATAATATTGGAAGTGGCTTTTTATTCAATTTAAAGAAAGATAAAGCATCGTATTTTATTGGAGCCGATTATAATTATGGAGATTATCCTGGAGATAAACATGGTTATCGAAATTCATTTAGTACAGATACAGATACTGTTTACAAAGTAGCTCATGATGGTAGCATTGGATCAAGATATAATAGATATAACTTTAAGGGAGGTATAGAATTAAAGTTAGATACACTTAAGTCTTTTTACATAGATATAAACTACAGTGGAAGAGATCGTAACAGTATGTCCAATCTGAATTATAAGGAGTCTAATAGCTTTACTTCAGATATAATTAGTTATAAGAGTAGTGAAGATGTTAATAGAGCAAGTGATGGAGTAGCTATAAATTCTACATATTTAAACAAGTTTAAGGAGGTGGGGCATGAGTTAAAGTTTTCTTTATCATATTGGTTTAGGAATGGGGATGAAGAAAATATTAATAACTTATATGATAGTTCGAGTAAAAAAAATGAAGGAAGGAGGAATATTGAAAAGGGTCCAATGAGAAGGTGGCAGGCTAAATTAGATTATATTAAGCCTGTTGGTGAGAATCTAAAATTTGAGGCGGGATATCAAAGTACATTGAAAAAAAGTGAGGATAACACAGGGCTCTTTATAGATAGTGTTGGTAATGGTGTATATGTGGAAGATATAAGGTTTAATAATTCTACGGATTATCAGGAAGATATACATGCTACTTATCTTTTGTTTGCAAATCAAACATCAAAGTTTGGTTACCAATTGGGAATTAGAAGCGAATACTCTAAGCGCAATGTGGAACTTAAATATTCTGGTGATGTAAGTTTAGTAAATAATCAATCCAAATCAGAGCTAGAAGGTTTTGATTATTTTCCTTCTGCTCATCTATCGTTAAAATTACCTTTAAGGCAGGAATTAATGGCGAGTTACTCCAGAAGGATTGATAGAGTTAGGAGTTATCATTTTGAACCATTTTATACATGGGTAGATGCATATAATATAAGAAGAGGTAACCCGGACTTATTACCAGAATATACCAATTCGTTCGAATTAAATTACATAAAAAAATATGATAACGCTTATTTATCTTTAGAAACATATTATCAGGTAGTAAAGAATAAGATTGAGTGGGTAAGAAGTGTATATGAGAATAGTATAATTCAAAGATATCCCGAAAATGTAGGAAAAGGATATTATTGGGGTATTGATGGCACTTATAGTTTTGATTTGCGAAAATGGTGGAGAGTGGATTTATCAGGAAGCTTCTATAATTATAAAGTTAAAGGCGAATGGGGGCAAATTATATTTGATGAAGATAATTTTACATGGAATTATAGAATCAATCAAACTTTTAAATTGAATAGCTTAACTCAGTTGCAAAGTAACTGGAGATACTACAGTAGAAGAATCACTTCTCAAGGTTTTTATGAACCGGTATATACTCTTGATATTGCGTTTAAAAAACAATTTTTTAATAGAAAATTAAGTGGAGTAGTAGAGTTGAGGGATGTTTTTGCAACAAATAATAGAGAAAATACAAATGAAGGAATTGGATTTAAAGATTACTATTTTCAGATGATTCATACTCCGGTACTTACTTTTACTTTCACATATAGATTTAATAATTACAAACCCAATAAAAGAAGGTCATCTGAAGACGAGAATTTTGGAGGAGTAGAAATAATGGATTGATATCTATTTCATAACGTATTGTTGGTGTAGTTTGTAATTTGCTTAATGATTATTAAGATTTCTCAGGACGAGTTTAATTTCTCGATAAGTAAGTTTAGATAAAACGATTTAAACACGAACAATTTATCTCCATTGGGATAATTTGATAATTCATATCATATTTTTTATAATACCAGTATGTTTAGCTTACTTTTGTTTCTTGCAAATTTATTATTCTAATTAATATAGTTATGAACCTCAAAGAAGGTAAAATAAAAGAGTTAGAGTTTGAATCTATTCCAAAATTAATGTGGAGATACTTCTTACCTTCATTTGCAGGTTTAATAATTAATTCACTCTACAATATAGTAGATAGGATATTTATTGGGCAAGGAGTTGGGGCATTGGCATTAGCAGGATTGAGTGCTATATTTCCTGTTATGATTATAATGATGGCCTTTGGAATGATGGTTGGTATGGGAGCTGGAGTTCGTATTTCTATCAACTTAGGAAAAAAAGATTTTAAGAGGGCTGAATTAGTTTTAGGGAATGCTTTTATCTTGATGATAATTGTTTCTGGAATAATTACTGCAATTGGCTTTATTATTAGTGATCCGTTATTGCGATTTTTCGGTGTTAATGAACAAACTTATGACTATGCACAGCAATATCTCCATATTATTTTACTTGGATCAGTTTTTAATGTATTAGGTTATGCTCTAAATAATTTAATACGTTCAGAGGGTAGTGCTAATGTTGCAATGGTTTCTATGTTAATAAGTGCCGGACTCAATATTGTTTTAGATTACATTTTTATTATTCATTTGAATATGGGAGTTCAAGGTGCAGCATATGCTACTGTTTTATCACAGATTGCACTTACTATTTGGGTTATTTTACATTTTAGAAGTAAGCGATCGGTAATTAAACTAAAATTTCAGAGTCTTATATTAAAGGGAGATATCGTTTGGTATATTGTGAGTATTGGTTTTGCCCCGTTTAGTATGCAATTGGCTTCGAGTATTGTATTTGGACTTTATAATATACAATTGGTTAAATATGGTACCGACTTAGCAGTAGGAGCTATGGGAGTAATAATTAGTATAACAATGTTGCTAATAATGTCAACAATAGCTGTAACAATGGCAAATCAACCTATCATTGGATTTAATTTTGGAGCCAAACAATTCGATAGGGTAAAACAAGCTGTTGTAATTTCTATAATAGCATCAACGGTTATTTCTGTTCTTGGTTTTTTAGTAGCACAATTTTTACCAGGACCAATAATAAAGATGTTTAACAGCGATGATGTTGAATTACTTGCAATTGGAAAACAAGGATTACGGTTGTTTTTATTAGCAATGCCATTAATTGGATTTCAAATTGTTTTTGGGAATTATTATCAATCAATTGGGAAGGCTGGAATATCTGCAATCTTATCGTTATTACGCCAAGTGATATTTTTAATTCCACTTTTGTTTATATTTCCTAAGTATTTCGGATTGACAGGTGTTTGGTTATGCGCACCTATTTCAGATACGTTATCAGCATGTGTATGTCTCGTATTTGCAATTAGAGAATTTCAAAAGCTGAATACATTAATAGAAAAGCCGGTTCAATCATAAACATTGAATTCTTAGTGAAATTAAACAACGTTTACCTCTTTTTCTAAGTCAATTCCAAAAGTTTCTTTAATGGAGGTTTCTATTTTATTAGCTAATTCAAGTATTTCATCTCCGGTGGCCAGTCCTGTTTTATTAATTAATACAAGCGCTTGTTTTTCATGTACAGCAACGTTGTTTAACTGTTTTCCTTTCCATCCACATTTCTCTATTAGCCAGCCTGCAGGCATTTTAATTAAATTGCTGTCAATATTATAGTGAGGTGCATCTGGATATGTTTTAATTATTTCTTGAGCTACAGCTTTTTCTAGTATAGGATTTTTGAAAAAACTCCCTGCATTTCCCAATAACTTAGGATCTGGAAGTTTTGATTCTCTTATTTTTATAATAGCCTTTCTGGTATTGATTAGGTTTGTTTCTCCTAATTTCTCTAATTCTTCTTTAACACTGCCGTAATCAGCTTTTATTTCTCCATTTTTACTTAACTCGAAAACAACAGAAGTAATAATGGTCTTGCTTTTTAATGTATTCTTAAATATACTGTTGCGGTATGAGAATTTGCATTCTTCATTTTTAAAATTGAATGGTTGTAGAGTATCAATAAAAATACCTTTAACTTGTGTTATAACATCTTTAACTTCGGTACCATAAGCACCAATATTTTGGACAGGACAAGCTCCAACACTACCAGGTATGTGTGATAAATTTTCAATACCATAATAATTTCGATTAACACACCACTCAACAAGGTTATCCCATTCTAATCCTGCACCAGCCTCAATCCATATCTTTTGACTATTTTCATGAATAATTGAAATAGATGAAATATTAGGTTTTAAAACTAAACCATTAAAATTGGATTTAAATAGTACATTACTTCCTCCTCCTAAAATAAATAAAGGTAATCCTTTAAATTGTTGCTGACTTAATATTTCAATTAATTCATCTTCATTTTCCGGAGCAGAGAAAAAGTTGGTGTATACTTCCAAAAGGAATGTATTGTATTTTTTAAGCGAGAATTTTTCTTGTATAATCATTGTCCGTTATGACTTTTGAGAGTCGGTATAATATTTTTCTGAATAATAACCATAGTTTCCATTTCCACTAGAAATATCATTTAGAACTAATCCTAATGGGGAAATTTCTTCATCAATTAGATTTTGTAAAGTATGTTTAAAATGTTCTTTTATAGTTTTGTTTGATCTTATTACAAATAAGTGACAATTGCAATGTTCCATTAATAATCTGGCATCTGCAACTACTCCTATTGGAGGAGAGTCGACAATCATTACATCATAAGTGTTTTTTAACTCTCTAAATAACTTTAGTGTATTATTGTTTGAAATAAGCTCAGCGGGATTAGGGGGAATTGCACCAGAAGGTAAAATAGTCAAATGTTCAACTCCACTATTATAGCTAATATCTTCCAAGCTAGCCTGTCCAATAAGGTAATTAGATAAGCCTTTTTGTCTTTGAAGGTTAAAGGTTTCAGTTAGTCTGGGTTTTCTAAGGTCAAATCCTACTAAAGCTGTTTGCTTACCTGAAATTGCGAAAGCTGCAGCTAGATTAAGAGCGCAAAATGTTTTACCTTCTCCAGTATTAGTTGATGTAATGGTAATAATTAGTTTTCCATCACTCGGAGTCATAAATTTTAATTTAGTTCTTAAAGATCTAAATGATTCAGAAATGCTAGAAATAGGTTCAGAAGCCATAACAATAGTATTCTCGCCTTTATATTCAGGAATATATCCTAATATGGCAGAGTTAGGCGTAATGGACAAAATATCTTGTTTATCTCTAATTTTATTGTTTAAATATTCTTTTAAAACAACTATAGCTATAGGGAAAAGTATTGATAGCAAAAAGGCTTGTCTGTTATTTTTACTTTTATTGGGAGAAACTACTCCGGTTATACTAGCATCATCTAAAATTTCATTATCAGGAGTATTGGAGGCTTTTGTAATTTGAGTCTCAGATTGTTTTTGCAACAGGAAGGTATAAATTGCATCATTTAATTTGTACTCCCTTTCAATATCTAGAAACAGCCTTTCTGTTTCTGGTAAGTAGTTCATTTTAGAGGCTGCTTTGCTCATTTGTGCATTTATCCTGTCCTTTTCTATTTTTATGTTTTTAAGTAATTTATTCAAAGAAGTTAATAAATTTTGCTTACTCACTTCGATTTTTCTATCTAATTCGTTTACTAATGGATTGTCAGTATTAGTTTGGGCTTCTAATAATGAACGTTCATTATAGAGGCTCAGCAAATCTGTAACAAAACTAGAGATAAAATTATTAGCATCGAGCGAAAAAGCAGGTAATAAATAGTCATCACTTAACGGATCATTAATTAAGTGGTTACTAAGCTTCATATAGTAACTTTCTTTTACATCAAGAATGCTGAGTTCTCTTTCAAATTCAAAAAATTGATCAGCTAACCTGTTCGATAGTTCAGAAGGAGCATTGAATATATGATTTTTCCTGAACTCTGTTAATTTTTCCTGGATTCCGCTAAGTGTATCTGAAACTTGAGAAAGTTGAGTTTCGATAAATGCTATGGTTCTTTCGGCAATTTCGTTCTTTCTCTCTAGACTTTGTTCTAAGTAAATTTCACTTAAAGCTTTAAGAAAGGCAGTTATTTTATAGCGATTGGTTCCTGTTGTTGAAATATAAATAATAGAACTTCCGTCTCTATACGGAGAAACAGATATTTTACCTCTAAATGATGAAGCAAGCCAATTGTGTGATCTAAAATAAAAGTAATATCCTGTATTAGGAATGCCTTTTTTACACCTTACTTTAAATTTGCAATAAGGAGTTTTTATTTCTTCTCCCCAATCAACAATTTTCTCAAAAACGATTGGGCCAGTTGATCCGTGATTAGATTCATCTTTAAATTTATGTAGGAACGCATTTTCTGTTTCTATAGTAATTTTAACTTGCTTCTCACTAATTGGATGTATATAAATGGGGGTGTTAAGTATTTGTACATGAGTGGAATCCATTGTAATGGTAAATGGGCTTTTATGGTACATGTCCTGATCCTTAAAAAAACCATCACTAACGATCTCAATACCAAAATCTAATTTATCAATAGCTCTTTTAACTACTTTTTTTGAGCGTAATATTATGGTTTGATTTTCAATGCTTTTACTTTCTGGAGACAGTCCAAAACCCTCAATAATTGGTGCACCAGAAACAGATTTTCGTTCATCACTTTTCATCATAACAGTGACTGATCCTTTATAAACAACAGGTGTATATCGATGGTATACATAAATAGAACCTAAAAACAAAGGGAAAGATATCAATAGTAGATACCAATTGCTCTTAACAAGCTTAATTATTTTACGAACATCAATTAATGTTTCGGGTTTTATGGAGGATTGATTAGAAGATAAAGTATTTGATTTGATATTGTCCACGAATTAAATATTTGATTTAAATCACAAAATTAAAGGTTATAAATGTATTGTACATCAGATTTTAAACCATCTAACGCTTTTTTTACATGGTAGGCTGCATTATTCGGATATTGTTCCAAAACAGTTTTTCCCAATGCCATTGATGCGTCACCCGGTTTAAGCATATCAGCAGAAATATTAATTGTTCTAATCATTTCTTCTTTGGCGTTTCTAACTAATAACCAAGTTGACGGAGGTAAGTGAACTTGCATTGCTAAATTGTGTTCATATTCAGTTCTTATGGCAGAAAGTAATTTAGAATGTAATTCCTTTACAGTTCTTGTATTAGGTTGTTCTCTAATAACAATTGATTCTGCACTTATTCTTTCTAAGAAAAGAGTTAACCTTTCGTATGCCGATATTTTTAAAGGAAGAGATTCTTTATTTCTAACTAATATTAGCTCTTGCCTTCTCCTTTCATTTTCGCTTTTTAAAAACCATCTTACCAAAATCATTGTAAAAACCAAAACTATGATACTTGGTACAGTATATTTAATCAGCTCTAAGAAAACTTCCATAATTTAAAAATATTACTTTTGTTGTTTTAATAAAATATTTGGTGAAAATAGTTGTAATTGCAATTAATTCCAAGATTGTTGATTTGTATCATCAAATATTGATTTTCTATATATTTATTTTAATATTAAAATTTAACCTGCATTCGGCATGTATATATCAGAACGTTTGGCAAATGTGAACGAGTCAGCTACTTTGGCAATGTCACAAAAAAGTAGGGAGTTGCAAGCTCAAGGATATGATGTAATTAATTTAAGTATTGGACAACCAGATTTCAATACTCCAGATCATATTAAAGAAGCTGCAAAAAAAGCAATTGACGATAATTTCTCAAAATATACTCCTGTTGCGGGATTGCCATTAATTAAGGATGCAATTTGTACTAAATTTAAAAGAGATAATAATCTTGATTTTAATCCTTCACAAATAGTAGTTTCTAATGGGGCAAAGCAATCCATTGCAAATATAATTTTAAGTTTAGTTGGTCCAGGAGATGAGGTGATTGTGCCAGCTCCTTATTGGGTAAGTTATATTGAAATAGTAAATCTAGCTCAGGCTATGAATGTAGTTGTTGAAGCAGGTTTAGATCAGGATTTCAAAATTACTCCTAAACAATTGGAGGATGCCATTACTTCAAATACAAAGATTTTTTTATTTAGTTCTCCATCTAACCCAACAGGTAACCTCTATACTAAGCAAGAATTAAGAGCTTTAGCGGATGTATTTGCAAAAAATCCTCATGTAGTAGTAATTTCTGATGAAATATATGAGTTGATTACTTTTGAAGGAAAACATGAGAGTATAGCTCAATTTGAAGATATCAAAGATAGAGTTGTTATAGTCAATGGTGTTTCAAAAGGTTATGCTATGACTGGATGGAGGATTGGTTACGTGGCAGCACCTCAATGGATTGCTGATGCATGTAATAAACTTCAAGGTCAATTTACATCTGGAGCCTGTTCTATATCACAAATAGCATCTGCTGCTGCTTTAACTGAAACTCAAGAGCCATCAAAAGAAATGACAAAAGTATTTCTGCGAAGAAGAGATTTGGTGGTGAAAATGGCAAAGGAAATAAATGGGATGAAAGTAAATATCCCTCAAGGAGCATTTTATCTTTTTCCTGAGGTGGATTATTTTTTCGGTAAATCCACGGGTGGATATGTAATTAACAATGCAAGTGATTTGGCTATGTATTTGTTAGAAAAAGCTCATGTAGCTACGGTTTCGGGAGAAGCTTTTGGGAGCCCAAAATGCTTACGTTTTTCATATGCAACTTCAGATGATCAATTAATAGAAGCTATGACCAGAATAAAAATAGCTTTGGAGAAACTTAATTAGAAATTAATTAATGTTTTTAAATAATAAAAGTCCAACTTGTTTCAGGTTGGACTTTTATTATTGCCCTCGTTAATTGATTATGCATATTGATTAATATTCTTTGGTTATCAAATAGTTAAATTTTGGTATTTAAATTACTTTATTCGGTTTATTAATGTAAATTAGTTTAGTTCATTTTATTTCAAATAAAAATGATCATTTATAAGAAATTTTAAATCTAATAAATGTATGACCAATGAAACCCTTATTAATTAACTTCCTTTTAGTTTTAGGATTATCCATAATCAGTAACCCTTTGTTGTCGCAAATTAACTTATATTGGAGTACGGGTTCTTCCACAACTAGTGCTAGAGTTCATAAATGTTTAAATGATGGAACTCACTATTCTGAATGTTTTGGGAGTATTCATGACATAACTGATATTGCCATTGACCATACATCAATTCCCAAAAGAATTTACTATACAGAAAGAGGTGAGCAGCGAATATGTTCTTCGGAATTAGATGGTACTAATGTAAGTGCAGTTGTAACAAATACACCAGGTGTTTATTCTCTAACATTAGACCTCGAAAATAGAAAAGTATTTTATTGCACGGATACTTATGCAAGCGATAAAATTTTAAAAGCAGATATGGACGGAACGGATCAGAATGTTGAGCAATTTTTTGAATTTACAACCACTATGGTAAAAACCAGGGGATTGTGTCTTGATGCAGAAAATGATAAATTATATTGGATAAGAGCAGGGAGCATTTGTAATGATAAAATAATAAGATGCAATTATGATGGTTCGGGATACGAAGTTGTTGCAAACAATAATACACCAAACCTAACTATGATATCTCCTAATGATTTGGCAGTTGGGAATGGATATTTGTTTTGGACGGAACCTTCTGAAGATAAAATTTATAGGATAAATACTGATAAATCAGGACTTACAAATATTTTAGATGTTAAAGCTTATCAAATAGATATAGATACTTCAAATGGCAAAATTTATTTTATCATGAAAACACATATGGGAGTATATCATATTCATAGCTCAAGTTATGATGGTACTGGTTTTGAAGATAAGGTTACATTAACATCCTCTTTGCCAATGGGACTTTGTGCTGACTCAAGTGGAGGAACTACAAATGTGGGAACGAATAGTGAGAACAATTTTCAATTATACCCAAATCCAATTCAAGGAGGTCAATTATTGTTTACCCCTAAATATTTGGGTATTGAAACAGTTATTTTCTATGATATTTCAGGTCAAATAGTGTCCACTTATAAAATTGATAAACAAAATAACATAGCAATTGATTTACCCAAAGGTATATATTTGTGTCGAATGGATGGAATAAATACCATTACTCAAAAAATGATCGTAAAATGATTATCAGTAAATAGGGATGTTATTCTGGATTTAATTTAACATTTCAATATAAACTTTTCAACAACTTCGGCTACTCCATCATTATTGTTAGATGCAACAATGACATCTGCTTTATCTCTAAGTTCAGGAGTAACATTATCTACCCATACGCCTAAACCGGCATATTCAACCATCGTAAGATCATTACCAGCATTACCAACTGCAATAATTTCTTCTTGCTTTATATTTAGCTTTTTAGCCAATCGTTGAATACTTGCTGCTTTATCGATTCCTTTGGGCATTACTTCTAAAAAATAAGGCTTAGAAATAGCTACACTTAAATGTTGTTTATCCTTTTTTAGATGAGGTTCAAAGTTTTTTAATCTAATTGGATTGTCTAATAAAATACATTTAACAGCAGATTGATCAATTTCAGATTTAAAACAATCAACCTTATTAATAGGTAAGCCTGTTAAATCTCTTTCAATGTTAATGTATTCAGATTCAGTTTCGCTAATAATTTTATTGTCTTTATATGTGATAATATGTAACTGGTTATTAATACTAAAGTCATGTAACTCATGTATCTCTTCTTTAGTTAAGGTTTGCTCAAAAATAACCATGTTATTTTTTGTATCTGTTATAATAGCACCGTTATATGATATAATATACGAGCCAAAATCAGCTAACTTAAGTTCTTCAGCATATTTAATCATTGCTTGAGTTGGCCTCCCGGAAGCTAGAACAACATATACTCCTTTTTCTTGTGCTTCCATTAAACGCATTTTGTTTCTTTCAGAAATACGGTAATCATCAGTCAATAAAGTGTCGTCTAAATCCAACACTAGCATTTTGTAATTCATATAAATATATTTTGAGGCGGCAAAAGTATAAAAAATGATAAATCTGGATGTAAATAAATTATTACATTTAAGTGTATTTAATAAATAGAATATTTTATTTAAATTATGGTGATTTATTAATATAGTAGTTTCATGACTTGCCCTTTGTATGTGAGTATAAAATGCTTACTTTTGCATACTGGTAGACACCGGTAGGATATTTTAAGTTTCATGGTAAAAAAAATAATTAAAATTACATCTGAGCATTCTCAGGCAAAATATCGACAAATAATTCAATCTGTAATTAATTCAATATCAGATGGTATTATAAGTAAAGGGGATAAAATACCTTCAATAAATGAAATAGCCAATGAGTATAACCTATCCAGAGATACAGTTATGTTGGCGTTTAACGAGTTAAAGGCAAGGGGTATATTAGGAGCGGTTCCTGGTAAAGGTTATTTTGTTGAAAGCAATAATGTTAAAATTGAAAAGAGAATATTATTACTTTTTGATGAACTTAATAGTTTTAAAGAAGAACTTTATAATGCATTTTTAGAATCCTTACCTGATGATACACAGGTGGATATATACTTTCATCATTTTGATAAAACAGTTTTCTCATCCTTAATAAAAGAAAGGGTTGGAAAATATACTGCGTATTTAGTCATGCCGGCAAATCTAACAGGTATACTACCTGTTGTCCAGTTATTACCTCAGGATAAAGTATATATTATTGATAGAAAGCTTGATGAACTGGAAGGGTATCCTGTAGTTTATCAATCCTTTGATGAAGATATGTACAATGGATTAAGTGCAGGTGTTGATTTACTAAAAAAATATGAAAAAATTGTTTTGGTATATCCTGGAGGAAAAGAACCAATTGGCTTTTTAAAAGGATTTGAAAGATTTTGTAAGGATAATGATTTCAATAATGAGGTATATGGTAAAATTAAAGACAAACCTATAAAAAAAGGAGAAGTATATATACTACCTAGCGATCGAATGTTAATTAATTTAGTAAAGCGTTGTTGGGAAAAAGGTTATAAGATAGGTAAAGATGTAGGTGTGATTTCTATTAATGAATCTGCGTTAAAAGAAGTTGTAGCCAATGGAATTACAACCATTTCTACTGATTTTAAATTGATGGGAAAAACGTTGGCCGATTTTGTTGAGAATAAAAGGACAGGAGAAGTTAAAAATATTTCCAGGTTTACAAAGCGTAACTCATTATAAAATAGCATTAAAAAATATTGGTCTGCAGATAAAAAAATATCGCTTTTTGTTTGCGAAAAGAAAAATTGTTGTAAATTTGCCTACCAGTACCCACCAGTTTGAGGTTGGGAGAGATTTGTGTGTTATTAAATAAAAATTTTAATTATGAAATGGGTATTGTAGAAAAAAAGAAGTCTTTAACCTTATTTAATTTAAAACAGTTTTTGATAGAACTTTATAATAAAAGTAAATACTGAAGAATGGCGCAATTTAATATGGAGGATCATCCTCATAAAAGATTGAATGTGTTAACGGGAGAGTGGGTATTGGTTTCTCCACACCGTGCAAAACGCCCTTGGCAGGGACAAGTGGAAAAGGTTAGTGAAGAAAAAAGACCAGAGTACGATCCTAAATGTTATTTATGTCCGGGTAATGAGCGTATTGGTGGTCACCAGAATCCAAAATACGATGAGCCATATGTATTTGTAAATGATTTCTCTGCACTTTTAAGTGATACCCCAGAAGGTGGTGTTGATGATGGATTGTTTCAGGCTAGAAGTGAAAGTGGAATTTGTAAAGTAATTTGTTTTTCTCCACGTCACGATTTGACGATTCCGGAAATGGAAGTGTCGGAAATCAAAAAAGTGGTTGATTTGTGGACTTCGGAGTACAAGTTAATTGGAGAAAACGATTTTGTAAATTATGTTCAGATTTTTGAAAATAAAGGAAGTGTGATGGGATGTAGTAATCCTCACCCACACGGACAAATATGGTCAAACAGTACTATTCCAAACGAGCCAGCCAAAAAGCAGGTAAAAATGAAAGAGTACTACGAAAAGAATGGAAAGAGTTTGCTAGGAGAATATTTAGCTGCAGAGTTAGAGAAAAAAGAGCGTATTCTTTTCGAAAATGACCACTTTGTAGGATTGGTTCCTTATTGGGCTGTATGGCCGTTTGAAGCAATGATTGTAAGCAAGCGTCATGTATCCAATCTAACGGAACTAACAGAAGAGGAAAAAGAGTCATTTGCAGCTGCTTACAAAGAGTTAACAGTGATGTATGATAACCTTTTTGAGGTATCTTTCCCTTATTCGGCTGGTATCCACCAGGCGCCAACTGATGGCGAAGAGCATCCTGAGTGGCACATGCATATGAGTTTTTATCCACCATTGTTGCGTTCTGCAACAGTGAAGAAGTTTATGGTAGGATATGAAATGTTGGGTACGCCTCAGCGTGACATTACTGCCGAAACTAGTGCAAAAAGGCTTCGAGACCTTTCAAAGGTTCATTATAAGCACAGGTAGTTTTTTGGTTTTAGAGTAAGAGAGGTTACTGTGGTAGGTAACCTCTTTTTTTTATCTAATCTTACTGTCCTCCATCTTCGATATATAAAGGATACATATTCTCTTTGGTAAATTGTTAGGCTTTTTAAGAGTTTGACTGTCTGAGTTTTGTGTTTCAATAACAAATTTGTATAAAGTGCTTGTTTTGTGGAAGTTACAAATTGTTCTTTTATCTCTTGTATAATATATAACTATCTATTGTGTTAATAACTACTTAAAAAACAGAGTTACATAATTACGTAAATTGGTCGGTTTGTTGTACTTTTGCAGCTCAATAGATTATTACTCAAAAACAGGAAATTCATGGTCCTTTTCTTTAAAGGTAAATCAGAACAGATTTTAGTAGTAGGCTGTAATGCTGAGTTGTCGGCCGAAGACGTAAAAAAGCTTGAATGGCTTTTTAGTGATGCCACCAAAACTGACGAACAGGAATTAGGTGGCTTTTTTGTTGGTCCCCGTAAAGAGATGATTACTCCATGGAGTACCAATGCTGTTGAAATTACTCAAAATATGGGTGTGTCGGGAATTTCCCGAATTGAAGAGTTTTATAGAGTTAACGATGAAAATGCTGAGTACGATCCAATGCTACAAGTGTTGTATAATGGATTAGGACAAGATATTTTCACTATTGATAAAGAACCTGATCCAATTGTTGAAATTGAAGATATTGCTGCATATAATGTTGCGGAAGGTTTGGCTTTAAGTGAAGATGAGGTAGCTTATTTGGAAGGTTTATCGAATAAGTTAGGAAGAAAACTTACAGATAGTGAGGTGTTTGGTTTTTCTCAAGTAAACTCAGAGCACTGCCGTCATAAAATATTTAATGGTACGTTTATAATTGATGGGGAAGAAAAGGAAAGTTCTCTTTTTAAGCTAATTAAACGTACTTCTCAAGAAAATCCAAATTATTTAGTATCAGCATATAAAGATAATGTAGCCTTTTTTAAAGGCCCCCAAGCGGTACAGTTTGCACCAGAAACACAGGATAAACCTGATTTTTTTAATACAAAAGATATAGAAACAGTTTTGTCTTTGAAGGCAGAAACTCATAACTTCCCAACGACTGTTGAACCATTTAATGGTGCGGCAACTGGTTCTGGTGGTGAAATCCGTGACCGTTTAGGTGGAGGTAAAGCATCTTTGCCATTAGCAGGGACAGCTGTTTACATGACATCTTATTCCCGTTCTGAAGAAGGAAGAGAATGGGAAAAAGCTACGGAGGCGCGTCCATGGTTATATCAAACTCCTGAGCAAATCTTAATCAAAGCGTCTAACGGTGCTAGTGATTTCGGTAACAAGTTTGGGCAGCCCATGATTTGTGGTTCGGTATTGACTTTTGAGCATTTTGAGAACCACAAGAAATTTGCATACGATAAAGTTATAATGTTGGCTGGAGGTATTGGTTTTGCAAAAAAATCGGATGCAATTAAAGATAAACCAACTCAAGGAGATAAGGTAGTTATATTAGGTGGTGATAATTATCGGATAGGAATGGGAGGTGGAGCTGTTTCTTCTGTTGCAACGGGTGAATATGATAATTCCATTGAATTGAACGCAGTACAACGCTCTAATCCTGAAATGCAGAAACGTGCCATGAATGCTATTAGAGCTATGGCAGAGGGAGACGATAATCCAATAATCTCCATTCATGATCATGGAGCAGGAGGTCATTTGAATTGTCTCTCGGAATTAGTTGAAGAAACTGGTGGAACTATTCATTTAGATAAATTACCAATTGGAGATCCAACATTATCTTCTAAAGAAATTGCTGGTAACGAATCTCAAGAAAGAATGGGATTAGTTCTTCACGAAAAAGATATTGAAAAACTTAGGAAAGTTGCAGATCGTGAGCGTTCACCAATGTATTTAGTAGGTGAAGCAACCGGGGATATGCAATTCGTTTTTAAAGATGAGAAAGGAAATACACCTATCAACTGGCAATTAGCTGATATGTTTGGTAATCCTCCCAAAACTATTATGAAGGATAAAACAGTTGGGGAGAGTTATGCTCCTGTTGATTATGAAGCTTCAAAAATAGAGGAATACCTTAAAAATGTATTGCAGCTAGAGGCAGTAGCTTGTAAAGATTGGTTAACTAATAAAGTTGATCGCTCAGTTACAGGTAAAGTTGCTAAACAACAATGTGCGGGTGAGATACAAATTCCTTTAAATAATTTAGGAGCAACGGCTATTGATTATACAGGAACCAAAGGCTTGGCAACTTCTGTTGGTCATGCACCAGCTGTGGCTATGATTGATCCGGCTGCAGGTTCAAAAATTGCAATTGCCGAGGCATTAACTAATATAGTTTGGGCACCTTTATCGCATGGTGTTAAGGGTATTTCGTTAAGTGCAAACTGGATGTGGCCTTGTAAAAACGAAGGTGAAGATGCCAGATTGTATAAAGCAGTAGAGGCAGTAAGTGATTTTGCTACCGATTTAGGAATTAATATTCCAACAGGTAAAGATTCGCTTTCGATGACTCAGAAATACAAGGATGGAGAAATGGTTTACTCTCCAGGAACTGTTATTATTTCTGCTGCTGGAGAGGTAAGTGATGTAAAAAAGATTGTAGAACCTGTTTTAGTTAAGGATTGTGATACTTCAATTATTTATATTGATCTTTCTTTTGATAGTCATAAATTAGGAGGTAGTTCTTTTGCTCAGGTAGTTAATAAACTAGGAGTAGAAACACCAACAATTACAGATACAGAATATTTTAAAATAGGTATTGAAACTATTCAGGAGCTTATTAGCAAAGGATTGATTCTTGCTGGTCATGATATTTCAGCCGGAGGTATGGTAACAGCTTTATTGGAAATGTGTTTTGCGAACAATAGTTACGGAATCGAAGTTGATTTATCAGATATTGAAGAAACTGATTTAGTAAAAATACTATTTGCTGAAAATCCTGGAGTATTAATTCAAGTGAATGATGTTGCTAAAGTATCTTCTTTACTTGAAGAAAAAGAATTAGGTTATCAGGTAATTGGTTCTCCGGTAGAAGATAGATTTTTAACTATCGTAAAAGGTGGACAAAAGCTATCGTTTGATATTAATGAGATGCGTGATACTTGGTATAGAACATCTTATTTGTTAGATAGAAAGCAAAGTGGTGCAGAATTGGCAAATGAACGTTTTAATAATTATAAAAAACAACCTTTGCAATTTAGTTTTAATACTGACTTTAATGGCAAGTTGTCAGATTATGGATTAAGGTCAAGGCGTGAAGAAAAGTCTGGAGTTAGAGCTGCTATCATTAGAGAAAAAGGAGTGAATGGAGATCGTGAGATGGCTTATTCCATGTATTTAGCTGGCTTTGATGTGAAAGATGTTCATATGACGGACCTTATTTCTGGTAGAGAGACTCTTGAGGATGTGAATTTTATTGTATTTGTAGGAGGTTTCTCAAATTCAGATGTGCTAGGTTCGGCAAAAGGTTGGGCTGGAGCATTCTTGTACAACGAAAAAGCAAAAGCTGCTTTAGATGCTTTCTATCAAAGAGAAGATACATTAAGTTTAGGAGTTTGTAATGGATGTCAGCTGATGGTTGAGCTTGGATTAGTATATCCAGATCATGAAGAAAAACCTGTTATGTTACATAATGATTCTCATAAGTTTGAGTCGAATTTTATTAATATGGATATTGCAGAGAACAACTCAGTAATGTTAAAATCATTAGCAGGTAATCGTCTTGGAGTATGGATTGCTCACGGTGAAGGTAAATTTAGCATACCTTATGGAGAAGACCAATATAATATTGCTGGTAAGTATTCATATAGTGCCTATCCTGGAAATCCTAATGGAAGTGATTTTTGTACAGCTGCTATATGTTCTGATAATGGACGTCATTTAGCTATGATGCCTCATCTTGAGAGAGCAATTTTCCCATGGCAATGGGCTCATTATCCAGAAAATAGAAAGAATGATGAAGTTTCACCATGGATTGAGGCCTTTGTCAATGCTCGTAAGTGGGTAGAAAGTAAAAGCTAGAGAAAAAGAACAATTACATATAAAAAAAGCCGGGCATTATCCCGGCTTTTGTATTTTATATTGAAGTGGTTAATTATCCTTGATATTTAGCACTACCAAATCCTAAAATTGGATAGAAAATAAAACCAAGAAAAATTAAGCCTAGTGTAAAACCTACACCTTTACCAAAGTTCTTAGATACTCCATGGATTGCCATTATTGCAAAAATCAAATTCGCAATAGGTACAAGTAAAATAATAAAAATCCACCAAACTGGTTTCTTAGCTATCTCAAGAAGTACAATTGTGTTGTAGATTGGAATAATTGCTGCCCAGCCTGGTTTACCTGCTTTTTCAAATACTTTCCACATTGATGCAATCATTAATATTGCAAATGCTAATAAAAAGATAAATCCAACTGTACCGATTGCAGCAAACAATCCTGTTGATTCTGTCATTTCCATAATAAAAAAAGTTAAATAAGTTAGTTTCCTACTCTTAAGGTTTTTCGGATACACCCCGTTTTTAGTGGTTTCTGGACTCCACAGATAGTTTATACGTAATGTAAGTTATTAGTTTAAATTTTAATGTTAACTTTTTCTTAATAAGAATTCTAATGGAATAAAAAGCCTTTTAGCCCAATCGGTTTCTGTATGAGCATGGCCATGAAACTCTTTGGTAATCCAATTGGAGTTGTTTTTATAGCCTTTTGTAATCATTAAGGTATCTATCATTAATTGGTATGGTTTGTAAAGGCTATCTAATGTTTCAGTTCCATAATCAAAGTAAATTTTATGGTTTTTAAAAGAGGGGATATTTATTTCCATATATTGTTTAAATGCTGTAGGTATTTCAATGTTTTCTTCAAAACCTCCTGGCCAATGAGTGGAAAGACAAGCGGCTCCTCCAAATATTTCAGGATATTCACAAATGGCATACATGGATATTAATCCTCCCATACTTGAGCCTGCAATAAATGTATTTTCCATATCTGTATAAGTGTTGTAAGTTTCATCTATATATGGTTTTAACTCCTTCGTTATAAATTTTAAGTAGTTATCCGATTCGGGCTTAGTTTTTAACCTTTCTTTATGTAAGTCGTCTTTGATATTATCTGGCAGAAGTTGATAGGCTTTATTAGGGAAATATTCTATTGTTCTTAATTCACTGATATTGGATATTCCTACAACTATAGTTTCTTTAATTTTATTTTCAGCTATTAGTTTCTCCATGGTTTGCCCAACCATCCATGCTTGTTTGTTCCAGGTAGTGGTACTATCAAATAACATTTGCCCATCATGCATATATAAAACACTGTATTTTTTATCATTTGAATAATTAGAGGGTAACCAAATATCTATATTTCTGGCAGGAACAAATTTCGAGGGAAATGATTCAAAGTGGACTATTTGAGGCATTTTTTTTAATTTGTTATTACACCCTAAAGTAATAATTAATAACAATAAAATACATTTATACTTCATAATGGTTGTTTAAAGATGTTGCATTGTTTAATACCAATTTAATGATAACATTGGTATAACTTAAATTTAGTCAACAATTATAAATAAAAAAAAGAAACTATGCATAATAATAATTAATTTATGCATGGTTTCTTTTCAATTAATTGTAGAATCTTATTCTATTTTTTATCTAGAATGGCCTCTATTTCATCCATTATTTTGTTCATGTTGTTCATTGTACGTTCAAAAGGTTCAGAATCAGTCATATCTACACCAGCAGTTTTTAATGTATTAATTGCCCAATCAGAACTACCCGAAGAAATGAAATTCATATATTTTTCTGTAGCTTCTTTATCACCATTTAATACATTAGCCGCTAATGCTTGTGAGGCAACAAAGGATGTGCTATACTGATATACATAAAAACTACTGTAGAAGTGAGGAATATAAGCCCATTCCATTTCTATATAATCGGGAACTATACAAACAGCTTCATCATGACCGTAATATTTATGAGTTATTTCTTTGTATAATTTAGATAAGGTTTTTCCTGTAATAGGAGCTCCTTTTTCTGCTAATTGATGCATGCGAAGTTCAAATTCAGCAAACTGAGTTTGTCTAAATAGAGTACCTTTAAAATTATCAAGCATACTCATTAAAAGTGATAAACGCAAATCATCATCTTTTAACTTTTTTTGCATATAATCATTAAGTAATACTTCATTAAAAGTGGATGCTACTTCTGCTAAAAATGTTGGGTATCTCGAAGTACAATAAGGTTGAGTTTTATTAGAGAAATAACTGTGCATTGTATGTCCTAACTCATGAGTTAATGTACTTACATCATTGTATTGATCATTGTAGTTAAGTAAAATGTATGGATGAATATCATATGCAGCCCCATTTGAATATGCCCCACTTCTCTTTCCTTTATTAGGATAAACATCAATCCATCTGCTATCAAATGCTTTTTGAACAGTTGAAATATATTCTTTACCTAAAGGTTTTAAAGATTTAATTACAAGTTCTTTTGCTTCGTCGTAAGAGTATTTCAATTCTACACCTTTTACTGCAGGAGCATAAAGGTCGGTGTATTTTAGAGTATCTAATCCCATCATACGTTTCTTTATTTTTAAGTATCTATGAAACGTATCAAGGTTCTTGTTTATATTTTCAACTAAAGAATGGTAAACTTCTGTTGGAATGTTGTTGCCTTTCAACGAAGCTTCAAGAGTTGACTTATAGTGACGGGATTGAGCAACAAACATATCTCCTTTTATATTACCATTCATTAATTCACCAAATGTTCCTTCAAACTTTTTATAATGATTCCAAAAAGAATCGAAAACAATCTCTCTATCCTTAATATTTGATGAAACTCTGTATTTACTGTATGTGTTTTTATTTACTTCAATTTCGGTTCCATCAGATAATTTTACTGTTGGCCATGGCATTTCAGCATCGCTGAAAACTCCATATACTGAGCTTGCAGTTCCACTTATCAAACCAGATTTAGCCAATATAATTTCTTCAGCTTCGGATAGTGTATGCTTTTTCATACGGTAAGTATCCATTAAATTCAACTCGTAATCTTTTAATCCAGCTTCTTCACTGATAAACTTTTTCATAGTTTCTTCGGGAATAGCTGCTAGTTCAGGAGTTACAAAAGCTGTTTTTTGTCCTATGGTTATAAATACTTGTCTAATATCTTTTGTACCAGCTATTTTGTCTTGGTCTCGAAGGTCGATATGTGAATTAAGCGAAGCATATAAATAAAGTTTAGAACCTTCTATATAAATATCATCCGCTAATTTTAAATAGGAAAGTAATTCTTTGGCTGAAGATCCAAGTTTTCCCTTGTATTTATCAAACTCCTCCGATTTTTTTATCAAATCTTCTTTTGCTTGTTTCCAGGCTTGATCTGATTCATATAAGTCTTTTACATTCCATTTGTATTGATCATGAATTTCTGATCTTTCTTTTTGAGCATTAACCAGAAAGGGTATTAATAGTAAAGCAAGCAAAGTAACCCTAAAAGTTGTTTTTTTCATACTTGTATATGTTTTTATAAATAATTAATTGTCTAAAATATATTATTCAATGATTTAAAAGAATGGCAAATGACAGTTGTAAGTATAAATTTTAATATTTTAATGTAGTAATGATATCTCTAAAGGGGAGTGGAGGATATATAAATAAGTTTCTAAAGCAAGACTCATGTATTTGTAAAGGATTAAAATAAAGAAGTATTTATGTTATTCGAACTATGTTGTGTCAGCTTCAAATATGATTTTTGCAATGTTGTTACTTAAATACTATTTGGTACATGTAAAAATAGTACTTTTATGGCCGCAAAAAACAAAACTATGAATAGCACAAAAACCACAAATACATTATTACTTTTTATTGTAATACCATTGGTATTTTATAATCTGAAGATACTTTCTTTTATTTTTATTCCACTTATCCTTTCAATGTTTATTGCTTTAATGTTTTTACCCTTAATGCGGTGGTTAAAGAAAATGAACGTACCAAAGTTTACAAGTATACTTATTGTAGTTCTAATAATTGCAGGAATACTTAAGCTAGGTGGCGAGCTTGTTCAATTATCCAGCAAAGAAATTCTTTCAGCTGATGAAGAAATATTTGCAAAGCTTCAGGATAAGCTTATTGGTTTAGTTGTAATAATGGAAGACTTTTTTGGTATACACTCGGGTAAAGTAGGGGAAAATATATTGTTGCATTACGTTCAAAAATTAAACCTCAATGAATATTTTGGTTCAACGCTTGATTTTATAGGCGATACTCTTTCAATGACTATGATGACTGTATTTTTTGCAATACTGTGGCTTACTGAATCAATCAATTTTCAAAAACTATTGAATTCAACCATTCTTAAACAAAAATATGCTTCCGTAAAAGTATTTAGACGAATCGAAAAAGATCTCATAAAATTTATATTAGTTAAGGTTGTAATAAGCTTAGTAACTGGAATTGGATTTTCGCTTGCTTGCGTATTGTTTAATGTTAGCTTTCCGATTTTTTGGGGATTATTCGCTTTTGTTATCAATTTTGTACAAATGATAGGTTCCTTTATAGCAGTTGGGGCACTTTCTCTTTTTGCACTTGTAGAATTAGATCCTACAGGTACGTTGTTGGTTTTTGTAATGATATTAACTGGTGTTCAGATTTTGATGGGGGGTGTAATAGAGCCTATATTTATGGGTAAATCGTTCTCTATAAATGTTATTTCAATTTTAGTGATGTTAATGTTTTGGGGGTATTTATGGGGAGTACCAGGTTTAATTATGTCAATTCCAATTACTGTATTTATAAAAATTATTTCGGAGCAATTTAACGGAACTAAAACAATTGCTTTATTGCTTGCGGGTTCCGAGAGTAATTTAGGATGGAGTATCAAGAAAAAATAGTGTATTTCTTGTTAAAAATAAAGCCGATATTAATTAATAATTTCTTCTTATATTTGTACATGTTTTAGAGGTGTCGATTTAGTATATTTTCTAAGGCAATTAATGAATTGAAAAACAGTGAAATCAAGACAGTTCGTTTACGCCATCCTGTCTATAAACAAAACCAGGGTAATTAAGAATCTTTTCTTATAATACAGTTTTAACTGTCGTTATCCATTTTGTTATAGTTGACTTGTCGTAAGTGTCTTTAATCTTGATATTATTATATTGATTTTAAAAGATGAATAAAGCGGTTGTATTATTATCTGGAGGATTAGACTCTGCAGTAGCATTATATTTAGCCAAAAGTAAAGGTTATGATGAGGTTCATGCAATTTCATTTGATTATGGACAAAGGCATAATACCGAATTAAACCATGCTAAAGCCATTGCAGAAAAAGCTGAAGTAGTAGCTCATAAAGTTGTTACTCTTAATTTAGGTGATTTTGGAGGATCTTCACTAACGGATAAAAATATAGAAGTTGAAAATGGAGATGTTGATCGAACAGATATTCCGGTTACTTATGTACCTGCACGCAATATGGTATTTTTATCAATAGCAGCATCTTATGCCGAAAGTATTAAAGCACAAAATATTTTTATTGGGGTAAGTCAGGTTGATTATTCTGGATATGTTGATTGTCGCCAGGAGTTTATAGATGCGATGGAAGCGGCTATCAACAAAGGTACAGTGATGGGAGCAGAGAGTGGAAAGCCAATAAAAATTCATGCCCCATTTGTAAATAAAACTAAAGCAGAAGAGATTAAGCTAGGTATGGAATTGGGGGTAGATTTCGGATTAACATGGTCCTGTTATCGCGGAGGAGAAAAGCCATGCGGAACATGCGATAGTTGTTTGCTAAGAGCTAAGGCTTTTAAAGAAGCTGGATATGAAGATCCAGCGTTAAAATAGTAATCATAGAAGTCATAGAAAAATAAAGAAAGAAAAGAAGAAGTCTTTGGACTTTTATCTGACAAGGATATGGAAAAGTTAGTGTTGGTAGGAGAAGGAGTATTTCCTATTACAAAGGATGTAGAAGGAAAGAATTTAAGTGATGTCCCCCAAACAGGATTAGCAGTTTCCGGGACTATTCAAGGTGAAGGTAAGTTGGCAGGAACGCCTTCTTTATTTATCCGCTTAGCAAGTTGTAACCTGCGATGTATTTGGCAAATGGAAGATGGTAGTTTTTGTAAGTGCGATACTTCTTATGCATCTTTTAATCCGGATGATAAAAAAAGTTGGAATATTGATAGTATTGCAGCAACAGTAAAGCACAATATTGGTAATTTGCAGCATGTTGTTATTACTGGAGGCGAACCATTGTTGCAAAAAAAAGGTGTAACTGCATTGTGTAAACGACTTAAAAAAGAATTTAATTTACATATTACAATAGAATCCAATGGGACTATTTTTGATGCAGAATTAGTTAAATGGGTTGACTTATATAGTATTTCTCCAAAGCTAAGCAATTCGATTCCAACTGGTGAAAAGTTGAACTTTTATAATGAGGATGAATGCGCAGCTTCTAAATATCATCATGAGGTACGAAGAAATATTAATGTACTTCAAGAATACATTGATTTCTCTAATAGGTTTGATAAGGATCTGCAATTAAAATTTGTGGTTGGAAAACAGGCAGATGCTAATGAAATACAAAATGATTATTTAAATGTTTTACAAAGGTATAACAAGCAAGATATTATGCTTATGCCTTTAGGAGCTAAGCACGAGCAAATTGAAAAATCGAATCCTATTGTTTTAAAAATGTGCTTGGAAAATGGTTGGAAGTATACACCGCGAATTCATATTGATATATTTGGATCAAAACAGGGTGTATAAGCAATGATTAGTATTCAGTAAATCGATAATCAATAAGTAATATGAATCCTATTGAAGGCAAAGTTTTAGGTAAACAAATTAGTCATCCAAGAGAATATGCCCCTGAAATTTTGGTAGCAGTGCCTCGAAAGCTGAATAGAGAGCAATATAATATTAGCAATAATGCTTTGCCATTTGTTGGAGTAGATGCTTGGCATGCTTACGAAGTGGGATTTTTAACTACAAATGGATTGCCCGTCGTAGGTGTTTTAAAGTTAGTGTATAGTTGTGAAAGCGAATTTCTAGTTGAAAGTAAGTCCTTGAAACTATATTTAAATTCCTTTAATATGGGACGATATGGGACAACAAAAAAAGAAGGAATTTCGGTTGTTTTAGAAATCATTAAAAAGGATTTAACTAGCTTGTTAAGGGTAGATGTTGACCTTACATTTCATTCAAAGTATAATGATGATGTTTTTGACTTTAAGGATTTTTTATTGTTAGAAGAAGAACATGGGGCTGAATCTATTAAGTTTAAAAGCTATAATGAAGATCAAAGTTTGTTAAAGTCTGTTGTTACAGAACATGTAAACCATTATAAAGTATCAACAAACTTATTACGTAGTAATTGTAAAATTACACATCAACCCGATTGGGGTAGTGCATTTATCCATATTATTACAAAACATCAAATTGATAAGCTTTCGTTACTAAAATATTTAGTTTCGATTCGTGATGAAAACCATTTTCATGAGGAGATTTGTGAAATGCTTTATAAAAGATTAATGGATCATTTTCAGCCAGAGGTATTGATGGTTGCATGTCTTTATACTCGCAGAGGAGGAATTGATATATGTCCTATACGTACCAATGCAAAAGAATACCTTCCTACAAATATTATTCAATCAAATATTTTAACTTCACAGGCGTTTAGGCAATAAATCGAAGATAATAGATGTTGAGACATTAGGTAATAGATGGTCTCTTATCTTTTATCTAATTATCTTGAAATTTAAAATATGAATATAGCTATTATTGGAACCGGCGGAGTTGGTGGATATTTTGGTGTCCGACTTGCCCAAGTTGGTAATAACGTAATTTTTGTTGCACGGGGAGATCATGGTAATACAATTAAAAAGAATGGATTACAACTTTTAAGTCCCAAGGGTGATTTCTTGGTAAAGGATGCTAAGGTTGTGGAATCTGTATCTCAATTGGATTCTCCTGATTTGGTATTACTCGGTGTTAAAGCATGGCAAGTAAAAGAAGTGGCAGTTCAATTAAAAGAAGTTATTACTTCACATACAATGGTAATTCCATTACAAAATGGAGTTATGGCTGCAAAAGAACTTGCAGAAGTACTTCCTAATGAGAATGTATTAGGTGGATTGTGTAATATTTTTAGCAAAATAAAAGAGCCAGGAGTAATTGAGCATATGAGTGCTGAACCGCACATTATTTTTGGAGAATTAGATAATTCTATTTCAGAAAGAGCTCAATCGGTTCATGAGCTGTTTAATAACGCAGGTATAAAAAATAAGCTGTCGGATTATATTCAGGGAGATACATGGAAGAAATTTATACTTATTTGTTTAGGAGGATTAAGTGCATTAACAAGAGCTAATTATGGTGTTTTGTGTGATACACCTGAATTAAAAGAGATGATGGTAAAAATGCTGGAAGAGATGTATTCAGTTTCTCAAAAAGAAGGTATTGAGTTACCAGAATCTATTATCGATAAAACACTTGCAATAACCATGTCTTTTGCTCCATCTGCAAATTCTTCTATGGCCAGGGATATTTGGGCTGGCCGTCCATCTGAACTGGAATATCAAAATGGTAGTGTGGTAAAGATGGCACAGAAACATGGAGTAGATGTTCCGGTAAATTATTTTATTTATCATACATTGTTACCTCAAGAAATGAAAGCCAGAAAGGGGTAACATAAGAAGGAGCAAGGAGACAAAAGTTTAGAGATTTCATGGGTGATTTTTATATAGGAATAGATGGTTGTAGGGGAGGGTGGTTGTGTTCTATTCTTAAGGAAACTGGAAAATTGGAAATTAAACTTCTTCGTTTTTTAAAAGATGGAATAGAGTTATTAATTAATTCCAGGGTGGTATCTATAGATATGCCTATGGGACTTGTATCAAAAGAAGGAGAAAAAAGGATTTGCGATAATTTAATCCGAAAAGAATTAGGACATCCATTTAGTTCTACAGTCTTTAATGTACCCTGTCGTCAAGCTGTGTATGCTGAAAATTATGGTGAGGCAAATCGTTTAAATAAAACTATTCAAGGTAAAGGACTTTCTGTACAAACATGGAATATTGTACCAAAAATAAAGGAATTGGATGTTTTGCTAATGGAAAACATCGACTTAAGAGGATTGTTAAAGGAAGGGCATCCAGAATTATGCTTTAAAAATCTAAAAGGAAATACACTGACTCATAAAAAGAAAACCAAGGAAGGCATTAATGAAAGAATATCGTTATTGCAAAAAGTATATCCAAATATTTTAGATCAATTTAAACAGATTAGAAATAGTTTTTTTAAGAAGGATGTAGCTGATGATGATATATTGGATAGTATAGTTTTAGCTTTTAATGCTCGAGGTATTTTTAATACCGATTATACCATGTTTCCCAAACTTCAGGTTTTTGATGATAAAGGTATTGGCATGAATGTTGCCTTGGCAAAGGCTAATTTTTACATGTTGACTAAAAATAAATTATAAGTGTATATTTGAATTGAATTGTCATTATTTACAAACACATAATTAAAACTTAATTTTTAAAAACCTATTTATCATGAAGAAGATTCTTTTAGCATTAATGTTTATTGGATTTGTATGTACAGTAAAAGCTCAAGATAAAATTGCGATTGGTTTAAAAGCCGGTTTTAACAGTACTAAGATAAATTTTAGCGATATACCTGAAGGCCAAACATGGAAAAACGAAGCTAAATCAGGTTTCCTTTTTGGAGCATATGGGCGATTGAAATTGGTAGGTAAATTGTCTTTTCAACCTGAGATTTACTATGCAAAAAAAAGTACACAATATAATGTTGATGGCGATAAGGCAACAAATGATATAAAAACTTGGGATGTGCCTTTATTAGCTAATTTACAGTTGGTTGATTTGAAGGTAGCACATGTTTATGGAGTTGCAGGACCTGTAATGTCGTTTATTTCTAAGGACGATTTACGAGCATTGGATAATGCAAACTGGACATTTCAAGCAGGCTTGGGAGCTCAAGTATGGAAAATTTCTGCAGATGTACGTTACGAATGGGGCTTAAAAAACATTAATGATATACAAAGTGTAAATATTGGACAAAAAACTGATGTATTAACTTTTACAGTTGGTTATAAGTTATTTGGAATTTAATTATAAGATTTATAAAAGAAATCAGGTCAGTTCTTTTTGAGCTGACCTTTTTTTATTCTGATTCTAATGTAAATTTCTCCAGTACTTTATATTCTACACCTTCAGGAGTTGAAATACTTTCATATAATATAATTTCAGAAACATGTTGCTCCTGATAAATTGGAGTGTTTTTAAGGATTAATTTATACTTATGTAATTCTTGCTTATTTTTAAATCTTGCAACAGTTATATGAGGTGTATAAGAGTGGTGCTGTCTTTTAAGGTTAGGCATCAATTCATATACTGTTTCGTTGACTTCGTATTGCAACTCATTTAAAGGAATACTGTTTTCAACTCCAAGCCAAAGTACTCCACTACTTCTTCTTTTTTGGAAAGTTCCAGTACCTGTAATTTTAAAAATAAATTTCTGATGATTTTTTGCAATTTCGCTTAGCGCATTAGATATTTTCTCAATTTCTAGTTTATCAGCCTGTCCTATAAAAACCAAGGTTAAATGAAAATTACTATTTTTTACCCATCTACTATGTTCATAAATGGTTTCCTTATTTATTAACGATAATTCATTTGGAGCTTCAACTTTAATTCCTATAAATATTCGCATAACCTTGCATTAATATTTTCGTATTATCACACTAAATTCCAAAGTGTTTTAATCCATTCTTAAACATGGGATTACCTAAAGGTAAACATTAAGGAATATATTTGATGCGAAACTAATAAACGCTTCACATAACGCTAGAACTATATGAGAAAAATTATAACTCGATTGAAACAACGACTCATTGTTCTTTTAACTTCAGAGTTATCGGTATCCAAGTTAGCTTTATCAATAACTTTAGGATTATTAGTTGGTATTGTACCTTTCTTTTTAGGATTAAATATTTTTCTTTCTTTTTTGGTGGCCTGGCGATTAAAGCTTAATCATGTGTTATTACAGTTTATAAGTAATTTGGCTTATCCTATACAAGTATTGTTATTTGTTCCGTTTTTAAAGGCGGGTAATTATATATTTTCAGCAGCTCATGTAGAAGTTTCGGCTAAAATTATCACAAATGCACTAAGAAGTGATTTTGTAAGAGGAATGCAAATATTTGGTATGTGGAATTTGTGGGGAATTGTATTGTGGTTAATTATTACTATTCCTGCTGCCTATTTATTGTATCAAATAACTTATTCTTTAATATTGAAGTATAGAATATTGCCTGCTCAGGTTATCGAAAAAGAAACAATTCGACCATCTATTTTCGCATTAATATTTAAAAGAAGTGCAGTTAGTTATTAAAATAATAACCAACTGCAACCATTTGGGATTTTAATTTAAAAACTGCAATACTTTCTCAAACGAAACAATTTTGAAATTTTGGTTTACGTCTTTACCATTGTCCTTATTAAAACCATCTTGAACAACTAAAATTCCTTTTGGAAATTTTTCTCCAAGTGCAATGGCACTAACATCTAATCCATCAGTTTCTTCAACACCATCAAAATCTCCATCTTTTATAATAAAACTGGTAATGTAATTATTGTCTTCAGATAAATCGAAAATAGCATACGAGAAACTACCTTGAATTGAGGCAATTAAATAACCATTGTCCTTAGAAGTGCGATAAATTGTTAAACCTTCAATATCGTAACTAATATTAGGATTACCTGTAGCGCTTGACCTGGCTATTTTAGTTGCTGTGGTATCTGCATTAGCATGAGCAATGTATTTGTAAATGGCATCTTCTTCAACACCAACAAATAAAGTGTTGGTTTGGAGGTCTACTACCATACCTTCGGGCTGACTATTTACCCAAAACGAACGCACTAATTCACCTTCAACAGTATTGTCTTTATTTTTTAAAAGCCATTGCTCTATTTTGCCGTTTTTCCCGTTAGAATATACATAGTGCTTTTTGTTTTTTGTATCATGGTACATGCAAATACCGTAAACGTCATCAACAGTAGATGGAATAGTGCATATAGGTTTCTCTATTAACTTTTGATTTTCACCATCAATAATCAATACATCGATAGAATTATTAGAACGGTTGGTTCCGGCAACAATATCTACCTTTTTACCATTATAATTGAAACCATAGCTTACATCAGCATTATTTATTTTGCCTATTTCAACAAATTGTAGTTCTTCTCCTTGGAGGTTATAAACATTTAGCCCTGCTGTTTTATTAGTGCCAATGATAAGGCTCTTTTCAGGATTTTTTTTGTTTATCCAAATAGCAGGATCATCAGCAGCATCATCTCCTAAATTTGATTTAACAGGAGGTGTTTCAAAGTCGGCAGTTACTATATTTGAAAATTTAGATTGTAATGCAAATGCTTCTGCTAGTTTTATAGAATCTTCTCTTGCTTCTTTATTTCGAATTGAATTTATTGATTCACTTTTATTCTCCTCTGTTTTATTGTTCGAATTCTTTAAGTTACAAGCACAAGTAATACTCGCAACAGTTAAAATCGAAACAATTATTTTACTATTAATCATGTGTATACTTTTTTGATTAGAATACTCGCCAAAAAAAATAAACAAACAGCGAGTATTCTATATTAAAGAAATTTAAAAGTTAACTTTTATACCTGCTTTAGCAGTCATACCATAATACTCCATTTGCATTGTTCTGTTGCTTTCTCCTTGGAAGTATCTTAATGGTTGGTTTAATAGGTTATTGAAATCAGCAAAAACTAAGTAGTTTTTATTTATACCATATGTTAAGTTAAGGTCTAAATAAGTCACTTCATCATAGTATCTATCTAAAGCAGCATCTTCACCAAATTCATCTATGAAATCACTTGCGTAGTTAAATGAAAGTCTACCTGAAAACTTTTTTGTTTCGTATGATAATGATGTATTAAGTGTATGTTTTGGAGCTCCTGGCATATCTAATGTTTCGTTTTCGCGGTCCTCAATGTTGAAGTTTTTCACTTCGGAGTTTGTGTAGGTGTAGTTTGCATATATTCCTAATCCACTAAAAAAGCCAGGTAAGAAGTCTAAACGACGTTGAGCTGCAATTTCAAATCCCCATAGGGTAGCATCTCCACCATTGATAGCTTGAGTTTGCTCGTATTCGTTACCATCGATTTCAACATCTTTAACTTCATCTACAATAAAATCTTTGATATCTTTATAAAAGAAACCAGTAGAAACAATTCCGATAGTCTTGAAGTAATGTTCTGCCATGATATCGATGTTACTAGAAGTAGTAGGTTCAAGATTAGGATTACCAATAGACATATCTTCTCCATCTTCAATTTGTACATAAGGAATTAGATCGAAATACCCAGGACGTGCAATAGTTGAAGTGTATGCGAAACGTAAAACATTATTTTTATTTAGGTTATATCGAAGATGTACATTTGGTAAAATGTTAGTATAGTCATTGCTTAATTCTGCAGTTGGTTGTAAAGCATCTTCCTCATCTAATTCATCATCAAAATTAAAACCTTTACCCTTAGTTGATGTATGTTCGATACGAACACCAGCAATAGCAGATAATTTACTACCTAAATTTTGATTAAGCATTAAATATCCGGCAGTTACCTTTTCTGAAGCATCAAAATTTCCAGCGTATTCTGAGTAATCAGCTTTGGGTTCAAAGCTATTAGCATCGTTAAAGTTAAGTTCCCCTAAAAATTCTTTAGTTACAAAAGAACCTGCATTATATTTATCACCAGGCATAAAGTCATTTTTACTCATATCTTTAGTGAAACCTAGTGCGCCATTAACAAAATTTTCTTCAGCTTCATCTTTTGCATCATCATCTGCACCAACAAAGTCCATTTCAAAAAAGTCATTATCACGTTTCTTTTCTTTTGACTTGTATTTACCCCCAAACTTAATTGAGTTTTTAAAATCACCTTGTGCCAACGGAATTTCGAAATTTAATCTAGCAACAACATCAATATCCTCAGTATATTGATTTTCTTCGGTAAGATCACCAAGGCTCCATTCTTCATTTAAGTCATTAACTGTATTGTCCAACCACATTAATGGCTTTTTAGGATCTGATATATCAAAGTTGATATCTTCTTTTTTTATTTCCATTTCAATATATCTTTCCTGAGGTCTGTCTTCTGAAGCTTTAGAATATGAAAGTCCCCAATCTGTTTTTACTTTTCCAAATATATGATCACCGCTTAAAGCAAATTGCATCATTTGTTGATCTTCCAAACGTCCATATTTGTCATTGGCACCCCCTTTGGTTTCTCTTGTTATTTTCGTTTTTTTGAATTCATCATCATCAGTATCGGGAATTCCATCATCTCCAGGACCATCGTACACTTTTCCTTTATATACGCCTTCTTCAGGAGGACCGGCTGATTTAAATTTGTTTTTGTATCTGTTTTCCCAGTCCTTTCTTCTATTGTAAATACTCTTTAAGTAAAGTGTGTGGTTTTCGTTAATTTTAAAATCTAACGAAGCAGAATAACTCTGACGTATACGTTGCAGATAATATTGACGAATTTCAAATTCTTTCAAATAAATTTCATCATCTTCTAAGTCCCATTCTGCTTCAACATTATCAGATCCTAATTTATTATTGTTAATAGAAGCACTTAAAGCTAAACCTAATTTATTGTTGGCAAAGCGATTTCCATAGATTATGTTAGCAGTGTAGTTTGGTTCTTCAGCCAAGAAGTTATACCCGGTAGATAATGATCCTGATATACGTTGACCAGCAGGTTCGGAAATTGTTACTAAATTAATTGAACCACCAATAGCATCTGCGTCCATATCAGGAGTTATAGCTTTGTTTACTTCAATCATTTGAACCATATCAGAAGGAATAAGGTCAAGCTGAATTTCTCTAACTTCAGCTTCTGCCGAAGGAATACGCTCTCCATTTATGGTAACAGAGTTATATTGAGGAGCAATACCACGGATGTTGCCAAAACGCGCTTCTCCTTGGTCGTATTGTACATTAATACCTGGGATACGTTTAAGTGCGTCTCCAATATTAGCATCCGGGAATTTTCCAACTTGATCGGAAGCAATAATATTAGAAATATTGGCTTTTGCTTTTTGTTGGTTAAGTGCTTTTGCTTGTCCTTGTAAACCACCTGTAACAGTTACTTCTTCAATGCCAATACCTGGCTCAAGATTTAAATTCTGAATCGTTGTTTTTCCAGCAGTAATAGTTACTTTGAATTCTTTTGGTTGAAAGCCTATGTACGAAACTTTTAGGGTGTATTCACCAGCGCTTAATCCCGTGATTACATAATTACCGTTTACATCGGTTATTGAACCAATTTGCATATCGTTAGTATATATACTTGCTCCAGGCAAGGATAAGTTGTTACTATCAACAACTCTTCCTTTAAGGTTACCGGTTTGGGCAAAAAGGGCTAATCCGGTTAACATGAATAATGTCGAAAAGATTAAATGTTTCATGAATTTAGTTTTTTACGGGTGATGAAAGTGCAAAAAAAATTATTGATTATAATCAAAATTTAAATGCATATATCATTCACCCAAAATAAAAAGATTAAATGTTTATTTTTTTGTTCAACTTTAATTATGCTGTTTTGATAATGCAATTTTAGGGGAGCGTGATATTAATTTCAATAGTGTTAATGCAATAATGGTTATAGTACATTTTACTATGACAAAATTGCATAGCGGTTAATGTACCTTTAATGTTCATGTTTTTTGGTGTTAGTGACAGATTGACACTAATCTTATATGGTAAAACGTAAAGTTAACTTAATGGAGGAAATCAATTTTAATAATATATTAACATAGAGCATCCTTTCTTTTTATTAGTTCAGTTTACTTTTGGGCATTACTCAATATTTTAGTGTTTATGATATCTGTAATAGTAGCCGACGATCATGCTGTTGTTCGTACAGGACTACAACTAATTTTTCAGGATAGTTTAGGAATTTCTTTAAAAGGAGAAGCTAACAATGGTAATGATTTACTTTTGAAGTTAAAGTCGGATAATTTTGATGTAGCTATTGTAGATATAAATATGCCTGGAATTAGTTCTTTGGAATTGATATCTGAAATAAAACAGCAGCATCCAAATTTGCCAATAATAGTTTTTACAATGAATCAGGATGAGCAGCTTGCTACTCGAATGTTTAAGAATGGAGCATTAGCATATATTAACAAGGAGGAAGATCCCGAAGAGTTGATAAAAGCAGTAAGATGTGTAGTTGATAATGGAAGAAGATATTTAACAAAGCGACAAGAATATTTTTTTGCCAATCAGTTTATTATGGGAAATGAGGAATCTCAGGACCATAATAATCTTACCGATAGAGAATATCAAATAATGTGTTTATTGGCCGAAGGAAAATCAAAAACCGAGATTGCTGAGAAATTGGATATAAGTAAAAATACTTTAAGTAATCATCGTAATAATATCCTTAAGAAGTTGAATTTGGGCAATAATGCTGAATTAACTAAGTATGCTTTAAACCATCAACTCATACAATAGTTTTAAATTGATGTTTGGTAAAAAAAAATTTTGTTTGCTTATTGGATTACTAGCAATAGTAAATCATTTACAAGCATATTCTATTAATAATAGAAAAGATGTTTTCTTAAAAAAAATCGATTATTATTTATTTCAGGATGTAGATAGCACTGAGTTTTATTTAAAGAAGGCATCTACCCAAATAAAAAGTACAGATAGTATTTTATATGCTAAGTATTTGATGTTTTTGGGAATTCATGTTTCCTTAAAAGGAGAGAATGAAGAAGCAGTTAAAAATTTTAAGAAAGCACACGCTATATTTTCCGACCTCAAAAATTTAAAAGGAGTTGCCGAATCATTAATAAATATAGGGGAAGTATTATATAATTGGGCCAGATATAAAGAATCGCTTCAATACTTTGATGATGCTATTGCAATTGCAGAAAAAGAAGGTTATATGGAGTTGCATGTGAGAGCTTTAAATTATATTGGCAAGTATTATCACTCATTAGGCGATTTTAATAGATCATTTGAGTATTATAAACAATCGCTTTCGTTAGCAAAAGAATATTCAGATACAATTGGTATTATATCAATACAAAACAAAATAGGTAAACATTTTGAAACTCTAGGGAATTACCCAAAAGCATTAGAGTATTATCTGTCTTCGGAGGAGTTGGTTCATCATTCCAAAAATTTAATAGAAACTGCTACTACTTATAATAGTTTAGGAAACATATATCATCTTTTTAAAGAGTATGATAAGGCTTTGTTGTTTCATACTAAGGCTTTAAAATCTAGGCAATTGATGAGGTATCAGGAAGGCGTGGCAAAATCTTTAAATAATTTAGGAGAAGTTTTGATTGATACTAATCAATTGGATAGTGCTTTGAATTGCTTCTCAAAATCGTTTAATATCTGCCAGGAGATTGGATATACCAAAGGATCTATAAAGAGTATGCATAATCAAGGTGTGGTACTCTATAAAAAGGAGCATAATGAGATAGCTATTAGAAAATTTGATGAAGCTTTAGAGCTAGCCAGAAAAGTTGGGTATGATAAAGGGATTTTAGGTGCATATTTATTTTTAGCTAGAATATATAAAAAGCAAAGAAAACTTGATGTTGCAGAAAGTATTTCGGAAAAAGGAATAGAATTAGCTATCAATGAGAATGTACGCTCCTCTATTCGGGATTTTTACTTTATCTTATATGAAATATATACCTTAAAAAGTAATTATAGATTAGCACTTGATTTTTACAAGAAATGCACTAAGGTGAATAACGAAATAGTGAATATTGAGTCAAACAATAGGATTGCAGAGCTAAAATCCCAATACGAGATGACTCTAAAACATAGAGAAAATCAGGTGCTTAAAAAAGAAAATGAAATAAATGAATTATTGATTAAACGTAAAAATCAGTTGATCTTATTTTCTATTATTTTATCAGGTTTAATGATAACCTTAATTATTATTCTTTACCGGAAGTTTTTACAAAAGAAGAATGCTAATATTCAACTTACTAAGTTAAATAACTATATAACAATTAAAAATAACGAATTAGATACATTAAATAAAAAGCTTCATAAATCAAAGGATCAACAAATTAAATTATTTAGTATTATCTCTCATGAATTAAGAAATCCAATATTCTGGTTTCGCAATTTAATTCAAATGTTAACTATTCGCATTCATTCATTAGATAAAAATATGATTGCAAAATCTTTGGATTCTTTAAATGAATCGGCTACAAATACTTTTCATTTAATGGATAATTTGCTACATTGGAGTAGGTCTCAGTTGGGTAATCTTCAATTTAAACCAGAGCCAGTAAAACTTGGTAATCTCATTAATGAAAATGTAGAATTAATTAGTCATTATGCAAACCTTAAAAAAGTAACCATCAATAATAGAAGTATTGATGACTTAAAAGTGATTGTAGATAGGATTATGATTCAGACAGTTATAAGAAATCTATTATCTAATGCTGTTAAATTTACAAATTCAGGAGGTAATGTAGAGGTTGGATATTGGCTTGATAATGGTAGAGTTAGTATTTTTATTAAAGATGATGGGGAGGGTATGGATTCTGGTACTGTAAAAAAGATTGTAAACTCTTCAGGTACAAGTTATATCCCAACAACAGATCATGATACAGGAAGTGGTATTGGATTAGCTCTAAGTAAAGAGTTTATTGAATTGAATGGGGGTACACTTGAAGTGAAAAGTGAAAAAGATAAGGGATCAATATTGTCATTTGATTTACCTTTATATAATAAATGATTAATTTTTTTAGTAATTTGTCAATTAATAAAGTCGATTAATCTCAAATAAATAATTATTAATCAACCAGTGTAAATCAAATAATTAATTTAGATTGTATAAATATTAGTTTTAAATATTTAAATTCATCAGCTTTAATTCATTCCAAATTTTGAAAATTAGGTTCATATTATCTGTAGTATTGATTCTTTTAGTTATTGCTTGTAAAAAGCAAGAGGAAGGTTATACAATTGGATTTTCATATTCATATATTGATGATGGATGGGGAAAGGCCTTGCGAAGTGAGGTTTCAAACTCACTTATGTTATATTTTGATGAGAATACGGAGTTAATTATTAAAGGGGGACCTATTAGTAAAGAACAACAACTAAACGATATTAATGAATTTTATAGTAATGGTATTGATGCTTTAATTGTATTTCCAAGCGACTCTTCATATTTAAATAATGCAATAGAAAAAATATACGATAAAGGAATACCTATAGTTGTTATTGATAGAAAAGTGACTTCTTCGAAAATATCAACTTTTGTGGGAAGGGATAATATTTTTATAGGTGAAGAAGCTGCTAAATATGCGATTAGGCTTTTAAATGAAGAGGGTTACATATGGGAAATTATAGGTACTGAGAAAACTTCAACTACAACTGATCGTTCAATAGGATTCGAAGAATTTTTAAAGGATTATCCAAAAATTAAAATCTCACAGAAATTTGAGGGTGCTTTAGATAGAAAGAAAATAATTAACCGAATAGATAGTTTAATTAAGATAGGCCCTTTGCCAGAGTTGATATATTGTCATAACGATTTAATTGCAGGTTGGGTGCATGAAGCATGTCAAAAGTTTAACGTTGATCCTTTTATTATAGGAGTGGATGCCCTTGATGGGGAAGGAGGGGGCATAAATCTAGTAAATGAAGGTAAAGTTGATGTTACTTTTTACAATCATCCTGGTGGAGATATGGCAATGAAAAGTTTAAGAGAGCTATTGGATGGAAAAAGTGTTCCGAAAGAACAAATGTTTAGAACGTTTCCAATTGATTCTGATAATGTTGCAGGCGTAAAAAAAGGATTTGATATAAAAAATAAGCAATTTAAGGACATATCCTTTATGCGTAAGAAGCTATTGGATTTGGGAGAGAAATATAGAGTACAAAGAATCTTACTTTTAGGTGCCATTGCTTTTGTTTTATTAACCCTGATATTTATATTTTTATTATATCTTTTGGTTAATCAAAAAAATAGATATATAGGTGTTATTGAGGAACAAAAGGAAGAGATAGCATCACGTATTGAGGAAGAACAGAGCTTATCCGAGGACTTAGCTAAAAAGAACAATATGTTGGAGGTGTATATGAATAACCTCGAAGAACTTGTTATGGAAAGGACACATAAAATGCAGGTGGCTTTAGAAAAAGCAAAGGAATCGGACAGGTTAAAAACTAGTTTTTTAAATAACTTTTCCCATGAAGTTAGAACTCCGCTTAATGCCATAATAGGTTTTTCAAATTTATTAATTGAAGATCCTGATGCTTTAACAGAACAAGCAGAATTTATCCATTATATCAAAAATGGAGGTATTGAATTGTTAAAAATGATTAACAATTTAGCTGAGGTTTCGATAATTAGTTCTCAGGGTATTCAACTGAGTTCGGAAAATATAGATATTTGTAAAATATTAAACGATAGCTTTGAGGAATTTAGGGTTAATAATCCAGATATAGTTACTTCTAAATCTAAACAGATAAACGTTCAATTTAAGGTTGAAGGACAAGGATATGTAGCTTGTGATAAAAGAAGATTGTGTCAAATATTTAGTTGTTTATTAGATAATGCCTTTAAGTTTACAAATAAAGGTGAAATATCTCTTGGAGCCAGAGTAGAGAACGGTATTGTATTGTTTTATGTAAAAGATACAGGTATTGGGATTGATTTAAAAGATCAGGATAAGATATTTAATAATTTCTTTAAGATTGAAGATCATGTAGATGTACTTTACAGAGGTAATGGAATTGGTTTATATATGGCTCAAAAGATTGCTGAACTTTTTAATACTCGCATTGATGTGATATCTAAATTGGGTAAAGGATCTACATTTAGTTTTGCACTACCATTATTAAAATAGCATATTTTATGCTTACTTTATAGCTTTAATTTTAGAATTAATACATAGTTGAACTCAACGCAAAAAGCAACTATTAACTATAGTTATGGAGGATAGTTCTACAGTAAAAAACTACGAAGCTCAAATCAATAAAAATTTAGAGGAGTTTAAAAGAAAATGGCCATTTGAACGTATTCATTCTATTAAATTAGAGGAATATGCTGGATCAGATAGTATTAAGGATTCGTTTTGTAGAGATTTAGAGTATAACTACCCACTGTTAGGTGGAATAAAAGGAGGTAGTGCTTTTAAATTTGGCATATATTATCGTAAAGGTAAAAAAGCTAAAGGAACCTCATATAAACACGACAATGCATATTCATGGTATTCTTATTTAAGTAAAAGTAATTCTGCTTTAGAAGCATTTAACAAAGTAAGGTCGTTAATTATAAGTATTATTGAAAATGCGCAGAAAAATGATCTGGAAGCTATTGATAAAATTAGATTGCATCAGTTTGTTAAATGGAAGATTGCATTTATTTACGCCCCCAAGAATTTAATTGGTATATACAGCACTAAGGCACTAAAATATTTATGTAACTCTGCTAATTTAACTATTAAAGAAAATGCTCCAATCTCGGAATATTATAAAAGATTATTAGAGGTTAAAAATTCAAGTATTTCAACAATTGAATATACGGTTGAACTCTGGAATAAATACAGAAAAGAAACTACAAGTAACCAACAAAATACTCAAAAAACTAGCGAAGTCAATACAGAACAACAACAGGCAATCTCGGAAGAATTAATTGACGAAGAGGAAGCCATTCAGGCAGAAAAAGATTTAAAAGATGAATTAAACTATGTTTTTGATATTGATATAGTTAGGTCTGATAAGGTACCACCTGCATTTAATGTAGTTATGGTATCAAATCAATTTGCCCATTTGTTAAATAATTTAAAAGGTGAAGACGGACAAATGGTTGGAATTTTTGGTCAATGGGGTAGAGGTAAAACTTATTTTATGCGCCATGTTTGCAATCATTTAAATATAGATTACAATACCGGAAAGGAGAAAAGGAGTAACTATAGATATGTAAAATTCCATGCATGGAAATATCAGGACACGCATGCAATTTGGGCATACTTGTACGAAAGTTTATCAGTTAAATATTTAGGAGGCAATTGGTTTGTAAAAACCTTAAAGAAGATTTGGCTAAATGTAATACGTTATGGCTGGAATAGTATTAGGGGATTAATTGTTTCGTATGCAGTATTATTCTTGTTAGTTTATGTTTACAATTTTTTTTATGGAGAAGCAAAATCATTAAAAGAATTAATTGAAACTTTTAATCCAGAGCAAGTATTAGGTTTTATAGCTGGAGGAATTGGTGGTTCGGTACTTTTTATTTATAACAAATATGTACACGAAGCCCGGCAACTAATTAAAAGGTATACTAAGGAAATTACGTTTAGTGAGGCTTTAGGTTTGCAAGCCGAAATACAAAAAGAGCTTATTGCACTTATAAAAGCTTGGTTTTGGTTTTCTGATTTATGGCGAGATAAGATTAGAAAAAATAAAGAAACTAAAAGAATTCTGCTTTTTGTAGATGACTTGGATAGGTGTAGCGAAGACAAAATTATTTTGCTAATAGATGCGATGAGGGTTATGCTTGAGCATAAAGAAATATCTAATAAAATAATAATTGTTGTAGCTGTAGATGAGGAAAAGTTAAAATTAGCCATACGTAATAAATACAAATCTTTTTTGCAAACTATTGATGAAGAAGAAGAACATGAAGAAAAGCTTGGTCAATTAGAAGAGGAGTATATGGATAAATTATTCATTTCGGGAATAAAGTTGGCTACTATTTCTGAAATTGACCGCATCGAGTATTTCGAAAATCTTACTAATGGTAGAGTTCAAGTGCAAGAAGGTATACAAGTAACAGAATCCGGTAAAGGAGGGAAAGCAGTTAGTAATAAATCTGATGCAGGAGAAAATAAGACGACTGAGGATGGAAGTACTGTTGTTGAAGAACAAGTAGATGAAGATAATCAAAATAATGTATTTGATTCTTCAACCAGTGAAGAAGTATTTGAAATTAGTTGGGACGAAAAAACTTTTTTAACAGAGGAAGTTAAGAAAATGAATAATTCAACACCAAGGCAAATTAGAATATTTTATTATCGCTATTTATTGGGAAGAAATATCCTAAACAATATATCATCCAATAAAATTAAGGAACAACAAATGCAATATCTTGCATCATGTATAAGAGATAAAACTACCATGAAAGATTCGAGTGACCTTAAAAATATAAATGAAGTAGTTAAAATGGTGGTTTCGTATTAACTACTTCTCAATTCCTAAAACAAAAACTTTTTACTCGGCATTCCATTCGCTTGGAGTTCTGGTATTAAATCGTTTAATAGGGATTGGATCTCCTTTTAGTTGATAATATCTTGGTTCGTAAATATCCCACCTGCATAAATCAATGGGTGTTACTTCGGATACATTAATACTGCCTGTAACACCTGCTATTTCAAGTCCGGCTGCAACAAGCTCAGAACAGAAAAATTTGCTAAGATCTTCTTTATTATTACTTGGCCCCCGAAGGTCAAAGGGGAGTTTATCTAAGATGTCAACAGCAGATTTAACACCTTGAGGAAAATCGTATTTAACTCTGTCTTCACCTTGTTTAAATAAAAAATCGTAGAATTTCGATTGATCAAATTGGTTATTCCTAATTTCTTTTTTCAGAGGAAGCCACCATATTTCACCATCATATTCATATAATCGATCGCTAAACCTTGAAATTTTTACTCCACTAAAATCATCCCATGTTGATGATTCAATAATTTGATTAAAAAAACGATTGTTACTTTCATTTAATACCTGTGTTTGCAGAATAACGCCAACATGAGATATTTTTGAAGCTGTTGAAAATTTAATAATCTCAGAAAAAAATGATTTACCGCCAAATGCAATTACATCACCTGGTTGCATTAGTTTTCTGGCTTCTCTGTATTCAATATGTATGGGATCCATACTCTTGCTATTTTATTAATATGAGTAAATTTTGTGCCTTGCGTACTGGAGTGCTCATGCAGATTAAGGAATGATAATTTAGTTAAACTACATTGGTACCTTATGTAGTTTCAGATACAAATATCTTATATTAAGCACCTTTTGTCAATATATAATCTAATTCTTTTAATTAAGGGGGGGACAATAAAAGGTAACCTTACTAATATGGCTACCTTTTATAGTTTAATACTAATATAAATTATATGAAGAAAATTATTAAAATATAATATACCACCTCACATTTATTACTCCTCTTTTAATTCAAGAGGGCAGTGTGTTACGCTTTTTTCCTCCTTTTAAAGGAAAGAATGAGTGGGGAGGTGGTTTTTCTCAAAAGTGATTTCTTTGTCTAAATACGCATGAAACAAAAGGTAACCATGAGCTTGGTTACCTTTGAAAATCAATAAAAAACTATGAAAAATCGAAAGTATATTTGAGTTTTTAACTCCTCAAAATTTGTCTTCCTCTTAACCTTTGACTTCTAAATGCTCAAATGGTTTAATTCCAGATTGAAAAAAGTATTTCTTTTTTGATTTAGAGATTAAGAAATTGTAGATAAGATTCCGTTATGGTCTATGATATAAGTTGTATGATTATCATTTGACGATATTTGGTAATTAAATCCTGCTTTAGTTTTTTCAAATGATACAACTATATCTTTGTCTTTTGATATTGTTACATTAATTAATTCTTTATAACCTGCTTTTTTATCTAATAGGTATTTCAAGGAATCAAACTGAGTTAAACGAAACAAGCTAAAAGCAGCTTGTTTAAGTATAAAATCCTTTTCGTAAATAAACTCTATATTTTTACCTGAAGGTTGGTCGGAAAATTGTAAAATTCCCCACTTTTCTGGTTCATGTATATTAACAACACCTTGTTTAGTCCACGACCAGAAATAGGCAGGAGAATATTCTCCTTTTAATTTCTTACGTTGATATCTACCATTTACTAAGTTATGGTCCCAATTTACTCTTAAAAAGTTAACTCGCCATTGTTCACCATTCTTAGGAGAATCTTTTGAGGAAGATTTTAATTTCATTAATGGTGCAATAGGAATGGCCATTTCAACGCTCCAGTGCGAATCAACATCTTTGGGATTATTTAAAGTTCCGGTTATATTTATTGCAGTTTTAAGATTGTTTAAATTCCAATTGCTATCCCCATTTCCACCAGATCTATATGGTTTATTAATTTTCAAGTCCCAAATGGTATTGAGGCTATTTACTTCAATCTCACAATAATTATAAGTAGTTTGAGATGGATCCAGAAGTACTTCAAAAGCATTATTGAAATAAATAATGGTATCTCTTTTAGTTAAGTCTCCCCAAATATGAGGTTCCTCCATAATTGCATAAACATACAAACATTCATCATCCCAAAGCAATTTTACTTTAGTATCATATTTAGGTTTTTTAATACCTTCTATATCAATAAAAGGATCAGAAAAAGAAGTGTTTAACCAAGGATCTTCATTGGCAATTCCATCTATTTTAATGGGTGTTGAGCATTTGGGAACAATATAATGTTTAGGAAAGAATATTTCTTCTTGTAAGTCTATGTGTATATTGCTTTGCTTATTTGTACATGAGGCAATATAAGCAAAAATAAAAATGACTAAAAGGTTTTTCATACTGAATTATTTGCAACTAATCGTAAAGTTATCAATTATGGATTAAATTGAAGTTTGATACCGTTTTTATATAATCAATAACCACTCATTAGTAAAAGAAGGCTTTGAAAACCTAAGATTAAAGTTTAATTCAAGGCAAAAATCAATTAAGAAATTGGAGGTAAGGGAAGATTTGCAAAGATTTCTAAAAGTTGTAATGATTTGAAACATAAAATATCAATCAAAGCAAAAGAGGTAACCAACGTTCGGTTACCTCTAGTCAACTAAATCGCATAACGCTAATTTGAATAAAACAAGTGGCTATTTTTTATATTTCCTTTACTTTCTTGAAATATTATTGTGTTTTTTACGGTAAACATTAGCGCTTGCTTTGTTTTGCTTGTGGTGGATAATTACTCTTTCTCTTTTTGTAACTACACCATCTGCTTTAGCAGCCCTTTTTGTTTGTTGTATGTTTTTTTGCTGTCTTTCAAGTTGGATAACTTCACCTTTGGTTAGTTCGCCGCTTTTTACACCGTGTACAATTCTTTTTTGTTGATTTACCTGGCGTTTAGTTACAGCCGGAGTTTTACTTTGTGCATTGGTAAATGTTGCGACTCCAAATACAAATAATCCTAAAATAATTAATGCCTTTTTCATGATGTGTAGTTTTTTAATGTTTTTATTTATAATCTTCTATGTTTCTTTCTTGCTTTCGGTTCTTTGATACTTGTCAAGAAAAAAGGTTTAAAAGTGGTTATAAAAAAACTTGTTTATTTTTTATAAAAATCAAGTTGGTGTTATTAATGTGCAGATTGTGAGTATTTTAGGGTGTGTGATTTAATGCGATAAATCTAATTGGCTTTGAATAAAAAAGCATACATGATATATTTACGATTTAAAGAGTAATAAGAATCTAATAATTAACAAATGACTTTTGAATTTCGCTTTGATTTATTTGCTGTATTTATGTTATTGGGTGTTTTTCAAGGAGTATTTTTGGCTTACTTTTTTTTAAACAAAAAAAATAAGAAGCATCAGGTTAATGTTTTTTGGGGACTTTTATTACTTAATTTAGTTATTATTAATTCTGAGCTTTTACTTAATTATTCTGGATTAATTGTAAAAATTATTTGGCTAGAGAATTACTCTGAGGCATTTATTTTCTTAATTCCTCCTCTTGCATATATGATTTTTAGAATAGGGTTTGGAAGTAGTTTTTCCAAGGATGACTGGATTCATTTTTACCCATTTATTTTTTATTTAGTTTATTGCTCTTTTTATTTTATTCAACCTAGTGATTTTAAATACAATAGTTATGTGTATTGTTATAAGCCAGGTTGGGATACAATAGATTTTAATCAAACAATTCCAGATGATCCTTTGAGTTTAAGATCAAGTTTGGTTCAATTATATATGAGCCAGTTTATTATATATGGAGTTATAATTTATCAACTAATAAGAAAACATAAACCCAAAATAGAGGATTCATCTCAACAAGAGCGATTAAATTATAGAAGAAATATACAGCACTGGATTCATTACATAGTTATTTTTGTTTTAATTATTATTATAAAGGCAGTATTCGAACGTGATTTGGGAGACTATGTTATTGGCTCATATATGTCTATTTTAATATATGTAGGGAGCTTTATAGTTTTAAAAAATGTTACTTTGTTTGGTGGAGAAAGTAAAGAAATAGAAATAACACCACCAGATAAACCCAAGTATCAAAAGTCATCCTTAGGAGATGAAAAGAAGGAAGATATTCTGCAAAAAATAAATGATTTGTTGAAGAATCAAAAAGTTTTTCTAAAAAGGAGTTTTTCATTGAGCGATTTGGCATTAGAGCTAAAAGAACCTACACATCATATTTCGCAGGTAATAAATGAAAAGTTGGGTAGATCTTTTTTTGATGTTTTGTCTGAATATAGAATAAAGGAAGCACAAAAACTTTTATCTAATCCACAAAATAAAAATTTAACCATTGAAGAAATAGCCGAACAAGTTGGGTATAATTCTAAAGCAGCTTTTAATAAGGCATTTAAAAAGATTACTGACAATACTCCATCTGACTATCGCAAAAGAAATTAGCTGTACTTTCCTATAAGCACATACATTTTCCGGTAAATAAGTCCGACTCCATAATTGGTAGATATCAACAAATTATGGATTGCACTCTAAGTTTGCAATAAAATTTTAAAACTTATTTACTATGGAAAATACTCAAATAAAAAATAGAAGGTTTGATATTGATTGGATAAGAATTCTCTTAATAATTAGTGTATTCTTTTTTCATGTTGGAATGTTTTTTAATGGTTTTGGATGGCATATAAAAAATAACGTGATAATAGAATGGTTAAATCCAGTTATGGCCTATTTACATCAATGGCGTATGCCACTATTGTTTTTTGTATCAGGAGTAGGTACTTATTTTGCTTTAGGTAAAAGAAATGTTTTGCAATATGTTGGAGAACGTTCAAAAAGACTTCTAATTCCTCTAACTATAGGGATGTTTTTAATAGTACCACCCCAGATATATATTGAAAAGCACACAGAGTATAATTCATTTATCGATTTTATACCTCATATTGCTGAAGGTACTTATCCAGAGGGGAATCTTAGTTGGCATCACTTATGGTTTATATTGTATCTGTTTATTTGTTCGGTAGCAGCTTTACCCATAATTATCCTTTTCAAGTCAAAATTAAAAGAACCTATATCTAAGGTACTTTATCGATTTTTTAGTATTCCGGCAAGTTTATTAATATTTAGTATTCCATTATTCTTGGTACAATTTTTTATGCGTAAACATTTTCCCTGGGAAACTCATGCTTTAGTAAATGATTGGCCTTATTTAATATATAGCTTCTTGTTCTTTGTTTTTGGGTTCGTCTTATTTTCTGATTTTAGATTAATTAATCAAATAGTTGAACAGCGAAGAATTCATGGTATTGTTGCTTTTCTATTAACTATACTTTTTTTTGTGAATTTTTCTTATTCTTTGGATTCTTTGCTTAGTAAAAACTGGCAGTTATTCCTTGGATGTTTAATGGAGTGGAGTATAGGTATCTCAGTAATTGGTTATGGAGGTAAATATTTTAATAAAGAACATAAATTTCGAAGACATTTAAATGAAGCCATTTACCCCTTTTATATTTTGCATCAGACTATTATAATAGTAATTGGATATCAATTATATAACTTAAATATGGATGCAGGCCTAAAGGCATTAATAATAACTTTAGGTACCTTATTAATTTCATTTGCTACTTATTTTGTACTAATAAAACCATTTAAAATTACCAGATTAGTATTTGGAATGAGAATAAAAACAAGTAATAAAAAGTAACTTCTTAAGGAAGATTGACAACTTATAATGAGTACGTTGGTTTGATTAGTGCTAATTGTGTATGTAATATTTAGTAATAGGCTTAACATAACTTTAATAAAGCGTTGACTTTTAATATAAAGCAAGTATGTACTTTTAGCAATTAAAACATTGGGGACATGTTTAATATTTCTAAGAGGGTAAAAAAGCATCTTTTAAAACTTAAGCGACGCTTTATTGAATTGCTTTCAGCAGAATTATCAGTAAAGAAAGTAGCACTGACAATAGCTATTGGTTTAGCATATGGATTTATACCCTTTTTTCTGGGTACAAGTATTTATCTATCGCTGTTTACAGCTTGGCGCTTAAAACTTAATCATGTATTAATACAATTTGTTAGTAATGTAATATATCCTTTGCAAATACTTATGTTTGTTCCCTTTTTAAAAGTGGGAACATTCTTATTTTCTTCGGATAAAATAGAGTTTTCGGCATCATTTATATTAGCTGTTTTTAGAGAAAACACTTGGGAAGGATTAAAAATGTTTGGACAATGGAATGCTTATGGATTATTACTTTGGTTGCTACTATCAATAGTTTTTACACCCATAGTTTATTACATCATCAGGTTTTTATTGCTTAAACTTAACCTGGTACCTAATGCTACATGACTTACTCTTATCAAATACATAAATGTATAGGAGTTTTCTTACGAAGACAAATTAGAAATACAGGCAGGGTAATGAATTGACAAAAAAGGATTATTCTAAGGACTATTATAGTTTAATTCCGCCCATTTGGGCGAATACCTATCTAATAATTTCATTCTTTGCTTATGACGAAAAAATTAAAACCTACAGCTTAAGGTTCATACATTGAATGATTTAACAAAGTATTATTAATACTATTTTTTTCTTTTATTAACTCTGGCACAAGCTTGGTTTTAAGTGAAGTAAATTCACTAAAAACAAAGCGCCATGAAAACACTACTATTAAAAACAGCCGTATATTCCTTATTAATCTTTTTATGTAATGGATTGTCAATATGCGCTCAACAGATTGACGAAGATGTAAATAAATCACCTTATTTCGTTGTTCTTTCAGACGATGATGAGGCTTACTTGCCTTTAAAATCTACTCATGTGGATGTACAAATTTCAGGTGTTATAGCTGATGTAACTGTTAGGCAATCATATGTTAATTCAGGGAAAAGTACCATTGAAGCTATTTATGTATTTCCTGCATCAACAAGAGCTGCTGTATATGATATGGTTATGAAAGTGGGAGATAGAGAGATAAGAGCAGTTATTGAAGAAAAAAACAAGGCCAGAAACATGTATAATCAAGCTAAAAAGAAAGGTAAAACAGTTTCTCTTTTGGAAGAAGAAAGGCCTAATGTTTTTAAAATGAATGTGGCTAATATTATGCCTGGTGCAACTGTTGAGGTTAATCTATCATATACCGAATTGCTCGTACCTACAGATAAAGAATATGAATTTGTATACCCCACCGTAGTAGGACCTCGTTATGTAAGTAAAAAAGAAAAGCAATCCCAAACTTCACGAAGTTGGGTGAATAATCCTTATTTAAAGCAAGGAGTGGAATCTACATCTATGTTTGACATTCAAGTTACTTTAAATGCAGGTATTGCAATAAAACAATTGGTATGCGAAACACATAAAAATAAGGTTGTATTTACTGGTAAGAATTCAGTCACTCTGGCACTAGAAGAATCGCATGGAGGAAACCGAGATTTTATAATGCAATACAAGTTAGTAGGTAATAATATCGAATCTGGCATTTTACTGCATGAAGATCCTTCTGGTGAAAACTATTTTTTGGCAATGATGCAGCCTCCAGAAAGGGTAGAAGAGAATGATATTCCAGCGAGAGAGTATGTATTTATTGTTGATGTATCAGGTTCTATGCAAGGTTTTCCTTTGGATATTTCTAAGGTAATTATGAAAGATATATTGGAAAATCTAAAAGAAAAAGATCTTTTTAATATTGTGTTTTTTGCAGGAGGATCAGAAGTTTATGCAAATGAATCAGTTCCAGCTACAAAAGAAAATATTACAAAAGCTATTACCTATTTGAATTCAACATATGGAAGTGGTGGCACGGAACTGTTATCGGCCTTAAAGACGGCGATGAGTTTTAACCTTAATGAAGACTATGCGAGATCATTTGTTATTTTAACTGATGGATATGTTACTGTTGAAAAAGAAACTTTTCAATACATACGTGATCATTTATATAAGGCTAATTTCTTTTCGTTTGGAATAGGTACTAGTGTAAATCGTTTTATTATTGAGGGAATAGCGCATGCAGGATATGGAGAGGCTTTTGTGGCCGAAAATAAGAACAGTGCTACAAGACAGGCTCAAAAGTTTGTTAAATACATATCTAATCCGGTACTAACTAATATAAAATATCACTTTGATGGAATTGAAACTTATGATGTTTTACCACAACAAGTGCCAGATTTATTTGCAGATCGTCCGGTTATTATAACAGGAAAGTATAGAGGGAGTGCTAATGGAAACCTTATTGTTAATGGAGTTTCTGGAGGTAAAGAAAAGTCGGAAAGACTGGAAATATCAGATAAGGTTATTGCATCAGGTAAGGCATTAAAGTATTTGTGGGCAAGAGAAAAAATTCGTTTGTTATCTGATTATAATGAATTAGGCGCTGATAAGGAAGCCTTAAATGAGGTTGTTGAGCTTAGTAAAAAATACAATCTATTAACAGAATACACTTCTTTTATAGCAATAGATTCTATTCAATCTAATATTAGTGGTAATCAAAAGACTATTAAGCAACCTATTCCTTTACCCAAAGGAGTTAGCAATCTATCCATAGTTGAAGACGATTTAATAATTGAAGACTCCGAGTGTGATGAGGATTGTATAATTGAGTTTGAAGTAGAATTAGAAGAGGAGGAAGCAGATGAGGTACCAGCATTTTATTATGTAGAGAGTCCGCCAGAATTTCCCGGAGGAGAAACTGCACTTAAAAAATACCTTGCAGATAACATCAAATATCCTGCAATAGCTCAAGAAAGTACCATACAAGGCAATGTTTATGTTTCTTTTACAATTGATGTGGATGGAAGTATAATTGATGTTAAGGTAGTTAGAGGAGTTAGTCCAGAGCTGGATGCTGAAGCAATAAGGCTTGTTAAATCAATGCCTAAGTGGAAACCAGCTAAGCAGCGAGGAAAAGAAGTAAAAGTTAGTTATACCATTCCTGTTAAGTTTACCATTGTATAATTCCAAATATTGAAATTTTAAATAAAGATATACCCACGATGGGAACCAACCACCCTTAATTGACGAGGGTTTCGTTTAGGCGTAACCCTCTACTTTAGGAAAATCTTAAGAAATCTAATCTATGAAAATACTTATTTGCTTTTTGTTTGTCTTAATTACATCATGCAGAACAATCGAATTGCCTTATTCAAGTTGTTGTGATTTAGTGCCTAAATGGAGAGAGTGTATAGAGGTAAAAGTAACAAATAATAAAATATATCTAGGATCTGATAAGATTAACAATTATTCATCTATTTATGATTGGATCAATAGATATCGAGCAACATATAAAGAAGGAGTTAATTTATATGCTAATATGTACATTGATAAAAACTGTTTATATTCCAGAGTAGACTCTATTATTGAACAGTTAAGAAAGTCATATATTTTAAGATTTCATATAAAAACTAATTCGTTAAAGGATTCATGTTTTGTTGATATTAGCTTTTTACCCTTAGGTGCTTATTGTGATAGTTTGGAAAATGAACTAATATCTAAAACTCCTTTAGAAAAGGAAAGTATTAATCTTTTTTTAGTATCAGATTACAAAGATGATTCATATATAGTTAATAATCGTGTAATGAATAAATTAGATTTAAGGTATAAATTGAATCAGGTTATTCAGGAATCAGTTAAATGTATATTTGTAATTATTCCTAATACAAGTACTAACTTTTCAGATGTAATAGAATTAACAGATCTTTATAATTCAGTATTATATAAGAAAAGGAATGACTATGCATTAAGGATTTACGGTAGGACATATTTTGAATTAGATTCCGAAATAAAGAAGAATGTGAATTATTTTTATAAAAAGACTTTTGGTATTATAAATAAAAGACTATTTACAAATAAAATTTATTAATAGTCATTTAATAAATATTTTGTGATAGCAATTAAGATTGTTATATGGTGCGGTAAGCCAAAGTAAGGAAAAAATTATACATGCGTATTTTTATTATAAATTGGTAAAGTAAAGCTAAAGCTACTTCCTTTACCGGATTCACTTTCTACCCAAATTTTACACTTATGTCTTTCAATAAGTTCTTTGCAAAGTAATAATCCTATACCTGTTCCTTTTTCATTGGCAGTACCTTTAGTGGTTACTTTTTCAGATATATCAAAAAGCTTCTCTAATTTACTTTCTTTTATTCCAACACCTGTATCCTTAACAGTTACAGTCACTAATGAGTCTTTTATTGAAGCATAAATATCAATTCGTCCATTTGGGTTAGTAAATTTTATGGCGTTTGATATTAGGTTTCGAAGCACTGTAATAATCATATTAACATCAATGTAAACAATTATATCATTATCTAAATGGTGTTGTATGGTAATTTTTTTGGAAGTAGCACTATGCATAAGCACTTCTAAACTTCTTTTGCATACCTCAAGAAGATTTTGTGCATAAGGTTTATAAGGTAGTTTACCCGATTCGGACCTAATCCAAATTAAAATATCATCTAGTAGGTTATGTGTATCTTTTGTTGATTCAAAAATAGTATTGAGTTGTAGCTTAATGGTTTCAGTATCTAATGAATCATAGTTTTCTTTTAATATTTCCAGCAATCCTAATATTGTTTGAAATGGGCCTTTTAAGTCATGAGCTAAAATTGAGATGAATTTATCTTTACTAACATTTACTTCGGCCAGTTCTTCATAGGCAATGCTTAACAACTCTATTGTTTTTTCTAGGTTTTGTTTTTCTTTTATAAGCTCTCGTTGTAAATTATTTACTTGAAAGTTAATTTCGCGCATTTTATTATTCTGCTGAAAAAGTTGCGTGATATTAACTCCTCCAAGCACTAATAGTTTATCATCTTTTCTATAGACTTGACCTTTAATAGAATTACTATTATGGGAGCTGTTGCTTAATGTTATAAAGCCATCAAATATAAGCGAGGAATGATTATTTTTTTTAATTAATTCATCCAGAGTTGGATTTATAAAGCTCTTGATATGATCCTCACAAAAAAGATTAGTCATTGCTTCATTGGCATATAGTAATTCTTTATTTACTGTAAACAGTGCAACGCAAAACGAATTACTATTAATGATGGCTTTAATAAACTCATTATTCCATTCAGAAAGCTCTATTTTATCTACCGGGTAATCAATATCCATGATGGGATGTTTAATTTCTTAATTTACTAAGTTCTGCAAATGAAGCAACATTAGATAACATCCACTTATATAAAGGAAGTATTTCCTTATTACTTTCACTACTTAAATTTTCACTTAATACATCAATAAAACAATTCAGTTCAAGTGTCCAATAATCAGGTTTAAATCCCCGGTTCATATATACTTCAAATACCCATATGATAGTATCTACTAACACTTCATGATTTAATTTTCTGAGTATAGAATATATAAACTTAACATGATTATTGTGGTTATCTGTCATTAAATCAATGTTGTCTCCTCCAATTAATTGTTTAATGTTAGGATAGTTTACCATTTTAATGTTTACTTGAGAAACTACCAAATCAATTTTTGAATAATACTCGTTTGAAGCATTTAACGAAATTTGATTAAAAACCTTGGCAGATTCAAGCAAACTGTGTTTAGTCATTTTTACTAATTTTTCGGATATATTCCTCAAGGTCTATCAAATTATTTTTATAAGTAACCTTATTAAACTGTTTAAGAATCTCTAATCCTCCTTTTCTGAATGCTTGTCCACCGATAATTATTGGAAGATTAGGATATTTGCCATTAACTTCAATTAACAGATCTTCTAATATGGGTAAATTAAAATATAAACTAATAGAAATTGCAAGCATATTAGGCTTTTCTATTTTTATATATTTGATTAATTCATCATTAGGAATGTTTGCTCCTAAAAAGTGTACATTCCAACCGTTTAATTCAAAAATATCACTCACCATTTTTACTCCAATTTGATGAGATTCTTTTTCGATACATGTAACGATTGCACTTTTGTTTATTTTTTTAGTTGAAGATATATTGTTATATAATTGATTTAGAATCATTTCTACAATTGCAGATGCAACTTGTTCGTTAAATACACTTATTTTATTCTGTGCCCACAGTTCTCCAATATCATATAATGAAGGTCTTAATATCTTTTCGTAAAAGTCCTGAATAGAATTTAACTCCAAGTATTTAGAAGCATACTTAGAACATGATAAGTGATCACCATTGAGCAATAATTCCAAGAATTCACAATGGCTCATTTCTGTTGCCTTGTATTCAACTTGTAATTCCATCATGTTACATTTAGTTTTAAAAAGAGGAAACATGCAATGTTTGAAACTACATATTTAAGAACCAATCAATTTTGAAATTAGAAAAAAAAATCATAGAAACGAAAAGATATAAGTTATTTATTGCTAAATAATATGTGTTTTTTAAACTATGTAGATTGGACTGAATATTAATTTCAACTGTCTTTTACAATATTGAATAATAAATAGTAAGCATTAAGTATTTGAAATGTAGTCAGTTTATACTTTTTAGTAGTGGGATAATGAATGGAGGGTGTGACCTTTGTTTAATCTTCAAGTAAAGTATAGGTAAATTTTGGTCCCCATTCAGTAACAGCTTTAAAGCAAAAAGACATAAATTCTTTGAAGTCGGATGGATCAGCAATAACCTGGCAACCTGCCGACCAACGATTAACTAAAGTACTTTCGCTATGCATAGATGCACGATGAATATTTATACCAAATAATCCAGTTTGTTGTTTATCTTGATGGTCCAGAATATCATCTCTGTTGGCATCTCTATATACGGTAACGGGCTCGCACTGTTTTAATGCCTTGTACCTGCCTCTGTGCAAACCAATTATATAAGTAGATAGATATTGATCAGCTTTTAATATAGCTGTACCAGAAACGTTTAATGGATGGTTCAGATAATAAAGTCCGGGATCGGTAGTTGCTTTATATAGTTTAAATTGCCATTGGTTTTCGAATCGATAAAAATAACCTACAGTATCATCAAATTTGTTAGGTAACCTACTTTTACTGCGTATTCCAACTAAATTTAAATTATAAGGTTTGTAATCACTTTTAAAAACCTTGTATCCTTTACTTTCCATTCGATCAATAATATCACCTAACGTATATCCTAAACTAGTTTTTGATAATCCGGTTCGTTGGCAAATATGATAACTAGGTTTCTTTTTTAAAGGTTGCAGCTGTTGTCGAATAATATCCATATCTAAACAAGGGCATGCTTTATTAGCATAACCAGGGTATTCTGAATGTCCTTTAACATTTTCAGGAGTTAAGGAAAAAGAATTTAGTAACCATTTAAGTAATATTGTTAGTGATTTATTTTGTAATAATGTAGGCTGTTGTATTCTAAAGTCTCCGGTTAAACAAATACCAATAGCTTCCAGGTTACTGTTTCCAACGTGATATGATTTAACTGTTAATGAATTACACCATTTTATTGTACCATTTTTCTCAATTACAAAATGATAACCAATACCTGGCCAACCATTAGTATTAACATGGTAGCGAGCGAACGATTCTGCATTACCACTTTTAGTTAAACTATGGTGAATAGCAATACTTTTTATTTGGTTCAAGCTTCTAGCCTTGTATTTTTTAGAATGATGCAAAGATAATAGTTCCCTAACATCGCTAAGCTTTGGTATGTCAATATCAATATCAGTTGGCATAATATTAATTGCTTGAATAAGTACTGGTTATTTTTCCTTCTGTTTTTTTAAAACGTATTTTTATTTTAATCGATTTAACATCATTTACATTGGTTATTTTATACTCAATGGCAGGCATTTTCTCTTTTTTTGCTCCAATTAGGTGTAGAAAGATTGTTTTAAGATATTTAATAAATGAAAAATAGGGTTTGATATGTAATTCCATATCAATAGTTTCCCAATCTAAATACCTTTCTGCATGCCAACCTTCAAAAACAGATCCTTCAACTGAAGGAAATTCGTTATACAAGTTAAATTTTTCCCAGGCTTTAGCTTGCGCTACATGAGAACATTTATCGGCTTCCATAAGTTCTTTTTGAATTGAAGCCATAAGCTTATGTATATAATTGGCCAGCATAATTTTTAATACTATTTAGGCGGATTGGGTGGTGTGCCGGAGCCATCGTTATTTTCAATACCCTGAGTCATCCAACTAATTACTTTTTGCAAACCTTCAGGCATTTCAGATTCACTTGCGTGTAATTTTATGCTCAATGAACCGCTTTTATTTACCGAATAATCACTTGTTTTTTTCGAAGATATTCCTCCACCTATTCCTATATTAAAGATTCCGCTTAATAATCCTCCACCTTTTGCTTTAACACCCCAATCACGTTCCTTATTTTCTTTATAAACTTGACTTATTTCATAATCAAATTCAACAGATAAAGAGTCGAAGTTAAGATTAGGTATTTTTGTTAATGCCAACAATGGGACTGTAATTTCTTTATTTTGGTTAATTGCTGTGCCATTAGCTTCTTTCTTCGAAATAGTTTGCTTAAATGTTTGTTGAGGTTCTTTAGCAAGAGCCTGCACATATTTAAGAGTAGTATCTGCTGCTAATTTATGTGCATTAATTGTAGCTTCCAATGGAGCAGAAATAATATAATCCAAAGGCAGTTTGGTAAATTCGGCTGGGGAAAAAGTAACTTCATTCTTTGCCATGATTTGTTTTTTTAAGATTAAAAAATTAGTGTTCTATTCTACCACTTTGGGTAAGGGACGTTAGTAAATTATTTAATCCTGCAGGTATAGGAGCTGAACCGACAGCAACATGTATTTTAATTCCTTTATGGGTTTCTTTACTTTCGATATCTACAATTTTACCTTTTATGCGCTTAGGTTCAATAAATTCCCAGGGACTCTTCCTAATGGCTCTGCTTTTTTGTTTGGTTTCATAATTCTTATCAGATGATTCAATTGTCATAAAAAAATCAAAAGTAGCAGATTCAATAGCTAATGGACGAACGGGTACAAGAGCTAAGGCAGGAATAACAATTGTATGTTCTATACCTTCTCCATCTAAATATTGAAAACGAAGAGTATAAACATCCTCTTTCATATCTAAATCAATTAGCAGGTCATCCAGCTTTTTCTGAATCTTTTTTTCTAACTCAGGTGTCTTTTCATCTTTTTTTAGAGTTATATATTCACGAATATTTTCAATGCTTTTAACTGTTGCATTATCAAGCATTCCTAAATTTTTAAGCCTGGTTTCTTCTTCTTCTAACTGCTTTAGAGCTTCATCAACGTTTTCTTCTTTGATAATCTTCTGAAAGTTGATTAGTTTCCTAACGTTTTCGATGTTCTTTATCGCTTTTTCAATATCTTCTTTTTCAGTAATATCATCATCTTCAAGTTTGCTTTGTTGTTGTTCAAGCCTTTCTTTTTCTTCATCTAAGTCTCTTTGTGTTACTCTTTCTTTAAAACCAAGTTGAAGAATAAAACTTAAAAATGATCTGGCTGACTGAACTTGCGCTTCAAACAAACTGTTAATAGGTGCTAGCAATGCACTGGAAAGAGTAATAGTTTCATCCGCTGAGTTGGCCATAATATTTAATGTATGTAAAGATTAAGTTAATTTAGAATTAATATACATTACGGTGAAAGATTTGTCAAGGGAAAATAAGGAAAATAAGTTAGGAGTTTAATTACAAAAATATTTATTAGGTTGTAGGATTAGTATTGTAGCACTTTAAATACTTAACAAAGTATTAATTCTAGTATATCACTAACTGTAAATTTTCTTCAAACATAGAAATCATATCCTCCCTGCTAAACTATAAGAGGGAATGAGTTGCATTTATTGGAAGGTGGTATTAATTTTAAAATGTGTTATTGTATATAAGGGTCAGGTATTGAGTTGTTTATAAAAAGACCTATCGTCTTTAATTTAAAATAAAACGTAACTATTCAGTAGTAAGACTAAAGTATAAAGACAAAAGAAAGGAGTTGTATAACAGTGTTTTAACTATGTAGGGAGTTTAGGATGTTTGTTATAAAATGCATCCTAAATTAGAAGATTGTACATAAAATAATAGACAAAGGACTGAAATACCAATATTCAAAATTGTTAACGTGTTCAAATCTTTATACTTATGTCTTTATACTTTATACTGAATAGTTACAATAAAACTATCTTTTTTTAATTATTTAGTTTAGACTTAATTGTTTTTTGTTGTTTTTTCCTGAATTCCAGATCCACGCAGTTTTACCAGGCGATTAAGTAAATCGAACCAAAATGGAGCACCTAACGATAGGGCAATGGCAGTTATTAAACACCCCAATAGATACGACCACCATTCATTTATCTCGCTTTTTATATTTGGATATGCGAGGTTGATAATTGTTTTCTCTTTTTCGGTTTCCAATAATAAGTCGTTCAATTGAGTATTTAATTTTTTGATCTTGTCCAATTCTTCTTTATTCAAGGACATAATTGTTGAATCATCCTGACTTTCTAAGAAATTGGTGGCAGCATTTACCAATTCAATTCTAGCTTCATCATCGGTGCTTAATTTTTGCGCAATCTCAATAGTATTAACGTTCATTGAGAAAGCAATAAAAAGTGAAACCATGAATGTTATTAATTGAATCCATTTTTTATACCATCCGGATACCCTTTCCATAGTTTCGTTGTACCATTCTTCAGCAAGGGATTTGAATTTATCAGTGTTATTTTTAGCTTCACTAATTAAATTAATGAGGAATTCATGAGTAGGATTTTTATCATCAAGCTTAGATATTAAAATCTTAAAATTATTTTCTCCTTCGTAAGATGCATATAAAGTATTAATAAGTGCTTTTCCAAATGTTTTAGGTTTGATATAAGATGGCCTTCTGGAATTTTTTGAAAACCATTTTTTATTTCCTAGATATTTAATCTCAGGTCTGTTTAAAAAAACTCGACTGAGTTCCCCGTTAGGAATTTTGCCTGGTGATTGTGTTGGTTTTTCATCATCAAGCATTCTAATTATTGCTCCCCGTAATACTCTTCCTCGTATATTTATCCACGTAGAAACTAACTCAGTAAGGGTAGTGGTTATTAGACTATATAGTGCATATATAAATATAAGTCCAATGGCTACGTCTAAAGCAGGATTGTTAAGCATAACTGTAAATTATTTTATTAATACTTTTCATTAAAAAGGAGGAAAAAACTAAGTTAAATTGTAAAATTTAAAAATGCGTGTAAAATATGGAAATAATCAGTACATGCGGTTTTTTAACAGTAATTTTCTACTAAAAACTATACTTAAACATAAATAATATTAGTAGTATCTACATTAATTTATAAAAAAAACAGAAAGTAGCACTAATCAAAGTACATTACCTTCTGTTTTGGCAAATTTGAAACAATTTAACAACAACTAAACACTTCTTAATGCACGTTCCCACTTAACATTTTGAGTATTATTTATAAATCTTAAAAAGCCTTTATAAACCGAATAGTTCATCATAAAAAAATAGAAAGGAACAAATAATAGCTTTATTTTAATTTTCCTTTTTTCTAATACCCATCCAACTAATGCAGTTACATAAAACAATATTTGCAGTATTAGTATCCACATGTAAAAGTCATGATTTAAACTTAATGGCATGTTAAGGAAAAATACAAGTATTAAGCTTAACGGAGCTAAGGTCCATCGTAACACTCTGTGCGAGAAGTATTGAAACGAAAGCCATTTGTATTTTAAAACATTCAAAAGTGGAAATAAGCGCAGTATAGATTGAATACCACCTGCACTAATTCGTACTTTTCTTTTAAGTTCTTCGCTCACATTGGCAGAAGCTTTTTCAATAGCATAAGCTTCTGGATTATATTGAATTTTATATCCTTTCATAGCAACCCTAAGTGATATTATAAAATCATCTAATAAGGTATCATTTTCAACTTCTTGGTAAAGTTTGGTGCGTATGGCAAATAGCTCTCCAGCAGCACCAACTGCTGAGTTGAATTCTGCATCCCACTTTTTTAGCATAGATTCGTATTTCCAGTATAATCCTTCTCCAGCTGTTGCAGCATCATCCTTTTCGTGGGCAAAAATTCTTTTTTCACCTGAAACACAACCTGTTTTAGGATTTTTAAATAGTTCAACAATTTTCTTAATAGATTGCTTTCCTAAAAGAGTATTAGCATCGGTAAATACAACAATTGGGCTTTTAATAAATTTCATGGCACGATTCATGGCTGCTATCTTTCCTTTACGTTCATCTTTATGTATTACCATTATGTCTTTGTATTTAGAAAGAATTTCTGGCGTTCCATCATTCGATCCATCAGTTACCCAAAGTTGTTTTAGTTTATGCGATGGATAATTTAAGCACTTAGTGTTCATTACCTTTTGCTCCACGAAGTCTTTTTCGTTATAAGCTGCAATTAAGATAGTTACTTCCGGTTCGTAATTATCTGTTTGATGGGTATTCTTTATCATCGTTTGTTTTTTCCATAATCTCTTTATAGAAACCAACATATAAAGTAGAATTCCATAGCCTATGTATGTATAAAATAATACTCCTATCAATACCCAAAAAATGGTTTCAATTGTTTTCATGGCTTTGTTTTTTAAGAGTTAATGAATTATTTATAGATTATGCTGATATTTTATGCCAGCTTTTGGTTTCAGGATGATAAGTTTTTACTACCCTGGCAGGATTGCCAGCTACAACCGAGTAGGAGGAGACATTTTTAGTAACCACACTGCCGGCAGCAATTACACAATGCTTACCAATAAAAATTCCAGGTAAAATAACTGAGTTGGCACCAATCCAGGTTTCGTCTCCAATATATACATCACTTGTGGTTATACCTTGTTCCGAGATTGGAAGAGAAACATCTTGGTAATTATGATTTAGAGCTGATACAACTACATTTTGGGCAAGTCTTACATGATCACCAATATGCACAGGACCTATCAGTACCGAACCAATACCAATTCTTGTATTGTGTCCTATAAATACGTTACCAACTCCATTGTTTATAGTACAAAAATCCTCAATGGTTGATTTGTTTCCCAAGTAGAACCTGTTAAATGGTAGGACATCAAGGCGCGATCTTTTTCTAATGGAGCTCCTTTTTCCTTTTTTTAATATAAAAGGATGAACAAACCATTTTACCCATAATCGTGGACGAGCTTGTCCTTCTGGCATTAAAATCCAAAGTATTATGGATTTTAATTTCTTATTATTTGTAATTCTTTCTTTAAGAGTCATGACTTTACATATTATTAATCATATGGTTTAAATAAGTGATAAGTTTTTTAGTTCTATTTCGCGTTTTAGTATTCTTCTACCAATCTCGTGTACATTGTTCTTCCAAGTGTGCTTTGAGGCAAACGAAATTCTATCATTTGTAATTTTTTCACTACGATTATTTAATTCATATTCAATACAACTAATCCATTCTTTATAGGTAGATGGTAATGAAACATAACTTTTAAAATAATCCATGGCATCTGTTTTTGTAGCAACTGTAGGTTTGCCCATTGATAGGTATTCATCAATTTTTCTGGGGTAGTTTCCTTTAGTAACCTCGTTAATTATTTGAGGATTAATTGCTACATCAAAAGCTTTTACATACTCTGGAAGTTCATACTCTTGCTTACTGCCCATAAAGTGCACATTGCTAAGTTTATGCAAATTACTTTCTTTAAATTTTTCGTCTTCGGGACCTACTAAAACAATATTCCATTTTGGACGAACAAGAGCAATATGTTCTAATAATGAAATATTTAAACGTATAGATTTTAAAGCACCAACATAACCAATTATAGGTCTTGGTATAGATCGCACATCATCAGGTATAGAAAGAGTTGTACCCGATTTAAATGCATTAATATCACACCCCTGGCCAACAAAAAAACTATGGGAATTAAACTGCTTGGCTAGTGATGCTAAGTAGGTTGAATTTGCTAATACCAAATCAGCTTTTTTCATTAAAAGAGGTTCAATTCTTGCCCCCTGACGTTGCCAGTATTTAACAGCCAATAGGTTATCTCTTGTATAATAAACAGATAAAGAAGGTTTTATTAACTCTTTTAAGTAATAGCTTCTAAACATATCGCTATCACAAAAATGAATGAAGTTCTTAAAATTTAGACTTTTAGATGCTCTAATTATTTCATTGGCAAATATTTCATTGTTTCGTTTATTTAAATAGTCAAACAGTGAATTAAGAGGTAGCTGACTAATAGATTCTAAAACCTTTTGAGGTTGTAAAACCCATAAGTTTTCGTTTATTTTTGTTAAAGTTTTGGTATTATCTTTTTTATTAGATATCCATATTTTTTTAGCATTTGAATTACCTCTTAATATTGAAAGTCGATCTAACGGAGGATTAACATATAATACTCTGTTGCTTTTAGATAATTCGTTAGCAATATTCTTACAATTACTTCCAATGGATATATTCCACGACTGAATTCCGGTTATTATTATATCTCTATTTTGTAACATGTCTTTTATATTTAGGGTAATTAGCGTTCAAAAAATAACAGGTAATAGGTCTGTTAAATCCAACCGAGCTACTGTTTTTGTATTTTGCTTACATTCAGTATTCTAAGCTGGAATTTTATTTAGATTTGCTTTTAACTATAGACTTAATTACTTTATGAACTTACTATTAGCGACTTCCTTATAAACCTGTTCTATTTTTTTAACTTGTTGATTAACATTGAAGTTAGTAGTAACATATTCATAAGCATTATTAGCTATTTCTATTCTCCATTTAGGATTCTCAATAAGTTTTGAAATAGATTCTGCCAATAAAACAGGATTTTTAGCTGGAGTTAAAACTCCGGTTACCTGATTGGTGATTAGTTCTTTTGTACCATCAACGGGAGTAGCAACTACAGGAACTTTCATAGCCATAGACTCTAAAATTCCTATAGGGAAACCTTCCCAAAGTGATGGTAGACAATACGCATCAACTGCATTTAATATATCTGGTATATCAGTCCTAAAAGGTTGAAATATGATGTGTTTTGAAATACCCAAGTCATTAGCCTTTGCAATTACTTTTTGTTTAAGATCACCATCACCAACCATGAGAAGTTTTACATTACTATTTAATTCAAGTAATTTTTTCATAGCTATAAGCATGGTAAAAGGATCTTTTTGCGCAGTTATTCGAACAATATATCCTATTAAAAAAGTGCTTTTATCTATGTCTAATTCATTTCTAATATCCTTATAAGAATTGTTTATATTAAATTTTTCAAGGTTTACCGAATTATGAATTACTTGGGAACGTTGAACATTAAACCTTTTGATACCATCATATTGGTTGCTTTTTGAAACGCATATGGTTTTGTCTGTCTTTTTTGTTAAAAAGCTCTCAATTTGTTGTCTGGCTACTCTAATTGGTAATGGTTGATCAGGATGAAATGACCATCCGTGTACAGTATACAATAAAGGTAAATTGAGCTTTTTTGAACTTTTATATACGTTTGATAAAGCTCTTGTACCATGGGCATGTACCATTTGAATACCTTCGTTAATCATTAGCATTTTTACATGTTTCCATATACTGCGATGAAATGGTTTTTGGGTATGTATAATGTGGGTTGTAATTCCTTTTTTATATAATTCACTTACCATTGGACCATCAGTAAAAGAAAGAACAACAGGTTCATATTTGCTGTGGTCAATATGGGATACTAAATCTAGGACATGAGATTCGCCACCACCAATTTGACCTTGTCTTATTGCTTGAAGGATTTTAATTTTTTTCATGACGATTACTTTTTAATTCCGTGTGAAGTGTGAATAAATTGCTTGTTCGCATTTTTTATTTTGGACAGCGCAACAATAGTTAGCATAAAACCTTTAGGAACTTCTAAAACAGAAGATAAAATGCCAAACTTGTAAAACTTTTTAGGTATTGAAAGAAGAATGGCTGATAGGTTAATTAAGAAAGTAAATAACCAAACTATACCTAAAGAGTTAAAGTCATATAACTGATCAAATACAGCGAATAAAACGGACATAATTATTGAGAAACCCAGAGCAATAATTCGTGGAGGTACAATAAACTGTAGTTGTTTATCAAAATAATCCAGGTTTCCCTTTTTTATTAATTCTATGAAGCCGCTTTGCCCAATTTGAATCAGGTATTTCCATTGAGCAGCCAGCCATCTTCTTCTTTGGTTAACAAAGTCATTACTCTTTTGCACTTTTTCGTCGTATACTATAGCATTTTTTGAATAGCCTATGGTAGTACCTCGTTTAAGGAGCATTATTTCCAACTCTTTGTCGAAACCTCCAATGGATTTACTTTGATTTATTAAATATTTTAACAAACTGTATTCAATGGCAAAACCAGATCCTATTAATGATGCAGATAAACCTAAAACACGATGGCCAGTTCTAAAAATAGAGTTGTTAATTGCTTCGCTTAATCCATCAAGAATAGCCAATGAAGTATTATTGTTTTTTGCTGTTCGTTGACCTTGAATAATTTTTAAGCCATTTTGTGCAGGAATCAAAAGGTGATCAATGAAATTTGGAGCCATAACATTATCGGCATCCAAAATAATGGCATAATCATACTTACTATTAAGTTGTTGTAGGGCAAATCGTATTGCTTTTGATTTAGTGCTGTTTTTAAACGTAACGTTCACTATATGAGTAGGTAATTGCTTTAGTTTATTTAATGTTGTTTTTAATAATGAATCAGCAATAACTACCACATCAAAATCGGTTAATTTACTTTTGTGTTTAATTGCAGCTAATGTTGTTTCAACAATTACACTATCCTCTTTGTAAGCTGGTATTAAAATAGCTACTTTATACTTAGTATTATTTTGGGTAGTTGATGGTTTTTCTTTGTAAAATAATGAAGCTACAGCAAATACAAGAAAGTAGACACCAGAAAGGAATAGGTAGACCAGTGGTATTATTGAACTAATGTTAAATATCTGAATTAAAGTTTCCATTGCTCTTTTGTTTTTAAGGTTAAATTCCATGTAATTGCATCAACATAAGCACTTAAGTGTGCAGTGCGTTTATTCATTGCAAATCGAATAAGGTTAAAAGGAATAGATATTAAAACCAGGTAGAGACCTGAGAGTAACTTCCAAAAAGCATGGAAGTGTTTTTTCATATATAAAATCCTATTTCTTGTTATAAAGTAGGTTTTAAGGGGACTGTTTTTTCCAGTGGAAATGGATTCTTTATGAAGAACAACTGATTTGGGTTGAAAATAGATTTTATATCCAGCTTTTTTAATGCGATAACTCCAATCATGTTCTTCATAATATAAAAAGTACTCCTCATTCATTGTACCTATTTTTTCAATTACTTTTCTAGGTACCAGCATAGCACATCCATGAGCAAATGCAGTACTTTTAGGCATTGCATATTGTCCAATATCCATTTTTCCCTTACCTATAGCGTTTATTCTTTGAGTTAGCGGGTTCATTGAGGTAAAGCCAGCATATTGTATCCACTTAGGATTTTCAAAATATTTAATTAACGGACTTATAGCTCCAATTGTAGAATTTTCCTCCATTAACTCAACCATGGGTTCAATAAACTCGGGAAATACTTCAGTATCATTATTTAATAGTAAGATGTATTTACCTTTTGCATATTTGATACCCAGGTTGTTTCCACCAGCAAAGCCAAGGTTTTTAAATGAGCAAATCAGTTTTACATTTTTATAGTTGGTATTAATCTTTTTTGTGTCAGTTGTACCCGAATTATTATCGACTACAATAATTTCTAAATTATTCCATGTAACCTGACTTAAAGAATCTAATAGTTCGTTGGTTACTTCAGCTTGCTTATAATTGATAGTTATTATCGATATAAGTGGTTCTGTTCTCATTTTAAAATATATAAAGCGTATTAAACAATAATTTGATTGATGTAAATCAATAGAAATGCCACTGTTTGTAATTGGTTGAAATTTAAGGGGGTATGTTTTGTGTTGGGTTTGAGAATAGTAATTTGCTTATTCAATAGTGAAGAGTTAAAGTATCAATAGTTCAAAAACGAAGAGAATGTGAATAGTAACTTTTACTGTTTTGGTGTGTAGTGCTTTGGTATTTAATGCTTTGGGTATTTGGGTATAGCTGTTGTTTTTAAGGTCAGTGAATCAAAAAAATTGAGCAGATGAAAATATCAAACCCAAAATCAAGGTATCATTTAAAAATTAAAAAGCACGAAAGTGTAATAGAAGTAGGAGGGGGGCATAATCCACATCCTAAAGCAACAGTTGTTGTTGATAAATATGTAGAATCTAATTATCACAGAAAATCAGATATTAAGGTATATGCTCATCAAGCTTTTGTTGAAGCAGATGGAGAAAATCTTCCTTTTGAAAACAAGTCTTTTGACTACGCAATAACAAATCAGGTTTTAGAACATGTTAATGATCCAGCAGCCTTTTTAAAAGAGCAGATGAGAGTAGCTAACCGTGGATATATTGAGGTTCCTTCTGTTATTGGAGAATACTTATTTCCTAAAAAATCACATCGTTGGATAATTCTTGAACTGGATAACAAATTGGTTTTATTCGATAAAGAAAAGTACTGGTTTAAAGGTGGACCTGATTTTGGCTTTTTATTTTTAACCTGGTTGCAAAAAACATCTATTGGCTACAAATTATTAATGGATACCAAGCCAAACTTTATGACAGTAAGATACGAGTGGAAAGATACCATCGAATTTGAAGTTAATCCAGACTCGAATGAATACTTAAAATACTTTACAAGTTATTGGAATGAAGAAATGGTTAAACAATTTTTTCCTCATAAATCAAATTATCAAGAGTTTAAGGATACTTTAAAATCATTGATAAAGATTATTGAAAGATCATTATTACAATAGTTCGTTAGGTTTTTGCAAGATGCTGAATGTTAATTAATCTTGTTAAGCGCATTATTTTAAGCATCTTGTAAATAAGTCTCATGTCTTTTGTCTTTATTCTAACATCTATTGTTATTAAGAAATAAGTTGAATAATTAATTGTGTTGATTTAAGGGTGAGTTGTGTTCAAATACACCATGCTAAGAGTAACTATAATTTTTACTTTTTCATGGTGTATTTTTAAAATTATAATATTGTTGTAACCAATTAAATCACTGAATCAATAAAAATATGCATATATTTGAAATATAGATTATTCTTGTATGTTGTTAAATAACAAGTTATTGGTGCATGGAGGTTGAATTTAAAAAAGTAAGTGACTTTAAAAGAGGGACACTTCTTAAATTATTGAAAGATGCATATTCGTTTGATTATAGATTTGAGCAAAATTATAATTCTGATTGGATAGATTTTGATAACTTTTTCTTTGACAATTTAAATATTGCTAATAAGTGTGGCTTCATCACAACACTTAATGGGGAAGCCATTGGATTTATTTCATGGGATCCAAGAAATATGCCTGAGTATGTTGAAATTGGACATAACTGTATTGTGTTAAAATACAAGGGGAATGGTTATGGTAAAATACAGCTTCAAGAAGCAGTAAATAGAATTCTTTCAACTAATGTTAGAAAAATTATTGTAACAACAAATCAAACTTTGATTCCTGCTCAAAGAATGTATGAGAGTATTGGATTTAAAGTATATCAAAAAAGGAAGAATCAAGAAAATGCTAATTTTGCTGGAAAATATATTGATTATATTTATTAGTTAGCAAATATTTAAAAAATGAAAAGATATTTAATTTTGCTTTTTATACTAGCTTCTTGTTCGAAACCTATAAATATAGATAAACTTAATGATGAAAAATTGAAAGATTTAATTGGAAAAAGAATAACGATAGTAGGCAAAGCTGCAAATGCTAAATTAGATGCAATGTTAAAAACAGAAGAAGATGAATTTATATGGATTGATGGAATGGAGAGTTGGCCAGATGGATATTATTTCGGAGAAGAAAAGGGAAAAACTTTAAAAGTGACAGGAAAAGTAATTGAAAGATATGATCTTCCTGTAGTTGTTGTCAAGGATGATGACTTAATAACAAAATGGGGGATTTCTGTGCCAGAAGGAACAGACTTAAAAGAAGCAAGCCATAGGTTTCTGCTTAAGAACATAGATTGGGAAATAATTAAAGAAGAAGAATAAACATTTGCTAACAAACAGCTAAAACACAATTGCAGTGAATACGTTATTTAAAAATAAATGGCAGCTACTAAGTGCATTGATGTGCTTGAAGTCGCAACAGTGTTTAGCTGCAAACCGTTGCAAACAAAAGTAGGGTAAAGCAAAGGTAAATGGAATATATAGATGAACAAAAAATCAAAGAAAAGTTGTTGGGTTTTACCCAAGAATCTGTAGAGAAATTTTTAAAAAATAATCTAAGCCTTGAATTTTATAGTTTTGCATATGATTGTAATGCTGAATATGCAGAAGTAAACTTGTGCTTCAATACAGAAGGCGATTTTAGAAAAACATTGATTCGTTATCAGACAGGAGAATTTTCAAGATATTATCAGACGGAAAGTGAAATTTATAATTTAAAATACAATACAGGAAACTGGGATTACCAGTGTTTTGAAACAATAAATGTATTAACAGAAAAAGAATTGAATAATATTTTGGAACAAATGCCTGATGATGAGTATAAAACTTGGCTGGCATTTTCAGAAGACTTAATGAAGATTTTTTGTAAATGCTTGATTGATTTCACGCAGACAGAAATTTACAACAATATCCCTAAAACAAAAGATTTCATGGCTTTTTGTATTGATCATGATGAAGATATTGAAGATGCTCTTAAGCGAATGGAGCATGTAAGGAATACCAGCAACTAACAATATATGTAGTTTAGGGCAGGCGAAGGCGGTATTTGTAGTTTTGTTTCTCGCATCATAGTCATCTCGGTTTGACAGCGAAGTAGCATCAAACAGGCCCAAGCTATATAATCAGAGTTGTACTTAATTATGCATAGCGTGCAAGTGGATATTCCAAATGTAGCAGACATTCTTGATGTGCCTATGCGTTATTAGTTCTTTAAGTCATCAATTATTACGTTGTAAACCTTCCTTTTCCCAATCCTTCATTAAAAAAATAAATGCCATACTCATGTAAACAATTAGTCCATTGGGCATTTGTCCCAGAGCTCCACTACCGTAGGAAGCGACCATGATACCAAACATACCACTTAATAGGGCAGAGGCCTTGTATTTTAATCTTTCTGTTTTACTTTGAAACATAATGTAGTAACTACAATAACCCAGAATATACAGCAGAATTGCAATATGAAGACTTAAACCAATTATACCTTGTTCAGCCCATATTTGTACATACCAGCTATCGGTAGGGGTATTAGCCAAAAATGTATTGGGAGAAAAGCGTAATCCCCAATTTCCTGCCGATCCAATACCACCCCCCAAAGGTTTATCAACCAAGTATGCTTTTAATTGTTTTTGGTTTTCTTTTCTCACCATAAGAGAAGGATTATCGGCATCTAATCCTGTTCTAAATCTCCTAATTTCGTATACGCTGTTACCAATGGTTGAATGTTTAAGAAAGACATAAACACATAGCATGGCAATTACTCCAGTAGCGAGTATTTTAATTTTCTTGCTTAAAAAGGCATATAAAGCAAATCCAGCAAAGGGAACAGCCAATGCACCCCGTGTTCCAGAGATAAACATGGCATAAAATGCAACTAAAGCCATACCACCCCAGAAAATACGCTTTTTAAAATGAGTTTCGTGTAAAGCTAAAATGCTAAAGACTACTCCGGAATATCCCATTGAGCCACCATAAGTTGCAGCATCAGTAAAAAAGGAGAATACTCTTAATCCACCAGGGAGCAAATGTGTTTTTCCGCCGATAACTGCCAACCAATGTTGTTCCCATGGATCTGGACCAATAAAAAGTTGCATAGCACCTTTAGCCACACCAATTAGAGTAAACCAAGCCCACCACTTTAGCATTTTGTCAAGATTAACTTCTTTGTTAAATATTAAGAATACAAGTGGTATAGTCAGAATCATGTAAAGCGATACTCCTCGCATGGCATAAAACCATGCCACTTTGCTCACTGCTTGAGGATTGACTAATTGTACAAGTGCATAGCCATACCACAAAAGAGCTACAATAGTTAAACTATTCCAGGCCTTTCTCCAGGCTACTTTTTTATTAAACTGACTAAAAATAATTGCAAGCCATGTTAGTACGAGCAATCCATCTATAGATAATCCTAAAGGACCTGGCACGTAGCGGGCAATGCCCATAGCAAAATAGTTAGCTATAAATGCTGCCTCTATTCCAATTCGGGGTTTTATAAAAATCCATGATATAAACAATAATACAAAGGGGAGCAAAAGCAGCATGATAGCATGAACAAACTGATTTTTTGCTAATAAGAATATGGCTGTTGCAATAAATAAACTTATTGATATAACAAGTATAGCACGAATTACTTGTGCATTAAAATATGTTTTTTTAGATGTATCCATTTTTTAATCTGATTCAGGTTATAAATGGAACAAGAGGTTAAATTTTGACTTAAACCAAAATCAGATTTGGCAGTTTTTATAACAAAATACCAACCAGTTATCAAACCCAAAAGTGTGAACAATAAAGTGGCTAATGCAACATAAGTTAATGAATTAAACACGAAAACTGCTATTAAATCAAATAAGATATTAGCAATAAGCATTATTGTAATTTTAATAAAGTTTAATCGAGGTCTATTCATAGCAAATAAGGCAACTCCGGTAAAACGATCGGCAGGAAGTATTAAAATATATACACAAATAATAATTAGTATACTTTTCTGAAGTTCAATGGAGCTTGCATAGGAAGTACCACCCATAATTTGCAGAAAAAAATTAGGAAAGAATAGCAATAATGCACTTGCAGGAATTAAAAGCAAGGTTGTAATTTTTGCATATGATAACAAATGAGCAAAAAACTGTGTATAATTATTTTTTAAGGTATGTGATAGCTTAGGATAGGCAGTTGAAGAAAAACTCCGTATGAGGATTTCTACCATCTCAACGAATTTAAAAGGAATAGCATATACAGCAACTGCTTCAGCTCCTAAGAAAGGACTTAAACCTAATATTAATGTATCGGTACTTTTTAGCAGGTTACTGCCTATATAACTTGCAGTAGAATATTTGCCAAATTTAAGGATGCTTTTGCGTAGTTGGCTTGTACCATTTTTTATAAACCTTAGTCCATCCCACCTTTTAATTATTATAAACAAACTTGTTATGGTATTGGCAGCAATGTAGATGTATATAATACTCAAAAAATCTAGCTTTGTTTTAGACCAGGTTGATATTAAGATTATGGTTAAAATGCAAGCTCCATTAATTAGTTTAAGTAGACTTATCCTCTTGAATTTTTCTTCGCCTTGCGCTATAACAGTAGCTTGGTGAAAGGGGAGGTTTGCAATAGATAGTAATGGGTAGAGTAAAAATATATGTTTATAGTAAGCAGGTTCTTTAAAAAAATGTAAAGCACCATAAACTATAAAAAAAATAGCTGCTAATATAATTGTTGTAGAAATACTTAATTGATACGAAGCACCAACACTTGCCATTTTGTTTTTACTATTGTCGGTTGCAAGAAAACGTACAGTGGCAGTTCCTGTTAAACCTAGTCGTAGCATATCCAAAAGAGTGGCTACTGTTAAAAAGATGATCCATTGTCCAAATATTTGTTTATCGGTATATCGTACCAATATAAGAAAGGAAATAAAACCCAATGAAGCCTGTATGGTATTTCCTATCAGTGAATTAAAGTTGTTGTTAAAGGCTTTGTTTCGAAATATATTTTTAATCATCGTAAGTACTTTTTGAAAATGTTTTGTTTGATATATTTTCTAAAAAGAGAACGACTCTTAGGAATTTCTCCAACAAGCTCTTCCATATTTTCAGGATTAGTTTTATTTAAAATGCCAACTGGAGAAATATTGGTGTGTTCTCTAAAATTCTTAAGTAAGAAATGATCGGTTTCCGACCAAGTTCTGGATGCATCAGCTACAATAAAATGTATGTCTGATGATTTTATTAACATTGGATTTAAAATATGATCCTGACTAGATAATGGAGGAACTTCTACAATAACAATGTCAATATTTTTATTGTCTGATTTTATCTGGTTGTAATTAATATTATTAGCAAAGAATAAAGAAGAAACTTCAATTGAGTTTATTTCAGGATCATTTACCCCAATTGTTCCAACTTTATATCCAAGTTTTTCCAGAGCTGAATAAAGGATTTTGGCAATGTGGGATTTTCCTTCGTTATTAAAATGACTAATTATTTGAATAAAAATAGTTTCGGAGGAATCTTTGCTCAACTTGGTGTTTAAAATGCTTTCCAGTATTACTTTAGTTCCTTTATTTTTAAGTATTTTCCATTCTATATTTGTTTTAGATGAAATTAAGGGAAGGACACCAAAAACTTTAATGGAGCTTAGCTGTTCAAATTTTTTAGGAGTTTTTATTGTTCTGTCCAATAATTCAAAAACAAAGAAACCAAGTAATACCAACAAAAAAGTAAAAACTACGATTACAATAATAAATACCTTTCTCTTATTAGGTTCAGGTTCTATGGGCAAGTATGGTTCATCAAGTAATTTCATATTTGCCATCATTTCTTCATTTTGTTGTTTTAAACGAGCTAATCCTAAATGATGTAGTATTTCCAGGTATGCTTTTTCTTTTACATGTATTTCGCGTTCAATTCTTTTAAGAATGGCTCCTAGTGGTGCATATTGATTATATAACTTTTTAAATTCCTGGTTTTTAACTTTTATTGCTAAAAGACGAGCTTTGGCGCTTTCAAATTCAATTACATTTTTTAGCCAATCGTTTAAGAGGGTTTCTATGGCAATACCATCGCTATGCCGCTCATAAATGTAAAGCGAATCAATTTTTTGCTTTAACCTTGTTTCATAAGTAATTTTATCGGTTACAATTTTTTGTTTTAAATTAGGAGATGCTTCGTTTTTTATATCTAGTTCGGCAAGTTTTTTATTAACAACAATAAGAGATTCTCGTAAATCAATTATTTCTTTGTTTTTTAAGTTAATATTGAATCTGGATTGAGTTTCGGATTCTAATTTTGATAAAACAGCTTCGGCAGATTCATACTCCAACATAATATCCTGGAGTTTAATTTCAATTTTTTCTTGTTGCGACGAAATATGCTTAGTTTGCTCGTAATAGTTAATTATTTGATTGGTTTTATTAAACTTGAGCAACCTGTCTTCTGCATTATTAAGTTCATTGGAAGCTTTATTCAGTTGTTTTTCAAAATATCCAATTACAGCATTAGTTTGATTAATTTTTAGGTCACCATAAATCTTTAAGAACACTTCAATTAAAATATTCAATGTATGGTATGCAATGGCTGGATCATTTGATTGGTAGCTTAATTCGATAATATCACTTCCGGATAACTGGTTGGTTTTTATCGACGAAATAGCTTTGTAACTGTAATGTGGATGATCAAAGTTAATCAATCCATAAATAAAGTTGTTTTTATCTTCCTTAATATGAGCTGCTAATTTATTATAAGTTCTGTCATAACTATCATAGTCTACAAGTTCTTTAATCTCTGCAGTTAATATTTCTTGTAAACCATAATAAGATGATTCTGATATAATTGCAGGATTAGGTTTGTTTTGCATTAAATGCATAGCAAGAAGCCTAATAGAAGTCTCTTCAATTACATGACGAGAATTAATAATAGTTATAAGATTATTGTAAGCAGCTTTAGTTGCAAAAAAGTCAACCCTGTTGTTACCCAAGTCGTTCAATGATGAACTTGAGGCAATAGCTGTGAATAAAGTAGCTTTTGTTGAATATGTTTGTGGTTGGTTAATAGTTAATAAATACATTAAACAACCTGCTAACATAGGAAGAATAACAAGCCATTTTATTTGTTTAATAATTAACCTTATAACGCTATAAATATTCATTGTGTTGTTATTTTAAACTATCAAAATCCAATCCTGTAATACTCTCAAGTAGGTGATAATGAGCCAGGAATTCGCTTCTGGCCTTGAAGTAATCATTTTTAGCTTTACCTACTGTAGATGCAAGTAGTGCAAACTCATTTAAATCACTTCGCCCGTTGAGTAAATCTTTTTTTGATTTGATATAACTAATTTCTAACGTTTGGTAAATATCAAAGTACGCATGCATACTTTCGTTTAGGTAATTCAACCTAAAATAGGATTCGATAATTAAATGTTTAATTTGCTTTTGCGCACCTTCCAGGTTAAAGTTTGCTTTTTCAATTTCTAACCTTTTCTGTTTTAGCTTTCTCGACCTGTTAGATAAGGCCGATACAGGTAATTTTAACCCAACTCTGGAATAATATCCAGTTTGCTCGCTTTTACTCAATACGCCACTATTAGCAATTACATCATTGGAATGATTTTGTACCATTAAGCGGTCGTATAATCCATAGTTTACAGCACCTTCAATAAATAAATAGTCCATCCAGCTCCGTTTTTCAATTTGAAGTTCCTTGTTGTTTATTTCGGATTGCTTTTGCTTCTCTTTAAGCAAGGGAGAATGCTCGTATGCCATAAAAATGAGTTTCTCCAGTTCAGGTAGCTTAAAAAAAGCAGAGTCTTCCTGAAGTTGTCCAAGTGATGGCATTGCATAAGTAATCAATATAAAAAATGTAGCAGCTAACTTCATGGTTTATAAATTTGGTAATTTAATTGCCAGACAAACCGTGTTATACCGTTTCGCTTTGTATCATGGCCGGTAATGTTCTAAAAATGATATTTAAGTCGGTAAAAAAGTTATAGCCTGTGGCATATTTAATGTCCAACATCTTTCTTTCTTCGGCTGACATTTTTCTACTTTTGGCACGCTTATTTACTTGCCATAAGCCAGTTAAGCCGGCGGGAGCTAAAAAACGTTTGATGTTTTCATCAACAGTTAGCTTTTCTGCTTCGTACAAGGGTAAAGGCCTGTTACCAACTATCGACATATCACCTTTAAGTACATTTATTAGTTGAGGAAGTTCATCAATGCTGGTATTTCGGATAAACTTGCCAACCTTAGTAATTCTGGGATCATTTTTAATTTTAAAAAAGGCTTTTTTATTCTTACTCTTTTTATTTTGAATATGAACATTTTCTGGAATTATGCCATCGTCATAAAGTAATTGTGTACCAGCTTCTGTTAGAGGAACTTCAACGGTAGGTATTTTTGCTTCTTCAGATTCATTGTATTGATTGCTTTTTTGCAATTCGGATATTCGTTTATCGGCATCCTTATACATTGATCTAAACTTGTAAAAATCAAAAATCTTGTATCCGGCACCTACTCTCTTCGACGAATAAAAAATGGGGCCACAAGATTCAATACGGATTAAAGTGGTTACAATCAAGAAAATAGGAGATAGTATTAATAATGCCAATGTGGCAAAAACAATGTCAAAGATTCTTTTCCAAAAAGGTACTTTAACATGCATAGTCATGTTATGGTTTTCCTGAACTTTATTTAGATGATGTTTAGTCAGAAAAACAGTCCTTTTTTCAATATTTTGAATTGGAGTGGTTTCTGTAAAAGCTTCATCAACACCTTCATTATAATATTCCTTCAGAAATTTCTTATCTCCAATAACAACAAGTTTAATATCTAAATTTATTAATTGAAGTTTAGCTCTCTGAATTTGGAAAATTTGATGTGATTTGTTTCCCCATAATTCTAAATAAACAACATCAACATTGTGTTTGAGTTTAAGAGTGCCATCTTCACTTTCAATATCCGAAATATTAAACAGTGAGCATTCCTTTAAGCTACTAAATAGCTTTTTATTTTTTCCGTAGTATTGACAAATTATTTGCATGGTGTTGGTGTTTTATTGTTGTTTAGTTGTGTGTTAATTTTATCCTTGACTTGTTACTAATACATGGTTTAGCCTAATTTCTAATTCTAATGGATTAAAAGGTTTTTCAACATAATCGGATGCACCTAATTGCAATGCTTCAATCTTTTGTCGACTTTCATCGATACTTGATAAAATAATAACTGGGATATGACGGAATATCTCGCTAGCTTTTATCTGATCAAGCAAAGTAATTCCATCTATTGATGGCATATTTATATCGCTGATAATAATATCAGGAAAATACCCTTGTTGAAGTAAAGCCAAGGCTTCAAGTCCGTTAGATGCTGTTTCAACTTCAAACTTTTGTTGTAGTATGATTTTAAGTAAATTTCTAAAATCACACTTGTCGTCTACTAGTAATATTTTCTTTTTCATTGTCTAATTTTTTTATTTGTATAAGAGATAGAATATCAATGTTTTATATTTCTTTTAAAACCTAATAGTCTATAAGATTATCTTATTTGGTATAAATTTTTTCGTTGTTTCTATATCCAAATTGATTTATATACCAATCCATATAATTATATCCTCTACTAATTGCCCATGGTGTAAATTGCAAATGAGCTTCTGTTATATCTTCTTTTTCGTATGGATAATCAAAGCTTACTGGTATATTAATGGCCCAAGGCAGATAGTAATCCGAAACGTAATATTCTCCTGTTGTAGAATTTGAATCATCATCTCCAGTTCCCAATAAATCTTTATTCGCTAAATCTGTAGGACTCATATTGGGTAAATGAACTTCAACACTACGGTCTCCATCAATTATCATAAACGGATTATAAGGAGGTGTTCCAAGTTTGCTAAAATTCAGAGGGTTTGTAAAATTAATATTTACTATTTGTGTATCAGGTTCTACATAAGGTGCATTTCTTGATGTATTTACACCAATTCCAGTTCCCGGATATGATAAATTATTAAAAGCATCATCAAAATAAATAACTGTTGCATTGCTTTGTTGGCTTTCGGTACCGTTAGAATTAGTATTAATGTAAGATTTAGTAAGTCGTTGTCCGGTTACTTGGTTAATATCTTCGGGCAATATATTTAACTGAATACCAAAACCATTATGATATGATGCACCTATAGCCTTAACAACTATTTTTGATTGTAGAGCAGTAACCTGGTTTTGTGAATTTGTTTGTTGATTAAAGTTATAGTCAATAACTAGGTCGTTAAAATCGTAATCGCCTTTGTAGGGCCATAAATCCTCAAATACTAATGTACCGTATTGGTTTTCTCCGGGATAATGATTTCTAAAGGCTTTAGAGTCATCATTCGGAAATTCGTCAAAAACATCTGTAATTCCATCGCCATCAGAATCAATAGGAGTATCAGTAGGCTGATAAAATGAAGTGTTAACAGCAGAAAAAGGAGTAATGGTAGTGTAAAATACTGCATCATTAAAATCTTCATCGCTATTGGCATCTCTCCGAATATCTTCGAAACCCATTAATAATAATTCTCTTTGCTCATCATATAATAAAACGTTGTGTTTTTTTAAGTCTGGATCTTGTTCTATATTAAAAGCTATATCAGAATAATGCGTATATACACCTGAACCAATAGTCTGATTTGACCATCCTTGAGCAATCAAAAACCAACCTATCGAAGTATTTGCCGGGAAGAAATCAGTATATGTATTGGTATTAGGATCGAGATATTTTAGTTGAACTTTATTTCCTGACCTTAGTCCTCCACCGCCACCTAGATAAGAGACGTTAGGAAATATAATAGTTAAGTCGTTAATTTCATTTTTTGATGTTGGAGGATTGTTAATTGGGTAAGTATAATATCCCAATACATTTCTCCATCCTGCACCTTCATGCACAAATGTTACCCAAATCTCACATTCTTCGCTTACTGCTAGGTTTGCATCATTATTATTGGCTAAGTATTGAGGATGAGATTGTGTTAGCCGAATACTTTCGGGCAAAGAAGCATTAATCTCCTCAAGAAATTGGTTCTCAATGATATCATTTTCAGGTTCTAAATAATTAGGAACTCCACTACTATTCCAATTTCCAAGTGTATAATAACCATTGACTGTATTAGGATTGCTTTGAGTTGATTTTAAGCTCGAATTAGATGGGGTACTATTTGTAAATTGACTATTTACGGAATTATTACCAATTTGAAGGTTAATTTGGTTTGATGTGATTGCTAAACTTGTTAACCTATTTAATCCAATATAATTACATAGTATAAAAAGACTATCTGAATAATTAGCCAGATTGATTTTACAGTTTAACATACCTTCTTGTGTAGTGGCACCAGAAAATACTTTAAATTGTTGTGCTTCGGGTTTTATAATTCCATTATCCAATAATGGTTTTTTGCTGAATATTTGAATGGGTACACCAACTATAGGTTTTTTATCAGGAGTGTAGGTTTTTAGCGTAAAATCTAATTGATTTATAGTTTTAAAATCAAAATCACTAAAATCGTTTGCTTTAATATTCTCCTCAAATTCACTTTTAATGGTTTGGTACTCTTCTTTCAAACATCCTTGAAACGTAAAACCTAAAGCAATTGTTAAGCTTAAAATTATAAGTTTTGTTCTTTTCATGACTATCGTTTTTTTTCAATTGGATAGCCAATGTGTGTGCCGAAAGGTGTAAGTATTAGTAAATGAGGTGTATGTGATTTTTTGATATTGAGAGGAAATCTATAAAACTTCGATAATGAAGAAAATACTCTTCTTTTTTAGAGAGAAGGAGCTTGTGGAGTGTACAAATTAGTGATGTAGAAGGTTTACATATTGAAAATATATTAGAGGAATATATTTGGTGTTATTGTTATATCTTTTATAGAAATGATTACCAAGTATCAAAAGGTTTTTCTATTGAAAGCGATTCAGGAAGTAAAGAATATTAATATGCAGTAGAAAAGCAGGGTTTTATTAATCTAAATGAAGAACAGGTTAAAATCACAAAAATATTTAATGAGGGTGATACCATTGGAGTAAATCAGAGATGGGAGAAAGGAAGGTGCTATATTTCTCTTTATAATACATTTGAACCTTATTTTGATGACTACCATGGCACTAACGTTTCCATAAATGGAGATGTAAAAGATAAGTACATTGGCTTAAGAGAGATAGTGGATGGTAATTATGTATATACCTGGGTGAAACTTTCTGTTATAAACCATGAAATGTTAGCTTTTACAGAAAGTTCTTTAGCAATAAAGACTAATTAGTTGAAATTATATAGGTTAGATAGGAGAAATGGGATTAGATCTCATTTCTTCTAACTAATTATTTTATTGGTGTTTAATGCTTGGATCATAGGCGCCTTAGATGGGTGGTATAAATCATTAACTAAATATTGAAATCAATGCAGAAAAAATAAACATGCATATAAATACCCAAAAAGATACTTTTCTATAAAAAATGCTTTTCTTAATTTCTTCTTTTAAAGATTTATCATTTAATAGTTCTAAAGTTCTTTTGTTTATTTTTTTTAGATTATGATTTTTATAAACCTTAAAATTGATCAAAAGAGCTTTAAAACTAAAAAAGAAGCAACAGAGTAAGCTCAAGAATACAAATATTTTAAAAATTAATATTAATTGCATATTGAAATTCTAATAGGAGTTTTTTTGGATCATTACTTTCAAATTTTATATTATCAGGTTTATCATTTTTTCTTAATTTGTTCTATGGAACAAATTTAATTCCTTTTTGCAGATCTGCCATATTAAAATATTCTTGTCTAATTTCCTCAATTCCTCTTAATCAAAGGCACTCTATGTGATGGCACGGGATATAATTGAAATCTATGAGAAATTCAATTACTGTCATCAGGAAATGCAATTTCGTACTTCTGAATCCTTCTATATAGAGCATTCCATTCGAGATTAAGTAAGCGTGCAGCTTCGGCTTTATTAAAATTAACTTTATTTAAAGCTTTTATAATTGTTTGTTTTTCAATCTCTTTTAAATCAAATGTGTTCTCACTTTCTGGATCAGAATAAGATAGGAAACTTTCTTTATTTATATTGGTTAAATAGATATGATCTGACATTAGTTCTGTCGATTGACACATTATTACTGCTCGCTCAATAATATTTTTAAGCTCTCTAATATTTCCAGGGAATGGATAAGTTTTTAGCATGTTATAAACCAGGGGATTAACCTTATTTATCTTTTTTCCCATCTTTTGCGACAGCTGTTGAATAAAATTGTCAACTAAAAGAGGAATGTCTTCTTTTCGCTCTCTAAGTGGAGGAATTTCTATTATAAAAGTCCCAATACGATGGAATAGGTCCAATCTAAATGATTTACCATCAGATAGTTCTTTGATGGTTTTGTTAGTGGCTGCAACAATGCGTATATCAAATGATTTTTCATCCTGGGTTCCTATCCGGGTAAATTTTCTGTCTTCCAGTACCCTAAGTAATTTTACTTGTAAAGACATGGACATTTCACCAATCTCATCAAAAAAAAGTGTACCATTATTAGCCGATTCGAACCACCCTGCTTTGTCAGAAATAGCACCAGTAAAACTACCTTTTTTATGTCCAAAAAATTCACTTTCAAAAAGTGTTTCTGGTACAGCCGACATATTAACAGCTCCAAATAGCTCATAATGTCTATTACTTAAGTTGTGAATTCCTCTTGCTACTAATTCTTTTCCTGTTCCGCTTTCACCAATTAATAATACAGATGTGTCCGGAGTTTGGGCAACCATTTGCATTTGGCTCTTAACTTTATCTATTCCCTCGCTTTTTCCAACAATTTCAATTCCTAGTTCCCGGTCAACTTCTTCTTTTAACTTTTTGTTTTTTTTAACTTCCGTATCTAGTTTATTTTGTAATTCTACATATTTTCTGGTGCGCTCAATGGCTAACCAAAGTTCTGTTGAATTAAAAGGTTTTCTGCAATAATCAACAGCACCCATTCTTAAAGCACCAATAACTGTATCCATGTCGGTAGATGAGCTAATCATAATAACTTCAATATGAGGATATTCTTGTTTTACATTTTTTAGCACATCAAGACCATTCATTTCAGGTAACTTAAAATCAGTTATGAGTAAATCGATATTTTCATTTTCCAATATTTTAAATCCAGTTGAAGGAGCCTCAACAACAAAAATATTAACCTTATCCTTTAATATAGAACGAGTAAGGTTTCGAATAATTGGATCATCATCTATTACTAATACACTAAATGAATGGAGCTTTTTTTCCATAGTTAATTTAATTTGGATTCGGATGGTAAGAACACTGTAAATTGAGTGCCGACATTTAGTTGACTTTTAACATTTAACTCACCATTATTTAATTTAACAAAATCTTTAATCATCATTAGACCAAGTCCTGTACCACTTTCAAGCTTGGTACCTTTAGTTGTAAATGATTTATTTTCGGTAAAGATTTTTTGAATGGCTTCTTCCGACATCCCAATACCATTATCTTCAACTATTATTTTTTTATACTTACCATTAGTTTCAAGAATAAGTTTAACAATGCCATTTTCAGGAGTGAATTTGATGGCATTGGTAATTAAATTTCGTATAACTGTTTGAATAGTAGTTTCATCGAAGAAAGCAATGCATTCTTCAGGTATATTTAAATTAAGAGTGATATTCTTATCTTTTGCAATAGGTTGTAATAGTTGGGCAGACTCTAATAATAAGCGATTTAAGTCAGTTTTAACAGGCATTATTTCAACTATTCCACTTTGATATCTTGTCCATGTTAATAAATTATTGAGTAAGGTAAGAGTATTATTAGTACCTGTTTCAAGTTGTGAGATAAGTTTCTTGTATTCTTCAGAACCACATTTTACTATATCATTTTTTAAAGCATCTATAATTAGTAAAATACTCGAAAAAGGAGTTTTTACGTCGTGGGCAATAATAGAATAAAGTTTATCCCTGGTTTTTATCATCTCACTAATTTCAAGTTTACTACGATATAAGTCAATATGAGTTTTAACACGGGCCAGTAACTCATCTTTTCTAAAAGGTTTTGTAACATAGTCAACTCCTCCAGCTTCAAAAGCTTCAACCAAATCTTCTGTTTGACTCTTAGCGGTAAGAAAAATTATTGGAATATCTGTCCACTTTTCTTGCTGTTTAATCTTACGACATACTTCAATACCATCCATTTCAGGCATCATTATATCTAGTAATATTAAGTCAGGTACCTGAGCTTCAATTTGGTTTAGAGCAGTTGTGCCACTTTGTGCTAAACCAATCAAATAACCTTGATTTTTTAATATGTTAGTTGTGACTTTAAGATTTTGTATATTATCATCAACTATCAATATGTTGGGTAAATTTGTAGGCATGGTAATTACTAGTTATAGTTTTCTAATTGGTTAATAATATCCGGAAATAGTTGTAATTGATCCTTTAATTGTTCAAGGTCAACTAAGTCTATATGCTCCTTAATTCTATTCGAATAATTCAATAAATAATCAAATTCTATGGATTTAGCATACTTTGTCAAGTTATTATTAAAATCCTCAATTTTATATAAAATAAGGTGATCTTTTATTTCGTACCATTGAGGTATATAAACTGTGTTTAAATGATTTACTACTTTGTGTAAATCTTGAGTTAATTTATTTGGAATGACAAGTTCATTATTTACAAACTCTTTTTGCTCTTTTTTTTCTAAATCTGAGATATGGAATTTTAGATGTTTCTTTAAAATTGAAATAAGTGTGTTATACTGAACAGGCTTAAGTAAAGCATCATCAAAATAAATAAATTCTTCGGTATTTGTAATGTCAACAACGGATGCTGTATACGCAATTATTTTAGTTTTGGAATGGTGATTTCGAATAAATTTAGCCATTTCAAAACCATTAATTCCGGGCAGTCTAATATCCAGTAGAATTAAGTTAAATGAATGTTTTGAAAGAAGGTTCATAGCCTCGGTTCCATCACTAGCTTTTTTTATTTTAAATGAAAAGGTTGATAGGAGGGAAGATATTATTTGTATGTTTTCATTAATATCATCTACGATTAATAAGTCTTTTTCATCAAATGTTATTTTTTCTAATAAATTTTCATCTTCATCAATAAACCTATCTTTTTTCGAATTAGATATTTTAATATCAGGAATGCGAATTGTAAATGTAGATCCTTCTTCAATTTTACTTTCAACAGAAATTGTTCCTCCCATAATTTCAATAAGTTTTCGGGAAATGGCTAATCCTAAACCAGTTCCACCATATTTTCTGTTTGCCTGACCAGACTGTTGTTTAAATGATTCAAATATGTTGTTAATTTGAGATTTATCGATACCTATTCCTGTATCACACACACTTATTAATAATGTTCCATAATTTTCAATTTCATTATCAATAATATAGTTGGCCGTTATTTTAACATATCCTTTATGGGTAAACTTTATGGCATTACCAACAAGATTCAAGCAAACTTGCTTAATTCTGTTTTCGTCTAAAAGTAGATAATTTGGTACATTTGAATTTATCTTAGTTACTAAATCAAGTCCTTTTTTAAGCGATTCATTGGAGAATAATTGAGATATTTCACTAATTATATGTCTTAAATCGGTTGGTTGTTTAACAATTTCGGTTTTACCGGCTTCAATTTTTGAAAAATCAAGTATATCATTTAAAATTGAAAGCAATAGTTTCCCACTACTTACGATAGACTTAATCATTTCTTTATCTTTACCTTCTTCAACTGTTTGAAAAAGTGCTTCGCTAAATCCTAAAATAGCATTCATAGGAGTACGTATTTCGTGACTCATATTAGCTAAGAAATCGGTTTTAGCTCTATTGGCAATGTTGGCTTTATCTCTCTCAAGTTTTAATGATTGTTCCATTTTTGCACGTTCATAAGTAGCAGAAACCATACCAGAGATAGTTCTTAATAATTCTCTATCAGATTTGGACCAGGTAGTTGTATGTTTTGTTTCTACAAAACCAATAAAACCAATACGTTTGTTTTTAACAATTAGAGGATAAACTACTAAAGATTTAATTTCAAGCTGTTCTAGAATTGGTTTCAAGTCATTAGGTAATGAAGCAATGCTTTTAGCGTATATAAGGCCTTTATTATCCATTATCTTATTCCACGAAGGATAATTTTCGTAATATAAATCTTGTAAATATTCTTTTTGGTTTGAAATCCCAGGACGACACCACTCGCAGGTATTACTGGTTGAAAGGCCGGAATTTGAATCTTCAAATATAAATACACGACCAGCATTAGTATGTTTACCAACCATTTGGATGGTATTGTTAATCCTATCTTCAAATGAATTTAAAGAGTTTAGTTCAAGAGCTATTTCTGACAATAACTCTTGTTGGAGCAAACCTTTTTCTAACTTTCTACTTTGTGTAGTTAAGAGCTTTTGTATTATTTTTTGTTCCGAAATATCCCTTGCAACAATAACTACCTCTTTAAAATGACAGTCAGGTCTGGCTTTGTATGTTGATTTGCAGCTAATAATAAAAGGTCTGTTAGTACATGTTTTGCAATTATTTGAGAAGAATTGAATACTTAGGCCTAACCATATTTTTTTTCCATCTTTTGTTTTTAATGGTATTTCATTATAGGTAGAGCAGTTTCCTTTATTTATATGATGGGTATAAAACTGTTTGGCTTTCTTTTGTAATCTATTGCATATTAAAAAGAATACACTTTTGCCTAGTAGTTCTTTGTTTGAATACCCCATTGTTGCTTCAGCAACTGGATTAAGATAAGTTATTATGCCATCTAAAGAAGTTTTGCATATTATATCGTTGATGCTTTCAACCAGTGATTGATATTCTTGCTCTGTTTTTTGGAGTTTGTCGGTACTATCTTCTAATAATACCTTTAAAGTGTTATTTAAAGATTTTAGTTTCTGATTCGATTCATACAACTCTAAGGACTTTTCTTCCAGTAGTTTTTCAGCCTCTTCTCGAGCAATTTTTTCTCTGGCGATTTTACGTTGTAATATTTCTAAGTCCTTATCCATTATTTTTTAGTTATAATAAAAAGAACTTTACTGCCATCTTCAAAAATCAACTGTTTTTCTATATCAACATTCTCATTAAAGTGAGCCATACAACCTTCAATTAATCCTTCTGCAAAGTCTCCCATTTTTCTATTAGATGAATATAATAATTCTAAACCATCGTTTTTTTCTTCAGTTTTTATACTTGGTAATTCAGCCTCGGGGTATAGTTTTAATACTTCTACATGAATAGTACCTTCAACAGATTTTAGAAATGAAAAGCCATCATTAACTCCAACAAGCATATTGGAGTATTTTTTAGAGAATGATTTAAATAAATGCTTTCCAAATTTGTTTAAGAGGTTGGAAGGAGGTTGAGAGGTAATACTGCTGAGTTCCATTAAGAGCTGAACCAGCTCATGATGATCGTAAGTACCTACATTGGTATATGCTCCGTTATTAGGAATACCTGACTTTGTAATAATTTCATCAACTACATTGTCACCATAAATATCTTCGGTCATATCAAGAAATTCTCTAAAAATAATTCCTTTCATCTCATTATAATTTTGTCTTTCAAATGCATTAGATGGAACTCCCTCAAAATGGATCTTCCAATGTGAGATAGATTTCTCATGGGTCGTTTCATAAATTTTTTAGTTAAAGATGATGTAATATGGAATTTGAACAATAGTTCAATGATTACTTGTATACTATATTAAACTTAAGGTTTTTAAGTTAATTATACAAATGTTAATTGTTAGGTAAAGAGGTACTTGGGAGGATGTGTAAGTTTTTCTTAAAAAGGGTGATATTGGCATGATATCCAAAGTAGCTAACCTATTAAATTGAGGGACTGCAAGCATAGGGTTAACCTCTTCTAAGATTAACTGATAAAAGTTTAATTCCACAGAGTTTTATTGCTAGAATGATTTTTCTGTCTTTTTAATAAAGACAAAAAAAGGGAAGGCATCGAATTAAAATATTGGTTGATTTTTAGTTATTGTTTTTTATATAAAGAAAAAAGGCTAACCTCCGTAGAAGTTAGCCTTATATTCATGTATAATGCACTAAGAATTACTTCTCAGGTAGACCATTAGTATATGTAAAAGTGGCTGGACCTGTACATTGGAAAGCTAATGTGTAGTCTGCTTTATCTTCACCATCATAAGTGTTGATGGTAATGTTATAGAATACATCTACACCTTTAACTTGGGCTACAGCATCAGGATATTTTAATGTTAACCAAACATTAACTCCAGCTTTTACAGCTTCTTGCCATTTGGCGAAAACTTTTTTGTCATATGAACCATCATTTTCAATATCAAAGTTTTTGTGATAAGCACTTGCTCCGTAGTAAGATTCGCCTGTACCAAATTTGTCAATATAACTTTCATTGATGTTAGCTTTAACATAGTCAACAATCATTTTATAATCAGAACTTGTCATTTTGTAAGTTACAGTTGGATCAAAGAACCATTCTATTCCATTAAATAAAAACTGATTAGTAACTTCTACGATTTCAGATTCTTTTATCCATATTCCATTAGAGAAGATATAGTTATCAACATAAAAGTTAGTTCCGCCACTGTAATATTTATAACCTACTAAAATTTCATCACCTTCTTGTGAATATTGTATGTTGGCGGCTAAATATTCTGGTAAATAGTTTTCAGGAGCTGAAGAAGAAGAGAAGTTGTTGTATTTTCCCGGAGCACCCATTGCATCATAATCACTAGTGTTAAGAACCATGATATTTTCATCTAGTTCCCATCCTCCATCATAGGTATACATATCTGTTCTTTTATCAATATCACCTGTTACACCAGTACCAATTACTTTAAACCAGTCAACCTCCCAAGTTACAGTGGCATCGCTATTGTCAGCTTCTGAAATATACTTGAATGCAAAGTGGATTTTTTCACCCGCATATGTAGCGATATCAATTTCTTCAGTATCAACAAATGTCCATCCAGTGCCTTCTGGTAAGGTGTTAACTGTTAATTCAGTCCAAGCAGCTGTAGTTACATCATCTACATAATCAGTCGAGATATAAAATTTAACAAAATCAGTCAACGGTTTTGTACTAACATCAGGTTTAAAATAGTTGATTGCTTGACGTATTTGAATAGATATATTACCGTTTTGCTCTGATAGATCAATTTCTGACGATACTAACCAATCTTCATTTTCATATCTACTTCCATTGCTATAACCACTCATTTTTGCAAATTCGTCCGAGCTATATGATGAAGCTACCCATACTTGGTCTCCACTTACACTTTGTCCTGAAAATGTACCAAGGCTACCGTTGAAACTTTCTTCAAAGATAGTTGCCTTGTCTACCATTGGAGTAGATAAGTAGTAATTATAGTTAACCAGTAGGAGATCTCCGTCAACAGGATTACTAATATTGTTATCTAAGATAGATGGGATATAATCAGAAGCTTCAACACCAGGGTAGAAACCTTCAGCTAATTTGCTATCATCATCTACAGTTGCATAATCATCTCTGTTTAGGTAATATGAATCAGCACCTTCATATTCGGCAACAATTGCAGGCTCACCAATCTCTTCGTTGTATGTAGCCATATAAGAAGAACGATCATCGATAGTGTGATATTGATTTGCTAGCATTTTTGGAAGAATTACATCTGCAGGCCATGTGCTATTAAATGCCATCTCCGTCTCGATGCTCTTAGCAGCAGCAGAATCTGTTTTATTTGTAGCCATAGCTAAAGCAATTCCGCTAAGCTCTTTATATTGTTCAGCATTAATTGTACCTTCAATTTTTTGAACATTTACAAGAGGTTGATTTTCATCTATATTATCGTAAATATCCTCCATTGGATCACAGCCTGCAAAAACTACAGCTGTAAGAATAAAAATATATAGTAACTTTTTCATTGTTTCTAAAATTTAAAAGAAATTAAAATTTAATTCTTAATCCACTTGACCAGGTTGTACCAAATCCATAGTATACCTCAGAGGTCAAATCGTCATGGCTTGTTCCATCGTCAGCTTTAGAGATATATTCTGTGTTGAATAAGTTGTTTACATTACCATAAATCGCTGCATCTAATCCAGCTAGCTTAAACTTATAGTTGAAGTTCAAGTCAACTAAACCAACTTCAGGTAGTTCCCATGAATCAACACCAGAATCAGTTACTTTTTTTCTACTTTCTGGATCAAAATCTGCATAGTGCTTTCCATAGAAAATATAGTCTACTCCTACTTTGAAATCAGGAAAAATTTTGTAGTCTAGACTTAATGAACCTGTCATTTGAGCTGAGTTACCAACATGCACATCTTTAATATATGCATCCAATTCTGCTTGAAGTTCTTGTTGGTCATTAAACACTTTAAAATTCACGTCATCTTGATAAATCCAGTCACCAATAGAGAACATACCTTTTAATGATAGTTTTTCGTTTGGTTTATAAGTTGCTTCAACCTCAATACCTTGGTGTAACTGATTTAAACCTGCAACGTTAGCAGTACGATCTTCCTCCAATAGTGGTTCGTCAGGATTGTCAGGATTTTCAATTCTATAAATATAACTTAAAAGTAAACCTTTATCTCTCCAATTAGTTCTATAAGCATTAATCTTCGCATTGAAATTAGATGAAGAATACATATAACCAATTTCAGCAGTGATAATTTGCTCATACTTTACGTTTTCATTAACTTCGTTAGAATAATTTAAGAAAACGTTGTTAAAATAAGGTGTTCTTTTAATATAACCTCCATTAGCTAATATGCTGTGGTTTTCAGTAATTTTATAACTTATTCCAGCTTTAACGTTCCAAGGGAAAAAGTGTTCCCAATCTGTTTTTTGGTCATCTGAAGTATATTTGAAATAATCTATCCTTCTATAGCTTTTTCTAGAAATTGCAGCCGATAGGAAAGAAGTAAAATTACCTGAAACATATTCAGCTTGGCCAAATAATCCAGTATAACCTACATTTCCATCGTTGTGATAAGAGTATTTGTCACCTTCTGTAAGTTTGGTATATTGATCTCTATTAATGTTTGAACCATCAGTGTAAAATTTACCGCCAAGAAGATCATCAATTTCTCTATAGTGCTCACCGTTGTAATATCTTGCGTCTAGTCCAAATGTGAAAGTAATGCTATTTACTTCTTTAGTTAGGGTTGATAATAATCCGAACCATTGGTGATTGTTCACCGAATTACCAATTATGTTTTGAGAACCTTCAACAACCGACTGTTGGTTTTCTTCCATGGCAGAATCAAAATCAATTAATCCATCTGGTGTCCTACCGAAGTTACCTGCACTTCTTCTACCACCACCTGTACCTATAGAGGCATAAAATGAACTTGTTAAGCTAGTTGATTCATTCATTGACCAGTAGTGGTTTAATTGAGCTTGTGGTTTATGATAGAAGTTATATCCATAGGCTCCACCATATACTTGACCGTTTCTTATACCATAGTTAGAGTTGTGGCGAATGCCGTCTTTATGGTTTTTAAACTCTTCAATTGTAAGTTTAGTACCTCTTTGGTTGTGCCATTGAGGAGCACCTACAATTGTGAATGCTAACGTATGTTGATCGTTGATCTTTTTTGCAATATTAGCAAAATAGTTCCAAGCATCGAAATCAGTTCCGTTTACATAACCATCTCCATAAGTATGTGCACCTAACATTGTTACTGCCCAACCATTTTCCATAAGACCTGTTGAAAAAGAAACCAGTTGTTTTCTGTAACCACTGTTACCAACAAAAGTTTTAATTACACCACCTTTTTTTGCTTCGGTAGACTTAGTAAGAATGTTGATAGTACCTCCAACAGAAGAAAGACCTAGTTTAGAAGCACCTAATCCACGTTGAACTTGCATAGTTCTTGATACATCAGAAAGACCTGCCCAGTTACTCCAGTATACTTTACCGTTTTCCATATCATTAACCGGAATTCCATTAATCAAAACTCCAACGTTATTTGAGTCAAATCCACGAACATAAACAGTAGCATCACCAAATCCACCACCTTCTTTCGAAGTATAAATAGATGGAGTAGTTTTTAATAGTTCAGGATATTCTTGCGTACCTAATTTTTCGGTAATCACTTCTGCTGGCAAAGTTGAAACTGCAACAGGAGTACTACGGTCAGTTACAACAGAAGCCATAACGCGTACTTCGTTAAGGCCAACAGCATTTGACTCCATTAAAATAGTTCCAAGATTAACATCTCCATCTACATTAATAGATTTTGTTTGTTCCACATAACCAAGATAAGTAAATACAAGAGTTTGTTTTCCACTTTCCAGATTTAAGGCAAAGGTACCATCTAATGATGTTGTTATACCAACACCTTTGTCTGATTCTAGGTAAATAGCAGCTCCAATTAAGGGTTCATTTGTGCTGGAATCAACTAGTTTACCTGATACTTTACCCTGTGCAATAGCAACTAGAGGGAGGGCTAGCATTAAACTAACCACATAAAGCTTTGTGATAAAATGTTTCATTGTTAAATTGTTGAATTTAGGTTGTAATAAAAACTTTTTATAACTGTTTCAAATGTATGAATAATTCGATGCAAATATCATCAAAACCGACCGACAAGTCGGTTTAATAATTATTAAATGTGTGTTAACCTAATGTTATGAGGTGTTAGCAAAGGTTATTTTTAGTTAAAGGGATTTTATTGATTATTTATATGAAATTCAAAATGGGTAAGGAATCCTTAATATAAAGATTTATCAAGATTAATATTTAATCAACTTAAGTATTACTTAAAGATTAAAACTTATAAGTGACATGTTCCACAATTTCTTCTTTGCCTTTAGCCGGAAGTAATATTATTGAAGAAATGCAGATTCTTATACTCAGAAAAATCTATACACTGATAGGAAATATATAGTGTTTACCTGGAAGCTCCACTCCAATATAAATCAAAAGCTTCATTAAATTCTTTCCTGAATTTACCCATTGGATTAGGTTGTGATAAAAAGTAATTAGCAGTAGACCTGGTAAATGCAAAATCAAAAAAAGTTATCAAATCAGTATTATAGTTTTTCATAACACCCATATTTACTTTTTGCATAATATTTTTTTGAGGTCCGCTTAAAGTCTCTCTTACCGAAAGAGCATGTACTTTAATATAAGGGCTTGCTTCAAAGCTACTTATATAGTGGAATTTAGTAGGATTTTTTATAAACCAACTAACAATTTTTCCAAAAACATCTTTAGTGTATGCTTGCGGATCTTCTTCTTCAGACATTTCGGAAACGCATTCGGACTCAATTTCGAACATTAAAGTTTTGTAGATTTCTACAATAAGTTGGTCTTTGCTTTTAAAGTGATGATATAGAGTTCCTTTAGCAATGCCAATTCGGCTAATTAGTTCATTGGTTGAAGCAGAAAAACCTTTAGCTACAAATAATTCAATTGCTCCGTTTAGAATGACTTCTTTTTTTTTCATCACTTAAAAAATTACACCTCCCTAAAGAGGTTCTTTAACAAAATATATTTGAATTTAGACTGAGCAAAATTAGTAATCTATATACTCGAAACTAGTTTGAAGTATTGATTTAATAAAAAGATAACATATGTAACGCAACTAACGAATTTTTAGCGACAAAAAAGGCTAGCTTGATATCAAGCTAGCCTCTAATATTTAATTTCTTACAAGATTTATTCTACAGGAATATCTTTATTTACATTCTTGCAACCGGCAAGGGCATACCATAATAAATAAACTAAAGCAGCTATAATTACCCAATATGATGACATATAACTTGCTGTAATATCTGCAACAGCTCCTTGAATAAGAGGCAGTACTCCACCTCCAACAACCATTACCATAAAAATACCAGAACCTAAAGCTGTATATTTGCCAATTCCTTCTACAGCAAGGTTAAAGATACCTCCCCACATTATGGAAGTACAGAAACCACATAAGGTAAATAGCATAACAGCTAATGGTACTGTTTGCATTCCAAAACTAATGTCGGCCATAAATACGGGCATGTTAACAGTAACAGTTGAAGGTAAAAATATTCCCAAGGCAACAAAAATAATTCCCAGAGAGCTAACAAAGGTTAATTGTGCTTTAGCTGAGAATTTTGCACCTAATATACCTCCCAATAACCTTCCAATTAACATGAGGAACCAATACGTTCCAACAACAGAACCTGCAGCGGCTGTATCGATACCCATTCCTAGAGTGTCGGATCCTGAGCTAGGAGCAGTTAAAAATAAGTTCATAAAGTTTGGTATACCTACTTCAATCCCTACATATAAGAATATAGCTACAGTTCCAAATACAAAGTGACGGAATGACATTGGGCCGTGTTTGTCTTTTTCTTTTTCCCCTTTTGATTTGTCAAGGTGAGGTTCAGGTATATTAACAAAGGCCAAAACAATAAATGCAGCAGTAAAAATACCAATTGCAATTAATAGCGCAGGTACAGCATTTTTCATAGTGGCTTGCATAATATCACCAATTAAATAACCTCCTAAAATAGGTACAATGGTTGCTGCTAAAGAATTTAAAGAACCACCAAATTGAATTAACTGGTTTCCTGTTTTGCCACCTCCACCTAAGGTGTTAAGCATAGGGTTAACTACAGTATTCAACATAGTCATAGAAAAACCTGAGATAAATGCACCCAATAAATAAACCGAGAAAATAGGAGTGAAGTTGTCTCCGCGCTCATAAGGCATTAATCCAGAAACAAGTTGAATTCCAACTCCAATAATACCTACTGCAATAGCAGTAAGTGCTGTAAATTTATATCCCTTATTTTTCAGAATTATTCCAGCAGGAAGCCCCATGAATAAATAAGCAAAGAAGTTGGCAAAGTTACCTAACTGTGACATCCAGTTAAGAATACCTTCTTGTTGTTTGGCGATTACACCCATTGGATTAGATAACCCTGTTACAAATGATATCATTGCAAATAATGCAAACATCATCGCAATGGGCAAAACATTACTTTTTTTACTTGAACTCATTTTTTTATTTTATAGTTGTTAAAATATTTTAATGTGTTTTAATTCAAAAACTAAATGATTACTATTTTAAAGCGTGGCAAAAAAGTTAAAATTATTTAGAAAAACAAAAAAAGTATTAGTTTTCACGTTAAACAAATATTCTAAAAATGCTTAAATGCATAAAAAAATACCAATTATAGTATGTTTTGCAATTGTTTGATTATGAGATGGAAATAAATAATTATTCTGTTACAGATAGAGTGATCTGTTAATTTTATTAGATACATAACCAATTGTTAGGGTGTTACTAGTTGAGCATTGTTGTGTAAAGTAGATGATGGTGGGTAGAAAATAAGTATTTTATATTTAAACCCGGATTATGTATTAGAACTTCGTTATGAACATTGAAAGTACAATTATTGCGATAAGTGAATGCAGTGCCAAGTTTTACTTGGGCAATGCTGAACGAAGCAATAATCAGAAACTAATAAAACAAGGATTTACTGAAACGAGGCATAGCACCGTTCTGGTGAGTTGAAGTGAAGAAACGAAGTGTCTTGTTTTGAAGTAATTTCAATGTGTAATAGATTTTCTAATGCATATTGCGGGTTAAAGATCGATTGTGATAATTGAAGGAGAGAAACAATATAAAAAAAGCCATCCTAAAATTAGGATGGCTTAACAAATAATAGGCTAGTATTATTATATAAATTTATAAACGCAAGTATGCTTGTATGTATCACCTGGTTTAAGAATTGCATTAGGAAAATTTTCCTTGTTCGGAGAATCAGGAAAGATTTGAGTTTCCAAAGCAACTCCTGCCCACTTTTCTATTGGAGCTCCTAATTTTCCAGTTTCTGAACTATCAAAATGACTACCAGTATAAATTTGAACTCCTGGTTGGTCGGTATAAACTTCCATTTCACGTCCACTTTCAGGATCAGTTAATCTGGCAGCTAACCTAAGTGAACCATCAAAACCATCAATTACAAAATTGTGATCAATACCATCAACTAATTTTACTTGTGGATCTTCAGAATTACATGCGTCACCAATAAGTTTAGCATCAACAAAATCCATGGCAGTTCCTTTTACTTCGGCAATCTCACCAGTTACAGTACCTATTTCACCATCAATTGGTGTATATTTAGATGCGTTTAGTTGTAACTCATGTTTTTCAATAGTTCCAGTACCTGCACCTTTCAAGTTAAAATAAGCGTGACTTGTAAGGTTAATTATGGTAGGTTTAGTTGTTTCGGCAGTATAATCTATAACAAGTTCGTTATCTTCAGTTAATCCATAAATAACACAAACTGTTAATTCGCCCGGATATTTTTGATCTCCATCAGGACTTGTTAAAGAGAGTTTATATGCCTGAACAAATTTAGGGTCTATATAAGACTCAACCTCCCAAACACGTAAGTTAAAACCTTCAACACCGCCATGCAAATGGTTAGGACCATTGTTAATATCCAATTGATATGATTCACCATCTATTTCAAATTGTCCCTTAACAACTCTGTTAGCATAACGACCACATAATGCTCCAAAGTAGGCATCACCTGCTAAAGCAGCATCAACAGTCTCGTAACCAATTACTACATCTGCAAGTTCACCTTTAGAATCAGGTACTTTAATACCAGTGATTTGTCCACCTCTCCCGATAAAGGTAACCTCAACATTATTATCGTTTTTTAATGTAAATACATCTGATGCTTTTGTCATATCTATTATTTTTTTATTGAACCATGTCCTCAAAGATAGGTTCTCTTTTTCTATACTAAGCTGCTTTTTTTCTGATTTTTGAACCTTTTAAAGCGAAGAAAATGATGAAGGCATAGAATACCCATAAAACCATATATGCGGCCGAAATACTTGAAATAGCTTCAATGGCACCCATTACGTATGTCCACAGACCTACAAATACAACACCAGTACATAAAATTCCTGAACCTAACTTAGCAGCACTAGGAGCTACATCTTTAAGTGATAAATCAAAAATTACAGACCACATGATTGAGTGGAATAATCCTGTGGCAAGAATACCTGCAAGTGACAACATTCCATTTGTTGATACAGTAACTAAAATCATTAGTGCACCTAACAAAGAAGAGATAGCTAAGACTTTGTTTGGAGAGTATTTCTTGAGTATGCCAGCACCAGCTAAACGACCAATTACAAAACCAAAAGGGTAAGCACCCATAAAGAATTTAATATCATCGGGGTCTAAACCAATTTTAGTTTCCATATATCTATATAAAAATGAGTTTACACCAACTTCTAAACCCATGTACATCCCAATTGCAATAAAGCCTAAAATTAAATGAGGGTAACTCCATGCAGACCTTTTTTCTCCTCCGGTTTCCGCACTATCGTCATCGCTTATGGCAGGTAAATTCATAAAAGCTAATAAAATACCTGTTACAACAGCAATGCCTCCAAGCACATAATAAACTGGTTTAGCTAATAATGCATCTGCTGCTGGATCACCAGTTACCTGGCTCAAGATTAATCCAGTTCCGACAACAGGAGCTAACACTGCAGCAGCTGAGTTAACTGCCATTGCCAAGGTTAATCTTGACGAAGATGTTTCAGGACTACCTAAAGCGATAACATATGGATTTGCTGCAACTTGTAACAATACTATACCTACTGCACTTACAAATAATGCAACTAAGAACATTCCAAATCCAGAACTAACTGCAGGAATAAATAATAAACTACCTATACCGGTAATTAATGAACCTATAATAACACTTTTTTTGTAGCCAATTTTTTTAACAAATCCGCCTACAGGGATTGAAAAAATGTATGCACTAAAAAAAGCTGCATTTACTAATTGGGCAACAGCAGGTTTAAGGTCATACAATTTTTGAAGAAAAGGAACTAAAACACCGTTCATCCAAGTTACAAAACCTAAAAGGAAAAGTAAAAAGGACATGATAATAAACGGCACTGTATAATTTGTTTTATTGCTCGTCATTATTTTAGTTTAACAAATTGAGTGGATATAAAAAAAAGGGTAACAAGAAAGTTACCCCTATGAAGATAATTTTTATAAATCAACTTTTACAGAACCTTTAGCTCTAATAAATAGTTTGTGGCAGCTACCTTCACCAAAAGTAGCCTCTAAGGTAGAAATGTATTCATCTAATAGATCGTTAGGTACAAATGCTTGAATAGTTCCAGCAAATCCTCCTCCGTGCACACGCCAAGCTCCTTTTCCTTTTAATACAAGGTCACTTAATGCCAAGCCTAAAGATACACCTTGTTCAGCCATTTTGCTTTCAAAGTTTTCTTGGGTTTGAGCATAAATGTTTTGATTATACATGTATGAGCTAAAACCAGATTCAACTACTAGCTCTAAAAATTTATCAAAATTACCAGACTCTAAAGCTTCTACTTCATCAACAACACGAGAGTTGTCTGCTTGGAAGTGGATGGCACGTAATAGAGCTCTATCTCCAACTTTTTCACGTATAGTTGGAATACCTTTTACTACATCTTCCATTGAAAGAGGACGAAGAACATCTTGACCAAGTTCTTTAGCAACAGCTTTCATTTCTCCAGGAAGTAAAGCATACTCGCTATCTAAGTTAGCATGACTACCACCAGTATTTGTAATAACAAGAGAATATCCTGTTTTAGCAAAATCAAAATCTAAAGCTTTAACAATTGGGTTTGAAGGATCTTCAAAGTCAATTGTAATAAACCCTCCTACAGAACAAGCTGTTTGATCCATTAAACCACAAGGCTTTCCAAAGTAATTGTTTTCAGCCCATTGACCAATTTTTGCATTTTCTACAGGATCTAATTTACCATCATTAAATAAATGACTAACAATAGCTCCAATCAATACTTCAAACGAAGCAGAAGAACTTAATCCTGATCCTTCAGGTACTCTACCTTCTATAACTGCATCAAAACCACCTATTTTATAACCAAGTTCTTTTAACCTTGCATTAATACCTTTTACTAAAGATGTTGAAGTAGAAAATTGTGATTCATCAATTACTAATTCATCAAGATTAGCCTCAAATTGTGGGTAACCAACAGACTTTATACGAACAACATTGGTGCCATTAGGAGCAGCAACAGCAATGTTATCAAGGTTTACTGCACCCGCCAAAACACGACCAAATTGGTGATCGGTATGGTTACCTCCAACTTCTGTTCGTCCCGGCGAACTAAAAAGCATTACATCATCAGTACCAAATGTAGCTTTAAAATCATTCATTTGTTCAACGTATCTTTCTGCTTGAGTTTTAAGTACGTCAGAATCTGTTCCATAAAGCTCTTTAAAAAATGGGTTATCCCCACCGTTTATCTTCTCGATTAATGAACTTATTTGTGCCATATTAATAATTTATAATTAGTGATTTATAATTTTTACTTCTTCTTAATATGTTAACAGGGTAAACTAAATGTTAAATTTTATTTATGCATTTGCAATATTAAGAAAAAAAAACCACATAATACCTACCAGTCCCTACTAGTTTAGTTTTAAATTCGTGGTGAGGATGTAAGGTGAAGAAAGTCAGGGGTTAATGTCCTGTTTGTTTTGTTCTTTTTATCTAAATTATTCCAAATAGCTGAAAAAATGATGATTAATAAATTTAATCTTTTTTAATAGATGAGAAATAGTCAATTAATATGTTTTAGTTTTTATAATGATATAATAGGGTTTGACGATTCAATTATCTATTTGACGCATTCGTATAAAATAATAATGAATTCATCAACAAAATATACCATATTGGTTATTATGATCGTTAAAGTTGCAAGAGGATTAATTCACAAAAAGCATTAATAAAGATAAACTTTTGAATTAATTAGAGTTCGGACCAAAGTATTGGGGTATTTTTTTGTGTGAGACTTGTAATTAGTTAAAATCAATTTTTGAATTAAGAATTAAAGGACTAATTACCAGAAAATGTGACGGTAAAAAATATGAGGAGATGAAAAAAGTATTGATTGTTGATGATGCTAAAGATAGTAGAAGCACTATAAAGGCTATGTTAAGGAAATTAAATGTGGAGATTTGTGAGGCAGAAAATGGAAGAGAAGGATGGAAAAAGATACTTACAGAGAGACCAGATATAATTATTTTAGATTTGTATATGCCAGAGAAAGATGGTTTTGATGTACTTAAGGATATTGAAGATGAGTGGATGGGAATACCGGTAGTAGTAATATCAAATGATTCAGCGCAAAGTACAATTGATTCATGTTTAAGGTATGGTGCATCGGCTTATTTAAAAAAACCACTAAATCCAAATGAGTTTATTTCAGCTTTGAATCTGATAGCCTGATTTTATAATGTTAAATTATTTTAAACTTAACTAATGGCTTTTAATATTCTTTTAAATAGTGGTTTAAGAGGGGAATGTATTGAGAAAAGAGGAACAAAATCGTTAAAAGTTAAAAAAATATTAAAAAGGTAACTTATACATGTGATCGTCGTTAAACGGGTTAAATTAATAAGATTTAATCTAATTTAGACAGATTTGATGATGAAAAAGATTTTGATGTTTTTTGTAGCTTGCATGCTGATTAGTACTGCGTTAAGTTCACAGGTGCAAATACAAAAAGTAGAGGCTTCATTTATCGCAAACTTTATGCGTTATATGAAGTGGCCAAATCAGGAATCCTTTAAAACCTTTACGATTGGCGTGTATGGAAAAAATCAAGCCATTTTTAATGAGTTGACAAAGACAGTTCAAGGTAAAAATGTAGGATTGGCTAAAATTAGTGTTGTTGAAGTTGAAACATCTGAAGACATTAAAAAGTGTCAAATGGTTTTTGTTCCAACAGGAAGAGCAAACAAGGCTAAAAAACTTATCAATGGACTAGGTAATAGTTCAATTATGACAATTACTGAAGAGCAGAATTTTGTTCCTGATTTTGCTATAGTAAACTTTAAAATTAAAGACAGTAAACTTACTTTTCAGTTAAATTCTGAAGTGGCTAAGCAAAAGAAGATTAGTGTAAGTTCAAGGCTGGCTCAGATGGCTACTAATTAAGTAAAAGTCGAAGTTCATAAGATAATAAGTGTTTATTAAATTTTAAAAGCGATACAATTTTGTATCGCTTTTTTTATGGAAAAGCTATACATTACGCATCCTTTATTAAACTTAAAATTAAATACGATGAAGAAATTATTTTTTGTATTGTTATTAGGATGTATAGTAGTTAGTTCAAATGCGCAAACATCTAAAAATTTTATTGATCAACCTTATATTGAAGTAACTGGAAGGGCAAAGCTCGAGATTGTACCTGATGAGATTTTTATTGGCATAGTTATTAAAGAAGACGACAGTAAGGGAAAACTTAATCTTGAAGACTTGGAGCGTAAAATGATTAAATCATTAGAATCCATAGGTATTAATATTAAAGAAGACTTAAAAGTATTAGATTACTCAAGTAACTTTAAAGATTATTGGTACAAAAAATCAAGTATACGTAATACTAAAAGTTACCAACTTAAAGTAAATAGCGGAAAAATGGTGGCAAAAGTTTTTATGGCAATGGAAAAAAATAATATTTCCAATATTACAGTAGAAAGTACTGACCATTCTAAAATAGAAGAATTTAGGCAAGATGTTAAGGTTAAAGCTATGAAAGCTGCTAAAATAAAAGCTGTTAATCTGGCTAAAGCCATTGATCAAAAAGCAGGAAAAGCAATTTACATACAAGAACGAAGCTATATGCCATATAGAAAAGAGTTATCAAATGTTGCTTTTATGATGGAATCATCTCCTAGGCAAGCAGATGATATTCCCAACTTGGATTTCGAAAAGATTGTATTAGAATATGAGATCTTTGCAAGGTTTATTTTAGAATAGTATCTCTTTCAAACTTAAATTTTTATTGTTTATCCGCTAAAAATGTATACTTATTCTGTTTAATGCATCGTTTATTATAAAAAGAGTATATTTGCCTCCTTCTAAAATTGCTAAATAAATAATTTAATATATGGCTCAATTAATTATTAAAAGTTTCGAGGAATTAGAATCTTTGAAAGGACAAGAATTAGGTAAATCAGAATATCATACTATTACACAAGACCAGATAAACAAATTTGCTGATGCAACTATAGATCATCAATGGATTCATACCGATCCAGAAAAAGCCAAAGTAGAATCGCCTTTTGGAAATACTATAGCACATGGTTACTTAACAGTATCGCTGTTGGCTTATTTGTGGGGTCAAATTGTTGATGTTCAAAATATTAAAATGCAGGTTAATTATGGTATCGAAAGCCTTAAATTTAATCAACCTGTATTAGTTAACTCAAAAGTTAGGCTGGTAACTAAAGTGCAGGATGTAAAAAACTTAAGAGGAGTTACTAAAGCTAATATTGGTGTGGTGTTGGAAATTGAAGGCAATAAAAAACCTGCATTTGAAGGTGAAATAGTGTTTTTATATCATTTCAATAATTAGAGAATCAATTAAAATTGTTATAGTAAAGGTCATTTTTTTAATAAGAATGACCTTTTATGTTTGTATTTGTTCTTGGTTATTTATAAATAGTAAGGAAAATGAAGAAATATGATTCATGTTTTATCATATAACTGAATACTAAGATATATGGCATTTATTTTGAGTGCTTAAAAATACAACTATAACTTGCATTGTTATTACGCAATATTAATAATCAATCATCATTTAAAATTTATTTTTTATGCTTAACTCTATTTTTTTGTTTAAGAATTTCTTGATTTTGTTCTCTGTTATTTTGCTTTTAGGATCTTGTTCCGAAGATGAGTCTATAAAAGAAGATGAAATTCTAATTGAACCTGAAGTTTTAAAAATTAATAGTTTCGTTCAACAAAATATGAATTCTTATTATCTATGGGAAAGTAAAATGCCTATTTTAAATGTTAGTCAAGAAAAAGATACTAGGGAGTATTTTGATAAGTTATTATACAAGCACATAGATCGTTGGTCATATATTACAGATGATGCAAAGGCTTTAGGAAAGTACTTCGAAGGTGTTCGAAAAGAATTTGGTTATTCTTTAAGATTAATGTATTTATCCGAAGGAAGTAATAGAGTAGTTGGTTTTATTGAATATGTAGAGCCTAATGGACCAGCTGATAGAGCAGGATTAAAGAGGGGAGATTTTGTAATTAAAATGAATGGAGGGGCAATAACAGATGAAAATTATTTAGAACTATTTGATTCGGATAATATTACAATTGGATTAGGAAGTATTGTTGGAGGTACAATATATGATTTGCCTCCGAATGTAAATTTAACTTCTGAGGAAATCCATGTAAATCCGATATTAGTAAATAAGGTTTTTGAAAAAGGAGGTAAAAAAATAGGTTATTTGGCCTATACATCCTTTATACATGAGTATAATGATAATTTAAAAAGTGTATTTGCAGATCTTAAAAATCAAGGTGTTTCAGAGTTAATACTTGATTTAAGATATAATGGAGGGGGTGCTGTTTCTACAGCTAAGTTAATGGCTAGCATGATTTGTCCGAAATCCTGTTTTAATAACGTGTTTTTACGAACTGCTTATAACGAGGAGCTTGAAAGAGCATTTTTAAAGAAAGATCCAGATGAGAATTTCGAAGATTACTTTGAGTCAAATGAGAGCAACTTAAATTTAAGTAATTTGTATGTGTTAACAACCGGAGGGACTGCATCAGCTAGTGAAATGGTTATTTATAGTTTATCTCCATATATGAATGTAATACAAATTGGGGAGCAAACACACGGTAAATATTATGGATCAATAACGATTGATAATGAAAAAGAGCATAACTGGGCAATACAGCCCATTGTAATGCGTGCTGAAAATGTTGATAATTCGATTGATTATAGTAAAGGATTAGTTCCTGATCATGAAATGGAAGATGACTTTTCTTTTGAGCTAGGAGATTCTAATGAGAAGCTAACTGCTTTTGCAATAAGTTTAATTACAGGAAGTACTTTTAAGGCTCAAGAATCTTTGAAATCAGCAAAATCATTGGGATTAGTTCCTTCAAATAGTTTTTACAAAAAAGAGAACCAACTTAAGTACGAAATGTATATTGAAATGAAATAGTTTTATTATGATTAAATATTAATATTGTTTCTGCTGTGTAAAAATTTAGTGGAAGCAAAGGATGCATTAACCTGCTAATATTATACGTTAGTGGGTTTTTTTATGAATATTACATAATTTTATGAACTTTTATATTAAATAGGAAGTATTACTGGGTGTAGCATGCAAATAAAGATGATTATCTTTTAAAGAATAAATATTTTAATAGTTCAAACTTTTTTTTAATTTAAACGCTTAAACATTTAACTAAAAATGGCAGTAATTTTTATGAAAGCCGTTAAAAAAGAAGACGGTAAAATAGTGCTTAACCTGAGAGATAACGAAGGGCATGAGGGTGTACAGTCAATCACCACTAATGCAACGCCTGGTGAAGCAATAATTTGGCTTACAGAGAATAATAGTATTAAAGAAATAGTAAATATTAGGAAAAGTGGAGGAGATGGTATTTTTTCAGAGGGGCCTACTAAAAATTCAGACACAGAATGGCAAGGAATTATTGCAGAAGATGCAGTTAATAAAAAAGAGTCATATAGTATAGAATATATATATGTAGATGGTAATAAATATGTTGATGATCCAGATATTGAGGTTGTTAGACCTCCTGAGTGTTAATTTATATTGAAAGTACAATTATGAAACTTAATTAAAAAAAGTAATGAAAGATTGTCCAGATATTGAGGTTGCAAGACCTCCAAAAAAGTAAATAAGTTATCTTAACTCCGCTTATTTAAGTGGGGTTAACTTTTCTATGAAGTTAGTTTACATATATATAATATGCTTATTGTTTGTTAACGAAAGTTTGTTTGCGAATGAAAGGTATATTGATTCTTTATTAAACAGCCTTTCTAATAGTATTGTCAAATCTGATTCTGAATATTACTCAACATATTACAATATTTCATATTTTTCGAAAGATCCAAAAATAAAATTAAAGTATTCAATTCTTGCATTCGAAATTGGAAAAAATAGCAATAATTCAGAGTGGCAGATAAATTCTAAAATATTAGAATCGTATTCACATATTAAAATTGGAATGTTGGATAGTGCTATTCTCGTTTTACATGAAGCACTTATTTTATGTAAAAGATTTAATGATAGTGTTGGGTTAGCTACTTGTTATAATGCATTAGCATTAGCTTATAAAAATAATATGGAATATATACTTTCTGAGGCCAATTATAAGAAAGCGATATATCAGTTTACTAGAAATGATGAATTAAAGATGTTGGCCGGAGCATACCTAAATCTAGCTGATTTATATAGAATTACTAAAGAGTATAATGAGTCAAGTAATTATCTAAGGAAAGCTGAAGGTATATATGATTCGATAGGTTTTAGTTATGGAATTGGATATGTTCAAGGTAATAAAGGTTTAATTTATGTGTCACAAAATGAATTAGATAGTGCTAAGGCTTGTTTGGAAAAGTCTATCTCCATTTTAGAACCGTCAGGAGACAATTACGCAGTATCTTCTTATTTAGATGGATTAGCAGAAATTTATTACAAGGAAAAAGACTTTGTTTTAGCACAACAAACAGCGCAGAAAAGCTTCCATTTGGCCAAAGAGCATGGTTTAAAAGAGCAAATCAGGGATGCAAGTTTGCGTTTATCTGAAATTCATAGTCAATTAGGACAGCATGAAGAAGCTTATATATCTCATAAACAATATGTAGCTTATAGAGATAGTATAAATAACGAGGAAACTATTCGTAAAATAGCTAATCTACGAACTGAATATGAAGTTGCTCAAAAGCAAAAAGAGGTAGATCAGCAAAAATCACAAAAAGAGTTGTTTTTAATTATTGCAGTAGCTTTGGTCTTTATTCTATTGTTGCTTTTGGTGTTGGTTGTTATTATGATTAAAAATAATAAAAATAGAAATAGGTTAACTAGGATACTTGAGAAGCAGCGAAAGGATTTGCTATTAACTAATGCAACAAAAAATAAATTCTTCTCCGTACTTTCTCATGACCTTCGGAGTCCATTAGCTACCTATAATAGTTATTCAGAGGTAATTGATTATTGCATAAAAAATGATGAGTTGGATAAACTTAGTGATATATCTAAGGAGCTTCAGTCGTCATCATCCAATTTACTGGACTTATTGGATAATCTTTTGCAGTGGGGTGTAAATCAAATGGGTACAGTTAAATTGGTTCCTGGCGATGTTAATGTGTTAGAAATTATTACGAAGGAAGTCTCTCATTTGCAAAACATAGCAAATAAAAAGAAAATTGATATCCAAATTCAAGTAAAACCTGATACTTGCTTATTTGTTGATAGGGTAATCATGGCAATGGCTATCAGGAATATAATAAGTAATGCAATAAAATTTACTTTGGAAGGTGGAAAAATTGATATTGTAAGTCATACATTAAACGGTTATACAGAACTAAAAATAAGGGATACTGGTGTGGGAATGACTGAAGAGCAGGTTGCGAAGCTATTTAATTTTAATGAAGTAAGTAGCACTTATGGAACGCAAAACGAAAAAGGAGTGGGGCTTGGTTTGCAGTTGGTTTATGATTTTGTTAAAAAAAGTGGTGCGAAAATAAAAGTGGATAGTAAATTGGGGGAGGGTACTACTTTTTGTTTAGTATTCACCAAGTAGAATATAGCATATAACAAAGAGGTTGAAGTTTATGAGTTTGAGGATGTAGGTATTTGCTGTCAAATATATAATGTGCTAATAACTAATAGTTAAATGTGTTAGAAAGTTCTCTTGTAAAGAGGAGTATGGAAAAAGGGACATGGAACAGATAAGGCTGTTTTTTACGATGTAATTTATTCAACATTGTTATTTGTTTATTTAATCCAATAATTAAAAGTAATTTTACAATTAAATGTAATTTTCTAATAACCACTAATTAATAGATGATAGCTAAAAGTGTAGGGCGAGTGAAAAGAGTTAATGAATTTAAAACTATTGAGTTATGTATAAATGAGTTTTCCTAAATGCTTTCATCTGTTCTATTTTGCATGTTCCTCATGACAGTTTGCAGAGTTTTATCATCCAATAGTTATTGTAGATTATCATTTAAATAAGTTTTGTTATTAATTTTTAATTAACAAGTAACGCTACTCTTAAACAATTACTATATATTAATTCCATATTACTAACATAAAAAATATTCTTTAATGAGAAAAATTATTTTTCCTCTATTGTTGGTGGTGATTGTGCTATTTGCATGCAACCACAACCAAGAAGAGGTAGCAATCAAAGAGTCACCTTTGCAAAAGTCGACTACGATTACATTAAGTATTAAACCGGACGCTAAAGATCAATTGATTTTAACCGACGACAAGGGATTAAAGTCAAGTGCCATTACTTATACCAGCGTTGTTAGCCAGGGTGATATTATTTGTTGGCGAATCAATGAAAATAGTAATATCAAAAGTATAGAGGATATTATTATTGTAACTTCTGATTGTGGTGATGATTTGTTTGAAAACGGTGTAATATTTAACGAAGATAAAACTTCGTGTTATGCAGTTATTTCAAAAAAGGCTTTTGGTAAGACAAAGTACGATATCAAATATAAGTGTTTGGATGGTAGTGTTGTATTGGTTGATCCAGAAGTGGATGTAGTACCGCCAGACCGGAGTAAATAGAAGTTTGTTGAATAATTGTATTTAATATTATAAAAAAATCCCCGAACACATTGTGTTCGGGGATTTTTTTTATAAAAAGATTTCTTACATTCTTCTTTCTTTGATTCTGGCTTTTTTACCAGTAAGCCCGCGTAAATAATAGATACGCTTTCTTCGAACTTTACCATAACGGTTAACTTCAATGCTTTCAATAAAAGGTGAGCTTGCAGGAAATATTCTTTCTACTCCTTGGTTACCCGACATTTTACGTACGGTAATTGTTTTTGCACTACCAGCACCTTTAATTTGAATAACTACACCCTTGAAAACCTGGATACGTTCCTTGTTTCCCTCTTTAATTTTGTACGAAACCGAAATAGTGTCACCTGCTCCAAAAGAAGGGTGTTCTTTTGTTTCAGTTTTAAATGCGTCTTCGGCAATTTTAATTAAATCCATTTCTAAATTATCTTAGCATTTAACAAATACATGCAATATTACGTGAACCACTTGTTCAATAAGAGATTACATGCAGATTGTAATAATCGGGCGCAAATATAGAGCTTTTAATTGGTATTTTAAAACAATTTCTTTCATATTTTATAAGATGATTTTCAATTAGGTTAAAAGAGTACATTAAAAATCCTCTTGTAAAGCATCAGGCTGAATGATAGCTAAATGTATTATTACTACAATAGAAAAATTATTATTTAAAACTTTCCAAACTTAAATGCTATTCCTACATTCCAACCATGCAAGAAGTCTTTATCTGCAATTAATTTAGGATTATTACTTATGCTGGTATATCTAAGTTCAACGTCACTGGTATACCTGTAGCTACATGCTAATGCAAAGCGCATAAACTTAACCACATTAAACTCTAATTCAACACCGGGTTCAATTACAAAAAATGCATCGCTGTCTTCATATGTTTCATCGTATCTATGGTAATCATCATTAATATAACTTGCAGTATATGCTATACCTCCTGCTCCAATAATTATAGGGATAGATAGATGTATTGGGCTTTTTCCTGCTATTATTGGTTCAAATAAAAGTCCTCCATATCCTCCTGCGTATTCATAATCTTTACCTAAGGTATTATCCATTTGAGGTTCAGAAATAAATCCATAACCACCCATACCAAGGGTAAACTTATGATTAATCACCCATCCTCCTTTAGCTCCCATAGTAATGGCATCGCGGTCATCAATCTTTGTATAATTAATCATTATAGCACCGTAACCACCATTACTTTTTACTGCTCCATTTTTAAAGATAGTTCTAATTTCATTGGGATCTTTAGCTTCTTCTTGTGCCCAAGATAAATTGGTTACCAGAATTGCTGATATAAAAAATATTAATCTTTTCATTGTATTGATTTTTCTAATTGTCAAAATTTAAATAGTTGATCATAATTAAAATGTATAAGCTAATCCGATTGATATCATATCCATGTTAACCCTGAAAACGTTGGCGCCACCAAATTCAAAGTTCGGACTAATATCTCCGGAGATTACAAACGGATATTTTAAAAAACGATATTCTAAACCTAATATGCCATCCAAGCCGGCAGCTACATAATTTCCTTGATAACTAGATTCCGGTCTCCAGGGTTTAAAAGGATTATGTAATGTATATTCGGTATAATATCTAAAATGTATACCATAACCATAATACAAAAAGAACTTATAGCTTTTGTGAGGAAATGCAAGTTCATGGAACATCCGATATCCGCTTATTACAATACCTCTATCCCTAAATCCTATTTGAGCAGCAAAAGCTGATTCATTAGGTAATAGTTTTTTTGCCATAAAACCTGTGTAAACCCCCCATCTAAAAGCAACCAAATTATTATAGTCCTGACTTTTAACCGTAGAACTTAGGCTAGCTAGGCAAATAATAAGTATTGATTTGGTTATTATAGTTTTCATTTTTAATTGTTTACTATTAAAATCCGAAAAATTTATTCGATATTTAAATCAGCTTCAGAGATGTGGATGTCTACATTCTTAAAGCTATTAGCTTTTAAATGATATCCAATTTTCTCAAGAGTGCCTTTTTCGTCAATCACTTCAGCTGGTTTCCAATTTATTTTTTTACTATCGTTACATGTTGCTTTTTGGTATGATGCTTTGATGTTAAATGCATCATTATGTGGAAGCTTTAGCCTTACATTTGCATGGTCACTGTATACTTTTACAGAGTTGAAACCACTCATACAAGATAAATTCTTAAGTACTCCGTACTTCAATCTAATATTAACTTCGGAGCTTACCTGGTTTATAAAAAGTTCGCAAAATTCAGTTTCACTAAATAGATAGTTTGCTCTATCTATCTCAATGTCACCTCTTTTAGCGGTTAGTTTAAATAAGTTTACTTCCTCTAATCTTATGTCCGAAGATTTACTTTCTATGGTTAATTTATTTGCTTTAGAAACTTGTGTTTCAACAAAATTTAAGTTTAAGTGTCCTTGGTCAATGTTGTTGATGCGTGCACTACCAAAAGATTGATCAATTCTATTATTACCTTTTAAATCTCTTGCCTGAAAATCACCATTAGCAAGAGTAATGTTGACATCTCCTAATAAACTAGGGAGTATTATATTGCCATATTTATTTACTATTTTAAGGTTTATGTAGTTTGGAATTGTTATATAATAGTCAACATGAGTTTGATCATCATTTGAGGAGAATAAATTGGTAGCTTCTCTTAAGTCTTTAAAAAGAGAAGAATAACCGCTTCCATATTGTGTTTTTACCGATCTGTATAGATTATTACCAGAAAAATCAAAATTGACACTGTTTTTAATTTTTTTGAACTTGTTTTCATTCTTTTCTGAGATAATAAACTCTAAATTAATTCTTATTGAATCTTTTTCCCAAGTGTCTACATATACAGAGCCATATTTATTGCTAATTTCAAGAGTACCTGATGGAGCTATTTTAAATGTTTTAGAAATGTTTGTTTGCTCCCTGTAATTTTGAGCATAGCCACTTTCTGCCATTGCAAAAAGGAGTGCGAGCGTTAATATGATATTTAAGTATCGCATAGTTTGCTTTTTTACTTGTTCCTTATTCCTGGTTCCCAATTCCTGCGTGTGTTAATTTAAGTATGGTCTACTTTTGGTTTTTCATCCTCTACTGGTTCTAGGTACATTAATATATCTTCCAGAATTTGTAATTTCATTCTATAATTTTGTATCATCGCCTCTACAACTTCGGCATTAGCTATGTTATCATTTAAATCATTTTTAAGCTCCATAAGAGCTGAGTCCAATAGAGCAAGTTCTTCTTCTATATCAGTTTTTATATCGGGTTTGTTAGAAGTTAATTTAAAAACTTGCTGTTTTTTAAGCATTAATTTACTATTGTAATACTGCTCGGTTTCAAGGATTTCTTTTTGGAAATCAGATAATTCGGTCACTTGATTTTTAGGAGTGAATAAATAAGTATACCCTATTAAAGCAATAATTAATACTGCAGCAGCACTTGAAATTCTGTAAATGACTATATTTCTTCTTCTACCAACTTTTTCTTGGTTTCTCGATATCCTATCCCACATATCACCGGGAGGTGTCAGATCATCAAATGAACCGCGATTGTCCTTAATTAAATTTTCAAGTTTATCAGTCATCATTCAATGTTTTAATTAGTTAATACTAAATTCATAACTACCAGCTTTTATAATTTCAAGCAATTTTTTCTTAGCTCTTGCCAGTTGCGATTTAGAAGTAGACTCAGAAATTCCTAATATCTCAGAAATTTCTTGATGATCATACCCTTCGAGCAAGTACAGAGAAAAAACAACTCTATATCCATCAGGTAAAAGTCCCATTGCCTTTTTTATTTTTTCAACCTGCATTAGGTTTTCACCTTCGTCTATTTCGTCAGTTAAATCTACCTGATATACATGGTCTCCATATTCTAATTCTATTTTTCTTCTTTTCAATTCGTTAATGCACCTATTAATAACAATACGTTTAATCCAAGCACCAAATGTCGATTCAAACCTAAAAGTTTCAAGTCTTCTAAAAGCTTCACAAAAAGCCTCTTGTAGCATATCCTCGGCTTCAGCAATGTTATTCATCATCCTGTAACAAATGTTGAACATAGCTTTGGCATATAGCTCGTACAGCTTTTTTTGAGCTTTAGGGTTCCCTTTTTGCGCCTTTATAATTATTGGTTTGTGTATGTCGAGATTAACTGCTTCCAACAAATTACTTTTTATCTAATGACAACACTTTTATTTAATAGTTGCACCGAAAATATAAAACTTTAGAATATTTTAGAACTAGAATGAATTTAAATAATTTGTACTTAGTTGAGTTATAAACAGTAGTTAATTAAATTTTATAATTTATTAATATATTGTATATAGGAATTTAATAGAAGGCTTTGATGATCTAAGATTACGATCAATTTTAAGGCAAAAGTCAGCGAAAAAGTGCAGTTTAATTTCATTAATGAGTATTTTGAGATGGTTTTTAGCATAGAAATTGAAGGTAAGGGCGGTTTGGCTTTTATATAGTTAATAGGGTTTTGAAACCTAAGTAGTTTGATTTAGATGAAACATATAGATGAACTCTTTCAAATAAGAGACAGTATTGTTAATAAGGCACTCGTAATTGGCTATTTGTTAGGATTGTTGTCGTATTTTACTACTTTGTTTCGTGCTTTCACATACGGTTTTGATTTAGCATTTGTAATTATTACAATCGTTGTAATTTTGTTTGGAGTTATTGTTTTTTATCGTAAAAAATTAAGCTTACAAGTAAAAATATACTCGGTTATGATTGTGGTTTTGATGGCGTTGATAACTGGTTTAAGTAAGTTTGGTTTTTTGGTGTCTTCAAAGGCGTATCTGATATTGATTCCAGTTTTTGTTTCTTTTATACTTGATTTCCGGAGAGCATTAATTAGTTTGCTTTTTTATGGATTGATATATTTAACTTTTGGATATTTATTTATTTCTGGAACTATACCTTTCAATATAGATGCTAATAAATATGTATTAGAAGTTAATTCGTGGTTAATGGATGTTGTTATTATTTTGTTAACAGCATTTGCTTTATTATATGTGAGTAAAATTTATTCAGATACCATTTTAGATAAATTGACAGTAATAAATGGAAAGAACAAAGACCTAGCATATAGGGAGAAAATGTATAGATATTTATTCGAAAATTCTCTTGATGCAATCGTTATTTTAAAAGATAAAAAAGTATCTGATATAAATGAGCGTGGACTAGAATTATTTGGTTGTGAAAGAAAAGATATTGTTGGGCGACCTATTCTTGAAATATCATCAGAAATTCAACCGGATGGTATTCCAACAGAAGAAAAAATGAATGCTATTTTTGATAAAGCAATTGATGGAAAACCTATATTTTTAGAATGGGAGTGCAGAAAACTAGATGGAGAAAACTTTTTGGTTTCTGTTAGTATGGCCTTAATGAAGCAAGGAGATTCTGAGCTATATCAAGCTGTGATAAAGGATATTACAGAAAAGAAAAAGCAAGAGGTGGAACTAAAAAAATATAAGGAGCATTTGGAAGGCCTTGTTCAAACAAGAACAGAAGAATTGGAACAAGCAAATGTTGAATTAACACAATCTAATTATAATCTTATAGAGCAAAGAAATAAGCTTGAATCTACCTTAAAAGATTTGCATAAAACCCAGGAAAAACTTATCGAGTCGGAAAAAATGGCTTTTATGGGGATATTTACTGCAGGTATTGCACACGAAATTAATAATCCGCTTAATTATATTCAATCTGGATTATATAGTTTAAAGAATATGTCGAGTGGGCAATATGATGAATTACCTAAGGAAGAAATTGAACAAATAAATGATGAAATTGTAAATGGTATGGAAGTAGGCGTTGAACGTATTAATAATATTGTACAAAGTCTTGAGAGATTTAATAAAAAAACTGAAAAAGATTTTTTCAGTTGTAATATTCGTATTATAATTGAGAATTGTTTGAATATTTTGGCATTTGAGACAATAGCACGAATAAAAGTGATAAAAAAATATCCTAAAGCAGATGTTTTTGTTGAAGGAAATGAGAGCGAATTACATCATGTTTTTATGAATATTTTGTATAATGCAGTGCAAGCAATAAATAACGAAGGAGAGATAAAAATAGAAGTTAGTTTATTGGAAAATAATAACGAAATTAAGGTAGAAATAACGGATAATGGGGTAGGGATGAGTGATGATGTTATTAATAGAGTGTTTGAACCTTTTTTTACAACAAAGAAAGTAGGGGAAGGTACAGGATTAGGATTATCAACAGTATATAATATTATAAATAAACATGGGGGAGAAGTAAAAGTGAAATCAAAGAAGAATATTGGAACTACTTTTAGTGTTATTATCCCTCAAAAAAGTTAATTAGATGCAAAATTTAGGCGTTGTTCTTTATGTAGATGATGAACCAATTAATTTGAAATTGTTCACTATAATGTTTCGAGGTGTGTTCGAAATAGTAACAGCAGAATCAGGTTCTAAAGCTTTAAATATATTAGACGAGGATGAAAAAATAGGAGTAGTAATAACCGATATGAAGATGCCTGGAATGAGTGGTTTAGACTTTGTGAAGGAGGCAAAAAGACATAATGATAAAATACCATACTTTCTATTATCAGGATATGGTTTAACACCTGAAATTGAACGGGCTTTAGATGCTAAGTTAATTGATGGTTATTTTCAGAAGCCATTAAAAAAGAGTATGATAGAGCAAGAGTTGAATAGGTATTTTGTGGAGTAGATTTATTATTTAAATAAGAATAGAAAAATGTTGCCCGGCCATTTGAGCCGGGTTTTTTTATGTGTATAAATATGGTTAAATTTATAATAATAACAATTTTATTAGAAAATGAACCTTGAATTATCTTGTTAGTCAAGAATAAAAAAGGATTAGTCGAAGTTAAGACGATATTTTATAGAATTATAAGATTAGAAGAAAAGTAGTATAAGGTTCATGTCATGATAATAGTTTGTATAGATTATAAAATGTTATTAGAGGTAACTTGTGTATTGTTCTGTATTTCAATTAACCATGTTGTGTTTTTTTATTGGATGTTAGCAGTGTTGTTTGATTTGCAACTATGTTATTTTCAAATAGACAAATTTGAAATAAATAAAAGAATATAAAAGATGTATTTTTTTACATTAGGGTGTTTGAAAATGGGGTGTAGTGCTTTTTTGTATGTGTAAAAATACAACAGACTATTATTTTAAATGGGGGTTTTGGTTTCAAAATGTAATATTATTTGCATTGTACTATTAAAAATTATAAGTTTGTACCCGAGAAATGATTATTACCACCTATTAAGCGTATTATTTTATGAAAAGAGCAATTGTTTTAACAACACTGTTGTTAGGGTTTTTTGTGAGTACCTGGGCCAGTAGCGGAGGTCCAGAAGTAGATGCTGGAGCTACAGCATGGATGATCACGTCGACAGCATTGGTACTTTTAATGGTGCCAGGATTAGCTATGTTCTATGGAGGATTAGTAAGGTCAAAAAATGTTTTAGGCACCATGATGCATAGTTTTGCAGCTATGGGAGTTATGAGTGTACTTTGGGTAGTTGTTGGTTACTCAATGTGTTTTGGCGAAAATATTCTTGGAGGCTGGTTTGGCTGGAATAGCGATTATGTATTTTTAAAAGGTATTGATGAAACAGTACTGGAAGGAGGGGTACCAGAATTGGTGTTCTCAATGTTCCAGGGTAAGTTTGCTATTATTACACCTGCTCTTATTGCGGGAGCTTTTGCAGAAAGAGTTAAGTTTAAAGGTTATTTGGTTTTTATTGCACTATGGGGAATTTTAGTTTATAATCCTCTTTGCCATTGGGTTTGGGCTGAGGATGGTTTCTTGTTCAATATGGGTGCTAATGGAGCAATTGATTTTGCAGGTGGTACAGTTGTACACATTTCTGCAGGTATCAGTGGTTTAGTGGCAGCTATTTACTTAGGAGCAAGACGCGGTTATCCATTACGTCAGTTAAGACCTAATAATTTGGTAATGACTATGATGGGTGTTGGACTTCTTTGGGTAGGTTGGTTTGGTTTTAATGCTGGATCGAGTATCTCAAGTGGTATAAGTACAGCACAAGCACTAACGGCAACTCAGGTTGCAGGAGCTGCAGGTGCATTAGCTTGGGTTATCATAGAATTGTTTCAACATGGAAAAGCAACGGCATTAGGATTTGCTTCAGGTATTTTAGCAGGATTGGTTGCTGTTACTCCTGCAGCAGGAGTTGTTCAGCCTATAGGTGCATTGGCTTTAGGAGCAACATCTTCATTGATATGTTACGGTGCGTTAATATTAAAGGATAAATTAGGATATGATGATTCATTGGATGCATTTGGTATTCATGGAGTGGGAGGTATTGTAGGAGCTATTTTACTTACATTCTTCATTAGAAAAAGTTGGATGGACGAAGCTGTTGCATTAGCAAGTGGCGATTGGTCTATTTGGGATCAGTTTGGTGTTCAAGTAGCTGCTGTTGGAATTGCAATTGCCTATTCAATTGTATTAACTATTGCTATCATATGGTTTGTTGAGAAAGTATTTAAGTTTAAATCAACGGACGAAGAAGAAATGATGGGACTTGATCATGCTTACCATGGAGAGCGTGGTTATGGTATGATGAATCCTAACTAATACTTAGTTATAAAGTAAAAATACTAGGTTGAAACTTAAATAGTTCAATCGAAGGTGTTTATTAAAAGAATTAAATTTAATAATCTTTGGTTATTTAATTTTTAAAGATTGAGTTTTAGTTTAAGATGTTAGTAATATATCTTTATGCTTTATACTTAATGCTTTATACTAAAATTGAAAATAATGAAATTAATAACAGCAGTTATAAGAGAATACCAATTAGATCAAGTACGAGAGTCTTTGATTCAAGCAGGTATTACCCGTATTACAGTAACTAGGGTTTCTGGTCATGGTAATCAAGTTAGTAAAGAGGTATATCGTGGTAAAGAAGTTGTTCCTAACCTAACTCCTAAAATGCGTTTGGAGATAGCGGTTAATGAAGAATTTGTAGAAACCACAATAGATGCAATTATAAACGCAGCTAAATCGCACAATGGTCATGAAGGAGAAATTGGAGACGGAAAAATATTTGTAACACCCCTTGAGCAATGTATCCGTATCCGAACTGGAGAGCGAGGTAGTTCTGCAATATAACTAGAGATTTATACTCTAATCTAAACCAGAATCCCTGTTGTTTGAAATCAAATAACAGGGATTCTTTTCTTTATTCAGTATACTTTTAATACCAATTTTATTATGAAATTGACCTTAAATTAATTAGATTTTTTTGAGTTTATACAAGGTAAAAAGAGGTGTGGTATAAGCTACAGTGATGTTTTATAATGAAGTATAAACTTAAAAGAACAGAAGAGTAGGGTTTATTTTATGAAAATATTGGTATAACTTGTTCATTCGATCATAATCTGACTTTTTTTCTTATTTAAAAAATGAAGTTGGTAGTTCTTGTCATACTTTCTGCCTATATGTCATTAAGAAGGTGCTGGCATGTGGTTTGATAAACACCGAATCGTAAATATGTCTAATCATAATAAAACAAAAAATACTATGTCAAAGGGTCATATTGGGGTTACATCCGAAAATATATTCCCCATCATTAAAAAATTCCTTTATTCAGATCATGAAATTTTCTTAAGAGAGCTAGTGTCCAATGCTGTAGATGCTTCGCAAAAATTAAAAACCTTATCTAGTGTAGGGGAGTTTAAAGGCGAAATGGGCGAACTTAAAGTAAAGATCTCGATTGATGATAAAAAGAAAACATTGACTATCTCTGATAGAGGGGTAGGTATGACAGCTGAAGAAATAGATAAGTATATTAATCAAATTGCTTTTTCAGGAGCTGAAGAATTTTTAGATAAGTATAAGAATGATGCTAACGCCATAATTGGACACTTTGGATTAGGATTTTATTCCTCATTTATGGTGGCGAAAAAAGTTGAAATTCATACTTTGTCTCATAAAGAAGGAGCTCAGGCTGTTAAGTGGGCATGTGATGGAAGCCCGGAGTATACAATAGACGAAATAAATAAAGAGGAAAGGGGTACTGATATTGTTCTTTTTATCGATGATGAAAATAAGCAGTTTCTTGAAAAAAATGAAATTACTGGCTTGTTGAACAAGTATTGTCGTTTCTTGCCAGTTGAGGTAGCTTTTGGTAAAAAAACAGAGTGGAAAGATGGTAAAGACGTTGAGCTAGAAGAGGATAATGTTGTAAACGATACTAATCCTCTTTGGATGCGTACGCCATCTGATTTAAAAGATGAGGATTATAACAAATTCTATAAGGATTTGTATCCAATGAGTGAAGATCCAATCTTTAATATCCATCTTAATGTTGATTATCCTTTTAATCTAACTGGGGTATTGTATTTTCCAAAAATCAAGAATAATGTTGAGGTACAAAAAAATAAAATCCAGTTGTATAGCAATCAGGTATTTATTACCGATTCTGTAGAGAATATTGTACCTGAATTCTTGACTCTTTTGCATGGAGTTATTGATTCTCCGGATATACCGTTAAATGTTTCTCGTTCATATTTGCAGGCAGATGGTAATGTAAAGAAAATATCTAATCATATCACAAAAAAAGTAGCTGATAGATTAGCGGAAATATTTAAAAGCAACAGAAAAGATTTTGAGGCGAAATGGGATTCTCTTAAGTTGTTTATTGAGTATGGAATGTTAACTGAAGAGAAATTCTACGATAAGGCACAGAAGTTCTCATTGTTTAAAAATACTGATGGAAAGTATTTTACTTTTGATGAGTATAAAGATATCGTTAAAGATAACCAAACAGATAAAGATCAGCAGTTAGTTTACCTATACACAACTGACTCTGAAGAACAGCACAGTTTTATCGAAGGAGCTAAAGATAAAGGTTATGATGTATTATTAATGGATGGTCAGTTGGATACTCACTTTATCAATCATTTAGAGCAAAAGTTTGAAAAATGTCGTTTTGTTCGTGTAGATGGAGATGTTGCTGAAAAATTGATTCCAAAAGAAGATACCTTAGAGTCTAATCTTACTGCAGCCGATAAAGATGATTTAACATCTGTATTTTCGACTCAAGTTCCTGGTGGCGATAAAATGAACTTTATTGTTGCATTTGAGGCAATGGGAGCAGAAGCTAATCCGGCAATTATTACTCAACAAGAGTTTATGCGCAGGATGAAAGAGATGAGTGCAATGCAAGGAGGAGGAATGAATTTTTATGGAGAAATGCCAGATAGTTATCAATTGGTTGTAAATGAAAATCATCCACTTGTTGAACGTATTCTTAATGATAAAAACGAAAAAGTTGGTGAGCAGGTTAATTCTGTTCGAAGTAAAATAGAGAGCTTAAACAAAAAGCGTCAAGAGCTAGAGAAAGCTAAGGAAGGTAAAAAAGAAGAGGAAGTTCCTCAGGTTGAAAAAGATGAGTTGGCTGATGTGGATAAGAAGATAAGTGAATTAAACACCAAGAAAACAGAAATCTTGGGTGGATTTAGTTCGGAAAACAAATTGGTTTCACAATTAATTGACCTTGCTCTTCTTTCGAATAACATGTTAAAAGGTGAAGCTTTAACTAATTTTGTTAAAAGAAGTATCGATTTAATATAGGATATTTAATAAACTGACATTGAAATAATAAAGGCCGCTCAATTTTTTTTGAGCGGCCTTTAATTTTAATTTTTTTTTAAAGTTTATACATCAATGTTTGCATATGTTGCATTTTCCTCAATAAATTCCCTCCTCGGTGGAACGTCGTCTCCCATAAGCATCGAGAAAACTCTATCTGCTTCTGCAGCACTTTCGATACTAACCTGGCGTAATGTTCTTTCCTCAGGATTCATTGTTGTTTCCCATAATTGCTCTGCATTCATCTCACCTAAACCTTTGTATCGTTGAACGTGCACGGAATCTTCTTTTCCACCTCCATGTTGGTCAATAAACTCTCTTCGTTGTTGTTCGTTCCAACAGTATGCTTCGTTTTTACCTTTTTTACACAAGTACAATGGTGGTGTTGCAATATATAGGTATCCGTTTTTAATCAAATCTTTCATAAAACGGAAAAAGAATGTCATAATCAGGGTAGTAATATGACTACCGTCAACATCGGCATCCGTCATGATAACCACTTTGTGATATCTTAATTTTTCAAGATTTAAAGCTTTGCTATCCTCTTCGGTACCTATTGTAACGCCAAGTGCAGTAAAAATATTTTTGATTTCGTCATTCTCAAATACTTTGTGTTGTAATGCTTTCTCAACATTCAGTATTTTTCCTCGAAGTGGTAAAATTGCTTGAAAACGACGATTTCTACCTTGTTTTGCAGTTCCACCTGCCGAATCTCCCTCAACAAGAAATACTTCGCACATGGCAGGATCTCTTTCTGAGCAGTCGGATAATTTACCTGGTAGCCCACCTCCGGACATAACAGTTTTGCGCTGTACCATCTCCCTGGCCTTACGTGCTGCATGACGAGCTGTGGCAGCCAGAATAACTTTGTTGACAATAATTTTGGCATCTTTGGGATTCTCCTCCAAATAATGTCCTAACGCTGTGCTTACTGCTTGGTCAACAGCTAAACTTACCTCAGAGTTACCTAACTTAGTTTTGGTTTGACCTTCGAATTGAGGTTCCGCTACTTTTACTGAAATAACTGCCGTTAATCCTTCGCGAAAATCATCTCCTGCAATGTCAAATTTCAGTTTAGATAACATTCCTGATTTCTCTGCCCAATTCTTTAAAGTTCTTGTTAAACCTCTTCTGAAACCAGTTAAATGAGTACCTCCTTCTATTGTGTTAATGTTGTTAACGTAAGAATATACATTTTCACTAAAAGAAGTGTTATATTGGATGGCTAACTCTACAGGTACATCATTTTTCTCTGTTGAAATATGAATAACGTTTTCTGTTAGTGTTTCTCTTGTTTCATCAATAAATGAGACAAATTCCTCTAATCCTCTTTCCGAGAAGAAGGTTTCAGATTTTATATTACCTTCATCATCATTCTCGCGTTCATCTTCAAGAGTAATATTAATACCTTTATTCAAAAATGATAATTCACGTAGGCGATTTGAAAGTATAGAGTACTTATATTCGGTGGTGTTGAATATTGATTCATCAGGTTTAAACGTAACTATTGTACCGGTAACGTCTGTTGATCCTAATTCTTGAAGGTCACCTTTAGGAATTCCAATAGCGTACTCTTGTTGATAGATTTTACCATCACGATGTACTTCGGCCTTTAGGTAGGTAGATAATGCATTAACACAAGATACACCCACTCCATGCAGACCACCAGAAACCTTGTAGGTATCTTTATCGAACTTACCTCCGGCATGGAGCACTGTCATCACTACTTCTAGTGCCGATTTTCCTTCCTTTTCGTGATGGTCAACCGGAATACCTCGTCCGTTATCTTTTACCGAGATAGAATTGTCTTCGTGAATTGTTACTGTTATTGTATCACAATGACCGGCTAAAGCCTCATCAATAGAGTTATCTACAACCTCATAAACTAGGTGGTGTAATCCTTTTATACCTACATCCCCAATGTACATGGCAGGCCTTTTTCTAACTGCTTCTAACCCTTCAAGTACTGTAATACTATTAGCAGAATATCCCTTCTGGTCTTGGTTGCTTTCGTCAATAATTTCTTCGCTCATCAATAATAGATTTCTCGTATGAAAACTTCGTCTTTATTATGCTTTAACAAAGGAAATTACGCTTTGGTAAAGCCTTACAAATATAACAAAAAATGTGGCTTAAAAAAGAGGTGAGAGGAGGTTTTTACTAACATTGTATGGGTTTGGCTATCAATTTAATATATCGATATTAACAACATTTAAGATACTTGTATTTTTTGTAGTTATTAAGTATCTCAGATTTCATCTATTTGATGAGCTATATTTGATAATTTATAAAATTAAAAATAGTAATTATCGATTAAAACTTAAATTACTTAAGCGTTAATTTGAAGGTGCCATTTGTAATTTTCACTTCGTCAGCAAATGAAGTATCACCTTGTTTATTAAAAAAGTTTACATCAACACTAAATGTTCCTTCAATTATATTATTATCAGAATCGTAATTTATTATAGTTAACGAACCAGAACTAGCCTGCGAAGCATAAACTCCTATATTGTTTTCATCTCTAACATCAATATAAGAAAAGGTACAGTATTCATTTCCAATCTCTTCTGTGACTGTGTATTTTTTTTCTGAGATAGATCCTTGCGTTAAGAGATTGATAACTAAGGTATGGTACGCCTCATTTTGGGCATGTAAAGTGGATAAAGTAATAGTTAATGAAGTATGTTCTACACCTAAAATTTCTTCTTTGTTCAATACGACCTGATATAATTCATCAGGAACATTAACTGTTTTACCATCAATTTGAAATGATGCTGCCGCATTGGGATCAATTGAACCTTCATTTTCATCGTCGTTACAACCAGAAAACGTAAGTATCAGAACTAAAGATAAAAGAGTGGATATTATTTGTTTCATTATACTTGTTTTAAATTAATTTACAGATAACTAACGTAATAAAGTGAAAAAACTTGTTAACTATTGGTTAATTATTGATACAATATACAATCTAATAAGCTTTAACTGATATTTAACTGATATTCTTAATTTTAGAATTGTATTATTCTTTGGAGTTTTCTGGTTTCTTTTCAAACATATAAGATGGTTTAGAGGAACTTTCAATAGCTTTTATTGCGATATCTTTTACACTGTTTTCCGCAGTAGCTGTTTTAACTGACATTTCTTTCATTGAGATTTCCATTTCGCTTATTTTTGCCTCAAGTGCATTAATGGTTTGATCTTTAAGTCTTAGTTCTCCTTCTACTTCTTTAGCCTTAAGTTCTATTTGGAAACTATGTTCAGCTTTTATTTTATCAACGGCATCCTTAACTGCCATTTCAATAGCTTTGCTTAATTCCTCTGGAAATTCTTTTGTTTTTTGTCTTAATTCGATTAATTCATTTTCGGATTCTTTTAATTTAGACATGCGTTCTTCGTAATCCTTTTCAAAAGACACTTTCTTTTCTTCTAACTCCTTTTCTTGTTGTAATTTATTTTGCTCGTAAATATCTTGTTCTTTTTTCCTTTTTATCTTAAGGTTATATTCATACTCCTCTTCGTCTCTTTTTCTCGATTTCTTTAATTCTTCTTGTGTTTCCTTTGCTTTTAAATCCTGATCAATTTGTTCTTTTTTCCATACCTCACGCTTTTGGCTCATTTCATGCTCAAAATTTTCTTTTTCGCTTTTTATAAGGTCTTCTAATTCGGATTTTTGGTTTGCCATTTCTTTCTCAAAACTTTCTTTTTGTTCTTTTTGAGCTAAGATCATAGCTGCAAGTGAATCAGAATTAGCTGATAATCCATATAAGTCTTTTAGGTTATTCTTTTCTATTTCAATAGCTTCTTGTAGTTCAGCAAACTTTTTATATTCAGTAAGGTATTGTTCACCTAAATTATCCAGAGATGAACTTACTGATACCTTTAAGTCTGAGATTCTTTTTATAATACCTTCATTACTCAACTCACCGGCCTTAGAAACAATCTCTTCCTTTTTTTGTTCTTCCTGAACTTTTTTAGGTTCTTCACTTTTTTGAGATTTAAGCTTACTTAAAAGGGATTCGTATGCTTCTAATATTTGATTTTTTGTACTTTTTGATGTTATCTTATTTTCCATTTTACAAATATTTTAGTTTTTAAGTGTAATGAAGGTTTATTAATTGTATTAAATTAAAAAGAATATCCAACTCCAGCTCTAACATTTAAACCTTGTGATGGGTAACCATTCCATTGATAGTATTTGGAAATTAGAACATTATTAATATTTGCAAACATAGTCCACTTTGAACTCATTTGATAGTTAACTCCCAGATTTAAATCGATAACACTTTTTAGTTCTTTAATTGAATTATCAGAAACATTTAGTGCATATCTTTTACCAATAGAATACAATCCAACATTAATCCACAGGTCTTCAAAAAGTTCATAATTTGCAGTTGCGCCAATTTCTACCTCAGGTTTATGCCATGCTTCTTGCAAATTGTCCAGACTCCAACCATTATATTTTCCTTTTAAAAGGAGATTAAATTGTTGAGATGGTTCATATTTTATTTCTCCAGACACAGATAGCAAACTACCATCATCATATATCGCATTAAAAATATTGTTTTGATGAACGTCATTTGGTACTGCAGCTAAGGTGTCGGCTCTGTTAATAAAAAAGTGCTCATTCTCAAAAGTTGAATAATCTAATCTGGCAGTAAAACTTGTTTCGGAACTAAAATTACCTCTTAAACCACCAAACAAATGAATTCCATGAAAACTGTTTTTTACATTTTGATCAGCTGTTACAAACGGATTTTCACGTTGTATTTTTTCGTAATTATTAATGTAATAATCACCTTTTATACCTCCAAAAGCAGTTACAATACCTTCTGCAATTTCCAAGTCAGCTTCTAAGTGAGGTGCAATATTAAAATCATCATCCTGACCACCTAGTTGAGCAAATAGATCAAGTCCTATTTTTAAATTTACACCTTCAAACTGGAAACCTACTGCCGGGGAAACATTCACAATGGTCATATTCCTATCCAGGAATTGATATAGTGAGGAGTTTGAATTGGGAACTTTAGTGCCGAAATAGTCAAATCCACCTAGTACATCAAAAAACATATTATCAAGATAAACACGTGCTTTACCATTTAGCCCAAAGCTATTTTCACTAACACCAGTAACATTACTGAAAGTACCAAATTTAAAATTGGCACTAAATGGAATGCCTGAATCATCTAGTATTTTATTGTTAAGTCCTACATTCAAATCGAAAGAACTCAAGCGTTGCCTTTTATCTGCTAACAAATCTGAACCTGGAATTTCCGCTATAGTAAAAGGATCCAAATAATTTAATGTATTATCTATATTCTGATGACCATAGTAATTATAAATATTGTGCAAGAAATCGGCATCAATAGATAGGGTGTATTCTTTCCAAAATCTACGGAAATAAATCGATGCCCAAGTATCGTGGAAAGGAGCATCAACTTTAGTATCATCTTCAAGTTCAATATCTCCAGCTGAAGTAGTATGTCCAACATTTAATCCTACTGCATATTCTTTAGATCTTAAAACATTATAATTGAGCTCGCCAAATAAAGTCACATAATTTCCCAAACCTCCTTTTACATATGATTTGTCCAAAACAGTTTTTCTTTCAGGTGTTAAACGCGCTGCAGTAATTGGTTCAACCCCTAATCCAGAAGACATAGCTTTTGATAATATATCGTAAGAAAACCTTGGTTTAGATATGTTTTCGTCTATCTCAAGAGGTAATTCGTTAATTTTATAGGCATCCGAAATAATTGGATTATATTCTCTTACTACTTTCACATCTTTCTTTAGCTCCTGTGCTATTCCAGAATATACATAAAGAACTGTTGTCAGCAATAAAAGGCTTTTTTTAATATTCTTCATATTTGTTTAATTAGTCAAAATTATTTACTCTGGGATTTATTGTATTTTTAACGAATCGACTGATTCCTCGGCAGTTGAAACTGCCATCTTTTTTTCAAGGCTTAATAATCTTTCAGTAACCATTGAGTGTATATCGTCATCACCCTTATAATTTTCAGTAATACTTTGTAAATACTGTTTGGCTTGGAAGAATTCGCCTCCAGATTCATATATATCTGCTAATACAATAAAACTTCTTGCTAACCAATATTGATGTGATGTTCCCTTATTTGCAAAATCAAATACTTCATCTTCTGATTTTTTGTTATCTCCCAAATTATAGTAATGCTGTATAATTATGAATTTTGCTTCGGCACCCTCTGCGCTTTGAGTATTCTTAGCTAATACTTTGTATTCTTCTATTGCCTCATTTGTTTCTCCTTTAATCATATGAGCCTTTGCTTTTATATATCTTGCTTCTCGAATTATTTCAGCGGCCACTTTAGGATCGTTCATTAAAATTAATGCTGCATTTATGGAGTTGTTGGCATCTTTTAATTTGAAATAACAACGCAATATGCCAATTCTGGCTTCTAATTTATTCTCTTGTATTTCAGCAACCTCTTCCAGCTCTTTAAAGTTATTAAGTGCTTCTTGGAACTTATTCATACCAAAATTCATTTCACCAGAACGAATTAATGCATCTTCTGTAAAAATATTTTTACCACTATTGATTACTTGTTGGTAAGCTCTTAATGCATCATACTTATCTCCTTGTTTATATAAGCAATCTGCCATGTAGTAATTAGCATTTAGAACAAACATACCTTGAGGGTATTTTTTTAAATAATGCTGAAAGTTTTTAATGGCTACATCACACTTCGTTTCCATGTAATATCGTTCGGCCGATACATATGATAACGAATCCTGCTCTCGTTCGTCAACTTGTGCAAAACTTCCCAAAGATTTAGTATATCTTACATAACCATCCAGATCATTACGATCCATGTATATATTTCGAATTCCAAGTAATGATTCCAGTGATTCTTGAGTACCAGGGAATTCATTAACAACCCTTTTATAAAATGTCAATGAGTTATCATAGTCTGCCGAGTTATAATATACTAATCCGAGTTGCAACATTGCTTTTTTAGAATAACTGCTAGTAGGGTATTTCTCTTTTATAGTTTTGTATTTCCTAATAGCATTATTTAAATCGTTAAGTGCGACATATGATCTTCCCATTTCATAAAGTGCATCATCTACATAATTAGAATTGGGGTATTTGCGAATTAAATTATTTAATTCCGAAATCTTTTTATTGTGTTGTTTTGTAATACCTAATGAAATTCCTTTCTGGTATATTGAATAATCCGGTGAACCATTTACTACTGTACTTCCTTGCTCATAAAAACCTATCGCTTGCTGAAAATCACGCTGAACAAAGTAACAATCTCCAATTCTATTGTATGCATCTCCAATGGTTGCAGCTTCTTTATTCATCTCCATTTTAATGTATTTTCTCCACCACGATTTTGCTTTTTCATAGTTTTTCAGCTTAAACTCTGCATAGCCAATATTGTAATGGGCTAAATCAAAATGCTTGGTTTTATAACTTCCTGGCATTAATATAAACTCCTGATAATCTTTTACAGCTTTGTTGTAATTATTTAATCTATATTTAGCTTCTCCTCTCCAATAGTAAGCTTTAACTTTTAGTTCGTTATCGTACTCGTCATATTGCAGGCTATAATCAAAGAATTTAATAGATTCAGCAAACTTGAGGTTCGTAAACAAGTCGATAGCATGATAATAAGCTACTCTTTGTATAGCTTTATATACACCTGCATTTTTAATTTTAATACTTTCTAAAGCTCCTAAAGCTTGCTTATAGTTTTTAGTTGTTAAAAAAACTTTGCCTAAATAATTATAAGCTAAGTCAATTTTATCACTTTCGGGAAACATTTCAATAAACATTAAAAATGAAGTAATGATTTCATTGAAAGGAGAATAAGAAAGTTCGTAATTCAACTTAATTGTATTAAAAAGCGCATCTTCTTGAATATCTTTATCAAAATCGAGTTTTGCAGCTGCTTCAAATGCTACACGTGCTCTTTTTTTATCATTTAATTTAAGATGACAATCGGCCAGATGATAATAAGCATTTTGTGCCATTTCATCATTGTCGGAAGTTACCATGCTTAAATATTCTGCTGCCTTTTCATATTTTTTCTGAAAGTAATATGCAAATCCTAAATGGTAATAATCGTCACGTCGTGGTTTTTCAGATAATTTTATGGTGTTCTCAAAATATTCAGTAGACTTTGCGTAATCTTTTTTTGCAAAATATGATTCTCCAATGATACGTGACATGTCAGCTTGACGTTTTTTAGTCCCTTCTTTAATCATTGGTAATGCATATTCAATTGCGGCATCATAGTCTCCTTTCAGATAATGGATTTGAGCTATATAGAATGGTACAACCTTTTTAAAAGCTTTAACTTCCACAAGTCTTTCGAATCCTTTTAAAGCAGTTTCATAATTCTCTTTTTGATATTGAATATGTGCATAATAGTAATTTGCAGCATCGTAATATTTGCTGTCAACATCTTTTAAATCATAAAAATAGCGATTCGCTACATCATATTCTTCTTCCATAAAGTGGCAATAGCCTCTTTTAAAAAAGTATGCATATAGTGTTTCATTATCTAATTTTCCTTCTTGTACATTTTCAAACTCTCTTAATGCCTGCCTGTATTTTCTCCTATTCATTTGCATATCCCCAAGGTGAAAAAACGCGTAGGATCTTTTACCACTTTCAGGATGTTCAATTGCAAATTGTTCAAATAGGTATTCAGCATCTCCGTTCTCTAATTCTTTTGCACATAAGGCTCTATAATAATATGCCTCAGATATTAAATTAGAACCTCCTCTAACAGAGTTTTTAATAAATTTTTCGAATTGCTCTCTGGCAGATCCAAATTTATTTAAACGGTACAGTTCTAACGCTTTGTCAAACTCCTTTTCTGGTTGATAAAATCCTATAGATTTTTGAGAGAAAACACAAATGCTTAAAAACAAAGCGGTGATAGCTATGAAAAGGGACTTAGTATTTATCATTCAATAAAACTTTTACACTTGAATATAATGTGATGTTACTTGTAATTCCTGCTTTCGGGGCATAAAGATAAAAAATTAAACCAAGGCTTTATAAATGAAATGCCCATAGTTTATTCACAATAAATCAACTACCATACCAAAAAATATAATAGCGAAATTTACAACGAATGTTTTTAATTCTATCATGTTAAAACGTAATCAAATCACAATTTATTTTTTTATTTTCACGCATTATTTCCTTTGTACTCTGAAAATTGAAGAAAAATAATGAGAAGTAAAAATCCTAATTCCATAGTAAATGAACAAGATAACATTGTTGAATTTAAGAATACAGTTATCCGTCATCAAGAAAACATTATTCTTAAAGATGTTAACTTTGGAGTTAAACGAGGCGAATTTATTTACCTAATTGGTAAAGTAGGAAGTGGGAAATCAAGTTTGCTTAAAGCTATTTATGGAGAAGTGATTGTAAAAGAGGGCTATGTTTTTGCAGTTGGTTACAAACTGAAAAAAATTAGATCTTGTCAAGTACCTTATTTGAGAAGAAAAATGGGAATTATATTTCAGGATTTCCAATTATTAAGCGATAGGTCTGTTTACGAAAATCTAAGTTTTGTATTAAAAGCTACTGGGTGGAAAAATAAAAAGGAAATGGACGTAAGGATTCGTGAAGTACTTACTCATGTAGATATGGTTCATAAGGGATACAAAATGCCACATCAACTTTCAGGTGGAGAACAGCAGCGTATTGGTATTGCACGAGCCTTACTTAATGAGCCAGATCTGATTCTTGCAGATGAGCCTACTGGAAATTTAGACCCGGAAACTACAAACGATTTGATGAAATTACTTTTTAAAATCTCGGAAATGGGTAAAACTGTTATTATGGCTACGCATAATTATGGTATGATAGACAAATATAAAGCCCGAGTTTTAAAGTGTGAAGATACTCGTTTAAAAGAAGAGTCTTTTACAGATGCTTAAATATATTATCGTATTTGTTTGATAATTAAATATTAGGAGAAGTTCTGAATACAAAATTACCATCAGAATGTTTAGGATAAAATGATTCTCCATTATAAGCCATTCTACCTTTTGCAAAAACAAAGTCTGGTCTTCCTTTAAGTTTATATTTTTTTAAAGGGAGTTGACTAGTATTTGGAATTGAACAATATAAATTTCTATCAAAAGTTGGATTCCAAATAACAAAGTCGGCATCTGCCCCTGGTTGTAAAATTCCTTTTTGAGGCCATAATCCCATAATTTTAGATGGGCGAGTAGAAACTATGTCCACCATATCTAAAATATTTATTCTTTCTTCACTAACCCCCACAGTGTATAACATACTTAGATAGTTGCGCAAATAAAAGAATTTATCTGGTCTGTTATAAACTAAACCATCTTCACCTTCTTTATCTATATCCAAATTATATGATGGAGGATGAATCAGGAAGCGATCGTTTTTAACAAGAGACCACACCTCATCGTCTTTGATTGGTGTTAATTCATTTTCTTCTGCTAGTTGAGATAGTTTATTTTGATAGTTTTTATTAATATGTTCTGGCAAGTCAATTGAAAATGGCATACTTACACTAACAAAAAACTTTCCACTATTATCTATACCTTCCTGAATCATTACTAACTCTTCTTTAAACTTTACATTTAAAAACATGAGAGGACAGCTGTATTTAATTCCCATTTCTACTAAATTTGACAGTATTTCGAAATGACGTTGTAAAAGAACTGGGCTACTATACTTTATGTTGTCAGCCTCACTTTTTTCGGTTTCAGGAATTGTTAAATCACATATAATGAGTAGTTGGTAATTGGCTGCTCTTTTTATAAATGACTCCAGAATATTTATATTAACCTTAGCCAATAATGAAATATTAAGCAGAAAAGTTGATATTCCTTCGTGAATATAGCTATAATCAAATGCATTAGCCATACTGGTTTTCAAATCAGAAAAGGCAAGATGAAAACCATAATCAATCAAATTTTTACGTGCTTTTTCTTTAGCTTTATAAATGTTATATAAGTAGTTTTTCTCATAAAAATCTTCAACAGCATCAATCATTGTAGTTGTGCCATTATAGATTTCTGCTTGGTTAAGTTTTTTTAATTCTTCTTGAGATTCTTCATCTGAACCTAAATCAAGAAAATGACGGTTCATATCCACTGCACCTGGCATTACATATTTACCTGTAGCATCAATTATAGGAGTTTCGCTTGTTGGACGTTCTAATTTTTGCCCTATTTGTAGAATTTTATTACCACCTACAAGAATATCTTCTGCAATAATAGCAGATTCCTTTACTACAAATCCGTTTTTTACCACCAGATAATTCATAATTGCAGCGTTTGTAATCGTCCCCTAATTTAATCTGTATCTAATCATAAATTTACGTTAAATATCTGCATTACACAAAACTATTTTATTAGAACCTGTCAATGATAAAATCAAAAATCTATTTTTGTGCTCTTTAAATTTTCAATTATTCTATATGTGGTGGTTATTAGCAATAATCTCAGCACTTTTTTTAGGCATTTATGATGTGGTAAAAAAAGTTTCGGTAAATAACAATGCTGTTTTGCCAGTATTGTTATTTAGTTCATTAAGTGGTGCAATAATATTTACTCCAGTATTAATTGCTTCTAAAGTAGGGATTTTTACAACTGACCACTTATTTTATATACCTGATATAACATTAAAAGAACATGCTTTATTGTTTTTAAAATCAGCTATTGTTGTTACATCCTGGATATTTTCATTTTTTGCATTAAAGCATCTTCCGTTAACAATTGTTTCGCCAATTAGGGCAACCGGACCTTTGTGGACGTTAATTGGTGCCATTATTATTTTTTCTGAAAGACTTAGTTTTTATCAATGGGTAGGAATTATTATTACGCTTACTTTCTTTTATTTATTCTCAATTGCAGGAAAAACAGAAGGTATTTCTTTCAGACGAAATAAATGGATATTGTTTTTGATATTGGGAACGTTGTTTGGTGCAGTTAGTGGTTTATATGATAAATATTTATTGCGACAGATAAATCGTATGGCTGTTCAATGTTATTTTACTTATTATCAGGTTGTACTATTTGTGCCACTTGTAATGTCTATATGGTGGCCGGTTAGAAAAAAAAGTTCTGCTTTTGTCTGGAGATGGAGTATTCCATTAATTGGTTTATTCTTGATTATTGCTGATTTCTTTTATTTTTATGCTTTGCATATTCCTGATAGCATGATTTCGATAGTATCGGCTTTAAGAAGAGGTAGTGTTATTATAGCTTTCTCTTTTGGTGCTATTTTGTTCAAAGAAAAAAATATTAAAACAAAAGCTTTATTTCTTATTGGTATCTTGATTGGAATTGGATTATTAATATTTGGAACGAAATAATAATACTATAATTTCGATAAAAATTTAAGTAAATAAATTCTTTAAGATGAATCAAATTGATTTAAGTAAATACGATAATAGTTGGTATAATCCTGGAGGCACTATCAAAAGAACGCTTTGGTATTTTGTCAATATTCTTTTTTTTATTAATCCGTTAAATCCTTCTTCAGCTTTAAAGAAGTTTTTATTAAAGTTATTTGGAGCTAAAATAGCGAAAGGTGTTGTTATAAAACCTTGCGTTAACATAAAATATCCGTGGAAATTGAACATTGGTAGCTATTCTTGGATAGGAGAAAACGTTTGGATTGATAATTTAGATGAAGTAATTATTGGCAGTAATTGTTGTTTATCACAAGGAGTAATGTTGCTATGTGGTAATCATAATTATAAAAAGGAGACCTTTGATTTAATGGTGGGACCAATTGTAATTGAAGATGGTGTTTGGATTGGGGCTCAATCTATGCTTACTCTCAAAACTGTTTGTAAATCACATTCTGTACTTTCGGTTCAATCGGTTGGTTCAGGTATTTTAGAAGGTTATTCAATTTATAGAGGTAATCCAGCAATAAAAATAAAAGATAGGGATATTTTAAAATAAAGAGTTGTCTCCAAATTACTCAGAGACAACTCTTTTACAACCTAATTTAAACCAAATTTTTAACACAAACGCCTATTATTAAATTACATAAATAAGTTAAATAAGTCAATTTTTTAGTCGTTTATTTTTCTTCCAAACATTTTTTTATCTCGAATTGCAATGAAGTAAATAGGAGTTGTTGATTCATCAAATTCAATTTCTGTTTCATATTTACCACTGAAGTTCTTTTTAGTTTCGTTATACAATACTTGTCCATTTTTATTTAAAAAAATTACTTTTAAATCCCTAGTGTCACCAAAGTTAAAAGACACTCCAATTACTTTAGTCTTTTTACCAAAATCATCTTTTACTTTAATTTTTACTTCAACATCATTGGGCTTTAATTGCGGTGCTAATAATACTTTAGAAGCAATACCTCCTTTTAATAATATTTCAGCATCAGAAAGAAGAATTTCTTCAACAAGCTTTTTGTTTGTAGCAATATTTGGATTTTTGAGTCTTTTATCATTTCTCTCTACAATAATTCTTTTGCCTGGATGCCTTAATCCTTCTTTGTGTTTAAATGCTATAATCTTGTCATTTTTTTCTGGTTCATTTGAATCGAACTCTTGTATTATTATAGGAAAACTTTCATCTCCTTCTTTGGGCCTTATAATTATTTTTTTTCTATATATTGTTTTGCCGTCTCCAATAATAGAATCTGTTGTTATCTGAACATTCATCTCTTTTAAGTCCAATGAATCGAGTTTTTCATCATCAAACATCCACAGATTCATGTGTGGTTTGAAGTTTCTGGATTTAAGAAGTTCATCAATTCGTTTATCATTGGTATTAAGTTTATGCATATTAAATACAGAATCGATGTTGTAATTAAAGTCAAAATCAAAATCATGTTTAAACTTAAAATTATCTAGTAATGAATCATTTTTAAAAGCCACTACCTTTATTCTTTTCTCCATGTCATTACCTAGTTTTGCAAATATACTGTCTAGTTTATTGTGCATTTCATTAATGTCATCAACATCAAATACTGAACTATAAAAATCGTTTGTAGAGGTAGAGTCGTCGCAATTACTTTGGTTCATTATTACACTAATATTTTTGTGCTGTGCAAAAATTGAAACAGGCATCAGAATAGCTACCAAAAGAATAAATAAAATAGAGTTAATTATTTTCTTTTTCATAATCAGGAGTTTTAAGTAAAACAATATGACAAGACTCTGAAAGAATTATAATTCAAAGTTAAGCAAGTTCTTCATCGACAACGGTTAAGGTCGGGTTAAAAACAGTTAAGGAATAGTTAAAGTAAAACCAATAGCTTTAAAATGCTATATCTTTACATCAAAATATTATTTCAAAATGGATTTGGGGCTTCTTGTAAAAAAGTGAAAAATGAAAAAAAAGTCGTTTACGGGATTAGTTGTATTAATGGGAATTTCGCTTTTAGGTATTGTTATGGTACAATTTTTTTGGATGAATAATGCTATTAAAGTTAGAAAAGAAAAATTTAATGCTACAATATATGATGCTTTAAATGCTAGCATACAGCGTGTACAGCGCGAACAGCAGGCAAATCATTTTATTCAAAGATTTATCCCAAGACCTAATAATTCCTATGAAAAGGTTGATAGTTCTAAGAACAATAAAATTACGCCTCATTTTCCTACTCCAAATGCTGAAAAGCGATTATCACCCAAAGATGTTTTAACTAAACGACCAGAAATAAAGACTCCTTTAGGACATAGTCGTTTTGAGGCTCATATTGAAATACAAAGTAATGGAAAACCTAAGCAGGTAATTATTGCTCAAGACAATATTGATTTTAATGAGGAGACTTTCAAACTTATGGAAGACTCCATAAATAGGCTACTTAGTGAACAGAACAGCTCTAATATTATTAGTTTTTTCAATCAGTTTAGTTACGAATTTGAAATGAGGTCTTCTGATATTTCCAGAAGAGTTGACACAGATAATTTAACAAGAATACTGGATTATGAACTAAATACCAGGGGGATAGATTTGGATTATGAATATGGTGTTATTGATAGAAATACTGGTTCTTTAACGAATTTATGTTCTGAAAAATATAGTAGAGATAGGAGTAACTTTAGCTTTGTTGCTAATCTTTTTCCCAATGATATTTTTAGGAATTGGTCTCCTTTAGCAGTAGATATTTATTTTCCAAATCAAGAATTATTCATTTATAAATCTTTGAATTTGTTATTAGGATTATCTTTGATATTTACCTTATTTATTTTAATCACCTTCTATTATACTTTTAGAACTATTCTTAATCAAAAGAAGCTTTCTGAAATTAAGTCTGATTTTATTAATAACATGACGCATGAGTTTAAAACTCCAATTGCTACAATAAATTTGGCAACGGATAACATTGCCAATCCTATGATAATTGAAAAACCAGAACATATTTCATCTTTTTTAAAAATAATAAAAGAAGAAAATAAAAGGATGAATAATCAAGTAGAGAGAGTGTTGCAGATGTCGTTGATTGAAAAGAAAGATTTTCAATTAGTAAAGGTAAAAACTGACTTGCATGTATTGGTAAATGCAGCAGTAGACAAAATTAAACTTTTGGCAGAACAGAAATCTGCAGAAATAAATACTCAATTAAAAGCCGATCTCACAGTTTTTAATGTTGATGAAGTTCATTTTACTAATGTGGTAATGAATTTGTTAGAAAACGCATTGAAATATACTCAGGTTGCACCAAAAATAAATATATCTACTATAAATACTAAGAATGGAATTGAAATTAGTGTAACTGATAACGGAATTGGAATGTCGAAAGAGCAACAAGCTAAAATATTCGAAAAATTTTATAGAGTAACCAAGGGTAATATTCATAATGTAAAAGGCTTTGGGCTTGGCCTTAGCTATGTGAAAGTAATTTTAGATCAGCATAACGGAAATATTTTTGTTAAGAGTAAATTAGGAGAAGGTTCAACATTTACCTTATTTTTACCATTTAGTTAATTTATTAATGGATCTTATGTTTTAGATATAAGACTAAAGGAGGGTAGAAGTAGTACTATTTCAATGAATTACTGGAAATTTGAATAAAGTGCTAAAATACTGGTATTGTGCTGTTTGTAAAATATTTATAACTATAAAATTAGAAACTAAAATATAATGAGTGATAAAAAGAAAGTTTTTATGGTTGAAGACGACCAAAATTTTGGTACCGTGATGAAGTCATACTTAGAGATTAATGGTTTTAATGTTACTTGGGTAAAAGATGGAAATAACGCTTTAAAAACTTTTTTAACAGGTCATTTTGATATTTGTATTTTAGATGTAATGTTACCTAATGTTGATGGTTTTACAATTGGGCGAGAGATTAAAGCTAAAGAAGAGGGAATTCCATTGATTTTTTTAACTGCTAAAACACTTAAAGAAGATGTTTTAGAAGGTTTTGGTATTGGAGCAGACGATTATGTTACAAAACCGTTTGATTCCGAAATTTTAATTGCAAAAATCAATGCTATCTTAAATAGAAGTCTAAGTAAAGAAGATGAGAGTACTCCAAGTTTATTTCAATTAGGTAAAATAGAATTCAATTTTGAGTTACGTACACTAACTTCTCCTAATAACGTACATCAGCTTTCTCCTAAAGAGGCAGAGTTGCTTAAAATGTTATGTTTAGATATAAATAGGGTTATGCCACGAGAAAAAGCATTAAATAGCATTTGGGGAGAAAACAATTATTTTACAACCAGAAGTATGGATGTGTATATTACAAAACTAAGGAAATACCTTAGGGATGAGCCAAAGATAGAAATTGTAAATATTCATGGAAGTGGATATCTTCTAAAACTTAACGAATAAAATGTTAATCTTTTTCTTTTGAGATTTTCTTCAATGAACTTTTATAGTCAGAAGCAATATCGAATAGTTTTAATGTTTTTTTCCAGTTTAAGTCTGTTTTAAATAGGGGTATTCTGTATCTTCCATTTAGCATATAAGCTTTGTTGCCTTGCACTAATATCTCGTAAGGCATAGACGAAATACAATCGGTGCCGACCAATTCTAAAAGTTCTTTTTCAGGATTGTTTTTACCTTGAAAACTAATACCAAAAACTGCTATTTCTTTGTCGTGAAAAGTAAGTTCATAAACTAATGCACTATTTTCTAGTTCATTTAATAAATTATTTTTGATTATTGTTATAGCTTCTATATATTCCCCATACTCATTTAATTCAATAACATCTTCAAATCTGGCTAAAGTAGGTAAAAAATGATATGTACTTAATTCTTTTGCACTCATATTTCTGCCAAAATATGTAGAGTCTGAAATTAATGGCTTCAATGCTCTTTTAACTAAAGAATCTGTCATTGAAGTCATTTTGCCAGCTTCATATTTATTGGCGCTATCGTTAAAATAAGCATGTCTTATGTAAAAAGGATTTATCATGGTGATATCTGTTTGATCACCATTTTTTACTAAACCAATTTTTAAAGCCGCACCGAAAGCACCTTTATTATTAACACTAGTAGCCATACTTGTCATTTGATCACATGAAAATATGATTACACAATAATCATCATTTAGATTTGGGTGGTACATCCCTAATATTTCGAATTCGTGCCCAAGAAGTAATTTGGTTATTTCTGCCGTTAATTCATTGACTGATTTTTGAGATTCTCCAAGCCGATAGTAGGGCTTTACGGCCCAAACTGATACTACTACCACTAATATTAAAATTGTAGCTATTCCCCTTTTCATTCCTTATGTTGCCTAAAATAATGCCCTTTATTTAGGGGGCAATATAACAAAGAAATTTGTAATTTAACAGTTGTTAACAAATATTTTTATTATTTAAATTTGTAAAGTAACAATCTTAAAAATGAAATAAAATTATAGAGTGAAATTGGGTGAAGTTGTTATTCTTTAATACTCTACTTTTTTCTTTTTACGTTTAATTTTTAATCTTTGCTTTACTGTATAAATCAATACTTTTTGCTTTTTTCCTTTTAGTTGAATTGATCCTACATCTTTAAATGCAAATTCTTTTTTATCTTCTAATGCTTCGTATAAAACACCTGATATTAAAAGGTTCTGTTTGTATTCATTACATGTTGATTCTATCCTTGCAGCTGTATTAATTGTATCTCCGTTATATGAAATATCTCTACGTATGCTACCTACTTGCAGTACCATTACTTTACCAATGTGTAAACCGGCTTTAAACTTAGGAGCTTCGCCATATTTTCTTCGATAATACCTTGAGCGTCGTTCAATAACTCTTAAAAATGCAAAAAATGCTTTGATACAATTATTGTTTGTTACGCCTTTTCGTTCATTCCAAATAACAATAGCTCCATCGCCTAAATATTGATATATTTCACCATGGTAATTATATAAAACAGACATGTCGTTAAAAACATCCTGCACCAAACGGCTAAATTTTTCATGTCCCAATACTTCTGCTCTGGTTGTAGAAGATTTCATATCAATAAACATGAATATCTTTTTTTCTTCACTAGGTTTGTTTAATCGTCCAAAAAACCAGTTAAAAAAATTACCAACACCTATTTTTTTATACATCTCTTTAAATGTACTGTTGCCAATGCAAACCAAATAAAAGTAGCTTGAGAAACGTATGTGATCTATGGTAAAATCAGGAATATACTTTAAAAAAGTTTGGTAATCTCTTATGCTTTTAATATTAAGGTTTTTATTTGCTGCTAAATAGAGAAGTATAAAAGCTAAAGCAAAATATAGGAGCGATCGTAAAAATACCATAGTTCTTATGGGGGAGAACCTAAGAATACGATCTGAGAAAAGCATGTCGAGAAAAGTAAAGAGAAATGCAACAACTACACTGACAAAAACTGTGTTGGCATAAATTGAATCAATAGATAATATTCCAAAGTAATTGACAAATATGGTTGTATTGCCTGTTAGGAACAAATAAAAGAATAATGCAGCATTCCAAAACAACAGGTGATATCTGAATGCCTTGAAAATATGGGTAAACCAAATTTTAAGTTTTTCTTTTAAGAACATTTATTTCAACACTATCTAAATATACAAGTTGAATATAATTTAACCTGCTTCACAAAACTTTTGTATGTACATTTTATTTGCAGTAATAGTTACATTCAAGGCAAATCAGTTATTAACAATCAATAAAAGATTAATCTAATTTTTGGAATTTAAGTATTATAAAATTGCTTTGTAATAATAGGATTTTGTGCAATTATGAAATAAAAAATCCACCTCAAAGTTGGGTGGATTTATGTAGATGTAAAATATTTTTCGTTATCTATCTGTCAGCTTTAAGTCTGTCAGCCATTGCTTTACCTAGCTGAAGACAAGCTTCGTATTTATCTGCTTTAAGAGCATGTTTTTCTTCAACGCTATCACCAATAATTTCCCATTTTAGTTCTTCTCCAATGGCTGTCAGTTTTTTAACAGCTGCACCTGCCCAAGAGAATGATCCTAATATTCCTAAATAGTGGTTTTGCACACCCATATGAACCAATTTAGTTGTCAGTGATTCCATATTTGGGTGTAACTCATTGCAATATGTAGGACTGGCTAAAATAAGCCCTTTGTACTTAAAAATATCTGAAATAATAAATGAAGCATGGGTTTTAGAAACATCATGTACACGAATATGCTTAATACCGTTTTCTGCCAATTCTCTGGCTACAGCTTCTGCCATTTCTTCAGTGTTTCCATACATCGAAGCATAAGCAACTACTACGCCTTCTTCTGTTTCGTATTTGCTCCAACGATCGTACATACCAATTACCTCATTAATATAATTTCTCCAAATAGGACCATGAGTTGAAGCAATCATTTTAATATCTAGTCCACCAAGCTTATTCAGTGCTTTTTGAACAGGGGAACCATATTTACCTACAATGTTTGAATAATATCTACGCATTTCATCGCGGTAATATTCAAAATCAAATTCATCGTCAAAGATACCACCATCCAGAGTGCCAAAAGTTCCAAATGCATCAGCAGAAAACAGGATCTTTTCACTAGACTCGAAGGTTACCATTGTTTCTGGCCAGTGTACCATAGGAACTAAGTGAAAATTCAATGTATGTTTTCCTAGACTTAGAGTATCACCTTCTTTTACTTCGATGGTATTATCTTTAATTCCAAAATATCCTTCGAGCATAGGTAATGTTTTTTTGTTACCTACAATCTGAATATTAGGATACATTTTTTTGATAATGTCAATTGAACCACCATGGTCTGGTTCCATATGGTTTACAATTAAGTAATCAATTGGACGTTCACCAATAATGGCTTTAATCTTTTTAAGGTATTTTTCAACTTGCCCTATTTCAACTGAGTCAATCAAAGCAATTTTTTCGTCGTTAATTACATACGAATTATATGCTACACCTCGATCAATGGGCCACATGTTTTCAAACAAATGAGTTCTTCTATCGTTTACTCCAACATAAAAAACATCATCAGTTAACTTTACTGGCTTATACATATTTAAGTTATTTTATTTATTTCGGTATTTGAGTGCACAAAAATATATAAATCATTCTATTCTTAAAATAATATTCTATTTTTTAGGGCTGAGAATATTAGATGTAGATTTATTTTTACAGCTTCCTTATTAATAGCCATGTATCACTGTATTTTTCATGATTATTTCTAATTGTGCTAACTTTATCTCTGGCATTATTTTCTTCATTATAAGCTGCAACTGATACTCTATACAATCCATTTTCGTTTTCCAGAATAATTGGAGTAAAACCTTCTTGATTTAGTGTAGCTTTGTAATTGCGTGCATTGTCTAATACCTTAAAAGATCCAATTATTACATAATATTTTTGTGCAATATCTTCTTTAGATTCAATTACCTTAACCTTTTCTTCTTTTATAACAATTGGTTTTGGGTTTGATTTTTTTACAGTTGGTTTTACTTTAGGTTCTTCTTTTACATAAGGCGAATCACTATCACTAAAACTAGAACTACCGGTATTCTCTAAAGATCTGCAGCTAATTAATGCTGTGGATAAGGCGGTTATTAGAAATAACTTATTCATTACTACTTTTTTTATTAGAATTCTCTTTTTATTTCTTCAAAAATATAACATTCTTTGCAAAACTTTTTAATTATTTTTGATACGAAGATATCAAAAAATAGCATGAATTTTGTTTAATGAAACAATTGCTATTTTTGAGAAGTTTTACCAAAAACAATGAATGAAAAATAAAGTAAAAAAGACTAAGCGAAAAATGACCAGAACAATTAGGAGAATGGGACTTTTTATGGTTATTTTAGTTTTTATCGCCATTTTAATAGGAGGAAGGTTCTATCGTTATATTAATGCAGCTAATGTTGATTTGAATCAAGCGAAAACTGCGTATTTACATATTCCCAATGGAACTTCGTTTGCTGAATTAAAATCAATTCTAGAGGAGCAGGGCATAATAAAAGATATGGAAAGTTTTGTGTGGGTTGCACAAAAAAAGGAATACACTAATAAAATTAAAGGGGGGCGTTATAAATTAGTTGATCAAATGTCAAATAATCAATTGATTAACTTGTTGCGTAGCGGTAAACAAGAACCTGTAAAAATTACTTTTAATAATATTAGAAAAGTAGAACAGTTAGCTTCGGTTATTAGTAAAAAACTAATGTTAGATTCTTTAGAGCTATTACAATTGTTTAGTAATGATGGTTATATAGATAGTATTGGTTTTGATAAAAAGACATTGCCATGCTTATTTCTTCCTAATACTTATGAAATGTATTGGAATACTGATGCTAAGGGATTTGTTAAAAGAATGAAAAAAGAGTATAATAAATTCTGGACACAAGAGAGAGTAGAAAAAGCTGAAGAAAGAGGTTTAAGTCTTGTTGAAGTTTCTGTTTTAGCTTCAATTGTTGATGAAGAAACGCAGAAAAAAGATGAAAAACCAATAGTTGCGGGATTATATTTAAATAGACTTGATATTGGAATGCGACTACAAGCAGATCCAACATTAAAATATGCTCTAGGTGATTTTACAATAAAAAGATTGTTAGATGATGATAAGTTGATAAATTCACCATATAATACTTACAAATATTCAGGCTTACCTCCTGGACCAATAAGAATTCCTTCTATTGCAGGTATAAAATCAGTATTAAATGCCGATGATCACAAGTATTTATACATGTGTGCAAAGGAGGATTTTTCAGGATATCATAATTTTGCAAAAACATTAGGGCAACATAACATAAACGCTGCTAAATATCGAAGGGAGCTTAATAAAAGAGGAATTAGAAGATAGGTTTTAGTGATCAGTTAACAGTAATCAGCTAACAAATACCTATTTGAGTGTTAACTGATAACTGTTCAATGTTTAAATCTCAATGCTTCCTTTAAAAACAAAAGTAGTAGGGCCAATTAACCAAATGTTGTTAAAGCCTTTTGTGATATCACCCTCGAAATGTACTTCAAGTTTTCCTCCTTTTACATCAATTTGATACGATTTACTCAATTTATTTTTAGCATAGGTACTTATTGCTGAAGCGACCACACCTGTTCCACATGAGTATGTTTCGTCTTCAACACCTCTTTCGTATGTTCTAACTTTAATTTTGTTACCTTCAAGTTCTTCTACAAAGTTTACATTTGTACCGTTGGGCATGAACTTATCTGAATACCTGATTTCGCTACCTGTTTTTACAATGTCAATTGCTTCAATATCATTGTTAAAAGTAACATAATGAGGTGATCCTGTATTTAGGAAATAATAACTATTGTTAATATCAATTTGATTAACATTCGACATTAATAAGCTTACAATACCATTGCAGTATTTTGCTTTGTGCATTCCGTCAACAGCTTCAAAACAAAAATTCTCTTTGTTATTTACTACTCCAATATTAACAGCAAAGGCTGCAATGCATCTACCGCCATTGCCACACATCGATGCTTCTTTTCCATCGCTATTATAATATCGCATTGTAAAGTCTACCTCTGGGGAGTCATGATTTTCTAATAACATAAGGCCATCTGCTCCAATGCCCATACGTCTATGGCAAAGAAAACTGACAAGTTCAATGTTTTGACTGTCAAATTTACTATCTCGATTGTCTATAATTATGAAATCATTACCCGTTCCTTGGTACTTGTAAAAATCAATATTCATCTATTAACAAATAAAAGTGATTGATAGTTATTGAATTTTGCTTAGGTTCTGTTTAGAAAATAGTGAACAAAGTTAACGAAAAATCAGTTAAAATTAAGTTAACACTATCTAATAATTATGACATAGGCATGTTATTTGCCAACTTTGAAGGAGGAAAAAAATTACTATCTAATTTATAGAAATGTAATTGCTTTAAGAATTAAACTAAAAGATTAAGTTATGAATGTAAGAAAAATATTTTTTGTGTTCCTGGCAGCCGTTCTTGGAGGAATTGTAGGAGTATATGCCTTTGTATTATTTGTTAAATCTCCAAAAGAAATAGTTACTATTGAAAAACAAATGGTACCGGCTGCAAGATATGCATCAATAGGTGCAGCAGTGCCTGCAGGAGTACCCGACTTTACTGTGGCTGCAGAAAAATCAGTAGAGGCAGTAGTTCATGTTATGACTAAAGCTACTGTATCCGGAAATGGTTATTCACACGGAAATCCTTTTTACGATTTCTTTTTTGGACCAAGAGGAGGGATGTCACCAGATAGATCTCCTGTTATGGGATCAGGATCGGGAGTAATAATTTCTGAAGATGGATTTATTATTACAAATAATCACGTTATTGATAAAGCAGATGCTATTGAGGTAATTTTGAATGACAGGCGTTCCTACGAAGCAACTTTAGTAGGTACAGATCCTACAACAGATATTGCGTTGTTAAAAATTGAAGATAAAGGATTAAGATATTTAACGTTTGGTGATTCTGATAATATAAAAATTGGAGAATGGGTTTTAGCTGTAGGTAATCCTTTTAATTTAACTTCAACAGTAACAGCGGGTATTGTAAGTGCAAAATCCAGAAGTATAAATATTCTTAGAAATCGTAATCAACCAATGGGAATTGAATCTTTTATTCAAACTGATGCTGCTGTAAATCCAGGTAATAGTGGAGGAGCGTTAGTAAATACTTTGGGAGAATTAATTGGTATTAATACTGCAATAGCATCTCAAACAGGATCTTATGCTGGATATTCTTTTGCTGTTCCGATTAGTATTGCAAAGAAGGTTGTTGCTGATTTAAAAGAGTTTGGGGAGGTTCAAAGAGCCTTTATAGGAGTGCAGATTGAAGGTGTAACAGCCGAATTAGCAGAAAAACTTGAACTAGATGAGGTTGAAGGTGTTTATGTAGGAGGAGTTACTGTTAATGGTGGGGCAGATAAAGCAGGTATTAAAGAAGGAGATGTTATATTAAGTATTGATGGACTGGATGTTAATACTAACGCAGAACTAATTGAAAGAGTAAGTCAACACCGTCCGGGAGATAAGGTGAATTTAGTTGTAAAAAGGGATGGAAAAAGAAAACAATTTACCGTAATTTTACGTAACAGTTATGGTTCTACTGATTTGGTGAATGAGAAGAAAGGATTATCTGATTTGTTGGGAGCCGAGCTTAGAGAATTAACTGATGACGAGAAGCGAAGATTCGGTATTGGCTATGGTATGAAAATTGTTAATTTAGACAATGGGAAATTAAAACAAAGTGGAATCGAAGAAGGGTATATAATCTTGAAAGCCAACAGAGAACCAGTAGGTAGTATTGCAGACTTGAAAAGAGTTATTGCTTCTACGGATGGTGGTTTATTTATCACAGGAATATATCCAAACGGACAAGTTGCCTATTATGCTATTAATCTTGGAGATTAGTAATATATTAATTTGTCTCACTCTTTGATTAAATAGTTGGATATTTTATTAAAAAAGTATAATTTTGCGCCACATTTTGCATAACAGAATATGAGACAACTTAAAATAACAAAATCAATTACTAATCGTGAGAGTGCTTCTTTAGATAAGTATCTTCAGGAGATTGGTCGCGAAGAATTGATATCAGTAGAGGAAGAAGTAGAACTGGCTCAGCGAATTAAGAAAGGTGATCAAGTTGCCCTAGAAAAGCTAACTAGAGCTAACCTACGATTTGTTGTTTCGGTTGCTAAACAATATCAAAACCAAGGATTAAGTTTACCAGATTTAATTAACGAAGGTAATCTTGGTTTGATTAAAGCTGCCGAAAAGTTTGACGAAACACGTGGGTTTAAGTTTATTTCATATGCAGTTTGGTGGATTCGTCAGTCTATTCTTCAGGCTTTGGCAGAACAATCGAGAATTGTTAGGTTGCCCTTGAACCAAGTAGGTTCTTTAAACAAAATCAATAAGGCATACTCAAAATTTGAGCAAGAGAATGAGCGTAAGCCTTCTCCGGAAGAATTAGCAGATAAATTAGAGTTACCAGTTGATAAAGTAGCGGATACATTAAGGGTTTCTGGACGTCATATTTCAGTTGATGCTCCGTTTGTTGAAGGTGAGGATAATAGTTTACTTGATGTATTGGTAAATAGTGATTCCCCTAATGCTGATAAAACATTAATAAATGAATCGCTGGCTCGTGAAATTGAAAGAGCTTTGGCAACTTTAACAGAGAGAGAATCCGATATCATTAAATTATTCTTTGGTATTCAAACTCAGGAAATGACTCTTGAAGAAATAGGAGAAAGATTTGGACTTACTCGTGAAAGAGTACGTCAAATCAAAGAAAAAGCTATTCGTAGGTTGAGACATACTTCAAGAAGTAAATTATTAAAATCATATTTAGGATAATATTCTGTTTAAGATATATGTTTAGGAAGCCGTTCTGTATAGAGCGGCTTTTTGTTTATATACAATTTAAATTAGGAACGTCCATTTGAAATACCTACTTATTTAATTAATTTGCGATTTAAAATGAGAGCAATATGTGTTTATTCTTCACATCACAATTAAATAAATCTGGTAAAGGACTCTACGAGTGCTGGATTTGTTGATGCTCATTACTTTCCATTTAATTCACTTTCTATAAAATTTTCTATTAGAATTTGTTAGATGTATTATTCTAATTTTAAATTCTAATTCATATTATTGATATTAAACTTTACATGATAGGTAAAATATTTGATATTAAACGATTTGCTGTTAATGATGGCCCAGGAATAAGGACGACTGTATTCTTTAAAGGGTGTCCCTTACAATGCATTTGGTGTCATAATCCAGAAAGTATAAATCCTAATATAATAGAAGTTGAACAATGCAGAATTTTGGATGAAAAGAAGTTTTATACCAAACAAAAAATTGGCAAAGAAATTACTTCTGCAGAGCTTTTAACTGAAATAAAAAAGGATCGTAGTTTTTTTAATCAAAGTGGAGGAGGAGTAACTTTTTCGGGAGGAGAACCGCTAATGCAAGTGGATTTTTTACAAGATATTGCATCTAGGTGTAAAGACGAAAATATTCATGTGACACTTGATACTTCTGGTTTTTGTAGTAGTAATAATCTAAAAAAGATAATTCAAGTAGTTGATTTATTTTTATACGATATTAAAATAGTAGATGAAAAACATCATAAGCAATTTACAGGAGTTACTAATGAGAAGATTAAGGATAATTTAGAATTATTAGCGAATTCTGGAAAAGAAATTATTATTAGAATACCTGTAATTCCTAATATAACTGATACCTCAGATAATATCTCAAATATATTAGGGATGTTAAAGTCATATAATGGAGGTTTTAGTGAAATACACCTATTACCCTTTCATAACATTGGGGAGGCTAAATATGAACGATTTAATATCGAAAATAAGTTTAAAGGTTTTAGGAGTCTAACAAAGGATGACTTAAAGCAATTAAAAAAAGAACTTGATACTTTGGGTATTGAGGTTAAAATAGGAGGCTAATTTTATGAATGCGAGAATAAAAGAACTTAGACAAAATAGTTTACAAGCAGAAAATAGACTTTCTTCGGAACGAGCTGAATTACTAACCGAGTTTTATAAAAGCGAAACAGCAAAGGAATGTTCCCAACCTGTTAAAAGGGCTTTGGCTTTTGAATATATTTTAAAGAATAAGAAACTGTGCATATTGCCTGGAGAATTAATTGTTGGAGAAAGAGGTCCAGAACCTAAGGCAACACCAACATATCCTGAAGTTTCGTTGCATTCGTTAGATGATTTGCAAATACTTAATGAGAGAAAAAAAGTTAGTTTTAGGGTTGATAAGCATACTCGAGAGGTTTATGATTCTACTATAATTCCTTATTGGAATGGAGTTAGTAATAGGGATAAAATAATGCAAATGATGTCGCCAGAATGGAAGGATGCTTATGAAGCTGGTGTTTTTACCGAGTTTCAAGAGCAAAGGGCTCCAGGACATACTGTATTAGGTGATAAAATTTACAGTAAGGGAATAAAGGATATTTTAGTTGAAATTGAAGAAGCAGAGAGTAAGCTAAATGGTAATAGTGAAGCAGGGCTATATGATAAGTTAGAAGAACTTAAGGCAATGAGAATAGCGGCAAATGCTATATTAGTATATGCTAATCGTAATGCCGAAGAGCTTGATATATTAGCAGGTAAAGAATTGGAACCTGGTAGAAAAAATGAACTGGAGGAAATGGCAAAAACTTGTAGAAATGTGCCAAAAAATTCCCCTGAAACTTTTCATGAAGCATTGCAATATTACTGGTTTGTTCATTTAGGTGTTATAACGGAGGTGAATCCATGGGATTCATTTAATCCAGGCAGGCTCGACCAACATTTACTTCCATTTTATTTAAATGATATAAAGAATGGCATACTCACCAAAGAAAGAGCAAAAGAACTTTTGATGGCCTTGTGGGTAAAGTTTAATAATCAACCTGCACCACCTAAAATGGGAGTTACTGCAAAAGAAAGTAACACTTATACCGATTTTGCATTAATAAACCTGGGTGGAGTAAAAGAAGATGGATCAGATGCTGTAAATGAATTATCATTTTTAATTCTTGATGTAATTGAAGAAATGAGGTTATTGCAGCCTAGTTCAATGGTTCAAATTAGTAAGAAGAATCCTGATGAATTTATTAAAAGAACTTTAAAGATAACTAAAACAGGTTTTGGGCAACCATCTTATTTTAATACAGATGCAATTGTTAAAGAATTAGTTAATCAGGGTAAAGGTATTGTTGATGCTCGTAATGGCGGAGCTAGTGGCTGTGTAGAATCAGGAGCATTTGGAACCGAAGCTTATTGGCTTACAGGATACTTTAACATACCAAAGGTATTGGAAATTACATTGCATAATGGAATAGATCCTTGCACCGGAAAGAAGATTGGAGTTGAGGTGGGTCATCTTTCGGAGTTTTTAACCTTTGACGATTTGATAAGTGCTTTTAAGAAACAAATGGAGCACTTTATAAATATTAAAATAAATGGTAATTGTAAAATAGAGTCACTTATTGGAAGTAACTTACCTGTTCCGTTTTTATCACTTTTTATTGATGATTGTATAAAAAATGCGAAAGATTATAACAATGGAGGTGCGAGGTATAATTCAAGTTATATTCAAGGGGTTGGTTTAGGCAGTATTACAGATGAACTCACTGCAATAAGATATCATGTATATGATCATAACAGTATTTCTTTAGAGGAATTGGTAAAAGCAACTGACCGCAACTTTGAAGGCTACGAACAATTAAGATATGATTTAATATATGAAACTCCTAAGTTTGGGAATGATGAAGAATATGCCGATCAGCAAGCATTAAAAGTTTTTGAAATTTTTTATGATGCTATTAATGGTAAACCAACACCAAGGGGAGGGCAGTTTAGGATAAACCTGTTACCAACTACATGTCATGTATATTTTGGTCAGGTAATGCAGGCTTCTGTTGAAGGACGTAAAGCTGAGGAGCCACTTTCTGAAGGAATTTCACCGGTGCAAGGAGCGGATAGAAATGGACCTACTGCAGTTATCAACTCAATGCTAAAAATTGATCATACAAAAACAGGAGGAACACTATTAAACCAAAAGTTTTCGCCTCAATTTTTTGAAGGAGAAGAAAACCTAGAAAAATTAACTCATTTAATCCGTACTTATTTTAATCAATTGGGGCATCATATTCAGTTTAATGTAGTAGATGCAGATACTTTAAGAGATGCACAAAAACATCCTGAAAAATATCAGGATTTAATAGTGCGTGTTGCTGGATATAGTGATTATTTTAATGATTTAACCGAAGAACTCCAGCAAGAAATTATTAAAAGAACAGAACATGAAGGGTGTTAATTAGTAGCTATTAATTAATATCGTTTAAATTGTTTACATTTTATATTTAGAAAATTATATTATGACATTTAAAAGAATCGTTTTACTACCTATTATCTTGACAATAATAGCATGTACTTATGCTCAAGATTCTATTGAAGAAAGACTAAAATCATTTTCTCAGCTTGAAATAAAGTCTATTGAAACCATGAAGGGATTTAATTCATCATATTTAATTATGATGAAGCAAGCTGTTGATCATAATCATCTAGAAAAAGGTTATTTTAAACAAAGGATATGGCTTAATCATTTAGATGAGGGATCTCCCGTTGTTATGGTTACAGAAGGGTACGCTGCTCCCAAAAACTATGTTACCGAATTAGCTAAAGAGCTAAAAGCAAATCAAATTGTTGTTGAGCATAGGTATTTTATGGAATCTACCCCTGAGAATAAAGATTGGAAATATTTGACCGTTGTAAATGCAGCAACTGATCATCATGAAATAATTCAACTTTTTAAAAAGATATATAAAGAAAAATGGCTGACTACAGGAATTAGTAAAGGAGGTCAAACTACTTTGTTTCATAGGGCTTTATACCCTAAAGATGTAGATGTTTCGGTTCCATATGTAGCACCAATAAATCTGTATAAGGAAGATTCGAGATTATTAACATTTTTTGAAAGTGTTGGAACAGAGGAAGATCGCGCAAAAACAAAAGGATTTCAGAAGTTGGTGTTGCAAAAGAAGGATGAATTATTGCCTTTGTTTATTGAAACATGTAAGAAAAGAGGTTGGGAATATAAAATGGGGTATGAAGCTGCATATGAGATGTCTGTACTTGAATACCCATTTGCTTTTTGGCAATGGGGAAGATCAATTGATGATATCCCAAATATTAATTCACCCATTGATAAAATACTCAAGCATTTTATTTTAGGAGCAAGTCCTGATTATTTTTCGGACGCTTCCATGAATAAATACGAGTCGTTTTTTTATCAGGCATATAAAGAGTTAGGTTATTATAATTATGTACCAGCAGACCTAAAACCATTAATGAGTGTAGTAAAGCAGGATACTATATCTAACCACATTTTTGCTCCATGGGGAGATACACTCTCTTTCAATAGAAATACTATGCTCCATGTAGTTAAAAGACTGAATAAAAAGAATCCTAAGATGGTATTGATTTGTGGAGAATATGATCCATGGGGGGCAACTTCTTTGGATGTTAGTCAGATGTCTAATTCATTAAAAGTGGTAAAACCTAAAGGTTCACACAGAGCGAGAATAAATAATCTATCAGAAGCCAAAAGAGAGGAGGTTTGGGCATTACTTAGAAAATGGATGAAGGTAAAAGAATAAGAAGATTAATTTTTGAAAAACACATAGACTAATTCTTTTAAAGAAGAAAGGCTGTTCTAAGCGATTTGGAACAGCCTTTCTTTATGTTTGTAATCTTTTACTTAAAATTTAAAACTAGCTCCACCTAATATCATAATAGGTGTTTCGTCCATAAATGCAAATTCACTTGATTTTTGATTCAAAATGTTTCTTCCATTAACAAAAATTGTTAATTGATCTATTACTTTATATGATGCTTTAGCATTCAATAAAAATTTACCATCAATATCAATAATTCCATATTGATTTTCGAAAGTTTGTGCACCATAGAAATATCCTTGAGGACTAATTTCAAACTTATCAGTTGGACGATAGGTCAAAGAAAAACCACCAAAATAATCAGGTGTTGATTTATGTTTGTAATCGTTCTTATATGAAGAAGGTTGCGCGCTAGATGATATTAAATCTTCTGGATTTGGAATTTGTTCTGTTGCAATAGCTTTACCGATCATTTCTTCGATGGATTTTTCAACTAAAAATTCTATCATTTCATCTCTACTAAATCCAATATATTTATCAATACTTGTTTTTTGAACTGTAAAGTGAGCATTTACTACCAGTTTCTTATTGACCACCCAATCTAAATTAAAACTTGCACCTATTTGCTTAACTTCAAGTTTTTGATTTCCGTACATCATGTGAACGGAATCAGGTTGGACTAATGGTTTGACAGAGTTTAAAAGTTGGTCATCCTTATAATCTTCAATTATTTCTACTGGGTTAAAGACATGAGAGGATGCATGGCTTGGCATTAATGCCCCAAAATTCTTAGATTGATTATAAAAAGCTTCAATATCGACTAAAATATTTTTAGCAGGTCTAACACGGTATCCAATTTCGATCATATCGGTTGTCATAAGATCGTACTCTTTGTTACCACTAAATTGCATTACTCTAGGATAAGGACGATTAATTAAGTTCCATGTATAGTTTGAGTGAGCATTTACAAGGAAGGATGATTGATTGGCTCTTGAATAAACAGCTCGTAATAGGTTATTTTCATTTATCTTATAAGAGCCGATAAATTGCCAGGAGGAATAAATTTTATCAGGATAATTATATTTCTCGCTACGGAGTGCTGCAATTAACCTTAATTGATCGGTTGGTTTATAATCGAACCTAACACTTCCTGCCATAATATCAATGTTTTTTTTACCATTGAGGTAACCTCTTCCAATTGCTTGAATATAGGGGGTGTCATCGTATGAGATATACTGATAATTTAAACCAGGACGTATTGCTAATTTATTCAGCTTAAGATTATACTCGGCAAGTACGTTGTATTGTCTTAAGTCTAACTCAAAACCTTCGTTTCCTCGCATAAAGTCAATATCTCCTCCATTGTAATTAGCTTGAAAATTAAAATCTTTTACATTGGCTCTTAAGTCAAAATAACCTGTTTTTGAAACTTTTCCGGCATAAGGAGTAGGCATATCTCCCATGGTTGAGGTAAATACATCGGAATGTTGATAACCTCCGGAAAGATTTATTGAAGAAGTATTATCAGGAGTTAGCTCAATATATCCATTAATTGCATACCTTTCTTTTGCTTGATCGGGATGAGGAAAAATATCATCGACACCAAAAATTGTTAATGGTTTGCCATCTAAAAGACCTGTATAACCAGGTTCGGGAAATACCACATATGGTTTGTTATCGTTTCTTGGATTTAAATAATCTTCCTTAGTTGGATCTGGATTAGCTAATTTAATGGCTTTAATTTCCTCAATGTTATAAAATCCATTTGCAACTCGTTTTCCATTTAAAAGATATTTTTTTAATCCATTTTCTTCATCATAAAAGCCATTGTAAATATAAATTTCTTCTCTTTCCCTGTTTCTTTTTTCATAGTTTCCAGAAACACCGAACGCAATGGTCTCAGTAAGTTGTTTTCTAAACGAAATATCACCAATATAAGTACTTAAAGTCCCTCCCTGAAGGTTGCCTGATACAAGAGGACTGTTTTTATCAATATCTTTTGTAAAAATATTGATTACACCAGATACAGCATTGGGTCCGTAAAGTGCACTTGAAGGTCCACGTACTACTTCAATTCTGTCAACATCTTCAAAGCTAATTGGTAACGATTCCCATAGTGTACCTCCATGAGAGTAATTAAAAACAGGACGACCATTAATCATTACAAGAGTATTTGAGTTTTCGGAATATAGCATCATGTTTTTGGGTGGTAAGTTATCGTTGCCTCGTATATGAACATCAAAATTACCATTGGTTTTCTGTCTAACAATAATTCCAGGCACTAATCTTAGAGCTTCCTCAAAACATGTAGCTCCAGAAGCAACAATCTGATCATGACTAAGTACAGTTGTGGATAAAGGAGAATCAAAAACACTTTCTTCAGATTTTGAAGCAGAAGTAACATCTTTATTTAATAGGAGCTCATATAATTCATCTAGGCTAGAGGCGCCAACAATATCCATTAATTTGGTTAATTCCTCAAGGTCGTAAAACGATAATTCTTCAATAGTCATTTCAAGCACTTGGTCTTTACTTAAACTATTAACATCTTTCTTATTTTCTTGCGCTGTTATCGAAATTGTTAATAACATCAATAAGAGCGAGGTTATATATTTTTTTAGCATCATGTTATCTAATTTATTTTATTTCAATACCAAGAGAAATGAGTTTAGGATCAATGTTGAGATTGTGCGAAGTAATATTTCTTTTGCACACTTCGTACTTTAATTTACCTCCTTGCATTACGTAATTGATGCCAGCACCTTTAGTGCATAAATCTGCTTTGTCACTTATAATCAAAGTGGGCTTATCTGCAAAAAAAGCAGTTATTTCTTCTATTTTACCCGAGTGTTGAGAAGGGATGAAAAAAACATTAGCATTAGGAATCTCAGATAGATTTTTAACGCTTTTTACTACAATTGTACGATTGTTGATTTTTCTCGCTGCAGCAAGTTTTTTAAGTTCTGTAATAATTTCGTCATTTCCATAAATTCCAATAACGAAATCGTTTTTAGGTTCTTGATTTGGCCACTCGATGTATTTGGCAAAGTTGAACATAAAAAGTGCCTTAAACATCGATTTTTGCCCATGTAGTGTTAATGATATCATTACCATTAACACGGCAATCATCTTTTTTTTCATGTGTTAAATTTGTTTTTTTAAAGCCACACGAAATCCATAATTTCAAGCTAAGATTGGTGTTTTCGAAAAAGAATTGTTTGCATTCATAGCTGGAATATGGTTGTTTCATGTGTGATAAATTAGGTGTTTGATTACATTTTATTCGTAAGGACATTTACCAAGGTTTCACCTGAAAAATCCTAGTTTTGGCTAACATTAAGTATTAATAAATATAAATAAAATATTATTGATTAATATGACCTGAATGTTGTTGATCCATTAACAAAAAAAGCTATTGTTTGTAAGGGTTAGGCAATCAGTAAATAAAATAAAAATACAAGCTTTATAAATGCAATTTTAGTGTTTTATTTTGACTAAAATAGACTAGTGTTTTAATGAATGCTTTTTATTGATGAATGATCAATTTTATTACACGAATGTAATTTGATAAATCTCATATTTCATTTGAAAAATAAATTGTAATTTTACAATTTAAATTTGATTCAGAGTGAGAATAAAACTTCAAATATCAATTCTACCGCTTTTGTTGTTTTTAAACATCAAAAACAGAGATTCTTTCCAATAATTGTAATTTTCTAGTATTTAGGTTGGTATGGTTGTAGGCAGATGGTTCAAAGTATACTAAAAATTCATAGTGTGCAAAGTAACTTTATTTAATGATACCCAGAAAGATATTAATAGTTCTTACTAATATTTACCGAGCGATATACTAGCTATGTGTTCGAATAATATTATAAATGGTTTGAATACTAACAAAATAAGCATAGATAGAATTCTATTGCTTTAATTACTTATTTCACATAATTCGGATGTGCATTTCTTAAACTAAGTGCATTGCTTCCGGATATTTAAAAATTACAATTATGGAATTACCATTTGCAGAATCATATAAAATTAAGATGGTTGAACCCATCAGGAGAAGTTCAAGAGAAGAACGCGAACGTTGGATAAAAAAAGCAGGTTATAACCTATTTAATTTAAAAAGTAATCAAGTCTTTATCGATTTACTTACTGATAGTGGAACAGGAGCAATGAGTGATCGTCAATGGGCAAGTATGATGCTTGGGGATGAAAGTTATGCGGGAGCTTCATCATATTACAACTTAAAACAAGCTATAAAAAGTATTTTAGGTTTTGATTATTTTTTACCCACTCATCAAGGACGTGCTGCAGAAAATGTATTGTTTTCAACCCTGGTTTCTGAAGGGAATGTAGTACCAGGTAATACTCATTTTGATACTACAAAAGGTCATATCGAGTTTAGAAAAGCTAACGCAATAGATTGTACAATTGACGAGGCATTTGATACCACTGTTTATCACCCTTTTAAAGGTAACCTTGATTTAAACAAGCTTGAATCTGTTTATTTAAAATACCCAAAGGAACAGATTCCGATGACGATTGTTACCGTAACTTGTAACTCATCGGGAGGGCAACCTGTTTCAATGGAGAATTTACGAGAGGTATATGAGTTGAGTAAAAAGTATGGTATTCGCGTAATTTTTGACTCAGCTAGATTTGCAGAAAATGCCTATTTTATTAAAATGCGAGAACAGGGGTATGCTGATAAAACCATTAAAGAAATTGTCGCAGAAATGTATTCCTATGCTGATGGAATGACCATGAGCAGTAAAAAAGATGCTATTGTTAATATGGGTGGTTTTATTGCTCTTAAAGAGGAAGAGGTATTTAAAAAAGCTTGTCAGTTTAATATTATTTACGAAGGATTTATTACTTACGGAGGGATGTCTGGCAGGGATATGAATGCTTTGGCTCAAGGTTTAGATGAAGGGACTGAGTTTGACTATTTGGAAACAAGAATTAAACAGATAGCATATTTAGGTAATAAGTTAAAAGAGTTTGGTGTGCCTGTACAGGAGCCATTTGGTGGGCATGCTATATTTGTTGATGCTAAAAGGTTTTTACCTCATATACCAGTAGAGCAATATGTAGCACAAACATTAGCTATTGAATTATATAAAGAAGCAGGGGTGAGAGGAGTTGAGATTGGAACGCTTTTGGCTGATAGAGATCCGGTTACGAGAGAAAATCGCTATCCAAAACTGGAACTTCTACGTTTGGCCATTCCTCGTAGAGTTTATACTAATAATCATATGGATGTAATTGCCGTAGCACTTAAAAATGTTTATGACAGGAGAGAAGAAATTAAAACAGGATATAAGATTATAGATGAAGCCCCTATTCTTAGACATTTTACAGTAGAATTAGCACCAGTTGAAAGTGTAGATGTAAAAGTGTGAATTATGTAAATTATAGTATTGGTGGATATGGGAGAGGTAGCAATACCTCTCTTTTTTTTATGAAAAAAACAAGGCAGTAAGCTTAAATATGGATAAAATTAAGTTTATTTGCACGCGATTAAATATTGTTAAAAACTCGAAATTAGAATATCATGATGACCAAACTAAACCTAATCTTACTTTCATTACTTTTCTTTCAAATTTCTAAAGCACAAACCAAGGACTTTAACCTTTCTGATTATAAACTTCCTAATCTTGCAAGAAGAACTTTAGACTTTAAATTTGGATTAACTGAAAATTTTACATCTTATAATTTTCCAGGAGAGACAAATGTTAGCTATTACAATAACGCCCAATATGCAGGTAAAAGAAGAAATAATTCATTTAATTCAAACTTTGAGCTAACTTATAAACGTTATTTAAATAAGAGAAATCTGCAAAGAAATACATTGTTTGCTTTACGAAACGACATTCGTATGAATTCAGATAAAATAAACTACGAACCAGAAGAAAACTATAAGTATAAATCAAATGGGAATAATTTTAATCCTTTTCTTAACTATGAGTTAATTAATAGAAATTATTTTAATGGTGAAAGTTTTATTGAAACAGATGTAAATTTAACATTTGATGTACAAAATGGTAAAAATAAATTAGAATCAATAGGAAACGATTATCGCCAAACTCTAAATACTAAACAAAAGGATCATCATATAAATTTCGAATTACCTCTAAAGATCGGAAAGGGGAGAGTAGAGCAGGTTCAGGATGCTCGTCATGCTGTTTATTTGTTAGATGAGCTTTCAAAAATAGATAAGGTAAAAACAAATTATAACAACAAAGACATAATAAAATTATCAAAATTTATATCGGAACTTAAGAATAAACGATTTTTTGATAGTAGGATAAGAAGAAGATATGAGTATGCAGCTTTAGATTCTTTTTTTACAGCAAACAATTATTTAGTCGATTCGGATATTGAGTATTTCTCAACGTTATCGGATTTTTGGATATATGGAGGTAACCCTATAAGAGAGAGCGGAAAACGAACCTCGTTAGTATTTTTACCAAGCTATAACTACGATTTTTATAAAGAAGAGGAAGATGAAGAAAGAATTCAAAGCTCAAGTAAATATACAGGTAACGAAATAGAGAAGAATAGACTTAATATTTTTAGTTTTATAGGAGGTGTTGAGTATGTAAAAGAAAAACCAATTAATTTGTATTGGCAAAATAGTATTTCGGCTTATGCATATGGAGGATTATTTTTTGGTAACTTATTAAACGAGTATGAGGATGACACGGCTGATAAGTATGATCAAGATATTAATAATGCAAATGTTCAACTGTCGTATAATCAAACATTTGGTTTTTATCCTAATTCACGTACAAATTTTCTTTTTGGATACTCTGGAGATTTTATTCAGATCTTTAAAAATAATGATGATGAAAAATTAAGTTTTGATGCTAAGGGGTTTCGTTTGGCATTAAACGCCTCAGCATATTATTATATTTCTCCTCAATTAAGGATAATGGGAGAATGTACTGTTTTTCATTATTGGCAAGACTCTGAAGAGCATAATTTTATAGATTTCGATAATCCAGATTCTAGTTATGCATTAAATGGAAATTTTGATTCATATTCATATCCAGATTCACACTATAGAGAAAAGCAGTTTAGTAGCTCTTTTCGCGTGAACTTAGTTTATAGCTTTTTTTAGAAATATTTTAATCCATAAACAAGGTTTGTAATGTTGAAAAGACGTATTGCAATCTTTATTCTTTCAATTTTAGTTGGTTTATTATCAAGGTCAGAGTTGATAGAACTTCCTGAAATTGTAGATACTTACATAGGTGATATAATATGGGCTTTTATGGTATATTGGTTATTTGCCATAATATTTGTTCGTAGATCTTTGAAGTATATTCTGATCATATCTTTTGTTTTTTCCTTTTTAATAGAGATTAGTCAACTATATCATGCCGAATGGATTGATACAATAAGAGGAATATGGATTTTTGCATTGGTACTTGGTCATGGATTCTTATGGAGTGACCTCATTTGTTACTCAATGGGTATCTTATTAGGGTATTTTGTTGAAAGAAGGTTTGTTAAATAACCAAAGAACCTAATTATTTTGATATTATCCATAGGTAATTATTATACCTATTAATCTCACCATAGAAAAACATTGTTATTTCAGAGTAGTGCTTTATTATAGCCGTTGAAAGGATTTTTAGCTTATTAAATTGTTATCTTTTTGTAATTCATTCAACAAAGAAATATTGCTCTTGTTATATACCAAAACCATTTTGTTATGAAAAGTTTGGTGTTTATAATTGGAGTTCTATTTGTTGAACTCCTTGTATCATGTCAGATAAAACAAGAAAATAACGCAATTCTAGAGTCCTCGAATGCGGAAGAGATTTTTAATAATTATTGTTTAGGATGTCATAACGATAAAAAATCTTCACTTGTTAATAGAAAATGGCTTTGGGGTAGTAGTAAAGAAGATTTATTTAAAAGTATAAAACATGGTAGGGTTGCTCATGGTATGCCATCATTCAAAAATGGGTTAAGTGATACAATCATTTATTCCTTGGTTGACTATATTTTGGAGTTAAAGGAGATGGTTCCGATAGTGGATGATTATAATAATTTGGATATAGAAATTAGTCAGTCACTTAAATTTAGAGTAGATACTATAGTATCAGAATTAGATGTTCCTTGGGGGCTAGAGTTTCTGCCTAATGGAGAGTTACTTATTTCGGAGCGTGATGGAGAGTTGATCAGATTTACTAAGGATAAACGATTAGAAAAAATAAACGGACTTCCACCTATTAAAGCTTTTGGGCAAGGAGGACTGTTGGATTTAGAGTTGCATCCGGACTTTATAAATAACGGATGGTTGTATTTTGCTTATTCTTCTCCTAATGAGAAAAATAATAATATTTGCAATACAGCTATTATGCGAGCTCGCTTAAATGGTAATCAGCTTACTAATAAGGAACTTATTTTTAAAGCACAACCAGAAACAAATAAAAGATATCATTTTGGTTGCAAACTTGAGTTTGATAAAGAAGGGTATTTATATTTTTCTGTAGGAGATAGGGGTAGCAGGGATCAACATCCACAATATTTAGATAACGATTGTGGTAAGATACATCGTATTTATGATGATGGCAGGATACCTGAAGATAATCCTTTTGTGAATATGAAAGGAGCTAAACCAAGTATTTATTCTTATGGACATCGTAATCCCCAAGGAGTTTGTATGCATCCCGAAACAGGTATGATTTGGACTGATGAACATGGTCCCAAGGGAGGAGACGAGATTAACTTGATTGAAGCAGGTAAGAATTATGGTTGGCCTGTTATTTCGTATGGTATTAATTATAATGGTACCAAATTTACTAACGATACAGCTAAAGCAGGAATGGAACAACCCATTATATATTGGGTTCCTTCAATTGCACCCTGTGGGATGACTTTTGTAAAAGGAGATAGATATCCTGCCTGGAAGAATAATATATTAACAGGATCATTGCGGTTTGAATACTTACACCGATGTGTGCTGGAAGGAGATAAAGTTGTACATCAGGAAAAATTATTGGAGGGTATTGGCAGGGTTAGAAATGTAGAAATGAGCCCGGATGGATACATATATGTGGCTATTGAAAAGCCTGGAAAAATATTGAAAATTATTCCTTTAGAGTAATACAAAACATTGGCAGTAGAATATTAGGAAGATATAAATGGGTAAGAGAATTGCTATTTTAAGAGGTATTAATGTAGGTGGTAAACGCAAAATACTAATGTCAGACTTAAAAGACTTGTTTCTGACTTTAGGTTTTACCAATGTGAAAACATATATACAAAGCGGGAATATAGTTTTTAATTCTCTAAATGGTTTCGCCGATGTAGAAATTGAGAGTAAAATAGAACAAGCTATTTTCAATAAATATGGGTTTGATGTACCAACTGTTGTTAGATCTATTAATCAGCTGGAGCAGGCTATAGCAAAGAATCCATTTTATAAAGAAGAGAATTATATTGAACAACTTCATCTTACTTTTTTAAAGGAAAAACCAGCAGAAGCAAAGCTTAAAGGAATTGCAGAGTTTAATTATGAACCAGATGATTTCTTTATTGATGATATGCATATTTACATTTTTTGTAACGGAAAATATCATCAATCAAAACTTACAAATAACTTTTTTGAATCAAAATTAAAAGTGTCAGCAACTACCAGAAATTGGAAAACTGTTTTAAAGCTTTTGGAATTGGGTAAGTAATCAGGATTTAATTTATATAAGAATATTCAGTATCAAGATTAAATAAAACTTCTAACAAAAAGTTAAATTTTAGTTGCTTTGGAGATTTTTTGAATGGGAACAATATTTTTTAAACAGAAAACCTTAAAACTAATCAGTTTAGTATACATATTTTGTATTCCTATTTATGGGCAAAATAATAATCTCACTGAGGAAGAAGATTCGATAAAGACATCATTGGGACATCAAAAACTGGATGAAATAACAGTACAAGCTCCTATCTCTATTACTTCATTTCTAAAATGGCCGGGTAGTTATTCAAAGCTGGATGCCTTAAAAATAGAACAAGGAAATAGTTTTAATTTATATGAGCAATTGAATAAAGTACCAGGTGTAAATATGCAGCAAGGTACTTTGAGTACAAATAGGATAACAATACGTGGAATAGGTTCGCGTACGCCATACCACACAAGCAGGATAAAAGCATATTGGGGAGATATTCCTTTAACAGATGGAGACGGAGCGACATCCATTGAAGATATAGGTTTAAATGATATAGCGAATATCCATATAATTAAAGGAGCATCTTCTTCGTTATATGGGGCTGGTATGGGAGGAGCTATACTAATAGATCCATTTTTGGACGATTCCTTACTAAATTTAACTACCATTAAAAGTGAAGTTGCAAGCTTTAATGCTTTCTCGAACCATGCCAATGTAAATTGGAAGTGTGAAAAATCAGGTAATTACTCTATAGTTGGAGGAGTTATTAATTCAAAAGGTTATCGGGAAAATAGTAATTATAACAGGTACAATGTTACCTTTAAAGGTAAACAACGTTTAGGAAACAATTACCTTAAATTTTTATACAACTACACGCATCTAAATGGAGAAATTCCGAGCTCATTAAATAAAACAGATTTTAAACGAAATCCTCAAAAGGCAGCATTTACTTGGAAAAATATTGGTGGTTATGAGGAATCCTGGCGAAATATTTTGGGATTGAGTTGGATATCGACATTAGGCAATATGGGAATTAATTCATTAACTGTTTTTGGAAAACAAGGTAATATTGATGAGCTTCGTCCATTTAATCGTTTAAAAGAAGGAAGAATTTCTATTGGCTTGAGGGAGAAATTAACATATACTGCAGGTGATTTACATGTAGATGTGGGAACTGAACTAATGTTAGAGGATAATAATGCTTCTTATTATACTGTAGAGGAAAATAATGTTGGTAAATTAATAAATCGAGTTAGCTATAAAAGAAGCTATTACAATATTTTTGCATTGGCAGAATATACTTTTTCTAATAATTGGCTAATACAAGGATCTTTAAATATTAATCGTACTAAATATGAAGTAGATGATGATAATACTAAGGAGTCTTATAATTATCCATGGATAGCTTCTCCTCGGTTAGGAGTAAACTATAAGAATGGTAGTACTAATTTATTTGCAGCCGTTGGTCATGGATTCTCAGTGCCATCAACCGAAGAATCCCAAATGCCTGATGGATCTTTTAATATGGATATAAAACCCGAAGAAGGATGGAATTACGAAGTAGGAGCTAGATACCAGAGTATAAATAATGGATGGAATGCAGATGTTACTTTTTATCTGATGAGGATGAAGAATCTGCTTGTAACAGAAAGGGATGAGATAGATCAGTTTTATGGTAAGAATGCTGGGAAAACTAGTCATTTAGGATTGGAGTTGACTATTAATGGAAATGTTTATCAACAGTCGGAAAAAAGGAAGGTGGATATGTCGGTTAATTATTTCACTTCGCAAAATAAGTTTGTAAGTTTTGTTGATGATGGAAATGATTATAAAAGCAATTTTCTTCCGGGGATTCCTTCAGAAATCTTATCTACTGATATTTTAATATGGATTAAACCAATAAAAGCAATTTTCAATTACAAAAGTTTCGGAAGCCAGTTTCTGAATGATTCTAATACAAAAAGATATTCTTCTTATCATAAAATATCTGCAAAACTAGAATTGTATAATAAATGGAGAAAAACCAGAGTAAAATTTTACATTGGAATAGATAATATTTTTGACATAAATTATGCTTCAATGATAGTAGTGAATGCAAAGGCTTTTGGAGATAGTCAACCTCGTTATTATTACCCTGGTTTACCTTTTAATGTGTTTGGAGGAGTTCAAATGAGTTTATAGGGAGCATCAATTTTTCGAATTCGTACTCTTTAATAGAATATTGTACTGTTAAATAATGTCTATATTAAAACGTGGATGTTTAATTATATTTTAAGTAATTAAGCATTGTTTTGCCTTTCATTTTTATTAACATTTTTTTTAATAATTAACTGTAACCACGTAAAAGGTTAGATCGTAAGCATTTATTTAAAAGAGTTGTATGTATTTAAATTTTAAGCAAACCATCTTATTAATACTATTATTTAATCTGTCATATAACATTTTTGGGCAATCTCCATATGGTCATTATAGCTACTATGGAAGAGAAGAGGGCCTTCATCATACATATATTAGATCGATATACGAAGATAAAAAAGGATTTGTGTGGTTATGTTCGTCAGAAGGGCTTATGAGATGGGATGGGATGTCATTTGAACTGTTTGGAAAAAGTCAAACTGATTCGAGTCAAATTATAGATAGTGATATTACATGTATTGTTCAGGATGAGAACGACTATACATTTTGGATAGGTACATCTATAAGTTGTATAACTAGCTTCGATGTAGAAAAAGGACATTATAAAAATTATCAACCAAAAGATTTTCCAAAAGATTTATTTAAGAGAATAGAAATAACTGCTATACAACAGATTGAACCAGGTAAATTTATTGTGGGCACCAAACATCAAGGATTATATTTTTTCACTCCTTACGAAGAGAAGAAATTCTCAAAAATGAATTTTACCTTTAAAGAAAGCAAAATCATACATAAAATTGAAAAGGGAGAAAAGTATATTTGGGTAGGAACGAACAAAGGAATATTAAAGTTAACGTTAAAAGGAGAATTTGTTGATAGATATAGTTTTACAGATAAAAAAGACTTAAACGGACAAAAATGTGTTTTTTGGAAGGTAAAGGTTTTAATTGAGGATGGAGATGACCATTTTTTATTTTTTGTTGGAAAAAAGATTATAAGGTTTAACAAGAAAGATGGTAGTATTAAATTAGTTGCAGAGCTTCCAGTTAAAAACATTATAAAAGATATTGAAACAGATAAAGATAATAACATCTGGGTATCTGTAGTCGACAATGGAATATTCTTCTACGATAGATTAAATAAACATTTAGCAAAAAGCAATTGTCACTATAAACAAGTTCTTGATATAAATTTTCTTAAAAATCAGGATATAATGCTCATAGGAGCAAAACGAGGATTATCTAAGTACAATAGCAACTTTTCAAATTTTAAACAATACAAAATATCCAATTTAACCAATAATATCTCAAGCTCTGTATTTGCTATTTGTAAAGATTCAAGAAACGAATTATGGTTTCATACTCATAGCGGATTCTTTCATATAAAGGATATAAATAAAAAACACTCTGCAGAAAAGATAGATTTAAAAACTAAAGTATACCAAATAGTTGAAGATGGTTGGGGTAATATGTGGTTTATTACCAGAAATGGATTACACAAGTATGATTATAGAAAGAAGAAGTATTTTCATTTTCCTCACATTGTAGACAGTAATGAGGGAAATAAAAAGAATAAGATTACAAGGGCATTAATTAATGATTCTAAAATATGGATTGGAGGTAGTGGAAATCTATTATTATTTGATATAGAGAAAGAAACTAGTCAGGTTTATCAGTTTCCTTCTAATATTATTGATATTGAATGTGAGTTAGTAAATTCTCTTATAATGAGTAAAGATTCATCTTCGATTTGGATAACCACCCATTCAGATAAAATTTTCAAATTTGATATAAAGAGAAAAAAATTTGATATCATATCGTTGTCAAAATATCAATCGTTTAGAGATAATCCAGGTTACATTTTAAATGCCATTCAGGATACAATTGGAAGGCTTTGGTTACCTACTTTTGGGGCGGGACTTTTAGCATATAATCCTAATGATAGTACTTTATCGTATGAATTGGCTGAAAATAAACTTGAAAATAATGTTTATGCAATAGAAGAAGATAACCAAAATAACATTTGGGTGTCTACTAACTTTGGATTAACAAAAGTAAATCCATATACTAAAGAGGTTGTTAATTATACCCGTGCGGATGGTGTATTATGTGATGAATTTAACGAAAGATCTAGTTATAAAAATAATGATGAATCTATTCTTTTTGGTGGTATTGATTGGATTGTTGAATTTAATCCGACAGAAATTAAAAGAAATGAATATGATGCTCCGGTTTATGTAAAAGCATGGACTATAGAACATAATACTTTAAAACATCAAAAGGATTTTAATGAAGAAATTAATCATATATACGATAAACAAATTGTATTAGATAAACCTACAGGTCAAATTAAGTTTTATACTTCGGTACTTGACTTTGCACATCCAAAGTATAATAAAATAAAGTGGAAACTTAAGGGGTATGATAAAGAATGGCATATTGATTATGCTAAGGTACCAATTATTTATCCCAAATTACCACCAGGAAAGTATACTCTATTGTTAAAAGGATTAAACGCAGATGGACACTTATCCGAGCAAACAGATTATGTAAACATAAAAGTTAAGGCGAGATTTTATGAAACACTCTATTTTAAGATTGCGCTTATTGCATTTATAATACTAATAGTTTTCATAATTTTTAAACGAGTTATTAATTCGCATCAAAGCAAAGAGTTAAAGTTAGCTAAGGCTGTGGATGGAAAAACAAAAGAGCTTGTTATTGCTAACAATAAGTTGGCTAGGTCGTTTGAGCAGTTGGAATGGTCGCACGAAGAAATATTAAATCAAAAAACAGAGTTAGAAATTCATAGGAATAATCTTGAAGAAATTGTGCGGGCACGAATCATGGATTTGGAAGTTGCTAAAAATAAAGCAGAAAGATCGGACATGCTAAAATCAACTTTTTTAGCAAACCTATCTCACGAAATCAGGACACCTATGAATGCAATAATGGGATTTAGTATTTTGCTTGATGCTTTAGATCATAATGAAACAGAGCAACGAAAAGAAGCAATTGCATCCATCAATACAAATGGTAGGAAGCTATTAAGAATCATTCATGACATTGTTGATATTTCCAAAATGGAGTCGGAAAATTTACAAATTAATTTGAAAGATGTATGCTTAAATAACATGATTAAGAGTGTTTTAAGTAAGTATAACTCAAATAATGTCGAGTTTAGGAAGAACTTGGAAATAGATGGAGGAAAAAGTGCTTTTGTATCTGATGAAGAGCGTCTTACTCAAATTATAGATAACCTTTTATCTAATGCATTTAAGTTTACTGATAATGGTTATGTCGAGATTACTACAAAAACCATTGTTGTTGAAGATTTAGTAGATTTTGGATTTGATATACCATCTAAAGTGTGGGGTAAGGATATATTTTTATGTATTGTAAAAGACTCTGGAATTGGAATCCCCAAAGATAAGCAGGATAATGTTTTTAGTTCTTTTATAAAAGTAGATTATAATCATAAAATATATGAGGGAATGGGATTAGGATTAAGTATTGTTAAGTATCTGGTTAATTTATTAGGTGGAGATGTTAGGTTGGAGTCGGAGCCAGATAAGGGCAGTACTTTCTATTTTTATGTTGTTTCTAATCCAGAAAATTGCGTTCGAAATATTTAGGTCTAAATTTTTCGAATTAATCTTGTACCATTCTATAATTGTCTTTGGATTAAGTTGGATACAGGTTATTAGCCAATTGTAATTGGTAATTGTTTGAAAAGCAGAAACATTTACCATATTTTATCATTATTAGTAAAAGATGATTGAAATATTATAATTGCCAATATCCCTATGATATTAGCGTTATACTTTCATTCTGTTAGCTTTATTCAGCGTTACAAAATTAGATAAAACTAATATCTCTAAAATTATTTAGTGCTGACCTCATATTGAAATCGGTATGAGTACAATTTGCCTATCTTCATTTTCCCTTCTTTGTTCTCCCACTTTAATTTCCTTTTTTTCTTAATACTTCCTATCCAAAACAATTAACCCAGAAATGTCATTAGACTATCTATTACATCTTCAAACATCTTCAAAATCAATCATTTCATTGCATTTATGCTCGTCAGCATAGCTTCGGCTATGACTCTTCACCCAAATACTTGATTTTATTGTTGTTTGAATCTTCATTACAATACTCCAATGACATATCTGGGATTAAAAACCAATATGTGACACAGTACTTATTTAATTACACCTAAAAAATATTATTGACGAAACATAAAATACAGTACAAAAGGGTTATTGTTTTGGTGTTTTTTAGCACTTAACTTCATATAACACTATAGACCATTTTTAGGATTTAGATAAAAATTCTAATTACTTATTGTTAAATGGATGGTTATTAATTATTTATTACTAGGCATTATTTCATGTATAATAAGATAGATGATCTAATAATGTTAAAAAATAGGATTCTTTAATTAAATGTAAATGTCATATGGATAGCACTTTACTAGAATTCAATAATACTCTCTATACCCAAGAGGAAATTGATATGATGATAAATGAGTTTCAAATTAAAGGTTATGCTGTTCTTCCCAATATATTTCAACGCGAATCGGTACCCTTGTTTAAAGATCATTTAGAACATATAATGTACAATACTGGATTAGGTTATACTTTACCAGACGATTCACATCATTATTTACAAGCAGCATTAGCTCCTAAGGCCAGACAGGTTCTTCCATACTCATTATCTGGCTCACAAACTAAACTAATGCCATCGATACATACAACTATTATTGTAATAGAAACCAATGAAACCAAAGGAAAATACGCACCAGGATGGCACAAAGACAGACAACCAGATGGTATGCCAGGGAAAGAGTACCATTATCCGGCAGACGTTTTTTTGGCCTTTTACTTTGAAGATATGGATGAAGACAATGGGCCTACACAAATTATTCCTGGTTCTCATAGAAATATAAGCTTACAACCTGGAGAAGGTGCATTAGTGGAGTCAATAACATTAAATATGGAAGATGCTGTGTTATTAGATCAAAGAGCATGGCACAGAGGGATTCCAAGAAATACTGAAGGTACAAGGTTTGTAATCGTATATGGAATATATGGTTTGCCTCATTATTATGGAAACAATGTTCAAATGCCACGCATACAGATGAAGTATTGGATGAATGCCAAAACGGTTAAGGATAGGGTTTATTTTGGAGGTCCATTTGCACCTCCAACAATTATGAAATATGATTCGGAAAAATTAATCTTAGAAACAAAACAACCTATTAAGAATCAGTTTCAAGAAACAGTATAATCATGCATAATACCGATATAATTAATTTAAGAAGCCTTTTAAAAAACGCAACAAATACTATTCTTAACTGCGGTAATTCAGTTGGAGAAATGAAAAAATCGGTTGACTGTATGTACGAAATATACAGTTCTGTATCTGGTGTTACGTTTAATAATCAAAATGATGAAGAACTATTTCTCCGCTCAGGAAAGGCTATATCAACCTCAGAGGCTGCATTTTGCCTTATGGATATGAAAAGGACAGCCTTTTTTTTAAGAGGAATTAATAAAGCTATTGAAGATATGCATTTGCAAAAAGGAATAACCGAGATTAAAATTCTTTATGCAGGTTGTGGACCATATGGTACTCTAAGTACTCCCTTACTATTGAAATATAAACATTTAAAATTAACCGTTGATTTATTGGATATTAATCAAACCTCATTAAATTCTGTAAAACGAATCATTAAAACTCTCAATCTTAATTCTCACATTAATAACTATATATTAGCTGATGCAGCAGAGTTTAAAATGGATAGAAAGTATGATATTATTATATCGGAAACCATGCAAGCAGCACTCAAAAACGAACCGCAGGTAGCCATTATGCAAAACCTGATTCCTCAGATGCAAGAACATGCCATATTTATACCGGAAAAAATTGTTATTGGTTTACAAGTGAGCTCTAATGGAGTTTGGAATAAAAAAGAATTAAAGCTGGAAAAGGAGGAACGAGTTAACGTTGCTGAAGTTTTTAATATTAGTAAGAAGAATATTTCAGATGTTGATATTGAAAAAACATTTCTAATTCCTGACTTTTTTGGTAATGAGCAGAAAATTAGATTGAGTACAACCATTAAGGTATATAAAAGTTATGTTTTAAAAGAAGAGGATTGTACACTTAATTTTCCACAAGAACTTCCTTCAGATGACCTAAGAAACTCTAAGTTTTTAACCTTTAGGTATGAAAAAACAAAATTACCAAGAATTAAATCTCTGAATATGTACACTGTTTATTAACCATTAAATTTAAATATTATGGAACCATTTATTTCAATGATTTGTGTATGGCCTCTTGATTGGGCACATAGAAAATGGGCTAATTGTTGGGGACAATTACTTCAAATAAGTCAAAATAGTACATTGTATGCTTTAATTGGCAATACTTATGGAGGAAATGGAACAACTGACTTTGCACTTCCCGATTTAAGAGGTCGTGTGCCTATTGGATATGGACATGGTCCTAACTTGACCAGTTACGGTTTAGGTCAATTGGGAGGTTACGAAATGATAAATCTAAGTGTGAATCAGGTGCCTGCGCATCCTGTTAAGGCTAGTACTGTAGGTGGAACAGAGACAGTACCTGGAGAAAATAATGCAACGACAATTGCAGCAAGTTCAGCTGGTCGTGCAACAGCCAGTAATATCTATAACGACCAAACTCCAACGGTAACTTTAAATACTGGTAGTCAAGGATCATCTCAGCCTCATGAGAATAGACAACCTTTTTTAGCAGTTAATTACATAATTGCATTAGATGGATTATTTCCATCAAGAAACTAGTAGACAGTTCATGAAGTAACTAAGTCGAAAGTTTAAAGTCGATCCAAATAAAAAATAAGATTAGAGCGCTGATTGCAAGTGAAATACAAATGTAATAGCTCGATTGGGTTAGACAGATCTATTACCTGTTATTTTTTTGAACGCTATACTAGATTTATAAAAAATCGCTTTTGTAGATATTCAATATGATAGCTTTTGAGCTGTATCATCAATTAAAAAATGTTTTTAGAAGATTTTTAATTACAACACTTTAAATTGTTACTTATGGACTCGTTTTTATCAATGATTTGTGTTTGGCCTCTTAATTGGGCTCCAAGATTATGGGCAATGTGCTCGGGTACTCTTATTAGTATTGCCGACAATCAGGCTTTGTATTCGCTATTAGGAACTACATATGGAGGGGATGGCAGAAGTAATTTTGCACTTCCTGATTTAAGAGGTCGTGTGCCAATTGGATTTGGACAAGGTACTGGTTTATCTAACTATTTTTTAGGTCAAGCCGGAGGTTTTGAGATAATTACTTTAAGTATGAATCAAGTACCTGCACATCCTGTTAAGGCTAGTGCTGTGGATGGAGCTGAAACAGTACCGGGAGAAAATAATGCAACAACAATTGCAGCAAGTTCAGCTGGACGTGCAACAGCTAGTAATATTTATAACGACCAAGCACCTACAATATCTTTAAATACAGGTAGTCAGGGAGATACTCAGCCCCATGAGAATAGGCAACCCTTTTTAGCAGTAAACTATATTATTAGTATGCAAGGATTATATCCGTCCAGGAACTAAATAGTTATTAGTTAAATTATTATGATGATTTCCACTATTTATAAACCATTACAAAATAGTGGAAATCCTTAAACAATAGCTTATCAAAAATATATGTTATTCAAACTTAATAAACTAATGTTTGTAAATAACGCTACAGCCCAAATACTAATTAAATATTGCTAAAAGGATATGATTTTAAAATGAATAACAAGAAGAATATCAGGACCTTTCAGTAAGAAGCATTTAGTCTTGATATGTCGCACTCTTTAATACATAAATATCAATGCAGTTCAATAACAATAAAACAAAAATTGGAATACTTACACCGTATTCATCTATCTACCCAAATATGATTCCATCCATTGTGAATGGTTTCTATTGTTCAATGTCTTCAAAATATCAAGAAGAGTTCCAGTTTATTCCTGAATATATAAAGCAAGGTGGAGATAAAGTAGTAAAGGAAGCTGTTCAAAAGTTAATTCAATACGATAGGGTAGACATAGTTTCGGGAATAATTAGTTACCGTTCTGTTCCCGAATTAATACCAATTATAGAGAGCCATAATAAAGTAGCTTTCTTTTTTGATATGGGTGAATACATACCGTATGTAAACCAATTAAGTAACACAGTATTTTATAATAGTTTCCAGTTATGGCAATCGGAGTTTGCATTGGGTTATTGGACACAAAAAAAGTTTGGAGATAAAGGATTAGTAATAATGCCTTTGTACGATTCGGGTTATCATCTACAAAGTGCTTTTAGGCAAGGAACTATTTATGCAGGCTCTAAGTTTATTGATTACTTGGTTCTGCCTTACAAAGAAGGTAAATCGCAGGTTATAGGCCAAGTTCAGGATTTTTTTGAGAAGATTAAAAAAACGTCACCATCGTATTTACATGCTCTCTTTTGTGGTACAGAAGCATTTGAATTCTTTGATGAATTTAAAAAGTCAGGCTTAGGAGGCAATATTCCATTAGTTGTTAGTGCTCATATGGCTTCGGAAGAAATCTTGGATAAAGTACGAAATCTGGATTTAAAGTTTTATTCAGCTTCAATGTGGGACTATAATAGGGTAGATGAATTAAATAAAAAATTTAAGGCTAGCTTTTTACAACAAACAGGAGGTAAAGCAGATGTTTTCTCCTTATTGGGTTACGAAATGGGATTGGCTTTTAATCAATTATATCCTCAAATAAAAAAGAAAGATTGGAAAGAGGTAGTAAAAAATCTAAAAGAATATAAGGTTGTTTCCCCTCGGGGTGAAAGAAACTTTAACCTTGATTCGGAATATACCTTACCAACAATAGATATAGAAAAGATTGAAATAAGTAATAAAATGGTCAAAAAAATAGTAGTTGACCAAGGTTGTTCTTTGAAATACGATAATGATGTTTTTGAATCAATTCATAAAGAAAATGTTACTGGTTGGCAAAATCCTTATTTATGTGTTTAAATAATGGGAGTAAGCTCAATACGAGGATTTTGATCATTTACATAAAAAACATCAAAATTTTTTCCATAACACTCATCTGTTAAGGAATAGCATATTGTTTTTTGGGTAATCCATGATTCATTTTCTTTTATAAAAATATCATCATATACATTAATTTCGGTGATTAGTAACAATTCGTTGAGATTTCTTTTAATATCCTTGGTACGAATTGACTTTAGCCAATATTGGTTGGATTTTGTTTTTTTAATCATTTTATAAAACGGCTTGTTAGCTATCAAAATACAATCAACAAATTGACGGTGATGATTATAGTTTTGGTTTATGGAATTATGCATCCATTTTGGCATAACTTTTTTTTCTAAATAAACAGAAGAGGCCAACAGGTTAACTTTAATAAATTCAGGTATCAAGTGGCCATTAGGTTTAAGATAATTAATGAGGTTGGAAAAAATGGCTACCTGGGGTTCTCTCGATAATGCTTTATCCATTGTTTCCGAAATAATAATATCGAACCTGTCAGCAGTTGCATACGTTAGAGCATCGCAGCAAGAAACAAGTTTAAAATAACTTTCTTTTTTAAGTTCTTTAATTAGTTGTTTAGAAATAAAATGAGAATGTTCATTAATCTCTAATGCTGTAATATTTATTTCCTTATTAGAAAGTAAAAATAAGAGTGGAAGTATAATAGTTAAATAAGGACCAGTTCCAGCATACAATATATTTAGCTTTGTGCTATGTTGTTTTAATTTCTCTGTAGCGCATTTGTATACACCATACATAAATGAGTAAGTCCTAAAATAATCCTGAAAACAGTTTCTGGCTAGTTCTGGATTAATGGCTATTCCTTTAGTTAGTATTATATCAGTAGGTTGTGTGTTTTTGTCAATGTCGTTTCCAATAGTCCGGATAAGTAAATCTTCAAGATACTTTAACTGATTTATTTTTTCTTCAAATCGATCATCAGAAGTTATTAAATCGTTAACAACAGCCTTAAACACCTTTTCTTTCATTGCTTAAACACAATTATGGGATTAACTTATATATAGAATAAATAATATACTAATTTAAAATCAGATGTTATGAAAACAACTTTTACACTGCTTAAATCTATTAAATTGCTATTAATTATAGCTTTAATATTATCGAATTTAAGTTTCCTGTATTCTCAGCAATATACCGAAGCTTTTAGTACTGAAACAGCAGGATCAAAATCGTTTAGCGATAATGGAAATTCTTTTACAATTACTAGCAATTTTTCCATTGATGAGTTAGGTGGTTATGGACATGGTGGAGATGATAGATATGTTGGAAATGGAAATGATGTGTTATCGACGGCAGGAATAATTGGTTCTATTACCAACTCTTCTGATGATTTTTATATTCATGGTTTTTGGGTTTACCCATCAGAGGATGCTAACGATCCAGATAATAGCGGAACTGTAATTTTTAGGGGAAAACTTAATGGGAGTACTGAATACACGGTTACTTTGTTAAGTGGTGATATAAATACTAATTTGGGTAGTGAGCTAGGATTTACTTACATGGATTTTAGTTCGTACAATACAACAAAAATAGATGAGTTGGAAGTTGAAGTTACGGGATCGTTAAGGTATGCAGCTATTGATGATTTTGAATATGAGATTGCTCCATCTGCTTCGGTTCCAACATTAACTACATCTTCAGCAACATCTGTAATGGCTACTTCGGCAACTTTGGGAGGTGATGTTACCAGTGATGGGGGAGATGCAGTAACGGAGAAAGGTATTGTTTATTCTGTAACATCAACTAATAGCAATCCGGAAATTGGAGGAACAGGGGTTACAAAAGATGATAATGGTTCAGGAACAGGAACGTTTAGTGAATCAATAGGGTCACTTTCTCCAAATACTCAATATTCGTTTCAAGCTTATGCTACTAATGGAGAGGGTACATCGTACGGAGGTGTTGAAACTTTTACTACAACAAAACAATCACAAACTATTACATTTAATGCAATATCAGCAGTAACTTATGGTGATGCAGACTTTGACCCAGGTGCTACAGCAAGTAGTGGATTAGATGTAACTTACAGCAGTTCAAATACGAATATTGCAACAATAGTGAGTGGTAAAATTCATATAGTTGCAGTAGGGTCATGCACCATACATGCCGATCAGGCTGGAAATGCAACCTATAATGCAGCTACTCGACAATCTCAAACTTTAACAATTAACAAAGCCACACCAAATGTAAGTGAATGGCCATCGGCAGCCGGAATCACCTATGGAGATGATTTAAATACAGCTACTTTATCAGGAGGATCGGCATCAGTATCAGGATCATTTGCTTATGATAGTGGAGCAACTACTCCAGATGCAGGAACATATAGTGCATCAGTAACGTTTACGCCAACGGATGCTTCAAACTATAACACTGTTTCTGGAAGTATTGATGTAGCTGTAGCAAAAGCTACCCCAGATGTAAGTGCATGGCCGTCAGCAGCCGGAATAACCTATGGAGATGCTTTAAGTACAGCTACTTTAACAGGAGGAACAGCTTCTGTATCAGGTACATTTACCTATGATAATGGAGCGCTCACTCCTGATGCAGGAACATACAGTGCATCAGTTACTTTTACACCAATTGATGCAACCAATCATAGTTCAGTTTCAGGTAGTGTTGATGTAACAATTGCCAAGGCTACCCCAGATGTAAGTGCATGGCCATCAGCAGCCGGAATCACCTATGGAGATGATTTAAATACAGCTACTTTATCAGGAGGATCGGCATCAGTATCAGGATCATTTGCTTATGATAGTGGAACAACAACACCAAACGCAGGAACATACAGTGCAGCAGTAACGTTTACGCCAACGGATGCTTCAAACTATAACACTGTTTCAGGAAGTATTGATGTAGCTGTAGCAAAAGCTACCCCAGATGTAAGTGCATGGCCATCAGCAGCCGGAATCACCTATGGAGATGATTTAAATGCAGCTACTTTATCAGGAGGATCGGCATCAGTATCAGGATCATTTGCTTATGATAGTGGAACAACAACACCAAATGCAGGTACTTACAGTGCAGCAGTCACTTTTACACCAACGGATGCTTCAAACTATAATACTGTTTCAGGAAGTGTTGATGTAGCTGTAGCAAAAGCGACCCCAAATGTAAGTGCATGGCCATCAGCAGCCGGAATCACCTATGGAGATGATTTAAATGCAGCTACTTTATCAGGAGGATCGGCATCAGTATCAGGATCATTTGCTTATGATAGTGGAACAACAACACCAAACGCAGGAACATACAGTGCAGGAGTAACGTTTACGCCAACGGATGCTTCAAATTATACTACAGTTTCTGGAAGTGTTGATGTAACTGTAGCAAAAGCTACCCCAGATGTAAGTGCATGGCCATCAGCAGCCGGAATCACCTATGGAGATGATTTAAATACAGCTACTTTATCAGGAGGATCGGCATCAGTTTCGGGATCATTTGCTTATGATAGTGGAGCAACAATACCAAATGCAGGTACTTACAGTGCAGCAGTAACGTTTACGCCAACGGATGCTTCTAATTATACTACAGTTTCTGGAAGTGTTGATGTAACTGTAGCAAAAGCTACCCCAGATGTAAGTGCATGGCCATCAGCAGCCGGAATCACCTATGGAGATGATTTAAATACAGCTACTTTATCAGGAGGATCGGCATCAGTATCAGGATCATTTACTTATGATAGTGGAACAACAACACCAAATGCAGGTACATACAGTGCATCTGTTACTTTTACTCCGGCGGATGCATCTAATTATACTACAGTTTCGGGTAGTGTTGATGTAGTCGTAGCAAAAGTTACGTTACTTGTTGTAGCAGACGATAAAACTAAAAAAGAAGGAGAAGTTAATCCTGAATTTACTTTTCAAATAACTGGTTTTGTGGGTGGTGATACAGTAGATGATTTAAGTAACAAACCAGAGGCAACTTGTACGGCAACCCAGAGCAGTCCTGCAGGAGATTATACAATTAGCGTTTCTGGCGGGTCGGATGTAAACTATGATTTCTCATATCAAAATGGAACGCTAACAATTGATGTAGCTACTTTAATTCAAGAATTAAGAAGTAATATTGTATGGTTTAATCAAACAAGTGGAATTCTTGAAATTGACGAAAGTTATATGGGTTATATGTTAGAAGTATACAGTATTAATGGAGCTAAGTTAATAAATGACCGTATTAAAAGTACTAGAGTTGATATATCAAGCCTTAATAAAGGAATGTATTTAGTAAAAGTAAATGATGTAGTTATTAAAATTATTAAGAAGTAGTGTTTGATAATACAGGATTTGGAAAGGGCATTCTTAGGGATGCCCTTTTTTGTTATTTCAATGATGAGAAAACCAATTTGTTAGCTTTTGTATAAAAACAAAAGTGACACAAATACGTCACTTTAAATATTTTTATCATAACAATTCTAACTTCATTTTCCATTAGGATTAATTTCAAAGAATGTATTAGGTATACACCTAATTCTCATTAACTTTAAAGAACGAAATAGTAGCTTTTAATTGCTCTGCCTGACTGGCTAATTCTTCTGCACTAGTAGCTAATTCTTCCGATGCAGCAACATTTTCCTGGGTAATTTGATTTAAATTTTGCACTGCATCATTAATTTCAGAACTACCAGATTTTTGTTCAAGGCTGTTACTTGTTATTTCCTCAATAAGTTGAAAGACTTTATTTATTTCTGGAATAATTTTGTTCACTAAAGACTCTGCATCTTCAGAAACGTTTAAAGTTATATCGGCTGACTCAACAATTTCTTCGGCAGCTAATTTACTATTCTCAGCAAGTTTTCTTACTTCTGTAGCTACAACAGCAAAACCTTTACCACTATTTCCAGCTCTGGAAGCTTCAACCGATGCGTTTAATGCGAGTATATTTGTTTGAAAGGCAATATCATTAATCACTTTTATTTTATCCGTAATTGTTTTTACAGCTTCTAAACTTTCAGTAGTTTTTTGCGAAATGTTTAATATTTCATTTGATGTGTTTTGAGAGATATCTTTAGAATGCAAAGAGTTATCAGTATTGTTTTCGATACTGGAAATCATTTGTTGCATTGATGCTGAAACCTCTTCGGTTGAAGAAGCCTGAACATTAGCTCCCTGACTTAATTGCTGAGAGACAGAACTTAGTTGTTGGCTGGCACTAGCAATATTTTCAGCACCAGAAACGATTTCGGAAACTATATTACGCAGAGTTTCTGTTAAGGTATGCATAGATGCATTTAAATCAGCTATTTCATCTTTATCATGATTATTTAAATCTATTTTTACATTTAAATTACCTTCTTTAAAGTTGTTACTTACATATAACAATTTGTTTATAGAGTAAGAGATTCGGTTAGATAGATTTGTGGCTAATAATGTTCCGGAAATGAGGGCAATAAGCAAAATAAATATATTAACAACAATGGCTTTGTTTTCATCTGTTTTAGCCTTTATTGCAGCTTCTTCGGTAAATTTCTCTATTTCTATTAAAAGTTTAATTAAAGCTTCATCTAATTCGTTTTCTTCTTTCTCAATCATTTTTTCTAAGGTATGAATTTCTTCTACTTGATTATTTTCAAGTGCTGTAAATAACTTAAGTACATCCTTATTAAAATGGTCATGCTCTTTTTCTATTGCTTTTAATTCGCTTAAAACGTATTTAAATTCATTTATTACCAATTCATTTTTTTCATGAAGAATTACTTCTTCACATAGTTTCTCCCCTTCTTTTATTTCCTTGTTTGATTTATTGAGTAACTCTTTAAAATGAATTTTTAGCTGATTTATTTTTTCCTGGTTTGTCAATGGATCATCATAATAGTGCTTTAATACTCTTTCTACAGTTATTGCTTGCTCAAGTTGATGAGTTTCAATTGCCGAAACTATTTTTGTTAATGGAATATCCTCATAGGCAATTGAATTTAACTCCTTACCAATTTTATCCATATAATACCAACTAACTAATCCAACTGCAGATAGGAATGTTATTAAAGCAAATGAAATAAAAAGAATCTGTCCTTTTATCTTGATTTTTAACCTGGTAGTTTTATTTGTTGTTAAAAAATAAAAACACGCAACCAGCAATAATAATATGAAAATAAATAGCCAATCGGTTATTGTGCTTTCGCTTAAAAGTGTTGAGTATTCAATATTATCAATAGTTTTCTCTTCTTCATTAATATTATTCTTGCTTGCGTATATATTTAGAAAAGATAAGCCAAATATAATGGCCAACAATCCTATATTTTTTTTTATTCCAACGATACTGCTTAAACACATAATAAGTATTGTTTATAATTTATACTTTACTTACTTAAAAAGTAATGATCCCCAGAGTGAAGGTTATGTAGAATAAATAAATGACTAATAACAAATAAGTTTTTGGCCACACTTATTAAAACATTCATACAATGTGAATGTTTTATTATCAAACAATTTTATTGTTATTAACAGGCTTAATATGAAGATACTAATATTATCTGATTTATGCTCCTGTCAAATAGAAGATTAATTGAATTTGTTTAAAATATCACACAGAAACATATGGAATTTAATTAGTCTTTGCAAGAAAACTCAAACTACTTCGTTTCGCTTGCCAGAAAAATACTCATTTACACAAGTTAAACTCCGTTTTTTCCGGCTTCGCAAGCCTTGTATTTTGAGCCTTCTTATCAAAGACTTTAAAATTATAGAGTTTTCTTGTAGGCACTAATTAATAAAACGTTATTGAAATCAATAGACTGTTAGAATAAAGACAAAAAACAAGAGGCTTATTTACAAGGTGCTTAAACAAAGTATTTAATCAAACTATTTCCTTTGCTTAACATACAATATTATACTGAGAAGACTTAACGAACAATTGTGCTTTTTATTCTTTGTAAAAGTAAAATAGCGAGGTACGCTTACTAAAAAAGTGAACATTTGCATAGGTTAAGATTTGTTAATTATGCTTAGCAAGCCTTCGTCCATTGTGTTATTTCTGAAACTTTTGGAATTTGCCGAACTGTATATAAAAAAACTCCCACCTAAGTGAGAGTTTCTTAATTTAATTTGTTATTAAAACTTGTAACAAGCAATTTCGTTTTCACCTTTTTTATAATAGATGTAGCTATAGATCTGGTCAACTTCATACGAAGGCTCCTTATCTTTTCCTAAATTAATTTCTTCTTTCTTTTGACCATCAGTTTTACTTACTTGATATAGTGCATATTGTCTTTTAACTGGTTCTGTTAATACAAACATGTAATTCGGGCTTTTTGCAGAGGCTTTAAATCTTTTAAATACCATTTGTGCCGAATTCTTTGTATATGCCATGCCTACTTCAGCACCATCTGCAAATGCATCAGACCATGCAGAAGCTATCTTTTTAGTGTTGGCATCGTCGGCATCTCTACTTATCATAGCTAAATCTGCAGATGCAGCACTAAATGCAGCAGTGTAATATGCTGCTCTAATAGCATTTGCTGCATGCAATACTTTTAATAATCCAGGTTGTTTTGGAGCAGGGTAATAGGTATGGTATATTTTATTTCCATTAAATCCAATCTTTAAAATATTTTGGTCCGAAGATAAAATAATACCATCTTCAGTAATTTCTAGATTCGAAGGTTCTTCTTTACCCTCAAATTTTATGTTTTCCATTAGTGGCTTCATGGTTGCAGCTTTAGTATCTACCTCATAAACAGTATTACTTTTTGAAGAGTATGCATATAGTTTGTCTTCTTTTTGTCTAAAAGGTAATCCGTGTTTGGCAGGATCGTATTTGCTTGGATCAAGAGGTTTGGCAGCTTCAATAGACTTACTAAAAATATTACTACCTGTTGTTAAATCTAAAATATTGATCTCTCTGGAAGTAACATAAAGCATTCCTTTATCTACCAACTTACTCATGCGTAAGTTGCCTTTTAATTTTTCGTACTTTTCAAATTTTAGAGTTGCAGTTTCTGGATTTAAAACATTTAAATAGTATTCTTCACCAGCATTGTTCCAAGCATTATCAAAGCCAGTTGTAATTGCATAATTACCTTCTAGTTTATTGTAGCCAACAATTGCACCTTTAATTTTTAAGCCTTTTCCTTTTTTACCCCATTGTCCTTCACCTGTATTGTAATCAACCATGTTAATAAAAGGCTTAGGAGCTCGTGGGCAAACAATTAGACCTCGTTTATCAAAAATGATATCGTTTAATTGTCCCTTGCCTACAAATTGTTTTTTCCAAACTGCACTACCATTTTCTATGTTAATAGCAAATATTGGATTGTAATAAACAGTTGTTGGTTCCGAAGATGAAGTAACTTGTCGGGTTTCCTTTTTTTCTGTAGAAAGGTACATAATATCTTTATTACCATCTTTAAAGTATACTTTGGCAGTTGTAGCTCCTCCTCCTTCTATTGGAAACTTCCATTTTTCTTCGCCCTTTTCAGTATCGATGCTGTACACAAAATTAGGGTGAATAAGTAACATGTTAGTAGCACTTATTTCAATTGGATCAGTAATTAAACCTTGAGCATTCATAGAGGTTCCCATCTCAGAAGCAAATTTATTAGCAAATGCACCTAATCCACCTTTTAATCCAGTTTCTACTTTAACAGAAAATAGTTTGTCATTGACCCATGATTTTTCACCATTTTCAATGTTATACATAAATAGAGAAGCTCCACTGTTTCCTTTTTTTATGGCAACAACCAATAATTGATTGGATTTTGGTAAAATATTATAGCTTAACATTTCACTTACTTCTTCCTTACTCGAATCAAAAAGCAATTGTCCATCAACAGGATTAATAATATACACTTGGGGCTTTTCTCCCTTTAAAACTTCAATTTTGAAGAATGGAGATCCTTCTACTTGCTTAAAGGTTTCTATAGGTAGATTTGCAAATTGAACAGAAGTCCATATAACATCACCAGATTCAGGATCAATACCATGTAGGCCATCCGTAGTATTTACAATTAAATAACCAAGGTTAGTAACTTTTTGCCAGTTAATTGATTTCTCGAAAGAAGCTTGCCATGCTGGTTCAATGGCTTGTAATGAAAATTGAAAGAAAAAGAAAATGAGTAGAATAAAGAATAGATTTTTCATAATGCTGTATTTAAGTTATTAAGAATAGATTTATATGTATCTATAATTTGAATTCTTAGCTTGTAATCCAGTGTTATGTTATGTATTTACAAGTTGTTACTAGATAAAAAATTCTATACTGAATTTACTTATTAATATTTAAAATATGAAGTTGGATATAAGGAAATTAAAAAAGCCTGATTCACTAATAAAGTGAATCAGGCAAATATTTTTAGTTATATAAAAATGTAACTAACCTCTAATAGCTATGAGCTTTTGGATATTGCTTAGTTACATTTAATTTAAGATACTCTTCTTAATATGTGGCAATTTTAGCTAAAAGGTCAACTCTATTTTTCAGACTCCATCTTCGGAGCTCTCACCGCTTTACAACTAATGACAATTGACCATTATCCAATTTGCTAATTACTAACAGCTACATCAACAAGCTCTCCTTCTAAAGAGAATTTAGCTGCATCTGTAATTTTTAATTCAATAATTTTTCCTATTAAACTATCATCACTCGATTCAAATCGAATTACAAGTTTTCCATCTGTATGACCAGAAAGGTAACCATCCTTACGATCGTGTTCACGAACCAAAACTTTAACTTTTTTTCCAATCATGGCTTTGTTGTACTCATAAGTATGTTTCGAAAGTTCTTCGCTCAATACAGCATATCTACGTTTTTTTTCTTCTAACGGAATATTATCTTCCCAACGATACGAAGCAGCACCAGGACGAGGAGAATACATAGCAATATAAGCCATATTGTATTTAAACTCTTCCATCACCTTACGAGTATTCTCAAACTGCTCTTCGCTTTCATCAGTAAATCCTACAATAATATCGGTAAATACAGTAGCCTGAGGTAATACTTCGCGTAAAGCAACCATACTTTCTCTATACTTAGCCAGCGAATGCTTACGGTTCATTTTAATCAGCACCTTTTCGTCTCCACTTTGTAAGGGAAAATGTATTTGTTTACCTAAGCAATCGTATTTAGCAATAATATGGAAAATATCAGTAGTCATATCCATAGGGTGGGGGGAGGTGAAATACACCCAAAACTCTTTCCCGAGTTCTTCACCCATTTGGCCAATCTTTTCCAATAACTCTGGAAAAGCTATTTCGCTACCGTTTTTATCTAAACCGTACGAATTAACATTTTGTCCCAATAAGGTGATACTTTTATAACCTTTTTGAGCTAACTCTTTAACCTCATTTAAAATTTCTTCCGAAGGTCGCGAAATTTCTCTTCCCCGGGTATAAGGTACAGCACAGTAGGTACAAAACTTATTACATCCGTTCTGGATTGGAACAAAAGCTTCAAAACTACTATCGTATTTAGGTTTTACTTTCCAAAATAGTTTAATTTCGTCAACATCTGATTGAGGTTCAGCGATTAAAGATAGTGGATTAGCTATGCCATACTCACCTAACATTTTAGGTAATTGAGGTAGTTCAGGCATAGTAAAAACAATATCAAAGAGTTTTAAAAATCGGTCTTTATCGGCAGGTAACATACAGCCTGATATAAAAGTCACCAGGTTTTTTTTGTCTTTCCACTTGTTCCACTTCGATATTTTAGAGTAAACCTTATCAATAGCCTTTTGCCGAACCGAACATGCAAGTATTCCAATAAAATTAGCCTCTTCTTCCTTTTCCACCCTTTCGCAACCGGCAGCATTTAAAACTGAAGCTACACGTTCCGAATCACTCATGTTCATTTGACACCCCAGTGTCATTAAAAAATACTTCACAATTCCTCCTTTATATTATATTAGACAAAAGATAAAAGAACTAAGAATAACACTTATGTTTAAATTTTGTTACTTATTGTACTTTACAAACTTTCGTCTTTTTACTTTCAATTAAAAGTAAACTTCTGCATGAATCTGCTCATTGGATATCCCTTTATTTTCAAGAATATCATAAGCATCATGTATCATGTTACAATTTCCGCACAAATATACTTCAGAATCTTTATCAATCTTTATTTCTTGTAAATAATTTGTTAATCTTCCTGTATAATCGCCACTGGTATCTCTCGAAGAACAAAGTAAATACCTTCCATTTTCATATTCATCTCTTTCGTAACCTTCGATTGCAGTACGCACACCATGGATTAATTTATAATCTAATTCAGGGTATGATTTTACCATACAGTGGAATGGAGAAATACCTGTACCCGTAGCAATAAATAAGTATTTCTTTTTCTCCTTACCTTTTTTGTTAAGTCCAAAATACCCTACAGGTTCTTCAACTACTACCGAATCACCTACTTTTAGTTTTTTTAATACAGGAGTTATTAATCCATTTTGAACTTCTTTTACTAATATTTCGATATAAGGATCATTTTCAGCACTATATATTGAGTATTCTCTTGTATGTATTCCATTTGGAGGTCCTACACAAATATGTTGACCTGCAGTAAACTCAAGTCCATTTTTTTCAATTCTCATTACAAAAGTAGATTCGGTTAAATGCCTCATCTCTAAAATCTCATGTAAATTAAGTCTGTTTCTACTAGTATTCATCTAAGTTATTTATTATTTCCTGTTTAAGAAGTTACTCTTTACAACAATTATATTCCCAATCTTGTTGTAAATTATGTATTCCGTATATCAACCCTTGGCATTATAATTTGTTCATCTTTTTTAGTAATAAATCATAACTTTGTTAATTAAATAATTCATACTTTTAAACACGTTTTCGTAAAATATTATATCTAGAATCAAAAAATAATATATCAATGAGCATAAAAAACTTTAGAAGTAAGGAAATTAGTTGGTTGTCGTTTAATGGAAGAGTATTACAAGAGGCATCACGTGAAAATGTACCGCTAATTGAGCGAATAAAGTTTTTAGGAATTTACTCTAACAATATGGATGAGTTTTTCCGTGTTCGTGTTGCGATCTTAAAAAGAATAGTTCAGTTAGATAAAACCACTGTTTTTGAGGGAGGTGCACCACAGGAGATATTAAAGGAAATTCATAAGATAGTTATTAAACAAACTCGTTTGTTTGCAGAGACATATGAAAAAATAAACCAAGAACTAGCCAAAGAAGATATTTTTATTATTAACGAAAATGATTTATCAGGCGAGCAGGGAGAATTTGTAAAACGATATTTCGAAAAAAAGGTAAGAGGTAGCTTGATGCCTATAATTATAAATAAGCGTCGTCCGTTGCCAGATTTGGCCGATGATGGTATTTTCCTGGCGGTACATTTAAAAGATAAAGCATCGGAAAAAGTTAATTATGCATTGGTAGAAATCCCTTCTGCTTTGGATAGATTTGTTTTGCTTCCATCTAACGATGGAAAAAAATATGTTATATTATTAGATGATGTAATTCGTTACGAACTTAAGGATATGTTTTATATGTTTAAGTTTGATGAAATAACTGCCTACACATTTAAGCTTACACGTGATGCAGAGTTGGATATAAATGATGACATTTCGGAGAGTTATGTAAAGAAAATATCCAAAGGACTAGAAAGAAGAAAAGAGGCTCACCCTGTACGTTTTGTTTACGATAAAGAAATGCCGGATGACCTTTTAAAAACTTTACTAAAAAAGCTGAACTATACAACAGATGATTCGGTAATTAGAGGAGGTAGGTATCATAATTTTAAGGATTTTATCGCTTTTCCTAAATTTGGAAATAAAGGTATGACCTATCCATCTTTACCACCAATTCCGCATAAGGATATTGAACCTCGATCTGCTTTATTCTCTTTAATATCTAAAAAGGATATTTTATTACACTATCCTTATCATTCTTTCCATCATTTTATAGATTACTTGCGAGAAGCTTCTATCGATCCTTTTGTAAAAGAAATTAAAATAACAATTTACAGGGTTGGTAAGAATTCGGCAGTAATGAAAGCTTTAAAAAATGCAGCCCGAAATGGTAAAAAAGTAACTGCGGTTATGGAACTCCAGGCACGTTTTGATGAGAAAGCTAATATAAAATGGGCCAATAATCTAAAAGAGGCAGGTGTAAAAGTAGTTTTTGGTGTACCAGGATTAAAAGTACATGCCAAGTTATGCCAGGTAATCAGGAAAGAAAGAAACCGTATGGCCAATTATGTTTGTGTTGGTACTGGTAACTTTAATGAAGATTCGGCAGGTATTTTTGCCGATCACTTACTTTTTACTAAACACATAGGTATTGGTAATGAGGTATCGGCTGTTTTTGATTTCTTTAATAAAAATTATAAGGTTCCGTTTTTTAATCATTTGCTTGTTTCTCCATTTTATATGAGAAATTCTATCGAGAATTTTATTGAGCGAGAAATAGTAAATGCCAGCCAGGGAAAAGAATCTTACATTTATGTTAAAGTAAATAATTTAGTTGATTATGATTTAATTCAGATGCTTTATAAGGCCAAAAAAGCCGGTGTGAGGGTTGTACTTAATGTTAGGGGAATGTTTTCGGTAGTATCAGAGTTTGATAAACCAGAAAATGCCATTGAATCTATTGGGATTATTGATAGATATTTAGAGCACTCGCGCATTTTTGTTTTTTGCAATAATGGAGATGAGAAAATGTATATTTCATCAGCAGATTTAATGACCCGAAACCTTGATAGACGTATTGAAGTTGCTTGTCCGATCTATGATAAGAAATTGAAGAGTGAAATTAAATTGCAATTGGATATGCAATTAAAAGATAATTGCTCGGCAAGGGTATTAAACAATGAGTTAGATAATCAAATGAGAGTAGTTGAAGGTGAAGATAAAGAATTTCGATCTCAGATAGAGTTTCATAAGTGGTTGAGAGAGTCGTAAGACTAAATTCTGATAAAATTGGGGTAACTGATTTGTTGGTTACATTTTACAAATAATTTATTGAGTGAGGGAGAATATTTATTAAAAGTACCCACAAGAAAACTCTATTTTCTAAAATCTTAGAAAAGAAGACTCAAAACACAAGGTTAACGAAGTTTGAAAAAACGTACTTTTTTTTATGTAAATGAATATTTTTTTGGCAAGAATAACATAGTAGTTTGAGTTTTCTTGTAAAGAATAAATATCAATTTTTTAATTACGGATTTTCTAATAACACATTATATGAAAAACATATATATGATCATTAAATCAGATAGTTACAGAGATGGTTGGGTTAATATATAAAACTATAAAAGCAATAGATATATAAAGGTGTTATCTACAAGCACAAGAAAATGAGCAAAACATATATCATAGGAGATATACACGGATGTTACGATGAATTCATTGAATTGACCAAGCAAATTGGAATAACCGATGATGATTTGATAATATCTCTCGGGGATATTGTAGACAGAGGTGCCAAATCTGTAGAACTATTTGAGTATTTCAGAAAACGAAAGAATTCAGTCGTTTTAATGGGGAATCATGAACGGAAGCACTTAAATGGGATTCTAAGTTATTCTCAAGAGATTGTTAAAGTTCAATTTGGGAGTAAGTACAATGAATTCTTAGAATGGCTGAAGTCATTACCTTACTTTTATGAAACGGATTCAGCAATAATTGTTCATGCATTCTTTGAACATGATAAAAATCTCCACGAACAAAAGGAAGAAGTGTTAGCAGGAACTACTTCTGGAAGTAGATATTTGGAAGGGAAATACGAAGAAGGGAAATATTGGACGGATTTCTATCAAGGTAAAAAGCCTGTAATTTATGGACATCATGTGGTTGGTGATGAACCAAAAATAAAGAATAAAACTTACGGAATAGATACTGGTGCTTGTCATGCAGGAATGTTGACAGCAATTGAATTAACAAGTTTTAGCATTCATCAAATCAAAGTCAATAAAGACTATTGGAAAGAAGAACAATCTAAATGGCAAATTCCTGTTCTTGAATCTAAGGACTGGGAGAATATGAAAATTTCACAGGTTCATAAGCAAATTCAAAAACTTGAGTATAAAGAAGAACAAGAAGTTAAAGACTTTCTTGAAAATCAAAAAAAATGGATTTCAGAGATTGAGAAACTCATGGAAGATTTAAAAAACAAGTTAGTAGATTTAACATTGGAATTGAAAAATAAATTTGCGGATAACTTCAACCAAGAAGTCTCAAAACTAAATTTCAGAACTTTCATCTTTAAAGCCAAATCAAATAATTTGACCATGGAAGATTTGAAGAAGGTTCTTGATACCCCGCAAAAAATCATCGACTTAGCAACAGAATTAAATATTAACAAAATACCAAAAAGAAAAAGCCAGTAGATAACAATGTATAACAAATCATAGCCGCCTATCGGCAGGCTACGCTTGTTATACTAACCGTCAGAGTGTCTAAAAACCTAAATGAATACTTAGAATATTCGGATAGGTATACACATTTAAAACTAAATATTGAATTCTAAGAAGCTTAAAAATAGTTTTTAGACAGACTGACGGTGGGTACCATTAAATAAAAAGACATAAATTACTATGAGACTGAGAAACTTTGAAAAGATTGTAGGGATTCTAATAATAGCTTTATTCATATTGAATATGTCTAATGCGACTTCTGTATTTGGTTTGATTTCATTTTTAGCTTTTTTATATGCTATATTTTATTTCATTTTTGGACTTGGAATAATAAACAATAAGAAATTCAAGGGAGCATTTAAGATTGAAAGTGGAATAGGTATAGAAACTGGATTATCGATTGGAATGAGTATAAGTATTTCCTCCATTGTATTAGGATTCTTATTTTTTCATATGAATTTTCCAAATGTTAAGATTAACGGACTATTTGGTGTTGTGACAGGTATTATAATACTTATATTAACCATAGCAACTAAACGGAAAATTAATCCCGAAGTAAGTAAAGAAATTAGAAAAAGGTTGGCTTTGTTTGTTATTATAGGACTTGTTGTTGTTTTCCTTCCAAAACATACTTTCTTGAAAATAAAACATAGAAATAATCCAGAATTTGTAGAGGCAGTTATAAATGCTCATAAAAATCCTAATGATACTACTTTGTGGAGAAAAGTTGAAGAGCTTGAAACTAAAATGAATAAATAATAACGGCACCCAATAAATAGGACTATGAGAGGTCTGTAAAACCAAGCGATGAGTCCTATTTATTGTGCAAAGTTTTTCATTTATTTTGTTTAATAATTTCCACGTAAGCAACAAATACCTGCGCCAAATAAAAAGTCCACTAGATGACTTATCTGTTTAATTATTTGGCTATTTTTGATGCCCAAAACCATAGGTATAACTTAGGTACAAATGAAAAATAAAGGCAATACATATGGTATTACAGAAAAGTTGGCTGCCATTATCCACATCTCGCAAAAGGCAAGATTAAATTATTGAATTAACATTCAAATTTAAAGAGGGTTATGAAATATAAGATTTGATGATTAGTCAGAATTAGTATGCAAAATATTGAATCATTAAATACGGAATTAAGAAAAGCGGGACTTGAAACTCAATTTTTTATGAATAAGGAGTTAAGTCCAGTTGAAATATTGGTAAATACTAAAACTTCGGCAAAACCCTATAAAGATATCTTGTTAAAATATATAGAAGCTTTGACAGGTAAAGAACTTGAAATGTTAATACGAGCTTTGTCTGAAAAAGGAATATCAAATGTTTCATCAAGACTGATTAGTTTCTTTGAAAATAAAATTGATTATCCAAATTTGGACTTGTGGGTTGTTGGGAATGCATTAAGTATAATAGATGATAAAACTAGTTATCAGGAAATATTAAAATTATGCCAAAACAAAGAATTTGGGAATTCAAGACAAATGATGATGACCACCTTAAGAAAAATTGGAACTGAAGAATCGTTTAAAACCCTAATAGACTCTCTTCAAGACGAAACAATTCGTGGTCATGCGATTGATGAATTAAGAAAATTGGGTGACCCAAGGGCACTTAAACCAATTGAAAATACAGAGGTTAGAAAAGGACTCTTTGAAGAGAAAGCAAAGAAGAAAGCTCTTGAAAAATTAATAACGGCAGCCAACAATCTGGAATAAAGCATAAGGGTCAGTGAAAGTTTGAGAAGCTTGTGCGGCTATGTTGCTCCGCCAAATTTTCGTCCCGAAAATTTTGTTATGTTTAAGGTAATTTTCAAAACGTAAATTTGGCTCTGTGGTGATTTGGGAAGTTGAGTTGGTTTTTCCTCCCTTACGCTTCATCCAGTAAACGTTAGTTGCTATTAAAACCTCACACGCTAGATAATGAGATACATAAAACAAGAAATATTAAGAGCATTATATGCAAAGAGTGGAAATCAATGTGCTTTTCCAGGTTGTACTCATCCCATTTTTAACGAAAAGAATAAATTAATTGCTCAAGTATGCCACATTGAGGCTGTATCACCCAATGGACAAAGATATAATCCAGAACAATATGACGTAGAAAGGAATTCTTTTGGCAACTTATTGATAATGTGCTATAGACATCATAAAGAAACAGATGATGTTGAAGAATTTTCTGTTGAAAAACTAAAAGATATAAAAAGAAAGCATGAAGCGAAATTTGATGAATCAGGTTTCGATTTAGATGATGAGCAATTGAAACAATTAGTCGATGAAATCAATGATTATTGGGAAAGAATCGATTACCTGAATAATCAAGAACTTGTTGCAGAAGAGTATAAGATAGATATTAATAGCAATGCCAAATCATTGGAGCTTTTAAACGAGATTGAAAGTTGTTTAAATAATATCTCAAGTTTAAATGACGGAATAGCAGAAGAATACAAGACCGAATTGTTTGAGACAGTTTGTTTAGGTATTCCTAATAATATTACGGAAGCATTGACCAAATTGGAGCAGCTGAAAGTAAGGGAATTAGAAAGCAGGGTGTTAGTTGAACCAGATAACGAAGATATTCAGCTTGAATTACTTTTTGCAAGAGAAAAATTTGAAGAAAGTGCTAAGACTAGTGGAATCGCTGATTAATAACAGCAACTAACAAACCGCAATAAAGCATATGGAGTCCAGCTTGTTTTGATGGGTTTGTAGCTTCGGCAATCAACGTCAAATCGCTGATTTGGCTTTGCTCATTCTGAAAAGTTTGTGAGGTTAAATCTCCATACGCTTCATGCGGCAGTCCGTGTAAGCTAAGAGAAGGAGGCCGTTAGTAGGGTAACTTCTTCGTAAGCCAAAAGCATTGGGAAGTAGCCAAAGGGCTACGGAAATTTGCTAATGAATTCCAGATGGTGCAAGTCCATCTTATCCAAAGCCCGTAAGCAGGGTGATAGTGAACCGACTGGGTGATTCCGTGAGGATAGCAGAATCGACCAAAGGGGAGATCATGAACACCAATGAAAGTAAGATTTGGTGAATAAAAGTAGTCGGCAAGCGAGTATTTAGGCCGTATTATTCAGCCCCGAAAAAGTGTATTAAATTGTAGTTAAGCCCACGGTGTACGTTTACCGGAAGGCAGCAATTACAGGGACAAATTTACGGTTATTCCTGTAGAACTACCGTGGTCAGAGCGTATGGCATGAATATAAAGGGAATTCTTTGGAACTTAGGAGATCTGTATAGCTCCTGGCAAATAGGGGTCATGGTGTACCAGCAACAAGAAACACCAAGCAGGTAATGTATCCTTGTCAACATTACCATGCGTTAAGAAAATGACAAGGTGTAACAGGTATTTGCGACAAGGGATAACCGAAGTCAAAGAGAAGGCATGCAGAAGTCAGAGCAGCCTCATAGTACCGCTGAAGTTGGAGAAGTGCCTCAACGTAGGGAAGGGGGACTGCCAGTTAACATGGATCAACTAAAGGAAACAATGGATTTCACAGAGAAATTAGCAACAGGCAAACAAAATTTAGTTGTATAAAGGCATAATGTTTAAATTTATGCACCAGTAAATAAAACGTGTTAACTGAGGAGCGGGATACGGGAAAACTGTACATCCGGATCTGCGGGGGGATAGGTGGAGTAATCCGCTATTCTATCCCGATTATGCACAATGAATATTTAAAAAATGAAATACATAATTGCAATTATAATTATAATCATCTTAATAGCGGTCTCCATTTTCTACTTTTTACGAAAAGATAAATCCAGCAAAGATGAAATAATGTTTATGTCAGCTAGTATGAGTTCTGAAAGAGTTTCTAATTTAGGCCTTATAAATGAACCTCAAGTAAATCTTGGTATCCTCAATAAAGATAAATTAAGGATGCCTGAAGTTTCTCAAAGTTATAACGATGAAGATGATTATCGCGGTTCACCAGAAATAGAGTGGTTAATTGAAATAACACCGCCAGATAATTACCGTTTTGATCGAGAAGAGTTTATGCAAGTTTTTGACTATGATTGGAGGTCAAATTTTTCTTCTACATTTTACGCTCATTTTCCAGATTCAAATGAATGGAGTTTTGCAATTTATGCAGATTCTCCAAAAGAATTTGATACACTGGAGTTAGCAATAGAATTAGCAGATAGATATAATGAAAATGATATAACAGAAGATAGGTTGGATAACTACCTTATAGAATTGCATAAAAGATTAAAGAAGTTTGGTGTTGAATTCAAAGTTAAACCAAATGTCTCAATTTTTGAAGCGGTAAAAAAATCCAAACTCCTAAGAGCTTTTCAAAATGAATTGTATACTGACGTTATCCTTGTTCTTCAATCAAAAACTAAGTTTGAACCAATTAAAATGTGGAACACACTTGTTAATGTTGGATTGAAATGGGGTGATGGGGATATATTTCATTGGGAAAATTATGGTACTGACTTTGGCGATGAGCAAATATTTAGTGTTTGGACAACCACAAGTCCAGGTTATTTTTTTCCTGAAGAGATAAAGAATAAACGAATGAAACCCGAAAATTTAGTCTTTGGTTTTCAATTACCAAGGTCTGTTGACCCAGAGAGTGTGTTTGAAATGATGTTAGAAGCAGTTGAATATTGTCAACAAGAACTTGGCGGTCAAATTCTAGATGAAAATGGAAATCCTTTCGAACGGGAAAAGTACGAAAGAAGAATTAAGGAGTCTCTCATTATCATTAACGAGAAAGGTATAAGAAGTGGTGAGAGTGAACTTTTAAGAATATTTTAAAAAAAGTGCCTAACAAAGAACTAAGGTAAATTCAAGGATTGTAGACCGCTTCAACTTTCTAGTAACTTGACAGCAAAGTACTGAGCAATAGGCTACTGTTTTAATAATCACTGATATAGCAAGAATACGCAACAACATTGGACAGGATTTAGATGTCAAACAGATACAATATGATTAATAAGAAAATAGCAGTTTATAGTTATAAAGGAAATCCTGATTTCTTTTTTGGTGCTAGATTTAAATGGTCTGGCATAATAATCATTCCTCTAATTCTTGGAATCTTCCTCTATAATTCAAATAAATTTTTGTTATTCATACCCATTTTACTTTTTGTAATACTACTGATTCTTAAACTTATAAATCCAAACCAGATACTTGTTGATTCTAGTTTTTTTATTTTAAGTAAGAAAGTTTATTATTATTCGAGTTTAAGCAAGATTGAAGTAAATGAATCAAGAAGTATAGCAAAATTATTTTTAGCCAATAAGAAATGTATTACGATTTATAGAGATAATTTCCCAACAGGAGCTCAAAAGGAAGATAAAATCAAGAAAAATAAAATGCTAACTTTTAATAAAGTTGTCGGAAAAATAATAAATAAAGCTAAAGTTGTAAATCCAGAACTAAATTGTAATATCAAGGAAGTATAAATTCGAAATTCTGATGAAATACAATAAGCTCATACATTTATTATATGTACCAACACTTAATTGCAATCTGAAATGTGATTATTGCTACTTACATGAACAAACATATACAAAATCAGAATCTTCAGAAAAAATACTTGAAACCCTTGATTTAGCTCTTAATAAATTCGATCAAGCAAATATTTTACCTTTTAATATTTCGTTACATGGAGGAGAAGTAACTACACTTGGAAGTCAAACTTTGGAACAATTATTTATTAAAATCCAAAGTCATTATTTAGCTAATAATGATAACTTGGTTTCACAAGGTTTTAGAAAGTTTCATCCCCATATAAAAACTAACCTGTTTTGTATAGATAAGCATATTGAATTACTGAGAAAATATAAAGTATCGATAAGTGGTAGCCTTGATATACCGCTAAAACTTCATGAAAAACATAGGTTAACTAAGAATGGAAAGTCAAGTCTTAATGCCATTTGTGAGAATATTAAAAAGCTCTCTAATTACCCACATAAGAAAAAAATATCAGCAACACTTTTTACTAAGCATATAGAAAATCCAAACCTTTTTATTAAGGATATCTGGTATATCCATAATGAGCTTGGTTTTGATATGAATAATTTTAATATCATGTTTGGTTTTTGTAATTATGATTGTAATGAAAAATTAGAACAGATAAGCGATATCTCTCAATCACGGTTTTATGAAGTTTTAAAAAATGAATTCATCGGAACTGAACTTGAACAAGGTTTTAAAAATAGTTGGTTCGAAGAATTCACTCCTAATTTTTGTACCAATTCAATAAATTGTGGAGAGAAATTCTTCTTACTTCAGAGTTCAGGAGACATATATTCATGTGTAAGAGGACAAGGTAACAAGGAATTTTATTTTGGGAATGTATATAAAGATACAATTGATGATATTATTTTTGAGGCTCAAAATAAAATTAATTTTCAACACCAGACAAAAGGATTTCATGACGAGTGTTCAATATGTGGATATTTATCAATATGCAATACTGGATGTCCTTTCGTTAAACATGTAAATGATTCCAATAAATCATACACGTGTTATTTACAAAAAACTTTGTATTCCGATAATCCCTTGCAGTTTTCAAGTATAACAGATAAGAAAACGATTGAATATAATAAGAAGGAATATATAGCTAATGTTCATCCAAACTTGATGAATGACCATGGTGAGGAAGAAGAATTACCAATTTTAATTACAGACGAATTGTACGATAAAACAAACGAATTGACCAAGTTAATTGAAGAAGATAGTATATTAAAAATGCTATATTCAAATACTTGTGTAAAACTGATGTTTGATGGAGAAATTATAGATTTAAAATCGCAAATATTAAAAAGCAGTAAAGAAATATTTACTTTTTCGAAAGACTGTGAACTACAGTTATTAGTTAGTAATGATTTCTTTTTAGCTAACACTCCGGAAGTGGTTAGAAACACTTTATTTCTTTCAATGTTGAGAAATACACAAATAATTTATGGGGATGAGAAAAGATTGAAACAAGAACATTTGTTTGATTATCAAGTATACTATTCAAACTTGATTAAAAAGGAATTGCAAGGGACAACATATATAGAATTTGACTTAAGGCATTTTCTAATAGCTAATGAGATGTATTATAAAGAGGGGATTTTGAATAATCTTTTTATTACAACATCCCATCTTCGTAACTACCATTACGAAAAGCAGAAGAAAAACGCATTTTATCATATTCAAGCAATTAATCTTCCTTTTCAAAACATAGAGTTTTATTGGGATAACAATTAGATTTATGGAGCTAAACTTGGGGATTAATAGGTTAAGAAGAACTGCTTTAGGCTTACAGCAATACTTGGAACTTATTGGTGCTAAAAAAACTAACGAATTAGATATTTTAAAACAATTATTAGTCGATGATTTCACACAGCACCCAAATAAAAAAATTAGATTGGTATTTTATGATGGGAAACTCTCATATTATCAAAACACCAAACTTATCAAAAATTTGGATTTAGAAATAAATAAGCCATTTGACGAGAATCTAATGCTTTCTTTCGATGGGATTAAAATTTCCTATTTAGATAAAGCAGAATTTCTTAGGAGAAATAAGATAAAAGTTGAGGGAAGAATAAATAGAAAGAACGAGAAAGTTGAAAACTCAGGAACTTTTTTCAGCAACAACAACAATAATAACAATAACAATAATAATAATAACAACAACAATAATGGATAGAATAACGCTTACCAACAAAAATATACGTAATGCGGGCTGATGACATAAAAATGAGCTTTAAAGCATTTATTAAATGATGTAGCAGTTTGATATTTTGGAGCTTTGAAATTCTGCACTTCTCAAATTCAGACCATTGTGGCAATTAATATGATAGTGTATAATATCACATATACTATAGAAACTTTGATTTTTCAAGTATTAAACATTTTGTCTTGATTGAAAAGTTGACTTTATTTATTTCCTCTTCGTACTATCTTAATTTTAAATAAATTAGTTTTTTTTGATTCAAACGAAATGTAAATATGGTGATGTCAACTCCCAATATTTGAGACTTTAATAGTAAACTGAAATAAACTATGGAATCTATAACACAACCTTTTATTACTTTATTTATGATGAAGAATAATTACCTATATTACCTGCTGTTTAGCTTATTCTTTGGCTTAAGTTGTACTCATTCAAAAAGTAAAGATACTAACACAAATAAAGTTCATGATGATTCAATAAAGCTTCGGCAAATGAAAATACTACATCCTGATTCGATAATTAATATTGGATTATCAAGTGCAATCCAAAAATATGGAGAACCTGATAGTCGTATTATTTTTAATTCAAAAGATGAACCTTTATCCGAATTTCGCATTGAGTTGCAGAACCATTTCTCAGAATCACAACTAGTTTCGGGTATTATATTTGAAGAACTTACATGGGCATTAGATAACAATAATAACCTAACTGTATGGTATGAAGCAAATAAACAGAATCCTATTCCAATCCATTATTTAATATGGAATTCGGGTCAAGAATTCTAAACCTGGATATTACACTAACAGGCAACAAATTATTATAAAGTAACCTTGGTTTTAGCAGGAATCGCAAGTTATACTTTCATCCAAACTAGGCAAAAACAAGAGAATTCTGGACATTATTCAACAATAGTTAATAGCTTTGATGCATACACACCATATACTTTAAGTTAATTAAAGGTTAGGTATGATAATTAAAGTAATTGTTGACTTAAATTGTTATCATAACATATTGCGCTTGTTTATTACATTATTCAACTAAAAAATTAGTTGAAATGAAATATTTGATTATATTCGTCCAAAAATATAATCAATATGAAATACATTTTAGTTATTGTTTTTTCAGTGCTAGCGATTAACGCATTCTCAATTACATATCAAATACAAGGAAAGCTAAAGGATGCATCAACTAAATTACCAATTGAATTTGCCACTATAGCTGTAAGTAGTTACGAGAAGGATTCAATCGTTACTTCAATGATTACAGATTCTAAAGGAGAATTTGTATTTAATATAACACCGGGGAAATACAATATAATTATTAGGTTTCTTGGCTATAAAACGATTAAGGAATTAGTTAGTGTCTCTAACCAAAATCTCTACTTAAAAACTTTTTTAATGGAAATTGATAATAATGCCATAGAAGAGGTTAATATAATTGCATCAAGTTATTCAGAAAAATTTGATAGAAGTATTCAAACAATCACAAAAGAATTTAAAGAAGGAACTAGTAATGTTAGTGATTTACTTACAAAAATAAGAGGTGTTGATGTTGATCCTTTAGATAATTCTATTAAAGTTGATAATGAAGAGAATGTACTTTTATTAGTAGATGGTGTAAAAAAAGAACAAGCATATATAAAAAAAATAGCACCTGATAGAATAAGTCGAATTGAAGTTTCAAGAAATCCTACAGGTAGGTATATTAGCGAAGGTTATTCCTCTGTTATTAATGTCATATTAAAAAGAAATTATAGTGGTTACGATTTATACCTTGAAGAAAAGGGATTGTATTCACTTGATCAATCAAATGGAGATGATGTTTTGTTTAATAATTTAGCTTCTATTGACTTAACTTATAGTGTTAAAAAGGTGAATATTTATGGTTCGTATTCTAACACAAAGTCAAATACCAATTTATATGTAAATAATATTAAAGAACTTAGTGAAGAAAATTTGTTAAAGGAACCTGTCAGTGATAGTCCAAATTCGATAAGGAATGGTTTTTTACATAATTACGTTTTAGGTACCGATATATTCTTTTCTCCAAAGCAAACGTTAAGTTTTGAAACAAATATTGTTCAATCTCCAATAGAGAAAAACAACATGACCAGAACATATAATAATATTTTAAACTCTGTTGACAGAAATAAAAAATTTGCTTCTACTTTGTTGACGGAACAATCTGGTGCTGAGTTATATTCTCAATTAGCATATAGATATAAAATTTCGGATAAAAATAAAATAGAATTGGATTATGGCTATAATGTAATAGAGTCTAAACAACGAAATTACTATGCGGAAGATATGGGAGAAGAAATAAGTCAAGGATTAAACTCTAAACATAATTCTTCAATCTTTGATTTGAACTTGAATCATAAGTTTAGTAATGTTTACTCATTAGAAGCGGGATACAAAAATATATATCGTTCATATAATTACGACTACTCCTTTTCTGTTGAGAATAATTCGGAAACCAATAAGGATATAAGAAATCTATTTTACTCATATTTTAGCTATACCCCTGGTGGAAAGATTAAATCTAAGATTGGTATTGCTGTAGAACAGAACGTATTAAAAACAGACAATAACACAAACAATAATAATTCGATTCAACCATACTTAAGTATAAATTATAAACAAGGAAAGAACTTAAACATAACATTTAAACTTAACTCTGATAGTGAATATCCATATGCTGCACAAATTAATCCCTATGAGTTTACTATAGACAGATTTAGTAGTGAAATTGGAAACCCTAACTTAAGTTATTCAACATGTTATGCAAGCTCTTTAGATTTTAAGCTCTTTGAAAACAAGCTTAGTATTGAACCATTTTATAACTACACCAACAACTTAATTTCAAAAACAGGAGAAATAGAAGATGATTACTTTTTATATAGTTATTCAAATTTAGATAAGCTTGAATCATATGGAATTAAAATGAGCACCAAACTTACTTTAATACCTAAAAAGATGTTTTTCAACCTAACTGCTTCTTTTTATAATGATCGAACTGAATTCAACAGTAATATAAACAATATTAAAGATTTTAATATAAATAGTAATGTAATGTACCTTTCAGGAAAACACAAAACATTATACGCTTTAATATTAAAAAGAATGAATGCTAAAAAAATACAGGCATATGGATACGTTAATGATAATAATGATTATTTAGGTTGTATTGTAAAACAGCCATTTTTTAAAGGAAATATGGCAGTTACCTTCTTATATTTATTACCTGTTGATTTAGGATTAAGTTATTCAATGGAAGATTATTTCGAATATAATTCTTTCAAAGAACACACTAAGACGAATGTCGAAATGTTAAAGAATTTATTTATGGTAAAAGTTTCATTTAAATTCAATAAAGGAAATGAAGTAAAGTCAATTAGCAAGAAAGACTTTAAAGAAAAGAAGATGACAAAAGGTTTCTTTTAAAATAAAAAACATTTGCCAATAAATACGATTGTGAGCGGTCAGACAGATCAAGTATAGTTTTCAAAAAAAATAGTTAATAGGTCTGTCAAACCTAATTGAGTTGTTGTGTTTGTATTTTGCACTAATACAGTGTGTTATGGTGGTCTTTTATTAGGTCTTCTTTTAACTTTCGACTTATCCTGGTTTTTTACATATTTTGATTTAAGCAATAATTGAGTTTTATCATTGAACGGTCTATTTCTTATTTCCACCTTTAGTCTATCATTTTTAATAGTCGATAAAGCGTGTTGTAATGACAAAGATGAAAGCATTGGTTAAGGCCAAACCAGAAAAAGGTATTTGGTTACAAGAGATAGATATTCCTGAAATTGGAGTTAATGATGTGCTCATTAAAGTAGTAAAATCTGCTATTTGCGGAACAGATTTACATATCTATTTATGGGACGAATGGGCTCAAAATACCATTAATACTCCAATGACTATTGGTCATGAGTATGTAGGATATGTAGCCAAGGTAGGTGCTGAAGTAATGGAATTTAAAGAGGGAGATAGGGTAACTGGAGAAGGACATATTGCATGCGGACATTGTCGTAATTGTAGGAGAGGGCGTCAGCATATATGCGAAAATACTATTGGTATTGGTGTTAATATAGATGGAGCTTTTGCTGAGTATGTAAAAGTACCTGCAACCAATGTAATGAAGGTACATTCAGATATATCGGATGAAGTAGCGTCAATTATGGATCCTTTTGGTAATGCAACGCACACTACTTTAAGTTTTCCAATTATAGGTGAAGATGTAATTATTACAGGGAGTGGGTTAATAGGGAGCATGTGTGTAGCCATTGCAAAATTTGCTGGTGCCAGGTATGTTGTTGCAACAGAAACTAACGAATATCGAGCGAATTTGGCAAAAAAAATGGGGGCAACAAGAGTTGTAAATCCTTTAAAAGAAGATTTACATGATATTGTAGTGAATGAACTTAAGATGAAAGGTTTTGATATTGGATTAGAATGCTCAGGTAATCCTATTGCTTTTAATTCAATGGTAGATAACATGTATAACTCAGGTAAAATATCACTGCTGGGAATATTACCTTCAAACACACAGATAGATTGGAGTAAAATTATTTTTAAAGGACTTACTCTTAAGGGAATTTATGGTAGAGAAATGTTTGAAACATGGTACCATATGGAACAAATGCTGCTTTCAGGTGTCGATTTAACTCCAATGATCACCCATAGATTTTCTGTAGATGATTTTCAAAAAGGATTCGATATAATGGAATCGGGCAATAGCGGAAAAATAATTCTTGATTGGGAATAGAGAACAATATATAATGATCATATAGCAGTTATCAGTTAATAATCAATAATTATCCGTAAATTACTGGTCGTCAATAGGTATTTTACAAAAGTTATTGATAATTGTTTACTGATCACTGTTAACTTTTTATTGATAAAATAAGTCCTGCAAAACAACCATACAAAGTACTGTTTACAGGGCTAGATGTTATTGCACACGTTCCCGAACTACAACCAATAAAATAGTAGTAAGCAAAACCAATCAGAGCACCTAAACTTACGCCCAAAATAATTCGGTTTAATTTTTGCTTTTTTATTTTCTCCCAAATCTTCATAATTTCGAAACCAATATTAAATACAAAAATATTAAAATATATAATAATGTATATATGTAGGGTGTTTTTATTTATGCTAATGATTATTCCTATTAATCTTTTGGCACAAAACAATGTAGAGGAATTCGATAAAAAAGCTCAATCAATATCAGAAATAGGTGATATTAATGAGAAAAAATACGAATTAGCAGAATTTGCAAAGTCTTTCAAAGATTATTTACAGGAAAACAGCTCATCATTTGATACAGATGGATTAGAATATATAAAAACAACAAAATCAAGTGATTCAAAGTATGCTGTTTTTTATTTTAACACGTTCGTAGATGGTGTTATTTATCGTATAGATTGGTTTATACTCTATGGTGATGTTAATACAAGAAAGGTAATACACTCTTATCACGATAAAATAAAATATCAACCTAAAAAGGATGAAAATGGAGAGTTACAACTAAGTTTAGCAAGGTTGGTACAAGAAGATGTAGTACTCTATCCACTTACTTTTTCATTTAAATCTGGAATGAAAACCTTGATGGAGTATAGAGATGTGGCTACCATTTGTATGTTCGAAGAGCTCATGCTATTAAATACTTCACGCGAACGTAAAGAATTGAACAATTCTATTGTTAAAAGAATGAAAGTTCTTTGGAATAATCCTGAATGGTTTTTGGATGAATTTAATGGATTGAAAAGAGTATCCACTCTGGTTTCAGAAGATGAAACTGTTAAAGTTTGTACCTGGAATGTACCATTACCTAATTCGGTAAATTTGTTTTTTGGTGCAGTGATAGTTAAAACAAAATATGGATATAAAGTATCATCCCTTATTGATAATACAAGTAAGGTACGTTCTCCACAGCGTTCGGCACTATCTGCAAAAAAATGGTTTGGAGCTATATATTATGATATAATTCCTGTTAGGGGTAAAAATAAGAAGACATATTACATTTTATTAGGTTACAAACCAAATAACGAAATGACCAAAATGAAGGTTGTTGAACCTATGATGGTTGTTGGTAATGGCAGTGTGCGTTTTGGACATTCAATTTTTCAAGCAGATAGATATTTATTTAAGCGTTTGGTATTTGAATATACAGCAGCTACTAATATGTTATTAAAATATGAGGAAGAAGAAGAGAGAATTGTATTAGACCATTTAGCACCTCCTAATCCAATTTATAAAGGCAATAAAAGATTTTATGGTCCCGATTTTTCATATGATGCATATGTTTTGGAAAAAGGAAGATGGGTACTTTACAGGGATATTGATGTAAGGAATCCGGAAATTAAAGAATGATGTTGTTGTTGATTTTTAACGAATTAATACATTGTTATGGAAGTATTTGCAGAAAAGTTTGATGATATTAAGATATTGCGATTCGAAGTACCTGGATTTGATAAGCTTGAATTAAAGAATAAACTTTTTATCTATCATTTAAACCTGGCTACATTGGCAGGAAGGGATATATTATGGGATCAGCATGGTAAGTATAATTTATTGTTGCGTAATATACTCGAAGCAATTTATAAGCAAAACAAGCATAAAGATGGAGAAGAATGGGAACAATTTGCCATCTATCTTAAAAAGGTTTGGTTTGCCAGTGGACCACACCACCATTATAGTACCGATAAATTTGTTCCTCAATTTTCCGAAGAATCGTTTGATAAATGGGTAAATCAGTTAGTACCTGAAGCAAATCATTTAACAGAAGAACACCTAAAAAAGGAAAATATAGATATTATTAAACGCTTGATTTTTGATAAAGACTTTTTGCCAAAGCGAGTTTGTATTGATTCAAACAGAGATTTTATAAAAGCTTCTGCCAATAATTTTTATGAGAATGTTCGTCTTGATGAGGTAGAATCTTATTATAAAAACCAAAAAAAGAATAGCACTAATAAAAAAATATCTTTTGGTTTAAACAGTAAGCTTTTAAAAAAGGATGATACAATAATTGAGCAGGTTTACAAAGTGGGTGAAAAGTATAGTAAGGCTTTGGATGAAATTTGTAACCATTTACAAAAAGCTAAGGAGTACACCGAAAATAAAGCTCAATCTGAGATTATTAAATTGCTTATAGATTTTTATGTCGAAGGTAACTTAGAACAGTTTGATGAGTTTTGTATAAAGTGGGTTAAAGTTTTAGATGGCAAAGTGGACTTTATTAATGGTTTTATCGAGACCTATGGAGATCCTATGGGCATGAAAGCCACTTGGGAAGGATTGGTGCAGTTGGTTGATGAGGATGAAACACTTAAAGCACAAATTATTGCAGAAAATGCAGATTGGTTTGAGCAAAACTCCACTACCAATAAAGAACATAAAAAAGAAGAAATTAGTGGCATTTCCTTAAAAGCAATCAATGCAGTAATGTTAGGAGGAGACTGTTATCCTGCCAGTCCGCTTGGAATTAATTTACCAAATGCTGAATGGATACGAGAAGAATATGGCTCTAAATCAGTTACCTTAACTAATATTTCAAATGCACACCATAAAGCTTCATTAAGTACTGGTTTTATCGAAGAGTTTTCTTTAACGGATGAGGAAGTGACTTTAGAGAAAAAATATGGAGCAATATCAGATAACTTGCATACCCACCTACATGAATGTATTGGCCATGGTTCTGGAAAAATGATGGATGGAGTAACTTCTGAGTCACTAAAAAATTATGGTTCAGTAATTGAAGAAACAAGGGCCGATTTATGTGGCTTGTACTTTATGTATCATCCTAAAATGATTGAATTAGGGCTTATGCCTGATTTAGATGCTGCTAAAGTTCATTACAATAGCTATATTAGAAATGGTTTGTTAACCCAAATTACTCGAATAAAGTTGGGTGATCAAATTGAACAAGCTCATATGCGTAACCGCCAATTAATTTGTTCCTGGGCTTATGAAGAGGGTAGAGGCGAGGTGATAGAAAAAATAATAAAAGAAGGTAAAACTTACTTTAGAATTAATAGCTATGAGAATTTAAACCTGATATTCGGAAAATTGTTGAAAGAAATACAACGAATAAAATCTGAAGGTGATTTTGAAGCTGCCAGAAACATTGTAGAATCTTATGGTGTTAAAATAAATAGGGAACTTCATATTGAAGTGTTAGAAAGGTTTAAAAAATTAAATATACCTCCGTTTACAGGATTTTTAAATCCAAATTTTGAGGTAATTAGAAACAAAAATAGAATAATTGATGTAGAAGTAAATTATGAAACCAATTATGCAGAGCAAATGATAGAGTATTCTAATAAATATGCACATTTAAGTGCCTTTGATAATTAAAAATCATAGTTATAAAGTTGGATAAACAAATCGGACAAGAAAGTCTGTTTTTTCGAATAATCATTGCATATATTAAAAAACTCGCTTTCTTTGCATAATATTTTCAGATTGGAAAAAATTAAAAATTAAATACATATGGAAATTTCTAGGAACAAATACGTAACACTTTCTTACGTATTAAGATTGCAAGGTTTTGATGGGGAGATTGTAGAAGAAACATCAGAAGAAAAGCCATTAGAATTTATTTTTGGAACAGGAAGAATGCTTCAGATGTTTGAGAATAAGTTGGAAGGCTTAAAAGCAGGAGAAGAATTTAAATTTGAGCTTAAAGCAGATGATGCTTATGGTCAGATTAACGAAGAGGCTAAAGTAACTATTCCAAGAAATATTTTTGAGGTAGATGGTAAAATGGATGAGGAGTTGATTAAAGTAGGTAATATGGTACCTATGCAAGATGCTCAAGGAAATCGTTTAAACGGAATTGTTTTGGATGTAACAGACGAATCTGTTAAAATGGATTTTAATCATCCTTTAGCTGGTGACGACTTGTTCTTTTCAGGTGCTGTTAAAGAAGTACGTGAAGCTACTGATTCTGAAATGATGGCTGCTGTTGGTGGAGGATGTGGTTCTGGTTGTGGATGTGACGATCAGGCACAAGCTGGTTGCGACAGTGGAGCATGTGGCCCAGATGGATCTGGTTCTGGTGGTTGCGGTTGTTCTTAATTAAGTTAAAAGTTTTAAAGTAGCTTTTAAACTTTGCATAAAAATATAAAGCCTGTTTTCATTTGAAAATGGGCTTTCGCTTTATTATTAGATATTAATGAAATATCATTGTATTGAAAAAACATATTCAATCCAATGTATCCTGTATAAGTACAGTGCTAAATTCAATAACTTTTCTATTTTTGTGACTTAAATCATATGTTATAGACCTTTAGGTAATAGATAAATTGTTTTGATAAAGCAGTTTAAATTCACTTACTATGGTCTTATGAATAATGAACTTATAGGTTAGAATACAAAGAAATAATTGATTAATATGTATCTCTTATCTCATGTCTTTAACCTAAAAATATAAAAAAATGGCTGGTAATTCATTTGGTAATTTTTATAAACTGACTTCGTTTGGTGAGTCGCATGGAAAAGCAGTAGGAGGAGTGATTGAAGGTGTAATGCCTGGAATAGAAATAGATATTGATTTTATTCAGAGTGAATTAAATCGTCGCCGTCCGGGACAAAGCCAAATTACTACGCCTCGTGACGAAAAAGATAAAGTAGAAATATTATCCGGTATTATGGATGGTAAGGCTACCGGAACTCCAATAGGCTTTTTAATTTGGAATGCAGATCAGCGTTCAAAAGATTATAGCAACATAAAAGATGTGTATCGTCCTTCGCATGCCGATTATACATATCAACAAAAGTATGGAATCCGCGATTATAGGGGAGGAGGTAGGTCTTCGGCTCGTGAAACCATTGCAAGAGTAGTTGCAGGTGCTATTGCCAAATTAATATTGAAGCAACATGGAGTAGAAATCAACGCATATACTTCGCAAGTTGGAACAATTAAGCTGGAAAAATCCTATCATGAAATGGATTTAGCTAAGGCTGAGGAGAATATAGTTAGGTGTCCAGATGCTGAGGTAGCAGAAAAAATGATTACCTACATAGATGAGGTAAGACAAAGCAAAGATTCTGTTGGGGGAGTAATCAGTTGCGTTATAAAAAACTCACCAGTGGGACTTGGAGAACCCGTATTTGATAAGTTTCATGCCGAAATGGGAAAAGCCATGTTAAGCATTAATGCAGTAAAAGGCTTTGAGTATGGTATGGGTTTTAAAGCTGGTGAAATGAAAGGAACTGGTCATAACGATGAGTTCTATATGGATGGAGACAAGGTGAGGACTAAAACCAATAAATCAGGTGGTGTACAAGGAGGAATAACAAACGGTGAAGACATTTATATGAATGTTGCTTTTAAACCAATTGCTACCATTTTAAAAGAGCAAAACACAGTAAACAAACAAGGCGAAGATGTGCAAACAACAGTAAAAGGACGTCACGATCCATGCGTATTACCACGTGCTGTGCCTATTGTAGAAGCTATGGCAGCCATGGTAATGGTAGATATGATTTACTTAAATAAAATTTACCGTTAAGTCAAAAGTCTATAAAGTTCATAGTGTTATATTGTGACTGATTAATAAAACAAAATAATATTGAGTAATAAGTTACAAGATAGTAGATGGTTTCAATTTAAATTGAATTAATATAATACTTGTCTTGTGTCTTGATACTTGAATCTTGATACTATTCAAAGCATGAAAAACATTCCTCTGTACGCAAAAATAATTATTGGTATTTTTTTAGGAGCCGGTTGGGCTTTATTATCAGGTTGGTTAGGTTGGCAGGATTTTACCCGCGATTGGATTGATCCGTGGGGTAAAATATTTATTAACCTTTTGAAACTAATTGCTATACCACTTATTTTATTTTCAATAATCAGCGGAATTGTAAGTTTAGGTAATCCTAAGGATTTAGGTAAGATGGGGGCTCGTACATTGGGTTTATACTTGGTTACCACTATTATCGCAGTTTCGTTAGGATTGGTGCTTGTAAATTTATGGGCTCCAGGGAAAGCTTTATCTGATGAGGTTAGAACAGAAAGTCGTATAAAATATGAATTGTGGGCAATAGATGAAGGAATTGATATAAAAGATGATATTAGACTAACCAACAATCCTGCATATAAGGAAATTGTTGAAAAAGAAAAAGCAGGATTAACAAGTACAGAAGGTTTTGAAATTGATAAATACAAACCACAAAAGAAACAAGGACCACTACAACCAGTGATTGATTTGGTACCGGTAAATATTTTCAATGCATTATCAGGTAAAGGTTCTATGTTGCAAATTATTTTCTTTGCTATATTTTTTGGTATAGCCCTTTTGTATATTCCTCAGGATAAATCAAAAACGATTATTCAGTTTGTAGATGGTGCTTCGGAAGTATTCATAAAAATGGTGGATATAATTATGAAGGGTGCTCCATTTTTTGTATTCGCTTTAATGGCTGGTGTGGTAAATGATATTGCAGGAGATAATCCAGCTAAAATTGTTGAAATATTTAAAGGCTTGGGTTGGTATTCTCTAACAGTGCTAATTGGCTTAATTCTAATGGCTTTTATAATATATCCTTCGTTATTAAAACTCTTAGTTCCCAAAAGAAAATTCTTTGAATTTTTAAGAGGCATTAGTCCGGCTCAGGCTTTGGCTTTTTCAACTAGCTCTAGTGCAGCTACTTTACCTGTTACTTTTGAGTGTGTTGAAGAAAATTTAGGAGTAGATAAAAAAACTGCAGGTTTTGTACTTCCTATTGGAGCTACCGTAAATATGGATGGAACAAGTCTTTATCAGGCAGTAGCTGTTGTATTTCTTGCACAAATGCATATGATAGATTTAACTCTTGGGCAACAGATAACCGTTGTACTCACTGCTACTTTAGCTAGTATTGGTTCAGCGGCTATTCCAAGTGCAGGAGTTGTGATGTTAATGGTTGTTCTAAACTCTGTTGGACTTAATCCAGCCTGGATTGCTATTATTTTACCAGTTGATAGAATTTTAGATATGGTCAGAACTACAGTTAATGTTACAGGGGATGCCAGTGTATCATGTGTAATAGATAAGTATGTGAACGGTAAGGATAAATTATCTTAGAATAAATTGATTAGTAAAAGAAATATGAAGGCATCTATATTGGTGCCTTTTTTTGGTAATATTTCGTAAATAATAACAGATTAATATAATCAAAAAGCTACTTCAAATCTATTGATTCCACCAAACCTGACTAAAAATCACTACTTCCTGGCTTAAGTTGACATTCCTTCAAAGATTGGTTAAATTTAATTTATATTAAAAAAATTGATTAGAAAAATGATCAATTTTCTGAGCTCACCATTTGTTGTACTCTAATATTTAAAATCCTGCTATAGAGTTTAACCCGCAATATGCATTAGAAAATCTATTACACATTGAAATTACTTCAAAACAAGACACTTCGTTTCTTCACTTCAACTCACCTGAACGGTGCTATGCCTCGTTTCAGTAAATCCTTGTTTTATTGTACTTTCAATGTTCATAACGAAGTTCTAATACATAATCCGGGTTTAATCACAACATTTAATTTAAGTATAAACCAATAAGGATATTTACAATGGAAACAATTAAAGTGAACCAGGAATTTCGAGTTGCGAATGCCAATAGTTTTAAAAAGTACTTGTTGACTGTTTGTGTACTTTTATTTTCATCTTTTCTACCATTGCAAATAATGAGTGAAATTAAGGTGGATGGAACAGCAGAACAAAGGAACCAAATTGCACGTTGGCTTACGCAATCGTTGGGTACAACAATAAGTGTTGGTGCTGATGGTACAATGAGCATTGCTAATGGAGGGAATGCATCTGCAACCCGATTAAGAAACATGATAAATGATGGAGCTACTTCTGTTACCTTAAAAATTGTTGATAATGATCCAAGGGTTTCAGTGGGTGGATGGCAAGGATCTGACCCTGCTAATCCAAAAAGTACAACCAATGGTACTCAATTGATAGATATTAATGATATCAAAAATTTTGGTAATGTATTAAACTCCTATGGTTTTACACCCGATTCAAAACTAATGCACGAAATTACAGAGGTTTATGAAGGCAAAAAAGGAGGTTTAAATTATGAAGATGCTCATGCAAAAGGATGTGATGCAGAGAAGGAATTGATGGCTGTGCACAATACAAGCTGGGTTGGACCTCGGTATTTTAGACCAGGACATATGAAAATAAGGAGACCAGACGGCTCCTACGTGATTGTTCGAAAGAAAAACAGATACCAAAGAGATGAAGAAATTGAATGGTTTCGAGAACGAATTCCATGCAATACAGACAGTGGTTTTATTGCTATCCCCGATCCTGATCCTCAGGTACATATTTTTAAATATGATTTTGAATTAAAACATAAAATTGTTAGTACCATAGATAAAGAGAATAGTTCTCCAACTGGTGTAGCATTTAATGCGGGGGGGAACCTTTATGTATTAGAGAACTTAGATGGAGTGGGAGAGATACGTGTTTTCAATGTAAATAATGAATTATTAAGAACAATAAAGGGTGAAGAACTTGTTTCACCGCAAGGAATAGAAATAGATAAAACCACAGGGGAAATATTTGTTGCTGTTAAAGGTCGTGTAATAAAATATAGCAAGAACGCTGAATATTTAGGCGATTACCGAATAGAAGGGCAGGAATTTCAACCAACAGATGTTGCTGTTTGGAGAAATAATCCTATTGAAGGAATATTTGGAGAAGGAGATGTATATGATATTTATGTTACTGACCGTAAAAGTGGGCAGGTATTTCAATTTGATGTAGTAAAGAATATTAATTCAGGTGAATATAAAAATGCTTTTGGTGAAGGATTATTGTACAAGCCCGAAGGTCTTCATATTGATTCCTGGTGGTCGGTATGGGTAGCAAGTACAGGAAATAATCGTATATATCGTTTCACTCCAACAGGAGAGTTGGAACCATTTGGCGATCGTAATTATTTTGTTGAGGATACAGGAAGAGTATTCTTTGATGCCGCTATGGTTGATTTTGATGGAATTTATGTAATTGATGGAACAAGGAACAAGGGTGAATTATTATTATATGATTTTGAAGGGAAACTTATAAATTCATATGGTTCGGGTGTGTTGCAGTGCCCAACATCTTTAGCAATTAACTTTTTAGTAGATTTTGGGAATATGGTATCTATACCTGATCCTGGAGAAAATGGAGGTCTTGGAGAAAGAGAATTTCCTTTACCTGTTTTATTAGCAATAGCAGCGTTAATTATACTTGCCATTATTTATTATGCGCGTAGAAATAGAAGATAAGTTTAAAACGAATATTAAAAGCTGCTTGGATAGTTATATCCAAGCAGCTTTTTAAATGTATAGCTTGATAATTAAATAAGTCCTTTAGCTACTTCAAGTGCCTTATCATAATCAGGATCGTTAGTTATTTCAGGAACATGTTCAACATATTTAACAATTCCTTCTTTATCAATAATTACAGTTCCTCTGGTTAATAGTCTTAATTCATCTATTACAAAACCATATTTCGAACCAAAATCAAGATCTTTATGGTCTGAAAGAGTCACTAGGTTTTCTAAACCTTCGGCACCACAAAAACGGGATTGAGCAAAAGGTAAATCGCATGAAATTGATAAAACAACAGTATTATTTAAGTTATTGGCTTCAACATTAAAGCGTCTATTTTGAGCTGCACATACACCAGTATCAATAGATGGGTAAACAACAATTATTTTTACTTTCCCATCAAAATCAGAAAGTTTAACAGGTTCAAGTTTGGCACTTAATGCCGTAAAATCTGGAGCTTTATCACCAACTTTTACTTCATTTCCTAATATAGTTACTGGATTTCCAGCAAATGTTACTTTTAAATCTGTTTTGTTCATTTTGTTCATTTTTTAGTTGTGTAGTAAACAACTCCTATTATAAAAGGTTTAACAAAATAAAGGAAAAATAAGTTTTAATTTCTATAATAAGAGTAAGGGTTATAATTATTAGGATATTAAATGCTGTAATTAGATTCAACCTCGTATTTTGGTTTTTCAATTTTATATAAAGTCACATAAAATATACTACCACTTTTACCATCGGATTGTACATCAATTGTACCATTTAACCTTTTAGCCAATTCATTACTAATTGATAAACCTAATCCTACACCTTCTCTTTTTTCTTTCAAATTAAAATTACCTTGATTAAATCGGTCAAAAATTTCTTTTTTTACAACTTTTGATATTCCTATACCACTATCTTTTACATAAACTTTAATCCATTGGGGATTATCAACACCAGGTGCTTCTAAACCAAATTCTACAAAACCTTTCCGAGTAAATTTAATCGCATTGGTTAAAAGGTTGGATAATATCTGGTATAGTAATAATTCATCGGTATAATATTCAATATCATTTAAATTAGAAGGGAATTTATAAGTGAAAAATAAGTTTTTGTTTGAAGGTATCTGATTTAGAAATGTTGTATACATTCTTTCAAATAGAGGTTTTAACTTCACCTTTTTATAATTAACTTCTACAACTCCTGCTTCAATTTTTGATGCATCTAAAATATTGTTGATAAGCTGAAGTAGCACATTTCCATTGTCTTTAATAATGTCTATAAACTGATCCTTCATTTCCTCCTCAAGATTTGGATCTCTTAATAACTCTGAAAAACCAACAATGGCATTCATAGGAGTTCTAATCTCGTGGCTCATATTTGCTAAAAATGCCGACTTAACCTTTTCTGAGTTAATGGCTTTAAGACTTTGTGCAATAAATTGCTTTTGTATAAAATACAGAAGAGGAACTTCGAATGCAAAGAAGGCACACGAAATAATAAAAATATCAAATAATCTATCTTCGCTGGATTTATATGTAATAATCCACTCAGGATGGAAGTATTCTAATCCAAAAAGTATTGTGGTATTGGCACAAAACAATAAAATAATTAGTAATCTTCGTTTTACATCGCTAAAAAAAATAAACATTGGAACAAAAGCTTGAACAATCAATAAAGTTGGCCCTAAGCTTCCACCATTAAAAAACCATAGAAGATTTAAAATAATAAATATGGAAATAATAAATATGTTAAGTGCGATGTGGTGCAGATTCTTAAAACGGACTAAGTAATAAAGAATTCCAAGAAAAAAAGTAATTGCAGATGTAGTTATAATGAGTTGATGTGCTAATCCCATTATAGCATTACTAATTGTAGAAAACATAGCTAGCAAAATGCACAAAAGCAATATTTGTTTGAATATTTCTTTTGAGTTAAGCTTGCCTAATTTCAGATCGATCCATTTATCGAGAAAGATACCGGCCCAATCTGATATCATTTTTATTTTCATTTATCCCCTTTTTGCGTTGTGTTGTAAAAATATGATATCGAGGACAAATTTATAATAAGATTTATATGTGTACATTGAAAAGAACGTTAATTATAATTTTTTGAGATATATTTTTATTTTTTACTTGCAATAAGTACTAATTCACTAAACGCTGTAAGTTTTGAATTAGTTCATCAAAACTTAACAACTTTAATTCATTTATAGTAGTAAAAATGTAACATAAATAATTATTTACTATTTAAACTTTATACCATTATGCGCATTTTCAAACTAACTGTCTTATTTTTAATGATATCATTTTCTTTATCGGCTCAAGAAGCTAAAGAGATTAGTTTTAACAAGGATAATTCTTTTTCTATAGAAAAGGGAAAAACTTATTGGTTTAAGTTTAAGGTTGAGGCAGGAAAGGAATATACAATAACTTATGGGGATTCGGATAATGTTGAACATTCAATGGCCGATACAGAAGTAATTATTTTAAGAGAGGATGCAAATACTATTATTATTGGAGAAGCAGTAGATTTAAATCAATCAGGAAATTCGCATCAAAAAGGTAAGAAAATTAAAGCTGCTATTGAAGCAGTAATGTTTGTAAAAATAGAAGGCATTAGTGATGGCAAGGGAAGTATTAAGATAACACCCAGTTAGTTACTGTAATTTTATACTGAGGGAATCAGTTATCAGATACCCTCAGTAACAACTTTTAATTGTAAGATTTTATTTTCTCAAAGCCTATAATATATATAAGTACTCTTTTATGCTGACTCAATTTTGGATTTTGAGTTATTATATTTATCAAATAAAGAAATAATAATATTTTGATTGATGGGTTTTGAAATAAAATCATTACACCCAGCCACCATAGCTTTTTTCCTATCTTCGTCAGTAGAGTAAGCAGTTAGAGCAATAACAGGTAGATTTGGACGTAACACCTTTATTTTTTCAGTTGCTTCGTATCCATCCATAATAGGCATTTTTATATCCATAAATACTAAATCAAAGTCACTATTATTTTTACATTGTGTAATTGCTTCTTCTCCATTGTTGGCATGTACTATATTTATATTTGGATCAATGAGTTTATTAATTACAGTTTCAAAGTAAAATTGGTTAATTTTTTCATCCTCAACGATTAGTACTTTTAGAGGTTTGTTATTTTTTAAATAAGAAAAATAAACGTTATGATCTTGTATATTAGGATCTGCTTCTGGCGTTATATATGGTAAAGAAACATTGAATGTAGATCCTTTATGTTTTTCAGATTCAAGCGATATATTTGCTTTTATCAATTTTGCATTTTCAGTAGCAATAGACAAACCTAAACCTAAACCACCTACTTTATTAGAAATATCTTTTTCTTCTTGTGAAAAGCGTATAAAAATTGCTTCTTTATTCTTATCCTGTATTCCAACCCCGGTATCTTCAACAAATATTGTAATATTGTTCCCAACCAATTGATATCCTATTTTAATATGACCTTCGTGAGTGAATTTGATAGCATTCTCAATTAAGTTACTAATAATTACATAAAGCTTTGATCTATCTGTAATAATATTACTTTTATCGGAGTCTAATCCGTTATCTAATGTAAATTGAATTTTTTGAGTATTAACTTTGTTTTTAAAAACACCATATAGTTCATTCATAAATTCATTTAAACAGAATGAACTAACCTCAGTTTTAATTTGCTTAGTTACCAGCTGCGATATTTCTAATATATCGTTAATAACCCTAAGTAATTGTTTTGAGCTGTTTTGAATAATTTTAATATATTCTTTCTTCTGAGATTCTTCAAGATCTAACGTATCAAGCAAAGTTGTAAACCCAACTATACCATTCATTGGGGTTCTGATTTCATGCGACAAATTGTAAATGAACTCAGTTTTTAACCTATCACTTTCTTCAGCTTTTTCTTTTGCTATTTTGAGTTCAGCTTTTTGTCTTTCATTTTCTTCTTCAAGTTCATAAACCCTAAGTGCATCGCTCATTATATCTAAAAGAGCACTTTCGTCCCAGGGTTTTTGCACGTATTGATATATCCTGGCATGATTAATAGCATCTTCAATTGCTTGAAAATCGGAAAAGCCAGTAACTAGAATTCTGTTGGTTTTTGGAAATTTCTGGAAAGAATATTTTAATAATTCAACACCTGTCATTTCAGGCATACGCTGGTCACTTAAAATAAGATCTATCTTAACTTCCTCCAGTATTCTCATTCCTTCTTTTGCAGAGATTGCTGTATATACATTAAACCTCCTTCTGAATGTATCTTTAAAAATCCTAAGGTTGCTTTGTTCGTCGTCTACGTATAGAATATTGAATTTATGCATTGCTTTTTAATTGAATATTTGGGTAGATTTTTTTAAATTACTCTTCAACTGCCTGAAGGATGACGTTTTTTAAGTTATCATATTCCCATGGTTTTGATACAAATTTTGATAATCGATAATGTTCAAACGCTTCTTGTATTTCTTCATCTTTAGCAAAACCAGATAGGATTAATCTGTTTTTAGGGATTTTATCAAATCGTAAAGTAATTTCTCTTAAAAGCTCAACTCCTGTCATACCAGGCATTTTTTGATCTGTAACAACAACATCTACCATTGTGTCCTCGAGTAGCTTTAATGCTTCAATGCCAGACTCAGCCAAGTATATTTCAAAATCTCTCCTAAACGAATCTTTAAATATTCTTAAGTTACTTAATTCGTCATCTACGTATAAAACTTTGGTTTTCATCTGTATGTTTTTGGTAATATCTTAATATTCAATGTTATATTTGGATTAATATGTTTCCATATGTTAATTTAATGGCAATGTAATAATAAATTCTGTACCTTCATTAACCTCAGAATTTACATTTATAGATCCTCCATGTTCATTTATAATTCCATAAGTAATTGAAAGTCCTAAACCAGTTCCCTTTCCTACAGGTTTGGTTGTAAAAAATGGATCGAAAATTTTAGATAATGCTTTTTCTGGTATTCCACAACCATTATCTACTATTGTAATACAAATATTCTTCTCCACCAAATATGTTGATATCCAAATTTTACCTTTGTCTTCTATTGCATCAATTGCATTTGATAGTATGTTTAAAAGAGCTTGGTTTATTTTACCAGGATAACACGTTAGTTCAGGAAGATTTTCGGCATAATTTTTTACAATTTCAATAGAGTTTTTATACTTATTTTTTAATAATAGCAAAGAAGTTTCTATGCCCTCATTTATTTTCAAGGGTTCATAAACATCTTGATCCATTCGGGCAAAATTCCTTAATCCCTTTACAATTTCAGCAGTTCTTTCAGCTCCTACCTTTATATCTTTTATGATGTGTGGAATAGCCTCAATCGCATCATCATAATAATTTTCCTTTTTTAACTTCTTAATAAGTTGAATTTTTTCTTTTAGGTTATCCTGATCTACATCAAGTTTATCAACCTCATTTATAACCGGTTCTATGTCCTCAAAATCTCTCATTAAACTATTAATTCCAGCATGTACAAAATTAATAGGATTATTTATTTCATGCGCAATACCTGCTGAAAGAACTCCAAGTGAAGCCATTTTCTCTGATTCAACTAGTTTAATTTGGATACGTTCATTTTCTTCAAGGGTTGTAGTAAGTTCTTCATTCTTTTCACTTAATTCATCTATTATAGATTCAATAAGGTCGTTTTGTTTCTTAAGTTCTTTATATTGATTAGATATTTTTTGCTTTTGTTCATTAAGCAAATTGTTCTTTCTTTTTTTGTCAATGTAATTCTTTAAAAATAAAGTAAATAATATGAGAGTAATTAGAGTTCCAACGCTAAAGAAAATAACGATGTTTCTTTGCCATTTTATTACCTTAAGTTTTTGGGATAAAAGAAGTCTGTTTTCTTTTATTTCACTTTGTTGCTTCTCTAATTCTTTTTCCTTATCCTTTATTTTTTGTTTTTGATCAGTTAAAATTCTGTTGTTATCTTTTATTTTATCATCATATTCCTTTAATGAAGATGTTAAACCTTTGAGGCTATCGTTAATAATAGAAAGTTTATTCTGGCTTTCAATAAAAGCTTTTTGTTGATCTTGGATTTGATATTCGAATGATTGTATTTCTTCTTTCTGCTGGAGGATAAGTTTGTTTTGATTATTTAGATTATCAATTTGCTTTCTTATTTCTTCTTGATTTGCAAAAAGTTTATCCCTAAGAGTTTCTATGCTGTCAAGTTTTTCTTTAAGTTCTAAATTAGTGTTTTCAAGTTTTTCTTGCGATTCGTTGTAAAGCCTTTTCACATCTACAATTGTTCCACCCAATAAAAAAACTTGATCATCTATATCAATACCTCTAGAATAAATATTACCCTTATTAATTTCAAACTTAACTTTGTTATCTTTTGTATCATATATATTTAGTAATATTTCTTCTTTGTTTTTATGGTTTTCGCTTATCAGTATTATGTTTGTACCTTTGGTTTCTTTAAAAATATACCTATATAGATCAATCTTATCTCTGGCAATAAATATCATGCAAGCGTCTGAGTAGTTGATGTTAGCATCGGAACTAGTAGTAACATTTATTTTTTTTAGGTTTTTCTTATTAACTTCATTCACTATGTTTAGAATAGCCTCAATTTTAGACTTATTTTCTGTAATCAATGAGACATTGTAAGTATCCTTATCGGTGCAGTTATTAGAGAATTGAATAAATTTATAGATATATGCACCAATTACTCGTTCTCTTTGTGCTTGAGCAGAAACCCTAACGTATGAGAATAGAAGTAGTATTAGAGGTATTGTAATTTTCATTGTTATAGGGTTAGTATTATTTATATTTTATAAATAAGTTTTAAAAATACAATGCGCTTTGGTTGTGGATGATAGGCTGGGATAAAACCATTTGGATTTACATTATTAATATAATCGTATTCATCAATAAATCCAGAACCAGACTCTCGTCCAATACCATAGAATTTTTCATTGAATATGTTGTTTAAAATTAACTGGGACATAAATTGAGGGGTAAATTTATATAAAATTACCCAGTTAGCTTTTAGGTATGACGGAGCAAATCCATTTTTATAGGTTTGCAACCATTTATTTGATAAAGGAGCCTTTCTTTTGCCAACATAGTTAATTCGAAAATCCGAGGTTAATCTTTGTTCTAAAAGTTTAATATTTAAACCAATATTAACTTTGTGTTTTGCAGTATGGTCGAGTTGGTAAAATTCATTTGTATTGTTTTCAATGCCAGTCAAAAAACTATAATTGGAATATAACCTGAAATTGTTTTTAAGATTTAAGTCCATATTGAAAGATAATCCTGCAAGTTTTTTTTTGCCAATATTTAGAAAACGTCCGTCATCAATATGTTGAGGATCACTTTCTTGTTCGATAAGATTATTAATTACTGAATAGTAACTATTAAGTTTAAGAAGTAAGCCATCATTAAATAATATGCTTGACAATTCAATTTCTGTTGTATTTATTTTTTGAGGTTTAAGATTAGGATTACCTCTAAATTCATCATATAACTCATAGATGCTTGGCTTTCGAAAGGCGGTACCAAATAAAAGCTTGGTATTTAATTCTTTTATAGGAGTAAAAACTAATGCAAATCGGGGAGTAAAAATACTTTTAAACTCAGAATTATAGTCATATCTAATTCCAACAGAACTTGAAAATGTGTTTTTAAATTGATGATCCCAAAGAGCATACAAAGCACCTTCTTTTACGGTATGTGTATCATATTTTTTCACCTGGTTTAATCCACCTCCATTTACAGCAATATCCCAAGACGAAGAGGTTGAATTTTTTGAAGTAGGATATTTCCCTAAAGAAGAAATTCGACTTCCTTCGTTATTAAATGAAGCTTTAAAGGCAATAGATATATCGTTATTTGCGTTAATATCAATTAATAAATTTTCCTCTAAATAGGATTGAAAAGCATATGAACCATAACTTTTTCGCAGATGTGGGAATCTATATAAATATTTAAATCCTCCATCTGGGATCATATTGGTAACACGGTATACAATAGTAGATTTTAAAAATATCTTTGGATTAATTTGATAATTGTTTCTACAAAATATGTGATAATTTCTGGAGTGTATGGTATTTTCTTTATCTCTCAAATCATACTCATATGCTAAAACTGTTGATCCGTAACCTCTTTTGTATTCAGATAGAAAGAATCCGAGTTCAGTATTTTTATGAGTTATTTTTGATCTTATTGCATAACTATTATTATTAGTATTGAATCCGTCTTTAATATATTCCCCAACTCTAGGATTATTAGTGTTTTCTAAAAAAATACCATTATTGTCATAATCCTTTAGAATAACAGTAGGTCGTCTGATGTTTTTAAAGTAATAGCCAGGATCATACCTATTTTCTCCATCATCTCCTTGCGAACTATAGTTATGAAATGCAATACTAAAGTTAGTATTCTGACTCAATTTTGTAACTGCAAATATGTCGGTTGCATAGGTATAATTAGAGCCATACGAAACCTGGGCTTCAATCCCATTAATCTCTTTTTTTGTTATTAAATGGATAATGCCAGTAAATGCTTGAGCACCATACATTACAGAGCCAGGCCCTTGGATTATTTCAATCCGTTCAATATCGATAAATGTATTTTCATATTTCCATAGTTGGGACCAATTATAACTAATACTATTTTGAACTACACCATCTATCATTATCAAAATCTCTGGATTTCCAACATTCCCCATACCTCTGTTCATATTATAGGTTGAATATCCTCCACTAGCGTCATTAAACATTAAAAAATCAAATCCTGGAATATCCTGACAAACATCAATCAGTGTATTATAACCTCTTTCTTCAATCATTTGATGGGTTATAATAATTACATTTGAAGGGGCAGACTTTATATTTTCTTCTTTAATGGATCCGGTGGTAACGGTTAGTTCTGAAAGTTCTTTTAATGAGTAGTTGTAATATAAATTGCTTTTTTTATTTTGAGCAATTATGTTGTAAGATAAAATACAAAAGAAACAAATGAGAAATAAGTATAATCTTTTCATATTAGAGAAAAGTTTTAGATCCAACCTATTAATAAAGATAGATTTTTTTACTCATTTATTGGATGTGTTTTTGGTTACAAATTGCTACTTTATTATCCGGTAAGAATATTTTTTTATATTATAGAAGTTTGTTTTTATCAATTATATTTATCAATTCGGACTTAAAAGATTTACTAACTGGGATTTTATCTTCTGAACTCATAATTAGTAAATTCCCATCAATACTTTCAATCTCATTTAAATTAATGATGTAAGATTTATGACATCGAAAAAACTTTGTTGCAGGTAAAATATCAATTACTGAAGATAAGCTCATCAAGGACATTACTTTTTTATCCTTTAAATGAAACCTGACGTATTTTTGCATGCTTTCTATGAAAACAATATTTTTGAACTTTACTTTAACTGCCTTATATTCTGATTTTACAAAAATGTAATCCTCACTTTCTTCTTCGTTTTCTTTTTGAACTTGTTCCGATTCACTACCTTTTAATAAAGCTAAAACTTTAGTAATAGCCTTAAAAAAACGATCAAATCGAACAGGCTTTAATAAGTAATCCACCACATTTAGCTCATAGCTTTCCAAAGCATATTCAGAATATGCTGTTGTTAAAACTGTTAATGGAGGTTTGTCTAATGATCTAAGAAGTTCGATCCCAGTTAGGTCGGGCATTTCAATATCAAGAAACATTATATCTATATGATGCTCGTTTAAAGCCTGGATGGCTTCCATTGCAGTATGGCACTTTGATATAATTTGAGTATTAGGAATCTTTTTTAAATGAGTTTCAATTAAGTCCTGTGCAAGGGTTTCATCATCAACAATTATGCAGTTATAAGTTCTCATATAAGTTAATTTCAAGTTCTACTTTAAAAATGTCCTCATTGCTTTCAGAGGTTAAGTTGTGAGTATCAGGATAATAGTGTTTTAATTGTTGCTCTATATTTTTTAACCCAATTCCCGATTTTTTTGAGGATTTCATGTACGAGTTTGTTGTAGAAAAATGCAATCTTTCATTTTCAATGCTTAGATGTATATCTAAAAATCCATTTTTGTTATACGCAATATCGCTATGCTTAAAGCAATTTTCAACCATATTGATTAATATTAAAGGAGCTATTTTATGAGAACTACTAACACCATTAATTACAACTTTTATGTTCTTCTCGGCTTTTAACTTTTTAAGCAGTTGCAGATCAATATAGTTATTAATTAGCTCAACTTCTCGTTCTAAATGGACTTTTCTATTCTTGCCTTCATATATGATATATCGCAAAATGTCGGACAACTTTTCAATCATGATTGGAGCATTGTCATGTTTTATTACACTTAATGAATAAATATTATTTAGGGAGTTAAACAAAAAATGAGGACTTACCTGTGATTTTAATAACATTAACTCAGCCTGTAGTTTCTCATTTTGTAGAGAAAGGCGATTGTTTTTTTCTTGTTGATAAAGTGTAAAATACCAGTATAAAAATGAAATAACTATAAATAAAGTATAATTCAGGCTAGCAGAAAAAATGAACCTTAAGCTATTATCGGCAAAATGATATTGAAATTCAAAAAGTAAACAAATTGAAATTAGTATTATTAAAAACAGGAGTAATCCTATCCAGTAATATCCAACACCATTCTTTTTCAGTATTTTGGGGATTAGGACAAATAAATTAAGATAAAATATTATAGCATAAACTAAAACCTCAATAAACGAAAATATAATGGCTGGTAATAATTCATATTCATAAACCACTACATCGTACACAAAGAAAAACACAAATACCCAGAAGAGTAATTGGTATAAAGGACTTATTTTATGCATCTGTTTATTTTTTTATTAATTCAAAAGTATGTTATTTAATACTAAAAAAGATGCTTTAGTAGCCAAATGACAATATTTAGGAATGTATTATACATTTTTATCCATATTCCTAAAAAGCAACATTATATTCCCAAAATCCAATCACCTATTGAAAAATATTTATAACGTTTAACTTACTACATACATTAGCGTCAAATCAATAGTGATCAACTAATTTAAAACATCACAAAATGAAACGATTTGTTTATAATATTTTCGCCTTAACTATTTTAATAGTAAACATGGCATGCAGTAATGATGATAAAGTAATTGAACCAACTTATGATGAGCCTGAAATTAGAGTTCCTGCTGAGTGGGAATCTCATGGAGCTACATGGATACAATGGGCTGATGAGTACAATGACAAGGTAGCATTAGCATTTGCCGAGTTCATTAAAGTAGTTCAAAAGTACGAACCGGTTCAATTAATTGTTACCACGGAATTAGATACTATGGATGCCAAGGAATTAATGTATAGTAAAGGAGTTTCGGATAAAAATATTAACTGGCATTTTTGGGAAATAGATAATTCCTGGATGCGTGATAATGGTCCCATTTACGTGACAGATGGGAAAAAGACCTGGATTCAAAACTGGAAATTCGATGGTTGGGGAAATGGTTTTGGACCAGCGCCTTATGAAAATGATAATAAAGTTCCAACTAAGGTAGCTGAATATTTAGGACTTGAGGTAGAAGATCACTTGGATTATGTTTTGGAGAAAGGTAATATTGAGGTTAATGGTGCTGGTATATTAGCAATTAACTGGGATTGTCAGGCTCACCGGAATCCAGGTTTATCAAAAGAACAACACGAAGCTATTTTAAGAAAATATTTAGGAGCTACTAAAATTATTTGGGCTTACGGACATTATCCAGAAGATGGAACTATTGGGCACATTGATGGGACGGCAAGATTTATTAATGAAAATACAATTGTAGTTGCAGATTTTAATTCGGAGATAGAAGATAATTTCGCTCAAACATGTAAAAATGAAGGACTAAAGGTGATAAGATATCAAGGTAGTCCTAATTGGTTAGTTGGTAATGGATTTGTTGTAGCCATGGGTGAGGATAGATATAATAGTCAATTAAAATCACAGTTAGAATCAATTTTTCCCGATCGTGATATTTATATGATTGATGCAGAAGCCATAGCAAAAGAAGGAGGGGGTATACATTGTGTTACCAACGATCAGCCAGTACTGCCTTAATTACTTAATAAATCGAATTTAATATTGGCATAACAGATCAGGTTCTCTTTTCCGTTAATGTTATCAAGTAAAACAAATACAATATATTTTAGTAAATATGAAGATCCTTATTTTTTTGTCTATACTGTTTTTTGTCTTTGAAGTACAATATGCACAACGTACACATGTTCTTAGCCAAACTTTAAGAGGAACTATTGTTGATGAAGATACCAAAAGTCCAATAATAGGAGCCAATATTATAATTGTAAATTCCAATCCCCTATTAGGTACTGTCACAGATATAGATGGAAAATTTAAGATTGAAAATGTTCCGGTAGGCAGACATGAAATAAAGGTATCTTATTTAGGGTATGAAAGTAAAACACTTCCTAATCAACTAATTGGATCAGGTAAAGAATTAATTTTAAATATTGAATTGACAGAATCTGTTGTTAAGATGGATGATATCACTGTGGTGGCAGGTTCTGAGAATAAAGCTGCTGCTGTTAACGAAATGGCTATGATTAGTTCACGTTCTTTTTCGGTAGAAGAAACAAAGCGTTTTGCTGCAGGTGCCAGTGACCCAGCAAGGATGATAACAGCATATGCAGGTGTAGCTGGTAATGGTGGAGACGATCAGAATGCCATAATCATTAGAGGTAATTCACCAAGAGGTTTACTTTGGAGACTAGAAGGTATGGAAATCCCTAATCCTAACCATTTTGCATCAGAAGGAGCTTCAAGTGGAGGTGTCAGTATTTTAAGTGCAAATACTCTTGCTAAATCTGACTTTTACACAGGAGCTTTTCCTGCTGAGTTTGGAAATGCGCTGTCTGGAGCCTTTGATATAAGACTTCGCAACGGAAATAATGAGAAACGGGAATATACATTCCAGGCCGGAATCTTAGGAATTGAGACAGCTCTGGAGGGACCTTTTAAAAAAGGAGGAAATTCGTCTTACCTTATCAATTATCGCTACTCAACATTAGCCCTTTTTAATAAATTGGGCATTAACATTGTAAGTGAAGACGATGAGACAACATATCAGGATGCGGCATTTAAATTTACTTTTCCAACAAAAAAGGCCGGAACTTTTTCCTTTTATGGTATTGGAGGATTGAGCGAAGATGATTATAAAGTTTCGAGTGATACATATAAAGAGAATATTAAAACAGATATGGGAGTTGTTGGGTTATCTCATTTGCTTAGGTTAAATGATAAAGCATTTTTAAAAAGTTCTTTGTCATACTCTGGAACAAGGATAAACAGTAATGCTTCAGATTCAGACAAGGCTAATCCTTATCAATATTTGGAAACCAAAGATAAGACGTATGTACGTTTAGGAACAAAGTTAAGGACTAAATTCAGCCCAAGGCATACTGTTGAAACAGGATTAACTTACTCACGCTTAGCTTATCACTTTACAGAGCGGGTAATTGATCCAGAAGAAACTCCACCTTACGATATTTATGAATATTTAAATGATAAAGGCAATTCTGCTAGTTTACAGGCATATAGTAGTTGGAAATTCAGAATTGGTACTAATGTTTCTTTAATAAATGGTCTTCACCTGATTTATTTTGAGTTAAACCAGAGGGCAGCCATAGAGCCCCGGTCAGCCATAAAATGGCAATTCACTCCAAAGCAATCTATCAGTGCTGGTTTTGGAGTGCACAGTCGGATAGAATCGTTAGAGTTTTACCTCGCGAAATACAATGCTCCTGATGGCACTAGTTCGCAGCCCAATACTAAACTTGACTTTACAAAAGCAAGGCATTATGTATTAAGTTACGACCATTTGTTAGATGGAAACTGGTACTTTAAAACAGAGACTTATTATCAAGAACTTTATAATGTTCCCGTTCATAACAACGAGAGAAGTATATTTTCTACTCTTTTATTAGAAGATGATTATACAGTTGAACCTCTTGTGAATAAGGGTAGTGGAACTAACTATGGTTTAGAATTAACTGTGCAACGCTTTTTCAATAAAGATTTCTACCTGCTATTTAGTGGTTCTGTTTATGAAGCTACATATAAAGTATTGGACGGAAAAAAAAGAAATACACCATTTGGAAGTAATTTTGGTTTTAATTTGCTCACAGGTAAGGAATTTACTGTTGGAAAAAGTAAACAAAACCTGATTGGTCTTAATTTAAGAGGAACCTGGGGAGGAAATAAAAGATTCATTCCTGTTGATTTAGCAAGTTCACGCAATTCAGATGAAACTATCTATAATTATAATGATGCGTACAAAAAAAGACTTCCTGATTATTGGAAACTTGATTTTCAGTTTAATTATCGCTTGAATAGAAAGAAACTAACGCATGAATTTAGAATTGATATACTTAACATAACTAATCATCAAAACATTGCATCTCAATATTATAATTCAGACAACCAAAAAATTGAGTATGATACTCAAACTGGAATTATTCCAGCTATTACTTATAGAATAGAGTTTTAAGTAATTAAAATTAATGTTGAAAACATAGAACCAGGTTGCGAATTATAAAGAGTTTATAACGTATTATAAAGTACTTTCTTTTTTATTCTATTTTTTCTTAACATTTTAATTCGATGCTTCAAAACACTTTTTACAAATGCATCTTGTTTAATTGGATAAATATAATTTATCGAAAAATCAATATTATAAGTAAAGAAAAATGATGAACCTCTGGTATCGTTTATATAGTCATTTTCAAATTCGATCTTATTCTTAATGTTATATTTATCTTTTATAACTAGTAATATCTCGTTCTTAATTATATTGTCATTTATATATGAAAATATATATCTGTAAAAGAACAATTTACCATTTTTAAAGTGCATTTCTAATTTTACTTTATGACCACCAATTTTTAGCTTGTATATAAGGATATGAATTTTAAAAAGACCTAAATGATTATTGATAATCTTGTAATTGGGTTTACCATATTTTTCAATTACTTGTGTGTAAGTTGTATATTCAAATTGAGTGTTTTTAAGAAAAGAAATTTCATTATCTGTATTCAGAGAGTTTCTCTCATTTTTAAAACTAACAATATCAAGGTAGGATGATAAATTACCAAATTTATCCAATATTCCTTCATAGTAATACTCGTTAGGACAATATTCTCTTTTTTTAAAAGGACGGAGAATTGAATTTAATATTTTTCTACTGTTATCAATCATATACAAACTATCACAAACAAACTAAGCGTACCTTTAAATTTTTTTAAATATTAAGACTATTAATTGATTGTAATGACTTTACCATCTGGATAATATTTTGTGAATCCAAGGTATATTCAATCAATTTATAGTTTTGATTCAAAATGCCTTATAATAAGCACTTTATTAATAGGATTAGGGCAAAAGTTTTTCTTGTGTTGTTGTTGATTGAAAAAGGATTTTAGGTATTAATAATTATCCCTATAAACCCAGGTTTTTCTAATGTTTCATTTGCCTTGATGTTCGACAAATTTTAGTTTTCCGTTATTGCTTAACCTAAATTTAACTAGTGATATCCAATTTAATTGATTAGTATTGATTTAATTATTTCGATACTATAATATTCTATTTTATTATTGGATGTAACTAATGAATCGCGAAAGTAGGTAATAATTTATATAGATTAATATGTAAAAGTTTTTTTAACTTTTATAAATGTTTATTAATTAAGTTAGTAGAGTCTTAAAATGTATTTGTAATTATTGTAATGTATTTAAATACAGTTGGTTATGGCTTGTAAGGTGTGGGAGTATTCAATTTTAAAACATTAGTCTCTCAGAATCATATGTTTGAATAGTATATTTTTTAATAATAAATCTTAAGTAACATGAATATATTGTGTGCATATTACATTCTATTTAAAAAATATACTTAAAACGGAGAACTAAAACAACGTTGAAAATAGTAACTATATAAAGTTTTATCCAATAAATATTCTTAGAATGAAAGCATATATTAAAGTTGTATTTTTAAGCATTACCCTATTTCATGTATATGAATTAATTGGGCAAGAACCTATAGATTCATTGAAAAGGCCAGGTAGGCAAATTGAAGCTCCGAAAACAAATAGGGTAGTAGTAAAGAATTTTTCAGATTGGTCTGATACTGAAGGTAACTATATTTCTGCACATGCAGGTGACTTGTTTATGGATGGAGATACTTATTACTGGTATGGAGGAGATATGGGTATCAATCCTGGAGGTATGTTTAATGAGCGCGTATATATACCAGGAGAAGATCCTAAAGCGTGGAAAAGATTTTTTGATGGTTATAATTGCTATAGTTCTAAGGATTTGAAGAACTGGAAATATGAAGGGAAAGTGATGGTGGCTCCAGAGAAAGGATTTATGTCACTTTATATAACCAGTAGACCTCATGTTATTTATAATGAGAATACTAAAAAGTATGTTTTATATCATTACTATTATCCAATTTATCCTGGTTGTTTGCTTATGGTTGCGCAGGCTGATAGTCCAACAGGACCTTTTGAACATGTGGCAGTAGTAGAAGCAGGTTCTTCCAATGGGCATGTAGGAGATATGAATGTATTCAAAGATAAAGACGGAAACGGATATGTTATTTATGATAATACAGGGTTTGATATTTTAATAGACAAACTTACACCTGATTATTTGTCTTCGGAAAAAAATGGGATTAAACTTTTAGATAGAAAGCAGGAATCTCCAGCAATGGTATACTATAAAGGTAAGTACATTATTGCTACTTCAGGTGTAGATGGTTTTGGTGCTACGGAAACTACAGTAGCTTGGTCTGATAATCCAATGGGACCTTTTTCTGAAAAACAAGTAGTTAGTAAAAATCACTCTTGGGGTAGTCAAATTACTGATATGATTGTTGTTAAGGATAAAGATTATATTTTGGTAGTCTTTGATCAATGGTTTACACCAGATGCAACAAACATTGATCGTTCCAGATATCTTTTTCTCCCAATGACATTTGATGAAAAAACAGGAAAAGCTACTTTACACTACGTAGAAGAATGGGATCCAATGAATCCATTCGATAAAAATTAAAAATTCATTTTTTAGGTTTAAAGTTAATTCGTATTTCGTTTTTTGCTCCAGAAGGTAAAATAGTCATAACTAAAGAATCCTTCTGAAATGTGAATGATACATTTGAAAATAATGTATTGTGAGAATCAATATTTTTCATCTCCATGCAGTGTGTAGATGTAAACTTTCCTCTTCCTTTGTATGCTTGGGATTTATTGTTAGTGCCAAAAGAAAGAATATTATTGAGCCATTTATCATAGGCATACATTTCTGTTGTAATAAGTATCTCATGATTATTTTTTAATTCATAGATTGAAAGTTGAACAGCTAAATCACCAATTTTCTCGCCATACAATTTCCAGAAATAATTATCAGAGGAACTTTCCCAATTTCCTACTAGCTGATCAAGAAGCTCTTTTTGATTTGGTTGTGTTTGCCCAAAGGACAACATTGATATTAGACATATTAAAACAAGCAAGTTATATTTCATCCATCTATATTTTTTCATAATTCATGTTTGTAATAATTACAACAATAAAGAATGATAATTCATAGAAAAATACAATTTAGAAACTGTTTAAATTTTGTTTTTGTGAGTTATTTTGAGAGAATTAAGTTCTCAGATGAGACAAAATTGATGCGAATAGCATCGCTATTTAAAGAAATTTTGCAGAAAAATGAGGGCTTAAGTCGCCAAAATAAACCGAAGGATAAAACTTAAACAGTTTCTTAACTATTAAAAATAATGTCTAAACTATTTTTACTATATCATTAAGTTAATAAATACTTATTTTTATTTATCAATACTTCGTTAAACTTTTAAGCGGCAATAGTTCCATAATATAATAGTTCCCTTGCCTTGTGTTTGTTTTTAGGCAAGTTTGGGTTAATGCCGAACTTATCAAAAAATAAATTCAACTGTAAGGCATTGTTATTTATTGTTTTGATATCTGTCATCGAAAATGATTTTCGTTGTTCTTTGGGTATGCTCAACCAATGGGTAATCTTTGCAAGATTAATGGCTGTCAGCGAAGCGTTAAAGTGAAAATCCAATTTATTTTCGCTTCTGGCTTGACAATCATTTAATCCAGTATGCTGTTTGCCGTCACGGTAAAGAAATTCAATTTGGAAACGGCTTTGATAGAATTTCAGGATATCAGAAGCATCCATATTGATATCTGTTGAGAAATACAGTTTGTAAACCTGCTTACCCTTCTCATTGCAATAAAGAGCATGCACAACCTTTATGTTTCGCTTTAAGGATATGGAATATACAATAGCGCTATAGATAACAGCCTGATCATCTTTTGACACCAGCTTAAAGTGTCTCAAGTCAATATTTTTGTTATTAACTTTTCCATCATATTTTTTTGGTCTTCCCGGTCTTCCTGTTGGTACACCTTGATGTAGATACCGCAAATTGGCATCATCCCTTAGTCTGCTAATTAAGTGCATATCGGCATTAATTACCTGGTCAACAAAAGTACGTTTTGCAAACCATGCATCAGCCACTAAATATGAAGATAGCTCTAGAAGTTGTGTTTTGCGCTCGGTAATAATATCAGCATACCAGTCAGAAAGCGACTGATCCTTACCTGCCATTGTCTGGACAGCCTCTAAATGAAAAGCAGTATGGTTATCAATATCAATTGCGGCCAGACCTCCAATTTCAAGCCCCCATTTGGCACGATTGGCACAACCAGACCAAAAATAACCGGCCCCAGGTGTATGTTTGCCTGATTTGCTAATATATGAGGGATCAAAAGCAATGACATATCGGCCACCTCCCTGGGAAAGCGTTAATTCTTTGTTGAAAGATAGAAAGTCGAATGGTTTTTCAAATTGTTGTCGGTACCTTTGCTCCTTGTGCTTACCAAAGCGCCCCAACTGTAAAAAGTTAATGCGACCTTTTATGCACAAAAACAGGATAAGAGTCTCAGTCACAAACTCTTTCCTCCAACTGTTGATATTTGACATTTTTACTAACACGCTCTCTATGTGTGTTTTATAAATATTATTTCCCTTGATAGTCACCCTTAATGAAGTTGTCGGAATTCTCCATTAAGATACTGATTATCAGGGGATTAAACAAATAAATCATTGACTTATTTTGCTGATATTCAGCATTTTATACCATACTTTAACGGACTATTGATTTATTGGATTTAAATTCTTTAATATCTATAATAAAATCATCAATTTGTTTCTTAGTTACATCTGGCATACATATTACGTGAGTAATGTCTTCTGTAGCTAGCTGCCATTTTTCTTTAATGATATCAGGTAATTTTGGAAGTACAATAGTAATTGCTCCTTTGTTTGACCAGGCTTCAATTCCTAATTGAAGAAGTTTTTCTTTACAATAGTTAGCTACTTCTAAACAGTGCAAATATCGTTTTTTGAGTCCTTCTATTCCCATTTTATTAATTGCATACCATAAAAATAGTGGGCTATGTCCATTTCTTGAACCTGTAATAGTTGTATCCATAGAACCTATGTAGGAAATACCTTTTGATATTTTATCTCTTAATGAACGTTTAGTAATGATAACACCAGAAGGTATTGGAGAACCAATAAATTTATGACCACTTATTGAAATACTATCAGCTCCATCTTCAAAATCAAAAGGTATTCGAGGTTCAATAAATGCTCCATACGAACCAGATAAAGCACCATCACAATGTATGTAATGATCCTGTATAGCCAATTTTTTGAGTATTCCTTTAACTTTAGAAACATCATCTTTTGCTTCTTTCATAGTAGTACCAAAATTGGTTAGAATTATTGCGGGTTTATGCCTGTTGAATTGAAGCGTATTTTCCAAATCTTCATAATCAATTTCACCATTTTCCTGCGATCGGATAACAATACTTGGAATATTTAGTAAATGAATATTCTTTTTAACACTATAGTGGGTAGATTCAGAAAAATATACCATTGCTTTTGGGAATAGTTCCCGAGCAATGTATAAGCCATAAAGGTTGCTCTCAGAACCACCATTTGTAACATACCCCCAATAATCCTTTGGATTTGCCCTGAAAAGGGTAGCAAAAAAATCAATGACTTCTCGCTCCATTTCATGAGTATTTACTTTATATGTACCTTCCTCAAAAGGATCTCCAATGTTGTTAAGAGGATATTTTAGAAACTCATATAACTTTGAATAATCAAAATCTTTAGAAACAGGATAACCTAATATAGTTTCTCTGGCTTGTAATATTTTTGTCAACAATTCATCAATTGTATTTTCTTGAGAATGAGTCATATTATCACTTGTTAAAAATGAATTATACAATAGATTTATTGCCTGCTAAATTAATCATATTAGATTATTTTATTATATATTTGTTTATAATATGGTTAATTAAACTATAAATAATTCTAATTGTAGATTATAAATCTATTAAGAAAGGGTGTTTGCATTATTTATAGAAAAAAAATCGGTATGGATCAAATAGACAGAAAAATTTTGAAGCTTCTTCAGAGAGATGCAAAGCAAAATACGAAAGAAATTGCCAGAAAAGTTGGACTTAGTGTTACGCCCACATATGAGCGTATTAAAAAGTTGGAACAACAGCAAGTAATAAAATCATATGTAGCATTGGTTGATCCAGCAAAGGTAGGGAAGGAGATGGTAGTATATTGTCAGATAAACTTATTAAAACACCAAAAAGTGTTAATTGATAATTTTGAAGATAAAATAACTAATTTTCCTGAAATAATGGAATGTCATCATGTTTCTGGAAATTTCGATTTTCTTTTAAAAATCGTTGTAAAAGATATTAAGGAGTTTCATCACTTTGTAAATGAAAAACTAGCAGTTGTTGATGGTATTTCAACTATACAAAGTTCATTTGTAATGAATTCTACAATAAACAATAGTTCATTTGTTGTTTAAATGTGCAATTCCAATGAGTTTCGATGAGTGCATGCAAAAGTTAATACAAGTCCAACGTGATTGGATCAATTGAATTGAATATAAATTGAGATGCATTTTGCGGACTGCTTTACTATCATCCAACACAAATGAAAATGCGGGATACGCAGCCTGCAAAACCATGCTTCCCGCACCTTTATTTATTGTATCGTGTTGAACTAGATTCCTCGATAGTTACATAGAGGCTGGAATTTAGTCCAACACGGACTCATCACTTGGTCTTACAAACCGCTCATAGTCCTATTTATTGGTGGTAGTGTTTAAATCTTTACAAATCTATTTCTCCATATTTTAGTTCCTCCAAGTACTTCAATTATATATGTCCCTTTTTTTAGTTTACTTATATCAACTTTTGTAATGTTGCCATATACAGAGATTACTTTTTGTCCTGAAATATCATAAATAAATATTTCATCTATAACAGTTTTATCACATTGATAATTAATGTAATCACTTGTAGGATTTGGATAAATTTTTATTTTCTCAACTTTTTTCTCATAATCTATCTGTGTTGTTACGTCACAACCGATTAATGTCAACGCATATCTTTTATCAAATGTGCCATCACCTGTGTAGTTTCCTGATGACCATAAGGAGTTATTTGATTTTAATGCATGTGATCTAAATATGCCCATAGAAACAAGGTTCCAATCAGTGTCATTATTAATAGCCAAAGGGGATGACCTATTAATTTCTGTTCCATCACCAAGTTCACCGCTTTTTCCACCGCCCCATGTATATAATGAACCATTAGATTTTATAGCTGAGCTATGATACCCTCCGGCTGAAATTGATTGCCAATCATTGTCTGTACCTATTTGAACCGGAATAAGCTTTTTAACAAAACTTCCATCACCCAGTTGACCACTACTATTTTGTCCCCAGGAATATAGTGTTTGATTATTTTTAATACCTAACGCATGATAGAGTCCACAGGATACCGAATACCAGTCACTATCTGATCCTATTTGACGGAAACTAGAATATTTATTTGTTGTTCCATCACCTAATTGACCATAAGAATTTGAACCACATCCCCATAAAGTGCCATCTGCCTTTATAGCAAGAGTGTAATTATTACCAGTAGAAATTTCTAACCAATTATTATCTGAACTGATCTTAGTGGGGATTGTTTTCATATCTGTGGTTCCGTCACCTAATTGACCGTAAGTATTACTTCCCCAAGCCCATAATGTTCCATCCTTTTTTAGAGCTAACACATGACTCCAGCCAGCAGATATAAACAACCAATCATGATCATCTCCAATTTTCGTTGGTATTGTCTTATCAATTGTTGTTCCATCACCTAATTGACCAGAAGAATTACTTCCCCAAGCCCATAAGGTGCCATCTTTTTTTATAGCAAAACTAGAACTATAACTCGTTTCGACAAATTCCCAATCAGTATCTATTCCAATGCGTATTGGATTAGCTTCATTATCAGTGCTTCCATTACCTAATTTTCCTGGATAATTATATCCCCATGCCCAAAGGCTTCCGTCAGTTTTTATAGCGAGTGTATGCCCACTGCCTCCACAACTAATATGTTCCCAACATTGAGCACTAATTTCACTAAACAATATCAAAAACAAGAAGATATTTAAGATTCTCATATTAAAATATTTATGATTTATATTTATTCTAACTGTCATAAATTTAAACGTCAGTATTACAGTGATTTATGTTTTTACAAATTTCATCAAATTTCACCTGTCTTAATGCTTTCTTTTTTTACGTTCGCTTCAGAAATTCATAAACCTAAAAAGTATTGATTAATTTGTTTTAAAATCAATTCCATAGGTTTATAGGAGTAATTGGCGGTAGCGGTTGAGCTACGCGTAGTGCGGAGTTTAGAAACACTTTTCTTCCTAAAGATTACATAGCCAAATTTTCGGAACGAAAATTTGTTGCCGCAAAACAATCTGCAAACTCCCCAAACATAGCTAACTTTGAATTAAGTATAGCTTTTTGTCGCCCTTAGTTTATTTAATTATTCATTTTACATTCAACATATTCGTAATTAACTTTTAATTGGCTATCAACGTTTAACTATTTACAGCTTCTACTTTTTTGCGGTAATCGTTAATAGCTACATGATAGTCAGGGTCTTTAAGAACATTGACATCGCATATTTTTTCGGCGCGTTTAATTAATTTTACGCAGTCCGGACTTAAATAGCGTAAATGAACATTAGTGCCAATTAACTGGTATTTTTCAGCAAGTTTGTTGATTGCCTCAATGGCTGATTGATCCATAATTCTTGATTCCTCAAAACTGATAACTACTTCTTTAGGATCATTTTTTACATCAAATTTAGAAATGAATGAAGAAGTTGCAGCAAAAAATAGTGGACCATGAACAATATAGTGCTTCACTCCATGGTCATCAGTAACATTAGAAACGCGTATTTTTACAGCGTTTTCCCATGCAAAAACCAATGCAGATACAACAACTCCTGCTGCAACAGCAATAGCTAAATCAAAAATTACTGTTAAAATAGTTACCAAGGCAATCACAATTACATCGGCCAATGGTATTTTATTAATAATTTTAAATGTACTCCAGGCAAAAGTTCCTATTACTACCATAAACATTACGCCAACCAGTGCGGCAATTGGAATCATTTCAATGTAAGTAGAGGCAAATAAAATAAATGCAAGTAAAGCAAGAGCAGCAACAATTCCAGATAAACGACCTCTACCTCCTGATTTAATATTAATGATACTTTGGCCAATCATAGCACAACCTCCCATTCCTCCAAAAAATCCGTTTGTAATGTTGGCTATACCTTGAGCTACACATTCACGATTACCACTACCACGGGTTTCGGTAAGTTCATCAACTAAAGTAAGTGTCATTAACGATTCAATTAATCCTATCATGGCAAGAATTAACGCATATGGAGTTATAAAACCTAATGTTTTCCAATCAAAAGAAATTAATGGAATGTTGAATTCAGGCAAGCCAGCACTAATACCACTTCCACCTCTTGATACTACAAACGAACGAACAGTTTCGGTTTCAATACCACCAAGGATAACTATTAATGAAACAACTATGATACCTACCAGCGCAGCTGGTATTTTTTTACTGAACATAGGTAAAAAGTACATAATAGCCATGGTTAATGCTACTAAACCAAGCATAATGTAAAGCGATGATCCACTTAAGTATTCTCCATCTACCTTAAACATGCCTAATTGCGATGTAAAAATTACAATAGCCAATCCGTTTACAAATCCCATCATTACAGATTGGGGTACCATACGAATAAACTTTCCTAATTTTAATACGCCTGCGGCCATTTGTATTAGTCCTGCTAATATAATAGTGGCAAACAGGTATTGAATACCAGCAGAATCTCCTCCAAGTTTGTTTCCTTCAATAACTAAACCTACCATTACAACAGCCATGGCTCCAGTTGCTCCCGAAATCATACCCGGACGCCCGCCAATTACAGAAGTAACCAAACCCATCATAAAAGCTCCGTAAAGACCTACTATTGGAGATATACCTGCAACAAAAGCAAAAGCAACAGCTTCTGGTACAAGAGCTAGGGCAACTGTTAATCCTGATAAAATATCGTCTTTAACAGAACCTTGTCTCTTGTCGATAAAAGAGAAAGTGAATTTCATTATAAATTGTTTTTTTTGTTTTAGCTTATTTCGCTCGTGGTGATAAATGTCATTACAATTCAGGGCGCAAAAATAACAAAAACACCCGCAATCAAATTATATAAACTTTAAATATCACCTAAAAACATTATTATTATATGTTAAAAAAGATTAATTAACACGAAGGTAAAAGGGTATGGTGGAGTAAAGGTGTAAGGGTGAAAAAAAATTAGGAACCATTCTACTCTGATACCTTTATACCCTAAAATATTTCTTATAGCGTTCCTTTTACTGTGCCTCCTTCGATAGCATACACTTGTCCGTTTACAAACTCCGATAAAGGAGAAAGTAACCATGAGGCTAGTGAACCCAGATGCTCGGGATTGCCCATGCTTTTAGTTGGTTGTTTATTAATAAAAATGCTTTTTGCATCTTCAAACGATGAGTTTTGTTGTTCAGCTGTTTTTTTTATCAACCTTTCAATAGCTGGAGTATCATGAGATCCAGGAGCTATCATGTTTAGAGTGATGCCATTACCTGATAGCTCTTGAGATATCGTTTTCATCATTCCTACAACAGACAAACGTAACGATGTGCTTAATACAAGGTTGTCGATGGGCTGTTTTACCGATGCACTTTCAAGAAAAACAATCCGTCCGTATTGTTTCGACTTAAAATGTGGTAACAGGGATTGAGTAAGAGCAACTTTCCATCTTAGTAATTGTTTGTATGCTTTATCCCAATCGTCTAATGAGGTTTCTTCAAATTGCATAGCGGGTGGACCTCCTGCATTTATAAATACTCCTGTTATATTGCTTGTTTTAGCTACTTCGGATACTTTAATAACGGTATCAATATCAGTAATGTCACCACAAAAAGGTATGAAATTGCCATTAAACGATTTTGATAAAAAATTAAGGGTGGACTCTGTTCTGGCAACACCAATTACTTTAGCACCTTCTTCAATAAGTAGTTTAGCAGTAGCTTTGCCAAAACCACTTGTAACACCTGTAACGAGAAAAGTCTGATTTTCAATATTGAGTTTCATTATTATAATAAGTTATAATTGATAATTTGATATATACAAATTTAAGTAAACATTGGTTCATTACGTTTATTAATATAATACCAATTTCCCTATTAGGTTAGTGTTGAATAATTTTATAGATATTTGATTGATTCAGGTTACCTAATTGAGGCATGGCTTTAGGTGTATTGAAATATAATATAGCCATTTTTTATTTTAAGCAAGATTTGTAAGGATTTCCTTAAAGCTAAGACTTATTAAAAAAATTACTATGGAAAAATGGTGTTTTCTTGTATTAAAATTAATTATTGTTTTTTCTGGAAAATTGGCAGCACAAGGCTGTAGTGATGCAGGGGTGTGTAGTATTGATAGTTATATTAGTGAAGACGAAGAATTACCATGGGATTTTTCTATTGCCCAAAGTATAGAACTGGGTGAAAACCAAATTGTTTATTTTCATAGTATTGCTACATTGAGTTTTAAGTTTGCATCTAACTACCAGGTTCAATTAGAACTGCCATTTAGAAATTCTTTTTATAAAGGTAATTTATATAGTGGAGTAGGAGATGGGTCACTTATTTTTTCTACTAAATTCAATAAAGTCTCAATTAATGCTGGATTTAAAATGCCAATTACAGATGCCAATAAGTCAGATAAATACAAAAATCCTTTACCTATGGCATTGCAAAATGGGTTAGGGACGTTTGATGCAATGCTTTCATTAGGATACCAATGGAAATTCGACGAGGTTTTTCTGGGGTATCAATATGTATTAGGATCTAATAATAATGAGTTTAAAAGTGGGGGCAAGTTTGCAGAATTTGAATCAAGCGTAGGGTTGGATAGGGGAGATGATTTTATGTTTAGGTATAATCGTAGGATTGGAAAAAAATCGAATTGGAAGGCGTCATTAATTGGGGTATATCGTATAAATGGAGATAAGATTAATAATGGCAATTGGGTTAAAGGTTCTGAAGGATTGTCTTTGAACATAGCTTTTAAACACAACCTAATTGTAGCTAACAAAAATGTAGAACTACTTTTTGCATCACCTGTATTCGCTCGCAAAGCAAGAGTGGATGGCTTAACAAGGAATTTCATTTTCAGCGCAAGAATAAATGGTTTGCTTAAAAAGTGACTAATCTTTTTTGTTTATAATGAGCATATGCTTATTTTAGCAAAGAAAAATTATTGTATGCCACGTACAAAAGGTTGCCGTAAAATAAGTCAGTATCCTAATGCATATATTTTTAAACCAGCAGGGATTAGAGCTTGTGATATTGAAGAAATTGTTTTGGAATTAGACGAGTTTGAAGCAATACGATTGGCTGATGAACAAGGTCTTTATCATGCTAAAGCAGCAGAATTAATGGGTGTGTCCAGGCAAACCTTTGGCAGAGTATTGGAAGGTGCGCGTAAAAAAGTGGCTACTGCATTAACTCAAGGTTTAGTTTTAAAAATTGAACGAGATGATCCTAAAATAACTAACAATTATAAATTTAATAAGTAAAAAATATGTCAACAAAAATTGCATTACCTACAAAAGATGAGTCGGTTGATAATCATTTTGGACATTGCGAAAAATTTACTGTTTATACAGTATCTGATAATAAAAAAGTTGTTGAAAAAAGCTTTTATGAAGCACCTAAAAGTTGCGGTTGTAAATCTAATTTAGCAGCAGAATTGGCTAATGAAGGAGTTAGTGTTTTAATAGCTGGAGGAATTGGACAAGGTGCGGTTAATAAGTTAAAAGAATCAGGTATAGAGGTTTTTATGGGATTTCAGGGAGAAACTCAAGAAGTAGTTGAACGTTGGTTAGGAGGCGAAAAAGGAAATTATTCTATATGTCCTCCTCATGACCATGATGGTCATAATTGTCATAATAATTAGACAAGTAACTTCGTAGTGTGATAGTAAATTGCACTACGATGTTACTTTGTGTTTTTGTATTTTAACACATCAATCTGATATTTTTCTATTCTAAGTCCTAATTTTCGGTTAGAGATACCTAGTTCTTTTGCAGTTTGTAGTACATTACCTTTTTGATTAGTTAGAGAATCAATAATAAGCTGCTTTTCTACTTTCTCCACAATTGTTTGTAAGGTTCCATTGCTTTGAGTTCCTGACGATTTAGCCGTTTGCAAAGTGGGAGGAAGGTTATGTGGCCTAATTACTTTATCAAAGCTCATTATAGCGGCTCTCTCAATCGTATTTTCGAGTTCGCGAATGTTTCCGGGCCAATTGTAGATCATCAACATATCTAATGCCGATGAAGAAATTCTTATAATGTTTGTTCCATTCTTTTTATTTACTTTTTTTATAAAATGATCAACCAAAATAGGAATATCATTAGGTCTATCTCTCAATGGTGGAACAAATACAGGGAAGACGTTAATTCTGTAATAAAGATCCTCTCTAAAACTTCCATCGGTAATGGCATGTTCTAAGTTTCGGTTAGTGGCTGCAATTAATCTTACATTACAATTAAATGTTTTTGTTCCTCCAAGTCTTTCAAATTGTCTTTCTTGTATAACTCGTAATAGTTTAACTTGGATATGCGCAGGTAGTTCTCCAATTTCATCCAGGAATATTGATCCTCCTTCAGCAAGTTCAAATCTTCCTTTCTTCAATGTATTGGCACCTGTAAAGGCACCTTTTTCATGACCAAACAGTTCACTTTCAATTAAACTTTCTGGTAAAGCCGAGCAATTCACTTTTATTAAAGGTTTATTAGCTCTATCGCTGCCGTAGTGGATGGCATCTGCAATTAATTCTTTTCCAACCCCACTTTCGCCACGGATGAGAACGGTGGCTTGTGTTTTTGCAACTTGCTGTATTTGAACAAATACTTCTTTAATTTTTGATGAGTTCCCTACAATATTTTCATTAACAAACCGGTGTTGTAATTCATTTTGTAGTTTTTTGTTTTCATTTCTTAGTCGTTCTAACTCCTCAATCTGATCCTGTCTGGCTCTTACGGCTTGTGCAATCATCGAACCAATTACCGATAGAATATTAATTAGTTGATCCTTATTTATTCTTTCGTCATATTTTCTTGCTATGCTTAAAGTACCAACTATTTCATCATCAACCTTAATGGGTACACATATAAATGAAATATGTTCCTGACTTTTGGTTTTTAGTTCAATTCTGGTTTTATTAACAAATCCGGAAGCTTTTAATATTTTTTCGATATAAGTGGCTTTGCCGGTTTTAACTACCTCACCTGTTATACCTTCGCCAATCAGGTATCTTCCTTGTTTTTTTTCTTCAGTTGAAATGCCATAACCAGCTTCGATATAAATATTAGATACTTCTCTATTTAATATGGAAAGTAACGATCTTTCAGCTTCGAGGTAATGTGCTACTAACTCCATAATAGGATTCAATGCTTCTTTAATATACTTGCTATTATTTATCATTCTACTGATCTCAAATAACAATGGTAACTCTGTTTCTCCATAACACAACTTACCTGCTCTTTCACAAAAATGACTGTTCATAGTATTATCCTCCTTTGTTATTAGAAGTGGTGATAAATTAAAAGAATATAAATAATAAGAAAGACCCCTTAAAAATGGAATATGTGATTACAAATATATATTAAAAATAGATTTGGGGTGTTAAAAATAGGGAGTAAGTGTCTCGTATAAGTGTTATTTGTAACAATTCTTTATAGTGAGGGTGTTGATTTGTTTTAATTTGTAATTTAATTGACTTAAATATTTACAAATTGGTAAATGAAAAGCTTGGTTTTTACATTTTTGTAAAATCAAATTTCTCAATGCCAAAAAATAGTTATTATGGTTTGGGTTTGTAAAGTGCATGTGTATAGGTGGTTAAGTGTATTGTGTTTGTGTGTAAAATCATACTAATTCAATCATGGCACATTAAATGAAAATTGAAATCACAAATTAATTATTCACTAAAACATTTGATCATGAGAAAGATTGCAATTTATGGTAAAGGAGGAATTGGTAAATCAACAACAACACAAAACACTGTGGCAGGATTAGCTGAGATGGGTAAAAAAGTAATGGTTGTTGGATGTGATCCTAAGGCAGATTCAACTCGCTTACTTCTTGGAGGTTTAGCACAAAAAACAGTTTTGGATACTTTAAGAGACGAAGGTGAAGATGTGGAATTAGAAGATATTGTGAAGTGTGGATATGGAAATACTTCTTGTACTGAATCTGGTGGTCCGGAACCAGGTGTAGGTTGTGCAGGACGTGGTATTATTACATCAATAAATATGTTGGAGCAATTAGGTGCTTATGATGATGATAAGGATTTAGATTATGCTTTTTATGATGTATTAGGAGATGTTGTTTGTGGTGGTTTTGCTATGCCAATTCGCGATGGTAAAGCCCAGGAAATTTACATTGTTGTTTCGGGTGAAATGATGGCTATGTATGCTGCTAATAACATTTGTAAAGGTATTGTAAAATATGCCGAAGCTGGAGGGGTTCGCTTGGGAGGTTTAATTTGTAACTCGCGTATGGTTGATAACGAAAAGGCAATGATCGAAGCATTGGCTGAAAAACTAGGTACCCAAATGATACATTTTGTACCTCGCGATAACATGGTTCAAAGGGCCGAAATTAATAGAAAAACAGTAATAGACTATGAACCAGAGCATAATCAAGCTGATGAATATAGGACTTTAGCTAAAAAAATTGACGAAAATGAAATGTTTGTCATTCCTACACCATTAGAGATTGAAGAGTTAGAGCAGTTATTACTTGACTTTGGAATCTTAAACTAACCATTCATTAATCCCGATTTTATAAACAACTAATAAAATAGACGAAATTATGCAAATGATAAGAGCCATTGTGCGACCAGAGAAATCATCCGTAGTTATGAAAGCTTTGTTTGAAGCCGGTTATGTTGCTGTTACAAAAGTTCCTGTAGTTGGAAGAGGTAAACAGCGTGGACTAAAAGTAGGTGATATAACCTATGATGAGCTACAAAAAGAGTTGCTAATGATTGTAGTTAAAGATGATGATAAAGAGTTTGCGGTTAAAACCATTATGGAAGCAGCCCGAACGGGAGAAAAAGGAGCTTTTGGAGATGGGAAAATATTTGTAAGTCCTGTTGATGAGGCATATACGGTTAGTAGAGGTACTAAAGAGCTGTAGTAATCATCCTGAATTTATTTAAAACATCATGATTTAAGTATTTATACAATTCGGTTAAAACACTCGGGTATTACATCTTATTGTTAATCAGTCTTGTGTCTTGACACTTACATCTTGATACTAATTTTAAAAATAATGAAAACAATCATAGCCATATTACGGATAGATACGATGAACAAAACCAAAAAAGCACTTTCCGATGCAGGTGTTCCATCTTTTACTGCAGTAGGAAGAGTTTTTGGTCGTGGTAAAGGTAAATGGGATGCTAAGGTATTGAAGGGCGTTAGAGAAGATAAGGAAGAAGCCATAGCCTTATTGGGTAACGAACCACATCTTAGACCCCACAGATTACTTACCCTGATAGTTCCAGATACAAAAGTAAAATCTGCAGTTAATGCGATTATGGAATCAAATCGCACAGAAACAGCAGGTGATGGTAAAATATTCGTTTTGCCTGCAACTGAAGCAATCAGTGTTAGAACAGGCGAGAGGGGAGATATTGTATTAGATTAACCTGCTTGCCTTAGTGTAAGCGTAAAATTGAAACAATCATGTCAGATATTAAAAATAAAACAGCATTTCCTGATCCATCAGAATTAAAAGAAGAAATGTTGGCTCAATATCCTAGTAAGATAGCCAGAAAAAGGGCTAAATCTTTAGTGATAAATGATCCAAACGAAGATCAGGAAATACAATCAAACATTAGAACAATTCCTGGAATAATAACCCAAAGAGGTTGTTGTTATGCAGGATGTAAAGGTGTGGTTTTAGGGCCTACAAGGGATATTGTAAACATTGTTCACGGACCTATTGGGTGTTCTTTCTACGCTTGGTTAACCCGAAGAAATCAAACAGATCCTGGTGCAGATGGTGAAAACTTTATGACTTATGCTTTTTCAACCGATATGCAGGATTCCAATGTAGTGTTTGGAGGAGAAAAAAAATTAGAGCTAGCAATCAGAGAAGCATATGATTTATTTAAACCGCATTCCATTGCTGTGTTTTCAACCTGTCCTATTGGATTAATTGGAGATGATGTGCATGCTGTTTCTCGAAAAATGAAAGAAGAGCTTGGTATTAACGTGTTTGGTTTTAGCTGTGAGGGATATAAAGGAGTAAGTCAATCGGCTGGTCACCATATCGCTAACAACGGAATCTTTAAACATGTGGTTGGTTTAGATGATACCAACGAAGGTGGATATAGAGTAAACTTACTTGGAGAGTACAATATTGGAGGTGATGCTTTTGTTCTTGAAAAGTATTTTGAAGAAATGGGAATCACTTTGGTATCTACATTTAGTGGAAACTCATCTATTCATGATTTTGAGAACTGCCATACTGCTGATTTAAACATGGTAATGTGTCACCGTTCTATCAACTATATAGCAGAGATGATGGAGAAAAAATACGGTATTCCATGGATGAAAGTAAACTTTATTGGAGCCGAAGCGACTGCTAAAACTCTAAGAAAGATTGCAGAGTATTTCGAAGATGAAAAGCTGACGGCAAAAGCTGAAGCAATTATTGCCAGAGAAATGCCTCAAGTTCAAACGGTAGCATTAGATGTTAAATCTCGCAGCGAAGGTAAACTTGCAATGATGTTTGTGGGAGGGTCAAGAGCTCACCATTACCAAGAACTGTTTAATGAGATTGGAATGCGAACGGTTTCGGCAGGATACGAATTTGGACACCGTGACGATTATGAAGGAAGAAAAGTAATTCCTAACATCAAAATTGATGCTGATAGCAGAAACATTGAGGAATTAAATGTATCAAAAGATGAGGCCAAATGGCGTCAGGACTTAGCAGATAAAAAGGAAAAACTGTCAGCAAAAGGATATGCCTTTGAAGATTACGAAGGAATGATGCCAGATATGGAGATGAATAGTTTAGTTATTGATGATGTATCTCACTGGGAAACTGAAAAGCTAATTGAATTCTACAAACCAGATATTATTGGAGCAGGAATCAAAGAGAAGTATGTAGTGCAAAAAAATGGTATTCCGCTTAAGCAATTACATAGCTACGATTATGGTGGCCCTTATGCTGGATTTGATGGAGCAATAAACTTCTACAAAGAGATCGATAGAATGGTTAATACTAAAATATGGAGCTTAATATCACCACCATGGAAGAACGAACCAGAATTGGTGGCAACTATGGCTGATGTTGAGTACGAGGTAGAATTAGTATAACCAATAAAAACCTTTAAAAAAGAATCACATGTTATTACGACATACATCAAAAGAAATAAAGGAAAGGAAGGGTTTAACAATTAATCCTGCCAAGACCTGTCAGCCTGTTGGAGCAATGTATGCAGCTTTAGGTATTCATGGCTGCCTTCCTCATAGTCATGGTTCACAGGGATGTTGTTCATACCACCGTAGTGCACTAACCAGGCATTATAAAGAGCCGGTAATGGCTGCAACCAGTTCATTTACCGAAGGATCTTCAGTGTTTGGAGGACAAGCTAATTTAGTTCAGGCTATCAACAATATTTTTACAATATACGATCCTAAAGTAATAGCAGTTCACTCAACCTGTTTGTCAGAAACCATTGGTGATGATTTAAAACAAATCATTGAAAAGGCTAAAGGTGATGGTAAAATGCCAGAAGGCAAATATATTATCCATGCCAGTACACCTAGTTATGTGGGCTCTCATGTTACAGGATATGCAAATATGGTGACTGGAATTGTAGATGGTTTTGCACAATCAACGGGTAAAAAGATCGATAAGATAAATTTGATTTCTGGATGGATTGAGCCATCGGATATGAGAGAGATCAAAAGAATGGCTACTATGATGGGAACTAAGTTTACTTTATTCCCGGATACATCTGATGTTTTAGATACACCGCAAACTGGTGAATTTAAAATGTACCCTAAAGGAGGAACTCCAGTTGCTGATCTGGTTGCTTCAGGAGACAATAAGGCTTCCTTGGCTTTTGGAGAGTGGGCTACAACAGATGCAGCTATTAAATTAGAGAACAAATGTAAAGTTCCGTTTGAAGTAACAGATCTTCCTATTGGCATAAGAGCAACAGATCGATTTATATCTAAGCTTTCAAAATTAGGTGAAACAACTATTCCTGATAGTATAAATGACGAAAGAGGCCGTTTGGTGGATATGATTACTGATATGCATCAGTATTTTCATGATAAAAGAGTTGCTTTATTTGGTGATCCTGACCAATTAATTCCAATGGTAGAATTCTTAAGAGATTTAGGTATGAAGCCAGTATATATCGTATCCGGAACTCCAGGAAAAAGAATGAATCAAAGGTTAGAAGAATTATTATCAAAAGAAGTACCCGAAGCTAAATATAGAAATGGCGAAGGAGCTGATATGTTCTTATTGCATCAGTGGATTAAAAATGAGGGTGTTGATCTATTAATTGGTAATACCTACGGTAAATATATTTCCAGAGACGAAGATACTCCATTTTTAAGGATGGGCTTTCCAATACTTGATAGGGTAGGTCACTCATATTTTCCAACTGTAGGTTATATGGGAGGTATTCGAATTTTGGAAAAGATACTAGAATTATTGATGGATAAGCAGGATGCTACAGCTCCGGAAACCAAGTTTGAGCTAACCATGTAATCAGTTTTTATAGATAGTCAGTTGACTTTCTTATGATTCCCAAAGGGGACGATAAGAAAGGAAAAGGGTTCTTGTTTGCCAAGCAAGTTTTGCTAGTTAGTTTTAAAAAATAGGAGTTATTCAGCTTACTCTTTTCATAACTCCATATTTATGCCTGGCAGAGGGGTTGCCAGGCAATTTTTCAACTATTAATTTTTTAAGCTGTGAAATCAATTTTAAAAGAAAGGCAAGGACAGGTAGTTACCAAAGGTAAGGATGTTCGTGAGTTAGAATGCGATAAAGCAAGTCTTGCTGGTTCAGTAAGTCAAAGAGCATGTGTATTTTGCGGTTCAAGAGTGGTGTTGTATCCAATTGCAGACGCCTTACATCTTATTCATGGACCGGTTGGTTGTGCAGCATATACTTGGGATATTAGAGGTGCTTTATCTTCAGGACCACAGATACATCGTTTAAGTTTTTCTACCGACTTAAAAGAAAAACAAGTTGTATTTGGGGGAGAAAAAATACTATACGCAGCTTTAACAGAATTAATTGATGAATATAAACCCAAGGCAGCTTTTGTGTATTCAACCTGTATTGTAGGCTTAATAGGAGACGATGTTGAAGCAATTTGTCGAAAGGTAAAAGCCGAAAAGGGTTTGGATGTTATTCCAGTGCAAGCACCGGGATTTGCAGGTACAAAAAAGGATGGTTATAAGGTAGCTTGTGATGCATTAATGAGATTAGTAGGAACATCAGGGGATGATACTACAATACCTGAAAGTATCAATATTATTGGTGATTTTAACCTTGCAGGAGAATTGTACCTTCTAACAGATTACTACAAAAAAATGGGTGTAAAAATCATGAGCACAATAACAGGAGATGGAAGAGTTGATGATATACGCCAATCTCATAAAGCAGCATTAAATATTGTTCAATGCTCAGGGTCAATGAGCAATTTGGCCAAACAGATGGAAGAAAAATATCAAATTCCTTATCACCGGGTATCTTATTTTGGAATTGAAGATATGTCGACAGCTTTATACGAAGTAGCTCGATTCTTTAATAGTAACGAAATGATGGAGAAAGCTATTGAGTTGGTGAGAGAAGAAGTGAGTGACTTACTTCCACAGTTAGATTTTTATAAAGAAGCATTAAAAGGTAAAAAAGCAGCCATTTATGTAGGAGGAGCGTTTAAAGCCATTTCACTAATAAAAGCACTACGCATGATAGGTGTTGAGACCGTGATGGTGGGTTCGCAAACCGGGAATAAAGATGATTATAAAATTATGAAAGAGATTAGTAATGAGGGAACCATATTGGTTGACGATACTAATCCTCTTGAACTTACCAAGTTTGTTAAAGAAAAGCAAGCAGATATACTGATTGGAGGAGTTAAGGAACGACCTATAGCTTATAAGTTAGGTATTGGTTTTTGTGATCATAATCATGAGCGAAAACTGGCATTGGCAGGCTACGAAGGCATGCTAAATTTTGCTAAAGAGATATATGCAACTGCTATGAGTCCTGTATTTCAGTTTACTAAATAAAAGAGGAGAAGGGAGAAAGGAACAGGGAAAAGGAAATTACATGTAATATGATGCTGAAATAACTAGACCTGAGTTTTAACCCAAACATATTTACGTTGCCTGCTTATTATCTGATAAAAAACCGATTTTATTTTTAAAAATATAAAAATCTATAAAATGAACGGAACGAAAGAAAAAACATTTGTTGCTACAAGAAACGCTTGTAAAGTGTGTACTCCGCTTGGTGCGAGTGTAGCATTTAAAGGAGTTGAGGGATGTGTTCCGCTAATACATGGATCGCAAGGGTGTGCCACTTATATTCGCAGATATTTAATTAGCCATTACAAAGAACCTGTTGATATAGCATCTACAAATTTTACCGAAGAATCAGCAGTTTATGGTGGTGAGCGTAATTTATTTGTTGCACTACAAAATGTTACCAGTCAATATAACCCCAAAGTAATTGGAATAGCTACTACGTGTTTAAGTGAGACTATTGGTGATGATATGAATAAAATTCTTTATTCGTACAGCCAAAAAAATCAAGATAATTCAAATTCTCCTCATTTATTATATGTCAATACGCCTAGTTTTAAGGGTACTCATGCTAATGGATATCACGATGCTATTTGCGCATTGATAAAGAGTTTTGCCAAATTTACAGGATCCACAAATAAAATAAACCTGTTTCCGGGTTTTTTATCACCAGCCGATTTAAGACTTCTAAAAGAGATTACGGAAGATTTTGGATTAGAAACTATTTTAACCCCAGATTACTCAGATACACTAGATAACGAGCACAATGGAGAATACGAAAGGATTCCTGATGGAGGTACAACGTTAGAAGAATTAAGGCAAACAGGTTCATCCAAAGCTAGCGTCGAATTAGGATATATTTTAAATAAGAGTGAAAAAACATCACTTTCAGCAGGTGAGTACCTTGAAAATTCTTTTGATATTCCTCGTTTAAATTTGGGAATACCAATAGGCATAAAGGAAACAGACAGGTTTTTTGCCTCTTTGGAAAAATTAAGTGGTTATCAAACTCCAGAAAAATATAAAAAGCAAAGAGGAAGATTAGTAGACTCATATGTTGATGGTCATAAATATGTTTTTGGAAAAAAAGCAGTGGTTTATGGTGAAGAAGATTTTGTAGTTGCTATGGTTTCTTTCCTTGAGGAGATTGGGATAGACACCGTTCTTTGTGCATCAGGAGGAAATAGTGGATTACTGGAAAATACCATCAACGAAAAAATAAAACCAAGAAATCCTATAACCGTCCATGATAATTATGATTTTGAGGAAATTGCTGAATCCTGCAAAAGTTTAAAACCGGATTTATTAATTGGTAACAGCAAAGGATATTATATAACACGTGAGTTAAACATACCCTTGGTTCGGGTTGGATTCCCAATACACGATCGTATTGGAGGACAAAGAGTGGAGCATATAAGCTACCAGGGAACTCAACAACTTTTCGATACAATTTGTAATGCGATAATAGAATACAAACAAAACAACTCACCGGTTGGATATAAATATATGTAAGTATAAGATGAATAGATGTTGAGATAATAGACTTATAGATAGTAGTTATTAGGAGGATTATAGTTTTTATCTCATGTCTCAAAATTTAACAGTCTAAAATTAGAATTATGGAAAAAACACTTAATAAAGCAAAAGTTCATCCTTGTTTCGATAAAGAGGCAAAGTTAAAATATGCACGAATTCATCTACCGGTGGCACCAAAATGTAATGTTCAATGTAATTATTGTAACAGAAAGTATGATTGTGTTAACGAAAGTCGTCCGGGAGTCACAAGTTCGGTTTTAAGTCCATATCAAGCTGTTAATTATCTCAGAACCATATCGGAAAGGATCACTAATATTTCTACTATTGGTATTGCCGGTCCTGGTGATGCTTTTGCAGAGCCTGAAAAAACGATTGAAACTATTAGGTTGATAAAAAAAGAATATCCCGAAAAGATTTTCTGTCTTTCTAGTAATGGTTTAAATATTATACCATACATAGATGAAATTGCAGCACTGGATGTTACACATGTTACGCTTACAATCAATAGTTTTAGGGTAGAAACATTGCAACATATTTATTCGTGGGTTCGCCATAAGAAAAAGGTTTATAGAGGTTTATTAGCTGCAGAAGTAATACTAAATGAGCAAACAGAAGCCTTAAAATTATTGGTTGAAGCTGGTATAACTGTTAAAGTTAACACCATTATCATACCTGGAGTTAACGATAATGAGATAGAAGAAGTGGCCGAAAAGGTGGCTGAACTTGGTGCAGCAACTATGAATTGCATTCCTTTAATTCCTGCCGAAGGAAGTCAAATGGAGGATTTTCCAAAACCTACCAGGGAAGCTGTCAATCAGATTACAAAAGATATATCTAAACATATTAAACCTATGACGCATTGTGCCAGATGTAGAGCAGATGCTGCGGGTATGTTGGGTAAAGACGACAAAGAAGCATATAAATTAATTGCTCAATGTGCTTCTACACCAATTCCAATGGATCAAAAGAAACCGCATGTAGCTATAGCAAGTTACGAAGGATTAATGATCAACAAGCACTTAGGTGAAGCTGATAGTTTCTTGATATATAAAGAAACAGAGTCAGGTTATGAAATGATCGAAAAACGTTCTGCTCCACAAAAAGGGAGTGGTGACCTTAGATGGATTGAACTAGCGAAAACATTAAATGATTGCTCTTATGTATTAGTAAATGGAGTTGGTAATCGACCAATTGAGGTATTAAGAACTGTTGGAATTGCCATAGTTGAAATGTCAGGATTAATTAACGATGGATTAGATGCAGTTTACAAAGGAAAGAAATTGAAATCGGTGCTAAAAACAACCTTAACCAAGTGTGGCGATGGTTGCGGTGGAAATGGAATGGGGTGCGGCTGATAATTAGGAAGAAAGGTAAAAAGGTAACAAGGAGAAAGGTGATTTAGGCTGAAGGCAGGTGAAAGAAGGCTGTAATTTTATTTAAGAAAGATAAATACTAATAAATATTAATATCACGACTAAAGTATTAAAAGATTAATCTCTGTGCCTTTGTGCCTCTGTGTTTAACAGTCTTATGTCTTTATACTTATGTCGTTAATCTAATTTAAATATGAAAAAACCAGATTATCACATTTTAGTATGTAATTCTTTTAGAGTTTCTGGAGGAGAAGCTCAAGGTGTTTGTAACAAAAAAGGAGCAAGTGATTTGCTTCAATATGTATCAGAGGAATGTTCTGATAGAGGTTTAGATGTTGCCGTATCTACAACTGCATGTCTTAATGTATGCGCACAAGGACCAATTATGGTAGTTCATCCTAATAATGAATGGTATGGAGGAGTAGACAGTGAAGAGGTGATTGATGAAATTTTAGATGCGCTTGAAGAAGGAGAGTCTGCTGAAAAATACTTGATATCAGAATAGGATAAAAGTACTCAGATATTAGTCACTGGTCAATAGTTATGTTTTATTTCCAGTTTTACTATTGACCAATGACCAGTATCTAATTTACTAACTCCGGTATTCAAAGTTTTATTGCAAAAACTAACAGAAATGAAAACACGAAAACCATATATCATAGATACTACACTTCGGGATGGGGAACAAACCCCGGGTGTAGTTTTTTCTTTAAAAGAAAAGCAAAAGATCGCAGAACTACTTGACGAACTTGGTGTTGATGAAGTGGAAGCCGGAACACCTGTTATTGGTTATGACGAGCAGATGGCAATTAAATCAATTGCTCAGAGTGGATTTTCATTTAAAACATCGAGTTGGTGTCGGGCCAAATTAGAGGATATTTTAATTGCATCGCAATTGGGAACGCAGTGTATTAATATTTCATTTCCTGTTTCTGATATTCAGATAAATACATTGGGTAAATCCCGTACATGGGTACTTGAAGAAGTAAGTAAGATAGTTGAGTTTGCAAAACAATATTTTGAGCATGTTACATTGGGTGCACAGGATGCCTCAAGAGCTGATGCTTATTTTTTAAATGAGTACATTTTTTATGCTAATGATGCAGGAGCTGACAGAATAAGAATTGCAGATACAGTTGGATGCCTTGATCCGATAGAAACACAAACTTTGTTTATGGGATTAAAGGCAAATTTCCCTTTAGTTGAGTTTGAGTTTCATGCACATAACGATTTAGGTATGGCAACAGCTAATGCTATCTCTGCTTATAAAACAGGTTCTGATTGTTTGAGTTGTACCGTAAATGGAATAGGAGAGAGGGCTGGTAATGCAGTTTTAGAAGAAGTGATTGCATATGTATCTCATACTCAACCTGAGTTGACTTACAGGACTAAAACGTTAAGGGAATTATCTAGTTACGTATCAAAAGCTTCAGGTATTTCTCTAACAGATGATAAACCTTTGTTGGGTAAAAATGCATTTAAGCATGAGTCAGGAATTCATACTTCTGCTATATTAAAAAATAAAGAGTCGTATCAATTTTTAAATCCAGCAGACTATGGGAATGAACCAACAAAGTTATCTTTTGGTAAGCATTCAGGAAAAGCAGCTGTAGTTCATTTTTTCAAGAATAATCAAATAGAACTAAGTGCTACACAAGCAGAATCGATTCTTGTTATGATTAAGCATATAACTTCGAAACGTAAATTACCTATGTCGGAGGAGGAAATGTTGAGTTTATATTACGATGTGTCTAAACAAATTCCTATTCATGTTTTAAAATAATTTTAATGTTCAGATAGGAATTAGTAATGAGTTCATAAATTAATGTCCGCAAGAAAACTCAGATAACTTAATGTCTTTGATTAGAAAGCGGCAAAGACAAGGTTTGTGAAGCTAGAAAAAACGGAGTTTAACTTGTGTAAATGAGTATTTTTCTGACAGGCGTAACGAAGTATTTGGCATTTTCTTGCAAAGGCTAACTAATCGGTGATGAATAAAACTAAAGTACTATTTTGGTGTTTCATTGCAAAAAATATTTAATGCTAATGAGGATTATTTTGATAATAATATGCACATCATTTATCGTGAGTTGTATTAACGAAAATAAAAAAAATACATCATCATTAACGATATTTGCAGCTGCAGGAACTAGACTAGCAACAGTTGCTCTTTGTGATAGTTTTTGTAAAGGTAAAGAGATTACAATAGAGAAAAATTTTGCTTCTTCAGGAACTTTAGCACGACAAATATATAACGGTGCCAAAGCAGATATATTTATTTCTGCTAATAAAGATTGGATTGATTATCTCATTGATAATGATATTGTAGATAAAAACTCAATTGAGCATGTTGCTTCTAATTCTCTTGTTATTATAACTCATAATAAATCTGGTTTAACCTCGACAGATTTAGATAACTTACTTCTTAAGAATGTTCCAACAGAACAATTAATAGCTATTGGAGATCCTTCATACGTTCCGGTTGGTAAATACACAAAAAAGGCTTTGGAGTCTTTGGGTTGTTATTCTCAACTAAAAAACAATTTAATTTTATCCAAAGATGTTTCATCAGTACTTAAGTATGTAGAATTAGGTGAGTGCGATTGGGGAGTAGTTTATTATACCGAAGCCTTGCTTTCGGATCATGTAAAGATAATTAAAGAATTACCTGATAGTTTGCACAAGCCCATTAGGTTTTATATGGGAAATTTAAATGCATCCTATAAGTTGGCAAATGATTTTTCAAAAGCGACTATTGGTAGTTTGGGAAAAACAGTTTTTAAAAATTATGGATTCAATCTAAGTCTTAATAACTAATTCGAATTTAGGAGCGAATGAATACAGAGATACAAAGGCGCAGAGATTATTAATGATAAATTATAAAAACCGTAAGGATTTGAGTAATAAATATTGAGATGTTTGTAAATCAAACTAATGACCAATGACAAAGAACTAATATCTATTAATTAATGACAGTTGAAGAATTAAATATTATATGGTTAACAATAAGGGTAGCATTAGTAAGTACATTAGTTACCTTACCTTTTGCCATTTGGTTGGGGTGGATAATGTCGCATAGTAAATTAAAGATTAAACCTATATTTGAAGCTTTAATTTCGTTGCCATTGGTTGCTCCACCAGTTGTAACCGGATATATTCTTCTTTTATTATTAGGTAGAAATGGTATAATAGGTATTTGGCTGAATAAATGGTTTAATATTCAACTTACATTTAACTTCTGGGCTTTAGTTATAGCATCGGTTGTGGTTTCATTACCACTTGCTGTAAGGTCAATAAGGTCTGCATTTGAATTGATTAATCCTGTATTTGAAAAGGCCTCTCTTACATTAGGGGCTTCAAAATGGGATACTTTTAGGAGAATAAGTTTACCATTAGCTATGCCTGGAGTATTAAGTGGAGCAGTATTATCTTTTGCAAGAAGTTTAGGAGAATTTGGAGCATCAATCACCTTAGCAGGAAATATTGCAGGAAAAACACAAACCATCTCCCTAATGGTATATTCTAATATGCAGGTTCCGGGAATGGAACTTAAAGTAACCAGGTTGGTTATTGTATCGGTTTTAATTTCTTTACTAGCCATTGGAGCATCAGAGTTTATTCATCAGCGAAAATCATATATAAAACGCCCATGAACCTTGTTTTAAATAACATACAACACCACTTTGGTGATCTGGATTTTAGTTACAATGCTAAAATAACTGATAAGGTTGTGGGAATATTTGGTTTGTCCGGATCGGGCAAAACCACATTAATGAATCTAATAAGTGGTATTGAAACTCCGGAATCAGGAAAAATAGAATTTAACCAAATCACTTTTTTCGATAAGGAAAACAAAATAAATAAACCGATTAATAAGAGAAATATAGGAATTGTATTTCAGGAAAATAATTTGTTTCCTCATTTAAATATCAAAAAGAACCTCATGTATAGTTTTCCATATTTAAATGGGAAAGAGTGTAACATAAAATTTGAAACTGTTGTTTCGTTATTGAATATTGAACATCTACTTAGTAAAAAGCCAAGTCAATTATCAGGAGGAGAAAGACAAAGAGTGGCAATTGGTCGTTCATTACTGGCACAACCTGAATTATTGCTAATGGACGAACCATTTTCTAATCTGGATAAGGATCGAAGAAAGCAGATCACATCTTATTTAATTAAAATCAATAAAAAATTCAATATTCCTCTCATTATCATTAGTCACGATTTAGAAGATATATTAAAACTAACACGTTCACTTTTAATCGTAGAGGATAGAAAAGTAAAAGTTCAGGGAAATTATTTGGACATTGCAGATTCAGGAGTAGCATCAAATATCATATCGCATAAAAAATATGTTAATATAATTGAATTACAGCATTATAAGTATGATAAAAACGAAAACCTGAACTCATTTTATCTTAATAAGAATAAAACTCAGCAATTTTTAAGAACTAACTCTCAACTTTTTGCAGAAAAGGAAAATCAAAATAAGCTATGTAGATTATGCGTTTATCCTGATGATATTGCATTAATTGGGCAACCTATACAGAACAGTTCTGTTCAGAATCAACTAAAAGGAGTGATAAAAAAAATAAATATGGTTGAGGGATCTTGTTTTATTACAATTGATGTAGGAATTGATTTAGTAGCGGAAATTACCCAATCGGCTGTTACTCACATGCAATTAAATGAGGGAGATACCATTTATTGTTTGATTAAAGCAAAAGCTATTGAAGTTATTCATGTTTACAAATAAACATTTAAAGCAGATGCTAACTTATGCCTCTTTACGAGCAGTTTTCTGTTAATAGACTCAATTTAAAAAGTTTATTAAACATTAATTTTGTAATTCAAAGACGCCTCATCACCTGTCATTCCTCTAAATCCCCAATTTGATGAAGGATTTTCAATGATAGAAATTTCTATATCAGTTGTTGAGATTTTTAGTTGTTCACTAATTTCTTTAAATAATGTTTTTATTAGATTTTTCTTAGTTTCAACAGTTCTACCAGTAATCATCATGATTTCAATAATGATGTAAGAATCGGTTCGTCCTTCGGGATAGTAAAAGTCATCTTTTTCAAGATTAATAAATCTATGAGCGCGTTTATTTTTTGGAAAACTTAAGCATTCAACAATGCAATCATGAATAACATCAGATAGCCTTGATTTAACATTTTCTAGATTTGATCTAAGTCCGTAAATTTTAATTTGAGGCATTAATTTCAGCTTTTATTATGGTTTATAACATTGATAAAGATTATTCTCTTGAATAAATAAATAAGCCTCCTTGGGAATTAAAAACCTATAATTTTTGCCTTCAGAAATATCTTTTCTAATTGTTGAAGAATCGATATTAAAAACAGGAGCATCTATAATTGTTGTATTGCCAATAATGTATTCATCTTTAATGTTGTAACCAGGGCGGGGGTATACGATAAAAGAATGATTAGCAATAATTTCACTAGCATTTTTCCATCTTTCTAAATATGGTAAATTATCGGCACCCATTATAATTGTAAAATTGTGAGAGTATCTATTAGATAGTTCCCTTAAGGTTAAGTAAGTATAAGATGGAGTTGGTAGCTGTAATTCAATATCGCAAACAACAAATCTATCATATCCTTTTACCGAATCCTTTAACATCTTCAACCTGTATTCAGCTTTAGCAAGATCTGAGTTTTTCTTAAAAGGATTTTGCGGACTGACAACAAACCAAATGTAATCTAAATGGGTGTTTTCAACAATATAGTTAGCTAAAGCCAAATGTCCCACATGTACCGGGTTGAACGACCCAAAATACAATCCAATATTTAAGTTGTCTTTATTCATTTATAAAAGCGGTAAGCAGTTGTTCAATTTCCTTAACAGCTTCTTTAAGATCATTGTTAATTACTACATGGTCGAAGTGTTGGGCATATTCCAATTCCTCTTGCGCTTTATTTAATCTTTCTTCTATAACTTCTTTAGTGTCAGTATCTCTTTGTAATAGCCTGTTTTTAAGTTCTTCAACCGAAGGAGGCTGTATAAAAATAGCAATGGCTCTATTTTCATATTTCTTCTTAATATTTAAACCTCCAACAACATCTACATCAAAAACAATATTATTCCCTTTTGAGGTAACACGTTCAACTTCGCTTTTAAGAGTACCGTAATATTTATCGGCATAAACTTCTTCATACTCAAGTAACTCATCATTGCTAATTTTATTTCTAAAATCCTCAGGAGTCAAAAAATAATATTCAATACCATTTTTTTCAGTACCTCGGGGAGCTCTTGTAGTGGCAGATATGGAGAACTCCATTTTAAAATCCTTGTTTAGTAGTTCTCCAATAATGGTTGATTTGCCAGAGCCAGATGGAGCTGAAAATATTATGAGTTTACCTTTAGGCATTTGCTTATGTTGTTGTTAGCTATTATTATTGAATTAAACGGTTAATGTATGATTTTATAAGGGAATTTGGTTCAAGTTAACCACTAAAATTGATGCGGATGAAAACGCTCGAAATGCTAAAATACTTATGAATTATACACATTATTAGCAAACGTAATTATTGTTCACCTACTCTTTGTAGAATTTCATTCTTGAGTTTTTTACTAATCCAAACTTCCTTATCTGTCAATTCATCGAATATTGGTTTTAACTCCTTAATTAATCCATCTGTTTTCGCTTTTATTAAAACTCCGATGGTCCCTGTAACCTTTAAATCCGCGTGTTTTGCATGAAATCTGCCAAGTTTCTCGTCAAGTATAATTAAATCTGCATTTACTTCTGTGGCTAAAACAATTGCTTCTGCTTCTCCTGCATCTAAGTCAAGAAAGTATTTTACAGCTTGTTTGTCTTGTATTTCAGTTATATTTATCCAATCAATTTTAGACAAATCTTTGTAATAACCTTTTGCTTTTCCTGCTTCTATTTCATTATATACAGCGGAAGGAATATAAATCTGATTGTAAAGTTTTTTTAATAATTCTAGCCGATTAATTTTCAATAAAGATATTATCGGTGTTGTATTTGATACAATCTTAGGCATTTGCTATATCTTCATTTAAATCATCGGTATCGTATTCGCCAAGAACTGAAACATTGTACCTTGCCAGTAGCTCAAGAAAATCAAGTCTTGATATTCCTAAAACTTGTGCAGCTATCCCAGATGAGACCTTTCCAAGCTCATAAAGTTTTACTAAAGAACTCGTTTTTATCTCTGATTCAAAATCTTTACTGCTGAGTCTCAGTGTGTTAGCTAGGGATTCTGGGTATTCTATATTTATTATTCCTTTCATATTTTAATCTTTTGTACAAAGATAAGGAAATCAATAATGATTTGAATATTACAGTAGTTCCTTTTTAATTTTGGTAACTTGCGTTTACTGTTTCCCTTCTCCTTATTTAAAGAATATTCAGACTTTGTTCCTTTATTTTTTCCAACTCGTCTTTCATTTGAATAACTAATTTTTGGATTTCGGAGTGATTTGCCTTAGAGCCCATTGTATTTATTTCTCTGCCAATTTCTTGTGAAATAAAACCAAGTTTTTTTCCTACCAATTCCTCATTATTAACAGTCTCCAAAAAGTATTCTAAATGATTAGTCAGTCGTACTTTTTCTTCAGTTATATCTAGCTTTTCCAGATAGAAAATCATTTCTTGTTCAAAACGATTTTCATCCATTTTAATTTTATCTCTAAGTTCGTTTAATTGGTCCAGAATTCTTTCACGTACCTTTTCAATTCTTTCTTTCTCAAAAGGTTCAACTTTTGATTGTAGTGTTTTTATATTTTCAATTCGGTTAATTATATCATTTTTTAAAACAGTTCCTTCCTGCTTTCTAAAAACAATTAGCTTGTCGAGCGCTTCTTTAAATGCAGAAAAAATAAGTTTCCACTCTTCTTCATCTAATTCTGCTTGCTCAATTTTAACCGTATCTGGTAAAGGAATTATAGCTCTTAATAAATCTGTTTTCTCAGTAAGTCCAAGTTTATCAGATAAAGGTAAAAGTTGATTGTAATATGATTCAATTACCTGATTGTTAATAGAAGCATTTTTTTCAGCACCTAAAAAATCGATGTAAAAACCAACATCTACTTTTCCTCTTCCAAGTTTATTTGCAAGTTCATTACGCATTACCAAATCCTTTTCTCTATATAGATTTGGAAGACGCATATTAACATCGAGCTGTTTGCTGTTAAGCGATTTAATTTCAATGCTTATTTTTTTATCAGGAAGTTCACAAGTGGCTTTTCCAAAGCCTGTCATCGAATTTATCATACGGCTATATTGCTGTTTTTGAAGCCACAAAGTTAATCTTTTAAATGAAACGTACTAAGAGTTTTGTAACTCAAACTTGAATGTTGAATAAATGCATTGAATATCAAAACAATGTCCAAAGAAATAAAAATGTTTAATAAATATTTAAAAATAGTGAACAAAAACTAAATCAACTCTGTTTAATGAATAGTTGTAAAGATTAAACAAAAAATAATCAATACAACAGTCATCTTTTTAGAACGATTTCGGCCGGATTGAATTAAAAAGTTGGCAACAGTTAATCAAAATTTAAAAAAGAAAATCATGAAAACTCTTAAATTCAATTGGTATTATTTATTTGCAGCGGCTATTATTTTAAGTATTACATTTACTGCATGCGAAGATGATGATGACAACAACAATGAACCCAAGGAAGAAGAAACAAATACCATTGTTGATATAGCAGTTTCTGAAGCCTCTTTCTCAATTTTAGTAGATGCTCTTACCAAAGCAAATTTAGTTTCGGCTCTTAACGGAACAACAGAGTATACTGTATTTGCTCCAACCAATAGTGCTTTTGAAGCTTTATTAAAAGATTTAGGTGCATCATCACTAGACGATATTCCAGCTGATGATTTAAAGGAAATACTCCTTTATCATGTTGTTGAAGGAAGTAATTCATCCACGAGCCTTTCAACAGGTTATTATTCATCCATAAGTCCAAAGCAAGATGATTATTATTATTCAATTTATTTTAACAAAGAAGACCTAAAGATAAATGGTTTAGCTAAAGTAACTCAAGCCAATGTAATGGCAGATAATGGTATTATCCACATTATCGATAAGGTAATTATGCCGGCTTCTATTACCGATCATGCAATTGCTAATCCAGGTTTATCGAGTCTTACAGCAGCGGTTGTAAAAGCTGAGTTGGCAACAACATTAGATGATGCTACCAAAAACTTTACAGTATTTGCACCAACAAACGATGCTTTTACCATGTTATTTGATGATTTAAATGCCACTTTGGATGATTTATCTAAAGAAGATCTGACTCCAATTTTACTTTATCATGTAGTTGATGCTTTTGTTCCTGCAAGTATGGTAACAACAGGTTATGTTAATGCATTAGCAACTGGGCAAGAAAATAATTTAAGCATTAATATACAGGTAGATAATTCTGTTGTAATGCTAAATAATAATGCAAAAGTTGTATTAACGGATGTTGTAGCTAAAAACGGAATTGTTCATGTTATAGATAAAGTTATATTACCAGGCACTGTAGTTGATATCGCTATAAATAATAATGCATTTTCCATTTTAGTAGAGGCAGTTGTAAAAGCTGAATTGGCCGAAACACTTTCGGGTGATGGTGCTTTTACCGTATTTGCTCCTACCAATACAGCATTTGAAGCTTTGTTTTCAACTTTAGAAGGAGTAACAAGCATTGCTGATTTAAGCAAAGAAGCTTTAACACCAATTTTATTAGCTCATGTTGTAAATGGGAATGTAAGATCTGGTGATTTAACAAGTGGTACTGTATCAACATTAAATATGGAAAAGAGTATATCCGTTGATGTTAGTGATGGTGTATCTATAGACAACAGTATAAGTGTAGTTATTGCAGATGTACAAGGATCAAATGGCGTTGTACATGCAATTGATAAGGTAATTGTTCCTTAACCGGGTTCAGTTGTTGACAGAGAGGTTGGCTTTTATTTAGGTCAACCTTTCGCAATTTATATTCTTTTTGCTATACAAAATCCTATATTAGATGAACAAATCTAAAACATCAATCGTTAGGAGTTTGTATTTAAAAACAAAATTGAATCAGTTTACCTACATGTAAATGTATAATATGGCAGTTTATTCAATAAAAGATTTAGAAAAGTTATCAGGTATTAAAGCACATACAATTCGTATTTGGGAGCGAAGATATAGTGTTATTGAACCTATGCGTAGCGATACTAACATACGAAAGTATTCTGATAATGATTTAAAGCGAATATTGAATATTTCTATTTTGAACCAAAATGGTTTTAAAATTTCTAAAATTGCCAATTTAGACAACCAGCAACTTAAAGAACGTGTACTTGATTTATGTTTAGATCATAGTAATACTAATGTACAAATAGAAAGTTTGGTGGTTTCAATGTTAGAGCTTAACGAGTCTAAGTTTAATAGTGTATTAACAACCTCAATAATAAAAAGAGGATTTGAAAACACAGTTGAAGAAATACTATTTCCTTTTTTAGATAGGATTGGGGTTTTATGGCAAGCAGGTACCATAAGTCCGGCTCAGGAGCATTTTATCAGTAATCTTATTCGTCAGAAAATTATTGTAGCCATTGATAATGAAATGACAACAGAGAAAAATGATAAGCAAATAACTTTTTTTCTTGGCGAGGGAGAACTACATGAAATGGGAATACTTTTTTATAGTTTAATTGCTCGTAAAGAAGGATATGGTGTTATTTATCTTGGCATGTCTGTACCATTTAACGATTTAAAAGCAGTTAATCAAATTCAAAAGGCCGATGCTTTTTTTACATCATTTGTAACTCCTCCTTCAAACGTAGAACTAGATAAATTACTAATTAAGTATAAAAAGGAATTTCCTGATACACCTTTCGTAATAAGTGGTTTACAAGTAAAATCTCACTTAGATATTATACCCAAAGACTTTCATATCGTCTCAAATGCTACTGATTTTAAAGCTTTACTTCATTCATTATAAAGAGTATATTGCTGTATCTATTGTAAATTTTTTGTAAAATTTAATCTTATGTAATAAGTTTAAATAATTATTGCCTTATATTGCAACCAAATTAGAAGTAAAAGATGCCTTTTGTTAAAAAGCAGTTAATATGACAGCTTTAGTTGGATACAAGAAAAATAAATAGTAACCAACATATTGACGATAATATCTTATACAAATAAATATTGCAATGAAAGACATTTTAATTGGTAAGGGTTTTGATGAAATTCGTTTCGGAATGACCCGTCAGGAAGTAAAAGAAATTTTAGGTGAACCTGATGAAATTGATGAATATGCAAGCAGTGAAGAAGCTGAGGACAATACTGAGGCATATCATTATGATGAATTAGAGTTATCTGTTTCTTTTGATGAGTTGGACAACTGGCAACTTGGTTCAATTGCGGTAAGTAATCCGGATGCCGTATTAGATGGGCTTAAGTTAGTAGGTATTTCAGATGAAGATTTGCTTGAAAAGATTTCTAATATTGAACTTGGAGAGTACGAAAGAGAAGATGTTTCTTCTCCGGAAAGTCCAGATCATGAAGTAATTTCATTCTACGATGCAAGTATTAATTTTTGGTTAGAAAATGGCGCAGTAACCGAAATTCAGTTTGGTCCTCTTTGGGATGATGAAAATGAAGAAGTTATTTGGCCAGAATAAAATATAATTATTTTAATTTATTATAACCCCAAAAGGTCAATGACCTTCTGGGGTTTTCTTTTTATTTTTTATAAAGCATAAATTGGTTTTTAAGAAACCTTGCGGAACCTGTTTCCAATTTTTATTAATGTCAAACAAGTCAATTTTAAAGCATATGTATAATTGTTAGCTGTAATGTTAATCTTCGAAAACAATTTTCTAAATGATAAAAGCTACTAATAAATCAATCGATGAGTTATTTCTAAAAGTTGATAAAATTCAAATTAAAAGTGATGGAGTTTATGATTGTAAAGCAATATCAGAAGATATAGTTCTTTTAATATCGAACAGAAATGAAATTGCCAAATTTCATAGTTTATTAAGTATTATAGAGCCTAGTGAGGATTTTTATTGTATGTGCTCAGGAGATTATGCGATCGAACTATTTAGCAAAAATGAAATAATTGCAACGGTAGGTTATCATCATGGCACATCAATACGCTATGATAATTGGTGTGGAGACGCTGAATTAGAATTTGCTGAAGAATTACTGCAGTTTTTATTTAATCTTGGTTTGCGAAAACCTTTAGAGCAATATCAATTTGATAATGAATTAGCAATAGAGGGTTGTAGAAGAGAAGAAATATGGTTAATTAACTCACCAAAGTGTTTTTCAAATTATAGGGATGAAATTAATGGTTTCGAAGACGATTATTTAACCAATTTAATTGAAGATTTAGAATTTGAAATACCTGAAATAGAAAATCAGATTTTGGCCTTATTAAAATCATTTGGTACAAGTGAAAACTTGTGGTCTGGATACCCAATTTATGAAACGATATCCCAGAAAATATTGGATGCGTACAATTTCTCTGATATTATTAATGCATTTGAAAATTCAGACAAAGAACATATAACAGGTATCGGACTAGGTAGATATATCTTTTCATACGAATTTCGATCTGAATTAAAGAAAAATTCACACATAATAAGTTCGGATTTGCTAAATGATATTGAAAAAGCTTTTGATTCACTGAAGGGAATAGAAAAATATTTATCAGTTCAAAAATTTAAAAACTACAGGTAACAATGCATTATAAAACACAAGGGTGACCGTGGTTTATAGAAGTTTTGTGCATTTAATCAAGCCCGCCAAATTTGCAATTTAACGAGTTGATTAAAAAGTTTAAATCTGCTTCTAATCGCAAATTTGGCTTAGTACAAACTTGATAAGTAAGTTCTTTATGTCTCATATGCGAATCGTTATAAGTTAGCTGTATAGGGAGAATAGAAAAACCAATAAAATAATAAGCAAAACAATTATGAAAAGTGAGAAAGAAAAGAAAGTATTAGTGTTTCTGGCAAAAGGATTTGAAACTATGGAGTTTAGTGTTTTTATAGATGTTCTTGGTTGGGCTAGAAATGATTATGGACATAATTTGTTAGTTGATACATGTGGTTTTACTGATAAAGTAATAAGCACTTTTAATGTACCTGTAATAGTAGATAAAACCATTGGAGAAATAAAAGTTGAAGAATATGATGCCATAGCAATACCCGGAGGATTTGAGGAATTTGGTTTTTATGAAGAAGCATATGACGAAAGGTTTTTAAAATTAGTTAAGGAGTTTAATGCAAAAGGTAAAATCATTGCGACAATTTGTGTTGCGGCATTACCCTTAGGCAAAAGTGGAATTCTTAAGAATAGGAATGCAACCACATACCACTTAAAAAACGCATATAGACAAAAACAACTAAAAGAATTTGGAGTGAACGTTGTGAATGAGCCAATTGTAGTTGATGGCAATATTATTACTTCTTATTGTCCTGAAACAGCTCCCAATGTAGCATTTGAATTGTTAAAAATGCTGACTTCAGAAGAAGAAATGGCAGTAATAAAAAAAGCCATGGGGTTTTAAGAAATATGCTAACAAAATTATTAGAAGATGAAGTTATGGTATGTATTAATTATGCATAATATTAATATGATAATAATATTACGCTACTACACTTTTCTTTAGTCATTATTCTTCATACAAGGTAGGATAGGTTATGTCTTACTTCTAATGAGATATTATTATATCTTCCTAAAAATCATAAACATATTCTACTCTTAATAAAATCGATTATAAGATAGTTTATGGTATAGGAGTTTGCTAAAAAAGACACTATCTTTATATATAACAGATTTTCTTTAACGTTTTTTGATTGTAATACAGTTTTATAAGTTAGTAACAATCAGAATTAAATTTAAGAGTAATCTTTTAGGTGTGATTCGTTTAAAATAATTAAAACTTAACTCATCAGCTCGTTCGAAACATGGGATTATCAAAATATAAGTTTAAGAATCGTCTTCTGGTAGGATTTGGCATCATTATTTTATTAAATACAACATCAATCATTTTTTGTGTATCAAAACTTAATGATTCAGTTAGCGACTTAAAAACCATGTACAATCATCCGTTAACTGTAAGTAATGCTGTAAGGGAGATAAACACTCATATTAATGCGATACATAGAACTATGAAAGATGTGGTATTGTCGGAATCAGAATCTGAACTAAATACTCACTTAAAACTTATCGGAATTTCTGATTCAATTATACGCAAGGAATTTAACATTGTTTTTGATCGTTTTTTAGGTGATGTAAAAGATGTTAAAAAAGCATATAAAAACTACATTGATTGGGATATAATACGTAATGAAGTAATTCAATTAATGAAAAATGGCAGACAATATGAAGCTGCTGAAATAACAAAAGGTAAAGGAGCAAAACATATTAAAGTACTGTTACATAGTACCCAGGTAATGATTGATTTTGCCAAAAAAAAGGCGGATGATTTATACTATGAAAACCTTAAAGAACAAGATAAAGCACATGCAATTATTGTATTGTTTCTAATTTCAACACTAATAATTAGTGTAATTATAGGATTAGTGATTTCATATAGTATTTCCGATCCAATTAAAGCTCTTATTAGACGAGTTAGAAAAAATTTTCTGTTAACAGATGAAGCTCAGCATATTGAATCTAAGAGTGAACAAGAAATGTTGGAAGCATCAGTAACAAAGATGGAAGAAACAAGTGGTCAATTAAGGGAACTCAATGCAGAATTAGAAGCAAAAGTGGATGAGAGAACTGCAGAATTATTGGTAAATGAAGCAAAATTAAAAGAAATAAATAACAGTTTGGAAGATTTGGTTTATGTAGCCTCTCACGATTTAAAAGTACCACTGGTTTCAATGGAAGGATTTGCTACAATATTATTAGAGAATAATGCTGACAAACTAGATGAAGAAGGTGTATTTTGTTTAAGAAGATTACAAGCGAATGCACGACGTATGCATAATTTGGTGCTTAGCTTATTAGATTTATCGAGATTAAATACGCACAAGAATCCATATGAAGAATTTAGCCTGGAAGATATAATAAATAAAATTCTAATGGATTTATCATTAACTATCGAAGAAAAGCGAGCTAATGTAGTTTTTGGTGAATTACCGGAATTATATGGAGATAAATTACGAATAGAAAATGTATTTAGAAATATTATAGTAAATTCATTAACTTATAAAGGAAAATCGATCGGGATTTATCATTCCGACCATGTAATTAAAATTATAGATGACGGAATTGGTATTCCTGAAGATCAGTTAGAGAAAATATTTAATCCAGGAGAGCAACTAAAAATTATAAGAACTAATGGTGTTGGAATGGGATTAGCATATTGTAAAAAGGTAATAGAACAACATAAAGGCAAAATTTGGGCTCAGTCCGAAGGAGAAAATAAAGGAACCACAATTAATATAAAGTTTAATCCTAAAAGTATAGTTAAGGAATGATAAATCAAGATAGTTATAGTAATTTTTCATCCATTTTAATTGCTGAAGATGAAGATGATCATGCAAGGATTATAAGTAGATCATTAAAGGAATCAGCTGCAATTGCCAATGAGATAATTCGTGTAGTGAATGGACAAGAGGCAATTAACTATCTTAAGAAGGAGGGAAAGTATAAAAACTTAAATCATTCATTACCTATACTTGTTTTACTTGATGTTAAAATGCCTCTTAAAGATGGCTTTGAGGTTCTGCAAGAAATAAAAGAAGATGAAAAGTTAAAAAACATTCCAGTTGTAATGCTTACTACTACTTCAACAAGGGACGATTTAGAAAAAGCATTAAAATTAGGTGCTAACGATTACATAGTAAAGCCACTAAAATTAAAAGATTTTATGAATAAAGTGAGCAAGTTGGGATGCTATTGGGGACTAGTTAGTGATGTAAAGTTATTACTGCCTTAAACAGTCAGTGATTTTATAATATAATAATGGTAAGTTTAAAATGGATCTAAAAAAAATAAAAATACTCATAGTTGAGGATAATGATGATGATCTGTTTTTTATTAAAAAAGCTTTATCAGATAACATTGATTATTCTGTAATAAAATATGGATTAGAGGCTTATGATTTTTTGGATAAGACAAACGATTATCCCGATATTGTATTGTTAGATAATAAGTTGCCAGGAATGAATGGAGTTGACATTTTGACTAATCTGGGTAAGAAAAACGAGAAATCGGCATATCTTTTTTTAACAGTAGATAACACCATAAAAACAGCCGTAAGTGCAATGAAGGCTGGCGCATTTGACTTTATTGTAAAATCAGCTTCACTTAAAGAAGAGCTTCCTGAGAAAATAAATAAGGCTTTTGAATATATTGAGAATAAAAGGAAAACAATTGAGTTACAAGCCAATTTTAAGTCAGTAATTGAATCAGGTAATGATTCTATTTGGGCCATTGATAAAAATTATAAGCTGCTTTTGTTTAATGATCATACTGCTAAAATGATAAAGCAAAGGTTAAACAAAGAGCTAAAAAAAGGAATGGATATACGTTCGGTAATCCCAGATGAACATAGAGATTTATGGATATCTAATTTTAAAAGAGTTTTTAATGGAGAAAAAGTATTCTTTGAATTCATGCCTATTGTACATAACATTAAAGAGTGTTTTGAGATAAACTTAAATCCTATAATTGTAAATGGCGAAGTAACTGGTATCTCAACTACTAGCAGAAATATAACTGATAGGAAACTTGCTGAGGATAAATTAAAAACAAGTGAGAAAAAATTAAGAAGTTATTTTGAGGATTCACCCAGCTGTGTATTTCTGGCAAATGAAAATGGTGATTTTGTAGATGTAAATAAAGTTGCAATAAAAACTACAGGTTATACAAAAAAAGAACTATTAGAGATGAATTTAGTTAATTTAATTCCTGGTGACTATAGAAACGAAATATTAAAGAGTTTTAATTACTTAAAAGAAACTGGAGAAATTGAAATTGATGTACCATATTTAAAAAAAGACAATAGCCAAAATTACTGGGATGTTAAAGCTGTTAAATTAGCAGAAGATAGTTTTTTGGGATTTGCAAATGATATTACTGATAGAAGGAGGACGGAAGAAAAAATTATTGAAAACGAAGCCAAGTTAAGAGAAGCTCAAAAGATGGTTAAACTAGGCTATTGGGATTGGGATGTAAAAACAGGAAAAGTTGAATGGTCAGAAGAGGTTTATAATATTTTTGGTCTTGATCCTAATGAATTTACTCCTCAAATAGATTCCATATTAGAGTTATCTCCTTGGCCGGAACATAATAAAAGAGATAAAGAATTAATACAAAAAGCTATAGATAGTCGTCAATCAGGAAGTTATGAGCAAAAGTTTTTAAGACCAGATGGAACTATAGGGTATTATAGTTCAACATTCCGAGGAATTTACAATGAAAATGACGAATTACTAAGTATAAAAGGAACAGTTCAGGATATTAGTGAAAAGAAAAAGGCTGAAATTGCATTAAAGGAAAGTGAAGAAAGGTATAGATATTTAGTAGAAACAGCTTCAGAGGCTATTTATTTAATGTCGATTTATGGAAAAATTATAGATACCAACGAGTCAGCTGGTAAAATGTTAGGAAGAACAAGAAAAGAGATATTAAATCTTTCTATTGGCGATATTGATATTAACTATGACCCTGAGGGATTCAATAAATTTTGGGAAAATATTCCTTTTGAAACAAGGCAAAATTTTGAGACAGTACATAAAAGAAAAGATGGAACTACATTTCCGGTTGAAATAAGTAGTTATAAATATAAAATTAGCAATGACGTTTATATATCTGGTATAGCACGCGATATTACTGATAGAAAGAAAACAGAGCTTGAGATAAAAAAACTAAATGAGAATCTGGAGCAAAAAGTAAAAGACAGAACAATTGAACTAGAAAATGCTTATAAGGAAGTTGCGGAGAGTAAAGAAGAGGCTGAGAAAGCCAATAGAGCTAAAAGTGAATTTTTGGCCAATATGAGCCATGAAATAAGAACACCGATGAATGCTGTTATCGGTTTTTCAGAAATGTTAAGTCAACAACTTTCAAATCCGGTACATAAAAAATACCTTGAGTCCATTAAATCTAGTGGTAAAACCCTTATGGGTATTATTAACGATATTCTTGATTTATCAAAGATTGAAGCAGGTAAGCTTGAAATTGATAAAACTACCGTTAATATACATTCGCTTATTAAGGATTTGAAAGAAATGTTTGATATTCGAAATAGTAAATTCCTTTTAAATTTTATTGTAGAAGTACCAGATAATATTCCAGAGTACTTAAAAGTGGATGAGTTAAGAGTAAAACAGGTAATTATTAATCTATTAAGTAATGCTTTTAAGTTTACAGAAAAAGGATATGTGAAATTTTCTATTCTATCAAAAAGGAGTAAACGAAAAAATAAGGTAAACCTTAAATTTATTGTGGAGGATACTGGAATGGGAATTTCCAAGGTAGATCAGAAAAGGATTTTTGATGCATTTCAGCAAGGGCTTGGGCAAGATACCCAAAAGTATGGAGGAACAGGATTAGGTTTAACAATATCTTACAGGATGGCTCATTTAATGAATGGAGATTTAAGTGTAAAAAGTGATTTAGATAAAGGAAGTACTTTCACATTTGCTCTTAACGATGTTGAAATTCATAGAGAGGATTCTAAATCACAGAGAAAAGAGGAATATAGTATTGATAATGTTGATTTTAATAACTCAAAAGTACTTGTTGTTGATGATGTTGATATAAATAGGTTGTTAATTAAAGATATATTAAATAGTTATAAATTAGATGTTAAGGAAGCTTCAGATGGACTTGAATGTATAAAACTATGCAAAGAAATTCAACCTGATTTAGTTTTAATGGACATTAGGATGCCCAATATGGATGGATATTCAGCAATGAAAGAGATAAGAAAATTACCTTTATCTAAAAATGTACCTATTATTGCTGTAACAGCCGCTGTTCATTTAAATAATAAAGTAATCTCCGAAAATTCCGGATTTAATGGTTTTATTTACAAACCGGTTGATAAAGATGTTTTAATAGCGACTTTACTTAAGTATTTACCTTATAAAAAGATTCATAAAAAAATTAAAGAAATAAAAGATAAAAATGGAGATTTAAAAGGGATAAAACTAAGTAAAGAGCAAATAGTTATAGTAAAAAATAATTGGAGTAAACATGTTAAAGCTCTAGAAAAATTAAAATCCTCAGAATCAATAAAGAATCTAGCCAATTGTTTAATAGAAACAGGTAAGGAAATTAAAACAAATCAATTCTGCGAATTAGGAAATGAATTGCTTGAAGCACAAAAAACCTTTGATATTTCATTTATCGAAAGTCATATTAATCAGCTAATTGATTATTATCATACCAATATTGAAAGTAAATCATAGTTGTTTGAGCTTTGTAAGTGTAAGATTAATAGCGTGATGAAGGTTAGATATAAAGGCGTAAGTGTAAAGATTTGACTTGTTAATAGTATTTTACAATGCTATTTCAGTCGTTTATTTATGACGATTTTTTAATGAAATGAGCATTTTAAGCTAAATATCATAAATACCAGATTTAGAAACTGTTTAAATTTTGTTTTTGTGAGTTATTTTGAGAGAATTAAGTTCTCAGATGAGACAAAATTGATGCGAATAGCATCGCTATTTAAAGAAATTTTGCAGAAATATGAGGGCTTAAGTCGCCAAAATAAACCGAAGGATAAAACTTAAACAGTTTCTTAGAAGCTTTACTTTAAATACATTAGTTAATATATGATTAGAAGAGACTACATTTTAAGATTGATTGATGAGATAGCAAAAATGATTGCAGCTATTTTAGGTCTTTTAAAAGAGGAAAAAATTCAGCAAGCACAAGATTTGTATTCAACTGGACTAAAAAGAGCTATAGACAAAGATGAAGACGAAATATTGGATATGAATTTAGATCAATTGCGTGGTGTATTTGAAAATAAATTTGGAGAAAGCCATCAAGGACTCGAAGTTCTAGCAAGGTTATTGGTTAGTGGAGGAGACATTCATTTAAAGAATAATTATGACGAGAAAGCCAGGAGTTGTTATTTAAAAGCATTGCAAATATTAAATGTGGTTGAAATTGAATCAAATTCTTTTTCTATAGAAAGACAATCTTCTATAAAGAAAGTAACACAATTAATAGATCAGCTATAGAAAGATCTAATGCAATGTCTTAGATTCTTTTAAAAGTTTATTAGCAACTCCTACAATATTATATAATAAGCGCAGTTGCTGCTTTTTCTTAATATTTTTTTCTTTATCAATTAAATCTTTTAGTTCAACTAATGTTGGTTTTAAGCTAACGACTTCAACTATATTAATTTCATTTAAATACTCCATTGACGAAGAGCTTAGTGCTTTATCAATTTTATTAGTAATTGAATTTATATTATCAATTTTATCCAAATCTTCCTTTTGAGCAGCTAAAGCTGAAACATGAGACAGTAATGCATGGTTAAGGTAAGTGAGCACAAATGCTTGGTCCATCAAACGTTTATGTTTTTTAGGTTCCACTTGCATACTTTGCCAAGCCATGGTTAGCGCGTTGTCTGCTTTATGAGCCATTCTTCTTGCCAACCGGTAGTCATAATCCTCCCTGGATTTAACTCCCAAAGCAATAATTTTTTGATAATACAAAACATTTTTTTGGAAAGCTTCAGATAGCAATTTAGGCATTTTCTTGTACTGCCAACTGGGCCATAGAAACCTAATGGCAATATAAGATAGAAAAGCACCAATTAATGTATCTACAATTCGTGGCAACAAAATACTAAAACTGGCATTTTCTAAAAGTTGATTAACAGATAATACATAAATGGTTATAAACAAAACCGCGAATGAGTAATTAGATCGCATCCAATAAAAAAAACAATATATGCTAATTGTTAAAAGTAAAATTTGCCCAGGAGAGGTTGGAAAAAGTGGAAGAAGAAATACACCAATGGTTACCCCTAAAATAGTTCCTAATATTCTTTGTAGTAATCTTCTGCGTGTTTCACTGTAGGTAGGCTGACTAACAAATAACGAAGTGAGTAATATCCATTCTCCATTGTCAAGTTTAAAATAGTTTAATAACAAATAGCCAACTAAAAAGCACGAACTAAGCCTGATCGCATATTTAAAACGTGGATGATTTAGGCTTAATAGCTCTTTTAAACGTTGCCAGAGTTTTCTATCATCTTGCTCTAAACGAGGAATAGCTGTGCTTTTTTCAGGCTGATTAAGGTTGTTTAAAGAATCGTGCGATCGTTTTAAGTTGTGAAGTAGTAACTCTAATAACTGACGATCGTATTCTGGAATTTTATCAAGTTCAAATTCTAGAGCGTTAATAATCCATCCTAAAGAAACTGGATGGTTATATGTTTCACCAGTTAGCATTGATTCAGCAACTAATTTTGTTGCATTTGAAAGTTGCAGGAATAATTCAGCAAAGCCCTCTAAAAAATCTTCGTATTCTTTTTTATGTGTAAGGTTTTCAAATTTTTCATGACTGGAAGCAGCTCTTTCATGTAAATTTTGCAATAGCATAAAACGTTGAAGATATGGTATTAGCAATTCTTTATTAGTTACTTCCTGACTATATTTATTAATTACTTCTTTACAACATTCTAAAGCCGATACAACTTGTGTATTTAGAATAGCAAGTTTGTTAACTGTATCAGATTTTTCCTCGGGGAAGTTTTTTGCTTTTTCTGCTAAAAAATTAGATAATTCGTTAAAACCATTAGCTAGCTGTTCATCTATTAATCTCCATGGCTTTCGGTATAATAAAAACAACGAAATAACACCATAGAAAAATGTTCCTAGACAGAGAAATAATACTTGTTGATACCAAATTGTATTAGCATCATGCGTAAGCATAGTTAATATACCCATTAAAATAGCACCAAACGATATTCCTCTGTAGCGTTCACTTATACCACCAATAAGTACAAATAAAATAGTTGATCCAATAAAACCTAATCCAAATATGATAGGGTAGGGCTTTAATAATGAGGCAGAAATAGTAGTTACAGCAAAGCTTATTAATGTAATAATAAACGATTTTAATCTGCCCTTGGGATGATCGTCCGTTTCGGAAAGTGCTGCAGCTACCGTTCCTAACGAAGCTGTAACTAAAGCAAAAGGATTATACCAGATAATAAAAGGTACAGATTGGATGATAATTGCTGTAACAACCTTAATAGAGTTAAGGCGGTTCACGTTTCGCCAAAAATCCTTTATGGCTGATTGATACCAGTTTTTATGTGTGAGATATGGAGGTAGTTTAAACATGTGTGGCTAACATTTATATATATAAAATGTTTTCGCAAATATATATATTTGGATGTTAGCTGATATTATAAAAAGAAAACATGAAACAGAATATATTATTGATAATTGTCTCAGTTTGTGCTTTTGTATTTTCTTGTCAAACACCTAGCCAAGAAAAGTTTCCATTTAGTGAAAAGCAGATGCTTGAAAATAAAGACTGTGGAATATTATTAGAATATGCAATTTATGATAGTAAGAATATTGAGTTTGTAAAAACAAATATTTGTGACATCCTAAAACAAGAAAAGGAGTTATGTTTTAGTAAGATTAGAATGGAAATAAATGACACATTATATTATTATTTCTCAGGTCCATATGAAGAAGACTGGAATGTAATAAACGACTATTATGGAGTTTTTTATTTTGATATTAATAAGTGTGATAGTTTTTATGTTTATAATTTTGAGTCGAAATACAGTATTAATGATTTTGATTTGATTATAGATAAATTAGCATCTAAATATGAAAAGGCACCGTTAGAAATATTAACAAATAGGAAAGTTGGAAATACATTTACTCCGAGTGTTTATTTTATAATAGATACTAAATCAATGAATTGTGAAGAAAGTTTTGTTGAGAATGTAATAGAGGTTAATAGATTTATAAATAATTTAATGAACTCATATGCAAAAAGAAAATTTCCAAAAGAAGAACTAAAACTGAGTCCATATATTAAGATAAGAAAAAAATTAGCCAGTATGCAATAATAAAGTATATTATATTCGTAAGTATAGAAAGTTGATTTGAGTAAATTAATACTACCAATTTTAGTAATAAAAAGATGAAACAAGTAAAAAATTTGGCTCAATAGTGGTTTGGTAGGTTTATTCGTTAAATCTAAATATGCTTGATCTGGTAATAAATATTTGAAGAGTAGCAATGGATTATCAAGAAATACAACCCAAAGGAATTTTAACCAGTTTTATAAGGTATTTTTGGAAGTATGAACATACAAAAGAGGATTCTGATTACATTATTTTACCAGATGCTTGCTTTGACTTATTAGTTGACTTTGAAGATGGAGTTTTGCAAGATATTATTCTTACCAGGATCTGGACTAAACCTGTGAAAGTTACCGTTACAAAAGGAACAACTTTGTTTGCAATTCGATTTAAAATTATTGCGGCCGAATATATATTTCAAAAAGAAATTAAATCATTACTGGATACAATGGTTTCGTTGCCAACAGAATTTTGGAACATAAATTTGTTTAAAAATTCAGAATTTGAAGAATTTGTAAATAAGCAGTCTCACAATATAAATCAGTTATTGTTGCAACAACGTAAAACTGACGAGCGGAAACTCAAACTATTTGATTTAATATATAGCGAAGAGCATTTTTGTGTTAAGGAACTTTCCGAAAAAGTGATTTGGAGTAGTCGGCAAATCAACCGTTATTTTAACCAACAGTATGGATTTCCATTAAAAACACTCTTAGATATAGTGCGTTGTCACGCTTCTTATAAGGATATTAAAAAAGGTGTGTTACAGCCAACAAAAGAATATACCGATCAGGCACATTTTATTAAAAAGATTAAGCAATATACCAACCATACTCCGAGTCAACTTTCCAAAAACAAAAACGACCGTTTTTTACAATTATCAGTCCTTTCTAAAAAGTAGTTTTGAGCTTATAGAACTATTTGAATTTTCATAAATCAAAAAATTAAACAGAAAACCGGTATGGCTTGAGCAAATAATCGGCCACACATTAGTATGATTGAGATTTGCATTGGTTATCAGGGTTTTGGTAAAATTTAAACACATGAAAAAACTATTTTTAGCATCATTATTCCAGGAAGTAGCAACAATTTTTAAGGAGTTTGTAAGTGAAGATTTACGGGGAAAAACCGTTACTTTTATACCAACAGCAAGTATAGTAGAAGAAGTAAACTTTTATGTAGATGCAGGTAAAAAAGTTCTTGAGGAAATGGGTTTAATTATTGATGAGTTAGAAATTACCACTTCAACAAGCAAAGAAATATCGAGCAAGTTATGCCAAAATGATTTTATTTATGTTACTGGGGGTAATACTTTTTTTTTACTTCAGGAATTAAAAAAGAAAGGAGCTGATAAATTAATTGTTGATCAAATAAATTCAGGTAAACTATATATAGGAGAATCGGCAGGTTCAATGATTCTAGCCAATGATGTTGAATATGTAAAAGAAATGGATGATTATAGGATAGCTACAGATATAGATGATTACTCAGCTTTAAAATTGATAGATTTCTATCCATTACCTCATTATAAAAACATTCATTTCAATAAGATAGTTGAAAATATTATTCATATTTACCAATCGGAATTAAATTTATCTCCCTTCAGTGATTCTCAAGCAATATTAATTAATGAGAATGATGTGAAAATTATGAGCAATTGAAGTTTAGTAAATAACAATTAGTTGCACGTCAAAAGTATTTTTATTCAAAGTTTGGTATGCTAATGTTGAGAATACTAAATAACACTATTATTCCATAAAAGGTATTCTCAACATTATTTTTCTATTAACAGCTTTGGGCTGATTACATGATTATTTCTTATTATGATGCAGCATCTTTTTTGTTTCGCAATACTTTCCAGCTTTTAATTTATATATGTAAGTTCCAGCAGCAAAAGTAAAGTTGTTTAAATGTATTGTATGTTTTCCAGCTTTCATTTTTCCTACCTCAATTTCTTTTATGACTTGTCCAATAGTATTATAAACTGTTAGTGTTATATCACTTTCTTCAGGAATGGAATAATCAATCTCCGTTTCACTTACAAATGGATTAGGGTAATTTTGCCACAATTTAAATTTGCTGACTTCAGGTTCCTCTGAACCACCGGAATTTGTCGGATTCATTTCAATAGACCAAACATGAATTACGTTATTTCTCCCCTTGTTTTCGAAGAAATAGAGATAACCATTTTCCTTGTCAAAAGTCATATCGCCTTCACCGCGATTTCCATAAGTTACTTCAGGAAAATCAAATACAGCATAGGCCTGGGGAGCATATGGTTCCATTTCACCTTTTGCCACTCTGACGAGATCCATAGGGTTATAGAAGTAAAAAGCGTTGTCTTCGTAAGAAAAGTTGGGGCCTCTACCTGAGCCTCTGGTTAAAGGTAAATCCCAATCTGTCCGGGTGTCATCTCCAGTTTCTGCTCCATACCAATGATCACCGGCAGACCTGTTGTAAACCATACCAATAGCCATTTGCTTATTGTTACTTATCCAGTCCATCCCTCTGGCAGATTGTCCCATAATCCAGTTATATTCCCATTTCTCCTCTTCGAAATCACCCCCATATTTTAAAAGTTCAGTGGCTTCAATAACTCCTTCCGAACCTGGAAGAGATCCTTTTTCCCAGGGATTTACTGCATATATACTAGGACCATGCGAAGGTACACCTACCCCGCTAACATATGAATTACCCATAAAAAGAGAGCGGCCATCTAAATGTTCATCTGCCCATTTTTGATCAACAGAGAAAATATGGTTACCGCTTAGTACTGTTGAAATAAATTCTTCACTTTCAGGCAGTCCTCCAATAAACCATGGCCCTTGAACTTCGTTTAAGTCCAAATCAACACATGCATGTCTGGGTAATTGATCAGCTCCATAATATTGATACATACAAATAAATAATTGTCCCGCATGACCATTGATTCCAGGATTATATCCAAGACCAGCTCTGGTTTCATATTTCATACCCAAAGGTTTCCAAGGATCCATAAAAGGTTGAATTGTGTTAGCTATCGGAAGATCTTCAATATTTTTTGAGATAATGGGTTTGGGGATATCCATTTCAGATATGAATTCGCCATATACATGACCTAATCCAAAGAGGGAGCCAGGTAAATGGGTTTCCGAATCATAGTTTGGATTTCCTTCGGGATAAAAGGTTAAGCCTTCACCTGCATAGTTCCAACTTTCTGCGTCGTTGTTACTTATCACCTGGGGCAGCCTAAAAGCTCCTAAATAGGTTAGATCTTCAAAAGGATTAATGAGTGTTTCGGACTCCCATTTAGGTGTAGAGATGGAAACCTTGACCGATTCACCCTTATTCCCCCTTTGATTATGAGTTACGCCTGTTACTCCTTCCAAATAATAGATGCCATTCATGGATTTATCAAGGGCATATACTTCATACTCATAGAGTGTATTTGGAGCCACAATATTGTCATAAAAAAACATTTGATCTCCATAGGCATCTTCCCATCTGGCTTTGTCAATAACATGATGACATTTACCGTTCCGGAATATGACATATCTGTCAACACCGTATGGCTCACCGTTTTCATTTGTGTCTATCGCATTATCAAAAGTAAGTCTTATAGCACTTTTACCGGCTTCAGGTGTAATGGTTATTAATTCGGCATTTAAATTTTGGACTTTCCCAGGAGGGGTTGTATCAGCTTCGTCGGTAAGTTCCAATTTAGTTAAAACAATATCGCCCATCTTATACTGGTTATATGGGTCATGATGCAAACCAATGTTGATTAAAGAATGATACCCTTCTGTAGGCTTGGCATTATATCCGCTAACCCCCATTTCATTGGTAATATCGAATATCATTTCAACGGATTCTCCCGGGCCAACTTTTATACTATGCAACATCTCAAAAGTGTACATTGTATTCCATGGAGCATCCCATGTGGCCTCATAAGCTTCATTTTCATCTTTAAAACTAATACGTGGCATTAGCAATTGAACTTTATCGGATCGGTTGTGAAATGTTGCAATCACCTGATGACCTACTTTAAAATCAAATGGAGTAGTGCCTTTTATACCAAAGAAAGGAATATCCATTCGTGGAGCAGAAGGAGATTGAGCTAATCCATCATGCTCAGAATCTCCATCTGAATTTACATAGATGGTATGTTCAGGATGCATCAATACTTGGTTCCAATCAGGAAGTTTCGTTCCAAATGTATTGGACGCAGCATTATGTCCGAAATCAACAATTAACCATCGTTCAGCAAGTATATTAGTAGGAATCAATCCAAAAAATAAAAGTATTGTTAGTGTTTTTAAAACACTTGTTATTTTTAGTGTGTTGTTTGATTTGATATACATGTTGTAAAACTTTAGTTATAGGTTTGCTTATTAATGTATTGCTATCATTAATAAGTTTGTTTATTGTCTTATGGTAAATATTGAACGGAATGATTTATGATGAGTTACATAAAAAACGATAATTTACAATTTCTTAACAATCGTAATATTATTTTCAATAGATAAGATTATCAGTTAATAAGACATTATAAATCTTGTCAGTTCAGGTATAGCTTAATAAGCTATATTGCATCAATATGTTTACTTAATAAAGTAAAACGTTTCACAAAATAGGAAGTCAAATTTATTTTGAGATTTGCTTAATTATTGTAAATTAATTACAATTGAGAATTTAAACTGATAAATATACACTTGCAACATTTTGTAAGTAATTAAATAATGCTACCAGAATACTCACTATCAGATATAATTATATCTAATTCTCAAAAATTACCTTTCTATATAGGAACATTCGAAGGTACAGAGGACCCTGATATAGATTGGCCTCACAGGCATAATTTTTACTCTATTGTTTGGTTTACTCAAGGATCAGGAATTAACGTAATTGATTTTGAAGAATATAATATACAACCTAACCGACTTTTTTTAACCCATCCAAATCAAGTTCATAATTGGTCTTTTTCAGAGGATGTAAAAGGTTATATTCTGGTATTTGAAAAATTCTTTATAGAGAATTTACCAGTTGGATTAATGAATGTTGTTAAAGTGGACTTAAACAGCAAAAATAATTATCTTTTTAAACAAATATTTGAAAATTTACTTTATGAAATTAGCTTAAGTGATGACATTAGTTTTAAAGTTATTGAAACTGGAATTCATTATATTTTTGCAATCCTAAGCAGGGTATCTTCTCATTTAACTAAAAGTGATATACCTAAACCAAGAGAGATTTCGGACTTTTATAAGTGTATAACAGAATCAATTTCAAATAATCTTCCTGTTACCGAATATGCGAATAGATTAAATATTACAGTTGAAAGGTTAAATGAAATATGCAAAAAATATAATAATCAAACACCTAAATCAATTATACTGGATAAAAAGATAACCGAAGCAAAACGATTATTATTTTTTACTGATTTATCTGTTAAAGAAATATCTTTTCAGTTAGGTTTTGAAGACAGTTCTTATTTCTCTCGTATTTTTAAGCAAAAGACAAATTTATCACCTTCCGACTTTAAAAATAAAACTACCTGATTTATCGTAAAAAGTCCTACTAAAATACCTAATGAGGATACTAGTTTTGAAAATAAAAAAATGAAGTATTTAGCATTAGTATTTCTTGTATTATTCTCAATGCAAGTAAATGGACAAAACAAAAAAAACGAAAAAATGGACAGTACAAAAACAGAAAGGTTTATTAAAGGTTGGGAAAAACTAAAGGAAATTGATGGCAAAGCAGGCGTTAGCGTTATCGAAAGTTTAAAGGATGTATCTCCTGATTTAGGGAAATATACTATTGAATATCCGTTTGGGGATATTTATAGTAGAGAAATCCTGGATAATAGGTCGAAAGAAATTGCAGTTGTTGCAGCATTAACAGCTATGGGAAATACAAAACCTCAATTAAAAGTACACATAAATGCAGCTTTAAATGTTGGGGTATCACCAGAAGAAATTTCTGAAATTATGATTTTAATGAGTGTTTATGCTGGATTTCCTGCAGCGTTAAATGGAACATTTGCTTTAAAAGAAGTTTTAAAAGAAAGGAAGAGTGAAGAATAGATGTTCTATAATTTAAAGACCAATCATTCATTTATCAATCGGAATTAAATTTAACTCCCTTTAATCAATAGTTCGTTAATATTTTGTAATGCACTGAATGACAGGCGGTTGTAGTACTGGTGGCGATTTTGTTAAATGCTTGATTTTAAGTATCATGTAAATAAATCTTATGTCTTTTGTCTTTATTCTAACCATCTATTGTTTAATGATTCTCAAGCAATTTTAGTTAATGGGAATGATGTGAAAAATTAAGGATAATTTAGTATAAGAAGAGGATTTAATAAATAGCAATTTATAAACAACTTTTTCTATGATCGTCATTAGAAATCAAATTCTAATGACGTTTTGTAATTAAAATATTTTATCCGCTAATGCAACAAAGTTGCGTTTATTAATGTTACAGTTTATATTATTTGATTTAAATAACTAAACAAACTGTCTAATAAACGATGCATACTAAGGAAGATATACATTCAAATACAATAATGGGTAATACTATCAATGTTCTTCATGAAATACACCGTACCGAAAAGAACATTGCGATTTACCAACGAGATACTTTTCTTATTCAAAAGGAACTTTCACTTACTAAATTGAATAATATCAAATTTAAGGCTAGTGGTAAAAGTGAAGAAATCCTTGAATTACTTAAGTCCTATTTTAAAGCTAACCTTTTAAGTTGTAATAATCTGTTTGAAGACATCAGCAACCTTTTTAAAGAATTTGAGAATATTACTCAAGCCACTTCTTTCTCGCTATTGCTCAACACTGTCAATTCTAATTTATGCAAAAGGTTTCATACCGATATAAACGATCTTCGGCTACTTTGCACATATAAAGGGCAAGGTACGCTTTGGTTGCCCAACAAAGCAGTCAACCGTCAAGCATTTTTGTCGCAAGAAGGAAATGAGCAAATCATTAAAGACAAAAAGCAAATACAGCAGGTTGATACAGGTGATGTTATCATTATGAAAGGTGCTTTATACCCTAATGCCAGTGCTGCAGTACACCAAAGTCCTTCTATAGAAGAAAATGGAGAAAGCAGATTGGTATTAAGATTAGATACTAACGATTTTTTAAATTTTGTATAAGCCTATGATACCAAAGTCATTTGAAGAATGGAGGAATTGCATAATCAACGATTGCAAAATAAACTTAACTAAAGAGTTTGCTGAACAACGGCTTAATGTTTATAAAAACGCTGAAAACAATGAAACGAAGCTATTTATAAAGCTATATGGCAAAAAGCACTTAAATAATATTATATATTGGTTCAAATTAGTATGAATACAACAAAAAAATTACCCGTAACCGTACTCAGCGGATTTCTGGGAGCAGGAAAAACAACACTATTAAACCATGTCCTGCACAATAAAGACGGTCTTAAAGTAGCCGTTATTGTAAATGATATGAGTGAGGTAAATGTAGATGCTGGCTTAGTAAAAAATGAAAACACGCTATCCCGCACCGAAGAGAAACTGGTAGAAATGAGCAATGGTTGTATCTGTTGCACACTAAGAGAAGATTTAATGGTTGAAGTAGAACGATTAGCTAAGGAAAACCGTTTTGATTATCTTCTTATTGAAAGCACAGGTATTAGCGAACCAGTGCCTGTTGCGCAAACTTTTAGTTTTATTGATGAAGAAAATAATATAGATCTTTCTGAATTTAGCTATATAGATTGTATGGTAACGGTTGTGGATGCCTATAATTTTTTCGAAGACTTTGGAAGTTCAGAAATGCTTATGGACAGAAGCCTTACTGACATGGATGATGATCACCGAACCATTGTAAACTTGTTAACCGACCAAATTGAATTTGCCAATGTAATTATTTTAAACAAAACCGATTTGGTTGACCAAAAAACGCTAGGTGTTTTAAAATCGGTTATAAATAAACTTAATCCAAATGCAAAAATTATTGAATCCAGTTTTAGCAAAGTAAATCCTAACGAGATTATTAATACAGGACTCTTTGATTACGAAGAAGCCGAACAGAGTGCAGGCTGGATAGAAGAACTTAAAAAAGATGAGCATACTCCCGAAACCGAAGAATATGGTATTAGCTCTTTTGTATACAGAAGTAAAAAACCTTTTGATTCGAAGCGGTTTTGGAACTATGTACAACAAAACTTCCCTAGTACAGTTGTTCGAAGTAAAGGATTGTTTTGGTTGTCTTCCAGGCACGAGCAAGCATTAGTATGGAGTCAGGCCGGAGGTTCGTTGCGCGCTGATAGTGCAGGTGTATGGTGGAGCAGTATGCCTCTTGAAAAACGTATGAGCTACGATGGATTTGCCGAAAATAAGGATGAAATTGAATCAGGTTGGGATAAAACATATGGAGATAGAAAAAACGAAATTGTATTTATTGGTCAAGATATGGATGAAAGTAGTATAAGAACCGAACTAGATGCTTGTTTATCTACCCCAGAAGAACTTGAAACTAAAGCATGGAAAGTTGGATATGAAGACGAATGGCCAGTACAAAGAGCTTATGCATTAAAATAAAACATTACTCTTAAGTAAGAATCTAACAAGTTATAGTTTGAATTATGGTTTTGGTCAAAGTACTACTTACAAGTTAATATAAACTATAACTTTTCATTCTATCGTTAATAACGGAGAAATAAATTTAATCTAATTGGGGTTTAATTCCCCGAGGCTTGCCTCGTACTTGCGTTTGTGAAGTGAACACAGCGTAAGCTGTTCTATTTGAACGATGCCTCGGAGCTTGCCCTAATGCCTTTAACTTAATAAAATCACTTTGTGATTTTATTAATATTGGGACGTTGTCCCAAACCCAACCTACTTTTTTTCATTGCCAAAAAAAGTAGGCAAAAAAGTCTAGACCAAGAGAATCCTTCATCCCGCTTCACCCATCAATTCCGGCCGACACACCCCCCCCTCAAGTGCCCCCTTGAAAGCCTCACAACAACCCCGGCTCGGCCCAATTTAAGGATTTAAGCGGGAGTATCAGGCTGAAGGCCTGTAACATCACAGCAAGGGGCATCGCCCCTTGTAATAGACATCATGAGAATCACAGGCTGAATGTCTGAAACATATAAGTTATTGTATCAGACTTTCAGCCTGAAGGTACATAACGGACATTATCTTGGGGCGATGCCCCAAGCTTTGATGTTAAAGGCTTTCAGCCTTAACTTAATGACATTGCGGCTCGGCCTCTTGCTCTGGTTTACCCGCTTTGATTTACAGCTTCAAAATTTATTAACCTCTTAAGTTAATGGCATTAGGGCTTGCTCCGAGGTAGTTCACTAAAAATATACCATCCCACTTAAAATTCGGGTGAGAACATTATTGTGTTTAATGATTATTGAATTTCATTTCCTGTATCAAACATGCTTCAATAACAAAATATTTATCCCTAATAGTTTTAAAAAATTGTTGGTTTTTACCTTTGATTATAGCTAGTTTGGAAGGTTCATTGGTACGATGCTATTATTCCTGGTTTTTCGGTTAAAATTTATATAATGGTTGTTTTATAAAAATATTTTCTATCTTTGTCAACCGAACGGTTGATTAAAAAAGAATAATAATGCCAAAAACTGATGGTTATTTAACAAGAGAAAAAATTTTACAGGTTGCAGAAAAGTTATTTTCTGAATTGGGTTATGATGCTGCAAGTATTGGTACAATATCAAAATTAGCAGGGATTAACAAGGCAACTATTTATTATCATTTTAAGGATAAGCAAAGTATTTTACATGCATTGTATGATGATATGGTTGAGCAAATGAAAGGCAGAATTTCAAAAACTAATTTTACTAAAGAGAATTTGAAAGGTCATATTAGAGAAGAGCTCAACTTTTTAAGAGAGAAAAAAGATTTAGTATCAATTCTGTTGATGGAAACTATGAAAACAAATACCAATGATGATTCTCTCTTTAAAATAGCTTTAACAGAAATAAACAACGAAAAACACAGAGATGAAGATTTTGACAAATCACAAGAAAAGAAAAATTTGTTCTTTGCACATGAATTTTTTACGGGATTAATACCAATTCTATCATTTGTGGTTCTTGAAGAAAAATATAGTTCATTTTTTAAAATAGCAGAAGAGCAAGCTATTGAGTCATTTATTGAAGCTATAATAAGGGCGCATTACAATACACATATAATATAAAATTTTTTGATTTTTTATTCAACCGTACGGTTGGTTATATATAACTATTATGAAAAGAATAAATACAATTTTACTAACAATTTCAACAATAGGGCTAATTGTTACAGGAGGCTTTATGAGTGATATTCAGACTTTAAAGGAATTACATCGCCTTTTATCTATAATGTTTACCATATGTTTTATTGCGCACATGATGCAACATAGAAAAGCATTATTAATTAAAAAACGAAAGTAATTATGAAGCGAATAATCACTTTTCCACCTATGTATTTCTTTAGCTGTATATTTTTAGTGGTTTTTAGCTATTTCGTATATCCCCATACTGTTATAGTTAAACTTCCATTTAATCTGGCAGGTTATATCCCCGTTATAATCGGGTATTGTATAATGAATAATGCATCAGATATTTTCCATAAAAAGAAAACAACATTTCTTTTGGAAGAACCATCAGCATTTGTAGATGAAGGTTTATTCAGGCATTCCAGAAATCCAATGTATTTGGGAGGTTTAATACTTTTAACTGGTCTGTCGCTATTATTCGGAAGTTTAACCGGCTTTATTGCTCCTATTGTATTTTTTATATCAATAAACTTTGTATGCATTCCTGCAGAAGAGAAATTAATGAAAAAGACTTTTGGAAATGAATATCTCATATATAAACAAAAAGTAAGAAGATGGATTTAAAAAACATGATCGAAAAAGAAGTAAAGAGTGTACCAATAATCAACCAAAAAAAGTGCAGTGGTTGCAACAAATGTATTAATGCTTGTAATCAAAATGTTTTTATTCTTAAGGATATGAATGAAGATAAAAACCAATCAGGTTTTTTTCGTCGACGAAGATTTAAGGCAGTAGTACAAAATGCTGATGATTGCACAAATTGTGGCCTCTGCTCCTTAGTGTGCAGGCATAAAGCTATTTTATTCACTTAAATTATATACAATGATGAAATTTTTAATTTTTTTATGTTTTAGTATGATGACTTATACTTTGAAAGCAAATTATTCTGTAGATACCTTATCTTTAGATAACGCGATGAAATTGGCAATAAAAAAGCATAGTGCAGAGTTACATGATTCAAACACTTTAGCTGCTGACGAAACAGAGTTGTTAATTGATATTTGCACTAAATATTTAAAATGTCTATATTACGAAGAATGCTTTAAAACTATAACCAATTCAAAAGAGTTACTTATAAAACAATTTCAGACTACCAGTTGTAATGATAATGCACAGTTTAATTTGCAATCTCAATCACTTATGGTAGATTTAGATATAAAGGTGCTCGAATATCAAATCAGATTGTCAGAATGCAAATCAGAGTTAAACAAGGCATTAATGATAGGAGAACATAAGGACTATTGCTTGTCCACCTCATTAGAGAGTGTTCATATGGTTTATGATTCGACACATGTATTATATAATGATTCAAAAGTTCAGTCTTCATGTGATGATAAAATAAAGCTATATCATTTAAATATTTCATTATTGCAGCAATTGAATACGAAAAAGCAACTATTGAAGCATAAATTACAAAATACTATAAATGTTTATAAGAATGATTTTGATGTTTTAAGGAGTTGTGTTGATGAATATATTACAACTCAAATAGAATCTTTATCAATTGTTCTTGAACTTAAGATGATATACATATACCTAACGAAATTGATGGTCTCAAAAATTAATTAATTAGTATCGGTCTCTTAATTTTACATAGATGCTTGTACGCATTGACTTTTTTAAATGGTTGTAAATCGGTTTTCTTAGATTAGTTACAAACTAAATTGTTCCTTAAGGTTTTATAAGAGTTTGATTAATAATATATTGAGAATAAAATTATTTCGGTATAAGAAGTTGATTATATGTTACTTGCAAACCAGTCTTTTGTCTAAAATCTAACAATCTATTTAAACTAAAATTCAATTATAAAATAATCATCGCAAATATTTTCCTTAAATAATATTGTAATAAGGTTGCCGTGGAAACATAAATATTGTACATTTGTATCCATGGAAACTAAAAATGATTAGATATGGAAAATGAAATTGGTCAATTGCAATTTGCTCCAATAATTATTGGTAAACTATTGAATATTGGAGGAATTTTACATCGTCATGCAGATAGAGTTTTGGTGCAATATGATTTAAATCAACAACAGTTCTCTATATTTTTTGAGATTGCAAAAGCAGGAAAAGTAAGACAAAAAGATATTGTTAACCGACTAATGCTCGAAAAAGCTCATATATCTAAGGTTGTAAAAAAATTACAAAAAATGGAGCTTATTACTATTTCAGCTTCAGATGAAGATAAACGTTCGTTTTGGGTATCGACCACAGAAAAGGGAAATGAATTACTAGGTAAGATTATGCAAATTTTTGAAGAATGGAATAAAGAGTGGCTTAGTGGCGTTGATGAGAAAAAACTTCCCGAAATAATTGATAATCTTTCCATCCTTCAAAGTGTATTTAAAGAAAAAATCAAATAATGTTGATTACTAATTCGAATAAAAATTAGAGTACTATGAATTTATTAAAAACCACTTTTGTTTGTTTATTAGTTGTGAGCCTAACCGGTTGTATGAATAACAAGGATAAGGAATTGACAACTTTTAAAAGAAGAGTTATTAATCCCTGGACATGGCAAGAAGAAAGAGGATTTGTTCAATCAAACGAAGTTACCGGAGCTAAAAGAACACTTTATACTGCAGGGATAGTATCGGTAGATGCAGAAGGTAACCTTCTTTATCCTGGTGATATGTCGAAACAAATTACTCAAGTTCTCGACAATATGGAAACTTTGCTTAAACAGGCTGATTATGAATTATCTGATGTTGTTAGATTTACATATTATACTACCAATATTCCGGATTTTACTAGTGCAGCACAACAGGTACTTATTAAAAGATTACAAAAAGCTGGTTGCAAACCTGCAACTTCATTAATTGGTGTTGCTTCCTTGTTTCATCCCGATTGTGTTGTGGAGATTGAGGCTGTTGTTGTAGACTAAATTTCAAGTTAGCCAGAATAAAATATAGATAGTATTTAAAATATTAAATAGTTAGATTTTAATCAATAGACGAAGGCAGATTTGTAAAAGATATATATAGTCAATTTATTACGTGAAAAAAGCAGTTTGTAATATATAGTGCCTGCAAGAAAACTCTATAATTTTAAAGTCTTTGATAAGAAGGCTCAAAATACAAGGCTTGCGAAGCCAGAAAAAACGGAGTTTAACTTGTGTAAATGAGTATTTTTTTGGTAAGCGAAACGAAGTAGTTTGAGTTTTCTTGCAAAGACTATATAGATTATGTGCTAATTATGAATACTTATCGAGCTATACTAAAACTCTCAAATAAATTTATATACAAACATTATGATTACAGAAATAGTAGAATTAGAAATAAATAATGGAATTAGCGATAATGAATTTATAAGTATTTCAGATGATCTTGAAAATAAATTCCATATGAACCTTGAAGGATATGTTAGTTCTGAACTATTTAAAGTGAAAGAAAATAATTGGACATTTATTATGCATTGGGAATCAAAAGAGCATTTTAAAGTTGCAAGTAAACTAATTAATACTTCTGAAGAAACAACTTTTTTTATGAGTTGCTTGAAAAGTGTGAAGATTAAAACTTATGAGCAAATCAAAGCATGGAAAAAGTTATAGCTCTTATGAAGGGAGCATTGAAAAACCTTTGCATTTTGTAATAATTTGAAAAATGAAGGAGTTGAAAATATGTTTTTGTATTTATTTACAAAAAATAAATACATGATTAGTATATTATAGATTCCAGAAAATGCCATTAAAAGGAAAAACATCAATCTTTTAATGGTTTTTTTAGTACTCTACTTACAAACATTTTTTTTCAAAATACGCAACCATTATTAAAAGTTGTCGTCATGGTTGTTAAAATTTGGGAAATGTTATAAAAAAAATCATTAAAACATTTTGGGAACACTACAATATAGGTAGCGTTGCTATTATATGCGTATCTAGTAAATAAAAAAATATTTAACTACTTTTATGCAATTGTACTTTATTAACAATTGATAATGTTTTAAGGATATAATTAAACTAGTATTGCATTAAAAAATTATAAACTCAGATAAACTTAAACTAACCAATTATTTTTTTATATGAATAAAATAACCACCTCCGATTCTGAATTATTATATAATTTCTTTAGCTTTTTTGGCCCTCTTAGCGATGAGCTATTTGCAGAAATTATTAAATGTTTCGAAAAGAAAACGTTTAAAAAAGGTGAATCTATTTTAAAAATTGGAGAGATTGAAACAAAGGCTAAATTAGTAATAAAAGGAGTTGTTCATCAATATGTTTATGAAGATAACGTTCCTGTTACTATAAACTTAACACCCAAGGGCTTTTCATTTAACAGCCTTAAAAGTTATCTAGAGGGTTCTCCATCTCTTGAAACACAAGAGGCTATAACAGATGTTGAATTGCTTCAAATTGATAAAGAGGATATGGAAGGTTTAGCAAAATCTAATCACGAATTTGGATTTCTTTTAGTTAAAACCTATGAATATGTGTTGCTCGATCGTGAAAATCGTTCATTTTTAATACAATACAGAAATCCTTCTAAAAGATTTAAGCTTTTTCATGAAACTGTTGTTAGGTGTAATTTGCTGTTAAAGGATACTCCAGATAAGTTTATAGCAAGTTATTTAAATATGACACCTCAACAATACAGTAAGGAAAAGAGTAATTTAGAGAGTATGGAAGAATAATATTTGTCAATAGATCGATAGAATTGAGATAAAAGACATGAGACTGATTTACAAGATGTTTAAAGTTAGTACATTAACTAAACTATATTCGTTATTTCAATTTCTTAATATTTTGTAAGAGTTTGAATATGTTCATGATAGTAAGTAGTCGTGTTTTTAAGTAAGATAATGATATTAAGAAAGTTGTAAACCAGTCTTTTGTCAATAATCTTATGATACTTAAATATAGTGCCAGCAAGAAAACTCAATAACTTTAAAGTCTTTAATAAGAAAATGTAAAAGACAAGGCTTTCGAAGTCAGAAAAAACGGAATTTAACTTGTGTAAATGAGTGTTTTTCTGGTAAGCGTAACGCAGAATTAACGATCACGAACACATAAGAATTATTACTCGTGAGTAATTTGACGTTTTCTTGCAAAGGCTGTATAAAAAAATAAGACTTAAAGCATATAATAAAAATAAAAACTAAACAAACCACTTAATTTTAAAATAATGAATGAAATAACCACTACCGATTCTGAATTGTTAAATAATTTTTTTAAAACAGTTGGTCCTGTTAGTGATGAATTATTTGCAGAAATCATTAAATGTTTCGAAAAGAAAACATACCGAAAAGGAGAATCTATTTTAAAAGCTGGTGAGGTTGAAACTAAAGTAAAATTAATAGTAAAAGGGATTGTTCATCAGTATGTATATGATGGTGATATACAAGTAACAATAGATTTAAAGTCTAAAGGATTGTCGTTTTATAGCTTAAAAAGCTATTTAGGAAACTCCCCATCCTACGAAATTCAAGAGGCTGTAACTGATGTAGAATTGCTTCAAATTGATAAAAAGGATATGGAAGAATTGTCAAAAATTAACAATCAATTTGGCTATTTATTAGTTAAAATTTATGAGTGTACATTAGTCGATCGAGAAAATCATCATTTTATTATTAAATCCAAAAGCCCGGGTAAGAGATTTAAACTCTTTTATGAAACCATTGGAAGATCAAAACCGCTGCTCGAATATTCTCCGGATAAGTATATTGCCAGTTATTTAAATATGACACCTCAACAATTTAGTAAGGAAAAAAGAAAATTAAAAAGTAAAGAAAAAATAAATGCTTAAAAAATGTGAAAAGTTATCTGGAGGCAACTTAGGTTTAATTTATACTTTGTTGTTTTGCTATTAGAAATCATACATGGTAAAAATGAGAAAATTTATACTTTCAATTGTACTTTTTTGTTCTACTATTTTTTATTTAACAGGGCAAAAAAATACTTTAAATTCTGAAATACAAAATATTTATAATGAAAGAAGAGCTGCTATACAGCAATGTTTCTTAAATATCAGGCATGAAAGCCTGTTAAAGTCTGATCAAATAAAATCTCAAAAGCTAGATAGTATTATTGAATACAAATTTGATGATGTAACCAATGCTTGGGATAAAAAGTTTAGAAAAGAAGTGTTTTATTACGATAACTCATTTAATGAGATTACGTTTGAGTATTTTGCTTGGGATGAGACAAATAACTATTGGTATCCTTTATATAAAGAAGATTCGAATTACGATGAATATAGCAATCAAATAGAGTATATCTCTTACAATTATGGAGAAGATTATAATTGGACACCTTTTTATAAAGATGAATACGCATATAACGATAATAATGTTTTAACAGAAACATTAGGTTATAGATGGAGATATTCAGAAAATACATGGCGCTTGCTAGAAAAAAAATTACATAGTTATTATGATAATGGATTAAGATTATCGGACAGCATTTTTTATTGGAGCAATGATTTACAGGATTGGAAGCTAATGGAGAAAGTAAATTACGAACTCTATAAAAATAAATTGGGTGAGGTTTATAAATTTAATTGGAACGAAAATGATAAAAAGTGGATTAATAGTGAACATTTATTCTATTCTTACCTTAACATCGGACTTGTTGTATATTGTATAGATTATTATTTATGGAATAAAGACAAAAAAGAATGGATAGAAAAACAAATTGAAGCTTTCGGTTATGACGATACAAGGGAAAACATTAATAGGTACGAAAAATGGGAGCATGATATTTACACTAATGAAACAATTAGTTCTACATATATAGATTATACTTACGATTATAACTTTAGTTTTAATGAAATAGCATTGCCTAATTATATAAGTACCCGTCTTATGGGATATCAAAAAAATAAAATAATATCACATAAGGAAGGTTACACATTAAAGCCGGATAGGAAGAAAGAGCAATATCGTTTTGTTGAGTATTACTATTCTCAGGTTAAAACTTCTACAGATATTTCTAATTTTAAAAATCAACAAGTAAAAGTATATCCCAATCCAACTCATGGATCAATTCATTTTGATGATATTAAAGTTTTGGAAATTAAGATATATGACATAGCTGGTAGTTTGAGATTTAAGAAAAGCAGAATACAACAGGATGAAGTAATAGATATATCTGTTTTAGAAAAAGGATTATATAATGCTGTTATAAAAACAGAACAGGGATTTTTTAATACTAAGATTATTAGAAAATAGATAATTATTCTATATAAAGACAAAATGAAAGTTGTATTTAAAATCTCTTAAAAAACAAACATGCAGTATCCGTTATTAGAAATCAAAAAAAGCCGTAATTCAAGGTAAAATATGCAAAGAGTTATCTGGAAACTGCTTTGATTATTGATTATACTTTATTGTTTTGTCATCATAAAAATAAAACTAACTAAAAATGAGAAAATATATACTTTCATTAACAGTGCTTTGTGCAGTTGCCTGTATTGCAATTGGGCAAAATAAAATTCAGAATGTAAGTTTAAAAAATCAGTCGGATGTAAATGTGAGCTTAAGTTCCACAAGGCTCCTATTGATAGATGAAAATCCTTTACTAGTTAAGGAACCGGGAATATTAGGCGTTCAAAAATTAGATAGCATTGTTAAATATAATTTTAACCAGGCAACCAATGCATGGGATAAAAAGCATAGGAAAGAAACTTTTTATTACGATAGCAATTACAATGAGGTTAACTACAGTTATTCTTCTTGGAGTAATGCTGATAATAAATGGAATGATTTATGGAAAGAAGAATTTAAATATGATGAAAATGGCAATCAAATAGAATTTATCTCTTATTCTATGGGAAAAAATGGTAAGATTCCATTTTATAAATTTGAATATACCTATAATGATAAGGACGAAATGGTTAAAACAAATTATCATTTATGGAGCAAGCAAAAAAACGATTGGGATCATTCGGCAAAAGTAATTACCTCGTATAATGAAAATAGTAAAATATTAAGAGATAGTATTGTGGTGTGGAATATTAGTTCGGCACAATGGGAGCCATCAGAATTAATAGAATATGAGTATAGAGCTGAAAATATTATTGTTCGCAATAATATTTTTATTCACGATGTTTACATTTCAGAATGGGATAAAAATACTGAAGAATGGATTTATACTGATAGGGTATTTTATAATACCGGTTATGAAAGATATAGTATTTATAGATATAATTGGATGAACGAAAGTAACAAGTGGGAGATCAATCAACTATCAGCACATGAGTATGATGAAGATCATAATATGATTTCGGTAAGAACTACTTCTGATATAGGAACATGGAAACCTAATAATATTAGTTACAACCGATATTCATATGATTATAACCTTGGTTATAGCGAACTGGTTTTACCAAACCAGATAAGGAATTCATACAAAAGGTTTTATCATCATAAGATTACTAAGAAAGAAATACACCGTAAAGAAGATGTAACAGATATAAAAACCAGTGAGGATATATATTATTATTCTCCGCTAGGTACAACAAACACTATTGATTTAAACGTACAACAAGTAAAAGTATATCCAAACCCAATGGATAAAGTACTTTATATTAGCGCAAGTAAAAAGGACTTCGAATATGCTATGATTTACAATATTACCGGAAGTATTGTTAGGAGTATTATATTAATTGATGGATTAAATACTATAAATGTTTCGGAGCTAAACAAAGGTATTTACTTATTAAAGTTAAAGGGTAAAAACAAAGATGCTGTAACTAAACGGATTATAAAAAAATAGATTTCAATGCTAGTATATTACCAGGAATGCCAGAGGTTACTTCGTTTGAGGTAACCTCTTTTTGGATTATTAAAGGTGGAAGGTATAAGGGTAAAAGGTAAAACGGAGAAAGGAAAAGGGAAAAAATACTCAATTGTTGTATAGAATTTTTTGTGTTGGAAATTGTTCATAAAACGATACTTTTGTATTACACTAACATTTTTAATAAAACTAACATGACAAACAAACTAATTGAAAATCAATTGTTATTGATTTTTCTGTTATTTACAATTATATCTTGTTCTCCTAAATCAAAAGAGGATGAGACAAAAAAGATAAAAGACCTAAAAGAACAATGCGAAGCATATGAACAGCAACTTGATTTGTTAAAAAATAAATATCAGAGAACTACAGATAGTTTAATTATAGAAAATCAAAACCTGGAATTTCAAATAGATTCTGTTACTTCTGTTTATAATCAAACAGTAGGTGTAAACCTATTCCATTCTCCTGATGATTATCTGTACTTTAAGTACACAAAGGATTTACCTATCCAGGAAAGAGAACCAGATAATTATTGGAACAGAGGAGAATATTATACATCAAAAAATGAAGGGGAGATGTTATATCATGTTACCACTGGGTTACATAACGATTCAATTCATTTTTTCTTTATGGGTATTACTTCTCCTAACAAAATGAACCAAGGTATATATGCAAAAATATATGAGCTAAATGAGTTGAAAGAGGTATATGTTGTAGATTCATTTAGAGTACTTAATAATGAATTGGATATAGTAGAAGCTAAACTTAGTGATGTGTTAAAAGATTTTTTGCTTAATGTAGCTGATAATATGCTGGTTAAAGAAGGCCGTTTTTATTATTATAAACCAAAGAAAGAACGTGATTATTCTTACTCTTATTTGGATGTTTTGAAAAACAGGGATTTTTATGAGTACTCAATAGGTTCTAAAGAAAAGCCTATAAAAATGGATAATTTTTATTACTCTAGTAATATTCAGAATGGGGTAGGTGACGAAGATGAATTAATTAGCCCTTCTAAATCTCTAATTGTTAGTCGTTTCTGTAGTAGTCTTTACTTTTATGAAATAAATAATTGGAGTAATGCGTTGATCTCCATTTTAGGAATAAATAAAAAATGTTATTATAAAGATAATATCAACTATCAATCGTTAGATTTTAATTTTAGAGATTGTTTTGAGGCATATGCCGATAATACTTGTGATTGTGATACCTCTGACACAGAGGTATATTTTGACATAGGAGGTTTGTGCTGGCATTCCAAAAAGGATATTTTATACTTTGACAATAGTGGGGCTTGTTATGCTTGTATTTGGAAAGTAGATATAGATAATGAGAGGATTGAAAAAATAGTACCGGAACACGAAGCCATTCAGCCTCACTTTTTTTCAACAGCCAATCAGGAATATGTGGCTTATGTAGAGGAAAATAAAATTATGCTATGCAAGGTTCCAGGTGGTTTTGAATAGTTGGTAAGTGCTATGAAAAGAACATATAAATGATTTAATTTTAAAAGTTATTTGCTGAGTGATGATTAAAATATCTTGTAAGTTGCATTTGACCGTTGAAAATAAATTAGTAGAGCTGCAGAAATAAGCTTTATTGAGGGATAATTTACTTAGTTGATAGTTTTTTTAGAGTATGGATTTTATTAAAGTGATTACAGAAAAGTAGTTTTTTATAATAATATTTCGAGTGTTTAAAGAGTGTTTCTCTAAAAGAGGTTATCCTTTACAAGGTAACCTCTTTTTGGTTATAAAAGGTAGAACGGAGAATGGAAAATGGAAAACGGTAAAAAGGTTGAAAGGTAAAAGGGAAGAAGGTAGAACGAAAAAATATAAAGCTTTGCAATATCAGACAAACAGGATAAAGAAAAAACTCTGAATCCCTGCCTCTGTGTTCATCAATTTTTGCAGTTTCGCTATCTCGCTATGGCGAAATAAGCTGTGTTATAAATCTTGATACTTGCGTCTTGATACTTGTGTCTATTCAAAAATAACCCCTTCTTTTACAGTTAATTGAGTAAAAAAGGTATTTAAATACTGCTTTATCGAGTTGTTAAAAAAAATTAAAAACAGTCGTATTTGCGCACTTTTTTACTAATAAATGTGAAAAGTTATCTGGAGGCAACTTTTGTTTCATTTTTAGTTTATTGTTTTGCTCTCAATTTTTAAACAAACGAACAGATTAATCAAAAAACCAAATGGAATAATATGAAACAATCAAACTTTTTTAAAGCCTTGCTATTGCTGTTATTTGCGCTGCCTGTTGCAGCAATAGCACAAAACATTAACTTCCCCGATGCCAATTTTAAAACTGCACTACTGGCTATTGAAGGAATAGACACCAACAACGATGGCGAAATAAGCGAAGTTGAAGCTGCTAATTATACTGGTAAAATTAATGTTTACAACAAAAATATTGCATACCTAACAGGTGTTGAGTATTTTACACAGATAAAAGAGCTGAATTGTGGTTCAAATGGATTGCAAGATTTGGATATAAGCCATAATACAGCATTAACAAATTTGAATTGCAGTAAAAATCAATTGGCCAGTTTGGATGTAAGCAATAATAAGGCATTGAGAGTTTTGTATTGTGGTGATAATAAGTTGAAGGTATTGGATGTAAGTCAGAATGTGGCACTGAAAAATTTGTCTTGTCCTTCAAATCCATTGAAAAATATAGATGTAAGTTTCAATAAAGCATTGATGTATTTAACTTGTACGACAACTGAATTGAAGGCACTGGATGTAAGCAATAATAAGGCATTGAGACTCTTGTATTGTGGTGATAATAAGTTGAAGGTATTGGATGTAAGTCACAATACTGCATTAGAAAGTTTAGATTGTTATAAAAATCAATTGCAGATATTGGATGTAAGCCACAATAAGGCATTAGAACAATTACAATGTTTTTCAAATGGATTACAGGTATTAGATCTAAGTCAAAATACAGCATTGTATTTTTTGAGTTGTAGTTCAAATCATTTAACCAATTTGGATGTAAGTCACAATACTGCATTAAAAGATTTGTATTGTAATAAGAATCAATTGAAAGTTTTAAACTTAAGCCAAAATAAGGCATTGACATATTTGCAATGTAATGATAACCACCAACTGACCAGCTTGGATTTAAGTCACAATACTGCATTAAAAAATTTGTATTGTAATAAGAATCAATTGAAAGTTTTAAACTTAAGCCACAATAAGGCATTGACATATTTGCAATGTAATGATAACCACCAACTGACCAGCTTGGATTTAAGTCACAATACTGCATTAAAATATTTGTATTGTTATAATAATCAATTGAAAGTTTTAGACGTAAGCCACAATAAGGTATTAAAAGAATTGAATTGTCATTCAAATCATTTAACCAATTTGGATGTAAGGCAAAATACCTCTTTAACAAGTTTGTTTTGTTATTCAAATCAATTAACCAATCTGGATCTAAGTCAAAATAAGGCATTAACGAAATTAAATTGTAATTATAATAAATTTCCATTTTCCAGTTTATATAATATAAAATCTCACTATACAGGATTATGGTATAGCTCAAACAATGAACTATACGAAGCACAAACACAAGAAGCTGGTTTTGTACTCGATTACTCTTCAGAGGTAATCATAAATGGAAACGAAACAGTATTTACATGGCACAACATTGATGATTATAAACAGGTAGATAATAGTATTGTAAAAACTTTAGGTAATGGTCAATTTAAATTTATAGAGCCAGGTACATATTACTGTAAAATGACCAATGCAGAGTTCCCTAATACAACCTTAAAAACAGAAGAAATAGAAATTACTGGTTTTGTTGTAACCTTTAACAATTGGGATGGTAGCGGGTTAAAGCAAGAAATAGTAGGATATAACAAAGCAGCTACTGCACCAGATGTGCCTGTTCGCACAGGTTATACCTTAACCGGTTGGGATGTTGTATTTAACAATGTAACCAGCAACTTAACGGTAACAGCACAATACACACCAATTGAATACACTATTACATATAACCTTGATGGTGGTATAGCTAACAACCCAGCTTCTTACACCATCGAAAGTGAAACTATTGCTTTAGCTGATGCTGCTAAAGAAGGTTATAAATTTGATGGTTGGTATGCCAATGCTGAGTTTACCGGCGATGCAGTAACCGAAATACTATCAGGCACAACAGGTAATATAGAATTATGGGCAAAATACAATATCAATACCTACACAGTAACGTTTAATAACTGGGATAGCAGCTTGTTAAAGCAAGAAACTATTAATTACGGAAGTGTAGCTACTGAGCCAACTTCACCAGCCCGTACAGGGTATACTTTTAGCGGTTGGGATGTGGCATTTAATAATGTAACCAGCGATTTAACAGTAACAGCACAATACACAGCAGTTGAATACACTATTACATATAACCTTGATGGTGGTATAACTAACAACCCAGCTTCTTACATCATCGAAAGTGAAACTATTGCTTTAGCTGATGCTGCTAAAGAAGGTTATACTTTTGATGGTTGGTATACCAATGCTGAGTTTACCGGCGATGCAGTAACCGAAATACTATCAGGCACAACAGGTAATATAGAATTATGGGCAAAATACAATATCAATACCTACACAGTAACGTTTAATAACTGGGATATCAGCCTGTTAAAGCAAGAAACTATTAATTACGGAAGTGCAGCTACTGAGCCAACTTCACCAGCCCGTACAGGGTATACTTTTAGCGGTTGGGATGTGGCATTTAATAATGTAACCAGCGATTTAACAGTAACAGCACAATACACAGCAGTTGAATACACTATTACATATAACCTTGATGGTGGTATAACTAACAACCCAGCTTCTTACATCATCGAAAGTGAAACTATTGCTTTAGCTGATGCTGCTAAAGAAGGTTATACTTTTGATGGTTGGTATACCAATGCTGAGTTTACCGGAGAAGTTGTTACCGAAATACCATCAGGTACAACAGGTAACATAGAACTTTGGGCTAATTTTAATAAAGCTACAGCTATTAAAACAGTAAAAGATAACAGTGTTAAAATATATCCAAATCCAGCAACTGGAGGATATTTTATTGTAGAAAGTAAGTCGGGTAGAGGTAGTGTAACTGTATATGCCTTAAACGGAAATGTGGCATTATCACAAACAATTACCCAAACAACTCAAACCATTGAAATACCAGAATTACCGAACGGTATTTACCTGGTAAAAACAGAAACCGAAAATGGAGTAACTACCAAAAGGTTAGTGGTTAAATAGTTTGCTTGTTGTAGTTGGTTAGTAATTAGGGTTAGAATTTGTTAAATGGTTGAAATTAACCTGTTTGTAAATTATACCATTTATACTAATAACCCCCAAAAACAAACTATTGAATTTATAGGCATCATATAAGTAATTCTTCCCCTTGGCCTAAAAGCTAAGGGGAAGAAAAAATAAAAGGAGTTGGGATGAGGATTATAAGTTAGCCTGTTTTACAATTCGTAAAAATAGAATGTGCATTTCTAATATTAGATAGAAACTCGTTAGTGATATGTAAGAGAAAGCTTTGAATAACCTAAGATTACAATCAATTTCAAGGCAAAAAATCAACGAAAAAACACAGTTTATTATCTTAAATGAGCATTTTGAGAGGATTTTTAAAGAAGAAATTGGAAGTAAGGGAGGTTTTGTAAAGGCTTCTAAGGTATAGATTTTTAACATGTTAAACGTAAGGGAGATTTTGAAGTTATTCGTATCTGTAATAGATGATCTAAAGGCATTTCTGAGACCAATAGTTCTTTGATATTACAATAGTTCGTTAAGTTTTTGTAATAGGTTGAATGTTAATAAATTGAAACAAAGAATGCAGTTTGGTTAATACGTTTATTTATTAATCAGTATCATTTATAAAATCTAACGATCAATTGAATATTATGAATCTTGTAATTCAGTTTATGTCTAAAATTTAACAATCTATTAAATACACAATCCGTGATTAAAAAACTAAATAATTTATTAAAATATGAATAAGTCACCACCTAAGAAATAGTTAGGATAAAATTTTAAAACTTCTAATATCCCAGGTAAGTTATAAGATAACTTATCTAAAAAAAATGCATAACAAAATAATAGATCGTTAATGATTTGTATGTAGTTGTTATTCAGTAAATTAATTTTTATTGAATTATTGAAATTAAATGAGTTGTAAATCATATCAATGACTAATAACCAAAAACTAACGAACTCTATTGACTATAAAAACAATACACAAAAACAAATAAAAATGATTTACGGAATCACATTAATTATTTTAGGAGTATTAGCTTCTCCTTCATTATTATTATCAAAAAAGCCAAACGCTAAAGAACTGTTAGACAAAATAACGCCTTACCAAGGATGGATTGGTTTACTATTTTGCTTTTGGGGAATTTGGGGAGTAATTCAAGCTATACTAAGCATTGGTATTCTTGGTAGTTCGCCAATATGGTGGATTACATGGATTGCTAGTTCTGCAACCGAAGCTGTTTTAGGTTTTATTTTAGGTTACGGTATGATTAGTAAACTTGTTTTATCCAAAAACGAAACAGCTAAACAAAAAGGTGAACAAATATTGGCTAAACTAGCCCCTATTCAGGGAAAATTGGGTTTAACGGGTATATTTGTTGGTATTTGGGTTATTGTTGCAAGCATATTATTTATTTAATAGGTTATTACCCAAAAAATAATAATGAAATACAACCCCTCCTAAATGAAGGAGGGGAATGTGTTAATTTTTAAAAAGCAGAACTATTATTCGTTAATATTCGTGTATAAAAAATAGAAGTAATTGTAACGATATTATCAATAATAAACTGTATAACGCTAAAATTAACTCCATGCCTCTGTGTTCATCAATCTTAATTCTTTTGTTTTTAAGCTCTTTTTTTATAATTAATTGAGTGAAATTGGTATTTAAATACTGTTTTATCGAGTTGTTAAAAAAGAGTAAAAACGGACTTATTTGGGTACTTTTTTACTAATTAATGTGAAAAGTTATCTGGGGGCAACTTGGGTTATATTTAAATTTTATTGTTTTACTCTTAATTTTTACTAATCAAACTAATTGTTCAAAAAAATGAAACAAATAAACATTTTAAAAGTATTAGTATTTCTTTTATTTTCTTTACCCATAACGGTAACTGCACAAAATATAAACTTTCCCGATGCCAATTTTAAAGCAAAATTGTTAAAAATTAGAAAAATTGACACTAACAATGACGGTGAAATAAGCGTAACCGAAGCAGCTAGTTATACAGATCGTCTTGAAGTATCTAGCGCAAAAATAACTGACTTAACAGGGATTGAATATTTTACTCAAATTACAAATTTCGTTTGTTCTAATAATAATTTAACCAGTTTGGATGTGAGTCATAATACCGCGTTAAAGTTTTTGAGTTGTTCATATAATCAGTTAGAAAGTTTGGATTTAAGTCAAAATAAGGAATTAACAAATTTAGATTGTCAATTTAATCGTAAATTAACCAGTTTAGATTTAAGCCAGAATAAATCTTTAAAATACCTGAAGTGTTGTTATAATAGAAAAATAAAAAATTTGGATGTAAGTAATAACACAGAATTATACAAATTGATTTGTCATTCATGTGGTTTAAAAAAATTGGATCTAACTAAAAATAAGGAATTAACAATTTTAGATTGTAATTATAATCCATTGGAAGATTTGGATTTAAGCCGAAATACGAAATTAACTAGTCTGAATTGTAGCGAGAATAAATTGAACAGTTTGGACATAAGCAATAATAAGGCTTTAACAGATTTGAATTGCTCCCGTAATTATTTGGCCAGTTTGGATATAAGTTATAATACAGCTTTAACAAAGTTTAATTGTAGTAAAAATAAATTCTCATTCTCAAGTTTGTTAAATATAAAATCTCATTATCCAGGATTAACTTATGAACCAAATGAATTTCTCTACAAAAGCCAGAGGCATGAAGGTATTTTAAAAGTAGATTACTCATCTGAGGCAACCATAAATGGTACACAAACAATATTTAGTTGGCATAACTATAATGATGATAATCAGGTGGATAATGGCATAATAAACGATTTGGGAAATGGCCAATTTGAATTATTACAGCGTGGTAAATATTATTGTCAAATGACTAATGAAGAATTTCCCGGTATATCACTAAAAGCAGGATTAGTTACAATTAATGGACATGTTGTTACTTTTAAAAACTGGAATAACAGCGAGTTAAAACAAGAAACTGTAGCTAATAACAAACCTGCTACTGCACCAGAGGTACCTGCACGAAATGGTTATAACTTTAAAGGTTGGGATGTGGATTTTAATAATGTAACAAGCGATTTAACAGTAACAACGCAATACACACCAATTGAATACACTATTACCTACAAACCTAATGGAGGTACATCTACTAATCCAACCTCTTATTCTATCGAAAGAGAAACTTTAACTTTAGCTGAAGCAACTAAAGATGGTTATACTTTTGCAGGTTGGTATGATAATGCAGCTTTTACAGGGGATGCAATTACCAAAATAGCAACCGGAAGTACAGGTGATATAGAGCTTTGGGCTAAGTATACTCTAGCGAAATATATCATTACTTACAATATGGATGGTGGAGCAGCTACTAATTCATCCTCTTATTCCATCGAAAGTGAAACTATTTTTTTAGCTGATGCAACAAAAGATGGTTATGAATTTAAGGGTTGGTACGATAATGCAGCTTTTACAGGGGATGCAATTACCGAAATAGCAACGGGAAGTACAGGTGATATGGAACTTTGGGCTAATTTTACTCCAGTAGAATATATCATTACTTACAATATGAATGGTGGAGTAGCTACCAATCCAACCTCTTATTCTATCGAAAGCGAAACTATCACTTTATCAGATGCAACAAAAAATGGTTATGAATTTGTGGGCTGGTACAATAATGCAGCTTTTACAGGGGATGCAATTACTAAAATAGCAACGGGAAGTAAAGGTGATATGGAGCTTTGGGCTAAGTATACTCTAGTGGAATACACCATTACTTACAATTTGGATGGTGGTACAGCTACCAATTCAGCCTCTTATTCCATCGAAAGTGAAACTATTTTTTTAGCTGATGCAACAAAAGATGGTTATGAATTTAATGGTTGGTACGATAATGCAGCTTTTACAGGGGATGCAATTACCGAAATAGCAACGGGAAGTACAGGTGATATGGAACTTTGGGCTAATTTTACTCCAGTAGAATATATCATTACTTACAATATGAATGGTGGAGCAGCTACCAATCCAACCTCTTATTCTATCGAAAGCGAAACTATCACTTTATCAGATGCAACAAAAAATGGTTATGCTTTTATAGGCTGGTACAATAATGCAGCTTTTACAGGGGATGCAATTACTAAAATAGCAACGGGAAGTACAGGTGATATGGAGCTTTGGGCTAAGTATACTCTAGTGGAATACACCATTACTTACAATTTGGATGGTGGTACAGCTACCAACTCATCCTCTTATTCCATCGAAAGCGAAACTATCACTTTATCAGATGCAACAAAAAATGGTTATGCTTTTATAGGCTGGTACAATAATGCAGCTTTTACAGGGGATGCAATTACTAAAATAGCAACGGGAAGTACAGGTGATATGGAGCTTTGGGCTAAGTATACTCTAGTGGAATACACCATTACTTACAATTTGGATGGTGGTACAGCTACCAACTCATCCTCTTATTCCATCGAAAGTGAAACTATTTCTTTAGCTGATGCAACAAAAGATGGTTATGCTTTTATAGGCTGGTATGATAATGCAACGTTTACAGGCGATGCAATTACAGAAATAACAACCGGAAGTATTGGAAATATAGAGCTTTGGGCTAAGTTTGATAAAGCTACGGCAACTGGCCAAGATATAAACGCTACCAGTATTAAGCTATACCCTAATCCTGCTGATACATATGTAAGCATAGAAAGCCAGGGTAAAGGACAGGTGAGTATTTATAGTTTAGGAGGTAACCTTGTTTTATCGCAAACTATTAACCAATCTACTGAGCAGGTTGATATCACACATTTATTAAACGGTACTTACGTGGTAAAAATTGAAACACCAGAAACATCTTATACTCAAAAGCTGATAGTAAAATAGCATTTTTTGTTTCTAGATTATATGGTCGCTTCAGAAATGGAGTGGCTATATAATTATTGTGTAAAACAATAAGAATACTTGCAAATACCATGAGACTATCATTAAATAAATTTTTAACAACATGAAACCTGTCATGATTAAACCCGGATTATGTATTAGAGGTTCGTAGTGAGCATTGAAAGTACAATTATTGCGATAAGTGAATGCAGTGCCAAGTTTTACTTGGGCAATGCTGAACGAAGCAATAATCAGAAACTAATAAAACAAGGCTTTATCAAAACAAAGCATAGCATCGTTCTGGTGAGTTGAGATAAAGCAGCTAAGTATCTTGTTTTGAAGTAATTTCAATGTGTAATAGAATTTAAAATGCATATTTGGGGTAAGAGTAGAGCGCACAAGAAATTGATTATAACTCAGTACCTCAGCGTCTCTGTGTTTTTCTATCGACCTTGTGTTTCGATACTTGAATCTTGATACTAAATTAAAAGCAAATGAAACACAATTTTAAATTGATTATTAGTGTAATCTTCTTTGTCTTCTTCTGGGGGGCAATACAAGCACAAACAACAGTGAGTACTGGTGGGTATAAGGCCTCAGGTCAAGGTGGAACACTTAATTATTCCATTGGTCAGGTTATATGCACTTCCAACAGTGGTTCACAGGGATCATTATCCGGAGGCGTACAACAAACTTACTTAGTTAAGGTTGTCACTGGCATAAAGCAAAAGAATGTTAATCTGGATATTGTCGCTTATCCTAATCCAACAGTTGATTATCTGAATTTAAGGATTAACGAGTTGGAAACTGATGATATATCGTGGCAACTTTTTGATATGCAAGGTAAGCTACTTGATAGCCAAAATGATTTAGATATGCAAAATCGATTAGATTTTAGCAAGTATGTACCCGGAACATATTTGTTGCTGGTTAGGTCAGGAAATGCAACCATTAAAACTTTCAAAATTTACAAACAGAAATAATCTAACTTGATAAAAATAAAAACGATGAAACGAATATTATTTTCTTTATTTGCACTTATACTTACAATTTCAATATATGCACAAAGTCCCGAAAAGATGAGCTTTCAGGCTGTTGTGCGCAATGCTACAGGTGAACTTGTTGCCAAACAACAGGTAGGTATTCAAATTAGTATCTTACAAGGTTCTGTAGATGGATCGGTTGTTTATTCCGAGACTCAAACCCCAACCACTAATACAAATGGTTTATTTGCTATTGAAATTGGTGAAGGTGTTTCGGCCAATGATTTTTCGACGATTAATTGGGCGAACGGACCGTTTTTTATTAAAACTGAAACCGATCCAGATGGAGGTACAAACTATTCAATTGTTGGAACCAACCAACTATTAAGTGTGCCATACGCCTTACATGCCAAAACGGCCGAATTAATTACTGGAACAATTAATGAAACAGACCCGGCTTATGCATCAAGCGAAGCGGCTAATATTACATCCAATGACATTACTAACCTAGGTAACCTAAGTGGAACCAACACTGGAGATCAGGATATTTCAGGTATTACTACCAATTCCGAAGCCATCAGTAATCTTAAAACTCAGGTTCAGGCCAATGCATCAAGCGCAGCTTCCAAAATTACGGCTGACGACATCGCTAATTTAGGTAACCTAAGTGGAACCAACACTGGAGACCAGGATATTTCAGGTATTACTACCAATTCCGAAGCCATCAGTAATCTTAAAACTCAGGTTCAGGCCAATGCATCAAGCGCAGCTTCCAAAATTACGGCTGACGACATTACTAATTTAGGTAACCTAAGTGGAACCAACACCGGAGATCAGGATATTAGCGGGATTGCTACCAATGCAGAAGCCATCAGTAATATTGAAACTCAGCTTCAGTCCAATGCATCAGCAGTAAAAACCTATAAGATTGGCGACCGGGCTCAAGGGGGCATCGTTTTTTGGGTGGATCCGACGGGACAACACGGTTTGGTAGTTGCAGAAAAAAACTATGGTAAAGCGATACGATGGTATGCAGGCACAAATGGATATACCTATTCTAAAGGAGGTGGTTTATATGCCGGAGCACTCAATACAGCAATTATTATAGCAGCTCATGCTGCTATAGGTGACGATGGAGAAGAGTATGCAGCACGTGTGTGTAATGAGTATAAAATTTATCAAAATGGTATTTATTATGGTGATTGGTATTTGCCATCCATTGATGAACTAAGAATGATAAATACAAATAAAAGTGCCGCTAATATTAGCATAGGAGGTACAGTTTGGAGTTCCACAGAGATTAATAGTAGTGGAGCATATGTATTTACTTTTTATCCTATAAAAATAGGCAATGGACCCAAGAATAAAAGATATAGTGTACGTTGTATAAGACGATTTTAACTATTACCATCCATTCTGAATATTTAATAGGGATGATAAGGTCGCTTCATTAGTGGGGCGACCTTTTGCTTAATACTCGTCAAGATAAAAACTTATAGTAAAACTTAAAGTTTCAGTAAAGAAAGAAGCTCACTGTCCCTGTGTTTTTATTTTTCAAGCCATTCTTTTGAGGAGAAGTAAGTTTTGTTCATAAAACTTGATACTTGTGTCTTTTCAGAAATAACCTCTTCTCGTTTAATTAATTGGAAAAAAGAGTATTTAAATACGAATTTATCGAGTTGTTAAAAAAAAGTAATTATAGCCGTATTAATGCATTTTTATGTTAATAAATGTAAAAAGTTATCAGGAGGCAACTTTGCTTACATTTTAAGTTTATTTCTTGTTGAAGAAAAAAACAAATCAACTAAATATCAAAATAAACAAAAAATGAAGAAAATAATTACTTTAACCATTACACTAATGCTTGTTTTAATATATACGCAAGCACAGCATACACTCACATTGGCTGATGTAGATTTTGATGCATCAACCGGTACTATTAAAGACTATAAAGGAACAGCTACTGATATTATAATACCAGAAAGTTTTGAAGTAAATGGAAATGTTATAGAAGTTAACTCAATTGGAGATAATGCATTTAGTCGTAATCAATTAAAATCAGTCTCTATTCCCAATAGTATAACAACTATAGGATCAGGTGCATTTGATACTAACAAGCTAAACTCGGTCATTATCCCCAAAAGTGTAACAACTATTAAGAGGTGTACATTTAATAATAACCAATTAACTCAAGTAACTATCCCCGATAATTTAATCACTATTGAGGAGTACGCATTTTACGATAACCTATTAACTTCGATTACTATCCCCAAAGGTGTAAAAACAATTGAAGAAGCTGCATTTTGTCATAATAAGTTAACCTCGGTAACTATCCCGGATAGTTTAAAAATAATTAGTGAGTACTCATTTAGTTATAACCTATTAACCTCTGTCACTATTCCCGTTGGTACAGAAACTATTGGATTTGGTGCGTTTGAAGGTAATGAATTAAGCTCGGTAACTCTACCAAATAGTGTAACAATTGTTCAAGCTAGTGCTTTTTCTATTAATCAATTAACATCGGTTATAATCCCAAGTAGTGTAGAAATTATTGGAATCGATGCATTTTCTTATAATTCTTCATTAAAAGAGATTGTTCTACCCAAAGATAAAGATGGTTATAACATTGAGTGGAAGAGTAAATACGGTACAGTATTGGATAAAATTACTGATTTTGGTATTTACTATTTGTCTACATTAACCAGTATACCTTTTGATTATAACATTATTTACAATTTAGATGGAGCTGTTAATAGTCTTGATAACCCAAGCAAGTTCACTATTGAATCTGCAGCTATCACATTAAACGAAGCCACCAAAGACGGTTATACTTTTACTGGCTGGTATACCAATGCTGAGTTTACGGGAGAAGCAGTTACCAAAATACCATCTGGAACAATCGGAAACATAGAACTCTGGGCAAAGTTTAATAAAGCCACAGCCATTAATATAGTAAAAGATAATAGTATTAAAATAAATCCAAATCCAGCTACCAAAGGATACTTTGTAGTAGAAAGCAAGTCGGGTAATGGCAGTGTAACAGTTTATGCCTTAAACGGAAATGTGGTATTATCACAAAAAATTATCCAAACAACTCAAACTATAGAAATACCTGAATTACCAAACGGTATTTACCTCGTAAAAGTAGAAACTGAAAATGGAACGACAACAAATAAGTTGATTATTAAGTAGTTTAAGGATTATAAAGTGTTTTATTGAAGGGGGTTATTTCGCAAGAGGTAACCTCTTCTTTTTTATAAAGGAGAAGAAAAGTAGAATTGAGAAAGGAACAAGGAGAAGGGAAAACGGATAAAGTATAAAATATACTTAGCACATTGTAAGATCGTATTACAATATCAAGCAAACAAGATAAAACTTAGTGTCTTTGTGTTTATAAATCTAGATACTTGCGTCTTGATACTTATTTCATGTTTTTAAACTCTTATTATACAGTTAAATAAGTAATTGTGGTATTTAATTACTGTTTTATCGAGTTGTTAAAAAAGAGTAAAAACGGACTTATTTGCGCACTTTTTTACTAATTAATGTGAAAAGTTATCTGGAGGCAACTTTGGTTTCATTTATAGTTTATTATTTTGTTCTCAAATTTAAATTTTCAAATACATTTTACAATCTAATATTTACTAATTATAAATTAATTATGAGAGAAAAATTACACTTATTTATTATCTTATTTCTTATTTCAACAAATTTTGTCATTGCAAAAAATACTGAAGAACAAGGTACATTAAGTTTAAACGGTATGGGTGCCAAAGTAGTTGTTCCTGGTGCTTCTTCAACAAATTTAAAAAGTGGTAGCTGGGGGGCATTTGTAAAACTTGACGTTTTAGGTAATACATATCAAAGGATTATATATAAAAATGGGGAATTAGAGTTATTCTATCATGGTTCCGAAAAGAAGTTTGAAGCAGAAATTGTTGTTAATGGTAGACGCTATGAGGTAAATACTGATAGTTCGGTATTTACTATTGTTGAAGGTGTATGGTATAGCCTTTTTGCAACATATGATGGAGATGTACTTAAATTATATGTTGACGGTAATTTAGTAGATACAAATGACTTGCCAGATGGAGATATAGATAATAACTTGGGAGATTGGGGGATTGGTGCAGCTGCAAATAACAGTTCTTATTCATTTAATGGACAAATAGATGAAGTAATATTACTAGATACAGTAGTTGATGAGAATACTATTAAAGAATTTAAGTGTAACGAATTCGATAACTCCAGTATTTATTACGATAATATTGTAGCATACTATCAGTTTGATAATACTGGTGAATCAGAAACAAGAGACTCACGATTTGGAACTGTTGCAACATTTAATAGTGGTGCTAATATTATTTCAGGAGGTATTATAAATGAGAAGCTTCAATTAATCAAAGAAGATAATCAACTAAAATCAAATATAGAAGGAGACGAATATAGATGGTATTATAACGGAAATATAATAGAAGGAGCAAGTGATAAAATAATAACAATAGCTGAAGATGGTTTATATTCATTACAGCTTTCTAGAGGAAATTGCACATTATCGGATGAGGTAAATATTGGATTAACAAGTTTAAGTAATCAAATAAATTCCAATGAGATTATTTTATATCCAAATCCTAGTAATGGAGCATTTAATATAAATTTTGCCTCAGAAGTATATAATGGCAAATTAACCATATATTCGGTAAGTGGAAATGTTGAATATGAAATGCCTATAAAAAATCAAAAAAGGATAGAGGTAAAAGACTTTAAAAAAGGCATATATATATTAAAAATTAGTAATGATAAGAAAGTAATTTATTACCAGAAATTATTAGTGCACTAATGTAATTTATATATTTTCTGTACTCTGGATTTCATGTTTTCAGGTTATGCTAGTTGTAACTAATGATCAAAAAAATAAAGCAATTGATATGTATGATTTGGGGTCGATAAAAGAATCATGTATATTTTTTTAGTCTGTTAAAAAACTCCCGATTACTGTTTATAGTCGGGAGTTTTTTTGATATATAGTCTTAGGGATATCTTAGAAACTGTTTAAGTTTTATCCTTCGGTTTATTTTGGCGACTTAAGCCCTTATATTTCTGCAAAATTTCTTTAAATAGCGATGCTATTCGCATCAATTTTGGCTCATCTGAGAACTTAATTCTCTCAAAATAACTCACAAAAACAAAATTTAAACAGTTTCTTACTTTATGCCAACTATCTTCTAGGTTTAGTATTAAATAATACCAATTATTCTATGAAATTATAGCGCTCACTTCATAGGATTATAGGTATAAATTCTAAAGAATAAAACTATTGCACATTTTGATGAGGTTATCGGTATTAAAAGAAAAATGGATTTCTTTAGATAAAGAGAATGATTTCATTAACTCAGATATAGTTATTAAAGTTTATAAGTTTTATATTTCAAATGGCAGAAAATAAGTCATTTGTAAATTACATTTTTATCTATATCCATTTACCCATCTTCCTTGTCCTTTCTCCGTCTTGTCTTTTCTCAAACCATGGCTAATGACCAAAGATTATTGAACTTGAAAAAAGTATTAAAAAATTATAAATATAACTATATAATAATATACAATTAATGAAACATTAATATTTGACGTTCGTATTATATTAATAATCAGTTCAAATTTCTTTAAATCATCACTCACCATACTACAATGTTAAATGGTTATTAAGATGATTTGCCAGGTATTCAAAAGATATGGGAAAAATACAATCGTTAAAGAAGCGCAGTGTTGGGACAAAAATCATTATTGGTTTTAGTGTTATACTTCTAATCACTTCTATCTCCGGCTCATATGGCTATTATGCAATGACAACAATTAGTGGGGAGAATCGTAATTTTGAAAATCTAACAGCAATTTTAGATCAACTAAACAAATCAAAACAATTTACTTTGAATTACACCCTTTCTCAGAAGGAAACATTTAAGCATCAGTTTGATACAGCGGTATGGAATATAAAGACAGCCAATACAAATATTAACGAACATGTTGATAAAAATGCCAAGGTAACAAATAGGGATCAGGTATTTAACAGATTAGAAGCATATGCTAATGTATGCAAGCAGTTATTTAATGTTGTAGATCAACGAAGCGAACAATACAATACGCTAAATACACTCAATTTAAAAGTTGAAAATCATATTTCGAGTCTGAATGAACTTGTAGTAAGAGTAATGGGTAATAAGTCTAATATTATTTCGAATATCAGATTTATAAAGAATGAAATAGGAAGTACATGGAAAAGTTACCAAATAGCATTTAATAAATATCATTTAAAACCTACGGAAGAGACTAAAGTAAAAATACAAAAGTTAAATAATGAGCTTGAAGTAAAGCTAATACAGTTTCAAAGGCAAACAGGAATTTCAAACTCTAATGCCTTAGTTAATTCATTAAGTACCGAATTAATTCAAATAGAAGAGAGTTCGGCACGTTATTTTGAGTTTTCCGAAAGTTTACAGAGTTTAACTCAAAAACAAGATGAACTTACAGAAGAGATCAAATCTCCAACATTTGTTATGATGGGACATTCTCAAAAAATCGTAGCAGGTTTATTATCAAATGGAATTATATTGGTTTTAATTACTCTTATCGGATCAATTATTCTTGGAGCTATCATTGCTGCTTCTATTAGGCGAATTGTAACAAGACCTTTGAAAAATATGGTTGTTTTACTAGAGAAGCTATCTAATGGTGATTTTACTAAAAATGTACCTGATCAACTTTTAAATAGAGGTGATGAATTTGGGAATAATGGCCGTTCGCTTAATAATGTAATTACAAAGCTTCGCGAAATTATTGGTGTAATTAAGTTTCTTGCCCAATTCAACATTAGGGCGTGATTTACCTTTCTTTACCCATTCGGTATAGGTTTCAAACACCGAAAAAACAAGCCATGCCATAAATGAAGTATATACTTCTACATCGGAAAGTGCCAGAAAACAAGCAGATTCGGCAAAGGAAATCACTCAATCGATGAATAAAATCATTGATGCCATTGTAGAAAATACAAAGAAAAGACAAACCAACGATATTGCAACCCAGCGTGCTTTAGATGAAATTAAGCAAAGTATTAAGATGATGGATAAAACAATGGGCTCAATAAAAACCATTGAAGCAAAAAAATGTAGTAATTAGCGATATTTCAACTCAAACTAATATATTGGCTTTAAATGCAACAGTACCCACGAGGCAGATGCTATTAACAAAACAAGCCATGCCATAAATGAAGTATATACTTCTACATCGGAAAGTGCCAGAAAACAAGCAGATTCGGCAAAGGAAATCACTCAATCGATGAATAAAATCATTGATGCCATTGTAGAAAATACAAAGAAAAGACAAACCAACGATATTGCAACCCAGCGTGCTTTAGATGAAATTAAGCAAAGTATTAAGATGATGGATAAAACAATGGGCTCAATAAAAACCATTGAAGAAAAAAATGTAGTAATTAGCGATATTTCAACTCAAACTAATATATTGGCTTTAAATGCAACAGTAGAGGCAGCCAGAGCTAATAGATATGGAAAAGGATTTGCAGTGGTTGCAAAGGAAGTTAAACAACTGTCAAACATTAGTCAGTCTGCTGCAACAGAAATAACAAATTTAACGCATGAAGGGGTAGTTTTAGCCCAGGATTCGCAAGAGCAACTTCAAAGAGGTATGAATGAAGTACAAAATATGGCAAGCATTATTAAAACTTTATCGGATGCTTTAACTTCACAAGACTATAACGGTAATCAATTAACCGATGCTATTGCTACTTTAAACCATGCAATTCAGGAGAATGCCAATTCTGCCAAGCGAAGTGCCGATTTTTCAAAAGATCTTGAACAAAAAGCAGTAACCTTAAGAACGAGTGTTGATTTCTTTAAAGTTGGTTAATTAATTGCCTTGCGGTTAGTAAGAGGGAAAATGGTGGAAGGTAGAACAGAGAAGGGAACAAGGAAAAAGTGTAACATGAATATTATTTAAGTAAATTCTACTTATTAGCCCTGAGACCTTTGTCCGTTTTTACTTTGTATTGTACAATAAGGGAGTCAGCTCTCCTCCTTTAAAAGGAGGAGTACGGTTAGATACTAACCGGGAGGTGGTTTTAACCCGCAATATGCATTAGAAAATCTATTACACATTGAAATTACTTCAAAACAAGACACTTCGTTTCTTCACTTCAATTCACCAGAACGGTGCTATGCCTCGTTTCAGTAAATCCTTGTTTTATTAGTTTCTGATTATTGCTTCGTTCAGCATTGCCCAAGTAAAACTTGGCACTGCATTTACTTATCGCAATAATTGTACTTTCAATGTTCATAACGAAGTTCTAATACATAATCCGGTTTAAATACTTAAGTTCCTATTGCCCCACGCTTTGGAATAACGGATTTTTCAATTGTGAATAAAACTCAACGGCAATTGCAATGATTATTTACAACATCATATAATAATAGTTTGATGAAGTATTGCATATAAATGAATGATAGCATGTTATATGTGTGTAAATTCTAATTATAAGGAGTTGATTTTAATTATTATGCAAAACAGTCTTTCAATTAAAACCTAATGATCTCTTGTGTAGGCATAATGCTAAAAATAAAACTCAGTGTCACTGTGTCACTGTGTTTATTTTTCATTCTTCTGAGGAGAAGTAAGTTTTGTTCATAAATCTTGAAACTTGCGTCTTGAAACTTGTGTCTTCTCAGAAATAACCTCTTCTCTTTTAATTAATTGGTAAAATGAGTATTTAAATACGAATTTATCGAGTTGTTAAAAAAAAGTAATAATTGTTCTATTGATGCATTTTTATGTTAATAAATGTGAAAAGTTATCTGGAGGCAACTTCGGTTATATTTTAAGTTCGTTGATTTGTTGTAAGAAAACAAATCAACTAAATATCAAAATAAACAAAAAATGAAGAAAATAATTACTTTAACCATTACACTAATGCTGGTTTTAATATATGCACAAGCACAGCATACACTCACATTAGCTGATGTAAATTTTGAAGCATCAACCGGTACTATTATAGGTTATAAAGGAACTGCAACTGATATTATAATACCAGAAAGTTTTGAAGTAAATGGAAATACGGTGGAAGTAAGTACAATTGGAATAGAGGCATTTCAAAGTAAACAATTAACCTCAGTAATCATTCCAAACAGTGTAACTACAATTTTGAAACAAGCATTTGCATGGAATCAATTAACCTCAGTAATTATTTCTAATCGCTTAACAAATATTGGGGAAAGAGTATTTTATTTGAATAAATTAACTTCGGTTACTATCCCCCAAAGTGTAACATCTATTGGAGAGTTTGCATTTTATGGGAATAAATTAATTACTATCACTATCCCTGATAAGGTAACAGTGATAGGATCAGAAGCATTTAGAGATAACGATTTACGTTCAGTTACTATTCCAAACAGTGTAAAAGTAATTGGAACACGTGCATTTAGAGATAACAATTTGGGCTCAGTGACTATTCCCAATAAAGTAATAACCATAGGCTCGGGTGCATTTAGAGGTAACGATTTAACCTCAATCACTATTCCCAATAGTGTAACAACGATTGGGGCTAGTGCATTTAGCAATAACGATTTAACAGAAGTAAATATTTCCAATAAAGTAACAGTTATAGAATCAAGTGTATTTGAAGATAACTATTTAACCTCGGTTACTATACCCAATGGTGTAATAACGATAAAGTCAGACGCATTTAAAAATAACGAATTAACTTCAGTTACTATTCCAAATAGTGTTACAGCAATAGGAGAAAAAGCTTTTGCATATAATTTGCTAGGCTCGGTTATTATTCCCGATCGAGTAAAAACTATAGAAATGGGGGTATTTGCCGACAATCGATTAACCACGATTAAAATTCCAAATGGTGTTACCTTTATTGGAAGTTTTGCTTTTGCATATAACGACTTAACCTCAGTTACTATCCCTACTAGCGTTACTTTTATTGGGAAAGCAGCATTTAATAGCAATGAAATAGAAAGTATAAATGGTAAAAAGTCAAAAGGAATCATTTTTGCTAGGAAAAGTGATGGAACAGAAGATATCTCTAAGATTGTGTCTTATGGAGGAACAGCTGAGGAAATCGATTTTATTCCCAATAATGTAACAACGTTAGGAGAAGAAGCATTTATTGCAAATCAATTAGCCAAGATAACTATTCCTAATGGTATAAAATATATTAGAAAAAGTGCATTTGCTAGGAATCAATTAACCTTGGTTACAATACCCTCGAGTGTAAGTACTATAGGAGATTATGCATTTTTTAGAAATCCATTAACAAAGGTTACTGTCTCAAATGGAGTTACTAATATTGGGAAGCACGCATTCAATGGATATTTATTAAATTCTTCATTAAAAGAAGTAAATCTTCCTGAAGACAAGGAAGGTTATAGAATAGAATGGAAAAATAATGTAGGTACTATAGTTGATAAAATTAATGACTTAAAAATATCATATAGTTCAACAGTTACTACAAACGCAATAGAGTACACTATTACCTACAATAACATGAGCGATGCAGTAAACAGTGCAGATAATCCAAGCGAGTTTACTATTGAATCTGCAGCTATCACATTAAACGAAGCCACCAAAACAGGTTATACTTTTGCAGGATGGTACACCAATGCCAAGCTTACGGGAGAAGCAGTTTCTGAAATACCAACAGGTACAACAGGCGACGTAGAACTCTGGGCTAAGTTTAATAAAGCTACTGCCATTAAAACAGCAAAAGACAGTAGTGTTAAAATAAACCCAAATCCAGCTACCAAAGGATATTTTGTAGTAGAAAGCAAGTCGGGTAGAGGTAATGTTAAGGTTTATTCTTTAAATGGAAATGAGGTGTTATCACAAATAATTGCCCAGACAACTCAAACCATTGAAATACCTGAATTACCTAACGGTATTTACCTGGTAAAAGTAGAAACTGAAAATGGAACGACAATAAAAAAGCTGATTATTAAATAGTTTAAGATTTATAAAGTGTTTTTTAAAAGAGGTTATCTTGTAAGGGGTAGCCTCTTTTTAATTATAAAGGGAGGAGAAAAGGTAGAAGGTAGAAAGGAGAATGGAAAAAGTAGAAATATAACATAAGATATTGATTGAAGGTTTTGTAACACCAAACTAACTTGATGATATTTAGAATAAAACTCTGTGTCCCTGTATTAGTCAATATTGTAATTTACTATTACTATACAAACGTTACTTATAAAATTAAAATACATAAAACAGAAAAAACTCTGGCCTCTGTGTTCATAAATCTTGATACTTGCGTCTTGATTCTTGTGTCTTTTTAGAAATACCCCCTTCTTTTATAGTTAAATAAGTAATTGTGGTATTTAAATACTGTTTTATCGAGTTGTTAAAAAAAAATAAATATTGCTGTACTAATGCATATTTATGTTAATAAATATAAAAAGTTATCTCCAGATAACTTTTGTTACATTTTAAGATTATAAATTTGGTTGATGAGAAGCAAATCAACTAAGAAATTGTTTAAATTTTGTTTTTGTGAGTTATTTTGAGAGAATTAAGTTCTCAGATGAGACAAAATTGATGCGAATAGCATCGCTATTTAAAGAAATTTTGCAGAAATATGAGGGCTTAAGTCGCCAAAATAAACCGAAGGATAAAACTTAAACAGTTTCTAAATATATACGTAAACAAAATATGAAGAAAATTATTACTTTAACCATAACACTAATACTGGCTTTAGTATATACACATGCACAGTATACACTCACATTGGCTGATGTAAATTTTGAAGCATCAACCAGTACTATTAAAGATTATAAAGGAACAACTACTGATATTATAAATCCAGAAGGTTTTAAAGTAAATGGAAACATATTGGAAGTAAGAGTAATTGAAAAAGAGGAATTTAGGGATTCACATTTAAACTTGGTAACTAAATCGTCAAAATATATATATGAAAAAATAGTCACTTCTTATTGCGTAGATAAAAAAAATATAAATAATCCACTAAATCATAAAGACCGAAAAGTTGCTAGCAAAATCAGTAGCAAATATTATCATATATGAAAAGAAAGCTGCCATTTTAATAGCAACACCAAGCCTTATATTATGACTCTATTTAGCATTATGAATAATGTCAATCATTAAAACCAAGCATCAAATCCTTTTCACAGAGAACTATAATGAAAAACTTAAAGAAATTCTTTAATACTTTAAACGATATAGAATTCGACCAATTAATAGATGAAGCCAAAATAGAAACCCACAATAAAGGGAATGTATTAATACAATATAATGAAATAAGCAAATTTGAGATATTTGTAGAAGAGGGAACATTAAGAAGCTTTGTGCCTAACAACCAAGGAAGCGATAAAACCGTGGCCTTTTTTTGTCAGGGAGAATTTATTAATACTTATAATCTAAGAACAATACAAGGTAGATCTATATACAATTATGAGACATTGAATAAAAGCAAAATAATACTTTTTGAATCTAAAAGGCTAAATAGATTTTTTCAGGCAACTAAAAAACTAAATGCTATGGCTGAAAAAATTATTAAAATAGAGGCTAAAAGATTTTACAAACGTGAAAAATGCATTGCTCCCATTAATGCCAAAGATAAATACTTTACTTTTTTAAAGTACTATCCTCAAATAGAACAATTTATACCGCAACTTTATATTGCATCATATTTAGGTATCACACAAGAAAGTTTTTCCAGGTTAAAAAAACAACTTATCATCGAAAGTCTTAATATACCAAATAAGTAGTCATCACAAGAAAACGGTAAATTACTCACGAGTAATAATTCTTATGTGTTCGTGATCGTTAATTCTGCTTTATACCTTGCCTGTACCTGAAATCTCCCCAGGCAAAGGCCAGTTAACCCTTGGCCTGGATTTCAATTGTTAAAAAACGGGAGATGGTCAATTAATAATAGATATAAAAATGGAAAAAGTTTTCTGCAGAAACGTTTTATTGACAATTGGTAAGTTTTTTCTACCCTTTTTAAATTTATTTTGAACAATATATAACTAATAATTAATTGAACTTATGAAATTTCTATTTACCGTTATAATAATGCTCATATTGAGTGTTATATACCTACCAGCACAACATTTACTCACAATTGCAGATGTTGATTTTGAAGCATCAACCGGTACCATTAAGGATTTTAAAGGAACTGCTAAAGATATTATCATACCAGAAAGCTTTGTGGTAGATGGGAATACAGTGGAAGTAAGTACAATTGGAAAAGATGCATTTAGGGATAAACAATTAATTTCTGTCACTATCCCCAATAGTGTAACAACTATTGGAAATCATGCATTTTCTTTTAATAAACTAACCACTGTAATTATCCCCAATAGAGTTAAAACTATTGGACAAAGTGCTTTTTCTGTAAATAAATTACTTTCAGTAACTATTCGCAATGGAGTAAAAAATATTGGAGATTTTGCTTTTGGTGATAACCTATTAACCACAGTAACTATCCCTAATAGTGTTACAACCATTGGAATATTTGCTTTTTGTACTAATGAATTAACATCTCTTACTATTGGAGAAAGCGTAACAACTATAGGAGAAGAAGCATTTAGCAATAACAAAATAACCTCATTGGATATCCCTAAAAATGTAACAACCATTGAAGGTTATGCCTTTTATAATAACCAATTAACATCTGTTACTATTCCAGGTAGCGTAACTACCATTGGAAATAATGTATTTGCCCATAATCCCTTATTAAAAGAGGTAATCCTCCCAAAGCATAAAAATGGTTATCAACTTGTATGGGTTAACAGTAAAGAAATTGTAGTAGATAAAATAAATGACTTTGAAAGTTCATATACTTCATTTAATAATTTTTTTGCCGTTGAATTTACTATTAGTTATAACAATATGGAAGAAGCTGTTAATAACCCTAATAATCCATATACTTATACTATTAGATCTGGTACTATAAAATTAAACAAAGCCACAAAAGAAGGTTATACTTTTGCAGGTTGGTACACTAATCCTGAGTTTACAGGAGAAGCAGTTACCATAATACCACTTGGAACAACAGGAGATATAGAGCTATGGGCTAAGTTTAATAGAACTACAGCCTTTAAAACAGTGAAAGATAATAGTGTTAAAATAAATCCAAACCCAGCTACTCAAGGTTATTTTATTTTAGAGAGTAAATCGGGTAGAGGTAATGTTAAGGTTTATTCTTTAAATGGAAGTGTGGTATTATCGCAAATAATTACCCGGACTACTCAAACCATAAAAATACCTGAATTACCAAATGGTATTTACCTGGTAAAAGTAGAAACCGAAAATGGAACAGCAACAAAAAGGTTGATTAATAAATAGTTTATGTGTTATAAAGTGTTTTTTTTAAGAGGTTATCTCGTAAGGGGTAGCCTTTTTTTAATTATAAAAGGAGGAGAAAAGGTAGAAAGGAGAATGGAAAAAGTAGAAATATAACATATGATATTGATTGAAGGTTTTGTAACACCAAACTAACTTGATGATATTTAGAATAAAACTCAGTATCCCTGTGTCTCCGTGTTTATTTTTCATGTTATTCTTTTGAGGTGAAGTAAGTTTTGTTTATAAATCTTGATACTTGTGTTTTTTTAGAAATAACCCCTTCTTTTATAGCTAATTGAGTAAATGTGGTAATTAAATGCTGTTTTATCGTGTTGTTAAAAAAAAGTAATTATTGCTGTATTGAAGCATTTTTATGTTAATAATTGTGAAAAGTTATCTGGGGGCAACTTCGGTTACATTTAAACTTTATTGTTTTACTCTCAATTTTAAATAATCAAACAAATTGCTCAAAAACACATTATAAAAGAGAGTAAATATGAAACACAAAAATATCTCAAAAGCATTAGTTTTTCTTTTACTTGCTTTGCCTATCGCAGCAGGAGCACAAAACATTAATTTTCCAGATGCTAATTTTAAAGCAGCTTTACTGGCTAATGGTATTGATACTGATGGAGACAACGAAATAAGCATTGCAGAAGCACAAGTTGTAACATCTGAGATTGATGTAAGCTATAAAAATATACGAGATTTAACCGGGATTGAATATTTTGTTAACATAACAGACCTGGACTGTTTTAGTAATAAATTAAAGAAATTAGATATTAGTAATAATACAGCACTAACTCGTTTGAGTTGTGATCAAAATCAATTAACCAGTTTAGATGTAAGTAATAACACGAGTTTAACTGTTTTGAGTTGTGGCCGTAACCCACTAATCAGTTTAGATGTAAGTAATAATTTGGCTTTAGATCAACTAAATTGTTATAAAAATAAACTGAAGGTTTTGGATGTAAGTAAGAATTTGTCTTTAACTAAATTATATTGTTTCGATAATGAATTAACCAGCTTAGATCTTAAAAGCAATAAAAATTTGACTCTTTTTGATTGTAGTATCAATTATATAACCAGTTTAGATTTAAGTAATAATTCAGCCTTAAAAATTTTGTATTGTTACGATAATGAATTAACTAGTTTAGATGTAAGTAACAGTAAAGATATAACTCGTTTACTATGTAATGGTAACATGTTAACCAGTTTAGATTTAAGTAATAATACGGCATTGGTTGATTTGTATTGTTATGATAATGAATTAACTAGTTTATTTATTGGGGATGCTGTACCATCAGGAAATTTGTACTATTATGAAAATCTTTTCCCATTTTCTAGCTTATTCCCCATAAGATCAATCTCTAATTTTATTTATTATTCAAATAAGAAAATATTTAATGAGCTGTCAGAAAGTGTAGGATTTGTAGTAGATTATTCTTCAGAGTTAGAATTTAATGGAAAAGTAACTGAATTTAATTGGTTTAATAGCGATGACAATACGCTAATTGATAATACTAGTATTGAAGATTTAGGCAACGGGCAGTTTAAATTTTTGAAGTCAGGTAATTATTATTGTCAAATGACTAATACTAATTTCCCAAGAGTTAAACTCTCAACTAATAATATTAAAATTTTAGGCTTTATTGTAAATTTTAAAGACTGGAATAATACTTTATTAAAAAAAGAAACTGTTGATTACGGAAGTTCAGCCATAGCACCTGAAGTAGGTACACGTGCAGGTTATACCTTTACCGGTTGGGATGTTGCGTTTGATAAGATAACTAGCGATTTAACTGTAACAGCACAATATATTCCAATTGAATACACTATTATCTACAACAATATGGAAGGAGCCGTTAACAGTGCAGGTAATCCAAAAAAGTTCACTATTGAATCTGCTGCTATCACATTGAAAGAAGCCACCAAAGAAGGTTATGCTTTTGTAGGCTGGTATACTAATGCTGAGTTTACCGGCGAGGCAGTTGACGAAATACCATCAGGTGCAATAGGGGATATTGAGTTATGGGCTAAATTTGAAAAACCCACACATATAAAAACAGTAAAAAAAGTTGATATAAAAGTAAATCCAAATCCAGCTACCGAAGGTTATTTTGTTGTAGAGAGCAAGACAGGTAATGGTAGTGTTACAGTTTATTCTTTAAACGGAAATGCGGTATTATCACAAATAATTACACAAACAACTCAAACCATAGAAATACCCGAATTACCAAATGGTATTTATCTGGTAAAAGTAGAAACCAAAAATGGAATTACAACAAAGAGGTTGGCAGTTAGATGATTAGTGTCAATTTTGTTATGAGTGAGCCATAGATAAGTTTGGGTAATTAGCATTCTTTATACTAGAAATAAATATACTATTCTGTTAATATAAGTGCTGATAGTATGGGATCAACTAATGGAATAAACTTAAAGGGGAATTAAGTTATAGATTAAAATAATAAAGCGAATTTTTTCAGGGGACATTGTTGTAATAGGGGACAAAAAATAACACACACAATAAAATAAATAAAAAATGAAACATGTAACAAAACTTTGTGCTTTAGCACTTCTATTTTTATTATGTAATTGCGGAAAAGATGATAGTTCTTCAGGAGTTGTTAATCCTGGAAGCTTGCCATTGGTTAAGGATTTTAACCAGGTATTAGAAAATGCATACCAGGGAGCATTTCATATACCTGCAGCAAAACAGCAGCATAAACAATATCCTGCAGTAACATCTTATGGTGCTGTTAACTATATATCGGATCCTAATCGTTCTGCATCATTTGCTTTTGCTCCATCAGAGGATGATGAAATTAGATTTTTTTTAGGTGGATTTGGTGGAGGATTTAATAATGCTTCTGTTGATGGGAACAATGGAGGTGGTATTGAGTCTATTACCGAATTTACTATCTCAAGAAGTGATTTGAGTAAAGGAACTCCAGGAGATAGGACGGGGTATGTTGATGCGGTAAGAAAGCAAGACTGGTTGGGAGTTTTTGATCCTTCACTCAATTTAATGAAATCAACAGGAGGCTCTCATATTGTAACCGGTATGTATTATAATAGGAATGATGATTATTTGTATATAAATACCGAAGTTGAATATCCTGGTCTTTATCCAATGGATAATCTTCTTAGAATTAAAAATCCTGATAAGTTACACAAAGATAATATTGAAGGATATTATCAAATGAGAGTTGGTGCTGAGGTTGGAAAAGGATCACATACAGCATCTTGGATTGCAGATATCCCTAAAGGCTGGCAAAATAAACTTGGAGGTAAGCATTTAATGGGAGGGGGCGGAAGCTTTTCAATTTTAGACAGATTACCATGTGGCCCTACGTTATTTACTGGAGATTTTGATGCAATAACAGAAAAAAGTGGAGATGTTAGCTTAAACCGTTTAATGGATTTTGATGATAAACCAGGAGAGCAATTGGGAGCCTATTTGCATGGTAGCCCTCAGAATTGGTACAATTACGAAATGTACAATTGCGACAGAACAGCAGGTTATAATTGCGGACAAGCCATTACTCATGACGAATATATTGTTCCTTGGATAAATGATTGGTGGACAGTTATAACAGCAGCTTGTCATGGCTTTATAATTCCTAATACCAGAACTTATGTAGTGTTAGGACGCTACCAGGGAAAAGAAGGATTTGGCTATAAGTTGGTTTCGGATTACAAACAAGACTGCGGAGGACCTTGTAGACAATTTGAAGATGATTATTATAATCAATATTGGTTATTTGATTTAGATGAGATCTTAAGAGCAGATGAGCCATTTCTTGTATTTCCATATGAATATGGTCGTATAACATTTTTAGATTCCTTTTTAGATCGAAAAGGTATGCGTGCTAGTATTTTGAATGCTGGTTTTGATATACATACAGGACAGCTAGCAATTATTCTGTCGAAAATGGAAGGAGAATATGCGCCAACTAACGATGCACTAATTTTCCAGGATGATGCTTGGGTAGATTAATGAGTTCAAAAAATAACAAGTAATTGGTCTGTCAAATCTAAATGAGCTAATGTGATTGTATTTTTTATGTAATCAGTGTTCTAAGCTAATATTAATATTTGGGTAGACTTTTAACTTTCGACTTTGTTACTTTATAAGCTCTTTGCTAGTTGCTGTACACTTGCTATTGTACAGTAACGTTTATTTAGCTTTTTTCTAAAAAGTTAAATAATGCACGTCACTTGTCAGAAGATATTTATAATACACAAATTAAATTTCATCTTATCTGGCATTACAAGCTTTGCAATGATGCCTTCTTAGCAAGGAATTAGGATTTTTATAATGTAGTTTGTTAATTATTAAGTAATTGAGATAATATATGTAATTTATTTAAATAGTTGATTTTAAGCATTATGAAAATAAGTCTCATGTCTTTATTCTATCGATCTATTTTAATTCTAATCACTAATAATTAATCTTAAAAAAACCAATGAGATGCACACAAATTTTAAATTAACAATTTTATTCTTGTTTTTTCTGTTGCCCATATACACATCAGCGCAACATAACTCGAAGTTTATCCGGGCAGAAACACCGGATACTGTAATTACAGATGAAGTATTTCAAGCGCATATTTACTTCAAAAACACTGGTACTGAAGGCTGGGGTTTGGTTGGTCCGAAAGGTTCAGAGAAGTTTTACCTGCATTCACAAAATTCAACAAAGAACATGAACTGGGGTACTTACTTTATAATTTTAGGACAAACAAACCATGTGTACCCTGGTGATACGGCTAAATTTAGTTCAAGACTAAAAGCCCCATCCAATCCCGGCATATATAATTTTGAATGGCAATGCCAAAAGCCTGGAGAAACTATTTATTTTGGAGAAATATCAACAAAGAAAATAGTTGTATTAGAACGCAAAGAAAAGGAACCAGAACCCGCTCCCAGAATTGATTCATTAATTTATCAGTCAGACTTGGAATACCAGGGGTCTTTTGCATTACCAGGTATTGATGGTTTTGAAAACAAATATAACGAAAGCGGACTAACGATAAAAAAGAACACAGATGGGTCGAATAACCTTTTACTTTATACAGGATCTTTAGGTAAAGAACAAACATTGTATGAGATAGAAATTCCCGAACTTACAGATGTTAGTAGTGGGAATGAGTCAGGAATCGTAACGGCCAAACTCATCCGAGAATGGGGCGAATTAACTTTTGGGGAAGTAAACGACGAACAAGTTAAAAGCTCCTGCCAGTTTTGGTTCGATAATAAAACTTCTATTTTATACTGGACGTATTACCATAAGTATTTTACAGGAGGACCTGATGATATACCTACTTTAGCAGCAACTAAACTTAATGCTGACGGTACACTTACTAACTTAAAATACTGGTATCAATCGAAAGTTGATAATTGGAAAGGGTATTGGTCGGGAGTAATTTCTTTACCCGAAACATTTTCTAAAAAATATGCCGGTGGACGTGAAATGGCCCTTGGTTTTGGAGGGTACTTTAATATTGCTCAAACTTGCAGTCGTGGTGCATCACTTGCGGCAATACATACACCCGAGCTAACTAAAGATACGGTTGAATTACTAGAGTTCATGTCGTATCCTGATCCAATTTCCGCTCCACGACCAGGAAATTATTTTGCTGCAAATTATAATTACTGGGCAGATTCTCCTAAAAGTCCTTGGGAAGGCAAATGGACCTATAATGATCGTACCCAAAGCGGTGTTTTTATTGATTTGCCTGATAAAAAAGGATATGTAACAATTGCTGAATTACAATTTGGGCGAGTAGGTTATGATTATGGTGGCTATTCTACCGATCGTCGCCAAGGCCTATTCTGGTATTTTTATAATTATGATGATTTGGGCAATGCAGCACTTGGGAATGTTACGAAAGAAAGTCTACAGCCGTACTCATACGAACGAGCAAATCTTCCATTCACTCAGGATAGCGCTATTAGCAGTTTTACCCAACTTGCTTTTGATTCGGAAAGCAGAACATTGTATGTTTATCTTAACCCATTAAAAGGATCGAACCAACTACCATTAAGAGGTTGGCCGGCCATTCATGTTTATAAAATAAAAAAATCGCTAGCTACCTATTCGGGAGAAGAAACTGTGCTTAATGAAAATAAATTCAATTTCAGGTTGACACCTAATCCTGCAACTGCTAATACTAGGATTATTATTAACCACTTACCCGAAATAAATAATACCCTTGAGATATCAGTTTATGATTTGTCGGGAGCTATTGTTAAAAAACTGTATAAGAAAGTGCATGGCCAAAAGGGTGAAATAGAAATTAATACTATGGAGCTTGCAAAAGGAACCTACATAGTGCAAATAAATGCCAATGAGCAATTTGTGGTTTCGAAGAAATTGCTTAAACGATAAGTTATACCATTACAAGTCGCAGGGTGAATCTACTTACTGTTAAAGGTTCACTCTGTGAGTATTTTAAATATACTTTATGAGTTAACTTCAATATCTAAATAAATACGATTTTTACGTCAACCTTGCATTAATATAAAATTTGAAAGTGAGATCAATACCTTCATCAACTTAGCTTATCAGTTTATTAATAGATGTTGCTAAAGAATTGTTGAAAGCAAATTTTAAGAAATTATCATCCAACTGGAGGTAATAATATATTACTTTAACAAATTGATTTAAAATGAAACATTTAACACAACTATGTGCTTTAATACTTGTATTTTTATTAAGTAATTGCGGAAAAGACGATAGTTCTTCCAGAATTATCAACCCTGGAAGCTTGCCATTGGTTAAGGATTTTAACCAGGTATTAGAAAATGCATATCAGGGAGCATTTCATATACCTGCAGCAAAACAGCATCATAAACAATATCCTGCAGTAACATCTTATGGAGCCATTTGCTTTGGGGGTACCCCTAATGGTTCTGCTGCTTTTTCTTTTGCACCATCTAATCCTGATCAAATAAGGTTTTTTATAAGCGGTTACGGAGGTCACTCATATAACCAGCGAGTTGATTATAAAGATGGTGGAGGTATTGAGTCTATCACAGAATTTACTATTTCAAAAGACGATTTAAGTAAAGGAGCTCCAGGAGATAGATCGGGATATGTTGATGCCGAAAGAAAACAAGACTGGTTGGGAGTTTTCGATCCTTCGCTCAATTTAATGAAAACAACTAATGGATCGGAAGCTGTTACGGGATTGTTTTATAATAAAGATGATGACTATTTGTATATAAATACCGAAGTTGCATATCCAAGTTTATACCCAATGGATAACCTCCTTCGGATTAAAAACCCTGATAAATTAGATAAAAATAATATTGAAGGTTATTTTCAAATGAGAGTTGGTGCTGAGATTGGTAAAGGATCGCATACAGGCTCTTGGATTGCAGATATCCCTAAAGGCTGGCAAAATAAACTTGGAGGTAAGCATTTAATGGGAGGGGGTGGAAGTTTTTCTATTCTAGACAGACTGCCTTGTGGGCCTACACTATTTACAGGTGATTTGAATGCAATATCAGATAAAAATGGAGATGTTAGCGTAAACCGTGTAATGGATTTTGATAATAAACCAGGAGAGCAATTAGGAGCATATTTACATGGAAGTCCTCAGAATTGGTATAATTACGAAATGTTTAATTGCGATAGAAAGGCTGGATACGATTGTGGACAGCCAATTACTCATGCAGAGTATGTTGTTCCATGGATCAACGACTGGTGGACAGTTATAACATCTGCTTGTATTGGTTTTATTATACCAAACACCAGGACTTATGCAGTATTAGGACGTTACCAAGGAAAAGAAGGGTTTGGGTATAAGTTGGTTTCGGATTACAGAAAAAATGGTTGTGGAGGACCTTGTAGACAATTTGAAGATGACTATTATAATCAATATTGGCTATTTGATTTAGATGAGATATTAAGAGCCGATGAACCATTTCTTGTTTTTCCTTACGAGTATGGACGTATAACTTTCTTAGATTCTTTTTTAGATCGTTATGGGATGCGAGCAACCATGATGAATGGAGGATTTGATTTACAAACAGGGCGACTTGCAATTATTCTTGCAGAAATGGAAGGAAGGTATTCTTATACCAATGATGCACTAATTTTCCAGGATGATGCTTGGGTAGATTAGTGTTTTTTTCATATCTAGTTGCTGCACGATTACTATTGTGCAGCAACATCTATTTAATCCCAGAAATGTCATTAGACTATCTATTACATATTCAAACATTTCATTGCATTTTGTACTCATCAGCATAGCTTCGCTATGACTCCTCACCCAAATACTTGATTTTTTTGCTGTTTGAATCTCCATTACAATACTCCAATGACATATCTGGGTTAATATTTTATAGTGCTCAAATAAAAATTTACATTTAGGTAAATCTTAGATACTTTTTTTACGTTTTTGTAAAATAAATAACCTCATTGTTCTCTCCTTTGTTTTGTAAAACAGTGTTTTAGATTATTGTGGCATTTAAATTGGGAATAGTAGATGTGAAAGGTTGTATTCCTTTTATACCAATTTCACTATGAGGTTAGGGTTAAACAGTTTTAGAGATATTAGTTTTATTAAAGGCACAAAAGTGAGGCATAGCCGTAGCTAAATCGAAATTTTGTAACGCAGAATAAAGCTAGTAGAATAAAATTATAAAGCTAATATAATTAGGATATTGGTATTGTACACATAGTCAGGATGTTTAATTTAAATTAAAGCAATGAAGGTTATTTTACCAGTAGTAAATGATTCAGATGCCAAAAAAGATTTAGCTGAGGGATTTCATAATGCAGCATGCGTTTGTATTTATGATTGTGATACAAACAATTACCAATGGTTACTCACTTCTCAATTAGCTTCAAAACCAGGAAATTTAAGTCTTGAACTTAAGAGAAGAGGTATTAGTACAATAATTGCTGGATCTATGTCTTTAATGGCATTAGGTTTGTTTACCGAGGGTGGATTTTTTGTTTATAAATCTAATGGGGATGATTTATATGAGAATATTCAAATGTGCTTAGCAGAAAAATTAGAGCCTTTTACATTGCAATCAGTTGATGAGTTAAAAAATAATTGTAGTTCAACCGCTTGTAAATCTTGTAGTTCATCTTGTAAATAATTTATTATGTCTTTAGGTAGAGCAATATCTTTTGTTAAAAAATTTAATTCTGATAGTGATTTTAGAGCAGACTGTAATGGAATAGAATCAAAAAACAGTTTGTTAGAGAAATATGATTTTAATGAGTCAGAATTTGAAGAAGCCATTAATATGGAGTTGGTCAAATGTCAGTCATACGAAGAAGCAGACTCCATTCAAGAAATAAAATTTTGGTTTAATATTTTTAAATAAGCATATGAATTATAGGGATTTAGAAAAAGTAAGAAGCATTGTACATGAAGCTATAGGATTAGAGATAACATATGCTTACGACGATTTGGTTTTTCCTGATAACACAGCTTTTATCATTCAATACGATGATAAAAACGAAACGAACTTATTCTGCTATTTTCATAAAGATTGCAACGAAAAAGGAGTAGAGGATCTTTATACAGCACTAAAATCTGCAGCAAAAAATGCTCAATCAACAATTTCATCAAAGGGAAGGTTTGAATTATTTCAAAAAGGAGAACAAGTTGAAATTAAATTTCTGTAGCATAAATTGCTTTGTTGATAACAAACTCTTTTATCAATAGTAATTGAATGGAAATAAGGTATGTAAACAACAACCAGGACAATTTACTTATAAAAAAAAGAGAAGGAGGTTCAGCTTAAAAGAGCTGAACTTCCTTAATAATAATTCAGATTGAGAAACTGTTTAAATTTTGTTTTTGTGAGTTATTTTGAGAGAATTAAGTTCTCAGATGAGCCAAAATTGATGCGAATAGCATCGCTATTTAAAGAAATTTTGCAGAAATATGAGGGCTTAAGTCGCCAAAATAAACCGAAGGATAAAGCTTAAACAGTTTCTGAAATAGAGTAAAAAATTTTTGAGTCTTTTATATTTAGTTGCAGTTTTCCATTTCGATTATGTGATAACCATTTCGTTTAATGCTATTAACAACCTCTTCTTCTGCATTTTCAATATGGCAAAAACTACATTCGTTAGAAGTGATTGATCCAGAATAAAATGGCTTCGTATTTAAATATTGCTTACCAAATTCAAATATGAGTTTATCATCATTAATATCTTCGGGTACAACAATATCAAAGTGCATTTCTTTGCCATCTTCGCGAGGAACATAAGTATCCCAAACAGCTACTTTCATATTTATTTAAAATAAGTTGATTTTCTTTGTTCCTTTAACAATGCCGGATTCCGTTTCAATTACCTTTAGAATATAAGTACCATTTGAACCAATTTCACTAACAGGAATAGAAATATTGCCAGTAAGGGCTTCAGACTGATAAACTAGAGAACCATTAAGGTTATATATGCTTATTCTAAATTTGCCAGTATTAATTTCAGACGTAATATCAATATGTACATCAGTTGAAGCGGGATTAGGATAAATTGATACTTTACCAGGTTCAACAATACCAACATCAGTTGAAGGAGAAACGTCAATATACAAAGTATCACTGCTATAACTTCCAACAGAATATGGTAATGATAAGTTACCTGAAGCAATACTGTAAACCGAGTATACTCCAAGCATTGGTAAATTATCGTCAGAAGTATTTACTTTAAGTAAAGAGGTTACTCCATCGTAATTAAAATCATCCTTGTTATTTATTCTGCTAAGTGGTACAATGCAAGATATTTTGTTGCCAGACCACATAACAGGGTATCCCGGACTATCCATATACATAGGCATACCAGGATTTGTTGGTGGTAATACGCTGTTTTTAGTTGTTGCTTTTACCGATAAACCTCCAAATACCCTCTCATCATCAACTAGGAGTACCCAGTGCGGATGCCAGTAATATCCATCATTTGCATAATTGGCGTCGTTATCTTCATCCCAAAGTGGAGTATCATCAAAATCAGGATGAGAGGTTAACGCAAGTGCTACAATACCTTCTGTGTCGTCAAATCCAACATCCAGTGGATTAAGAGTTGTGGGAAAAACATATCCGTAAACAGGTGCTCCATCAAGAGCTCCATTTGGTGTAGGAATTGTATTTCCTGCCAAACCTTCAACTTCAATAGTAAAAATAAGTTGCTTTAGTTCAGCATCTTTTTGCACATAAACATTAGTTAAAGCAAGGTCTTGGGCAAATAATTGGATTATAGTAAATGTTAATGCAAATAAAGTAAAGATTGTTCTTTTCATGGTTTAATTTTTTTTAGTTAGGACTGCTCAAGATAAGGAATCCTAACTATAATAAATAAATTTTTTAGTTTTTTACATCATCAATAGAAGCACCAAAATTAATGTGTAATACATTTCCATTTGAAGTAAGAAGAGCCGGAACCGATTTTACACCTGCTTTTTCTGCTTCAGCAATTTTAGATTTGTCTTCTCCAAGATGAATAATTTCAACATTAGATTCACCTACTAAATTAATGATGTCATGTTCTGCGCTTACACATACAGGACACCCTGCGTGATAAAAGATTGATTTGCTCATGTTTTTTGTTTTAAAAGTTGATTAGCATTATTGCCGATACAAATATAGGTAGGAATCCTAACTAGGCAAATTTTATTTGAATAAAATTTTTTAAAATTATTACGGTAGATTAAATGTTTGTGCGGTAATTGTCAGATATTTAGTTTTTTATGGGAATATTAAATGAATGCATAATCTGAATAATTTTATTTTACCTTTGAATGTTTAATAAATTGAAACTTTTCTTAATCAAATAACATCTAAATAACGATAAATGGACTATCTTGAAATAAATAAGAATCTTTGGAACAAGAAAACCGATATTCACTTTGAATCTGAGTTTTATAATGTAGAGGAATTTATTAATGGAAAAGATGCTTTAAACTCAATAGAGTTAGAACTATTAGGAGATTTAAAAGGAAAAAAGATATTACACCTTCAATGTCATTTTGGTATGGATACGATATCTTTGGCACAACGTGGGGCAGAAGTGGTTGGTATTGATTTATCGGATAAAGCGATAGAAAAAGCCAGGGAGTTAAATGATAAAATAGGAGCAAAAGCTCGATTTATTCAAAGTGATGTATATAATTTGGTAAATAATTTAAACGAAACATTTGATATTGTATATACTTCGTATGGTACTATTGGGTGGTTACCAGATATGAATAAATGGGCCAAGGTTGTTGCTCATTTCTTAAAACCAGGAGGAAAGTTTGTGATGGTTGAATTTCACCCTGTGATTTGGATGTTTAGCTATGATTTTAAGGATATCGAATTTGGTTATTTCAATAACGGACCTATTGTTGAAGAGTTGGAAGGAACTTATACAAATACAGATGCTGATATCAAAGAAAAATCAGTTTCATGGAATCATGGTATTTGCGAAGTTCAAAATGCTTTAGTAAAAGCAGGTTTAACTCTAAATGATTTGCAGGAATTTGATTACTCCACTTACGATTGTTTTCAAAATACTGTTGAGGTAGAACCTGGTAGATTTCAAATTAAAGGGCTAGAAAATAAATTACCTATGCTTTACTCTGTTGTAGCTAATAAGGTTTAAATATAATTGAGGTGCATGTTAATTTTATTTTTCATCACAAAGTAGTGGTTAGACAAAGTTTCTATAATTGGTAGTAAATTTTGTGTATAAAATAGAAATACTAAGTACGAATAGCATGTATAAGTTGGTGGAATTATCTCTGCGCCATAGGATTTACAATTGAACCAATAGAGACGTTTTGCTTTTAAGAGTAATATGAAGGGATTTGTCTAAAATTAATGATCTATTGTTAATTTTAAAACCAAAATAAAGCCATATGACTTTTGTATTTATATGTTATCTCTTGTTTCTTATAATTATTGTAATCTGGTCGGCCAGAAAATCTAAGAACAACACTGATTTTGTTATTGGAGGTAACAAACTTTCGGGGTATTCCTTAGCATTATCCGAAAGGGCAACAGGAGAATCAGCATGGTTATTATTGGGGTTAACGGGGCATGCATATGCCGAGGGAATGGCATCAGTTTGGGTGGCTATGGGGTGTGTAGCAGGTATATTTTTTATATGGGCTTTTCTGGCTAAACCACTTCAGCATATGCAACAGAAAACTGGGGCACTTACTGTTTCATCGCTTTTTATCCATAAATTTCCCAAACAAACAAAGTCAATAACAGCAGTAACTTCCCTTGTTATTATTTTCTTTTTTATGTTGTATATAGCTTCCCAATTTTCAGGAGCAGGAATCATATTCAATAATACTTTTGGTTTAAATCCTTTTTGGGGCATGGTAATAGGTTCACTTTTGGTTACTTTATATACAATGCTGGGAGGATTTATCACTGTTGTATCAACTGATGCTTTTCAAGCTATTTTAATGGCTGTTACATGTTTGGTATTGCCCATTGTAGCTTATTTTATTTCAGTGTCTAATGGTGTTGATTTATCAGGTATTTTTACTTCTCTTCCAGAATCTTATCAAATGAATGAAGGGAAAACTATTTTCTCTGTTTTATTAATTATCAATGGATTAAGCTGGGCTTTTGGTTATACAGGTCAACCACAATTACTTGCTCGTATGATGGCTTTAAGAAATAATAAAGAAACTAATCAAGGTAGGGTGGTAGCAGTTATTAGGACAACCTTCGCATATGGTGGAGCTTTTTTAATTGGCCTAATGGGTTATAAAATGGTTCAGGCCGGTTTGTTGGGAGATGTAGCTCAACAATTATCAGCTGATGCGGAAAAAATTATGCCTACCATGGTTGTTTTACTCCTAAATCCGATGTTAGCTGGTATTCTATTATCAGGAGCAATAAGTGCCATGATGTCAACCGCATCTTCTCAATTGATGGTGGCTTCTACAGCAATTAGTGAAGATTTAATGGAAAGTATTAAGAAGGATCATTATTCTCAAAAAAGAAAGCTTTACATTAATAAACTTTTAATAATTATAGTTGGAGCAATTGCATTTTTTTTGGCAATATCCATGAAAGAAACAGTTTACGGACTAGTTTCATATGCATGGTCTGGCATAGGTGCTTCTTTTGGACCTGCTATTTTACTTCTTATTTTCTGGAAACGATTTTCAGTTGCAGGATTATTTGGTTCTTTTATTGGAGGTTCGGTAACTACAGTTGTTTGGAAAACCTGGTTAGTAGAACCAACTGGAATTAGTGAACGGTTGGTTAGTTATATAGTTGCATTAGGTTTAGCCATATTACTTTCTCTATTAATTCCTACAAGAAAAGAATAAGATAGGGTATTGAGAAAATAAATAATTCTACTTTTAAAGAAGTTGGTTTTCAGAATCAAAAAACACCCCTCCACTCATTCTCTAAAAAGAAGAGAAAAGCGTAGTAAGTTTCACGGCTGAATTTTAGGGGTTTTAAAATTCTATTAACGTTCTAATGTAAGGAGCATTTATTTTAAAAAAGGCTTTTTATCCAAAAAATTCATATCATATTGTTAAATTATGAGTTGATTATAACTATAAAAGTGTTAAAAAATCATAAATATCCCTTGTTTTCATAATAATAATCTTAAAATAATTAAAAAGTTATCTAGAGATAACTTTTGTTAAAAATGAAGTCCGTTCTTTTGTCATCGTTTTCGAATTTATTGTAATCAATAAATGATATAAATAACTTATATAACATAATTTATTAAGATAGATGTTGGAATTGGTTTTATGATATGATAATAATTTAATATTAACATAAAAATGTAAATCAATAATACATTCTTTTACTTTTTAATGATATCGAATTAGGAATAAGATAAGTTTATAGAATAAAGTTTAATTAAGCAATATATAAATTAATGTAAGTTATTGTGGAGACCAGACCCCACATTAAAAAACGGACAAAATTTACATAACAAAAACGATGAAAAATTTAATTAAAATTTTAGGAGTTGCATTAATTGCAATGCTAGCAACTAGTAACGTAAGCGCTCAAAAATTAGGTAAATTTGGTAGTACTATTACTAAAAAGGTAGGACCAAAAACAGTTGCAGTACCTTATACAGATGTTGTTACATATCTTGGTTTTGCTGCTAAAGATACCGAAGACGAAGTAAAAGATGGTAAAAAGTTTTATTATATCTATGTATGGATTCCAGCAGTTGCGCCAGAATTGGGAGTTAGAATGATGTCTCCTGTAGGTAACGCAAAAGTAAAAAATGCTATTGAGTCTGCAGGTTATACTAAAAACAAAGGATCAAAGGACTTTTTTGATACATATATTACTTTAGAAAGATCAAATATTATTGACAAAAGTAAAATTTCGGAGGATGCGATTTCAAGTGCTAAATGGGTAGTTTTAGAAAGAAATGATGACAGTAGCGAAATGCCTAAAACTCCAAATGGAACTAGTTATAACTCTTTATTTAGATATAAAAGTCAAGCGGGTGATCCTTTAAAAGCTCTAACAGTAGGTTTATACCGTATTGGTTTTACAACTTATAAAGTTGGAGAAGTTAACGGAACTTTTTTAGCTCAAGTTGGAGCTCCTGTTAAGTTACCAGGAGTAGGTGTTGCTAAAACAATTCCTGAATTACTAAAACAAATAAATAAGTAAGGGTAATTGATCCAGGATAGGATTAAAATAAATAATAAGGAGGGTTATCTTAGTTGCAAGGTGACCTTTCTTATTTAGATTGATTATTAAATTTTATGTGTAAAATAAAAAAACAATTGTTTGTTAATATTTTGTAATGCTTTGAATGTTAGAAGATTGAAGTAATGGATCGATTTGGTTAAACGCTTAATTTTAAGTGTTTTGTAAATTAATCTTATGTCTTTATTCTAACGATCTATTGAAAACCTATACTCAACTAAAATGAATAATAAAAACATCCTTTATTTTGTGGCTCTGGTAATTATGTTTGTAAGTTGCGAACCAAAGTCAAAAACACTTAACTTTTCAGGATTAAAGAAAAATATAAATTTATACAGAACTTCTTTTAAAATTGAGCAAAGTAAAAACTTTAATGTTGATTCTAGTGATGATCAAAGGTTTCTTTCAGAAATAGATTGGAAAATAAACCTTATAGATTCAATAACTTGTAATGTAGAAATTGTGAGGGTTATGTATTTAATTAAAAATCACTCTATGTTCTATTACTACTTTGATACAGGTAAAGATTCGGTTAAGGTAGAAAGTGACTATTTGAGTATTGAATTTAACGAAAAGGAAAAACAAAAGGTGCAGGAAGCTCTAAATACCCTTAAAAAAATAAAAGGTAAATCTTTTATGGTAGTTAAAAACGAATCAGGTTTTGAGTTTAAATCCAAAACGTTTTCATTAGAAGATTTTAGGTTGGATTCACGATATAATCCGGCAGAATATCTTACTAAATTTTTACACCCAGAAGAGTTTTTCCCTTTTTTTGAAAATAGCTTTTTCCCTGAAATAGGTTCGTTTGAAAATGGTAAAAATTATGTAGTAAAACATGGTTCAGATTCAACTTATTATAGCTACTGCTTTTCAGAGGAACTGGATGAAATAGAGTATTTAAAAAATAAAATAGAGGGTAATAAAATAGAAAAAATAACAAGTGTAATAGATTTTAATACCAGAGAGTTATCAGAAGGAGTATTTAGTAGTTCATTAAAAGTAAAAGAAACTAATACTTTTCCTCCGACTATAATTTACAAAGAAAAAGAAATTAGAATTGAGAAACTTGAAAAAACAGAAAGTAGTTAATTGATGGTAAATTTTTGTAAATATGTAAGGTTTGCTAAAGTTTCTTTATTTTTTAGCACTATTGTCCGGTTAAAATTTAACTTCAAAATTGTTTGCCTTTAACTGTCTCAAGCCGACGGGCTTTTCATTTTTGCCTACAGCAGCAAAAACGAAACAAAAAATGCCACCACTGCTGATAAAATTACTAAAAATCAAATCGTTCCACTAAAATCAAAGAACTCACTACGTTCAAACAGCTTTGATTTTTTACGTTACACTCTTCGATTTCCTTAACGCATTTTATCAGAGGTGGAAAAACAAGCCTATTTCAAATGAAACCACCTACAATCCTTGTGATATAACATCTTCATAACAATTCTAAAAAAGTTAAGCGGACACCAATGATTTTTTAGGAAACCTTTTTTCTGAATAAACCATCAATAAGATAGCTATCAATAAAAAACCAATACCAACTGTATATGTTATTCCAAAACCAAACATCTCGTAAAGCTTTATACCAATAATAGGAGCAAACAGAGCTCTAAATCCTGTTAAAAATAAATGAACTGATTGATAATCTGCAGCTTCATGAGGTTCGCAAAAATAACTACTCCCAATGCCCCATAAAATAGGCATGCTACCCATAAATAAACCATTAAAAATTACCGCTATAAGTAACATATGGTAAAGTTTTAAACCAAATATTTCATTATAACTAGGGATATAATCAGTTAACCCTGTAAATGCAATAAACATCATTAATGTACCAAAGGTAAGAATCCCAAACCTGCGAGGATCTTTGTTGCTAATAAGTTTACCAAACATAGGTAATACAGCAATAGCAACCAAGTTGTATGCGTTGTTATAAAAAGAAACAGATGAATAGTTTAGATCTAGAGATTCTTTATAAAAAATGGTTATCACAGCATGGGTACTCATCCAGGCAAAGCCATATAACATAAATCCTAATTCTAAATGGCGGAAAGGAATATTACTTTTAAGAATTATAAAGATGCGCTTAAATGATCCTCCTAAAGCTTTTCTAATGGGTTGGGTAGCCTGTTCTTGTTTCTGCTTAAATTCAATTTGAGTAAGCTGAAAAATAGATATTACCCCTAAAATTCCTACCAAGGGATAGAAATAACGATAGGAATTTGAGTCAAAATCCAACAATAAACCAACAGCAAAGGTGGATATCATCGATAATATTTTATTTATTGTAGCAGAATAACTAAAAAGTTTTCCAAAATTGTTGTGGCGATAATTTCCTTTTAAATATTGATTTATAGATGGGTAAATGGCAATTTGGGAGGTGTAAAAAAGCAAGAATACACCTAAAAATAAAAAATGAAATTCAGGAGAAAGCCCTTGATCACTTACAGCAGGGAAAAAAGCGAAAATAATTAAAGGTAACCTTGTTACAATTCCAACGGTTCTTAATAACTTTTTCCTGTTAGGATATCTTCGCATAATTTCGTTGGCCAACATAGCAAATAAAAACACTACCATGCTAAACTGAAATAGGAAAGCAAGCTGAACATTTGAGCCTTTTAGTGATTTAATAAAAATAAACTCATTTAAAATTAAGGCACCCTTTGCTATACCCTCCAAACTACTATAAAATATATGTAGCTTAAATGCTCTTTTCTCAGTGTGGTTTAATTGTTGTAATATTCGCATGACGGTTAATTGGGTTCGCAAAAGTACAGATAAAAACGAATACAATGACACATTGTCACATAGGTATTTTAAAAGATTATATTTATTTAACCTAGATTATGTAATAGATATTCTAATGCATATTTTAGGTTTGACTAATTAAATTTACACAGAGTCGAAACGACTCCTAGAATAAGAAAATTGAAAGGTTTAGGTTCACATATTCCCATCGAAAAAAGGCGTTTTTTACATAGCCTTATATTCCCAGTATTCTTGTTGGTGATTGTATTTACTGTAAAATTAATTGAAACTCTCGAAGGCATTTCCTTGTTCACTTATGGGGTTCGTCCATTAAGTGTTAATGGATTATGGGGAATTTTGTTTTCACCACTTATACATAGCGATTGGGAACATTTGTATTCCAATTCTATACCAATACTTGTGTTAGGTATGGCTTTGTTCTACTTCTACAATAAAATCGCTTATAAAGTGTTCTTCTTAATATATATTTTAAGTGGAATGGGAGTATGGTTAGCAGCACGAGATTCATGGCATATTGGTGCAAGTGGTGTTATATACGGATTGGCTGGCTTTTTGTCAGTTAGTGGCATTATTCGTAGGCACATTCAATTGATCGCCATTTCGTTATTAGTAATATTTTTTTATGGTAGTTTGGTTTGGGGAGCATTTCCACTAAAGATTGATTTGCCATATTCATGGGAAGGACACTTTTGGGGAGGACTGGCAGGAATATTGATTGCCTGGTTTTACAAGAATGAAGGACCTCAACGCCCCAAGTCACCATTGGAAGATGAAGAAGAAGATTTGGAAGAAGAAGATGCATATTGGATGAAAACAGATATTGAACCATAAATGAGCAATAAGGTTTACTGATTTGTGCAAATCTTATATTTTTGTATAATAGAGTTTAATAATCTAAATACTAATCGGAAATTACTGAAAAGATGAAGTTAAGGATGAATTGGAAACAATTATTAGTAGTCGCAATAGTTGCGTTAATTGCTGTTGCATGTTCTACAGTACCTATTACAGGACGATCGCAATTAAATTTATTCCCGGCATCGCAAATGGCCGAAATGGGATTAAAAAATTATAAATCCTTTTTAAATGAAGCTAAACTTTCTACTAACCAAAAGCAGACAGCAATGGTTAAGCGAGTTGGTAATAATATTGCCTCGGCAGTAGAAAAATATTTAAAGGATAAAGGTTATGAGAGTAAGTTGTCTGATTTTGATTGGGAATTTAATCTTGTGGAGGACGATGTTCCAAATGCCTGGTGTATGCCTGGTGGAAAAGTGGTTTTTTATTCGGGAATTCTTCCTTATACAAAAAACGAAAACGGTTTAGCTGTTGTTATGGGGCATGAAATTGCACACGCTGTAGCACGTCATGGTAATGAGCGTATGAGCCAACAAATGGGATTACAAGCTGTTGCTACCGGTTTGCAGGTAGCTTTAAATGAGAAACCGCAACAAACACAGCAAATATATATGGCAGCCTTTGGATTGGGAGCGCAATACGGAATGATGTTGCCTTATTCTCGCAAACATGAGTATGAAGCAGATAAATTAGGGTTAATTTTTATGACTATGGCAGGTTATAATCCTGAAGAGGCAGTTGATTTTTGGACACGTATGTCACAAATGGGGGGACAAAAACCACCTGAGTTTATGAGCACTCACCCTGCAGATGAAAAGAGAATTGCGCATATGAAATCTATTATGGCAGAAGCAAAAAAATATGCTCCGCAAAAGTAGGTTTGTATTTAAAGCACTTTCTGTAAATAAAATACAATTTTAACAAAAGGCTAAGTATTTATTACTTGGTCTTTTATTTTTTGGGAAGGTTCATACTGTAAATATATTAAACTTTTCATCACATTACTTTTGACTTCCGGGGCCCATTATAAGAATATTGTTAATATGTATTGTTCAACTTGGAAACAAACTCATAAGAAAGTAAATGTAAATTTCTTGCATGTATCAAAACTAATAGGTTATAAGTATTTCGTAACATATTGAAGGATAGGAAGTTGTAATGATGGGGGCGATTTTATTAAATGCTTGATTTCAAGTATCATGTAAATAAATCTTATGTCTTTTGTCTTTATTCTAACGATTTATTGGAAACATAAGTCATAATAAAAATGGATAAATCTTGATGCTTGATACTTTCGTCTTGATTCTTTTGTTTACATTTGTGCACGAAAGAATTTCGCTATGTTCATGAAGAAAGATTTTTCAAAATTTAAAGTCTTAGGAATCACACTATTGGTGACAATGTCGTCCTGTGTGCCTGGTTCTTTTGAATTAAATGCCGAAGCTTTACGAACATATGGGCTTGAGTTCGATATATCAACTTCTGATAAATATATTGTAGTTGAAAAAAATAAACGAACTAAAAACTTCTCAGGTTCCAAATTCATATTAAATAATATTATAGAATCCGGTAGAAATCATTTTTATATAACTGGATTTTCAATTGATTATACTCCATTTGTTTTTCATTTAAGATATGAACTTTATCAATTACAATTGGTAAATAAGCTTATTTTTAATGGAAGGCTTTACTATTCAGAATCATATCGTGGAATAAATTTCCAAAATAGAGCAGGTCCTTTCCTTTGTTAAATTTTAGGTATTCTTTTTAGTATTTAATTTTCATTATTCATTTAAAAATATTGGGTAAGCGCGTTAAGCGTTCTATCAAACAACTATAACTTACTATGGCACTTTTAAATAATTTGGTTACCAAAATGTTTGGTAGCAAATACGATAGGGATTTAAAGGAATTAAATCCAATTGTAGACCAAGTAAAATCGGTTTCTCCTGAAATCGAGAAATTAAGTAACAACGAACTTCGTCAAAGAAGTTCCGATCTAAAGGCTAAAATTAGAGCTTCGATAAAAGAAGAACAGGATAAAATTGCTCAACTAAAGGAAAAAACAGAGGATTCTAAGGTTGAAATTGCTGAAAGAGAAAAACTATACACCGAGATAGATAAAATAGAAAAGGAAATTGATGAAAAGCTGGAGGGTGTTTTATCAGATGTTCTTCCAGAGGCATTTGCTATTCTTAAAGATACTGCTCGCAGGCTTACTCAAAACGAAACAGTTGAAGTAGAAGCTACAGAGTATGATAGGGATTTGGCAGCATCTCATGATTTTGTGGAGATAGAAGGAGATAAAGCTATTTGGTACAATTCATGGGAAGCAGGTGGAAACACTATTACATGGGAAATGATACACTACGATGTGCAGTTGTTTGGTGGTGTAGCACTTCATCAAGGTAAAATTGCGGAGATGGCAACTGGTGAAGGAAAAACCCTGGTGGCAACATTACCTGTATTTTTAAATGCGTTAACAGGTAGAGGAGTTCATGTGGTTACAGTAAATGATTATCTGGCAAAACGTGACTCCGAGTGGATGGGACCTCTGTATCAATTTCATGGTTTATCTGTAGATTGTATCGATAGGCACCGTCCAAATTCAAATGAACGTCGCTCGGCATACTTGTGTGATGTTACGTTTGGAACAAACAACGAATTCGGGTTTGACTACCTACGTGATAATATGGCTATATCGCCAGAGGATTTAGTACAACGTAAGCACAATTATGCTATTGTGGATGAGGTGGATTCAGTTTTAATTGATGATGCTCGTACTCCTTTGATTATTTCTGGTCCGGTACCTAAAGGCGACGATCAGTTATTTGAAGAGTTAAAGCCAAAAGTAGAAAGATTGGTAGAGGCTCAGCGTCAATTGGTTTCAGGTATTTTGGTTGATGCCAAAAAGAAAATGAAATCAGATGATAAAAAAGTGGCTGAAGAAGGTTCTTTATTATTGTTTAGAGTATTTAAAGGTCTTCCGCGTAATAAACCTTTAATTAAGTTTTTAAGTGAGCCTGGTGTTAAATCCAGCATGTTAAAATCAGAGAATTTCTATATGCAGGAGAATAACAAGAACATGCATATTGTTACAGATCCTCTGTATTTTGTTATTGACGAAAAGCATAATTCTATAGAACTTACCGAAAAAGGTATCGATTTAATCACTGGTTCATCAGATGATCCTAACTTTTTTGTATTACCAGATATTGGTTCGGAAATAGCAGAGTTAGAAAAAGCAAACTTTAGTGAAAAAGAAAAGCTGGAAAAGAAAGATACTTTATTACAAAGCTATTCAGTAAAGTCGGAGCGTGTTCATACAATAAACCAATTATTAAAAGCTTATACTCTATTCGAGAAGGATACGGAGTATGTTGTGATGGAAAATAAGGTTAAAATTGTAGATGAGCAAACAGGTCGTATTATGGAAGGTCGTCGTTATTCTGATGGACTTCACCAGGCTATTGAAGCTAAGGAGCGTGTTAAAGTAGAAGCTGCAACGCAAACTTATGCGACTATTACCCTTCAGAACTATTTTAGGATGTACCACAAGTTGGCTGGTATGACAGGTACAGCGCAAACGGAGGCAGGAGAGCTTTGGGATATCTATAAGTTAGATGTGGTGGTTATTCCAACCAATAAGCCAATTGCAAGAGATGATAGGGAAGACAAAGTTTATAAAACTAACCGTGAAAAATATAATTCGGTAATTGAAGAAATTGTTGAATTGGTAAAAGAAGGTCGTCCGGTATTGGTAGGTACTACGTCGGTTGAAATTTCGGAGTTATTAAGCAGGATGCTTAAAATACGGGGAATTAAGCATAACGTACTGAATGCGAAGTTACACCAACGTGAGGCTGATATTGTAGCAGAGGCTGGAGGAAAAGGAGTAGTAACAATCGCGACCAACATGGCGGGTCGTGGTACTGATATTAAATTGTCGGATGAGGTAAAAAAAGCTGGAGGTTTGGCAATTGTTGGTACAGAGCGTCATGAATCACGTCGTGTTGACCGTCAGTTAAGAGGTCGTGCAGGTCGTCAGGGAGATGTTGGTAGCTCGCAATTCTTTGTGTCTTTAGAGGATAACTTAATGCGTTTATTTGGTTCTGAGCGTATTGTAAAATATATGGATAGATTAGGAATTGAAGATGGAGAAGTTATTCAACACTCTATGATAACCAAATCTATTGAACGAGCACAAAAGAAAGTAGAGGAGAATAACTTTGGTATTCGTAAACGTTTACTAGAGTATGATGATGTGATGAATTCCCAACGTGAGGTAATCTATACTAAACGTCGTCATGCATTATATGGAGAGCGTATTAAAGTTGATTTATCAAACATGATTTACGATACTTGCGAAAGTATGGTAAGTGAGCATCATCAAAATGCCGATTTTGAGAGCTTTGAAATGGATCTGATTCGTGTGTTTTCTATATCATCTCCATTTGATAGTCAAGAGTTTTTAAAAGGTAATCCAACGGAATCGGCAGAAAAACTATATACCAACGTTTGGAATGCTTATTTAAGAAAAACAGAGGCTATAGCAGCTCAGGCTATGCCGGTTATTAAGGATGTTTTTGAAACTAAATCGCACCAATATAAGAATATAGTAGTGCCTTTTACCGATGGACAAAAAATAATGCAAATTACTACTAATCTCGAAAATGCTTATAAATCAGATGGAGATGAGTTAGTTAAATCATTTGAGAAGTCAATTATTTTAATGACCATCGACAATGCGTGGAAAGAGCATTTACGTGAGTTAGATGATTTGAGAACTTCGGTTCAAAATGCACAATATGAGCAGAAAGATCCTTTGTTGATTTATAAGTTCGAATCTTTCGAATTATTTAAATCTATGTTAGATCAAGCCAATAAAGATGTAGTTTCTACGTTGGTTAAATCAAGTATCCCTGTTCAGGATCCTAACGAAATTAGAGAAGAGGAGGTGAGAAGACGTCAGGATATGAGCCAACTAACAGCAAGTAAGGATGCTTATCCGGGAGCCGGTAACGGTAATGAAAAGAAAAAGCCAAAAGCAGAGCCGGTGAGAGTTGAGAAAAAAGTAGGTAGGAACGATCCTTGTCCATGTGGTAGTGGTAAAAAATATAAGCAATGTCATGGAAAAGTCCATGCATAATTAATAGTTTAGTAACCTAATATTTAAAATAATCACTTTTCTTCGGTGCTAATATAAAATGAAGTTAACAAGATAGGGGATATTAAAAATACCTCTTATCTCTTATGCTTCGAAACATAAAAAAATATGGTATTTGATTTTATTACCTGGACTATAAAACCAGAAATTTTTTCCCTTGGACCAATATCAGTAAGGTATTACGGTTTATTTTTTGCCATTTCGTTTATGTTGGGATATTACCTAATGGAGCGAATGTTTAAATGGGAAAAGATACCTTTGCCCTGGTTAGAAAAATTATTCATTTATGTTGTTGTAGCCACTGTGCTGGGAGCCCGTTTGGGTCATGTATTCTTTTATGCATGGGATTACTACTCTCAAAACATAGGTGAAATATTAATGGTTTGGAAAGGTGGATTAGCTAGTCATGGAGGTGCATTAGGGATAGTAATTGCAATTTTAATATATTCTAAAAAAGTATCTAAAAAATCACCTATTTGGATTTTAGATAGGTTGGTTATTCCTACAGCTTTAGCTGCATTCTTTATTAGGATGGGTAATTTAATGAACTCCGAAATTTATGGTGTTGAAACCAGTTTACCATGGGGATTTGTTTTTGCAAATAATGGAGAAACGGAGCCCAAACACCCAACTCAAATATATGAGGCGCTTACATACCTTTCTTTATTTGGACTTTTAATGTGGATGTATTGGAAAACAAAAGCCAGGGAGCGTGTAGGATTGATTTTTGGAGTGTTTTTAATAGGAACATTTCTCTCGCGTATATTTATTGAAGTAGTGAAAGAGGATCAAGAAAAATTTGAAGCGGATATGGCTTTAAATATGGGGCAGTGGTTAAGTATACCATTTGTTTTGGCAGGTATTTATTTTATTTATAGATCCTACAAAGTGAAAATTGTAGCAAAGAAATAATTACAATAACTCATCAGTTTTTGGTGATAGTATAGTTATTTACACAGTATAATATCATTCATTACTATAGATGATAAGTTGTTAAATTTGAATGATTTGTATTGATGGATTGTAAATGCAAAAAATATAAAAGCCCGATGAATCATATTTCATCGGGCTTATATATTCTATTTAACCCGGATTATGTATTAGAACTTCGTTATGAGCATTGAAAGTGCAATAAAACAAGGCTTTAGCGAAACAAGGCATAGCATCGTTCTGGTGAGTTGAGATGAAGCAACGAAGTGACTTGTTTTGAGGGAATTTCAATGTGTAATAGATTTTCTAATGCATATTGCGGGTTTAACTATCTAGTTGTTTTTAGTAAAAAAATTTCCTTCCTCCCTTCTTCTTGTTCCATTCGTCCTTGAGGGATTTATATCTAATTTTTTTAACCAAGTATTGAAACCTTTTTACTTTATAAACAAAGAACTTTTAACTTATTTCTCTTCGCCTGGAAGTTTTTTCATTTTAAGCTTATCGCCAGTTTCTTCAACAATCTTTTCATAGAATTCTTTGCTATAACCAGGGAATTCTGCATGATAAGGATTACCATGTTCATTCTTGAAGAAAACTCCATTTTCTTCTTTATGTAAGTTTCCATCCAAATATTTAACCATTAAAAACTCATCAAGCTTTTTCCAGGTGTTAAAAGTTAAACTTGCCTGGTTTAAAGAATACTCTGTTAAAAATGCTTTAGCTTTTGATGGATCAAGTTTATTAAGATTTATAGCAGCTTGTTCCACAACTGGAGCATAATCCTCAAACTTATCTTCAAGTTCACTTTGAGCTTTGTTAATATCCTTTATCATATAACTATATCTATGATACGCTTGATTGGATACCCTATTAAAAATCCAGAAAGCTGAAGTAGAGGAGTACTCAAGTAAGCTACCATTTCCTACGGCAAAGTTCTCTGGAATAGCATTAATACCACAATAAATAGGTACGTAAACCGAGCTTGCTGCATCATCCACTCCAAACCAAAGTACACCACCAATAGCATCAGGAAGCCAGTCTCTCAATTGAGCTACGAAAGAAAATCCGGTTTGTTGAGTTGCAATTGCTCTTTCATTAAAGTATTCCTCCTCGCCAACTTTCCATGTTAAAGGACGAAAACGATAAGGTCTTTGAAATGGGCCTGCTCCTGGATCTTTAGTCATATCCATTGATGTACCTTCAAAGTGGTCGCGCATAATATTCTGAAGGTCTCTGTATGATATTTTTTTAGATGGTTTAATCCAAAGAGGCAATCTTTCTGTGGATTCACCTTTTACGTATCCTTCATATTTATCCATTTCTGGATTCATTATACGGAAACCTGCCCAAACACGAGCTTCACAAAAACGTAAAGCTCCATAATCTAATGGGGCATAAGCATCAGCAAAACTAAAATCCTTCTTTTTGCCATCAAAGTACCCTTTGTTTTTGGCAAATTCAATCACATCATCAGCATACAAACAATTCTCTTCGTCATTAAGTGGAAAAGTGGTAATACGTGCTTGATTAGCATGTCCACTTACCATTCCATCAGGTATTTTTCGTGCTACCCAAACAGCACCTTTGTTACCAACACCTTTTCCAATCATTTCCATTATCCAAACCTCATTTTTGTCGGCAATTGAAAATGACTCTCCAGAACTATAATAACCATATTCAGCAACTAAATCAGTCATAATCTTAATGGCTTCTCGAGCAGTTCTTGATCTTTGAAGAGCAACATAAATTAAACTACCATAATCCATAATTCCAGTAGTGTCTTTAAGTTCTTTTCTTCCACCATAAGTAGTTTCTGCAATGGCAACCTGATTTTCGTTTATATTACCAATTACTGTATAGGTTTTTTTAGCTTGTTTAATTTTACCCAGATATTTTCCTGTATCCCACTCATAAATATCCAACATTGCATCATCTGGCCATGTTTGACCTGGCCAATAATATAACTCTCCATATAAGTCATGTGAGTCTGCAGCATAGGTTATCATGTTAGAACCATCGAGGGAAGCATTTTTTGTAACCAGAAAGTTGGTACAGGCTTGTCCTATTTGGGGAATTAGCAAACCTCCAGCTACAATAAGCGATAGTAGAAATCTTGTTTTGCTCATGAAATTATTTTTTAAAGTTGATTGAATTTAATGTGAATCACACAAAAATAAACTTTTTTGGCAGATGACAATATGATATTTAGGGGTGTGATAATATGATATTGTTGTTTTACTACAACAAATTGAATCTATTAAAAGAAAATGGAAGTTTTATCATTTTTTAAATTTGTAAGCCAATAACTGATAATACAGTTTTGCTACAAAAAAATCAGCCGCATGTAAATTCGGAATAGGAGCAAATTCTACAATGTCAAAACCTACAACATTTTTTTGTTCAAATACTTTTCGCAGGAATCGCATTGTAGAGTACCAATCTAGTCCTCCAGGTTCAGGAGTTCCGGTGGCTGGCATTATTGAAGGATCAAATACATCCAGGTCTATTGTTAAGTAGACATCTTCAGTCATTTGATTAATAGATTTTTGCATCCAGGTATCTTGTCCTTGTATTTGATGAGCAAAATAACATTGATCTTTCTTTAAATATTTTTTTTCACTGATATCCATACTGCGTATTCCAACCTGTACAAGATTTGTAGTTTGACTAGCTAAATGCATGGCGCAAGCATGGTTAAATTCAGATCCAAGATATTCTTTACGTAAATCGGAATGTGCATCTAATTGTAGTACGGTAAGGTTTTTATATTTTTGCCTAAATGCTTCAATTATTCCAATACTAATTGAATGTTCGCCACCTAAAAATGTGAGGAACTTTTCTTGTCTAAGCAATTCTTTTGTTTTGCTGCGAATTACTTTAAAAACTTCTTCGGGAGAGTGGTCTTCGGTTAATTCAGGCAATACATGGATACCATTTTTATAGGGTTCGCTATCGGTTTCAATATCGTAATTTTCCAGGTTAAAACTGGCTTCCATAAATGCTTTAAAACCCTTGTCAGCTCCCTTGCCATATGTACTGGTTCCGTCATAAGGTATGGGTTGTAATAGTATTTTTGCAGTTTTTAAATCTCTGTATTTATCTTCAAAATCACCAAATTTTAAGTTGTTCATTTTGTCAATCTTTTGTGGCTATTTATCTTTATTATAACCTAGAATATTAAACATATCATCTGCAGATTGCTCTTCTCTGTATACATAATCAACAATGTTACCTTTTTCATCTCTATCTATAATTACATGTTTAGGAGATGGAATTAAGCAATGTTTTATTCCTCCGTATCCACTGATAGAATCCTGATATGCTCCGGTATGAAAAAAGCCCAGATATAATGGTTCTCTCATTTCTTCTTTGGCATCGTATTTAGGAAGTAGAATTTCCTGGTTTAGATCTTCAGAGTTATAGTAGTCTGAATGGTCGCAGCTTATTCCTCCAATATTGGCTCTTCCATATTCGTTATTCCATTTATTTACAGGTAGTAAAATAAACTTTTCGTTGATACTCCAAGCATCAGGTATGGTATTCATCAAACTATTGTTAATTAAGTACCAGGTTTCGGAATCATTTTGTTTTTTCTGTTCTAAAACCTCAAATATTACAGCTCCGGCTTCACCAACTGTATATTTCCCAAATTCAGTATAAATATCAGGATCTGGAATGTTCTCCTTGTTACATGCGTCTTTAACATTGGTAATAATTTCATTAATCATGTACTCGTAATTATACTCAAAACCTAAATGATTACGAATGGGGAAACCTCCTCCAAGGTTAAAGGAATCTAATTTCTCGCTTTCCTTTTTAAGTTCGGTATATAGCTTTAAAGCCTTTTGAAACTCTGTCCAGTAATAAAGTGTGTCTTTAATACCAGAATCCACAAAAAAATGCAACATTTTCAGTTCCACTCTTTCGTTGTCGCGGATAGATTCCTTAAAAAAATCGATGATTTCACCGGGAGGTATACCTAGTCGTGAAGTGTAATAAGCCGATTGTGGCTCCTCACTGATAGCCATTCGGATACCAATTTTGATTTTTTCTTTGGTATTAACTTGTAGTAACCTCTTTAGTTCATTGATGCTATCAAGTACTACAACTGAGTTTTCGAAACCCATTTCTTGCAGACGAACAATTTTTTCAAGATATCCATCTGTTTTGTATCCATTATGAATGATGATCCTCGATTTATCTATTTTTTGCTTTTTGTGCAAATTCAAAATCAAATCAATGTCAAATGAGGAAGAAGTTTCGAGGTTAACATTGTGCTTTAAGGCTTCTTTAATAACATGATAAAAGTGGTTGCACTTGGTGCAATAGCAGAAGTAATATTTACCTCTATAACCGTTGTTTTTAATGGCCCTATTAAAAAGGTTTCTTGCTTTTTTTATTTGATCGCCTATTTTTGGCAAGTAAATAAATCTAAACGGAGTTCCATGCTTTTCAATCAAATATTTTAATGAAACGCCATGAAACGTCAAATAATTGTTTCGCAAATCAAAACCTTCTTGAGGAAAGTAATAGCTTTGTTCAATTAAATCAAAATAAGTGTTTTTCATCTACAGTAAAGAACCAAAATTATAACTAATATCTTTTAAAACATAGCTACTTTTGATAGCTCGCAGACCCCACGTAATCGTTATGGTACAGCTTTGCAAAGAAATGATTTTTTTCTGAAAATAATATAGCATGTAATTAGTCTTTGCAAGAAAATGCCAAATACTACGTTACGCTTGCCAGAAAAATACTCATTTACATAAGTTAACTCCGTTTTTTTTAGACTTCACAAGCCTAATCTTTGATGCTTTCTTGTCAAAGACTAGGAAGAAAGGTATTTTCTTGCAGTCTATAATTAAAAATATACAACTAAATATTAACAATTAGAATTTAAATCATTTTAAAGTTAATAGCCCAATTAGTCTATGTTTGAACCAATATCAATTATTACTTACTGTAAAGTAGCTTTCTAAAGTTTTATGGTTTCCACAATTATCGGTAACGATAAGCTTTAAGTTATACTTTTCTCCTTTTTTTACTGGTGCTTTAGATAGTTTACAAGTTAGTTTATCTGATTTTTTATCATACTCAAATAGAGTCCATACTCCGTTTAGATATCCATTGTATGATTTTATACCAGAGAAATTATCGGTTATTTTAAATGTAAACTTTGTATTGATATTAAAGTATTTTCCTTTAATATTTTGAAACGATCTAATTTGCGGTGGAATAGAGTCAGTTGCAAAAGTGAGATTATCGAATGTTTTAGTTGAATAAATTATACTATCTCCTTCAATTCTTCCACCAGCATAAATTAATTTTTTTGAACCGTTTATTGTAGCCAAACATAGTTTTTCTTCATGTACTTTTAATGAGTCAGGTACTTTAACCCTTATTTTTATACGTTTATGAAGAGGAATGTTTTTACTGCCTATTTTTATATAAGATATACCATTGTCATTAGATTCTTTAGAAAAGTCAACTTCTACATCTTCGTAAAGTGCACCTTTGGGGATATAGCAACTTGCATCTTTAATAGATAAATGATGGGATTGTAAGTAAGATAGCTTTTCTGGAATATCATTATTTGCGTTTGAAGAAATATTTGCTTTGCTCAGATTAAATTGTAAAGTAGAGATATTACCTGCGGCATCAGATACTTCAATTTTTATTTTTTTAGAAGTATCCATATTAATGATTCCTTCGTTAATCACATTACTATAAATGCTTAACTTATTTCCAGGTGATCGAAAGCATTTTTCGAAACGTTTTCCAAATTGGGTTTTGTAACTATAATCTATATGACTATTAATATATCTGGATTCGGCAAAAGAAAAACGATTATGTACCCAGGAGTAATGTTTTTTATCATTAACAAACATAACGAGGCTATAAATTCCACACCTTTTCCATGATCCCGTCATATAGTCTAGCATTTCGAGTCCAATACCAATGTTTCCGCATGCATTAATTTTAGGGTTGCTTTTTAAATGATAACTTCCATCATAAAATACGATTGGATAGTTACGTGCTTTCTTTTGCTCGTTAATATAACTATTGTTATTAATGGGATATACTCTAAGTGTTAGTAGTTTAGGTCTGATGTCATCTTTAATAATGTTTTGAAAAAAGAATGGATTCAATGGTTCTTCGGTTTGAGTGTCTCTAATTTCATAATGTAAGTGTGGTCCGCCAGAGCCGCCTGTATTTCCGGAATAACCAATAACTTCTCCTTTAGCAATGGATATTTCTTTTTTTGGAAAAAAATCAATCGAAAAAGATTTTATTTTATATTGTTCAGATGTAATAATCGAATCAACTTTTGGTGAATAGTTTCTTAAATGCCCATATACAGTTGTATAACCATTCGGGTGTTTAATGTATATAGCATTACCATAACCAACTGGCGACACCTTTATTCTTGAAACTACCCCTTCTTCCATACTTTTAATGGGTATTCCAACTTTTCCATTAGTTGACAAATCAACACCAGAATGAAAGTGATTTGGTCTTAACTCAGCAAAAGATCCGCTTACAACAGGGGGGATATCTAAAGGAAACAAAAAATCAGTATTTGTTCTGGATTGAGAGAACATGTTGATGGTTCCAATTGTTAAATATGTGATTATGAAAAAGATATTTTTAACCATTTGATAAAATAATATTAAGCAAGCTGTTATATTTATTACGTTGTATATGCAAATTCTTTTTTTATGTTGTAAAACATTAATATTAAGAAGTTCGCAACTATTACTTAAAGAGTTTCTAAAAAGAAAATAGAGCAATGTTTTTATTTCTTAATTGCAATGTTAACTTTGTATGGCATTTTTGTAAATATGGCGAACGAAAATATACAATTAGTACACAATTTACAACATAAAATATCGCGGTTGGTTGAACGTTACAGGAGTATAAAATCAGATAACGAACTGTTAAAAGCACAAAACGAGCAACTCACCACCAAATTAGTAGAATCGGTTAGAGAAATGGCCGATTTAAAAGAAAAATACAATACATTAAAATTTTCTAAAACGATTGAAGTAAAGAGTGGAGACGTTCACTTTGCAAAAATTAGGATTAATCAGATTGTGCGGGAAATTGATAAATGCATTGCTCTTTTAAACAGATAAATTAGTTGCCAGTGGAAGATAAGCTTTCAATACGAGTAAATGTAGCCGATAGGTACTATCCATTGAAGATAAACCGTTCGGAAGAAGAGCGTATCAGAAAGGCAGCTAAAATGATCAACGAAAAGGTTTTACAATATAAACAACACTATTCAGATAAAGATCTTCAGGATTTTTTAGGAATGGCTGCTTTACAGTTTGTAAATAAACTGCTTGAGTTGGAGGAACAGAGAGATACATTGCCTATTGTTGAGTTGGCTAAAGAGCTGGATCAGCAATTAAGCGATATACTTGAAAGAGAGTAAATAAATCTATATATATCAATAATATCCGCATTGTTTTTACAAATAGGTTGTTAAACCTGTATTGTAATGATGATTGCGGTTTTGTTTTATTAAATAACGAGACAAATGGAGATAACGATCGGAATTGTTGCCCTATTGGTAGGCGCATTGGGCACATGGCTGGTATATGGTAAAATTTTGAAATCACAAAGCCACAAAATATTACGGGAAGCAGAAAATAAAGCTGAAGTAATTAAGAAAGATAAGATTTTACAGGCGAAAGAGAAATTCTTACAGTTAAAAGCAGATCACGAAAAGGAAATAAATGCGAGAAATAGTAAGCTTTTAAATTCAGAGAACAAACTTAAGCAGCGAGAAACAACTTTTACACAAAAGCAAGAGGAGTTAACAAGAAAGCGTAAAGAAACAGAAGTAATACGAGAGAACCTTGATAATCAATTAGAGCTGGTAGAAAAGAAATCGACTGATCTGGATAAATTGCATAAACAACAAGTTGAGCAACTTGAAGCTATATCAGCTTTAACAGCTGATGAGGCTAAAAGTCAGTTAATAGAATCATTAAAAGCTGAAGCTAAAACCGAAGCCATGTCATTTATCAACGATATTATGGACGAGGCTAAAATTAATGCGAATAAAGAATCTAAAAGAATTGTTCTTCAAACTATTCAGAGGGTAGCTACCGAGAATGCAATAGAAAATTCAGTAACTATATTTCATATTGATTCGGATGAAATTAAAGGACGAATTATTGGTAGAGAGGGACGAAATATTCGCGCTTTAGAAGCTGCAACAGGAGTTGAAATTATTGTAGATGATACTCCGGAAGCAATTGTATTGAGTGCTTTTGATCCAATGCGACGTGAAATTGCACGTTTAGCTTTACATCAATTAGTAACCGATGGACGTATTCACCCGGCACGTATTGAAGAAATTGTAAACAAAGTACGTAAACAGGTTGAAGAAGAGATTATTGAAACTGGAAAAAGAACTGCTATTGATTTAGGTATTCATGGTTTACACCCTGAACTTATTAAGTTGGTAGGTAAAATGAAATATCGTTCATCTTACGGACAAAACTTATTACAGCACTCGCGTGAAACAGCTAATTTATGTGCGGTTATGGCAAGCGAATTAGGATTAAATCCGAAGAAGGCCAAAAGAGCAGGTTTATTGCATGATATTGGTAAAGTTTCGGATGAGGAACCAGAATTGCCGCATGCTATACTTGGTATGAAGTTGGCTGAAAAGTATAAAGAAAAACCGGATATTTGTAATGCTATCGGAGCACACCACGACGAAATTGAAATGACTACCATGATAGCTCCAATTGTACAGGTATGTGATGCTATTTCAGGAGCACGTCCTGGAGCACGCCGTGAAGTAGTTGATTCATATATCAAGCGCTTAAAAGATTTAGAAAACATGGCACTATCTTATCCGGGTGTACTTAAGACCTATGCTATTCAGGCTGGTAGAGAATTAAGAGTTATTGTAGGTAGCGAAAAAGTAAGTGACAAGGATGCAGAAACACTATCATATGAGATAGCTAAAAAGATACAAACAGAGATGACTTATCCGGGTCAAGTAAAAATTACAGTTATTCGTGAAACAAGAGCTATTAATTACGCTAAATAATTGCTCGTTGGTCATAATTTTATAGTAGGGTAGAATAAAGATTCTTAATTTGGGAGTCGTTTTTATCCTATGCTCGATTTATGAATTCTATTCTTGAAAATAAAAAAGTATTAGTAACAGGTGGGGCCGGTTTTATCGGCTCTAACCTTATAGAAAAGTTGCTTTCTCAAAGCAACGAAGTTGTATGTCTTGATAACTTTTCAACTGGAAAGCGAACCAACATAGAACCATTCTTAGAACATCAGAATTTCACATTAATTGAAGGGGATATTCGCAATAGGGAAGATTGTGATAAGGCAGTTGATGGATGTGACGTTGTTTTGCACCAGGCAGCATTGGGATCAGTACCACGTTCTATAAATGATCCCAAAACATCTAATGATGTTAATATTTCTGGATTTGTAAATATTCTTTTAGCGGCGAGAGATGCAGGAATTAAAAGGATTGTTTATGCTGCGAGTTCATCAACATATGGAGATAGTAAATCGTTACCTAAAATAGAGGATGTTATTGGAAATCCTTTATCTCCTTACGCAATAACAAAATATGTAAATGAGCTTTATGCAAATGTATTTGCTAAGTTGTATGATTTAGAACTAATAGGTCTGCGATATTTCAATGTATTTGGAATGCGTCAGGATCCTAATGGTGCTTATGCTGCTGTTATTCCTAAATTTGTTAAGGCATTAATAAAAAAAGAATCACCAACAATAAATGGAGATGGTACATTTTCCCGAGACTTTACATTTATAGACAATGTTGTTCAGGCCAATCAGCTTGCTGCTATTGTTGAAAATAAAGAAGCAGTAAATACGGTCTATAATATTGCATTTGGTGAAAGAACTACTTTAAATGAATTAATTGATTATTTAAAAGAGTTCATGAGTCCTTATGATAATTTAATAAAGGATGTAAAGATTAATTATGGACCTGAAAGAGCTGGGGATGTCCCACATTCTTTAGCATCAATAGATAAAGCAAAATCACTATTAGGGTATGATCCGGAATATAGTGTAAAAGAAGGTTTAAAAGAAGCCATAGATTGGTATTGGAATAATCTATCGAATAATTAATTATAACTAGAAACTTATTAAAATGGCAAAGGTTGCTTTAATTACAGGAGTTACCGGACAAGACGGAGCTTATTTATCAGAATACCTGTTAAAAAAAGGTTATATTGTTCATGGTATAAAAAGACGCTCGTCGCTTTTTAATACTGATAGAATTGATCATTTATACCAAGATCCGCATGTAGATAATAAAAACTTTTATTTACATTATGGAGATTTAACTGACTCTACTAATCTAATTAGAATTATTCAGGAAACTCAACCTGATGAAATTTATAATCTTGCTGCAATGTCGCATGTAGCTGTTAGTTTCGATACTCCAGAGTACACAGCTAATGCAGATGGAATTGGAACATTACGAATTCTAGAGGCTATTAGGTTATTAGGGCTAACTAATAAAACAAAGTTTTATCAAGCATCAACTAGTGAGCTTTATGGTTTGGTTCAGGAAGTTCCTCAATCAGAAAAAACACCTTTTTATCCTCGTTCGCCATATGCTGTAGCAAAAATGTATGGATATTGGATTACAGTTAATTACCGTGAGGCTTATGGTATTTACGCTTGTAATGGAATATTATTTAATCATGAATCACCAATTAGGGGAGAAACTTTTGTTACAAGAAAAATAACACGTGCAGTATCTAGAATTGGACTTGGTTTACAAGATAAAGTGTTTTTAGGAAATCTTTCTGCTAAGAGGGACTGGGGGCACGCCAAAGACTATGTTAAAGCAATGTATTTAATGCTTCAGCAAGAAACTGCAGAAGATTTTGTTGTAGCGACAGGAATTACAACGGAAGTGCGTGAATTTGTTATAATGGCATTTAAGCACATTGGAATTACCATTGAGTTTAAAGGTGAAGGTGTTGATGAAAAAGGTTATGTTGTTTCGTGCGATAATCCAGAGTTTAGTTTAGAAGCTGGAAAATGTGTTGTTGAAGTAGATCCAAGATATTTTAGACCAACAGAAGTAGATTTACTTATTGGAGATCCTAAAAAAGCTCAAGAAAAGCTAGGTTGGGAACCTAAATATGATTTAAAAATGCTTGTAGATGATATGATGGCAGGAGATATAAAAGCGATGAAAAAGGAAAAATATTTACAAGATGGTGGATATAAAACTATGAATTATTTCGAATAAGTATAGATTTGCATTGTGTAATCTTTAAATAACTTTTGGGAATAAGTACTAATGGATAAACAAGGAAAAATATTTGTAGCCGGACATCGAGGTTTAGTGGGATCGGCAATAGTTAGGTCGCTTCAAGAAAAAGGCTTTGGTAATATTATTACTAAAACACGAAGCGAGCTTGACTTGCTGGACGCTAATGCTGTTGCTCATTTTTTTAAGAATGAACGACCTGATTATGTATTTCTGGCAGCTGCAAAGGTTGGTGGAATAGTTGCTAATAATACCTATAGAGCTGATTTTATTTATGAGAACATTCAAATTCAGAATAATATAATCCATCATTCTTATAAAACTGGAGTTAAAAAATTACTCTTTTTAGGTAGTTCTTGTATATATCCCAAAGCTTGTCCTCAGCCAATTCAGGAAGATTATTTATTGACTGATGTATTAGAGTATACTAACGAGCCATATGCTATTGCTAAAATCGCAGGCATTAAAACTTGTGAGTCATATAATTTGCAGTATGGTACCAATTTTATATCAGTAATGCCAACTAATCTTTATGGACCTAATGATAATTACGATTTAGAGAAATCTCATGTTTTACCTGCTTTAATTCGTAAGATGTACTTGGGTAAGTGTTTGTCAGAATCGGATTGGACTGGTATTAATAGTGATTTAGATAAACGACCTGTTGAGGGTATTTCTTCCTCTAATTCAGAGGAAGAAAAAAAATCAATTCTAGAGAAATATGGTATTGTAAAGTCAGGAAATTCTGTTTCTATTCAATTATGGGGAACAGGGAATCCTCGTCGAGAATTTTTACATTCTGATGATATGGCTGATGCTTGTATCTACATTATGGAGAAAGTCGATTTTGAAGATTTGAAAGTAAATCTTGATAAGGAGGTACGGAATACACATATTAATATTGGTGTTGGCGAGGACTTGTCTATTAAGGAACTGGCATTATTAGTTAAGGAAATTGTAGGGTTTGAAGGTGAGATACTTTGGGATACAAATAAACCAGATGGAACTTTCCAGAAGCTTTTAAATGTTTCAAAGTTAAATAATTTAGGTTGGAAAGCATCTATCGAGTTGAAAGATGGTATTAGTAAAGTATTTGATAGATATAAACTTCATTTGTAGGTAAATTTTAATTGAAGGGTGATGGAATAGAATAGTATAAGTATTAAGTTGGTTATTGAGCAGTTATAGATAATGTTTGTATTAATACAATAACTAATGTCAAAGTCAGTTTATATACTATATTTGCTATTTCTATTAACTAAAAAATTAAACAAATGAAAATCTATTTCCCAAAAATGATTTCGTTGGTAATTCTTGCATCTTTCTCAATAGTATTTTGGAGATGTAGTGACGATGATAAACCTTCTAATCAGGATACAACTAAACCAACAATTACAACAACAATGCCTGTAAAAGGTCAGCAATATAATTTAAATGGACCTTTCAAATACCAAGGAACGTTTGCTGATGAAACTGATTTAGATCTAGTTCTTTTTTCTTTAACAGATAACAAACCAACGAGTTTGTCGTCAATTAAGGTTTCGACAGGTATTGATGATGATCCATGGAAGCCAGATGATCATATAATTACATTGTCAGGAAAGTCTCAAAGTGTTGAAGAGGCAATATTTGATAATCCAATACCTAAAGATATTTATACTGGTAGTTATACTTTAACTATTAAGTGTATGGATAAGGCTGGTAATGAGATAATAGAAACAATTGATGTAGAGATATTATAGTTTATATTTTAACAAAACGAATATTAAATCCGATGAAATATACATCGGATTTTTTTTGCCTATAATTTTCATGTGAATATTTATATTACATTATTCCTAATAATTGATGTAATTATATTTCTTTGCAATAAAATAGCATATAAATGAAGTTCGATTTTAATGAAGTTATAAAAAGGGAAGGAACAGATGCCTTTAAATTAGAGTTATGTAAAACTTTTTTTGGTACAAATGATGTATTACCATTGTGGGTGGCAGATATGGATTTTAAAGCTCCACCGGCTGTAATTAAGGCATTGCAAGAAAGATCTTCACATGAAATATATGGTTATACCATTAGAGATCATAAATTTACTGGTGCAATAGCAAATTGGTTAAAAAAGCAGCACCAATGGGAGGTAAAGGATGAATGGATTAAGTTTATACCCGGAGTATTGGCTTCGTTGGTTATTGCAATAAATGAGTTTACAAACGAAAACGATAAGGTAATTATTCAAACTCCTGTTTATCCACCTTTTCATTCAATTGTAAAAGAGAATAAACGTGAGTTGGTAACCAATTCATTAATTGAAACAAATGGTTATTATACTATTGACTTTAAGCAGTTAGAAGAACAAGCTAGTGATCCTTTAGCTAAATTGATTGTGTTATCTAATCCACACAATCCAGTTGGCAGAGCTTTTAAGTATGAAGAATTGAAGAGGATTGCGGAAATTTGTATTAAATACGATTTATTAATTGTATCAGATGAAATTCATAGTGATCTTTGTTTATTTGGTCATAAACACTTGGTATTAGCTAGCTTATTTCCTGAGTTAAGTAGTAGAATTATTACTGCGATGGCTCCAAGTAAAACTTTTAATATTGCAGGTTTATCTACAGCTTATGCAATTATTGAAGATGATAAAATTAGAGCAAGGTTTGAGAAACGTATGAGTGCATACCAAATGTATATGGGTAATTTATTTGGAGGGACTGCTCTTATTGCTGCTTATAACGAAGGTGAGGAATGGTTAATAGAGTTAAAAAAATATCTGGAAGAAAATACCTTAATGGTAAAGAATTTTATTCAGGAGAAAATGCCAGAAGTAGGTTTTGTTTTGCCTGAAGCTACCTATTTGCTATGGCTTGATTTTAGAAAATGGAAATTGTCCCCTTTAAAATTAAAGGAAGCAATGATAAAAATAGGAAAGATAGGAATGAATGATGGTGTTTCATTTGGAAAAGAAGGAGCTGGTTTTCAACGCCTAAATGTTGGTTCTCCAAAATTAGTTATTCAGGAAGGATTAGAAAGAATTTTGAAAGTTAGAAATGAAGTCTATAAATAATTTTTAGCCTAATGACTGGGAAAAAATGAGAGGGAAAAAGGAGAAAGAAATGATCACTGTTTGGTGCTTATTTTCTTCTTGATAAATGGGTGTAAAAATACAGAACTTAGAATTATTAAAGTTCCAAAATAGAAACCGATTGACATTTGTTCTGATTCACCAAATATTAAATATGCCAGAATTATACCATAGATAGGTTCCATATTGATGGAAAGAATAACCGAGTACGCAGATATTTCTTTCATAACGTCAACACTAACTGCAAAAGCAAAAGCTGTACATACTAAACCTAGTACTAATAAGTAAAATATATCGTTCAACGAGGGAGAGAACATATTAATATTAAAACCTCCATTTATTCCTAAAAAAACAGAAATACCTAAAAATCCACCTAGCATTTCATAAAAACTAATAACTGTTGGAGGGTATTTTGTTGTGTATTTTTTATTGAGAATTGTAAACAGGGTGGCTAAAATAGTAGCAATGAGAGCAACAAGTATACCTTGTAGATAGTTAAATTCAAAACTAAAAATCAGATAAATACCAATTACTATAAACAAACCTATCAATAACTCAACAGGGTCAATTTTTTTTCTGAAAAATAAAGGTTCTAATATACTTGCAAACAAAGCACCAGATGAAGTTATTCCAAGTGTAACAGATATATTGGAGATTTTAATTGCATGAAAAAATGCAATCCAATGAGCAGCTACAACAAAGCCAATTCCAATTAGTTTTAAAATTTCGTGTATTGGTAACGTAAATCTTTCCTTTTTTAAGATTAGATAAAACAATAGTCCAATAGCAGCAAAAAGCATTCTATACCATACCATTTGTATGGCAGGCATTTCAATTAATTTTCCGAGAATGGCAGTAAAACCATAAATAACTACAATAAAGTGCATCCATAATAAGGATGAATGATAAGATCTATTCAATATTCTTTCTTTTGTTGTATTCCCAAATGTAAGCTTACATAGCTAGTGAAAAGGAACAGATTTGTCATACGATGTGAAAAATTAACAAAAATTCACTTTTTTAAAGGTGTTTTTAAATATTAGATTAATGTTAACTACTGATTTATTATGGATTAATCATTTAAAACATGGATTAAAATGTCAATTTTATATGGATTGTTTTGATTATGCATCTTGTAAAGTACAGTAAATCAATAATAAATAGTTTGTGGATAAAAATTCCATGTAAGTGATTTTTACATCCATAACCCAAAGCTATTTGAATCATAAATTTGTTAACGAACTTAAAAATTTAAAAACAGGTTTATGAAACAAAAAACGCTTATGTGGCTATTGGTACTTAATGTAATATTTACATTAGGAGCTATGGCACAGAAACAAGTTACAGGTAAAGTAGTAGATAACGGAGGTCTACCATTACCAGGAGTTAATGTTATGGAAAAGGGTACTATGAATGGTACTATTACAGACATTGACGGTAAATTTAAATTGACAGTACAAGAAGGTGCAACACTTGCTATTTCATTTATTGGTTTTACTGCTCAGGAAGTTGCAGTAGCAGATCAATCAGAATTCAATATAACTTTAATGGAAGATATGATTGGATTAGATGAGGTAGTTGCTATTGGTTATGGTTCATTAAAGAAGAGTAACGTAACTGGTTCCGTTACTTCTCTCGAACTAGAGGACTTTAATCAAGGGGCAATTAATGACCCCTTATCCATGATTCAAGGAAAAGTGCCTGGATTAACGATGACAAGAAGTGGTGATCCTACTAGAGGTGTTAAGATGTCACTTCGAGGCCCATCTTCATTTCGTTCTGGAGCTGGACAAGAACCATTATATGTTATAGATGGTGTTGTTGGTGCTTCTTTAGATTTAGTGGCTCCAGAGAGTATTGAATCAATGGAAGTACTTCGGGATGCGGCTTCAACAGCAATTTATGGAGCTCGTGCTGCTAATGGGGTTATTATGATTAAGACAAAACGTGGAGAAGAAGGTGCTGCGGTAGTAAATTATAGTACTTATATTTCTTGGGATAAGATTGCAAATACAATTGATGTGCTTTCTGCAGATGAGTATAGAGCATTTAACCAACAAAATGGATTAGAAATTGATGATAACTTTGATGGAGTTGAGACTGATTGGGTTGATGAAGTTTCGCAAACAGGACTTTCGCATAATCATAATATTGGAATTTCTGGAGGTAATAATAATACAACGTATGCAGCGAGTGTTACTTATCAGGATAAAGAAGGTGTTATTAAAACTTCGTCACAGGAAAAATTTATTGTTAGGGCAAATATTCAACAGAAGGCTATTAATAATCGGCTTACATTAGGATTTGATGTATCATCAAGTGTCAAAGAACAAAATAAAGTTAGGGGAGAAGTCTATTTAAATATGTTGAGGTACCAACCTACTGTTCCAATAAAAAATGAAGATGGTAGTTATTTTCAAAATTTCACAAAGGTAGATGGTACTACAAATTATTTAAATCCAGTTGGACTATTGAATAATAATGTAAATCGTGTTAAAACGAAAACATTATTCACAGCAATAAATGCTAAATATAATTTATACAAGGGATTAGATTATTCTATTAATTTATCATATCAAAATAGGCAAATTAATGATAATGAATACTTTGGTGTAAATTCAGCAATAAATAAGTATAGAACATTAAATGGAACAGCTATTAGAAAAGCGAAGGAGAATGAACAAAAATTGCTAGAATCGTTTTTAACTTATGATTTTCAGATTGATGATCATGATATTAAGTTGTTGGGGGGATATTCTTGGCAAGAAAATATTGATGATAATGGATTTGCAAGGGTAGCAGCTGGATTCTCCAATGATAATGTTTTATATTATAATCAAAATTTTGCTAGTGCAACAACCGCAATTTCTACACCAGGAGTTAGTCTAGTTACTTTAAGGATGATTTCATATTTTGGTCGTGTTAATTATAGTTATCAAGGAAAATACTTAATGCAGGCATCAATTCGTAGAGATGGATCATCAGCATTTGGGGTTGATAATAAATGGGGTAACCATCCAGCATTTTCTTTAGGCTGGAGGATTACAGAAGAGAGCTTTATGAAAAGTCAGAACTTAATTAATAACCTTAAATTAAGGGTGGGTTATGGTGTTAGTGGAAACTCAAGAGGATTTAATCCATTAACTAACTTAGTGAGATTCACAAACCCCGGAAAATATCCAACTTACTTTATTGATGGAGAAAATGTAGTTGTTACTGATCAAACACAAAATTACAACCAAAACATAGAGTGGGAAACAACAAATATGTTAAACCTCGGTTTGGATTTTGCTATTCTAGATGGAAAAATAAACGGATCTGTTGAATGGTATAACAAGAAAACAGAAAATCTAATATTTAATACTAGTGTAGATCCAAGTAGTGGTTACATGGACGACAAAGTATGGGCTAATGTTGGAGAAATGGAAAATAAGGGATTTGAGGTGAGTTTAAATGCAACTCCAGTCAGAACAAATGATGTTAAATGGAGTACTTCTTTTAATGCTTCGTTCAACCGTAACGAATTAACAAGTTTAAGTCAAAACCAATATTCTACAGATTCACTAAGATATACTGAAGTAGGAGGTAGAGGTCAAAGTGGTGATGAATCTCAAATATATAAAGTAGGCAAGGCGTATGGAACATTCTTCACAAGAAAATATGCAGGTAAGTCTTCGACTGGTGCATCATTGTATTATAGACAAGATGGTACAATAACTACTGGAATTGATGATGCTGGAGAAGCAGGTGTGTTTTATTTAGGAAATCCTCAACCTAAGGCTACGTTGGGATGGCAAAATACAATTACCTATAAAAATTGGTCTCTAAATTTCTTCTTTAGGGGAGTATTTGGAAACAAAATATTAAATGCAACACTTGCTCAATTGAATATGGTTGGAGGAGCATCTCATAGATTTAACTTTCCCAAATATGGTTTAGGTGATTCTGTTAATGATTCTAATTCAGATTTAATTAGTAGTAGGTATATTGAAGATGGTGACTTTATTAGGTTAGACAACCTTACTTTGTCGTATCAGTTTAAGTTAAATAATGATTTAATTAAATCGTTAAAAGTATACTCAACAATCAACAATGTATTTACTATTACTGACTATGAAGGGATTGATCCAGAAATTGATATTATTGGAGATAAACCTGGAGTAGATGATGAAAATTATTATCCATTTACACGAACATTCCTTTTGGGATTAAACTTAACATTTTAATAAAAAATAGTAATACAAAATATGGACACAATGAAAAAAAGTATAATGATTTGGTTAGCGGTGATTGTTTCTATATCACTAACCATTACATCATGTTCTGATTTGGAGGTTCAACTAAAATCGGAACAAGGAGAGGAATTTTTTCCAATCACAAAAGAGGATTATAAGTCTTTAATTGGAGGAATTTATGCAGAAATAAAACATGAGCATTTTATGAATTGGTTTCTTAATGAGTGTTCTGGTGATGCTATGATGTTACCTGCAAATTCAGGTGGAGGCTGGTTTGATTCGGGTCGTTATAGAGATCTTCATATGCACACATGGGGTAGTGAACATCAATTTATAGAAAGGGTTTGGGATAAGCTTTTTTTTGGAATAAACAGATGTAATTATGTTTTGAGTAGAATGGGTGATTATCCTGATCTTGAAGATAAAGATCAGGTAATTGCTGAAATTAGAGGATTAAGAGCATATTTCTACTTCTACTTAATGGATATGTTTGGGGGTGTACCTGTCTATAGAGAGTATGGTGAAGGAGTAGGGAGAAAATCAACACGTAGTGAAGTATATGAGTTTATTGAGTCGGAACTACTTGAAATTATGCCTGATTTGAGCAATAAAAATGATATTTCAACTTATGCTAAAATTAATAAATGGGCTGCCTATGCTATTTTGGCAAAAATAAGCATTAATGCTCAGATTTATATCAATGAAAACAGAGGAAATAAAGCAGTTGAATATTGTGATGCTATAATTAAAGAAGCTCAAGACAATGGTACATTTGAATTGACAGATGACTATATGAGTATCTTTAGATATGATAATGGCCTTCATATAAAAGAGTTTATCTTTGCAATTCCGTTTGATGGTTCGACTGACGTAAATAACGATTATTCATTTTTTACTACAAGGTATTGGCTTACAAAGCAATTTCAAGAATCTTGGGGGATTAGAAAAGGTAGTGGGCCATTAAGAGCACAACCTGTATTTTATAATTTATATACACATGATGTTAATGATGAGAGAAAAAATATATGGTTAATTGAAGAACAGTATGGTCTTGATAATATAACGCCTATTATTATTAATACTAAATATGCTAAATTAGATGCTGCGACCTATGGTGAAACAGATGATGACGGATTTTATACTCACCCATTAGCAGAAAGGGATACTGCTTGGCATTTAACATTTTCGAAGGATGTAGTTATTCCAAATACAGATACATGGCAAGTTCGTTATGATGATGAATTAACAAAAGCTGAAGGTTATAGGAGTGTCAAGTTTTACCCAAATATTAATCTGTCTGTTCCTGATAGACGTCAGGACAATGATTTCCCTGTTTTTCGTTATGCTGATATTTTAATGATGAAAGCAGAAGCAATAGCTTTACAAGGAGCTAGTGCTACTATGGGGCATTCAGCTGTTGGATTGGTAAATGATGTTAGAAGAAGGTCGAGTGCTGGAGAGTTTAGTGCAAGTGAAATAGATGAAGCTAAGGAGTTTTTGGATGAAAGAGGGCGTGAATTTGCTTTTGAACATTGGAGAAGAAATGATATGATTCGTTTGGGGGCATTTGAAAGCTCTTATACATATAAAACAGATAATGATATAAATAAAAGATTATTCCCAATTCCAGATGAAGCTTTGCAAGTTAATCCAATTTTGGAACCTCAAAATCCTGGATATAATTAAAATTTTATAATACTTACTTGGAGTTACCTATATGGTGACTCCAAATTTTAACTAATAAACTATATAAGTAAAGGAAAAATTATTTTTATTTAGACTAAATACTTGCAGAATAAGTATTATTTACGATTTTTGCCAAATTTTTAATTATAACCCTTGAATTACTATAACCAACTAACAACAGAGAAGATTTTAAAAGCATTGATCAAAAATAAGTACCCAATTAGAATACGACGAGAACTGTTAATATAACTTGAGGATGAAACCACTACATCGCTATATATTTTTAGCATTAATAATTATTTCTGTTAGTTGTAAAAACAACGAAATAAAAGAGCATTATGTAAATTATGTGAATCCGTTAATCGGGACTGCACCTGCTACTACAATTAGTGCGTTAAAACATGGCGAAGGGTCAGAGAATAATTCCCAGGTAGTACCATTCGTAACCGTGCCATTTGGTATGACTAATTGGACCCCACAAACAAAAAATACCGAAACTAAATGTGATGCACCATATTACTATAAGGATTCTATTATAACTGGTTTTAGAGGGAGTCATTGGCTAAGTGGATCCTGTGTGCAAGAATATGGTAGTATGACAATCATGCCTATTTCTGGAGAACTAAAATGTCTACCAGAAATGAGAGGATCAAAATATTTGCATAAAGAAGAAATATCAACACCATACAAGTATAAAGTAAAACTTCAGGATTATAATATTTGGGCAGAAATGTCAGCTACTAAACGTTCTGGCATATTCAAATTCACATTTGAGAATGGAGGAGAATCACACATTATTTTAAATCCCAACAGTGATGAAGGGGAAGGATTTGTAAGAGTGGATGCTGAAAGTAATGAAATTGTAGGATATAATCCTGTACACCGCATATATCAAGGAAATGGCGAAAATGCTGGTTTCAGTGGTTATTTTGTGGCAAGATTTAGTCACGATATAAATAATCATGGTGTTTATGCAGGAGAACAAACATATACAAAAGAACAACAAATTCAGGATTTAAAGAACCTTGGAGCGTATGTAACACTAAATTTGGAAGAAGGAGAAGAAGTTTATGTAAGCATTGGTACTTCGTTTACAAGTATAGAACAAGCCAGGAAAAATCTTGATGCAGAAGTAAATGATTTTAATTTCAAAGAAATACAAAGTAAATTAAAGAACACTTGGGAGGATTTACTAAGTAAAGTAAAAGTTGAAGGAACAAACAGAGATGATAAAATAAAGTTCTATACAGCTTTATACCATAGTTTTTTACAACCACGCACATTTAATGATGTAGACGGTAGTTATCCTAGTTTTGCTGGAGGTAAGGAAATTTTAAATACAAACGGAAGAGATTATTATGCTGATTTCTCAATGTGGGATACTTACCGAGCATCTCACCCATTGTTTAACTTATTAATACCAGAAATAAATGCAGATATGATGTATAGCTTGTTGGATAAGGCAGACCAAGGTGGTTGGTTACCTATATTTCCATGTTGGAACAGTTATACTTCAGCTATGATTGGTGATCATGTTATAGCTACTATTTCTGACGCTTATAATAAAGGAATCATTGATATAAATGATAAGCAATATTCGTATTTACTAAAAAATGCTTTTGAAACACCTGATTCTTATGAAGATTATAAATCAGGTATGGGAAGAAGAGCTCTGGATTCGTATATAAAATATAATTACTTACCATTAGAAGATAGTATTAAAGAATCTTTTCATGATAAGGAGCAAGTTTCACGTACTTTGGAGTATGCTTATGATGATTTTGCTTTGAGCCAGATAGCAAGTAAAAGAGGAGATGCAAAAAATAAAGACCAGCTCATTCAAAGAGCATTTAATTACAAAAATGTATATAGTGCAGCAGATTCTTGTATGAGAGGACGTCATGCAGATGGAAGTTTTACAGAAGAATTTAATAAATTTCAACGTCAGGATTATATTACCGAAGGAACACCATATCAGTATACTTGGTATGTTCCTCACGACATAAATGGACTTATGAATTTGATGGGTGGTGAAGATGGATTTAACGATAATTTAGATCGTTTTCATAAGTCCAAACAATACTGGCATGGCAATGAGCCTGGCCATCAAATACCGTTTTTATATAATTATTCGGGACAACCATGGAAAACACAAACTCTAGTATCCGAAATCATGCAAACCGAATATGGAGTTGGAGTAGGAGGGTTAAGCGGTAATGATGATGCTGGGCAAATGTCTGCCTGGTATGTATTTGCGGCTATGGGATTTTATCCTGTATGTCCGTCAGTACCAGAATATGTTATTTCAGGTCCACATTTTGATAAAATTACCATCGCACTTTCAAATGGAAAAAAGCTAGTTATTATAGCAGAAGGAGCATCTTCAGGTAAAAATTATATTCAAAGCCTAAGATATAATGGTGTAGAAACCAATAAAAACTTCTTAAATCATTTTGATATTAACAAAGGTGGTAAGCTGCGTTTTTTTATGGGAGATAAACCAAATAAAGAGTGGGGAGTGAAAAAAGAAGACAGACCATTTTCGTTGAGTAATTAATAAATATTATTATTTACTTCATTATGGTTTAACTCTGTAAAAAAAACGAATACTAAAAGAATTAAACTTAAAAATTAAGGTCTGATTTTATACAACTATAGATAATTAGATCTTACTTGATAAAACCAATTAACTATTAATAGAAAAAAATTAATCCGTATGAAAAGCATACCATGTATAACCATCTTGTTTGCATTACTTTTATTGATATCTTGTTCGGAGAAACCACAAGAACAAAAGGTATTTGAGCCTGCAAGTTTTGTTGATCCTTTTATATGTACTGGTAGTGATCATGGTCAAACAGATGTGGCCGCAGCTATTCCTTTTGGAATGGTAAAACCATGTCCTGATACAGATCCAATAGCACATTCTGGTTACGATTATAACTCTAAGGAAATATTAGGTTTTTCTCATACAAGATTTTCAGGTGTAGGTTGTAGAGGTGTTGGTGGAAATATTAGAGTTTTACCTTATATACTTAAGGATAGTATTCCTGATAAATTAGCTTATAACAAAGAATCAGAAAAGGCTATAGCAGGGTATTATTCGGTTTTTTTAAATAACGAAATCAAAGTAGAATTAACAGCAACAGAAAAAGTAGCATTTCATAAGTATACCTTTCCTGAATCAGAGAATGGAGGATTATCGGTTGATTTAACCAGTTCATTTGCAGGACATATTAGTGAAGAACATACAATATCTGAAGACGGGATGATAATGGGTAAGGTTAATTCTGTTAATGTTTGCAGATTAGGTAAATACTCGTTTTATTATGCATTGCTGTTAGATAAAAAGGATAAAGAGTTAGTTGTTGATAGTTCAAAAGTGGTATTTAAGTTTCCTACAAAAGCTAATGAGCAAATTAACTTATATTGTGCATTATCCGTTATTAGTCAGGAAAAAGCAGCAGAAAGCTTAAAAGAATCAATGCAAAGGTCATTTTCTCAAGTTAAAGAAGATGCATACCAGAAATGGAATGATTTGTTAGGTAAAGTAGAAATTGAAACGGATAATGATACCTTGAACAGACTTTTTTATACTCATTTATATCATGCAACACAATCTCCTTTTATGGTTAGCGAAAGTAACGGTGATTATAGAGGAAGTGATAGTAAATTATATAATATGGGAGATAAAACCTACTATCATGGTTGGTCAATTTGGGATACATTCCGTAGTAAATTACCATTGCTATCGTTCTTTTATCCACAAAAATATACTCAAATGATGGCTTCGTTGCGAGAGCTTTATAAGCAAGGTAAGCCAGATTGGGCAACAGAAACAGAACCTTTTATTACCATCAGAACAGAACATTCAATAGTGGTTTTATTGGAAGCTTATAAGAAAGGATTATTAGATTTTTCATTAGATGAGATATACCCTTTCTTGCAAGAAGAAGCAGAAAATTTACCATTCAAATCTCCGGATAATGTATTGGAATCTAGTTTTGATTTATGGGCCCTTTCCGAAATAGCAGGTGAATTAGGACATAGCGAAGACAAAGAAGCATATTTAGCTAAAGCCATGGAATATAAAAATATTTGGAAGAGCAAATTCTTGGAAATGGGTGAAAATGCTGACATAATGCATGGAGATGGTCTTTACGAAGGTACTTTATGGCAGTATCGCTGGTTTGTTCCTTTTGATATTAAAGGTATCCAATCAATGGTTGGAGGACGTAAGAAATTTGAGGCTCAACTAGATTACTTTTTTGATAATGAATTGTTTAATATTGGAAATCAACCAGATATTCAAGTTCCTTATTTATATGCTTATACAAATTCACCATGGAAAGCTCAAAGGTTAGTAAATACTTTATTAACTAAACCTGTTAACAATTGGTATGGAACACATAAAAAATGGAATTCTCCAATACATGGTAAAATATTTAAAGATAAACCAGAGGGGTATATTAAAGAAATGGATGATGATGCTGGAACGATGTCATCATGGTATATCTGGTCTTATATTGGATTATACCCTGTATTTCCAGGAAGTACCGATATGGTTATTAATACTCCATTATCAAAAAGAACATGCGTTAAATTGCCAAATGGAGAATTAGAGATTTTAGCTGAGGGACTAACAAATGAAGCAATATATATTCAAAAAGTATATTGGAACGACAAAGAATTGGATTCTTGCTTTATTGATTTTAATGAATTAACTAAAGGAGGAACTCTAAAAATTGTACTTGGAGATCGACCTAATATTAATTGGGGTGTAGTAAAAAACTAATACAACACAACTATGGAATATAAAAGAGGAATTTTTCTTAATACTGCTATTGCATTAGTTATTACATTAGGATTATTTACTTGCAATGTGGTATCTGCCAAAGTAAAGGAATACCAAGTAACCAAATATGATGTGGTTGCAGATGGAACAACTAATAATACAGAAGCAATACAACAACTGATAGATAAGGTTAATAAAAAAGGAGGAGGAGTTATTGTTTTTGAGGAAGGAGTTTATCTTACCGGAAGTTTACAGATGAAATCTAATGTGAATTTTCATTTAAAAGAAGGTGCGATATTGCTGGGGAGTACTAATCCGAGCGATTACAATCCAATAGAAATGTTAGGAAGACCAGAATCACCCAAAAAGGATGATAATTCGCAACTAGCATTATTAGTGGCATTTAAAGCAGACAACTTTAAAATTACTGGTAAAGGAAAAATTGACGGACAAGGACGTGCATTAGCATTGAATGTTGATAGTTTACATCATGCTGGAGTTAAAAAAGATCCAAAATATAATTATCGCAGAATGCGACCTAACGAAACAGCTCGTCCTAAATTATTTCGTTTTTCAACATGTAAAAATGTTACAATTGAGAATTTACATATACAAAGCAGTGCTTGCTGGGGATTATCGTTTGAATTGTGTGAAAATTTAACAATTCAAGGATTAAAGCTAATTAATCGTGCGTACTGGAATAATGATGGAATGGATATCACTGATTGTAAAAATGTAAAAGTGGTAAACTGTGATGTAAATTCAGCTGATGATGGAATATGTTTGAAATCATATTATCCAGGTTATTTTAATGATAGTATTTACATTGCAAATTGTACTGTTCGAAGCAGTGCTAGTGCAATAAAGTTTGGCACGGCATCTTATGGAGGATTCAAAAATGTAACTATCGATAATATAAAGGTATTTGATACTTTCCGTTCTGCAATTGCAATAGAATCAGTAGATGGTGGAATTATTGAAAATATAAAAGTATCAAATATTATTGCCAAAAATACGGGTAATGGAATATTTATCAGGTTAGGACATCGAGGAGGAGAAAAGCCTGGAGTGGTTAAAAACGTTCATATTCATGATATGAAAGTAGAAGTTCCTTTTGGTAGACCAGATATTGATTATGATTTACGAGGACCAGAGGTTAATTTCTTCCATAATCCATTTCCATCTTCAATTGTTGGAATACCAGGTCATAATATAGAAAACATATTAATAGAAAATATAGAATTTACACTTCCGGGAAGAGCTACAAAAGGTATGGCATATGTGCCGTTAAGTCGTTTAGATCAAGTTCCGGATAAAATAAAAGATTATCCTGAGTTTTCAATGTTTGGAGAATTACCAGCATGGGCTTTTTATGTGAGATATGCAAATGACGTTACATTTAAGAACATAGTTTTGAAATTAGAAGATAAAGATTTTAGACCTGCATTTATATTTGATAAATCAGATAATATTCAAATGGAAGGAATTAAGTTTCCCGAAGGTTTAAAAAATCAAATTGTTTTTAAAGAAACCAAGAAGCTTAGTTTAGATAAAGAAGCTGATTTTCAGGTTCATGATTTTAGGTTTTAGTAATTTAGCTTATCGCCTGTCTAAGGTATTCAACGGAATTCGTAGACAGGCATTTTTATTAAAACTGATTATTATATCGTAATTAATTGGATATAGCTGTATGGTATTGTATGTTACAATTCTATTTCAGCGAAGTCCAAATTTACTTTTTAGGCATATTATAATTAACTTATAAAAGTTATAGTTACAATCAAAGCTCAGACCTTTTAATTACAGGTGTCCAACATTATTTTACTCACTTCAAACCATTGTTAATTTAAATTTTATAACAAATGAAACATCCATTCTTTAATAATCACTACCTTAAAGAAAAGTGATAAGTCGAGAATGGTAAGTTACATCTGACAAACAGAAACTAAAATTATAGACTGATGAAAAGGTTAACGTTTTTTGCGTATTTAATTACTCCAATTTTTTTAATACTATTTAATTCATGTGGTCCTCATAATCAAGCAGGTTATGATATTAGAGATTTTGGAGCTATTGCAGATGGCAAATCCTTAAATACAAAGGCTATCCAAAGAGCTATTGATAATGCTCATAAAAATGGAGGAGGAAAAGTTATTATTCCTTCTGGAACATATGTTTCGGGTACTATTTATCTGAAGGATAATGTGAATTTGCATGTTGGCTTAGGGGCAATTTTATTAGGGTCTCCTAATTTGGCCGATTATGACTCCATACGTTGGGGGCATAATAACGATCGTCAGGCATGGCACCTGATATTTGCAGATTCAGTTAAAAATGTAGCCATTACGGGTGAAGGTATTATTGATGGAAATGGAGAATACTTTTGGGAGGAATATGAGAAAGACGAAAATGGAGAGATGGTAGTTCCGCGTTGGATTAAAGCAAAAAAGCACAAAATCAGTCCGCTTATTGATATTAACTACTCTTCTAACATTACCATTAAGGATGTTACTGTAAAAACTGGTGGGGGATGGAATATCCATTTATTTAATTCTGAAGTAGCTAAAATACAGGGTGTAAGAATTATTAATAACATCTATAGTCCTAATTCCGACGGAATTGATTTAACAGGTTGTAGCGATGTTACTATATCAGATTGTTTTATAAAAACTTGCGACGATGCTATAGTTGTTAAAACAGTTGCCGATAGTTATGAATCAGAGCGTATTTCAGTAGCAAACTGTGTTATGGAAACCCTTTGTGTAGGGATCAAGTTAGGTGCAGGCGAGTCGTATAAAGATATGCGTGACATCACTTTCTCTAACTGTATTTTTAATGGGACATCTCGCTTTTTTGGATTATACTCTAAAAATGGTGCTGTTATTGAAAATATTGTAGTGAACAACTTGACTGGTAACACAAATGCTAAACTGGTTTACAATAGACCAATTCAGTTAATGGTAGAAAAAAACAGAAATGGAATTGTTGGGGGAATTCGAAATGTTGTAATTAGTAATGTGGCCGCACACACCGATGGCCGAATATTAATGACTTCAGACCCAGATGGTTTTCTTGAAAATATTTTCTTCCGAGATGTAATACTAACTTATCCACGTATTGAAGATCCAGCAGCTATGATTGATGGGGCTCGAAGCAATCAATTTCCCAGAGTTAGTGATTTTAAGGAGGCTGGAGCAGCGCAAGCAGCCTTTGTGGCAGAAAACTTAGATAATCTAGTAATTGAAAATCTTAAAATAATTTGGCCAGGAGATAAAGTTCCTGAAAAATGGCAACATCCTGAACGTATTGAAAACGGAACAAGACGAATCCATAAGCATGATTATTCTAATCCTCGTCAGTGTGAATTTTCAGTACTATGGGGTAGAAATATTCAGGGAGGGTACATCGATGCGCCTTTAGTGGAAGCATCAGTGAAAGGTGTTAAAAAGTTTGATGTAGAATCTTCGAGGATTAAATATTAGGTATTAATTTTTAGGTATTGGTTGCTAGGATTTGGGTATTAGGTTTAAGACTTTAACAAATCCACAGAACTCAACACCTAACACCCAGTACCCAATTCTTAAAATAAATAACAAAGCAATAATGAAAAATCAAATATTACTGATATCACTTCTGTTAACTATTATATTGTGGTCTTGCGAAACAAAACCCAAAGAGATTTTGGACTATGTTGATCCGATGATTGGAACAGATGGAATAGGTCACACCTTTCCGGGAGCTACTACACCATTTGGTATGGTACAATTAAGTCCTTCAGATGATACCAGGGAATGGAACTGGTGTTCTGGTTACCATTACAGCGATAATACAATTAAAGGCTTCGCGCACAATCACTTTAGTGGAACTGGCTTAGCTGGTATGGGCGATATTTTATTAATGCCAACCAACGGAAAAGTAAAAACAAATCCTGGATCAAAAGAAGATCCTGATAGTGGCTATCGCTCACGTTTTTCTCATGATAATGAAAAAGCTTCGCCTGGTTATTATGCTGTTTATTTAGATGACAACAAAGTAAATGTTGAGCTTACTGCCTCTCCACGTGTTGGTTTTCATCGATATACATTTAAACAATCAGGAAATCAAAATGTAATAATAGATCCTACACATGGAGTAAGACAGCAGTTGTTAAATGCTTCGGTGGAGGTAATTTCAGATACTGAAGTTAAAGGTCACAAATATTGCCATGACGAATCTTGTGGCAAAAGGAATGTTTTCTTCTATGCAAAATTCTCTAAGCCTTTTAGTAAATACGGAATTTCGGTTAATGATTCTATAAAGTTTGATGATAAAACTGCCGATGACAAAACAGCCAAAGCTTTTGTGCAATTTAATGGAAATGTTGGTGATACAGTTAATGTGGCTGTTGGTATATCATATGTTGATTATGAAGGAGCAAAGGCTAACTATATGGCAGAAGCAAAAGGAAAAACATTTGAAGAGGTGCATGCCAAAGCACGAGAAATGTGGAAAGATAAGATAGAAAGGATTGAAATTGAAGCATCAGATAAAGAGAAAAATATCTTTTATACAGGCATGTATCATAATTTTATTGCACCCAATATTATATCCGATGTAAATGGGAATTATATCCTAGAAGGGAAACAATATAATTCTGGCAAAAAAATACAGTACAGTAATTATTCAACCTGGGATACTTACAGGGCAACTCATCCGCTTTGGACAATTATTGATAACAAGGCGAATAAAGAAATGGTAAACGCTTTGCTTACTCGTTTTACCGATACAAAAACAGGACTGTTTTTGTGGGAAGCGCTTGGATTTGATAATTATTGTATGCCTGGTTATCCAGGAATTGCAGCAATGGCTGAGGCAGCTTTGAAACATCCAGAAGGTTTAGATACTGAATTAATTTATAAAAGTATAAAGGAAACAGCTTTTAGAGATGGTGGTTGCAGTGTGAATTATGGTTCGGACAATGGAGTTCGTTATTATGTAGATTATGGATTTATTCCAGCAGAAGTGGGGTGCGGTATTTCTAAAACCACCGAGAACAATTACTATGATTTTGCAATTGCTCAATTAGCAAAAAAGTTGGGTAAAGATGAGGACGCCGAATACTTTACTCAACGCAGTTTAGGTTATAGGAACTTTTACAATCCAAAAACCAATTATTTGTGGCCTAGATTATCGTCGGGACAATTTATAGAGATGGATACTACTACCTGGGATGAAATGGTACATCATTATGTTTCAGGAAATATTTGGGCTTATTCAACTTATACACCACATGATATGCTAGGTGCAATTGATCTTTGGGGAGGCTCAAAAAAATACGAAGCTTGGCTGGACAATATGATTACTACACCTTTAGATATGAAAGGAGAGGAGCATGTTGATATTGCAGGGTTTATTGGTAAATATAGTCATGGCGATGAACCAGGGCATCATATTGCTTACAGTTACAACTTTATGGGCAAACCTTGGAAAACCCAGGAATTAGCTCGTAGAGTTATGACAGAGATGTATTCGCATACTCCCGATGGATTCGTTAACAATGAAGATTGTGGTCAGATGTCGGCCTGGTATATTTTATCAGGATTAGGATTTTATCCGGTAGCTCCGGCAGATATGAATTACTACATTGGTTCACCACTATTTAAAAAATCGGTTGTTAACCTTGAGGATGGCAAAACATTTACAGTTATCGCCAACAATGTTTCAGAAACCAACAAATACATCCAATCGGTTACATTAAACGGTAAGCCTATCGATAAGATCTTTATCACGTATCAGGATATAATGGCTGGAGGTGAATTGGTTTTTGAGATGGGGCCAAATCCAAATAAAGAATGGGCTGCAGGAGAGGATGCTTTGCCTCAGTACCAAAAGGATTTATTGAAATACAAAACACAACCTATGGCATGTTATTCACCATATTTAACAACTGAAGAGTTCCGTTTTGGTGATAACATTAAAGTTGAACTAACATCAAAAAATGAGAGAGGAAAAACCTATTATACTTTAGATGGATCTGAGCCTACAGAAAAATCTAAACTATATCAGGAACCTATTACAATAAGCAAATCATCAACATTAAAAGCTATTGCATTTCAGGAAGGGTTAAAACCAAGTCAAACTTATTCGCAAAAATTGGTTAAATCGTTATTTGCTAATCTAGATGAAGGCTATCCTAAAATTACCTTTGATAATGTCCCTAAAAAATATGGGGAGAAGGATGGAAGTCAGTTAATTGATATGGTGTATGGCTCAGAAACCTTCTCAGATAGAAAATGGACAGGTGTTAACGCAAAGGATTTGATTATAAATGTTGATTTGGGTAAAGAATACGATATCAGTTCTCTTGAATTAAATACATTGACTTCTACAATGAAGTGGCGATTTCCTCCAAAAAGCATTTCTATTTCAGTGAAAAAGGCCAAAGGTGAATATAAGCAAGTTACGGTCCAAAACTATCCAAAGCTTAAGCAAGAAGATAAAAAGATAAACTATCATAAACTTAAGTTTCCAAAACAAAAAGTTCAACATATAAAAATTGTAGTAGAGAACTATGGTATATTGCCAAAGTGGCACAGAGGTGCTGGTAAATTACCTTGGATATTTGTAGATGAGATAAATGTTAATTAAGGTGCTAAGTGTTGGATTTTAGGCTATAACAAAATACTTAATGTCCAATACCCAACACCCGAATCCTAAATATTAAAAAAATGACTTCAAGAAGAAATTTTATCAAAAACAGTCTGCTTCTTACAGCAGGAGCTACAGTTTTAGCCAATAATCCGGCATGTGCTTTAGGAGTAGTTGACTATAAATCAATGCGTCCAATACCTGCAGAACGGACTTTTACAAGCGAAGCTGTTGAGAACACGATAAAAAAAGTAAAAGAAGGAATCAATAATCCTGAGCTTTCTTGGATGTTCGAGAATTGTTTTCCTAATACTTTAGATACTACTGTTGATTACGAAGTGATAGATGGAAAACCAGATGCTTTTATTATTACTGGTGATATTGATGCCATGTGGTTGCGAGATTCAACTGCACAAATATGGCCTTATCTTCCATTGGTTAAAGAAGATAAAAAACTGGCCGATTTATTTAAAGGTTTAATAAATCGCCAAACAAAATGTATAAACCTTGATCCTTATGCAAATGCTTTTTATAAGGATATGAACAAGGAGAGCCATTGGAAAAAAGATAAGCCAACACCACAACCTGGAATACACGAACGCAAATGGGAAATTGACTCGCTTTGCTATGCTGTTCGTTTAGCTTATGGCTACTATAAAGAAACAGGAGATACATCTGTTTTTGATAAAGATTGGGACAAAGCAGCCCGATTGGTGGTAAAAATATTTAGGACAGAACAGCGAAAAGATGGATCAACACCTTATTATTTTGAAAGAGTTAGAAGAAATAAAACTGTAACTGCTCCATTTAAAGGAAAAGGTCGTCCTATGAAACCAGTGGGAATGATTGCTTCTGCATTTCGTCCATCAGATGATGGATGCATGTACCCATTTTTAATTCCTTCAAATTTGTTCGCAGTTGAATCATTAGCTCAATTAAGTGAGATTTATAAAGATGTAATGAAGGATCAGGCTTTTGGCGATGAGTGTGCTGCCTTTTCAAAAGAAGTATTAGATGCTATTAATAAATATGCAGTTATTGAGCATTTGGATTATGGTAAAATTTATGCATATGAAGCAGATGGGTATGGTAATAAATTATTTACTGATGATCCTAATATTCCATCTTTAATAGCCATGAAGTATTTACTGAAAAAAGAATACTATCAACCTCAAATATACCAGAATACACGTAATTATTTATTAAGTGAAGATAATCCTTACTACTTTAAAGGAAAAGCTGGAGAGGGACAAGGAGGTCCGCATGCTGGACTGGATACCATTTGGCCTATGGGTATTATTTTAAGAGCCATGACAAGTGAGGATGATAAGGAGGTTGTTTGGTGTATTAAGCAATTAATGGCTACGCATAACAATAGTGGCTTTATGCACGAAACCTTCCATAAGGATGATGCATCTAAATTCTCACGTTCTTGGTTTGCTTGGGCTAATACGTTGTTTGGTGAGTTAATTATTAAGCTTTATAATGAAAAACCTAAGTTGTTGAAAACGATTTAAATAAAATATAAAAGGATGATGTGGTATAATTAGTGCTACTATCCTTTAGCAAATTATACTCATCCTATGGCTACTGATGTTATTAGTCATAGGATGAGTTTTTTGTTTTAGCAGTTGATTTGTTCTTGTTTACAGGATTTGTGTCTATTTAATATAAAGATGTAAGTATAAAGATTTGAGCTTGTTAATAATTTTTATCATTGGTATTTTAGTCTCTTGTTTATTAATTTATTACGTTTTTTTTCATTAAAGTGTTAATTTGGTGCTAAACAACCTAAGTTCCAGATATACATTAATGTACTGCTATACTATAATTTTCTTTTGTCTTTATACTTTGTCTTAATACTGAATAGCTACGAACATTTAAACTTTTATTCAACTTTTACACCTTTCCAAAAGGCAACTCTATTCTTAATGCTTGATGCCAGACCACTGGGAGTAGGATAATACCAGGCAGCATCTTTATTCACCTTTCCTTCTACTTCAATATCAAAATACGAAGCTGTTCCCTTCCAAGGACATACTGAGTTTGTTTCACTGTTTTTTAGAAATTCATTATTAACCGATTCTACAGGAAAATATGCATTGCCTTCAATGTTTACAATGTCGTTACTTTCTGCTATTACTTTATTGTTCCAAATTGCTTTCATAATTATATGTTTTGTAATTGATTTGGTAGAATAGTTGATTGAAAATCAATTCCTGACAAATTTTATTGTAGAATTATCGCGTATGCATCTCAATATAATTTTAGGATTAAATTGTTCTTAATAATTTCAAATTGTTGCTTACAAAATGGTGCTAGTTCCAGTTGAGAATACTAAATCAAACCAAGTTATTAACTTTGTATATTAAGTAACAACAATTCATTTCTAATGTTTTTTATCAATGATTAGATACAACGAACCTGTTTTTCGACCTCCGGCTGAAGCTAATTCAGCAATTATACAAACTACTTTAGGATGCTCATGGAATAAATGTGCGTTTTGCGAGATGTATCAATCTAAGAAATTTAAAGTCCGCGAATTTTCTGATTTAAAGCAGGAAATAGAAATATTATCCAAAACCTATATAACAGCTAAAAAGATTTTTTTGGCCGATGGTAATGCCTTTGTACTTTCCGCATCTAAGCTATTACCTATTATTAATGAAATAAGTAAAAACTTTGGCAAAATTCAACGCATTTCTTCTTATGCACTACCCAAAGATATTCTTACTAAAAGTAGCTCCGAATTGGCCGATCTTAAAGCTAATGGATTAAAATTGTTGTACATAGGTATAGAAAGTGGAGATGATGAACTTCTAGGCTTATTAAATAAAGGAGAAACATATAATTCAACCCGAGATGGTATCCTTAAAGCCCACGAAGTTGGAATTGATACTTCAGTAATGATATTAAGCGGTTTGGGTGGGATTAAGTACACAAAGCAACACGCTATTAATTCCGCCAGATTAATAAATGATTTAAATCCTAAATTTCTATCTAGCCTTAACCTTAGTTTTCCATATGGTATTGAACATTTCAAGAAACGATTTAAGGGTGACTTTACCCCTCTTACTATTGCCGAAATTTTGAAGGAGATGAAATTATTTATTGAAGAACTCAATATTAAAGGAACTATCTATCGTAGTGATCATGTATCTAACCAATTGATGCTTAAAGGAATTTTATCGCGCGATAAAGAATCTATTATTCATCAAATTGAAGATGCTTTATTAGATACGCCCAAAGATTTATATCCTACATCACCTTTAGTGCTATAAGGTAATTTAGGAATATCATATTATTACAATAGAGTTGGTTGATTTTTGTAATGGGTTGAATATTAAGGAAATGAAATATTGAATGCAACTTGGTTAATTAATTTTTAGCATTTTGTTAATCAGTCTCATGTCTTTTGTCTTAAACCTAATGACCTATTGTTACCCATAATCTTTTTTTACTATTTAAAAACTCTCAAAGTATGGCTAAAAATATTTTATGAGTATTAAATAGTAATATCTATGTTATAATATTTAATACCTCTGCTTTAAGACAAGTGTCAAATAATGAAAAAGATAAAAGGTTGATTTGTTTGTATTGTGTAGTTAATCAGGTTGTTGGGCGTTTTAATTTATAATTTGCGATTTGCTTTTACGGAGTAAATGACACTTTTCTACAGATGTGCGACTTTCGTTATTTATTTAAGATCTAATATTGATATCTAATTTCTACAAGCATTCTTTCATCAAATTAACAACAAAGCACCAGTTATTAATGAGGTGATTAAACTCTTGTTATTAGCCTTTAAAATCTCCGGAATAATCCGGCAGTATTAACTAAATAAATAGTCATGAATAAAAAAACTACACGACTTATTTTTTCATTCCTATTAATAATGGGATGGGGATTTATGTCAAAAACTCAAGCACAACAAGCAGGGGATTCCCGAATTCTTATGCAAGGATTTTATTGGGATTGCTATCAGGTCAACGAAGGTGAATGGTACAATATTATTTCTAACAATGCTCAAGATATGGCAAATGCCGGAATAGACATGATCTGGTTACCTCAGCCAGCGTCAGCTAGCGGAGGAATGGGGTATTTGCCTACAGAATTGTATAATTTGAATAACAGTTTTGGAACCGAAACAGAGCACAGAAATCTTCTGTCAAGATTAAATCAGGTTGGTATTGAACCCATTGCCGATATTGTAATTAATCATAGAAACGGATCTACAAATTGGGCTGATTTTAAAAATCCGGAATGGGATGGAACCAGATCTATTACTTCAAATGACGAAGTGTGGAGTCAACCGGGATACGGACATTTACCTCGGGGAGGTAACGATACAGGTGAAAATTATGAAGCAGCCAGAGACCTTGATCATACCAATGGTATTGTTAGACAGGGGATTAAAGATTGGTTACAATATTTAAAAGATGCTGGATACAAAGGATGGCGTTACGATTTAGTAAAAGGTTTTGCGCCTTCATACATAGCTGAATATAATGGTGCTTCTAATCCAACATTTTCAGTTGGTGAGTTTTACGACTTTGATAAGCAAAAAGTACAGAACTGGGTAGATGGTACCAGTAAAAAATCAACGGCCTTTGATTTTCCAACTTATGCAACTATTAAAGATGCCATTAAAGATAATAACTACTCCTATTTGAGGTACGAGGGACAAGCTTCGGGATTAATAGGTTGGTCTCCTGCCCAGTCTACCACTTTTATCGAAAATCATGATACACCAAGATATGATAGTGGAAGAAATATTTTAAACTCAGGTAATGTTTGTATAGGATATGCTTATTTACTAACACACCCGGGAACACCGACTATATATTGGCCACATTATTTTGATTGGGGAGTAAAAGATAAAATCAACGAGTTAATTTCAGTTCGTAAAGGTTTTGGTATTACCAATACGAGTTCGTTGGATATTGTGAGAGCTGATCAGAATTGTTATGCTGCTATTGTTAATGGAAATGTAGCAGTGAAGTTAGGATCTGCCAGTTGGTCGCCAGGTTCAGAGTATACATTACAAACATCAGGAAATAATTATGCTGTATGGGCGAAGGGTACAAATAAAACAAAGGTAGAAGTTACTCCATCAGGAGGTAATTTTTCATCGGGTAGTGTAACCGTCCAAATGAGTGCCACCAACAATGGAACTATTTATTATACAAAGGATGGTTCTACACCAAATCAGAATAGCATACGTTATACAGGAAGTTTCACGCTAAACTCAGAAACCACTATTAAGGCTATTGCTTATAGTAATCAGGATCAATCAGATGTTATTATCGAAAGATATACATTTAATGAACAATCCACATTAACTATTATGTGGAAAACGAATGTTTCTAATCCAAGACTATGGTTTTGGAATATAATTGAAGAAGGAAATAATGAAACATTCAGTTGGCCGGGTGCTCCAATGCAGGTTAGTTCAGGTAATCCAGGATGGGTTGAATACACCATTGAAGGCGCTGGAGGTAACTTTATTTTTAGCGATGGAGGAAATAACCAAACCGAAGATTTAGTAGATGTTACAGATCAGGATAGCAATCCGACAGATGGAATTATTTGGTACGACAATGGTTGGGTAGACGGGAATGGAAACATCGTTGTTGATAATCCTGTAATTACTCCTAATAGCGGATCGTATCAGAATGCGATCCAGGTTGAAATGTCAGCAGGTAACGGCTCAAACATCTATTATACTTTAGATGGATCTACTCCAAACTCATCAAGTTCATTGTATACTTCAGCAATCAACATTACATCAACAACAACAGTAAAAGCTATCGCAATTAACAATGGAGTTAGTTCAGATGTAGTTTCAAAAACTTACACTATTGGTGATCAATCCACTTTAACCATTATGTGGAAAACCAATGTATCTAATCCAAGATTATGGTTTTGGAATATAATTAATGAAGGAAATAATGAAACATTTAGCTGGCCTGGAGCTCCAATGCAAGCAAGTTCGGGTAATCCTGGATGGGTTGAATACACCATTGAAGGATCGGGAGGTAACTTTATTTTTAGTGACGGAGGAAATAACCAAACCGAAGATTTAGTAGATGTTACCGATCAGGATAGCAATCCGACAGATGGAATTATTTGGTACGACAATGGTTGGGTAGACGGGAATGGAAACATCGTTGTTGATAATCCTGTAATTACTCCTAATAGTGGATCATATCAGAATGCAGTTCAGGTTGAAATGTCAGCAGGTAACGGCTCAAACATCTATTATACTTTAGATGGATCTACTCCAAACTCATCAAGTTCATTGTATACTTCAGCAATCAACATTACCTCAACAAAAACGGTAAAAGCTATCGCAATTAACAATGGAGTTAGTTCAGATGTAGTTTCAAAAACTTACACTATTGGTGATCAATCCACTTTAACCATTATGTGGAAAACCAATGTATCTAATCCAAGATTATGGTTTTGGAATATAATTGATGAAGGAAATAATGAAACATTCACTTGGCCGGGAGCTACGATGCAAGCAAGTTCGGGTAATCCTGGATGGGTTGAGTACACCATTGAAGGATCGGGAGGTAACTTTATTTTTAGTGATGGAGGAAATAACCAAACCGAAGATTTAGAAAATGTTACAGACCAGGATAGTAATCCTAACGATGGTATTATTTGGTACGACAATGATTGGGTAGATGGTAATGGAAGTGTTGTAGTAAATATGCCGGTTATTAATCCAAATGGAGGTACGTTCGATAATGAGGTAACTATAGAACTTACGGCAGAAAATGGAGCAAGTATTTATTATACGTTAGATGGATCTGCGCCATCAGCTTCAAGTACTAATTATAATGGTACTTTTACAATAACCGCATCTACAACTGTTAAAGCAATAGCCATTATAGATGGAGTTAGTTCGAATCCTTCTTCAGCATCCTTTGTTAAGAATGGTAATATAGATCCTAATACCGATTACTTTACATGGGATAATGCTAATGTGTACTTTGTAATGACCGACCGCTTTTATAATGGTGATACAAGTAATGATAATTCATATGGTAGAGGATTAGATGGTAACGGAAATGAATATCCGGATGATAGTAATTCCGGAGCCGGAGAATTCCATGGTGGTGACCTAAAAGGTATGACAGCCAAATTAAGAGAAGGATATTTTGAGGAGATTGGCGTAAATGCTATTTGGATTACATCCCCTGTTGAGCAAATGCATGGATGGTGCGGTGGAGGACCAGCAGGTAATTTCCGTCATTATGGATACCATGGATATTATGCATTAGATTGGTCAGAGCTGGATAAAAATATGGGTACGGAAGCTGATTTAATGGAATTTGTAGATGAAGCACACAGTAGAGGAATTCGTATTGTTATGGATGTGGTAATTAACCATACGGGTTATGCTACAATGCACGAGATGGAAGAGTTTAATTATGGAACAGTAGATGCTACCTGGCGCAGTTGGATGCCACAAAATGGTCAAACATGGCACAGTTACCATGATTTATTTGTGAATTACTCATCAGGCGATTGGACAAGCAATTATTGGGGACCTAATTGGATCAGGCATCCCGATATTAGTGGATATGAAACTGGTGGTGGTGAATTAACAATGTGCGTAGGATTCTTACCTGATTTAAAAACGGAATCTACCCAAGAAGTTGGTATTCCTGGAATACTAAGGGCTAAATGGACTGCTGAAGGAACATTAAATCAAAAAATAGCTGAACTAGATGCTTTCTTTAATGAAACGCAACTTCAAAGAACTGTTTCTAATTATATGATATTTTGGTTGATAGATTGGGTTCGTAAATTTGGAATTGATGGTTTCAGAATTGATACAGCCAAGCATGTTGATAAGGATGTGCTGAAAAGACTTAAGGAAATGGCGGTTCAGGCCTTAAAGGACTGGAAAGCTGCAAATCCTAATAAAGTGATGAATGATGATGAGTTTTGGACAACTGGCGAAGTATGGGGACATGGATTTGATAAGAGTGAGTATCACACCCAGGCTGGCTTTAATTCTATTATAAACTTTGGATTACAATCTAATTCTTTAAACAGAAGCAATCTGGAAGGTACATTTGCTGATTATGCCAGAGTTAACAATGACAGAACCTGGAATGGATTAAGTTATTTATCATCGCATGATACACATCTTTATGATCGTTCAAGATTACGCGAAGTAGCTCCGGGATTCCTTCTATTACCAGGAGGTATTCAAACATACTATGGTGATGAAACAGCCCGTCCTTTAGGAACTTACGACGATGAAGAACAAAATACCCGTTCGGATATGAACTGGGGAAGTTTTGATCAGGCAACCTTTAATGTATGGAAAAAGCTTGGAACTTTCCGTCGAGATCACCCTTCTATAGGTGCAGGTACTCATACTAAACTATCAGATTCACCTTATACTTTTGCTCGCGATTATGTTGATCCGGTTACCGGATTTGAAGACAATGTTATTATTGCCATTAATGCCAATGGTACTGCTACTTTTGATGTTTCTGACCGCTTCCCTGATGGGCATACCATTGAGGATTATTATACAGGGGCCAGGCAAACAGTTGAAAATGGTAGGGTAACATTTACAGCAGATAGCGAAGGTATTATTCTTTTATGGGATACTGACTTTGTTAATGTAAATAAACCAGTTGTAAACTTTGTTACAACAACTACATGGTCAGAAGATCCTTTAGAGATTGTATTAAGTATTTCTGATAAAGAGGATGATAATCCTACGTTATACTATACATTTGATGCTTCATTATCCACAGATAATTTAGATGCGTGGAATGTTTACACTAATCCGTTTACTATCTCCAATACACAAACTATTCGTATTGTAGGAGTAAATGATCAAGGAAATATGTCAAGGGTTAACTCAAGAAAGTATACAATAGGAGCAATAGAGCCAATGACATTGTGGTTGTATAAACCATCCGACTGGGCAGATGCATATGTATTTTATGATGTGTTAACACCAGAAGATGCACCAGTATCAGATGTAATAGCTTGGCCTGGAGCAAAAATGAAAGATGAAGGAAACAATTGGTATTCTTATTCTATTACTGCTTTATCGGCCGAAGTTATTGTATTTAATGGTGGTAGTAATACACAACAAACAGCTGACCTTTCTCGTACTGGTGATGGTTGGTATAGAGATGGAACCTGGTATGACAGCTGTCCTGGAGATTGCCCTGGACCTAAAGTACCTACAGTAACAATTACAATTGGAGGAGAAAATTCGTCGGGTAATTATAATGTAAGTATTTCAGCTACCGAAAATGGAGTTATTTATTATACTACAGATAATTCAACACCAAGTCAGTCGAGTACAAGTTATAATGGTTCGTTTGAAGTTGCCGAAGGAACTACAGTTAAAGCTATAGCTTATAATGATGTGGGCGAATCACAAGTAGTATCTAAAACAGCTCAGCAAGTTGAAACATTAACATTTATGTGGAAAACTACTGCATCTAACAATCCATCTATCCATATTTGGAATGTAAATGGAGTAGCCGGTGATTTAACATCGTGGCCGGGTGCAACAATGACAGCAAGTAGTGAATACACAGGTTGGTTCGAATATACCATTGAGGGACATTCTGCTAATGTAATATTTAATGGTAATTCTGGTCAAACAGACGATCTGATTAATATTTCTGATAATAGTGACGGAGAAGCTGATGGTATTGTTTGGTATAACAATGGATGGACTACCAAACCAACAGGTGATGAGGATGAATTAGTTATACATTATTATGGAAACTATACTAATATTTATTACTGGGGTGATGGAATTCCTTCTATGTCATGGCCAGGTGTTCCTATGGATAGCGAAGGAAATGGTTGGTTAATACATAGAATAGATGGAGTTACATGTGCTAATGTAATATTTAATGGTAATGGTAGCCAAACTGCAGACCTTTATCGTTGTGGAGAAGGTTGGTACAGAGATGGAAATTGGTATGATTCTAATCCAGGTAGTTTAAGAAGCGTTGCTTCAGATAATCAAGTAGAAACTAGCAATTCAACAGGTGATTATCTGATTTATCCTAATCCTGCTGATGACCACTTCTATATTTCAAATGTAACATCCGAAGTACAAGTAGTGATTTATAATTCTACAGGTATGGTTGTTTATTCTGAAAAAACTAATGGTAATGAGATTAATGTAAGTCATCTTGCACCAGGACTATACTTTGTGAAGGTTGAGAACAAATTGAGTAAGATATATATTAAATAGGACTTATTCAGTGTGATTTAAAATTGGAGGTTGCCTCAGAAAAGGGGCAACCTCTAATATTTTAATGTTAAAAATATGATTTTAACAGCATTATGTTAGTCTTATATAGGTGGTGAATATTAGTTATTTACGTTCAAATAAAGAGTTCCATTCTTCTTGTTCCATGTTCCATTCTTCCTGTCTCTAGGTGACATTTGTTTAAAATTTAATGATCCTCTATTAAAGTGCATTTTCGTTGATACTTAATACATCAGTCAAGGCCAAAGCTCATTAATATTAACAGTAATTGGATCCACTCTAATAGGTTTTATTACAAAGTCAGTTTGACCATGACCTTTAACTTCAAAAATTACTTTATAGTTCTGCGTATTTAACTACTTCCAACTTCTCCTCAAGCTCTTTTAAATTTGTCGGTTCACTTAAATATTTCAATAAAGCCTTATTTCCAATATCCTGTTCACACTGAAAAGAAATATAGTTTCTTCCATCTTTTGTTTTAAAACAAACCATTGCAACATAAGCAGTATGTCTGTTATTGACAGATTTTTGCTTATACACAATTATTGAGTCGCTTACATGATAGTTCAATTGTAAAGATTTTGTGTCGTACTCGAATCCAATCTCTTTATGAAGCAGAGTTAGAAAACTTTGGGTTTTGAACGATGATATATATATAATGTTTTTATTACTGATATCTTCCCAATTAGTTAAACTATTAAAGGTAAGGTCAAATTCGTTATTTGATGGAACAATATTCTCAAGAGTTTTAAACATAGCATAGGATGTTTGCCTGTTTAAATATGCATAATCAATCTTCTTTATCTCTGCATCTTGATAGTAACCACTCTGAATGTAAGCTTCAAGATCTTTATCAGAATTGATTCTATGGTTTCTTGCTACTACACTTTTTGAATTAACACGAAAATCGAAAAAATAATGATCACCAAGTATAATAAGAGTTGGATATTTTGTTTCATAGAATGATTTCCAGGGATTGTATTTCGATTGTTCCGGAACAGTTTGTTTATTTGACAATAAAATATTTAACAGGAGAATGATAATGCTTAAAGTAAGTAAAACAGGAGCTGATTTATAAAGGTAATTCTGTACCAGCACCTTTTTATTCCAGTTAAAAGTTAAAAGATAATTTCCTTTAGGAATCACTATCTGAACCATATCCTCTTTGCCTTCTTGAGAATAGTATTCATTCAGTTTTTTTCTAAGGTTAGAAATGTAAATGCGGACATTCTTTTCTTTACCTTCACTTATATTTTCCCTAAATAAATCGTAGGCAATTTGCATTTCTTTAGGTGATTCACCTTTTAATGATGCTTCAACGAGATATTTTAGCAAAGTACGCAAGGTTGTTGTATTTACAAAGACCTTACTATTTAGTATCTTGTTTAATTGTATTGATATTTGTGTATTTCTCTTTATAAGCATTTGATATTTAGTTGCGTAAAATTCAGTTTTTACATGTTTTTTACCTCATTAATTGTTAATTTTAATAGAAATGAGAAATACAAAGCTAATTTAGAATGTTGAATTTTTTCTAAGAAATCTAAATAATGAATAAATTAAATACAATAAACACTTACAAAGATGAAACGAGCCATGTTAAAAGTTCTCACACAAGGATGATTAATTTTGGCGAGTTGCATATGACCAAAAAGAAAAAAATTAATCATATGAAACGAACATTCCTATACATTTTACTTTCATTGGTATTATTTAATGCCTGTAAAATTGATTCAGAATTCTTGGCTACAGATCATGATATTATTGGTGATCTTAAAACAGTAAATACAGTAAATATTCAAAAGCTTATCAATAAGGTAAGTGAAAGGGGAGGAGGAAGGATTATTTTTCCCAAAGGTGATTATGTTTCTGGTAGTTTAATATTAAAAAGTAATGTAGAGTTACACATTGAAGAGGGAGCTACATTGTATGGAAGTATTGATCCGCGAGATTATTGGAAAATAGATGTAGAAGGAATGCCTGTGTCACCCAAAACGGATGATAATTCAAAGTTGGCTCTGATTTTATCTCATGATACTCATAATATTTCTATAACAGGTAAAGGTACAATTGATGGAAGGGGAGGAGTCTTGGTTCATGTGATGGACAGCCTTCATAAAATAGGAGAGTACGAAATTAAAGAGTACGATCATGGAAATAAGCGAATAAGAGAAACTGAGCGACCAAAAATATTAATGTTTATGGAATCTGATCATGTAACAGTTTCAGGGATAACCATAAAAAACTCGGCAGTATGGGTACAAACATATGAACTTTGTACCAATGTGCGTATTGATGGAATAACAGTTGAAAGCCGTGCATTCTGGAATAATGATGGAATGGACATCTCCGATTGTAGAAATGTTAGAATTACCAATTGTAATGTAAATGCCGCTGATGATGGGATTTGCTTAAAATCATACTATCCCGGACATTGTAACGATTCAATATACATTGCAAATTGTACTGTTAGGTCAAGTGCGAGTGCTATTAAATTTGGTACTGCTTCAATAGGAGGTTTTAAAAATGTAACTATCGAAAACATTAAGGTTTTTGATACTTTCCGTTCTATGATTGCTATCGAATCAGTTGATGGTGGCGATATTGAGAATATCCATGTTTCTAATATGGTAGGAAAAAATACTGGCAATGCCTTATTTGTACGATTAGGTCACAGGAGTGGAGATAAGCCGGGATATGTAAAGAATATTACCATAAAAGACTTAACATGCGAAGTGCCTTACGGAAGACCAGATGAAGGTTATGCCTTTGAAGGACCAATGCCCCGTGAGCCACATAATCAATATCCTGCGCCAATTACTGGTATTCCAGACCATTACATTGAAAATGTAACACTTGAGAATATTGAAATTACTTATCCCGGAAAATCTTCAAAAGATATAGCATACATCGACCTAAATAAACTTGATGATGTTCCAGAAAGAATTAGTAAATATCCTGAGTATAGTCAATTCGGAGAATTACCATCGTGGGGATTTTATGCTCGTCATGTCAAAGGTCTTTCAATGAAGAACATCACCCTGAAACTTGAAGACAAAGACTTTCGTCCTCCATTTGTATTCGATGATGTTTTTAATTTGGAAATGAGTGGAATTAATGCTCCACAAGATAACAACAACATTGTTATAAGAGGTGTAGAAGGAATTCAACTTGATGATGAATTATCGGACAATATAGTTCGAATTACTTCGAAATGTAAAAAAGTGCAAGACGAAAATCAGGAATATAGGTTTAAAGATAAGATAGAAGTAACACTTTCGTCTAAAACAAAAACTGCAAAGATTTATTACACTTTAAATGGTACTACTCCTTCTAAAAAATCTAAACTCTACGAAAAGCCGATTGAAATTACAGACAATACACACTTAAAAGCGATAGCAATTGCAGAAGGATATTATTCAAGTGATGTCTATTCTAAAAGATACTCAAAAACTGTTTTAAATGATCTTCCAAAGGGATTTCCAAAAATAAGCTTAGAAGAAAAACCAAATAAGTATGGTGATCCCAATGGTTCACAATTAATTGATGAAGTTTTTGGTACAACAGACTTTAGGGATAAAAAGTGGACTGGTTTGAATGAAAAAGACTTGGTTGTAGAATTTGATTTAGGCCAGCCAGTTGATATTTCGGGAGTGCAAGTTTCAACACTTACAGCTACTCAAAAATGGAGGTTCCCACCTAAAAGCATCACCATTTACGCAAAAGAAGGAAGTGGAAATTACAAGAAGTTGAAAACTCAGAAATACCATTCAGTATCGAAACACCATACGGAATTGAATTTTCATAATGTAAAATTTTCGAGTTATAAAGCTCAACATGTAAAAATTGTAATCAAAAACTATGGCACATTACCTAAATGGCATGTTGGTGCAGGTAAGTTACCTTGGATTTTTGTGGATGAGATTAACATAAATTAAGAAAAGTATTTCTTATTGTATACCGCACCTCTAGTTAAAAAAGGAAGGTGAAAATTCCATTAAAAAATCATTAGTGTCTGATTAAAAATTGGGTGGGATTTGTAAGTTATACATTTATAGTGATATATGAAGGTGTGTGTTATGTAAGAGTAACTAATCCGCCTTCATGTAAAAGTGTTAAAAACTAATAAATATAGCGTTAAGAAAGAAAAGCTGTTTGAGCACAGCGAGTTCTTTTCTTTTAGCGAAGAGCATTGATTTTTAGCTTTTTCATGTCAGCGGCGGTCTTCTTTGTTTACTTTCTTCGGCTGAAGGAAGAATTGGAGCAAAGCGGAAATCACGAACACAAAAAATAGACCTGTGAGCTAAAGTAAAAGACTGTCGGCTTGAGACAAATGTGGTGTTTAAAATAAAATAAAAATTTTTTCAGGGATAATAGAGAAGTAAGAGGATTAGATATTCTATGTGTTATTACAACTATAATTTTGTTATAGTGAACCATTGAATTTAATCCTCCATTTTGTTTATTGATCAAAATAAATTGTACATCTTTATGCCTCATTCAATTTTTATAAACTATGAGACAAAAAGTACTGCACAATCTTAATCCCAAAGAATATGAGCATGCATTCGACAGAAAGGCACTAAACACATTAGAACGTACTCCTGGATTAGAAAAAGTAAGTAAGTTTATTGTAAGCCAAACAATTGAAAGAATTTACACTGTACAATATACTGGTAGTAATATTCAAATTACCAGAAGGAACTATCCGGATATTTATAAATCACTTGAAGAGGCTTGTGAAATTTTAGGAGTAAGAAATATTCCTGATTTATATTTAAGTTGGGGATATAGTGTAAATGGATTTACAACTGGTGCAGAAAAACCATTGATTGTTCTTAATTCGGGAACAATTGATTTATTAGATAAAGATGAATTACTTTATGTAATAGGGCACGAAGTAGGTCATATCAAAAGCTTGCATATGTTATACCATATGATGGCACAGGTTTTTACTCATTTGGCAGGTGCTTTTAGTGCAGCAACATTAGGTTTAGGAGGATTAATTACAGAACCAATAAAATATGCACTATATCACTGGTACCGAATGTCGGAATTTACAGCAGATAGAGCTGGTTTATTGACTTGTCAGGATCAGGAATCTGCTATTAAAGCCATGATGAAAATGGCAGGAATGCCTGTAAATCACTTTCATAAGATGAATTACGAAGCTTTTCTTGATCAAGCTCGTAATTTTGAAATGTTAGATGAAAACCATATGAATAAAGCTTTTAAGTTTATATCTACCTTGGACAACTCGCACCCATGGACAGTTATGCGAGCAGCTGAATTAATTAAATGGATAGAATCAGGTGAGTATGGAAAAATAATTGGTAGAGAACCTCGAGCTTCTATATTACCAAATAGAAATATGTTTAATGGAATTTAGTCTTTGCAATGTAATTGTTTGGGGTGATATAAAGTAGCAAAGTAATTAAAAATGGATAGACAGTTATTTTATAAATCTAATTCTAAAGAGAATGTAAAAGAATTTAAAACAGAAGATCATAACAAATACATGCCTCAGTTGTAATTAATTTCAAATATTTTTATACAATACCGCTGTAAACAATTGCAAGAAATAACCTAAGCATGAGAAAAAGGATTATAATTTTAGGGATAATTTTTTTAAATCTGATTTTAAGCTGTTCAAGTGGAAAGAAAAAAGTTCCGGACGGTAAACTTAATGATGAACAAATACTATTCGAATATGGGATTTATTACACTCCAGATTCTCATATGACAAAATCAGATGTAATCGAATTAGTCAAAAAAAAATATTCCGATTTTGAAATAATTGATTCAGTACCAAATCCAGAGAACATAAAAGGTTCTCAAATTGTAGTAAAAGAGGTTATAAATGTAAAGAAAGATTTTATACCTCCTGACATTGATTTTCTTAGCTATTGTAGTCATGGTTTAAGTGATGAACAAAAAGAAATTCTTCAAATATCTAATTTTGTAATACTACTTGATTTTTTATGTGTTGAGGAAAAAATGCTCTCAACTATGGAGAACGCAAATAAGCTGGTTACAGAGCTGATATTAAGTGAGAATGATATCATATGGGATTCCGAAACGAGAGAATGTTTCACCAAAGAGTTTTGGAATGAGAATAGATTGATTAAAGACAATTCGCTTAATATAAGCAAGCATATTACAATACACCTATATCCAAAAAATGACTATTGTAGAGCAATTACTCTAGGAATGTTAAAATTCGGATTACCAGATATTTGCATAGAAAATTTATCATGTCATAGCGATCAAAGCGTTGCAAGTTTGATAAATCTTACAGCGCAGACTATTATCGATAAAAAAACAATTGATAAAAAAGGAAAGTTATCGATTGACATTGAATTACTTTCAAATCAAGAATTAAAATCGGAATTGCTTAACTCGCTTGAGGACAATGCAGAGAAGAAAGCGGAGATTAGTATTGTTCAAGGAGTATGGGAGGAAGGAGATCCACAGAACAGAATAATAGAGATTGGATTTCCTAAAAAAAATCCACAGATTAGGCAAGATGAATTAATTGCTAAGGTATTTGGTTTTAAAGACGAAGTTACATATTTAAGCCATGATAATGAATTGCTTGCAGCAAGTGAAAGAGCAAAAGAGAAAATTCCCGAATTGTATAATAAATTTTCACAGGGATTTCCAGTTGGAACTCATTTGTTGATTAAGTTTCCATTTGAAAATATTGCAGGAGAAAGAGAATGGATGTGGGTAGAAGTTGTTAAATGGGAAGAAAAAACAATAAAAGGACTTCTTCAGAACGACCCACAAATTGTTAAGAATTTAAAAGCAGGACAAGAAGTAATAAAAAATATTGATGATATGTTTGATTACATTTTATACTTTCCCGATGGAACCCAAGAAGGAAATGAAACAGGAAAGATTATTTCAAGGCAGCATGAATAATAACTTCTAATATTTAATAGCAGATTAGTGTTTGGGTTGTTTTGTAACTCGTATTTTGTCTTTGTCCACCAGAACAAGACACATGCTACAGAACCTAATAGGAGCTAAAAGAATTTCTAACCCCTCTACTTTTATGAAATTAAGAAATTCATAAAAATAGAGGAAATCCTTAGGGATTAGAAGCTCACTTATTTTATTACTTGTATCAACTCTGCATCATTAAGTATGTAAACCAAATGTTCGTAATTTTCATTGTTAAGTTTAAAATTACCTCTAACCTTAATGAAGTTATCTGTTTTTAAATTATTGAATTTCTTTATCAGCTCGGGTTTTGCATCAATTTCAATTATTGTTTCTATGCCAGAACCAGTACAAAAGAAACAAGTACTCATGGGATTATAAGAAAGAACCAACACAGCACCTGTTACATCAACCGGAAGAAAAAAACCTTCTAACTCCAGTTGCTGACCATCCAACTTTTTAAGTTCTTTTCCAAATTTTACAATAGGAAAGTATGTTTCGTAATAATCATGATAAACATACTTTACTTTAATATCATTTAATAGCAAATCCCAATGGTTTAGCTTTTCTTCTTGTCCCCATAATCCAGAAGAAAATAATAGCATAATAAAAGGGCAGATAAACCTTAAATGCTTCATATCTTATTTAGTAAAAAATGTATATCGTAATTATAAACTTTAATAGACGGGATAATTGCGGCAATAACTCCAACTATTAGAGTATAAACTAACAAGAATAATTCTTTGTTCAATATTAAGGTAAATTCAGGAGCATGGAAGTATTTAAGATTTTGAGCAATTAATATAAAAGTACCATGAGATAAAATAATTCCTGTAATCCAACCTAACAAGGCTAGCAATATTCCTTGAAATAACATAAGCATAAAAATATGTATTCTTGATAATCCTAATGCTCTTAATAATGCAATTTCAAAAATCCCTTGGTTCAAAGTATTTAATAAATGTACTAAAACATTAAATCCAGAAAAGAAAATAATAGCCCAGGCTAAAAAACGAAGAGCATCAAATCCATACCCAAGAACCGACATTAACCGATTTAATTCCAAGGCAGGAGATGCTGCTTGTAAGCTGGTATTTTCATTTATTAATCTCGGTAACATGGTTGCAGCGCCTGGATTTCGGTATTTTACTAGTAAAGCCGTAATTTCACCTTCTGGTTGATTAGATACTATTTGTTTACCAGTATTATATTCATTATAAATCTTAAATTCATGCTCTGTTAATTCTTGTTTATTTTTTACTTTTTCAAGAATGTTTTCAATTTCTTTATTTGCTTTATGTTGATGTTCTGCAATTTCATCATGGTGATGATGGTCATCTGATTTATGATGTTCATGATCCTCTTCATGGTGATGGTTATCTCCATGTTCATGTTCCTCTGTGTGTTCATGATCGTGACATTTATCGCAAGTACATTTCTCTCCAGACTCATCGTGTTCATTGTGGTGATGCACTTCCCAAACACTTTCTACCTGGGTTAATATTAACCGGTCAATTACTAAACCTCTGGATTGTAAAATACCAGTTACAATATATTTGTGTTTATCATGATGATGTCCATGTTCCATAAAACCATGTACTCCGGAAAATACATCACCTACTTTTAGGTTGGTTTTTTTAGCTACTTCGGCTCCTAAAACAACATCCATGGATTTTTCATTCCATTTTCCCAATTGTAATTTTGCTTGATACAGTTTTACATATTCACTATCTGTACCTACAATTCTAAATCCTTTATAATTATCTCCTAAGGCAATAGGAATGGTTTTTTCTACCATAGGATTCTTAGAAATTATTCTTGCATCCTTTAAGTCGATATTACCTGTTGGATTATCAACATGAAGCACAGATGAAAGTATTAGTTGCAATGGACTTCCTTTTGCACCCACAACCAGGTCAACACCTGCCAGGTTTTGTTTATATCTCTTATCCAGATGATTTTCAAAATGAATTAATACCGAAATGATAGCCACACCAATGGCAAACATTAAAATGCTCAGGAAAGTATTGAATGGTTTAGCTTTTAGTTGAGCTATAGTCAGTTTTAATATTTGTGTCATGGTATTAACTTAAAGAAATTGAGTTTTTAAAATATTGTTTGAGACGTGAATCATGGGTAGCAATTAATAATGCTGCATTATAATGAAGACAAGTAGTTTTAATTAACTCAATAAATCGGTTGCAATTTTCATCATCTAAGCTTGATGTAGGTTCGTCGGCTAAAACTACTTTAGGCTTATTTACCAATGCCCTGGCAATTGAAAAACGCTGTTGTTCACCTTGACTCAACTCAAATGGTTTCTTGGTTGATAATTCAGTAATATGCAATTCGTCTAATATATGTTCAATAAATTGCTTATCTGTTTTAGCTTTTGCCACCTTTTGGGTAATAAGCAGGTTTTGAAACATATTTAATGAATTTATAAACAAATTCTTCTGAAAAATTAATCCAATATTTTTTGCTCTAAACTTATCCAAACCCGACTGCTTAAATTTTGAAATATTAGTGTTATGAACTATAATATCACCAGAGAGGGGAGATAGGATTCCAGCTAGTAAATGTATAAACGTTGTTTTTCCGGAACCTGACTTACCAGTTAATAACCATTGGTCATTACTTTGAACCATAATATCCGGAAAACTTAAATGTTTTCCTTCTTTATATTTGTATTGTAGTGATTGTGTGTGTATCATTGATTGTAAATTAGATGTATTGCTATTGCGCTTTAACCGTTACTTTCTTTTATTAAGCCTTCTTTTTTTCGTTTATAAAAGGTTTTTAAGATCTGTTTCAATTTCATCTTTTTTCAATTCAGTACCAATAAAAACGAGTCTACTAAGCTTTATTTCGTCTTCTTCCCACACTTCTCCTTGATAAACTTGAAACTGATCACCAGCAGATTGAAGAATAATTTTATGCTTTATATCTTTTATTTTTAAAACTCCTTTAATTCTTAATATTTTACCAGCATAACTCATTAAATATGTTTCGAGCCAATTGGAAATTTTCTCCATGTTAAATTCTCCATCTAATTTTATACTAGCCGATTCGATTGAATGTTTTTGCACATAGGTAAGTGAATCAAAATTAATGATTGATTTCTCAATATTTTTAGAATTATATGCATTTCTATTTAACAATTTTTTAGGGTTTGTATTCCCAAATTTGCATTGCTCAATACTTGCAAACGGATTTATTGATTTAACTTTCTCAATTACTTCAGATAGTACATTTTGATTCACTAAATCTATTTTATTAATAAGAACTATATCTGATTGGGAAACTTGCTTGCGTATTTCATTGTATTGGGATAAGTATTTCAGAAATTGGCAAGTATCTACTATTGAAATTACGCTATCTAACTTAAAATATTTTTGTATTCTGTTACCATTAAACATTTGTACAATCTCGGTTGTATCAGCAATCCCAGTAGCTTCAATAAGTAAATGGTCATATTTTACTTTCGATAATATTATACTATTTAGTAAGGTGCCTAATTCAGCATTTAGTGAACAGCAAATACAACCATTGGTAAGTTCAAAAACACTGTTGTTATTACCTTTTTCTAAAAGACTTCCATCAATGTTTATCTCACCTACTTCGTTTTCGATAATCAGCATTTTAGAATTACCACTATTTTTCAGTATGTTATTTAATATGGTTGTTTTACCTGCTCCTAAAAAACCTGTTATAATTGTAACCGGAATTGGCTTATTTTCCATTTGTAAAAATATTGATTAAGTGAGTTATTAAGCTGGACAAATATTATGCAATTGCCACTAATGCTTGTTAAACTACATAAAATTCGTGTACTAACTCGTTGCAAATTTAACATATTAGACTATAAATGCAACTCTGTTGCGAATATTAATATTGTCATTAAATTATATCAAAGAATTTATGCTTTTGTATATGATTAAAATGAAATAGGAAAATTACATAAGATCAATTTATAAGTTGTTAATATCCTAATCCACAAAAACAATCTCTTGTTGTTAATACCAATATTTGGTATTTTTGTAAAAAATAAGTTATGAATAAGAATACATCAATAACGCTAGGTAATCATTTTGACGATTTTGTTAAAAGCAGTATTTCTTCGGGAAGATATAAGAATGTAAGTGAAGTTGTTAGGGCTGGTTTAAGATTACTTGAGGAAGAAGAAAATAAAGTAATTGCTCTAAAAAATGCAATCCAAGAAGGATTAAACAGTCCACGAGTTGAAGATTTTGACTTTGACAGTCATCTTAATGAATTAAAAGAAGAAAGAAAGAAAAATGGCTAGAGTAATTTTGAGACAAAAAGCCATTAATGATTTATCTAACATTTGGAAATATACCACATATAAATGGTCTGAAAATCAAGCTGACAAATATTATAAGGGAATAAAGTCAGCTTGTAAAGAAATTGGTATAAATCCTAATGTTGGGAAAAAGTATATTGAAATTAGTGATGAAATATTAGGCTTAAAAATTGGTAGGCATATTATTTTTTACCACATCCTTTCTGACATTGAAGTTGAGGTTATTAGAATTTTACATGAACAAATGGATTTGAGGAATAGATTGAAGGAATAAACTACACCCAATAAATAGAGCTATGAGCGAGTTTATAGAATTCCTACTGATAATTTATATTCATTCATGATTTTTAAAGAAATTGAAGATATAAGAAATAGAAAATAACAGGTGTTAACAGTAAAAAAGTAATATTGATAATATATTAGAAGGGATTAGATAGAAATATTTAATCCCTTTGTTTTTTTCAAGTTATTACAACATACTATATTCTATATTGGTGCAAAATGATTGAAAATAGCTAATGGTGATCTTTGGATCTATTGAGAGTTCTCAAATTCCTATTGATCTATACAACTAATGAATATAATTTTTTAAACAAAAGAATAACATTTAAAACTTTAACTAACTATTATTATTTTTAACCAGAATTTTAATTAAATCAGGTCAAGTAATTTTTTTTGAACAATGATTAAAGATACTCTTTTTAGTAACATAGATTTTTCAATAATATTATATATAGATTTTTTATATAGTATCCTTAAATCAGGTACTTACGGTAATACTTTGGGTAACATATAATAACGATAAAAGCAATAGATATATAAGGATGTTAGGCAATATTTGACAACGAGAATTAATGACAAATTTGAAAGAATCAAAACGCATCCCAAATATAACACCAATTCGTTTCATTTTAGCTTTGTTAGTGGTTATATTTCATATTGCACAATTTAGCAAAAATAGAGGATTTCCTTTTTTTAATGATTTGGCTATTTTTCATAAAGGTACAGAAGCTGTATATATGTTTTTTTCTTTAAGTGGATTTTTAATTATTAAACAACTTTTTGTTGAGAAAAAAGAGACAAATTCAATTAACTTAAAAAGCTTTTATACAAGACGAATATTACGCATTTTTCCTTTATACTATTTAATCTTGACTTTTGGTTTCTTATACTATCGCCTTATTTTACCATTCTTTGGTTTTGAATTTGAAAATAATTATGATTTATTATCTGGAATATTTTTATCAGTCACTTTTTTTCCAAACATTTTTAGTAATTATTCACCAGGTGGTATATTAGAAATTTTATGGTCTATTGGTATTGAAGAACAATTTTATTTATTTATCGCCCCATTATTTCTATTACTACCATTAAAAAGAATAATATTGTTTTTAAGTGCATTTACATCCATTTATTTTCTAATATACTTTTCAGAATATTTAGTTTTCCTTAAAGAATATAATATGTTATTCTTTTACTTTTCGTTTGGTGGTTTATGCGCTATCCTTTATAGTCATAATTTTTTTCAAACTTTAATTAAGAAGTTAAGATATCCAACGCTATTAATATTCATCACATATTTTACAACAGGTATATTCACAAATAACTTTAATCCATTTTTTTACAACCTTTTTAGTTTCATATTATTTGGATTTGTAATTTCCGCTCTAGCTTTAAAACCAATTAAAGTACTTCAGAATAAAACAATGAATTACCTTGGCAAAATATCTTACGGAATATATATGTATCACGCAATAGCTATGCAATTGGTAGGGCTGATTTATTTAAAGGTGATTTCTAAGCTTGGTTTTCAAAACACGTTTGATATAATTATAATCAATGTTTGTGTAATATTTATAACAATTACTATATCTCATTTTTCATTTAAATATTATGAAAGTTATTTTTTAAATTTAAAATATAAGGCTAAGATTAAACGAAAAGTAAAAATAAAAACATATGGCTATAAGTAATTGCTGGTTCTCGCCTACTTTGGAAATTCTTGCGGAATTCCCAAATTGGTGTGTACTTGCAAATTTAAGTGATAAACCACACAACTACTCATAGCCGAGATCATTGTGAGCCATTTGCATAATACGATAGAATAATACAAAACTGAATAAAAATGAACATAAAAACTATCTGGGTTTCTCTATCAATTTGTATTCTGATTCAAGGATGTAAGCTAAATAATAATCAGACTTTTAAAAACGAAAATATTCCGAGTACGATAAAAAAGGAGATTGTTGAGCTTGATAAGAAGTTAATTAATGCGATTCAAAACAACAATCCTGAATTAGCAAAAAACGTTTTTTCAGAAAAACTAATGGAAAAGGTTGGGAAAGCCAAGCTTGATTCTATTTTTGAATTTACCAATGAAATTCTAAAAGATAAAGAATTTGAGTACAAAGACCAGCTTTACATAGAAAATACAAAAAAGAATGTTTCAAACACTATCTTCTCTGGATTAGCAAATAACGATTATGATTATATTGTTCATTATAAGGCAATAAATAAGAAAATGTTTATCTCAATGTTATTACCAAAAAATACAGAAGATGCTATGTTGATTACTTTAATCTATGGATTGTATGGTAATACTTGGAAACTAAATATTTTTCAGTTTGGACAGTATACGATTGATGGCAAAACAGCGATTGATTATTTCAAAATTGCAAAGGGAGATTTTGAGAAAAAAAACTTGATAGATGCTGCTAATAATCTTTTTCTTGGACAACAATGTTTAAGACCTGCAAATCAATTTATACAATATCAAAAAGATAAGGATTTTAGAGATTTACAGAAGCAAGTAATGAATGAAATAAATTTAAAACATCAATTTCCAATTGTTGTAAAGCAAGTTGCTACAAAACCTCAAATATTTAATATCCATCCTCAGAAAATTGATGAAGGACATTTTCCAATGATTAGGTATTATTCTCAGATTGACCTAAAGGATACAGCAAGTTTAAGAAAGGAAAATATTGAAATTCAAAAAGTCATAGGTGATATTTTTAATGGGATAGACCAAAATAAAAAGTATTTATTTTATCGAGCATTTGATGAAATACCTGATGGAACAATTAAGTATAGAGAGCACTATGGGTTTGTACAACACATTGATAATAACTAAAAAAATATACACAACAATGTGTGTATTTCATAAGGGTTTCAGAGGTTTCTTAGCGGCACTACCCGCATCAATTTTGGGTAGTAACTTGATAGGTTTGAAACCCTAAATCTCTTACGAAATCATACATCTAATGTTGTAAGCAAAATTATCAGCACTTTGCTAACTATAAACCAATGAACGGACTGATTAACATATCAACCTTTAGATAATGAGAAAACTATTTATATATACACTAACAGGATTAATATTAATGGGACTTTTCAGCTTTAAAAATAAGCGTAACTCAAATACGACAAAACCAATACTCGGTATGATTCTTTTAGAAGATGCAAACTCAATGCAGATTGACAAACTAGTAGCCGAATTGAGAGATAAATGGGAATTATCTGTTGATGATAAGGAATCGGATAAAGAAACATCGATTCTTGTTATTGATAATTATAGTATTGCGATTGCAAATATGCCCATGCCGATTCCTGGTGATGAGATAAAATCAACAGCAGAATACAATTATTACTGGCAAGATGGTGTTAAAGAGGCAACTAAGCACAGAGGGCATGTGATCTTATCAATTATGGATGCAGGTAAAAATCCTGTTAAAGAAAATATTTTATTTAATAAAGTAGCTGCTGCTATTTTAAATAATAGCAAAGCATTAGGAGTTTATATTGGTGGTCGGACGTTATTAATAAAAAAGGATTTCTATTTGGCAAATACAGAGATGATGTTAGAACAAGATTTGCCACTTTATAACTGGATTTATTTTGGAATAAGACAAGAAAAAGGAAAACAATCTATTTATACCTATGGATTGGCAGATTTCAATAAGCATGAGATGGAGATAATTAATTCCAATAAATCTTTGGAAGAGTTGAATGAAATAATGTTTAATATGGCTCACTATGTGATCGCTTCTGATGTGACACTTAAGGATGGAGAGACAATTGGAATGTCTGCTACTCAAAAACTTGAAATATCATATTCTAAGGGGAAATATTTGGACGGAAATACATTAAAAATTAAGTATTAATACTGCTTAAAATAATGTATAAAAAAATAGCTGAGATAGTAGTAAAATCAAGTGTTTTCGCTCGCTTCATCTTTCTTGTAACTTGAAGAGAAGTGCTGCTCAGTTGGCTATTATTCTTATACTATATTTTGTGGCCAAATATTTGATAAGTTAAATTCTTTTTAGTTATCATTAAGAAGATTATACAATTTTTTTAGAAGTATATAATTTAAATTTTAAGCATGAAACAATTACTTATATTAATAATATTGTCTCTTTTCTTTATAATCGGAAAATGTCAGATAAGTAAAGATATTATTGATAATAAAATAGAAGAAGTTATTATAAGACAGTTATTTAGTAAACTAAAGGTAAAAAAATCTTTAGGGATTCCAATTTCATATGATGAGCAGATTAATGTTTCTAATTATTTTGATAGTAAAACACTTTGTAATGATTGTTATATAGAAAATTCAGATATTAATAGTGCTTTAGATTTTGCTGAAATAGAGTTTAGAAAAATCTTAAAAAATTCTTTTTCATCATCTTTTTTAGAAGGTTCAGATGTTTATTTTAGAGCAAAACATAAGAAAAATCTGATGTATGAGTTAGTCTTTAATGTAGATGCACAATTAATTACGTTATCTTATCCTAAAAAAAATATTGAGGAAAAAATTCACTATGAAAATGGGCAATTAAAATCATTTAACCTTCGCGAAGAAGACAGGAAAATTTCATATGATTATGATAAATCGGAAGAAGGTAGATATATAAAAACAGTTTACGATTCAAAAGATCAAACATATTATTTAATTGAAGGTTATATGCAGAATGATCGGTCTGCAAAAGTTATTCATTATAAAAAAAGTAAAAGCCATAAAATAAAGAATATAGATAAAATTATCGAATATGATTTTTATTCAGATGGAAAATTAAAAGTAAAAAAAGGATGCGATAAAAAAGGAAATATTCGTGACTCAATCAAATATTTTTACCAAGATGAAAAGTTAATTTCAATAGTAAAATATGGTACATATTTTCAGAATTCGATATCGTTTAAATATATAGATGGACTTATCCAAGAAAAAATAATTAATGATAATGAATCTCGAATTAAGATATCCTATCTCTATAATGAAAATGATAAAATACGTGAATTGAATATATATATTAATGGAGAAGGTAATCGGCATAAATTTTCCTTTAATTATATCTCAGATAAATATGTTGAATCAATTAAGCATAATAAAGTAGATGTTGAAACAAAAGAAGTTGTCCGTGATATCAAATTTTTATTTAGTTATACTGAAAATAATATGCTAAAGTCTCTTAGAAAAATTGATCATTCAGGTAAAATCAAGAAGGAGACTTTATATGAAATGGGACTGTTATGATATTAAAAAGGCCGTTACATCCTGTAATATTTAATGGTAGAATCCTGCCACATAAACTATGCAGGTGTAAATGTTGTACCGCATACAGATAAAATTATGGGCTAAGAAAATAGTGAAATCTAAAGTAAAAATAATCGATTAAGAAATTAGCATGAACATATAACACTTTTAGAAACAATAATTGAATTAACACTATAACTAAATACTTATTTATGAATAAAATAATAATTTTTACATCAGTTTTCTTAATTTCTTGTTTATCTCTGTTATCTCAAGAAAATTACAAAAATCCAAAACAAAGGTTTAAACTTGATATACATTCAAATTGGAACATTGTTGAATTAAAGGATAAATGTAAAATTTATCATAAGAATAATAAAAATACCTTCTTTGAGATATTGTGGGATAAAGGTTCAAGTAAACCTTTAGTGAAGAGAAAGATTAATAAATCAAAAAAAAGAAAATCATCGTATAAAAAGAAAACAGTTTCTAAATCAACTAAAAATACAAGAACTTATAAAACAGACTCTAAATTTGTTATTAATAGCTCATTAACAATTAACAATAAAGTCTTCAGGATATATTGCAACTTGTTAGATATCAATAAGCAGACAAAAGACGAAATAGAAAAAATGGTAGATTCTATATCGGAAATATAGCCTGAAACCATAAAGTACTGCAATAGAACAGTTCGTAATGTTTAATGGTAGGTTGGAGGTGTTTCAGTTTGTTTTTGTCTGGTCGACAAAGACGCTTTCTGCAAAATCTACCATTTAAATTATACAGATAAATGTTGCGTGCTGTAATGCAGCGCAGTGAGTAGAAAGTTATGGGATATAAGCAACACATAGATAATTTAAGTCTTGACCAGATCAAAGAGAATTGGTTAATAGACTTTATTGAAACAGAGTTCAAGAATAAAGATTCGATAATTACACCATTGATTATTTTTGAAAAAATAGGTATCCCGATTAAAAATCAGACAAAACAACTTGAAAAGAAGAAATATAGTCTTAAGATTAAAGATTTATTAAAGCAATTAGAATCGAATGGCTTATTAGAGCGAAAAAAGAGTTTACATGATGCGGTAGGAATTAAAGAAGTTGCGTATAAACAAAAGTTGAAAAAAGAAAAAAGAGAACTATTTTAAAGGTAACAGGTGTAGAACATATTTCGTTTTTACTTGGATAAAAACGAAATAATAGAATTGAGATTTTCTCTCATTTTAAATAGATCATCTAATTTTAGGTTGCTGTCTGAAAAGCGCTTAATTAGCTCTTCGGGGATTTGGGAAGCTTTCTCCTGCATTGCATTTGCTTTTTTTGTGAGTTGAACAATCACCTTACGTTCGTCTGTTTCAGATCTTTTTCTGGTAATCAGTTCTTGCTGTTCCATTCTTTTTAGCAGGGGGGTAATTGTATTTGTGTTAAGAATGAGCTTCTTGGCTATTGCATTAACAGTAAGATTATCATTTTCCCATAAAACCATTAAAACTAAGTATTGCGGATAGGTTATCTCCAGCTTATCCAGAAATGGTTGATACTCTCTTATTATCAAACGCGATGTTGCGTAAACAGGAAAGCATAATTGATTTTCTAACTTAAGTTGTTCGTATTTCATAAAAAATGTCGCAGAATTAATTCCAAATATACTAAAATATGAATTAATCGCCTGCGACTCTAAAATTCTTACTAATTAAGTATAGCTTGTATGTATTTTTCAATCTTTTCAGGTTTTGTGGTAGGAGCAAACCTTTTAATCGGTTTCCCGTTCGGATCGATAAGGAACTTTGTAAAATTCCATTTTATTTTACTACCCAATGTGCCTTTCAACTCCTTTTTGAGATATTTGTATAGGGGGTGAGCGTTTTCTCCATTTACATTTATTTTAGCAAACATTGGGAAGCTTACACCATAGTTAATCACACAGCCTTCTGAAATTGACTTTTCATCCCCTGGCTCCTGGTTAGCAAACTGGTTGCATGGAAATCCTAATATTACTAACTCTTTATCCTTATAATTCTGATATAAGTTTTCAAGTCCTTTGAATTGTGGCGTTAATCCGCATTTACTGGCAGTATTTACAACAAGAACTATTTTCCCTTTAAAATCGTTCATGCTAACCAGTTTTCCCTGAAGACTTTTAGCTTCAAACTGATAAAAATTCTGTTCCATGGTAATTATATTTTTAAAAATTAAGATTTGTTACGATTGATATAGGCTTTGAACCCACCAGTAGACCACAGAGCCCATGCAACCAATACCGGTTGAAAAAACAAACGGATAAGTCTTGCCTGGTCAGTATTCAAACCAAAAGCATCAGCCTGGTTCACGTACTGAGCGATATTTCCAGGGAATATCAGTACAAAGAAAATAGCTGTAGCGCAACCAACCAGAGCTTTCCATTTATTTAATGCTACTAACGATGCACCAAGTATTATTTCTACAATGCCTGAGAGTATAACAACCAAATCGGTTGAAAGTGGCACCCAATTAGGAACTTGAGCTACAAACTCAAGGCGGTTAAATGTTAAGTGGCTAATTCCTGCATATAAAAGTGCAATGCCAAGTAATAATCTGAATAGTGCTTGGAATAAATTGGTTTTTACTCCAAATCCCCATTTTAAACTGTCTGGTAATTTCATGATTTCAATTTTATAATTGTGATACTAAATAATTTTTGCCTCTATTTCGTCTATTAAATTCAAAATCATTTTTTGAATTATCTAAATTAATTTAAGTTTTAATTTTAAAGTCAATCGCGACAATGTCGTAGGCGATACAAATATATGAATATTTTTTAATGTCGCAAGCGATATTTCTACAAAGTAATTAAGAATGTTTGATTTAAACGGTATCGTGAGAAAGGAGCCGCATAGTGTGCTTCCTTTTTATATATTGGGCATTGATTATAGTTGTAACCATAAATGATAACAAACAACTCTTGCCAGGGGATATCCTTTTAAGATTCAGGTGCAGAGATTTGTAATGTCTCCCTAATCATAGCTGGGCAATTACATACCGTTTGGATAAAGGGGCACTGATAGCTTACTTATTATTGTTACTTTTAACAAGTATTTATAATTAAGCCAAGTCATTTTTTGCTATGCAACGAATAAAAGTACTCTTATTTGTGACATAGATTTGCCAATAACAATATATTTAGATTTTTTATATAAAGTACTTATATCAGGTACTTACAGATGTCCTTCGGGTAGCTTATAATAACGATAAAAGCAATAGAAATATTGATGTTGATTGCAACCTAGACCATAAAACGATAGAAAATGATTAATCGGAAAGTTTCTGTTATTTTTGATACTAATTCTTATAGACAACTTTAATTTATAAATGGAAATTAAAATGTAAGAAAAAGTAAAATGTTTATCAGCTATTTTACCTTTGAGTAATGTTGATGAATTAAAGAAAGTCAGATTAGAAAATAGCTAGTTCTAATTTAATAAAAATCAAGATTGTGTAATCTTAGATGGCTAGAGAGCCTATAACTTACTGGAGCATCTCTTATCTGGCAGCTGCCTGATACAGATCTTCCTTATAAAATAATAGGGAGGCTGTATGCAGTGGTTCACATTGGTATACTACCATAGCTCTTATCTTAAGCAGCTATTCAATACTTTTTAAAAGGACTAGCATCCGACAATACCTCCCTGCCAAATTTCTATCTCTCAAATGTTCAGCCCTTTTTCAATTGGTGCCTGTGCACCGTCGTGCTTTGGCACGCAGGTGTGAGACCTAAGGATATTAAATATGTACTGACTTCGCTGAGGTTTGCGAGAATTATTTGTATTTTCAGACTTTCTCAACCAATTCCGGTATGTTATAGTCAATAAAACAAAACAATATGCATAAAATCAAAATTCTTTTTATAATTCAGTTATGCAGTATTTTATTTGCTTCTCACTTATTTGCTCAAAACAATTATAAAAGAAAAATATCCATTAGCGAATGGATTGAGGAAATGGAAAATACTAAAGACGACGTATATGGATTAGAAGATACTGAGATTTATTTTGACGAAATTAAAGACTCCCTTTATTCATGGAAGCAACCCAGAGCTCCACAACCAGGTATATCTCCTAAAATAGAGAAGAATATAATCCCAAAAATTTTAATTCTTAATTGCAAATTACCAGATCCAACATGTATAATTGGCAATATTAATTTCCATAATAACATCATTTTTTCCCGTTGTGAGGGAGCTGGTCAACTTGTTTTTTATAATTGCACATTTAACCATGGGCTCGAATTTCATTATTCAGCATTTGGGAACATGCAATTTGAGTATTGTTCTATACTGCAAAGAATTGTAGTCCACGAATTGCAAATTGATTTTTTTACATTTAATAATTGTGCACTTTATACAGACCATAAAGTACCCGAGAGTTATTATCATCTAGGGTTTGAAAAAGAGAATCATAGCTATCAGTATTTATTTTGGATTACACAAAGGCAAAAAAAGATAAATACTTTCGTTTTGTCAAAATGTAAATTCTTGCCTACCAAAGTGAAACCAGTTCTTGCTTTTTATGGTGGAAAATATGATATCATCAGTATTGATGGGATCAATTTTTCCAATAGTATTATAAACTTTAATAATTGTTCAGTAAAGGAAAATCTAACGGTTCAAAATTCTAAGTTTAACCAACCGTTAGGAATGTATAAATTCAACTTTCCAAAAGACAATTCTTCATTTCATTGGAGCCAAATAGATTCGGTGGGGCTTGGGTTATATAATAGTTATGAAGAACCTTATACCAACAAAACAGACACTTTGATTTCTAATGTTCATCTTTTTAATGAACTAAACAGTTCATACAGAAAGATTTTTACGATGTACAAAACCCAGGGGGATATCGAATCTGCCAATGCTTGTTATATTCAAATGAAAGATATGGAAACCAAAAGATATCTGCACTTGTACAAGAAAGATTCAGGTATTAATAAATGGTTTAATTGGCGGTTTAACCAATTTCTAAAATATTTCTCAGAATATGGGACTAATCCGGTACAATCACTGATTATTTCAATGTGGACAATTCTTGTTTTTGCTGCTGTATACTTCTTTTTTTATAGCAACTGGGATGGAATTAACAGAAAATTCCTAATAAATCAGCACAGGAAAATAATGCTATATTTCCGGTCAGAGCAACGGTTAGAAGATTTTTATACAGAGAATTACATAGAGGATTTTAAAACTTTTGCTGATTATAAAAAGGAAATGAAAGAGAGCAAAGGTCAATTACCAGTTTTTATTATTTTGCTAGGTAAACCCTTATACTTGGTATCTGTAAGTAGGCATAAAATACTATCCTTTCTTTATCGAAGAACCGAAGTTCTGCAAGGACGTTGGGTAGATCTTAAGCCTGTACGTAAAGTATTTGTAGCCCTCATTATTTCATTTTCAGTTATAGTTTATATTTTTTACCTCGGATTTGTTCGTGGACTAAATTCTACAACTCTAAGTATAAATGCATTTTCAACACTTGGTTTTGGATCAATACCTGTAAAGGGAGTTTCAAGATATATTACCATACTCGAAGGATTTATAGGATGGTTTCTGTTGAGTATATTTAGTGTTTCGCTAATAAGTCAAATGTTACAAAACTAAAGGCGGAAAGTTTTTACTGGCTATAATCGAATAGGTGGTTAACGGCTAATTGACTGCCAGAATTCCGAAGTGGGTGCACTACAAGCACATGCCAGCGTGCATACATTAAATGAACTGCATTAAAACGATGGTTTATTATTTCCGTTAGCATTCATTGGGTACAAGAAGCGATAGATAAATAATGACAAACAATAAGAACAACTCCAAAGAAATAATTATTAGTGACAATTTATCAACTTTGGTAAAATCATTTTGGTACTATAATAATGACAAAACTGAATATAAAGATTTTTCAATCTTACCAGATGGGTGTTTTGTATTATTATTTGATTTTATTGATTCTAAATTAAAATCATCTTACCTCACCGGGCTTTGGAATAAGAAAATTGAAGTTTCAGTACGTCCAAATACAATAGTTTATGCAATTAGGTTTAAACCGTTGGCTGTTGAATACATTATAAAAAATAAAATCGCAAACTTGTTAAATGCTGGTATTAAAATTCCAAATAAAGATTATTCCTTTTTTGATGGAATCAATTCGGAATATCAGGATTTTGATTCGTTTGTAGAATCAAATACCAAGATTCTTAAATCAATACAGGAGATAGGCAAACCCATAGATACAAGAAAACAAAAGCTATTTAAAACCCTTTTTGATACTAATGGAACCATTTCTTTAAATCAGATTTCGGATGAAATAGCATGGAGCGATAGACAAATCCGTAGATATTTTAAAGACATGCTTGGATTATCTTTTAAAGATTATGCCAATATTTTAAGATTACGTTCAACATATAGTGGCTTAGTTAAAGGAGAACATTACCCTGATAATCTTTATTTTTTTGACCAGTCTCACTTTATTAAAGAAATAAAAAAATATACCGGAGTTAAACCTAAAACCTTAATTAAAAATAAAACGACCGATTTTTACAATTTTGAGCTTGGGCAATGAATTAGATTTGCTTTATTATTATTTAATATTAAAACTTAACCAAATAAGAAATGCAAATATCTAAAAATATTGAAGTTCAAGAATTCATTGATAAAACTGGTTTTCACGATTATGATAAAATGGAAAGCTTGAAAATTATGCGTGAATTAGTATTCAGGATTTTTCCTGATACGGAAGAGAAAATAATGTATGGGGGCATTATGTTTTTCCTTGAAAAAGAGGATTTTGGTGGATTGTTTGTTAGAAAAAATCATATTTCATTCGAATTTACAAAAGGTTTTCTAATGCAAGACCCGAAAAAGTTTCTTGAAGGAAATGGAAAATATCGCAGACATCTAAAAATAAGAACAAGCGATGATATCATGAATAAGGAGGTTGAGTTTTATATAAAACAAGCTATTTGATTACAATTTCAAATCATCTGCGATTTGTGAGACTATTTTAATATGCTAAATATAGTATATTAAGGTTTAATGTTTTGAAAATTAAGCATTCTCCAGTATATCCATTAATTGATGATTTAGATACAGTTTTTCTTTTCCAACCTTATAGGACTTTAGGAAACCAATATTCTCTAATTCGATAAGGTAATTTCCAACAGTTTTTAATGAACCTAGTTTGGCATCAATTAGAAACTGCCTTTTTGTATATGGCAACTTGAATAACACTTCGATTAAATCTTTCGAATAGACTTTAGGTAATGAAGCCTTTATAGTTTCAGCACTTTTTTCAATTAGTTCCAATATTTTTTCTAATCGTTCTATATCTTTTATAGCGGTCGATTCAACCATATCAAGCATATAAAGGATGAAACTTTCCCAATCTTCATTTTCAGTAATTCCTTGCAGTCTTTTATAGTATTCTGGCTTATTTTGAATTATATATTCACTTAAATAAAGTGCAGGAGTATCCAGTAACTTTTCAAGTTTTAAATATAGAAGCAGTAAAATCCTTCCTGTTCTTCCATTTCCATCAGAAAACGGATGAATTGCTTCAAACTGATAATGCAATAGAGCTAATTTTATTAATGGATCAAGAGAATTATCTTCGTTGATGAATTTCTCCAAATTTGATAGCTTTTCTCTTATTATAGTATCTCCAGTTGGAGGAGTATAAATAATTTCACCCAAGGTATTTGATAAGGTAGTGCCAGGAGTAACTCTAATACCTGCTGAGTTCTGTTTTATACATTGAACAATCTCAATGCATAGGTTAGTTGTAATAAAAGGCTTAGATTCTAGTCGATCCAAGCCAAGCCATAAAGCTTCTTTATAGCTTAAGACTTCCTTTGTTGCAGAGTTTTCAATCTTTCTATCAGCGACGACTGATTGGTATAAATCATCATTGGTAGTAATAATATTTTCAATCTCAGAACTAGCTTTAGCCTCTAATAGATGTATAGTGTCTATAAATAAGCTTGGATTTGGAAGATTAATTAAGGCCCCATTTAGTTGTGCTAACGCACGACTAGCGGATATAGTTTTTAATAGAACTTCCTTTGTTTCCAAGTCCTTCTGAGGAGGAAGAAAAGGTAGTTCATTGTAAGGTTTCTTTCTATCAAAACTATTCATAAAACGAAAGTAATTTTTACTCTTAAATACATTACGAGAGTAAATATACGCATATTTTACTCTCGTTCGAGCATCGAAGGTAAATTTTACTCTCGTGTACCTTTTCTATGAAAACAGACAATTCGATTAAATCCTTACCTTTTGTCTGTTTTCCTCTAATTGCTTTTTAGGCATAGCTTTAACAAGCTGCGTTTGGTGAGACTTTTTACGTATGTCAAATAATACATATTTATCACAAATAGTGGATCGACAGTTAACGACCAGTGTAAATTTTAGTGGACGAATTCCTTGCTCATCATATCCGACCACTAATAGTTTTAGTGTTTTTCAAGGGCTTTAGCCCACATTAACTTACTTGTAAATAGATAAGAAAGTGGCATGTAATTGGTCACATATTCTTATATTCAACGTTAGGGGGTTACACTGCTGTAGTGATCCTGTAGATGTAATGCTACCTAAATTTGGATTATAAATGGTTTATGTAGCTCAAAAGCATAGGGAATAAAGCGCACAAGTTGCTCTACCAGCAACCATACAATACCTTTGTGTAAAGCATAAGACTGTCGGACTTAGAAAAGTATGGTCGCTCGAAAAACCTTGCGAATTGAAAATCATGAACACAATAAAAAATAAATTTGTGTGAATAAAGCTCAATGAGAATCTCTATTAGTAAGTTGCAGTACCTATGCTGAAAACCTTGTTGTAAATATACGGCGAAAACATCAAGTATCGTTTGATGAAAGGATTATTATTATTTTTAGAACGAATTTAGCGATTAGGTTATTAGGCTTTGCTTTATGCGGTCAGCTTAAGAAATATTTTGCAATATTGAAATGAGGAAATTAATAAAATACATAGTTATTAGATATAGTGGTGCTTTGAAAAACAAGATACCCGGATTATCAATGTTATTGCCAACTCTCCATATACCAAAGAAATTGATTTTGGAAGTAAACAGTAAATGGCAAGATTTGGAAAAATCACATAAATATTAATGCAAAAATCTTTTGAAAGTTGCAGTTAGTTATGGGAATAAATTTGTGTCAGTTGAGATATTCAAATACAATAATTGAAGCAAAATGAAATCTAATAGGGAAATTGAAGAGTTGTTAAAAATATCATTAAAAGATGACATTAATGAGCTTGAATCAGTGAGGAAAAAACTTATTGCTAAAGCAGTTAGGCTCAAGTTATATCTTCTTCTCCTTTTATTAGGACTTTTAACAAAGTTTTACTCAGAGATTTATATGGAATATTCGGGAGAGGAAATGAACTTAGGATTTGCAATTTTTTCAATTATGGTGTTGATTGGTTATATTTATTTAAAACCAGAATCATTAGTTTCGAAGAAGAATATAAGAGTATTTTACAAAAAGGTCAAAATGGACTTTTTTCAGAAGAGTATTAATTTGATAGATTCGAATATTGAATATTCACCGATATATAAAACTCATATTTCGTATATTGAGAAAAGTGGATTTTGGTGTGGGAGTTACACAATTGCAAAAGAAGATGATGGATTACTATTTGATTTCAATAAAATGAAAGCTCGTCTATCAGAACTTAAAATATATAGAGGAACAAAAAAAATATTTTCTGGTATTTTCATTAAGGTTGATTTTTACGAGAAGGATTTCATTTGTAAAAGTGAACTTTCCAATTATATTTATTCTATAAAAAATAAAATTGAGCAAGATTTTAAGGTTTCTATAAGGGAATCATCAACTGATAATACCTTTTATTATGCAATAGACTTTAATAGAGAACTATGTGAAGTAAAACTTTCTAGTAAGAATAAAGTGAATTTTGATAATAGAAAGGAGGATCTTTTAATATTATACAATTTAATATCCTTTGTAAATATCATTAACAGTTTTACCATGCACTTGGTTAAAAAATAATGTGGAATTTAGGGCTGTTAGAGATATTAAAGTTATTGTTTAATAGATTTTAAAGTGGGTGGCGACAAAAAAGTATAGAACAATTTTAACTAGAGTTTTAAAATGTTATTTCATAATCATGAAACAATTTCCTGAATAGTTTATAACTGGTAATTGGGATGTTTTAATTAAATTATTGTTGTATTAGTACAATAAGAGTTGAGTGAATGTATAGCTATAAGAGAGATTTGGAGTGAAATTCACCATATATACTAAACTTTTAAAGTTGGTGTTTAATAAGAACCAAACAATATGACAGGAAAGAATAAAGTATTTATAGCAACAAGTTTAGATGGATATATTGCCGATAAAAATGGAGAAATAGATTGGTTAAATTCTATTCCAAATCCTAACAATTATGATTTAGGATACAGCGAGTTCACTTCTCAAATTGATGCGATTGTTATGGGAAGAAAAACTTTTGAAACTGTCTGTGGATTTAACATTGAATGGCCATATAAAAAAATAGTTTTTGTATTAAGTAACAGTCTGACTAAAATCCCTGAAGAATATAAAGGTAAAGTTGAACTTGTAAAGGGAGATTTGAAGAAAGTTATTGAAGAAATACATGAGAAAGGATTTAAAAATCTTTATATCGATGGAGGTAAAACAATTCAAAGCTTCTTAAATGAAGATTTGATTGATGAAATGATAATAACACTAATTCCTTATCTGTTAGGTGGTGGAGTTCCTTTGTTTGCTGAACTCCCAAAACGATTGGACTTTGAGTGTGTTAATACAAAAATATTTCTTGGAATGGTTGTCCAAAATCGATTTTTAAGAAAAAGATAAAACAAAATGCCAACAATGTATAAGTAGTAAAAACGACCACTAGTATTCAATGTAAGAAGTTGTAAAATAAGTATAAGATCTAAAATTTAGTTAGTTAACTGGGTTAAAAATGAAGAAAATCAAAAGCATAATTAGATGGATGTTGTTTGTGTTATCTATACCAATTATATACTTGGTTGTTTCATTAATACTTACTTTAATAACAGTAAATAATAAAAACACCGAAGACGATAATACAGAAACGATATTTCTTAATACCAAAGGAGTACATTTAGATATCGTTTTAGAAAAAAAAGATTTAGATAAATCTTTATTAAAAGGATTGATTCATTCACCTTCTGACAATTATTTCTCAATAGGATGGGGGGACGAACTTTTTTATTTAAATACTCCCAATTGGTCCGACCTTACATTTAAAACAGCATTTAAAGCAGTGTTTTTAAGAGGTCCCAGTTTGATTCATTTAACCCGTTACAGACATATTCAAACTTATTGGGTTGAAATAAAGGTAAGTAAATCAGAGCTAACTAAAATAAATGAATTAATTCTACAGTCGTTTATTACAGATGCGAATGGAGATAAAATACTTTTGGAAGTTGAAGGATATTATAACAATGATGAATTTTATAAAGCCAAAGGTAGTTATTCATGGTTTAAAACTTGCAATTCGTGGGTAAACACCATCTTTAAAAAAAGTGGTTTAAAATCCTGCTTATGGACACCATTTGATTTTGGATTGATGAATAAATATAAATAAGAAACGTTTACCAATTGCTGACATAAGGTTGTCATAAACAGTTTTTATCTTTGAAGGAAAAATCATGAAATCAGAAGACATATCAAAAATTCCTAAAGGAGGGAGAATTGGAAGGTTTGCTAAAATAGTAGAAAGTAAAACTACCCAAACATCCCTATTAAAAATAATGGAAAAGTCAGATGAATATGACAAATACAAACCAGTTGATAAAGCTTTATGGTGGAATAATGCAATGGAACGACTAGAAAATGAGCTAGGCACCGAAAGTGCAATTGAAGTTATGAAAACCTGTGGGAGTAAATGCTGCGGACAAGGTCAGAGAAAAACAGCAAAGAGATTAATGCAGGAATCAACTTCTATCGAAAATTTCCTTGATAAACTAAGTAATTATGAGGTAAAAGAAGGAGAGCTGGAATATAAACTGATAAATGAAAATACTATAATAGCTAAGCATAATAGGTGTTTTTGCGGTCAGGTAAAAAAGTCTGGCGCACGGTTTAAAAATAGCTTATATTGTCAATGTTCGGTAGAGTTTAATAAGCAGTTTTTTAAAGCTGCCTTAAACAAAACAGTTGAAGTAGAATTAAAACAATCAATACTAAATGGTGGAGATTATTGTGAGTTTGAGATTAAAATAAAAGACTAATGCCTTACGAAAGATTATTAGATAAAAAATGTATCCCTACTGACCAGGATATTTTAGAAACAATAGGAGATAAGTCCGATCTTTGGTTAAGCATACATGAATTCATAGAGAATAATTACGACTTCGATAAGGAACTGGCCTTTTTTTCAAAAAATTATGGATGGACTGTTCGATATAGAAAGAGTAAAAAAACGTTGGTTTCTTGCTTCCCGGAAAAAGGTGCTTTTTCGGCTTTATTAGTTCTTGGTAGGGCAGAAGCGGATAAGGTTAATCAAATTAGAGAAGAGTTGAATGAAGAATTTTTGTCGGTATTTGATAATACAGAGCAATTACATGATGGTAGATGGATGTGGTTAAGAATATTAACCAGGCAAGATTTAGATAGTTTGATAAAAGTAATTCAAATTAAAAGAAGAGTTAAAAAGCAAAAGTTATAAGATAATAGTAGAGGGTATGTATTTATGAATATTTGGGTATATTGCCTTATAATTTTTTACCATAACCTTTCGAAATTAGGCATTAACAAAAGCATATAGATAGAATCAATGTTAAAAGATAAAATTGTAAATAAAGAATCGGGTATCCTGTTGTATGGTTTAACACCTCCTAAACAAAATACTGAAGAGGAAAAAATTAAGTTAATAGCAAGTAAGCAAATTAATAGACTTAAGAATTTGGATATAGATGGATTGGTTTTATATGATATTCAGGATGAATCTTCGCGGACTGATGCTCCAAGGCCGTTTCCTTTTTTACAAACTTTAGATCCGGATTACTATAGTAATAAATATTTAAGTGAGTTAAAAGTCCCAACAATTATTTACAAAAGTGTAGGCAAGTATAAAATTGATGAATTTAAAAATTGGATTAATAAAAATGAAGCAAATATCGATTGTTCGGTTTTTGTAGGATCACCATCGAAAAATCAGTATTCAAGTCTATCGCTTAATGATGCATACAAAATAAACAAAGAATCAAATTCGTCTATTTTATTGGGTGGAGTAACTATTCCGGAACGACATTATAAAAAAGGAGACGAACATTTACGAATTCTTGATAAAATAGATAAAGGGTGTTGTTTTTTTATATCTCAATGTGTTTACAATATCAATAATACAAAAGATTTTCTTTCTGATTACTACTATGCATCAATAGATAATAATAGAGATTTATACCCAATTATATTTACTTTAACACCATGTGGTTCTTTAAAAACTTTAAGTTTTATGCAATGGTTAGGCATTGATATTCCTAAATGGTTAATTAATGATTTAAAGCACTCTAAAGATATACTTTCTAAGTCAGTAGATATTAGCAAGAAGATAGCTATAGAGATTTTAGATTACTGTCAGGGAAAAAGCATTCCCGTTGGATTTAATATTGAAAGTGTAGCAATACGAAAAGAAGAAATTGAATCTTCGATAGAATTATTGAAAAGTGTAAGGTTGCTAATGAATAAATAAATCAAGAACACTCTACTTATTACATTCTGCTTATGTCTGATAAACGTTACACGAGTGGTTTGTTTTACATGTTAGTTGTCGGATAAAAGAATAAGAGTTGTCACTTCTTCTCCTTTCTCCTTTCTCCCAATTCTTATGCTAATGCTCAAAAATTAACAAACTATTGTTATTTCTGAAAAGGAAAAATAGATGTACATGGCGTACATATACACATTGTATAAGTTAATGAAATTAAGTACCTTTATTACTGTAGCAAATCCAAAAAAAATGATTTAATATCACGTCAATAGATAACTAATTTTAAAGAAGAAATTAGTATTAATGAGGATTGGAAAAACAAAATACAAGGAGTTATTAAATAAAGCGATTAAAAAGCAAGTTACAAACTACAGGTTTATTTTACTGCTTATTATTGGTTTTAGCATTTTTGTTGAAATACATTGTCAATCAGAAAATAAGGAGCATGAAAGGAAAACAGTTTTGTTATTGTTTACCTATAGTCAAGATATGCCTTATATAGATATCGCTATGAAATCTATACGTAAGACATTTGATAGTAATGCTTCCAATATAAAAATTGATTTCTTATATGAGATAATGAACTTCGATCAAATCGAAGGTAAAGAACACTTGTTTCAACTTCTTAAGTTATACGAATTAAAATATTACAATAAGAAAATTGATTTGGTATTTATTCATAATCGAAGAATAATAGACTTTTGGATTAAAAATCGTAATAAAATCTTTTCAGAGGTACCTCCAATGATTGTTTATGATCTGGAACCAGAGACTTTATCATTGTATAAAGATTCCGTTGAAATAACTGGAGTAACAGTTAGTATTGACTATATTAAATCTGTACAGTGGTTTATAAAGAAATACCCTTTGGTAAACAAAATTGTATTGGTTAATGGGGCAGGAGCTAATGATTCTGCCGTAACTAGAATTAAACCAATTAATGTATTAAAGAAACAATATGAGGATAAGTTAAAGATTGTAAGTTGGAGTAAATTCTCATTGCCCGAAATTAAACATAAAGCAGCAAACCTTACTAACAATACACTAATACTTTATTTAACAATGTTCGAAGATGCTGCAGGTATTCATTATCGTCCGTACGATGCGCTAAAGGAAATTGCAAAGGTATCATCAGTACCAATATTAAGTAGCTATTCTCAATTTATTGGAACAGGAACAATTGGAGGACATGTTTTTAGTGTAGAAGAAGCTGCAGGACAGGCTACTATTAAAGGCATTCGCATACTTAATGGCGAATCAGTATCTAATATTCCCGTTAGCAGTGAATTAGGTAATCATTTTATTTTTGATCATGAAGCATTGATAAATTATGATATCCCTTTATCAGCATTACCTCCTGAGAGTATAATTAAAAATCGCCAATATAAACTTTGGGAAAAATATAAATATCAGATTATAGTAATAATCTCCAGCTTTATTTTTCTGGTTTTACTTGTAGTATTTTTAATAATATTAACCAAGAAGTTAAATAAAACACGTTTAGCTTTAAGCGACTTAAATACAAATCTTGAAGCTCAAGTACAAAAACGCACAGAACAGCTTAGTTCTGCTAATAATGCTTTAAAATCAGAAATTTTAGAACGAAAGCGTATTGAAGAAAATTTAGTTAAGCTCAATGTTACTAAAGACAAGTTCTTTTCGATTATTGCTCATGATTTAAGAAGTCCGTTTGCCTCAATGTGTAGTTTTTTAGAGTTGATGATTAATATGTTGAAAAACAGGGATTTTAGCCAAGTGGAAAAAATGATGAAAATTATAAATAACCAGACAAAACACACACACTAAACCTACTAGATAATTTATTGAATTGGGCTAAATCTCAAACTGGTGAAATAAGTTACAATCCAGAAAAAATCCTTTTATTAGCAATTGTTCAAGAAGTGGTTCATACTTTAGACTCAGCAGCAAGTATAAAAAATATATCTATTAACTATTCGCAAATTAATAAAGTTGAAGTTTATGGAGATAAAAATATGTTGAAGTCTGTTATTCACAATCTTATTTCTAATTCAATAAAATTTACTAAGCTAGGTGGTAAAATTGATATTTTAAGTAAATCATTAAAAAAAGATGTGGAAATAATCGTTTCGGATAATGGTGTTGGTATGAGTGAAGAAACACTAAAAAAAATATTCTGTCTTGATGCAAATTATACCAGTAAAGGAACAGAAAATGAGAAAGGTTCTGGATTGGGATTATCATTATGTAAGGACTTTGTTGAAAAACATGGCGGAAAAATATGGGTAGAAAGTGAGCAGGGAAGAGGGAGTGATTTTATAGTTATGTTGCCCAAGAAAATAGAGAAAGAAACGGAAGAACATACATTAACTATTTAATTATTGTCCGCAAGCAGACTCAGATATTTTAATGTATTTGATAAGAAAAGAACAAAGACAAGGCTTGCGAAGCCAAAAAAACGCAGTATTTGACGTTTTCTATCAAAGATTTACTTATAACTATCCACCCATCTTAATACTTCAATTCCCCAATCATAAATATTTGCTGTAAACCTGTAATTTATTATTTTTAGTAATCGTTAAAATTAGGTTGCGAAATAATAAGGTACAATACATGGTAATAGTTAGACATATGGTTTCAAGTATTGATTTCATCTTGAGCAAAGCATTCTTCTAAAACAAAGAAAATCTATCAAAATATTATTGATTTATGAAGCCATAAATAATTAAAATATGAGAGATCTATTTAAAAAACTAGAAAACAAAAGAATTAGTTTGCCTGATGATGTTTATGTTGTTCTTGGCGGATGTAAATCATTTAAAACTTTTGATACGGTGAGGCAATTGGCTAGTGCTGCTGTTGGAGGTGATAATAGTAGTTACGAAGTAAAGTATCAAATACCCGATAAGGGAGAAGTTACCGAAGCGATAGTTCATAAAGTTACCAATGGAATATCAGCAAATTATGTTGAGCCATATATGAGGCGTCGAGATCCAAATACTATGCTTATTGCTGATGATTTACCTAGCGATAAAGAGCGCTTTTCTGATAGGTTAGGATATAACTTTGATACATTACGAAAAGAAACTTTAGAATGGCTTCAAAGCCAGGATTTAGCTATATTTTTTTATTTTGCAGGGCGCGAAAATATTGGCTCAGGAGGTATTGCAATTGCACCTGCAAATGCTGGATTTTTTGCTATGGGATTGGCTATGCTCCAACGTATTATACCAATTGAGGAACTGCCTGATGACTTTAATATAGAATCTGTTATATATGTTGCTCCTACATTTCGACATACACATTTTAATGGTAAACAAGTAGTTGTTCATAAAAGGTCGGAACTTGTGCATGAGATTTATTCATACAACCTGTATCCTGGTCCAAGTGCTAAAAAAGGATTATATGGTGCATTACTAACCAAAGGGGAAAAAGAAGGATGGGTAACAGCGCATTGTTCTACAGTGCAGGTAGTAAGCCCGTACGATAATATAACTACTTTTATGCACGAAGGTGCAAGTGGAGGAGGGAAAAGCGAGATGCATCAAAACATAGTTAGAGAAGAAAATGGACAAGTACTTATTGGGGAAAATATAGTTACTGGAGAAAAAAGGTTTATTAATATTCCATTGTTTTGTTCTTTTAATCCAGTGACTGATGATATGGCTTTATGTCATCCTTCTTTGCAGAAAAATAATGGCAAACTAACTGTTTTAGATGCAGAAAATGCCTGGTTTATCAGAGTTGATAGTGTTTACGAATATGGAGACGATCCATTTCTTGAGAAATTGACTATAAAACCTCAAGAACCTTTGTTATTCTTAAATATTAAATCTAATCCGGGATGTACTGCATTAATTTGGGATCACATAGAAGATAGTGAGGGTAAAAGGTGTCCTAATCCAAGGGTAGTTGTACCAAGAGATATTGTGCCCCATGTTGTTGACAAACCAACAACTGTAGATATTAGAAGTTTTGGTGTTCGAACTCCTCCTTGTACCAAAGAAAATCCAACATATGGAATTATTGGATTATTTCACATTCTGCCACCAGCTTTAGCGTGGTTATGGCGACTTGTTTCTCCACGAGGTCATGCAAATCCAAGTATTGTTGATGGAGGAGGAATGGGAAGCGAAGGGGTTGGTTCATATTGGCCATTTGCTGCTGGAAAAATGATAACGCATGCTAATTTACTATTGGATCAAATTATTGACACTCCCCGAATGCGTTACACACTTGTTCCCAACCAGTTTATAGGAGCTTGGAAGGTTGGATTTAAACCTCAGTTACTAATGCGTGAGTATTTAACCAGAAGAGGAAATGCCAAGCTTAGGAGTAATCAATACCAACAGGCTCGTTGCGCATTGTTAGGTTTTGAATTAAACTATATTACCATAGAGGGTGAAGAAATTCCTACAAGGTTTCTTCAAGTACACAAACAGGAAGAGGTGGGACAATCTGCTTATGATACTGGAGCAGAAGTGCTTTATGATTTTTTTAGAAAAGAATTGCAAAAGTTTCTAATACCTGATTTATCCGTTAGAGGTAAACAAATTATTGATGCCTGTTTGTCTGGTGCAACTGTTGAAGATTATTTAGAAATAATGCCTATGGATTTTCAATATTCGTTTTTTAATAGCAAGCAGTAGTAAAATGTTAATGGTTTAAGGTGTATATAATTAGTGATTTATACTTTATGCTGAATTGTTACAATATTAAAGTAGCTACTATTAGATAATGGATAATAATACTATAAAAGTGATTGATAAAATAAAAAATATCATTAATAAAGTTTACCCAATATCCGAAAAATCATTTATGGAAATTGGAAAACTGCTTGAAATTGAAAAGTATACAAAAGGAGAAACTTTTATTTCTAAAAATAAAAAGAACGATAAGGAATACTTTGTGTTGAATGGTATTTGTAAAAGCTACTTAATAAATCCAGCCGGAGAAGAAATAACCATTTCCTTCTTTGTTGACGAAACAGTTTTATCTCCATACTCAATTAGAACCCCTAATGGGATATCTAATCAAAATTTTAAAGCATTAACAAATATAGAGTTAGCATCGATTAATGCAAAAGAGTTTGCGAATTTGATGACAACTAATATTGAAATCAAAAATTTTGCTCATACAGTTCTTCAAAACGAACTAATATCAAAAGTTGAAAAAGAAATTGGATTAGCTTCTCTTTCTGCAAAAGAACGATTACTCGAATTTCGAAAAAAATATAGATTTCTTGAAAACTTAATTCCTCATACACATATTGCTAGTTATTTAGGTATTACAAATATCTCATTAAGCAGACTTCGAAAAGATATATCGATTTAAACAGTTGCTTAATTACTTTTTATCATTTGTTAATGGTAAGTACTGTTTACCATCATATTTTTGTTTCATACTTAGTCCTAATGAAAACTTGAATGTTTTAATGTCTTTGATAATAATGCGACAAAGACAAGGTTTACGAACGATGGAAAAACGTAGCTTAACAAGTGTAAATGTATTTTTTTGGTAAGTATAACGCAATATTTGATGGTATTTGGCAAAGACTATTTAAAAATTATGATGATGAGGGTAACAATATTTCTTTTTTTAATAAACACAGTAATGGGTATAAATGGACAAACTAAGGAGCTTGTGAAAAATGGTAATGTAACTTTAAACTTAACCATTTATTCGGGTGACATTATCGAAACTATTATTTTATTGCACGGAGGACCTGGAGTTCCTGATGATATGATTGAGGTTGTTAATATTTTAAAAGATAAATATAGAGTAATAACCTTTGAACAAAGAGGAGTAGGATTATCAGAATGCAATGGAGGGCGTTTTACCATGAACGATTATATTTCTGATATAGATGCAATTCTTAAATATTTTAATTTAAACGAATTTCATCTTTTAGGGCATTCATGGGGTGGTTTATATGCTCAAATTTATGCAAATAAAAAGCCTGAGAGAATTAAAAGCTTATTCTTATGCAGTCCAAGTTCCGGTACAAATCAAACATGGAAAAAGACCGAAAAAGAAGTATTGCAATTCAATAAAAAAATGACTTCAAATGGAGAATGGTTAAGTATGGGATGGAACTCTTTTTTAGGAATGTTGGGAAGCGATAAAGCCTACAGAAATTTATTTAAACAAGTTTTAAAAAATTATCATAAGAGCTTTGGTTACGAAGCGGTTGATGAAGAGTTTTTAAATAAAATACATTCAAAACCAATCAATAAAACAAGAAAAGAAATAATAAAATATAACCAATTAACAGAACTCACAAATCCTGATTTTAATATAATTGTAACATATGGAGATAATGACATTTACGGGAAAAGTAAGAATCAACTAATTAAAAGGTATCCAACTGCAAAGATCGAAATAATAGAAAAGTGTGGACATATTCCATGGAAGCATAATCCGAAAGAATTTGAAATAATTTTGAATAGATTTTACTTTAGCTAACGATTTTGCAAAAACGAATTTATTGATTGGAATAAGAAAAATAAGAACTTGTTTCGCATAGTTTTAGTATCTTTCCAAGTATTAGCCAATTAATTTAAATCAATTACAATGCATAAATTCATCACATTTCTTTTTTTTGTGGTGCTTTCTTATTCCGGATTTGCTCAAACAAAATATGAGAAAGAAATTAGAATTAAAGTTGAGGATGTACCACCTGCTGCGAAAAGTTATGTAGATTCTTTAAGCTTCGGCAATAAAGTAAAATGGTATCAGGAATTTGGAATTGATAAAACTACAATTGAAGCTAAAACCATATTTCAAGGAATGAAATATAGTATTGAATTCACTAATGACGGTATGCTTGAAGATGTAGAAATTGAGATGAATATAGACGATCTTCCTAAAGAAACCCAATTAAAAATAATACAATACTTTAAATCTAAATTCTTAAAATTTAAGGTTGATAAGATACAAATTCAGTATTCTGGTAATCAGAAAAACATATTGGCTTACTTAAAAAAACAGAATCTTTTAGAAGAAATTAATATTAACTACGAAATAGTAGTTACAGCTAAAGTAGATAGAACTTATAAAATGTATGAGTATTTATTTTCGCAAAATGGTGACTTTTTAAAATTTGCGGAGATAGTTCAAGCTAATACAGATAATATCGAATTTTAAGAATATGAGATTATTTGCACTTTTCATATTCATTCTTGCTCCAGCACTTTGCATTGGTCAGAGTAGCTATCAGTTAGGTATTTTACCTTCAATAAATTTGAATAAAAAACTTCCTAATGATTGGAAGTTGAACTTTAAAACAGAATCGAGGCAGGAACTTAAAAGAGGTTATTTTAAATCGTCTAGTGATTTCAGTTATCAATATGTTCTTACAGATTTTTCTTTTATTACTGCTAAAAAAATAGGAGTTAACAAATTGCTAGCAATAGGTTATTTATTAAAAGTAACTGAGAATGAAGTAATAAATGGATTTATTCAACAATGCATTATTACAAAAAAATATTCAGGATTTAAGTTGGCTCATAGATTTTCAGCAGACCAAACATTTGCAAAAGAAGAAGATACAGAGTATAGGTTTAGATATAGACTATCTTCAGCCTTTTCGTTAAACGGACAATCAATTGATCCTAAAGAGCTATATTTTAAATTTAACAATGAATACTTACACTCATGGCAAAATACAGACTATGATTTAGAAATTAGGATTGTACCTCACCTTGGGTACAAATTTACAGAATCAAAAAAGTTAGAAATTGGACTAGATTATAGGTTAGATTCATTTTTAAAAGACAGTTCGAGAAATAGATTTTGGCTTGCTATAAATTGGTATTATGTTTTTTAAAATATTAATAAAATCAAACCCTAAAAAAGAAAGGAAGTACCCCTATTAATTTTAATATCAATTTTAAATCTAGCACTGGCTATGTTAGAAAAAGAGAAATCAAGAAAAATCTTTAAGCCTGCAAAGAGACTGCTGCTTTGAATGACAAATATAGAGAGAGAATTCTTAATTGTTAAAAACGAAATCCCTGACAAAGACAAGGCTTACGAAGAAAGAAAAACCGCAGTTTAACTTGTGTAAATAAGTATTTTTCTGACAAGCGTAACGCAGTATTTGACGTTTTCTTGAAAATATTAATATATAATTCTCCATAACAACTATCATAATTGCCTACAACATTTTTTTTATATTTGCACTAAACACAGTTGAATAGTGTAATGTCTTACGATTTTCAGGATAAAAAATATGATATTAAAACAGAGAAAGGATTCCGTCTCTTGTTTGATGAATTTTATCCATCTATGTACCATTATGCAAAACGTATTGTAGAAAACAAACAAGCTGCTGATGATATATCCCAGGAAGTTTTTATGCATTTGTGGGATAGAAGGGCTGAATTAAAAATTACTTCGTATGCCGGATTTTTATACACTTCCATCCGTCATAAATGTATGAATTACCTTAGGGCTGAAAAAATAAGAGCTCTTAAGCGCACCGAATTTGAGGAAAATATTTCGATCCAGGTAGATGATAGGCTTCTTTTGATAGAAGAGGAAATGATTCGAGAAATTAGGAGGCTGATAAATCAACTTCCAGAACAACAACAAAAAGTATTTGAACTCCATTTAGATGGATTAGGTCAACAAGAAATTGCTGATGAATTAGGCATTAGTATTAATACTGTGAAAACTCATAAACTAAAGGCTCGCCAGTTTTTAAAATCACAACTAAAACATACTTTGTACATGTTATTACTTTTAAGATTTTAAAGGTATGTTTAATGGTCAGTAGGTTGTTTATACTTTGTAATGAATTGAAAAATAAGAAATTGAGGGAGTGTGGGGGTGTTTAAATACTAGATTTTAAACATTGTATAAATAATTCTCATGTCCTTAGTCTTTATTCTAATAATCTATTCATTGTTCTTATATTTTTCATCCTGTAATTAGTATCTGCTAGAAGACTCCATTTTTTTATCGTTATGCTTACTCTAAAAATGTTGCTTTCTTATCAGAGTTATGAGTGTTTTGGTAAGCATCAATTATACTATTAGGTTAGTGTTAAGTAATTTTAGAGATATTAGATTTATTCAAGGCATAAGATTGAGGCATAGACGTAGCTAAGAAGAAATTTTATAACACAAAATAAAGCTAATAGAATGAAATTATAGCATTAATATCATTGGGATATTGGTTTAACCCGCAATATGCATTAGTAAATCTATTACACATTGAAATTACTTCAAAACAAGTCACTTCGCTGCTTCATCTCAACTCACCAGAACGATGCTATGCCTCGTTTCGATAAAGCCTTGTTTTATTAGTTTCTGATTATTGCTTCGTTCAGCATTGCCCAAGTAAAACTTGGCACTGCATTCACTTATCGCAATAATTGTACTTTCAATGCTCACTACGAACCTCTAATACTATAATCCGGGTTTAAATGGGAAGTTTTTTTAAAAAAATCAATTGTTGCTAACAATTTCATACATGCATGTGTCGCACGACTGTTAAAATTATAGTTACGATTGAAAATGTTTGTTTAGTATTGAAAAGAACATTATTGAAAATCAAGTTTATAATTATTTATTAGGGAATAAATTTAGCAAGTTACGAATTGAAAGCTTAGTTGTTTAAAAAGTTGCAAATATCGTGCTATTTAGTTTGTTTTTTGAAAGAATTGAAAGTGGATGATTAATTAAAATTAAAGAAAAGTTAAAAAAACTTTAGAAATAGATCACCCCACCTCCCTTTTTCAGACTTATTATATAAAAGGTACCTTAAATATATAGTCATGAAACGAATTGAAGATGACATAAAACTTAGTAAATCACTTTTTTCTTATCTAAAGGGTGAATTATCCGAACAAGAAAAGCAAGAGGTTGATACGCTTTTGCAAGAGGATGAAAAATTAAATATTTGGTTTAATCAATTCAAGAATGAAAAATATATAGATCAATGTGTTCGTGAACGTAATCATGTAAACCTTGACGAAAAATGGAGGGATCATTTAAAGCGTAGAAAAAGAAAAAAGGATATAAGAATGTTTAAGCAATGGGTGTTGAGTGCTGCATCTGTTATATTAATTCTGGGATTTGGATGGTGGATTTATCAGCAAACACCTAGTGCAACTCAAGAAGCAGAAACTGTAGCGCAAATTATACCAGGTAGTTCAAAGGCCGAATTAATTGTGGAGAATGGTAAACGTTATGTATTACCAGAAATTGATCCAGGTATTATTGACGAAGAAGGAACAAAAATAGAACATGATAAAAAATCATTGAGTTATCGTTACTCTGAAAATGAGGAAATAAATCCTCCAATGCATCAAGTTAATGTACCGCGAGGTGGAGAGTATCATTTGGTTTTATCGGATGGCACTAAGGTTTGGCTTAATTCAGAGTCGTCTATTAATTATCCTGCATGGTTTAAGGGTAATATTAGAGAGGTGGAGTTAAAGGGAGAGGCTTATTTTGACGTAAGTCATAATCCTGAGCTACCATTTTTTGTTAATACAGAAAAAGTTAAGTTGGAAGTATTAGGAACAGAATTTAATATTAAAGCTTATGGCGATGAATACGATGTTGCAACAACGCTGGTAGAGGGGGAAGTTAAGGTGAACCCTACTATAGTGAATGCATCAGCAGTTATATTAAAGCCAGGCGAACAAGCAGTTTTAAAAGGAGCAAGTGTAAAAGTAGGAGAGGTTAATACCAGGCTTTATACAGCATGGAAAGATGGATTATTTATTTTCAAAGAAGAATCATTAGAACAAATGTTCCTTAGGATGTCTCGTTGGTACGACTTTAAGGTGTTTTTTGCCAACCAATCGGTTAAGCAATTTCCATTTACGGGAACAGTTGATAGAAAGGAGGGAATTGAAAATATTTTAAAATTATTAGAACAAACACAACGCGTAAAATTCGAGATTAATAAGAATATAATTCTGGTAAAGCAATAATAATAAAGAGGGTTGCTGGAACCAACCCTCTTTCTAGAATCATTACCAGATATTTATCTAGTAACCTTTAACAATTCAAAAGTATGAAAAAAAAGTGTAAACTGGGCTTCCTATGTCTGGTAGGAAGCAAAATGTGGCTTATTATGAAACTAACTGTCGTCATGCTAATTATCTTTTGTTTGCAGGCAACTGGAGCTAGTTATAGCCAAAGTCAAAAGATATCAATGCAATTAGAAGAAACTGCTTTAGTTGATTTATTTGAAAAACTAGAAGTAGAAACAGAATATAGGTTTATTTATTATTCGCCTGATATTAAAGATAAGCTAAGTGTAAGTGGAGTATTTAAAGATGCATCTATTAAGGATGTATTAGATAAGTGTTTGGAAAATACAGGGTTATCTTATGGTATTGATGGTAATCATATTATAATAAAACCTGCTCCACCCAAACCTGTAATCCCCCAAAAACCTAAAACAATAACCATTACAGGTAAAGTAACCGATGAAAATGGTGAACCACTACCTTATGTAAACATTTACATAAAAGGGGACACCCAAGGGGTAATTACCGACCCAAAAGGTAACTATAGCATTAGCGTAGAGCAAAAAGAAGATATGGTATTGGTAGCCTCATTTATTGGTTTTGTAACCAAAGAGTTTGAAGTGGCCGGACGCACTACTATCAACTTGATGCTATCGGCTGATATTGCTGACTTAGACGAAGTAGTTGTAACTGGTTATCAAACCATTTCTACAGAACGCGCTACAGGTTCTTTTGAGAACGTAAAAGTAGAGTCGGTTTTGGAGCAAAGAACCGCAACTAACGTAATGAGTGTATTAGAAGGTGAGGTAAATGGATTATTATTTGATCAAACGGCCAATGGATCAGCTCCGGAGATTAGCTTAAGGGGTATAACTTCTTTTGAGGATGGTGAAAATCAAAATATGCCATTATTGGTAATCGATGGTTTCCCTGTTAATAATGGGGTTTCTGCTACTGAAGCTGCAAGTGGTGTTGATAATATTTATAATATTATGGGAAACATGAACCCTAATGATATCGAAAGTATTTCGGTGTTGAAGGACGCAGCAGCGGCTTCTATCTGGGGAGCACGAGCAGCCAATGGTGTTATTGTAATAACCACTAAGAGAGGTAAAAAGTCGGATAAACCAAACTTTACTTTTACTTCGGCTTTGTCAATTGCGGAAGCACCAGATTATTCAGATGCTTACTACGCTTCAGGTTCAGAAATGCTTGAATTGGATAAATGGTTATTTGATAATAGTACAAGTGCAGTTAGTGCACCTGTTCTCGACGATGAATCTGGAAGAAGGTTATACTCTAAAGGTAAAGACCTTTACTATAACTATGCTAACGGATTAATTAGCGAGGGGGAGTTTAATACTATTGAAAATAACCTTAAGCAAAATGATATTGTTAAAGAATATAGTGATCTTTTTCTAAGAAACTACACACAACAGCAATATACCTTATCGGTGAGCCAGGGAAGCGATGTATTTAATTATTATGCCTCTTTGAATTATACCGATGAAAAAAGCTTTAATAAAGGAACAGGAAACCAAAGTTACCAGACTTTAATTAATCTTTCTGCAGAAATTGTTAAAGGGGTGAAATTGAGTACAAAAATTAACTACTCTGTAAGAGATATAGAAAATAATGGAGCGGATGCTCTTTCAAACTTAGCTCCATACGAACGAATTCTGGATATTAACGGAGACTATGTTCCGATGAACGCTAGTGGTCCAAGAGCCTTTGCAAAGGATGACGTAGTTGCCAGGATGGGAGATATTCCTTACGACTGGGACTATAACGTTAAACGTGATTTCGATAATTACGATAATACAACTGAGGTAAGAAACAGTGATATTCAAGTGAAATTAGATGTTGATATTCTTAAAGGATTAAAAGCAGAATTAAGCTACAATCATCGATATGGGTCGAGGGAGGTATCGGATTACCAAAACGAAGAAATATTTCTTAACAGAGATCGTTATTTCCAATACGCAAAGTTTGACAGTGATGGTAATTTTACAGGTGAGACGGGGTATCCTACAGGCGGAACTCTAGAAGGTTCTTATCAGTCTACCTCCTCATCGGATTACAGGGCATTGCTAAACTATTCTGGATACTTAGATAACAGTAATGAACACTTTATTACGGCTATTGCGGGTATCGACTATAAAGAAGATAAAATGAATCTCAGGGATTTGGAGAAGCTTTATGGCTACGATCCTAATGTACTTACTAATTCACCAATGGACTTGTTTCAAGAAGATTATCACACTTGGTACGGAGAAGATACTCGTTTTGAAGGGGATGTATCTGCAGCAGTGAAGAAAGATGAGAATCGCTATTTATCTAATTATTTTAATCTTGGATATACGTTTAAGGAACGCTACAACCTTACCGGTAGCTGGCGTTTGGATGATTCCAATTTATTTGGCTCTTCAGATAAATACCGCAATGTGCCTTTGTGGTCGGTAGGAGCAAAGTGGCGTATGGCCGAAGAAAACTTTTTGAACATACCTTTTCTTAACCGCTTGGATTTAAGGCTTAGTTATGGTACAGGAGGACGTATAAATAGAAGCACTTCTCCGTTTCTTACTTTTAAAAGGTTGTCTAATCCTGATTTCCTTACCAATGTCAATTATGCTAGGATACAAGATAGGAGAAATCCAGAATTACGCTGGGAAACTACAACTACTTTAAACGCAGGCTTTGATTTTGCCATGCTTAATAACCGTTTGTCAGGTTCGTTTGAATACTATAACAGGTATACCAAAGATTTAATGGGAACTAATCCAATTAACCCTACATATGGTGTGCCTAGTCTGCAAATGAACTATGGCGAAATTTCCAATAAAGGCTTTGATGTTAACTTGAATTATAGGCTTATACAAGCGAAAGATTTAAGCTGGAATATTGGTTTATTAATGAGTCATAATGTGAATAAGGTGGAGGAATACAATGGACAAGACTATACGACCAGGTATCTAAGCGGTAGTACTGATAATGTTGTACAAGGGTATGCTATTGATGAGGTTTATAGCTATCGTTGGGCCGGTTTATCACCTGTAGACGGTAGTCCGCAGTTATATGTACTAGATCGTAATCCTGATGACGCGGCTGTAGACGACGATGATCAGTACGATATTATCGGAATAAATGATACGGATGTTGAAATTACGAAAGAGGATTTGATGTATATTGGACATCTAACACCAAAATACTATGGTAGTTTAAGTAATTCCTTTAGATATAAAGGTTTAACATTGGATTTACTATTAACCTATAAGTTAGGACATAAGTTTCGAACAACGAGTATTTATCCAAATAGTCAAATATCAAACTATACAAGTAGTTTTATCCATGAAGATGCTATGGACCGATGGGAAAAGCCAGGTGATGAGAACACCACTAATGTTCCTGCGTTTACTACGTCGAGTAATCAAAACGCTGATAACTTTTATGCGAATTCTGATATCATGTATGAAGATGCTTCACATATCCGAATTCAATCTATAGGTTTATCGTACCAATTAGACAAAAAGATATTGGATAAGACCTTTATCAAAGGCGTAACAGTTGGAGCCAATGCACGAAACTTAGGCTTATTATGGAAAGCTACCGATAAGGATATCGATCCAGAGATAAATAATGCGCCTGGAACTTACAGAAACAGAGCGACTTATTCACTTAGTTTAAAACTTAACTTTTAACAAGGAGTATCATGAAATGCGCCAATAGAATATTAAGAGTTCTCACATATCTTATTCTAGTTTAATACTAAAATAAAAAAATATGTTTGCCTGATATTGGTTAATTAGCGGATTATGAATACTTAGTGAACTAAAAAATGTAAGGAAATGAAAAATTTAAAATTATTATACCTATTTGTGTTAATAGGGCTGCTGGCCTCTTGTGATAGGGATGAACTGTTGGATGTTCAGCCTTTTGGGAAGGTTATTCCGGAAACAGTTGAAGACTATCGACTTTTGATGAATAACCGTAATGATAAAACTCGTATGCATCAAATTGACCGGTATATGACTGACGACATAAGAGTACCGGATGGAACTTTGTCTGATTATTTAGGATTTGGTGTAGATTCAAGGAGACTGGATGCCCTCACTTGGAGCAAATTCTTTGGAGGTGAAACAGAAACAGATCATGAATGGATGGAACTATATGGACAAGTATATGAGTCCCTCATGCTAGAAGAAAACATCGCGGAAAATGGTGCAAAAGGGTCGGAGCAAGAGCTACAAAAGATACTTGCCGAGCTTAAGGTACACAGAGCTGCGGCTTATTTTGCACTCGTGAACTTGTATTCGGTACAATATAACTCGGCTACTGCTAAAGTTGATTTAGGAGTACCCATACATGCAAACGCTGAATCCATAGAGGCGAAAACCCCAAGGGCAACGGTACAGGAGGTTTACGATGAGATTATTAAAGATCTGACGGAAGCCATAGAAATGGATGCCTTGGAAGAGTCAGTACCGGAAATTAACTATCAGGCTTCAGAGGTAGCTGCATACGCCTTATTAGCAAGAACATATCTCCAAATGCTAGACTATGAAAAAGCCCGTGATGCTGCGCAAAAAGCACTAGATATTTATCCAAATCTGGAGGATTGGAATGAAAGGTTATTCTTTGGTTTCCCTTATCACGTAGACAACCCTGAAGTAATTTTATTTAAAGACTACCAATCGTTTCATGTACCCGTAAATATATATGTTGCGGATGAAGTTGTTGATCTGTTTAGCCCGACGGATGTAAGGCGTTTATTAAGATTCCAGTCGGGGGATAATGGAACGTTCATTACCGAATCAAACAGACAATATATTGGACCGTCTGTACCTGAAATGTATCTTATCCGAGCAGAATGCAATGCAAGAATAAACAAAGGAGCAGACTTTGAAAAAGCGATTGATGATTTAAACACACTTAGAGTAAATCGTTTTGTTGCAGGTACCTATATTGATTTAACGACTGCAGATTTGCCTGATGCTGCTGCTACTTTGACTTTCGTAAAAGAGGAAAGAAGAAGGGAATTATTAGACAGAGGAACGCGCTTATTCGATCTAAAAAGATATAATCTTGAAGCTGGAGATAACGCTCAGATAAGCATCACCAGGGAGATAGAGGGTGAAACAACTGTTCTTAATTATGCTAGTCCTAACTGGGTTGTTCCAATTGCTAAGTCTGTAAGAAATTTGGCTCCTGAAATTGAGCAATTCGAAAGAGAAGATTTATAACTAGAAATACATAAACCAAACAAGTGAATATTTTTAAATACTATAATAAAAATATTTAAAAGTTTTATGTGATAATTGAAAGTAAAAATGAGACACATGAAAAAAATAAAATATAAACTAAATATTGGATTAGTAGCTTTGCTACTTGCCGTATTAATTACATCTTGTAACGATGTGGATTATAACGGGATTGTATTGGATAAACCAATAGCAGAATTTTCCATTCCGGATTCTTCGGATATTGGGGTAAATGGAACTATTTATACCATCAATTCAAGTGCAAATGGAACTGATTATTTTTGGTATATAAACGATTCATTGGTATCGGAAGGAATTGAACCAGTTTTATCGTTTAACAAATTAGGTCCTAATACTTTGAAATTGGTGGCTCAAAATGGTATAGATGGAAATTTCTTGACGCACGAATTTAAGCAAGATTTTGATGTGACTGCCAGTGCCTTTGCTTACTTTACTACTGAGTCTATTGTTAAAAGAGGAGATTTGCTTTCTTTGATAAATAAATCGGCTAGGGCCACTAAATATTTGTGGGAATTTGGTGATGATGATGAAACTACAAGCGTGGAAGAAATTCCATCTTTTGCATATGCTGAGGCAGGAGAATTTACAATACGCCTAACGGTAGAAAACGAAGATGGAAAAAAAAGCACCTGGACACATAATATTACTGTTATAGCTCCTATATATGAACAATATTTTGATGAGGAATATCTAACATTAGAAGAATTTGGATGGTCAGCCTTCGATGGAGGAACAATTGGGGAGACCTGGGTTGTACATGATATTTGGAGTGGATATCACGATTGTGCATATATATATGGACTTAGTGACGCTAATTGGAATGGTGTAGATGACTGGTTGGTTTCGCCTAAATTAACCTACAATGGTAAAGCAAGCTTATCTCTTAAAATACATCAGACTCGCATAAGGCCTATTAAAATTTGGATAGCGAAAAAGGTACCTGAAAGTCCGGATGATTTCACTATAAAGGTGGAAGAAGTCGTATTAGAAAGTACTGGGGAATGGGTTGATTATACATTTTCATTGAAAGAGCATGTTTCGGATGGTGAAGAATTTTATATCGGATTCCACATAGATGAAACCGGAGCAATTACCCGGATAGATAATGTAGTTGTTGTCTAATACAGATTAGAAACGTTCATAAAGAACTGTATTCCAAGAGGAGCACCATCAGGTGTTCCTCTTGTTGTAAGATAGCAATTCGTATTAACCTTAATTAACCTAAAAAGGGAACAGGGATTAGGGAGCAAGGAACAAGGAATTTATAGCTTTCAATGCCTTAAGAAAAAAATCAAGGCCCAATAAGCAAAAAAGGAAAAAGAAAGAAAATACAATATATATAAGGCAAACAGAACAAATAAATAGTTAGTTACAGCTTTTAGCAAACTAATATCAGCTAACAGCCAACAGCTAACAGCTAACAGCTAAATAAAAAATGAAAATAACACTAAAAATTGCAAAATTACAGCTGCTAAACCTGATGTATTCGCCCATATCCTGGGTGGTGCTAATGGTATTTGCGCTCTATTCCGGTATACAATTTACCGATGGTGTAGAGCAGTTACATGGAACGTTAAAAAGAACACCTGATATGTTGAGGTTTACCACGAATAGCTTGTTTACCATGGGCTACTATGGTTATTTCTTTAAGATGAAGGACATTATGTTCTTGTTTGTACCTATACTAACGATGGGTATTATCAGTAACGAGATGAATAGTGGAACTATTAAACTGCTTTATTCGTCACCTTTAAAAATCAGGAATATAGTTGTGGGTAAATACCTGGCCATGCTGGTATACAGTTTAGTTATTGTATTGGTTATGGTAATGGCCATTATTGGAGCAGGCTTGTTTATTCCTAATATGGATACTGGTGTCACTATAGCTGGTTTAATTGGTTTCTTTTTACTGATCTCTACCTACTCAGCCATAGGTTTGTTTATGTCATCGCTGTCGCGTTATCAGGTTATCTCGGGTATTGCTACAATTGCATTTTTATATGCGCTTGATTTTCTGGGTGGATTGGCACAAGATGTTCCGGTATTAAGAGACATATTCTATTGGTTATCCATTTCAAACCATACTACACCGGCACTTCAGGGCTACCTGGTGAGTACCAATATCTTTTACTTTATAATTGTATCGATTCTGTTCCTGGGCTTTACCGTGAATAAACTTCATGCGGATCGCCAAAACAAAAAGGGAAAACAAAAAATCCGCTTGCAATCAGCGGCCTACCTGTGTATTGCCATTGTGTGTATTGGCATAGCTGCCATTCCTAAGTTGAAGGTATACGGCGATATGACCGAAACGAAGTTGCATACTGCCCATCCGGGTACACAAGAAATACTGGATCAGTTAAAGGAAGAACAGCTTACGGTCAAGCTTTTTGGTCATGTTAATGCCCGTGAAGTCTGGCCTGAAAATAGACGTGGATTTGAGCGAAACTATTACAGTCGTTTTACTCGCTTTTTAAGAGATATTGAATTTGAATACCAAATGTTTTATTCTCCTGTACGCTTTGAGCTGTTCGAAGGCGAATTTAAAAAATACAGCCCGCGTAAAAAAGCGGAAATGCTTGCCTATTTCGAAGGTTTTGACATGAACGAAATAAAAGACATTAAGGAGCTGGATGTAGCGGATCAGGAGGCTTTGGCCAGGTATGATATGTCTCATGGCGTGTTGGAGAATTTTATTTACAAAGACAAGCAAGCCTTTTTAAAGCAGGCACGAGATGACATGAGAATAGCTGTGCAAGAAATTGACTATACCACTCATCTCAAAACCCTTATTCACGCCCCTTACCAGGTGAGCGTCGTTACAGGACATAAAGAAAGAAGCATAGAACGTACCTGGGCGCAGGACTGGAACCGTATGGCAAAGGTATGGAAACACCGTTCGGCATTGGTAAACCATGGTTTTATTGTGAATAGCCAGGATATTACAAAAGGGGATGTTAAAGAGGATACTGATATTCTTATGATTTTGGATCCAATGATTGCTTACAGCGAAGCCGAACTTTCAAAAATTAAATCCTATATCAATAAGGGAGGGAATCTACTTATTGCAGCTGAAGGTAAAAACAGTGCTTGTATCAATCCTGTTTTAAGCCTGATTAATGTTGAAATTCAGAATTCTTCTATTGTAAGCGACCACACTGGCCGGATGAGTGAGTTAAGTTTTGGTACGGTAAATAAAAATGCCCCAAGCCTGCTTACCGATTACGGAATGGATGAAATAGAATTGCCGGGAGCTTCTCCACTTTCTTATGAAGAAAAGGATGGTTTTACCGTTACTCCCTTGCTTACTACCAACAAGCAATATACCAGTTTGGCTGATCAAGATCAAAAGGAAAGCTTTACTGTGGCCTTGGCCTTGGAACGTGCTCAAAATGGTAAGCAACAAAAAATTATTGTTGTTGGAGATGCCGATTTTGCCGCCGATAAAACAATCTTAAAAAATAGGTTAGATCCTTTTACAGCAAATACGCTTTTTTATAAAAACATTTTCAGATGGTTCACTGCTGGTGAATATCCATTGTTGTTCGAAGACATTAAAGGAAGCGACAATACCATAATCATGAGCAATGCCAAAGAGAAGGTTTATAAGATCTTTTACATCTGGATTTTCCCATTCGCCTTATTATTTATTGGAGGATTTATTTTTTGGAGAAGAAGAAGGATGTGATGCAGTTGTTAATGTGTAGGAGTGAAACGAACTACGCATTTACAAATGCACATCCCGATGACTATCGGGATAGCTTTCAAATCAACAAATAAACAGTTAAACAAATCAACTATTAAAGTCATGTCAAACAAAATATTAGAAATCAAAAATCTGTCGCACCGTTACACTAAAAACTGGGCTATTCGCGACATCAATATAGAAATGCACTCCAACGAAATCCTTGGATTATTAGGATCTAACGGAGCCGGTAAATCAACCACCATGAATATTCTTTGTGGTGTTTTGAACCAAAGTGAGGGTGAGGTATTTATCAACGGGATTGACCTGCGTAAAAACCCGGAAGAAGCCAAAAAGAACATTGGCTTTTTACCACAAAAGCCACCGGTGTATCCTGATTTAGCCGTTGAAGAATACTTAAGACATACAGCACACCTACGTTTTGTGCCTGAGAAAGAAATTCCTGCAGCCTTAGAAGCCGCCATGGAAAAATGTGGTTTGTTGCACATGCGCAAACGTCTGATACGTAATTTGTCAGGAGGTTACCAACAGCGTGTGGGTATTGCGCAAGCCATTATCCACAAACCTAAGCTGGTTATTTTCGATGAGCCAACTGTAGGTTTGGACCCGAATAACATTGCCGAGATTCGTGAGTTGATTCGTGAGATTGCACAGGATCGCGCCGTAATCCTTTGTACCCACATTCTGCCTGAGGTACAGATGATTTGTAAAACGGTTAAAATGATCGAACAAGGTAAGTTGGTATTCTCTGATAGCATAGATGCCTTTAACGATTATGTAGAACCGGACACTTTGTTTGTAGAAATGGGCAACCCACCATCCATCGATGCTTTAAAAGCCATTGATGGCGTATTAGAGGTAGAGCCTAAAAACGGAAACCAGTTCCGTGTGAAGTTCGATTTCCATAAAAATGTATCGGAAGAAATCATTAGCCAGAGTGTGAAAAACGATTGGAAACTAAAAGAAGTAGCCATCGAAAAGCAATCGCTTGATTTAATTTTTGCACACTTATCGGGGAAGGTGAAGAAATAGTTTTAAGACACAAGACGCAAGACACAAGACACAAGATTATTTACATCATGTAAATCATCTTGATACTTGATACTTGATACTTAATACTTGTAAAAAATGAAAACAACAATAAGAATAGCAAAACTCGAACTGAACAACTTGTTCTATTCGCCATTGGCATGGTTGGTGCTGGTGGGCTTTAGTATTTATACGGCCTACGATATTATACCTAGTCTTGCACATTATGCAAAAAACCAGGACTTGTATAATTTTTCTATGAGCTCGTCTTTAACCTCATTGATATTAACAGCAAACAATGGCTACTTTTTACTTACACGCACCTTGTTAATGGTCTTGATTCCTTTAATTAGTATGGGGGTAATCAGTCGTGAGACGAACAGTGGTTCCATTAAACTTCTATATTCTTCGCCCATCAAGCTGGGTTCCATTGTAGTGGGAAAATACATTGGTGTAATGGTGTTTGTAAGCATGTTGATGTCCATATCCTTACTGGCTATGTTTATCAGTAACCTTACGATTGAAAATCTGGATTTTGGAATTTTGATCAGCGTCTTTATTCATTTATATTTATTTGCTGCATTAATTACTGCCATTGCCGTATTTATTTCGAGCTTTTCGAATTATCCTATAGTGGATGCTGTAGCCACCATTGCATTGGTATATGGGCTGGATTTGCTGTATGGACTGGTGGATGAAGTGCCAATTGTTGGTACTATTATGTACTGGGTAGCACCTTCACAGCAGATGGGATATGCCTATAGTGGCTTGGTTACTTCCCAGTCCCTGATTTATTTTATCGTGCTTATTTTTCTTTTTGTATGCTGGGCATACTTCAGAATGGTGCTAAAACGCCAGACGAGTAATGCTAAATGGATGACACGTGCAAAAATGACAGCTTTGCTCTTATTTGCCATGGGGGTAATCTATACCACTACCAAGCCTGCATTGCTTTGGTATACGGATATGAGCGAAAGACAGGAGAATGTGTTAAGCCCGGTTAGTAAAGAGGCACTGGCTGACTTGAAGGATCAACCCATTAAAATTACCACTTATGTAAACTTGTTTGGGGATATCTTTGGTTTATTGCCGAAAGATCAGATTAGTGCCAAAGCTTTTTTTCATAAATATTTCCTGGAATTTCCACAAATTGAAATGGACTATATATATTACTACAATCCATTACAATTGGAGGCCTTCCAAAATACAAGTATGAATGGCAATCGTCTGAGTTTGGAAGAAACTGTAAGCACAGTGGCCAATTTGTATAAAATGGAAATGAAGGACATAAGAAATATCGATGAATTGGGTTTAAGCGATGATATCGTTAAAAACTATGCCAATTTCCATTTCCGAATTCTGGAAAGTAATGGAAAACAAAGCCTTTTAAAGTTTAAGTTTGACGATATGAGAAGCTGGCCGTATCAGGCACAAATAACGCCTGCATTTAAAAGGCTGGTAGGCAAGTCCTATAAGATTGCTTTTGTAGAAGGTCACCAGGAAAGGGGAATGGATGTCAATGAAAAGTTGGCAAGTGCCCGAATTACTTATCGTCAAAAGGTAAATTACCCTGGAAATTACGATTTAGCCATTTCATCAGCCGACGAGCGACATGCCTTAAAAAACAATGGTTTTGATGTAGTGAGCTTAAGTCTTGATCAGGAAGTTCCTTCAGATATAGATGTATTGCTTATTGCAGAACCCAAATCAGAGTTTTCAGAGCAGGAATTGGCTAACTTGAAAAAGTATAGCGACAAAGGTGGACACCTGATTATTACTTCGGGGCGTGGCAACGAAAAGGTGATGAACCCTATTGTGGCAGAATTTGGCGTTGAATACCTACCGGGTATGTTGGTAAACGATAATCCAAACTATGCAGCTGATTTTAACCTGGCTGAAACCCATGGTGAACTCAACGAAAGTATTCCTTTCAAACGCCCTGTTCAGATTATTAAAGCTACAGCATTAAAGTTGGATGAAAAGAAGGGCTTTGATTCATTTGTCTTGTTAAGCTCTAAAGCTAATGAAACCTGGATGGATGCTACAGGAGTTAACGAATTTGGAGAGGTTACATACAACGAAGATGAAGGCGATCAGAAAGCAAGTCTTCCAATCGCTGTTCAACTGGAAAGAAAAGTAAACAACAAAAGCCAGAAAGTATTTATTGCTTCAGATGCCGATTTTTTAAGTAATGCAGCACGCACGTTAGGACCGGCAGGTATGCGAGTTTCCAACACAAAATTAATGCCTTATGTGTCAAAATGGTTAACAGATGGAGATTATCCTATGGATATTCCACGTCCTGAGCCTAAAGATACCCGAGTAAGCATTGCCTGGGGAAATATTATTTGGCTAAAGTTATTGATGTTTGGGTTTGTACCAGGCCTGTTTGTATTCTTTGGCGGTAGAATGTTACTGAAAAGAATGAAGAATTAATTTTTAAAGACACAAGACTTAAGTATTAAGACATAAGAAAAAATCTTAATGCTTAAGTCAATAAATTTTGCACGTCACCGCACGATCAATATCATAAAGCTCATGATTTGTTGGGAATTATAGGAGCTGTAAATCAAATGCGGGTTGGCCAGAGCAAGAGACCGAGCCAGTGGGTGGCGAGAGGCCTTCTAGGGGGCACTTGAGGAGGTTGTGTGTCGGCCGGAATAGAAGGCTGATGCGTGTTGAAGGATTCTCTTGGTCTAGCGTTTTTTGCCTACTTTTTTTGGCAATGCAAAAAAGTAGGTAAGGTTTGGGACAACGTCCCAATATTAAGACATTGAACCACACGATACAATCGTGCGACAGAATAATGAAACAAATAAAGTGTTTAAAAATAAGATGTTTAGATAATAGACAATTAGATATTTAGAATTCAAATAGTCCATTGTCTAAACCTCTAAAAAACTAATTTACAATGAAACAGATTACTCGCATACTATCAGTATTGAGCTTAACACTTATAATGAGTTGTGCCAATGCACAAAACACAACCACCATCCCTTTGGATGAAAGAGTTAGAACCGGTAAGCTGGGCAACGGCATGACCTACTACATTATGCACAATCAGGAGCCTGAAGAAAGAGTCAGTTTCTACTTTGCACAAAATGTAGGTGCTATACTGGAAGAGGATTCGCAAAATGGATTAGCTCACTTTTTGGAGCATATGGCTTTTAATGGTTTAAAGCATTACCCGGGTAAGAGCATGTTTAAATACCTGGAATCTTACGGTATTAAGTTTGGTAATGACATCAACGCATATACAGCGCAAGATGAAACCGTTTACATGATAAAAAATCTTCCTTCAACCAACGAAAATCTGTTGGATTCAACCATGTTGGTTTTGTACGATTGGTCAGGCGGATTGTTGTTGGAAGCTGAAGAAATTGAGGCCGAAAGAGGAGTTATTCATGAAGAGTGGAGAACGAGAAGGGACTCACGTTTCAGAATAATGAAACAAATATTTCCTCATATGTATAACCATTCACAATATGCCAAAAGAGACGTGATTGGCTCTTTGGATGTGATCGACAATTTTGAGCATCAGGAACTGAGAGATTATTACAAGAAATGGTATCGTCCCGATTTACAAGCAGTAGTAATTGTAGGAGACATAGATGTTGAAAAGGTTGAGCAAAAAGTTAAAGACCTTTTCTCAAAAATTCCTGCTCCAAAAAATGCGGCAGAGCGTGTATATTATCCGGTTGATGATACGGAGGAACTAGGCTTTGTATTAGCCAAAGATAAGGAAGCCCAAGGTGTAAGCATTGACTGGATTTTCAGACTAGACCCAACAACGGTTAAAGATGAAGCCTATATGCGAAATAAAATGGCAGAGGGCATGATGACATCTATGTTAAACAATCGATTGGGTGAATTAACCCAAAAACCTGAATGCCCGGCTTTAAAAATGCAAATCGCTAACTTTGACATGGCACGAACCAAAAAAGCTGCTTACCTTTCAGTTGGGCCGAAAGAAAACAAAGAAAAAGAGGCTTTTGCTCTACTAATGACCGAGATGGAACGCGTAAGAAGATTTGGTTTTACTGAAGCTGAGTTGGAAAGGGTAAAAACCAACTATCTGCGTCAGAATGAGGCTTACGAAAAGCGATACGATAAAGTAGACAATGACCAATGGGCTGAGAAAATCGGAGAATACTTCTTAAAAGCTGAACCTTTTCCTTCTTTGGAATGGGAGATGGATTTTGCTAAAAAAACCATTGCTGACATTTCCTTAAGCGAAATCAATCAGCAACTTTCAATCTTCAAAAATGTGAATAACAGCCTGCTTGTTGTTCAGGGACCGGATAAAGAAGAGATTAATTACCCAACTAAAGAAGAGTTACTTGCTGAGGTAGCAAAAGTAATGTCTTCAAATATTTCGGCCTATGAGGATGATGCGGTTGACACCCCTTTGGTAACAGATGAACTGAGCGAAAAAGAATTTGTTTCTGAAGAGCCAATGGAAGGATTCGATGGAGCTACTATTTACAAACTTGAGAATGGGGCGAAGGTGGTTGTGATGCCTACCGAAATAAGTACGGATGAGATTTTATTCACTGCTTATAGCTTTGGTGGAAGTTCCTTAGTGGCTAAGGACGATTTAGCTTCAGCTAATATCGCGACCAACCTTGCGGAGATGTCCGGAGTTGGCGATTTTAATGCCATTCAATTGCAAAAGAAACTGACAGGAAAATTAGCTGAGTTAAGATTATTTCTTAGTTCAAATGAAGAAGGATTTGGTGGTTCATCTTCCGTACAGGATTTTGAAACCCTGCTTCAGTTGATGTACCAAAGAATTGAACATCCACGCTTCGGGAAGTCTGAATTTGAAACCATGTTGGCTGGCATGAATAACCAGATGGTTTATGCCAAAGCCGATAACAAAAAAGCCCTTGGAGATACCCTTAGCATGGCAAGTACTAATTACCATCCCCGAACCCTTCTTTTTGATGAAGAATTAGTAGCCAGTCTTGACTTTGATAAGGTTCAGGCCATTTATAAAGATCGTTTTCAGGATGCCAGCGACTTTACCTTTGTTTTTGTAGGAAACATAGATGAAGACAAACACTTGCCTTTGATTAAAAAGTACGTAGGGAACTTATCCTCAACAAATCGTTCAGAAAGTTGGGTTAATCATGGTATGAATCCAGCTGATGGCCATACTTTCAGAAAGGTAGAAAGAGCTATGGCTACTGATAAAGCAACTGTTAATTATCACATTTATTCGGATGTAAAATACAATCTTAAAACCAGGATGTATGTGCGCACCATCGCCGATCTTTTAGATAAACGATTTATGGCAACCATACGAGAGCAGGAAGGTGGAACCTACGGAGTTAGTGTTCGCCCTTCCATTTTGAAGCGTCCATCCGAACAGGCAGTTATTAGAGTAGAGTTTGATTGTGATCCTGAAAAGCGTGAAAAGTTAACGCAGATTATGAAGGATGAGATAGATAATATGCTTAAAAACGGCGTGAATGAAGATAATTTAGAGGAATTAAAAAACAACAAGATTAAGAGTCGTCAGGAATCTGAAAACCAAAATGGATTCTGGTTAGGATCCATTCGGTCATCATTAATGAATGATGAAGCTTTTGCTGATGTCGAGGGTTATAACCAATTGGTAGAAGGCATGAATGCTAAAAGCGTTCAGAAATTCGCTAAAAAGTTATTCAAGAATCCAGATACTGTTGAGGTAGTAATGGTTCCTAAAAAATAAGGAGTTATAGACGATAGACTGATAGATGTTTAGAAATCTAATGGTCTATCGTCTAACTATCTAATAATACAATAAGCAATGAAAAAGCAATATCTCATACTTTTACTTACGGTTGTAGTAATGGTGGCTTGTAATCCTTCAAAGAAGAAAGAAACAAGCACATCCGAAAAATTCGTCATTAGTGGTGAAATCACCGGGAAAAGCGAAGGCATGGTTTATTTCTCTTTTTATAACGAATTAAAAAAGGGAGATTGGCTGCACGACAGTGCACGAATTGAAGATGGTAAATTTACTTACCAGGCAGATTATGTAATGCCTCAAAGGACAAATTTAAGAATTGGAAAAACGGATTACAGAAATGCAATCGAGTTTTACACTGGTAAAGAAAAGGTTCATCTTAAAATAGATGCCGCAAATGTTGCTGGAACAGTATTTGAAGGGGATTTATTCAATCAAGAATGGATAGCTTTTAACAAGGAGATGGCTGAATACAGCTTTGTTCCTGGATTGGAAGAGGCAACAAAGAAATTCAGGGATCAAAGTCGTTCTGAGGCGGAACGTAATGAGATACGTAACAAATTTGTTGATCCCGGAATAGTTATAAAAAAGCAAAAAGAGGAAGAGTTTAAGATAAAGTACATACAGGAACATCCTGCATCTGAACTTTCGGTGCTTTTGGTACCTGGATTACTAGATAGAAAAAATGCTAGCTATGCGGAAGGTGTTTTAAACTATTTTGAGCCGGAATTTAGAAAAACTCAGCCTGCCTTGAAAGTGATTGAGAGCCACATTGCCAGTAAAAAAGACACAGATGTGGATGTAAAAACTTACCTGGCTAATGTACCCGATATTGCCTATCAGTTAGATAAATCTTTTAAAGGAGAACATTTGGGTAATATGGTGTATCTGGCCAGCATGAGCAATGATCGTACCTGTGGGGTTAAAAAAGATGGTACGGTTGTAATCTTCGATGCAAATGGAAAGGTTGTTGGTCAATTCTCTTCATCGGTGGAAAATGAAGCCACTGCAGTTGCAGTTGATGAGCAAGACAACATCTATGTCATGTACATTGTAAAAACCATCAAGAAGGTTAAGATACGCGGTCGCATGATGGAAAGGAAGGGGTATGGAGCACCTCTTTGCGTTGTATACAACCCAAAAGGAAACAAACAAAGGGAATACTCATTAAAAGGATTGACAAAAGCTTCGGGAGCCAAGACCAGGGGCAATCAGCTTTTGGTTGCCAATAGTGATGGAGGAGCCAAGATTGGGATTTTTGATAAAGAGAACGGAAATCCTGTAAAAGAAATGGGAGGCTTAAGAGGCTGTTGTGGCATTATGGATTTCGACATCAACTCAAAAGGTGAATTTATTGTAGGTAATCTGGGCGCTTTCAGGGTAACAGGGTATTCGCCCGAAGGCAAGCACAAGTTCGACTTCGGCCAACGTGGTCAGTCAATAGATGATTTTGTGGGTTGCTGTAACCCGGTAAGTGTGGCTTCCTTATCAACCGGAGCTATTGTAACGGTTGAAAAGACTCCTACACGGATTAAGGTCTACAGCAAGAGCGGCGCAAGATTGGTTGATGGCGTTTACGAACTGGTAAAAGGTTGTTTGCATATTCCGATAGCAGTGGATAGCAAGGATAATCTATACCTGGCATCACCGGAAAAAGGAGTGGTGAAGTGTGTTGCTGTAGAGGGTACAAAAATTTTAGCAAGTAAAAATTAAAAAAAATAAACAATGAAAAAAATACTAATAAGTCTATTTGCCATACTAGTTATGAGCAACACTTTTTCACAAGGAATAGAATTTGAGCACGGAACTTTAGCTGAAGCATTCGCCAAAGCAAAAAAAGAAAACAAATTGGTATTTGTTGATACTTATACTGAATGGTGTGGCCCATGTAAACGTTTAAGCAAAGAAGTTTTTCCGCAGAAAAAAGTAGGTGATTATTTTAATCCACGTTTTGTAAGTGTTAAGATCGACGCTGAAAAAGGAGAAGGTGTTGAATTTGCTAAAAAGTATGGTGTAAATTCTTATCCAACCTTATTGTTCCTAAAGCCAAATGGTGAGGAGTTGTATACAACTAAAGGTTTTGTTAATGCAGTTGAATTGATTGGAGATGCTAAGATTGCTACAGATCCATCTGCACAATTAGCGGCATTGCAAAAACGATATGACGAGGGCGAGCGCGATCTGGATTTTTTAAATCAATTGTGTGCTGAGCTTGGTAAACAGCAAAAGGTAGAAGAGATTTATAAAATCGGTGCTGACTACGTGAAAAACATCGAAATGGAACAACTTTACGAGCCTGAGGTGTTCAGAATGGTAATCTCTTCCAATAAATTTGAATTCGAAGATGAGGCCTACCAGTTTATTTTAAACAATTTGGAGGAAATATGTGAAAAAATAGGCATACCCCCAAATAGCCTGAATCGAACAATGGGTGATCCTGCATACTTTTATGTGATGAAAATGGCCAAAGAAGGTAACAGCATCGAAGATGTTGATAAGGCCATTGAACGAGTGAAGAAAGCCACAAAAATTAAAGATAAAGAGAAGATTTATGCCATGCATTATTTAGCAAAAGGCGATACAGATAAGTGGTATAGCACACAGAAGAAAAGGCTGGATGGAGAAGTAGCAAAGGAAAACAACGGTAGAATGAACTACTATATGTCGCAAATCGTAAGGGATGTTGCAGAAAACGATGTATTTGAAGGGACTGGTGTGTCTAAAAAACTGATTAAAGATTTTAAGCAGTTGGAAAAAGAACACAATGAAACCTTCAATTATCAAGCTTACCGAGGCTTTACTCTTTTATACGCAGTAGATGGTAACAAGAAAAAGGCATTGGAATATTTAGAGAAATACAAGGTAGAAGCGAAAAAGATGTTCTACAATCCTAATAAAAAAGAAATGCCAGATTTTGTAACTGAATTTGTAGAAGCGATTGAGAAGATGTAGATGTTAAACTTACCAAGCACTAAATAAAGAAAGGTGTAAAGCATGCAAAGAATAAAAATACACGATATAATCATTTGTGGGCGTTGCGCCTTTTTTGTTCGCTGTATGATTAACCATAACAGATAGTAGTTCCAGAATAATTTTCACAAATAAAATCAACTAAAATGAAACAAATTATTTTATTTCTTGCAATGTTTTTAACTGTTGTGACAATGGAAGCACAACAAAAAAAAGTAGTTTTAATTACCGGAACAGCATCGGGATTTGGTAAAGCTACCGCCGAAAAATTAGTTGAAAAAGGATACATTGTTTACGGTGGAGACATTCAGGTAGAAGCCAACCAATACCTTAACAAAATTGGTGGACATGCATTGGTAATGGATGTTACCAAAGACGATCAGGTTAAAAAAGGGGTACAAAAAGTAATTGATGAACAAGGACGTATTGATGTACTGATCAACAACGCCGGATATGGTTCCTATGCCACCATCGAAAACATTGACATGGATGAGTTGAAACACCAGTTTGATGTAAACGTTTTTGGCTATGCCCGTTTGCAACAAGAAGTTTTGCCATACATGCGTAAGCAAAGGTCAGGACGAATTATTAATGTGTCGTCCGTAGTAGGAGAAATTTCAATACCAATGTTAGGATGGTATGCCGCCACAAAACATGCCGTTGAAGGCATGTCAGATGCTTTACGTCAGGAGGTGAAACCATTTAATATTGATGTTGTAAAAATAAAGCCTGGGGCGGTAAATACCGGGTTCGCTAAAGTAGCATTTGCAAAATTAGATGCATCTCACATTCCCGATGATTATAAATCAGCGGCTGAGAATTTTAAAACTTTTTCAAAAGCGATGTATGCACGGGTTGAAGGTCCGGAAGGTACAGCAGATTACATTGTAAAAGCAGTTGAGGCTGAGGTACCAGAAATAGAGTATCTCACTACGCCAGATGCACATCAGCTATTGAATACTAAAGACTAGTGTCAAGTCAAGCATAGCCTAACGGGCTAAGCTTTGTTCTTATTGACTTATTCTTTATGATAAAAAATCCTTCGCTGCCGTGCGATCAATGTCATTAAGCTAAGGTTTATGGTTCCTTTTTGTGGCAATGACAAAAAGGAACTAGGGTTTGGGACAACGTCCCAATATTAAGAAATTCATCATGTGAGTTTCTTAATTTAATGCCATTGTTCATGTGATAGCAGTGATTCGACAAGAGATTTTATAACTAGCTCCTTTAACCCGGAGAATTTGTAAGGTATTCAAATGGGTTTTAACCCAATTATAAGTTTAGGCTAAAGCCGATTTACATTGTACCATAATTTACCCGGGTTAAAACCCAGGCCTAGTGAAATATTTTCAATTTTAGAATCCCCTTTGGTGATTTACCTTGTTCTAATTAGGGACATTAGCTATGATTTAGCTTATAAAACATATAATAATCCCAGATCTGTCATTAGGAATTTGAAAAATTTCTATATGTCAGTAGGCTAAAACCGTATCGAGAATCCCCCAATAGCTATCAGGAAGAAAATATAGACAATTCAGAAAAACGGAATTATCAATATTTTCTTAATCGAATTGCCATTACAGGAAAGTCTAATGACAATTTTGGATCAAAATTTTGAAGTAGCGCATTGTCAATTCTTCAACATGTATACATCAATCTTCAATATGTATACATTTTCAAATTCTCCGTAACTTACTTTTGTATTGTAACTTATTAAAACAAAAAGTCATGTTCGGAAAAGCAATATCAGATCTAATGATTAAGCCGGGAAAATCACCGGTTTTTGAAACTCCAGATAAGTTTGGATTAAAATATGAAGATGTAGCCTTTAAAGCCAATGATGGAGTTACATTATCCGGCTGGTTAGTTAAGGGAGGAACTGATAAAGTAATTATACAATCACACTTTGGAGTGCAGTGCTCACGTTGCGGTTATACGCAGGAAGGTAAGGGGATGATGAAAAACGCACTTTGGACAAGCGACATTCATTTCTTAAATCAGGCTAAGTATTTGGTTGAGGCCGGTTATTCAGTGCTCATGTACGACCTACGTAATCATGGAAATAGTGGAGAAGGTACCACACCATGGGTAACCTGGGGAGTTGAAGAAAGAAAAGATGTAATGGCAGCTGTTGATTATATTTCAAATCATGCTGAGTACAGTAACGCTTCAATTGGACTGTTAAGCATTTGTATGGGATCTTCATCAAGCATTTTTGCTTATGGAATGGAATCAGAATTCAAAAATAATCCTAAGGTTAAAACAATGATTGCAGTTCAGCCATTGACTTACGATTATTTTGTAAAAGCAATGGGATTACCATCGTTCCTGGTTAAAAGTGGTAATAAATATAGTTTTGGTAAAAGAAATGTTGATCTTACAGGTGATTCCTTCCTTCCATATGCTAAAGATATTTCAGTTCCAACATTAGTTATTCAAAACGAGAACGATCCAATGACCAACTTGGATATGGTAAAAGACTTTTATAGCAATATTTCTGTTAAAAAAGAATTGTTAATGCTCAAATTAGAAAAGAAACGCGGAGCAGCCTATGACTGGATTGGTAAGAATCCGAATGAGATTTTAGAATGGTTTGGTAAATACATATAGAGAGTGAATGTAAGGGAGAAGGGTTATTTAGGTAATTATAGGTTTTTAGGATTCGATTAAAATAAAAAATAAAGAAAATGAATAAAACAGTATTAATAACAGGTTGCAGTTCTGGTTTTGGAAAATTGGCTGCTAAAAAATTTCAAAAAGAAGGTTGGAATGTGATTGCTACCATGCGTTCACCCGAAAAGGAAACGGAATTAACACAGTTGGATAATGTAATTGTAGAAAAGTTAGATGTAACAGACGTTGATACTATACAAGCTACCATAAAAAAAGGGATTGTTAAGTCTGGAAATATAGATGCATTAGTAAATAATGCCGGATATGGTGGCTATGGATTGTTTGAGCAATATAGCGATAGAGATATCCGATCAATGTACGAAACCAATGTGTTTGGCCCAATGAATGTAATGCGCGAAGTTTTACCAATTATGCGCGAACAAAAAGCCGGAACAATTATTAATGTGGCTTCTTTAGTAGGTGTGTTTGGTAGTCCTAATGCAGCAGTTTATTCTTCAACTAAGTTTGCAATAAAAGGTTTGTCAGAGGCAATGGCATTAGAGCTAAAACCACTTAACATTAAAGTTCATACGGTATGTCCGGGAGGTTTTGAAACCAATTTTAATGTAGTGGCTGATGTTAATTTTCAAAAAGGAGATGAAGAATTGGTTAATCATGCCCAAGTATTAGCCGGATGCTTAGCAGAAGCCAGAAAGGCATTTGAGCAACCAGGTATGCCGGAAGCTGATCCACAGGAAGTAGCAGATATTATTTATCAGTGCGCAACGGAAAAAATGCCTATACATAATATGGCAGGTGCCGATGCAGTTTGGACAGAACAGATGCGTTCCTCTTTACCAGATCAGGAATTTTTAGATAAAATGGGAGAAATGCTTTTGCCTCCAGCAAATTCTTAATCCAACACCTAAAATCAAGATTCAAAAAATTTAGAAAATGTTAGCAAAAATATTATTAAAAAAGATCGTTCCAATGATTGCCACAGTTCGCAGGTCACCAGTTTTAAGAAGACCTGATGAATACGGAATGGAGTATGAAGACGTTTCTTTTCAGGCAGCAGATGGATTGGTTTTGGAGGGATGGTATATTCCGGCAAAAAGCAAGTCTAACAAAATTGTAATATGTAACCACTTTTCGCCAGGAAACCGATATGGTTATGCTGGTCATATTAATCCCTGGAAAGGTGCCGGTGGATTTGAAGTTAATTTTTTGCCCAAATACAAAGCATTAACCGAAGCCGGTTATAATATATTGGCTTACGATTTAAGGAACCATGGTTTTAGTGCTCCAGCTCAAAATGGAGCTTATAATCCGGCATTGTTTGAGTACAAAGATGTATTAGGATCATTAAAATATGTGCGCGAAAGACAAGACACCAACGATATGGATATTCACTTGCACAGCATGTGTCTTGGAGGTAATTCAACATTGGTGGCTATGAGAAAGCAACCAGAAGCTTTTAAGGGAATAAAATCCATGATGCTAATTCAACCAATTTCAGGAGAAGCATTGGTAAAAAAACTTTGTAAAACCATGAAACTGGGTAAAAAGGGAGAGCAAGTGTTTGAAGGTATTTACCGTCAACAGTTTGGGTTTAGAACATTAGATTCATCACCTATTGAAGATGCCAAGTATGTTGATGTTCCAACTTTTGTGACACAGGTAAAAGATGATAAAGCAACTTTCCAAAGTGATGTACAAGCTATCTATGATGCCATTCCGGTTGAGGATAAAAAGTTGTTTTGGATTGAAGGAACTAATGTAAGGTTTAGAGGATACACTTATTACTCAGAAAAACCTGAGCAAATGATTGAATGGTATAATAAACATTCATAATAAGATATTAGAAATCGATCATTAAAAACTAAAGAAATGAAACGAACATAAATTTTCATCATTCTTAAAATAACGAAAATTTATATGAGCTACTGAATAATTCAATTTTTTGAACATTTAGAAATCAAAAAAAATTAAACAGATGAAAAAAACGGTATTAATAACAGGAGCCAGTACAGGAATAGGACGGGCAACTGCGATTTATTTTCACGAAAAAGGTTGGAACGTTATTGCAACTATGCGTACTCCTGAAAAAGAGGAAGAATTAGCAAAGTTAGATGATGTTTGGGTAGCAAAATTGGATGTTACTCGACTTGATACAATTACTGAGACAATAATTAAGGGAATTGAAAAGTTTGGAAAGATTGATGTGCTGGTTAACAATGCAGGTTATGGTGCATATGGACCATTAGAATCTTTTCCGAGAGAGAATATTATTCGCCAGTTTAATACCAATGTTATTGGGTTGTTAGATGTTACAAAAGCAGTATTACCTCACTTTAGATCCAATAAAGATGGTGTATTGATTAATATTTCATCTGTGGGTGGAAAATTAACATTCCCTTTTGGAGCACTTTATCATGGAACTAAATTTGCAGTTGAAGGAATTACAGAATCATTAGTTTACGAACTAGAAAAGATTGGAGTAAAAGCTAAAATTGTTGAGCCTGGTACTATTGCAACAGATTTTGCTGGTCGTTCGTTCGACTATCAGATAGATGAAAGTATTCCTGAATACAAAAAAATGGGTGATATCTTAGTTCAGGGTATTGCAGCAATACAAAGTGATCCCAATAGAGCATCTCAACCAATAGATGTGGCAGAGGTTATTTACACTGCTGCTACAGATGGATCAAATCAAATTCGCTATACTGCTGGTAAGGATGCTGATATGTTTTTGTCATCACGTCAAGGTGTAAGTGATGAAGATTTTATTGCAGGAGTAAAGCAGCAGTTTGGCTTTTAATCGTATATATTAAAATAATTAATCTTGAATATTTAAAGATATACCTGATGCTTAATCTTCATATCTAGATATCAGGTATATATTATAAAAATAATTCAACACTTAAATCAATATTCATAACTTAATATCAAGTATTAGTTATTAATAATTAAGGATAAAAATCATGAGTAATAAGAACGTAATTTGGTGCGATAAAGAAACATTGGCTAAAGATTTAAGCGGAAAAACTTACATTGTAACAGGGGCTAATTCTGGTGTAGGACTTGAAACTTCAAGACAACTTGTTAAACAAGGAGCTCATGTGATTATGGCATGTAGAAGAGTTGAAGCAGGAGAAGAAGAAGCAAAATCATTTAGCCAGCTTAGAGGTAGCTATGAGGTAATGAAAGTAGATTTTGCCAATCTACTATCAGTAAGGGAATTTGTTGGAGAATTTCTTAACAAGTACAATCGCCTAGATGGTCTAATGTGTAATGCGGGAGCTATATTTCAGGGTAAGGAAGCAAAATACACCAAAGACAGCCTGGAAATGTCAATAGGAGTTAGTTATTTTGGACACTTCCTATTAACAGAGCTTTTGCTCGATGTTCTAAAGAAAAGTGCTCCATCGCGTGTAGGTATTTTATCATCAGTTGGGCATGCTGGTAGTCCAAAGAAAAGATATCAGGTTCATTTGGATGATATTAACTGGAAGAATAGAAAATATAACGGAATTGATGCTTATTGCGAGGCAAAAGTTGCTGTAAACTTATACGCAATGGAACTTGCGGAGCGTCTTAAAGGTACAGGTGTAACCACAGCATCTATTCATCCAGGTTGGGCCAGAAGCAATTTTGGAGGGAACGGTGTATTTATGAAGATTGTATGGCTGGTTTTGTATCCTTTCCGAAACACAATTACTAATAGTAACGAGGAGTCTGCTCAAACCTCATTGCACTTTCTTCTTTCTGATGATGCACCAAATCATTCAGGTGCGTATTTTAGTCAGCACAGTGTTTTATACAGAGATAAGGAATGCAGGAAGGGTGGCTGGCCAATGGAGTCTCCAAATCCTCATGCAAAAAATATGGAAACTGCAAATAATTTAGTTGAATTGAGCAGGCAATTGGTAGGAATGAAGTAATTATCTTAGTTTACTTTTTAACGCTTAATTATGGATTTAGGACGTAGAATTTTAATTAATCATTCAATATCCAAAAACAAAAATTTAAAATCCAACATTCAAAATTAATTTATGGAAGTTATGACTATATTAAAATCAAAGTGGTTTCTTTTTGTAGGATTACCTTTATTAGTAGTGTTAGTTCTTGCTCTAATTGGAAGAAAGTCTGTTCATGCAGAGATTTTTATTAATGCAAAACCATCGCAAATATGGAAGGTATTAATGGATAAATCAGCTTATAAAGAATGGAATACGGTGCTTATACCTATTAAAGGTAATTTAGTAGAAGGAGCAATTGTAGATTATGAATTTTACCAGGAAGAAAATAACAAAAGTGTTATACCATCAAAGGTTAAAAAAATAACGGAGAACAAGTTTCTTAACCAGGGAGGTGGCATTCCAGGAGTTTTAACTTACAACCACAAGTATATTTTAGAAGAAATTACAGAGGGTACAAAAGTTGTAATTCACGAAGATTACAGAGGTATTGGTGTTCATTTTTGGAATCCGGCTCCGGTAGAAAAAGCATATGAAAGATTATGCACAAATTTAAAGAATAGAGTAGAAACGTTGAAAGGAGAAGAGTAATGAGTAGACAAATAATTGAAATAGAAACAATAGCACAAATACATGATGCCATAGGTTTGCAAAAGCCTAAACATCCCTTAGTTTCTATAGTACCAATGGATAAACTTTCTAACTATAAATATGGTGATTATACCTATGTTTTAAATTTGTATCAGATAAGTTTAAAAACTGGCGTATCAGGCTTAATTACTTATGGTCGTAATACCTATGATTTTCAAGAGGGAACTATGATATTTTCTAAGCCAAATCAATCTATGAAATATTCAGAAAACGAACAAGTTTCAGATGAATCTGGATGGACGCTGTTCTTTCACCCAGACTTAATCCGGAAATCAGAATTAGGAAAAACAATAGATCAATACCACTTTTTTTCATATGACACGGACGAAGCTCTTCACATTTCAGAGGATGAGCGCAATATTCTTACCGAATTGGTAAGGAAAATTGAAAAGGAATATCATCAGAATATTGATAGGCATAGTCAAGAGTTGATTATTGCCAATATTGAATTGATGCTAAAATATTGTACACGTTATTACGATCGTCAGTTTTATACCAGAACTAACATTAATAAAGATTCGGTAACTCAATTTGAGAACCTGTTAAAGGAATATTATAATTTAGGAAAGTCTCTTGAAATAGGAGTACCAACTGTTAAGTATTGTGCCAAAGAACTGAATATGTCGTCGCATTATTTAAGCGATATGTTGCGTAAAGAAACGGGTAAAAGTGCGCAGGAACATATTTATAATTTCTTGATTGATAAGGCTAAAAACAGGTTGTTAGGATCAGATCAAACCATTAGTCAGATTGCTTATGAATTAGGATTCGAGTATCCACAACATTTTAGTAAGTTGTTTAAGTCAAAGGTAGGCATGAGTCCGGCAGAATATAGAAGAGTAAATTGAATAAATAATTGGGAGGGTATGTAGTTGTTAATAAATTGGTTATATGAATTAAAGCGAGACTGTTGGCAGCTATTTAATTTATGTACTAATCCAACTTCCCTAGAAATTTATAAATGCTACTTTCATTTCTACTAAGCACGAAGTAACTTTTTGTTGAACGAAACCTGCGGTAGCTATAAACTAATAAGCTTCGTAACTTTAATAGATTCACCATAAATATTATAGTTATGAAAAAAAAGTTTAACGTTAATTGCCCAGGCTCGTTCAACAGTACCCGAATTTAACGAACTATTTCTTAAACTAAAAAGGAATATTGAAATATCAGGTAAGAGTAGAAGTACACTGACCAATTATGCCCGTTGTTTGTCGACAATGGCATTGCATTTTAATTGTTGCCCTACCCATTTAGATCAGGAACAGGTATTAGATTACCTGCAGTACTTAAAGACACAAAGTAAAACACCATCTTCGAGCTATTTTAAACATACAGTATATGGGCTTCGCTTTGCTTATCGGGTATTGGGAATTAAACAATATTCTATTTTTCTTCCCAAACTTAAGTTCCCTAAAAAATTACCCGTTGTATTAAGCCACAACGAGCTCAGAGAATTATTAAAAGCACCCCACCTTTTAAAGCACAGGTTGGTAATTGGATTGTTATATGGCTGTGGATTGCGTCGGTTCGAGTTGCTCAATATCAAAATCCCCGACATCGACTTTGACCGTAAGCAACTTCACATACGAGAAGGAAAAGGGCGAAAAGACCGATACGTTCCATTGGGAAACATGTTATGTAGAGGACTTAAGGATTATCTGGAATCGGAACACCCATACCAGTGGTTATTTAATGGAAAATCCAGTACAGGGCAGCTTCAACGCTTTTCAGAAACAGGAGTTCAATGGATTATCAGGCAAGCCTTAAAGAAAACCTCCATCAAAAAACAGGTTACCTCACATGTGCTCCGTCATACTTACGCCACCCACCTGTTAGAGATGGGTACTGATATTATCACCTTAAAAGAACTTTTGGGACATACCGACATCCGGACTACTATGGTATACCTACATGTTGCCCAACTGGATAAATACAAGGCATTTTGTCCATTAGATAAACTCTATCTCAACCAGGAATCATGAAACCAGCCTTTGAAGTAGCACAGGTGCTACAGCAAGAACATCATAGGCTACACAAGTTGGTTCTTAACAAATGGAAACTAAGAACATTGTATGCCATTGAAATCTGCCGCACTTACCTAATGGGCGGCCATGTTGACCAATGCACCAATCCTCAATGCCATAAACTGCATATTAGTTACAATAGTTGCCGTAACCGTCATTGTCCCAAATGCCAGGGGCATAAAAAGGAGCTATGGATACGCAAATGCGGAGAAGAACTGCTAAATACGACTTACTATCATATAGTATTTACCTTGCCCTGTGAACTCAATAAACTCGCAGTTTTTATGCCAGATAAACTTTATAACTTACTGTTTAAAGTCAGTTGGCAGGTAATCCAGGGCTTTGCTGCTAATCACAGGTTTTTGGGTGCAAAAACTGGCATGGTTTCCATATTACACACATGGGGACAAAACCTATGGTTACACCCGCACCTGCACTGTATTGTACCTGGTGGCGGAATTACTTCTTCTAACCAATGGAAAAATGCCAGGGGAAAAGATAAATTTCTTTTCCCGGTTAAGACTATGTCAAAGGTGTTTAGGGCAAAGTTTATAGCATCTCTTAGAAAAGAATGGCCACAACTGGAAGCTTTGTACAAACAACTGTTTAAAAAGAAATGGGTTATCTATTGCAAGCACCCTTTTTATGGTCCCTCACAAGTTATTGAATACCTTGGCAGGTATACCCATAAAATCGCAATATCAAATCACCGTATCAAGAATATAGAAAACCAAAAGGTGACTTTTGAAGCCAAGGATTACAGAAAGGGTGGCCAAAAGTATAAGCTCACTTTAAGTAGCCATGACTTTATAAAGCGTTTTGCCCTGCACATATTACCCAAAGGTTTTGTGCGTATCAGGCATTATGGAATTTTGGCTTCTGCTGTTAAGCGTAAAGTATTAGCAATAATAGAAACCCAGCTGGGTAAAGTGAATATCCATCATCGAGAACCTTTAAGGCACAACAAATGTCCTTGTTGCAAAGTTGGAGACCTGGTTATCATTGCACGGTTCGATATCAGGGGACCTCCTAATAAAGTAGTTCCTCTTGGAGCTGATTATATGATAGATTTAAAATAACACCCATGGGTGAATAGAATAGCTATGTGCTATACAGAAAAATAAGTCCAAATGACATGACAGAAAAGACTATAAATCCTTTTTTTTTGAAAGTTCTATTATAATCAGTACACCTTTTACTTAAACTATACTTTAAAAGCATCTCACTAAGACCTCAATAAAAATATATCAATCTCCATAACATATCAGAGACTTTTTCCCGGTTTTCGTCAACACTGCGTCCAGCTTCTGTTTTACAAACAGGCAGGACGCTTAGTTATTAGGTTTAGTATTTATAAGGATTACCATCGGTATCAACTAAGGGAAGTTTTAATTTCTTCCAGGCTATTAGACCATCCTTTAGTTCATAAACGTTATTAAAACCCATGTTAACCAATAGCTTGACCACGCCAGGACTCCTAACTTCCTTACCACAATAAACCATAATTTGATGGTTTTTGCTAACTGTGTTCATATATTTTCTAAAAAAACTATAATCGGATATTAATTTTCCTCCTTTAATTCGTGGTTCTTCAACATAAATTTCTCGTGGACGAGCATCAAAAATTAAAGCAGTATCACAATCAACAATAAGTTTGTGAAATTCCTTAGCCTCAACTAGTCCGGTGATATCTCGATAGTTATTATATTCATCATCATTAATCTCATTATCCAATGCAGTATCCAAACTAGTAGAAATTTGTTTGTTCTTATTATTGGTATTTTTACATGCAACGAGTTGCAGAATTATAAAACTGATGTATACTAACCTCATCTTATTTTTTACTACTTTGAATATTATAGTAATACGTCAAATTATTAATGTTGATAAAGGTATTATTTCTTCTGCAATGTTAATGTCAAATTTCAATCATTGATTTTCTTCTTCTGCTCAATTAGACTACAGCCAATAGTTTTTATTGGTTTACCTTTTCGACAAATAGCACTTTTCTAATTAAAAAGAGGATTATCAGTTGATTTGTCCTTTTTTTATTACGCATATAATAATCAAATAAATACCAAGTCGGAATTCGGTTAAGCATTTAGATAAAACGGTTAAGTCTAAGAGAAACTACTCCAGTATTTTTGTAACTGAATTATTAATCAGTAAAAATATAAGCATGAAAAATTTAGAAATAAAAAAGGAGGGATTGATGAGTAGTTTTAAAACTTACTACGAGGATGAGTTTGCAAGTGTATTATGCATTGAAGAAAGTAGTACTATATATCTAAATTGGAATGGATATTCATTTAGCGAACAATTTCGTATTATACTTAACAAGGCTTTGGAATTAATTAATAAAAAAGGATACCAAAAATTGATATCAGACAATAGAAAAGCCAGAGCTGTAAATCCACAAGATCATAAATGGTTATTAGATGAATGGATACCCAACGCAAATAGTTTAGGATTGCAAAAAGTAGCCTTTATCGAATCGGAAAATATATTTAACAAGCTTAAAGTTGAACAGCTAATGCCAGAAATGGCTGGTAATCAAATTTTAGCTAATGTATTTAAAACATCGAAGGATGCGCTTAAATGGTTAATTATTTAGAATTAACTAGTAAGAAACTGTTTAAGTTTTATCCTTCGGTTTATTTTGGCGACTTAAGCCCTCATATTTCTGCAAAATTTCTTTAAATAGCGATGCTATTCGCATCAATTTTGTCTCATCTGAGAACTTAATTCTCTCAAAATAACTCACAAAAACAAAATTTAAACAGTTTCTAAATATAAAAAATAAAAGATATAAACAAGCATGTTATAATAACAGGAACGTTCATGTGCAATGGGGCATGAACATGGTAGGCTTTAGGAATTGTTTCTGTTAAATAACAAATAAAATTAAATATAATGAAGAAACTTAAAGCATTAGGTTTATTGTTGCTTGCATTAACAATAGTTAGTTCAACAGCATTTGCAAAAAAAGAAGTTGAGAAAAAAGTGGTGCTTATTACAGGAACAGCATCAGGGATCGGTAAGGCAACAGCTGAACTTCTAATAAAAGAAGGTCATATTGTCTATGGTGGAGATATACAATTCGAAAAAAACAAATATCTTGACACTATTGGAGGTCATTCATTAGATATGGATGTTACCAAAGATGAAATGGTGCAAGCAGGTGTAGATAGAATTATAAAAGAACAAGGCCGTATTGATGTGGTTTTAAACAATGCCGGATTTGGATTAATGGGAACTGTAGAAGATGTAACCATGGAAGATGCGCAATACCAATTTGATGTAAACCTTTTTGGTGTAGCTAAAGTTACTAAGGCTGTACTTCCTCACATGCGTAAGCAAAAATCAGGTACCATTATTAATATTTCCTCAATGGGAGGTAAAATATATATGCCATTGGGAGCCTGGTATCATGCAACAAAACATGCTATTGAGGGTTGGAGTGACTGTTTACGTCTTGAGGTAAAAGATTTTGGAATTGATGTTGTAATTATCGAGCCAGGTATTATCAATACAAATTTTGGAGTTACAGCCGCAAAATACATGGAAAAATATTATGAAGGTAGTGAGTATAAACACATGATGGATCCATTTTTTGAAGCGATGAATAACTGGACACCCGAAAGAATAGCAAAAATGTCATCGGAACCTATTGTTATTGCAGAAGTGGTTAGTAAAGCTATTTCTAAAAAAAGACCTAAAACCAGATATACCAAAGGTAAAATGGCAAAAATGGCCATCTGGTATCGAAATACTTTTGGAGATAGAGCATTTGACAGGTTAATGACCAGACAATTTAGATAGTATATGCAATATCTTTCTCCAGAAATACAGTCATTAATAGTACTATTTTCACAGGTGGTATTTGTATATTTTAGAACAGTTAATGTTAAAGCAGTGGCAAATGGTAATTTAGCAATAGCTGTTCTAAGTGGAAATGCTATAGGAATAACAGGTTTACTAAGTATGGCTATTGGTATAAATTCAATTATCGATGGACAATTATTACCAGTTCTAACTTATTTACTAGGAGGAGCAATTGGAACATATCTTGCTATGAAAAGAAAACGGATTAAAAAGCTTTCTGATTTCCCTTTTAAAACTATTCTATTCAATATTCATATAAGTAAAACAAGTGGCTGAATTAAAGTATGTTGATTTTGATTTACCAAAGAAATATTAAAAAAATGGAATGAAAAAGAGGATTTTGGTTAAGTATTTCGTTAAAATGGTTAAGTGTTCCAAATGTAACTAAAGTAACTTTGTAATTTAATACAGATTGAATTAGCGATTGATATGAGCGATATTATTAGAATAAAAAGTATCACAGAAATGTTCCGACTTTTTGGGATGGAAGATCTTAAGCATCCTTTGATTAGTGTAGTTGAAGAAAAAGAGCTAAAGGAACAAAGCAAAATAGATCCTTCAGAATATATGGAGTTAAAGTTACCTCTGATATGTATTCAATTATTTTTAAGGATCAGTTGTGTGGTAGTATTAGCTATGGTCGTACTTCTTACGATTTTCAGAAAGGCACAGTAATATTTATGGCTCCAGGTCAGGTTATGGAGGGGCACGAATATGATATACCTGAAGATGGAAATGGTTGGTCTCTTATGTTTCATCCTGATTTGATTAGAAGATCAAACTTAGAGAAAAACATTGATTCTTATTCTTTTTTTAATTATGAAGCAAACGAAGCTTTGCATTTATCAGCCGAGGAACAGGAATACGTTTTAGGTATTGTAAAACAAATTAAAAAAGAATATAGTCAAAATTTAGATGAACACAGTCATCAGTTAATTATCTCTAATTTAGAGTTGTTGCTAAATAATTTTTTACGTTTTTACGATCGTCAGTTTTATACACGTACTAGCTTTAACAAAGACTTTGTCTCTGAATTTGAAACTTTGCTAAAGCAGTATTTTTTATCAGGAATGCCTATCGATAAAGGTATACCTATGGTTAGTTATTTCAGTGAAAAGTTAAATATGTCGGCCAATTACTTGAGCGACCTATTAAAGAAGGAAACTGGATTAAGTGCAAAAGGACATATTAATAGAGTATTGGTTGAAAAGGCTAAAAATGCTTTATTAAATTCTAAGGAGCCAGTTAGTCAAATTGCTTACAATCTGGGATTTGAACATCCCCAGAGTCTTACGCGATTATTTAAATCTAAAACCGGCTGTACACCCAACGAGTATAGAAATCTTAATTAAAGCATTCTTTACTTGTAAAAAGCCTCTGATTTATTGAAATAGTAAAATCTAATTTTAATATAATGGTAATGATTTTCCTTAAATGGGAAAGGTATGTATTATAATTTATAGGATTGTAAGAGTTTATATATTTAATGATTAAAGGAAATTACAAAGATTAAAACTTAGTGTTTATCGATCTTATGTATTAATACTATATAAAATAATGGAAAAAGTAATACTAATAACAGGCGCATCATCAGGAATGGGTTTTGAAGCCGCAAAACTTTTAGCAAAAGAAGGATTTAAAGTTTACGCTGGAGCTAGAAGAATAGATCGCATGAAGGATTTGGAAACATTAGGAATTATTCCTGTTAATATGGATGTTACCAATGAGGAGAATAATGCAAAGATTGTAAATTATATTGTTGAAACAGAGGGGAGAATTGATGTATTAATTAACAATGCAGGATTTGGTTTATATGGATCGATTGAGGATATACCTTTAAAAGATGCACGTTATCAATTTGATGTAAACATATTTGGATTAGCTCATCTAACAAAACTTGTTTTACCTCAAATGAGAAAACAAAGATCAGGTAGAATTATCAATATATCTTCTGTAGGAGGAAAAGTATTTACTCCGCTTGGGTCGTGGTATCATGCAACAAAACATGCCCTTGAAGGTTGGTCAGATTGCTTACGCCTAGAAACGAAACCATTTAATATAAAAGTAGTGCTAATTGAACCTGGAGGTGTTAAAACCGAATTTGGAGATGTAACAGGAAATCAGTTAAAAAAATATTACGATAATAGTGCTTATCAAAAGCAAATGGATCCATTCTTTAAATTGATGGAGAATCCAAAAACAATGGAAATGGCAACTGATACCAAAGTTTTGGCTAAAGTTTTTGTAAAAGCTGCTACTGCAAAAAATCCAAAGCGTAGATATGTTAAAGGATTTGGAGCAAAGCCATTTCTTTTTATTCGCAAATGGATGGGAGATGGGATTTATGAATTTATTATTTCAAAGTTCATGGGATAAGTTCTAAACATTAAGATTTAAGTCATGAATAAGACTTATAACATAACAACTAAAAGGTGATATTGATATATAATTAGGTTTCAACAGTTTGGTGTTTATGGTAAGAACTGGATTTAATTCCGGTTTTTACCAATTCTTTAAACTTATTAATATGAAGTATAGAAATTTTGGATCTACTGATTTTAAAGTCTCTGCTTGGAGTTGTTAATCTAGAGTAGACAAATTTCTAAGGCAGAATTATAAAAAAGATACTTTAGAAAAATGAATAAAAAGAAAATGCAGAGGATGTTGGCTTTTCAGCTTCATAGTTCAATTATGGAAGGTATTTACTAATCTCATCTTCACGCAAAGGAAAATTTAAAGTACAAATCCCATGAACAGCAAAATTGTCTGTTCATGGGAGAAAGTATGAATGTAGGGTTGTTTTTATAAATTAGGGAGTTGAAGGTACTAAAGCAAATGCAGCCGTTGCATGATCTTCATAAGCCCTTATTCTAGTATAACCGTCTCTGGTGCGAGGGAAAGTATGCAGTTCTACAGCAAAAGCACATCTTTCGAACACGCCTAAAAGATCCTTAACAACAAAGTTTTTAGTGTCTCCTCCTGGTGGAGTTGCAGGAATTGTATTTCCATATGAAGTAGCAACATTAGTTCCTGATTTACCTCGTTTTAAAACAAGGTTGTAAGTAGATAAGAAATTATTTGGATGATATGCGAAGTAATCGACTACAACATTATCTAGGTTCTTATTTGCATACTCAAGGAATTGGCATTCACCAGTAAATGTTCCACCTCCAAGACCAACAGAATTTATTTCAGCTACAGTATCTTTATTGTCAATATGCAATAAAAGAATAATACTTCCATCTGTTTCAATATGAGGATTATTATCGACAGGCCATATACCTCCAATTTGATCTGATAATGGAAGGAAATACTCAAAACCTTTAGCAGTAGGATTAGTTATTTTATTTCCAGAATTATCAAACATCTCCAAACGCAATTGATATTTTCCATCCGAGAGACTTGTAGTATTCCAGGAAGCAAATCGTCTATCAGCCCTGTTAATGATAATCCAGTCTAAATTAGGATCAGGAATCTCGAATAAATTACTTTCGCTACCAACTCCATTAGGTCCTAACGATTCACTTTTGATAAAAACAGTACCACCAGCAATAACAAGATGTCTGTGAACAACAGGATTATCAATGTTAATCCAGGCAGAGGTTCCTTCTTTTCTGTATGACCATCTGTAGTACTTTACGCCAATACCTCTAAGTCCATCATGAAATTGCATTTGAATGTCAAGGTCTGTTCCATAAGGATCTGTTCCATTGTATAAACCTCTGTTAGTACTAATAATATCCCCTGGTTTAATGTGCGCTTGTTGTACATTGTACCAACCATCGTTACCAATGCCCAACGGCATAACGTACAATCCTTCCTGATCGGTTGGAGGAGTTTCAAAACATGTTATTGCATCAGGATCTGTTACTAAAAGGTTAACAGGAGTACCTGAAGGATGATTCCAATATGTATGGCATGGAACAGGGTGACGTTCATATATTACTTTTTCGAGACCGTTAATTTCTTGTCTTACAACAAACCACAGGTCTGGAACATCTTTATTACATATCGAGATCCAAATGGTTTTAGAAAAACTTCCATCAGACTGAAGTTGTGCAGTTCCAATTTTTTCCCAACTGTAACACCATGGCCACCATATGTAATATATCCATGGCCAGCACAACCAAAATCTGAAAGCTTCTATTTTCTCAATAAGTAGTTCTCTAAATTGCTTTGTTGTAGTGTGTATTAGTTTTTCAATTTTTACTCCTTCAACGGCCTCTCTGTCAAGGAATGCATGCCTATCAGCTAACGACATTTTTTTAAGCTCTATATCCATCTTGCTCTTTGCAGCTGGAAGTTCGCTAAAGCGTTGTTTGGCAAAGTTGAATCGTGGTGATATTTTTTGCAATTTAATACCAATCTCTTCGTCGTTTAATATTTTACGCGGAGGAAATGGAGGTCTTGGCCCAGTGCCACACCAATCATCATCGTCATCCCATTTTGGCCATTCAATTATCTCGGGTAAATCAACTGGAGGTGGATCAATAACAATATCTATAATTGATTCACGAATTCTTTCAATAACGATATCGGGTATTCTCCAAAAGCAAGTTCTAAAATCAACTTCGTAAATATCTACCTCTCCAGTACAAATAGGTAGGTTATTTTTTTTCACGGTTCCAGTTACGAGGTACGGAACTTTAAGCCAACATATCCAACCTGGTTTGATAATGTCAAATTCTACTTCAACTTTTTTTCCAAATACTACTTCAACTCTCCTGGAAATTGGTTTGTGTCTTACAAGATCTCTTATATCTTCAACATGTGGACCAACTTTAACAAGTAACCTTTGGGATATTTCACTAATTTTAAATTCAGAAACACCACGTCCTTTTTTTATTTCAATAGGTTTCTTTGCAATTAATCGTCCCGAACGGTTAAATACATATGCTGAAAGTGTCAATTCTTTTTCAGCAAAATCTTGAAGGTTTATGGCCACCTCAAGTTCAATTTGTCTCAATTTTTTTTCATCATTCATTTTTAGCCTTTTAAAGGTTTGTTATACTATATGATTAAATAGTGAGTGTAATACTGTAATTAACAGAATAGTTTTTCTGAATTTAAGTAAGAGTAGGTAATATTCTTATAATATCTTAACCTCTTAATCTTTCTTAAAAACAGATTACACTTAAAAAACTTTCTTAGACAATTGCTTACAGTTGAGTTAAATGAGTATTTCAGGCAAAGGTGTAGTTCATCTAGAATAAACCTAATTGAACTAAGAAAATAACAGTTAGTCCTAGCTATAATTGAATCTATTGTATTTCATTTCAGAATTTACTTCAAATTTAAAGTCACTGCTCAGTGATGTCAAGAGAATAAATATTATTTAATTGTAAGTTTTATAAAATTTTGTCTATTCTTTCTCCCTTCTCCTTGCACCTCTTTATTGGAGATCAAAAACTAACGAACTACTGATTTATAGCCTTTAATGTAAGTTGTGATACAGAGAAATTTGATGGGGAGATGTAAAAAAATTTGTAAGTTGAAATGGAATACATTTTCTTTGAATCATTAACACAGGTCTCAAATTCGTAACAAATAAGTAATTGATAACAAATAAAACAACGGACACAGAGCTGATTGAAAGTATCCAAAAAAGTGATAAAGTAGCTTTTCGTATTCTATTTGACCGTTATTACAAATTACTTTTAGGAACGGCTATTAATATATTAAAAGATGTTGATTCCGGTAAGGATTCGGTACAAGAGGTTTTTATTCAATTATGGAAAAACCGGGAGAATATTAAAATTAACTCTACTATTGAAAACTACCTAAAGCGAGCAGTGATAAATCGGTCACTTAATCAAGTAAAATTTAGGAAACGGTTTGATGGAGAACCTTTAGAAACAGAGCATAGTAGTAAAGATTCTGCTAATACACGGATTGAAGCCAAAGAGTTGGAAGAGGTTATTGAGAAGGCTATACAGACCATACCTGAAAAGAGTAGATTGGTTTATATTTTAAAACGTCAGGAAGGGCTTTCGTTAAAGGAAATTGCCGAGCAAATGGATATTTCGCCTAAAACGGTAGAAAATCAATTGACAAAAGCACTTAAAATATTAAAAGATGCAGTAAAACCTTATGTAGAAAAAAGTGGGTAATTGAATAGGGGAATTTTGACTCTTGATTGTATTAATTATAAGATAGGGATAATCAGGAGGCTAACTACTATCTTTTAAAACAATAATGCTAATGACTGAAGATTTTTACATAACTCTAATTTACAAGAAAATATCAGGTGAAATTAATGATCAGGAAAAGGTCGAACTTGATAAATGGTTGGCAGAATCGGAGGATAACCAATTAACTTACAAAAGTGTAGAGTTGGCATGGAATAGTACTCCTGATGACAATCCTGTACCTGATGTTGATTTGGATAAGGAATTCAGTTTCCTGGAAGAAAGCCTGGGCGACGATATTTCGAAAGAAGAAGAAAAGAATGAAGTTGAGCCAGAGGAAAAACAAATTCCTAAAAGAAGCATTAACACAAGGATATTATGGAGAACAATTGCAGCTTCGGTAGTTGTAATTTTTGCTATAGGATTTTTAGTACAAAACTATTTTCTTAAACCAAGTATGCAATGGGTAGAAGTAACTACACAAGATAACATAAAATCAATTGAGTTATCAGATAAAACCAAAGTTAAATTAAACAGAAATAGTTCTTTTAAATATCCTAAAGAGTTTACTGGTAATCAGCGGCTTGTAAGGCTTAAAGGAGAGGCCTTTTTTGATGTATCTCACAATCCGAACCATCCTTTTGTAATAGAAACTAAGCAGGAAAGGATTAAAGTTTTGGGGACTTCATTTAATGTTATGGCGTATGAAAAGAAACAATATGCAAGTGTTTATGTAGTAACAGGTAAAGTGCAATTAACTACCAAACGAGGTTCGGATAAAGTTATTCTTGAAAAAGGTAATAAAGGAATTCTTGATAGAAAAAGCCAGCAGCTTAATAAAATAGAACAAGCTTCATCTAACGAAATATCATGGAGTTCGAGGCAACTTAAATTTGTAGATACACCTTTTCGGGAAGTGATAAAGCAAGCAGAAAGAATGTATTATGTAGATTTTGAAATCACAAATGCAAATTTAAATAAATGCCCTTTTACAGCTACTTTTATTAATCAGGATATTGATGTATTTTTAGAGACTATTTCTGCAGTTCTTGATGTAGAGGTAGTAAAAATTGGTGATAAATCTTATCAATTAAATGGTGGTAATTGCGAATGAGGTTTTTTCTTTTAGGATTTATTTTTTTAGTACAAACAGTTTATAGCCAATCTTTACTCGATAAAAAAATAGATTTTTCTATAAATGAGGTAACAATAAATGTTGCATTACAAAGACTTATAGAACAAACAGGTGTAGATATAGCTTATAGTAAAAGTTTTTTTAAAGAAGATAGATACTTATCGCTATATCTTAAAAATCAGACCATAGATAACATCCTATCAGCAATACTTAAGGATACCTTTATTGGCCATAAGATATTAGGTGGTCGTATTATTTTATTTAAGGATAAGAATACAAAATACACCGTAAGTGGTTATATTGAAGATAAACTAAACGGTGAAAGACTTATTAATGCAACCATTTACTGTCCGATACTTAACTTAGGAACAATTACCAACGAATATGGATACTATAGTATAACATTACCAACAGACGAAGTTGATATTGAATTCAGTTATCTTGGCTATGGAAAAAAAACAGAATCCGTTCAATTAACATCTAATCAGCATAAGGATATTTCTCTGGAACCAACACTTACTCTTTCAGAGGTTATTATTAATCCAAATAAAGACGATCTCGAATTATATACAAAAGACAAAAGTAATTCGTACCAGCTCAATAAAAAATTTGTTCAGGATTATCCAGATTTGGCTGGAGAAGAGGATTATATAAGAGTAGCGGAGTTTTTACCTGGAATACAGTACGGAATTGATGGACTAGGAAGCATCCAGGTACGAGGTGGTGATGGGAGTCAGAACTTAATAATGATGGATGGTGTGCAGATATACATTCCATACCATTTATTAGGTATCTTTTCGTTATATAATCCGGGGATAGTAAAATCAGCTAAGGTTTTCAAAGGAAGCTTTCCGGCACGTTATGGAGGGCGTACATCGTCAGTGCTGGATGTTCGGGTTAGGGACGGAAATATGTATAAATGGCAATCAAAGGCCTCTGTAAACTTGATGAATGCCAATTTAGTTGTAGATGGTCCAATAAAAAATGAAAAAGGTTCATTTTTATTAGCGGGTAGATATTCTCCAGGTGGTGCATTGATGGAACCGGTAATTAATAAAACTTATTTTCAGGATAGTGAAGGAGATTTAAGGACTAACTTTTATGATTTTAATGCAAAACTCAATTATAAATTATCTTCGAGAGATAGAATATATGTGAGTTTTTTTACCGGAAAGGATGAAATATTAAAAACAAACTATAATGATTTTGAGGAAATCATTAATAAACCCGAAACTCATTTTAACTGGAGTAATTCAATAGCTTCATTGCGCTGGAATCATCTATTTGGAGATAAGATGTTTGTAAATACTACATTAACTTCAAGTATTTATGGGTACGAATACACAAGTTTAGAGCTAAGTGAGGAAGATGAAAAATTTGATTATGTGCACAATACTTCCGATAATAGAGAAATTGGGTTAAAGGTTGATTTCGATTATTTACCAAACCCTAATAATACTTATCGATTTGGATTTGGAATATCTAGTCAGTATTATGCAACCAACAGAGCAACTATTGATGAAGAAGATATTGATAGGTTAACTTTTGATGAGATATATCAAGAATCACTTGAAAACTTTTTGATTGTTGATACCATTAGCACATGGGAGGGATATGTTTACTTCGAAGATCAGATAGTTATTAAAAAGAATACGCAGATTAATGCTGGAATGAGAATTAGCAGCTTTTTCAACGGTAATAATACCTTTTTTAATTTAGAGCCCCGTTTAGCTATACGCCATAATATTACAAAAAAAATATCTGCTTATGCCTCTCATAATCAAATGGTACAATATACCCACCTTTTATCTTATAGTAGCATAAGACTTCCAAGTGATTTTTGGATGCCGTCGGATGATGTATTATTACCCTTAAAATCGTGGCAAACCGAAGCAGGAATTGAATACTCTCCAACAAAGAACTTAAATGTTGTTTTGGATGTTTATTACAAAGCATTACAGAATGTTTACCTCTATGCATTTATAGATGATGAAATTAACGAAGAATTTTCTGAATATCCATTAAAAGGAAAAGGATTTGTTCGGGGATTAGAGTGTTTGGTTAATTATACCAATAAACAACAGGGAGGAATCCTATCTTATAACTTTTCTAAAACTGAGCGTCAGTTTAAAAAACTAAATAAAGGAAATTTATTTCCCTTTGTTTTTGATAGACGGCATCAGTTAAAAGTATTTTTATACCAGAAATTTGCAAAGAATTTTCAACTGGGATTAAATTGGACTTATCTTTCTTCTAGTCCTTTATTATTGTTGACTTCTATTGATGGAGGAGAACCTTTAAACAAGATTGAATTGGATGAAGGTGAGAAAAGAAACAATGAAAGAACAATTCCTTATCATAGATTAGATGTTGGACTTTCTTATAAGTTTAGAACGAATAATGTTAAACATCGAATAAAATTGGGCTGTTATAATATCTATAACCGCGAAAATATTGCTTACTACAAGTTTAATTTAGATGATGAAGATGGTGATTTGATCCAACCTGTAAACTCCATTCCTTTTATTCCATCTATATATTACTCTATTTCTTTCTAGTTTTTTAATCAATTGTATGTTTTTTAATGTGCAGATATACAGTTGTGTATGCTGTTTGTGAAACACTGAAAATAAAAAAAACAGAAAAATTTAAAAATTAGAGTGGGGGATTTTTAAAAAGCCGATGTCATAGTCTCGAAAGAGAGAAAAAAGAAGGGTGTTAGGATAAATAAATCTCAAATACCCATTAAAGTATTAACTAAATATTTCTATTATGACTAAAGCAAAGAATTTAAAATCAATCTTGTTAGCATTTATCTTAGTTTTTGGAGTACTAACATTTTATTCGTGTGAACAAGAATCTCTAAGTGAGATGAAAGATGAACAAGAAAATGCAGGAGATGCAAAAAGTTTTTTAAAGCTAAAGAGTAATAAAAACGAAGAAGGACAGGATATTGATGAATTCAAATTTAAGTATCCGGTACAAATTATTTTTGATGACGAAAGTACTATAACAGTTAATAATGAAGAAGAGGAATATAGTGCATACGATAAGTGGTTCGCAGAAAATGAAAACAGTGATAGCTATCCTACTTATGTTTTTCCAATAACTGTAATATTGAAAGATGACCAAGAGAAAATTGTTAATAGCGAAGATGAGCTCTTTGATTTGTATGTTGAGTGCGGTGGAGATTTAGATTGGGAGAGTTTTGAATTTATCTATCCTATTACGATTGTATTCCCTGATGGCTCAACTCAGGATGTAAATAGCGACGAGGAAATGGATAAACTATTTGATGAGTGGGATGAAAAAAATCCTGAAAGTGAAAAATACCCAACATTTCAATTCCCAATTAAAGTAAAACTTGAAGATGGAACTGAAAAAACAATTAATAGTGAGGAAGAACTGGATGAGTTAATGGGAGATGATGACTTTGGTTTTGATGATTTTGATTGCGAAATAGCAGAAGACTTTGAATATGTTTATCCAGTTAAAGTTGTATTCCCTGATGGAACAACTCAAGTTGTAAATAATGATGACGAAATGGATAAGTTATTTGAAGACTGGGAAGAAAAAAACTTTGAAAGTGAAGAATACCCAACATTTGAATTCCCAATTAAAGTAAAACTTGAGGATGGATCAGAAGAGACAATAAACAATGAGGAAGAGCTGGATGAATTATATGGCTATGGAGATTTTAACTTTGACGATTTTGAGGATATTATTGAAGAATTTGAAGATGTTGAGGTAATCTATCCTGTTACTGTTGTATTTCCAGATGGTTCAACGCAAGATGTAAATAGCGATGATGAAATTGAAAAATTGTTTGAAGAGTGGGATAGTAAAAATATGGACAGCGAAGAATTTCCAACTTTTAAATTTCCAATTGAGGTAAAGATTGATAATACTACGGAAACAATAAACAACGAAGAAGAGTTAGAGGATTTGTTTTGGGATTATATGGAATCAGAGGAAGACTATGGAGATGATTATGAAGATATGTGAATAGAACTTCATAAAACGAAGTTAAAGATGATTTAGGTTTCATTCTTCATAGGAAGTAACATCAAAAGAGTGAATATAAGGGTTGTGGAATTTCTACAACCCTTTGATTATTATATAAATATGATTTTTTTAAACATTGTTTTTGTTGGAATATGTAATATTCAAAATAGCATTTCATTGAATTTTTTGCTAATCAGTAACTATTATACTGTTAACGTAAGTTGCTGCTGATAAAATAATTTTAAAACTAATTAATCTGATATTACGTAGATAAATATAGTCGAAAAGGTTGGAGTTATTAATAATAGAATTTAGTTTTCTATTAAATATTCTATGAAATAAGTTTTTCACTAAAAAAAAGAATTGTAGCTTTTTAAGAAATAATTTAAGTATTTTACGAGGCGTTTTTCGTTAGATTGCTTTGGGATGTTTAATAAAGAAGATAAGTAGGTATATAATGATATGTGTAGTAGCGAATTATGCTAGAGTTATTTTTGTTCTTCTGTTAATTGTTGTGAGTTCTTCTATTGCAGCAAATGAAAAATTATTTGAACATGTCAATTCTAATGATGGTCTTTTGTCCGATCAGGTTATTCGTGTTTTTCAAGATGATGATGGTTTTATCTGGTTTTGTACTCGCAAGGGGTTAATGCGATATGATGGTTACGAGTTGAAAATAATTGAAGACCCTAATAATCTTGATATCGATTTTAAAAATCTTATAATAAAGGGTGGGGGAACACGAAAAAATGGAGAAGTTTGGTTTGCCTCTAAACTAAACGGATTATTTAATTATAACAGAAAAACAAATGAAATAACTAAGTTCGATTCTCTTTCCATAGCACGAAAGCAAATCATGTCTATGCATATTGATTCAAAAGATAGGATATGGGTAGCATCTAATAAAGGTATTCATAGAATTGCTAGTGTAACAAATAAGTTAACTACCTTTTATTTAAAAGGAGATCCTACTAATAAATGGAATTCGGATTATAACACAAGTATTACAGAACTATCTACGGGAGAGATTATTGTATCAGACTGGTATTCAAAAATCTATATTTATTCAGAAAAGGATCAGAGTTTTACTTCATTTAATTTGAAGAATTACACAGGATTAAAAAATCAAATAAGAATATGGGATATTTATATAGATAAACAGGATAACATTTGGTGTTCTACTTGGAATGATGGTGTTATTGTAGTTGGATTAAATGCAGAGAAAAATGATATTATCTTAAAAGCTCATTTTGGGATAAATAAAGAAATTAATCAAAGACTTAATTCATTAAAAGTTCTTTCTACTTGCGAAGATGATAACGGTGATATGTGGATTGGTACTTCTAGAGGTTTAAGTATAATAAAAAATCCTTTTGCTGAAGATTATACTATTCAGCAATACTCATACACTCCAAATAATAATAATGGAATATCATTTAGTTATATAACTCATATTTTTAAAGATAAAACCGGAATAATTTGGTTAGCAACAAATGGAGGTGGCGTTAATAAATTTGATCCGGAAAGAATATTATTTTCAAAAATAAATATTATAGAAGAGATTAGTCATGAAATAAACAGAAAAAGACTGTTAAAAATTTTCAATGATAGAAATGGACAGTTAATTGGTTTATTTAAAAATGATGGATTTAAAAAATTCAATCCAAATACAGGAATATTTGAGAATTTGGACAAAGATGGACCATTAAATAAACTCTATAAAGAAGTTTTTGGAATTGATTATATAATTCAGGATACTTTAGGAAATTATTGGGGTGCAGGAAAAAATAGATTGTATTATTTGAATAAAGCAAATGGTAAATTAAAAGCCTTTGATAAAACATCATCTGAATATAGAGGTGTGCATACAGAATGTATGTATTTGCATAATGACAAATTATTTATTGGAAACTTATTTGGGTTATTTGTAGTTAACGATGTATATGGCAAAAAGAAATTGTCGAGATTACAAATTACAGATGATAAAGATGAGCGTATTAATGTAAAAAGTATTCTTGTAGATAAATCGGATAAGTTATGGGTTGGAACGAGAGCAAGAGGAGTATATAGGAGTAGTAGGCTGGTTACTCAAAGCGATACTTTTTTTGACATAGAACCGGTGAAATTTAAAAATAATCCTGTAAATAATCTTATAATTAATTCAATAATACAAACTCAAAATGGATCTATTTGGTTAGGGGGGTCTGGAGATGTTCTTTATTTATATAATAATCAAACTCAAAATATTGAAAGCTTTGATAAATACTGTAGAATAGATTGTGACGAAGTATATGATTTACTTGAAGGTGACAATGGTAGTTTATGGATGAGTTCAAACAGAGGATTATATAGTTGTTTTAAAGCAGATTCTTTAAAACTATATTTTCGTAACTACACAGTTGAAGAAGGGCTTCAGGGCAATGATTTTAAAAAGGGATTATCTTGTAAAGATAAAGAGGGATATCTCTATTTTGGAGGATATTTAGGTATTAACAAAATAAAACCAGATAGTGTTAAATTTGAAGTAGAGCATCCGGTTGTAATTACAGATGTTTCTGTAATGAATAAACCTGTTTTTTTAGATTATGACAACGATATTCTAACTTTAAATCACAAAGAAAATTATTTTTCGGTTTCGTTTTCTGTATTATCATATTCTCTTCAGCATAAAAATAAATATGCGTATAAACTTGAAAACTTTAATGAAGATTGGACTTATATAGGAGATCGGAATTTTACTACATTTTACAATTTAGCTCCTGGGGATTATGTATTGCATATAAAAGGTGCAAATAAATATGATGTTTGGAATGAGTCAAATAAAACTTTAAAAATAGAGGTTCTTCCTCCATGGTGGAGAACTATTTGGTTCAAGCTAATTCTATTATTCTTTATAGTTTCAATAGTTCTAGCCATATTTTATTATCGGATAGCATCTTTACGAAAGCAAAAAAGAATTCTTGCAATTCAGGTTGAAGATAGGACAAAAGACTTAAAGGAAAAAAATACTTTACTAAAACAACAGTCCGAAGATTTATCAAAATCGAATCAATTGTTAAAGCAAAATCAGGATACTATTGAGCAACAAAAAGAAGAACTAGAACAAACAGCAATTAATCTTGACAAATTAAACAAAGAGCTTAAGTCTATAAATGCGACAAAAGATAAACTGTTCTCAATTATTGCTCACGATCTAATAAATCCTTTTAATATTATTTTAGGACAAACCGAATTGCTATATTCAAGATTAAGAGAAGATTCAAATGAAGAGAACTATAAATTAATTAAATCCATTTGCGAATCTTCTAACAATGCTTTTATATTACTAGAAAACTTATTAAACTGGTCCAGGTCGCAACAAGGTAAACTAGAATACTCTCCTAAAATTATAAATGCTAGTGAGGTAGTTAATCAGGTAATTTCCGAGGTTCAGTCAATAGCTTTAAATAAGAATGTAAAAATCCATTGGTCTGTTTATGATTTTAAAATATTGGCAGATAAGAATATGCTAATGTTAGTTTTTAGGAACTTACTTATAAATGCTATAAAATTTAGTCATGTAGGAGGTGAAGTATCAATTAAGGTCGATCAATTAGAAAAAGCATTTATACGTTTTGGAATTGTTGACAATGGCGTAGGGATAAATGAAGAGAAGTTAAAGACATTGTTTGAGAATGATAATTCACCAACAAATACATTTGGAACGATAGGAGAAAAAGGTACTGGATTAGGACTATTATTATGCAAGGAATTTATTGAATTGCATCAAGGTAAGATTTGGGCTGAAAGTAATGTTGGTGTCGAAACAATTTTCTACTTTACAATTCCCAAAGAGTAAATGTTGTTTCTGATGGGGTAGATTACAAATGCAGAAAACTTCTAACGTTATTTTAATTAACAAAATTCCTTTTCTGTACCTAATGTATTAATTATTAATCTATTAAATAAACATAGCGTAATGAAATTTAATCTGTTAAAGTAGAAATAACTACATAAAAATTAAAACTACAACAAACAGCCTCATCAGCTATGATTCATTATCTGGAATGGAAAAAGAATTACCGGCAGGGATATTTTTACGTATCCACCGTTCTTTTATTATTAACATCAACCAAATTGACCACTACACATCATCATATATTATGCTGGATGATAGGCAATTTACCATTGGCAGAAATTAGAAAGCGCTAGTATTAAACAATTTTGAAAAACAATAACCTCTTGCTCAGACCAAAAATTGCCAAAAAGCTAAGAAATACCAGCCCAAAGTATTGCTTGACTTTGAATAATGAATACCAGCATACACTTCATATAGGAAATATCAGGGATGTTGGTTACTAGGGTATTGTAGCCCACTTCAACCTTTTTTCTCGGTGGATAGTATCGCACTTTGCATTCTGCAGCTTGCCATATTGCCAAGCGATATAAATTTGCCTTCCAATGCAAATTACTGGTTAATTATACCTATCTGTAATTTGAATTATTTAATCCGTAATTTGATTATCCCATATGTGGTAAACATCCATTAATATTGTATTGTTAATTCATTAGTCTTAAATATATGATATGAATTCAAATGAAGAAGTAATATTAAACTCAATACAAGATTTACACAATTATTTTAATGCACCAAATGAGGTTAAACATCCATTAATAACTTTAATTGACTTTAGTAAAGTAAATAGAAAGGTGTATGAGAAGCAATCTATTAAAATGAACTTGTATAGCATTATTGAGAGCGATAAGTGTGCTTGTAAATTAACTTATGGTCAAACACCTATGGATTTTGCCAATGGTACTTTGGTTTTTTTTAGTCCTGGGCAAACCATGAACTTAGAAGCTGCAGACTATAGAGTTAATAATAAAACAGGGTGGGGCTTATACTTTCATCCAGAGTTTATTAAGAGTTCCTATTTAAGTGAAACAATTCTTAACTATTCGTATTTTGATTATCAATTAAGTGAAGCACTTCATTTATCATGTAAGGAAAAAGATATATTAAAAGATTTAACAATAAAAATAGAAGAGGAGCTATGCAATAATATTGACAAGCATAGTAAAGATCTTGTAATTGCCACTATCGATCTAATCTTAAAATATTGTAATAGGTTTTACGATCGACAATTTATGACCAGAGAAAATAATGGAAATAAAACAGTAACAAATTTTAAAAAATATATTAAAGAATTTCTAAACAAAGATACCTTAAGTAAAGAAGGTGGGTTAAGTGTACAAAGAATTGCTAATCATTTGAATTTATCTCCAAATTATTTAAGTGATTTACTTAAAAAGGAAACGGGTAAAAATGCCACAGAACATATACAGTTAACCATTGTGGATTATGCTAAAACCAAACTGATAAATACAAGTAATACTGTTCAGGAAATAGCTTATTCACTGGGATTTGAATATCCACAGTCTTTCACAAAAATGTTTAAAAATGCGACTGGGTATACGCCCACCGTATTTCGAAATATGAATTAATTTTTTATACCAATTTCGCCATAACGCAAATATTAAAGGAATATTGGTATTAGTTGTTGATAATTAAATGTTTGTTGTTATAAATGTTTAATTCTTAAAATCAATGAATATTAAAACTTACATCATTAAAACAAATTGTCATGTTAAACTTTGATTATTTTAATCCAACCCATGTGGTTTTTGGAAAAGACAGATTAGCAGAATTAGATAATTTAGTTCCTAAAGAAGCTAAGGTACTAATTACTTATGGTGGTGGTAGTGTTAAAAAATTTGGCACATTCGATAAAGTTGCAGAAGCATTAAAGGGACGTGAGTTTTTTGAATTTGGTGGTATAGAGCCCAATCCAAAATTCGAAACTTTAATGAAGGCTGTAGAAGTTGTTAAAAAAGAAAATATTGATTTTCTGCTAGCTGTAGGTGGAGGTTCTGTAATGGATGGTACTAAGTTTATTGCCTTGGCATCAAAGTATTCAGGAACAGATCATGAGTCACTTTTATTTCATGGCTTTAATCCACCTCCGGTTGCTGAAGCTTTACCGTTGGGAACTGTGGTAACACTTCCTGCAACAGGTTCCGAAATGAATATGGGAGGGGTAATAACCTATAATGGAGGAAAATACCCTGTAATGAGCCCATTAGCTTATCCAAAGTTTTCTTTTTTAGATCCTACATTAACATTTTCATTACCAGAGACTCAAGTTGCTAATGGTGTGGCTGATACTTTTGTTCATGTTACCGAGCAATATTTAACTATGCCAGTTGACGGTCGATTTCAAGATAGAACTGCAGAAGGTATTTTACAAACCTTAATCGAAATTGGTAGAAAAACAATTGATAATCCAGAAGATTACGATACACGAGCAAATTTAGTGTGGTGTTCTACAATGGCACTAAATGGTCTTATAGGTTCTGGAGTGCCACAAGATTGGGCAACACATATGCTGGGGCACGAAATTACAGCTTTTTATGGAGTAGATCACGGCAAAACATTAGCTATTATTTTGCCAAAATTATTAATTGAACGTAAGGATAAAAAAAGAGCTAAATTATTACAATATGCTGAACGTATATGGGGTATTACTTCAGGTACAGAGGACGAAAAAATTAATTTAGCTATTAATAAAACGGAGGAATTCTTTAATAGTTTAGGTATTAAAACAAAGCTTTCGGATTATGGAATAGAAGCTAATGGTATTGATAAGTTGATTGGAGGATTAGAAACCAAAGGTTTAACTGCTCTTTCAGAAACAGGAGATCTTACAATAGACATTAGTCGTAAAATTTATGAAGCAGCATTATAGCTATTATGTTTAGAGCTCGTAAAAAAACTCAATAATTTCAAAGTCTTTGATAAGAAAGCATCAAAGACAAGGCTTGCGAAGCCAGAAAAAACGGAGCTTAACTTGTGTAAATGAGTATTTTTCTGGCAAGTGTAACGCAGAATCAACGATCACGAACACATAAGAATTAGCACTCGTGAGTAATTTGGCGTTTTCTTGCAAAGACCTATTTAAGAGGTTTGTCTTACGTTATTAATTTTAAGACTGCCTCTTTTTTTTATGTCAGATTCTAACATTATTTGAGTTAACAAAACTCCCTTTCTTTTACATTTTTATTTCTCTATCTAAGTAAAAAAAGCTTTCTTCTTTTATTACGAACTCCAATGTAATATGTTAAGTGTTTTAAACTCAGGCTTAATAATATAAATGATTAAAGTATTTACTTATTTAAAAAGGGAGCAACTTTTAAATATTACTTAAATGTTAAGTTAAAACATCCGTAGTAATTTAAAAATATCAGTTTTTTAGGTATTTACAGTTTGTTAAAAAATTGTTAATTATGTAAAAAATGATGAAATAATCCATGTTTGTGGAGATATTTTACATGTACAAAAAGCTTATGATGGTTAATATTGCATCGAATTGTTAGAGGAGACAATATAACATAAAGTAGCTAAGTAGAATTTAATTTTAATAGTTGGAGGACTATTTAATAAATTGAATTTATCACTTGATATTGAATTAAAAGTACAATTTGTACAAATATTTATTAACTCAATAAAGGTTATTTTTTCTTCAATTGTATTTACACAGGAATATGTTGTTAAGGAGGATTTTATAGCTAAAATTCTAAAGCAAACACTATAACTTATTTAACAACAACAAAATGAAAAAGATTTTTTTAAACACCCTAAGTTTAATCTTATTTTTGCTTCTAACGTGGCAATGTAATAATACCGAAACTATACCATCTCAATCTAATTATTTAGAAGTTGATGGTACTGATGTTAATTTAAAAAACGTTTCTGTACTAAATGTAACAGGCGTAAGTAATCCTGAAGTAACAACATATAAAATTGTAGTAACTCCTGATGCAAGTACAGCTGAAATTGAAGATGTACTTCCTGAAAATGCACTTTATATTGAAGTATCTGCTGATGCTAATAATAAATTGAAAGGTAGATTTGGTTTTAATTATTTAGAAACAGAAGAAGGCTTTGGCAATAAGATCATTTATGCTATGATGATTTCTGAAGGTAAAGTAATTGGAATTACAGATGGAAGTATTGAAATAAAAGAAGTAGAAGAATCAGTATATCAAATTAATTACGATTTAGTTACTGAGAATAATGCATCTTTAAAAGGTGAAATGCCAATAGATATTTGTCCTAACGAATTAGGTACAGGTTTAAAAGCAGCTACAGATTATTGCTCAGGTTGTAACGATAATTATAATGGCAATGGTCTTGGTGTTACAAGTAGTGAGGCACTAGCTATGGCTAAACGTTATGCTCCAATTTGGAAGTTTGATAATGCAGCTTCAACCTTTCCAGATAATATTACAACTATCTGGAAGGCATCAGGAAATAAATCTTGTGGATCAAAATTAACATTGGACGATAGAAGTATTATTACTAAGAAAAACTTAAATTTTAATACCTACTTCGATGTTCAAGTATCTCCGGAAGATGATCGAAGAGTATTTATAGATTACTGGGTAATTTATGCACGCCAACCAAATTGTACAGGAAACTCAGGAGGTCACGATTACGACTGGGAGCACATTGTGGTTCAGTTTAATCGTACTAACTGGAATCGTTCTACGGTTACTTATTTCCAGCATTCGGGAAGCTTTACAAAACGTTTGAACTCAGACCATCCAACTGTATTTGTAGGTAAAGTAGGACATGGATCCTATGATAACTCTGGTGGTTCAGGAGGTTGCTGCTATTGGGCCGACTATCGTAACCCAGGTGATGTAGTGAATGCCGAAAATCACTTATACCAATTAAGATGTTCAAATAGTAAGATGGCTTTTAATGGTGATTGGGGAAATTCAGGTAAAGGTCCATTGTACAGAGGTAGAGATTATTGGAATTTTGATCCATGCGAGGGATCAAGGCTTAGATTGTGCACAGAAAGTGGATGTTACAGAAGTGATTATAGAAGCACTAGATTAGGAAAAATAGAAAGAGGATTTAATTAAAAATAAAAAGTTTGCTTTAGGATATGATGTATTAAAATAGACTTAAGTTTAGTCACAATACAAGTACCATTTAATCTATTATAAACAAGCAATTGCTCTTCAACGAAATACTTTAAGGTATAAACTGTATTTCGAAAATGCTGTGGATAATTGAATTTATTAAATGGACATGTTTCCCCTGCCAGTTATTTGGCAGGGGATTTTTTCTATATATAAATGAAATTACTTAAGCCTTGAAATAAATAGATTTATTATACAATGAAGTTTAAAACAGAATAATAGACTAAAATAATCAAAACGTTTTTTATACTGTATTGATTCATTAAACAATTAAACATAATGTGTTTTGTTTATCCTTATAGTATTGTTGTTCATTGTAGTATGGTTTTGTCGTATGTTGGAAGAAATATCAAGCTATTAAGTTTTTATACTAAATGATTTTGGATAAATATATTTATTCAATTAACTTCAATTATTGTACTAACTACTTTTTAAGATGTTTAAAAACAGATATTTTATTATAGTTTTAGTAATAAGCATTGTATCTGTGTGCTATGTAGTATTTATTGGTATTTTTAAAGAAGAGAACTTTTTAACAGATCAGGAAAAGTTGTGGCTAAAAGAGAATTGTGATAACATAAAACTTCTTATGGAGGATGTTCCTCCATACTTGATTTATAAAGAAGATGGCGAACATGAAGGGATTTTTATAGATTATTACAATGAAATAGAAAAACTTATAGGTGTAAAGTTTGATTTCCATTACATAAAAAATTGGTATGACATATTAAAATATGCACAAGAAAATGATGATTACATTATTGTAGGGATAGGGAGAAGAAAAGAAAGGGAACATTATTTGACATTTACTAACTCATTTATTAAAGCACCCTATGTAATTCTAACCAGGAAAGGTTCAAATATTAAATCAATAAAAGATTTAAAGGATAAAAATATAGGTACTGTTGAAGGTTATGCTGTTAACCATTTTTTAGAAGAAAATTATAGTCATTTAAATTACACATATCTGAAGAATAATCTGGAAGGAATATTAAAAGTTTCTTATGGTGATTTAGATGCTATGATGCTAAATCAATTGTTAGGATTATATTACATAGAAGAACAAGCAATTATTAACTTATCTATTGCAGGAGAGTTAGGGTATGTAAATCCATTAAGTGTTGGTGTATCAAATAAGAATCAAATGTTGTTTAGAATAATGGATAAAACAGTTGATAAAATTGGTATTAAAAAACAAAAGGAAATATTTGAAAAATGGGTAAATATTAGTTCTGGTAAAATACCTCAAAAAACAATTAGATTAATTTTTATACTATTGTTTGCATTACTTGCTGTATTTTCATTGGCATTTATTTGGGTTAAAAGTTTACAAAGTCAGGTATCAAAAAAAACTAATGAAATTAAGGAGAGTGAAAATAAGTATCGCTCGCTTATAGCTAACTCAAATGATGCAATATTTATCAGGTACGAAAATAAGTTTGTAGTATCAAATAAAAAATTTGAAGAATTGTTTGGTTATTCCAATAGGGAAATTTCTAGTCCAGACTTTAATACTTCTAATTTAATTGCCTCAGAAGAACAAGATGAAATTACTAAAATAAATGCTTTGTTCGAATACACTCCCAATGCTCCAACACGTTTTGAGTTTACAGGAGTAACTAAAGAAAATGAAAGGTTATCAATAGAGGCTTCTGTGAACAATGTTCCTTATAAAGAGGGATATGCTACGCAGGCTATTTTGCGAGACATGACCGAAAGGAAAAACAGGGAAATAGAATTGAGTAAGGCTAAAAAGAAGGCTGAAGAAAGTGATAGACTAAAATCGGCATTCTTAGCAAATATGAGCCATGAAATTCGAACTCCTATGAATGGAATACTTGGATTTACAGAAATTTTAACAAGTGAGGATATTTCTAAAGATAAAAGAGATTACTATGCCAATATTGTAAAATCTAGTTCGCAACAACTTTTAAATATAATTTCAGATATTTTGGATGTTTCAAAAATTGAAGCAGAAGAGTTTTCATTAATAGATACTAATTTTGACCTTCCAGAATTTGTGGATGAAATGATGCAACAAACCAGAATATTATTGAACCAAAAAAGTAAACCACATATTAATTTATTGCATTCTATAAAAGTATCAACAAAAATAATTAATGCAGATAGAAATAGGTTGGCTCAAATAGTTTTAAACCTATTGAGTAATGCTGTTAAGTTTACCGAAAAAGGAACTATAGAGCTGGCTTGCGAGCAGATTGACAAAGAAATGTTTAGTTTTTCTGTAAAAGATACAGGAATAGGAATTGATAAGAGTATGCACCAACCTATTTTTGAGCGTTTTAGGAGAGTTGATGAAAACTCTTTTGAAGGAGGGACAGGATTGGGCTTAGCAATATGTAAAGTACTTGTTAAAAAAATGGGTGGTAAAATAAATGTAAAATCAGAATTAGGAAAAGGTAGTGAGTTTTATTTCACAGTAAAGGCAAAAGAGGGGGAAGCTATCCAACCCAAAGTTAAAAAGAAAGTTACTAAAACAACAAATAAAGAAAGACTTAAGATTCTAATTGCTGAAGATGAAGAAAACAACTATTTATACTTATCAGAAATACTAAATAATAGAAAGAGATATGAAGTTTTTCATGCACATGATGGAGTATTAGCAGTTCAACTTTTTAAGGAAAAAGTACCAGATATTGTTTTAATGGACATAAAAATGCCACATTTAGATGGATATGGAGCACTTAAAAAAATTAAAAAAATCGATAATGCAGTTCCTGTAATTGCAACCACTGCTTTTGCTATGTCTAGCGATGAAAAGAAAATTTTAAATGCAGGATTTAATGCATATCTTCCCAAACCAATAGGTAAGGAAAAGTTCCTTTCTATTTTAAATGAGTTTTCTTAAAAATTTAAAGTAATAGTTGTAAATACCAAGATAATTTAAGAAGAAGTTTAGGAGGGATTAAATTCTTATAGAATTGGCAAAATAATAGGGTATTGTTGATGAAAATCATTATTTATATTCTAATACTTAACTACTTTGCAGCAAAACAAAAAACTAATGACACGAACAATATCCATTATTATTTTTAGTATAATTATATGTCTTGAGTGACATTCGGGAAATAATCATGGTATATCAAAATATTAAAAGCCTTCCCGGATGAAATTTTCGAGAAGGCTTCTTTATTTAAACAAAGTGAAAACTAACAAATAAACATGAATCAACTAAATATAATTATTATTGCTATCATTATTATTATCATACCAAAAACAGGGTGAGATGGGTAATGTATTGCGATAATAAGAAGGCCTTTCTCACCACTGAGAAGGGCTTTTTTTATGAGTATTCCTTAAAAACAGAAAAATATGGAAAGTCCTTTGGAAACAACACAAGAAAAAACAGAACCTAAAACAAAGATGTCAGGAGCTCATGCAGTTATGAATTGTATGATAAAACAAGGTGTAAATACCGTATTTGGTTATCCTGGAGGCGCAATTATGCCTGTTTATGATGCTTTATACGATTACAAAGATCGAATAAATCATGTGTTAACTCGCCATGAGCAGGGTGCTATTCATGCTGCACAAGGATACGCACGCATAACAGGAAAGGCAGGTGTAGTATTTGCAACATCAGGACCAGGAGCTACAAACCTTGTTACAGGATTAGCTGACGCATATATGGATTCCACACCTTTGGTGTGTATAACAGGACAGGTCAACTCCTCGCTTTTAGGTACAGATGCATTTCAGGAAGCAGATGTAGTGGGTACAACTTTAATGGTTACTAAATGGAACTATTTAGTAAGGGATGCATCTGAAATACCTGAGGTTATTGCTAAAGCTTTTTATGTTGCAGAGAGTGGTAGACCAGGCCCTGTCGTAATAGATATAGCCAAGGATACTCAATTTAGCGAAGTAGATTTTACATATATAAAAAAGGAACCTCAAAAAAGTGTTGTTAAAGATATCTCTATTGATAATTCAGCACTTAGTAAAGCTGTCGACTTAATTAATAAAGCTCAGAAACCGATGCTTATTTTTGGGCACGGTGTTGTTATAGCAGAAGCCCAAAAGCAGTTAAAAGATTTTGTTGAGAAAACAGGAATACCAGCAGCATGGACAATACTAGGCTTAAATGGATTACCTGGAAAGCATCCCTTAAATGCAGGTATGATGGGAATGCACGGTAATTACGCGCCTAACAAACTAACAGCAGAGTGCGATGTGTTGATTGGAGTAGGTTTAAGGTTTGATGACAGGGTAACAGGTAATGTTGCTACTTTTGCACAGCAGGCAAAAATTATTCATATTGATATTGATCCATCCGAAATTAATAAAATAATAAAGGCTGATATTGGTTTAGTAGGAGATGCAGCGGGTGTACTTTCTCAATTAACAGAGTTGGTTGCTCCAAAGGATAATTCCGATTGGATTTCAGAGTTTCAAAAGTTAGAAGAAATAGAAGTTAATAAGGTTATAGAGGCTGAAATGTTTCCCGATTCAGGAGAAATAACCATGGCTGAAGTAATGCACCATTTAAACGAAATTACTGGTGGTGACTACATAGCAATTACGGATGTTGGACAGCAACAAATGGTGGCATGCAGATATTGTAAGTTTTCAGAAAAAGGAAGGTTATTAACATCAGGAGGATTAGGAACAATGGGCTTTGGTTTACCAGGTGGAATAGGAGCTGCAATTGCCGAACAAAATTTGCCTGTTATTGCCATTGTTGGAGATGGGGGATTTCAAATGACAATTCAAGAATTAGGAACACTTATGCAGTATAAAATTCCTCTTAAAGTCCTGGTGTTAAATAATAGTTTTTTGGGAATGGTTAGACAGTGGCAAGAAATGTTTTTTGATAAAAGATACTCCTTTACAGAGATGCAAAATCCTGATTTTACAGGAATTGCAACATGTTATGGTTTAGATAGTAACAGGATTGAAAAGCGTGAAGCTTTAAATAAGCATTTAAAACAAATGATTGACTGCGAAAAACCTTATGTACTTGAAGTTGTGGTTGGAAAGGAAAATAATGTGTTTCCAATGGTGGAAGCAGGTGCTAGTGTGTCTGACATAAGGTTAAAGTAGAAATATGAACTAAAAGAATGCTTTGCAGAACCTCTCTTACTTCAGGTTATTGATCGTAATTATAGGTTATTCAAAGTCTTCTGAATAAATAATGTAAGTGATTTAAAAATAGAATTTTAAAGCTTAAAAAGATGAATATAAAATACAATATAGAAATAGAAGCTAAGCAAGAACTTGCTCTAGTAGCCAAAGTTCTATTATTTTTGCAGCGAAAAATGATTAAGGTTAAAAGGATGAATTTGGAGGATTCCTTAGAGAATGGAAGTTATCGATATAGTTTTCATGTTGAATGTTCATATGATAATATGGCTAAAACTAGTCGGTTAATATCAAAGCAGGAAGGAATTCTTCTAGTGAATTATAATCAAGTATAGCATAATTAATTAATGATGAACGAAGAACAATTGGGGTATTTTCCAAAAATCAATGATATTACAGAAGCTGCATCTCGCTTAAAAGGAGTAGTTCGTAAAACACCATTAGAATATAACCATACCTATTCCGAAAAATATAAAGCTGATATTTATTTTAAGAGGGAAGATCAACAAGTAGTTAGATCATATAAAATACGGGGAGCATATAATAAAATGGCTTCATTACCTCCTAAATCAATTATAAATGGTGTGGTTTGTGCCAGTGCAGGTAATCATGCACAAGGAGTTGCCTTTTCATGTTTTAAGTTAAAAGTTAAAGGAACCATATACATGCCAACAACTACTCCTCAGCAAAAAATAAAAAGAGTTAATGCCCTTGGAAAAGAGTGGGTAGAGGTAGTTCTAGTAGGTGATACTTTTGACGAGGCTAATGATGCAGCTTTGCAGTTTAGTGAGAAAAATAACTTGTCGTATATTCCACCATTTGACGATCCTAAGGTAATTGAAGGACAAGGAACTATAGGTATAGAAATTTTAGAAGAGTTATCAGATGCTAATTATGTATTTATTCCAGTGGGAGGTGGAGGTTTATCTGCTGGTTTGGGAGCATACATAAAACAAAAAGCACCACAAGTAAAGTTAATTGGAGTAGAACCTGCTGGTGCTCCGGCTATGTTCGATTCTTTAAAAACAGGAGAGGTGGTTACATTAAACGAGATAGATAAGTTTGTTGATGGAGCTGCCGTGCAAAGAGTGGGAGATTATACTTTTCCTATATGTCAAAAAATTTTAGACGATATGTTGTTAGTACAGGAGGGTAAAGTATGTACAAAAATATTAGAACTGTATAATAATGATGCAATTGTAGCAGAACCTGCAGGAGCATTATCCATTGCAGCATTAGAGCAATATAAAGAACAAATACAAGGGAAAAAAGTAGTTTGTATAATCAGCGGAGGAAATAACGACATAATACGCACCGAGGAAATTAAAGAACGTTCGTTATTGTATGAAGGACTTAAGCATTATTTTATTGTAAGGTTCCCTCAACGTCCTGGGGCATTAAAAGAATTTGTGAATGACATTTTAGGACCAAACGATAATATTGTATTATTTGAGTATGCTAAGAAGATAAACCGGGAAAAAGGTCCGGCATTGGTAGGAATAGAATTAAAAGACAAAGCAGATTTCCAATCTTTGTTAGAACGCATGAAAGCAAGAAATTTCTATGGCGAATATGTAAATAAAAACCATGATTTATTTGCTTATTTAATATAATAATAGTTTGCCGAGCTTTGTAAATGTTTGAATATTAGCATATTTTGAGTAGAGTTGGTTTTGTGCATAAGCCTCAGATATTAAGTAACTTATAATTTGATCTTTTGTATAAAAACTAACGATTTATTAAATAGTACTTGCAAAGACTAAATATAAAGAAATGTAGTTCTTCTATCGCATATGACAAAAGTCTTTAATCTTATAATCTAAACCTATTATGTTTGCATTAAATTAAATATTAAAGTTTATAAAGAAGAGGGGAGAGACAGGCTCTATGAACCTCTGGCAACCACCAATTGGCAGGTGCTAAAACCTGATTCGGTAACGAAGATGATAAACTTATGGTGATGAAAAAATTTTACTTTCGAATGCCCTGTCGGGCAAATTTATATTCAATATTAATACTAAATAGGAGTATATTGCTTAAAATTATACTCTGAAGTTTATAAAAAGTAAAGAAATTAAGACTATAATCATGCAACCAATTAATGCATATAAGTCTTTCGTCTTTATACTTTTATCTTAATACTAAATTAAACATGAACAAAGTAGTAGCCAAATTTGGAGGATCTAATCTTAAAAAGAAAGAAGATATACAAAAGCTGGTTAAAGTTATAAAAGCTTATAATAGGCCAATGGTAATTGTTGTATCTGCATTTTATGGTATAACCAATCATCTAATAAAAACACTTGAAGAAGTTAAAAAAGATGAATCACATATTGAATTATTGGTAGATTTTCTGCGTCAGTTAAAAGAAGAGGCTATTCTGGAAAACTTTGACGATAAGTTATGGCAGGATAAAACCATGAAAGCAGTAGAAAGTAGAATAAGAGAATTGAGCAGGTATTTAACAGGTATTCATTATATTGGAGATGTCCCCGAGTTTGTTGAGGATGTAATTTTAAGCTATGGTGAACGATTAAGTTCGTTGGTATTGACATCGATATTAAATAGTTATGGTATTGAGGCAGAGGAAGCTTTACCTGAACAAATGCCGTTAGTTACTGATGGTGAATTTGGAAATGCCACAGTAAACTACAAAAAAGCAGCTCCTCATGTAAAAGAAAGGTTAAAAGAAAATAAGGTATATGTAGTTCCTGGATTTTATGGAGTTTCTGAACAAGGTAAAGTAACATTACTGGGGCGCGGAGGTAGTGATTACTCTGCTGCTGCTATTGCAAGATGTTTAGGAGCAGAGTCATTAGATGTTTGGAAAGATGTAGATGGCTTTATGAGTGCCGATCCTAAATTGGTAAACAATCCTAGCCGAATAACTCATTTATCGTATACCGAAGCAGCAGAATTGTCATACTTTGGAGCTAGTATATTGCACCCAAGAACAGTTGAACCTTTAAAAGAAGTAGGTATACCCATTCATATTGGTAACATTGACGCTTTTGATGGAACAGTTGAACCACGCACAGTGGTGCATTCCAACGAATTGGTAACAGAACAAATAATTAAAAGTGTTACCTACAGTGATGATTTTTGTGTGTTGAAACTTCGTGGTGCAGGAGTTGGATTAAAAAGGGGAGTTTTAGCTAAAGTAACTGGTGCTTTAGATAAAGCAGGAATTAATATAAAGTCTGTAATAACTTCGCAAATTGTTATTAACCTCTTACTATCAGCAAATGATATTAAAAGTGCGTATAAAACAATAGAAGAATTAAACTTATCTGCCATTACAGAATTAACAGCATCAGAAAAAATATCTACAATTGCAGTTGTCGGAGAAGGCATATTAGATCGTCCGGGAGTTGCCGGAAAATTATTTATGGCTTTGGCAAAAAAAGAAATTAATGTTCAAATGATTGTCTCTGGAGCTACATCGGTAGCTAGTTATTTTATTGTAGCCAGGGATGATAGAGACGCTGCAATTGAAGCTATACATCAGGAATTTTTTAAGTAGAAATCTAAATATGCTTAATACGAATCAAGGTTAAAGAAAAGCAAACTAAAACTTAATAAGCATTAAATGAATAGTTTTAATTGCTTTTTTATCTATAAATATGTATCCCTTTTGGGGATATCTAAATAACTTCAGAGAAGTTAAATATTTATAGAATTTGAAAATCTAATCCTCTTTTTACAATCCCAGCAGGGTTTTAAATGAATAAAGGGATAACAGATTTTGTGCACACCTTAACCGGACACCAATGATTTTTATAAATAGGCACGGGATTTATCCCGTGTGATTTAGTCAAGATGAAAATTGGCTTTGGCCTAAATATATTTGGTTTAAAATCTGGAGCTACTTTATTACTTTTCAAGCTAATCCCATGCAATGCTTGAGGGATTGAACATGAATAAAGGAGTGGAGATATTAATAATATTTTTATCGGATGCAAGTGATTATTAGTGAAATAAGGAATGTGAATTAAACTTAATTTGATAGTATTAATCTGTTATTAATCCTAAATTAAGAAACTGTTTAAATTTTGTTTTTGTGAGTTATTTTGAGAGAATTAAGTTCTCAGATGAGCCAAAATTGATGCGAATAGCATTGCTATTTAAAGAAATTTTGCAGAAATATGAGGGCTTAAGTCGCCAAAATAAACCGAAGGATAAAACTTAAACAGTTTCTAAGCATTGTAATCTATATTTGTAATGATTACAAAAAATGATTAAAATTTAATGCTTTCTGAATAAAACTTCCATTAAGAGTTTTGAAAAAGTTGATAGTTTTGCGAAAAGTAGGAATTAGTTTTACATGTATAAATTATTATGAGGAAAATTATTTATTGCATTGCATTAATGCTTTTTTTTATTGCATGCAAACAGAACAGAACAGATAACGAAGGGAATGTTTTAAATTACGTTGATCCTTTTATTGGAACAGATGCACATGGACATACTTACCCTGGAGCAACTTTACCTTTTGGTATGGTTCAGGTAGGAACTTCTAATTATCATCAAGGGTGGGCTTGGTGTTCAGGTTATCATTATTCCGATACAGTTTTACAAGGATTTGCACATACCCACCTGAGTGGAACAGGATTAACAGGATTAGGTGATATTTTATTAATTCCTACAACTGGAGAGCTTAAACTATTGCCGGGAAAAGACGAAAATCCTGATGAAGGATATAGTTCTCGTTGGACTCACGCCAAAGAAAAAGCTTCACCAGGCTATTATAGTGTTCATCTTGATGATTATAATGTTGATGTGGAGATCACCTCTTCTAAAAGAGTAGGATTTCATCGTTATATTTTTAACGAAGAAGGTAGTCATCAGGTTATTATTGATCCTTCGCATGCAGTTTACGAAAAGGTATTAGATACCGAAATTGAAATTCTTTCGGATACAGAGTTGAGAGGTTTTAAACATTGCAAAGGGCCTGCAGGAGATCGCCATGTTTATTTCTATGCCAAGTTTTCAAAGCCATTTAAAAAATCAGGAGTAAGTGTTGAAGGTGAAATTGTAGAAGGAAAAAAGGTAGCAGATAAAAAAGTTGCTGCTTATGCTGTATTTGAAGGAAAAAAAGGAGAAGTAGTTGAAGCCAAAGTTGCATTGTCATTTGTAAGCTACGAAGGTGCTCAAAAGAATTACATAGCAGAGGCAAAGGGTATATCATTCGATAAACGATTAAAAAAATCTCAAGCAGTATGGGAAAAACACCTTGGTAAAGTTGAGGTTGAAGGCGGAAGTAAAAAAGATTTGCGAACTTTTTATACAGCACTTTACCATGCAATACTAGTTCCTAATTTAATAAGTGATGTTGATGGTAAATACATGGTAGAAGGAAAAGAGTACCAGGGAGAAGAAAATCAATATAGTACCTATTCAACATGGGATACTTTCCGTGCGCAAAATCCGTTGCTAACGATTTTAGAACCAGGTTATGCTGCGGAGATTGTAAATTCATTAATATCGCGACAAAATGTGGCTGGAGTAGGATTACCAATTTGGGAATTATGCGGGCATGATAATGGTTGTATGCCAAGTTACACTCCGGTATCGGTTGTTGTAGATGCTGTTATAAAAGACATTCCGGGAATCAATAAAGAAGATGCTTATAAAGCCATTAAAGAAACCAGTATGATGGACTGGAAAATAAGTGCATTTGTAAAGGGAGAATTGTTGGTACCTTGGATTGAGAAATTAAACTATATTCCGGCTTATATTTGGGAATCGTGTGCACAAACTGTTGAATATGCTTACCAGGATTGGTGTATTTATCAATTAGCGAAAGAGCTGGGTAAGCCAGATACATCTTATTATTTGAACAGAGCAAGATCTTACAGGAACCTGTTTGATAAAGAGCAAGGTTATATTGTACCTAAAGACTCATTGGGTAATTTCTATAAATTAGATCCAAGCGATTGGGAAAGCCTTCGTCCACACTATATTACAGGTAATATTTGGGGATATTCAACCTTTGTACCACACGAAATAGATAATATTATTGAATTAAAAGGTGGTAAAGAAGTTTTTTGTAATTGGATGGATGAAATTATAAATGATACCACCAAAATGAAAGGTGAAGCCCACGTTGATGTTTCCGGATTTATTGGTCGTTATGGTCATGGAGATGAACCTTCGCATCACATACCATATTTATATAATTACGCAGGACAAGCTTACAAAACACAAGCTTTCGTGCGAAGAATTATGAGGGAGTTTTATACTGATAAAGCTGATGGTTTGGTTAATAATGAAGATTGTGGTCAAATGTCGTCATGGTTTGCAATGGGGGCAATGGGATTCTATTCATTTTGCCCGGGAATGAATGAATATACTTTAACATCTCCTTTGTTTGATAAAGTAACTATACATCAAGATAATGGAAAGAAGTTTATCATAGAGGCTAATCCAGGAGAGAATGAAAATGTTTATATTCAGTCGTTAATGGCTAATGGGCAGGAATATAACTCTCATATTATTACTCATAAAATGATTACTGATGGATTAATGTTACAATACAAACTTGGAGAACAACCCAATAAAGATTGGGGAATTAAATAACGCAGAGTCATAAGAACACTTGAGTTTATTTATACATTATACTCCACTTGAGGTCGAATTTGAATCTAGTTATACCAATATCCTAATGATATTGGTATTATAGTCAGACATTAGAAAACAACGTAAAAAATCTTAACACATGAAAATCATAAAACTATTTGTATTAGCAATTGTCGCAATTACCTTGGTTAGGTGTGCACCTGCTGTTAAAGAAGAACAAAAACAAGAAAAATCGTTTAAATACGAATTTCAAAACACAACCCTTTCAATAGATAATAGGGTGGCATCTTTAATAAAAGAGTTAACTCTGGAAGAAAAGATTGGATTAATGGAACATAAATCCAAAGCTATAGAACGTTTGGAAATTCCATCTTACAATTGGTGGAACGAAGGACTTCATGGTGTTGCCCGATCAGCTCCTGCTACTGTTTTTCCTCAGGCAATTGGTATGGCAGCTACATTTAATCCCGATTTAATTGAACAAGTAGCAACAGCTATTTCTGACGAAGGAAGGGCTTTATACCATGCTTCTACAGAAAAAGGAGTTTACAGACAATACCTTGGATTAACATATTGGTCACCTAATGTGAATATTTTTCGCGATCCAAGATGGGGGAGAGGTCATGAAACTTATGGTGAAGATCCTGTATTAACAGGACAACTTGGAGCTGCTTTTGTAAAAGGATTGCAAGGTGACGATGATAAATATATTAAAGTAGCAGCTTGTGCAAAACATTTTGCTGTACACAACGGACCAGAGGCAAAACGACATACATTTAATGCGTTATCTAATTCTAAAGATTTAAATGAAACCTATTTACCAGCATTTAAAAATTTATTAGATGCTGACGTAGCTGGATTTATGTGTGCTTATAACCGTACAAATGACGAAGCTTGTTGTGGCAGTCCTACTTTATTATTAGATCTTTTAAGGGATCAGTGGGGATTTGATGGTTATGTAGTTTCGGACTGCGGAGCATTAAACGATCTGCATAAAAATCATAAAGTAACTTCTGATGCAGCGCAATCTGCAGCGATGGCTATTCAGTCGGATGTAAATGTAAACTGTGGTAGCGTTTATCGTCATTTACAAAAAGCGATTGATGCAGGATTAATCACCGAAGAAGACTTGGATAAAGTATTAGCCAAGCAGTTAAAAATACGTTTTCAGTTAGGAATGTTCGATTCTACTGATGAAGTACCTTATTCTTCTATTCCAGTTTCAGTTGTAAATAGTAAAGAACACAAAGAGCTAACAAGGGATGTTGCCCGAAAGTCGATGGTTTTATTGAAGAATAAAAACAATGTATTGCCCTTAAAAAAGGATTTGGAGCAAATATATGTAACTGGTAACAATGCAGCTGATGTAAATGCTTTAATGGGAAATTATTATGGTGTATCAAAAAATTATGTAACTATACTTGAGGGTATTGCCAACGCAGTTTCTCCAACAACCATTGTTCAGTTTAATCAAACCATATTGTTAGAACAGGAATTAGAAAGAACCAAAACAGGTCAGGTATGGAATGCTCCTTCTGCTGATGTTACAATTGCGGTGGTGGGATTGTCTCCTTTATATGAAGGAGAAAATGGTGACACTCCATTTTCAAAAACTGGTGGAGACAGAGAAAAAATTGAACTACCAGCTAACCAGATAAAGTTTTTAAAAGACCTTCGTAAGGCGTGTAAAGATAAACCTTTAATTGTTGTTGTATGCTCGGGTAGTGCTATTGCAATGCCAGAAGTTCATGAACTAGCAGATGCAGTTGTATGGGCTTGGTATCCGGGAGAACAAGGAGGTAATGCAGTGGCTGATGTTTTATTTGGTGATTATTCGCCTTCGGGTAAGTTACCAATTACAATCTACAATTCAACTGATCAATTAGGTGATTTTGAGGATTATAATATTTCTTCTGGAGGTTGGACTTACAGGTATTTTAAAGGTGAACCTTTATACCCATTTGGTTTTGGATTAAGCTATAATGATGTTACTTATGCATTAAAAGGAGAATCTCAATTGCAATTAAAACAAGAAGGATCTGTAGATGTTGAAATAGGTGTATCAAATAAAGGTAAATCAATACAAAATGAAACGTTGCAACTTTATGTAAGTAAGGAAGATGCTGGTTTTGTAGCTCCATTGTATGCTTTAAAGGACTTTAAAAATGTTACCATCGAAGCAGGGGGTACAACTTCTGTTAAGTTTACTATAAATAAAGAAATCCTTTCGCAAGTTAATATGGACGGACAATCTGTGTTACCTACCGGTAAATATAAAGTATATGTAGGAAGTGCTAGTCCTTCATCAAGATTAAATGATCTTGGAGCTTTAAAACCATTAGAGGTTGACGTGGAAGTGAATTAAGATCAAATTATAATAATTCTAAAAAGGGATAGCTCAAGGAATTGAATTATCCCTTTTTTTATGTCATGCATGACCTAAAACTAGAAGGTGAAAGTCAACAATAAGGATTTGCAGTGCCAACTAGCGTTTAAAAAATAACAGGTAATAGATTTGTTACACCCAATCATGCTACTGTGTTAGTATTTTTCTTGCATTCAGTGCTAAGTGATATTTTATTTGGTCGACTTTTAACTTTATTACTTTATGAACTTACAACTGGTAAAGTATTACTTTCTGAGATTATTTACACTTTAGTTTAATCTGAAACCATAACCTACACTAAAATAAGCAGAATTAATTCTTTGTGATGCAAATAAATCTAATCCTGATCCAAATGGTATTCTATGTTCTAATTGTAAATTAAATTTTATAAATGAATTATTGTTGATATTATATTTTAAACCAGTTCCAATAACAAGTCCTAAATTAAAATTATAAAATTCAGTTTCATGAATATGAGGACGAGAAAATAATGAGCTTTCTGTAGTAGCTTGAGCTTCATTTAATATAGCATAAGTAGGAGCAATACCACCATTAATATAAGGAGTAATTTTTTTCTTTAGAAAATTATATTCTATCAATAATGGTAATCTAATAGCTGTATATCTGGTACTCAAAATAAAATCTCTAAAATCATTGGAATAGCTATAAATACCTTTATAATTATTTTTAGAAATACTAATACCTAAACAGAAACTAAAATTACCTTCATTTTTTACAGGATAAAATATAAAATTACAACCTATTAAGTAGTTTACATCATTTTCTTTTCCATTTACATGTGTAATTTTCATAGTTGAGCTAACTATCCCCGCATATGGTTCAAAAACTATCTTTCTTGACATAGATTTTGCATATGTAATACATGAATACTCACTGCAAGTTAAATTGTGATACTTTTGGGTTATATTAATCAATGGTTTATAACTGAAATCAACATTTTTAATGTCATTTTGTATCTCAGGGCAATCTTGAAATAAAAATTTTAAAGCACCTTTATAATTGTTAGAAGGTTTTTCAATCATATAACCTTCTTCATGCTCGTATTTTATCATTTTATTAGAAAGTAAGGCTAATTTCTCGTCCTTCTCAATAAAAAAATAATCTTTATCATATTCTTTGTAATAATATAAATTAGCTACTCCTTCTAACAAATATTCAAGAAATACAGTCTTTTTTAAACTCTCTAGTTCTATTTCACGAGAAATATAATATTTCTCATTTTCAACTCTGTATGCAAAAATCTCTGAAGGCTTATAATCTTTTTGAATCCCATCCTTATAAAATTCACATTTTTGACTATTTGAAATGTTTGACCTAATTCGGATTTTACCAAAAATAGTATCATTTTCAAAAGTTATTATATAGCCTTTTTTTATATCGTTTTGTGCAAAAATATTAATTGATGTTGTTAATAATATGCACATTATAAAAAACTTAAAAGTATAAATGTTAGTTTTAGACATTTTAATTTTTGAATAAATTATGTTCATTTTTTTCATATATAAAGAGTCACTTTATATTATAGTTCATTATCATATATTACCAGAGATTCATATAGGATAATTTGTTAAAGTACTTTTAGGTATTTACTTGTATTAGCTAACATATAATTATTTTTCGAATATAATATTCAAATGTTAAAAGAATGTTTCGTATTTAATATTATTGATAAACAACAATTATTGATATGTAAACATAAATAATTTAATATTTAACTGTCATTTGCCAGGGACGTGATTTTAGAGAATGTTATATTGTTAAATAACGTAAGGGTATGTCAAATGAAGTGTTTTAGAGTAAATCATATTAAATCTGAATTGAGCTGGAGCAACATAGTAAATTAGGTTAGAAAAATTGATTTTACCTCTGCTTGATATATGTGGTAGTTTTTATCATTAATTGCTCTTAGCTATTAGTTATTTACTTTTGGCTTAAGAATTCCGTTCTTCAATAGTTCGTTAAGATTTTGTAATGTATTGAATGTTTGGTAATTGATTTGATTTAATTTAATTAAACGTTTGGTATCAAGCATCTTATAAATCAGTTTTATGTCTTTATTCTAATGATCTTGTGGTTCTTAATGTGTTAGTTTTATATACTATGTGGAAACCTTAGCAGAAACTGTTTAATTATTTCATCCAATTCAATATTCAAATCTTCGTTATACAAACTTTTATATTCTTCTTTAAAATAATTTAGTATAACCTGAATTAAATTCATATTACCTTTTTCGTAAAGTGCTTTACATTTAATCTTCAAGGCTTCTTCGCTTAACGGTTCTATAGCAAAAATAATATCTGCAACTTTTATATTTTCCTCGTTGCTTATATTAAGGTTTGAATTACTTTCGTATTTTAAAAGACTTTCCGAAACTAAATAAATCAGACGATTTCTTTCACTTTCGAACCACTCATAATGAGATTCGCTAAGGAAATTTCCTTCGGTTAAATTGTTGTATAACCAATTGATATCCTGTTGTTCAGGTGGTTTCTTCTGTAAAAGTTGCTTTAAATTAACCCAGTCGCAGGTAACTTTTATTACGAATAGTCTGTTGATATTTTATAAATATTAGATTAATAGTATATTAGGATTAAAATATTTTTGTATGTAAGAATCAGACAATGAGTGATATATAAATAGGTCTTTTGTCTAGCAAGATCTGGTTGTTAGTCATTTGTTATCTGCATTCGGCTTAAGGGTTTTGTTCGTAATGTGTTAGTTTTAGCAAAAAATATTTCTACATGAGTATATTTCTCCATTCTTCTTGTTCCATTCACCATTCTTCCTGCCACTAGACAGCCTTTATCTAAAACCTCAAATGTACCTTTAACTACTGACTAGTTAACCTTGCTGTTTTTAAGTAAGAAATCCTCAAGATATAATCAGAAAAATTTCATCCCAATTCTAATTAAAAATCTGTTGTATGTAGTAGTTCTTTCCACTTCATTTAACCACCAATCATTTCTCTTAAAAGAATATTGTTGATGTCTATAACCAAACGCTATAAATGCACCAAAATTACTATTATTCCCTAAAAGATATCCAACCTCTATATTGGAAAACCTACCTCCTTGAGTATCTGAAATTTCATAAAATTCTAATTTTTTATCCTCCAGAGCGATTGAATTTCCAATTGTACCACCAAAAAACAAAGCAGAACTGTTTGGGATTGGTAAAAATACCTTCAAATTGGCACCAATAGGTGCAACAGGAATATCCAACCAATCTACGCCAGTATATAGTCCGAAGGCAAAATTTTTGTTAAACTGGTAATTATGCTCCATTTGGATGGAGGAAATAAAAGTTTGTTTATCCTCTCCAGAGCCAACTAAATAACCAAAGGAAGTAAAGTTTTTATATCCTCTGTCATTTCTTTCTTTAGTGGCGTTTGAATTGCTTTGCGAGATGAGTAAAGCCGGAAATAACATCAAAAATAAAGTAGCACGAATTTTCATAAATAACTGTTTGGGTACTATTTTATTTGACTGCTTTTAATTTCAATAGTTGCGTAAAAAAAATATTTTTCTCGCGCAACTAATCTAAAATATTTACATCATGTAAATGTTAATGGTTTTGCTCAATAAATGATATCACATTATTTAAACTTAAATAATAACACTATGAAAGCTAATAAAATATGGATGCTGTTTTTTATGGGAGTGTTTGCTTTTCAATTTTCGTGTACCGATAAAATTGAGGAAACTTACAAGGTAAATACTCCTGAGTATTTGAGCTATACAGATTTACGTTCCTCGTTTGAGCTAAAGAGTGCCCAAAGTATTCTACAACCTGGAAAGATTTATTTTAAAGACAATTTTATTTTTATTAATGAGTACCAAAAAGGGATTCATGTAATTAATAATGGTGATCCCTCTAATCCTCAAAAGGTTTCTTTTATTAATATCCCAGGTAATGTAGATATGGCAGTAAAAGGTGATAAACTATATGCCGATAGTTATATAGATCTACTTACAATTGATATTGGAGATATGGATAATATTAAAGAAGTAGATCGAGATACAAGTGTTTTTCCATATATTATTCCTGAATATGTTGATGGAGTATTAAATGGTCTTGATACTAGTAAAGGAGTAATTACAGGATACAAAGTATCGTATGAAACAGTGGATGTTGACGAAGAAAGATATTATTATGATGTAATGCCTTTATGGGAGGAAAGATTTTTTGCTATGGATGCAGCAATGAATAAAGTTAATTCCTCGGGAACTGGAACCGGAGGTTCTATGGCTCGTTTTACATTGTATAGTGATTATTTATATGCCATTGATCATGCATCATTACACTTATTTGACGTTTCTAATAATGCAGATCCAACATTTTTCAAGAAGTTTCCAATTAGTTGGCAAATAGAAACACTTTTTCCATATAACCAAATGTTATTTATTGGAGCACGAAGTGGTATGTATATTTATAGTCTTCAAAATCCGGCTAATCCCGAGTTTATTTCAGAGTTTAGACATGCTAATGCTTGCGATCCTGTTGTTGTGGAGGGAGATTATGCTTATGTAACTCTACGGGGAGGAAATTTATGTGGAGCTATTGAAAGTGAATTAGAAGTAATTGATATTTCGACTATTGAATCACCTAAACTGGTTAAATCATATCCATTGGAAGAACCTTATGGATTAGGAATAGATGATGATATATTATTTATATGCGATGGAAAAGATGGATTAAAGATTTATAATGCAGATGATCCACTAAAAATCAGTGACAATATATTAGCTCATTATAAAGATATTAATGCATTTGATGTAATTCCATTAGGTAATGTATTATTAATGATTGGTATAGATGGATTGTATCAATATGATTACTCTGATATTAATAACATTAAGTTATTAAGTCATATACAGGTATACGGAAACTAGTAAAGCGTTCAGAAATAATAAGTTTGTCAGACTCAATCGAGCTACTATCAGTGTTCTAAGTTGATGTTTTTATTAGTCTCGACTTTTAAATTTCGACTTTATTACTTTATGAACTCAGTTCTAGGAGAGGGCTCTATTACTACAATTTATATATAAGGTTGATGTATTCTTGGATTGTGTGGAATAACGGTAGGGATTTTATGGTTAAAATGCAGTTGGGTTTGTCCAGGTTTGCGCTAACGGCCTTGGTAGCCTCGGTTAGTACGTAGTTACACCGGGGCTATTTTTTTAACCATAACGTCTCTGTATGAAAACTCCATTATATTGACGTCATGTCTTGCAAAGATTATTTTTATTTAATCGAAATATTCAAATCATTTTAAAAGACTATTTTTGCTATAAATACATTTTTATGAAGCTAAAAGTAGTTATCAAGTTTCCTTATTTATACTATCTATTAATTGTATTTTATTATTCTTTCTGCAGTTCATCTGCATTATCACAAACTTATCGTAAATCATATTATTCTGTACAAGAAGGTTTGTCTCAAAACGAAGTTACTTCAATTATGCAGGACAAAGATGGCTTTATTTGGTTAGGTACTAGGGGTGGACTTAACAGATTTGATGGGTACAAATTTAAAAAGTTCAAACCTTATCATGGAATTAAAAATGGACTTAATAATCCATCTATAGAGTGTTTATATAAAACAACCAATGGTAATATTTTAATAGGAACTAAATCTGGTGGATTTAGTATTTATAATCATTATAAAGATAAAATTGAGATATTTCGAAACCTAAGAAATGGGAAAACTCCTAATAGAATTATAAGTTTTTACGAAGATTGTAATAAGAATATATGGTTGGGCAGTTGGTCAAAAGGTTTAACATTAATTCCAAATAATAGGGATACTTTGATTCAGTATTTTAATCATTTACGAATTACTAAAATAATTCAAACACCAGATAGTACCTTATGGATTGCTACTTCGGATGGTTTTAGGTATAGAACTAAAGAAGGTGAATTTAAAAGTCTGAAAGTAAAGCGAGGATACCATGAAATTACAGATATAGTTTATGATGATGAGTTGGATTGTATTTGGTTATCAGGTTGGGGCCTAGGAGTAATTAAATTCAACTATAAATCAAAAGTATTTGAAAATGTAATAAATACAGGTGATATTAATTCTCCGTATGTGTTAAAGTTAGATAATGATAAACTTTGGATTGGTACTTGGGGTAATGGATTGTTTTATTTAAATACGAATGAGTACTACCTGAATAAGGTAGATATAAAAAAAGAGGATGATAATGCTTATAATATTGACTATGATATTGTTTTAGATATTTTTTTAGATAAGGTGGGAGACATTTGGATTGGGACAGATGGAGGTGGTGTTGTTCATTTAACACCCAAATCAAGGTTTAACACTTTAAGTCATAAATTAGGTGCCAAATATAAAAATATGCATGTATCTTCTGTTCTGGAAGATAATAAAAAGAGGTTATGGATTGGAACAAAGGGAGGAGGTCTTTTTGTTGTTGAGGATGGTAGCATCAGTAAAGTTCATTATTTGGGAAAAGATAAGTATTTTGATTTTCAAACACCTACAGTAAAAGCATTATATCAATCTTCTGATAATACAATATGGGTTAGTTTTACAAATGGGCTTTATGTAATTAAAGAATCGAAGAATGATTCTTATGTATTACAAAAAGTATCAGAAGCATTTAATAGTCCCGATTTAGATATTTCTTTTAAAGCCAGGGATGTATTAGTTGTTAATAATCAGCTATGGATTGCTACACAACAAAAGGGATTATATCTTTTTAATAAAGTAGGAGATAGATACTTTAAAAAAAGACAATTTACATCGGTAAACACACAAAGTATTAAAGAGAATAGGATAACTTCTTTGGTTTTTGATAATGATAGTAATTTGTGGATTTCAACATACAAGGGATTATACCATTATAACACTAGCGACTCATCTTTTATAAATATTGACAAACTCATAAAAGATGAGGTAGGGAAGCCTCTTTGTGATATTATAATTTGTACATACATAGATAAGCAAAACAATATCTGGTTTGGTACACCATGTAGTTTGAATGTTTTATTTAAAGACAAAGATGGTAACTATAAACTTAACGATTATACAATTAATGATGGCTTTACTGATGATTATATTAATGGAATTTTGGGTGATCAGTTTGGTAAAATATGGTTAAGTACCAACGCAGGAATATCATGTTTAAACACTAAAACAAACGAAATAATCAATTATGATAGTTCAGATGGAGTTGGAGGTACAAGTTTTTCAGAAACTGCAACTTATAGATCGAGAGATGGAGTTTTATATTTTGGTAGTAGGACTGATTTAACTTACTTTAAACCAGAAGAAATTTCAACAAGCAATATTACTCCTAAAGTTGCAATTACAGATTTCAGAATACTTAATAGATCAGTCGAGATTGCTCATAATAGTGTATTAAAATCTAATATTAATATTCAACCAAAGATTACATTATCTCATAAAGAAAATGAATTCTCCTTTGAATTTGCTTCTTTGGATTACAGAGCTTCTCAAAAAAACCAATATGCGTATCAACTTTTGGGATATAACGATAGCCTTGTTTTTGTAGGTGGTAGACGGCATATTTCGTTTAGTAATTTGAAACCAGGAGATTATACATTAAAACTTATAGGTACAAATAGCACTGGAGTTTGGAGTGATATGAGCCGGCTGATAAGTATTGAAATTAAAACTGCTCCTTGGAAAACCTGGTATGCAATTTCAATTTATGTTATCGTTGTTTTAGCTGTATTTGTCTTTGTTGGTAGAATTAGGCTAACCCAGGAACAATTAAAAAACAATTTAAAAATTGTACAATTAAAGAGAAAGCAAGAGTCTGAGTTTAATGAGTACAAGTTTAATTTTTTTACTAATATATCACATGAGTTACGAACTCCATTAACCTTAATTCTTGCACCAATAAAAGAATTGATTTCAAAGGACCGGGAACAATTACAACCATCATCAATAGAAACAAAACTAAGATTAATACACCAAAATGCTAATCGTTTACAGCATTTAATAAACCAGCTTTTAGAGTACAGAAAGATAGAAGCCGGTAAAACAAAATTAATGGCTTCGGAGATAAATTTTAAGGAATGGATTAGTGATATGCTAATTCAGTTTAAAGAATTTGCAAAAACAAGTAGAATTGATTTTAGATACAGTTTTAAGGGAACTGATTGGATGTGTTTTATCGATATTTATAAGATGGAGATGGTTGTTAATAATTTATTATCAAACGCCTTTAAATATTCAGGTAATCCGGGAGAAGTATCAGTTGTAATTCAAGAATCAAAAAGCAATATAGTTGTTGCAATTACTAATAATGGGAGAGGTATCAGTATTAGTGATCAAAATAAATTATTCGAGAGATTTTACCAGGTAGATCAAAATTCAATGTCAGGAAGTTCGGGAATTGGTCTGGCCTTAGTTAAGAGTTATGTGGACTTACATAGAGGAGAGGTTTTGGTAGAAAGTGAGTTAAATAAATATACCACATTTAAGGTTAGTATTAAAAAAGGCAAAGAGCATTTCGATCCTGATGAAATTATAGAGAAAAAAGTTAGTTTAATGGATGCGCATCAATCTTCGAAGATAGAAATAGAGAAACCTGTTAGAGAAAAAAGCACAAACAAGAACGAAATAGTAATAGTTGTAGAGGATAATTACGAAGTAAGGTCATATATTGTTGATTTATTGGCAAAAGAATATCAGGTTTTGGAAGCAGAAAATGGTAAGAATGGACTTGTTTTAATAGAAAAACATAAGCCTTCGCTAATAATTTCAGATGTAATGATGCCTGTAATGGATGGTTTTGAGTTATGCCATAAAGTAAAGTCTAATGAGTCGCTGCTACACATTCCTATCATTCTTTTAACAGCAAAAGGTACTGTTAAAGATCAACTACAAGGAACAAAAATAGGTGCAGATATATATTTAACCAAACCATTTGAACCAGAATTATTAAAAGAGAAAGTAAAGGTGTTAATCGCAAGTAGAGCAAAGTTAAGTTCCATATATGCTAAAAAAATACTATTAGTACCAAATGATTCTGAGATAACTACAGAGGAAAGTAAATTTATCGAAACAACTATAAATATTATAGAAAAGAATATGAATAAGCCAGAATTTGATGCTGAACAATTAGCAAATATGATGGCCATGAGCTCTTCAACATTTTACAGGAAAACAAAAAGAATAACGCAAAAAACACCTGGTGAGTTTATTAAGATTGTTCGAATACAAAGAGCGGCTCAGCTTTTACAAAAAACGGAAATGAGTATCTCAGAGATTGCAGAAAAAATAGGTTATTCTGACTTAAAAAGTTTTAGAAATAACTTCAAGCATTTATTTAAAAAGACACCACAAGAGTATAGAGGCAAGTAGAATTCTGACATTTGATATTATTATTGACGTATAATATAAGAAATTAGTATATAGGTGTATGTGTATTGTATTGAGTAAATAACTCATGCTTTTTTGATGAAAATACACCCTATTTATGAATGATTTACCTTTTAATTTTATTAGAAATTAACTGAAATTGCTTTCGCTTAAATTGTTTAAAGTATAAAGAAATGGGTAAGCATAACGAAAGTAATATCGAACAGAAAGTAAAAAGGATAAGTAATACTGTTTTTTCACTTTACATGCTTTTAGTTCTTACTATAATTCTTTTAGTATTTTATGTATATAATTTTTGAAAAGTTTCTTAAAAGGAGGAAAGAGATTGGATGGGAAATCCAACACAATAAAATACAGGGAAATCAAATAAAAATTTAGAAAAAATCAGGGACATGTTAGTTAGGAGAGTAAAATTAGTGATAATTCTGTTGTGCAGTATATCTGTTGTTAATGGTCAAAGTATGGTGGATGTTGATACTCCGGAGGGAACTAAACCATCTAACACAAATATTGGTTACGGCTGGGAGTTAGATTTTAGCGATGAGTTTAATGGTACAGAAGTAGATTTAACCAAATGGACTATCAATAATAGTTCAAAAAGTAGAAATGCACGCCCAAAAATTGGAGTAAAAGACTGGTACTGGAAACCTCATAATGTATGGGTTCAGGATGGATTATTAAACCTTCAGGTAGAGAAACATGATCATAATACCATGTATTGTGGGAGTATATTTTCGCAAAAGAAATACGAAACAACCTACGGTTATTTTGAGGCTCGTATGAAAGTTGCTGATGCCAGCAAAGGTACACATACTGCTTTTTGGTTGCAAGGCGTGAATATGGGTAACGTAGATGGTACTGCAAATGATGGAGCTGAGATTGATGTGTTTGAGTCGGCTTGGTTAGATGATTATACAAAGTCTGTAATCCATATTGATGGTTATGGTAAAAACCATAAAGCAAATACTAAGCAATACAATACTCCAGGTATTCATGAAGGTTATCATACCTGGGGATTTCATTGGACACCTACTTTTATGAAAATTTATTATGATGGTACTTTAAAAGTATCATATACAGGAGATGATTGGATAGTACATGGTTTGGAGTATTTGTGGTTATCTGATGGAGCAAGTTTTGGTATAGAGGGAGATTATTTTACTAGTCAACCAAATGGAGTGTTAACGGCTGCCTATGTTGACTATATTAGAGTTTGGAAACAAACAGGTGAACAACCAGTAATACAAAATGGAGATTTTGAAGCAACATCAGGTACTACATGGGCGGAGAGTAATTCAGATATTGTTATACACGAAAATAAATATCCTGATGAAACAAATTCATATTATTGCAGATTTCCGGGAATTCCAAACGGAAGAAATATAAGTCAGACTGTTTCAGTTGAACCAGGGGAAACATATTCGTTTAAATTTAATGGCCGAATACAAAACTCACATTCAGCATCAGATGCAAATAATCATAGTTCTAAGGGGCCGGCAACCTTAAAAGGTGAGATACTAAACGGAACAGATGTATTGCTCAGTTTATCAACACAATCTAATACTTATGCTACGGTTCAAGGGGAAGTGACTATTCCTGCCGGAGTATCCAATATTAAAGTTAAGATTAGTAAAAATTGGAATGTTGGATATGTAGATAATGTCGAATTAATAAAAAAATCATCTACTAATATTTCAGACAATAAATCTAATCTTGAGTTCAATGTTTATCCAAATCCTACAAGCGAACTAATTAATGTTGAGTGCGAAGAAATTATTCATTCTTACCAGTTAGTTAACAGCGCTGGAGTACTTGTAGCAAGGGAACAAAATATTGACAATAACAGAACAACTATAGAGTTGAATAATTATACCAGGGGCTTATATTTACTGAAATTAGAATCTAAACTAGGTAATTTAGCTGTTAAAAAAATAATGGTTAAATAAAGAATTTTTCATAATGTCTTTGATAAGAAAGCGATAAGGACAAGGCTTGTGAAGACAGAATAAACAGAGTTTAGTATATGTAAAAGAGTATTTTTCTGGCAAGCGTAACGCAATATTTGACATATTCTTACAATGATAATATAAGAGGCTTTCTTTCTTTTCTTAGGGAGAAGGCCTTTTTGCAATTATAAATCATAACTTAATTAGATATAAAAAATAGTGTATGTTGTAATGACCTGAAGTACATTGGTATATGTTTATTTTTTAGTGTGTGAGTTATAAAATTGTACATATTTTGATCAATTTTTCCATATTAATGAAGAATTATTTCATGTAAAAAAGACCACTAGTTATTATACTTGCTCCAAACTTAGAAACTAACAAAATGTCAACCACTCTTGAAATATCAAGTATAATATTAATTATTTCTTGTGTATTGTTTTGGTTTTATCCAATTTTACTTTCTCTTAAAAATAGATTAAAGCAAGATACATTGCCTTGTAAAACAAATATTATTAGTAAAAGAATGAAATTTTTAAACAAAAATTTAATAGCAGGAGTTATTTTATATATCGCACTTAGTTTTTTTAGTAGTTCTTGCGAAAGGAGTAATGATGATGTTTTGTTGAATAAAGTGCAGGTAATAGGAAGTCATAATTCGTATAAAATACCAATTGAAAATGAATTGTGGGAATATTTAAATCAGGCAAATCCATCAAAAGCAAAGTCTTTGCAATACGGGCATATTTCAATTGAGGATCAACTTCAACTTGGATTAAGAAGCATTGAGTTGGATATTTTTCACGATCCCCAAGGAGGTAGGTTTACAAATCCATTAGGATTAGAAATAGTAAAAGAAATGGGAAAAAATCCTTTACCATATGATAAAGAAAATAAATTATCAGAACCAGGGTTAAAAATGTTTCATATTCAGGATGTTGACTTTAGAAGTCATCATTTACTATTTAAGGATTGCCTTAAAACAATGAAAGCTTGGTCAGATAAAAATCCTGAGCATACTCCAATATTTATTTTAATTAATGCAAAAGATAAAGTAATTGATAGTTTAAATGTTGTGCCTTTACCATTTACGGCTTCAGCATTAGATAGTATTGATAAAGAAATAAGATCGGTATTTGAGGAAGATCAGTTAATAACACCAGATTGGGTTAGGGGTGATTATAATACTTTAGAAGAGGTTATTTTAAAAGAGGGATGGCCTGAGTTGAATGATTCAAAAGGTCGTTTTTTATTTGTATTAGATGAGAAAGAAGAAAAGATTAAGAGATATATTAATCAACAATCTTCTCTAAAAAACAAAGTAATGTTTGTAAACATTCCAGAAGGTAACCCTGAAGCTGCATTTCGTATTATAAATGATCCGGTTAAAGAATTAGATTATATAAAGGAGTTAGTTGGAAAAGGATATTTAGTGCGCACGAGGGCTGATTCCGGAACAAAAGAAGCCAGAACAAATGATTACACTAAATTTGAGAAAGCCATAAAATCAGGCGCACAAGTAATCTCAACCGATTATTATATTCCTTCCATGTTATTTCAATCTTCGTTTAAGGTAGTTTTTGAGGATGGTACTTATGAGAGAATAAAATAAATTAATCTTAAAGAATTTAAAATAAGGTAGTTGAGTTAAGTTTGGTAACTTATTAGTATCTTAATATGTAAAAAGTATGTGAGACTTATATAGTCTTACATATTATTGTTTTAGCTTGTTAAATAATAGTAAGATGAGAAGAAAATTTATATTTATCATGCTTGCAGGAGCAATATCCTTGCTTTCTTCAGCACAATTGAATTTCAATATTGTTTCAAATAATAAATCAGCTACAATTTGTATAGATAAAAATGATGCAAAGGTTGTTGAAATTGCAGCTAATATATTATCCAGCGATATTAAGAAGGTAAGTGATAAAAACATAAATGTATCAAATAAATTATCATCAAATGTAATTTTAGCTGGTACAGTAGGAAAAAGTAAATGGATCGAACAACTTATCAAAGAGGGTAAAATTGATGTGTCAGAAATAAAAGATAAGTGGGAAAGTTACATTATTAAAATAGTAAATCAGCCTTTTAAAAATGTTGAAAAAGCATTAGTAATTGTTGGTTCAGACAGAAGAGCAACTGCATATGGATTGCTGGAAATTTCTCGTATGATTGGCGTATCTCCATGGGAATGGTGGGCAGATGTAATACCAAACAAGCAAGATAATATAGTAATTGAAGTTGCCGAGAAAAAATTTGGTACCCCTAGTGTAAAGTACAGAGGTTTATTTATAAATGATGAAGATTGGGGATTGCAACGTTGGGCTGCTTTAAATTTTGAGCCCGAAACAGGGGATATAGGACCAAAAACGTATGCTAAAGTTTTTGAATTATTACTAAGACTTAGAGCTAATACAATTTGGCCCGCAATGCACTCTTGTACAAAACCATTCTATTATTACTCCAAAAATAAGCAAGTAGCTGATGATTATGCAATATTAGTTGGTACATCGCATTGTGAACCAATGTTATGCAATATAAATACCGAATGGAATAGTAAAACAATGGGAGAATGGCGCTATGATAATAATTCTCAAAACATTAAAAATTTATTTCAAGACAGAACTCAGGAATCAGCAAAATATGAAAGTATCTATACAATGGGAATGCGCGGAGAGCACGATTCTCCAATGATTGTAGGAGAGGATGATACTGATGCACAAGTAAAGCTACTCGAAAAAGTAGTATATGATCAACGTACCATTTTAAGTAAAAAAATAGGAAAGAAAATATCTGAAATTCCACAAATTTTCATTCCGTATAAAGAGGTTTTGGCTTATTACCAGGCTGGTATGAAATTACCTAATGATATTACTTTAGTTTGGACTGATGACAATTATGGTTATATACGTCAACTAAGTACTCCTGATGAGCAAAAGAGAGAAGGAGGAGCAGGAATTTATTATCATACATCCTACTGGGGGCGTCCACATGACTATTTATGGTTAAACTCCACTAATCCTCTTTTGGTATGGGAAGAAATGGGTAAGGCTTATGAATTTGGATCGCGTAATTTATGGATACTTAATTGTGGTGATATTAAACCACATGAGTACAATATTGAACTTTTCTTAGATATGGCGTGGGATATGGATCAATTTGCAAAAAGTAATGATGTAAAAGACCATATGATTAAATGGGCAGGAAGAGAGTTTGGAGATGATAATGCTACTTCAATTACACAGTTGATGTACGAAAACAATCGATTAGCTTTCGAACGTAGACCTGAGTTCATGGCATGGAGTCAGGTGGAGCCTGTTTCTAAGGCTGGGATAACTGAATTATCGCAAATTCACTATGGAGATGAAGTAACTAAGAGAATTATTGCAAATCAGGAATTAATTGCAGGAGTTGAAAAGGTTAAGGAAAGTATTCAAAAAAATCGTAAAGATGCTTTTTATCAATTGGTATATTATCCTATAATTGGAGCTGCAAATCTTAATTATAAGTGGTTATATTCTTATAAAAATCAGTTTGTTGCTGCTCAAGGGAGGTTAAGCGCAAAATATTATGGCAATAAATCAGTTGAGGCATTCAATACTATAAAAGAAAAAACGGAATACTATAATAAGAAATTGTCAGGTGGTAAATGGAACCACATCATGAGTATGTCACCAAGACATCTACCAGTATTTGCTGAACCTACTGTTGCAACTTCAGGTTTGGATGATAAAACAAGTTTAGGATTAGCACTGGAAAGTTATCAAATGGAAGTTAATTATGATATTATTAATTCATATGCAGATGTATTACCTGTTTTTAATGCATATACTGATAGTGAGTATTTTATCGATGTATTTTTAAAAGGAAATAGCGAACTTGAATGGAATGCAGAAGTACAATCAGAATGGATTAAATTGACTTCATCTAAAGGAAAATTAAATAGCGATAAGCCAGAACAAAGATTATGGGTAAGTATCGATTGGGATAAAGTACCTGTTGGAGAAAATAAAAAAGAACCTCCGTTGGGGCATGATTATCAATTGATTCCTCCAAGTTATAAAGTTAATTCTGCTATTAAATTTTATACTAAAGATACCACAATTACTATTGGAGTCTCGGTATTTAATCCAAAATTAAAAGAATTAGAAAATTTTAAAGGATTTGTTGAAGATAAAGGATTTGTATCCATACATGCAGAGAATTATTCAAAAGATTATCCAGGAAAACAAGCCAATTGGGAGGTTTTTGAAGGATTAGGTTATACAGGAAATGTAATTACTGCTCTACCACGTAATGTAGAATCCAATTTAACTACAACAGATATTTTAAATAAAAGCCCAATGTTAGAATATGATTTTTACACCTTTAATTTTGGGCATGCTAATGTATACCTTCAAGCTATTCCTACACATGCATTCCATAAAGGAACTGGAGTGAAGTGTGCAGTGGCTATAGATGATGCAGATCCTGTTATTGTAGATTTTCAAACATTTGGGCGTAGCGATGAATGGAAGCAAAATGTGCTCAAGAATGCAACTATAAAATCAACTAATCAAATTGTGAACAAAGCTGGTAAACACAATTTAAAAGTATGGATGGTTGATCCGGGAGTAATGATTGATAAAATATTAATCGATTTGGGAGGTTGGAAAAAGTCATATACTTTTCCGCCAGAATCAATAAAATAATTTACCTAATTGTTCAAAAATTAAATTAAAATTGTCGATGATCAGAATATTACCTGTTTTATTAATTACAATCTTTTTAGGTTGTTCAAATGTAGACCATAAAGAAAAACAACTAGAATTAGAAGAACTACAGATTGCCTTTATGGCCGATGTGCACCTGCATCATGTTTATGGAGAATTAGAAGACTCAGAATATAAAGGAGTTTTAAATCCTGGTACAGGAAAACATACATTGGCTCGTACCATGAAATCTCAACTAAGTTCTACTCGCTTATTCAATGAAAATTATTTTGCATTTTTAGCCGCTTTAGATGATGTTGTAAAGCGTAAAATAAAATATGTTGTACTGCCTGGGGACTTTAGTGATGATGGTCAACCAGTAAATGTTAAAGGATTAAAGAGTATTTTAAATAAATATGAACAAGAGCATGGTTTACAGTTTGTTGTAACAACAGGTAATCACGATCCTGTGAGACCATTTAGTATGGATGCAGGTAAAAAAGATTTTTTGGGAGAAGGAGGAAAAGAACAAGTCATTATTAGTGCAGAAAAAATGTGTTCGAAACTAATAGATAACGAATTACCTCCTGTAATTACTAAGGATATTAGAAAAATGGGCTACGAAGAGGTCATGAATGAATTGACCGATTTTGGTTTTTATCCAGATCAGAATGATGTATTTTGGGAAACACCTTTTTCCGACTATTCTTATGAAACCTATAGTTATGAAAAAGCTTTAGAGCATGCAGATATTGATAAACGTCAATACCAAATACCTCCTTTAAAAACAACATTACCAGACGTTAGTTATCTGGTTGAACCGGAGGACGGATTATGGTTTTTAGCAATAGATGCTAATGTTTATGTACCAAAAGAATTGGCCATAGAAACACCTGATAATCCAAAGCATTATCATAGTGCAAGTATTGGATATAATAATGTGTTAACACATAAACAACACTTACTTGATTGGGTAGAAAGTGTAACTAAGCGTGCTTCTCAATTAGGCAAAAAACTGATTGTATTTAGTCATTACCCTATGGTTGATTTTAACGATGATGCAACTGAACATATTCGATGTTTAATGGGTGATGGAAAAATGCAAATACATAGAGTTCCCGAAGAAACTGTTGCTAAGTTATTCGCAGATGCTGGTGTAAAGGTTCATTTTGGTGGGCATATGCATATAAACGATACTGGAGTAAGGCGTTATGATAACGGAAAGTATTTAGTTAACGTTCAAATTCCATCTTTAGCAGCTTATATTCCAGCTTATAAGATTCTTACCATGGGTAAAAAGGATGTGTTAGAAATAGAAACCGTAATTATCGATACTGTACCTAGATTTAAAGAACTATTTCCTTTATACGAAATGGAGCATGACTACTTGTTATCTGTATCAGATGCTAATATTTGGAATAAAGATATTTTACAGTCATCCACATATCATCAATTTACAAATTGGCATTTAAAAGAATTAGTTCGTTTTCGTTTTCTTAAAAACGATTGGCCTGAGGAGATTAAAGACTTTTTATTGAATGCCTCTGGTTATGATATATTGGTTAAAAGTAATACTTCAGTTGATCAAATTGATGATAGTTATAAATCATGGAATGGTTTTGACATGATTTTTGACTTTTACAGATTACGAAGTGCGGATAAACTTGCGTTACCAGATATTGGTAAAGATAGAATCAAGCAATACGAATTTGTTGTAGATAAATTACTTCAAGAAAAGAATACGGAATCGCTTTCTTCATCTTCTTTACAAAAAGATTTAAAGGAATTTGCAACTATTTTTCATCATTTTTTACATGGAGAGCCCGCCGACCATTTTTCGATAAATATGTTAACTGGTATGGTAAAACCGTTATGATGGAATATTCAGAAAGCGTATTTTGTAGCTAATTATTTTTGAATCTACTTTTTATAACAATATTTTGTTATTTTTATTCTTAAAATAATACTATTGTCAAATCATGTTTGATATTGTGGGTAAGTTGCTCTTGCTTTTTGATTTTTTTGATATTAGAAAAAGTAAGCATGTTGTAACTACGCGAGTCTTTTTTATAATGAGAAAAAGCAAAAAAGAACATAAATTGGCGCACAATTGCACACTTGACTTGACACTAGAGTTACGCATTACGTACAATGTATAAAATCGCATTAATTATTTTGTGGCTTGGACCATCTATGGTTTGGGCCGCAGAGGAAAATACTATCCAATTTAATCATTACACAGAGAATGATGGTTTATCCCATAATTCTGTGCGCCACATACTTCAGGATGATAATGGTTTGTTATGGATTGGTACCTTTGGAGGATTAAATAGTTTTGATGGATATAATTTCACACAGTATTTGAGTTCATCATCTAATTCAAATAAGATTAATAATGATGATATTACTGCGTTAAAGTTTCATAAACCAACATTAACAATATGGATTGGAACAAGAAATGGTTTAAGCAGTTATAAGCTGGACACTCATGTCTTTACAACGTATTTGCCTCAAAAAAATGATATCACCAGTATACCGGAAGGTGAAGTAAGATCAATTTGTATTGACCGGTTTAATCAGGTTTGGGTAGGTACAAAGAATAAAGGAGTTGCTATTTTTAATACCGAAACTAAAGATTTCAAACAACTATATGTAAAAGACTTAAGCTATGTTAAAGTCATTAAAGAAGATACGAAAGGAAATATTTGGTTGGGAAGTTATGGGGATAAAGGACTTATAAAAATAGGATTAAACAATAGGGGCAATATTTCTACTATAAAAGAATATAATCTAAAATCGGTTGTTAATGAAGAGGTTAATCCTTATATCAACTTTATTTACGAAGATGAAATTGAAGGACTAGTTATTGGTACTCGGGAAGGATTATATAAGTATAATTACAATAACGATATATTTAATAGCATAAATTTATCAAAGGATTACATAACTAATTTAGGTACACACTTCAATAGTATTGCCAAATCCGATGAAGGTAAGTATTGGTTAGGAACCCTTGGGGGAATTATCTCATGTGATAGGCTTAGTGATATTTCTAAAGGGAATTTTTTATGGTGTTACAGTGATATATCAGATAATTTATCCTTATCTGATAATTTAGTTTCGGCTTTATTTTTTGATAAAACAGGTGCTTTATGGATAGGGACTGAAGACGGATTAGATAAATATGATCCTTACGATAATCAGTTTACTACTTTAAAGGGGATTTCTTCGTTAATAAAAAATAAGGCTCCTAGAATAAGTGGATTTGCTAAAACCAACGATGGTAAATTAATTGTAGCAACTCATAATAATGGATTATTTTTAAAAGAAAGTAATGGTTTTAGAGTATGGTATAACGATCATACGGATATTGCAAGTATTTATACAATTAATGGTAATATATTTTATTGCGGTCTGTGGTCGGGTAAAGTCATCAAGTTAAATTATTTAACTGAAAAAGTTAAAGAAATAGATCTTGGATTTAAAGATGTTGCAGTTAAGGCATTTTGTAATATGGGTAAAAATGAGTTATTGATTGGCTCGTTTGGACAAGGTGCAAAAAAAATCAATAAAAAGAAATCATTAGTAGGCAGTTCAATTGATAGCTTGAATAATAATATCGAAATAAATAAAATTATTACTAACTCTCATGGAAAAATATGGATAGCAACAGAAACAGGTGTTAAGTTTTTTAATCCGGAAACCAATGAAATTATTACATATAGGAGTCAGAATAAGGATTCAATAGGACTTTCGCATGATAATGTTAGCGACATTTTTATAGACAGAAAAGGAAAAGTATGGGCAGCAACTCGAGTAGGATTAAATTTCTTCGATCCTTTAATTGGAGATTTTGTGCAGGATAAAACAAATAAGGTATTAACAGATAACTGGATTACTAATATCGTTGAGGATGATGAAGGCTATTTATGGCTGAATCTTAATAATAACCAAATTGCAAAATACAATTCAAGTAACGATGAGGTTCGAGTTTATCATGTTAATACAGGACATACTCTGGATGTGTTTAGTATGAGTGATTTCTTTTACTCAAAAAAAGAAGGTAATTTATACTTAGGAGGAAAGGAGGGGGTTATTGTGTTTTCTCCTAAAAACTTAAAAGATAATTCTAAATCGTTAAAACCTTTTATTACAAAGTTTCGAGTTCAGAATAGAGATGTTGAAGTAGGGCAAAATGTTAACGGTCAGGTATTACTAAAACAAGATATTAATTTACAAGATAAAGTTGAATTAAGTTTTGCTAATCGTAATTTTGCTTTTTCGTTTTCAACACCATCATACGTTAGGGAAAAAGGTAATAAGTTTATGTACAGACTTGATGGTTTTGAAGATAATTGGAATTTCGTAGATTATAATGGAAGAAATGTTCAATATACAAACCTTAAATCAGGAGATTATACCTTTAAACTTAAAGCTTGCAATAGCCATGGATATTGGAGTGAGGAAGCTAACTTTCAAATAAAAATTGATCCTCCAATATGGTTAACTGTTTATGCGTTTGTTATTTATACAATTTTTATACTTTTAGTTATAATGGTTATACGTAAGGTTGTAAAAAGACAGCTGACCTTGCAACACGAATTAACCTTAGAAAAAGTAAAACGTGATAAAGATGAAAAATTAAATAGAGATAAACTTAGGTTTTTTACAAATATTTCTCATGAACTTAGAACTCCACTTACTCTAATTTTAGGACCTGTTAAACAATTGATTGAGACCGAAAGGGATACTAAAACCTTGGCTAGTTATCAGTTAATATTTAAAAATGCATCGCGATTACTCAATTTGGTAAATCAATTACTGGATTTTAGAAAAGCGCAGGAAGGAAATTTGAAACTTAAAGTAACTGAAACAGATATTATACAGCATACTCTAAATACGTTTACCTCGTTTAAAACTATGGCTTTAGAGAAGGGAGTTTCTTTTAACTTTAATACACCTGACGAAAGACTGACGGGTTGGGTTGATAGAGATAAATATGATAAAATATTATACAATTTACTTTCTAATGCTTTAAAGTTTACCCAAAGAGCGGGGGGAGTTGATTTGAATTTAAAGTGTTTAACAGAAGGGGGTAGAAGTGTAGAAATAGATGTTGTTGATGATGGAGAGGGTATTTCGCCTGAAGATCAAAAGAAGATATTTGGTAGATTTTTTCAGGCTAAAAGTACGTTACAAGAAAATACAGGTACAGGAATAGGGTTGTCTTTAGTTAAATCCTTAGTAGAGGTTCATAGAGGTAAAGTTTGGTTTAAAAGTATCAAAGGACAAGGAAGTGTCTTTTCTTTTTCTATACCAATTGATAAAGAGGATTATAAGAGTGAGGAGATATTTGATATTGCAGAAAGTGTTAATGACAATAAGGCTTTAACAAACAATTCAACTTTAAACTCTCAATCAAAGTTGGAGACGAGAGAAAAGTTATTGGTTATAGAAGATAATGAAGAGTTAAGGTCTTTTATTAAAGATTACTTATCTCAATCATATGAAGTACATGAAGCTGAAAATGGTAAAGAAGGCCTGGAGAAGTGTCTATTAGTTAAACCAATGGTTTGTGTAGTAGATATTATGATGCCTGTAATGGATGGGTTGGATTTTTGTTCTCAATTAAAAAACAACGAAGAAATTAGTCATATACCCGTCTTATTACTAACAGCATTAGCCGAAGATGAGAATAAAATAAAAGGTTATAAAGCTGGAGCAGACGGTTACTTGGAAAAACCTTTTGCTCCGGAAGTATTAAAAGCAAGAATTGATTCAATAATTACAAACAGAAAAGAGTTAAAAAAACGTTTTTCATCAGATACAGGTAATGATATTATATATGTAACGCATTCTCCTGCAGACGAAACATTTATGACAAAGTTAAAAGATTTGGTGGAGGAGAATATGGCAGAACCAGATTATTCGGTAAAGGAAATGTGTAACCATATGAATATGAGTACATCAAAACTTTATCGTAAAATAAAGGAAATTACAGATTTGTCTCCTAATGAATTTTTAAGGGCAATGCGACTCAAAAAAGCATCAGAATTATTAAAGACACAAAGCTATAATGTTTCGGAAGTAGCTGCAATGGTTGGTTTTAATGATCCTCTATATTTTAGTAGATGTTTCAAAAAGCAATTTGATGTTTCTCCTAGTCAATTTGGGAAATAGTTTTTTAGAACATTGATATAATTCTACACTTATATGAGATATGATATTTATCTTGTAAAAAAAGTTTAAGTGATTGTGATTTTTATATTACCTTTGAGTTTTGGAATGAGTAATGTATTAAGAAAATCCAGAGCTATTTTTAAATCACAAACAACTTCTTGTTTATCAGGTGATTTTATAAGGTACTTTTCTTTTATTTCATTTATTTCGATTAGTTGGCTGACAAATTTTTGTCGGTCTTTTTTTTGCTCAATTTTCAAGAACGTAGTCTGTTATAATTTTTATGTAATTGGAGATTTTAGTTTAAAACTCAAGTAAGTATTTGGCTTGCTATCAGATGTTAAATTAGATATATGAAGAATAGAAGTTTAGTTTCCATTAACGATTTTACTAAAGATGAAATAATAAAAATCGTTGAGTTGGCAGCTGAGTTTGAAGCCAACCCAAATCAGGATTTATTAAAAAACAAGGTTGTTGCAAGTTTGTTTTTTGAACCATCAACTAGAACAAGACTAAGTTTTGAAACAGCAATTAACCGTTTAGGAGGAAGGGTAATTGGTTTTACAGATGCTTCTAGTTCGTCAACAACAAAAGGAGAATCGCTAAAAGATACAATTAAAATGGTTAGTAATTATGCCGACTTAATTGTAATGAGACATCCTTTAGAGGGAAGTGCACGTTATGCTTCTGAGTTATCGGATGTACCAATTGTAAATGCAGGAGATGGAGCTAATCAGCATCCAACTCAAACTTTACTAGATTTATATTCTATAATAAAAACACAGGGTACATTAGAAAACCTAAATATTTTTATGGTAGGGGATTTAAAATATGGACGTACAGTACATTCCCTATTGCAAGCTATGTCGCATTTTAATCCGGTGTTTAATTTTATTGCACCAGATGAGTTAAAAATGCCAGATGAATATAAAATATGGCTTGATTCAAAAGGTATTAAATATTATGAACATGTAGAATTTACAGATATTTTAGCAAAAGCGGATATTTTGTATATGACACGAGTTCAACGTGAGAGATTCGTTGATCCTATTGAATACGAAAAGGTAAAGAATGTATATATTCTAAAAAATGCGATGTTAGATAAAACAAAAGATAATTTGCGCATTCTACATCCACTTCCTAGAGTGAATGAAATAAATACAGATGTTGATTCAAATCCCAAAGCATATTATTTTGAGCAGGCAGAAAATGGAGTATATGCTCGAATGGCTATTATGGCAACAATATTAGGATTAGTTTAAGCTTCAAGAGAAAGAATTATGACTAAAAAGAAGGAATTAAGTGTAAGTGCCATCCAAGAAGGTACCGTAATTGATCATATTCCAGCAGATTGCTTGTTTAAGGTTATCAGTATTTTAGGTCTTGACCATTGTAAAAACCTTATAACATTTGGAACAAATTTAGGTAGCCAGAGATATGGAAAAAAGGCCATAATAAAAGTAGCAGATAAATTTTTTGAGAACGAAGATCTTAACCGAATAGCTTTAGTTGCACCAGAGGCTAGATTAAATATAATTAGAGATTATGAAGTTGTTGAAAAAAAGCTAGTTACAATTCCGAATGAAATTATTGGTATTGCAAAATGTTTTAATCCAAAGTGTATAACCAATAATGAAGATGTTACTACTAAATTTACTTTGGTAGAATCTGATCATCTAGCTCTTAAATGTCATTATTGCGAAAAAATAACCACTGAGGATCATCTGGAAATATTATAATATATGTCAAAAATTGATTGGAAACCTGGTAATATGGTATATCCATTACCAGCTGTTTTGGTAACAGTAGGTAATTCTCCCGAAAATTATAATATCATAACAATAGCCTGGACAGGTACAATATGTTCAGATCCACCTATGTGTTACATTTCAGTTCGAAAAGGAAGACATTCGTACCCTATTTTAAAAGAACTAGGTGAATTTGTAATAAATTTAACAACCAAAGATTTAGCTTATGCTACTGATTGGTGCGGTGTTCGTTCTGGTAGACAGTATGATAAGTTTAAAGAAATGCATTTAACTCCTGGAAAAGCAAGTATTGTAAGCGCTCCTATAATTGAGGAATCACCTGTAAATATCGAATGCAAGGTTAAAGAAGTTTTAGAGTTAGGAACACACGATATGTTTATAGCTGAGGTAGTTAATGTAAAAGCCGACGATAAATATATCGATCAGGAATCGGGAGCATTTTCGTTATTTAAAGCCAAACCAATATGTTATTCTCACGGAAATTATTACGAAGTAGGAAAACGTATAGGGAAATTTGGATATGCTGTTGAAAAGAAGAAAAGGAAGAAACCAATAAGAAACGCAAAAAAAGAGTAAATTTTATCTCTATTTAATATAGAAAACGAATACTCTCTAAAATGAAAGAATATCTTTGCAGCTTGAGTAAAATAAGAACATGAATATAGAAAAAGATTTAGCTGCCCGAAGTGGTAGTGTGTGTGAATTATGCGGAGCTTCCAATGAACTTTCGGTATACGAGGTTCCATTTTCTCCATCAAATACTATAGAACATTGTATTTACATATGCACTACTTGTAAACAACAAATAGAAGATGAGAGTAAGATAGACTCAAATCATTGGCGATGTTTAAATGACAGTATGTGGAGTACTATTCCTGCTGTACAAGTAATGGCTTGGAGAATGTTAAATAGAATGCGTTCAGAGGGGTGGCCACAAGATTTGTTGGATATGATGTATTTGGATGAAGAAATTCAGGTATGGGCACAAGCTTCAGGAGATGGCAAAGATGAAGATGATGAGGTTAAACATGTAGATAGTAATGGAGTTAGATTGCTAGCTGGTGATACTGTTGTTTTAGTTAAGGATCTTAATGTAAAAGGTGCAGGGTTTACGGCTAAAAGGGGGACTGCCGTTAGAGGTATTGGTTTAGTTCATGATAACCCTGAGCAAATTGAAGGTAGGGTTAATGGACAACAAATTGTTATTCTCACCCAATACGTTAAAAAACAAACAAACTAAATTATTTTCATAAAAGTTGTTAAAAGTCATCAAGTAAGCAATAAAAGATGACTTTTTATAAAACAAAAAAATAACGTCTTTCGTACTAATGTCAAAAAGATTATTTGGAGAGATGAGTAGAGAGAAAGAGGGGAATTCTATTAGTAAAGATTTTAAATTTTATGTAAAAAAACTAATAATATTTGGAAAATATAAAAGATCATTACAAGATTTAGTTTTAATATACACTTTCTTTTCAGCAATTTGTTTAGCTTTTTTTTCAATCATTATAAGTTGCGTATTAGGTTTGGGAGTAAATTTTATAATTTATAATCTCATTGCCATATTCTTTTTTAAGCTTTTATACATTTTATCTAATACTGTTAAAGACTTAAAAGTATTAAGAATAGTTTTTATTAGTTCTGCTATTATTTTTACAGGTATTTTATGGTTTTTAACAGAAGGAAGCTCAGGTCCGAGTATTTTATTAATTGCAGCTTTATTAACCCTTCTTGTTTTTATTAGTGTAGGTAAAGAGTTTGTTATATTATTAATTGTAACTGTTTTATCTACTGTTACATTTTATTTAGTTGAGTTTTATAATCCTCATTGGGTCTTAAAATATGCAAATTATGATCAAAAAATGATTGATACCATATCTTTCTTTTTGGTATTATTTTCATTATTAGTTCCTATTTTAATATATGCAAGAAATGTAATGTATAAAGAGCATAATGATGCTTTAGAGTTAGCTGAAAAAAGTGCTAATACGCTTGCTACCATGAGTCACGAAATTCGAACCCCAATGAATGCAATAATTGGTTTTTCCGAATTACTATCAGATCCTAATGCTAAAAAGGAAGAATGTACAGATTATATTAAAATTATTAATCAGAACTCTCGTGCCTTGATGAATTTGTTAAATAACATCATCAATCTATCTAAAGTGGATTCGGGAACTGTAAGAGTTTATTATTCGAAGTGCAAGGTTAACCGATTTCTAAAGTATATTTCAGAAACTTTGAGCACTCTATTACAAACATCAGAAATAGAAATTAAAACAGAATACCTAAATTCAGATGAAACAGAAATAGTGGTTGATGAAAATCTTTTGTTTCAAATACTTATTAATTTAGGTTATAATGCAATAAAGTTTACTTCTAAGGGATATATAAGTATAAAAGCTTTGATCAGTCTTAGTAATATTGTTTTTGAAATTAAAGATACTGGAGTTGGGATACCTATTTCTGAACAAGATGGTATTTTTGAAAAATATCATCAAGCCAATAATAATATAAATTTAGCCTCGGCTACAGGAGTTGGGTTAGGTTTATCTATATGTAAAAGTTTAACGCACATTTTAAAAGGAAATATTTGGTTTAAGTCTATTGAAAATCAAGGAACTACTTTCTTTGTTGAACTTCCTTTGTCTGGAGAATAAATATTGTTAGTGATACTCAGTATTTAATCTTTTCTAATCGTTTAATTTTCATCTCAGAGCTCGCCTTCATTCTACTCTCAATGAAATTTGTAATACTAATTTTATTATGAATATGTAATAAGCTTTACTTTTTATAAGTATATTTTTTACTTTTCAAAAACTTAATCTTTAAGCCCGGATTATGTATTATCTATTGCATATTGTAGGATATAAAAAAAGAGATAAAATAAAAAAGCAGAAGTGAAAAATATCACTTCTGCTAATAACTTATAGTATCCGAAAATGGCTGTTTTCTATAATAAATTTCCAATTCTTATGCCAAAGTAAATGCTTCTTGGAATAATTGGGCCATAAACATATCCAGCATCTCTGTAAATTCCTGTATCTAGATCATCTTGATATGAGTTAAATATGTTTTTCATTCCTGCACTAATACCTAAGTCAAATCCTTTTTTAAGCCTGAAGAAGTATTCTCCTTTTATTCCTACATCAAAAAAGTCTTTAGAATCTTTAAATTTTCCCTCTTTAATTACCTCATTATTATCAAGTATAGTTTCAGCACCTTCTCCGTAATACTCTAATTTCATTGTTCCGGTATATGTTCCGTTTAATGATAATGTAAAGTTTTTGAAAGGATCAGTGTTAAAAGTAAAATATCCATAATTATTGGGCGTTCTTAAAAATGTTTTGGTAAAGTTCCCAACCCCATATTCTTGTTCTTCATCATATTCACTTGTTTGGGTTGTAAATCCTAAATCAATATCCCAATTTGCAGAAGGATAATATTTAGCTTCTAAGTTAATTCCTTTAACTTCTGCTTTACCTGCATTGATTCTAGTATTATAAATTATACCATTCTCCTCTGGGCTTGGTTCATATGCAAATGCATCGGTGATTTTTGTGTAAAAACCTTCAGCCAGAAATTCAAAGTCAGCAGATCCTATTTTAGTTTGATAATTTAACGATCCCATAAAGCTTTGACTGGATTCTTGTTTTAGATCTTTACCGTTCCTATGAACAACTTTATCCAATCCTCTAATTTCTATGTGCAAATCTTCATCAAAGACTTGGGGTGCACGGTATCCTGTTGAATAGCTTCCTCTAACTTGCAATTGTTTTGTAGGTTTATAAAGAACATTTAAACGAGGACTAATAACAGTATTAGATAGTTCATCATTAAGATGATCATCCTTAATGTTATAATTATCTACTCTTACTCCTGCCGATAAAGTAACTTTTGACATAGCATAATCATACTGCCCAAAGATTCCTAAAGTATTTACTGTTTGGTCTGATATTATATCATTTGGATGGTAACCTTCTTCATCAGTATATGCGAGTTTTTGGTCTTTTAATGTCTCTCCAATGTTCTCAATACCTGTTATGTAGCTATGACGTCCATTATTTCCTTTAAATTGAATCCCATAATTATAAGATAAATTTTCTGTAGAACCATAAGAACTTAAGTCTGGAGTTCCGTTTGCTAATTGAACAGGATCGTTCATAGGACTCGTGAAAATATAGTCTTCATCATAGCCTCTGCCACCATAAAAAGTGAATCTATCTATATGCTGAGCAGAAGCGTATACTGAGAATTGATTGCTGTTGGCTCCAACAAATCGAGTAAAATTAATTGCTCCTGTATTGATGTTGTGTTCAATCGACTCAGCAATATTAGCTTCATGTTCAACAGCATCTAACATATCCCCACCTCTTCTTGCTTCTTCGATATGGAAGTAGTCTAAAGTCAATTTATTACGATATCCCATACGGTGGCTAAGGCTTGCTCCAAATGTAGAATTGTTTAATTCTGCTAATTCGGTAAAAGTATCATTATTAGCATCATAACCTTCTCTCTTTCTATGTGTTGCATATAAAGCAAGTCCTGTATTCTTATCCTCAGAAACGATAGCGGTATTGATGTTAACATTTAAATCGTTCTTTGGATTTTCACTTAATCCAATAATTCCATTGTTAACGCTTGCTTCAAAAATGTTATTTAAAGGTTCTTTAGTAATTATATTTACAGTACCTCCAACAGCGTTACCTCCGTATAAAGCAGAACCACCTCCTTTAACTACTTCAATTTGCTGAATCATGTTAGCAGGAATAAGTTCCAAACCATATACACTTGCTAATCCACTAAAAATAGGTCGACCATTTACTAAGATTTGAGAATATGAACCATCCATACCATTCATTCTAATAGCATTTGCACCACAGTTTTGGCAGTTGGTTTCCATTCTTAAACCAGTTGTAAAGTTTAGTCCTTCACTTAAAGTAATAGCTTGAACTTTGTTTAATTCTTTAGGAGTCATAGTGTTTACGATCATCGAAGCGTCTATTCTCCTTTTTTGTGATTTATCGGCTGTAACTACCACTTGATCTAAACCTAAAACATCTTCATCTAAGCTAATATCAATATCCAGTGGTTTAGCTTGAGTAAAGTTTATTTTAACTTCTTTAGTTTTATGACCTACCGATTTTACAATCAAAGTGTGCTCACCTTCTGGTAATTCCTCAAAATAAAATTTTCCATCAAGATCCGAAGCAGATCCTATAGTTGTAGATTTTAGTTGAACAGTAGCAAAAGGAACAGGTTGTCCGTCTGAAGTAATTTCTCCTTGTAAAGGAGGATTTTTCTCATTTGCAAAAAGATTAAGGCTAATTAAAATAAATAGTAAGGTTATAATGTTTTTAATATGATACATAATTCGTTATTGCTAGTATAATACATTAATGAATGAATAAGTAATTGCTAGTAACCTAAAAGATTATTGCATAACTTATCCCATACACGTCATTTAAAGACATGTGACTTTAATAAAAAAAATTATTTAAAATGTATTATGCAGTTGGAGGTCCTCTCCAGAATGAATGATAGTAGTACTTTTTTATATAACAATCCTGAAGTGTAATCTTCTTTTGTATACTTAGTGTGCAACTTAATGCATTTATTAAGATACTTTCAGAATTATTTAAATAGGTAATTGTTGTTGAAAATGCAATGCTAGATGCACAAGATCCATCTGGGCTATTATGAGAGTGTTCACCTCCTTGCGAATGATGAAAGTGGATCAGGATTTGATTATTTTCCAAGAAGTGAGCATGTAGTCCATGTCTTAAGGTAAGCGTAAGCCCAACATTAAGAAATAGTACTAATGCTAAAAATAGCACAGACAATATGTTACTAATCCTTTTCATATTCCAGTGCAAATATCAATTAATGCACACTTTTATCCAATCCCAATAAGTAGGGATTTTAAATACTTTTTACTACGGTTTTTACAATTAAAGAGTTTCTAACAATACTTCGTTAAACTTTTAAGCGGCAATAGTTCCATAATATAATAGTTCCCTTGCCTTGTGTTTGTTTTTAGGCAAGTTTGGGTTAATGCCGAACTTATCAAAAAATAAATTCAACTGTAAGGCATTGTTATTTATTGTTTTGATATCTGTCATCGAAAATGATTTTCGTTGTTCTTTGGGTATGCTCAACCAATGGGTAATCTTTGCAAGATTAATGGCTGTCAGCGAAGCGTTAAAGTGAAAATCCAATTTATTTTCGCTTCTGGCTTGACAATCATTTAATCCAGTATGCTGTTTGCCGTCACGGTAAAGAAATTCAATTTGGAAACGGCTTTGATAGAATTTCAGGATATCAGAAGCATCCATATTGATATCTGTTGAGAAATACAGTTTGTAAACCTGCTTACCCTTCTCATTGCAATAAAGAGCATGCACAACCTTTATGTTTCGCTTTAAGGATATGGAATATACAATAGCGCTATAGATAACAGCCTGATCATCTTTTGACACCAGCTTAAAGTGTCTCAAGTCAATATTTTTGTTATTAACTTTTCCATCATATTTTTTTGGTCTTCCCGGTCTTCCTGTTGGTACACCTTGATGTAGATACCGCAAATTGGCATCATCCCTTAGTCTGCTAATTAAGTGCATATCGGCATTAATTACCTGGTCAACAAAAGTACGTTTTGCAAACCATGCATCAGCCACTAAATATGAAGATAGCTCTAGAAGTTGTGTTTTGCGCTCGGTAATAATATCAGCATACCAGTCAGAAAGCGACTGATCCTTACCTGCCATTGTCTGGACAGCCTCTAAATGAAAAGCAGTATGGTTATCAATATCAATTGCGGCCAGACCTCCAATTTCAAGCCCCCATTTGGCACGATTGGCACAACCAGACCAAAAATAACCGGCCCCAGGTGTATGTTTGCCTGATTTGCTAATATATGAGGGATCAAAAGCAATGACATATCGGCCACCTCCCTGGGAAAGCGTTAATTCTTTGTTGAAAGATAGAAAGTCGAATGGTTTTTCAAATTGTTGTCGGTACCTTTGCTCCTTGTGCTTACCAAAGCGCCCCAACTGTAAAAAGTTAATGCGACCTTTTATGCACAAAAACAGGATAAGAGTCTCAGTCACAAACTCTTTCCTCCAACTGTTGATATTTGACATTTTTACTAACACGCTCTCTATGTGTGTTTTATAAATATTATTTCCCTTGATAGTCACCCTTAATGAAGTTGTCGGAATTCTCCATTAAGATACTGATTATCAGGGGATTAAACAAATAAATCATTGACTTATTTTGCTGATATTCAGCATTTTATACCATACTTTAACGGACTATTGTCTAAATATCTTTTAAATAAACTTAACCTCCAGATTTTTTGGCTTTATAACCAGCTTTTATTAATAAATCCAATACTTTATCTCTAAAATCTCCTTGAATTTGTATCTCACCATCTTTTACTGTACCACCAACTCCACATTTTGATTTTAACTCTTTACCCAATTCCTTTAAATCTTCGTTTTCGCCAACAAAACCAGTAATTAGAGTTACAGCTTTACCTTTTCTTTGCTTCTTATCCAGCATTACTCGCAAATTTTGTTGTTGCGGAGGAAGGGTTTCATCTTGCCCATCTTCTTCATATTGGTAATCGTAATCACTATCAGTAGAGAAAACAATACCATCTCTTAACTTTCTATTCTTTTTTGCCATTTAAATCAGTATTTGATTTGCAAAAATAGGATTATATTCTTGTATTAATAAAATTTTAGGATGTCAATAATTAAATATGGTAGAAACCTGAAAGAATTACAATCTAAAAATAGAATAATTCATGATACATTTTATCTACTTCATCCTTCATTTTTGTATACATCTATGTAATATCTGTGAGTTTGTTTGAATTTTATCATACTTTTGTAAAGTTTGTTTTGTTATAATGGGAATTTTAATTAGGCACAACAACAAATTAATCACTACTTTATTTAGAGAATGTATAAGATTGTAAACAAAGAATTCTTTTCGGAGAATGTTGTAAAAATAGAAATTGAAGCACCCAGAATAGCTAAGGCTCGAAGAGCAGGGCATTTTGTAATTGTAAAAATTGGGGAAAAAGGTGAGAGGTTTCCGTTAACAATTGCAGGAGCTGATAGAGAAAAGGGGACAATTACATTAGTAATACAAAAGGTTGGAGTATCTTCTCGTAAGCTTACTGCACTGGAAGTAGGAGAATATGTAACTGATTTGGTAGGACCGTTAGGACAAGCTACTCATATCGAAAATAAGGGTACTATCTTGGCATGCGGTGGTGGAGTTGGTGTTGCTCCATTATTACCAATAGTTGAGGCATATAAAAAAGCAGGCAATAAGGTAATAACAGTAATAGCAGCCAGAACAAAGGACCTTATTATATTAGAGGAGCAAATTAATGAGTTCTCTGATGAGTTAATTATTATGACCGATGATGGATCTTATGGAAAAAAGGGATTGATCACAGAAGGAATGGAAGAAGCTATTGCCAGGGAATCTATTAACGAAGCCATTGTTATTGGTCCTGCAATTATGATGAAGTTTGCTGCATTAACAACAAAAAAACATGAAATACCTACTGTAGCCAGCCTTAATACAATAATGGTTGATGGTACAGGAATGTGCGGTGCATGTAGAATAACTGTAGGAGGAAAAACTAAATTTGTATGTGTTGATGGCCCTGAGTTTGATGCACATCAGGTTGATTTTGATGAAATGCTTCTTCGTTTAAATGGTTATAAAGAAATTGAAAAAGAGGCGGAAAGCGAATATTTAAAAGAGAAAAAAAGCTAACCGGATTAAATTAATATTGAGCAACAATATTCCACAATGGAAGAAAGAGATAATTACCTAAAATCAGAGCGTAGTCAGCAATGGCGCGAAGAATTAAGACAAAAAATTAAAAATAAGGAGCGAACCCAGCAACAAAGAGTAAAAATGAATGAGGAGGATGCCGATAAGCGTATTCATTCTTATGTTGAGGTTAACTCTGGATTAACAGCTGAGCAGGCACAGAAGGAAGCTAGTCGTTGTATAGATTGTGGAAATCCTACATGTATAACTGGATGTCCTGTAGAAATTAATATACCTAAGTTTGTTAAAAGAATTGAGCAAGGAGAGTTTTTAAAGGCCGCTAAGGTTTTAAAAGAGACCAGTACTTTACCAGCAGTTTGTGGAAGGGTATGTCCTCAGGAAAAACAATGTGAAGCTCAATGTTTTTATACTCAAAAGTTAAAAAAAGATCCAGTAGCAATAGGTTATTTAGAAAGATTTGCTGCGGATTATGAAAGAGAATCTGGACAAATTTCAATTCCTGAGGTTTCGCAAAAAAATGGAATAAAAGTAGCCTGTATTGGTTCAGGACCAGCGGGACTTACATTTGCGGGGGAAATGGCTAAAAAAGGATACGATGTAACTGTATTCGAAGCTTTGCACGAAATAGGAGGCGTTCTTAAATATGGTATCCCTGAATTTAGATTACCAAATAATATTGTTGATGTTGAGATTGATGCCCTAATAAAGATGGGAGTTGAATTTGAAACGAATTTTATTGTAGGGAAAACAGCAACTATTGAAGATCTAAAAGAAGAAGGTTATCAAGCCTTTTTTGCAGGGAGTGGTGCAGGATTGCCCCGTTTTATGGGTATCCCTGGAGAAAATTACATTGGAATATTAAGTTCAAATGAGTATTTAACTCGAATTAATTTAATGCATGCTGCTGAAAAAGATACAGATACTCCTGTTGTAAGTGGTAAAAATGTGATGGTAATTGGAGGTGGAAATACTGCTATGGATTCGGTTCGTACAGCTAAAAGATTAGGAGCCAATAGGGCAATGATTGTGTACCGAAGGAGTATGGCAGAAATGCCTGCAAGAGTTGAAGAGATAGAGCATGCTAAGGAAGAAGGTGTTGAGTTTATGACATTATCCAATCCTATTGAATATTTTGCTGATGATAAAGGAAGAGTAAGTAAAGTTAAGCTTCAAAAAATGGAGTTAGGAGAACCTGATGCCAGTGGAAGAAGGAGACCTGTTCCTATTGAAGGATCAGAGCACATAATAGATGTTGAAACGGTTGTTGTAAGCGTTGGAGTTTCACCAAATCCTATTTTACCTGATTCTTTGCCAGATTTAAAAACAACCAAATGGGGAACAATTGAAGTTGAAGAGGATAAATTACAGTCATCTATTTCTGAAATATTTGCAGGAGGAGATATTGTAAGAGGAGGAGCTACTGTTATTTTAGCTATGGGAGATGGACGAAGAGCAGCACAATCTATGGACGAATACCTTAAAAATAAATCATAATTCTATGATGAAGATATTAGAAACCAAATATATGGGTCTTCGATTAAAGAACCCGATAATTGCAGGAAGTTGTGGATTAACATCAACAGTTGATGGAATTAAAAAGTTGGCAGATAGTGGAGTAGCTGCAATTATACTTAAATCAATATTTGAAGAAGAAGTAGTAAAAGAACACGAAGAAACATTAAAAAATAATTTAGGGGCATTCGAAAATAATCTTGAGTTTCTGGATTATTTTGATTATCAGATAAAAGGAGATGTTCTAAAAAAGATGGCTTCGGTAATTGAAAAGGCAAAAGAAGAAGTTGATATACCTATTATTGGTAGTTTAAATTGTGCTACATCAGGTGAGTGGATTTCGTATGCACAACAACTTGAAAAAGCTGGGGTTGATGCACTTGAGTTAAATGTATTTAAATTACCTTTTGATATAACTCAAGAGGCAGATGAGCAGGAAAAACTATATATATCTATCTTAGAAAAAGTTAAGCAATATGTAAAAGTACCTGTAGCAGTAAAGTTAGCTCCATATTCATCTAATTTAGCAGCTATGATAAAAAAGCTGGATGCCTCAGGTGCAGATGCTGTAACCATGTTCAATCGTTTTTATAATGTAGATTTCGACATTATGACTGATGAAGTTAAAGCTGGCAATCCATATTCATCTGATCAGGATTACTATAATACTTTAAGATGGATATCTATTATGTCGGGAAAAGTCAACTGCGATTTATCGGCAAGTACAGGGGTGCATTCTGCCGAAACTGCTATTAAAATGATTATGGCTGGAGCTTCAACTGTGCAAATTGTTTCAAAATTATATTTAGAAGGTATAGGCTCCGTAGCAGGGATATTAAAGAATATTGAGCTTTGGATGGATAAAAGAGGATATGTAAGCGTTGACGAATTTAGAGGAAGCGTACATCATGAGCCCAAAGAAAATTCAGAAAGGTTTGAACGTGTTCAGTTTATGAAATATTTCTCGGGCCATAATCCTGAGCAGATTCTTTAGTCATTGGTAACTGGTAAACTGGATATTAGTTATTTAAGTAATTACCGATGACAGTTGACCAATGACCATTATCTAATGACTATTATAAAACATTTTGAGAATAATAATTTGCTAAGTGCAATAAAATAACTACTTTTGCGCCCGCGTTTATTAATTTAATTTATTAAATATGTTGAATCATTATGAAACCGTTTTCATTTTGACTCCCGTTTTGTCTGATGCTCAGATGAAGGAAGCGGTAGAAAAATTCCGTACTGTGATTACAGAGAACGGAGGTGAAATGGTAAACGAAGAAAATTGGGGGCTACGTAAGCTTGCCTATCCAATCCAAAAGAAATCAACAGGTTTCTATAACTTGTTCGATTTTAAAGTACAACCTGATGTGATCGCCAAGCTTGAGCTTGCTTTTCGTCGTGATGAGCGTGTTATCCGCTTTTTAACTTTTAAAATGGATAAATACGCAGTTGCTTATAGTGAGAAGAGAAGAAAAACCATCAAAGAAAAAAAGGAGAAATAGGCCATGGCACAAAATCAAAGTGAAATCAGATATTTAACTCCTCCATCGGTTGAGATCAAAAAGAAAAAGTACTGTCGTTTTAAGAAAAACAAGATCAAGTATGTTGATTACAAAGATCCTGAGTTTCTTAAAAAATTCTTGAACGAGCAAGGTAAAATTCTTCCTCGTCGTTTAACAGGTACATCTTTAAAGTATCAAAGAAAAGTTGCAACTGCAATTAAAAGGGCTCGTCACCTTGCGTTGTTACCTTATGTTACAGATTTGATGAAATAAAAAAGGAGGATAAAAAATGGAAGTTATATTAAAAGATGATGTAGCCAACCTTGGACACAAAAATGACATTGTTAAGGTAAAGGCTGGATACGGTAGAAACTACCTTATCCCTCAAGGGCTTGCAGTTTTAGCTACTCCTTCTGCCATTAAAGTACATGAGGAGAATATGCGCCAAAGAGCTCATAAAGAAGAAAAAATTAAGAATGATGCACTTGAGTTAGCTCAAAAAATAGAAGGTGTTTCATTAACAATTGGAGCAAAAACAAGTACTACAGGTAAGATTTTTGGTTCTGTAAATACAATTCAAATTGCAGAAGCTCTAAATAAACAAGGTTTTACTGTAGAGCGTAAAAATATTACTATTAAAGAAGACCAAGTGAAAGAAATTGGTAAATACGTGGCAACTGTAAAACTTCACCGTGAAGTTAAAGTAGAAGTAAACTTCGAGGTAGTTGCCGAATAATAAAGTATAAACTTATACGAGATACATTTTTTCAAACAAACAAGTAAAAGCCGTTTTGCATTAGCAGGACGGCTTTTTACTTTGTTTTTTCTTTTGTAAATTTTTATGACTTCATTCTTTCCGAAGAAATTTTTGAAAACCAAGATAGCGTTCAAGAAATAACAGGTCGGTCAAATCCAAACGAGCTGTTTACTTGCATTCTGTACTCTAAGTTGATACTTATTGATTGTACTTTATAGCTTTATGAACTTAAATAAAAAAGGCTTTAATCATTAAAATTAAAGCCTCATAATATTTTTAAAAATGATAATTATTTATTCAAATACTTAGATAGTGTTTCCATTAAAATTTGCAGTCTAATGGGTTTAGCTAAATAGTCATCGCAACCAGCTTCGATACATTTTTCTCTTTCTCCTGACATTACATGGGCTGTTTGAGCGATAATGGGTACATCAACATCTATCTTTTTAATTTCTCTAGTAGCGGTATAACCATCCATAATAGGTAGTTGCAAGTCCATCAATACTAGATCAATGTCATTTTCTTTGTACATCTCAACGGCTTCTTGCCCATCTTTAGCCCAAAGAATTTTGGCATTAGTTTTTCTGAGTGCTGCATCAAAAAAAATCTTGTTGGTATCTACATCCTCAACAACAAGGATTACTTTATCTCCCCAATTTTGGTTAAGAGAACTGCTTATATTTTCACTCATAATGCGTCAGTAGTCTAACATCTTATTTAATAGTACGGCTAAAATAATCTTTGTTAAGGGAAATACCAAATAAAACAAAAATAAATATGGTTAGATTTTTCTATTGGTAATTTAAAATTTGATGCTACTTTTTTCCTATTAATCCATAGTTAAAGTGTAATTTTGAGGGTATAATAAAATGTAAAAGAAAAGATATTTAAAAGAAGATAGAAGAGTGGTTAAATATATATACCTTTTCCTTATATTATTGATATATAATTCTAATTTAAAGGGGAACAGTAGTTGGTCGGTAGGTGAACAAAAGATTGATTCAATTTACAATACATTAAGTTTAGAGCAAAAATTAAGGGCATTACTTATTGTTCCAAGTGTTTATAATGGAATACATAACAATACTGAAAAGCCTGAGTGGGTTAGTATTGAAAAATTGCTAAGTATAGAAGGTGAATATGCCCCTATGTTATCAGATATGATGAAAAGTTCTGCTTTTTTAGGAAGAGACAATGCAGAACTGCAACAACAATACCTTAATATTCTTTTACGAAAGAATTATGATGGTGTTTATTTTCCAATTCAATCACCTTATTCGTTGCTTTTTCAGAACGATAAAAATGGGTCATTCGATTTCTTTCTTGAACCTATTGGGCGAATTGTGCTACCTTATTGGGGAGCAGATTCTACAATGGGGTGTTTTAAAACCAACTTGTATAAATTACCTAAAAAAATACTTTCTCAACATGCGGTAAAATTTTCAAATGTTTCGGATTCTGAAGAATCAAGTATTGATTATATGAAAGGTACTAGTTGGAAAGAATTACAAAATATTATGAAAGAGTATGAGAATCCTTCGTTGGAATTATTACTTAAATATGGAGGTTTAATATATTCTGATGACGAAGAAAAGGATTATAATGTTCTGAAGAGGGTTTTTGAAAAGAATTTACTACCCATTAATACTCTTAAGAAAAGTTGTAAAAAGAGAATATTAATAGAGGAATTACTAAAGAATAAACCTGAAGCAAAGGTTTGTCATAGTTTGAATATTGAGGTAAATAATTTAGTTAGGAATTTATATAAAAAAGGTGCTGTATTGCTTCATAATGAACCAATTATTCCACTTGGTAATCTCGAGTCACGTACTATAGCATCTATTCATATCGGAGAAGAGGATGTATCCAACTTTCAACAAACTCTTTCTAAATATGCTTCTGTGCATCATTTTAATGTAGAAAAGGTGCAAAATGCTGACATGTTATCGAAAGTTAAGAAGGAAACTCTTAACTATAATACCATTGTTGTTGGAGTTAATGGTGATTGGTTAGAGGAGGACATTAATAGTTCAATTTATTCTTTTTTGCATCAGGTGTCATCAACAGCAGAGCTAATTTTGGTTCATTTTGGCTCGGGAAATAGGTTAGAGCAATTGCCAGATAAACATCCTTTTAAAGCCATATTATTATCATTTGAACCTAATGAAATGGCACAAGATATTGCTGCTCAAATAATTTTTGGGGGTATTGCAGCTAACGGAATTTTACCTAAATCGATAAATGGCAAATTTAAGTTTGGGATGGGAGCATTTACAGAAAAGTGCCGTTTGGGTTATGCTCCAAGTTATGAATGCACAATGTCTGATACGCTTAAATTAATAGATCAGATAGTCTATAAATCCATCCGTGAGAGGGCAACACCAGGGTGTCAGGTTTTAGTTGCTAAAGAAGGAAATGTAATTTATAACAAATCATTTGGTTATCATACTTACAATAAAAAAAGACATGTAGAAAAATCTGATTTGTATGATATTGCCTCGGTTACAAAGATTGTTTCTGCAGTTCCTTTAGTAATGAGACTTTATGATGAAGAAAAAATTAAATTAACAGATAGCATTTCTGTGTATTTACCTAGGTTGAAGAATACCAATAAATCTGGACTAAAGTTGGATGATATGTTAATTCATCAGGCGGGTTTGCAATCTTGGATTCCTTTTTATAACAGAGCAGTAGATAAAGATAAACTTAAGGGTGATATATATAGTAGAAGGTATTCGAGTCAATATAATATAAAGTTGGATAAAACTTTATATATGAACAAATCAGCACGCTATAGAACTGATATTTTTAAGCATTCTAAAAACGATGATTTTAATGTAAAGGTTTGTGCAGGCCTGTATATGAATAAAAGCTTTTTGGATTCAATGAAGTTAGGCATAGATACTTCGAAAGTAGAAGAAAATGCTAGTTATAGATATAGCGATTTAGGTTATTATTATTTAAAGGAAATTATAGAGAAAAAATATAATCAACCTTTAAATGAAAAAGTAGAAAATGATTTTTATAAACGTCTGGGAGCAAAAAGGATGTTATATAAGCCATTGGAAAAGTATAACAAGCGTGAGATTATTCCAACGGAATATGATAAAGCTTTTAGAAAAGAATTAATTCATGGTTATGTGCATGATCCAGGTGCAGCAATGTTAGGTGGGATAGGAGGTCATGCAGGAGTTTTTGCTTCGGCAGAGGATTTAGTAAAAATATTACAAATGTATTTAAATGGCGGTGCTTATGGTGGTGAAACTTACATTGATTCGGCAACAATAAAAAGATTTACTTCTATTGTTAAGGAAGGCAACCGCAGAGGTCTTGGATTTGATAAGCCTGTATTGGATCCTGAAATATCTGGACCAACTTGTAAAGAAGCCTCACCTTCATCATATGGTCATAGTGGATTTACTGGTACATTGGTATGGATTGATCCTGAATATGATTTAGTATACATCTTTTTATCCAATCGGATTCATCCCAACCAGTATAATAAAAGATTGATTAAAACAGATGTACGTACAAAAATACAATCAGCAATATATCGTTCTTTACCAGAATATTGGGAAAAAAGAAAAGCCAGTTTAAGTGCAGATTGAAATGTTGAGTATAAGAATAGTAGCCGATTGCATGGCACTTTCCTGTCAAGTTACAAGAAAGTCGAAGCGGGCTACAAAGCTTAATTTTACTGCTATCTCAGCTAATATTTTTATACATTTATTAGGTGCTGTTGTTATTTATTAATCTATATCGTGGTTTAACCTTTAAGTAAAATCTATCATTATCATAAATAATCTCGGTTTTATAATATTTAAAAACGGTTAAAAATATTTTTTAAAAAAAATCATGATGATTTTTAAATTTCTGGTGTAATTCTAACTGTCCTAGATTATTTATGTTGACCTGACAGGCTGAGTTAACAAGTCTGGTATAATCCGATATTTTAAGTTTTTCATAGTTTATTCCTGTTTCCGTGTCAAGAAAGAATGAATACTTGCTAAATAGATCGTTTGTGTCGGAAAGGAACCTGTCATTTATCTTTTTAAACCAAAAGATCCAAGGTATTTGAGTAATCTGACCATTTACTATATTGGTTCCATTAGAAACTGTGTATAGATTTTCTTTTTGTTCAATAATTCTGGGAATTTGTATTAATAATAATTCTTTAACATTTATTGATTGTGTAGAAGGATGTGGGTCTTTTGTTTTGTATACAGAGCACAATTCATTAATGAAGACTACCAATGGTTCTTCTAATATCTTATAAACTTTGTATTTATCTTCTCTATTTTTTGTAACAACTACAATTAAATAAAAAATGAATGAAGTGATATATGTAAATGAAAATGAAAATGTTTCTAATAGTTTATTTATCGAGTCTGGATCAAAATTTAAAAATACAGGAATTTTTAGTGACTCAATAAAGTAAATAATCAAGATTATTGCGATTGAAATAGCTAAAAATCCATAAAGTAATATTTTTCTCATAGTTTTATTTTAGTATTAAATGTAAGCACTAATTTAAAATGCAACTAACGTTGAGTATAAGAAACGCAAGTGATTTCGAAGCTCTTACCTGTCAAGTTGCACTGAGCCAAATTTGCGTTTTGACACAAATTTAAAATATTAAACAAATCCGTCAAATCGCAGATTTGGCGGAGCTGATTAAATGCTCTAAAATTCCGTAAACCACTGAACCACTTATATGGCACTTAGTCTGTTCTTCACTTGTTTCTTCTTTTCTTTTCCTTTTTCGTCAATAAAGTTTACATCAAACTTTTCCATTGATAAATCAATTCCATATACTTGCATAAACGTTTAGTTTTATGCTCCGTATTGAGTGGCTAACATCGTGATCGTGGGTTCTGCCCTAAATACTCTCTGGCTTTTACTCAATAATCTGCTGTTCTTAATATAAGTGATAGATTTTGTCTCATGCTTTATTAAAGTTAATGCAGCAGATGGAGCTTTTTAACCAAGTTAAGAGTATTCGTTCTTATTCAACTTTTCTAATATTTTTTTTCCTACCACAAACTAACGATGTTTTTTATACATTGTTGTGCGGTCGTTTTTTATATTTCAATGTCAAATTTTCGTTTGGCATATTCTCTTAATCCTGAGTTTTTTAATTCCCAATCAGTCCGTTTGTTTCGATTATTAATTACCTCCAAAATCCCTTCTTTGGTTTTTGCCTTTCCAATCCAACTAATGATTTTTGAATCAATGAATGAAACCAACATTTCAAATTTTCCTGAATCAATCCCGTACACATTGCAGTTGTTGCTATACCTAAATAAAGGTTCCTCTGAATAGTCGTCAATATTCTCAATTCGCTCTCCGAATGCAGTTTCTGTAATTATAAGTCTTTTATCGCTCCAATCTCCAATTTTAGTTAGGATGGTACTTGGTCCTAAAATATATGGATTAGGATATTTATCTTTCATTAAATCAATACTGACAAAATCTGGGATTATATCCAAACAAACCCATTCTCCAGCAGTATTACTAGCACTTGAAAAGAATTTAATATCCAATTTAATCTCGTTATCCTTATAAGTCAGCTTTGGTTTTGAGCGAGCATATTTGAATCCTTTATCAGAGTAATATTTTCCTAATTCATTACACACAGCTTGAAAAATATCTTTGCAAGGTGTTGTTTCATCATGATGTAAAAGTGTGTCGCTATCAGTCCAATTCATTTTTTTATCATAATTTTTGAAAATCAATTAAAGGTTTGCAGGTCGCCCTCCAAATTCTAACTAACGTAAAAATACACGTCTGAAATTCAGCTCTTTACAATTTGGTCAAATTTGACTTAAATGATCATGTTTTAGCTTCCTATACGTTAGCTTGAGAAAACAATGTCTCTGGTATAGGAGGGATTGTGACTAACGTAAAAAAAAACTAGTCTCTGATTTTCAAGTTGTTAAAAATCCTCCAAAATATCCTTTCTCTTCATTTTCACTCTCATTTTTTCGTTAGCATCAGAAATTAATCGGAAGTACTGATGTGGGGAATGCCGCACAACTTGCATATAATCGCACTATTTAAAATTATAAAAAGTTGTAAAGGCTTTAACAACGTAAGATTGATCCAATACGCCACCTAACTCACGAACAGAGTGCATAGCCAACATAGGATTTCCTATATCAACAGTTCTAATATCTATCTGACCCGTTGAAACATTCCCAAGGGTTGAACCTCCAGCCATATCTGATCGGTTTACGAATTTTTGGTAAGGTACACCAGCTTTCTTACAAATAGTTTCGAATACAGCTCCAGAATCTCCGTCTGTTGTATACTTTTGGTTAGCATGAATTTTAATTACTGGACCTTCGTTTATTACTGGGTGTAAAATAGGGTCGTGCTTTTCTACCAGGTTAGGGTGGATAGAGTGTGCCATATCTGCAGAAATCATAAAGGAGTTGTAAATGGTTTTATAGAAATCATCTTGATTGTACCCAAGTCCAAAATTAATTCTTTGCAAAATATTATTTAAAACAGGTGAGCCAGCACCTTGTTTGGTTACACTTCCTACTTCCTCGTTATCAAAAATACAAAGCATTTGAGTAGTTTCTGTATTGCTAGATTCTAAAATGGCTTTAAAACCAGCGTGGGCCATAGCCAAATCATCAAGTTTAGGAGAACTTATCAGTTCATCATTCATACCCATTACACACCCTTTTTCGTACTCATAAAGCGTTAAATCAAAGTCAATAATTTCTTCAGGAGCAACATTCAGTTCTTGGGCGATTAAACCAACTAAGTAATTATCCTTTTCAAAAGTCTCGTTAACAATACCCATAAATGGTAACATGTCCTTTTGTTTATTAAGTGCGATGCCATTATCGTTAACAGATCTATTGAGGTGAATTGCAAGGTTTGGAATTATAAGCAACGGTTTCTTAAAATCGACAAAAGCTGACTTAGGAAAAAGTGGATTATCGCTTTTTAGGCTAACTCTTCCTGCTATAGAAAGAGGACGATCTAACCAAGTCATTAATATTGGACCGCCATAAACTTCGGTATTTAGTTTAAGTAATTTATTTTCAACCAACATTTCTGGTTCTGGTTTAATTTTAAAACCAGGAGAATCGCTATGCGCACAAATCATTTTAATACCACAAGAAGGTAAATCTTTAGTTCCAATGGAAAAAGTAAAAATGGCTGAGTTATTTTTAGTGGTAAAGTACTTTTTACCTTTCTCTAATTTCCATGTTTCGGTTAAGTTAAGTTCTTGAAAACCTTGGTTTAATAACTTATCTTTTAAGTTTTGTACAACGTGATATGGAGAAGGACTTTCGTGTATAAAATCAATTAGTTCTTGCGCTAATGCTATCTCTTTGCTCATATTATTTAATTTTTGATGCAATTTAAAAATTCAAATGATATTCATAACAACATATAGGTATGAGTTTTGTTAGGTTGTATTGTATGATTGATGTAACGTATTTTGTAATTTTACACAGAATTGATCATTTAGGTAAAGATATAAAGTAATGAAAGAAGAGTTGAGAAAGATATTGTCCAATTATCACATGTTATCAAAGGAAGAAATTGATATAATTGTTAATAATGCAGATGTGAGGAAATTTAAAAAAGGAACTGCATTGTTGAAAGAGGGTCAGGTTTCAAGAGAGTGTTTTTTTGTATTAAAGGGATTAGTAAGAGAATATTATGAGGTTGATGGAGAAGAAAAAACTACAGCTTTTTTTACTGAAGGACAACCTGTAAATTCATTCACCAGCTATTCAAATGAGGAACCTTCTAAACATTATTTGATATGTGCTGAGGATTGTATTTTAACGGTAGGTACTCAATCCCTGGAAGAAGAAATGTGCAAAAGGATACCTAAACTGGAAAATTTAATACGAGTTGAGGTAGAGCGTATTACTGGAAAAACACAAGACGATTTAGCTGCTTTTATTACTTCTACTCCCGAACAAAGATATTTGAACTTAATAGAAAATCGCCCAGATTTGTTTCATCGCGTTCCTCAACATCAAATTGCCAGTTATTTAGGTATTACTCCGGAATCATTAAGTAGAATTCGGAAAAGGATTTTTAGTAAGAAAGTGGTGAATTAAACTTGAGTTGAAAGTTGAAATTTTTTTCTAATAACAACTAATCAATCACCTTTGTCAAACAAGATCAGGTTATAAGCCATTAGCACTTGGCTATTAGTGTATAATTAGATTGAAAAATATTATTTAGTCTTTGCAAGAAAACGCCAAATTACTCACGAGTGCTAATTCTTATGTGTTCGTGATTGTTGATTCTGCGTTACACTTGCCAGAAAAATACTCATTTACACAAGTTAAACTCCTTTTTTTCTGGCTTCGCAAGTCTTGTTTTTGATGCTTTCTTATCAAAGACTTTGAAATTATTGAGTTTTCTTACTGATATTATTTAACTTTTATTGGACTCTAAAAATATTTTAAATTATATATTCAATAGTTCGTAAAGTTATTGGTAAGGAGACTAAGTGGTATATATTTAGCATTTTGTGAATCAGACTTTTATCTTTATTCTAATAATCTACTGATACTTATTCCTTTCTCCAATTTTCCTTCATCCTTCCTTTAAGCGACTAGTAACTAATGACCAAAGACTAATTTACTAATGCCTCTATTTCATGTATTAACACCACATTCCCAATTTTATGACCTGTGTCAACATACTGATGTGCATCAACAACATTTTCAAAAGGATATATTTTATCAATTATTGTATTAAGTGATTTTTTTTCTATCATATCTAAAAGTTCTTTAAGCAAGGTTTTTCGTTCTTTAACTGGTTTTAACCCTGTTGCTGAGAATATGGCTTTTTTAGAACTAAAAGCAGAGGTAAGTAGTGCTTGAAATAATAGCTTGAAATTTAGAACAGGAGAAAGGTATATTCCTTTGTTTTTCAAAGCTTTTTTGCTTGTGCAAAATGTACTTTTTCCAACAGTATCAAAAATAATATCATAAGTATTTAAATGATTAGTAAATGATTCTTTTGTGTAATCAATAATATGGTCTGCTCCTAAGGACTTTACCAAATTAATATTTTTTGAGCTGCAAACTCCAGTAACATGGGCTCCAAACTGTTTTGCCAGTTGAATAGAAGATGTTCCTATACTACCTGCTGCGCCATTGATTAATACTTTATCGCCGGGATTGATTTTTACTAAAGCTTTTAAAAAATTCATAGATGTAAGTGCTCCATCGCTTAACGTTGTGGCAACTTCAAAACTTAAGTATTTTGGCTTTTTTAAAATTAAGCCATCTTCGACAATTCTTATATATTCAGCATTAGTACCAATTCCTAAAGTAGTTTCACCAAATACTTTATCTCCAATTTTAAATTGGGTAACTTCGGTTCCTGTTGATTCAACTACTCCTGAAAAACCAGTTCCGGTTACTGCACTTTTGGGTTTATTTATACCTAGAAATAATCGGGCAAATTTAGGCGTTCCTTTTCTCATCATACTTTCGGCAGTTGTAATACTCGAAGCATAAATTTTTACTAAAATCTCATTTTCTTTAGGTTGTGGTTTATCTATTTCCTGTATTTTTAATACACTTGGACCTCCATACTTTGTACAAATAACTGCTTTCATAATTTTTGTATTCTATATGTTTTTATCTGAAACAAAGTTAATTATGTAAGAGGTAATAAATCGTTGACTTAAGTTAATAAAGAGCTATGTTAGAATCTTTAAATATTAGGATTTACTTTTCGGATTGTTAATTCTTTTACGAATAACTATAATTGCAATTCGTTTTAATAGTAAAAATTATGAGTAATCTGAATCAAAAATTCTCAAAAAACTGGATGTGGATTAGTTTCGGTATTTTTATAGTAACCGAATTATTTCTTGGCGGACTTGTAGGTGGTTTTGTAGTAGGTAAATATATGTCAATTCATTTACGCTTTATGTTGCAAGGACTGTTAAACCTGATGGCGTATTTTATTGGAGGAATAATCATTGGTTTAATATCTCCTGGAATCAGGATTTACGAACCAGCAGCAGGAGCTTTTCTATCTGTATTAGTTATGTTAGTTTTAACCTTTTTTACTCCATTTTCCTTTATTCATTTTAGCCTAACAAAAGTTATAATTGGAGGTGGTATAGCTTTCTTTTTAGCTTTAACAGGAGCAAAAATAGGGGAAAGATTATCTGGAAATAAAATTTAATTTTAGTCAATGATAATTGGTTGTTGGTTAATTGTTTTTATAAGAATTTGGATATATGCAAATGACCATTGACTATTAGCAATGATAAGCACACCAAGTATGCAACCACTATTTTTACTATCTTCGTGCAAGCACAGAAATTAAGAGAGAATGCGCGTTTGTATTGCTGAGAAACCAAGTGTAGCGGGTGAAATTGCCAAAGTAGTTGGAGCAACAAGTAGAAAAGATGGTTATTACGAAGGAAATAATTACCAGGTTACCTGGACTTTTGGGCACCTATGCACATTAAAAGAACCACATGATTACCTTGCAGAATGGAAGCGTTGGAACCTAGGAACTCTTCCTGTTATTCCATCTCAATTTGGTATTAAATTAATTGAAAACAAGGGGGTTGAAAAACAGTTTGAGGTTATTCAAAAACTTGTACAATCTGCAACAGAAGTTATAAACTGCGGTGATGCTGGTCAGGAAGGAGAGGTAATTCAACGTTGGGTGCTTCAAAAAGCAGGATGTAAGACAAATATTAAACGGCTATGGATTTCCTCGCTAACAGAAGAAGCTATTAGAGAAGGTTTTGAAAAACTATACGAGAATAATAAGTTTAATTTATTATATGCAGCAGGCAGTTCGCGTGCTATTGGTGATTGGCTTTTAGGAATTAATGCTACTCGCTTATATACGATTAAGTATAGTCAGCCGGGAACAGTTTTATCTGTTGGTAGGGTACAAACGCCTACACTTGCTTTGATAGTTAGCCGTTACTTGGAGATTGAAAATTTTATTCCTCAACCATACTGGGAGCTAAAAACAGTGTACAAGGGGGTAACATTTAATTCAACTCAAGGTAAATTTTCAAGTAAAGAGGAAGGAAGTTCTGCATTAGAGAAAATTAAAGATAAGCCTTTTGAAGTAACCGATTTTAGTCGAAAACCAGGTAAAGAGACACCACCACGTTTATTTGATTTAACTTCGCTACAAGTGGAGTGTAACCGTAAGTTTGGTCTTTCGGCAGAAGATACATTAAAAGGTATTCAATCGCTTTATGAAAAGAAACTTACAACTTATCCACGTGTGGATACTACCTATTTGAGTAATGATATTTATCCAAAGATAGAAGGGATTTTAAAAGGATTAAAACCGTATCAGAAATGGATTGAACCATTATTAGGTGCTAAAATTCGTAAATCGAAGAAGGTGTTTGATGACAAAAAAGTAACTGATCACCATGCCATTATTCCAACAGGAGTTGCTGTTCCTGAAAGTTTATCGAGAGACGAGAAAATTATATATGATACAGTAACTAAAAGGTTTATTGCAAACTTTTATCCCGATAGTGAAATATCTACAACAACCATATTAGGAAAAGTTGATGATGTTAATTTTAAAACATCTGGAAAACAGATTTTAAAAGAAAATTGGAGAGTTATATATAAATCAGTGGGAGAGAAGAAAGAATCTGAGGATAAGGTATTACCAGAGTTTACAAAAGGGGAGACGGGGCCTCATGAACCAGATTTTCAGGAAAAAGAGACTCAACCTCCTAAATACTATACAGAGGCTACTTTATTAAGGGCTATGGAAACAGCCGGTAAACAAGTGGATGATGATGAGTTAAGGGAATTAATGAAGGAAAACGGAATTGGACGTCCTTCCACAAGAGCCAATATAATTGAAACTCTTTTTAAACGAAAATACATTTATAAGGTACGAAAGAATGTACTACCAACAGGAATGGGCATTAAATTAATGGAATTTATTTCCAATGATTTATTAAAATCTGCTGAATTAACAGGTATTTGGGAAAAGAAATTACGACAAATTGAAACAGGTGAATATCAGGCATCTGATTTTATGGGTGAGCTTAAGCAAATGGTATCCGATCTTGTGTTTCAAGTAAAAAACGATTACAGTAAAGGCAAAATAATCATTGAAGAAAATGATGAAAAAGAAGCAAAGCCTAAACCAAAGCCAAAACCGAAAACTCAAGTTGAGTTAAAGTGTCCAAAATGTGGAGGCGGAACAATGATTAAAGGAAAAAATGCATGGGGATGCTCAGCATATGCTTCTGGTTGTAAAACAGTAATTCCTTTTGAGTTTTTGGGTAAAAAGTTTACCGACAAACAAATTGAAACTCTCGTATTAAAAGGAAAAACGCCCGTAATTAAAGGATTTAATCTTGAGGGAAAAAAAGTAAATGGTTTGGTTTGCTTTGACGAAAATTATGAATTAAGATTAGAAGAAGAAGCTGAAAAAGAATTGCTATGTCCAAAATGTAAATCAGGACATATATTAGAAGGTAAAACTGCTTGGGGGTGTTCTAATTACAAGAATGGATGCAAAGTTATTATACCCTTCGATTTCTTAAAAAAGAAGTTGAGTAAAGCACATATGGAATCTTTAGTATTAAAAGGAAAAACAAGAAAATTAAAAGGATTTACATTATCGGAAGAAGAAACAAATGTTGCAGGTTTTATAGATTGGGATGATAATTTTGATTTAAGGTTTAATAGGGAAGAGGTATAAGAGTTTTATTGAACTATAGAAGTTAAGGTTAAAATTACATGAATTAAAAGTTGTTAATTTCACCACCACCAATAACTTTGATTTTTTACAAGTTTACCATCTTTCCTAATAAAATTTGGTTCTGCTTCTGATATTCTTTTAGGAATACATTTGTTAATTACTTTTTTATAGTTAGCATCTAGTTGGTTATATTGAGTTTTAAAACAGCTAATTGCCATTTGGTTCCTCATTTCATTATATGCTTTTTCAATTTCATTATTTACATAAATATAAAATCCATAGGATGTGTTTCGTTGACATTTAATAGATACAACAGCTTTTGATACTTTTACTATACCTAAGTATTCTACTTCAATTTCTTTTTTCTCAGGTTTACAATATTCAAATTCCTTGCATTGAATAAAGGCAATAATACTATCTTTTAAGTTCTCAACTTTAATCAATTTATCATTAAAAAAGACTTGGTCATTTTTAGTTATATAAATCTTTACAAGATTACGATCTTTAATAAATGCCTTTAAGTTACAGCAGAGTAGCAAGAAGATGGATAGGACAAAAGACGGTTTGTTTGGTAATATAAATTTCATATTGGATTGATTTTGGCTATAAAGTTATTATCTAAATTCGATTATAAATATGATTGTTTAAATCAAATAGGTTAAAAGTAGAAAAGTTAATAAAATTAACAATTATTCACATTTGTAATTAAAAATTAATACTTTTGTATTTGGAGTTCAGTGTTTATCTTAAAACATACTTATGGTTGTATTAGGAATGGTTGTATTAGTAGTTGGAATTATTTTAGTTAGAAGAGAGAGGCATAAACTTATGGCAAAACTAAAAAATTTACAAGTTTAAAAATGGAAAATCTTACTTAATTGTTAGCGCTTATCTTAATTAGCAAACACTTTTAAATAAAAGCACTTAAATACAGTTATTTAGGTGCTTTTGTTTTTATTCGTTTTCTTTTTTTGAAAAAAATATAGCGTTCACGCAACCATTTTGAATATATAATCGTCATGGTATTTACGAAGTATTAGCTTTAAGCTAAAGCTAAATTTCTGATAACCTAAAATGATGCAATAAAGTAAGTGTCCTTAAGAATTTTATTCTTAGGGGCATTTTTTATTTAAAAGATAGAAAGAGAAAAGGGTGCATAAACTTAGTATTCTCTCACCGCTGGGGTACTTCTATCTATTTAGTTGAAATGCCCATATTTTCTAATAACCATCAATGACAAATGACTAATTTACTAAAAAGCTAAATTCTACTAGTATTGTATGAATATTAGGATTTAGTTAACATCCTTCGTTTTGATAAATAAATATATTGTAGACCATACAATAAAAATATTCAAAAAATACAAAATGGTTAGAATAGTTAACTTAGAAAAGGTTATAAAAAAAAGTTTAATATTTACTTTAAGTTTAATTGCTTTATTTAGTTCATGTAAATCAAACAATAGCAATAATAACTTACAATTAGAATTAGTCAAACAGCTTCAAAGATTAGAAGATAAAGAAGAGATTGAAAAGGTTGTAAAGGCTTATGCACTAAGTATGGATACGAGAGATTGGGATTTACATAGTAGTATATTTACTAAAGAATATAAGCTATACCGAAAAGGCAAGTATAAGAACGAACAGATTGAGGATAGAGTAAAACGTTTAGATAGATTTACTAAACAATATGAATGGACCCGACATTTAGCATCAATTTATTCTATTGATTTAAAAGCAGATTCAGCTTTTGTTATATCCTCGTTATTAGCAACTCATAAGGGTAAACAACTAGAAAAAGGTCGACAAAGTAAGGATTATACCATGGTTGGTCACTATCATTATTGGTTAATTAGAACACAAGAAGGTTGGAAAATAAATAAAATGAGGCTGATTAGGTTTAGAAATAAGTAAAATATTGATATAGAATGAGGTTGTCATAATTCTTAGACAACCTCAATCTAACCTAAAAACTCAAAAACTATTTGAGAACCACTATTTTTTTATTAACAGTAGTAGATCCAATTGTAATTTTACATATGTATATGCCACTGTTAATGTTAGCTGTATTCCATGTTTGTGTGTAATTACCTTTTTCTTGAGTTTGTCTATTGAATTGATCAACTATGTTTCCGTTAGAATCAAAAATTTTGATGGTAACATTAGCTTCTACATCAAGTACGTAATTAATATTAACATTGTCGGTAGTAGGATTTGGGAAAACTTTTATTGTAATTAACTCATCACTATCAGTTCCAAGTAATTCTGTTGAAGATGCTGACCTAAGAGTAGAAGATTCGAATAACCTAACATTTCTAAAGTAAGAATTATTGCCAGAACCATTGTCGTAATCATTTATAAATACTAAGTACATATTGCTACCAGTATAATGTGATCCAACCGGAATTTGATACGATTCGTAGCTTCCTGTATTGTTGTATGTGTCGTAACCACTAATTCCCCAATTTTGAGAGCCATACAATTTAAATATTCTATTACTACTATGAGAGTTATTTTCATCAAGTCCAATTCCATGAATCTCTCCACGGTTATTACTCATGAATTCGAATTCAAGAACAGTGTTTGATGTAACATTATATGTTTCGTTGGTACGTTTCCAAGTATTATTTTGTAAAAGAAGGGTAGAACCACCATCTAAAATACTGAAAGAACCATCGCTATCCTGGTTTGAATAAGACACAATTGTTACATTGTTAAAATCAATAGAATTGCCACTCGAAGAATTTACAGTTATAAAGTTTGATTTGGTTTTGCTATCACTTCCATCAGCGTTTGAAACGGTAAGTGTTACATCATAGCTTCCCTCTGTATTGTACGTTACAGTTGGATTTTGAGAAGTACTTGAAGATGGAGATCCTCCTTCAAATGTCCATGACCATGATGTAGGAGTGTTGCTTGAATTATCAGTGAAACTAATACTTTCTCCTACTAAAATTGATGTAGAGTTAGCAGAGAAATTAGCAACTGGTATACTCGATGATCCTTCAGGACCAATAAGCATGATCTCACATAATTGAGTCATATTTACATTTTCGTCATTTCGGGTAATATTAAGTCTGTAATAACTATAAGGAGTGGAGTTTGTGAAATTAAAGTCCATGCGTTCAAATCTATTGCTCCAGTTTATACTACTCCAGTTGCCCAGTTGAGTCCAAGTACTGCCATTGTTTGAACCTTGTAATTTAAAATCTTCGGGATCACGACCATGGTCGTCATTGGCACTAATAATAGCCAGTTTGTTAACAACCACTTGATTAGGTAATTGAATTTGAATCCAGCTAGGATTTGAAGAACTAGGTGTTCCTCCATTATCAAGCCACTTACTCCAATTCGTATTTTGTGTTCCTGCAACATAAAGGTTATCGAATGCCATAGTTGCAGCTTCGTTTGAATTAATTTCAGCTCGAGCTGTTATTGTTCCTGTTCCAACAGGATCAGTATGATCTACACTAACACTGGAAGTTGTAGTAAAGCTCCATACATTTCCGGTTGTTGTTCCTACCGAGTTTACTTCATCAACTCTCCAATAATATGTGGTATTTGTAGCTAATGAACCCGGGGCGAATGTTGTACCCGATTGATTTCCTTGTAATTCTCCAGAATCAGGAGTAGAATCAGTACCAAAGTAAACATCATGTGAAGTAGCATTGGTACCGGCAGACCAACTTAAAGATGTAGAGGTGCTTACATCTGTTACTCCATTTGATGGAGAAGGATTAGTAGCTTGTCTAGGAGGGTCGGTTGAAACTGGTGTAATATTATTGTTAATAGCACTGGCATAGCTTTGAACATTGGATAGATTAGTATAGAAATCATCATAAAGCCATACCCATCCACCTGTAATACCACATTGGTTGTTCCATCCTGAAATACGACTTGCTATATTTGATCCATCTTCTACACCAGGCATTACATTAATATTGGATGGAAAATATCCATTCCATGTGCATGGATTGTTACCTCCTCCGCCTGCATAACACTGTAGGTGAACATCTTCAATGGTGCCAGGTCGGCTATTATTAACATTGCTTACAACATTTTGCCAATGCGAGCTTCTGGTATAAGGGCATATGGATACTTTAAAACCTAAATCGGCAAGCATAATCGCAAATTGAGTTGTAGATGGTTCATGATATGTATTTTCGTCATTAAAGCTAAAAGCATCAATAGCAGGAATTGCATCACGTAACGCACTAAAGTTTCTGTACAATGTTGATCCTGGTCCTGTACCTTCCGAATTTACCAGATCTCTAACGGCATTAAAAGTACCAGAGCCTGCTCCAGATAAACCAAATTCAATCCATTCAATAGATGTTGGAGCTGTTTTTAGCAGTTCCATATCACTTGGAAAATTCGGGTATGTTTGGTCACCTATGTATGTTCCGTTCTGAACAAGATTAAACTCCCCATTATAACCTAGATCTCCATTTTGCTCAATATGGATTGTCCATACACAAACCCATTTAAAACCTGATTCACGAAGATTTGATATTGATACAGAACGATCTTTGTAAATTGGACCTCCACCGTAAACACCGGCTCCATTGGCAGCTAAACAATTAGAAGTTGATAGTAACAATCCAACAAGAAGAAAAGCACAATAATTTAAAACTAGTTTTTTTTTCATAGTAGTTAATATTAAATTAATAAATGGTAATAGATCAGACTATTACCTGATTTTAAGATGTGCAATTAATAAGGTGTTGTACGTTCTAAATCGGCTAATTTAGCTCCTGGTATAAAATATTTATTACAATAAATATATTTAAGAAAATGAAAACTTACAATCTTGATTAATAACGCTTAACACATTATTTATTCTCTTGTTCCGGTATTAATAATTTATATCGTATTAAATTGAATTTTGAGATATTAAGAGTATAAAATGTCTAATTTGTAGATTGATATGCATTATTTTATTAGGTAATTAAATAATATCACCAAGTTAAATTTTGTTGGAAGAAAGGAAGTTTTAGAATGTAATATGTGATAAAACGATCATGAAAAATTGACATTCAATTTTTTAGACATAAGGAAGGTTAGCTTTTTCTTGAAAGTTCCATGTAGTCATCAAAAGAAAAATTAAAACACATGAGTTATTACAATTAAAAATTGCTTATTGAGTAGAATCGGTAATGTTTGGCAAGTGTTAGTTTTAATGATTGAAGAAGATACTAGGATGATAGATTAGAAGTATTTATAAAGGAACATTTACACTACCCAATTATGGTTCAAAACATGATTTGAAATTAATGTACAGGGGAAAGTATTATTTCTAAAGTTTAGGTATATAAGCAATAGTAATTGGTTAGCTTAAAATGCAACTAATACCTTATATTTAGAAGATGCATTTTCTAATTCAAATTTGAATTATTCGAATTAATTTAAACGATGTTGAGAAGTTTACGAAAAGCTATTGTTAGTTTATAATTTGCTTCTTTTTTAAAGGGATCTTGTTGTTAGGGTTTTGATTAATTGGAGTCTTTGTATCCATTATATAATTAACACCCGAAGAATCAATTTTAATTTTAACACCTGGTGAAGCATTTAAAATAGTATCTCTACCAGCTTCTAATTCAATTTTGCGACCATCAGAAAGAACTAATGTTGCTTTTCTTTTACCAGGCTTAATTCCATCAGCTAATAAATTAATATTGACAGGCGTAATGGAGCTCAGTTGAACAATAATTACTATTATAACTAATGGAACCATTGCGGAGCTAAAGCTTTTTAAATATTTAAAAAAAGATTTATAATGTTTTATAAACTTTTGAGTACAAGCATTCCCTATGCCTGATTCGAAATTCTTATCCTTTCTCATCATCATTATTAGTTAAAATAAACTGAAAAAAATATTAATTGTGCGTTCTGTTTCCAACCTAAAGACACTTGCGGTGGAATTCTGGGTGACTTACAAATGTTATTTATTGTTAAAATAGGAATTATGTTTTTTAACTATCATAATATGAGGTTGATATATTGTTTGGATTTGAAAAAATAATTTGAAGAAATAAAATTTTAGAGGATAACATTAATATCTCTCTTAATGCAAAATCAGTAAAATGTGTTAGAATTTCCTTGATTTGGTTAACTCTAAATTAACTACTCTATATATTTTTGTTCAAATAAATTGGGAGACATGATTTTTTACTTTTCAAGTACAGGTAATAGTTTAACCATAGCAGAAGGATTGGCAAAAGTACTTGGGGATTCGGTGATGCATATAAGTAAGGCAAAAAAAATACGAAGCATCTCATGTAAGAGAGTTGGATTTGTATATCCTGTGCATAACTACAATATGCCACCTATGATGCAAGAGTTTATAAAAAATGTTGATATTTCTAATGCAGAATACATTTTTGGAATTATTACACATGGTGGAGATAAGGGAAATGCACTCTATACATTAAATGAATTACTACAAGCAAAAGGCAAGAATTTAAATTACATCAATGATATTTTAATGCCTGTAAATAGCAGGATAATGTATGGTATGGTTACCGATAAAATAGAAGAAAGAACCCAAAATCAAAATACAATTATTGAATCCTTTGTTAAGGACATTGAAAATGATGTAAATAATACAGTATCATTGAAAAAGAAAGGATGGTTTGTATTGATGAACCGATTAGGAGAGAGTAACTATATAAAAAGAAAGTTAACACCTACTATAGATCAGAATAAATGTATTGGATGTAATATTTGCGTCGAGGTATGTCCAGTAAATAATATCACATTAAATAAATCAAAAGCATTTATTAATAGTAATTGCGAAAACTGTATGACCTGTATACATTGGTGTCCGCAAGTATCAATCGGCTTTGGAAAAAGAAAAGTCAGAAAAGAACAACAATACCATCATCCTAAGATAAATATCAAGGATATAATATCACAATTAACTTGAACATACTAGTAATACAAGTAACATTGCTAATCACCACAACTAAAAAATGAAATCTGTGTTATAAATTAATCTTATCTCTATTTTTAAACTTTTTAATCTATTTTTTTATACATGAACTTAAAAATGTTACTACCATATATAATTTTCTTTGTATTTATAGGGGTGTTGATTACTTCTATTATCTATTTGTCTCGAAAAACATCCAAATTGTTTAAATTAAAAAGATCATGGCCTCCATATGTTGTATTTTCTTTGATTGCATTATTCATGATGGCAGGAGTGTCACAAATACAATCAGTCAGTTTTTCCGGGCATCTTATATTTGTATCGGCAGCTGTTTTTATGGGATACTTTCTCATTATGGTTTTGTCTTTTTTAGCCACTGATTTAGTTAACTGGTATTTTAAATTTTCAATTAAAAGATTTACAACAATAGCGTATAGTCTAACTATATTTCTTTTTTTATATAGTTTGTGGAGTGCATTTTATATAAAAACCAAACATGTTGAAATACCTGTAAAAAATTTAAATAAAGAGTTAACATTTGTTCATCTAACAGATGTTCATATAGGGCATTTTAGGAATAATGGTTTTATTAATGATTTAGTAAAACAGACTAATGAGCAAAATGCAGATGCTATTTTTATTACAGGTGATTATTTAAATGCTAGAATTGCTCTTAAGGATGAGAATTTTGAACCATTAAAAGAATTAGGTGCTCCGGTTTTCTTTGTAGAAGGTAATCATGATGAACATACAGATATAGCTGTTATAAATCAAAAAATGAGAGAGGTAGGGGTTAAAGTTCTGGAGAATGAAGTGGAGTTATTTAAAGGTATCCAAATTGTTGGGCTAAATCATATGTTACCTGATAATGAAACATTTGATATGCATGCCTCACCAAATAAACCAACAGTAAAGAAAGTGTTACCTACCTTAAATATTAACGATAGCATTCCATCAGTATTATTGCATCATGCACCCAATGGAATTAAATATGCAAATGAACACGGCATCGATTTGTATTTAGCAGGACACACTCATGCAGGTCAAATGTTTCCATTTAACTATTTGTCGAATTTTATATTTGAATATAACAGAGGTTTGCATGATTTTGAAGGGACAAAAGTATTTGTTTCGGAGGGAGTTGGAACAGCTGGTCCACCTATGCGATTAGGTACGCAAAGTGAAATTGTAGTAATAAAATTGGTTCCGGATAAAAGCTAAAAGGAAATTACTTAGCAACTCTATATTGTTAATCGCTTCTGATCAGAAAATAATCTGACAGGAGCGATTTTACTTTTGATTATCACAAGAGATTAATAATTCAATCCTTTTTTTGTTTAATTATTGATAATACATAATTTGTGAGGAGTGTTTTATTAGTTCTTAAATAGTAAACTTTTTTTTGTACAAAATACAATTAATTGGTATTTAGTAAAGAAAAGGAAGATATTTGTAATTGACAGAATCAAATTGTCAAATTAAAATATACAAAATCAAAAAAATATTAATAATTAATTCTGGAGGAGTATAAAATGTATAGTGAACATGATGTTCCTGATCAATCAGGAAAGACAGTTTTTATAACCGGTGCTAATACAGGCCTCGGATTTGAAACAGCAAGAATTTTGGCCCGCAAGGGAGCTCGGGTTCTGATAGGTTGCCGTTCTGCAGAAAAAGCAGATAAAGCCATAAAGAAAATACTGGAAGAAGCACCTGATGCTGACTTAAAATTTATTGCTTTGGATCTTAATTCCCTTGATTCGGTTAAAAAAGCCGCAGAGCAGGTTAACAAAGAAGATCAATTGGACATTTTGATTAACAATGCAGGAGTAATGACACCTCCTTTGGGCAGGACTGTTGATGGGTTTGAGACTCAAATGGGCGTTAATCACTTTGGACATTTTGCATTAACCGGGCTGTTGCTTCCTAAAATGCTTGAACAAAAAAATGGACGCATAGTTTCCTTGAGTAGTTTAGGTCATAAAACAGGAAAGATCTATTTTGAAGATATACAGTGCGAAGGCAAATACGATGCTATGGAACGTTACAAAATGAGCAAACTGGCAAACGCACTTTTTGTAAGGGAATTGCATAGGCGCTTGAGTACCAAAGGTACAAATGTAATTTGTGTGGCCAGTCATCCGGGTGTAGCTGATACGGAATTATCTAGGAATTTTGGTTTTTTTGCCAAGATGTTTATTCTTCCATTAATTCGTGTTTTAAAAATGTTTAACACACCAATAGAAGGAGCTTTACCATCCCTTATGGCTTCTACTGATCTAAATGTGGAGCCTGGTGAAATTTACGGTCCTGTAAAAAGAGGTGAAACAGCCAGATCTGCAAAAAAGGGCAAATATGCTAAACAAGCACTTAACGAGGATGATGCAAAACGATTATGGAGCATATCAGAAGAAATGACTGGAGTTATATATCCTGTGTAGACATTGATTGATATCTTCATGTCTGCTCTCCTCCTTGCGCGAACAGCTTGTTTGCTTTTAATTAAAAAAAGACTTGTCCCATATAAAATGGGAGCCAATCGTCTTGAGGCAAATTAAGGAGTTGCAAATGAAATAAATGTTGGGTACAGACTTTAAGGTATATTTTATTCTTTGACAAGAAATAAATCATTGGAATACCTTTACTAGTTAATAGGAAAAATAAACAAATGAGCGAGATTATACATATAGAATCAATTACTGAAGTACATAAAATATTGGGCATAGAAAAACCTAAACATCCACTGGTAACCATTTTAAATCACAAAGATATCCAACTTAATAGAGATATGAGTGGTGTAAGGGTTTCTTTAAATTTATACCAGATTTCCTTAAAGAAATGCCCAAGTAATTCATTTCAGTATGGCAGGAATTCCTATGATTTTCAGGAGGGAACAATGATATTTACAAGTCCTGGGCAGGTGGTTTCGTTTGGTGAGTGGGATCAAGGTTATGTAGCCAATGGATGGACTCTGGCATTTCATCCCGATTTAATCCGAAAATCAGAATTAGGCAGAAATATTGATAAATATTCGTTCTTTTCGTATGATGCCAACGAAGCTTTACATTTATCTGACCTGGAAAAAGATATGATTAGAGGTTTGTTGGATAAAATCATCATGGAGTATAGCCAAAACATAGATAAACATAGTCAGAAACTCATTATTTCTAATATAGAATTAGTACTGGATTATTGTACCCGATACTACGATAGGCAGTTTTACACAAGGACTAACTTAAATAATGATGTTGTTGCTGGTTTTGAAAGGCTATTAAAGGATTATTATAGCACAAACGTTGCCTTGGAGGAAGGAATTCCAACGGTTGCTTATTGTGGTACCCAACTAGGCATGTCACCAAATTATCTGAGTGATTTACTTAAAAAAGAAACTGGAAGAAATGCCCAGGATCATATTCATTTATATGTTATTGACCGAGCTAAAACTCAGCTGCTGAATTCTGGGGAATCCATTAGTCAAATTGCTTATGGGCTTGGATTTGATTATCCTCAGCATTTTAGTAAATTATTTAAAAAGAAAACCGGAATGACTCCTGCCGAATACAGAAATGTGAATTAATTACTATTGTCAATTTTCTTCACAATAACAGGGTTTAGGTAATTAAAGTTTGTTTACTTTTTTTTCAAAAAAAATACTACGAGTTACCTTAGAAACTGTTTAAATTTTATTTTTTAATTCTGTTAAGCATTAGCATTACCATTGACAATTGGATCATGGCTTCACTCGTATCTATTTTATATTCATAATCTTTGCCAAGTCTTCTGTAGTTCTCAAACCAAGAAAACGTTCTTTCTACAATCCAACGTTTTGGTAGGACTTGAAACTTCACGGTTGTATCTGACCTCAGAACAACTTCCAACACCCACCCGAATATCCGCTTGGTATTTTCCATTAATTCGCCTCTATAACCGCCATCGGCCACAATTTTGACCATCCGGCTAAATCTTCTTGTTCAATAACTTTAAGGGCAGCCTTGCTGTCGTGCTCGTTTCATGTACAACAAAGCCAGTATAAGCCCCATTGTATCAGTAATAATATGCCGTTTTCTGCCTTTATGCCTCCATCAATCCCTCTACAACCCGCCGCTTCTGGTCTACTGGCTATCAATTAACCCAAGGCTTGGAGATACATCTTTTCCCGCATCTTTTCTGGATCCCTTAACTCTTCATGAATCATCTCTATTGTTCCGTCGATTTCGTGAAATAATAATTCAACTCCCACTTTGGGAAACTAGGTAATCCATTTGAGCATTAGAAGATCCCATTGAATATTTCTCTCAAAGAATGCTTTCGCTTTCGTTTGTCCTTCAAAATGGCTAATATTGCATTATACTGACTATCGGTTAGGTCGGTCGAATATCTCTTTTTCATATCTTATGTGTCTGATTAACTGTAAGATACGAATTTTAATTCGTCCTATCTGATAGTCATTTATTTATGTCCTATTGTCTATTTTTAAACAGTTTCTTAAATATTGAGCTTAACTTGATAGTAGATTCTCGATTCATGACTAAATTCTTCGACTTCTAATTCGTTCTGATAACAGAATTAAATTTTTTAAGTCATGAATTGAGTTGGCTTTTTTCCAGTTATTAATAAATTCTTTGTTTTGTACTATCTGGGCAATAGCAATCAATGTTTTCAGGTAAAAACTTCGTTCATCTTTGGTTCCTGCAAGAGCAAAAACAATATGAACCGGAGAAGTGTCATTAGCTAGTTTAATACCATGTTTAGATCTAACAATGGCAATGTCAAATTTAGAATCTCCTTCAATTACAATACTTAGAATGGCTAGTCCTTCATAAATTACAGAGTCGAATTTTTCCTCTTCTTCACGAAATAATTTGTAAATCTTGCCAACAGGCATACCAAGTTTTATCGAAAAGCTTTCAGAGATTTCCATGAACAATCCATTATTGTCTGTTTCTTTTGTGATATCCATAAAAGTGGCTTGTTTTACAATACTATCAAATTTATCTTCCACAATTCCATCTCTTTCAAATAAGATATCTCTTAATTCATCTGTTAAAACAGAGGATTTAATTTCTCTAGAAGTAATTCGCTCAACAATTTGAAGAAGAGCTGATTGTTTTAAATTTCTTCGTTTTGAATATAGATAATACCATAATATTGAAAAGCCAACAAAACCTAGAGTTATAAAAAAGGGTATATATCCCATTTCAATAATGAGCAGTAGGTAAATACCCATTCCAACAAATTGAATATAAGGATAAAAGGGAGATTTGAATGATGGTTTGTAAGAAGCTATTTTGCTTTCGCGCATAAGAATTACAGATAAATTAACAAGAAAGAATAAAATTAGCATCATGGTTGAAGCCACTTTAACCAGATTTTCAAGATCGAGGAATATTACAACTGTAATCATAAAAAGTGAAGTAACCAGAATTGAAATAACAGGTGTTTTAAGCCTTAAACTTACTTTAGAAAATAATGATGGAATTAAATTATCCTCAGCCATGGCTAGTGGGATTCGGGATGAAGACAATAAACCGGCATTACCTGTAGTAATAAATGCGAGTATAGCTGCTATTGTTAAAATAGTAAATCCAATATTACCATCCAGTTTTGAAGCGGCATTTGATATAGGATTAAGAGTTTCACTAAAGTTATTACCATCCAACAATCCTACGGTAACAAACAACGAAAAAAAGTATAATGTTGTTGTAACAATAAAGGCTGCAAACATACCTGCAGGTATATTAACTTTAGGATTTTTTACCTCTTCAGCAATGGATGCAATTTTAGTAAGTCCTCCGTACGAAATAAAAATCATACCCATAACAGTAAATATCGATTGCCATCCATGAGGTTTGAATGGAACATACCTGTTAACATCAATGTAGTTGAATCCTTTTAAAATAAAGTAGGATAATATGATGATGATTAATACAACAAGAGTGCTTTGAAACCAACTACTTTCCTTCACTCCAAGAATATTAACTACAGTAAAGAACAATATTATTCCAACAGCAAAAAGTTTCATCATAGCAGGTGATGCTTCAAAAAACAAGGGCTCAATCAACAATCCAATACCTAGCAATGCGAATGCACTTTTTAAACAAAGCGAGTACCATGAAGCAAAACCAGCAAATACTCCCATATATGCCCCTAAACTACGATGGATAAAAAAATAGGATCCACCAGATTTAGGCATGGCTGTAGCCAGTTCCGATTTGGAGAATATGGTAGGAATCATTAGAAGCGCAGAAAAAAAATAGGCAATAAAAATAGCAGGACCAACCATTGGGAATACAATAGAAGGTAGGATAAATAAACCTGAACTTATCATTGTGCCTGAAGCAACACAGAAAACACCAAAAAAACCAGTTTCTTTCTTAAGGTCCATATTAAAGTTTTACTTCTCCTTAATTTACTGAAATTTGATATTTTATAAAACTGTTTACATCACCTATTTAATTTTTAAGCGACTTGCTAAAAAAGGAAACAGGTCGAAATACTTTAGATCAGATCCATTCTTTTATTATTGATAAAGCTAAGGATCAGTTATTGAGAACAAGTGATCCGGTAAGTCAAATAGCTTATTCGTTAGGATTTGAATACCCTCAGAACTTTAGCAAAATATTTAAAAGTAAAACAGGAATAAGTCCAGCAAAGTATAGAAAATTAAATTAAAGAAATATAAACAATTAATCTAAAAGTATAATAAGTAAATAATAAAGAAGAAGAGATTGATTTATTATAGATGGTCGTATTAATTTAAGAAAATTGTGATCAGTGACTCTATTATAGTTTTTACCTATAGTTATTAAAAAACTACATTATTTTCTATAGTTAGTGCTTTCAAATATTTTATTGGCAGATTCAGCAATAAAACCATGAAATAATTTACCATCAAGTAAAGAGAAGCGTTCTGCAAATTCGTAATAACAAGCAGGTATCATATGTTTTCCTTCCTCAAATTGAATTTCAACAATATCAGCTAATGTACTCGATTGTTTTAAAAATAGTTTTTTACTGCCTTTTATAACTCCACCAGAAGTATTGAGTTTGAAGTTATGATCAATAAGGAAATCGTTTAGCAGTTCTAATGTATTAAATTGGTTTAAATGATTAACAAATACAGTAAAGTGATTAGCTCTAAATCCAAAAACGTACATCCAGGCAGCATATTCCGATTCTTCTCTTAATTGCTGATATGTTTTATAAGATGGGATAATCCATTTATTTTTAGAAAAAATTAATTCATCATTTTTTGGGTAATCTTCTAAGATGTTTTGATAGTGATAGTTAATTGTATTTTGAGATAATTCGTTTAATTCATCAATTTCTAATTGACTAATAAAAATTTTAGGAAATTTTGACTCTCCCTCATATTCGTAGTGTTTTGCTGTTAATTTTTTTTCTTTAAATCGATAATTTCCCTTTACTTTGTAGCCTCTAACTTCAAAAGCTTTGGCAAGCACATCTATGTTTATTTTTGGTAAATTATACGTTCTAAAAGCAATATGGTCGTTTACAATTTCTTCGTTTTCTTTTTTTAATAACGAGTGAATTTTGCTAACAGAAGGATTTAATGATGAATAATCGGTAAATAACTTAGAGAAAATAGCTTGCAAATCCATTTTTGTGTTTTCAATTAAAGTTACGATAATTCTCTTTCGATTTCAAATTGTGATAATAGTTGTATTTTTTGCTTTGTAATTGGTAATAAAAAATTAAATTAAAGATACCTTATAGGTGATATAAGGCATATGAAAATATAGATTTTAGAAATAATTTTGTTGTAGTAATAATAATATAATCAAATACCTAAAATGGAATTTATAAACAAACTAAAAGCTAAGGCTAAAGAAGACAAAAAACGTATTGTTTTACCCGAAGGACTTGAGGAAAGAACACTAAAGGCAGCTGATACAATTTTAAATGAAGATTTTGCTGATATCATCTTAATTGGTAATCCTCAAATAATTGACGAAGAAGCAAAAAAATTCAACTTAACTAATTTAGATAAGGCAACAATTGTTGATCCTGAAAATCACGAGAAAAAAGAAGAGTATATCAATTTGTTAATGGAATTGCGTAAAAGCAAAGGATTAACAAGAGAAGATGCAGAAAAGTTAGTGGTTAATCCATTGTATCTTTCTACATTAATGATTAAAAATGGAGATGCTGACGGAGAAGTTGCAGGTGCAGAAAATGCAACTGGCGATGTTTTACGTCCAGCTTTTCAAATTGTAAAAACATTACCGGGAATTAGTGTTGTATCAGGAGCTTTTATTATGATATTACCTAATAATGAATATGGAGATAATGGTATGTTGGTTTTTGCAGATTGTGCAGTACACCCCAATCCAACAGCCAGTGAATTAGCAGAAATTGCAGTTGTTACAGGAAAAACTACGAAATCGATTGCAGGATTAGAACCACGTGTTGCTATGCTTAGCTTTTCTACAAAAGGAAGTGCTAAACATGAAATGGTGGATAAGGTTGTAGAGGCTACACGTTTGGCTAAAGAGATGGATCCAAATTTAAAAATTGATGGAGAATTACAAGCCGATGCTGCAATTGTTGAGGCTATTGGGGCTAAAAAAGCACCAGATAGTGAAATTGCTGGTAAAGCAAATGTTTTAGTGTTCCCATCTTTAGAAACAGGTAATATCTCATACAAACTTGTTCAAAGAATGGCACATGCAGAAGCAATTGGACCAATTTTACAAGGAATGGCAGCTCCAATTAATGATTTATCAAGAGGTTGTTCAGTAAGTGATATTGTTAACTTAGTGGCAATAACAGCTAATCAGGCTGCAGGAAACGTATAAGATCTAAGCTGTTTTTATACAGCTTTTACCTAAAAAGTAATGATGGATTATTGGAAACATTGTAATTACCAAGAACAATTGACCAATGTCTAAATTACTAATGACTTAACAACAAAATAACAAATCAATATAATGGCTGAAATTTTAGTAGAACCCATTGAAGGGTATGCCCTAAGCAAAGGCAAGAAAAAAGGAACTACTCTTTTTTCTAAAATTGGTGTAATTGGCTGTGGTAAGGAAGGACAAAGTATTGCACGTATTGCAAGCTGGCATGGAATGGAAGTGGTGTTTTTAGAGCTTACCGAAGAAAAAATTGAGCGTGCGATTTCTAATATTGGCAAGGAGCTCGATAATAGAATCGAAAATTGGGGGCTTACACCTAGTGAGAAAAAGGCTATCATGAGCCGAATTAAAGGTACACTTGATTACAAAGATTTAGCTGAGTGTGACTTTGTTATTGAGGCCATTCGTTCGGATTCTAATACAGGCTATAGAAGTATTGATGAACGAAAAAAAGTATTCAGAAATGTTGAGGAAATTGTTAGAGAGGATACTATTATTGCAACAAACTCAACAACTATTATCATTACAGAATTAGCTTCAGAAATGAAGAAACCTGATAGATGTATCAGTCTTCACTTTTTTGTAACATCACCTGAAGCACGAATAATAGAAGTAGTAAAAGGATTATATACTTCTGATGAAGTTTATAGCAAAGTGTGCACTTTTGTTAAACTAATCAATAGAGACGTTATTCCGGTAGAGGAGTCTGCAGGTTTAGTTAGTGTGCGTTTATATGTAACCTTATTGAACGAAGCCTGCCAAATATTAATGGAAGGCATTGCAACAATGAGCGATATTGATAAAACAATGAATGTTGGTTTAGGAATGAGGTTTGGCCCATTTAGAACTGCAGATATAATTGGTTTAAGTAAAATAACTAAGTGGATGGATAACTTATATGAGGAGTTTGGTAATTCTAAATATAAGCCTAATCCGTTAATTAAAAGGTTGGTAAGAGCTAAGCACTTAGGGAAGCAAACCGGTGAAGGTTTTTACAGGTATGACGAAAACGGTAATATTATTTTAGATTAGTTATTAACTACTTAAATCGATAGATAGAAACACACATAGGTTACTTCATTAAGATATAACAGTAGTTTCATCTAACAAAAGAAGATAAAATTATTATGAAAATATTAGTTCTTAATTGTGGAAGTTCCTCAATAAAATACCAACTTTTCAATATGAATGAAGATAGTCATAAAGTATTGGCTAAGGGGGTAGTAGAAAAGATTGGACTTAAAGGTTCGTTTTTAAAACACGAAAAAGAAAACGGGGAAAAAGTTTTATTAGAAGGTGAAATTCTCGATCATCAAACAGGTATCGACTACATTTTAGGGGTACTGTCAAGTAAAAAACATGGTTGTATAACTGATCTTGAAGAAATTGATGCAGTAGGACATAGGGTAGTGCATGGTGGAGAAACATTTAACTCCAGCGTATTTATTACCAACGAGGTAGTAGATAAGATGAAAGAATGTATTGACTTGGCACCATTACATAATCCACCAAATTTAAATGGTATTGAGGCAATTGAACATCTATTGCCAAGTGTACCACAAGTAGGGGTATTTGATACAGCTTTTCATCAAACTATGCCAAAGCATGCCTACATGTACGCAATACCATATTCTCTTTATCAAAAGTATGGAATTCGTCGATATGGTTTTCATGGAACCAGTCATAAATATGTTTCTGCAAGAGCATGTGAAATATTAGGTTTGGATTACACAAAAACCAAGATAATTTCATGTCACTTAGGAAATGGTGCTTCAATTGCTGCTATTGATAATGGAAAATCAGTTGATACATCAATGGGATTTACTCCAATTGAAGGATTAATTATGGGTACCCGTGCCGGAGATTTAGATATTGGTGCTGCTACCTATATTATGGATAAAGAAATGATTGGAACTAAGTCGGCAAGTATTCTTTTTAACAAGCAAAGTGGAATGTTGGGAATCACTGGTGTTTCTTCAGATATGAGGGAAATACAGGCAGCATCGGCGAACGGGAATAAATTGGCAGATCTAGGTTTAGAAATGTATGCATATCGTATTAAAAAATATGTAGGTTCATATGCAGCAGCAATGGGTGGTGTAGATGTAATTATTTTTACCGGAGGTATTGGTGAAAATGCTTTTAGAATACGTCATAATATTTGTTCTGAGTTGCAATTTATGGGCGTAGAGATGGATAAGGAGAAAAATGATGGCTTATTAGGTGTTGAAGCTGTTGTTAGTACTCCTGATAGTAAAGTAAAAGTTATGGTAGTTCCTACTGATGAAGAATTAGTTATTGCACAAGATACTAAACAAATTGTTGAGGAATTAGCAAGTAGATAATTCTTTAAAATATTTTATAATTTAAAGGCGTAAGAATCGTTTTAAACAAAATGATCTTACGCCTTTTTTGCTTATAAATATCATTTTTATAATGGATGTGCAGCATTAATTTAGTCATCGTTAAAGTATAAATCGAAAAGGAAAATTTGCGTTCATGTTTAAAAAACTATCTGATCTGGAACAGCTTATTAGCAAGAATAAAAGTACCAAAACTTTAGCATTAGCTGTTTCGCAAGATGCACATTCATTAAATGCCATACATAAAGCTTATCATGCAGGTATTGTTAATCCAGTTTTAATTGGAGATGAAGCATTAACTAGAAATATTATCAAAGAAAAAGGCTTCAATTTTGACAATGCGAAATTTGTTAATGAATTAGATCACGAAAAATGTGTTGAAATAGCTGTTAAAATGGTGCATAGTAACGAAGCTCATGTTTTAATGAAGGGTAAAGTAGCTACACCAGTTCTTTTAAAAGGAGTATTAAATAAAGAGTGGGGATTACGTACTGGTAGTCTGCTATCTCATTTTGCTTTGTTTGAAGTTGATACCTACCATAAACTCATTGCAGTTACCGATGTAGCAATGAACATAGCTCCTAATCTTAAAGATAAGATAGCGATTGTTAATAATTCGGTAGGTTATCTAAATAAAATTGGAATTCCAAAACCTAAAGTTGCTGTACTTGGTGCAATTGAAATGGTAAATGAAAATATGCAAGCTACCTTAGATGCTGCTTTACTTTCAAAAATGAACCAACGCGACCAAATAAAAAACTGTATTATTGATGGCCCTTTGGCTTTTGATAATGCTGTTAGTTTCGAGAGTGCTAAACATAAAAATATAAAAAGTGCTGTAGCAGGAGATACGGATTTGTTGTTGATGCCTGATATAGAAGTGGGAAATGTTTTATATAAAACATTAGTGTTTTTCGCTAAGGCTAAAGTTGCATCGGTAATTTTAGGTGCAAAAACTCCAATTGTATTGACTTCAAGAAGTGATTCGGAAGAGTCGAAGTATCACAGTATATTATTGGCAGCTTTAGCATAAGATGAAACATGCAATAAAAAAACTTTCACAGATACCTGAATATATTATAGGTTTAAACAAGTTGTTTAAAGTAGCAGTGGTTGCATCCGAAGATGTAAATACTCTTGAAGCTATTATTAAAGGTGCGGTAGATGGATTCTTATATCCCATTTTAATTGGGGATGAATTGTTGATAACTAAGATATTACCACCTGACTTTATTAATAGATCAAATAATTACAAAATAGTTGACTGCAGAGACAAGGCAAAGGCATCAGAACTTGGTGTTGCCATGGTTAAATCAGGAGAGGCTGATATTGTGATGAAAGGTTTGATTAATACCGATTTGTTTTTAAAATCGGTACTTGATAAAGAAAGAGGTATTTTAAAGTCCGAAGGTGTGCTTAGTTATGTGTGTGCACTAGAGTTACCCAAATACAAAAAGTTACTTTTTATTACAGATCCAGCGGTATTACCATTTCCCAGCTTTGAGCAAAAAATTGCCATGATAAATTATGCAGTAGAAATGACTAATAACTTAGGAATTGATAATCCTAAAGTGGCTTTAATAGGGGCATCAGAGAAAGTATCCAAACACTTTCCTAACTCGGAGGAATATCAAAGAATTGTTGAAATGGCTAATAAGAGAGAGCTAAAAAAATGTATAATTGATGGTCCTCTCGATTTATTTTTAGCATGCGATCCGGAAAGTGTTAAAATAAAAGGAATAGATACTCCAGTGAATGGAGATGCTGATATATTACTTTTTCCTTCGTTGGAATCATGTAATCCTTTTTATAAAGGACTCATGTTATTTGGGGATGCAGAATTAGCTGGACTTATTCAGGGTACAACTCATCCTGTAGTAGTAATGTCTAGGAGTGAGAGTTTTAAATCTAAATACTATTGTTTAGCTTTAGCCTGCTTAATGGCTGAAAATAAAAATTGTTAACCTTTGAAAAAGAACTTATGGAAATCTTTAGAATTTTAGTCATCAACCCAGGATCTACTTCCACTAAGATTGCGGTTTATGACAATGAAAAATCTATTTTTTTAAAGAACATCAAACACACAAATGATGAATTAGCTCCTTTTAATACTATTCCGGATCAATATGAATTTAGGAAAGAGGTTATACTTAATGAATTAATCCGTGCCGATATTGATATTGAAAAAATTGATGGAGTTGTGGGTAGGGGAGGTTTGGTAAAGCCGATTCAATCAGGAGTTTACGAAGTGAATGACGCACTTAAAAGAGATTTAAAAATTGGAGTTTTAGGTGAACATGCAAGTAATCTTGGAGGTTTAATCGCTGATGACATTGCTCGATCATTACCTCATGCTAAGGCTTATATTGCGGATCCAGTTGTTGTAGATGAATTAGAGGATGTTGCACGTATTACAGGATGTCCTTCAATGCCTCGCCAGTCTATTTTTCATGCGCTAAACCAAAAGGCAGTAGGTCGCTTATTTGCTCGTACAAGAGGATTTGTCTACGAAGAATTAAACCTTATTGTTGCTCATATGGGTGGAGGAATTTCAATTGGTGCTCACTGTAAAGGAAGAGTAATTGATGTAAACAATGCAATTGATGGATATGGACCATTTTCTCCGGAAAGAGCAGGTACATTACCAACAGGGGCACTTATAAGGGCTTGTTTTAGTGGAAAACATACTTTTGAAGAAATGAAGAAAGTTGTAAATGGTAAAGGTGGGTTAGTAGCTCATTTAGGTACCAATCAAGCGTTCGAAGTAGAAAAAAGAGTTAAAGCAGGAGATAAACATGCTGAGCTTATTTTAAGTGCAATGTGTTATCAAATTGGTAAAGCAATTGGTGGTTGTGCAGCAGTATTAAAAGGAAAGGTTAACGGAATTATTTTAACAGGTGGAATTGCTCACGATAAATTTGTGGTAAATTATATAAAAGAGATGGTAGATTTTATTGCACCAGTAGCCGTCTATCCAGGAGAAGATGAAATGACTGCGTTGATGCAAAATGGATTAATGGCATTAAGAAACCAGGTAGAATGTAAAGTTTACGAATAAATAAAACAATAAAATATTATTTACGTTTTAAAGTTGCCTTTGATTAACAATGGCAACTTTTTTTTATATTTTGTAAGAAATTAATTGTATTTTTTTTTAGTGATGGATGGAGCTATTATTAATTCATAATTTTATAAATGCCAATAATGTTGCTTACCTTTTAATAATTGGAGCAACTTTGGTCGTCATATTATCTTATTTATTTTCATTATTTTCTCAAAGAACTGCTGTGCCAAGTGTAATTCTCTTAATTCTACTTGGTTTTTTTAGTAAGCGACTTTTCAATATTGGAGTTGATGATGTTGATTGGATTTTTCCACTGGAAATATTAGGTATTGTTGGTTTAATGTTAATTGTATTAGAAGGTGCTTTAGATTTAAAACTTTCTAAAGAACGATGGCCAATGATATGGAAATCAGGATTAATTGCGTTGGTTTCGCTAATAGTAAATGTTTTTGTATTTGCTTATGGAATTCAAATTCTTATATCAAATCTGGATTTTTTAACTGCTTTTATTTATGCTATTCCATTGTCTATTATAAGCAGTGCCATTGTAATACCAAGCGTTGTGCAACTAGAGGTTGAAAAAAGGGAGTTTTTAATATACGAAAGCACTTTGTCAGATATTTTTGGGCTAATATTATTTTATACTGTTATTAATAATGTACACACCAACGAAGTTGCAAAAATTGGATTTAATGTTATATCTAACATAGGAGGGACTTTAATTTTATCTGTTATACTATCATATTTAATGATTATATTTTTTCAACGGATTAATACGCATATAAAACTCTTCCTTTTCATTTCTGTATTATTGTTATTATATGCTGTTGGTAAAGTTTTTCACTTATCTTCATTACTTATAATTCTTGTATTTGGATTAATTCTAGAAAACAGACATATCTTCTTTTCGGGCATCATGCGAAAATTTTTAAAGGAGAGAGAGGTTAGAAGAGTGTTGGCAGATTTTAAATTACTTACAGCAGAAAGTGCATTTGTTGTACGTACATTTTTCTTTTTTGTATTTGGCCTGAGCATTACCATTGCAGGTATTTTTAAAACAAAAATTGTAGTTGGTGCATTTTGCTTCGTAATAATTATGTTTATTTTTAGGTGGTTATTATTTAAGCTCATTGTAAAAAAAGATATAATGCCTCAAATGTTTATTGCACCAAGGGGACTTATTTCAGTTTTACTATATTTTGCAATACCTGATGATTTCTTAATAAACGATTTTGAAACAGGAATACTATTGTTTGTAATTTTGGGGACAAGTATAGTTATGGCATGGGCCTTAGTTCATTATAAGTTAGGGAAAACAGGAAGATTAAGAAGTGTTGTTAAAGTAAAGACCACTTTTTTGAACTTACCCAAAAGTAAAGACCGGGAAAATGAAAGTCATTCAAATTAAACTAAAAAAGATATTTAACATCTAATCATTTGTTATTATTTATTAAAGATATGGTTACTAGGAGAATAAAATTGATTGCATTGTTGTTGCTTTTAGCAACTGGTGTTTATTCCCAGATTAGTTCCGGAGGAAGTCCGGTTTTTGGGCAACATTTAAGTGAGGATGTTATTCAAAGTACTAAAAAACATAACTATTCACAAACAAAAGCACAGTTAAAATCAGAGGAATCCGAAGTAAAAGGAGCACCATTGAAATTTGCATATAAATTTATTGTCAACTATACACCAGATAACTCAGGAACGTGGACTCAACTTGAAGATGGAACCATGGTTTGGCGTTTGCTAATTAGTTCTCCTGGAGCTTATTCAATTAACTTGATTTTTGATAAATTTAAAGTACCTCCTGGAGCCAAATTATTTATCTATAATACCGATTGTTCTGATGTGATAGGTTCATTTACTGAAAAGAATAATAATCCTTCTGGAATTTTAGCTACAGCACCTGTAATAGGTGATCAGGTTATTGTTGAATATCAGGAGCCTGAAAGAGTAGATTTTAATGCGGAATTATTAATTGGTTCGGTAAATCATGATTATTTGGGTGTACATCGATTTAAAACAGCACCTTTAAAAGCAGGAAAATTTGGGGATTCAGGTAATTGTAACGAAGATATTTCTTGTTACGATGTAAATAATGAAATGGATGTTAGAAGGGCTGTAGTAAAAATAATTATTGATGGAACTGAATTATGCACTGGAACAATGATAAATAGTAATCAAAGTGATCCCAATGCTTATATGATAACAGCGGCTCATTGTTTTAGGCTTGATAAAACAGGACATAAAACTATTGCATTTTTTAATTACGAAGTACCTCACTGTTCCGAGGTTATTGAGGGAACTAAATATAATACCTTATCAGGTGGAGAAACAAAGGTTTATGCCGAAGAATTAGATATTGCACTGTTAGAGTTTTATAATGATCCCCTTCCTCAATATCGACCTTATTATGCTGGCTGGACATTAGATTCTTCTCCGGGAAAACCCTTTACTTCTATTCACCACCCTCAGGGAGATGTTAAAAAAATTGCTACTTTTAATGGAGATGTTCAGGCTGTTACATTTAAGGATAATGGCAACTATCCTTATGCCCAAGTAAATAATTTTCACTGGAAGGTATCAAGATGGAGTACAGGAACAACTGAAGGAGGTTCTTCCGGATGCCCGATATTTGATGTTAACAAGCAATTAATAGGGACACTATCAGGTGGTGCTGCAAAATGTGCTTCTCCAATAAATGATTATTTTACTCAATTTTATAAAGCCTGGGATGAGCGAAGTAGTACAAACGTGCATTATAAAACCTGGCTAGATCCTCAAAATACAGGTATTCAAAGCTTAGAGGGAAGAAACCTATACGAAAATTCTTTATATGAAAGGTTAAGTAATATTGAGATGGTAGATGCGCCTTTAAGTTCTTCAATTCAGGAAGGTGGTTATTTGGCAGGTCATAATGCGAAACCTTCAACTAAGTATGCCGAGAGGTTTTCTGGTTTTAAATCAGCTACTCTAAATGGTGTATACATAATGCCTAGTAAAAATAAATATGGTTCGGAGCAAACTATTGATGTTTTAGTATGGCAAGGAAATGAAAAACCGGAAAATATTATTGTAAAAAGGAAAGGTGTTAAAATAGATACCTTAAGGATGAATGAAGAAATTTATATAGAGTTTGATAAACAGGTAGAAGTAGAAGGAGATTTTTTTGTTGGCTACGAACTTTCTTATAATAATTCTCCAGTTGATACATTAGCAGTCTATTATTCTTCTGGAGCTGAAAAAAACAAAAATACCATGTATGTGTATGGTGAACCAGATGGTTGGCAAATGGCTTCGGAGCTTTATGAAGGTGATAACTATACACTTTGGTTGGATGTATTAGCGGAATCTGTCGTTCGCGGAGACGTACAGATTGAAATTGAAGAAATTCCAGTAAAAATTTTCCCTGTACCAGCAAAAAATGGTAATCTATATGTTAATGCAAATTATCAGTACTTAGATAGGTACGAAATACTATCCTATAGTGGAGTAATTGTGTCAAGTAAAATATTAAATATTGGAGGAAAAGGTGCTAATAAGGCTGAAATTGAATTGGATGGAATTCCATCAGGAATTTATTTTCTAAGACTTTATTTAAATGATAAAAAGGTAACTAAAAAGTTTGTTATTAGTAGAATGTAAATATTAGGGATTGATTTGGTGTATGAAGTAGACTGAATTTAATAATTATTAGTTAGAGATATGATTGCCCGGAGAATAAATTTACTAGTGTTATTGTTGTTTTTTGTGACTGGTGTGTTCGCTCAGATTAATTCGGGAGGAAATCCAATATTTGGGCAACAAATAGGAGAAGATGTTATTCAAAGTACTAAAACACACAATTATTCACCAACAATAGCAAAATTGAAAACAGCAGAGTCCGAAGGAAAAGGAGCGCCGTTGAAATTTGCATATAAATTTATTGTCAATTATACGCCAGATAACTCTGGAACTTGGACCCAACTTGAAGATGGAACCATGGTTTGGCGTTTGCTAATCAGTTCTCCCGGAGCTTATTCAATTAACTTGATTTTTGATAAGTTTAAAGTACCCTCGGGAGCAAAATTATTTATCTATAATACCGATTGTTCTGATGTGATAGGTTCATTTACTGAAAAGAATAATAATCCATCAGGAATTTTAGCTACGGCCCCGGTAATGGGAGATGAGGTTGTTGTTGAATATCAAGAGCCTGAAAGAGTAGAATTTAACGCAGAATTATTAATTGGTTCAGTAAACCATGATTATTTAGGTGTTCGCAACATTAATACTGCACCTTTAAAAGTAGGTTATTTTGGCGATTCGGGTAATTGTAACGAAGATATTTCTTGTCACGATGTAGATAATGAAATGAATATTAGAAGAGCTGTTGTGAGGTATATAATTGATGGGGTTGAATATTGCACAGGAACAATGGTGAATAGTAATCAAATTGATCCTAATGCATATATGATAACAGCAGCTCATTGTTTTAGACGTGATGAGACAGGTAATAAAATTGTAGCATTTTTTGATTACGAAGTACCTCACTGTTCCGAAGTTATTGAGGGAAGCAAATATAATACCTTATCAGGAGGTGAAACAAAGGTTTATGCCGAAGATTTGGACATTGCATTATTAGAGTTTTACAATGATCCCCTTCCTCAATATCGTCCTTATTATGCCGGCTGGACACTAAGTTCTTCTCCGGAAAAGCCTTTTACTTCCATTCATCATCCCCAAGGAGATGTAAAAAAAGTAGCAACATTTAGTGATGATGTTCAGCATTCAACTTATAATGAATATGGAAATCGCCCTTACGCCCAAGTAGATGATTTTCATTGGCGAGTATCAAGGTGGACAACAGGAACAACAGAAGGAGGTTCGTCTGGATGCCCGATATTCGATGGAAATAATCAATTAATTGGAACCTTATCAGGAGGAGCAGCATATATGTGGAAATCCTATAAATGATTATTTTGCTCAGTTTTATAAAGCCTGGGATGAACGAAGTAGTACGAATGAACATTATAAAACTTGGCTAGATCCTCAAAATACAGGTATACAAAGCTTAGAAGGAAGGAATCTTTACGATGATCCAGTATTTGAAAGGTTAAGTAATATTGAAATAGGAGATGATCCTTTGAATTCTTCAATTCAGGAGGGAGGTTATTTAGCTGGACATAATGCGAAGCCATCAACTAAGTATGCCGAGAAGTTTTTTGGTTTTGAATCTGCCACATTAAATGGATTATATCTAATGTCATCAAGGTATAAATATGGTTCGGATCAAACAATTGATATATTGGTTTGGGAGGGAAACCAATATCCTGAGAATATAAAGAAAAGGCAGAGTGTTAAAATAGATACCTTAAGAGCAAATAAAGAAATATATTTAAAATTTGATCAACCGGTAGAAGTCTCTGGAGAATTTTTTGTTGGTTACGAACTCTCATATGATGGCTCTCCAATTGATACCTTGGCTGTTTATTATTCTGCAGGAGCTGAAAAAAATAATAATACCATGTATGCGTATGACGAACTTAATGGTTGGAAAAAGGCTTCAGAGCTATATGAGGAGGATAATTATACACTTTGGGTTGACGTTTTAGCGGAATCTGTGGTTCATTTAAGTACAAAAGTTTTAAATGAAGAACTAACTGTAAAAGTTGTTCAAAAGAGTAAAAATCTGCATGTTAATGCCAGTTCTCAATATATTGATAAGTATGAAATAATTGACATTAATGGTGTAATTGTGTCAAATGGTAAGTTAAACATTGAAGGTGAAGATGCAAATAATGTTATTATTGTATTAGATGGCATTCCTTTAGGTTTATATATATTTAAACTTTATTTAAACGAAAGACAGATTACTAAAAAGATTATTATTAATCGATCTTAATGCTAGAATTCGCTTTGTTAGGAGTTTAAATTATTTGTCAAATTATTTTTTTTGTATAAGAATAAGAGATTTCGATATTCTTTTTTTTATTTCACAATTCAAATCATTTAATTTGTAACACAATACGGTTATTTAGTATTGAGATATTAAGTAAATATATTCTCGAATGTCCAAAATTATTACACTTTCTGAAGCTGCTTCGATTGCTTTGCACGGTATGGTACTGATTGCTAAAACAGAGCAAAAACTAAATGTTAATCAAATTTCTGAATTGATTGGCAGTTCCAGACATCATGTAGCAAAGGTATTTCAGCGGTTAGCTAAAGAAAATTTTGTAGCTTCTAATAGAGGTCCTAGCGGAGGTTTTATTATTAAAAGAGAACCTAAGGATGTAACTTTATTAGAATTATATGAAGTAATTGAAGGACCTGTTGAAGTTCAAGGATGCCCGGGCAGTAAAGATAGATGTCCTTTTGATAAGTGTTTAATGGGAGATTTAGCGGCAGCTTTAGCATGTGAATTTAAAGATTTTCTAAGTCGTCAAACTTTGGCAGATTATATTTAATCTGTTTGATTAATAATATTTACAACTGCGCACCCCATTAGTGCAGCAGTTTCCGTTCTTAATCGTTCTTTTCCAAGGCTAATAGCTTTATAATTATTTTCAACTGCTAGGGAGATCTCACTTAGAGAAAAATCTCCTTCTGGTCCAATTAAAATAATTGAATTGCTATTTGGAGTGTAAATATCTTTAAGGAGTTTCTTGGTTGTATTTTCGCAATGGGCTATAAATGTATTCTCAGAAGTATTTGAGTTAATAAAATCCTTTATAGTTGTAATTGGATTAAGCTTAGGTATATAATATTTAAGCGATTGTTTAGCGGCAGAAACTAATATTTTTTCCAATCGTTCGGGTTTTATTACTTTTCTTTCAGAGTGTTCACATAATATAGGAGTTATTTCTTCTATCCCTACTTCGGTAGCTTTTTCTAAAAACCACTCATAACGATCAATGTTTTTAGTAGGAGCAACAGCCATATGTAAGCTAAATGGTCTTGGTTCGTAAAAGATTGTTTCCACGATTTCTAACACACATTTTTTAGGATTTGCATCAACTATTTTAGCCGAATAAGAATAACCTTTACCATCCATAACTGTGATAGTATCACCATTTTGATGACGTAGAACACGAATGCAATGTTTGGATTCTTCTTGAGATAAAATATTTCCATTGGATGAGAAATTAGGCTCATAAAAAATGTACATGATAATCTAATTTGGATAATTAACGCAATTTTATCGCAAATATAGAAATTGCACTAAACTATTTTATATTGATTCAACAGGAATAGTGAAAGTAAAAACAGAACCTTTATCTATTTCTGATTCGACAGATATTTCACCACCTAACATATTAACAAGACTTTTGGTGATAGATAATCCCAATCCAGTGCCGGAAAAAACTTTTTTTAACGAATTTTCAGCTTGTCTAAATCTCTCAAAAATAATAAGTTGATCTTCTGGAGATATACCTTCTCCAGTGTCGGAAACATTAAAAGTAAATATGTTTTTATCAGTGATATAATATTTAAGTTTAATTCCTCCTTGATGTGTAAATTTTACAGCATTTGAAATTAAATTAAGTAGAATTTGTTCAAGTCTAAAAGGATCGGTAAAAATAAATTGATTAATTCCTTCTATCTTATTATCAATTGTAAATGTAACTTTTTTATTTCTGGCTTTTATTAAGGAATTACAAGCATATTCAATATTTACAAGTAAAAGGTGTAAATCAAATTTCTCTTTTTTTATTTTTAATTGTCCCGACTCAATTTTTGATACATCAACTATATCATTAATAATATGTAAAAGGTTTTCTCCATTATTTTTAATCTGTTCAATATACTTTTCCTTTTCGTTACTATTAAGTTTTTGATACATCAAAATATCGGAGAATCCTAAAATAGCATTCATAGGAGTACGAATTTCATGACTCATATTAGCCAAAAATGAAGATTTTAATCTGTCGCTTTCTTCGGCTTTTTCTTTGGCAACTTTTAATTGAGACTCAAACTTTTTTTGAGACGTAATATCCATTACTACACCGGTAATTCTTGTGGGGATGTTGTTAATATCCCGTTCAGTTATTCTACCACTAATTGAAAAATATTGTAAACACCCATCTTTTCTTATAGCCTCAATTTCCATTTTTAATTTAGAGGATAAGCCCCTTAAGTGAAGTAAAAACTCTTCTCTTATTTGAGGAATATCTTGTTTTTTAAATAGTTTTTGCCAATTATTAAAACTTATATTTAAGTCGTTACTACATTCGTAGCCTAAAAGTTTTGCTAAATTATCATTACATATAATTGTATTATCTTTTAATAATATGTCCCAAAGTCCTTCGTTAGCTCCACTTAATGCTAAATCTAATCTTCTTTCACTTTCAATTAATTTAATTTCTATTTTTCGTCTTTTAATAATATTTCTAACCAGTAGTAAAATAATTAGTATTAAAACAGTAAATGACGAAGAAAAATAAGTAAGCTGACTTCTATATTTTATATGAAAAGGTATATCTCGGTTTATAATCTTTGCTGAGCCTGGTAGATTTTTAATATTTAACTGGTGTTTCTTAATTTTATTAAAATCAAAGACTAAGTTATGTTTGGGATTGTTGAGTGATGGTATTTTAATATTGGCGTCTTGCATCTTTAATTTTAATATGCTAGCTGCTTCATAACCTTGCTCGTATGAACAAATTAAACTGCCTCCGGTGATATGATCATCTAATAAAAACTTCCAAAAACTAAAAACAGGTATATTAATATCTTGTAAAAGCTCTTTGCTAAGATGTTTCATTTCTATGGGTACCTTATATTTGTTAGAATATAAACTTAGTAGTATAATAGCTTTATTGTTAGGTAATGAGGTAGCCTTTTTAATCTTATTTTCAATATCAATATAATTTGTTCCATCAATAATCAAATACGGAATTTGTTTATCATATTCTTTTAAATCATTTAAAAGCTGGTCAAGAAACATTTTTCCAGAGAGAGTTTGATCAGAAATGATAATTAGTGTATCCGTATTTGGTTGAAGTTGAAATACTGAAGTTAAAGTATTTTTAACATCAATATCTTCTTTAATAACTTTTATTCTTGTAGTGTCAAAATCATATGTATGTGTGTTGTTTATACCACAAGCAGTAACAGGTATATCTTCGTTCCAGATATTATTGCCGTTTTCTAAAAAGAATTGAAAGGCATAATTATCGGCACAAATAATACCATCTATATCAAGATCACCATATTTATATTTATAAAGATTAAATAACTCGTAGAAGAAACCTTTGTTTTGATATCTTTTATAATCCATGTACTCAACAAATACTCTTACTTTATCTTGGGGACCAATACCGTCTAAAACACCTCTTGTTAATTCATCGGTCCATTTAAATCCTGTATGATAGGAATGTAGTAACAGTACTTCTTTAATATCTTTTCCATTAACATAAAAGGAGCAGATAAAAATTAGTATTAAAGTCAGGTAAAATTTCATTTGAGTTTTGTCTGTGTGTAAAAGAGCCTTTTAAAGTTAGAAAAAAAGAGATAAGATAACATTTATGTTCATAATTAATTTATAAGTGTATAATATTAGTATTTTAACGAGGGTTTTTTGTAGGGTTAACGTCTAACAATAAAATGCAATATTAACCTTATGCACCATTCAGAAAAGGAAATAATTGAGCAGATTGTTGATGGAAATATGCGATTTTTTGAATCATTAGTAAATGATTATAAAGATCGTGTAATTAATATATGCTATTCATATACAAATGATTTACAAGAGGCTGAGGATGTATCTCAGGAGGTTTTTATTGAATTGTTTAAGTCCTTAAAATCATTTAAGGGAAATTCTTCTCTATCTACATGGATATATAGAATTGCTTCTAATAAGTCTTTAGATCATATAAGGAAAACAAAGAGAATTAAGAGGGGAGCTGAATTAACATCTTACATTGAGGATTTAAAGAATAGCAATTGGATGGATAATGCTTATGGAAGTCCGGATGTATTAATCATTCAAGAGCAACGAAAAGAGCTATTATATTATGGTTTATCAAAACTATCAGGTAGGCAAAAGGAAGCATTTGTGCTTACTCAAATAGAAGGATTAACTCAGCAAGTTGTAAGTGAAATTATGGAAACTTCTACAAAAAGTATAGAGTCATTAGTATTAAGGGCACGAAAAAAATTAAAAACAATGTTAGAAAAGCAAATAAAAGAATATTTGTAAGAAATTAAGTGAGGGATAATTTTATAAAGCGCGTCTAATATAATACAGGAGCAAAGGATATGAAGAATTTTAATAAAAATATCGAAAACGAGATTAGCCAAATATTAATGAGTGGAGCTAATAAGGAACAAGTTAAAACTTCACCTTTTTTTACAACTCAGGTATTGGGAAAAGTAGAGCAACTAAATGATAAGCCTGAATGGTTTACAAGATTAGTTTTGATAGCAAAACCTGTAATGGTTGCCTTAATACTAGTTAATATATTCAACTTGTATATTTATTTTCAAAATTTAGATTCAAATACTTTAACAGAGGATACTATTGAGTTGGCAACAAATGATTATGAAATGTGGAACAGTGATTTTATTTTGTCGGACGAGTTGGTTTTTGTTAACTAAAAAAGAATATTATGGAAAAGAAACATTATATAATCATCATAATAATACTAATTGCTCTTAATATTGTTTCATGGAGTATTTGGTGGAAATCACCTAAGTTTATTAAAAAAGAATTAATAGAACAACGGCTCGAAAGGAAAAGAGGAATGAAAGGAAGAGGAATGGGATACTTCGAGGAAAAACTGGAATTATCAGTAGAGCAAAAACAAGATATTGATCAACTAGAAAGAAACTATTTTAATAAGCTTGAAATAGTTAAAGATAGTATGAATAAAGTTAGAAAACGCTTGATTAATACTATCGGAGATGAAGCGCCAATGCATTTACGAAGTAAGTTGTTCGAAGATATGGCAACTTATAAATTGCAAGTGGAAAAGCTTACTATCGAGCATTTTAATGAGATGCGAAGAGTGTGTGATGATGATCAAAAGAAAGTCTTCGATACTTTAATGGTTAGAATGATAGAACATTCTCCAATGTTTAAACATGGAGAAAAGAGACGTGGAAGGCACAAAAAAAGAGAAGAAAGACATCCTCATTAATAAGGTCTAATAATTTAAACTTTTAAATAATTCAACTGAATTCATAAATAGAAATTTATGGAAAGGGAGAGCGTACGTTCAAAAAGTTAAAATAATTTGTAAATATTAATTAAAGATTTAGAGAGATGAAAAGGATTAATTTATTAAAAGTGGCAACTTTTGTTGCGTTGTTTGGAGTATTGATGACTAGTGCAGATGCACAGTGTAATCAAAGGTCAAAATTTAAAGGAGAATGTAAACCGATGGCTTGTTTAAATTTAACCGATAGCCAGAAAGAGGAGATTAAATCTCTTAAAGTAAGCTTAGCCAAAGAAATGACACCAATTAAAAATGAGTTGGGAATAAAAATGGCTGAACTTAAGGCTGCTTCAACTGGAGATAATGTGGACTCAAAAGCTGTTTATAAATTGATTGACGAAATTAGTGATTTAAAGTCAGAAATAGCTAAAAAACATTTTTCCAACAAGCAAAAGGTACGTAATCTGTTAACGGATGAACAAAAAGTTAAGTTTGATTCACGTGCAGGTAAAGGTCATAGAGGTGGTCATCATGGAAAAGGAATGCGCCATGGTCGTCATGACATGAGAGGAAAGCATCATATGAAAGGAAATAGAGGAGGAGGACAAGGATTTGGGAGCATAGAATTAAGTGAGGATGTTGAAATAATTGGATAACGGTGCATTTGTTTTGATGTTATTGGGGATATTGTGTAATACAATTATCTCCAATAGCTATTAAAAATAATTTATAACATTGGTGATAATTTTAATATATTTAGCCATAATAACAAATAAGCTAATTCTAAAACTTCTACACGTTGGATATATCTATTCAAAATCTTAATAAAATATATAAAAATAACTATCAAGCACTTACGGATGTTAGTATAAACATAGATTCAGGAATGTTTGGTTTATTAGGACCAAATGGTGCAGGTAAATCAACATTAATGAAAATTTTGGTTACTTTACTTGAACCATCGAGTGGAGAAATTATGATTAATAAAAAACCACTGAGTAAAAACCGAAAAGAAGTGAGAGCAATGGTTGGTTATCTTCCACAAGATTTTCGTTTTTTTGCTAAATTAAAAACTTACGAGTTCTTAGATTATGCAGCTTCTTTAGCAGGTATTAATAACCGAAAGAAAAGAAAGGATGAAGTAGAAAGATTGTTAGAGCAAGTAGGCTTGTTTGAAGTTCGTAACCGCTTTGCCAATAAACTATCAGGAGGTATGAAACGCAGATTGGGCATTGCTCAAGCTATTGTTGGAGATCCTAAAATTGTAATTGTTGATGAACCTACTACAGGATTAGATCCTGAAGAAAGAATCCGATTTAGAAATATTTTGGCAGATTTAAGCCAAAAAGATGTAATTATAATATTATCAACACATATTGTTGGAGATATTTCAAGCACTTGTAATCAAATGGCTCTCTTAAACGAAGGTAAAATTGGTTTTACAGGAACTCCTAATGAATTTCTCGAATTATCCAGGGGAAAAGTATGGCGTACTCACGTCGAATTTGATCAAATGGAAAGCATAAAACAAAAATATCCTGTAATAACTACAATTCCCGGAGCAAATTCATATGAGGTAGAATTAATTGCGCCTAACTCCGAAGGATTTATTGGTGAATCAATAGAACCAAATCTGGAACATGCTTATGTATATTTCATGGAGTATGAAACGAACATGAATTTTGATAATTCATAATTCACATAGAGGAATTATTAAAATTAAAGAGAGTTCCTGAATGTATTCAAATTTTTTGAAAACTCAGAAATAAAAAAACTAAACAGATGAAACAAATAATTTAAGCCGCTATGAATAATCCTTTATTTACTGTAGCCAGATTCGAAATAAAAACTTTACTACGTAGTTGGTTTTTTAGAATTTTTTCGGCAATTGTTATTGGTTTTATTTTGTTCTTCAACATAATTGCTGCTACAGAAATAGGACGAACAGGGTGGTCCGATAGGATGCTGATTGGAGGGCTACCGTATATGAACCTTTGGGTATTAAATATAGTGCAGGCTATAATAGCAGTCTTTCTTTCGGCAGATTTTTTAAGTAGAGATAGAAAACTTGATACCACAGAGGTAATATATGTTCGTAACATGTCTAATTTTCAGTATGTTTTTGGAAAAACATTAGGGATACTAACAGTATTTGGAGGTTTAAATCTTGTAGTTTTAGTCTTTACATTTGTTATTAACCTTATAAGTCCAGATGCTGGTTTTAGTTTAATCACCTATTTATTATATCCATTTATCATATCCTTTCCAACATTGGTTTTTGTTTTAGGATTATCATTTTTGGTGATGCAATTGGTGAAAAATCAGGCAATCACCTTTATTTTAGTATTAGGGTATATAGCAACAGCAGTTTTTTACTTAAAAGGAAAGCATTTTGGGATATGGGATTTCATTACATTTAATACTCCTTTGGCTTTTTCTTCATATGTAGGTTTTATAAATATAAATCAGCTCATTTTTTTACGAGGAGGATATTTTTTAATTGGACTATCGTTAGTATTTTTTACAGTTTACAAGTTACCACGTTTACCACAAACTAAATTCAAAAGAAGATTTATACTCTTTCCGGCAATTATATTTTTAGGATTGGCTTTGGGAGGGATTAGTTATTATTTATTCGATGAGTTAAAAAGAGAAGATCAGTTAAGACAGCTTGCAATATTTGAAAAGCAGTTACCCATTAATGCAGGTTACGAAATTGGAGATTATCAAATAAAGCTTGACCATGATAGAAATCAACTGAAAGGTATTATTGATTTCACAGTTCTTAGTAGTGATAATAAAGGATTACCAAAGCGCTTAAAATTCTTTTTTAATAATGGATATAAAGTAAATAAGGTAATTCTGAATAAGAAAGCAGTAAAATTTGAACATAACTTAAGTATTTTATCAGTTGAGAAAGGTACAAATAGTGGAGATTCAATAAAAATGAGATTATCTTTTGAGGGGATACCTCTTGATAATTTATCGTATTTTGAATTGAATTCGAAGGAAAGAGAACTTTTGCATAGATATGATCCATTGTTAGCGGGAAAGAAAAGTTGTTTTGTAAATCCTAATTATTTGCTTTTAACCAAGGAAAGTTTTTGGTATCCTGTTGTAGCAGAAAGAAATGCTTTTAGAGTTCAAAAATTTTTCAACTATAGATTAAAGATCAAATCAACGAAGAAATTAAATTTCTTATCTCAAGGTATCAAGAGTGAGGAAGATGAGTGGATTTGCTTTAATGGAGACAGGCCATATTCAAAAATCAGTTTAGTAGGAGGAGGATATCAAAAAAAGTCAATAGAAGTAGATAGCGTTGATTATGGTCTTTTTTTAGATGAGGATAATAATTATTTCGATGATTATTTTAATAATTTATCCGATACTTTACCAAATCTGATTAAAGAGATAAAAAAAGATTATGAACGTAAATTAGGGATTCGATATCCATACAAGAGATTAACATTTGTAGAAGTACCATTACATTTCTATGCGTATTTTAGGGGGTGGTCAATATGTAATGATAATACGCAACCTGAGATGGTGTTTGTACCAGAAAGAGGTGCAGGTATATTTGATTTTAATTTAGCATTTCATATTAATAGAGAGGAGAGAAGGGTCAAGAGAGAAAACCTGGAACTACTACCCAAAGAAATAGAAACTAATGTTTTTATGAATATGGTTGGGAATACTTTTGCTCAACCAGTTAGAGGAAGAGGCTTTTTTAGAGGAGATAATAATTTAGGCAGAACACTGGATAACTGGAGCGCTTACTCTCTTTTTCCATTATATTATAACTATGTTTACTCATTAGCTGAGCAGGATCTACCATTTATGAATATGTGTTTAGAATCCTATATGCTAAACAGGGTTCATAATACAGAAAATAGGTTTGGAAGATTAAACTCTACAGATAAATCCATTTTATACTTAAATAAAAACTCCAAAAGTTTAAAAGAATTAGTTGATATTGAAGATTTAGAAATAAATGTTGCCGACCTTATGATTACAGTTGGTAGTAATCAGTTTGCAATTGCTCAGTCAAAAGTAGGAATTGATGATTTTGGATCATACATCGATAGTTTATTAAAGACCAATAAATTTAAGCTGCTTGACAATAATAATTTAGGCAATTTATTGAAAGATGAGGAATTAGAAGTATCGTCAATAAGTACAAGTTCCAATTTGAAATTACCTTCTTTTATATTTGGTAAATCGTTAATGTATGAATTTACTGATGATAATAGAAAAAAATATTTTGTAAGCATAGAAATAGCAAATGTTGGAGAGACAGATGGTGTTATTAAAGCATCGTTAATGGGAGGAGGCCGAGGAAATCGCGCTGGTCGTGGAGGAAGAGGTGGAAATAGGGAAAGAAGAAGAGGAGGAGATAGAAAACCAGGTAGAATGAGTGCTGCATTTGAGGAGACATATTTTATAGAAAAAGGAGAGCATGTGCGAATAGGTATTGTATTAAACAATGCTCCACGAATGCTTAATGTACATACCTTTCTTTCTAAAAACTTACCTTCCGATGCACGTTTCCCACTTGCAGACTTTGAAAAGGCTCCAAATAACTTTAAGGCTTTTGTTGGAAAATATAAATTAGATAAAAAAATTACACTTATAGAGAAAAATGAGGTAGTAGTAGATAATGAAAATGAAGGATTTTCCGTTGTTAATATATCAGGTAGAAAAACTCTGAAGGAAATCATTAGAGCCAGTCGTGATAATGATAATAAGGAAAATGGTTCAGAGTATAAAACCTTGTCTTTTTTTAGACCAGCACCACGATGGACTCCGGTGCTAAATTCTATGGCTTTTGGCGAGTTTACAAAGTCGTTTAGTTATAAAAAAGCTGGAGAAGGAAACGCAAAAGCTCAATTCAAAGCAAATTTGGTAGAAACAGGAAGATATAATGTGTATGCCATGATACCATCACAAAGAATTGGGAATTTTAGAAACCAGGATCCAGAAGATGCTACATACATTTTTACAGTTTATCATGACGATGGAGAAGAAGAGGTTGAAGTAGCTGTTGACAAAGATGCAGCAAGTTGGGTGTTATTAGGAGAATATTATTTTTCGGATGGAGAGGCAGTGGTAGAGTTATCTGATAAAACAGCGAAAAATGTAGTTGTAGCTGACGCTGTAAAATGGGTTAAATTATAAGAACAATATATTTATTTATAACAAAATATGATATTTAGAAACTTAAGGATTACTCTGTTGTTAATGAGCTTAATGACTGTAACAGTTGTTAATTCTCAACGATTACTTACTTTACAGCAGGCTTTGGAGCAGGCCATGAAAACAAGTCCTACAATGCAGGCCTCTCGTTTAAGCTTAATAAAAAGTGAGGAAAACCTTAAGGCACAAAGAGCATCCTTAAAATCAAGATTTAATTTAGATGTTACTCCGTTTAAATACAGTAAAACTAACACTTTTGACGATAATGCCTCTAGATGGGCTTTAAATGAAGACATGGAAAGCAGTGGGCGATTTTCTATTTCTCAGCCTATCTTACCTACTGATGCTACTTTAGTACTAAGTAATAATCTGAGATATAGTGATAATTACAAAGAAGGATACTTTTATAATGTTGAAATACAGGATTTTGTGCCTGTGAATTCAAGTTCGCAGGGTTTTAATAATAGTTTAACCCTTTCATTAAAACAACCATTGTTCACTTATAATAAAACAAAACAAGAACTTCAAAGCCTTGAGCTTGCTTATGAGAATACTAGCTTAGATTTCGCTTTACAAGAATTGAATGTGGAGAGGTCGGTTACGCAGGCTTTTTATCAAGTATATCAATCACAAATGTCATTGAATACATCTCGAGAAGAATATGAAAATCGGAAAAAAAGTTATGAAATAATTAAAAACAAAGTTGAAGGAGGATTGGTTGCTAAAGAAGAGCTATATCAGGCTGAACTAGACTTATTGACTAGTGAATCATCTTTGAAAGATGCAGAGGTCTCTTTCGAGAATGATAAAGATAAGTTTAAACAGATGTTGGGTATTTCATTGGAAGAGGAAATAATGGTTTTAGCTGATATTTCAATATTACCGGTAGATGTAGATTTAAAAGAGGCTATTAATTATGGTATTTCAAAACGAATGGAAATCCGACAACGGGAAATTTCTATAAATGAGAGTCAATTTAGCTTAATAAGAACCAACGCCAGTAATGAATTTAAAGGAGACATAAGTATTGATGTTGGAATTTTTGGAGAAGATGAAAAGCTTCCGCGGGTTTTTGATGAAGCAACAAATAATCAAGATTTTTCTATAAATTTAACGATTCCGATTTGGGATTGGGGAGAAAAAAAGGCTAGATTAAAAGCTGCACAAGCTTCTCTTGAATCAAGTAAAAACAGTTTGCGAGATGAAGAAATCAACATTAAGTTAACCATTCGCCAAGTATATCGAAGTCTGCAAAACAACTTATTACAAATAGAAATTTCCAGAAAAAATCTTGAAAATGCTCAACTTACATATGAAATTAATCTCGAAAAATATAAAAATGGCGATTTAACCAGTATGGATTTAAATCTGGTTCAAAATCAGTTAACTACTAAAAAAAATCAATTAACAAATTCTATAATCAGTTATAAGCTTGAATTGTTAAATATGAAAATTCAAAGTATGTACGACTTTGAAAACAATGTTTCTGTAACTCCAAATTTTAAAAAGAATTAATTCTACAACTATGTATACTAAATATATTACAATTATTTTATTGAGTTTGGCTTTTATGTCCTGTGATAATCAGCAAAATAAATTTTCGGCTGATGTGGCTATTCCTGTTACAGTAGAAGAGGTTGAACTTGATAATATTCAGGAGATTTTTACGGCTACAGGAACAATTATGTCCGAATACGAGAGCTTTTTAGTGTCGCAGGCATCAGGAGAATATTATTTACAAATTAATCCTCGAACTGGAAAGAAATACAAAATGGGCGATAAGGTAAAGAGGGGAGAAATGATTATTCGTATTGAAGATAAAGAGTATGAGAATAATGTAAATATTGAAGGAGCTAAGATAGACCTTGAAATTTCAGAAATGGAATATAAAAAGCAGGTAGCCTTATATGAAAAGGGAGGTGTAACATTGCGCGAAAAAGTGAATGGAGAAAAGCAGTGGGTAACGTCTAAAAAGAACTATGAAAATGCTTTGATTCAACTAGATAAAATGAAGGTTGTTGCTCCGTTCGATGGAATTATTACCGATTTACCTTACTTTTCGCAAGGTGTAAAAATTGAGCAAAGTAAAGAAGTCCTTCAGTTGATGAGCTATAAGGAAATGATTATGGATTTAATGCTACCAGAAAATCAAATTTCTAAAGTATCAACAAATCAGAAAGCTTGGATTACTAATTATTCAATTCCAGAGGATACTTTAATAGGAACTCTAAAAGAGATTTCGCCAGCAATAGATATTGAATCAAGAACTTTTAAAGGTAGGTTGAATATTGCAAACCCTAAAGCTAAATTGCGTCCGGGTATGTTTGTTAAAGCAGATATCATTGTTGATAAAAAGGATAGTGTAATAGTAATTCCTAAGGATGTTATTTTGGCCAGAACCGATGGTAAAGCGGTTTTTATTGCACGGGATAAAACGGCCAGGGAAAGAAAAGTAACTACCGGAATGGAAAACAATGGAATGATAGAAATTACAGAAGGCTTGAATCCGGAAGAGCGTTTGATTATAAAAGGTTTTGAAACACTTAAAGATCGCTCGAAAATAAAAGTACTAAACAAATAATTTTTGACTTAAAATATGGTTGTTAATTGCAAAAGAATGGGTTCAATTTTTAGGATTGAGGTCTTAATTCTTTTGTCTTTATACTTGATACTATTATAAAGCATGAAAAAACTTGCACAATTTTCTGTAAACTATCCTGTTACTGTAGCCATGATTATTTTAGGGATTGTTTTACTGGGGTTTATTTCGTTCTCTCGTTTAGGTACGGATTTATTTCCCGATTTAAATAATCCTCGTATTGTTGTTGAAGTTCAATCAGGAGAGCGACCTCCGGAGGAGATTGAAAAGCAATTTGTTGAATCTATGGAGGGTACCATTATTCGGCAAAAAGGTGTAGTTAACGTAAGTTCGTTAAGTAAGGTTGGATCTGCTCAAATAACGGTAGAATATAATTGGGATCAGGATATGGACGAAGCTTTTCTTGATTTACAAAAGGCTATGACTGCATTTAGCCAAAATGAAGATATAGAAGAGCTAAATATTTTTCGTAACGATCCTAATGCATCACCTGTGATGTTGGCAGCAGTTTCAAATCCTGCAATTACAGATATGGATGAGCTAAGGAAAGTAGCGCAAAATTATATCCGAAATGAGTTGATCAGGATTGATGGAATTGCAGATGTTCGCTTATCTGGGGATGAAACAAAAGAAGTTATCATTGAAACTAATCCTTATCTGCTTGAATCACATAATATAACTTCGTCAACCATTGTTTCCAAAATTCAAAGCTTTAACAGGAATGTATCAGGAGGTTCAATTGAGGAATTAGGTCAGAAATATATAATCAAAGGAGTTAGTACTTATCAATCACCACAAGATCTGGGAAACTTGGTTGTTGGTCGTACTTTAGAAAAAGATGAAAGTGGTCAAACCAAAGAAGTTCCTTTGTTATTAAAAGATGTAGCAAAAGTTGAATATAAAAACCAGGAGCCATTAAATATTGTAAGGTTAAACGGAAAAAGGTGTATTGGGCTTTCTATTTATAAAGAGACCAAATTTAATACTGTTGCAGCAATTGAAACTTTAAACGAAGGGTTTGATAAAGTAAAAAAAGCATTACCAGGTTATGAATTCACGATTATTAAAAACCAAGGAAAGTTTATTAGTGATGCCATTGGTGAAGTAGAGGATAGTGCTTTAATAGGAATTGTATTTGCAGTATTGGTCTTATTTCTGTTTTTAAGAAGGATAGGAACAACCCTTGTTGTTAGTGCAGCTATTCCAATCTCAATTATTGCCACTTTTAACCTTATGTATTTTAATGGATTAACCTTAAATATAATGACATTGGGAGGGCTGGCTTTAGGAGCAGGAATGCTTGTGGACAATTCCATTATTGTAGTAGAAAATATTTTTAGTCTGCTCGAAAAAGGAAAATCCTTAAGAGAAGCATCTATCGAAGGAACAGCAAGTGTTGGGGGGGCCTTGGTAGCATCTACATTAACTACTATAGTGGTTTTTTTACCTATTGTGTATTTGCACGGTGCTTCTGGCGAATTATTCAAGGATCAGGCTTGGACAGTAGCATTTTCATTATTGTCATCACTGTTCGTAGCTATTTTAATAATTCCTATTTTAAGTGTTTTATTATTAGGTAAGAGACCAGATAAAATAAGGATTAAAGAAAAAATCTACCCTCGTTATTCTCGGTTTTTGAGTAGCATGATCGACAAACGCTACTTGGTTATTATGGGAGCTGTTATTCTAGTGACCGTTTCGTATTATTCAATTTCTTTAATAGGGAGCGAATTTATGCCGCAAGCTAAAACAAGGGAGTTCTCCATTGAAGTTACTCTACCAGCTGGTACAGGATTAGATAGAACATCTTCCACTATCCATTCCATGGATGAAATGATACGACAAACCATGGAAAATCACGTTTCTCATATTTATTCACACATTGGGCCTCAAACCAATTTAACAGGAACTGATAAAAGTGTGTTCGAAGGAGAAAACACTGGATTTATAAAAGTTATATTAAAAGAGGAATCCCCATATTCTACTGATGATTTTATACCTGTGTTGAGTCAATTGTTTTCAGGTATTCCCGATTTAGAATTAGAATATATTCAGGATGAAACAGCCTTAAATGAGATTTTAGGAAGTGATACAGCACCAATTATGATTGAAGTAATTGGAGAAGATCTTGATGAGCTTGACAAGCTTACAGACAAAATATATGCAGAGTTAAAAAAAGAAGAGGATCTTTTTAATATTAAAAGCTCATTTGAAGATGGTGTACCAGAAGTAAATGTTGAGATTGATCGTTACAGGACAGGTATTTTTAATATTACTGCATCAACCATAATTACGCAATTGCAAGAGTTTTTAATGGGTAAAGATGCCGGGAGCATAGAAAGCGAAGGGGAGCTAACGGATATTACTCTTAAGATGCCAGATTATGAATTAAAGGAATTAAACAATTTTATAATTGAAAATGGTCAAGAAAAATATCGTTTAGGGGAGTTAGCAAGTATTTCAATTGGTTCTTCACCTAAAGAAATTATTCGCAATAATCAAAATAGGGTTGGGCGGATAACGGCTCATAACAAGGGGAATATTTCGGTGGATAAACTGGCCTTAAAATTGGAAAATACAATTTCTAAAATTGAATTTCCTGCAGGTTATCGTTATCAAATATTAGGAGATGAAATGATGCGAAAAGAGTCATTTAGTAGTTTATCTTTTGCGTTGATTTTATCTATTGTGTTGGTTTATATGGTAATGGCTTCACAGTTTGAATCGTTGATACATCCATTTACTATTTTATTGACTATACCATTGGCAGGAGTTGGTGCTATTGCAGGTTTCCTAATTTTAGGAAAAGCTCTAAATATTATGGCATACATTGGTTTGGTAATGTTAGCTGGTATTGCGGTCAACGATTCTATAATTCTGGTGGATGCTATTAACCAATTAAAAAGGGAAGGATTAGGAATAAGAGAAGCAATAATTGCAGCGGCTAATAGTCGTCTACGCCCCATATTTATGACAAGTTTAACTACCATTTTGGGATTATTACCAATGACAATAGGTTTTGGAGAAAGTGCTGCAATTAGATCATCAATGGCTATTGCTGTAATTGGAGGATTAGTTACATCTACGTTGTTAACATTGGTAGTTATTCCGTGCGTTTATTATGTATTTGATAATATATTCAAAAAAAACAAGAGACAGTATGATACCTGATAATGTCCTTTCATGAAATAAGTTGACAAATGAACTTTATAATACATAGAAAAGTACTGATAAGCATGTTGTTCGTAGCGCTTACTTTGTTAGGTGTAGTATCGTACAATAACTTAGATATTGAATTAATACCTGATACAGAGTTACCTGTAATTAATGTTCAAATAGCAGGAGGAACAGAGTCAGATCCTAAATACGTTGAACAAGAGGTAGTGATTCCTTTAGAAGGTGTTATTGGAACACTTGAAGGTATTGAAAAGATGGAATCCAGAGTTAGGCCGGGGAGTGGGAATATTACCGTTTATTTGAGCAAGGATGTTGACTATAAATTCGCTTACTTAAAATTGGTTGAGAAGGTAAATTCTTCGCAAGACTTATTACCAGAAGGATATAGAGCTATTGTAAATAAAATAGACTTACAACAGATTTTCAGCCAGTTTATGCAATTACAGGTCCTAGGAGAAGGAGATGTAGATAGGGTACGTTCCATAACAGATCAGCGTATTAAAGATAAACTTGAAAGTATCGACGGTGTTGCTGGTATTGAAGTATATGGAGGAAGAGAAAAATCTGTTGAAATAACTTTAAATCAGGATAAACTAGAAGCACTTGGTCTAACAGCTTCAGATATCAGGAGTAAAATACAAAATAACGAAGGAGAAAAAACATTTGTTGGCAGGGTTGTAGATAAGGGACAATATATGTTCGTAAACACTGAGGGTGAGTATAATACAATTCAGGACTTAGAAGATGTTGTTATTAAAGCTGAAGGCCCTGTTTTACTTAGAGATATCGCCCAAATAAATGTAGGTGTAAAAGAACAGACATCCTATAGCAGGGTAAATGCCAAAGAAGCTGTAACAATCAGTATGGCAAGGGAATCCACGGTTAATCAAATTGAACTCTCAAAAAGAGTAAAGAAAGAAGTAGCTAAACTTAACAATGAGTTACTATCAGAAGGAGTAGAAATTGCTATTACCAACAATACGGCTGATACAATGGAAGATAATATCTCTAAAATCATTGATTTGGCTTTGGTTGGAAGTATATTGGCTGTTTTTATTCTTTGGATTTTTCTTAAAAACATCCCACTTGTTTCGTTAGTGATGTTATCTATTCCTATTTCGGTGTTTTCTGCATTTAATATTTTTTATGCATTTGGTATCACTATCAATACGTTAACCTTAATTGGAATTGCTCTTGCGGTAGGAATGCTTATCGACAATAGCATAGTTGTAATGGAAAACATTTACCGTGTGGCTGTAACCGAAAAAGACAGGGATAAAGCTGTAGTAGTAGGAACCAAGGAAGTTTGGCGTGCTATTTTAGCAGCAACATTAACCACAATTACCGTTTTTCTACCTTTTGTTTTCTCTTCTAATTTATACTTTCAGGTAGTTGCAAAAAATATTAGTGTTTCCATTGTTGGAACATTGATTATTTCATTGGCTGTTGCCTTACTGTTAATTCCTATGATGACACATGGTGTATTGTGGTATGGAAAAGTAAATGTACAAAAACGATTGAGGAGGCTCCCATTACACAATAGGTTGATACAATCATATCTGGTTTTATTAAAAAATGCACTACGCCTACCTGCTAGAACCATTAATACAGTTGTTGTAGTTTTTTTTATAACAGTTTTGGTAAGCTTATTAGTAAGCTATCAGGTTAATAAAGAAGTAGAAACTCCAGAATTTGTTGTGGATATAGAACGCCCTTCTGGTTCAACCTTAGATGCTACCGATGTAATGGTAAAAGAGTTGGAGAAGAGAATTGGAGACATTAGCGAATATGATAAAATTATAAGCCAGGTTTACGAAGAAAAGGCAAATTTAACAATCAAGTTAAAGGAGGAATATAAAAATAGTTCAGATCGTTCTTTAGGTGAAATAAAAGCAGATATCCAATCCCGATTGTATGGTTTTGATGATTCGGAAATTAGCTTGGAACAAGGAGGAAGCAGTTCTGGAGGAGGTGGCTTTGGTGATAATCCAGGTGTTGGGATGATGGGAATGTTTGGTATTGGGCAGCAAGAGGAAAGTGTTGTAATTAAAGGAGAGGACTTTGATAAAATGCTTTTGTTGGCAGAAGATGTCAAATATATTTTGGAAGATAATATGGAAGAGATGAGGTCGGTTCGTATTAGTGCCGGCTTTCCAAGACCAGAGGTTCATTTGGCATTTAATCCAGGATTAATGAGTTTGTATGGTATTACTCCACAGAATGTTATGTCAGAGTTAACAACATTTCGTTCAGAAATTCGATCTGGAGGAATGTTAAGGGTTGATAACGAAGAGTATGATATTGTTTTAAAGGAGGAAAAGCCTTATCAGGAAGAAGAAGAATCTCCAAAAACATACGATGACTTAAAGCGACTGAATATAAAATCAAATTCTGGTTCTTTAGTGGCACTTAAAGATTTTTCTGATATTATTTATTCCAGTGGAAGAGCAGAAATACTAAGGGTAAATCAACAAAAAGAGATAACAATTAGATATGCTTTTACTCAGGAAATTAATGATTCAAAATCACTTTTAGAACAAGCACGGCAGGATGTTGATGATTTAATTTCAGAATTAAACCTGCCTGCGGGAACTGCCGTTGAGGTAATACACGAAGAAAACCAGTTTGAAGAATTTTACTTTTTAATTGGGATGGCTTTTGTTTTAATTTTAATGATCCTGGCCTCGGTTTTTGAATCATTTGTAACACCTTTTGTAATGCTGTTTTCAATACCACTAGCAGCAATAGGTTCTTTATTGGGATTAATTTTTACTGGAAATTCATGGCTCAACTTAAATACCTTAATAGGTTTTTTAATATTGTTAGGAATTGTAGTTAATAATGGAATTATTTTAATTGATTACGCCAATATTCTTCGCAAAAAAGGTATGCGGCATTCAAGAGCATTAATGCAAGCAGGAATAGCACGTGTACGACCTATATTAATTACTGCAGCAACAACTATTATAGCCATGCTGCCACTAGCCCTGGGAAAAGAAGAATATGTAGGTAGTTTGGGTGCTCCTTTTGCCATAACCGTAATTGGAGGACTGCTTTTAAGTACCCTGTTAACCCTGGTGTTTATTCCAACATTTAGTTTTGCTTTAGAAACCGCATTATCATGGATTCGATCTTTAAATATTGAGTATAAAATGATTGTATTTAGCACTTGGATTGTGGGTGTTTTAATGATTCATTTTGTGTTTGATCATACTTTTGTTTGGATGTTAGTGGAGTATTTTGTAGTAATTGTTGGAGTACCTGCAATTATGTATTTTGTACTAACTAGTTTAAAACAAGCCAAAGCAGAATTAATTAAACCAGGAGAACCTATAACTATTCAAATACGAAATGTAGTTAAAGTTTACGATAGGGATAGTCGTTTTGCAAGAGAATGGAAAACAGGGAAAAGATATGGAGCTATAGAACAATCAGAAAAAGGAGTAAAAAATTATCAGGAGGGTTTGGTTTGGCAGGTTCCTTTATTCGTTTTTTATATTTGGATGACTTGGTTTAATTTAGAATCGGGGCTTTGGAGTTTTGTTTTTCTGTTTGTAGGTTATTTTATATTTCTTTCATATTTGGCTTATTTAAAACAATGGCCAGATAAAAAAGGAGTGTTTAATCAATTGTTAGGTAATGGAAGCATTATAAATAAGTTATTTTTATGGGCATACCCAGGTATTACACTTACTTTATTTGCGTTAAAATTTGATAGTATTGCTACAGCTATTGTTTTTGCCTTAATATGGTATTTAGGTATTTATATTTTTTCAACTGGTAAAAAATTAATAAGCAAAAACATTAATGTAGAAAGGCTTAAAGGACGTTTTGCAGGTATTAGACGTACCTGGTATATCTTAGTTCGTTCAATACCTGTTATCGGAAAACAAAAACAACCATTTAAAGCATTAAAAGGAGTTTCGCTAACAATGGAAAGCGGAATGATTGGTTTATTAGGTCCTAATGGAGCTGGTAAAACAACCATAATGCGTATTATTTGCGGAATATTAGATCAAAGTTATGGTAAGATTTTTATCAATGGTTTGGATTCGTTAAAATATCGTGAAGAACTTCAAGGTTTGATTGGTTATCTGCCTCAGGAGTTTGGATCGTATGAAAATATGACTTCTTTTGAGTTCTTAGATTATATGGCACTGCTTAAAGGATTACGGAATAAGGAGCAAAGATATTCCAGGGTAGAATATGTGTTAAAAGCCGTTCACATGTGGGAGAGAAAGGATAATACAATTGGTTCTTTTTCAGGAGGTATGAAACAACGTATTGGTATTGCTCAAATTATGCTTCATTTACCACGTATATTGGTGGTTGATGAACCAACAGCAGGACTTGATCCTCGAGAGAGAATTCGTTTTCGTAACCTATTGGTTGAATTAAGTAGGGATAGAATAGTTATTTTCTCCACTCACATCATTGAGGATATTTCGAGCTCATGTAATCAGGTGGCTGTGTTAAAAAAAGGAGAACTAAAATATTGGGGTAAACCATCTGAATTATCACAAGTTACTCAAGGTAAAGTTTGGATATTTGATATTCCAACTAATGAGTTTGAACAAGTAAATAAGCAATATCAAGTAGTACATCATATTGGAAAGGGAACAACTGTAAGAGTAAGGGTACTTTCCGAACAAAAACCGGTTGAAGAAGCGGAACAAGTCCATTCTAGTTTAGAAGATTCGTACCTTTGGTTATTGCGTAATCAAAAGGATTTGGCTAGGAGTGAAAAAAATGAGAAAGAATTAGAGAATCAGTTTTAATTGAAGTTTACATAATATGAATTTCTGATTTTTTACGATGATGATGTTGTTAATGAAAATAAAAAGAGATGCTGAATTATAATTTTAATAGAATTTTTAAAGCCAGAGGAATAGAAAAGCCACATGCTTATTTACGAAAAGCAGGTTTTTCGGTAAACTTTGCTACAAAAATAAAAAATAACAATATTAAAAGAATTGAATTAAAGGAATTAGAGAAGCTTTGCCTTTTACTGCGTTGTACACCCAATGATTTTATGGAATGGACTCCTGAATCAAATACAGATATTAGCGATAAACATCCTATGAACAAGCTTAAAAAACCAGAGCAAGAAGTAGATTTTGTTAAAACATTGAATGAAGTTCCTATAGGTCAGTTAGAAGAGTTGGAGCGTATTTTAAAAGAGCATTTAGGTAAGTAGGATTCACTTAAGTCGTTATTATATTATAACTAAAACTAATAAAGAAGAAATACATAAGTCGATATTGAAAGCATATTTGTAAAATGACTGTAAAAAAAAGATATGATTCTGAATATACCCAATGGCTTGGAGGGCTTAAGGATAGGATTAAGAGAACACAAATAAAAGCAGCTCTTTCTGCCAATAAAGAGGTTATTTTTCTATACTGGGAAATAGGAAAAGAATTGTATGAAAAGCAAGAAAATGAAGGGTGGGGCAATTCCGTTGTTGATAATCTGGAGAAAGACTTAACAGCAGAATTTCCTGATTTAAAAGGTTTTTCAAGACGTAATCTGTTTTATATGAAAGGATTTTATTCATTCTATAAAACAGATTTTATAAAAGTGCAACAGCTTGTTGCACAAATTCCATGGGGACATAATATTTTGATTTATAGTAAGTCAAAAAATATTGAAGAGGCACTTTTTTATCTTTCTGAGACAATTGAGAACAATTGGTCAAGAGCCATATTAGATATGCAAATTGGAACAGATTTGTATTCAAGACAGGGTAAAGCCATTACAAATTTTACAAAAACATTACCCACTCCAGAATCAGATTTAGCAACTCAAACTTTAAAAGATCCATATTTGTTTGATTTTCTTACATTAAGGAAGGATGCTGACGAAAAAAGTATTGAAGAACAACTAACAAAACATATTACTAAATTTTTACTAGAATTAGGGACTGGTTTTGCGTTTATTGGTAGACAGTATAAACTAGAGATTGGAGATAAAGACTTTTTTATTGATTTATTATTTTATCATACCAAACTAAGATGTTATATAGTAGTTGAGCTGAAAGCAAAGAGTTTTAAACCTGAATTTGCAGGCAAGCTTAGTTTTTATTTGTCCGCAGTTGATGATAAATTGAAAACAGAATCTGATACTCCAACAATTGGAATTGTTCTTTGTAGAGAGAAAAATAAAATTGAAGTAGAGTATGCATTAAGAGGAATTTCACAACCGATTGGAGTTGCAGAATATCAATTAAGCAAAGCAATACCTGAGGATATAAGAAGTGATTTACCCACAATTGAAGAAATTGAAAAAGAATTGGCTATAACATTGAAAAAGAGCGATAGAAAAGAAAGTGAAACTTAGAATCCTGCATTTAGTTTTACCAAGACTTAAAACAAATAGGCAGGAAGTAATTACGTTCCTATTATATGATTGTAAAAGAAGGATTAGAATAAAAAATAAGAATTACATTTCATGCAGAATCTATTAAATATAGTTAAGTATAACTTAAAAATCATATTCGGTAACCGCTTTATATATTTTTTAGGGGCTTCTCTAATATTTTATTTTATAATTACTGGAATTGCTCTGTTTTCAAGTGGTTTAATTGATGTGTCGGATGTTTATGACATGCTAATTTTTCCAGGAGTTCTTTTAATGTTTTTTCCAACTACATTTGGTATTCAAACCGATGAGGATGCAAGGATTCTGGAAATATTATTTGGTATACCTAATTATCGATATAAAGTATGGTTGATAAGGTTAGCTATTATATTTGTAATGGTATTTGTAATTATTACCATATTGGCTTTTCTCAATAATTATATATTAGTTGAATTGCCTGTTTTAGAGATGAGTTCGCATATAATTGTTGTTCTTATTTTATTTGGCACACTTGGATTTTTGTTTAGTACAATTGTAAAAAATGGTAACGGAACAGCTGTAATAATGGTTATAATAGGTTTGGGTTTATGGTTTCTTCATGGCGTTAATAATATTTCAAAATGGAATGTATTTTTAAATCCATTTATAACAGAAACCAGAGTAAGCGAATCAGTCTTTAGAACAATGCTTATTCAAAATAGGTTAATCATCATTTCAGTTTCAATAGGTGCTGTTCTTTGGGGATTAATTAATTTACAACGCAGAGAGAAGTTTATAAAGTAAAAGTAAATAAGGTTTTAGAAATTAACTCATATAATGTCAGGTAATTACCAAGTAAGTCAGGAGTTTAAAGATTTAACTATAGAAGATTTGCCTAAAGGTGAATACGAAGATTGTGTTTTTACAAATTGTATTTTTTCCGAAGGAGATTTATCCGATTATATTTTTGTAGAATGTGAATTTAAACAATGCGACTTAAGTAATACAAAGTTGGTAGAAACAGCTTTTAGAGATGTTACATTTGAAAGTTGTAAAATGATGGGATTACATTTTGATGTATGTAATACCTTTTTACTCTCATTTAAATTTAACAATTGCGTACTTAACTATTCCTCTTTTTACCAGTTAAAAATTAAAAAGGTAGATTTTTCTAATTGTAAATTGTCAGAAGTAGATTTTACCGAAGCTGATTTAGAAGGAGCTAAGTTTTATCAATGTGATTTAGGAGCTTCAGTTTTTCAGCAGACTAATTTAAATAAAGTGGATTTTAAAACTGCTGTAAATTTTTCAATCGATCCCGAATTAAATTCATTAAGCAAAGCAAAGTTTTCATCCCTAACATTAGCCGGTTTATTAGATAAATACAATATCCTTATTGAATAAAGTGATATATTTGTCAACTGTTTTAACCCATCACAGTTGAAGTTCAGGTATGGAGAATAAAAAGATTGGCATAGGATTATTTATTGCTGCTTTAATTGTTTATGTAATAGGTCTTTTCCCCGAAGTAGGTATTGATTCAGGTAAATATGCTGCAATAAGTCGCATTATGTTTGAAAGCGGCGATTGGATGAACCCGCAGTTAAATGGAAACCCATATATTCATAAACCGCATCTTATTTTTTGGCTAAGTACTATTTCATTTCATGTATTTGGAATGTCGCTTTTTGCATTTAAACTACCAACATTGTTATTCTCAATTGCAAGTGTTATTGCCTTGTACCGCATGACTAAGCTTTACTATGGAGAACAAACTGGGTTAATGGCAGCGTTAATGTATGCTACATCAGAAATGATGTTTTTATATCATAACGACCTTCATACAGATGCATTATTAACAGCAAACGTAGTAATAGGAGTATCATTTATAGCTCATTTTTTACATAACAAAAGAGCAATAAATTTCATACTGGGTTTTGTTTTTATTGGTTTAGCTATGATAACCAAGGGACCAATTGGACTAGCTGTTGCAGTTTTTGCCATTGGAGGACATTTAGTACTTAAAAAAGATTGGAAAAATGTATTTAATCCGATATGGTTGTTGGCTTTCCCTATTTTAGGATTAGTTTTATATCCAACCTTAAAATCTAATTATAATAATTTTGGATGGGAAGGGATTGAATTCTTTTTTTGGTCGAATAATGTAGGTAGGATACAAGGTGCCTACAATAAAGGTGGAGCAGTGGATGGTGATATGAGCTTCTACTTGCACACAATGATTTACATTTATCTACCATGGTCGTTTTTTGCGTTTATTACCTTTGGAAATCACATTAAAAGAATATTTGTAGAAAAGGGAGTAACAAGGTTTAAACGACCAGAATACTTGACATATGCAGTTACTATTGTTTATACTTTAATTTTATCAGTAGCAAGTCAAAAAGCTCCTCATTATTTTTACCCTATTACACCTTTTTTGTCGATTATAGTAGCGCAATTTGTATATAAAGGAATTGTAGAAAATAAGAACAGGAAATTAGGAAAATGGCTTCTGGGTGCACGAAATCTTATGTTGGTCATAGTATGGTTAGTAACAGTTTTAATACTAACATTTATTTTCAGAACAGGTAATTTATTAATTTGGATTCCGGTTGTATTAGGATTAGCTGTTGCAATTTACTTTATTCGACCACAAATGCAGTTATATCATAGGTTAATTGTTCCATTGGTTATCTCATCAATAGTACTAAATTTTATTTTAAATGCCCATTTTATACCAACGGCTTTTCAATATCACGGAGGAATAAGGGCAAGCGAAGCATATAGCAATATAGCAAAGGAAGATGAAGATCTTTATACATATAAATACAAGCAATTTGATCCATATTATTACCCATCAAAAATATCCTTGTCTTTTAGGCAAAAAGAGGATTTTGAAAAAGTAATAAACAATAATAACTATTGGGTAATAACAAATGAAGAAGGCTATGAAGATATCAAGCAGATGATTCCTGATAGGATTAATTACGAAAAGGCATTTCCACATAGATTAATATCAAGAATGTCTGGGGAATTTTTAAATCCTGCAACCCGCGAAAAATCCTTAAAAAAAGTATATTTGCTAAAAATTAAATAAAGAGAAAGTAATAAACTTTCAAGATTTAATATTAGATAAAGTATACGTTTACAAGTAAGAATTTAAATATAATATTGGTCTAAGTTTTGTTAAAAGAGTGTACACATAGAATAAATATGATGTAACTCCATGAAACGAACATGTAAAAGTATTTTCTCATTTAAAGAGATTGCATTTTACGAGTTAAACTTGATCATAATTAAAATATAAACACATAAAAATCCCATTATTAATGGGAGTTAACATACAAGAGAATCGATAAATAAACTAAGGAAATGATTTAAAAAGAAAAACTTGTCCGGCGCCAAAAGTTATGGCCGACGGTGGTCTACTCTCAGTTTTGTATTCGTAGTCCATTATCACTTATTTATCAATCTTTTGTCTAATTTTAAAGCACATGAAAATTTCAGTAGTTATTCCTGTATATAACGAACAGGGTAACATAGCACCATTAGTTGATCAGGTTTACGAAGCATTAAATCCATCAGAATACGATTTTGAAACTATATTGATTAATGATGGTTCAAGGGACAAGACAGTTGAAGAAATTAAGGAGCAGAAGGGTAAAAATGTAGTTTTAATCGATTTGAGGAAAAACTATGGTCAATGTCCTGCGCTAAAAGCTGGTATCGATTATGCTACTGGAGATTATATTGCTACATTGGATGGTGACTTACAGAACGATCCTGCTGATTTAATTCGCATGATGGAGGTAATAAAAGAAACCGGGTGCGATGTAGTTACAGGTATTAGAGCTAAGCGTAAGGATGATATCTTTTTAAGAAAAATTCCTTCGTGGATTGCTAACTCATTGGTTCGTAAAGTATCAGATACAAAAATTATCGATAATGGTTGCGCCATAAAAGTATTTAAAAGCGAAATAGCTAAAGATATTCCTTTATATGGCGAAATGCACAGGTTTATTGCTATTCTGGCTATTAATGAAGGAGCAAAGGTAGAGCAAATTGACGTGAACCACAGGGCAAGAGTAAGTGGTGAATCAAAGTATGGTTTATCGCGTACTTTTAAAGTGATAAGTGATTTAATTCTTATGCGCTTTACCAACAAATATGCCCAAAAACCAATGCACTTTCTAGGTCCTATTGGAGCAGGTAGTTTTTTTATTGGCTTGATTTTAATGATGTATTTATTAGTGGTTAAACTCTTGGGAGAGGATATTTGGGGACGCCCACTAATCTTTGCCGCAGTTATATTCTTATTTGGTGGTTTTCAGTTAATAATGACGGGTATTACTTTGGATTTATTAATGCGTACTAACCACGAATCTCAGAAAAAAGATATTTATAAAGTCCGTAAAAGCGAAAGTATTTAGTCTATATTAGGATGGTATCCTTTTAGAGGATGCTATCCATTACTTAAGATGTATTAAACTGTCTTTCAAACCAAACGTATTATTAAATGCCTTCTTTAAAAAACACTACTCCGCTATTAGGAGGAAGATTCTATCATCTTTATAATCGAGGCAATAATCAAGAGAATATCTTTTTTGAAAAAAGGAACTATGAATATTTTCTATCCCTTTGGAACAAATATTTAGTAGCTAACATTGAAATATTGGCTTATTGTTTATTACCAAATCATTTTCATTTATTGATAAAAATTCCTGAAAACATAAAAGCTTCATTAGGAGTAGATTCGGTTGAAAACGAGTTTCACGAAGAAGAAATTGGTAATTATGTATCAGAACAATTCAGAAGGTTATTTATTTCTTACTCACAAGCTATTAACAAACAGCAAAATAGATCTGGAAATTTATTCAATAGGAATTTTAAGCGTATATTACTTGAGAGTGATGAACATTTAAAGTACCTATTCTTCTATATTCACTATAATTCAGAGAAACATAAGATTATTGAGAATTATAGACAATATAGGTACAGTTCATATCAGGCATATCTTTCTTCAAGTCCAACTTCTCTTGCAAAAAAGTTAGGATTAGAATTATTTGATGGATTAGATAATTTCTTGGATTTTCACGAGCATTTTCATCAAGAAAAAGAAGATCTTATTTTAGAGTAATTAAGGATGGCATCCCTACAAGGGATACTATCCTTTGGTTCTTTTTAAAAAACAATTTAACATTAATTTAATGACGTATTTATACGTTTTAAATAATATTGACGTATTTTTACGTCATATTAATTAGTTATGGTACAAGCGAAATCGGAACTCTTTGAGGAAAGTTTAATTAACATTGCCAGTTTGTTTAAGGCATTGTCTCACCCTGCAAGGTTACATATTTTAAAGTTCTTGGCAGAATCAGAATCATGTATAACGGGCGATATTTCAGAAGAATTGCCTTTGAGTAGAACGACTGTTAATCAGCATATAAAAGAGCTAAAGGATGTGGGATTGATTAAGGGAGAGATTGAAGGTGTTAAAACAAAGTATTGTTTAAATGTTGATAGGATAAATGAACTTAAGGGTTCTTCATTGGATTTCTTTGATCAATTAGATATCAAAAATTTTAATTGTAAATAAAAAGCTTAATTATGAAGGTGTTAATATTGTGTACAGGTAATAGTTGTCGTAGTCAGATGGCTCATGGTTTTTTACAATCATTTGACTCTCGGATAACAGTTCATTCAGCAGGTACAGAAGCATCAGGAAAGTTAAATCCAGGTGCTGTAAAAGCAATGAAAGAAATTGGAATAGATATTAGTGGTCACACATCCGATTCTGTAGATAAGTACCTGGGAGAAGAGTGGGATTACGTTGTAACAGTGTGTGGTGGAGCTAATGAAGCATGTCCTGCTTTTATTGGTAAAGTTAAACATCGTCTACATATTGGATTTGACGACCCATCACATGCCGAAGGTACAGAAGAGTTTATCTGGAGTGAATTTATAAGAGTAAGAGATGAAATTAAAGAAGGTTTTTATAAACTTTATACAGAGGAGATTAAGCCTCATTTATCATAGCTTCTATAAAATACAATTGAAGGATAGTTTTTCCTTGATAGTAAGTACAATATAAAAAGAGGCTGAATCGGAAAAAAAGGTACAGCCTCTTGAAGTTTATAAAGTTATGTAACTATTTTAATTGTCACCATCAATTAGCCTTCCAATTCCACCAAGTACAGAACCTTCACCTTTTGAAGAACCGCCTGCTTTAGGTGCATGCTGAATAATTCTATCTGCCAAACGAGAAAATGGTAAACTTTGTAAATATACGGTTCCAGTTCCTTCAATTGTTGCTAAAAACAAACCTTCTCCTCCAAAAAACATAGATTTCAAATTACCAGCTCTTTCTATGCTGTAATTTAAACTTGGAGAAAAACCAACTATACAACCAGTATCAATTAACAGAGATTCATTGTTTAACTCTTTTTTTACAACTGTTCCCCCTGCATGTAAAAATGCAAGACCATCACCTCTTAATTTCTGAAGAATAAATCCTTCACCTCCAAAAAAGCCAGCTCCTAATTTCTTTGTGAATGCAATGGAAACTTCGGTTCCTTTAGCTGCACATAAAAACGCATCTTTCTGACAAAGAATTTCTCCGTTTATGGCTTTTAAATCAATAGGAATAATAGAACCTGGATATGGAGCCGCAAAACTAACCTCTTTTTTTCCATGTCCTTCATTCGTAAAGTGAGTTATAAATAGAGATTCTCCAGTAAGCATCCTTTTTCCGGCATCCAGTAGCTTACCAAAAACACCTTTGTTAGGTTGTGAACCATCACCCATTTTAGCTTCAAAGGTAATACCTCTATCCATCCAGTTCATAGTACCAGCTTCGGCTATTACTGTTTCTTGGGGATCTAATTCTATAGAAACTATTTGCATGTCGTTTCCATGAATTGTGTAGTCAATTTCATGCGAATTCATAATTTAGTTTTTGCGATTAATATTTAATATTTGAAGCCGTTTGATGTTTTAAAACGTCTCAATGTTAAGCGTAATAAAACATTAAATTTAATTATTCTTGATTTAATAATGTTAGGCAAATCGATAATAAAATATAAAGGATTTATTTTCTTATACTATTGAATTTAAAATAATAAAAAAACCAGTCAGGCATAATACCCGACTGGTTCATGTAAACTACAATCTAATATTGAGAAAAATGATATTTAATGCTTTGGCTAAAAGTTAGTTGCTACAATAAGAGAACAGTTTTCTTTACTTACAAAATCCATAAGTACAGATCCATATCTGCCACTTGTGTTATTTTCAAAATAACTTATAAGTCTGGGATTAATATAATCAGAAATTTCTGGAATGTCAGGAATACCAAAGATTCCAGGAGAATATCCACTTGAAAAGTTTACATGCAATACATCATTAGCTCCAGATGTAGCATCATCAAATAAAGCTGTAATACTATCCCATTTTTTACTTTTATTATCTACTTTATAATAATCTTGTATTCTTAAGCTCGAATAAGATGTATTAATACTAAAAGTAGTATTGTCTTTCCATTTATAATTTGCTTTAATGCCTTTAGTTCCTTTTTTTATGTTGAACCTTCTGAAAAGAACAATTTTACCACGAACATCTCCTAATGAAGAAATTGAAGCACTTAGTTCCCACCCCTCAGGATTCTTCTTTACATAAGTGTCAAAAGTTTCTTCATATGATCGGGTATTGTTGTGAGGATCATGTTCTTCTTTAATAGACATAATGATACACTCGCTTGGATTATTTTTTAGGAAATTCCAGCATTCTTTAAGTACATCATTAAAATTATACTTTTGATATACTGCTCCATGATGAAGAACAAATGCATCTTTGTAATGACGGCATCTGATATCTAAAAAACGAACACCAATATTGAGTTGATCAGTAAGACTAATTTCTTGACATTTGGCTGTTCCAGGCCAATTTTCGTGTTGGGCACATGATTGGTGTGTACCAGGAATTGAGAGTTCAGACAATAAAAGGTTATCGTTTAACGATCCCATCCAGTTGTTAAGCTGGTAAGAGCTACTCGATTTTAGTTTAGAGTCATTTGTCTCTGGTGCACCTATAAGTTCTTCTTTCTCGCAAGCAACAAAAGTTGTCGTAATTAATAATGAAATAGTGAATAATTTTAAAGTTTGCATTGAATAATGTTTAAATAGGTAAAACGAATAATTATGATTGTTAATGAAAGTTTCGCGTATCAAAAGATTTAGTCGACTTTTATATTAATAATTAAGACGCTACTGGTTGTTTTTAAGTGTTATAAATAAGTGTTTTAACTAAAACTAAAGATATCTTATTCAGAACTGAAATAGGGTGGATAATTATTTCAAAAGAGAAAACTATTCTTTCATTAATTGGACATAATTATTGAAAATGTTGTATGATATTTACATTAATGATGGCTTAATGTTTATGTAATCCAACCTTAACAAAATAAGAAGAATTAGTGAAAAAAGATAAGAAGAGAATTGTTAAATACAGGCAGAAATAAATATTAGTAAGATTGGTTTAGTTATCTATAAATGAGTAGGGTATGTGTTTTTTGAGAAATTTATAGTCGGATAGAAATTCTTGTAACATCCACCAGACAATATATAGGTTGGTGGATGTTTACTGTGATTTATTTTTTCTTTAGTTCTTTTCGATATAATATTTTTTTATTCGGAATATCGTATATTTCAATTACTGCACCATCAATATCATATCCTTTTTTTTCTGCATAATTGCTTAGTGCAGGGTAAACTTTCATAATACTAACAAAAACAGATGCTTTACCTTTGTATGGAAATTCTGTTGTGATATAATCCTCAACAGGTAGTTCTTGAATTTTAAATTTATTTTCTAACTTATCAATTTTGCCTAAATCTTTTGTTTCAATAATACATCCGGCTTCAGATCGTAACTTATCTTTTTCTACTTTTTTAGGATTATCAAAATATTTACCATAGCCTTTATATGTTTCAATATTTTCATCATTTAATAAGCTGTAATAAAGTTTGTCCATCACAACTCCACTTTGGCGATAATCACCTAAAATAGATTCATATGCAACAGTTTCACCTCCTCTCTCAGAGACTTTAATTTCTAACTTTTTAAATCCTCCGTAGTACGAATAAATTAAAATACAAAGTACTACCAGGCTTACAACTGCAATAAGTACATAATACATAGCTTTCATTTGTTTAATTGTTTTATAGGTAAACACAAGTTTACATTAAAGTATCCTAGTTCATGTTTTTCTGAGTGTAAATACATTTCCAAATGAGGACGATCAGCAGGAATGAACTGACTATTTAATAACCATTCTTTAAATAAATAATCCCATGCAGAAGATATATCGTTTTTATGTCCTTCAAATCTAAAAATAGCATATTTTCCACCTTTTATGATTTTAGAATTGCATTCTATATTTTTGGATATATCGTTTTGATTTACAACAATACAAGCATCATATTTACATTTATCGGCAGGAGTATAATCAGGATCATCATAGCCAATACCAATAAACTGTTCTATTTTAAAATTATTTTGCAATGCTAATTGATAGAGTTCATCAAACACCTTTGGAATTAATTGTACATCATATCCTGTTGTAATCTTTTTATATAAGATATATTTATCAGGTATGAATTCAATTCCTTTGTAATCAATATCTAATGGTTTGTTTCTATTATCTAAAACACGTTCTTCAAGGAGTTTATCTGTGAGCTTTGCATCTGTTGGAGAAATACCATGAAAATCTTTAAAGTCGCGCGAAAAGTTAGCAGTAGAGTTATACCCCAATGCAATCGAGAGCTCTTTAATGCTAATTGTTTTATCAACCTGGAGTAGTCTGTAAGCCTTTATCATTTTCATTCTCTTAATGTATTCATTCAGGTTTTCACCTGTAACAGATTTAAATATTCTATGAAAATGATATTTTGAAAACATGGCAATATCGGCCAGTTCGCTTAATTGTAGCTTAGTGCCAATATGCTCTTCAATGTAATCAATAACCTTACTAATCCGCTCTATGTAATATTTATTTGTCAATTCTTTTTATTTGCAATATTACACTACTTTTTTAAAGCTGAGTTTCCAAATATTGCTAATATTTGGAAAATACTTGTTATTGAGATGATTCTAAGGTTTAACTAAGCTCAATTACCCTTTAAGGCTATCTCATTATTTTTCAATGGCTTCTTTCAGTAAGAGAGTTGAATATTATCTGCAATCTCTCTATTGTAAGAAATATTTTTTGTTTTCCGAGATTAACTTTTCAGCCTCTGCATATTTCTCATCAGAAAGTTTTCTGTTTACTTTCGAGAGTTGGTAAGCTTCTTTTAACAGTTGATTGTATTTCTTTTGAATTTTTTTTTCATTGTTGTTTTTTATTATACCAAACATAATATATTAGTTTTAAAGATTAGCTTTAATTGAGTTAACTCGTTTATTTTGCGTATTAATTCTTCCACCTCTTACGGTTGCTCCTAAAACGATGCCTGCGCTTACTATTACAATGTTTTTAACAATGTATTGACCTTCAATTGTAAATGAATAAGGAAAAATGTGGAATACTTCAGAAGTAAATAAAAATAAAGGAGAAAATGTTCCTATCATTTGCATATAGAGTAATAGAAGCGTTTCTCTTATCATTATATTAAATAATAAACCTACTCCAATTAGTACTTCCCAAATACCCAGACCATATAGAATAATATTATCTGATAATATGTTAAATGATAAAACTTTAATTGTTTTTATCGCAATTCCTTCTGCAGGACTTAGGCCATTAAAGAATTTTAATGCACCAAACCAAAAAAAAATAATTCCTATGCTAATTCGTAATAAAACAAGTCCATTAGCAGCCATCCAATTTGTAACTTTTGTATCTATTTTATTAAAAGTTTTACCTCTGAAATTCATATAAAATAATATTTGCTTTAACTAATTATGTAATTTTTTGCACGTAAAGGGAAGGTTTATAATAGTTTGATCATTTGTATTATAAAAATGAATGAAGCATCGTTAATATTTTGATAATATTCACCCCAAATATTTAAGATTATTGAAATTAGACAACAATAAGCCAACTTAATATTTGATAAGCCAACCACTCCGTAATCAATTACTCTTTTATTTCTGAATGATCACAAAAACTGTATTGGTTTCATATTTAAATAACAGCCAAGTAATTATTTTTGTTTATTAAAATAGTGTTATAGTTAGACAAAATATTAAGTTAGTATTTGAAAATTTTGAAATAAATCTTTTCTAGAAATATGGATATAATAAAAGTTGTATACATTTAAATAGCGAGCCTCTTTAAACATTTAAACCTTTGTAATTCCAGTTTTATTCCTTTACATAACTATATAATTATTAAAATAACTCAGAAGTATTCTTTGAGTTAATTACAATTAATAATATGAACGCATTTTAACATACAAGTGACTATTTTGATATATTTGTCATCTTAATAAAATTGCAAAATGGCTAATTCTGTTTCTAAGAGTATCCAAATAAAAGGAGCAAGGGTGCACAATTTAAAAGGAGTGGATCTGGAGCTTCCCCGTAACAAGTTTATTGTAATAACAGGTGTTTCTGGTTCAGGTAAATCATCCTTAGCATTTGATACACTATATGCTGAAGGTCAAAGACGATATGTGGAGAGTTTAAGTTCGTATGCTCGTCAGTTTTTAGGCCGAATTGATAAGCCCGAAGTTGATTTTATAAAGGGAATTCCACCTGCTATTGCAATTGAGCAAAAAGTAAATACCCGAAATCCTCGCTCTACTGTAGGAACTTCTACCGAAGTTTACGATTATATGAAGTTATTATTTGCCAGAATAGGTAAAACGATTTCTCCGGTTTCTGGTAAGGAAGTAAAAAGGCACTATGTTACAGATGTTGTAAATAAAATAGTTTTGCATGATGACAAAACAAGACTTGTAATTCTATCTGATATTCATGTTCCAGAAGGTCGTTCGTGTGGCGAGCATCTTGAAATATTAATGAAACAAGGATTTGTTCGTGTTGAGAACGATAATGAGTTTTATAAGATTGAAGAAATTATTAAAGATGAGAAATTTCTGAAAAGTTGTAAATCTTTAAATTTAGTAATTGATAGAGCGACAGCTTCAAAAGATGAAGATAACCTTTCGAGGTTAGCAGATTCTATTGAAACAGCTTTTTTTGAAGGAAAAGGAGAATGTAAAGTAAAGATATTTGAGAAGGATAATATTGAAACGTTTACTTTCTCGAACCGCTTTGAGCTGGATGGGATTGAATTTGAAGAACCTAGTGAGCATATGTTTACTTTCAATAATCCAGTAGGTGCTTGTAAAAGGTGCGAAGGTTTTGGTAGTGTAATTGGAATAGATGAAGATCTTGTAATTCCTAATAAATCATTATCTGTTTTTGAAGATGCTATTGCATGTTGGAAAGGAGAAAAAATGGGAGAGTATAAAAAGATGCTAATTTCTTCTGCTCATCATTTTGATTTTCCTGTTCACAGACCTTATTATGAGTTAAGTGAAGAAGAAAGGAAATTGCTATGGAAGGGTAACAAGTACTTTCATGGTATTGATACTTTTTTTAAACATGTAGAAGAGCAGCAATATAAGATTCAGTATAGAGTAATGCTCTCTCGTTATAGAGGTAAGACTAAATGTCCCGAATGTAATGGAACCAGGCTTAAGAAAGAAGCTTCGTATGTTAAAATAGGAGGGAAGAGTATATCAGAACTGGTGTTGATGCCTATAAAAGAATTAATTGATTTTTTTAAGAACCTTGTACTTAACGAACATGAAGAAAAAGTAGCACTTCGCTTATTTAGAGAAATAAATACCAGGTTAAGATTTTTATACGAAGTAGGTTTAGGGTATTTAACGCTTAATCGTTTATCCTCAACACTTTCGGGAGGAGAAAGTCAACGTATTAATTTAGCCACATCATTGGGGAGTACATTGGTTGGTTCATTATATATTTTGGATGAACCTAGTATAGGACTACACTCTCGTGATACAGAGCTATTAATTGGAGTTTTGAAAGAACTGCAGAAGATGGGTAATACAGTTGTAGTTGTGGAGCATGACGAAGATATAATGCGAGCTGCTGATTTAATTATAGATATTGGACCGGGCGCAGGGCGTTTAGGAGGCGAAGTTGTATTTCAGGGTAAAATTGATGAAGGAGAAAATGCAGAGTTAAGTTTGACTCATCAATATTTAAATGGAACAAAAAAAATAGTATTACCAAAATCCAGAAGAAGTTGGAATAATTACCTGGAAATACTTGGTGCAAGAGAAAATAACTTAAAAGGGATAGATGTAAAAATTCCTTTAAATGTACTTAACGTAATAACGGGAGTTAGCGGCTCAGGAAAATCTTCTTTAATTAAGACCATTTTATATCCTGCCATTAAAAAGAGGTTAGGAGGATATGCTGATAAAACAGGAGCATTTGATTTACTTAAGGGCGATATAAGTAAAGTAAATGAGGTTGAATTTGTTGATCAAAACCCAATAGGTAAATCATCACGTTCTAATCCAGCTACCTACCTAAAGGCATATGATGAAATTCGTAAACTAATGGCCGATCAGCAAGCTTCAAAAATAAATGGATTTAAAGCGTCTCACTTTTCCTTTAATATTGATGGAGGAAGATGTGAAGAATGTCAAGGTGAAGGAACTATAAAAGTAGAAATGCAGTTTATGGCAGATATCGTATTAACTTGCGAGAGTTGCCAAGGTAAAAGATTTAAAAATGAAGTGTTAGAAGTAAAATATCGTGGTTGTAACATACATGATATCTTGGAAATGACCATTGAACAAGCCATTGAGTTTTTTGGTGTTGAAGGAGGAAATACTGAAAGGAGAATAATAAGTAGACTTAAACCTTTGGCAGATGTTGGATTAGGTTACATCAAATTAGGTCAGTCATCCAGCACATTATCCGGAGGAGAAAGTCAACGTGTTAAACTAGCATCATTTTTAGTTAAGGAAAAAAATGAACCTACATTATTTATTTTTGATGAACCAACAACTGGTCTTCACTTTAACGATATAAAGAAATTACTAGATGCATTTGACGCACTTATTGAAAAAGGGCACTCAATAGTAGTTATAGAACACAATATGGAGGTAATAAAATCAGCAGATTGGTTAATAGATTTAGGACCTGAAGGGGGAGATGAGGGAGGACATTTAGTATTTGAAGGTACACCTGAAAAGCTTATTGAAAAAGAATCAACTTCCTATACAGCAAAATTCTTAAAGCCATATTTAGAATAGGATTGAGGATTATTTGAGTGGAATAAGCTAACCTTAAGGTTAGCTATTTATCATTTTTCTTCTTTTTCTCTTTTTCAATACCAAATAAAACAGCAACACAACCTTTTGTAGATTCAGTATCTTTGTCATATTCACTCAATACTTTCAGTTTTAGTATAAGCATTTGAGTGGTTTCAATAGAAAAGTCCCATACATCTATAAAGCCATGATCTTGATTATCAAATAGAATATTATTTTCCTTATCAACCAATCTAAAATGTATAGTAGGTAGATTTTCTATTTTACTTACAGCAATCCTGTATCTTTGATTGGCAAAAAAAGTCTTATATAATTCAGCAGTTTCTCCAGAACCTAATATGGTTGCATTATAATTTCCATCGTGCACAAAATCACCAAGTTTAACTTTTGCTACATTCTTAGCAAAACCAGAACATTGTGAAAAGCCAAATTGAGGGATACAGTATATTAAAATAACTAATAATCCAACTAATAGGACTTTATTCCGGTTTTCCATTTTGTGCAATGCTATTTTTTATGGTGTTGAAATTTTCTTACGAAACAAACTCAGTTCTAATTTCTTTAACCTTTTTAATAAGAGATTCGAATACTTCTTTCGAAATATGAGTTTCAGAATCCGCTTTTATTGTAGTTACTTTATTTTCAACGTCTGTTTCAGATTCTACTTTAGATGTATTTACGATTTTTACTTGTTCAAAAATATCTTTTAGCTCATTCATCTTATTATACAAGTACTTTATATCCTCGTTTTCAGAATGAGATTCTAATAAGTTCATTACTGTTATTAGCGATAATTTTTGATATACAATTCTATCTAAAAGGCGTTTATTATTTTCCATTGATCCGTTAGTTAGAGCTGAGGCTAAATATAAACCTTCTACCCAACCACCAACAAGTACCATTACCGATATGGCAGGTCTGTCGTTTTCTTTTAAATATGCATTAGAAGACATAAATGTTTCAGAGATGATTTCAAGCACTGCATCTCTATTGTTCATATTATCTTCTAATTTTTTAATGGTTTCTTCATCGATGGCATCAATAATACTAAGTCCTTGTGCTAATTGTTTAGCGCATCCCATATATTGAATAGAACTCTGGGTTTGATCAAAAAGACTGGTGTAACTTAAGTCTGCACTGTAAATGCCTAAGTTTAAGGCCATTTTTAAGTTTGTGTTATAATTAGTTACGTTACTTATTGGATTTAATAATTCCTCATCAAAGCGTGCACCAGATCTTTTAATTAGCATAGCTGTTTCAAGAGGCGATGGTAAAGAATAAAAAATCAATTTCGATTTATTAAAATCTTCCATCATTTTTTTGTCAATCTGTTGTTGACTGGATTCTATTAACTCCTTTTCTTCAGTCGATGATTTTTTCTTGTCGCTTGATTGACATGATGTAAGTATGCAGATAGCAATAATTAAGATTGAGATCAATTTTGAAACTACATGAAAAGTTTTTCTCATTTTGTTAAATTTTAATGTCTTCATTTTATATAGTTAAACAAAAATGTAGACCGTAATGCTAGGATTTAAATTAAATTAATTAACCAATTACAATGTTTTGGCTATAAAATCAACAGCTAAAAATTTTCTACAAGCTAAAATATTAAATATAATTCAAATGAAACATATTTTGTTTGGTTTTGTTGACAAAAAGGCTAAAAAAAGCCTTTGATGTCTTTATTTCATAATTTTTTGGTTTACTTACTCCATGTTAGAGAAGTATTTCATGAATTGAGCTCTCTCATATATTGCAGGATCTTTAATTTTTCTATAACTCATCAAACCTCTAAAGGAATCAATGCTTTTAAATTTCTTTTCATCCATCCAATAAGAAAGTTCATTAAGCATATCAGAAATAATTTTCGGACCTTTTTGATATACAGCAGAACAAACCTGAACAGTAGTTGCTCCAGCTAACAATTGCTTAATAATAGCTTCACCATCATGATTTCCAGTAGATGCTGAGATATTAATTTGATCAACTTTATCAGACACAATTGCAACCCAACGCAATGATTTTCTTATATCTGCAGGAGTACTGAATACTGAAGCAGATATAAGACTTAATTGATTAATATCAATATCAGGTTGATAAAATCTGTTAAATAGTACTACTCCTTTAGCTCCTAACGCATAAAGTTTATTAACAACGCCAACAATATTTGCAAAATTATCGCCTAACTTAATTGCAAAAGGAATATCAATGGTTTTGTTTATATTTTCAGTAATTGAATAATAAAGACCTTCTATAACCGAAGCCTCAACATTTTTATCTGTATTAACAACATGTACATTCAATTCTATCGCATCTGCACCTGCATCTTCAATTTGCTTGGCAAAAGCTACCCATTCATTTGAAGAAAAGCAATTAATACTAGCTATAACCGGGATATCAAATTTTTCCTTGGCATCACTAATTAGCTTAAGGTATTCACCAACAGAATTATCTTTTGTATAACCAGCAACATAATCCATTGCCTCGGGATAATCATATCCTTCACCAGATTGAATTTGTTTATTTATGTCGTGATTAATTTGTTCTTCAAAAAGAGACTTTAATACAACTGCTCCTGCACCTGCATCTACTAACTTTTGTATTTTGTCGATGTTGTTGGTTAAACCAGAGCTACTTACTATTATAGGGTTTTTTAGTTGCAGCCCAAGATAGGTAGTATTTAAATTTGTCATAGACTTTGAATGTTTTTCTCGAACAAATATAATTTTTTTTGAAGAAAAAGCTAGTTAATTAACCATCAATGGTAGTTTCTTACTCCAAATATTGAACTACCAACTCTAATCATAGTACTTCCTTGTTTTATTGCAATTGGATAATCTCCAGACATACCCATTGATATTTCTTTAAAGCTATCTTGTTCTTTAAAATAGGAATTCTTTAATTGTTCAAATATATTTTTAAGTTGTGTAAATTCCTTAGCAATTTGATTTTCATCTTCAGTGTAGGTAGCCATTCCCATTACACCAGTAATTTCAACGTTTTCAAAGCTGTTTAAAGGATTTGAGCTAAATAAATCCTTAACTTCATTTAATGTAAATCCAAATTTGGTACTTTCATCTGCAATATGAAATTGTAATAGGCATTTTAGTATTCGATTATTCTTCTTTCCTTCTTTATTGATGGTATTCAATAGCTTTAAAGAATCAATACCATGTATTAAGGTAACAAAAGGAGCAATATATTTAACTTTATTAGATTGAAGGTGGCCAATAAAGTGCCATTGAATATCTTTAGGTAGTTCCTCGTATTTTTTAGTTAAGTCTTGTACTTTATTTTCACCAAAAACTTTATGTCCTGTTTTGTAAGCTTCTAATATATCGCTATTAGGTTTTGTTTTTGATACAGCAACAAGGGTAACGTGTTCTGGAAGAGTGCTTATTATCTTTTTTAAGTTTTCAGCAATTGACATATGTACTTAATTTTTTAATAGAAAGTACAAAAATATTATAAATTGAATATTAAAAATGGTCTTTACAATAAAAAAAGAGATTGCTTAATTGAAGACAACCTCTTTTATATTTGATGGGACTGATATTTAATCGAGCTTATGAATCACAAGTCCTGAGCGTAACTTAGGCTCAAACCATGTTGTTTTTGGAGGCATTATATTACCCGTATCTGCAATGTCTATTAATTGTTTCATTGATACTGGGTACATAGCAAAAGCAACTTCCATTTCTCCACTATCAACTCTTTTTGATAATTCTTTCAATCCTCGAATACCACCAACGAAGTCAATTCGTTTATCTGTTCTAAGATTTTTGATACCTAATATTTTATCTAGAACCAAATCGGAAAGTATAGTTACATCTAAAACACCAATTGGATCGTTATCGTTAAAAGTTCCTTCTTTAGCATTTAATTTATACCAGTTTCCATCCAGATACATCGAAAATTCATGCAGTGATTCTGGCTTTATTATTTCATCAGAAGCAGGTCCTAAATCAAAACTTTCTTCTAATTGATTTATAAAATCTTCTTTTGATAAGCCATTTAAATCTTTAACAACTCTGTTATAATCTATTATTTTTAATTGTGTATCAGGAAAATGTACAGCTAAGAAGAAGTTGTACTCTTCATTTCCGGTATGATTGGGATTATTTTCGCGCTTTTCTTTACCAACAAGTGCAGCTGCGGCAGTTCTGTGATGTCCATCGGCTACATAAGTAGCAGGTACTTTTGTTGAAAAGAGTTCTTCTATTTTTTGATTTATTTTAGGATCTCTTATTACCCAAAAATGATGACCAAATCCATCTTCTGCAGTAAAATCATACTCAGGTGTTTCATTATTAACAATGTTTTCAACTATGTCATCAATTTCTTTAACGTTTGGATATGTAAAGAAAACCGGTTCAATGTTAGCGTTGTTTATTCTAACGTGAATCATTCTATCCTCTTCTTTTTCGGGACGAGTTAGCTCATGTTTCTTTATAATTCCGTTTAGGTAATCATCGACCGATGCAGCACCAACAATTCCATATTGAGTTCTGCCATTCATGGTTTGGGCATAGATATAGTAATGAGATTCTTCATCTTGGACTAACCATTCCTTTTCTTGAAACATTTTGAAGTTTTGGATTGATCTGTCATAAACTTCTTGCGAATGAATATCAGTTTCAGAAGAACAATCGATTTCGCTTCTTGTAATATGTAATAAAGACTCAGGTATATCTTCGGCCATTTTTGCCGCTTCTTCACGATTCATTACATCATAAGGTAAACAAGCCAGTTTATCAGCTATTTGTTTTGGTGGACGAAGGCCTTTAAAGGGTTTTACTGTAGCCATATTTATTTAGAGTTTAACAATTTTATATTAATTGCAATATAAGTACTAAATTTAATTGCGGATATTGATATTTATCAAGTAAAACTAGTGAAATAAGCTGATTTTTAGCATAAAAAAAAGGCATCGTTACGATGCCTTTCTCAAGATATTTGATAATATTTTAACTACTTGTTAGTTCACTTTAAAAGTAGTATTTCCGTTTTTAATAAAATCAACAATTTGATTAGCAGCAGCTACACCTGCATTTATATTTGCTTCGGCGGTTTGAGCACCCATTTTTTTCGGAGTAAAGAAGTACCTACCTTCAAAAGTTGTAAATTCATCTTTGTTATCAGGAGCAATATCCGATATGTAAGCAAAGTCTTCTCTTTCCTTCATTAATTTAATCATATCAGCTTCGTGAATAACTTCTTTACGAGCAGTATTTACGAGTACACCATTTTTAGGCATCTTAGAAAGAAGCTCAAAATTAATAGACTCTTTTGTTTTATCGTTAGCAGGGATATGTAAAGATACATATTGGCAAGTTGAATAAAGTTCTTCAACCGAATCAACAGGAGTTATGCCATCTGCTTTAATTTTATCAGCACTCACAAATGGGTCATATGCAAATACTTCCATTCCTATTCCCTGAGCAATCTTAGCAACATATATTCCAACATTACCATAGGCATGTATACCAATCTTTTTACCTCTAAGCTCAGTTCCCGAAGTACCATTAAAACTGTTACGAGCCATAGATATCATCATACCAAAAGCTAACTCGGCAACAGCATTAGAGTTTTGTCCAGGAGTATTCATTGCAACAACATTATTAGTTGTACATGCCTCAAGGTCGAGGTTATCATATCCAGCTCCAGCTCTTACAACAATTTTTAATTCTTTAGCTGCTTCAACAACTTCAGATGTAATTTTATCTGAACGTACTATAAGGGCAGAAGCATCTTTCACAGCTTCTAAAAGAGCTGCTTTATCAGTATATTTTTCAAGTAAAGCAAATTCAAAACCGGCTTTGTCAACAATTGCTTTAATTTGGTCAACGGCAGCCTTTGCAAATGGCTTTTCTGTAGCAACAAGTACTTTTGTCATAATATAAAGATTTGTGTTTATCTGGTTGTTAAAACGGAAAAACCGAAACCTAAATAGGCTTCGGAATTCCTATTAAGTATTATTGTTTTTAGTGTTTAGAAGCAAACTCCTTCATTGCAGCAACTAAAACTTCAACGCTTTCTTTTGGAAGAGCGTTGTAAGTAGAAGCTCTAAAACCACCAACAGAACGGTGCCCTTTTATTCCAACACATCCTTTTGATGTAGCTAATTCTAAGAAATCTTTTTCAAGCTCGACATATTCATCATTCATTACGAAACAGATGTTCATTAATGATCGATCCTCTTCTGCCTCAACAGTAGCTTTAAATAATTTATTACTATCTATCTCATCGTAAAGAATTTGAGCTTTCTCTATATTTTTCTTTTGCATTGCTTCAATTCCACCATTGTCTTTTAACCAAATAAGGGTTTGAAGTGCAGCATACAAAGGCAATACAGGAGGAGTGTTAAACATTGATTCTTTATCAATGTGCGTTTTATAGTTAAGCATCGTTGGAATTTCACGCTCAACTTTTCCAAGAGCATCTTCTTTAACAATTGCAAAAGTAATTCCAGCAGGAGCTAAATTCTTTTGTGCACCACCATAAATTATATCATACTTTGATACATCGATTGGACGAGATAGGATATCGGAAGACATATCAGCTACCAAACGAACACCTAGGTCTAAATCAGTTTTGATTTCAGTACCATAAATTGTGTTGTTGGTTGTGATGTGCAAATAATCTAAATCAGAAGGTATCTCAAAACCTTTTGGTATGTAGTTGTAATTAGTATCTTTTGAAGAAGCAACTTCAACTACTTCGCCAAATAATTTAGCTTCTTTTTGAGCTTTAGAAGCCCATGAACCTGTATTTAAGTATCCAGCTTTTTTATTTAATAGGTTAAATGGAACCATGCAGAATTGAGTACTTGCTCCACCACCTACAAATACTACCTGATAACCTGTTGGTATATCCAACAATTCTTTAAATAGAGCAATGGCTTGATCCATTACAGCAACCACCTCTTTGGAACGGTGTGATACTTCCATAACAGATAAACCTGTTCCTTCAAAATTAAGTACAGCTTCAGCTGTGTTTTTAATGGTAAATTCCGGTAAAATAGATGGTCCGGCGTAAAAATTGTGCTTTTTCATGCGTTAGATAGTTTTGTTTTTACACTTATAGCCATTGGCAATAAAAGTATTGTAAATGGACACTTATTTTAACTAGTAAATAAAATTTCAAAATATAATTTAGCTTTTCATTTTAGTTTGAAAGCTAATACTATTCAGATTTACCCTTTGTTTCTTCGAAGTCATGCGCAAAATTAGAAAAATATGAGACTAAAATCCACTAATTTTATTAAAACATGGTTATAAATTATAAGTGTTAATAGAATATTTATTCGAAAAATATAAAGAATATATTCAGCATAAACTTATAAAATATTGCTTATTAAATAGCTACAAAGCAATAAAGTCTGCTTATAGTTTTTTGACTTTATTCATGAAAAATTTCTTTATTTAATGATTTTTATCATTTGACTAATGTTTTATAGATAAAATTCCATATAAAGAATCCTTTTAAAGATTATATAAAAGGTGTTTTAACGATTTCTGCTTTCAGTTTTCTGTTACGTACTTTTATGTATATTTCATTAGCAAGTTTAGCACTCTTTGTTTCGATATACCCCATGCCAACTCCATATTTAAGAACTGGAGATTGAGTTCCGGATGTAACCTTTCCAATAATATTATCATTAATGTCAACTATATCATAATCCTTACGAGGAATTCCACGGTCGATCATTTTAAATCCTCTTAACCGTTTAGTTATTCCATCTGCTTTTTGTTTTGCAAGAAAAGCTTTATCAATAAAATTTTTGTTGTCAGGAAATTTAGTAATCCATCCAAGTCCTGCTTCAATAGGAGAGGTGGTATCATCAATATCATTTCCATATAAACAATAGCCCATTTCAAGTCTTAAGGTATCACGAGCTCCCAATCCAATGGGTTGAATGTTATCTTCTTTTCCTGCATCAAAAATTGCATTCCAAACCTTAGTAGCATCTTTATTGTATATGTAAAGTTCAAATCCGCCAGCTCCTGTATATCCAGTATTTGATATAATTACATTTTCCACACCACAAATCTTTCCTACAACAAAACTATAGTATGGTATTTTAGAAAGATCTATTTCGGTAAGTTTTTGCAATACTTTTGAAGTTTTAGGACCTTGGATTGCTAATTGAGATATACTATCAGATGCATTCTCTAACTCTGCTTCCATTGTATTGTTCTGTACACACCATTCCCAGTCCTTTTCTATATTGGCAGCATTTACAACCAACATATATTTATCCTCTGCATATTTATATACTAGTAAATCATCAACAATACCACCTTTACCGTTAGGGAAGCATGAATATTGCGCATTACCAATAGAGAGTTTTGAAGCATCGTTCGAAGTAACTTTTTGAACAAAATCTAAAGCATTAGGCCCTTTAACCCAGAATTCTCCCATATGAGAGACATCAAATACACCTATCGAATTTCTAACTTGCAAATGCTCATTGTTAATACCACTGTACTCAATTGGCATTTCAAATCCAGCAAATGGTACCATTTTAGCATTTAAATCTACATGAATAGAATGAAAAGCAGTTTTTTTTATCATGTGTAAAATTATCGAATTAAATTAATAGATATGTACAAATGTATGTAAATGAAGGTTCGCCAAATATGATAATTACTTTCTTTTTATCTTATTTTTTAAATTTGAAATAAAAAAATGAAATAATTTACTCTTGAATTGTATTAAAGATTATATATCTTTAAAAAATAACTTGATGTAATAGGTTGTTTGATAAAAAAAACTAGATTTGTATCGATTAATTAATATTAATACCAGACCTTATGGTAGAGGATTATAAATATATTGACTTATCCTACCTTGAAGGAATTGCTGAGGGAGATAAGGAAGTAATAAAGGAACTTGTTGAGATTTTTCTTGATCAAATGCCAGAGTTTACTGATGGATTCAGTGAGAGTATGGGGGACAAAAACTGGACTAAAGTGGCTGCTATCGCTCATAAAGCAAAATCTTCAGTGATGTCGATGGGAATGGAAGAACTAGGTAACATTGATTTAAAAAATATGGAGTTACTTGCAAAGCAGCTTCGTATAATAGAACTTCAAGAAAAAGAGAGCATAACAACTGTTCAAAAGGAAGAAATTGCGAATTTACAACGCAATTTAGATAGTTACCCTGAAAATAGAGTAAAATGGGTAATTGAAAATGCGAATAAAGAAACCTTAGAGAAATTAATTGAGAAATTTACATCTGTATGCTCTAAAGCAGTAGATGAATTAAATAATGTAATCAACACATATTAAACCTTACATACACTTATGGTTGAAACTAAGTTAAATAACGGATTTATTATTGCCGGTATCAAAGATTCAGACAGGCTAACGGCTGCTGTTGCTGATGATGTTAAAAGTGAATTGACTAAAATTGTTTCAGAGAGCAAAAATAAAGTAATACTGGATTTGTCAAATATTAAGTTTATTGATAGTACTGGCATTGGAGTTTTAATTTCGGCTTTAAAAACAGCAAGACAAAGTGATGCTTCATTTGCGTTATGTGCAATTCAAAAAGATGTAATGAGCTTATTATCTCTAATGAAACTGGATAAAGTTTTTGAAATATGTAAAGATGAAAATTTACTATAGATTATTTTAAGTTATAATAATAACTTGATAAAGAGGGCTGTTCTATCTATGAGAATAGCCCTTTTTATTTGGCAGATAAATACTTTTTTTTGTAAAAACAGATGAATGACTCAAATTAATTGATTTTCAATTTCAAGACCTATTTTTTTTAGGTTTGAAGGTTTCCTAAAATACTTTTTTATTATGCCTTTATCTATGGCTTCTTTAATTTCATCACTTATATCATAACCAGATAAGATGTAATAATGAATATCTGGATATTCTTCATTGGCTTTTAAAATAAATTCTACACCATTCATATATGGCATTCTCATATCACTTACAACTACTTTTATATCTTTATTGTTAGCTAGTATTTGTAATGCTTTTATGCTAGTTTCTGCAGTAAATATCTCATAATTATTACCTAAGTTAATTTTAAATAGTTGTAGGTTAATTTCTTCATCATCAACATATAGCAGTTTAGTTTTTTTCATCCTTACTGTCTTTTAATGGAAACTTAATTATTGCTGTTGTTCCTTTTTTAACTTCTGATTCATACTCTAAAGATCCTTTATGTTCTTGAACGATTTTATATGTTATTGAAAGGCCTAATCCAGAGCCTTTACCAGGCTCTTTTGTTGTAAAAAAAGGATCGGTAATTTTATTTAAGTTATCAGGATCAATTCCAGAACCTGTATCATTAATACGTATTTCTAAATGATTATTTTCAATACTGGTATTAATTGTAATAATTCCTGTACCTTCGATAGCTTGGCATGAATTTGTTATTATGTTAATGAAAACTTGATGTAGCTTGCCAACATTTCCCATAATGTTTGGATCTTTATCAACATAGTTCTTTACAAGTTCTATTCTATTTTTTAGTAGGTGCTTAATCATCAGTGTGCTATTGTTGAGAATAGAATGAATGTCACAATTTTCGTCAAACGTTTCTTTATTTCTACTGAATTGATTTAAACTCGCTACAATATTAGCAGCTCTTTCAACACCAGTTTTTATACTTTCCATTAATATTTCAATCTCAGGATCTTCTACGTTTTCTTCATTAAAATAATATTCTAATCCTGTATATCCACCTAAAATATAGTTTAGCGGATTATTTATTTCATGAGCTACTCCTGCAGTTAAAATACCAAGTGATGCCATTTTTTCTTGTTGAACAAGACTTGATTGCATGTTTTTTAGTTTATCAATAGTTTCCTGTAGTTTTTGCCCTTGATCTGTTAATGCTGAGTTTTGCGTTAAAATTTCCTTTTGTTTGTTTTTTAATTCTATTTTTTGCTTCTCTAGTATTCCAATAGCTTCTTGTAGCTCTTTGGTGCGCAGTCTTACGATATTTTCTAATTTTGCATTTTGCTTACTTAATCTTCGCGTATAAGCAATTATTATTAAGTAAATTAGAAAGCCTGAAAGAATACTGTATATAAAATAAGCAAATGTAGTTTGATACCAGGCAGGTTCAATAGTAAATGAATAAGTCGCTGTTTTACTTGTTGTGCCATATATGTTTTTGCACATTACCTTAAAGGTGAAATTACCATAGGGTAAATTTGTATATGTAGCAGACGTTTCTTTGGTCCAAGAACTCCATTCTTTATCAAAGCCTTCAATTTTATACCTGTATTGATTCTCACTAGAAGATTCTAGATATGAAGCGCTGAAATTGAATTTTAATGAATTCAGTTTGTAAGGTAAAGTGGGTTTGTAATTATCACTTTGCTCAATAGTTACTTTGTTTTTTTTATGATCAAAGTATGCTCCATTAAAAAGAATAGAGTCATTAGATGAAATTGTTACATTACGAATAAGTGTATAATATGTCTTTGAATAATCCTTATCGTTAAATGTATCGTAAATACAAAAATACTCAGGGCCTCCTATATGAAGGTATCTGGAAATATCTGAGGTAACCCAATTGATTTCGCCTAACTTAAGAAAAGGTTTATCATTAAAATCTGTAGTAGAATCATTAATATTTAGAATACCATTTTTCTTGCCCACAATAAAATATTTATCATTTTCAATTTTATGAACAAAATTTACAGCAGTAGAGTCAGTTGTAAATAGTTTCCCCCAATATTTATCGTGGATAAACTTAATTTCAGATCCAATTTTGTTAGTACTTAGTTTATAAATACCTTTTTGAGTAAAAATATTTATCTTACCATTTAAGTTTGCAATATATGCTTCTTGTATTTCTTTTGGAAGACCATTAGATTCATTATAATGTGTTATGTTATAATCCTTAATATCACCATCTTTAAAATGAATTTTATATATACCTTCATTATAGCATGCAAACCAGAGATTACCTTCATTATCAAAAGCCATTGATCTTACCTGACTTACATCTTTCCAAATACTAAATTCATTGGTTAGTTCTAATGTGCCTTTTTTTGTATTTTCTTTTACTGTTAACTTTATTATTCTATGATTTGTACCAATAAATATTTTATTTGGGTATTTTTCGTTATGTTCCAAACAAAACACTTTCCCAACTTTGGGTTTAAATAATGAATTGGTAGAACCGTTAATTAATTCGCTTATTCCATTATCATGACAAGCTAAAAGTCGTCCTTTTTCAATAAAGGCTTTGGTATATGTTGTTCCTGAAACTTTGGTTATTGAACAGTTATTGCTATATATTAATTGATCAAATTTAGGAACATAACAAAGATCAGAGGAACTGAGTCCTAAATAATTGAAACCATTGTAAATTTTGGAACATGTAACATTCGTTCTGATTCCATGGTGTTTATTTAGGAAAAGTCCTGGGTAGCTTAAGTCAACTCTCGCAACACCTCTATTTGTATTAGCCCAAAGATTTTTCTCATTATCTAAAAACATTGAAAAAACTGTGTTAGATATTAATCCTGAATTTTCATTTATTATATTTTTAATATTTCCCTTTTTATCAATAAATACAATTCCACCTTTACCAGTGCTTATTGCATACGTATTATCATCAGGTTTAGCAATATTAAAAGCAAAATTTTTAATTAATAAATGCTGTGTGATTTGTGGAATCTCAATTCTTTCAAGCTTTTGATTAATAATATCGTAAGTGTAGAACCTTGATTCTTTGCTATGAATTATAAGAATTTTACTTTTTGAATAAGTATTAAAAATATGATACGAATTTTTAAATCGATTAATAATTTCACAATTTGGGAGTGGTATTAATTCATTTTCATTTATTTGGGACAATCCTATATTACGATCCATAATAAATATTGTTCCATTAATATAAAAAGCATTTTCTGCCATCATATTAATAGGAATTACTTCAATTGTGTCATTGTAGTGCCTGAATACTTTTCTGTTACATATATAATATACCCCCTGTTTTGTTAGGAATATTTTTCTTACAGAATGATACATTTTATGTTTTGAGGGAATAAGGTGATTTAATGAATGATATTTAAATTTACCATTGTCATTGGGTTTTAAATATCCAAGTTCATTGTTTGCACCAATATATATCATTCCTGTTGAATCAGTCGCTAAAGAGCTTACTTTAGACTTATTGGGTATTTCATGAATCCGCCACGTGACACCATCAAATTCGAAAATTCCTTTTCTAGTACCAAAATACATTATACCTCTTCTGTCTTGTGAAATAACAAGCATATGGTCTAAATTATAATCAGCTGCAAGGGTATAGTTTTCTATATATGGCACTCCAGGGTAATCCTTCGATTGAGAATAAAGTAAAGTAAGATTTGATATTATGTATATTATTAATATTAAGTACTTAATTGAGGTATTCATTAGATTAGGTGCTGCTCAACGTATGTTTGCTAAAATTAATTTTAAATATTTCAGAAATATAATAATTTGTTATGGATTGATTTTATATTACAAAATTAATATATTATACGTAGCGAATAATCATTTCCATTACTTTATTTGTTCTTGATGCGGATATTCCATTACTAATGCAGTCTTTATTGTAAATAATAGCTTCGACGACTTGTTTAATAAGGTTGTATTGTATGTTTTCCGGATTTAGGTATGGAAATTCAATTTCTCCTTCAGGTTTAATTAATTTAATTGGAGTATGTTTAAAACCGCTGAACGAAATAGTACCTTCAGTTCCAATTATTTCCATAAGGTCTTTTTCTGCTTTATCATGTGTTACAAAGCTCCATAAACCACTACCAATAACTCCGTTCGAAAATTTAAAAGATGCGGTTACTGTGTCTTCTGTTAGATACCATTCGTTGTTATTATTATTGTAACCACATGCATTAGTGACAGGACCAAATAAAAAATCTAAAAAATCAAATTGATGAGATGCTAAGTCATAAAAAATACCTCCACCTGCAATATTTTTATCAACTCTCCAAGATCCATCTTTTTCTGTATCTCTTATTGGTCTTGTTAAAATAATATTTACTGCTAAAGGTTTTCCAATTGTATTTTCTTCTAATAGTTGTTTAACTTTTAAAAAACCTGGAAGTGTTCGACGGTAATATGCGACAAAGAGAGGGATTCCTGTTTCTTTAGAAACCTTGAGCATTTCGAGACATTCCTTATATGTTGTAGCCATAGGTTTTTCAACATAAACAGGTTTTCCAGCTCGCATAGAATCGATAGCAAGTTGAGCATGTGAAGAAGGAGGGGTGGCTATATAAATTGCATTTAAACTACTAGAATTAATTAATTCGTGTACACTTTTATAAACTTTAGGAACAAGATGTCTTTTTGCATAATCTTTTGACTTATCAAAACTTCTGCTTGCAACAGCTTCAAGTGTAGAATGATCAACTTTATTGAAAGCAGGACCGCTCTTCTTCTCTGCAACATTTCCACATCCAATCATTCCCCACTTAATTATTTTTGTCATTTTTTTTACTTTAAAAAATTCCCAAAATGTTATATTTTTGGACGTTGTCAAAAATCAAATATATTGAATTTTGGAGCAGGTTAATGGAAAAAATAGAAATATAATAAGAGAGGATTGCTTTTACGATATTATTGGAGATGTTCATGGGTGTGCTGATGAACTGGAGGAATTATTGTTGACTTTAGGTTATACAAAAATGTATGGTGTATGGAGACATACGCATCGTAAGGCAATTTTTACAGGGGATTTTATTAATAGGGGACCTAATTCTAAGAGGGTTTTAGAGATTGTTAAAGGAATGGTGGGATATGGATATGCTCATGCTATTTTGGGTAATCACGAGCTTAATGCCATATATTATCTAACCAGAAATAAGGAAGGTAAACCGATAAAAAAAATATCAGATTCTGCACGTAAGTTGATAACACAAGTAATAATTGAATTCATAGGTGATGAGGAATTATTAAAGAGTTATATCAAATGGTTAAGAACGCTTCCTATTCATCTTGATTTTGGATTTTTTAGAGTAGTACATGCTTATTGGCATGATGAGTTTGCAAATTTAACTGAACAATATAGAACAGGTGGTAAGTTTAAAAGATCTGTTCTTAAATTGATGTCTGATATTAATCACCCTTTAGGTAAGGCAGTTATGCAATCCACAAAAGGGGTTGAATTTAATTTGCCGAATGATTTACTTATAAAGGATTCAAATAATAACCGAAGGAGCAATTTTAGAATTAAATGGTGGGAAACAGTTGATAATAAAACATTTTATGAACTAAGTTATGGAAATAAATTTAGATTGCCGGACTATACAATTCCAGAACAATTACACTTCCCTTACAAAGTGTATGGAGAGGAGGAACCTATGGTGTTCGTAGGGCATTATTGTGTTGATAAAAAAGATATGATACCTCAAGAAAACATTTGTTGTGTTGATTCATGTGTTGCAAATGGAGGTTTTTTAGCTGCATATAGATGGAATGGTGAAAAATTGGTTGATCCAGATAATTTGGTATTTATAAATTCAGTAAAAGGGTCATCAGGGAATGATAATTTACCTATATCTAAAGATTTGATATAGAATTAAATAAGTTGTGTTGGTTTACTTTTGTTACAAGATTTATAATTAAGTATACATTTTAATTAACATCTCGATTATTTATAAAACTATAAATTACAAACTGTATTATTATATTTGTTCGATCAATATGGTAAGTGGGGTTTATATTCTTATCGAGTAATTTATTTATGAAGAAGGTTCTTTTTTATCTATATATTCTATTCTTATTAGTGCAATCAAATTATTCAAAAGCGCAAATTGATATTGATAGAGTATTAATAATTGGCAGAAATGCTTTGTATTACGAAGATTATGTTCTTGCAATTTCATATTTTAATAAGGTCATTCGTGTAAGGCCATATTTAGCAGATCCTTATTACTTTAGGGCTTATGCTAAATTTAGTTTGGATGATTTAAAAGGGGCAGAAAATGATATGGATAAGGCTATTGAAATTAGTCCTTTTCATTCAGGTTTTTATAGGTTTAGAGGAGATATCCGTAGTAAAATTGGATTGAATGATAAAGCACTTGAAGATTATGCTAAGGGTCTTGAAATAAGTCCGGAGGAGGTTGGGATCTTTTTTAACAGAGGATTAGTTCATATGAATGCTAAAGATTTTGAAAAAAGTGTAGCGGACTTTACTTCTGTATTAAAACTGGATAATGCGCAATATGGTGCTTACATTAATAGGGCAATTTCTAAAGTAAATTTAAAAGATACAATTGGAGCAATTAATGATATTGAAGAAGCTATTGCTGTTAATCCACTAGTTGCTGATGCATATAGATTTAGTGCGGCGATTTATTATGATATTAATAAGTTTGATACAGCTTTAGAAAGAATTAATGAGGGAATTCGATTAAATCAAGATGAAGCTTCGTTTTATTTATTTCGTGGTGTAATTAGGTACCAGCTTGATTATTTAGAAGGGACAATGCGGGATTTTGATAAAGTTATTGAGTTGCAACCTAAAAATGCAATGGCTTATGCCAATAGAGGAATATTACGTGTTGAAATAGGAGATGTTAATAATGCGATTGATGATTTTTCGAGAGTATTAGCCTTAAAACCTAATGACCTGCTCACTCTGTTTAACAGAGCATTATTATACATTAAGGTAGGGCAATTTAGAGATGCAATATCAGATATTAATCTTATTATTAATCAATATCCAAACTATCCTGATGCATATATGGCAAGAGCGCAAGCTTATGCAGGTTTAAATAATCAGGTTGCTGCTCGTAAAGATTATAATATGGCTTATAAACTTGAGCAGGATAAGAGAAAAAATGCTGAAAAGGAAAACAAATCAATTGCTAAAAATAAACCTAAAGAGACAAGAGATGAGTCAGATAATGATATAAGGAATCATGATAAAATTGTTGTTTTAGATGATTTTGGACTAGAGGAAACAGAGGTTGAAGAAATTGATAACTTAAGAGGTAAAATACAAAATCGTAATATTATTATTGATCTTGAAACAGTATATGGTTTAACGTTTTTCTCTGTTGATTCACTAATAAATCGCACAAGGTATTTTAAGCCTGAGATAACGCAATTTAACCAACGAAGAAAGTTTGGGAGGCCTCTTATATTTTCTAATCGGGAAGCTGAAACTGATGGAGAAAAATCGATGGAATATTTTTCTGGTATCAAAGAAATTGGAGAAAAATTGGAAAATAATCCTAACGATACAGACTTACGTTTTATTCGTGCGATTTTATATGGAGTTGTACTTAACTATACCAGTGCTATAGCTGAGTATGATCAAATTATCGAAGATAAAGGATATGAAAGGTTAGGTTTGTTTCCTTATTTCAACAGGGCATATATAAGGTATAAAATGGTTGAGATGATGCAATCATTCAGTGAAGAAGAATTACCTGAAAACTTATTATCTGGATCCTCTTTTAAAACGGAAAATAAAGATAAAGAAGGGGAGGTTATTAAAAAAATGCTCGACTATGAAATGATAGAAAGAGATTTACGTAAAGTATTGGAGTTTGATCCTAAGTTTGAGTTTGCTTATTATAATTTAGGTATACTCCAGTGTATTAGAAAGGATTACGAAGGTGCCATTGTTAATTTTAATAAAGCTATTGAGTTAAATCCTTTCTTTGCCGAGGCTTATTTCAATCGAGGATTAACATTGATATATTTAAAGGAAGATGAAAAAGGGACATTAGATTTAAGTAAAGCAGGTGAACTTGGACTATATAAAGCATACAATGTGATAAAAAGATATGGTATGCAAAAGGTAATGCAGAAAGAAAAGGAGGAAAGCGAAGAAAAGGATTAGATGAAAGAATGGATAGATAATATTGATACCGATAATGATGAATTCCAGAATGCTTTAAAGCTTCTTCAATATACAAACCGGTCGGTTTTTTTAACTGGTAAGGCTGGAACAGGAAAAAGTACGTTCTTAAAATATATATGCACTCAAACTCATAAAAAGTTTGTTGTGGTTGCTCCAACAGGCATTGCTGCTATTAACGCAGGTGGACAAACAATGCATTCATTTTTTAAAATACCTTTTCGTCCGATTTTACCCGATGATCCAGATTTAAGTACAAAAAATGGTAGGATTTATGAATTCTTAAAGTATAGAAAAACACACCAGAAATTAATAAAAGAGCTTGAGCTATTGATAATAGACGAGGTGTCAATGCTACGAGTTGATATTCTCGATTTTATTGATCGCGTTTTGAGAGTTTATTCTGGCAATTTACAAGTTCCATTTGGAGGAAAGCAATTGTTAATGGTAGGTGATGTTTTTCAATTAGAACCAGTTGTTAAAAGAGAGGAGTGGGGTATTCTCAAGAGGTTTTATCAAACACCTTTTTTCTTTTCTGCAAGGGTGTTTAGAAACTTACCAATGGTTCAAATAGAATTGAAAAAAGTATATCGTCAAAACAATCCCGAGTTTGTTAATTTGTTGGATAGAGTAAGAATAAATGTAGCAAAACAAGAAGATATTAATAAGGTAAATCAAAGGTTCAACCCAACTTTTAATGCTCCAATTGATGAGTTATTTATTACTCTTGCAACAAGGAGAGATACAGTAGATTACATTAATGATCATAAATTAGAAGAGCTGGGAGAAGAAGAAATTTCTTTTGAGGGAAGTATATTTGGTGAGTATCCAGAATCTGCGTTACCAACACCAAAACACTTGGTATTAAAAGAAAATGCGCAGGTTATGTTTATTAAAAATGATGCTTCTGACCGTAGATGGTTTAATGGTAGTCTGGGGAGAGTTGATGAAATAAATGAAGATGGAATTTATGTGAGGTTAGAAAATGATGAAATTCATTTAGTAGAAAAGGAAGTTTGGAGAAATATTAGATACAAATACGACGAAAAAAATAATAGAATAATTGAGGATGAAATAGGATCTTATCATCAATATCCGCTAAAATTGGCTTGGGCTATAACTGTTCATAAAAGTCAAGGGCTTACGTTTGATAAGGTTATGATTGATTTCTCAGGAGGAGCATTTGCTGGTGGGCAGTTATATGTTGCTTTAAGCCGCTGTCGTTCTTTACAAGGCATTGTAATGAAATCTCAGATTAGTTCAAGAGATGTAATTGTAAAAAAGGAATGTGTAGACTTTTCGCGTAAATCCAATAATAAATATCAAATTAAAGAAAGTCTGGATTCAGCTGAGGCTGATGATGGTTACAAAAAAGCTTTAATAGCATTTCGAAAGAAAGATTTTCGTACTTCGATGAAAGAATTAGGTAATGCAATTCAAAAAAGGAATGATTTAACCAAACCAGTAGTTTTAAGATTTATTGCTCGACAGTTGAATGTAATTCATAAATTAAGAAATAAAATAGAAGAACTAGAGAGTAGAGAAGAATCAAGAAAAAAACAACTTGAAGAATTAGCAAGAGAATATTATTTGATGGGGAATGAATGTCTGGTGAAGGCTAAGGATAAAAATGCTGCGATTGCAAATTTAAATAAAGCTATTGTGTTAAATCCTGATTTTTTTGATGCTATTTATAAAAGAGCAGGCCTAAAAGTGGAGTTGAACGATTTAGATGGTGCAGATAAAGATTATACACTAGGTCAAAAGCTAAAACCTCGTACTTTTAAAATTTACTATAACAGAGGACGTACAAGGATATTGTTGAAGAATCATAATGGAGCTTATAACGATTTAAAGAAAGCTATTCACCTTAAAGATGATCATGCTGATTCATATTATTATTTGGCCCAGGTTTGCGATAGAATGGGAGAGAAAGAAGAAGCAGAAAGATATAGAAATATATCCAGTAACTTAGGGTTTGAGGATGATTACTAATAGTGAGTTCATAAAGTTGAAAGTTAAAAGTCAAATAACTACTATATAATCTATCCCACAATTGCAGGATAGATTATCGTAATTAATATATTACTGTTTTATTTTAACTGAGATTTGATATATTTTGCAACTTCTTTATGACCTTTTGAATTTGCAAAATCTAGCGATGATTCTCCATCAATATCCACCATTTTTAAATCAGCACCATTGGCAACAAGTGTTTTTACAACTTCTAATTGTCCTTCTGAAGCAGCCATCATTACAGCAGTCCATTTTTCTTGATTATCAACAATGTTGGGTTTAGCACCAGCATTTAAAAGCGAAGTAACAGTTGGTACAAATGGTCCTGTAGAAGCGTATATTAAAGCTGTTCTATTAAGGTTATCTGTCATATTTACATTAGCTCCATTTTCAATTAGTAAATCAACAATTTCAGTATGTCCATTAAATGCTGCAAGCATAATTGCAGTTCTTTTGTTAGAATCAATAGTATTAACGTCAAAACCTTTTTCAATAGCATTTTTCAAGGTCTGTAATTTTCCATCTAATGCACTTTGGAGTAACAAATCTATATTAAATACTTCTTTTTCACTTTTTAAGCCTTGTGTTTTAGTTGTATTTGAATTTGTTGTAGATTTTGCTTTGTCTTTACAACTAAAAATTCCAGATATTAGTAGAGCTAATCCTACAATTAATGTTAGTTTCTTCATACTTTTATTATATTCATTTGTTGTATGGAACTCCTAAAAAAATTTAATCATTCGCTTGTTTGATAAATTGAATAATTAATTTTTACATGCTCCTTTCACTTTTTTAATTTAATTTAAAAATTTGGGCTAAAGTAATATTTATTGGATTAATAATACTTTGTCTTTTAAATTAGAAGATAGTAAATGTGCAAAATCAATTAAACTTTCCAAGATGATATCCTTAAGTTAATATTATATTATATTTTTTTACAAAAAGTAACATTATACCAAATGGTAGAGTAATATAAGCTTTCAAACTTAAAAGGTTTGATATTGGCAAAAATCAAATTACAGAACTTCCTGCCGAACTAGGGGAGTTAAAAAACTTAACTACACTTATTTTAAAAGGTAATCCATTGAAATCAGGAGAGGTAGAAAAAATACAAAAATTATTACCTAAATGTAAAATAAAGTTTTAGGTATTAAAGCATTGTTTCGATTGAAAAACGTCTAATTAGTAGATCTAAGAAAACAAGTCATTTTTAAATAAAATGATAGGAGCTCATATCAAATTAATATTTAAATGGGCTTGTTTAGTCCTCTCGCTGATCATTTTTTATAAAATTATGGTGTCATTGTCTTAAGGATATATATTATTATATTCATTTTTTACGATTTTGAGCATACCATCCCCATTGAAATAATATTGTAGGTTTGCCTTTATTAAGCTGCCACCTTTATTGACTGCTCACTTTTTTGTAGCTTGAGTATTTGTCTCCCTATTTTCTTCAGGTTGTATGCACTCACGCCCAGACTTACATATCTGTTAAAATGCAATATTCCCCGATCAGGGCAGCGATCAAGCCCCCTGTTTTCTAACTCATTGATATTAGATTCTATTGCACAGTGCCTATTTTTCAACCTTTTATAGGAGCGGCCGTTCTCTTCTTGTTTTTCGGTTTTAGTAAGCTTGCCTAGTTTGGGTAAAACGACTTTTTGAACCTCTAACTGTAGGAGTTCCTTATTTTCTTTCGCCCAAAATCCTTTATCAAAACTCCATGATGCTACGTTGTTCTTTGCTAAAATCCTGTCTGCAAGCTCAATGACAACATCCCTATCCTGTTGGTCATTTAAAACCTGGTAATCAACAATTAGGTTATATTGGTCGGTAGTTATTAATAGTTTCTTGCCCAATTCGCGCATCAACCCTTTAATCTCATATCTCCAATTGGGCAACTTGCGCCACTGCGGGATGGTGTCTGTATCATATTTATCCAAAAAACAGGATACTGCATCAAGGCATTTTCTGGCACAGTCCCATAACAGATTGTAGTCCGTTGGGAAATGCACATTGCTCTCTACCACAAAACTATCGGACTTTAAGCGCAATGCTGTTTTTTCTTTTTTTTTAAATACTTCCTTGTGCCCGAATTCCAGTATTACGGCATTCAGCTCAATGATCATCTGGTCACTTAGTACGGAAACATTGTCATAAATATTTTGGTACTCGAATTCTACTCTATCATAACCAAAATCACGTTCAACACCCATCAGGTTGCGCAAAGCATGGTGGTTGTTTGCCAGGTTATGAACCATTTCGTAGCTGATATTAAGGCATAAGCGCAACTGCGCCAACACAAAAACAATCCACAGATCTAAACCTTTTCTCCCTGTGTTTTTCTTCCCCGACATGATATGATTATCAAGTATACTGAATATCTTCTCGTTATATTCAGGAGTGCAGTATATTTCTTTTAGCGCTGCCAGTAATTCATCTATTGCATTTTTACTCTTGGGATTAATCCAGGTTTCTTCAATGGGCTTTTGTCCAATTGATAATTGTTGTGTGAATCTATTTCTCATATTAGAACCTCTTGGGACATTTGTACTAAATTATGCGAATCTCAAATTACTAACAACCTGAATTTCTGCATTATAATTTAAATACACAACCCAAAGGCCATATAGATTCAAACAACTTTTCAACAATAGTGCGTTGAATTATAATAGCTTATTAATTTTCTTAGTAGCACTAATTACTAAAGTGATTAGGCGTTTTTGCTATTTGATTGTACCAATGGCATACAACAACTATTTGATTAACTTGTTAATTTATATACTATTCAAGGCGTTTCGATAGCAGATTAATAGGTTTCGATTACAAGAACTTTAATGTTTCTGTTGTAATTTTGTATAATTGTATTAAATTATAGTGGTTATGGCGAGTATAAAAGAAGGGAAAACAGATAAAATTCAATGCAATTTTTGCAATATTGCTTTAAAGAAAAGCTTAAGTTTCGATTATTTAATTGAAAAAATTGAAAGTATTAGTAATGAAGAAAACAATATGCTTTCAACATCTGCAAAGGAATTACTGGTTAAATTAGATAAAGTTCCAGAACTAAAAGGAACAATTGAAGATAGATCTATTTTGGAAAAGCATAATAATTTAATAGGTCAATTAATGTCATTTGTTTTTAATCCCTTGAATTGCAACAATGAAATTGCTGCAGCTTTTCCTCCATTCGGCATGGAGCCTATCGTTAGTACAACAAAGTTTAAAAAGACAATTGGAGGGGAAAATAAAATTCTTGAAATTGCTAATTCCAATCAGGAGGATATTAACCTTATTGCATATTTATATCAAGCTTACTTTTTCATACTAAATTCTTTATATGATTTTGAACTTCCTGTTGAGTCTCTATTTACGCTAAAGTTGACAGATAAGCAAAATCAATCCGTAAAATATTATAATAAAACATTAGATACTAGTTTTTTGAGGGTTAAGCCTATAGGGAAACTTAAAAAATTAAAACATGAGGATATTATTAGTTTATTTGATAAACATAGTGATTTAGATTATTGGAATGAGTTAATACCATTAGAAAAGTTTGAGTTCTCTGGTTTTGTTCGTTTAAAATTTAACAATATTACCAGGGAGTATGTTGTATCTGAGTTAAAATCGGACTTACTAGATAAGAATACAATATTCTCGAAAGTTGGCTATAATAGGATATTAGAAAGGATAAGATCTTTAATGGATAATCCATTAGTTAGGTTTGGAATAGCATCAACATCTGGAGTAGAATCATCTAACAGCAAGACATTTCTATGGAAACCGATTCTTTCAGAATCAGAACTGATGACTGAAGATTATGAAGGTTCAATGTACGAAACAGCTTATGAAGAACGTCAGATTATATTAACGAGTAATTTAAAGGAGGTAGAACAAAATAAAGTAACTAAAGCCTTTTTAAACGTAGGTATTTCCAGTCATGCAATAGTGCCTTTAGTTTTAGATGATCAAGTAGTTGGAATATTAGAATTTGGTTGCGCACTGCCTGGTTCTTTGACAATGTTACAAGTAAAAATGTTGCACGATCTATTTCCAGTATTTGCTCTTGCCATAAAAAGGTCTAACGAAGAAATGAATGATAGATTACGCGCAATTATGCAAGAGCAATTTACTGCAATTCATCCTGCTGTAGAATGGAAGTTTAGAGAAGTAGCTTCTAAGATTATGAATAGTGAGGAAGAATCAGCAAATATAGAACCTATTATTTTTCAAGATGTTGTTCCAATTTATGGGGCATCAGATATTAGAGGATCATCCATTGAAAGAAACATTGCTATTCAGGCTGATTTAACAGAACAACTAGAAAAGGCTCTTCATGTAATGGAAATAGAGAAAAATATCAGAGAGATTCCATTATTAAATGATTTAAGTTATAAAATAAATACTCACCTAAAAACAGTAAAAAGTGGCTTAAAAGCAGGTGATGAAGTAAGTATAGTAGAATTCTTAAAAAGAGAGATTGATCCTTTTTTGTTGTTGTTAAAAGAGAGAGATGAAGATATGAAGGAACCAGTTCAAGAATATTTTAATATGCTTGATCCTGAGCTTCATGTTTTATATAAAAAGCGTAAAGATTTTGAAGAAAGCTTAACTTATATCAATGATAAGGTAAGTGAGATAATAGATAAAGAGCAGGTCAAGGCTCAAGAAGTATTTCCTCATTACTTTGAAAAGTACAGAACAGATGGTGTTGAGTATAATGGTTATTTAGGACAATCTTTAGTAAACAGCCTAAAGTATAATGAGATTTACCTAAAAAATATAAGGCTTTGGCAGTTGTTAGTTAAAGTTAAAGTTGCACGAAAAATTTATGAAATACAACCTGATTTAAAAACTAAATTAAATATTACACAATTAATATTAGTACATTCAAATCCTTTGAGTATAGCCTTTAGGCAAGATGAGAAAAAATTTGATGTAGCTGGAGCTTATAATATTCGTTACGAAATTACTAAGAAAAGAATTGATAAGGCAATGATTAAAGGCTCCAACGAAAGGGTTACCCAAGTAGGTAAAATTGCTATTATTTATTCTCATGCTGATGAAATTGCAGAATATAAAAGATACATAGATTATATGATTGCCCAAGGTTATTTAACTAATAATGTTGAAGAATTGGAATTGGAAGATTTGAAGGGAGCTTCAGGGTTAAGAGCATTAAGGGTTGAAGTAAATCTTAATAATACCAATAATTGGCAAATTGATCAGAATGTGCTGGAAAAGGTTATTAATAAATAATTTATTTATTTTTAGTTCATAAAGTTTAAGTAGTACACGTAGTTTATGTTTTTCTAAAGTTGGGAGGCTTTATTAAAGTTTATCATTAATTTGCTACACTATTTTAACAACAGTATTAATTATGAAGTATATTGATAGAGACCTTAGTTGGTTATCTTTTAATGCACGTATTCTGCAAGAAGTAGAAAACAAGAATGTGCCTTTAATGGAAAGGCTTAAGTTTGTTGCAATTTATTCCTCTAACCTTGAAGAATTTTATAAGGTAAGAGTGGCTGGTCATAGATTTGAACAAAAGTATAAAGGAGATAAAAAAAACAAATTTGGTTATCGTCCATCATATATTCTTCAACAAATTAATACAATTGTAAGTAGTCAACAGGAAAAATTAGGACAACTGTTTTATGATGAAATTATTCCTGAAATGGCAAAGGAAGGCATTCATTTTCTGCATAATAACCTTTTAGGGTCAGATATAGAGCTTGTTTCTAAATACTATGACGAAAATATTAAGGGGAATTTTGAACTTCAGGAAATAACTAACAAAGAAAATATAGATTTAGAAAACCAATCGGTTTATCTTTATTTTATCTCAACACAAGGAAAGTATCTTCTTAAGCTAGATTACGATAAATGGGGGAGGTTTATTACGATATTAAAGGATGAGAACGAAACCAGGATCATTCAACTTGATGATATTCTTAGATATAATGTTGCTAAATATCTGGATAAAGATACAGAAGTGTATGCTATAAAAATATCTAGAGATGCAGAGCTTTATATAGATGAAGAACAGGACGACCATATTGTTCGTAAAATCAAAAAAAGCCTTAAGAAACGAGAAACAGGTTTACCATGTCGATTACTTTTTAATGAGGATATTCCTTTTAAGTACATTAATTTACTTAGGAGGAAAATTGATGTTGACATGACAGGATTATTACCTGGAGGAAGATATCATAATTTCTACGATTTTTTTAGCTTTCCTTATTTTGAAGATAAACCCCACCTATATACAACTCACAATAAAAAAATTCCTTGTCGTAAATTAGATAGTGCAATTGATTGTTTTGATGAGATAAAAAAATCAAATGTATTTTTAAGTTATCCTTATCAGGACTTTAGATATGTTACTGAGTTTTTAAATAAAGCTGCTAATGATGAAAAAGTTGAAGAGATAAATATTACGCTTTATAGGGTAAATAAAACATCAGAAATTTGTAAGGCTTTAGAAACTGCTGCAAAAAATGGTAAAAAAGTATTTGTATTAGCCGAGGTATTAGCACGATTTGATGAGGAATCGAATATTTATTGGGGCGAAAGACTTGAAAAAGTAGGAGCTATTGTAAAATATGGTATTAACGATTTGAAAGTCCATGCTAAAATATTTACTATAAAACGAAAGGAAGCAGATTCTACAGTTACTTATGCTTATCTGGGAACAGGTAATCTAAACGAGAAAACTGCTAAAATATATGGCGACCATGGAATTTTAACTGCTGATACTAGATACTCTAATGACTTAGATGAGGTTTTTACTTTTTTAAAAAATGAAGATTATAAACCTGAATTTAAGCATTTATTAGTAGCTCCATTTGTACTTCGGAAAAAAATTGATCAACTGATTGATAAAGAAATAGAGCTTGCAAAAAGGGGAGAAAAGGCTGAAATGGTTATTAAATTAAATAGCCTTGAAGATCCTAAGATGATAAATAAAATTAGAGAAGCAGCTGATGAAGGTGTTAATATAAAGATGATAATTAGGGGGATATGTTGCTATTATCCGTTAACCGAGAAGCAAGAAAAAAATATAAAAATTGTTAGTATAATCGATCAATTCCTTGAACATACAAGAATATATCATTTCAACCAAAATGGATCTTCGGTTACATATTTAGGTTCAGCTGATTGGATGACACGTAATTTATCTGGTAGGATAGAGGTTGCATTTCCTGTTTTTGATGATGATGCTCAAAAATTGTTGTTAAACGAAATGAGTTATCAATTTACAGATAGTATTAAAGGACGGTATGTGACGCATATGGCAGATAATCTATATGTTGAGGGAGACAAAGAAAAAAGTTCGCAACAATTAATGTTTGAATTGGTGAGCAATATATAATTGAAATAAGTTAGTTACAAATGGTAGAAAATAGCTATAGTACTTTAGTTAATGATTGCTTAAGTAATGCAACAGAGGAAATTAATAATCATCAAAATGATCAAATCTTTTTTCATAATTTAAAGCATACTTTAAATGTTCTTAATGCTGTAACAGAAATTAGTGAGAACACATCAGAGGTATCAGATAAAGAAAGGGAATTATTGCAAGTTGCTGCTATATTTCATGATATTTATGCATGTAGAAGTAAAAATGAGCATGAAGTAGATTCGGCAGAGTATGCACGTAGTTTTTTAGAAACAAAGGATGTTGATAACGAAGATATATCAACTATAGAAAGATTAATATTAGCAACTAAACTGACTAACGAACCTAAAGATTTATTAGAAAAAATTATTAAAGATGCAGATATTTCGCATTTAGGTTGTAAAAATTATATCACAGTTCCTTTTATTAATCTATTTAAAGAAGTAAATTGTTTTACTAAGAAAACACCGAAAGAATGGGTAGACGATTGTATCTATTTTTTCAAGGAATTTGAATACTTGACTGATTATGCAAAGCGGAACTATGAGCCTACAAAGAAAAAGAATTTTGAAAAACTAAAAGCACTAGCGGAAATGGACATAAACTCGGAGGAAGAATTAGTTGAGCAAACTAAAAAGAAGAAAAAAAAGAAGAAGGATACTGTTGCAGATAAACCAGATAAGGGTATTGAGACTATGTTTAGGGTTAACTTGAGAAATCATGTTAATTTAAGCAGGATAGCGGACGATAAGGCAAATACTTTAATTAGTGTGAATGGTATTATTATTTCAATTGTATTATCAACTCTTTTTCCGAAACTAGATAACAATCAGTTTTTGATGTGGCCTGCACTAATTTTAGTAACATTTAGTATTGTTACAATTATTGTTTCAATAATTTCAACTATACCAAGAACAACACATGGATTTATGACTAAAGAAGATATTAATAAGAAAAAAGGTAATCTAACATTCTTTGGTAATTTCCATCGTATGAATATAACTGACTTTGAATGGGGAATAGGAGAATTGATGAAGGATAGGGATTATTTGTACAAAAGTATGAGTCGTGATTTGTATTATTTAGGTATTGTTTTAAACAAGAAATACACATATTTGAGGTGGGGATATATTATTTTTGTTACAGGATTAATTTTATCGTGTGTGTTTTTTGTGTTAGGATTAATGGCTCATTATCATGAATTTGTATCGTAAAGTAATTACATAATTATAGAATAAAGCCGTATACTTAAATCAAGTTTACGGCTTTTTTTTAACAAGTTTACTTCACCATAAGACTAATATGCAAAGTAAAATCGTCGTGTATTACTTTATCACCCAGGTTATCAAAAAAAGATTTTGAACCATATCTAACATCGTATTTAGCTCTATCAATAGTTAACTTTGTAATGTATTTTTTTCCATCTTTTTTTACTTCAAATTCAATGGGATGAGTTTTTTCTTTAATGGTTAAATCACCCGTAACGTTAGCTACATTATTTTTAAACTTTGTACTCTTAGTAATGGTTAGTTTTGAAGTAGGAAACTTTTGAACTCCAAAAAAATCATCAGATTTAAGGTGTTTGATAAGTTTTTCTCTATACTCATCACTATCAATGTCGTCATTGGTAATTGAGTTCATATCAATTAAAAAATTTCCTTCGGTTATTTGGTTGTTTTTTACAGTAAACCAGCCTTCTTTTAATAGAATATGTCCATCATGTGCTCCACCAATTTTTTTTCCTTCCCATTTAATGGTAGATTTTTTTACATCAGCTTGATGCTTTTGAGCATACGATAATGGTACTACAAATAATAAAGTAATTGCGAATAATAATTTAATTGTTTTCATAATTTTCAGTTTTAATAATTATTAGTTTTTAGTAGCTTAATGGTACTTCCATTATTAACAATTTGGTATTGTTTATTGTTTCTAAATCAATGCTTTCTATTTCAGTTATTCCTATAGCATCACGTTTTTTTAAGTAATGGTTTCCAACTTTTAATTCTCCGTTAATAACCATAATATAAACGCCATTTCCATTTTGTTTAAGCTCATAATTTTTAGTTATGGCTTTATCAAAATATCCCAAATGAAACCAAGCATTTTGATAAATCCACACTCCCTGATCTTCTTTATTAGGACTTACGATTTGAAAAAACTCATTTTGCTTTTCGATACTTTTTAATGAAACCTGATCGTATCTAGGTTTAACATTTTTGTTGTTTGGAAACAACCATATTTGAAATAACTTTAATTCTTTCTCTTTATCATAGTTATATTCACTGTGGAAAATCCCAGTACCAGCACTCATAACCTGAACTTCTCCTGCTTTTATAATTGATTCGTTTCCCATACTGTCTTTATGAGCAAGAGTTCCTGACAATGGAATAGTAATTATTTCCATATTATCATGAGGATGCTCAGGAAAACCAGCTCCTGGTGCAATTGTATCATCGTTAAGTACACGGAGAGCTCCAAAATGTACTTTCTTAGGATTATAAAAGTTGGCAAAACTAAATGAATGCCATGCATTTAACCAGCCATGGTTGGCGTGACCTCTTTCTTCTGCTTTATGTATTATAGTTTTCATAGCTGTAATTGTTTAATACAAACATACAGCAAGTAATTAGGTGCGACATTGCAAAAATTAGGTTATAAATTGCAAATAACAGACATAGGGATCTGAAAGTGTAAATATTACATTTTTCTACTTTGTAATCTAAATGTACCTGGCGTTGTACCAGTTTGTCTTTTAAAAAAATTACTAAAATGAGCAGGTTCTTCAAACCCAAGTTTATAAGCAAGTTCTTTATTACTTTCTTCAGTAAAATGGAGTAATCTCTTTGCTTCAACAATTAACCTTTCTTGTATAAATTCTTTTGCAGATTTGTGGCTATGGGATTTAATATATTTATTTAAATAATCGCTGCTAACCGACATTAAATTTGCATATTCAGAAACCTTATGTAAATGCGAAAAGTTTTTCTCAATCAGTGATTTAAACCTTGTCATTAAATTGTTTATACTGGTTGATGAAGCTAAATTTTCATTTTTTTGAACAGAACATAGTGAAGAAATTTGAATAAAGAATAATTTTAAGATCGCACCAATAGCATCCATTTTATAGACCGATTGGTTTTCGGAGTAATAGTTAAACTGGTTTATAATATTTTTAAATCTAATAAATTCCTCATGTTTTAATTTCAAAGGAGGTGAGTCCCCATAAGTATTATAAAGATAGACTTGATTTATTAAATTTTGAGTAATATTATTTCTAAGTAAAAATTCCTCACTAAAATTCATTACCCAACCAATAGGCCGAGTTGGATTATAAACTTTATGTACTTGTCCGGGATAAACAAAATGTATAGAATGATCTTTAATTTCGAATTCTTTGAAATCAATTGAATGTGTTCCTGTTGCTTTTTCTACTAATATGATTGTGTAATAATCGTGTTTATGTGGTATATCCGTTATGCCATTTAAGCGATCGTAAATTATACCAATGTCTTTTAATATAAAATCAACTTTCTCTCCGTCATTATTGGTTAGGCCTAATGTAGCAATTTCGTTATGCATAATTTATCCCAATTGAATTGTTTTTTACAGTTAATAACTGATGTTTGAAGAAAACAATTAAGTAATAAAGACGTTCATCCTAATTTTATTTTCTAGCTTCCCTGTGCAATTGGTATTATGCGATGTTTACCAATAGGATTATATTTTCAATGATTATTATCAAATAATTCTGACTTTAGTTTTGTTATTCTTTTTCTTTCAACTTTTACCTGTTTCATATGTCCGTAATTTGTTGGAAAGTATATAATTGGATTATACAGGTTACCTAATAATCGTTTTAGAACAGACGATATGCTATAAAACTTTTTTCTTGCATTGATTTTACCCATTTGGAGTTCGTAAGGTGTCATATTCTTGGGTTTGAATACAACTGTATTATGATCATAATATTTCCAATCTGTAGTTGTCAAACGGTTCTCATTTTTTAAATCATTATAAATTTTAGTTCCAGGATAAGGAGTTAATATATTGAAAGAAACAGTACTTACTTTATTTCTTATTAAAAATCGAGTTGTTTCATTAAATATTTCTTTGGTGTCGCTATCAAAACCAAAGACCATTGATGCATGAATAAGAATTCCCGCCTTTTTAATCTTTTTAATGGCAATTTTTAAATGTTCAATTTCTTTAAATGCCTTATGCATTGTTTGCAACTGTTCCTCAGACACACTTTCAAAACCAAAGAAAAGTGATTTGCATCCGCTTTCTGCTGCAAGTTGTAAAAGTTCATCATCTTTAACCAGTAATGATACAGAAGCTTGTCCTACCCATTTGATATTTAAAGGTTTAATCGCGTTAAACAATTCTTTTGCATATTTTGGATTACCAATAATATTATCGTCCAGAAACATAAAGTTTTTTGCACCAGATTCCTTAATATCCCTTACTACATTTTCAATAGGTATATGTCTGATTTCTTTTCCAAAAAGATTTGTTACACAGCAAAAAATACAATTATAAGGGCATCCCCGTGTTGTCATTATTGGAATAAGATTAAACAGACTTTTAGTGTTTAATTTACTGAAATCCTTTGGAACGTATTTTTCTAAATCAGGTGTTGGATCATGATATTTTCTTTTTAAGTTATTATTCTGGAAGTCGTTAAGTAGTATTTCCCAAACTCCTTCTGCTTCGCCAACTACCACACTATCGGCATGTTGTAAAGCTTCGTCAGGAAGGATGCTCGGATGCACTCCACCAAGTATTACAGTCCTGCCTCTTTTTTTAAATTCCTGACAAAGATCATAAGCTCTCGGAGCATTTGCTGTCATGCAGCTTATTCCAACTAGATTACATTCCTGATCAAGATCAATGTGGGTAGTTTCTTCCTCAATAATTTTAACTTCATGCTCGGGAGGAGTTAATCCTTCCAAAATGTAAAGAGCAAGTTGAGGCATCATAAGACCTTTGTTAGTTCTTTTTTCAGCATCAATTGTAGGGGAAATAAGGAGTATTTTCATACAAGGATTTTATATAAAAATAACAAAATTATTGAAAAGCTGAAATGCTATTTATTAGATAGGTTTTCAGGTTCAGTTGAAGTTTTTGTTCAAATTTCTTCTGTTCTATTAGTATGAATTATTCAATTGAATTTTTATTGATGGGTTAATTAAAAAGCTTTGTATGTATATGATTAATAGCAAATGGTTATGAAACCCTTAATCCTCTTATTACTAACATTAATATTTACTTTTCCATAGTTTTTTTAATCTATCCAATATTTTAATTTCCTGTGGATTGTTTTGAGGTTCGTATAACTTACTTGTTTTAATTTCTTCAGGCATAAAGTCCTGTTCTACAAAGTTACCCGGATAGTCGTGCGAATATTTATATTCTTTACCATAACCTAGCTGCTTCATTAGCTTTGTTGGTGCATTGCGAAGGTGCAAGGGAACAGGTAAATTACCAGTTTTTTTAACGAGTTCTTGCGCCTTGTTTATAGCCATGTACGAAGAATTACTCTTAGGGCTTGTAGCTAAATAAATAGTTGTTTGGGATAGAATAATTCTTCCTTCGGGCCAACCAACCATTTTTATTGCTTCAAAACACTGATTTGCTAGTAATAGAGCATTGGGATTGGCCATTCCAATATCTTCTGCTGCTGAAATAACCAGCCTTCTTGCAATAAACTTGGGATCTTCACCGCCTTCAACCATGCGTGCCAGCCAATATAAAGCTGCATCAGGATCGCTACCACGTATGGATTTAATAAATGCCGATATGATATCATAATGCATTTCGCCATTTTTATCATATGCCGAAGGGTTCGATTGTAGACACTGGGTTACAATATCATTAGTAATTTCAACCGTTTCATTATCCGTTGCGTTTATTACTAATTCTAAAATATTAAGTAGTTTACGCGCATCTCCACCCGAAAAACGAAACAATGCTTCTTCTTCTTTAATTATTATTTCTCTCTTCTTAAGTAAGTCATCTGTTGTTAGGGCTTTATTAACTAATTTTCTTAAATCATCAATTTCTAATGATTTTAATACATAAACCTGGCATCTTGAAAGTAATGGAGATATGACTTCAAAGGATGGATTTTCTGTTGTTGCACCAATTAAAGTAACAATACCCTGTTCAACAGCACCAAGAAGAGAGTCTTGTTGCGATTTACTAAAACGATGTATCTCATCGATAAATAATATTGGGTTAGGGCTATTAAAAAATTTACTTTTTTTGGCTTTTTCAATAACTTCTCTTATATCCTTAACTCCTGAATTAATGGCTGATAAGACGTAGAAAGGTCTGTTTAATTGCTGGGAAATGATTTTAGCTAATGTTGTTTTACCAACACCAGGAGGTCCCCATAAAATAATGGAAGAAACAACACCAGAATCTATCATTTTACGCAATACAGCATCTTTACCAACTAAATGATGTTGACCTATATATCCATCCAAAGAATTTGGACGTTGTCTTTCTGCCAAAGGGGGATAACCATTCATATTTTACATGTTATTCAGAAAAACAAAATTAATAATCCTTAATAAAACACTGTAATAGGATTATTCTTTTTATGAACCGATTTGTAGTATCGTTGTTTCAATTTATAAAACAAAAGCTTACTATTGTATTTAAAATGGTATGTAGGCTGCTTAAATTAGCAGGTTATGAAGGGGGTATTTTTATTATTTTCATTTTTATTAATATTTATGAATTCAGAAGCAAAAAATAAAGAAAAAGCAACATTAGGAGCAGGTTGTTTTTGGTGTGTAGAAGCTGTATATGATCAACTTAAAGGAGTAATATCTGTTGAGTCGGGCTATTCTGGTGGGCATAATGCAAATCCTACTTACAAAGAGGTATGTGAAGGAACTACCGGACATGCTGAAGTTTGTCAAATTACGTTCGATTCTGATATTATATCTTTTGCTGATATTCTTACAGTATTCTGGTCTATTCACGATCCAACTACATTAAACAGACAAGGAGCTGATGTTGGGACTCAATATCGATCGTCAATTTTTTATCATAACGAAAAACAAAAAAGCGTTGCAGAGGAACAGATTAAGTTAATCACAGAGCAAAAATTATATCAAGATCCAATTGTAACTGAAATTACGAAATATTCTAATTTTTATGTTGCAGAAGATTATCATCAGGAGTATTTTTCTAATAATCCAAATCAACCATATTGCCGAATGGTAGTAGGTCCTAAAGTTGATAAGTTTAAAAAGCTCTTCAAAGATCGTCTTAAGTAATTGTCTACAACTTTTTAAGCAATTTATTTGCTCTGCTTTTAAAGCCAACTGTGTTGTTGGGTATATGTTCTTCAATTATAATTCTGAGTTCTTGTTTTAGTTCGGGATATTTAGAAGATATGTTAAAAAGTAATTGCATGGCATGTACTTTAACAGCAACAGGTATTTCTTCCGATTCAATGATATTGAAGCAAAGGTTAATAAAATCACCATCTACCTTATCATTAATATTATAAAGTGATAATATTTTTCCAAAAATACGCTGAACGCTTGTAGAATCTGTTTCTTTGAATATTAAAATCAACTTATCAATGTAATCTTCTACCAATTTTGGTTCTTTTTGATGAATGTGATCTAATGCCCAGGCTCCAATCCATTTTTTTTCGTTGTTTTGGTCACAGATAATTTGAAATAGTAAGTTTAATAAATCTGGATTTTTTATAATATAATCAGCAACAATTAATATATTTTGCTTACTACGGTATTTTTCGAGTTGTTTAGTCAGTTGTTCTATGTTCATTTTAATAATCAGCTATATCTTTGATTTATTGCATAAAAAATGGTTGGTAATTAAATACCAACCATAAATAGAGCAAAAATATATATCTATTTTGAACTAGGGGTCATTAAATGGCTATACTTTTATTTTGCTATTTGTAACTCGCAAAATGGAAGTATTAATTTCCTTGATTCATAATCATTAATATTCAGGTTTTCATATTTTGTTGATGATGATTTATAAACGTTTCATCAATTTCTTCATCAAGAGCTACTGACGTATGAGATTGTACAATTTTCCAATGATTATCAATTTTTTGTACTACCCCTGTGTGTCTAAATCCTTCTAGCCTAAACGGGTCACTTTTGGTTTCAATACAAGTATCGATAAGTTGAGAGTACCAAGCAATATTACCATTTTCGGCAACGCATATTTTTGTATTTCTAGAAGATATTTTTAGTCCCTTGCGCAGTTCGACCATATGTTTCATATAGGTGAAAAATTCATCCCACCCTTTCCATATTTCGTCAATATCGGTTCCAATGTTCATCAAGTCAGTATCATGAGCAAAGCATGACGAAAATTTTTCGATATTACCAGTTTCCTGTGCCTTAATAAGATTAAGTAAAACTGCCTTAACTTCGTCAATTTCAAGGGTGTGTGTAGATTTGTTTAATTTCATGGCTAATGGCTTTTATTTTAAGTTGGGAGTTATTTTTTGAAGAAAATGCATCGAGAATTTAGTCTATTTATAAAATTACAAAGCTTATCATTAACTGTCAAGTTTTTTATTAATTGTGACTTAACTAATAGAATTCGTTCAATTGTTTTAAATTTGTTGGAATTTACCATTATAAGCATAATAGAGTGAGAAAATTTTACTTTTTGGTTTTGGGAATTATACTAATATTTGGTGTAGCTATTAGCGTTCATTCTCAAAAATTGTCTACCGAATCAAAAAAAGCAGAAGGATTATATAATAAGGCTTTATCTTACTATAGATCTCATAAATTTGAGTTAGCAAAAGGTCCACTTAATCAGGCATTAAAAAAAGATAATCAATTTGTTGAAGCACACCATTTAATGTCGGAAGTTTTTTTCGAACAAAAGAATTATGCTAGGCAAATAGAATATCTTGAAAACATAATTCGAATAGATTCTACATATCTAATTTTCTGTTATTACAGTTTGGGGGAGGCAAATTTTAATATTAAGAACTATGTACAGTCTATTGAGTGGTTTAAAAAATATTTAACAAAAACGAAGGATACAAAATATAGGCGAAAGTCAGAAGAATGGATTAAGAGAGCTTTATTTGCACAAGAAACGTTAGAAAAACCTAAAAATATTGAAGCTAAAAATTTAGGCCCTGCTGTTAATAGTAAGTATAATGAGTATTGGCCAAGTATTACTGCAGATGAGCAAACTCTTGTATATACAGTATTGGTTGCCAGAGATTCGGCTATAAATCAGCAGCCATATCCGATGGCTATGTCAAATCTTTATCATGAAGATTTTTACAGGACAGTTAAGGACGAAAATGGAAAATGGACTAATAGAATAAGATTACCAAAACCAATAAATACATTGAGTAACGAGGGAGCACAAGCCCTTTCTACTGATGGAAACTGGATGTTTTTTACCGCATGTGGCCGCTCTGATAGTAGAGGTTCTTGTGATATTTATTTTAGTTACAGAACAGCCAATGGATGGAGTTCACCTAAAAATATTGGTGCACCTGTGAATACACCATTTTGGGAATCTCAGCCTTCTTTTTCTTCAGATGGAAGAACGTTATATTATACCTGTAACAGGGCAGGAGGAAAGGGAGGAAATGATATTTGGAGAGCAAGGATAATTGGTTTAAAACCAGATGGCACACCTTATTTTTCAAGACCCGAGAACCTTGGAGATATGGTTAATACTGTGGCCGATGAACTTTCACCGTTTATTCATCCCGATAACAATACTTTATATTTTGCTTCGGAGGGTTGGCCTGGATTGGGGCAGGCAGATTTATTTATGGCTAAAATGGAAGACGATGAATTTGTTTCTGAACCAATTAATTTAGGGTATCCAATTAATACCGAAGGAGATGAAGTAGGTTTGGTAATTACAGCTAGTGGAGATAAAGCTTTTTTCTCGTCGGATAGGTACGAAGATTCGCAAGGAGGTAGAGATATTTATACTTTTAATATGCCTAAGGAATTTCAACCACGACCAGTTTCTTATGTAAAAGGGAGAGTATTTGATATACGAACAAGAAAACAATTGAATGCTTCGTTTGAATTAAAGAATCTTAGTGATGGAAAAATGGTGGTTGAAGCACAGTCCACAGGTTTCTCAGGGGAATTTTTGGTTTGTTTACCTCAAAGAGGATCGTACGCATTAAATGTTTCTAAAAAAGGATATTTATTTTATTCAGATCACTTTGAAATGGATTCAACTTCTACTCTTAAAGATCCTCAAATACTAAATATTTTCTTAAAACCACTTAGGGTTGGAGAGCAAATTGTGCTTAACAATATTTTCTTTGAAACGGATTCGTATCAATTAAAATCTCAATCGGAGGTGGAATTACAAAGGCTTATTTTGTTTTTAAATGAGAATGAGAAGTTGAAGATTCAATTGATAGGACATACTGATAATGTTGGTTCGCAAGAGTACAATTTAAATTTAAGTGCGCAAAGGGCGAGAGAAGTGTATAGGTATTTAGTAAATGCAGGAATTAATGCAGATAGATTATCATTTAAAGGTGAAGGTATGAAGCAACCTGTTGCATCCAACGATACCAAAGAGGGAAGAGCTAAAAATCGTAGAACAGAAATGAAAATTGTTGAGTGAATTCATGAATAAGATTCAGCCTGTTAAGTTTAACTCGATAGATGATTTTCTTAGCTTTTTACCTGAGGATGAATTGAAGATTGTTAATTTTCTGAGAGACTTGATTTTGAGTTACATTCCCTTTTGCACAGAAAAATTGTCTTATAATGTTCCATATTATTATTTAAATAAACGTGTACTTTTTATTTGGCCGTCATCAGTTCCGTGGGGAAGAGTTGATAAAGGTGGAGTTATGATAGGTTTTTGTAAAGGATATTTATTAGATGATGAAATAGGTTACCTTGAAGGAAAAGACAAGAAGGAGATTCGTTCAAAAACTTTTTATACCAACAATGAAATAGATATAGACTTGTTTAAAACATATATTTTTAGTGCTGTTGAGTTGGATAAGAAGTGTTAGATTGTAGTAAATTATTAGTCATTGGTCAGTTGTCATTGGTAATATTTCCTATAAACTTATATCAGGGGAGTGGCGAATGTAAAGACCGCTATTAATTCTACTTTAATTGCTAGAATAACTAAAAAATGAAAAGACATAACTGGATTTTAATAATATTAGTTCTATTGGCTTTAACAGAATTAAGTTTTGCATTATATAGTACAGGAATAATGCTACCTATAATGCTAATCATTCTTGCGTCAATAATCACAATTGAGAATATTGTTGAGTTTAGAAAATTAAAAAGCGGTAGCTTTCTTTCAATAAGACCTGATAAAAAAGGTTTCTTTACTAAGATAGTAACAGTAATTGTGGGAATAGCACTTGTCTTTTGGGGAATACTTAAAAGCCCAAAAGAGTTGTCATTTATGGGGCTTGATTATTTCTTCTACATTGGATTATTGATGATTTATTCAGCTTTTGTAAGTCGAACGACGTATTTATTCTTATTTACTCAAAAATTTATCAGACATAAAGACTTAGGAATTTTTGGTGACAGAAAATACTCGAACATTGATAAAATAGAAATTTCACAAGCTACATTTAAAATCTTTTACAATAGTGAGTTGATTGAATATAATCTGCAAGATTCAAACGAACGACAAAGAATTATTGATTTTTTAAAACCGAAAATGCGAGATCGATTAGTGATTCATTGATAAACAAGCACTAGGTGCAAAAAAACATGATAAAGCAAATGTAGTTCACCTTGTTTTAAAAAGTTTGTGGCTTCGACAAACAATGCCCAATCGCTAATTTGGCTTTTGAAATGAAATGTAAAAACAAATACAACGCTTTGGCTCTATTCAATTTAGAAAGTTAGTAAGGTTAATTTCCATACGCTTCATGCGGCAGGTTGTTTATTAAAAGTTATTGGTATTTAGGGTACTTAATAATATTTGTTTCTCAATAATAATTTCTCTTTTCTCATATTCACCAATGACAAATGACTAGTATCTAATTTACTAATGTCCATGCCAAATATTACTCTGTTTTTTTAGCTTCTTCCCAAATCTTATCCATTTCTTCGAGCGACATCTCTTTTAAATCTAAACCTTTTTTTATTGTGTTTTCTTCGAGGTAATTAAAGCGGGAAATAAACTTTCTATTTGTTCGTTCCAACGCATTTTCAGGATTTACGCCATATAAGCGTGCAGAATTAATTATTGAAAAAAGCAAGTCACCAAACTCAGCTTCAATTTTATCTTGATCGCCATTAATTATTTCTTCCTTTACCTCAGAGAGTTCTTCCTGAACTTTATCCCAAACTTGCTCTCTGTTTTCCCAATCAAATCCTACACCTCTTGCTTTTTCCTGTATACGATTTGCTTTTACCAAAGCAGGTAAAGATTCAGGTACACCAGATAAAACAGATTTATTGCCACCTTTTTCTTTTAATTTTAATCGTTCCCAGTTTTCCTCTACTTCTTTTGAGTCTTTAACTTTTGTATCGCTAAAAATATGAGGATGCCTGTAAATTAATTTTTCATTTAATGAAGAAATTACATCCTTGATAGTAAATTGCTCTTGTTCTTCTCCTATTTTGGCATAAAAAACAATATGAAGTAATAAATCTCCCAATTCTTTTTTAATTAAGGCCGCATCGTTTTTAATAATAGCATCAGCAAGTTCGTAAGTTTCCTCAATAGTTAAGGTACGTAACGATTCGTTTGTTTGCTTTTTATCCCAGGGGCATTTTTCCCTGAGTTCATCCATGATATTTAGTAATTCTTCAAATACGGCCAGTTTATCTTGCATGAATCAGAATCTTGAAGTTGAAATTATTTAGATTGATAATGCAAATATATCTTTTTAGTTTAACAAGTAATTACAAAAAACATACTTGAATAATTTAAATTGTTATTAATTTGCAACCATTATTACCCAAATGATTATATGATAGAAAAGCTGATTTATTTAGACTCTGTTGATTTAATAGAATTTTTAGGCGTTAAAAACGTAAAACTAGATTTAGTAAGAAGTAAATTCCCCAAATTAAGAATTATTGCGCGTGGTGATTGGCTTAAGGCAATGGGAGATGAAGAAGAGGTAGCTTATTTCGAAGAGAAAGTTCATTTGTTGTTAGATCATTATAATGAATATAATGTATTAAGTGAGCATTCGATTATAGAAATTATAGAAAGCGGTGCAGTTGGTAAAGCGAAAGAGGTAGATGATGTTATTTTATATGGCGTTAATGGTAAACCTATAAAGGGAAGGACAGCTAACCAGCAACTATTTGTAAAGGAATACGAAAAAAACGATTTGATATTTGCAGTAGGACCCGCTGGTTCAGGTAAAACATATACAGCAATTGCATTGGCTGTTAGAGCGTTAAAAAGGAGAGAGGTTCGAAGGATTATATTAAGCAGACCGGCAGTAGAAGCAGGAGAGAAGTTGGGCTTTTTACCCGGAGATATGAAAGAAAAAATTGATCCATATCTACAACCATTATATGATGCATTACAAGATATGATTCCGGGAGCCAAATTGAAAGACTACATGGAGAACGGAACCATACAGATTGCTCCATTGGCTTACATGAGAGGTAGAACTTTGAGTGAAGCATTTGTGATTTTAGATGAAGCGCAAAATACTACTACTAACCAGATTAAGATGTTTTTAACGCGAATGGGGCAAAGCACTAAATATGTGGTTACTGGTGATATTACACAAATTGATTTACCTAAGAAATCAATGTCTGGTTTAGTGCAGGCCATGAGAATACTTAAAAATGTAAAAGGTATTAAAACCATTCATTTTAATGTTAAAGATATTGTGCGTCACCCATTAGTTCAAAGAATTGTTGAGGCTTACGATAAGGAAAAGCCAGATACGAATGATTAGTATTCGAAAGGATTGATTTATACTGTTTTTGGGGGGATTGATTTTTTCAGGAAGCCACGAAAAAAGAAGAATTATCTGTAAACTATTATATGGAGAACTCACATAGAGTTCTCCAACAAAATTCTATTAGAGTTTTAATTACTTCCAATATATCGAAGATAATCACCTGCCATACAATCAACTATGGCTACAGTAGTTTCTCCAATAAAATAACCTGCAGCAGCGCCTGCAACTGTACCAACAACGGGTATAGGAATTAGAGTTCCTACTTTTGCACCAATAATAGCACCTAATTTGCCACCTGCTTTATCAGCAACAGAATTAATAGCAGTATCTACTAATGCAAGCATGGTATTTGTTCTGAATCGTTTTTGAAATGGGCCCCATGAGTTAGGATGGATAACAAAGAAGATAGCTTTTACATCTTCTTTATCATCATGAAAAATATAACCAAAATGTAAAACACCACCACCTTGTTCATGACCTGATGTATTAATTATTGCTGGTGGAGCACCGCATTCAGTTGCTACAAAAACTTTAATCTTTGATGTTTTGGGAGCTCCTTTTATGGTATAAACACACTCAAGATACTCTCTTTTAACATTGCTAAGTAAATCGAGTTTTGCTTGTCCCCATTCAATTTCTTGCTTAATTTCTTGTTCGGCAGTTTTTTCAAGCTGAACATTGTAAAGACCCAATTCTTTCAAAAGATTTTGATTTTTATCAGTAAACTGCGTATCATCATAATATTCCATAATTTCTTCTTTTAAGGATATAACATATATTATTTAGTGCCTGCAAGAAAACTCTATAATTTCAAAGTCTTTGATAAGAAGGCTCAAAATACAAGGCTTGCAAAGCCAGAAAAAACGGAGTTTAACTTGTGTAAATGAGTATTTTTCTGGCAAGCGAAACGAAGTAGTTTGAGTTTTCTTGCAAAGACTATTTAACAAACAGTGGCATGTTCTTCAATTAAATCAAGGTATGTAGTTGCACCATACTTTAATACCTCATTAACTGCCCATTGAATATCTTCGGTCATCTTCTCGGCCATTGCATCATTAAAACCTTCCCTTAAAACCATACGCATTACCGTAACATCTTTCTTAGGTGCGGCCATTGGATATACAGGAAACACCCAACCTCGTTCTCTTGCTTTATGGGAAATAGCTTCCATTTTTAAGCCCAACTCTTTTGCTTCAGGAGTGAGTGTAAGACAAACCAAGGGCAGACCAGGAATATCATTTTGTCGTACCAATTGAAAGGGTTTAAATGTATCGTTTTCAAGTTCAATTTTCATTTCTTTGAATGTATTAACCAAAACCTTGTACATTTCGATAAGATTTCTCATTATTCGACTATATCCTTCTTTACCAAGACGAATAAAATTGTAATATTGAGCTATGATTTGAGCACCGCCACGAGAAAAATTTAAACCGAAATCTTCTTGCTCTTCTCCAAGATATTTAATCTTAAAAATTAGATCTTTAGGTATATCATCTTGATGTGGCCAAATTGCCCAACCAACACCTGGATACACAAGGCCATATTTATGACCTGAAACATTGATGGATTTAACCCATTTCAAACGAAAATCCCATGTAATATCTTTTTGATCGGGTAGGAATGGAGCTACAAAGCCACCACTGGCAGCATCAACATGAATAGGAACTTTCCAACTAGAATTTTTGTTAAATTTATCTATCCGATCATTCAATTCCTTAATGTTATCATATTCACCACTGTAAGTATTACCCAAAATGCCTACCACTCCAATAGTGCATTCATCTACATGTTCCATAACTTTGTCTATGTCCAGAAGGTTGTTTTGGGTAAGAGGAACTTTTACTTCATCAACCTCGAAATATTTGGTAAACTTAAGCCAGCAAACTTGCACATTAGAACCCATGATAAGTTTGGGTTTGCCCGGATATTTACCTTTGGCCCATTCTTTCCATTTCCATTTCATTACTAGTCCGGCCAAGTGAATTGCTTCGGAAGAACCTACTGTAGCTGTTCCAACAGGAATGTTGTGAGGATTTAGGGCATGAGCATGAAATAAATCTGCAATCATTGCAACGCAGCGGTCTTGTAGTTCTATGGTTTGCGGGTATATGGGTTTATCAATAAAGTTTTTATCGAGGTTTTCGGTGATAAGTTTTTTGGCTTCGTCTTCCATCCATGTATTTACGAAAGAGGCCATATTGAGTCGAGGATTAGCGTCGAATAACATTTCGCTATGAACCAGTTCGTAAGCGGCACGTGGAGTGAGCTCTTCTTCTGGCATTTCATATTTAGGTATTGATTGAGTAACAAAACGGTTGCCTCCTACCTCAGTGATAATATCTTTAATTTCTTCAGATTTTAATCCTTGTGATTTCAACGTTTTGGTATCTTCCTTAGGTTTTGATAATATTTTTGATAACATATTTTTTCCTCCAATTTTATTATAATAATTAGCGTAGTGGTAAAACTTAGATTAACACGTTTATCCCTTTATTAACATGCAATTAGTTTATGATTGTAAGAATTAAACTTACTGAGCATATTGTAACAAAAAAGCTATATTAATATTCCCTCTGAGGGTATTTATGTACAGTAAGTCAATTACTAACATAAATCGACCTCAGAGAGATTACTTATTGCAATAACAAGACAATGTGACCTTAACTTAAACTTTACTTGTCTTTATTTGCAGGGTGTTCGCCTAATTTTATTGTTACTAACGTTTAGTATAACTTTTAAAAAGTGAATGTTAAACTAAATTTTAATAGTATCAGATTCTACTAATTAGTGACTGCAAGAAAACTCGATAATTTCAAAGCCTTTGATAAGAAGGCGTCAAAGACAAGGCTTGCGAAGCCAGAAAAAACGGAGTTTAACTTGTGTAAATGAGTATTTTTCTGGCAAGTGTAACGCAGTATTTGATGTTTTCTTGCAAAGACTAATTAGAACTGGAATAGGAAGTTTTAACAACTGTAGGTTTCTGGTTACTCAAATGTACTTTGCCTGTAACAGTATCAACAAAGATATAAGGCTCTGCAGGATTTCCACCAAAAATAAAGTATGGATTATTTATTGTGGGACCTAGTGGATTGCGTAAGGTTACAGCTCCGTAAGGATTTTTATAACCGGCTTCTTCTTTTAGTTTATTAGCTTCTGGAAGATCCATTTTGATTGGCCATTGAATAACAACATCTTCTAGCCAAGGTTCATGAATAAGTTGAGGCTCTCCGAATTCGCCATAGGCAACTTCTTTGATAATTACAGTGGTGTTATTCACGTTTTGGAATACAACTCGTAATTGATCAATTCTTGCAGGATCAGTAGTTGGACCGCTAGATGATATACCATCAGCTTCGTAAAGTTTAGCTTCCGGATATTGTTCTGTCACGATTCTTACTGCAATATTTACGCGACCATTAAAACTAAGAATTGCCATTTTTTTTGATTTTAAATTGCGGTCAATTTTAAACTTAACCATACACACTGCACTGACCGTTTATGCAGTGCATATAGACAATTAGATGAGATTTAGCAATACAGGTTCATCTTGTCATTACCATATATATGATTGAAACTTACTTAAGTAGATTTATATTTAATTTAATACAAATTGCTTATTAAAAAAAGGAATCAAAGTGGATGGTATCTGTATAGTATGATTTAAATAGATTTTTTTATAGCAAAAAGGAAGGTAATGTGTTAAATTAGTATAGATATATATCAAAAAATTTCCTTCAATGAAAAGATCAAAGCTATTAGATCAAGTTAGGGAAGTAGTACACATCAATAATTTCAGCTTTAGTACAGAAAAAACCTATGTAGATTGGGTATATCGTTTTATAGCTTTTCATAACGAAAGACATCCTTTAGAGATGGGGGTAAAGGAGATAGATGAATTTCTTACATACCTTGCAGAGGAAAAGAAAGTATCTGCTTCCACGCAAAATCAAGCATTAAATGCATTGGTATTCTTATTTAAAAAAGTATTGAAATTACCTCTCGATAACTTAGGATTTAAACATGCCAAAATTGGAAAACGGTTACCTGTAGTTTTTAGTTGTGATGAAGTAAGAGAGGTGTTGTTGAACTTACATGGTGAATTTCATCTTATGGCTTCTATTTTATACGGCAGTGGATTGCGGCTGAGTGAATGTTTGAAGCTGAGAATAAACGACATTAGTTTTAAACTCAATGAAATAATTGTTCGTTCAGAAAATGGGGATAATGATCGTAGAACGATGCTTCCACGGTTGCTAATTAAACCACTGAAAAGACAAATTGAAAAGGTGAAAATTAAATTAGAAGAAAACATGATGGAGGAAGAATTTGCAGGAGTTTCTATGCCCGAAGAGTGGGAGAGGAAGTACTCTAATAAATGTATGGAACCAGGTTGGCAATATATTTTTCCGTCTAAAAAATTAACTATAAATTCTCGTTCTGGAAAACTTGTACAACACTATAGGCACGAAAGTATTTTGCAAAAAGCTGTAAAAAATGCAATTCGGAAAGCACAAATAACTAAAAATGCTTCTTGTTATACTTTTCGTCATTCTTTTGCTACACATTTGCTCGAAGCTGGTTATGATGTTCGTACAGTGCAGGAATTGTTAGGTCATAAAGATGTACGTACTACTATGGTTTATACTTACGTAAGGAGTCGAAATAAAATTAATGCATTAAGTCCTTTGGATATATAATATCATTGGTGTCCGCTTAACTTTTTAGAATTGTTATGAAGATGTTATATCACAAGTATTGTAGGTGGTTTCATTTGAAATAGGCTTGTTTTTCCACCTCTGATAAAATGCGTTAAGGAAATCGAAGAGTGTAGCGTAAAAAATCAAAGCTGTTTGAGCGTAGTGAGTTCTTTGATTTTAGTGTAACGATTAGATTTTTAGCAATTTTATCAGCAGTGGCGGCTCAAATTGCAGTGCAATTTGTGTTTCGTTTTTGCTGCTGTAGGCAATTATTGCGATAAACGAGAGCAGAGCCTAGTTTACTTGAGCTATGCCGAGTGAAGCAATAATCTTTTAGAAAAAAATGAAAAGCCCGTCGGCTTGAGACAGTTACAGGCAAACTATTTTGAAGTTAAATTTTAACCGGACAATAGTGGTAGAATTTCAGTATTACCATGAAGTAAATCTAATTCTTCTTTTTTTTGAGTTTATACTTTGTTAAATAATATCCTTGGAGCTTAGGCTACTCCTCAAATTTTTGCCTTGGATAAACTAATAAACTCCGAATTAATTTAAGGTTCATTTCATAATCAATAGTTAGTTGATTTTTTGTAAGATATTGAAAGATAGACAATTGTAGTAATGAGGGCGTTTGGATTAAATATTTGATTTTAAGTATCTTGTAAATCAGTCTTATGTCTCATGTCTTTATTCTAACATTCTATTGATAATAAAATTGGTATAAAATAAGTGTAAGTGTAGTTTAGTGATGTTTTAATTAAATGGTAATCTGCTTATCCTTAAATTAAAAGAATAATATGAAGTAGATATTTTGCATACTCAACATGAATTTGAATTACATAAAGATAATTTGTATTTTCCCGATTGATTAGAAAATCATAAATAGTGCTAATAAGAAAACTATATAATTTTAAAGTCTTTGATAAGAAGGCTCAAAATACAAGGCTTTCGAAGCCAGAAAAAACGGAGTTTAACTTGTGTAAATGAGTATTTTTATGGCAAGTATAACGCAGTAGTTTGAGTTTTTTGCAAAGACTAAATAAAATAATTACTATGTCGAAATATACAAAGGAAGAATTAGATGAAATAATTCAAAAGGAAGTGGAAATAATTCTGGGGGATTCAGATGATGATGAAGATACCTTTTCTTTTAAGGGAAAAATGATAAGCTTTAATATGGCGGAAGAAGACCCTAATATACCTACCGATTTTTGTTTTCATACTTATCATGGAGCAATTAAAAATTTCAACTTTTCCAATTTAAAGAATATAAGGATATTATAATCCGAAATATTGAGTACTTACTCTCTTACTTATATTGATGATCTTAGTTAAGAATTAAGGTTGTTTAGTTTATCGAATAATATATTTATAACCTAGGTTCATAAAAGGTTTTTGCATATAATACAAGCTATATTCATGTGAGTAATGCTTGTGTGCAATCAATCAATCACACCTTATTTTTCAAAAAGTTGAAAGATGGGGTGTTTCGTTTTTTAATGCATTCAAATGTATGTGTAGTAGACATAATTGTTATCTTTGTGCATCAAAATAAGAACTACATATGCCAAACGATCATTTATTCAAGTATATCGCAATACGGAGTCAATTTTATACATATTTCAATAAATCACTTTGTTTTTTAGTACTGCTTGTATCAATTAATTCAATTGATGTATGCGCTCAAGAACCCGAAGCGAAATATGGTTTTAGCTTTCAAAGCAATTATTATTTTCTAACAGATGCTAATGGAAATATAAGAGAATCTATTGATCCTTTTACCTATGCAGAACCATTTAGTGAAGGTTTAGCACTTGTAGAGAAAAATCTTGCATTTGGATATATAGATACAACAGGAGCCTTGGTTGTTGATTACCAATATTATGATGCAGGATCATTTAATAACGGTTTGGCATACGCATCTTTTGGAGACAAATATGGATATATCAATAAAGAAGGAGAGTTTGTCATAGAGCCTAAATTTGATAGAATATGCGATTTTTATGGAGAATTCGCCAGGGTTTTAATAAGAAATCCAGACGTAGAAAAGTATGGTGCAACCAGATGGGTGGAAGGTCTGATAAACAAAGATGGAGAATTGGTTTCGAATAGGTATTTCAGCTGGATTACTTTTAAAGAAGAAGGGAATATAGAAGGCGTTGTAGGGGATTCTCTTTTTATACTTTCGGCAGAAGGAGGTTTTTCTTTTCTTGAAAAAGAACTACAATCAGAAAAATCTAATGGAGGTGAGTTGCCAATGTTTAATGGAGGTGAGTATGCTTTATCAAGATATATACATACACAAACAAGATATCCAATTTCAGCTTTGCTTAATGAGATTAAGGGCAGGTGTTATTTCAAGTTTGTTGTAGATGAAAATGGAAATGTAACAGATGTGATGCCTGCGCATAAAGCTCCTCCAATTTTATTAAAAGAAGGAATGAGGTTAGTTAAATCAATGCCCCAATGGATACCTGGAAAAAGCAATGGAAGATCATTAAGAGTAAGTTACACAATACCTATTAATTTTGATATTAATTAAATTTTATAATGGGATGTTTTGCTTTTTGATACTTCTTGTTTAATATTCAATAGGCATAATTTTTATCCTTGAACTTTATTAAAAAGAACCAAACATGTCTATGCCGGATTATCAAACTTTAAAAAAGTTTATATTTTTCAGTAGTTCTAATGTTTATAAAATAAGGATACTTATAATCCTTACATTGCTTTTATGTTTAAATAAATACTACACACAAGCCCAAAAAACCTCATCATCCCTCAATTTTAAATACAGAAAAGGATACTACCATTTATTAAACGAAAAAGGTAGAGTAAATAAATCCATTGATCCATTTTCGTTTGCAGAACCTTTTAGTGAAGGATTAGCATTAGTGGAGAATGATCTAAAATTTGGATATATCAATCCCGAAGGAAAGCTTGTTTTAGATCATCAATTTTATAATGCAGGTTCGTTCTCTGAAGGATTAGCATATTTTTCATATGGAGATAAATATGGATATATAAATAAAAGGGGAGAGGTTGTTATACCTCCTAAGTTTGAAATGGTCAGAGATTTTAATGGGGAGTATGCAAAAGTACTTAAGACAAACCCCGATACATTGAAATATGGGTCGGGGAATTGGATTTATGGCTATATAAATAGGCAAGGAGAATTAATTGGCGATAGCTATTTTAGTGGCATCTACTACAATAAGGATGAAGATGTTTTTAAAGCCAGTATTGGGGATTCTGATTTTCATGTTTCTAAAGAAGGTAAGATAACCTCCAGAGAAAAGAAACCAGTTTTACAAAAAACTTCTGTTGATGAAATGCCACAGTATCCTGGTGGAGATATGGGTTTAAGAAAACATATAGCTACAAGTGTCAGATATCCTATTTCTGCACAAGAGAACGGAAAAACAGGGAGGATATATATTCAATTTATAGTGAATGCTCAAGGTTGTGTTTGCGAGGTTTATCCAGTATGCAATGAATGTCCCGTTTTAATGAAGGAAGCTGTGAGAGTAGTAAAACAAATGAATGATTGGAAACCAGGCGTTCATGAAGGCAAACCAATTAAAGTAAGTTATACAGTACCTATTAATTTTGTTTTGCAGTAAGTTACACCCTTCCCATTAATTTTGAGCTATAGTAAATTAAAGTAACAAACAATGTCAGAAGATCAAAAAAAACAATTGGAAGCCCAGCTTTGGGGTATTGCCAATTTATTGCGCGGAAAGATTAGTGCAGACGATTACCGCGATTATATTCTCGGTTTTATCTTTTATAAGTACCTGAGCGAAAAGCAATATTTATATGCCAACAAATTGTTGGAAGGTGAGGAAGTTACCGACTATAAAAAAGTAAGCGATACAGAAACATTGGAGGCCATTAAAGAGGAATCCCTGCTAAAGCTGGGTTACTTTTTGTTGCCCAAGGAGTTGTTTTCGGAATTGGCCGCCAAAGGAAATGCCGACACCGAAAGCGAAAGCAACTATATAATAGAAGACCTGCAGGCCGTGATGAACCACATTGAGCAAAGCACTATGGGCACCGAATCGGAAGATGACTTTACCGCTTTGTTCGAGGATCTGGACCTAGCCTCTACCAAAATTGGCCGCAGCGTTGGAGCCCGTAACGAAATAATTGTTAAAATACTCAACTACCTGGATAAAATAGATTTTAAACTGAACGAGGTAGACGCCGATGTACTGGGCGATAGTTACGAGTACCTCATTGGTAAATTTGCAGCAGGTGCCGGCAAATCGGCAGGTGAGTTTTATACCCCGCAGCAGGTCAGTAAAATATTGGCCAAGCTGGTAACTACCGGTAAAACCAAGCTTAAATCGGTGTACGACCCTACATGCGGTTCAGGTTCTTTATTGCTGCGTGTGGCTAAAGAGGTAAAAGATGTAAGCGAGTTTTACGGACAAGAAATGAACCGCACCACCTACAACCTGGCACGTATGAACATGATTTTGCACGGTGTACATTACCGTGCCTTCGACATACGGCAGGATGATACCCTGGAAAACCCCCAACACCAAGACAAACGTTTTGAAGCCGTAGTAGCCAATCCGCCCTTTTCTGCACACTGGAAAAGTGATGTAAACCCACTAAACAGTACCGACGAGCGTTTTAGCGATTACGGAAAACTAGCCCCCAAAACCAAAGCCGATTATGCCTTTGTACAACATATGGTGCACCAACTGGCCGACAACGGAACCATGGCCACCGTATTGCCGCATGGGGTTTTATTCCGTGGAGCTGCCGAGGGCGTTATACGTAAGTACCTGATAAAAGACAAAAACTATTTGGATGCCGTAATTGGCCTGCCTGCCAATATTTTTTACGGAACCAGCATACCTACCTGTATTTTGGTGTTTAAAAAATGCCGTGAAGCCGACGACAACGTAGTTTTTATTGATGCCAGTGGCGACAACCATTTTATTAAAGAAGGCAACCAAAACGCTTTGCGCGATGAGGATGTAGAAGAAATTATTAAAACCTATAGGGCCCGCGAAACCAAGGACAAGTACAGTTATGTAGCTACACTGAACGAAATAGCCGAAAACGACTACAACCTAAACATACCACGTTATGTGGATACCTTTGAAGAAGAAGAAGAAATTGATTTGGCAGAAGTAGCCAATAATTTGAAAGGCTTAGATGTTGACCTGGCAGATGTAAACAAAGAGATTAGTGAATATTGCGCTGAGTTAGGAATAAAAACGCCATTTTAGTATACAATAGATCGTTAGAATTAAGACAAAAAACATGAGACTGATTTACAAGACACTTAAAATCATGCGTTTAATAAATTCGCCTCCTCTGTCACAATTGCTTAACATTCAATGCTTTCAAAACCTTAACGAACTATTAAGTATAAACACCTTGCTTTAAACGAAAATACACTATGAATAAAGAAGAAGTGGATCAGTTAACCCATAAGGTGATTGGTTGCGCAATGCAAGTCCATCGAACCTTGGGCAATGGTTTTCAAGAAGTAATTTACCAGCGGGCACTAGCCATCGAGTTCCAGCACGAAAACATTAACTTTCAGCGCGAAATGGAAATGGATTTGAGTTACAGAGGGCAACACATTGGTACACGTAGAGTCGATTTTTTTATTGAAGAATGTGTAATGCTCGAAATTAAAGCCATCGAAAAACTAGAGGATGTGCATAGAGCCCAGGCCATCAACTATTGCGAAGCTTACAATATAGCAGATGGCTTATTAATAAACTTTGGCGCACAAAGTCTCGACTTTAAAAGAGTGTATAACAAAAATCTAAAAAAATGAGTAGCATCCAACATATAATCCTTATGGCCAACAAGCAATCCAGCGGTCAAATCCATAATAAAATCCTGTATTCATATAATCCTTGTAATCTTGTTCAAGACAATTTAATTGTTCCACCTTTTAAAAGTAAAGAGGATGGAGAGTAAATTAATTCCTAATCTACGATTTCCTGAATTTTTAGGTGAATGGACTGAGCTAAAACTATCTAAGATTACTTCAAAAATAGGGAGTGGTAAAACCCCCAAAGGAGGAGAAGAAGTATATGTCAAAGGTGGTATTCCTTTCATACGGAGTCAAAACGTAACTGGCAATCGACTAGAACTTGATTCAACACATATCCCTGAATCTGTGCATGAAGAAATGAAATCGAGTAAGGTGTATTCAAACGATATTCTACTTAATATTACTGGAGGGTCAATTGGTAGGAGTTGTGTAGTTCCTGAAAAATTCGATGAGGGCAATGTTAATCAGCATGTTTGTATTATAAGATTAGATAATTTTAACCCGAATTTTCTTCAACCTTATTTAACTTCTTGGAGAGGTCAAAAATTGGTATTTCAGGGACAAACAGGGAGCGGTCGTGAAGGTTTAAACTTTGAGAGTATTAAGGGGTTTAAAATAGCGTTTCCTAAAATTAAAGAACAAACCCGCATAGCCAACTTCCTCACCTCAGTTGATAAGCGCATAAACCTGCTACAAAAAAAGAAAGCCCAATTGGAGCAATACAAAAAAGGGGTGATGCAAAAGTTATTCTCACAAGCTATTCGTTTTAAGGATGAAAATGGCAATGATTATCCTGATTGGGAAGAGAAAAAGTTGGGGGAGGTTGTTGAATTTGTAAACACCAATTCATTCTCTCGAAGTTACTTAAATTACAAGTCTGGTAACGTGAAAAATATTCATTATGGTGATATTCATACAAGGTACAGTGCTAATTTTGATATTAGTAAAGAACATGTTCCATATGTAAATGAGAATATTGATTTATCAAAGATAAAAGATACCCAGTATTGTAAAGAAGGAGATTTAATAATTGCTGATGCTTCTGAAGATTATAAAGATATTGGTAAAGCTATAGAAGTAATTAAGCTAGATGGGCAGAGTCTAATTGCAGGTTTGCATACCTATATTGCTAGAGATAAAACTCAAGTAGCAATCGGTTTTAAGGCATATCTAATGCAGTGTTACTATGTAAGAAAACAAATTATGCGCTTGGCAACAGGTATTTCTGTTTTAGGAATTTCCAAAACGAATTTGTCTGAAATCAAAATAAGTATTCCTATTTTTCCCGAACAACAAAAAATCGCCTCCTTTCTATCGTCCATTGATAAAAAAATAGAAAAAACGGCACAACAAATAGAGGCATCGCAGCAATGGAAAAAAGGATTGTTACAAAAAATGTTTGTTTAATGTAAATACCAAAACCTGTATTACCCATGACCCAGAAATTTCAAAATAAATACCGCATACCATCCGCCCGCCTGCAAAATTGGGATTACGGATGCAATGCGGCCTATTTTGTTACCATATGTACCCAGCACCGCCAACATTATTTGGGTGATATTATGGCAGGCCAAATTAGGTTATCCGAAATCGGAAAAATTGTGAATACCGAATGGTTAAAAACATTTGAAATGCGTCCCGATATGAATTTGTTCATGGGCGAATATATAATAATGCCCAATCATTTTCACGCCATAATAATTATCGGCCAAAATAAATACAATACCAAACGTGGTACGGCGGACGGTATGGCCCGTAGAGACGCAATGCATTGCGTCTCTACCAACCCCACCAATGCCCCAACCATCAACCCCACCAATGCCCCAACCATCAACCCCACCAATGCCCCAACCATCAACCCCACCAATGCCCCAACCATCAACCCCACCAATGCCCCAACCATCAACCCCACCAATGCCCCCACCAACCCCACCAACCCAAAAAATAAATTTGGACCACAAACCAAAAATTTGGCATCCATCATTCGCGGTTTTAAAATTGGTGTAACCACCAATGCCCGCAAAACCCACCCCGAATTTGCATGGCAACCCCGGTATCACGACCATATTATCCGAAACCATGAATCGTTTCAACGCATTACCGCGTATATACGCAATAACCCCGAAAATTGGAACAAGGACAAATTTTATTCAGGATAAACCATATCTATTGAAATCAACCCAACGGAAATGATGGATTACCTATTCTAAATTAAACGAATATGAATGCGCAACCTGAACAAATATTAGAAAACAACCTGGTAGACCAGTTGGTAAAACTAGGATACAAAAAGGTCATCATAAAAGACGAGAACGACCTGTTGGACAACTTCAAAAAACAGTTGGAGTTTCATAATAAGGTTTCGTTGTCCCCACAGGAATTTAAACAAGTGCTCAACTTTATCAACAAAGGAAACATATTTGAGCGGGCCAAAACATTGCGCGATCGCGTACCATATACCAACAGCCAGGGAGAAAACAAAACCCTAGAACTCATCAACCAAATACATTGGTGCCAAAACCAGTTTCAGGTTACCCAGCAAGTAACCATGGAAGGAAAATACAAAAACCGCTACGATGTAACCCTATTAATAAACGGTTTGCCCTTGGTTCAAATAGAACTCAAACGCCGTGGATTGGAATTAAAAGAAGCATTTAACCAAACCAACCGATACGATCGGCATTCATATGGAGCAGGTTACGGTTTGTTTCAGTACATACAAATTTTTGTAATCAGCAACGGCGTTAATACAAAGTATTATGCCAATAGTCCGCTGCAGGCACGTTCCTTTAAACAAACCTTTTATTGGAGCGATGCAGAAAACAAACAGATCACCCAACTGGTTGATTTCACCAATATATTTTTAGAGCCATGCCATATATCTAAAATGATTACAAAATACATTGTAATTCATGAATCGGATAAAATTTTAATGGTACTGCGCCCCTACCAATATTATGCCGTAGAAGCCATTGTAGAAAGAGTGCAGACGCAGGGCACAGCGTCTAAACCTAAGTTTGGTTATATCTGGCACACCACCGGCTCCGGCAAAACCCTCACCTCGTTTAAAACAGCCCAAATATTAACCAATTACCCCAAAGTACACAAGGTGGTATTTGTGGTGGACCGCAAGGATTTGGATTATCAAACCACCAAGGAATTTAATGCATTTAGCAAGGGCAGTATCGATGGCACAAACAATACCAACACCCTAGTTGAGCAAATGACCGGCGACAATAAGCTGATTGTTACCACCATTCAAAAACTAAATACCGCCATCAGCAAAAAAAGGTATTTATCCCAAATGGAAACACAAAGCAATAAACGCATAGTTTTTATTTTTGATGAGTGCCACCGTTCTCAATTTGGTAAAACCCACAACGACATTAAAAACTTTTTTACCAACTGCCAAATGTTTGGCTTTACCGGAACACCCATTTTTGAACAAAATGCAGGTACCAATGCGTATGGAAAGCGCACCACTAAAATGATGTTCGATAAAAAACTGCATCAATATGTAATTACCGATGCCATTAGAGATGAAAATGTATTAAAGTTTTCGGTAGAATATATCAACACCTTTAAAAAGAAGGATCACATACTGGATATTGAGGTGGAGGCCATTGACGAAACCGAAGTAATGAATGCTCCGCAACGGCTCAATAATATTGTGGATTACATTATTGCGCACCATGCCCGAAAAACCCACAACAAAGAGTTTACCAGTATTTTTGCAGTGTCAAGTGTCGATCCTGAAACAGGATTTACCCCGGTAGTTGAATACTACAAGTTGTTTCAGCAAAAAAAGGAGCAAGGACTGCACAATTTAAAGGTGGCCACCATATTCTCCTATCAACCCAATGAGGACGATAAGGATGCAGTGGGTAATTATGTAGACGATGAGTTTTCGATGGCGGCAGAACCGCAAGCCCAATACCATACCCAACATTCCAGGGACCATCTGGAAGAATTTATTGGCAACTACAATAGTATGTTCGGTACCAATTTTACCACCAAGGACAGCACTAGTTTTTACAAGTATTACAACGATGTAGCCAAACGAGTTAAGCACCAACAAATTGATATTTTGCTGGTGGTGAATATGTTTTTAACCGGTTTCGACAGTAAAACACTGAATACACTTTACGTGGATAAAAACCTTAAATATCATGGTTTAATTCAGGCCTACTCGCGCACCAATCGTATTTTAAACGAATTAAAGTCGCAAGGTAATATAGTATCCTTCCGCAACCTTAAAACGGCAACCGACGATGCCATCTCGCTCTTTTCAAACATCAATGCCAAAGATGAAATTATCATGGAGCCATACGAAGACTATGTGGCTAAATTCAACCAGGCATTTACCGAACTATTGAACATTGCCCCAACGGTAAACAGCGTAAACGATTTACCCGATGAAGAAAAGGAGCTGGAATTTATAAAAGCCTTTCGCGAACTCATGCGCTTAAAAAATGTGCTGGCTACCTTTACCCAATTCTCCTTTAATGATTTATCTATGGAGGAACAAGGCTTTGAGGACTACAAAAGCAAATATCTTGACTTGTACGACAAAGCCAAATCGGCACATCAAAAAGAAAAGGTTTCTATTTTGGGCGATGTGGACTTTGAGCTGGAATTGATTCATCGCGACGAAATTAATGTAGCCTACATCCTAAAACTGTTGGCAAAACTAAAAGATGCCACCGATGAGGAACAAGATAAGCAGCGAAAAGCCATATTGGATATCATGACCGGAGATACCAAAATGCGTAGCAAACGCGAACTAATAGAGCGCTTTATACAGGAAAATCTCCCTGTTATTGAAGACTCCGATGATATAACAGATGCGTTTTATTCCTATGTAGATCAAGAGCGAAAACTGGCCATTAACAAAATTAGCTCAGAAGAAAACCTGGATGCAGGAAAATTAGAAAAAGTAATTGGCGACTACCTGTTTACCGAAAAAAAACCCATGCGAGATGATGTAATCAGTACCATGAATAAGCGCCCAGGCTTAAAAGAACGCAAAACAGCCGCCGAAAGAGTAACCAACAAAATAATAGGCTTTGTAGAAACCTTTATTAACGGGATAAGCAAGGCGGGGTAAGTAAATACTTTATAAATATATTATGAGAAAAAAAATAGACGAGATAAGGAATTTATATAATAGGCGTATCAGCTATTATAAATCATTACCATCATTCGGTGAGGTAATTGAATATGCCAGCAAAGGTATTCATCTGAATAAATATGATACTGAAGTGATGGATAGGCACCAATGCCGTGTAGGATATGAAAATTGCGATTTAGGAGCAAAGGAATTGCTAACAAGGGAGGGTGATATTAAAAAAGCGGATTCTTTTGAAGAGATTCATGCGATTACAGAAGAAGTTAGGAAAGATTCCAAAACCAATCGTTTAGGTGAATTGTGGAGTTATGATACAGCCCTTAGAATTGGTTTTTCCAAAGATGTTTATCCCAAACATGTATATTTACATGCAGGTACCAGAGAAGGGGCAATCAATGTACTAGGTAAGGAAATAGCCAATAAAAATAAACTTGAAAAAGAAGTATTCCCAAAGGAGTTTCAAGTAATGAAATGTTATGAGATAGAAGCCTTTTTATGTATCCATTGTAAAGACCATAAGAGTTTAAGTTGTATAGATGGTAATTCTCATCCATGTTTATAAAGATTAGTTACAAACAGATATGAACAGACCCCAAACCATACAAATATTTCTACCCGATGGATCACCATCCAGCATCAGGGAAGCAGAAATCACCAATCGATTGATCAAAGCTATATTATTTCCTCGCAGTAAAATAAATGAGGTGGCTAAACGAGATATGGTACATTACACTGGTGTTTATTTTTTATTTGGTGCTTCTGAAGATGGTGTAAAACCTGTTGTTTATATAGGGGAAGGAGAGGACTGTTATAAACGAATTCAAGACCATAATCGCAATAAAGACTTTTGGACACATTGTGTAATAGTAACAACTAAAACCGATGAGTACACCAAAACCGATGGCAAGTTTTTGGAACATTATTGTATTCAACAAGCCGAGAAAGTTGGTAGGTATAAGTTGGATAATGATACCGGCTCTAATAAGCCTTCTTTATCAGAAAGTCGGGAGTATGATCTCTTGGATAACTTTGATACCTTAAAAATATTGGTAGCCACCTTAGGTTATTCCTTATTTGAAGAAAAGCGCACCTCAAAAGAAGGTAAAGATAAATACTATTGCAAAGGTAAAAGTGCTATAGCAGAGGGTGAAATGACTGATGAAGGTTTCCTTATTTACAAAGGAAGTAAGTGTAATAAAGAAACCACCAAAAGTGCTGGTTCCTGGGTTTTGGGATTACGGGATCGTCTTTTAAAGGATGGCGTATTAAAGGAAGAAGGTGATTTGTTAGTTTTTCAGGACGATCAGGATTTTAAATCACCCAGCGCAGCAGCCGTTACGGTTTTAGGTCGTCAGGCCAATGGCTGGACAGAGTGGAAGGACAAAGAAGGAAAAACTTTGGATGAATTGAAGAGGAAGTAAGTTATTTTATAATATAAATTGATCAAATTATATTTAAACTTTAATAACTATTAAACTATTGTCTTATAGATGACAGATACCATTACGTACCAGTACCGAACTGCTTCAAGCATATCAAAAAGTAATCAGTTTGAACAACTCACTCTAGCCAACTACAGCCTGCTTGATAGTATTTTTGACTCAGACTATAAAGAACCTTTATATCTGAACGAAGACTCTGGCACACCTTATATTCGAGAAGAAAAAAAGGTGGGGAGAAACGAACTCTGCCCTTGTGGTAGTGGCAAGAAATATAAAAAATGTTGCGGTTAATAATCATAGGAGATAAACGAAAAAATTAGGATATATAATGGCACAACAATTTGGAAAAACCTGGTGGGGTGAACAGTTTTTAAAAGCACTCACAGATATTGACTATTCAAATAGGTTACCCAGAGGTAGAAGCTATGCCCGAAATGGTTACGTAGTATCCATTAATACCGTAAATAATAGAATTGAAGCTAAGGTTAAAGGAAGCCGCCGTACACCATACAACGTTCAGGTTACAGTACCACTATTTACCGATACCGAGAAGAAAAAATTGATACAAGCCATTAGCGAAGACCCATTATTGCTCTCTCATTTGCTTAACCGGAAATTGCCATACGAATTAAACGAAATAGCAAAAAAGCATAATATAGCTGTATTTCCAAATAAGTGGTCTGATTTCAATATGCAGTGCTCATGCCCTGATTGGGCAGTTCCTTGCAAACATTTGGCATCAGTAATATATATGCTTTCGGCTGAAATTGACAGAAATCCTTTCTTAGTTTTTCAACTACATGGTTTAGATATATTAAAAGAGTTAACCCAAAATGGAATGACGCTTGAAAGGGAAATGGACATTCCGGATTTTCAACAAATGATTCAGGATGATCCATCGGAAAATCTTAACTCAGCAAAAGTAAATGATACACACTTTGATTTGTCAAAAGTAACACCTCAAACAGAAAACCTGTTATCGTTGCTTGAAGCGAAAAGTATTTTTTACGATAAACCTTTTGTCCCCTTACTCAGGAAAAACTACAAAGCCCTTTCTCGACATGCAAAATCATTATTAGATAAAGATTTTGTGGAGTTAGAACCAAAAATTTTTGAAAGCATTGAAAAGGTGGAGTTATTCGTTAATCATGATTCCTCTTTCCAAAAAATAAGCTTTCATTCCGATAAGGAGGATCTGGTTTTTGATGCAGCCGATGATGGAATTGATTCTCTGATTAACTTCCTGATAAGATTGCCCAAAAAATATGAACAACGATTATCACCTGATTTAAAAACCTTATACAGAGCTTGGCATTTAAGCGTTAAACTTGCCGAGAGTGGAGCTTGTATGCCTCAAATACTGGCAACAAAAAAAGATGCAAACGTAATAAGATGGATTCCGGCTATAATAAACGAAGAAGTTAATGCTTTACTCAATACACTTGAACAAGGACTTTCTCCAGCATTAGTTAAAGTATCTGTTAGTGCAAAAAAGCAAAAATACTTATCGTTTCGAGAACAACCTATTACGCTTGTATCACTTTTCTTAACCCATTACATAAAAAACAATAGCACAACTCAAGCAAAAGCAACACAGTATTTAGAAACAAAAATTGAACAATTATTCTTCAGGAATGAATGCTATACCTTTAATAATCTTGATGAAAAACAAATACCGGAAGCCATTCATCAATATTTGCAACGGTTTTATATAAGCGAAAAACCTTATGTGCCACTTATTAAAATTGATGATAATCCGGATGAAAACAACTTTGAATTTCAACTTTGGGTTGAAAATCGCAAGGATTCAATTCAAGAGCCAATATCACTTGCTGAATTTATTAAAGATAAGACATATAATAAATTTAAGACATCATTATTTCAATCGTTGGCAAGTTTATCGCACGATTTTACTGCAATAAATCCATTAATATCATCCTCTGGTAAGGAACAGCTTTTCTTTGATTCAGATACCTTTGCCGAAGTTTTGTTAAACATCTTGCCTCTAGTAAAATTGCTAGGTATCCGTATTTTATTGCCTAATTCACTTAAAAGCCTGGCTCGTCCCAAAGCTTCACTAAAATTAGAAAGCAACAATTCAAACTCGTCCGGCAAAAGTTATCTCAACCTTAACGAAATGCTGCAATTTGAATGGCAAATAGCCATTGGCGACAAAACCATTCCGGTAAGTGAATTTAAAAAGTTGGTTGATGGCACATCAGGTGTGGTAAATATTAAGGGAGAATATGTAATAATTGACCAAAAGGAAGTAGCAGCTATCCTCGCTAATCTTGACGAAGATAAGCAGCTCTCTCATTCAGAATTGCTCCAGTCTGCTTTGACTGAGGAATATCAGGAAGCAAAAATATCTCTTTCAGATACCGCAAGGCAAATGATAAATGAATTATTACAAAGTGACAGAATTGCAACTCCTGCCGAATTGAATGCAACATTGCGTCCATACCAGGAACGTGGATACCAATGGCTATACAGCAATAGTAAAGTAGGCTTTGGAAGCATTATTGCTGATGATATGGGACTTGGAAAAACATTGCAAGTCATTAGTTTATTACTGCAATTTAAAAATGAAGGTCGTTTAAATAAGAAGAAAGCATTGGTTGTTGTTCCTACAACATTGATTACTAACTGGCAGAAGGAGATTGAACGATTTGCACCGCAATTGTCACCTCATATATATCATGGTGCAAAACGAGAATTTAAAACCGATGAATGCGATTTGGTAATTACTTCCTATGGAATGTTGCGTAGCGATGCATCAAAATTTCAAAAGATTAAGTGGGAAGTATTGGCAATTGATGAAGCTCAAAATATAAAGAATCCGGGCACGGAACAGACAAAAGCAGTCAAAAAATTAAAAGCTGATGTTAAAATCGCTATGAGTGGAACTCCGGTTGAAAACAGACTAAGCGAATATTGGAGTTTATTTGATTTTGTTAATAAGGGCTATCTGGGTTCAGCAAAATATTTTAAGAAAGCTTTTGCCTCTCCTATTGAGAATGACAATAATGAGGAACAACTTGAAAGGTTCAGGAAAATAACAGAACCTTTTATTCTCAGAAGATTAAAAACCGATAAATCAATAATCTCTGATTTGCCAGAAAAAATTGAGCATGATTGTTTTGTTGAGCTAGCCAAAGAACAAACAGCATTGTACCAGAATGTAGTTGACTCAATGATGGAAACACTTGAAAATACAGAAGAAGACTCCATCGAAAGAAAAGGGCTTGTGTTAAAAATGATGACAGCTCTAAAACAGGTATGCAATCACCCATCACAATTCCTAAAAAAAGAAGATGACCGTGTAGAATTATCAGGAAAAGCCGAGATGCTTATTCAGTTGCTTCGCTCCATTTACGAAAATGATGAAAAAGTACTGATATTTACACAATACAAAGAAATGGGGCAAATTCTTGTACGCATACTAGAAGATGTTTTTGACAGTAAACCACTTTTCTTACATGGAGGTGTCTCTCGTCAGAAAAGAGATGAAATGGTTGAAGATTTTCAGGCTAAAAAGCATGAAAAAATCTTCATTCTATCAATAAAAGCCGGAGGTACAGGATTAAACTTAACCGCAGCCAATCATGTTATTCATTACGATTTGTGGTGGAATCCGGCTGTTGAAGCACAGGCTACCGATAGGGCTTTTCGCATTGGTCAGAAAAAAAATGTATTGGTGCATCGCATGATTTCCAAGGGAACTTTTGAAGAAAAAATTAACGAAATGCTTCTGGATAAGAAGCACCTTGCTGATTTAACAGTTTCAGCAGGCGAAAAATGGATTGGAGATTTGTCTAACACAGAGCTTAAAGACCTTGTTCGCATGAATAGCTAAGGCAATGCTAGCTAACATTTGGCATAAGACCAGTGGTGGATTTTGGGCAGATTTCGCGTCCGCTAGGACAAAGAAATCAATCAACAATCCACCCAGCCAAACCTATGCTAACCCACCATTGGTTTTATGCATCGTTGGCTGCTGGTTTTTCTTGTATCAATTCAAGCTTTAAGGATTTTAAATTTGGTATGACACTCTGAACAATAATACTGAAGAATCTTGGATTTCCTTTTAGCTATTGTAATTTGAAAAAAAATGATGAAGCCGGTTTTAAAACAGTTTCAAACTGGAGAGAAATTTGTATTGTGTATTCCGATTCAACTTTAGGATTTAGTGCCTTCTACATTTCATTTACAAAGTGAATTTCAATGATTGCCAGAAGTTAATAGTATATCTCGAATATTTGAGTAACTTTGCCTCTGGATTAAGAATCTTGTGATATCGATCATTAACTATCTTTTTTGCTAATGCGCTTTTTAAAGCAATATGTCTCCAAATTAGCAGATTTCATACTTATTAATTGAGTTGTTAGTAAATAGTCCACTCATCAAAGTACTAAAAAATAGTACGCTTGAGGGCTATTATAAGAGCGTTTAAGCTTTTTTTTGATGATACAAATTCAAATAAAGTATGAATATAAATTCAAGAGATCATGATGATGACAATCGTATAACAACAGCATTGCTTCTTGCCGCCAGAACCGGTAGTCGTCTTTACCCATTAACAGAAAGTTATCCCAAATGTCTTACTTTGGTAAACAAGTATGGCATGTATTCTCAGTGAGAAAAAATTGATTTTACTGGCTATAGAAAGTACTGTGAAGTAATCCTCCGTACAAATTAGAAAAAAGCGTTGTTCAAATCCTTGTTCTCAATATAAAAAAATGTATCACCATTAATTGTTTTATTAATAATTAATTCATTTTATGTATATTATAAGATATATTAGAGTATCTTTGCATCGAAATTGAACAAAAAGAAAAGTACTATTTATCCTTTCCTTGTTTAAACTGATACATTTTTTTTTACCCTTTTTCATTAATGCAGTTTGCTTAGAAAAAGAGAAATCCGTATCAGATAACTTCCACTCTAATAAGACTGCGTAGTAATAATCAAGCCTTGAAAAATTTAAGGCTTAAATTAAAGTTAATAATATGAATATTTATGTAGGCAACCTTGACTTTAAGGTTGATGAAAATGATTTGAAAGACCTTTTTGGAGAGTATGGTTCTGTAAACGAGGCTAAAGTTATAACAGATAAATTTAGTGGCCGTAGTAAGGGCTTTGGTTTTGTTACCATGAACGAATCTGCTGAGGGAAAAAAAGCAATTAACGAACTAAACGGTGCAACCTATGAAAATCGTGAGATGGTTGTGAACGAAGCACGCGAGAAACATGAATCTAATAATAGAGGGAGGTACTAAGCGATGAATAAAGGAAAAGTAAAATGGTATGACGAAATCAAGGGATTTGGTTTTATTGAGGCAGAAGGTAAAAAGGATGTTTTTGTGCATAGTTCTGGTTTGCAAAGTCCTTTTGGTGGGCTTTCAGAAGGACAGGCTGTAACTTTTGATATTAAACAAGGCGATAAAGGAGAAGTTGCTTTTAACGTAAAAATAGCATAATTTGAAATCACTCAAAATAGGTGATTTGACAATACCCATTCCTATAATACAAGGAGGAATGGGTATTGGAATTTCATTATCAGGTCTTGCCTCTGCTGTTGCTAATGCAGGAGGCGTTGGAACAATCGCTGCAGTTGGTGTAGGATTAATTCATGGAACCAGTGATAAGTCTTTCAAGCAAAACAACATTGAAGGTGTTATCAAAGAAATTCGTAAAGCTCGTCACCTGACAAGTGGAGTCCTTGCTGTAAATATTATGTCAGTTCTCACCAATTTCAGCGATTTAGTTAAGACTGCCATTGAAGAAAAGATAGATATAATTTTTTCTGGTGCAGGATTGCCATTGGATTTACCTAAGTTTAAATCCAAGGTAAGTAATACCAAACTCGTTCCTATTGTTTCATCAGGACGAGCAGCACTTATTATTGCAAAAAAATGGTTGCAAAATTATAATTATTTACCGGATGCCTTTGTAGTAGAAGGGCCGGAAGCCGGAGGGCATTTAGGATTTAGCTTTAATGAATTAGAACAGAAAAAACACAATTTACAAACTCTTGTTTCTGATGTATTAAAGATAACTAAAGAACTAGAACATACTTATAATAAGGATATACCAGTCATTGCAGGGGGAGGAATTATTTCCGGAGGGCAAATAAGTGAACTTTTTAGTCTAGGAGTTTCTGCAGTTCAACTTGGTTCTAGTTTTATTCCGACTCAAGAGTGTGATGCTTCAGACATGTTTAAACAAGTCTTTCTTCAGGCAACGCCAAAAGATATAAGGCTTATTAAAAGCCCTGTTGGACTTCCGGGGAGAGCAATAGAGAATGATTTCTTAATAGCTGCTGAGCGGGGAGAAAAACGACCTGAACGTTGTAAGTACCATTGTATTAAATCTTGTAATCCCAAAACGACTAATTACTGTATAGCAGATGCTTTATTGTCGGCATACCAAGGTAAGCTTAATTCCGGATTTGCATTTTCAGGAGCTAAAGGTCATAAAACAGATTCAATAAGTACTGTTGAGGAAGTATTTGAGCGGTTAAAGGAAGAATATTACAATTCAAATATTTAGGTACAATGAGGCAGCTAAAAATAACCCAACAAATAACCCATCGCGATGAAAATTCCATAAACCTTTACTTTCAGGAAGTAAACAAGTACGAAATGGTAAGTGTTGAGGAAGAGGTTGAGTTAACAATAAAGATTCGAAATGGTGATGATAATGCGCTACAAAAACTTGTTGAAGCAAACCTGCGTTTTGTTATATCAGTAGCAAAGCAATATCAAAATCAGGGTTTATCTTTTGCTGATTTAATAAATGAAGGAAATTTAGGGCTGGTAAAAGCCGCAAAAAAGTTTGATGAGACCAGGGGATTTAAATTTATCTCCTATGCTGTTTGGTGGATTAGACAAACCATCATACAAGCACTTTCAGAACAAACAAGAGTGGTTAGGCTGCCCTTAAACCGTTTGTCAACCATGAAGCAAATATCAAAAGCTGCCTCGCATTTGGAGCAACAGTTAGAAAGAGAACCTTCTAATAACGAAATTGCTGAATTTTTGGACATTAGAGATGAATTAATTTCTGAAAACGATAAGCTTAAAAACCGACAAGTATCCTTTGATAAGCCATTATTACTTCATGGTGAAAGTGACTCATGTTTGTATGATTTAATTCCAACTGATAATCTCCCTTCTCCCGATAGTGAGTTGGTTTCTGAATCTGTTAAAATAAATCTGTCAAGGGCAATTAAGAAGTTAACAATCAGAGAAGCAAAAATAATAAACTTATCATTTGGACTTAACAATAATCCTCCGTGTAGTTTGCATGAAATAGCTTGTCATTTAGAAATGTCAAGCGAAAGAGTTAGGCAGATTAAAGGGAGCGGATTAAATAAACTAAAAAGACTTATTTCCGGTAAGAATAGTTTTTATAATAATTTATAACAAATAATATTGAATGGGAAGATCCAAAGACTCTTTTGGCAAAAAAGAAGTTAGAAAAAAACAAGAAAAGAAGCGTAAGGATAAAGAAAATCGCAGACTTGAGAAAAAGGAACAAGGAAAGAAAGGTAGTCTTGATGATATGATCGCCTGGGTAGATGAAAATGGAGTAATCACCTCAACGCCTCCGGATTTAACTCAAAAGAAAGAAGTAAAAGCTGAAAATATAGAAATTGGAGTACCAAAAGCTGAATTTCGTATTAATAATAAAATAAGAACAGGTCGGCTTGAGAATTTTAATGACTTGAAAGGTTTTGGTTTCATTATTGACTCAGAAACGAAAGATTCAATATTCGTCCATGCAAATGATTGCTCTGAAATCCTAAAAAATGGATGTAGGATTGAATTCGAGACGGAAAAAGGAATAAAAGGATTGAAAGCGATTAACGTAAAGCTACTGTAATCATCTTGCCTGAATAAATGGAAGTTTAAAAAGTTAAAAATGAATATAAATCTGGCCGTCCTAATTGACGGTGACAATATACCATCAGCATCGGTAAAAGAAATGATGGAAGAGATTGCCAAATATGGTAATCCAACTATTAAGAGAATTTATGGCGACTGGACTAAACCAAATCTTTCCAAATGGAAAGGTATGCTCTTAGAACATGCTATTACGCCTATTCAACAGTATGGCTACACTACGGGAAAAAATGCTACAGATTCGGCCATGATTATTGATGCCATGGATATTTTGTATTCTGAAAAAGTAAATGGATTTTGCATTGTATCAAGTGATAGTGATTTTACCAGATTAGCAACTCGACTAAGAGAAGCAGGAATGCAAGTAATTGGAATTGGTGAAAAAAAGACACCGGGTCCGTTTATTGTAGCATGTGATAAATTTATCTATATTGAAATCCTTAAAACCAAATCTAAGGAGAAAGAGTCCGAAGACGAGAAAGGTTTTGAAAAGGAATCATTTGAAAAAATTACAGCAAAGGTTATAAAATTAATATCAACCACCATAACAGATTTATCTGATGATGAAGGTTGGGCATTTTTAGGTGATGTTGGTAGCATGTTGCAAAAGAAGCAACCTAATTTCGACCCAAGGAATTATGGATTTCAGAAATTAACTCCAATGATTAAGTCTATCAAGAAATTCGATATTGAGCAAAGAGAAAGCTCGAAAGGAAGTAATAAGCTTATTTTTGTAAAGAATAAATAATTTCTAATACACAATAAGAGTTGGCATATGAATTTTCAAGAATCATATTAAATGTGTATGCCCATATCATAAAGGCAAATTAGATAATAAAAACTCCCAGCAGAATAAATCAACCTGGAGTTTTTGTGTGCCCTGGAAAAGATTCGAGCTTTCACTATCTTACGATCACCGGCCCCTCAACTTTGTGTGTGCACTAATAATCCTTGATCGAGAGGCAGACCTTCTACCTGTCAAGTATTACCATGTGGCATTTACGCTGCCCCAACAAGGCAATGCTTTATTTTTGGAGCACCCTAAACTAATGTACAAGGTTTTGTTTCGGGCAGTATCGGAAACCATCAAACAGTTTGCCTCAGACCATAAACACTTGGGGGCTCAAACGGGCATGATAGCCATTCTACACACCTGGGGGCAAAACTTAGCTTTTCATCCCCACATACATTGTATTGTGCCTGGGGGAGGACTTACAACTGGCAACAAATGGAAACATACCAAAAGCAATGGCAAATACCTCTATCCGGTTAAAGCTTTAAGCAGTGTTTTTAGAGGCAAGTTCTATGATTATCTGATAGAACTTCATGATAAAGGTGATATTACTTTGGATATTCCATTTGATCCAGAACGTAAATACCTGCACCCTTTGTACAAAAACAAATGGGTAGTCTATGCCAAGCTACCGATGTATAACCCAAAGCAGGTTGTTGAGTATTTGGGCAGGTACACACACAGGGTTGCCATTAGTAATCATCGCATAAAAAAACTGGATGACCATGGAGTGGATTTTTCTTGGCTGAATTACAAAAACTCAAAAGTGCATATGATGAATCTTTCATACTTCGAATTCCTCAGAAGGTTTTCTATGCATGTTCTGCCTTCGGGGTTTATGAAAATACGTCATTACGGGATTTTGAGTTCTGCCAGGAAAAAAGAATGCCTGGCAATTATCAGAGAAGTTTTGCAGGTAACTGCTCCTGAATCTAAAAAAGGTATTACTTGGCAAGAACTTTTTATTATGCTGTTTGGGCATCCCCATGACCAATGTCCAAAATGTAAAAAAGGCACTATGAGACGTATTGCCTCTTTTAAACCTGATATCAGGGGAAGTCCTAAAGCATCCCACGTGCCACAAATATTACCTTGACACAACCTATATCATAAATGTCAATACTGACGTAATGGGAAAGGTACATCCTGGTGTAAACAAAATGCTACAAATTTTACGGTTTGCAACCTTGGCTTTTCAAATAACCTTTTAAAATGTTCTTGTTTTACGATCAAACTACCATAACCCAAACCTTATTATGCTGCTCCTAGGCAGTCACAAAGTTATCACTTCAATATCAATCCCCATAGGAAGGAAGGGTGCGCTTAGCCCGGTAACGTTCAACAACGAATATATTTAATCACTTTTTAAGATTGTGGAGGATTTTTCGGCTCATTGTGATTAATTATATTCTAATTGTTGTAACTTGTTGTTTTTTATAGTTAAAAACATGATTCAAAGCCTTTCTAATCAATAAACCAATAACTTATAGGTTTTATACAACTTACGACGCACTGTAAATTACTATACTCAATAAACCGTAGAAATTTAAGTTCTGCCGCTTTTCTAGACTTGATTTACTTATTTATACATGATTTTCGAATTTATTTTTAAAGAAAACATGTCATTTTTGGAGATTCCTAGTTAAGTATTGATTTAAAAATATTTTTAACGTAACTTTTTTCAAGTATAAAAATAACAATAATATGACAATCGAGGAAGTTGTAATAGATTTTGTTAATAGAACGACTAAAATATCTAAATACCTATTAGTGTTAGTTTTAGCGATGTGTTTTATTATTTTATTTACATGTTTAGGTGCAACAGTTTTCTTATCAGATAAGTTAGGCGGATATTTATACCTACTTTGGTCAATTTTTGCTCTAATATTCTCTTTCACATTATTTGCTATAATTCTAATATATACGTGCATAAATAACTGCCATCACATAGCACTTTTTTTACGAATGGAAAATGGTGAGATTTTGGCTATAAAAACTATAGAAAATACCACTTGCTTAAAAATACCAGCTGAGGTTAAAGGATTATTAAAGAGAAAATTTAATGTGCCAAGTTATGATTGAAAATGAGAACAATAAAGAATTTATTTATGAAAACTTAAAAAAGTTTAATAAGTCTAACAGATTTTACTTAGTTCTAATAACAATAACTTTCTGTATTCTGATTTTATCAATGGCTTTTATACTTTACTATACTTACAATAGGTATAATAATTCACTTACTACAATGAATCAAAAGTATACTAAAACTTTTGATGAATTTAATATTTCATTACAAACTACAGAAATTGATTTATTATCTAAATTAGATTCGCTAAAGAAACTAATTGAATCACAAAAAATTAATTTACAAGTGGTTGACGAAAGAAATCTACAATCTTTTGATGAACTCGGAAGCGAATTAAATAAGTTATGGAGGGTTTCTTATGCAAGAAATACACAAGATATTACAGATTTAAAAAATGAACTAAAGAATATAACAAAAGATATAGTATCATTAAATGGAGAACTTGTAAAAATGAATGGTAGCATTAAGGTTAATATGTCATCATTAAAAGGCGAATTATTAAACCGTAACATTGATCTACAATCAAGAGTTAATGAAAATTCATCGTTAATTGCTGATATAAACAATAAATTAGAAACAATAACCTCCAAAATGGAGTCATTTACGAATAGTATTAACACATTCAAAGGTGAATTAGAATCCATTAAGGACACAATCCCAAAGAGAGATTCAACCAAAATTAAAGAAGTTAGCACAAGTTCTAATTCAGATCATTAATCACCTATATTCAAACAAATCCAGATGGGAATTGATAAGCTAGAGCAAACAAACCATACCCTAAACCGAATTTAGATTAAACTTTATGGCCTTTGAACTTGAAAGTTTAGCTACGTTTTATGTTTTCGGGTCTAGGTTTTGTAGTCAAGTAATTGAGGTTTTGATTTCTTTTATAAATACAACTATAGTTCATGCGATGGCCACAATTAGTTGTTGGCAGTAGTTCTTCATTTCAATTCTTTATCAATCCAGTCATAATCTGAGTCAAAAACAATCTCTTTTAATGTGTCATTTAGAAATCTATAAGACGTATATGATTCCCCTAATTCATTCTCGTAAATATCAAATTGATTTACTTTTGAAAAAGTCTCAGTCGGTTGGAAAGTTATTTTTAATAAATCATATTTTGTCATGCCGATTTGAATGCTACCATTTTTAATCAGGTTGTTATTATCAATTCTGCCGCATACCAAATCAGTGTGCATAACTTGGGGATGGTCATTGTAATACTTTTTTAAAAATGATTTTCCCAAATAAAAAACGTCAACAGTTTTCTTTTGATTTTCTAAATCATATTCTTCCGTTGTCTTATTAAGCTTTTTATAATCAATCAATTTTAGAACATCAAAAATCTCATAGCAACATAAACTCAATACGCTATCATTAAGTGAAGCCAAAAAATGATTATGTTTTTGATTTAAAACTAAATCAAGATTTATCCTTTTGTCCGAAGAGTTTGACTCGACTTTCTCAACTGTATCAAAATCAACCTTTTTCTCGGTCATTTCATTCGATATTTTAAGTGAGTCTACATTTTCAGTATTGTTATTATTATCAGTCTGTTTTTGTGAACAACTAATAAAAAAAATCAAAGTCAATGTGTAAACTATCTGTTTCATGCGTCTCTCTTTTGAATTGTATATAACGAATTGCCCCAAAATAGCGGTTTGTTTACGAAAAGGCACATGTTTTTTTATCCCGAATTACTGATAAATTCGAGCATTTCAAAACTGTTGGAACGGGGACGCTCTTTAGGATTCGAAATTATTGTATTCGGGGTAGCTATCTAACAGCTCCACCAGTCGGTCTTTCACAACGTCCCTATCTCTAGAATTCTGATGGGGTTGATGTCTTGCACCTTAAACGCCATTTAGTAAATCGAGCTTTGATCCAACATATGTAACTCAACTTTTTAAGCTTAAACAAATTTACACCATTTTAGTACACCCCGTTATCAATACGACCTTTTTTGTCATCTAAAATGTGGAATTCTAACTAACGTAAAAAAGTAAGTTCTGATAATCAGGAGTTTGAAAATCCAAGATCATCAGGGTTGAGACCAAATTTATCAATTTGTTTTTTAATCCTTTTAGTGATTCCAAGCTTTCTTTTTTGATCTAAAAACAAGTAGCCTTCCGGATTAACATATTCAGTTCCTTTTACCACCATATTCCAAATGATTACAGCTAGCTTTCTAGCGGTTGCACTAATTGCTGAGGTTCTACCTTTGCGAAAGTTAATTCGCTGGAAAAAGTCTCTCAAAGGGGTAGAATCTTTAAGGTTTCCTATGGCATTAGCAGCATTGCGTAAGGCTATTTTTAATCTGTTGCTGCCTTTAGGTAGCTTACTTGACAACACTTTACCTCCGCTTATTTTATTGTTTGGTGACAACCTTAACCAACTGGCAAAATGTTTTGCGGTAGGGAACCTTTTTATACCTTCAATTCCAACTTCGCTCATCAATGTGAGTACCGTTGAGTGACTCATTCCTTCTATGGCTAGCAAATCGGTTCCTTCAAACATTTGATATGATTTTAGATTTAGATCAATATCCTTTGGAGTATTTTTATTGATTCGTTTATATGGTTTTGGCTCTATATGATGTTGTTTTTTATTCTGGTCGCCATCAATTATCTGATTTAACATCCGGTTTATTTCCTTATCACACTGGGCAATCTTCTTTTGAAGGTGGTCATATGTCTCCAGCTCTTGTTCCAGGGCAAACAAATAATCTTTTCTTCCATTGGAATGTAATGCTTTGGCGATTTCTTCTTCACTTTTCTTACAATTATAGTGACGAAGAGCAGCCAATTTCTTTGGGCTATTTTCGCCTTTACAAATTGCCCGTATGATTTTCAACCCGGTTAAACCATAAACATCATTGACCACAACATCTAACCTTAGGTTTAAAAGACGCAGATATTTCTGCATTTTCTTTGAGGTTGAAGCTGCTGTTTGCAATAAATTGGACCGATGTCGGCAGTATGTCCTTAGCTGCTCTGTTTGTTCGTCAGGCAAAAAGCTACTGCTCAATAACCCAAGGGAGTGTAACTTTTGAATCCATTGGCAATCTTTTACGTCTGTTTTCTTGCCCTTGATATTCTTGGTAAATTTGCCATTACATAAAATGACCTCAAATCCTTGAGAAATTAAAACAGCATACAGGTTTTGCCAATAGGTTCCGGTACTTTCCATGGCAACCGTATTTATACCCTTTGCTTTTAGCCACATAGCCAGCGCCAATAAGTCTTCGCTGAATACTCCAAACTCCCGAATGTCTTTTTCATCCTGTCCAACCGCAACCCAATGCGAACGGCTCCCTACATCTATACCAGCCGCTTGCGGGTTTACCACTTCCATTGATATTGTATCTTTTTCCATTTCTTAAATATTTAAAGGCTCTAAGGAGATGTGCTTTAGGCATAGTAAATATTCTAATCGGGGTCATTGAAATAAAATGTCAATGCCGCCACTGAAAACATCGCAAACATCTCAACCAGGATTGCGCTCGTGCTTAATAGCAACAGTTTAAAAAACGGCCTTACATAGAGCAAGCCGAATATAATTATTAAGTACTAAACCTAAAACCGTTAGCTCAAGAAAACAATGTCACTGGTATAGGAGGGATTACACCTAACGTTGAGTATAAGAAACGTAAGTGATTTCGAAGCTATTACCTGTCAATTTACAATGAGCCAAATTTGCGTTTTGACACAAATTTAAAGTTTTAAAACAAACCGTCAAATCGCAGATTTGGCGGAGCTGATTAAATGCTCCAAAGCTCCGTAAACAACTGAGCCACTTATGTTTTTTATACATTGTTGAACTAAATCCCTACGGGATAGCTCTGTTCAAATGTAGCTAAAATCCTTCAGCTCTCTGAAATTTAATAACTGTAAATATTCACTTCAAAATTTTACAGTTATGAGACACAAATTAGAACAGACTATCGTTAATCAAGCCATTACTTTAGTTCCTGAATTTGAAATTGTAGTAAAGAAACTCAACCAACAAATTATTCTTCGTGGACAAAGCGAGAGTACATTCAACAACTATGTACGAAGGATCGCAATATGTGTGATCCATTTTAAATGTTTACCTGGTAGGGTTACAGAAGACGAGATCAATGAATACCTTGTATCGTTGGCACAACATCCCAAATCCGGCTCCAGGAGCACCTTTAAACATATGGTATATGGTTTAAGGTATTATTTCCGCTTGATGGGTATGAACAAGAAAGCTATTGCCCTTCCTCCGTTAAAAGGTGATACCAAATTACCTGTAATCCTTAATCGTTCTGAACTCAAAGAATTGTTTGCAGCCCCTAAACTACTTAAACAACGCATAGCCCTTACACTGATTTACTCTGCTGGCTTAAGAGGCAAAGAAGTTATCAACCTAAAAATAGCCGATATTGATTTTGAAAGGATGACCATATTCATCAGGGAAACCAAATACAACAAATATCGCATTGTGCCATTATCGCCCACCATGGCCATAGGCCTGAAAAAGTACCTCCAACTTGAAAACCCTCACCAATGGCTCTTCAATGGTAAGCAACCAGATAGCAAGTATAGCATACGGGGGCTTTCATGGATCATGCGCGAGAATCTTAAGAAAACCAGTATCAAGAAAAAAGTTAACCTGCATTCCTTACGCCACACATATGCCACACATTTACTTGAAGAAGGCGTAAATATTGTAACGCTAAAAGAACTTCTTGGTCATTCTGATATCACCACTACCATGATATATCTGCATGTGGCCCAATGTGAACTTATTAAGCCCCATAGTCCCCTGGATACTTTATATGGACGCTATGAAAAATAAATATGAGCTGGCAGATGTCATTCGAAAGTTTGGAGCTGCCCTTATGCAACAGGAAAAACTCTCGCCTTTACAGATTAAAGTCTTCAACAACATTGTGCAATGCCGTACCGCAGCACTAGGAGGACACGAAGAAGTCTGCGATTGCTGTGGTACCCTGCATTACAGCTACAATAGTTGTGGTGACAGGCACTGTCCAAAGTGCTTGTCAGCTAAACAGATTCAATGGATTGAGAAACTGGCCGAAACTACTCTGCCAGTCAAACATTACCATATCATTTTTACAGTCCCTCACTGTTTAAACGACATCTGTTTATGGAACGATAAGGCATATTACAAAATTTTATTTAAAACTGTATGGGATACCCTACAAAGTTTTGGTTATACGCACTTTGGCGTAGAACCCGGTGCCGTTGCCATATTACATACATGGGGACAAAACCTTTCGTTGCACCCCCATATCCATTGCATCGTACCGGCTGCTGGTTACTCCATCAGAGGAAAGTGGATACAGATTGGCAAATACGAGAAATTCCTGTACCCTGTCCAGCAGCTCAGTAAAACGTTCAGAGGAAAGTTTTTGGATTCAACAAAGCGTTTACTCAAAAAGCATGATAAACTCAGAGGGTTCTCTGAACAAATCGACACAGCTTACAATAAAAAGTGGGTGGTACATTGCGAACCTCCTTTGACAAATGTTGATCATGTGATACAGTACCTTGGACGATATACGCACAGAGTTGCTATTTCCAACGACAAGATTATCAATATTTCCGACTCCCATGTCACCTTCTGGACTAAAGACTACCGTGATAATGGAAATGCAAAACCAATAACTCTTGATGGTGTTGAATTCCTGCGAAGGTTCTGTTTACATGTGCTTCCAAAATACTTTGTCAAGATCAGAAGATTTGGGGTTTACAATGCTACAACTCAACGTAATCTGGAAATACAGTGTAATATATGGGTTAAAACTCCAAGTAAGCCCAAGAAAAAAGAAACTGCCAAAGAATTAATCAAAAGGGTAACTGGTATTGATCTTACACTATGTCCGCATTGCAAAAAAGGACACCTGCGCACAATAAAGGATATCCCCAGGATTAGATCCCCCGCAAGACACTTACCTTCATTCTTTTTATTGAACCTACTGTAATATGTTTTCTTAAATGGATTCCTTCATTTTCATGAGGGCTGGAATTCAATGCATTTATCTACAGAAAACTAAACTCTTGACATAGAAAAAAACAAATATTACCTATAATTAGTAAATCTAAGAAAACAAGTCATTTTTAAATAAAATGATAGGAGCTCATATCAAATTAATATCTAAATGGGCTTGTTTAGTCCTCTCGCTGATCATTTTTTATAAAATTATGGTGCTATTCTCTTAAAGTATATATTTATTATATTCATTTTTTACGATTTTGAGCATACCATCCCCATTGAAATAATATTGTGGTTTGCCTTTATTAAGCTGCAGCCTTTATTGACTGCTCACTTTTTTGTAGCTTGAGTATTTGTCTCCCTATTTTCTTCAGGTTGTATGCACTCACGCCCAGACTTACATATCTGTTAAAATGCAATATTCCCCGATCAGGGCAGCGATCAAGCCCCCTGTTTTCTAACTCGTTGATATTAGATTCTATTGCACAGTGCCTATTTTTCAACCTTTTAAAGGAGCGGCTGTTCTCTTCTTGTTTTTCGGTTTTAGTAAGCTTGCCTAGTTTGGGTAAAACGACTTTTTGAACCTCTAACTGTAGGAGTTCCTTATTTTCTTTCGCCCAAAATCCTTTATCAAAACTCCATGATGCTACGTTGTTCTTTGCTAAAATCCTGTCTGCAAGCTCAATGACAACATCCCTATCCTGTTGGTCATTTAAAACCTGGTAATCAACAATTAGGTTATATTGGTCGGTAGTTATTAATAGTTTCTTGCCCAATTCAACATTAGGGCGTGATTTACCTTTCTTTACCCATTCGGTATAGGTTTCAAACACCGAAAACATTTTTTCTTCGTGCGGTATTGTTTCTCCTTTTAGAATACGTCTATCAACCAGGTCGATATGTTTGTTCATCAACATAGTAAAGTGTTCCAAGGTTATTACGAGCGTAAGATCCTGCATGTCATTTTGCGGAAAACCGGGCAGACTACTGTTGAGTTTTTTCATTAATGCCTTGGCTTTTGCCAAGTATCTTTTTGTGGCATAAACCATCCTTTCCTGCTTGTTTTTACCACCGCTGGCAGATGCTTTGCCCAATTCGCGCATCAACCCTTTAATCTCATATCTCCAATTGGGCAACTTGCGCCACTGCGGGATGGTGTCTGTATCATATTTATCCAAAAAACAGGATACTGCATCAAGGCATTTTCTGGCACAGTCCCATAACAGATTGTAGTCCGTTGGGAAATGCACATTGCTCTCTACCACAAAACTATCGGACTTTAAGCGCAATGCTGTTTTTTCTTTTTTTTTAAATACTTCCTTGTGCCCGAATTCCAGTATTACGGCATTCAGCTCAATGATCATCTGGTCACTTAGTGCGGAAACATTGTCATAAATATTTTGGTACTCGAATTCTACTCTATCATAACCAAAATCACGTTCAACACCCATCAGGTTGCGCAAAGCATGGTGGTTGTTTGCCAGGTTATGAACCATTTCGTAGCTGATATTAAGGCATAAGCGCAACTGCGCCAACACAAAAACAATCCACAGATCTAAACCTTTTCTCCCTGTGTTTTTCTTCCCCGACATGATATAATTATCAAGTATACTGAATATCTTCTCGTTATATTCAGGAGTGCAGTATATTTCTTTTAGCGCTGCCAGTAATTCATCTATTGCATTTTTACTCTTGGGATTAATCCAGGTTTCTTCAATGGGCTTTTGACCAATTGATAATTGTTGTGTGAATCTATTTCTCATATTAGAACCTCTTGGGACATTTGTACTAAATTATGCGAATCTCAAATTACTAACAACCTGAATTTCTGCATTATAATTTAAATACACAACCCAAAGGCCATATAGATTCAAACAACTTTTCAACAATAGTGCGTTGAATTATAATAGCTTATTAATTTTCTTAGTAGCACTAATTAATCAAACAAATTACCAGATAAAAAACTTAACTAACTCCTCATTTCTCCTTCGCAAATCAACAAAAGCGTCGATAAGTACATAGGTTAAATAGAAACCGGGATGTAGTCCAACACGGACTACCACGCTTGGTCTTACAGACCGCTCATAGTCCTATTTATTACAGGCAGTTATTTCTATTCGGGATTATAAATTTCAATATAATCAACCGTTGAACCTTTCAAGAGAATTGATTCATATTCCTTTTGCGTTAGTTCGTCGGAGTATGGTTCAGTCTGTCCTGTCCCTAAATAAAAAGTCATGTTAACTTTTCTTTCACCATAAGGTGAATATGAGTAACATATTTTATTAGCAAAGTCGTAATTAACACCATATTCTCCTACTGGAAGTTTTTCTTTTACAGTCTTGAAAGGCAGTCCTATAAATAAATTATTCCAAGTCTTTATTTCTTTTAAATATATACCTACTATATCTATAATACTGTCCTCATTTTTATCACAAATGAAATACACTAATTGCTTATTTTTAAAAATATAAGTCCCGTCAAACTCAACTTCAACTATGGAGTCTTTTTTGAATATTTGTCTTATTTCACTTAATTGAGTTTTAAGAACTTCAATTTCATAGTCTTTGGATACTATTTTAAGTTCTTTTGTAATAGTCTGCCCATAAGATATTGATACAAGCATCAGAATCCCAATTAATGTATAAAGTCTCATATTTCTTTTGAATAATTTCATTTTACGTATTGTGCACAATTGCCTGTAACGTTAATAATATGGGGCGTTTGGCATTTCAAAGCTCCACTGTATCAAACCGCTATATATTTTATTAATTGTACTCATTTCAATTTTATCACTATCCGCCAAATGACCTATATTTATTGTTGTGTGTAGTGTTTTCTATTTTAAACTTCCATCTACACTGTCCCAGTATAATTTTGTTGTTTTAAGTTTAGAAAATTCCTTCATTAGTTTTCCCAATCTATTTACCCCCGCAGGTTCACATATAATGCAAAATTCTGTTACAGCTTTATCAGGGAAGTCTTCATTATTATTAAGTCGGATTTGTATACAACAATGTCCTGCCGAATCTAGGAGAAAAACTCTGAATCTAAAATAGAAAGCAAAATTATCTTCAGGTCTTTCAGAACCAAGTTCCCAAAGAAAAGAATCAGTAGAATGCCTCGGGAAATTTTCCAACGCGTTAGCACATTCTTTCAAAATATCCGCATTATCATAAATTTCAAGGGTTCCACTTTGCTCTCCATTAGAAGCTTCAAAAATCAAATTAATATGATAAGGTTCCTCATAAGGATTTCTTGTTATTTTTAAATATCTCTCCATAACTTCACTTAGGTTTATTCGGACTTAGTTCTTTCAAGTAATGAAATCTTAAATGACAATTTTCGTTATATACCTTCTCATCCTTAACAATCCATTTGTAAATTTTAGGATATAAAAATTCCAAAATATTAAAGGTTGCCAACCAAAAAGAACTACCAAAATCCTGAAATCTAATCGTGCTTTTCTCAGGCTTACTTTTATTAAGTAGAAACTCCCCAACTTCTACAAAATCATTTTGACCATATTTGTTGTAAATTTTCAATAGTGTTTTCTTAGATTTTTTACTCCTATGAGCAACATAATTTCTAAGTGAATAAAAGTCATCAATATGATTTCTTGCTTCTGAACTAATCTTTTGAAATGGGTTTTTATTTTCTATTAGTATTTTCTTTGCGATAGATTTTAAATTACTAACACTTTTCAAATCAAAGTATCCCAGTCCGTTCAAATACCCAAAACACTCGTCTACAGTTATCGATTTAGGTAAAGTTAAATCAAGTTGTTCAGCTAATTGTTTTGTATCATCTTTTAAGCATTCACATATCATCCTTTCTACATACCACTCCCAGTCACAGATTGTTTTAACTGTAAATGCCTCAAATATTTCAGACGTCTCATATTTCGAATATATTTTATCTTGAAAAGAAAGGATTTTTGCAAATAAAAATTCCGCTTGAGAATGAATTCTAGCCATGTACATAATAGTATATTGATATCCAATCGAGTTGAATTCTCCACTATTAATTAACTCTTCATGTTCTTCTTTCTTAATTTTCATTTTACTACTTACGTTCATTAGCACACATTACACACAACGGTCGGTATAAGAAACGTAAGTGATTTCGAAGCTCTTACCTGTCAAGTTGCACTTAGCCAAATTTGCGATTTGACACAAATTTAAAGTTTCAAAACAAACCGTCAAATCGCAGATTTGGCGGAGCTTATTAAATGCACCAAAGTTCCGTAAACCACTGAGCCACTTATGTTTTTTATACATTGTTGTAGTTCGTTTTTAATCAATCAGTTCCACTCCAATATCAAAATCTAGTCTAGGAGATAAGTATCCACAATCATTAAAATCAAATGGGCTATCTTCGTATCCGTCAACAACCTCAAGAATCTTGCTAGCAAAAATATTCCATGCTTGTCGAGGCATTTCAATCATTTTTTTGTCATTAGTGAAATTTGTAATCTCGTCCGAGACTTTCAAGTCAACTTTATCTAATTTTATCAAGTCACCGTTTTCTAGCAAATTCAATTTTCTAATTTCATGAGCTAAATAAGTCAGACTGTTTGTTGTTCCAATAAATCTAATCTTATCATCCGCTATCCTTGACGACATACCTTTAGGTAAATCAATTTTTAACTTATATTTTGAAAACAATCCCATATTAATCCTCACCTTCAATCGTAACTTCTAACTTTTCAAGTCCAATATTAAGCCCCAATAGAATGTCAATTGTTTCATCATCACAATCTGTAACCAACAACTTATATTTGTCTTGTTTTGATGTAAACTCAATTTCTTCAATACTATTTATCTTTAAAGTCATTGAGATAGAATCATTAAATCTGATGCTTACAAACCAGTCTGGTTCTATAGTCCCTTCAATCAAATTGCCAATCACAAAGAATTGATTCATTCTTCTTACAGCAAAACTGTCAATTGCTTCGAATATTCCTTGTATTTCAATGTCTTTCTTCATAATCAATTTATGCAGTATGGTCTTTTAAATGAACTACAACGTTGCGTATAAGAAACGTAAGTGATTTCGAAGCTCTTACCTGTCAAGTTGCACTGAGCCAAATTTGCGTTTTGACACAAATTTAAAATATTAAACAAACCCGTCAAATCGCAGATTTGGCGGAGCAGATTAAATGCACAAACCTCTCGTAAACCACTGAGCCACTTATGTTTTTTATACATTGTTATGCTTCGTAATTTATTATCAATCAGTTAATTTAAACGAATTCATCATACCATCCACAGTTTCCAAACGACTTTCATATCTGTCTTTTTCTGCGGTAAATACAATCTGAATTGCCTCTTTCCCAATTCCTAAAATGCATTTCATTTTAACTTTTAAGTCAAGAGTTGTTAATCCATTCGATTTAGAAAATTCATAAATTAAATCAATTTCTGATTTTGAGTCAATTATATTTTGGTCAATCAGTTTAAACGAAGAATATTTATCTTTCATATAGTCAATAGAGTATTCTGCAAATCCTTTTAGGTTTTTCATACCTTTTGGAAATCCAGTAGTTACAATGACTACATTATCTCGAAATAAATCTGCTTTCTCTATTGGATAACAAACAAATGAAACTGATGGATTATTATGTTTACTTATCTCCCATGAATTTGGGTAGTTGATTGTGTAAATGTCTTTGTAATTAAATGGTAACTGTTTTATTGTATCAGGCAATACAATTTCTTGTGACTTATAGCTTTTCATAGTCACTCCAATTTTATTATATTCTTTCCAATTTCCAATCTTGGTGCCATTATCAAATTCGCCCTCTTCTTTTAAATTCCCTTCTTCATCATAGAATTTGCAATATCCATGAGCCATACCATTTTTCAAATTACTTTCTGATTTTATATTACCATTTTCATAATACTCAATGAAAGGACCTTCCTTTCTATTATTTACAATTAAACTAATTTCCATTAACTGTCCATTCGGATAATATACTTTCATTGTGTCGGTCTGTACACCGTCCTTAAAATTTAGCTCTTTAAATAATTCTCCAGTCTCATAGTAAACTGTGCTTTTCCCTTGCTGAATTTCTTTCTCATAATAGGAAATAATAAATAGAGAACCACTTTCATAATATGACCGAACCTCTCCATGTGCTTTTCCATCGACTAATGTGTATTCATGTTTTTTATTTCCATTTGGATAATAATCAACTTTTTCTTGCCCAAATAATATCATTGAGCTGAAAATCATTGTAATTGTAAATATGTATCTCATGTGTCTCATTTTATGAAGCATAACGGCTCGTATAAGAAACGTAAGTGATTTCGAAGCTCATACCTGTCAATTTACACTGAGCCAAATTTGCGTTTTGACACAAATTTAAAACACTTAACAAACCCGTCAAATCGCAGATTTGGCGGAGCTGATTAAATGTACAAACCTCCCGTAAACCACTGAGCCACTTATGTTTTTTATACATTGTTGAACTAAATCCCTCCGGGATAGCTTTGGTCAAATGTAGCAAATGTACTTTTCCAGAACAAACAACAAAATGTATTTAATCTGCTATCTATATCCAATCACCTTCGCTCTAAAAAGATACAGTACCCTATCTTCGCAAAAAGCACTTGATCTCTTCCTTTTTCTACCTTATATTTACAATTCTTTTAGAGCACTTTACAACACCTTCTACCTACTTCAAAATATAAAAAAGCGTCGATAAGTACATAGGTTAAATAGAAACCGGGATCTAGTCCAACACGGACTACCACGCTTGGTCTTACAGACCGCTCATAGTCCTATTTATTGTGCAAAGTTATTATATTTGTATCACTTTGTAATTCATAGCTTTATCCACGATTTCCTCCGATGTCGAGTCATCTGTTAATCCCTCATTTTCTGGCCAATAAATTAGATCGCTTATTCTTGGATGCGGAAGATTCCTTTCTAATAAGTCAAGATAAAACTTAGCATTGTCATCTGCATTTTTCAATCGTTCTACTATCTCAACATACTCTGCTTTAGAAATATTATCAATCCTTTTAGGAACTGGTTGAGCTGCATCTCTTGCAAAGTCATCAATGGATTCTGAATTCCAATAAGTCATAAAGTACTCTTTGTCATAATCTCGATTGGTAAATTCATTAAAATTGTCAATCAATTGTTTTACATCATTACTCTGATTTATTGTCTCCTCAATCTCCTTTATCTTACACTTTACTATCTCAATCCTTTCTTTAGTTGCATTAGGTTTGAGTTCGTCTCTCAGTTGTCCCATATTAAATGCTTTAGTCCGCAATTAGTAATTCTTTTAATTTTTAATATTCCAAATCTGCGTGATTAGAAGGTAAATCAATTATCTTAAAAATGCTTTTGTCTTCATTAAATTCGATTATTCTCATTTTCTCCAATTCTACGAGAATCTTAAAATAAAAGTCATGCTGTGACTTCTTAGATATGAAATCATCAAGAGTCCATTCATCGCCGAAATTGCGATAGAATAGTTCTAGTTTATTTATAAAATCCTTTCTTCGTTTTGACATTAATCACATCTCGGTTCTACATACTCTACTCAGCACGTTCGCTAATTTTGCACAACGGCTTGCCGCATGGTGTTGTAAGGCGATTTTAGCCAGACTATCTTTCCAAAATGAGCAGAGCCAAAGCTTTGTATTTGTTTTTATCTTTTCGTTTCTAAAGCCAAATCTTTGATTTGGCGGTGTTTGCCGAAGCTACGAACTATCCAAAACAAGCCATTTGCCTTATACACTATTGCGGTTTGTTGAACTAAATCCCTCCGGGATAGCTTTGGTCAAATGTAGCAAATGTACTTTTCCAGAACAAACAACAAAATGTATTTAATCTGCTATCTATATCCAATCACCTTCGCTCTAAAAAGATACAGTACCCTATCTTCGCAAAAAGCACTTGATCTCTTCCTTTTTCTACCTTATATTTACAATTCTTTTAGAGCACTTTACAACACCTTCTACCTACTTCAAAATATAAAAAAGCGTCGATAAGTACATAGGTTAAATAGAAACCGGGATCTAGTCCAACACGGACTACCACGCTTGGTCTTACAGACCGCTCATAGTCCTATTTATTAGCTCTCGTTTTTTATCTCAAGGTTACGATTTTAATAGACAATTTGCATAATTCATAATCTTTTCCACAACCTTCTTTTTAAGTTTAAAAGTAACTTCTACAGCATTAAATGATGATTGAAATGCTGTAGACTCACTCTGTGACATTTTCAGCAAATCAGTTTTATCTATCTCGAATTCATAAATAACTATAACATTTATATCATAAAAAGTAGAAATTTTCTGGGGGATATAGGTTAACAGAGTTCCATCTTTTAATTTAATTTTAAACTTTGCATTTTCTATTTTCTCGTCTAACAGAACTGCTAATGATGTGTATGTCTTAAGTTTTAAAACGTCTCTTTCTGTATAAATTGAATCGAAATACTTCTAGGCTCATCTCCAACCACAACAGTCTTTGCTTGTGTTATTTTTTTTGATTCTAAAAATTTCATTTCTGAAATCGGGTCAATTTCTTCTGTTTTCCATTTGCATTTTTGTCCGTAAGAGTTAGTTGAAGATAAGGTTACAATAAAAAAATAAGATAGATAAATTGTCTTTTCATAATATTCAAAAGTTATTTTAGTTTGTTTTGTCAACAGTCATAAATTTTACTGGTCCATTTTTTTTCGTTATGCAATTTATTAATGAGTTTAATAAAATTCACGGTAACACTATTAAATGAGAGCTAACGTTTGGCTAGATGAAGCGTATGGCAATTTAACGAACCAAACCTTCTAGTACTCCACTGAGCCAAATCTTTTATTTGTTTTTATCTTTTCATTTATAAAGCCAAATCAAAGATTTGGCGGTGTTCGATTACCGAACTACACTAAAAAAAATCACGAATGCCATATGCTTTATACTAGCGTGTTGGCTGTAGTATTTTCTATTCCCACCAATTATTGCTTTCAATTTTTTCAATTAATTGCTTATACTCTGAGCAATTTTTCTCTAAAAAATCAAACTGCTGTATTTCAAAATGTTTTAAAAATAACTTCCATGATAATTGCTTGTCTACCTTCTTCAACTTTTGATATTCTTTGTTTAGAAGGTCTTGATTGTTATTCACAGAATTTTTTAGGCATTTTAACAGCTCATTCTCAATAATTTTGAAGTTTTGTTCTAAATTAATCTTAACAATACAATTAGAAGTTTCTTTAAAAATATTGCGTAATTCATCTTCTGAATGTGTCTTGCCAAAAAAGTCTAAACCTATATTCAATTTTACGAATAATTGATTCAAATAATGAGTTTCATAAAACCTTTTATCGAATGACCTCAAGGTAGTTAACAACTCATATTTTTTGAATTTGTGATTATCCTTATTTAGAACGTACGCCGATATATATGAATTAGGATTTTGGGTCACATATGTTTTTGAAAAATTAGAAGTCGCATTATATTCAGCCATATACTTCTTTTTCATTAAAGTGTCATTTGCATAATGAGCTTTTTCAAAAAGTTGACTAACCTTTTCTATTCTTTTTTCTGATGAAGATTTTTGTTTCAGGTAATTTTTATATTCATTGTTTGATTTAGAACCTGAAATACCCTCAAATAAAAATTCACCTCTTAGATTAGCAGATTTACTATTGGTATTAATAGTTATAATTGAGTTCTCAATAAATAAGCTAAAAGCAATATTGCCTGCGATAATTGTTGCTTCAACAGGATATTTCACTTTACCATTGAAATAAAATTCCCCATTCTTTATTAATGTCTCACTATGATTATTGTCATATAAACTTGTAGATATGTTTAAGTGAACTTTCCCAGAATTAATTCCTTGTATTTTTCCTTTAATTGTATATTCATTTTGTGCATTCAAGACAAAAATGCACAAAGTAAAAGTGCTTAATAAAATGTATTTCATGTGTTTTGCATTTTTATTCTAACTAACGTAAAAAATAAGTTCTGATAATCAGACATTTGAAAATCCGAGATCATCAGGGTTGAGACCAAATTTATCAATTTGTTTTTAATCCTTTTAGTGATTCCAAGCTTTCTTTTTTGATCTAAAAACAAGTAGCCTTCCGGATTAACATATTCAGTTCCTTTTACCACCATATTCCAAATTATTACAGCTAGCTTTCTAGCGGTAGCACTAATTGCTGAGGTTCTACCTTTGCGAAAGTTAATGCGCTGGAAAAAGTCTCTCAAAGGGGTAGAATCTTTAAGGTTTCCTATGGCATTAGCAGCATTGCGTAAGGCTATTTTTAATCTGTTGCTGCCTTTAGGTAGCTTACTTGACAACACTTTACCTCCGCTTATTTTATTGTTTGGTGACAACCTTAACCAACTGGCAAAATGTTTTGCGGTAGGGAACCTTTTTATACCTTCATTTCCAACTTCGCTCATCAATGTGAGTACCGTTGAGTGACTCATTCCTTCTATGGCTAGCAAATCGGTTCCTTCAAACATTTGATATGATTTTAGATTTAGATCAATATCCTTTGGAGTATTTTTATTGATTCGTTTATATGGTTTTGGCTCTATATGATGTTGTTTTTTATTCTGGTCGCCATCAATTATCTGATTTAACATCCGGTCTATTTCCTTATCACACTGGGCAATCTTCTTTTGAAGGTGGTCATATGTCTCCAGCTCTTGTTTCAGGGCAAACAAATAATCTTTTCTTCCATTGGAATGTAATGCTTTGGCGATTTCTTCTTCACTTTTCTTACAATTATAGTGACGAAGAGCAGCCAATTTCTTTGGGCTATTTTCGCCTTTACAAATTGCCCGTATGATTTTCAACCCGGTTAAACCACAAACATCATTGACCACAACATCTAACCTTAGGTTTAAAAGACGCAGATATTTCTGCATTTTCTTTGAGGTTGAAGCTGCTGTTTGTAATAAATTGGACCGATGTCGGCAATATGTCCTTAGCTGCTCTGTTTGTTCGTCCGGCAAAAAGCTACTGCTCAATAACCCAAGAGAGTGTAACTTTTGAATCCATTGGCAATCTTTTACGTCTGTTTTCTTGCCCTTGATATTCTTGGTAAATTTGCCATTACATAAAATGACCTCAAATCCTTGAGAAATTAAAACAGCATACAGGTTTTGCCAATAGGTTCCGGTACTTTCCATGGCAACCGTATTTATACCCTTTGCTTTTAGCCATATAGCCAGCGCCAATAAGTCTTCGCTGAATACTCCAAACTCCCGAATGTCTTTTTCATCCTGTCCAACCGCAACCCAATGCGAACGGCTCCCTACATCTATACCAGCCGCTTGCGGGTTTACCACTTCTATTGATATTGTATCTTTTTCCATTTCTTAAATATTTAAAGGCTCTAAGGAGATGTGCTTTAGGCATAGTAAATATTCTAATCGGGGTCATTGAAATAAAATGTCAATGCCGCCACTGAAAACATCGCAAACATCTCAACCAGGATTGCGCTCGTGCTTAATAGCAACAGTTTAAAAAACGGCCTTACATAGAGCAAGCCGAATATAATTATTAAGTACTAAACCTAAAACCGTTAGCTCAAGAAAACAATGTCACTGGTATAGGAGGGATTGCGACTAACGTTCAGGCTATGAAGCGTAAGTGAATATTAACCAGAAATCACTTCCAAACTTCACTGAGCCAAACGTTGTATTTGTTTTTATCTTTTTCATTTTAAAAGCCAAATCAACGATTTGGCGCCGCTCGCCGAAGTTACAAACCTCCCAAAACTAGTCGGCTCACTTATCCTCGGACACCTCCTCTAAGAACTTGGATATGGCACTTAGTCTGTTCTTCACTTGTTTCTTCTTTTCTTTTCCTTTTTCGTCAATAAAGTTTACATCAAACTTTTCCATTGATAAATCAATTCCATATACTTGCATAAACGTTTAGTTTTATGCTCCGTATTGAGTGGCTAACATCGTGATCGTGGGTTCTGCCCTAAATACTCTCTGGCTTTTACTCAATAATCTGCTGTTCTTAATATAAGTGATAGATTTTGTCTCATGCTTTATTAAAGTTAATGCAGCAGATGGAGCTTTTTAACCAAGTTAACAGTATTCGTTCTTATTCAACTTTTCTAATATTTTTTTTCCTACCACAAACTAACGATGCTTTATTAGCCATTGTTGTGGTGTCGTAGTTTTTATAGAAGTGTCAGACCTACCTTACGCCCCAAGCCTTCTTCAAATATTTTGAACAAAGTCGATATTTGAATATCAATTTTACCATTTTCTAGTCGAGATATATAACTCTTCTTTGTTCCTGTCTTTGCGGCCAATGCTTCTTGGGTCATATGTGCTTCTTTTCTGGCTTCCTTAATCATTTCACCAATAACGAAAGCTTTTGCTTTTACTTCAAACTCGTCTCTTTTTTCTGTCCCTAATTTGCCGTATTTGATGTCTAAAAGCTCATCAAAATTCTTTGCATCCCTTATTGTTTTCATTTTTTGGTTCCTCCTTTTTTGTCAAAATAGTCTTGCTTAATTTTCAGCGCTTTGTCAATCTCTTTTTTCGGAGTCTTTTGACTTTTCTTTTGAAATCCATTAAAAAGAACCACAATTCTTCCAGAGTCAAAACAGCAAAAGATTCTGAATATATCACTTCCTACTTTTACTCTAATTTCATAAAGACCATCTGTTCCTTCAATATGTTTCAAAAACTTTTGTGGTATTCTATCCACAGTTCGGATTACTTTAAATACATATTCTATTTTTTCTTGAACAGTCAAGTCGAGCGAAACATAGAATTCAATAAAATAATCCTCAAAAAACTCAATTTCTCGTGTCATGAAGCAAAGTTAACAAGTATGTTAACATTTTCAAAATATGTTTCTTGATTTCCTTGCATTTTAGGCGCCTTGTGCTATTGTGACTAACGTCAAATTTTAAATTTCGTATTCCCTTTAAAATCTATTCGTTAGCTTAAGAATTTAATCTTGCTAATTCTGCGAGATGTGGGGAATGCACCACAACGTTTTGAATATGGGGCGTTTGGCATTTTGAAACACCAACCTATCAAACCGCTATTTGTTTTACTAAATGTTAAAATGCTCAAAATAGTGCTATCCGCCAAATGACCTATATTTTTTGTTGTGTTTAGTAAATTCCTTCGTCGAAATCGATAGTTGGAAAAAATTTATTATTTCCATCCTTTTTAATAATACCTTCAGTTCTTAAGATGGCAATAATATCATTAGCTAACTCTTGTTCAAGTTCTTCATATTCTTTTTTTACTTCTAGAAAAATTTTTTCAGCAGTGTTTCCTGGATTTTCCTCGATATATTTGATTATTTTAGGTCGGGTATTTTGATATTGAATAGTCTTATGTCTTGAATTTTTCATAACATCTTCAACCATTTTAACTTTATCAGCATGACTTATTCCAACTTGTCTATATAAAAATATACCCCTTTTGTCTTCTAGTATTAAATTGTCGGCAACCAATTCAAGAAGTATTTTTCTTAAAGTATCATTTTGAATTTCGTCTTTTGGCAAATGAATTGACTTAATAATTTGAGCTTCCTCTAGATATCGAGATTTGATAAATTTAAAATTAGCGTTTTTATTATATCTTATTATTTTATAGACAACGATGCGCTGCCATTCCTCAATTTTCTTCCTTCTCTCCAATTTTCGATTTCTAATAGAATTTGAAATGTATGTTAACATAGCAATTATCGCCGAGATGGATATTGCTATATGAGCAATTATTTGAACAGTGTCTTTCATCGAATTATTTAATTAAAGATAAATATATAAGTTAACAGAATGCTTGTTTTATTAAACACAATGGTTTGTGTATGTGTAGTGCGGGATTAAAAGTACAAAACTTTCAAGCTCGCACGGAGCCAATTCGTTTATTCAGTATTTCAAATTTTCCGTCAAGTCGTCAAAGACGAATTGGCGGTGTTGCAACAACGAGCAGCAGCCCCAAAAACCGCTGAAACCCGCATTACATATGACACTTTGTTATAGCACGAAATTATGATTCATTTAAAAGATTTGTTATTTTTTCTTCTGTCAATTTCTCAGATGGATGAATGTGATGTCCTTGTTCTACCAGTTGTCCTTTTTGGTTGATTAAGAAATAATACGGTATTCCATCAACTTTCATAACATCTCGAAAGAATTCACTTTGTTTCGTATTCATTAAATAGTGTTGTCCTCCTTCAAGATTGAATTCTGATAAAAGTTTCTTCCATACTTTTTCATCCGATTCGATACACAGATATACAAAAACCACATCTTTTCCATTGAATCTTGACATTAGCTTCTTTGAGGCGGGCATTGCTTTTTTACACGGTCCGCACCAAGTCGCCCAACAATCCAAGTAAATAATTTTCCCTTTATTGTTATCAAGAATCTTATTAAATGTTTCATTAATTGGAGTATTCTCAATTTTCTTTAATATATCACCTGTAAGCTCATTTGGACTATTTAAAAATTTATAGACTTTTTCATAACTCGCATGAAGAGACTTAAATATATAGGACGCATCTAATTCCGTTTTAAGAACATCTAAATTTCTCTGATAACTATCCAGCAAGTTTGCTTCAAACAGGCTTAAATAGATATTACTAATTACAAGCTGACTTAATAATTTATTTGATGATTTATCCAAAACAAAGTTTAGAAATAATAAATCGGTTTGATTTATGCTATCTGAAAATGCACTGCCTAATTCAATATCTGGATATTGTTTAGCAAATTGTGGAAACACATTTGTTCGCGTATAGCTCGATATTCTATTTTCGAGTACTTTCCAACAAATTAATTTATCAAAAGTCAATGGAAGAATTTCTTTGGCGTATTTGAAATAATTGTCAGGAAGGTTTTTCTTTCCATAGCTATAGTCATCTAAAAAATAGTAATAGGTTTCTAATGCAAATAACTCTGCCCAGCTTTTTGCTTCATCAGTTGGTGAAAATTCTTCAATAAATTTTTTGTAAATATCTAGTTGCTTTTCTTTAACCGAATTCATTTCAATTATAAAATCATCCACATTGTTTTTGTAAGATTCAGTTGAATTTATTGCTCCATAACCAAGATTATTTTCTTCTCGCAAAATTTGAAATTTAATTATTTGATTATTAGTTTTAGTAGCGTCACCAGCGAATTTTACTGTTTTTAGAAGTGGTATTTGTTTGTCGTTTGTTTCAAATTCCAAATGAATACTATCCCCCGGGTGATATATGAAATTAATGTTGGCAAAAGTATTTCTTTCCAATATCATAGCATCTAAGGGAATATATCCATCAAACCTATATTCAAAATTCCCTTCACTGTCAATATCAATTAATTCTTTTGAATTTTTTACCCCTGGCTGTGAATAAATAAAATACAATTTGGCATTTTCTCCATTATATTGATGAATTTTTCCTGTTACAACAACTTGTTTATTTTCATCAAATTCATTCTCTTGTATACAAGAGATGGTAATGAAAAAGATAGACAGTATTAGAATGTAATTGATAATTTTCATATTCTCTTATTTATACACTTTTAATTATAGTTTTTTAGTCCAATGTTATCACTTGTAGTACGCAGGCTTTGTCAATTATTTATACTTTTTTTCTATTTTATTACCTACTATAATACCTAATGCCCCCAATAATATAGAGAGTGTTACGGCTGTTAATTGATATAAACCTGGCTCAGGTGGAATAAATTCTTTAATGCGCAGGATAATACCTCCAAGAAATCCTAATGCCGCCCCGAATAAAGTAAATCCAATAATGTACCATGGTATTTTTATCAATCTTACTATGTCCGATAAATGATAATTAAGGTTAGTGTTTTCTGAATTTTGTATGTCAATGAAATTGTCAGGTGAAATTTCTAGTGCATCAGCTAATCTTTTTAAGGTATCTCCTCTAGGAGTGCTTTCTCCGTTTTCTATACGTTGCACAGTTCTTAAACTTAGTCCTGATTTTTCAGATAATTCTTCCTGCGATAATTCTTTTAAATTTCGAAGCTCTTTAATTTGTTTTGATAATTCTTGGTTCTTCATCGTCAAATTTTTGTTTTTGCAAATGTATTGCAAATATTAAATTGCAATAGCGTCATTTGTTAGGTCATATCATGTCTTTTAATGTCAAACCAGATGTCATTTATGTCAACATTATTGTCGCAGCTTTTTTTATGTGCTATAACGGTGAGTATAAGAAACGTAAGTGATTTCGACATACTTTTCTGTCAATTTGCACTGAGCCAAATTTGCGATTAGACACAAATTTAGTTTTTTAAACCCAACCGTCAAATCGCAGATTTGGCGGAGCTGATTAAATGCTTTAAAGTTCCGTAAACCACTGAGCCACTTATGTTTTTTATACATTGTTGTGGTGTCGTTTTTTTATTTCTGTCCGAGCCATACGTTTCCTTTTTTAAAAGAATACGATTCTGTTGCATCTCCAATTGGCTCTTTAAACTTTGTTGTCCTATGTGGCTTTTTTAGCATTTTTGAATAGTAACGTTTATCCTCTTCAAAATCTGCTATTGATGCGTACAAATCAGGACTCCTAGGTTCACTATTGTCAAAATGGTCTTCGTCAAGTCGGTATCCCCACTTGAATTCACTAATTTGTTTTTCTAATTGTCCGTAGTTTTCAGGAGTTAGTTTTTTGGTTAAATCTGGTTTATAAAAACTATTCTCATAGAAATCAATGTATTCTCCAATCGCACAAACAACTTGAGATTTTGAAAATCTTTGGTCGAAAAGCCAAAGCTTTAAATAGTAAGGTTCACCTAATTCATCAAGAGTTGTTTTCCAAGAATCATAAATTTCAATCAGTCCGCTAGTCATACGTTTTCTTGTTTCTCTTTTAGGTTCAGGGATAACACTATTGGTCAAAGCAAGTCCGCTCCAAGGATGTACTCGAATTTTAGCGTAATCTCGGTTATAGTCTTTCAGATAATCAAGATTTAAATATTTGTGGTTATTAATCCACTTCTCAATATCATTCCAGCGTCTTTTATGTCCTCTTATCTTCTTTGTTTTCATTTACTATTCAGAATTCTTGAGACTCTTAATATAATCAGAACTACGACCATTCCAATTACACTTTATACATCTATCATTTACAAACTCATGTTCGCAATTTTCATAATCATATAATACATGAGAACATTCAGGACATAATCCTTCCATTTTGGATGAATCTTTGAAAAATTCACTTTCACATTCAGAACATGTTATAATTTCTTTTTCCATTAATAATTCTTATTGGGTAGTATGGGAAATGCACCACAACGGCCACTTGTATGAGCAGTAGCGGTTTGCGTACTACAAACTTATCAAATTATGATGAAGTTTGGGCGGCTTACCGAACTTAAAATTAAGCACTTTGCCGCTATTGCTTATACAAATTGTTGAACGAAACCTGCGGTAGCTATAAACTAATAAGCTTCGTAACTTTAATAGATTCACCATAAATATTATAGTTATGAAAAAAAAGTTTAACGTTAATTGCCCAGGCTCGTTCAACAGTACCCGAATTTAACGAACTATTTCTTAAACTAAAAAGGAATATTGAAATATCAGGTAAGAGTAGAAGTACACTGACCAATTATGCCCGTTGTTTGTCGACAATGGCATTGCATTTTAATTGTTGCCCTACCCATTTAGATCAGGAACAGGTATTAGATTACCTGCAGTACTTAAAGACACAAAGTAAAACACCATCTTCGAGCTATTTTAAACATACAGTATATGGGCTTCGCTTTGCTTATCGGGTATTGGGAATTAAACAATATTCTATTTTTCTTCCCAAACTTAAGTTCCCTAAAAAATTACCCGTTGTATTAAGCCACAACGAGCTCAGAGAATTATTAAAAGCACCCCACCTTTTAAAGCACAGGTTGGTAATTGGATTGTTATATGGCTGTGGATTGCGTCGGTTCGAGTTGCTCAATATCAAAATCCCCGACATCGACTTTGACCGTAAGCAACTTCACATACGAGAAGGAAAAGGGCGAAAAGACCGATACGTTCCATTGGGAAACATGTTATGTAGAGGACTTAAGGATTATCTGGAATCGGAACACCCATACCAGTGGTTATTTAATGGAAAATCCAGTACAGGGCAGCTTCAACGCTTTTCAGAAACAGGAGTTCAATGGATTATCAGGCAAGCCTTAAAGAAAACCTCCATCAAAAAACAGGTTACCTCACATGTGCTCCGTCATACTTACGCCACCCACCTGTTAGAGATGGGTACTGATATTATCACCTTAAAAGAACTTTTGGGACATACCGACATCCGGACTACTATGGTATACCTACATGTTGCCCAACTGGATAAATACAAGGCATTTTGTCCATTAGATAAACTCTATCTCAACCAGGAATCATGAAACCAGCCTTTGAAGTAGCACAGGTGCTACAGCAAGAACATCATAGGCTACACAAGTTGGTTCTTAACAAATGGAAACTAAGAACATTGTATGCCATTGAAATCTGCCGCACTTACCTAATGGGCGGCCATGTTGACCAATGCACCAATCCTCAATGCCATAAACTGCATATTAGTTACAATAGTTGCCGTAACCGTCATTGTCCCAAATGCCAGGGGCATAAAAAGGAGCTATGGATACGCAAATGCGGAGAAGAACTGCTAAATACGACTTACTATCATATAGTATTTACCTTGCCCTGTGAACTCAATAAACTCGCAGTTTTTATGCCAGATAAACTTTATAACTTACTGTTTAAAGTCAGTTGGCAGGTAATCCAGGGCTTTGCTGCTAATCACAGGTTTTTGGGTGCAAAAACTGGCATGGTTTCCATATTACACACATGGGGACAAAACCTATGGTTACACCCGCACCTGCACTGTATTGTACCTGGTGGCGGAATTACTTCTTCTAACCAATGGAAAAATGCCAGGGGAAAAGATAAATTTCTTTTCCCGGTTAAGACTATGTCAAAGGTGTTTAGGGCAAAGTTTATAGCATCTCTTAGAAAAGAATGGCCACAACTGGAAGCTTTGTACAAACAACTGTTTAAAAAGAAATGGGTTATCTATTGCAAGCACCCTTTTTATGGTCCCTCACAAGTTATTGAATACCTTGGCAGGTATACCCATAAAATCGCAATATCAAATCACCGTATCAAGAATATAGAAAACCAAAAGGTGACTTTTGAAGCCAAGGATTACAGAAAGGGTGGCCAAAAGTATAAGCTCACTTTAAGTAGCCATGACTTTATAAAGCGTTTTGCCCTGCACATATTACCCAAAGGTTTTGTGCGTATCAGGCATTATGGAATTTTGGCTTCTGCTGTTAAGCGTAAAGTATTAGCAATAATAGAAACCCAGCTGGGTAAAGTGAATATCCATCATCGAGAACCTTTAAGGCACAACAAATGTCCTTGTTGCAAAGTTGGAGACCTGGTTATCATTGCACGGTTCGATATCAGGGGACCTCCTAATAAAGTAGTTCCTCTTGGAGCTGATTATATGATAGATTTAAAATAACACCCATGGGTGAATAGAATAGCTATGTGCTATACAGAAAAATAAGTCCAAATGACATGACAGAAAAGACTATAAATCCTTTTTTTTTGAAAGTTCTATTATAATCAGTACACCTTTTACTTAAACTATACTTTAAAAGCATCTCACTAAGACCTCAATAAAAATATATCAATCTCCATAACATATCAGAGACTTTTTCCCGGTTTTCGTCAACACTGCGTCCAGCTTCTGTTTTACAAACAGGCAGGACGCTTAGTTATTAGGGGCTGGTGTTCATTCATTTCCATCTGTTTATCAATTATTTAGCTGTCATTTTAGTATCTTTATCAATCCGCACCAACCTATCAACAAAGCACAAATTTATTTTGTTTTTTTGTGGGTCGGCAAACCCTAAAGCCCTGTGGGCTACTTGGGAAGGAAAGGCGGAAGCTCTTTTGTAAGCCTTTGGTCTGAGCGTTGGATTGCGAGGGCTTTCAAATGTGCTTACGACTGAGCGTTGGCTTTTCATGATATACTTAGGATTTTATTTATATCAACTTGCTTCAATATATCTCTATTCATTTTACCTCTTTCATTAGTCAATATGCTTTTTTTCTCTTTTGGAACACCTTTTAATTCAAAAATTGATTCTATAAAAATTGGTTCTTTTGATGTGCCTACATAATGTTTATATTTTTTAAAATAATCAACTAAAGATTCAGCTTCTTTTAAATGAACTTGATATCTATCTTTTAGTTTTAAATCTGTCAAAGTTATGTCAGATGGTTTATTTGCCAATTTATCAATAAAAACCTCATCAACAGTATCTCCTAATAAACTTATCAATGAAACTCTGAAAGTATATAAATCATCAAAATTCTCATGATAAGGATGAACATGCGTTTCTATTGAAAATGGCTTATCACCTTTGTCTCCAGAATTACAATCGTGGCATGTAGGAATCAAATTGAAAAATGAAAGTGCGAAAAAAGGATGTTGTGATTTTGGATAAAAATGGTCTAAATCGAGATATGCCTTTAATTTTTCTGCACTTGTTGAACTTTTACTGAGTTTAATTATATTTATTTTCTTCTCGTTACAATAGGGACATGTTGCAGATTCAAACCCAATTTTCAAGAATAATTCTTTACAAAAATCTGAAACTCTAAAGCCTTTGTAATTAAAGATGGTCTCTGATAAAAGTTCACCGAATTTTGTTTGTGAATAGTTTCCTGGTGTTCCAACATATAAATCATCTACATTGAGAATATTATAAATATCTGATTTTAGTGCTGCAAACTGATTCGGACGAGACACTATTAATGCTTTCAATTTAGATGCATTTGCATTAAGTAAGAATTTAAAAAACGCTTCATGTCTTTTAGCAGTTATTGAGTCGTTGTATGCATACTTCTTTTGATAGCGTTTGAGTTTAGACTCTTTTTTGTATTTCTTACATTTCTCAATCAGAGAATTTTTATAATAACCTTTATTGTTTTTCAGTTCTTGATTAAGATTTGTCCAAAGTTCATTTGCTAATGAATCAAGGAAAGCTTCCGCATCTGCTCTATTTAAATGCTCTTGAATTTTAATCATTTTTCAAAAGCTTTTTTATTTGGAATTGAATTACTTCATCGCCAATCAAGTCAGCAAGAAGAGAAAGCGATTCTCTATCCATATTCTGAGAAGATTTTTTTTCAACAATAGCAATTAGCTCCTTAATTTTCTTATATGCAAAATCACTTGTTCTTTTTTTACCCAAGAAAAATGGTTCCGCATATAAATCATATAAATTACCACCAAAAGTATTATTCTTTAAATCAATGCCATTTAGAGAAGCCCCAATACTATCTTTATCTAATATTGTGATATTCTGATTTGGTAAATCTGACAACAAAAAAGGAGAATGAGAAGTTAGGATTAACTGAACATTACCAGAATAAATAACAGGAAGAACAGTAAGTAGTTTATCAAAAAATTCAGTCTGCCACATTGGATGTAAATACAAATCACCTTCATCAATACATAAGAGTAAATTATTCTGCCTAGTATACCGTAGCTCCTGATATAATGATGAGAATAGGTTTAAGTACGCCTTATGCCCCGAACTAATTCCTAACCAGTTTATTTCAAAAACATTGCTTTGCCCAAAAAGTGAAACAAATTCATTAATAAACCTCTTTGAAACTTTTGAATTATAACCAAAGGTGAAATATTCTAGACTTCTATTTCTCGAGCCTTCTGTACTGTATTCAAGGTTCAATTCTGAAATTGAAAACTTAAGGTCAAAAAGAAAATCAATTTGTTTCATTAACTTTTCATATTCTACATCAGATTCCTTTTGTTTATTTTTCTCAAAGAATAAAGATAATTGTGAAGATGAAAAATTAAATAATACTTGTTTTAGAAAGGATATCATATTTTCTGATATCTCTTCTGTTCTATAGTTGAATTGCTCTTTTAAAAACTCATTGAATTTATGAGCTAGCTCAGGAAAGTCATTATCTCTATGACGGCTACCTCTAAAAATTTTATTGTATGTATCGAAAAAAAAGCCCAATCGGAACAGGTGGATAAATTTGTTTTCTGGACGAATTTCACGTAGCCTATCTCTAAATAAACGTTTTAATTCTCTTACTATTTCATAACTTTCACCATACAACCCTCTTTCCATTGAGTAGCTATATCTATTAATCCAAACTTTACTTGTAAGTTGAATTTTTGTAGGTAAATCAATATTAAGAGACGAAAATATTTTTGAGTTTATTAAGCGAATTTGTTTTTCAAAGTCGCTTAATTTATTTTTTCTTACAAAAGCAGTTCTTCTGTGTAAATTATTTACAGAAATATCAGAAACTTCTTTATCAAATTCATTCTTTCGTTCATCGAATACATTTGAAAAAAATACAACTTTTAATGGGTTTATTGAGCCACTGTATTCTTTAAAATGAATATTAAGATTTGATTGAGGAGAAAAGCCATTCCGAAACAAGTAATAACAAAATAAATGCCCATCTTCTTCAGTGACGAATAGGAAGTCACAATTTATTGATGACTTAGCTCCTTTTAAAACTTTGCAGACTAGTTCAATAGCATTACTTTTCCCAGAACCATTCTTCCCAATTATCCCGGTAACATCGCAAATGTTCTCACCGAAAAAATCACTAGGTAGTATATTTGTATCTTCTGAAGTTAAAGAGTGATTATTTGAATCATAATGAAATTTAGAAGAACTTGAAAGGTTAAAACCAAAGTTTTCAAAATTTCTAAAACTTTCAATCCAAATATAGCAGATTTTAATACTCATCTTTTTCTTCTAATTGTTCTATGTTAATTTAAAAATTCTCAAAATACTGTTTAATCATCAATTTAGTACTAAATGCATTGGCAAAATTGCACTCTTTGGTAAGCTTTGGAGTGAGCGTGTGCTCGTGGGGCTTGCCAATGTGTGTAATGTGGGGTGGGGTTTCAGACTCCTTTTGCGGGTAGGAGAAAAAAACAAAATAAATTCCCTCAAATTTGCACTGTCCTATCAAAAAGCTAAATCCTCCATTATTTTATTTTTATATTGTCGTTTCGGATTAACGAGTCTCTTTCCCACTTGCCCCTAACGTTAAGTGTATGGTGTCGTAGCACCCCGAAGGGTGCTATGCACTATACACATTGTTGGCAAATCGTTTTTATTGGTTACTTAATTCATTTATTATTGATTCTATTTCTTTATTGTAGTTCTCTATTTCTGACTGATAGATATCCGTCCTTTCTGAAATTGCTTTGTGAATCAATTCATAACTCTTAATCCTTAAATTACAGTACTCAATCAGTTTTGAATTTCGGTCATGAATTGCCGTTGGTAATTCAAACTGGTCAACCCTTTCTAACAAATGAATACTTGATTCCCAATTTGGAATCCCTGTATTTTGAATCTCATTGAGGTATTCTTGGTCAGTAGATGTTTCAGGCAAATTGTAAATACTAAGAGCCTTTTCTTCTAAAAGGACAAATTGCTCCATCTCATTTTCATATTTACTAATGTCGCTGGGGCTTGTATTTGTCAACACAAAAAAGGATGATGTTAAAATAAGAAGAGACAATAAACCAATAGTTCCAAATTTCAATTTTGGTGTGTTTGGTTTCACAAGACTGGGGTAGAAAGAATATCCAACAATTAAACCACTTATAAGACCTCCAATGTGAGCAGCGTTGTCTATTCCTCCTTTTAATCCATTTAGAAGGTTATATCCTACAAAAACTGCTATACTGGTCAGGAGTGCTTTTCTTGCTGATTTTTCAATAAGGTTTGTAGTCAGCATAGCTAAAAAGACACCATACATACCAAAAATAGCTCCTGAAGCACCTGCACTAATGGTCAATTCATTCCAATATAAACTTGCAGCACTTCCTGCTATTCCCGTTATCAGATAAGCACCTAGAAATCGAGATTTCCCAAGGTAAGGCTCTAACAGAAGTCCAATATATAGCAGAGCATACATATTCATCAGTAAATGAAAAACACCAATATGTAGAAAGCAGCTACTAATTAATCTCCACCATTCCCCATCAAGTGTGACTGGTCGGAAATTCGCACCCCATAGCAGTAAACTCTCATTATCAGGAAGCATAATATTGACACCTGTAATTGCCATAATTATGAAAATGATAATATTTAAATTCAGTAGAATTGGTGTGATAAAGTATCCCTCAGTCGGTTTGAAAAGTGAAAAGAATTCTGATACTTTTTCCTTTTGACTAAGTGGTGGTCTGCTTATTATATCCTCTTCTTCAGAAACAAAATCCTTTTCAAATTCAGTATACTTAGAATCAATTTCATCAAGATTAATTTCGTTTATAACAGTGTTAAAATTAGATATGAAGGCATTTGTGTTTTTTTTGTTCTTACCCCAATCCACTAATTGACTTCCTGTACACTCACTCTTTAGATTTATATTTCCTTCTTCTATTTTGATTTGTACCTCCTCACTCCAAGAACTCATTGAGATTTTTGTGTAAGCGATAAATCCATTTTTACTCAGAAACCCAATATTCCAATCAAGCTTTTTAGCGGTTTCTAATGCTATTACTAAGGCATCTTTTTGAGTTAAGCCTTGTGTTTTTAGGTTATCTATATGTTTTGGGGAAAATCCAAATGCCATTGTATTTATTTTTTAAATGTTTGCCAACGGCCAGGCTATGAAGCGTAGCTTGTGTTGCGCCTGCGGCAAGCTATGCTTTATAAGCCATTGTTATGCGCTTTAATTTTTTATCTTTTTTAGTTCTTTCTCCAATTCATCAAGAGTAAAGGAGGAAAAAGCTTTTAGCTCATAATTACCGCTTTGTATTTTAGTTTTTTCAACTGCTAACAGAGGTTGATTATTTTCATAAGTAAGACCAATTATCTTAACATTTAATCCCTCAGGTACATTTCTAAATACTATTTTATCATCAATCTGAATTCCTTGCATAATGCTTTGAATTCCCTCAAATATTATTTTAACATCAGTTTTATCGTTTGCAAGAGTATTCACCACAAAGTCGATTTTGGAACCATTATAATCCCAAAATCTATCACAATTTATCCACCCCAGCTGTGTTGCTGTAAAAACGTAGTTATTGAGCTCAGAAATATTCATTTTATCAATAACACTAGTTTTGTATTTCGAATACTTGTTATTGAATGCTCGATTATATTTCTCTTTGTCAATGTCATAACTTGCTGATAAAGTTAAAATCCAGTCAAACCAATATTCTGGATTTAATCCTGATTCTAACAAATCGAAATGGGGAAATTCATCAAAGTACTTAATGATTTTCTCTGTAGCAACCTCTGTTTCTGACGAAATGACTTTAATATTATAGAAATCTCCACTCTCATTGATTCTGAATTTAACTTTAATTTTATTTGAATCATTTTCAGAAATTAATTTGACATACTCATTGTCCAAAAACTGAAAGTTCTTTATGTATTCGGTCAAATTATTATCTGTCCCAACTAAAGGGTGTGTGCCAATATTAATTGTCGTATCTGCTTTTCCTGGTGTATACCAATAGTGCCACTCACTTAGGATGGTCATATATCGATATTCTTTCTTAATATTTTCACTACTGGTTGCTTTATTGATTTTACTCCCTTCTTTATCTATACTCCAATCAATTGAACCATTTTCTTTTCTATTACCAAAAAATAGATTCATTTTACTTTTCTTCTTTTTTGTAGGCATAGAAATAACCAATGCTTTATTTTTATCAATCAATAATGAGTCACCTTTATAACTGGCAGTAACATTAATCATTCCGCCCGATTCCAGAATTTGATTACTTGACATAGTTGAAAGGTTTTCTAATAGAAATGATGATATGCTGTAACATTCTTTTACCTGAATAACCAAACTTGAATCTGGGAATTCTCCATTAGGTAATTTAAAAGTATGCTTTGGTATGAGAATTTTAGTTCCTTCTCTACATTCTATTATACTTTCTTTGTTTCCAAGAATTTCAAATTGCTGATTTTCTATGCCTATCTCCGAATAGATGTCATCTAAAGAGTTAATCGAAACTTTTTGATTGCAAGAAACAATTGTTATAAATAAAATTAAAAGTAAATGTATTCTATTTTTCATTCGTATGGATTTTACAGTCTTATTGCGCATAACGTTGAATGTATGGTGTCGTAAGGAATTTCGGGCTTCAAATCTGTCACGTTACCACCCAAAATTGAAGCGGGTGATACCGCTCGAAAACCTCTGAAATCCTTATGCACTATACATATTGTTGAACGAAACCTGCGGTAGCTATAAACTAATAAGCTTCGTAACTTTAATAGATTCACCATAAATATTATAGTTATGAAAAAAAAGTTTAACGTTAATTGCCCAGGCTCGTTCAACAGTACCCGAATTTAACGAACTATTTCTTAAACTAAAAAGGAATATTGAAATATCAGGTAAGAGTAGAAGTACACTGACCAATTATGCCCGTTGTTTGTCGACAATGGCATTGCATTTTAATTGTTGCCCTACCCATTTAGATCAGGAACAGGTATTAGATTACCTGCAGTACTTAAAGACACAAAGTAAAACACCATCTTCGAGCTATTTTAAACATACAGTATATGGGCTTCGCTTTGCTTATCGGGTATTGGGAATTAAACAATATTCTATTTTTCTTCCCAAACTTAAGTTCCCTAAAAAATTACCCGTTGTATTAAGCCACAACGAGCTCAGAGAATTATTAAAAGCACCCCACCTTTTAAAGCACAGGTTGGTAATTGGATTGTTATATGGCTGTGGATTGCGTCGGTTCGAGTTGCTCAATATCAAAATCCCCGACATCGACTTTGACCGTAAGCAACTTCACATACGAGAAGGAAAAGGGCGAAAAGACCGATACGTTCCATTGGGAAACATGTTATGTAGAGGACTTAAGGATTATCTGGAATCGGAACACCCATACCAGTGGTTATTTAATGGAAAATCCAGTACAGGGCAGCTTCAACGCTTTTCAGAAACAGGAGTTCAATGGATTATCAGGCAAGCCTTAAAGAAAACCTCCATCAAAAAACAGGTTACCTCACATGTGCTCCGTCATACTTACGCCACCCACCTGTTAGAGATGGGTACTGATATTATCACCTTAAAAGAACTTTTGGGACATACCGACATCCGGACTACTATGGTATACCTGCATGTTGCCCAACTGGATAAATACAAGGCATTTTGTCCATTAGATAAACTCTATCTCAACCAGGAATCATGAAACCAGCCTTTGAAGTAGCACAGGTGCTACAGCAAGAACATCATAGGCTACACAAGTTGGTTCTTAACAAATGGAAACTAAGAACATTGTATGCCATTGAAATCTGCCGCACTTACCTAATGGGCGGCCATGTTGACCAATGCACCAATCCTCAATGCCATAAACTGCATATTAGTTACAATAGTTGCCGTAACCGTCATTGTCCCAAATGCCAGGGGCATAAAAAGGAGCTATGGATACGCAAATGCGGAGAAGAACTGCTAAATACGACTTACTATCATATAGTATTTACCTTGCCCTGTGAACTCAATAAACTCGCAGTTTTTATGCCAGATAAACTTTATAACTTACTGTTTAAAGTCAGTTGGCAGGTAATCCAGGGCTTTGCTGCTAATCACAGGTTTTTGGGTGCAAAAACTGGCATGGTTTCCATATTACACACATGGGGACAAAACCTATGGTTACACCCGCACCTGCACTGTATTGTACCTGGTGGCGGAATTACTTCTTCTAACCAATGGAAAAATGTCAGGGGAAAAGATAAATTTCTTTTCCCGGTTAAGACTATGTCAAAGGTGTTTAGGGCAAAGTTTATAGCATCTCTTAGAAAAGAATGGCCACAACTGGAAGCTTTGTACAAACAACTGTTTAAAAAGAAATGGGTTATCTATTGCAAGCACCCTTTTTATGGTCCCTCACAAGTTATTGAATACCTTGGCAGGTATACCCATAAAATCGCAATATCAAATCACCGTATCAAGAATATAGAAAACCAAAAGGTGACTTTTGAAGCCAAGGATTACAGAAAGGGTGGCCAAAAGTATAAGCTCACTTTAAGTAGCCATGACTTTATAAAGCGTTTTGCCCTGCACATATTACCCAAAGGTTTTGTGCGTATCAGGCATTATGGAATTTTGGCTTCTGCTGTTAAGCGTAAAGTATTAGCAATAATAGAAACCCAGCTGGGTAAAGTGAATATCCATCATCGAGAACCTTTAAGGCACAACAAATGTCCTTGTTGCAAAGTTGGAGACCTGGTTATCATTGCACGGTTCGATATCAGGGGACCTCCTAATAAAGTAGTTCCTCTTGGAGCTGATTATATGATAGATTTAAAATAACACCCATGGGTGAATAGAATAGCTATGTGCTATACAGAAAAATAAGTCCAAATGACATGACAGAAAAGACTATAAATCCTTTTTTTTTGAAAGTTCTATTATAATCAGTACACCTTTTACTTAAACTATACTTTAAAAGCATCTCACTAAGACCTCAATAAAAATATATCAATCTCCATAACATATCAGAGACTTTTTCCCGGTTTTCGTCAACACTGCGTCCAGCTTCTGTTTTACAAACAGGCAGGACGCTTAGTTATTAGCTGTTGTTATTCCTGATAGTAAATCTTAATCTTCTTAACAATGATTTGTCCATTTTCAACATCATAATAATCTTCCAGTTGTTCTCCTCTATCTGTTTTTCTTCCATCATAAACAACCAAATATCCTTTATCTAAATTAAACCTACCCATATAATCATTAAGCTGTGAAATACCGCTTTTAGCCCATGATATTGGTTTAGTCGATCCTATAACTTTTAACTCAACCAAATAATTATACCCGAAGAAGTTAATTAATAAATCGATAAACCCATTTCCAGCCATCAGTTCTTGTCCAATAAAAGCCGTATTTGTAAATCTACCTGTAAGAAATAAGCCTAAATTGCTTTTTGCAATGCTTTCAGGAGAAGGTTTAAAAGTGTTTCCAATATCACTCCAGAATTGCTGCCAGTATTCTCTAGATACAATCAAAGCAAATTCATCCAGAAAATCAGAAAAGGATTGCGGATTCAAAAACTGCTCAAAATGGTCAAAGACTCTCTTATATTTATTTGTATCCTCTCTTATTGAATCAATCTTTTCAAAAAGAACCTGAGCAAACTCTCCTTGTATAATGACTGAAGAACCTGCTTTATCTTGAATAATAGACTCAGATTCTACTACAGATCCCGTTATATTCTCAACATCAGAAGACTCAAGACCAACACTTTCGTTAACAATGCTTCCAATCGCCTTAGAGTCAACAAAGTATTCATTTGTTGAATTAATGGCAGTATTGCAATTATTAATTAGTTTGGCTGTTACATTTAATTGGTTAATCCAATCAATATTAGGAGCGGATCTAATATAGTCCAGATTGCGACTTATATTAATCAAAGCATTGTCAGTAATGCCAAAAATTGTATTTATTTCTGTATATCTCTTAGATAAGATTGTAATCGGTTCAAAAAGGTTTTTATTATGAGCGGATAAATTTCTTAAACGTTCAAGATTCAAACTTGACAATTTAAAAAGGTCATTAAAACTCTTTGTCTGCTCTATAAGTTGTTGCTGCTGAATTATTTTATTAATTGAAAGCTCATTAGACAATGGAAACTGAATGCCTTTCATTGCTTTTTGATATGCTAGGATACTTCTTTGTATTGAATCTTGTGGTTGAGCAACCTTAGCTAAATTGTACAATCCAGGATTAATTTGTTTAGAGATAGCCTTTGCTGCTTCATGGATTGACGAAAGAGATGAATAGTTTCTAAAATAAGCTTGATTCATTTTTGTAATAGCTAGACTTGGAGCGATTAATGACTCAAAACTCGAATAAGACTTTTTTAAACTTTTATAATAATCACTAGTTTCAAAAGCGGAATAAAATGCATCATAATAATTACCTCCTTCTGAAATTTGTTTTTTAAAATATTCCTCTATTTCTAACTCAGTTGCTATAGCTATTAAAATGGAAACTTTATCATTATCAGTAAAATTTTCAGAATTATTCTCACCTATAAGGACACTTGAAATAAGTGAGTCAGTTGCTATTGAAGGATTATTCTTTCCCGAATTATAAAATCTATCAAGTTGTCCAACAGAAGTGAACTCTTTGATTTCAACATCTCCAATATCAGGGCAATTAATTATTTTTGAATCCATTATAAGTATATTATGATTACTGGGGTTCTCTTAATAACAGCTAACGATTTGTATAAATGTAGTAGCCGCATTATATGTAAGTTCCTGTCAATTTGCATGAGCCGAAGCTTTTGTTTTGGCTACTAATTTAACATTTTATCTTTAGCCAAAGCAAACGCTTTGGCGGTGTTTATGAAAGGCACAACCCAAAGCAATCCACCTTACCGGCTATTACATTTGATACGCTGTTGTGCAAAGTTATTCTATCTGAGCTTTCTGATAAAATATATTTAAACTTCAAATTATTCATTCAATAAAAAATTAATATGATTAGAAGGTAAATCTATTATCTTAAAAGACTTTCCATCCTCATTTAATTTTATAATCTTCATTTCATTAAGTTCAATAAGAACTTTCAATAAATACTTTTGCTTTTTCTGGTTAAGTTCAAAGTCATCTATTGACCATTCATTGCCAAAATTCCTATAGAATAATTCAACTTTGTGAAGAAAGTCTCGTTTTATTTTTTCTTGGTTTGCCACTTAGCCAATTTTTAAATTCTTAATTGTTTCACGAAATTCTCTATCATTAATTGTCAATGTCCAGAATAGGTCGTTCTCAACTTGGGTGAAATGGTTCTGGATATTTGCAAGAAAGCAGATTAGATTATCTTCATTTCCTGAGAATAAATTCATTTCTTTACCAAGAACGTCAATTTTATTAAACATTTCTGATTCACTAAAACGACTTTTCCACTCAATTCCATAATCAGGTTTTTCATTATTTCTTCTATCCAAATAATATTGAATTCTCAGTCTCAGTCTTTCGCGAATAAACTTTGAATCCTGAATCGGATTAATTTGATTTGTTGTGTACTTAGAGAAATCAACACTAAAAATATAGCCAAACTCTGTCCCTCTTGGATTTCCACTTCTAAAAGTCTCAATTAGCTTTCCGTTTCTGTTGAATATATATCCTCGATTGCACATTAAATTTGACTTACTGTGTTTAAATCTTATATTTTTATAATAATCTGTTTAATATCATATTATTCATCCTAGCTATAATCGAAGCGCTAATTTTGCACAACGTTTACCTGTATATTTTAGTGGCAGATTTTGCGGACAGCGTCTTTGTCCACCAGACAAAGACAACATGCGAGAGACAAACCTACCAAACACAACAGAACCTGCCATTAAATATTACAGGCTGTTGAACTAAATCCCTACGGGATAGCTCTGTTCAAATGTAGCTAAAATCCTTCAGCTCTCTGAAATTTAATAACTGTAAATATTCACTTCAAAATTTTACAGTTATGAGACACAAATTAGAACAGACTATCGTTAATCAAGCCATTACTTTAGTTCCTGAATTTGAAATTGTAGTAAAGAAACTCAACCAACAAATTATTCTTCGTGGACAAAGCGAGAGTACATTCAACAACTATGTACGAAGGATCGCAATATGTGTGATCCATTTTAAATGTTTACCTGGTAGGGTTACAGAAGACGAGATCAATGAATACCTTGTATCGTTGGCACAACATCCCAAATCCGGCTCCAGGAGCACCTTTAAACATATGGTATATGGTTTAAGGTATTATTTCCGCTTGATGGGTATGAACAAGAAAGCTATTGCCCTTCCTCCGTTAAAAGGTGATACCAAATTACCTGTAATCCTTAATCGTTCTGAACTCAAAGAATTGTTTGCAGCCCCTAAACTACTTAAACAACGCATAGCCCTTACACTGATTTACTCTGCTGGCTTAAGAGGCAAAGAAGTTATCAACCTAAAAATAGCCGATATTGATTTTGAAAGGATGACCATATTCATCAGGGAAACCAAATACAACAAATATCGCATTGTGCCATTATCGCCCACCATGGCCATAGGCCTGAAAAAGTACCTCCAACTTGAAAACCCTCACCAATGGCTCTTCAATGGTAAGCAACCAGATAGCAAGTATAGCATACGGGGGCTTTCATGGATCATGCGCGAGAATCTTAAGAAAACCAGTATCAAGAAAAAAGTTAACCTGCATTCCTTACGCCACACATATGCCACACATTTACTTGAAGAAGGCGTAAATATTGTAACGCTAAAAGAACTTCTTGGTCATTCTGATATCACCACTACCATGATATATCTGCATGTGGCCCAATGTGAACTTATTAAGCCCCATAGTCCCCTGGATACTTTATATGGACGCTATGAAAAATAAATATGAGCTGGCAGATGTCATTCGAAAGTTTGGAGCTGCCCTTATGCAACAGGAAAAACTCTCGCCTTTACAGATTAAAGTCTTCAACAACATTGTGCAATGCCGTACCGCAGCACTAGGAGGACACGAAGAAGTCTGCGATTGCTGTGGTACCCTGCATTACAGCTACAATAGTTGTGGTGACAGGCACTGTCCAAAGTGCTTGTCAGCTAAACAGATTCAATGGATTGAGAAACTGGCCGAAACCACTCTGCCAGTCAAACATTACCATATCATTTTTACAGTCCCTCACTGTTTAAACGACATCTGTTTATGGAACGATAAGGCATATTACAAAATTTTATTTAAAACTGTATGGGATACCCTACAAAGTTTTGGTTATACGCACTTTGGCGTAGAACCCGGTGCCGTTGCCATATTACATACATGGGGACAAAACCTTTCGTTGCACCCCCATATCCATTGCATCGTACCGGCTGCTGGTTACTCCATCAGAGGAAAGTGGATACAGATTGGCAAATACGAGAAATTCCTGTACCCTGTCCAGCAGCTCAGTAAAACGTTCAGAGGAAAGTTTTTGGATTCAACAAAGCGTTTACTCAAAAAGCATGATAAACTCAGAGGGTTCTCTGAACAAATCGACACAGCTTACAATAAAAAGTGGGTGGTACATTGCGAACCTCCTTTGACAAATGTTGATCATGTGATACAGTACCTTGGACGATATACGCACAGAGTTGCTATTTCCAACGACAAGATTATCAATATTTCCGACTCCCATGTCACCTTCTGGACTAAAGACTACCGTGATAATGGAAATGCAAAACCAATAACTCTTGATGGTGTTGAATTCCTGCGAAGGTTCTGTTTACATGTGCTTCCAAAATACTTTGTCAAGATCAGAAGATTTGGGGTTTACAATGCTACAACTCAACGTAATCTGGAAATACAGTGTAATATATGGGTTAAAACTCCAAGTAAGCCCAAGAAAAAAGAAACTGCCAAAGAATTAATCAAAAGGGTAACTGGTATTGATCTTACACTATGTCCGCATTGCAAAAAAGGACACCTGCGCACAATAAAGGATATCCCCAGGATTAGATCCCCCGCAAGACACTTACCTTCATTCTTTTTATTGAACCTACTGTAATATGTTTTCTTAAATGGATTCCTTCATTTTCATGAGGGCTGGAATTCAATGCATTTATCTACAGAAAACTAAACTCTTGACATAGAAAAAAACAAATATTACCTATAATTAATCAAACAAATTACCAGATAAAAAACTTAACTAACTCCTCATTTCTCCTTCGCAAATCAACAAAAGCGTCGATAAGTACATAGGTTAAATAGAAACCGGGATGTAGTCCAACACGGACTACCACGCTTGGTCTTACAGACCGCTCATAGTCCTATTTATTGGGTTTAGTTATTTTTCTCATTTAAGTTGTTCTAATTTCAGTTTCAACCATTATTCTCAACCACCTGACAAAACGATTATTAGAACTCCAACAGTTAAAAATAAGTATAGCATAAAAGTATAATTATTGATTGTTTTCCTTTTGCATTCAAATTCGGTCTTGCTTGTAATAAGTATTGGTATCCATAAACCCATATACTTCTTCATTTCACGTTGACTACTTATAAATTTTGATAAATGCTGATAAAATGTTACTGTCTCATTATGGTCACAGAGTCGTAAATAATTGTCAACCTTAAAAGCTCGAACAATGGCAATAATTGCTGATAAATAAATCAAAAAGTCTCCTATAAGTCTAAATTCCATTTTTTGTATTTCTATTTAAATAGTCTAAGCTAAAAACACCTATAAAGTATGATTATTTTATGCTACTTCATAATCCTAACTAACGGTAAAATTTCATAATTATAATTCACTGTATTGTAGTACTTTACTATTTTATCATTCGCTTCCGAAATCAATATGCTTTTCTGCATTAATTAACTTTCCTTGTAATTAATTCAGTGAGCTTATAGGGTGAATTAAACCCAACGGTAAATTGTATGAGTAGTGGCAGATTGCGTGGTAATTCCCTGTCAAACCGCTATACAGTTTGAGCGGACTACAAACCTTGATATTTAGCACTTTGCCTGCCATTACTTATACAAAATGTTGTAGCCAGTACTTTATTGATAATTAAATGTTTCTATTGGATTACCATCCATCTTAAGTTCTTGCCAATTAAATCCATATTTTTCTTCTTCTGTCCAGTCTCTTGGAAATTTAACTCTAAAATATCCCCCAATAGATTCGTCAAAACCATCATTTGGTCCACCCAAGCTTAATAAAGTGTCTGTTGAAGAAAAACTATTGTCCATAAACTGAGACGCCAATAGTACAGCTAAACCACAAATAGCATCTGTTAAATTTTGAAAATTAGCTTTTTCAAATTCAGAATGTCTATCATGCTTTGTTTTATTATAAGCTCGAAACCATGTCAGTGCATTATCTTGATTCCAATCTTCAAAAGGTTTTCTTAACAGTTTTTCACCCTTCCAATTTGGAATACCAACTTCATAAGACGACAAATGGTGACTTTCATTAACTTTTTTATAATCTGACATGTTCCAATTTCCATTCTTCTGATAACCATTTTCTGATAAAATAGCTACGAAATTTGCTTCAATCTCAATGCAAGTCCGAAGTAACAATTCATGAATACGATATGAATAAGTATTTAAATTGATATCTGATGGTTCGATATAATCTAACAAATTGATAAAGTCCTTTAATAAAATATTAAAGGCTCTTAAATAATGTTCTGGCGAATCTGCATAATGGTCGTGACCAATATATTGTCCATTACCATTATGTGCGTATGAATTGTCAATCAACTGTCTAACAGTTCTTTTATATGGTTTTTGTAACGACATAATTCAATTTGAACTTAGGCTAGGTTAGTGTATTTATAAAGTATTATTAAGAAGATACTTATTAATGTTATTGTAAATGTGAGATTTATTAAGTTGTATCTAAACAATCGCTTTTTATTTGTTGATTCGGAATTTGTAAGCTGGTCTTCTGGCAAGAGTACTGCCGCAACACGGTCAATTCCATCTCGACTAGGCTTTTTAATTCCAAAAGCAACCTTCAATAAATTCAATATCGTCACAGAAAGTACTATGCTAAAGCTTAACAATATAAAAGCCTGACTAATTATTTCGATTTTGAAAGACTTTAATCCGTCTATAATGTTCATTAAGGTAAATTCATTACCAAAAATGAAGTTGCCTATTGCAATTATTCCAACTACATAGGTAAATACTACTTTACTAATATCAATTTGCTTTAATGATTCCATAGTTCTTATTTCGTTGAGTATAGTTATCGTATTGGCTACAACGGACGAGGCTATGAAGCGTAAGTGAGATTTTAACCGTACTCACTCCCAAATTTCACCGAGCCAAATCGTTGTATTTGTTTTTATCTTTTCATTTCTAAAGCCAAATCAACGATTTGGCGCTGCTTGTCGAAGCTACAAACCGACCAAAATTAGCCGGCTCACTTATGCTTTATGAGCCATTGTTGGCGGTTCGTTTTTTCTGTTAGAAACATTGCAGGCTAAACCAAGATTTATCAAAGTTTTTATTTATCAAATCATCTTTTCTTATCCAAAAGTAAAGACGCCCTGAGTCTCCCCACATCATTTCATTTTCTTCGTTACTGTCAATTTGCAAAAGAAGTCGCCAATTCTTTGCATTTGGTTCAAGTTCTTTTGCTTTTGGGTCGTTGTAACCTGAAGGGTCGCCACAATAAAGACCATTGGTTACAAGTTCACATTCTAGTTCCATTTCGCCTTGAATGTTGTCTGAATAACCTAAAAGTTTGTTTAAGTTTCCATCTTCGTAAACTTCTTCCCAAAATTTGTCATCTTCTTCGTCCTCAAAATCGTTATAGATTTCATGTCCGTATGAAGGAATGCTGATTTCAGATTTTATTTCTACTGAACAAGGTTTATAGCGCGAATAATCTGGTAAGTCATTGGGGAAGTCTATTCTTTGTAATTCCGTTACGTTTCCATTCCAATAAATAACTTTGAACTTATTATTGTCTTTGTAATCAAATCCCCAAGCTTCTTGTTCTGCAGAGTAGAAAAAATATAAAAATCCTGTCTTTGGTAATAAACTTTCTTTGTCCAAAGGTAAAGTTTCAGATAAATTTATTTGTGCAATAAAGGAAAGCGGTTTTGTAATTATTTCCTTTTTTTTGCTGCTGAAAATTAAAAACTTTTTTTCTCTCGTTTCAACAATATTGGTTTCTGTTATCCAACTTATTTCTTGTGGCAAATCAGGTCTACCACCAATTTTTGTTTGTCCTATTGCAATATCCTTTTCGTCAGTTCTTTTTTGATAAAGCCTTATAGTATTTCTCAACAACGGTTGAAGTTTGTCAAGATATTTTCCAAGTCCGTTTGTATTGAGTCTATCTTTAAAATCTTCTATGTTCATATGCTGTGCTATTTAAATGACCGCCAACGGCAAGAATATGAGTAGGCCGGGATACCGTGCCACCTACATATCCACCGCTATGTTTTTGAATAAAAGTATAAAGTTTTAAAGAACCTGCAAGCCCCGGCTTACTTATATTTAATGTTGCCAGCAGTTATTCATCATAGAATCCACTCCAGTCAAAAGGTTCAGGATTTGTCAATCTATAAATCTGTTTATCACGACTGTCAAGCTCTGAAAACTCCTTAAAAAACTCAGACAAATAATAATCACCCGCTCCCATTCTCCAAAACATGTCTTCTTGAGCAACGTTAGGATACATAATCCATGGAGCTACTAAATCAATTTCTAGTGGTTCAAAATATCCAAAATCATTTAGGAAGTCTCTAGTCTCCATTAATACAAATCCGAGTAGATTTAATCCGCGCCAAGAGTATATATTATCGATATCTTGGCTATCTTTTGTTAATCCTATCCCCCAAATCGTATCTACAGGGCTCGTCTCAACCAATATCCTATCGCCCGTTTTAATTAAATAGTCACCTAAGTCTTTGTTTTGGTTAAACTTATGGATATTACCCAATCTGACTATATCAAATCTATTCTTAATCCAAGTCTGGTCATCGAAATTTATTACTTGTCTACCCAGCTCTTTAGCTTCTCCTGGTTTATCACAGTCAATAATTTTTTCAATCAACTCACTGTTATCAAACAGCTTTGCTTTATGAGCCATCATCCAATGCTCGGTTGTTTTATAAGTCAATCCGTTTAATTTGAATGGACTCTCATACCACTGGCTAAAACAAAAGTTCCCAATCTCTTTATTATGCTTCTTAGTATGTCCCCAGAAGTATAGGAATTTCAAGTTATCTCCATTATCAAATCGTTCTGTTAACCAATCTATGTTATAATGTTTATTCATCTTAATCTGCAACTGTTACGCATTTCCGCCCTAATTGCTGGCAACGGTCGCGTATATGAAGCGTGGCGGAAAACCAAAAGCTCCAAAACTGACCAATCATTACCAAACTTAACAAAAAGAAATGAAAGTAGCAGGCGAGTTTAGGAAAACTTTCGTTCAGAACGAAAAGGGGTGAAGGCTGCGGCGCAGACTGCAGAACCGCCATGATTTATAATACATTGTTGTGTGCAGTACCTACTCGTGAAATTGCCAGTCATCATGAAATTGTTGGTGAAAATACAAGTGCGCGTCGGCCTTGTTTGTCATCATGATTATACTTGTCAATCCGATAGAAGTTGATTTGAAACCACAACGCTTAAAAACCGAAAAATCGAAATTGAAAATCCGTCCACTCGTGAAAATTCACGATAGTTTATCAGTTCGTGAAATTGTTTGTCAGATCGTGAATCTACTGTCAGATCGAGGATTTACTTGTCAATTCGTGGTTTTGTGGTCATCTTGAAATATCTGGTTAAAAATCAACTTGTGGGAGCGGGGGCTGGTTTATTAGAAATTGTAATCAGAGCTAGAAAACTTTACCTGGCAATTTTACGAAGCGAAGCGCGTATTGCGCACAACGGAAAGTATAAGAGTAGTAGCGGATTTCAAAGCGGTTTCGTATCAATTTACAAAGTAGCCAAAGCTACACAAAATTAATTAGTCAAATCGGTAGATTTGGCGGGGCTGATTAGAACCACAACCGTTCGCACACCTACAGAAACCGCTATTACTTTTATACATTGTTGTGTTTTCGTGCTTTATCCAATGTCTAAATATATATCAAAATCACTCAATGTTTTAGAATAAATCTGCTCTTTCGAATTTAATTTAATCATTTTGTTATACTGAATCACAGATTTTTTGTCCAAAAAGTTTTCTCCTTCCACATAATCACTAATCTGTATAGCAAGTCTAGGAGTAATTGGAAAATATAAATCAAACTCCTTTACATTTCCGTTGACCTTTTTATGTCCTTTTTTATTAAAAACTGGTTGGTCACCTGTTATAAAATCCAAATCTGATTTATTATGTAATAAATTTAGTCTACCAACTTGAAATACCCAATTCCCAATAATATCTGCAAAAAACAATGAGATAATCTTTGCTATATTATCCTTATTTATTCCGTGTGGGACATTTATCTGTGAATTCACAAAATTATCTCTCATTTTTAAAGTCCGCATATATTGAATCCCAATAAAAAAACTAAAGTGATTTCGCTCTTTTAAGTCATCAAGAAAAGATAAGTCAGTATTATAAATTTTATCAAGTATCGGAATAAAATTACCTTCCACCTCAGAGTAAAAATCTTCTAATCCACATTTTCTGGTATAGTCATTAGTGTACGCAGATTTTAAATATACCTCAAATAGTCCGTTTAATGATTTTTTCGCGGTAGGGTGTACTTTACCAAAAAATGAATCCACGAATTTTAATTCAAGCTCATTTAAGGGTGGTGATTCATAGAAGTATCTTTTCTGAGCAATGTTTTCAAGCGATGTTAAGAATCTTTTTCCTTGTCTTAAACAACCGATTTGCTCATTTACAGTCCATGGTTTTAAATAGTGTTTCCAGACATAATGATGCCTTTTTTTTATCACTTCATTCATTTACTTTGATGCTTGTCTTTCTTAAGCAATGTATTTTATTTGCACTATCGCTCTTCGCATGAAACACAACGTTTACCTGTAAATTTATTTGGCAGGATTCTGCGGATTGCGTCTTTGTCCACCAAGACAAAGGCAACATGCGGGATACAAAACCGCCGAAACACCACTAACCTGCCATTAAATTTTACAGGCTGTTAGCCACATGTTCTTCTTTATAATTATAATTTTCAACTTCTTTTGATTCTTTTCTTAATTCAATTAAATCTACAGGTAGAGTATAAATTAAGCTATCAGAGAAATAAGTTCGTTTTTTATTTAATTTATCTAAAGTGTTTAAGTAAAAAGATAAACTATCAGAATCGTTATAATATTTTTTACCATTCCAATATAATACGCTATCTCCTTTCTGGATAGTGTCTTGATAACTACTAATAAACTTGTTCTGTCTTAAAGATTTTAAAGAGTAATTTGTACCTAATTCAAACTCTTCAATAGAACAAGCCTCCCCATTTGTTTGACTTATACTAAGGAACGTTACCTTATTCATTTTCAAATTTAAGCTTGATACAGGCCTACGAATTAGGTTCACAATACTATCACAATCTAAAAGGTATAAAATTGCTCCACCATAATTGTCTTCTCCACCATCATAATATGAAGTATAGTCTCCATATACAAAAAGACTATCTCCATGCTGACAAAATGAATCAAAATAATCTACATTAGATTTCTTTTTTATTATTTTACTATCTCTAATTTGAAACTTAGCAACAATACAACCACTATATTCAGATATTATTATATAAATACTTTCACCAATTAAACATGAATTCACAAAATGATATCTATTGTCTTGATAAATGTTGTTTAATTTCTTTACTGGTAGAACTTGCTTGCTATTCTTGCTATAAGAATATAAACCATAGTGTTTATCTAAAATATATATAATACTATCTACTTCATGATAGCTAACAATATTAGTAATTGCTGGCAATGTTATATAATCATATCTCTCTTTTTTGAATTTATCAATTCTGGAAATTCCGTATCCTGTACCGAACCAAAGAGAAGTACTATCTACACAAAAATCATGTATCATTTCATTTCGAAACTTAAAAACATCTCCACTGATAGTATCTAGAATATCAAACTCGCTATACATTCTACCTTCATCCGTATGATGAATCGACCAATAATTTTTCTTTTTATCCCAAATAGTTGACCACATACCTTTATGCTTATAACCTTTTGGAAATTTACTATCATCTTCCTTAGTATAGGTTTTCTCATATTCATAACCTTTGATTTCATATAATTTCCACATATCAGAGTCTTCACAGTAATATTTAATAGCTTCCGTTGTTAAGCAAAACAGGCTGTCATTATTACTGTAAAAGCGAACAACTTTGTTATAATTCTTAAAATCTACAGTATCGTGAATACTATGAGTAGAATAGTTTTTTTGTATGGTTTTTATGGTATCTTTTGATTTTGACAATTCTATTCTTGCATTATCTAATCCAATCGTTTCTTGGACTTTTATTGAGTTAACACTTTCTTTTTTTTCAGACTTGTTAAAAGAACATGAAACAAATATTATGCAAATAAGAATAATTAAAGATTTTTTCATTAAGTTATTTATTTGAATTGTGGCTAACGGTAAATTGTATGAGTAGTGGCAGATTGCGTGGTAGTTTCCTGCCAAACCGCTACGCAGTTTGAGCGGGCTACAAACCTTAATATTTACTACATTACCTGCCATTACTTATACAAAATGTTGTGTGTAGTTATTCTTTGATTTTCATTCTTATTAATTAATAATAGATTGAATGTCAATGATTTTTAAGTCATGCAACATTTTCACCATTCCTAGAATCCAATAAACCAACTGAGTCAATTTCATAAAGATATTACTCTCGCCAAGTCCTAGGTACTTCATTAAATATGATGGCAAATTGATAATGAATTGTATCCAATGTAAAGGATTTATCGTTTCTTTTAATCGATGTCGAAATATGCCTTTTGACTTCATGAAAAGTCCATTTACAGCAGGGATTACATCTTTGTGGTTAAATGTCAAATTCTTAAATACAGAAATGCTTTGTTGATGATATTGAGGAATATCCTGCATTGCAGTTCTTAAAACTAAATCAGATTTTGTAGTGACTCGTACAAAACTATCTTCAAGTCCTGCTTCTTTAAAAATCGAAAGAGCAATTTGACTTTCCTCCACGAATTTATTGAAATTATTTTTATAAATCTCATGTAGTTTTTGAACCTTCTTTAATTTGCTATAATTAAATAAAGCTTTATAAATCAGTGAAAATGCTATTATTGCGATGAATACTATCCAAAAATCCATTATTATTTTTTATGATTATAGGTTACTTTTTATAATGTCATCATATATGTGAAGCTTAAGTTGTTTGTTAGTCGTTTTTGGTTCTAGATAAGGTTTCATATCTTCAAATATTAAATCCAAATCCCCTAGACTCTCATCAGAATAAACCAAAGTATAAATATTGTATTTCTTAAAGTACTTCCGCAACTTTTTTATTTCTTTTACAAAGTTTAAACTAGCTTCTTCATTTATATCTTTTTGCAATTTATCTTTTGTTCCTTTTAAATATCCATGACTAGACCAAGGGGATATTTCAAAACCAATTTTATTCAACTCCTCGCTCTGAATAATCATAAAATCAAGCCGATGTTCATGCTTTTTAGATAATCCACGATAACGAAATTCAGGAATCAGTAAAGGAATAGAATTGGGGTCTGAATGGTTTAAAACAAAGTTCTTGTATTTCTTAGCAATTTCATATTCATATTTTGAGCCTGAATTTCGAACAATTACATTGGCAAAGAAATTTAAATAGTCCTCAGCATCTTTAAATTGAAAGGAATCATTGGAGAAAGGCACCAATAAACCTGTTTTTAAAATATGCCCTATACTCCAATATTTTTCATCAAAATGACGAATTTCACTTTTATCATTTTCCCAATTATTTCCATTAAATCTTGGAGTTATAAGAATACCATAATCTGCATTATTTTGACCAATCCATATCTCAGATTCTTCGATTTTGGGCTTTGCCTTTGTGTAAGCATTTATATTTCTTAAATACGTCCTTTTTAAAAAGAGATATAAATAGTCCCTGAAGTAAGAATTGCTCTGAATTTGTCTATAGATATAATACTTAGTATTATCATCATCTCTAAAATATTTGGGGATAGTTTTCACTGCTTCTAACAAACCAGACAACCATAGAGTAACATATTGTTCTTCAGAATAAATAATCTCATTTCTTACATCAATAAACTTTTCGTTTTTATGCCCTATAAGTCCATGTAAAGATTGTTCGTTTTTCCTATCTGTTGTTCTTAACACATCTGGAAGTAGAGACTTCAGTTTTTGTGAGATTTCTTTGTCTCTTTTATTAATAGCTGTTTTAATTGGGTCTCTTTTTGCCATGTAATTTCAATCGTTAATATGGTTTTGGCTGCTGTCTTTTTTAATTACACACAACGTTCGGTATAAGAAACGTAAGTGATTTCGGAGCTCTTACCTGTCAAGTTGCATTGAGCCAAATTTGCGTTTTGACACAAATTTATAGTTTTAAAACAAACCGTCAAATCGCAGATTTGGCGGAGCTGAATAAATGCTCCAAAACTCCGTAAACCACTGAGCCACTTATGTTTTTTATACATTGTTAGGCACTGGCATTATTCTGAATATTCTTTTATTAGTCTTACCATTAAATCATTAAGATATTCCACTTCATATTGACCAACACTTGGAACTAAATGGTCATTTCCTATTCCACTATCGTTTGTAATGAATACATAAGTTCCATTAGTTAAAATAGCCATAAACCGCATTAAAAATTCTGTTTCCTTATCTATTCCGCTCGCAGTAATTGGGATTACTTTAATTCCCTTTTGTGATGCATTTCGAATAATATCATGAATGTTATTAACAATATCAGTTTCATAATGAGGTGGTGCATCTAATAATAAAAATGCAATCCGAGTTTTTGCATTATCTGACCATTGTAATTCATTTATTCCAACATTTAAAGCGGTATGTACAGCTTCTGGAAAATCACCACCACCATTTGCACTTTGCTGATTTATAAAGTCAACTGTCTTATTTAAATCACCTGTAAACTCAGATTTTCTTGTAACATATTCATCTCCTTCATCCCTGTAGAAAACAGTAGACGTATAAATGTCAAGATTTGCATCATCATTTTTTACACTATCTATAACACTCTTCAAATCTTCCTTTAAAAACTCTAATTCATCACCCATAGAACCTGTTGCGTCAACAATAAATGAAATTTCAACTCTTTTTAGATTGTCGCTATTTGAGCTAATATTAATTTCATTTACTCCATTTTCAATTAAAACAAGTTCATGATTCTGTATTTCATCATTTACCTTAATTGTAAGACTACTTAAGTCTATAGATTCTTCTTTTTGAAACATACCAACCCATAATTCCGCATATCCGCGATTATCTGTTTTAGCTGTCCACAAGACCGATTCATTTCTTAGAAGTTCAACTTTTGCATTAATAACTGGGGTATTACTATTTAATATTAAAATGGATAATCTATTATTCGTGTAGAAGTCCCAATATGAAGGCATTTGTGAATAATCTTGTTCAATTAGTAAGTTTTCCCAAAAATCCCAATTCAATAAATCGTTCCACTCACCTGCAGTTATTAATCCTGCTTGTCCTTGACCACCATTGTCAGAAGAAGATTCACTCATAGAATCACTTGAGGTTAGATCACCATCTTCTTTGCTACACGAACTAAAAATGAGTAACAAAATTAAAATTGTAAGGTTAGCTGTTTTTTTCATCATTGTCTTTTTATTATTCTGTATTAGATGGTTTTAATTGCTCATTGGCTGCTTGTGCCTAACGTTGAATGTATGGTGTCGTAAGGAATTTCGGGCTTCAAATCTGTCACGTTACCACCCAAAATTGAAGCGGGTGATACCGCTCGAAAACCTCTGAAATCCTTATGCACTATACATATTGTTAGCTGTTGTTATTCCTGATAGTAAATCTTAATCTTCTTAACAATGATTTGTCCATTTTCAACATCATAATAATCTTCCAGTTGTTCTCCTCTATCTGTTTTTCTTCCATCATAAACAACCAAATATCCTTTATCTAAATTAAACCTACCCATATAATCATTAAGCTGTGAAATACCGCTTTTAGCCCATGATATTGGTTTAGTCGATCCTATAACTTTTAACTCAACCAAATAATTATACCCGAAGAAGTTAATTAATAAATCGATAAACCCATTTCCAGCCATCAGTTCTTGTCCAATAAAAGCCGTATTTGTAAATCTACCTGTAAGAAATAAGCCTAAATTGCTTTTTGCAATGCTTTCAGGAGAAGGTTTAAAAGTGTTTCCAATATCACTCCAGAATTGCTGCCAGTATTCTCTAGATACAATCAAAGCAAATTCATCCAGAAAATCAGAAAAGGATTGCGGATTCAAAAACTGCTCAAAATGGTCAAAGACTCTCTTATATTTATTTGTATCCTCTCTTATTGAATCAATCTTTTCAAAAAGAACCTGAGCAAACTCTCCTTGTATAATGACTGAAGAACCTGCTTTATCTTGAATAATAGACTCAGATTCTACTACAGATCCCGTTATATTCTCAACATCAGAAGACTCAAGACCAACACTTTCGTTAACAATGCTTCCAATCGCCTTAGAGTCAACAAAGTATTCATTTGTTGAATTAATGGCAGTATTGCAATTATTAATTAGTTTGGCTGTTACATTTAATTGGTTAATCCAATCAATATTAGGAGCGGATCTAATATAGTCCAGATTGCGACTTATATTAATCAAAGCATTGTCAGTAATGCCAAAAATTGTATTTATTTCTGTATATCTCTTAGATAAGATTGTAATCGGTTCAAAAAGGTTTTTATTATGAGCGGATAAATTTCTTAAACGTTCAAGATTCAAACTTGACAATTTAAAAAGGTCATTAAAACTCTTTGTCTGCTCTATAAGTTGTTGCTGCTGAATTATTTTATTAATTGAAAGCTCATTAGACAATGGAAACTGAATGCCTTTCATTGCTTTTTGATATGCTAGGATACTTCTTTGTATTGAATCTTGTGGTTGAGCAACCTTAGCTAAATTGTACAATCCAGGATTAATTTGTTTAGAGATAGCCTTTGCTGCTTCATGGATTGACGAAAGAGATGAATAGTTTCTAAAATAAGCTTGATTCATTTTTGTAATAGCTAGACTTGGAGCGATTAATGACTCAAAACTCGAATAAGACTTTTTTAAACTTTTATAATAATCACTAGTTTCAAAAGCGGAATAAAATGCATCATAATAATTACCTCCTTCTGAAATTTGTTTTTTAAAATATTCCTCTATTTCTAACTCAGTTGCTATAGCTATTAAAATGGAAACTTTATCATTATCAGTAAAATTTTCAGAATTATTCTCACCTATAAGGACACTTGAAATAAGTGAGTCAGTTGCTATTGAAGGATTATTCTTTCCCGAATTATAAAATCTATCAAGTTGTCCAACAGAAGTGAACTCTTTGATTTCAACATCTCCAATATCAGGGCAATTAATTATTTTTGAATCCATTATAAGTATATTATGATTACTGGGGTTCTCTTAATAACAGCTAACTGTTGCACTCTGTTATTACGTTTATATCTATTATATATGAAATGCTATGTCTTTGTAAAATATTGATATAATGATAGTATATAAATATTTTTTATATCGAGTTATCATTTAACAGAGATCAACCTTTAGTAATTGTTTTAGTAATAATTTTCTCTTTTTGTAGAGTAATAAGCAAGCTTCGCCTCTTGAATCACATTTAAAGTAAGATTCAGATCAGATTTGCGCATACACTTTACAGTCGATATCAATTTTGATTTCAACAATTGAGCAAATATAAATAATTACGATTATTATTAGAATGTAATATTAAAAAGTTCATTAAAAAATAACTAAGGGCTAGATTTATTCCTTTTATTGCTACGATATAGTTGAACCACATTATCTAAAGGGCTTATTACATTTGTGAGCGCATCATTAATAATATGTGTATAACGTTGTGTAGTTATTATGCTATTATGTCCTAAAAGTTCCTGAACATACCTAATGTCATGTCCTTGCTCTAATAGGTGGGTAGCAAAACTATGTCGGAGCATATGCAAGTATACCCTTCGATGAATACCAGCACTTTTGGCTGCATTTTTTAATACTTTCGACATACTCGAAGTACTATAAGGTTTACCCTTTACACTTCCTTCAAAAAGATATTTAACAGGTTGGTATTCTAAGATATATCGTTTAATTAACTTATGTAATTGGGCAGATAGTAAAGAATACCTGTCTTTTCCGCCTTTAGCATCCTTGATAAAAATGCGGTTTTTCTTTAAATCGACATGGGAAATCAATAAGTTTTTAATTTCACCTCTTCGTAATCCTGCCCCGTAGGCAATTGCAATGAGTAATTTGTGTTTTATATTTGATGAAGCGCTAATAATGGCCGCCACTTCTTCTTGAGAAAAGTAATCGGGTAAAAACTTCTTTTTACGAGGACGAAGCATATACCTATCATCAATTTCGTAATTATGAACCCGCTCAAAGAAGAACTTAAAGGTATTGATCATATTATCTTGCAACGAAGCCGATTTTTGTCGGTGCAATAATAAGTAGTCCCTAATTTCATTATTATCAATAAAAATAGGATGTTTATAATTAAAGTATTTAATAAAACGCATAAATGCACTTAAGTACATACTTTTGGTTGTTTCACTAAATTCAGAGCAATCCAATATATACTTATAATTCATTTTATATAGTTGCTCTAAATTATAGTACTGTATGATCCTACACAGTTTTTCTTCCAGCTTTTGAGTAGGGTAGGGCTTTCTATCTTTCTCCCATAATAAGGTACGGGGAGCATACTTTTCAATAAATTCTTTATACAAATCTTTAAAAAAAGAGGAGCTTTTTTCTGATTGGCCAGGAAGTCGATACGCTCTTGAAAAAAGAGTTTGTTCATCTGCAGGTAAATGGCTTATTTCCTTAAAGTCGAAGTTTCCATGAAAATATAGAAATAATAACATACGGTCAGCGATAGAATTTATGGGTTCAAGTACCCTCTCCATCATATAAAATGGCACATGCACCATGTTATATACAAGCGTTTGTGTTTGCTGAATGTTAAAAAACATTTTATCACGCCCTAGGGTATTTTCGTAATAAAACTTAACAGCAGCCACACATTGCTTAAATTGGGAATCGCCAAGAGTTTTCGATTTTAGTTTAAGGTATGTAAACAAATCGTGATAAGGTAAATCTGGTATATTTTTATCTTTGTTTTCAAATAAAAAACAAGTAAAATGATGACTATAGGCTTTTACAGTTGAGGGGCTTAACCTCTTTAATTTTAATGTTTTTTCAAATTCATCAAAAATGTTTCTTTCACAACCGGTTAGCTTTATGCTATTATTATAATGCTTTACCCTAACACTGTTCTTATTAGGGTATTCCTTTACAGTTTCCTTTGAAATTGAATAACCATTGCTCTTAATAATTTCTATAACTTCCAGGTAAATTTGATTATCGCCCGGAAACATCCAATTTTTCTGTTTAGATAACCAAGTACCATTTTTAAGGTTCAAGAGTTGCTTAAACAATTCTAGTAGGTATCCATGATCAACATAAAATTTATGGTTGGTTTTATCAATCTTTATTTTAATGGGTGGGGTATCGAGATTTTTTTCCTTTTTGTCAATTACGGTATTTTTCCTATTTCTTTCTTCATTAAACAATACCTTATCAATGTTTCTATTATTGAAGTATTGGTTTAAGTAATTGATATAATCATCACGAAAAGGAATATACCATAGTTTTCTTGACGAACTGTACTTTCTGTTGGGTAAGTTTCTAACGGCAATGTCAAAGGAAGGATTATTCTTATAATCAAAAGCAAACGCAATACACCTACTATTTTTGTGTGTAGTTGTATATACATTAATGTAACTCATATTGTTAGTTTAGTTTGTAATAAGATTGAAGCTATAAGAACATTTTAATTAATGAATTTATAAATATAGTAAAATTGGATAATCATCCCAATAAACACACCACTATCTCCTGAAATAGATGAAAATATAATAAGGTGCAATTCGTATATTTTCAATGTTGCTAAAACAAACTATCAATAACGGTCAACGAACCGTCAACGAACGGTCAATGAACGAGCAAAGATATATTGTTAGACATACAAAATAATATTGATAGTTCCAAGTGAAGTTATTTGTTGAATGTTGTTTAAGTTCTTTGTAATGAACGCACAATGAACGAGCAATGAACGAATTACAGACGGCCAATAATTCAATGACGGTTCATTAAAAGAAGTAGTTTTGCGCAGAAAGGAGTATTTTTAAAGTAAATTTTACGCATAATTCACATTTTACGAGAAAATAGATTTTATTCTTCATTAATTAGCTCAAGGTCTAAATTTTTAATTAGTGTTGAAATACATACATTTTTAGCGATTAAGCGCTTAATCGTGAGGTTTGATTGTTTTTGTTCTTGAGTATGTGTTTTTATTCGTTGAAAATTGCGCCAATCTTGCATAATTAAAAAGTCAGCCAGGTCACCACCTTTTATTTTTTCTTGTTCAGTTGCGCTTTTTTCCAGTAAATCGGAAACTTTAATTGTTGTTTTGGGCATTACTGAATTGAAATATTCAGCCTTTTCTTTCCATAAAGAATAAGCTTTTCCGCTTTTTGAGAGGTCGGGAAATAATACCACTTTTCTTCCTTCAAGAATTTTGCACCGTTGGTAGTTTAATGCACTGATATTGTATACTGCTAACCACAATAAATTGGATGGATTGTCGGGAAATCCAAAATATAAAGTCCCATAAACAGCAGTTTTTGGAGCTTCCACTAAGGCAACTGGATTTTTGGGATATTTCTTCAATAAGTGCTCTCCAAAAAGACAGGTGAAAAATCCATGGTTGTTTAAATACTGTTTTAACCATACAGGTTTGTTCTCTCCGTAATGTTTATTAAGCAAAGAATGAATATTTCCGGTTTTAGTAGTATTATTGTTCCTGTCAAAAGTTTTGGCTTGAATTACCCGGATATTACCGTTTAAATCAATAAAAGGAAATGTTGTACCGTTATTCAGGTACCCTTTGCTAATAGTACCCAAGTAATACAGCGATATTACTTTCTCAATATACTTGTTAGGCAAAGGGTAGGGGACATTGTAAAGAAGGTTTTTTATAAAGGTATTGTTTGCATAATCCTTTAATGTTGCTTTTAAAATATCTTCTGGTACAAATGTTAGTTCTTGCTGTTTTTGAAACGGAGTAGAATATTGTAAGTAACTTTTGCTTTCATCCCAACCTATATTATTCTCACGTGTAGAGTAACCATCTTTATATGGAGACAAGAAGTAACCACACTTACTTTCGTGGTCACACTTTCCATATTTTTCAGGAATGTATTTTTTGGTTTTGTTGTCAATAAAACGCACCAATGACTTTTTTCCGCAAGAAGGGCAGAGGTGTTTGACTTGTTTGTGGTTTTGGATTGCTATAATCTTCCCGTATTGGTTATAGCTGCCTTCTAGTAAATATCGATAGTTCGTTATTTTCATTACAACAAAGGTTAAGGTGAAATTTTGGGATTTATTGTACTAAAAATCATGTAATTAGTTGTTTAGGTGTTTCAAAGTGTTCCAAAACCGTCCCAGTATGTTCCATTGGAAGAAATAACTAAAATGGGATTTATGGGACAAAGTGAAACAAATTTGGGATGGTTAACTAGCATTATATCAGTTTGATATAGGGTGTAATCCCAAAGTTTCATATTACACAACAATTATGCAGTTTTGATATAGCTATTATGGTTTGATTTTGAAAAAAGTCCTTCTTTATTCAGCATCCGATAATATGATGACCTTGAAATGCCTAGGCTTTCAGCCAATTGAATCCCGTCCTGTGAAACAAATTCGTCAGGAAGGGCATTGTAAAAGTCACGCTTCTTTTTAGGTAATCTATCCAATGGATTGCCATCATAGATAACCTCGCAAACTTTATCAGCTTGCTTCTTAAAGCACTCAACTAAAGCTATTGCGCCATTTACGGCCCTTGTTGAAATTTGGTTTAAACCATCCTCTCCACACGCCCAATACAATACCTGTAAAATCAAAGCTAATCTTACACATTGTCTTTCTGCTTTATTAAACATTTCGGCAAGCGTTCCTTCTCCATGCAGGTCTACCAATGTTGCATTTTCGTGTTGCCATTTTTCTAATAACTTATAAGCTTCTTTGGATGGTTTTAATTTAAGAGGCTCTTTGGACGAGAATTCAATAATCTTTGTTACAACATACTCCCAATATACTTCATGATTTTTGGAAAGTGAGATATTGTTCCATTTTCCCTTAGTCGTATTCTCAGGGAAACAAAATAGAATTCTGGCCATTAGGCCACTACTATCTCTTCCATCTTTAGCCAGGCTGATTAATTTACTGGGTTGTGTACCCCCTATAATTGGAATATACATTTCATCTAAAAAAATAGGATCTCTTTGAATTCTATTAACTTTCATTCCTCCGCCATCCCATCCAGTCAAGAAAATGCCTTCACTGTTTGTATTATAGCGGTTAAGGTTCATCCACCAAGAAACCAGTTCGTCGCACATATATGCTAAACCTCTTGGGTTTTGGGCATGCAGCTCTAAGAGTGCTTCAGGTGAGCTGTCTTGTGTATAATAATTTACAGGAATGGGTTCCGAATGTGCGCTCTTTTCATCTTTTGATAATGCCTTATATTCTGCCAGCTGATCCTGAAATAATCGATATGCTTTTTTCTCCAATGATTTTATTGGTTTGAGCATATATTTCAGAACCGGTGATTTGGTAGCACCAGCTCTGCCCACTAAGCAAACCCATAGTGACCCATTTTCGTCCCAACCTTCCCTGGGAGTTATTTTAATGTTTTTACCTATTGCCATAGAAATGGCAAATAGGCACGCACAAGAAGTGTATTCTAACGGGAAATTTAAAGCTTCATTAGTTGCATTGATCATTCCTTTGATTCTATGTGGAAAAACATCTAATGGAAAACCTGCATATATTTTATCTTTTAAATCTTGAATATGCTCTTTGATTGTTTGGGGCTTTAATGAGCTGAATGCAGGATTAATTACCTTTTTTGATGAATTCTTTTGATTAGGCATTTCGCCCCCCTTCCTTTGCAAAAAGTTCTCTGGCTTTTTCAACATCCACAATAATTTTTCGGCCATGTTGCGTAATAGCATCTTTCAAAAACGTGTTTTTATATTTCTGCGCAGTTGCATGAGAAACATTAAAAATTTCGCGAATACCTTTGAGGCCATATTTGTACTTGTCTTCTGTATAGTCAAGTTTAACTTCTTCAATTGAAGGTGAGATACTTCCTATCTCAAAGTGCTCTTTAAACTGTCCAACTGTTAGTGCGGCAATTGGTGTATTGTCATCAATTATCATCTTATGTGATTTCTTTAAGTTAAAAAACATGGCTAGCTAAACCGTATTAAATCAAATTTGATAACACAAAATTATTTTGTACTCAAATGATAACCGAAGAAAAAGCAATGTTCTGCTCTAAAATGGTTTAGAGCAAATGTTAGAGAATTTAGAGTGTTGAGTTTTAAGGTACAGTAAATTAGGTTGATATACAAATATCAGCTATAGAGCAATTGTTTAAGAGTATGCTTGAAGAAAGAGGTTCCATAGAGTTTACTGATTCCAATTTTAAAGATACTGGTCTATCTAAGCGTTTCAAAGAACCTTGAGAGATCTGAATAATCACTTTCTTTAGGTTCATTTGTTTTATTAAGTTTTTTGTTATTGGGGAAATCAAAACATTGATTAAATATCGTATAGTTTATTCCTAAAAACTTAACCAGTCTACAAGCATCAGTTTTTTGTTTATGCCACATTACTTTATTAAGGTCTTTGGGTAAGGAGTGGTTTCTGACAAAGAACGAAAAATGCTCAAGATTAACATCTTTGATTAATTGATTAGACAGTAAGTGATGCCATAGCTTTGATACGGTTTTGTCATCTATTTTAAGTTTTGAACTAAAATGCATTGGTTCACTAACGAAAGAAACTTTGAATTTTCCACTTTTTATTAACGAATCATTCGAAAGTATGATAGAGTATTCGTCTGGTTCGTAATTGTCAAAATCCAGTTCAATTGAATCGGCACCATTTAGCCATTCATCTGGGCTTAGTTCTGACATAATTATGTTCAACTCTTCTTCTTCAGAAAAATCCTTTGTGACTTTTAAATAGTTGATTCTTTCTTTTTTGATATTGTATTCATCTTGTGCTTTTGCAATGGTTTGGTAATCGTCAAATGATAACTGCTTTTCTTTAGGGGTGTCAAAGTATTTATTACAGAATTCGTTTATATTGTCAATATCGCCATTTAAAGCATATGCAAGTTGATCATAGAAATCTTCCAATTCTGGCAGATAAATCTCGTCTAATAAATATTTGTGATAGGAGATGGCTATTTCTTGGATAATGGTAGTGTATTTATTTTCCAGGTCAACCAAAAAATGATTTTTAAAATTAGGGGACGAAAGCAGGATAGCTTCAAGAAGAATTCCAATATTGAAATCTTTATGATCGGATATGTAATCAGGTAAATCCAATAATTCTTCGTTTTGGATTAATTGTTGGTTGATTACTTGGCAAAAATTGGAAGAGTTGTTTTGAAGCACTTCAATGTGCTTATATAATATCTTGAGTAGTTTATACATTTAATTTTTACTTGAAAATAAATAAACTGAGTAATTAAGTGCAATAAAGTTTGGTAAAATTAAGGCATAAAAAAACGCATCAAGTAAAACTTAATGCGTGTAATAATTCGTGCAAATCTCTTAATTGCTTGAATATCAAGCTAAATTGCGGAGAGAGAGGGATTCGAACCCCCGGTACGTTGCCGCACAATGGTTTTCAAGACCACCGCATTCGACCACTCTGCCATCTCTCCAAAATTTTTATATTTAGTCTGAAACCCTTGCTGTTGCTGTTGTTTCAGTGTGTATCTCTTTTGATAACGGGTGCAAATGTAGAGGAATTTTTTGAACTGCAAAAATAATTATGAAAAAAAATATAAACTTTAATTTAGTGTTAAGTGTAAGTGCTTTTTTTTCAAATATGTAAGAGGGTAAAAAAAATATTGAAAAAAATGACGTTTTTTTTAGATCACTACTTAAATGTATCTAGTTTTTTACGCAATCTGCTTAATTGAATAGGAGTAATTCCAAGGTAAGATGCAATATGATACTGAGGAATTTTTAATTCAATTCCAGGAAACTCTTTTCTAAAAGTAAGGTAATTATCAGTAGCATTATTAGTTACCATTCTAATATCGTGAAATTCTTTTTTTATCCATTCAATTTCCAATATTTTAGAATACAATTGTTCTAAACATCTATGAGTAGAGAATAGGTTTTTAAAACCAGAGAATGAAAAGCGTAAAAGTTTACATGGCGTTAAAGCCTGAATGCTAAAATTAGATGCCGAATTTGTAAGTAATGATGTTAATGGGGTAGGGAAGCTTCCTTTAATAAAAAAAGCTTTGTTGTAGTCGCTACCATCTTTGTTCAGAAAAACTCTAATAATTCCATCTTCAAGAAAATAGGCATATTTTCCTTTTTCACCAACTTGAATGATATATTCCTTGGACTTTAAATGATGATTCGACAAAATGCATTCTAAGTCTTGCCAGGCATTATTATCAATTGCCGTAATTTGTCTTATTGTATTTCTAAAAAAGTTGGTATTCATAGAATTCAGTCTGTACTAAAATAATACGCCAAAGCTTAAGTTAAAGTTACTTCTGTCGTATCCTTTATATTCTCCCGAGGCGGCATTCATTAAAGAATAAAAGGTGTTAATAAAGATCGAATTTTTATAAAACGAAGGTTGTACAATATATTTAAGTTGAATAGTACTTCCCCAATGGTCTGAGCTATTGTATTGAAAATCGGGATAGATAATCTTTTGGGTAATTACATTATCTCTAGCCAGCTGAATATTTTTATCTAAATTAGATTTATAAAACAATGATACGTTTGTTTGAAGCTGTTTTTTATCCCAATAAAATACTTTTTTAAAATCAATATTAAATATAATATTGGTCAGTTTCAAATGTGAATCAGGTACATAATAGTTTTCTGACCGATATTTATATTTTGAGTCTAAGCTCAATTTATAGTTAATTTTATTTTCGTGAAGCAATTTTATAAAACTATATGCTATACTTAAATTATAAATGTTACTCTCATATTTATCTTCTTTACCATATGTTCTCCAATTGTATGAATTAAAATCGTTTATTCTCTCGTATTCTTGTAAAATCTCAGTACCAATTAATTGAGAAAATAGGGCAGATGCTTCAAATTGATGCAAGTTCATTCCTTTTCTTAAATTGTACTTATCTTTAATGTGATAGGTCTGGTTATAAAGTTGAGAGTCGTTTTTTTTCGCTATCCAGGTTGCTTCACCTTCTTTTCTTCCGTCATCAGCAGTTTCTATAAGTCTTTCACCTCCTATCGAGATTATGTTATTTTTACCACTTACATATAAAGTTCCTCCCCAATTATGATGTTTGTAAAGTCTTTTAAAAGAAGAAGCTTTATGTGTATTAAATTCTCCTAATCCTTTTAAAGCATAAAGTTTATGTAGTGTATCGGCTTTAACGGTACCTATGTTTATTTCTTCATTAAAATATGTGTAAGTTAAATCAGCACCCCATTTAAAACTATCCCCATTTATTATCACTCCAGGTTTAATAACTAGTTTACTTACCTTATTTTCGGCCCTGGGATCTCTATTTTGAGCTGCTAAGCTTGCATTGTAATTCAATGCTGTACCAAAGCTGATCCTTTCAGATAAATTTAAAGCCCACTTAACGTTTAAAACATATTGTTCTTTCGTTATTTTATCACCTCCAACAAAATCAACAAAAAGGTAGGGAGTTAACCTATACGGATTATCAACATTAGAATAATTAGAGTTCTCTTTATATTCCCTTATGTAATTAAAACTACCCTTAAAAATAGATTTTTTAAGAATAAAGTATTTATCAGTATATAAAAATAGGGAGTTAATATTGCCTAACATAGATGGTTTATAGTTTCCTAATCTGGAACTATAACCAAATTCTATTTCACCTTGTTCTATGAAATCATTTATTGCAATGGTTGCAGGATTACCTGTACTAATTAAAGGATTCTTTAGTGCAACTACTTGATTGTGTTGTACAGAATAATTTAAAGAATCCTGAGCATTAGCATTTAATGTTATTAGGATAAGAAGACAATATATAAAGCCTTTTTTAATTCTCATAGTTGCGAGGAGATGGTACTACATCATGTTCAAAATCATTAGACGAATTATTGGTATCTTGATATACAGTTCTTCCATCAATTATCTCTTTTATTTTTCTGCGAATACACAATCCTGATTTAGAACCACTTTCTACAGCAATGTATCCTGCATCCAAACTTGAATCAAATCGCTTATATAATTTACCGTACCACATTGCTTCCACTGCATCTACAACCATCGAATTAGGTATTTTACAAAAATATTTACTCGAGCTTGTAGCTTCTCCTTTGGAAACAAGATTGTTTAAAATATACTCTTCTTTGTTACCAGGAAGCCTTACTAAAGCAATTCCACTACCTCCTCTGTTATGAAAAGCAACATCGTAAGCCTTATAAACCCAAAAGTGTTCAACCATATTGGTTGCAGGAAAATCAATATCTCCGGTTGGACTTTTATCACTCCAAAACTCGAATTCAGCATCACCCAAATCAACTGGACTATTTGGATTGCCATCAGGATCGGATTTGTGGTTAAAAGCATCTTGTGCTATAATAAATCCTTTACCAGGTAATATAGGATAATCAGTTCCATTACCGGGAACTGTCCAAATCATTTTTACAACGATAGAGTCTTTTTCCATATATTGCCAATAGTTATGAGAGAGAGCATACGATTCGTGTTCAACAATAGAAAGTCCATCAGCATATTGAATTTCTGAAGTGTTATTAAAAATTTCGACGTATTGGTCATCCTTATATTGGTTAAAAGAAGGAGTTTCTGAAGCACTATAATAATATTCTCTAATTACAAACTTACCTATATTACCATGTACTAATTCTACTGTATTTTCTAGATTTTCAAATAAATCAATGTAGGCTGTTCCATTATAAGTTTTGGTTGTACCATTAGTAATTACATCAAATGTTGCAGATATATTGTAAAATCCTGCTTCTAAGCCTTCTAAATATATTTGAGCGTTTTTATCTGAGTATTCAATTATATTATATTCTTTATCCCTATTCGTGATAGTTAATTTAATCCCTTCGTAAGAACTAAGGGTAATATCATCAGGTATTTCACACATTAACTGTAGTGAATAAGAATTAATGTCAAGTTCTTTTTTACAACTAATTGCAATGATTAGTAGACTTATAAAATAAAGTATTCGTTTCATCTCGTTATAATTTTATCTTTCAAAAGTATTCGATACAACTCCCTCATAATAATTTTTCCCATATGAGATAGATTTTTAATAGTCGTTTCATTTAATTAGAATTTTTAATTCAGCACCAAAATATATAGATTGATTTCTTCTTGTAAAACTATTATTTCTTTTATTACGATGTAAAGGTCGATGGTTTACAAAATTGTTAGCATAAAAACTAAATATGCTGTTGTTACCTAATTCCTTAGAAACCCTTATGTTACACACGGGTAAAAAGGGTAATTTCTCAGTTTTAAAATAATTACTTGGCTTTACATTAATGTATTTATAATAATTGATATCAGATTTCATTTCGTCCGTAAACTCAATAATATCGCCATTATAATTATATAAGTAATCAGGAATTTCGTTATAATATGGATATATAAATTTTTCGTACCAAATTAAATTTACTGTAGTGGTAACAATAAGTTTTAATTGTGTTGAGTGAGTCACAAAACGAAAGTTACTATTAAATTGCTCATTAATTCTACTTTCTCCCGCAGGGTATACGCCAACTAACTCATATTGTCCACCTGTCGATTTATAAGGTAAATAATGAACTGGCGAAGTACTAAAAATATATTCGTTTCTTTTCCAAGCACCATTAATTGATAACTTAGTGAGAAGCATATCCAGTTTACCAAAATTAATAGTGTATTCTACACCATATTTTTTAGTTTTTTTGTTATTAACTGGTTGAGAATAATTTATTATATAATTATTCATTTCGTATGGAAGGGTTGATATAACAGGTTTCTGATCATTTGCAACTCCGGAAGCATCATATGATTTATATTCTAAAAATTGATATTTATTTTGAAAACCAAGTCCATCAGATAAGGTTTCGGAATAACCAGTGATGTTTGCGTTAACTTTTCCAACTTTTAAATCAAATCCAATTTCTCTTTTGTAATTTTTGGGAGGCTTAAGTGTATTATTAGAAGTATCAAAAATTCTAGTATCAAACACAACCATCCTTAATTCCGGGTTATTTGTTGGATAATGATCCAGACTTACTAAATCAACAAATGCTTTATCTGGGTACATATAAATCAGGGAAGGTGATTTATAATTAATACCCAATCCGCCTCGTATGGCAAAATAGTTTATAAAAGCATCTCTTTGATTAATTAATGTGTATTCTGCATTAAATCTGGGTTCTGTATACCATCCAAGTTCACTATTGATAATACTTTCTGGTTGAAAATTATTAAATCGACAACCTAATTGTATAGTTAGCGATGTATTACTAATGGGTATCTTTGTTTTTTCCTCGATAAATGCCGAGAAAGAACTTAAATTAGGAACGTTTTTGTAGGATCTGGGACGTGTTGAAGTATTGTTATTTAAAACGGTTGGAGGATTTTTAATATCATAAATTCTACCTTCGCCATTATTTCCTTTGGTACGATATTCTATACCAACAATGGTTTTTAAGAATCCTTTGCTACCTATTAAGGATGTTTTAGAACCAAATATTTGTCCATTGAAAGAAAATGGCTGTCCTTTTATTCGTAATTCAGCTAAATTTTCAGCTGGTAAATAAATACCTTGGTTTTCACCTTCTGTAAGTGACAAAGAAATCTTTTCGATACCTGTTGACCGATAGGTCTTTTGGTAGCTTTCTTTATTAGCAATACTACCTGAAAAATTATATTTTAAATTAGTAATTAGTTTATTAGATAATGCCCATTCTCCAGATAGGCTTATTTGAGAACCTTTATTATATACTTTATAAACTTCGTTAGTTGATTGTGCTTCTGGATCAGTTTTATCACTATCTATATTGCTGTATGCTTTGAGTCGTAAATCAAAAGTTAAAGGTTTTCTATCTGGAAATAATGTGTTGGAGAAAGCAATTTGTCCTGTTATTCTGTCATAACTTTCGTACTTCGACCTTAAGTCTCTATGAAATTGAGTATAATCGATTCCAGTGTTAAGAGTCCCATATTTTTTAATTTTAAATCCTTTGCTCATAGATACTAATTTAAGTTTTGGGTCACTTTTAAATTTAGTTTCCCAAGGCGTATATCCCTTTTTAGTTTTAACAACAATGGCACCAGAAGTTAAATCTCCATAAGTAACAGAAGGGATACCAGTAATTACTTCAACTGACTCAATTTGATCAGTTGAAATTGCTCTTAAATCTATTCCATTACCAATGGTTGTTGGGAATTTAATAAAGTTTTGTTCAGAAACTGTTGTTGTAGAATAATTTAGTTTTGTGCTGCCAAAAGTTTGCAAATTAGCATCGTTGTTTATTTGAACACCATCAATTATTAATGCTGCTCCAGAAGAAGAATTAGCATCGTTAACAATATGTTTTTTAGTTCGTAGATCTGTTTCAGAAGCAGTATTAGCATCATAAACAATATCCCTAATTGCAATCTGTTGTGGATCGGTTAAATCAGGATTATGGAATGTAGCTCCGGGAAGAAGTTGTAATATATCTTGTAATGTGCTTGGTTGAACATGTTCTATGGCTTCTTTACCAATGCTTGCTGTAGTAGAAAGTTCTTTACTTTTAGTTTCAAGTACGGTTACTTCATCTAAACTAAATGTTATAGGTTTTAAACTAATGAGTAATGTTTCATTACTAATAGCACTAATTTTTTCTCTAACAATTAAATATCCAAGGTGATGCACTTCTAATGTATATTCATTAGTTTTTAGGTTTTCAAAAGTAAATTCACCCTGATCATTAGTTTGAGTCCACTTATCCACTTCAAGTAATCTAACAACAACAGCACTTATAGGAGTGTTTGTTTTTGCATCAATAACTTTACCCTTAATTGAAAAAGGTTGAGCTATGATAACATGTGAAGTAAGTATAAAAAGTGAAATAAGCAATAATCTCATTCTATATTATTAGTTTGTATATCAGTTGTTTATTGGGTATTGGAGGCTTGGTGTTTGCTATGATATTTATTACGTTAAAAATAAAAAAAAAACGCCAGTAATTATTGTACTGGCGTTAAAGTATTATTTGTTTTTTTATTAAATCACTATTTTAAAAGTTTGATTATCACATCTAATTATGTAAATGCCTTTTGTAAACCTATCTGTTGGAATTGTAATATATGTCTGGTTAAATTCATTTGAATAAACTTTGTTACCAGATAGGTTATAAATTTCAACTGTCTTGATATTTATATCAGATTGGATATTAATGCTTCCAAAACTAACTGATACTTTAACCCCTGAATTAGTTAATATTTCATCATAAATATTTGTTGAGGTATAAGGATTAAATATTTCACCTGCATAAATAGAGTATATTTTGGCTTTTCCTAAGACATATAAGCTATCATTATATATTTCTCCTCTGTAATACATTAGGTCAGTAGAAACACCATCTCCAGCCATCTCCCAACTACCTTCTAGATCATTAATTACATGAGTTTGATTTTGTTTATAGAGATTTATTATGCTATTATTATCGTATGCATAAAAATCATAACTTTTTGTTTTTGTACCATCAAGAGAAATTGCAGTTTGGTTAGAGAAGTCTTCTGTAGTTGAATAATAAATGTCATACCAAGTATGAACAAGTACTTCATGTGGACCTAATAACATTAAACCATTAATGTATTCATAATTTCTAACATCTAATTCATTATAATTAGTCCAGTTTTCTCCTCCATCAATAGTTTTTAATAGGTAACAGTTGGCCCCTCCTGCAAAGTACCCAATTTCACCCATAAAAGTTAAATCGCCATCAACAACACCCTCAATAGTCGGAGTATTACATTTAATCCATGAAGATCCACCATTTGTTGATTTAAAGATAGCATTGTAATCATTTCCTGCATTTTCCCAACGCATATGTGTGAACATTGTATTTTCATTTACCATTTCAACTGAATAGAAATGATGTTTTGAAGTTCCGGATAATGCAGGATTGTCAGCAGGTTCACTAGAGCTATTATCAAAAGCATCAATTGCAATAACGTTCCATGTATTTGCTTTGTCAGTTGTTTTTAATATAAAACCAGAATAATATATTCCATCAATTTTTTCATCAGCAACTCCAATTATGGCTGAATTACCATAGGAACTTGCATCAGAAAAGTCCCAACCATTGCTTCCAGAAGGATAAAATTCACTCATGTTTTGTTTTTCCCAAGAAGCACCACCGTTGGTAGTTCTATATAAAAGCGAATCGTATCCACATACAAAAGCTTCATTGTTGTTAAACACACACATTGATCTTACTCTTGATGTGCTAGCCTCTAATGTAATGGTATTCCATGTCTTTTGTGCGCTGATTGTTAAACTAACAATTAATAATAAGAAAGTAAATAAATGTTTCATAAAAATACTTTTAAGATTCCCCATAATTGAAAAGTAATTACTATAATAATCGAATTTTAAGGTTTCTTTACTATACGTAAATTAATTTAATCCGATTCGATAATTTGATTAATGAATTAAATTTTAGTTCAAAAATCTTCACAAATCTATAAAACAGAAGTTTAATCTTCAACATTATTGATTCTAAATTAATGTAAATATTAAAATTAAGGAGAAGAAGTTATTAGAGGAATACTAATTTTTAACTAATAATAATTTTAAGATAAATTAAATGATCATTATAATTGCATAATTGATAAAATGAAATTAATTTTGCTCTTTATAAAGTGATCCTAAAGTATTGAATAACCAACGAAGAGGTTATGATAAATAAGTAATATTGATTAAACTTAACTTAACTATGAATAACATAATTGAATGCAAAAACCTGACCCATTATTATGGATCGAGGTGTATATACAAAAATCTAAACTTTAATGTTCCTGAGGGACGAATTCTGGGACTACTTGGAAAGAACGGAACTGGAAAAACTACTACAATTAACATATTGAATGGGTATTTAAAGCCAACGAGTGGAAAATGCCTAATGTTTGGAGAAAACTCTGCTCATCTTTCACCTGAAACAAAACAAAAAGTAGGACTACTCATAGAAGGGCATGTTCAGTATTCATTTATGAATATTTACGAAATAGAGAAATTTTATTCGGCATTTTACCCTAGATGGCGAAAAGATGCATATTACGAATTAATGAGTATGTTAAAAATAAATCCTAAGCAAAAGTTATCGCAAATGTCTTGTGGACAACGGTCACAAGTAGCGTTGGGTTTAATCTTAGCTCAAGATCCTGAATTGCTGATATTGGATGATTTTTCTATGGGACTTGATCCGGGATACAGGATGTTATTTGTAGATTATTTGAGTGAGTATGCACGTTCGGAGAAAAAAACAGTTTTTGTTACTTCTCATATTATCCAAGATATGGAGCGTTTGATAGATGATTGTCTGATAATGGATTATGGGCATATTGTTGTGCAAAAGCCTGTAGGGGAATTACTAGATCAGTTTCGTCGTTTTCGTTTTCAGTGCGACAAGCCTGAAATGTTAGAAGAGATTGGTGAAATTCTTCACCCGGTAACCATTAAAAATAATACTGAGATATATTCAATGTTATCTAAAAAAGAATTACAACAACTTATTTCTCAAAAAAACCTGGCCATTTCATATATAAAAGAGGAAGAATTGACATTAGAAGAGGCGTTTATTGGGCTAACCGGTAAATACTAAATTATGGAGAAAGCATTATTATACAAGGAGTGGAAAAAGACCAATTGGTATATTGGAGGAATTGCAATAGTAGGAGTTGGTTTACTAGTATATATATACATAAAAATGGGAAGATCTTTTCGGATAGCCGGAATGGAACATTTGTGGGATGTAATAATTAATAAAGATCAGTTCTTATTTCGAGATTTAAAGTTTTATCCATTGGCCGTTGGAATGTGTTTGGGATTATCTCAATTTATACCTGAGGTAATTCAAAAAAGGATTAAGCTAACCCTACATTTACCGTTAGAAGAGAGCAAAACTGTTTTTTTAATGTTAATGTATGGTACGGTGTTTTTGTTGGTTTTCTTTGTAATTCATTTAATGGGGATTGTATTGTTTGCTAATGTTTTTTTTTCGAAAGAGATAGTTATTTCGCTTTTAATTACTTGCATACCATGGTATGTGGCTGGATTTTATGCTTATTCTTTTGTAGCTATGGTTTGTTTAGAACCAACATGGCAGAGAAAAATTTTTAATTCTTTACTTGGAATTGGAACAATAAATCTGTGTTTTTTATCAGATTTTCCAGGATCATCAAAACCAATGTTAATATTGCTATTTATCATATTGATTGTGATATTGCCATTTACTCGTTTATCGGTTTATCGGTTTAAGCAAGGAAGGCAAGATTAAATCAAATATATTGTAGGAAACAAAATAAACATTACTAATTGTTCTTATATAATTATTTACTAATGGAAAGTTTTGTGTTACAATACGAAACAAAATTTGACAAATGAAACTAATAAGATATTCAATAATATTACTAGCGACAATGCTTTTGGCCAGCATAATTCCTGGTATCTATCATATAATCACTGATACAAGTAATTCGAAGGTTTTTAGTTATTATAGTTCTGTTGAGGAAGCTTATTGTACTAAGAGATATGTTGAGGAAGGTGATAGTTCGGTACGTGTAAACGAAAAAACAGGTAGAATATATACTAAGTTGGAATTTGATAGTATTTTACCAATGTTTTATTACAGGCAATTATTGTCAGATGGAAGGTTTCCTAATACCATTAAAGGAAGATCAATTGATCATAAAAAGATACGATCAAGTATATTTTATAACAAATATGATCCTATTAATAAAAATTCTCCAAGTATTCCTATTTATACCTTATTTGAATCTTCTTCTGGTAGAGTAAGGTTGGAAACGCCAGGTGACTTTTTTAGGATAAAAAATAAGATTGAATTTATTGATCCTGAAACAAACAAGGTAAAGTTCCAAAAAAGTGCACTCTTTATGAATGCATTTAAAGAAAGTGATTTTGTTTTTCCTGCTAAGTTTGTAGCATGCAATCCAATTGCAAAAAAAGCGTATGAAGAAGGATGTTTCATAATAGATGCGATTGGTCAAATTTTTCATCTTAAAATGGTTAAAGGTAAACCATATTTAAAAAACACTAACTTCCCTAAAAACGTTAATCCTGTATATATGGAATTAAATGAGCCTGAGGATAGGAGTTTTTATGGATTTATATTTGATAAAAATAGCAAGTTATATCTATTAACTACTGATGAATACAAAATACAGAAGCTAAAATCTCCCTCTTTTAATATTGATAAAGACCGACTGGTGATTATGGGTAATCCATTTTATTGGCATATAGATGTAACTTCTTCGCGTGGTAAAGAATCATTTGCTTTGGATGCTAGTACAAAACAAGTTGTAGATAGTATATCATTTATAAATGATAAGAGTGAAGATTTTATCCTTTCGTACGTTTTGCCTTTTGAAATTAATTTTACACCATCTAAAACAAGATACCAAAAGCCTACTATTAAAAGAGCAAAGGTTTGGGTATTGATTTCTAACTTAGTCTTTTGTTTGGTTTATATCTTGTTTGTTCGTCGTAAAAAAAGGAGAATCAACTTGGCTTACTGTGCTTGGATTTTCATAACTGGTATATATGGAGTTATTCCGTGCATGGTTATTAATAAGTAATGGATTTTAATATTAGGTTTACAACTCAAAAGGTAATTTCTTACTTAATTCAATCCCCTCGGGACTAACTTTCGCCATATAGGGTATTATTTCTACTCCATTTTCATGTGCTTTGTTAAGTCTTTTTGCATAGTCGGGATCTATTTGTTTAGCTGGGGCAAAGATTTCTATATCCTGCCTTTGAATAACGTAAAACATAACAGCTCGGATACCAGATTTTTTTACTTCAATTAAGGTTTTGAGGTGTTTTTGTCCACGCGATGTAACTGCATCAGGAAATATAGCTTTGTTGCTATCCTTCATAGTTACATTTTTTACTTCTATAAAGCATTTTTCATTATCGTTTTCGGCATATACATCAAATCGACTATCATCAAATTTTACTTCTCTTTTTACTTTTGTATAAGTGCTAAGTTCAGGGATAGTCTTATTTTTTAAAGCTTCGTAAACAATGATATTGGGAATACTTGTATTAATACCAATCCAATGATTATTAATAAATATCATTTCCCAAGTAAATTTTGTTTTTCTTTTGGGATCTTTAGCAGGAGAGAGGTAAACAGGCACACCTTCTTCAATACAAGTTTTCATGCTTCCCGAATTAGTACAATGAGCAACTACGATTGATCCATCATTTAACTCAATATCAGCTAAAAATCTTTTATATCTTTTAATTAATTTGCCTTGAATAAGAGGGGTGTCGTATTTCATTTGTTTACTTTATATGCATAAAAACAGTAAAAGTAGGAAGATGGTTTTTTAAATAAGAAAAACTTTTACATATTTTTGTGCCAAAAATGGATTGTAGAGTAGGATGTGCTGCATGTTGTATTGCTCCATCTATATCATCGCCTATGCCTAAAATGCCTAAGGGTAAACCAGCTGGTATTCCATGTGCACATTTAACAGATGATAATAAATGTGAGCTTTTTGGTACTAAAGAACGACCAAAAGTATGTGGTGGTTTTAAACCAGAAAAAGAGTTTTGTGGAAAAAATAGAGAGGAAGCATTAATAATTTTATCGCAACTAGAGTAGCTTATACTTTTGTCTTTATTCTTTAATAAATAAAATAAATGAGAGTTATTGGAAATTTCTTATACCAGATTTATAAATACATTGTTTTTATTCCTGTATTTGCCTTTGCAAGTATTGTTTTTTCATTAGGTGCTGCGTTATTAGCGATGCTTATTTCTCCAAGGGTAGGTAGTATGAGTGGTGTGATGTGGGCCAAAACAGTTGCTTTATTTACTCCTATGAGTGTAAAAGTTATAGGTAGAGAGAATGTAGAAAAAGGACAATCATATGTGATAGTAGCTAATCATCAAAGTGCTTACGATATATTTGCGTTGTACGGATTTTTAGGAATTGATTTCCGTTGGGTGATGAAGAAAGAGCTTCGTCATGCGTTTGGGATTGGTCCTGCAAGTGCAAAAGTAGGACATATTTTTATAGATCGTTCCTCACCTAAAGCAGCGTACGAAACAATTAAAGCTGCAAAAGAGAAATTGGTAAACGGAACTTCGGTTGTAATATTTCCTGAAGGTACTAGAAGCGGTAGTAATACAGTGAAGAGATTTAAAAGTGGAGCTTTTAAACTAGCACAGGAACTAGGATTGCCTATTTTACCAGTTACCATTAAAGATACACATAAAGTTTATGGGGGAGGTACATTAAATCTTCGTCCAGGGAAAGTTAGTTTAACTATTAGTCCTTCAATTGATATTGAAAAATATAATGGTGATGCCCGGAAACTGATGGAGGTAACTAAAGAGGCTTTAATAGGTCCTATTAAGGAATTTAATTAGTTTGACTTTTGGTAATTGGCTGTTAGCTATTGGGTATTAGTTGATTTTTTTAATAGCATATTCAAAGCACTTATATCTTTTTTAGGTAAAGTTTTTAATTTAACTATTTACCAGTTTCATTCTCCTTTTTCCTTGTCAAACAATTACCGATAACTAATTTAATTTACTCTAAAGCTGTTAATTCAAATTGCTAAAAATCAGCTTTGGATATCACTTTTACAGATTTACCTAATGTTGGGTGTTTAAATTCAAGAAATTCGGCATGTAAATGCAATCTTGAACTTTTTATCCCATATAAATCATCGCCAACAATTGGAGTATTTAGGCCGAGAGGATGAGCGGCATGAACTCTTAATTGATGGGTTCGCCCAGTAATAGGAAAAAACTGAACTTTGGTTTTTCCATCTTTGTATTCTATTACTTTATATTTGGTTTTAGCAGATTTGCCGTAATTATAACATACCAATTGCCTCGGACGATCATCTAAATCAACTCTTAACGGTAGTTCAATTACTCCTTCCTTTTCTTTAATAATTCCATCTAAAAGAGCAATATACCTCTTTTGTACTGTTCTTTCTAAAAATTGTTTTTGAAGTGCTTTATGTGTTTCTTTATTTTTTGCGATCAGTAATAATCCCGAGGTTGACATGTCGAGCCTATGAACAAGAAGGGGACCTGTTGCTTCAGGATATTTATTTTGCATCCTTTTATAAACTGAGTCTTCAGTTTCTTTTCCTGGTACAGATAAAAATTCGGCTGGTTTATTTATAACTACAATTTCTTTATCCTCATAAATAACTTTTAAATCATTATCATCAGCAGTAAGTTGTAGCGTTGGATTTTCTTCCATTGTAATACCTTGTAACATATGAGATAAAATTGGTTTGCATTTACCTCTGCACGAAGGATAAAAGTTTTTATGCTTGCGGATTTCCGACTTAGGTGATTGTCCCCACCAGAATTCTGCCATTGCTATTGGCTTCAAGTTGTTTTGAAATGCAAATTGAAATAGTTTTGGAGCTGCACAATCTCCTGCTCCGGCAGGAGGAACATTTAACGGTAAGTCGATAAATATTTCCATTAATCCTTTACTTGTTCCAAATTGGTTTAAAAACTGATATTGGTTGAATAGTTTTTGTTGCAGTGCTGCCGACCTGGCTTTTCTTTCTTCCTTTAATTTTTCTATTTTTTCTGTATATACATTTAGTTCTTGTCGATTACAATCAATTTTATTATTCCATCTTTTTCTTAGTTGCTTATAATCATATTGATACTTTAAACTTTCTTGTTTTAATTCTTCAACTAATATCTCGTAATCTTTGCTATTGATTTTTTTTAACGCTTCAGTTCGTTGTTTTTTTCTGTTATTTTTTTCTGTTTTCATAAACAGCCTGTATGCGTTTAATTCCTTTTCTGCCAGATTTAGATCCTGCTCATTTTTAATTAGGCACTCCAAATAATCATTTGTACTTTCAATTTCTTCTATTTGTTTATTAATTGCACTAATTTCATCCTCTTCTTTTTTAAAAAAACCGTCTTTTGTTAGTAGGTCATAAATGGGAGGAACAAATCCAGGGAGATGGTTGGTTCCTGCTAACTTTCCACTAAATGCACTTAGAAAACCTAACTCACCGCATTTTTTTTGAACAACCAATACACCAAACATTTTTCCAACGTTACTACCTTCAACATAATGATCAATACCAAAATCGTGCTCCCAATCGTTTTGTGTTAATAAATAATCTTGTAATTGCTTAGATGCTAATAATGAAAGTGGGTGAGGGGTATAATAAAATGGATTCGTAAATTTTTTAGGTAATTCAATATTACCCACATCCTCTTTAAATTTGGTAAAATAATAGTTTATTGAGTTTTCTTTAAGCATGCTTTAAAAAAAATGAAGGCAAAAATACAAAGCTTGTAATAAAAAACATTCATTTTTATTCCTTTTTACAAATGTCAACAAAATAAGGATATAAGAATTTTATCATAAAGTTCGGCTAGGAATAGAGGAAAATAATACATTATGAGCGATATGCTTTTAACTTTATTCATTAATCATTGTTTCTGTTAAATAATTGCACATTAAATATTGAGATATGGAAAAATTAATTTACGGACATATTGTTGAAATTGAGATGTATAAAGATATGTTAAATGATGCTGGTATTGAATGTTTCATTAAAAATGAGTTTGAAGAAGCAGCTCAAGCGGGATTTGGTTCAGGATTGCCAGGTAATGCTGATTTGTTTGTTGATGGAGAAGATTTAAAGAAGGCGAAAAGTATAATCGATTCGTATAATAATAAAGTTGATAAAGAATAATGAGAATATGAATTTTCATCATCTAAAATTCACACAGAAGAATCGTAAGATTAACGAATTCAATAATTAAAATTTAATATGAGTTCCTGAATGTGTTCAGATTTCTTAAACACTTAGTTATTAAAAAAAATAGGGGATATCAAACGACCAATGAGAAATTTTTCTTACACTGGAAGAACCATTATGAGGGAGCTCTATCGAATGCATTTGAAAGATAAAATTATAATTAGATGAAAAAAGCAGTGTTGATAATTGGAGCTATTTATGGGCTACTTGGAGTTATATTTGGTGCATTTGGAGCGCATGCGCTTAAAAAACTATTAAGCACTGAGTTATTAAAAAGCTTTGAAACAGGTGTTAGATATCAAATGTATCATGCACTGGTTCTTTTATTAATAGGTTTTTACTTTAATTTCTCGGATAAATTCCAAAACAGTATGGCATGGCTATTTATGGTAGGTATCTTTTTATTTTCATTTAGTATATACTTGCTTACCATGGCTAAAAACTGGAATTATTCAATGAATTGGTTAGGACCTGTTACTCCAATAGGAGGGCTACTTTTAATATTGGGCTGGGTATTCTTGCTAATAAACCTGATTAAAAAGTTTTAGCATAAAAAACGGCTTCATCAGAATTGAGAAGCCGTTAGATGTCTATTCTTTATCAATATCTTTGAGTTCTTCCTTTAATTTCTTTTTCATTTTTTTCATTTCCTTTTTGAGTTGTTCCATTTCTTTTTTCAGATCTTCTTTTTCCTTTTTAAGTTCTTCCTTTTCCCTTTTTAACTCATCCCTTTCAGTTTCTAGTTCAACTGCATTAATTTCTACTTCAACAATGGAGTCTAAATTTAGACTCTCAATATGTGAGCCAGCTAATTCAACTGCTACACTAGCTGCTTCTAACGAAGTTTTAACAATAGATTCAATATCAATATTTTTCAAAACCTCAGATGCTATATCTAATCCCGATTGAGCTGCTTCTAAAGAAAGTTCAGATATTTCTATATCTAATTCACTCAATTCGTTAGCTTCTTTTAATTCTTGCCTGCTTTGGCGCATAGCTTCTTTAACTTCCTCTTTAGCCATATTAATTTCTTCACGCGCAGCTTTCATTTCAAGTCGAATTTCTTCTCTTAAAGAGTCAGAATTAATTTCTTCTATAGCTGCATCTATTTCAACTTGAGCTTCTTGTAGAGCCTCTTGAACAATCTCACCATAGTTAATTTCATTCAATGCAATGTTAATGTCTTCAATAATTTCTGCAGATAAGTCACGATCTTGTTCCGAAAGGGCAATTTCAATAGCTTGCTCAATTTCTTCTGATAATTCCTTGTTTTCTTTTGCTATTTTTATATTCTTTTCAACTTCTATCATTAAACTATCCCTTTTGGCTTTAAGTGCTTTGGGAGGTTTAGGAGGTTTTTCAGGTCGAGTTACAGGATTAGGTATTGGCTCTGAGGGTGGATTTATCTGTTTTTTTGTCTTTTCTTGTGGAAAAATATTCTCGTTAAATTGATTTCCTACCGAAAATGAAACTAAAAAAATACTGCTAATAATAATGCATGCGGCAATTAGACCTTCTGATATATTTGTTTTCATAACCCTTTGTTTTTGAATTCGTTTAATTCTTTCAAGTAAGCTTCCTTTTTTCTTGGCAAAAGCCATAGAAAGATTTTCTTGTTGATAACTAAAAATATGTGCATGAGTTAAAGCTTTAGCATAGGTAACCTGATCACCTGTAATGTTAATGGCAATATCATCACATGCATGTTCTCTTTCTGTTCGTATATGTTTTGAGATGCTCCAAACTGCAGGATGATAGAAAAATAATATTTCAATTACAGATTGAATTATATTAAAGAAATAGTCATTTCTTACAATATGTGCAAGTTCGTGAGCAATAATGGCTTCTATTTCCTTCTCGCTTAATCCGGAAAATGCTTTAACTGGAAATAGAATAATGGGTTTAATAAATCCTAAAGTGAGTGGAGTATAAGTGTGTGGCGATTTATATGCTTTTACTTCTTTGCTTATTTTTAGTATCGAAGTAAATTCTTTTAATTTATCCATCCACTTTTCTTCAAATGGTAAAAGTTGCATGGTTCTTAGTCTTCGATTATAAGCCAATCCTCCTAATAACCTTACTGTAAATAAACCAATTCCAATTAACCAAATGGTAAGGAATATTGGAAAATTACGCTGAAACCAGGCTCTCACCTTTACAAATCTGAAATCAATAGATTTTGAGATATAAGATGTTTCTTCAACTGTATTGCTATGGTTTTTAAAATAACTTGGATTATTTACTAATTCAGCCCTAAGAATTTGCTTTTGATTAGCATAACTATAGGCATTAATAAAAGTAGAAACAGACCAACCTAACATGATAACTAAAGCTGTAAATGATATAAAATATCTTACTTGAGCGCTATACTTGTTAAGTAATGATAGTAATATTAATAGTCCTATTAAAACCAATGCTCCTTGCCATAATGCATGTATTATTGTCCAGCCAAGGGCTTCTGTGATTGCTGGCGAAAATATGCTTTGAATCGAATTCATCTGATTAAGATTTAGGTAAATAAATAAGTATTAAGGCAAATGTTTAATTGTCAGATTTGTTTTCCATCTGAGTAATTATTTTTTTTATTTCTTCTAATTCCTCTTTAGAAGTTTTTTGATTGCCTAATAATTGCATAACTAATGAGCTGGCCGAACCTCCAAAGGCTGATTCAACAAATTTATCAAGCAGTCTTCCTCTGGTTTCATTTTTTTCGTAGTTGCTGTAGTAGAGGTGGCTTTTACCATTGGGTTCTCTTCTTAATAGTCCTTTGGTAGTCATTTTTTGCATTATTTTTAAAGTGGTTGTGTAACCTACATCTTTACTAATGCAAATTAGTTCGTGAATATCCTTAACAGTTAATGGTTCTTTTTTCCAAAGAATATTTAAAATTTCAAGTTCTGCTGATGTTGGAGCTTTTTTTTCCATATTTTTATCTTTATTACGACTCTTGTCGTACAAATATATACGACTCTTGTCGTAATTGCAAGTTTTTAGATGTATTTCTTCAATTAAACACTAAATCGCAAATGCTAAATAATTAGACCACTTGGCCGGTTAAGTGTGCTGATATAGTGGGATATTTTCTAAGTATATGTTTTAATTATTAGATATACAGAGTGTTGTGAAGTAATAAAATCTTAATGTAATCTTAAACAATTATGTTGATTTAAGTGAGTTGATATGAGTAATTTTACATACAATAAATACATTCGAATTTGAAATAATAAACAAGAACAAATGCATAAAATTTTTACACTATTCATAGTTATAGTACTAATTTGTACCCAATCGCTATTTATTAATGCAAATGCCAAAATTAATTCAGGAGAAGAAACTCTCATTAGTGAGGATTTTGAAGACGATAGTTATCAAAATAATTGGCTGATAAAAACAACAGAAGGTAGTAGGAACTGGATGAAAAAGGTTTATAATGAAAATCACTATATGCAAATGTCTGGTTATAAGGCTACCGATATCAATCTTGAAACATACCTGATAAGCCCAGAAATTAATTTTGATTTATACGAAGGAGTAAAATTAAGTTTTAAAACAAAAAATGGTTTTTATAGAGGTACCACTTTAACAGTTTGGGTATCTACAGACTTTGATGGAGCAAATGTTAGTACTGCTACTTGGATACAGTTACAAGCAGCTGTAGATGAAAGAGATAATCATAGTAGCTTTGGTGATAGTTTTGTTGCAACGGAAGATGTTGCTTTAGATAATTTTAGTGGTAAAGGATATATCGCATTTAAATATAAAGGCAATAAATCAAGTTTAACTACAACATATCAGGTTGATGATGTAGTGGTAAAAGGAACACCAGTTAATTTTTCTGGTACATTAAGTTCGACTTTAACTGAAGATAAAATTGAGTTTCCGTATGTTAAATTTGGACAGGAGAGTGAAGTTAAGAGTTATACTTTAAATTATACAGATGTATCAGGTAATATTTCTATTCAGTCTGCTTCGGAATATTTTCTTTCTCAAGATGGAAGCAATTGGTCAAATGCATTAAGTATTTCAACTGGTAATGGCACTGGAACAACAGATATTAAAGTGAAATTTGTTCCACAGAAAGAATACTTTTATGGCACAGAAAAAGTTATTGAGCATACAGTTAATAATGCATTCTCATATGAAATTAAGGCTCTTGCAGGAAATGCAGGAGAGCAGCAAGATGCAGGTTCTCTTAATAAAGAACAAACACTGGATGTAGTAACATGGAATTTGGAATTTTTTGGTATTTCAGATAAAGAAACCCCAAATCAAAGCACTTTTAATACTAAATTAACTAAAGTATCAAATAAAATAATTGAACTGGATGCTGATGTTTATGCTTTGCAAGAAATAATTGTTGATGATTTACATGGAGATTTTTTAACTCCTTTAGTTGATAAATTAAACGAATTGGTAGGAGAAACAAAATATGCTTCTGCATTGGCTCCAGCTTATAGTTTTTATTTTAATAATCCTTCAAAGGAATTTCCTAGCCAAAGGATATGTTTTGTGTACAATTTGGAATCGATAAGTAACTTAGAATCATTTTCAATATTTTCGGATTTTTATGATGGTTATTCTACTCCTGATATAGAAGGATATCCAACTAGCGATCATTTATTTTGGGCAGCGGGTAGGTTGCCTCAGATGATGAAGGCAATTGTTACGATTGAAGGAGAAAGTCAGTTAATTAACTTTGTGAATATACATGCAAAGTGTTGTGATAATGGAGCAGAAAGGCGAGCAGCAGATGCAGCTTATTTATACAATGAGTTGAAGAACAATTATAATGATGATTATATTGTGATTCTTGGAGATTACAACGAAACTTACTCATCAATTAGTGGGGCATATGCACCTTGGTACGAAGATGATAATATTAATTTTCTGCATGTTGCAGGTTCTTATATTGATCATGTTTCTGTATCAAACGAGTTATATTACGAATATTATTCACTTTCAAATAACACTCAAACAGATAAAGTTAATTATTCCGATCATGATCCTGTGATGGTCAGATTATTAATTGATAGTGATAAACAAGAACAAACCATAACATTAAATCAAATATCGGATCAACAAGTTGGAAGTAGCATTCAATTAGAAGGTGAAGCAAGTTCGGGTTTGTCAGTGAAGTATGTTTTAGTATCTGGAAGAGCGCAATTAACAGATGATATGCTAGAGATACAGGGGGCAGGTGAGATAATAGTTCAGGCGGTTCAGGAAGGAAACGAACAATATGCACCTGCTTTCTCAGAATTAGTTACAATTAATGTTGCAAAAGCTGAGCAAACTATAACTTTTGATCCAATCCAGGATATTACTTTCGGTATAGAGTCAATTGAATTAACAGCAATATCTAGTTCAAATTTGGATGTAACATACGAGGTTGTAAGTGGAAATGCAACTATTGAAGGAAATGTATTAACTATTACAGGAGCTGGCCAGGTAACAGTGAGGGCTAAACAAGGTGGTAACAATGATTATGGAGCTGCAACTGATGTGAGTGTTACATTTAATATATTAAAGGCTGATCAAGCCATAACTTTTGATGATATTTCTGATAAAATAATGGGAGATGATAGTTTTGAACTTACAGCTACATCAGATTCTGGTTTGCCTGTTGTATTTGAAGTTGTATCAGGAGGTATTTCTATTGAAGGTAATGTTGTAACATTGATAAAAGGTGGGGAAGCTGTTGTAAAGGCAACTCAATCAGGAAATGAAAACTATAATGCTGCACCTGAAGTAACTAAAACATTTAATATCGAAGAAAAGAATGGAATAGAAGACGAATATGCACGACAAGTTAATGTATTTCCAAATCCATCCAGTAATTATATAAGGATAACAACACCAGATGTTAGCGATAAGGAAATAAGGTTAATTGATTTAACAGGAGGTATGGTAAAACAATTAAATAAATTTGGCGATGCATTTTTAATGCGCGTTAATGACCTTCCTGAAGGATTATATTTTATTCAGATTACATCGGGAAATATTACTATTGCAAAGAAGATAAGAGTTAGAAAATAATTATTAAAAAGCACGAAATTTTAACCTCGTTGGACTACTAATTTGTTCAACGAGGTTTTTTTTCAAAAAAAATAGTGTTTATCGCAAACGGTTGCAATATAGTAAACTTGTTTTAATGCAGTGTTTAACAGTGTTGTAGGGGTTTTGAGGGCATAGGTATATTATTATCTTTGGCAAACTAAATCAAAAAAAAGACCTATGATCAAGAAAAATCTAATTTATTTACTCATCTTTTTATTAACAGGTTGTATTAACTCAAAACAACAAGAAGAATTAAAAATTGCTCCATTTGTATGGGAAAATGCAAACATTTATTTCTTATTAACCGATCGTTTTAACAATGGAGATACTTCAAATGATATAAACTTTGAAAGAAACGAAGAAACAGGTGTATTAAGGGGATTTATGGGAGGAGATTTTAAAGGAATAATAAAGAAGATTAAGGATGGGTACTTTACTGATTTGGGAGTAAATGCATTATGGTTTTCTCCAGTTGCAGAACAAATACACGGCAAAGTAGACGAAGGAACTGGTAATACATATGGTTATCATGGTTATTGGGCAAAGGATTGGACAAGTATAGATCCAAACTGGGGTACAGAAGAAGAGTTTGCGGAACTGGTTAATGTTGCCCACAATAATGGAATTAGGATAGTAATGGATGTGGTTATTAATCATACTGGTCCTGTTACCGAGAAAGATCCTGTTTATGGCGAAGATTGGGTCAGGACTTCTCCACAGTGTAAATATGATACTTACGAATCAACAGTAATGTGTACATTGGTCGAAAATCTTCCGGATATAAAAACTGAAAATAATAATGAAGTAAACCTCCCACAGGTTTTACTTGATAAATGGCAACAGGAAGGAAGGCTGGAGCAAGAAATGGAAGAGCTTAATGCTTTTTTTGCTGAAACAGGTTACCCACGTGCACCTCGGTTTTACATTATAAAATGGTTAAGTGATTTTGTTAGAAAATATGGTATTGATGGATATAGAATTGATACTGCAAAACATACCGAAGAGTCTATTTGGGGAGAATTAAACAAAGAAGCAGAGAAGGCTTTTGCCGAATGGAAAAAAGAGAATCCTGATAAAGTATTGGATGATAATGAATTCTATACTGTTGGAGAGGTGTATAATTATGGTGCCTCAACGGGAAGAATGTTTGATAATGGAGGAGTTCAGGTTGATTATTATGCAAATGGTATGGATGCTTTAATTAATTTTGAATTAAAAGTAGATGCGCATAAGGATTATGAATTTATCTTTTCTAAATATTCTAAAATATTAAATGGTGAACTAAAAGGGAAGTCTGTTTTAAATTATCTTGCTTCGCATGATGACAGCCATTCTTTCGATAAAGAAAGGAATATGGCATTTAAAGCAGCTAATTGCTTGTTATTATGTCCTGGAGCATCTCAAATTTACTATGGAGATGAAATTAATCGTCCTTTATTGGTTAAAGATGCTGAAGGAGATGCAAATTTACGTTCATTTATGAATTGGGAGGATATTGATAATAACAAAGTAATTAATGGAGTAGGAACAGCTGATTTATTAAAACACTATCAAAAATTAGGGCAGTTTAAAGCAGTTAATCCTTCTGTTGGAGCAGGTATTCATACTCAGCTTAAGGAACAGCCATATGTTTTTAAAAGAGAGTGGAGTAAAGGTGATTACTCAAACAAAGTGGTAGTTGGATTAAATTTAAGTAAGGGTAAAAAAACAATATGGGTTGGCGATACGTTTAAAAAAGGAGAACAAGTAAAAGATTATTACTCTGGTTTAACGGCTAAGGTAAGAAACAATAAAGTAAGAATCGATTCTGAATTTAATATTGTGCTCTTGTCTTATTAATAAATACACAAAAAATAGGGTGTTCATATTATTTTACGAACACCCTATTTAATTAGTTTATCTAGAAAAAATTACTTTCTACCACCACCAATTTCAAATCCAACTTTGAATGATAAGTAGTTTTTGTTGTCAAATGCGTCAAGACCAGTATCAACACCAGTGATAATGTTGTACTCTAACGCTAGACGGAAATGCCCAAGTAAGATACCAGCACGAGGAGCAAAACCAAATTTAGAACCAATTTCAAAATTAGCTTCCTCAGTACCAAATTCGATATCACCAAGATTATAAATACCTAATCCAAGACCAGCGAATGGACGAACTTTGTTCTCATTAAAGTAGTAATCACCAGTAATTTGGTACGTGCTAACAGCAGAAATGTCAAGAGAGCTAATAGTAGCAATACCTCCAATGTTTACATCATCAGCAGCAGCCATAATTGCAGATTCAAATTTTAAACCTAAAGCAATGTTGTTTGTAATGTTGTACTTAGGTTCAATGTAGAAACCAGCACCAGCTTTTGCTCCATCACCAGATGGGATAGCATAAAGACCACCAACGTCAACTTTAAAAGCTTTGTAATCTGAGCTCTGAGCGAATGCTGAGCAAATAGAAGTCAGGGTTACAGTTAAGATAAAAAAAATTTTCTTCATAATAATGAAATTTAATTAAAGTTTAAAATGCAGTGTTTATAAAACATGACGGGGATTACGCTGCACTTTAGAAAAGGTTACAAAAAAAAATAAAAAAAACATGATTAACATTAATTTAACACAAAAAATAGGCATGTAAAGTAATATAAGGGTGAGTGTAAGTGTTTGTAATTGAGGAAGGAGTGGTGCAGCTAGGGGTAGTGCAAAAAAAAACCGATAATAAACGGTTTTTTTTTGAGAAATAATTAAACAAAAAAGTTATTATCCTGTGTATTTGCCGCTTACAGCGCCTTTGAACCTCGAATTAATTTCATTCCAATTTGCAATATTCCAAAATGCGTTAATGTAATCACCTCTCATATTTTGATATTTTAAGTAATATGCATGTTCCCAAACATCAAAAGCAATTAAAGGAATACCTTTTATATCTGCATCTGGCATTAACGGATTGTCCTGATTTGGAGTATTACCAACTTCGAGTTGATTTTTACTATTTAAAACTAACCATGCCCAACCGCTTCCAAATTGTGTTTTAGCTTCTTTAAAAAATGCTTTTTTAAAATTTTCGAACGATCCAAAAGAGTCGTTGATAGCAGCATTAAGCTCTTTACTTGGTTCACCTCCATTTGGACTTATGTTTTTCCAAAATAATGAATGGTTATAATAACCACCTCCGTTATTTCTAATACCATCATCATACTTATTAACTTCCTTAAATATGTCAGGCATTGATATTTTTTCGAGTTTGGTATTTTTAATAGCATTAATAAACTTATTAAAATAACCTTGATGGTGTTTACTATAATGCAACTCCATAGTTCTTGCATCAATAAAAGGTTCCAAAGCATTAAAAGCATATGGCAATTCGTCAAAAACATGACCGTTAAAAACTTTTTTATTGTTTTGCGTTAAACAACTAACGGTAGATGGGGCTAATGCACCAGTAATAGCAACAAGTGTGGTTGTTTTTATAAATTGTCTTCTTTCCATAATTTCTATTTAATTACTCCAATAACATTGATTGTTTAAAATGGTTCACCAAAATTATTTTTCCTTTTATTTCAAGAGTTATATTTTAGAAGCCATTAATAACAAATTGTTTAAGATGCATAAATATTTAATTTTTATTTGGTTTCTTTCTATTATAGGATACTCTATTCAAGCACAGAAAAAAAATAGAGGTGGGGATTATTATTATAAATTAAAAACCTATGATAGGGCTGTAAAATCTTATAAAAGGGAACTTAAGAAAAATGCAGATAATGGAAAAATATTGGAAAAATTAACCGACTCTTATCTAAAATCTAATTTAGACAGGTCGCTTGCATTGCCGTATGCCGAAAAGTTAGTTAATGCAAACCCAAGCATTGTTAATATATTAAATTACGGAAAAGCACTATTTTATGCTGATAAATTTGAACAAGCGTTAGAGCAATTTGATAAGGTAAAAGGTCTTGCCAAAGAGGATGAAGAAGAATATAAGAGTGCTGAAAAATACTCTAATTGGCTTGTAAATGCACAAGCATATAAAAATAATCCAATTGACGTTACATTTATTAACCTGGGATCAAAAATAAATACTCGTAAAAGTGAAATAAATCCTATGGTAACAGGTAATGACCGACTACTTATGTATTCAAGTAACAGGCGTTATCATTCTGATATTGGAATACATTATTATAATGTTTGTATATCACATAATAGTAATCATAAATGGCTAAAACCAAAAACAGTTGGTAGTACAGTAAATTCTGGTTACGACGAAATTGTGTCAGGCATCTCAGTTGATGGAGAAATAGTTTACATATATCATAACAGAGATTGGGTTGAACAAATAGGATATGCTAATTACTTAGGTAACTATAGGTTTTCTCGTCTCGAAACATTTGACAGGCACTGGGGAACAAAAAGAGATGGGACGTATGGAGTATGGCAATCAGCATCAAAAGATACCATATATTTTGTTGCTGAAAACGGAAAAGGAAATGCAGATATTTATTATTCCTTAAGGTTACCTGATGGAGCATTAGGTTATCCGCGTCTTGTACCAGGAAAAGTAAATTCATCAGCAGAAGAAAATTTTCCATGTTTAAGTACAGATGGTAAAAGACTATATTTTTCATCAGATGGACCCAACTCAATGGGAGGATTTGATCTTTTTTATTCGGAGTGGGACGATAAACTTAAAGAATGGGGAACACCAGTTAACTTAGGTTACCCAATAAATGATACGTATGATAATTATACCATATCTTATCCTAAAGGAGAAAGATATGCTTATATTTCGGCTATTAGGCCTGAGGGATATGGCGAGAGGGATATTTATAAATTGATATATAATAAGAATGCCCCTAATCATCTTATTATGAAATGCAGGATTAAAATTAAAACAGATTCAGGGAATATTACTCCACCATATAGATTAAAAGCGGAATTAATTGATTCGATAAAAGGTAACATTGTAGGGGAGTATACGTCGTCTTTAGATTCGGCAGATTTTATAATGGCTATACAACCAGGTAAATATTTGGTAAATTTTTACGAAGAAAAAGTAAAATTACATACAGTTTCTGTTAATGTGCCAGAGTTTTGGTTCGAAAGCATACCACAAAAAACAGTCTTTATAATTCCTAAAAAAACAATATTAGAAACAAAAGAAAGCAAGTAAAAGTTGGATACCATTACATTTACTTTATTTTTGTGGCTTATTAGATAAAGCAATATCACTATTTATTTTGCTGTTTTGTAAATATGTGATAGTGATGCTTCTAACGTAAGAAATATAAAAATATGAAGCTAAATTTAAAAAACCCAATAGTATTTCTGGATTTAGAAACAACTGGTATCAACGTTTCTACTGATCGAATTGTAGAGTTAGCTGCTATAAAAATTAATTTAGATGGCTCCGAAGAAACACAAAGATATGTGATTAATCCAGAAATGCATATTCCAAAGAAAACATCTGAAATTCATGGGTTTTATGATGAAGATGTTAAAGACTGTCCAACTTTTAAAGAAGTAGCTAAAAAATTTGCAAAGTTTATTGAGGGGTGTGATCTGGGAGGTTATAATTCTAATAAGTTTGATATTCCATTATTAGCAGAGGAATTTTTAAGAGCCGGTGTTGACATTGATATGAAAAAAAGAAAGTTTGTTGATGTACAAACCATTTTTCATAAAAAGGAAAAAAGAACCCTAGAAGCAGCGTATAAATTTTACTGCAACAAAGATTTAGATGGTGCTCATAGTGCTGAGGCAGATACCCGGGCTACTTTCGAGGTTTTAGAAGCACAATTGGATAAGTATCCTGATTTAAAAAACGATGTTGAATTTTTATCAGAGTATTCATCATTTACCAAACATGCCGATTTTGCAGGACGATTAGTATTTGATGATAAAGGAGATGAATGTATCAATTTTGGAAAATATAAAGGAAAAAAAGTAAAAGATGTATTAGATTCTGATCCAGGATATTATGGTTGGATAATGCAAGGTGATTTTCCATTATATACTAAAAAGGTATTTACAAATATAAAGTTGAGGAATTTTAATAAATAACATAGGTAATAGGGTAAAGTATAGGAAATGAAGATTATATGCATTGGTCGCAATTATGTAAATCATGCTAAAGAGTTGGGAAACAAAGTACCCGAAGAACCAGTAATTTTTTTTAAACCAGACACTGCATTATTACGAAATAACGAACCTTTTTTTATTCCGGATTTTGCAGAAGAGTTTCATTACGAAACAGAATTAGTAGTAAAAATAAATCGATTGGGAAAAAACATTGCTCCACAGTTTGCTCATAGGTATTATGAAGAGATTGGTATGGGAATTGATTTTACAGCCAGAGATCTTCAAAGCAAACTAAAATTGGAAGGATTACCATGGGAAAAAGCAAAAGCATTTGACCGCTCTGCTGCAATTTCAAAAGTTTTTATTTCGAAACATAGGTTTAAAGATATTCAGAACATTAATTTCAAACTACTTGTAGATGGTAACGAAAGGCAAAATGGTTATACCGGAAACATGATTTTTAATGTTGATGATATCATTGCTTATGTTTCTAAGTTTTTTACTTTAAAAATTGGCGATTTAATATATACTGGAACTCCTGCAGGGGTTGGTAAAGTAAATATTGGAGAACGTTTCGAAGTTTTTCTTGAGAAGGAAAAAATGATGGATTTTTTAATTAAGTAATAATTCCTTAGTAAAGACTAATTAGTAATAATGCATTACTTCTTTATATCGTTTACATGAAACTATATGATCATTTACCATGCCTGCTGCTTGCATGTATGCGTAAATGATTGTTGGACCTACAAATTTAAAACCCCTCTTTTTTAAGTCTTTGCTTATAACTTCAGCCATAGGAGTTACAGCAGGTATATCACTCATCTTTTTATGATGATTAATAATTGGTTTGTTGTCAAAAAAATCCCAAATATATTTATCAAATGAACCAAATTCTTCTCTTACTTTAATAAAAGCTTTTGCATTGGTAATTGTAGCTTTAATTTTTAACTTATTTCGGATAATATTTTTGTTTTGCAGTAAATCCGATTCTTTAGAATCGGAATATACTGCAACTTTTTCCCAATCAAAATCATCAAAAGCCTTTCTAAAGCTTTCTCGCTTATTTAGTATAGTACTCCAGGATAAACCCGCTTGGAAACCATCCAGAATTGAAAATTCAAAATGCTTTCTGTCATTGTGGACTGGAACACCCCATTCTGTATCATGATAGTGTTTCATTATAGTTGAGGTGTTACCCCAATCACAACTCTCGGTATTATCCATGTTTTATCGTTACGTATCAAGGAATACAAGATTAATAATCTTCATCGTCATCGAAGTTTTCGTTCCCATCATATTCCTTATCAAAATCTAAATCTAGATTTTTGTAGTCCAACTCATCTAATTCGCTTTCGTCAAAATCGTCATCTAAATCATCGTAAATAGAGATTTTTTTATTGGATTTACCTGATTTAGACTTAATTGGTTTTAATCCACCCTTTTCATCAATTTCATTATAAGTAGAGCGTTTATCACTCCTCTTATTAAAACTTTGTTTTGATTTCATAATAATTAAGAAACTAAAAAAAAATTCACTAACCACCCTAACATATTTTATGGCCGGGTGTTGCCAGGTTAATATTAAAAATAAAAAGTGCTATTTAAAGTGACCTAATCAGCATAAGTTGCTAGTGTTAAAATAATAAATTTTTAACATACTAAAAACAAAGAAGAAGTTCTTTGTTTATTGGCAAGGTATTATAATTAATCAATGTAAGATTTCATAGGAAATAAATTATAATCACTCAATTGTAGAATAAATTGAATAACGTTAATACATTAACAGTTTACTATAACTTGATGATAATTTAATAAATCTGTTATTAATACAAATCTTCTTCGTCAAAGTAGTACTCGTCATCTAAACCATGAAAACCATCTCCAAGTACTTCTCCAAAATCTTCTTCTAATTCATCTTGAATTTTTAAAGATTTAGTACGGTTGGATGAATTTGGACGATTTCCCTTCTTCTCTTTAAAGTTTTCATAAGAAGATACTTTAGGTTTTTCTGTTTCAACTTTTCTTGATTTCATAACAAAATCCTCCTTTAATAATCCAGATAATGTGTTTTTTTTTATGATTTCAAATTAGTTAATTTCTATTAATTAATACTTGAATAAACATTAAAAAGTTATGTTTTTTTTGCGAATTTTATTAATCGTGTAAAATATTAGTTAAGTTTTTCTTTTTTATACATATTTGACTACATAAAGCTGACCAGAAGCATATTTTACAACTTTAATTTTTTCACCTTTTTCAATAATACCAACTTCGGCAATGGCGTCGTAAACTTCATCATTTAGTAATACTTTACCGGATGGACGCAAAGTTGTTTGTGCTTCTCCGGTAGATCCTATTAGTTGTTTTGGTTGAGAATCTACACTTAAATATCCCAAATCAGTATCTTGAGTTGTTTGTAGTGCTACATTAGCTAAAGGTCCTGTAGTTAAAAGTTTTTGACTTATTGGTATGGCTACAATAAATGCCAGAAATGTACCAGCAGATACAATTATTAACGACATAAATAGTTCCTTGGCTGGCACATTTGAAAAGTCGAAAACAACATTGTCGACCAAGCTTAATGTTAAACCAGTAAACACTAAAATAATTCCGGAAATACCAGCAATTCCAAATCCTGGTATAACAAAAATTTCTAACGCAATTAGTACAACTCCTAAGATGAAAATTATAATTTCCCAATTAGCAGCAAGTCCATCAATGTATAATGGAGCAAAATATAGTACGGCAGCAATGGCTGATGCTAGAAGAGGAAAGCCAACACCAGGAGATTGAAGTTCGAAATATAATCCTCCAATAATTACTAATATTAAAATACCATGAAAAACCGGGTTGGTTAAAAAACCTTTTAAACCACTATAGAAAGATGGTTTATATTCTATGATGTGAAATTCACGATAACCTAATTTCTCAATTACTTCATTAATACTTTCTGCCTGACCTTCACAAAATCCATGTTCAATAGCTTCTAAAGTTGTAAAGGTTAAAATTTTTCCAGTATCAATTATTCCTTCTATGTAAATAGATTCGTCCACCATTGCTTCTGCAATATGCGGATCTCTTTTCCATATATATGTTGTGTCCTTGGCCGAAATTATGGTGTCCTTACCATGCGCTTCAGCAGTGGCCCTAATTGTTGATCGCATGTAACTTTGGTACTTGTCTGGCATTTTTTCACCAGATTGATTAACAACCGTAGCTGCTCCAATATTTGCCCCCGGACGCATATATATACTATCACAGGCAATTGAAATTAGCGCTCCTGCAGAAGCGGCATTGTTATCAATAAAAACATGCACCGGGATTTTGCTGTTTAATATTTTTGTTCGTATTGAATCGGCAAATACTACCTGACCTCCATATGTATTCAAATGCAATAAAATGATATTGGCGTTTAATTCATTAGCTTCTTCAAAAGCATTTTGGGTATGTACCCACGAAGTACTTCCAATTTCTCTTTTTATATCATATTTATAGATAATCGATTGATTTTGAATGCTATCGTTTTGAGCAGATATTAATGTTGTGGTAAGCAACAGTAGTAGTACTATATTAATGAATTTTACCATTAGATTTATTTTTATTTTACAGTGTTAAATGTAAGTATTTTGTTTACAAATGATATTTTTCTATTAAAATATTTTAATCCTTATTTATCATAGCTTCTGTTGTTGCAATTGTAGCAGCTGTTAATGATACAATTGAAATAAATCCAGAAATAAGCACTCCAATAAATGGTATCATAAGAACTAAAGAAAATATAGTTCCATTACCAATGGCAAGTCCCTTGTTTGTTTTTACAAAGGCTACACTTTCTCTAATGTTCATTCTTTTTCGTTCTAACGAAAAATCAATAAACGAAAAACCATAAAAATAGGCTGAGATAAGAAACAGAGCAATCCCAGTAAAAAATCCAACTATGGGTATAAAACTCAGTATAAATAACACAAAAGTTAATATGAGTTCAAAGCCAAGATTTCTCAAAGCCAGCCTTATACCTCTCCAAATATCTTTAAATAGTTGTTTAAAACTAAATGGGAATTCCTCTCCTGTTAATATTGTTTCTACTTTTTCTGATAATAATGCGAATACTGGAGAAAGAAAAATAATAACAATATAGCCTCCTATGTAAGCAAAAATGAGTAAAAATAATATGCGTACAATAAAATGCATAAAAAACTCAATCGTAGAACTCAGAAAGTTCGAACCCCAAAATTCCCAACTATCAAAATTCATCCATTCAGTAAAGTAAATAAACAATTTATTAGAAAGGGAAATAGTTGAAGAATAACCTAATGCAAAAAACAAAATGTTGAGCAATAAAGGAAATACGAAATACCATGATAATTTATGTCTTTTAATAAAGCTAAATGCTCTTGAGTAGCTTTTTATTCCAAGGGAAAATCCTTTTCTAAATGTCATTATAATGCGTTTTAGCTTTTTATTATATAAAATCTAATATAAATAACTTATTCCATCAAGCAATTACTTAGTGTTCATAAAATAACAGGTAATAAAACTGTCAAGTCTAATCAAACTAATGTGGTTATATTTTGCATATATTCAGGGATTTAGGTTGAAGTTTTGTTTAGATTGACTTTTAGCTTTCTACTTTATTTCTTTATGAACTCACTACTAATGTGTGTTGCTTGTACAAAAATATCAAACATTTTAGCTTGGCAAAATTCTTTAAAAATAGTATTGTCAGTAGCTATCATTTTGTAAATTGAACTTATAAAAATGCTCTTTACTTTATTTATAGCATATAAATTTCGATTATTCAAATTTTGTTAATTTTGCATTTTAATTTTAAATATTAATGATGGACATACAGTTATTAACGGCAATTTCACCAGTTGATGGAAGATACAGAAATAAGGTTGATGGATTAGCTCTTTATTTCTCGGAATATGCATTAATTAGATATAGAGTATTAGTTGAAATAGAATATTTTATAGCACTTTGTAAACATCCACTTCCTCAATTAGCAGATTTCGACAAAGGATTATTTGATGAATTGAGAAAGATATATAAGGAGTTTCAGTTAGAAGATGCAGAGAGAATAAAAGAAATTGAAGGAATAACTAACCATGATGTTAAAGCAGTTGAATATTTTATAAAGGAAAAATTTGACACGCTAAAACTGGATAAGTATAAAGAGTTTATTCATTTTGGATTAACTTCTCAAGATATAAATAATACTGCAATTCCTTATTCGTTGAAAGATGCGGTTAATGAAATATATTATCCCTTATTGGATGAGTTGATAAATCAATTAAACGAATTGGCAGAAGAATGGAAAGAGGTTTCTATGTTAGCTAAAACACATGGTCAGCCTGCTTCACCTACTCGACTTGGGAAGGAAATGATGGTATTTGTGGAGCGATTAAAAACACAGTTAGCATTATTAAAAGGAGTTCCTTGTTCTGCTAAATTTGGTGGGGCTACAGGTAACTTTAATGCGCATAAAGTAGCTTATCCGGATGTTAATTGGATTGATTTTGGGAACCATTTTGTAAATGATATTTTAAAACTTGATAGAGAGCAATATACTACGCAAATATCAAACTATGATAACTTGGGAGCAATCTTCGATAATTTAAAACGCTTAAATACAATCATGTTAGACTTATCCAGAGATTTTTGGACTTACATCATGATGGAATACTTTAAGCAAAAAATAAAAAAAGGAGAGGTGGGCTCAAGTGCAATGCCACACAAAGTAAATCCAATTGATTTTGAAAATGCAGAAGGTAATTTAGGAATAGCAAATTCAATCTATGAGCATTTAGCATCAAAATTACCAGTATCAAGATTACAACGTGATTTAACAGATTCAACGGTACTAAGAAATATTGGGGTGCCTATTGCGCATACTGTAATAGCTATTAAATCATTACAAAAAGGATTAGGTAAGTTGTTGTTAAACAAAGATGCCATTGAGCAGGATTTAGAAGAAAACTGGGCAGTTGTAGCAGAAGCAATTCAAACAATTCTTCGTCGTGAGGCATATCCAAATCCATATGAGGCATTAAAGTCTTTGACAAGAACAAATGAAGGAATTAATGCAAAAACAATAGCAGAATTTATTAATAGTTTAGATGTATCGGAGAATATAAAAGATGAGCTTCGTTCTATTTCTCCTCAATCTTATACCGGAGTTTAATCGTTTCGAGACAATTTATTTTGAAGTCAGCTAGCATAAAGTTACTTTAGCAGCTGACTTTTTTTAATGTTTAAATTCAAGAATGAAAGATTTTTTTAAAGTTTTACAGCGATTTATACCTCCATACAAACGTAATTTAATTCTAAGTTTCATATTTAATATATTTCATGCCATATTTGGAAGTGTAGCCATGCTGTTTTCAATTCCTATATTTCAGGTACTATTTGATACAACCAAAGAAGTTACCGAGTTAGTTCCTTGGGAGCTTTCAAAAGTAGCACTGTCAAATAATTTTTATTATTATGTAACCGATTTTAAATACGAATATGGATTACTTGCTGTAATGCCATTTGTAGGTTTGTTATTATTAATTACAACTTTCTTAAAGGTTTCTTTTGCTTACTTGGCTTCGCATCAAACTGTAGGTATTAGAAATAATGTGGTTAAAGATATTCGTACCAAAATATATAATAAGTTAATAGCGCTTCCATTAGGTTTTTATTCTGAGGAGAAAAAAGGAGATGTTATGTCGCGTGCTACAGGAGATGTTACTGAGGTGGAGAACTCAATTATGTCTTCTTTAGATATGTTCTTAAAAAATCCTATAATAATTATTGTATCTATCGCATTTATGCTTGGTATAAGTGCTAAGTTAACTCTCTTTGTATTTGTAATGCTTCCTATAGCTGGTTGGATTATAGGAAAAACTGGTAAGTCATTAAAAATGAAATCGAGGGTTTCTCAAAATTTAATGGGGAGTATCTTGGGAATTATTGAAGAATCAGTAGGAGGCTTAAGAATAGTAAAAGCTTTTAATGCTGAGAAAAAGATGAAGCAACGTTTTGAAAATGAGGCTGAAGACTACCGTGTTATAATGAATAAAGTGAGGAGGAGATATGTAATGGCTCATCCTTTAAGCGAATTCTTAGGAACTATTGTGGTGGTTGTTTTAGTATGGTATGGATCTTATCTTACAGCAGGTGCTGATGCGAGTATTGATGGAGCTACGTTTTTAGCATACATTGGGATATTTTATCAAATAATTAATCCGGCAAAACAGTTCTCTACTGCTTATTTTAATATACAAAAAGGATTAGCGGCTATGGAACGTATTGATAAAATCCTTTTAGCAGACAATAAAATATTAGAACAGCAAGGAGCTGTGGAGATGACTTCTTTTAGTAAGTCAATTGATTATAATGATGTTTCATTTGGCTATAATGATCATAAAGTTTTAAGAAATATTAGTTTGTCCATTGAAAAAGGTAAGATGGTTGCTTTGGTTGGGCAATCGGGATCGGGTAAAACTACTTTTGTCGATTTGTTACCTCGTTTTCATGATATTCAAGAAGGTAGTATTTCCATAGATGGAGTTGATATAAGAGAATTGAAACTTCATGATTTGCGTGGTTTAATGGGAAATGTAAATCAGGAAGCCATTCTTTTTAATGATACATTTTATAATAATATTGCGTTTGGAGTTGAAAATTCTACTAAAGAAGAAGTAGAACGAGCTGCAAAAGTAGCAAACGCTCACGAATTTATTATGGGAACAGAAAGTGGTTACCAAACTTTAGTAGGAGATAGGGGAGGAAAACTATCGGGAGGTCAAAGACAGAGAATAAGCATTGCACGTGCTGTACTAAAGAATCCTGATATTCTTATTTTAGATGAAGCTACTTCTGCTTTGGATACCGAGTCGGAAAAATTAGTACAAGAGGCATTAGAAAATTTAATGAGTACAAGAACTTCGATAGTAATTGCTCATAGACTTTCCACTGTGCGGAATGCAGATTTAATTTGTGTATTTAGCGAGGGTGAAATTATTGAAAAAGGTACACATGAAGAGTTACTGGATAAGGGAGGAATGTATAGTAAATTGCACCAGTTACAAGTAAGGTAGTAAGATTTTGAGATTTAAAAAGTTATAGAAAGCTATGGAAAATATCCATAGCTTTTTTTGTTTTTAAATGGCTTCTCAAAATATCTTTATTAGTTTTACATATAAACTAAAATGTATTTTTTATGAAGAATATTATTATTCTAACCTTTTTTGTATTCTGCTTTGGCTTGGTTCAAGCCGAAAAGGATGAGTACTTTATAACGGTAATTAATAAGTGCGGATTTAGAACAAATAGCATTGATATTAATAAGGATAATACTCAAATGATAATTGGAGGAGAAAATGAAATAGTTTTGGTGTATGATCTAATAAAGAAAAAAGAAAAATATCAGGTTAAGGCTCATTATCAGCCGGTGATTCATGTGCAATACTCTAAGGAGGAGAATAGTTTTTTTACAGTAGGTGATAGAAGTTTTAAACGATGGAGGATAGATGATGAAGAACCTGAAGTTATATATACAGGAACACATACTTCAATTACTTCGTGGGATTTGACTCCCAAAGAAGATTATTTTATAGCCAGTTCTTATGACAAAAAGTTTAGATGCTGGAAATCCAATCAAGAAAAAGAAATTAAGACTGTTGAAACAAAGCATAAAAAGAATATTATTGCAGTGGCAGTAAGCAATAATAAAAAACTAATAGCATCGGGTGCTTTGGATACTTCTATTGAAATATGGCATGTGGATTCTACAATTCGCAAACAATTAATTTTAGGACATACCAGACCTATTTCTTGTTTACAATTTATGAATAATGATCAATATCTTATTTCAGCTTCCCATGATGGATATATTAAACTATGGAATGTTGACACTGGTGATTTGATCAAAATATTTGAAGGTCATACTAAACCAATAAGTTCAATTGAAATAAGTCCTGATAGAAAACATTTACTAACAGCTTCTTATGACAACACTATAAAATTATTTAGTTTTTCATCTGGGAAATGCATCCATACATACAATTATCATCAACAACCTGTGCTTGATATAGTATGGAAAAATGAAGGAAATGCTTTTTACTCATGCGATAAGGAAGGACAAATTGTTGAATGGGTGGTTCCAAAAAGAATATTTGTAGAGTATTATTACTCTAAAGAATTAAATGGGGAAATACAAGAAAGTAGATTGTTCTCTCCTAGAAGGAAAAATGAATCAAAAGATGACTTTAAGAAAAGACAAATAAGAGCAGAAGAATATAAACAGAAATTGATTGATAAATACTATTTAGAATACCAACAATTACCAGTTTTGGGTAATTAGTTGATTAATAGTTGGTAGATGATACATTAACTTCTTGACATAACTGGTTCAAGTACCTTTATAAAGAAGAATGCAGCAATGGAACCACCAAGTATTGGACCAAATATGTAAACCCAAAAGAATCCTCCATAGTTATCTGGGAAAGCTGCATTTCCCCACCCAAAAATAAAGGTAACTATTCGAGGACCGAAGTCACGTGCTGGATTCAATCCAGCTTGTGTTAATGGTGCTACCAAGCAAATAATTAAAGTTACTGTTAAGCCAATAAACAAAGGTGTAATTGAACTGCTAGGTCTACCAACATTGCATCCTTCGGTAAGAGCAAATATGAGTAATAAAAGAATAAAAGTACCAAAGGCTTCTGCAGCAATAGCCAATGGTAACGAGACTATGGCCTTACTATTGGGTTGAATATAAAATTCCCCAAACATTTTTGCTGTTGTTATCGATTCTGATGATCCACGTATTATTGAGTGTGTTGCCTCGTAATGACTGATTGATGGTTCGAAGAGTATGTATAAAGCTAAACCTGCAATAAATGCACCAATAAATTGAGCGGATATGTACGAAGGTAACATACCGGCACTCATTCGTTTACTTAAAACCATAGCAATACTAACAGCAGGATTAAGATGCGCATTGGAAATATGTCTTGTTAAATAAATAGCTAATGTTACCGCAATACCCCATACTAAAGCAATTTGCAGTAATCCTTGATGTGCATCAAATAAAACACTTACCGCAACAGAGCCACATCCAAAAATTACAAGTAAGAATGTTCCTATAGCTTCTCCAATAAATTCCTTTTTATATTTTAAAAATTTCATTGTCGTGTTTTTATAAACTAGCTTTTAATAATTAAATAGTAAACGAAACTAACCAAACAAAATTAAAAAAGTTCAATCGATTTATTATTTGTTACTTTACATGTGGTGGTGAAAGAATTTCAGCTAAATGAATAGTCTTAATAGGTAGTTTTTGCGCATTAATATACGATTGAATATTCATTAAACAAGAGGCTTCGGTTGAAACTATGTATTCGGCACCTGTATCTAATGCATGTTGTACTTTTTGTTCAGCCATAGCTGTTGAAATGGCAGCAAATTTCACCATAAAAGTTCCTCCAAAACCGCAACAAGTATGGCGATCTTCCATTTCAAGTAATTCAAGGTTTGACACTTCTCCCAATAATTGGCGAGGTTCATTTTTTAAGCCATATTCTCTCAGAGCCGAACAAGCATCATGGTAAGTAACTTTGTGTGGGAATGAAGCATTGAAATTTGTAATTTTCAGGTGATTGACCAAAAAATCTGTTAGTTCAATTGTGTTTTTTTTTATTCGGTCACATTCAGATAGATATGTGTTTTCATTTTCTTCAAATAACTTAGTATAATGGTTTTTAACATATCCAGCACATGAAGCAGATGGAACAATAATTGGTCTGTCGTTTGGGAAATCTTCAAAAAATTTAATTGCTGCTTTTTTTGAATGTTTCCAATATCCACTGTTAAATGTAGGTTGACCGCAACATGTTTGTTTAGGGTTGTAATTAACCTCAACATTTTGAGATTCTAAAATATTTACAACACTCCATCCAATGTTAGGAAACATTTGATCAATAAAACATGGAATAAAAAGATCGACTGTCATCTGAATTCAATTTTGCCCAAAGGTAGCTATTTTCAATTATCAGTTGTCAACAAACAGCTATTAAGGTGTATGGGAATAATCAATTTTAATCTATTTGGGGTTTAATTCCCCGAGGCTTGCCTCGTACTCGCGATTGTAATTTGAACAGCGTAAGCTGTTCTATTTTGAACGATGCCTCTGGGCTTGCCCCGAGGTAGTTCACTCTACAAATCCGGTTTCCTTCTATTTACTTTTTTTTGACCGTGTTGCTTTTTGTTTTGCAACCGTTTTAGCTTGGATGCATGAGTGGGTTTAGTGTTCTTCCTTTTTGCAATTGGTTTTAATGCTTCATTTATTAGTTGATGCAATAAATTTAATGCGATTTCCTTATTTCTTAATTGAGACCGGGTCTCTTCGCATGCTATAACTAACTCTCCTTCTTTATTTATTCGATTTTGTAGTTTATCGTGGATAATTAACCTCTGTTGGTCATTTAAAACCTGAGATTTCATTACATCAAAGCGAATAACTACTCGCGTATTAACCTTATTTACATTTTGACCACCAGGACCGGAACTGCGAGACGTAGTAAAATGAATTTCCGAATTGAGGTTAATCATTTGTGAATTGTTGATATTTAAAAACTGAATTTTCTACATGTTCTTTCATTCTCAATTGCGTTCTGTACATCATAAATATTAAGAATGGAAAAAATAACAACAATACCCATTGGATTTTTACCATTAATATAAAATCATATATACCATGGAATAAGAATGGAGCTACAAAAGCCATGACAAAATATTTTGTTCTTGATGGTTTAATAAACTTAGCTAATCCTAAATAATATCCCATCATTATGCCAAACATAGCATGAGCAGGAACAGCAGTAAAAGCTCTGGATATTCCTACATGAAATCCATTAGAGAATACATACATTATATTTTCTACCAAGGCAAAACCTAGTGAAATAAATACAGAGTAGACAATGCCGTCAAATCTTTCGTTGAAATTAGGATTTTTCCAGATAAGTATATAGACGGCTAATAATTTAAAGGCTTCTTCGCACAATGCAGCAACCAAAAAAGCATCACCAAATGCTTTGCCTATTTTCTCGGTAAATATATAAGGAAGTATTGCAGATACTAATTTTTCAGCAAAAAGTATAGGTATAACAATTATCATTCCTGCAATCAAGCCTTTAATTAAAAGCGAGATAGGTTCTTTCTCGTATTTGTCCCGATAATAAATATATACTAAAATAATAGCAACCGGCGCTACTGAAACTAAGAGTAGGTTCATTTCGAATTTAATTAATTTGCGCCGAAGATACTAATTTAATTATTAACACAAATCCCAATAAGAATAAGATTCATAGCAGTTTTAAACCTCGAAATAATCTATGGTTTCATTCATCTTTTTAGATTCGTGTGTTAGTTTTTCAGTAAACTGCCTCATAAATTCAGCTTGAGCAGCATTTTGAGATGTTATCTGATTTAGTTGATTTAAGCCTGAGTTAATTTGATCGGCAGCAACACTTTGATTTTCTGAATCACTGGAAATTTTATTAACTAATTCGGCAGTTTTAATAATCTCAGGGGTAACTTCCTCTAGCTTTTGAGTTGCTTCGAGCGAGTTGTTCTTACCTTCATATGCCAAAGATTCTATTTCTTCAGTAAGAATTTTAACCCTTTCAGCAAGGTTTTTTACTTCTCCGGCAACAACAGCAAATCCTTTTCCGCTTTCTCCAGCTCTTGCTGCTTCAACGGAGGCGTTTAATGCCAATATATTAGTTTGAGCAGCAATATCTTTCACTTCATTTACTTTGTCCGAAATAACAATCATTGAGTTATTAGCTTTCTGAACAGTTTCTAAACTAATGGATATTTTTTCTGCAGCTTCCTTCGAGATTTGTCCTGTTTTTACAGCGTTCTCCGTATTTTTATTTATGGCATCCATAACTTCCGACATAGAAGTAGATATCTCTTCCATTCCAGCAGCTTGTTCTGCAGCCCCTTCTGCCATTTTTGAAGTTTCTATGTCAATTTTCTGCGATGTATGGTTGATAGTATCAGAAATATTGTCAACATTTTTTATAACTTCTTTAAACCTATTACTCATAGATTTTAGAGAGTTAATCATATTTCCAATTTCATCTTTACGTTTATTGGTAATGTTGGTATTTAAGTTACCAGATTCAATTCCAGCCGCAAATTTAGAAGCAGTGTTTATTGGAGATACAATGTTTCGTACTAGTCTTATCAGAAAAAATGATATTAAAATAGTACATATAAATAATAGGATAAGTAACATGTACCTAATCTGATAAGCTTCGTGCATAACAATTTTTGTAGGAACACTGTAAACTAATCCCCAAGAATTAGGGCTATTACCAATTTTTATTTGAGAATACGAAACATAAGTACTAATACTATCATTAGAAAACTCATCCGAGAAAGAACCAGTTTCTTCAATTCGTGAAAAAAGGTTCTTGGTAGTTTCAAATCCATGGTTAAGTTCTAATATATTTTTACCTAATAATGATTCATCCTTTGAAGCTATAATATGACCATTATTTGAAAATAATATGGCATTTCCTCCTTTAGTTGTTTCTAAGTTTTTAATAATATCGTCATAACTATCTAATTCCAAATCAAATCCAGCCAATCCAGCAAACTCTCCATTCTTTTTAATTGGAATACATACACTGGTTTCTAATATTGGTTTTTCAAGTTTACCTTCATAATCTTCATAATATGGATTAGTAACATATTCTGAGTTAAGCTTATGTATTGTATAATATAATCCTTTAGGATCTTCGCCGTTTACGTCGAGGGTATCCATTCTATGTGTGATTGTTCCATCATGACTAAAGAATGTGTTTCTTACTCTACCATAAGTTTCAGCTCTTGTTTCATCAAAGGTGAAAAGTTGCCAGTTGTACCAGGTTCCTTTGTAATTTGGATTGTTTGTGACTATAGAATGTATGATATTATTAGATGTATTAATCCTATCTTCAAAATCTAGATTATGCAAAGATTGTAATGATTGAGCTAATGAACGAGCCATGTACAAATCTTTATTTAATTTTTGCGAAATTTGACTTGAAAAGTATTGAGATACTTTTTCGGTATATTGTAACGCATTATTTTTTGAGGAAATATCAAATTGATAAGAGATATATGCAAATGTGAGCAGATAAATAAAAAAGATAGGTAATATAATATTTAAGATAAGCCTTCTTCTTAATTGATGTTTTTTTGCCATAAAGTCTTTTTCTATGCGAGATCTACATTTATTTATGTGGTGTAACTTAATTTTACGAGTATTTTTAAATAAATGTTTCTAAAAAGATGTTAAAATAAAAGTCAAGAAATTATTACAATATGATTAATAGAGTTGCAGATTTACTTAAAAATTCAAAGTATTCAATAGCATTTACCGGAGCAGGAATTTCTGTTGAAAGTGGAATACCTCCATTTAGAGGGGAAGCAGGAATTTGGAATAGATATGATCCTCAGCTATTAGAATTAAATTACTTTTTAAATAATTCAGAACAGTCCTGGCTAGCTATTAGAGAGATATTTTATGATTTTTTTACAAGCGCTAAGCCTAACGCAGCACATTTAGTTTTGGCCAAATTAGAGGAATGTGGAATTATTAAATCAGTCATTACTCAAAATATTGATAATTTGCATTTTGAAGCAGGAAGTAAAGAAGTATACGAGTTTCATGGAAATTCTCAGAATTTAAAATGCTTAGATTGTGATTATATGATTTTGGCAAAGAATGCAGATTTAAATTCGCTTCCTCCTAAATGTGATAAATGTGGAGGTTTATTAAAGCCAGATTTTATTTTTTTTGGTGAAGGAATACCACCAATGGCATATCAAAAAAGCTTTGATGCTGCTCAAAAAGCAGACGTGGTACTAGTAATAGGTTCTACAGGTGAGGTAATGCCTGCTTGCCAGGTTCCGTTTGAAGCAAAAAGGAGAGGGGCAACAATAGTTGAGATAAACCCTACTTCATCTAATTTTACCCACCAAATATCAGATATTCATATAAAGATGGAAGCAGGAAAAGCTTTGGAAAAAATAGATCAATTAATTAGTTCTTAGATGTTTTCAAACTTTGTACAAAGGGCTAATTATTAAACTTTTTATTTAGCTATAAATTATTACATTTGTCGGGCATTCAAAAATGCAAAAACGACCTTATAGATTAAATATATTTCAATAAGAAGTAATTAATTCTATTTGGGAGTTTTCTTGTGTAAACGAGAAAAGCTATCTGACATTAATTAAAATTTAAACGGATGAAATTATTAGAAGGAAAAACTGCAATTATTACCGGTGCTGCAAGAGGTATTGGTAAAGCAATCGCTATTACTTATGCTCAAAATGGTTGTAATGTAGCTTTTACTGATTTAGCATTAAACGAAGCTGCTGTTGAAACAGAAAAAGAATTAGTTGCTTTTGGGATTAAAGCAAAGGGTTATGCTTCGGATGCAAGTAATTTTGAAGATACACAACGTGTTGTTGATGAGATAGTAGCAGACTTTGGACAAGTAGATATTTTAGTAAATAATGCAGGAATTACTAAAGATACCTTATTAATGAGAATGACTGAGGAGCAGTGGGATATGGTAATTAAAGTAAACCTGAAATCTGTTTTTAACTTTACTAAAGCAGTTCAAAAAACAATGTTAAAACAACGTTCTGGTTCTATCATTAATATGAGTTCTGTTGTTGGTGTAAGTGGAAATGCAGGTCAGGCAAATTATTCGGCTTCTAAGGCAGGAATGATTGGTTTTACTAAATCAATTGCTAAGGAATTAGGATCAAGAGGAATTAGAAGTAATGCAATTGCTCCTGGATTTATTATTACCGAAATGACAGGTGTATTACCGGAGGATGTTAAAAAAGAATGGGAAGCTAAAATTCCATTAAAGCGTGGAGGAACGCCACTAGATGTTGCAAATACTTGTGTTTATTTAGGTTCTGATTTATCTAAATATGTTACAGGACAAACAATTCATGTTTGTGGTGGTATGAATATGTAAGATTACATTAGCATAATATAAAAAAGGCTATCCCAGTGGATAGCCTTTTATGTTTTAATATGTTATTAATTCAGAAAATTATAGCTAATCTTCCTTATTTACATTACCATTTAAAATCAATTTTTCAGGATCACCAGTATAGGTTACCCTTCCACCAGTGTTGGTTTTTGCTTCTAATTTATCAGAAACATTAACCCATGCTGAGCCTCCTGTAGATGCTTTTACATATGTTTCCTTGCTTTTTAATTCATTTGCTACATATTTAGCACCAGTATTTGTTGCAACATCTTGGTAATCTGTTTCTCCAATAAGTTCTATTTTTGAAGAAGAAAGGCTCGAAGAAACAGTTTTAGTATCAATTTCCAGAATAATAGTAGAACCAGTTCCTGCTTTTAAATCTAAGTTTTGCGCTCTAATAACATCATTTGTATTAATATAAGCTCCAGTTCCTGTACTTATGGCTTTTAATGATTTAAAAGTTGCAAAAACTTGTACACTAACATTTTTATAAATTTTAGTTTTAAGTTTTATTTCTAATTTTCTTCCCTTAAGATTGGTAATTACATCAGAAACATCTCCATTTTCTATTTCAATTTTCAGTTTTTCTTTGTCGCCTTCAATTAAGGTAACATTTACTCCCTTCCCAGCATAAATCTCATTAAAAGTTCCAACGTTTCTGGTTTGTGTATTTCTATCTTGTGCACTTAAATAAGAAACAGTAAGTAATGTAAGAAATACGAATAATACTTTTTTCATATACTCTAATAATTTTATTGCTACATTATTATCTCTCTTTCCTTTGGATATTTTTATTTTCCAAGATCCAGTTTTTAACTCGTCAAATCTATCTTTAATTGTCTTTTAGAATTTAATTAGTCTGAATTGCAAAATTAATGCCATAACATTTATCATGAAAATAGCTCTTTTATTTCAGTTTCTGACATGTTTTTAAATGGATTATTTGAATTTATAAATGTATCGGCTAATCTTGATTTATATTGTTGCAACTTCATAATTTTTTCCTCAATAGTATCAATAGAAATAAATCTGTATACAAATACATTTTTTGTTTGACCAATTCGGTGGGCTCGATTAATAGCTTGAGCTTCTGCAGCAGGATTCCACCAAGGATTAAGCAAAAAAACATAGTCTGCACTAATTAAATTAAGTCCAACTCCTCCTGCTTTTAATGATATTAAAAACACTTTGCAATTTTCGTCATTTTCAAAATTATCAACTACACTTTTTCGATTTGTTGTACTTCCGGTTAGTTTACTATATTTAATACGGCGGATTTTTAGTACCTCTTCAATCAATTCTAAATCCTTAACAAACGAAGAAAATACTAATACCTTATGGTTTTCATCTGTAATGCTTCCAAGGTTATCAACAATAAGATTGAATTTTCCTGATTCACCTTCATACTCTGGAACAACTGTTTTGGGATGGTTAGCTAATTGACGTAAACGAGTTAATCCTTGTAGTGCCAGAAATGTAGATTTTTCGACTCCACTATTTTGAAAAGTTTTTAGTAACTCATTTCTTATACCTGACTTTTCCGAATCGTAGATCTTTTTTTGCTCTGCAGTCATATCGCAGTACATAACCTGTTCTGTTACCGGAGGTAGTTCCTTGGCAACTTTTTCTTTGGTTCTGCGCAAAACAAAAGGCTCAATAAGTTTTTGCAACTTCTCTTCTTGATCCTCGTTCTTCGATTTTGATATTGGTACTACAAATTGACGTTTAAAAAACGTTAAGTTGCCAAGTAAACCTTTGTTTACAAAATTCATCTGGGCCCATAAGTCAGTTAATGAGTTTTCAATTGGAGTACCTGTAAGAGCCATTCTTTTATCACATTCTATTTGAGTAATGGCTTCATATATTTTTGAGTTCGGATTTTTTATATACTGACTTTCGTCTAAGATAAAATAATGGAATTTGTAGTGTTTTAAAAACTCAATGTCATTTCTAATTATACCATAAGATGTTAATACAACATGGTAATGTCTGATGATTTTGCCAATTTCTCTAGATTTAAGCCTTTTTGCTCCAGTATAGATATATATTTTTAATGACGGTGCGAATTTGTTAAATTCGTTTAACCAGTTGTGAATGAGTGAGGTGGGCATGCAAATGAGACTTGTTGCTAATCCACTTGTATTATAACCTTCAATTGTTGAAGTTTCAAATAAACTCATTTGAACAGAAGGTTGGGGTTCGGTTTCTTTTAATCCATTTAGATCATATATTTTAAGAAGCAAAGTTATGGTTTGTAGTGTTTTACCTAATCCCATGTCGTCAGCAAGGATTCCACCAAAATTATTCTCATTTAGGAAATTCATCCAATTAAAACCATGCATTTGATATGGACGTAGTGTTGCATTTAATGTATTAGGTACCTTATTTCCATTTTTACCGGAAAGATCTTTAATTTGATTATGCTTGCAGTTAGAGGGTTCTTCAACAAGGTTGTAGTATACTCTTTTAAGTCTTACTTTACCATTTTTTTCTTCGGCATATAAAAGTATGTCGCTGTACTTGGCAAACCATTCTTGTGGAATAATAAATATTGTATCATCAGGCAATATATATTCATTTTTACCGGAGATAATATATTTACGAAGTTTAATAAAAGGTATTTCAAACTCACCAACTTGCACCTTCATTTGTAAATCGAACCAATCTTTATCTTCGTTTGAAATAAATTTACAACTAAACTCTCCAATATAATATTTGTTTTCAAGAGTATTTTGAATTATCTCTATGCCAATTTTTTTTAGTTTCTTTCGGTTAATATTTATCCAATCTATTGTTTCGCTAAACAATATAACTTCTTTATTAGAAGGAGAAAAGTTGGCACCGCCTTTACAATCTAATCCTAATGATAGTATAGTTTCTATAATGTTTTTTTCCCAGCCAATATTTCGTTGATATTTGGTAAACACATAACTGTCGTTTTCATTATTTAATTGTACAACGGTTTTTGATTGACTATTAGCTAGGTAGTGTTTCTGATTGTATTTAAATTTTAATACTAAAACAGGTTGTTGACTTATATTTTGTTCTAATGAAATAAGAGCAGATGGTTGTGTATTATCTTCTTTTACAACAAAACCATATGCTACAACATGATTATTTTTAATAGCATTAGTAACAAAGGTATCCATATACGTAGGGACACTTCTGGCTTGTATTTTTAAATGTTGTTTCTCGAAAAAAGGTATAAATTTTTTACTGTCAGTTTTAGGTATTCGATATAATTTGTCTCTAATTAATAAAGAACAAGGGGAGTGAGTAATAATAATTGGATTTTTATGCGTAACACTTAAATCTTCTCCAGATAGTTTTAATTTCAATGAGTAATCAATTCCTTCTTCGTTTAAATTAAAGTAAAAAACAGGTTCTACTTCTTTTTCATATACAGAGATAACATCGGTTTTATATAAATTACTGTACTTAGCATCTTTAAAATATATTGCTATTTGGGGACATTGAGCAAGTATATCAAAACACATTGACATATACTTTTCAATATGTGGTCTAACATGATCATCGAACCTTTTTCTGTCAAGATTATCGTAAAAAAGTTTAATTGTTTTGTCATTAGAAAAAACCTTAAAAAGATATTTGTCGTTAAGCTTGATCATAAGCTTAAGGAGTTCGAGCTCTTTAACCGAAAACTTATAATCATGCACATCCGGATTTTCAGTATTTACCTGTTCGTTTAATATCAGAGAGGGGGAGTCGTCCTCATCCTCCGCAATATAAGGAACAGCAAGCATACCCAGATTCCTGTTTTCAGTTAATACAACAATAAATTTTTCCATTTAAACTTCCTATCTATTGGTCAACCTATTAAAATAAGAAGGTAAAAATACAGCACTATAATTAAAATGAATCATAATATTATGTTTTTTTACAAAAGTTTTATCTTAATCTATTGGTTTAATAATATTATCCCTCTATTTATCATTAAATAATAATTACATTTAAACCTATTTGGATTCTTCTTGTTATAGTCCCTATTGAAACAAAAAATAATATGAACCATTTGATTATATATGCGCATCCATCTCAAGATAGTTTCTCTAGAAAACTAGTTGATGGAATTAAAGAGTATTCAGAAACATTAAATACTGTAGTTGTTAGGGACTTATATGCTATGAATTTTAATCCTGTTTTAACAAAGGATGAATTGATTGAATTGAAAAATGGGAAAATAGCAGAAGATGTTGATAAAGAACAAGAATATATTGAAGATGCTGATGTAATTTCTATAGTTTATCCCTTATGGTGGGCTTCATTTCCAGCAATTTTAAAAGGATATATTGATAGAGTGTTATCGTATGGTTTTGCATACCAATCTGGAGAAAAGGGTATTGAAGGTTTATTGTCTGGAAGAGGAGTTGTGATGCATACTTCCATGGGAAATTCAATAGATGACGAAGAGGAAGGGAGTTTGTTGTCTAATTTAACAGCTTTGCAAGGACATGAGGTTTTTGGTTTTTGCAATATGGATGTAATGCAGCATTTTTTCTATCCTGAAATTATTACTGCGACCGAAGAAGAAAAGAATGCATTTGTTGAAAATACAGTTGAATATTATAAGGAACTTTTTATAAGTGAAAGGAATTGATTGTTGAATTTATATTATTCATTTTAAGTAATTTACCATTTAGATTCCCAGAATATCAAATAATTGATATTGGGCTGTTTGTGAATCATACCAATGATTTATGACCAAAAGCTAAAGGACTATGGTTAATTATTTTTGCTAAATTTATTAACATCAGAGCCAACTTGCATTTTGTTTGTGATCAATTGACCATCTCCCGAAAACCGGATTTTATATTTTGTGAATTCCTGTATTGACAAGGGATTGATTAATGTTAACACATAAGGAAAGCTGATTGAAAATGTTATTTTTGAATAACCACAAACAAAAAAACAAAAACAACCAGCTTTATGTCAAAAGTATTAACAAAACAGGTTCAGAACAAGATAAGCGGATATTTTCTTAAGTTTTCAAATCACATGACAAAACCAGAAAGCCGTTGCATAAGAGAAATGACAACAGGAATTTTAAAAACAGGAACCGTATTGGTCAATAAAATAGCATCGGGCATTAACGACAATATTTCCTTAAGCCAGACAACAAAGCGTTTCCGCAACCATTATAACAAGTTGGGCTTTTTCAAGAAGCTATTTAGAGGGCATATGGAAAGTGTAAAAGGGAAAATCCATCATGGAGATTATATTTTGTTTGATGGTTCGGATATTCAGAAGAAGTATGCAAAGTTTATGGATGGGCTGGACTATGTAAAAGATGGGGACAAAGGCAGTATTGGGCTGGGTTATTGGTTAATGGATGTTATCCATTTCAGTAAAGACCACCAGATGACTCCCCTTATTAACAAGCTTTATAGTTTTGACCACGGGGCAAAAAGTGAAAACAAAGAGGTAATTGAAGCCATTGAAGAAGTAAACTCCGTAATAGATAAGGATGTTACCCATATATTTGACCGTGGCATGGACAGGCCGATCTGTCGTGATCACATAATTACCCAAGACAATAACTTCATCCTACGGTTAAACGCAAAAACAAAGCTAATTAATAAAGGGGAAGAATTGCCTGTCAATAAAATCAGCAGGAAGATTCCTTTGTTCATGGAACTGACGGCAACCAAGATTCAGAAAAGCAAAAAGAAGTTGTTAAAGTATGAATGTGGGGCCATAAAAGTTAAATATCAAGTCAAAGGCAAGTTATATGAATTATGGCTGGTTGTTACAAAAAGAAAGAACGGCGGTTATTGCTGGTTGTTGACTCGTTCACCAAAGGAATCAATTGTTGGGGTGATCAGCGAAGCATTTAAGGCTTATGGGTTCCGTTGGAAGATTGAAGAATATCACCGCCACATAAAATCTTGTTATGGATTAGAAGACATACAAATAAAAACATTCGAAGGACTTCAGAGCATGTTGGCAATACTTACAATCGCGATGAGCTTGATATACAGTTCAATTTCATCGCTACACCATAAACTAATCCTAAATAGCGGGATTAAAACCTTGAACAAAGAGAAAAGCTATGAGTTGTTCAATTTCATATACTATAAAATCAGCACGATAATAAAAGTGTTAATGGCGAACACTACACCCAGGGCATTCTTGCCTGTACCTGAAAACTCCACGCGCACAGGTCAGTTAACCCTTGGCCTGGATTTCAATTGCTAAAAAACGGGAGATGGTCAATTTGTTTGTGATCAACTCTTAGTGGATTAGCAAATATTTTATATTTTTGCACTCTGAAATTAAAAAAGATAAAAAATGTTCGAGAATCTGTCAGAAAAACTGGAGCGTTCTTTTAAGTTGTTAAAAGGTCAGGGTAAAATTACCGAAATTAATGTGGCTGAAACCTTAAAGGAAGTTCGTAGAGCGCTTCTGAATGCTGATGTTAACTATAAAACTGCAAAGACTTTTACCGAGAATGTAAAAGCTAAGGCTTTAGGGTCAGATGTGTTGAACGCTGTTCAACCTGGTCAAATGATGGTTAAAATTGTGCATGATGAGTTAGCACAATTAATGGGGGGAGAATCGGTAGATATTAATATAAAAGGAAATCCTTCTGTAATTTTAATGGCTGGTTTACAGGGTTCTGGTAAAACAACACATACCGGTAAGTTAGCTAACTTATTAAAAACTAAAAAAGGGAAAAAGCCTTTATTGGTTGCAGGTGACGTTTATCGTCCTGCTGCGATAAACCAGTTGCAAGTACTTGGTGAGCAAATTGGAGTTTCTGTTTATACCGAAGAAGGTAATAACGATCCAGTAAAACTGGCTAAGGATGGTATTAAACATGCGAAAACTCATGGACATGATTTAGTGATTGTTGATACCGCAGGTCGTTTAGCTATAGATGAGCAGATGATGAACGAAATCACTGCTATAAAGAAAGCTATTGATCCTGATGAAATATTGTTTGTAGTTGATTCTATGACTGGGCAGGATGCGGTAAATACAGCAAAAGAATTTAACGATAGGCTAAATTTTGATGGTGTTATACTTACTAAATTAGATGGTGATACCAGAGGTGGTGCTGCACTTTCAATACGAAGTGTAGTAGATAAACCAATCAAATTTGTAGGTACAGGTGAAAAAATGGAAGCACTTGATGTTTTTCACCCTAACCGTATGGCCGATCGTATTTTGGGTATGGGTGATATTGTATCACTTGTAGAAAGGGCTCAAGAACAATTTGATGCGGAAGAAGCTCGTAAACTTCAAAAGAAAATTGCCAAAAACCAATTTAGCTTTAATGATTTCTTAAGTCAAATACAGCAAATCAAAAAAATGGGTAACCTTAAAGATTTAGCTGGTATGATTCCAGGAATGGGTAAGGCACTTAAAAACATGGATTTTGACGATGATGCTTTTAAAGGTATTGAGGCAATTATCTATTCAATGACACCTACAGAACGTGACAATCCAAATATTTTAAATGGAAGTCGTCGTAAAAGAATAGCCAATGGTAGTGGAACAAATATTCAGGAAGTAAACAGACTGATTAAGCAATTTGAAGATACCCGTAAGGTAATGCGCATGATGACCAGTGGAAAAGGCAAAAACATGGGAAGAATGATGCAAAATATGCCTTTCGGACGACATTAAAAAATAGTAATAGTTGAAAGTTTATTAAGTGTATTACTTTCAACTTTAAGAACTTTATAAATTTTATAAATTCATAGCGATGCAAATTATAGATGGTAAAGCAACATCACAAAAGGTAAAAGACGAAATTGCAGCAGAAGTGGCTCAAATTAAAGAAAATGGGGGTAAGATTCCTCATTTGGCGGCAGTATTGGTTGGTCATGATGGAGGTAGTGAAACTTATGTAGCTGCTAAAATTAAAGCTTGTGAGTATGTTGGTTTTAAATCGTCTTTAATTCGCTTTGAAGATGATGTTACTGAAGAAGAGTTATTGGCCAAGGTTGATGATTTAAATAACGATTCTGATATTGATGGTTTTATTGTTCAACTTCCGTTACCAAAGCATATCTCTGAAGAGAAAGTAACAGATGCAGTTGATTACAGAAAAGATGTTGATGGTTTCCATCCTCAAAATGTTGGTAGAATGAGTATTGGTTCTCCAGCCTTTGTTTCAGCTACTCCGCAAGGGATTATGGAATTAATCAAACGTTATGAAATTGAGACTTTAGGAAAACATGTAGTTGTTATTGGTAGAAGTAACATTGTTGGTCGCCCAATGAGTATTTTGCTTTCTCAAAAAGGTTATCCTGGCGATGCTACTGTTACAGTTTGTCATAGTCGTACTTCCAATTTAAAAGAGGTATGCTTATCAGCAGATATTATTATTGCAGCTATTGGTTCGCCGGAGTTTGTTAAAGAGGATATGGTTAAAGAAGGTGCTGTGGTAATTGATGTAGGTACTACCCGAGTAAAAAGTGATAAAACTAAATCGGGATGGAAACTTAAAGGTGATGTGGCGTATGACGAGGTTGCACCAAAATGTAGTTGGATAACACCGGTTCCCGGAGGTGTTGGACCAATGACTATTGCTTCTTTATTACAAAACACTTTAAAAGCTTCGAAAAAGGAAATTTACTAAGATATTATTTAGATAGATGTCGACAGCCATTTTGCTGGTTAGATAAAATATAAGCCTTTCTGGATTTGATTTTCAGAAAGGCTTTTTTAATTTAGAGACAAATCAAATTAATATTTATGGATACAAGTGATATAAAAATTGGAACTCGGGTAGAGCATCCAAGATATGGTGAAGGTATTATTGCTAAAATTACATTAGGAGCGTATATTATATTCTTTGAGCAAGGAGGTAAGATGGAAATTCCTAAAACTAGTGGTCATCTGAATATAATGGAAACACCAGAAGAAGGTGATGTAGAAGCTGTATCAGCTCAGGAGTTACGCAATACTATTTCGCAGGTGTTAGACGAATATGGAGTATTACCAGCTGAAATAGAACTAGGAAATAAGTGGATAGGAGGAAAATTAGAGTTGGTTCCAGGAAACGAATCGTTACAGCCTAAAGAAATTCCTATTGAGACTTTTTTCAAGAAAATAGTTATGGTTCGTGATCGATTAAGGGTATTGGAGCAAAATATCAATTCTAGTGAATCTCTCTCGGAAGAAGAAAAAGTTCACATTCAGCAATATATAACCCGTGCCTATGGAAGCTTGACTACTTTTAATGTTTTGTTTGCTGATAAAGAGGATAATTTTGTAGGAAGTAGTAAAAAATAATATAGAATTTAATCCCAATGCACCTGCCTATATAGGTGCATCGGGATTAATTCATATGTATTGTTTATTTGAATTGAGCAATCACATCTTTTATTTCTTGCATGTCAATAAGTATTTTCTTTTCAACAAATGTACTATCCATTTTATAACTTAATGATGCTTTAATACGATCATCATGATGGGGATGAGTCATAAGCAATTCCAAATTTTTATTATAGGATAAACCTTCATTTTCAAGTTTTCTGAATAACTTAGCAACTACTCTTGGCGATATTCCTGATTTTTCAAGAAGTTCAAAGGCAAATTGATCAGCCTCTTCTTCTTGTTTTCGATCAAAAACAGTTGAGATAGCCGTTTGGCTTACCTCTTCAAGTACAGAAGAGTCACCAGATATTAGAATGGAGATTCCTAACTTTTTGATTAAGCGAGAAATTAAATGGCGATTTTCAATATGACCAATTTCGTGTGCTATTACAGAAGAAAATTCTTCCGGAGTATCGCAAAACTCTATTAGTCCGGTATAAATGATTATATATCCACCAGGTAAAGCAAATGCATTTACTTGGTTGTTATTGGTTATAATAAAGTTATAGTCAAATTGAGCATCTTCAATATGGGGGCTTAATCGGTAAAAAATAGAATCGATAAATGAATTAATCTTTTCGTTAGAAAGAGTATCCAATTCTCCACTTTCTATAAGCAAGTTCTCAACCATTTCTCTTCCAATTGTTTTCTCTTTTTCTACCGATAGAGATAGGTTCGATGCTTTAGGAAAAATGGGTACATAAGTAAAAACCAACCATATGGCTACAAATAATCCAACTAAAATGGATAAGTCTCTCCAAATTCTTTTACTCATTTAATTTATAATTTAGGAGGGAGGTTACATACTTCTTTTTTGATGTACAATGGATTTGTTGCTGAAAATACTCGAGCATAAGCAATCTTTCCGAAAAATAAAAAATAATAAAACTGTCCTTTTCGAGCAGATATTGCCGCAATAATACTGAAAATAATATATACAATATTTGCTATTATAACCATAGCTAAATATCCCCAATATAAATCAGTTATTTCGTAATCGAAAAATATAAGTCTAATAGTCCAAAAAACCAATCCCATATTTAATAAGGTAGTAGGCAATTGCGAGTATAAAGACTGCAATAAATGAAAGTGAACAAATCGTCCTTTGGATCTATTAACGTAATAATATATTACAGCAGCTATTAGGTTTAAAGCAGGAAAAGGCAGCCCTGCTGCTAGGGCTGCAAACATCATTAAATAAGCCCCCATTGCGTCTTCCTTCTCTCTTGTAGAAATTTCATGAGGCTGTGGTAATTCAACGTAATTTGTATGCATTTGTATTAATATAATTACAATTTACATTATTCTTTTCCCGAAAACGGAGGATATACATCAGTCATGTTTGATAAATATAGGTTTACGCGAGTAGCCCATCTCAACGTACCAACATTAAATGTATGCATAGATTCAGGATACTTTCCAGTGAAAAGAACAGCCCAAAATGCAATAAAAGTTAAAAAAGAAGTAGCTAAACTTCTAAAATACAATACGAAAAAGTGAGGTATTATTACATAGAATGCACCAAAGAAGAAACGTAATATGGTAACTCCACGACTAATTGTTTCAGGGTAAGGTATTTCTACAGTTGTAGAATCATCTGTAGCTGTGATTCCGAAAGCAGGATAACCGTCACTTAAATTATACATTCTTGCATTTAATCTTGTACTCCAACGAATTACACCAACTTGAAATTCATAAAAACTTTGTGGATATCGGCCAGTAAATAAAATAGACCAGAAAGCAATAAAACCAAGAATACTACTCCATATACTAATAAATAGTAATAAAAATAAGTGAGGTAAAACAATGTAAAACATGCCAAAAAAAGCTCTTAACAATAATTCACCTCTTGAATAACTCTCTTGATGTTTAATTTCGAATTGCATAATAAATTAATTTTAGTTTAATAGGTTTAAAATTATGTGTAAAATAAATGTTTGTTAAACTGTTGGAACATTATATTAAAACGTTAAAAATATAATTTCTTGACAATATACGGGTGATTTAGATTATTGTTATCATTTATTTTACATAAATATGAATTAGTTTTCATTATCATAAAGCAGCCAGGCTTTTTTAACTATGTATTTAATTCTTCTTCTAATGGCATTTGGAGAAATAACTTCCATTGCATCTCCATATCCTAAAATCATTCTTTCCAGTTCGTAATTAGGAACCACCTTAATGGTAAAAATCATACCATCTTCATTGTTAGAAATTACTTGTTGAGAAGAATGCATAGGTTTTGTAATAATGTATGGTGCATTTTTCTTATCTACTTTAAGAGTTATTTTTCGGGGTAATAATCCTTCATTCTTGGTTGCTCCAATTATATCTTTATAATAAATACTCGGGTGAAACTCAGGATCGTCTTTGTATTTTACTTCTTCGGCTAAGGATAAATGTAAAATTCTATCTAAAGCAAGGGTTAATATGATGTCTGTTTTATTTTTCTTACCCACAACAAACCATCTATTGTTATATTCTTTAAGTAAATAGGCATGAAAATATATTCTCTGACTTTGTTTGGCTTTAAATGATTTATACTGAATTTGGACGACCTTTTTCTTTAAGATGGCTTGGTATAGCTCATTGAGATGTTCCAATCCTTTTAGATTTTCGTTTTTATCCATATGGATTATTGGACGAGAACCAGTCTCTTCTGTATAAATTTTGTTTTCTAGTTTTTGAATTAGGGAAGACATTTCTTTAAAGTGGTTAAAATCCTGAAACTGTTTTAGAATTTCTACAGCATCAGTTAATTTTTCAAGATCTTGGTCTGATAAAGGTAATTGCGTAATTGAGTAGTCAGGATCTTCGTAGGTATAGTATTTCTTTTCTTCCACAACGATGGGTGCATTGTAACCTAGCTTTTCACTACGCATGGTTTGAATATCTAATTGCGTAGTACGCTTGCTTACACCTTTTCTTATTCCTTCATATTCATAAAGAGCATCTGAGCATGCTTCCATCAAATCTTCCAGAGTCCATTTGCGATATCTGTTTCTCAGGCATTTATCTATTGTTGTGTACCTAATAAGTGCGTTTCTGTTAACTGGCATTTGTAAGGTTTTATTAAAATTTTCAAGAAAAATAGAAAAAAGTTTTAACTGCGCAAAAAGATTGCGTAGTGGTATGCAATCTTTGCATCGTAGTTCTTTGATAATAGATTAAAATATTACTTCTAAAGGAAGTTAAAAATATGAAGGTTGATATGTTTAGTAAGACCTGATGAGAGTATTTTAGCTCCATGGTGTTGTTCTAAGTATAGTTCAATATGCTGCTTGATTAAATATATTGGTTTTCATTTGGTGTTTATGTATGGAGGTTCGAGTCCTTCTCCCTTATGGGATAGCTAAATTGGTATAGCAATAAACTTTGTGGTAATGTCCTTTTAGACATCGTCAGGTTCGAATCCTGAAATGGACTTTTAATCCATCAATTACAATTTCCTGAAAGTAGTATTTATAATTGCCAGTTTTATGCTTTGCATAACAACAGTCTTGTTTCAGCTTAGCAAAATGGATGTTTTAAATGATGCAGGCAGTCACTATGAATGGGCGAATGCTATTATAAAGTTAATAACTAAAGCTTATACATACTGATTGAAAAATTCTTTAAAAGTCTGTTTTCCGCAGAAATAGGATGGTAAAATAAGTACTACTTTCTTTTTAAAGATGAGAAAAACAAACTAAACTATAAAACAATGAAGCGAGTAAGAATTAATAAAGGAAAAGTAGGTTTGGTATATCAGAACGGTGATTACAAACGTGTTTTACAGGCTGGTAAGTATTGGTTATTCCCAAAAGAACAGGTGAATATTTATGATATGTCGGTACTATTTGAATCCAAATCTGAATTAAATATACTTTTGGAAGATGCTCAACTGGCATCTATGCTTCATGTAATTGAAGTAAATGATAAAGAGTTGGCTTTGGTTTACAAAAACGGCTTGTTTTCAAAGGTGTTAAGTGCTGGTAGATATGCATATTGGCAAGGATTTACTGAGTTTAAAATAATTAAAGCGAATATTGGTAAGGTATATATAGATGAGGATATTGATTCTTCATTATACAGACATCCTGAGTTACATTCTAAACTAAGGGTATATCGCGTTGAGTCGTATGAAAAAGGATTACTGTTTATAAACGACTGTTTTGAAAAGGAATTGCAGCCAGGGATGCATTATTTTTGGGTGAATGAAATTCCCATTATTGTTAAAAAGGCAGATATGCGTACACTGCAATTGGAAATTTCAGGTCAAGAACTGTTAACTAAAGACAAAGCTGCTTTACGTATGAGTATGTTTGCGACATACAAAGTGGAAGATGTTATGCTGGCTTTAATTGATAATAAAGATTACGAAAAGCAATTGTATATTCAATTTCAATTGGCATTGCGAGAGTTTATTGGTGCATTAACCTTGGATGAATTATTAGAAAGAAAGGATGAAGTTAGTGCATATGTGTTAAACGTTGTGAAGCAAAAAGCAGTAAAACTAGGTGTAAAGGTAGTAGATGCAGGAGTAAGAGATATTATTATGCCTGGAGATGTAAAAGAAATAATGAATCAGGTATTAATTGCGCAAAAAAAGGCACAAGCCAATATCATTACACGGAGAGAAGAAACTGCTTCTACTAGAAGTTTATTGAACACTGCTAAATTAATGGAGGATAACGAAATGTTGTTTAAACTAAAAGAGATGGAGTATGTGGAGAAAATTGCAGATAAGATCAATAATATTTCGGTATCTGGTGGAAATCAGGTGTTGGAACAGTTGAAAGGTATTTTTACTCCTGCAAATAGAGATTAATAGCGAAGTAAACTAAAAGAGGCTGCCAAAAGTGACAGCCTCCAATTAAAAGTAGGTATTTTAAATATTGTAAAAAATTGAGCCGTTTTTGCTATTAGCTTCGGTCATTAATTCAATATACAATAACATCTGCTCTTTTGATAGGAAGCTTCTAAGTTTCTCAGTAGAATTAGCTTGAACTTCCATTATTTTAGTTTTAAGATCTTTATCATTATGGTTTTTGTAATTATTAATTTCGGTAGCAGCTTTAAGAATTACTCCATAGGTTAACATTGCTTGCTTGTCCGAAAGACCAAGAGAGTTTTTTAATTGAGCAGTTTGACTATGCGCAATTTGCTGTGCTAGTAATATTTGTTTTTCTGAATTTGCCGATAACGATGTACTTAATGTTATGGCTAAGGCAATCAATACAAGATATTTCATCATTTTATGGTTTTAATTATTATTATTCGTTTTTATGGGGTCAATTATTATCATTATTTGACGATGCTAAATAACAACAAATAGTTATGCCATTAGGTTAAAGTAAAATGAATCTAGGTTAATTAAGGTTAAGCTTGAAATACAGTATTTTACATTGGTTGAGCTCTTGTGTTAATAAGGTAAAAGTTGAAATAAATAATAGAATTTTGAGATGAACCTGATTTTTAAATAGAGGGATGATTTTTTTAGGATATTTTTTAGATGTATACCTTTAAATATGATAGGGGAGCTATAAAACAGGTTGATAAGGGTGAAGCGAAATATATTGTTAACTGAATGTAAAAACATAACACTTTTTTACATTTGTGACTTTTAGCCAGGCCATAACAGACAAATATATTTACAAATAAAGAAGTTGGAGTAGTAGAATATCACTTTAATACCAACTAAAAAAATGAAATGAACAAGAAATTTTGGCACATTTTATAAAGACAAAATTTTAAACATATGAAACTATCATGATTAAAGTAAAGCACACAGGAAGATGATTAAAGAACAGTGTTTCTTTGCCTTAGTGTTCATCAGTCTTGTGTCTTTATACTTGAATCTTGATACTAATTTTAAACAAATGAAACAAGTTATATCAACAGAAAACCGACCTATTAAAATGTGGCTTGATGATATTGAAGAAAATGCATTGAGCCAGGCTAAAAACTTAGCCAACTTACCATTTTTGCATAAACATGTGGCTTTAATGCCTGATGCTCATAGCGGATATGGAATGCCTATAGGTGGTGTATTGGCTGCTAAAGGTGTCGTTATTCCGAATGCTGTTGGTGTGGATATTGGATGCGGAATGTGTGCCCTAAAAACTAATATTGATGATTTGGATACCGATACCTTAAAACAAGTCATGAGTCAAATCAGAAGCAGAATTCCGCTTGGTTTTAATAGCCATAAACAAGCTCAAAAAGAAGAGTTGTTACCTCAAAGAGATAAATTACCTCATCGTGGTGGAACGAAATTACACAAAGGCTTCAAAGCAATTAGGAACACTGGGAGGTGGTAATCACTTTATTGAAATTCAACATGGTTCAGATGATGCTATTTGGATTATGATTCACTCTGGAAGTAGAAATTTGGGCTTGCAGGTAGCTGATTTTTATAACAAGAAAGCTAAGGAATTGAACAAAAAATGGTATACAGCTGTCGATCCAAAATGGGATTTGGCTTTTTTACCTATTGAATCTAACGAAGCTCATGCTTACTTAGATGAAATGAATTATTGTGTAGAGTTTGCATTCGCTAATAGAAGTTTAATGATGGAAAGAGTTAAACATTCCTTTTTAGAAGTTTTAGACGGACAAGTGGAGTTTGATGATATAATCAATATAGCACATAATTATGCGGCATGGGAAAATCATTTTAACGAAAATGTTTTGGTTCATCGTAAGGGAGCAATACGTGCGCGAGAAGGTGAGGTAGGAATTATCCCAGGTTCGCAAGGAACCAAATCTTATATCACCGAAGGCTTAGGAAATCCTCAAAGCTTTGAGTCTTGTTCGCACGGAGCAGGTAGGGTAATGGGGCGAAAACAAGCCCAACGAGAGTTGGATTTAGAAACTGAAATTAAACGCCTAAATGACAAGAATATCATTCATGCTATCAGAAGCCCCAAAGATTTGGATGAAGCTACTGGTGCCTACAAGGACATTGATGCCGTTATGGCTAATCAACAGGATTTGGTGAAAGTGAAGGTAGAATTAGAGCCATTGGCAGTAATTAAAGGGTGAAAATTTTACGACCTAACTCGTAAAAGCCTTCTTGATTAAGTTCAGAAGGCTTTTTTTTTATTACTTATACAAAAGAGCGTTGACGAATCTTGTAATATATATGTAGATAAAAGTTAAGCTTTGGTAAATGACAATGATATGATATTCAGTAATATATAGATGATAAAAAAGTTATTAATACTTACTTTTATTTTATATTTCCATAGAGGTATTTTAAGATCTTTATATCTTTAATATATTTGCATTCCAAAAAATGCAGATATGGATCCAAATAAAGGTAGAACAGATTTAATAAATAGGTTAAGCCCAGAAGAGCTTAAACGTAAGTTAGATAACGAAACTTTTAAACGCAAAACTATTTCGTTTTATCGATATATAATCATTGATAATCCACAAGAATTAAGAGATCAGCTTTTTGCTGAGTGGAAAGAATTAGATTGCTTAGGAAGAATTTATGTGGCCAGAGAAGGAATTAATGCTCAAATGAATGTACCTGAGCATAATTGGGACAAGTTTGTAGAAGGTATTCAAAATGATAAGTACCTAAGGGACATACCTTTTAAAACAGCAGTGGAAGATGACGGAAAATCTTTTTTAAAACTTCAAATAAAGGTTAGAAACAAGATTGTGGCTGATGGACTTAACGACAATGAGTTTGATGTAACTAACGTGGGTAAACATTTGGATGCCAAGGAATGGAATAAAGCATTGCAAGATGGTGCAGTAGTAGTTGATATGCGTAACCATTACGAAAGCGAAGTGGGAAGGTTTGAAGGAGCTATTCTTCCGCAGTCAGAAACTTTTTCAGAAGAACTATCTGAAGTGCTTGAACTACTAAAAGGAAAAAAGGAGGAAAAAGTATTGCTTTATTGTACTGGTGGAGTAAGGTGCGAAAAGACTAGTGCTTATTTAAAGCATTATGGTTTTAGTGATGTAAATCAACTGCATGGTGGTATTATTGATTATACACGCCAGGTCAAACAAGCTAATCTTGAAAACAAATTTAAGGGTAAAAACTTTGTGTTCGACAATAGGTTAGGAGAAAGAATTAGCGAGGATGTGATTAGTCGTTGCTATCAATGCGGAGCACCTTGCGATAATCATGTTAATTGCGCAAATGTTAGGTGTAATCTATTATTTATCCAATGCGAAGAATGTGCAACTAAAAATAATCACACATGTTCCGATTCATGTAAAGAATATGTTTTAGCTACTCCTGAAAGAAAATTGGAGTTAGATCGTATTCATAATTATAGACCTGTAAAACGTTATTTTAAAGCTATTTAATAGTTTCCTTAAAAAGGATGGTTGTATTGAGAAGTCATCCTTCTTCCCATGGTTCGTTTAACTCTTTTTTAGGTTTACTAGAGCTGTTTAATTATGTTCAATTTTAATTAACTAAGAACCTTGTGAAATTATTATTTATTTCAACTATAAACATTGGTAAGCTATAAGCTGCAGTGTTTTTTGCTACTAAAACAGTACTGTTCAATTTTCATGTAGTTTTAGAGATAAATCAAATATGCATAATACTTATCTTTGTCTTTTTGTAATAATAAAGTATGAGTGAATTGGAGAATGTAAAAAAAGAATTGTGCTTAAAGGTTGAGAAAATTCTTGACGATAAGATAAAGACCTTAAATGATTTAATAACTTCTGCTAAAGAATCAAGGGATAGTGATACTAAAAGTAGTGTTGGTGATAAGTACGAGACTAGCAGGGCGATGATGCATATTGAAATTGGTAAAAATGAAAGTCAACGTAATAATTTGATGAAGCTAAAGAACGAACTTTCAAAAATAAATGTAAATGAATCAGGTATCAAAGTAGGTTTTGGTAGTGTAGTAATTACTAACAAAGGAAACTATTTTATTTCGGTAGCTGTAGGAAAGGTGTCATTAAAATACGGAAATTACTACTCTATATCATTGGCATCACCAATTGGAATGGCTTTACAGGGATTAACGGTAGGAGATGTAGTAGAATTTCAAAGGCAACAGATAACCATAAAACAAATATGGTAGTAGTTTAGTTTTTATTGTGTTTTATCCTAGTTTGTCAGTGTTATTTGTTTAAAGCTTTACACCTAAAACTGAAATATCATCTGTTTGATCATAACCATTCATCCATTCTGTAATTTGAGTAGATAAAATCTCTTTTTGCTTGATCATAGGTTTATCTTGAATAGTAATCAAAGCCTCTCGGAATCTTTTGTAAGAGAACTTTTTATCATTAGGGCCACCAAACTGATCGGGATAACCATCAGAAAATAAATATATCCTGTCACCTTCTTTAAAATCTATTTCATGGTTGGTGTAATTCTTTTTCTCCATAGAACCACCAATTGAATGTCTGTCGGATTTTATTACTTTTAACTCATCATCTTGTAATAAATATAGAGGGCATTTGGCTCCGGCAAATTCAAGTTTTTTGTTTTTAAGATTGAGCATACATAAAGCCAGGTCCATACCATCATTGATATCATATTTACTTTTCGAAAAATAATCTTCTAAATAATAAGATACTTTATCAAGAATTGTTGAAGGTTGAGGGTCATCTAATTCTTTCAATGTACGGGTTAGAGATTGACTGCACATTATACTTAACATAGCACCCGGTACTCCATGACCTGTACAATCTGCTACCGCAAAAAATATTTTATCTTGTTTACTGTCAAGCCAATAAAAATCACCAGAAACAAGACTCTTTGGTTCATATAAAATAAAAAAGTCATTAAAGTGTTGCTTAAATAGAGATTTGGAGGGAAGAATAGATTTTTGAATGTGTGTTGAATAGTTAATGCTATCGTACAAATTATTTAATATTTCTTTTCTGTGCTGGTTAATTTTATACAATACAAATCCTAATCCGCTAATAATTAAAATAGCAAGTATCGAAACAATAATAGTAATTCGTTGAGCTCGAATAACTTTTTTGTTTTCTAATATTTCATGCGACTTTTCTTCAATAGTTTGCTTTTGGTTTTTAATAACAGCAACTGCTGTATCTAAAACTTGTTTCCATTCTTTTTCGGTGGTAATACGGTTTTTTGCATTTAATAAACCAGATTTAACTTTAGCACCCTTCCTTTTTATAACTTCCTCCTGTAATTCAAAAAATATATCTTCTTTTTTGTCAACAGTAAAGTTTAACATCGATGTACCAAAAGGAAAGTTTTCGGTAAGCATAATATAAGGATGCTTTGCTAGTTTCTTATTTAATTCACTTATTCGTATTTTACTGTTTCCAGAAACATATAGTAAATCTACAGGTACAATTGTTCGTGTAGTTTTAAAACTATAAACTTCAATTTTTTTACCATTAATCTTCAGATTTTCTCCTCTCGATTCAAATTCATTTAGTAGTGATCGAATTTCCGATCCTCTGCCGTAAATTCCTATTTTATAGGTGTTTGATTTGGGAGAGTTAGGGAAAGAAATCATTGACGAAATTTGAAGAATAAAATCAGCTTTTCTTTTTGGAATAATTTTTTTTCCATTGTTTCCAAAAACGGGAAAAGAAATTATAAGAGTAGTTACAAATAAAAAAACTTTCCGATAAAAAGAAGTATTCATGGATAAAACAATATTGAATTATAATAGGACCCTAACTATAACATACGAAATAACTTTTAAAGAGTTATGCTAAAATAATTGTTTTAGATAGAATTAATATTATAGAAACAAATTAATAACGAAATATATTTTATAAATGATTTTAAGGTGTTGATGATAAGAAGCTTTCAACAATATCTGTATGGTGTTGTTGTTTATATAGCTTATTAAAATAATAAACCTTAAAAATCAGTTTTATGGAAAATGAGAATAACTTTTATCAACCAGTTAACGAAAATTTTACAAATTCTTTTATCTCCCATATGGATGATTATAAAGCTTTATATAAAGAAAGTATAGAAAATAATGAAGCATTTTGGGAAAAGCAAGCAAAAGAAATACTTAGGTGGCAACACGATTTTGAATCGGTAAGTAGTTGTGATTTTGAAGAAGGAATGATTTCATGGTTTTTAGGAGGTAAATTAAATGCTTGCGAAAATTGCGTTGACAGGCATGCGAGGAAAAATGGTGATAAAATAGCTTTAATTTGGGAAGCAGATGAACCTGGGGAAGGGAAAAAAATAACATATAAAGAGTTACTTAGGGAGGTTTCCAGGTTGGCAAATGTGTTACGTCATTATGGAATAAGAAAAGGTGATAGAGTTGCATTATATATGCCTATGATACCAGAAGCGGTTTATGCAATGCTGGCTTGTGCAAGGATAGGTGCTGTTCATTCAGTGGTATTTGCGGGCTTTAGTGCAGAAGCTTTACGCGATAGAATTAACGATGCTAAGTGTAAGGCTGTAATTACAGCAAATGAGGGTGTTAGAGGAGGAAGAATTATACCACTTAAAAGAATTGTTGATGAAGCTGTAATGGCCTGTCCATCAGTTGAAAATGTATTTGTTGCCAAGAGAACAGAAAATAAGGTTCCGTTTTATCAACAAAGAGATGTATGGTTGAATGATGCAATGATGGCTGAAAGACCTTATTGTCCTATCGAACATATGGATTCAGAGGATACTTTGTTTTTGTTATATACATCAGGAAGTACGGGTAAACCAAAAGGTTTGGCTCATACAACAGCCGGTTATTTATTATATGCTGCATTAACACATAAGTATGTGTTTGATTATCAACCAAACGATGTTTTTGCTTGTGTTGCCGATATAGGGTGGGTTACAGGACATACGTATGTTGTTTATGGTCCATTAACCAATGGAGGAACCACGGTGATTTTTGAGAGTACACCCAATTATCCGAATTCAGGTAGATATTGGGATATGGTAGAAAGGTTGAAAATCAATCAGATTTATACTGCACCAACTGCAATAAGGGCAATTCAGCGAGATGGTGATGAATTTGTAAAAAAGTATGATAGAAGCAGTCTTAGGGTACTAGGTACGGTAGGAGAACCGATAAATCCGGATACATGGAAATGGTATTATGAGGTGGTAGGTGAAAATCGTTGCTCAATTGTTGATACTTGGTGGCAAACAGAAACAGGAGGAATATTAATAACACCATTACCTGCTGCTACTGCTACAAAGCCAGGTTCTGCTACTTTACCTTTTTTCGGAATTGAGCCAGTATTGTTGAGCAATGAGGGCAAAGAAATTCCTGGGAATGGTGTTTCTGGTTTATTGGCTATTAAAAGACCTTGGCCAAGTATGGCCAGAACTATACAAGGTGATCACCAAAGATTTCTAAAAACATACTTAAAGGAATATAAAGGATATTATTTAACAGGAGATGGTTCTACTAGAGATGGTGATGGATATTACTGGTTAACAGGTAGGGTAGATGATGTAATGAATGTTTCAGGACATAGAATTGGTTCTGCAGAAATAGAGGGAGCATTAGTATCTCACCCATTTTGTGCAGAAGCTGCTGTTGTAGGATTTCCACACGAAATTAAAGGCGAAGGTATATTTGCTTATGTCATACTTCGTGATGGGTATAAGTCTAATGATGAGTTGGTTGGTGAATTGCGTAATGAAGTAAGGCACCATATTGGTCCAATTGCTACTCCAGATCAAATAATAATTGCCCCGGGATTACCCAAAACACGTTCTGGTAAGATAATGAGAAGAATATTAAGGAAAATCGCAGCTAAGAAAACTGAGGATCTGGGTGATATTTCAACTTTGGCTGATCCTGGAATAGTTGATAAACTAATTGAATTACGAGGATAGTTTAAATAAATTTTATGGCAGTATAACTTAGTTTCGGGTGTTTTCTGCAAAGAGTAATTAAAATATAGTAGGGTGGTGAATTGTTCATCACCTTTTTTTATGAAATATGATAATTGGCTAATAAATTATTAGTTTTGATTATATGTTCAATTGTAAATTTTATTTTGAGTACGAAATAAACAATATAAAATGACAGATTCTTTAATTGATATTATAAAAACAAAGTTTCCGGTATTAAACGAAGAGGGTTTATTAAATGAAATACAGGATTATGGCAAAGTAATGTATTTTGATACAGGAGATAAACTATTAGAAATAGGTTCTTATATAAAGCAAATGCCTCTTTTGATAAATGGTACTTTAAAAATATCAAGAGAAGATAAAGAAGGGAACGAGTTGCTCCTATATTATTTAAATAGCGGAGAAACTTGTGCTATGAGCTTAACATGTTGTATGGGGCAAGTAAAAAGTAATATAAGGGCTACTGCTATTGAAGATGCCCAGATAATTATGCTACCTACAAATAAAATGGATGAATGGATTAGAAAATATGACTCTTGGAAGAATTTTATTTTTAATGCATATCAAATCAGGTTTGAAGAAATGTTACAAACTATAGATAGCATTGCTTTTATGAAAATGGATGAACGATTGGAAAGATATTTATTAGAGCGTTCTAAAGAGCTTAATCAAACTATTTTAAATCTTACCCATCAAGAAATTGCTAGCGATTTAAATACATCAAGAGAAGTGATATCCAGGCTTTTAAAGCAATTGGAGAAACTCGGCAGAATTAAATTGCACCGCTATAAAGTAGAAATTATTTCACTTGTGTGACAAAAGTTACTGTACATCTTTTTTCAACATTGTTTTTTTGTCATTAGTAAAAATAACAATAGAAGATCAAATTATAAATACAAATGATAATGGAAAGTAAAATAACAGTAATTGACGTACGCACACCAATGGAATTCGCTGGAGGTAAGGTAAAAGGATCAATCAATATCCCGGTAGATCAGATTCCGCAAAGGATAGATGAATTAAAAACAATTAAAGGTGATATAGTTCTATGTTGTGCTTCAGGAATTAGAAGTCTTTCTGCACTTCAATTTCTGCAAAAAAATGGTTTAACTAATGTAAGTGATGGTGGTCCTTGGTATGCTGTGGCTGCTTCTATTTCCGAAAACTAATCAAAGATTTGATTAAATAATGTAAAAAAATGAAGCTAACAAATAATATCCAACATCTAAAAGCTAGAGTATGAGTTTTTTAAAACGTTTATTTGGAGAAAAAAATAACCTTCTATCCAAAATGTTGCAGCAGGGCGCAACAATAATTGATGTAAGGACACCTGAAGAATATGGATTAGGGCACGCTCCAGGTTCAATTAATATTCCTTTAGATCAAATTAAACACAAGTTGCAGAAAATTAAAAAAATGAAATCGCCTTTAGTTCTATGTTGTGCTTCGGGTATTAGGAGTGCAAATGCTACTAATTATCTTAGAACAAATAAAATGGAAAATGTTCATAACGGAGGACGATGGTCTAAGGTTGCTAAACTGCAAAGAGCCTAGTACACTTAAATTAGATTTTAAAATATATAATTACTTCTATAATATATTGCCATGAGCAAAAAAATAATTGTTATTGGAGGCCTGTCGGCTGGTCCTTCTGCAGCAGCTAAAGCAAGAAGGCAAAATGAGGATGCAGAAATCATTTTGTTCGAGAAAACCAATCATATTAGTTACGCAACTTGTGGAATACCTTATGCGCTATCTGGTGTAATTGATAATAGGGATGATTTGATGGTTGTTGAAGCTGACTTACTTCGGAATAGATTTAACATTGATGTCCATTTAGAGGAGGAAGTACTAGATATTGATCCGGAAAAGCATGTTGTAAAAACTAGCATCAAAGAATATTCGTACGATAAATTAGTTTATGCAGCAGGAGCAAGCACTTTTATTCCTCCAATAAAAAATTTAAATATTGCAAAAAACTGGTCGGCTTGCAGAACATTGGAAGATTACGACAGATTAATGCAAAAAGATGTAATAGAAGATGCAAAGCATATTACTGTTATGGGAGCTGGTTTAATTGGTGTTGAAGTAGCGGAAAACCTAAGAGAATCAGGAAAAAATGTAACTTTAATAGAGGGAAGCGAAAACATTCTTCCTATGTGGGATGGGAAATTCCGTCATTTTGCTAAAACTACACTAGAAAAACATGGGATTGAGGTAATCACAAATACTTTTGTAAATGAGTTTAAAGTGGAAGGTGATAAAATCAATGAAATTGTTACAAGCGATACAGAGAGTTTACAAACCGACTTTGTAATTATGAGTGTAGGAATACGCCCTAATACACATTTGCTAACTTCTAAAGGGGCTGAGCATATTTCAAATGGAGCATTAAAGGTTAATGAAAGAATGGAAACGAGTTTACCTGATGTGTATGCTGCCGGCGATTGTGCAAGTATCAAGAATTTACAGACTGGAGAGTATGATTATTTGCCCTTAGGAACACATTCGAATAAAGGAGGACGAACAGCAGGAGTAAATGCAGCAGGAGGTAATGAAGAATTTAAAGGAGGGTACAAGACAGCTATTGTTAAGGTATTTGAGAATACATTAGGACGCACAGGAATGAATCCTGCATTTATGCAAAAGAATAATATTGATTTTGCAGTTAATTTAATAGTGGCTGGATCTACACCAGGATACTATCCCGATCAAAAGGATATGATTGTTGAGACATACTACAATCCTAAAGATGGTACAATATTAGGTTGTGAAGCATTTGGCGAAAAAGGAGTAGATAAACGTATAGATATAATGAGTACAGCTATTTATGCAAAATTAAAAATAACAGATTTACCTAATTTAGATTTGGCTTATGCACCACCATATTCACCTGCAAAAGATCCAGTTATAGTATCTGGTTATGTTAGCTCAAATGTATTTAGTGGCGGGTATACCGAAATTGATGCTATTGCACTAAAGGAGTTAGTTGATAATACTCCAGCATGTGAGTATAACTTAATTGATGTAAGGAGCGAGGCAGAAATAACTAAATTAGGTAAAATTGCCAATGCAACAAATATTCCGCTGGAACAATTGCGTGACTATACGTTGGAAGGTATAGAAACTTCTAAACCAACATATATATATTGTGCAAAAGGATTACGTGGATATTTAGGCTATCTAATTCTTGCTGATCGTGGTTTTAATAAAATAAAAAACCTATCAGGAGGTTTTATGGTTTGGAGTAAACTGAATTAAATGTTAAAAAGTATTGCTAAAAGGAGGTTTTAAATCTAACTTTTATTGTACTAAGTTTTTTAATAAGTCTTTTCTTAAAAGCTTCTAGTCAGAATGTAAAGTCATGAAAACGTTTTCGGAAAATGGAAACGTTTTCGGGAACGTTTTCGTATTTATTGTTTAAAATACGTTAACAAATGTTATGGATGATTTATAATATTGTAACGAACAATAACAATAAATCAACTATTATGAAAAAGATTTTACTTTTTACTTTATCAGTAATTATTTCTTTGTCTGCTTTTGCAGAATCAATAACATCAATTAAATCAGGCTTTAATTGGGCTGATAAAACGGGAAATTTCTATGAGACTTCATCAAATGGGTTAGATGTCAGAGGTACAGATCGTCAAGTCTATATTTTTTTCAATGTTGAATCAGGAACAGATGTAAGTGCTGACGCAATTGAATTAGCCTTAAAAGTACATGCTAATACTAGTGCAACTAGTTTGTCGTTGTATGGTGTGGATTATTTATCATCAGATGCAAATCCTACTTGGGATGAATTTGGTGATATTTCAACAAATACAACTGCTACAGATTTGAGAACTTTAGAGACTGTTGATCTAACTGGTGCTCAGTCTGGAGATATTGTTAGATTTTCTTCAACAACATTTAAGAATTATGTGATAGAAAAAATTAATGCGAGTAGAACAGAATTATGTTTCGTTTTGGCTTTACCAGAAGCTCTGACAGAAAGCGATGAAATAAAATTTCATAGTAATAAATCGAGTTCTTTTGATACTCCTCCTTCGCTAAATTTTATATCAGGTGCTACAGCAACAGTATCTGGAGCAAGGGATTTTTATTTAGGTGAAGAAGTAGATCTTACAGTTGAAATTACTGATGGTTCCGGTGCAGGCGACTATGTTGTAACTTATAATGTAGATGGTGGAGGATCACAAACTGAAACTAGCACCAATTCTACACTTACTATAAGTTTAACTCCATCTGCAACCTCTGTAGTTAATATTGAGAGTATTACTGATAATGGTAATCCGGTAACATTAATTGGAGGTTCAGACTATACTTTTACGTTAGTTGAAAGATCATTTAAAACTACTTGTATGAGTTCTGTTGTTACTTCTGGTAATTCATATACATATACTTTTAGTCAGAAGGGTGTATATCCTTTCGAAGTTACCATAAATGGTTCAGTAAATACATTTAACGAAGGAGATGATCTATCAATAGTTTTAGATCTATCTGATAACACTAAATATGTAGTAAATAGTGTTAAAGACGCTTATGTAACATATACGGGTGATGAATTAAGTAATGTTGATGTTGTAGTTGGTGTGGATAAAGGTTCAGCAACTACTCAGGCAGTTTCTGTAGATACTTATATCGAATCTGGTGATAATAAAGCAACAGATTATAAGGATTATGGATCTGGAGTAGATGAAATAGGGCATTTATTATCAAAATTAGGATCAGATACAGGTGAAGATTCATCAGAAAAAAACCGTGCAATATTCTTGAATTTTGATATATCTGGTATTTCTGGATCTGCAGGAACTATCTTGTTAGGAATGGATTATGTAAGTAATAGTAATGGAGGTTACGTTGCACATATTGGAGCTATTGAAGGTGATGATTTAACAAGTGATGTTACATACGTAACACATGGAACTCATTTACAAACACCTCCAACAACAATTGCAGAATCATATGTAGCCACCGTTGATTGGGCGAATGATGTAGCTAGTGCAACAAATCATAAAATGGTATATTTTGATGTTACTGATTATGTGAAAGGTAAAATTGGTTCAGCAACAAATATAACTTTTGTTGTAAATGCAGATACAGAAGGCCGTTTTACAAGATATGTTTCTACGGAAGGAGTTTCTCAGAATTCAGAATTAACACTTTCAGCTCCATACTTATGGATTGATGCTTCTACTACTACTGATATTGAAGATGGAATAGAAGAAGAAAAAGTGGTATTCTATCCAAATCCAGCTACAACCGTTGTTAACTTTGTAGAACAAGTTGCTTCAGTTAAGATTTACAATATTAGTGGTAAGTTGGTAAAAGCAGCACAAGATGTTGAAACGCTTAGTATTGATGAATTAATAAATGGTTTATACGTTATTGAATTAACTACTGTTGAAGGTAAAGTTTCTGTTCAAAAATTAATGGTTAAATAATTTGGAAGAAATTTAAAATGTTTTCATAAATCATTTGAGGCTACTCTTTTAGGGTAGCCTTTTTTGATATAAATTATTCTGAAATTCGGGAACGATTCCGAATTTCGGGAACGTTATCGGTAACGTTTTCGAAATATTTTTAAGTAAAAACTTATTATAAAATGTATACAAAAGTTAATTTGCTGCTGATGAAAAAATATAAATGTCTAATGACAAACGTATTAAGTTAACTTAAAAACAAACACTCATGAAAAAAAATCTACTTTTATTTTTAGTTTTTATTTTTAGTGCAAGCCTTTTTGCTCAATTACAACAAGCAGAATTATTACGAGATGGTTTTACAAGATGGCAATCTTCAAAAGATGAAGCTTTCACATCTGGAGTAAAGATAAGAGAAGCATCTGGTGAAAAAAGATATGGTTTTTTGTTTTTCTCTTTAAAAGATGGAGAAGGAAATTATTTAAATACAGCGCTTGAAGCTCAATTAAATCTCACTCTAAGATCAGGTACAATAAGATCAACTAACTACTATTTATATGCTACTTCAGAAACTAATGGTATAACTTCAGCAGCATCTGATTTAAAATGGAGTACTTTAGGAGGAGATATAGCTGATAACGGAACATCAGAGAAGTATACTTTAATTAATACTATTTCAGATTATACCTCAGGTAACTTGGTTATTAATACAACTGAATTAATCGATTACATTAATGCCAGAATTTCTGATGGAACTAGAGATGAGATTTGCTTTGTTATTACAGCAGATAATGCACAAACAGATGATTTGGTATTTCATGCAGCAGCCAATGGTGATGCTAGCCCTGCTACATTAAGTTTAATATCAGGTAACTATGGATCTATAACAAGTGTAGGAAGTGAATATTCGCCAGGAGATGCATTATCTGTTTCATTAACTGTTGATCAAGGAACAGCTCCATATACAGTTGATTACTCAGATAATCTTGGAGGATCTTTTCAATTCACATCAGAAACTGATCCAGATATTACTTTAGATTTAGGCGTAGGTTATACTTCAGATGTAATAATTACTATTGATCAAGTAACAGCACAAGATGGTACAGTATCATTGGCTGGTTCTAATCTGGTTGAATTTACTCTTAAAGATATGTTTGAACTGAAATCCAGAAATGCTGTAATTGCATCAGGAGGAACTTATACTTTAGAATTTAATTTTATAGATGAAACAGCTCCTTATCCATATACAGTTCGTGTTGATGGAGAAGATCATACTTTTAATGATGGAGATACGTTTGAAATCCCACTTGATCCAACAGTAAGTACAATTTATAATATAGAGTCTGTTTCTGATGGGAATGGAACATATTATAATGATGAGTTAATACTTTATCCTGTTTTAGTAGCAGTTGATGATGCAGCTACATCTAAAGCACCAGTTTTTGATGCATATATTCAAAATGGAGGAGAAGCAGCAAATGAGCATAAAGATAGTCCAGATGTAGGATATGAGACAATAGTAGTTAAAAATACTGGTGATGCAGATTATCAAAGATATGGATTTGTAGAGTTTGATTTAAGTGGAGTTACTCTACCTCAAGGTTTAGTGTTATTAGCTTTAGATTGTACGACTGCAGCTAGTGGTACTATGGACTTATATAGTGTTGATGAAACTTTAAATTCGATATCATCTTTTACATATAATGATATAAACGGAACTTTAACAACAACAAAAATAGCTGAGCAGTATAATAATAACACAGCAGGAATGGTTTATTTTGATGTTACAGACTATGTAAATGGTGCTTCAGGATATGCTAGTTTTATGCTATTTGGCGATAAGAATGATTTATTTAAGTTTGCTTCTATGGAAACAACAACAGGAACGGCTCCTTCATTATGGATGAGTGCGACTACACCAACAGATATTGAAGACGAAGTTGAAAATTCTGGTGTTGTTTTATACCCAAATCCAGCTTCATCAGTTGTTAACTTCACTGAACAGCTTGCTTCTGTAAATATTTATAATATTAGTGGTAAGTTGGTTAAGGTAGTTCAAGATGTTTCTAATGTTAATATAGAAGAGTTGCCAACAGGTTTGTATATTGTTGAGGTAACTACTGTTGATGGTAAATTCTCGGTTCACAAATTAAAAGTTAATAACTTTTAAAGTTGAATCTTTTTCATAGTTGATAGCTACTCTTATGGGGTAGCTATTTTTTATTATAAATCGAAATCGTTTTCGCAAAAAAAATAATAAGAATTGAACTTTTTTCATTACTATTTATTTTCAAATTCTTTCTTTATAAAGAAAAAGTATATTTTCGAAATTCTTATTACAAGAGAATTAAATAAGCTAATTATTGGATTTAGATCCATTATTAAAGACTAAAAAAATGAATAAAGTATTGATGTTCTTTTTCTTATTGGCTATTGCTTTGGTAAGTTGCCAACCTACAGAAAAAAAGAAACCTAATGTAGTAGTGATTGTTGTTGACGATTTAGGATGGAAAGACATTACTTGTTTTGGTAGTGATTATTATCAAACACCTAATGTGGATGCTTTAGCTCAAGATGGGGTTAAATTTACCAATTCCTATTCAAGTTGTACAGTGTGCTCTCCAACTAGGGCAAGTATTATGACAGGAAAATATCCGGCAACATTGAATTGTACTGATTGGATTGAAGGATGGAAGTTTCCTCGAGCTAAAATGAAAGTACCAGATTGGACTATGTATCTTGATCCAGCTGAAACAACCATGGCAGAAGCATTTAAAGAAGCAGGTTATAAAACGGCGCACTTTGGTAAATGGCATTTAGGTGAACAAGAGAAAGATTGGCCCGAAAATCATGGTTTTGATTTAAATGTTGGGGGTTGGGCTAAAGGAGCTCCTTATAGAAACAAGAAAAAAGGATTTAATGGATATTTTACACCTTATGGTAATCCTAGAATAGAGGATGGTCCAGAAGGGGAGTATTTAACAGAACGCTTATCGGATGAGGTATGTAAATATATCGAGGAAAACAAAAAAACTCCTTTTTTTGTAAACTTTTGGTTCTACAATGTACATACGCCTTTACAAGCTAAAAAGGAGAAAGTAGAAAAGTATAAAGGACTAGTTGATTCTACTAAAAATCAGGTAAATCCAACTTATGCTGCAATGGTTGAACATACAGATGAAGCTGTTGGAAAGGTAATTAATAAATTAAAAGAAACAGGATTGTATGACAATACGATAATTCTGTTTACATCAGACAATGGAGGATTAATTGGTGGAGGAAAAAGAAAAGTAACCAATAATAGTCCATTAAGATCAGGAAAAGGTGATATGTATGAGGGAGGAACCAGAATACCTACCATTTTATATGTTCCAGAAATGAACTATAGTGCCAAAGAAATTAGTGAACCAGTGATTTCAAATGATTATTTCCCTACACTAGTCGATTTTGCAGGAGTTACTGTAAAGGATGAAGTTAAAAATGGATGGGATGGTAAGAGTTGGAAACCTATGTTCTCGACAACTGGTAAATTTGAAAGAGAAGCTATTTGTTGGCACTATCCTCATTATCATATCGAAGGAGCTAAACCTTATAGTGCTATCAGAAAAGGAGATTGGAAGTTGATAGTTAACTATCACAATGAGGTTAAAGAATTGTATAATTTGGCTAATGATATAGGTGAGAAGGAGAATGTTATAAATGATAATCCTGAAAAAGCAAAAGAATTAGAAGCAGACTTAGAAGCATGGAAAGTCAAAGTTGAAGCTCAAATGGCTACTTCAAATCCAAATTATGATCCGGATAATGAATGGAAACGTAAGTAATGTAGATTGAAATAACCAATTCAAATAATAACAAAAGCGTTAGTTCTATAGATAACTTGGAACTAGCGCTTTTTTAGTAATTAGTGCCCGAAATAAAACTCCAATATTATAACCCAGAAATGTCATTAGACTATCTATTACATATTCAAACATCTTCAAAATCAAACATTTCATTGCATTTGTTTTCGTCAGCATAGCTTTGTAAGATTCCTCACCCAAATGCTTTATTTTATTGCTGTTTGAATCTTCATTACAATACTCCAATGACATATATGGGTTTAAGTTCTTGCAACAATTAATTTTTCTTAAATGCCAGTATTTCATCTCCTTTCTTTATATTTTTCTTTCTATTCGGCATCGTTTCCGTTTAAAAAAAACGTTTTCGAAATGCTATTTTTCGCTAAATCATTGTAAACTTGATTGAAGAGACTATCTTCAACAATAAAAAGCAATATGAGATTCTCTTTATTAATAATACTAACACTACTTTTTAGTATAAACTCATTAGCTCAAACAAATCGTCCTAACATTATTGTGATTTTAGCAGATGATATGGGATATTCCGATTTAGGTTGTATGGGATCTGAGATTGAAACACCAAATCTGGATCAATTAGCAAATGATGGGGTTTTATTTACCCATTTTTATAATACATCTAGATGTACACCTTCAAGAGGAAGTATTTTAACAGGATTGAGTGGGCATCAAGCAGGAGTTGGACACTTGAATTCAGATTGGGAGTACGCATCTTATCAAGGACATTTAGCTGACAATGCAGTTACTATAGCAGAATTGTTACAACCAGAGGGGTATAGAACCATTCAAGTTGGTAAATGGCATGTTGGTAATAGCAGACCATATTGGCCTATTGATAAAGGATTTGAGAGAATGTATGGGATTCCAGCTGGAGGAGGAGTTTATTTTTGGCCACCTCATAACAAGGTTGGCAGTCGCCCTGTATATCTGGGAGAAGAAGTACAAAGCCCAGATCCTGACACATGGTATTCAACAGATGCATTTACAGATTATGCAATTGATTTTGTGGAGGAGGCCAATACAGATAGTAAACCATTTTTTATGTACCTGGCCTATATTGCGCCTCATTTTCCTTTACAAGCATGGCCGGACGATATTGCTAAATACAGAAATGAGTATAGTGTAGGCTATGAGGAAATTAGAAATGCACGTTTTCAAAAGCAAAAACAACTAGGGGTTGTTAGCGAGTCAGTTACTATGTCTCCTGCAGATTTTCCTGATTGGAGTAGTGTATCAGATCAGGATCTTCAAGATCATAAAATGGCAATTTATGCTGCACAGATTGACAATATGGACAGTAATATTGGCCGACTTATTCAAAAGTTAAAAGACCTGGGGCAATATGATAACACATTGATCATGTTTTTATCTGATAACGGAGGAGCTTCAGCTAGTCACAATACAAGTACAGATTTTATTGGAACGAAGGATTCTTTCGTCTCATATGGTAAAAATTGGGCTAATGTTAGCAATACTCCGTATCGTAGGTATAAAACAGAAGAACATGAAGGAGGAATTCTTACTCCATTAATTGTTCACTATCCTAATGGTATAACAAATTCAGGTCTAATTACGCACGAAGCTGCGCATATAAGTGACATTGTTCCAACATGTTTGGAGTTAACTGAAATAAGCTATCCAACTACTTTTAATGGTTTAGAAACAATGAACTTGGCTGGTGAGAGCTTTTGGTCAATTGTTCAAGGAGGATCAACGGATGATACAAGAGTATTTGGTTGGGAACATGAAGGAAACAAAGGTGTTAGAGTAGGGGATTGGAAACTGGTAAAATTGTACGGAAGCTCTTGGGAGTTGTACAATTTGGCAAACGATCCTACAGAACTTAATGACCTGAGTGGAACTGAGACAGCAAGAGTTGAAACGCTCAAAGAAGAATATGAAAAATGGAAGGTTAGATCATATGTAATTGATTGGAATGTAAATACTACAATTAATTATGAAATGGAGAAGTATGATTTATTAAACTCTCAGGTAAATGGAACAGTAGAAGTTATAAATGATGTAGACGCCAGTAATAATGAAGTTGTTGAAATAGGATCAACTGCAATTGGTGAGTATGCTGAGTTTAAAGTGCCTATTTATGTGCCTGGATATTATAATATTGGAATTACGCAAAAGAATGGTTCAGATCAAGGCAAATATAAATTGTATTTAGATGGAGAAGAAATATCTTCTGAGATTGATCAGTATACTGCAGAAACAAATTATAGTTCGGTTTATTTACCCCAACTTTTTATAGATGCTGGAATGGCAACTTTAAGGATACAATGTACTGGTAAAAATGAAACTTCATCTGGATATAACCTTGCAATTGATAAGTTAACAATGACATATTCTCGTGAAGAAACTATTTTATCAAATTCAGAATTTGAGAGAATGCATATTCTTGCACAGCAGATTAATGGATCAACGAGTATTATTTCTGATGGATCAGCAAGTGAAGGCAAATACATAAAAGTTGTTCCTTCAGGTGCTGGAGAATACATGGAATTTTCGATTAATGTTGAATCGACTGGTACGTATGGTGTTTCAATTTCTCATAAATTATACACTTCCAGAGGTCAAATTCAGATATATTTAAATGGAGAAGCTATAGGTGGTGTTGTAGATCAATATGGATCATCTGGATTTCAGACAGTAGAATTGGGAGAAACTATATTGGATGAAGGAGAGTGCGTGGTTAGATTAGAGGTTACAGGTAAGAATCCATCTAGTACTGGATATTCGTTGAGTTTAGACAAATTAAGTTTGGAATTTTTGAACGGAACTTCTATTGATACAATAAAGTCTTCAGATCAGTCATTGTTTTTCCCAAATCCAGCTTTAAGTTCAATTACATTTATTGGAGAACCTCCGGCAAAAGTAGTGTTTGTAGATATGGGAACAGGAGTAAAGAAAATGGAGTTGGTAAATTTAAATCAATCTGTAGATATTAAAAATTTGAATAATGGCATATACCTGATAATAATGACTTATCAGCAAAAAACAGTAGTAAGAAAATTGATTGTAAAATAAGCTTCTAAAGGTTATTTAATTGATACTTCATTGGAGGGGTAGAATTAATTAGAGAAACTTAATAATTAAGGTACCATTTATCCTAACACTTGTATATATGTTTAGTATTAGCCGGCGAAAAGCCGGCTTTTTTGTTATACTTAAAGTGGCTTTCCTATTTGAAAATAATAAAATTTAATATACATAATAATTAAAGAGAAAATTAATGTATATGTTAATTATTATTGATTTCATATTAATTGTTTGAATCTAATTTAGTATTTTAAATAGAAATCAGAAACGTTTCCGAAGAATGGGAACGTTCCCGAAAACGATCCCGTATTTTTTAATGTAAAGAATTGTGTTTAAATGTTAATAAATATTGAATTTAGATATGATAAATAAAATTATTTAATGAGCATCGAAACTCTTTAATGTTTCGTGCTTTGAATAATGAATAATCTAATTTTAAATTATTATGAAAAAAAATCTATTGTTATTTGTTTTTCTCTTGAGTATAGTTTTAAAACTAAATGCACAAGGGAAAACTGTATCCGGTACTATTTATGATACCGACAAATACCCGATGCCTGGGGTATCCATTGTTGTTAAGGGAACAACCAATGGAACAATTACGGATGTAAATGGTAAATTTCAACTACAAATTGATGAAGAAAACACAATTTTACAAGTATCATTTATTGGTTTTAAAACAGTAGAACTGGATGCTTCAACACAAAGTAAATTTGAAGTAATTCTGGAAACTGACATGGTGGGATTAGAAGAAGTAGTAGCTGTAGGGTATGGTGTGCAGAAAAAAGTGAATGTAACAGGATCTGTATCTACAGTAAAAGGTGATGTAGTGGCAAAACAGCCTGTAAGCCAGGCTTCGGAAGCTTTGCAAGGGATGTCACCAGGTGTTACTGTTTCTAAAACCTCAGGAGCACCTGGATCCACTGCTACTATCAGAATTCGAGGAATTACTTCTTATGGAGGAAGTGATGAAGGATTTAAGAATGATCCGCTGGTTTTGATTGACGGAATGGAAGGAAATTTAAATGCTGTAGATCCCAATGATATTGAAGATATTTCTGTGTTAAAAGATGCGGCATCAGCGGCTATTTATGGTTCTAGAGGTGCGAATGGTGTTATTTTAGTAACTACTAAAAGAGCAGGTAAAGACAAGTTTCAAATTAATTATAAAGGCTGGGTTGGTGTTGATAAGTTTTCCACCCTACCTGATTACGTAAATGGTGATGACTATAATAGATATTTAAGAATTGCCCAAGAAAATGATGCTCCTGGCAATACAAGCAATATGTCAGAAGAACAAATACAGGAATATAGAGATAATTATAGAACTAATCCTGACGAATATCCTAACGTAGATTGGATAGATGAAGTAACCGAGGAATCCGCGATTAAGCAAAATCATTATCTTGGAATTACTGGTGGAACAGATAAACTGCTAACTAGAGCAACTTTTTCGTATTTGAAGCAGGATGGCTTGATTCGTAACAATACTTTTGAGAGTTATACTTTGCGAATTAATAATGATTTAAAAGTAACAAACTGGTTAAAGTTTTCTTTAGATGTTAACGGAAGGGTTAGTGACAAAAAAACTCCTAGTGCAGGTTTAGGTAATATTTTTCAACAGGCAAACCGAATTCCTGCAACATTCGCAGCACAATATTCTGACGGTCGTTACGGACCAGGATGGGCGTTGCAGCAAAACCCTCTGGCATACGTTGACGCAAGCGGTAAAAAATCAGACAAATGGTATCGCATGGGTGCGCGCATAAAAGCGGATGTAAATCCAATTAAAGATTTAACGGTTTCTTTTATCTACGCTCCAAAATTTACTTTTAATAATAAAAATGCCTTTAACCGAACCTACATGCTATACGATGGTGTAGACGATCAAGTTGGAGTAGTGAGAACCTCAAATAGAGAAAAAAATGTTGCTTATGCTCAAAATGATCACTCAACAGATTGGCAGAATACCTACAATGTTCTGGTTAACTACAAAAAGAATATAGGGGATCATAGTTTTATTGTTTTGTTAGGAACCGAAGCTGTTGAATATCATAAAGAAACATTAATGGGTTATAGAGAAGGATATTTGTTTCAAGATTATACTGTATTAAATGCTGGAGCACCGAGTACACAACAAAATAGTGGAGGAGCTGAGGAATGGGCTTTAGCATCGCAATTTGGCCGATTAAACTATGATTTTCAAGGTAAATACTTGTTCGAAGCAAACTTTCGTAGAGATGGATCCTCCAGATTTACTGAGGAAAGATGGAGTATTTTTCCATCATTCTCGCTGGGGTGGAGAGTTTCTGAAGAGTCATTTGCAAAACAATTTGATTGGTTGGATAACCTAAAAGTTCGTGCATCTTGGGGTAGATTAGGAAACCAAAATGTGGGTAATAATTATCCTTTTATGACTACAGTAACTACTGTTAAAGATAATGATGATGAAGATCCATTAACATATGCCTTAGGAACTAATCCTGTTCCCAATAGTGCTGGAGGAGTTCCCCAATACGCCAATCCGTTTTTAACCTGGGAGTATACAGAAACAACGAATGTTGGATTTGATTTATCTGTTATGCGAGGATTGGTTTCGCTATCGGCAGAATTTTACTCCAGAAAAACCTCGGATATTATTTATAAGGCCAATGTTCGCCCAATTACAGGGATGGATGGTCCAATTGTGAACCTGCTATCAATGGAGAATAATGGTTATGATATTTCTATTGGAAGCCAGAAGAAGTTTGGTGACTTTGGGTATAGTTTTACATTTAATTTTGATGATGTAAAAAACAAAGTAACCGATTTAGATGGAGAAGAGGATATTAGAGATAACACCATATCAAAAGAGGGACATCCTATTTGGTCATATTACCTATACGACACAGATGGCCTATTACAAGAAGGGGAAACTCAGGATATAACTTATGCAGGCAATAATCCGCGACCAGGAGATATTAAATACATTGATCAACCATCTGTTGACACAAATGGTGACGGGGTTGCGGATGCAACAGATGGTGTTTTAAATGCATCAGATGATAAAGTTATTGCAGGTAGTAATATTCCCAGATATAATTATAGCTTCGATGTTAATTTATCCTATAAAAATCTTGATTTGTCAATGTTCTTTCAAGGTGTAGGTAAAAGAGACGTGTTAATGACAGGTGAGCCGGTTTGGATAATTAATAATAGTAGTGGTAATATTCAGGAATGGCAAACTGATTTTTGGACGCCTGAAAATCCCAATGCCACTTACCCTAATTATGGTGTGTCAAATCGATATAATTTTATTCCCTCAACTTATTGGCTTCAAAATGGAGCATATTTACGTCTGAAAAATCTTCAGTTAAGTTATAACGTTCCAAAGAAATTTTTATTAAGAGCCAACATACAGTCCTTAAGATTTTTTGTTTCAGGTCAAAACTTAATAACGTGGGATGATATGCCAGAAGGATGGGATCCAGAATCAAGAGCTAGAAATAATTATCCAATTGTTAAAACAATTTCAGGTGGTTTGGATATTACCTTTTAACCGTATAATTAAAGACAATCATGAAAATATTAAATAAGCTAGTTATTATAGTATTGGCTATTACTACTTTTAGTTGTAACGACGATTATTTAGAAAAGATTCCCTTAGGAAGTCCTGCAGATAACAATTATATGCAGACTGAGGCCGAAATGAAAGCAGCCTTGAATGCAGCCTACAGAGGTTTATATCATCATATGGGTCAATATTCAAATTCGGCCTGGCATGGATTAGATTTTGGAACAGATATAGGAATACGTCGTCCGAGTGGAACTTATCCGTACCCTTGGGTATATGGTGGGCAAAATTCGGAATATGGCAAAATTACCAGTTTATGGAAAAATTTATACAAGCATATCAATAGAGCGAACTATGTCATTCAAAATATTTCCAGGGGTCAGGATGCTGTTTCGGAACAAACCTATAATGAAATATTAGGACAAGCTAAATTTTTAAGAGCCTTTTATTATTTCTATTTATATGAATTATGGGGAGATGTTCCTTTAGTTACAAGTATTCCGGTAGATTACAATGAATTTTATTATTATACAAGAACGCCGAAGGATCAGGTGATTGATACGATACATGCTGATCTTGATTTTGCTATTGATAATTTACCTCAAACTTGGGCAGAAGAAAATTATGGTAGAATAACAAGTGCCGCGGCCGGAGCTTTAAAAACAAGAGTTGCCTTATTTAATGGAGACTATTCTGGAGCTATTAGTGCCGCAGAGGTGGTTATGGGATATGGCATTAACCTTTATTCTGATTACCAAAAACTATTCCTGACAGAAGGAGCGCAGAGTCCAGAGAACTTACTTATAGTTCAATATGTTGATGGTGTTGAAACTCATTCTTACCCAAGAGATAACGGTGGTCGTAACAATGGCGGTTGGGCCATTAATCAACCAACTCGTTATTTAGTGGATTCATACGAATGTACAGATGGGCAAAAAATTGATGTATCACCATTGTATAACCCTGATTCACCCTATGAGAACAGAGATCCAAGACTAGCAGCAACTGTTTTAACAAGTGGAACTTGGTTCTGTAACTGGTTGTTTGATTTTTATCAAGAAAAAACCCAGCGTATTGTGAATGGCGAAATTAAAACGGTTAACAATAGGGATTATGACTTTAAAAACGTACAATCTAAAACGGGATATTTAATTCGCAAGAACTTCGACGAAAATGATTATTTTAATGGTACTATGGCAAAGTCAGTAACACCAGTAGTAGTAATGAGATATGTAGAGGTTTTACTTTCGTATGCAGAGGCTAAATTTGAAGTAGGAGAGTTTGATCAAGCCGTTTGCGATGCCACCATTAATGTTATCAGGAAAAGGGTTGGTATGCCAGATAAAACCGTTGCAGGTATGACTGATACACAAATCAGAAGTATGATACGTAATGAAAGAAAAGTTGAGTTGGCATTTGAGGGTCTTCGATACTTCGATATTCGTAGATGGAAAACCATTGAACATGTTTTGAATAATGATAGAGTAATTGGTCGTTATGCCCCAGAGTATGTAACTAAAATTCAAAATGGAGAACCAACAAATTTCCCTCGCCCAACATTTGATGAGTACGGAATTTCACATTATCCAAATGAAGAGGATGTTTTTGTGCCATTAGAAACGCAGTTTGTATTTGATCCTGCAAAAGATTATCTATGGCCAATACCTCAGGAGGAACTAGATAATGCAAAAGTAGAGTTTCCTAACAATCCTGGATATTAGGTTTTAAGAATTAGAATATATGTTTTATGAAAACCGGCTTTTTGCCGGTTTTTTAATTTTTGATAAGGGTTTTTATCGTTTCTATTTAACCTCCTTTTAAAATTCTGTAAAAATACTTTCCCGAAGACAACCCAATTGTATTAAATTACTTGTTGATGACTACCAGTTCTTTTGACGATGGATTTGTTTTATTAAATATTTTCTCAGAAACATCAATTTACTGAATACTTACAATAGTAGGATTTTGTAGTTGATATTTAACCTTGATAGCCTCCGATCTATAGTAAGATTTTATTGCTTGAATCCTTTATGTATTCACACATTTTTTCTTTAAGGATCACACTGTTTTTAAGTAAATATGCAGCTTTTAACTTGTTTTTGTATTCATCAAGTGTAATTTGATAAACATAATACATAATGTAATTAAGTAAATACAGGAGCTTTTTATAGTTGTTGAGTAATTTTATTGAAAATAATCAGAGTAGGGAGTACATTCAACAAAATATTCTTTAGGAGTTTTTCCAGAGAGTGATAAGAAATCAGCAATCATATGTGATTGGTCATAATAACCACTATCAATAGCAAGTTTTGTTAAAGATATATCCTTATTTGATTTAATATTAATAGCATTCTGAAATCGGATAGTTTTTAGGAATTGCTTTGGCGAAACACCTATATACTCTGTAAATAATCTTTCAAATTGTTTTCTACTTAAACAAATTTCTGAAGCGAGAGAATTAATATCCATTTGCCCTTTTGTTTTGTTTATTAGGTTTATACAGTGCTTTATTCTGGCTTCTTTATAATCATTTTGTTTTGTTTTTATTCTGCTTTCCAGGAAATGTTCTACGATATTAATTCTTTCAGAAAATAAGCTCTTAGATGAAAGACTATCCTCTAATTCATTAGTTATATTGTTAATAATAAATTTTAATGGGATTGTTTGGTTATAGAGTTCATTTGTTGGAATATCTATGAATTTGGCCAATCCATGAGGATAAAAATAAATGGAGAATAAAGACAAACTGCCTTTAACTTTAATATCAAAATAGCTTCTTATTTGACCTGTAATCATCGAGTTTTCGTTAATCAATTTACGATTATCCAATGATTGGGGGATATCAGCAAGATAAAAAGAGAGTTCAAACAATCCACTTGGAACAATTCTTTGCAAGTGTTCCTTTCCGCTGACCATTATATTTTCTATCATCCAATATGCTTTTACATATTGCGATAAATAAGAAGAAGGTTGATGAATAAAAAAGTCCACTTAATTAAATTCTTAATACAAAGATAAGTTATAAACTAAGAGGTTACACCAAATAGTAATGATGTAACCCCAAAAAAGATTGTTATTTGTCTCCGTATAATCCTATTTTATTTCCTTCGCAATCTATGAATAGTGCAAAATATCCATAGCCTTCTGCTTCAATCTTTGTTTTCTCTTTTATAATTTTACCATCTTTTTCTACAATTTTGTCTATTGTTTTCTGGAGGTGGTCACCAGTATTTAAACTTACTAAAACACCATCTTTTGATGGTTTAAAATCAGGAGCTTGAGATATTGCACCTTCTCCGTTAGGAAAGCATGCCATCTTCTCAGATCCACAGTCCATGATTTCTAAATTTAGATCGAAAACCGAATTGTAGAAATTAACAGCCCTTTCAATGTTTTCTGTTGGGATTTCAACCCATGAAATTAACTTCTTCATTGCTTTTAATTTTTAGTTTTAAAATCAATGTAAAAGTATTTTGAGAAAATTCTTTAAAATTGGAAAATTGCGACATTCACAATATTTTTCTATCTTTTTTATTTTCCTAAAAATTTCTTCGTTTCTATATTATTATTTGTAGTTAGTTTTACAATAAAAACAGAATTATTAAAATTGTTAAGAAAAGGAAATCCGTGCATACCTTTTGAAAACTGACCATTGGCTAAAGTTTCTATTTTACGTCCATTAATATCGAAAACTTCAAGTTTTATATTTTCAATTTTGCTTAAATAACATTTGATTACAGCACCTTCGTAAGTGCTTAATACATTACTAATATAACTCTTCGAGCTTTTAACATTAGTAATATTAGTAGAAACATCCAAAGATAAAGCGATTGCATCTCCTATAACATAACCATCAGTGTCTTCTGTTGATATTGTTAATGAGGTTTCATTGTCAGGAGTACAATAATAAGTACCTAATTCTAACCAGGTACCATTATTTATGCGTTGATTAACAGTTATATTTTCTTCCTGTAAATTATGTTTAAATGTAACTGGTACATTTGAAGCTCTGTTTGTTCCTGATGTATGACGAATGTATAGTTTATAATCTCCGGGTTGTGGAGGATTTATATTAAAAGTAAGGCTTTTATTTCCTTTATCGGAATTTTGATCATGAATATAATTATCAGAGTAATATCCTTGAGTGTATGAACTATTTTGCCAAGTTCCATTAAGTTCAACGTTTGAATCGAGGTTATCCAAATAAATAGTACCTTCGGGAAGAGGTATTTCTTCAATCCCAACAAGTTGTCTTAATTCAGTAATATGATCAAGATAAATACCAATAGGGGAGGTATTGTACTTTTTACATAATGCAGCAGCAAAACCTGTTGCAACTCCCATTTGCCCTGTTGTATTCATAACTCTGGGACTTCCTAAACCAACATGAGTAGCACTTAAACAGCGACCAGCCATCATTAAATTATCTACATCTTTTGCAATTAAAGAACGAAACGGAACAGTATATAATGGTACATGGGTAAATATTGCCCTACTCATAAAGTCATATCCATTTTCCACTGGTAGATGTAAATCAATATCTCTTCTTTCTATTACTACACCATCAACAAAATCATATGCCGAAATAACATCGTTTTGAGTAAGAATATGTTCTCCCACTAACCTTCTTGATTCACGTTTGCCCATTACATAACCAATCCAATCCAATTCTTTTAAATCATTTTCGGGAAGTTGTTTCGCATTATAAAAAGCTCCATAGATAGCCCTTAAAAGATGGTCACGAATATGTTCGGCATCAGCAAAAGGATCTAAACCGATACCATATTCCCAAAACCACTCATTTTTAGTTGCAGCGTGATCTAATGCTACATCCATTGCCCATGGAACTTCAGGGAAAGAAACACTTTCAGAAGCATTTCTACTCTTAAACATTAAGGTTGTTCCCATCATTAAATTATCTTCAACTTCAGGAGCTAAACTTTCATTATATTCCGAACTAGCCTCTCTTCCAATCATAAAACGATTACCAGCCCAATAACCTATCCAACCATCGCCTGTACAATCAATAAAAACATCACCACTAATGCGTTGCTCCTCTCCAGTTTCAATATGTTTTATGTCAATTGATTCAATCGAATTACCATTCTTTTTAACACTAAAAGCTCTATTTGAGAGGAACTGTGTTATATTGGATTCATTATCCATTACTTGTTGTCTGATTTCATCATCGTAAATAGCCATATCAGATCCGTTTCCTCCAGATCTGAAATTTATTTCATCCACAATTTTAAAACCTTCAAGGCCTATTGTACTTACTCTAACCTCTTTAGAAGCGTTGCCTCCGAAAACAGGTCTGTCTTGTATAATTGCAACAGATATATTTTCACGAGCAGCAGCTACTGCAGCACCGCAACCAGCAATTCCACCACCAATAATCACTACATCGAAATGTCCACCAGAAACAGGTGTTGGGGGTAGGTTTTGTTGTTCTCTTCTCCATTCTTCCAGTTCTGCATCTTCATTTGGAGGAATAAATGTTAAGTCTTGCGTTAAATATATAGCATCGCAGCGGCCATTAAATCCAGTAAGATCCTTAAGTTCAGTAGTTATTGTAGAACCAGTAAGACTGTGGATTCCTCCATCAACCCAATTCCAACCTTGGTTTGTACCGAATTCAGTATCTAACTCTATTGTATTTAGAATAATTTTAAAACGTCCTGGAGAATCATCATGTTCAGAAACCCAGTCCTTTGTTCTTACCCATAATTTATAATTACCTTCCGAAGGCAGATTACTCACTGTAGAAGCATTAGCAACAGGTGAACCCATACCATGCGCCATAAGGTATGAACTACCCATTAAATGAACAAACTGTTGGTCGACAACCCAACCGCCTTTAATATCAAAATTTTCTACTTCAATGAATACTGAATGTTGAGCTTTTAATTCTATAAAAGAGATTACTAAAAGCGTAAGAATAGTTGTAGAGATTTTCATAGCATTTATATTATAATTTCTTTATTATAAGTAAATATTAATATTCAATGACAGAATTTTAATATTCAACTCCTATAAATAACATTATTTTCGGTACCCAATTTTGATTTACTCAAGAAAAAATAAAGTTATAGTAGTATGGTAAATATAGGTATAAGGAAGCAGTTTAACAGTGATTATAGAGGTTATATATTTTCGGTAACCTTTCCGACGGTCGGTAACGTTCCCGAAAGCGTTTCTGCCAATATTTATTTTAAAATCCTTTTACAGTACAAGTATTGTAGGTTCATTTGTAGTTAAAATATAGTTAAATTTTATGCAACAGCTAGACATTATTTCAATATTAGCATTCTCACTTTTGATTTTTACTGCAGGAATGAGTTTTAACAAATCTGGTAAAAACATGAAATCATTCTTTGCAGCGGGAGGATCGGTACCATGGGGTATTAGTGGATTATCATTATTTATGAGTTTCTTCTCTGCAGGTACATTTGTAGCATGGGGAAGTATAGCTTATTCGAGTGGATGGGTATCAATTGCAATTCAGTCAACAATGGCTGTTGCAGGTTTGATTATCGGATTTTTTATAGCTCCTAGATGGAATAAAACAGGGGCTATTACAGCAGCAGAATATATTACGACTAACTTTGGGAAAAATACCCAACAAGTTTATTCATATATATTTGTTGTTGTTTCATTATTTACAACAGGAGCTTTTTTATATCCTGTAGCTAAGTTGGTTGAAGTATCAACAGGGATCCCCATCTATCTTAGTGTATTAGCATTAGGAGTATTAATAACTATTTACACAACAGTAGGAGGGTTATGGGCTGTAATTGTAACAGATGTTCTTCAATTTGTGGTTCTTACTGCAGCTGTATTAATTGTGGTTCCATTATCATTTGATAAAGTAGGTGGTATAGAGGGATTTATAAATAATGCACCCGAAAACTTTTTCAACTTTGTCAATTCGGAATATACTCCAATATTTTTAGTAGCCTTTGGTTTATATAACTTGTTTTTTATCGGTGGTAACTGGGCTTATGTGCAGAGATACACAAGTGTAAGTAAACCTAAAAATGCTAAAAAGGTAGGATGGTTATTTGGTGGTTTATACACCATTAGTCCGATTATTTGGATGTTACCACCAATGATTTATCGAGTTTTTAACTCAGATTTGGCAGGACTGGGAAATGAAGGTGCTTACTTACTGATGTGTAAGGAGGTGCTTCCTGCAGGAATGTTAGGATTAATATTAGGAGGGATGGTTTTTGCTACAGCTAGTTCAGTAAATACTACTCTAAATATTTTGGCAGGAGTTGTTACTAATGATATATATAAGCTTTATAAACCAAAAGCTGAAGATAAACAATTAATAAAAGTTGCAAGATTCTCAACTATAATATTTGGTATTTTAACCATTTTAGTTGCCTTAATGGTGCCTTACTTTGGAGGTATAGTTGAAGTAATTTTCAGCCTGGGAGCTATTACAGGTGGAGCAATGTATCTTCCTCTTATTTGGACATTGTTTTCAAGACGTCAGAATGGTTTTTCAATGTTAATCACTACAGGAATATCACTGGTTGTAAACTCTGTGTTTAAGTTTATTACTCCATTTGCATTCAACTTTTCTTTAAACAGAACTGAGGAAATGATACTGGGAGTATTTATGCCTGCATTGATATTAATAGTATTTGAAATATTAAATAAAAATAAAGTAGTTGCAGAAAAAGAGATTGGGCATTTGCATGATGAAGAGGCAGGTGAAATATCTAAGGAAGAGGAATCGGACAATCACTTTGGTATTAGAGTAATTGCTATGAGCATTACTGGAACAGGTGTTTTAATTTCTTCATTTGGATTAACTGCATTTTCGGAAGCTCCAATTGTATTTTATATGGGACTTGCTGTATTGCTGTTAGGAGCAATTATTTGGAGAAAATTTAGAAAAAAAACAATATAAAGCATTTTGTTTAGTAGGGTTTAAGTATAATGCTAAACATTTAGAAAAAAACAGAATCAAATGTTAATCGAAAATTATTCAGAAAATAAACGAGCAGTTTATACAAAAAACATCAACACCGATGTAGTTGTTGCTGGAGGAGGAATTTCGGGAGTTTGTGCTGCAATTGGTGCTGCGCGTCAAGGTAAAAAAGTTGTTTTAATTCAAGATCGTCCTGTACTTGGAGGTAATGCGTCTAGTGAGGTAAGGTTGTGGATATTAGGAGCTACTTCTCATATGGGAAATAATAACCGTTGGGCTCGCGAAGGTGGTATCATGGATGAAATTTTGGTAGAAAACATGTACCGAAATAAGGAAGGAAATGCGCTTATTTTTGATACTATATTATTAGAGAAAGTTACAAACGAGAAAAATATTACACTTCTTCTAAATACTAGTGTATATGAGGTAGAGAAAGAAGAGAATAATAAAATAAAAAGCACAATAGCTTTCTGTAGCCAAAACTCAACAAAATATGTTGTTGATGCTAAGTATTTCGTTGATGGCACGGGCGATGGTATACTTGCATTCTTAGCTGGAGCTAGCTTTAGAATGGGAGCAGAGAAAAAAGAAGAGTTTGGAGAATTGTTTGCTCCAGATGAAGATTATGGAGAATTATTAGGACACTCAATATATTTTTATAGTAAAGATGCAGGACAACCTGTTAAATATGTGGCTCCGGAATTTGCTTTAAAAGATATAACTGTAATTCCTCGATATAAGAATATTAATTCCAAAGATTACGGATGTAGGTTTTGGTGGTTTGAATATGGTGGACGAAAAGATACCATTCTTGAGTCGGAAGATATAAAATGGGAGTTGTGGAAAGTTGTCTATGGTGCATGGGATTACATTAAAAACTCGGGAAATTTCCCTGATGCAGAGAATTTAACTTTAGAATGGGTTGGTACAGTTCCTGGAAAGAGAGAAAGCCGTAGATTCGAAGGTTTGTACATGATGAAGCAACAAGATGTAATTGAGCAAGCTGATTTCGAAGATGCTATTTCACATGGAGGTTGGGCTGTAGATTTGCATCCAGCAGATGGAGTATATAGTGAAAAGTCGGGATGTACGCAATGGCATTCAAAAGGGACTTATTCTTTACCACTACGTTCTCATATCAGCAAAGATATTTCAAACCTTTTCTTTATCGGACGTATTATTAGTGCTACTCATGTTGCATTTGGTTCAACCCGCGTTATGGCAACAGCAGGTATGGCTGCACATTCGATTGGTGTAGCAGCAGCTAAATGTATAGATGAGAATTTAACCCCTGCTCAGCTAACAGAAGGTGAAGCTTTAAAAAGTTTGCAACATACTCTTAATCTTGAAGGACAAGGTTTAATGGGAATTCCTTTGAGTAAAAATGGTATCATGACAGATGTAGATATCAAAGCAACATCTTCATTAAAGCTAGATAAACTGCCTGCCTCTGATAATATTTGGCACGATTTGTCTACTGGTACTGCACAAATGTTGCCGTTAAAGAAAAATCAGGCTTATACTTTTAGTGTTAAGGTAAAATCAGAAATAGATACTAACCTGGAGGTAGAGTTAAGAGCTAGTAAAAAAGCTAGAAATTATACTCCTGATTTAATTATCGAAAAGGTCATTGTTCCTATTGCTAAAGGAGAGCAAATAATTGAAATTCCATTTACCAAAGGTACACCAGAAGATCAGTATGCAATGTTAACATTCCTAAAAAATGAAGGTGTATTTATACAAGGTTCAGAAATTAGGGTAACAGGACTTTTAAGTGTATTTAATGGAAAGAATAAGGCAGTTTCTAACAACGGGAAACAAACTCCTCCAGATAATATTGGTGTAGATGCTTTTGAATTTTGGATTCCAAAACGAAGACCAGAAGGACATAATGTAGCGTTTAGTTGTTCTCCTGCTCTTGAAGTATATAACGAAGAAAATAGTATTAATGGATATGTACGTCCACACTTAAAACCTAATGCTTGGGTGGCGGATTTAGAAGATAAAAACCCTGCATTGGAGTTAAGTTGGAATGATACTAAGGAAATATCTGCAGTAACATTATTCTTTGATACAGATTATGATCATGCAATGGAAAGTACGTTAATGGGGCATCCAGAAAGCGTTATGCCTTTTACTGTTCGTAATTATAAAATCAAGGATGATAAAGGAAATGTAGTTTATTCTAAGGAAGGTAATTATCAAACTATAAATAAAATTGAGTTTGATCAAAAGATATCAACAACTAAGCTGGTAGTCGAAGTAGAGCATCCTTCTACGACTACTCCTGCTAGTATTTTTGAAATTATGCTTCACTAATCATAATTTTATTTGGGAAAAGGGCAAGAGCTTCTCTAACAAGGGAAGCTCTTTTTTTTAAATGATTTTTAATGGTTGCATAACAATAATAGTATTTGAACCTATGGATAAACATTTACTATATTTGAGAGTTTTAAACTTAAAAAATTGAAAGTAACTTTTCTAGGTACAGGAACATCACAAGGAGTTCCAATTATTGGTTGTGAATGTAATGTTTGTAAATCAGAAGATCCGAAAGACAAACGGTTACGTTCTTCAGTAATGATTGAGGTGGATGGATTAAGATTAGTAATAGATTCAGGTCCGGATTTTCGTCAACAAATGTTAAGACATCGGGTTAGAGCGTTGGATGGTATATTATTTACACACGAACATAAAGATCATATTGCAGGTTTGGATGATGTAAGAGCATTTAATTATATACATCAGAAACCAATGCAAGTATATGCCGAAAAGAGAGTACTTGAAGCAATAAAGATTGAATTTTATTATGCATTTGAAGAAAATCCGTATCCTGGAGTTCCTCAAATAAATTTAAATGAGATAAATGATTCGCCTTTTATTATTAATGGAGTTAGAATAACTCCTATAAGAGGTTTACACATGAAACTTCCTGTATTAGGATTTCGCATTCATAACTTTACATATCTTACTGATTTTAATTTTATTGCAGAAGAAGAGATTCAAAAGATAAAGGGAAGTGAAGTATTGGTTGTAAATGGTGTTAGGAAAGATCCCCATGTATCTCATTTTAATTTAGATCAAGCTATAGAAGTTATTGAGAAAGCATCACCAAAAAATGGATACATAACACATATATCTCATCAATTAGGTCTACATCAAGAAATAAATTCTATGTTACCACCAAATATTCAATTAGCATATGATAACCTGGAGTTACAATTAGATTAGGTTTTCTTTTTATCAATTGACCTTAAAAATAAGAAGATACAAGATCCAACCATAAAAGTAAAAATAACCCCAATAATCTTCATTGCTGTAATTCTACTATACGTATCAGATAAATAACCGATTAGTGGTGCAATTGTGGCAAAAAAACCTCTGATGATCAGGCTTCTGATGGATAAAACTGTAGCTCGCATATCATCTGAAGTTATTCGGTTGATGTAGTCTTTAAGTACAGGTGTGGCAATACCTCTACTAAAATAAAATACACTTAATATTAATAACACCCAAGCTGAGTTTATAAAACCAGCAGCCACAAAACTTCCTGTAATAACAATTGAAGTAAACCAAATCGTTAATTGAGGTTTTAATTTGGCTTCAATTTTATATGCAAATAGAGTAGTGGTTCCAACAATAAGATTTAAAACTGTATGGGTAGTACCGATTAAATATTTAGAAAAACCAATATCATTTAAATATAACTGATAAATCCATGCCATTGTTAATGTTGCGGTTCCAAGAATACTTGAATATAAAATGTTATATCTTAGTTTAATATTCTTTACGGTAGCATACCATACAACATTTAATATATCTATTATGCCAGGCTTTTTTCTTTTTCCACTTCTTATTGGTTCTATTAGCAAATATGAAGCAGGAATAGCCATAAAGGCAATTCCAGTTTGAAAGAAAAACGGAAGTCTCATATTTATAGCGGCTAGTGAACCTCCCACAATTCCTGCAAGTGCTTCAGAGTAATTGCCAACAGTAAAGTTACGACCTTCATATTTCACATATTCTCTTTCTTTATTAACTGATTTAAGGGAGTCATACATAAGAGCAGAATCAGCACCAGAAATAAAGCTTTGTCCAATTCCCAGAACTATCTCTGCAATCATAAAAGAATAAAATCCAGAGGTAGTTGAATAGATAAGAAAACCTAATGCACCGAGAGTTGATCCTATTAGTAGAGTTTTTCTTCTGCCTATTACATCCGCAATATAACCAGAAGGTATTTCAAAAATTACAATGGCTATAGAATAGAAAGCCTTTAACTGGAAGGATTCCTTATCGGTGAATCCCATATCTTTATAAAATAACATTAAAATAGGCATGGTAAGCATAAACCATTTAGCTATTTTAATGATATATAATTTATTGATATTTGATTCTACACCTGCTCTCTTCAAACTCGTTTAAATTGCAATATCAATATTTAGTAAGACCTTAATAGTGACCTAAAGTTTTAGCCATTTTATCTATATGCTTGTTTTTATTAGGATCAATAGTTTTATTGGAAGATTTTGCAGAAAGCATTTGTTTTCTAAGCTCTATTAATGCTTTAGAAATAACTTCCATTTTTTCTTTATTTCTAACTAACTGTTGTTCAAAAGAAGCTAATTTTTGCTTGTTAGATTCCAAATTTGTATTCAATTGCTGATTGTTGGAATACAACTGATTATACTTATTTTTTTGAGTATTTAACTCGTCTTCTAACTTAGAGAACCTTTCTCTGGATAGTTTAAGCGCATATTTTAAACTCGCAGTATCTCTTGCAAGTTTAATATTATTTGTTCTTAAATTTTTGAGCTCACCAACTGTAGATATCGAATTTTGCTTTTGAGTTTTATATAATTTTAAGGTTTCCTCTAATTTACCTTCAAGTTCATTATTTAAATCGGTAAGCTTAGTTACTTTAACCAATAAATCACTCATTTCATCAGATTTAATGGCATTGCTTAAATGAAGTTCATTCTTCATAGCTTCAAATTCAGCTATGTTATTATTAATTCTCTTCTCAAGAGAGGTATTTTCTTCAATGGCTTTTTCTAACTTTTTATTTAGTTGCGAATTTTCAAGCATGCTAGCTTCGTACTTCTTTTTAGAAACTACACAGCCATTTAATATTATGGAAATTACTATAAGTGAATATAATGTTCTCATAGGTCTGTATATTTAATGAGCCAAAAGTAAGAAAGTTTTTAATCATTATGGTAATTAAAACCAATAGTCATAAGTCATTAATTAAATATTTTTAATACGTGATTGTTTAATAGTGGTTTAAGATGTAATAAATTATATACATAATAAATGGAATGTATTTACTAATAACTGTAAACATCAACTTTTATTCTAAAACTAAATTTATTACTACATTTATCGCAGCTATAATTGATAATTTAGCATTATAAATTTCAAAAAGGTAATTGCTATAATATTTGATTAAATTATTGAATATAAAAATCAACATAATGAATAAAATTCAGATAATAATAGTATTGCATGTTTTACTTATATGTGTAAGTGTTAATGCTCAAAATTTTACGGTAAATGGATCTGTTATTAATGCGGAAACCGGAACAGCCGTTGAGTTTGCTAATATTGGCGTTGAAGGAACTTATTTGGGAACTGCATCTGATATAAACGGGGATTTTGAATTACAACTGTCACATGCGCTTTTTGAGAAACAAGTAAGTGTTTCTGCTGTTGGTTTTAAATCAAAAACATATAAAGTAAGTGATTGGCATGAAAAGGAAACATTAATAATACAGCTTACACCTGTTAATTATGGAATATCAGAAGTTCATGTTGCAGCAAAGTCAAAGGTGGGATATGGAATAATTCGAGCGGCTTCAAATTTAATTGTTGATAATTATCTATCAGAATCTTATAGTTATAAATGCTATGTTAGAACAAAAAAAACTAACAAAGAAAAAACCACTCAGGATGAAACTTTATTTTTAATGAACGATAGCAAAGGATATGGTAAAAGATCTTTTACAGAGGCTTATCAATCTAGAAATTATGTAATAAAGGAAAGTAATCCTGAAAAAGAAGTGGAAAGTTTAAAAGAGGGGTTAACATTTTTCGACCAGTTAATCAATCAGGATATTGTTAGAAATCCAGGTAACATCTTATCTGTAGAGTCTATTAATGAATTTGATGTTGAAATAGTAGGTGAGGATGTAATTAATGGTGATTCCGCTTGGGTAATATCTTATAAGTGTAAAAATCCTACTATCAATAATTCAAGTGATCCTCAGTTATCTTCTTATAAAGGGAAAATATGGATTTCTTATGATAACAATGTTATTTTAAAAAATAGCATAGAAGCAATTAAAAAGAATGGTGTATTTAAACATGGAGATAGTTTTTATAATCCTCATGAAAATGAAGAGGAAGCTAGCTATATTGTAGAGACCAACTATAAGAAACATAAAGAAACACATGTTTTAAGTTCAATAAATTATGTTTTAAAAGATTCAAAAGGTAAGGAAACATCGGTTTATTTAAATGTAGTAGAAGTAACACCAATGCAGGATTCTATTAAATCAAGACAATATTTTAATGGTACTGCCAGAAATGAGAGTTTTTGGGATAGTTTTAAGCGTCCGGATTGATAAAATGCTTTTATAAAAATAATACCGTTTAAGTTTATTGGAAAATCTGAAATTAATTTACTAAATTATACTCAGGGAACAATCTAAATAAAACGGTTATGTCTGATCAAATAATTACTCTGGCAACACTTTCTTTTGAAAAAGCTCAAGTTGTAAAAACAATTCTTGAAAATGAAGGTGTTGAATGTTTTTTAGAACACTTAAATCTTATTCAAGGTGCAGTATCATCTGGTGTTAAAATTAACATAAAAGAAAAAGACTTTGAGCAAGCAATTATGATTTACGATTCTATTAGAGAGTCGGATTATAGAAGTGCATATCAAAGTGATATAAAAGAAGGTGATATACGTATTTTAGTTCCAGTTGATTATTCCGAATATTCTCAAAAGGCGGTTGATGTAGCTTTTGATTGGATATCAAAAACAAAAGGAGAGTTAACTTTATTTAATGCCTATTATTCACCAATGAATACAGGTCTTCCGTTTAGTGATTCTTTTGTTTATGATGTAAACTCAAACGAAGTTAGTTACGAACTTAAAGAAGAAAGTGAAAAGAAACTGAATCTAATTAAATCAGATCTAGAAAAAAGGATAATTGAAGAAAAAATCCCAGACGTAACTGTAAAAATTGAATTAAGGAGAGGGATTGCAGAACACGAAATACTATCATTTAGTGAAACTTATAAACCATCTTTAATCATAATGGGCACAAGGGGTGCAGACAAAAAGGTTGTGGACCTAATTGGTAGTGTAACTGCTGAAATAATAGAAATGGCTAAAGTTCCTGTTTTGGCTATACCTGAAAGTTTTAATTATACAGGGATTGATAACATTAAAGATATTGGTTATCTATCAGTGTTTGGAGAAACTGATTATTTAGCCATTGAAAAGCTTTCAACATTTTTAGGTTCATTAGATGTAAAAATTACTTGTGCACATATTTCTACAAAAGAAGAGCAAAATAAGGATAAAATTAAATTGGACGGATTAATTGAGCATTTCAGACTTAATAAAGTCAAAGTTCCTTTAGATTTTAAATTAATAGAGAATGAAGATTTCTGGGTTGGCATTGAGAGTTTTGTTCAGGGAGATAATATTAACATACTCTCTTTTACAACATTTAAACGAAATTTAATATCTAGATTATTAAATCCTTCGGTTGCAAAAAAAATGTTATTTCATTCTACTACTCCCTTGTTGGTTTTTCATGCTTAAATATTTAATTTTAAGCCTTAACAGTAACTGGCTACCTCCATGGGGAAAAAAATATTTATTACTCTTCTCATTTGTGAGCTTGTGATTTGTGCGCTTAAATCTCAGGATGTATATCCCATAAGAGGAACTGTGTATATTAGAGATGGAAAAGCAACAAGAATAAACCTTATTATTTATTCTAATAATAAGGAAAAAAAGATACCTGTTGATATTGATGGTAATTTTGTAACATATTTACCTTGGGGAGGTGACTATGAATTTTATTTCTCAAAGCCTGGTTATGTTAGTAAACGAATTAAGTTTTCAACTGTAATACCTAATGAAATTGCTAAAAGCAATATTTATCCTTATGATTTGCAAGTTGAATTATTTCCAATGTTTCCCAATGCAGATACTACTTTCTTTAAAAATCCTGTTGCTAAAATAAGTTACTCTGATACATATGGTGATTTTGATTATGATTTAAACTATCAGTTGTTTGTACGTGATAAAATAAATACGTTAAAAAGTCAATATAATTCCTGGCTTTCCAAAAGTCGGAATAGTTTAAATGAAAATAAAAGGGAAGAAGCGAAAAAGCAGGAGATGACAGTGCTTCAATATCAGAAAGCTGTTGAAATTTCTAAAAAGAAAATAAATACAACGCCTGAAACGATAAAACGAAAGCCAATAAGTAAGCCTTTAAAAAATAATGATCCTTTTGGGCTTCCTCCATTGAGAGAAAAATATCCTAATGGTAAATCCATTGAAATTCATGAATTAAAGGGTAAAGTTATTACACGCGTTATAATGAAAAATGGTCGTTATCAAAAAGTATTTTATCGTGTGAAGCATAATTGGGGTGGGCTTTTTTACTTTGTAAAAGAGTCACCTACTTACTACAGGAGTATTTCCAAATATAATTTTGATAAATCAACTAAAATTTAACAAATGGAGTTTATGATAAGAATATGTTAGTTTTTCTTTAAAACATGTCTAAAATCATATTTATTTTTTGCGGATTAAAATAAAACCTTACATTTGTAATGAAACTTATAAGAAAATTCGATTAGCAGCTTATGGTTTATAACTTATTCCATACAATTATTACAACCACCACCACCACCATCACCCCTTTGGGGGTTTAGCTGTTATTTTCCTACCGTCAGGTAGTTTATTGGTTAAATAAACATAGACCTGAATTTATTCTAAAAAATCTAAGAAAAAAATTTTGTACTAAAATTTCATGTTTAGTATAAATTAGAATCAACTCTTGGATAATTTAAAAATCTAAAGATATATTTTATCAAATTATTAATAATCTGAATAAGAAGAATTAATAGAAATGAAAGTTTTAAAATTTGGAGGAACTTCTGTAGGTTCAACAGATAGCATATTACAGGTAAAAAAAATAATAGAATCACAAAACGAGCAAGTTATAATAGTTGCATCGGCTGTTGGAGGAGTAACTGATCAACTTATAAAAGCATCTAATTTAGCCAAAGAAGGTAACCATGAGTGTTTTGATGAATTTAGTGAGGTAAAAGAAAAACATTACAAAATAATAAGTGAGTTATTTCCTTTAGATAAAGCACAAACAATTAAATTCAAGGTAGATCAGCTATTTGAGGAGTTAAGCACTATTATAAAAGGTGTTTATATGCTAAGAGAAATAACGGTAAAAAGTCTTGCCATTATTTCAAGTTTTGGCGAGCGATTATCTTCATACATAATATCGGAGTTTATTGAGGGTGCAAAATTAATTGAATCGCAGAAATATATAATTACGGATAAAGTTTTTGGACGAGACTCTGTTGATTTCGATTCCACAGAATTAAAATTAAAAGAAATAGAATCGGAATTAGCTGAAATATCTGTATTTCCAGGTTATATTGCGTCTAATAAAAATAACGAAATAACTACTTTAGGAAGAGGAGGATCTGATTATACAGCAGCAATTTTAGCTGCAACATTTAATGCATCAATTCTTGAAATATGGACTGATGTGAATGGATTTATGACTGCAGATCCAAGAATAATAAGTAGAGCATACTGCATTGATAACTTAAGTTATTCCGAAGCAATGGAGCTTTCGCATTTTGGTGCAAAGGTTATTTTTCCTCCTACAATTTTACCTGTATATAAGAAGAATATACCTATTTTAATAAAAAACACCTTTAATCCTGAGGCTAAAGGAACACTTATAAGCGATCAAAAAGAACCAATTCAAGGAAAGAAAATAAAAGGAATTTCATCTATTAAAAATATTTCACTCCTTACTGTTCAGGGATTGGGTATGATTGGTGTAACAGGAATAGCCATGCGTTTATTTAAATCTATGGCTAAAAAGAATATTAATGTTATACTAATTTCTCAGGCATCATCAGAAAATTCTATTAGTGTTGTAATTGATACTTCAGTTGCAGATAAAGCGGTTGATTTGGTAAAAGAAGAATTTTCTGCTGAAATTGCTTTAAATCAAATTAATAATGTGTCTGTTGAAAAAGACATGGCCATTATTGCAATTGTTGGAGAGAATATGAAGCATACTACCGGTATTTCAGGAAAACTTTTCGATAGTATGGGTAAAAATGGAATTAACATCTATGCAATTGCGCAAGGAGCTTCGGAATTAAACATTTCGTTTGTTGTTAAAGAAAAGGATTTAAAGAAGGGATTAAATACAGCACATGAAGCCTTTTTCTTATCTCAATTCTCTGTAGTTAATATGTTTTTGGTAGGAACAGGAACTGTAGGTAAAATGCTGATAGAAAAAATTAATTCTCAAACCGAAAAACTGTTTGAAGAAAACAAACTAAAAATAAGAATTGCAGGAATAACTAATAGCCGTAAGATGCTTTTAAATTCGCAGGGGCTTGAAAGTAAAACTATTTTGAGTGATTTGAATGAGGATGGAGAACAGGCTAATCTCGAAGTTTTTAAAAATAAAATAGTAGAGTATAACCTTGCTAATAGTGTAATGGTAGATTGTACTGCAAATGAATCAATTGCGTCTATATATCAAAGTGTTTTGGATTCAAATGTTTCTGTAGTTACAGCAAATAAAATAGCAAGTTCTTCGGAATATGGGTTATATCAGAAGTTAAAATCTACAGCCTTAAACAAAGGGGTTAAATTTCTATTTGAAACCAATGTTGGTGCTGGATTGCCTATAATTGCCCCGCTAAATGATTTAGTGATGAGCGGTGATAAAATTTTAAAACTTGAAGCTGTTTTATCTGGTACTTTAAATTATATTGTAAATACAGTATCCGAAGAAAAACCTTTGTCAGAAGTTATTCAGGAAGCCAAGGAAAAAGGATTTAGTGAACCTGATCCTAGAATTGATTTAAGTGGTACAGATGTGGTACGTAAAATTTTAATTTTGGCAAGAGAATCTGGTTATTCTTTGGAACAGAGTGATATATCAGTTACACCTTTCGTGCCCGAAGAATATTTAGACAGCGAATCTTTAGAACAATTTATGGATAATATTAAGGAATATGATGCTGTTTTCGAAGAAAAAAGAAGAGAATTAGATTCGAAGGGAAAAAAATTAAGATATGGGGCTAAATTAGAAGACAGTAAAGCTACTGTAGGTTTTATCGAAATTGATAACAAACATCCATTTTTTGAATTAGAAGGTAGCAACAATATTATTTTAATTAATTCAGAGCATTATAAAGAACATCCAATGCAAATAAAAGGTTACGGAGCAGGGGCAGAGGTTACCGCAGCTGGAGTATTTGCAGATGTTATAAAAGTTGCGAATAAATAGTATTGCGAATAAGTGTGTTTTTTAATAGAAATGTTCTGTTCGTATTTTCGATTATTTTATTTGAATGAAAAATTGAAGTTTTATTATCTGATTTAAAAGAAATTAACATGAAGTATTTAGTAATATTAGCAGATGGGGCATCAGATGAGCCTCTAGAAGAACTAGGAGGAAAAACTCCACTTATGGCAGCAAAAACTCCTTATATTGATAAATTGTGCGAACAAGGAGTATCAGGATTATTGGATACTGTACCACCATCTTTACATCCGGGAAGTGAAGTTGCAAATATGATGGTTATGGGTTATGATGCAGATAAATACTATAGAGGGAGAGGTGTTCTAGAAGCAGCTTCGATGGGAATTAAAACATCTTTATCTGACTTGGTATTTAGGTGCAACCTTATTTCATTAGAAGATGGAAAAATATTAAACCATTCTGCAGGTCATATTTCAACCGAAGAAGCAAAAGAAATTATGATTTTTTTGCAGGAAAAATTAGGTTCTGATAAAGTAAGTTTTTATCCAGGTGTGAGTTATAGACATGTGATGATATTAAACGGCGGGAGCGATAAAATAAATTGCATTCCTCCTCATGATGTTCCAGGTACTGCATTTAAAGAAGTATTGCCAACAGCTAAGGAAAAAGAAGCCCAAGATACTGTTGATATAGTTGAAGAACTAATGCTTAAATCCATTGAGTTATTAAAAGATCATCCTGTTAATATTAAACGTAGAGAAGCAGGAAAACCAACTGCGGATATGATTTGGCCTTGGTCTGCAGGTAATACACCCAATATGCCTACTTTAAAAGAATTATATGGAGTCGAATCGGGAGTTGTTATCTCTGCTGTAGATTTAATTTATGGATTGGGAGCTTATGCTGGATTGAAAGCGGTTCATGTTCCTGGATCTACTGGATTATATGATACAAATTATGAAGGTAAAGCAGAGGCTGCAATTAAGGCATTAAAGGATAATCAGTATGTTTTTTTACATATAGAAGCAAGTGATGAAGCTGGGCATGAAGGTGATTATGAATTAAAAACTAAAACCATTGAGTATCTGGATCAACGAGTTGTAAAATATGTTATTGATGAAGTTGAGAAAATGGATGAACCAGTTACTATAGCACTATTGCCTGATCACCCAACTCCATGTGCTTTAAGAACACATACAAGAGATGCTGTTCCATTTTTTATTGTTAAACCAGGGCAATCACCAGATAATGTTAAACAATACAATGAAGATGCAGTAAAATCAGGTGCTTATGGAAAAATATATGGTCCTGAGTTTATGAAAGAGTTATTAAAGTAATTTTACAAACAATGTTGATATGCAATTTTATAGCACAAATTCACCTAATATAAAAGTAAACCTTAAAGAAGCTGTTTTAAGAGGACTTGCAGAAGATAAGGGATTGTATATGCCCGAGTTTATACCTGAAATTGATAAATCTTTTTTTGAAACTATTCACGAAAGAAAAATACAGGAAATTGGCTTTGAGGTATTAAAACCATTCTTTTGTCCGGATATACCAGAAGATAAATTTAAGACCATAGTTGACGATGCTTTAAATTTTGATATACCTGCTGTTAGTGTTAGTGAGAATATATACTCTTTAGAGTTATTTCATGGTCCTACCTTGGCGTTTAAAGATGTGGGGGCTCGTTTTATGGCTCGTATATTATCTCACTTTGTAGAGAATCAGGATAGGGAGATTAATATATTAGTGGCTACTTCGGGTGATACAGGTAGTGCTGTTGCAAATGGTTTTTACAAAGTTCCAGGTATAAATGTATTTGTTCTATATCCTAAAGGATTGGTTAGTGATGTACAGGAAAAACAGTTTACAACCTTAGGTGAAAACATAACATCAATTGAGGTTGATGGTACGTTTGATGATTGTCAAAGATTGGTTAAAGATGCTTTTTTAGACAAAGAATTAAATGAAAAACTGGTATTAACATCAGCTAATTCAATTAACCTGGCAAGATTATTACCTCAGTCTGTTTATTATCATTATGGTTATGCACAATTGCGTAAATCAGGGATAAAAGATGATGTTGTTTATTGTGTACCAAGTGGTAATTTTGGAAATATTACTGCAGGTTTAATAGCTCAGTTAATGGGGCTTCCTGTTAAAAGATTTATTGCAGCTACAAATATTAACGATATTGTACCTCAATATCTAACTACAGGAGAGTATGTGCCTGCTCCCTCAAAAGCTACTATTGCTAATGCAATGGATGTTGGTGATCCTAGTAACTTTGTTCGAATAATGGATTTATACAATTCAAAACATGAAGTGGTAAGTTCAAATATAGATGGTGTTTCATATACCGATGACGAAATTAGGGAAGGAGTAAAGCGTATTCAAGATAAGTATGGGTATACTCTTGATCCACATGGAGCTACAGGGTATTTAGCACTTGAAAAAAAATTAACTCAAGGAGAAAAAGGATTATTTCTTGAAACTGCTCACCCGGCAAAATTTCCAGAAGTTGTTGAACCAGTGATTGGAAGGAAGGTTGAAGTACCAGCTAGACTACAGGCATTTATGAATGGTATTTCTAAAAATGTTGAGTTAAAAGCAAGTTTAGGTGATTTAAAAGACTTTCTTTTGAGTTAGGCATAGTTCTTGAAAGATTTAATTGAAAAAATTCACATTTGTTAATATTTTTTCAAAAAAAAGTTATTTTTACGCTTCAAAGAGCAGTAATTAACTAACATAAAAAATAAAAAAGAAGAGAATTATGAAGAACATTTTATCAGTAACGTTATTGTTATTTACAATGTTAGCGGCTGCATATGCGCAAGAGGAGAAAAGTGCAGCAGAATTAAAAAATGAAGGAAACGCAGCGCTAAAAGCTAAAGATTACACAACTGCATTAGCATCTTTTGAAGCTGCTATCGAAGTTTGGGATGAGGCTGAGGACATGGATGGAGCTATGATTTATAATGCTGCAACATGTGCCAGAAAGACTAAGGACAATGAAAAAGCCCTTAAGTATTATAACCAATCTAAGGAATTAGGTTATGGTGAGGATAAATCAACTTTCTACATTGGAACGATTTATAAATCGATGGGTAAAACTGAGGAAATGGAGAAAGTGCTTTTAGGTGGGATTGAAGAATTTCCTAATAGCAGGTATGTTGGTCATATGAAAAAAACATTAGCTAAGCACTATGTAAAACAAGCTAATGTATATCTTACTGAAGGTATTAAATTGCTTAATACCAGAACAGAATCAAATCATGATCAATGGGATGCTATTAAAGCTAAAGCTAAAGTTGAATTAGATAAAGCTGGAGAGTGGGCTGATAAAGCTTTAAAATATGATTCAAATAGCAATACAGCGCAAACAATTAAAACTAAGATAGTTGAGCTTTTAAAAAGCTAAAGAATATTTGACTTAGCAAAAAAAAGGATGGATAATTATTATTCATCCTTTTTTTGTTTCTAGCTGGCTTGGTGAATTACAATTATACCTAATTCAAAATTAATTTAAACCAAAAGATATTAATCTTTAAATATGCAAATAATTCTTACATAGCATAATTGCAATGTATTAACATTATTTATGTGTTTTGTTAAAATTAACTATTACATACATTTTATTATAATATAAAGATTTGTAGATACTTGAAAGAACTATTGTTTTTAAATTACAGTGTTAATAAACTGTAATTTAATATTATATTATTTAAATATGTATTAATGTAAATACATAAATCTACTTTTGCAGTGCGGGATCCGAAAAGCTTAAATAGAGTAGGAAAATATTTATTAATTAATTATGAGAATTGTATTTACTTTAGTAGTATGTTTACTAATCTTTAATTTAGTTTCAAGTCAGAAATTAGTTGCTCCAACTAATTTTATGGGACAAGCTGTTAGTAAAAATGTTGTTAATTTTAAGTGGAAAGATACCTCACTTGGTGAACAAGGGTACGAAATTCAGCAAAAAAGATTGCTAATGGGATATAAGACAATAACTAGAGTTGGACCTAATATAGAAGAGGCGAAGAATGTATATTGTTCAGCTAGAACATCAAGACAAATTGATGAATTTAGAATTTTTAGTTACGCTGGGAGACGTAAAAAATCTAGTTCTTCTTATTGTAAAGTTACTATGATGTGGCCTGACTTAGTAGTAAATAATTTAAGCGTATCAAAAGGCTTAATCAATCAGGGAGAGGAAGTGAATAGCTATTTTAGTATTAAGAATATAGGAACAAATAAATCACCTAAATTTTCTGTAAAACTTTATCTATCTAAGAATAGTGAAATAACTGATTTTAATAAAGTAAAGCTTCTTGGTCAAAAAGAAATTACTGGTATTGATTTAGGAGAAACATCAGGTAATAAGTCTATTAATTTTAAAATTCCTAGTGATACATCAGTTGGTGAATATTATTTAGTTATATTAATAACAGAGCATCATCCAGATGATAATACTATAGTGGTTTTAAATGAATTATCAAGAGATAATAATTCGAAGGCAATAAAAATTAAAGTACAAAAAGCACCTCCAAAACCTAAGTGCGATTTAACTCTAGCTAATATCAAATTTCCAACGGCGGATAATTCAGGAAGTACTCCTAAATTTCAACAATCATCAAATATGGAAGTACGACTAGTTTGCAAAAATATTGGTGAAGTTAGTTCTCCCTCTACAGAAGTTAATTTTTACTTATGTAAAGGTACAACTCCTGATTTAAGTGATGGGGTAGGAAGTGTAGCTATTGGAAAATTAAATAGTAATGCAGAGAAAACGCTGTCTCATATTATATCTTTAACCAATTCTCACTATGGAAGTTATAATGTGATAGCTTATGTTGATAAAGCTCCAGGCTGGAAAGGTTCAATATCAGAAGAAAATGAAGATAATAATTCAATTGTTGGGAAAATATACGTGGAGAAGTTGGGAAGTTCTAGTATGAAAAGTTTGACCCTTCCAAAAGAATCAGAATTTAGTAAGAAAAAAGAAGAAGTTGCAATATATCCCAATCCAAGTTGTGGTTATTTTAATTTTACAGGTATCATTGAATATGAAAAGATTGAAGTTTATGATCTTACCGGTAAGTTATTGTTCTCAAAAAATATTTCTGGATTAGAAGAGGTGGTTGTTGATATTTCAAAATTTGGTAGAGGTCATTATATTGTAAATATTGTAAGGGCAAAAGAAAAAGTTGTTAGAAAATTATTGGTTAAGTAAGAGTTTATCAATTCAACTGAGTTTTTCTAGAAGGAAATAAAAAAAAGTGAGTCAATTTGACTCACTTTTCTGTATGTTTTATTTAAGAATGTATTAAGAATTAGAATCTACAACTCCAACACCACTATCATTATTTTCATCAGAAGGATTATCAATTACGAAATCAGTTTCATAGTTTTTATTAATTGTATTAACAAAGTCTTCTAATGTTTCAAAGAAACTAGTAAATTCATTTTCAAAAAATGTTTGTAAAGAAACAGGAGAATCATCATTAAAAACTATTTTAAAATCTAAGAAGTAATCCGTGTATCCATATTCAGTTTCTTCATCCCTATATGGTTTTAGAGAGGCGATTAATGTATTTTTATCCGCATATGTTAAAACAAATTTGGCATATTCGTCTACCAACTCAACTAAGTTATCAGTGCGTTCTTTTTCAATGTTTAGTGGGTAATCACCATTTTCGTCTTTATCATCTTCATGCGCTTTTTCAAATTCTTGCTCACCATCAGCAATAGCTTTAATATTTACTTTACCTACAGCCTTAAGGTTCATAAATTGAATATAAGCATTTGATTGTTGGATGATTTCCTCCATGTCAGTTTCTGTCCAAGTATCGGTTTGGGTAACTACTTTTTCTTGATATTGACCATTTTCATCATAATAACCTTCTGTCCATGAATGGGTATCACTTTCTTCGTGAGTATTGTTATCAATATTATCATCTGTCCAGTTTCCATCTACTTCTGCACCAAAAGCAATAATAGTTTTATCACCTCTTGTAAAGCTATATTTAAATGCTGCATTTTGGTATTGAGTATGAGTTAGTTCTTGTGTAAAAGAAAACTTACCAATAGTTAATTGATTCTTTAATGAGGTTGGAGTTCCATCTTCCATATAACTTGCTGTAAGTTCGTAAGTCATTACAGTGTTTTCTTTGTATGTTAATGTTACATTTAATGCAGTTGGAACTTCTGTTGCATCATCTAACCCTTCGCGAGGCTCTGTAATTTCCTGAACCTGTAATCCAGATATTGTAATTACAGCAGTATTTGTTTGGTCTCCCTCTTTACCTGGGAATTTATAAATAATATCATCACTTTCGGCAGCCTTTACAAAATCATCAATGCTAGCATCGTATTCATAAACACCTTTTTCAGCGTCAAAAGAATCGCTGATGGCTACTCCTTCTTCAGTTGCAGCTTTAAGTAAACCAAATACTTCAGCTGTACTTTTTGATTCATCAGCAATTACACTTCCTGCTTTTAAAGGAGCTGCTATTGTACCTTCTTCTACCAATACAGGAGTAGCATCACTTTCCATAAAGCTCATCATTTCCATCATTACGTCGATAGCTTCCTCTTGCTCAAGGCTTTCTATTTCATTTACTATTTCAATAGCTGAATTTTCAATGTTTTTCTTTGATTCAGTTGGATCTTCAGTTGAATATTCAGCATTTAATGCTTCCTCAACAGTTTGATCTACATCTTGATCATTCTCAATAGCTTCATCTTCTCCACAGCTGCTTAATGTTAATGCGACTAATACAGCAAGCAAAAAGTTTAGTTTTAATAAATTTTTCATGTGTTAATTTTTAGTTGTGTGTTAAAACAAATTTTGGTTTGCAAAATATAAATTAAATTAATAAGAGATTTGTACGTTTTAAAAATTCCATTGAAAGAATATATAGTACGAATGTTCGAAAAAATTGTGAAATAGGTTTAATGAATGTTTATTGCTTGTGACGGTATGTAATTTATTGTAATGTCCCATAAATTTACATGATATGAGAATGTTAGTTTTTACCACTGGTACGAGTGAATCCAAAAATGGTTTTAAGAAATTAATACTTTTTAACAAATTCTCCTTATTCCTTACTATTTATTAATATTGTAAAAAAGTCTGAAAAGTGTTGTCTGACCTTATGTTTGTAATAATTTATTAAGTAAAAATTTAAAGTGAAAAATTTTACTCTGATTGTTTTTCTAATGCTATTTGGTACATTGTTATCGTTATCTCAAGAAAAAAAATGGTGTATTAGAGGTACAGTATTCGATAATAATACTAACGAACCAATTTCATTTGTTCATGTGGCATTATATGATATGTCAAAAGGTACTATAACTAGTGAAAACGGAGAGTTTGAATTATGCCTCGATATTAAAGATACAGTAATAATCCAGTTTTTTCATACTGCATATAATCCATATAAATTAACTATTCTGCCAACAGAAAAAGAATCAATAAAAGTAAGACTAGAAACAAGAAAATACTCAACGCAAGAAGTTAAGGTTAAAGGTAATCAACATTCGATGGTAAAAGGAATAATTCCAGGTAAGATTGTGTTGAAGCAAAAGGATGTATTACTAACTCCAACTATATTAGGAGCACCAGATGTTGTTAGAACACTACAGTTAATGCCGGGTATTCAGTCTGTTAATGAAGGGAATTCAGGTATTTATGTTAGAGGTGGATCGCCAGGTCAAAATTATATTGTATTTGATGATATTGAGTTAATGAATCCTTCTCATCTAATGGGAATTTATTCTGTATTTAATCCATTGTTAGTTGATGAAGTTGATTTTTATAAAGGAAATGCACCATTGCATCTATCTTCAAGGTTAGCTTCTTCAATTATTGTTAAGACAAGAAGTAGTTTAGATACAACCTACAATTGGGCTGGTAATTTAGGCAATATATCGTCAAATATTACTTATCAGGGCATGTCAAAAGATCAAAAATGGTACACAAATATTGGATTTCGCCGAAGTTATCTTGAGGTTCTACAAGCCATGGCAAAACCTTTTATGAGTGATGAGCGGAATTATTTCGAGAACAACAAATTCAATTTTTATGATTTTAATGGTAAAATAAGATATCGGAATGGTGCTTCAACTGTTCAGTTATCATGGTATAAAGGACAGGATTTATTCAAATTTTCAAATAACAGGAATGCTGTAAAGTTGGATAATATATGGGGCAATGAAGGAATTGCTTTAAAATGGAACTATTTAATAGGCTCATCTTTAAGTATGAATAATTCTGTTTCCTATTCATCTTATAAATCTTCATTAAATATTGATTTTGTAGATCAGAGCTTAAAATTTAAAACAGATTACCATCATTACCAGTTTAAAAACGGATTTTTTTATCAACGTAAAAATAAGATATATAGATGGGGTGTACATGTTACGCATAAATATATATCGCCTCAAGATATTGATGTATCACTTAATACAAATTCAACTATCGCATATAATTCATATAAACATATGTTGGTAAAATTTCCATTAAGTGTAAGGCTAAATGAAGTAGGTAATTGGGAATATTATATTGGAGGAGCAATTGAGTATTATAAACTTTTAGAAAGAGAACAGACGTTAAACAATTTTACAAATGGGAATTCATCAGAAACTTTTCATTACAATGGGTTAGTAACAGCAAATTATAAGCTTGATTCCAACCAATCTATAAAAACATCATATAGTTTTGTTTCTCAAAATATACATTTAACTTCTATTGCATCCATACCTTTACCTTCTGATGTTTGGATGCCTGCAACAGAAAAAGTGCCAGCTGAATTAGGACATCAGCTTACATTGGGTTTTTTTAAAGAAATACCTGGTAATGGAATTCAAATTGGAGTAGAAGGGTATGCAAAATATTTAAACAATACTTTGATGCTTAAGGTTAATGTTGAAGAAGAAGAAAATGAAAATTTTGAAGATAATTTTTTCAAGGGAGATGCAAAAGCATACGGTATAGAAATTACAATAAAAAAGGAAGATGTTAAATATAATACTAATATATCTTATACTTTAGGTTATACAAAACAACGTTTTGAAGATTTAAATGAGGGTAAATGGCATGATGCTAAATATGATAGAAGGCATGATTTAAATGTATTAGCAAGCTATAAACTAAATGACAGAATTGAGTTTGGAGGATCTTTTGTTTTTGCCACAGGAAATAAAGCTACTTTACCTAAAGGTAGGTATTGGATGATGGGAGATATATCTAGCGATTATGAGGGAATTAATAATTATAGAATGCCAGTGTATCATAGGTTGGATTTATCATTAAATTATAGGTTAAATTCTAAAATATTTAAAGAATCAATTCTGAATTTTTCAATTATAAATGTTTTAAATAGAAGTAATCCATATTTTATATATTATTATATTGACGAAGGCTCAAATACTTACGAACTTACTATTGATGCTCGTCAAGTATCACTTTTTCCTGTTATGCCTTCTATTGGATGGAGATATAAATTTTAATTATGCATAAAATTTTACCATTATTATTGTTTTTTGTAATAGGGTGTTCCAAAGATGTAGAAGTAGATCAGCCCAAATATACACCTAAAGTTGTTGTTGATGGTTGGATAGCCAATGATGATTTTGCACGTGTTTATTTAACTATGAGTTCTCCATTTTTAACCAATTACGATTCAGCTTCCATTAGGGCAACTTTTATGAATTATGCAAAAGTTACCATATTCACAGGAAAAGGTGATAAAGAAGTACTCACATTGTTTAGGAGAGATGAATTCTTTCCTCCGTTTGTTTATAAAACAACGCGTATTAAGGGAGAATCTGGAGAAACTTATCGTATAAAGATTGAAAATGAGGGTAAAGTTATTGAAAGTACCACATCGATACCGCAAGTGCCTGTTGTGAATAATGTTAGTGTTATAGAAACTTCAGACACAACAATTAATTTTGAAGTTGAGGTATTGGATAATATACATAAATCGGAATATTATTTTTCACAAATCGAAATAAAAGGTGTAGATACGTTTTTTCATCCAGCGTCCTTTCCCTTAAAAAACGATTCTGAATTTATAGGAGGAAAAGGTACAGTTCGTATATACAGTAGTGGTCAGCCTGACCCTTTGGATTTGAGTGAAGAAAATGAGGAAAGAGACTTGCCTCCTTATCAGTTTTCAATTAACGATACAGTTTTTGTTAAATTCTCTAAAGTAGACGAAACTTCGTTTAAAGTATTAAATGATATATACCTTGATAATATAAATAGTGGAAATCCATTTGCTTTTGTAAATAAAAAAACGAGAACAAACATTGTGGGAGGAATAGGCAGGTGGACAGGACTAGGTACACGAAGTTTTGCGATTTCAAAGAAAGGTTTTGATTGGCTAGATGATTAGTCATAAAAGAAATAAGCATTATCTACATTTTAAAATTAACATAATTAATTGAATGAGACATACTTGCTGATTCTATTTAATTAGACAAATTATAAAATTATGAAATTGAACATATCAATAATACAATACAATATAATTTGGGAAGAGATAGGTAAAAACTTAAAGCAATTAATGTCTTTAATAAATCAAATTGACGAATCAACTGATATTATTATACTCCCAGAAATGTTTGCTACAGGTTTTTCTATGAATACTCAAAAAATATCTCAAACAATGGAAGGTGAAGTTATTAATTGGTTGATGGATATTGCAAAAAGTAAGCAGGTAGCCATTATTGGAACTCAGGCTATTAAAGAAAATAATAGTGTATTTAACCGTGCTATTTTTGTTGTTCCAACTGGTCAAGTGCAATTTTACGATAAAAGACATTTGTTTAGTCCTGGTAGTGAGAATAAAAGTTATACAAAAGGAAGTGAGCGTAAGGTGTTTAATTACAAAGGAGTAAGAATATTTCCTCAAATATGTTACGATTTACGTTTTCCTGTTTGGAGTAGAAATATAAATGATTATGATTTAATAATTAATATGGCAAATTGGCCAGAATCAAGAATTAGTGCTTGGAATACTTTATTAAAAGCAAGAGCAATTGAAAATCAATGTTATGTTATTGGGGTTAATCGAATAGGAAGTGGGGGAGGAATAGACTATTCCGGACAATCTCAATTAATTGACTATAAAGGAAAAGTTATTTTAAGCCTTGATAATGAAATTAATATCATAAAAAAATGTACAATAGACTTAGAATTATTGAAAAACTTTAAGGAGAAGTTTCCTGTTTATTTAGATTCAGATAAATATGAGTTAAAGGAAGATTGATTTTTATGAAATATTCTTTGTTGCACAATTTATTTATAGTTAAATTTAAATATAAAAGTTTATTTGTTAGAAGCAAGTCAAATCAAATTTGTATATTACATTTAAATTATTTAGTTATATATTTATGGTTATATTGTAGTAGTATACGAATTTACTATTCTGATAATGAGATTTAAATAAATTTGTATTGAATATTGGTTATCTTTACTAAAATATAATATGTAAATTATTATTTGGTATTTACACGGTGGTAATAATAGGAAGAATTAAATAAAATCAATTTTTAAGTTTATGAAGAATTTTAAAGTTATAGTGGAGGACAGCGAGGTGAAATTTTTTCTTAAATTATTAGATAATTTAAACTTTGTTCAGTATGAACAGGTGGAAAATTTTACTGAACCAAGAATATATCCAGCAGCTGATTTTGAAATTCATTCAGCAAAAGAAAAATCTAGTAAATCAACAGAAATTTCGCCATTAAAGACTTCAAAATTATCTATTGAGGAGGAAGAAAAATTAAAAATGGATACACTGAATGATATTAGAAATGTGATTTCAAGAATTGATAGAATGAGAGATCGTTCAAAATAGAACAAGCAATTTTTCTGTACAATGATTATATGCACAACTCTTTAAGGCATAAAATTTGCTGCTGCTATTGTGTAATAAACTTTATTAGCATGAAATAATTAGGTGTTTAATTAACACCATTAGTCAAATTAAGGATATTCAACATGCATAATGAAGTAAAAAATATGCGTATGAAAAATCTTCTATTATCTACCGGTTTATTGTTAACACTTTTTTTGTGTTTGCAATGTAATGCTATGGCTCTCCAAAATATTCAATCTGAACAAACTATTTTTGAAACAGTTGATAAGGTGCCAGTTTTTAAAAAAAGTGGGGGAAATGTTCAAAAGTATTTAGCTAAAAATCTAAAATATCCCATTGATGCTTTGGCTAAGGAGATCGAAGGAAAAGTACTAGTATCTTTTGTTGTTACTTCAAAAGGGGAATTGTCAGATATTAAAATTGTTAAAGGATTAAGTGAAAGTACCAATTCGGAAGCATTAAGAGTGGTTGAAACAATGCAAGACTGGAAACCAGGTGAAATAAGTAAAACAAAGGTTAATACAAGAGTAACTATTCCTGTTCATTTTTATCTTTCAGATGAAAATTTAAATATTGTAAAACAATTAAAACCTTTCTATCAAAATAATAAACCACCTTTGTTTGTATTAGACAACAAAAAAGTTTTAGGCTTAACTACTTTAGAGTATTATAATGTAAAATCGATAAGAGTTATATGCCAAATTTTAGGCTTAAAAGAGTATTATAATGTAAAATCGATAAGAGTTATAAAAGGAGAAAGAGCAATTGCCCTTTATGGCCAAGATGCAAAAAATGGAGTTTTAGTTATTGAAACAAAAAATGGAACTCCTAGACATCATAAAAGACATTAAATACATGTAATATTTATTTGGAGGGAATTTGTTCTGTGAATGAGTTCCCTTTTCTTATATATTTGTGCATTAAAAAAATTAATTAAATGCATACTTACATTTTTTATTCCATTGTCTTAATAATTGTTTTAGAATTCGCTTGGGAGAGGTTTCTGCTGTACTTAAATACAACAAAATGGAGCGATAAAATTCCTGATGAGCTTAAGGGTATTTATGATGAAGAAAAATATGCTAAACAGCAAAGATATTCCAAAGTCAATTATAAATTTGGTTGGTTTACTGGTATTTATGGAATTGTATTAGTGTTGTTAATGTTGTTTTTAGATGGATTTGCTTATTTAGATAGTTTAATAAGTTCTTCTACAGATAACAACATTTTTAGAGCTGTAATATTTCTAGGAACTCTTGGTTTGGCTTCTACAATTCTTAATCTTCCATTTTCGGTTTATAGTACTTTTGTTATTGAAGAACGATTTGGTTTTAATAAAACAACCTATAAAACATTTGTTTTAGATTTAATAAAATCTCTTGTTATAGGAGCTATTTTAGGAGGGGGGATATTAGCTTTGCTTATTTGGTTTTATGAGAGTACTGGAGAATATTTTTGGCTATATGCATGGGGATTAGTTACAGCCTTTATGTTATTTATAACCATGTTTTATACATCTATTTTGTTGCCGCTTTTTAATAAACAAACACCTCTGGAAGATGGAGAATTAAAAATAGCTATTGAGGAGTTCTGTAAAAAGGCAAAGTTTAAGTTAGATAATATTTATATAATGGATGGTTCCAAAAGGAGTACTAAAGCAAATGCATTTTTTAGTGGATTAGGAGCTAAAAAAAGAATTGTATTATACGATACTTTAGTTAATGATTTGAAGATTGATGAAATTGTTGGTGTTTTAGCACATGAAATAGGTCATTATAAAAAGAAACATACGCTTTGGGGTATGCTTAGTGGTATTGCACAAACAGGCGTTATGTTATATATATTTTCGTTGTTTGTAGATTCCCCAGAACTATCAAGAGCATTAGGGGTAGAAGAACCAGCCTTTCATATTGGATTAATTGCTTTTGGTATTTTATATAGTCCAATATCTGGTATTACGGGTTTGATATCAATTGTACTTTCTCGTAAAAATGAATACGAAGCTGATGCATTTGCAGCTAAATACCATAATTCAGATTCACTGATAGAAGCACTAAAAACCATTTCGGTTAATGCTCTAAGTAATTTGACTCCTCACTCTTGGTATGTGTTTTTTCATTATTCGCATCCTCCATTATTGCAGAGAGTTAAGGCTTTAAAGAAAGTAGGGTGATTATAAACTAACTTTGTAGTACTTTTGATTCTTATTTTGGTATGAAGATAGAAATAGTTACAATAGGAGATGAACTATTAATAGGTCAGGTTGTTGATACAAATTCGGCATGGATTGGTCAGCAATTGAACAATGAAGGATTTGAGGTATCAAGAATTAATTCAATTAGTGATACTGAATCTGAAATACTTAACATACTGGAAGAGTCTTCGAATAGGGCAGATGTGATTTTGCTAACAGGAGGTTTAGGACCTACCAAAGATGATATTACTAAAGTAACTTTTTGTAAATATTTTAACACAGAGCTAAAATTTAATGAGCAAGTGTTTGAAGACATAAAAAAGTTGCTAAAAAGATATGTTCCTACCATTAATGAGTTAAACAGACAGCAGGCCATTGTGCCAGCAAATTGTGATGTTATAAGAAATCCAGTTGGAACTGCTCCTATAATGTGGTTTGAAAATAAAGGTACTATTTTCGTTTCAATGCCTGGTGTACCTACCGAAATGAAACAGGCAATGATAAAAGAAGTAATTCCGAGGTTAAAAACAAAGTTTAGTACAGGAGCAATAATTCATAAAACAGTATTAGTTCATAATATTCCAGAAGCTACATTAGCAGAAATGTTGGAAGAGTTTGAACAAAATGTACCTGATAACATAAAAATAGCTTATTTACCTTCACCAGGTAGAATTCGAATTAGATTTACAGGTAGAGGGGAAAATAAGGTTAATATAGAGGCTAAAATTGATGAATTAATTGAACAGCTTAAACCAATTCTTGGAACATCCATACTGGGGTATGATGATATTGCAACAGTACAATTGGTAGCAGATATGTGTGTAGAACACAATTTTTCAATAGCTACAGCAGAGAGTTGTACTGGTGGAAATATTGCGCATCAAATAACAAAACTATCAGGTAGTTCAGCTTATTTTAAAGGTAGTGTGGTTGCATACGATAATCAAATAAAAACAACAGTTTTAGGAGTAAGTGAATCTAATATTGAAATGCATGGTGCTGTAAGTAAGGAAGTGGTAGAGCAAATGGCTAATGGAGTAAGGGAGGTTATGAAGGTAGATTATTCTATGGCTACTTCTGGAATTGCCGGACCTGATGGAGGAACAAAAGAAAAACCAGTAGGAACAGTTTGGATTGCAGTTGCCGGGCCTAAAGGTATGCAAAGTAAATGTTTTAATTTTGGACAACTAAGAGAACGAAATATTGTTAGGTCGACCGAAATGGCATTAGCGATGTTAAAAAAAATGATAGATAAAGATTTAAGTGTTAAAATATAGGTTATTACTTACGTGTTAAGCGACGAAAATAAAAAAGTTAAATAAAAAAGAAATTTTTATTAAGCAATATTTGTTATTTAAGATAAAAATGCCGTATTTTGCGCTCTGTTTGAAAAATGTATCCGAAAAAACGGTTGAAAGATGTCAAGAGTTTGTCAAATAACTGGTAAAAGGTTCATGGTTGGGAACAATGTTTCTCACTCAAAAAGAAGAACCAAAAGAAGATTTGATGTAAATCTATTTAAGAAACGTTTCTTTCTTGTAGAAGAAGAGCGTTGGGTAGATCTTAGGGTTTCGGCTTCAGGCCTTAGAATGATCAATAAGGTTGGGTTGTATGCTGCTTTGAAATCCGCACAAGAAAAAGGTTTTATAACTAAATTTTAAGAGGATTTAAGAAATGGCTAAAAAAGCAAAAGGAAACCGAGTTCAAGTTATTCTTGAATGCACAGAACATAAAGAGAGTGGAATGGCAGGAACTAGCCGTTATATTTCTGTTAAGAATAGAAAAAACACTCCTGATAGAATGGAATTAAAAAAGTATAATCCTATATTAAAGCGTTATACTGTACATAGAGAAATCAAGTAAATCTTTGTATCATGGCTAAGAAAGCGGTAGCAACATTACAAAAAGGAGGCGGTAAAGGTCATACTAAAGTGATCAAAATGGTAAAATCGCCAAAAACTGGTGCTTACTCTTTTAAGGAAGAGATAGTAACAAATGAAGAAGTAAAAGATTTTTTCAAAAAATAATTTTGCTTAAGCAAAAAACACTATTTTCAAAAGAGCTTCCTTAACTAAGGAAGCTTTTTTGTATTATGCATAATTATATGTGTGTGTATGCATATTTTTTTTATTTTTAACTTGTTTTATTAAAGCAAGAAATGGGATTATTCGGAAGTTTTACAAAAGAGAAAAAGGAAAGCCTGGATAAAGGATTAGCTAAAACCAAAGAAAGCGTTTTTAAAAAGCTAACAAGGGCTGTTGCCGGACGTTCTAAGGTAGATGACGACGTATTAGACGAACTAGAAGAGGTTTTAATTACGTCAGATGTAGGTGTGGATACCACACTTAAAATTATTGAACGTATTGAAAAAAGAGTAGCAAAAGATAAATTCTTAAATACTTCCGAATTAAATCGAATTCTCAAAGAGGAAATTGTTGGGCTTTTATCAGAAAATCACTCAGAAGAGGAAGGAGATTTTGAACTACCACAAAATGATTACCCTTATGTTATTATGGTGGTTGGAGTAAATGGGGTAGGAAAAACTACAACAATTGGTAAGTTAGCACATAAATTTAAATCAGCAGGAAAAAAAGTAGTTCTTGGTGCTGCAGATACATTTAGGGCAGCAGCTATTGATCAACTTCAAGTTTGGGCTGATAGGGTTGATGTACCATTAGTAAGACAAAAAATGGGTTCAGATCCAGCATCAGTTGCTTATGATACGCTTTCATCAGCAAAATCTCAAGGGGCTGACGTTGTAATTATTGATACGGCTGGTAGGCTTCATAATAAAGTTAACTTAATGAATGAGTTAACAAAAGTAAAAAAGGTAATGCAAAAGGTAGTTCCTGATACACCAAACGAAATTATACTAATATTAGATGGTTCAACAGGACAAAATGCATTTGAACAAGCAAAGGAATTTACTAAAGCGACAGAAGTTAATGCGTTAGTGATTACTAAATTGGATGGTACTGCAAAAGGAGGAGTGGTAATCGGTGTTTCTGATCAATTCCAGATTCCTGTAAAATATATTGGTATTGGGGAAGGGATAAATGATTTACAGGTATTTAATCGTAAAGAATTTGTAGATTCTCTTTTCAATTAAAACAAAAACTAAAACAAAATAGAGAGCTACTCGTTAATAGAGTGGCTTTTTTAGTATATGCGAGTATTAAAGAATAAATACTTGCCTTATTTATGATATAATGATGAAGAAGATTGATGTTGTAACGTTGGGGTGTTCAAAAAATTTAGTGGATTCAGAATCGTTAATTAAACAATTTGAAGCAGGAGGTTTCTCGGTAGCTCATGATGCAGAAACTCCAGATGGTGATATAGCTATTATTAATACATGTGGCTTTATAGGGGACGCTAAAGAAGAATCAATTGAAACGATATTAAATTTCGCTGAAGCGAAGAAAAGAGGAGATATAAAGAAGCTTTTTGTAATGGGCTGCCTTTCTGAACGTTACTCTAAGCAATTAAAAGAGGAACTACCTGAAGTAGATGCAATTTATGGTAAATTTGATTGGAAGAAGATTGTAGAAGATCTAGGACAAAGCTATAGAGCGGATTTGATTAATGAACGTAGCTTAACTACTCCGGGACATTATGCTTACTTTAAAATTTCAGAAGGATGTAATCGTTCTTGTTCGTATTGTGCTATACCATTAATTACAGGTAAACATCAATCTAAACCTATTGAGCAGCTTTTAGAGGAAGCTGAAAGATTAGCTGCGCAAGGTGTTAAAGAATTACAAGTAATTGCTCAGGATTTATCATTTTATGGTTTAGATATTTATAAGCAGATGCGTTTAGGTGAACTTACTCAAAAAGTTGCTGATGTTGCCGGAATAGAGTGGGTGAGACTACATTATGCGTATCCTGCAGGTTTTCCGTATAATGTATTAAAAGTTATGAATGCACATCCAAATGTGTGTAATTATTTAGATATCGCATTACAGCATATTAGTGATCCAATGCTAAAATTAATGCGACGTAATGTTTCAAAAGCCGAAACATATAAATTGATAGAGAGAATGCGTAATGATGTACCAGGTATTCATTTGCGTACAACAATGATTACCGGACATCCGGGGGAAACAGAGCAGGATTTTAAAGAAATGCTAGAATTTGTTAAGGATGTGCGTTTTGAACGTTTAGGTGTTTTCCCTTATTCACATGAAGAAGATACACATGCTTACAGAAACTACAAAGATGATATTCCTCAAGAGGTAAAGCAGGAAAGAGCAGATGCTATAATGGAGGTTCAGGAGCAAATTAGTTGGGAAATAAATCAGGAGAAGGTTGGTAAAGAAATGAAGATAATCATTGACAGAAAAGAGGATGATTATTTTATAGGAAGAACAGAGTTTGATTCACCAGAAGTGGATCCTGAAGTTTTAATTCCTGTAGAATATGGAGAGTTAGCAATTGGCGATTTTTATAATGTAGAAATTACTGATGCTGAATCTTACGACCTATTTGGAAAAGCTGTTAAGTAGTAATTCATTATGGGTTGTTGGTTGCTTAATTAACTGCTGCCAACTATTAATGATCAAGATGTAAATATCTAATGACAAAAGAAAGGTATTTTTTAGAGTTAGCGTACAATGGAAAAAACTATCATGGGTGGCAAATACAACCTAATGCAATTTCAGTACAGGCTGTTTTAAATGATTGCATTAGTAAAATGTTAAGAGAAGAAATAAATGTGGTAGGATGTGGCCGAACAGATACTGGTGTTCATGCCAGTTATTTTGTGGCTCATTTTGATAGTGAAAAAGAGCAGATTGACGAAGGTCAATTTTGCTATAAGCTAAATCGGTTTTTACCCAAAGATATAGCTGTGTATTCTCTTGTAAAAGTAAATACTGAAACACATAGTCGTTTCTCGGCCAGCAGCCGTACCTATGAATATCACTTAGCTACACAAAAGAATCCTTTTTTACAAGATTCAGCATATTACCTGGATGTTCAATTAAACATTGAATTAATGAACGAAGCGGCAAAGCTTCTCTTTGATTATATTGATTTTACCAGCTTTAGTAAGTTGCATACTGATGTAAAAACCAACAATTGTAAGATAACCAAAGCTAATTGGGAGTTTAAACAAGGTAAATGGATTTTTACCATCAGTGCAGATCGGTTTTTGCGTAATATGGTTCGTGCTATTGTTGGTACATTATTAGAAGTAGGTAAAGGTAAAATGACCTTGGAGCAATTTTGCGAAACTATCGAAGCCAAGGATAGGGGAGTAGCAGGAACTTCAGCTCCGGCTCATGCCTTATATTTGGTTGATATTGAATATCCGTTAGATTTGTTCGTTCCAAAAATTAGAAACAAAGAACGGTTTTGAATAGGAAAGTCTAAAACTAGTTTATAAGTTCCAAATTTTCCAACCAGCTTCTGCTTGTAGATGTAACATTTCAAGGCCATTTTTTATTATAGCCCCATGCTTTTGTCCTGCATGCATAAAAGCTGTTATTTCTGGATTATAAATTAAATCATAAAATAAATGGTTTTCTCCACAATATTCATATGGAATTTCAGGTTTTGCAGATAGATCACCATACATTCCCAGGGGCGTAGTGTTAATTATAACTAAATTATCTTCCATGGTGGCTTTGTTGATAGAAGAATATTCAATTTGATTATCTCCTTTAGGTGTGCGACTAACAAATTTATAAGAGATATTCATTCTATTAAGAGCAAATCCAACAGCTTTGGCTGCTCCACCAGTTCCAAGAATCAGAGCTTTTTTATGATGTTCTTTTATCAAAGGTTTTATGGATTCGGTAAATCCAATAATATCAGAATTATATCCTTTTAATATAGGCTTTTTAGGATTACTCCAATCAAATTTAATCACATTAACAGCACCGGCTTCTTTTGCAATAGGATCTAACTCATCCAAAAACGGAATGACCTGCTCTTTGTAAGGAATAGTAACATTTAGACCTCCGATATATGGGTGATGCTGAATTAATTCAGGAAATTCATCAATAGAAGCAATCGGAAAGTTAAGATATCTTGCTTCAATATTTTCAGACTTAAATTTATTTGTAAAATATTTTTGCGAAAAAGACTGTGATAATGGATATCCTATTAATCCGTATGTTTTCATCTCATTATAATTTTATCTTTCAAATGCATTCGATGGAACTCCCTCATAATCGTTCTCCCGTGTGAGATAGATTTCTTATGGGGCGTTTCATGTGATTAAAATTAGTATCAAGATTCAAGTATCAATACACAAGGCTGATGAACACAAATATACTAAGCTTTTAATCATCATCCTTTGTATTTAATACTTAATCATGATCGTTTGATCCGTTATTTCTTTTATTTCTGAATGTTAAAGAAAAATTACATTCAAGAACTTATATATTAAATTATTTTTTTTCCTCGACAGCCATTTTAGAACCTAATGATTCTGTTATCCAAATAGCTGCAATTCCTAAAATAATAAAAAACAGAGCAACGAAAAATTCTTGATCTAATTTAGGTAGAAACCAATCGTAACCAATAGTCTTAACTTTTTCTCCAAAAGTTTTGGTTATAGTATTTTTCCATGGCCATAATATACCTAACGATCCCATTATAAAGCCAGTAAGCATGGCAATGGTTTGATTATGATACTTCTTCAAAACCCATGAAAGAAAGTGTGAAAATCCAATTAAACCAATTCCTGCACCTGCAGCTACTGGTAATAGTACCTTTATATTTAATTCACTAACTGCATTTATCATTACTAGCTGATAATTACCTAATAATATTAATACAAAAGAACCAGATAGTCCTGGAATAATCATACTACAAATGGCAACTATTCCACAAATAAAAAGGTATAAGAGAGAACTATTTTCCGAAGCAGGTGTTAAAACGCTAATTGAAACAGCAATTGTACATCCTATTACAAATGTAATAATGCTGCTTATGTTCCATTTGGTAACTGTTTTTCCAACAAAATAAATACTGGCTAGTACTAATCCAAAAAAGAATGCCCAAATATAGACCGGATACTCTACAAAAAGATATTTAAATAATCTAGCTAAACTTATAATAGCAATACCAATACCTACAAATAAAGATACTAAAAACCAAAAATCGATGTGCCTAAAAAACTCTTTAAATTTTCCTTTAAAAAGCAGGTTAAGCGCAGTTAAATCAAAAGATTTAATAGCATTGATAAGTCTTTCAAATACACCCGTAATTAAAGCAATGGTTCCTCCGGAAACGCCAGGTATTACATTAGCCGCGCCCATAGCCATTCCCTTTAGTACATTTTGAATAAATATCTGAGGAGTTATTTTCTGATCCATTTTGTCTATTTATATTATATCTAATGTAGGAGTCTTGATTTATTATATTTGTAATTAGCTATTTTTTAGGTAAGAAACTTAATAGAGTATCACCTCTTAGTCCAAGTCTTAAAGTTTCTAGTGGGATTACTTCGTTAGGGTCAATATTTCCAAGGTTTACATTAGCTCCAAAATGATCAATAAACCAAACTTGTTGGTTCTTTTGAGGAGCTTCCCATAAAACATTCTTAGAATCAACCTTTAGCTTTATTTCATCAATTAGTTCTGTATTAGCAGATCCATCAAGGTTGTAGATACCAATATTACCACTTTCTCTTGCTTCGGCAATTACTTTCCAAGAGCCAGCTTGCAATTCGGTTTCCATCATATAAACCCACTCTTTATTTGTAATTACTTTGTCTCCCATCTTTGAACCTACTTCCGAAAGTACTGTAACTTGTTCCGAAAGTTTTCTAATATATTCAAGCTTTTCGTCGTGAGGTATGGGTAAAGTACCATCAGAAACTTCGGCATATTCCATTTTAAATTTATCTAAGTACCTTCTATAGTCATCAAACATATCGCGAGCTATAAAGGCTTCAAATAATGTTCCACCAAAGTAGGTTTTACAATTTCCATCTCTATATACAGCAAGCTTTTCTTCCAGATTATTGGTGATGACAGAAGTACCAAAACCAAATTTAACTAAATCTGTAAATTTTGCAGAGGAAGAAACAAAGTTTTCGCTTTCCTTAAGACTTAAACATTTGTCCATCATCATGGTTAAGCCATATTCTCTGTTTTTTTCAGGACGTTCAGGAATGTGAGGTAATTTAATGTTCATTTTGTGAAATTAATGTTTGTGCACAAGAATAGGGTAGTTTGTGCCAAAACTATTATAAAATCTTGAAATATTAATGACAAGTGTCGAACTAAGATGTTAAAAAAAGACAATTATTAATATTAAAGTTGGGTATTTATGTATTCAGCAATTTCGGGCATTGAAATCAACGCAGGATACTCATTAAGTACAACTTCTAAATCATCAGGTAGTAATTGTCGAGCAATTACCAAGTGACGAAGTGCTTCTGCATGATTACCAGTTTTGTTATAAATTATTGCAGCCAAGTAATGTAATGCTCCGTTAGTTTGATCTTTGTCCAATAACTTTTTTAGGAATGGCACAGGGTCAAAACTTTTCTCGTTTTCCTCAAGAAACTGATACATTTCAATCCAGCTCATTGTATCTTCGTGGCGATTAATCAATGCTCTTTTTAAACATCTTTTTGCTTCGGCAGGCTTTTTCATCTTTTTATAGCTCTTACCTAAACATAACCATAAATCCGAAGAGTCGGGACTTAATATAAGGGCTTTGTCGTATGCAAATACACTGGTCTCGTAATCTTGAACCTGATACGAAGTTCTACCTAATGATTGTAATGCATCCATATGGTCGGGATCTAAATCAACAGCCATTTTATAAAAACGCGATGCTAATTTAAAATCACCCAGGTTTTCCCAACAATCACCCATATAATAATAAGTAATTGCCATAGGATAACTATACGACATATATTCGGAGTAGCAATTGATAGCTTCTTTAAATTCTCCAATTTGTGCTAAACTATTAGCTTTATTATAATAAGCCTCAGATAAATCTGGAGAAATAGCAATTGTTATGTTGTAAGCTTCAATGGCTTGAGCGTATTTTTCCAGTTTGTTGTATAAAATTCCCAGATTATACCAAGCATTTTCTAAATAAGGATTAATATCTAACAATTTGTTATATATATCAATTCCTTCTTCTACTTCACTAAGTTTATCATGAGCATAAGCTAGTTCAAAAAGAATATTTTCGTTATTAGGAAATTTGGGATGAAAATTCTTCAGCAGATTTTTTGCTTCAGGATAAAAAAACTCTTGATTTAAACTAAAACCAATTTCGAATATATATTCTTCCAGTTCTTCGTTCCCAATTAGTTTAATAGCTTTTTCAAAATTTTGAATAGCCGGCTTTTTCTCTTGTTTTTTAGTATATATAATACCAAGATTTAGAAATAGCTCAGCATTTCCAATTTCCAGTTCCTTTAGGTAATTCAGTATTTTTATAGCCTCATCGTAATCATGCTGTTCAATAAGTAATGTACTGTATCTTAGCTGTAAAGAAGTGGAATCTGGATGTTGTTTTAAACCCATTTTGATAGCCGACTCTGCCTTTTCAAGCAAGTTTTTTTCGTTGTAAAAATCAAAAATAGATTCAATTTGAAAAACATCAAAATAGGATTCTTTATTGTGGTTTACCAACTCCTCAAACTTTTCTACCGCCTCCCTAGTCTCGTCTTGATTTGCGTGAGAGAATTCTTGCATATAATCACCTTGTTTAATATCCTCAAAAATACCACATTTTTAACTAATAGCAATAGTAAAAAAGGCATTGTTGATAACTTATTAACAATGCCTTTAGGTATTTAAATTATTTTAACAATTATAAGTCTAATGACTTGTAGCTTTTTCTGGTTGATGTTGAATTCTCAACAGATCGTTAACTGTTTTTACAGGATTGAAAGTACTAATAGGTACTTCAACAAATAATGTTGTCCAATCAGACATGGCTCCATTCCAAAGTCCTGGAAGTTCAAGAGCTTTAAGATCTTTACCACTTAATGATTTGTTGGAAATAAATCCAGTTTGAGGATCAACATACTCCAGTAAATCAAATTTTTCACCTAAATGATTTTTTATTCCACATACTAAATCAACAGGATTAAAATGTGTGCTATTTTGTACTAATTCTTTCTTTTGTGAATTGTTTATGTCTATTTGTGAACTTTCCACAATTTGGAGAGATACTTCTCCGTTCATACCGATTCCCCAGAATGGTCCACCTCCAGGCTCCCCTTCGTTTTTAACCATTCCGCAAACTCTGATAGGTCTGTTTAGTTTAGATTGAATGTATAATCTTTTTTCGGCATCAGAGTATTCATTAATTTTATCAGGTAACGAAATAAAAAGTTCAACCTGCATAAAATCAAGAATTTCATCAATTAAATCAAGATCTTTGTTGCCATCCAACTCATCTAAATATTCAAAAATCTTTTGCTGATAAAAGTAAAGAATACCAGCTAAAGCTTCTTTATATTGAATAGTATCTTTTAGTCTAAATTCAGGAACAACATTATCAATATTCTTTATAAAAAGAATGTCAGCATCTAAATCATTTAGATTTTCGATAAGTGCTCCGTGTCCGCCAGGGCGAAAGAGTAATTCGTTATTCTCAGTTCTGAATGGAGTATTATCCGGATTTACAGCAATAGTGTCTGTCGATGATTTTTGCGTAGAAAAAGTAATATTAAATTTTACATCATATTTAGCTTCGTATAAAGAAATATTTTTATTAATGATATTCATAAAAAGTTCTTTATGATCCTCTGATACAGTAAAATGGATATTGACATTGCCATTGTAGTCTTGTCCATATGTAGCACCTTCTATTAAGTGTTCTTCTATGGGAGTTGTAGGTTTATCCTCTTTTAAATGAAATTTTAATACTCCTTTAGGATAAGTACCATAATTTAATCCATCTGGTAAAAGGAGTTTCTTAATTATTAAAACGGCGTTATCAAATACTGTTTTTTCATCAGAAAAACTGATTCCACAAAGCTCAGAAAGTTCATCAGAAAAAGCAAAGTGTTGCATATGTGATAAAAAGTCTTTAATGGCACCTTCATTTTTTAGCTTTTCTTGTTCATTTTTATCAGCATTTATAAACGAAAAAAGTGCTTTAAACATTCTGGTAGCAGCACCTGAAGCAGGTACAAATTTGGTAATTGTACATCCACTTTCAATTCCGCTTCTAAATTGATCAGTAAACATTAATTTTTGTTCTTCATCCAGAGAAATTATTCCATCTTGAATAGTAGCAGGTTTTTTAATATCCATGAATGGAAAACCTAGTTTAAATTGTTCCAACTGTTTGTTTACCTGTTCGGTTGAGATTCCTTTGCTTTGTAATAGTTCTTGATCGTTTTGTTTAATCATCATTTCTTAGTTTTAGATGCTTAAATATAACAAACTATTCAGCATTTTTAAACGCATATTAAACATTAACTACAATCTAAATGAAGAATGTTTTTTGTTATTTTTAGTACATTTGGCACTCATTTTTGAAAGATAAAAATTGAGCAATGGAATTTTCTTGGGGGCATGAGCGAAGGTTTAATGATTATAGTTCGTATATAAAGCGAAAGTTTAAAAATAGGATTCAGAAAGTGTCTGTTGATGCTGGTTTTTCTTGCCCTAACAGAGATGGTAGTAAGGGTGTTGGAGGATGTACATTCTGTAATAATTCAACTTTTAATCCTGCATATTGTGGAGAGGATAGTAGTATAACTAATCAAATAAATACTGGAATTCATTTTTTTTCTCCAAAATACAAAACGCAAAAGTATTTAGCATATTTTCAGGCTTATAGCAATACTTATGCGGGTATTGATGTGCTAAAAAAACGTTATCAGGAGGCTTTAAGTCATCCAAAAGTAATAGGATTAGTTATTGGAACCAGACCAGATTGTATTAGTGATGAGCTTTTGAGTTATTTATCAGATTTAAATGAAGATTATTACGTAACTGTTGAGTATGGTATTGAATCTACTAATGATGAAACATTAAAGCAAATAAATCGAGGTCATGATTATGAACAAGGAAAGAATGCTATAATTAATACTGCCTTGGCAGGTATTAAGGTAGGTGCGCATTTAATACTTGGTTTGCCAGGAGAATCAAACGATGATATTTTAAATCATGCCAAGCGAATTTCAAGTTTGCCAATAGACTATATTAAACTACATCAGTTACAATTAGTAAGGGGCTCTGTAATGGGAGAGAAGTATCTTGATAATTCTTTTGATGTAAAACTATATGATGTTGATGAATATATTGAGTTAGTTGTAGATTTTCTGGAATTATTGAATCCCAGAATTGTTGTTGAGCGTTTTATTAGTCAATCTCCTCAAGAGTTGCTAATAGCACCTAAATGGGGATTAAAGAATTTTGAATTTGTAGCCAAAGTAGAAAAAAGGTTGAAAGAAAGAAATACATGGCAAGGCAAACTTTATAGTGGACGATGATCTGATATCAATTATCAGTAAACATTTATCAATAAATCTTTCGAGTTAACTGTTTACTGATAACTGATTAGTGTATATGGCTTATCCAAATACTCTTTTTAAAATATCTGTTACTCTGGCAATAGGATCTGTTCTTATTTTTTTCTCTTCATCAGCAAGTTTTAGAAACAATCCATCTAATGCCTTTTGTGTTAGATAATCATTTAAATCAACATCAACGGATTTCATATCAGCCATTTGACCGACAAAAGACTTAGCTACTTTATTATAATTAGAAGTTAATGTACTCCATGTATCACCAGCTGAATAACCTGCAATTAGTTCTTTATCGGTTGATTTTTTAATTTTTGGACTATATAAATTAAATAGATTTTGATATGTTTTTGATTTAAAATATTCTGTGGCAGCATTATCTGATCCTTTTAAAATATTCATTGCATCTGTTATTGTCATCTCAGTAATTGCCTTGAAAAATACAGGTCCAGCTTCTTTAGCTGCATCTTCGGCTGCTCTATTGATACTTAATACAACATCATTAACAAGTTTTTGTCCACCAGGTATTTTACCAGCATTTTTAACAATAACATCAGCCTCGGGAGGAAGTAAAATTTTAACCATTTGGTCTCCAAAATAACCATCTTTCGCTGCAAGATGCTGTGCGGCAGAATCAGTACCAACTCTAAGAGCTTCTTTTAATCCTGAAGCAATCTCAGATTCGGTTAATGGTGCGTCTAATTCCATATTATTTACTACTTGCATGAGTTCGGCACACCCACTTAGGGTAGTTGCGATAACTAATGCCAATAAAAAGTTTTTTACCATAACTAAATTTAATTTCTTGAACGATTTCGTTTATTTCTATTGTTATTATTTATACTATTTTTTTTAGCAAAATAGATTTCTTTATTATCCCTTGTAAATAATTTGTTAATCAAGTCTTGTTGACGGTTTTGTTTCAATAAACCTTCAATTCTTTTTTTATATTCAGGTTTGTACCAAAATAGAAAAATTCTTTGATTTTGTTTATCGGATTTTGATTTAGCAGTAAAAGTTTTTTCTAATGTGTAGGGATGAATACCAGAATAAAATATAACAGTAGCAACTGTCATTGGTGTAGGGGTGAAATCTTGTACTTGTTCCAATTTAAAATCCAAGTTTTTAGTTTCAACAGCTAAGTTTGCCATGTCTTGAATTTGGCTACCTGGATGACTGGAAATAAAATATGGAATAATTTGTTGTTTAAGGTTAGCAGCTTTGTTTATTTCATCAAAGTCCTTTTTAAATTGATAAAACAGTTTAAAATCGGGCTTGCGCATTAATTTAAGAACGTTGTTGGATGTATGTTCCGGTGCTACTTTTAATCTACCTGAAACATGATTTTTAATGAGCTCGTGGGTATAATTTTTATGACTTTCTTGTTCCTTGGTAGATGCCATTTTGTTGTATAACATGTCGTACCTTACCCCACTACCAATAAAAGCTTTTTTGATATCGTGCATTTTGTTTACTTTTTGATAGATTTCGGTCATTGGTGCGTGATCGGTATTTAAATTAGTGCATATATTAGGATGTATGCATGAAGGACGAGCACAGCGTTCGCATATCTTAAGATCCTTGCCTTTCATTTTGTACATATTGGCACTTGGTCCACCCAAATCGGAAATATATCCTTTAAAATCTGGCATTTGGGTAATTGCTCTCACTTCTTTTAAAATTGATTTCTCAGAGCGTGAAGCAATAAACTTTCCTTGGTGTGCCGAAATAGTGCAAAAACTACAACCACCAAAGCACCCACGATGCATGTTAACCGAAAACTTTATCATTTCAAACGCAGGGATAGTGCCTTTTTTATTGTATTTAGGGTGCGGTAATCTTGTAAAAGGTAGATCAAAAGATGCATCAAGCTCTTTACTTGACATTGGAGGATAAGGTGGGTTAATAATAATTTTTTTATTACCAATAGGTTGAATTAACCTGGCAGCTTGCCAACGGTTAGATTCTTCTTCTACATGTCTGAAGTTTTTAGCGTACTTTATTTTGTCCTTTAAACATTCTTCATGCGAATAAAGTGTTAAGTCTTTCCAATTTTTGTTTTTTGGTAATTCTTTTTCAAAATGCAGGAATGCAGTTTGAGGAATAGTTGTTAATGAGCTAAAAGGTACACCTTTTTGTAATAACCTGAGTATTTCTTTTAAAGGTAGTTCGCCCATTCCATATACCAATAAATCTGCCTGTGCGGATTCTAGAATTCCGGGCATTAAATTATTTTTCCAGTAGTCATAATGAGTTACTCTTCTTAGAGAAGCTTCAATTCCTCCTAAAATAACAGGAATCTCAGGATAGAGTTTTTTTAAAATTTGCGTATATACTTGAGTTGCATAATCAGGCCTAAAACCAGCTTTCCCACCTGGAGTATATGCATCATCAGAACGTAATCTTTTATTGGCTGTATAGTGATTAACCATTGAATCCATAGATCCAGATGTAACTCCAAAGAACAAACGAGGGATTCCTAGTTTTTTAAAATCTCTTAGATCGTCGCGCCAGTTAGGTTGAGGTACAATAGCCACTCTAAGTCCCATCGATTCTATTATTCTACCAATTACTGCTGCACCAAAGGATGGATGGTCAATATAGGCATCACCACTAAACAAAATCACATCCAACTCATTCCAACCTCTCTCTTTTACTTCTTTAGCTGTAGTTGGTAGCCAATCACTTATTTTATATTGCACGCTCAATTTTTTATGGCAAAGTTAATTATAATTTAAGAATAAGGGATGAGGTTGTATGGAATTATATAGAGATAAGAAATAACATATATACATAAATAAAATAATGTTGAAATTAGTAAATGAAAACTGTTTAAAAAACTGAAAAAAAGAAAGAAAAGTTTAATATTCTTCTAATAATGAAACATTTCGGTCTAATGTGCGTAAAGACGAAATACATTTAATTGTTATTTTACAGTATATGTAATTTAAAGCTTAATTCCTAAACTAATTAATATTGAAAACTAATACACTATTAATTCTACTTTTTCCTTTATTTAACTTAGTTTCAGAGGCTCAGGTAAATCAAAAGCTGGAAACACTCTTCAAAAAGAATAAAAAGGGTATTTATGTAAATAAAGAAGCTATTAATTGGCTCAATAATAATTCTATACCCAAAGAAAGATTATTCCATAGCATTAATGAAAAGTCTGAGGTAGATGTTTTGTTTTTTTACTATTTAGTAAACCAGGAAATTTTAATAAACCAAAAGATTTCCATTAAACAGGATAATGTTTACTTTTTAGTTGATAAAGGACTTTCAAGTAGCAATATAACTTATGTTTATACTGCTTTAAATTATCTTCTACAACTTCCATTAGAGTATTTTAATTCACAAAGCATATCAAAAATTGCAGCTCTTGTAACAAATGAAAACACTCCCTATTTAAAAAAGATGATTCGTTTATGTGGGAAGTTGGGCATAAACGATTTAATCCCATATTTTAAAAATCTGTTAAATGATGAATCTACATCAGCTTCAGTAAAGTGGAGTATAAAACTTGCTATTGGAAGAATGGGAGATATTGAGCAGGTAAAAGAGTGTTTAAATACAGTAAAACAAACAGGTTTAAACGATCAAGTAATAACTTATTTGATTCCTGATTTACTTTACATGAATAACCGACTTTGTTTCGACTATATTTTGCAACAAATATTAGTTGACGAAAAAAAATGCACAACTACAGATCCGGATAACGAGCAAAAGATAAGTTGTGCATACAGACTTATGGAACTTATAGCTCCATACATTAAGGATTTTCCAGTAGAATTATATGAAACAGGAGATATAATTTCAGATGATTATGAAAAGACATTACTTGATGTAAGAAATTGGATTTTAAGTAATAACTATTTGTACCAACTGAATTAAATATAAAGATTAAAGAAACAAACAATAAACCTTACACACTAATTACATAGGATGACCAAATTTTTACTTTTAAGCATCATTACATGGTGCATTGGGGGATTTATGTACGCTCGGGATTATAATATTGGATCTGACCGTACATTTGGACATATTGAAACTGAAAATTTAATAAGTGAATCCGTTAATTTGGCACCTGATGTTGAACAAACAATATCTGATGTAGAAGCTCAAATGGATGCTATAAAAAATAGTGTCCTGGAGCAAAAACGATTTGTTGATCGTTTGGATTCAGCTACTTTTATTAGTTTACCGGTAGGTTTATCATATAGTACCGATACATTAGCAGATCCTGATTATTTTATAATAATAGACCAGGCTACTATTTATCCTCAACATGCAGAATTCAGTGCATTTATGTCGGTAAAGAATCCTTTGGATGGAAACATTATCAGGTTTAGGGCTAATAATATTAAGTTTTCGTTTAAAAGTGGATTAATTAATGGATTTAAATTAGAGTTGGTTTCCGAACAAAAAACTAAGTTAAGTGAGAGTAGTTATTTGTACTGGTTACCTGGGTGTTTTGTTGATTGGGACTGTAATGGTTTTAAAAGTTTGGGTTTAAAGGCTAAAGTAGAGCTTAATGAAAATAAATATGTAAGGGTAGATCCTCAAACAGGAAAGGAAGAAGGGAAAGTATCAACTGAATTTTTTATATCGACAAGTGGTTTAGATGATATTTTACTCGAACTTACTTTAGATCCATTTAAAATTAAAGGTTTTGATGAGGCTTATTTTTCCTTTAAAAAAGTTACGTTGGATTGCAGCGATACTTATAATGCTCCGGGTTTTTCTTTACCTGCCAATTATCCGGGAGGCTTCACGGGCGATATGGCTGCTTTGTGGCGAGGTTTTTATGTACAGGAGGCATTGGTTGTACTGGATAAAAAGCATAAGCAAAGGGCGGGTACACCAATATCCTTTTACGCTAAAAATTTGTATTTAGACGATTTTGGCCTGACAGGTATTATGGGCGTTAATGACCTGCTGACTTATGGGCAGGGAAAATTGGGAAATTGGGACATGTCCATCAGTCATTTTGAGCTGGAGTTTTTTACCGGTGATTTTAAACGTCTGGAATTTGATGGAGGTGTAATTGTACAAGGAATTGATAATCCTTTAGAATATGATGCAATGTGTGATACTGATGGAAATTATCACTTTGGTGTCACTCCTGGAAAAGATTTAGGTTTTAGTATTTTTTCCGCTAGGGTTAATTTAGATGCGTCATCAAAAATATATGTTGGTGAAGAGGGAGGAGAATTTTGGGCAGCAACTGACTTTAATGGGGGTATAACCTTTGATTGTAAAAAACAGGGAAATAAGAAAATATTTAATGTTCCCTATGTAAAGTTTCAAGGATTACGCATAGCTACAAAGAAACCTGTATTTGATTTAGATTATTTAGCACTAACATCAGAGAGTGGGGAAGGATTATTAAACAATTTTCCCATTAACATTGACAATGTTCAATTTGATAAAAGACAGGAAACCAGAGCCGCTTTTAGTTTTGATTTGTTAGTGAATCTGATAAATGCAGAAGAACTAGGATTTATTGGAAAAACCCATTTGAATGTTGTAGCAAGTATCGATGAATCTAATTGGCAATATAAAGGAATTGAACTATCATCTATAAGCATAGATGTCATTCTAGAAAGTGGCTTTAGTCTAATAGGTCAAATAGAAATAAAAGAAGCAGACCCGGTTTATGGTGATGGTTTTAGAGGGAAAGTAGATGCCACCTTCGCGAAAAAATTCCAAGTAGGAGCTGTAGTTGTGTTTGGAAAAGTAGATGGGTATAGGTATTTCTTCGCCGATGGATTTTATACCCAAAATCCGGGAGCTACTGCAGGGCCATTTTTGGTAAATGGTTTTGGAGGAGGTGTTTTCTATAAAATGCGTCAAGATACCAAGGGGGAAGGAAGCGAATTTGGTCAATCGTTATCAGGAATTAATTATGTGCCAGATAAAAAAATATTCCTGGGATTAAAGGTAGGTTTAAAAGGAAGCTTTGCTGCTCCAAATATTATTAATGCCAAGTTAAATTTTGAGATTTCTTTTACCAATTCGTTTGGTATAGCTCAAATTGGATTCGATGGAGAAGCTTCTATGTTAAAGCCTCCGGCTGCTATATCAAATGCAGCCATGAAAGCATTGACTAAATTGGCTGCTAGAGGAGAAGTGCCAAAAGCAGAGCCAACTGCAATGCGTGTTAGAGTGGCTATGATAATGGATTTCCAAAATGATATTTTCCATAGTGAGATGGAAATGTTCTTAAATGTTAGAGGTGTATTAAAAGGTGCAGGAGAAAATAACAGAGCAGGTTGGGGTGTAGTGCACATTGATCCGGATAAATGGTACTTGCATATTGGTACACCAACAGATCCGGTGGGAGTAAATTTTGTTGGATTGATGGAGGTGGACTCCTATTTTATGGCAGGACATGAGATACCTGATGCTATGATGATGAACCAGAGGGTATTGGAAATACTTGATATGGATCAATCCGACTTTAATGGAGAGCGTAAAGACGGTGAATTGATAAAAGGTAAAGGGTTGGCCTTTGGAGCTCATTTTAAGTTTGATACAGGGGATTTAACCTTTCTTATATTTTATGCGAGTTTTGAATTAGGTGGAGGTTTTGATATTATGTTATTGGACTATGGACCTAATGTATATTGTAAAGGAGGTTCAGGTAGTCCGGGTATTAATGGATGGTATGCCAAAGGACAGGCATATGCTTACTTTGCAGGTAAAATAGGTATTAAAGTTAAGATATTTAGACGTAAAAGGACATTTGATATAATCAATTTACAGGCAGCTGCTGCCATACGAATGGAAGGTCCTAATCCAACCTGGATGATGGGTGTTGTAGGAGGAAGGTATAAAATCCTTGGAGGAATGATAAAAGGTAGCTGTAAGTTTAAAATGACCTTAGGTAAGAAGTGTGAACTTCGAACCATGAAGGATCTTTCAGATCTCGAAATAATAGCAGATCTCACTCCTGCTAATGAAGATGAAGAAGTAGATTTATTTACTATGCCACAGGCAGTATTTAATATGCCAGTAGATAAGGTTTTGGTAATATCAGAGGATCCGGAATTAACCCAAACATTTAAAATTAATCTTGAAGAATATGCTATTTATAATGAGGATGGAAGTAAATATCCTGGTGAAATAGAATGGAACGAAGATAAAACAGCATTGGCTTACAGGATACATGAGATATTCTATTCTAACACCAAATATAAGATTGTGGCCAAAGTTAGCTTTGATGAAAAAGTAGATGGTGAGTGGCGACAATATAAAGGTGATGATGGAAAGGTGTATTATGAGACTAAGGAATCCGAATTTACAACAGGTGCATTACCCGATAAAATACCCGACCATGCAATAGCTTACTCATATCCTTTGGATAGGATGGTAAACTTTTATAAGCAAGAGTACGATAAAGCTTATGTTGGATGTAATCCGGGAGTGGCTGCTTTCTTCGAAAATACCGAAGGTTATGTGCAAAAAGCAAAATGGACTAAAGTAAATAGAGAATCAATATATACTGAATTAAAATACATAAAAGAAACTCGTACAATTGAAACCAATATTCCTTCAAGTTTAATAAAAGATAAAATTTATCATTTAGAATTGGTGCATGTACCAACAAGTAGTAGTAATAATATTGATAGAAATGTAACAGAAAATGCAAAGTCTGTTATCGATAATGGAGAAGATGATAAAACAGAAATTGTTACTCGAAAAGCAGAAGGAGTTATTAACGATGGAGAAGAAAAGGCTTTTTATGGATTACATTTTAGATGTAGTAAGTATAATAAGTTTTTGGATAAATTCATTCAAAATGAATTAAATGTTAATTCTTTATATAATGTAAGTCCAGGATTGAATCTTTTAGTAAGTACCATAAATGGAAATGAAATGTTTGATAAATATGAGATATGTGGAAATGGAAATATTGAACCTTTAATTAAAAGAACAGCAATACTAGAAAGTGCTGATTGGTATCAATCCAATATCCATTCTCTAATATATGAAGGTTATCCTTTTACCCCAAATACCAAAATAACATATCGTAACGTAAATGAATTGGGAGTGCCACCAATTAAAAAAATTGATTTATGGCAAGTTGACTATAACTATTTATTAACAGATGAGGATATTGAAATAGGAACAAATAAGTTTAAAGCCAATAAAACCCATATTGTTTATTCGCTTCCAAAAACTTGGGCTTCTGATTTTAATCATTTACGTAACAAGCTGGCAAATGAAATTAAAAATGGAATAACAGTAGATGCCAGAATTAAATCAATATTGTATCAATATCCTGTACCACAAGTGAGTAAAGGAAATTACCCTATTAAAGTAAGTTATATATTACCAGGAATTAACAAAATAACAAGCGAGAGATTTATTAACCTTAAGAATGAAATATATGTTGAGCAAGTTAATTTGATTAATAAGTAAATGTTTTTTGTTTAACCATTTTTTTAATGAATATAAGAGGATGAAACTTAGTAAAAAACCTATTCTATATATTATTTTAATATTTCTCTCTTTTTATAATAATATTAATGCTCAATCTCCATATGATTGTGAAACCAGAAACGATAAGCTTATTTATTGTGATAATATAAACCAGGAATGCCATACTGGTAGCGAAAAATACTATATCACTTTCAGATTTGATTATATAGGTGATTGTAGTTGGGATGGTTTTTTTTGTATGGATATTGATGATATTAATAAAGTATATATTGAAATGGGCTATGGTGGATGCACGCAAAGTAATGAAGATGATCTTATTGGGTGTACATATGATTATCAATGGTTTTTCTCTATGTTAGAAGATCAAGTTCCAGATAAGGTACATATTTGGTATCAACTTGATGATTACTATGAACAACCTCAGAGTAATTTTGATTTGAATTTAGAGTTTTCTTCGGAAAGCAAAAGTTATAAAGTAGATAATTATTCTTACTGGCATAAATACGAAGATTACGAAATTCTTATTTATCCATTAAGCAAATTAGAGCTAAATGAACAATATAACTCAATAACGTGTGTTGATTTTAATAATCCTGACAGCCCTATTTTAAATGAAAGTTTTGGTATAAACTGGAGCCCCTTGGGTGAAGATTATAACGAAAAAGATTTGGATATGCAATATGATTTAATGTATCGTATAGCAGGAGAAGGTTCGGAGGATTGGAAAGTTGCAGTAGAAGATCTAAAAGAGTTTGGAAGTATTGATTTAAATGACTTTATATATAATAATCCAGAACTGTTATCTCATGAATTAGAATTTCATATAAAACATTCTGTAGGTGAAAGTTATTTTGATTTAGGTGAAGAATTTGGTTCTAAAATTCTCCCCTGTTATACTATTTATCAGTCTAATATTATAACAGGTGTTTTTTTTATAGAAACTCCAAAGCTTGCTCAGTTTGATTATTTGCCTCCATCATGTACAGAGAGTAATGATGCAAGTATGACGCTTACTTTCCCAGATTTACCAAGTTCAACAATGGATTATCGATTAACAGTTTCATGTTACACAAAGGATATAAGCAATGGGGCATCAGAAAAATGGCCTGATAAAAATGGGGATACATATTACTTTGATGGAGGTTTAACTTCTAATGTTACCGTTTCAAAAAATAATAATACAATAACTATTGATAACACTTATTTAAGTAATTTATCAGAAGAAGAAAATGGAGGGGATAATCCACTTGAATTAAAAGCAGGTCTCTACAAGTTTGAAGTTTTTATTAATGATGCGTCAGTCGGTAGTTTATGTCCAAATGTCTTTTGGGAAGAAGTAAAACCTCCCACTCCAGTAATTATTAATTCTTATTCTATACAAGATAAAATAACAGCATCTGGATCAGGTTTACCCGATGCAACATATCAGGCATACTCTACTTCGGATACAGGAAGTGCATTACTTCAAATTTCAGGAGGAACAGGAAAATACAGGTTGCAAGGAACTTCTGAAAGTTTAACTAATTCAGAGGGGTATACAATAGAAGGTCTTTCGGCATCAGTTCCAGGAATCACACATACTATAAAAATAGAGGATACTAATGGATGCGATGCGACCTCCAGTCCTAAGGTAACTATTAAATGCCCAAATTCAATAGGTATTAATGTAACAAAAAAGCCTCCTGTTTATTTGTGTGGAAATGCAACGACATCAATAAAATATAAAGTTGCTGGAGGAGTTGGCCCTTTTACCTCTACATTAAAAAAAGGTGGTAGTAATGTGTCAGGTTATTCTAATATTAAAATAAATGATAGGGATGAAAAAACAATAAGTGGCCTTAAAGCTGGTTCATATGTATTAACTATTAAAGATGGTGATTCACCCCAATCAGAAGTGACAGAAACATATTCTTTTACTATAGCTTCAAGGAAGATTCCTAATGTGAGTTTGACACCAAAAAATACATCTTATTGTGATAAATTAGGTTCAGATGGAAGCATTTCTATATCGGCATCCAATGGTTCGGGATCAAACTATACCTATCATTACAAAAAAACATCTGCTTCAACATATCAATCCAACACTAGCTCAAATATTACTAACTTAGGAATTGGAACTTACCAGGTTTATGTATCCAATAGTGGTTGTAGTAGCACGATAAAGCAAGCTACAATTTCGTCTCGAACTTTACCATCAATTACTTTGTCAGGTTTACCTAAAGATCATATATGTGAACAAAAAGGATCAGTCAGCTTTAATATTTCAGGTGTAAAACTAGGAGAAAATTATACTGTTGAAATTGTAAATGAAAATAAGGATTCATTAATTATAAAAAATACTGGTAATGTAAATGGAACATCATTTAATTCAACTTTCGATAAAAGGTTAAATGGATCAACAACAGGCATAAATTATTATGGTAAAATTATTGTTGATTCAAAAAATAAAGGATGTATAGAACATACTTCTTCAGCATTTGAAGTGAAGAAAAAAAGTAATCCGTTATCATCAATAGGTTATAAAACGGTAGCTGACGAATCTTGTTACAAAAAAGCCAATGCCGTTATCGAACTAACAAATGCAGACAAGATAAAAGGAGATTATACTGTTAGTGGTGGAGGAACACTTAATTCAACTACAAATCAAATTTTGGGATTAAGTGCTAGTAAATCATATAAATTTACTATAGAAGAAACAACAGGTCGAAAATGTACCCACACTTTTAGTGTTAAGGATTTAAAAGTAAGTAATGATTCTTTATCAGCAGAGGGAAATAATAACAAGTTAGCTGATTGTTCTGAAAGTAAAACGGGAAGTATTATCGTGAATGCATCTGGTGGTCGTTCTGCAAACGGACAATCATCTACATCTAATTATAAGTTTTATCTGAATGATACGCTTAAAAAAACGCAAAAATCAAGTAGTTATTCTTTTACTGGTTTACCTAATGGTAGTGACTATGAAATAAAGGTTATAGATGATTCGGGTTGTGAAGTAAGTGAGTCTGTTTCGGTAGAAACTCACCAAAACAGTCCAGTTACTATAGAAAATCCAACAGATGTTAAAGATTATTATTGCGAAAAAAGTAAGGGAAGTTTCTCAATTAAAGCTACTACACGTAATGCTGGGAATAATTTAAAATATACTATAACAGGAGGATCCAACACTTATGATGATAAAACAAATACAGATGCAGCAGTTGAGTTTTCAAAGTTGAATGCTGGAGTTTATACAGTTACAGTAGAAGATAAAGGAGTTAATTGTACTAACAGTTATAATGTATCGATAGATGATAAAGATTATGATGGTAATATAAATATTACATCTACAACAACAGAATCTCCGGTTTGTGATATTGCAAGTAATGGAAAGGTTGGTATCGATTACTCCTCTCCATTTACAAATTCGTCAGGGCTAACCTTATCGATGGACGGAGGAACATCTTCGACCAATATTAATTTTGACGCTTATTATGTGGGCTTGGGTGTAGGTAGCTATAATATTACAGTTACAGATAGTTATACGTGTTCAAACACTATAGTACATGAGGTGGTAAAAAGTGATGATGCCGTAACCCTTAGCGATCCCACTATTACTATTCCTTCGTGCCAAAGGGCAACAAATGGTTCTATTGAAATAACAGCATCTCAAGGTGTTCCGTTTGCTTCTGGTAATTATACGGTTAAGCTTTTTGACAGCCAGGGGGATTTGTTACAAACACAAACAGGGACAACGGTACAATTCAATAATATTTCAACGGGTACGTACCATGTATTTGTAGAGGATATGGAGAAATGTTCATATACCTCAAATCAATTTTCGGTGGGCTATCACCCTAATATTGTATTGAGCAATCCTAGTACAGTGGATCCTAAGTGTAATGGAGGCAGCTGATGGTAGTATTTCTATAGATATCCAAAATGATGATTATCCAGGGGCACAATACAATTACATCATCAACAGATTAAATGTTGCAGGAACCCAATATGAGCCATATTCAGCTTTTTTTAATAAAATTGGTAATAAAGGTACATTTTCTGGTCTATCGGCAGGTGAGTATCAAATTATGGTACAACAACAAGGAGAAGTACCAGTGTATGTTTTAATATTATATATGCAGAAATTGAAGAACCTTTAAAAATTAAACTTTCAGATTTATCTTATAGTTGCATAAGTACAAATGGTAGCAATGATGCGTAGGTTTACCATTACAGCATCGGAAGGTAGCCAACAGTACGAGCTATACCTGTGGTTAAAAGACGGTAATATTGAAGCAAATGCCAAAACAGCAACGGTAACCTATAACGTGATCATTGGGGCTTTTGTTTTTGAAAAAACAGGATTACCGGCAGGCACCTATACATTTAGGCTACAAGATACAGAAGGCTGTACCTATTTTAGTGGATCGGATATCTATGAGCACACAGTAGTTATATCACAACCCTCTGAAGCATTAACACTAAAAGCTGATATAACCCACGAGAGCTGCACAGGTGAAGAAGACGGTAGAGTAGTATTAAATGCCTCTGGTGGTTGGTTATGCTCAGAGAATGATCATAATGGTTGCACTAATCCGGCACACAACAACTGCCCTAATTGGCAATCGGGGGCAGGAACTTCATGTAGCACTGCGGATTATTTGTATTCATATGGGAATAATACGAGCTGGGAATGTCGTAATGTGTTCTCAGGATTACCTCCTGGAGATCACAAATTTTATGTAAAGGACAAGGCAGGGAATATTGCACAGCAAACCATCACCATAAATGCCCGACCTTTGTTAACATTGAATTTAGTGAATGATTTTGACGCTTCATGTCCGGGTTACAACAACGGTAGAGTAGAAGCTTTGGTAAACAATGGGGTAAAGGATAATGGAAACTTTAACTACACTATTGCAAGTACCGATGCAGGAAGTTCATTTGCAGATGTGATATTAACAAACGATGAAAGTTTTAACTACAACCATTTACCTAAAGGCAACTACCAGTTAACAGTATCAGACTTAAATGGGTGTACCGATAATACCAATTTTACGGTTAACGAACCTGAACATGCTGAGTTAACTGTTACCCATAATTATATAAAAGATAAAGATGATGCTACAGGTGAAATTCAGGTAAATATTATAAAGGGTAATGGCGTATTCGATTACCGTGTGGTTAGGGGAGCAACAGAAGTTTACTCGGATAAAGATAACGAAACCGGAAGCATTTCATTAACTGGATTAATAGCAGGGACATACCTTGTAGAAGTGCGGGATACCGCAGGTTGTTTATACGAATCAACAGAGTGGATGCAGCGTGCGATTGAAATTCAAGAGCCAGATCAGTCATTCCACTTCTCTTTGCAAGAAAAGAAAAATGTAAGCTGTAAAAGCTTTAACAATGGTTGGATTAATGCTGTTGCTTCGGGCGGATGGGGTACAGATTATACCTATAGCCTTAACGGAGCCGAAGAACAGGCATCAGGTTCATATTCAAATCTGGTTCCAGGTGATTATACCGTAGAGATTAAAGATACTGCAGGAATAACTAGGAATTGGGATTTTACCATAACGGAACCTGATACGCTTGTTATGACCGTTCAGGATGACTTTGATGCCAGTTGTCCTAATTATGCCAATGGTCAAGTGCATGCAACAGTTAGCAATGGAGTTGATTTTTACAATGGATTGAGTTATCAGATCACCAATGTTGACAATACTTCGTTAACATATGGTCAAACTCATAACTTTGATAGAAATTATATTTTCAACCACCTTCCTAAAGGTAGTTACGAAATAGCTGTAACAGATTCCAATGCATGTTATGCCTCCGACTTTTTTGATATTGGAGAGCCGGATACAGCCACTATTAGCTTAACCCATAATTACATTAGGGCAAAAGATGATGCCACTGGGTTTATTGATGTACAAATAGAAAAAGGAAACGGACTGTTCGATTACCAGTGGCTATTTAATGGAGAGGCAATGGCAGGAAAAAGCGGACAAACAACCGGTGCGCTTAGTATGAGTAATTTATTGGCAGGAACCTATACTTTAGAAGTACAAGATACTGCCAAATGTAACTACGAAGGTGAAGAATGGATGACGCGCAATATTGTTATCCAGGAACCTGAAGATGCTTTGCAGTTTAGCATGCAACAATTAGAAAATGTAAGTTGTAAGAGTTTTGGAAATGGTTCGGTAGAAGCTATAGCAGCAGGAGGCTGGGGGAACGATTATATGTATACCCTTAACGGAGCCCAACAACAGAATAATGGTGTATATACCAACTTAACACCAGGTAGTTATACATTGCAAATAACCGATACAGTTGGTATCACCCACGATTGGAATTTTGAAATTACTGAGCCCGATACCTTTACCGTTTCGGTTAATAACACCTTTGATGCCACATGTCCGATGTATGCAAATGGAAGGGTAGAGGCAACAATCAATAATGGAATAGATCATTACAATGGCTTGCAATACACCATCCAAAATATTCATCAACCAGAAGTGGTGTTTGAAGAATTTACCTCAGAAAGGCTTTATCAATTTGGATTGCTACCAAAAGGAGAGTACGAAATCACAGTAAGGGATTCAAATTTATGTGTTGACACCGATGTATTCTCAATAGGTGAACCAGATACGGCTACTATTAGTATCGATCATAACTACATAAGGGCAAAAGGAGAATCCACAGGAAACATAGCTGTAAATATTAATAACGGTAACCAATGGTTCGATTATCAATGGTTGTATAATAATAATCCGCTTGAGCAGGGACAAGTAGCCAATAATCTAAGCTTACATGATATTCCAGCTGGAGAATATAAACTAATGGTTAGAGATACAGCTGGTTGTGTGTATGAACAATCCGAGTGGATGGAACGTACCGTTCAAATTCGAGAACCAGATAAAGCCTTAAGGTTTGATTTGGTAGTAAATGAGCCGGTTTCTTGTTTTGAACTAAGCAATGGCCGTATTGAAGTAAATCCTGTTGGAGGATGGGGAGACTATACCCTGGTAAATAACACAGAGGCTCCACAAACCAATGGTTTATTTAATGATTTAATTGCAGGAGAGTACCATATTACAATCACTGATAGTACAGGTATTAGTTGGGATAGTACCATTGTAGTAGTACAACCTGATTTACTAACATCAAGCTATTTATCGCACAAGGACATCAATTGTTATGGAGGAAGCGATGGAGATATAAGGCTGAATGTAAATGGAGGTAATGGTGGATATCATATATCAATTGACGAAGCTAATTGGCAGGAAGGAACAAGTGTTGAGAATCTTCCAATTGGAACATATAACCTTTACATTAAGGATGAAAAGAATTGTGAAGCTTCGGTCAAAAATATAGTTCTCTCTCAACCTGATTTAATTGAGGTTGCCCATGATACCATCATTAAATCAAGATGTTCGAACAACGAGGGAAGCATAGAAACGGAGTTTAAAGGAGGAGTTGGAGCATATAATTATCAATGGTATAAGCTTTCCGATGATAACACCACCGAAACTTTGTTAAAGGGTGAAACCAATGCAAATATTTCTGATTTATACTCTGCTCGTTATAAAATATTAGTTACAGATGAGCATTTGTGTACACTTCCGTTTGAGTTTGTGGTTGGTGATATTACCGATTTAGCTATTGATACCATAAAAGTAACACCAGTTACCTGCTTTGGTTATAGCGATGGTAATGCTAAAGCAGTGGTGATAAAAGGAAATGCACCATATTATTACAGTTGGCCATCTTCCATAACTCATCACGATAATGATACTGTGTGGGGAATAGTTTCTGATGAGTATGAATTATTAGTAAGGGATAATAAAGGCTGTAGTGCATCCAAGAAGTTTACCATAGAAACACCTGATCCATTAGAATATGATACCATTAGTTTTACCGATCCGCTTTGCTATGGAGGTGTTCAGGGTATAATGAAAGTGCAAGCAAAAGGAGGTACAACTGGTTATGAATATACCTGGACCAACGGTAGTGTTGAAAATCAAGTAACAGATGTTGAACCGGGTAATTATGGTTTAACCATTACCGATGAACACAATTGTGTAGCAGATTTTAATATTGATTTCGATTACCAACGCACATTAACTCCGTTTATAGGTAACGATACCTTGATTTGTCATTACGATAGTTTAATTATTAATCCGGGTACATATCATACTTATAACTTAGTTTCTGATGCAGGTTATCACTCAACACTTGCTCGTCCGGTAATTAAGGATCCTTCTGTTTACTATTTACAGGTAACCGATGAAGACCACTGTTTAGGTTTTGATACTTTATCCTTGGATGTGAGTTATTTGAATATATCTAACTTTAACCAAAAGGATGTAACCTGTAATAAATATGGTGATGGAAATGCTCAAATTGAGATATCGCCTGCAGGTTGGGATCATGTAATCCGCTGGTCTGATGGATCGAATAAAAGCATCTGGAATAATTTGAGTGGAGGAGATTACAGGGTTGATATTAATGATGGGTTTGGGTGTAAGGATAGCGTATTATTTAGCATTTACGAGCCGGATACATTGAATTACAACATCAATCAATTTAAACACACCTTGTGTTACGGTAACTTTAACGGAGTAATTGAAGGTGAAATTCAGGGAGGTGTTCAGCCGTATAACATATTGTGGAATAATGGTCTATCAAACGAAAGTATTAACCAATTAGATACAGGTTACTATCGTATTGATGTAACGGATGCCAATAACTGTTTCTATCAAAAAGAGTTTAACCTGGAATACCAAAGGTATTTAACACCTTTTATTGGTAACGATACACTAATTTGTAGTTATGATAGTTTGGTAATTAATCCGGGCGAATATCATACCTATAGCTTAGTATCTGATGATGGTTATAGCTCCAATTTATCTACTCCTGTAATTAAAGATCCATCAATATACTATTTACAAGTAACAGATGTGGATAATTGTTTGGGTTATGATACACTTACACTTGATGTTAGTTATTTAAGCATTTCTGATTTTAACCAAAAGGATGTAACCTGTAATAAATATGCTGATGGTAGTGCACAAATAAGTGTTTCGCCTATTGGTTGGAACCATACTATCTATTGGCCTGATGGTTCGGGTAATACCAGTTGGAACGATTTGAGTGGAGGAGAATATAAGGTTAGCGTAACTGATGATTTTGGTTGTGTTGATAGTAAGGATTTTAGCATTTTTGAGCCAGACACGTTAAATTATGCTGTGAGTGCTATTCAAGATCCTCTATGTTTGGGTAATTTTAATGGATTTATCAATGGAAATATTACAGGAGGAGTAAAACCTTATAATTTCAACTGGAATAATGGAGCAATTGATGAGTCTATTAACCAATTGGATACAGGATATTATCGTATAGATGTAACCGATGCCAATAATTGTTTCTATCAAAAGGAGTTTGATTTATCATATCGTAGAATTTTAACACCATTTGTTGGTAACGACACCTTAATTTGTCACTACAATGCATTACCTGTTGATGCTGGCAGCTACAATAAATTTAGTTGGTCATCAATAAACGGCTTTACATCCCGTAAACGAAGCATTGAAATTAAAGATCCGGATACTTATTATCTGCAAGTAACCGATGTTGATAAATGTTTAGGTTTTGATACTATTAAGGTAGATTTGAGTTATTTGAAAATTGATGATTACAGCAGTATTGATGTTACATGTAATGGCGATGCAGATGGTAGTGCTCAAATACAAGTTTCTCCAATGGATTGGAGTCATAGTGTGCTGTGGTCAAATGGTTCGAACCAATATAATATTGATGGACTAAGTGGTGGTAGTTATTCCGTAAGAGTTTGGGATACTTATGGATGTGAGGATAACCAGAGCTTTAGTATTTACGAGCCAGATCCGTTAAGCATAACCCTTAATCTTTTACAAGTTCCTCTTTGTTTTGGTGTAGAAAATGGCCAAATAAAGGTAACTGCTGAAGGTGGTCGTAAACCTTTTGAGTACCAATGGTTACATGGAGAGAATGATAATAATATTAATAAGTTAGATACTGGACTGTATGTGCTTGATGTATATGATAAGCTTAATTGCCATATCAGAAAAGAGTACGATATGCGTTACGAAACTGCTATTTATCCACAGTTGGGTGAGGATCAGGTAATTTGTGAAGGAAATAATGTTAGGTTATATCCGGGTAATTTCGAAGACTATAAATGGAGCAATACTCTTGGTCATACAGCAATTGATACAGCATGGGTTGTTACCGACAAGGCAGAATATTATGTTGAGGTTACCGATGAACGTGATTGCGTTGGAAGAGATACAATTAAGGTAGATACACGAGCAACTGACTTAACACCTGAGTTTTTAATGGCAAGTAGTGTTCCGGCAGGTGATACATTAATGATTATTGAAGTAAGTCAGCCTAAACCTCAAAGCTTCAGTTGGAATTTTAGTGGGAAGCATCATATTACAGAGGAGTCCGATTTCTATTGTAAAGTAATATTCGAAGAAGAAGGTAACTACGAGGTAATACTTAACGCTAATAGTTACAATTGTATGGCCCAGGCTCGTAAAAGTATTCTTGTAACACCAACTGTAGAACATGATGAGGATGGAGGTCAAAATGATGTTGCGAGCAGGAAAATTATTTCTCTTGTGGCTTCACCAAATCCAAGTAATGGAAACTTTAATGCTAAAGTAAAACTAAGCGAAACATTAGATGCTACATATTATGTGGTTCGAATTGAAAATGGACAAATTATTGAAAAACGAAAAGTTAATGGTTTAGATACCTATAACGAGGATTTTAATATAAATACACCAGGTATATATGCTGTATTTGTTGAAGTAGGAGATGAGCGAAGAGTAACCAAAGTGTTGGTACAGTAATCAGTTAAACAATTAGCAGTGGTCAGTATAACAGTAATCAATAAAGGAGAACATTGACTACTGATTTTTAATTGTAAGAAGGAATTATGAATAGAGGAAATCGATTATAGTTTAAATTTTATTAATAATAAATAAGTAAATATGATGAAAACATTTACAATCAAAACCAAGCGTTTAGCTCAAACCTTTATGGCCATTTTTTTAATTACACCAACCTTATTGAGTGCACAGGCTTATACTTTGCAAGATGATGATGTTGAGGTAGATGCAGATGCTAATATTATCAGTTGTAGCTACGATTTTAGTAACACCGAAATTATTATTCCTTCAACTTTAGATGGAGTCAATGTTAAGGGAATTGCAGCCGAGGTGTTTAGCCAAAAAAATATTACTGCAGTAACCATTCCATCTACTATTGAAACTATTGGAAGAAGTGCATTTTACTATAATAAGCTTACTTCAGTAACTTTTGAAGCCAATAGTATGTTACGTAAAATTGAGTCAGTAGCTTTTTCAGGAAATAATTCATTAAACTCAATAGAATTACCAACAAATTCTAATGCGACTTTTGTTAAATATTTTAATGAAGATGGTGAAGTGTTCCAGCCTGGAGATGGAATAACAAATTTTTATGATTCATATATTGCACAAGTAACCTATACATTAACAGATGCAGATGTGACTATAGAAGATGGAATTATTACTGTTTGTAATTATGATTTTAGTTATACAGACATTATTATACCAAGTATTTTAAATACTCAAACAGTAATCGAAATTGCTGATGAAAGTAGTTCCAGAGGAGTATTTGCAGATAAAGGTATTACTAGTTTAACCATTCCTGCATCAATGACTAAAATTGGAAAAAATGCGTTTAAAGGTAACGAATTACTTGAGGTTAACTTTGAAGACAATAGTAATATACAAACTATTGGTTTAAGCGCTTTTGCGTATAACTATGACTTAAGCAAAATAGTTTTACCCAACAACATTACCTCAGGATTTATTAACTATTTAAGCGAAAATGGTGAAGAATTTGAAGTGGGAGACCAAATTAACGATTTTACCATCGCTTATTATGCTATTGCTCCTTATACTTTAACCGATGATGATGTTAATGTAATAGATGGATATATATATAGCTGCACTTATAGTTTCGACAGAAAAGCTATTAGTATACCTTCAACCCTTGACGGACAAACTGTAGTAGGTATAGAAGATTTTTCATGGGGTAGTAAACCTTTTTACGACAAAGGAATAGTATCGGTTCAGTTTCCTAATACATTAGAATATATTGGTCAAAGTTCTTTCCAAGGTAATGAGCTAAGCAAACTAAATCTGCCATCTTCAATTAAAACTATAAAAGTATATGCTTTTTATGCCAATAACATTAAAAATGTAATGTTTGATGCTCCTAGTAATATAGATGTAATTGAAGCGAATACTTTTTACATGAATACTGGTATACAAATTAACTTACCTGAGCATAAATTTGGTTCTTCAGTAGTATATTCTGGATCTAACGGAACTAATTATTACCCTGGTGATATCGTAACTGATAAGGATATAACATTAACAGCAACATTGCCTAATAGTATAAATAACACTATAAGTAATGAATCCAAAATAGCAGTTGCACCAAATCCAACAACAGGTAACATTACAATTAACAACAATGGTTTTGATGGCAATATTGAGGTGTACAACGCTTCGGGTTCTTTAGTTAAAACTATTGCTACCCAAATAGGTAAAACCGATGCAAGTATCATAGAATTACCAAATGGTATTTACTTTTTTAAATACAACAGTAGTACAGTAATCAAAATCATTAAAAAGTAGTTTTTTATTATTCATTGGATGATTATTTGCCTACTAATTTAATCATCCGATGATAACAACTATCAATAACCAGTGACTAAAAAACCAATAACTATTGACCAATTATTAACTAATAACCATTAAACCTAAATAGAGAGTCAATAACATTATAACAAAATCTCAGTGTCATTGTGTCTCAGTGTTCATTAATCTTGATACCTGAGTCTTGATACTTGATACTAAATAAGAGCATGAAGAAATTAACCATACTTTTAATACTACTGGCTATAACGCTTGTTAGCAAGGCGCAAACTGTATATCCTGTGCGCACCTATACTGTGCTTACACCACCTATGCCTTACACGCTTAGTGGTTTTGCCAGTGAGCCGGGACGAATGCAGCTTAACATTAACGTAGATGATGTTTCGTTGGAGAGTTATGCAGTGTATTTTAGGTTAGTAATAAAAGGTAATGGAATAAAACTTCATACCAAACCCACAATGTATCAGGAGCCATTTTATCTGGATGGAGGAATGCACGAGGTACTCACGGGTATGGATTTAGAACCTCTCTTTAATCCCAAAAACTTATTGTTTGAGGGGTATAGCCTTCGAGAATATGAGCGGACAGGAAGACTACCTGAGGGTGTTTATCAAATAAGTGTAGAGTTATGGGACTATTACCATAAAATTAACATATCACAAGCAATGCCTGGGGTAGCTGTAATGTACCTTACCCGTGCACCAAGACTTACATTTCCTACCAAAGATGCTGAAGTTGACCTAATTAGTAATCCTACCTTACGGTTCTCGTGGATGGGGAGCATTCCTAACGATCCCCAAACAGATCCTGTTTACCGTTTTAGTTTATATGAAATACGTCCGGAAGGGCGAAATCCTTACGAAGTTGTAAAAGTATCACCACCTATTTTTACCGAAGATACAAAACAACCTTACTTGCTGTACGATATGGGTATGCCACCATTAGAAAATGGTATGGAATACGCTTGGCAAGTGCAATCAGTAGATTTAGAAGAAAGAGCAAGATTTCAAAACGATGGATTGTCTGAAGTGTATAACTTTAGTTATGGTCAGTCTTGCGAAACTCCCGAAGTGCAAATTACAGGAGTAACCACAACAACTGTCCAATTAAAATTAAGTAATAATCCTAATATTCAGTTATATCGTGTATTTTATAAAACTACCGATGAGCAGGATTGGAAAAGTACCGAAACGGATGTACCTACAATTACACTTTCGGGATTAAAAGAAAATTCAGGTTACGAAATTAAGGTAACTGCCCTTTGCGGAGGAGAAGAAAGTGACGAAAGTAACCCGGTACGATGTAAAACCAATCTGGATGTAGATTACACCTGTGGTAAAACACCTAATAATTTTGATGTAAGCAATACAGAGCCATTGCAAGAGTTACATCGTTTCGACTTTTTTAAAGCTGCAGACTTTAGTATCGAAGTGATTGAAGCCGAAGGTAGTAATGGCCGTTTTAGTGGAAAAGGACTTGCTTTAGTTCCTTACCTGGGCTTTGTTAAGTTCATGGTAGAGTTCGAAAATATATTTATCAATGCCGACCGCCGCATGACCGAAGGTTCAGTTCAGTTTATATATGACGAAGAAAGTGGTATGGTAGTAAACTTGGGCAAAATCCTGAACAATGATGACGACGATGATGACGAAAATGTTGTAGATGCTGATAAATCGGTTGAAGCATCTACAGATGTAGAAATAAAAGTAGATGGCGAGATAACAAACATACAAATCAGCGATTCTACTGTAACAGTAAAAACAGATAGCGGTAAAACAGAAACTATAACTGTAAATAAAGGGCAAACAGTTGGCATTACAACTGAGGAAGGTAAAACTGTTTACGTAGCAGATACCGGAAGTGGAGAAGTATTTACTGCTCCTAACCCTAAGCGCAATAAAGCTAAAACAAGTAGCGTAGGTACATCTGCCCAAACAGGAGAATATGGTACAACAGCATTGTTTAAACCTGCAAAGCAACAAAAATATGGATTTGATGCTGTTCCAAAAAGCAGTAACAAAAAACCCGATAGTTATTTTAATACCAATAAAAGCAGAGATAAAATAGCATGGAAATCGCTGGCTACTGGTCGTACCGATTACCTTGATGTACAAATAAAGGGAAAAAGTAGTGATACCTTAAGGTATATTCGTAGTAGTGGTATGCTGGCTCCATTTAATAAAAGTAAGTTGGGCGATCAGTTATTACTCACAGGAATACCCGAAGGAGAAGAAGAAACTCTTATAGCAGCTTCGATTAAAAAAGAGCGAATAGACAGTAGCAAAGTAAACGAAATACTTACCGAAGTAGGTGCTATTGGCTTAGTAAGCTATCAGCCTATACAAAAAGATGTAGTGCTGGTATCTCTTAATGGGGCTCAGTGCCCAACAGGAACAGGAGCTATAAAAACTGCATTAGATAAAATTTATTCGCCTGCCATTGTTAGTTGGAATGTAAAAATTGATCAACACTTTACATTTAACGGTTTAAGTTCCGAAAGCTTTAAAACCAGCGGAACTGGTATGTTTAGTAAATATACCAGCGATATGAGCCGTGTGGTAAAAGCTTATAAAAAAGACCGTGGCGTTCAACAGGGTACTTACTACCTGTTTTTTGTAGACGAACCTCAAACCAATAAACAGGGCTTTATGCCTTTAACAGGTCAATATGGTTTTATTTTTAATTTTGGGCACAATACTAATGTATTAGCCCACGAGTTAGCTCACGGTGCCTTTAATCTACGCCATACCTTTAGCAGTAAGGCTCAACACTACTTCCCCGAGCGCACTACCCAAAACCTAATGGATTATGCTAATGGTGAGGAATTATGGAAGTACCAATGGGACCTGATACATGATCCGGAGAAGGTTACGCTGGCACTTTTTCAGGATGATGAAGAGGGGATGTATTATGCAAAAACAAGTGAGGATACCTGGGCAGGAAACCTGAACAAAATTATTTGTGCAAAATATCAGGGCGAAAGCACAGTTGAACTGGATGGGATACACCCTCAACTACAGGGAGGGTGCTCTTTTGCTGACTTGGGCAGGGTTGAAATTAATATACCGGAAATGGCAGCTTCCGAAAAGGATAACCAGATTGATATTACCAGCAGGGAAGAACAGGGGTCTGGTATACTATTCCATTCAAAAAGCAGGAAATACAGGGTATACTTTAATATTCCTTCGGATAAAAAAAATGACTTGATCAATTTGTTGGACAATGCAGGCGATGAATATTTTACTTCTCTGGCAAATGCTTTGCCAGATGAAGATGATAAAGAAAGTCAGGATGCGTATAGTCAACTGACCCGTTTACCTGTTTGTGCTTACAATAAAATAACTACAGAAAATATTATAAGGTATTTAGGGTGGCTTTCAGGGGAATCCTGGACAAATGGTGACCAGGAAGAAATAATCATAGACCTGCTCAAAAACTCTTCAGATAGAAAAGGGCTTTATGAAGCATTACGAGACGATCCGTATTTGTTGGCAAGCACGGTGATGGCATGTGACGATGAAAACAGGACTGCATGCATCAATGAAATAGTACAGTTGTGCGATGAGAATTGGAGTGGATTTGTCGAGGCCAAAGGGATAGTGCATTTGGGGAAGGTGTCGGATAAATTTAATGAATTTTATAGAGGACGTCACTTTGTTACTTATGCTAAAATAGAAGGAGGTAAAAAAGAATGCGAGCTGGTTAATTATATAGGTCGTTTTCCAAAAGGAATGTTCGATTGGGGCAATGTGCAAGAATTGAAAAAGGTGAGCTCTTTCAATGTTAATTTACTAGACCCAGTTAAAATATATTCCAGTGTGAAAGACCAGTGTGGTCTATTTCCTGCTATATTTGCCCTGAACGTTTCTCAAGAACTGGGAACATCCGAAGTTACAGACCAGTTTGCCAATACCCTTAACTATATAGGTGTAGGTTCTGCGGTTAAAATGCTGCAGGTGGGCAACAAGCTTCAAAAAACGCTTGCCCTTACCGAGATCATCAAAACAGGACTGGACGAAGTCTTCAACGAGCCTTCTGTAATAGCTGCCATAGAGAAAGAAGAAGGCGGTAGGGAGTTTCTAAAATACTATAACATTGTTAGTATCGGTGTTGATATTGCCACCATTGGAGCAGATGTGTTGGACGGAATTGTCAACAATGGGGCAAAGGCGAGTAAGGCTGCAAGGAGCGCAAGGAAAACAGAGGCTGCCGACAATATCGATGATTTGGTGGAGGAAGCAAGAGCGCTAAGGAAACAAGGGGGTGCTACAGTCGTAATAAAAAAGGTTTATTCAAATCTTGAAGATGCACTCAAATCTAATATTGATAACGTAGAAAACTATTTGTATAGAGGAGATACAAGGGAGGTAGAAGATATTTTTGAGCACGGATTTACAGCAAGAGGGAGCAATACTGACCTCTTTGATTATGTAGAGCATAATACCCCAAGTATTTATATAGGAACTACAAAGAAACCTTCTGTGACAACTGATAAATTTCTAAAAGATAAAGAAGGGTATGTATATATTGTTGATAAAAAAGGAACTATGACAGATGTTAATAATTACTATTCTGCAATGGGTGATGTAAATATCTATTCAGATGAATTTGAGGTTGTTATTGAGAATTTGATACCATCATCACAAATAAAAGGTGCTTTTAAAATTGATATTAATGGTAATGTTATAGATGACCTAATTCCTAACCCTAATTATATTCCGTGATGAAAGAGGTAGATACATATTTGATTGGCATTAAATCAAAAGAAAAGATTAAAATAAAAGTAAGGTTTGATCATGGATCATATAATGTAAAAATTGTTTCTGATTTATTTGAAGTTATAATTAAATCTAGTTTAGATTATCTAGATACGTATAAGAAATTACAATCTTTTTTTGAGGATAAAGGGTATTTAATTTGCTTAAATGGGTCTAGGATTGATATAAATGCTTCTGGTTTTTTAAGAGATAGTACTAATGGCTTATCTGTTTATCTGTTTACATATGAATTTGAAAAGGAAAAGAAGATCTTGGATATTTTTGATGTAAATACTGAAAATATAGGGACTATTGATCAGCAGAAAGAATATTTTAAAGAGTGGAAAAAGCAGTATAAGAGTTTTTTGGATAAACAATAACCCAACAACGGAGCGAAGGCCAGCAAGGCCCCCTGCTCGCGCGGATTTGTAACCCGAGCGCACTACCCAAAATCTAATGGATTATGCTAATGGTGAGGAATTATGGAAATACCAATGGGACCTTATTCATGACCCAGAAACCATCTTGCTTGGCTTTATGCAGAATGAAGAGGAGGGGGCGTTTACAATAAGTATACACAATGATATTTTAATTGGAGCTATGCATGAGGTAAATCCTGACGCAAAGTTTGATAATACATACTTTGCTTTATTGCTTAGTGTAGGAGTTCTTGCCGATGGAGGAACAATTATTTGTGAAACGAAAGAATATACCCTGCTCGCGCGGATTTGTAATCCGTGCAATAAACGAGCTGTGAATATAATAAAGTGTTACCATAAAATAGTTGTAGCACTTGTAGTTTGATATAAGGATTTGCAATCCGGTCATTTATTTATAGGTCGGATTACAAATCCTTATTTTGTATATTGCCAGGTAGATAGTTTTAGCGGGTAGATTGTAATAAAAAAAGGTTCACGGATTGCGCTGCGCTAAATCCGCGCGAGCTGGGCATAGAAAAAAGCTTTGAGCAATTAGCTAGTTCGCTTAAGTTGTCAGAAGAATCTATAAAAGAACTTGAGTTGTTGGCTAACAAGATGAAACCTGAATCCATAGCTAGATTTTTGGAAAAAATTGATAATTTAGAGGCTGGCAAACGTGCTGAGTGTATTTCTGATTTATCTGCTGCATTTAAGGGATTAGATGGAAATTCAATTAAGAATTTTGATGAGTTGGTTGAGAGTTGGAAGCTTCTTGACGATGCTGGTAGAACTGGCTTGAAAACAGATGTTAAAGCAATTGAAGCTTTACAAAACTTAAGAACTCACTCTAAAATTGACGCATTAAGAACAGCAGGGAAAATCCCCTTGCTCGCGCGGATTTGTAATCCGTGCAATAAACGAGCTGTAAATATAATAAAGTGTTACCATAAAATAGTTGTAGCACTTGTAATTTGATATAAGGATTTGCAATCCGGTCATTTATTTATAGCCCGGATTGCAAATCCTTATTTTGTATATTGCCAGGTAGATGTTTTTATTGGGTAGATCTACTAATTAAGGGTGTTCGGAAGATTATTTTACCCCGTAAGAACGAAATTCAGGAGGGAAAATAAAAAAACTAAATTTTTAGGGTGGTTATGAATAAAAAAAAAGAGATTTTGTTATAACTACTTGTTGTTTAGTTCATAATATTAAATTTTTGGGATTATTTTTGCTCCGAATCGTTATTGTGAGCCCAGAAAAAAAACAAAATTTTAGCCATAGATTTTTGACATTTATTCCATACGAGCAAATATCCAATATTTCTAAAGAAACGAATGTTAATTAAACTAAAATATTGGATGGAAACAATAAAGAAAAGGTTTCACAGATAGCATTGTGTTAATTCTGCATGAGGTTGATTTTTAACGTTGTATATTATAGTTGGCTTTATAGCTTTTACTTTAAAACGTATTCCTGATTAGAAAATGTAACCTAAAGGGTAAACTAATGGTATATAATATTTTAAACTTTTCACCTAACATTTTAAAAATTTAAAATATGAACACAAAATTATTTTTAGCATGCCTAACAGTGACTTTTTTGCAGCTAACATTTTTAAGAATAAACGCACAAAAGTGTGTAAACAAAGATATTAGCTATGAATATTGTCAATTACCCTCTCATCCGCTTAAAGTGAAAAAATACGATTACATTGTTTATCAAAATGGCGATTCACCAGAAGCTAAAGAAGCTGCCTTAAAACAAGAGCAGGAGATTGGAGAAGAATACGAATCCATTAAAAAAGCATATGAAACAGAATTAACTTATTACTATGAGCGACTATCCGAAATAGATCAGCAGATGTTCGAGATTGGGGAATCTGACCTATCTCTGATAAAGAAACAAGTCAAAATGGGTCAGGTAAATAATACTAAACCTGAAAAACCCCAGCAGCCTAAATTAAAATATGATGATGCCATGGAAATTTACATGACAGAATCTAAACTCTTTAATGCAAGGATGGATTCTCTTAACAAAGCTGATATTAAAATGATATTTAAAGAGCAGTTAAGATCAATAATGAACGAAACTAAGCCTGCAAAACCTTATCATAAGAAAGTTACCGCTAAAAAAAATACTGCTTATGAGTTACCTGACATTAAGATTTCCGAAGTATTGTCAATAAGGGGTCTAAAACGAGTAACAGCTGATGAAGACAAGGTAGTATTTGAACTATATTTTTCAGAATTTGAAACAAAAGAGGAGGAAAAGAAAAAAGGTGACGAGGTAGAAGTTACTTTTAAATACAGGCACACAGTTAGCTATAGAGTAGTGTATAACAACAATACAATTGACGAGGGAGTAATCCCTAATACTGAAATTTGGAGGACAGAAAAAAGTTCCCCAAACCAGCTAACTCCAGTTGAAGCTAAAAAGGCCATTAAAAAATTAGAAAAAGGGAGTGCTGAATCTAGCCTTTGGAATTCAAAACACTTTTTAGCTGATAAATATGGTTATCCTTTTAAAACCAGACGCACCGACCTTAGCTACGCAAAGGGTAAAAATTTTAATTATGATAGAATTTCAGAAGCCTATCAAATTTCAGAAAACATTCTAAAAAATCATCTAACGGATGACGCTCCTGACTTAAGCGACATAAAAAAAGCCATCGTTATCTGGAAGGAAGAACTAAATGAAGTTGACTATTCGAATAAAAAAGCCAGAATTAGTGCTGAAGTTGCACTAGGACTTCATTTTAATATTATAGAATGCTCTTTATGGTTAAATGACTTTGACCAAGCTTTTAGTCATATAGATGAATTGGCTAAAATGAAGTTAAAAGCAAGACATGACAGAAAACTAAATAACTATCGTGATTTTGCAAAAGATATTAAAAACCGCTACGAAGTAAATAACTAACTTCAAACTAAAGCTGCATTATAACAAAATACAAGGTTGATGTTTTATTTTAAAAGCATCATCCTTCCTAAATTTCCAGAGTTCATCAGAAACATACTTGATATCCATTCCAGAAATTGCCAATTTTTTTAGACTATCCAACTCCAATAAGATATTAATACAATGTGGAATACTATCCGTATTATACTGTCCGGAAGGAAAGTCATCCCCATAAAAATTCAGACCAGTCACTCTTCCTGTTTTGGACTCAGTAGTTACCCAGGTCCAACTTGAAACTAGTTTAGTCGTATCCCAGTATATGGGCCAACCTTTAGCCATTACTGCTTTTTGAAATTTTACCAAGGTTAATGAATCTTGTGAACAGGTTTTTGCTTTAACTTTTATGCATATAGTTAATAGCAAAATATACATGCTTATTGTTAGTTTTAATCTCATTATATTAGTTTTTCGGAATTAATTATGTTGCTATTTTATCATCAGGTACTTTTGTACTACAGACTCTTATTTATTGCTTTTTGATTTAACAGATTTACCCAATTATGGTCTCGCCTCATTGAAATTGTTAGCATATAAAAAACATTAATATTATTAGCCTGTTGGCTTTAGCTTTATAACATATATTTTACTAAGTGTGATAAACTTTGTAACATTTATATAACAACAAATGGTTTAAAAACGCTCCCGGATATTTTTTTTAAATAAATTTTTATCAGATAGAATGCGTGTAAGTTAATATGGACAATAAAGGCTTTGTTAGTCTTAAAAGAAATTATTGACCATCTCCCGAAAACCGGATTTTATATTTCGTGAATTCCTGTATTGACAAGGGATTGATTAATATTAACACATAAGGAAAGCTGATTGAAAATGTTATTTTTGAATAACCACAAACAAAAAAACAAAAACAACCAGCTTTATGTCAAAAGTATTAACAAAACAGGTTCAGAACAAGATAAGCGGATATTTTCATAAGTTTTCAAATCACATGACAAAACCAGAAAGCCGTTGCATAAGAGAAATGACAACAGGAATTTTAAAAACAGGAACCGTATTGGTCAATAAAATAGCATCGGGCATTAACGACAATATTTCCTTAAGCCAGACAACAAAGCGTTTCCGCAACCATTATAACAAGTTGGGCTTTTTCAAGAAGCTATTTAGAGGGCATATGGAAAGTGTAAAAGGGAAAATCCATCATGGAGATTATATTTTGTTTGATGGTTCGGATATTCAGAAGAAGTATGCAAAGTTTATGGATGGGCTGGACTATGTAAAAGATGGGGACAAAGGCAGTATTGGGCTGGGTTATTGGTTAATGGATGTTGTCCATTTCAGTAAAGACCACCAGATGACTCCCCTTATTAACAAGCTTTATAGTTTTGACCATGGGGCAAAAAGTGAAAACAAAGAGGTAATTGAAGCCATTGAAGAAGTAAACTCCGTAATAGATAAGGATGTTACCCATATATTTGACCGTGGCATGGACAGGCCGATCTGTCGTGATCACATAATTATCCAAGACAATAACTTCATCCTACGGTTAAACGCAAAAACAAAGCTAATTTATAAAGGGGAAGAATTGCCTGTCAATAAAATCAGCAGGAAGATTCCTTTGTTCATGGAACTGACGGCAACCAAGATTCAGAAAAGCAAAAAGAAGTTACTAAAGTATGAATGTGGAGCCATGAAAGTTAAATATCAAGTTAAAAGCAAGCTATATGAATTATGGCTGGTTGTTACAAAAAGAAAGAACGGCGGTTATTGCTGGTTATTGACACGTTCGCCAAAGGAATCAATTGTTGGGGTGATCAGCGAAGCTTTTAAAGCTTATGGGTTCCGTTGGAAGATTGAAGAATATCACCGCCACATAAAATCTTGTTATGGATTAGAAGACATACAAGTAAAAACATTCGAAGGACTTCAGAGTATGTTGGCAATACTTACAATCGCGATGAGCTTGATATACAGTTCAATTTCATCGCTACACCATAAACTAATCCTAAATAGCGGGATTAAAACCTTGAACAAAGAGAAAAGCTATGAGTTGTTCAATTTCATATACTATAAAATCAGCACGATAATAAAAGTGTTAATGGCGAACACTACACCCAGGGCATTCTTGCCTGTACCTGAAAACTCCACACGCACAAGTCAGTTAACCCTTGGCCTGGATTTCAATTGTTAAAAAACGGGAGATGTTCAATTAAAAGAAATTAATCTTTGTAATATGCAAATTATAAATAATATGATGTGTCGGTAGGAAAATGTTTGTGTTGAGGTTTTACAAATTACTTTATACTGCATTTAGAAGACGGAAGAATTAATTATAAAAAGCTGTGAACGTTTTCTATAAATGAATTTAGATTTTCGTTTGGAAATCTTTAAGCGAGATATTCAAGGCAATTTATAAACTTAGTAGATTTCAGTTTGTCTGAAATAATTTTTTGAATTTCACTTACTTATGTGGTTGTTTAAGCATTGCAATTGTGTAAAAAATAAATAGTTGAACTTTGGAGCTTCAATAAAATAATGAACAGATTTTTAAAAAAACAAAGTATTATTTTTCAATTGAAAAGAGAGGTTCAGAACTCTATAGCCGAATGTAACTTTTTTCTATTATACCATATTTCAATTATACAAACAAGACAATTTTAGCTTCTTGCAAATACTTAAATTGGTGTTTAATAGGGAAAAAAACAAAATGGCGAGTGCTGATTAGCGACTCGCCTTAACTTTATTACAAAAAATAATACTATTTTATTTATCTAGTGTAGTTACATTTTTCTTTGCACTAGCAATCTCAATGGATTCTGATTCTGTTCCTGAATATGCAAAAATTTCAATTTCATATTCAGTGCCTGGTTCTAGATTGTCTAAGGTATAAGAATTCTTAGTTGTTTCTTCCCAAGAATATTCTCCAGTTTTAACATTAGTGAAATCTACGTCATAAGAAGTCGCACCATCTATTTCTGTCCAAGAAATATTTACACTATTAGAGGTTACGTTACTGAAGGTAATATTTATTGATGGCTTATCATCATCATCACTGCAAGACGAAAATGAAAATAAAGAAACAAACAATAAACTTAGTACACTTAGTTTTAAAAAATTTTTCATGGTTTGAGTATATATTATTAAAAATTAAAAATTACACTCTAATACTTTATAGGCCAGAAAAAGTTTCAAAATAATTGAATGAATTGTTTTATTGTTTGCATTAGTAATGCCGCTTAATAAGTTATAATGATTAGAAGATCAGGATTCAAGAGAGATATTCGTAAAATGAATAAAAATAGTAATTTTGATAATATTATTATTTCTTGAGCTATTAAATTAAAAAAAAAGTAATTTATGATATTTCCATGTTACATAAACATAAAACGAAATAGTAAGGTAGTTTTTACTATTGTTAAAGTAACTTCTTAAAAGATAGTACGTATAGTTCTAATTATTGAAACGAAGAATAATCTTTAAACTACATAAATAACGTGAGGAAATTATTAATAATACTGCTTCTTGTATGCAGTATGCCATTTAATCAAGCTATAGCTCAGGAAGATGAAGATGTAAAACACGAACTTAGGTTACTTGCTCGCCCAACATCTGATTCTATTATGTTACGATGGGCACCTACAAGTTATCGTTTATGGTTAGTTGGTAACAAATATGGTTATAGAGTTACCAAAACATTGTTATTAAAGGATGGTGAGCTATTAAAAGAAAGAAAAGCTATCCTGTTAACTGATCAACCATTAAAACCAAAACCATTAACAGATTGGGAAAAATTAGATTTACGAGATGAATATGCTGGTGTAGCTGCACAGTCGATATATGGCGATAGCTTTGAAGTAGAGGCTGGAGAAGAAGATATGGGCATAATGGATATTTTTAATAAGGCCACAGAGCAGGAAAATAGGTATGGTTTTGCATTGTTTGCAGCCGATCAGAGTATTAATGTAGCACAGTATCATGGTCTGATGTTTATTGATAAAAATGTTAAACCAGGGGAGAAGTACTTGTATAAAGTATATGCGGATTATGTACCAGCTGATATGAAAAAAGATACGGCTTATTTTTTTACAGGTGTAGATGAATATTTGCCGTTACCTGCCCCAGCTGACTTAAAAGCAGAAGGTGGAGATGGTACTGTAACCTTAACTTGGGATAATCAATATCAAACAGAGTATTTTAACAGTTTTTGGATAGAAAGGTCTCAAGATGAAGGAAAAACATTTAAGCGCTTAAATAATTCTCCTACAATTAATACAACCCCTGAAGGCAGAGATGAGGCACCTTATCATTATTATTTAGATACTATTCCTGATAATAACATTAATTATACATATCGTGTAATTGGTATTTCTGTTTTTGGCGAATTAAGTCCTCCTTCTAAAACTGTTACAGTGCATGGTGTAGATGCAATAACTAGTGTACCACATATTATTAAAAAATATTCACCAGATGGTAAAACAGTAATGTTAGAGTGGGAGTTTCCCAATGAGAAAGAAGAGAAGGTTGAAGGATTTAGAATTTTTAGGTCTACCGAATACTCTAAAGGATTTAAATTATTGGCCGATAGTATTTCTGTGATGAGTACAAAATATCATGATAAAAAACCTTTGGCAACCGGATATTATCGTATGCAAGCCTTTAATAGTCATGGTGGAGGAGGGTATAGTATCCCACAAATGATTCAATTGGTTGATTCATTTCCTCCTGTTAAACCCAAAGGACTTGAGGCAATTATTGATACATCAGGTAAGGTAAATTTACATTGGATGGCTAACGCTGATGAAGATATTGATGGCTATAGAATTTATAGAGCAAATGCATTACACGAAGAATTTTCGGCCATTACACCAAAGCCCGTTCAAGATACTGTTTATAACGATTTTATTACCATTAAAACACTAACCGAAAAAGTATACTATAAAATTAAAGCATATGATAAAAACCAAAACCAATCCGAATTTTCAGAAATATTAATTCTTGAAAGACCGGATATTGTTCCTCCTGCGTCTCCGTTAATAAAGAAAATTGTACCATCAGACAGTGGTGTGGTTATAACATGGGTTAATAGTCCATCAAAAGACGTTGAAAAAATATTATTGTACCGTAATAGGGAGGGAGGAGCTAACTGGAAATTAATTAATATTTTTTCACCAGACAGTGCATCTATGTATACCGATAAACCTAGCGAGGGTGGATATACATATCGTTATTTGATAATTGCTGTAGATGAGGCAGGTAATGAAAGTAAACCAGGCAAACCAGTTGCAGCCAAATATAATCCACGTCAACAAAAAGAAGAGTGGATTCAGCCTAAAATAAAGAATAATAAAAAAAATAAAGTAGTAGAACTTACTTGGGATGTACCCCCTTATCCTGTTAACAGGTTTATTATTTATGCTCGCACAAACAATAATGGTAATTGGAAAATGATTGATGGTGTAAACGGAAATGTATTTAAGTATCAGTCATCTTTCTATTATGGTAAAGAATTAGAATTTGTAATCAAACCGAAATAAAACTTGAGTAATCTTCTGTATTAACAGTAAGATTTTTGAATTGTACTATGTTATATAAAGCAAAATTATCTTTAAAATTAATTTTACTACTTACCGTATTATTAAATATACCAAAGTCAGTTAATAGTCAGCAATTAGATCAAATTGGCAAAAAGGATCCTGTAAAAATAAATGGAGGATTAAATGTTAACCAAGTTTATCGAAGTAATGCAGCTAATGGAACAGATCCTTATTCATTAGTTGTTAACGGTAATTTAAATACAACTATTTACGGAATGGCTGTACCATTATCATTTACATGGTCCAATTATAAATGGACCTACACTCAGCCATTTAATCAGTTTACACTATCCCCATCATATAAATGGATAACTGCACATTTGGGATGGAGTAGTATGAGCTTTTCACCTTACTCATTAAATGGTCATAGTTTCTCTGGGGTAGGATTAGATTTAACTCCCAACGATAAATTTAAGATAAGTACCATGTATGGAAGACTTTTAAAAGAATCAAAAGGAGACACAATTAATGGTTACAATCCTCAATATAGAAGAATGGGGATGGGACTTAAAACACAGTATGTTTTTAAATTGGGTGAAGTTGGAATTCATTTTTTCAGAGCATGGGATGATGAGAGTAAGCCAGTGGAGTATATTGATTCTTTAGGTATTACACCACAAGATAATGTGGTTGTAGGTACTACCTTTTCAATACGACCAGTTAAAAGTATTGCGATAAGAGGTGAAGTAGCAGTTAGTTCGTTGAGTGAAGACAGTAGGATAAGTAAGTCTACTGATTTAAATGGTGCATCTACATTTCGTCATCATGCCATTAAATCCGATATTACCTGGAGTACTCGTGTAGGTTCTATTGGTGCAGGAATTGAATATGTTGAACCAGGTTACAATACATTAGGAAGTTACTATATGGTCAATGATTTTATTAATTATACACTTAATGCATCCACATCTATATTAAATGGTAAGATAAATGTGTCAGCAACCATGGGAATTCGGGAAACGAATTTAAATAATCAATCAGAAACCGATCAAAGGGATGTTATTAATACTGTAAATATTGGATTTGTACCATCTGATAAGCTAAGTTTTAATGCCACCTACTCAAATTTCTATAATTATTCATTTGTACGTCCACTGTTTGATGAAACAAATACACATACTGAGTACGAACTGATGGATACATTACGTTTTACCCAAATAAACGAGAACTTTGGGCTAAATGGTAATTGGCGTTTTAAAGAGTCAGAACAACAAAAGCATGCTTTAACTGGAGGAATAAATATACAACAGGCCACACAATCGCAATCAGATGCAATCGAGAATTCCAATACAAACTTTATTAATGCAACAGGAGGATATAGTTGGACTTTAACAACAATAGATTTTAATATTTCTGTAAATACTAACTATTCTCGTAATAAAACACCACAATCTATAAGTGAAGCTTACGGTCCAATTTTATCTTTACGGAAAGGAATGTTTGAGAAAACCTTACGTAATCGTTTATCCATATCGTGGAATGGAACATATCTCGATAAAGTAAAAAGTGGGGATGTATTAACTGCAAGGTTTGGAAGTAATTATACCCTTAAAAAGAAACACAGGTTTAATCTAAGTATTGCATGGTCCAGAAGAGCCAGTAATTCTAGAGGAAATGTTAGTTACACTACAGCAACTTTAGGATATAACTATCAATTTGGGTGGCCTAAAAAGAAGGAATAGTATAATTTATTGTAAAATATCAATAGGTGTTAAAATCACGAATTTTGCTTTACATGAAAATCTATTATTTTTGATCACTTAACTAATAAGAGTCTATTATGACAAAATTTTCAAAAGAAGTTAAAATTGGTCTTGCAGTTGCTTTGTCATTGTTCATATTTGGTTGGGGTGTAAATTACCTTAAGGGAAGGGATCTTTTTGTTAGCGGATATAAATTATACGGAGTATATTCCAGAATAGATGGATTAACGGAAGCTAGTCCAATATACTATAAAGGATTTAAAATAGGTTCTGTAAGGAAGATTTCTTTATTAGGTGAAAGAAATGATGATTTTTTAGTAACAATGTCGATTGATGTTGATATTGAATTTCCTACTAATTCAGTAGCTCAAATATATAGCCTGGATTTAATGGGCTCAAAAGGAATTCGCTTATTATATGGAGATAATAATGTTTTACTTGAATCAGGAGATACATTACGAACTTCGATAACAGGAGATCTTGCAGATCAGGTTAGTCAAGAGGTATTGCCATTGAAAGATAAAGTAGAGAATATGGTTATTCGTTTTGATTCTGTAATGGCAGATTTACAATTTATCCTGGATAAGGATAATGAAAAAGGACTTGTACGTAACATTAGTGAGATATCATATAACTTTAAAAATATAAGTGAATCTTTAGATAATAACCTCAGACAAAATGGACAAATAGGTAGAAGTATTGCTAATTTGGATTCGTTTACTACGATGATAAAATATAATGGGAAAATACTTAATGAAATGATGCATAATTTAAAAAGTGTATCGGAACAATTAAAAAACACTCATATTGACAGTTTAGCAAGTGAGATGAATACTGCTATTGTTTCTGTAAACGGTATTTTAAGCTCTTTAAATGAGGGCGAAGGTACATTGGGTAAATTAATAGTTGATGAGGAGTTATATGATAACCTAAATGACGTTTCGGTAAGTCTGGATAGATTGTTAAATGATGTGAGAGTACAACCAAAGCGTTATGTTAATTTTAGTGCTATTAGTTTTGGGAGCGGAAAGGAACGGGAACCAAAAAACAACTCGGATACAGTTTATAAGGTTTTACTAAAGAAATCAAAGTATCCATTGGAATTGAGGGGACAACAAATATCCGATAATCAAACTATTCAAGAATTAAGGGATGGCAAATATTATTTGTATGCCATTGGAGAAGAAAAAGAGTATTCTAGAATTTTGGAACTTAAAAACTCAATTGTCGAATTATATCCTGATGCAGAGGTGGTTGTGTTTAATGGAGAAAAATACTCCAAAAAATAGTAATATTGAACAGAGGAGTCTATTGAAAATTTAGAATATAATGTTAAATAGAGGTCTGACAAAAAAAAATAAAAAAAAAAATCCAATTATCCAAATCCTTTGTTTTAAGCACATAGCGTGTGTTAAATTAATGTAATGAAGTATGTTCAATAGGTTGATTTGTAGGTTTATAAGGTGTATTTCTTTTAATGTCTTCTAAATAAGTCTGATAGTTTTATATTGAAAATGTCAAGGAATTTAACATTTTTTTTTCAAGAATATTTTCACAATTTTTGCTTTTGAAAGATGATATTAATTAACATAAAACTAGACGGAGGAAGTTGAAGAAAATGAAGCCCGGTTATGAAATTGTATGGAATAATTGCTTAAAAGTAATAAAGGATAACATTCCACAAATAAGTTTTAAAACATGGTTCGAACCAATTGTTCCTCTCAAGATCGAAGAAGATGTTTTAACTATTCAGGTGCCAAGTGCTTTTTTCTATGAGTATTTGGAAGAGCATTTTATTGACCTTTTGAGAAGTACGATTCGCAGAGAACTTGGGCATTCAGCGAAATTGGAATATAGTGTTGTTGTTGATACGCCTCATCAAAAAAATCAACAACCTTTAACCCATCGATTACCCTCAAATAATAAAACTGATTTACGAAATCGTCCGGTATCTATGCAGATGAACTCAGAAAAGCCGGTCGTAAAAAATCCTTTTGTTATCCCAGGTATTAAAAAGTTGAATGTAGATCCTCAGTTAAATTCTGACTATAGTTTTGAGAATCACATAGAAGGAGAATGTAACAGGTTGGCACGTTCTGCGGGAATGGCTGTTGCTAAAAATCCAGGTAAAACGGCATTTAACCCACTATTTTTGTATGGTAATTCCGGATTAGGTAAAACACACTTAGCACAAGCCATTGGAATTGATGTTAAAAAGTATTTTCCAGAAAAAACTGTATTGTATGTAAATGCTAATAAATTTCAAACACAGTTTACCGAGTCTGTTAGAAACAATACGCAAAATGACTTTTTGAATTTCTATCAGATGATTGATGTATTAATCATCGATGACGTTCAGGAATTTGCAGGAAAAGAAAAGACGCAAAACACTTTCTTCCATATTTTTAATCATTTGCACCAAACAGGTAAGCAATTGATATTAACAGCAGATAAAGCACCTGTTGAAATGAAAGGAATGGAAGATAGGTTATTGTCCAGATTTAAGTGGGGATTATCAGCGGATATTCAAGTGCCTGATTATGATACTAGGATTGCAATCCTTAAGCACAAATTATATAAGGATGGAATTACTTCTATTTCAGAAGAGGTAATAGAATATATTGCTTCTAATATATCTCAAAATGTAAGAGAGCTTGAAGGAGCTTTGATTTCGTTACTAGCGCAAGCAACTTTGAATAAAAAATCAATAACTCAAGATGTAGCTATTTCAATAGTTGATAAGTTAGTAAAGAAAACTCAAAAGGAATTAAGTGTTGATTATATACAACAAATAGTATGTGATTATTTTGGATTAGCAGTTGATTCCCTTCAATCTAAAACCAGAAAAAGAGAAATAGTGCAGGCGCGTCAAGTGGCTATGTATTTCTCTAAAAGTTTAACCAACTCTTCTTTATCAACTATTGGATCAAAAATTGGTAAAAAAGATCATGCTACTGTACTACATGCTTGTAAAACAGTAAATAATCTTATCGAAACAGATAAAGATTTTAAAAACCAAATGCAAGAAATTGAAGCACAAATAAAAATGTGATATTTAGATATTTAACTTAAAGGAAAGTTGTTGGAACAGTTGTTGCAACAACTTTTTTTTGTTTATAATATTTTAGAGCAATAAAAAATGATTTCAATAAGTTGATAAGTAATAGTAAACACTAATTCTTATTATCTACTAACAATAAAATTTGAAAGTTTAATTGAGATTGAATTGATAGGGTGAAAAACAAGGAATTAAATTGTTTGAGAATTCTGCGTACAAATGAAACAAACATGGAATTTGACTTTTTAAAATATATACACACGAGAATGGTTAAAACTTATCGAAAGTTACATCCAAATAATAAAAATAAATTTTAAGTGGATGAAAGTAAAATTAAAATGGAAGAAATATTAACTGTTAAACTAATCAGTCTTTGTTTTGATGATACTCTTTTTATACTTTTGGAGGCACTATAATTATGATTTTATACCAAATGGCTAAGAAATTAAAAATATTTCATATAAATCTTTTTTGTTTTCTTTTGTTATCTACTGTACTTATGTCGCAGGTTGTTAACGACGATAAAGGAACAAATAAAGTTATTATTGAGGGTAAAACATATTATCTACATGTTGTAGAAAAGGGAGAAGGGTATTATAGAATAAGCAAAAAATATGGAGTTTCGCAAAAAGAGATTCATGAGGCTAATCCTAATTCTATTTTTGGTTTAAAGCCTGGAGATATTCTTTATATTCCTGTTATTGAAGGAAGAAACAGTAATAAAGGAGAATTAAATAAATCAGTAAAATTTATTTATCATACAATTCAAAAAGGGCAAACTTTATATTATCTATCCAGAAAATATAACATTCCAATTGATACCCTTAAAAAGTATAATAATGCCGCAGAAGGTGAGTTACTTATAGGTACTATTTTCAAAATACCTGAAATAAAGAAGCAGAAAACTATAAAAAAGGAAGACAACTATATTTATCATACTGTTTTGCCTAAAGAAACCCTTTATGGAATATCAAAGATGTATAATACAAAAGTAGATACATTATTAAAGTACAATGAGGCTCTTCGTGGTGGCATTCTTTCTACTGGCTCAAGTATTCGTATTCCGAGAGCTGAAAAATATATTGTAAAACAGAATGAGCTTTATGAAATAAATGACAGTAAGTTAGAAGATAAAGACTTTATTTATCATAGCATTAAACAAGGAGAAACAATATATTCTATTTCAAAAAAGTATAACATCTCTAGTAAAGATATTGAAGCTACAAATCCAGATTTAAATCCTAATGAATTACCTATGGGATTTTTGTTAAGAATTCCTAAGTCTCAAATAAAAGTAAATCAGATTGGATCAACGGAAGGAGATTTTATAACTCATACTGTTAGAAAAAGAGAGACTGTTTATTCAATATCAAAAAAATACGGAATTGATATAAAAGACATTGGAGAGGCTAATCCTACAAAAATATTATCTAATATTAGGAAGGGAATGAAATTAAAAATCCCTACAAAAACTTATCTAGCAAGATTAGAAGAGGAAGAAAAGAAACTTGAATTGGTTAAATTAAATCAGAAAGAGGAAGAATTTGTTGATACTATAAAAGTTGATTGTTTCTCGTATGACTATAATTTTGAAAAACCTCTTATAAAATTAGCATTGATGTTACCTTTTGACTTAGAGGCAACACGAAAAGCTAATATAATTAAGAAAATTGAAGGAGAAGAAGAGATTGAAATTATGGTTGATGAACCAGAATTGTCACCTCGTTCCAGAACTTTTGTTGAGTTTTATGAAGGAGCATTGATTGCTTTAGATTCTCTTAAAAAACAAGGTGTTAATATCCAGTTGTTTACGTTTGATACCGCTCCGGATTCAAACCGAGTAAAAGAAATTTTAGCACAACCTGAATTAAAATATGTTGATCTGATAATAGGGCCTGCTTATGCAAGTAATTTAAAATATGTATCTGATTTTTCATTAAAAAATAAAATTAAATTGATTTACCCTCTTTCAAGTGTAAATGAATACTTAAATGAAAATCCATATTTATTTCAGGTGAATAGTCCAGATACCTTGTTACATGATAAATATGTTGAATACATTGTTAATATTAGTAAAGAGACAAGGGTTGTTGTACTTAAATCACCAGAACCAAGTATTGAAGAAGAGCAATTAATCACCAAATTAAAAAGAAGATTATATATGGAAACTTTGCCATTTGGTGTAGCTCCCGATTTTGTTGAAATTTCTTTTTCGGAACAAGATATTCAAGGGATTGATGTTTTATTAAGTAATGAAAAAATTAATCATGTTGTAATTCCTTCTCCAGATGAAGCAGATGTTTCTAAAATTGTAACAACTTTACATGGTGTTAAAGAGACTACAGATGCAAAAATAAAATTGATTGGTTTTGGAAATTGGTTGCGTTTTCAGACATTAATTCCGGAAGAAATACATGATTTAGATACAGAAATTTTAACACCATATGTATTAGATCATGAAAATTATATTGTGAAGGATTTTTCTGAGAAATATAGAGATTGGTATCTCACGGAACCATTTGCGGTTTCTCCTTATTTTATTCGTTCTGGATATAGCTCTAAGTATTCACGATATGGAATTTGGGGATTTGATGTTACGTATTTCTTTTTAAAAGCTCTTACTACATATGGAGAGCAATTTGAACATTGCTTGACTAACTTTACGAGTAGTCAGGTACAGTTTAATTTTAACTTTGTTAGAAACGAGAATTGGGGAGGATTTTATAACAATGGATTATATGTTATTGCTTTTACCCCTTCGCTTGATATATACCGAAAACCAATTCGGTAATTTTTTAATTTTTGATATTTAAGATTAATGGTTTCTGTAAATCAATTATCTGTTGAATTTGGAGGATTTTCTTTATTCAATGATATTTCATTTTTAATAAATCCAAAAGATAAAGTAGGCTTGGCCGGCAAAAATGGTGCTGGAAAATCAACACTGTTAAAGATATTAGCCGGAATTCAATCACCTACAAAAGGAGCTCTTTCTTGTCCAAAAGATGTAAAAGTAGGTTATCTGCCTCAGCATATGAAGCATGACGATACAGGAACTGTATGGGATGAAGTTGAGAAGGCGTTTGGAGAACTTAAAAAAATAGAATCTGATATTGAGTCTCTAAATAATGAGTTGGCTAATAGAACAGATTATGAATCTGAAGCTTATTTAGATATTATACATCAGTTAAGTGAAAAAAATGATCGACTAAGCATGTTGGGAGGTGCTAATTATGCATCTAGCATTGAAGTAACGCTTAAAGGTCTTGGGTTTGAAAGAAGTGATTTCGAAAGATCAACTTCAGAGTTTTCTGGTGGATGGAGAATGCGTATCCAACTAGCAAAAATATTATTGCAAAAGCCAGATATATTTCTTTTAGATGAGCCTACTAATCATTTGGATATTGAATCTATTCAATGGTTCGAAGACTTCTTAAAAAATTATGGAGGAGCAGTTATTTTAGTATCTCACGATAGAGCCTTTTTAGATAACATTACTCAGCGTACTATTGAAATAGAGATGGGGAAAATATATGATTATAAAGCCTCATATACTAAATATTTAGAATTAAGAGAAGAGCGAAGAGAACAACAACTTGCTGCTTATAGAAATCAGCAAAAAATGATCGAGGATACTGAGAAGTTTATAGAAAGGTTTAGGTATCAGGCAACAAAAGCAGTTCAGGTTCAATCAAGAATCAAGCAGCTAGAAAAGATTGAACGTATCGAAGTTGACGAATTTGATAATGCAGCATTACGCATCAAATTTCCTCCTGCTCCTCATTCAGGAATAATTACCCTCGAAGGAAAAAACGCTTCTAAAAGCTACGGTAATCATGAAGTTTTAAAAGAAGTAAATTATACTATTGAGAGAGGTGAAAAAGTTGCTTTTGTTGGACGTAATGGAGAGGGTAAAACAACTATGGTTAGAATGATAATGAACGAATTGGAATATTTGGGAATTATCAAGCATGGACATCAGGTAAAAATTGGATATTTTGCACAAAATCAAGCCGATTTATTAGATGAAAGCTTAACTGTTTTAGAAACAATAGACCATGTTGCAGTAGGCGATATTCGTCTTAAAATAAGAGATTTGTTGGGGGCTTTTATGTTTAGTGGTGAGAAGGTAGAGAAAAAGGTATCAGTGCTATCTGGAGGGGAAAGAACGCGCTTGGCCATGGTAAAATTATTACTTGAACCAGTAAATCTATTAATTCTTGATGAGCCAACGAACCACCTAGATATTCGTTCAAAAGAATTGTTAAAGCAAGCCATAAAAGATTTTGAAGGAACTGTAGTTATTGTTTCTCATGACCGTGAGTTTTTAGATGGATTAGTAAATAAAATTTACGAATTCCGTAATAAAAAGATGAAGGAACATCTGGGAGGGATCTATGAATTTCTTGAAAGGAAAAAGTTGGAATCTCTTAAAGATATAGAAAAGGATGTTATCAAAAACACAAAAAAAATAGTACAATCAGAAAAAAAGGTATCTTCTAAATTATCCTACGAAGAAAGAAAAGAAATAAGTAAAAGATTAAAGAAAGTCCAACAACAGGTTGTAAAATGCGAAGATGCAATTGCTGTTTTAGAGAAAAAGCTGGCAGAATTTGAAGAGCAAATGCAAATTCCAGAAAAAGCAAGTGATACTGAATTTCTTCAGAAATATCAAGAGACGGAGAAGCTATTAAATAAAGAAATGGAGCAATGGGAGTTATTTCATGATGAATTAGAAAAGGTTGAAGAACTTAAGAAATCGTTGGATTAATTTGTATACATTAGACAGAATAAAGAAAATTTGATATGGCTGGAAAAAGTGATTTTTTATTTGGAATACGATCTGTTATAGAGGCAGTTCATTCAGGGAAGGAAATTGAAAAAGTACTAGTAAAAAAAGGATTACAAGGAGAGTTGTATGATGAGTTGATCCAAACTTTAAAGGAGGCAAAAATTTCTTGGCAAACAGTACCTGTAGAAAGGATAAATAGAGCTACCAGAAAAAATCACCAGGGAGTAATTGCTTTTGTTTCGGCTATAACATATCAAAACCTTGAAAATATATTAATAGGTTTGTTCGAAGAAGGAAAAAACCCGCTTGTTTTGGTTCTTGATGGAATTACAGACATAAGAAATATGGGTGCTATCGCTCGTTCTGCTGAGTGTGCAGGAGTACATGCCATTGTTATACCAGAAAAGGGTGCTGCACCAATAAATGCTGATGCGGTTAAAACATCTGCAGGGGCACTACATAATATTCCTGTTTCTCGTGTAAGTAATCTTTACAAAACAGTTGAATATTTGAGAGATTCGGGACTTAAGATTGTTGCAGCTACTGAGAAAGGGAGCAATGATTATACAAAGGTTGATTTTTCAGGACCAACTGCCATTGTAATGGGAGCTGAAGATAAAGGTGTTTCTAATCAAATTTTAAAGGTTTGCGATAGTGGTGCTAAAATACCCATTGTTGGAAAAATTGGATCATTAAATGTTTCTGTTGCAACAGGTATATTGGTATATGAGGTATTAAGACAAAGGTCTATAAACGAATAAATGTCCATTATGGTGAATAAAATGGATCTAAAAACCACCTAAATTTGTTTTTTCTCAAAATCTTTTTAAATTCGAAAGGTTTTATTTACAGAAGCTTGTATATTAACAATAGCCTAAAAACATCATTTATGAACCACAAGGAAAGAGTTTTAAAAACTCTAAACAAGGATGTTCCGGATAGAGTTCCTTTCTTTTACTGGGATGTGCCGGAGTTTGGTGAGAAAATGATGTCCTATTTTGGTTTTACTAATCGAGATCAGTTGCTTGAGCATCTTGATGTTGATTTTAGATGGGTTGAGCCAAAATATATAGGACCTCAGTTGGTGGAAAACGGGAACAAACTAAAAATGGATATATGGGGGGTAGGTTACTCCCGTATAAAAACTGGCGAATATGAGTATTGGGAAGCTGATACTTTTCCTCTTCAAGGGATAACAGACATTTCTGCATTAGACGATTACCCTTGGCCTACGAATGAACTTTTTGATTTTAAGTCACTAAATGATCAATTGGAGCGTTATAAAGATTACGCAATAATGACTGCTCCTGGTTACTCTTCACCTGGTTTATTTCGAATAATACAACGATTAATAGGCAGAGATTCATTTATGGAGGTGATGATGTCTTATCCAAAATTTTTTAAAGCATTGTGTGATCGGATAACATCATTTTATGAATCATTTATAGGTGAATTCTTTGAAGTGGCAGGAGATAGGGTTGATTTTATACGTATTGCTGATGATTTTGGCTCACAAACGGGCTTAACAATAGGAAATGATCATTGGGAGAAATATATTAGACCTTCTATTGATATATTTACAAAGAAGCCCAAAGAAAAAGGTGCTCATTTTTATATGCATAGTTGTGGAGGTGTAAGAAAATTACTACCTAACTTTATTAGTGCTGGGGCAGAGGTGCTTGACCCTATACAAACACGAGCGTTGGGAATGTCTCCAGAAGGATTAAAAAAAGACTTTGGTAAATTAATTACTTTTTGTGGTGCAATGGATGAAGAGTTATTGCTCAGAAAGGCTACTCCTCAGCAAGTTAAAGATGGTGTTAATAAACTATTGGATGTTATGGCGCCCGGAGGAAGGTTTATTTTAGGTCCAAGTCATAAGATAAAAGTAGAGACTCCAGTGGAAAATGTTGTTGCTATGTATGAAGCAGCCAGAGAATGGAGACCGTCAGAAAATTAAAATAATTATCTAGTTATATATTAAATCCTCGTTCGAACAGAACGGGGATTTTTTTTTTCTTCATAAACTGTATAATAAATACGAAAAAAAGATGAACAAAATAATTGTAATTGTGTTTTGGTACTAAAATGCGATAATGGTTAAGATAGAATATATAAGTGGAGTTTATGTTTTAGTAGCTTCTCAAACTATAAAGGCAAGTTTAAATGATGTTTGGCTATTCTTCTCTAATCCTAAAAATTTAAACAAAATAACTCCATTAAAAATGAAGTTTAATATCACTTCTGGAGGAGAAGAAAAAATGTATAAAGGGCAAATAATTACATATACATTACGTATCTTATATTTAATTAGAACTAACTGGGTTACAGAGATAACAAATATAGTTTACAATAAATTTTTTGTTGATGAACAACGATTAGGACCATATAAAATTTGGCATCATCAACATCATTTTAAGGAAGTTAATAATGGTATTGAAATATATGATAAGGTAGTATATAAAATTCCATTTGGTTGGTTAGGTAGGTTAGTTAATAGTCTTTACGTTAAAAGAGAGTTGTTGAAAGTTTTTAATTATAGAGCTTCTATAATCCATCAGGAATTTGGAAGTTAATTCAGTTTAGTTATGAAGCAAAAATCTTCTAAAAATATAGCAATTATAGGTGCAGGTTTCTCCGGATTGTCAGCAGCAAATTATTTGGCAAAAGAAGGATATAATGTAAATGTTTTCGAAAAACATGATAAACCTGGAGGTAGAGCAAGACAATATATCGAAGATGGGTTTAAATTTGATATGGGGCCAACATGGTATTGGATGCCTGATGTATTTCAAAATTTTTTTGGAGATTTTGGAAAATCACCAGGGGATTATTACAAGTTAAAAAGATTAGATCCTGGATATAGAGTTTATTTTGGGAAGAATGATAAAATAGATATTTCATCAGATTTAGATAAAATATTTAGTGTATTTGAAGATGTTGAGAGTGGTAGTTCAATTTTTCTTAAACGTTTCTTAAAAGATGCAGAGTATAATTATAGGGCTGCTATGCAAAAGGTGGTATTTATGCCCGGAAAAACACCATTTGAACTTATTACACCTCAGACAGTAAAGCGGGTTGGACAATTCTTTACATCAATAAAGTCAAAAGTAAGATCTGGAATAAAGAATGAAAGATTATCTCAAATATTAGAATTCCCAGTTCTTTTTTTAGGTGCAAAACCTAAAGATACACCAGCTTTTTATTGCTTTATGAATTATGCAGATATGGTAATGGGAACTTGGTACCCAGAAGGAGGAATGTATAGCGTTGTAAAAGGATTTGAAAAATTAGCTATTGATCAAGGTGTAAAGATTAATTATAACCAACAGATAAAAAAAATAGAAGTAGACAAAGGTATGGCTGTAGGCATAAAAACAGAGGACAACATGTATTATGCTGATGCTATTGTTTCTGGAGCAGATTATCATCATACAGAAAGTTTACTCGAAGAAAAATATAGAAACTATAAAGAAAAATATTGGAAAAAAAAGGTTTTTGCTCCATCAGCTCTTTTGTTTTATGTAGGATTCAATAAAAAATTAGAAAACCTGGAACATCATACACTTTTTTTCGATTCTCCTTTTGATAAACATGCAAAGAGTATCTATGATTCTAAAAATTGGCCTGAAGAACCATTATTTTATGCTAGTTTTCCAAGTTTAACAGACCCTCAGTGTTCTCCTAAAGATTGTGAATCAGCTATTTTTTTAATTCCTATTGCCACGGGAATTGAAGATACAGAAGACATCAGAAATAGATATTTTAACGAAATATTGGAAAGATTAGAGAACCTAACCCAACAATCCGTTAAAGAATCTGTTATAGTATTGCGTTCGTATTGCTTAAACGATTTTATAAATGATTATAATGCATATGGAGGTAATGCTTATGGTTTGTCAAATATTTTAAAGCAAACAGCATTTTTAAAACCCAAATTACAAAATAAAAAACTGCAAAATATGTTCTACACCGGCCAGTTAACAGTTCCTGGTCCCGGGGTGCCTCCTACAATTATTTCTGGAAAAATAGTAGCAAACCTAACTTCCAGGTATTTAGATCAATATGTGTTGTAACCTTTAAATTGAGCAGTAATGAGAATAACTGAAAGTGAATATTCAGGATTAAAAATACAACCATTAAATAATGAAGCAAATAAAATTCCTGTTAATTTAAAAATAACTCATAAAAAGGAATTAGAGTATGATAATGAAGCCAAGAAACTATTTGACCAAGTAAGTTTCGAGTGTAGTCAATTAGTAACAAAATCATACAGTACATCTTTTAGTATTGGGGTTATGTGTTTGGATTCTTCTATAAGAAATGCAATTTATAGTATTTACGGTTTTGTTCGGTTTGCTGATGAAATTGTAGATTCATTTCATAGGTATAATAAACCTAAACTACTAGATGATTTTGAAAGAGATTTTTATGATGCCTTGTATGATGGTATTAGTTTAAATCCCATATTAAACTCTTTTCAACATACTGTAAAAAAATATAACATTACAGATGATCTGATTCAGGCTTTTATAAAAAGTATGAAAGCAGACTTATATAAAACAGAATATAACGAACAAGAGCTGAAAAGTTACATTTACGGTTCTGCAGATGTTGTTGGATTGATGTGTTTAAAAGTTTTTGTTAATGGAGATAGTGATTTATATGAAGCTTTAAGACCAAATGCATGTAGGTTAGGCTCTGCTTTTCAGAAAGTTAATTTTTTAAGAGATGTAAAAGACGACATTGAAGGGCTTGACAGAGTTTATTTTCCTCAATTGAGAAATGAATTGTTAAACGAAAAAAACAAAAAGGATATTCTAAAAGATATATACTTAGATTATAAAAGTGCATTAAAAGGAATAAAAAAACTTCCACGAAAAGCTCGCTTGGGAGTATATATCGCATATACTTATTATTGGGAATTGACACGAAAGATAAATAGAACACCAGCTGCACAATTAATGAAGAAGCGGATTAGGGTTAGTAACTTTGGAAAAGTTCTTTTGTTTGTTAAGGCTTTTATTATGATTAGGTTAAGATTGGTTTAAATATAATAAAATAGTCATGTCTTTTGGTATATATATATTCATAGTTATAGCTACTTTTATATTTATGGAAGGAGTAGCTTGGTTCGCTCATAAATATGTTATGCATGGTTTTTTATGGTACTTGCACGAAGATCATCATTACCCAAAACACCATAACCGATCTTCTTTTTTTGAAAAAAATGATTGGTTCTTTGTCATTTTTGCATTTCCTTCAATGGTTTGTTATATCCTTGGTAGCTTATATTCCAATATGGTTTTACTTAGTATTGCTATTGGGATAACACTTTACGGTATTGCATATTTTATATTTCACGAAGTTGTTTTTCATAGAAGATTAAAATGGTTTAAAGGGTGGAAACCAACTTATGTGAGATCTATTGTATTAGCCCATTCAATGCATCATAGGCATCATAAACCAGAGAATGGAGAGTGTTTTGGTTTACTTCTATTTCCTTTCAAGTACTTTAAAATAGAAAAAGAAAAACGGAAACAACGGAAATCAATATGAGCCTGTACGCATATGTATTGCTTTTTTCAGGAATAATTCCATTTATATATAGTTTTAATAAAAAGGTGAGTTTTTATAAAAAATGGCCTGTTTTATTTCTTTCTATCTTTATAGTAATGATTCCTTATTTAATATGGGATCACTACTTTACAGAAAATGGTATTTGGGGGTTTAACAGTAGATACATTAGTGGAGTTTATCTATTCTCACTCCCAATGGAAGAAATTTTATTCTTTATTGTAATACCATACTGTTGTGTATTCACATATTATGCATTGGTTTATTATTTCCCAAATAAAGAAGTTTCTAAGCGTATAACTAATACAATAGTTATCCTAATATACCTACTCTCTATTATAGTACTTATTAATAACTATAATTTAGCTTACACAAGTATTAATATATTATTCTTATTAATAACATTGACAGTGGCGTTTGTTTTTATGAGAAAAGTACTGCGCGTTTTTTTATGGATTTTCCCTGTAATATTGATTCCTTTTTTTATTGTTAACGGTATTTTAACAGGATTGGGAATAGAGGAGGAGGTAGTTTGGTATAATTCGTCTCAATTTTTAGGTATACGGATATTAACTATACCACTGGAGGATGTATTTTATGCATTTTCTTTACTTCTTGCAAATCTAGTTTTAACTAAGTGGTTTGAACACTTGTTTACTAAAACAAAAAAAGGAAGCTAATGCTTCCTTTTAATGCGGTCTGGACGGGACTCGAACCCGCGACCTCCGGCGTGACAGGCCGGCATTCTAACCAGCTGAACTACCAGACCAAAATAATCTAGATTTATCTGTTTTTTAAAAGTGCGGTCTGGACGGGACTCGAACCCGCGACCTCCGGCGTGACAGGCCGGCATTCTAACCAGCTGAACTACCAGACCAGTTAAAAAACAGATGCAATACTTTTAATTAAAACAAAGAACTTTTCTTTGTTATGCTTTCTTTAAAGTGCGGTCTGGACGGGACTCGAACCCGCGACCTCCGGCGTGACAGGCCGGCATTCTAACCAACTGAACTACCAGACCAAAACATATCGTTTTTTCAGAAAGCGATGCAAAGATAGAGCTTCTTTTTCTTTATGCAATAGATGAGTGCTCTTTTTATGAAAAAATTTTAATGTAAATTTAACTGTATCTCAATACAGGCTTGCAAACCAATTGTTTATATACACAAAAAAAAGGGTGAAAAATCACCCCTTTTATATCATAAAAACACAATTTAGAGATTATTTCTCCATTTGTGCCGTTGTTCTTTTAAGAAGATCTTCCACAGTAATTATTTCTAGGAAGGTTGTTCCTTGACCAATTCCAAAGCTACTTCCTAAATATGCAACTTGGTCTGTATCCTCAAGAATTTCCTTTCTTTTAAGCTTATTAAGTGTTTTTATTAAGATTTCTTCTTTACTTCCTCCTTGCTCCATAATTCGAGGAGAAACACCATAAGAAAGGTTCAATTCTCTTGCAGTTCTATTATTGTAGCATAATCCATAAATTGGGGTTCTTCCTCTGAATGCTGCTAAATAACGAGCTGTTCTTCCTGAGAAACTATCTGTAAGGATAGCTTTAATATTTAAATCATCAGAAGCTTTAACAGCAGTTTCTGCTAAATAAGCCGTTTTACTCTTTAATAAATTAGGTACAGGAATATCATTACGGTTGTCCTTAGCATCTTCAACTTCATGCGCAATAGAGGACATAGTTTGTACAGCTTCAACACCATAATCTCCGTATGCAGTTTCTCCACTTAACATGATAGCATCAGTACGGTAATAAATAGCATTAGCCACATCAGTTACCTCTGCACGTGTTGGACGTGGATTTTTAATCATTGTATGTAACATTTGAGTTGCAACAATAACTGGCTTTTTACGTTCAACACACTTTCTAATTAACTTACGTTGGATTCCTGGAATTTTTTCTTGAGCAATTTCAATACCCATATCTCCACGAGCAATCATTACACCATAAACTACCTCAAGAATTTCATCAATATTATCAACTCCTTCTTGGTTCTCAATTTTGGCAATGATTTTAGCAGGACACTCTAATCTGTCAAGTTCAGCCTGAACATCTGCAACATCGCCAGAATTTCTTACAAATGAATGCGCAATAAAATCTACTTCTTGTTCAGCAGCATATCCGATAAAGCGAATATCTTTTTCTGTTAACGAAGGTAAGTTAATACGAACTCCTGGTACATTAACACTTTTTTTGCCTCCAATCTCACCATCATTTTCAACTCTACAAACAAGGTGATCTTCATTTTTTTCTATTACCTTAAGTGCAGTTTCACCGTCATCAATTAAAATATCTTTGTCTACACTCATGTCTTTCACAAAATCAGCATATGAAACACATAAACACTCAGCATTTGATTTTGAATCAGGTCCACCTTTTACTATTATGGTATCACCTTTAGCTACTAAAATTTTATTACCGTCTTCCGTTGGAGTTGTACGAATTTCTGGACCTTTAGTATCAACTAAAATTCCTACTTTTTCAGAAGTTGCACGAACAGATTGAATTACACGACACATGCCTTCATAATCCATATGAGCCGTATTTAACCTTACAACGTTAACTCCATTTTTAATAAGTTTTCTTACGTACTCTTCGTCACACTTCATGTCTGACACGGTAGCGACAATTTTTGTAAATTTTTTCATTAACTAATTATTTATTATAAATTTCTTTTTACTGGGTAAAATTGAATTTAATCGTTTGTTTTATCTATAAAAGCTTCTAAAGCTAGTCTATAAGAATCTAAACCAAAACCTGCTATTGTACCAATACATACAGGTGATAAATATGAATGATGTCTAAAATGCTCTCTTTTAAATACATTTGATATATGTACTTCTATTACAGGAGACTCAATAGAAGAGATAGCATCTGCTATAGCAACAGATGTGTGAGTAAATGCACCTGCATTTATAATAATGCCGTTATATTTAAATCCTACTTCGTGAATTTTATTTATAAGTTTCCCCTCTTCGTTAGACTGATAGTAAGATATATCTAAACTTGGGAATTTGCTTTTAAGCTCTGTCAAGTAGTTTTCAAATGATTGATTTCCATAGATGTTAACTTCTCTTTTTCCTAGTAAATTTAGGTTTGGACCATTTAAAATTAAAAACTTCATATTATAATAAATTGTAGTGTAAATTAATATGACATTTTTCATCACTACTTAATAACAGGCAACAAAGGTATTGAAAACTTATTTGATTTTAAACAGAATTTCTTTTCCAAATTGGAAAAACTATAGTTTTATTGTTAACTAAATGACTTAGTTGGTTTAAATTATTTAGTTTTAATCTAGATTGTATTTGTATTTATTTTATTATCAGATAAATATAATTGAATGGTGTAAGGTGTTTCAAATAAATAAAATTTTAATAAATTTGCATTTTTTAACTTTTTATGTATAAAATTGTAAGTTCAAATTAAGTCGAAGCAATGTTTTAGTATCAAATCAATTCAGTTGTGGTTTTAGTAAAAAAATGTATACTACATAGCGTTTATAACGCTTTATATAACTATGATCATATAAACGTTATACATAAACTCTTAACAATATAATTTAAATTGTTTAGTTGAGGATGGACTTTTATTATTGGTCATCATAACATTACCTGTTTTTCTCTATTACAAAATGGTTAGCATGATAAAATAAAAAAAATATTTCATGTAAAAATGTGTGATATAAAACTTGAATATAGTGTAAATAAAAAATATGTATATATCTATAATACAAATAAATACACCTATATATTGTAAGGGGTTTTGTTATTAAGTTAATTTTATTTTTATGTCCATAAATTGATTGATATTTACATAAAAAAGATGCTATTTTACTTGATTCTATAAGGTTATATTTTTATATTTACTTAATATTGCATTATACATTAATCTTAAAAGTACTAGTATGATTTGGGAATCAGAAATTGAAGATTTCAGAGGATATCTGAAAGTCGAGAAAGGTTTATCGGATAATTCGATACATGCCTATGTGACGGATTTAACAAAATTAGTCCAATTTTTAAATGACAAAGGTTATAATGTTGGACCGGATGGAGTAACATTATCTTATCTTAAAGAAATGATGGAGTGGGTAACTGAAAAAGGAATTAGTCCTCGTACTCAGGCAAGGATTATAAGTGGTATTAAATCATTTTATAAGTTTTTGTTAATTGAGGAAAAGATTGATCGAGATCCTACTGCATTATTAGAGTCTCCAAAAATAGGAAGAAAATTACCAGAAATTTTATCTGTAGAGGAAATTGATAGTATAATTAATGCTATAGATATTAAAAAGCCTGAAGGACAGCGTAATAAAGCGATATTGGAAACGTTATATAGCTGTGGTTTAAGAGTTTCTGAGTTAATTGAACTTAAAATTTCTAACTTATTTTTTGAATCAGGATTTATCAAAATTGAGGGTAAAGGTAATAAAGAACGTTTAGTACCTATTAGTACTAAAGCTATTAAAGAGATTAATCTTTACTTGAGTGAATACCGAAGAAACCTAAAGATTCATAATGACAGTGAAGATATTTTATTTCTAAATAGGAGAGGGAAGAAGTTATCAAGAGTGATGATTTTTACTATAATTAAAAACTTGATTGCAAAACTTGGATTTGATAAAAATGTAAGTCCTCATACATTTAGACATTCATTTGCAACACATCTTATTGATGGAGGAGCTAATTTACGTGCTGTGCAAGAAATGTTAGGTCATGAGTCAATTATCACTACTGAGATTTATACTCATTTAGATAAAGAGTATTTAAAAAATACAATGATTCAGTTTCATCCTAGATCGTAAGCTGAAAATGACTATTAAAAAGAGGAGTGCTAGCAACCGCTCCTCTTTTTTTATGCCTTAAAAAAAGTAAATATTACTTTTCCATTTTCTCTGTTTTCAATAAAGTTAGGATGGTTATTGAAATTATATGTTCCCGAATGTTCAAAGATTAATATGCCATTTGTATTTAACAGTTTATTTTGAAGGATATTTTGTGGAATATTCTCTGAATTTTTTAAATCATAAGGAGGATCAGCAAAAATAAGATCAAATTTTTTAGGTGTTTTTTCAATAAATTTAAAAGCATCACCTTTAATGGCTTTTATGCTATTGGTAAGATCTAGTTCCTCAATTGTTTTTTTTATGAACCTAAAGTGGCTATAATTTAATTCTACGCATGTAATATCTTTAACTCCCCTGGAAGCAAATTCGTAGCTTATACTACCTGTACCTCCAAATAAATCTAAAACCTTGATATCACCAAAATCTATTTGATTGTTTAGTACATTGAATAAATTCTCTTTTGCAAAATCTGTTGTAGGTCTTGCTTTAAAACTTTTTGGTGGAGAGAATCTTCTTCCTTTTAATGATCCACTAACTATACGCATAAAGGAATGTTAAATAAATTTAGATGATCTTGTAATTGTGTGTTTTTAAAAGTGTTGGCAAACTTAAAGTGTTTGGTTTCTTTAATAATCTCAATTTGTTTAATATATTTCTTAAGTAGTAAATAAATCTCATGCGACTTATCAATTTTACCTGTCAAAAGTACTTTTGTCTCACGAGTATCCATTTTCATTTGTTCAAATACAAATAACGTGAAATATAAAAAGTCCTTTTGATTATGATATTTAAATGAATTGTGCATTTGTAAGTTGTTACTTGCAGTAACAATTATATCAAAGGATAATGTTTGAATATTAATATGTACATGTTTTTGTACTGAACTAATAGAACTACTTAATAGAGCAGTTTCTACGAACGGTGTTGCATGACAAAAATAACGAACATGTTTGTAGAATTTATTTAATAATTCAGATATTTCATTCGGTATTCCAAAAATACATATTGAATCTGCCATTTTTATTTTGTTGGAATAAATTTTATGAGGCGTATTTTCTTCATTATCAGAAAAACAAAAATCTAAATATGCAGAATTGAATTGGTTGTTGAAAAGAACTTGTGGTATTAGTGTGTAACTTGAAGTTTGGTAAATAACAAAAACTTTTTGGTATGGATAAACAAGCAAGTCGTTATTTAAAAGTTCACTTTCTAAAACTTCCTTTATATTTTCATTCAAATGTAAGGGATGATGTTCAAAAAGTATATATTCATTACTAATAGGATCAAGCACACAAAAAGAAAATCCATCCAACTGTAGTTGGATGGATAGAAAATATGAAGTTGTAATATTTATATCAAAACTTGAATCGACGATTGATTCTTTGTTCATGAGCAAATTAAATTATTCCCAGTTACCTGCGTTATTATTGGTTTCTGTTAATGAACCTACTTTCAATCCTGGATATCTTTCTAACTTTAAAGTTTTATCACTTAGATTATCAATTTCTTGTTGTTCTAAACCATTTAAATATATATTGTTATGTACTTTGGCTTCGAAAACCTGAACTTTAACACCAGAACCTGTTTCAACAATTCCGGCTCCCATATCATATTCTTCTAAATCAGTAAAAGGTACATATTTTAACGAATCTATAGCATATTGTTTACCAAACAATGAATCCAATACACTTACTAAAATGGTATCACGCTTAATCATACCTACTTTTAATGCTTTTTCTTCTGTCCATCCTTCTGCCAATAGGCTATCAGAAAGACTTCCTTCTTTTTTTACCAATTTTAATGAATCTAACTTCACAAAATTTATTAGTGTGTCAAAACTACCCGTATATTTATCGTATAAAGATTTATATGCAACCTGTGCAGTTCTAATATCTTTTAAATTTTCAATTACAGCGTTACTTCGTAATTTATGCTCTTTATTAAAACGTATAGGTCTGTTAATACTGTCAACACATAAATAAGATAGGCCAATTATTAAGATAATAAGTACGATTTGAATTACTGTTTTCATTATTTACAGATTTTTGTATTAGTTTGAATGCACAAATTTAAAAAAAAAATCAAATTTTGGATTTTCAATTGTCTATTTTATAAAAAAATGCTGAATAAACATATAACGGATCTGCTAAAACAGAAATTTTGTCATACGCCCACTGAATCACAAGGGAATGCAATTGAAAAATTTGCTGGTTTTTTGATTGAGGAAAATAAACAACCTGTTTTTTTGTTAAAAGGTTATGCAGGAACAGGAAAAACATCGTTAGTTAGTTCTTTTATCGATGTATTAAATGAGATGAAATTTAGAATTGTTTTGATGGCACCAACTGGAAGAGCTGCTAAGGTATTTTCAAGTTATGCAAACTACCCTGCTCATACAATTCATAAAATTATATATCGTCAAAAATCAGCTAAAGATGGATTTGGTAAATTTAATTTAAATAAAAACCTCAAACCAGAAACGCTATTTTTTGTTGATGAAGCATCTATGATATCAGGTTTGTCAAGTGAGTATTCTGGTTTTGGAACAGGAAACCTTCTTGAAGATTTATTAAATTTTGTGTTTGAAGGCCAAAATTGTAAGTTGATCTTGATAGGGGATTCAGCTCAGTTACCTCCGGTAGGTAATGCTGAAAGTCCTGCATTAGATAAGGATACATTGGAATACTATTCAACAAAGGTTACCGAATGTTTTCTATCTGATGTTGTTCGTCAATCTTCAGAAAGTGGTATTCTGAGATGTTCATCGGATTTAAGGTTCGATATTGAATCTAACGACCTGTTGAGTGAGTTACCTAAAATTAACATTGATGAATGTAACGATATTGAAAGAATTACAGGAGAGGAGTTAATTGAGGCTATAAATCTTTCGTATGATCAGGTGGGTATGGAAGAAACTTTAATAGTAAATAGATCCAATAAAAGGACTAATTTATACAATAAAGGAATAAGGGGGAGTATCTTGTTTAAGGAAGAAGAATTAACTGTAGGGGATATGGTATTGGTTGTTAAAAATAACTACCATTGGATGAGTGAAAATAACGAGGTTGATTTTATTGCTAATGGTGATATAGCTGAGATTGTAAGAATTAAAGGTTACGAAGAAATATATGATAAGCGTTTTGTAAATTGTGTAGTCCGTTTGTTGGATTATAAAGAGTTGGAGGTTGATGTAAAGTTGATGTTGGATGTATTGAATTTGGATACTCCAGGATTAACTCAAAAAGAACAAGAAGCATTTTTTTATAAAGTAATGGAAGACTATATTGATTTATCTCCTAAACGAAAACAATACGAGGCTGTAAAAAACAATCCTTATTATAATGCACTTCAGGTAAAATTTGCTTATGCAATGACTTGTCATAAGGCGCAGGGAGGGCAGTGGGGAAGGGTGTTTATAGATCCGGGATTTATACCCGAAGAAAATATTAATAGAGAATATTACAGATGGTTATATACTGCTTTTACCCGATGCACAGAAAAACTATATCTAGTTAATTTTAAAGACGAGTATTTTTTTGATTGAGAAGAAGATGAAAAAGGAGCTTTCCTTTATGAAAAGCTCCTTTTTTATATTTGTAAGCTATTTGTTAGTTGATATTTAAGTCACTAATTATAGCATTAATTTTATCTTCAGTAGCTGTATCTGCTAAATAGTATTCATCACGACTATTCATTTCACCTCTAACTTCAAAATAAAACTTAATTTTAGGTTCCGTACCTGATGGACGAACACTAACTTTTGAACCATCTTCAGTAAAGAATTGAAGAACATTTGAAGTAGTTGGTAGATCAATAGCGCTCTCAGTTCCGTTTATTTTATCAAAAGCCTTTAAAACAGCATAATCTTTAACAATTGATACTTTTGATCCTGCTAATTCTGTTGGGGGAGTCTCTCTCATCTCTTTCATCAGTTGCTGTATTTCATCAGCACCTGATTTACCCTTACGAACGATATAAATCATTTTTTCTTTAGAATAACCATACTCCAAATAAATATTTTGTAAAAGTTCAAAAAGAGTTACACCATTGTCTTTTGCCCATGCAGCAATTTCAGCAAACATTGCACACGATGCAACAGCATCTTTATCTCTTACATAATCCCCTGGTAAAAAGCCATAACTTTCTTCTCCACCACAGATATATTTTTTCTCACCTTCATAGCTCTTAATTTTATCAGCGATCCATTTAAAACCAGTGTAAACATCAAAAAACTCAATATTGTTTTTAAGTGCAATCTCTTTAAGTAACTCTGTTGTTACAATGGTTTTTACAATGAATTCTTTTCCTGTTAATAGATTGTTTTCTTTCCAACGCTTAACCATATACCATGTTAATAACAAGGCAGTTTGGTTTCCATTAAGTAAAATAAATTCTCCTTTTTCGTTTTTACAGGCAATACCTAAACGGTCAGAGTCAGGGTCAGACGCCATAACAAGGTCAGCATCTATTTCAGCGGCTTTATCAACGGCCATTTTTAGAGCAGCTGGTTCTTCTGGGTTAGGAGAAATTACTGTAGGAAAGTCTCCACTAACCACATCTTGTTCTGGTATATTAATGATGTTTGTAAAACCATACTCTTTTAATGCTGCAGGTATAAGTTTTACACCAGTACCATGAATTGGTGTATATATTATTTTTAAGTCTTTATTTCTTTCAATAGCACCAGTATCTAATGATATAGATTTTACTTTAGCTAAATATTTTGCATCCATATCCTCACCTAATACTTCAATTAAGTTATCGTTACCTTCAAACTTAATTTCATCAACAGAGGTGATCTTTTTTACTTCATCTATTACATTAGTATCATGTGGAGAAATCATTTGTCCACCATCATTCCAATATGCCTTATACCCGTTGTATTCTTTAGGATTATGAGAAGCAGTAATAATAATACCACTTTGGCAGTTTAACTCACGAATTACAAAAGATACCTCAGGGGTTGGTCTTAAATCATCGAAAAGAAGAGCTTTTATACCATTAGCAGAAAGTATTTTAGCAGAAATTTCTGCAAATTCTCGACTGTTATTTCTACAATCGTGGCCAATACAAACTTTAATTTCTTCTAAATCACTAAACTGTTGATTAAGATAATTTGCTAGTCCTTGTGTTGCTGCTCCAACTGTATAAATATTCATTCTATTAGAACCTGGTCCCATTATGCCTCTTAAGCCTCCTGTTCCAAACTCTAAGTCTTTGTAAAATGCATCAATTAAATCTGATTTGTCTTCTTTGTTTAAAAGCTCCTTAATTTGGTTTTTAGTTTCTTCGTCGTAATTTCCAGATAACCATTGGTTTGCTTTTTGTGTTACCAGAGTTAATACATCTTGGTTTTCCATGATTTTTTATTATTTACAAGTTTTTATTTTTTTCAGCCAGTTTTCTCAAACACTTCTCTAAGCTTATTCTCCAGTATGGGATTTCTATTTTGTAAGTAGTTTTTAATTTGTTTTTATTGAGAACGCTATAGAATGGTCTAGGTGCAGCAGTAGGGTAGTCTTTTGATTCAATAGGTGATACCCTGCAACTAATTCCCATCATTTGGTGAATGTTAATGGTAAAGTCATACCAACTACAAACACCTTCGTTACTAAAATGGTATATGCCAGCAATAAATGGTTTTATACTTTTTTCTATTTGGTCTATTATGGTAAGAATTGATTCGGCCAAATCTACTGCATATGTTGGACTACCTACTTGATCAGATACAACCTTTAGTTCATCTCTTTCATTCCCAAGTTTTATCATAGTTTTTACAAAGTTAGATCCAAATTCAGAATATAACCATGCTGTTCTAAATACCATTGAGTCAGGTTGATTTTCAATTAGATATTTTTCACCTAATAATTTAGTCTGCCCATAAAAAGATTCAGGAAGAGCCAGGTCATTCTCCGAATAAGGTTTAAATGCTTTACCGTCAAAAACATAATCCGTAGAAATGTGTATTACCCTAAAATTGTTTTCCTTGGCTACTATTCCAATATTTCTAACAGCTTCTGCATTTAATTTTCTAGATAGGGTTTGTTCATGCTCTGCTTTATCTACAGCAGTATAAGCTGCACAATTTATTAAATAATTTATCGCATTTGATTTTGTAAATTCGATAAGTTGTTCTCTACTACAGACATCAAGTTCATCTACATCTGTAAAAATAAATTCAAATGATTTAAATTTATTTTTGATCGAATGTAAGCTTTTACCTAACTGTCCGTTACCACCAGTTATTAGTATTTTAGTCATTAACTAACGTTTAAAAGTTATATTCTGCTTCCTCGAAATTAGGATGTAAAATATCTTTGTCTGAAATGATTGCTTCTTTTTTAGGGATTTTCCAATCTATCCCTAAAGAAGTGTCATTATATTTTATCCCTCTTTCTGCATCTTTATTGTATAAATTATCACACTTATATGTAAATAACGCTTCTTTACTAATAACCGAAAATCCATGGGCAAATCCTCGTGGTATCATCAATTGAAGCCCATTTTCCTCAGATAATTCAATGCTATAAGATTCTCCAAAAGTAGGAGATTCTTTTCTTAAATCAACAACAACATCAATTATTTTTCCTTTAATAACCTGAACTAGTTTAGCTTGAGAATAAGGTGCTAACTGATAATGTAAACCTCGAATTACTCCATATTGAGAAGATGAGAAATTATCTTGTACAAAATTGTAGTTAATTCCTGCATTTAAATATTTTTCTTTATTATATGATTCTAAAAAGAAACCTCTCGGATCTGAAAATTTTTGAGGTTTAATAATTAATAAATTAGGTATTCCAGTTTCTTTAACTTCCATTTGAGACTAAAACGTTGAAATGATATTACATTTAATTTATTGAGCAATACGCTTTAAATACGTACCATATTGATTTTTGGCTAAAGGTTTAGCTAATTCCAATACCTGTTCTTTGTTAATATACCCCATGTTATAAGCAATTTCTTCAATACATGCTACCATAAGGCCTTGTCGGTGCTCAATAGTTGCAATAAAGTTTGAAGCTTCAAGCATACTGTCATGTGTACCAGTATCAAGCCATGCCATACCTCTTCCCATAAGATTTACTCTTAATTCACCATCATTTAAATACAATTTATTTAAATCGGTAATTTCAAGTTCTCCGCGAGCTGAAGGTTTTAAATTTTTTGCCTTTTCAACTACAGTATTATCATAAAAGTATAAACCAGTTACTGCATAGTTCGACTTTGGTTCCTTAGGTTTTTCCTCTAACGAAATTACATTGTTATTATTATCGAATTCGGCAACTCCATATCTTTCAGGATCAGTAACATAGTAGCCAAAAACGGTAGCTCCTTTATTGTCTTCGACAGTTCTTTTTAATACTTTAGAAAATTCATAACCAAAAAAGATATTGTCTCCTAAAATAAGGCAAACATTATCATTTCCAATAAACTCCTCTCCAATTAAAAAGGCTTGTGCTAATCCATCGGGACTAGGTTGTTCAGCGTAAGTGATATTTAAACCTAATTGACTTCCATCCTTAAATAGCTTTTGGTATAAAGGCAGATCATGAGGGGTTGAAATGATGAGTATTTCTCTAATTCCTGATAACATAAGAACAGATAAGGGATAATATATCATTGGTTTGTTATATACAGGAATTATCTGTTTTGAAATACTTTGGGTGATTGGATAAAGTCTTGTTCCAGAGCCTCCTGCTAAAATTATACCTTTGTAATTTGCCATTTTTATTAGATTTAGTAATTAAGTTAAATTTTCTTGTTATTCTGATTTTAAAATATTGTCAAAATATTCTATAGTTTTGTTAAGTCCTTCTTTAAGCTGAACAGTTGGCTCCCAGTTGTTTAATTCTTTTTTAGCTAAACCGATATTTGGTTGTCTTTGAGTTGGATCATCAGCAGGAAGAGGCAAAAAAGTTAGTTTTGATTTTGATCCTATTAATTCCAATACTAATTCAGCAAGTTCGAGCATCATAAATTCATTGGGGTTACCAATATTCACTGGCCCTAAAAAGCTTTTTCGTGAATTCATCATTCTGATCATTCCTTCAACTAAGTCATCCACATACTGAAAACTTCTTGTTTGTTTACCATCACCAAAAATGGTAATATCTTCACCTTTTAATGCCTGTACTATAAAATTAGATACAACTCTACCATCATCTGGATTCATTCTGGGTCCGTATGTGTTAAATATTCTGATGACTTTGATGTCGACATTGTTTTGTGAATTGTAATTGAAGAATAAACTCTCAGCACACCTTTTTCCTTCGTCATAACATGACCGAATTCCAATTGGATTTACATTTCCCCAGTAATTTTCACTTTGTGGGTGTACTTCGGGATCTCCATATACTTCAGAGGTTGAAGCTTGTAAGATTTTAGCTTTAATACGTTTAGCCAATCCTAACATATTAATTGCACCCATAACAGATGTTTTAATTGTTTTAATAGGATTGTACTGATAATGAACGGGAGAGGCTGGACAAGCCAAGTTATATATTTCGTCAACTTCAATAAAGAATGGATGAGTTACATCATGACGAATAAGTTCAAAAAAAGGATTTTCGAGTAGATGTATGATGTTTTTTTTACTTCCAGTAAAATAATTATCAAGACAAATTACTTCATTACCTTCATTTAGTAATCGCTCACAAAGGTGAGAGCCAATAAAACCAGCTCCTCCAGTTACTAATATTCTCTTCATAAATCAATTTATTATAAGTTAGAGCTTAAAAACTATAACAAAATTTGCTCGTTTTATGTCTATATGCTATGGATGTAATGCAGCTCTCCCAATACTATAATATGAAAAACCATTTTCAACTATTTCAGATGGGTCATATATGTTTCTACCATCAAAGATGACTTTATTTCTTAAAAGCTTTTCAATGACTTTAAAATTTGGGATTCTAAATTCTGGCCACTCTGTAATAACAATTAAAGCATCAGAATCTATTAATACATCATAAGGATCATCACCATAGCTAATTCTATCTCCCAACATTCTCTTAGCTTCATCTATTGCCACAGGATCATAAGCTTTAATGTTAGCTCCCATTTTTATTAACTCATCAATTATTACCAACGAAGGAGCTTCTCTCATATCATCAGTCTTGGGTTTAAATGATAATCCCCAAAGAGCAAATGTTTTTTTATCGAGATTACTACCAAAATGTTCTTTTATCTTAGCAACTAGTACGTGCTTTTGATCGTTGTTTACATCCTCAACAGCCTGCAATAATCTAAGATTATATCCATTGTTATCTGCGGTTTTTATAATTGCCTTAACATCTTTAGGGAAACAAGATCCACCATATCCAGCGCCAGCATATATAAATTTATTTCCTATACGACTATCCGAACCAATTCCTTTTCTAACTGATGTTATATCTGCTCCAACTATTTCACATAAATTAGCCATGTCATTCATAAAACTAATTTTTGTGGCAAGCATTGAATTAGCTGCATACTTAGTCATTTCAGAAGAAGGAATATCCATAAAAATAATTGGGTGTCCATTTAAAAGAAACGGCTTATAAAGTTTGCTCATTACTTTTTCAGCTTTTGCAGACTCGGTACCTACAATGATTCTGTCCGGTTTTAAGAAATCTTCTATTGCATTACCTTCTTTTAAGAACTCAGGATTAGATGCCACATCGAAATCTATTTCTACACCTCTTTTCTCTAATTCATCCTTAACAGCAGCCTTAACTTTTTGAGCAGTGCCAATAGGAACTGTACTTTTTGTAACAACAACCATATAATGATTCATGTGTTTGCCAATTTGTCTGGCTACTTCTAGCACATATTTTAAATCAGCACTTCCATCTTCATCAGGGGGTGTGCCCACAGCAATAAAAATTACATCTGCTTGCTCTAATGATTCTTTTAAACTTGTTGTAAAAAACAACCTACCTTTTTCAATGTTATCATGAACCATAGTTTCTAATCCAGGTTCATAAATAGGTATAATACCTTTTCTAAGGTTTTCAATTTTCTTTTCGTCGATATCAACGCAAGTTACAGTAATACCTACATCAGCAAAGCATGTTCCGGAAACTAAGCCTACATATCCGGTTCCTACAATAGAGATTTTCATTAGTTTTTTGTTTTTCTGTTAGATACCTATAATTTATTACATAATGTATAGTTTATCTAAAGTATTAATTATTGATCGAATAATTATTTGTTACAGCCCTTTTAAATAGTAATTGATAGAGATGTATATTATATAATCGAATTCAAATGTAAAGAAAATTAGTAATTAACAAATAAAGGCACAATTATATTATTCAAGAAGAATTGTTTTTTTATTTAAGAAAAATAAGGAAAAGTATTCATACATAGATAAATGAAGATTTACAAATTGTTAATTAAAAATTTGGTTACTACTCAGCAAGCAAAATTACAAAATAACTAACTTGTTTTCTTTGTGATATTTGGTTTTGTATAATAAAATCCCAGCAAATATTTCATTCTCGTGATCTGGATTTTAAAAACATAAATTTGTTGGATAAATTGTTGATAAGTATATAGGTAGTGTTTGTAACAAAAGGCTTTGTGTTTTCATGCTTAAGGTTCGTTATCTGATATTTGTGTCATGATAAAGCGAGAGACATTAGAGCCTTTAGAAAAAGAAGATATCATCAATATTTTTGTAGAATTCAGTAATAGGATAGAAAAAGAAATGCAACTGTTACGGGATGACATAAAAGACCTGAAGGAAGAAAATCGTCAGCTTATGAATCAGCAAAATAGCCGCAATAGCTCACGACCACCTTCGCAGGATTTAGGGAAGGTTCCCAAACAAAAAAGTTTGAGGAAAAGCAGCGGTAAAAAGCCAGGCGGACAGCCTGGGCATAAAGGACAGACGTTAAAACAAGTCTCAAACCCAGATAATATCATCGCGCACAAACCATCAAACATATGTCCTGCTTGCGGAAAGGTGCATAATCCAGGAGAATATGTGTTGCATTCTAAACGACAAGTAGTAGATATCCCACCCATAAAAGCAACCGTTACAGAGCATCAGCTTTATCAGGTACAGTGCAAGTGTGGGCATGTGTCAACCGAAGATTTCCCTTCTGGAGTAAATGCCCCGATCCAATATGGGAGCAACCTAACTTCTTTTGTCAGTTATCTGAATACTCGTCAATACATTCCATACCAAAGGATTCCGGAATTGTTAAAATGCATCAGCAATATATCAATTAGTGAAGGTACCGTTTTTAATATGCTCAACAGGGTGGCAGATAGGTTGTATCCAATTTATGAGAACATAAAAGAAGATATAGCGAACTCAAAAGTTGTAGGTAGCGATGAAACAGGGACAAATGTAAAAAGCGACAAGTATTGGACATGGACGTGGCAAACTGCAACAGAAACTTTTATTACAGTTTCTCCAACAAGAGGATTTGCAGCGGTTGAAGATGAATTTCCCAAAGGGTTTCCCAATGCGGTGTTGGTGTCGGATTCTTTGAGCGCACAGTTAAAAACAGATGCCCACAGGCACCAATTGTGCCTGGCCCACTTACTCCGTGAACTTAACGCTTTTATTGAAGTGACAAATAACAGTTGGCCTGTTCAATTAAAAGAGCTTTTCCTAAAAGCCATTAACCTCAAAAGGGACTTGCCCCAATATCAATATTCGCAACCCATAAAAATGCGAGACGAAATATTACGGGAGTTTCAAAAATTATTGGATTCGCCACCCAAAATAAAACTCAAGAAACTAATTGCCTTTCATAAAAGAATGGTCAAATGGAAAAACAGCGTATTTACCTTTTTGTTTTTCCATGAGGTGCCTTTTGACAACAATGGGTCGGAAAGGGCAATACGCAACATTAAAGTAAAGCAAAAGGTGTCTGGTGGGTTTAGGTCTGAAAACGGGGCAGATATATTTGCAACGATACGTTCTGTTATTGATACCTGGATTAAAAGGGATTATAATGTTTTTGAAACACTATGCTCTTCCTTGTAAATTAAGGCAAAAGCCCATTTCTAGGAGGCAATATAATTATGTTGTCTTATATACCTGAGTTGTTACAAAATTTGACTATAGCACTATTATTAAATTGGTGGTGGATTATGATTTATAGCGCGCAGAAGATTCTTATTCTAATATTTTGTGTTGACACATTTTAACTCATGTATTATATTGTTGTAGTATTATGAGTACTCTAATACGTAAATGTCATTTTATTAAGTATTGGAAATGGAAAAAAAACTAAAGCATATATTCATCTTTATTATATTAATTTATATTACATCTTGTTATTCTGTCAGGTTAAGAACAACGCAAGGTGTATATGAACCAGATCCTAATAATAATTGCAATTGTTATTATAGGAACATGAAAGTTAATGAGATAGATACGGTAATTAAAATCGACCCAATTAGTAAAGATTTTACATTGCTAATTAAGGATTGTGAATCAGAGGGTATAGTTATAGTTGAATACAGAAACACTTTAGGGGGAATTCTGTTAAGTGGGATAACATTTGGAAGACATCGGAAAGTTAAAATTAAATATGTATGTGAAAAAAAATCAAATTAAAATGTAATGGCTAAAACAGTTCCTTTTGAAAAAAAAGAATGGGATACTATTCATAATAATGGTCCTTTTCCTCTCAAATTATTATATGTAACAGAACTAGAAGGAGAAAGTAAATTTCCCAACAAGATAGAGCGTTATAATGATGCAGCAGATGAAATTAGAAGGTTAATAAAGGATAGTTCTGATGTTGGTCAAGGGTTTAGGGCATATGGATCTCGTTGGTCTCTTTCTAGTGTTGCGCATAATAAAGACAGGATGCATTTTAATGGATTTATGAACCTTCATATTCCTTTATTTGCTGAAGATATACATGCTAGCAGTCCTTTTGAACGTGAAAATTTATTTTTTTTTCAATGTGGAAATATTATTAAAGAATTATCCAAGACTCTGTCAGATCATGGAAAGTCTTTAAAAAGCAGTGGAGCAAGTAATGGTCAAACAATAGTAGGTGCTATTTCAACAGGTGTTCATGGTGCTGCTTTAGATACTGGTTCTGTACAAGATTATGTTGTGGGTTTAAACATTATTATTGGACCAGATCCCGAAGATATAGTATATATAGAAAGACATACAAATCCAGCATTAAACGATTCGTTTGCCCATAAAATAAAAGCAAGGGTGATTCGAAATGATGGCTTATTTAATGCTGCGTTGGTTGGTTTAGGATCTTTTGGTTTTATCCATGGTGTTGTATTAGAAGCAGAAGATAAGTTTCTATTAAAGCGATATGTTGCAAAAATTCCTAAAAATATAGCATTACATTTATCTGATAATATGGATTTTGAAAATTCATCATTTAAAATGAATGGAGAAATCAACAAAAACGGTAAGCCTTTACGTCCATATCATTTTAAAGTATTTGTCAATCCTTATGTAAACGAAGGGGAGTATGTTGCAGAGATAATGTATAAAAAACCATACAAAATACCTTATCCTGATCCATTTCCTACAATTAAAACATCGGTTTATAGAGACTTGATATATTTATTGATTAAGATATCAGAAAGATGGCCCAAAAGAATACCTTATTTTGTAAAAAAGTTAAAAAAGGCAGTTTTACCTCCAGTGGATACTGAAATTACCGGAACCTTAGCTGAAATATTTTGGGATGCTCCATACCAAGGACCTGCATTTGCATGTGCATTTGGTGTTGATCATTCAAATTCTTCCAGAGCTTTGCATGTTTTAACAAAACTAGCTAAAGAAGAAGGTCCAATTCCTGGTATGTACGCAATGCGGTTTGTAAGAAAGTCCGACGCAACTTTGGCTTGTACTAAATTTCCTATTACATGTATGATTGAGATTGATGGTGTATTGTGGAAAAAGAGTAAGAAATTAATGAGCTTGACAGAATTTTCTAGGCGGATGATTGAAGTCCTGAAAGCTGCTAATATACCATTTACTATACATTGGGGGAAAAATATGGATTGGAAGTTTCCTGGTCTTGTTGATTATATGTATGGAGATAATGTAAGAGTATGGAAATCATATAGAAGCGCATTGTTATCTACAGAAATGGCCTATGTTTTCTCAAATGATTTTCTGGTATCTGTTGGTTTAGGTGGGATAGAAGATCATATTCTGGATAATCTAATTGATTCTTTAACTTAAAAAGCATATTAAGTTGTATTATGAGGTTTAGTTTTATTGTAGTCTTGATATTTTGTTTTGTTGTGAAAAATAAAGCACAAAATAAAGATAGTCTTCATTCTGTAGAAAAAGAACTAATTGAAAGTAAGGTTCAGGAAGTAATTGAAAGGAACAACTATGTTAGAGTTCCCGTGAAGGAATTTGAAGAAAGCATAGATCATAAGATTTCTAATGCCTTAGATAAAAGATTAAGTACTTTAGTTGGATTTTTAGTTGCAGTAATTGGTATATTAAGTACACTTTCAATTATTCAATCTAATAGATCTAAAAACCTACTTAAAGAACAGTTTTTAATTCAAATAGAAAAAGAAACTAACAAAAAAATAGGAGAATTAAGGGATTTTTACGAGAGGTTAATTGAATCAAGATTAAAGGAGTTAGAAAAACAATTATTAGAAAAGTTTGAGTTGAAATTAAAAAACGGTTTAGAAAATGTTGATAATGTTGAGAAGCAATTGCAACAGTCAAATAGTCAAATGAATAGAGCCGAAGGTTACATGTTGAATCTAGAGTTAGAGAATTTAAGGGAAAAAATAATGTCAAGAAAGTATACATATGAGATGACATTACAAAGAGCTAAGGATTTTCTAAAAACAGCAGAAGATAAAAATAAAAATGAGCTTTTGCCTGAGATCATTAATCTGCTTACATATGTTTATTATGATTATAGAAAATATAATGAGGTGACTAATTTATTAGATAAATATGAAGGGAAAGTAAAGCTTATATCAACTTCATATATCAACGCTGCTTTAACTGCTATTTCAGATTATCATAACTATAACTCATTCTCTCAAAGAGAAAGGGCATTGGATTATTTAAATAAATCATTAGAACTTACTCAAGGTTATGGTCAAGCTCAAGGATTAAAGCTTGAAATATTTATGATGGATTATCTAAGAGCTGAAGATGAAAATGTTAAGACAGAAGCAATAGAAAATGCTAATTATGTAATTAATGATATACTAAAAAGTGAGTCGAATGCACCAGCCAGTGAAACAATTAACAGGTTAAATGCAGATGTTGGCTTTCAGCCTTATAAAAAATATGTTGACTTGTTATATGAACTTTTTCCTGACGATTTAAAATTAATTCATAAAAAGGAGCAGGAATATAATGATTACCTGACAACTCAGAAATAAATACTTCAAAATTACTCATCTAATAGATGATCATAATAATACCTCTAAATATTTTCGTACTCGAAAGATTAAATTACATATTAAAAATTTAACATTTTAGTAAAAGACAAGAAATTATCTTCTTGATTAAGAGATATTCTTATAAATTATTTGTAATTTTGCACCTGTTTTTATAAATATAATGTCTAACTACTAGTAATTTATTGATTTTTAGATGAGTGAAGTAAATGAAAATGCTCAGGAAGTAAATGAAACTCCTGAAATTAAAAATGAAGTAGTACCTTCTACTACAGGTAACACTTCCGATGCAAGTTTTGATTGGGACGAGTTCGAAAGTGGCGATGTGTTTGGTAAAACAGGTTCAAAAGAGGATCTTGAAAAAATGTATGACAAAACCCTGTCAACCATTTCTGAAAAAGAAGTGATCGAAGGTGAAGTGATTGCATTAACGAAAAGAGAAGTTGTTATTAATATTGGTTTTAAATCAGACGGTATTATATCTCGAAATGAGTTTCGTTACAACCCGGAATTAGCAATTGGTGATAAAGTAGAAGTATATGTTGAAAGTCAGGAAGACAAAAAAGGTCAATTAGTACTTTCTCATAAAAAAGCACGTGCACTACGTTCTTGGGATCGTGTAAATGCAGCATTAGAAAACGACGAAGTTATTAAAGGATACATTAAATGTCGTACTAAAGGTGGTATGATTGTAGATGTATTCGGAATTGAAGCATTCCTTCCTGGTTCACAAATCGATGTGAAACCAATTCGTGACTACGATATGTATGTTGGAAAAACCATGGAATTTAAAGTGGTTAAAATTAACCCTGAGTTTAAAAACGTGGTTGTTTCTCACAAGGCTCTTATCGAAGCAGAACTTGAGCAACAGAAAAAAGATATTATTTCTAAGCTTGAAAAAGGACAGGTTCTTGAGGGAACAGTTAAAAATATTACCTCTTATGGAGTATTTATCGACCTTGGAGGTGTTGATGGACTTATCCACATCACTGACCTATCATGGGGTCGCGTAACTCATCCAGAAGAGATTGTACAATTAGATCAAAAATTAAATGTTGTAATTCTTGATTTTGATGACGAGAAGAAACGAATCGCCTTAGGATTAAAACAATTAACTTCTCATCCTTGGGATTCTTTAGATGCAAATCTTAAAGTAGGAGATACTGTAAAAGGAAAAGTGGTTGTAATGGCTGACTATGGTGCATTTGTTGAAATAGCTCCGGGTGTAGAAGGATTAATTCACGTTTCTGAGATGTCTTGGTCACAGCATTTAAGAAGTGCACAAGATTTCTTAAAGGTAGGAGATGATGTAGAAGCAACTATTCTTACATTAGATCGTGATGAGCGTAAAATGTCTTTAGGTATCAAACAGCTTAAAACTGATCCTTGGGAAAATATTGAAGCAACCTATGGAATTGGTACTAAGCATACAGCAAAAGTACGCAACTTTACAAACTTTGGTGTGTTTGTTGAAATTGAGGAAGGAATTGATGGTTTAATCCATATTTCTGATCTTTCTTGGACTAAGAAAATTAAGCATCCAGCAGAATTTACTTCAATTGGAGATGAAGTAGAGGTTGTTGTACTTGAGATAGACAAAGAAAATAGAAGATTGAGCTTAGGTCATAAGCAACTTGAAGAAAATCCATGGGATGTATTTGAGGGCTTGTTTACTGTAGATTCAGTACACGAAGGAACTATTATTGAGTTATTAGATAAAGGTGCTGTTATTGCATTACCTTACGGAGTAGAAGGTTTTGCTACACCACGTCACCTTACGAAAGAAGACGGATCGCAAGCTAAAGTTGACGAAAAACTTGATTTTAAAGTTATCGAATTCAATAAAGCATCTAAGCGTATAATTCTTTCACACTCAAGAGTTTTTGAAGATGCTAAAAAAGCAGTTGAAGATTCAGAAAAAGCTGAACAAGCAAAAACTACTAAAAAAGGTGTTAAGAAGTTGAAAGATAACTTAGAAAAGACTACATTAGGTGATATTTCTAGTTTGCAGGCATTGAAAGATCAAATGGAAGCAGACGAGAATAATTAATTACCTAATAATGAATAGTATTCTATTCAATAAAATCTTTTTAACCGATGGACTTTAAAATAGATAAATTAGATGATTTCACACTTATTCAGATCTTAAAAGAGAAGCTAGATACGCATGTAGCCCCTTCTCTTAAATCTGAGCTTGTATTGTTGTCTGGGAACGGAGAAAAGAATATTCTTCTGGACTTAGGAAAATCAAGTTATTGTGATTCATCGGGATTGAGTGCTATTCTTGTGGCAAACAGGTTGTGTAAAAATGCTGATGGAGCTTTTGTATTATCTGGATTACAACCAGCTGTAGAGAGATTAATTTCTGTATCGCAGCTTGATTCGGTATTAACAATTGCTACGAATATGGACGAAGGTGTTGAATTAATGAGAAAGGCTATTGAAAAATAATGTCAAAAACCTTTTCTGTTACAATCTTAGGAAGTAGTTCAGCATTACCAACTTCTGAAAGATATCCAACCGCTCAGGTGCTCAATGTATCTGAGCGGTTTTTTTTAATTGATTGTGGTGAAGGAACGCAAATGCAATTGCGTAAAAACAAAATCAAGTTTACTAAAATTGACCACATTTTTATCTCGCATCTTCATGGAGATCATTGTTTTGGACTAATTGGCCTTATTTCAACATTAGGATTATTAGGTAGGAGTAATACTTTACATATCCATTCACATCCTGATTTGGAAAAGTTAATGCAACCACATCTGGATTATTTTTGTACAGATTTACCTTTTGATATCGAATTTAATTCATTCAATAGTTCAAAGAAAGAATTAATTTATTCCGATAAACATATTGATGTTGAAACTATACCATTAGTTCATAGAGTACCTACTGTAGGATTTTTATTTAAACAAAAAATTGAAGAAAGAAAAATTAGAAAGGAGTTTATTTTTAAACACCAGCCCTCTATTAAAGAAATATTAAGCGTAAAAAAAGGGAATGATTATGTTGATAAAGAAGGGAATGTAATTAGAAACTCAGAAATTACAATAGATCCACCTCAACCTAAGTCTTACGCTTTTTGCACTGATACAAAATATACAGAAAAGATATTGGATCAAATAAGAGGTGCAAGTATATTGTATCATGAAGCAACATTTACCAAAGATAAAGCCGAACTAGCTAAAAAAACGTATCACTCTACAGCTGAACAAGCTGCCCTATTAGCAAAAAAAGGGCAAATTGATAAACTTCTTATAGGTCATTTTTCTTCCAGGTACAAAGATTTATCTGTTTTTTTGGATGAAGCAAACGAAGTATTTGCAAATACACATATTGCAAAAGAAGGGGATGTGATTACCATTGACTGAATTTTATCGATAGATTAAGAATTTAATAACTATCTTTGCGCAAAATTTTATATTATAAACCATTAAACCTCTGTTTAATGCAAGAAAAAATAATTATTCTTGATTTTGGGTCACAATATACCCAGTTAATCGCCAGAAGAGTGAGGGAATTAAATGTTTATTGTGAAATTTATCCATATCACTCTGTACCAGATTTAGATGATAGTGTAAAAGGAGTTATTTTGTCGGGAAGTCCTTTTAGTGTTAGGGATAAAAATGCACCTGTACCGGATTTAAATAAAATTAAAGGAAAAGTACCGCTGTTGGGAGTGTGTTATGGTGCACAATTTTTATCTCAACATTTTGGAGGGGAAGTAAAGCCTTCTAATACAAGAGAATACGGTAGGGCTAATTTAGGCTTTATTAATCGTAATAGTGATTTAATGACAGGTGTGCCAGAGCATTCTCAAGTATGGATGTCGCATGGGGATACCATCGTTAATTTGCCAAAAAATTATGAGATAATTGCAAGTACGGGTGATGTAAAAGTAGCTGCATATGAAGTAAAAGGAGAATCTACTTGGGGATTACAATTTCATCCCGAAGTATATCATTCTACTGATGGTAAAACTATACTTTTTAATTTTATTGTAACTATTTGTGGATGTTTACAAGATTGGACACCAGATTCTTTTGTAGAGTCTACTGTTGCAACATTAAAAAATAAGTTAGGGGATGATAAAGTAGTTTTGGGATTATCTGGAGGAGTAGATTCAACTGTTGCTGGTGTACTACTAAATAAAGCAATAGGAGATAACTTAACTTGTATATTTGTTGATAATGGACTTTTAAGAAAGAATGAATATCAAAATGTATTAGATTCTTATCAGCATATGGGACTCAATGTAGTAGGTGTTGATGCCCGTAAAGAATTTTTAAGTGAGTTAGCCGGTATTTCAGATCCTGAAACAAAGAGAAAAACAATAGGAAGGGTGTTTATTGAAATCTTTGATAGGGAAGCTCATAAGATCCAAAATGTAAAATGGTTAGCTCAAGGAACAATATATCCCGATGTTATAGAGTCTGTTTCTGTAAATGGACCATCTGCTACAATTAAATCACATCATAATGTGGGTGGTTTACCCGATAAGATGAATCTTAAGGTTGTAGAACCCTTAAATCTTCTATTTAAAGATGAAGTAAGAAGAGTAGGTAGGGCGATGGGAATATCTCCAGCATTACTAGGACGTCATCCTTTCCCAGGACCAGGTTTAGCAATTCGTATATTAGGTGATATTACTGAAGAGAAAATTAATATTCTTCAAGAAGTTGATCATATATTCATTCAAGGATTAAAAGATAATGAATTGTATGATGATGTATGGCAAGCAGGTGCTATTTTATTGCCTGTTCAATCTGTTGGAGTAATGGGAGATGAGCGTACTTATGAAAGAGTAGTTGCTTTAAGAGCAGTATCGTCTACCGATGGAATGACAGCCGATTGGGTACATCTGCCATATGAGTTTTTAGCTAAAATATCCAATGATATTATAAACAAAGTTAAAGGAGTTAATAGGGTAGTATATGATATTAGCTCAAAGCCTCCTGCAACAATCGAATGGGAGTAATGAAATTATAAAAGACTGGAATTTTTCCAGTCTTTTTTTGTTTATTTAAATATCCTAGTCATTGTTTATTTTTATATTTGTTCTTCACACAAAAATTACATTTATCATTAGATATGAAAAGAAAATGGATTTTGACATTTTAAAATGTACTCGTAAAATGTTTAAAGTTCAGTGAGAGTTATATCTAACAACTGATATAAACATATGAAACGCCCCATGAGAAATCTATCTCACACGAGAAGAATCATTATGAGGGAGTTTCATCGAATGCATTTGAAAGATAAAATTATAATGAGATGAAATATTTTAATGGAATATATAAACTTATGACTGTTGTTTTATTATTAACTACAATAGGAACAAGTTTAGGAGCGCAGAAATTTGATAAGGATTTACAAAAGTTGCAATTAGCTTATAAGCTTATTTCTACATTTTATGTAGATACTGTTAATGATGAAAAGTTAGTTGAAGATGCTATTGTTGGAATGTTAACTAAGTTAGATCCGCATTCGCAATATATTACAAAGGAAGAAGTAGCAAGAATGAATGAACCTCTTGATGGAAGCTTTGAAGGAATAGGAATACAATTCAATATTTTTAAAGATACATTAATGGTTGTTTCCCCAATTTCAGGCGGACCTTCAGAAAAAGTTGGAATTCAGGCAGGGGATAGAATATTAATAATTGATGGAGAAAACGTTGCTGGTGTAGGCTTGAAAAATACGGATGTTTTTTCAAAGTTAAAGGGAAAAAAAGGGACTAAAGTAGAGTTGAAAATTCATAGAAGGAATGTTAAAGATCTTATATCATTTACAGTTACACGTGATAAAATCCCTATCCATAGTGTTGAAGCAACTTATATGGCCACTCCTGAAATTGGTTATATAAAAATAAATCAATTTTCAGCAACAACAAGTTCTGAAGTTGAATCAGCTATGAAGAGGTTGAATGAAGAAGGTATGAAAAACCTTTTACTTGACCTTAGAGGTAATCCGGGAGGTTATTTGAATGCCGCCATTGATGTTGCTGATGAATTATTACCAGAAAAAAAGTTAATAGTTTATACTGAGGGGCTGACTAATCCGCGCAGAGAATATTTTTCTTCAAATAAAGGATTTTTTGAAAATGGTAAAATCGTAGTACTAATTAACGAAGGATCGGCATCAGCAAGTGAGATTGTATCAGGAGCGGTGCAGGATTGGGATAGAGGTTTGGTGATTGGAAGAAGGAGTTTTGGAAAAGGATTAGTACAAAGACCATTTAACTTACAGGATGGTTCGATGATGCGATTAACAGTAGCAAAATATTATACTCCATCAGGAAGGTGTATCCAGAAGCCTTATGAAGAAGGTGTAGATGCATATAGAAAAGAGATTTTTAAAAGATATGATAATGGCGAAATCTTAAATAAGGATAGCATTCACTTAAATAAAAATAAAGAGTTTTACACAAAAACAAAAAATAGGTTAGTATACGGAGGTGGTGGCATAATGCCCGATTTATTTATTCCTGCCGATACTAGTGGATATTCTGATTATTATCGCGACTTAGTTGCAAATGGAATTTTAAACAGCTTTGTTATAAACTATGTAGATACTCACCGTAAGGAATTGGAAAAAAAGTATTCAAGCTTTGAAAAGTTTAATAAAAATTTTGTTATTGGCGAATCATTAATTGAATCATTAATTAATGATGGAAATAAAGCGCAATTAAAATCCAATATTGATGATTTTAGAGAAAATTCAATGCAACTAATAAAAGCTCAAATTAAAGCACTTATAGCTCGCAATATTTGGTCATCAAGTGAATATTTTCAAACAATAAATCCTACAACAGAAGTATATAATAAGGCTATAAATTTATTATCTTCGGATAAAGAATATGCGAAACTGCTTGATTAGTAATTAATATTGAGTTTTGAAAAATGGAATGGGTAGGTTATATATCTACCCTTGTTTATTTGATTTTAATACAATTTGATAACTGTAAAATATTATTATTTACTTATTAATAGTTTGTTAAGAATTTAGATAATAAAGATGGTTAAGTGCTTGATATTGAGATTTTTTTTAAAAGAATTTTTTGTCTTTATTCTAATGATCTTTTAATAAAAGGAAGATTACTTTACTTTTAAAAAAAGAGGTTGCAAGAAGGCCAGTAGATTTGTAATTTATTTAGAGGTAATTTAGATTAGAAATAGGATAGATTAAAAGAAAACAAAAATATAGGAAGGTTGTTTGAAAAGTATCAAAAGAATTAATAAAATATGGCTTTAGGTATACAATTGATGAAGGAAAATTGGAGAAGAGTAGAAGTGCCATATATATCATAAATCAAAAAAATAATTATCGAATATGACTACGTTTAAGTATCCAAAAGTATTACAGGAAACGATTGAACAGTTATCATCTGAAGACTCATATAAGGCGGTTTGCCATACGCATTTTTTTGAGCATCCCATGCCTTCAGGGAAGAAGTTAGGTGATATTATTAATTTGACACGAGAAATTATTTTTCCTGGTTACTTTGGAGACTCATCAGTTCGAAACGAGAGTATTCATTATTATTTAGGCGTAAATACGGAACGTTTATTTGAATTGTTAAATAAACAAATCTTAGCGGGACTATGTTTTCAATGTGAAACCAATAACCCCGAAAAATTAGCCGTTAATAAAATAAATGCTTTTGAGAAGACAAAGCAATTTATCTCAATGTTACCTGAAATAAGACGGTTATTAACAACAGATGTTGAAGCAGCATTTTTAGGTGATCCAGCAGCTAAAAGTAAAGGTGAAGTTATTTTTTGCTATCCTGCAATTAGAGCCATCTCAAGTTATCGTATTGCGCATGCACTGCTAAACTTAGAAGTACCTATTATTCCACGAATGATTTCAGAAATGGCTCATTCAGAAACAGGAATCGATATTCATCCTAAAGCTCAAATTGAAGAGTCATTCACTATTGATCATGGAACCGGAGTAGTTATTGGAGCTACTTCAATTATTGGTAAAAATGTAAAGCTTTATCAAGGAGTAACTTTAGGTGCAAAAAATTTCCCATTAGATGATCAAGGAAATCCAATAAAAGGAGTTCCTCGACATCCAATAGTAGAAGATGATGTAATTATATATTCTCAAGCAACAATTTTAGGGAGAATTACAATTGGCAAAGGATCAATAATTGGGGGAAATGTTTGGGTAACAAGCAGTGTTAGTCCAAGATCTAAGATTATACAATTTAAACCTAAGGATATACTTTATACTGAAGGAGGAGGTATTTAACTTTAATATTCTGGTTTTTACAGTGATTTTTGTTAAAACCATCATATAGATGATAGTTATTACCAAAATTGATGTTTGAACAATAGTCAAAATTTATATATTTGTGTGACGCAATATAGAATAAAAGATGGCATTTAATATTAAGGAGTGGTATAATGAAAAATTGGAGGGCGAAGTTGTTCTTAACTTCAATGGTAGTATTACTCCTGAATTGATAACAGAAGCACTTGACACTATAGAAAAAAGCCTGAACTTGAAAAATGAAAAAAATAAGATCAGGAAAAAAGTGTATAATGTTTTTGTTGAATGTCTGCAAAACTTATATCATCATGTAGATAAACCTCCAGTAGATTTAGATTTGGTTCAAAAAGATAACTTTGGAGTAATAATACTTAGTAAAGATGGATCTTTTTATAGGATTTCTACTGGAAACTTTGTTGATAAAAGTAAAATAAGTGTAATAAAGGATAGGATAGATCAAGTTAATTCTTTAACTGATAAAGAAATTAAAATGTTATATCTGGATATTATGAGCAATGGAGAGTTTTCAGATAAAGGAGGGGGAGGATTAGGTATGCTTGATATTGTAAGAAAAACAGGAAATAAGTTGGAATACTATTTTTATAAGTATAACGACAATCATATATTTTTTTCATTAGACGTATATATTAGTTAAAACACCATATAGTTACCAGTATGGAAACAATAGTAAGAGAAGGGACACCAAAAACCCCGTATGTTAGATTCGATGGAGAGAAAGGAATTATCGAAATTAAAGGGAGATCAATACCTGAAAACTCAATTGAGTTTTATAAGCCGTTAATTGATTGGCTTGAAGGATATGATGGCGAAGGAAAAGAGGAAACTTCGGTTAATGTTCAATTAGAATACTTTAATACAAGTTCTTCCAAATGTATACTCGATATTTTTAAAAAGTTGGAAATATTGTTTAAAAAAGGAAAAAAGGTTGAAGTAAACTGGTATTACGAGGAAGATGACGAAGATATGTTTGAGGCAGGAGAAGATTATCAGTCGATTATTAATATTCCTTTTAAGATGATTGAAATGGAAGAGTAAAACTAAGGCATTTTACAGAAAACTGATAAGAAGAGTAATGAATTAAGATTTGTTACTCTTTTTTTATTCTATTATAAAATTCAGAGAAATAATATAGCACATTTCTTAGTATAGCGGTTTGTAGGCTAATAAAGAGTAAGATATTAAACAGCCAAATTATAATAATATTAGCCCAAATAGTATCTATATATATACCACCTAATCGCTTGTAAGGACTTAAAAAGTGAGCTTTTAATAATTTGTTTTTAGGTTCTTTAAAGATGGGATCAGACTTTTGAACTAACCTACCTTTAAATTCAATAATTTTATTAGAAAATATATTATTAGAGTTTTTAACGAACCTTTCTAATTCAAGGTTATGGTATTCCTTTTTTAAAGTATTGAATTCGTCTCTCTTTTTCTCACTATTTGTTAACTCTTTCTTTTTAATATCTAATTTATTATCAGCATTATTAAACAGGTTGCGATAGGCAATTTTTTTATTCTTTAAAAAATCTTTAGTTGTAGCATAAACAGATTGATTAAAATCAACTAAATTTAAACTATCTACAAAAGAAACATCTAGTTGAATTAAGCCATGAGTATTTTCATCAACTATTTCATTTTTTAAAAGATTTAATCCAGCTTCTAACTTTTCGGAAGATAAATTTAAGTTACTTTTTTTATAGCACAAATCTAGCTTAGCCTGTAATGCTGGTATCCAATATTCCTTTTTAAAATGAGCTTCACTTTTTAGCTTATCATATAAATAGAACTCTTTCTCAAATTCGTTATTTTTAAATTGATGAACAGCTAAGGCTTCAAACGACCAACGTGCGGTTATTATTTCTCCATACCATGGGATGCTTTCTGGATTGGAATACTTTGGGTTTAAGTGATCATAACTAATAAAAACACCTGATAATATTATTTGTGGAATAATTAAAAACGGTATTAATATGTAAATATTAACAGCATGTTTTAAACTATCAGAAATGTTAAGCCCCAATAAATTAGCAAAGACGGATGTGCTAAATATAACAAGCCAATACTCAAAGAACATTCCTTTAAGCTCAATAATATAGTTACCTATGGCTACGAGTAATAATGTTTGTATTCCAGATATTACAATGAGGATAAAAACTTTAGATATCAAATAACTAAACCTACTAAGGTTAAGAAATTCCTCTCTTTTTAATATTTTTCTATCGCTTATTATTTCCTCTGCACTAACTGTTAAACCAACAAATAACGAGATGATTACTGTCATAACAATGTATACAACAATGTTAGGATTATTTTGGAAAATGTACCCTTCGTTATTTACAGCGTCTACATTATAGAATTTTATAATGGAAGATAAAACAAAAGCTAAAATAGGGGTTTCAAGCAGGTTAATTAGTAAATATTGTCTGTTTGAGATTTTTGACAATAAATCTCTTTTAACAAAAATAGCAAACTGCTTAAATTTATTAGGAACCTTAAAGTTAACATTTGGAAGTGGACCATTACTGTTTACATCAACTACATGTTCTTTCTGTCTTTCTTTATTAAACCTTTCATACCATTCTTCAGGTTCAATTTTCCTATTTCTGGTAAAGGAACCATATTCATCAATGACTTGTGAGGTAATAATGTTTAATACCTGCTCTGGATTGACGTTTCCACATGTGCTACATTCGCTTTCTTGTCTATTAGCTTGTTGTACACTTGATTTAAAATAGTTGATGCTCTCAACAGGATCTCCATCATATATAAGATATCCACCATCGTCTAAAACTAATAGTTGATTAAACATCTTAAAGATGTCACTAGAGGGTTGGTGTATGACTACAAATACTAGTTTACCTTTTAGAGCTAACTCCTTTAAAAGGTCCATTATATTTTCTGAATCCCTTGAAGAAAGTCCAGAGGTTGGTTCATCTAAAAAAAGAATAGAAGGCTCTCTAATGAGTTCAAGTGCTATGTTAAGTCTTTTTCTTTGGCCACCACTAATTTTTTTATTAAGAGGTGAACCAACTTTCATATCTTTAATATCACTTAGTCCTAAAGAGGTAAGCAGCTCTAGTACACGTTTTTTTATTTCAATCTGATCAAGATTTCCAAAGCACAATTTTGCATTGTAAAAAAGGTTCTGGTAAACCGTTAGGTTTTCCATTAATAAATCATCTTGAGATACATAGCCAATTAATCCTTCTGTTTTATCTGGCTCTTCATGGATGTTAATACCATTAATAAGTACTTTCCCTTCATTTGGCTTATATATACCGCTTAAAATATTTGTAAGTGTACTTTTTCCAGCCCCACTAGATCCCATAATTCCAACCAATTTTCCTGATTCACTGGTAAAACTCATTGGTCGGACTCCAATTTTCTTCTTCTTGAATTTATATGATACGTTTTCTACATTAAAAGAAATCGGAGCAATTATGTTTTCACTAGTAAAAGTTCCAACAATATCACTAAAATATAATGGTTTAATCCTATTGTTTCGGATAGAACAGCCTGGAGTTAATACGTGAATTCTTTCATTACTTAATAGCTGTCCGTTAATGCTAACATCCTTATCGTTTTCAACTCTAAGTAGATATAAACCACCTGATTTTATTCTTAATATTCTTAACTCATTTTTTACATGTTCCCAAAATAAATGCCTGGTGTTGCTATATAAAGTTGAGTGTTGCGAGTTAATTATTAATACATTACTATTGTCCGATTGAGAGTGATTACTATTTACAACAAAACTTTCCATTAAGGAGAATTCTTCTTCTTCGATATGAAAAGTTTGTGCAATAGTACTAACAAAATCTCTTTCGAAGTTGCTTATCTCAATACCAGATTTTAAAAATTCAATGAGCTGGATTATTACAATGAGCTTTTGGTAGTGAGTTAATTCTTGATTGATAGCATTTGATATTTTTAATGCTTTTACAGAATTAGCAGTTAATGTAGATCTTGAAATTTCGCTTTTTTGTAGCTTCTTGAGTTTAGAGACATGCTCTTGATAGTATGATTCATATAATTCAAGATACTCTTCAACCATCTGCTGACTAAGCTGTTGGTTTAAGAAATCTTTAACAATTTTTCTACGGGATTGATTATCCTTATGAGGAAAGGCTATTAAAGCAAAAAGTTGAATTAAAGCTCGTAATATTCCTTCGCTCATATAGTTTAATTAAAAGGGTAACCTCTTTTGCGTAACACATATTCTTGTAAAAAGAATTAGATATCTTCAAGACTTTTGAATCCAATGTACATCAAGGCCATACCTGATGTAGCTTGCTTTTTATCTAATTTTGCTTCAATAATGCACTCTACAGATCCTGCTATTTTAAAGTCCCACATTGGAGCTTTATTGTGTTCGTCATTAGTAAAAAGTAAATTCCTGTTAGTATCATAAACAGAAAATATAATTGGTTGATTTTTACCAGAACATGCAGCCAATCTATAGATGCTTCCATTTAAAAAAGTAGTATGGAATTCTGCAACCTCATCTCCTGTTAAAAATGCCCTTAATGGTTGACCGTTAGAAATAAAAGGTGCCTTTATAAATTCACTACAATCCATCTCTTCTTCACCTTGAGAATTGACTAATGATGGTACAAAAAGGCTGAATGACAAAATGATAATAAAAGTAAACGTTAGTCTTTTTTTCATGAGTTAGAGCATTTATAATGTGTTATTGAAGTTAATCAAATTGTTTACAATAATAACATATTTATGAAAACAAACGATAAACATCTCAAATAATTATACTAGTGTGTGATACTTTTTAAATTCGTTGTCTAAAATAGCTATTTTTATTAAAAATAGCCATTATTTAAACAGTTCAGGATAATTATTATTCTTTTTCTTAAAAAAATCATACATATTTAACTCAATTTAATATCGTAGTATAAGTAAAAATATTTATGAAAAATTTGACATTAATACTAGTAACATTATTATTACAAGTGCATGGATTTGCACAAACGAATAAGTCATTAACATTAGAAGATGTAATATCTGGAGGCAAAAATTATAGGAAATTCGTACCTGAATATAAAAACTTCAAGTTCAGAGGCAATTCAGATGCTGTTGTTTTAAATGAAGCGGATAGCTTATTTGTTATAAATGAAAGTAAAGAAAAAAGTTTTTTATTAAGCCTTAATGAGGTTAATGAGTCTTTTAAAAATACAGATTTAAAGCTTTTAAAGTCGCTATGGAGTATAGAATGGATTAATGAAAGCTTATTTTGGATTAACTCTGGTAATGCAATCATTATATATAATTCTATTAATAAAAATGTAGAATATTTTATCAGTTTTCCAGAAGATGCTAAAGAAGTAGATTTTTGTTATGAAGCGAGTTCAATTGTGTTTATTAAGGATTATAATTTATATATAAAGACAAAAGATAAGGAAGCCAAGTTAATTGAAAAGGGGACTAAGGAAGGAGTTGTATTAGGACAATCAGTTCATCGTAATGAATTTGGAATACATAAGGGTATTTTTTGGTCAACTAAAGGAAAAAGAGTAGCATTTTACAGGATGGATGAAACAATGGTTACGGATTATCCACTGGTGAATATAACTTCGAGGGTGGCAGATGTAGAGAACACTAAATATCCTATGGCAGGGATGAAAAGTCACGAAGTAACAGTAGGAGTATATGATTTAATACAAGAAAAGGTAATATATCTAAAAACTGGTGAGCCAAAAGAAAAGTATTTAACTAATGTTGCCTGGACTCCTAATGAAGAGGGGATTTTAATAGCAGAGTTAAATAGAGGTCAGGATCATATGAAGCTTAATTTATATAATGCTAATTCGGGAGTCTTTATTAATGAGTTATTTGAAGAGAAAAGCGAAACATGGGTTGAACCTGAGAATCCAGCCTTGTTTGTAAAGGATAGTCAACAATTTATATGGCAAAGTGAAAGGGATGGATACAATCATTTGTATTTATATGATTTAAAGAAAGGGCTTATCAAGCAAATAACTAAAGGGAAATGGGTAGTTACGGCAGTTAAAGGATTTGATAAAAATGGTAAGTTTTTATTTTTTGAATCAACAAGGAATAGAGGAGTATTAAACCGAAATTTATATAAAGTAAATCTGGGTAATAGTAAAATAACTAAGCTTACCAACGAAGATGGTATTCATATTACACAAGTAAGTGCCTCAGGAAACAAAGTTATTGATATGTATTCCAACGTAAATACTCCTAGGAATATAAAATTACTTAATTTTAAAAAGCGTACTTCTAATAATTTACATGTTGCAAAGGATCCGTTTAAAGATTATTCGACTGGACAAATTGTTATGGATACAATAAAAAGTGCAGATGGTGAAACTGATTTATTTGCAAGGATGATTTTACCTCCCAACTTTGATCCAAATAAAAAATACCCGGTAGTGATTTATGTATATGGTGGACCTCATGCCCAATTGGTTAAAAATAGTTGGTTAGGAGGAGCAAGGATGTGGCAATTATACATGGCACAAAAGGGTTATATTGCTTTTACCATGGATAATAGAGGAACGCCAGACAGAGGTTGTAAATTTGAGAAAGTAATTCATCGTAATCTTGGAGAAGCTGAAGTTGAGGATCAAATGGAAGGGGTAAGATATTTAAAATCTTTACCTTATGTTGATGCAAGTAGGATAGGAGTTCATGGTTGGAGTTATGGTGGATATATGACTATTAATTTGATGGAGAAATATCCAGATATTTTTAAAGTTGGTGTTTCTGGAGGTCCGGTTACAGATTGGAAATATTATGAAGTGATGTATGGCGAGAGATATATGGATACACCAGAAGAGAATAAAGAAGGATATGAAATAACAAACCTAAATCTTCGTACAGATCAATTAAAAGGAAGACTTCTGGTAATTCATGGAGCAATTGATCCTACTGTAGTTTGGCAACATAGTTTGTATTTTATTGAGCAATGTATTAAAAATAAAAAACAGGTCGACTATTTTGTATACCCTCGTCATAAGCATAATGTTAGAGGTGGGGATAGAGTACATCTAATGCAAAAGGTAACTAATTACTTCGAAGATTTTTTATAGTATTTAGATAGTTAATAAAATGGGTTCTAGTACCCATTTTATTTATATATGTCAATATAAGGTTTACGAGGAGAAAATTGATTAAAACTATTTACTGTTTCACTAGTTAATCTAAAATCATATTCGCTTCCGCCAGGTGGTATTTTTGGGAAGTAAGCTAATTGAATTTGAATTGTTTTAAATACTAAATGGTCATTTCTTATTCTAAATCCACCTCCCAACGAAAAATAGGTTTTCGCTTTTAGAAGTTGAGAATTTTCAGCTATCCAAGCCATATCAAAAAAGGAAAAGAAAGCAACTTTAAATCCCAGAACTTCTTTGCTCGAAAAAAGAATATTCTCAGAGCTAACAACCAATTTCTTAGTACCCATTAATTCGGAGCTTCTAAAGGCTCTTAAACCTTGATTATATTCGTTAATAAATACATAATTAGGATAGCTATTATCAATTCCTGTTATGTAGTTTAAAGATAAAAATGTACGCCATCGGTGTTTACCTAAATTAATTAGCGATGAAATGTAATTGGTTTGTAACTTAATTCTAGCATCCTCAGGAATTCCATTATATAAAAAAGATTGTAAGTCGCTACTAAAGTAAAAGTATCCCTTATTAGGTATTAAAGCTTTCCCAAAAGAAAAATGAGCGCCAGCATAGTATCTTAGTTTTAATTTATTTTGATTATAACCAAATGAAATACTTCCTAAAAAACCATAAGGAACGTCCTCTGTTCTTCCATAATTATAGATGAGTTTGTTTTTGTAATAGTCTCTTTTAGAAAAAGATATAGAGCCAAATATATTAACATTGGGAAGGTAGCGAGGTATTTCTGATAAACTGTCAACAATTTGATAATAATCTGTAAGTAATGCCTGTCCCATCAAAGTAATGTTCGATCGGTCGAAGAAATTTTCAGCATTAATTAAATACGATCTGCCTAACCAATAATCCTGTTCTAAATAATGATGATTATTTTCCCAAACAAAGGTTGGTTTATCCGAATCTTTAGTAATCTTATAATTTCTTGTTAAATTAAAACCTCCTGCATATTTAATTTCTGGTATGTGAAAATCCTTTTGAGCTCCAATAGTATAATAATTAGATGTATTCATTCTGCTAATTGCTGCACTTAATGAAATATTTGATCCATAAATATTATTCCAGGATAGCTTTTCTCGTATTCCAATTTTTTGTTTTCCAGGGGATTGATTACTAAAAGAATGCTCTACTTCGAGTCCATACCCAAGTACATTCTTAGAATAAAATCCAACTTCGATATTTCTACCAATTGAATTAATGTTTGCACCATAGGGATAACTGTCTTGTGTAAAAACCAAAACGTTTACTAAAGAGGTATCAGCAATGGCAGGTTCTACAACAATAAGCGCATCTCGAATAAAGCTTAACGAACGTAAAATTCGCTCACTATCATTTAATTTATATGCTTTAACAAATTCACCTTTTTTAAACGTTAAGTTGTTTTTAATTATACTTTTTTTAGTTTCAAACCTAAGGCTTGATAAATATTTCTCCAACTTGTTTGTAGTAAAATTTAACGTATCCAATATATTTTTTGCAAATGGAGAAACTTGTTTAATAAGTACACTTCTAATAACCTTGTTGTTATATTTTTTATTTTCTACTTCAAAAGCCGTTAAAACATCATTTTTTGATACTGCCGAATCTTGTGAAACAACTAACCATTCGTATAATTTTTTATAAATAAAGCTATTAGAGGATTGGTGTTTTAGATATTCTTGAATGGATTGATTGTTGTTTTGCTTTAGAGTATCTTTTGAAGTAGTAGTTACATTTGGATTATTTTGAGATAGTGCATGAAATTCATTGAGAAAAAATAGGCTTATTAAAAATAAACCGCACAATAAATATTTTATTGTTAATAATTTCTTTAGGTATGTAATTTGAGCATTCAATTTTAGCCTTATTTAATATAATGCAGAAAACGCCTAATATATAAAGAAAAAAATCAGTGGTATAATTATACCTATAAAAATCAATACCCATCCTCTTTGTTTAATACCATTTTTACCTTTTAAAATAATTGCGCCTGTGATAGTTAATAAAATAAGACAAACAGAAAATATATCAGAAAACCATTTCCATAAATTTCCGGGATTATAATGAAGATAATTGATTGAATAAAATAATGGACGTTTTTTTAAAGATTCAAGAAGTGCTTTTTGCGAATTTTTATTATAAGTTAATATAGCACCTTCATGCAGAAAAACCTTTATTTGATTATTATTTGGATAATAATGTTTCTTGTAATTTTTAGATTGTTCTGTTTTTTGAAGTAAAATGGTAAGAGCTTCTTTTGATTTAAAATCAATATTTGATGGAAGTTCTATAGAGGTTTCTTTTAATTCAATGATATAGTTTGGATTCCAATCGTTTTTATGATTCAAAGCTATACCGGAAAGGGCATAAATAATAATCATTCCAGAAAAAAAATACCCTAAGTCTCTATGGATAATCCTATTTGTTTTTCTAAAGTTCACAGATGGTATAAAATAAAGAAGCCGGTCTTTATAGGACCGGCTTCAAAAATGTGTAAATATTTTACAATGTTTTAAACTCTTCGCAGGTTAAAGTAAAATCTTTGCCTTTTTCTTCTGATGCACATTCTTCTGCTTCATCATGATCATCTAATGTTATTGCAGATAAAATTCCAGAAGCAACAACAGAACTACCTTCTAGACTAGGTTCAAATTTACTAATTTTATCTCCGGCTTCAACCTTGATATAAATTGAATCATTACTTCCTTTTAAGAACATTTTTTTTCCGCTCTTTTTACATGTATGAACAACTAAACCAGATAAATCTACTTTTTTATCCAAGTATTTTTCCGGAGTTGCTAATAATTCATCAACAGATACAGCAACAGCATTTTCAGAAGATTTAGAGCTACAAGAAGATTTACACTTATCATCTTTTTCACTACCACTACAACATGCCGAAGCTTCTTTTTTTGAACAGCACGATTCTTCTTTCTTTTTGTCTTTGGCTTCTTTTGCAACACAAGCTACTATTAAAATAGCAAATAATGCACTAAGCAATACATTTTTCATATAGACATTGATTTTTGATATTTATACTCTTAATATCAAGAGTTTAAATAAATTGGTTGTTTATTGGTTTACGGGGCAAATATAATTCAATGTTATTATTTTGCAAAAGTTAAATAGAAAAAAGAAAACCACAAGTACATGTTGAAATGACATTATTTTTTTGTAAAAAGAGTCAAAATGACTTATTAAGTGTACTGGCAGATGATTTGTTGCAATCTTTTTGTTCCATAATAAATAAAAAAAATGAATTTACAAGAATATACTATAAAGTCACAAGAAGCCATTCATCAGGCTGTTAATATTGCCCAAAGTTTAAGCCATCAGGCAATTGAACCTGGGCATTTACTAAAAGCGATTTTTGAGGTAGATGAAAACGTTGTACCTCATTTATTTAATAAGTTGGAGGTTAAGAGTATTGAAAAACCTCTTAACGCTATTATTGAGAGTTATCCAAAAGTTTCTGGTGGGGAACCATTTCTTTCAAAAAGTGCCAACGAAGTTTTTATTAAAGCAAAAGATTATTTAAAAAACTTTAATGATCAATATGTAAGTATTGAACATTTATTACTTGGGCTATTAAAAGTTAAAGGAGTAACAAGTAATTTGCTTATTGATGCAGGAGTCAATGAAAAAGCGTTGGTTTTAGCTATTAAAGAGCTTAGGAAAGGTGCAAAGGTTGATTCTCCTTCGGCAGAGGATAACTACAATTCACTTAATAGATATGCTATTAACTTAAACGAAAGTGCCAGGTCAGGTAAATTAGATCCAGTTATAGGAAGAGATGATGAAATACGAAGAGTCTTGCAAATCTTATCAAGACGCACTAAAAACAATCCTATTTTAATTGGTGAGCCAGGTGTTGGAAAAACAGCCATTGGAGAAGGTATCGCCATGAGAATTGTAAATGGAGATGTTCCTGAAAATCTAAAATCTAAATTGATTTATTCATTAGATATGGGAGCACTTATTGCCGGTGCTAAGTATAAAGGTGAATTTGAAGAAAGGTTGAAATCGGTAGTAAAAGAAGTTATTTCAAGTAATGGTGGTATTATCTTATTTATTGATGAAATTCATACGCTTGTTGGAGCAGGAAAAGGTGAAGGAGCTATGGATGCTGCCAATATTTTAAAACCAGCGTTGGCTCGTGGTGATTTACGTGCAGTTGGCGCAACAACTTTAGGTGAATACCAAAAGTATTTTGAGAAGGATAAAGCATTGGAAAGACGTTTTCAAAAAGTAATGGTGGACGAACCTGATACAGCAAGTGCAATTTCTATACTTAGAGGATTGAAAGAAAGATACGAAACACATCATAAAGTAAGAATTAAAGATGATGCAATTTTAGCCGCTGTTAATTTATCCAATAAATATATCTCGGATAGATTTTTACCAGATAAAGCCATTGATTTAATTGATGAAGCAGCAGCAAAACTTAGGTTGGAAATGAATTCGGTGCCAGAAGAATTGGATGAGTTAGACCGAAAGGTAAAACAATTGGAAATTGAGAGAGAAGCCATTAAAAGAGAAGGTGATGATCAAAAGTTGGTGATTTTAAATAAGCAAATATCAGAGTTAAAAGATGAACGGAGTAGTTTAAAAGCAAAGTGGCAAGAGGAGAAGACAATTGTTGAAGATATTCAAAAGCAAAAATCAGCTATAGAAAATTATAAATTTGAAGCAGAAAAAGCTGAACGAGAAGGTTTATTTGATAAAGTAGCAGAATTACGCTATGGTAAAATAAAGGATGCTGAGGAGAAAATAGAACAATTAAAACAGCAGTTGAAAGATAAGCAGTTGGAAAATGCTTTAATAAAAGAAGAGGTTGATGCTGAAGATGTAGCTGGTGTTGTGAGTAGGTGGACTGGTATTCCAATAACTAAAATGCTGAAAAGTGAGAAAGAAAAGCTTTTAAGTTTAGAACAGGAATTGCATAAAAGAGTTATTGGTCAGGATGAAGCAATACAGGCCGTTTCTGATGCAATTAGGAGGAGTAGGGCAGGATTACAGGATGAAAAAAGACCAGTAGGTTCATTTATTTTCTTGGGAATGTCTGGAGTAGGGAAAACAGAATTAGCTAAAGCATTAGCTTCGTTTCTTTTTGATGATGAAAATAAAATGACTCGTATTGATATGTCCGAGTTTCAGGAAAGACATTCTGTTTCTCGTTTAATAGGTGCCCCTCCGGGATATATTGGTTATGATGAAGGTGGACAGCTGACTGAAGCTGTTAGGAGAAAACCTTATTCTGTTGTTTTACTTGACGAAATTGAAAAGGCGCATCCAGATGTATTTAATGTTTTGTTACAAGTATTAGATGATGGCCGATTAACAGATAATAAGGGTAGAGTAGTAGATTTTAAAAATACAATTATTGTAATGACTTCTAATGCAGGAAGTCACCTTATTCAACAAAACTTTGAAAAAGTAACAGAAATTAATCAAACAGAGGTGTTAGAAAAAACTAAAAAGGATGTATTTAACCTTTTGCGTCAAACCATAAGACCTGAGTTTTTAAATAGAATTGATGATATAGTGATGTTTGCTCCATTATCTAAAAAGGAAATTGAAGAGATTGTAATGCTACAATTCAATAAGATAAAACAAGCATTAAAAGAAAAACAAGTGCAAATAGAAATATCAAATTCTGCTGTAAAATATATAGCAGAAGCAGGATTTGATCCAGTTTTTGGAGCACGTCCAATTAAACGAGTATTGCAAAAAAATGTACTTAATGAACTATCAAAACGTATTTTGGCCGATGCTATTGATAAAGATCAAGTGATTAAAATAGAATATAATGATAACTCTTTGATATTTAAAAATTAAGTGTACAATGATGAATTTATTATGTAGTTACTAAAGCAATGTTTCGTTAAGTTTTTATAATGTTCTGGATACTATTAATTGAAATAATACAGGTGGTTTAGTTAAGTGATTTATTTTGAGTGTTTTGTAAATTAATCTTATATCTTTATTCTAGTGGTCTATTGTATAAATAATTTGATTTTAAAGCTAGCCTTGTGCATTAGTAATTTTGGGCAAACTCAAATTAAAACTAACTGCAAGTAGTCTGATAATAATAATTGAAGAAATGGTTATTATTTGGGAAAAATGTAAGTTAAAATTAATATAATGCAACAGTAAGTATATAGAACCACCTGCAATACATGCTGTTGCATATATTTCTTTATGAAAAATCAAAGGTACATCATTACATAATGTATCTCGAATAACTCCACCAACAACTGCGGAGGAAAGTCCCATTATTAAAGCTAAAGGTGGATTTATTCCAAAAAGTAATGCTTTTTCCACACCAATAATTGTAAATACTCCAATTCCAATTGTATCAAACAAAAACAAAGTTCTTTTCAACTTTATTACATGTTTATAAAAGATAAACGTTAATACTATTGAAATAATAATAACAGTAAAATAATCAAGCCCTAAAATCCATGTAACAGGTGTATTTCCTAATAGTAAATCCCTAATTGTTCCACCACCAATTGCTGTAACAAAGCCAATAAAAGTAGCTCCAAATAAATCGAGTTTTTTTTCGCTTGCAGATAAAGTACCACTAATGGCAAAAGCGCATGTACCTGCATAATCAGCAATGGTAAGAATATCCATATTTACTCCTTTAAAAACTTAAAAATAAGCTAGTTTTAAAGGCTGATAATGCCTTCAATTTTATTCACTTCAGAAGTAACATCAATAATACTTTGAGCAGATGGCATTTTTACTTCACATGTTATGGAAACAAATTTCAAATTTTTTGTATGCTTGTAAGATATTTTTCCATTTTGTGGTAATAATGAAACAACCTTTTTCACTTTTCCTTCCTCATTAGGAGTTATAAATTTAAACATATAGAGTAAAGGCCAATTTTTATTTTCCTTAAGTTTTGATAATAGTTTACTGTAATCTTGCATTGTTATATTGCTATTTTGAATACAAAATTACATTATTTTTATTGTTGTCAATACTTTGTTACCTTTTCATTAGTCCATAGTAATAAAATACCTTTTCAGTTTTTACAGGAACTTCGTAAGATATAGTTAATCCTGTTGGTAATGGAGATATAAGCATGGTGAGTTTAAATTCATCATTTTTAGCAAATTGTACGGTGTATGGTGAATTAGAACTGAAATTTTTAACTGAGTAAAAGCTTTTTTGCTCCTTACCACCTCTAAAATATAAAGTTGCTATTTCATCTTCGGTAAATTCAATTTTGTAAATGTTATGCGCGGATAATGAGTCGTTAGGTGTAAAAGGATTGAAGCCAACGATTCCAGATTCAAATGGTTCTCCATTTAATTGAACCAAATCTAAAAATAAATCCCAATTACCAACAAATTCAGATTTTGATTGAGGGAATGAAGCTTTTTTTAACGAAGAAAGAATTATATTGTTGTAAGCCATGCTTTTGTTTTTCATTTCTTCAATTATACTTTCGTAATATTGCAAAGAATCTACAAAAAGCTTTAGAGAATCTTTTAATGAAGCGTTTGTTTTAGTAAGGTTTTTAATTTCATCCTGAATAGTTGTACTTATCTCATCAAACTTTATAACTCCTTCATCAATAGAAGTATTAATATCTATAGGTAAAAAGAATTCACTTTTTACGTGTTCGAAAAAGATATTATGCTTTTTCCAGGCTTCTTTTACAGATATGAAATCTCTTTGAAGGGCTCTGTGCGATCTCTTTAGAGTATCTAAAGAAAATAGAATTTCTTTTTTTGTTTGTGCAATAGTAGAAATACTAATGAAAAATAAAAGTAAACAGGTACTTGTTAATTTTAATGCTTTTATTATTTGAGAAGTCTTCATTTTACTAGAAAGTTTACGTTAGTTTATGTTTTTTAATTTAATAAAAAGTAAGAGCATTATCCAGTTTATAAACGTTATCTAACATTTTTTAATATTTTAATTTCTATGATTTCAATTGAACTGTTTAAGTGTTTGTAAGCAAGAGATCAAGGTTTAATTAATGTAATGTTGAAGCAATAAATTGCATTATTTTGTGTTACAATAATTATAATTGTTTGATAATGTTGCACAATTTTTGAAAAGGTGCAGATTAAATTAATTGTTTATGTTGAAGATTAAATTTGTAGGTATTATTATTTTTCTAAGTGCTGGCTTGTATGCACAAAGTTTTAGAGCTCCTTTATCAAAAGGAGATAGACAATTGAATATGGGTTTGGGCTTTAATACTGATGGTTTTCCAATATATGGAGGAGTTGATTTTGCTGTTCATGATGAAGTAACTATTGGTCCGCAAGTTAATTTAGTTTTAGATGATGATGCATCTATATCATTTGCCTTTAGAGGGGATTATCATTTTAATCGTTTGTTAGAGATAACAAAAGATTGGGATGTATATGCTGGTGCAAATGCAGGTATAGGTATTGGTACAGATGATGCACTAGAGTTAGGTTTGCAAGTTGGAGGTAGGTATTACTGGGATAATAAATGGGGAATAAACCTTGAGTTTGGAGGAGGAACTAATTTTAGTACAAAATTAGGTGTATCTATGAAGTTTTAAGATTCTATATCTTTTAATATAATTTTAAGGGTTGTAATTTTTAAGTTGCAACCCTTTTCTTTTTGCGAATTTTAAAAGTTAATATTATTCTGTAGCTTAAGTAAAAAATTATATCCTTTTATGTGCTAAGTTTATTATAAAATAATAAAATCTTAAGGTAAAATATAGCATCTTCAAAATTTTGAAAATTAATTTATCAATACAGACATTAATTATATGTTATTAATTCCTCTTATTAAATTATAAATTTTACATATATAAATCTTGGTTAGTTAAGAATTCCTATAAACTTAAAATCTTTAACAAAAAGTTAATTTTTGAAAAATAAATAAATAAATAACAAAATGTTTATATATTTATCATAGTGTTAATAATAATTACGATATAATTTCTAATTAAAACATGTAGAGCGATAATTGTGATAAATTATTAACATATAAATCTAGATTTATATTATTTCACACAGAGTTAATATTGCAATGCCTTAGGATTAAATTCCTATTGTATGACTTGTTTTGGCCTTATTTAAAGTAAGGTTTGATGTGTAAATTGCTCTACATCAAATTTATTGTTATTTAAACTTAAGTCTTTTGTATATGAAAAACGTATCATTAATCAGTAAGATTATTTTATCAATTGTCCTAATCACTACTATATCTATAATAATCGCTTATTTATCTAATACGAGTAAATATCAGTCGGGAAATTCTGAATATTTAAGTCAATTAAACCGTGTAAAAAATATTAATCAGACTTCTTCTTTATATGATATTGAGGCAATTCCTAAGTATGATAGACCAGATTTGGCTGTTGTACAAAATTTGGAGATGATAAAGGAGCCTTCAACAAACCTTGTTCCTACCAACAGGACACTGCGGGCTTTTGCTAAAGTTAAAAAAAATTTTAGCACGCTAAAAGCAGCTAGTGATGTAAACTGGATTGAAAGGGGACCAAACAATGTTGGGGGTAGAACTCGGGCATTAATGTTTGATCCCAACGATGCAAATGGCAGGAAAGTATGGGCCGGTGGCGTTGCCGGTGGATTGTGGTATAACAATGATATTACTTCAAGCTCTTCTCAATGGAATAATATTGATGATTTTTGGGCAAATTTAGCAATTACTTCCATTGGTTCAGATCCTTCTAATTCGCAAGTTTTTTACGTAGGAACAGGTGAAGGATATTATAATGTTGATGCAGTAAGGGGTGCGGGAATATGGAAAACTACTGATGGAGGGACTAATTGGAGCCAAATAAGTAGTACCGATAATAGCAATTTTTACTATGTTCAAAAAGTTGTAATTACACCATCAGGGACTGTAATAGCAGCAACAAGAGCTGGACTCTATAGATCTACCAATGGAGGTACATCATGGAGTGAATTATATACTGGACGTTTTGCTGATGTTGAAGTGGCTTCTAATGGCGATATTTATGCCAGTGAAGGTATTTTTTCAAGTGGTGTTGTACGAAAATCTACCAATGATGGTGTATCGTGGACTACTGTTACACCACAATCGGGAGGTCATAGAATTGAACTTGCCATTGCTCCATCTGATCCAAATACCATTTATGCTGTTGCATCATTTGATAATGACATAGCTTGGTTTAGAAAATCAACTAATGGAGGTTCTTCGTGGAGTAATGTTGATATACCACCATATACCACACAATCATGTTCATCTTCGTCTTCTGATGATTTTGCAAGAGGACAAGCTTGGTATAACTTGATTTTAGCTGTACATCCATCTAATCCAAATACCGTTATTGTTGGTGGAATAGATTTATACAAGACGACCAATGGAGGAAGTAGTTGGAGTCTTATTTCTTATTGGACAGGTAGGTGTGATGCAGATGTTCATGCCGATCAGCATGCAATTCAGTTTAGCCCCGCAAATGATAATGCGGCAATTTTTGGTAACGATGGTGGAGTTTATTATTCTTCTAATGTAGGAAGTGCGTCAAATCCATCTATTTCAGTTAGAAATAACGGATATAATGTTACACAATTTTATGCGGCAGACCAGGCAAATTCAAACGGAAGTAATCATATGATAGCTGGTGCACAGGATAATGGTTCGCATAGGTTTAGTTCTGCAGGGATAAACTCTACGGTAGAAGTTTCGGGAGGTGATGGTGCATTCTGTCATGTTGATCAGTTAAATAGTAATTACCAAATAACATCATACGTATACAATAATTATTATAGGTCGACTAATGGAGGATCTTCATTTAGTAGTATAACAAATAGTAATACAGGTAGGTTTATCAATCCATCAGAATATGATGATAATGCCAAGATACTTTATGCAGCAGCAGGTGAAGATCAATATTATCGAGTTTCAAACATTACAAGTTCTATATCAAGACGAACAGTATCTGCGAGTTTAGGAGGATACAGAGCTTCAGCAATAAAAGCTTCTCCGTATACAAACAATCGTATTTTTATTGGCACAGGTACGCATAGGGGATCGGGGGGATCCACCATCTTTAGGGTAGATAATGCAAATGGTACTCCTTCTGTAACCGAAATTGGAACATCTTCTCTTCCATCAAACGCATATATTTCAAGTATAGATGTTGGGGCAAGTGATAACCAAATTGTATTGACTTATTCCAATTATGGTGTTACATCTGTTTGGGAAACAAGAGATGGAGGGAGTACATGGTCTAACAAGGAAGGTAACTTACCTGATATTCCAATTCGTTGGGTTCTTTATAATCCTCTAAATACAAATGAAGTTGTTGTTGCAACGGAGTTGGGAGTGTGGTCTGTTGAAAATATTAATGTATCATCTCCAAATTGGAAGGTAAGTAATATAGGTCTTGCAAATGTAAGGTGCGATATGTTACAATATAGAGATAGTGACGGAAAAGTTGTTGTAGCAACTCATGGAAGAGGTCTTTATACTGGTAATCCTTTTCAGGCTGTTGCTGATACAGAAGAACCAACAATTCCAACTAGTTTAAATTCTTCTAATGTAGGTTCAAGTAGTTTTGATGTAAGTTGGATGGCATCTACAGATAATGTTGGAGTTACTGGATATAATATTTATTTAAATGGTACATTGCAAGGAAGTACTTCAAATACGAGTTATAGTTTTACAGGGCTTGCATCAAATACAAGTTATACCGTTGCAATAGAAGCAACTGATGCTGCAAATAATGTATCGGGACAAGCTTCATTAGATGTAACAACATTAGAGGCTGGAAGTGGATGTAATGCGACAGTAAGTACGTTCCCATATAACCAAAGTTTTGAAAGTAGTATTGGTAGTTGGGAACAAGAAAGTACCGATGATATAGACTGGACTAGAGATAATGGAGGAACACCTTCAAGCAATACAGGTCCATCGTCAGGAGCAGAAGGTTCATATTATTTATACATAGAAGCTTCGGGTAATGGAACAGGATTTCCGGATATGAATGCCATTATTTACACTCCTTGTTTGGATGTTTCTTCGCTTACTGAACCTGAATTAACCTTCTCGTATCATATGTATGGTACAGATGTAGGAAGTTTGGTGGTTGAAAGTAGTACTGATAATGGTGTATCTTGGACTAACTTATGGTCAATTTCTGGAAGCCAGGGTGATGTATGGAATGAGGCTACATTAACTCTACCTGTATCTACAGGAATTAAAATTCGTTTTAATGGTACAACCGGAAGTGGATGGAGTAGTGATATTGCTATTGATAACATTATTATTGATGAAAAAACAGTTGTAGAACCATGTCCAGCAATTTCATTCGAAAGTGTATCATCATATGGAGGACAAGATATTGATGGGGATAATAGTATTCAAGATAGCAATGCTACTTTGTTACTAGAAAACAATACCTGGAAAAGTATTTCATACGACTATACAATTACATCTAACACAGTTTTAGAATTTGATTTCCGCAGTACCTCGGAAGGAGAGATACATGGTATTGGATTTGATTCTGATAATACTATTGATGAAAATGTAACCTTTAAACTGTATGGTACACAAGATTGGGGTATTACTAATTACAATAATTACTCTGGTTCTGATTGGGTTCATTATAGTATTCCTGTAGGTAGTTATTATACAGGTACTGCTAATAGAATTTTCTTTGTAAATGATAATGATAACGGTAGCGGAAATAATTCTTATTTCAGGAATGTAACCGTACACGAAGGAGATTGTGGAGAAAGTATAGCAGGAAATATTTCTGGTTATGGAAATGAAACTATTACTCCAATTATTGGTAATGAAGATGAATTTGGGATTTCGTTGTATCCAAATCCAGCAACAAATTTAATCAATATTCATGGAGATTTTGAGAATGCCATTTACTCTATATTTAGTATTTCTGGTCAATTAATGTCTAATGGAATATTAGAGCAGATGGGAAATTATCAGCAAATTGATATCAGTAAGTTAAGTAAGGGAATGTATGTTTTAAAAGTAAATCATTCATCTGGATGTTGGACAACAGAATTCTCTAAAAAATAGCTAAGTGTGATTTATTAATTGTTCATCTTTAAAGAACTCTCTAAATGTAAAAGACCTTGTGATGTAAATCGCAAGGTCTTTCTTTTAAACTAATTACTATTTTAATATTAAAATGCATGTTGTTTAATTATTTTTTAACCATTCTAAAGCATCGGAAGTATCTTTAAAAAAAGATATGTTGACAGGAGTATCTTCATAACTGTTATAGGCATTTTTAACAGATAACCTGTTTATAGGATCTTTTGATTCGATTAATGCCAAGGACTTAAATCCAAGATTATAAGTTAATGGAAACAATTCTTTAAAATACCAAATGGTATCTTTCATAGGTATAGCCTTTGAATTGGTTAAATCAAGAAGTACCTTTTTAGCTTTGTTCTGTTTAAAGAATTCATGTGCATTCTTCCAGCTTTCCCTTAATTCTTCTCCATATGTAAATCCTTCCCACTTTTCAAATACTGTTTCTATTTCTGGTAGATAAACCATTTTACAATGTTTTCCGTTTTCAGTCCATTTTCTTCCTGTTAATTCCATTTTGTATTACTTTTAAAATTATAGTGTAAAAGTATAGGAAGGAAAGAAGAGAAATTTACACTTTTTCCAGATTTTAATATACATTTCACTGGTAGAGTACGTAATTATATTATTGATAATTAAATAAATGTATTCACAACTAAGGAATCTTCAAGAAGATTTTAAATCGAAAAACTTGTAATTGTTAATGATTTTTTAAGTAAAATATAGTTTTTATTAATTAATAATAACTTACAAAAAATCAAATTATAGAAATTATTATATATGGAAATTTTAGTTAAAATTACATTAAGATAAAATGGTTATTCTTTAATAATAACTACAAATTGTGTCAAGTTTTAAAATTTATTGTAAATCCAATCTACTATATAATGGTTAATTCATTACTTCCTGGTCTACTTACTAAATAGTAATTCTTTTATGTACCTCAGTTATATTAATAACTTCCATGAATTTTTCGTTAACAATTCTATGTAGGAATGTTAAAATCACAAGGTTTTGATCAATTATAAGTGAAAATTTTTCTTTAGTAATTAAAAAGTAGCGATTCATAAACTTAAAAACTGTGTTTAAAATAACTTATAAATAAATAATAAAACATTAGTTGACAAAATAATAATTAACAGATAAATTTATACTACAACTTCACCGGTGTACAATTGAGGTTATAACACCGTTCTTTGAAACTTTTATATTTCATACATTAAACGTTTGTGCAAGGCGTAAAAGTTAGTGATGATGGAATAGTGTTTTACTAAAAAAGTAAATTTTTGTGGGTTAGAGCAATTACAGTTTGTACAACTCTTATTTAAGGGTATTGACTTTGAGCTAAATGATTAATTATAATTTTATCAGTTAAATCTATAATGAAGTATTAGATAATCGATATTTCTATTGATTTCCAATTAAGTAATATTAGGATTTGTTTTATAATTAACCATGAAGTTCTTATAAAAACAAAATATATCTTACAATAATAAATTTATTTGGTACATATCCAGTAGGTTAGTTACGTTATTACTGGAGTATTAAAAGATGTCATATAGTGTTTCTGGCAATTATATTATTTAACGAAGGATTGACCATTTAATCTAAGACTTCCAGTAAATGTTTAATATAATTACTCTCTAGTTAATAAAATTCCAGAAACAAGTACTTGCAATAAGTTTACAATTGAATGCAAATTAAATGATTAATAATCAATGATTTTTAGTGCCCTAGAATTACATAAACTAACTATTAAAACTTTTTTATTATGAAAAAATTATTATCATTACTATTGTTCGTGTCATGTTTTACAATGCATGCACAAGAACTCTTAGTTAGCCTAAACTCCTCTGTAGAACCAGGAGACTATATTAACTTTAGTGTAGGAGGGGGAAGGCCTGATGCCATCCTAGAGGTATATTATATAGGCGACAATTTAACAAAAACTTATAAAAGAAGTCAAGACGGCTTTTTTCACATTAGACAAAGAGTTATGGGCGGTACCTTGGAAATTTATGGAGATACGTCTATGAATGAATTTTCTTTAGGTAGTTTGAACTTAACCTATTTGGACTTATTTAGACATAGTGGATTAAAACGCTTATCCTGTAGTGGTACATTTAAAAAATTAAATGTAAGTAATAATACAAAACTAGAATATCTAGATTGTAGTAATAGCCAACTTACTACTTTAGATGTAAGTAATAATACAAAATTAAAAGATTTAGACTGTAGCAAGAGTCAACTTACTACTTTAGATGTAAGTAATAATACACAACTAGAAAAGTTAGACTGTGAAAATAACCAACTAACTTCTTTGCTTGTTGGTAATAATTCAAAACTTAAGTATTTAAAATGTGGTAGTAATAAATTGAAATTCTCCACTTTACCAGTGCTTGGTATTGAAACATATGAGTACAAACCACAACCACGTATTAAGATTGTTGAAAGTACTACTACTTATATGCCAATAGATCTTGGATCGGAATTCATGATTGATGGAAATGTTACTAATTACATTTGGAAGACTGCAGATGGTACCCTATTAACAGAAGGAGTTGATTATTCAATAGATAAAGGAGTAACAACTTTTATTAAAGCACAAACTGAACCAGTATATTGTGAAATGACTAATGATAGGTTTAATGGCTTAACTCTAGAAACAACTCCTACTAATATTTATGTTTCATCATCAAAAGATAATCTCATAACAATGGATACATCTAAAGAAATTGATGAAACAATTGAGTTTAGTGCAAAGGGGAGTAGCTGTAAGGAAACTATGTTAGTAGATTTTGGAGATAGAAACCTAATAAAATATACTCCTGACTGTCAGTTATTATTTAATATTAAAGGAAAAGTTAAGGGGCAAACTATTAAAATTTATGGAGATAAAACCATTAGTACATTTAACCTTTGTTGCAACCAGTTAACATCCTTAGATGTAAGTAATTTCAAAACATTAACAACATTACGTTGCGACTCAAACCAATTAACATCTTTAGATGTAAGTAATAATTCGGCTTTAACTACATTATCTTGTGTTAATAATAAATTAAAGCTTTCAACTTTACCAATAATAAGTATTGCAAAGTATGATTACAGTCCTCAAAAACAGATAAACATTGTTAAGGATATTAAAACATACGTTCCTATTGACCTTAAGTCTGAGTATAGAATTGAAGGTGAAACTACAGTTTATACATGGAAGACTTTAAGTGGTAAAATATTAACTAATAAAGTAGATTATTCAATAACAGATGGTGTTACAAGGTTTATGAAACCTCAGACAGAATCTGTATACTGTGAAATGACAAGTGAGTTATTTGATGACTTAATAATAAAAACAACTCCAGTGCAAGTTAGTGAAAGGAATGACCTCTTAATTTCTATGACCACAGCAAAACCTCTAGGAAGTCATATACGAATCAGTACAGAAAAGCTTTATTACTCAACAAACACTCTGCAAGTAGATTTTGGAGATGGAAACCTAAAAACTTTCACCAATTCTCCTTTACAATATTTTGATTTTTATGTAAAAGTAAAAGGGCAAACCATTAAAATATATGGAGATAAGTCTATTAACTCTTTCAATTTGTACAGTAATAAGTTAACTTCTTTAGATGTAAGTAATCATACTCAATTAGAACACTTAAGCTGTAACGATAATCTTTTAACAGATTTAGATTTAAGTAGTAACATAGCATTAAGAGATTTATTTTGTACTGGTAATCAATTAACATCTTTGAATTTAAGCAATAATGCGAACTTGGATTTTGTTAGATGTTCTGATAATAAGTTAAAGCTATCAACATTACCTATTCTTGATGTTTCAAATTATCTTTCATATTATTATTCACCTCAACAAGATTTAAGTATTGTTGATAAAATTGATTTAAATACTCCTCTTGATCTTTCATCAGAGTATTTAATTGACGGAGATACAACTGCTTATATTTGGAAAACAATAACTGGATTTGCACTAATTGAAGGAGTTGATTATTCAATAAAAAATGGTATTACAACATTTTTAAAGCCAAAAACAGAGCCTGTGTATTGTGAAATGAATAATCGATTATTCGAGAAATTGACCCTTAAAACAACCCCTGTTTATGTTCCTAAAAAACAAGACCCTATTGTTACCATGACTACGACTAAGAAAATTGGAGATATAATTGAATTTAGAGCAAAGGGTATTGACTGCGGTGTAATGTTAATGGTAAATTTTGGAGATGGAAACCCTATAAAATATGCTCCTGATGATAATGGTTATTTTAACGTTAGTGGAAAAATTAAGGATGACGAGATAAAGATATATGGAGATAGTTCAATAAATGCTTTTTATTTAAATGAAATTGATTTAGTCACTCTGGATGTAAGTAACCATATTGCATTAGAATGGTTACAATGTCGTTCAAATCAATTAACATCATTAGATGTAAGTTACAATATAAATCTAAAGCACTTTGACTGTGATAATAACCAATTAAATTCTTTAGATGTAAGCAAGAACACAAAACTAGATTTCTTAGCTTGTGGTAATAACTTGTTAAAAACATTAGATGTAAGTAATCAGGCTATGTTGAGTACATTAAACTGTTATAATAATCAATTAACCAGCTTGGATTTAAGTAATAACAATGCACTCACAAAAGTTGATTGTAGTAAGAATAGATTTATGCTATCAACATTACCATTGATTGAAGTAGGCTCATATGAGTTTAAACCTCAAAAACCTTTAAGTATTAATGAGTATTTATTTACGAATGCACCTCTTAATCTTGGATCGGAGTTTATAATTGATAGAAATATTACCACATATTATTGGAAGACTGCAGCTGGAGGAGTACTAAAAGAAGGAATAGATTATTCAATAGATAAAGGAGTAACAACTTTTATTAAAGCACAGTCTGAACCGGTATATTGTGAAATGACAAATGAATTGTTTAGTGGACTCATCCTTAAAACAACTCCTGTAATTGTTAACCAGGAGCATGTACCTCTTATTTCTATGACTACAGCTAAAAATATTGGTGAAGAAATTAATATCGGTGCAGAGGGAGCTAGTTCTGAAGTAACTTTAGTAGATTTTGGAGATGGAAATTTAATAAGTTTTGCACCTAATTCTGATAAGTACTTTAATATTAAAGGAGAGTTAAAAGGTAACACAATAAAAATATATGGAGATAAGTCGATAAGTGCTTTTTATTTAAAAAGTAACCAGTTAACTACATTGGATTTAAGTAATCATACTTCATTGAAAACGCTAGATTGTTCTAGGAATAAATTAACATACTTAGATTTACTTAATAATACTATGCTGGAAAATCTAAATTGTAAATCAAATAAGATAACATCTTTGGTTGTAGACAATAATGTTGCATTAACAACATTAGATTGTTCCTGGAATAAATTAACATCTTTGGTTGTGGATAATAATGTTGCACTAACAACATTACGTTGTACATGGTGTGGATTAACTTCTTTAGATGTGAGAAGTAATACAGCATTAACAAAATTATTTTGTTCTGAGAATCACCTAACAGTTTTAGATGTAAGAAATAATTTAGAATTAACAGAATTGTTTTGTTCTGAGAATAACTTATCAGCTTTAGAAGTGAACAATAATAACTCATGGGAAAGATTAAGTTGTAAAAGTAATAAATTAAAATTTTCAACTCTACCATTACTTAATATAGGATGGAAGTACTCTTACGAATCACAACAATCATTAAAAATTGGTGATTATGTATTTGTAAATATGCCTTTTGATCTTTCATCGGAATATAACATTAATGGAAATAATACTACTTACACGTGGAAGTCAACAACTGGAAGAATATTGGTAAAAGGAATTGATTATTCAATAGAAAAAGGAGTAACTACTTTTTTAAGAGCACAAGATAGACCTGTCTATTGTGAAATGAGAAATAGTCAATTTAGTAAACTAACGCTCAAAACTACTACTATTAATGTTTTAGTAGAACAACCAATTCTTTACAAATTTACTACAGCTAAAAATATTGGAGAAGAAATTAATTTTACACTTGCTTATATTTCTTCCTTTTGGGTTGATTTTGGTGATGGGAACCTTATGAAGTTTGAACGAGATGGTGAATCTATTTTTATTGATGTAAAAGGATATTTAAAAGGACAAACAATAAAAATTTACGGTGATAAAACTCAAAAAAATGATCTTACTATTCCTGAATTTAGTAAAATAACTGAAATAGATGTAAGTAATAATAGTAACCTTATTGGATTAGTTTGTTCTAATAACCTACTAACTGCGTTAGATGTAAGCAACAATACTAAATTAGAAGCGTTGTATTGTGATCAAAACCAATTAACTAAATTAGATTTAAGAAATAATACATCATTGAGATATTTTAAGTGTAAAAGGAATGATTTAACATCATTGGATGTAGGTAGCAAAAATTTAATAACATTAGAATGTGAACATAATAGATTGAAATTTTCAACTTTACCAATACTTAATAATACTCCTAAAATAAATGGATATTCACCTCAACAAGATCTTAGTATTGTTGAAAACATAGAAATTAATTCTCCTCTGGATCTATCATCAGAGTATATGATTGATGGAAATGCTACTACTTATGCTTGGAAAACAACATCAGGAACTATATTAACTGAAGGTGTTGATTATTTCTTTGAAAACGGATTTACAACCTTTACTAGTGCACAAGCAGAACCTGTTTATTGCGAAATGAAGAATGATTTATTTAGAAAACTAACACTTAAAACAACTCCAGTTAATATTAGTATTCCGACAACTATTGATGATTCATTTGAGAACAAACTAAAAGTTTATGCGTCAAACAAAACTGTTTATATCAAAACATCATTAAATCCAATTGTTTGTATACGTGATATTAGCGGTAAAGTAATTACCAAAAAACAGTGCTATTCTGGTGTAACACAAATAAATGTTCCTCAAAGTGGTATTTACTTGGTAACAATTACAGTAGATAGCAAAGTAAATACACAAAAAGTAGTTATTCGTTAATTGGTAGTATTTATATAAAGTCAAAATACCAATATTTATAGATATTTTAATTAAGAATAGAATACAAGAGAAGGCTGACTCAGAATTGCAATCATTTGAGTCAGCCTTATATAATTTTCTATAGTATTTCAGTTTATTGAATAATTCTTTCAGTATTATTAAAATCAAATAAACCATTAACAAAGTTAAACTGACATTTCTCAAAGTTAAACCTACAGTTTACAAGAAATTACATATGGATAATAAAGTATATGTTGACAATATAATAATTAACAAATAAATTTATACTACAATTTACCGGTGGATAGTAAAGGTTTACACCGTTCTTTGAAATAATTTCAAATCATACATTAGGCGTTTTTAAAAATAATACGATCTAAAATGGTTGAATAGATTTTACTTAATTAGAAGTGAAGCTTTCATAGTTTAGGACATTACTTAAGATCTAATTAGTGCTTGTAAGCAACCATAGTTACAACAAAAGCTAATATAACACACTACTTATTTAAAGGTAGTGTATATGAGAAAACTGCCTTTTTTCCTAGTCTTTGATAAGAAAGCGACAAAGACAAGGCTTGTGAAGCCTGAAAAAACGTAGTTTAACTTGTGTAAAAAGTGATAATCATATAGGTGTGATGCATAGTTCACGAACACATAAAATATTATTACTCGTGGTTAATTTGGCGTTTTCTTGCGAAAACTAATTATTAGATGATTAATACTTTCTTAGCAAACTTTCAATAAAGTAACAATGGAAATAATATGATATTAAAAAATGAATCAGGAAGTTCTTTTTAAATAACAATATGTATATTATTATAATATTAATTTGTTGTTTTAGAGATTTATAATGGATTATGTTGTTGTAAGCATGATGGATAGATATCATCTAACATTTGTAGTAATAATATTAATCTAATTATGAGTTGACCTAACAACCTATGATTTTCTGTAAGTACCCATTATTCTATTTTAATTAATGTATTAGAAAAGAAGCACTATGGAAACTGAATATAAAAACGATGTATGCATAAGTAATAGATATACAACGATATATGGTATTCAATAAATATACATTAACTAACTATTAAAACTTTTACAATTATGAAAAATTTATTAGCATTACTAATGTTCCTGTCATGTTTTACAATACATGCACAGCGAGTTCTCCTCACCATGACTACAGCAAAAAAAATTGGGGAATTTGTTTCTTTTGAAGTAGGAGGGGGAAGTAAGGATGCAACAATTGGGGTATTTTTTGGTGAAACAGGAAACTCTTTTACAAAGGGACCTGATGGTCTTATTCATGTTAGAGGTAAAATAGAAGGTCCAACAATTCAAATATTTTGTGACAAATCAATTTGCGATTTTTACCTATGCTGTAACGAATTAACAAGTGTGAATGTACGAAACCATAATGGAATAAAAAGTTTATTTTGTGGTTCCAACAGATTAACTACATTAGATGTTAGTATTAATACCGAATTAACACATTTATCTTGTAGTTCTAACAAATTAACATCTTTGAATATTAGTAATAATGCAAAATTGGAAAATTTGCATTGTGGTAATAACCCATTAATAAATTTAGATGTTAGTAATAATAAAGAGCTGAAATATTTATATTGTAACAAAAACCAATTAACATCTTTAAATGTAGCGAATAACAAAAAACTGAAATACCTACATTGTAATGATAATGAGCTGAAATTCTCAACCTTACCATTGCTTGACATTGAAAGATATAATTATTCTCCTCAGCAACGATTAAATATTTATGAAAGTATCTTAGTAAATAAACCACTTAACCTGAGATCAGAGTATATTATTGGAGGGAAAACAACAACTTATGTTTGGAAAACAACAACTGGAAGATTATTAACAGAAGGAGTTGATTATTCGATGGAAAATGGAATAACAACATTTTTAAAAGAAAGTTCGGAACCTGTATATTGTGAAATGAAAAATGATTATTTTAATGGATTAACCATTAAAACAACCCCTATTAATGTTTTTGTTACCACAGAAAAAGATGACCTTATTACAATGACAACATCTAAAAAAGTAGGTGATGTAATTGACTTTGTAGCAAGTGGAAGTGGTTCTGGAGAAACTATGCTTGTTGATTTTGGAGATAGGAAACCCATAGCCTATACACCTGATTCCCATAATGTATTTCGTATAGTTGGTAGATTAAGAGGTCAGATGATTAAAATATATGGAGATAAATCTATTAACTCTTTTAATTTGAATTCTAATCAATTGACATCTATTGATTTTAGTAAACATAACGAATTAATAACAATTCGTTGCGATTCTAACCAATTAACGTCTTTAGATGTAAGTAAGAATAAAGCTTTGGTAACACTTTCTTGTACTCATAATAAATTAAAAATTTCAACATTACCAATAGCTAATATTAAGAATTTCATATGTCATCCTCAACAAACAATAAATATTGTTGAGGATATAGAATTAAATATACCTCTTGACCTTAGAACAGAATATAAAATTGATGGAAAAACTACTACTTATATTTGGAAAACAAAAACGGGAAAAATATTAACAAAAGGTGTTGATTATTCGATTAAAAATGGACTGACAACTTTTCTGAAAACCCAATATATGCCTGTATATTGTGAGATGACTAATGAATTATTTAAAGGACTAACCATTAATACGACACTTGTTCATGTACCTAAAAAGCATAACCTCCTTATTGCAATGACAACCAGTGGGTTAGTTGGTTGGAGTGAAATTTATATAAAAACAGGAAAGGTTTCTAAATATGGACCTTTGCATGTTGATTTCGGAGATGGAAATTTGATCTCATTTAAACCAAATTTTCATCAAGGTATTTTTGATATTAAAGGAAAAGTTAAAGGCAAAAATATAAAAATATATGGAGATGAAACGGTAAGCTCTTTTTATTTGAAATATAATAATTTAACATCAATAGATGTAAGTAAACATGCTGCATTAACAAAATTAGATTGTAGTAACAACCAGCTAACGACATTAGATGTAAGCAAAAATATTGCATTGACTGAATTAGACTGTAGTAATAATCAATTAACAACATTAGATGTAAGTAAGCATAATGCATTAACAAAATTAAATTGCAGTAGCAACAAGCTAACAACTTTAAATGTAAGTAAAAATGCAACTTTGAAAAAAATAGATTGTTACAGTAATCAGTTAACAACATTAGATGTTAGAAGAAATACAAAATTAGAATATTTAATTTGTGGCAAAAATCCATTAACCCAATTGGATTTAAGTAAAAATACTGTTTTAACAAAATTAGCTTGTAACAATAACCAACTAACGGAATTGGATGTAAGTAAGAATACAGCATTGACTGAATTAAACTGTAGAAAGAATCAATTACTTACATTAGATGTAAGTAAGAATACCGTTTTAACAGAATTATATTGTTATAGTAACTATCTAACATCTTTGAATATTAGTAATAACAATGCGTTAACAAGGTTAGATTGTGGTGGAAATAAATTAACAACTTTGAATATAAGTGAGAATAGAGAGTTGGATTATGTTAAGTGTAGTTATAACCAATTATCAACAATAGATGTAAGTAATAATATAGCATTGAAAGAGCTAAATTGTGCTTACAACCAAATAACATTAATGAATTTAGGTAATATAGGTGCATTAAATGATTTAAATTGCAAAAACAATAAATTGAAATTCTCAACTTTACCAATTCATAAATTTAAATACTATAGGTTTGAGCCACAGCAATGGCTAAGTATTCCAGTAAATATTACTATTAATATGCCCTTAGATCTCAAATCTGAGTATATTGTTAAAGGTAATGCAACTACTTATACTTGGAAAACAACAACTGGAAACATATTGGAAAAAGGAGTTGATTATTCAATTGATAGTGGGATAACAACGTTTTTAAAGCCACAAGCAGATCCAGTATATTGTGAAATGACCAATAGTTCATTTAATAGACTTAAAATTGAAACAACTCCTGTTAACGTTTATGTTCCTTCTGCAAAAGATCACCTTATTTCTATGAGTACAAGAAAGGAAGAAGGTGAAATAATAGCTTTTAGTGCAATAGGTAAACGTTTTGGAGTTGCTTTATTTGTAGATTTTGGAGATGGAAACTTAATGACTTATGTTCCAGATTATCATGGTATTTTTAATATCAAAGGTATAATTAAAGGTCAAACAATTAATATATATGGAGATAAGTCTATAAATGAATTTCGATTGAATAAGAATAGTCTAACAATGTTAGATGTTAGTAACCATACAACATTAAAAACATTATATTGTGCCGATAATTATTATTTAGAAGTATTGGATTTAAGTACCAATAAAGCATTGAGAACTTTAGACTGTCAATATAATAAATTGACCTCATTAGACGTAAGCAATACTGCGTTAGAAAAATTAGATTGTAATACCAATAGGCTAAATTCCTTAAATATAAGCAATACTACGTTAAAAGAATTAAATTGTCATTCAAATAAACTAACATCATTAGATGTAAGTAATAATTTAGCATTGAGAACTTTAGTTTGTCATTATAACAAATTAGCCTCATTAGATGTAAGTAATAATTTAGCATTAAGAACTTTAGATTGTGGACTTAATAAATTGACCCGATTAGATTTAAGTACCAATAAAGCATTGAGAACTTTAGATTGTCATTATAACAAATTGACCTCGTTAGATGTAAGTAATAATTTAGTATTGAGTACTTTAGATTGTTCATTTAACAATTTAACCTCTTTAGATGTAAGCAATGCTGCGTTAAAAGAGTTAGATTGTAGTGGTAACTACCAATTAACTACTTTAGATGTAAGTAATAATATTTCATTGATAGAATTAGGTTGTCATTCAAATAAACTAACATCATTAGATGTAAGTAATAATATTTCATTGGTAGAATTAGATTGCAGCTTCAACAGGCTAAGCAATTTAGATGTGAGTAAAAATACAGCATTAACAAAATTAAATTGTGACAGAAACCAATTAACATCCTTAGATGTTAAAAATAGTGGAACAATAAAAAGTATAAAAGTTATTAATAATAAATTAAAATTTTCAACATTACCAATACTTAATGTTGAAAATTATTTGTATGTACCTCAACAAAATATACTTATTGATAGGTATATAGAAACAGGTGGTTCAATTGATCTAGGATCCGAATTTATGGTTAATGGAAATATGACAATTTATACCTGGAAAACTTCATCAGGGAATATTTTGGTTAATGGAGTTGATTATTTAATCGAAAAAGGTATCACAACATTTACAAAGGTACAAACGGAACCATTGTATTGCGAAATGAAGAATGATTCATTTAAAGGATTAACTATTAAAACAACTTTAGTTCATTTTCCTGCAAAACAAGAATTACTAATTACTCTTACAACAACTAAAAATATTGATGAAGAAATGGCGTTTTCTGTAGGATTAATGGATTCTGTTATGGTAGATTTTGGAAATGGAAATCTGTTAAAGTTTAAAAAGAAGAGTACTGAGAGGGATATATATATAAAAGGTATGATAAAAGGTCATACAATTAAAATTTATGGTGATAAAACAAAGAAAAATGATTTTTACATACCTAAATTTTGTAAAATAACCGAGTTGGATGTATCAAATAATACAAAACTTACAGGATTAAGTTGTAATAGTAACCAATTGACCAAATTAGATGTAAGTAAGAATACTTCATTATCAACTTTGGAATGTTCCAATAATAAATTAAAATTCTCAACATTACCTATACTTAATATTAATATGTATGAGTATAGTTCTCAACAAAATCTTAGTATTGTTGGAAATATAGAAATTAATACACCTCTTGATCTTTCATCGGAGTATAACATTAATGGAAGAATTACTACGTATACCTGGAAGGCAATAACTGGAAGAATATTGGAAAAAGGAATTGATTATTCAATAAAAAACGGAGTAACTACATTCTTACGAGCTCAAGGAGAACCTGTTTACTGTGAAATGAAAAATAGTCAATTTAGTAGACTAACACTTAAAACAACTAATGTTATATTAGAACAATCAATTCTTTACGAATTTACTACAGCTAAAAATATTGGTGAAGAAATTAATTTTACACTTGCTTATATTTCTTCCTTTTGGGTTGATTTTGGTGACGGGAATCTTATGAAGTTTGAACGAGATGGTGAATCTATTTTTATTGATGTAAAAGGATATTTAAAAGGACAAACAATAAAAATTTACGGTGATAAAACTCAAGGAAATGATCTTACTATTCCCGAATTAAGTAAGATAACAGAAATAGATGTAAGTAGTAATAGTAACCTTTTGGGTTTAATTTGTTCAAACAATCTATTAACAGATTTAGATGTAAGTAATAATACTATGTTATTATATTTATATTGTAATAGCAATAATTTAACATCATTGGATGTGAGTAATAATACTATGTTAGAATATTTAGATTGTAATAGCAATAATTTAACATCATTGGATGTAGGTAGTAAGAGATTAGTAAAATTAGAATGTGAGCATAATAGATTAAAACTGTCAACTTTACCAATACTTTATAATTCTCTTAGGTTACATAGTTATGCACCTCAGGAAGATCTTAGCATTGTTGAAAACATAGAAATTAATACTCCTCTTGATCTATCATCAGAGTATATGATTGATGGAAATGCTACTACTTATGCTTGGAAAACAACATCAGGAACTATATTAACTGAAGGTGTTGATTATTTCTTTGAAAACGGATTTACAACCTTTACTAGTGCACAAGCAGAACCTGTTTATTGCGAAATGAAGAATGATTTATTTAGTAAACTAACTCTTAAAACAACTGCTGTTAATATTAGTATTCCAACAACTATTGATTATTCATTTGAGAATGAACTAAAAGTTTATTCATCAGATAAAACTGTTTATATCAAAACATCATTAAATCCGATTGTTTGCATACGTGATATTAGCGGTAAGGTAATTACCCAAAAACAGTGCTATTCTGGTGTAACACAAATAAATGTTCCTCAAAGTGGTATTTATTTGGTAACTCTTATTGTAGATAATAAAGTTTATACACAAAAAGTAGTTATTCGTTAAATAGTATTATTTATAAACCAGAATATTAAAGTTTATTAAAAAAGAAGGCTGACTCATGATGGAAACATCTAAATTGAGTCAGCCTTTGTGATATTTAAAATGTAATCAGAAAAATCTACTTAACAACCTTTTTAATCCCTTCATCTTTGAAAAATAATATTGTATTATTTCAAGCTAAATATTTTTACATTTGCAAGTCTTAAAAAAACACACTTATGTAACAACCAAGAATTTATCACACTAAGTTATACACACGTAAGATTGGTAAAGTATTCTTGGAGTTCCTGCTCATTTGTATGGAGTAGGCAACGCACATATGAAAACTATATACATGAATAATATTGCACTTTTAAAAAAACTATTACCGGGGCTAGCGCCTCTTATCATCTTTGTTATTGCCGATAGTATTTGGGGTACCGAAATTGGATTAATTGTTGCTATAAGTTTTGGAGTTTTAGAAATTGCAATTAGCCTTTTAAAAAGACAAAAGCCTGATAAATTCATTTTATTTGATATTGGGCTATTAATTGCGATGGGAGGTATATCATTATTACTTGATAATGATTTATTTTTTAAACTAAAACCTGGAGTAATTGGTGCAATATTATGTGTTTTATTGGGTGTTTCTGCATTTGGAAAGCAAAATGTAATCATGGTTTTGAGTGGGAGATACCTTAAAGATATGGAGGTGAATCCGTGGCAGCAATATGAAATGTTACAAAGCATTAAAGCTTTGTTTTGGATTTTTAGTGGTCATACAGTTTTGGTGTTTATGTCTGCTGTTTTTATGAGAAAAGAAACGTGGGTAACTATTAGTGGCCCTGGTTTTTACATTGTATTTGGACTATACTTTTTATATGAGTTGTATAATAAGAAAAATGAAAAGAAAAAATATAGCCGGGAGGAATGGTTACCAATTGTGAATGAAGAGGGTAAAGTACTGGGTAAAATGCCACGAAGTATTGCTCACAAGGGATCTATGATCTTACACCCGGTAGTTCATATGCAGGTATTTAATAAAAAAGGAGAGTTGTACCTGCAGAAAAGAGCAGATCATAAGCTAGTTCAACCAGGAAAATGGGATACAGCAGTAGGAGGTCATATTTCATCTGATGAATCAATAGAATTATCACTACAAAGAGAAGCTTTTGAAGAAATAGGTTTAAAAGAATTTAATGTTACATCTTTTAAGCAATATAAATGGGAGAGTGATATTGAGAATGAATTGGTTTACTCATTTATCACTTATACCAATAAGCAACTTAAACCTGATCCATCAGAAGTTAGTGAAGGTAGATTTTGGAAATTGCAAGAAATAGAGGAAAAGTTAGGTAAGGGTATATTTACACCAAACTTTGAATATGAGTTCAGTTTTTTAAAAGAGTATCTTTAACTCAATAATTATTGCATAAAATCTAAAATAAACTTCCTTGAATGGTTTCTTCTGCAGTAACTTCCATTATTTTGTCCAAATTAACATACCAAATAAATCCCCTAACGTTTTTATTACCCATTTTTTTAACCTGGTTCATATATTGATGGATTTGTTTTTCGTACTTTGATTCTTGCTTGTCTCCAAATTTATAATCGATGATATGGACTTCTTCATTAATAAAAACTACCCTGTCAGGACGATATGTTCCCAATGGTGTTAATATTGATTTCTCCGCTTTAATTAAATGCTCATTGTTAAACCAATCTTTAACCTCAGGTTTTGAAATAAGTTGAGTTATTTGATTCGTAAGGAGAAGCTTATCCTGTTCCGATATTTTTCCTTCAAAAACTAATCTATTTAATGCATTTTCAATATCATTGGCTGTTTTGATATATTCAAAAGTTTGATGCATGATATTACCATAATTAATTTGACTTTGCCTTTCATCATTAATGAAATATTCTTCGCTGTCCTTTTTAATAGTAATGTTTTCTTCACAAATTAGTTTATTAGAAAATGGTTTTAAAACTTCACTAATTACCTCACTTTTATTCTCCTTATTTTTAATTTGTTCAGGGATTTCACCATAGCTAAAAACTCCATTTTCTTCGTCCCAGGTATCTTTTAAATCAATAAAACCATCCTTATCGGTATATTGATAATTATTTATTGTAAAATACATTAAATCTGATACACTTTTTAATTCACCTTTATTGCTTTTAGAAGGTGTGTTTCCAAAAGTTAATAGGATCTCACAACTTCTTGTTAATGCAACATATAACAAATTTATGCTATCAACATTTTGATATAAAAGTTCCTGGAAGTAGTCATTTTTAAATACAGTATTTTGTAGTTTCGATGTATAAGTAATTGGTAATAATTTTATTGCATTAAAAGGTTGGGAGTGAGGTTCGCACCAAATAATGTTGTTTTTTATTTCAGAATCTAATTTCCAATTGCAATAGGGAACAATTACTGCCTTAAATTCTAACCCTTTAGACTTATGTATTGTCATTATTTTTATTGCTTCCTGTTCTTCAGGTATAGCAACAGCTTCGGTTTTGCCTTTATCATCCCACCAATCAATAAATGCACTTAAATCTGGATAATTATCTTTAATAAATTGATTTACACAATTAATTAATGCTTGAATAAAAACACCTTGTTCTTCTTTAATATTTTCAGGTAATTCGTGAGCAAGGAATTCAACTAATTCAATTAAGGGTTTTTGTTTTTGCGAAAGAAGATGATCAATCCATTCGTGTTCATAAATGTTTAAACCGACTTCTGTTTCATTATCAAAACAATTACCTATCTCAACACATTGTTCATCATTTTTATTCTCCAATAATTGTTTGCTTAAAATGATTTCAGCTCTAATTATAAGATTGTTAGGGTTCTGTAAGTACTTAATTTGAGATATCATGAAGCGTACAGCTGATGATCCTGATAAAAACAATGACTCATTTGAGATTACAGGGATGATATTACCTGATTCACTAAAATCTCCAGACAATAAGGCATTAGCAATAGTTTCTCCTTCACCTTTCTTCCTAACCAAAACACATATATCACTATAATTATACCCTTTATTGATCAATAATTCAATATTTTCAACTATTTCAGGCAACACTTGTTCTTCATAACTTAAATCAGCATTAGGGGATAAAAAACGAGATTTTATATAACCTTTATTTGCTTCCTTATTTGCTGGTAGTTCCTGAAAAACATCAGCATATGCATTACTTATTTTATGTTTTAAGCTTTCAATAATTTCATTGTCAGTTAAATACTTAGAGATTAAACTATTGAAATTATTCTGTATATATATCGAACCTCCAACAAATAAAGAATTGTTAAATCCAATGATGTTTGAAAGGCTACGCCAGTTTTTATTGAGTGTTAAGAGTGTACTTCCAAAATTTAAAAAGTCATGTTCTACTTTACTTGCCAATAAATTCCAATCAGAATTTCGCCAACGATAAATAGATTGTTTAACATCTCCTACTATTAGACTAACTTCGTTGTTAGATAATGAATTATCCACAAGAGGTTTAAAGTTAAGCCATTGAAGTTTTGATGTATCCTGAAACTCATCAATCATGAAATTTAAGAATCGTGTTCCTATTTTTTCATAAATAAATGGAGTTTCATTTTGGTCAATTATTCTATTTAAAAAGTGTGATGAATCTGCTATTAAAAATAAATTCTCATCTCTGCAAATAGCTTGTACTTCGTTTGCAATGTCGGCTATAATACCTAGCGCGAAATAGTTTTGACTAATTACTTTGGCAGTATTGTAGTTTTCATATTCCCTTTCAACCAAGTCAATTGCTTTTTTTAGCAACATATTTAGTAAAGGATATAATTCTGCTATTTGTTGGTTAACAGCAGCAGGATTATCTTTTCGTCCCCATTTGTCCGGTTCGTCAATTAACTTTAAAACAGTTGGTCCTGGCTCAATATTGTTTACTGCTTTAAGTTTTTCAAAATATTTTACAGGCGTACGACTTTTGCCAGTAAATGCATCATAACTTAAACCACTTTTTAATATCGCATTACTTCCTTCTTCTCCAATGGCAGTTACTTTTTGTTCAAAATCATTTATAATACTTTGAATTTGTTTAAGATAATCGTGAAGTTTTTCTTCGTCACTGATGCTTTCCAATATATTCCTGCTTTCATACTGAAATAATTCATTAAATATCTCAAAACCAAGTTTGTTTAAATCGTTACTGAGATTCCAGTTTTTTCCTTGATTCAACTTTTGTTCGGCAAATTGAACCAACCATTTTTTTAGGTATGCATATTCTGGTAAATCAACTCTCATTAAAAGGTGATCAATCGCTTTTTGTAAAACTTTTGATGTGTTAAGTTCAACTTTAAAACTGCTTTCTAATCCTGCTTCACGAGCAAAAGACCTAATAATTTTTTGAAAAAAACTATCAATTGTACTTACAGAAAAGTTAGAGAAGTCGTGTAAAAGATAACTTAAAAGTACTTTAGCTCTTTGTCTAACTTGCTTTTCGGTTAATTGAAACTTCTCCATCAATTCGGTTACATAATCGTTTGTTTCATTCACCGAAATTTGGAATAGTTTCTCAAGTATTCTACTTTTCATTTCTCCTGTAGCCTTGTTGGTAAAAGTAACAGCCAAAGTGTTAATGTAATTTATAGGATTATCGTACAGAAGAAATAAAAATTCCTTGGTGAGGGTAAATGTTTTTCCAGAACCGGCAGAGGCCTTATATATTTTAAGCTTAGACATTTTGCTATTTTAAGTAAAATCTTAAAAATAATTCTGACTAAAAATAAAGGCGTTAGAATAATTAACGCCAAAAACTATAATTAATCAGAGTAAAATAATGAAGCTAAAATAGCAATAGTTTTATTAAAAAGGCAAGCAGCTTCTAACCATCCCAAATTATAAGTAACTAATCTAACTGAATAATTCCAATCTTCCTTCTCAATTTTCACTATCAAAAATCACTGCTTGCCCTTTCTCTTTTCTTATTATAAGACTATAAAATTATTATAATGCTCAATTAATTTCTTCTTCTGAAATATAACCTTCAGATACCACTGTCATTTTAATATTTTGACGATGAACTACTTGTGCCTTTAATAATATGGCAGGAACAAGACGTTTACCGTTATATTGTGTAATGTTCATGTTGGAAGGCGCTGTACCTTTTGCAATTTTTATTGCGGCATTTGCTGCTGCAAAAGCTAAAGATTCAATGGGTTTATAAATTGTAATGGTTTGGTTGCCACCAACTATACTTCTAATTGCTTCTATGTTTGCATCTTGTCCTGCTATCAATACTTTACCAGCAAGGTTATGCTCCTTTAATGCACTTATCGCACCAGCTGCTAGCTGATCATTACCAGCGATGATTGCATCAATACCATCATTTTTACTATTTAAGTAGTTATTGGTTATTTCATATCCTTCGTGCAGCGACCATGTTTTTGTATACTGATTAAAAACTATTTCGATATCACCTTTTTCTACAAGAGGTTGCAATACATTCATTTGTCCCAAATTGAGCAAAAATGCATTGTTATCCATCGTTGATCCTCCAATTATACCATATTTGCCTTGCGGTTTAATTTTAGTTAAGTAATCTGCTTGTAATTCGCCTATAGCAATATTATCAGTAGATACATAATAATCCAGGTTGCAATCTTTTATCAGCCGGTCGTATGAAATAACTGGAATATAGTTTTTATGAGCGTGTTTTACTATTTCTCCGGCTTTTATTAAATCAACAGGAATTACAATTAAAACTTCAACTCCGTCTTCAATCATTTTTTTGGCTTGACTTAATTGTTTATCTGGATCAGATTCAGCAATAGCAACAACGCATGTTCCTCCAAATTCTATAATTTTTTCTTCAATTAATTTTTTGTCTTTCTCCCAACGTTCATTCGTTAATGTGTCCATTAGGAGACCTATTTTGGGTTTATGTTTACAGCTGTTAAAAATTAACAAGCCAATTACGAGAAATAAGATAGTTTTTAAAGCTTTCATATGGATAACGTTTTTAGAAGAATATTCATAAATAATTTACAAAAAATGATTTAGAATGTAAAGGACTATTTTCTATAAAATTTTAAGTTAAATCAATTTAGTATTATGTTTTGTCTATTAAAGCTTTTGAGTTAGAAGAAAGTGAGAAGAACATTAAATATGAGGTGAAAAGTTTATTATTAGAAAGCCAAGTAATTTTATATATTTAAGTCTTAAATATATTCCATATTAACTTCATCATTATCCAATAATTTATACTTCTCAAAAGTTAATTAAAAATCGTTTGATTCAAACGATAATTCATTAAGCATTAGATGTAAAACTTTTCTCAGCTTATTTTATAAAACACCCTTTGTAATAATATATACATATATGATTATCAAGTGAATGAACTATTTTTTGCTTAAATCCATCTTTTTTCGAAAGTGACTTCCTTTTTAAGCATAAATGTCTTAAATTATATAATTAGAATAGGGTATTTGAAAGATATTTCACAATTGCAGAACCATTTTTATAATTGCGTGTTTATAAATCGTAACCTAAACAAAAGGTAATATTTTAAGCTAAATATACCTATAAATCCAATCTGGATTGAACAAATAATTCACCAATATCGTTTTGGTCGCGTTAAATCGAATGACTAATTCATATTTTGAATAAATATTAAATAAATAATAAATATGTCAACATTTGAAATTCTTATGCCCAAAATGGGCGAGAGCGTTGAAGAAGCAACAATTACAAAATGGTTCGTATCGGTTGGGGATAAAGTTGAAGAAGATGATGTGTTGTTAGAAATAGCAACAGACAAAGTAGATTCTGAAATACCTTCTCCAGTTGCCGGAACTATAAAAGAAATACTCTATGAAACAGATGCATTAGTAGCTGTAGGTAAACCAGTTGCAATAGTAGCTATTGATGGTGAAGATTCTGGAGAAGAATCAACCCCTGCAGCTAACGAAACAAAGGAGTTGGAAGAATCAATAGAAAACATTGTAGAAGATGTTACTAATAAACAAGACTTTACTCAGTCAGACAAATTCTATTCTCCGTTAGTAAAAAGTATTGCAAAAGAAGAAGGAGTTACTATTGATGAACTAGATTCAATTGAAGGAACAGGACAAAATAATCGAGTTACCAAAGCAGACATATTAAATTATATAGCTAGCAAAGGAAAGTCGAAAACAGTTCAACTTGAATCCAAACCACTTTCTTCAGCTCCTCAACAAACAACTACAACTATTGAAAGACCTCCTGTATCGGTTAATGCTGAGGATGAAATTGTTGAAATGGATCGTATGCGCAAATTAATTGCTGACCATATGGTAATGTCAAAACATGTATCTCCACATGTAACAGCAGTTATTGAGGTAGATATGACCAATATTGTACTTTGGAGAAATAAGAATAAAGCAGCTTATCAAGAAAAATATGGAGAGAAAATTACATTTACTCCTATCTTTTTTGAGGCAACAGCTCGTGCATTAAGAGATTTTCCTGGTATTAATGCTTCTGTAGATGGTGATAAAATTATTTATCGTAAAAATGTGAATGTTGGGATGGCTGTAGCATTACCTAGTGGAAACTTGATTGTACCTGTAATAAAACAAGCTGATTATAAAAACCTTGCAGGATTAACTTCAGATGTTAACAGATTAGCTAATTTGGCTCGTGCAAACAAGTTATCTCCAGACGATATACAAGGAGGAACCTTTACTATTACCAACTTTGGTTCGTTTAAAAATATTATTGGAACTCCAATAATCAATCAACCTCAAGTTGCGATACTTGCCGTAGGTTCAATCGAGAAAAAACCAGCAGTAATTGAAACTCCAACTGGAGATATGATTGGTATTCGTCATAAAATGTTCCTTTCTCTATCATACGATCATAGAATTGTTGACGGTGCTTTAGGTGGTAATTTCCTACGAAAAATAGGTGACTATCTAGAGCAATTTGATGTTGATAGAGCTATATAATCTATTTGATAATTTAAAATTAAGGAATATGAATTCAGATGTAAAACAATTATATAAAGTAAAATCAACCGATAAAGAAACATTGCTAAAATGGTATTATCTGTTAATATTAGGTCGAAGTCTTGATGATAGAGCTCCTAATTATCTAAAACAAGCAATTGGTTGGTCGTATCACGCACCAGCTGCCGGACATGACGCAATACAGTTAGCTATAGGTCAGAATTTTGATAGAAGTAAGGATCATCTTTTTCCGTACTATAGAGATTTACAAACTTGTGTGGCTGCAGGTTTAACAGCCGAAGAGGTTATATATAATGGTATCTCTAAAGATGCAGATGTAGCAGGTGGAGGACGTCATATGTCGAACCACTTTGCCAAGCCAGGATGGAATATACATAATGTTTCTTCATGTACAGGTAACCATACACTACATGCCACAGGTATTGGAAGAGCTATAAAAACTTATAAGGCTAAAGGTGTAGCAATAAGTTCACAAGGAGAATCATCGGTTTCAGAAGGATATGTTTATGAAGCAATAAATGGTGCGTCAAATGAGCAATTACCTGTAGTGTTTGTTTTTCAGGATAATGGATATGGAATTTCAGTTCCTAAAAAAGATCAAACTGCCAATAGGAAAGTAGCTAAGAACTTTGAAGGAATGAAGAATCTTAGAATACTATATTGTAATGGTAAAGATGTTTTTGATTCGATGAATACAATGGCTGAGGCAGTTAGATGGGCAGAGGAAGAACAAAAACCAGTTATTGTACATGCTAATTGTGTGCGGATTCATTCGCATTCAAATTCTGATAGACATGATTTATATCGTGATAAAGCCGAGTTAAACTATGTGCAGGAATATGATCCAATAGCAAAATACAAAAGGCTTTTATTAAGATACGAAAGAGCTACTGAGGATGAACTAAATGAAATTGATGAAAAGGTGAAACAGGAAGTTAAAGCTGCACATAAAAAAGGACTTGCAGCTCCGCATCCAACTCCTGAAAGTATTCACGATTTTGTATACCCTCCAGAATATATTTCACAAAAGTTTCCAGATGGTTTACATAATGAAACAAGTGAGCCTAAAAAACTGATTGAAGCCTTAAATGGTACTTTAAAAGAGGAGTTCAGGAGAAATCCAGATACTTATATTTGGGGTCAGGACATGGCCAATAAAGATAAAGGAGGCATTTTTAATGTATCTAAAGGTATGCAGCAAGAGTTTGGTAGAGAGAGAGTTTTTAATGCACCAATTGCTGAGGACTTTATTATGGGTACAGCAAATGGAATGTCCCGCTTTAATAAAAACATTAGAATTGTAGTGGAAGGTGCCGAATTTGCCGATTATTTTTGGCCAGCCATGGAACAGTTTGTTGAGACTACACATGAATATTGGAGAACAAAAGGACAATATTCACCTAATATTACAGTTAGACTAGCATCAGGTGGATACATTGGCGGAGGATTGTACCACTCACAAACAATTGAAGGAGCATTAACAACATTCCCGGGTGTTAGAGTAGTATATCCATCTTATGCAGATGATGCCGCTGGTTTGCTTCGTACTTCCTTACGATCAGAAGGTATGACTTTATTTTTAGAACCTAAAGCATTATATAATGCACCTAAAGCAGCTACACCAATTCCTGATGAATTTGAGGTGCCATTTGGAAAAGCACGTATCAGAAGAGAAGGTTCCGATTTAACTATTATTACATATGGAAACACTACACATATGTGTGTTGAAGCTGCGGAAGACATTTACAAAGAGGGATTAGGAAATATAGAAGTAGTTGATTTACGATCTTTACTTCCTCTAGATAAAGAAACAATATTAGAATCGATAAAAAAGACTTCAAAAGTTCTTATTGTTCACGAAGATAAGGTATTTGCTGGGTTTGGAGGTGAAGTTTCTGCAACAGTTAGTGAATTAGGTTTTGAATATTTAGATGCTCCAATAAAAAGAATAGGTTCAACCTTTACTCCGGTAGGATTCAACCGTACTCTTGAGGCTGCCATTTTACCTAATACTCAAAAAATTAAAGATGCTGCTAAAGGATTATTAGCATACTAAAATCAATCAATTATGAAGAAGATAGGACTATTTTATAGCTTTAATTCGGTTAAAACCAAACAACAAGCACAGAAAATAATTAATGCAATAGGTGAAGAAAACGTAGAACAGGTAAATGTAGAAGAAACTACACAAGAAAAGTTCATGGAGTTTTCTAATTATATACTAGCTGTTTCAACTTGGTTTGATGGAGAGCTTCCTAATTATTGGGATGAATTTTTACCATCTATTGAAGATGATTCGTTTAAAGGTAAAACATTTGCATTATTTGGAGGAGGCGACCAAAAAGGCTATCCAGAAAACTTTGTGGATGGAATTGGTATACTTGGTGATTTTTTAGAGGCCAGAGGTGGTAAAATAATTGGTTTTACTTCAACAGAAGGTTACGAGTTTGAAAGTTCTCGTGCGCAAAGAGGTGATCAGTTTATTGGGTTAGCATTAGATATAGAAAACCAGGCAGCACTTTCTGATGAGAGAATTGAGAAATGGGTCGATTCACTTAAATCAGATTTAAATTAATAATCTGATTGATGATACCTTAATATTAAGTTTTAACGTATATTTTAAAGGGGTTCTTTAATAATAAGAACCCCTTTTTATTTTTCCACTCCAAACATATTAACATAATTAATGGTCATAGAATTTAATATTTAAAAACAGAAAACAGAGGATGTAAAATTCTATTTTAATACCTAAACCAATATAAAATACAACTTCCAATAAATAGTATCAGTAAGAAACACTGATATTTTAGTGTCTTTGATAAAAAAGCGACAACGACAAGGTTTGCTAAGCCAGAAAAAAGTGGTTTAACATGTATAGTAGAGTATTTTATTAGATTTTGTTGTAACTATGGTTACTTGCAAAGATTAAATAATAATAGGATAAAAAGAAAACAACCAGCCACCAACATATAAATCTCATTAACTACCATTAGAATATTACAAATGTAAATACCGGAATATTAAAAAAACATCTCTACCTAGTAGTTACATATGTAATATGATCATAGTCACAAGAACATATGTAAACTCCATTATCTACTATTAAGATTCTTTTGTTACAATAATAGAATGGAGTAGGAGGGTTGTTTCCATTTCTAATCAACCAAAATTTATAGGATAACTTTTAATAAAAACAACTCTCCTGTATCAATTTATATATTTAAACAATATTCATAAAACACATATAATCAAGACTATAAATAATATATATAAAGTATTAGTACAAATACTTATGTGGCATTTAATAATTTAGACTAAAAACACCTGTAGGTTTAATAAAAACAACACTACATTCATCTATATATCAGGTACATAAAGATTTTACATGAAGAATAAATTTAATTACAAGAGGTTTACGGTATAATAAGCTGTAAATGTGTAATATATCCTATATGTATTTATTATTTTCAACTTTTAGAATGTTAATAAATAAGCTATTATAAAGGCAAAAGTATAATTATAAATATCTGTAATACAATATTCATATGAATACTATTTAAACTAATAAATTAAATAATAGTAATTGTTTAAAATATATTCTTTGGGTATTGCTTATTAAGCATTATTTTTCCTTAATTCATTCACTTCGAATTAAAATTGTTTTTCTATATCGTTTTACATTTGGTAAATTAATATTACATTTGTATCACAACTAGTTCGTATAGTTATTTGCTGAAATACTCACTAATAATTACATATGTAATTTACTGTTCGGATTAGAATTAATATTTATTGTTTACATTAATAACCACTTATGAAGCAACGATTACAAACATTATTGGCAGCAGAAAAAATAGCCTCTTCAAAGTTTGCTGATATAATTGGAGTAAATAGATCCAGTATTTCTCATTTGCTATCAGGTAGAAATAATCCAAGTCTTGATTTTTTACAGAAGGTATTGGTTAAATTCCCTAATATTAATCCTGATTGGCTTTTGTTAGGTCAAGGATCAATGTATAGAAATAATATAAAAATAGAGGATAAAACAACTCAAAACAATCCAGTATTATTTGAGGATAAAAGAGAGATTAATAAAGAAGTCTCGAAAGAAGAACCTGTTAATAATATAACTGAATCAAAAATAGAAGACACTCCTTCTATTAAACCTCAATCTCTTAATGAATCATCTAATGATAACGAAATAAAGCCTGAAATTCCTATCAACAACAATAATTTAAGCCAAAAGCAATTACAGCGTATCATATTCTTTTATACTGATGGTACATTTGATGTATACCTTCCGAATAAAAATATGTAAAAATTATAGGTGTTTATGCTAGAGTACTTTTCATATTCATAATATAACTTCATTGGCATTAAATTCAATTTGCCTATATTTGTACGATAAAAAAATCGCTGTTTACATGTGTAACAGTGAGATAAGGTGATTTTATATTTATGAAGAAAAGAGTTGAGTTGTTTACGGTCACTCAAAACCGTAGGATTAATTCAGAATATTTGATTATTTATGCTAAAGCAGATCAAGATTTATCTGATATAGCTCCAGGTCAATTTGTAGAAATTAAAGTAGAAAACGGTCCAAATACATTTCTTCGTCGTCCCATCTCCATTCATGAAGTACGAAAAGAATCCAACGAAATGCTCTTATTAATACAAGAAGTTGGAGAAGGCACTCGATTATTGGCACAGTTAAAACCAGGTGATAAATTAGATATGATTTATCCGTTAGGTAATAGCTTTTCTGTTCCTAACAAAGGAAAAGTACTGCTTGTTGGTGGTGGTGTTGGAGTTGCTCCATTACTTATATTAGGTAGAGTACTTAAAGAAAATGGTGTAGAACCTGTTTTTTTATTGGGTGCCAGGAACAAAGAGATTTTAATGGATACAACTGACTTTGAAAAATATGGTCAAGTTGAAGTTACAACTGAGGATGGCTCAATTGGAGTAAAAGGTTTTGTTACAGACCATCCTTTATTAAAGGAAGATGTAAGTAATATGGATATGGTATATACCTGCGGCCCTGATCTAATGATGCGTGCTGTAGCTGATGTTGCTAAAAAACACGATATTAAATGTGAAGTATCCTTAGAGAATATGATGGCTTGTGGCTTTGGAGCATGTTTATGCTGTGTAGTGAATACAATAGAGGGGAATAAATGTACTTGTACCGAAGGACCGGTATTTAATACTAAAGAACTTAAAGAATGGTAAATTTAGAGGTAGATATAAACGGATACTTATTAAAAAATCCGGTGATGACTGCATCTGGAACTTTTGGTTTTGGAGAAGAATATGAGGATTTTATAGATATAAATGCACTTGGTGGTATTGTGGTAAAAGGTACTACCTTACATCATAGAGAGGGAAATGATTACCCAAGAATGGCAGAAACTCCATCGGGAATGCTTAACGCTGTTGGTCTTCAGAATAAAGGTGTAGATTATTTCATAAGTAATATTTATCCTCGAATAAAAGACTATAATACAGGTATTTTTGTAAATGTATCAGGATCTGCTATAGAGGACTATGTTGAAACAGCTGAAAAGCTTAATGATTTGGAAAACATACCAGGTATTGAGCTTAATATTTCTTGTCCTAATGTTAAGGAAGGAGGAATGTCGTTTGGAGTACATTGCCCTTCTGCTGTTGCTGTTACAAAGGCTGTTCGAGATGTTTACAAAAAGCACCTAATGGTAAAACTATCTCCTAATGTTACAGATGTAACAGAGATAGCTAAAGGAGTTGAAGGTGCAGGTGCAGATTCTGTTTCCCTTATTAATACTTTGTTAGGAATGGCAATTAATGCAGAAAAGCGACGTCCGGAACTATCAACTATAACGGGAGGATTATCAGGTCCTTGTATAAAACCAGTTGCATTAAGAATGGTATGGCAAGTATATCAGGCAGTTAAAGTACCAATAATTGGAATGGGTGGTATAATGAATGCTACTGATGCTATTGAATTTATGTTGGCAGGTGCAACTGCCATACAGGTAGGAACTGCTAACTTTATTGATCCCACCATAACAATTAAAGTTATTGAAGGTATTAAAGAGTATATGCAAAGGCATAAGATTACAGATGTAAAAGACTTGATTGGTGGTATGGTTGTTTAATATTCCATGATTGTAAAGAGGTCAGCGGTAAAATAAAATTAATAAACTTATGGGACAGACATTTACTCAACCTAATCCAATGATATCATTTTTACCTTTGGTAATTATAATGGTGCCATTGATATTTGTAGTAAGGAAATTAGCTATAGAAAAAGGTAAAAATGTTGTTTTATGGACAATATTAGCATGTATACCAATAGTTAATTTTATTATATTGTGGTACATAGTTGGAACGCCTAATAAAAGGCTTGAAGACAAATTAGATAAAATACTTGAATATTTAGATAAATCTGAATCAAGTTAAAAGCATTGAGAATTGTAGCTTTTGCAAACTCAGCCATGTTCTTTTTATAGAGAACGAGTTACAGAAAATAAACAATTTGAGTGTGAGGAACTCGCTTTTAAGCAATACTCACACTCTATTGTTTTTGTGATCCAGCTAGGGTTCGAACCTAGGACCCCATCCTTAAAAGGGATGTGCTCTACCAGCTGAGCTACCGAATCAAATCTAATATAGGATAAAAAAATGACCTAATATGTAGTTATATGTTATGTTTTTGTAAAAACAACCCATTATTTAAGTGGTATTAAAACCAATTACTTACTTTTCGATTATTTTGTACCATAACATTAATAATTGATTTAAAATTATTTCTAATAAAGCTCCATTTCTCTGGATACTTATCAAAAAGTAGGTTTATTCGTTCTCTATTCTTACTTATATAATCTGAAATTGCTGCAGCTGTTATAGCTTTTCCTTCCATTGCCATTCCAATATTATTACCAGTAATATTTTGACCTAAACGATCTACCTTAAGACCTGCATTTTCTAATCTTTCTAAAAAGTCGTAAACTCTTTGTAGACTAACTGAAAGCTTTGTTGTGTCTTGTAAACTATTATCAGAATCTTGTTTGTTTACATGTGTATCGAATTCGATAAATTCGCTCTCAATTACCTTTGTTACATCTGTAACTATTAGATTTGTATAATCGAATGCTTCTTTAATTGATTTTTTTAAATATTTAAATTCACCAGAATAATTCTTGATTTTTTCATAAGCCTCACTTGAGTAAACATAATTAACGCCATCAGAACTGCACCGATCTTCGAGATAATCATTAGCCCACGATTCAATTAGTTCTTCTAATTGAGTTTTTCTAATATAATCTTTATTTCCAGATCGTTGTTGTTTTAAAATACGACTTGTTTTTTGTGTAAATTGATGGAATTTTCTCTTTTCATTTAAAAACAACTTGCAATACGAATGAACAGATCCATAAATCAAATTACTAATAACCGACTTGTTGTCGGTACTTAACGGTGATTTCTGATGTTGAACTCCAAAAGCATTAATGTCATCTTTAAAGTATAATAAAACAATTTCACATCCAGTTTCTTCTGGTAATTTAATCAGTAAAACCAAATTATTAAACTCATCGAAAATATTTAGTTGAGACTTACCTTGTGAATTATAGTCGAATGGTAATTGTTCTTTATCTAACCATTTATAGTTTTTACAATCTTGATTTATTTTAATCAATCGGTCTTGAATGCTTGATTGTAGATTTAATTCATGTTCTTGTAGTCTGTCATTAACAAGTTTTAAATTTATTCCACATAGATTTTCAGTTTCAGGATTACGATATATCCCAATTATCTTTTCTACACCCAATACCATCTCTGTGACATGGTCCAATAGCGAAAAGATCAAATCTTTAGAATATCTTTTAGACTCGCATTCCATTTAAAGAAATTAATGTAACTACAAATATACATAATCCACTAAATTAATTAAGAGGAAATTAAGTAAAAATTAAGTAAATATATCATTGGCTTAATAGTCTTAATAACTACATAAATACAACTTAAATAGCTTAATAAATTATATATCAGGATTATTGCAGGGTAGCTTTGTAGATGAAATATGAAATAAGTTTAAATTATTAAGTTATGGAATCAATAAAATTAAGTTACAGTTTGCTTGTTCTTAAGTGGACAACAATGTGTGTAGACTGGTTTATGAATTTATTTGCTGATCCTGAATATTATTGGGTAGAAGAATATTATCCTAATCGTACTTCTAAAATGGATGCTAATAAAACCAAGAATGAACAATCCATAAATAGCATTTCTAAAAAGGTGAATCTGATAAATGGTCATAAAAAAATCACTAATTTCTTTCAGTTTATAAATCATAATAAACTATCATTGTTCTATTATGTAACTAAAAATCAATGTATAAATGCAACTAAAATATTTTTAAATAAAATAAGAGGCCTTTTTAATATTCCATTATTTTGTAGACTCAATTTGTATATATTTGAAGCAAATTGAAATAACAATGCTACGATACACATTTATTATTTTTTTTGTCATTTATATTTCAAATGCAATTAATGGCAATGCTAAACTATCTGAGAATTCAAAAATATCAGTTTTAACCTGTTCCGAGGGAGAAGAACTATATTCGGCATTTGGGCATAGTGCTTTAAGAGTATTTGATCCTGACAATAATATAGATCTTGTTTTTAACTACGGAACTTTTGATTTTAATACACCTAATTTTTATTTAAAATTTGCCAATGGTAAATTAAATTATAAGTTGAGTGTAAGTAAGTATAAATATTTTCTACCTGAATATTTTAGGGAAAGTAGAAATGTTACCGAACAAGTGTTAAACCTTAATCTTAAGAATAGACAGCAAATTTTTGATGCGCTAATTATTAATTATCAGCCAGAAAATAGATTTTATAAGTATGATTTCTTTTACGATAATTGTGCTACCAGAATTTATGATATAATCTCAGACAACATCGATGTAAATATTATTTTAGATAATAATTTCAATGATTCAATTACATTTAGGAAATATTTACATCATTATTTAGATAATTCTCCATGGATCGAAACTGGTTTAAATATGATTTTGGGGCTACCAGCTGACAAAACTGCTACTTTAAAGGAATCAACTTATTTACCCGATTTTTTATTGGAAGTTCTACAACATGCGAAAATACAAAATGATGAAGGGACTGTAGGATTAATAAAAGAAGAAATTGAACTTCTTGATTTTACTGATAAGCAGATAAAGGAGAAACCATTTTTTACTCCATTGTTGTTTTTTTGGACTTTACTTTTAGTAAGTTTAATTATTAGTATAGTGATCAAAAGTAAGGCGCTTTTGCACTACGATCGGTTTTTATTTTTAATTGCAGGGTGTGTTGGAATCTTAATAAGCTATTTATGGTTAATTACAGATCATATTGTAACAGGCAATAATTTTAATATTTTATGGTGTTTGCCTACTTTTTTGTTTTTAGCATTTGCAAAACAAGGTAGAGTATGCAAATTAATTGCTCGGATAAACTTTATTAGTATAGCTATATTTTTAATAACATGGAAATTACTACCGCAGGCTTATCCATTAGCAACAATTCCTATAGCATTATTGTTAGGATATAAAAGTTTTGTAAGGATCAGGCAATGCAAATAGTTTTTGTTGATCTTATGGCTTTAAAAGAAACATTTATTAAGAGACTTCTAATCACTACTTTTATACACCTAGCAGTTATTAGTACATTAAATTCTCAAAGCGTTGCTATTGAAATAGTAAATTATAAGCAACTCGAAGAACGAATTAAAGAAACTAGTTTAGATTCTATGGTTGTTGTCAATTTTTGGGCAACTTGGTGTAAACCTTGTATAGAGGAAATGCCCATAATTGAGAATATTTCTAATTCTCATAAAAATATTCCCATTAAAGTGCTACTTGTAAGTCTTGATTTTCCTAATCAAATAGAGAAAAGACTTATACCATATGTTACCAATAACAAAATAAAAAATGAAGTAATTGTTTTAAACGAAAGAAATCCAAACGATTGGATTCCTAAAGTACATCAAGATTGGAGTGGTGCAATTCCTGCAACTTTATTTATTTATAAAGCAAGTATCTTATTTCATGAAGGGCAAGTTAACGAAAGTTTAATATACAATAAATTGAACTCTTTGAAACTTTAAATGTTTAATGGCTAGCTATATGAATTTAACTTTTGTTTAATTAAATCAACATAACACCATGAAAAAGTTAGCTTTAACATTCTTAGTATTAGGTATTGCTTTTAGTATATCAGCTCAATTAAAAATTGGAGATACTGCTCCAGGCTTTAAACTTAAGAACATTGACAATAAGTTAATAGCATTAAATGATTATACTTCAGAAAAAGGTGTTGTAATTGTATTTACTTGTAATCATTGCCCTTATGCAAAACTGTATGAAGATAGAATGGTTGCTCTGGATAAAGAATTTAAACCCAAAGGTTTTCCTATGGTGGCAATAAATCCTAATAATCCTAAAACTTTTGAGGAAGATTCGTTTGAAAATATGATTGTTAGGGCCAGGGATAAAGGATTTACATTTCCATATTTAGTCGATGCTGAAGGAATCTATAAAAAATATGGTGCAACAAAAACTCCCCATGTGTATTTACTTAAAAAAGGTTCAAAAGATTTTAAAGTTGCATATATTGGAACTTTTGATGATTCCCCAAGAGATGAATCCAGAGTAAAAGATAAATATCTTGCCAATGCTATTAATGCCATTTTAGATGGTAAAGAACCTAAAATTAAGGAAACTAAGGCAATTGGGTGTAGTATAAAACCTTATTAGTCATTTGTCGTATATAAGCTTAATTTATTGATTGTGGTTGAATATGCATTGGTATGTTGGAAGTTAACGATCAAATGCCTATTTTTGCCACCGTAAAATTAGAAGTAAATGTCGTTTATATATAAGTCAACAATTGCATTAGTTAGTGTAATTTGTTTTAGTATAGCTAATTTAGCCTTATTTAATTCTGGAGATTCTTTTGGTGGCGATTTTGATCCACCAGCTCCATCCGTTAGTTCTCACAGATTATCCAATGCGTTTTCTGATCAGGATAGATTTGATGTAATAGACAATAATGTTAATCGTTTTTTACGAAAAAACAGCCTGGCTGGTGCATCAGTTTCTGTTGTAAAAGATGGAAGACTAGTATTTACCAAAGGTTATGGATATGCGGATACAGAAAAATCATTAAAGGTTCAACCGTATAACTTATTTAGAGTTGCAAGTGTATCTAAACTTATAACTGCTGTGGCTGTTATGAAACTTGTAGAATCCAATAAAGTATCTCTTGACGATGTGGTTTTTGGTAAGGAAGGGATTTTAAATGATTCACTTTTTCTTAATTACAGAGATAAAAAAGTTGAACGAATAACAGTTAAGCAATTACTAAATCACTCGGCTGGATTTACTAATAGATGGGGTGATCCTATGTTTATTCCAACTGTAATTGCTCAAAAGATGGGTGTTGATTATCCTGTGGAAAAAGAAGATATTATTCGTTTTATGCTAAAAAAACGACTACATTTTCCTCCAGGTACTATGTCTTCTTATAGCAATTTAGGATATGCTATTCTAGAAGAAATTATAGAAGAAGTATCTGGTATGGATTACGAATTATTTGTAAAAACAAACGTATTATATCCTTTGGAGATATTTGATATGCAAATTGGAGGTAGTTATCCTTGGGAAAGGTTTGAGTTAGAAGTAAAATACTACGAACCAGACGATAGCTATTTAGTTGAAGATCATATGGGAGGATTAGAGCCAGTAAAGAGGTGCTATGGAGGAAATGATATTAAAACTTTAGGTGCTGCAGGAGGGTGGATTGCTTCGACAACAGATTTACTTAGGTTAGTTGTGGCCATTGATGGAGATATTTACCCGGCTGATATATTAAGTCCTGAAAGTATAACGGAAATGACTTCTACGGAATTGGTTGGAGGAAGTCCTTTAGGTTGGAGAGGTGTAAGAAAGCATTATTGGTATCGTACAGGAACATTAGCAGGAACATCTGCTTTAGTTGTTAAACAAGATAATGGTTTAACTTATGCCATTGTATTCAATACCAATTCCTGGAAAGGACCTGAATTTGCTGGTGATATTAAAAGAATGATGGACAGAACATTAGCAAAAGTAGAGGATTGGCCTAATTATAATTTGTTCGAACTCAAGAACAGAGAAAAACCTAAACGAAAAACTATTATTTTCTAAACAATTTATTTTTTCTGGTGTTAATATTTATCTAATACAGACTTGCAGTATTTATTGGATAAAATTACATAATATGATAGATATTTCTCAGTTTACCATAACAGAACTTCCATTTGGAGAAAGGCGAACTAATTATAAGCCAGACATAAGAATTTACAAGTATTTGAAGGAAGAAGGAGTTCGTAAAATGGTAAATGATCATTATGAACTTTTAGTAAAGAGTGAGATAAAAGATATATTTCCTGAAAGAGGTGAATTATTGGAGGGTGCAAAAAAACGCTCTGCAGATTTTTTTATACAACGCTTAGGAGGTCCTGAATATTATAAAATAACCAGAGGAAATCCAATGTTAGCAAATAGGCACTTACCGTTTAAAATAACACCTAAAGCAAGAATTGTTTGGTTAAATTGTTACAGACAAGTATTATCAAGACTTGAAAACATACCAGAAGACTTAATTCTAACATTTTGGAAATGGTTAGATGAATTCTCAAACTGGATGGTAAATCAACATGATGAACCTCAATACAAAGCAAACTTTATAATTCCACAGAAAAAATAAATTCTTAAATAAAGAAATAATAAATTTAAACAATTACCCTTTGTCTTATAGTTGATATTATGTTATATTTATATATAGAAAAATATCCGGATGCTTACACCCGGATAAATATCATTTAAATATTCTTTAGCTTTTCATCAATACCTTTATATTTATCCATCATCTCGAAACGATAATATAAAGTTTTTAAGCTTTCCATAACTGCAGCTTCGTCTGGCTTAATTTCATGTGCTCTTTCAAAGAATGGTAATGCTTCTTTAAAGGTCTTTTCAGCAACTTCTTTCTTAGCTTCAAACTTTTTAAAGTCTGTCTCTGAGTTAGCATCATTCATTTGCTCAACACCTTTATTAAAATACATAACTCCCATATTATATAGAGCATTAAAGTATTCAGGATCAATTTCTAAACATTTTTTATAATCAGCTAATGCAGCGTCATAATTTTTACTGTTATCATTCAATACAGCTCTTGCATAATAAAATGATGGATTTCCTTTATCACTCTCAATTGCTGTGTTCAAGTAGTTAAGAGCTTTATCATTTTGCTTAGTTTCAAGATAGAAATTAATCAATTGCGTTAAAATCCTATCATCCTCTGGATATGTTTCGAAACCTCTGATTAAATTTGGACCCATTTTAGTAGAATCTCCTTGCTCTGCAAATACTTGGTGTAATAACAATACAGCATCTCCTCCACCATATTTAACATTAATAATTTTATCGAAGTATTCCACTGCCATATCCCATTTTTTTCCATTATATGCAGCTAAAGCAGTGTTGTACATAATAGCAGTATCTACCTTTTCACCCTGTACTTCTACCAAATAATCATTAGCATTTAGCTTTAAAAGACCATCAAAAGCTGTAACAGCAGTTTCAAAATCTTCTTTATTAAAAGCTTCTACACCTGTATTAGTTAATTGGTTTCCAAAAAATATTAATTCCTGACCTATTTCCTTTTTGTATCTACCAATTTTCTTTCCTTTTGCATCACCTTTTTTATCTAATTCAATAGCTTTTAGATAATACTCGTAAGCCTTTAAGATTCCTTGATCATCTTTACCTTTTTCGGCTAATTTTGAATACACTTTCGCAGCCACTATAAATGTTTTTGGCCAAGTATTACTTTTTTCGTTCGCTGTAGCTGCGTCAATTGCTTCTTTAGCTTTTTCAACATCATCTTGCTCAAGTAACGTTGTAGCAGTAGTTACTTTACCTTTTTGAGCCATAGCTACTGATAATGTAAACACAGCTGCTAAAAATAAAACTGTTTTCTTCATCATAATGAGTTTTTTATTGTGTGGATTTTCAGTCCTCAAAAATATATTATATTTTATTCATTTGAGTTATTTTCCGAATAAGTATTATCATCATCAGTAGCATTTTCTTGTTCAGCGTCTTGATTTTCCTCTCTAAAAGCAGATACTTTTGCAACTGAAGCTATTTGATCACTATTTCTCAGGTTAATTACTTTTACTCCTTGCGTAGCTCTACCTGTAGTTCTAATTTCTGATAAAGCTAAACGAATTGTAATACCTGATTTATTAATAATCATTAAATCATTATCGTCAGTAACACTTTTAATAGATATTAATGCCCCTGTTTTATCTGTGATTTTCATTGTTTTTACTCCTTTACCACCTCTGTTGGTAATTCGGTAATCTTCAATTTTAGATCTTTTTCCAAATCCATTTTCCGAAACAACAAGTACATCCTCTTGCTCAATATCTTTCACACATATCATGCCAACAACCTCGTCGTTATCTGTATCAAGTGCTATACCTCTAACACCCAATCCGGTACGCCCAATGCATCTTACCTTCGACTCATTAAATCTAATAGCTCTACCAGATCTTGTAGCCATTAAAATTTCAGCTTCTCCATGAGTCAATCTTGCTTGAATCAACTCATCATCTTCCTTAATTGTAATTGCATTTACACCATTAACACGTGGACGAGAATAATCAGCTAGTAAGGATTTTTTAATGACACCTTTTTTGGTACCCATTATAATGTAATGATTATTAATATAGTCCTGATCATTCAGCTTTTTAACTTTAATAAAAGCTTTAACTTTATCATCTGCCTCAATATTTAAAAGGTTTTGTATTGCTCTACCTTTTGTATTTTTAGCACCCTCAGGAATTTCAAATACTTTTAACCAAAAACACCTACCCTTTGTAGTAAAGAATAACATTGTGTTATGCATTGTTGCAGGATATAGATGTTCTATAAAGTCTTCGTCACGAGTGGTACTTCCTTTAGAACCAACTCCTCCTCTAGATTGTGTTTTAAATTCGGCCAAAGGAGTTCGCTTAATATAACCCATATGTGAAATAGTAATTATCATCTCATCATCAGCATAAAAATCCTCAGGATTAAATTCTTCAGATGAATAAACTATCTCTGTTTTTCTCTCATCGCCGTATTTATCTCTTATTTCTACTAACTCCTCTGTTATAATCTGCATTCTACGAGGCTCATGCTCAAGAATATCTTTTAAGTCAGCAATCTCTTTTAACAAATCATCATATTCTGCTCTTAGTTTATCTTGCTCTAGTCCGGTTAATTGTCTTAACCTCATATCTACAATTGCACGAGCTTGAATATCTGTTAATTCAAATCTTTCAATTAGATTTTCCCTTGCTTCATCAGGACTTGATGCAGCTCTAATTATTTTTATTACCTCGTCAATGTTATCGCTGGCAATAATAAGCCCTTCTAATATATGAGCTCTTTTTTCGGCTTGTTCTAGTTCGTACTGAGTACGTCTTGTAACAACTTCGTGTCTATGCTCAACAAAATTACTGATTAAACCTTTTAAGTTAAGCAGTTGAGGACGTCCTTTAACCAGTGCTATATTATTAACACTAAATGAAGATTGTAGTGCGGTTAATTTATATAAGTTATTTAAAACTACATTAGCAATAGCATCACGTTTTAAATCAACTACAATACGCATTCCTTCACGGTCAGATTCATCATTTACATTAGAAATACCTTCTATCTTCTTTTCGTTAACTAAGTCGGCAATTTTTATAATTAACTCGGCCTTGTTTACTAAATAAGGTATTTCTGATATTATTATTTTATCTTTTCCGTTTTTATCTGTTTCAACCTCAGCTTTTGCTCTAACAATTACTCTACCTCTTCCAGTCTCAAAAGCTTCTTTAACACCTTTATAACCATAAATTATTCCTCCAGTTGGAAAATCAGGTGCTTTTACATACTCCAATAATCCGTCAACGTCAATTTCATTATTTTCTATATACGCAATAGTAGCATTGACAATTTCGGTTAAATTGTGCGGAGGCATATTAGTTGCCATACCAACAGCAATACCAGAGGCACCATTAACTAAAAGGTTTGGTATTTTTGTAGGAAGTACAGTTGGTTCTTGAATAGAGTCGTCAAAATTCAATTGAAAATCAACTGTTCTTTTCTCTATGTCAACTAAAGTCTCTTCAGCTATTTTATTTAATCTAGCCTCAGTATAACGCATTGCTGCGGGACTATCACCGTCAACAGAACCAAAGTTACCTTGTCCATCAATTAAAGGATAGCGTAAAGACCAATCCTGTGCCATCCTAACCATGGCAAAATACACTGATGAATCTCCATGAGGGTGATACTTACCTAACACCTCTCCTACAATTCTGGCCGATTTCTTATATGGCTTTGTGGAAGTAATTCCCAAATCACTCATTCCAAATAGCACGCGCCTGTGTACAGGTTTAAAACCATCTCTCACATCAGGTAACGCCCTGGAAACGATTACCGACATCGAATAATCGATGTAGGCCGACTTCATTTCTTCCTCAATATTAATCTTTATTATTTTCTCTCCTTCAGCCATTTAATATTAAATTATGAATTAGAATATACAAACGAAAACAGGCTTTGAACAGCCTGTTTTTTGGTCGGCCTAATTTAGTTAATTATACGGTAAATAGAAAGTGAAAAAGTACACAATTTATTAACAAGGATTGAACAATCTGAAAAGCGCTATTATATTGCTATTTTTATAAAAATACTATGCAAAATTTAAAATAAATAGTACTTTTAAATTAGCATTATGTTACTTTATTAATATAATATTGTAATGTCAAGTTTGTACAAACTGACATTTAAAACATAATAATACTGTTGAAATGTCAGTATTAAATAAAATTGTACAATATTTGTTCTATTATTGCAATACTTTAGAAAAAATATATCATATGAATCTGAACTTTTCGCAAAGGATAAATGATGTTATTGGTTTTTCAAAGGAAGAAGCTGAAAGATTAGGTAATCCATACATTTCCCCTGAACATTTGCTGTTAGGTTTAATAAGAGAGGGAGAAGGTACTGCTATTGAAATTTTAGAGCAACTCCAAGTTGATTTAGATAACTTAAAAGCGAATATTGAATCTAAATTAAAAACTAATGTGGTATTAGAACATACAGATCATATTCCACTGTTAAAATCATCAGAAAGGATTTTAAGACTTATATACTTAGAAGCACGCTCTGTAAAAAGTGAAAACATTAACACAGGACATCTGTTGTTAGCATTATTAAAGGACAACCAAGGATTTATACCAGAACTTATGGAAGAAGAAAATATAAATTACGAAAAAGTAAAAGCATTAATGGCTAACAATGAGCCATTGGCAAAAGCTGATTTACCTGAAGATGATGATCAGGATAGTCCATTTTCAGGAGGAGGTTCCGATTCTCCTCGTTCTTCGGGAGGATCAAAAAGTTCCGACACACCAGTTTTAGACAATTTTGGAATTGACATGACCCAGGCTGCAGAAGATGGGAAACTGGATCCAATAGTTGGTCGTGAAGGAGAAATTGAAAGATTGGCGCAGATTCTTAGTAGACGTAAAAAAAACAATCCTATTTTAATTGGAGAACCAGGTGTTGGTAAATCTGCAATTGCCGAAGGTTTAGCTATACGAATTCACAAAAAGAAGGTATCTCGCGTTCTATTTGATAAAAGAGTAATAACACTGGACCTTGCTTCTATTGTTGCAGGAACTAAATATAGAGGACAATTTGAAGAAAGAATGAAAGCTATATTAAATGAGCTTTCAAAGAATCCTAACATTATTCTTTTTATTGACGAGATCCATACTATTGTTGGAGCTGGTGGTGCAACTGGTTCTCTTGATGCTGCCAACATGCTTAAACCAGCTTTAGCGCGAGGAGAAATTCAATGTATTGGAGCAACTACCTTGGATGAATACAGGCAACACATTGAAAAAGATGGTGCGTTAGAAAGAAGGTTTCAAAAAGTAATGGTGGAGCCTACTTCAATTGATGAAACAGTTGAAATACTTAATAATATTAAAGAAAAATACGAAGATCACCATAATGTTAGTTTTACAGATGATGCAATTGATGCCTGTGTTAAGCTAACAGAAAGATATATTACAGATCGCCACTTACCAGATAAAGCAATTGATGCATTAGATGAAGCAGGTTCACGAGTTCATATTTCAAACATTGTTGTTCCGGAAACTATTTTAAAATTAGAGCACCAAATTGACGAAACTAAAGAGAACAAAATAAAAGCCGTGAAGGCTCAAAACTTTGAATTGGCAGCTAGTTTTAGAGATAAGGAAAAAACTTATTTAGAAGAATTGAATAGTGCTAAAGAAAAGTGGGAATTAGAATTACAACAACATAGAGAAACTGTAGATGTAGAAAAAGTGGCTGAAGTTGTTGCCATGATGACAGGTATCCCTGTGCAAAGAGTAGCTCAAGCAGAAGGTTCGAGGTTGTTGCAAATGGGTGATAAGCTTAAAGGTAGCGTAATTGGTCAAGAAGAGGCTATTCAAAAAATAGTTAAAGCTATTCAAAGGAATAGAGCTGGACTTAAAGATCCAAACAGACCTATTGGTTCTTTTGTATTCCTTGGACCTACAGGAGTTGGTAAAACACACTTAGCTAAAGTTCTTGCTAAATATCTATTTGATTCAACAGAAGCGTTGATACGAATTGACATGAGTGAATACATGGAAAAATTTTCTGTATCGAGACTTGTTGGAGCTCCTCCAGGATATGTTGGATATGAAGAAGGCGGTCAGCTAACGGAAAAAGTAAGGAGAAGACCATATTCTGTTGTTTTATTGGATGAGATTGAAAAAGCGCACCCAGATGTATTCAATTTATTATTACAAGTATTAGATGAAGGTCGTTTAACTGACAGCTTAGGAAGAAAAGTAGACTTTAAAAATACTATAGTAATTATGACTTCCAATATTGGAAGCCGCGAATTAAAAGACTTTGGTAGAGGTGTAGGTTTTCAGGCAAGCAGTAGAGAGTCTGACTCAGATCATGCACGACACGTAATACAAAAAGCACTGAAAAAAGCATTTGCTCCTGAATTTATTAATCGAATTGATGATGTTGTTGTTTTCAATACGTTAGAGAAAGAAGATATTTATAAAATCATTGATATTGAACTAAAAGGATTGTATTCTAGAGTTGAAGCTTTAGGTTACAAGTTAGAATTAACAACTGAAGCTAAAGATTATATTTCTTCAAAAGGATTTGATAGTAATTTTGGTGCCAGACCATTGAAAAGAGCTATTCAAAAATATCTAGAAGATGAAATGGCAGAAGTTATTATTCAAGCATCTGTTTCGGAAGGAGATATTATTAAGGTAGATTTTAATGAGAAGGAAGAAAAAATATTTACTTCGATAGAGAAAAAAGAAAAAGCTTTGAATGACTCTGCTGAAAATCAGAATTAAATAATGAAAAAATAATAAAACAAAACGGGATGAAATTCATCCCGTTTTGTTTTATATGGATTTCCTGTATCATAACTAAAGTGCTAACTGTGTAATTTTTTCATCCATTAATTTTCTAATTTCTTGTGTTGGCACTAAAAAATTATTGGCTACTATGCAAAATGCTACATACCCTAGTTTAGAATCAAAAATATAACCACAATATCCCAGTACTCCCTCCATAGAACCGCTTTTCCCAACAATCCTACCTTTTAGTTGAGGGTTTTTAAATACAGATTTTAGTGTACCTGACTCCCCTCCTTTTGCTAAAGATTTTACAAATACATCAAAATGAGCACTATTGTTATGCATCCAACAAAGTAATTGAACCATACCATTGGACGAAATTAAATTTTTAGGTGTCAATCCACTTCCATCTCTAATTCTAAAATGATTACTAAATTCAATTTTATTAGACCAAAAATCTTTAACAACCTTGTGTCCATTTTCCCAATTACTTACATTCTTTTTAGTATTAGCTAGTGTTAACAATAGTTGATCAGCGAAAAGATTATTACTTTTTTGATTGATTATTCTAATAATATCAGACAATCTAGGAGAAAAATGAGTATGAAGATGTTGTTTATCTTGAAAATCTATATTATTAATATCTCTATTATTACTTATTACAATACCTTCAGAATTTAAGAAGTTCATTAAGCCTTCTTTAAAAGTGATTTCTGGATCTGGCATAGCAGCCTTTATTTTAAACCTGGATCTATTATCAGGGATAGATCCTTCTATCCACCATTTATTGACTTCATTGATACCATAAACATATGCACTATCTTTATTATGTTTTGCAGCCACTACTCTACAATCTAGTTTATATGGAAATATTTGAGGTTTTGTTGAAAGAACTTCGCAAACTGAACCAACTTGTTTTGAACTTAGGATTACCTCAACAGTATTATCCATCCAATTAAATCCTTTAGGAGATGCTCCATAGTAATTACCCATGTCTTCCCAAAGTCTGGGTGCGGAGTACGGAATTTTTTCAGATTCAATTATAATTTCACCTGCTATTTTTTTTATATTGTTTTGTTTTAGAGAACTTGATATTTCAGAAAATAACAAAATTGGTTTTGTAGTTTCAAAATATTTTGAACCTAAAGTGGGATCACCCGATGACTTAACTACTAAATTCCCAATTAACACACCTTCTTCAACTCTACCCGAAATATAAAATTCTGTTTTGTAATGATAATAAGGACCTAATATTTCGATTGCTGTAGCTGTTGTGATTATTTTTGTTAATGAAGCCGGAATTAATCTGTAGTTTTGATTCTGAGAATAAATAACCGAGTCTAATTCTGTAACTTTTACTTTACCAGAAATAATTGCTCCATCATCCTCCAAGTTGAATTGAGCAACAATAGTATTTATTGTAATTATGAAAATTAAGGTAAATATTATTCTTCTCATTTTATTTCTCCTACTTGAATTTTTAAATTTTCAACTGCCTTTGATCTACTATCCATATACCTAGAATATTCAATGAGTCTAGTTTTATCAAGTATAGCAGATTGAGAATTTAGTTTACTTAACTCTTCCAATCCCTTTTTTAACCAATAAGTTGCAGACTCATAATCCCCTAAAATTTCAGATGCAACTGCTAAATTGTAAGCAGATCGAGCTTTAGTTTTCTTTGTAGAATGATCAAAAACATATTTCCAAAGTTTTATTGCTTCTCCCCACTCTTCTTTACGTACAAATTCACTTGCTTGTAGAAATTGATAATTACCTGATTGATAATATCCTCTTTTTTGCTTTTCCCAATATGGCGCTGCATGAGTTGCTGCTGAAACTCCTAAATAATTAGCTAATTCTGCTAAGCTTTCTTTTATTGGTGGTAATTCTCCTGCTATCTGTTCAATATTTACACCTTCTCCTGACCAAGAAATTGTATCTCTTTGTACTTCCTTGTAAATGTGTGTTTTTTTCTCATTATCATATCCAATCCATAATATTGTTCCAGACGCATTTAAGTAACCATATAATATACCATCATACACCTTCTCTACGTTTATATATGTAGCATATTTATTTTTCTCAAATGCAATAACAGCATCTGCATTATATTTTTTACATAAATCATTTACCTTCTGCCAACTTAATTCCCACTTTTTTAATGAATTAATGTCTTTATTATTATTGTGATGTATATAAATCGAATCAAAAAAGTTTCGAAATTCTAGTTCTTCTTTTAACGCTTTAAGCGCAATAGAAGAAAAATCATCCAGCCATATTGTATCAATAATAATAGTTTTATTCCTCAATGTTTTTACTTTATGAACATTCTCTCCTCTGTAAGGATTTGAATTATCAACTAATACAATAGATTTAATTTCAGGTCTAAATGAATGTTTCGCAGGTATTAATACTTCTAAATCAAAAGATTGGTAACTTACGCAACTACTTAAAGCAAATAAAACAAATAGAAAGAAAAGATTTTTATTTAACATATTTGAATCTTAGGGAATAATCAACAGGTTTTTATTAACAAAAAAAATGCCTAAATATTTTCCAGTACTTAGGCATTTCAATTGATATCCTATTTACTCATTTCTAATATTTCAGTAACGGCTGAATTATTTAATCTTTTAAAGTAACCTATTGGTCCAAATTGGCAAGACTTATCCCCCATTTCTTTAAAGTATTCGTCAGGTATATCAACTTGCGATAATTTAGAAGGCATTCCTAAAGACACAAAGAAACTTTGTATTACATCTATGGTCTTCTTTGCAGATTGCATTTCATCTTCTTCCTCTATTCCAAAAACATTTTTACCCAATCTTGAAAATTTAAATGCATTTCTCTCATTTAGTACAAATTTCATCCAGTTGGGAAATAAAATAGCTAAACCTGCTCCGTGAGTTAAGTCATAAATGGCACTTACTTCGTGTTCAATCATATGTGTAGCCCAATCACCAGACATCTTTCCAGTTCCTGTTAATCCGTTTAATGCTAAACTCGAAGCCCACATTAAATTCGCTCTTGCTTCGTAATTTTCAGGTTCTTCTAATGCTATTGGACCATATTTAATACAAGTTTTTAAAATTCCCTCGGCAATACTATCCTGAATCTCAGTCCCCTTATCAGGTGTGAAATATTGTTCAAAGACGTGACTCATGATATCAACAACACCTGATGCCGTTTGCCATTTATTTACAGTAAAAGTATATACGGGATCTAATATCGAGAATTTAGGTCGTAATAATTCACTTCCCATGGGAAGTTTTTCTTTAGTATCATCATTGGTAACAACAGAACCTCCATTCATTTCTGAGCCAGTTGCAGCTAAAGTTAGTATTGTACCAATTGGCAATGGATTCTCAACAGTTGCCTTACGTTTAAAAAAATCCCAAACATTACCATTATATGAATAACCAGCAGCGATAGCTTTTGAACCATCAATAATGCTTCCTCCACCTATGGATAAAATAAAACCGATATTTTGTTCTCTGCAAATATTTATACCCTCAATTACACTTTTTAATCTTGGATTAGGCTGAATGCCTCCTAGTTCAGTAAAATATATTTCTTTTTCTTGTAATATTTTTTTTACAGTATCTAACAACCCGCTTTTCACAACGGAACCTTGCCCGTATGTAATTAAAACACGATTACTATAATTTAATACTTCATCTGCCAGTTCGTTAATTTTGTTTTTTCCAAAAAGAATTTTCGTTGCAGCCTGATATGTAAAGTTTTTCATAATTTGACTATTAAATTACCATTTAAGTTAAATGTAAAAACACACTTTAACCTAAGTTATATTCATTGTGTATTTTTGAATGTTAGTGTTCTATTTAGTCGCCTAATTTAATCAACAGCATTTAAATAATCAATCTTAATTTAATTGAAGCATATTTTCATTTTAAGATTAAATACATTTTATCTTTCTTTGTGTACTCATATAATTACATTTCGTGGAATGGCAAAGAGTAATAACGGGAGCTGGCTTCCTTCATCAATAGAGAAGTTTATACTTCATCTTCATCCAGTAAAAATAGATAAGCGAGCTGTTAAGTTTAACAGAACATTTGGATTAGGAGGAATATGTGCATTATTATTTGTAATACTTGGAATAACAGGACTAATCCTAAGGTTTTCTTATGTTCCAACTGTGCAACATGCGTATGACTCTATTGTTGCTTTACAAACAACAACTGTGTTCGGGCAATTTATTCGTAACCTTCATCATATTTCTGCTAAACTTATGATTGTAGCAGCTTTTCTTCATCTTATCAGAACATTTTATTCTCAGGCGATTTATGAGAAAAGAGCCGAAAACTGGATATATGGTTTACTATTGATGTTTTTAGTAGTTGCTTCTTCGTTTACAGGTTATCTTTTACCTTGGGATCAATTATCCTATTGGGCTGTAACAGTGATTACTCAAATTATTGAATACATCCCATGGATTGGACATTCTTTGGCTAATATGATTCGAGGCGGAGAACAATTAGGAGGCAATACTTTGCTCAACTTTTATTCTTTGCATACTGGTGTTATCCCATTATTGTTTATTTTTTTAATGAGCATGCATTTTTGGCTTGTTAGAAAAGCTGGTGGAGTAGCTCTTCCCCAAAAAGAAAAAACTGTAAAAGTAAATGTTATCCCTAATTTGATTTGGATGGAAATAATGGTGGCAACACTTTTAATTGCAGGAATTTTCTTATTCTCTGTATTTTATCATGCACCATTACAAGAGCAAGCTAATCCATTGAATAGTCCGAATCCTAGTAAAGCTCCTTGGTATTTTCTTGGTGCTCAGGAACTTTTGCTACATTTGCATCCGTTTTTTGGAGCTGTTATTATTCCATTGATAGTAGGATTCTTTTTTTTCTACTTGCCTTATCTTAAATACCCTAATTTAAATATTGGAGTTTGGTTTAATTCTACTTTAGGTAAAAGAATGACTATTCATTCCAGCATATTTACATTTATCTTCACTTTTGTATTAATTTATTGTTTGGAGCATTTTCTGCATTTTGATATTTGGCTTTCTAACATGGGTAGTTGGGTATCAACAGGCCTAATTCCCTTCTTGCTTTATTTGCTTCCAATTGTCGGGTATTTAGTCTTTTGGAAAAATAAACATGGTGCAAAAAAAGAGGAGTTAGTGATGACAATAATGACCATTATATTATCCGCTTACATTACTATGATGTTAATATCGTGGCTTTTGAGAGGTAAGGGAATGTTAATGATAATTTAAAAGGTGTTTTTGAAGAAATGAAATTCGATAGAAGAAAGTTTATAAAACGACTAATAGTAGCAATAGCATCAATTGAAGGTTTGTTCTTAATAAAGGGAGGAATTAGTAAAGTAGATCATTCAGAAAAGAAGAAAGAACTGTTTAAAGCCGGACACATTGATTCATTCGAGAAAAACAAAATGTATCCATTTCTGACTGGACAGTTTTTTTTAAGAAGGTTTGAAGATGGTGGTTTTTTAGCCATGTCGGTAAAATGCACACACCTTGGTTGTATAGTAGATACAAATTCTAAAACAGGTGGATTCAATTGTCCTTGCCATAGTTCCCAATTTAACATATACGGCGAAGTATTATCTGCTCCTGCTACACGTCCTTTAGATATGTTTCCAATTACCATTAAAAATGGTGAAATATATGTAGATACAACAAAACCTGTAAAAAGAAAATCATTTAGCAAATCGCAATTAACATACGTATAATGGATAAACAAAGAAAAATAGAACGTATTAGTTTAATTGCTATGATATTAGCTATCATTGCAGTTCCTGTATATCTTTTAAGTAGAATATATGGATCTAATGATGAAATTGATAATAACGAACCAAGATATGTAGGACGGGAAAGTTGTATTGAATGCCACTTAAATGAATATAATGACTGGGTAGGATCACATCACGACAGAGCAATGGATCATGCAAATGATTCTACTGTCTTGGGTAATTTTAATGACCAATCAATTGAGTACAATGGTATGACTCATCGTTTTTTCAAAAGAAACGGACGTTTTTTTGTCGAAACAGATGGCGAAAAAGGAAAATTAGAAGAATTTGAGATTAAATACACCTTTGGTTTTTATCCATTACAACAATATCTTGTTGAATTTGATAAAGGTAGGTTGCAAACTTTACCTTTAACATGGAATTCGAAAGATAGTGTTTGGTATCATATGGCAGAAACGATATATAAGGATGAAATTATTGAGCATGATAACTGGCTACATTGGACAAACCAAGCACAAAACTGGAATGGAATGTGCGCAGATTGCCACTCAACTAATCTTATTAAAGGATACGATGTAGATCATGATGCATATAATACTACATGGAGTGAGATTGATGTAAGTTGTGAAGCCTGTCATGGGCCTGCTTCTGGTCACCTTGAGTGGGCAGCTAAAGCAGAATATGCGAGAAATGATGATAACAATTTTGGATTGGTTGTTAAAACAAGCGGTATTAATAATAAAGAGTATGTTGACTTATGTGTAAGGTGCCATACAAGACGTGGATCGATATCTGACTTTCATCATAGCGAAGATATTTATAATCATACCATTCCGAACCTTCCTACAGGTGAGGATTATCATATTGACGGACAGATTTTAGACGAAGATTATGTTTATGGTTCGTTTACACAAAGCAAAATGTTTATGCGTGATGTAAAATGTAACGATTGCCATAATGTACATAGTACAGAACGGTTATTTGAAGATAATCGTCTTTGTACTCAGTGTCATAGGGCTGATGATTATGATACTTACAATCATCATTTTCATAAAGGTTACGGAGAAGACGGGGAAGCCGTTATTGCCGATGATGGTGTTAAATTTGAAGTTGGAGAAGGAACACGTTGTATAAATTGTCATATGCCAGCACAATTTTATATGGGTGTAGATTATCGTAACGATCATAGTTTTCGTATACCTCGTCCGGATTTAACCGAAAAGCTTGGTACGCCTAATGCATGTAATCAATGCCATGCAGACAAGTCAACGCAGTGGGCAATTGATTATGTAAATAAATGGCATGGTATAGGTCGCCCTGCACAATATGGAATTGTGTTTAAAGAAGCACAAAGTGGAAGTGCCAAAGGATATGATGGTCTTGTAAATATATTCAATGACGAGGTATATCCAGAAATAATTAGAGCAACAGCAATTCATCTGTTAGGCACACATTATCAAAGAAAATCGAAGGATATTTTAATTGATGCGTTGCACAATTTTAATGGACACATTCGATACAATGCTTTACAAAATCTGGCGATTGATGATGAAAAATCACTAGAAGCCGTTTTAAGCTTACTTAATGATCAAACAAAAGCAATACGTATAGAATGTGCTTCAAAGATAAACGCTGTTCCTAAGGGACAAATACAAATACCTCCAAGATATAATGATGCTTTAAATAAAGCTAAAAAGGAATACTATCAAGCCTTAAAATATAGTGCAGATTTTCCTTCAGGTAAATTTAACTTGGCTAATTTTTATTATAATAATGATCAAGTTGATAAAGCAGAAGAGTTTTATAAAAAAGCTTTAAAACAAGATAAAGAGTTACATACCATAAAGTTTAACCTGGCAATTTTATATAATGAAAAAAAGGATTTTAAAAAGGCTGAATTATTATTCAAAGACTATCTAAAAAATGTACCAGAAGATGGTAGAATTACATTTTCTTATGCATTGTTTTTATCTGAACAAAAAAGATATGATGAATCTATGGAATATCTTTTAAAAGCTTCTGAATTATCACCAAACAATGGTCGCATAAAGTATAACATTGCTATGATGTACGATTTTAAAAATAACTTTAATGAAGCAGAGAAATTCTTAAAAAAAGCGTTGGATATTAATTCTGAAGAAGCAGGGTTTCACATGGCCTTATTGAATTTATATATGAAATATCAAAAGCAAAATAAAGCTAAAAAGGTTGCTCAAGAGATAATCGAGAAATTTCCGAATATTCCTGATAAGGATCAAATAGAAGCATTTATAAAACAGTAATACAGCAACGGGTGATTGGTACTAGAATTCAATCACCCGTTTTTTATCATATGTAATTATTGTTTAACCTTAATTACTTTAAAAAAGTATTTTAGATTAAACCAAAGTGTTTGTTTTTAAGTTATTATAAAGCTAAGAAATATCTAATGTAAAAAAAACTTAAAGTCGATTATCAAACAAGATAATTTAGTAATTTTGCCAAAATTTTCTATTCAACAAATAAACCATCTATACCATGTCATTTTTAGAAGATAAAGTAACATCAGACGGCCTAACTTTCGATGACGTATTATTAGTACCTGCATACTCAAAAGTATTACCTCGTGATGTAAGTTTAGCATCTAAGTTTACACGTAATATTACCATTAACACTCCTATTGTTTCTGCAGCAATGGATACTGTAACAGAAGAACGTCTTGCAATTGCTATTGCAAGAGAAGGAGGTATTGGTGTTATTCATAAGAATATGACCATTGAGCAACAAGCTAAAATGGTACAAGTGGTTAAGAGAGCTGAAAATGGTATGATTTACGATCCTATCACAATTAAAGAAGGTAAGAATGTAGGTGATGCTTTGGCTTTGATGAAAGAATATAAAATTGGTGGTATACCAGTTGTAGATGATTATGGTTATTTAGTTGGTATTGTAACTAATCGTGACCTAAGGTTTCAAACGGATATGAATAAGTCCATTGTAAACGTAATGACCTCCGAAAACTTGATAACCACTAATCAAACAACAGATTTAACATTAGCTGCTGAAATACTACAAAAACATAAAATTGAAAAACTTCCTGTTGTAGATAAGGACAATAAATTAGTAGGCCTTTTAACTTATAAAGATATAACAAAGGCGAAAGACAAACCATTAGCTTGTAAAGATGAGAAAGGACGATTAAGAGTTGCTGCAGGTGTTGGTGTAACAAGTAATACTTTTGAGCGAATTAGTGCTTTAGTTGAAGCAGATGTTGATGCTATTGTAATAGATACGGCTCATGGTCATAGTCATGGTGTTATTGAAACATTAAAACAAACTAAAAGCAAGTATCCTGAATTAGATGTTGTTGTAGGAAATATTGCAACAGCTTCTGCTGCTAGAGATCTTATTGCCGCTGGAGCAGATGCTTTAAAAGTAGGTATTGGTCCAGGATCTATTTGTACAACGCGTATCATCGCCGGAGTTGGAATGCCACAACTTTCCGCTATTTATAATGTTTCTCAAGAAGCTAACAAACATGGTATCCCTGTAATTGCAGATGGAGGTATTCGTTACTCAGGAGATATTGTAAAAGCTATTGCAGCTGGAGGAAGCAGTATAATGGCAGGTTCGTTATTTGCTGGTGTTGAAGAATCTCCAGGCGAAACAATCATTTATAACGGACGTAAATTTAAATCCTATCGTGGTATGGGATCAGTTGAAGCCATGCAACAAGGTTCTAAAGATCGTTACTTTCAAGATATTGAAGATGATATTAGCAAATTAGTTCCTGAGGGTATTTCTGCAAGAGTACCTTATAAAGGTTTATTAAAAGAAGTTATATATCAATTAATTGGAGGTCTTAGAGCTGGTATGGGTTATTGTGGTGCTGCTACAATAGGAGACTTACATAATGCAGAATTTACTCGAATAACCAATGCTGGAGTTCAAGAAAACCACCCTCACGATGTTACAATAACACGCGAAGCACCTAATTATACAAGGTAATAATAAACTTATATATTTAATAAAGCCCGTTAACTTTTGTTTTTCGGGCTTTTTTATTTTCTTTAATGCCCATTATCATAAATACAACACAATAATGTAAATTGATTGTTGTTTATTTTATATTATCAATTTCAATAACCTAAAAATGATACGTAGAAATTTTATTTTGCTCTTGATGATTATTGGCTTTAGTAAATTATTTAGTCAGTCATCACATAATTTGGTTACTATAGGAGATAAAAACTACTCTGTTGAAGAGTTTGATTTTATTTATAACAAAAACAATAACTTTTCCGAAGAACCAAAATCAAAAAAAGAATATGTAGAATTATTTGTTAACTATAAATTAAAAGTACACGAAGCATGTACTCAAGGTTTTGATACATTGCCTTCGTTTATAAAAGAATTTAATTATTATAAAAATGAATTAGCTAAACCTTATCTATCAGACAAAAATATTACTGATCAATTAATAAAGGAGGCATATGATAGATTAAAAACAGAAGTAAAGGCTAGTCATATTTTAATACAACTTCCCTCTTCTCCAACACCAGATGATACATTAAAAGCATATAACAAAATAAGTTCTATTGTTGAAAAGTATCGTAACGGAGAAGACTTTAACAAGTTAGCATCACAATATTCCGAAGATCCATCTGCAAAGAAAAACCAAGGTAGTTTAGGATATTTTAGTGGTTTTATGATGGTTTACCCATTTGAATCAGCTGCTTTTAATACACCTAAAGATTCAATTTCACCTATAGTAAGAACTTCTTTTGGATATCACGTTCTTAAAGTTCATGATAAAAGACCTAACAGAGGAGAAATTAAAACTGCTCATATCATGCAAATGTTTCCTCCTAACTCGCCACAAGAAGTAATAAATGAAAAAAGAGCTAAAATTGACTCAATTTATCAATTAGTATTAAAAGGAGATGATTTTTCTGTACTTGCTAAACAATTTTCTGAAGATAGAAACAGTGCTAACAATAATGGAGAATTGCCATGGTTTGGAACTGGAAGAATGATTGCAGAATATAGCGAACCTGCATTTGCTTTAGATTCGATAAATAGTGTTTCAAAAGTTGTTCAAACTCCTTATGGTTTTCATATTATTAAGCTGTTGGATAAAAGAGATACAAAACCATTTAAAGAAATGGAAGAAGAAATTAAAAATCGTATTTCGAAAGATGAACGAGCTTATAAAGGTAAAGAAGCTGTATTAAGTAAATTAAAAAACGAGTACAATTTTAAAGAAAATGAAGATCAATTAACAAGTATAATTAATAAAGCAAAGAATACAAGTATATCAAATGATGATTTTTTCTCTGCTTTTGAAAGCAATACTACTCCTGTAGCTAGTATGAATAATTGGTCTTTTACAACTTCTGATTTTATTAATAAGTTGAAAGGCAATCGTCAGTTTACTCAAAATAGAAGAGCCAGTATGATTGAAAAATTAAGTAAATCAATTATTGAAGATGAAATTATTGCTTATGAAAAGACTCAGCTTGAAAATAAATATCCTGAGTATAAATACTTATTAAGCGAATATCATGATGGTTTATTAATTTTTGAAATTAGTCAAAAAGAAATCTGGAATAAAGCTGCAGAAGATAGTATAGGAATTCAGAAGTATTACGAGAATCATAAAACAAATTACTTTTACCCTGAAAAATTAAATGGATTAGTCTATTTTACGAACGACAAAAAAGAACTTGTTCAAGTTAAAAAGTTTTTAGTTAATAATCCTGACATCTCAGCTGATTCATTAAAGCAAATATATCCTGGTTCTAAGGTTATTAAGGGCGAATTTGAGAAAGGTGAATATAAAGCTTTGGATAATCAAATTTGGAAAATAAAGAAATCCGAAGGTAAAGTTGATAATGATTTTAAATATATTTGGGGAAGTGGCAAAGTTATTGCTAAGAAGCAAAAAGAATTGGATGAAGTTAAAGGTCAGGTAATTTCTGATTATCAAACGCAAATTGAAAAAGAATGGCTGGCAGATTTAAAATTAAAATATAGTCCGGTTGTTAATTCCAAAGCCTTAAAATTCAGCAAAAAAACAAAAAAGAATTAATGCACGATCTTACTAAAACCAGACCTATTAATAAAATATAGATGTGCATATCTTTTTTGTCATATAATCAATTTGTGACATTTGTTTATATTTTAAGGAAATAAAAATAACGTTAATGAAAATACTATATCGATTATCTATTTTAATATTGGTTTTATGCATATTATCTACTTGTAGCGAAGTAACGCAAGGCGAAGCAGCAAAACCTCTTGCTAAAGTAGATGATCGAGTATTAACACTTACTGAGTTAGAAAAGGCTATACCAGAAAATCTAAGTAAAAACGACAGTATAGCCTTTACTCAAAACTATATTAATAGGTGGGTGAAATCAGCTTTACTTTTGCGTAAAGCTGAACTTAACTTAACCCCTGAAGAAAAAGATGTAGAGCAAATTTTAAATGATTATAGAGCTTCTCTACTTATTCATAAATATCAGCAGAAATTGCTACTTCAAAAATATACTCCTCTCATTACAATTAGTGAAATACAAAGCTATTATGACAAAATGAGTGAAAACTTTAAGTTAGATCAAAATGTTATTAAAGGTGTTTTTATAAAAGTTCCGCTGAACGCCCCTAACCTATACGATCTAAGAAGCTGGTATCGTTCTGAAGAACCGGATGATATCAATGCATTAGAGGAGTATTGTTACCAAAATGCTCAAAAGTTTGAAAACTTTTTAGACAGATGGGTTCCTTTAAATGAAATATCCGAGCTATTGCCAAAACCTTTACCTAATCACTCCCATTTTTTAGATTATAATAAATTTTACGAGACTACAGATAGTATTTCGAGATATTTTGTATCTATTAGAGCTTTTCATAAAACAGACGAAACAGCTCCTGTAAGCTATGTTGAAGATAAAATTAAAGCCATATTACTTAACAAGAAGAGGATTGAGTTTATTCAAAACTTGGAAGAAGAACTATACAACGAAGGTTTGAAACAAAAAATTATAAAATTCTATTAAATTTGCCGAAAAAAAAGAGATAATGAGTAAAACAAAAATTTTTATTATTACCACCATATCCGCCATATTCACTATTTGTACACCGGTAGTATGTCAAAAAAACGTTATTGACGAAGTTATTGCCGTTGTTGGTGATAATGCTATTTTGAAATCAGACATTGAGTATCAATATCAACAAGCTGTAATGCAAGGAGTTTCTGCAAAAGGAAATCTTAAGTGTAGGTTATTTGAGCAGCAGTTGATACAAAAATTAATGTTAAATCAAGCTGTCTTAGATAGTGTTGAAGTTAGTGAGAATAGCGTTATAAATGAAGTTGACCGTAGAATGAATGAATTTATAAACCGTGCCGGAGGTAGAGAAAAGCTGGAGGAATGGTTTAATAAATCGGTTTTACAAATTAAAAAGGAACAAATGAAGGTGGTGAGAGAACAAATGATGACCGAAAGCATGCAACGTTCTATCACTGAAAATATTGAACCTACCCCATCTCAAGTAAGAGCTTACTACAGAAAGACTAATACGGATAGTTTACCGATGGTACCTGTTCAGTTTGAAATACAAAAAATTGCTGTTTATCCAAAAATTGAACAAAAGGAAATAGACAGAGTTAAAGCCAAATTAAGAGATTTTCAAAAACAAGTTGCTGAAGGTAGAGATTTTGCAACATTAGCAGTATTATATTCCGAAGATCCTGGAAGTGCAAACAGTGGAGGTGATTTAGGTTGGAGTACCCGTGGAACTTTTGTTCCAGAGTTTGCCAATGTAGCTTTCAATATGCAAGAAAAAAATAAGGTTTCTAAAATTGTAAGAACAGAATATGGATTTCATATCATTCAACTCCTTGATAGAAAAGGAGAAAGGATACACGTAAGACATATTCTTCTAAAACCTAAAGTTTCTCCAGATGCTAACAAAAACGCTATAGCTCGTTTAGATTCAATCTCAACACTAATGTCAGACGAGAAGATGAGTTTTGAAGAAGCAGCTTTACATTTTTCAATGGATAAAGATACCAGGAATAATGGAGGATTGATGGTAAATATGCGAACGCAATCGTCAAATTTTGAACTATCGTCTATACGTCAACCACAATTAGCTAAAGAGTTGCAAAAATTAGAGGAAGGTGGTATTTCTAAACCTTTTAGTATTAAGGATGATAGTGGGCACGATGTTTATGTTATAATTAAGCAAAAAAGGAAAATACCTCCACATAGGGCTAATTTAAAGGATGATTATCAGTTGATACAAAATATCATGACTGAAAAAAGACGTCAGGATGCTGTTAACGACTGGATTAAAGAAAAACAGTTAGAAACTTACATTACAATACATGACGGGTGGAAAGACTGTGATTTTGAATTTAAAAACTGGATTAAGTAGTTTTTTTTGACTATTTTGTGAAACAATTACAATTTCATAAATAATGAGGTTAATTGGGACTAGCAAAAAAATATTTACTGGTTTAACGCTTTTTATATGCTTTTCTTGTGCAAGAGAAGCATATAACATTTCATATGATGGTGTTATTGCTGACGAAGAGGATAGCAGCCCTATTCCATATTCTTCTGTTCATTCTTTTTGCTTGTTCCAACAAAATATAGATGAATCTGGAACATTTAATATTAGCACCAAAACAGATAGTCTTGGTCGTTTTAGTTTAAAATTTGATAAAGGGTATAAAATTAGTTTAGCAATAACTTCTGATCACCATATCGAGAAATTCCTTCAATTTAAGCCTCATAATAATCATACCCCTGATACAATTTTTTTAAAACGAAGAATGGTGCTTCAAACATCTACAGCAAAATCCAAAAAAAACCTTCCTTAGATTTATCAATATTCTTAAAATTAAAATTGGTTCGATAATTGATTAAGATATCAATAAAACTATAGCTATAAACATCTTTTTATTTTCAATATTTAGGTTTTTACTGCTATTTTTGCTTCGTTTTTTAAATTAAATATACTTTGCTAAATAATATGCAAAAAAGATTGTGCAATTGTACCATATTAATAATTGTGTTTTTTACACTGGTTGATAATTCTTTTGGTCAAAAAAAAGTTATTGTCAACAATGCCGATAGTCTTAACTATGATGAAAGTTTATATGGAAAGGATGTTCAGGTTTTAGTAGGCAATGTGAAATTTACACATGAAACAGCCGTTATGTTTTGTGACACTGCCTATAGGTATACAGTTGATAATAAAATAAATGCTATAGGGAATATTCATATAATACAAAACGACTCCTTACATTTGTACGGTAAAAAGCTTTTGTATAATGGAAACACAGGTATTGCCCAGGTTAGAGAAGATGTAAAGTTAATTAATAAAGATGTTGAGTTAACAACTGATTATCTGGATTATGATAGAGTTAATAATTTTGCATATTATTTCAATTTTGGAAAAATAGTTAATAAGGAAAACACATTAACAAGCAAAAAAGGATATTACTACCCTAACTCTAATCAAGTACATTATAAAGATAGTGTTGTTGCTTCCAATCCAAAATATACGATTTATTCAGACACTTTAACTTATCATACTGTAACAAAAGTTTCTAATATAGAAGGTCCTACTTATATAATTAGTGATAGTAATACTATTTATGCCGAAGCAGGGTATTACGATATGTTGCATGATGTAGCTTTATTAAAAGAAAATGCATTTGTTCAAGGAGAGCAATTATTAAAAGGAGATACAATTTATTATAACAGAGCTAACGGATATGGCGAGATATTTAATGGTATGGAATTACATGATACCACTAATAACGTTATAATAAAAGGTGATTATGGTTTCTATAATGAAATAACTCAACATGCCTTAGCAACCTACAATGCAGAATTACTTCAAATATATAATAATGACACTTTATTTTTGCATGCAGATACTTTACAAGCTGTACCCTTAGAAGGTGGAGAGGAAAAATTAATAAAGGCTTATAGGAAAGTTAAATACTTTAGGAAGGATTTACAAGGTCGTTGTGATTCGATGGTATTTGATTCAAGAGATACTACTAATACATTTTATTACGATCCAATTATGTGGTCGTTAGGGAATCAGCTTACTGCTGATGTAATAAAAATGTATACCAAAGAAGAAGTATTAGATAAAGTTGATTTAATAGATAGATCTTTTATCATCTCGGAAGAAGACTCGGGAAAGTATAATCAAATAAAAGGTAAAATGATGACCGGTTATATTCGTAATAATCGAATATATAAAATTGATGTTGATGGTAATGCGCAATCAATATACTACCCCAAAGATAACGATAATGTTATAGGTGTTAACCGAGTTGAATGTAGTAATATGACTATTTACCTTAAAGATAGAAATGTTGTAGATCAAATAACAATGCGAGTATCTCCTAACGGTAATATGAATCCTCCAATACTGATACCAGATGATGATTTAAGGTTGAATGGTTTTTATTGGTTAGAACGATTTAGGCCAAAAACTAAAAAAGATATCTTTTTTTGGGAAGAACTACCTAAATTTGATCGTGGGGAAGATAAATCGGAATATAATTTAGATGATACCTACGAAAAATAAAAGACTACAGTAAAAGTAGTCTTTTACGAAAATACCTTACAAATTGTTTATTTAAACATTTTAGGATAAATATAAGTAGATAGTTCTCCACTCCTAACCTCAATTTCTTTCCAATTACTAACATTAAACTTAACTACCGTTGCGCATGTAGTTGGAAAATGATATAAATCTTCGTCAACCAAATTAACTGTAAGACTTGCAATATCTGGATTATGACCAAATACAATGATTGTATCATATTTTTCTTCAAATTGACCTAGATAACTTATCATTTCTGATGTTGTATACCCATCATAAATAAATTGTTCTTCTTGAATATCATCAACATCATAATCCAAATATTCAGCAAAGATTTCTGCTGTTTGAAGTGCTCTTTTTGCACTACTCGAAATAAACAAATCCGGTAAATGATCTTTACTTTCAAGTTGATTAGCAATAATTGCAGAATCTTTATGTCCCCGAGGAAGTAATTTACGATCAAAATCTGATTTACTGTAATCTGTAATTTGCTCTGTTTTTGCGTGACGAACTAATATCAGTTTTTTCATCTTTTTGGATTAAAGTATTAATTATAAAGACAAAAGAAATTTAGCTATAATTATAAATTTTCTGTGAGAGCCTTATGTTCTTTATCTTTTGTCTAAAATACATTATTTTCGGCCAAAATAAAACTTAGTTAATGACACGTATTGGACTTTTATCAGATACTCACTCATATTTTGATCCTCGGTTTAAAGATTTATTTGCTCAATGTGATGAAATTTGGCATGCAGGTGATATAGGTGATATTAAAGTATTAGACTACATGAGAGATTTAAAGCCAACACGTGCCGTATATGGTAATATTGATGATGCTCGTATTAGAAGTGAATTAAACGAACATATACGTTTTGAGTGTGATGGGGTTGATGTATGGATAACTCATATTGGTGGTTACCCAAATAAATATGCGCCACAAGTAAAGACAGAAATGTATAAGAATCCACCTAAATTGTTTATATGTGGTCATTCACATATATTAAAAGTAATTTATGATGATAACCTCAATTGCTTACATATTAATCCTGGAGCAGCAGGTAGATCAGGTTTTCATGCTGTTAGAACTGCAATTCGATTTTCATTAGATAAAGGTGAAATTAAAGATTTAGAAGTTATTGAATTAGATAATAAAGGTTTTGGTAAATAAAACACATTGTATTCTAATAATAGACCGATAGATTTGATACAAAAGACTGATTAACAAAATGTTTAAATTTAATACATTGGCCAAATTGTATTTGTTATTTTAATGGAATTCAGTTCGATATAAAAAATATTGCAATACTGTTCTAAGTCTTCTTTATGTTTTTTAATAAAAAAGTAAATTAAAATTATCCAATGTCGGTTTCCTGACATTTTATGTATCATCAATAACCTAATTTTGATGATATGAGGTATTTAATCATCGGCATATTATTTTTATTAACTATTAAAGCAAGTTCTCAATCTTGTTGTTCAGGCGGAACTCCACTTACAGGTAACTTAGGCATTCAAAACTTAGATAAACAACAATGGTATTTAAGATTAAGTTATGATTACAATTATTTGAATACTTTAATAAGTGAAGATAAAATACTGCCAAATAATACTAGAAACCGAACTACTCAATCTATTTTATTTCAATCATCTTATGGCATAACATCTAAATTAGCTATATCTACATTATTCTCTTATGTGCAAGAACAACAAGAAACTTTTATATTTAACGGATCTAGTAATAAAGTGTCTCAAACTGGTTTTGGTGATGCATTTATTTTGTTACAGTATAATGTATTAAGTAATCTGAGAAGAGAATTAATATTCACTTTCGGCCCTAAAATTCCTTTAGGTAAAACAAATGCTCGAGATAAACAAGCAATACTTTTACCGCCTGATTTACAACCGGGTTCTGGCTCGTGGGATTATGTTGCAGGAGTTTCATATAGACAACTTCACATTCTGGAAATACCTAAATTCAATATCCAATTTTCATCAGGATTTAAGTATAGTGGTAAATCCTCAAGGTTCGAAGGAGATGAAGGTTATCGGTTTGGTAATGAATTTATTTCCTCGTTAGGATTATCCAAAGGATTTCTTATTGCTAAAATATCGTTAACACCATCATTACAACTGACATATAGACATACTCAACCTGATGAAATAGATAGCTTTAAACTTCCTTCTACTGGAGGTGATTGGTTTAATTTAAATCCTGGTTTATCAATAAATCCAATTAATGATTTAGAAATTTTAATGAGTGCTGAAATTCCAATATATCGAAACTTGTCAGGAACACAACTTACAACGTCTTATAGATTAAATGTAGGATTAAGTTATAAATTAAGTAACATAATAAAAAAGTAATAGTTATGAGAAGGTATGATATAAGTATGAAGAGAAAATACAAAATAACTATGTTATTTATGGTATTTGCTATTACTTTAGGGAATACATCGTGTAATGAAACCGCAGATGATATTCTACCTAATGAGGAGATTCCAGATGATAATGTAGAAATTCCTGAGGATGGTGCCGGTTCTGAATCAATTGTTGTTATTGAAGATGAATTCGAACAACAAAAGATTGTTATAGCGGGTAATTTATCTAAAAACTTTGTAGTATCGTTTTTTAGAGAGTTGGATGGAAAGGTTATAGAATTTAAACCTACAGATAAATCATTGCCAATTATTATGGAAGATATGGAAGGTAATGAATGGGATGTATTTGGTAACGCTGTCAATGGTCCAGATAAAGGTAAAAGCCTCACTCCTACCAAATCTATGATTGGTTATTGGTTTTCCATTGCAACTTTTTATCCTGGCACACAAATTTATCCCAATGCAGATAAAGGAGCTTTTGAAGGTAGAACGATTACCGGTTCAGATGGATGGACAGTACCTAGAAATAAAGTTGTTTCCGGAGGACCTGGTAAAGATGGTATTCCAGCAATTGACAGTCCTAAATTTGCATCTATAAGTGAAACTTCAAATAAGTTAGTTGTGGGTATTAAAATTGGGAATATAATTAAAGCTTACCCTCATGATATTTTGGATTGGCACGAAATAGTCAACGACAAGGCTGATGATAAATATTATTCAATTATTTATTGCCCATTAACAGGCACTGCAACAGCTTGGAATAGAAACATTACGGGTACACCAACCACTTTTGGAGTTTCCGGACTTCTATATAACAGCAATATTATTCCTTACGACAGAAAAACAGATAGTAATTGGTCGCAAATAAAAGACGAATCTATATTTGGAGACTTAAAATCGCAACGTCCAGATCATTTACAGATTGTAGAAACAACTTTAAGTACATGGAGAAAAATGTATCCTAATAGTGAAATACTTACAACACAAACAGGTTATAGTAGAAGTTACGGCAGGTATCCATATGGAGATTATAAAACAAGTCAAAGTCTAATCTTTAATGTCGGATATAATGATGACAGGTTGCAAAGGAAGGAACGAGTACATGCAATAATAATTAATGGACAGGCAAGAGTTTATAGGTTAAGTTCATTTAAATAGTGGCTATAAGAAAACGTCGCTAACTGCGTTACGCTCTTTCTGAAAACAGTCATTTACAAAAGTAAACTCCTTGATTTTCAGAAACACCAAGCCTTGTTATCAACACTTTCTTAAAAGCCACTTAGTAAAACAATTAGTTTTCTTAGAAGCACTAAATAGAGTCTGTCTATAAACAATAATTGTTAGTAAATCAAGACATTGAAAGGCTTTGGATCAAATTTACAATTACTATCTTCACAACAAAAATGCAACTTTTTGAAGATTTTAAGATACGTTTTGAACAGCCCAATTGGAAGAATGACCTGGAATTGGGGTTGATAGACAGTATATTAGATAGTCACCCCCACTTAATTTCAATCTTGGGCGAAGATATCTCGGACGGAAGGGATCGAAATCATATTGGAAGAGGCGACTCACCAAGCATCGAGCAAATAGTACGGGCAGGTATTTACAAAGAGCTGAAAGGGTTGGATTATAGGGAATTGGAATATCATCAAGAGGATTCCAGAATAGCCGCTCTGTTCATAAAAATAGATCCGTTGCGTCCATATAGTTTCCAGTTGTATCAAAAATACATATCAAGAATAAAGCCGGAAAGGCTCAGTGAAACATTATTGGAACTGAACAAGATAGCTATAAGCGAAGGCCTTGAGGACATTAAAAAGATAAGGCAGGATACCACAACCATTGAAACAGATATCCACCATCCCACCAATAACTCGTTGATATGGGACTGCATAAGAAAAAGCAATGATCATTTGACCAAACTCAGCGAAGAAATATCCGGGCTATCTTACCGCGATTATACAAAGGGGGCGAAAAAAACCTTCTTTAAAATAAACAACACAAGCTCCAAAGACAAGAAGACCAAATTGTTCGTCAAACAACTGCAAACGCTTACAAAGTGCATTAACCAAGTATCGAATGTGGTAAAAAAAAAGGACATTTGCGTTGATATCAAAGCAATGACCATCTTTTTTTATTGGAAGACCTGCTCCCAATAATAAAACAGGTATATGACATTTCACATAGGAAAGAGATTAATGGCGAACAGGTACCAAGTAGCGAAAAGATATTTTCAATATTTGAGCGGCACACCGATATAATAGTCAAGGGCAGCCGTGACATTGTATTCGGGCACAAAGTAAACCTTACATCGGGCAGGAGCAACCTTATCCTTGATTGTTATTTTGAAAGGGGTAATCCAGCAGATTCAAAACTATACGCTCCGACATTAGATCGGGTAATAGATAACTACGACAAGATACCCCGCGACAGTTCAGCCGATGGCGGATTTGCAAGTAAAGAGAATATTCGGCACTCAATTGAAAAAGGGTTGACCAACGTGGTGTTCAACAAGGTTGTCGGTAGTATCAAAAATCAAGCAACGAGCGGTAATATGGCGACTCGGTTGAAAAAATGGCGTAGTGGGATCGAGGCCAACATTTCCAATTTAAAGCGGGGATTCAGGATACATCGCTGCAACTGGAAAGGATGGGGACATTTCCAAGCTAAAGTGCTTTGGAGCGTATTGGCCTATAACATAAGGGTAATGTCCAACCTACTAATTGGACAGATGAAAATCGACACCCGGCATTAAAACCCTGATATTCTGACTATAACATAAATACACTAGGATTAGTATGTCTAAAAAAATGAAAATTGATAGAAAAACCGTTTAAAAACGGTAAATAATTGTTTGTTGAAAAAACAGAACCCATAAAACCAGAAAATATTACTATATAAATATTTATGTCACGTTTTAGAAAGCAAAAAAAGTTAAAAACACTGACTTTATAGACAGACTCTAAATAGAATACAATAGGTTAATAGATTTGAAATAAAAACATAATTTACAAGATATTTAAAAATTATCGTATTAACCAAACTGCATTTATTGTATTAAATTCTTAGAAATCTAATTATTACAAAGAATTAACGAACTATTAACAATATAAGTCGCATAAATAAACATAATAATATCATAGTTTAATACATTAAAACTTAAAAAAAATAGCTTTAATAAAATTTGATTATACCATTGTTCTCTAGTATAGAAAGAATTGAAGTAACTGTTTGTCAAGAGGAAGCGGCTTGTTTTTGTTGCTATTTTTATATAATGCTACAGTTTAACTTAATTTAACAACAGTTATATCTTTAATTTATTTAAAATTGCACTCATTATCAATCAGTTTACTTAATCATAAATAATACTTAATTGATTATGAGAAAAATAGTTTTTCTTATTCTAGTTATTACCTCAATTCATAACATATTAAAAGCCCAAGTAGGTCATGAATTTTGGTTTGTGGCTCCTGCTGTTATTGAAGCAAATGGAGATGCCCCCGTTGCATTTAGACTAACAGCAATGGATAAACCAACAACTGTTACTCTTACTCAACCTGCTAATCCCAGCTTTACTAGAACTGTTAACTTGGATGCATATCAGCAGAAGAAAATTGAGTTCGACCAACGATGGGAAATAAATACATTAGAAAACACTCCATCTAATACGATAAATGATAAAGGTATACTCATTACATCTGACGAAGATATTACTGCATACTACGAAGTGGTAAGATCAAATAATCCTGAAAAATTTACTTTAAAAGGAGAAAATGCTTTGGGACTTGAATTTTGCATATCAGGTCAAAACTCTTTTGGGAACGAAGGATATAATGATAATACATACAGTAATAATCCTCCCCTTGAAAGAGCTGATATAGTAGCGACAGAAGATAACACTGTTATTGAAATCACTCCTTCTGTTGATGTCTTAGGGCATAGCGCAACTGTATCATATACTATTACTTTAGATAGAGGTCAAACATATTGCATGCAAGCTATTAGTAGAGAAAAAGATTATACTATTGGAGGATCTCATGTAAAAAGTAATAAGCCCATTGCTGTTACAATTTCAGATGACTCAGTAAATGAAAACGATGGTCCTCACGATTTAATTGGAGACCAAACTATCCCAACCTCCATTATAGGTACAGAATATATTGCTATGTTTTCTGGAAGAAATAGAGAATGGGGAGGCAGAACTCCTGTCAACAAAGTTTATGTAATGTCTGCTTCTGATAATAATTACGTAAGTATTGATTTTGACCAATCAACATCTGAAACCTACTTATTAAATAGTGGTGATCAAATTGAATTGGATATTTATGAAGAATCTGCTTTGCATATTGACTCCGATAATCCCATTTATGTATATCAACAATCAGGATTAGTAAATGGCTCTGGTAATGAATTAGGATCTGCAATACTCCCTCCAATAAATAGTACTGGTTCTTCTTCAGTTACATTTACTAAAATACTAAATGATGCTTTCTACATTCAGATATTAACCCAATATAAAAATATTTCATCCTTTACTTTTACTGATGAAAATGGAAATTCAAGTAACCTTTTAAATAATTTAAGTTGGAAACGTGTACCAGGAACAGGTAATGCCAATGATGATGAAACATGGTACTTTGTTAATAAAGAATTAGTTGGTGTAGAAACTGGAGAATCTCATACATTAAGCAATTCTAATGGAGTATTTCACTTAAGTGTGTTTGACGAAAATAGTGGAAGTGTAAATTTCGGTTACTATTCAGCGTTTAGAAATGATTTTTATACTAATAGCAAAGTATTTTTAAATGATGGAGCTGGATTAAATATAAGTCCTAATCCATTTACTTCCAATATTAAAATAAGTAACCTACAGTTACCTATAAAAAACTGTTCAGTAAAAATATTAAGTCTATCAGGTAGAGTTTTGTTTGTAAAGCATAATCTTGTTGCGAATTCATCGGGACAAATATCAATAGATAATTTGGACTTTTTACCCACAGGAGTATACATTATAAGAATTAATTCTTCAAATAAAAGTATTTCTCGAAAGCTACATAAGAGATAAGATATTATGATATGAATGATTTCGAGAATATAAATTGGCGAAAAAAACTAACCTATCATTTGTTTAGTCTCATTAAAATTGAAAAAAGCGTTTTTTAATAAAATTTGATTACGATTATATTTTATTAGATCATAACTCTCTAGTTCAGAAAGAATAGAAGTAACGGTTTGTCTGGAAGAAGAAGCTAAAGCTGCCATATCCTGATGTGTTAAAAATAGGTTAACAGTAATACCGTTAGTTACTAATTGCCCATGTTCTTTCGATAAGTCTTTTAGAAGTAGAATTATACATTCTTTTGCAGATAAAAACCATAAACGTTCTAACCTGTTTCTTGTTTTCATTAACCTATACCCTATTAATTTGGTTAATTCGTTGTTTAAGGAAGGGATTTTATTAAGTAAATCGGAGAATTTATTTACATGCATAAAACATATAATACTTGCATCAATGGCTTCGGCATATTCATCTCTCTCCTTCTCTCCCACCGCAGCCATCTCACCAAAAATTTCTCCTGGTGTTATTATTGCATGAATTAGCTCTTTTCCTTCTTCGGAATAGCTGTTAATTTTAACCTTGCCCTCTTTTAGGAAATATATTTTATCTGCTTTATCCCTAGGTAAATATATCATCTTCTTTTTAGAAAAAGATTTCATTTTAGTGCACTGATGAAAATACTCTAGTTCATTACTTGATAATTGGTTAAGAACACTAAAATTCTTTAATATCCAGAAGCTGTTTATATCACCATTAATCTTCATATTCCCAAATTATCAGTTATTTCTGTTAAAACAGACGGGAAGAAATTAATATCCTTACAGTAATATCTATAATAAAAAATGCCAGTCTTTTTTTTGACTGGCATTTAAGAACTCTTACTTATTTTTGATTTCTAACTAATACATACCATTCCTTTGAGCCATTAAAGCTTCATCTGATATATAATCGTCATAATCCATTTGTTTATCGATAATACCTGTTGGTGTAAGTTCGATTATTCTATTGCTTACTGTTTGAATAAATTCATGGTCATGGCTCGAAAAAAGAACAATTCCCTTAAACTGAGTCAATCTCTCATTAAATGCTTGTATCGATTCCAAATCCAAGTGGTTGGTTGGTGTATCCAGAATTAAGGTGTTTGCATTTTTCAGCATCATGCGAGCAATCATACAACGCATTTTCTCACCCCCTGAAAGAACCTTACTCTTCTTAAAAATCTCCTCTCCCGAAAAAAGCATCTTACCTAAATATCCACGTATAAAAAGTTCGGTTGTATCACTAGAATACTGTCCTAACCATTCTGATATATTTAAATCATTATCGAAGAAAACCGAGTTTTCAACTGGTAAATAAGCTGTAGTAATAGTTTGTCCCCATCTAAATTCGCCAGTTTCAGCTTCTTTATTACCATTAAGTATTTCAAATAAGGCAGTCATTGCTCTTGGATCCTTTGACAGGAAAACAATTTTATCGCCTTTTTCCACGTTGAAAGAAACATCTTTAAACAAAGTATGTCCTTCTATTGATGTACTTAAGTTACGAACCTCCAAAATTGTATTGCCAGGTTCTCTTTCAGGTGTAAAAATAATTGCAGGATACTTACGCGTAGAAGGTTCAATCTCTTCAACATTTAGCTTCTCCAACATTTTTTTACGACTTGTTGTTTGCTTACTTTTAGCAACATTAGCACTAAAACGAGCAATAAACTCCTGAAGTTCTTTCTTTTTCTCTTCGGCTTTTTTATTTTGTTGCTGTTGCTGACGAAGGGCTAATTGGCTCGATTCGTACCAAAAACTATAATTACCTGAGAATAATTTCACCTTACCAAAGTCAATATCAACGGTGTGTGTACATATCGAATCAAGGAAGTGCCTATCGTGAGAAACTACTAATACCGTATTCTCAAAATTAGTTAAATAATTCTCCAGCCATGTTACCGAATCTAAATCCAGGTCGTTAGTAGGCTCATCTAATAGCAGGTTTTCAGGTTTTCCGAATAATGCTCGTGCCAAAAGAATCTTTACCTTTTGCTTTCCGCTTAAGGTTTTCATTTGCGAATAGTGCAAATCTTCTTTAATTCCTAATCCGCTTAAAAGGTTAGCCGCATCACTTTCCGCATTCCATCCATCCATCTCAGCAAACTTTTCTTCTAACTCCGAGGCTTTAATACCATCTTCTTCGGTAAAATCAGCCTTAGCATATATGGCATTCTTTTCATGCATTACCTCCCAAAGAGGTGCATGTCCCATCATTACTGTATCTAAAACTGTAAATTCGTCAAACTCGTGGTGATCCTGTTTAAGCACTGATAAACGTTCGGCTGGCCCATAAGTTACTGTACCTCCCGTTGAATCTAATTCCCCACTTAAAATGCGCAGAAAAGTAGATTTTCCAGCTCCATTAGCTCCAATTATACCATAACAATTACCTTGGGTAAACTTTAAATTCACATCTTGGAAAAGTACCCTCTTACCAAATTGAATCCTTAAATTTGAAACTGTAATCATTTATATATGTTTTATTTATTTACAAAAAGGATCGCAAAAATAGCTATTAATATTGAGCTTAAAGTGATATTGTGGAATTTAAAATGTTAACTAATGTTTAACTGTTTTGTGATATGTTATACTCTTTGGAATTTTTGTTTCTTTACAGTTATTTAAATACAGTTTCAACATTCATTTAATGTTATATGATAAAAGTTGTTTTGTTTATTGTGTTGGTTTCTTTTATTTCCTCTTGTAGAATATTAAGTAAACCAAGTAATATAGAAGAAGAAACTCTACCTGCTTTGTTACATGAGAATTTTGAAAGACAAGTACGAGGTGTTGATTTTTATGCAAGTAATACAGACAATAACTGGCAATTGGAGATTGACTTTGATAAGTATGTAAAGTTTTCTTCTACTGATCTAAAAAAAGAGTTCACTGTTAATGTTATTGAGTTGGGAAAAGGATTAATAGGTTCTGAAGCAACTCATGAAGTTATAAGTAATGATGGGAAATTATCTATTTCGATAAAATATCAGGAAAAACCATTTGAGCAAAATGATAACAAACCATTTAAGGTGGAAATAGTATTTAGTGATAATAAAAAAAAACAAGTTAAAAAGTATACAGGAAAAGGTGAATTTTACGGTGCTATCAGGTTACATGATAATTGGATTTTAAAAGAAATTAATGGAAATAAAATTGATACAGCTAATTTATATAAACAACCGTTTATAGGAATTTTTTTAGATAAAGGAAAGGCTTCAGGTTTTTTAGGTTGCAATAATTTTTCGACAGATGTAATATTTGGCAGAAACGAAATTTGGTTTCATTATATATTAAGTAGCAAAATAGCTTGTATTGAATCTAATGTTGAAGATGAATTTTCTAAAGCTATCTACAACAAGAAATTTACATATCGCTTTGATAATTTAAATTTAATACTCGAAAACAATACAGATGTATTAAAGTTTGAAAAAGGGGATTAAATAGATAAAGAACATTTTTTAAGCAGATAAACATTTTAAATGGAGATCAAAGAATTCAAAGAAGTTGCAAAACAATATAAAGTTGTTTTTTTTGATGCATATGGAGTATTAAAAAAGCACGACGGAATTATTAAAGGAGTAAAAGAAACTTTAAATTGGCTTATTGAAGAAGGTATTGACTTTTATGTAATTACTAACGATGCATCGCGGTCTCCTGAATTATTATCAAAGGCATATTATGATGGTGGGATTGATATCATTCAGCCTAATAACCTGGTTTCCTCTGCCATGCTATGTATGGAGTTCTTTAAAGAGAACATTCATCCTGGTTCTCAGGTAGCTTACTTAGGTGGTAAGCTATGCGAATACTTTATAAAAGAATCTGATCTAATACCTATTCGCATTGAAAATATTACAAATAAGGATTATCCCAATATTGAAGCCATAGCATTATTTGGTGAAAACGTGGATGACCTGCATTTTTGTATTAACAAAGCACTTAATCTGATAAGAGGAACTGATTCTCCGGTTATAGTAGCCAATCCCGACTTAATTTACCCTGTCAGTGATGAAGAATCTGCTATTACAGTTGGTAGCATTGCCAATATGTTAGAGGCAGTTTCCAACAGAAAATTCTTTCGTTTTGGAAAACCCAATATTAATATTTTCGAATATGCATTTGAAAAAATAAACCAACAACATAAGTATTCAAAAAGGGAGATTTTAATGGTTGGAGATACCCTGGAAACAGATATTATAGGAGGTAATAAATTTGGTATTGATACAGCTTTGGTATTGTCAGGTAGTACTATTCCATTGCAAGCGGAAAAACTGATAAAGGAAAAAGGAATTTGTCCAACATATGTTTGTAATTCAATTACCGATTTAAAGCCCTAGCCATAAACGCGCAGCATCTTCGGTACTAAAAACTTTGTATATAAAATTATTTACCGAACTATATTTATCCTTAAAAATAGTAGCTATTACAGTCGATTGCGGAATATCAACAATAATTGCTTCTTTTAAAAAGCTTAGTTTTTGTGTAGTTTTTAATAAAACAGGTAAAACAAGGTCTAAATCATCAGGTACTATTCCAATTTTTGATCCTCTTGTATCTATCAATACTCTCAAAAATTCATGCTTATCAGATATACTTTGGAGGTAGGTATAATGCATCATTATATCATGCAAACTAATATCTCCTTTCGCCTTTAGTTCGATTAAATTAGCTTTTCTATAATAGGTATTTTGTAACATCTGGGATTGAATTTATTTCAATTTAATGAAATCTTATTTCTATATTGGCACTTTTAAATAAGAAATGATATTTACTTAACAATGCAAACAATATTAAACCACTTTAAACAATTTACTGATCAAGAATCATTTAAAATTACTGATGCAAAAATTATACAAAATATTTCAGCACTAAATCATCTTAACAGAAAACAGCTTAGGGAAAAATTACTGGAAGAAGCTGTAAGTATACCTGATAATAAATCTCAAATTAATTGGTTAAAAACCTGTTTCGATCAAATAGATAAGCATGCTTTTAGGATGCATAAAGTCTTCTTTAGTCCAGGTACCGAAATTGGAGAAACTTTAAGTAATTTGTTAAGAGATGCGCAAGATAGCGTTCAATTATGTATTTTTTCGATAACTGATTATAGGTTAGCAAAAGAAGTATTGAATTGTTATAAAAGAGGACTTAAAGTAGAGGTTATTACGGATGATCAAAAAATATTTGATCGTGGTTCCGAAATACAAGACATGAGGCTGGCTGGTATCGACATTAAAATTGATCACTCCCAATATCATATGCACAATAAATTTGGTATTATTGATGAAAGAATCGTGTTTACTGGGAGTTTCAATTGGACTTATACTGCTTCAAAACACAATCAGGAAAACCTATTGGTGACAACTAATGGGTCCATAGTAAATCAATTTAAAGAAGAGTTTGATAAACTTTGGGATGAGATGTATACTTTGTAATTTTTAATTGAAGCTATAATAAGCTAGGTGTTATATGGAAACATGCATGAACATTGTATTCTGGAATAATTCTTCCTTATGATAATAGATACATTAATTGCTATGTAATGCATTAAAAGTATCTTTGTAGTTTCGTAAAAACATAAACAATGGTTGAAATAGGTAAATACAACGTACTTAAAGTAGTAAAAGATCTTGATTTTGGTCTTTATTTAGATGGTGGTGAAGAATTGGGTGAAATACTATTACCACGAAGATATGTACCTGTTAATTGCACTGTTGATACAGAATTAGAAGTATTTATTTATTTGGATTCTGAAGATAGATTGATTGCTACAACAGAAATGCCTAATGCTATTGTTGGTGAGTTTGCTTATCTTAAAGCTGTTTCGGTAGGTAAAATAGGAGCTTTTTTAGATTGGGGACTTCCTAAAGATCTTTTGGTTCCATTTCGTGAGCAAAAAGCAAATATTGAAAAAGATAGAAGCTACGTTGTTTATATTTATTTAGATGATGAAAGTCGAAGAATTGCAGCCTCTTCGAAAATTGAAAAGTTTTTGGACAACCTCCCTCCTAACTATGAAGAAGGTCAAGAGGTTGAACTAATGATTTACCATCAATCCGAATTAGGTTATAAAGCTATTGTTAATGGTACACATACAGGAATGCTTTATGACAACGAAGTATTCCGAAGATTAAATAAGGGAGAAAAAGTAAAAGGTTATATTAAAAAAGTAAGAGAAGACGATAAAATCGACCTTGCACTGGAGAAACCAGGTTATGGTAAAGTAGATGGAATTGCACAATCCATATTAAACGTGTTAAAAAATTCAAATGGTTTCCTTGATATAACCGATAAAAGTCCTGCTGAAGAGATCTCTAAACGCCTTGGTATAAGCAAAAAGAATTTTAAAAAAGCTGTTGGCTCCTTATATAAACAGAGGCTTATTAATATCGAAAATGATGGTATTAGGTTAGTTTAGTAAGTTAGTTAATTAAAAGAAGATATCTGTAATATTCGATCCATTAATATATTTTAATTCTATAGGCCCATATTTAGTTTTTGAATCATTTAGTGTAATGGAATCTTTAAATAGAACATGCATATGATTGTTTCTGTTCAATAGTTTTATTCGCCCATGTGCTGTTTTAATATGTACAGTATCCTTAACGTTAAGAAAATAACTATTTAAATCAACTCCTCCATTATATAAGCTTACTTCAACTTCGTTATTTTTTGAAAACTTTGATTTTATTGTTTTCCTAATCAATTTACTAAATTGCTTGGCACTTTGGGGTGAGTTATCATCTCTTTCATTCAGAAAATATATCTTATTATTTATTCCATCCAAAATAACTCTTTCAAATGACCAAATAAATTTGATTCCAAAAAGTTCTTTCTTACTACCTTCTATACAACGAATTCGATTAAATAGATAATTTCCAAATTGGAGGTTAACGGCACTCAGTGAAACTGTATCGCGATTTAATTCCCGTAAATGGCTAAATCCTGTCCTTTTTAAAGAAGAGTATGATAAATTAATGCCTTGTATTACATATCTATCAGTAGGAGAAATAGTATCTCTAATATTTAAAGTACCAGAACATCCAAAATCAAGAAGAAGTTTTCTATCCAAATTATTTAATAAAACAGGAATATACCATTTATTTTTATCCTTAATAAGATTAATACACACTGAATCAGGAATATTATTGCAGTATTTACTAGAATTTGAAATAGTTAATTTTTTATCAACCATGTTAAAATCCCAAACATATTGGTTAATAATATCATACCCAACTACTCCATTAATATGATTTTTATTAAAGAAACTTCCATTTTTAGTTAGCCAACTCATACTATCTAAAGGAAAAATCTCTAGTTCGTTTATTTCTAAGCTATCTAATCTAAATTGTGATCGAATAAGTTTTTTTCTCTGTTTTATATTAGAAGCATCTGTTAATTCATGAAACCTGGTACTGTTTAGTGAATCTAAAGTATTTTCATGGGCTAAAGAACGACTGGCACCAGTATCAAATAAAAAAAGCCCTTTTTCGTTATTTATTTTTGCCTTAATTAATATATGTCCTGATTCTTCAGCAATAAAATCAACAGTAAATTTATCTTCTTCGGTTAACCATTCATACTTTGGTTTATTTTTAATCTTTTCATAAAAATGAAAACCTTTGTATAAATATGCACCAGAAAGAATAACTAAAAAAGGAATTGATATTGAGTATGAAAGAATCTTTAAATTCTTTTTATACAAAAAAAACGAAGTAACGATTAAAATGATGATTCCTGGTAATAAAGAAATAACAAAATGAATATCACTATATATCGAATCAAAAACAAAAGCTATAATAAAAGGAAATACAATTGAAGTTAATGTTCCAGAGAAAATAGCTAGGTATTTATTCATAAATTAGGTTTGGTCAATTAGAGTATTTACCTCTTTTCAATGTATGTTGTAGAACTAACCTTCATGGGTACTTCCATACCTTGTGGCAACTGAGGGTTTCCATTCATAATTACAACTCCCTCAATATGTTGTTTTTGTTTCCCATTTACAAACCACCCATCCTTTTGATTTAATACAAACTCCGATTCCTGATTTCCTTCAAGATTAAATGCCATTTTCATCCCATTCATTTCAGCTTCTTCTCCAGAGGAATGAATACTTCCTTCTCCTTTAATTTTCCATTGTGTATCTGCATCATCTTTTAAAGTCCAACTATTATTTAAATTGGCCTTAAAAGCCGAAGTGAGTTGTGTATTAGTACTCCAGGTATCTCCCACTTTTTTCGATTCATTTGGATAAATAGACAATAACATTGCCATATTACCCGACAATGCTTCTTTTCCAAAATGCCCTTTTAATGTTTTCTTTAATTGCGCCTCGGTTTGTGGCTGCAAATTATCCATTGCACCAACTGCATTATCTATTAATTTTTCAACTCCTTCTATTCTAACAATTTTTCCGTGAGGTGTAATTATAACTTTAAAGTCTTTACCAATAATACCACTATACATTTTTGCAATTCTATCTTCAGAATTTAATGGTTTTGAAGAATCGTAATTAATATTAAACATTAAGCTTTCAATACTAATGGCCATTGTTTCAAAAGAAGTTTTTAAAACAATATTATTTCCTTCTTTTGCTATTGGAGTAAATCGTGTTATTCCTTTAAACTCGTTTTTTATTTCTTGCTCCATAATACCCAAAGATTGGGTAATATTCATTTTAGTTTCTTGATAAAAACGATAATCGGTACCATTTTTTAATCGATATTTCAAATCATGTGATTGAGCTCTTACTCCAACTACACAAAAAAAGAGCATTAATAAAAATGCTAAGCTAATTCGTCTCATTATTTGATTTTTTAAAGGCTATTTCCAACTGCGTAAAATTACATCTAATTTAATACGTAACAACATTGTTAAGTAAATATTTCCTCTTTTTTAATAAATCTAAAATCAACTAATATCGTGCCAATCATAATTGCAGTGTTCATTTTTACTAATTTTGCCCAAAACCTCAAAAAATGAACGGAACATTATATTTAATACCTACAACATTAGGTGATTCAAGTATTAGTAGTGTAATTCCCAATGATATAACTATCTTGCTTAAGCAGATTAAGCATTTTATTGTTGAAGATATAAGAACAACTCGTAGATATTTAAAAAAAGTCGACAAATCAATAGATATTGACGAATTAACTTTTTATGAGCTAAATAAACACACAACTCCACAACAAAAAAGTGGCTTCTTAAATTCTGCAAAAAAAGGCAATCATATTGGAATAATATCCGAAGCGGGTTGTCCGGGAGTTGCAGATCCGGGCTCTGATATTGTTGCTGCTGCACATCATCAAAATATTAAGGTAGTTCCTTTAGTTGGTCCATCTTCTATATTACTATCACTGATGGCATCTGGTATGAATGGTCAAAGTTTTGCTTTTCATGGTTATTTACCCATTAAATCAGGAGAAAGAACCAAAGCAATCAAACACTTAGAAAATTTATCTGTACGCGAAAAGCAAACACAAATCTTTATTGAAGCACCATATAGAAACAATCATCTATTAAAGGATATATTATCTGCATGCAATCCTAAAACCAGAGTTTGTGTTGCATGTGACATTACTTTGGAAACTGAATTTATTAAAACAAAATCTGTTACCCAATGGAAAAATAAGTTACCCGAATTACATAAAAAACCAACTATTTTTTTAATTCAAGGTTAATTAAGGTACAACTTTATGCAATACAATTCGTTTATATCTTAAATTAATTTGATATGCTAAGAAATTATTGGTTTTTAGGAATTATTTTATCGTTTCTTTTATTTAGTTGCGAAAGTGATAATGTTAAACCGTTTGAAGAAGAGTCCCAGAATAAAACATTTGTAAGTGCAAAAGAAGTTGCTTCATATTCTAATTTTCAAGTTGAGCTTTTGCTTCTTGCTGCGCAAAACGAATTAGGAGGACAGTTAGAATTAACAGGGAGAAATGCTGATGGTGTAAAGGTATATTACGTTGAATATGAATCAAAATACATCGATAATGAAACAATTACACTTTCTGGTTTAGTATGCATTCCTGATAATAGCAACAAGGAATGCAAAATTATTAGTTTTCAAAATGGAACAATGTCACTCCATTCTAGTGCTCCATCAAAACAAATTACACACCCTGAGTTTTTAATACTTCAATCATTGGCGGGACTTGGTTTTGTTGTTGTAATCCCCGATTATATAGGCTTCGGAGCTTCGGAGCATTTGCAACACCCATATCATCATAAAAAACTATTTCAGCAATCAGTAACTGATTTAATTACTGCCACACAAGATATGCAAAAGTCAGGTGATTACGATTTTAATTTAAATGGAGATCTATTTTTAACTGGTTATTCTTTAGGAGGTTGGGCTACATTAGTAACCCATTCTCATCTGGAAGAAAATCCTATAGAAGGGCTCGAACTTGTTGGATCTGCATGTGGAGCAGGTGCTTACAACCTATTAAATATGAGAGACTATTTAGTTGAGCAAACTAATTATTCTCAACCTTTTTATGTCCCCAATATGTTAATGGGATATAAATCTGTAGGAGATCTTAATGAAGAGCTTACTGTTTATATTAACGAGCCTTACGCTTCAAAAATACCTGATATAATAGATGGTAAACATTCTTCAGATCAAGTAAATGCCGAACTAACAAAAAATATGCAGGAACTTTTCTCTAATGGATTTATTAATGATTTTTACTCGGAAATAAAGCCTGAATGGATTGAAATTAAAAATGTTCTAGAGCAGAACAGTCAACTAGCATGGAACAATAAAAAGCCAATTAGTTTATATCATGGAAATAATGATAATCACGTTCCATATTTAATTTCAGAAAAGTTAATTGAAGATTTTAGGTCTATTGGAGTAACTGAGGATATGGTTAGCTTCACCACTTTAACTAATGAAGATCACATTTCGGGTGTTATGCCCATGTATATGCAAGTTATTGAAGATTTATTAAAAAATTAGGGCATTATTCTATAGATATAGAGTTGATAAAATTTAGGTTAAAATTCCAATATATAAAAAAATAGCTACACGGGATTTCTTTAAGGTATCCCGTGTATTTTTAACTAAATTACTACCGTTATTTTTTTAATCATAATCTTTACTTTTTTGAGATAATAAATGTTGTAACTGAATTAGGCAATAATTCTAAAACATCTTTCTTTTCGGGTACTGTTTTTTGCAAATCCTTTTCTTCATTTGTAACATACATGTTAGATATAGTCCTTAAATCTTGCCAAATCACCTTCTTTAGTTCCAAAGATTGATTAATAGCAACTAAAACTATTTCTTCATCTTTTGTATAAGCAGACAGAAGTAATCCTTGATCATAGCCTATTTTATCACCTCCTTTTATAATATCAATTTCAATTCTTTTTGAACCCGGTTTAATAAATCGAGAATAATTACCTAATGCCCATAACATTTTCGAGTCATATATACTACCATTCAAAGTATCCTTATCGATATATATTAGCCCATCTTTATAGTTATAGGGACTAACCGCTAACCACCAATGCCATGCAGAGGCATTTGACTCAACTAAATCGGCATGAATTACTTTAGCCATATATAATGCAGCATGTATTCCTAGGTCTCTTTTCTTACCATTTATTGTTTTGTTGTTTTCCAATAAACAGTATTCACTCATCCAATATTCTATATTAGGATAGTTTAAAAATGTTTGCTTTATTTCATGTCTGTCAGATATCAATACTGAATCTGGGAAAGTAGAAAAATAGCTATGTGCTGCTATTTTATGCGCAATATGTTTTAAATCTCCCAAATAGTTTTGTGACTCTTTATTCCAAAATTCATATATCTGATTTCCTCTCTTTGGTTTATCACCATTTGAGGTTAAATAATTAATTTTTCCTGCTTCGGTTATCTCTATTTTCGCATCTACATTACGAATAGACATAATAGAATCTAAAACTTTACAAAAATCAGCTATCTCATTATTTTTCCATGGACTTCCCTCCTGCCCTTTTTTCCAATCCCATTGAGGTTCATTTATGGGTGATAAATAATCAAGTTTTACTTTGTCGATATCATTAATGACATGATATACATCTGCTAAAAAATTGGCAAAATCATCATACTTATTTCTTGGTAAATTACTTCTAATTCCATTAGAAGAGTATGCTTTACCATTTTCTGTAAAAGCAACTGGAGGACTATTTACAAAACCAACAAATTTTTCAACTCCATATTTCTTGGCTTCTTTAAGAAACCATCTTTGTCCCTCTTGAGCATTTATATTGAACTCTCCTTCTTTAATAAAGCACCCTGCCCTTCTCCAGATATCTTTAATTCCTTCATCATTTGATTGAAAACTGCTTCCCCCACCAATATTAAATCTCCAACATGTTAATCCAATTCCTTTAGGATTTCCATCGTTATCTACTTCCTTACTGAAAAGCCATTGGGCAATACTGTCTTTCTTTTTATTGGGCCAGTTCTTTCCGACAAATTGCATACTCCAAGCATCCGAAGCCCCAAAATTATGGATAGTTTGATGTTTAATTGCGGTATTAATGTTAATTACAATTTCTTGTGAATTATTTGTTGAACATGAGCAAAAAAATATATAAATAGTGAGTAATAAAAAACTAATTTTCATGAATACTTCTTTTTATTAAAGATTGATACATTATATAGAAATGCAAATAAAAGACTTAAAATTGTTATATCTGGTTAATCACTTGTTAATGTGTTAAAAGAAAAAAGGGTTATTAACAATAATTGTAATAACCCTTTTAATTTTATTAGAACTTTATTTATTCTACTGTTTCTTCTTCATCTTCTGTTATTCTATCTATATCAAGATTATCTATATTAAATGGTATATACCAATTACTCATATTGGTAAGATATTGATAAAGCTGATCATAGTCAGAATTATTTCTACCGTGCTTTAACGCTACTTTATCCGCTAAAAACTCAGGATCATTTCTCCACTTTGCAGAACGTACTAAATCCGCAAAGCGATGACCTTCCCATGCTAACTCCCTAACTCTTTCATCTAAAATCATTTCATCAACAAGCCTTAGTGTATCATCTACAGATGTTGGAGTGAATCCTTCTGGAAATTCAATTGTTAAAGGATCCATACTTACTCTACCTCGAACACCTCTTGTATCAGGTTCAATCCTTACATCACCATAATTATACGTATAGCTTGTATCTTCTCCAACAATAACTTCAGTACTATCAATCAACTGATACCACTCCCCTGTGTTTAGAATACTAAGTGCATCTTTATAATTTCCTTGACGAACAAGAGTTTCACAAAAATCTAGATAAGTATCACCTGCTCTCCATATAATAAACGCAGATTCATTATCGTAAGGATCTGTGTTACCAATATATTTATTTATTATATTATTGTTACCGTGAACTAAATAAGAATCACCAGCACCTCTATATCTATCTATTGGTTCTGCAAATTTAGAAAGTCCAACTTCTGTTGGTTTCACATAATATACTCCATCAGCTTCATCACTACACCATCTTTGTAAATTATGTGTTTGACCATCTGTTGCTGAAAATGGAATAATCAACAAGGTTTCCCTAGCGTAATTGCCTGTTAATCTTCCAAATAAATTACTCCAATCTCCATCTCCATATCTACTAGGTCTCAATTCCCAAAAACCATTTCTATCAACGTCAGTCATAACGTAATAAAAAGCTTCTTGTGCTTGCTTCCACATCCCTCTTTCTAAGTAAAGTTCTCCTAATAATTGATACGGAGGATAATTTGTAAACCTTGACCGATACCATAATCCACTAAAATCTGGTGTAACAATATCTCTCACATCTCTTACAAAAGTCATATCATAAACTTGAGCAATCATACTATCTAAAACTTGATCTTTAGTTAGTTCTTTTAAAATAACATTTTGGTTATTTTTTATTAATGGTTCAGTGAAATATACAACTTTATCAAAATACCTTACCAAATAAAGATATGCAGAAGCTCTTAAATAAATCAACTCTGCTTCAAACTTCTCCCTCACTTCATCTGAAACACCTCCTGGATCATTATCTTGTAATCTATCCATATTAGACATTACGTCGTTTACCTGATTAATAATCCTATAAAACTGAGAAGCTCCAGTATATGGATTAGATTCAGAAAAAATAGATTGGCTAATTTCCTGTAAATAATAAGGAGCATTACTATTGGTAATTGTTAAATCGGCTCTTAACTCACCTAATAAAAACTGAGTTTCAGCTGTTCTTTGCAATGATTCATAAATTCCTAAAATAGAAACTAATCCATCATAATAACTTTGATAATTATCTTCTGCTAAAACAATATCCGGGTTTTCTACTTCTATAAAATCTTTACAAGAAGTAAAGGAAACCCCAATAATCAATATTATAATTAGTATATTCTTCATTTTGTACACTTGTTTTAATTAGAATCCTATTTTAACCCCTCCCATTATCAGAGGTGAATTAGGGCTTTTAAAATAATCAATACCCATTCCATATATCGAACTACCGCTATAGAATTCTGGATCATTACCCAGATAATCAGTTAATACAAGTAAATTTTGCCCGGTTACATATACTTGTGCACTTTTTAACCAACTGCTTTCTATTTTAAAATCATATGATAACGTTACATCTTGCAATCTAATATATGAGCCATCTTCAATCCATCTTGTAGAAAACCTACTATTTCCCATTGGATCTCCATATACAGCTTGTGGAACATTTGTTATATCTCCTTCTTCATTCCAACGTGAAAGTGTAGCAGCAGTTTGGTTTCCATAAGAATCCATTGCTTCTAATCTATACCTTGCATAATTAAATACATCTCTTCCTTCAACAAAATTTATACGTATGTATAGTCCCCAATTCTTATATTTAAAGTTGTTAATTAAACTTCCGTAGTATTCTGGGAATGGATTACCAATTACTGTTCTATCTTTTTCATCAATTATTCCATCACCAGCGTCAGGAATACCATCATTGTTTGTATCCTCAGTTATTAAATCTTTGAATTTAGCATCTCCCGCTTTAAAAGAACGTCCAAACTGATCAACTAATCCTGAGTTATTTGCTTCTGCCTCAGAGCTAAATACTCCCTCATATATATGACCATAAAATGAACCTGGAGCCTCATTAACTCGATTGATTTTCCAACCTCCAGTAACATCAATAACTTCATCATTAGGTATTTTATCTATAGTAGTCGAAGATTTAGTAATACTTGCACCTATATTCCATTTAAAATCTCTATCAAATACTTGATAATTTAAATCGAATTCAATACCATCGGATTTAATAGTTCCTTCATTGGTAAATACATATTCAAATCCAGTAATTTCATCAGCATCTTTCGCTACGAGTGCATCCTTTGTTTTTCTATTATAATATGTAGCTCCTATATTTAATCTTTCATTTAACATTGAAGCATCTAATCCTATATTATAACTATAGGTATCCTCCCACTTTATTTCATCATTCATCAAAGAACTTCTCGTTAATCCGGAAACGTTATAAAATTGAACTCCTACATAATGATCTTTTGCTAAATATGATGCAAACATATCATTTCCTGTCTTACCATAATTAGCTTTAATTTTCAATATATCAATCCAACTTAAAGAGTTCATGAACACCTCTTGGGCTAGATCATATCCAATTCCAACACCATAAAAGAGCCCCATGTTTAAACCTCCAATATTTAAGTCTCCGTTAGCATTTCTTCCGATTGGTGTTGAAGCATCTAATGAAGCAGAAGCTGAAATAAATATTTTATTTCTGAAATTATAATTGGAATTTAAATAGAACGTATGACTATTATACTTTTCCCAATTTCCAATTTTTCGAATCGTATTTTCATCTGCACCTGATAACGTTCTAAATTGGTCACTTACTGTGTTAGCACCCCACTGGTTTGCTGTTTTAATTTCACTAATTCTGCCTCGAACACCTAATTTAGCAAATAACTTATGCTCATGACCAAACAATCTATCATATTTTAACCTTATATCTCCAACAAGAGATCTATATTTATCTGCTTTTGTTGCAACATAGTTAAATGTACCATCACCTTCTAATTGTCCTACTCCATAATCAGGTCTAAAATAAGCTTCATCTGTTTGATTTAGTTCTGTTCCAACTAAAACTTTTAGCTCTAATTCTTTCTTGAATCTATATGCAAAATCAACATTACCAGTTACAAAATATGATTTTCTTCTTCCTCTCGCATTTTCGGTTAAAGCAATTGGATTTGAGTAACCAAAGACATCTGCGTCTTCTAAAATATTGTTATATACTCCATCACCAAGAGATTGTAAGACTCCCTGCATCGGTGTTTTGTATAAAGCAGCATATAGAGGATTTCCAATATGACTTGTACTTTGCTCCAGTAATCCATTTTCTGATCGCGAAAAAGCAAAACTGGCATCCATAGAGAATTTATTGGTAACGTTTACATTACTATTAAATCTTAAAGAGAACCTATCAAAATCAGTATTTTTTATTGCTCCTTCATTGTGAGTGTAACCAACAGCACCATAAAATTTAGCTGTTTCATCACCCCCTTTTAACCCTAGGTGGAAATCTGTTTTAATACCTAAATCATATAATTCATCTTGCCAATCTGTATTATGATCATAAACAGGATAATCACCTGGTTTTACACTAGCTCCAAGAAATGGGTATTCGCTTTCAATATCAGTTAAAGTATAATCTTGTGAAAACAATTGTTCTTGAAGTAGTGTTTTATGTTGTGATGCATTGAGCATAGGCAACCGTTGATCATCCCAAGTAACTCCTGTTGTTCCTTTAAAGTTAATAGTTGTTTGCCCCATCGCAACCTGCTGAGTTGTGATTTGTATTACACCATTTGCACCTTGTAATCCATATATTGCAGTCGCTGCAGCATCTTTTAACACAATTATTTCTTTTACATCATTAGGATTTATCCCTAGAGCAGTAAAATAATCATTGCCATCTATAGCTTGAATATCAAAACTATATGCCCCAAAAATCATTCCATCAACAACAATTAAAGGATTATGTAATGCATTAAGTGTATTAATACCTCTTATTAAAATATTACTTCCTTCTCCTGGCATTCCTGATCTTTTTTCAGCATATACCCCTGATAATCCTTTAACCAAGTCATCTATAGTTTCACTTGCTCTATTATGCTTTACATTATCGAAAGTTGCTACAGAATATTGACTAGTGAGAATAGAGGTTTCTTCACCATTTATTGTATACTTTTTATTTACACTAGGATATTTATCACTGACAAGGTAAATAGAAGATTCAATGCCTGTTTTGACATAAACTTTTTTAGTAAAATAACCTGGAAACGACACCTCTAATAGCAATTCACTAAAAGTTGATGTTACAGTAAATTCTCCTTCAAATCCAGTGAATTCCTGCTTTTTAATTCCATTAGGCTGAATTACAGTAACTGTAGCCATAGGTAAAAGCTCTCCATTACTAGCTGTGTAAACTTTTCCTGAGAATTCATTTTCACTGTCCTGAGCATTAACTCTCAGACTAAAAAACATGATCAGAACAGGTATTAATATATATATATTCTTCATTTTATTTCCATTATTGAATTAGATCTACAGGTGTAAAAGTAAAGCTCCTAAGCCTGAATTTATCATCTCTGTCTGTTGGGCCTGGATCTGCTTGCCCAACCATTGTAACTTTTAATGTAGCGTCTCCAAATGAACCAAATGAAATTGTTCCTAAAACATCGCCTCCATTAAATAATCCATAATCGATTGTATTGATCTCTTTAGTATATAAATTAGTTTCAGGATCATGAGAATCATATTCATCCAGATGCTCAGATATGATTTCAAATTTAAATTTGGCACTTCCCCAATTACTACCTGGATTAAAACTAACTTGATAATCAGTAGCTAAAAAGTCTTTAAAATCAAATTCCATGAATACACCTTCATGATCAGGTAATCTGGTTTGCCATATTAAGTAACTAGTAGCTTTAAAAGCAATATCATCAGTGGATTGTCTCCATGGCACATATGCAGTCGCTTGATCATAAACATCCCTAAGAATCTGAATATCTTTAATTTGCAAGAAGCTAGAATTATCGATTTCTATTTCGGAAGTTGTATGAACAACTCCGTTACTTAATTCTGCATCCCATGTTAACAAAGCATCTTTATCAATTGGAGTTTCTCTAAACAATACTGATGTTAAAATTTCTGGAAGATCTTCCTTCAGATAAGCACCAGGAAAAACAGATGCACCTAAAATATCATCGAATATAGAAGTATAAATGTAAGATGGAATAGCTTCAACTGACCCAAAATACTGAACTACATTTTGTTCGATAGCATTATCAACAACATCTCCTGATGGTATAATCACTGTATATTCTAATTCATCATTAGTTAAGTCTACTACATCTCGTAAGAAAGTATTTGTCTCAACCCACACTGTATCCAATATTCTTAATCCATCTTTGTTAAACTGCCCAGTCCATTGACTTTTTTTATAATCAACTTCTTTTACAATTAATCCCTCAAAATATTGAGCTATGGATTCAAAATTTTCATTCAAATATTCATATGTACTTTGTCTATATTCAATAATTGAATCCACAACATGAACAACTCCATTATTTGAAGATACATTGTCTTGATCCAATATAATATCCACCCTGTTATCAATTGAAACTAATCCAGAACCTTCATTTTTAGTGAAATTTAAGAATTTACCTGACATCATTTTCCTTCTTCCAGAAATATCATTTGTAAAGTATTCACCGAACAAAATATACATTTGAATATTTCTTAATTTCTCGTCTTCTGGATATTTGTTAATATCAAAATATTCGTTTGTTGGAGCAAGAATTGTAAAAAGAAAGCTATTGTCTAATAATGTATCTAATTTATAATCTAACAAAGCATTATAAAAGTTTGAACATTGATCAAGAGTTTCAATCTTATCAATAACAGTTGTACCTATTAACTCTGAACTTTTTGTTGATGTTTTGTAGTGATCGTCCCATACTTCAGGATCCGAACATCCTACCAGAAACAACATCCCTATAAATAATAAATTTATTGCGCGTTTCATATCTTTGTTTTTTATTTTATATTATAAGTTTGGAACTAACCTAATTTCATCACACCTTATGTTATTTTTATCTGGATTTGTATGATCACCATCAACACTAAGTTTAATTCTGCATAATCCTGGTGTTGTTACTTCATAAATTCCAATAAAAATTTCTCCTTGATTATTCACAAATGATTCCCCAACTTTCTCTCCATTTATTTGCATTCCTAACCTCGTAATTCCTGCATTATAACTTGGGATAGTCATATAAACATAGTAACTCACTGGAAATAAATAAGGTCCATAAAACTCTATATAATCTCCAACTTTCTCAGATTTAAAAACAAAATATGTTGTTGCGTTATCAAATGTCATATCTTTTAACCCTTCTGTTTGGTCAATTATTAATGACGGATCTTCTTTTAATGTACCTCCATCAAACGAAACAGTACTAGGAAGTATAGTATAAGTATCCATAACATCCTGTAATTCATGGGCAATACCATTCCATGCAGGCATATTTGCATTTAAATAATCTAATGATTGTGATACTTCAATCGTATCAATTACTTCACCTAAATCATTTTCAATGTATTCTTCGTGTCTATTTATTATATAATCTCCTAAAGCCTCAACAACTATAGGGTACTGATATACTGTTGGGTACATTAGTGATTGAAAATCGTTAAGGGCCAAATACCAATCAACTATGTGATATCGAAAAAATACATTTAATCCATCATCTGGATCTTTTAAATCAACACCATTTGAGTATTTTGCTACTAGATCATCGAAAGATGTAATTCCTTTTTCATTAAAAACGGTGTTATTTTCAATTAATAAAGTATACCTTGATCTTACTGCATCTTTCTTTGTGTTAATAGAATCAATAATTCCAGTAGCTACCATACCTTCATAGAAAATTGAATATCCTGGTGTATTTTCCAAGATATCTGCTAACGTATTATCTACAATACCAATCATTTCTGAAGATTCATGAACAATACCATTAATTAAATTCAAGTCTATGTTTTTAAGAGATGCTTGATTAACAAAAATGCTACTTAATCCTTCTGAACCAAAATTTACAATTAAATAATCGCCTAAAAGATTTGGTTCAGCTAAACGACCAGCTCTAAATTCAATAGATTGAATTTTCTTTTCTATAAGAATATTTGCGAAAAGGCTATCAATATGTTCTGTTGATAAATCATTCAATCCATTTACACCTAGTTTATTATAGTATTCATTGAATGCATCATTATTAGGAGCAAACAAAGTCCATTCACCTGAAAGATTTAATAAATTGTAGTAACTTGATTTTCTTAAAGCTGCATAACATTCAGATAAATGGTCATTGTCTTCTAGAAAATCACTAATCAACATTTCATCTTGACTATAGCGTTTTTCATCAAAGGTATATTCTTCACATCCCCCAAAAGTAATCAACATTACTAAAAGGGAAAAAACTAAATATTTATATTTCATCTGTTTCATTTCGACCTATTTACTAATTTACATAATACGGATTTTGCACTAATAAATCATTCACGCTCAACTCTGATTCATGAATAGGTAAATACCAAAAATCATGGTTGCGTAGCTTATTTTCTAATATAGGTTTAACACCAGCATCAGCATTATTTAAAACATTTGACACTAATAGATTTTCATATAAAAAGTTTTCATACGTTCCGATACGGACTAAATCAAACCACCTTTTTCCTTCTCCAGCCAATTCTCTAGCTCTTTCTTCAAGTAATAGCTGATAATACAAAGCTTTATCTGTTTCATTGCTATCTATTGACAAATTATTTAATCCTCTTCTTAATCTTAAAAAGTTGATATTATCGAGGGCTAAAGCAAAATCTCCATTCATTATATAAGCTTCAGCTAACATTAATAAAACATCAGAATAACGATAATAAATCCAGTTAGCATCATCCTCCCTATAACTTACTCTGTCATCTTTATCTCCTACAAATTTATATAATGATGAAGCCCCTGATATAAATGTTTTATTATCACCTCTTGCATCAAACTCTGAGTATAATGACATTGCGTAATCAGAGAACAAGAATCTATTATCAGCACCATGATTACCTCCTGATGATAGTAATTCACCATGAAAGCTAAGTTGACTCAAGTCGTAATCATAATGAAGTTCAAATATTCCTTCTTCTGAATTGCCTGGATAAAATATTCTAAACCAATACTCAGCCCCAACAATGGAATATAAATTACTACTTTTAATTTCTTCACCAATAGCTATTGCTTTCGAAGCATCTTCCAATGATAGATATACATTTAAAAGTAAAGCATTTATTGCACCTGTAGTAATTCTTCCTTTAAAATAATCAATTCTTTCAAAATAACTAACACTTAGATTTTTTGCTTCGGTTAAGTCTTCAATTATCTTGGTAAAGATATCTTGTTGCGAAGTTTGAGGTATAACCAACTCCTGTGCATCGCTTGCGTATCCATTTAATGGCATTGGTACATCTTTAAAAGTACAAGCTAATTGATAGTAGCATAGCGATCGAATAAAAAGGGCTTCAGATCTTAAAAGATTATAAATAGAATCATTAAATGTTAAGTCCTTAGACTTTACATCCTTAATATTATCTAACGTTAAATTAACATTATTGATAACCCTGTAATGATTACTCCATCGCAAATAGCTATTATCTAAATAGATAAATCCTGTCATTAGATTCTCTTGGTTATCATTAACTCTACTTCCAGGAATAAATAAATCTCCTCTTATCTCCCCCCAATATATGTTCTCATCAATTGTACTTCGTAGTAAGCTATAAGAAGCAGCAACCATGGCTTCTACATTCTCTTTCTGTGACCAAAAATCATCTTGCCTAACACTATTAATTGGATCTACATCAATAAAATCGTCACAAGAACCAAGTAGCAGAATGGCACTCAATAAATATATATATATAAAATTTTTCATCTTTACTTATGTACATTAAAATTTAACATTTATACCAAAAGTAACATTAGATGGTGGTGGCGTTCTACCATCGTCAACACCAATATTTGACCATTTAGTAGTTCTACCGTTACCAACTTCTGGATCTGGTCCTTTATAATCCGTCCATGTATACAAATTATAGAAAGTTACATAAAGTCTTGCACTATTTAGACCGATTCGATCCCCAATGTTTTTAGGAACATTATAACCTAATGTTAAAGTTTTAAATCTTAAATAAGAGTTATCTTCAATAAATCTATCTGATCCTAAAAAGTTATAACCTTCCTGATACAAAGCACGTGGAATATCTGTTACATCTCCTTGCTTTCTCCATCTATTTAAAACAGCTACACTTTGATTATCTCTACTATACATACTTTCTGTAACCATACGAGCTCTGTTAAATACTTCCATACCAACATTATATTGGAAATGCGTATTTACAAAAAAACCTTTGTACTTAACATTAAAACCAAATCCACCATAATAATCAGGGCTTGGGTGACCTAAGAATACCACATCATATCTATCAATTACACCATCCTTGTTTATATCCTCATAAATGGCATCACCTCCTTTAAATTCCGTACCATCTGCAAATGTTAATTTTCTTAAAGTACCATCAGGATTTTTAATAACATTTCCGTCATCATCAAGTAAAAAGTTATCCTCGTCCCTACTGTATACTCCTAAATATCTATATCCATAAAATGCACCTACGGGCTGACCAACAACAAGTTGACGATAATATTGTCCATTACTTGTAATGTCACCTTCAGTTGGAGAAAAATTTTCTGGTAACCATTCTATCTCATTCTTATTTGTTGAAATATTAGCATTAATGGTTATATCCCAGTCTTTATTTTTAAATGCTTTTATTGATGTACTTACTTCAATACCTTTATTAGATATTGAACCAAAATTACCACGCGCTAATGCTGAGTAACCCGTTGACGAAGGAATTTGATATCCCTCTATAATGATATCTTCAGTTAATTTATTATATAAGTCAATATTAAAATCAATTTTTTTGAAGAATGTCAAATCTATACCAATATTCTTTTGTGTTGTAATAGCGTAATTTAAGTTATCAAGTTGCAGGTTATTAGGATCTGATGCTTGCATATCAATATATGATGAAGCAGATCCAAACGTACCATAATATGATATATTGTCTGGCAAGCTTCCATTCCGTCCCCAAGAATACCTGAATTTTCCGAATGTCAATACTTTCAAGTTTTTTATCAATCTCTCTTCTCCAAAATTCCATGAAAGTCCATAACTTGGAAAAACTTCCCATCTTGAATGCTCACTAAATCTAGAGTCCGCATCAGATCGAACTGTTCCTTGAACGAAATATTTCGAAAATAAACCATAATGGCCTGTCACTAATGCAGCACCTCTTCTTCTATCTCCTTCTCCACTACCATAACCTAGGATACGACTTGGGGTTGTATAATTCTCTAACCCACTAGCTGTATTACTGGCTCCCCCAAATACACCTACTTTATTGTTTATTTTTATTTCGTAAGCTGTTACTAATTTTACAGAGTGTGTATTATCTTCTGGATTAGCTCCTAATAAAGAAGCAAGACCGCTAGCACTAAATTTCTTATTATAAGAAAAGTTAGTTCTATGTTGAATACCGATAGCTTTTTCATCAGAGTAAGAAGCTACATTTGTTGTATTATCAACAAACCTCTGCCCTGTAACTGATTGTGGAAGCCAAGTTCTGTTTTCCTTATTAGTCATTGATGAAACAACATAACTTCTAATCCCAAATCCTTTTCCAATATTAACATTTAAGCTTAAAGAAGCTCTTAATGCCTCAGATTCTAATCTTCTAAAAGCTTCATTTGCCATTGCTACAGGATTATAATATATAGCTCCATTACCTTGATAGTTATCCTCCGGGCTAAAATACACATCGGTTTCCACATCTTTATCTAATATAGGGTCATATGCCCATTCATAAATAGACATGTTAGGAGCTTTTCTATATGCTCTATTCCTTAATTGTGGTTTATTATTAGCATAAGGCCATACTTTGTCTTGCTCTACATGTGTATATCTAAAATCTGCAGTAAGCATAGTGTTTTTAGAAATATTATAGTCTAACGAAAGATTAGAAGTAAACCTTTGTAATCCTGTACCAAGAGTAGTTCCTTTCTCATCATAATATCCTGTTGCAATTCTATACCTAGATTGTTCTCCTCCTCCAGATATTGCTAAGTTGTGACTTTGAGAAAATCCTTGTTGAGTAATTTCATCCATCCAATCAGTGTTCTGACTATATTCATGGAAAAAGTCATAATTAGGATCGTAACTTAATTCTTCAGGCATTTGAAGAGCCAAACCATTATTTGCATTAAATAACGCCTCTAGCATCATAGTAGAATATTGGTCTCCATTTAACATTGGTATTGGATCAGGTTGATTTTTCCATGCTGTTTTCAAAGAATATTCAATTCTTGGTTTTCCTTTTACACCTCTTTTTGTTGTAATTAAAATTACTCCATTTGCAGCAGCTCCTCCATATACTGCTGCTGAAGCAGCATCTTTCTTCACTTCTAAGCTTAAGATATCTTCAACAGCAATATCTAATAATTGGCTATATTCATTAACATCATTAGTGGAAAAATCGAATCCTCCTGTTTCCAATTCATATGGTAATCCATTTACAACAATTAAAGGAGAAGTATCTTCACCAAATAATGATGTATTTCCTCGGACTTGAATTTGTAAACCAGCACCTGGATCTCCAGAACTAGCAGAAATATCAACCCCTGCTAATTTACCCTGTATAGATTCAGCAACAGATGAAGCAGATACATTTTCTACTTCTTTTAAGTCTATTTTTACGGAAGCAGTAGTTTTTTCTCTTTCCGTTAGTGTCATAAAACCATCAGTTTCCGATTTTATTACTTCACCTACTACTTGAACTTCATCAATACTTTGAACATCAGGAACTAACTTTACACTTCCTTTTTGTTTTAATTCAGTAATTGTTATTTTTTGTGCCTTATAACCAATAAAAGAAATTAATATTCTATTTCCATTTGAAGTAATTGGAATTATGAAATTTCCATCAAAGTCAGTAATTCCTCCACCAATAATACGGTCATTTTCATTTATTTCAACAACATTGACACCAGGTATTGGTTCGTCAGTTTGACTATCAATGATAGTACCAGTAAGCATAACCTGATCTTGAGCATTAAGCGAATTACTAAATAATGTTACAAACAGTAATAGTAAACCTACGCTAAGGACTCTTATATTAATATTAATCTTCATTCTTTTCCCTTTTTATTTATAGATTTCACTTACTAAATGAATAATTCCATTTCTGGCCATCATATCACCTTGTCCTACCTCTGTTATTATACTTTTATTATTGGCATCAGTAGCAGTAATAACTCCATTATCATCCACTGTAATATCAATAGATTCATACACCTTTGAATACGGTGTACTCAAGTCAGGATTATATCTCAAAGTAAAATACTTGCCTTGATTTTGTCCATCAGAGAAAACAGGTTCGCTTATGAAATACTTAGCTAACCAATTCTTTAGTTCCTCTGTATCAGTTGGAACAATTCCATCCGTAATCGCCTTAGTAATAGCTGTATTTGTTGGTATAAAACAAGTAGACATTGTTCCTGTTAAAATTACTATGCGTCCCTGTTGTACTAATCCAGCTTGGTTCAACAAGTTGTAAAACTCACTATATTGAGAACTTGAGGAAATTATTTCACCTAAGTAGGTATCTGTTGGATAAATTAAAGATGTTACATCATAGGCAATTCCATTATATTCTTCACTTTTCCCATTTTCTAAATCCAATTCTGCATATGCATCAATATTACCAGCACCTCTAATGCCAGTTTTATCAATTGATACATAAGTATTTGCAATAGTTTTGTAAAACTTATTTTTTTCCCAATCAGATTTTATATCTAATTTTTCATCAATAATATGTTGGGCAAGAATATTTCTCAATTCAGAGGTTTTAATTTCTTCCCCTTCTTGATCTAAAAACACATCATTTTCGAACGTAATATTTTCAACAGTATTAAACACTTCGTCTGAAACAAGAAATACTGTATACTCAACAGTAGATGGATCAGTAACCAAAAGTGAAAAATAACCTACCTTTTCTAAAGCATGTAAAAACATTTTATATTTCGGATTTACTAGAGGTAGTCTTGTTAAACACCTAAATTCTTCAGGCGTTCTAAAATCATTAACACCATAAAATAAGCCATTACTTACAGCTGTTTTTTTCTCTATTTGTGCCTCTTCATATGAAAAAGGAATACTATAAGCATCTCTTATTTCACCACTTTTCATTAAACTCGGCCAAACTGTTTCTTCTTCAAAAACACAAGACTCAACTAACTTTCTTAACGATAACTCTTCAACATCACCAGGTACGTTTGTATAAAATTCATCAAATTGATTATGTAAAAAAGATTCAAGAGTAATATTGTTTGGAATAAAAGCTGTAGCAGATAGCTTTTGTGTATTTATTTGTCTACTCTGACTATTCGGATAATCTGCATTATTACCTATATACTCAGTATCTAAATTAAACCATTCCATTGTTACTAAACTATCTACAGCTTCTTCAACTGTTGAAGTACCAAATATTTCACTGTAATGACTATTAAACCTTGCTCTTGCAAATGGCTTAGCTATTTGATCGAAAAGCGAATAATTTGGATCACTTTCAATCACTTCTCTAAGGTTTGGTTGTGGTTCAATTACTTTACTAATCTGATGAACCCATCCATTAAGAGCAGGCATATTTCCTCCAACGATTTTAGCTCCACTTACAAGAACATCACCAGTATTAAAATTCATATCAACACCTGGAAAAAAACCTTGTATATCACTATCACTTATTCCAACTTCGTCAATATATGCTTGAGAATAAAATGTTAACATCTTAGGTTCAGATACAACATTTTTAGTTCTAAATACATATTCACCTTCAATCTCTTCCGGAATAATTTCTTCCCGAATTGAATTTCTATAACGAGATGTTTTCTTAATCATTAATGGATCAAGAGGTGTCTCAGATGAAGAATATCCATAAGTTAAATTTTCGACGGCGTAAGACCATTCCATAATATGATATGCCATCACATCATCCAATTCACTTAATCTGTCATCAGTTATATCACCAACTGTACTTACTCCGAATTTCTCATTTAAGAATTGAGAAAATTCGGTATTATTTACTGCTAAAACAGTAAATAATCCAGAAGACCCTAAAACCGAAGAGAAAGATGTAAAACTTCCTCCCTCTCGAACACCTGCAGTTTCCAAAGCTTCATTGAACATCGAATAGTCCTCTTTGCCTTTCAGGACCTCAACGATAGTTCCTCCGGATTCATTTACCTCGTAGTATTTATCAAATTCTTTTTCGCAACTTACCAAAAGCATTAAAAATGCTAGAAACAGTAAGAATTTTCCTCTTTTTACCATAATTATAAAGACTTGATTGTTTGAATTTTTCCTTAAATAATGTTAAAATCAGCTCAATTATAGATATTATCTATATTACTTTTTTAAGAATCTTAACAAAAATTTACAAAACCGTTTTCGGTAACGTTTACATTTTACGATAACGTTTTCGGAAATGTTACGTAGTACTAATTAATGAATGAGTAATTCTCCTTTTATTAATTTTAGATCAAATTAACAGGTAAAAAAAATGACAAATCCAAATTTATTTTAACATTATTTTGCATTATTTCTAAAAAAGACCACGTTTGTATGAGTATATATTATTGTATATCTGCATTATATATTGTTGTGCATGAAATATGTAGTATTTTGAATTAATTGTTTAATAGATGTTAAAATCATAATCTGTATATTTGGGAACTATGAAGCATGTTACTATTAAAGATATTGCACGGGAACTAAACGTTTCTGTTGCTACTATTTCTAGAGCCTTTAATGACAAATATGACATTAGGAAGGAAACTAAGGAGATGATTTTGGAAAAAGCAAAAGAAATGGGATATACTCCTAATTCTATTGCAAAAAGGCTGATTGAAAAACGTTCTTATAGTATTGGCGTTGTTATTCCGGAATTCAACAATATGTTTTTTCCGAAAGTTATAGTTGGTATTCAGGATACTTTGATTAAAGCAGGTTATCATGCGTTAATTATGATAACTAACGAAGATGAGAAAACAGAAGTTGAAACGATTAAGAAAATGCGCGAGAATATGGTGGATGGATTAATAATATCCATGTGTAAAAACACTGCTAATATTGAGTTTTATCAAGAGCTTGCAAAACTGGAGATGCCAATGGTGTTTTTTAACCGTGTTTGTGATAAAATTCCTGCTCCTCAAGTAATATTAGATGATTATAAGTGGGCTTTTTTTGCTACTGAGCATTTAATTTTAGAAGGATACAAGAAAATTTTCCACCTCTATGCTAACCAGGAAATTTCGTTTGTGGAAAAAAGAATAAAAGGATATCAAGATGCTTTAAAAAAATACAAATTATTTTATGATGACTCTTATTTCTTTGATGGTAATTTCACAGCAGAAGGAGGTGAAGTAGCTGCAAAAAAAATGTTAGAAGAAAATAATATACCTGATGCAATTATTTCGTGTAACGATTTTATGGCAATAGGTGCAATGAAAGTATTTAAAGAAAAAGGGTATAAAATCCCTGAAGATATTGGATTTATGGGTTTTTCTGATTCCAAATCTGCCGAATTAATTGATCCGGCATTATCAACTGTAGGTCAAGAATATTTTATGATGGGAAAAGAATCTGCTGATTTATTACTCAAGCAAATTAATGAAGAGAACACTAAATCGTACGCAGATACAATTATTGCAATGAGTGGAAAGCTTTTCTTGAGAGAATCTTCGGATAAAAACAGAAACATTGGGAAATATTAAATATTAAAAAAGGAAATTATTAAGAATTTAGTATAATAGACTTAGTACAATAAAGATTAGTAAATCTAGGTTTTAAAGAATAATTTCACCTTTTCAACTTCGAATAAAACAAAAATTACTTAAGTTTGATTTATGAGGAGTATGTTATAAATTGAAAGAATATTACAGATGAAGCATGTAACAATAAAGGATTTAGCCAAAGAACTAAATGTATCTGTGTCAACAATTTCAAGAGCTTTTAATGATAAGTATGATATAAAAAAAGATACCAAAGAGAAAATTTTAGCAAAAGCAAAGGAATTAGGATATCATCCAAATCCTATTGCTAAAAAACTAATTCAGAAGAGATCATTTAATATTGGAGTCATTATTCCTGAGTTTATAAACTCTTTTTTTCCAAGGGTTATTATAGGAATACAGGATGTTTTGCATAAAGCTGGTTATCAAGTATTAATTATGCAAGCTAATGAAAGTGAACAAACTGAATTAGAGAATCTTCACACTTTGGAAAATAATATGGTAGATGGAATGATTATATCATTATGTAAAGATTCTGCTAATATTGAGGATTTTAAAAGATTGGCTAATAGAGGTTATCCAATGGTTCTTTTTAATCGAGTAAACGATAAAATTCCTGCTCCACAAGTTATATTTGATGATTATAAATGGGCCTTTTTCGCTACTGAACATCTTATCGAACAAGGTTATAAAAAAATATACCATCTATATTCAAATCCTAACATCTCACTTACTGGAACACGCATAAAGGGCTATAAAGATGCTTTAAAAAAGCATAAGTTACCTTTTAATGACAATATGCTTTTTGACGGTCAATTCACTATTGATGGAGGTATGCAAGCTGCACGTTTAATAATTGAATCAAAAAACTTACCTGATGCAATATTTGCAGCAAATGATCCTATGGCTATTGGAGCAATGAAAGTTTTTAAAAATCATGGATTAAAAATACCTCAGGATATAGGATTAATTGGATTCTCGGAATCTAGTACTGGAAAGGTAGTTGACCCACCACTATCAACTGTGAGTCAACCAACTTTTAAAATGGGACAAGAGTGCGCAAAGTTACTTATAAATCAAATTGAAAGGGAGGATGAACTTGAGCATATTGAGGATACTTTTGAACATGAAGTTATTACAATGAGTGGTAGATTAATAATAAGAGAATCATCTTTATCTCAAAAAAAATAGCTCTGTAAATAATCCCGAAAATGATTAACCGAAACCGTTTTCATTAAACGGAAACGTTTTCGAAATCGTTTTCGACTTTTTTTTTATTAAAAATCATTAATTTCTTAATTTCTTTTCTTTAATTCGATATAAACATTTGAAAAATCATTATTATGCATTAGCTGGCATAAAATTTGATTATGTAAATAATCTATTTGTTAATGATTTTATTAGTATTTATTAAGTTTAATTGAGAAATTATATGAGCACTGATTATATTAATATTCCAAAAAACAAAGAATTAATTAGAGTTTTTTGTTGTGATATATCCCATATTAAAATATTAAATGAGTTTGTCGAAATTAATATGCACCATGGAGATTCTATTTCTGCTTCTTATTCGGAAAAGAAATTATTGTCCATTTTACCTGAAAGTTTCGTAAAAATTAATTCTAATATGATTATTAATATAGAAAAAATTAAAAAATATAATCATATTAATCATTTAATTGAACTTGATTCACAACAAACATTCTCAGTTTCGGATTCGAATGTTGATGAAATTGAGAAATTAGTTGCAGAATAATACATTTTGTATTCTCAATAATTGATTTATTCTTCTGATAATTTATATCCACTTTAATATTTAGTGCTAGTGATACTGGCACTTTTGTTTTAATGTTAGTACCTATATTAACATTAAAATAAACTTTATTCTACAGAAATTTTGAGTTTATATTTCGTTAAATAATATAACTGGATTTAGACAATATCTTATTACTATATTTTCATTAAACTCAAAGTTTCAGAAAATTAAGACTCATTTCTATTATAAAATAATATAATTCTTCGCTTTACGAAAACGATTTCGAAAATCAGAAACGATTTCGGGAACGTTTCTGATGATTTATCGAAATATATTGCAAACAACCAAATTTCAATCACGTATTTTTAACATGGATTAACAAAAATAAATCTAAAACTTGTTAAAATTATTATGATGAGAGGGAAAGGATTTCTAGCTACATTATTAGTTTTTCTTACTATTTGTACCTATGCACAACACATTACAGTAAATATAGATGACTTCAAGCAAAAGTTTCATGGAGCTGGTGGTACATCAGATAGCTTTAATGGTCATTGGATTAGTATGAGTTCTGAAAATAGAGACTTAGCAGCTAAATTAGTTGCAGAAGATATACATCTTAAATATGTTAAAAATTATATTAATGGAACACCTGCCACATCTGGTGAATCATATGACAACTTTGTAAGTTTTGTTAATGATATTCGTGTTTATAATCCTGATATAAAAGTTCAAATTTGCACACAGGATTTTCCTGATGAGCTTGAAAAGAAAGATGGTAATGGAGATGCTATTAAAGGTCGATATGATGAAACGCTAACAGATATTTACCAAAATATTGCCCAATACTACTTTGATGTAGTCAAAGGATTTCATGATAGAGGAGTAACTGTTGATGAGTTAGATTTATTAAATGAACCAGGAGGTACTGATTATGCAGTTTATTATGGAAAACTTTTTTCTGAAGCAGTACCTATTTTTAAAACACTAATTAGTGATTATAACACTGCAAATCCTGGAGATGAGATTACAACACCCTTAATTGGTGGTACAAGCCAATGGTCGGTATTAGGTGTTATTAATTGGTTTAATGTATGGGAAACTGATTTACCCGAAGCTTTCCAATATTTAGATGTGGTATCAACACATGGATATAGAAATGGATGGGACGAAGCTAATTACCAGGATATTTTTGATTACATTCATGAGAAAGCATGGATGAATGGCCAACCATTTATGAATAATGAACAAACTGGAAAACTCCAAGAAACTGATGGATTATATGAAATATTTGGACAAAGTGAACCTGATTATATTGGAGATATTTCAATTGCTATGCGAATGAGCGATGCTATAAATGGTGGTGTAGAACATTTCTTTATATTTAATTTAGGTAATAGCTCTGGTAATAATGCAGCTTTATTGCAAACTCCTTCTGGAGGCATTCCTTCTAAATCAAAAGTTTATTCTGGATTTAAGCAAGTTAGTTCAACTCAACCTTCTGGTTCTTATGTATTAGGGAAGCAACTAACCAACTTAGACAAGAATCGCGTGGTTTGTTTTAGAGAAGATGGTTCAAACGATATATATGTACATATTACTAACATTACAGCAGATCCAATGCAAGTTACCATAGATGTTAAAGACATTTCTTCTACAATTGCTGGAATTCAACAAATTAAGGCTTGGGTAAGCGATAGAAACCTAGATGAAGAATTAGTATTAGATCAAACTTTTGCTCAATCAAAAAGTAAAATCGCTTATAATACTGCTCCTTTTAGTGTTAACTCTTTAAAAATAACTATAGATCCTACTGGATTCCAATCAACACAGAATGCGCAAACAATTACATTTAATTCTATTACAGATCAAACTTTAGATGGATCAGTTTCTTTAAATGCAAGTTCAAGTTCTGCCCTACCAGTTTCTTTTGAAGTATTTGAAGGACCTGGTGTTCTAAATGGAAATGAGCTTTCTTTTAATGGGATTGGAAAAGTTACAATAAGGGCAAAACAAGATGGGAATGAATCAACACTTCCTGCTGCTGATATATACCAATCGTTTGTTGTATATCCAACTTTGGAAAATATTGCTTTAAATAAAACTGCAACAGCAAGTTCTGAATACAATAGTACTTATATTGCCTCAAAAGCTATTGATGGAGACAGAAATTCAAATAGTAGCAGGTGGTTATCAAAAAAAGTAGATGATGAGTATTATCCACAATGGTTAGAAGTAGATCTAGGTGCAGAATATTTAATCAATGGTTTTGGATTTTGGACGGGTTATGATGGCCCTGGTATTCCTATTTACGATTTCGAGTTTCAAATCTGGACAGGATCAGATTGGATGAGTGTATATTCTGAAAAAGGAAATATTCAAACGTCATATCTTAAAACTATTAATGTAACAAAAACTTCGAAGGTAAGATTTTATGTAAACGAAGGAGAAGGAAACAATATTAAGTTATTCGAATTTGAAGTTTACGGAGAAGAGTATACTTCAACAAATTTAGCTTTAAACAGACCTGTTAATGTAAGTTCTATTTATAATTCTAGCACCTCATATGTAGGTAATAAAGCTGTTGACGGTGATATAAGTAGTAATAGTAGTAGATGGCTATCGGAGAAAAATGCAGGTATGCCACAATGGATCGAAATAGAACTAGATGGTCAATGTTCAGTAAAAGGTATGGCTTTTTATGTAGGTTATTCTTCATATAAGGATCCTATAATTGATTTTGATTTTGAAGCTTGGGATGGTTCACAGTGGGTAAATATCTTCTCTGAAACTAACAATGATAATCCTGCTTATTCAAATTTCTTTGATGCAGTGCAAACAGACAAAGTGCGGTTATATATGAATGAATCAACTGACGATGAAGCTAAAGTGTTTGAAGTAGAGGTTTATGGAAATAAGGTAACAACTTCTATTAATAATCACGAAATTGAAAAACCGCAAGTATTCCCTAATCCTATTGTTGGAGACTTTTTAATTATTGAAAATATAAACCAAATAAAAACTGTAGAACTCTTTAATATTACAGGACAAAAAATTTACTGTGAACTTTCTGGTAATAAATTAGATGTTTCTCATCTTCAACCTGGTTTATATTTAATTACAATTAATTCATTATATACAATTAAAGTTTTAAGAAAATAAAATTATTCAAATTGATTATCAATAGTTCGTTAGGTTCTGACCAAAACAAGCTTGAAAATGTTAAACATGAATTTCATATTTGATCTTAACGAACTATTATAATTATAAAAATTTAATATTATGAAATGGGTTCTACTTTTTACAATAATAACTTTAACCTATACTTTTAATCCAGTCCATTCTCAAAGAATATCTGTTAATGCGGATGATTACCAACAAGTCTATGAAGGTGGAGGTATAAGTTATGGACTTTATAAAAGTCATATATGGAGCATGTCTCAGGCTAACCAAGATCTTTTTTTCGAGATGTTGTTTAAAGATATTAAGATGAAGTATGTGCAATATTATGCTAAAACACGTCCCGAAAGTGATTCTGGTGAGTATGATAAGGTAAGGGACTTTATGAATGGAGCATTAGCACATGACAGTGATTTAGATTTGATTTTTGTATTAGGTGATTTCCCTGCAGATATGAAAGTAGATGGAAACGAAGATAATGATTTAAATGTAAGTGATCCTGAGATATATGATAAAGCAGCTCAATGGATGCTGGATATGATGAATGCAATGCATGAAAGAGGTACTCCTATTGACATATACAGTATGGCTAATGAACCTGATTATCAAAGCTCTTGGGAGCTGGGTTATGAAAGCAACAGCCAAGGATTAGCTTTACTTACACAAAATGCAGTTCCTAAATTAAAGGAATTATTAACAGTAGAGGCTAAAAATCCATATGATTTGGATTGTCCTAAAATTCTTGCTCCAGCAACAATTGGCCCCGGAGGTTGTAGAAATTTTATGAACGACTGGAAAGCGAATTATCCTGATGCTTGGGCTCAACTTGATTTTGTTGGAACACACCAATATATTTTAGGTGATGATTACAGTAGGTTTGAAGAAATTCAAGCGGGATTAGAAGGACTTAGATTTTTGCAAACAGAACAACATACGAATAAAGGTGATGATTTAGGATCTCTTCCTTTAACTTCACCACACAGAGGAATTCTTTCTCTAGCTTCTTTCTTTGATGCTTCTTTAAACCATGGTGTAGAATCCTGGTTTTATTTTGTAACTAACTATCCAGATACATACCATAACGGAGGTTTAATTAGAGTGCCATGGGGTGGAGATCCAACCCCATACAAAACTTATTATGCTTTTAAACAATTGAACTCAATTCAAACCGATGAGTCAAGCGTATTAACATATACATTAACAAACGTAGATAATCTTGAAGTAATTACTTTACGTAAACTTAGTGAAAATAAAATCGTATTACATATTGCCAATGTTAACCCTGATCCAGTTAGAGTATTACTTGATGCCCAAGGAAGCAGTCAAACTTATGGAATATCAGGTGTTAAAACATGGGTAACTGATGATATTTTAAATATTGATTTAAGAGATGAATTTACTTATTCTCAATCGTTAAAAGAGGTTGCAGTAAATCTTGATCCATATTCATTAACATCCGTTGAATTAACAATTGACCCAAGTGGTTACACTGCTGAATTGCAAGATCAATCTATTACTTTTACCACTATTGACGATAAAATTTTGGGTGATGTTATTGAAATATCAGCAACAGCTTCTTCGGGATTACCTGTAAATTTAGAAGTATTGGATGGATCAGCTACAATTTCGGGAAATACAATAACAACTAATGGTCTTGGTACTGTATCAATAAGAGCTTCACAAACTGGAAATGACAGTTATTTGCCCGCAACGGACATTATAAGGTCTTTTATTGTATACCCTACTCCTACTATGGAAAATATTGCATTAAACAAGACCACTACTGTAAGTTCAGTTTATAGTTCGTATTTAGGTTCTAATGCTGTAGATGGTGATAAAACTTCAAATAGTAGCAGGTGGTTATCATCTCCTATTAATGAAGAAAATTTTCCACAATGGCTTGAGGTAGACCTTGGTGGTGAATATCTCATTAATGGTTTTGGATTTTGGACAGGTTATAATGGACCTGGAACACCAATAGTTGATTTTGAGTTTCAAATTTGGTCTGGAACTGATTGGATATCTATTTATACTGAAGATGGTAATTATCAACCTTCGTACTTAAAAACTATTAATACTAATAAAACTTCAAAAGTAAGATTACTAATTGACGACGCTGATGATACCAGAGCTAAAGTATTCGAATTTGAAGTTTATGGAGAAGAATATACCTCTACTAACTTAGCATTAAATCGCCCTGTTAATGTAAGTTCAATTTATACATCTTCTACACCATATACTGGTGATAAAGCGGTTGATGGCAACATAAGCGGTAACAGTAGTAGGTGGCTTTCAGAAAAAGATGCTGGTATGCCACAATGGATTGAAATAGAATTAGATGGTCAATGCTCGGTAAAAGGTATGGCTTTTTATGTAGGTTATTCTTCATATAAGGATCCTATAATTGACTTTGATTTTGAGGCTTGGGATGGTTCACAATGGGTAAATATCTTCTCTGAAACTAATAATGATAATCCTGCATATTCAAATTTCTTTGATGCTGTGCAAACAAACAAAGTAAGACTATACATGAATCAATCAACTGATGACGAAGCTAAAATGTTTGAAATTGAGGTGTATGGGGATAAAGTAACAACAGCAATTAATGATTATTCTTCAGTTGAATTCAAAGTATTTCCTAATCCGGTATTTGATGATTATTTAACAATAGCCACAGATGAAAATATTGAAAATGTAAAAATATATTCTGTAAGTGGACAATTAGTACAATGTAATGTAAACAACAATATAGTTGATGTAAGCAACTTAAAACCTGGAATATACTTTATAAGTGTAAATTACCAAACTATTAAATTCATAAGAAAATAGTATTCTTAGATTTCTTCATAAAACCGAAAAGCTGGAATTACTAAGCTTTTCGGTTTTTTTATACATATCCTAAAGCAACAGTTCGATAAAGTGTCCATTCTCTGATTTTACTTTTGAATATTGGAATAATGTGTCATGACAAACCTTAAAATCTGTTACTGAAAATATATCTCCTACCTACTCACTTTATTTTGATGAAGTTAATACTTCAAAGGTTAGGTTAACAATTACAGGATCAACAGAGTCTTATATCAGATTGTACGAGCTGGAAGTTTATGGAACTTCTTCAACGACAGCTATAAATAACAATAAACTTTTGTCAGATGTCTATTTATTTCCAAACCCGGTAAAGGTGACTTATTAACTATTGCACCAAACAATAACATAGAATTAATTAGTATTTATAATTCTGTTGGCCAGCCAATTAATTGCCCAATAAATTATAATATTATAGATGTAAGTAGATTGAAAAAAGGAATATATTTTTTACGTATAAATAACAATAAAACTTTAAAATTTATAAAAGAATAGTGAGTAAATTCTTACTCATTGTGCTACAAGCATTGATAATTAGGCTTCCAGAGTTGATTAGTGATTATCAATGCTACTTTAAATAATATATAAATATAATAAATAAAATCAAAAACTTTCGTAAACGGTACCGTAAATCGGTATCGTTTACGAAATCGTTCTCGACAATAAATATTAGAAATTAAGTAATATTCAATATTCAATTTTAGAAATTTAACAGACATTAACATGTGTGCTTTTAAATTTTAAAATTCTTAAATAGAACTAAAAGTGTGTTAACATTTTTGCTTATGAAAAAAAATCTACTTCTAAGTTTTACACTTTCATTTTTATTTTATTCAGGTAATTCTATTGTAACTAGAATTAGTTGATAAACAGGATTATTAATAAGAGATATAAATCTGAATTTTATCTTAAAACATAAAAACTTATTCAATTTACATTACAAAACAACCTTAAAATTCTTCAAAACATAATCTATTGAATATGAAAAAACACGTACTACTTTCGACTCTTTTTATTTTAGGAAGTATTGGGATGATGGCCCAAACGAACCTTTTAACTAATGGTGACTTTGAAACCGGAGATAAAACAGGATGGGAATCCACCAAAAACCTTACTGTTCAAACAGCGGAAGTCAGATCTGGAACTTATGCTGGAGAAATTACTAAAGAAGCTTATTTTAGTAAAAAAGAAACAGTAATTGCAGATCAAACATTTAAACTAACCTGTTATGCTAAAAATGAAACAGTAACAGATGTGGCTTTCTTTTCTGCGCAATACCACGATGGTAGTGCCTGGAGGTACATTTTTTACTATCCCCTACAATCTTCGGATTGGAATGAGTATTCTTTTACAATAAAAACTAAAACAGACCAAATAAACAACTTTAGGTTAGCTTATTATAAACCTGGAGGTGACAAAATTTGGATAGACGATGTTGAGTTAGTTGAAATAACAGATGTATCCTCGTTAAGTGATGATAATACTATTATTAATACTAGCATTGGTATGCTAGATACAGAAAATAAAAGAATTGTAAATGTTCCTAAAAGTACAATAACTGCAGAGCAGCTTATTAATGCATTAGAACTACCAACAAGTGCACAAGCAGCTTTATTTTCTAAATATCATAGATGGATTCGTCCAACTGATGTTATTAGTGATGATAATACGCTTACCGTTGTAGCTGAAAATGGAGTATATGAAGAGTGGGCTATTGTTACAGGAAATCATTTTATTAAATCGGTTAGCGAAGGCGCAGTATTAGATAACGAAAACTTTATTGTATCCAATATCACCCCTATTTTAACTGTAGCAGAGTTTAAAGCTACAATTGAATTATTTGATGGTGCTACAGTTGAAGTTCTTGATGCTTTATTAAACCCTGTTACAGATCAAGCTAACACTATTATTACTGCTGATATGATTACACGTGTTACAGGCACGGGTGATAATCAGGATTATTCTTTAGAACTCAGATCAATTGGTACAGCTAACAATATTGTTTCAATTGCTTCAGGTACTATTGACGAAATTAATACTCAAGTTACAGATTTACCGCAAAATATTGATGTTGCCCAACTAATTGAGATTATTACTGTATCTGATTATGCAACTTTAAAAATAACAGATAATACAGGTGTACAATTAGAGGCTGAAGCCATTTTAGATGCAACTAATCAAATAAGAGTTTATGCAGAGAATGGAGATGAAAAGATTTATGCTATTGTTTTTGGTTCAGAACAAATGGAAGACATATCTTTAACTGATCAAAATATTACTGTGGCGGACTTATATCTAAAACGTTATGTTTTAAATGGAAAATCGGAACTACATATCACTGCAGAATCAGATCCGGCTGTCTTAAGTAAGATCAATCTAAATTCCGAAGATTCCTGGTTGTTTTTCGATAATATAAAGCCTCAATATGTTGCTGACAATCTTTTAAGTTCTGTTAAAGCATATGGCATAACAGCGGTTTTAGGTGAAAATGTAAGGGTTGTACAATATGTTAATGGAACTGTTATTATTCCTCATGCAAGCGATTACAAACCAGTAACCGTATTTAAAGAAGAGAATTTGGGTGGTGAATCAATGGCTTTCGAACCATATACTTTTTACAAAACAACTGAATTAGGTTTGTTTAATGATGCTATTAATTCATTTACAGTAAAAAGAGGTTATTATGTTACTATGGCTCAAAACGAGGATGGAACTGGTTTTAGTAAGGTGTTTATTGCTCATGATGAAGATTTAGTTGTTAATACAATGCCTCTAGGGTTAGAAAACAAGGTTTCATTCATTAGGGTTATTCCATGGCGTTGGCCTAATAAGAAAGGATATCCTCATGGGCATGCTGAATCGTTTAATTCTGGATGGAGATATAATTGGAGTGCTGGTCCAACATCTACACTAAATGTTGAATATGTGCCTATACAACAACACTTACATTGGCCAAATGCCGATAAGTTTATCAGAGAAGATGTTACTCACTTATTAGGGATGAACGAACCAGATAGACCTGACCAAGCTAATTGTTCTGTTGAAGAAGCTCTAGCTGTATGGCCAAAACTAATGAAGACGGGACTTAGATTAGGCTCTCCTGCTCCTTCTGACGGAGGATTAAACTGGTTATTTAAGTTTATTGAAGAATGCGATAAAAGAAATTACCGTGTAGATTTTGTTGCTATGCATTGGTATTTAGGTTGCCAAAGCGCATCAAGTTTTTATAACCGTGTTAAATATGTTCATGATGTAACCGGACGTCCAATTTGGATTACAGAATGGAATAATGGTGCTGATTGGACAGGGGGATGTAAACCTTCCAGTCAAGAGTCGAATGCAGCTAAAATACAAGCATTTTTAAATATGTTAGATAATGCTCCTTTTGTAGAAAGGTATTGTATATTTGACTGGCTATCTGGTGGTTCTTACTCAAATTGGTCTTTATGGGAAAAGAGGTATGATGATGATACTTTTACTCCAACTGGTTTAGTATATAGAAACCAGCCTGCTCCAATGGCATTCAATTCTGCTAAAGAGTATGATACTCAACTTAATAAATTACCTATTGTAACTAACTTAACAGCTACTCTAGATGCATCTCTAGGTGATGCTGGCCATATTACTTTACAATGGGATGATGTTTCTGAGTATGAAAATGGATGTAAGATTGAAAGATCCGTTAATGGAGGTGCGTTTACAGAAATTGCTCGCCTTGAGCAAGCTAATATAACTACTTGGATTGACGAAGAAGTTACATTTGGTAATTTTAGATATAAAGTTCGTCAAATGATAGTTGGAGTTGGTAACTCAGGATACTCAAATAAAGCTGAAGTAACTAACATGAGAGAAGGAGATATTAATGTTGCTCTTCAAAAAACTGTAACGGTTAGCAGCGACAGATCCAGTTATGAAGGTTCTAAGGCAGTAGATGGTGGAATAAGTGATAATGCTAACAGATGGATTACAGGGAATGGTGCAGCATACCCTCATTGGATTGAAATTGATTTGGAAGGAGTTTATGAAATCTCATTCTTAAAGCTTTATACTGGATACGGAGGTTATAATAAACCTGTTAAAGACTTTAAATTTCAATATTGGGATGGTGCAAGTTGGGTAAACCTTGTTAATTCAACCGATAATGAAGATGCAACTTATCAAGCTGGATTTACACCAACTGTCACCAATAAAGTTAGGTTGGAAGTTACTAAATCTACAGAAGATGTGGTAAGACTTTATGAAATTGAAGTATATGGCAAAGACCACTCTACAAATACATCATATATCGAAGATAATAGTGATATATGGGTATATCCTAATCCTGCTAATCAAGAAATAAATATTAATGGTCTTAAAAGAGAAGAAATTATTAGCATTTATTCTACATCAGGAACATTAGTTAAACAGGTAAAAACACAAAGAAATATTAATATTTCTGATTTAAATATAGGCGTATACATTATAAAGACAGAAGACTATAAACCAATACGCTTTATTAAAAAATAGTCTTCAAAATTTTCGGTTTTCAATTGTTTTCCAGGTGCATGAAACTTGCATCTGGAATTTTGAAATGTATTTACCTAAATCAAGAAAATATGAACAAAAAAATTTTAGTAGTCTTATCTCTTGTATTTTTTTCATTGCAGGCGTTTTCGGCCCCATATCAAGGAGAGATTTTTAAATTTACACAACCCGATGGCTCTATAGTTGAAGCTAAAATATTCGGTGATGAATATTATTCCCGTTGCGAAGGACTCGATGGTTACACTCTAATTCGAGATGAACAAACCGGATGGCTTTGTTATGCAGAACTTTCTAAAGATGGAAACGAGTTTGTTTCAACCGGGATACATTATACTGTAACTCAAGAAAACATTTTCAGCTTAAAAAGCTCTTTAGGAATTGAAAAAGGTTTGGATATTAAGTCTAAATCTATAGAGCAAATCATAGCATCCAATCGTGAAATTCTGGATAGTGATGCCTCTAACTTAAAATCGAGTTCTTTAAAGGCTACTACACTTGGTAACTTTATTGGAATTACTATTTTGGTCGATTTCTCCGATCAACCAGCTCCAACTTCAGATATTTCAATATACGAGGAAATGTTAAATGGAGATAATTTTACGACTCATGGTAACAACGGTTCTGTTAAACAATATTATAGTGATATTTCTGATGGTAAAGTAACTTATACTAATGAAGTATTTGGTTTTTTTAGGGCCCCAAAAACATTTGCTGAATACGATGCTATGGGGTATGCTGTTGGTGCAAAACAAATTCTTAAAGCTGCTTTAGAATGGGTTGATGAGCAAGGTTTTGATTTTTCAACCCTTACAACCAATTCTAACAATAGAATTTTGGCTATAAATTTAATGTATACCGGATACCCAAAGGCTTGGTCTAAAGGGATGTGGTGGCATAAATCAAACTACTGGGATTTTAGTGCCGATGGTGTAAAGTCAATGGTATATAACTGCTCTCCTGCTAATTTTGATTTAAGGATAGGAACAATATGTCATGAAAATGGTCATATGCTTTGTGGATGGCCTGATACATACCAATATAGCGGTCGAGAAGAAGGTATTGGTGGTTGGGATTTAATGTGTAGTTCAGGAGGTAAAAATCCACCACCTCCCAATCCTTATTTTAGAAACTGGGGTGGATGGGATACGCAAACTGAAATAAATTCATCTGATACGGAACTTACAAGTGAAGCAAATGATTTTAACATCTATAAATATGTTAATCCTAATGATTCAAAGGAATTTTTCTTAATTGAAAATCGATTAAAAGAAGGAAGAAGTGGTGGAATTCCTGGAGAAGGATTAACAATTTGGCACATTGACAGAAATAAATCCCATCAAGCCAACAGTTTGGAAACGCAGGTTGTTTTAATTGAAAACGCCTATGGTGAATGGAGTAACAGCACTCATTATATGGCTCCATTTTCTGGAACTTATGTAGATGAATTCAGTGCTAAAACATACCCTTCTTCAAACTGGCATTCTGGTGAAGAAAGTGGATTCAGAGTTTACGATATCTCCCCTATTGGTCAGCAGGTTAGTTTTAAAGTAAGCTTTGAGGAAAGTGACATGATCAATAAAGCAAGCATGAACATTATTGATGCTAATTCTGAGAGTGTTTCATATCCAATTGAAAGAATTATTGATAAAAAAGCTTACTACTCGTTTATGGGAACTGCCAGTCCTACTACTCCTCTTGAAGTAACAATTGACTTAGGAGCAGTGTATGATCTAACTAAATTTAAGTATTTGGCTAGAAGAGCTTCTGGTGGAGATGCTATAAAAAATTATCAGATATTTGTATCAAATAGTTCTGATGTTTGGGGAGATGCTGTTGCCAGTGGAACTTGGGTACAAGACAAAACATTAAAAACAGCTGAATTCAATGCTACTGGCAGATACATAAAATTAATTGGTCTATCTAATGAATCCGCAAGTCAGAAAATAAATGCTGCTGAAATTTATATTCATGGAACAATAAGTAGCTCTAGTAAGCCTAATAAAGCAATAGATATTTCTCCAGAAGACAATTCGGGGCTTATTGAAACAAACGGGATTTTAGAATGGGAAAGTGGTGATGGAGCAGCAAGTCATAAGGTGTACTTAAGCAATGATGCTACTATTGATGAGAGTGATTTAGTATCTACACAATCTGGAACTACTTATAGCTACGCTGGATTACAAAATGCTCACACCTATTATTGGCGAATTGACGAAGTAAATGAAAATGGAATAACAACAGGTGATGTTTGGATGTTCTCTACAATTGCTGAAGTTATTTCTACCGGAAAACCAATTAAGTCTTCTTCGGATCTGAACTCTAGTTATGGTGCATCAAAAGCTAATGATGGAAATATTATAGATGATGCAAGCAGATGGCTCTCTGCAACTGGGCAAGAATATCCATTTTGGTTAGAAATAAATTTAGAAGATATTTACGCGATTAATGGTATTAGACTTTATACTGGTTGGGATGGATATAATAAACCAATCAACGACTTCCAATTACAATATTGGAAGAATGGAGCATGGGTAGACGCTTTAACAGTAACAGATAATTCCGATCCTGCAAAGTATTGGGGGTTTGAAACTGTTAATGCCACAAAAGTTCGATTAAACATTACGAAAAGTTCAGAAGACAGGACAAGAGTTTTCGAATTCGAAGTTTATGGCAAATATATTTCAGACTGCAATGGAGATATTGGTGGAAATGCATATATTGATGAATGTGATATTTGCGTAGAAGGTGATACAGGACTTAAAGATTGTTCAACACCGACAGATATTGGAAAAATTGATAATGAAAAAATTGATATTTATCCTAATCCTGTTGAAGATATATTATTTGTAGTTGGATTGAATCGATTTGAAAATATAGAAATAATAGATCTAATCGGAAATAAACAAAGTTATATTATATCTGGAAATAGTATTGATGTTAGTCATTTACGTAAAGGATTATACTTTATTAAGATAAATGATCAAACACTAAGATTCATAAAGAAATAACTAAGTGCATTCATCCAAAAATACCAAGAGGGTTGTGAGTTATGTTCATAACCCTTTTTTGTATACCTATCCTCTATCTTTTAATTTCTTAAACATTCTTACTATTTATTTCCCATAGCTTATTCCATATCTAGATTAAGATTTTTATATTGCTAGTATGGTACAAACTTTATTTGACAACGAATTATTCGATCAATTTCCTATTCCTTCTATCCTATTAGATAAGGATTTTAATATTAAAGTAGTTAATAATAAATTTACTAATTCATTTGGTTATACTTTAATTGATCTAAATGGTGTTGATACTTGGGTAAGTAAAATTTGTTTCGGTAATATTAATATCAAAGAAAAGCTCCTTCTATTTTGGAATAAAGGCATTAAAAATGCATTTGCTACAAAAAAAACAATCCAAAACAGATATTATACAATTAAGTGTAAAGATAATACTATAAAACACATTAGAATTTCTTTCTCTTATTACAAAGTTTATTTGTTGTTATCTTTAATAGACATATCAACAGAAGTATATAAGTTAAGAGACCACTTTTTTCAATTAGAACTTTTTAAGCAAATTATTGATTTCTTGCCTGGAACATTTTTTTTACTAAATAGTGATTTATCAATTAATTTCTGGAATAAAAGCTATCAACAAACAATGGGTTTTTCAAACGAAGAAATTAAGCATAGGTTTAATTCAAAGTTTGAAGGTGTAAAAAACCAGAAACTCTATCAAAAAACTCTTAATAAACTAAAGAGCAAGGGATTTGCTACTCTGGAGATTGATTTTGAAGATAAAAATGGCAAAATACAGACTATTTTTTATCAAGGAATTAAATTAAAAATAGGAAATAAAATTAAATATGCCATTTATGGTTTTGATGTTGGAGATTTAGCCAAGGCAAAAAAGATGATAATCGAGAAGCAAAATTTCTATGAAAAACTAATTAATACATCTCCATTTTTGATATACATTGCGAAGGTAAAAAATGGAGAAGTAAAATACATTAATGAGTCCGGACTTAAAAATTATGGGTATTCATTAGAAGAATTTTTTCAGGAAATTAAAGGTCTTGATGCGGAAGTTTTCCTTCCTGAAGAGAAAGAACGTTTACGCAAAAATTTATTAAAAATTAACAACTTAAAAGATGACGAAGTAAATATAATTGAATACAAAGCAGATATACCCCACTTAGGATTACGAGAATTCAAATCATATTCTAAAGTATTTAAAAGAGATGAGTCGGGAAATGTATTAGAATACTCTGGATTTGCCTACGATGTTACTGATGAAAAAAAGGTATATAACGATTTATTATTGAGTGAAGAGAGATTTAGAAATATATTTAACAGCACAAAAGATTGTATAATTATTTTTGACACTCATTTAAAACCAATTGTTGCTAATAAAAGCGCCCTTGAATTATTGGAATTAAAAGAAGATGAATTTGTTGATGTTAATCCTTTAAGCTTTTTTGTTGGAGAGAATTCTCCAAAACTAATTAAAGAACGCATAGATTCTCTAGATAATGAATCATATATTACCTCGGAATATGACTTAAAAACTCGAAGCAACAAAAAAATTATAATTGAAACCCGTACCAGACAAATCACTTATAATAACAAACCTGCTGTAATCACTTCATTTAATGATATTACACAACGAAAACGCTTAGAAAAAGAAATGTATTTATCGGCAATTAATGCAGAAGAGTCGGAAAGAGAAAGAGTAGCAAAAGAGTTACATGATGGATTAGGGCCATTACTATCAACATGCAGAATATACCTACATAATCTAAAATCATCTAAAAAGCCAGAAGTACATATTAAATCTATCAGTAATCTTGAAGAACTAATTTCAGAAGCTTTGGTTGGAATTAAGGAAATGTCTAATAACTTAAGTCCACATGTACTAAGAAATTTTGGTTTAATTCAAGCAACAAAAAGTTTTGTAGATCGGTTAGAAAATACGTGCAACATAATAGTTGAATCGGAGTATAATGATGAACAACGTTTCTCTGAGTTAGTAGAAATTAGTGTATACAGAGTGATAACAGAACTCATAAATAATTCACTAAAATATAGTGAAGCTAAAAAAATAAGTATTCACTTTAAAGAAATGAATAAATTCTTTTGTATTACCTTTCAGGACAATGGAATTGGATTTGATTATAATAAAGAAATTAAAGAGAACAAAGGTTTTGGATTAACTAACATACAATCTAGGATTAATAATATTGGAGGTATTATTGATTACATTAGTTCACCAGGAAATGGAGTAAATGTTTGTATTCAAATTGCCAAAGAAAAATGTTATTTAAATGATTAAAATTGCAATTGTTGAGGACCATACACTATTTAGAAAAGGAATTAGAAGTTTACTTGAATTAATTGATGATTTTGAAATTGCAGCGGAATTTACAAATGGAAGAGATTTTATAGACAACATCTACTCCATTGATGCAAACATTGTACTAATGGACATTGAAATGCCTGAAATGAATGGTATCCAAGCTGCTAATGAAGCTCGTATAAAAAAGCACGATTTAAAAATAATTGCACTATCTATGTACAGTGACCAAGGCTACTATTATGAAATGATAAAAGCCGGTGTTAGTGGTTTTGTACTAAAAGAAGCTTCACCTGAAGAGCTAGAAAAGGCCATACGTGAAGTAAATAACAATATGAGTTATTTCTCACCAGAACTACTTCATAAAGCTATTTTAAACATTCCTAACATAGAGAGTAAAAACAACAAAAAACAAAAATACAAGTTATCGAAAAGAGAGATTGAAGTATTGGAGTTAATTTGTCAAGGTTTAAGTAATGCTGATATCTCCCAAAAACTGTTTGTTAGCCCAAGAACAGTAGAAACACACAAATCTAACTTAATGCAGAAAACAAAAACCAAGAATACTGCTGGATTGGTAATTTTTGCAATTAAAAATGAAATTATTGAACTATAAAGATACCTACAATTATTACCTTTTTCTTTATGTTTTTTTTAAGTACCACTGTTTTTTATCAAGTCAAGGATAACCTTACTACTAGTTATGTCTTCGACAAAAATTTAATTTCCTTACGTAAAAATACGTAAACCAATTCGGTAATAATCCACTTGTTTTCCGAGGAATCCACTATTACCATCCCTATTAATCATCGTACAACTCTTTAAAATACCACAATTAAAAGTATTTCATTACATGGGTAGGATAAAATTAATTGAAATGGATGATAACACATCCTTTTGGAAGAGGTTAGTACTTTTTTTTTATGAAATAGAAGAAGTTTTGAAATCAGGGATTCAATTAATAGAATATAATGTTGATATGATTCTATTAGATATTAGTATACCTAGTTTTGAAACAGCAAAAAGAATAAGTTTCACTTATCCTAAAACCAAAATGGTTGCACTAACCATGTATCAGGATAAATTTCTTTTTAACAAACTCATTTCACTTGCATTTAAAGTGTTTGTATCTAAAAATTCTATTCCTGAAGATTTAGTAAATACTATAAAGTGAAAAATAACCGATTAGCATTCCCAAAGGAATTATCAATACAAAATATAACAGTAATTAAAATCTAATATTATGTCACCTCAAGAAATTCAACAATTATTTATTATGCAAGCAATTGAAATAGGGATTGCTATTCCAATTGGAATTGCAATTCTTAGATACTTCTATAAAAATTCGATATTAATGAGGCTTGGAATAGTGTTCATTGCAACTGTAATTATTATGAGTATGATTACAACTTGGAAAACATTAGGTATGATAAATCCAATATTATCGTTTGTAGTTTCCGTTGGTATTGGGATATATGCCCTTATACTCATTAATAAGTGGGTTAAAAAGCCATTATTAGATTCTATTGCAAAAGTTAAGCTCCTTAGTGAAGGACGATTAGACATTACGTATGAACATGATAAAAGCCTTACTGAAATAGGAACATTAAACAACTCTATTGTTGAAATGTCAAAACAATTAGGAAAAATAATAAATGAAATAAAAGGTAATGCGACGAATCTAGCTGCTGCTAGTGAGCAATTTAGTAGTACTGCTGAAACTATTTCTCAAGGTTCTTCAGAACAAGCATCTTCCTTAGAAGAAATTTCGTCCACTATGGAAGAAATTACAGGTAATATAACCAATAATACACAAAACTCACAGGAAACATCTATTATTTCTTCTTCTTCTTACGATGAAATGAAAATTGTGGCTGAATCAGCTGATAAAAGTTTTGAATCAGTAAGCACCATTATCGAAAAAATATCAATAATCAATGACATTGCATTTCAAACAAATATTCTTTCTTTAAATGCAGCAGTGGAGGCAGCTCGTGCAGGTGAGTTTGGTAAAGGATTTGCCGTAGTAGCTAGCGAAGTTCGCAAATTAGCAGAGACTAGTAAAAAGGCCGCTGATGAGATAGTTGTAACTTCAAATATTAGTAAAAGTGAATCAGAAAACTCCAGAAATTTAGTAAAAGAAATTACTCCAAAAATTTCAAAAACAAATGAGTTGGTTCAAGAAATAACAGCAGCAAGTTTAGAACAGACCAACGGTGTTGACCAAGTAAATGCTGCCATTCAAGAGCTCAATAATACTACTCAGCATAATGCATCTATTGCTGAGGAGTTATCATCAAGTGCAGAAGAGTTAGCAAATCAGGCTCAAAACTTAAATAAAGTTATTGATTACTTCAAAACGACATAACATAGTTAAGAAATATAGGATGGTGAAACTATCAAATCAATTATTCACCATCCGTTGTACAAACTTTTTCACCGATAAGTATGTAATTTTACTTAGTTAAATTAGGTAAATGACGAAATCATTTTAGTGAAATAAACAATAATATAAATTAATATGATAGTAATATTGTAATGGTTTTCAACTATACATTAACACCACAATAAAAATAAGTTACTCCCCAAAAAATGAGCAAAAAAATAAAACTCATAACAGTAGATGATAACAATCAATTTTTAAATGGTATTGCTGCATTATTAGAAAATGAAAGTAATATTACAATTCTATCTGAATTTACATCTGGAGTTGAACTTCTTGAGAATATTCATTTATATAGACCCGACATAATTCTTCTGGATATTGAGATGCCCGAATTAGATGGTTTTGAAACTGCGATAAGAGTTAATTATTTCAATTCTAAAATTAAGCTTATTGCAACAACCATGTATCAAGATAAAGTCTACCTCCAAAAACTAATCCAATACGGTTTTAAAGCATATGTGTCTAAAACAAAAGTACCAGAAGATTTAATTAGAACTATTTACGATGTTGAAAACAATATTTATGTATTCCCTAGTGAATGTAAAAGATAACATTACAATAGCTGATTAACTTATTACTCTTCTTATGCTGTGAAAACATTTCGAAAACGTTCCCGTTTTTCGAAAACGTTTTCGTTTGATTATATAATTCATAATTCTCGTAATATTCTAAATTGGTTTGTTTTTTGACTATAATTAATGTGATTTATTATAACAACTCAAAAAAACAACTGAATCTATTATCATGAAAAAAAAAATCGTTCAAATCTTTCCTTTTTTATTACTCCTTTTCTGTTCTGTAATATCTAATGGACAAAACTCTGTTAAAAAATTAGTGGAGGAACAACTTCCCTCCTATCTAATAAATACCAAACAAGAAAAGGTTTTTATTCAAACCGATAGAGAATTTTATCAACAGGCTGATACTGTTTGGTTCAAAGGATCTGTCGTAAATGCAACTAGCCATGTTCCTGTTACTGACGAGAAATATCTGTATGTAGATTTAATAAGTCCGGAAAACAAAGTTGTTTTCCATCAGATATATGAATTATTTAATGGTTTTACTGGAGGATACTTACCTATTTTTGCAAATGCTAAACCAGGTAGATATCAGTTGGTATCTTACACCAATTATATGAAAAACTTTTCAGAAGATTTTTTCTTTCGAAAGTATATTGATATTAGTGGTACACAAATTAAACCTATTGTTTGGGATATTAAAGAAGAATATCTCTCTGGATCAAGTAAAAATGATACTTTGCGCTTGTTCCTAAAAACGGAATCATTAAGTAATATCTCTAGTTTATTTGAAATTGATTTAGAATACAATGATTCTGTTTCTATTAATAAAACAATTGAAATTGGAGAAGATGGTATACAATTAGATTTCTTTGTTCCTAATTACTTGGCAAACTCAAGTCCAATTGTATCTATAAAAGCATATGAAAATGAAACTATAACACCTTACAAAAAACAACTCTTTAAAGAAAAATCAAAAGTTGATATTCAGTTTTTACCTGAAGGTGGAGTATTTATTGCTGGAAAACCCAATAAAGTGGCTTTTAAAGCAACTGATATTTATGGAAATCCAATAAGTGTTGGAGGCAATATAATAGATGGTGATGGTAATATGGTTGCTAATTTCCAAACTATGTATAATGGAAGTGGTTACTTTTTATTAGTTCCTAAATCTGAAACTCAATATACTGCTTTAATTAGTTATGGGGGGTATTCCTCTCCAATCCAACTACCTGATGTTAAAGAAAACGGAATAGCGTTAAGTCTAGTTAAGCAAAATAAAGAAAAAATTCTAATTCAATTGAGTGCTCAATTGAAAGAAGAAAAGTCATTTTTTTTACTAGGACATACCAGAGGTATTCCATATTATATAAAGCAAGGTTCAATTAGAAATCAACAAGGTATTATAGAAATTGGTAAATCAAAATTCCCTTCTGGAATATCTACATTTACATTATTTATAGATGGTAAACCACGTGCAGAAAGGCTGGTGTATATTGAAAAAAATGATCAATTAAATCTTCAACTATCCTTTAATAAAAATTCCTATAAACCAGGAGATAAGGTTGATTTAGGAATAAAAGTTACGAATGAAATAAACCAACCTGTAGTTGGTAGCTTTGCTATTGGCGTATCAGAAATACGCACAGATAAACGAAACATACAATATAGCAATATTAAGAACTATTTATTATTATCATCTGATTTAAATGGAAGTTTACCAGATAATACAGAATACATTGATCCTAAAAATCCTAATCGCTTTTTATATATAGATTTGCTTATGATGACTAATGGGTGGAGACGGTTTAATTGGGATGACGTAACAAAAGATTCGATTCCACAATTAAATTTCTCAAAGGAAGATTTTATGTATCTTAAAGGTGTAGTAACTAAAAAAACGGATACAAAACCTGCTCCTCCTAAAACAGAAATTGTAGCTCAACTAAAAGGAAAAAATGGTTTTTTTATAGAACAAGTAAGCACAAATGAAATTGGAGAATATTCAATTAAGTTACCTGATTTTAGTGGTGAATTAAAACTAGATCTTTTAACTAGGTCAAAAAATGGGAAATCAAAAGATTACAATTTAAGTCTTGAGTCCAATGTAGACGGGTTTAAGTTTAATAGATCTTCGTTTAATAAACTATCAGAAATAGGAACGAAATATGTTAGTTATCTAGATAATTTGGCATATAAACAAATTGTTGAGTTAGATACACTTAATATAGTTCCAATTAAAAGAAGGGATAACTACTTTTTTCCTGGTCCTGATATAATCGAAATTAAACAAGTAGACGTTAAATCAAAATATCTTAATTTAAGAGACTCTTTATTTCGAAAATCAGGAACACCAGATGTCGTAATTGAAAGCACTCAAATTGAAGCATTTGCAAAAGAATCATCTTGGTATAATAACATGTGGGACCTTCTTGCGGATAAGATACCTGGATTGGATATATCTCAGGGAATGTACAATTGGAATGAAATAAAAAGACTAAAACGTCATAGCAACCTACTTATTTATGATAGAGATACTTCTTTTTTAGATAAAGATGAACCTATTTATGTTACATCTTTTCAAGTTCTTGATAATCCGGAAAGCTTTTTAATAATAACTGTTGATGGTGTTTTCTTAGAAGGAATGAGCGTTTTTCCTTATGAGTTTTTTGAGAATATGGATCCTAGTGAAATTGAAACAATTAACTTTCTTGCAAAACCAGAAAACTCTGACTTAAAATGGCTTAACACAGAAGTATTTGGCATTAATGAAGATAAGCTTATGGAACTTGAAGAAAATCCTGGATTTGTCTCTGATCCTCAAGGATCACAAGTTCTAGAAGACAGACTGAGGAATCGTACAGCATCTTATTTGTTTATAACCACTAAATCAGGAAAAGGTCCGTATTATACTCCACCAGTCGGAGCAATAACAACAAAACTAAAAGGATTATCAGTTTACAAAGAGTTTTATACACCAAAATACAACAAACAAGACTCTTCTGATCCTAATAACTTTAAAAAGACTCTTTTTTGGGATGCTAATATAATTACAGATTCTCTTGGTAATGCTTCAGCATCTTTTTTTGCTAATGGAATTTTGAAAGATGTTTTCTTGAATATCCAAGGTGTAGGGATTGATGGAAAAGCAGGAGCTTATTTTGCACCAATCCCTTTAGATTCAAAGGAAAATAATTTAATAGCATCAAATAATTCTATTAGTTCAGAAGAATTAGAAGTTGAATTTCCAGAATATATAATTGCTGGAAAAGTTGTTGATTCGGTTACAGGTATGCCTATTCAGATGGCGAAAATCAATCAATTAGATATATATAAAAACACTATTTCTAATAGAGATGGTAATTTTATTATTGATAAAGATGAGTTTAACTCCGAAAAATTATTAGTAAGTAGTTGTGGTTATTTTGATAAAGAGATCAATATTAATAAATTAGAAGGTAAAGACAATTTAATAAAATTAAATCCTACTAAAATAAACATTAATCCAATTGATGAACTACCAATAAATATTGTAAAAAAAGCGATTCGAAATATTCAATCACTGTACTATAATATGCAACCGTATAAAGGTTTTTCAAGGGAAGCAATGCTAATTGATGGTAATGTTTATGAAATAGAAGAAGTTGCATTTAATTATGCTGTAGGTAGAACAGTACACCAGGCTAGTAATAAAAGATTAGAAGTGACTGGTTTTAGAACTCTTCAGGATATCGATGGTGATCCTATGCCAACAGTTAATCCAAATCATCGAGAACTCACATATCCTGTTCAAATGGATGTATTAGCTAATTCACCCGAATTTCTAACCATTGAGTTAATTAAAGAATTTGAATGGAATTTAAAAGGAAGCATATTACATAATAAAATAGATTGCTATGTTATTGATTTCGATCAAAAAGCAGATATATATCACAGTAGAGATAGAGGTAGGCTATATATTGACAAATCTAATTATGCAATTCTTCATGTTTCGTGGGAAAAGTCACCATTAGGAATAAAATATTTAAGTAATACAACTCTATTGAATAATACGCCTAGAAATGATTTAAAAACCATAAAAGTAAAGAATGAAGTTAACTATAATTATGAAGGTGAAAAATTAATTATGAATTCTGGCAAAAAATTCGTTAGTATGATTGCAGACCAAAAGCATCTAATTGAATTCGAGACAGAGACTGTAATCTCAGGTGCTTCCAATATTTCTTTTAGCGAAACAAAAAATCAAAGTGTGGAAAAAATAATTCTGGATGAAAAAGCTCGTTCCTTCTTAACTAAAAATCCTGAATATAGTTATGATTCCTGGCGTTTTAGAGGCATTATTCCTTTACCTGAGAAATACTTAAAAGACATCAAGTTTTTACACGAATCGGTGGTATATTATTAAAATCTTAAATAGGATTTATTAAATAGCAAAAAACCAGTAAGTAGTGTCTTACTGGTTTTTTTATTTATTACGAAGTTCAAATATTTCTATTTAAAGAATTTAATCGATAACTCTAAATGTTTAGCTTGCTTTTCTAAATTTTTAGACATCTCAAATAATTGTTCTGCATCAGATGAAGTTTCTTGTGAGATTTGATTTAATTCTGCCAATGCCGTATTTATCTGTTGTGCACCTAAGTGCTGTTCTTTACTAGAATGAGTTACATCTGAAATTAATTTGGCTACTTTATTTATTTCAGGCAAAATATCTTCTAATAGTTGAACTCCTTCGGCTGATACAGATTCTCCATTCGTTGTTAAGTCTGATATTACCTTCGCAGCAGACATACTTCTATCCGCTAAACTTCGAACCTCAGAAGCAACAACTTGAAAGCCTTTTCCTGCTGCTCCAGCTCTTGAAGCTTCAACCGATGCATTTAATGAAAGTAAATTAGTTTGAGTAGCAATATCAGTAACTATTTGCACTTTTTCTTTTATCTCAACAGAAGATTCATATGTTGATTTAGAATTTTCTGCTACCTGATTTAATTTTTGTACCGAATTTTTAGCCTTTTTCTCTGAATCGACTGCATGATGTAGATTCTGATCAATATTGCTCGTAAATTCTTCTAATGTAGAACTAATTTCTTCTACCGATGCAGCTTGGCCATTGGCTGACTTTGACATGGAACTTGAAGTAGAATTTAATGCTTTACTTTGAGCAGTTAATTCGCCGACATTATTTCTAATTGCATTTACGGTAGAATTTAATTTTTCGGTCATTTTTCGTAATGATTTTGCAAGATCACCAAGTTCATCCTTACGTGCAATAAGTTTATCTGATATTTTAGCAGATAGATTTCCTGCAGAAATTTTACTTGCTGCTTCAACTCCTTGCTGTATACCAATTCCAATTGGATTTATCAATCTGAAATATGTTATTATTATAAAAAGAAGAGCAGCAATTAAACTACCTATTTGAACAAATCCATTTTGAGTAACTACACTTTTCTTATCCGAAAGTATATAGCTTTCAACAATCTCCATTCGCTTCCATAATCGATCAGAAGAAACCGCAAACAAATCATTGTTTTTAAGATCTTTCTTCAAATCTTCAATCATGGTTTCCAGATCACTAATAATATCCTCATTATCTGAAACCAGTAGTTCTATTAATTCACTTTTGGATTCAATAAGGCTTTCAACCTGATCCTTTGTAACAGTAATAACACAATTACTTAATATTTGCTGAATATCATCAAAATTGCTACTAATGTCCTCTTTATCAGAATTAAGATCTAATAACCTATACCTACTTATTTTATCTAAAATATTTTTACTACTATTATACCTAATTGGATATTGTTCTACTTTCCAATCTAAACTCTTTTTAAATCCATCATAAAAAAAATACAAACTATCAATTGACTCCATCAAGTCTGTTTCTTTATATGTTGTTTCCATTGATTCAATAATCGTATATATATTCTCTACCAACAACAATGCTTTCTCTCCTAGTTCTTTATTTTGCTCCGCCGAATAGATATAATAACATAACCTAGCACCTCGATGACTACTATAATACTGCTTGGTTTCGGTATATAACTTATCTATTTTTTTTATTCTATTATTGGAATAAAAACTTAATGATATAATAAATGCCAACAATAGAAAAAACGTTGCAAAACCTAATAATAAACGATGACTGATTTTCTTCATAAACGTATTTTAAGATTACTTAACAATAATAAGCATTTTTTATTAATTAATCATTAAAGTATTGTCATTGATATCATTATCATGATACATCAATCAGTAACAATTCTTTAATGAGCTAATAGTATGTAGTCCATAATACTTTATAGTGTTACATCAAAAAAAAGTTACAAACAAATGTAACTGATTTAGTAATCAAACTAATAAGTATTTAATTAAGATTATCGTAATTAGCTATTTTTTTAACTTCCCCGCGAGTATTCCCGTCTTTTTGTAAGTTAGGGTACAAACATACTAAAAGAAATTTAATAACGAAAACGTTCCCGATACAAAAAAGCGTTTTCGGTATCGTTTCCGGAATTATAAACTCCAATGTTTACAATTTATATATAACTAGAAGTTAATTTTACTATTTAATTTGGGTATTACTATTTCGTAAATAATTGTAACCCATCTTTTTTTAAAAAAAGTTCAATTGATATTTATATAACTGTTAATCAAACAGCATTAAACATTTTTTATATGAAAAACTCTCAAATCATAAAACAAACTAAAAAAACATTTCTAATTCTCTCAATTCTAGTATTCAATTTAAGTTCAGTATCATTTGCACAAGAAAAAATCTCATTATCTGGACAATGGGACTTCTCCAATGATAAAAATTTAGAAAAGAACAATTCTTGGGTAAACGTAAAGTATAATAGTAGTAAATGGTTTAAAATTAATATACCTGGAAATTGGGATACAGAAAATGATTATTCTGAATTTAAAGGTACTGGATATTTCAGAAAATCATTTGTTGTACCTAAAGATTGGAATAAAGGTAAGATATTTTTACAGTTTGGGGCTGTATATCAAAAATGTGATGTGTGGCTTAATGGTTCTAAATTAGGGAGTCACATAGGAGGTTATACTCCGTTTGAGTTTAATATTACTGATAAATTAGTTCCTGGTAAAAAGAACACTATAGCCATTTCTGTTAATAATAAGTATAAAAGAGGCGCATGGTGGCATTGGGGAGGTATTAGTCGTGATGTAACCATTCTTCGTTATAATCAGCAACGAATCATGCGTCAACAAATTATTGCAACCCCTAATTTGAAAACGGGTACATCTGAAGTAACTAATGATATATTTATTAAGAATTATGATTCAAATGATTTTTCAGGTAAACTAATCGTATCAATCCTTGACAAACATGGTAATGAAACAATTGGTGAAAAAATTGAACAAAAAATTACAGCGAAAAAAAGTGAAAGTTTAAAATTAAATGTAAAGTTTAATCTGAATAAAGGTCAAACTAAACTTTGGGATGTAAATGCACCAAACCTCTATAAAATTTCAACAACATTAATATCTTCAAATAATGACACCGTACATCAGGTTGTAGATCGTTTTGGAATTAGAAAAATAGAAGTTCAAGGCTCTCGCATGTTACTTAACGGGAAGGTTATTTATTTAAATGGATTTAACCGTGTTGGAGATCATCGTGCCTATGGACAAACAGAACCAGAACACCTTGTTAAATTTGATATTGATGCAATGAGGGCAATGGGATGTAATTTTACCCGAATTATGCATTACCCCCAACCTAAAATTCTACTTGATTATTGTGATGAAATAGGTATGCTTCTTTTCGAAGAAATACCAGTTTGGGGAAAAGGAGATCCTCAGTTAATACCAGAAAACCCTTTAACTAAACAATGGCTTACCGAAATGATTGAAAGGGATTTTAACCACCCTAGTATTATTGGATGGTCAGTAGCTAATGAGATTGCAGATAAAGATAAAAAAGGGCGTCAAATGAGTCCTAAGGTATATGGTTTTGTTGAAACAATGTTTAACCATGTGGATAATTTAGATACTACGCGTTTAAAAACATACGTTAGCTTTACTGCAACAAAAGCTGACACTTTGGGTATTGACCCTGCTGATCTTTGTGATGTTGTATGTTATAATAGTTATGGCCCTGCTTATAAACAAGCTGTTAAACTGCATAATACCTGGCCAAATAAACCAATTTTCTTTTCAGAAATAGGGAAAAAACAAGTTGGAGAAAGCCTTACAGAATCTGGTCTGTCAGAAACTTTGATAAATGAAATAAAGAAACTTGATAGTTTGGATTATGTAATAGGATCTTCACTTTGGACTTACAATGACTATAGAAGTTTGTATGGAGGGACTCCTAAATCTCAGAATAGGGCGTGGGGAGCATACAATGTTTGGAGACAACCTAAGAAAGCAGCCTATGATATAAGAGAATTATATACAAGAAAAGAAAGCAACGAAAAACTTCCATCGTTGGCAAAAATTCCAGTAAATACTCCGGATAGTACTGTCTACATTGAAGCAATTGTACCTTTACAAAATAGCTGTATGGTAGGTTATACTGTTATTGATAAAAAGGATGATTATGAAATTGAATATAAATCAACAAATAAAAAATCAAAGATTGTTAAAATAAAAGGACTAAGAGGCGCTGCTAAAATATATGGTCTTAAGCCTGGTAAATATGATTTTAGAATTAGAAGGATACATAAAGGTAACAAAGGAGAATGGTCTTCAGTATATGGTATTATAATTGAATAGTAATAACGTGAAGATAAAATAGTGTAGAAATGACCAATACTAAAAGTTTAATTCTAGTAATTCTTACATTAGTTTTTTTCAATAATGTAAACGCAAGTAAGAATAAAAAAGCAAAAGATAGACCTAATATCATTGTAATTCTTGTTGACGATATGGGTTATTCTGATATTGGCTGTATGGGATCAGAAATAGAAACTCCAAATTTAGATAGATTAGCTAATAATGGAATGTTATTTACCCACTTCTATAATACATCTCGATGTTGTCCTTCAAGGGCTAGTTTATTAACAGGCCAATATCAATGGGATGCTGGCATGGGACATATGGACTCAGATAAATCTGACTATGAAGAATATCAAGGATATTTAAGTAATAATAGTGTTACCATTGCAGAAGCCTTAAAAGATAACGGATATAGAACATTTATGTCGGGAAAATGGCATGTTGGAGGTGCTCGCGAACATTGGCCAGATAAAAGAGGGTTCGAACAATTTTATGGTACCCCTATGGGTGGAGGAATCTACTTTTATCCATCGAAATTTTACAAAAGAGATGTTTACAAAAATGGGAAACAAGTTCATCCTGATTCAACATGGTATTCTACGGATGCCTTTACAGATGCTGCTATTGAATTTATTCATCAACCTGAAAATAAGAAAAAACCTTTTTTTATGTACTTGGCATATATTGCCCCTCACTTTCCTTTGCAAGCAAAAGAGGAAGATATTATAAAATACGAAGGTAAATATGATGGAGGTTATGATGAAATTCGTAAAAACAGAATTAAAAAACAAAAAGAATTAGGTATTACTGATGAAAATATTCCAGCTTCTGATCCTCTCTACCCATCTTGGGATAAAGTGAAAAATAAAAAACAAGAAGCTCGTAAAATGGAGGTTTATGCTGCAATGATGGACTGTTTAGATCAAAACATAGGTCGTTTAACACAAAGCTTAAAAGAAAAAGATTTATTCGATAATACGGTAATCATGTTTTTATCTGATAATGGCGGTTGTCCATCTAGTTTTAATAAAACGAAAAATGCAGTTATTGGAACTAGGTACTCTAATTGTGCTTATGGAAAATGGTACAATGTTTCTAACACTCCATTACGATACGGAAAAAGAAGACAACATGAAGGAGGTATATCTACTCCCCTGATTGTACATTGGCCTAATGGTTTAAAGCAAAAAGGTACAATATCAAAAGAACCAGCACATATAAATGATATAATGCCTACCTGTTTGGAAATTTCTCAAACTAAATATCCTCTAAAATATAATAGTGTTAATATCGATCCTCATGATGGTGTTAGCTTTGTACCTTTATTAAATGGGAAAAAACAAAAATCGAACAGGTTTTATTTTTGGGAACATGAAGGAAATAAGGCTGTAAGACAAGGCAAGTGGAAATTAGTTAAACTACATAAAAAATCCTGGGAACTTTACGACCTTAGTATTGATCCATACGAAAATCATAATGTTATCTCAGAAAACGCAAAAATTGCTCAAAAACTTGAATTGGAATACAATAATTGGGCAAAAGAACACGGAGTAAGAGATTGGCCTTTAAATAAAAATAAATAACTTAGTAAGTAAGAAGGCCTTATTATCAGGGTTTTAAAGGTTAAAAAATAATCTCTTATAACATTTAGTATGAAAAAGGTATATTTATATTGTTTATCAATGCTAATATTTCTATCTGGATTTGCTCAAAACATAGATAATATTGGTATTTCTAGACCTATTGTAAATCAAATGGGTTATAACTCAAATGAAGCAAAAAGGTTTGTATGTTATGGTGTTGATGATGGAACTCCTTTTAACATCTATCTAAAAGGTGATAAATCGAATAAATCTTTGTTTAAAGGGAAGATTAATGGATTTTCAGGCGATTTTACAGATTTTAATCCCAACAAGCCAAATCAGGAATATATCATTAAAGTTGCTAATAAAGAATCTGTCCCATTTTGGATTGCTCCTTACCTAATGGAATCGTTATCTTCACAATTAGCATATCAGTTTTTTATTGATGCAAGAGTTTCTGACAATCCTATATATTCAAACGAAATAAAAGCTGCAGGTGGCGGTCCTACAAGAGATGTAGGTGCATATGGATTAGAAACGACCTTTGAAATTCTTCAATATGCAGCAAACCCATCACTATACGATCAATGGCATAACGATTTTAAAGACAATAATGTACCTGATTTAATCAAACTTATTTTATGGCATAGTGAGTTTGCTTTTCATCATAGAGATTATAATGGAAAAAGAGGACATGGCTCCTATCGTATTGGATATCCTAATGAAGAAGAACTTCAATATTATGACTATCAAAACACATTAGACCATTTAGCTTCTACTTTAGCTGCTTACCACTCGTTTTTAAAACCTTACTTACACAAACATGCCTACTATAGATATAGGCAATTCACTAAGCAAAATTGGGAAAAATATGATAGGCACAAGGAAGTTAGATTTTATGTTAAAGGTTATAAATGGGTAGCCAAAGGTTGGCACGAATTTAATGAATTAGGAAATGTACTTGGAATGGGTGTAATCCGTAATCTTATGATGTATCAATGTGAACTTAATGAGAAAGATGGAGAACCTGAAAAGTACCTTCAGTATGCTATTGATTGTGCCAATGATGTTATTAAAACATGGGATTTTAATAATCCAAGACATATGTGGTGGATTAGAAATGGAGAACACTTAACCCCACAGGCATTAGCATATTTTTTAATGGTTGCTCCGGAACATGCTCCAAAAAAAACGGTTAAAAAACTAAAGGCCTGGAGTAAACATATGAAAGAAAAAACAAATAATTTCTGGCACTATAGAAAGCATAGTGATACTGAATGGGCTCATCCTAAATCAAAAGAGTTAGGCAATACAGGCCTTGGTGGTTCTATGTTTGCTATAGCTCATTTAACAAATGATCCAGAATTAAGAGATTTAGGTTGGTCTCAAGTTAATCAGGTATTTGGATTAAATCCTTCTGAAGCGCATTATAGTCACAAAGATGCTCGAAGGGTGAAAAAGAATGGGTATTGGAAAGGAGTGGAAAATGGATGGCCGATTAAAGATCCTGGCGGTGCAGGTCGTTTAGGTGCAGTTAGAGGAACGTTAGATGGAACTCCTTTAGATGCAGCTTTTCCATTTCCTAAAGAAAAAGCTTCAACAGAAAATAAGGCCCAAAGTCATAATCATTGGTATACTACAGAAGGTTGGGGAATTAGTAACAGAAGCTGGCAGTCTACCATTATTTTTTCAACATTAGGATCGCATAATTTAAAAGCTCTTGATAAAAAAGGTAATAAGATTGATGATTCAATTGAAAAAGGATCTACAATTACTTTAAAATTAAATGCTGCACTTAATAAGGATTGGGAAAAGGTTGACAATGGAGAAATTAATTGTTTTGTGAATGGAAAATTCTCTAAAAAAGTAACTGTAACAGAAACTGATTTAAATACAGGAATATTTGAAGTTACCGAAAAAATAGATCTCAATAAAGGTGATAAAGTATCGTATAGCTATGGATATATGGGGTTTGAAACTTCTATTGATTTTGTTGTAGATTAATACTTTTATAAAATCATAAGGGCTGTTGCTTATATATTTTTGTAACAGCCCATTTATACATAAAAACCCATTTTAATTACTCCCCTCCCATTTCTGTAACATTATTTCATATATTTTTCAACACACAAGATTAATTCTTTTTTATTTAGTGGTTTCGATAAATAATCATCACAGCCCATATTTATTACTTTTTGTTTATTAATATTAAAAGTATAGGCCGTTTGTACAATAATTGGTAATTCAGGTCTAAATTCCTTAATTTGCTTACTGGCTTCAAGTCCATCCATTCCTTGCATTTTTACATCCATTAAAATCATGCTAATTTCTGGATGGCTATAACATAATTCAATTGCTTTCTTCCCATCCCAAGCATGTAAAAGTTTTGCATTTGTTTTTGATAAAACCTGTTCAATGTACGAATAACTAACTTCATCATCCTCTGCAACTAATATTGTAGAACCTGTAAAATCTAACCTTTCATCTACAATTGGTAATGATTCTTCAAAAACTGGTTTATTTTTATGTTCAAATGGTAGAATAAAATAAAATACTGAACCTTTATTGAGTTGAGATATAACTCCTATTTTCCCCTTAAGCATTTCTACATAAGCTTTAGAAATAGCTAAACCTAATCCTGCTCCTTCATTAGCTTTTTCAGGTTTAAGGTTTGCTTGTCTAAAACGCTCAAATACTTTATCTTCCAAACCTGAAGGTATACCTACACCTGAATCCTCAACAAAGAATTTAATTTTATTTTTTTCTACTGAATATCCGAAATGAACAAATCCTTTGTTTGTATATTTTATAGCATTATTAACTAAATTTGATAATACTTGATTTAATTTAGTATTATCAGTATATAATTGACTTTCATTGTTTGACAATTTCTTTTCATATGAAATTTTAATTCCTTTATTTTCAGCAGGAGGTTTATAAAAATTATAAAGATCATCCATTATTGTATTAACATTTACCCATTTGTAATTAATTTCTACCTGCCCTGCTTCTATTTTTGAGATATCAATTAAGTCGTTTATTATATTAAGCATTCGGAGCCCACTTCGTTGAATTACATCCAAATAAACAACTTGCTGATCTCCTGACAAATGAGGCTCCTTTAATAAATCCACAAAACCTAAAATTCCATTCATAGGAGTTCTAATTTCATGACTCATATTAGCTAAAAACGAGGATTTAAGTTTATCACTTTCTTCCGCCTTTACCCTTGCTTTTTGGAGTTCGTCATTAATTTTTTGAACATTATAAAGGCTTTGAGTTAATTCTTCATTTTTAATAATGTATTTATTACTCAAAGCTTGATATTCTTTCATTTGTTCCTCAATCTTTTTCTCACGCTTTAGAACTTCTTCTTCTGCACGCTTTCTTTTAATGATTTCTGATAAAACATCAGCACATTGATTCAAGGTAATAATATCTTCACTAGTGTAATTTTTTGATTCGTCACAAACTACCAAAATAGCCACAATCTTATTATTACTTACTATAGGAACTGCTAATTGTTTGTATAAAATATTCCTATTTTGGTTAGTTTTATGTTCATGTATAATTTTATTTTTAAATATTGGTTTTCTAGTCATTAAACATTCACGCCATATTTCTGATTCCTCATTTTTTATGTTATTTCCATTTTTTGTTTGGTAAATAAATTCCGTTTCAGTCTTTTGTGAATAATATTTGCTGGAAGCACCTTTCTCATCAAAACTCATAACATAGTAAAAACTATATTTGCTTTGCATGATTTCTTCAATCTCACCCAAGGCTTTCGCGATTAGTTCATCAACATTATAAGAGTCTGCCAGTTGCCTAAGGTTCCACCTCAGCTTTGTTAATGATTCATTTATTTTACGTTCTGTAATATCAATAAGAGAAACTAACACACGAGAAAAGTCTTTTTCACTGCCAGGAACAATTGCCCAATTTATAGTGACATGGCGAGTTATTCTATCTATGGTTAATACCTCTGCATCTAATGTCATATGGTGTCTTCCATTAACCATTGCAATTAAACCTTTTTTAAAGGCCTCAAAAGATAGAGCAGTAAAAGTTTTTGGAAAATTAACCAATAACTCTTCCTTATCGTTGGCATTAAATAATATACATGAAGCTTTATTAACATCTTTTATTTTAGCCAATTTAGCCAAGTGCTTAATTTTTTTAGGATTTCCTTCAAGATAAGCTTCAATATCATAATGCGTTTCAATAATTTTATCTACTTCTTCTTTTACTTCCGTAAAATCTTCTTCTAATATAGCAACAGGTGAATTTTCAAATGATTTACGAAATCTTTTTTCACTTTCTCTTAATGCATATTCGGCTTTATTTCTTTCTATTTGACGAATCTCAATCTGTTCAAGCATTTTATTAAAACTCCCGTAAAGTATTCCTATTTCGTCGTAACCTTGTTTTTGTAACCGAAGAGAATAGTCGGCATTATTGGATATTTTTTGTGTAACCTCTGCTAAGTTTAATATTGGTAAAGAAATTATTGATTGAAGCCTGATTGCAAAGAAATACGATAAAATCATCAATCCTATCATAAGAACAATCATTGTTATAATATTTCTATTTATTTTTTGCCATAAAAGATGAGTAGAAGCTCGTAAATATATTGTGCCATAAACTTCATTATCAGAAACAATTGGTTGATAAACATGTAGTTTTTTTCCTTTAAAGTAACTACCATACCTTTTGTTATATATTAAAGGTACACTCTCATCCACTATAGGAGTATAGCTTGTAAACAATTCTCCAGACTTATTATAAATTCCGCCTGATTCTATATATGGTATGGTTTTAAGTTTTCCAATTATCTTAGCTACTCCTATCGAATCATCAAAAAACAATGGCGTTAATGAATATTCTCCAATTAATGAAGCATTAACTATTGTACTATTCTTTAATTCATTTTTAGATCGTTTAATTTCGCTAAAAATAAAAATGGCAAAACCAATTCCAATTACAAGCATGGTAACAAGTAAAATAATACCAATTAGCTTATTCTTAATAGAAATATTTTGAATCATTTTCATAAACAATAATATAGAGATTTTTCAATAGATAAGCAACAAGATTATGAAGGATTTATGATTCTACAGATTAAGTAAATTCCATTTTTTAACATATCTTTTTTAGAGAAAAAAGCAGTTAAATTTTAACAGCCTTAAACATTTACTTATAATACTAGATCTAACGAAAAAGCAAATTATAAGTACTATTTTACAGATTAAAATTAATCCCAAAATAAATGCTTCTACCTGGTGAATTTTGCAATGAATATACTCTAAGTGGTAAATCAGGATTCTCTTGTCTACTATCAAATATATTATATAAAGTGATATCGAATCTAATAGTATTCCAATTATAAGTGAAATTTAAATTAGTTAAATTACTTATTGCTAATTCTTTAATTTCATCTAAACCTCTATTATAACCTTTACGCTTGCTAAGCATTTGCTCTGAAATACCTATCGAAAAATGGTTATTAAATATATAGGTAGCACCTAAAGTATATATAAACTTTGGGTGTATCTTAGCAGTTATATCAATAGGGTATTCTTCGTTCCCCTGGTGCTGATATGATAAACTTGTGCGTATTTTCATTCTGTCTCCAAGATATTGATAATCAACTTCTGCTCCTTGTCTATCAAATCCTTTAATATTAGAATTTATTAATACAGTTGTATTCTCTTGCCTTACTCGTGCAATTATGTCTTCTAACTGTAAATAATACAGGTTTATTACAAACAAATGCTTTTTAGAACTATATGTATAAGCAAAATCCCAATTGCGTATACTTTCGGCATTGAGATTTTTATTTCCCTTAACATTAGGTAAATCAGCATATAACTGATGAAGATTTGGTGAGTTAAAACCTTCTGAATACAAAAGCTTTAATGTACTTTTTTTATTTATATAATAAACTAACGATCCTCGAGGAGTGAACCTATTACCTATAAATCCATTATTTACATATCTTCCTCCTGCAACTAGTTTTAATTGGTTAAAAAAAGACAACTCTGCTTGTCCAAACAAACTGGTTTCATTAACAGTTCCGGCCGGCTGAGCATTCAACCATTCTATTTTTTTATGCTCATCGTATCTTATATAACGGCCGTTACTGCGTTGTTCATGTTCAAATCCAAAGAAAAGATTATCATTATTATTCAATAGTTTAAAACTATAACGGCAGGTTGAACCATATCGAATTCGATAATTATTTCTCCATGGATCTTCGAAAGTTAGTAAACCCTTATCCATGTTGGTTAACCAATGATTATCATCTACTTTTATAAATGAATGATTTCCATCCTCTTCCTTCCAATGGATACTTTGAGCATGAAATTCAAGAAACATTATGTTATGATCAATATATGGAGTTATTGTCCAATTCTTTTTTTTAAGCCTATATTCAGCATGAACCAAACTACCTTTAAAAATAGCATCAGAAGGCTGATAAACTGCAAGAACTGATCCCAAACCAGTTCTTTCTTGTTGAAATGCACTGCAAATCAATTTAAAACCCTTATGGTTTACGCCTCCTATTATGTTAAAATATTCCTCAACACGATTAATTGTACCTGAGGTAGGAAGGGGTATATATTTATCCCTATCTCTTTTCCAATAAACTTTGTTAGAAATATCTTCACCTGTAACCTGATCTTTAACAAAGTAATCTTCAAGTCTTGAGTATGGATAGTAAGAATTATAACCAGTTAGCATCTTTTGGGCTCCCAAACCTAAAAAAAAGTTACCATCTTGATTTATTGGAACAGAGACATCTATACCTGTATTCAACAAACCTTGACTCCCTCCTCTCACCTGAATCATAGACCGTTTTAAATCTTTCTTCAGTACAACATTAATAACACCAGCAGAAGCATTAGTACCATGTAGTACTGATCCTGGTCCTCTTATTACCTCAATGTAGTCAATAGAACTAATAGGAATACCAAGTAACGGTATATCACTGTGCGAACTCATATAATACGGAGTTCCATCAACCATAAAAAGAACCTTTTGATTAAAAACCTCACCTACACCCCTGATGGTCACAATCTTATTACCTACTCCACCATCTATTACCAAAACACCGGGAATATGGTTAAGTGCTTCGTATAAAGAATGTATTCCAATGTTTTTCATGTTACTCATGTATATTTTAGATACAACTGCAGGTGATTCTGTAATAGATTCAGTTTTTTTTGAAACAACTTTTATCGAAATAAGATCTGTCAAAGAGAGGTCGAATAGTTTATTAATGCCATTTTCCTTCTGTTGCGCCAATAGTTGTAATGAACACAAAAAAACAATTAATAAGAGAGATAAATATCTTTTATAAGTATAAGTTTTATTCATAAGAATAGCTTTATCAGTACTCCTTATTTACATAGCAATTTCAACCTGATATTAAACATCAGGTAATTATTTTGTTTTTACTATTTTAGCATAATTTAATATCTGATAACTAAGATATAAATGAGAATCCTTTGCCGATTCGTAGTTTATTTCAAATCTAATTTCATCATCTAACAAAAAAAGGTTAATGTGAATCCCTTTTTCTGCAAATCCATCACAATCACTTATAGTCAGTATTGGTTTTCCCTTTACAAATTCAACTATTCTTTCAAGATTTTTTTCTTCTGATTGACACACAAAAACAAGATGGCAATCTGCAATTTGACTCAGTTGTGAGATAAGAATGATTTTAACTTCTTTTTTACGAATTTTTTGAGTTGCATATATTTTTTCTATGGAATTACCAAATGGATTTTCTCCTATAATCCCTAATACAAAAGGTATTGAGGGATCATTTACCTTTGATTCTTTAGGCCATTCAATTAACCTAGTAAATCGTTCAAGATAAACTGCTTTTACCTCATATTCTGTAAATTTAAAATCTTGTTGAGAAAATAACTGCGTAGATTGTATCAAAACCGTAATTAGGAATATAATTCCTAATTTTAGTCTTGGATGGAATTTTAAATGTATACTTCTTTCATTAATCAATAAAAACATACTCATTGAATTTTACCATCCTATCAAATCAATCTTAAACATCTCGAAAACTGTATCATAATATTAAAACTAGTATTAAATCCGATTTGTAATTTAATAAAGCTTTTGTCGAAATGTTTTTCTCTGATTAGTTATAAATATAATAAAAAGAGACGACGATATCTTACTTATCGTATTTATTATTTTATCGATTACAATTGTACATTCTAAGATATCTCTAATAAAACTGCCTTATTTTTCAATTCGAATTTAATATGCAGGTTCTTTAGAAAAATACTCACTAGGTGTTGTACCAGTTGATTTTTTAAATGCTCGATTAAATGCCGATTTAGAATTAAAACCAGATTTATACGCACAATGCAAAATCGTATCATCTCCTTTATTAGTGCTTTTAAAATCATTAATAAAGGCCTTTAGTCTATAGGAGTTAACATAGTCGGTAAATGATGTCTCAAAGCCTTGATTTAATACTTTAGAAACATAATATGTATTGCTACCTAAGTGCCTGGCTAAATCATTAAGTGTTAGCTTTGGATTTAAATACAGTTCATCCTCCTCCATTAATGATGTTAATTTGACTTTTAGTAATTCCCAACCACTATCGGAATTAGAATGTTTCGCAATCACTTTGGGTTTCTGTCTGATTATATGTCCAGCTTCTTCTAAAACTAGCAATTGACCATAGAATACTAGTAAACCAATACATACCCAAACGGTGTTTTCATACCAATCAACAATCAGTTTAATATCCACATCTAATGTTAAGCAAATAATACCCAAGATAAACTCACAGGAAGTAAATAGAATCAAAAATCGTAATGCATTAATCATTTTTTTAATGATTTCAATGTTTTCTATACCTTGATTATTCTTTAAATAATTTATTGTTTTATAAATAAAAATATTATTAACGCATAATGCATATAAGTAAATTGACATGTGTAAAACACTAATATCAAACTCTATTGCTTTTAAGCTTAATTCTTCATCTGTTAATTGAAAAAGATATACAAATACCAAAAATGGTAATGATATTAATAAAAAAGTTATCTCTACATTTTTAAATTTATTTGTATTGTAATTCTTTAATCCAATATATACCAATGGGCAGATGCTAGAAAATAAACAACCTGGTAAAAACATACCTTTTATAAAATATTGAGAAAAGGCATTGTTATTATATAAAAACATAAGAATAAATGCTAATAGGATAATAGAAACCATACCAACAATTATCTTGGATTTTTTAATTCTAATTAGAAAATATATTGATATTGCACTCTGAATTCCAAGTAAAAAGAAAATTATCTTCCACCATATTTGCCCTCTTGAAATATCACTCCATTCATGAATTTTAGTTATAATAGTTTGCGTTTTCCCTTCCTCGGCAATAAATTCCCTATTTGATCTTAAACCTCCATCCCATCTCGCTTCTGCACTGGCCCATGTCCCACGCGAAAACTTGTATTCAAACCTATCCATTCCTGATTTAATTTCGCATTGATAAGTTCCATCAGTTTGAACTGACATTTTATAGTCAGGATCTAAGCAATTCCATCCATTAAATGATCCAGCAATAAAAATACTAGCATCTGTTGGGGTATTTGCAGGTATTGAAATAACTTTAATTGTTACTGGAGGGAAAAACTTATGATGTAAATCCTGCCATGACTTTACCACCATATTATACTCATAAATACTATCAGAATGAACAAAATAACGATTGGAATAAAAACCTCCTACATCATTTCCTTCAACTTTTTTCCAACTTCCCCTGTTTATTTTAAATTCAAACTCCTGATTTTTTTCAAGATGAATTACTAAACGGTATGTCCCATCAGGTAACCTTCTAAATAAATTACTTTTTTCGTTTAATTTCCAATCACTTAATGACGCACAAAGAAATAAAGAATCTGTTTCAGGAGTATAATCTGGAACTTTAGTAATATTGAACACTACTTGATCTTGAGCATTCGAATAGGTAATATTACAAGCGAGAATAATAAACACTTGAAACATCATATTTATTTTACCCCACAAAAACATCATATCAATTTATGGCTTTTACTATTCTAAGTTGCCTTGTAATATATAAATGAAACAATTTGTTAATATTTAACAAATACTAAAGTTGTATATAAATATATATTCTGATTATCCTTTTTCAAAATATTATGGCAGTTTATTATAACTATATTCTTAATAAATAATAGATGTGATTTTTGAAGTAGTTAAACATTACTTAAAATAATTAAGGGGCAAGTTTATAACTTTTGCATTTTTCAAAATTAGTTACCTTAATATTTAATCTTACACTCCAATAATTAAGTATTTTTTCTTTTCATGTATTAGAAATACCTTCACTAATTAATTTTACCCAATCATATTTTTTAATATTGTATTCATATAAACTATACAAATAATTAATTTCAAAAACTTATTTATAAAAACTTACCCAAACTGCAATACAGAAATAGAAGAAGTTTTAACATTTGCTGGAATTACAATTACAGCCTTACTGAAAACAAAATAATTGATTTTAAGGATGAAACTCACTCTGGAAGAGATATTAATTGTTTAAGATGCAATATTAAGATGAAGTATGTAGGTAATTATAAATTTCATGAAGGACCAAAAATGGGTATAATGGGCAATTTATTTGAAGCGTTTGTTAATATGGAATCATTTGATTTATATATTTGTACCAAATGTGGGAAAATTGAGTTTTTCTCGCCTATTAATATAAAATAGGCCTAGGCATAGTTATTGTTTAAATTATATTCGAATTAATTAAAATAAATTGTAATGCAAAAACTCCTATTATTAATAAGTTTTGGTATTTTCTCTGTTTCACTTTTAGCTCAACAGGGTGATATATTAAAAAGTGAAGCTATTATGTATGAGGGACAAGGGAATTATGAAAAAGCTGCTGTAACATATGAAAAAGCTACTGAAGCTTATAAAAGTGAAAATGTTTTAGATACATTAAGTGTTTATAAAACCGGACAATTATATGCCCGAAGCAAACAATATCCTAAAGCAATTCCTTTTTTAAAGCAATGTATTGAACTAAACTACCAAGAACATGGTGTTTACATTGCACTTTCTGATGCTTATTCTGGTTTAAAACAAAAAAATGAAGCAGAAACTGTTTTAGAAGAAGGAATTTCAAAATTTCCAGCAGCAAAAAGTGATTTTATAAAAAAACTGGGTTACCTGTACTTTAATTCAGGCAAATACGATAAAGCTGTTACTACACTAAAATCTGCTTTAGAAGTAGAACCAAATAATGAAACCTTTTTATATTTATATGGATCATCATTTGATAAATTAAAAAAATATGATGAATCTGCGCAAGCATTTGAAAAAGTGTTAGAAATAAATCCAAATAATAAAAAGGCTATCACAAAACTTGGATTAGTATATTTTAAACGTACAGACGCTAAATATAAAAAAGAGAAAAAACGATATGAGTCTATGAAGAGTCCTAGCAGGGTTGACTATCATAACTACACTCAAAAAGTAGCTAGTATTAGTAAGGAATTCAGTAAAGCTGTACCGTTACTTGAAAAGGCTCATCAACTTTCTCCTTCTAATAAAGCCATTATAACTTGCCTAAGTATTACATACAAAAGGTTAAAAATGAAAGAAAAAGAAGCAGAAATGAATAAACTGCTTCAAAAATAGATTATACGCTAAGTTTAAATTATTTTATTAAAACATTAGTCTCCTTGGATATCCATGGGGACTTTTTTTATACATTTCATCTTCATTTCGAAAACAATACCAATTTCAGCAAGGGATTAGTGTTATTATTAGATATGAAAAATATAAATATTACGTCATAGTCTTAAGAACGTCTTTTTTTGTAACATAGAACTTTTGCTACACCTCAGTTTATTTTATAATCGTTACTACATTTTACACAACTCAAACTAGCTTGACTCTACCCTCATTTATAGTAAACATTATGTGCTGAATTAATCCATGATTTTTAAATCTTTTAACCTTAAAACGACAAAGAAAAAGATATAAATCAATCATTACATAATACTTACCCCTCTAACACCTCCAAATATATTGTCCTAAAAAATATTATTTAAAGTATTTTCTGATTTTTTGGTAGGATATTTTTCTTTTCACGCGTATTATAATTGAAGCTTCGCCTGATCAACGAAGTTTATCATCCATAGCTATGTTTTATTATAATACAACACGATTAATTAAAATCAATAAATTGAAACAAAATGAAAAAGAATAATATTATAAATTTTGGACTAATCCTTGGAGTTATCTTATTAGCAATTAATACTACTTCGTGTAAAGATGATGATGATAACGATAAAACTCATGAAGTTTTAACTTCGTTTAAATATGATCCTTTGCAAAAGGTAATTAAAAAAGGCGAAGCTTTAACTGGGACAAAAGCTGTAACTACCCCATCAAATACTAATGTTAAATATAGTATTAAAGGAATAAAAAAAGATGGTAAAGCTTTTACAAACCCAGCAAATGGAGTTAAAGTAAATGAAAATGATGGTACTTTATCGTTAGCAAAAGAAAATACTTTGGAAACCGGAACTTATATTGTTACAATTGAAGGAGACGATCAATTTAAAAAGAATAACAAAAAAACAACTACATATACAATAGGTGTATCTGCAGGAGAAATAACAGAAATTAAGTATGAGACAAATACTTTAACTGTAAAAAAAGGTGTAGAGAAAAGTTCTGATGCTGTAAAGATTACTCCTCTTGGAGCATTGGTAAACTTTACAATTAAAGAAATTAAAAAAGATAATAATGCATTCACTAATCCTACTAAGGGAATTAAGATAAGTGAAGTAGATGGTAAGTTATCATTGGAAAATGGCCATACTCTTGATAAAGGAGAATATGTAGTAACAGTTGAAGGTGAAGACTTATACAAAGAAAATAATAAAAAGACTGTAACATTTACTATTACGATTACAGAGTAAAGTTTTTAATGTAGATGCAATTGCCGGAACAGTTTTTGTTCCGGCACAAAAGTACAACTAAATGAGAAAATAATAACGCAATCTAACATTGAAAAGAACCAATTGTATTCTAGATAAAAATAGCTTTAAAGCTATTTATGATGATTATTTTGACCAACTAAGAAGTTATATTTATTATCGTTGTGGTGATGAAGCTATAGCATCTGATATAGCTCAAGACTCTTTTCTAAAACTATGGGAACAACGAAACAGTGTAAAAAGTGATACAATTCTGCAATTTTTATATACTATTGCTAGAAATTTACAAATAAGTAATTTTAGACATAAAAAGGTAGAATTGGAATTTAGAAGTAAAGTTTCGCACGACACTATAGAAAATGAGTATTTCTATAATGAAACTAAAAAAAACTACGAATCAATTTTATCTAAAATGCCAGAAAACCAGCGAGAGGTTTTTTTAATGAGCAGAATGGATGGACTTAAGTATGCAGAAATAGCTGATCGTCTAGGTTTAAGTGTAAAAGCTGTTGAAAAAAGGATGACAAAAGCACTCTGCTTTTTAAAGTTAAGTTTGCAACCCGAAAGTACAAAAATTTAAACCCATGAATGAAGAAGACTACTCTAATGATAACTTTGAGAAGTTTCATGAACCTCCATTTAAAACAAGTAAGGAGCAAAATTGGGAACAATTAAGCGCTAAAATCAATACAACAACAAAAACTAACAACAAGCTCTACAAGAGAAGATTTTATATGGTGGCAGCATCCTTTTTGTTGTTAATTTCTTTATCATTAACTGCGAGTTTATATAAAATAGAAATTGAATGCCCACAAGGAGAGCACTTATCTTTTAACTTACCATGTAACTCAACCGTTACGCTTAATTCAGGAACTGTATTTAAATATTATCCATTATGGTGGTATATAGCACGTAAAACAGAACTTTCCGGAGAGGCTTTTTTTGAAGTAAGTTCAGGAAAAACTTTTACAGTTAATTCTAAAAATGGCTGTACACAAGTTTTAGGAACCAGTTTTAATATATTTTCAAGAGAAAATACTTACACAGTTTTTTGTAACACTGGTAAAGTAAAAGTTGAAACGCAAAATAAGGAAGAAAATATTTTATTACCTGGTCAGGTTTTAAGTGCTTCCAAAAATAAAATACAAAAGTATTCGCATTCTAATAAAGATCAATTTTTAGGATGGAAAAGCAATGTATTAATATACACATCAGAGCCATTACAACATGTTATTGAAGAAATTGAAAGACAATATGATGTGAAGATAGAGTATAAGAATTTTGAAGATTTAAAGATTACAGGGTCATTTCCTTTGAATAAAGATATTGACAGTATTCTTTCTGTGATCTGCATGACTTTCGATATTAAAGTAAACAAACTATCCGAAACAAAATATAAGCTAATAAAGAATTGAATCTAATTTCCATAATCAAACTAACTTTGCTTCTTACCTTATTATTGATTAGTAAGAATCATATCACTGCACAAAAAATTGAATTAGATCATACCAATAAAACTCTAAATGATGTACTTTTAGAGTTACGAGATAAATATGATATAAAATTATCGTTTGACCATAACCTGTTAAGAAAATACAAGGTTAATTATAAAGGTTCACATGAAAACATTAATGATGCAATTGAGGAATTAATTAAGGGTTTACCAATTAAATTCAAAATAATTGACAATATGATCGTATTATATCATCCAAAAAAAGAACTAGAGAAAAAAAACCATTAACTAAATATCATTTTTCAGGACATATTGTTGAAACAGGAAATAATAGTTATTTACCGTATGCCATTGTTACTTCGGAAACTAAAAGTATAATATCTGACAATCAAGGATATTTTTCATTTGTTTCACACTCTTCTAAACCGCAAAAGGTTAGGATTGATTATTTAGGCTACTATACTACTGAAGCAACAATAAAACCTAATTCCAATAACATTATCTCCTTGTCTCAAAAACCTGTTTATCTAAATGAAGTTAATGTGTTTTCTGATTCTTTAACAGTTAAAAATACAAGAGTTGGAGATGAAGCAGGTAAAATGAAAATTAATCCGGTAATTGCACAGTCGTTGCCAGATTTTGGAGATAATACGATATTTAATTATATAAGATTAATGCCTGGAATTTATGCCTTAAAAGATAATTCAAATCATATCTCGATAAGAGGAAGTCAACCCGGACAGAATCTTGTTACATTTGATGGGTTCAAACTTTACAAAACATGGCACTTTCTTGATCATATAGGTATAGTAAATCCTATGTTGGTACGAAATATTGAAATAGACAAAAGTGGTTTTGATGCTTGCTTTGGAAACCGAACAGGTAATCTTGTTAATATTACAGGTATTGAAGGTAATCGGATTAAACCATCTTATGCAATTAATATTAATTCAACAACACTAAATATTGTAACAGAACAACCCATCACCAAAAAATCAACATTGGTACTTGGTTATCGTCAGACTTTTTACAATTACTTTAAAGAACAACCCAAGGATGTTACTCCATTTGATTCTATTTCTGTTGGAAATTTAAATGGTGATGGTATAGAGGATGAATATAAAATACTTCAAGGTAATATAGTTCCAAATTATGGTTTTTATGACTTTAATGTAAAATACTCAGGAGTTACAAATACCAATGCTTCTTATTATGTTAGTATATTTTATTCCAACGACTTATTTAAAATAAACTCAAGAAATAGCGAACAAGAATATATCTATTTAAATAATTCAAGTAATAGTTCTGATAACTATGGTGGAGCTGTTTATTTTGGCCAAACTTTAGGCAATGGATTAAGGATAAATACCACATTATCTTTATCAGGCTCATATAATAAACATTCTAACTCTTCAGTAATCGCTTTTCAATATTCGGATAATTTAAATACTTATTATACTAATTATCCAACCTCGGGATTTACTAATCTAGAAACCAGCAATTCAATTAATGAAGTTTCTCTTGAAGTAAATAGTTCATATTCTTTATCTCCAGTAAATACTATTCAAATAGGAACACATTTTACTTCAGGCATCACTAGTTATAAAAATGGAACTCTGGATAAAATCTTGTTAACAGATGATTCGGAAACATTCTTTTCTTCGGTTTATATACAAGATCTAATTGAAGTGACAAAGAAATTGAAAATAACAGCTGGAATTCGGGGTAATTTTTATTTGCGAGCTAATAAACAATCTCTTGAACCAAGACTTGCAATATCATACAACATTAACAATAAATGGAAAATAACAGCCAGAACAGGATTATATCAGCAAAATGTTATTAAGGAATCAAGAAACAACATAACCAACAGTATAGAAAGTTATTGGAAATATGCTGTTGGTGATGAAGATAAAAACTATACTTCATTACAAAATGTAATAGGTTTAGTATATTCTAACAAAACCTTTGAAACCAGTTTAGAATTCTTTCATAAAAATGATAAGAACCATTTAAGTAGGTATTTTATGGATTATTTTGATGTTAAGCATAAAGGATTAGATTTTTTTCTTAAAAAAGAAATAAAAAACCTTACAAGCTGGTTATCTTATACTTATGCCAATCAAAAAAAGGAATACCAAAATCAATCATCTGATTTTACACTTACTAATAACAGACATGAATTAAAGTTAGCATGCATCTATGATACAAAACGATTTTCTTTTTCTGCTGATTATATATTTGGGGAAAGAAAATTTAAAGACCCTTTTTTAATTGATAATAAGTTAATTTCAAATAGTTTTAATCGTTTTGACATGAGCGGAACATACCGTTATACAGCTGGTTCGGTTTTGGGAGAAGCAGGTGTTTCAGTATTAAATTTGCTTGATACCAATAACAATGTTTTTAATAATATTATAACAAACTCTAATGAGTCATCAAATTATATTAATTACAAATATAGAGTATTGCCATTTACAGTTGGATTGTTCTTAAAAATTAGATTTTAAGATTCCCCCCTATTTATTAACAAACTAAATCCTAACATTAAAAAGTAAGATTTCACCTACACTACACTCTTCCATTCTTCTAGCGCTTCGGCAATCTCATTACATATTGATAACTTTCCGTTTATTATAGTTGTTGTTGTTATAATTCCTTTTAAACAAAGTTTCTCATCAGGTAATCTGTAAATATCCTGATAAAAAAGATATTTAATACCTTTTTGCTCCAATCGTAATTTCACAACAAATGTATCATTACATCTTAAAGGATATTTATACTGTAAATCCGCTCTTGCTACTACTGCCATAATACCTTTGTCAAACAATTCTTTAAAGTTCATACCAATCATATTTAAAAACTCATGTCGAGCATGTTCCAAATAGTTTTGGTATACCGAATTATTTACAACTCCTTGTAAATCGCACTCATAATCCCTTACTTTAAACTCTAGTTCAAAATCGTATATTTTATTCATTATAATTATTTATTAAGCTTAACTATCTTCTCTTTAAGCAATTCAACAAACTTATCAATATCCTCTTCTTCAGTATCAAAAGATGTCATCCATCTTACTTCAGATTTTTCTGCATCCCAAATATAAAAGAAAAACTCTTTTTGCAATGGTTCAATAATCTGAGGTGGCACAATTGCAAAGACTCCATTACTCTCAACTTGCTGGGTAATTTTTATTTGGGGAATATCCTTAATTTTGCCTTCCAACTTTTTAGCCATTTTATTTGCATGCTGGGCATTTTTATACCAAAGATTGTTATTTAATAAGGCTTCGAATTGAGCTGCAATAAAACGCATCTTTGAATGTAACTGTGCTGTTTGCTTTCTGATATATTTAACAATTTCAGTACTTTGATTGAAAAACAAAACAGCTTCACCAAACATCAATCCATTTTTAGTACCTCCAAAAGATAAAACATCCACCCCAGCATCAACTGTTAACTCTTTAAACGAACAATTTAATGCTGCAGCTGCATTAGATAATCTTGCTCCATCCATATGAAGAAACATGTTGTTTTCGTGTACAAAATTTGATATCTCTTTTATTTCGTCAATAGTATATAAAGTTCCTAATTCGGTAACCTGTGTAATGCTTACAACTTTAGGTTGTGAATGATGCTCAAAACCAATTCCATGCATATACGATTTTATACCTTCAACTGTAAGTTTTCCATTATCGGTTTTTATGGGTAAAAGTTTGCACCCGCTATGCTTTTCTGGCGCTCCACATTCATCAACGTTAATGTGAGCTGTTTCTGGACAAATAACTGCATTAAATGAGTTAGTTAATGCCTGAATTGCGATTACATTGGCACCTGTTCCGTTATATACAAAAAACACATCTGTGCTAGAACCAAAAACCTCTTTGAATTTTAATATTGCTTTTGATGTTATTTCGTCATCTCCATAACCAACAGCATGTCCTTGATTAGCTTTTTCAATTGCTTTTAATACATCTGGATGAACTCCTGAGTTATTGTCACTTGCAAAACCTCTTAATTTTGACATATTACAAAATTTAATGCTCGAATTTGCAAAGAATTATTAAACAAAAAAAGCCGATAAACAAGTATCGACTTTTATAATATTATATTGAATTAATTATTGCTATAATATTTCATCTACTGGTTTATAAGGTAAATCAAATGCCTCAGATACTCCTTGATATACAACATCACCATTAACAATATTAAGACCCAATTTTAATGCATTATTATCTTTACAAGCCTGTTGCCACCCTTTGTTTGCTAATTGAAGTGCATATGGAAGTGTAGCATTAGTTAAAGCCATTGTTGATGTAAAAGGCACAGCTCCTGGCATATTGGCAACAGTGTAATGAATTACATCATCAATTATATAAATAGGATCTTCGTGTGTTGTTGGCTTAGATGTTTCAAAACAACCACCTTGATCAATAGCAACATCAACTAATACAGTACCTTGCTGCATTGTTGGTAACATATCTCTAGTTATTAATTTTGGAGCTTTAGCACCAGGGATAAGAACTGCACCAATTATTAAATCAACATTCTTAACATACTCTCTAACTATTAATTCATTAGGAACTAATGTATCAACGTTTGCAGGCATTATATCATCTAAATAGCGCAAACGATCAATATTTAAATCCATAATAATTACATCTGCTCCCATTCCGGCAGCCATTTTCGCAGCTTGTGTACCAACTACTCCACCACCAATAACTAAAACTCTTGCAGGTGGCACTCCTGGCACTCCTCCTAATAAAACACCTCTTCCTTTATGTGTACGTTCTAAAAATTTAGCACCTTCTTGAGTTGCCATTCTTCCTGCAACTTCCGACATAGGAATTAACAGTGGTAATTTCCTATCAGGAGTTTCAACTGTTTCATACGCAAGACAAACTGCCTTTTGTTCTATCATTGCTTTTGTTAACGGCTCACAAGAAGCAAAGTGAAAATATGTAAATATTAATTGATTTTCTTTAATTAATTTATATTCAGGTTCTATAGGTTCTTTAACTTTTACAATCATTTCGGCAATTCCATATACCTCTTCGATTGTTGGTAGTATCTTAGCACCTGCATTTTCATAATCCTTGTCATAAAAATCAGTACCCTCTCCGGCCCTTGATTGCACGTAAACAGTATGTCCAGCTTTAACAAACTCTAATACTCCAGCTGGCGTTACACCTACCCTATTTTCAGCTGGTTTAATCTCTTTAGGAACACCTATAATCATTGCTTTAACTTTAAATATTTAGTAATTGTTTCAGTATATTTTATAACAATTCAAATTAAAACATTACTTTAAATATGTAATATGAAAATTATCACGGTAAAAAGCTGTTTTAAATCATAGTTCACTTAAGCAATTATAAACTAAATAATTCATTAGTTATTGGTCATTAGTTATTAATAAGGCCTATAAGTGTCTATATTTCTATATTTTACGACCCAACTTACACTAATATTAAGCTTCTAAATATTAATAACATGCAAAATACCACAAAGCAATATATTAAGAATTAGTTTCTGCTTATTTATCAAATACGTCTTATAAAATTATATTTTAGCTGTTTTGTATTGGAATGAGAGATATTTACATATTTAATCCTACTGGAGAAATGGCTATTGCTAATAGTATGGTTAGTTATATGCCTCCTCGAAAACTTAAAAAATTTGAAGATGATATAGCTTTTCTCCCTGCATTTTATTCTTCTGATGACGATATAATTGTAACTCCAAACAAACCGGATAACGAATTCATAGAACTTTGGCAACAAGTTGGTTTGAGCAATTTAAATTTTGTGAGTTCGTTAAATGAATTAACCGAAGATTATAATTATCTCAAACCATGGAGTTGGAATCCGGTAATACATCATAAAACAAAAGCATTAAAAGAAAAGTGTTCAGAGATATTTAAGTCGTCTCCTAATTTTAATTGGAAAGATACAAATCGAGACTTTTTTAGCAGAATCACTACAAATACAATTCAAAATTATATAAAAGAAAATCTATCCAGTGACAATATTGAGATAGTAACACCTGCTATTCTGATAGATTCATTAAAAGAAGTTGAAAAATGGTTATCTCAAAATAACTCTGCTATTTTAAAAATGCCTTGGAGCTCTTCCGGAAGAGGGATTCATTCAATAAATCCACCAAAAGGCTTACGAATTAATCCTCTGTGGATAAATGGTGCTATTAAACAACAGGGATTTATAACCATAGAACCTCTTTTAAATAAAGTGTTTGATTTTTCTACACAGCTGTATTTAAAAGCTAATGGAGAAATTGATTTTTTTGGTACTTCATTTTTTATTAATGATAATAAAGGTCATTTTATTGGAGGTTCTGTTAATTGGCCACATTATCAAAGTGAGATTACAGATTTTCTGACAAACTCTATATTAAATGAAGTTGCACAAAAGCTAATTATATCTTTAAAGAGTCTTCATCCACAAAACTTTTACGAAGGGCCAATTGGTATTGATGGTATCGTATATAAAAACGATATAGAACAGCTAAAAATACATCCTTGTGTTGATATTAACTGGCGATATAACATGGGAATGGTTAATATATCATTACCTAAGTATGTTAAAAGTAACTCCATTGGAACATGGAAAGTTGGTTCTTTTAAACCGGGAGAATGGAATAGTTTTATAGAAAATAAGCAAAAAAATCAACCATTAATCATTGATGATAATAAGATTGTATCTGGTTTTATACATATGACTCCTAAAAATACTTCATCAAATTTTGGAGTTTGGTTAGAAATTCAATAAAGTATAATTATCGTCTAATAGCTATTCAGTAACTTTATTTTAACATATAGTTCACCCATCTTTACTATTCTTGCGCAGTTTATCTAAAAAGTATGCTTAAAAGAAGTCAGTTCGGAGATAATTTTATTTGGGGAACCACTATTAGTGCCTTTCAAAACGAAGGTTGGCCAAATTCAGATGAGAAAGGTATATCTATATGGGATACTTTTACGTCAACCGGAAAAAATATAAATAATAATGATCTGATTAAAAATGCATCAAACTTCTTTAAAGACTTTGAAAAAGATATAACACTTGCAGCTGAGCTTAATTTAAAGGTTTTTAGATTTTCATTATCATGGACCAGAATAATTCCTGATGGTAAAGGTGAATTTAATTCTTTGGGAGTTGAGTTTTACCATAAAGTAATTGATACATGTATTGAAAAAGGATTAGAACCTTGGATTACACTATATCATTGGGATTTACCTCAAAAACTTGAAGATTTAGGAGGTTGGACTTCCAGGGCAATTGTACATTGTTTTAGCGAATATGCTGAATTTTGCTCTAAAGAATATGGTTCTAAAGTAAAAAACTGGATAGTTCTTAATGAACCCATGAGTTTTACTGGTTTAGGATATTTTATGGGATATCATGCACCAGGTAAAACTGGTCTTAGTAATTTTTTAAAGGCTGCCCACCATGCAACTTTGTGTAATGCTGAAGGAGGAAGAATTATACGTAAGAATATACCTGATGCAAAAATTGGCACTGCTCTAAGTTGCTCAGTAATTAAACCTGTTAACAAAAGGCTTTTAAATAGAAGGGCTGCTGGCAGAATGGAAGCTCTTCTAAATCGTTTTTTTCTGGAACCTGCTCTAGGATTAGGCTACCCAACAGATATTATGCCTGGTTTGAATTTAATTTATAGATATTTTAAGGATGGTGATGAAGATAGAATTAAGTTTGATTTTGATTTTATAGGATTACAATATTATTTTCGTGTAGTTACCAAATTCAGTCTATTTCCTCCTGTTTTATTTGCTTCTGAAATACCACCTAAAAAGCGAACACGGCAAGTTAATGCCATGGGAATGGAAGTTTTTCCTAAAGGCATGTTTAAAATACTTAGCTTTTTTAATAAGTACGAAGGAATTAAAAAAATTATTATAACCGAAAGTGGAGTTTGTTACCCCGACTATCTGACTAACGGTAAAATATATGACATTAAAAGAGTTCGATACCATCGAAAAATGCTAAAAGAGGTGCTAAAAGCCCGTAAGAAAGGTATCCCTGTAGATGGCTATTTAATATGGACTCTTGTTGATAACTTTGAGTGGAGAGAAGGATTTGAACCCAGATTTGGAATTATACATAACAATTTTGAAACACAAGAAAGGACTATTAAATATTCTGGCAATTGGTTTAAGGAATTCCTAAAAAAGTAAAATACTTAATTTTCAAACTTACAGAATATTACAAGCAAACAACTCTTATTTGTTTTAGATTTGTATTTTTTAAGAAAACCTCCCATTTTTGTGTGTTGTTTTTAAACCGTTAGAATGACCATATCTATTATTACTGCCACATTCAATGCTGAAAAAACATTGGAAAGTGCAATTTCATCTGTAATTAATCAAACATATAAACATATTGAATATATTATTGTTGACGGAGGATCAACTGATGATACGCTCAATATTATTAAAAAATACAAACCATTTATTAGTAAGTTTATATCAGAACCTGATAACGGAATTTATGATGCTTTAAACAAGGGCATAAGTTTAGCTACAGGTGATATAGTTGGTTTTTTGCATGCTGACGATCTATTTTATAATGATTACATTGTAGAGGGATTTATGAATGTTTTTATGCAGAATAGCATCGATGCTATTTATGGTGATTTGGAATATGTAAGTTTTGAAGATCCATTAAAAATAATACGTTACTGGAAAAGTTCTCCATTTAAAAAGCATATGCTTAAACTGGGTTGGATGCCACCCCACCCTACTCTATATATTCGCAAAGATGTGTACTCTGAAATTGGCAATTTTAACCTCGACTATAAAATTGCTGCTGACTATGATTTCGTCTTACGTCTTTTCTCAAATAACAAATACAAGGTAAAATATTATCCCGAAGTTATTACAAAGATGAGAGTTGGAGGAACAAGTAATAAAAATTTGAATAACGTTATTCTAAAGTCAAAGGAAGACTTACGTGCGCTTAAAACTAATAAAGTAGGAAATTTATTTTCCTTATTTTGTAAAAATGTTTCTAAATTACCTCAATTCTTAAAAAGAAATTAATTCCCTTATGATTAAATTATTCAATTACCTATTTATACTTTTTATACTAGTATTTGTATCGAGCAATTCATTAAATGCTCAAAGAGTAAGTTACTATAACAATGATAAGTTTAATCCTTTTGAGAGTGCAGTTTATAAACCATCGACTAACATTCACACATCTGTTCGTTCATATAACTTAGATGATATTAGTACTTTAACAAACATAGATTCTTTGCTTTATGATGGTATTAGAATACCTTCAGGAAAACTTAGTTTTTGGCAAAGAATCTTTCATGATGATTTATTAAAATGGGAAAATGAGGATATAAATATTAAGATTAATCCACTTTTCGATTTTGGACTTGGTAATGAATTGGAAGAAAGTAAGAATACCTGGAATAATACTAGGGGACTTTTTATTGAGGGTACAATAGGTAAACACTTTTATTTTTATACCGATTTTGTTGAAAATCAATCTGTATTTCCTAATTACTTGGATGATTTTGTTAATGAAAGAAAAGTAGTTCCCGGACAAGGAAAAAGTAAATCATTTGGTGATAATGCACATGATTATGCTCAATCAACAGGTTTTATATCATTTAATCCTGCAAAATGGTTTAATCTACAACTAGGTAATGGTAAGCATTTTATTGGTGACGGGCATCGTTCTTTATTATTGTCGGACAATGCCTTTAGCTATCCTTACCTTAAATTTTCTGCAAAGTTTAATAAAGTGTATTATCAAGTAATGTGGGCTCAGCACAGAGATTTAAACATTGATCCATTTTTAGAATCTAATGATGCCAGATATCTAGAAAAATATTCAGCTTCGCATTATCTAACAGTAAACATTGGAGAAAGGCTATCAGTTGGCGCATTTGAAAGTGTTGTTTGGGCAGCACAAGATACAATGGGGCAGCGAAATTTTGATTTGGCATACTTAAATCCAATTATTTTTTTCAGGCCCCTGGAATACTCTTTAGGATCACCAGATAATATGACATTAGGATTTAATGCAAAATATATTGTTGGTAATAACAGTGCTGTTTATGGACAGTTTGTTATGGGTGAATTTAAATTTGATGAAGTTTTTTCGAGCAAAAAATGGTGGGCTAATAAACAAGGATTCCAAATTGGTTTTAAAAGTTTTAATTTATTTGGAATTAACAAACTAGATTTTTTAACTGAGTATAACCAAGTTAGACCTTATACCTATTCGCACCGAATAACGGTAAGCAATTATGGACATTACAATCAAGAATTAGCTCATCCTTTAGGTGCTAATTTTAGAGAAAGTATTTCTAAAGTTAAATATCAATATAAACGATTTATTTTAAATGGTAAGATTGTAGCTGCAACATATGGAGAGGATTATGATGATGATAGCGTAAGTTATGGTAAAAATATATTTAAAGATAACTCTAAAAGACTTGATGATTATGGCCACTCGATTGGACAAGGTTTAAAAACAAACCTATTTTATTTGGAAGGAAGTGTCAGCTATTTAATTAATCCAAGGAATAATTTTAATATTGCTGCCGGACTAAGAATAAGAAATGAAAAAAACGATCTTACCACAAAAAACACAAATATGATTTGGTTTGCTGTAAGAACGTCAATTAAAAGTATATATGCTGACTTTTAGTTTATTAATTAGTCTTTACAAAAAATGCCAAATAACGAGTTACGCTTGCCAGAAAAATGCTTAATTACAAAAGTTAAACTCCGTTTTTCTGGCTTCACAAGCATTGTCTTTGCCGCTTATTATCAAAGACATTAAAATATGGGAGTTTTCTTGCGGGCATTACATCGCAAAAAATAATAGATCGATATTAAACTGTATTAATATCGATCATTTCGTGAGCTTCTGCTCTAATAACATATTGAGGAAAGTATACCGTAAAAGTTGATCCTTTCCCTACTTCCGATTCAATATGAATAGATCCTCCTAATATTTTAACCAGACCTTTACTAATTGTCAATCCTAATCCTGTACCTCCATATTTTACTGCATTTTCATAATTCAATTGTTGGAATCTCTCAAATATGATATCAAGTTTGTTCTTTGGTATTCCAATACCTTCGTCTTTTACATGAAATACAAGTTTATCATCGATTATTTTATATCCGTAATAAATTGTCCCTTTATCAGAAAATTTTAAGGCATTATTTAGTAAGTTAAAAACCACCTGTTTTAATCTATTAAAATCAGTGTAAATTATCAGATCTTTATATTTATTAGGAATTTCTTGACGTAAAATAATGTTTTCTTTGTTCTTGGACTTTTTTACTTCTTCAAATGTATCGGCTGCCTCGTTAAACAATTTAATTAATGAAAAATTACTTTTCGAAATCTTTAGCTCACCTACTTCTATCTTTGCAATATCAATAATATCATCAATAAGATTAAGTAGCTGTTGAGAATTACTATCAATTATTTTAAAATATCTTTCTTTTTGATTACTTGAAAGCTCTTGAGTCCTTAATAAATCAGCAAATCCAATAATTCCATTCATTGGGGTTCTAATTTCATGGCTCATATTAGCTAGGAAGTAATTTTTATGAATGTTAGCAACTTCTGCTCTTTTCTTTGCTTCCTTTAATTCATTTTCTATTCTTTTACGCTCTGTGATATCTTGCACTGCTCCCCATATCCCAACCACTAAATTGTTTTTATTTTTAATTTGTTCTCCTTTTACCCACATCCAACCATTACTTCCATCTTCTTTAACAAACTCTAATTCTAGTTCATAAGGCTTTCCTGTTTCTTTTGTTTCAAGTAAAGCTCCGGATAACCTATTCCAACTTTCTTTTGTATACAACTTCATATGATCATTGTATAATGGAATGGGTTTTTTAGGATCAAGCTCATACATTTTATATAACTCATCTGTCCAAGTAACCTCATTTGTTTCAATATCAAGGTACCAGCTACCTATTGATGCCATTTCCTGTACTCTTTTTATTTCTTCATTCTTTCTAAATATTTCTTTTTCAGTCTTTTTTCTATCTGTTATATCCCAAAATGATCCCATAAAACTAATTACATTTCCTTTATCATCTTTTTCAAATGGTGCATCAATAGAATAACACCAAACCCAACAACCATTCTTATGTTTGAAACGATATTCAATTTTATCTTGATAACCTTCGGAAATTAATTGCATATGTTGTATTACTTTCTCTTTATCATCAGGATGAAAAAGTAACATGAATTCTTCTGGTTTCATACTATTAATTTCATCAATAGTGTAATCTAATATTTCTGTATAGTATTTGTTCATGTAAATATTAGTACCCTTTATTAGATCATAAATGTAAATCCCTGTTGGAGAAGTATCTGATATTTTTTGAGAAAACAGCTTTTCTTGTTTAAGTTTTTCTAATGTTATTCGTTGTTCTGTAATATCAATACTTACACCTAATAATCTATCAGGTCTACCTTCACTGTCAAATGCAATTACTTTACCTGCATTACGAACCCACTTTTCTTTCTTTTCTTTAGGATTATATATTCTGAATTCATTTTGATACTTATCTGTTTTTCCTTCTAAGTGATTATTTATTGTATCCCAAACTACATCAATATCCTTTTTATTTAAAATTTCACTAAAACTTTCACTAATTTTTTCTTTACCTAAACCATATAGTTTCTCACGATACTTATTATCATTTACAATGCAATCATTTTTTATATCCCATTCCCATACAGCAAGTTCTAATATGTCGTTCGCCAGTTCTAATCTTTCATTTGCTAGTTGCAACTCATATTCAACATCTTTTAGATACGTTATATCAGTATAAGTAGCAGCAAATTCTCCTTTTTTAGGGCTAAAAACATCTACAATATAAAATCTTCCTGAAGGAGTTGAATAGTTAGGAATATATTGATCTTTTCCTGTTAATGCAGTTTCTCCATAATATTGTATCCACCTAATAGGATTATCTTCCAACATGTCTGAGACTTGAGAAATTTTCTTTCCTTTAATATTTTGAAATTCCACACCCATTTGCCTTCCAAAGGCCTTATTAGCCTCAATATATTCCCAATCAATTGGTTTACCTTCTTTATTTGTAATTATTTTTGCATGTACAAAACCTTCATTTAAATTTTCAAAAAGCCTACGATACCTTTCTTCAGTAATTTCCAATTCATGTTCAGTTTCTTTTAGCTGATTTATATTTACAAAAGTTACTACAACACCATCAACAGTTTTATCTGTAGCTATAAATGGAGTAATTCTTTTTAAATAGTGATTATTTTCAATATCAATTACTTCATTTTCTATTTTCTTTATGTCCTTTAATGCCTTATTCGAATCAACCTCAATGGATGTTCTATCATCTTCCTGAAAGTTAGATGCAAAACTGGAAATAGGCCTACCAATATCATATTCGTTTAAGTTAAAGTGTTTTTTTAAGGCTGGAGTAAACCTTCGAATACAAAGATTCCTATCTAAAAACAGGGTTGCTATTTCAGTACTATTCAAGAGGTTATTAACATCATTATTAAGATTTTGTAGCTCTTTATTTTTTTCCTGCATTTCGGTATTTAGCGTATATAATTCTTCATTAACCGATTGCAGTTCTTCATTTGTACTTTCTAATTCTTCATTAGAAGCAATTAATTCTTCATTAGACGATTGGAGTTCTTCATTACTAGACTCTAATTCTTCAATAACAATCTGTAAATCTGCTTTTACTTCGCTCAACTCTTGCTCTAAATCTTCTATCCTTTGCTTAGAAACTTCATCAACAGAAATATTTTTAAAGACAAGTTGATTATTTTCTTCAACTTTTCTATCACTGGAAAATTCAATTACATAAACATTTTTTAATTCCTGCTGAGATATCTTGTAAATTATTATATCAAATGTTAGTTCTTCATTTAGAACCACATCCTTAATTTTAATCTCTCTTTTTTCATTCTCAAATCTTCGAATACCACTTTTTATTAAATTAGCTACGTTAGGTTTTAATAGTTTTAATAAGTTGTTTTCGAATAACCCTTCTGCATGTATCAAACGTTTACCTGCATCACCTTTTACAAAAAGAATATTGAACTCTTTATCTATAAAGATACACGAAGGACTAAACCGATTACTAAGAAATTTATGGAAAACAACCTCAGGATCTTCTTTTAAATTTTGTGCTGGATAAAGGTTTGAATTAATTTTGAGATGTACTTCTCGTTTTCCATATGAACCTAATTGTGTTGGCTTTTTTTTATTTACTATAATATTCTGAAATATTTTCCATTTGGGATCAATTGTTTTATAGTATAATCCTGTATCTCCTAAAGATTCACTATTACCTAAAAATAAATATCCTTTTTTATTTAGAGCAAATTGAAAATTCTGTAAAGCTTTTTTTTGACTTTTACTATTAAAATAAATAAGCAAATTCCGACATGATATAAGATCAATATGAATAAATGGAGGATCTAATATTAGATTATGCCTTGAGAATATTATTTTTTCTCTAATTCGTTTATTTATTTTTACTGTATCTCCTGATTCAACAAAAAACTTCGAACAATAATTTTTACCTATTTCATGTATTAAATTAGAATTAAACTGTCCTTTCTCTGCTTTTTCAAGAGCATAATTATCTACATCAGTTGCAAAAATCTTAAAATCTAAGTTAAGACTTTGCATCTTAATGTATTCATCTATTAATATGGCAATACTATATGCTTCTTCTCCAGTTGAACAACCAGGCACCCATATTCTAAGTGGATTATCTTTTGACTTACTTCTGCATATTTGGGGAATTACTATGTTTTTTAACGTATTATATGCTTCAGCATCACGAAAGAAGCTGGTAACTCCAATTAAGAAATCTTGCATTAATAACTTTTTTTCATCCTGATTACTTTTTAAATAAGAATAATAAGCATAAAGTGTATCAAAGTTATTTATATGCATCCTTTTCTCGAGCCTTCTGATAAGAGTACTTTTTTTGTATTCTTTAAAATCTACATAGGTAGTTTTATATACTTCTTCAAGTATTTTATAAAATATAGCTTCATCAGACTTTGGATCTTCACTAGCTACTTCCTCTTTTCCAATTGATATTTTTTTCTTTAGAAATTTCAGTAAGGTTTTAGCTATAAGTTTAGGTTCGAGGACAAAGTCTACCAGTTTTGTTGATATGGCCGAGTTTGGCAATCTATCATAATTTGCAGATGTTGGTTCTTGAACCATTATAATACCACCATACTCTTTTATCGTTTTTATTCCCTTGGAACCATCATTACCCTTACCTGAAAGTATTATACCTATCGAACGATCTTTTAATTCTTCTCCTAACGAATGAAAGAAGGTATCAATTGAAGACTCTTGTTTATTGAATGACTTAACATCAGATAATCGAAGTTGATATTCTTTAATATACATGCATTTATTACTTTGAATTAGATAAATGCTATTGGGCATAATGGTTTGTTTATCTTCTGCAATATGAATTTGCATGTTGGTATATTGTACCAACTTAGAAATGTTATCATTTTTTTTCTCAGAAATATTATGAATAATAATAAAGGCTATACCTGTATTTGAAGGTATACATTCAAATAATTGTTGTATTGCCTCAAAACCTCCCTCTGATATACCAATGCCAACAACAAACATATCACCCTTGCTTTGCGTTGCATTATCCTGTAACATGGCATTTTTTTTACAATTAAAATTAAATATAAGCCTGTAGTGTATTTATCTTAACTTAAAGTAAAATACAGTGGTAGAAGAATATATATGACACTTAAGTCCATTTGTATTAAGATCCTATATTAAATTTAAGATAAAAATGATTAATATTCAACCTGTATTGACAATTACAATATGATATTGACACCTTAAATTATTGTACGAAACGGTTATTGGTATGAGAAGACAGCAGGAATTTGATAGTTTTTTTTATTGAAATCTTATCATTTTTTAAATATGTTTAACCAATTAAATTTCAACGTTTCAAACCTTATGTTCTATATATTTATGTACTAAAGAATTTGTAATATACAGTACAAATACGTAAGTACAAAGCATTCAGTATATTACAATCATAGCCATCATCATTTTTCACTCAAACTCATTTATCAATATATATCATCTATTTATGTATTTATTTATAAAATATATCAACACATAGAATCCTTATTAATTTAATATCACGTATAGGTTATAAAATATTTTGTCTCATTTTTCTGATTGCAATAAATCAGTATTTATTATTTAATTATAAATTAACCTAAAATGTTCGCCTATGATGTTTATTAAGCAAAACATTTCGGAAGGATTTATTGATGTAAAAATTACTAAAGAAACCTCATTAAATGATTTTATTAGTTTAATTCAGTTTCTTAAAGAGGAAAAATCTCTTCCAAGAGCAATTAGTATTTTAGTGGATGCGCCTGAAGGATTTGAAAATATCCATTTTGCACATTTGAATATTATTTCAGATTCTTTTCTGGAATTAGACCATTTTTATTACAAAGTAACCTTAGCTATTATAGTCTGTAAAAAAAGAGAGCATACGCTTTCTTTGATATTGCAGAATTGGCTATTTAACCAACCATGTCAATTTAAAACTTTTAAATGCTTGAAAGATGCTGAAATGTGGTTGGGAAGAAATCAACTGAGCAATGATCTCACTACCCAAAAACAAGCCGGGTAATATTTAATTTCTATTCTCTAAAATCAAAATTAAAAACTATGGCAAGAAGTAAACAAAAAGACAAGCAAGTATTTATATGTTCTCAATTACACGAGATCAATTATTTAACTCATCTCTATGATAAATGTGAGTTAGTTGAAAGCTATTTAAGACGTAATTGTGCTACAGGATTCATTAATGAAAAAACACACTTTGAATTATTTCAGATGATTGAGGAAGAACTGGGTATTCCAATGCCATGATTCTATAAGAATAATGAATTAACCTTAGTATCTAATAAGAACTAATGATTACAGCAAGTACACCTTTAGTATTAGTAAATGTAAACATAATATGTTATAGAAATTATAGTAGCAAAAAGAGAACTAAACATTCAACGAGTGTACTTTTAGTAATAACGAAAATGTATTAGGGAAATCGCTTTTAAATAATAATACTAATTGTGTGCTATCACACACCTCTAAATACCTTAAAGGAGTAACTGATTAAAGTGCCCTTTAAGAAATAAAAGCGTGAGTGATGGCAATAATTTAATGGCGATTTCCCTGTGCCCAAAAAGATTTTAATTTTTTAACTGCCCTTGGGGCAATATTACTTTTTAAACAAACCAATAGTGTATCTAAATCTGTAGGATTTTTTTGAGTTTTCATTATTTCTGCATGAGGATTAACTGACTCCAGTTCAAAAAAAACTTAAGTCTACTAAATCCTTCTTAACGAATTTCTTGTATGAGAATACTCGAAATGCTTCTTGAATTCTACCTCATTTTCAAATCATTCCCCACATAAAAAAGCGAGTTGGTTCATTATTATCTTGATAACACTTAATTACTTCATTTTAATAATCCTTTATTTCACTCTTTAATTATACCAATTCATTTCCTTCTCACAAGCTCAATGTTAACTAAAGGTTAATTTTACCAATAGATATACTGATTCAGTTTAACCTTTTTCATTTTAAACAATCTAAAAAACATATATGAGATGGAAAGCAATTTTGTAATAATTGGCAGAATAGTAATTGATATTTTAATTATTGGAATAGTTACATATTATGGAATAAAGGAAGCTCATAAAACCTATAAATAACTTGAAAGCAATCCTATGAACAAAATTTTATCATTTTTTGGGGTAATTACTCAAGATACATCTAATAAATCCAAAGTTGTTTTTACGCTTCCCAAGGAAGATTTTCTACAAATAGAAGAAATTGTTCATATCACATGCGATATCGAGAACATTAACATATACAGAATTCCTGCATATGTTCAAACTATTGATAAACTAAATGGCAAATTTCCAATGTATGCCATCACCTTACATTTGCAAAAATATATTCACAATATTAAATCCGGAATGCTTGTTTATGTAAATATTGAAGTATTAAAAAATCGAAGACTAGTGTTCTAAAAAAATGTCTTTTAAAAATTAACTCGACTCAATAATCTCTGCAATTCCATCTACCCAAACATCAGAATCGTTTAAACTTTCAACCAACTCCAGTTTTTCACCTCCATTATTTATAAAATCCTCTTTGTACTCAAATCCAATTTCTATTTCTGTTTCTAAACAATCGGTTACAAAAGCAGGAGACACTACCAATACTTTCTTTTTACCTTGCATTAAAAGATCTTCTAAAGTTTCATCGGTAAATGGCATTAACCAATTTCGACTTAACCTACTTTGAAAAGAAACCGTACATTTCTCTTTTTCAATACCTAACACTTTTGCCATAAGCCTTGTTGTTTGATAGCAAGTTGCTTTGTAGCATTTTTTACCATGTTCCGGCATTTCTGTATTGCAAGTACACTCAGGACTATTAATTTTCGGATGTAACTTATTTACTTGCCTGTCTGGTAAACCATGATAAGAAAATACTACATGATCGTAGCTGGAAACATCGTGCTTTTTAATATTATGCACAAAAGCTCGAATAAATGCTGGATGGTCGTAAAATTGATCAATAAATTTCAACTTGGGCACGTTATCCCATTTATTAAGAATTTCTTTAACCTTATTAATAGTGGATAAAGTTGTAGATGTGGCATATTGTGGATAATGCGGTAGTACTATTAACTCTTTATACTTATTTTTAATTATTTCGTTTAAAACTTCTCTTAAGGACGGATTTCCATAGCGCATTGCCGAATACACATCAAAATCTCCCATTAGTTTGTCATTAAGCTTTTTAACCAAGCTATTTTGATAAACCAATAACGGAGAACCTTTATCCATCCAAAGCCGCTGATATAAACTTGTTGATTTACTAACTCTAAATGGTATAATAATAAGATTAACAAGTATTTTTCGTAACAACCAAGGAATATCAATTACCCATTTATCATTCAAAAACTCAGTTAAATATTTACGTACTGCTTTTTTTTCTGGCTTATCAGGAGTACCAATATTTACAATCAATAATGCTTTGCTCATGACTAATTTTTTTCACTTAACAATTTGGATAATTCCCAGGCTTGATTCACCCTGTCGGCCATACCAATTCCATCTCTAATATTTCCGGCTAAATACAAACCTTTATTTTTTGCTTGTAATTGCTCTATTGCTGAGTATCTGTCTTTAGTTGAAATATCGTATTGAGGAATTGCATTTTCATATTTAAGTATTTCAAACAGTTCAGGTTCATCTGAACAATTTAAAGTTGAATCGATTTCCTTTAAAACCAAAGACTTCAATTCTTCGTCTGTTTTTAATATCATATCAGGTTTTTTAATTCCTCCTATAAAAACAGATAATAAAGCACCTTGCTCAGGGCATCTGTTTTTAAACAATGTTCCGGGAAATAGAATTCCTAATATATCCCTGTTTTCTTTACCTGGAACCAATCCACCAAAAGCATTTAATCTTTTGCCATTCCATTTTTTATACCCAATTACAACCTGAACTACTTTGGCATAGGTCATATTAAGTACAGGTTTTAATTCTTCTATAGGTATAAAATTCAGTATATCCTGTAAATTCTCACCTCCAAAAGTTGTAATTACATTATTGGAACTTACCTCCTTCCCTTCTCCATTTTCTAATTTAAAACTGGTTTTAAATCCATGCTCATTTTTATCAACTTTAATGTTGCTACATTCACATAATATAGAATCACTTAAGATATTATTTTCTATTGAAGTTATTAGGTTACTTAAACCGCCATTTACAGAAAAAACCTCACGAGTAACTTTTTGTTGTAATTCGGTTTTTGGTTCCTTTTTCTTTTTTATAGCGCCTTTGATAAAACTACCATAGTCTTGTTCTAAATTATAAAGCTTAGGCAAAGCATACTTGGTAATTAGTCTGTCAGAATCTCCTGCATAAATACCTGAAACAAAAGGATCAACAGCATAGTCTAAAAAACTATCTCCTAACCTTCGTTTAACCATATCTGCCAGATTTTCATCCGGATTTGTACCTTTTTTTCTCCAGGGTTCACCTAAAACCCTGAACTTATCTTTTAATGTAAACAAAGGTGTTTTAATGGCTTTAATTAATCCTGTTGGGATCGGCTCCCATTTTCCTTTTTTTAGAATCCAACGATCTTTGGCCTCTGGTAATGGGGTTTCCGGAACACAATCGTGCTTTAGGTCATCAAATAGCTTAACAATACCCTCGGATCCAATTACTCCGGTATTAGGTCCTAATTCATACTTAAAACCATTTTTATTAACTGTTTTAATAACTCCACCAACCGTTTTGTTCTTCTCCAATACCAGAACGTTCTTTTTATTTTTTGCTAAAAAATAAGCTAAGCTTAAACCTGTTAAACCTGCTCCAATAATTACAGCATCTACTCTTTCTTTTACCATATTTATAGCGAATTTGAGTAGCGTTTTTTGGTTGATGACAGAACCGGATCAAATGATGCTACAATATTTCTAATAAACATTGTACCCAACTCGGTAATTTCTAATTGCTTTTGATCGAATTTAATCAATTTATCATTAGAAAATTGCTTTAAAACTTCTTCATCATACCCTATCATTTCTTTTAGTTTTGATACTTCAATTGCCAAATTATCTGATATATTTTGCCAGTTTATATATTTATTACACATCAACTCATTAATAACAGATCGTATCATTTTTTGACTATCAGAAATCTTAAGCCCTTTTTCTACAGGCATATCGCCTTTACTAATAGCGTCTATATAATTATTAATTTCTTTGGTATTTTGAGCATAACCGCCAGAAAGCTGACTGATTGAAGATACTCCAACGGCATAGACTTGACCAGTTGTTCGTTGGGTGCAATACCCCTGAAAATTTCGGTGTAGTTTGTGTTCTTTCAACGCTTTATAAAGTTCATCATCAGGTAAAGCATAATGATCCAATCCAATAGATACATATCCTGCCTGTAACAATAGACCATAAGCTGCTAAAAACATTTCTAACTTATCCTCAGTACTTGGTAAACCTTTTTCTTCTAAGACTTTCTGGTGCTCTTTAAACCATGGTACATGTGCATACGAAAATGTAACTAATCTATCTGGCCTTATTTCAATAGCTATTTTAATTGATTCGCAAAAACTATCTATTGTTTGCCCAGGTAATCCATAAATAAAATCCAGGTTTACTGCAAAATTTTCATTCTTGCTTTTTACAAAGCTAACCAAATCTTCTACAGGTATGGCTGAAGGCTTACGATTTACACCTTTTAATACTACTTTATCAAAGTCCTGTATTCCAAAACTAAAGCGATTAAAACCTGCTTCAAATAGTTCTTCTAAATAAGCATACGACAAATGAGCTGGATTACATTCAATCGCAATTTCTGGATTATCAATCAATTCGAACTTGCTAAAAAGTAACTCATTAATTTGTTTTAGATAGCTTGCTTTAATTGAATTTGGAGTCCCACCTCCATAATGAATTTGAGATATTTTACGATTTTTATCTATTTTATCCGATATCAGCTCAATCTCCTTTGTTAATGCATCAACATATTGCTTTATTTCTTCAGCCTTACTCATTTTAATTGCATTGCAACCACAATAATAGCATATCTGCGAGCAAAACGGGATGTGTATATAAAAGGCAATATTTTTAGGATCATCTAAATTAGATTGAACAATTAGATGGTTCAAATCTTCTCTAGTAAAGTCTTCAGTAAAATGATTAGCAGGTGGATAACTAGTATACCTTGGCACCTGCACATTATATTTTTCAAGTAATTGTTTATTAACTTTCATTATTAACTATCAAGTAGTAAGTATCGAGTCGATAGAATAGTTTTTACAACCAAAATAAAAAGGAATAAAACAAAAAAATGTTCACTATCCTATCACTATTATTAAACATACAAAATTAGTAATTATTCTTGGGGAAGTGCGAAGAAAATACCTTTCGATAATAAGACAATTCTTATTTCTTTAATAAATCATCTAACATTGAATCTACTGTAGGAAATTGAAACGGAAAGTCTAAATCTATCAAACGTTGTGGTCTAACCTTTTGCCCTTTTAAAAGTACAGTTGCTCCTTCTCCAAAAGCTAATTTCATTAACATTTTTTTTGCTTTAAAAATAACTGGCCGTTTAAGTTTTTTGCCAAGCATTTTTGAGAAGTATTGGTTCGAAACCATATCTGGCGCTACCAGGTTATAAACCCCTTTTGATTCAGGATTTTTTAAAATATACCAAATTGCTGATAGAAAATCGTTGATATGAATACAAGGAAACGATTGAGAACCATCTCCTATAATAGCTCCCAAACCCATTTTAAATGATGGTAGCATTTTCGCAAAAGCTCCCTCTCTTTTGTCCAACACAATACCAATACGCATAACAGCTAACTTAATATTTTCCGAAGCTAAAGGAGCCAAAGCTGCTTCCCACTCTTTACATACTGTAGCTAAAAAATCATTAGCCAATCTATCCGAAAATTCATCATGGTCATATAATTCATCATATACTCCTACAGCAGATGAAGAAAGTAAAATAGATGGTTTATTTTCAGTAATCTTTATTGCCTGAACCAGTTTTTTAGTCGTTTCAATCCTACTATTCCTAATTTCTTTTTTATATGCGTTTGTCCATTTTTTAAGAATAGGAGCTCCAGCTAAATTAATTAACATATCTGCTCCTTCAATTTTTTTGGATATAGCTTCAATATCCATCTTAAAATCGTAACGCGATATGTTTACTACTTCAAAATTATTTTGTTTAAAAAAAAGACTTATTCTGGAACCTAAAAAACCAGTACCCCCGGTCAAGCAAATCTTCATAGAATTTAACGAATTTGAAATTCAACGACAGCTAAAAATAGTAATTTATTACACCAATAAAAAATAACTCTAGCTAGTTAATATCAAATCATAAAACGATAATTTTGAAAAGATAGCTGAATTTTACTCAAAAATTAAAAGATTAATTTACACCCAATTATAGTAACATTATAAAACACAGAAGATTTGTCACTTAAAAAGCTTCACGATTTATAACCTGAACGAATGTGCAAATCTCTTTGAGGAAATGGGATTTCTACTTGATGAGTTTTAAATTTATCGTTAATCGCAAAGCGGAGATCACTACGTACTTTTTCTACCCAAAATGATTCGTCAATCCAAAAGAATAAGCTAAAATCTAATGATGACTCTCCAAAATCATTAAAGTAGACAAAAGGTTTAGGTTCCTGATATATTTTTTCATGCTCAAGGGCACATTCTATTAATATTTTCTCTACTAACCTAACATCTGAACCATAAGCGACTCCAACATTTACTTTAAATCGAGTTTTATGTTCATTATAGGTCCAGTTAATTACGTTTTTACCCACAAAATTATTATTGGGTATGATGGTAATGATATTATCCCTAGTTAGTAATTTGGAAGTTCTTAAACCAATTTCTTGTACTTTACCAATCAAACCACTTTCTAATTCTACAATATCATCAACTTTAATGGTTCCTTCAAAAAGAATAACCAAACCTGATACAAAATCATTGAATAGGGATTGTATACCAAAACCCAAACCTACAAACAGAGCAGCTGAACCAGCAAGTAAAACAGTTACACTAATTCCCAAACTACTTACAATGATTATAATGGTAATAACCCAGGCAAAATATTTTACAATTTGAAATACTGTATTTCCTTTTCCTGTATCAATTCCCGTTTTATTTATTCTTTGCTTAAATAAAAACTCTGTAGCTAAAATTGATGCATGAACAGTATAAGCCATAAATAAAGCCTGTAAGATCTTGCCAATAGTAATTTCAACATCCTGAATTTTAAATAATCCGATATTAAAAAACGAAAATGAATTTTCGGTTAAACTAATAACACCTTGTATTAAAATCAGAAATGCTACGAAACTCACCCAACGTCGTACTACTTTGGTTACTTTTTTAGGTATGGAGTGCATACCTCTACCCCGAGCAATTTTAAATATATTAGTTAAGAAACGATTGACAATAATTAGAAACGAAATCGTAAAAAATAAAAACACCAGCAAAAAACCATCAATAGGAACTTTTTGACTTATTAAAAATAAATCCACATCGAGTAATTGCCACATTTTAACTTCAAATAAGTCTAAAATGATAACTGCCGAGGTTAATGATGTGATTAAAAGAAGCAATTTTAAAGCAACATTAATAAAATGTCCTTTAAATCTATCGTGATATTTATTTCGGAAAACTTTTTGAGCCCAAATTATACCCAGGTTAGCTAAAACAATTAGAACTATATAAATAAGGATTGTCAATTCCATTTTCTATATATATTATTTGTGTTCTTCCTCTAACAATTTTTCCAATTCATCTGGATTTATACCATGATTAATTTCTCCAGCATGAAAATAAGAAATTTTACCTGTTTCTTCAGATACTACTATTGCCGAAGCATCAGTAGCCTCTGTTATTCCTAAAGCAGCTCTATGCCTCAGTCCCAACTTTTTAGGTAAATTAAAACTTTGCGATACTGGTAAAATACAACCAGCGGCTTTAATTTTATTTTGTGCTACAATTACAGCTCCATCGTGCAAAGGACTGTTTTTAAAGAATATATTTTCTAGCAGCCTGCTTGATATTACAGCATTTACCAATTCCCCAGTTTGGACATAATCAAGCAATTCTGATTTTTTAGAAATAACTATAATAGCACCTGTTTTAGTTTTTGATAGATTTTGACACGTGCGTACAATGGGTTTATTGTAAATATTCATTACACCAGTAGATGGAGTTGAAAATATTTTTTCGAAAGAAAACCTATTAGCAATATTATATCTTGTACCTAACAAAAGAAAAAAGCGTCTTATTTCTTGCTGAAAAACAACAATTAAAGCAATTACACCAACATTTACAATATTATCTAAAATAGTAGCCGAAAGCTCCATGTTTAATGACTTGATAAATAGCCAAAAAACAATAAAAGCAAACAATCCAAAAAAGATATTCTGCGCAACTGTACCTCTAATTAGTCGGTACAACCTGTACATTAGGTAAGCCACCAGTGTAATATCAATTAAATCAATAAAACGTATATCTAAAAATGTCATGTTATTATTTTAATATCTGATGCTTTAACAAATATATCTAAATCTTTACTTGAAAACATTACTAAAAAATACTTATATCAATATTACATTCCTCAATCTAACTTTAAGTATTCTAGTGTTTTCTTTAATAATCTCCTTTTATAAAAATTACCTGATAAATTTGATATAAAAGCAAATAAAATTGCAATAAAGCTTCCTAATAACGTTTTCTCATTTATTTCGGTTTCATCTAAGATTAGAAATAAAATGGGAACTAGAATTCCCAAAATAGAAAACAAAGGAAACGTAAAATTACTATAAACTTTTAATATTAATTCCTTTCCTTCTCCCGATTCCTTTATCTTTCCATTAAGAGAAGCAGGATCTCCTCCCCCATTTATATAAATTCCAAAAGATATCTTATCATTTAATATAAATTCACTTTCATTTTTTATTTTACCTGTTAAATTAATATCAAATCCTTTTGCATTAATTATCTTATCAAGGTTTCTAAAAAGCTCTTCTTTTTTTCTCTCTGTAATTGAAAATTTCAGAGTTTCCTTGCACAAAACTTTATTAAAAAACCTATTTAGATTTTGAATTTTAAGCATTTCTAATTTTTTCATGTAATATTATACACTCTTTAGCTTCCTTAACATCATGCACTCTAAGTATTTTAGCTCCTCTTTCTAATGCCAACATATTTAAAGCTGTGGTTCCATTTAAAGCCTGCTCAGGAGAACTATCCAGTAACTTATATATCATCGACTTGCGTGAAACACCAACTAAAATAGGTAACTCTAAAAGTTTAAGCTCATTTAACCTGTTTAATAGTTCATAGTTATGTTCTAAAGTTTTGCCAAATCCAAAACCAGGATCTACAATTACATCATGAACTCCAAGTAAGCTTAACTTCCTATACTTCTCAGCAAGATAATCCATTACTTCATACACTACATCTTTATCGTATTGAGGATTTTTCTGCATATTTTGAGGAGTTCCTTTCATGTGCATCATGATGTAAGGAACATTTAATTTGGCCATGGTTTCAAACATCTGATCATCCATCTCACCTGCCGAAATATCATTTATAATGTCAACATTATAATCCAACACTACTTTTTTAGCTATAGATGAACGAAAAGTATCTACCGAAATAATAACCTCAGGAAAATCTTTCCTAATTAGCTCCAGCACTTCAGTCAATCTCAACAACTCTTCCTCTTCACCAATGTGCTCTGCTCCTGGACGCGAAGAATAAGCACCTATATCTATTATATCTGCTCCTTCTGCCACCATTTGTTTAACTCGACCTACTACAAAAGCTGGATTGTTATATTTCCCACCATCATAAAAAGAGTCTGGTGTTATATTTAATATTCCCATTACCAGAGGGGTAGTTATATCAATCAGTTTACCATTACAATTAATGGTTTGAGGTTGTTTTAAATAATTACTCATTTGCTTTATTCAATTCCTAAAATCGAAGTGTAAAAGTAGTTTAATCATAGGTATTTCAAATACACTATTTCCACAAAATATGACTTTATGGCATCAATTTAATGAACTTGACAGCATTTAATCATATTAAATTGACAAAATTACACACATACAAACACTCTCCCGAAAAATATTTCACCTAACATCACCCACCCCATTACTCACATTACTAAACACATAGCCTCAATCTTAAAGAAATTCATAATATTTACATATCTATTTATTTGCATATATTGATTTATGGATTTAATTTTGACCAAACAATATTACTGAAACTATAAAAATTAAATAAGATATGTTCATTAAAAAATCCATTGTTTTTACAAGTTTATTAATCTTAGGTACAGGATTTATTGCAAGTGCACAAGAAAGTAATACAGGTGATTTATTTACATTAAACCAAATTCTGGAACTTGCTGAAAATAATAACACTGAGATTTTAAAAAGCATAGCTGAAGTAAAAAGTGCAAAAGCAGATAATCAAAAAGCTAATGCAATGTATCTACCTTCAGTTGAGTTGTCAAGCACCTATTTCTCTACAACAGATCCTCTTAATGCATTCGGGTTTAAATTGCAGCAGGCCATTGTAACTCAAGCTGATTTTAATCCGGCACTTCTTAATGATCCAGGTACTGTTAATCACTTTAATACGCAAATTAAGGTTGAACAGCCCATAATAAATGTTGATGCCTGGATAGGGAAATCTGCATCAAATAAAAAACTAAAAGCTATCGAACTTAAAAGTGAGTATACTAAATCTCATGTTCAATTTATAGTAAAGCAAAGCTATTTTGCCCTACAATTGTCAAAAAACAGAAAATCAGTTATTCAAAAAGCACAACAGGCTGCGCAGTCGTATTTAAAAATGGCCGAAGATAACCTTAAACAAGGCTATATGAAGGAGGCAGATGTTTTGGCTGTTAAAGTTCGAAATCTGGAACTTGTTGCTCAATTGAAGCTGGCTGAAAATCAAGAGAAATCAATAAAAGAAATGATTAATTTCCTAGTAGGTAGAGATATTAACCTTCCTCTTGAAGTAGCAGATTCAATTCAAAAAGTAGATTTCTCATTCTCTAACATGCAAAAGGTAAGTAACAGAGCAGATGTTTTAGCTATGCAATATGGTATGGAAGCCAGAGAAATGATGAAAAAGAGTAGCTCTTTCAGTTTTGCACCACGAGTTAATGCATTTGGTTCATACAATATGAATGACAGTGAATTTGGTGGATTTGAAACTAATAATTGGACTGTTGGAATTAACCTACAATGGAAGTTATTTAACGGAGGACGAAACCTAAGCAAGCTAAACAAAGCTAAAGCCGAATTTCTGAAGTCTGAAATTGAATACAAGGAATACAAGGATAAAGGAAATATGGAGCTATTGCAGTCTCAAAGAGATATTGTTGTAAACGAAAGTCAATTGATTACTTATAAAACAGCATTAGAACAAGCTCAAGAATCATTAAGAATAAGAACTAACAGGTTTAAACAAGGGCTTGAAAAAACCTCTGATTTATTAATGGCTGAGGCTAAATCGTCGGAGAATGAATTACAGTATTTAAATGCTATCTACAATTACAATGTAGCTGTATTCAAATATCAATTATTGTCATCAGAAACTAAAATATAAATCACGCCAAATTTTAATTATACAATGATTTATAACCATTTACAAATTAACTAATGGCAAAACTAAAATTGAAAATAATAAAAATAAATACTATGAATCTTTCAAAATTATTCGCGTTTTTAATCGCTACCGGATTGTTGTTACAAAGTTGTGGTAGTCATACTGAGAAAAAGGAAGAAAATAAAGGTGTACCTGTTACTACATCGGAACTAAAGACTTCTATTGTTCCAAAAACATACCAATATAGTGGTACTGTTGCGTCTGTAAAAAAATCGACATTGAGCACTCGAATCATGGGTCAAGTTGACAAAATATATGCTCATGAAGGTGATAAAGTTAAAAAGGGAGAGCTTTTATTGGCCATAAGAAGTAATGATATTCTGGCTAAAAGAAGTCAGGTAGAAGCTAATATTTTAGAAACATCTGCTGCTTTACAAAATGCAGAAACAGATTATAATAGAATTAAGTCGTTATTCGAGAATAAGAGTGCCACACAAAAGGAACTGGATGATATCACAACACATTACAAAATGATGAAGGCTAAGCTTGAAGCTGTTAACAAAGCAAAAGCAGAGGTAGAAGAAATGATGACCTATGCAAATATTCGTGCTCCATATTCCGGAATAGTAACTAATCGCTTTGTCGATGCAGGAGACATGGCTAATCCAGGTATGCCATTAATGGCAATAGAAGCGCCCGATGTATTCGAAGTAATTACTGGTATTCCTGAATCTGAAATTCATTTAGTTTCAAAGAATGATACCGTTATGGTAAATTTTAAAAGTTGTGATGAAGATATTAAAGGTGTTATTTCAAAAGTAAGTACTTCCAGTAGATTATCTGGCGCACAATTCGACACAAGAGTTTTACTAATGCCTACTGCTGGTCAGTTAAGTAAAATTAAAAGTGGAATGTTTGCACAGGTTAAACATTTTAAAGGTTCGGACAAAAAAATGATAGTATCTAAAGATTTGATTATTAACAGAGGACAACTAACGGGAATTTGGACTGTAGGCGAATCACAAACCGCTTTACTTCGCTGGGTGCGTCTTGGTAAAAATCATTCTAATCAGGTTGAAGTATTATCCGGTCTTTCGGAAGGAGATAAACTAATAATCGACTGCGAAGAGCGATTGCACGACGGATTACTTCTTGAATTATAGAATATAAATCACTTAATACCATTCAAAAAAAATGCTTTTAAGTGGCTAAAAAATGCAATTAATTGAATTATGAAAACAGGATTTGCAGGGGCATTAGCCCGAATGTTTATAAAATCGAAACTGACACCATTGTTAATGGTAGCATTCATTATAATTGGAATGTACAGTTCATATCTTACTCCACGTGAGGAAGAACCACAAATAGATGTACCTATAGCTGATATCTTTTTCGGATATCCTGGAGCTAGTCCTAAAGAGGTTGAATCAAGGATCGTAAAACCCATAGAAAAGATTGTATCCAACGTTAAAGGAGTTGAATATGTGCACTCACAGTCTATGCCTGAGCAAGCCATGCTTGTTGTTCAGTTTTATGTTGGCGAAGATGTTGAACGAAGCCTGGTAAAGCTTTACAATGAGATAATAAAAAACATGGATCAGATGCCATCCGGTATAACTCCTCCACTTATTAAAACAAGATCCATTGATGATGTTCCAGTTATGGGGCTTACTCTTTGGAGCGAAGAATACTCAGATTATCAATTGAAAAGAGTAGCTCAGGAATTAAATTCTGAAATTGAGAAAATTAATGACATTTCGGAAACGAAGATTATTGGAGGAAGAAACCGTGAAATTCAGGTTATTTTGGATAGGGATAAGCTAAAGGCATTTAGTTTAGATCCATTGATGATTGCCCAGCAATTGAAAGCTTCAAATGCTAAATTTTCTTCAGGCTCTTTTAATCAAAATAACGATGAATACCTGGTTACAACTGGTAACTTTTTAAAATCGGCCGAAGAAGTAAGTAACCTGGTAATTGGTATTCAACAAAATAGTCCGATTTATTTGCACCAGATAGCTAAAATTGAAGATGGTCCTGGCCTACCTAGCAACTACATATCATTTGGATATGGACAAGCAAGTGAACAAAGAGAAATGTATCCTGGAGACTATGGTGCGGTTACCATTTCGGTAGCTAAAAGAAGAGGTGCCGATGCGATGCGATTAGCAGAAAAAATTGAGCACAAAATTGAAATTCTAGAGGGAGAGCTTTTACCCCAAGATATTCATGTAGAAATTACCAGAAATTATGGCGAAACTGCATCAGAAAAAGTTTCGGAATTATTAATGCACTTGCTTGGTGCCATTATAGCTGTAACAATTGTTGTTATGCTGGCTATGGGTTGGCGTGGTGGATTAGTTGTATTTATTTCAGTGCCAATAACTTTCGCACTTACTATGTTCAGTTATTATTTTCTGGATTATACATTAAACCGGATAACCTTATTCGCACTGGTATTTGTAACAGGAATTGTAGTGGACGACTCTATTATTATAGCCGAAAATATGCACCGCCATTTTAAAATGAAACAATTACCATTTTTCCAAGCGGCATTAAAATCTATTGATGAAGTTGGTAATCCTACCATTTTGGCCACTTTTACAGTAATTGCAGCTGTAATACCCATGGTTTTTGTTTCCGGAATGATGGGACCTTACATGAGCCCTATGCCAATTGGTGCATCCATAGCCATGATTTTTTCATTGCTGGTAGCCTTAATGATTACACCGTGGTTAGCATATCGTTTGTTAAGACATGATGACAAAGAAGAGGATAAAAACGATTATTCGCTTGAAAAAACACTGATTTACAAGATATATGATAAAACCATGCGTCCAATGATAGAAAATAAAGTGAAACGCTGGGCTTTTATCATTAGTGTAACTGTTCTTTTATTTGGATCGGCAAGCTTATTCCTTTTTAAAGTAGTAACTGTTAAAATATTACCATTCGACAATAAAAATGAATTCCAGGTGGTTATTGATATGCCCGAAGGAACAACACTGGAACAAACAGCCAATGTAACCAAAGAGTTGGCAGCATACCTTCGTAATCATGAGTTAGTAACTAATTATCAAACATATGTTGGTGCTTCAGCACCTATCAATTTTAATGGTTTAGTAAGGCATTATGATTTACGAAGAGGCTCAAATGTGGCTGATATTCAAGTAAACCTGGTTTCGAAAAAGGAAAGAGATTTACAAAGTCATGACATTGCGAAAGAACTACGACCTCGCTTGCAGGAAATTGGCAATAAATTCAATGCCAATGTAAAAGTGGTTGAAGTTCCTCCTGGCCCTCCGGTTTTATCAACTTTAGTGGCTGAGGTTTATGGTCCTGATTACGAATCGCAAAAAGATGTTGCATCACAAGTTAAAGAGCTTTTCAGGAATACCGAAAGTGTAGTAGACATCGATTGGATGATGGAAGATGATCAAGAAGAGTATAAATTTGATGTAGATAAAGAAAAAGCCATGTTGGCCGGAATATCTACTCAGCAAATAGTACATGCTCTTAATATGAACCTTAAAGGTACTCCTGTTACCAACCTATACGCTGAAAACGATCATAACCAGGTAGCCATTACTTTACGCATGGCCGAAGAAAACAGAACAGGAATTGACGATTTGAAAAAGATCAATCTAATGTCGCAAAAAGGTAACATGGTAGCTATTGGCGACTTAATAAATGTTAGTAAAACCATAAAGGATAAAAGTATTTTCAGGAAAAATCAAAAACGTGTTGTTTATGTTACTGCCGATGTTGCTGGTAAATTAGAAAGTCCTGTTTACGCCATCATGGATATATCCAAAAGAATGGATAATATTCAATTACCTAAGGGGTACGAAATAGAAGAGTTTTATAATGGTCAACCATTTGCCGAAAATAACTTTGGTTTAAAATGGGACGGTGAGTGGCAAATTACCTATGAGGTATTCCGCGACCTGGGAACTGCTTTTGCTGTAGTATTGATTATCATTTATATGCTTATTGTAGGATGGTTTCAGAATCTAAAAGTTCCATTTGTAATGATGGTAGCTATACCTCTATCATTAGTAGGAATTGTACTTGGACACTGGATGCTAAATGCTTTTTTTACTGCCACTTCAATGATTGGAATGATAGCACTGGCTGGCATTATGGTGCGGAACTCGATATTACTCATAGACTTTGTTAATATCCGGCTCCGGGAAGGCGCTCCGTTGAAAGAAGCTGTTATAGAAGCTGGTGCAGTACGTACCACCCCTATCCTATTAACTGCAGGAACTGTTGTAATTGGAGCTGTTGTAATCCTTTTCGACCCTATTTTTCAAGGATTGGCAATATCTCTAATGGGTGGAACCATAGCATCTACTTTCTTAACATTGCTTATCGTGCCATTAATATATTACATGGTAGAACAAAAAAACCACAAAAAGAAAGAAACTATAGCTGAACCTATTGAAGAAAAAGTAAATGCACCTCATACTGAAGCGTAAATAAAAGGTATTAACTTAAAATAATCATGATAAAAGTAAAATATACAAGATGATAATTCAAACTCATTGATCTTATGTCTTGATACTTGAATCTTGATACTAATGTTTATTAATATGAAACTACTATTAACTATAACAGTTGCTGAGTATCGCAAAAAACTCGAAGAGTTTTTTAATAAGCAAAATATTACATCCTATAACGAATTTGATGTGACAGGATTTAACAAACCCGAGAAAACCCCACACAGAGTAGGAAATTGGTTTGGTAACAACGAAGTATCAAATAACAACATTGCCTTTTTTACAATGGTACAAAACGAGCAAGCCGAAAATATACTTATTGATTTAAATAATTGTAAAAAAGAGATGCCCAATTGTAACATTCAAGCCTATGTTTTAAATATTGAAAACGCTTTATAAACCAATAAATTAAATAATTATGCAAGAAAGAATAGTAAGAGCAATAGCCGGGGTATTTATCCTTATCAGCATAATTTTAGCCATATGGGTAAATATTAACTGGCTGTTTTTAACCGTTTTTGTAGGTATAAACCTATTGCAATCGTCCTTTACTAAATGGTGTTTAATGAATGATATACTAACTAAATTAGGAGTACCAAAGTAAAGTTGAATAGAATACTATAAACAACTACTTTTAACTATACACCGAGTGGCTATTGATTAAAATTCGATTGGTCATTCGGTGTTTTTTATTCATCTTTCTTCTATTAAACAATCAGATTTTGAATTACCCCATTTGCATTAATAGCCTTATAATTTATCTACTTCATCTATAAGTTCCACAAATCTTGAATAATATTAACCCATGATACTTAATAAAGTAAAAAACACCATTATTAATAAATTCATAAAAAAATGAAACAGTTTAATAATTACTTTTGCCCACAAGAAGTATATAAATCAACCTCTAACAAAATTATATAAAAAGAAGAACAATGAACTGAATTTATTACGCACAAATTAAATTTCAAAGAGTTAAAAGGGAGTATTAAAAATATAAATATTCCGGCATATAATAAATACCTAGTAGTGAAGGTAATTATTCAAAGGTTTCAATTGAACACTCGAATGATTATAGATATAATACTGAAACAAAAACCACAATCCACATAATGACCTTTATAACTACTATTTACATTTAATTATTGTAAATATTGTGATATAATTTAAAATGAACAAACAATTATTATATAAATGAGAAAACTACTATTTATCGTTGTAATAGGACTGACATTTACCTTTAAAATAGACGCAAAAAAGATTGCAGGTCAAATATTTTATGAGAATGATACAGTAAATGTGACTATCAATATACCAGTAAAATTCTTTACTCAAGAACCAAACTATGAGAAACTTCAATACAAAATAAAATATTTTGATTCTCAAGGAATAAAAAAGGTATTAAGACCTATCGATGCAAAAGAGATTAGATTTACCTTTGAATATGAAAAAGTTAGAATGCTATCTAGAAAAAACACTCTTGGGTTGGGAAATATTTTGTCAATGAGTTCGAATATTTTTCTTCGGATTAAAATTGATGGGGATTTAAAACTATTTAATTATTATTATACTCAAAGATCTCCTGGAATGTATAATTCCTCGACAGGCGTGACAACTGGAGGATACTCTTATGATGTTGAGAAATTTATACTACAAAAAGGCAATGGAGAATTAAAAAGACCTAAAGAGTTGACATTTAAAAAGGATATGATTAAATACTTCGATGATTGCCTGGAATTATCAAAGAAGATTGAAAGTAAAGAATTTCGTAAGAATGATTTAGAATCAATTGTTAGATATTATAACCGAAGATGCAGATAAATAATTAATTAAAGGAAGATGGCTAATTAAGCATAAAAATAATAATCTAAACAGTATTAATCTAGAAAGTTATAGCCCTCTTCAATTATAAATTACTTAATAGGAAAGAACGTCTTAACGACTATCAACCTCATAATCAAAAACAATAAACATATCGTTATCTACAATTACACCAAGAAAAACAGAATATTTGATATGAAAATTTTTAAAACATTATTTGCCTTATTAGCAACAATTTTTATTCTTATTGGTTGCATTGAATCTCAGAATAAAGTAGACATTAATCTTAAGGACTTCTTTTATAAAGTTGATGATTATGCACAAAAGAAAGTCTTGATTTATGAACATGACAGTGCAGGCATTAAGACAAATAATTATTTTGTATTACAGAAAATAAATAAGGGAAAGTTATTAGTTACGCGATTTTCAAAAGACTTTCAGGTAATTCAAACATATACAGACATCTATAAACAAGATGGAGTATACTTAGAAAGTTTAACATTTATGGAAGGGAATACTGCATCTAAACCAACAATAGTAAAAGTAAAAAGTGGTAAGATTTTCCCATTCGACAATGCAAATGCAGAAATTATTAGTACTTCGTCATTCCTATCAGTTATTCAGCCAAATATTAAAGGAGAAATTGAGGATAAATGGAAACTAAACAAAATTGCTAAAAGGGAAATTGATGGAAAAAAACATAAAGTAATGTTTGTTAATGGAAACTCGGAAAGAACTTATACTGATATATCTACAGGACAAAAATCAAGTTTGTCAATAAAACTTGAATATTGTTATACAGAAGGAATTGGTTTGACCTATATCAAATCTTCTTCTTTATATGGAACTTTTACAGATAAATATTTAAGAACCATTTCCATAGAAGAATTTAATAGACTAAAAGAGCTGTAGCTATACATGAGGAAAAAAACGCCACATCGGAAACTCTAAACGTGAGCACTTTCACATTAAACTAAACACAACAACCTAACAAACAAAACCTTAACGCACAACATTCAATACTTTCATTAGAAACAATCATAAGGAACACATCATAATATATATAAAATTACTAAACCTCCCATTAAACTTTAGATTATGAATTACAGCAACATAGGTCAAGAAGAAAGAGATACCTTATTAAAAAACCAATTACCAATTGGAATTAGAAAAATTATAGAAAGATACCGTTTAAAGTCAACTTCGGATTTAAAATGGATCTCAAAAAAGGAAAACTCACATGAACATACAATCTTTACTCAAAATTTTTTGTTAAATACTGATGAAATTGGAGCTTTATTTAGAATCAATTATTTGTGCTTCGCAAAAGTTTCTTATTTTAGAAAGAATATAAATAAATATAGTCCTTTAAAATATGATCCTAATAAAGGTTTTATAAAAACTGAATTGACTGATTCTGATTTTTTACAACATAAATCAACGGGTAAAATAATTGATTATAGATTCTTGCAAAGAATTACAGAAATTGAGTTATTTAAGCAGTATTGTAGTGAACTAGAAACGACGGAAGAATAATTCTACAAATAAAGTTAATATGATCAGAGATATCATAGAAATCAACGACTTTACTGTTTTACTGGAAACAGGTGAATCACAAGAACCTACTATTGATATATGTTCGTTTGATGAACCAGTTATTGCCGTGGTCTTTTATAGTTCTGGCAATGTGGATTTAACAGTGAAATACGGTAACCATAAAAAAGCATTTAAACATACACAAGGTCTTGCTATTTCATTTTATGCCGACGAAAACGTTGAATTTGTACATACCGTTTCCTATAAAAAACCGCTTGAAAGTATAGTTGTTGCCACAGCTACCAGAAACCTGGATAAATTGCCTAATCAGGAAGGAGAACTTTTTGGAGAGATGCTTCATCAACTAGTTCATCCTAAGGATCATTACGTTGAAGGTCCAAGCTTTTATATGACTCCTCAAATGCAATCCATTGTGGATCAAATATTCAATCTAAGTTACAAAGGTAAAGCTAAAATGATGTTTTTTAGAAGCCAAATAACCACGTTGCTTGCTCATTTCTTTGGTCAACTATCATTGATGCAACAAGAAACTATATCAGCTAAAGAAAGAGAAAAGTTAATGTTAGCTAAGGATATCCTCAATCAAAATCTGGAGGCTCCTCCCTCCTTGTCTGATCTATCTCTTCAAATTGGGTTAAACACTTTTAAACTAAAAAAGAACTTTAAAGAATTATTTGGTGTACCTGTATTTAAATACTTGCAAAACGAAAGACTTAATAAAGCCCACGAACTGCTAAGAAATGACCAAATGACCATACAAGAAGCTGCCTGGAATGTTGGTTATGACAGCCTTAGTTCATTTTCCAACGCCTTTACTAAAAAATTTGGTTTCCGCCCCAGCGAAATAAAACAATAATCCTTTTGGAACAAATCGGAATCCTTTTGAAACAAACAAAAAGCTTGTATAAGCCAGATCTTTGAGTTGTAATTTAAAACTCAAAAAGGATGCAAAGTAATATTTTAGTAACAGGTGGAACCGGTAAAACCGGTCGTAAAGTAGCACAAAAACTACAAGCTCTTAAAAAAAATGTACGAATAGGATCACGAAAAGAAAATCCTGCCTTCAATTGGGAAAATCCTGATACCTGGATTGCCGCATTAAATGGAATTGAAAAAATGTATGTTACATTCCAACCAGATTTAGCTGTTCCTGGAGCGCGTGATAAAATTGAAGCATTTATCCAACAAGCCATTAAAAGTGGTGTAAAAAAGGTAGTGCTCTTGTCGGGAAAAGGAGAAAAAGAAGCAGAACTATGCGAACAAGTTATTATTAGTTCGGGTATGGATTATACAATTTTAAGAGCAACATGGTTCAATCAAAACTTTAGCGAAAGCTTCTTTCTTGATCCTATTTTATCAGGACAAGTGGCATTGCCCAAACCCGAGGCTAAAGTCCCTTATGTTGATACTGATGACATTGCAGATGTAGCCGTAGCTTCTTTATTAAGCAATGACCATAATGGAAAAATCTATGAATTAACTGGCCCAAAGACTTTAACCTTCAAAGAAGTAATTACAGAAATTTCCAATGCCACTAATAGAGATATAAAATTTACTCCAATATCACTTGAGGAGTATATAAAAATGTTAGAACAGTACAATGTACCAAAGGACTACATATGGTTAATCAATTATCTTTTTAGCAATGTGTTAGATGCCAAAGGAAACGATAATGTCTCAAACGACATTGAAAAAGTACTTGGAAGAAAACCTAAAGATTTCAGTCAATATGTGTATGAAACTGCCGAAGCAGGTGTATGGACTCCCAAAGTAACTGTTATTTAGATTTGTATAGGATCATTTCATGATTAAATGATCCTACTTTTTAAATAAAAAAACAACAAGTTAAATCCAATTTTAATTGTTAAATTAATTGTAGTAAACAATTAAAATTGAGCATTATGAAAACCTTTATAGCATCGTCTCCTAAAGTAGAAGTAAATGGAGAAACCATATATTCTTTCATTGATGGAATGGGAGTTTTTAAGTCATCTGCCATTCATACTTTACAAAAACATGGAATTAGTGATCCTAAACCTGGCCATTGGTACAATCAGCAAGATTGGCTTAATGCATTTAAAGAAATTGCTGAGAAAGTAGGTAAAAAAACACTATTCAACATTGGCTTAAAAATACCTGAAAATGCAATGTTTCCTCCAGAAATTGATGATATCCATAAAGCTTTATCTTCAATAGATGTTGCGTATCACATGAATCATCAAGGAGGAAAAATTGGAAATTACAAATACGAAAAAACCGGAGATTCTTCCGGCATCTTAATTTGCGATAACCCATATCCCGATGAATTTGATAAAGGGATTATAAATGCGATGTGCAGAAAGTTTATTTCTAATATTTTAAGTATAATTATAAAAATTGATGAAAGTAAACCAATTAGAGAAAAAGGAGGTGATTCTACTACTTTTAACTTAAGTTGGAAATAAAGATGTATACATCTGAACATCAAAAGAAATCCTCATGTATGTTTTAAAAATGCATTTATGCAATCTTATAATTAAAGTTTACATGAGGATTTCTGTTTATTTATTAACGTTCCAAAACGTTCAATAAAACCAAAGTTCTTGAGGATTTATATAAATAGCTATCAGATGTTTTTGATATTAAGAAATTACTTCAATGACAAATACTAACTACTTCTCCCCTTTCTTTAATTCTTCCTCTAATATCTCTTCAATATCAGCATAGCACGAACCACATATAGTAGCAGCATCAGTTTCATCCTGAATATCCTCAACTGTTTTTAGTCCTTTTTCGTGTATGGCTTTAACTAAATCTTGTTTTCTTAGCAACATATGTTTACATACAAAATCTCTATCTTCAAATTTGCTCATTTCTATTTCATTATTTTTAATGCGTTAAAAACTAAAAACCCATTTCTTTCAATTTGGTTCAATCCGTTAAAGCATTCCATATAAAAAGTTAAAGAAGTGTTAAAATAGACTATTCAAGCATGACTTGATCGTTTTGTTAACATTTTTTAACAACCTTGTATTTTTGACTGGATTATAAAAAAGTAATTTTGGAATCCACAAAAAAATTAAAACAATTAAACAATAATATTAAAATCATGGAGCAATCTGTTGATATAAGAGAATTAAACGAAAGGATAAAAAACGAAAGTTCATTTGTGGATTTACTAACCATTGAAATGAACAAAGTGATTGTAGGACAAAAGCATTTGGTAGAAGGTTTGCTAATTGGTTTATTAAGTGATGGACACATTCTGTTAGAGGGAGTTCCCGGACTAGCAAAAACCCTAGCTATTAACACTTTGGCTACTATTGTAGATGCAGATTTCAGTAGAATACAGTTTACTCCTGACTTATTACCTGCCGACCTTTTAGGTACTATGATATACAGTCAAAAGAATGAAGAATTCATCATTAAAAAAGGCCCTATTTTCACTCATTTTGTTCTAGCTGATGAGATTAACCGTGCTCCTGCAAAAGTTCAAAGTGCATTATTAGAGGCAATGCAAGAACGCCAGGTAACCATTGGTGAAACTACTCACAAGTTAGATGAACCATTTTTGGTTATGGCAACACAAAACCCAATTGAGCAAGAAGGTACATATCCTCTTCCTGAAGCGCAAGTAGACCGTTTTATGCTTAAGTTGGTGATTGATTATCCACAAAAAGAAGAAGAGCAATTAATTATACGTCATAACCTGGCACAATCATTCCCAAAAGCATCTACCATATTAAAGCCTGATGATATAACTCGAGCACGCAAAGTGGTAAAAGATGTATATATGGATGAAAAAATTGAGAAGTATATTGTAGACATTGTGTTTGCCACTCGTTTTCCTGGTCAATACAATTTAGCTAAGTACGAAGAAATGATTTCATATGGTTGTTCTCCTCGTGCAAGTATTAGCTTATCAATGGCTGCTAAAGCTTTTGCTTTTATTAAACGCAGAGGTTATGTGATACCAGAAGATGTGCGTGCTGTTTGTCATGATGTACTGCGTCACAGAATTGGACTTTCTTACGAAGCTGAAGCCAATAATATTACATCTGTTGATGTGATTAATGATATTTTAAATACAGTAGAAGTACCATAGTAGACTTTAGTTTATAAAGTTGAAAGTTTTAAAGTTTATAAAATGCTTTATCATTTTTTGATGATTAAAGCATGATAAAAACAATACACACTATGGAAACAGCAGATTTATTAAAACGAGTACGACAGATAGAAATAAAATCCAGGGGGCTTTCTAACAATATATTTGCAGGAGAATACCATTCGGCATTTAAAGGAAGAGGTATGACCTTTAGCGAAGTTAGAGAATATCAATATGGTGATGATATTCGTAATATTGATTGGAATGTAACAGCTCGTTTTAATCATCCCTATGTTAAGGTTTTTGAGGAAGAAAGGGAACTTACCGTTGTACTTCTTATTGATGTTTCCGGATCTCGTGATTTTGGTACATCATTTAAGTATAAAAAGAATATTATAACCGAAATTGCTGCTGTATTAGCATTTTCGGCTATTCAAAATAACGATAAAATTGGAGTTATATTCTTTTCTGATAAAATTGAAAAGTTTATTACTCCTCAAAAAGGCCGAAAGCACATATTGCACATTATCAGGCAATTGATATCATTCACGCCAGAAAACAAAACTACAAATATTGGAGAGGCATTACGTTATTTAACCAATGCTATTAAAAAGAGGTGTACTGCATTTATTATATCTGATTTTATTGATGATGATTTTGAAAATCCTCTTAAAATAGCTAATCAAAAGCATGATGTAGTAGCACTAAAAGTATACGACAAACGCGAAACAGAAATGCCTCCCGTTGGATTAGTTAAGATGAAAGATGCTGAAACAGGCCACTACAGTTGGATTGACACATCGAATTCTAGCGTTAGAAAAGCCTTTAGCAAATGGTGGAAGGAAAATGATGAAAATACACAGGCTATTTTTAGAAAGTGCGGCATCGATAATACTTCCATTAGAACCGATGAAGACTACGTAAAGTCTTTAATGTACTTATTTAAAAAACGTATGTAATAATGAAAGTGTTTATAATGGAAAATATAATCAAACGTTTCCGCATAAAGCTTATTGGAGTAATTATTGCTTTACTTGCTATCGGTTACAACATAAAAGCTCAGCAAGTTAAGGTCACGGCAACGTTAGATTCAACCTTAATATTGATTGGGGGTCAAATAGATTTTAAATTAGAAGTAAGTCAACCAACTGGCTTACAAGTAAACTTCCCTCATTTTACCGATACAATAACAAAGAATATTGAGATAGTTGAAAAAGGAGGTATAGATAGTTTAAAAATAGCCAATGACAGACTTGTACTTACTCAGCTATTTAGAATTACTTCGTTCGACAGCGGATTACATTACATCCCTCCTATTGAATTTGAAATAATACAAAATGAAGTTAAAAATATAGCTTCATCTAATGCATTAAGCCTAATGGTAGCTAATCCTTTTAAGGAGGTTGATGCACAAAAATATTTCGCTGACATAAAAGGTCCTCAGAATGCACCTTTTAAAATTGAAGAAATTCTTGATGTAATTACATGGGTTGTTATTGCACACATTCTTGGTTTGCTATTATGGTTTGTATATTTTATGTATAAAAATCGCTCAAAGAGCGACACTCCTTTTATTAAAGCAAAACCGCTAGAGCCAGCTCATATTATTGCCCTTAGAGAATTAGATCAAATTAAAGAGTCAAAGCTTTGGGAACATAATAAAGTTAAAGAGTTTTATACACGTGTATCAAATACTATTCGTGAATATATAGAACACAGGTATGAACAACCGGCTTTAGAGCAAACATCTGACGAAATCTTTGATTCTCTAAAAACTATTGATATTGAGGCTAAATCCATGGATCAACTTAAGCAAATACTAGAGTTATCAGATCTGGTAAAATTTGCAAAATTTAATCCGTTGCCTGATGAAAACGGATTAACTTTAATGAATGCTTACTTCTTCGTTAATCAAACAAAAATGGTTGAAATAAAGTCTCTTGATGAAGAGAAAGAAGAAATACTGAGCAAGGAAGTGGAACAAAAAGGTTGAATAGAAAATTAAATTAGGTTATTATTATAATGAGTAATATTAATTTTTCAAATCCAAATTTCTTCTATTTATTATTGGTACTACTACCAATGATAGGTTGGTATATTTGGAAACATAAAAGTGCACAGGCATCGTTGCAAATCTCTACACTTAAAGGATTTTCTAAAGCACCGGTTTCCTGGAAAGTATATTTAAGACACTTACCTATAGTATTAAGGTCGTTAGCAATAATCATGTTGATAATTGTACTGGCTAGACCTCAATCTACCAATAGCTCAAGAAATGTGATAACCGAAGGAATTGACATTGTAATGACAATGGATATCTCAGGTAGTATGCGTGCACTTGACTTCAAACCTAATAGACTGGAGGCTGCCAAAGATGTAGCTACAGAGTTTATCTCTGCACGAGAAAATGATAAAATAGGTTTAGTGATATTCTCCGGACAAAGTTTTACACAGTGCCCCTTAACCACCGATCAGGCTACATTAATAAACCTGATGACCGATATTAAAACTGGCATGATGGAGGAAGATGGTACCGCTATTGGTTTAGGATTAGCAACCGCTATTAATAGAATTAAGGACAGTAAAGCAAAATCTAAGGTAATTATACTACTAACTGATGGGGTAAATAACCGTGGTGAAGTTGCACCTCTCACAGCAGCAGAAATTGCAAAAACCTTTGGTATTAGAGTATATACTATTGGAGTTGGAACTAAAGGTATAGCTAAAATTCCTGTACAAACACCTTATGGTGAAAGGCTTGTGGAGGAGGAAGTAAGAATTGATGAAGATATGCTTAAAGAGATATCTAAAATTACCGACGGGCAATACTTTAGAGCTACTAACAAAAACGGACTGAAGGAAATTTACGAAGAAATAGACCAATTGGAGAAAACAAAAATTGAGGTAAAAGAATACACCAAGCGAACTGAAGAATACCTGTTGTGGGCAATTCTTGCAGCTATATTTATGTTGCTCGAAGTATTTTTAAAAAGCACAGTATTACGTAATCTACCTTAATCCAATTAAATAAAGAGCCATATGTTTAGATTTGAACATCCAGAATATTTATATTTTCTAATAATAGTTCCTGTTTTAGCTTTTATCAGTTTAATTATTGGTAAAAGAAGAAAAAGGGCTTTGGAACGATTTGGTAATCCTGAATTATTAGAACCACTTATGCCAAGTGCCTCAACCATTCGTCCGGTTATTAAGTTTTATTTAATGCTATTAGCACTAACAGCTATAATAATAACTTTAGCAGGTCCACAATTTGGTACTAAACTGCAAACTGTGAAACGAAAAGGGATTGAAATTATTATTGCACTTGACGTTTCTAACAGTATGAATGCTCAAGATATTCAACCCAGTAGGTTAGATAGAGCCAAAAGAGCTATTTATCAATTAGTGGATAAACTAAAAAATGATAAAGTTGGTTTAGTTGTATTTGCAGGACAGGCCTATACTCAGCTACCTATTACAACTGATTATCCTTCAGCTAAAATGTTTATTTCGTCCATTAATACTGGCATTGTTCAAACACAAGGTACAGCTATTGGTACGGCAATAAATAAATGTGCTAACTCTTTTAGTTCACAAGAAGACATTAACAGGGCTATTATTGTTATAACTGATGGTGAAAACCACGAAGATGACGCTATTGGTGCAGCAAAGGCAGCTGTTGAAAAGGGTATTCAGGTGTATACTGTTGGAATGGGATTACCCAAAGGATCTCCTATCCCAATTCCTGGAGGTGGTAAGAGCAATTTTATGAAAGATCGTGAAGGAAATGTGGTTATTTCCAAATTAAACGAAGCCATGATGGTAGAAATTGCTAAAGCTGGTAATGGAGAGTTTATTGCTGCCAACAATATTCGTAAAGGAATGAACGATTTGGTGGATCACTTATCTAAACTCGAAAAATCAGAGATGGAGGCCAAGGTTTACACGGATTATAAAAATCAATTTCAGTATATAGCTTTTTTAGCCTTTTTAATACTATTAATTGATTATATAATATTAGAGCGCAAAAACAAATACCTAAGTAAAATTAAACTATTCGAAGAGGAGGAAAAGAAATGAAAAAAGTATTTGTAATTGTAACGTTGTGTTGTATATCTTTTTCAGTCTTTGCTCAAAAAGAACGTAAACACATTCGCAATGGTAATGATGAGTTTAACGAAGGTAAGTTCATCGAATCTGAAATTGAATACAAAAAAGCACTGGAAAAATTAAAAAATAACCAGTCTTCTTTCGAAGCGGAATTTAACTTGGGAGATGCTTATTACAAACAAGAAAAATTTGAAGAAGCATTAAATCAGTTCAAAGGCATAAATCAGGAGGATTTAACAAAGGAGCAAAAAGCTCAAGTACAGCATAATTTAGGTAATACTTATATGCACAAGCAAGATATTGATAATGCAATTAAATCATATAAGGAAGCTTTAAAAAATAATCCTTTGGATGATGAAACCCGCTATAACTTAATTGCTGCTATGAAAATGAAACAACAGCAGCAACAACAACAGCAAAATCAAGATCAGAATAAAGACCAACAAGATCAGGATCAACAAAATAAAGATCAAAATCAACAAGATCAACAGAACCAACAAAATCAAGATTCTGATGGTGATGGTATTCCTGATGAAAAAGAAAAAGAAGATAAAAACGGGCAACAAAACGAACAAGAAGATACAGATAAAGATGGTAAACCAGATTATCAGGACGAAGACTCTGACAATGATGGAATACCTGATAAAGAAGAAGCCGGAGAAAATCCTAACGAACCTAAGGATACTGATGGTGATGGCATCCCGGATTATAGAGATACAGACTCAAATAATGATGGAACTCCAGATAGTCAGGAAGCTCAACCTCAACAGGATCAAATATCTAAAGAAGATGCAGAAAGGATTCTGAACGCATTAAGTCAAGATGAGCAGGAGCTTAAAGATAAAATGGAGAAAAAGAAAGGCAAAGCAGTAAAAAGCATAGAAAAAGACTGGTAATATATTTAAAGAATAGTAAACAGAATATTATTCTAATTTTGCGTAAAATTTTGAACTAAATATGATGTACAAAATAAAACACCTACTATTAGGTATATTAATATTAACCATTGGATGTAGTATATACGCCCAGGATATTCAGTTTACTGCCCAAGCCAAAAGAGCTGTATTAGCGGGTGAAAAGTTTCAACTTGTTTACTCTGTTAATAAGGAAGGGAGTGATTTACGATTACCTCCTTTAGAAAACTTTAATGTATTGATGGGACCTAGCGTAATGACTAGTTCCAGTGTTAATATAATAAACGGAAAAGTAACCCGAACTCAGGAGTATAGTTACACATATATTTTAAAAAGCGACAAACCAGGTAAATATAAAATTGAACCTGCTCAAATTACTGTTGATGGTAAAAAGTATAATAGTAATGCTTTATCAATTGAAGTTTTTAAAAATGAAGGTGGAGCATCCAATCAACAAAGACAACAACAGCAACAACAATCATCTGATGGCACCTCTTTTTCCAAAGACGATTTATTTATACGTCTGATAAATAATAAGAAAAGCATATACCAAGGTGAACCTTTAGTGTTAACCACAAAAATATATACACGCATAGATTTAAACCAGGTATCTGACATTAAGCATCCAGACTTTAGGAATTTTATTGTACAAAACATATCCGATGCTAGTAATATTCAGTGGTCATATGAGCAGGTTAACAATAAACAATACAGGGTTGCTCAATTCGAGCAGAAAGTATTATATGCACAAAAGCCTGGTAAGCAAAAAATAGACCCTATTGAAATAGAATTTTTAATTAAACAAAGAGTTAGAAGAAGGTCTCAAAGCATTTTTGATGATTTTTTTGATTCTAATTATAGAGTAGTTAAAAAGAGAGTAAAATCAAATTCTGTTAATATTACAGTTAAACCATATCCTGCCGGTAAACCTCAAAATTTCTCAGGTGGTGTTGGACAATTAAAAATGAATGTAACAACATCGCAAAACAAAGTAAAAGTTAACGATGGTATTACAATTAAAGTAGTTGTTTCAGGAACAGGAAACCATAAGCTTATTTCGGCACCCGAATTTAATTTTCCAACCGACTTTGATCTTTTTGATCCAACAACAAAGAACAATTTTACAAACACTGTCGGTGGAATGAAAGGGACTAAAACATTTGAGTACTTGGTTATCCCTCGTTTCCCTGGAAAATATTCTATTGATCCCTTAAAGTTCTCTTATTTTGATTATAAGGCAGGAACTTTTAAAACAATATCATCTCAACCTATAAATATTGAAGTAGAAAAAGGTAGTGAAACAGAAGAATATGCAGGAGGAACATATACATCATCTAGTGTTACTAGAGAGGATGTTAAATTTGTAGGGAAAGATATTAGGTTTATCAAAACAGGGAATCCTCATTTAAAACCAATTGGAACGTTTTTATTTGGTTCTCCCCTATTCTACTTTGGCTACATCATTCCTTTGTTATTATTAGGAATTGCATTTATTCTTTATAGAAAAAAAATGCACGAAAATGCCAATGTTCATTTGGTAAAAAATAAAAGAGCCAATAAAATGGCTAAAAAGCGATTAAAAAAATCAGCATCATTTCTAAAATCCGGTGATCACGAAGGCTTTTACGAAGAAGTAATGAAAGGACTTTATTCATACTTAAGTGACAAGTTATTTTTGCCTTTGAGTGAGTTAAATAAGGATAAAGTGAGTACACTTATTTCAAAAAGAGGTGTTGAAGAAGAAGTGAAGGATGAACTTCTTTCTATACTTGATACTTGTGAATTTGCAAGGTTTTCACCTGGCTCTGGTGCAACAGAAGAAATGGATAAGCTTTACCATAAGGCAGTTGCGAATATAAGCAAGTTGGACGGTCAAATTAAAAAATAATGTTTACAATGAAAAAACTAGCTATATATATCATATGCCTGTTAGCTGTTAATTCGATTTATGCACAGGATACCAGATTTGAAAAAGGAAATACCTTATTTTCTGAGGAAAAATACGAAGAGGCTATAAATACATACTCTGAGATATTAAATTCTGGCGTTGAAAGTTCCGAGGTGTATTTCAACTTAGGTAATGCTTATTATAAATCGGGTAAATTACCCGAAGCCATACTAAATTTCGAAAGAGCTTTACTGCTTACTCCTCATGATAAGGATGTTAAGTATAATCTAGAAATGGTTAATACTCAAATTACTGATAAACTGGAATCTGTAGGTGAGTTCTTTTTACTAAAGTGGTATAACGACTTTAAAAGCACAAATAAATCAGACAATTGGGCTATAATTTCAATAATAACTTTTGCTATTTCGGTTTTAGGCTTTGGAATATTCCTATTTTCAAGAAGAAGAGTGCTTAAACAATTATCCTTTTCTGGAGCTATTATTCTGTTAGTTGTATCTCTTTTTACATTTAGTTTCTCCAGTTCACAGAAAGAAAAACTTACTAATAGAAATAGTGCCATTATATTTGAACCTTCAGTTAGTGTTAAAAGCTCTCCTTCGGCAGGTGGTACTGACTTATTTATTTTGCATGAAGGTACAAAGGTTAATATTCTGGAAGAATTAGGTGAATGGAGACGGATTGTCATTAGGGATGGTAATGAGGGATGGATGCCTGCTACAGCTATTGAGGTTATATAAATTGTAAAAAAATTATAAGTTAATCCCTAAGTAAATAGTATACTTGGGGATTTTTAGTTTTAAACTTAAATTAAAGCACATATGATTCACGAAATATTCCCTCATCAATTTAACAATCAATACCAACCTAAAAAAAACATTAATAACAACGACTATATTCTTTATTTCAAAGAAAATTCATTGCTTTTAAAATCTAATGGTGATGATTTGGAAATACCACAAAAGAAAGACTTCCCTGAAATAACAGAAAAGACAGATGCTACATTCTTATTTACACTTAATGACTATTCTTGTTTTCTTATTTGGGATAATGTTAAAAATGGTAATCCAAATATAAACTTTCACGATATATGGATATTTAGAACAATGAGACTACAAGAAATGGCTTGGATAAGTCTTGTAGGTTTTCATTTAATGAACTGGTATTCTAAAAATAAATATTGTGGAACTTGCGGTAATTTAACACAACATAAGCATGATGAAAGGGCCTTAGTATGCTCAAGTTGTCAAACAACCATTTATCCAAGCATATCCCCTGCCATTATTGTAGCCGTAATCTCTAGTGACAAAATACTTCTGGCTCGCGGGTCAAGAAATCCAAATGGTTGGTATTCGTTACTTGCTGGTTATACTGACATAGGCGAATCACTCGAAGAAACAGTTGTAAGAGAGGTAAAAGAAGAGGTTGGGTTAGATGTTAAAAATATTCGCTATTATAAAAGTCAACCCTGGCCATTATCTAGTTCGATGATGGTTGGTTTTATTGCAGAAGCAGATGAAAACCAACCTTTACGTATTGATAAAAATGAAATTGCAGAAGCAGCATGGTTCAGTAGAGGAAATTTACCTCCCTATTCTCCAAACCTTAGTATTTCAGGAGAGTTGATTGAGAAGTTTAACAAAGGTGAGTTTTGATTAAAAAATACCTCCTTAGTTCTTAGCTTAGGAGGTATTGTATTTTTCTAAAAAGCAACTCCGCATATAACTTGTTCCTATAACTTGGAATTAATATTCCTGCAACATTTTATTTGCTATCCAATTATAATATTCCTATGCAACATTTTATCAATTGCTATCCAATTATCCATTACTCCTCAAAATCGAAATCTTTTTTTACCGCTTGTTGCTTTATTGCTTTTATCATTGCTTTGCTTTGTCTAGCATTTCTTCATTTTCTGTACCCTTATTTTTCTCTGATACAAATTGTCTACGTTTTTTATTCAATTCATTAATTTCCTTTTTTATTTTCTCTCTTTCATCTGCTTTGTGAGCTATATATTTTTCTTTTTCTACTAACGTTTTTCCTTGAAGTTCTTTAGGTAACTCATTTTCTTTAATTTCTTCTAATTTAAAATCCTTTTCTTTTGATGCATCAACTAAATCCCAACTTGAGTTTTTATAAAAATGTGACGATTTAGATACCGCCCTTTTTACTGAATTTGCCTTACTGTAACTTGCTGCATTACTATCCTGCTGTATTTGAGCTTCTTTTTTTACACGCCCCAAATAACCATAACTAAGATAAGTGGCATTTAATTTTTCATTTAACTGAGATATTTTATCATCATAAGGAGAGGGAATAAAAACAGTTTTTCTGTCCTGTTCAATGCACATATACTGTCCCCCTGCCCTATCGGCACCATCTTTCCACATACCTTGTATACCTTCATCGAACGAACCGCAGTGTATAGTATTAACAATGATATTTTTTTCTTTTGCGTTGGCACAAGCTAATTTATAATCTATTCCACCTTGGGTAAAAGGCTCATTGCCTGCAATAAAAATAATCTGCAAATCATCACCATCAGGACTCCATTCCTGTTGGTTAATTGAGGTATGGATAACTTGTCCGCAAAACTCTGAACCTCCCTGTGTAGTTAAATTAAATAGATCCGCTGATATTTGATCCAAATCATCCGTTAAAGGTGTTACTTGTCTAATATATCCTTCTCTGGCCGATAAACGATCATTACCATATTCGTAAAGTGCTATTTTTAAGGAGGGAGCTTCATTATCGCATTTGGCTTTTGCCAGTTCATTAACCAGCTGCCATAATTGTGATTTAGCTTGTTCTATTAATCCATCCATACTATTACTGGTATCCAATAGTAATGCAATTTTAATCTTTTTAGTACTTTCATTTTCTGGTGGCAATTTTGCATTGGCCTGTCTTGATGTACAACTCAAAACTGTTATCATTAAAATAAATGAAATCAGTTTCATCTGAATGTTTCTAAAAGTATTTTTTTCTGTTTTCATGGTCGTATTATTTAATGTTATGAGAATAAAATTAGAGACATAAAAAGCAACAAAAAACCAATAATTAGTAAACAGGAAACCTGACTTAGTGAAACAGAACTTTGAATTAGAATAGTAGAATTAATTAATATCAAATCCCTTGCTAATAAAAGGATTGTAGAAGATTCAGTTTTACATTGTGCGGAATAAATAGTAAGTTTACTGCATTATGATTAGCATTCGTACATATTGTCTTTTTCTTCTTATGGTGCTCTCCATAGAGATTGGATTTACGCAAAAAAAATGGAGTTTGGGAAAATCCAGAAGAATAGAATCTTCCTATATTGATTCTGCAAAATTTTATATCCAAACCAATCCTGCATCAGCATTCGATTATGCTCTTTTAGCTATGAATAAAGCTATTGCAGAAAAAAATCGCGAAGATGAAGCGGAATGTTATATTGTTATTGGCAATATTAACTACCATGTTGAACAATTTGATTTAGCTCTTGACAACTACAAAAAAGCTCTTAATATATATCAGGAGTTAAAAAATATTTATAAGATAAACGAAACTAAAGAACTAATTGGCAAAGCATACGAATCGGTTAACGAATTAGAGAAAAGTGAAGTACTTCTTAACGAAGTTACAAAAGATGCAGAATTTGCTATGCAAAATACTGTAATGAGGTCTTCTAAACGCAGCTTGGCCAAAGTATATAGGAAAAAAGGCGAACCTAATAAAGCCATCAAAGAACTTGAAGACGTTAAGCAACTTGATATTGAAGAAGGTAACATTCAGGAGCAGATAGTAACAAACCAGCAGCTTATTGATGTTTACACAAACCAGAATCCCCAAAAGGCTCTAAAACTTACCTCGGAAAATGAAGGGTTTGCCAATATAGCTCAAGACACCATTTTACTTTTAGATGCACTACAGAAAAAGGCCGACATTTATGGCAAAATTGGTCAACCAGAAGAAAAAATATCGACTCTGCAACAATCGATTAATCTTAGACAACTAAGTAAAGATATTGGTGGACAATCAGAAGATAATTATGCTATCAGCCAGGTTTTAATGGAACAAAATAAGGTTTCGGATGCAATTGCTTATCTGGAAGAAAGTATTGAATTATCGGAAATTGCCGGTAAAACTGAAATAAAAAAGGAGGCATTAAAATCACTTTCCAGAGTTTATGATCAATCAGGTAATTACAACCGTGCTTTAGCTGTTTATAGAGATTATGTTGATGCCACAGAAAAATCTGCCCGGGAAAGAGAAAAAAAAATCCTCGAAAATCTCGAATTAATGCATTCACTCACAAAAAGACTCCAACGAGTTGACATGCTTGAGAACCAGCGCTTATTAGCTGATAGAACTATAGAACTTATGGAACTTGAACAGAAGGTTGATAAAAAATCTCTCAAGCAACTTCGGGTTGTTGTATTTTCACTGATATTGGGCATTCTTATGCTTTCTGCTACCATATATCTGGTTTACCGAAGTTCAAGGCAAAAGCGAATAGCCAATCAATTACTTGCATTACGCTCTTTGCGAAGTCAAATGAATCCGCATTTTATTTTTAATGCTTTAAATTCGGTTAATAACTATATTTCTAAGAATGACGACCGTTCTGCTAATAAATACCTTACCAACTTTAGCAAGCTAATGCGGGCAGTTATGGAAAATTCTAAACACGACTTTGTTACGCTTACCAGCGAAGTTCAAATTCTCGAACTCTATCTTAAATTAGAACACCACCGCTTTATGGATAAGTTTGATTATATATTTAATGTAGACAAAGGCATGGACCAAGAAAACATTCAAATACCACCCATGTTAATACAACCTTATATTGAAAATGCTATTTGGCATGGATTAAGGTATAAAGAAGAAAAAGGTTATTTAAAAGTGGAAATCAAAAATGGTGAACATTTAAAAGTGATTGTTGAAGATAATGGTATTGGTCGGAAGAAATCTTTAGAGTTGAAAACGAAGAATCAACAAGAAGTAAAATCTACAGGATTGAAAAATATTAATAACCGTCTACAAATAATAAATCAGGTACATAACACCAACCTTCAGGTAAACATTGAAGATTTGGATAAAGAAAAACAAAGTGGTACCAAGGTAACAATTGATATTATTCAACAGAAATAACAAACTATGAACCTTAAAGCTATTTTAGTTGAAGACGAAGCTGCTAGTCGCGAAACATTGGCAAACTATCTGTTAAAATATTGTTCGGATGTTGAGTTGGTTGCAGAGGCAGAATCGGTTAAAGAAGGGCTTGCTGCCATTAAGAAACATCATCCCGACATTGTATTTCTTGATGTTGAAATGCCTTATGGCAATGGATTTGACTTGTTGGACGAGGTTGATGAGATTGACTTTGCTACTGTATTTGTTACTGCATTTAGCAATTATGCCATAAAAGCTTTAAATCTTAGTGCGTCGTATTACATTCTTAAGCCAGTAGATATTGATGAACTAATTGCTGCAGTGGAAAAGATTAAAGAGGAAAAGAAAAAGGATAACCATACCTTCTATTCAAAAATATTGGCCGAAAACCTACAAACAATTAATAAGCAAGAACATAAAATAGTACTACCTCAGCTAAATGGCTTTGAAGTAATAAGGGTTAAAGACGTAATTCGTATTAAAGCCAATGATAATTTCTCTGATTTTCATTTACAAGACGGCTCCATAAAAGTTATTTGCAGAACACTTAAGCACTATGAAGAACTCTTATCTGATTTTGATTTTTTGAGGGTACATAAATCTCACCTAATTAACCTTCAATATGTACAACGTTATATTAAGGGTAAAGGTGGACAAATAATTATGACAGATAACTCAGAGGTCGAAGTCTCACAAAATAAAAAGAAAGATCTATTAGACAGGTTTTAACTTTTTTGCATAATCAGGAATATAGTAATTAAGCCCAAATGACTGATGCAGTCATTAAACCACATTTTGCAATACCAAATATCAATTTCCAAGTTTAGGCTCTTAATAAGCCAAAATATTTGCACTTTTGTCGCTTAATTGTAATTATCGTTTTTGGTTAATGAATTTAGATAAGCTTATAATACAAGTTGAGTTAAAATGGTTAAAGACAGCCGAAAGTTTTTTTAACTCCTGTTTCGAAAAAATATGGTTGCCCTCTCATGATTTTGAACACCATTTGCGTGTTTGGGATTATGCTAAAGAACAAGTATTTGGTTTTGTAAGAAAAGGAGTAAGTTTTGATTACGATTTTATTGAGAGCCTTTGTATTGCAGCTTTGATGCATGATGTTGGTCTAAGCCGAACCTTTGATGAAAGTCATGGCAAAGAGAGTGCCGAATTAACTAAGACTTTTTTAAATGCCAACCCAGCAAGTTCTTCGAGACTACGGGAAGAAATGCTCGAAGCCATTTGTTTACACGATGATAAAAGCTATTTAAACAAAAAGGCAAGTCAGGTACACCCTGGCATATATCAGATATTGACTGTTGCCGACGATATGGATGCATTTGGGTATTTAGGTGTTTTTCGATATTTCGAGATTTATGAAAGACGTGGAATTTCAGCCAAAGAAATGGTTCCAAGTATTATTAAAAACATTAATAAAAGGTTTGAATTTGTTGGTGGGAGATTAAAGGATTTTCCGATTGTATATAAGGCACAAAAGGAAAGATTTGAAAACAGTCTGGAAATACTTTCAAACATCTCTGTTTTTCAAATAGAAGAATTGTTAGCGCATTTCGAAAAGCACCAGGGATTGGAAGATTTGATGTTAATAACATTGGATGATGAGTTGAAGGATTGGATAAGATTAGCAATTGGCTAACTTCTTAATACTTCCTGGGAGAAAGATTATTCACTCATAATGGAATGTTTGATGTATTTGGTTACAATAACAGCTGTAATAATGGCAATGTAAAATTGTCCAATTAATCCAATTAAGATTGCAGCTTTTTGAGCAATAGGTATTGCAGGAACAATTTCGCCATAACCAATGGTTAATAGGGTTATAAAAGAGTAGTATAATAGGCTTTCGGTGTGAAGTTTAAAATTACCATTTTGAATTAGGTTGCCCGTAAAAGCACCTTGGTGTGTTAAATCAATCGACATAAATAAAAAGAACCCCAAAAATCCAAGCGCAATGTAACCACTAATTAACCCTAATATTACTTTTCTATCTACTTTATCTTCTTGCCACACTTGTTTAATAATGTTAAGGGTAACAATTATATTCAAGATAAAATATACCAATAGTCGTATTAATATATATCCATCAACTTTTTGCTCGTAAATTATCATGTCATGACCAAAAATAAATAACGATATCGCAAATAATACAATACATATCCACATGAGTGTTTTGCATTTAGAAATGATCAGGATTCCTGACAATATAGCAAGTAGATACAATATAGGGGTTACAGCTCTTTCGTAAAAATTAAGCGGAATCACTAACGAACCAAACAAGAGCGACAATTGTACAGTTAAGAAAATCTCAAATCGATGTTCATACAACCAATGATAAACTTTTTTACTCATCTAATAATTTCTGATTAAATTGATAACCTTTATAGTTTACTTTAAATAATGCACTGTATATGGATGGTATAAATAACAAAGTAATCACAGTTCCAAATAGTAATCCTACCATAATGCTTACAGCCATACCTTCCCACATTTCTCCTCCTGAAATGTAAAGAGGGATTAATCCCAAAACAGTAGTAAAGGTAGCCAGCAAAATAGGACGAAAACGTTGTAAACATGCTGCTATTACTGCGTCTTGGTTAGAACGCCCTAGTCCTAGTTCTATTTCCATACGGTCTATTAATACAATAGCATTATTAATTACAATTCCTGCCAGAGAAATTACACCTAAAAACGGCATAAATCCAAATGGTTCTCCAAATGTCAGTAAGCCTATAACTACACCAATAATACCTAGCGGAATGGTTAAAACTATCATTGTCATTTTCCGAATTGAATTAAACTGAATGATTAATAACAATACAATTATAAAGGCTGAAATAGGTAAATACCCAACAACCGATCCCATATTTTCAGCTGTCCGTTTAGCATCTCCTCCAAATTCGTATGTATAATCTGACGGCCAATTTTCTTGTTGTTCATCCAACCATGGAGTTATTTCAGAAGTGACATAAGAGGCATTTCCTCCTTCACGCAATTCTGATGTAACATTAACAGTTCTCTTTAAGTCGAATCGTTTTATTTTAGCATATTGCCATTGTGGTATTATTCTAGCCACTTGTAATAGAGGTACACTTTTTCCTGTATTTTGAGCATAAATATTAAGTGTTTCCAAAGAAGCCAAGCTTTGCTGTTGACCTGCATCACTCCTCATTATGATGGGTATTGATTTATCATCTTCCCTATACTCACCTGTTTGAAATCCGTCCAAAACTGTTTGAAGTGAAGTCGCAATGTCAGAGCTGGTGATTCCTGCATATTGTGCTCTATCCTGATCTATCTTAATTAAAAATTTCTTACTCTTAGGTCCCCAATCGTCTTTTACATTTTTGGTTCCTTCAATACCAGAAAGTTTAATTTTTACCTGTTCAGCTATGTTTGAAAGTTCATCTGGATTACTCCCGGATATTTTGATTTCAACTGGAGTACCTCCACCTCCAGCTGCCAAGAAGCCCACTTTGATATCGGCATTAGGAAAATGATTGAAGGCATAATGATCTAATCGAGTAATCATCTCAATATTTTGCTCAAACGAAGAGGTATTTACCAACAGGTGAGCATAGTTTGAGTTGGGTTCATCTGGGGTATAACCCAAATCATAAGACTCCGGTCCTTCACCAATATAAGATGACCAATCGATAATCCCTTCTTCTCTATTTGTATTAACCATAAGAGAATCAATTATGTATTTTTCTATACCCTTTACAACTTCAATAGTCCGTTCAATTTTATATCCTTCGGGCAAATTAATATCCACTGTAATCATATTTCTATCGCTGTCGGGAAAAAAAACGAAAGGTATTCGGGTAAATCCTACAAGGGAAAGAATAAACAACAGAAAAATACCTACTATCACTTTGTATTTATGATGAAGTGCTACCAGGATTACATCTTTATATCCTATTTTCATCTTGTTAATAGTTCTATCAACAATACCTGGTTTTTGTTCTCCTTTGGGCTTTATTTTTAAAAACAGATAGCAAAACATGGTTATAACTGACAATGCTATTAACCAAGAAGATAGTAACGCAATAGAAATAACGACAAAGATTGGTCCTACAATATCTCCCATACTGGTTGGAGAAAGATAAAAAGCCAGGAATGCTGCAGAGGTGGTTAGTGTAGATATAAGCAATGGCATCCATAGTTCAGAAAAAGCCTGAACTGCTGTTTCGTATTTTTTTATTCCTTGTTCCAACTTAACCATAATAGTTTCAGCAACTACTATAGCATTATCAACCAGCATACCTAAGGCCATAATCAATGCAGCTAAAGTAACCTGATTTAATCCCATATCAATTAATCCCATCACCATTAAAGTCAAGATTGTGACTATTGGAATAAGACTTGCGATTACAAAGCCTGTTCTAAATCCCAGGAAAATCAACATAACTACCAATACAATGGCAATAGCCTGTATGAGATTCACAATAAAATCGTTAACCTTAAAATCAATATAAGTATCCAAAGAAGAAACTCGTGTCAGTTCCAAACCTATAGGAAGTTTCTTTTTCCAAGTGTTAACAACCGCATCAACTTGTTTACCAAGTGTTATTATATTTGCATTATCCTTCAGGTTTACATGTAGAGAAATTGCATTTTTACCATTAATTCGAACCTTTTGTCCGGGAGGATCAATATAACCCTTTCTAACATTAGTTATATCGGCCAGTTTAACTAGTTGATTATTATTTCCTACCGGAACTTCCATCAACCTAATATCATTGAATCTATTAAAATTTCCAGTAGGTTCCAGAATAATGCGTTCATCTCCTAAATTTATTTGCCCCCCCGAAGTTAATATATTAGTGGAGGCAATTCTTTGTTGTAGTATTGATGCAGATAGTCCGTATTTCTTTAATCGGGCATTGTCAAATTCTATAAAAACACGTTCTTCCTGTTCGCCACCCATCTCAACTTTAGCAGCATCCGGTAACTTAATCAATGCATCTTTAATATCATCAGCATACTCTTTCATTTCGGCATAGCTATAGCCATCAGAAGTTAATCCAACTACAATACCATATACATCACCAATACCATCATCATTTAGGCTTGGACTGACTCCCTGCGGTAATCCTTGAATATTATTTAGTTTTCTTCGTAAACGGTCCCATACCGATTGTAATTCATCAGGGGAAACTTCATCTTTTAAAGTAACAGTAACGACAGATAGCCCTGTTCTGGATGCACTGCTTATCTCCTTAAGCTCCGGAAGCTCCTGAGCGGTCTTTTCAACCTTGTCTGTAACTAGTAATTCTACACGTTCCGGGCTGGCTCCGGGAAAAGAGGATACAATTGTTGCCACACGAATAGTAAACGGTGGCATACTATCTCTGGAAAGTTCGAAATACATCACAATACCCATCATAATAATGGTGGCTAAAACCATAAATGTTATGCGGTTCTTATCGATTGAAAATTTTGCTAAATTCATTTAGTCTTTTATTGATGATTATTCCGGTTATTAAAAACTTAGAAATATATGTAATTACAGTTATCAGCTAAAGGAGGAGAGTTTATTCCCGCAACTTATAATTAAAACTTTAACACATAAATTCTGTTTTACTTATCTATAGGACTAACTTCCTGCCCATCTAATAAAGTTTGTAATCCAGCAGTAACTATTTTTTGATTAGGTTTTAATCCTTCCATAATCTCAAATCCTTCAGCTGTTAATTCTCCTATAGTGACTTTTTGCTTTTTTACAATTGTTATATCATTATTTTTCTTTATAATAAAAACATATCTCCCATTGCTATCTTCACCAACAGCATGAGCAGGAACTATCAATTTTTCACCAGATTCTTCATTCTCATTAAAATAAAACTTTACACTAGCTGCCATCCCACTCTTTACTTCTTCACTTGGATTTGTAAAAACAACACGAACAGGATAAGTAGCAGAATTAGCATCAACTGCAGGAGATACTTCAGAAACTTTTCCAATAAATTCTTTCCCCTGCAATGCTGTAAGCCTGATGGATACTTCCATTTCTTGTTTTACCCTGTTTATTACACTCTCAGGGATTCCAAGTAATACTTCCATATCTGTACCAGCATTCAGTACTGCAACAGTTTGACCAGGGCTTACATTTTCGTCAAGCTCAATATATACTGCCGATATAATTCCATTGTCAGGAGCATATAAATAACCATAGCGTACCTGCTCCATTTCTATGTCAACCCCTCTTTTAGAAGATTCAAAACTTTCCTGAGCAGTTTTGTAAGAATTTTTAGCAGCTTCGAAATCACTTAATGAGGCACTTCCTTTTTCGTATAGTGAACGTATTCTGTTGAATGATAATTTAGCTGTATTTAATTGCGATTCAGCACTATTTAATGCAGACACAGCTCGTTCGTAGCTTAGTCTGGATTGTACATTATCCAGCTTAGCCAAAAGATCGCTCTTTTTAACTTCCTGTCCAATTTTTAAATTGTGTTCTGTTACAATACCACTAGTTCTAAAACTCAAGTTTATCACTTTGTCCGTTCGGGCTGTTCCACTAAATGTTAACGACTTACCACTTGTTTTTAATTTTATTTCCTGGTACTTTACCGGACGAATTATCTTTTTATCTTTTTTTTCATCTTTTCCGCACGACAGTACAGTAATAACTACTATTAAAAGAAAGAGTCTAATTCTATTTTTCATTGTTGTTTGGAGTTATTATTTAAAAATTCTTGAAAGCGTAAATTGAACTGTAAGTTTTCCTCTTTAGTATTTAAAAGAAAAAAATCGCCAAAGTAACGTTCTACTTGTAAAACACTTATGAGATAACTATAAATGGCATTTGACTTTGCCAATTGAGCATTTAAGTAGTTATTTTGTGCATCTAGTAATTGAACAATATTAACAGCTCCTGATGAATATGCAACTTGTGTTAATTCCAAACTTTCTTTAGCAGTATCTTCAGATACTTTTGATAACCTAATGTTAGATACATTATTGATTAAATCAGATATGGAATTTCTAATGTTGGTCTCTAATAATTGTGCAAAATTGGTTTTGCTAATTTCCAGTTGTTCTTTTTGTATTACAGAAGTTTGTCGGTTTATATTATTCTGATTTCGATTAAAAATTGGTAATGAAATGTTTAATCCGGCACTGTAATAACCATCCGGAAATCCTGGAATTGGATTACTCCCTGCTCCGGAACGAGAGAACTCATGATTATATTGCCCCTGAAGCCCTACTGTAGGCAAAAATCGACCGCTCCCATATAATTTAATACTTCGCAAGGTAGCATCAATATTAAAATTCAATCGTTTAATTTCCGGGGCATTTACCAAAGCTTCTTGCACCATAAAATCGATAAATTGCTCACGCATCGAAGAATTCTCAATTACAAGAATAATATTATCATATTTATAGTTTTTAAAAATCCCTTCTTCAAGTGAAACATCTTTAATATCTATTCTATAATTGACAGGATTGTTGAGTAAAAAATTTAATCCAGCGAAACTCTGATGTAGTAAGTTTGCCGCTTCAACCATAGCTTGTGTATCCTGTGCTTTCTGACTCCTAAATCGGAGAACATCTGTTTTAACAGCTCCTCCACCTTCAAAATTATCCTGAGCTATTTGTAAGTTTCGTTTTGTTACTTCCAGATTTCTTACTTGAATGCCTAGGTTTGTTTTCAATATCAGAGTATTCAAATAGGCATTTGAAACTTCAAAAATGGCGTCTAATTCACTAGAGTTATAACTTTGTTGTTGAGCTTTAGCCAAACTCTTCTGAATGTGTATTTGAGCATTAGCACCTTCTGAAAATAATACTTGTTCTATTGTTATATTTCCGTTAGTAGTAATTTCAGGATTTTGGCCGGCACTTACTTCTGCCAAATCAGGATCAATATAAGTACCATTTGCAGATGTAGTTAAATTTGGCAAATAAGCACTTTTTGCAGTTTTAACTTCCTGCTCACTCAGCTTTACATCTTGTTTCCCAGACTTTAGTGAAAGATTTTTGTTTAAAACAGTATTTATTACCTCATGTATATCATATGTTTTAATTGCATCCGGATCTTGAATTTCGCCTCCTACAAAATTAATATTGCCTATGTCATTAAATCTAATTGGAATATCCAACGCTTGCATTGTACGAATGTTTACTGTTAGCTCATTATTAAAATCAATGTAAATGGGTAACTCAGAAAAGTTAGTACCGTTAACATACGCTTCAAAAGTTAATGCAATCCGCCTTAAAAACTGATTATAATTATCGGCTCCAGCATTGGTTGCCATATAGCCATTTACTACATCTCTTCTTCTAATTCCAGAAAACGAAGGTATCTTCTTATCAATAAGTATCTCTGCCAGTTTTTCGGTTTCTTCATCATTTAGAGTAAAACTCAATGCAGCATAAAATGCATCTATATCTTCTAGATTGTTAATTATATCACCAAGATTAGAATAAGGAATCAACTTAAAATCAGCATCAATATCAGGTAAAATATTTTCAAATACTTTCTGAAAATCCACAATTTCCATCAATGGTTTTTCTATTAAAACTCCTACTTTATTAAATTTTGAAAAACTCATTAATTGCTTCAGGTCATCCTTAAATGTACCCGAAGTTGCTATATATGTTAAGTTATTAATACCCGATGTTTTCTTTTGAGTTTCAAACTCCGATATTTCGCTCCGTAAAGAACTAAGTACCATAGTAGGAACTGGGAACTCCTTTTGGTTATTCATTAAAATATCGTTGTATAAACCTAAAGTAATAATAACATCAGCTGTTAATTTTAATTGTTCATAATGCTTTTTTGCTTTGTCTAAATTGTAGTTATTAACAAGAATATTTTCTGCCGGAAAATTCACAATAGCATCTTCTCCTATAACGGCTTTAATTTCTTTTTTTAATTGCTCTAATAATGCATTAACACTAGGATTAGTATGATCTAGCATAATTGCAACATCATAAGTTCGTTTTTGAGAAGAGAGATTTATAAAAAGACTTAGCAGTAAGAAGGACAATAGGTATTTCTTTGTCATTATATTCAAATAGATTGATTTCTGCTTAATTTAAGTCTTTTTTTTCATTTAATCCATGAGCTTACATTACTTTAGTTGATGATACTATAAAACCAATCATTATTGTCTGTTTAAACTAGCTAATTTTATAATAACAGGATTTGTAAATAGTTTTGATTGCCTTAATCTACAAATATGTATCCCCTCCAGCGATATCAAAATAATTTCAAAGAATTTAAATATCTATTGAATTTAAAAACCTAGCCCTCTTTTTAAAATCCCAGAGGGATTGAACATGAATAAAATAACTAACGGTTAATAATTAAAAGTTGAATATGTCGAAGGTTTATGTTTAGAATTTGACTTTTTACTAGACAATTAAATTGCTTAAAAATAATTAGCAGATCCTCGTATGATATACAAAGATCTGCTATTTCTTAATTTAGATTTATGGCTTATATCACTTAACTTTTACCTTCAATCCAATTGATTATTTCATCGCTATTAGGTTTAGTGCGCGGAGAAATAACTTTTACTAATTTGCCGTTTTCATCAATTAAGTACTTCTGAAAATTCCATTTTACACTGCTATCCTCTACCCCATTTTTTTCCTTTTGAGTTAACCATTGATAAATTGGTGCCATATCACGTCCCTTTACCGAAATCTTAGCCATCATTAGAAATGTAACTCCATAATTCTTAGTGCAAAATTCCCTTATCTCTTCATTTGAACCTGGTTCTTGTTTTAAAAAATTGTTTGCAGGAAATCCTACAATCACAAAATCATCTCCTCCATATTTTTTATAAATAGCCTCCAAATGTTTATACTGACCTGTTAATCCACATCTTGAAGCTGTATTTACTATCATTATTTTTTTACCTTTTAATTGAGCCATAGAAAAATCTTCACCCTCAAGAGTTTTAACAGTAAAATCATAGAAAGACTCCTGAGCATTTAACTGAAAAGTTGCTAGTGTAACAATTGCTACTATAAAAATAGATTTAAAATATTGCATGATTATCGAATTTTAAATGTTTCAACTAATAAACCTATATATCCATAATTTGTTTAATAATTGTAAGTAACCCCTATTGAGCTAACACAACTTTTAATAGAATTAACAAAATATTATTGATTACATACTTATAAAGATTACTTCAGTTAAGAAAAACATGTTATTCTATGGTAGCAAATTTTAATATTTTCTATCAAATAACACATCGTTCTATATAATGCTATATATCAAACAAATAAACAGACTGTAAATTTTAAATAAATACATTCGTCATTGATTTACATATGTACATAAATAATTATTTCAATTTAAAATAATTCGAAATTTTATGCATTGATATTCGAAAAACAAAATGTTATCTTGTTATTAAGCAATGAATTGCCAGAATAGCAAACTTGTTGCATTAACTTATATACATAAAGTGTTATGTTTTGCAATTATTAATAACACATATGTTACTAATGTAATGTTGATCCTAGCAATTATTTGTTCATACATCACTCTAACTATTTGCACAATACAACGCTACAAAAACATATACCTATTAGTAATTTAAATTTAAAATCATGAAAAGAATTGGGAATCAACTATTAATGGCACTTTTTCTAAGTATTTTAATCTTGCCCTCATTAAGGTCACAAGATGATTGGGAACCTAGTGTGCATTTTACCGGTTATATTAATACCGTTCTTGAGTATCATAGTTATGCAGATACATCTGCTACAGGTCCAGAAACACCTCAAAGTTTTGGGTGGGGATTAAGTGATGCGGCTTTTCTGGTCTCTTACAAACCTTTGGAAAAACTAGAATTTAAAACTACAGCGGTTTATACACCTTGGGTAAATAGGTTTCAAGATTTTTTTATTGAAATTTATGGAGCCTATACATTTTCCCCTTCTATCCGTATAGCTGCTGGTAAATTTCTTACCCCATTAAGTCCGGGTAATTTAGATTTTTTTGCTCCCTTAAACAATGGCATTTCTTTACCTATGGTTATTTCTCACCATACACTTTTTCCTCAAAGTTTTAGTGGGTTACAAGTTGGAGGAGAATTGGGGAGTGGATATTATTTTGGTTATATGTTAACTTATGGAAGTTATCAAGACGGAACTCATCCTCAATTCGGTGTTATTGGAGTAAGAGGACGTGAAGACTTTATTCCACCTGTGGGAGAAAATAGAGGATCAATTGAAATAGACGGAAGGCCGCCAAGGAATTTTATGGGTGGTGCTGCAAGAGTGTTTTTTAGATACGAAGATATGTTTGGTTTCGGGATTAACCTATTTGAAGGAAGTGAAGGAACAACTTCAGTCTATGATCCAGTACTTAAGAATTTTACGGAATATTTCGATGCAAGTAGAAGAGCATATGGTATTGATATGCAAATCAACATTGGCGGTTTTGAATTTAATGGCGAATATTGGAAGGGAACATTAGAGGCAGATGAAAAGAACATTCTCTATTCTCCAGCGTGGAGTCCGGAACCTATACCAATTAAAATAGAGGATCAGGAGTTTGAAGGGTATTACGCTGATCTGGCTTATACCTTCAACACATTAACCCCTTGGTTTAGATACGAATACATTGAAGACGCAAAAACGCAACATCTAAATATAACTACAGGTGAAAGTCCAATGTCTTCGTATGGTTTTGGAATTAAATTCCAACCGTTTTTCGAAACTCAATTAAAATTGGAGTACAGACGATTACTAGCAACTCCTCACGTAGATAAAAAAGGTTTATTATATGAAGATGTTGGAAAATTCATAGAAGACTATGATTTAGTATCAATGGGTATTGTTTTATCATTCTAAAAAAAGGAGGGCACGAAAAATGAAAACATTAATCAGTTTATTAGTTGTATTTATCTTTTCCTGTTTAGGATTAGAGGCTCAATCATATAAAGTTATTGCAAATAACAGTGTTTCGGTAAGTAACTTAACTAAAAAAGACGCTTCCGACTACTTTTTGAAAAAGAAAAAGAAATGGCCGGATGGTAGTAAGGTTGCTCCTATAGATATGAGAGCAAATATTAATGCACGTAAAGCATTTACAAAGGAAGTACACAGAAAATCAGTTAGTGCCATAAAGACTTATTGGCAACAAACTGTTTTTGCAGGTAAAGGAACTCCTCCTTCTGAAAAAAAATCAGATATGGAAGTGATTAATTATATAAAAAATACACCTGGCTCTATTGGATATGTATCTGCAAGCGCATCGATATCTGGTGTAAAAACAATATCAATTAGCGATTAAATTTATAATATGTTTAAAGATCTAAAACTAAGATTTAAAATCCTCATATTTCCCGGGTTGTTTTTCTTTGTTCTTCTTATTGTATTTATAGTTATACAATTAGACCGTAAACGAAATACAACCCAAATGCAGATTATAGAAAAAGGATATGTTCCGTATGTTGAATACTGTAATCAATTATTGGTGGTACAAAAGGAGATTCAACGCGAATTACAGGATGGTGTTGCATCTTATGATGAGGATAAAATTAACGATACAAAAGAAATTGCAACTCAATTTAATGCATTAACTGATAGTGCTAAGCAAACGTTAATTGGAAAGGAAAAAACTGAGTTAGATTCAATGAAACTCCTGTTTGAAGATTACTTTAAACTTGCAACTGAAACTTCTTTAATGATGATTCAAAGTGAAGAATTTTCGGAAGAGATGGGAGCCAACTTGCAATTAATGGTTTCTACCTACAATCAAGTAAAAGAAATACTGGAAAGAATCACTGCAGATTCTAAAGTAGCAATGGCTAATGCTTTTAAAAAAGCTGACGAAACATCCAGTAATTCTGCTGTCTTGATAAGGATAGTGCTAGTAATATGCTTGATTATATTTATTGCTATTTCATATTTCCTTACAAGAATAATAGTAGGATCTATTAAAGGAACTATTGATGATTTAACGAAATTGTCAGATGGTAAAATGGATTTTACTATCTCCAAACAGAGATTAAAAAGGGCTGATGAAACTGGCGATATTTCTCGTGCAATTGACCATTTAATTAAAAAATTAAAAGAAGTTTTAGAGGGAGTTAAGTCAGGAGCTTCAGATATTGCTAATGCAAGTGAACAATTGAGTGCTGTGTCGGAACAAGTTGCACAAGGTTCTAATGCACAAGCTTCTTCCGTTGAAGAAGTTTCGGCAACTATGCAACAAATTAGTTCTAACATCGACCAAAACTCTCATAACTCAGAACATACTTCAAAAGTTGCTCTAAGTTCAGCCGACAAAATTAAAGATGTAGGACAAGCTGTAAAGGATAGTATTGATTCGGTAAATTCAATATCTGAAAAAATATCTCTGATTACAGATATTGCATTTCAAATTAATATATTATCTCTGAATGCATCGGTTGAAGCTGCAAGAGCAGGAGAACATGGTAAAGGTTTTGCTGTGGTTGCTCAAGAAGTACGGAGGTTAGCTGAACACAGTAAATTTGCTGCCCAGGAAATAGTTAACCATGCCAGCTCTAGTTTAGAAACAACAAAGCATTCTGGTGAATTAATTTTTAATTTATTACCTGAAATAGAAAAAACTTCAGAATTAATTAAAGAGATTACAGCAGCAAGCCTCGAACAAAAAACTGGAGTTAATCAAGTTAACGAAAGTGTTCAGGAGCTTAATCGAATTACACAACAAAATGCGGCTTCTTCTGAGGAAATGTCAACTAGTGCAACAGAAATGGCTGGTCAAGCAGGAACTTTAAACGACTTGATTTCTTATTTTAAGTTTTAAAATAATAATCAAAAAAATGTGGTACCCAATAAAATGGATACCACATTTATGTTTTTTGAAATTAAAGTTTACCATTAACAATTATAGTAATCCTCGATTTTTTTTCGCTGCATCCTTTTAGGCTTGCATGCATCAAATTTTGCTTATTCAGGAGTAACGTATATTAATTTAACATCCGCCTTTTCATCTGTATAAGACAACTGAAAATGAGTAGTACCATAACCAGGTAATATTAACTTCTTAGTATGCTTTAAATCTTTATTAAATCAATTAAGCATTTTTTGATTAGTTTAATAGAGTTGATAACGTATAATCTAGGATAGTATCCATCCTCCTTTGTAGGCGATGGATACTACCACTTTTATTCTATATCAATCGGCCATTCACCAAAGCTCCAATATGGTACTGGTCGTCTTTAATTACTTCTTCGAACTCAGCTTGGGCTTTTTTAGTATTTCCTAATCCTAAATTACCTAAAGCCATTAAATAATGACAATGTTGTTCGTGACGCTTTTGCAAATCTTCTTCAAAGATTAATAAATCAGGAAGCGATACAGCAAAATAGTCCATTTTAAATGGTACAAATAATTGTTTTTCACCGTACTTCAATAACTTATTGAATCGACTATTGGCTTCATCATTACGACCTAATTTAATCAAAGCTAATCCTTGATAGAAAATCTTATCAGGTTGCTGATCGTTATAGTACATAGCTGCTGTTGGTTCCGATAATCCTATAGCTGATTCTTCCCAAGCTGCTTTAGCTTTATCATTTTCTCCAAGGCCTTCGTAAGCACAACCTAACCAGTAATTAACATCATTTTCCTGTGCTCCAAACAGTTTACCTTCGCCAAGGTTGTGAGGATATTCAAAACATGCTGTTAAATGATCAATTGCTTCTTGATAATTATTGGCTGCAATTGCTTTTTTAGCTAATTCGATATGACTGTACAAGTATTGTCCTGTCACCTTACCTTCTCCCCCTTCCCACGGGTGGAACTGACGTTTCATAATTAAATCGAGCGCTTTAGCTTCCTCCCCTAACAAGTTTAACAGAGTCGCTCTTTCTAAATAAAGATCATCTCTAAAATTCACTTCATCGGGGTGTTTTTCAAGTAGAGCCAATCTTTCCTGAGTAGATACACCCAACTTTTTGTACAACTGATCCAATTCCATCAACACCCTTGAATCGGTGGTATCCAACTCAAAAGCTTTTTCTAATGATACTCTTGCTGTCTGCGCATCTTCTTGCTTGTTATAATAAGCCAATGCTAAATTACGATGAACAGTTGGATAGGAATCATCCAATTCTCTTGATTTTTCCCAGCATTCAGTAGCATCTGTATATTGACGAGATCCGTACCAGAAGTTACCTAAATAATGCCATGCTTTTGCATCTTCAGGATTTACTTCAACTGCTTTTTGAAGGGCTACCAGTTCCTCTAATTTATTTGGGAAACAGTAATCTGCCGACATTTGTGCTGCTGTTGCAAAAGCTTCGGTACTTAAATCAACAATACCATTTAATGAGTAATAGTACCCTTTAAAATACATAACCATTGGATAAACTTCTTCTTTACCATCTGTATGCAGCGAAATGAAATCTATAGCTTCTTTATAGAATCCAGCTTGAGCATAATCCAATGAAAATTCAATATAGTTATGTACATAGTCACGCATTAACTCCTGCATGTTTACCAATACACTGGTATCTTGGGTAAGCAGGTATTTTTCGTATAAAGCACCAAAGTTAAACCTGTCCATCTCCAATGATTCTTCAATCAACTTTAACGCTGCTGCCTTTTGACCAGCATCTCTTAAAAGCATTATTTTTAGGTGACGGGCTTTCTGGTTTAACCAGTTTCTCCATAGGGAGCGATCCACCAATTCCAATGCTTTCTCTCTGTTTCCAAGCATAGAATCAATTTGAGCAGCCTGAAAAAAACCGCTGTCCTGCCAAGCTCCGTTCCAAGTAGATTTAAAGAACGATCCATATGCTTCTTCAAGTTTACCCTGCATCCTTAAGCAAAAACCAAGATTATACAATGGCTCTCCATCATAAGGATTTGGATTTCGTTCCGTTAATGTTTCAATGGCCGTGCGGAAGTACGACTCTGCCTCCGCAAATTTGCCTTTACGCATTAACCACAATCCCATGGCATTGTTGTTGCGCACATCTCCCGGTTCACGTTTTAAAGCCTCTAAATAATAATCGGTTGGATTATAGGTTGCATGACGATATTGCTCTAAGTGCAATCCCCTTAAATATAACTGCTCAACAGAGTTAATTTCATCAGGATCTTTGGCTGCTTTGGCTGCATCAGGAATTGGACGTAATTCTTCCGGCTCTGTTTGCCAATCTACCAATACTTTACCCTCTTTGCTAACAATTGAAATATAACAGTTTTCAAGGTTGATATCAGCCTGCACCAACTCTTCAAAGCTCATTTCAGGAGTAAAGTCAATTATCTTTTCAAGTACTACCTTACCTTCACTTTTAAGTGTGACAGTAGCTCCTGGATACTCTCCTAATGTATAAGCCTTTAACTTATACCCCTTGCCTTCCGGCTCAAGGTTAACCATACCTTCTTTAGTTGCATTTTTAACCACACCCAAATCGCGATAAGGCATGAAGTACTGCTTAAAGCTCTTTTCTTCGTACGGTTGTAACCATGTGAAATCTGGCTGGTTATCGGTATAAACCCCACACATCAACTCAATATATGGTCCATCTTCATCGGTCAGGTTTCTATCCCATGCCTTTCCAAAATCACTATGCCCCCAAGTCCACTGCTTTTTACCAGGCGATTGATGATGATCGGCTACATGAAGCAGACCTCCTCGCGAATCATTCTCGAAACCACCCACAAAGTTATATTTCGATTGAATAGCCATGTAGCTTGTTGGTACAGGAATATTCTTATAACGCGAAATATCCACTCCCGAAGAGTAATCCACTTTATAATATTCGCCAGTTGCAATTGGGAAGCTTGAAACATCCCTTTTACCATGATCAAATACAGCATTTACATCAGGCGGAAATACCGACTGGTAATCATCGTTTACAGCAACTGCAGGATTGGCCCACCATAAAAATGTTTGTGGATGTGGGGTTCTGTTATACAGTTTTACTTTTATTTCCATGTAAGCCTTGTCGGGATACAAGGTAAAACCTGCCATACCTTTAGTACGGAACATACGCTCCACCTCACTACACCAAACTGTTACACTTCCATCTTCATTTTCTTCAATCATAGAATCCACTGGATCGTAGGTTGAAGGACGGTGGTGTTGTGGCCAGTTGAACTCAATACCTCCCGAAATCCACGGACCGGTTAATCCTACCAAAGCAGGTTTAATTACCTGGTTATAATATACAAAATGGCGTTCTTTGCTTTTATCGTAAGCCATTTGCACTCGTCCGCCCAACTCTGGCAGAATCATGATTTTAATATATTTATTTTCTAGATAAATGGCATTCCATTCTTTGTCATGCTTTTCATCTTCAATTTTTTCAATTACCGGATGTGGGTAAACAACACCGCTACTTCCCTGGTAAACTCTCTTCTCAAGGAAAATCGGATTTTTCTCTGGTTTTCCAATTCCATAGGTAGGAATCACTACCTTTTCATGCCATGCTTTTACTTGGTTCATATTTTTTAGTATCAAGATTCAAGACTTTTAAAAGTAATTTCACAACTCTTAATATGCTTGTGTTATGACTTCTATTTTATTTTTAATTTATCTACTTATCTTTCTTTAAAAACCACCTTAAGTTTTGTTTAAAAACACACGTGGTTCTCTATAAAGAACATGTGGTTTTTTCGAGCGCACGCCGCACTTCATAAAGAACTCATATTCTTTCAGTTAAAAAAACACTCCATTATCTAATATATTAACTCTCTACCTTCATGTATATGGAGGAATAAATCAATGCAGCCTTTTACTATCGAAAGATTGGTAGGAGCCTTTTTGTTAGATTTATTATATTTCTGAAGTTCTTTTACGTCTTCCACAAACGCTTTGGCATCTTCGTCCATGTATAATAAATTGTGTAAAACTTGCCACGATACATAGCCACTATCACCACTCAAATGCCTCAACAAAACCTCTTTGGCTTTTTCATCTTTAAACACTTCCCATGCCCAGGCAGCTATTTCTACCTGAACGCAAGGATAGCTGTCGTTAAGCGATTTTAATATTTCCTCCTTATTTGATTTTGCTTTTTGAGCCTGCACATGTATGCCTACCGAAGCCCAATATCTTACTATTGGATCTTTATGCTTCAATAGTTTTATTTGCTTTTTGATAACGGATTCTCCTTTACCAACAAGGTCGGCAGCTTGCAGAACCTTATTAAAGGGATATTGTTTTTTATCCTCTCTATAATTAAAGGGCGTACCTTTTTCAGAAATTCTTACAAGTTCATATTCAGGTGCAAAATGAATGTCCTTGTTTTTTCGTATATCCTTGTAAAGGGCTTTTTTTAATTGGCTCTTTATTTTTTGGTATTTACTATCGGAAGCAAGGTTATGGGTTTCCCATTTATCGTTTTCCAGGTCGTATAAATATTCCAACGGTCGTTGCTCAAACAATTTACTTTGTATCTCATTCAATTTTCCCTCTTTATAATCGGCACGCATTTGCTTGCAGATATCACCTACATCAAAATACTTATGATGTCTCATTACCGGAAATTGTGGCACAAACACTCTTGTATACATATATTTACCATTAGAAACAGACCTTGACAAGCCCATGGATTCTCCCGAGCGGTTTCTTGAACCATAGATGTATTCACGGGGCGCTTTTCTTTGCTCACCTAACATGGGTCGTCCCTCCATATATTCAGGAATTTTACAACCTGTAAGACTCAGTAAGGTAGGTGCCAAATCTTCAAAACTAATTAGCTCATCGCTTACTACACCTTTGCCCCAAGGATTTAAATGCTGATACTTTTCAGGAAACCAAACTATAAACGGAACCCTGTATCCCAAACCGATGGCATTGCTTTTACCTCGCGGAATACCTTCGCCATGATCGGCATAGCAAAAAATAATGGTGTTATCCTTTAGTCCATCCTCTTCAAGCCTTTTTAAAAGACTCCCGATCATATTATCCGTGCTTTTTAATGCATTGTATACACGGGCCATCTGTTTACGCATCGGTGGCGAATCCTTGTAAAATGTGGGCATTTCAAATTCATTATCAGCAATAACTTCATCAGGTGCTAGTTTATTTAAAACATCTTTTTCATATTTTTTATATGACCAGGTCATGGTTCTGGATTGGTGACATTGCATATAGTTAAAAACACTGAAAAAGGATTGACCTTCTTTTCGTTTCCACCATCCGGCTTTGCCTGAGCTTTCGTTCCAGGAGTTTTTTATGATGGTCTTGGCATTGCTGGTATTGTAATCAGTTTTTGAATTGTTGGAAGTATAATATCCTACTTGTTTTAAATAAGTGGGAAATCCTTTAATAAATTCTGGAATAGGGAATGAACTCCTATGATGACTGGTTCCCATTTTTTCTGTTCTTACGCCGGTTATAATGGTGCTTCTACTTGCCGAACAAACTGTACCTGTTGAAAAGGCACTGGTAAAACGAACACCATTGGAAGCCAGTTTATCAATATTTGGTGTTTTTGCATCTTTATTCCCATAACAACCAATAAACTGTGGAGATGTATCTTCCAAGGTAATCCAAAGTATATTAGGACGATCTTGAGCGAAAATAGTATCTACAAACAAAAATGTTAGTAAGCATACGGTTACAATTATCAACAACTTTTTCATATCATATTCATTAGTAGATTATAGTATACAAAATAAATACAGAAATAGCTTTAAAAAAATGGAGGTTATTTTGAATTTAATGGATTATATTACTATTTTACACAAAATTTAAACATAAACATTGACTTACCGGCATATTGGAACATAGAGCCATTGTTTTTTAACAACCGATAACTAATTTTCTATATTAATGAAGCAAGAAGGATTTGAAGGACAGAGAACTATCGTTTTACCTGAGTTTATCCTAAACGAAGTAAAAATGCATCCTGTAAATCAGGCATTATACATCACTGATATTGGATATTATCCTAATGCGAAAGATCATTACAGAATTAGAGAAGAAGGCTGTGAGCAATATATTTTAATGTACTCGGTAGAGGGTTCGGGATGGATATCAATTGAAGGACAAAGAATAAATGTAAAAAAAAACCAATATTTTACGATTCCTAAAAACACTCCTCATTCATACGGGAGTAACAATAGTAATCCATGGACTATTTACTGGGTTCACTTCACTGGAACTCTTGCTCCTTTTTTTATAGAGTCGTTTAGTAAAGCTGAATCTATATTACCATCAAAAATTTCTAGAATTGAAGACCGTATCCTGTTGTTTGAAGAGATTATACAAAACCTTGAAATGGGTTATAGCATGGACAATATAAATTATGCAAATATTTGCTTGCTTCACTTTTTAGGTTCTTTCAGATATTTAAGTCAGTTTCGTCAGGTACGTAAAGCTAAAGAGGTTGATATGGTTGAAAGTTCTATTTTATTTATGAAGGAAAGTATTGCCCATAAAATTACTTTAGAAGAGTTGGCATTTAAAGCTGGACTTTCTCCTTCGCATTATTCAATGGCGTTTAAAAAGAAAACTGGCAGGTCACCACTAGATTATCTTATTCATTTAAAAATTCAACAAGCTTGTCAATATTTTGATCACACTCAGTTAAAAATAAAAGAAGTTGCCATACGTGTTGGTTATGACGATCCGTATTACTTTTCGAGGATATTTAAAAAAATTATGAATATGTCGCCTGTTCAATACAGGAAACTACCTAAAGGTTGATTTTACACAAACTAATTGTTGTATCCAAAAAGCTTTAAAAACACAGCTTAAAAATTCCAATTACAGTTTTATTGAATAAAAAAAGCTAATTAATTTATCATAAACCTATCAAATTCTCATTTGATGTATTTAAGTTGAGTTTTTAAGCAATCATTGTTGATATGTATAGTTCAGATCTTTTATGAAAAAAAACTATTCTTGTACTCTATCGAAGTATAATTAAACAAGTTAAATTTAACATGAAAAAATCCAATATTCTACTTTTACTTGTATTGTTTTCAATAATAGCCTGTAAAAATCAACCCATACATTCAAAAAGAGCAATAAAAGATACAAAACAACAAATTCATCAAAGACGAATTTCGGAGCGAACAAATGATGCTGAAATGGAAAGAAAAATTGATGATTTGCTAAGTTCAATGACAATTGAAGAAAAAATAGGTCAAATGATTCAGGTTACTGTTGATGTAATTGCAGAAACCAAGGAATATAATGAGACTGAAAGTGGTATTATAGAAATATCACTTGATACTACAAAACTTAATTTATTCTTAGATAAATTTCCTATTGGTGCTTTAATAAACGGTTATGGTTTCACACCGCAAAACTGGTATGAATTCAATACTCAACTTCAAACTTATAATAAAAATAATACTCGATTAAGTATTCCAATTTTATATGCTCAAGATCACCAACATGGAGCCAATTATGTAGCCGGAGCTACAATTTTTCCGCATAGTTTAAATATGGCTTCGGCTTTCAACCGAGAATTAATAGCAGAAGAAGCTCGCATAACAGGTATTGAGTCGGCCGATTTAGGTCATCGATGGATATTGGGGCCTATTGCTGATTTAGGATGCAACCCTCTTTGGCCTCGCATCTACGAAACTTATGGAGAAGATCCTTACCTGGTTTCTGAACTTTGTAAAATTCAACTGCAAACCAGAAAATCAAGTGCAGAAATTAATCCATTTAAACAAGTAAGTTGTGCCAAACATTTTCTAGGATATTCGGCTCCTCAAGCTGGATGGGATCGCACTCCTGTTGATATTTCGTGGCAACAACTTTATGAGTTACACATTCCATCTTTTAAAACAATAATTGACAATGGTATTGATGCTATTATGCTGAATAGTGGAGAATTAAACGGAGAAGCTGTTCATGGCTCTTATAATATTATTACCCACTTACTACGAGACAAATTAGGTTTTAAAGGTGTGGTTATTACTGATTGGAACGATATTGTAAAAATGTATAAATATCATAAAGTAGCTGCTAACGAAAAGGATGCCATTCTTAAAGCTATAAATGCAGGTATTGATATTAGCATGGAACCTGAAGACTTAAGTTTTGGTGAATTGCTTTTTGAACTAATAAATGAAGGTAAAGTTACCGAAGACCGTATTGATTTGTCTGTTGCAAGAATAATACGTTTAAAAATGAATGCTGGTTTATTTGAGCACCCAATGCCGCGTAACGATCGTTTCGAAATGATTGGTAAAGCAGATCATCATAAAATAGCTTCCCAAGCTGCTGAAGAATCAATTGTATTACTTAAAAATGATGGGATATTGCCACTTAAAAGTAATATAAACTCAATGATAATAGTTGGTCCTAATGCAGATAATAAAAAGGCTCTATGTGGTGGTTGGACTTATAGATGGTGGCCGCAAACAGATGATATTTTCCCTAAAAGTATGAATACAGTATATCATGCTCTAAAAAATACTTTTACAAAAACGAGTATTGAAATTGCAACAGTTAAAAATTTAGCAAAAAAATCCAAAAACGTAGATGCTATTATTTTGGCTTTAGGAGAACAACCACATGCAGAGGGATTTGGAAACGTTAACAATTTATCGTTAGACGAAGGGCAAAAGCAAATTGTTGATATAGCCATTTCATCTGGTAAACCAATTATTTTAGTTATGATTGGTTCCCGTCCTTTAATTGCCACAAAAGCTTTTAACAACAGTAAGGCATTTATTTGGGCCGGACTTCCCGGGATACATGGAGGTGATGCCATTGCTTCTATTTTAAAAGGTAACACCAATCCAAGTGGTAAATTATCATTTTCATATCCTGCAAATAATGGTCATTACTATAATTACAACCACAAACCTTCTCATACACATTATGATATACCTCCACAAGATTCTACAACACACATAGGTACATTTGGTGAAGGGTTGAGTTACTCTAAATTTAAATATTCTGAGATTGAGCTTAGTGATTCTATTTTAAATATGGAATCCGCAATTACTGCAACAGTACAAATAGAAAACACATCAACTATAGATGGTAAAGAATCGGTATTATGGTATATTAATGATGAGATAGCCAGTATTACACGTCCTGTTAAAGCATTAAAACACTTTGATAAAGATTTAATCAAAGCTGGAGAAAGCAAAACCTTTACATTTACAATATCGCCCTCAATACTCTCTTTTCCTGATGCACATGGGAACGATATTATTGAAGAGGGATATTTCACTTTGATGTGTGGTAATCATAAAGTAAGGTTTAAATTAAATAGTACAACAGTTCATTAGTTTTTGGTCATTGGTATGTTTACAATAACTTTTAACATCAACTATTTAATACTTTACAGATAGAAATTAAATTCGTTAAAATATTAACTAGCGAATTAAAATAAAGAGATTTTTAATGTTAAAGGCTGCCCAAATGGACAGCCTTTTTATTTTACTTATAAATCAGTTGGAGGTAAATTAGGCGCTGTTGGCCACCCCGGATTCTGATAAATTGGTGATGTTGTTACATCGTTATTTTCTGATGTTATTAAGAAATGTTCAAATGCAATTGGATTAAGATAATGAGCCATATTCCATCGATAACCATTATAAGCTAATTCCTGTCCTGTCCTTTCGTAAGGTCTAAAATATTGACTTCTTTCTGGTGTACTTACATTCTCACCTGGCTTTAAATAACCATCTTCGTACCAATCCTGAATAGGTCCCCATAACTTAAAACCTTCAATATGGTAAGGATTTTCAATTAAGCGATCAAGCGAACGCCACCTTTTAAGATCCATCATACGCAACCCTTCAGCCATTAACTCGCATCTTCTTTCGCGTCGGATATTATATAATGTAACATCAATCATGTTACCTCCTGAATATACAGCCCAATCATTTTCAGCTTCTTTAGTCAAATTCGTAGCTCCAATCGTTTTAGCATAATCAACATCTACTTTAGCTCTCTCACGAATTAACCTCCAATAATTTGAAGCGTCAGCATCTAAATTTCTATTTTTTTCGTAACAAGCTTCAATATAATTCAAATAAGCTTCTGTTGCTCTAAATATCATACAACCAGTAAATCCCTGACCATTTGCAGTATGTTTAGCATCATAGTTTAATCCTTTACGAATTGCATAACCAGTACTATACCCTTTTTCCCTATCTACAAATGTAATATCTGGTACTGGCTCTACTGGTGTCATATGAGTACCATCTGCAGATGGGTACAAAACGTTAGTTTGTCCGGGTTCTTTAAGAAATAACCACAATCGTCCATCCCTTCCGTCACGAACCTGACTAATTAAATCATCACCCTTATACTCTGATCCATCCGCATATACAGGCAATCCATTAGCCATTAAAAAATTGTCGACAAAACCTCTTGTTAAACCAACTCCTCCATTACCTTTTTGAGCATATACTGGAACATTATGAACTACACCTAATCCTTTATCATAATCCCTCCATAGCAATACCTCAGAGAAACCCGACATATCCTCTGCACTAAACATATCAAAATACGGATTGTCAGCATCTGATACAGCTTGTTTTAATACCCCATTGTTAGGCGTCAAAGAGTAATTTTCTGCTACTGCTTTTGCACTTTCCATAGCCTGACCTAACAACCAATCAATCTCATTATCAATCCCTCCAGAAGGATAACTCCAGTCTTTATTATACTCTTTGTCGGCACCTGGCCAACCTTCTCCTAATGGAACAAATGCGGTATTTTTAAAATACTTTAACCAGGTTGCTTCGAATAACGCTACTCTTGATTTAATTAATAATGCACAATCCTTAGATAAACGGTTTTTATTACCATCAATAGAAGTAGATTTCATTAACATAGCCGCCGAATCAAGATCCGAGATAATAAACCTGGCTACATCTGTTCTTGGTGACCTTTTGCTAATTTCTGTTAATATTTGCATATCATCAGGATAATTTTTTCGCACAATAGGAAAATCCCCTACTTTTTGCAACTTCTTAAAATATTCATATGCTCTTAGGAAATAAATTTCTCCAATATAATGTTCTATATTTCCTTTATTTCCATTTATTTTATCGTTCTTCCATTTTGGGATAACAACATCTAAAAAATAGTTTAAGTGGTAAATTTTCTCAAATTCCCAATCTCCTTTACTCTGAGCAACTTTCCACTCTCCGGGTATATATTTATTATTTGCCCACATAGATGCCATATTGTCTGTATGTTCATCAAGTCTAAAAGTACCAAATGACCATTGTTTATGTTCAGGCAAAACATCATAACGAGAAATTGAATAAGTTGCCAAATGCTCTTCTTCTGTTAAGTAATTTTGTGGTGCTATATCAGATTCTGGCTTACGATCTAAAAAATCATCACTACAAGAAACTAAAGCAACCAATAGAAATACTACAATTGTTTTAATAATTATATTATAATTCTTCATTTTGATTCGATTTAAAAGTTAACACTCATTCCTGCGCTAATTGTTTTAGATAATGGGTATACATTACCACCCCAGCCACCTCCAGCTGTTTCAGGATCAAATAAATCCGACATTTTAGTTGCTGTCCAAAGGTTTTCTCCAGAAACAAATACCCTAACTTTGTTCAGTTTAATTTTTTCGGTAATACTATTAGGTAAAGTATAACCTAACTGTATATTTTTTAATCGAATGTAAGCTCCATTTTGCAGGTAGCGAGTTTGTACTTTCCTATTACCATTACTTCCGTCAAAGCGTGGTCTAGGGTAATATGAATCAATATTTTGACCCAATACATGATCTGCATCAGCTCTAAAGTAATCAACATGTGGCTTTAAACCGGCTGACCACCAGATGTTATCGTTAACTCCCCAAAAATAATAACTTCCTTGCCAAATATCACGCTTCCCAATACCTTGAAAGAAAGCTCTAAAATCAAATCCTTTATAGTCTGCTGAAATATCTAAAGAAAATCGATAACGTGGTGTTGAATTACCTATAATTTTTCTGTCTCCTGAATCACCTGCAGTATTAGAACCTGCATCAATTTTACCGTCGTTATTTATATCCTTGTACATAATATCACCTGCCTCCCAAACGCTCCCAAAAGCATTTTGTCCACCATTTGGTAAACTGGCAAGGTGAGTATTCATTTCCTCGTCGGATTTGGCAATACCTATTGTTTCATATCCCCAAATCTCACCTAACATCATACTCGTTCTATACTTCTTTTTCTTTTTATCTGTTTCGTATCCTTCGTTTAATTCACTAGTTGGATTGGGATACTTAGTGATTTTTGTTTGGGAATCAGATAAAATAAATTTCACATTGTATCCCAATCCATTTTTTAAACGATCGTTCCACCCTAGTTCTAGTTCAAAACCATAAGTTTTAAGATCGGTATTGTTTTGATTAGGAACATCTGTTCCTAATATTTCTGGTAAGGTAGGTGCTGGACCAACCATATTTAATGTTTCTCTTTTAAATAAATCTAAAGAACCTGTTAAGCGATTTCGTAAAGCACCAATATCCAAGCCCATATTATAAGATCTAATTGTTTCCCAGGTAAGAAAGGTACTAATCAACTTAGGTGATTTACTTGTGTTAGGTTTTAATCCATTTACTAACCATTTTCCTTTAGATGCTTCAAATGGCATTGTCATATATGTAGGATACCAGCTTTCTGTATTTTGATTTCCTAATTCTCCATATGAAACTCTTAACTTGAAAGTACTTAACACATCCATATTGGATTCCCAAAACTCTTCTTTTGCGATATTCCAACCTACTGAAGCTGATGGAAAAAAGTTCCATCGTTTATCATCCCTAAAACGACTTGCTCCATCATACCTTAAATTCATCTCAAATAAATATCGTTCGCAGAAGTTATAATTAATACGTCCAAAATAACCCGCTGTTGCCCATGTTTTATATTCTCCATCAACAAATGGAGGAACTGCACTCCCACTTGCATCATTCCCCGATGATGTATGCAATGTAGGTAAACCAGGAACAATTATTCCATTTTTCTTAGCTATAACATTTCTTGTATTGTTTTTTTCTGATTGGAATCCAAGCATTACCTTAATAAAATGAGCTTCCGTAACTTGCTTACTATATTCCGAATAAATATTTGTATTCAAATAGTTTTCTCTAATCCCTTCCTCTCGTACTTCTGATTCATTTCTAACAGGTATTGGGTTTCCATTTACATCGTGATTATATGTTTTCTGCAAATCCCAATGGCGGAAATTATTTTTCGTACGGTAATTTAATTCCGCAAATGTTTTCCACCCTTTAATAGGTTCAAAAACAAATTGACCTTGCTGATAAAGCCAATCCTTCTGACTTTTATCACGACCTCCATCCCTTAGGTTTAATGCAGGTGATGGCGAGGAAAATAAATATCCATTTGGATCATATAAAGGTAATACCGGCCATGCCTGGCGAGCTAAATCTTTAAATAAGTTATCATTTAAAAACGATGGTCTTCCATAATCTTCCCTTACAAAGCGAGTACTTACATTTGCTTTTAAATAATCGGTAAGAGTAACATTTAATTTAACAGTAGTTGTATATCTGGTAAATTCATCCCTGTTAAATTCCATCAATCCATCCTGATTAAAAATATTAGCAGATATATAGTATTTCAAATCTTCCTTTCCCCCACTAAAACTCAAGTTATGTTCTTGAGAAAAGCTATTGTCTCTATATAAAGCATCATACCAATCAATATTATCGTTGCCATCCCTGTAACCTGGGGACCAAACACCAGGATTATTTGGGTGAGGAATAGTAGTATCGGTAATTTTACCTTCTTGAAAGTCTTTTATTCTTTGTAAGCGCTCCTCGCTAAAATGTGTCCCCCAGCCTGGTGTATTTAAGCAACCATCATTAAAATATGTGGCAAAAGTATACGAATCCATCATTTCAGGCATATTTATAGGTGAAGATGACCTGAAACTATTGTTATAATTTACCTTCATTTTACCTGCTGTACCTTTTTTGGTAGTAACCAAAATAACTCCAAATGGTGCTCTTGATCCATAAATTGAAGACGCTGCTGCATCTTTTAAAACTGATACGCTTTCAATATCCTGCGGATTAATTGCATTAATATCCCCTTCCATTCCATCAATTAAAATTAAAGTACTCCCTGATGAGTTAACTCCAATTGTTCCTGCTCCACGAACATTTATTGTAGGTCTGCTTTCCAAACTACCTCCTGATCCCTGAGCAATATTTAATCCTCCAACAAGTCCTTGAAGCATTTGAGTAGCATTTGCAACTGGACGAGACTCTAATGCTTCTGATTTTAATGATCCTACGGCACCCGTAAGGTTTACTTTTTTCTGGGTAGCAAAACCCACTGCTACAACTTCCTCTAATCCAATAGCATCACTTTGCATTACTACATCTATAACGGTTCTTCCATCAACGCTAATTTCTTGTGAAGCCATACCAATAAATGAGAAAACCAAAACATCCTCCGTATTAACATTATTTATCGAATACTCCCCATCAATATTTGTTATGGTTCCATCAGTTGTTCCTTTTATTAAAATAGCTACTCCCGGCAAAGATTCGCCATTGTCATCTGTAACTTTACCTGTAATTGTTAACTTTTCTTGTTGTATTACTTTTTCTGATTTTCCATCATTCAAATAAATGATTACATGATTATCAATAATTTTATATTTTAAAGAAGTATTATCTAAAGCACCATTCAATACCTCATTTATGGACTTACCTTCAACCTGCAAGGAAATCTGTTTTTCTACACCACTAACTTGTTTTTCCTGATAGAAAAACTTGTAATCAGACTGATCTTCAATTAACTTAAACAAATCAACTAAAGATTTATTCTCAACTAAAAGATCAAGTTTTGATCTTTGAGAATATGAAGTGGCTGTTACCACATTCAGTCCTGTAATGATAAAGAATACTAAAGAAAACTTCATAATCCTGATCAATCGTTTAATTCCATAGGCTTTCCGTCCTATGAGAAATAGATTTTTTTTCATAAGTTTGTAACGAATTTTAGTTCTACAATGAATTACATTACTACTAATCTTAGTAGTTTATAAAACGAGGTTAGGTGCAACTAACCTCGTTAAGTTTTTTTATTAATATCTAACCTTCAATATCTTAACTTTATTTTTATTGATCTCATACTTTATAGGTGCTGTATAATTAATGAATTCAAAAACCTGATATAATTCAACGTTATCTAACTTTCCTGTAAAATGAAAATCTTTAAATTCTTCTTTTGAATATTGAATTTCAACATTGTAATATCGCTGAATAATAGTTACTAGTTTCTCAAATGATGCATTTTTAAAACTTAATACACCATTGCGCCAGTTTCCTCCATATTCTTGTGTCGACTTTATGAGTTTAACCTTATAGTTATTTTTATCAATTATAGCACTCTGTCCCGGTTTTAATCTATACTTTCTGGCCTTATTCGAAACAACACTCACATCTACAACACCTTCTACCAAAGAAGTTTTGAAAGTTTCATCCTGATCATAGGCACTAACATTAAATTCGGTTCCTATAACTTCTACTTCTACCCCTTTGGTTAAAACTTTAAACGGTTTATATTTATTACTGGCTACTTTAAAATATGCCTCACCTGTCAATCGCACTTTTCGTTCTCTATTATTAAAATCCTCAACATACAGTTTTGTACCTGCATTTAGCCAAACTTTTGTACCATCAGATAAAACAGCTTCTGACCGCTGTCCTAATTGAGTTGATAAAGTAATACTTGCTTTACCTTTATTGACAATAAGTAAACTAAATGTACAAATGCTACAAACTAAAAGAACTGAAGCTGCAACCTTCCACCACAAGTTTGTTCTTTTAAAGGAGGCTAATTTATCCGCTTGTTTAATCCTGTATTTTAAAAGTTTAATTTTAGATTTTGGATCTAATTCCTCTCTATCGTATGAAACATGATCCCAAAACTCTTTAATTGCATGATAACCTTTTTTGTTATCAGATGAATATTCCATCCACCTTTCTAACTTTTTAGAATCATCACGATTAATTAATCCTGAAAGTTTTTTTCCTAATATATTTGAAATATCTCTATGCATTCTTTCCTACTTTCTATTAATAAGACTGCATAATGAGACTATTTCCCTAAAAGAATTATAACTTTTTTTAATTTTTTTTTAAATAAACAGTAGAAATGACTGAATATGTGAGGAATAATCTTTTGTTGACAAATCAATATTTAAAACATCTGCAATCTTTTTTACCGCAATGGCTATTTGATTATCTATAGTTTTGACAGAAATATTTAAAATTTTGCTCACCTCATGTTTATTAAATCCCTCCTCGCGAATAAGTTTAAATATCAACTTACATTTTGCTGGTAAAAGCTCAATGGCATCATTAATGGCTTCAATATTTTCTTGAGATATAATTAGCATTTCTGGTGTGGTTTTATATTTAGCTAACTGAACATCTAAATTATCCAACTCCTCAAAACTAAATTTCTTTTCACTTTTTAATGCCGAATACGAAGCATTCCTAACGGCTATAAATAAATAAGTTTCTATATTTTTAACACATTCAATACGTTTCCTTCCATTCCATAACTTCATAAATACATCCATTACTATTTCATCTGCTAAATCGTTTGACTTAACAAATGATATGGCAAAATGCATTAATCGGGAATAAAAAACAGAAAATAATTGTTCAAAAGCTAATTCATCACCATTGCTAATCTGCTTTATTACTGAACTATATTCTGATTTACCAAGCATTAATATTAGATTTTTACACTGAAAAAGGATGACAAAAATACTAATTAATTACACTTGGAAAAAATGATTAATATCTACTACTTAGAAAAGGATAAACAAAAAGGGCTTGCCTAAAAAGACAAACCCCCTGTACTATTAATTATGGTAAAAAATTAGTTTTCGCGAAATACTTCTATAGAAGAAACTCCTTCGTAAAAGTTCAGATAAGTAAGTGTAATGTTCCATAAAGCATTATAAACAGTCCATCCTTCTCCCCAACGTGGTTTTCCGGTTGGATTAAATGGATACATTTCGGTTCCTGGTAATGAACTTAAAGAACCTCTAACGTTTTCAAGTCTGGCACAAATATTTCTTCGCTTATCACCATGAGGCCACCCTCTATCTATTCCAATAAAACCTAAATTTGGATGGTTAGCACAGTGAGCGTTAGCAGGATTTCGTCCGCTATAGTTATCAATATGCGCAAAAGCAATTTCTATCAAACGATCTTTCTTAGCTGAATCATCCATACATAAGGCAACCGAGAAAGCACAAGCAGGGAAACCAATAACATTACCAGCTTCATTATAACTTGCAAGGGTCCAGTTTTCGTTCAAATCAAACCTACGGAAGTCCCACTCATTATCCGATAATTCAATTACCTTATCAGTATAAGCTTCTACTTTTTCTTTTAAGCCTTCTGGAGCTTCTTTAGGATATAATTTTAAAAAGTGCGTTAACCCAGTCACCAACTTATGCTCGCTAATTCGTTGGCCTTTTGTATACACAGGATCATTCCAATCAACATTTTCAATAATCCATTCAGTTTGAGCCTTAGCTGCCTTTAGATATTTCTTTGCCGACTTTAAATTCTCTCTCTTAGCCACTTCATACATAAATAAGTTTGGCATTATAGAGTGACCCACACAATGGCGACCTTTTCCGCTTCCTACTTTGGTGATTACATCAAATAAACCTGATTCTTTCCACCAAACTTGCGTAGAATCCAATACCTGATTATAAAAATCCTTGCTGATATATTCCTTCATCTTAGGATATCCGTATAAGAAATATGCAAACTTTTCAATAGTTTGGCTACTCATGTGCCATTTTAACGGATCTCCACTAGGATCACCCTGAACGGGCTGTATAAAATCCCATGCAGTTCCAAACAAAATACACTTCACCAAATCAGGAGCATCCTTAGCAGGTGAAGGAATATCTCCGTATATTTTTTTCAATGTTTGCAAAGCGTATTTATCATTAGGCTGACTTTTATGATATGGTTTATATTTATCTGAAAGAACCAATTTCTTTTCAGCATCCCAATCCAGGGTAACTTCCATATTCTTAAATACCTCTGGAGTTGCCAAATACATCATTACCATTGAAGGAACCTCATATGTATAGTATGTACCATCCCTCCATGCTGAACCACCATAAGCAGAATAGTGTGTTCCAATCATACTACGTACATCAATAAAAAAGTCAACTGCAGAACGGTAAGCTGTTTCCTGAATCATATGCTCTCCAATCCAAAATGGATACGATGAAGCCATTGGAAACTTATCACCTTCTAATTGAATTGAATACACTTTACCTTTGGAATCTGATGGATTAAAGTCGGAAAAATCACCTAACTTATTTTTCAAATGTCCCTCGTAAACAACTTGTCCACTCCCTAGTTCAACAATAGTATAATGTAAATCGGACTTAGCCGTAGGAACTGTAAACCTTTTAGGTTGATTTAAATTATATGCAACCTGGTTTACACATATCCAGTGCTTTTTAGGCTTAAATACTTCTGGAGCTTTAAATTTCATTCCGTATTTTAATTCCGGAAAATCTGTTCCCCATATAGCAATCTCTTTTATCCCAAAAGCTCCTTTACTCTCCCCCATAACACGAATAGCTGTTGCACTATAGGCATTATCAAATGATAAGTTGTGGCTATAACTATAATTCTTCTCTACTTTTGCCTCCTTAATATCTACCCATTCCTTCCCATTATTGTATTGTACAATAAAATCATTAGGTGCTTGCAAACCGCTTGATTCAAAATATAATTGCACCCCACCAATTTCAAATTCTGCAGTTAAATCAATTTCAAATGTGAATTTACCTTTGTTACACCAAATTCTGCCTGTACTTAGGTTTTCATCAGTAGCGAAATGAATATTTTTAGCTTTCCAGGAAGCCTTAAGTTCTTTACCAGCTGCATAATTAGTGTAAGTTTGAGCATTAACACTTATAAATGCAGCACATAATATTAAGATTGATAATATTGATTTCATATAAAAAAATATCAAGATTCAAGTATCAAGACACAAGACTTTATTAAAGTAGCTTATGTCTTTTCAACATACATTATTTCTTCTTTTCGTAAAATCTAAAATAGTCGTATTGAGCCTGACTTTGTTCCTGATCTGGTTTATTCCAATTAGTTGCAATAGCTGTTAACCAAACATTTATATCATCATGAACAAATTTATCTTTTGGGTATTCTGCTACTTTGGTAAGTTTACCATCAACATAAAAATTAACTACATCTTCGGTCCATTCAAAACCATACACATGCCAATCTGAAGCATTAAAATCATCACCCATCTGAGTTAAATCGCCAGGTTGTTTAGGTAATCTGCCCCATTCTTTTCCATCTTCTTTCCAAACAATAATGTGTTGCGTAAAATTATTTAATCCAAATTGATGTTTATCCCATTTATGCTCTGTTGGATTTTCATAACAGTCTATTTCTGTTCTTCTAATGCCTGGATAAGTAGTATTAACTTCGTTTTTTTCGGTATCTACCGAAGCTGCCATTGCCCAGAATGAATGATGCCAACCTTCGTCCTTTCTACCATCATTATCATCATCAATTCCATCTCCTAATTTAGCACGAACCTCGTAGTAACCATATTTAAATCTGCGTTGAGTTACAATTCCGGCTCCAGAAGCTAATTTACCTTCAACCGGCTCTTTAAATACTTTTAAATTTAATACCAAAGCTCCATCTTTAATTTCAATATTTTCCTTACGTTGGATACTCCTGTGTTTATTATCGGTTCTATATGCCCATTTTGTTACATCTAGCTTTTCACCATCGAACTCATCGTTCCATACCATTTTATATCCTTTAGGTACTGTCTTTTTTTTGGCATATACATTACAGCTTAAAATTGCTGTTGCTACTACAAATAATACGATTAGTTTTTGCATAAACAATATGATTTTAATTAACATTTGTATGGTAAAATTAATTTTCATCTACACGATATACTATTTTTTATCAAAGCATAGTTAAGGCAGAACAATGCCCAACATACAAGCTTACATATCAATACCTTGCAACATCCCAAAATCCCTTAATGACCAACTTTTCAAATTTATTCTACCCAAATTGTGTCTCAATTTGCATAGATTTATATAGATATATTTCATATACATGCTCAATATTAATTTTAATTAATGGCATGCTCATCACCTAAATTCAACGAAATAAATTTCTCTCCCCATTGCTGTTTGAATATGCCTACAGCTGTTTCTCCTGTACAATGTGAAGGTGCAATATTATTTACTTTTAATTCCTTCAATTCTTTCGAAATGGAATAAAGCTCATCTTCTGATTTACGAATTAAATGAAAACCTCCAGCAACCAACTCTATATTATTCTCAGGATTTTGATTAGAAACACTCTTAACTATTTTAACAATTCCCGGGTGAGAACATCCTGTAAACAAATACAATGATTTTTTATGTTTTACTATTAACGACAATTCATATAATATTCTACCACCTACATTAGCTTTTAGTTGCTCTGTAACACTAAACTTACCATTTATTTGAGTATACTCACTAACACCAATACAATTTGACTCAGGAATTTCTTTCTTATAATATCCTAAATCGTTCTGAACTACATATACTTTAGGTTGATAATTCGTTTGTTTTAATACCTCTTTCAATCCATTATTATGATCCCAATGATTATGAGATATGACAATAGATTTTAGCTTATTTAGATCGATACCTGCAGACTTTATGTTGGAAAATAAAGTTTGCGGATTTCCTCCTGTATCAAATAAAATTGCTTCACCATCTCCTTCAAACCATATTGATAAACCCCATTCATTTATTAAAGAATTTGAATTGCTAATATTATTGTAAATCATTTTTACTTTAATTGCTTCTTTTGTAATATCTGGATTTGCCAAAGCATGTTTACCAACTAATAATCCTCCAGAACTAATGAATAGTGTTTGAATAAAGCTTCTTCTGCGCATAATAATTGAGATTAGTAAACCTGAATATTTCTGATGATGTTTAAATTTAATAACTAATTATCAATATTAGTAGTTTTTTTATTAGCTTATTAAGTAATTACAATTGTCAAATTAACTTTTCAATTCATAACTAAGTTAATATTGTTATTTTTGGTACTCAAAATTTCGAACTAGATAATTAAATGGATAAAGTCTCTATTAGCGATATAAAAAGAATAATATTAAAACATTATAAACTAGGAGATTTCACTGAGTGGAAAAACAAGAATTTTGAAAATCTGAGTTTCGACATACATCAGAAAACGAAAATATTAATTAGTAGTAGTACTTTAAAAAGAATATTTGGTAAAAGAAAAACAAATGACAGCTACCAACCTCAACAGACTACCTTAGATGCTCTAATTCAATTTATTGAAACGCTTGATGAATATTCAGTAATTGAAACTCCTAAGTCAAAAAAAGTAAAGTATTCGTATATTTTTTTAGGAATTATAATTGTTGCAGTAATTTCCATCTATTTTCTTTTTTTTAATAAAACAGCAGTTAGAACTAACTATTCTGCTAATTTAGAGCTTGTAAGAATTGAAGGTAAAAATACATCTTCTGCTTTTTTTAAGATGAATTTACCTGAGATCGACAATCAAAAACTATCAATATATTTTGGGGATTATTCCGATACGCTTAACTTAAATTCTTCTCAAAAAAGTATTTCTCATTATTATAAGTACCCTGGGATATTTCATCCAGTAATTCTTTTAGATGGAATTCGCATTAGTAATAAAATAAACGTAGTTGTTAATACTGACGGATGGAGAAGTTTAGGTACTCACCATGTTATGGCTGAAAATGACACCATTTATCCAATAGACTTAGATAATATTTTAAAACCAGGAGGATACCTTCACGCGTCTACTCAAGACTATGCAAAAAGTGGAGTGGATACTACAGAACTAGTTCTGCTTCGGTTATATAATTATCAGGACTTTGGAGTTGGTGGTGATCATTTTGATTTTAAAGCACGAATGAGAAATACGCAATATTGGCCTGGAGTTCAGTGCAATAATATAATTGTACAATTAAAAGGGGAAAATGGTCGTATACAAATGTATTATCCTAAACAGGGCTGCTCTTATTGGATTGAAGCATTTTTTAGTGAAATTCACCGAAGAGGAACGGCATCTGACTTATCCTCATTTTGTCATGACCTAAGTGACTGGACAAATATTCAAATACTTAATCAAAATAAAAAACTCAACTTTTTTATTGCGGATTCTTTAGTTTACGAAGTAGAGTATCAAAAACCTTTAGGTAAAATTATTGGTATCGAGTTTCATTTTTTTGGATCGGGTTATTTGGACGAAGTAAGTTTGGAATCTACTAATAGTAATATTCAGTTTTTTGATAGTTTTGATTGATGCTTTCTTACTTAACAGTATTAAAATAACATAAAGGAAACTGAGCTAGAAATTCATTCTTGGAGGTTTCTAATAAAAACACATTACTTAATTTTTACAAAATAGTCCTAAAATACAATTAATTAGGTTGAAAAACAGATATAGAATTGTACTACTCAATCAGTTTAAAAAAATTCTCACGATATGTATCGATATGTAGTAATCTGGTTCTACAATAATAAATCTAATAATGATATTTTACTTATCTCACAAAAAATATCGAACGTACATATATACCGAAGCTAAAACAACAGACACCAACATTAATGGTAATCCTACTTTTATATAGTCTTTAAACCGTAAAGGATAGTCGGTTTTTTGAGTAAAACCTGCTACAATAATATTAGCTGCAGCACCTATGATAGTTCCATTTCCTCCAAAACAAGCACCTAATGATAAAGCCCACCATAAAGTATCTATATCACCACCTGCTGCTTCTCCCATATTTTCAATTACCGAAATCATTGTAGCAGTATAAGGGATACTATTAATAAATGTAGTTGAAACGGCCGACATCCATAAAATAAGTTGAGATGCCTTAACTGCTTCTCCATCTGTTGCAATAATCATTTGATCTGCCAAATAGGTAATTATCCCGGTTTTTTCCAAACCTCCTACAATCACAAATAAACCAATAAAGAAGAATAAAGTTGGCCATTCTACTTCTTTCAGAATCTCTTCGGGATCTTCCTTTGTTATCATCATAAGTAAAAATCCGCCGCCTATTGCCACTGATGCCAAACTTATGTGGTGAATATGGTGAGTCATAAAAGCACCTATTATCAATGCAAAAACAATTAAGTTCTTAGTCAGGAATTTATTATCCTTTATAGCCCTATTTTCGTCAAATGCATCTACTTTACTTGTATCTATCTCTACTGCATTTAGTTTTTTATAATAAATCAACTTTAATAAACCAAAAGTAACTATTGAAACTACAATAACTATGGGTAAATTATTATTAATAAAGTCCATAAAACCGAGATGAGTTGCGCCTCCAATCATTATATTGGGAGGATCTCCAATCAAGGTTGCCGCACCTCCAATATTAGAAAACAATATCTCAGAAATCAGCAAAGGCAACGGACTAATTTTAATAGTATCGGCTACGGCAAAAGTTAAGGGTACAATAATCAGAACTGTTGTTACATTATCTAAAAAAGCTGATAATACAGCCGTTACAATGGATAATACAACTAATATCCTCCACGGATTTCCTCTTGTAATTTTTATCCCCTTAATGGCTATATATTCAAACAAACCAGATTTTCGCATGATGGCAACAGTTATCATCATACCACACAATAATCCTATGGTATCAAAATCAATATAATCAATTGCTTCATCCTGACTTATAATATGAAAGGCTACAAATAAGAATCCTCCTAACATGGCAGCAACTGCATTAGGCAGTTTTTCGGTAGTAATTAATGTAAATGTTAATATAAATACTCCTAATGCAACAATTACATGAAACGAATTGATTTGACTTGTTACCAGTAACAACATGTGCTTTAATCTTAGGCTATATCCAGTGATAAAGAAAGGATCTCGATCCTAGTTAATAATCCAATGAGAGTTTTACCTTCTACAACTGGTAAAATAGTTCCTTTCTGACGGTATAATAAATCAGCAGCATACGACATTGAGTCATCTGGTGATACTGAGGGATATTTTTCGTCGATAAAATCAACAATTTTATGCTCAAGTTTATCTTTTAAATGGTCTGTAATTTGATCTAAACCTGCCATAAACGAAGTATCATACATCGATTTCATATAAGTAGGTATAGCTTCATTTAAAATATCCAACTCACTAATGCATCCCACATATTCACCCAACTTATTTACCACAGGTAACGCACTTAATCTATGTAATTTCATGGTATTGATAACCCTTCGCAAATTAGAGTTTTCATTTACACAGGTAATATCTTTATGTATATAATTACGGACTTTTTTCATGTGTTTAATTTTTATTTTCTTTTGCCACATGGAACTCTCAAGTAAATTTTAATCATGCACCTTTATGCAATTTTTTAATTAAAATTTACATGTTCGTTTCATCTCATTATAATTTTATCCTTCAATAACATTCGATTAAACTCCCTTATAATGGTTCTTTCTGAGTGATAACGATTTCTCAAAGGTCGTTTCATACTTTATAATTATTTACAAGGCTAATGAACTTAGAAACCAAAGGACACTAAACTTATTATTATTCAAAATTGTCCCTTTAAGTTTAACATGCTCATTTATTAGTTTCATTAACACTTAAACTTTAATTTCCTCTATATCAATCCTTAATAAATTATCAACTATTTTATTTATATCGGTTATTTCTTTATAAATATCTTCTACATCGGTTAAACCAGCTGCTGAGGCATATCGTAACACTTCTATCTCTTTTTCTTTGTTTATATATGCGTGAATAAAACCAGCTAAGTATGCATCACCATAACCAAGCATATTTACTATCTTCATATTCTGAGGTCGCAATATATAGGCCTTTTTTTGTGTGACTACCACCACATTTTCTAATCGATGAGTAAATATTACATATTCAGTTCCCGGACTTTTATATAAAATATCCTGCCCTGTTGCTATAAACTGATCTATTCCATCTACTTCCTTTCCCAAAATAGAATGGTCTGATCTCATATCCGGATTAATAAAAAATGGTTGTGCTTCTATTAATACAGGCAAATATTTTGGAGATGTATGCACCATCACTTTTTTACCTTTATCTCTTGCCAAATCAACCATTTCAATATATATGTCGGGCGATATGCCAAGTGGTAAGGATCCTGCTATGGCAATTAATTCTACCCTGGATAATAATCGTTCGTAATTCTCCATAAAAAACGTAATATCTTCTTCTGGTATCTCTTGTCCAAAATCATTGACCTCTGTTAGTGTCTCATTTTTTCTGTCCAAAATGGAGATATTAGTGCGTGTAGATCCCTGGGTAAATATAAAATTGGTTGTAATACCTTCTTTCCTAATTGCATCGCATAACATATGTCCGGCATGCCCACCTGCAAATCCTGAGGCAATTACCTCGTCTCCCATTCTACCTAATGTATGAGCAATATTTACACCTTTACCTCCAGCAGAAACCATACTCATTTCTCCTGGTTTTAGTCGATGCAACTTATGTAGTTCAAAAGAATCAACAATAAGTATTTTATCAATTGCTGGATTTAAAGTAACTGTTAGTACCATAACTTAATCCATTTTTTCTATTAAAGTTTTTTTGACTACTCGAATACATTTAAGATGATTAAATGATGAAAAGTCAAAAATAACCTTACTTAAGTTATGAAAATGAAGTTATTATAAAAAGAAATCTATCGTTTTTATTGTATAATTTTTGTGAGATATTACTTATATTGTACAATTCGGTTAAGTTTCTGATGGAATAACAGATGAAATTTCTATCTGTATGCGACTCTTATTTGAATTCTATTTCTTTACATATTATCAGAAACAAAAAGGTTCAATCCCGTAATAAAATTCGAAACTGAACCTATTATCTTAAATATTATAAATTAACTAAGTACTATACTTCATTACTCATCTTCAATATTTAACGAATTTATGGCATGATCTAGTTCCTGAGCTAATTGCGCAGTAGTACTTACTTTGCCAGATATTTCATTAATAGCAACGTTAATTCTTTCTGTTTCTTCTGACTGACCTTGACTTGAAGTAGTTATTTCTTCAATAAGCTGTACCATTTCTGAAATAAAGTCAAGTATTTCATTAATTTTTATACTTGCTTCCTCGGATTGATCAATTCCTAATTTGGATATTTTTTTAATCTCATTAACAATAGATTGCGACCTTTCCGACAGATTCTTTACCTCTCTGGCAACAACAGCAAAGCTTTTACCAAATTGCCCTGCTCTAACTGCTTCAATGGATGCATTAAGTGCCAGAATTTTTGTTTCTTCAGCAATATCCGAAACATATTTGTTTTTTTGGCTTACAAGCTCTATGGATGAAACAGCCTCCTGCACAGTTTCGGCACTTTTTGAAGCTTCTGATTTTACATTTTGTGCTTTATGAAAAATATCACGAGAATTACTTGCATTTTGCTGTACTGTACTAGCTAGTTCTTGTATTGAGGCAGCCATCTCTTCAACAGTTGAAGCCTGATGATTTGTTGCTTCGGTTAATTCTTCTGATGTTTTACCCAGCTTGCTTTTAACCTCATCCATTATTCCAGCCAGCTTTATTCTTGTTTCTTCCAGCTTTTCGTTTCGTTTATTTAAATCTAATGTAGCCTGATCTACCTTTTCTTTTAATATCGCTTGCTGCCTTTTTAGAGCTTTTGTTCTTATTCTAAACACAAAAACAGTTACTCCTGTAATCAACAATACGACAAAGATTCTAAAAAACCAGGTTTGCCACCATGCTGGTAACATTTCTATTGAAATACTAGCATAATCTTTATTCCATACTTCATCACAATTGGAAGCCTTTAATTTTAATGTATACTCACCAGGAGATAAATTAGTATAAGTCGCAAACCTTCTACTCGCATCTGTTTCGTTCCAGTCATTATCAAAACCTTCGAGCATGTATTCATATTTATTTTTCTTTGCATCTTCAAAATGAAGTGCAGCAAATTCAAATGATATTATTTTATCCGGTCTTTTTAACTCAATTAAATCTGTATATTCTATTGAATTTGATAATACAATATGCTTGTTGATTTTTTTATTTGGTAATACTTCTTTGTTGAATATTCTTAACTTGGTAAATGCTAAGTCGGGCATTATTTTGTTTCCTTCTATTTCGTTTGGATTAAAAATATTAATACCCTTTATCCCTCCTATTATTATTTCCTCTCCACTGTCGTTTATGTATCGAGAACCTTCTGTAAATTCATTATCCTGAAGCCCATGGTTTACATTAAACTGAGAGATTTCTTCGGTTTCTATGTTCATTTTAGCTAATCCATACGAAGTTGTTATCCATAAAGATCCCGTATTATCTTGTAACAACCCATAAATCATGTTACTGGGCAATCCATTTTTGGTTGATAATAATCTTACCTCATCATTCTTTTGGTCTATTCTATTTAACCCATTAAATGTCCCAACCCAAACAATACCATTTTTATCTTGAAAAATATCGTACACATTTTCACTACTTAACTCTGAGATAATTCTTTTGGTACTTTTTAAATCTAATTCGCCATCTTTTATCGCTATTTTTCTAATACCTCCGAATTCAGCTCCAATCCAGATATTATTTTCTGAATCAATAAATACACTCCTTATGTTATCCATATCAAACTTACTTCTATGATAACTAACATATTCAAGTGTATTTATATCTATTTTAACCAAATCTTCCCAGTTGGCTACCCAAAAGTTTCCTTGATTATCCTGAATAATATCGTACGCCCTGTAATTTCTTTTTTCTCGCGCCGATAAACTCTCATTTACAATGCTAACAGTTTCAAAGTCGTTAGTTCTTTTGTTATATTTTGATAATCCACCATAAGAACCAATCCAAATATTACCTTCTTTATCGCAATAAACCGACCGTACTTTATCATGTAAAATAGAACGTTTATTAGATTCATTATAACGATAATTTTCAAATGACTCCATTTCGGGATTGAACTTAATTACCCCATTATCAAAGGTTCCAATCCATATGTTACCATCCCAATCTTTTGTTACACCGCGAACACTTATTCCGTCTAAGTTTACCTTATCGTCAACAAACTTCCTATAGAGTTGAAAATTTATCGAGGTAGGATTAAACTTATACAACCCACTATTTTGAGTTCCAATCCAAACAATCCCTGCTTTATCTTCATAAATAACGTTAACAACTTCTTCCCTCATCTCTTCTGGAAATATATCCAGTATTTTACCTTTTTTATCAATCCTAAAAAGTCCTTTTTTTGATACCGCTACCCAAAAATTATCGCTTCTGTCTTTAAAATAAGTTCTTATTTTAATATCATTACCTAATTTGTTTTGCAATACTTTTCTTGCATTATTTGTTAAGTGATGTACTTTTGAACCCCTATTTTTTATTTTTGTAAAAATATTTAAACTATCGTTGTATGTGCAATATCCTCCATTGGTTCTAATTACAAACAGGCTATCATCATCGGTAAAAAACTCAAAAATCTCATTCCCCGGTATACTATTATCATCTTCGGGATCATTTACATACGATTTAAAAATCTTGGATTTTGGATCAAATTTATTAACTCCATTATTTTTCCCATGCAACCAAAACTTTCCATTTAAATCTTCGAATATCTTAGTAACACGGTTGTTCGATAGACTTAATGAATTCTCAGGATCATTGCGATACACAATAAAATCGTAACCATCATATCTATTTAAACCATCCAAAGTTCCAATCCATAAAAAACCTTTGTTATCCTGCGTTATATCGTAAATTCTATTATTCGATAAACCATCCTCCAACGTAATCTGCTCAAACCTAAACACTGGTTGTTGAGCAAATGAATTAGAAAAATTTAACAATAAGAAAAAGACAATAAAAGTAGCTTTTGCTTTAACTGTTGAAATTAGATTCATTTTATTTAATGATTTAATGTGTATCATATAAAATTAAGCATTTAACGTCTGAAATTAAAATGAGGTTACCATTTACACTTACATTTAATTGTAATTTAACAAATAGATAGTTAAAATTTACTTGAATTATTATACATAATACTACATCTTAAAAAGATTATTTCATAAGAAAAGCATTGACGTAAGAGGATAAAACAATAATTTATCAAAACATTATATTGTAAAAACCTTTGTGGATCAATCCTATATTTTACAAAAAAACTCTATCGGTTATATTCTTTTCAAATATCACATAATTAAATGATTTTTTCTGTCATAGAGTAAATCATTTTTTCTAAATTAATTTAACCCAGAAATGTCATTAGACTATCTATTACATATTCAAACATCTTCAAAATCAAATATTTCATTGCATTTGTTTTCGTCAGCATAGCTTCAGCTATGATTCCTCACCCAAATACTTGATTTTATTGCTGTTTGATTCTTCATTACAATACTCCAATGGCATATCTGGGTTTAATATCCTCAATGAGGGTGTATATTTAATGAAGAAGGTAATATATTAACAACTCCAGCAGAATTGCAAACAATAAGTTTAACCTATAATTAAAAAAACTGTATACTTAGAAACTGTTTAAGTTTTATCCTTCGGTTTATTTTGGCGACTTAAGCCCTCATATTTCTGCAAAATTTCTTTAAATAGCGATGCTATTCGCATCAATTTTGGCTCATCTGAGAACTTAATTCTCTCAAAATAACTCACAAAAACAAAATTTAAACAGTTTCTTAAATTATTAATCGTACAAAAGCTCCTCCTGTTGTTTTATTTCCTGCGATAACCTTGCAATTATGAGAATCCATAATAAGTTTAACCAAATGTAATCCTAATCCAACATTTCTATCAACAATTTTTCCTCCAAATCCAAAAGGTTTAAATATCGATTTAAGAACATTTTCTGGGAATCCATCTCCATTGTCAACTATTTCCATTACCGTATTCCCGTTTTTATTATAAATTGTTAAATCTACTTTGCTAGTATTATGTGAATGACGCAATATATTCTTAACAACTTCATCGATTACTCTATAAATTAGATTCTTATCAAAAAATACACTATTTACAGGTTTTGAACTTGTAAATTCGATTGAAATAGATTTTTTATTAAATTCTGCTTCATAAGCTTTAATAGTTTCATTAATAATATCTTCAAGTTGAATTTTCTTTTTTATTATTGGATATCTTTTTGATCTAAGTTGTGTAACTAATAACGCTTTAAAGGAGAATTCTTCAAGCCTTTTTGCCGAAAGATCTAATAAATTGATATAACCACTTATATCTTCAGGTTCAGCATTTGATTTCATTAAGTATAAAATTCCTAATATTCCATTTAAAGGAGTTCTTATTTCATGACTTAACATACTTAAAAATTCTCCTTTAGCAATATCCAGTACTTCTAATTCTTTATATGCTTCCCTAAGTTGATTAGTTCGTAACTCAACCAATTCTTCAAGATTATCTTTATACCTTTTTAAATCGATATGGGTTTTTACTCTCGCCAATAATTCACTTTCATTAAATGGTTTTGTTATATAATCAACACCTCCCAAATTAAAACCTTTAGTTACACTCTCCACATCATTATTAGCAGTTATAAATATAATTGGTATGGCTGCTTTTAATGGCATTGCTTTAATTTTTGAACAAACGGTAAAGCCATCCATCTCAGGCATCATAACATCTAGCATTATCAAATCAAAATCTTCGTTTTCCAGCCAACATAAGGCCTCTTTACCACTGGAAGCATATTCAATTTCGTATTGTGCAATAGATAAGGATGTTGCCAAAACCTGAATATTTCTCTTATTATCATCAACAATTAAGATTTTATTAGCAGCCATAATATTTTCATTTTTCACCTATTTTTTGCATAAAATCATTTAATGAATTAATCATCCTTTCTGTTTTCTCAATATTAAAGGAGGTCAATGAAGTAAGCAACTCGTTTCCAAAATATTTAAAGAATTCCACATCTTGGTTATCTCCAATATTTATAATTTGTCTAGCTATTTTTCTTATTACTTTATTGGACTTAAGCTTGGTAATGGTTTCCAGCATTGGATTAATTTCATTCAACAATAAATCAATTACTTCCTTCGTTAAAGTAACACTTGCAAAGCCCAAACTATATTCATCTGTTTTTACTTTTGTACTTGTAGTAATTTTAGAATAAGGTAAGTATTTAATTAACACATCAACGATATCCATTAACTCAATTGGTTTTCTCAAAAACCTACTGAAACCTCTACTTTTAGGAATATTTTCAATTTCTGTAAGTATTGAAGCTGTAATTGCAATAACCGGAATACTTTTAAGTTCGTCATTTTCTCTTATACACTTAAGCGCCTCATAACCTCCCATTACCGGCATCCTCAAATCCATAAATACAATATCCGGTTTTTCAACTTTACACATATCCAAACCTTCTTGTCCATTAGCTGCCTCTAAGATTTCGAGATCGTAATCCAATAAATAGCTTTTCAATAACTTGCGATTACTTTCTATATCATCAACTATTAATACTTTCGATCCTTTAAATTGAATTTCTTCGGGCAAGTAATCATATTTTTTACTGGTATCGTATTCTCCTTCATAGATTTCTAACCTTCTTAATGTAAAAGAAAATGTACTTCCCTTGCCTATTTCGCTATCCAATAAAAGATTTCCACCTAGTAAGTTAACAAGCTTATTAGTTATAGCCAGACCTAAACCTGTTCCTCCATACTTTTTAGTGCTTTGTCCCTCTTTTTGGCTAAAAGCGTTAAAAATTTTTTCCTGATCTTCTTCTGCTATTCCTATTCCGGTATCAGTAACAGACAGTATAATATCAATTTTATTATTTGAATTATTCATACAACGTACGGAGAGTCCTATTTTTCCCTTTTCAGTAAATTTTATGGCATTACTAATAAGGTTAATTAGTATTTGTTTTATACGGAGTTCATCAATTACTATATATTTTGGAATTTTTTTACATATAACTAATTCAAACTTCAAGTTTTTCTCCATTACTCTTAGTTCAAACAATGCCTTCATTTCCTTTAATATGTCGGCTAAATTTGTTGGTGCTGGCTGCAATTCAAGTTTTCCTGCTTCAATTTTTGATAAATCAAGAATATCATTTATTATATGTAACAATATTTTTCCACTGGAACGTATCGAATCTAAGTAGTCTTTCTGCACTGGATCTTTTACCTGCTTACTTAGTATGTGTGCAAAACCTATCACTGCATTCATTGGAGTTCGTATCTCATGACTCATATTCGCCAAAAATTCACTTTTTGCTCTATTGGCAATATCTGCAGTTTCTTTAGCAACTTTTAAATCATATTCAAGTTTTTTTCTTTTTGTAATATCTGTAACAACTGCCGCTAGTCTAAAAGGATCTCCTTTTTTATCTTTTATCACATAAAAGTTGAAATATATTGGAAATAAGTGTCCTTTAGCTGTTAATAATGAAACTTCACCTTGCCATTGGCCAGTTTTCATTACTTGACTTAATATTACTTTGTTTAAAAATTTAAGATTTTCTTTATTAAAATACTTAAATATTTTTTCATTATATGGAGTTTCCTTTTCGTCCAATAACTTATTTAACTGCTGATTATGATAAATTATACTACCATCCAACTCCGCCATACCAAATCCTTCACCCGAAGCATCTGCAAACATTTTAAATAACCTAATTTCTTCTTCGGCTTTTTTTCGTTCGCTGATATTAACTATTATTCCTCTTAGTCCGGTTGTTTTTTTATTTTTAATAATAGGTGATGAATATATAAGAATGGGAACTTCCTTTCCTTTTTTTGTAATGAAAGTATATTCATTTGTACCTTCTAATTCGCCAAGAATTCTCCTTTGGAAATTTTTCTTTATTCTGCTGTGATCTTCAGGAGAGATGAGATTAAGTACATTTAATCCCTGTTCAATATCTTTTGGAGTATACCCAGTAGATTCATATCCATAATTATTGGTATACGTAATATTTCCTTTTACATCGGTTTCAAATATTGCTTGAGGAAGTAGTTCGGATAATTCTCTAAATTTTGCTTCACTTTCTTTAAGTGCATTTTGTGTATTTTTCAAATCTGACAGGTCAAAACCAGTACCAACTGTATATGTTTTATCTTGTTGAAGAAAACGTTTACCAGTTAAAAAATAAGGTATATGTTTTCCACTCTTACTAACAATATCTACTTCTAGTTCAGTGTATCCTTGTTCATTCGTTTCTTTTCTTCTTTCTATTAATGCTTTCATATCTTTTACTGATATTAGGTCATCTGAAATAATACCAGCAAGTTCTTTTTCTGAATATCCTGTCAAATCCAATAGATTCTTGTTCCATCGCACTATTCTTCGCTTTTCATCGGTAGTATAAAAAATACCTGGAATTGCATCTAATATTGATTCTGTAAAAAGTTTTTCCAGTTCTAGTTCTTTAGTTCTTTGCTTAACTCGCTCCTCAAGTTCTTTATTTAATTTTTGGATTTTACTTTCTGCTTTTTTTCGGTCTGTAATATCTCTTACAAACGCAGAAACCATAACTTCTCCATCTATTTGCATCACACTTATGCTAACTTCTAAATCTATTAAGGAACCATTTTTATGTTTATGTAATGTTTCGAAATGTGCCTTACCTGATTTAGCTAAATGTTGAATAAATTTTCCCATTTCTTCAGGAGAAATTTTAGCATCCATTTTGCGTATATTCATGGATAACAATTCTTCCCTTGAGTAACCTACCAATTTACAGTAAGCCGGATTTACATCTCGTATATAACCTTCTTTATCGGCGTATATATATCCATCTTGCATAGTATCAAGGATTAATTGCCGACGATTGGATTGCTTAAATATTTCTGCTTCGGCATTCTTCTTTTCAGTTATATCAACAGCAGTTCCAATTACTCGAACAAGCTCACCTACTTCATTAAAATAAGGTTGTACTGTAGAATAAAATATTCCTAAAGATCCGTCAGGTTTATAAAACTCATGCTCAGCGCTTTCTTCTTTTCTTGTAGATTTTAGTTGTTCTAAAAGATTGAATCTTTTTGTCTGCTCTTTTGTTGGATGAATGTAGAATTTTAAAATTGCATCCATTTGGGGTACAAAATCTTGTTTTTTCAGTCCAAAAATTTGATACATACCATCTGACCACCACATTTTATCTCTATTCTTTTCCCAATCCCAGGCTCCAAATTTTCCAATCTTTTGAGCTACATTCAGTATCTCTTCATTTTTTTTAAGTGCAGCTTCTGCTTTACGCTGTTCTGTTATATTATTCGAAATAATCCAAATATTTTTTAGAATATTATCTTTTACAACTCCATACCAGGATTCTAACAAATAGATTGTTTCTCCATTTTCTAATTTATCTACTTTTTCAACATTATGAAGAGAATAATTACTTTTAATAAATGTTAGGAAAATATTGTTAATTGTATTTTCTGCATTCAATTCATTATATTTTTTACCTATAACACTTTCCTTTCTTTTAAAACCATATGTTTCCCATAAAGCTTTATTTGCATCTACACATACAGATTCATATAACAATTCAACTTGTTTATCAGTAGGTATTTCAACATCAAATTCTGGAGATACTTCCCAATATGAAACTGCATCACTTGATGTATTAATAAAATCGGCGTAGTGCATTTGGGTTGTTCGTAATTGCTCTTCAACCTGTTTACGTTCGGTTATATCGCGGCAAGAATAAAGAACAGTTCCGCCTTTTATATTAACCTTCTTTATATTTAACAATATATCATGTTCGCAACCAGACTTATCTAATACAATTCGATCGATATTTTTTAGCTCTCCTTTCTCATTCAATTCTGATAAACTAAAAAAATTTTCTCCCAAAATCTTTGATATATTACCCATTGCACTAACCTCATCCTTATCATAACCAAATAGTATATGAACATTAGTGCAGATATATTTAAACTTACCTAAGTTATCTGTTAGAAATACTGCATCGGAAATATTACTTAAGGTAATCCGATTAATTTCTTCAGATTCTCGTAACGCAATAGTAGTTCTTTTTAGTTCTGTAATATCTTCTAGAAATCCTACAAAGTAATTCGGTATATTCTTTTCTCCAGTTTCAACCAGAGTTACCGTTATCCTCCCCCAAACAATTTTACCATCTTTATGTACATATGGTTTATCTTTTACTAATGATTTTAACTTACCCTCAATTAAATATCGAATATCCAATTTATCTTCATCAATATAATCTGGGTGTGTAATATCCTCAATTGTTTTTCCTATAAGTTCTGAAGTATTATAACCTAAGAAATTGCATATTTTTTTATTTGCTTTTACTATTTTTCTTGTTTTAATTTCGATATGAACTATCCCAATAGCTGCTTGTTTAAATGAACTGTCGAGCTGTTGTAATAATTCAACATTTACATTTTCCAGTTTTTTTTGAGAATTGTATAAATTATAATGAACTTTTACTCTAGATAAAACTTCTTTTTTTTCGAAGGGTTTTGTAATATAGTCTGCACTACCTGTATCAAATGCAAGCGACTTGTTGAATTGCTCGATAAGTGTAACAATAAATAGAATTGGTATATTCTTTAACTTTTCTTTATCCTTAATTATTTTACATATTTCGTAACCATCTAATTCTGGTAAATACTCTTCTACTAATATTAATGATGGAGATTCTTTTTCAATAATTTCTATTGCCTGTAAACCATCCATTGCAAGTCGCACTTTATACCCTTCATGCTTAAGAATCTCCGACAATAATTTTAAATGCTCTTTATTATCATCTGCTATAAGTATACTTTTTTGATTATCCATTGAATTACAGCTTATTTATTGTTCAAATAATGGCAGTATATACTCAACTTATATTTTTAAAATTGATAAATGACTTCAGCAATATTTGGCTTTAATATGTTTTGTAAAATCATCCTATCTAATAGTTTTCTAGTCTTTATTCAAAGTTATAAGTTACTTAATTCTAACATATTTAACAATATGAGCACAAATTGATTTGGATCAGAAATTTAAAAAGAAGGCATAAGTGTTGTCGAGATGTCCTCTAACAACTTTTAAGGAAAATATTGTATTTACCGAATTTTGTATATAAAAAAAGACTGCCTCTTATACATTTAAGACAGTCTTATTTATCTATTGTTAAGAATTATTTACTCCAACTTTCCACCATTCTTTTTCAACCACTCATTTAAAGCCCATGGACTTTTTGCCCTAGGTTCCACATTGTTGTAATAATCTTTATGAATAATCTTTGTAACTGTATCCCAAGCAGCTCCTTCTGTCCATAAAGGTTTCATAAGTTCGGTTTCCCAATTTTCAAGTTTTAACCTTATATCCTTCAACTTTTCTGGCTCTTTGTATTGTAAATCATCTGTTTCCTCCAGGTTTTTCTCTAAATCGTACATGCGATAACCTAATCCCTGTACCCTGATTAGTTTGTTATTATTTAACCTTGCAGCTGCCATTTGATCTTTACGCCAATATAATTCGTTATGAGGATTTCCAACTTTTTCTCCTTTTAAAAATGGTATCAAACTAACTCCATCTGTATATCTTTCTCTGTTATAATCAGGAATTCCTGCTACATCTAAACAAGTGGCAAAAATATCAAGAGAAGAACTTAATCCATTAAACTTTTGCTTATTAAACTGATTTGCCCACGACACAAAGAATGGTACTCTATGTCCTCCCTCAAATTTATTACCCTTGAAACCTTTTAAGGGTTTGTTGCTTGATTGGTTATTATGAGCTCCACCATTATCACTTAAAAAGAAAATCAAGGTATTCTCAAGTAATCCTTCCTGTTTTAGTTTATCAGTAATCATTCCTACTGCTCTATCCAATGCCCATGTCATTGCAGCTAACGTTTGACGCGGATGATCTTCAAACAAGGCTAAATCTTCTTTAGTAGCTTCCATTGGAGTATGGACAGCATTAGGTGCCCAATAAATAAAAAATGGATTCTCTTTATTTTTACCAATAAAATCAACTGCTTTTTGACCTAATGCATCAGTTAAATACCCTTCGAAAGTAGCATGTTCTTTGTTTTCTCTAATACTGTGAGAATGTCCAGCTACATCTTGCTTATCATTACTAAAATAATGACGACCACCAGATAAAAATCCCCAATAATAATCAAAACCTCTATCGTTAGGTTGATACCCTTCTTCTCCTCCTAAATGCCATTTACCAAAAGCCGCAGTAGTATAACCAGCTGATTTCATGGCATCACCTATGGTTTTTTCTTTTAAATCGATTCCTTCATGTCCATTAGGATTACATTCAAATCCAAACCTCTGTTGATACCTTCCTGTAATTAATCCTGCCCTACTTGGTCCACACACCGAGGCAGAAACATGCGCATCTGTAAAAACAACTCCGTTTGATGCTAATTTATCAATATTGGGTGTTTTTAAGTCTTTACATCCTGCAAATCCAAAATCAGCATAACCAGCATCATCCACCAACAATACTATAATATTTGGTTTTTTAGTTTCTTTCTGTTTTTTATTATTGCAGCTTGACAATAGTAACGAAACAAGTATCACTCCAATAAAAAGTGACTGTGTTATTGTTATTCTCTTCATGAATTTAATTATATTATTAATTAATAATGCAAATTTATTGTTTCGTCCTTTAGGATACTCTTGCTAATTTGTCAATTAATCATAGCAAATGGACAAAAATCCTAAATATGATTCATAACCTTAATTGGTAGAATCTGTATTTTTCTGAATTATCTTTTCCAATAATTTCAAGGTAATCAAATATGTAGGTTTAATACCTTCTTTTCCAAGACCACCAGAAGCTAATGTTGTTTTACTTTGTAAAGGATTATCCGAAGCATAATAGGCATAATACACCTTAACATGTTCGTTAATACTCCTTCTTACTTTAGTTGCAGCCTGAATTGCCTTTTGATAATGTGCCCCTTCCATCTCAATGCCAATAGCATTCCACGAACTATTCATAAAATGTTCGAGCACATCTTTATTCTGTAGCGATGTACCCAACACTGTAATCATATTTCCTTCAACTATATTTATTCCATTATCTTCAAAATCTTGTAAATAAAAGCTATTTTCAAATGGATAATTATCGCCGGTCCCTTCAAAAACATGGGCATGAGGAACAATAATATCCCCTTTACCCCCCTTCAATATTCCTGCCTTTCCCATTATAGAAATAGACTCTATATTTAACGGAAGTCTTTTTTCTCCCTGAATAATTGGCTTTAATAATTCATCCATGCATTCATATGCTTGCTCTCCAAATGCATAATCCATCACCACCAACAAACCTTTATCAGCTGTATTCCCTTGATTTGATTTTAACCAGTTAGAATTACCAACTTTCAAAGCCTTTTCAAGGTCGAAAACCTGAATATTTATGTTGGCACCTGAAGAATCCTTAAGGATATGCATCCCATTTTTCAAGGCTACTTTCTCTATTTTATTACGAAGTTTATTATTATCATCCTCGCTTGTTTTTATGGCCAGTTCGTCTAAAGATTTAATGTCTGGTTCTGCGATATTCCCAAACAATGTATTTAGGAAACTATGTAAGTTAGCACTTACAATGTGTACCGGACGATTAATCCATCCTTTTTTATAAATTAATTCTTTTATGTTACTAGCCCATTTTTCACCATATATATGATGACCTATTATCTCTCTTAACTTTTGAGAAAAAGATATTTCGCGTTTTATATCATATGAATGTTCTTGCATTGTAAGATGCCCAAGCCAATATATTATCTCAAATAAAGATGGTTCTCCTTTTCTTTTTGCAAAATCATCAACAGCAGCACTCGTTTCTTGATAAGTACGGCCTAATATGTTACTTAAGTAGGTGATCCCTTGTTTTATGTCAGGTGTTTCTTCCGAGTCCAGGAATTTTTTTAGTTTAACCCAATCATCTGATATTTGATCTCTAGGCTCCATGCTATTTTGCATGATTTTCTTCGATTCGTTAAAGAGAAACGTTAGATGCGTAAGTATATCATATATATCACTTCTCCCTCGGGTAACCTCTATGTACATAGAGTCTTCATCAATTCTATAACAATTTCTTCTACGTTTTAATGGAACAATAACATCATACTCTGATTGTTCAAAACCTTCACGAGCTATCAAACGGATATGTCTGCATTTTTCAATACCTCTTGGTAAACGATCTAACACATATTTCATAGCACTTAACTCAACCCGATATGGATCCGACATTGATCCGTAAATTTCAGGGTTCAGTGTTAAAAAGGTTTTGGTTAATTCTTCTCCAGATACTCCAAGAGGTTTATAACTCCCACGAATGAACAGATGACGCATTGTGATATACAGTTTTTCAATGGCAGCTCTCGATTCTCTTGTTCTATTTTTACTTTCCATAAAATTATTTCACTTAAATTGTCATAGTTTGTTAAAATCATGCTAAAAATATAATCTTTCATCCAATCTACATCTGTTTTTACAAATAGAATAAAATAAGAGTGATAGTTTTCCCATTCTGGAGATTTAAGGTATGTTGGCAAGCAAGTTGGGTGGTTTTACAGACACTATAATAGAAACCATTATCATAGAATACAATATTGGATTACACTCATGTGTAATTGAAATATTAAACATCATTTAAACCATAAAGCGTTACATGATGCCTGAGGTATAGAATTGTTTGCAATTTTGATCTTCGACTCCAAGAAAGTCGGTTTAAACATTTCAACAAAAATTCTATAAATGTGCCACTCCAGTGGAGTTTTTAAATGATTACTGGGTATGATATTAATTTATAAGTTTCGAACATATAAAGTTACGCCCATGGTTTTAAACCCAGATTATGATTAGAACTTCGTTATGAACATTGAAAGTGCAATTATTGTGATAAGTGAAAGCAGTGCCAAGTTTACTTGGGTAATGCTGAACGAAGCAATAATCAGAAACTAATAAAACAAGGTTTTAGCGAAACGAGGCATAGCATCGCTCTGGTGAGTTGAGATGAAATAGTGAAGTGACTTGTTTTGAAGTAATTTTCAATGTGTAATAGGTTTTCTAATGAATTGCAGGTTTAAATAGCATTACGAACTAATTCAATTAACAAATACATATATCATCCTGAGATAATAAACTAAAAAAGTGGCATATTCGTTGAATCAGCCACTTTCATAAAAGAATCTTTATTTATTATTGATCTACAACCCCATCTGAGCTTTAATTCCACCCATAAAAGATTCGTCATCTAACTTTTTTCGATTACCTATAATATCTACGGCATCCGGTCCAGCTTCATAACGAAGTTTGTTAGTACCATCGGTTACTGCTTGATAAATAACACTGGCAATTAATTCCGGTTGAGAACTATAGCCTTCCCCACCCCAAGCAGCAAATAATTTTTTAATAATATCCTGGTATTCACTCATCGATTCATCATTCTGAAAGTCAAAAGAACGACCAGCAAAATCTGTACTCACCATACCTGGCTCAACAATCTTTACTTTCACACCAACTTGTTCCATCTCATAACTCAATGCTTCTGAAATACCTTCAACAGCGAATTTTGTACCATGATACAATGAACCTAGTGGGAAAGTCATTTTACCTCCAATGGAAGAAATATTAACAAGAACACCATCTTTATTTGCTCTGAAGTGTGGCAAAATAGCACGCGTCACATCCAAAAGACCAATGACATTTGTATTAAACTGACGAAGAATATTTTCGCGAGGAAAGGCTTCTAGTGGGCCATAAGCTCCAAATCCAGCATTATTAATTAAGGCGTCAATTTTTCCAAACTTATCTATTCCTGCTTTTATTGCGATTTCTATTGAATCCAAATCCGTCACATCCAACCTGGTAACCAATACATTATTTAGCTTTATCAACTCTTCTTCCTTCTCAGGTGTTCGCATGGTAGCTATCACATTCCACCCTTTTTCGTGAAACATTTTAGCAGTTGCTTTTCCAATTCCTGTGCTGGCTCCGGTAATTAAAATAGTCTTGCTCATGTTATTTGCTTTTTTAAATAATGATTTATGTTAACCGGCAAGGTAAATACATACCTCACCGGTGGGTTCACCATAAACCTAACTCTCGACCTAATGAATTATCAAATTATTTTATTGTCAATCAATTGCTGAAACATATCATTCATGGTTTCGCTTAATGGACGATATTTCACTCCAAGTTCCTTAATACTCTTAGAATTATCACCTTTCCATTCATATCCTACATTACGAGAAACAAAAGTGCGAGTAATGGCTTTATTAATCATTGGCCCCATTAACCAAATTAAAAACTTAGGCATTTCTTTTTTTGGTATTGGATGACTTTCCCCATAATTTGGTTGTAGCTCTTTGGCTAAACCCAAATATGTAGTATTATGCCCCGACGCAATATGACGACCTTTCGCTTCTGGTACAAATCCTGCCTGATAATGAACAAAAGCTAAATCACGAACATCAACAACTCCCCAACCCATCATTGGCACACCAGCTTTCATAGAACCATCGCCAAATTGTTTAACCAGTCCAAAACTCTCCGATGTAACTGAAGTTGGATTTACAGCAGGTCCCAACACCAAGCTTGGATTAACCACCACTAAATCCCAACGGTTTTGTTTTTTTTGTATATCCCAGGCTTCTTTTTCTGCCAGAGTTTTTGAGTAAGAATAAGCCCCATGATTAATATTAGAACTGGTATTCCACATATCTTCTGTAAAAATACCCTTGGGCGCTTTCTTCAGGTCTACATTGTCGCCATAAATAGCCGCACAACTACTGGTTACAACCACTCTTTTTACCGATTCTGTTCTGTTAGCTGATTCAAGTACATTACGTGTTCCTAATTTGGCAGGATCAATTAGTTCTTTTTGAGGATCTTTTACATCAATTGTAAAAGGAGAAGCTGTATGAAATACCAATTCACAACCTTCCATGGCTTCATCATAAGAACCTTCGGTCAATAAATCACTTTTAAAGTATTTAATTTCGCCTTTTGACTTGGTCGCCAAATCATCGAGAAAACGCAAACGTTCTTTGGCATCCGGATTACGCACTGCAGCATGAACGGTAACTCCTTCACCTAATAACTTTTTTACTAACCATCCTGCAACATATCCCGTTGCTCCTGTAACCATTACTGGTTTTGTTTTGTCAATAGTTGTCATGTCTTAAATTTTATTTATGGTGATCTTTAAATGATTTCTTCGATAACAAAATTAGGTTAAAACTGATCAAGATACTTGTCGTTAAATTCCTATTTGCTTGTCATATTCTGTCATGCGTTTATTAAAATCAATTAAACTTTTACACCAAACGAATCATATTATGTTGTGGTTTTGTTCATTATTAAAGTATAAGAAATTTTAAAATTGCTGTACAAAACCATCGTGTTAAGCTTCTACTTGTTCAGGGTTTAAAATGTCGGTTTTATAAGTGCAGTTTAAATATTTATCGTAAGCATATATTGCAATTGTGTTGGAGCTCTGCAACTCTTTTGTTTTAATGATTAAATCATCAAATCCTTTAGTGAACGTTGAAACCACTTTGCCATCAACACTCAATTCTACTTTCGTTGTTTTTGCATCAACTTTTAGTTTAATAGTAATTGTATCATTCTCAGCGGTTAATTCTTCAATATAAAATTCAGGACCATCAAAATCATTGTAAACTGATTCCTTTACCCCTTTTCTGTATATCAACCTCAATAATCCACCAGCTAATCCAAACCTTTTTTTTATTTCATCAACTCTAGTATTACCAACAACATTAATTTTGGAGGTATCAATAGTTCCAAAGCCATCTCTGGCCAGATCAGCTAAGTGTTTTATTTTTTCAGGATCTACTCCTACTATGCATGATTGAACAGCATCGGCAGCTACTGGGTCTTTAGAGGCCAATATTACACGCATATTCATTTTTGCAGCCTCATAACTTGGTGCTCCCTGGCACATGTTACCATATTGCAGCCCCTGTAAACCATCAGTTAACACAAAATGCACAGGGCGAGCAACATAATAATCTCTAATAAAATCATTAATTGGATCCCATTGGTGGTCAATAACAAATGCGCTTACAGTTTTTCCTTCTCCATTAGCATAAATATTTGCAGGACGAGCTCCAATACCAACATTTTTTATTCCACCACTAACTCCAGTGTTCATATGGTTTTTTAGCACAGCTAACGATATAACTACATCTGCATTATAATAGGTTTTGTCGTAGTAATATTTTCCTTTTAAAAATTTGGGTAGTTTTTGGTATTGTTGATTTTCTACTTCTAAAGCAACTAAATCTTCTGAATCAACATCTCTAAACTTAAGATGTTCTCCAATTGGAATAAACTCATCAACTCCGGGAATATTTTCGTGCGTGTAGCCTAATCGTTTAAAGTTTTCGCTTGTAGGACCATCTCCGGCGCACTCCAAGATGTAAACTTTTCCTGTAGGATTAAGCTCTCTAACCACCTCCACCATAGCTTTTGCAACTCGTCGGTCAGTGGTTACACCATTCATAAGTTCAGGTATCTGTGATTTTGGATTGTATGGATTTGAAGTGGGCATTAATAGTGGTTTTATGTTCCCCGGAGCTGTTCTTGTACCCACCAGGTTGGGTTTTATCACAACAACTTGTCCATCCTTAACAATATCATTCAATCCACCTGCAAGTTTAACCGCCTGACGAACCAATTGATTAATTTCTTCTTCAGTAATCTGAGAAGCATGTTCTTTTTCTGACTTTACTAAAGACACAATTGAATTTTCTGCAGAATTATCCATTTTCCTATCATTTAAGTTTTGATTCCATTTTAACTAACCAAAGGCCAATAAAGCCTATCATGAACTCAGATATGGTGTAAAAGACTAATAGCCAATGTGGAATTCCATCGAATAATATATTTATTGTTCTTCCGGAAGCTACACCTAGCATAAAAACAATTAAACTGACCAATGCAGCTTCCCTGTAACGGATATTTATGGCTCCAATTACCCAAAAAATCGATAGAGCGGTATAAAAACCCATAACCGAACGTAACATGTTTAATAAGTTAAGGTTTATTTCTTGAATGTCAAATAAAAAACTTAGCGTTATATCAGGTATTAAGCCATACGATAAACCAATTGGTAATAAGATGATAGCTACAGAAATTAAGAATAACTTTTGATACTTAACAATTGAAAGTAATTTCATAATTTATTGATATTGTTTGTAACAAAGTTAATTGAAATCAAAAGCGTCGATTTGCTTAATATCTTCAAATCACTTGTCAAAAAATATCAATTCTTATAACGAAATTACGATATAAAGCCATTAGTTAAAAATCAACAAGGTGCTTTAACTGATGTTGGATTATATCCAAAGTAATTTTTAAAAGAACGGCTAAAATGAGCTAAATCTTCAAACCCAACTTCCAGATAAATGTCAGAAGATTTGCGGTTGGTATTGGAAAGAATGTATAAAGCAAGTTCCAAACGCTTATTTTTTATCCATTTATGAGGAGTAGTGTTAAACATTTCTTTAAAATCACGATTAAAAGTAGAAATGCTTCTGCCTGACATTTTTGCAAGTTGCTCAATGCTGAATCCACGATTAAAATTATTTTCCATAAAGGACTTTAAGTTGGCACGTGCAGGCTGGGAGAAATCATGAAAAACATATAACAAGTCGGGGTTGTTTTGAGTTATGGCCAGAATAGCCTCTTTGGTCTTTAGGCGTATAAGCTGATGATCAAATGCTTCATCTTGCTGAAAGTAATGCTTAATTGAAGATATTAATCCCATTAATATAGGTGTACTTTTTAAAGAGATAACATTTTTGGTAATGGGAGGAATTGATCCGCTTATTTTAAAGTCATTAACGATTTCTTGAATAAATGTATCATGAAGTAAAAAAATAACTTCCTTAAATCCATCCAAATTTCCTTCTTTCCGCTTTAAGTACTTACCATGAGTGTATTTTTTAACAAGGCAAAATTCACCTTGCTTAACCACATGATTTTCATTGTTATTATAAATGGTTAATTCACCCTTTTCGATATAAACTAAAAAGTTGGCCGGATAATATACTTCGTGCTCATCGCCAATTTGAGCTTCAATAGTAACAGCAATGTGTAAGTCTTCAAATTCAACAACCTTCAGTTTTCCTAAATCCATAATTGGTTCATAATTTCCATTAGCATAAAAATAAAGTTTTTCTGCTTTATCAAAAAAGTCATGTCAGGTAAATGTGAATACAATACTGAATTGTTTCTAAAATGCCGCATTGCTTCGCTACTCTCGCAATACTGCTTTAGAAATCGATCGGCATTATACCATACGGCTATTTTATCAAAATGGTATTATATTATTGGATAAAGGATTGTATAAACAATGGTAATTAAATACCAATGATAAGAGGTAGATGTTTAAAGGGTAATAAAAAAAACCTTGTTTAGAAAAAACTCTAAACAAGGTTTTAAATAAAATTCATATTTTATTAAAATTCGTTTAGCTTTACTTTTAATTGCTCTTCCAGAATTGGTTTAACAATTGTTCTTACATCATACCTTTGATCACCTTCATATCTTGGTGCATATTTCTCAAAGGCAGCTTTTAGCTTTTTATATCGCTTATCGATACATACAGAATTATAAGCATGACTCACCACGTAAAACTCATTATTCTTAATTTGCTCCATGGCAATATCAATATACTCTTTCGTAGGCATTCCGTGTTTCATATTTTCTTCCGATCCTAATTCAGACATCACAAATCCTGGACAAATCAAGCTGACATCGATAAACTCAGGTAATTCTTCGCGTAATGATTCTGTAATAGCCATTACTCCATGTTTTGTTGCCACATAAGCACCATTTAAAGGTGTACCATGGAACAATGAATTTTCAGAACCCACATTATAAATGGCAGCAGGTGTACCTTGCTCCATAAAACGCTTGCCAAATACCTGAGACCCAATTACCACACCAAATAAATTAACGTTAAAAATGGCTTGTAGATTCTCCAACGGCATATTAACTATTGGACAATGAGGAGTCATCATACCGGCATTATTAATGATTACATCAACATGCCCGTAAGTATCCCAGGCAAAATCAGCTAATGCTTCTGTATCTTCAACTTTTGTTGCATCTGCCACAAAGTATTTGGCATCAACACCTTGTTTGGTCAATTTATCAACAGCCTCTTGTAAACGGTTTTCACGTCTTCCGCTTAGCACTAATCTTGCACCTTCAGCGCCAAATGCTTCAGCAAATCCATATCCAATCCCTGTTGCACCTCCTGTAATAACAATTACTTTATCTTTAAATTCTTTCATTATTTTTATTTTTTAACGGTTATTGTATAAGCAAATTTAAGGGTAATTTGACTCATGCTAATTGTCAAAAAAACTCTTTGTACTTGTCAATTACTACCATAAAAAAGTCCAATAACATAAATGCGCTATCGGACTTTTATATATCTCTAAATTAAGTATTATCTCATTGCCTTTAAAATCATTCTGTCGTATGCTCTGTCCCCAAACCAATTTCTATAACCTATGGCCATTTTAGCCATTTTACCTTTTACATATCTGGTTTTTGGTTTCTTTTTATTGATAGCTTTATTAATTACTTCGGCTATTACAATAGGTTCCGACATTTTTGGTAGTTCACCACTTGCCAACATTGGGTCTATAATATGCTTATAGGCAGATTCCTTAGTGTAAGGCTCAAATTTTTCCATAAATACATTATAAAATCCAGTATTAATCATACCAGGTTCTACTATTACTACATTAATTCCAAATTCTTTTACTTCTAATCGTAAGCAGTCGCTCCATCCCTCAACCGCATGTTTTGTTGCATGATACCAGGCTCCTAGTGGAGTGTATATTTTTCCTCCCATTGAGGATATATTGATGATGGTACCTGATTTTTGTGCTCGCATTTGAGGTAAAACAGCCTTGGTTACACGAGCCATTCCAAATAGATTCACGTCAAATTGGGCATGAGCATCTTCCATCGTAACTTCTTCCACTGCACCATATTGACCATATCCTGCATTATTTAAAAGTACATCTATTCTACCATGCTCTTTAATTATTTTGGCAACTGCTTCTTTTACTTCGTCATCCTTGGTAACATCCATTTTAAGAGAGTGTCCACCTATTTTATCCAAGTATTTGTTTTTTTCGTGCTGAATATCGCCACCGTAAACAATATGTCCTTCCTTTACTAAAAGTTCTGCTGTAGCTTTTCCAATACCTGAGGCAGTTCCTGTAATCAGTACAACTTTTTGTTCTTTTGTTTTAGCATTGACAGATATAACGCTAATTATCAATGCACACATCAATAGTAACTTTTTCATTTTATTTCCTTTTTTAATGTTGAAATTCCCATTTTAATGAGTTCAAAATTACCTTGGAAATCAAAAAATAAACTTGTCTGTTTATTTCTTTTTGCTTGCTAAATCATATCACCCTATTTGATGTTGATACTTTTTATAGAACATGGAAATTGACGATTGAATTTGAGAAAAAATATGGAAAGATTAAAAAAAGCACATCAGACTTAAGTATGTCTGATGCACCTATATTGTCTTAAATCTAAGCAATAGCTGCTTTTATTTCCGAAGGATTTTGTCCAAAATAACTTTTAAAAGAACGGCTAAAATGGGCTAAATCTTCAAAGCCAACATCAAGATATATATCAGATGCTTTTTTAGATGTACTGGTTAATAGTTTTTTGGCTAGTTCTAAGCGCTTTTGTTTAATCCATTTATGTGGAGAAACTTTAAATTCTTTTCGAAATTCACGATTAAAAGTAGAAAGACTTCTTCCTGAAAGCTGTGCTAATCTATCGAGAGAAATGTTCTGGGTATAATTGTGTTCAACAAACTGAACCAAATCAGCACGGGCCGGTTCCGAAAATTCGCTTAAAACATGCAGTACCTCTGGGAATGATTCGGATATGGCATAAATTGCTTCCATCGTTTTTATTCTGATCAAGTTACGATCTATTTTAGCTTGACCTGTAACATAAGTTGAAATAGAATTCATCAATCCCATTAAAAATGTCGTAGATTTTAACTTTACCATTGGTACCGTGCATGGCATAAAATCTTCTGGTAATGTGAAGTTATGAATAACCTCCTTGATAAAAGTATCGTCTAATATGAACAAGTATTCCCTAAATCCATTTTCAACATCTTCCACCGTTTTATAATATTTCCCATGTGTGTATTTACGAACAAAACCAAACTCTCCCTGGCCAATATTATAGTCATTACCACCTGTATTCAATCGTAAGTTTCCTTTTTCTACATAAATTAACATGTTCGCTGGATAATAAATAGGATGCTCATATACCGATTCTGTTTCTACCAATGCTGCTATAGTAACACCTTCACATTCAATCATACTTTGGTTTAATCCTGCCATTATTCCTTGTTTTCTTACAAAATTACGAAATAACTAGCTACGAAACTTGTCTAATTCTTTCAATATAATTGCTGAATTATTCCAGATAATTAAATATATTGATGTTCAATTTATTTCTACCAAAAGGAGCAATCCTTTCTGTAAGCTTGCTCCAACTCAACAAACTAATCAATAGGCAATTTAGTTGTATTCTTGATAAAGTAAGATATTATCTTTTATTATGTTGATTTTAAACAATCGATTAAAACAAATGCCTATTTTTAAACATTTCAATCCATTCAATATAAAGCCCTGATAAATAATTTACTAACTCCCTATTAAAGCCAGTTACATGTTTAACTACATTTCAATTTTTATTCAACAAAATGAATTCTGGTATGTCAATTATTATAATACACCCTATAACAAATCTTTTTAAAGAGGTTGAACTGGATTACAAATCCTTGGCCAAATTACTTCGCATTATAAATACTAAGTAGCGGTGGCTCTTCGGAGTATTTAATTGATGATTAAACATGATATCATTTTTTTAGCTTTGAGCACATAAATGTTACGCCTATGGTTAAAAACAAAGCCCCTGCAAATGCAGAGGCTTATCAATCTAATAAATACACAAACTAATAGTAGGAAGGATACTCCTTCCCTGAATGTCTCAATTACTTCTTAGGATTCATTACCACTTCAATAATATCTGCTTTCTTAAAAAGTTTTTTGGCTACTTTTTTAACGGTTTCGGCATTTACATTATTAACCAACTCATTGTATTCTTCATCAGACAATAATGTTTTGTTTTCTGCCAGGTTGACTGCTAAATTCCTTCCAATAATGTTATTTATCTGCTTTTGTGTTTTGCGCTCTTCAATAAAGGCCTGTTTAATCTCGTTCAGATCTTCCTCATCTACTGCACTTTGAATGTTCTTGATTTCTTCGAACACAATTTTGCGTAAATGTTCTTGTTTATCTGGATTACAGTCGAAACTCACATTCAATTCAAAGTGATCGTAAGGTAGACGGCCAAATGCCCCATTGGCACGAACACCATATGTTCCGCCTTCTTCTTCGCGAATGGTGGCATGGTAGCGTTTATTTAGTAAGCCACCAATTACCTTGGCATACATCTCTGTTTCGGCACTATACTTAATGGTTTTATTCATTGATACTTTTACCGATGTTTTTGGTGTTGCCATTTCACGCTCAAACACTTTGACTGTATGTCCTTTTACCGGACGAATATTGTGATCAATAAATGTTTCTGTTTTATCGCTGGACGAAATATTACCCACATACTTTACGATTAATGGAAGATGCTTTTCCTCATCAATTTTTCCTAAAAAGATAAAAGTAAAGTCAGCTGCATTGCTGTAGCGCTCTTTAAATATACGTTTTGCTTTTTCAAAATCACAGTTGGCGATGTAATCCTCATTAAAGCTTAAGTTTCGCTCGTGATACCCACTCTTCAAAGCATTCACAGTATCACGCAATACTTGAGCATTATCAAGTGCAATTTGCTTTAATTGTTCTTGCATTTGAGATTTCTGCATTTTGAATATATTCTCTTCAAAACGTGGTTTTTCTAATTGCAGATACAATAATTGAAGCATTTCTTCTAAATCGTTCATACCAGCTTTTCCTGATATAGACTCAACGTTAGCACTGATTAGGCAATTGATACTGGCTTCTTTACCAGTCAATAACTTTTGCAACTGCATGCCCGAAAACTCGCTTACCCCTGAAGCCATTGCCAACCTGGCACTCATACCACCTGAAGGAATATCCTTAACACCTACTGTTGAAAGTCCTCCCTGGCTAACAGCATAGAAACGAATAAAAGATTCTTCATTATCATTATTGATAACAATTACTTTAGCTCCATTATTAAGTTTATATTCTTTTCCTTGTATGGCTTCATTAAACGACTCGTCAATTATTTTTGCCTCTTTTAAATCTTCACTGAAAAGTGGCGCATCAATCACCTCCTCTTGGTAAACTGCAATTTCCTGCGTTTTAAGTTTGTCAACAATGCTTAGCAATTCATTTTTTGTAGGATACACCACTTCTGGTTTATCTGTACCCGATAAAACAATCACACTATTTTGCTTACGTATCAGTCCTTCAGCAATATTTTTCATATCGTCAGACGTCAGCTCTTTCAGCCAGTTCATCTTTAAATCAATATCCGACTTTACATCGGCAAAAGGAAGGGCTTTTAAATGGTACTCATATAAGCTCCTTGCTAATTGTTCTGTATTTCTTTGGTCTTTCGACAGAAGCAAACGTTCGTAATATTTTTCGTAATCCACTTTTGCTCTATCCATTTCAGGTTGAGTAAAACCATATCTTTTTACACGCTCATATTCGGTCATCATCAACTCAAAAGACTCTAACTCTCTTCCTTGTTTAGGCATTATACTAATACCCGAAGCACTTTTAGTTCGAGATAAATCGGTAAAATATGGCGACATTCTCATTGCAGGACATTGAGGGTCTTGCAACAATTCTCTTAATCGATTATTGAACAAATAGATAAATACCTCTTCGCTAAGAGCCTGACGATACCAATCATTATCACGAACCTTAGGTGCATTTCGTCTGCATAACCACTCCATTTGAACACCAGGAGCTTCTTTATCTTTAATAACCGCAAAATCCAGTTTATCTGTATCTTCAATGCTATAATAAGGACGCTCCGCTGCATTTTTTGGCATTGGTATGGTAGAGAAAATCTCTTTAATTCTAGTTACCATTCTATCTGTATCAATATCACCAACCACAATAACTGACTGCAAATCTGGCCTGTACCATTTATGATAATAGTCCCTTAATTCCTTATGCTCAAAATTGTTTACCACGTCCATTGAACCAATCACATCCCTTTGAGCATACTTCGAATGGTTCATGTAGTAGGCCATGGCCTGACTTTGTATCCTTCTTTGAAAATTATTTCCTGATCGCCATTCTTCGTTAATCACACCGCGTTCTGCTTCAATTTCTTCAGCTTTTAACAGCAGTCCGCCCGACCAGTCGTGAAGCACCAATAACACTGAGTCCATAAGATTTTGGTTATCCGATGCTACACCAGAAATGTTATACACAGTTTCGTCTTGTCCTGTAAAAGCATTGATTTGAGCACCAAACTTAATTCCATACCCTTCCAGGTATTTAAACATTGATTTTCCCGGGTAATGCTCCAAACCATTAAAGGCCATGTGCTCTAAAAAGTGAGCCAATCCGTTTTGCGAATCTTCCTCAAGTATCGCTCCTACATTCTGTGCAAAATAGAATGACGCTCTGCCTTCGGGCATTTTATTTTGTAATACATAGTAAGTCATTCCATTCTCTAATTGCCCTATTTTTACATTGGGGTCTAATGGAATCGTTGTTTTATTTTGAGCTTGAAGTCCAAGCTGTGCCATAAATACCATGGCTAATACATATACTATCTTTTTCATTGTATTAGTTTTTTGATTCTAGAAAATACCGTATTAACAGTTTTTTATCTAAACTTCCGTTTCTTTAATTTCTAATTCGTTTGATAAGCATTGTAATTCCTAATGCGGCAAAAACTCCAGGCAGTAACAGGTAAAAGAGAAGCTTCAGGTAGGCCATGTTCTCAAAGCTTATTTTGGCTCTTTTGTCTTTCGCTTCTACCCTTTCTATATGCATTGGATACTCGCCATTGGTATACCATTGTGCTAAGTGATCGACGAGGCGACCGTTGGCAATCAACAAACCACTTTTAAGCGAGTTTAAATATTGGTTGCTCATAAAATCGGCTCCCGAAGCGATAAATACTTTCTGCTCTTTGCCATTAATGTTTCTGCTTAATTGAACAGCTAAAGGCAAAGCTTCTTTGTGGTCTCCTTCCTCAGGATGATAGGTAAACTCGCCCAAATTATCCGGTCCTTGCTCATCTACCCAGGCTTCATTTTTATTGGCTGATAATAATACCTCAACATTAAAAGCAGAGTTTTCATTGAGTTGAAGTGCGGTAGCATTTATTAACTGCATCAACGTTTTGGACTGACCAAAGCCTTTAAGCAGTTTCTCGTTAACTTCTGCGAGATTAAAGGTTGCCGCATAGGCCTTATTGTCGTTGACCAACAAACCTGGTAAATACTCCACTCCAAACTGCTCCACAATCGGGTTCATTACAGACTGCTTATGCTTATTGGCTGTAACTAGTAGATTGCCTCCTCGATTCACGTATTCAGAAAGGTTTTGTAACTCAATATCGCTATAATCAGTTTCAGGATCGGCTATGACCAAAATATCTACTTCATCAGATATCGGTTCAAGCAAGTTAGCACTGGTTACATCAAAACCATTATTAATGAGTGCATTTCGTTCGTTAATATCCGAAATTCGGCGATCGTAATTGTGTGGCAATCCTATTAGTCCCATTCTGGATGACATGGCTCTTTTTTTTGCTTCGCCTTCTAATTCATCAATATGAGGTATCTTGTAGGTGCGTTCACCATGTCCTTCAACAAATGCGATGGTATACGATTTATGAATTAATCGCCTGAATGCTGTTGATTTCTCCTTTTCCATCGGCACGCCAATCATATCATTGTATTTCATCATCAACAATTCCTGTTGGCCTTCGCTCTCCATTATCCTAAAATGCTTACGACCATATTGTTTCTTTATCTGAACGCTCACAGGTAAGTCCGCTAAAGAAACAATGCTGGAAACATCCAATTTCATCAAGTCGGCCGCATAGGCTAAAGTCGATTCCGGTGTAGCATCCGGGTCGATATTTCCTGTTCGCAATACATGGTATTCCTGATACTGTTCCGGATTAAAATAGTACACATATTCCATTTGCATATGTGGGAAGAACAAAAAATAAGTATCATACTTTCGTCTGTCTTGTATTTGTTGGTTTGGTAACAGGTAGTGAATACCATCCGATAGAATATTAATATAAGAGGTCACCTTTAATGGTTTGTTCTGCAGTGGCGCCAAGGATTTCTTACTTAACTCACTAATCTGATTCACTTTATTGGCCGATAAATCCTTAAACTGCATCCATTGCGGCTGAGTTAAAGCACCAATGAATCCCATGCAAATGACCAAAGCTGTTAACATTTTAAAGCGGGTTATCCTTTTGGCTGCTATCGTCTGTCGTTTCAGGTTCATTTTAGCAATGCTCCAATATAAGAACAAGCTTATCAATACAACAAAGTAACCCAAGGCTTTTGAAGTTAATAAACCAAAGAATCCCTCCATCATATGGTTTTTAGGTGCTATCCAGTACATCACTGAACTGATAACCGGAACATCTTTTACCAATCCGTAAAGTAAATCAAGTCCATAAACCAAAGCAATAGTAGCCACTGCATCAACAATTGGGTAGGCTGAAAAAGCCGATACATAAACCGCAATGGCCGCTACTGTAGCTGCAAAACAATAGATAATGATAAAGCCTGACATGGCTGAACCTAAATCAAAATCTACAATTGAAATATTTGCCACCAATAGCATAAGGAAGATAATCAGCATCAAAAAAGATACGAATGTCATCACCGCCATATACTTACCCAATACAATAGAACGCATTTTAACGGGAGATGAATAAAGCAGTTTAATTGACCCTGTGCTTACCTCACGACTGATTACACCCATGGCAATCAACGGAATAAGCACCATAAACAAGGTGGTTGCTTTGTTAAAAAAACCCGAACTGGATGAACTAAACAAGGAGTTGTATAAGGAATTATAGGAATCCGTATTATACAAGCTCTGGTTTATCACCTGAAAATCGAGCAATGGAATAAACTGAAAGGCTGAATAAATTGAGAATCCCACCAATACCAGCCAAGCAATGGGTGAATACATCAGGTTATTCAGTTCGAGTTTTGCAATATTTAGTGTTTTCATTTTTTGCAAGTATTAAGTATCAAGTATCAAGTATCAAGATGATTTACATGGTGCAAATAGTCTTGTGTCCCTGCCTGACCGGCAGGCAGGTTTATACTTTTGTCTAACTTACTTCTTCACCTTTCCCGATAAATGGGCAAAAATTAGATCAAGTGATTGTTTCTCTACACCTGCTTCGCGCAGTTTCCAACCACTTTTTACGCCTGTTTCAATAAGCGTTTCGGTCACATTTTTATGATGGTCAAATTTGACCCGAAACTTGCCACCTCCTTTGTCTTCAACCTCTAATACGCCATCTATCGCTTTTAACTCTTTAATGGATGGCGGATTACCCAATTCCAGACTCATGGTATCCGGTTCGATGTAATCATTAAAGGCCTCTATGGTGTCGGAAAACACCAGTTTACCTTGTTCAATCATTTTTATGGTTTTACAGATGGACTGTACTTCAGGCAAAATATGAGAGCAAAGGATAACAGCACGGTCTTCTGCAATTTCCGTTATCAAAGTTCTGATTTCAGCAATGTTGTTGGGGTCTAAGCCCACTGTTGGTTCATCAAATATGACCAATTTTGGCTTGTGAATAATTGCTTGTGCAATACCAACACGTTGCTGATATCCACCTGACAAATTACGAATCAATCGCTTGCGCATATGCAATAAGCCACACTTCTCCATGGCCGACTCCATTGCTTCGGCAATCTCCACCTTAGGTATAGAACGCAACTTGGCTGTGTGCTTTAAATACTCTTCTACCGCTAGGTCGGGGTATACAGGTGGTTTCTGTGGTAAGAAACCAATGTTCTTCTTGGCCTCTTCAGGGTTCTTGCGCAAATCAATACCATTAATAAACACATCCCCTTCCGTTTGATTTAATACGCCGCACAGAATATTCATGGTGGTTGATTTACCGGCTCCGTTAGAACCCAATAATCCCAAAATTTCGTTACTGTGCATTTCAATATTGATATCCCTTATCGCCCAGTTTTTTGAGTAACGGTGCGAGAGGTTTTTGATTTGTAATATGGTGTTTGACATCTTTCTTAATTATTAATGATGAATGTTGAATTATATATGAACACGGAGACACTAAGACGCAGAGTTTTTTTTATTAGAAGGAGGTAACCTCCTACCCTTTACCTTTCAACCTTTAACTTACATCACTCTCCTTCTGAACCAGATAAACGCTCCTATTACCAATAGCAAGGCTGGTATGAGCCATATATAAATTACTCTATACATTTTTTCTTTGGCATTGGTCATTTTAATGGTATTATCCGAGCCCTTTATTTCTTCAAACACCAATGGATATTCTCCATTAGTAAACCAGCAAAAGATGTTTTTACAAAAATTGGTATTGGGTGTATAGGGTGGCATTGTTCTTTTATTCAGGAGTAGCATTTTGTCAGAAGCAAAATCGGCATCACCAATCACCATTATTTTTTGCTCTTTACCGTTTTTAAGGCGAGTAAAAGTATATGCAGCAACCTTTGATGTACTATCCTTAACACCCAACAACAGAGGCTGAACATCAAAGCCTTTTTCATCTTCTCTCTTTAAGGGACAGAAACCATTTATGTCTACTGCATCGGTACCAAAAGTTGTTAGAAGCTCTGGCGTGCTTCCATTGTATAAACCTTTTGCAGTATTGGCCACTTCAACACTATCCACAGATAGCCCTATGGGTTGTAATACTTCATTTAAAGTCTGGCTATTACCAGCATCCCCTGCAATTAATACATCTCCACCTTGTTCGATATAAGCCTTAATCTTATCAATTTCTTCAGCAGAATAAGGCGTAACCGGGTCGGCAATAACAAGGATATTGGTCGAATCTGATATATTACTTTTCGACAAATCCAGCTTACTCACATTAAAACCATTATTTACCAGTGATGATCGATGTCGATAATCGGAAGCCATGCGATGCCAGTCTCTATCCCAGACGCGTACAATGCTTCTTTCCTGATGACCTGTAACGAATGCCACATTGAAAGCTGTTACTACCAGTCGTTTTAAGGCGGTTGTTTTATCTATCTCGGTGGCTTTCATTTGCATATCATCACGAAACATCTGATAATATGATGTTCGCCCATTACATGTGTATGTATGTGATAAAACAGAGGTCATCCCCTGGTCAATTATTGCACTGCGTTCCTTCTCCGAATAATCCTCCAGTGCTTTAATTTCATCCGTATCTAATCGTTTGTAATATGCCGTCATTTCAGCTTTTTTCTTCAGGCTAAAGTTTGCAAAGTCACCTTGAAAGCGTTCATAGTCCACTGGCGCATAAAAAAAGTTGTAATCAAACTTTACGCCAGGCACAAAGCGTGTGAATGTTTTATAAGTACGTCGGGTCTCTTGTCGGTATGCTGGCAATAAAGCATTGGCATTTAACAGGTTCTCGTAAAAGCTAATCTTCAATCCCTTACCTTTTAACTGCTCCAATACTTCTTGCGTTTTAGGATGTACGGTGTGGCGTTGTGTTTCTGTAACATCTTTATAGAATGTTAACTTTGGTTGTGTCAGGATAAAAATAGCCAGGCCTGCCACTGCAATAACACCTGCCATTTTTGCTCCAATCCTGTATTTACCACTTGTACCCACCCTGTCGGCTTTCATCTTATTAATAGTAAAAACAAGAAACAAGCAGGAAATAATGGTAAAATAGAACACATCGGAACTAATCAAATAACCTTGCAGTATATTGCTGGTATGATTACTGATACCAATCCAATGTAATATTTCGCGCAGCACAGGTGTTTCCTGCCCTAAACTACTGATGTAATCAAGCGAAAATAAAAGAGCAATGGTTGCAATACCGGATATCACCTGGTAGCGAGATAGTGATGACATAAAGATACCAACGGCACTATAGGTGGCATTAAGCAGGAAAAAGCCAAATAAAGCTACTAGAAGTACAGGCCAATCCATTTTGGGTATAAATAAGCCGGCTCCCAATACCACCAACAGCATTAATACTGCTATTAGCAGACTATAAACAAGCATAGCAATATATTTTCCTATTACGATGGACCGTAACTTGATAGAGGATGAATACAATAGCTTGATGGTTCCGCTGTTCATCTCGTTGCTAATAAGCCCCATGCTAATGATGGGGATAAACAGAAACATCAACTTATTCATGCTAAAGAAATAGCCTCCTATATCGCCTAAAAAGAGCGATGACGTAACATTGGCCATACGGTCGGGCACCTGTTTAAACCAGGTAAAGAGTCCCTCAACACTATCAGTAAACGAAATACCTGAGTAGAGGGCAAACACGATTAATACTGCCCACGAAATGGGCGAGTATATTAAGTTGGCCAACTGTAGTTTTGCAATATTTAATGATTGCTTCATTTTATCGAAATTTAAACATGATAAGTAGCTTCCCAATAGTAAAATCACCAGGTTATTGCTATGCGAATCAAGGTTAATTTAGGTTAATGCAAATCGCACAAATACTAAAGAACCCCGGTGTTATCCGAGGTTCTTGATACAAATCAGTAGTCTTGTTATCGCGGACTTTGAACCAGTTCACCACCTGAAAGGGTGATGTCTCTTCGCGAGATTGGAACAATCCAGCGGTTGCTGTTAGGCTCCAGAGTCACTGTTTTTCCATCAACGGTACGTGTGATGCTGATATTATCACCATCGTAGGCATTGTAGCGCTTTAAGTCGAACCAACGCGCACCTTGTCCGGCCAATTCCCTTCTTCTTTCTTCTTTAACAAAAGCTAAGGTAGTGGCAGCATCTGGCAATTCGCTTGTGGTTAAATCGGTGTATGTTCCAGTTCTGAATCGGTTGACACGTAAGGTATTTAAATCGTCAATGGCTTTGGTGAAATCACCTCCCGGACGTGCATTACACTCAGCACGTATCAACAGCATTTCTGCAACACTTAAAGCCAAGTGTGGCCTTTCACTAAAATTTTGGCCCACATCAAATTTTTTACCAGCTTCAATTGGCGGGAAGCCTTGTGACCAGTCATAAACCGTCTGAAAGCGTATGGCAGGTCTTAAATCGTCAGCTGCATACGAATCCAATAAATCCTGGCTCACCAATACATCACCTAAAAACTGATAACTACCGGCATATGACTTTAACAATATCACTTCTTCATTATCATAGGCATCGGGCTGAAAGAAAATACTATTAAGATCGGTAAGTGTATTATATTGTTGCAAACATTTATCTGCCGCATCAAGAGCTAAGGTATACTCACCCATGGCCAGATAAACTTTAGCTTGCACTGCATACACAGCAGCATCCGAAGCCCTCCAGTTACGTTCAGTTACTGTTTCGGGTAATGTACCGCTTTCTAAAGCCTCACTTAAATCGGATATAATTAAGTCATACACTTCTTGAACCGAAGCTCTTGACAAATGCTTAAATTCAGAACTTAAACTGATAGGAACACCTAAATCAGACGAGGCTGTACTTGCATCATATTGTTTGGCGTACAAATTAATTAAGGCATAATACGCATAAGCTCTATGCACCTTCGCTTCTGCAATTAAAACGTCTCTCTGGCTTTGCTCTCCTGTGATCTCCGGATCATTAACCTGATCAAAAATGGTATTCATCACCTGAATCTGGTTATAGAGTGTTAACCAATCCACATCAATTTCATCTTCTTTACCGAAATTTTCGTTCCAGGTTAAAGCATCTAAAATTCGCTCTTCATCACCGTTCACCAGGTCTAGGTGAGGTGTTTCTGTGATTTTAATATCATCCGATAAAACCAGGTCTGTACCATATGAAGGTGCTCTTCCAACTGAAGTTCCTCCTACGCTGGCTCGCTCATTCATCAATAACTCAAAATCTTCTACCTTTTCAGGTAACACTTTACCATAGGGTTTTATATCCAGTACTTCATCTCTGTCGCACGAAGCCATAAGAGCAAGTGTTACAACTATATATATAAACTTAAATTTCTTCATGACAATACTTTAAAAATTGATATCCAGATTAAACGAATAAATTGGTGTATTCTTAGCATGGCCTGCATAGTTGCCTTGATCCGGGTCTACATCTAAATCAGTTGCTTTCCATAACACGCCCAGGTTACTTGCATTGACACCAAAAGTGATGTTATTAATCACATCAATGTTCAACAGCTTAGGATTTAAAGAATATGATAAACCAATGTTCTGAACCCTGATATGAGAAGCATCCTCAACCATTATATTACTGTAATTGTAGTAAGAATAATACCTTGAAGTACCTAAATACAAAGCAGGCACATCTGTAGTCAGTTCATCTCCTTCTTCCTGCCACCTGTTCTCATAATCTTTATGCAAGTAAGGGCTTGCAAATTCCTCAATATCATCACTATTGAACATAGCTTTCCGGAACTTATGTCCCAATTTATACGATAGTAGCACATCTAATGTAAAACCTTTATAAGATACGGTATTACGGTAACTACCAAAATACTTAGGTGTTAACTGACCTCCATATAACAAAGCATCTTCATTCGTAATTTCGGTATTGTAATCAACAACTTCGCCCAACTCATTATAAACCTGTGATGCACCGGTATCCGATAAACCAGCCCAATTGTATGTATAGAAAGATGATATATTATTACCTTCCATTTTACCACCACTTACCATATAGGGTACAGTTGTATCAAAATCAAGCTTTTCAATAGTATTCTCATTGTAGTTAACAAAGAAGCTCATATTCCAATTTAACCCAGCTTGTCGTATCACATTGTAATTTAAAGATGCATCAAATCCTTTGTTAGAAATTTCGGCATAGTTGCGGCTTTGAGCTCTTAAGCCCCAAGTAGAGTTAACTGAAGTTGAGCCTAGTACATCTTCTGAATATTTAGAATAATATTCAACAGAACCTGATAATCGACTATTAAACAAGGCAAAGTCAGCACCTACGTTTAAAGTAGTTGTTTTTTCCCAGCGTAACTCCTGGTTTTCAAAATCCCTGATACTCGCCTTAGGATCGTTGGTACGCCAGTTTCTGTTTCTGTTTATCGTCAAAAACGGAGATACACCTTTTCTGATATTTCCTCCGGTTCCATAAGTCACGCGAAAATCTAACTGGTTAAGAAAATCCATATCAATAAAGCTTTCTTCGGCCATTTTCCATTTGGCACCTACCGACCATAAGGGGATATTTCGATATTTAGGTGAAGAACCAAAGAGGTTAGAGTCATCTAAACGCCAGCTACCCGTTAAAGTATACTTACCATCATAGGTATAACCAATATTGGTGTAGGTTGACAGGTAACGGTTCCAGTCTTTTCCAATACTACCTACATCCATTGGTCTTCCCAACTGTCTTCCCCTACCATCAAAAGAAATATAATCTCGGTTCACAAAATCAACATCTACATATGATGGGATTTGAGGATCGTAACCATATTGGCGTCTTAAGGTCGAACTCTCGGTTTTCACATCCCTGTAATCCATACCTGCAATGGCAGTGATATAATGTTTAGCATTACTATCCAGGTACCCATCATAACTTAACATACCACGATACGAATGTGAATAATCCAAACTGTAAGATCTATCTAAGATTCCTCCTTCAGGTAATCCTACTTCAATAAAGTTTACTATGGCATTCCAATTCTCATCATACCCTAGTAATTCATAGATTCCCGAGTCATTCACCCGGTTGCGCGTCTCCCAGGTTTCTTCGTTATAATAAGACTCATGGTCTCTTCTTCCATACTGATAATTATATGATAGCTTTGCTTTTAAGCCTTTGTACAGATCAATATCTAAACCGGCATTAAAGGTTGTATTTCTTACTTTTCTTGAATTATCTTTATTATCATACTCCCTTTTAGTGTTATACTCCCAGTCATAAGGAAAATCGCCGCCATTTAAAATAGCATCTTTTCTGGCTTGATTATATCTGGTTGGTTTATCGACATAGTCACCGTTTTCATCCAAAATACGCGTGTAAATGGGATTATCCCTTAATGAACCGGCACCATTATCATCTACCTCCTGAAATGAATACATTAACTGAGAGCTAAATCGAACACCTTTTAATAGTTCTGCATTAAAGTTCAGGTTTGTTGAATACTGTTGATTACCGTTACCTTTCAACGAGTTTTTCTCATCAACATAGTTAAATGAAGCATAATACGTATACTTATCACTTCCCTGGTTAATAGATAATGAGTATTGTTGCTGACTATAATTCCTTAAAAATAAATCAGAATACTCATTAATGTAGTCATTTTGCAATAACTCATTGGCCCTGCGGTCTCTTTCTGTTTCATCAATATCACCATTCACATAATCGTAATAAATTTGCTTACCTAATGAAAGAGGTTCTGTTTCGTAGCCCCAAACAATACCATCATTTATCGCCCACTCATCAACCTCTAAGCTTGTGGCTGCAGAAGCCAGGTTAGCATCGGTATAATCAGGCTTTCTTTTTAACGATAATGATGAACGAAAAGAAATCATCGGTTTATCTGATACTTTTCCTTTCTTAGTCGTAATAACAATTACACCATTAGCGGCTCGTGCTCCCCAGATAGAAGCCGCTGCAGCATCTTTCAAAACAGTCAAACTTTCAATATCATTGGGATTTATTTTCTCAATCACATCCATAACACTGTTCTCACCTATAAACTCACTTGCCGATTCTCCGTTTAATGGGAACCCATCCAATACAATTAATGGTGCCTGAGCATTAGGATCACTGTTTGACCTAAAGGTATTAACACCTCGTAAGGTTATTTGTGAACTACCAGTTATCGGATCATCCTGAATTAAAAGCCCCGGAACTTCGCCTTGTAAAAGACCTAATACATTATCAGAGGTTTTATTTTCTGTCAGGTTCTCAACTTTTAAGGTTTTAAACGAACCACTTGCACGTTCTGATGAAATGGTTTGGTAACCTGTTACTACCACCTCACTTAAATCGGCTATTTCTGCGGTAAGCATCAGGTTGATTACGGTGCGCCCATTCACTGCAAATTCTTTAGTTAAAAAACCTATAAATGAAGCAATTAAAACCATATCTTCTTTTTCTTCTACTGTAAGAGAATAATTTCCATCCTGATCGGTAACAACGCCTTTAGTGGTTTCTCCTTTGATATAGATGTTAACAAAAGGAAGCGGATCTCCATACTCGTCAGTTACTTTACCAGATATAGTTATCATTTGAGGTTGCTGAGGAAGAGATACAGGAACCTCCTCCTTATCTACTACCATAATTACGTTTTCTTCAAACTTACACTCCAGATTACTATCTTTAAATACATCTTCAAGCAGTTCCTGAACTGTTATATTTTCTGCTTCAATAGTTATCTCTTCAAGATCTGTTATTTTATCTTCATTATAAATAAAGCGTAATCCCGTTTGTGTCTTTATTTCTATTAGTACATCAAGAACACTGGCATCTTTTAACGACATACTAACCATTTGCTTTTGAGAATTAACACTTGCCGACAAGCTAAATGAAAACCCTATTATTAGAAAGACTACTAATTTCATAATCATTAGCATTTTTCGCCATTTCCTTACCCGGAAATGAACTAATTCGAAGTTTTTTTCCATAATTTTGTAATGTATTAATTTAACTACTTGGTTAAATACTTGCGAGGTATTTAACCATAACAATTAGAGACGGAAGGTTTTGCGAGAACCTTCCGTTTAATTTTACTTACTTCTCACTAAAATAATTCTACCCTGTACAACAAATTGAATATCTGACGTTTGCTCCATAAAGTATAATAAATCCTCTACCTCTGAATATCGTTTCATATCACATGTAAAGCGTGACTTTTTAGTATCTGGATTTTGATAAAACACATCAACATTATACCAACGGCCCAAACGTTCCATAATATTTGCAAGAGACTCTCTCTGAAAAACAAAGTCACCATCTTTCCATGCCACATATGGATGTACATTAACATCCTTAACCTTAATACCCGTTTTACTTCCAACTGCCAATTGACCTGGTTTTATTATTACTTCTTTTGTACCCTCCTTTCTAACTCCAACCGACCCCTCTACTAATACTGTTTTAATTTCATTTTCGTGATAGGCATTAACATTAAATTCTGTTCCATATGCTCTTACTGACTGACCATAACTATTTACTACAAAGGATTTTTCCTTATTATGAGCTACAGCAAAATACGCTTCTCCTTTTAAAAAAACATGTCGTTTTTTACCAATAAATGATACTGGGTAACGTAACTGTGTATCAGCATTAAGCCATACTATTGTTCCATCACTTAATACTAACTTATACTCACCTCCTCTTGGAATTTGAATAGTATGCCATTCAATTCCTTCTTTCTCATCTATTTTTTCCTGTTCTTGATTATACTTAACCTCTGCATCTTCACTAATTACCTCTATTCCAGCATTACTATTAAACAACAATCCTTTTTCCTTTTCTAAATCAATTTTTTTTCCATCAGCAAGTACCAATGTTGCTTTAGGAGAACCAGGTATTATCTCGGCAAGTTCTACCTCTTGGTTAATATCCTTCAATCGCATTATATAGTTAATAACTCCTACAATACCCAGAATTAGAATAATGGCAGCTGCATATCTAGATATATTTAAATATATTTTTTTACTTTTATTTTTAAGAGCATATTTCACCTTATACCAATCAGAGTTTGCATTTATTTGATGCATCTCTCCCAATCCATTATTCAGATATTTTTCATTTTTCAGCCTCTCAAACATTTTCTTGTTTTCAATATCTTCATCGAGCCATAAATCAAGCTTTTTATTTTCTTCATCATTGCTCAAATCAAGCAAATACTTGACTATTATCTTTGATATTTCCTGAGGTTTGCGCATACCAAAATTCTTAAATTCTGTTTAAATCTTTATCCTAAAATCAGTGAGAATTAAAAAAGGGTGACACAAGGTGTCTTTTTTTTTAATTTTTTTTAGATGGGTCCTAAAAAAGTATAGAATCGAAACAAAATTCTTCTTTATAGAAATTAATTGTAAGTATTGAAAGAGGTTTATTTACAAAAAGATAATCAAATAAAACTATTAACCCATTAACATGATTAGCATAATCAGATAATTATCCTTTAATCTTTCTTTCAAAAATTTTTTTGCTCTTTGTCGCTGTGTTTTTACTGTGTTGATTGAAATATTTAATTCATCAGCAACTTCTTGCACCTGATAGTTTTTAATATAGCTTAGCTTAAAAACCTTTTTACACTCCGAAGGTAATTCTTCTATGGCTTGATAAATTTCAGTAATTACTTCTGCTTCTATTTGTTTGCGTAAATAACTACTTTCTTCCTCATCAAATTCAATATTATCAATAATTGCTTTTCTTGTACTCGTTTTACTTAACCAGTTTAACGAGTTATTTCTCACACTATTATAAAGGTATGCATTTAAAGCATATTCATTTTCAAATTCCATACCTTTATTCCATACTTTCACAAATGTTTCTTGTACAACATCTTTTGCTGTTTCTATGTCGCCTACTATTTTCTTAGCGTAATAACATAACGAAGGATAAAACTGATTAAAAAGAACTTTAAAATCAACTTTACGAATTTTTATTTTTTTACCTTCCTCATTCATTATGCTATAAAATGCCGTTATACAGGTGTACAAAAATATAAATTTAGACGAATTTCAACCTTAAATATCTAATCTATTAGAAAAACATTAACAATTTAAATAGATAACAAACACAGAATGAACAATAGCATCGTTATTTAAAAAATTTTACAGAAATATGAGGGCTTATGTCGCTAAAAAATACCGAAAGATAAAATTTAAACAGCTGCTAGAATATATTCATTCTATGCCAACTCAATTTATCAAGGAAATTAACCAACGTTTAAAAAATAACAGATAACAGTTTTATTAATTCTAACCGAACTGATGCATTTGTATTTCGCTTGTATTCAGAGTTCTAAGTTGATATTTTATTAGTATCAACTTTATTACTTATAAACTCATTACCAAATATTTAATATACAGCTCATTTTACAAGGCTACTTTCTCTATTTTTTATAACGAAGTTTATTATTATCAGCCGTGCTTGTTTTTATGGCCGGCTCATTTAAATATTAATATCAGGTTCTGCAGTATTCCTAAACAATGTATTTAGATAACTATGTAAGTTAGCACTTAATGCGTATAGAATGATTAATGCATCATTTAATATTGAGTCTGAAAATTCTAATTACGAGGCAAGTCTCGGGGAATTAAACCAATGAAGGTTAAATTTATTACAGTATCTTACTTAACTATTTTATTGTAAAAATAAAGGATTAGTATAAAGGGCGTTTAAGTACCCTTTATACAACTTAATAGCTTGTTAAAGTGAAATATTATCAGTGAAAGAAATTATCATTTATTGCTTCAACAAGATAGGTATTAAATGCGATGTAATTACCTAGCAATGTTAAATCCAGATGATCTGTGGGCAAAGCAAAGATACTTCTTCACAATCCAATTAATTAAGGTTTATATGGAAAAGAAGAATGATGTAAATCAATTTTCAACTCGCTATCCACTAACTTATATCCAAATGTGTATTCAACTTTAGCCTCATTACCATCCAAATCAGTAAAAAAATAATTTCCCATAGCCAATGCACGATTTTCTTCTAAGATGAAATTTGAATTTTCAAACCTTACTTTTGCCCATGGATTAATAGCAAATCCTTTATCTTCTTCGCATGAGCGATCTTCACCCGCAATAAAATAGGATAATGCTTCTTGTTTAGTTGGCCTAAACTGTTCTATTGCACATTTTGTTGGTTTAAACAGAACTGGACCAGCTCCAAATGAATAAAGTTTGTCAAGAAACTCACTAGCAAAAGCTTCGCATTCAGACCTACTGTCCTTTAAAGAGCCAATTTTTACTACTCCATCTCCCCACTCATTTTGAGCTTTAATTACTTGTTCTTTAGTTATCATTATGTAGAAAATTTATGTTACACAACTTTATCTTTAAATCGAAGTCTCAAATTTAGATAATTCCTAGCAAATGCAACTCTATTGCTTTTGTATTTAATTTAAACATCTGTGTCCAAAAAAATTACAGACTTCTAGTTAGAGTAAATACTGTACCTAACAAATAAGCCCTGTTAAGTTAGAGCAGCAATAGTAAGAATTATAACGTATTAAGTCTTAGCAATTACATTAACATAAAGTCAGTTACTATTGTTTACAACAAAACATTTTTATCTTAATTAGTAATATATCACTGATATAGATTTTAATACTATAACAATTAAAATATCTTTCAAATCCAACAGAGAAATAGCAATTGTAATTCATTTGCTTCCAGTATACTAAGATGCTTTTTTTTGTTTAAATAGACTTTTAATTTTCTACTTTATTTCGATTATGATCTCACTACTAGGTACTAAATTATTGGTAACTATTCAGTAGTAAGACAAAAGTATTAAGACAAAAGAAAAGAATTGTATAATAGTGCTTTAACTATGTAGAGAGTTTAGGATGTTTGTTATAAAATGTATCCTAAACTAGAAGATTGTACATAAATTAATAGACAAAGGACTGAAATACCAATATTCAAAATTGTTAACGTGTTCAAATCTTTATACTTATGTCTTTATACTTTATACTGAATAGTTACAATTATTGCATTGACATTCTTTGCTATAAATCGTAAATTAAGCTGACAAAAAAACAAACAAACCCAAATGAAAATAACTTTACCTATCTCATTCATTTTCAATACACTGCCCGCTCATACATGTTATTTTGTTAAAAAACATGCTAATGATTACTATTCGTCACACTATTATCCTAACAATTAAATAAACTCACAAATCTTTAAACATGAGACATTTGAAAAAAAGATTACTATTAGAAACCTTTGCAATTTTATTTACTTTTTGCAGCGTTTATTCACAAACTGATTGTGAAACACAAATTAGCTTTGATACTCAACCATTAAATACATTTGGAGCAAGTAATGGTGACAATGTTGGAGATATCATTTTTAGTGAATCGGACATTGATGTTAGAATTGATAGCATGCTTTGGTTTAATGGTTCCAGAGGGTACAACTATGTAGAGATTCAAAATGTTGATTGTGGATTTGGGTTGAATCAAAGAGCATGGTTTAATAATGCTTCGCTAGTTTTTGACTTAAATTCAATTAGCACTTTAGGTGTGTCTTTTATTTATTGGGATAACGGAGGTGAAGAGAACCTACAAGTAAATGGCAGTACAGAACATGTTATAACTAGTTTTAAATCATTACCAACACTAGTTGCTCCCGATGTATATTGTGTGGTTGATAGTATGTATAAAGACAATTGTTCTGGAAATGAAATTGGTAGAGTAACTTTACTTGGAAACATTAATGAACTAAAAATTGCAGGCCAAGAACTTGCTATCGATAGTCTTTGTATTGACGAAGTTCCTCATATTGAAATTCCAGAAGATTTTGAATGCGAAACACAAGTTAGTTTTGACACTCAACCAACAAATACCTATGGAGCAAGCGAAGGCGATAATGTTGGAGATATTATTTTTACTGAATCGGACATTGATGTAAGAATAGATAGCATGCTATGGTTTAATGGTTCCAGAGGTTATAACTACATACAGATACAAGATGTTGATTGTGGATTTGGGTTGGATCAAAGAGCTTGGTTTAACAATGCTTCATTAATTTTCGATTTAAATTCAATAACTACTATTGGCGTATCTTTTATTTATTGGGATAACGGTGGTGAAGAGAACCTACAAGTAAATGGCGACACAGAATATGTTATATCAAGCTTTAAGGATTTACCAGCACTTGTTGCCCCCGATGTGTTTTGTGTGGTAGATAGTGTTACTAAAGATGAGTGTTATGGAATAGAAATTGGCAGAGTAACATTGTTAGGAAATATTAACGAGTTACGAATTGCAGGACAAGAACTTGCTATTGACAGTCTTTGCATTGATGAATTTCCTCATGTTGAAATTCCTGAAGATTTTGAATGCGAAACACAAGTTAGTTTCGACACAGAACCAACAAATACCTATGGTGCAAGCGAAGGTGATAATGTGGGAGATATTATCTTCACCGAATCAGACATTGATGTAAGAATAGATAGCATGCTATGGTTTAATGGTTCCAAGGGATATAACTATGTACAAATCCAAGATGTTGATTGTGGATTTGGATTAGATCAAAGAGCTTGGTTTAACAATGCTTCATTAATTTTTGATTTAAATTCGATACCTACTATTGGCGTATCTTTTATTTATTGGGATAACGGTGGTGAAGAGAACCTACAAGTAAATGGCGACACAGAATATGTTATATCCAGTTTTAAAGATTTACCTTTACTTGTTGCCCCCGATGTATTTTGCGTTGTCGATAGTGTTTACAAGGATAATTGCTCTGGAAATGAAATCGGCAGAGTAACTTTACTAGGGAACATTAATGAGTTGCGAATTGCAGGACAAGAACTTGCTATTGATAGTCTTTGCATTGATGAATTTCCTCCAATAGAGATTCCTGAAGATTTTGAATGTGAAACACAAGTTAGTTTCGACACTGAACCTTTAAACACTTATGGAGCAAGTTATGGAAATAATGCCGGAGACGTAATTTTTAATGAATCAGATATTGATGTAAGAATAGATAGTATGCTATGGTTTAATGGTTCCAGGGGATATAACTTTGTAGAGGTTCAAAATGCCGATTGTGGATTTGGATTCGATCAAAGGGCATGGTTTAACAATGCTTCGTTAATTTTTGATATGCATTCAATTAGTACTGTTGGTGTATCATTTATTTACTGGGATCATGGTGGTAATGAGAACTTACAAGTAAATGGAGATACAGAGCATGTTATAGCCAATTTTAAAGATTTACCTCCGCTTGTGGCACCTAATGTTTTATGCGTAGTTGATAGTGTATATAAAGATGAATGTTATGGTGTTGAAGTTGGTAGAGTAACATTATTAGGAAATATTAACGAATTGCGTATCGCTGGTCAAGAACTTGCTATTGACAGTCTTTGCATTGATGAATTTCCTCCTGTTGATATTCCTGATGATTTTGAATGTGAAACTCAGATTAACTTTGATACTCAACCTCTAAATACATTTGGATCAGGTCATGGAAATAGTGCTGGTGATTTAATTTTCGATGAATCAGGCATTGATGTAAGTATAAATGATATGCTTTGGTTCAATGGTTCACGAGGATATAATTCTGTTGAAATTCAAAATGCCGATTGTGGATTTGGATTCGATAAAAGAGCATGGTTTAACAATGCTTCGTTAGTTTTCGATTTAAATTCTATTAACACCATTGGCGTTTCGTTTATCTACTGGGATCAAGGTGGTGAAGAAAACTTACAAGTAAATGGTGACATAGAGCATGTAATTTCAAGCTTTAAAGCGTTACCTGTAATTGTTGCTCCCGATGTATATTGTGTGGTAGATAGTGTTACTAAAGATGAGTGTTATGGAATAGAAATTGGCAGAGTAACATTGTTAGGAAATATTAACGAATTACGAATTGCAGGACAAGAACTTGCTATTGACAGTCTCTGCATTGATGAATTTCCTCCAACAGCTGTAGAAGAAATCCAGAGCAAAAAAAGATATTATCTGTCGCAAAACCGTCCTAATCCATTTAGTTTATCAACAGAAATCTCATATTACATACCAGAACCAGGTTTTGCTATTCTTAAAATTTATGATATTCATGGAAAGGAAGTAAAAGTACTTGTAAATGAATATCAACCAAAAGGTAAGTATAAACTAAACTTTAATAAAGAGTATCTACCAACTGGTATGTATTTCTATAAATTACAGGTAAATAACTTTGTTAAAGTTCAAAAGATGTTATTAATAAAATAGCATTATCCGAATTAAGATAATTTTATACAATTCACACCATTATTCTCTTCATAGAGTAATGGTGTGAATTTTTAGAATACTATATAAATTATTGTACATACATTGTTCCAACCTAATGTTGCTAAATATGAATCTTAAGTTGTTTTCTTTTTCTTTAGAACAACTTTTCTGTTTAAATATAATTTTAGAAAAATAAAACACTAATTACATATTGGAAGCCTTTGCAAAAGTAATAAGCTAAATCATTCAAATAGGAGTTAATATATATTATCTTTATGAATACTTTGAATAACCTAAGATTACAGTTAATTTCAAGATTAAAAATCAATAAAAAAGCACAGTTTATCATTGTATGTGAGCACTTTGAAGAGATTTACAACAAAGAAATTTGAAGTATGTGAGATTTTGTAAAAACTTCTAATCATGTTTTATCATTTCTTAAATTAAAAAAGGGAGTTATCATATGGCTAAAATATTTATTTCATATTCATCAAAAGATATTGAATTTGCTAACCAATTAAGAGAAGATTTAAATATCATAGGACATAATCCTTGGATTGATAGTTTTGAAATTAAACCAGGTGAAAATATAATAACCCGAATTCAAGAGGGGATAGAAAATTGTAAATATGCAATTATAATACTTTCTAAAGATTCTCTTCATTCTAACTGGGTAGATAATGAATGGAAAGATTCACTTTGGCAATCTTATAACGAAGGTATTTTAAAAATCATACCTATATTAAAAGAAAAATGTGATATTCCTGTCTTTTTACGAAAAATAAAATATGCAGATTTTACAAAGAGTTATGCTGTAGGATTTTCTATGCTCAGTATAAAACTAAGACCTGCTTTAATTAATCCAAGGTTTTCCGACGATCTTATTCCCATGAATTATTTAAATGCTATAGAATATGATGCTAGAACTCACAAAAACAATCACATTAGATTAGCTTGCGCCCATACCGTTTGGTCATTTCGCCCTGACAGAGCAAAACCATTACTTGAAGATGCATTACGAGATTTAAATGAAGACGTAAAAAAACATGCAAAAGATCTTCTTGAAGAATTTTATTAAAGAAGTAATACTAATTCAACAATTAGGTTACCGTTAAAAATCTTTTGAGATATAATACAAATATCACTTGGATATCGATATAAAGTATAACATACTTAGAGATTTAATTTAAAAAATTTATCTACTGGTCCTAGAAAATCACTTTTAATACCCCCACAAAACAAAAAAGCACCTAAAACTTTCGTCTTAAGTGCTTTTTGTGAATCTGAAGGGACTCGAACCCCTAACCTCTTGGGCCGTAACCAAGTGCTCTATCCAATTAAGCTACAGATCCATTCTTTTTATTTGAAATACTGCTTTTCTCAAATGCGGTGCAAATATAGGCAAATTATTTTTAATAAAACAAGTGTTCTTTCGTAAAAAATTGATATTTTTTTAACTCTTTGTTATCAATAAAGCAATAAGTAAAAGATCATCAATCGTTTATTTATAAAAACAAAAAGGAGGAAAATCCTCCTTTTTGCTAACAACCCTGTTAAAATGAAAACTACTCATAGTTCATTATACTTTTATATTCGTCTTTTGAAATGAATTTTGTTGTAGAGTGCAGCTTTAGTAAATCACCATACTTATAGGTTAACACTTTATTATATCCGTATTGACCTGTATACCCTTTACTTCTAATAAATAACTGTACAGAATCTACATCTTCCTTTTTAAGGCCTGAAAGATCAAATGATGCAATACCCCATTGTTTAAAAGTATGCAAATCTTTGTTTCTGTTATGTTTTAACTCTAAAATTATCTCTCCTTCATTTGTTTCTGGTTCGGCATGATTATAAACCAAGTTAATATAATGAATAGTAGAGCCTCCATCATACTCAAACTCAACATTTAAATAATCATTAGTAAACCAAGTGTTTGCAATTATAACCGGATCTTCTCCAATAGAATCGATTACTGATTGTGTTGTTGATTCTGTAAACTCAAAGTATGGTTTAGTTAAAATTGTAGATAAATCATTAATCCTCACATAATAATCATACATCTCATTATCCGTAGCATCATCCAAAACAGTATAATTTACCAATACTCTGGTACCTTCCTCTAAAACACTTAAATCTACATTAGATGCTGATGGCCATAACTTACTTCCTCCATCGGTTGTTACATAACAACTTTCTCCACTTTTGTTTATCGTTCCTGTAGTTAACCAAAAATCTCCTAATGAATAAACGTCATCATCATCGCATGATATAAAGCCTAATATACCAATCAATACAGCCGTAATAAAAAATAACTTCTTCTTCATTTTTCTAATCTCTAAATTTTTACTTCTGTTTATATGACTGAGAAATTGGTTAGGGGTTGCTTTTTAGTATATTTTTTTTATACTTTTACTTTAAAGAATCCCTTAAGGCTTTTATATTTAATATTTTAATACTCTTACCATTTGCTTCAATAATACCTTCATTGTGCAATTCTCTTATCCCTCGTCCTACAGATGGACGTGTTACTCCAAAAAGTTCTGCCATTTCGTTCTGAGAAATAGGTAATACTATTTCGTTAGATTCTCCATGTGCTACTTGTAAAATATAGTTAGCAATTTTTCCTTTTATGGTTTGAAAAGTTAAAAACCTAATTTTTTGCGAAAGGAACTGTGACCTGTTTGAAATAGAATTTAAAAAGTTGAGTAAAATTATCTCATTACTCTGAAATAATTTAATAACATATTCCTTTGGTATTGCCAATATTTCTGAATCTACATTAGTTACAATATTAACTGGAAAAGTATTCGATTGTCCAAATAAAAAAGCAATAGCAAGAGGTCTTGGAGGATCAATATCTTCAATTTTAATAGTTTTACCAGAGTAATCCATCATCTCACCTTTTACACTTCCAGAAATAACTATTAAAAGTCTATCCACAACATCACCTGCATAAACAACTATCTGGCCTAAACCATATTTTTTGGTCTGGTAATGTATTTTATCAAATGCAAGTTCTATTTCCCCTGCTTGCAATCCCTTAAACAAAGGACATTTTCCTAAAACCTGAAACACACTATTCATTTACTAAATATTTGTCAGTTAATACACTTTGTTTATAACTATAAAGAAATATACATTTTTTTTACTCGATTGTAACAATTGTTACAAAGTTATGATAGCAAATAGGTACATCTTTGCATTAAAGATAAAACAAAAGGCAATGGAAAGAGACGTAATTAAAATTAATGATGATTTATGCAATGGATGTGGAGAATGCGTTCCTTCATGCCACGAAGGAGCACTGCAAATAATTGATGGAAAAGCGAGGTTAATTAGTGACTTAATGTGCGATGGATTAGGCGCCTGTTTGGGTCATTGTCCTCAAGGAGCAATGGAAATTGAAAGAAGAGAAGCTGAACCATACAATGAAACTAAGGTAATGGAAATAATGGTTTCTAAAGGTATTAACACTGTAGTTGCCCACTTAAAACACTTAAAAGAGCATAACGAAAACGAATTTTTAAACGAAGCTATGACTTTCCTTAAAGGTAACCAGGATAAATATGATTTTGAACTTCAAGATGTAATAAACGCTATGCATAACAAAAATGGAAACTCAGTTCATCAAGGTGGTTGCACTGGTTCACAAAGCAGAGAAATAAAAAGAAACTCATTTAGTTTGGCAACAGAGTCTCCTGCCCTACCTCAAAATTCCGAATTAAGGCAGTGGCCTGTACAAATGCACCTTATTAATCCTGCTGCACCATTTTTTAAAGAGGCCGATATGGTTTTGGCAGCTGATTGCGTTTCGTTTGCCATGGGAAATTTTCATCAAAAATTTTTAAAAAATAAAGTTTTAGCTATTGCATGTCCAAAGCTTGATGATGGTATGGATACATACCTTAAAAAATTGGTGTCTTTAATTAACGATGCCAGAATCAACTCTTTAACAGTTGTTATTATGCAAGTACCATGCTGTGGCGGATTAATGGGATTAGCTCAACAAGCTTTACAATTAGCAACCAGAAAAATTCCTATTAAAAGAGCAATTATTTCTGTTGAAGGAGAAGTACTAAGCGAAGAGTGGGTGTGATCAGTTAACAATTAAACAGTAGACAACTATCAATATTTCATTTATTATTCATTCAAAACTTAAATAATCGAATCATGAGTATGTTTTGTTATCAATGTCAGGAAGCAGCCAAAGGAACTGGCTGTACAATTAAAGGAGTTTGCGGAAAAACCGACGAGGTTGCTGCTCTTCAGGATGTATTATTATTTGTAACTAAAGGATTGGCTCATGTTAATTCCGAAGCTGCCAAAAATGAATTAGAAAGTGATAAAGCATACAAGTATATGATAGATGCTTTATTTATCACTATTACTAATGCAAATTTTGATGGAGGTAAAATTGAAGCAAAAATCAACGAAGGAATTCAATTACGCGATGAAATTAGAAAAAACCTATCTGCCAAGGGTATTGAAGTAACTTCTGATGAACATTGTGTTACATATGCAGGAAATTCTCAAGACGATTTTCTAAAACTTGCTCCTGCTATAGGTATTTTATCTATTGAAAACGAAGATATTCGTTCATTAAAAGAACTACTTATTTACGGTGTTAAAGGTATGGCTGCTTATGCAGAACATGCTTTAAATTTAAATTATGAAAGTAAGGAAATAAGTCAGTTCATTCAAAAAGCATTAATTGCTACAACAGATAAAACTTTAAGTGCTGACGAACTTGTTGGTTTAGTATTAGAGTGTGGTAAGTTTGGTGTTGATGTAATGGCTTTATTAGATAAAGCGAATACCGAAAGTTATGGTAATCCCGAAATCACTTCGGTTAATCTAGGTGTTAGAAATAATCCTGCTATCCTTATATCTGGTCACGACTTAAAGGATATGGAAGAGCTGTTAAAACAGACAGAAGGTACTGGAGTAGATGTTTATACTCATAGCGAAATGTTGCCTGCTAACTACTACCCTGCATTTAAAAAGTATGAACACTTTGTTGGAAACTATGGTAATGCATGGTGGCAACAAAAAGAGGAGTTTGAAAGCTTTAATGGTCCAATATTATTTACAACCAACTGTATTGTTCCGCCAAAAGAAAGTTATAAAGATCGTGTTTATACAACTGGGGCAAGTGGTTTTGATGGATGTACTCACATTGCAGACAGACAAAATGGACAACCAAAAGATTTTAGCGTAGTTATTGAGCATGCTAAAAAATGTGCCCCTCCAAAAGAGATTGAAACAGGAGAAATTGTTGGTGGTTTTGCTCACAACCAAGTACTTCAATTAGCAGATAAAGTTGTAGATGCTGTAAAAGGTGGTGCTATTAAAAAGTTTGTTGTAATGGCAGGTTGCGATGGTAGAATGAACGATCGTAATTATTATAGTGAATTTGCTAATGAATTACCTCAGGATACAGTTATTTTAACTGCTGGTTGTGCTAAATATCGTTATAACAAGCTTCCTTTGGGCGATATAGGTGGAATTCCAAGAGTATTAGATGCTGGGCAATGTAACGATTCTTATTCATTAGCTGTAACTGCACTTAAATTAAAAGAGGTATTTGGTCTTGATGACATTAACGATTTACCAATTGTTTACAACATTGCATGGTATGAGCAAAAAGCTGTAATTGTATTATTAGCACTTTTAAGTCTTGGTGTTAAAAATATTAACCTTGGACCTACATTACCTGCTTTCTTATCACCAAATGTGGCTAAAATATTGATAGAAACCTTTAATATAGGTGGCATTAGCAATGTAAAAGATGACATTGAAAAAATGATATTAGCTTAAATTAACTTTTTATTTATGCCTTTTGTTTGTTCCCTCATTGTTTTTTTCAGTGAGGGAATTTTATTTTTGTATTCAGATATTTTCGTATTATGAATTACAAAAAAGTTTTATCAGAAATTACATTTCTAAGAATGTTAAAGCATCCCAAAAGCTTCCTCGATACCAGAATTGACATATTATTAGAGGAAATTGAAAACCCCATTGATGCTAATGAATACAGAAAATTATACAAGAGTGTAGGAGAAAGCCTAAACTGGCTTGACAGGATATTTATGCCTGACGATAAGTTGAGTGAAGAAATTAATGATTCTAATACACATGTATACATCTTTAAAATAGAAAATAATTACGCAGGTTATTGCGAACTAATTGATAGTAATGAATATGTTGAGATTCTTTACTTTGGATTAATTCCGGAATTTGTAGGTAAGGGATATGGTAACTATCTATTAAATAAAACCATAGAGAAAGCATGGAGTTTTAATAAAAATTGGATTCAATTAAATACTTGCGACCTTGATCATCCCAATGCTCTTGCTACTTACATAAAAGCAGGTTTTGAACCTTATAAAACCATTAAAGAAGAGAAAATTGTAAAATAGAAATTGATCTTTTCCTCTAGGTGTTCAATAACTTGAACTTATATATTAGTACTACCAGACACGGATTTCCTATCCAATTACTGGTATACTAAAAGTGTTTGGATTATCCACCTGTCAGCAGACAGGAAACCCAATTATTCAACATTTTAGTTTTTTCAGGTTAGAACTTTGGGTATCCCAAAAGAAATTTTACAAATATAAATAACTATATATCACAATATTAACTCTCCTCCTTACTAAGAAGGAGAGCTTTGTTACAGCTTTCAAAGTAATAATTGTTACTATATTCATATTTTAAATAAAGATCCCAACTATTCTTACTCGAATTTCAACAAATTTTTCATACTCCAACACCGCACAACAAACTCTATCATACTCACTTAAAGACAGTTTAAAATCAACCCAACATCTTCATTATAAATTTTCAAAATAAAATATTCCATATTTATATATAACAATATTGGTATATATAAGATTCTATTATATATTTGTAATCAAAATAAAGATACTTAAGAATGGTTTTAAGTAAATAAAGTATGATACCAAAAGAATTAGTTAAGGGGTCGTTGAAATCAATAGTGCTAAAACTATTGGCCGAAAACAACAGAATGTATGGATATGAAATTACTCAAAAAGTAGATGAGCTTAGTGGTGGGAAAATTAAGCTTACTTATGGCGCTTTATATCCAGTGTTGCACAAATTAGAAAAAGAGGGATCGGTAGTTACCGAATCGGAAGTAGTAAATAATAGAAACCGTATTTACTACAAGTTAACCGAAAAAGGTACTGCAAATGCCCAGGAAAGAATAAAAGAGCTGGAAGAATTTGTGCAAACATTAAAGATTCTGTTAAACCCCCAACTTGGTTTTGAATCATGTTTAGGTTAACCGAACAGCAGGTTGCTTTTGTTACTGCAGATGTGGAAAATGAAGGGATTAATTATTCACATCTCAGTACCGATTTAATAGATCACATATGTTGTGATATTGAATCGCGCATGGATCAGAACATTCCTTTTGACAAAGCTTATAGCAGTGTTAAAGAGGAATATAACATTAAGGGGTTACGGCAAATACAACAGGATACCTTAATGTTAATAGATAAAAATTACAGAATTATGAAGAAATCAATGAAATTGATTGGAGTATTGGCCATGTCCTTGATGGCATTTGGAGCTTTATTTAAACTTTTCCATTGGCCTGGTGCTGTCTTAATGCTTATAGTAAGTTTCTTTTTTACAGCAATGGTTTTCTTTCCTACATTGCTATATGTTATTTACAAAGAAGTAAATCAAAAAAAACAAGCTATTACATACTTAACTGCTTTTGTATGTGGAGTATGTTTTATGATTGGTGTATTATTTAAAATATTACATTGGCCAGAGGGTAACCTATTGTTTTTTTTAGGAATTGCACTTATCAATTTCCTACTTATTCCAATGATCATGATCCGAACTAAGCAATTATCAATTAATAAACCACTGCTTTTTACAGGACTCATATCATTGATGGTATTTTTAACCGGACTTATTTTTAAAATCCAACATTGGCCTGGTGCCAGTAATTTATTAGGTCTTGGTAGCATTGCTTTGGTCTTTGTTTTTATACCTATGTATTACCAAAAGGAAATAAAAAAAGCAGAAAAAATAAGACCCGATTTTATATTTGGAATAGTTGCCCTTACATACTTTATTATATTTTCATTTTTATTGAATTTAAGAGGTAGAGAAAGTCATCTATCATTTTACCATTCTAATATATCATATACAGAGAATTCAAACTATTTAAACTCATGCAATAACAATAAAAAATCCAGTTTAAATAATCAACAAATTTCAGAATTCGTAAAACAAGCAGATTTACTATATAACCAAATTGAAGATCTAAAAATTAAAATAGTTCTACATCATAATAATGGAGACAGAGAATCTGCTATAAAAATTCTTAATACCAATAAACCTTTGCTAAACAAAGAAACAACAACTAGTTTTCTAGTTTCGGAACTTAATTCAGATAAACCATTAATAAGTTTAAAGAACGAAATTGAGCTATTTCAGGAATCATATAAAACAATTGTTAACGATTCTGTTTTAAAACTTCCTATAAATAAAATATTCGAAACAAATAGAATAGCCGAATATGAAACTGGTTTTGATTTAACATGGGAAAACTACCACTTTAAACAAAAGCCTTCTTCGGCAGCTATCAACTTACTTTCGTTATGGCAATATAATATTCGTTTGACAGAGAATATGCTGCTCACGACATTAGTTAATAATCTAAAATCTGATTAAAAGAATTTTCGCCAGTAAACTCGAATATATGAATTCACCAAATCTAAAGATTAAACAAAACTAAGATGAAAGAACATGAGTTTTCATGCATTTGAAATATTGAATTTTTAAATTTTACATGTTTGCTTCATCATTTTATATTCGACATAAGTACGATTAATACATTATTGTGAGTTCTTGAGTGCATTATTTTTTTAAACATTCAGAAAACAAAAAAAATTAACAAATGAAAAAGTCAATTTATATATTAGGAATAATAAGCTTATCCATTTTATTAATAGCTACCATATTTAAAGTATCACACTTACCTGGAGCATCCATTTTATTAACCACAGGTTTGTTACTATTATCATTGGTCTTTCTGCCAATTGTATATGCTAAATTATTAAAGTCTACCAATGATAAGTTATTAAAAGTTGTTTACCATGCTGGATTTATATCATTCTCTTTTGATTTTATTGGTGCATTATTTAAAATTCAACATTTTCCCGGTGCCAATATTTTAATGCTAATTGGTGTACCATTGCCATTTATTCTTTTTTTACCTGCATACATCACATATCATAATAAGAGGAAATTAAAAGCTGATTTGAATTTCTTTGGTATACTAATTTTTATGATTTACCTAGGTGTATTCTCTTCATTACTTGCATTAGACAGCAATTATAAAGTATTAAATACTTACGCTCATTGCTCGGAAGAAGTAAATCAATCTAATCACTTTATTGCTTCAGTTTCAGATAATTCAAAAAATCATTCCCAATGTTTATTGTTAGTTAACACAGTAGAAGATATTAAAAAAGAACTAATCTTAATTGCCAATAAAGAGAATAAAGACTGCTTAAACCATGGAAATATTAAATACTACAACACAAGAGGTAAGAATAATATTCTCCCAATCGATACATATCATCACGCTGGTTTAAAAGACTTTAATAAAAAGTTTGATTTATTTAAGACAAAACTAATGCAATTAAAACCTAATAGTCATGTTTTACGGTTATTAGATGAAATTGACTATTACAGAATGCCTTGTGAAGATTTAGGATATCCAGCACTTGTTAATTTAAGACTTATTGGCGCATTAAATGTATTGACCGAATGGCAGAACAAGCTTTTACTTATTGATTATATTATTGAAAGCGAAAAGCTAACATCGTAATCCCTTACTAATTCTTTATATTAAATAACACCAACTCAATATTCCCAAGAGTTGGTGTTATTTTTTTTATATGAGAGTTTTAATTATGAATTTAGGAAAATACACTTTAAGTGAAATAAAAAAGTCTTTTTGATTAGAAAAACATCAAAAAGACTTAATACAGTAAGCGTTATTTTAAACCAACTGGTCAGCCCATTTTAAACTTTAAGATAAAGCCTGCTTCATAGTATTGCCAATATTAGCTGGAGAATCTACAACATGAATCCCACATTCTCTCATCACTTCCATTTTTGCTGCAGCTGTATCCTCTGCCCCACCAATTATTGCACCTGCGTGTCCCATTCTTCGTCCTTTAGGTGCTGTTTGCCCTGCAATAAAACCAACAACAGGTTTAGTACCATGCGCTTTAATCCATTTAGCAGCTTCGGTTTCCATACTTCCTCCAATCTCTCCAATCATAATAATACCTTCAGTTTCCTTATCATTCATAAGCAACTCAACTGCTTCTTTGGTAGTAGTGCCAATTATAGGATCTCCTCCAATACCAATACAAGTACTCTGTCCCAACCCCTCTTTAGTTAATTGATCAACAGCTTCATACGTAAGTGTTCCAGATCGAGATACTACTCCAATTTTACCTTTTGAATGAATAAATCCAGGCATAATACCAACTTTTGCTAAACCTGGCGATATTACTCCAGGACAGTTAGGTCCAACTAACCTAGTATTTTTATCTGATAAATAATTTTTAACAGTTACCATATCATTGGATGGAATTCCTTCGGTTATTGCAATAACCACTTCTATTCCAGCATCAGCAGCTTCCATAATTGCATCGGCAGCAAATGCAGGTGGTACAAAAACAACAGAAACATTAGCTCCAACATTGTTAACAGCATCTTGTACTGTATTAAAAACGGGTAAGTTTAAATGTGTTGTTCCCCCTTTTCCCGGGGTGACTCCTCCAACAACATTAGTTCCATATTCTATCATTTGCGAAGCATGAAAAGTACCTTCACTTCCGGTAAAACCCTGAACTATAACATTCGATTTATCTGTAACTAAAACACTCATATATTTAAATTTTCGAAACAAAGTATCAATATTTTATTAAAGAGACAACAAAGTAGTTTATTTTTTACATACTATTAAAAAATGATATATCTATCTTTTCGTAATAGTTTTGTATTAAACCTAATTTAATAACTTAATAATATTATTGTAAACTTTAAATTGTTAACCATATTATTTCAGCATTTACGGACTTTAAACTCTACTATTAGCACTACTTGTAATTTAATCTAAAAAGTCAAGCCGTTCATGTAAAAAAAATGTAGATATAATGGATTATAACATTGGATTAACACAGAGTTAACGCAATAGATGTTACATACCTATACTTTTGTTCTTGAACATTTGATCTCTGGACCATTTAATTCTATTATTTATTTATTCATAGACACACCATTACAAAAGAAAAATATTTATGCGCTGGAAAAATTTAAAAATCGCACAAAAACTTAACATCAGTTTTGGTGTTTTATTAGGAGTTTTTGTATTGTTTGGATTCATCGCTATTTTTGAAATGTTTCTAATTAAAAAAGGTGCTTCAAAACTTTCATCTAATGAGATGCCTGCACTGGAAACTGTTTCTGAAATAGAGAGAAATTGGCAAAATTCTATTTTTAATTTAAGGAGTTTTGGATATAGTAAAGATGAAGCATATTTATCGCAGGGATTATCTTACTTGCAAATATCTCAATCAAAAGTTGAAGAACTTGCTCTTCATGTTAAAGATGAAGAGGAACTAAAAAAATCGGTTGATTCATTATCATTCGAAATGGAGTCATTCTTTAAAGTTGTTAATAAAACAAAGAATTCTTTTGGAGAGGTTGAAAAAGCACACGATTCTATGGATTCTGCTTATAAGATTCTACGAGACGAATGTCAAACATATCTTAATCTCCAATACGTAAAATTAAAGAAGGATATTGATAAAAACTCAGCAAAAAACATTATTAAGCGCCGAGCTGATAAAATTAGCTTAATGAACTCTGTGATGGATAACATTGACTTACTGAACAATAGACTTTGGCGTGCTGAATTAGAAAACAATCCCAATTTGATTAAAGATAATCAAAACGAGTTTGTTGCTATTAAAAAAAGCATTGAAACAATTAGACCAATGACCACTAAGGCTTATGATATTGAAACCCTTAATACAATGTTAGCCTACAGTGAAACATATAAAGAATCGCTTAAAACATTATACTCTAGTTGGGAAGATAACCACAAACTAACAAGCAACCAGGTTATGGAAAAAGGTATTGTGTTAAGTCAAATGTTATCTAAACAACTTTATTCTAAGGTGGATGAATTAGCTAGTGAAAATAATTCTCATGCAACCAGTTCGCAAAGAATATTAGCATGGGGATTAGTTATTTTAGTAATAGGTGGAATATTCGCTACCCGAATTTTAACTAATTCGTTTACCGCTCCCATTTACGAATTAATGGAATTTACCCAACAACAAGCAAAAGGTGTTTTAGATAATGAAATTAGTCTTAACCAAGAGGATGAAATTGGACAATTAGCTGGTCATATCTCGCAAAGTAATCAAAAACTTAAAGGTGTGGTTACTAAGCTTGCCATAGTATCGGATAAAATCAATTCAATGAGCGAAAACTTTAATGTTAAAGCCGATAAACTAAACAACCACTCTACTTCACAAGCTTCATCATCCGAGGAACTTTCGGCAGCTATGGAAGAAATGGTTTCTTTAATTACCCAAAACTCATCCGATTCGCAAGAAATTGCTAAAATTACTGGCGAATCCTCGATAACCCTTGGCGAAAAAGTAGAACAAGCTCAACAAGCCATGAGAATAATGGATGAATTGATCGATAAATCAAGTAATATTAAAGAAATTGCCATCCAAACCAACATATTAGCTTTAAATGCAGGTATAGAAGCTGCAAAAGCAGGAACTCATGGCAGAGGTTTCGGAGTTGTGGCTAAGGGTATTCGTGAATTGGCAGAAAAAGCACAAGATATCTCAAGCTCAATGAGTTCTATTTCATCTCAAGGTAAAGAATATTCAGATATTGCAGGCAATAGTATGCAAAAAATACATGCTGAAAACCAACAAACTGTTTCGTTTATCCAAAAAATATCTGAAGGAGCTATGGAACAACAAAGTGAAGCAACACAAATTTCAAATGCTGTATGCGAATTTAACGAGCACACACAACGGATTGCGGTTATGAGCGAAGATATATCTGCTGAATCTGAAATATTAAGAAAAGAATCTATCGAAATGAAAGAAATGCTAAGTTTCTTTGCTGTAAACGATATTAACAATAGTGATTCAAAACCTGTTAAAAAACAAAAGAAAAAGAATAAGCGAATAAAAAATAAAACTAAAAAAGCAATGAGTTTTGATGAAGTAAACTCTAAGTTATCATCGATAAAAATGCCACCTATTTTTCCTTCAATGGCTAATGTAGAAAATAAATCAAGTGAGAAAAAGAAGTCTGATAAATCAGAAAAAGAAGAAGAATATACTTCGTTTTAAATAGTTAACTTTAAAATATAGCGGAAATCATCAATGGTTTCCGCTTTTTATACTTCTATTTTACTAAATCCAATTATCAATCTTTCCTTTTACAATATCAATACAACGTGCATTGTATATTTTAATCTTATTATGAAAGGGAAATCTTTATGTTTGTTCTGCATTTACACCAGCTATATTAAAACCTAAACATTCCAAAATAAAATTTACTAATAATTTATACTTTTTCTTTCTGCAAAATCATACTTTTTTAGTCTTATTTTAAAGCTTCTTTTTTATTTTCGCGAATTATAATATCTGTAACGTTTATTATAGTTATCAAATTTAATTTACCAAAGCACTCTTTTAATGAATTTTACAACCACAATCAAACATATATTTATTTTACTAATATTTATTTCTAATACAAAATACCTACTTTCAGAAACTCCTTATTCATTTAAAGTTGATAAATTCAGATTGAATAAAGCCCTCTTGCTTATTAATGATTTTGAAAATAAAATTAATAACGGTACTTTATCCAATAAATCTGTTTTATCGGGAGTTGAAATGACTGAAATAATTGAAGACCTTAGATTTCTACTGTCTCATCCTAACTCTTCAAAAATTGGTAACAACGGACATTATTGTGGCACAGCGGCTATCCTTAACTGGTTTATTAACAACAGACCTGAGCAATATTCTAACACTATTTTGAATTTAGCATATTATGGTAAAGCTAGAGTAACAAATGATTCTCCTTTAATAAAAGTACCTAAACAACTAAAATCTAAAATTGATTATTCAATTATAGAAAAGAATGAGAATTTTGTTATTAGAAATGATATTGATTCTACTAGTATTTCGGATTTTATGCTATGCGTTTCGCTTGTTAACTCCGAAAAATTTATTCAAAAAATAGGTTTGATACATCCTCAGGCAACATACAACAAAAAAAGTATTGGTAGTTTTATTTATACGATTACAATGCCATGGGAAATGGATGATTATTTTAAAAAAATTGGAATTCAAATAGAAGATAAAGCATATTATAGAAACAAAAAAAATAAACAAGAAGAACTATTTAAAATACAGAAAGCTGTACAAGAAGGAAAAATGCCAATCATATTTGATAATCACTACATATCATACACAAGTACAAGAAATTTCTTATACAAAACTTTAGGAGCACACTTTATTACCATTCATAGTTTTGAAATTGATAAAAATTCAAACACAGTTAATTTTACCTATTGGGATTATGGAAGTGTTAAAAGTAATCCATTTCTCAACTTAAAGAAGAATCCTGTGTCAACAGGAAATATTTCAAAGGACATGAAAGCTCTTAAAAAATATCGGAAGAAAGGACTACATAAAAGGGAAAAGCGTATTACAATTGATGAATTTATAACTGCAATGAAAGGTTATTGGATTCCAGAAATCTAATATTAATCATTTTTGAGAACTATAAAATTGATTAATCTTATGTAACTCCGTAATAGTTGCGAATAAAGTGATTGTCACCAACTCACTACACTTTGAAGCCCTTAACACTCTTATGAATCTATTTTAGTGTTATATCAGTGTTTCAGGTGATTTCCTTGAGGATATTCTTGAAGTTCTTAATTTCCTGAAAAAAAAATAGCTTTAAATTCTTTATATGTAGACTTAGGAAATAACCTATACCACATACAATTATTTAACATTAAAACACAATCAATTAAGAGTTTCTAAACAAAAATTTCACAATAGCTTTTAAACTTTCCTCGATATTATATGAAAGTTTAGCTACATTATATATGAAAACTCATGAATTAAAGGAATATAGTGTTTGTGTTAGTATCGACAAGTTGTTATATGCAGCCTCCGATACTGTTTTATTTCATTTAAATACAAAAGATTTAAGCATTTCAAATGTGCAAGGGCAGGATCAATTGCTTAATGATAATTTCTTCTTTAGTATTAAAATATACAAAGAGTTAGATGTAATAAATATTTTTACAATTATTGATTGGGTAAAAGATAAGGTAGATTTTAGCAAACTCTCCTCTATTAAAATTTCATTTTCTCATTATTGTCAATCTAAAGGATATTATTTCAGAAACCATTTCTTTATAGAACCAAAATTATATCCAAACTATCTGATTATATGTACAAATGCTATGGATGGAATTAGTGCTTGTAATAGTCCTAAAGTGATGATTGAAGAATCTGCACATGGAAACGACTTATTTACGACTTTAGCTGTAGCTAACTCTTTAAAAATGGAGCATTTACTTGAACGTTACGAGTACGATATTTTATATTATACAGCAAATGGATTTACCTACGAACAAATAGCAGATATGCTATCCACTTCCTATCACACAATAAACGATTACAAGAAAAAACTTTATAAAAAAGCGGATGTTTCAAACGTTTATCAATTAATTAAATATGGTACAGAAAAAGGTTTCATTTAACAAACACTTTGCAAACGTAAGTTATTATGGTTTGGTAGAGCTAACCAAGTTTTTTGTGCGTCTTTCTGGTAAAAAAATACTGAATATTAGCGAATATACTTCAATTATTGATTCAGTAAACAAGTTTTTAAATCGACATAATACCTTTGTAATAATAGGTGAACCTAACTCATTGGCGTTCCCATATGTTAGCAAATCGAGTAAATGCGTTACTGGTTATACCAACAATGAGTGGATTAAATATGGTATGACCCTTATTATCAACAATCATTGTGCTGCGGACAGACGTATATTGAAAAAGTACTTACATATCATCATGGATCATCAAAAAAAATGTCCTTTACATGAAAAATTCCTATACCGGTACTCAAATACTATGAGATTATACAACAAGTTTGGTTATTATTATTTCATCAATAACCAACTAATATTCTTAAAGCATGATAAACAAGGTAATCCATTGCTTACAATGTCCATCATAAGTAATATTAACAATGTAAAGCAAAACGATAGTCACTCCATTCAAATAAGCAAATATAACAGCACCACAAATAACTTTGAACAGGAATATTACGAAGATGATTTAAATACAGATATTAACAAATTGAACTCAACCGAATTAAAGATTTTGGAATTATTGGGAGAAGGATACGAAAACGAATCAATTGGAAAAAAATTAGGGTACAGTTCAAGTACTATCAAATCTTACCGCAAAAAAATGCTTAAAAAAACATGGTGCGATAACACTCCTCAACTGCTGTATCACGCTTATAGAAACAAGCTTATACAACTAAAATTATAGTAAATCAATCAATTTACCTAAAAAAATACACATCTCGTATATTAACATATTATTATTTTCGTACTGAATTTTACACTAGAAAGGGGGTTGGCAACATAATTTCAATTTTCGTTTGTTTGAAGTATAATTTAAAATTGGAGTACGCAAGTACTCTGTTAATAATTAACCTATTTAAAACAAACAAAATGAAAAAACTAACTCTTTTATGCATTATTGCACTTTTAGGCGTATTCTTACATGCGCAAAACTCAGGAAAAGGTTTTGCATACCAAGCTGTAGCCCGCGACGCTCAAGGTGATATTTTAACTTCTCAGAACATTGAAATCCGTTTTAGCCTTCTGCCTGGCCAACATGCTTCTACTCCAAGTTGGCAAGAAATCCATGTGGCTACAACAGATGACTTTGGTACCTTTTGCGTAACCATAGGTAAAGGTATAAAACTAGCTGGTACAGCCGAAGAATATGGCGATGTGGATTTTAGTACTGCAACCTACTGGTTAAAGGTGGAAATTAACGACAACGGTACTTTTGAAGAAATTAGCTTTGCTGCATTGGCTAGTATACCATACGCCGAGGTAGCCAATAATGCAGAATCTTGTCCTACAGGTACTATTATTGCTTTTGCAGGACCTCATGACGAAATTCCTACAGGCTGGGCTTTATGCGATGGTAGAGAGGAAGGTCGCTTTGGAGAGTATGCTGCTCTATACAATGCTATTGGCACGGCATGGGGTTATGGAGACAATTCACATACTTTTAATTTACCGGATTTACGTGGTATGTTTTTAAGAGGGGTAGCTTTAGAAAGCAACAATGATCCTGATAAAACTTCAAGACAAGCATTACAAACTGGTGGGAATACGGGGAATGATGTGGGAAGCAAACAGATTGATACATTCAAAAGTCATAGCCATACTGCTTCAAGCAGTTGTTCTATTGGTGGTAGGCACACTCATTCAACAGGTCTATTGGAGCATGGCAATTCTGGATCAGCAACTAATCCAGAACATGGCGATGGTCGACAGACAGGCGCAGAAACTATGACTTACCATAATGGACATACCCACAACATAACTACCACTATTGCAAATACTGGCAGCAACGAAACCCGTCCCATTAATGCTTACGTTAACTACATCATTAAATTATAAACCAAGTAATCATGAAACTAGCATGATAAAAGATTTCTATCCCACAAGAAAGATTGAATTTTGCGAGTTCCATGCGACCATAAAAATCAAAATATAAACGCATGAAAAGGATATTGATAAGCTTCATTCTATCCTGTCTGGTTATAATAAGCTACTCCCAATCCTTATCTCCTGCTGTAAATAGTTCGCAGGGAGTTACAGGCACAACCACTAGTTTTATATTTGGCAGTACGGTTGGTCAAAATGTAAATGGATATGGGAATACAGGCAGTTACAATATTGTTCAAGGTTTTAACCAGCCTTACGGTAGTTTTATTTTAGATACACTGGCCACTTACACCATTGGAAATATTTTACCTCAAAATGCTTGGTACGATGGTCCTACACAATTTTATATACGGTGCGATAGTAGTCAGGTACATTATAAAATAAAAGCCACTCCCGATCCTACGGGAACATTAAAAATGGATTCTATTAGGGGTAAATTCTATTTTTTACCCGATGCCCCATTTAGGGATAATTTTGATGTTGAGTTTATGGCCATCACACCTAACGATACCATCAGGCAAACAGTTCCTATTTTAATGATGCCTTCTGTTCCAATGGAGCAAGAATACTTTGGTGTATCTACCAATAAACCTTTACCTGAAGAAGACAGTAATAAGTATGTGACACTAACTCGATTTCAAGAATCGCAAAGTGGGTTTAATTATCACGACAGGGATATTAATAGTTATGCCATTTCGGGCAAAACATTAATCTTTGACAACTCAATTGAAAATAGTTGTGCCCCTTTTGTTGGCACTGGGTTGGATGACATTAAAGAACTTAATATTTATGCTGAAACAGTAATTATTCGTGACGAATTAAATTGGCGTCAAACAGATGTAAAAATTTATGCCCGTTGCCTTAAGTTCGAGGACAAAGCAGGGCAACCTATTGCAGCCATTAATACCATGCCGGTAGATTATTCTGAAACTTACGGAGATAAAGATGGCTTAAAAGGTGGAAATATTAACCTTTACCTGGAAGAAATAATTGCCGATAAAGGTAATCGTTTTAGAACCATTGGTGGATCTGGGCAAAACAATCATGGTTCCAATACACCGGGTAATGGTGGGGATGCAGGTGATTTATTTGCTACTATTGATGTAAATCCTTTTATTGACTTAGTGGGAGGAGCTGCTGGTTGTAATAATTCAACTTGTGGGACAAAAGGAAACTACGGTTCCTACACAACAGAAAACAGACCTTATGGGTGGTTACATCCATTTATTGTAGATGCAGTAATACGTCACGCTAAAGATGCGTATATCGATGGTCATAATAATCGTACAGCAGAAATCCTTTCTGATTATGCACTGCAAATTGAAACTTTCAAGGAAAATAAATCAGAATGGGAGACACTAGCTATCGAGCATCAATGTGAATTGAATACCTTCCAAAACGAAATTCAGGTTATCCTACACAGGTTAGGAAATGGAATGGATTATTTTGGAAATCCTCCGGGATGGGTTCCTATGCTTTCCTTTGAAGTAAATAAAATGGCTTTTGAAGAAGAAATTGAAAAAGCTTTAAAAGTGATGTATTTAGCAAGATACATGAAACATTTTAGCGCAGAAAACGACAAAATGATTAACGCCTCTCAACAAGCAATTGAAGAGAAAAAAGGTGCAATGGCAGATTGGGAGTCTAAGTTTAATGAAGCAACAAGCATGCTTCCAGGTTTGCAAGCAGAGGCTGATGATATTGCAACAAGAATTGACAATCTACAAATTAAACTTACAGAAAAAGAAACTGAACTAGCTGAAAGAGCCAGATATACAGTGGAAAATAAATACAGACCTAAACCTCCACCTAAAAAATCATGGTGGCGAAAAGCTACAGGGTGGTTAGGTACTGCATTAAAATTTGTTCCATACCCTGGTTTCAGTCAATTAGGTATTGGACTACAAAAAGTAAGTAAGATTAACTTTAACAAACCAATGGATGCCATAAATACTATTGGTGATGCAACTGAAAAATTCAGAGGTGTAGATTTTGCAGCTACTACAGATTCTATAAGTAATATGTGGGATAATTTAAATCCCGCGAATGTTAACATTAAATGGAGTGAATTTGATATTACAAATCCACTCGATCCATTTAAACCTGCAGCAAATTATGTAAAAAGAATAAATAATCTTAGTAAATCAGTGAATAGTGCTATTAATAAAATTAACGGTTATCAATATCATGGAAAACAGAAACCTCCTTCTCCTAAAGTAGTTGAAGCTGATCTAAAAGCTATATTGGCTGATTTAAAAGCGCAATCTTCAGAATATCAAAATTTGGTGACAAATATTGAGAAGTTACTAAATGATAAGAAGCTGTTTCATGCAAAAATTAACGATATGATGCAGCAACTAGGTACCGCTACCAATGAAATAGAATCTGGCATTTTAGCCATAAATGGATTAAACCATGATGTGTTTGAAGGAAAATGCAAAAGGGATTTAAGAGCCATGCAATATGTTGAAGGAATGGATCAAAGAGCACGAACAAGGCTTTTAAAATATCATTACTACATGTCTAAAGCCTATGAGTACAGGACGCTTCAAGAATATCCGGAAAAACTTGACATAATGGACATATTTGATCAAATGGCCAATATTATCGATACCAGTAGAACAAGTAACCATATTATTAGTGTTACCGATCTTAACTTTTTAAAATCGGTTTATGAAAAACAAATATCCACTGTTGCAGAAACTATTTTAGACGAGTACAATACAAATCGTCCAGAATTATCGGCTCCCATTAGATTTAACCTTTCTGGTTCTTACCTTGATGAGTTAAACAGTAATGGTAATTTAAACTTGAATTTGGTTGAATTAGGTTTTTTCCCTGCTTATGAAGAAAACATCCGAATTGTAGATTTTAAAGTGGTTGAAATGCAGGTACACTATGAAAATGGAACACCAAGTATGTTTGCGTATACGGATATAAACCTCGAACATTCCGGAATATCCAAACTCAAACAAAGTGGAGAAGTATTTCAATTTAACCATTACAACGAGAATAATGAAAATCCAATTGTATGGGGTATCCGATATGATGTTGAAGAAGGTTTAGTTAATCCGAAAGAACCAAGTGCAGCTAGCGAAAGTCTATTATACTCCATATTGGAAGGTTTAAATTCTACCAGCGATGTAATGATATACTCCAGACCCGCAGCTTGGGCTGACTTATCAATTACTAAAAAAGATGTTAGTAATAACAACTTAAAAATTGTAATCGATAAACTTCGCTTAGAGTTAAGATATGACTTTAAGCAACGTCCTGTTAATTTAGTAAATATTGAGGTGATTACAAATGACGGGTTGTTACCTTATTATAGAGTAGACCGAATGGACAATAATAATCGTCAGGATGGATGGGGTCATATTCATAGGTCGTACCACGAGAGTTCTACTGGAACAACAACCATAACAACACCAGAAAACTACGGTATTTGGAAATTCACTGGTTGGACAGATAGATATGGAAACCCATTAACCACTCTAAAATCAAACCCTGTAGATAATAATAATTCTATTACTCTAGATTTAAACGCTGATATCGTTATTAAAGCCAACTACGAAAAGCAACAACCAATACTTGCCGTAATGCCGGATACAATTTATGTTTCAAAACAATACGGATCCAACAGTTTTTTAATACAGAACGAAGGTAATGATCTTTTAGAATGGTCAGTAACCAGTCTTACAGATTGGATTTCAATACCCGGAGATCCTGAAGGATTTAATGAAGGAAGCTTAAAGTTTAACTTCGAAGAAAATCAAACAGGATCTGATAGGACAGGAATATTAGAAATATTAGCTACCAATTCAGAAAAATACTTAGATACAGTAATGGTTGTTCAAAAAGCTACCTTAAGTTCAGGCATCACTATTAATTATCCTAGTACTAAAGATGAATGGTTAATAGGTAGTGAATATATTATCTCATGGTCGGAAATAAATGTAGATCTGGTAAATGTATATTTATATAAAGATGGAAAAAAGATAAATACCTTAGTTCAATCTACTAACAGAAACTCACTGGTTTGGACTGTTCCTTCTTTAGAAAAGGCTGATGCATACCAAATACGTGTGGAGAGTACAGTAAATTCTTCCGTATTTGGAGAAAGTGAATTATTTTCGATTACCGATGTTATTAATTCCATATCCCATTTTAATACAGATGATATTGAGATTTACCCTAATCCAGTAGAAGACATTTTACATGTGAATATAAATCGTAATTTATTTGGAGAATCTATAAAGTTAAATCTTTATAATTATTCAGGTCAGCAAGTATTAAATTATATCTCACAATCCAATTCCTTTGACGTGGATTTAAGTTTGTTAACTATTGGTGTATATTATATAAACATACAGTTAAATGGTAAAACTATAAAACACAAAATATTGAAGAAGTAATATTAATAGAAAGCGGGTATTGGTCCGCTTTCTTTTTCTTATATAATCCTGTTTTGCTTTAATTTCACACCTTAATTCTGCAATTAGTTTTCAAAATCTTGAATGGTGTATTTAAATTCTATAAATTGACAATGCTTTTTTAAATTAACACAACACAACATTCAATTATGAAAACATTAATCATTTTATTGGTTACCGTAGGAATATTCCATTCGGTAAATTCGCAGCAATTTATTGCAGATTATTCAACAGCTAAAGAAAGTGTATTAAGGAGTATTCCTGAAGAATACATCAACAAAGCACGAACCGAACTCAAAATTGCTTACCAACACACTTCTCATGGCACACATGTTAGTCGAGGACTTTTTGGATTACAGGATTATAAAGATGGTGATAGTGGTTTATTTGGAATTACCGAAAATAATACAACCAGTAATAAACTGGAATTTCACGATTATGCTATAGGAACTTATCATGCTCCCGGAGAAGATGCTTCTGATTTAAGTAGAAATGAAACTGCATTTATTAAAGCTACCAGGAATTACTTAGATGATCCTGCAAATGCAAATATTAATGTGATAATGTGGTCGTGGTGCAATATTGCAGGCCATGATGTTGAGGGAAATTATCTACCGGGTATGCAGATATTAATTGATGAATATGGTGAAGGTGGAAGTAAAATTGGAACAAACTCTGGTCAAAGAGAAAATGCTGTTCATTTTATTTTTATGACCGGTCATGCCAACTCAAACAATAATATAGGTGATGGTAATCCTAAGAATCAGGCTGACCTGATAACAAATTACTGTACCGAACATGAATACTATTGCCTGGATTATTATAGTATTGATACACATGATATGAATGATAATTATTGGGATGATGCCGGTGATAATGGTAACTCATCTAGTTATGGAGGTAATTTTTATCAAGATTTCCAAGATAGTCACAGTTTGGGAAATGGATATTTTTATAACAAAATAAGTCCTGGTGGAAATGTTGCAGCTGGATCTCATAATACACAACATATTACTGCTAATCGAAAAGCATATGCTATGTGGTGGATCTTAGCAAGAATTGCCGGTTGGCAAGGAATTACAACAGACAAAGAAGTCTCTTTAAGTTCAACAAATCAATCCTTTTATTATAACCAAGATACCAAAAACATTGTATTAAAAAACAACAACTATGCAACAAATAATACTATTTGTAGTGTTCACGATTTAACGGGAAGAACTATTTTAAACCAAAATGTTAATGGTAATAAATTATCTCTAGAATCACTAAAAAGAGGTATATATATCATTACAATTGAAAGTGTTATGCAGAAAAATAACTTTAAAATAGTCATCAACTAGCAGCTAATTTATATAATTGTAAAGTACCAACTAAAGTAGATTTTAACTGCTATTAATACCGGAAACTGTATGTACAAAGCTTAATTGCACCTAATAATATTTACATTTATAAAATCCTTAATTGTTAGATTTTAAATACTCTACTATTAAACAATACAAAAGGAGTTGCATAATATAATTTTAGCAATTCCTTTTTTATATATAAATTCAACATTCCCGAATGAGTAAATTGACTCAGAGATTACATTTTTTCCTTTCTCCATTTTTCTTTTTTCGTTCTTTCAACTCTTGAACTTCTAACAAGCTACTAATATTTTACTTTAATCATTGTTGCTCCTTATTTTCAATATTTTATCATCATATCTCATTAAAATTCATTAGAACATATCTGTAAATAACTTTTGTATTCTTTACATTTGCAGCAAATTTTGGTTGAAATGATTAATCTTGAAGATACTATAGTTGCTGTTTCAACAGCACAAGGAGCTGGTGCTATTGCTGTTATCCGATTAACAGGTCCTGAAAGCATAAGTATATGCGATAAAGTTTTTAAATCAGTTATAGATGGAAAAAAACTGGTAAACCAACCTGCTAACACAGTCCATTTTGGCTCATTAATGGATGTAGAAAAAGAACTTGACGAAGTATTAGTAAGTATCTTTAAAGCACCTAATTCATTTACAGGCGAAAACACAGTTGAAGTTTCCTGCCATGGTGCTCCATATATACAGCAAAAAGTATTGGAACTATTTATTAAAAACGGAGCTAAACTGGCTGGCCCGGGAGAGTTTACTCAACGAGCTTTTTTAAATGGTAAAATGGATTTATCACAAGCAGAAGCTGTGGCAGACCTAATTGCCTCAAGAAGTGAAGCGGCCAGAAGAGTTGCTTTACAACAAATGAAAGGCGGTTTTTCTAATGAGCTTGTTCATTTACGCGAACGTCTGCTTAATTTCATATCCCTTATTGAGTTAGAGCTGGACTTTAGCGAAGAAGATGTAGAGTTTGCCGATCGTAAACAATTGATTGATTTGGTGGGAGAAATTGAGAAACTATTATATAAATTAATCAACTCTTTTTCGTTGGGTAATGCCATTAAAAATGGTATTCCTGTAGCCATAGTTGGTCATACTAATGCAGGTAAGTCTACCCTACTCAATACCATTTTACAAGAAGATAGAGCAATTGTTTCGGATATTCACGGAACTACTCGCGATGTAATTGAGGATACTATTAATATTGAAGGAATTACTTTTCGTTTTATAGATACTGCTGGTATTAGAAAAACTACTGATACCATAGAAAGCATTGGTATAGATCGCACATTTAGTAAAATTGAATCGGCATCAATAGTTATCCTCATGTTGGACATTAATGATCCGGACAAAAAGATTCATGAAGCTATTGCAGATGTAAAAGATAAAATGAACGAAAATCAGCAATTGGTAGTGGCTATCAACAAAATTGACTTGCTAAATGAAGAGGAAATAAAGTCCCGCTTTAACAAAGATAAATTCCGAGAGTTATCTGGTTCCGACGCCATTGTACCCCTCTCTGCCAAAGAGCAAACAGGTATAAATCAACTAAACTCCGAACTTATAAAAACCATCAACCTTAGAGCTGTAGATAACGATGAAGTAATTGTTACTAATGCCAGACATTATGAAGCACTAAAGCGTTCCCACGAATCTATATTAAGAGTAAAAAATGGATTACATGATGGTATTTCTGGCGACTTTCTTGCACAGGATATTCGCGAAGTTCTTTATTTCTTAGGTGAAATTACTGGTGGTGAGATCCAAATAGATGAAGTATTAGGCAATATCTTTAAAAACTTTTGTATCGGAAAATAGACAGCTAAAAATCTATTTACAGTTTACCTACCCAATCCTTTACCCATAAAGACTTATAGGATTTTAAAAAAAATCTATTGACCTTCTTTTTACACTCTTTTTTAACTATATTTGTCCCTATTCTGTCCCCCAAATTGCAACGAGGGACAACGGGGGACAGAATTGCTAAATAAAATACAAGGAAAGTGTAAATAGAATCCAATCCTATAACTATGGCAAAAATTTCAATACGAGAAAAAAACTGGCAGATGGTAGAAAAAGTTTATATCTGGATATTGTAACGGATGGCAAACGTTCAAAAGAATATTTAAAACTTTATCTGGAACCCAAAAGTAAAGCGCACAATAAAGCCACATTGGCACTTGCTGAAGATATTAAAGCGAAGCGCCTGTTGGGTATTCGTGAAAATAAATTTGATCTTCCTAAAACAATTGACCTGGATGCATCCTATTTGGATTTCTTTAAAAAGCTGGTTGAACAGAGAATTAAAGCGGATACCAATGGAAATGCCGGCAACTGGGATAGCGTATATAAACACCTGATCAAATACAAAGGAGACAATATTCTATTCAGAGATATTGACACAAATTTTTGCGAAGGCTTTAAGCATTACCTAATTAAAGTAGCCAGAACAAAATCAGACAAGCCCCTCTCCCAGAACAGCCAATGTTCCTACCTGAATAAGTTCAAAGCCTCAATAAAAGAAGCGCACCGTTTAAAACTTATCCATGAAAACTACGCTGAATACGTTAAAGCCATCAAACCAGATGAAGTTGAGAAGCAACACTTGACAATTGAAGAACTTAAAGCTTTAAAGAATACAGAATGCTCCATCCCAGTTTTAAAACGTGCATTTCTTTTTTCTTGTTTAACTGGTATTAGATGGAGCGACATTGAAAAATTGACATGGGGAGAAATACACAAAGACGAGCATGGACATAAAATAATTTTTAAGCAAAAAAAAGTAAAACGCCAGGAATACTTACCTATTAAAGCAAGTGCATTAGAATATCTTGGTAAACGAGGAGCTCAAAGAGAAAAAGTTTTTGTAGGCCTTAAATATTCCGGTTGGCACAATGCTGCATTATTAAATTGGGTTGTTAGCGCTGGCATTCCCAAAAAAATAACCTTCCACTGTGCAAGACACACACATGCTATCCTTCTATTAAATGCAGGTGTGGATATTTTCACTGTATCCGAACTACTTGGACATAGTGAAATTAAAACAACCATGGTGTATGCCAAGATTGTTGATCAGAAGAAAAGAGAAGCTGTAAACCTTTTACCTAACATTGAGATATGAGCAAAAAAAACACAACAGAAGAAGTGAAAAAATATCGAATCAAAAAACTTGAGGACTGTGATGCTAAGGACTATGAAAAATTATTTGCAAATAAAACATTTGAAGAGCGTTCAATTCTCATGCTTCAACTCATCAAAGCACAAGGAGAACCTTTTGAATTGCTTGGTAATAACCTGGAAATATTAAGAAAAACTGGATTAGAGGAAGATGCTCTTGAAATCATAGCGATTTATTTAATTTATACAAAGACCTATACAGATCAAGACGAAATACAAGATTGGAAAAATCAATTGAAGGCATATGAAAATTTTATAATAACACCATATGCAAAGAAAAGGCCAAAGCTAATCAAGGATATAAAATCGGAGATAGATAATATTCAAGGGCGTTTTTGTCTGGATTTCTTATCCGAAACAATTGGCATTCTCATGGAAATTATACCTCTTGAATCGAAGCGAAAAAGAAGTGTTGTTATAAGCGAACAACTTAGAGAACTGAACATCCAGATACACTCTCCTTTTTATACTCTTGAAGAGGCAGTTGATGAAGCAGGAAGAAATGATACATTTCAGGATGGTGTTAGTATTATTTACGACAGATTAAAAAAACATGATAAAAAATATAGAAAGATGATCGAAAATACTATTGCTTTAATTAAACAATTCAATCTGTAAATAACTGAATATCAGGTAGGGAATTTAACATCTCTTTACTTTCCCTACCTCCCACTACTTGCTTACCTTATGTTTGTATCGTTAACATCAATAACGATCATGCATGGTCATTTTATTCACTTATTAAAAACAATAAAATGACTGATATTAAAATTCTATCAGAGCAAATGAATCGCATTGAAGCAATGCTATTCTCAACAAAAAAGGTATTTACAATTCAGGAGGCTGCAAAGTTTACAACCCTGACAGAACGCACCATTTACAAGAAAACTTCACTTGGAGAGATTCCCCATTACAAACAAGCGGGCAAGTTGTTTTTTGACCGTCTAGAGCTAGAGGATTGGTTATTGGCAAACCGGGGTTTTTCGAAAGACGATATCAGCCGCGCTTCTGCAACATATAACATGAACGCTTCATTTAACAGGTAGGTTATGGGACAAAATTCTATGATTAATACTTCTAATGGTTGGATCAGTACACATCGTTCATTATCACAACATCCGCTATGGTTGTCTGAAGTATTCACCCGAGGTCAAGCATGGATGGATCTATTACTCTTAGCCAACCATACAAATGGATATTTTCGCCACAAGAGAGGTCAAAGGATAGATGTATTAAGAGGTCAAGTTGGGTATTCGATGAAATCATTGGCTAACCGTTGGAGATGGTCGGATGGAAAAGTAAAACGTTTTTTAAACGAACTCGAAAGAGAGTATATGGTAACCTTACAAAAAAACAATGTAACAACCATTATTTCGATAATTAACTACGACCATTACCAATCACCCGTTGCGCAAACAAATCGCAATCGTAGCACAGAAGATGTACAAATAAGGACAAACAATAATGTAAATAAGAAAAACAAGGTCAATAATAAATTAAAATCAATTGATAATACAAGTATATATAACGGTCGCAGGCTCCCTAAAAAAAATATAGAGGAAAGAAAACAGGATTTTATAAATGAAGTTGATTCAACCGCTAAGTTGTATCCTGAATTTTATGATCCTCAAATGCTCAGCGATTTTATTGACTACTGGACAGAGCGCGGAACTAACGACAAAAAAATGAGATTTGAGAAACAAGTTTCATTTGGAATTAAACGAAGATTATCAAACTGGAAAAAGAACAGAAATGAAAAATATATCAAAAGAAGTCCAAAAACAGAAAATGCAAATTATGCGCAGCAATCAGCAAACCTTACCAGAACTGAACAAGCCAAATTTAACCTTATTACCAGAGTGGAGGCAATCCAAAGCAATCAAACTGCTGGAAATTTACCCAACGATAATGGAATTATTTAAAGCTGCAAATTTCATAGAAATGATGAATACAAAAGGAGATTTAGCTCAAGAAGAATTAATCCTGTCTGAAGGCGTAATGTTAAAGGAGTTAGATTTAATTTATGGTAAGAAAACAGCTCAAAATCTAGTAGTTACTCACTTAATTAGCTTAAGTGATCAAACAAACATTAAGGAAGAAGCAAAACTAAATGATGTGCAATTAAAAATATGTGCAATAAATGTTTTAAAATCTTGCAGTGGAATTACCATCCCGGAACTCGCACATATGATTTTGCAATTTAGTTCTGGAAAATATGGAAAGTTCTATGGGCAAATGGATATAATGAGCATCAGTGAATGGTCAAGATTATATATGAAGAAACGTGGAAGTATTATTTGAGAGAATCCTGATATTAAAAGATTCATCTTGAAGCGAGATCAGAACTTCCATGATCGATTTATATAAATCTTCCATTGTCTACGCTAATTCTTAAATTGAAATCATCAGTTAAAAGTAATTATGACCAAAACATGCATATTATGCGCATCTGAATTCAAAGCAACAAGATCAGATGCGCAATATTGCTCTGAAAGATGCAGAGCTAAAGCTAATTATCGAATCCGTAAAAAAAAGAATAATTTAACCGTTTCACCGGATATTTATGAGGATAATTCACCAATTAATCTCACAAGTAAAAAGGTTGAAAATGCGCAAATTTGCATTAAAGGTGTGCTCTCTATAGAAGAAATCACACAAATGATAAGCAAATTCGAACATGAAATAGCACAAGTTTTAGAATCTAAAAACACCACAAATGCGCAGAATGAGCAGCTATATGCGCAAATTTCCGGTTTTCAAAACCAGATAATGGAGATTGAAGAACATAAAATCAAAAAACTTAGCTTGGTTTTAGATCAGACCGATGTAGATATTTATAACCGTTTCCTAAACGGTGAATATATAAATGCAATAAAAAAGGGTGATTCGTTTGCAAAAAGCAAGCTTAAAACAGAAAGTGACCTTGGCTTTAATTCTGCAATTTCTATGCGTAAAAGCATCTCTGATTATCGTCTTAAAATCCAAAAACAGATTATTTCTTTACAAGCAAACGCACAATCACTAAAAGCACAGCTTAAAAGCGCACAATCAATAATTCTAAAAAATGAAGAAACAATTAAAGAATACTATTTGCAGGTTCGCTTTTATCAAAACAGAATTATAAGATTTGAGCATATTTTGAGTGGATAATGAGGGAATGTATTAAAATTGTTAAGATAGCAAAGCTCACTTTTGGGAGTACTATGTTATTGCAAGTGTCTTTGGCTGTCTTTATTTCATTGTAGACTTCAAGCAATTAATGCTAGAGTCCCTGCTTTAATTAAACTCCTTGGCCAATTACAACCAAGGAGTTTATTTTTTGGTGCAAATTGCGAATAAGCTTGTTTTCAAATCTTGAGTCAGGTCAAACACACTAACTATTATAATAAATCTGTTCATACTTTTAATTTGAGATAACTAAATGTAGCGATTAGTATCCAACATCCTTAGCTTTATTATCAACAGGTGCGTATCTAGTAGAAGCAAAATAACTATATTAGCTGCCCCAGTAAGAAAACAGACAAGTATGAACAGTAACTTCAACTTTCTAAAAAATCATTTTCCAATACTTGCTAATTTGGCAGAATCTGCAAACTTTAATGTATTTGCAGATCCAGTAACATCCTTATTTAAATTGAGGTTATTTGGAGAAAAATTCGTCCATATTTTGTTTGAAGAACATGGAATGGAATTTCCTTTTAATAACACTTTCCATAACTGCTTAAAAGAACTAGAATATAATCAGGTACTTCCAGACAGAGTAAAAGACCTTTTGTTTACCATTAAAAATAAGGGGAATGATGCTGTTCATAATAATAAGGGTACTACTGAAGATGCCAAAACTATTTTATTTTCTGCTTTTAAAGTTGCCAAATGGTTATGCGAAACATATTCGATAAAAGCCACCGATCTCTCTAATATAAAATATAAACCGTTGGTTGAAATTGACACCAACAAGGAGTTAGCAACACTAGAGGTTGCATATAAAGATCTTGAAAAAAGGTTTAACCAAGTTCAGGCCCAGCGAAAAACGGAGGGAATATCAAAAGAGAGAGCCAAAGCTATTGATGAACGAAAAAAGAAAGCGACTGCCCGTATAGAAATGTCTGAGGCAGAAACGCGTGAATTAATTGATACCCAATTACAGCAAGCCGGCTGGGAAGTAAATACCAATGAACTCAATTTTAAAACACATAAAACTCTCCCTCAAAGAGGAAAAAACATGGCCATTGCCGAATGGCATGTGGGTAATAAATGGGCAGATTATGCCTTGTTTGTTGGTACAAAATTATACGGTATTGTCGAAGCCAAAAAATATGCCCATGACATCTCTACCGATCTCAGACAATCGAAAATATATTCAGAATTAGCCGAAACTAAAAATAACGCTTCTTTAATCGGCAGTTGGAACAGCTATAAAGTGCCCTTCTTGTTTTCAACCAATGGCCGTCCATTCCTGGAACAGATTAAAACCAAAAGCGGTATTTGGTTCCTGGATATAAGAGGTGAGCGAAACAGATCTAAATCTCTGAAAGCATGGTACTCGCCCGAAGGTTTGGTAAAGCTGTTTAAGCAAGATACACAACTAGCCGATAAAAAGTTAAAAGAAACAGACCTAGATTTCTTACAAAATGCAAACGGATTAAATCTGCGCAACTACCAATTAAAAGCTATTAAAGCCGTTGAAAATACATTGGTCTATAAACCGGAAATCAGCAGGGCATTATTAGCTATGGCTACTGGTACAGGTAAAACAAGAACCATCATGGGCTTGTGTTATCGATTAATCCAAACCAACCGTTTCAAGCGAATATTATTCCTGGTTGATCGAAGTCTTTTAGGACAGCAGGCGCAAGATAGTTTTAAAGACACTAAGATTGTTGATCTGAATACCTTTGCTGAAATATATGAGGTTAAAGGATTAAAGGATATAAAACCGAATAAGGATACTCGGATACATTTTGCTACAGTGCAAGGGATGGTCAAACGTTTATTTTACTCTGAAGACACCAATAATATCCCTACTGTGGATGCCTACGACTGTATTATTATCGATGAGGCACACAGGGGCTATTTATTAGATAAGGAAGTTGATGAGGATGACTTGACCTTCAAAGATCAACGCGATTATGTAAGCAAATACCGTATAGTATTAGATTATTTCGACGCCTTTGCTGTAGGGCTAACTGCCACTCCGGCGTTACATACCACCGAAATATTCGGGAAGCCGGTCTTTACCTATTCATATCGTGAAGCTGTAATTGATGGTTACCTGATTGATCACGATCCGCCATATATAATAAAAACAAAGCTAAGTGAGGAAGGCATTGTCTGGAATAAAGGTGAAAAACCTCAAGCCTATGATAAAGAAACCAATACCGTGGTAGAATTAGCCGAACTGGAGGATGAATTGGCCATTGAAGTAGCTAATTTTAATAAGATGGTGATCACCGAAAACTTTAATCGTACGGTCATTAAAGAGTTGGTAAAAGAGCTGGATCCGGAAGGCGATGAAAAAACATTGATATTTGCTGCAACAGATGAACATGCGAATGATATTGTAGAATATCTGAAAGATGAATATGAAAATATTGGCGTAGATATTCCTGATAATACCATTCAAAAAATTACAGGTAAATCGTACAATCCTGAAGAACAGGTTAAACTTTATAAAAATGAGAGAAATCCAAATATTGCAGTAACTGTCGACTTGTTAACTACTGGTATCGATGTGCCGGCAATTTGTAACCTGGTGTTTATGAGAAGGGTGAAATCCAGAATCCTTTACGAACAAATGCTGGGCCGTGCCACTCGACGCTGCGATGATATTGGTAAAGAACAATTTCGAATATTTGATGCGGTAAGGTTGTATGAAGGATTGCAGGACTATACCCAAATGAAACCTGTGGTGCCCAATCCCAAAACATCTTTTACGCAGTTGGTAGATGAATTCGACCACATCGATAAAGAGGAACGCATTCAACAACAAATAGAACAGATCATCGCCAAGTTTCAACGCAAAAAACAACGTATTTCAGGTGGGGATTTAGATCGTTTTTCATATCATACCCAAGGAGTGGAACCTGAACAGTTTGCAGAACGTTTAAAGGAGATTAAGGAAAGTGCAGATATAGCGGGTATAAAAAAGTTAAGTAGTCTATGGACCTTTTTAGATGAGCTTAAACCAAGTGCTCGTATGAAAATGATTTCTATCCATGAAGATGATTTTATTGGTACCGAAAGAGGATATGGAAATGCCAGGAAACCCGAAGATTACTTGCAAAGCTTTGAATCCTTTATTAAGGAGAACATGAATAAAATTGCTGCTTTGCAAATTGTGTGTACACGCCCCAAAGAGTTAGATAGAAAAAGTTTACGAGACCTACGTTTAAAACTGGACGAAGCAGGCTTTAACTCCAGAATTTTAAACGAGGCATGGAAAAATGCAAAGAACGAAGATATTACCGCTGACATTATTTCGTACATTCGCACCCTCGCTTTAGGAAGTTCATTAGTGAGTCATGAGGAGCGAATTAAAAGAGCCGTGGATAAAATACGTTCCATGCAGACCTGGAATACCATTCAGAATAAATGGATAAACCGTATTGAAAAACAGCTCTTAAAAGAAACCGTACTAAAAGAAGAAGATCTGAACCAGGATCCCTTCGATGGAGCCGGTGGATTTGATCGCCTCAATAAGATTTTTGAAAACCGTTTAGGCGATTTAATTGATACAATAAATGAAGAATTATATACAGCATAACAATAGATTAAAGCCATGAGATCAAAGACATAAGATAGTCTTGATACTTGACACTTGATACTAAAAAAATATGAGCGCAGAAGAAATTGCCAATAAACTGTGGGGACTATGTAACGTGTTGCGAGATGATGGCGTAACTTACCACCAATACTTAAATGAACTCACATACATCCTTTTCCTTCGTCTGAGTGAGGTAAAAGGGTTTGAAGATGAAATACCGGAAGATTACAGATGGAGCAGTTTAAAAGCACATGTAGATAATGTAGATTTGTTTGATACTTACCGTGAGCTATTGGCAACATTGGCTTCCAAGAGTAAAAACGAAAATATTAAGGAGATATATACCAATGCTTCTACTACATTGCGCAAACCAGTAAACTTGCGCACGCTAATTACCAACATTGATGATATTGATTGGTACGAAGAAGTGGAACAAGATAAGATTGCTACCATTTACGAAGAGCTACTGGAGAAAAATGCAGGAGAAAAGAAGAGTGGTGCAGGACAGTATTTTACTCCCCGACCATTAATTAATGTAATGGTGGATTTAATTGTACCAAAGCTGGGCGAACGTTGGAATGATCCTGCAGCCGGAACATTTGGTTTTATGATTGCTGCCGATAATTACCTGCGCCAAAAGCACGACGATTATTTTGATTTAAACAAACAAGAGCGAAAATTCCAGGAAGAAAAAGCCTTTACCGGATGTGAACTGGTACAGGATGCTCACCGACTGGCTTTGATGAACGCCAAACTACATGGTATTGAAAGCCGCATTGAAATGGGCGATACCTTGAGTGAAAAGGGAAAAGAATTTAAAGGTTATGATGGTGTACTGGCCAATCCTCCCTTTGGTACCAAAAAAGGTGGCGAAAAACCATCACGCGACGACCTGACTTATTTAAGCAGTAATAAGCAGCTCAACTTCCTGCAACATATTTACCGTTCCTTACATACCAAAGGAGGCGCCCGTGCTGCAGTAGTATTGCCCGATAACGTTTTGTTTGAAGACGGCGACGGACAAAAGATACGTAAGGACTTACTCAACAAATGTAACTTACATACCATCCTGCGCCTGCCTACCGGCATTTTCTATGCGGCCGGAGTAAAAACCAACGTACTGTTTTTTGAGCGAGGTAAAACCGATACCGACAATACCAAAGAGGTTTGGTTTTACGATATGCGTACCAATGCACCAAGTTATGGTAAACGCACACCCTTTACCCGCGCTGCCTTTGCTGATTTTGTGAATGCTTATACAAGTGGTATTGCTATTGACAAAGTAAAAAACGATTTCGATGGTGCAATCGACAGTAAAGCACGACAAGCCATAAAAGACGAACGCTGGAGTTGCTTAAGCATAGATGACATTACTAAAAAGAATTATTCTCTGGATTTAGGTCTAATTGCGGATGAAAGCATTAGTAATGCTGAAGAGCTTGGAGAGCCCATTGATATTGCTAAGAATGCATTAAGTGAGTTGGATGCCATTGCCAAGGAGCTAAATGATATAATTAAGGAGCTGAAGTAGTATGAAGTATCCAAATAATTGGTTAATAACCAATCTAGAAGTTATTCTTGAGCGTATTACAAATGGATCTAGCTTAAAACAAATTGAGGAAAAAGCTGCTGGATATTATCCAATCAGCAGGATTGAAACCATAGCTAACGAGAAAATTGATTTTAATAGGGTAAAATACGTATTGCCAAGTGAAGATGATATTGAAAAATATGGTTTGAAATATGGTGATATATTATTTAGCCATATTAACAGCGATAAACATCTTGGTAAAACAGCGATATTTACATCAGAGGAAACCTTAATCCATGGGATTAACCTATTGCTTATTAGGAGCAATAAAAACTATAATAGTTTCTTTTTAAATTACCTATTTAAATACTTTAGGCAAAGTGGAATTTTCATTGGTTTAGCACAAAGAGCTGTTAACCAATCCTCTATAAATCAAAAGAAATTAAAAGCTATTCAAATCCCACTCCCCCCACTCCCCGAACAACAACGCATAGTAGCCAAGTTAGATACTTTATTTGCCAGTTTGGAGAGCACCAAAAGCCGTTTAGACAAAATACCGCAACTGCTTAAATACTTTAGGCAAGCCGTATTAACCCAAGCTGTAACCGGTAAGCTAACTGAGGAGTGGAGGGAAGGTAAGGAGTTGGAGGAATGGAAGAAAACAAAACTTTCTCAATTGATAAAAGAAAAACCAAGAAATGGATTTTCTCCTAAAGGAGTTGATTATGAGACAAATGTTAAAAGCCTAACTTTGTCTGCAACAACTACGGGTAAATTTGACCCAACCAAAGTTAAATATCTTGATATAGATGCTCCTGATAAAGAATCTCACTTATGGCTAAAAAAAGGAGACATCTTAATTCAGCGGTCAAACTCTTTGGATTACGTAGGAACTTCAGCAATTTACGATTGTGAGGATTATGAGTTCATTTATCCAGATATAATGATGAAGATACAAGTTAATGAAGGGGTAAGTAATATATTCATTAGTTATGTATTAAGCTCAACTGAAACAAAGACATATTTTAAAGATAATGCATCAGGGACTGCAGGAAATATGCCTAAAATAAATCAAGGTGTAGTTATGAATACACCTGTTACTTATCCAGACATATTAGAACAACAGGAAATCGTCCGTCGAGTTGAAAGCCTATTTGCCAAAGCCGATGCTATAGAAAAACGTTACAAGGCATTAAAACAAAAAATAGATACGCTGCCCCAGGCTTTATTGGGCAAAGCCTTTAAAGGCGAGTTGGTGGAGCAATTACCTACAGATGGTGATGCCAAAGATTTACTGGCAGAGATACAAAAAGCCAAAGAAAGTTTAAAAACAAAGCCTAAAGGGAGGAAGAAGATGATTAAAGAAGAAGTTGGTATGGTAGCTGAGCCTGAAGTGGAGTATAAAACTAAAAAGTAGATACATATGAAATTATCCAGACCTTGTTTAGATGAAATGATTAAAGTATTGAAGAAAGTTCATCTTGATACTAATGCAAAGACTCTACAATGGATTGCTAGATTTGAACTTGGAAGGACAAGGGAATCCAGTATAGATAGAAAATTAGCTGCAGTATTCGAGTCTCTTGTTAAGAAAGATAATATTCATAAGGAAGTTATAGAATATACTCTTCAGCTTTATTATGAAAAAAATCCTAATGCAGGCACTGAAATGCCAGTTGGAGGGAAGTATAATGATATTCAACAAGACTATCCTGACTTCTTAAGGCAATTAAAAAATGATGGCTATAATATTCATGATAGAAGAATTACAAGCACATTACCAAAAGAACTTGAAACGTACTCTGTACAGGACAAATTAGACTCTCTCTTAACCAAATATGAGCTAGACATTGCAAAAACACATCTTAAACAAGCCCTTTCAATCCATAAAGATCAATACTGGGAGGGGGCCAATGCTCAAATACGAAGTTTCTTCGAAAGTATTCTTATAGAAATTACAAAAAAAATTAATCCTGAATCCAAAGTTCTTGGCGGAGGAAGTGCAATAACTGAATTAGCCCAGAATGGCTTTCTTAAGTCAGACCTTAATGAGATTGATAAAGAGGGTACTCCGCAAGGTGCAATCAAAGGAGTTTGGAATATGTTACATCCCAATGGCTCGCATCCAGGCTTGTCTGAAGAGGCAGACTGTACTTTTAGACTTCACCTTATTATCGTAACTGCAACTTATTATTTAAAAAGACTTGAGAAAAAACTTGAAGAAAAATAACCTAGATGTAGCAATAGCTATATTATTTAAAAATTCGATCAATGGCGCAAATCAAAAGGCAATTAGAAAACAGAATGCCATGGCATTTTGCTTATGGTCATTTAGTAAGTATTCTAAAAGTTTTTTATTCAATAAATAAAGAAAATTCTAGTACAGTATTATATAGCTTATTTAGTAATAACAGTGTGGATAAAAATGAGATCCATTCATTTTTTAGCAATATTGTAAAAAACTCTGGTATTGGATCAATAAACACTTTCCAACTTTTTGGGAGTTTTAATGATCTTCAAATTTCTGAAGAATTAAGAGTAAGCAGACTAAAATATATTTTCAATATACTATCTGATGCTGTAACCAATTATGGTTCTAGTTCAGGAGAAGATAGTGTGCAATTGAATGAAATGATCCAAACCTCTGATATAACTTTTTCAAGTTGGGAAGGATTAAATACTGCATTGTTTCTAGAAGTTCTGTTGCCTCAAGAACAGCAAGATACATGGCAAATACTTGACACTTACAATTCAAAAACTAGTTTAAAGAAATTCTATAAGGAAAAGGTATCTAGATGGGGTAATATTGATTTATTCTCTTTCTCTATTTTTTTATATTGGATTGATTCTTATACTTTCTACCCTTTGAGTAATAACGTAATTAATGTATTATCTCAAACTCAAACAGGTAAATATATTACAAATTCGATATCAAGCTACCTAAAATACATTCAGGATAAGAAAAAAGAAGATATTCAACTCTGCAGAAACCTTGTTATTTACGCTAACGGAGAATCAATTGACAGAAAACACACTTTATTAAAAGTAATTGATAATGAAGATAGAACATTAGATACCACCATTGGATGTAAAATACTTGGACTTTCTATAAATAAAACTGGGAATGCCATTAATGACAATTGCTATAAAGCCTTAAAATCCTGTACGCTGTATAAGTTTTATGACTGTTATTCTTTTGAAGATGATGGCATTATTTACCAAAAGGATAAAGATTTCGACCTATATTCAAAGAAAGGAAGCCCTAAAATATCAATTTCAGCAATCTTGGGTAAAAATGGAGCCGGTAAAAGTACAATATTTGAGATGATAATGATGGTTGTTTATACCTTATCATATCAGTTTGAAAAAATAAATAAGCAAACAACTATTGTAAAAGGAGATATTGTACCTTATCAATTTATTAAACAATTAAAGAAAATCAGGGATGGTATAAATAAAGATCATCCTGGCATTAATGAATTGAATACAATTATTCCAGAACTTGAGCAATATAATCAAGAGCAATCGACCTTACCAGACCTTAATTATCTTAACATTGATCTTTTTATAAAAACAAGTTCTGTCTTTAAAATAAGTATCAAAAACGGTATCGCAAAAATATATCGTTATACAAGAGTCGAAGATAAGTATATTAAGCCTGTTGAAATTGTTGCAGATGAGAGCTTCTTGGCTGACTTCTGCTATACAATATCTATAAATTATTCCATTTTTGGACTTAACAGACAAGATATAGGTGATTGGATATTTCCTCTTTTCCACAAAAATGATTCATATCAAACTCCAATTGTTATTGAACCGTACCGTCGTGATGGAAATTTAGATATTAACATCCAAGCTCACCTTGCCAAATCAAGGTTATTAGCGAATATCCTAGAACCTGAAAACAATACAAGTAGTCGTTCATTACAAAATAGTTTCAGGCGAATTACTGAAGAAATAAAAGACAATAAAACAGTATCATTTAAAGATGTTGTCAAAATAAGTCTTTCAAATAGAGTTACCGATTATTCAGATGATATTTCAATTGCAGGCAAGGTAATTAAACAGAAAACCTTAGATAAAGAGTTTAAAACAATAGTTGAGGAAATAGTAACTCAATCTGATGGTAGTTCTTTACTTATTAATAAGATTCCTGTCGAAGTAAGAAATTACATTCATAGCAAATTGTATTCTATTGCAATCAGATATAAAGAATACAACCGATTTATAAACAAGCACTCTACAGGCTTAAGGTATATCAGCTATTTCATCAAGACTCTATTGGATGATTCAAGTCACATCGCATTCAAAATTAGACAAGCGTTTAATTATGTAAAATATGATATGTCATCCCTTTATAAAGTTGGAACCTTCAATATCGAAGATATTGTAAACGGAATAGAAGAAATAAAAAAGAATAACAAGCAAGATGAACTAAGAACAATTGACCTAATTCCTCCTTCGTTTTTTGACATCGACCTGTTACTCAAAGATCAAGAAGGAAAAGAGATAAAATTTAATACTCTAAGTTCTGGAGAAAAGCAACTATGCTATTCAATAAATTCCATTTTATATCATCTTAAGAATATTGAGTCAGTTGGTTCATATGAAAGGAGTAGCTTAATCAAATACCGGTATATAAATATTTTACTAGATGAAGTTGAGTTGTATTTTCATCCTGAACTACAACGAAAGTATATATCAAATCTTATTGCTGGTATATCAAGAACCAACCTAAATAATATTGCTGCTATAAATATTTCTTGTGTAACGCATTCTCCTTATATGCTTTCAGATATACCTGAGTCTAATATTTTATTTCTCGATGTCAACGGGGAAATCATTAATAACAAACCTAAAACATTTGGAGCGAATATACATGACTTATTGATGGATGGTTTTTTCATGAGTGATTCTATTGGGGAGTTGGCATTAAGTAAGATTAAAAAAATTATTAATGAATATGAAGTGTTATCTTCTAACAATAACATAATTAAACTAAGCAACGAAGAGAAAGCAAATCGATTTAGAGAATTTGAATTTATTATCAAAAATATTGGAGAGGAATATCTAAAGGGAATATTGTCAGACCAAGTAAAATATATTGAAAAACGATACTGGGAAAAAGAAAGCTTAATAAAGCACATGAGGAGTCAAATCAAGTTATTAGAAAATGATCCAAGTATCGACAAAAATTATTTAAGTAATGATAAAAATTAATTACCCTAGCTCTCGTACCAAAAGAACCGAATTTGAGAATGCATATCTAAATATATGGGATCTTGATTTAAGTCATTATCAAACAAAATTAAAACACCTTTTAAATTCTAGTCCTCGATATAAGGTACTACTTAAATATAGCTTTAAGGATATTTTAATTGCTAGTTTTGAAAAATTACATATTATAAGCAATGAATACAAAGCTGCTAATTTCTCCACTAATGATATAAGAGAAATAAAATCGATTTTCAACTACGATTATAAGAAAGATAAACATCGTTCGTATGGGGCAAAGTTTAGTGATAAAATTGCTTCATTTTTCAGGGATTGGAGCAACGACCTAAATCTCTCTACCTGTTTCTTTTGTAACATTGATTTCATTAATTCATATTCTACTCTTGAAGATCATATTCCTCTATTAGATTTCTTGAATTCAGCAAATCAAGAAACCTTAGAATATATTAATGGAATTTCTCCGAAAATTGCCTATAGAATCTACACTAAGGACTTTACTAAGAATAGAAAGGCCAGATTTACACATGAAGATGATTTACTAGATATAAAAGGAATTAGTAAAACAACTCAAAAGAAAATTTTAGATTTTTACAGAAAGAAGAACGAATTTGGTAATTTCACCTTAGATCATATAATTGATAAAGGAGATAATCCGGTATTAGCTTTATCATTATATAACTTTGTTCCTTCCTGCTATGTTTGTAATTCAAAAGTTAAAACAACACATAATTTAATTACAGCTACTTCTAAGATTGAGTTAAGTCCTACGCATAAAAAATTCTCATTTAATAAAGATGTTCGATTTAAGTTAATACTTAAAGAATTTCATACTGTTAGAGACCTTAAACCTGCAGATATTAAATGTGATGTAGCTAATAAATTACATTTAGATATCGATGCTAAAAATGGCTATCAAGAGTATGTTGAATTTTTTAGATTAAAGGGCAGGTATCAGTACCATACAAATGAAGCAATTAAGCTTGTTGAGCTTAAAAAAAAGTACAGCAAAACGCACATTACTAAAATTTGCAAGCTTTTTAACAACAAGAAAACTAATCCAACAATTTTGAAAACGATTACAAAAGATATTTTCGGCAAAGAAATTTTTGATGGGGATCTTCAAGAGAAACCTTTTACAAAACTTTAAAGGGATATTGCACAGCAAATAGGAATCGAGAACGTAAAAAATGATTAGGAAGAGTGAATTCAATCACATAAACTAAATAATAAAAATCCATGCCTTTATATAACACCAACAATGGAGCTCTATATCAAATCAAAGAAGCACCTTTTAAACTAGAAAGAGAAATTCAGAATCTATTTGAATTCAACCTTAACACTATAATGGGTTTGGAACTGGTTAAATCTGAATTTTCAATCAAGAACAAAAGAATTGATTCACTAGCATACGATACTCAAACCAACGCTTTTATAATTATAGAATACAAAAGAGGTAAGAATATTAGTGTAGTTGATCAGGGCTTTACCTATTTAAGTTTGATGCTGGAGAATAAAGCTGATTTTATTATTGAGTACAATGAATCTTTAAATAAGCAATTAAAAAGAGATGATGTAGATTGGTCGCAAACACGTGTTGTATTTGTAAGTACTAGTTTTACTGAAAACCAAAAACTGGCAACCAACTTTAAAGATATAGCCATTGAATTATGGGAAGTGAAAAAGTATGAAAACGAAACTGTATCCATCTCTCCTATTAAAAAATCCAAATCCGCCGAAAGTATAAAACCAATTACTCAGCAAAATAAAGAATTAAAAGCTGTTCAAGATGAAATTAAGGTATATACTGAAGATGAACATTTTATTAGACCTACTGAAGAAATAAAAGAGCTTTACGAAACTTTTCGAGATGGAATCATTGGTTTGTCTGATGATATTGAAATGACGCCACAAAAAATGTATATAGCCTTCAAAAAGGATAAAAAGAACTACGTTTATATACATCTTCAAAAACATACGGTTAAAATTTGGCTTAATGCCAAATGGGGCGAATTAAACGAACCCAAAGGAATCTCCAGTGATGTTTCTAATAAAGGTCACTATGGCTATGGAGATTACGAAATTGATATGAAAGATGATAGTCAGTTAGAGTATGTTTTGAGTTTGATAAAGGAATTGATCAGGAAATAAGAATATTAGAATGAAAAATTTAGCCTTACTTAGATTGATTGGCGGTATCGAATTAATTTTGCGATTTGCAAGAACTAAAGTCCTTATTTGAGTTAACTTATGTATGAGATTAATAAAATAGATTTCTGGCAATATGCTTATTCCAATTTTATTGACAATAGAAATCGTTCCGCATTATCCGAGTTTATTGTAGCTAAAGCAATAGGTGTTACAAATTCACCTGAAACAGGTTGGGAATCATATGACATGGTGACAAAGGATGGGATAAAAATAGAAGTCAAATCATCAGGATACATACAGAGCTGGAACCAAAAAGAACCAACTATTCCAACCTTTGAAATCAAAAAGAAATACGGTTGGGACAATAAAACTAATGATTGGGATTATATACGAGACCGTCAGTCCGATGTATATGTATTTTGTTTGCATGATGAAAAAGACCAATGCAATGCAAATCCTTTGAATACTGACCAATGGATATTCTACGTGGTATCAACATCAGTGATAAATGATAAATTAGGAGACCAGAAAAGTGCAAGGATATCTACTATTGAGTGTATTTTAAATGCGGTTCCTATAAAATATGATGATCTTGAAAGTCAGATTTTAAAATGCTGTAATAAAAGTATATGAAAATATTTAGTTCCGATACACAATCAACAGAAATCAATTCAATTGATAGCTGGCGAATAAATTGTGCTCCTAAAGGCAAAGATGCACAATGGAAACCTAAGCGTAGCGCTATGGAATTGGCAAGATTCTGGACAAACAAAGATCATCAAAAAGAATTTCTTGCTTTTATTCAAAATGTACTTCCGAATATTTCTTTTGATTACGCCATTCCGGAATTCCCAACCAAATTTGATGATTATCGCAGTCCACGACAGAACGATTTAGTAATATTTGCGCAGAATAATGATAAAAAAGTTTTGATTTCTATTGAGGGAAAAGCAGATGAACCCTATGGCAATAAACTTGTTAAAGAGGAATTGGAAAAAGCGAGGCAAACTTTAGAAACCAAACCAAGCTCAAACAAATTAAAACGCATTGAAGAACTAATTGAACTATTTAGTAGTCTACCGAGATTACTCAAGTGTCGTTATCAGTTATTAACCTGGTTAGCTGGTTCAATAAAAAAAGCTGAGGGTTACACAGATACAATAATTCTTATCTCCCAAGAATTCCATAGCGATAAAACAACAAATGCTAATATTGAAAGAAACTCAAATGATTTAAACCGTTTTGTTGACCTTATCTCAAATGGTACAGTTCAGAAAGTGAAAACGAATGAAATTTGCACTCCAATATTTTTTAAAGGTATCAACTGCCATTTTGAAAAACATATAACTCAATTATAATGATACGAATTCTCTCCTCTTTTCTTAAAGATTATCGCAAACCGGATGGTGAAGCGGGCAGCATCTTTTCAGACGATTTCTTAGAAGACATTCCAGAAAAAACCGGTGTATACATTATTGTCAGCAATCAGCAAAAGTTTATATACCCTAATGGCCAGTCGCAAATTATTTATATCGGTACTTCAGATAACCTTTATCAGCGGTTGAATATACATTATAAGATTTCAAATAATCTTAAACAGGCAAAGATATCGGATAGAAATAATGACTATCATTACAGCCGATACCAGTACATAGCAAAGTTTGGTGGTAATGTTTATTGGTACACAACAAGAGGTACTCAAACGAAAAAAATGCTTGAACAAGATATTTTAGACCATTTTTACGATAGATATCTTGCACTACCTGTTGGAAATGGTGCTTTTTCGTTTGGGTAATATTAGTTGCATATACCATAGCTACTATTGACAATAGTTAATTAAAAAGAACAACTTTCCAATTCCTATTGTACAAACATTTTAAAGACCAACAAGGAAGATAGTGTAATGGTTACAATGCCTAGAATCCAAACAATAGTTTTTAAAGATTTTTGTCCAGATAATATAGTATTTGACAATTCTTTCGTATTTCTTGAAAACTCTAATTCAAATATCTGTTTTATTTGCCCTCTTTCGCTCTCTATTAGTTGTTTAATTTGAGAGCGACTATCATCAAGCTTAATCTTTATCGTTCCTTCCAGTTCTCTATAAAACTCCTTGTTATTTTTAAATAACAGCTCCATCTTACCCTCAATCATTTGATTGATCTCAAGTTGACCTTGCATATTAGATACACCAATCTCCTTTATTTCTTTTGCTATTTTATTTTGCTGATCAATATGCTGTTTGCTAATCTTCTCCAAAGTAGTATTATTAACCGAAAACTGATTTAAAATCTTATCATAAGACTGTATCAGTTCATCCATCTTTTTGTAGGCTTTCGTTGTAGACTTTAGTTTTTCTACCTCTTCATCAAAAGTTTCAAGGGTATTGTTAAATTTTTGTAAGCTGCTCATTGAGTTTTATATTGAGTTCTTTTAATTTTTCTATTTTCTGTGCAATTTTATCATTCAACAAATGCGGCAACCCATAATATTCCGATAAGTATTCTATTTTATTAGGATAGAGTTTCACAATTGAGTCACAAAAATCTAATTTTGAATTCTCATTCAAGTAGATTCCTACTTCCAGTATCTTTTCAAAGATATCATCTTGCTCTCTTCTGGAAAAATTCACTTTTATTGCATTCAACGCACTCTCAAAGCGGTTGATACCATCACTATCTTGATATTCATTAGTAAATAGACGAACCAAACCGCTTAAAAAGTTTAATCCTACATTATTACCATAACTTTCTAAAAATCGGCTAATACTATCTCTTAGGCTACTAAACTTTTCAGTTCTTATCGTTATATCATTAATCTCAGGTAAATAAATCTGCTTTTTAATTGAATTATCAGTATTTCTTTCTGCTAATATTAATGCTTCAAACCATTTAATATAATCCATAGGGTTTTCTGTAATATGCTGCAGAATAAAAGTTGTTTCAGTAAATTTAAAAAAACTATTATCCTATTTTTAAAGCTATCACTATCCTTATAACCTCTACACCAATCCAATAATGTTTTTAATGATTGTTTTCTATTGTAGGATATATTATTAAAAATCCAACTTAACAAATACCATATTGCTTTATCAATTAATAATGATTTGTCTACTTTATAAATTGCTAACCTAACATCTCTATCTGGCTCATATTTATTGACATATTGACTAACATTACTAAGAATTGACTCCTCATCAAGGGTGCAAAAGTCAACCTCAAAATGATCTATGAAATTAGTTGACCAATCAGAAACAATACCTAATAAACTTAACCTATAAATCGTTTTTTGAAGTACATCTTTATTTACGCCAATCTTTTGATAAGCATCTTTCCAGAAGATATTTTTATTCGTATTCGGTTCAAAATAATATTCAATTACACTTTTAACTACAGTGAAATCATCCTCAATATCATGCTGACCATTAATAAATAGATGAATCTGTGTCAGCAAATCCTTACCTCCTCTTCCTGCGAGATTACTTATTGCTTTCATTTCCGAAAACGAAGTATCCTTGTTAAAAAGCCTTTGGATCTCATCTTCATTTATTGTTTCAGGAGAATAAAGCACATAACATTTTGCCTTTATGTTTTTGTACTCCTTTTTATTCTTATCCCAACGCCCAGCACGACCAGCTTCCTGGTACAGTGATTCAACAGAGCTTGGTAAGCCATAATGAATTGTATAATGGATATTTTGCTTATCTATTCCCATTCCAAAAGCCTTAGTGGCAACCAATAACGAATACTTATTTTTCTTAAAACCAGACTGTACTCCTTCCTTATGAACTTTAAAGTCAGTAGAAGACATCAATGGTAATTTTATTCCTGTAGACCTTCCTGCTTGATCATTTTGTTTAATTTCAGGTACCTTTCCTGCAAACCACGCTACTTTATTTGGATACATTCCTTCCACAATATTAGAAACAGGATAACACCCCAGAGCTCCATTCACATTAGGGGTAAAGATAATAGCCGCTTTTTCCTCTGATTCGGTTAATCCTTCTCTATCCACTAAATCAGTCAAAATTTCTTTAAAAACCGGCAGTTTTTTTCCAGAATCATTTTTAACAATAAATTCTAGCTCCTTACGGCTGTAGTCTAGCATGGATTTAATATTCTCATCATTCAAGCTATTTTTCTGCCTTGAGAACTCCACTTTAATGTCTTTCAATACATTTACTGAAGCAGTTGCTGTTAAACCAATAAACTTAATAACTCCTTCTCCATTATCATCTTTAGGACTTAATTTATCAATTGTTTTAGCAAGGTTCAAATATGATGTTCTAAAGTCATGTCCCCATTCTGAAAGACAGTGTACTTCGTCAATAACAGCATAGGCCATTGAAAAATTAGCAAGAATTGCTTGCATTTTATTGCGAAAGGCTGGAATTTGCAACTTCTCAGGGGAAATAAAGACAAACAGATATCGCCCTTTTTCAAAGTCTGTCTCAATTTGCCTCCTTTCATCTCCATCTAAATCACTTGTAATAAAAGCTATATTGGTTACCAGTGTTCTTTTGAGGTTTTCATCCTGATCATACATTAATGATTTTATTGGACATACAACAAAATTTATACTGGGCTGCAATAAACAAGGCAATTGATAGCATAGAGATTTACCACCCCCTGTTGGCAATAATCCTATAGTATCATTCCTGTTTAACACATTAGATATAATAGGAAATTGCCCTTCCCTGAATGATGGTTTATCAAAAATATTATCAAGCAAAAACTCGAGAATATCCTTATCATTCTCTGTAATTTGATAGTTAATTGGTTCTGTTGTACTAACTCTAAAATAATTACGCTCTTTTACTGTATCAAAATAATCAGTTCTAACAAAAAGAATATCTGAGTTTACTTCATTCTCATCTGTATAGCGTTTAAAAAGAGAGAAATCAATATTAATAGTTTTGGTTGTTGGCTTAAAGTCTTCTTTCTTATGTACAGTTCTAACTGAATAACTTGGAATCTGTAATTTGGTTTTATTTTTTAATCGCCACAACTTCGCTAACCAAATATGAATATCTCTTATTGCCAATTCGGCAAAATCTTCAATATCTTCACTTACCAATAGATTAAATTTCCACTTCTCTCTAAATGTCAAATAGTTATAAGTAAGTAATTCAATAAGCAGTATCTGAAATCGAATTATGGCAGTAGGTAATAATTTAGTTTTCTTTTCTTCACCTGTAATTTGTTGAGCTTCTATTTTATTAAAAGCTCGACGATAATAATCAAGTAATTTCTCGAACCTTCTTAAATGCTCAATGATTTGATTAACCTTAATAGAATAGGTTCCAGTTCTTAGCTCTTGAGTGGATATTCGCACAGTAGTAATACCTTTACTATTTAAATAACTATCTCTTTGCGAATCTGAAACCCTATTGACATCGACCTTATGTTGCCCCCCATCAATTTCAATAACTAATTTTGCTTGTGGTAAATAAAAGTCTACTCTTTGATGTACGAAGTTTTCATTCTCCTCACCTACTAATGTATTAATCTCAATCTCAGGAATTATTAAAGATTGTATAAAACAATACTCCTGAAATTCATTTGATACTATTTTTTCATAGAAATATAAAGCAGGATTATAATCATTGTTGGTATCTCCCTTTATTGTTTTTATCCATTTTGGAGTATCCGTATATGAAAATAAGAAACGGTCGTTAAAATTATCTAACTTCTGAATTGCACCTAACTCCCCTTGCAAAAATTTTGACATTGTAGTAGGAAATCCACGTTGCAATATATTTTTCAAAACGCACAATACAGGAAGAAGCTCATTCTTTATTGGCGAACCAACCATATTCTGAATAACAAAATTAGGGTTTGTATATGCGTAATTCGCTGTATATTGCTTCATAAATATTAAATAAACACCTATAAAATGATGGTGTTACAAATTTGATAGCAATATAAAAATAGTTTTTTTTTTGTAGATAATAATTATTAAGCAGCAATTTGTTTTGCTTTGATCACTGAAGAAAAAATTGTTCGTTATTTTTGGTTCATTACAAGGATGGGGATTGATATGAAAATTATTTAAAGTCCAACTGACCTTATTAAACTAATGGAAATAGAAAATACTAATTAAAGTTTTTTATCCTTAGAACCTTCAGCTTTTTTGCAAAATCCAATTTTAATTCTAATATCCCAAATGGGGTCATACCAATTACAAATTCCTCTGGATCTTCATTCCTATATGGATCCTTATATTTTACATAAAGCATAGAATATCCTGATTCATAAACAATAACATCTCCTGTACGCATTTCTCCTTCAATTACTAACATTTGTTTAATTAATTGGCTAGAATTCGTAGCTATTGATTCATTGAGGCCATGTTTTTTTAAAACATAAGATATCATTGACGGTGAATTAAATCCATCTTCAGGGTTCTTTCCATCCAATTTAAATCTTACATTATTATATTGAAAATTCTTAATATCACCAAAAAGCTTATTTATTACTCCCAAATCATTATTGTAAAGTAAATGCTTAATTGCATCTGGTCTTAAATTAAATTTACTTTGTTTAAAGTTATCTGCTTCGTGAAGAACACCTTCTAAATATATAACATCCTTCTTTTTAGATGCTAGCGTATCATTTAAAGATCTTATTTCTATATTCAAACTAGCTACTTCCCTTTTCATTACATTAACCTGAGAATTTGTCCATATAAGCCATGTAGCACCAAAAGTTAAAAGTATTGCTATTGTAAAAATTGATCGGTTCTTAAATCCTCTTTCTTTTGAATTCAATTTATTAAGCAATTCTGTTATTTCTTCCTCGTTTAAAGCCATCCTTATAGTTTTTCTAAAATCTGTCTTAAAATATCATTTATAGTTTCAGTTCCTAATAGATTTCCCTTAAGGAACTCTAAGTTGATTATTCTTTCTTTCTTTTTGAATATTTCTCCTTTTAAATACAAAGGCACTAACATGTTAATTAGACCAAACCCATTTCGTGCGTATACATTAGATAATCCATCCGGCACCCAACCTAAAAAAGGAATTACAATAAGAGATATACCGACGAACATCAAAACTAATGACATCCATTTGAAGGCTGTAATGGTTTCTCTTATATTTCTAATTCTTTTATCTATGAATTCTTTTGGTTCCACTATATTAAATAACAATTAGTAAAGAATAGTATCTAGCTATCCTCTTTAAAATACCAAATTATTAATCTCCTTCTCAAAATAATGAGGTATTAGTATATTTCTCAATTGGGATAAGCAGAGGATAAAATACTAAATTCAAAATAAAATTCTTAACGAGCAGATTTGGTAATATCTTATACAAACGAATCAATTGAATTCCTTTTTGTCGTGTAAACTTCTTCCCAAACTTCTGTCTCTTCAAAATAATCCCGATCAATTAATTTTACTTCCTTCACTCTTGTAAACTGAATTTCTCTTAAATTATTTATTAAATCTGCAAGTTGTACCTCACTTGTAAGTCTCTCAATAATTTTATGTCCCAATAAAGAAATAACATCAATAGTAACTGGCAATACATGTTCTGCATTATCTTTAAAACCTGTCATCAATTCCGTTGTAAACTTTTCTTCATCCCAATGAGAAAGCTTAGTGCCAGGTCCATAATCTGTTTCAACAACCATTTTCTTTAAATCAGGAAGAATATCAATATATTGAGAATAAAATCGACCAGATCTTGGATCAAACAATTCCATCCATTTCTCCCATCCAAATCCTAATGTATGTCCAATCTCATGGATAATAGTTCCTACTATCTCATCCTCAGTATATCTATTAAGAAATTCAGTATTAAATTCTATTCTTCCATAAATTACTTTATTTTGCTTAAATGGCTCATATGCTCTTGCTATAACATTTCCTAAACTTGTGAATATGCCTAACCGAATTACGATTGAAGAATTAGGTATAACAAATTTATTCCAAAATGCACATGCTAATTTCGCTGCACTTTTTAATTTTCTGTTTCTATCTGCAACAATTTTATACGTAATTAGATTTTCCATAATTACCTCCTTGTTTTAAATTTAATATTCCTTAGTAAATACTAAATTGGAATTGGTTACTTATACTTTAATTAAAACTTCTATAATATTTAGTTAACAAGATTTATGTAATTCAGTTTCACGTTTAAACTAGCATACACAGATTTATTATTTAAGTTTGAGCATAGAATTTTATCTAATCTCATTAATCCTAATTTAATAGTCATAAATAAACATTACTGTTTTTTATATCCACTCATTACTCTATATCTAAACAATAAAAAATTGTATAAAATGTAATAGCGTTTTGATTTTTTGTCAAGAGTCTATTTAGATTTAATTAATTTATTTTTTAGTAATATTGGTTCTGATCAATTAAAGCCTTTTATAAAGAGTAATTTTTAAAAATCATTTATTTACTATATATAATAGTTTGGACAATGTAATTTGTAGTAAATTAAATATAAATGTGCACCCATCCCAAGCATACTTTTCCTACACGACATTTAACTAGTAAAGTTCCATCCTCTGTTATCGATAACCATTCCGAATCAAAACTACGACCTTATAAGATTTCGGTTTGATAACAAAAATCTATTTGGTGGATGAACTTCTACACTTCATGTTTTCCTTTTTAAACCAATCTTCAATTTTACTTCATCGAATTATTATTTGCTGTACGTTTATTTCATTCCTAATAACAGGACCTTGAATTGAAGGATCAAATTCAGAGTTATAGGTTTCCAAAGTGTCTTGCATAATTATTTTCTCGCCATAAAGGTAGTAACGAGCAGCATTTAGATCAGTAAAGATAACCTTACCATCTTTATTAGTTATCCCAAAATCAATTGCCGCAGTTTCGTTAGCCCTGTACTTCTCCAGATAGTCATAATTATTATACAGATATACTTTTACATTCTCTATTCCATTTTCTAATGAGTCAACGACTTGTGCAATTAATACTGTGTTTGGATCAATGGTCAAGGTGTAATTCTTTTCATTTAGCACATCAAAATTATCCATATACAATGTATCTATAACAGAATGTAATAACCCATAATCGTCCTCAAAACTGAAAGATTGTATATAATTCTGATTTCCTAATGGCCCGAACATATAATTGGGGGCTGGTAAAGTAGATTCTCCATTGTTTGGTAATTGTGAGTAGCTATTAAAAGTTCTTATCTTAGACGTTTTCAAATTAAATGCATCACATAATTGACCTGTTAAGATGTCCATATATTGAATATGCCCTTTAACAAATCGCTTTTCATTACTAAGATCTAAAACATAATCCCTCTCTCCACTTTTTACTGATTCTCCCAAACTCACTGTATCACTTAACTCATGCAATAAGCCATAGGAATCTGTATATCGAAAAGTCAGAAGATAGTTTCCTGGCACCAATGGACCAAACATATACTCAGGGGCAGATAAAATAGATGCCCCATCATTAGGTAAGTTTACAAATGAATCAATTGCTTTAATCTCTGATATATCCAAACTTGCTACACCAGCGATATCATTGGTAAAAATGTCCTTAAATCGTATGCGCCCCCATATAAATTGTGTACTAAACGAGGGGGTTAACAACAAATCTTTAATTATTAAATCGCTTTTCAATGCTATATGTACAGTATCATTTACTACATAAACTATATCATTCTCAACATCTTCAAATTCTCCTTTTAACAAATAATCTCCTAGGTCTAACGGACCAAATTGAAACTTCGATCCCATTATAATCTGTGGCATTCCTGAAGACAAAGCAGTATTAGCACTTAATGATTCAATATAAATTTCTATTGAATCATTTGTTTGCATAGCACCTTCAAAAACATTATAAAAAGTACATTTACCTTTAATAATCGCTTGCGATGTTTTTCCTAAAGTCTCTTTGTCATCGCATGAGCTATAAAAAAATAGCACTCCAACAAAAATTACTAACATCCATTCTTTTTTCATTATTCTGCCGGATTTAAAAGTGATTTTATAGCTGTAGGTATTAAATTAAACCCAAAGTTAATAGCAAAGTAGCCACCAACTTTGAACTCTTCTTTTTTTGCATAGGAAGTATCAAGCGTGTACGGATCTACTTTTTCGACATCAATCCTGTCTATTGTTCCAAGTCTAACGCCACCTGATATCTGAACATTTCTCCAAGGTTCCCAACCTCCTCCCACATAAAAATTATCTAGTATATCAGCATCTGCGTAATCTATACCAACATCAAAATGCAATCTTTCTAATAAGGAACGATTGCTACTGTATAAATCCGTTTTTCTCAGATACGTTGTAAAAAACAATGTTGGTACAAACTTATGACTATAGGAACTTTCCTCCTGCAAGTATTTTTGATTTTGGGTACCAGCAATAAGATGTTCTGAATATTCATAACCAAAGATCGGCGTATATGCAATCCCCGCTACTAAAGCAAACCGTTTCTTATTCCTGGTTGCGTCTAATTCATCATATGCAATTATGTGACTCCCTTTTTTTATAGTTGAAGTTGGTTTTCCCAATTTGCCATCCTCAACTTCCATACTATAACCCTCCTCGTAATAAGTGTCTGCCTTGATAATTACCTTTGGTTTTTTAAGTGTAAGGATAATATTTGCATGCGGTAATAAATAATCGGCATATACAAATTTCTCTGAATTATTATTTTTAATAATCGAAGTTAAGTATTTATTTATGATTTTTTCTGGTTGATCAAGAACAAGAGGTTGAATATCAGGAGAAAGGATAATATTAAAATTTTCAGGGGGACTACTATTTGAAACAAGTTCCAAAAGGTAGTTTAATGCACCAGTTACTCTAACTGTTAATAGTTTATCAATGCCATTAAAATCAAACCCCTTAGATTCGTTCCAAAGTTCAACTATTTTTTCATAATCATACTGTTCAACAATGCACACAGATTTTACCCAATCCTTTATCTTATTAACTTCTTCATTAGTCGGAGGCATCAAGCCTATTTCTAAATTTTTATTATATTGAAAATCTTCAATTAGGCTAATATCCGGAAACTCAAAATCTACATTTTCTAATCCTTGAATTTGTGAACCATTTCGTACATCTTCTTCAGTGACACTTTCACTTGTATCAAAAATCAAATCTGGGTTAAATGAAATAAAATCTTTAAACGCAGATGAATTAATGTTCGTTATTTTAACATACAATTGTGCATCAGTAGTTAAAACCGGAAGTGTCGGTGTCATTCTCTCAAGATGAAACTGTGCTTTATCTGTATTTTCGATGATTTGCTGATTATATTCGTAGATTATTTCCTTAGTTATTGGTGAGTCAAATATCAACACTCCTTGATGTAGAACCCGTGCCACAGGCTCATAAAGGCTTGAATAAGCTAATTTTAAACTTTCGTCACTCAACTTTGATTCCAAGAAAGCAGGACTGTTAAACTGTTTTGTTAAGGTTTCTATTTTTTTCTCAATTTCTTTTATCTTTTGATTCAGATTATCCTTCTTTAATTTTTCAGCACTTTTATAGTTTATAAGATTCTCATTTTCCTGAATGATTGCATTATTAATACTAACCATATTCGACACTACACCAGATGCTTGATCTAATAGTGATAATTTTTCCAATGTTATTTTATAGGTAGATAATTTAGCATTATACTTTTCTATTTCAATTTCATTTAGAGATTTAATCTTTTTTAAATTTTCTTTTAAGGTGTCTAATTTTCCTTTTAAATTGTTTTTATTTAAAATTGACTCTTTAATTAAACCAGAAACCTCTGAAGCCAATATTTCATCACGATTAATACCAATCTCAATCTCTTTTATTATAGTATTCTGATAATTTTCGTACCATTCTCTTGTTGTATTAAATTCTTTTTCAATGAAATTATTTTTAGCACCCCATTTATTAGTTTTAATTAGCTGATAATGAACTAAACAAGTGTCCTTATTAGTATTTATTGGAACATTGAAAAGTAAAAAGTCACCCTTAACGTACTCTGCTTGTTTTATTTTGGCATTTACCCCCAATATACCTACTGAATCTCTAGTGTCACTTGCTCTGTATTCGTACCTTAAATAATACAAAGCACTATTGCTTTCAGAAACCCCCTTAACAAGAATCCTAAAACCCTTTCGGTTCGAGCAATTCAATAAATTGTCTTTTCCATAGATAGCTCCATTCTCTTTACCGGTTGGTTGCATCAATTTACCTTCACTATTGAGAACCACTAATTGTATTTTATTATTTTGTGCATACGATGATGTCTTAGAGAACATAAATAATAAGCCTACAAGTACCTTAATGAAGTATTTTATCGATTTGTAATTCATAAAATGAATGTTTGTTTTTGGAACTTAAAAGTTATTTCAGAAAAATCTGACCGAATAAAGTTAGCTTAGAACCTAAACCACTATCGCTTACGACGTACAAAGAATCACCGACAATTACTAAGCCTTCCAGATTTGTATTAAAAATATTATTCACTCCATTTATTTTACCCGACAAATTCAGGATAGGGACAATGGGAAAATCTTTACCCAGTTCTCCATTATCGTTTAAAGGAATACGCTCAATAATATATTTGTATTCTGTTGTTTTCAGCAGGTATAAAGATGAGTCAAAATAAAATAAGTCAGCATATCGCATTTCAGGATCCTTAGCTCTATCAACGGTAATGGTGTTACTAGAAGTCAAAACGTATCTACCCGAATCTGACGTTAAGTGGCATATTAACAAATCACTACTTTCCTTATTTCTATTTTTTTCTCTTAACAAATAGACTAAATTATTATCAGAATTATAAGTAATACCTTCAAATCCATATTCATTCCCTACTTTCCCTTTACTTTTATAAACATCTCTATCGAATCCATTAAATACCACTTTTTCGGTATTGCCGGTATTTAAATTGCAGGCATAGACTTGCGCATTATATTCATCGACTAAAAAAAATTTATTGTCAACGAGAAAAGAGCCTTCAATTTCTGATTTTGCATTTAATCCTTTAAGGTTGATAATACCTTCTACTTGTAAAGTATTATCAACAACCTTCATAATAAAAATCGTATCTTTCTTTTCGGCAGGCAAATAGAATTTACCACCTTTATAACATATACTTGAAATTTCAACCTCCCCATATGTCTCAAGAGAATCGACACTCAAAAAATGTATATCGCTTTGCGCTAATAGTCCTTTTGTTATAAGTAATAAAAGTATGGTAAACCAAGTAATTATATTCATAGTTAATCTGTTTAATTATCCAGTCAATAACTTTCTTCCTAGTTAAAGTTATATTCAAAAACATAGTATATCGCAATAACAATCATGATTATATTGCAATTACCAATAGACATTGCATAATAAGGCAATTCAATTGTATTGTCAAGAAAATAAGCGTGACAAAAGGGTGACATATGATAATTTCATCCCTTTTTTTTAAAAAAAAACAAAACTTTTGTACTTATTATGATTTTCCACAAGTTTTTTTGTTGGATAATAAATTCAAAAAACAACTATATGTACGCAACATATTACACAATAACCCATTGGATAAAATACTAATAGATATTCTATATAATTTGGTAAGCAATTTTCAGAAAATTATCAATAATGAAAACATAGTTTTGATGAGTTTGATATCTCTGGATTAAAAGAATTTAATAAATTCTAGAACATTTAAATCATAGAAAATTACACATTGAAAAGTTCCTGATTGAAGATGATAAACTCTCAAAACAAGATAGAGTTAAATTGAGAGGTAAATTGGCTGGAATTTAATATGTAAAAATTAATAGGTAATCTTTGCTTTTCTAATGTAATCTGTGTGAATATATTCTACATTTGTCGGTAGAGAAATAACCTGATAAATAACCACAGTTGATGTTTTAGGAATTATTTTGCACCACTTTCTTCCAACTTTCCTGTCCCCCACCTGTCCCCCAATCCCCATAACAACCTATATATCAATACTTCTCACTTTCTGTATCGAGAAATAAGTTCAAAACCTTAAATATCAATCCATTAATCACTAAATAGAATTAACAAATAAGATTACAATAGTAGTATTTTTTTCAATAAAGAATGTAATTTAAGGTAGTATTTATAGGAGGTGCAGTAATGTATTATTGTGATAAATGACAAGCCAACTTCACCAATAATAATCTCTTGTATATAGAAAATTACTTTAACAAGGTTATTATTCCAACCCATGACAATAAAGAATGTAATTTAAGGTAGTATTTATAGGAGGTGCAGTAATGTATTATTGTGATAAATGACAAGCCAACTTCACCAATAATAATCTCTTGTATATAGAAAATTACTTTAACAAGGTTATTATTCCAACCCATGACATATTATTAAAATTGGAAATTATCTCTAAAATCATTAACAGCATTATTGGTTAATAACTTATTATCATACAAAAACAGTAAGATTATTGAATTCCTCTCTAGACATCGGAGCAATCATTTCGTATATTAGGTACAATTGAAAAATCCCCATTTAACATATACCTATATCTTTAATATGGGATTGGCCATAGCGAAGCTATGTTTTTTATAGTATGTTCTCTTCTATTTCTCTTTACCCTGAGAAAGCATTCATTAATCAGGTATTCTAATTGATGAAACCTTTTTTAGGAAGCACCAACTCAAGTATACATGTGAGCCGCAGCTCATATAGTTATCTATAGCAAAACTCAAAACACATTTCTAGCCAAATCAATAAACAACCAAAATAAAAAAGTTCTTATACAAATCTCGTAGAGGAAATGTTCTTTTAAATTGTTGGGGCAAAGATATATTGCAAAAGAGATAGCTTCACAATGAAATATTTGTTCCTGCACGCTTGAATCCCATAAAAAACTAATTGGAAAGTTTCAAGTTAAAAGTACTACAGAGCTAATCCTTCAAGCACGTAAACCGATGATATTTTAAAAACATGGATAAGCTAGATCAGAACCAACTTCTTTGGGAGTATCATCAGAAATTAAGCGAAAAGTTAAATAGTTTAAACGACATACAGTCAAAATATCGTTTGGTTGGATCAACTTGGTTACTTTTCGGCATTAGTGCCATTGGGTTCATTTTTGCAGAAATTGGTAATCCTTTTGAAAAACCAGATATGTTCATTTTAACAGGCCTTATCGGTGTTTTAATAGGTATTGGACTATATACCATTTTTGCAAACGACATACTGTTTTATCAAAACTTAATTGCCGGTTATTACATTGAACAAAAAGCATTGGAAGAAGCAAATCCCTGGCTACCACAGGTTAACAATAATATAAGGGTTATTATGGAAGGAAAAGGTAGGCAAATACAAATAAATTTCTATCGATTTGGAATATGCGTTTCGATATGCATTGCATTGGTTTCTTTTTCTTTAGCCTGGTGGGCAAAAACTAATTACAACCATAAAACAATCTTCCTAATTGTTTTCCTAATCCTTGTCATATTAGTATTTTTTGTTGTTTTATACCTATTTAAAAAGAAAATTTCAAGTAGTCCCCAGTTAGAGCAAAAAGATGGGTTATACAATAAACGGTTAAAAAACTATCAAGAATTCAATGAGGTTTTTAATCTCACCAATTGATTTAAACAATCTGTTGAGACCTCAACACCCCTTTTGTAACCAAAAGCAAATGCCAGCAAAACCCTCAAAGATGGTGATGAAAAAAAACTCTTCAATCCTGTAATTCTAGTTATCATTTTTGACAACAATAGTTATATAGTCAGTATTTACATCCTCTGCCTTTCTTAAAACAAATACCATGAAAAAACTAATATTTTTACTTATTGCAGTATTCCTGGTTGCCATTACTCCAGAGGTATTACCTCAGGATGAAAAAAAAGCGATAAATGACTCTATTGAGAACGTTAAGCTCAAAGCTCGAGCAGACAGTCTTGAAAAAGTTCTTAATGAACAATCGCAACATCTTGAAAAAGAAAAAACTAAAGATAAATGGATAAGGGTAGCTTATGCAGGTACTGCCTTTGTTTTTATTAGTGGGGTTTTATGGCTGTTGCTCGCTGTAGCGTATAAATCAAGGAAAATGATGCTAGACAGAGCTGATGAAAATGGTGACATCATGGAAGTTACCAGTTTTTTAATGCGTCAAAGTCTGGGGCTGCCACAAGGATCTCTACGTGGGATTATTGCAATTGTGGTTGCTGCTTCATTTATTTCAGCAATATTCTTTTATGGCACAATGGAAGAAATACCAGATGCATTTAAAATAGTTGTCTCCCTTGTTTTTGGATATTATTTCTCTAAGAGTGAAAATCAGACTAAAGAAGTAATAGATGCAATGTTGGGTAAAACAAAGCAACTTGCAGTTAAAAAACAAGAAGCAAACTTTGCCATTTCTGAAGCAAGAAACGCCAATGCAGAATCTTATGCGCCTGATCTATTCACGCAAGCAATAGGTAAGTTCAATTCTGCAGAAAACGAATCCAAAGCTGGAGAGGCGATTAAGTTATATAACAAAGCCATTGACTTAGCAAGACAAGCAAAGACTAAGGCCATAGAAAACAAACGCATTAAAAACGAAGAAGAAAATGATAAAAACAGTAGAAACTACAATAATTTTTCGAGGCAAATATATAGTCGTGTTGGTGACTTAAAAGCTATTAAAACCAACGAACATATTGTTAAAGGTTTAGAAGACAACATAGCAAATGCTGATACGCAAGCCCATGCAAAAAACTTTGAGGATGCAATTGCGACATTAGAGCGGGTAAAAGAACGTATCGATACACTTCTTTTAGAATACGATGAAGCTGAAAAATTATATTCCAACATTCAGGAAGATAAAAGAAATACGATAGAAGATAATTTGGAAGATGCACTAAGTGGCTTTAACACAACATTTGTAAATGATATCCCAGGGGATAATGAAAAACTTATTGAGTCGATTGTCAGGATGCAAGCCCAGGTAAAAGACAAAGGCGAAAAGTTACTGCCTGCATTACGAAAACGCTTCCTCGGAATTGAAATTGATGAAAGCGACATTAGAGATATTGTAAGAGACATAAAAAACAGGGGCGACAAATCCTTCTTCAAAGCACTTTTCGAAACTGCTGCCATTAAAGCAAAGACCAAATTAACCGATGCCTTAAGAGAAAAAATCGAAATCCCCGAATTTGTCGAGAAACTTCTATTGGGTGAAAAGGAAGAGAAAAACAAGTTGTTCAAAGAAGACTTTAAACCCAATGGAATAAAAGATGACAATGATTTCAAAAAACTTATCGGCAAAGTTAAAAATGGACTGGTTGATGCTGCTTTAGGTGATTCAATAAAACAGGCTCTTCCCGAAGGAATTGATTTCGATAGTGTAAAATCGCTACTGAAAGGTGCTCAGCAAGACAAAGATGGAAAATCCGTAAGTAGTAGGGTAGAAAAAATACTGGATGTTGGCGAAACAATACTTGGATACACACCAATTGGAGGTGCGGCAAAAATTGCAGGTACTGTTATTCGTGGCATATTCAAATTATTTGGTAGAAAAAAACGCAAACAACGATGAGCATATTTTGGACAGATAAACGTACCGACCTAAGCGGGTCGCGCTGGGAAGTTTGGGAGAAGTACTATCAGGATACAATAGACTGGGTTTCTTTCAAAAACAAGGTTCTTGAATTTAATCCTTCATTAAATAATGACTCAAGGTGGCTGTTTGTTAAAGGGTGGATATACTATATGCCAACAAAACAGCAAATTGCCACCCACTATCCTGTAAGCGCTGAAATTGATTTTGATGATGAAAAGTCAAGATACAAGCTTGTTCAGCAATTACTAAAAAATGATGGCAAGTATTCAGGAGAATTGAATGGAATTATCGATGATACATGCCTCAACACTATCTTGCAATACGAGGGAATAAAACCAGATTGGACGGTGTACCAAAAAATTGTTGGCTTGCTTCAAATAATGGCAAAAAAGTATAACATTGAAACAGGTAAGATAGATGGGTATTGGGGACCGCAAACAGAATATGCATCCGAATTGCTCCATCAATATCTGATTAATGGAAAATTGGAAGAGAATTGGAGACCAGAGGATATTGAAAAACAGACAAAACAGATCTGGCTCAAACAATACACTGATGAATTCTACTCATTTTATGGTGAGAAAGGAAAAAACCAAACATTATTCACTCCTCCTTACCCTCATTTCTTTTCATGGAACACCTCGCAACAGGCAAAAAAAATACAATGCCATAAAAAAGTAAAAGAAAGCCTTGAGAAAATACTTATTGCGGTTCGTGATCATTATGGCCTTGAAGAAATAAAACGGTTACGGCTTGACATGTGGGGTGGCTGTTTTAACGACAGACCCATACGAGGCGGGAGTAAACCATCGATGCATAGTTGGGGAATAGCCATGGACTACGATCCTTCAAACAATAAACTGCGCTGGGGACGCGACCGTGCCCAATTTGCAAAACCTGAATACAACAAATGGTGGCAAATATGGGAACAAGAAGGCTGGGTTAGCCTTGGCAGACAACGAAACTTTGACTGGATGCATGTGCAGGCAGCTAGGGTGCATTAGGAAATTATATTGTGACTAAGTAATGAAATTTTACATATATCATTAATCATAAAAACAACAAGTTATGCCCGGACCTGCTATTCACCACATTGTAGCTAAAGAGGTCGTAAAGACCCTTAAGGCTAAATTAGAACCTTCGTATCATCCATTTTTAGATAAACTGGATGGGGAATTTGCCTCGGCATTCCTTCTTGGATGTCAAGGCCCCGATTTTTTATTCTTTAACACAAAAGATATTGATCCTGCACTAAAGAAATTTATTGATCTTTATCTGGATATTACAGATTTTATTGAAGACCTAAAAAAACAAATTAAAGACCTTATCCCTCAAGCATTAAAAGATGCCGCTGATACTCTTGAGGAGGTATATGATGACATTGAAGCTCGTTCATCAACCTTACAGGAAATTTCACAGCTAGTTAATGAAATTAAAAATCTGCTTAGTATACTTACAACGACTTTAACCGCTAAATTAGAAGAATTTATCACAGATAATGCAGAGTTATTTGATCTATTAAAAAATCCTATTCAAGACGGGCAAGATTTTGATGATTGGTGGTGGTTTGACACTCTACACTATCGTCGCACAGGTAAGTTTGCACAAGCATTACTTGACAATTCAACTTCTGGAACCATAGAACATGCCTATGCTTTAGGGTATTTGACTCATTATTCGGCAGATATTGTGGGGCATCCTTTTGTTAATATTGTTTCAGGTGGCCCCTATCGTAATCATCCTAAAAGACATAAACTGATTGAAAACCATCAGGATGTTATGGCTTATAAAAACTATACAAATGGAGGTGAATTTATTCAAAGTAAACTTGGTGAAGAATATATTATCAATGGGAATGAACGCGAACTTCCAGGTGGGCTGAATAAATTGATTCTGGAATCAATAGAAAAAGTTTATTTCGAAAATGGGCGTTCTCTATATGGTACAAAAATGAATACAGATGATCTTAATGATGCGTATAGGTTGTGGTTATATTGGTTTCGTAAATCAACTAATGCTCTTGACTTACCTAAACCTGAACCATACTCTTTTACAGAAGAAATGGAAGAAATCTGGAACCAGCTTGTTGAAAACTTTGAGGATCTGGGTTCTTCGATAGCGGATGGCATGAGTGGAGACAATGGGATAGTTGGCGTATTAAAGGCAATTGCAACAGCAATTCTGGCGCCATTCCTGGCAGCAGCAGCTATAATTGATGCATTAATAGCCACTGTAACTACACTAACAGCGGCTCCAATAAGATTTCTAATTTCTTTAGCTTATGATGAGCTTTATAATGCCTACATGAACCTTCATCAGGGGATTGTATTAAATGGTTTTGGATTTCCATTCAATTCACAACTTTCACATTATATCATACAGCATGTCTATAACTCAGGAGAACGTGATGTAATTGGCCATAATGCTGCGAGTTTAATGAATTACTTCCCAACAAAAAAATTCAAACTGGATGGTATGGAATGTGAAAGCCATCTTATATACCCAATACCCAATATGATTAACCTTGAAAAAGATAAATGTACTGGTGCTGCAAAGGTATATTATGGCTCCGATTTCTCAAGATACATATTTGGACCAATAGACTTTAATAGAGACAGGTATGAAATAATGAAAGAATTCATTGAAAAATCTGACGGGGATAATGAATCTGATACAAACTCGAAATTCAATAACCTATCTTCAGTTGCGAACCAAGAAAGTTTGGGTTCTGCTGTTGAATTAAGCAGTACTCTTTATCAGGACTTTTTAAACAATTTGAATCTGGCTGATTTTAATCTTGACGCTGATAAAGGAATTGGATATAAAGCTTGGCGAAAAGTAAAAGAACATGACCATATTAATGATGAGACTAAAAATCATGTTCCTGTAACACCCGAAGACGCAGTTCTGAATACACAGACAGATATAATCGATCCCAGCAACAAAATATTATAAAGCTTAAAACTCGATTTGAAGAAGTTTTATAGAGTATAATTAGAAAAAAAGCTGAAAAAATAGTGCCGTTGAACCAATAAATAAACAAAATGAAAACTTTAGAATTAATACATAAACTTAAAGATGATGCAAAAAGGGATTGGGAAAGGTTTTTAAAGAGTCCCAAGAATAAGGAATTATTTGGTGATGATGACGAAAAACCTAGGGACTTTAAAGACAAAACATTTCTATACATAGCATCATATGAAGGGGATGTGGGAATTAGGCCAGTACCTTCGGGTACTACAGTCTGGAACAGTCCTAATATTGAACTATACAATTCTTCGGGAGAGTTAATCCCTACAAATGAATTGGCAAAAGGGCAAAAGCATAGGATTGAAGTTAAAGTACATAACGATGGAGACATGACTTGCAATTCATGTATTGTTGAATTGTTTATTTGTAATCCCTCATTAGGTTTTAACCGACCAAGTGCTACTCAAATAGGTATTCAATCTGTAAATGTATTAGGCCATGACGAAGCATTGGTCAATTTTGATTTTATTCCCGATGAAGAGGATGTTGGGCACCGATGCCTGTTTGCAAGGGCTTATAGCTATGTTACCGTTGATATGCCAGATTCTGCCGAGACTTTTTTTCCACGCACTGACAGACATATAGGCCAACAGAATTGTAACATAATAAGCCAGGGCAATGAGTTCGAATTTAACATTGTTAATACCTTGCAAATAGAGCAGGCAAATATTAGATTGAAAATCACTCAGAATAAAACACTTGTACAAAATTTTAAATTAAAAGGATTGGCAGATTTAAATACGACTAAAAGAAAATTTACTGCAAAAAGATTTCTGGTACTAAAAAACAAAGAATCCAAACTTAAGACGACTCAAAACTTTAAAACAAATAAAACAGAAAGCAAAACAACCAAATACCTCATAGTAAAGTTAATCATATATCTTATTTCCCTGCTATGGAAGAGTAAAATAGATACAGAAAAGTATGAGGAAATTAAGAAAGATGGAAAAAATACATGGGCTCATGAATTTACACCAGGAGTTAATAAAATGACTCTAAGGATACCCTACTTTTTTATTTTTAAAAAGAGTGCAACGATATTTAATATTGAAGCTATAGATGTTAATACCAAAGCTAGTATAGGAGGCATTACATTAATAGTAAAAGGGTAAGAGATTTATTATACAAACTTAAAAATCACTTAAATTATGGCTAATACTTATAAGGCTGAGTTTGTTCCAAATGCTATTGCTAGTATGCCAGATCCTTTTAATATTTTGCTGTTGTCAGAAGCGTTTAGGGAAGAAGATGAACCAATATTTAACAGTTTTACTGAGAAATTAGCAGATGAATTATTTAAAATCCCTCCATTTCATTATTGTAAGGAATATATAAATATTTTTAGATGTTTTATTTCATCCAATTTCAATATTTTACCTGAAGAATGGAATAAAAATCAAGAATATAAAATAAGTCATTTAGTTGTATATCAAAACAAAATATATAAATCAACAAGTGAAATAGATAATTTAAATAAAAGACCTGATATTTCAGTTGATTATTGGCTTAAAATTGAGTCTGCTACAAGTTTTGGATTCTTTATAAAACCAGGTAATTCAATACAAAAAAAACTACCTGCATATAGTTTATTAGACTACGAAGAACCTAAAAATATCATTGAAAATGTTAGTTTAGAAGGAATCGGTAATACAAAGGATATTTTTTTTGACAGCAGGATTAAAAGCTTTGGAGCAATCTGCATTATAATTAATAATAATAATGACGATAATCAGGAGAAAAACTACGAAATTAATTATGGAAATTATCCTGCATATAGTAATGATATAGAAATAGATTCGTCACCATACAAAACAATTGCCAATTTAGTTTTTGAACCTATTTATCGATATTTCTGGATTGACCTACATGGTAATAAACCAATACGTTACGAAACTGAGAGTTCTGATGCGCCGATTAATGTTACCGGAAAATATTTACATTCATTTGCCCATGAACTAGCACATTCATTCGGATTAGCAGATGAATATCCAAGACACATTTTCGATATTAATGAAGATGTTAAAAACAGCTGGAAACCAAAAAACATTTCTCCAGTGTTATATGAAGATTTTATGAACAACCATGGCATAACTGACCCTGCAGTTTTACTTAACAATGGCGATTTTCTAAACTTTCTACTTGATAATCTCAAGTGGAAGTCTCTTATGAGTGAGAATGAAAAAAATATATTAAAAAATGGAAATGGTTTTTTTCCATTGGATGTTCTTAGACCTGAGCATGAAACAAATGGGTTGCCTTATGGCTTTGATACTAAATATCCTATACCAAACAATCAAAAAGTACACTGGTTCGATATTTATACTATTGAAGGAGGAGTTAGGTTAATGAATGGTGATGTTGTTAATAAAGAAATATTTAGATCAAATTTTGAATGCAAAATGAAAAATTATATCTACGGTTCGTATGCATTTCCAATAGAACGTTCTCCATTACCTCAAGAGCCAACAAGTCCTATTGAACGATATGAAATTATTAAAAAATATATTACTACTAATAAAGAACAAGGCTCTCCCGATTTTTGTCGTATTTGCAACAATGAAATAAAATCAAAAATCACGGGGTTCAAATATCAGAAACTAGGAAATATAAACAGACATAAACTTGAGACAATCTATCAACAAGAAATAATTCCAAGAATAATAAAATCATTTCAATTAGAAGGTGTTATTTCATACAATTGGATATTTAAAGCAACTACAAGGTCATATTTGATGTTTATCCAACTAAATAGTACAAAAAGTATGTCAATAAAAGCAAAAAAATTAGGAAACCAAGATAGTTCACCAATTCATCTCTTTCTTGATTACAACGGATTAATGTGTGATCCAGTCTTTTATGATCTTTATCGATTAAGTAGTGAAAATATCTTTCCAGACTATTCGAACTTACCTACTCAATCTCCCTTTAAGTATCTCGATAATGAAGGAGGAGAACAAAGCTTTATCAATAAATTAGTTACAAAAGGGGTGATTGGAACAACAAGGCATATAAGTCTACGATTTTTAAGGAATAAACTTAGAGATACTTCCATTGGAAAATACAACGATATAATCAGTGATTCTGAAATTGCAGATTACATTTTTAACAACAATGATAATTTAATTAGCGATCCACTTTCAAATATTATTGAGTTAAAAACAGAATGGGATTTGATAAAAAACATGAATTTTAGTCGGTATCATCATAAGCCACTCGATATGGACAAACCCTTAAAATATGTACTAAATCTATAAGATTATGGCAATTAGTACTGTAGAACGATTTTTAAAGTTTTTTCCAACTATAATTGATAATGTAGCGGAAAAATTTAGTCCTCCCGAAGAACTTGTTGAGTTGTTAAATGATCTGGGATGGGATTTTCCTATTGATGAAGCCCCGGATTTTGAAGCTTTAGTTGATACTGTAAATAACCTAATTGATGCAGTATTTAATTTGGAGGATGCAAACGGGACAGTTGAATATCTTAGGGCAATTTCCGATTTGGCAAATGAATTAAATAATACCATTTCAACTATTAGTGATATACAAGCATTCTTTGAATCTATTGGCAATGCCTGGCAAGCTTTACCAGCATATATTGAAGAATTCCCTCAACAATTAATTGACTATTTAATAATTGATTATTTAGAAAATTACTACCCTGGCGTTTTTACTTTTCTGAGGATAGCCCACATCATTGAAATTGATAAATATTACACTCCAAAATTAGATAATGGCGATAATGATCCAAACAGAATACCTTACGACAGAAAAACTTTACACTTAAATGAACTAGGAAATTTAATAGCGAATCCATCTAATTTCTTAACCAGAATTTACCAATGGGGAACCGACCAATTCGATTCTCAGAGGTTTCTTAATAAGCTTGAGGAAATATGCATCGATCTAAATTTACCAGCAGGACAGTACAATGCAAACCCAACCATTGCTACAAACTTGTTAGGAATAGAAAATCCAACTTTTGCCCAAATCGGTAAAGAACTTCATATTCCAATTTATGAAGTACCCGATGAAGATATTGGTTATGTTGATGCAGGTGTAAATATTTATCCTATTCCCGGCAACGATTCTTTATTACCCGGATTTTGCCTAATTCCTTATTTTAATGGTGGAACCGAATTGAAATTGGATTTTGGCACAGGGCTGCAAATGGAATTGGAAGGAGATATAACCAGTGGAATTGGAATTGTAGTTAGACCAGGCAACATTCAAACAAAGAATAATCTGTTGACTGCTCAGCCGGTAAATTATGCAGCTAAACTTAAAGCTAAATTCTCGCAGAAACCACCTCATGAATTAAAGCTTATATTTGGTACCCCCGATGAAACCAGGCTTGGTTTTAAAAACATTTCTCAATCAATATTTATTGAAGTAAATTCAAACAACCAGAATAACCTTTCATTTGAATTGAATTTGGAAGGTGGTGAATTTGTGTTCGATCCCTCTCAGGGAGATAGTTTTATATCCGAAATATTTTCCGATTTAAAAGTAGAGACTTTTTTCGACATAATATTGGGATGGTCTAACAGTGACGGCATTTATTTTAAAGGAAGCGGTGATTTGTCAATTTATTTACCCACTCATTTTACAATAGGTCCTTTAGAATTAATAGGCACGAACATCAAGATACTCTCTGATAATGGAAAGTTACCTGTTACACTCGGAACAAATGTAAAAGGTAACCTTGGCCCTTTGTTTTTTTCGTTGGAGGATTTTGGATTAAGTTTTAATTTTAAATTTCCGGATAACTCCAACGGAAACCTAGGCCCTGTTGACCTAAATATGAGGTTTAAGCCTCCTTACGGTGTTTTACTTTCTTTAAACATAGAAAAAACCGTTAAAGGCGGTGGATTTATTAGATATTGGCCGGATCGTTTTGAATACAATGGCATTTTTGAGCTTACTATTTTTGAATTGGTATCGGTTAAAGCCATTGGTATTATCAATACGCGCTTACCGGATGGCAGCGAAGGATATTCGGTTTTAATAATGCTAACTGCCGAATTTGGTTCGGGCGTTCAATTAGGCCTTGGCTTTACTTTACTTGCTGTTGGAGGCTTGGTAGGAATACACCGCACTATGTTGTTGGAAAAAATTGGCAGGGGAGTCCGCGATAATTCCATTAACAGCGTTATGTTCCCCCAAAATGTGTTTGATAATGCCCCCCGTATTATTAATGATTTAAATACATTCTTTCCGGCACAAAAAGATGAACACCTAATAGGCCCAATGGCAAAAATTGGTTGGGGTACACCCCAAAAAATTGAAATATCCCTTGGGGTTATTGTTCAGTTTTCGGGCGATATTGGCATACTCGGTATTATTAAAATTGCACTGCCCGATAAGAACAAACCTGCCATACTGTTACAAGTTAATTTTCTTGGGGCACTTGAGGTCAGTAAAAAACGAATTTGGTTTTTTGCAAGCTTATTTGATTCGAATGTGCTTGGTGTTACATTGGCCGGCGAATTTGGCTTGTTAATAGCCTGGGGTAACAATAGCAATTTTTTAACAAGTGCCGGAGGATTTCATCCTGCATTCGATGTTCCCGCACTTCCCTTTCCAGTACCGAAAAGAATTTCTGTTACATTTATAAATGAACCTGGATTGAAATTGCGTGCCATGGGGTATTTTGCTGTTACCAGTAATACCGCTCAATTTGGTGCGCGCGCAGAGTTTTTTGCCGGAGTTGATGAATTTAAGGCAGAAGGTCATATTGCTTTTGATGCGTTATTTCAGTTTTCTCCTTTTTATTTTATCATTTCCATTTCCAGCTCATTGGGGGTAAAAGTTTTTGGAATTGGATTGTTTACCGTTCGGGTATCTTTATCGCTCGAAGGCCCCACCCCTTGGCGCGCTAGAGGAACCGGATATATTTCAGTTTTGTTATTCGAATTTGATGTTGACTTTGATGTAACTTTTGGCAGCAACCGAAAAGTAACACTTGAACCCATTGCTATAAAGCAAAAACTAATTGACGAACTCAGTAAAGATGAAAACTGGCAGACTGAATCACCGAAAGGAAATAAAAACCTGGTTACACTCCGTAAATTAGGGCCTGAAGAATCAGAACGGTTCCTGCACCCGGTCGGGGATATACGTATAAGTCAGCAATTATTGCCACTAGGTAAAACGCTCGATTTTATAGGTTATCAGCCACTTGCCGATTACAAGAAGTTTACCATCGGAATTAATAATGCAACCATTGCCTATGAGAAGTTTGCCATGGGACAGTTCCTTAAAAAAAGGGATAGCGAAAACCTTTCGCAAGACGCGTATGAGGATCAACAAGGGGGAGTTATCTATACTCCTGCGGCAGGATCGTACAAAACCGGGAAAGCAACAAAAAGAACAGTACGGTATGAAAAAGAAATTATAGATATTTTGTATCGAAGAGCGCCAAAAGTGCGCGCTAAAGGTGTTGATGTATTTCACCGCAGACATTTGCTAGGCAATGCAGCTGGCATATCAGTATTAGGAAAAGCGAACAAACCTGAATTAATTAATCCTGATACAGTAGTTTCTTTAAAACGGAATGCTACAGTTATTGTAAATTCCGATGATAACACACGCTTCTCTGACCAAAACAATTCCAATTTTCAAACAACTTTTGCCAGTGAATCATTGGCTACAGAATACCTGACTGAAGCCGTTGCAAAAGATCCTGGTCTTGAAAATAAACTTCAAATAATTCCCGAAAATGAATTAGTAGTATGAGTGAAACGATAGCAAACTACAGCTTCCTTCCCTACTTACGGCAGGGTATTTCGGCCAATAGTCTATTAGAGCTGGATAATTATCATAATAAGATAACAGTTAACTTACCTATTAATGGAGTTCGCACAAACGAACAAAGTGAAAATCCGGTTGAAACCATCTCTAAGTCAATTAAATTATATGGTCCGGGCGATATTATAGGTATCGACAGCAAGGCTTGGATTAAAACAGAACCAAACAATGGCATTACAAACTTCGAATCGAATTATTTACCATATATTGAGTTTTACGATGAAGATTTCCCGTGGCGCTACTCTTTAGGCACGACCAATGAGACTGATCGGTTAATGCCATGGCTTGCCCTGGTTGTGCTTAAGGCTGATGAATTTAGCGATGGTAACGATGTAAGGAATAAACCCCTGCCATATATAACTGTAAAAAATACAGCAGAATCATTCCCTCTGCACAATCAACTTTGGGCATGGGCACATGTTCATATTAACGGTGAACTTACTTCTGAAAGCATACAAACCGGCTCAGACAATACCGTTAAGAGGTTTAAAGAAATATTAAATAATAATCCAAATCACACATACTCTCGTCTGCTTTGTCCAAGAAAACTTAGTCCGAATACAGAATATACTGCATTTTTGATTCCGGTTTACGAGCTTGGGCGGAGAGCAGGTTTAGGTATTACCCTGGACAGTATTGATAACCCGGAAATGGTTTCATGGGAAAATTCCAGTGTCAAAGAGTTTCCTTACTACCATACATGGAAATTTCAAACAGCAACTCTGGGCGATTTTGAATACCTGGTGGAATTACTTGAACCTAAGCCTGTTGACAATCGCGTAGGGAAACGAAAAATAAAGGTGAAAAACCCCGCTCCAAATATTACCGGAATTTCAGAAAATGATGGAGAACTAGAACTCTATTTAGGTGGAGCTTTAAAAGTACCGAATGATAATATTGAGCCAATCCCCGGTAATTTCCCTCATATATTTCAAACCAAACTTGCTGAATTCATAAATCTAGCAGCCTATAATGGACCAAAGCAAGCAGATGAAAACGAAAATATTAATAACGAAGACCCTGTTATAACTTCACCACTTTATGGGCGCTGGCAAGCTAGCGTAAACCGTCTTTTAAAAGATGAGGCAGGTATTAATTTACCAAACAATCAAAACTGGATTCATAATTTAAGCCTTGATCCAAGACATCGAGCTACAGCAGCCTTTGGCACACAGGTAATTCAAAACAATAAAGACGATTATTTACAGCAAGCCTGGAAACAGGTTGGCGATATTATGGAAGCGAATGCCATTATCCGTAAGGCTCAGCTCTCAAAAGCCGTACTCGGTGCCTTTAAAAACAAGTTTTCAGATGCATTAGCTTCTCAGTCAATAGGACAATTTATTGCATACACTTCACCGGTTGCAAATCGGGTAATAAGCAGTGAAGCTACTGTGGCTAAAGAAGATGGAAAGCTAAACAATAAAAACATATATTATAACCTGCAACAAAGTGCTATTCCTAATACCATCACCTCAATGTCGGTACGAAAAGTAATGCGCCCCGGCAGCAAAGTATACAAAAAACTTCAATTTGCGAAAAGGGATGAACTTGGTGAAATTGTAACAAGGTTAAACAATAAAGAAATACGGCTTAGCAATCCAAAGTCGTTATCTACGGAATTACCAGGCATCGAAAGTAATGTCAACAGTTTAAAGCCTAATAACTTACCACAATGGACTGCCGATATTCTCATTAAATATAAATGGATAAAATATATCCCATTGGCATTATCCGTACTTTTTTTTCTTCTGCTAATTCTCTTAAAACAAGCTATAAGTATTAACTCAGTATTAGGGTCATTAGCTGCCATTATGCTTTTTGTCTATTACTATTTGAACAAAACTTCTGTAAAAATCGAAAAATCAGAATCTGCATCTGTAAAACTCATACAAAGTAAAGGTACTGCCGAAGAGCTAATAAATGATTTACCCAAATGCCCCGATTTTAAAATATCCACTACCCCACGAAGCGCAACAGTATCACCAGGGGAAACCGATAGTAGGGAGGCTTTTAAGTTTAAAGAAGCTCTCAAGAATTGTTATGCCATAAACGAGGAAAGTATTAAGCAAGGAATTGTAGTTGAGAAAAATAGTATTAACATTCAAATGGCTGTTTCCGATATTCAGAAGACTATACATCCAAAGGATGCAATGCAAAGTTTTATCTACGAAGGACTTTTGAAAGTTCCCCCCTCTATTAAGAGAAACGAAAGCATTGATATTGGAGAATTACTGGCAGAACCCGATATAAGCGATCCTATGTATAAACCGCTTAGTGAGTTATCGACTGATAATTTTCTGCCAAATATTAACTTTATCGGACAAAATACTATATCGCTACTCGAAACCAACCAAGAGTTTATTGAAGCATATATGGTGGGGATAAATGATGCTTTCTCAAACAGGCTTTTTACTAATGAATATCCTACCAAGAGGCGTGGAACACCTTGCCGGCAATTTTGGAATATCAGTAACGCTTTGCTCGAGCTGGACATCGAAATGCTGGAAGAAGAAGAACAAAAAATAAGACAAGATTTAAACAGTCAAGGATTTGAAGTTACCGACGAACTTGTTGACAGAACATTGAATGCTTTTATAAAAGACAAGTATAAAGATATTCCAAAGATTCATAAATGGTCTAAAAAATCGAAATTGGGTGAACACGACAATCGGGAACAGGACAGAAAAAATAAAAGCGAACTGGTACTGGTGATTCGTGGTGAATTGCTAAAAAAATTCCCAACTGCAGTTATTTATGCACAAAAAGCACGTTGGAACGATAAAAACGGAGAACCCGATACAGATGTGGCCCGGGAGCTTTATGAGAACATTTACCTTGATGACGAACAAACCGAAATTAATCCGGAATTTATAAAAACACCCTTATACGATGCCAAGGTTGAACCAGATATTTACTTTTTTGGTTTTGATTTGGATATTGATGAAGCAAAAGGTTATACGGAAAGTGATATTGCTCCGGATAATCCTGCTGATAAAAAAACACCTAGCGACTTGCTCGATAACGCCGGTTGGTTTTTTGTAATAAAAGAACGCCCGGGTGAACCACGTTTTGGTCTAGATATTGGAAACAAAGATGAAATCAGCAATCAACTATCTCTTTGGGAAGAACTAACCTGGGAACATGTTACTTCGGAAACTGATCAGTTTATTAACATGCCCAATTCGGAGAACCCAATATCTATTATCCAGAATCTTTCATTCGAGGAAGAAGAAAAGACAGAACAATACAACGAAGATAAACTACTTACCTGGAACGAGAATATGATTTCTTCCGAACTTGCTTATATATTATACCAAACACCATCAATGGTTGCTGTACATGCCTCTAAAATGCTTCAAAACCTAAAAAAAGAATAACATGCCCGATTATAACACATCCAGGGAAAACCTGGTTAAAATTCAAGATAGTATTCGAGCTTTTAGGAAAAAGATTTTTACCCTCAACGAAAAAAAGAAGAGATTAGAGCTTAGAAGAATAGAATTAATGCGGGTATATTCCGGCAAGTACAAGCCCGATTTAGAGGAGCTAAGGAACAAAGAAGTAGTGATAGAAAAAGAATTAGCTTTTGTCGAAGATAATTTGGCCCTGCATATGCGCGTTGAACACCTGCACCTGCAAGGATTCGATCAGTTCACCGATCCTATTAAAAATATAAATCAGTTTGATGCTGCATATCCAATCTTTCTTTTCCCTTTAAAGATGGAAACCCGTTTTAAATTTTATGATCAAAAGCATTGGTTATGGGTTCGTTTATTTCCAGACACAGCTGCAATAGACACTTTTGAAGACGTACCAACGAATAAGGAAGTGGCAGATATGCAAATTTACTGGTCGCGTATGTGGGCTTCCGGCAGTTATAATGGAGGAGAACCTTTGTGGATGGAACAAGAAAAGAGGACTGCATGGAGCAACCTTGTACGAAGTTATGGCTCCGGACGAGCTATGTGGTTAACAGAAAAATACCTTCCATTACCCTACACCGAAGGAGAAATTCCAGAACTACCAGAAAGAACCAACGAAAAAGTATTACTACTTGTTATTCCTACAGAAGAAGAGCAAATACCTAACGAAATTGATTTAATACAAGAATTCTGGACAAAATATTGGGCTGCGAATAACGACTTATCTGAAAAACAAAAGATTTACACAAAATTTGAGTTGGATATAGGAAGCCAAATTAAAGCGGAGCGATATTTTGAGATGTATAAACCTGTGAATATTGATACCGAATACAATGCCGAAATAAATGTCCAGTCCACTTTTCTTATATTTCCAAATAGCGACAAACTGGATATCAAACAAAATTTTTGGACACAGGCCCCTAAGGTAAATATCATGCCAGAACGATTTGTAATTATGGGTTTTGATGAAGATAAGAACGAAATATTAAATTGCCCCCCGGGAAACCGAATACCATCAACATTGTTTGTTGGCCCTAACCCTTCTGCGGAAAAAAAAGCTCAGATGAGACAGGAGGACGGAGATCTTAAACTTAACAAAGATATTAAGTGGTTAGGCGACTTTGGCGAAGCTATAGAAAAAGGTCTTGGATTTAAAATTGAAATTTCCGAAGAGTTAGCTAATAATGGAATTAAGAGCCTGATTGCCTTAGGAGTTAGAATGAGCGCCGATTACAATGAAGGGCAAAAATTACTTGAAAATTTATTTAGCAACCACGCTAGCAGTAAAAAAGGATTTAGTATAGTTCCCCAGGGAACACCAACAAACAATACGGAAAAGGAAAATTCTGGTTATACAGTAACAGACGATCCTGATATGAGTTTTAATTATCTGAAAAGAGCACCACTTTTCGAACCATTACCTAATAAACCTTATATGTATGAAAAAAAGGACGGTCAGTGGTTATCCGAGCTTCTTGGAGTTGATTACCGCACTTTTCAAAAAGTGATGCACGCAGATGGCGAAGAGCAACGTGAAGCTAGGGCTATGAATATTGCACTTTGGCCTGCAACATTAGGTTATATGATGGGTTCAATGATGAATCCTTTGTTCAGTGAAGTCAATCAATTAAATACCAGGGATTTCTTTAATACTTATGTTAGCGGACGCGGCTCATTGCCAGCTATTCGAATTGGAAATCAACCCTATGGTTTACTTCCAACCACAAGGTTTTCAAAATTATCTTATTCGGTTGGATTTTACAATTCATTGCATAATATCATATTGTCTATTGAAAACAAATGGCAAGAAAGCATCTTTCCCTTAATAAAAAATATTGGAAATACAGAGGGTGAAGATGCTCACAAGGTTTTGTTAAACATATTAGGATTAAACCCAAATTCTGTTGAATATTATCACGACTTAATAAATAGCAATGCATTAATTGACAATACATTAGCATTTAATTCAATTAAATTTACCGATGTTTGGAATAATCTAAAAGTTAAAGAAGGAAAAGACCTAATAGGAGAAATATATGAAACTTACAATAATGCAGATCTTGATCTATTCAAGAAAAATTTTTCACAAGCGGTTATAAAATTAAAAAACAAACTGATCGATGATAATCCATTGTCCGAAACAAAAAGACTGAAAGAAATAGCTAAAATAAATGAAGAAGCTTGTAATTATATTGGATGGTTATCTAAAACCGCCAAATCCCATAGCTTACTTACACAAAAGAATGGATTTAAGGACGATATAGTTCCTAATTATTTGCTATTTAGGTTATTATTTCATGCCTTAGATTTGAGCCATGTAAACCTTAGTCTCGAATTGTATCGCGAAGAAAATTTGATTTCTGAGGAAGAATATCAGAAGGAAAAAGTTACAAAACCGTTTTTACATATTGAAACTGGGAATGCAGAATCAGAAAGCAGTTGGAAGTTTTTATATGCCAGTCAACAAACAATCACCGGCAGCAGCGATAAATTATTGCACCAACATATTACCGAAAATTTACACCAGAAACTATCCTATACCTACTTAAATCAACAAATAGATGCCCTGGAATTGCTTCAGAAATTACCAACAGCACGCTTGGAAAGATTATTAACCGAACATTTAGACTGTTGCAGTTACAGAATTGATGCTTGGAAAATGGGAATGATAAAACACCATTTGTTTAAAAGCAGGTATGCCCTTAATAGCAATGACCAGTACAGAAAAGGAATATACCTGGGAGCTTTTGGCTATCTGGAAAATGTTAAAAGCGAAAATAAAAACCTTAAAGCTGTTCCTGCATCTGAAACCGTATCATCACATTTCCTCGATAAAGAGGGCCATTTGCCCAGGACAGACGAAAGCAATGCCGGATATATCATTGCGCCATCTTTAAACCAAGCTGTTTCTGCGGCAGTAACTCGTGGGAATAATATTTCCGGAATTTATAACTTCCAGGAATCAAATGTTAATTTATCATCGCGAAGAATAAAAAATGCAAACACGATTATTGAAGGAATTATTAATGGACAAGCATTGGGGGCACTTTTAGGGTACGAATTTGAAAGAAACATACATAATAACACAACCACAGGTCTCGAATATTTTATTTATGAGTTTAGAAGGGCATTTCCATACATTGATGATAAAATGGATGATGAACACGGAGAGGAAGAAAACAATTTTGATGCCCAAGAAACAATCAAAGCATATAATGTAGTAGATGGTTTACAGTTGATTGAACACATGCAAAAACCTGAAACCCCTCGCGAATACCCTTATGGCAAGGATATGGATATTGAAAATATAAGTCCGGAACAAAAGAATGAAATTGAAAAAGAAGTAGCATATATTCTAGCATTACATGATGCCTGTTCCGATTTAATGTTATTTGAAAATGTACATCAATTAACACAGGGTAATTACACCAGGGCGAATTCTGTTATCAATGCATTAGGTAAAGCAAAAACACCACCTGTACCTGAGTCGATAATTACACCCCGTTCCGGTTTTACTATTACCCACCGTACAGCTATACATTTAAAAAACATCGACCCCAAGTTAGATATCCATAGCCCACGGGCCATTGCTGAACCTGCTTTAAACGAATGGATTGAAAGAATAATACCTGATAGCGAGAATATATTCTGTACTGTAAGTATTAAAACTGATACCACTGAACATAATCATAATATCAGCATGAATAAATTAGGGCTTTCCGGAATAGATTTAATTTATATGCTCAATAATATTTTGTATAAGAAAGAACCTGATTCCTCCGATCATTATGATTTCTCAGATAAAGACCAGCCAGAACTTAACAGGTTAATCACAAATTATGTGATGCATGATAGTGAGATAAACACAAGTAATTTATCCTTGGTTAGAATAAATTACGATGGAAAACCTAACGAGGAAGCATACGCTTTTACTGATGTCATTCCGATGATAAATAGCCTTAAAGAACTGGTATTCAAGTCCAGGCCATTAATATTATCTGATGTTTGTTTACCAAGTAATGGTCAAACAGATCAAACTACTCAGCAATATCTCAATTTTAATAGAATTGAATTAAACTATCGAATACTATCGAAGTACTATGAAAATATCCTCGATTATTTTTATAGTTATAATATTACTGATGTAATAGAGAAATGGGATGAAAAAGAAGATAGCGATAAACTAGATGGAATTGACAAGGTAATAAACGGATATTTATCAATAATCAACACGGGATCATCAAATAAAAAGAACTTACAATATTTATTTCAAATAAATGAACTGGCAACCGAAAGAATATATTACTGGAAAAGAAGTATAACAAACCTTGCAGTTAAGCTAATAGAAGAGCAATTTGAACGCCTTAAAAACAATAATAACAAGGATAATTACACTGAATTGTATGGCAATCAAGAAAGCCATATAAGTTCTATACCACTGCAATTAAAAGAAATGGCTATTCAGGAAATTTTTACTGATATAATAAGATACGATTTTGATCCTGTAGATTTTTCACAAATAAAAAAGCAAGTAATTGCATGTGCCAATGAAGTTATTCCATTAATTAAAGATTTTATGGCCGGGCTGGATAAAAAAGTGAATTTGATTAATCATAATATTAATACAGCCCAATCGCTACCGCTTTCCGATACTAAAAGATTCGAATTAATTTTAAAAACCATCAAAATGATGTTTGGTGAAAACTTTATGATCTTACCAGGTTTTAAAGCAAGTTCAAAAATAAAAGATGAATGGAATAATGCTTTAAATGCAAAAGAAAGATTATTGAGCCATCTAACAACTACAGCAGAGTTAGACTTCCCTATAGATGAATGGTTACATGGCGTTAGCAGGGTAAGAGAAAAAATGCATCACTGGGAAAAAATAACCTTGCTGGCAGAAGTATATCAGACAGAAATACCTGAACTAACACCCTTGCAATTTCCGTATCGGGAAAAGGATTATTGGATGGCCATGGAATTTCCAGAACCTGATAATGATGCAGAAACCCCTTTAGAGGATCAATTCAGGTTAGATATTGACAGATTGTTATACACGGCCTATTACCCCAACGACTTTAATAACGAGAACTATATAAGTGGTTTATTGCTTGATGAATGGACGGAAGCCATCCCAACCAAGGAAGAAACAGGCGGAGTTAGTTTTCATTATGATGCGCCAAACACTGAAGCTCCTCAAACATTACTACTTGCCCTTCATAGTAACCTTAACGGAAAATGGGATTGGCAGGAATTGGTTAACATTATTCACGAAACAATGGATATGGCCAAACAGAGAGGTGTTGAACCTGAGCTAATTCAGAAAACAAAAGGGTTTCCCTGGTTTTTACCGGCTCTGATTTCGGCCTCTTCATCGAAACCAATCACATCTTCATTGGATTATTCTATAATTAATTCAGAAAAAATACAATTCAAAACCGAATTATGAGATTTGAAAAAATAGAAGATATAACAAAGGTTATCGCCGAACAGGAGATGCCTTCAGTTATTCAATGGAATCGGCTTGATCCCCGTCCCAGAAGCACAGATAATTTTGACAAGGCCATGAAGGCCGAAGTTCGCGATGCCCTTTGGATGCTTACAAAACAGTGGCAAATGGGCGAATTTGAAGGCGATGATGCAGGTTCTCCTGTTTTTGCAAAAATTCATATGGAAAGCGAACGTATTAATAAATACAAACCGGCTAATAACCCGGTACAACACTATAATGAAAACGAATTACCGCTTGAAACCCTCGTTGAACAAATGCCACTTCAATTTCGTAGTGGAAATGTAAATATAATGCTGGATATCAGACTAGTTATGGGACGATATTGGTTAAAGCTAATTAATCACCTGAAAAGTGAAATTAAGGAAATTTACAAAGAAAACTATTCATTAAAAATTTCAAGTTTTGCTAACACCGATAGTTTAAATAAGTTAGAAAATGCAAAACTTAATAGCGACATTAACATCAAAATACTTCATAAGATATTCAAAAATAGTATAGATGGCTATGAACTATACAAAAATATTGATTTAGAAAACAACATTCATAGTTATAGCGAATTTTTACCCGATACTGACCTTGAGCTATTAGAAGAACTGAATAAAATAGAAATAAAGTTTATACGTTGGTATGAACGTTTTATCCAACAACCAGATAATAATAACTCAGCTTGGAATCCAGAACAACTTGAATACCAATTTGCTTGTGGTGCAAAAAACAATTATACCGAAAAAACATTTGAAGCAAGTGAATATTATCATGGCCATTTAGACTGGTATAATCTGGATTCAAGAGAACAAAACCTGGCTGATCCTGAATCAACTCCATTAAACGAACAAGATGAAAACAATTTGCAGATCGAATACCCAAAAACCTTTGCTCCTTCACCTATAAATTTTAAAGGTATGCCAAATAAACGTTGGTGGGCTTTTGAAGATGCCCAGATAAACTTTGCTGATTTGAAACCCAACAGGCAGGATCATCATAAACTTTTATTGATTGAATTTGGGCTTCAATATGGTAATGATTGGTTTTTATTCCCATTTGAGTTAAAGTCAGGCACTGTTAACCGGGTAAAGGGGCTTACTGTAACCAATTCATTTGGAGAAGTGTTTTGGATTAAGTCCGCAAATGAATTAAATGCAGATTGGCAAATGTTTACTCACTCCAACTTTAACGAAAAAAATAGTTATTCAAACGATCTAGTGATACCTCCTACCCTACTTCATTCTATTGAAGGAAAACCTGTTGAAAAAATTCACTTCTTATTTGATGAAATGGCTAATATGGCATGGGGTATTGAAAAAGTTGCACCCTCAGTTTACGGAAATGGAATTGATGCTGATGAATTAAGGGTAAAATTAACCGAGTATTTAAAAGATAAATATGATAAAAATGCTGAGAATAATCAAGAGTCAAAAAAATCAGCATTAAAGTTTAAATTAATGAACACTGTACCTGAAAACTGGATACCATTTGTAAAGGTAAGTATGTCACAGTATCAACGAGCAAGGGTTTCTCGCCTATTACTCAATTTGGAAAATGAACTCAAAGTAGTTGAACCACGCACTGCTTTTTTAAGGCAAAATATGGATACCTCAGATGCTGATAACGGAAATAAAAGTTACTTTATATACGATCAGGAAATTACACGTGCAGGAATGATCCTAAAAAAAACATTCCAACGCACCCGATGGTATAATGGTAAAGTTTGTACATGGCTTGGAATAAGAAAAACAATAGGCAGGGGCGAAGGCTCTAGCGGATTAAGGTTTGATTATTTAGACCAAAAACAATCTTGATGGTAACATTGAATAAAAGTATTCATTACTAAACATATTATCATGGAAGCAGAAATTATTGGTGCAGCCGGTATTATTGTGTCTATTTATGCTCTCTATCGTTCAATTATTGAACGAACTAAGCTGGATAGACAGAAATTTGCCGTTGATATGATAAAAGAGTGGAATAATAATACTTCAGAGTGCACTAGTGTTATTCGAAACTATTATCCCCAAAAATATGATAACTGTGACGCAATAGATGAAATTGAGGTGGATAAGATCTTAAATCCTAAAATGGAAAATCCAGATGAGAAAGCTGAATATTTAGAGATTAAGAAAGCAATTTATAAACTATTAAACTACTTTGAATATGTTTCTGCTGCATACAATAAACGTACGGTAGATCAGGAGATAATTAGAAACTCATTCTCGATAACGATGCTACGATATTATATCGTACTCCGAAATTTAATGATAATAGAATTTCTTAACTCTAAACGTAACCATTGGAAACCATTTACAAGACATTTAGTGAGTTTAATAAATCAAAAAGATGTACTCCTATGTTCTGGCTGCGATAAGAACAACTGCTTCTTAAAATCGAAAGAAAAAGATGCAAAGGTTAGACTACTGAACTTATTGAATTCAGATGATATTGACAAAAAATTGCTTTTAGAATTGAAAGATGAAATAAACGCCTAAAACTAAATAATTACTTCCATCATTAAATATTATTTAGAGAGTAACTCCTTGCATTTTTAAAAAACACTTAAAACAAGCACTATAAATCCAGAAGAAAATATAATAAATGATAATCAGTGGTTCGAATATTATGAAAAGTTTGATTACTTCTCTCCCGAAATGCTTAGAAAAGGATGTCACCCAAGAATTATGGAGCACTCCTCCCAAACAGATAAAGCTATAGTTCTGATACACGGTTTAACAGACTCTCCTTATTTTATGACAACATTTGGGAAACATTTTTATAATCTTGGCTATAATGTTTATTTGCCATTGCTGCATTGTCATGGGTTAAAAGAGCCTAAGGGCATGAAAGGTATTGAACTTGAAGAATGGAAAGCCAATGTAGAATTTGCTATCGATACAGCCTCTTCAAAAGTTGGGGAAGTTTCTATATGTGGTTTATCCACAGGAGGGACTTTAAGTTTTTATATGTCCTGCACTAATTCCAAAATCAATGGTAAGCTGTATCTGTTTTCTGCTGCATTGGATTTGGCAGGTGGACCATTGGGGCTTTTCGGGGAAATTGCGGAACGCTTTTTAAGGACAGGACTGACTGAATGGCTCGATAAAATTGATGAAAAGAGATCGCTGATAGGTGATAATCCTTACAGATATGACAGGATAGACAAAGGTGGGGCAAAGGAACTTGCTCACCTGATAAAGGAGACGGATAAGTTGCTGGAGAAATTCGATAAAAAGAATCCTTTCCCTAAAAAAGTGTTTGCTGCTCATTCCGAATTTGACCATACTGCCCATATTAAGGGCATTTACAATTTACAGGAAAGGACACATCCCGACAATTTTACCTTTTTCAGATTACCGGAAAAAGATAAAATTCCACATGCCAGTGTAGTGTTAAAAGAAAATGTCGAAATCATTGATAAGAAAGACGATACTGTTGTTCTTGAGGAAGCCAACCCTAAATTTTCGGATATGATGGAAGCTGTTACTGAGTTTGAAAAAGATTAGAATACAATTTAGGAAATCACTATCGAACGGGCCTGTACAACAATTGCTTATATAGGCCCATTTTTATTATATTACATCTATTGCCTTACTTGGAAAAGATATAGTAATTGTATATCAAGATGATTGATAAAGCAATTTACATAGTACCGAAATTAATGCACTCCACAATCACAGAAATATTATTTTCATAGCTCGTTTAATTGACAATGTTATTAATTCTACTTTAACAGATTAAATTTCATTACGTCATATTCGTTTAATAGATTAATAATTAGTATATTAAGTGCGAGAAAAGGCAAAAAAAAGAAGTGCTATGGGTAACGTGGAAATCTTATAAACAAAAATAGAAATTATGGTAAAACACTGCTTGGGGTTAAGACTCGCCTGTGTTCATACCTTTCTAATTATCAGCTTCTTTTCAAGAACAAGACAAAGAATAATTTCAACAAAGCTCAAAAATACGTAGAAGGCATAGTGCTAAGTGAATTAAATAACATAGAGCGTATAAGTGAAACGTTAGATACGAAGTATCATAAGTTGCAGCATTTTATTACAGAATCGAATTGGAGTGCACGTGAGGTTATTGATGAAGTTGCAAGTAATGTAAACTCCATGATGCCTCAGGATACTCTTACTGGCTTACTGATTGATGAAAGTGGATGGGTTAAAAAAGGGACTAAAAGTGTCGGAGTTGGTCACCAATACTGTGGAAATGTTGGTAAGACAGCAAATTCTCAAGTAGCTGTTTTTGGATGTCTTTGCAATAAAAAATATGCATCCCTAGTTGATACAAGACTCTACCTTCCAAAATCATGGACAACAGATGAAGAACGATGTGAAGAAGCTGGCATACCGCTAGAAGAGCGTGAATTTAAAACCAAACCGGAACTTGCTTTGGATATAATTACGCATCAATTAGCACAAGGAGTTTCTTTTGATTACATTGGTGCAGATGGTCTTTATGGAAATGATATAGCATTTGCACGGGGCATTGATAATCTTGGCCAAATATACATGCTTGATATTCACTCATCTCAACATGTTTATCTTGAAAAGCCTGAATTATATTTACCGGAGAGAAAAAGTTCTAAAGGCCCAGCGCCAAAAAAGTTAAAAGCCAGCACATCTTCTATTGCCGTAAAGGACTACATTGAAACCCTGGGGCCAAAGGATTGGCAATTGATAAAAATCAGGCATTCAGCTAAGGGTATGCTCAAAGGAAGCTTTCATTTTACCAAAGTATATATTTGGGATAAAAACATTAACTCCGTTGAACAGCGCTTATTAGTGATTTCAAAGCGCCAAACCAAGAATGGAGAAGAGGTTAAATATTCATTTACCAATGCTTCTTTGGTTCAGTATACAGAAAAAGTAATTGCTCAAATGCAGGCACAACGCTTCTTTATAGAACATAATTTTAAAGAGCAGAAACAAATACTTGGTATGGATCAATTTCAAACCAGAAAATGGCTCTCGTGGTATCATCAAGCTGCTTTAAATATGATGGTTGGAAGTTTTATGATGAAGGAAAAGCTATTGCTAAAAGAGGATGTTCCCTTATTGTCTGCCCGAGATATAATGGATTTCTTAGTCTTCAAATTCTATAAAGAAATGACAGAAGAAAGAATGTTTGATAAAATTATGGAACGGCATCGAAAAAGGCAAATGGATATAAATTACTGTTATTCAAAACAAAAAAAGTGTTAAAGTAGAATTAACATCTGCGTTTACTATTTACACTTTTTACAATTTCAATATACATTGTAAAATTCAATTTTATTGTATAAAACTTCTACTTGATCAAAAATCTATCAAAAAGTTTAATCCTTGTAAAATTCAATAAAATCAGTACTTTTGATCAGAGATAAAGAAAATTATTCGTTACAACGTATATACAACTCAATCTCTTTATTCATCAGATTTACAGCGCTTAGAAAATTCTGTATCGGAAAGTAAGATTAACTATTTGATTATCAAATACACAAATGCATTAAAATTCTTTTTAACCAATTCTATCAATCTAATTATCAACCGATTAATCTTGTGCCATATGTTTTCTTCGGGAATATTTAATTATAATTTCTTTTTACAACTTTGTTATATGAACATCTCTTTAAGTGAGTGAGAATTTATTTAGAATTACCAACATAATTTTCAACTGACTCCACAATATCTAATTTGATTAATTCCCAATGCTTACCTTTCAAGCAAATGGGATCAAAATCAGTATCTGCCATGTCAAAATCCGTTAATTTCTTAACGATCTCTTCCTTTGTGACTGTATGGGTATCTTTTTTCATAAAAACTCAACATTTCGTCCCATGAAAAAGATTCCATTAACTCATGTATATCCCAAAAGTCTTTTTTTCTACCGCTATTACCAATAACTTCTAGTTTCATTGCAGCAATCTCCTCTAATTGAGCTAACCTAATACCATCATAGTCAACAATGGGATATTGAAACGGATCTGTATAAAATAAATCAACCTTTATGATTTCTTCTTTATTATCACCAATAAGATATGATTTCCCCATACTATCGTTACCTCCAAAGCAATAGTCTACATACTTAAAATTTGTTTCAAATAAATTGTCAATCTCATCAAAATCAATTGACTTATATTCCGCATCCGTAAATAAATCGATATCAACAGAAATTCTATGTCCAAGAAGTAAACTCAAAGATGTTCCTCCTACAAGCCTAAAAGCATCCAGTTCTTTAAACTGCATTAATTTTGTAAGAGTATTCAAAAGTAAATCAGAAACTGTTTGATTATAGATTCTCATAATTAATGTACGTATTTTGCAACATTCTTATCAAATGAATCTAAATAACTACTCCCAATATTACGTATCACCTTCTTAACCTCTTCAACTCCATAAAAACTCAAAATTTCAAGTATCTCTGCCTCATTGCCTCTTTCAAAAATACGTTTTACAATAGCTCTTTTATTTCTCTTCCAATCTATTTTATCGAAATCAGTATCCCAAAATAAAGCCTTTCTAAGATTCTTCAGGTTCGGAGTGATTTCAGTACCCTCTTTTAAATAAATCTTCTTAACATCATAACTAGCTTGTAAAAGCATAAAATAGTCATCTTCTACTCCCAATTCCTTCCCTAACTTTACCGATAATTTCGGATTTATATTTCTTTTTTCTTTTAATATAGCACTAATTGTTTGAGCATGTTCATCTACCATAGAGGCTAAATCTTTATTTTTTAAACCTCGTTTCTTAATCTCACGCTTTAGAATAGCTCCTGGGTGAATACCTTTTATTTTATTTATATCCGGTAACATAGTCTATATTTTAATTATTCAAAATTACAAATCCATTCGATTATAAACAAATCTGTTTATTTTTTCCAATATATTCGCTTGTTGAATTATATTCGCTTTACACTTCTTGTAACATGCGAAGAAGTTAATATCTTCTAATTAATTTAGTAAATTCTTGTTGGTAAAAATGGTATTTTGCATCACAAATATGAAATAAGACTCTCGCTTGGAGAGCCCAATAAAATACGTACTTTTGGAATATTATAAAGAAAAACCATGTTACATCATTTTCACACCCCAAACCTTGTATTAGATTGACTTACAGTACCTAGGAAATTCCAAATCTATAACTCCCTCATAAACAAACTACAATCAACCTCAACATTTGAGCTTAAATTTCAAATCCAAAAAATTATATTTGCATCCTCAATATAGGAAGTGATGATTGATAATTTGGAACAAGGGTACTTTGGTATTGGTATACAGAACGGAAAAACACCTGAAAACCTGGGTGTTTTATGGCGCACTGCACAAAACATGGGTGCCAGCTTTATTTTTACAGTTGGGAAAAGATACGCAAAACAAGCTTGCGATACTCGCAAGGCAACTGGTGCAATGCCTTATTTTCATTACAACGATTTTGAAGACTTCTACAAACACATTCCTAAAGGAGCTCAATTGGTTGGTGTTGAATTAAACGAAAGATCTGTTTCCTTAGAAACCTTTGAACACCCAAGGCGATGTATTTACCTATTAGGTGCCGAAGACAATGGCTTAACTAAAGCTGCCATGGATAAATGCCACTTCCTGGTTAAATTTGATTCGCGTGAAAGCATCAATGTAGCGGCTGCCGGAAGCATTGTTATGTACGATAGACAGTTAAAAATTAATTACGGGAAAATGACAGTATAACAAATTATTAATTGTTAGAATTAGTTTCTCAACTTTTTCTTTGTCTATACTTTGACACTAGCTTTTTAAATCCAACAATAAACTCTTCGTTAATATTGTACCAATCAAAAGGTTCTCTTACCTGTAAATCAGAATTTGGGTGAGTTGAAGCTACAGGTAATGGATTAAAACTACAATTTTCGGTGCCATTATATATCACCACTGGATAACCTAACTTAAAGAGCGATTCAAATGCATTCAGTAATATTTGAATGTTCCCCTTACAGTGTCTGAGAAACCTATCCATATCATGATTGTCTAAAAAAGTAAACATTATATAATCCTTTGGAACTTTACTAAAATGTTTCTTAATTTTTGTCCTAATATTTTTATCTCTCAGAATATCTCTCTTGTTTCTAACAGCATTAACAATCAATTGATTTAGTTTAAAGTCTAGTACTCCCGATAATTTATTGTAATACTCCAACTGAATTTTCTCCTGAGATACTCCAATCCATTTTCTTATCAACTTATTTTTTAGTCCTAATGTTTTATAGTGTTGTCTTTTTAATCCGTTAGCCCATGCTTCACCAATAAAAATTGCCTTAGGATATTTATCTACTATTTTAACTTTAAATTCATTCCAAAAATCATGAGATGGACCAATCACATGATCTATCCTAAAACCATCAATACCATAAGACATCCAATAATTAGCCACATCTAGCATATAAGCTCTTGCTTCGGGATTATCCAAATTAATTTTGGGTAGTTCTTTAAAATGTAAAAAGCATAAATAATCATTTGGCCAACTATTAAAAGTAAACCAATCCAGATATTTACTATGCTTATTATGTGTAGCATCCTTAAAAAAAGGATGTTGCATTGAACAATGGTTGGGAACAAAATCTATTAGAACCTTTAATTTCTTGATTTTAGCTTCTTTTACCAATACTTCAAAATCTTTATTTGTACCAAAATGCGCATCTACTCTTTTAAAATTGGTGATGTGATAACCGTGATATGCACTAGTTTCGTAAAAAGGTGAAAGCCAGATAGTATCTATACCTAAACCAACCAAGTAATCAAGTTTATTAATTACACCTTGTAATGTACCTCCAATAAAATCAGATGTATTTTTAGTATTAGAAAACCCATTAAAACGATCGATAAAAATCTGATAAACTATCATTTATTAAAACAACTTACAGTATTCATTATATTTTAAAACTCCAGAAACTAATGTAACAATTATTAAAAGTAGATAGATCCAACAGAATTTTAACTTTAAAAGAACTTCTTGTTTAAATTCATTTTTTTGTGTTCTTTTCAATTTTAAACATTTATATATTTCAACCATATTGAATTTCCTTTCTTCACTATTTTGAAGTAAATAGTATTTTTTATCGAATTGATCTATTTCTTTCGAAGTCTCATTTACAATTAAATCCTCTAATAATCGCACTCTTTCTCTAAAAATCAAAAAATATATCATCCAGTTATATCTTTCTCGCCAAAAGTATCCAAGGATCATTAATAAAAGAAAATGAAAAATTATTGGTATAACAACATTCATATCTTCGATTGTAGTATTCCACGAAAAACCAATAATAACACCTGTAAATACAATAGCCCAATTATGCATATGAAAACACATAGTTTGTTGAAAATTCATTTTGTTAGTATTAACTGCCAATAGGTTTGAAAGACTTTCTTGATTTGAAATTCTTTGTTTGTTTATTTGGATAGTATCACTCATGACTTTTAGTTTTTAAGGTTTGTTGAAATTTCGCCAACAATTAAAGTAATGTCAATACTTAATTTCACCTCATTATAATTTTATCATTCAAATGCATTCGATAGAACTATCTCATAATGGTTCTTCCCGTATGAGATAGGTTTCTCATGGGTCGTTTCATATTAAGAGAAATATCTTAAACTTCATCAAATCATTATATACTGATTTAATATTTCATGCTCACATTAACATGTTAAGCTTTAGGTTTAACAAATCTCTTTCGAAAAACTTATTTATTATACCCATGTACTATATATATTATCTATTTTAACCCAAAGGACAACAAACTATAAAACACTGATATTATTACCCTTACAATTACAATGGGATTTTTTGTGTATTTTTGACACGAATTCTATTGTGGATAAAAAAAATGCTTTTATATTTGTGTCGTAATGACACATCAATATGAACACAGAACAAAAAAAATATACATATGAATATCCAAGACCATCAGTAACAACTGACTGTGTAATATTTGGATTTGATGGAATAGATCTTAACATCCTACTCATTGAACGAGGAATAGAACCATTTAAAGGTCAGTGGGCTTTACCCGGTGGATTTGTTAAAATGAATGAAACTACCGAAGAATGTGCCCGCAGAGAATTAGAGGAAGAAACAGGTGTAAAAGACCTATTTATGGAGCAACTCTATACTTTTAGCGATGTTAACAGAGATCCCAGGGGAAGGGTAATTACTGTTTCTTATTATGCATTAATACGTTCTACCGATTTTAAAGTAATTGGAGGTGATGATGCAAGTGCAGCTAGATGGTTTCCAATTAAACAAGTGCCAACGTTAGCCTTTGATCACGATATGATTTTAAGGATTGCTCATGACCGATTAAAATCAAAAATCAGGTATCAACCTGTTGGTTTTGAATTATTGGAGGAAGTATTTACAATTCCACAAATGCAAAGATTATATGAAGCTATACTTGGTATTAAACTAGATAGAAGGAATTTTAACAGAAAAATAATGAATCTGGATATCTTAGAACCTGTTGAAACTAAAATTGAGAGCAACGGTCACAAAGGAGCTCGTCAATTTAAGTTTGACAAGCAAAAATATCTTGCCCTCCAAAGTAGAGGAGCAAATTTTGAAATTTAATCCTATTGTTATTTGAACCTGTAACACAAGTCAGACTTTAGCTGTATTTGTCTGACAAACCAAAATACAGCTAAATGGTAGTTACACTCTTAACAATGACTTATAAGTCATTGAATGGAATTACTACATCCTTTTTTGAAGGAAAATTATTTTAAAACCTCTTTAAACACAAATTGTTATGTTCGGAATTAAATTCGTGAAGTTTGATGCTATGACACACATCATTCAATTCAAAAACGGTAAAATAAAAAGAGAAGGAAAAGGTTTGTCATTTTATTATTATGCTCCAAAAACATCCATTGCTGCTATACCAATGGGCAGTAAAGATATACAGTTTATCTTTAGCGAAACTACCAATGATTTTCAGAAAGTAACTATTCAAGGACAAATTACTTATATAATTTGCGATCCCAAACAACTATCTGAAATTCTTGATTTCACATTAGATAAAAAGTATTTATATAAAGAAGACAATTTTGAAAAAATAAACCAAAGATTAAATAATGAGGCACAAACAGCAACTTCAAAGTTTATACAACAACTCGATCTTAAATCAGCCATTAGGAGTGCTAAGGAAATTGGGGATAAAATTAAACTAGGATTAACCACATCCGAAGCCATTAAACACTTAGGTGTTGAAGTAATTAATGTAGATGTAATTGCTGTAAGTCCAAGCCCTGAAATGTCTAAAGCACTTGAGACCGAAACAAGAGAAGCTTTGCAAAAAGAAGCAGATCAGGCTATTTATGAACGAAGGAATTTTGCTGTTGAGCAGGAACGAAAAATTAGAGAAAGTGAATTAAGTACAGAAATTGCAGTGCAAGAGAAAGAAAAAGAAATTCAGGAGAAAAAAGCACAAATTAAAATTAAAGCCCAGGAAAATGATCGTAAAATAAGGGAAACCAAGATTGCAGCAGATGTTTCTATTGAAGAATCAAAAACCAAATTAACAGAAATGAAGGTTGAGAATATGAAGAAAGAAGCTGATGCCAAAGGTTACTTACTTGATAAAACTTTATCTCCTTATAAAGCATTTGATTGGAAAATGTTGATGGCAATGAATTCAGGTAACTTTGACGCTAAAGATAATATAGCTTTTGCCTTCAGGGAGCTAGCTGAAAATACAGACAAGATTGAAAACCTGAATATAAGTCCCGATTTGTTACAGACTTTACTTCAAAAAAATAAGTAATGGCTATTGACAATGCAATTATTGTAACACATAAAACCAGACTTGAGCAACTTATTGAGCGTTTTAACACCAAGGCTCAAGCCCGGTTTTATATAGAACATTCAGGTGGTAGATTTGAAGATTACGAAGCAGAGCATAAATGCATCAAAAAGTCTCTTGAACAGGTGCAAAGCACAACAAATAAACATCTGAAATTCAAAGTAATCGATCGTACTTTTTTACCAAATTTTATATTTAGTGAAAATGACTGTATTATAGTGTTAGGACAAGATGGTTTGGTAGCTAACACCGCGAAATATGCTAATGATTTACCTATGATTCCGGTAAATCCTGATCCAATTAGAAATGATGGTATTTTACTACCTTTTAATGTCGACAACTTTGAAATTGGTTTAATACAACTATTAGAAGAAAAATCAGTTTTTTCAAAAGTTACTATGGCAGAAGCTAAACTAAATGATGGACAACGAATCTTAGCTTTTAATGATTTATTTATTGGCCCCAACAGTCATACATCAGCCCGTTATCAATTGTCATATAAAAACCAAACTGAGCAACAATCATCTAGTGGAATAATTGTTTCGACAGGAGCTGGTTCAACCGGATGGTTAAGTTCCTTATTCAATATGGCTAATGGGATATTTGGATCATTTGATAAAAAACATAGAGATTTAAGTTTAGGGATGCAATGGGAGGATGATTTTCTGGTTTTCATTGTACGCGAGCCTTTTAAAAGTAAACATTCTGGGATTAAGTTATGTGCAGGAACAATATCAGACGATAAACCATTGAAAATTGAATCAAACATGCCAATCAATGGTAAAATATTTAGCGATGGCTTAGAAAATGATTATTTGCAATTTAACTCTGGCTCAATTGCTGAAATTGGTATTGCCAGGGAAAAAGCCAATATAGTTTTGACAAGTAATAATATCTTGTAATTTTAGGCGCATTAAAAAATGAATCTAAAATGTACGAGGAACAAGACAGAGGCGATAAGTCCCACTACCAAAGGTATCTGGCTGGAATGGATAGCATTATTGTTGAAAAGGTAGCTTCAGCCAGTGCCTATTTTTCTGAAAAAGAAGACCATGCAATTATTGATGTAGGTATGGCCTCGGGAACTAGCTCTTATATTTTAGCTCTTCTATTTCCTAAAACAAAAATTATAGGGATTGATATCAATCCTAAGATGGTTAACATTGCTAACGAAAAATATAAGCTACCTAATCTTGAATTTCGAACTGATGATGGAGAAACCTTACAGTCATTAAGCAATGAAAAAATTAATGGATTCTTCAACTGTTCATCAATGCATCATATTACTTCTTTTAATAACTACTCCCCTCAAAAAGCTTATTTAACCTTAAAGAGGCAATCGGAGCTATTATGTGAAGGTGGAGTAATTGTTGTTCGAGACTTTGTTAAACCAATAGATAAAGATATTTTAATTCATTTTCCTGAAAATGAACTAGGTAGTTTTGATGCTAATTTATTAGAACAATTTTCAAAAACAGCCCGTTCTTTATCTCCAGAAAACGAAATGGGTTTCCCTATTAAAAAGCTTAAAAATAAAAACAGTTTCCAGCTTAGTTATTCTGATGCTGTTGAATTTATTCGAAGGAAAGATTACTTAAATGATTGGAATATTGAATTACAAGAAGAATATGGATATTTTAATCAGGATGAATTTGAAGAAGTAATGGCTTCACTAGGATTAAGAACCATTGTTTCTCAACCAGTTTATAATCCGTGGATTATTAAAAATAGATACAATGGTAAATTTACCCTTACAGATTGTGAAGGTAATACAATTGGTACTCCTCCAACAAACTATGTAATTGCTGCCGAAAAGGTCATAGATAAGGGTACCCTATTAAAATCTGTACGCAATTTACCAATTCATGAAAACAGCTTTTTAAAGTTAAAAACATATAAGAATAAGGAAACTAATACAATTTTTGACGTAGCAAACAGGCCTGGTGCTGTAATTGATTTTCTGCCTTACTATATAGAAGATGACTCGATACGTGTAATTGCAAAACATAATTATCCCCGTCCAATTATTAATCAGCTCAGTAATATCTTAGACGGTAAACGCTATAGTGGTTATATTATTGAAGGTATAACAGGTTCTACTCAAAATGAAATTACTAACGAATCTCTTAAAGATATTTTAAACCAACGCGCAGGTATTGAGACAACTAATATTAAAGATTTATCAAAAGATTTAAAATACTATACTTCCCCCGGAGGTATAAACGAAACAGTTATTTCTTACTTGGTTAATATTGAAAATTCTCCAACAAAACTTAAAATTTTAGGTAACTTTTCCGGATTTAAAGAATCTGGTAAATTCATAACCTATGATGCTCTGCAATTAATAAAATCGGCTCAAGTTGGTGCACTACCAGAAGCAAGACTTGAGTTAAGTTTATATCGATTGTTAAATAAATTAAATAAACCATTAGGTAAATGGCTAAATGAAGAAATTAATATTTCAGAATCTAATTCATTGAATATATCCAATTTAGAAGTTTTATTAGAAGAAACTAACCATGTATTTGAAGAAACTGATTCTTCTGTAGATTTTTTAGCACATAAAAGGGCTAAATTTTATGAATATCAGAACGAAGACAGTGAGACTATTCTCGAATATATAGAACCCAAAGAACTTAGTTCTAATACAATAATTACACTTCCTGTCTTTTCCTTTAAAGGAAGTATTTATCTAGGAATTGAAAAAAGAAACTTACCCGTTCCGCAAATTAACGAAGGAAATAGTACAATATTAACAGCTCCTGCGTATCGGCTACCTAAAAATATTACTAATATAAAGGAACTAGATGATTTCATTTGCAATAAGGAAATTTTTGGTTGTAAACCTTTAAATATTCAAAAGCTAGGTGAAAAATATTTGCCTTGTGCAGGCATAACTCCCGAACAAGTCTATCCATACTTAATTACTTTAGATCATCCATCTTCAAACCTTTATTGGATTTCCCTCAATAGTTTGATGGAATTTTCAAGTAAACTTCGTGATGGACACTTGTTAGTTTGTATTTATAGGCTTATACATTTCTTACAAAGCCAGAACTCTTAATTATATTCTACTGACCTTATCCAACAAACACCCTAAGATATTTATATACAAGACCTAATATTTTATTTTCATTCCTAGAAAAAGAAATTCTGTAGTAAATGATTAGATAGTAGTTCCTCAATTGAAAATATTTTACATAAAACTTATCATCAATAGCTTAAAAAAGAGCTGTCTTCGGTTTTAAAAGGTATCCTCTTCTTTGATTTTTATTAACATTTTTTGGAATTATTTGTACAACATTGCTAAAGAAACTAGCGTTACATAATTTTCATTTTATATTTAACATATCAACATCACACGCTTTCATTTTCAACTAATTAACAAACTATGAACAACACATTATTTTTAGTAATGGTAGCTACGATGTTTTTTGTAGCAAAAGTAAAAGGGCAGGAACCGGAAATTTTTGATCCTGTTCCCGGTTCCTTTGCAGAAGGATATCAAACATTTACATTTTCTCATTTTGGGGATGATTTTAAGGCATTATTACATAAATATCAATATCAGGTACTTATCGGGGAAGATGGCCCTGGTTCTTCCGATCTGTCTATTAATACAGACTGCCAGCTTCGGGGGGTATCTTGTATGATCCCGACTGATGGTAGAACGCTTTATGTGAGATTTCGTTATCGCGAACGCGGAAAGAGTTGGTCACATAAAGATTATACATACAGAACCCGAAAAACAAAAGGAAAATCATCTATTATATTTCCAAAATCAGGTACAGAGCTTACAGGTTCTGAGGTAACTTTCACGATTAAACGTAATAAACGTTATCCTCTTTATTCGAAGCAACACACCATGGCGGTTGGCACTACGAGAAAAGGCTCAACTGAAATTTATTCGGCTCCGTTCGATTATTTTAAAGGAGAAACCATTACAATCAAAAATCTGCCAACAAATGGAGAAACCGTTTATGTGCGCTTCTACGAAGATTTTTGGAAGGGAGGTTCATTCACGGATTATAAATTCATAGCTTATGCCGATAAAGCGGTTATGCAAATCCCGTTAAGAGGAACAGTTCTTAATGCCACTAAGACAACTTTTACATGGGATAAGCGTTCGGGGCAGGAATTTGATATAACCGTTGGTTCGTCCGGTTCAGGTTCGGATGATATTAAACAAAGAGGTACTTCGACTACAGGGAATACAATGACAGTTGATTTAAGTAACACAGGTACAGATAAAATATATGTTCGTCTTTGGAGTAAAATGTCAAGCGGAAACTGGGTTTATAAAGATTATGGATACAACATAGGCACACCTACGGAAGTAAATATAAAAACCGAAGCATACCTTTCCGATGGGGGAACTGTTTCGGGGAACGGAAAATACAACTTTGGTGAAACAGTGAACCTTGAGGCAACACCGGCAACTGGTTACGATTTTATGAACTGGACAGAATACCAAAACCGTACATATAAAATTGTTTCCACCGATGCCAAATACAGTTTCACGGCAGATAAGGACAGGAAGCTGGTTGCCAATTTTGCACTTCCAATTCCTGATTTTACAATTGCAATAAGTGCTAGCCCAGCTAATGGCGGAATCTTTGCAGGCGAAGGTACATACAGGCAAGGCGAGACAGTGAGACTAGAGGCAGTACCGTCTACAGGTTACGTTTTTGTAAACTGGACAGTAAACGGAAAAGAAGTTTCTACAGATGCCCTATACAACTTCACGGCAGACAGTGACAGGACTCTGGTGGCAAATTTTGTGGTACAGGGTTCTGATTTCTCAATTGTAACAAGTTCAAGCCCTGCCAACGGCGGGACGGTTTCAGGCGAAGGCACATACAGCAAAGGTCAGACAGTAAGCCTTGAGGCAACACCATCTAAAGGTTACGATTTTGTGAACTGGACAGAAAACGGGAAAGAAGTTTCTACAAACTCAACACTTACAATAGTTGTAAACGAAAATAGAGAATTAACTGCTAATTTTTCAATGCAAACTGGTATTTCAAAAAGCCACTATAACAATGATGTCAAAGTATATCCAAACCCAACAACTGGATATATTAATATTGAGCTAAATGAACTTATGAATGCTAATGACACTGAATTCTTCCTTATTAACAATTCCGGTAAAATAACCAGCTTAAAGGCAGTAACAATTAACTCAAATATGTTACAGGTAAACATTGAGAACCATCCTGCTGGAGTTTACTATTTACATATTGTAAATAAAGAGTTTTCTAAAACCGAAAAAATAATATTGAAAGAATAAAGAAATTAGGTTTTACCACAATTTATTTTTTTAAAGAAGAAACAATATCAAAATAAAGGATTGTCTTAGATAACAAAAGACAATCCTTTTTTGATTTTTAGCATAGACTCGTTAATATCTTAGGAGTATTAATCTTCAAATTTAACATGAATTGAATTCTCTTTAAGTATTTTAATAAAACTATCAATCTCTTGTGTATTCATATTGTAATATGCTGGCATTCTAAAACTATTTATCAATTTACATTTTGTTAATAAAATGGCTAATCCAGCCATAATATGTGACTCTTGAATGGTGCAATGACCATAGTTTATAACAGGGATACCAGTATGTAAGCGTCTATTTCTTTTCATAAACACTTTTCGCCTGTATATAGGATTATGCCAAAATGGAGTAATGTGATCACCAATTGTATGTATAGTAACTATTGGAATTTCAATATTTCCAGTAGTTTCGTACTTTTTAATATTGGTTTTAGCCTGATGGAAATTTGGTCCTGAAATCCGTTGAACATGTCTATTAAGTTTCCAGTCATTACTTGATCCAACATACCATTTTCTTCTATTATTAAATGGAATACCTCCTAATCTTGAGTTTACATCATTTGTCAACATGACATTAAAACGTAGTAACTCTACTAAAGATTTAATTACAACCTCTTGACTAACTAAATCTACAGGAACTTTAGCACATTTTACTAATTCGTGAGTTTTACCTGGATTATTGATAAATATATCGGCTATTGCTAAAGGTAAAGCACCTGATTTCCATGCTGACATAACAAATGGATCAATCCCATCCTGTGGATTTCCTAAATCAATTCCTTTTGCCAACAATTCATCTTTAAAAAAGTAATTTAATAGCACATGAAAATCACCATTATATTGTAATTGCCTATAAAAGTTACCAATAGGTCCGCATATAGATATAGCACCGTCAAACAAATTTGGGTATTTTTCTATGGTAAGTGTTGTAACTAAACCTCCTTCAGAAGGCCCACCTAAAAAAACAAAATCAGGAGGATAATATTCATTAGTAGAAGCAAAAAACTCATCAATCCTCTCCCTTAGGTTCTTTATATCTTTAACAGCATCCAACACCACTAATCCGTTATCTCGATAACTTGTAGCAGCATAACCTCCCATTGATAAAACAATATCCTTAACTGATTTATCTGCAATAAAATCATCAGGAAGAACAACATCCTCATACGGTTGAGGATCAACCATCCCATGTGCATAAACAATCAAAACTTTGTCGCTTAACACATTCCAATACTCAGGCAATACAATTTCATACTCAGCACCTTCAATAACTCCATTCATTGGAACTGTAACCGTTCCACTCTTTAATCCTGATTCAACAAATTCGGACTCAGTAAGATCTTCCCTACAACCAAAGATCACGACAGATAACAGGAGGACAAAAGTTCCCCCTATCAACTTTTTTTTGTTGATCAAACTGAAATTTTTCATGATAATATCTTTTGAATTTAAAAGATATAAGTTACTAAATACCAGACACTATAACAATGTTTTTAACATTGAATATTAATACAAAATAGACTAATATATATATTCAATACTAACCTTTAATTAAATTACTAAATTGAGAGAAAACACAACTACATTACATGATTTTCGGACCTTTATATCCTATTTAAATTTCGTTATTATATGTTATTTTTTCCTTTTTAAGCTACCTTTAAAAATCATCAATAAAATCATTTTAATTTTATAAATGTTTTAAAATAATTACAACGAAATGCCTTCAGAAACTATAACTATTTGTGCATGTAAATCGCGTTCTTTTATCGAAAAAGATAAATTAGCAACTATTACTGCTACCTTAAAAAGCAATGGTTATCAAATTGAATTGGTAGATGATATATGCCGAATGGTAGTAGACCAACCGGAAAATATTAAAACAGCAGCTAAAGGAACCATAATGGCTTGTTATAATAGAGCTATAAAATCTCATTTAGATTGGTTAGATGTAGAACCTAACAACATAGTTGACATTAGAAACCGTTCAACTCAAGATGTTTTAAACGATTTTCAAATAAGCAGTTCAGCTTGCAGTTCTTCAACTGAATATAAAGAAGTAATACTAGAAATAGAAGCATTACCTGTATATGAAGGTACTGATGCCTGGTATCCGGTTATTGATGAATCACGTTGTACTAATTGTGGCAAATGTCACGATTTCTGTTTGTTTGGTGTTTATTCTTTAAAAGATAAACAGGTACAGGTTACTCAACCTCACAACTGTAAAAATAACTGTCCTGCTTGCGCAAGAATTTGTCCAAGTAAAGCCATCATATTTCCTAAATACGAAAAATCACCTATTAATGGAGGTACTGAGTTGGAAGAAGTTTTTTCGGAGGAAGATATGGAGGCAATGTACCAAAAGCGATTACAGTATCGTTTACAACAAAATCGTAATCGCTTTTCATTGTTCAAAGAAGATAAGTAATGACCTTAAAAGAATATACTGCCAACTTTAAAACTGCCATGCGCGTTCCATTGGAGTGTTCTCCTCGATTAATATGGAAGTTCGCTTACAACTTTGGTTGGCGTAACCTAAAGAATATTAACCAGTTTGAAAAACGTCAAACTAAAGGAAAACCATTTTTTCCGGCTTTTGTAATGATTTCTATTACTGAGAGTTGTAACCTCTCATGCAGTGGATGTTGGATTACAGCAGGAGGCAATAAAGCTCTTTCGGCAGAACAACTTGATGGTATAATTACAGAGAGCAAGAAAAAAGGATCTTATTTCTTTGGAATTCTGGGAGGTGAACCTTTATTGTATAAGGGGCTATTCGATATAATACGAAAGCATTCTGATTGTTATTTCCAACTTTTCACCAATGGAATGCTAATTACAGATGAAATTGCCATGCAAATTAAAAAGTTGGGCAACATCACTCCTATTATCAGCATCGAAGGTTTAAAAACCGAAAGCGAAAACCGAAGAGGGAAAACCGATGTATTTGATAAAACGCTAGCTGGCGTAAGGGCTTGCAAAAAAGCAAAACTTATATTTGGAGCAGCTGCAAGTATCTGTAAAAGTAATTATAACGACCTTGTAAGCAGGGAATATATCAATTTACTTGCAAAAGAAGGTGTTCATTATCTATGGTACTATATATACCGCCCCGTGGGAGCTAATCCTAATACCGACAACGCGTTGGATGAAGATGAAATTTTTGAACTACGCAAGTTTATTGTTGAACAACGCAAAGATGCTCCCTTATTTATTATAGATACATATTGGGATGCTAACGGCAATGCAGTTTGTCCCGCAGCCACAGGAATGAGTCATCATATTTCCCCTGGTGGAGCCGTTGAGTTTTGCCCTCCCCTCCAAATGGCTCGTGATTTTATTAACAAAGATGCTTCCAACATAACAGAAATTTTTGAAGAATCGGAGTTTTTATCTGATTTAAGAAAGATGACTGCTTCTACATCAAGAGGATGTATACTATTGGAAAGACCCAGGGAATTAGCTGAATTCTTAGAGCAATATAATGCAGTGGATTCTTCTTCTCGAAATACAGTTTTACAAGAATACAAAAAAATGCCTCCTGTGGCTGGTCACGACCAAAAAGGAAGAGAGATACCAGAGGAGAACGTACTTTATAAAATAATGAAAAAGAAATATTTCTTTGGATTTGGAGCTTACGGTTAAAGGAATAAACCATATGGAAACAACTAAGTTTAAATACAAAGTACCCTCAACCAAAGCAGACAGAAAGCTGTTACGTGAAAATATCAGTCTTTTTGTCAAGAACAAGTCATTGACTCCACCATTATCGATGAATCTATTATCGGATTTATCCATCGAACTAATTCGTATGTATGATTTAAATAACGACTTAAAAGGGTGGTTAATGGTGGAAATAAATAATGGAGCTTGGTTTAAAACTGTTGCTTCCATTCCTCATCAAAAACGTGTTTTATTACTTCCTAAATGTTTGAGTAACTCAAAAAATTGTAAAGCCGATATTGATGATCTGGGGCTCTTGTGTAATTTATGCAGTCATTGTTCAATTCCTGATTTACAAAAACGTGCCGAACAATTAGGTATGATGAGCCTGGTAGCTGAAGGTTTTACTTCGGTGGTTGGATTGGTCGAAGGCGGTTTAGTTGATGCTGTAATTGGTGTAAGCTGCCTCGATTCACTTGAAAAAGCATTTCCCTTGTTAATTAATAATGCGGTACCCGGACTAGCCATTCCATTAAATGAAGATGGATGTAAAGACACTACTGTGGATGAAGACTATGTATATCAAATCATGGAAATGCAGTCGCAGGAAAAAGCCAACCTACTTGATTATGACCAACTGAAGAATACCATTAAAGATTGGTTCGAAAAGGATAATTTAAGTAAAGTACTCTCACCCTCCATTGATCAAACCTCATTAATAGCAAGGGATTGGATGGGTGGTCAAGGAAAACGCTGGCGTCCTTACTTACTTACAGCTACTTATATGGCTTTAAGTGGAAGAAATGAAATCCCGGAAAAAGTACAAAAAGCAGCCATTGCTATAGAATGTTTTCATAAGGCATCTCTGGTTCATGATGATATACAGGATAATGATTTAACTCGATATGGAAAAGAAACAGTAAATGCAGCTTATGGAGTACCTATTGCTATTAATGTTGGTGATATGTATCTGGGCGAAGGTTACCGCCTCCTTGCGCAATGTGAAAATTTGGGATTGATTAAAGTAGCATCTGATGCACATATTGCACTTTGTAAAGGTCAGGGAATTGAACTGGAGTGGAGTAATAATCCGCAGCCTTTAACCATGGATTTTGTGTTGGATATTTTCTGTCATAAAACCGTTCCTGCTTTTGAGGTTTCATTACAAATGGGAACTCTTTGTGTTAATCACGATGAAAATATTCAACAGATACTTAGCAGTTATTCTAAAGCCTTAGGCATTGCATATCAATTAAAGGATGATATAGAAGATTTTGATACCGACAGTCCGTTGAGTATTCGACCTTCAGCTGTATTAGCTGCAATATGTGAACTTAATTCTGAGGAATTATTTGTTCATACATTACTACATGCTAATGATTTAAAAACATTTTTAAAAGAAGATAACAATGCAGTTTTGCTAAGCAAAGCTATAAAGCAAGTGCAAAGCATGGTGGAAGAATACCACAAACAAGCATTGGATATCATTAATGAAATATCAAATATTGAGTTAAAAAGATTGTTGTTTCGCATTACCCAAAGAATTTTAAAATAAAATGAGACAAAGTATTTCAGCTAAAATATTTGATTCTCTAAAAGCAGGAAAAAACCTACTTGGAAAAGAAGCAATTGATCATTTAACAACATTTGTAAAATCTCAAATGATAAGTGATCAGTCTTTTAAAAACAAGTCAGGAAAATCCGACTTATACTATACTCTATTTGGTTGGATGTTGTGCTTAATTCTTGATATTCGTCTCGATATCAATAAAATGACTACTTATTTAAACAATCAAAAGGAAGAAGATCTGGATTTGATCCATTATACAGCATACAAGCGATGCCAATTGATTTACTTTTTAATGAAACATGGTAAAATTATAACATGGTTTCGAATGTTAAAGAACAAATCAATTAAATCATTAAACGAATTTAATAGTGTCCCACATGGTGATTTTAATGCACCATATACACAGTTTATTTGGTTGTCGTTGATAGAAGATACCGGTAATAAACTCAAAGATGATAAAACAGTACAGGAAACCTTAGTACAATATCGAATGATAAATGGTGGATACCTAAATGTAAAAGACGGACAAACTGCAACTACCAATGCAACAGTAGCTGCCTTGTCTGTTCTTGGACAAACACAAGGTTATCAACACAATAAGGATGTTGAGTTTTTGAAAAACATACAGAGTTCAAATGGAGGATTTCCTGCTACAAACTCATCACCTGTACCGGATCTACTTTCAACAGCAACTGCATTATTTATGCTGAAATGTTATCAGCAAAAGCCTAAATACAATGCACTTGATTTTATAGAAGCGCATTGGTCAGGTCACGAAGGTTTTATGGCCACGCTTCTGGATGAAAAGAGCGATGTTGAATATTGTTTTTATGGACTATTAGCCTTAGGGTGTGTATAAAATAAGAATATGAGAGAAATAAAAACAGATAAAATGATAGACTTTGTTCGTAGGGAGTTGTTAAACAAACAACCCGAACAAGGTAGTTTATGGACAGGATTACTATCGTCCAGTGCCATTTCTACATCTGTATCTGTTTTTGCTTTATACATGGCCGACAATGAAAAATATCAGCAATATATAACTAAAGGTATCGAATGGCTTAAAAAAAGCATGTTACCTGATGGTTCCTGGGGCGATAGTATCGAAAGCCCCTCAAACATGACAGCTACACTTCTCTCCTATGCTACTCTTAGCGCAGTGAATGAAGTTCCTGTAGAAACAAAATCATTTTTACATCAAAAATTTAACGGACTAACAGATCAGCACATTATAAAAGGAGTATTAAAATATTATGGTAAGGACTTAACATTCTCTGCTCCTATTCTGGTAATGTGTGCCCTCGCCGGAGTTATTTCATCATGGAAAAAAATACCTCAATTACCTTTTGAATTATCAGTTTTCCCACAAAAATTATTTAGATTTTTTGGATTACCTGTTGTGAGTTATGCGATTCCTGCATTAATTGCAGTAGGTATACTTCGATATAAGAAAGGGAAAAAGAATATAATTAGGGAAAGATTTATTTCTCCCTCTTTAAAAGTGTTAGAGAAACTTCAACCTGCTAATGGTGGTTTCCTTGAGGCGGCACCTTTAACCAGTTTTGTAGCCATGTGTATGTGTGGTGCTGGATTTAGAAACCATATTGCCACCCAACGTGGTATAGAATTTTTATTAAACACTATACGTGAAGATGGTTCTTGGCCTATTGACACCAATCTTGCAAGCTGGGTAACCACACTTAGTATTAGAGCCTTAGATACAAATGTGGCCAATTCTGAATCATTAGCTACACGTATTAAAAGTAATGCTTTCAAATATAAACACCCATTTACCGGAGCTAAGGAAGGTGGGTGGGGCTGGACAGATTTGCCAGGTTCCGTACCTGATGCTGATGATACAGCTGGTGCCTTAGTTGCATTACACTCCCTTACTAAGGGTGAATATTGTATCGAAGTTCAGAAAGGAATTGAATGGTTACTGGATTTGCAAAACACAGATGGAGGTATTCCAACCTTTTGTAAAGGGTGGGGTAAGCTACCTTTTGATAGAAGTAGTCCGGATATAACAGCACATACATTGTTGGCTTTTCAACTTTGGAGAGATAAATTACCGCAATACCTGAAAAAGAAATGCGATAAAAGCACCCATCGCATGCTCAAATGGATGAATAAAGAGCAGTCCACTAATGGATGTTGGTATCCTCTTTGGTTTGGCGATCAGGATGCTAAAGACGAACGTTCTCCTGTTTATGGAACGGCCATATCTGTTGAATACCTGTCTGCAATAGAACATCCATTAGCTAATAAAATGGTTGCCAAAGGTGTTTCATTTCTTGTCTCGAGTCAAAATAAAGATGGAGGTTGGGGAGGTGCAAAAGATGTTCCATCTAAAGTAACATTAACGGCAAGGGCATTAAGCGCATTAAGTAGCATTGTAAACATAGATCAAGCTGTCCTCGAAAAAGCGTTTGACTATCTATATGTTAAGTATGAAAAGGATGAACTTTTGAAACCAGAACCTATTGGGCTTTATTTCTCAAGACTGTGGTATTCAGAAGAATTATACAATATCACATTTGTATTAACAGCATTAAATAATTATAAAAAGAAAATAACTCAGACAATAGGCGAATCGACTGAACCTCTTATTGTAACATAAAATGGATCAATCAATACGCTGAAAATTAACAACAATAAATTTGTACTAATGAAAAAAGGATTAGCCTTATGTTTTTTACTGGTATCTGTTCTACTAAATGCTCAGGATAATATCCAATGGCGAGGAACCGACCGAACAGGAATCTATAAAGAAGAAGGACTATTAAAACAATGGCCTGCTGAAGGCCCTAAAATGAATTGGCATTTTGATGGCTTGGGTGATGGACATACCTCTGTTGCAATTGATGATGATAAAATATATTTAACCGGGATGCAAGAAAAGGTAGGTTATTTATATGTTTTAGATTTATCAGGCAAATTATTAGTTAAAAAAGAATATGGTCCTGAATGGTCAAAAAATTATGATGGTCCACGTGGCACTGTTACGGTTAATGAAGGTAAACTGTATATAATGAGTGGCATGGGGGTACTATATTGCTTTAACCAAAAAACATTGGATGTAACTTGGAAAAAGAATATTCTGGATGAATTTGATGCTTCTAATATTGTATGGGGAATAAGTGAAGCTCCACTTATTATTGGTGATAAACTAATTGCTACTCCTGGAGGAGAAACACATAATGTTGTTGCTTTAAATAAAAACACAGGTGAATTAATATGGAGTTGTGCAGGCGAAGGTGATAAATCTGCATATTGTTCTCCGCTTTACATTAAAGATCAAGAAGTTCCTCAAATTGTAACCATTACAGCAAAAAACGTTGTAGGTATTGATATTGAAAACGGTAAAAAGCTATGGTCGCATAAAAAAACAAACATGTTTGCTGTACATGCTAACACTCCTGTTTACGGAAATAACATGATTTTATGTACCAGTGGATATGGAGCAGGATCAATCATGTTACGTTTAGTTGAAGGTGGACGTAATATAGAATTAGTTTGGGAAACCAAAGATCTGGATAATAAAATTGGAGGCATGGTTAAAGTAGGTGATTATGCGTATGGGTCTGGTGACCGTAATCGCTATTGGTATTGTGTTGACTGGAAAAGTGGAGAGATTAAGTATAAAGAAAAGGGAGTTGCAATGGGTAACATTATCGCAAATAATGATATGCTTTACATCTATACCAATAAAGGTGAAATTATCCTGGCTAACGCAACTCCGGATAAGTTTGACATCATAAGTCGTTTCCCTGTAACAATGGGAACAAGCCAACACTGGGCACATCCAGTAATTTATAAAGGAAAACTATTTGTAAGACACGGGGATTCCTTGATGGCTTATAATTTAAAATAAATACAGAACACTTCCACACAAGTACTCTTGTGTGGTAAGTAGGTAATAAGCCATATGATACTATTCTGTGGCAGCAATGGGGGAAGAACGGTGATTAGGGAGTTGCTAAATATGTTTCATCAAAAGTTACCTTGACAGCAAGGGCTTTATGCACATTAAGTCGTATTAAAACTATAAAACTTGTACTAATGAAAAAATTACTAATCTTTTGTTTTTTAACAGCTTCTATCTTATCTAATGCTCAGGATAATATTCAGTGGCGTGGAACAAGTCGCACCGGAATTTACAATGAAGCCGGACTATTAACAAAATGGCCTGCTGAAGGCCCTGAAATGAAATGGCATTTTGATGGGCTGGGAGAAGGTCATTCTTCCGTAGCTATCGATGGCGAAAAAATTTACCTAACAGGTCTTAAAGACGGGAAAGGATTTCTTTATATGTTTGACTTAGCTGGTAAGCTAATCAAACAAAAAGAATATGGTCAGGAATGGGACAAAAACTACGAAGGACCTCGAGGTACTGTTACTATTGATGGAGACAAGTTATATTTAATTAGCGGACATGGCGAATTATTTTGCATGGACAAAAATACCCTAAGTACTTTATGGGAAAAGGCTTTTCTAAAAGATTTTGATGCATCTAATATTAATTGGGGAATTAATGAATCTCCATTAATTATTGGAAATATGGTTATTACAACTCCAGGAGGAAGTTCTAATAATATGATAGCTTTTAATAAAAATAGCGGAGCCGTAATCTGGACCAGTAAAGGAGAAGGTGATCAAGCAGCATACTGTTCCCCACTTTACATTGATGATCAAGAAGTACCACAGATAGTATCCATGACAGCTAACCATATTATTGGTGTTGACGCTAAAACTGGTGAAAAACTATGGTCGTACGAAAACACAAACCGCTGGTCTGTTCATGCTAATACTCCTGTTTATAACAATAATATGATATTATGTACAAGTGGCTATGGTGCCGGATCGGTGATGCTTAAACTAATTGATGGAGGTAGAAACGTTGAAAAAGTATGGGCTTCTAGTCTTTTAGATAACCAGATGGGTGGTATGGTAAAAATTGGTGATTATGCCTATGGTTCTGGACACCATAATCGCAAATGGTATTGTGTAGATTGGAAGACTGGAAAAATCGTATTTGAGGAATCTGGATTAGCTATGGGTAATGTTATTGCAAACAACAATATGTTATACTGCTATACCAATAAAGGTGAAATTTTGTTAGTAAAAGCTACACCAGAAAAGTTTGACATTGTTAGTCGATTCAAAGTTACCAAAGGTACGGCGCAACACTGGGCACATCCGGTAATTTACAATGGAACTTTATATGTAAGACATGGAGATTCATTAATGGCTTATAACATAAAGTAGGCTAGGATTGGGATAGTGAACGTGGGTGTGCGAAAAGTTCACCCGCTCGCTTGAACCACCCAATCGTACGATAACCATTTAGTAGGAAAGGCTTAATATTTAAAAGAATATTGAAGGATTTGGGACAACGTCCTTGTACCACAATACAATCGTACGGCAGCAAAAAATATAGTATTTAACATCTGATGGCAAAAGGAAAAAAAATAGTACAAACTATTACGATAATAACCGTAATCATCTACACAGGTCTGATTGCAGGATGGCAATTAATGCCTTCCAAAACAGACTTTTCCATTCAGGCTCCAGGCGCAGATAATCGACCTGAAGGATTAACCCGCTCAGCAAGTGATGTTAAGATAGGTGAGTTTTTTATGCTTTATGAGGAGGAATCATCACAGCTATCCGGCCAATGGACTAGATTTAGAGGTGGTAATTATGATAATACTGTAAAAGCATCCGAAGAAATTAAAATAACTTCGGATGGTTACCCCGAAATATGGAGCGTTGAAACCGGAGAAGGTCATGCAGCTCCGGTCATTTTCAATGGTAAAGTGTACTTTCTTGACTATGATGAGAAGTTAAGCTCTGATGCGCTACGCTGTTTTTCACTGGAATCGGGCAAAGAACTTTGGCGTCGTTGGTATCGTGTCCCTATTAAGCGTAATCACGGATTTTCAAGAACCATTCCGGTCATCACCGATAACTATATTATTACCATTGGCCCTGAAGGTCATGTGATGAGTTGCGATCCTAACTCAGGTGACATGCTTTGGTCGTTGGACATGCAGAAAGAATATGAGACTGAGGTTCCATTTTGGTACACAGGTCAATGCCCGTTGGTGGATAATGATGTTTTAGTACTTGCCCCGGCTGGAAAAGAGGTATTAATGACAGGTTTGAACTGTCTAACAGGCGAAATCCTATGGTCTGTTCCTAATACACCTGGCTACAAAATGTCACACTCATCCATCATGCCAATGACATTAGATGGTGAAAAAACCTATGTATATGTTGGTGTTGGCGGTATTTGTGGAGTTTCGGCCAAGGGCAATAACAAAGGAAAATTGCTTTGGCATACCAATGAATGGCAACCCTCGGTAGTAGCTCCCTCACCTGTTCAGGTTTCTAACAATCGATTTTTTATGGTGGCAGGGTACGGCTCAGGAGGTGTTATGGTACAGGTAAATAAATCGGGCAACAATTGGAGTACACAGGTGATGGATCAATATAAACCTAATTCGGGCATATCTAGTGAACAGCAAACACCAATTTTTTATAAAGATATGCTTATCAGCGTAATGCCTAAGGATGGAGGTAGATTAAGAGGCAAATTGGTTTGTTATTCTCCATCCGATTTGCATACTCCGCTTTGGAGTTCTGCTGCCGATGAACGATTTGGATTAGGTCCTTACTTGTTGATCAACGACTATCTGTTTGCCCTTAAAGACGATGGTGAACTATATGTGTACGAAGTTGAGTCGAAAGGTATGAAACTGGTTAAAAAACAACGAATAATGGATGGCTTTGACGCTTGGGGTCCGATGGCTTATGCTGATGGAATGCTTATACTAAGAGATGCGCATACTGTAAAGTGCTTGAAAATTATATGATTATAGATTATTAGATAATAGACAGAAGACCAATAAACCACACAATGTAATTGTATGGTGGCGAAGAGTTTGAAACATGAAGTAATTGTATAACCAATGGCTAAAAACTAATGCCCAAAAACATAATATTATAAATGACTAAAATGGGAAAAACAATAAAAGTTGTCGTGAACATTCTGATATTCCTGATAGTGATAAGTTTTATTGCCTATATCATTCGATCAGCTAATACGGAAGAACAAACCTTAATCCAAGATCCTTCTAAGCAATCTTTTAAAAGCGACTATGAGCAAAGGTTAAGCATCGATGTAAAAGATAGTGTAATTGCATTTGAATTGCTTAATCAGCGTATTTTTGCAGCATCCAACAAATCAGTTGCTGTGTATAATCTCAAGGGTAATTTAATATCCTCATTTAACATTAAACCTAACCAACAAATCAGTTGCTGTGTATAATCTCAAGGGTAATTTAATATCCTCATTTAACATTAAACCTAATGTAAGGGATATCGAAATCAGCAACCATAGTATTTTCCTTTTGTATCCAAGCCTTATCGAAAAATATTCAATTAAAGGAGACTCTTTATCATCATGGGAAGCATGCAGCGATTTATCTGATTATTGTGCTTTTACCATTACTAATGACTTTGTTTTTGTTACTGATGTAGGTAATAAAAATATCTGTAAATACACCACGGAAGGTAACTTTGTTCAGTTTATTCAAAGCCCAGGAAATTTTATTACGCCCAGTCATTTTTTTGATATCACCCATAAAAACGACACCATATATTGCGCAAATCCGGGGAGGCATATCATTGAGTCATATACTTTTAATGGAGAATTTATAGCAGCTTTTGGCAGTCCTGGTGCAGAAGCCGGTTCCTTTGCTGGATGTTGTAATCCTTCTTACATCAGCTTCGATGATCAAGGTTATATAATTACTTCAGAAAAAGGTAATCCTCGAATCAGCCGCTTTAACACAACAGGAAAGTTTAACAAAATACTGCTCAATAACCAGCTTTTAGGAGGAGGACATCTCCCCTATTCATTTAAAGCTGTAAACAATAACATATTTGTAGCAGCAAAAAACCAAATTAATATTTATCAGCTTAAAAAACAGTAACAGAACACATTAAATATATAATGGATTCCAACAAAATAAATAAACAACAGATATCACGTAAAAGGTTTCTTCAAACCTTAGGCTCTGTCATTGCCGGAGGAACGATTATAGGAGCTAGCGGATATCTATTGAGTACCAGGAATAACCGGTTAAAAAATTGCATTGGAGAGCAAAATAATCAAGATTGCTCCATTTGTAAGGTTAAAAACTGCCCTTTACGAAAAGGAGTAACATTTTAAGTGGTTATTAACGAAAACTTTTGAAGTTGTAAATAATTAATGAGCTAACAAATGCTTCTAAATAATCAATGTCGTAAAATAAAGTTTCAGGAATACTTTAGAGCTGTAAATCAAAGCAGGGTTGGTCAGGGCAAGAGACCGAGCCAGGTCTGGCGAGAGGCCTTCAAGGAGGCACTTGAGGAGGTTATGTGTTGGCCGGAATTGAAGGTTGATTTGGGAAGAAGGATTCTCTTGGTTTGGACTTTTGGGGCAATAAAAAAATTAGGTAGGGTTTGGGACAAAGTCCCAATACGCGCATGCTAAAAGAAGGCCCGTCTGGCAAGACAAACAATAAAGAATATGAAGGAAGATAAAAAACATAGAAAAAGCCCAATAGAGCGTCGGCAGTTTATAAAAATGCTGGGTTCTACAATCGCTGGAGGTTCTATTTTGGCTACAACAGGCGTAATGGTTAGCAAATTCAACCGAGAAGAAGCAACCCATTATTGGCAGATTGACCCACAAAAATGTACGCATTGTGGCCGATGCGAAACGGATTGCGTGCTGTCAGTTTCTGCGGTTAAATGTATTCATGCCAACAAAATATGTGGATACTGCGATTTATGTGGAGGTTATTACCGATCTAATGTAAAAGATTTAAATACAGCAGCAGAAAACATGATGTGCCCTACCGGTGCTATTCAGCGCAAATTTGTTGAAGATCCGTATTTTGAATATACCATCGACGAAGATTTATGTAACGGATGTGCCAAATGTGTAAAAGGCTGCACCTCATTTGGCAATGGATCGCTATATCTACAAATAAAACGCGATTTGTGTAAAGATTGCAATGAATGTGAAATAGCAAAAGTATGTCCATCCGATGCTATCACAAGGGTTCCATTGGCGCAAGCTTATAAACTAAAAGATTAAATGAAACGAATTAGTACTATCATATTCTCTCTATTATTATTTGCTAAGGCAGGTGCCCAAACCTCAACAGGTTTCCTAAGCCCGATTTTGAGTCGGGATATCAATACCCTGATGCACACTATGCCCTGCCTAACGAACAGCTTTGGCTGATTATTGATATTGTTTTACTCGTTGCTTTAATGAGTTTTGTAGCTTGGGCTATCATAAAAAAGCAAACCCGCAAACCCATTATTTGGGTATCGGTTATTTCGGTAGCGTACTTCGGATTCTTCCGCAGTGGTTGTGTTTGTAGTATCGGGTCTATCCAAAATGTTGCCTTAGCCTTCACCGACTCTTCTTATGCAATACCTATATCGGTGTTTTTGTTTTTTATACTTCCAATCGCTTTTGCTTTCCTGTTCGGACGAGTCTTCTGTGCAGGAGTATGCCCATTTGGTGCGTTACAAGAGTTGGTTAATATCCGAAACTATAAGCTTTCAAAATCAGTTACCACAGTATTGAGTGTTATACCTTGGCTGTACCTCATATTTGCTGTTTTATATGCAGTTACTCGCACCAGCTTTATTATTTGCCTTTATGATCCTTTTATAGGAATTTTCCGATTGGGCGGAGATTTTGGATTAATCATGTTTGGTGTAATATTGCTGATTGCATCCGTATTTACAGGTCGCCCGTTTTGTCGCTTTCTATGCCCTTATGGTGCATTACTTAGCTTATTCTCAAAGGTATCTATTTGGAAAGTTCAGATAACCAAACAAAACTGTATTAACTGCGACCTGTGCCACAATGCTTGTCCTGTTGATGCCATCAAGCCTCCGTACGAAAACAAAGTTAAAGAAGACCGTTTGCGAGGTGTAAAACGCCTGATCACTTACTTTCTATTTCTGCCATTAATGATTGGTGTATCTGCTTATGTAATGCGCTATGCCAGTCAAGGCTTAAGTAGTTCTCATAAAAATGTGCAATTGTATAACATGGTTATGGAGCAGGAAACCAATCCTCAGGATTTAATCCCGATAGAGTTAGAAGCATTTTACAGTCAGGGTGGTGAAGTAGATAACCTTAAGCAAAAGGTTGAAGTAGTGAAAGATGACTTTAAACGATATGCTACCATTGCAGGTGTTTTTATAGGTTTAGTTCTCGGACTTACCTTAATTAATTTATCGGTAAAACGATCGCGTAAAGAATATGAAATAGAACATGATAACTGTGTGGCTTGTGGAAGGTGCTTTAGCTATTGTCCGCAAAATACTGAAATTAATCCATCATCTTTAAAATTAAACGTTACCAAAGAATCTGCTCATCAATCTTGATATTTGATACTAAAAAAATGAAACAAGCAATTTATAGAAATATCGCCATCGTGTCGGCAATTTTTATCATCACATTGTCGATCATGCTCATCATCAATTATTTTCAGGTGAAGGAGGTTTCACCATTGCAAACCCAGGTGGTTGAAACACTCAAACAAATAAATGACCAGAACTCAAACAATACAGAGCTACAGGAGCAAATCCGCCAGCTCGACCTGATGGCTCGTAAAGCTTATTTTTTAAGTATGGATCACCTGATGAACGGAGTATACCTTTTACTGGGAATGCTTGCGGTGTTTATTGTTTGTACTCGCATGTATTTTACCCATTATAAAGATATCCCCGACAAGGATATTGATCCTATTGACGAATGGGCTATTAAAACACGAGCCAGAAAATATGTTGGCTTTGCAGCTGTCAGTTTAGTGGCTTTGGCAATGGTGTTTATTGTATATAGCATTCCATTTATGAAAGCTTCGGAAAATATCGCTACAGCAGAAAAACAGGAAAATCTTGCAATAGTTACTGAGTCAAAAAAGCAAGAAGTATCAAATACTATTTCTGAAACTACAAATGAATCTTCTACTAAAACCACTAAGGAAGAAAATACCAAAAAAATTGTTGCTGAACAACCTCCTGTTAAAGTTGAAGAGAAATCACCAGAAATTGAAAAAGCAGAACCTAAAAATACTGAAGAAGAAAAAGAGATAAAAATTATTAAAGAAGATGTAAAGCCAGTTGAAAAAATAGTGCCAAAAATAAACAGCAATGCATTTCGGGGAAACAACTCCAATGGAATTACTAATGCAAAAAACATCCCGTTAAAATGGGACTTACCCAATGGCAATAATATAGAATGGAGAACGGAATTATCTCTTCCAGGGCAAAGCTCCCCAATTATTAATGGAAACCGTGTATTTATAACCGGTGCTAACGAGAAAAGCAGAGAACTATTATGCTACGACTTAATTACCGGAAAACAACTTTGGGCTTTGACTGCAGCTAATATTCCTGGATCACCAAGCCAGGTACCTAAAACTACTCCTGATACAGGATTAGCCTCTTCTTCGGCAGCCACAAACGGAAAACAGGTCTGCGCCATTTTTGCAACCGGTGACTTAATATGTGCTAACATGGAGGGGAAACTATTATGGGCTAAAAACCTGGGAGTACCAGATAATCATTACGGTTATGCCTCATCACTATTAATACATAATAATCAACTATTTATACAATATGACAATGTTAACACACACAAAGTTTTAGCTCTAAATACCGAAACTGGAGACGAAATATGGAGTAAGGATAGAGACGATAAGATTGCATGGTGTTCTCCAACGATTGCTTATGTTAACAACACACCACAATTGGTATTAATGGGAAATCCATCCATTACGGCTTACAATATAAATAATGGTGATCAACTTTGGAAAGTAAAATGTTTGTCTGGCGAAGTAGGTGCCAGTGCATGTAGTTCAAACGGTATTATTTATGGAGCTAGCGAATATGCAGTAATGGTCGCTATTAACGGATCGGATGGATCTGTATTATGGGAATCTATGGATTACCTTCCCGAAGCATCCAGTCCTGTAGCTACAGCTAACGATATATACCTCGCCACAAGCTATGGGGTAGTTGCTTCTTTTGATACCAAAACAGGTTCTTTAAAGAAAGAACATGAAACCAACGAAGAGTTTTATTCCTCCCCAATGATGGTAGAAGGCAAAATATATTTATTTAGTAACGCTGGTAAAATGCATATTTTCTCGGCCAATGATGAATTTGCACTACTAGATTCGTTTGAAACCGGAGAAAAAACCTTTGCAACACCGGCTTTTACTGATGGAAGAATAGTAGTGAGAACAGATAAGAGTATTTACTGCGTAAAGGCAAATTAACATGAGCAATTGTAATTGTGAAAATAACGGAAATCAGTCCCATGAAGAAATGATGGCAAAAATGGATGCTATTATAGAACGGATTGGGACTGACCGCCAGGTAATCATTCCTTTGCTTCAGGCTATACAGGATGAGTTTAGTTATTTGCCTTCTGAAGCAGTTGAGCTCATATACGAGAAAACGGAAATTGACCGCGCTCAATTGATAAGTGTATCTACTTTTTACTCGCAGTTCAGGCATATTCCATATGGCAAACACCTGATTAAAGTGTGCACAGGTACAGCCTGCCACGTAAAGGGAGCAACAAATGTATATGATTCGTTCCGCAGGGAATTAAAGATGGAAAATGATAATATTACATCTGATGATCAACTTTTCTCAATCGAGAAAGTGGCATGTTTAGGATGTTGTACATTGGCTCCTGTAGTTCAAATTGATGATAAAATATATGGACATGTTTTACCAGGTAAAGTAAACGAAGTAATTACCGAATTTATTGAAGAACAAGAAATAAAGGAACAAGAGAGTAAAAGTAATAAACATACCAAGGTAGAAGGCGAGATTAGATTAGGAATGGGCTCGTGTTGCCAGGCAAGTGGATCGGCAGATATTTATAAAGCACTGGTTAAAAATGCTAACGAACTGGGTATAGAAGTAAATATTAAATCGGTTGGCTGTGTGGGTGTATGCAATAAAGTTCCCCTTATAGATGTGGTATTAAAGAATGGAACCATTAAACGATATCCCAATGTTAAAGCTTCCGAAATTAAAGAAATTCTTTACCATCACTTTAAACCAGCTAGCTTATTTACAAGGTTAAAAAACAGTATTATTGACCGTGTAGATACTTATCATACCGATATCACCTGGGATAATGTGATATGGAAACCAGAAAATGAAAGAACTGGTTTGATTGATAGTTTTTTATCAGAACAAAAACACATATCAACAGAAGGATATGGTTTTTTGGCTCCATTAAATCTTGACGAATACATAAGTAATAAAGGATTTGAAGCTTTAAAAAGCACACTTGTATCCCAGCCTTCGGATCAATTGGTGCAAGAGATATTAAACAGTGGCCTTCGTGGACGAGGTGGCGGTGGTTTTACATCGGGCAAAAAATGGGAAATTGTAGCTTCATCTAACTGTAACGATAAATATGTGATATGCAATGGCGACGAAGGTGATCCTGGTGCTTTTATGGATAGAATGATTCTGGAATCGTATCCATTCCGAGTTATTGAAGGTATGATTTTAGCCGGATATGCAGTTGGTGCCAACAAAGGTATTTTTTATATACGTGCCGAATATCCTTTGGCTGTAAAACGAATTGAAAAAGCACTTGAACTTTGCGTAGAAAGAAACTTATTAGGTAAACATATTCATGGTAGCGATTTCTGTTTTGATATCTCTATTTTTGAAGGAGCCGGTGCTTTTGTATGCGGAGAAGAAACAGCTCTGATTGCCTCTATCGAAGGAGAGCGTGGATTTCCCAAACAACGTCCTCCCTACCCTGCTGTTGAAGGATTACATGGTAAACCCACCTTGGTAAACAATGTGGAAACATTAAGTCAGATTCCTTATATAATCCGGAATGGATCAGAACACTATAGCAAAATTGGAACCAATGGAAGCAAAGGAACCAAAGTGTTTGCACTGGCTGGTAAAATTAAAAATGGCGGATTGATTGAGGTTCCTATGGGAATTACACTAAACCAGGTTATTGAAGAAATTGGCGGTGGTGTTGAAGGTGGTAAAAAATTAAAGGCGGTTCAAATTGGAGGGCCTTCTGGCGGTTGTATTCCAGCTAACTTGTGCGATGTTCAGGTAGATTTTGATGCTTTTAACCAGATGGGTGCCATGATGGGATCTGGTGGACTGGTGGTACTTAGCGAAAGCGATTGTATGGTAGACATGGCAAGGTATTTCCTAACTTTTACCTGTGAACAAAGCTGTGGAAAATGTACATTCTGCCGTGTAGGAATCCGTAAAATGCTGGACATACTGGATAAGTTATGCAGTGGAAAAGCACAAATGAAAGATATAGAAAAACTAGAAGAACTGGCGCTTCATGTTAAAAAAGCATCTATGTGCGGTCTGGGTAAAACAGCTCCCAATCCGGTACTTACTACCTTAAAATACTTCCGTAAAGAGTATGAAGAGCATGTACAAGGGTTGTGTAAAACAGGAACTTGTAAAGATATGGTCAACTTCGTGGTAACAGAAGATTGTATTGGTTGTACCAAGTGTGCTAAAGCATGCCCTGTAGACGCGATTCCTTATGAACCGTATAAGGTGCACAGTATAGATTTAGATACTTGTGTGAAATGCGGTTTGTGTATTGATGAATGTGATTATGATGCTATTAGAAAGGTACCGCTTCATAACATGCAAGAAATTGAAAATTAATAAGATCAAGTAGGAAGCTATATGCAAATTACTATTGATAATAAAAAAGTAGAGGTTGTAAATGGTGAAACTATACTGGAATCTGCACGACGTTCTGGTATTGATATTCCGTCAATGTGTTATTCCAAAGAAGCAAAGCATAAATCATCATGCATGGTTTGTGCAGTAAAGAACATCGCTAACGGACAAATTATTCCATCATGCACTACTTTACCAACAGAAGGTATGCAAGTTGAATCCAACAGCGAAGATGTTAAACAGATTCGTTCCTTGTCGTTGGAATTGCTGCTTAGTGATCATCGAGCCGATTGTGAAGCTCCGTGTTCGCAGGTTTGTCCTAAAGGGTTGGACGTAGAGAGCATGTTGGATTCTTATGATCGGGAGAAGTACGAAGAGGCTTGTAAGATAATCAAAGGTGCCTTTGATTTGCCAGCCATTGCTTGTGATAATTGCAAAGCACCTTGTGAAAAAGCTTGCCGCAGAAAAAGTATTGACCAATCGGTTGCGATACGGGAAATAATCAGAAAAGTGGTAGCCATGTTTAACGAAAAGGAAATTGAGCCCCTAAAAAAAGTAGGAACCAATAAAAAATTGTTTCAATCTAAACTAGGTCGATTCTCAGACACTGAAAAACAACGCATTAAAAATACGGTAACGACAACCTCTCGCTGCTTGCACTGTGCTTGCAGCGGTAAAAACAATTGCAAATTGAGAGCCTATGCTACATCAGCAGGTATCATACGTCCAAGGTATAATGTATCCTCTGAGATGCCTGTTATGCACCGTGTTCATATCAAGGATAATATATGGTTTGAACAAGCTAAATGTATAAGATGTGGATTGTGTGTTTACAACAGCAATAATGGATTTACCTTCAAAGATAGAGGTTATGGAATGCAAGTTTCAATACCAATTGAAAACAAAGATAGCGTAAATGAAAACATTGTGGAATTATGCCCAACCGGAGCATTATACCATAAATAATAGATAGTTAAGAAACTTTGAATATAGCAAGTAATGTAAATTTTAAAGGATGTGGGTGATGAGTATAAAAGAAGCTTTCTACATAATAAAGAAATCAATTGTTCTTTCAGGAATCGCATTTTTGTTAAATGCATGTAATTTACAAACAGGCACTTCCAATTCTGTTGGGGATTTGAATTGGAGATTGTTTCGCGGAAATACAGGCCTCAATGGTTATGCAGAAAAATCAATACCTGAACAACCAACTTTATTATGGACATATCGAGGTAGAATGCGAACAGTTTCTTCCCCTGTTATAGAAGAAGGAACAACCTTTTGGTGCGACAGAAAAGGATTGATTTCGGGTGTTGATATTAACGGGCAACTTAGCTTTTCGTATGCCTTAAATACTGCAGTAGAAGCTACTCCAATCCTTCATGATTCAGTATTGTATATTGGTAGGATTGATGGTAATGTTAGCGCAATTTCACTTGCTGCTAAGGATACACTTTGGAATTACGAAACAGAGGGGCAAATTTCGGCTTCTCCTAATATTACGAAGTTTCAAAAACAACCTGCACTTGTAGTAGGCAGCTATGATAACTATATGTACTGTCTTAACTTAAAATCCGGTGCTTTAATTCATCGTTTTGAATCGGGATATTACTTAAACGGTGCTGCTGCATTATGGAATAAACATGTGCTATTTGGAGGGTGTGATGCCTGGTTAAGAATTATCAATAGTGAAACAGGTGTGGCAACCGATTCACTTGAAACTGATGCATATATCCCGTCTTCTCCAGCCATAATGGGCAATTATTGTTATGTTGGGGATTATAAGGGAAATATGTATGAGATTTTTCTGAACAATGGTAAAATAGGGGGACATAAAAAACTTTGTAAATATACATCAGAAGATGGTTCTTTCGTTTCAGTTCCTGCCATTAGTTGCAATGATGTATATTTTTATACTGGGGATCGTTATTTAGTATCGATAAACAGAAGAACGGGCAAAAAAAACTGGAAATTCATGCTTAAAGGTGATGTTGGTGAAAGTGCACCTGTTATCTGTAAGGATAAAATCATTGTATGCACTAAAACAGGCATTGTAAGTATTATTGACACTTGCAGTGGCCAATTAACCTGGGAATACGATACTGGTGAACAAATTGTAGGCTGCCCTGCCATTATTAAAGATCACTTTATGATATTAACCACCAAAGGAACTTTGTTCTGCTTTGGAAAAGAATCAAACAAATCATAAATCGGATGTCAATACTCAAATTATCAAATATAAGTAAGCATTATCAGGATGGTGAAAACCATATTAACCAAGTTTTAAATGGTATTAACCTGGAAGTTGAAAAAGGTGATTTTATAGCCATTCAAGGGCCCTCTGGTTCTGGAAAAACAACTTTGTTATCAATTCTGGGAACATTATTAGCTCCTGATGAAGGAAATTATTGGTTAGATCAGGAAGAAATAACAGGTACCAATGTAGATGTTTTCCGCATTCGAAATGAGAAAGTTGGATTCGTTTTTCAGGATCATCGTTTATTGCCTCAATATTCTGCCCTGGAAAATATTTTATTACCTGTACTTGCTTATCGTTCTCAAACCACAAAAAATGATATGGATTATGCTCATCATTTAATGCAATTAACAGGGATTAAAGATGTTGCACAACAATATTCTCATACCTTGTCGGGAGGTGAAGCAAGTCGTGTGGCTGTATGTAGGGCTTTAATAATGAAACCAACTGTATTGTTGGCAGATGAACCAACAGGACAATTAGATTTGGAAAACGCTCTTAATATCGTTTCTCTTCTCTCTGATATCAATCAAAAACTAAATACAACCATAATAATGGTTACGCATTCAGATGAAATGGCACAAGCAGCAAAAAAAGTAGTCACTCTTAAAAACGGAGCATTACAGTGAAAATTAAAGATCTGATTTATAAAAATATAATTTTCTTTTCCCGCTATTTTAAGCAGGTTGCTGTAGGTATACTTATTTCTGTGGCTGTTATTACGGGTAGCTTGGTAATTGGTGATTCTGTAAGAACTAGTTTAATTAAAAATGTTAATGAGCGTTTGGGAGATACAGAAACTGTGATTTTTGCCAATCAGTCTTACTTGTCTGAATCATTTTGTAATAATCCATTGTTTGAATCCTCAGCTAAAGGTGTATTACTAACCAAAGGTTTTATTTATTACAACGGAATATTAACGCCCGTAATGGTTTGGGGTGTAAATGATATAAATATTGATGCAGGTGATGCACTTATTAATAACCAGTTATTTAAAGAGTTGGGTATTAAAACCGGTGAATCACTTGTATTGCGACTTCCAGCCCAGGGTTTGGTTCCGTCAGGTTCAATGTTTGTTACCGAGAATTACACAAGTAGTTTGAGGCTAAATTTCAAGGACATTCTCTCTCCCGAAAATGGAGGAAATATAAGCCTAAAAAATGAGCAAATCCTTCCATTTAATATCTTTGTAAATCGTTCAGCACTTGCCAGAGAGATGAAAGTTGAAGGAAAGATTAACCTGATACTGAGTAATAAGAAAATCGAATCAAACGAAATAGAAAAAGCTTGGAATTATCAGACCTCTGGCCTTTCCATACTGCCCAAAAAAGGGTTTTATGAGATAGTTTCGGATCGAATATTTATCCAGGAAGGCGTAATTGAAAACATTGTTAAGAAACATCCTAATATAAATAGGGTGTATTCTTACCTGGCCAATTCTATCACAAATAAAAGTAATTCAATCCCTTACTCATTTGTAACCGCTTTGGATTATTACAACAATAAAGCTATTGCAAAGGATGAAGTGATCCTGTCGGATTACTCAGCTAATCGTTTAAAGGCTAAAGTTGGAGATCTAGTTTACATTAGCTATTACACCTCCAAAAACTTTAAAACTCTGCAATCCGACTCTATTTTATTGCGTGTAAAAAGTATTGTCCCTCTATCTGAATTAAAGGCAGATACAACTTTAAGTGCCAATTTTCCTGGTTTATCAGATGTAGAAAGCTGCACAGAATGGGATAGTGATCTCCCTATTAACATGGACTTAATTTATCCTGAAGATGAAAAATACTGGGAGCTTTACCGTTCTACTCCAAAAGCAATATTACCCTACGAGGCAATTGCCAACAAATGGGGAAATGCATATGGTTATGCTACTTCAATTAGAATTACGAAAAACTCACCTAATCTTTCAGGATTAACTTCCAATATGTTTGGTGTTCAAGTATTTCATCCTAAAGAAGCTGGGATATATGCTGCTAAAAACGGGGTAGATTTTGCAGGGTTATTTATGGCATTAGGATTTTTCATAATTATTTCATCTATTCTATTGATGATTATTCCGGTTTCGGAAATGATATATCAACGCAAGGATGAGTTGAACTTACTTAAATCGTTGGGCTATACTCGAAAACGAATCAGGACTATACTTTGGTATGAATCGGCACCTGTAGTTATTGTTGCTGCGATAATTGGTGTAACCGTTGGTTTAATGTATACAACTGCAATAATGTGGCTGTTGGGTAACTTTTGGAAAGGAGCTACACATACCGAAGGATTTTCTGTTTATCCAAATAGCATAACCATTTTAATCGGTTTTATTATTGGAGTTCTGCTTTCTCTTTTTATATTATTTAGAGTAATAACCCGACAATTAAAAGAAAAGAAAAACAAGATAATTTCGGTTCAAACTCGCTTAAAGTTTAAAAAATGGCTAGTAGTTATTTTTACATCCCTTACTCTTGTTTTTACACTATATAACTTATTTGTACTTTCTTCGGTGGTATTGTTCTCCATTGTTGGAATAACCTTGATGATTACCTTTGCATTATTTGGTGACTATTATATTTCTGTAAAAGGAAAGGCTGCCCAAAATATATTTTGTGAGAAAAAAGCCATATGGAGAACCCTATACGCGCATAAAAAACAAACTCTTCTCTCCTATTTCGCACTAGCTTTTGGTGTATTTACTGTTTTTTCGGTAGGACTAAACCGTCAAGGATTTTCTGATTCTGAGGAACTAGTCAATGCCACAGGAGGATATTCGCTATGGTGCGAAAGTAGTATACCTGTATATCATAACATTAATACACAAGCAGGTAAAGAAAAATTAAATCTATTGGATTTGCCTGAACACTCAAATATTCTGCAATGTTTACGATTTAGTGCTGATAAAGCTAACTGTCTTAATTTAAACAAAGTCAGTACTCCTTCAGTACTAGGAATAGATTTTCAGCAGTTATTTGAAGGCCCGTTGCAGGTTCAAAAAAACATCTATTCAAACGATGGTGATGATTTACTAAAACAATTAAAATCAGTAACCGATAGTATTATTCCAGCCTTAGTTGATGCTACAGTTCTTCAGTGGAGCTTAGAAAAAAGTTTGGGTGATACAATTTATTATAAAGCATCAAACGGACAACAAATAGGTATTCAATTGGCAGGAACCTTACCTAACACTATTTTTCAAGGTTATATTTTAATCGATCAGCATTTATTCTCCCAGGTATGGCCAAACATCAAAGGCAGCGAAATATTCTTGGCAAAGATAAATAATGAGGAAGTACCTGCTGTTAAAACTCTTATTTCACAAGCCATGCATGAATATGGTATGAGTGTTACAACTACTAACGAACGCATGAAACAGTTTAACACAGTAACCGACACCTACCTAACCATATTTATGACTCTTGGGGGTATTGGGCTTCTACTAGGAATTATGGCATTCGTAATTGTTATTCGAAAAAACCTGAGTACCCGTAAAAAGGAAATTGAATTATATAGCAGACTTGGATTTAATCACAATAAAACTATACAGATTTTATACAGAGAGAATCTAGTTGTACCAATTTACGCCATTATAACCGGATTAATCAGTGCATGCCTTAGTGTTGGTACAAATTATTCTAATGCAAATATTGTTGTTTGGTTAACAGCTTTTGTTTTAACATTAATATTTATTGGCCTAACGCTAATCTATATTAAAAGAATTGTAAGACGTAAAATACTTGATCATTAGTTGTCTAAAGGCAGATATCAGGTATAATGGAGAACTGAGTAAAGCGTCTGCAAGAAAACTCAATAATTTCAAAGTCTTTGATAAGAAAGCGTCAAAGACAAGGCTTACGAAGCCAGAAAAAACGGAGTTTAACTTGTGTAAATGAGTATTTTTCTGGCAAGTGTAACGCAGTATTTGGCGTTTTCTTGCAAAGACTATATAAAAATTGCCAATAGCTAGCTAATAACTATTAACTGATCATTATTAATCGTTTTTATGAAAATAGTCTTTATCATACCAGGATCAGGAGATTCTTTTTATTGCGGTAATTGTTTTCGCGACAATTTGCAAGCTTCAGCATTACGTAAAATGGGACATGACGTTACCATTATGCCCTTGTACTTGCCTTTAAATAAAGAAGTATTTCAAACTGAGAGCCCTTTATTTTTTCCTGCTACCTCCTATTACTTTGCTCAAAAGTTCTTTAGAAGAATTAAAATGCCCAAATGGATTGAAAAGTGGTTAGGTTCAGATTCCATGCTTAAAATGGCATCTTCAATGTCGGGAACAACGTCGGCTAAGGGTATGGAAAATATGACCTTATCTATGATTGAAGGAGATGATCAAGCATTTACAAGGGAAGTTGACAAATTAATTAACTGGTTAGAAACCTATGAAAAACCAGATTTAATTCATCTATCCAGTTCCTTATTAATTGGTATTGCCAAGGCTATTAAAAACAAACTCAATATGCCAATTATATGTTCGGTTCAAGACGAAGAGGTATGGATTGACAGTATGAAACTGGCTTTTTCGGATAAGGCCTGGAAATGTATAGCCTACAACCTTCAGTATGTTGATAAAATAATCACAACAAGTGTATATTACAAAGACTTTGTACTAAAGAAAATTCCTGATATGGATGAACCTCAAGTCATCTATCCCGGTTTAGATCCTGAAAAATATAATCCCCGCAAAACTCTTCTTGATCCTGTGATCGGATTCTTTTACAGGATGAATAAAGAAAATGGTCTGGATATTTTGGCCAAAGCTTTTGTTCTGTTAAAAAATAAAGGTTCAATACCTAATTTAAAACTTAAAATCGGAGGTGGATATACAGCCAAGGATAAAAGGTTTGTTAACAAGGTAAAAAAGATATTGCAACCTTATTTGGATGATGTAGAGTTTGTTACTTCATATAACATGAACGACCATGTATCTTTTTTTCAGTCTATCTCTGTAATATCTGTACCCGTAACCTTTGATGAAAGTGTAGGCCTCTATTTATGTGAAGCTTTTGCTATTGGTGTTCCGGCAGTTGAACCAGCTTCCGGATCTAATCCTGAGATAGTTGGAGAAGCTGGAATTTTGTACCAACCTAATACCCCTGATAAACTTGCCCAGGCTTTAACGGATTTACTAACTGACAAAAACAGATACCAACATACAGTAAATAAAGCCATTGAAAAGGCTAAAACTATGTATAACGATCAAATCATGGCAGAACAATTACTCAAACTTTATAAAACAACTTTATTAACCAATTAAACTAATTTATTATTTCTACTTTAACAGATTAAATTTCATTACGTCATATTCGTTTAATAGATTAATAATTAGTATATTAAGTGCGAGAAAAGGCAAAAAAAAGAAGTGCTATGGGTAACGTGGAAATCTTATAAACAAAAATAGAAATTATGGTAAAACACTGCTTGGGGTTAAGACTCGCCTGTGTTCATACCTTTCTAATTATCAGCTTCTTTTCAAGAACAAGACAAAGAATAATTTCAACAAAGCTCAAAAATACGTAGAAGGCATAGTGCTAAGTGAATTAAATAACATAGAGCGTATAAGTGAAACGTTAGATACGAAGTATCATAAGTTGCAGCATTTTATTACAGAATCGAATTGGAGTGCACGTGAGGTTATTGATGAAGTTGCAAGTAATGTAAACTCCATGATGCCTCAGGATACTCTTACTGGCTTACTGATTGATGAAAGTGGATGGGTTAAAAAAGGGACTAAAAGTGTCGGAGTTGGTCACCAATACTGTGGAAATGTTGGTAAGACAGCAAATTCTCAAGTAGCTGTTTTTGGATGTCTTTGCAATAAAAAATATGCATCCCTAGTTGATACAAGACTCTACCTTCCAAAATCATGGACAACAGATGAAGAACGATGTGAAGAAGCTGGCATACCGCTAGAAGAGCGTGAATTTAAAACCAAACCGGAACTTGCTTTGGATATAATTACGCATCAATTAGCACAAGGAGTTTCTTTTGATTACATTGGTGCAGATGGTCTTTATGGAAATGATATAGCATTTGCACGGGGCATTGATAATCTTGGCCAAATATACATGCTTGATATTCACTCATCTCAACATGTTTATCTTGAAAAGCCTGAATTATATTTACCGGAGAGAAAAAGTTCTAAAGGCCCAGCGCCAAAAAAGTTAAAAGCCAGCACATCTTCTATTGCCGTAAAGGACTACATTGAAACCCTGGGGCCAAAGGATTGGCAATTGATAAAAATCAGGCATTCAGCTAAGGGTATGCTCAAAGGAAGCTTTCATTTTACCAAAGTATATATTTGGGATAAAAACATTAACTCCGTTGAACAGCGCTTATTAGTGATTTCAAAGCGCCAAACCAAGAATGGAGAAGAGGTTAAATATTCATTTACCAATGCTTCTTTGGTTCAGTATACAGAAAAAGTAATTGCTCAAATGCAGGCACAACGCTTCTTTATAGAACATAATTTTAAAGAGCAGAAACAAATACTTGGTATGGATCAATTTCAAACCAGAAAATGGCTCTCGTGGTATCATCAAGCTGCTTTAAATATGATGGTTGGAAGTTTTATGATGAAGGAAAAGCTATTGCTAAAAGAGGATGTTCCCTTATTGTCTGCCCGAGATATAATGGATTTCTTAGTCTTCAAATTCTATAAAGAAATGACAGAAGAAAGAATGTTTGATAAAATTATGGAACGGCATCGAAAAAGGCAAATGGATATAAATTACTGTTATTCAAAACAAAAAAAGTGTTAAAGTAGAATTATGAAGGATTTTCATAAAATTTTAACCTATTGTATTGTAACCGCAGTATGTTGTATTTTCCTAACAGAAGCAAGTGCTCAAAACCAACATGGTTGGAGAGGTCCAAACCGTGATGGAATCTATCCGGATAAAGAAGTTCTTAAAAGCTGGAGTGTAGAAGGTCCTAAACAATTATGGGAAACTTTAGATGCCGGTAAAGGATATTCAAGTCCTGTAGTTGTTGGTGATTATATTTATGTAACCGGAATGAATGAATCTGAAGACAAAGAGATTTTCTCTGCTTATACATTGGATGGTAAAAAAGAATACCAAATTGAATATGGTGCAGTTTGGCACAAAACCTATCCGGACACGCGTACTACACCTACAATTGTTAAAAATAAAGCCTATGTAATCAGCGGAATGGGCGAAGTAGTTTGTATCGATATTAAAAAAAGAGATATCCTATGGAAGGTAGATGGTTCTACTGAACTTGGTTTAAAAACTGGTATCTGGGGAGTTTCCGAATCTCCATTGATTTTTGATCGTAAAGTCATTTTTTGCCCTGGTGGAGACCAAACTGCTATGGTTGCTTTAAATGCAAAAAATGGTAAAACTATTTGGAAAACAAAAGGTATTGGTGATATCTGTAATTATGCTTCTCCGTTATTGATTGATCACAATGGAAAAAAACAGGTTGTAGGTATAACTGGCAATAATGTAATTGGAGTTGATCCTAAAAACGGAGAAATGCTATGGTCTTTTGACGATTGGGGACATACAGCAATAGAAAAAGGATGGGAGAAAATTGCCCCAAACACCCCATTGTTTAAAGATGGAGAGTTATACATCAGTGTTGGCTATAATAACGGTTCGTTTATGTTAAAACTAAGTGAAGATGGAAAATCTGTATCTCTTCTATGGAGGAACGACGATTTGGATACTCATATGGGTGGTTTGGTATTAATTGATGATATTATTTATGGTTCAAACTGGTTAAGTAATGCTAAAGGTAATTGGGTTGCAGTGGATTGGAATACAGGAGAAACCAAATACGAAACTACTTGGGAAGGTAAAGGGAAAGGTGCCATTATTGCAGCAGATAACATGCTATATTGCTTTGATGAAAAGAAGGGTTATGTTGGTTTAGTAAAAGCTAATCCTGAAAAATTTGAAGTTATTAGCGAATTTCCTGTTAAAAAAGGAGAAGGACCATTTTGGGCACATCCTGTTATCAATAATGGTATATTATATATTCGTCATGGAAACGCTCTAATGGCCTATGCAATAAAGTAAAGAGGTAATACTAAAGGAAGAATAAGACAACATTCTTTAGATAATTTTTATGATATGGGAATCAATTCTACTCCTTAAAAGGAGAAGAATTGATTCCAGTGACATATTAATATTCAATATTATAACACAACCGAACTATTGGTGTAGCATAATTAACAAATTGTGAAGATGAAACAAACAAAATTAATTATTGTAGGAGGATTTTTAGGAGCTGGTAAAACTACATTGCTATGGAAAACAGCACAATCTTTAATTAAACAGGGATTGAGTGTAGGTTTAATAACTAACGACCAAGCTCCTGAATTAGTTGATACCAAATTACTATCCTTAAATGATTTACCTGTTTCCGAAGTTAGCGGAAGTTGCTTTTGCTGTAACTTTGATGGTTTTACCAATGCTATTCAAAGTATGAGAAATCAGAAAGCTACTGATATAATTATTGCAGAACCAGTAGGCAGTTGTGCTGATTTATCAGCCACTCTTATGCAACCAATCAAACAATATTGGAATCAGGAAATAAATCTGATGCCATTAACGGTATTGGCTGACCCTAGTCGTTTAAATTCCATAGTTGATGGCGAAAATGCAGGGCTACATAACGATGCCGCTTATATATATCGTAAGCAATTGGAAGAAAGTGATATTATACTCATTAATAAAACCGATTTACTCAATTCCAACCAACTGGAATCATTACAACAAAAAACAACCAAAGAATTTCCTTCTTCTGTAATTAAAACAACAAGTGCCAAAACTGAGGCAGGAATCCAAAACTGGCTCGACACCGTATTTAGTTTAAAAAATGCAGGTAACACATTAGTAGAAATGGATTATGATATTTACGCCAACGGGGAAGCTGTGTTAGGCTGGTTAAACGGAACATTGGTTATAACTGGTAAAGAAACAGATTGGGATAACTTTACACAATTATTTTTAGATAGATTAGCCAATCATTTCGATCAACAGAAAATGTCTGTTGGTCATGTAAAAGTAATTACAGAAAATCAGGATGATTTCACGGTAGGTAATATCACAGGAAATGCTTCAACCATAGAAATAAGAAAATCAGCAAGCAGCAGCAACCAGGCTAAAATGATTATTAATGCCAGGGTAGAAACTTCCCCGAAAACATTAGACAAAATCATCCGACAAGAATTAAACACGTTGTGTCATCCTTCGTATGAGATAGAAATATTAGCATGGAAATATTTACAGCCCGGACGTCCTGAACCAACGCATCGATTTAAAACTCTGGTATTAAATTGAATACGAATTAAAACATTATTAATGTGTTAATTATATTACTTAAAAGCTAAAATATTTAATCTATTTTTGCGCATTGTTTTGAAAACACAGTCTTTAAAATTGCATTAAAACATTAACATGAAATTCTTTAGTACATTCAGTCGAACTAAACTTATATTACTTAGCTTGTTAGGATCATTGATAATTGTGTATCCTAATATTGCCTGGTTACCATGGAAGCTCGGGTATTTAGAAGGGACTGTACGTATTGCTCATATCAACTTTTTTATATTTAGGTACGTTTTTTTTGCTGTTTTAACAGGTATTCTAATTCATATAAATCTTCGCAAAATAACAACGCTTATTTTTAGAAGTCGTTTTTTTTATAATCTTGCAGTATGTGCTATAGCCTATGGTGTTTATTCGGGAGTAGCTATTTCCACTTGTACAAAAGCAGATTGCTTTGGAAGTGTTTTAATATTCCAATTTATAGTCATGTGCTTTTTAACTTCGTTTATTGGACATGTGTTTTTCATGAATTTAATGCATCGAAAAAAGGAGCAGGAAATAGAACAGCTTAAGATTGAGAATTTACAAAGTAGGTGTGATGCTTTAACCAATCAAATTAATCCTCACTTTTTCTTTAATTCGTTGAATAGCATTACCGCTCTCATCCGTAAAAAGGATGATGACAATACACTTGCATTTGTTAATAAATTATCTGATGTTTTTCGATATATTTTGCAAAGCGAAAAAAAGGGAATTGTCACTTTGGGAGAAGAACTAGAGTTTCTATCTTCATTCAGATATATGATGGAAGTTAGATTTGCCAACAAACTTAAATTTAATATAGATATTGAAGATGAACACAAAAAATTTAAAATCCCCACATTATCTTTTCTGCCTTTAATTGATAATATTGTTATACATAACACTATTGATAGTGAACATATCATGGAAGTTAGCATTAAAATCAATGCTAATGGCGAATTAGAAATATCCAATCCAATTTATCCTAAAATAACCTCAAGTATTACCAATGGAACTGGTTTAAAAAATTTAGAAAACAGGTTTAACTTGTTAATGAATAAAAAAATAAGAATTAATGATAATGGTGAAGTATTTACTGTAATTTTACCTTTAAAGTAATTTTTTATGCAAGTACTTATTGTTGAGGATGAAACGGTTGCTTACGAAAACCTGGTAAATATCATTGCAGAAATTGACTCATCAATCAATATTGTTGGTAATACAGAAAGTATACGGCAAACGGTTAGTTGGTTACATACTAATGATTCTCCTGATTTAATTTTAATGGATATTCACCTTTCGGATGGTTCTGCCTTTGAAATTTTTCAACAAATTGAAATTGAAACACCCATTGTATTTATTACTGCCTACGACGAATATGCTATTGAGGCTTTTAAAGTTAATAGTATTGATTATTTATTAAAACCCATCAAAGTTGATGAGTTAGAAAGGGCTTTTTCTAAGTTTAAAAAATGGACACACTCCGAAGTAATTCAATATGTAGCTAGAGTATCAGATATTCACCCTCCTAAAAAATACATTAGTAAAATTCTTGTTCCTCATAAGGATCAGTTGATCCCCATTAACTTAAAGGATGTATCCTGCTTTTATACAACCAATAAAAACACTTCTATTCATCTTAAAAACGGACAAACTTATAATTATTCAAAAACTCTTGAACAAATAATCGCAACATTAGATCCTAACGAATTTATTAGGGCAAATAAGCAATTTATTTTAGCCAGGGATAGCGTTTTAAATATTACCGTATGGTATGATAATAGATTGGTAATTAAGCTGGATGTTGATGTACCCGAGAAAATATTTGTTAGTAAAAATAAAGCTGCAGAATTTAAAGCCTGGATTGTAAATGAATGAAATATATTTTGCAATAGTTTATTTTAAAAAGCTCTCCTTTATATCGAAATGTTCTGTTCTTTTTTAGCTTCCTTTAAATAAACAATAAGAAACCTTTAGCCTGGATGATAGATATCTTGAGCTTTATCACCAACTATGAAGTTAATTAACGTAGCTGAACTGTTGCCACAATGTTAAGATAGGATTGCATTTAGTAACCATAAATTTAATTTATTTTTTGTTTTATTAGACAAATACTGTAAGAGTATTAGTTTTATTTGTTATACCAAATTAATTGTATAATGCCGTATATTTTATTATCTTAATGGCATGGGAAAGACATCAAAATTGATAATAAAGGAAGGGGTTCAAAAACTGAAGAATTTACTTTCAAGGCAGTCCACATTAAGCGGGGAAAAACGGATTAAGTGTCTTATTTACATAAAAGAGGGCAAGTTTAGAACGCGACAAGAACTTGCATGTTACCTAGGGGTTCACATAAGAACCATGGAGCGCTGGTTAAATACTTATGAGTCAGATGGTATAGAAGTAATGGCTATTAACAAGCCCAAGCCAAAAAAATCTTTATTTATCACAGAGGATATTCATAATCAGCTCGAAGAAAGGGTTAATGATTCAAGCAACCCTTTCTTGGGGTATTGGGATGCACAAAAGTGGATCAAAGAAGAATACGGTATAGAAATAAAATACCACACACTCCGTCAATACATGATCAAACATTTTAAGACAAAACTTAAGGTGCCGAGAAAATCTCATGTCAATAAAGACGAACAGGCTACTGAAGCCTTTTTTAAAACTGCCCCTCACATTCAATCAGATTAGAACCAATCTTAATAAAAATAACTATAGTTCTGTCAATTTGTATTATCAAGACGAAAGTAGATTCGGCTTGTTGACCCATATAGGAAAATGTATTACGGCAAAGGGAGTCAGGCCAGTAATAGGTTATCAACACAAATTCTCAACTACCTATCTCTATGGCAGCTATTCTCCAATTACAGGAGATTCTTTTGTTTGGGAAATTAACGGAACAACTTGTAAAATCTTTCAACAATACCTTATGGAGTTTTCAAAACATAAACCGAATGAATACAAAATCGTTATCATTGATAATGCACGTTTTCATTCGACCAAAGATGTGGTTATTCCAGACAATATATTTTTGCTTAACATACCACCGTATACTCCTGAATTAAACCCATGTGAACAAATTTGGCAACACCTCAAAAAACATTACAAAAATCAGGTATTTAAAGATATGCAACAGTTAAGACAGTGGCTTTGGGATATGGTTACAAAAATGACACCTGATACTATCAAATCCATTACTTCAAACAAACATTATATGAAAATATTTAATGCGGCATTTTGTTGTTAAAATGGTATTAATTAATCTCTATCTTCTTTTTTAGACCAACCAAACTGATAGTTATAGCCTAAAGTTGCTGTTGCATAACTGGTTTTACTTCCACTATTTCTTGAACGCTGCGACCAAGCTATATTTAAATTAATACGATGCTTCTTTTTTAATGTATAACTACTACCAATTCGAGCAGTTAATACATCGGCATTTTTCTTCTTATCTGCATATGTTCCATTCCATGATACAGATAACCTATGTCTCAAGGTTTTATCCAGCATACTTTTTCGTACCGAAAATATTGGTCCAAATGCTTCATTTAAAGACTCTGTCATTTTATTTCGTGAATAGTTCATATTTACAGCTAAATTTAAATTAGTTGGAACAAGAGACCAACTATATCCTCCAGAAGCATTTATAAATGTACTTTTTGAGTTTTCTATTGCATCAGTTTGTTTTTGGGTAGCTTGTTGTATATTTACACCTACCATTATGCTATGTTTTTGTTTCTCTGTTTCTTTAAAACGCCAATTACTGTTAATCGAAAAATTTTCATTTATTTGTGTAAAACGCAATGTATCCATTAACTCATAATCTGTATGAGTGTTTGTTTCTTCAAATAAAGGACGTACAAAAGAGTAATTATAAAAATTAGAATAGGTAGCATTTAAACTAATCTTATCAGAAGGTACAAAACCTATATTTAAATTCTTTACCACATCACGTTGATCTGTTTCAGACTGGTTGTTCAAGTTTGTTTCGCGAATACCAATGCTAGCCGCTGCGGATACCTTTCCGTTTAATATTGAAGTAGCTGCATTAACTGTATAATTAACAAAGTCGTCGACCATATAATAAGCTCCTAAGGTATTATAACCGGGTTCTACATATTCCACACCAGCTCCAATTGAACCTATACGAGTACTGTAACTGGCATCTGTTTTAAAAGCATGATGACGAAATGTTGCAGCTCCATTCCAATTACTTGCACTGCTAATTCGTCTATCCTCAGTCAAAGAAGTAACCGATATTTCTCCCTTAACAGCTATATTTTGAACAGGACGTAATGAAAAAGAGGTACCCAAAACAATATTTTCCATTGGTGCAATTCCTAATGAATCTATATAATCTACAGGTTTATTTTCATCGTCCCAACCTCTAAAAAAATGAATTCCGACTTCTCCAAATTCTAAATTATATTGAGTTTTAAATCCAGTTCCCATTCTCCTGTATTGAGGATTAAATCCTTGTATTGTATCTCCTTTTGATTCTTTCAACAACCTACCATACATTACACTGAGTTTAAATTTATCATTAGGTGTAAGATCAACGCCAACACCTGAAAAACTGTGTCCATTTAAAGAGTATGGAGAAAAACTCATACTACTCCATCCTAAATGAGCTGTTATCCATTTATAAGAAGGGGATAATGAAAATTGATTAAAAGGTTGAGTATATGTCCACTGATTATTCGACCATGTAAAAGTTAGAGGAACAGACATACCATAAATTGAAGTATTAACATTACCTGATAATACCACTGAATATGGATTGATATCACCAGAAACATTGGTTTTATAAACATGATTCATGTTAATACCACCATTTACTTTTACCCCTCCTTTTTTACCTATTTGATCTAACTGTTGTGATATTGCTGATGAAAACAATATTGTCTGTAAAAATGCAAGAATGATTAAACGCTTGCTTTTTCTTTTTCTGTGGTACATATATAATTCTTGTTATATCTTATGAATAAAACAAACTTCGTATTTGCATCATTTTTAACCTACTAGCTTACTCTTATACCTAAATGGTAAAAATGTCAGAACTAATAGTACTATTATCTAAAAGTTATAATATCATCGTGGCTGAATAATAAACTCTACCTCCTTACCATAATAGTATGATGATTCATATTTATAGGTATTTCCATTAACTCCATCTATCATATTCCATTGCCCCTCCGGAGTCCTAGCATAAATAATAAAACGTGAAGATGAATAAGAAGGGACATCCCAGGTCAACTCAATAACTTCCTTCCGTTTTATTTCCTTAACTTTAGGAGTAATCCAACCATCTTTATTGTTACGAGGATTATATTTTGCCGAAACTGGTTTATTTGGTTTACTCTCATTACCTGCATCATCAACAGCCATAATTAAATACCTATATACATAACCTCCTTCTTCAGGTTTATCTGTTAAGCTGTTTATACTATCAGCTGGTAACACTTGTATTAACTTCCAATTGGCACTGCCAGCTCTATTGCGATACAACAATATTTTTTCCACATCTTTTGAAGGACTGTTAGCCCAAGTTAATACAATACCAGAATTGGTAGGAGTAATTTTACGAATTAAAGGTGCAACAGGAGGTATAATATCCGGACGCTTTAATTCTAATACATCTGAGAAATCAGATTGATTTTGTGTTTGATCATAAGCACGAATTTTATAATACACTTTCTTTGTTAATGTATTAACAGTTATATGATCAATAAACGTTGTATCTTTCACAGGTCGTGGTGTTATTGCCGAAAATTCCTCATGCATAACATTGGCCCTGTAAATCCGATATCCATAAATATCAGTCTCTGCATTAGGTTTCCAACTAATGATTACTTTACCTGATGTATCAGCAACTGCCTCTAAACCGATAGGTTTTAAGGGTGGCATTGAATCTATCACTTGAACCATTTGAGGTATACTATATCCTCCTCCTCCGTGGCTATTGAAAGCTTGTAAACGATAGTATCCTGTTGATAAAGGATTCATATCCTTAAATTTTTTCTTCATCACAGAAATGCTATCAGCAATTAAACTAAATCCTTTAGAATATTCTTTTGAACGATAAATCCTAAACCCTTCAACTCTTTCTTTTTTTTCGTTCGCAAACTCCCATTCAATAGTAACTGTTTTGCCATCTCCTGAATATTTGTTTGTGATTAGAGGTACACTGGTTATTTGATCAACTCCATGAGCAATTACTACTTTTGAAGGAGGACTTAACTCTCCAAATACAGATATTCCAATTACACGATAACTATACTCCTTACTATTATCTGGTATCGTATCTAAATAGTAATGATATGGTGCCTCATCGTACCCCTCCTGAGTGGTATTTATCATAGGTAAATCATTCAATCGTTTAAATGATTTGCCTCCATCTTGCGAACGTTCAATCCAAAAACTATTAAAATAGTCTGTTTGATATTTATTATCCCATGTAATTGTTATTGAACCATCGCCACCTTTGGCTTTTACATCTGCTGGAGAAGGTAGTGGTAAATATTCGTCAACTCCGGTAAAAAAGAAAGCTGTATCTTTTTTCATATCAGCAGGAACAGAATCGTGAAAAACCCTGTACAAGTATTTCTCACCAGGTTTTACATCCTTATCAATTATCATTAATCCATGATGTTTAGCCACCTCAATACTTTGATCGGCTGCAAACAATGCAAAACCAAACCTATTTTCCTGTTCTGTAGCTTTGTTAAAAATATCAATCATGCCCATATCCTCTTCTCCTGCTTCCACATCAAAACTGTCTCCATAAATGGACTGTGCAGCTACACCAGCATAACTATCATTATTTGCATCTAGTAATTCCCAATCGCTCAATGGACGGGGTTTTAAAGGCTCCGGAGTTAATAATATGGTTTTACGATTTTGTACCAATTCTCCATCTTTATATAACATGGTTTTGGTAACACGGTATCCATATTTATTACCAACCAACCAAAATCTGTAAGTGGTGGGTGCCCATCTAAGCATAATGGAATCAGAAGTTGGTCGAGCTAACAAACGTAACTCATGCTTTATCCCTTCATCTTTTTGGGCTAAAACCTTACACAACGAAAAACCAACAAATATTAAAATAGTTACAAATATTCTTTTCACAATATATTATGATTAATTACATACAGTATGGTCATACTTATTCTCTTGCCATATTTTGCCTTATCTAATAAATAAGACAAAACATAACTACAATAACTGTTTCTGCATTACTTTATTAATGCTATTAAAAACTGTATGTTAATTTTAATTATATACTTACTCTTCGGATTTTAATTTTTTATACAATGCCCGGGCATCATCTATCCAGGTAATATCCTTGTTTATATTTTTTAACCTAATAGACTCATACTCCGACCTATAGCGAAGATAATTATTTAATTCTCGCACCTCAGTGATATAATTAACAAACTTATCCTTCCACGAATAATCTCCATTCATAACCGGTTCAAAGTAATCCAACAAAACACTATTAAAAAAAATAGCATAGTTTTTACCCATTGTATCTTGATCCTTTTTCCAGTTCATTTCAGAAAGTTCTAATTCAGTTTTAATTGTATAAAAACCATAAACTAAATTTGTGTAAGTCCATGGATTATAAACTAAATCATCCGAATCCTTTGGATTTTTAAATACCATGTCAACCCCAGTATAATCCCCTTTAATTATCACTATACAATTTTCGCCAACTAGTTTTATTATGTACCTACTAGTTTCTACTAGCTTAAGCTTATACTTTTCAATGGCTTCCTTCATATAGTTAGCCACATCATAACCTAATTCCATATTATTTTTAATCTTTTATTTATTCTTCAACAATTTATTGATCTCACAAAAATAATATTTATCCTCAACCCATATTTAGATCATATTAATACTAAAATCAAATATTTTCAGTATATTCTTTAAGATATTTTTTATCCTTACAAAGTTTTATGATAAAATCATCAAACTTGTTTTCTTTTTTCAAGGCTTCTATTGCACTTTCTTTTATTAGGGCATCTAATAACGATTTATTTCCTTCCAATAATGTTACCATCTCATTTGTTTGCTTAACGGTTATTTTAAAACCATTAACTAATTTTGTTAAACTTTTTGCTAAAGGTTCGGGTAATTTTGAGATTCGTTTACAACACTTATCTTTAGACAGATAGTTCCTTTCCCTTGATCCTTTAGTAAGTTCTTCCACTGTTTTTTCATTTACCTCATTCGTATCATATACCCCTTCCCAGTTATCTTTTGTTTCAACATCCTTCCATAAATCTGTTGTTTTTTTATCCAATTTGTCCAAAGCTTCTCTTAGTGGTATCAACATTCCTGTTTCCGGATCAGGAGCATATCCTCTTTTCATTGCGAGTCTCATTTCCATTGCTGTTATTGTAAATTCTATACGATTATCTTCATTATCTAACTTAAAAAAGGTTGATTCTTTTCTTGGATCATGTAAAATTATGATGACTCCATCACCTTTCTCCATTCTATTTATGGCTGCATTAAGCCATGCTGCGTTATCGCCCCAACTCCAATCATCTATATCCAAAACATCAATCCCCCCCTTATTATTTCCTACTCGAGATACTCTCATATGCGTAAATTTCTCTGTCCCATTCATGTTACCCTCAGGTCCGTCAGGATCCCTAAAACGCCCCATAACTGTGGTTGTTTTATTAGGATCCAGAATTATTTTACCTCCAAACCCTTCCCATTCAACGATAGAACGCATGGCTAGGCTTCCATCAGCATTAACTACAATTTCAAAAGTATTGGCCAAATCATCCGCAGAGTTTGAATCAATTCTATAACCTAGACCATCTACAGTGCCAAGAATCTGTTCTCCATTATCTGACACACACCATTTGTTGGATTCAAAACCATTAAGAAGATCTTCAAGTTTATCGCTACGTCCACTAGATTCGAGAACATCCCATACTTTAGTATAACCAGGATTATTTTTAAACTTTTTAAGCAAACGTTTATTCTTACTTAATTTTATAAGTAATGATTCTAAAGCTTCTGTGTTCTCTAAATTTGATCGAAGTGATTTGTTGGATAATAATTCCTCAACTATATTATCAACTTGAAAAGATGAAATGTCTCCTGCATCAAGTGCTTTTCTTAATTTACTTGCAAATATTTCAGGTAGTTCATCAATACGGGATGGTTTAAATGATTTTATTAGTTTTATCAGTTGTTCCTGTGTAGCCTCAACTGTTTCGTTAATTCCATCACGTACTGTAGTAATGAGTATTGTCTGTCCTGCATAACGTGCAAATTCCTTTCCTCCTTTTGTCATAACCGCCATTAACGGTTCTGTTCCAGCTTTAACCAATTTCAGATTAAAAAAGCGCCCTAAATATTGAATAGGATCACCTAATTTATCGAATAATTGAAATGCTTTCGTTACAGTAGATGCCATTTTACTTATTGGCCCTTCTAATGCAGCAGCATCTCCTACACAGGCAACAATTATTGGGCCCACGATAGTTCCAACAAACTCTGCTGTTACACAAGGATGTTCGCTCTCAAACATCTTTGAAATACCGTCAGCTACCAAGTACCATATCTTTCCTGTAGTAATTTCCCCGGCACGATATATAACTTTTTCTTCACCACCGATCTTTTCTTTAATAGAAGATTCTCGTAATGTTTTAATAAAATTATTAGCATCATCCCTTCCTTTGCTAGAAAGAGGCATGGTTAACAATTTCAATAAGTCTGGTACAGACTTAACTACATCAACTAATCCGTTATATAAACCACAAAATAAAGCAAACTTGATTTGAGAAATTTCTGCTCCTCCCAGCATATTTGCATGCTGAGGGAGTTGCTCCTTAAAGTAATTAAATAGTATATCTTCAACAAAGATAAAACCTATGTAGCTAAAGTATTCGGCATATTGAGGATTATATCCGCTTTTGGTACAATTCCAAATATTATCAGGTATTTTTGCTTCACCAATTGCTTTTGCCATAAAGTCAAGGAAATTATATTGTATGGTGAATACCTGATCTACTGTATTATAAGAAACATCGACAAATTTTTCTAAAAAGTCCTTTTGCCTCCAATTTACAGTATTGCCCAACGCTAAAGCAATTTCATTAATCCTATCTGCAATATCCTCACCAGCAATAACCTTACGTACACATATTTTTTCTTCTTCCTGATCATACTCCAACCAATACATGAGTTCTTTACCCAAAAGAATCTGTTTTTCCCCATTTACAATATATACATCTTTATTGTCTTCTGTAGTTACAGTTATCGGACACTTTTTATCCCCTTTAAGAGTTAGCAATATCTTACCTACAATTTTATGACTCTTACCCGTTAAAGGATTTACTTCCCCTCCTGAACATATCTTTTTTAACTTGGCCAATAATTCTTCTTTAACTATAACATCCTCAGGCACCAAATTATTTACATAGGTCTTTTGAACTCCAATACCATTTCCATCTCCTACAGTAAATGGACAATCTATTATAGCTGCATCTTTCAAAGGCTTTGCAGAGCCATCCTTAGCCTTTAGGATATATTTTCCATTATCTTTTATTTGTACAGCATAAGCTTTGGATGCATCTCCTTTGGGTGGTGTATATTTACTTTTTTGAATTCCAATATAATTTCCAGTTAACTCATACCCCATTTCCTTTTTAGAACTGTCTAAATACTTAATTCCATATAAATGCGGTTTACCTTCTGATACAATTGCCCCAACTCTTCCATAATACTTACCTTCCTTTTCCGCCATAAATGCAATCGGATAATGATGTCCATCTAAACTTATCGGATCACCTTTCATATTCAGAAAATCAATTCCTGAATTCAATAATTCTTGGATATATATTTTATCAAGGCATACATAATTAGCAAACCCTTCACCAACAAGAGCTCCTTCGTCCTCATCCTGAAATATAGAAAACAAAATCTTTTCTGGGTTATGAATTAAATCCCATTGGTACTTCCAAAGCTCCTCTCCATTAGCGTAATCCATCAAATTTTGGGTTGTGCGCTCCGGAAAATAATACTGTGCTTTATCGCTAAAAGTATGGCGAAGGTTAAAAGCTCCATGACCCAATTCATGACCTAATACAGTTGTGTTACTACCAAAATTAAATATGAACCCATATTGCCCGGTTAAAGGCATAAATCCCTGCTTTTTTGTTTGTGGCTCCTTAATAAAAAACAGGTAATAAGTATCTTTCTTTACACCTCTGGCCTTTTTGTAGGCTCTAATTACCTTGTTCATATCAGAGGTATATTTACTAAAGGTACCTGTCCCCTCTGTTTTAAAGCTCTCCGCTTTTAAGCCTTCATATTCAAAAGGTTTATCAATGCTTACTTTCCAACTAACAATAGCCGGGGCATATAACCTGTTTAATTCATTGGTAATTCCTCCTGCTCCTGTTGGACATTGTCCCCTGTTAACAGAAACCAATACTACCTCTTTTAGTATAGGTTCATAACTTGCTAAACGTATAGCTCCAACCTCCGTAAGTATTTCATTGGTTGTACTGTCATTAATTTGTTCTTTTTTAATGGATGCTGCTGTAAGAATTTCTTCTTCTCCATCCTGAATACCCGTTAAAAGTAATTGATCACCCTCATTACTTTTATTAAAAGAAGCTAACATTCCACTACTTCTTATGTAACGCAATGTATCTTTAGCATTACTTTTTATAATTACATCAAGATAATCAGAACGACCTGTGGCCAATGATTTCCATGCTACTCTGTCTCCACTTTTATTGGTCTTAAAATATTCTTCAGGTTTCTTTTTTATATTTTTTGAAACCTGATCAAAACCATATTGTTGGTTTTTTGCAGCTTTAAATATTGCACTAACTCCATACTGCCCGGTTTGTGAAGCTGTACCAACACTACCAGTTTTTGCTTTGCTTCCAGTTGGTTTTGGAGCAGTAAATACTTGCCCACTGCCAGTATCTGCAACATAAACAGTACCTCCATCCTTTGAAACAACACCTACCGTTTTACCTTCTTCGACTGTAATTGTTTTTGATTCACCTTTTTTAGTTATAACGGTTACTGTATTACCACTTATTTGTACATTAGTAATCTCTCCATCTACTTTTATTTGTTTATCTGTAGATTCCTCTACAACCTCATCAATATCAACAGTATCTTCCTCTTCATCTTCTTCGAAAATATTTTCCAAGCCAACAACCAAACCACTTTTCTCATTATATACAAGATCAATGGTTCCTTCTGTCATGCGACGATCTGCATTAATTTTAATGTTATTGAATTTAACCGCCATTTTTACAAACCCCAGGTATGGAACCAAAGCAAATCCATTTCCTGAGAAATTTCCATTTTCTCCTTCTACATCGCTTACCTGAATTGTAAAGTCTGCTGCTTTGAAGAAGTCATATCGATATAGATTTTGCAATGGTTCTGTATTGCTAACATCAAAATTATCTTTGGAACCTCCACAAGTATAATCTACATCTAAATTTGTTTTAAACCTAAGTGGAGTACTCTCCTCACTTTCTTCATCTCCACAAAGTGCTGTTACTTTTATTTCATACCCTGTGTTATCTAACAAATTCTTTATTGTATGAGCTGATAAGTTTGTTTCAGTTATTTGCCAATCCTCATCTTCTGTTGCTTTGTAGTATATACGATATAGACGTGCATTCTTATTGGTTGAAATTTTAAGTTTAACCTCAGATGTGTTAACTCCTGCTATTTCTACCTCTGGAGTTTCGCACTGTATACCATACTTAAATGTAAACACTTCGGATAACCCATCATTTTGGAATTTTGCACGACCTTCTAAATCAATAGCCTGTACCTGCCAGGCATAAGTAAGACCTTCCTCTAACGGTGGCATTCCCATATCATAAAGTAAATAAGGCTGCTTAGTATCATATGTAAATACTGGTGGAGATACTCGCACTATTTCGTATGGATTACGCCCTGCAGGACGTATTTCATAAAGATTAAAGCGGTAGATCGGATCTGCCATTGGTTCACTAGGCATACTACCCATCCATGAAAATCGAATTACAGGATTTGAACTTATATCTATCTGATCCTTATTTATAGGTAAGGTAAGTCGTGGAGCTCTAGTTAAGTATATAACTGCTATACCTGGTATTGCTTGTGATAGGTTTATTTTATAATTATAATCCCATAATTCAACGTACATTTGGTAAACACCTTCAGGTAGTCTTCCTGTGCGATTATATTCTCTTAGACTATAGCCTTCAAAAACAAGATTCTGTGGATTAAATAAATCTTTAAGATCAAATCCGGTGAGCACTTCATGCATACCTCCTTCTAAGTATAAGGGCTCTTGATACATATTAGGTTTAGTATACAACTTTATGCCATTACCTTTAATAACTAACCTAAAATAAACAGGGTATTCTTGTAAGGATATATCATCTACATTTATATTAAGTTGCACACGACCTGGTTCACTGGCAAAATCACTTAATGAATATGGCATTGGTGGTGTAAGTACAGTATAAGTACGAACAGGGTAAACATTTTGTCCTGCAACCTGTATAGTAAGTAGTATTAATGTAAATATTATGTATATTTTTTTCATTTCTTATGAATATCAAAATATTAGCTATTTGCTATACTATATTGTAACTGATCGTTGATTTAAATAATAGATTGATTATACTACTTAGACTTTGAAATTATTTTTTGAGCTTTTTACTGAACTAATAATTTCACCACTTGTCTCTCGTCATCTACCTCAACAAATACTGCATATATGCCAGGAGCATTCACATTATAGAATTCGTTATAAGTATCCAATCCATTAACTTTTCGTTTATCTACTATCTTTCCGTCCTGAATTCCAACAAGGTAAAGCGTAGCATCTCGTGCTTTATCAAGTTTTAATTTAACATTGAATGCCCCGTTATTTGGATTCGGTGTAGCCATCAACGAAAGTATTTTTCTACTAGTCTCTTCACTAGTATTTCTTTGCACTGATGGGGTAACCAGAATAGTTTTGCGCGCTTGTGCCATACAATTATAGCTATGGGCATTAAGTACGATTTCGTAATTACCTTCTTCTTCGAATATTACTTTACTGTAAAAAGTAGATTGCTCAACAATTTGATGTTTACCACTAAAGTGCCAATCTAGCATTTGTGGTTTGGGTTGACTCACCTCAACAATAATTAATGTATCACCTACCGGAACACTACTTGCTACTAAAAATTCAGGGATTAAATCAGTATCTCTGGTATCTACGAATACAGTGTCACGACCAATACAGTTTCGATCATCCATAACTTCAACGTAATACTCAGCTTTATCACCAACTACCCATGCAGAATCCGTTGCTGTATTACCAAGTGTATTACTCCACTTATACTCCTCAAATTTTCCAGGATATAGGCGAACTGTATTGTCTTCACAAACTACTTTGTCTTCTCCTAATACCGGATAAATAGTGGTTTCATAATCTAATTCGAACTTACGATTAATATGACAGTTTTTAATATCATAAATATCCAGGTGATAAGAACCGATATCAAGATTATTAACTTTATGTTTATTTTCGCCATGTTTCCATACATAAGAATACTTTGGACGACCTCCTGAGGCACTTACTTTAATTATCCCATTTGGTACTCCAAAGCAAAGTGGATTCATTAGTTTATTTACAGTCAATGCCATGGCATCAGGCTCATATATAGTGAATAGGTGATTATCTTCGCAACCATAAGTATCATAAACTCTTACATCATAATTGCCTCCACTTAAACCAGTCCAATTTTTATTATCCGAACCATCGGTCCATTCAATATTATGAACCCAATCTTTTGGTGAGACTGTTACCTTAGCCCAACCATCTGCATCACCATTACATGTTACATCCTGATAATTAAAATCACTTATCTTTAAATAACTTACATCTATATTTATAGTATCAAAACCTAAGCATTTATCTTTATCTGTTACTCTTAAATAATATGTACCCGGATCTTCGACAGCAATGTTTCTTTTTGATGATGAAAATCCATTACTGGCCGTCCATGCAAACTTTTTATAATCTCCAGCATCAAGTGGTAACGTATTGTAGTGACATATTAATGTATCCTTGCCTACATATGGCTTTAGATTTTTGCGATAAGAAAAATTAAATTCTTTTTGATAAAAACAGTTGTTAGCATCTGTTACGTCAATACGATAATAACCTGTATCCAAATCATTGATGTTTTGATTTCGCATTCCATTATTCCAATTCACTGAGTAAGGAAGTACCCCACCTTTAACCTCTCCATGGATATAACCATTAAAATTACCTAAACAAAGAGGATCAAGAATATCTGTTATTTGGTAGTTTAATACATCTGGTTCGAATATGCTAAATTTTCTATTATCAACACATCCATATTTATCAGTAACCTGTACGTTGTAATCTCCTCCACTTAAATTGTGCCAACTTGTTTTTCCTGATCCATCTGGCCAACGAATAATATGATCCCAACCGGCAGGTGATACATTTATTTCGGCTAAGCCATCTGCATATTTATTACAGGTGACATCCTTTTGCTTAAAGTCTGAGATGTTCAGGTAACTTACATCTAGCTTTAAGGTATCATAACCTAAACAATGATCGGCATCTGTAACCTTCAAATAGTATATTGATGGATCTTTTATTACAGGTTTAGAAGATGTTGAGCTATATCCTGATTCGGAAACCAAATTATATGTATGATATGTACCTGGATCAATTATTAAACTATCATAATGACAGATCAAAGTATCATTTCCTATAAAGGGTGTTAGTTTTCGCTGATAATCAAGATCAAATTCCTTTTGATACGAACAATTATTAGCATCGGTAATATCTATTCGATAATTACCTGTATCCAATTGATGAATGCTTTCCTCTGATGATCCGTTACTCCATAATACATTATATGGTTGTACACCTCCTTGTACTTCACCTTCAATAACTCCATTAAAATTACCATAACACAAGGTATGCTCAAATAAATTAATCTGGTAGTTTAATACATCTGGTTCGAATATGCTAAATTTTCTATTATCAACACATCCATATTTATCAGTAACCTGTACGTTGTAATCTCCTCCACTTAGATTGTGCCAACTTGTTTTTCCTGATCCATCCGGCCAACGAATAATGTGATCCCAACCGGCAGGTGATACATTTATTTCGGCTAAGCCATCTGCATATTTATTACAGGTGACATCCTTTTGCTTAAAGTCTGAGATGTTCAGGTAACTTACATCTAACTTTAAGGTATCATAACCTAAACAATGATCGGCATCTGTAACCTCCAAATAGTATATTGATGGATCTTTTATTACAGGTTTAGATGATGTTGAGCTATATCCTGATTCGGAAACCAAATTATATGTATGATATGTACCTGGATCAATTATTAAACTATCATATTGACAGATTAAAGTATCATTTCCTATAAAGGGTGTTAGTTTTCGCTGATAATCAAGATCAAATTCCTTTTGATACGAACAATTATTAGCATCGGTAATATCTATTCGATAATTACCTGTATCCAATTGATGAATGCTTTCCTCTGATGATCCGTTACTCCATAATACATTATATGGTTGTACACCTCCTTGTACTTCACCTTCAATAACTCCATTAAAATTACCATAACACAAGGTATGCTCAAATAAATTAATCTGGTAGTTTAATACATCTGGTTCGAATATGCTAAATTTTCTATTATCAACACATCCATATTTATCAGTAACCTGTACGTTGTAATCTCCTCCACTTAGATTGTGCCAACTTGTTTTTCCTGATCCATCCGGCCAACGAATAATGTGATCCCAACCGGCAGGTGATACATTTATTTCGGCTAAGCCATCTGCATATTTATTACAGGTGACATCCTTTTGCTTAAAGTCTGAGATGTTCAGGTAACTTACATCTAACTTTAAGGTATCATAACCTAAACAATGATCGGCATCTGTAACCTCCAAATAGTATATTGATGGATCTTTTATTACAGGTTTAGATGATGTTGAGCTATATCCTGATTCGGAAACCAAATTATATGTATGATATGTACCTGGATCAATTATTAAACTATCATAATGACAGATCAAAGTATCATTTCCTATAAAGGGTGTTAGTTTTCGCTGATAATCAAGATCAAATTCCTTTTGATACGAACAATTATTAGCATCGGTAATATCTATTCGATAATTACCTGTATCCAATTGATGAATGCTTTCCTCTGATGATCCGTTACTCCATAATACATTATATGGTTGTACACCTCCTTGTACTTCACCTTCAATAACTCCATTAAAATTACCATAACACAAGGTATGCTCAAATAAATTAATCTGGTAGTTTAATACATCTGGTTCGAATATGCTAAATTTTCTATTATCAACACATCCATATTTATCAGTAACCTGTACGTTGTAATCTCCTCCACTTAGATTGTGCCAACTTGTTTTTCCTGATCCATCCGGCCAACGAATAATGTGATCCCAACCGGCAGGTGATACATTTATTTCGGCTAAGCCATCTGCATATTTATTACAGGTGACATCCTTTTGCTTAAAGTCTGAGATGTTCAGGTAACTTACATCTAACTTTAAGGTATCATAACCTAAACAATGATCGGCATCTGTAACCTCCAAATAGTATATTGATGGATCTTTTATTACAGGTTTAGATGATGTTGAGCTATATCCTGATTCGGAAACCAAATTATATGTATGATATGTACCTGGATCAATTATTAAACTATCATATTGACAGATTAAGGTATCATTTCCTATAAAGGGTGTTAATACTCTTTGATAGTCAAACTCAACATCAAAATTAGCTTCACATTGATGACTATCTTTCAATTTTAAACTATAGATTCCAGGTTCTACATCTGAAACTAAATTAGTATTTACTCCATTACTCCATTCATAAATATATCCCGGCGTCCCTCCTTGAGCCTGAACTTCCATTACTCCTTGAATCCCACCATAACAAAGTGGATCGGAAAAATTTATAGTATCAAACAGCAAAGGATCAGGTGTTTCAATATTAAACTTTTGTGATGTCCTACAACCTTTATTATCACGAACAAGCAACTCATACTCACCAGATGAAACACCCCAAACACTATCATTATAGTAATTGGTTACTGATGATGGCCAACTATAAAAATATGGTTTATTACCTTTTATAACCTCTGCTTTTGCATTTCCATCACTATATCCAAAACATGATACTGGAGTTACAATTATAGTATCAATTCCTAAGTCTGTAATATCTCCCACCACAAACTCAAAAGGTATGGTACACAAATGTTCATCTGTTACCAATACCTTATAACGAGACGAATATAAATTGTAAATATTTGATGCTGTTTCTCCAACCATTGGAGTTTCAATGGTATTATCATCCGATATTTTAAACCAATCAAAACTGAATTGACCAATTCCTCCTGTAAACTCTGCTTCAATACTTCCTTCGTTGTTTAAGCATCTTGATTTTATAATATTTTCACTAATCTTCACTATTTCTTCCGGTTGGGTAAGAACTATATTCTCTACAGCAACAGCACAACCCTTAGCATCTTTTACATGCAAATTATATTTTCCTATAGGTAATTTTTGTATACTTGTTCCTTCAATCCAATTTATTTCATCTATGGATATTTGATAGTTACCGTTTCCTCCATTTACTTCAAGATTAATTTCTCCATCATTTCCATTGTAACAATTAATATTCTTGTGAGACTCATAATTTGCTTTAAGTAGATCAGGTTGAACAATAATCAAAGTACTATCCCAACTAATCCCTGCACTATCTGTTATACTAATTTTGTACTCTCCAGCTACCAGGTTATTAAATTTTCCATGATTTTGAGGTTTACCCAAGTTATTAATCAAAGTATAATCACCCCATCCTCCTTCAGGTACCACCTCAATTAATCCATCACTCAATTCGAAACATGAAACAGGTTGATTTTGAAGTATATTGAATCGTAAAGCTTTGTCTGGTTCTTTGATTTGAATGGTTCGCTCCATCCAGTCTGAAGATTCATAAACACAACCTGCAGTATCACGTACCATTAGTTTATATTCCCCTGCAGGAATAAACTTCAGATCAAGAGTGTTAGCAATTTGCCCTTGATCAAAAGCAAGTGCTCCATCGTTATAAAACCATTTATAATCAAACCACTGATTACCATTATCTATGTCAATCGATATAAAACCGGAGAGGTTTCCTTTAGCTTTAATATAATTATGTTTAATATTTATTTTAACAGTATCTGGTTCTCCTATGCTAAATAAGTCAGTATCCATACATGCATTGGAGTCTCTAACTGTTATCTCATACTCCCCTTTGGGTAGTTTACCGTAACGGTAATCTTTTTTAAAACTCTTAAAATCGCCATGGTAATTGGATGGAGTGTTCAAATCCCTTATGCTAAATTGTAAGCCGTTATAAAAATTAATACCATTTTCTACTGTAGTTTCTATTCGGCCATTTGCATACTGCGGGCAAGTGGCATCAAAGGTTTTATCAACCTTTATTGTTAAGCTATCAGGCTCGGTTATTTCAAAGTTCCATATACGGCTTACTCCTGAAGTATCTGCTATGGTTAAAGCATAAGTACCAGGAACTAAGTTATCGTAAAATCCATTTGCCTGCTCTTGCTTTCCATTTAAACTATACTCGTATTCGTTGCCCCAACCTCCTGTGGCAATTGCGTCAACAAATCCATTCCCAAAACTTTTACAAGTAACATTACTTAACTCTTGTTTACCAAACATAAATGTTTGCTTAGGCTCTTTTATTTCAATAGCCCTTTCCATCCATTCTACACATCCAATATCTCTAACTTGTATTGTATATAAACCAGCTAGTCGGTTATTCATGCTAATACTTCCACTTGTATTTTCGGTTTCGTTGTATATAACATTTCCGTCAAACAATACCTTATAGTCAAATACTCCATTACCCTTGGTGGTGCTTACCGATAATTCTCCCGTTGCATCCCCTTTATCTTTTATATAATTATGTGTATAACTTATCTCGGCTGGAGCTGGCTCCCCAATGCTAAATACATCTGTATCTTCACATGAATTGGAGTCGCGAACTGTTATCTCATACTCCCCTTTGGGTAGTTTACTATAACGGTAATCTTTTTTAAAACTCCTAAAATCGCCATGGTAATTGGATGGAGTGTTCAAATCCCTTATGCTAAATTGTAAGCCGTTATAAAAATCAATACCATTTTCTACTGTAGTTTCTATTCGGCCATTGGAATACTGAGGGCAAGTCGCATCAAAAGTTTTATCAACCTTTATTGTTAAGCTATCAGGCTCGGTTATTTCAAAGTTCCATATACGGCTTACTCCTGAAGTATCTGCTATGGTTAAAGCATAAGTACCAGGAACTAAGTTATCGTAAAATCCATTTGTCTGCTCTTGCTTTCCATTTAAACTATATTTATATTCGTTGCCCCAACCTCCTGTAGCTTCTGCTTTAACAAATCCATTCCCAAAACTTTTACAAGTAACATTACTTAACTCTTGTTTACCAAACGTAAATGTTTCTGCAGGCTCTTTTATCTCAATAGTCCTTTCCATCCATTCTCCCGACTCGTATGCACAACCTGCTGTATCCCTAACTTGCACTGTATATACACCAGCTAGTAGGTTACTCATGCTAATACTTCCACTTGTATTTTCGGTTTCGTTGTATATAACATTTCCGTCAAGCAATACCTTATAATCAAATACGCCATTACCCTTGGTAGTACTTACCAATAGTTCCCCTGTAGCATCCCCTTTATCTTTTATATAATTATGTGTATAACTTATCTCGGCTGGAGCTGGCTCCCCAATGCTAAATACATCTGTATCTTCACATGAATTGGAGTCGCGAACTGTTATCTCATACTCCCCTTTGGGTAGTTTACTATAACGGTAATCTTTTTTAAAACTCCTAAAGTCGCCATGGTAATTGGGTGGAGTGTTCAAATCCCTTATGCTAAATTGTAAGCCGTTATAAAAATTAATACCATTTTCTACTGTAGTTTCTATTCGGCCATTGGAATACTGAGGGCAAGTCGCATCAAAAGTTTTATCAACCTTTATTGTTAAGCTATCAGGCTCGGTTATTTCAAAGTTCCATATACGGCTTACTCCTGAAGTATCCGCGATGGTTAAGGCATAACTACCTGGAACTAAGTTATCGTAAAATCCATTTGTCTGCTCTTGCTTTCCATTTAAACTATATTTGTATTCGTTGCCCCAACCTCCTGTAGCTTCTGCTTTAACAAATCCATTCCCAAAACTTTTACAAGTAACATTACTTAACTCTTGTTTACCAAACGTAAATGTTTCCGCAGGTTCTTTTATCTCAATAGTCCTTTCCATCCATTCTCCCGACTCGTATGCACAACCTGCTGTATCCCTAACTTGCACTGTATATACACCAGCTAGTCGGTTACTCATGCTAATACTTCCACTTGTATTTTCGGTTTCGTTGTATATAACATTTCCGTCAAGCAATACCTTATAATCAAATACGCCATTACCCTTGGTAGTACTTACCAATAGTTCTCCTGTAGCATCCCCTTTATCTTTTATATAATTATGTGTATAACTTATCTCGGCTGGAGCTGGCTCCCCAATGCTAAATACATCTGTATCTTCACATGAATTGGAGTCGCGAACTGTTATCTCATACTCCCCTTTGGGTAGTTTACTATAACGGTAATCTTTTTTAAAACTCCTAAAGTCGCCATGGTAATTGGATGGATTGTATAAATCCCTTATGCTAAATTGTAAGCCGTTATAAAAATCAATACCATTTTCTACTGTAGTTTCTATTCGGCCATTGGAATACAGAGGGCAAGTCGCATCAAAAGTTTTATCAACCTTTATTGTTAAGCTATCAGGCTCGGTTATTTCAAAGTTCCATATACGGCTTACTCCTGATGTATCCGCGATGGTTAAGGCATAACTACCTGGAACTAAGTTATCGTAAAATCCATTTGTCTGCTCTGGCTTTCCATTTAAACTATATTTGTATTCGTTGCCCCAACCTCCTGTAGCTTCAGCGTTAACAAATCCATTTCTAAAACTTTTACAAGTAACATTACTTAACTCTTGTTTACCAAACGTAAATGTTTCCGCAGGCTCTTTTATCTCAATAGTCCTTTCCATCCATTCTCCCGACTCGTATGCACAACCTGCTGTATCCCTAACTTGCACTGTATATACACCAGCTAGTCGGTTACTCATGCTAATACTTCCACTTGTATTTTCGGTTTCATTGTATATAACATTTCCGTCAAACAATACCTTATAGTCAAATACTCCATTGCCCTTGGAAGTGCTTACCGATAGTTCTCCTGTTGCATCCCCTTTATCTTTTATATAATTATGTGTATAGCTTATCTCGGCTGGAGCTGGCTCATTTATAACAAAAGTAGCGCTGGTTTTACAACCGTTAACATCTGAAATATTTAATTGATAGTTTCCTTCAGGTAACAAATTGTAATTAAAAAACTTATTGCCATTTAAGGTTACATCAGCAAAAGTACTTCCAGCATTTGTACTCCTAATAATATAATCAATATCATCTTTCCCTAAATCATCAATATTAACCGTTGCATTTACTTTTCCATCAGCATACCCGGGACATGTAGCATCAGTCACTGAATTAATACTTAATGACATTGAAGGGCGAGATTTTATAGTAATAGAAATGCTTTCAACATTCCCCGCTTTATCCTTAACCCTAAAAGTATAATTACCCGGATCAAGCTGTTGATAATCATATTTGCAACTCCATCCGCCACTTCCGATAGCAAATAAATAAGGACTTTCTTTACACTTTTTACCCGCTCCTTCCTGCCAATCAGGACAATTATAGTGAGCTACATTATTACAATCTTCCGAATGAACATGTTCTGCACATAACCACCCTCCTGTAGCATTCAGTACTACTCTACCATCTTTGGAATTATAACATCTTTCGTTAGTTACCTTAGCTGATAAAGATAATGGCGCTGATGGTTGCGTAATTACAACTTCTTTTACATAAGTATCCGAACCATTAAAATAATTACAACCTTTTATATCCTTTAGTTTAAAAATGTATTTTCCTGCTTTAAGTCCCGATCTTTTAAAATTATAAGCAGTTTCAGGATTTGAGTAAGATATTGTTCCTGTTTCAGGATTTTCTCCATCTTTATACCATTCGTAAGTGTATTCCTTATTGCCCTCTGAAATAAATATGGAAAAGGCACCATCAGATCCATTATGCTTACTAATACATGAAATTGAAGAATCAAAAAATTGAATTGGCAATGGTTCTGCAACTTCTATATTCGAGTAAGAAGCAAAACAATTTTGACCTTGTTCTTTTACATTTATTTCATAAATACCGGCAGATAATCCGGAGAATTTACCTGTAGAACGATTAAATGATGCTCCTGCATATTCGGAGTACTTTGATCCATTCTTTTTATAAATTTTGTAGGTATATGTTCCCCCTGGGTAATTATCATTACCAATTGTTACAGCTATACTTCCATCGCTACCACCATAACAAGTTGTTTTATCTACTAATGGATTTGTAATTGATAAAGTATTAACTCTGGAAGTTATTCCAATTGGAGTAGATGTATAGGAACACCCTTCTTCATCAATTACTTTTATTTTATACTCGCTAACTTTTAAACCCGAAAAAGTAACTTTTGATCCTGTTAAAATTTGACTAGGTGTAGTTTTTAAACCTTCATATAAATAAATGGTATAATTACCCGAGGTATTTGGCACTCCCTGTGAGGCAGAAACGGTAATAGTTCCGTTGGTAGCCAATGGACAACTGGTTTGAGTAAAACTATTAATTTGAAGCGTTACTGCATTTGTATTTATTGGAACTTTTACATCATTTTTAATATACTTACAGCCAAAAGCATCTGTTACTTGTAATTTATAGTTTTGATTATTTAGGTTAGAATATTTTTTTTGTAAAGAACTATTATCTGAAGGTGATGTTTCTAGATTATTCTCATCTTTAAACGAAAACAAAAAACCTTGATTATTATCTCCTGATGCCGTATAATCTGTAACACTTATTTTTACATTTCCATTATTAGCACTTTCACAGGCTAAATCGTTAGTGTAGTCAACCTTAACATTAGGAGAATAATTTTTATTTTTTATCTGTACCTGACTTGTACTACTACAGTTGGCTTCTTTATCAGTAACTGTTACTGTATAATTTCCTGCATCTAAATTAATAAAGCTTACCGGATTACTCGAATTAGTTTTATTATCATGTAATTGCGAAACTCCTGATATTTGATATTTTAACGAATTGACAGAATTACTTGTTGTTGCTTTTATTGAAAAACTTCCTTTTTGTCCTTCGTTACAATATTGATCTTTTAAATTTGAAGGATTACCTATTGTAATTGGACCATTTGGATTGAAACCTATATTAACCACCTTACTTACTTCGCAGCCAACATCATCAATTACTTTTAATGTATAACTATTATTACTTAACCCTGTAAACTTATTACTACTTGATGATTTAGTAGATTTTAATACACCATTAAGATAATAACGATATTGAGATGTATTTGTACTTCCATCAGAAGATATACCTCCTGATGCATTTAATTGTATTGATCCTGATGCACTACCTTCACAACTTGCACTATTATTATTACTTACTGAAGCTGTAAGTTTATCATCACTCACTTTAATTCCTTTTACAGAAATTGTGCGAACACATTTACGCCCCTCTAACTCTGTTATGGTAAATTCATAATCTCCAGCTTTTAGTCCAGAGGCTATATTATAATCTTTATCATAACTTCCTCCTTTCAACCCAGTTATCGTATATTCTCCTTGGGGTCTACGATTTAACCTAACAGCTGCATTTGATTTCCCAGAACAAGATTCATCTCTTAAAATTTCATAATTTATATTTGATAACCCGTTTACTTTACCAACACTAAAGCTAGACGATGATGATGAACAACCTCTTGCTCCATTTGAAAACAAAATTTGATAGTTTTTTCCTTGCTCCGATCCTGGTATCACATAATCAAATTCATACCTAATCTTTCCATTTCTATAAGGTTTTACGCTCTTAGTTTTCACTACAGAACCTCCATTTTCCTTTACCTGTAAGCTAATATCTTCACCATAATGACATTCGTTTACATAAATATCTACAGACCCTTTTCTTTCACATACCTGATCTTTTAAAGAGTTATTTATAATAGTTATAACCGGATTAGATCTTTTGTTAACAGTAACTGTTTCTACACTACTGTTACAACCGTATCCCCTAACGTAAACCTGATAAGTACCTGCACTTAATCCGCTAATTTTAGTTTGTGTGTTATGAGGATTATAGGCTGATTTTGTATAATTAGTGGCATTACTGCTTTTAAAATAATATTCGCTAGAAGCATACGTAGGCGAAGTGTTTGAAATAATAATTTTACCATCTTTACCATTACTGTTACAATATGATGTCGGCTCCGTTATAAAATTTGCTGTAGGTACAGTTCGTTGGTCAATACTAAAAGAATGATTTACAGATATACCAGATGCCGAGTTTTTTTGTGCAGGATGATCATCCGTTACGGTTAAAACATAACTTCCTACACCCAAATTACTAATGATATATTCTCCTCGTGAGTTTATGGTAATATTTGAATAGTTACTACTAGCAATACCATTTTTTGTTAGAGTTGCTTTAAAGGGCCCTGCCCCCCCTTCGACTTTATATTTCATTGAGGTTGTAGAACTTCCACATACATAGCTAGCTGGTTGTTTAACATTAAGAATTAATTGCGATGGACTTTTTATAGTAACATTTTTTGTTGTTGTACCTTCACACCCATTTGTATCTCGAATTTTAACGTTATATGTTGTACCTACTGTACTTCCTGATAAATCTGTAATAATTTTATTACTTGGTAAATTTATCCAACTCCCATTCCCATTAAGTTCGTATTGATAACTCCCTGATCCACCAGACACATCCACCGTTGCAGAACCTTTAGGTGTTGATAAAGATGTTTGATAATTATCATTAGGTAAGCCACTTGAATTCTTAGTTATTACATTATTTACATTTATTGAATTAAAATTAACTGCCGTAGGATTATTTATCCATTTAACCTCATTATCAGAACAAACCATTCCATCATACCTAACCGAAAAAAAGTAATATGATGATTTAGTAATTGGTTTACTCAATGTTTTAGAAGTTTCTCCAACTTTTACCTCAGTTTCTTTTTCTTGCTGATCAATGAATAGATAACTATATGGTATATTAGGGTGCGGAAAGCTTCCATTAAGTGTTTCTTTTGTTGTTAAGGTACCCCATTTAAAAAACATTTTATCACCTTCTATAGGGTTTAATCCTGTTATATTGATTTGTGCACTGCCATTGTTACATGCCGGTGGAGTAACACTAACATTTATATTGGGAGGAGGTAAAAAAACATAATTTGATTGAGGTTCTGATTTTGAACCATCAGGCCTAACTACGCGAATTTGAAACTCTTCGTTTCTATCAACATAATTACGTACGTCTTGGTAACTTATATAAACATATTTACTAGAAACATTTTTTGTAATGCTACCCGACAAACCCCACGAACTAGTTCTTTTTTTAAACTCTAGTGTAACTTTTCCACAATAAATACTGGAATTTGACAATTCAACCTTGATACTGTTGCTACCACATGCAATTGCCCCTTTAGCATACGCAGCAATATTATAATAGGGTTGAATACTTTTAAGGGTTAAATTACCAGGTATATATGTATTTCTTAAATCATATCCCCCACACGAACCAGAGTTTATGTTTGTATTACCTTTAAAATAAAAAAATCCATCTTTTACTTCAGGTTTATAAATATGATCGAATGATTGGTATTTTTCGGATTGAGCTCCGCGTGGATCAACACTAATTCGTCCTGATATTAAGGTTGGTATTTTTTTTACTATATGTTCAAAGATAATTTTTGAGTCAGCACCACCTGTAAAAACTTTTTCAAATTTTTTATTGTTGGTTTTATCCTCTAAGTTCATAATATATTTCCAACCATAAAAGTTAGTGCTATTCCACCCATAAGTAATCTTATATTTTTCTTGACCTTTTAGTATTACTCCTTGTAGAAGTATTACTAATGTTATTAAGATTCTTAAGGAAATAAATCTTAATCTATTTAATATATTATCTGGTGTATTCATTGTATTATGGATTGGTTCTTTACTTAATCATATATATTAAATTGGGTATTCTCAAAATCATTTCTGAGATTAACAACTTTTGATGAAGTCGTTTTATTAATTCCTGGTAAATTATATGATACGCGTATTGGATAATTCCCTTTACCAAGCTGTGGCCATGGATATGTTTTTATAATATCCTCTACTGATTTAGTTTGGGAAATTATTTTTTTATCCAAAAGATTAACAAGATTATTTCTTATTGATAAATAATCGTTAGCCCAAACAGAAGGAAGCCCATAATAAATATCATATCGATTATCTACGAAATTAAATGTACCGGTTTGGATATTATTCTCATTAATTTTAACAACGTTTCCTGTTTGATAGATCCAAATAGGTTTAAGTGGAGGTACTCCATAATCACTAATTGTTCTATTATCAATTCTAGCTTTTTCATGAATTGGATAATTATTATAAATCATTTTACCATAGGTAGAATTATACCAATCTGCAGAATTAAGAACTGCCTCAATTCGAATAAGTGGCAATAGAGTTGATGTGCCTTTAATTTCAAATAAGCCATATAACTCGTCCGTATTAACAATGACTCCAGGGTACTCTATTGCTGGTGCAATAGGTGATCTAAAACTTACTTTTAATTCACTCTCTGGCCACTTATCCAAAAACTTATTGTACTTACTACATCTAAAATCTAAGTCGTAAAAGGTTTTCTCTTCCCCATCATTAACTACCCCTTCTGCGCTTCTGGTAACCAACTCCATATCAGCATTTCCTTCATTACCAATAACAGTTTGAGTATTTTCTGTTACATTTCTATCCACATTAGTAGCTGTTGCAGCCGGAACATGTACCAACTCTAGTTTGTAAACTTTTTCGTTATTTAGATTTGGTATCTCGGCTTCTACTGTTTGACGTACTGGATTATATCTCAGAGATGTGTAAGTTGGTGTTCCATTCACCTGCGTCCAGCGTGCTTTTTGTAAATAATCTCCGGTATTATCAAAAAATGGTGCAATATCCATGTTAAATAATACATATGCCACATTGTGCTCATCTTTATAAAAGTTTACCATCCTGTTTACTGGATAAGTGTGAGTTACTACTTCATCTGGTATTCTCTCTGGTAGAGCACCTGTTGTAAAAGTATACTCTTTGGTTTCGTAGTAAACTTTTCCATCATCGCCCTTATACTGCTGCCATTTATTATCTACAAACTCATCAAAACTCACCTTGGCAACAATTTTATATTTTGTATTAGGATAAAACATTGTGTTCATTCGATATGCCAATGTTGTTTTATCTCCATTCCATTCTATCTCTCCGGGATATTCACTTCCATCTTCTTTAATAATTGCAAACTCATTAAGGTTAATTTTAAATGTTTTTGTTAATTCAGGATCTTCTGCTATTTGTATTACTTTATCCACTGGCATATTGAATACCCCTTGTGGCATAGTAAACAAGTCAACATCGTTAGCATCATTATCTGGAGTTAAATCCGCAATTATCTCAAGGTCTGACAAATCCCCTATGGTGCGCAGCTCGCATTTTTCTCCAACTACAGCCTCAAATTTGCAATCTCCTTTAACCATACCTCCAAGTATACGATACCTACCTCCTACAACTCCTTTCATCCACGTAGGATTAGGGCCTTCTATACGTATTGCAGCTGCTGCTTGTAAATTAATAATATCAAACTTCTTTCTTTTGCCAAATACTTTAACCTTGATACCAATTTTACCAGCAAAATATGCGTAAGCCTGTCCTTTTGCAAACCAACCATTAATACCAATAGAACCACTTTTTCCTTTACAAAAAGCATTAGGGCCATAATCAAGAAGCATTACATCATATCCACCCCCCAAGTTAAATCTTGCAAAAAATACCATAAAGGTTAAATCTCCTGTATCAAGCTCAAAGTTTGTCCCAAATGCCAGTCCTTTACCTGTTATCAATTCCCCCTCTTTGCGTTCTCCATTAAAATCTTCCTGGCTCATATTTAATATTTCCAACACCCTTTGATTCATCATCATGGCATCAGGAATATCATGACCAGCCATAAAGTATGAGTTAGTCTCCATCAGCCCGATATAATTAACTCCTATTGGGCTGGTTGGTGTTCCTAAGTGCAGATACCATTTATCCGGATCAATGTGCATTACTCCTGATCCGGCCAGATTATTTTTTTGTGATCCCTTAATAGCTCCCGCAATATTAAGATACATTTCCATTTCAGCATGAAATGCATCATTCTGGAAATCCATAACCATACTTAATTTTACCATCATACAACTACTTGGTACCTTAGGTGTTTCACCATTTGCTGTAGCAGCTGCTAACTTTTTCATTGCGTCTTTAGGAATAAAATCAGGAGGTTGTAACATATTTGCCTCTCCTACAAAACCTATTAATGCAATACCCATAGAAGATGTAAATGAAACCTCTAAACTTAACTTGGCATCGACAACGCTAGGATTCACAATTCCTCCCTTAACTCCAACCTTTAAACCAAGAAAAATAGATTCATCCGGGACATAATTGATATCTGAAAGCGACTTTCCAAATTCACTATCTGGATTTTCTGCAGCTCCTTGCCGCATTTTATAAAAAACACCACCACCTAATCCACTCACCATAAAAGGTCCAGCTGGTATTCCAGTGCTCGATGTATAAAAGGCATCAACAAAAAAGTAACGGAATCCGTTTACTTTACCAAAAACAACAACTGCCTCCATCTCAAACTGTCCTATAAAATTTGCTTTAATGGCTCCCCTAAATCCATCTCCATATGTAGGATCTCCATCAGCAATCATCATTTGCCCAGAAATTTCAAAAGCCCCAGCAACAGACGCTTCTATAAAGATATTAGAAACTTCTACCCCTAAATAACTCCATTCACCCTCTGAAATTGATGCAACTATTCCAATATCTGTTTCTCCTGAAAAACCAAGTTCATCAGAAGGGATTAAATTAACCGCTACGCCAAAAGTAAAAACTGCTTCATCTCCTTCTCTTCTTGTAAATGCTACTTCGGTGATACTTATAGGAAAGCCATTAAAAAAGGCACTTTGATTTTCATCTTCCGAAGCTAACTGAACACTATTAATATCAAAATGAGGAGCTTCGGTTGCAATCATTAATCCTTCAAAATCAACTTTAGGAATTGACACTAAAGTATTTTTCGATTCTGAATTTTTTGAAGCCGAGAACGTAATATCTCCATGCAGCATCGCAACTGCTTGAAATTCCTCCTGCTCAACCTTTACTGTAATACTGGAACAGGGTAATAAATTAACTTTGGCAGAAAAAATATCAAAATCTACTCCTCCTCCTGGTGTAACCCCAAAGTGATATTCTCCACCAGCATCGTAATATGCTTCATATTCTAATGGATCTTCAATCCCCTCAACTATAACGCCTCCTTGTAAGCCTAAACTCTTAAAATCACCAGTAAAAAATATTAAATTAAAGTTTATAATAGACATATTCCAATCCCCTAACTTACCTTGCTCGTATGTTAATAAATCGTCTACACCAAACTCTCCTGTCAATCCAAAATCATCCAAAAATACATCTGTTGCATAAAAAGTTGTTACATTACCTTGACGGGAGTTAAATTTTTTACTCAAAAAAACCTGTGCCTCATGCACATAAAAACCTTTCCATAACTTAGCCATCTCCCCTGTAAATTCTCCTGGATATTCTTCTGGTAATTTAAATCCTATAGCATTTTGAGTATCGCTAAAATCTAATGTTAGTTTTTTAAACGAAAAGTAAGCTTCTTCAAATCCCTTAACTTTAAAGGGCTCAAATGATAATTCTAGTAATAAATCGTTTAAACTGGTAGCTGTAATAAAAAAGCTTGTAGTAACAACTCCAAGTTCCTTCCCTGTTTGCGGTTCTACTTTTACAAATTTGTTTTTGTCTAACTCTACTGATGCATTAATACCTAAACTTTTAAAACCATTACAGTCCCAGTTTACAAAACTCCCTGGTTGCCAAAATAAACTACTATTTTCTCCTAGTTTAGTTTTTACCTTAGAAACCAACTCTAATCTAAATCCATTAGTTAAGCCGCTTTTAAAAGAAAACTGAATATTTTTTGCTCTAAATCTTATTATTTTCCCATCAATAGGATTACGAATAGACATGAAGGCGTTAAACTCTGCATATTGAGGATGTATTGTTGCTTTATCAATAATTATAAAGTAATCTGGATTTTCATCTGTACTATAAGATAATCCAATGGGTAAGCTTAAAAAAGAGGCTGAATCTAATTGACTAGTAAAACGTTTTTCTTTTATAATACTTTCTTTTATCGCATCCATTTTTGCCTCTGAATCGGAAAGCTTAGTAGACTCCTCACTATCCCCTGGTAAAAGTTGATAATCTGTACTTATAGTTTCTAATTCATTAAAGTTTCGAATAGACCCTACTTCATACTCATTTGCTAACACATATATTCCTGTTAACCAAACAACAAAAGCTATTAGTATATATTTAGCCATTCCTTTTCAGATTATATTAAATTTCTTTTAATTCGTATAAATAGTTGTTTTGTAATATCCAATTTCGAACCTCGAGTAAAGTTCTTTCATAATCATCGGTTACTATGTCACCTGATTCGTATAGCTCAATTGGAAAATCCTTGATATATGGTGCTATCATTTCTATCAATCTATATGCGCAAGTAATTTTAACCTCACTATCTGGGTCTGTTGATGTGCAGTTTATATTATCAACTAAAATTTGCTGCAATATGTAATCATAACAAAACCGATTGTGCAAATACAATAAATCAGGAATTAAATTATATATCACTTGATCGCTAATTGAAAACTGCTGTACTTTTTTTAAACAACTCTTTACCTTATCCAAATCTCCCATCCTGCCTAAAACAAGCTCAATATTCCATTTTGTTGAAGTATCGATATTATCATCCTGTAAGCGAGATTCATAATAAGGTATAAGCCCATCAATATTTAGCTTTCCTGAAAGTCTAATAATACTTTTATAATGTTGAACACTTTCTTTTAATAAAATTGACGACAAAAGAGTTTTGCTTTGTTTATTAAAGTACTCGTTAGGAAGTTCCAATAATTTTTTAACAACAGAATATACATGAAGTGAATTTGTACTATCTAACCCCTTATTAATTAAATAAAGTACATCTTCTTGCTTAAGTTTTAATTTCTGAGTAATACTTATTTCTTGAAATAATAAATTATAAAAAAACAATACATCTTCATCTGACTTAGACAAAACATAATTATATACATCTTCTTTAGGAATTTCATATTTTCTTAACAAATCCTCTACATCTTTATACACATAAAATCCCTTTTTATTTTTATCTATTAAATCAATTAATTGAGAATCTATTTTACCATAAAGTACCGAGCTAAAAAGTAAGTAAAATAGAAAAACACATATTTGTTTACTTAATGTAAATTTCATATTAACAAATTATTTTGTATTCTTTAACTACCCCAATATTTTTTATGTTCAAACTATTTGCTAACAAAATTCAACTAGCGTAAAGATTCCTTATGATATTGTAACTCAAAACACTTAATATATATCACTTTATATCTGCCCTTTAATTTATTTTACAAAACAATTTTAACAATAAATTTATCACATAACAATACCCGATTTCGGGTATATTTAAATTTTTTAGCGTAAATATTTTTTAATATTGTTTACTCTTTATACTTATCTTACATTACTTTTTGTTATTGTTATTAAAGCTTCATATAAGTATCTGCTGATAGTCGTATTATTAAATGCAATACCTAATTTGAGCTTTGTATTACTTTTTATCAATTCAATTTTTCTTTTATTTAGAATATTAGAAGTTGTAGGATAATTTCTAAAATTAACGTATATCTAATCATCGTCAGTGTGTAATACTTTAATTTTATAACTACCATCGAGTTATGGTAATACGTACAAATCCATCCATATTTTTATTCTCACTCATTAAGATTTGTGACTACAAGTAAATTTTACATACACTACTAAATCTTTAGAATTAATCGTTTATTTTTTTTATAGTAATCCATTACCATAATAATGTTTACCGACCTATATAACACTGTCTTTCTATTAGTTAAATAACATAAGTATATTTGATAAGAGTTTCATATTAATAGAATTAATGTTTGTTCTTTTAAGCAGTATTTGCCAATTTATTATCTAAAATTCTATAATTGCACTAATTTTTATTTTCTTATTTATTAATAAACAACAGTTGTATTTAAAACGCTCCCAACTTTTTAAAATATTTTAAATGTAGCATAGTAGAGTATATTAATACATATTAATTTGATTACTTAATATTCAAGTCTATTAAATAATAAATATTCTATTATCATCTTAAACAACTACAAATAATCTGGATATTTATGAAATCAAATTATTACCCAAATACAACTCCTTGTTTAACTGAACTAAACTCTTTTTTTTTGCTTTTTACTCTATAATTCCTAGTCTTATTAAGAGTTACATGACATTGTTTTAAATCTCATTTCAACCAATAATTCTTTATAAAATACTTGTGTCCTTTTGTTTCACCTTCACTGTAGTAGATAAATTAATTTCATTTCTATATTATATAAGTATCTATTAATTGATTTAATAATTAACTTACTGAATAATAATTCAGAAATACCTGAATTCGAATATTTTTCAAAATAAATAATAAATAAAACAATGAATTAACCTTTATTTGTATAATAATTAGTTATTTACCTAAATCATTTAAATACTTCAAATTATATATTCTTACATAATGAAACTCTATCACGTTTTTATATTAACAACTACTATATTATGTCATTTGCAATTACCTGCATATTGTTCTCTATCTAAAGATTCTTTATTTAACATTATCGAAGGTGATTATCACGACACATTAAAAATTGATGCTCTTTACAATTTAGCAATCATTTTAATCGATCAGGATTTTAAAGTTGGTTATAATTATGCAAAAAACGCTATTCTATTGGCCGAAGAAAACCAACTCCCTAGAAGAAAAGCACATATCTACGAAGCTTTAGCACGTCACTTTTCAAAAAGTGGGAACTCCGAAATAACCAAATTTTATTATAAATTATCTATTCAATCATATATAGATTGTGGTGACAATTATAAAGTGGCAAGACTCTATCATGATTTATCACGAATTTACATGTACGAAAACAATAGTGATAGTTGTAAACTATACATCTTAAAGGAAATAGAAGTTCTCCGTAAAGAAAATGATTCTATTGAAATAGCTAAATGCTTTATTGATTTAGGAGGAAGATTATCTCAAACCGGTGATTATATTAATAGCATAAACTATATTTTCAAAGGGCTAAATGAAGAATCTATTAAAAATGATAGTCTTTTAAAGGCCGTTGGCTATTCAAACCTTTCAAATATTTACAGTATTTTAAATAAACCACAAAAGTCCCTAGAGTATATTAAAATGTCATGTAAACTGTCAATTAATACAACAAAATATCCACTATTTTTAATGAACCTTGGCGCTCATTTTAGTTATCTAAAAGATTCATTCCCTTCATATCAAGACTCTGTAATTTATTGTTTTGAAGAGTCTCTTAAATATGACTCTCTTTTATCTGCCAACTATAGACTTGAGCTTTGTCATAACCTTTCGGCAGCATATCTTGAAGCTAATAACAAAAATAAAGCACAACAATACTTAGAAAAGTGCAAACATTTGCTAAATGAAACAAACACTATCTTTCACAGAAACCTTATAAAACTTCTTCAGGCTACTTATTTTCTTAAAACAAAAGAGTATAACAAAACATTACTTATTCTTAAAAATTTTGATGCACATGGTAATTATGAACATCAGAAACAATACTATCACAACATGCATGAAGCTCTTTTTAGTACGAAAAATTATAAAGAGGCTTATTTTCACATTCGAGAATTTATGTTGTTAAAAGACAGTATAAAATGTGCCGAAAACTATGATGCAGTTTATAGCAAAGAAGCCGAGTTCAACTATCGATTGAAAGAACAAAAACTGAAAGATAAACAGGAAAAAGAAAGAATAGCTTTGCAAAGTAGAATGAAAATAAGAAGAATAATTATTGTAAGCTTGTTACTTATTGTTTCGTTATTGGGTATAATTTGTTGGTTTATTTATATAAATTATAAGAATAAGAAAAACGATAACATATTATTATCTGAGCAAAAAAAAGAAATTGAAGATAAAGAAAAAATAACAGCTTCACTTTTAAAAGAGTTAAACCATAGGGTAAAAAACAACTTACAAATGGTATCGGGCTTATTAACCATGCAAGCCTATAAACTTAAAGAATCTGAAGCTAAGGATACATTAAATAATGCACGTTTAAGGATTGAAAGTTTATCTCTATTGCATCAGCACTTATATAAAACTACCGATAATATTAATCCGGATATATCAACATATATTAAACATTTGGCTAATTATATAATAGATTCATCTAATGTTGAAAATGTTAAATTGCAACTTAACATTGACAATGTTAGAATTAAAACCGAAGTTGCCATACATATCGGGTTAATAATAAATGAGCTCATCATGAATGCGTTAAAGTATGGAACAGATCCAATTAAAAAAGATAATTGGATTAATGTAAATCTTCATAAAAGAAATGATCAGATTATTATAAAGGTATCTGACTCTGGTAATAAAACTCATAACAATTACTCAAAATTAAATAGTAGTTCATTTGGTCATAAACTTATTAGTATCTTATTAACAGAGTACAATGGTAAGTTTAAATCTGACTTAACAAATAACGGTAAAGTTGAAATTATCTTAAATAATCATATTAATCATCAAATAATAACTTGTTAAACATTGAAAAAACAATGTTCATCATTAATTAAGATACTGTTTCGTATAAAATGTAACCTTATAAAGTATTTCTAAGTAATTAATAATGTTGCTTAATAATATTATTAAAACCAATTAAAACATAACGTGAATAAGGTTTTTATTATTGAAGATGAAATTGTTGTCGCATCTAGCATCAAAGATATTTTAGAAAACAATAATTATATAGTATGTGGAATAGCAACCAACTACACCTCAGCTATTAAGAAACTAAACACAATAAAAGCAGATTTAGTTTTATGTGATATAAATCTGAAAGAAACCTTAACTGGCATTGACTTAATGCAAGAGGTTAAGAAGAAATATAATTTGCCTTTTATTTTTATTACTGCTTACTCAAGTATTGATATAATAAAAAATGCTTACAAAACTTCTCCATTAAACTACATTACCAAACCGTTTAATGAGAAACAACTTCTTGCAAGTATTGAACTAGCTTTTCAGCAAATATCTCTATCAACTGTAAAGTTTATGCCAACCGATAGAGAAAAGCATATAATTCAACTTATTGCTAACGGTTACTGTTCTAAAGAAATTGCCAGTAAACTTTCTGTATCTTATTATACTATTGAAACACACCGAAAAAATTTGATTAAAAAATTTGAAGTTAAAACCATTACAGAATTAATTTCTATGGCTATGGCAAATCGCTGGATAACTTATCAAAACCAGTAATCTCTAAAACCTATACAAACTCCATTTCTAAACTTGAGTATAAAGTTGTTTTATCATTATATTCAAAGTAAAATTCCTCCAATACATAACCTATATAGTTTCTAACATTTGTATTCCCCCCCCCTTAATACATTTACATATAATATCTTTAATAAACTTTTTAATTTATTCTAAATATCCTAAATCCATAATTTGATTGTTACTTAACTTATTCTATGTTTTATTTCCTGTATACTGCTGAATAGTCATAGAATACATATCCAATATCTCTCTTGAATATACCTGATTTCGGGTATTTCAAGCTTTGTAATTGATAGTTAACATTGCACTGACAATAATGAAGTATAAACTTAATGATATCAATAAAAAAATGGAAACTATAATTAAATTAAAAGAGGGGTACAATAGCTTAGACAAGGTATTAGAATACGTAAGCACAAAAAGTAATTATGAGTGTGAGAAAATATTTAATAGTTGGCGTACAATTAGCTTTAGTAAAGAGTATTGTATTCTAATAAAGAAAAACTCAATTGATGGAGCTATCATTAATTTCGTTGATGAAAATGAGATCAGAATAGCTACTGAAGTTCCTTCTAAATATTTTTACGGGTGGACAGTTGGTCGTGGTATAATGCCTCCTTTGGTTCGTTTGCTTTTATCAAAAAAACGAAAAACAACTCTTGAAGAAGTGACTGGATATTTTAAAGATATCATGAATTAAAATAATCAGAAATCAAAAAAATAAACTATTAAAACTATCTTGATTAAGTATTAAACACAAAGATTGATGATTAGTAATAACAATCTCACTATGAGGTTAGTGTTAAATAATTTTAGAGATACTAGTTTTATTCAAGCCACAAAATTGAGGCATAGACGTAGCTAAGACTAAATTTTGTAAAGAAGAATAAAGCTAATAGAAAGAAATTATAACACTAACATCATTGAGATTTTGGTATAAGTCAGTTATTTCCGAGTCATTTTTGTTCATCAGTCTTTATATCCAGTTATAGAGGGACAGTCTTTGATACTCTAGTCTTGATACTAATTTATAAACCATGAAACTGTTAGTTACACTTTGCTTTACGTTTTTCTTCTTTTTTAATGGACTTATAGCCCAATCAGATATAGAATGGATAACTACTGAAGGAACCATTTTAAAAATAGAGAAGTTTCGTGCTCGAAGAAAAATTGTTGAGAAAGCGACAATACAATATACAATTCACGGCGATTCTGTAATAATTAGTGCTTTGCATCTTGATAGATATCCTATTATTGGAAGTTTAAAATCGGAAGGAGAAGTTATTGAAATAAAATACAATGCAAAAATTCCTCCAATGATTCAAACTCCCTCAAAAGCATTTATGACATCATATGGATTATACATTGCCATATTTTTTGGTATCTGTATTATGATATATTATTATGGCAAAGCATTTAGGAGTCGTAATGAGAAAACAACAAAACTAAACCAATAAAACACAATTAGCTTATAGTATACTAACTAATCATTCTACTATTGAATTTCATAATATGGGGTAATAAGGTATATTTTTATACCTTTTGCCCCAATAATTTTATTTAGGGTAAATGAAAATTGACTTAAATCGAATACTTGCAATAGATCTTTAGATTTGAGACAAAAGATATAAAACTGACTTACAAGATGCTCAATACTAGTATATCATTTAAAAAACAACAGTTAACTTGGTATGTTAACCAAATCGAGCCACAAAACTTGTATTTTACTAGATTTCAGAACCATAAACTAACATTTTATTTAGGTTAACTTTCAACTTTATTACTTTATGAACTCTATACTAGTATTCCTCTTACTACTTACTAATCTGATAAAGATAAATGCACAGGAACGTGATAAAAAAGAATTATCTAAAGGAAAACTGTTAGGCTTTTATTATACCGATTTGAATGGAAATAAAATTAAAAAAGTTAGTGAAGGTCAATCTATTTATATGGTAGTAAATTCTACCGGAATGATTGGTAAATTGATTAATATTGATTTTAGCGATGAGGATATTATATATGAATTCAAAGGAAAAGAAATAGAAAATCAGTTGATTAGTAATTTAGAAGTTACTAGTGACGAAATGAAAGTTGAGTTAAAAGCAATTGGTAGAATATATAAATTTCAACAAAATGAACCAGCTCTAAACAAATTTAAAATTCAATTGAGGCGAACAGTAGAATCAGGTTATGCCTTTCAAATTAATAACCTGGCAACAGAGAGATCAACTAATATTTTTATAAACGACTTTAATTTTGTGATAGATGAAATTGATAAAATTGTACCGAAGAATAGCAATAATGAACTCGATATAGTTTATAAAGAATCTATTGGTAACGAAATCAATAAAACCATCCATACTTTTACAATAGATACTTTGGATAATGTTCTTTTCAAATTAGAGTACAATATACAAAGTGCAAGAAATCATTTGACAATTGATTGCAGTGAACCATCCGAAACATTTAGTATCGATAATTATTTATCTTATAACAATATAAGCTTTAGTACAACCAATATTTATTCTTTTAATGGATTTCAGGAAGGAATAGAACCTACAGTTGATCCTTACTATTTAAAAATAGACTCAATTTTTAGTTCTTCAAATCCAGAATATATGTCAATTTGGGGGAATATTAATATTGTAGAAGTCTTACTTAACGAAATCAAAGTAGAAAAACATAATATACAAAAGTTCAACGACATTGCTTATTATTTCGAACAAAATGGATTATACCACAGTGCAATACTTATTTTAAAAGAGGTTATTAAAGTTAAACCTAATAGAATTGTAGCATATATTAACCTTGGCGATGCATATTGGAGATTAGGAGATAAAACCAAAGCAAAAGAATCGTATACTAAATATGTTGATTTAATGAAGAAAAGTAATATTTCTGGCGAAATTCCAAAACGAATTTTAATCAGACTATAAAACAATTAGTTTATTTAAATCTTTATGCTCGATTATAAAATTCGTAATTCTAATTCATGAAGTATATTTATATTCTATCAATACTTTGGTGCGTATTAAGCTTTAATGTAAATGCACAAGATTATTGTAACGGTATTACGGAGGCTTTTTTTGAAGAGTGCAAAATTTTAACAAAGGGACCACAAAATAAGCAAGATGTTTCCATAGTCGAAAATACCTTTATCTGTAAATCTGTAAGGTATAATGTTACACTTCTTAATATTTACGAGATAGAATTACTATTAAACTCAAAGGTAGATACTCTTGATATTATAAAACTGAATACTGGAATATTACTAGGAGATTCTATAATATACGATGAAATTAAGTTCAAGAGACTAAACACAAAATCTCCTGAAAAATTCTGCGATAACATAAATTTTTATATTGATTCTCTTAGTTATTTTTACGAAATCACCAACTATTCTGAGTTGGAGATGCAAAACGCATTGGGCCTTATTATTTTTAAAAACAATGAAAGCATGCTGAATACCATTGGAAAAATTGACATCAATGATCATTGTATATGGGAACTTAATTCAAATGTTTCAGGTGAAGATTATGAGGAAATTACACATAGAGAAACTGCATTGATAAACATTGAAGACATTCAAGTTTTGTTTCAAGTTAACGGTGTTCGGTATAACTCTAATGATAGAGAATACCTTTACTCTAATATAGTTTCTTTAAAAAAGCGCGATGAAGTAAATCGAATTAGTTATATGACAAGCAATGGATGTATTGAAGGTCATTATACTGGATATTAAAGATTAAATCACTTTATAAATTTTTATCCAACCTTTCATTACAGATCAATAGTAAATTAAATTGACGATATCACACAAGATAAATCCTGAAGTATTAAGAATATCTATTTTCTTAAAAGTTAAATAAAACCCATAGTAAAATTCATTATCAATATACCTGATTTCAGGTATTTCGATAACATGTACTATTTTTTACTATTGTATTTAAATATAATAGTTCGTTATGTTTTTATATAATATTGAATCACATGCAATTGAGACAATTCGGATGATTTATTTAAATAATTTGTTTTAAGCATTATGCAAATAAGTCTTTTGTCTTTATTCTAACGATCTATTATAAATATCAACTAATAATAAATTAAAAAAATGAGTAGAAGAATAAGTGCTTTTACGGGTGTAATACTTTTGGTTTGCACTTTATTTGTTGTACATAACATCAATGCAACAAACCGCAAACTTTTTGGTAATAAAATTGGAAAGTGGCACACTTATTACAAAAATGGTTCTGTAAAAGAAACCATGCGTTATAATCTGTTTGGCAAACAAGTAAAAGAATACATCAGATATCATGAAAATGGAAAAGTTAATGTTATAGGTAATTACAATAAAGGAGAAAAGAATGGTACCTGGCAAGCCTTTACTAATGCAGGCAGATTAAAAGAATTCATTTCAATGGATGGTTACTTATCACCTCCATCTTTTGAGTGGTATTTTCTTACCAACAGCAATTCTTGTAAGTTTACAAAAAAAGGTTTGTACAAGTATTATAATACAGAAGGTAAGCTTATTGCTAAAGGTAAAATTAAAAATGGTCATCGTGTAGGCGTATGGGAAATGTATTATTCGGATGGTTCGCTCTTTTACAGTGGCCGGTTTAAAAACAATATACGACACGGCGAATGGACTTATTTTCATGCAAACGGAAATAAAAAAGAAACACTAAAATATAATGACGGACACATGGTATCAGATTGGAACTTTTTTGATGAAGACGGAAGAAAAACAAAAGTAATCAGTCATGATAAAAATGGAGATATTGTAGGTAAATGGTATGCATCAACTGCTATAGAAAAAGCTAGCAATGAGGCTGAGTTTATCAATTTTTATATAGCTAATTCAAGCGATGAGGAAATTTCAAGTTACGATAACAAACAAACCATTTACTTAACCCTGATAACTAAAGGTAAAATAAACGATGGAATGAGTATATCTCTAGTTGACGATAAAGGAGATGAAGAAGTATTTAAAATAAGTGACAAATATATCTATAACATTGCAATAGAAAACTATATTATAAAAAGTAATAAAGACGCTATTCCTGTTGTTCCTGAACGATTGTATGAAATGGACTGCATATGTGAATAATATTAACTTAAAATACTATTAAAGATGATCAATAATAAACTCGGTACATTATTCATAATACTATTGGTATGCTCGGCTTCTGCATTTGGTAAAACACATAAGTTTATTAGAGATATAAATTATACTCTCGAAAAAAAACAAACGCAAACAGAGGCTCGTGAAAAAGCAGTTACAGAAATTAAACGGATACTGCTTGATGAGTTGGGAAACCATGTACGCAAGGAAACATCATATTTGGTTGAGGAAAATGATGAAGAAGTTCACACCAATTTTGTAAGTAAAACCAGTTCGTTTGCTCAAGTATTAATGAAAACTAAAATACTTGAGGAAGAATTCTCTAAAAAAAATCTTTACCTCAAAGTTGAAATAGCTATCGACAAAAATGAACTAAATAAAAACTTACAGCAAAATGGTTTAGGAGATAACCGTTATCTACTTTCGAAAATATACCAGCTACTTTTAGAAAATAATGCTCCTTTAGTATCTATTTTGGTTTCTGAAACTTCTGATGAATTAATAAATAATATGAAGGTGTTGGAAGAGAAGCAAACAGGTAAGAATTATGCCGACATAAAGTTAGACTCTTATTCTAGATTGGTATCAGGAACACAACCTTTCAATGGCAAATACAGGTTAATTTATGGTAACAATACATACGCTGAATTTTCTTTAAAAAATGGCTATATAAACGGTAAATATACTTTTTATACCGATAAAGGTTTAACAGTAACTGAAGGTGAATATATAGCCAATAAAAAAACTGGAATTTGGTATATATATCGCGTTCGTAGCGAACGATCGTATGTAGTGAGGCAGTATACCTATAAAAATGGCGTATTAAATGGAGAAGCCATTTGGTACGACAAGTATGGTGGTAAAGAAATACAAAAGAAAAGGAGGTTTGAAAATGGTGTTGCTGTGTATCAAGAAAACTACACTGAGTATGGAATAGCACGTGGTCCCATTAATGAACTTGAAAAACGTGATGGCGAATGGGTTGCTTACGATGGTGACAAATTACTTTCAAAAAGTCACTGGAAAAATGGAAAGCGTGAGGGTGAATTTATTATATACCATGATAACGGGCAAATGCGCGAAAAATCCAACTATTTAGATGATAGAAAGTTTGGGGAATTTATTTCGTATCATGCCAATGGTAAAATTGCAGAAAAATGCGAATATGATAAAAATGAAAGAACCTTTGGTGTTTCGGAAAAATACTATGATAATGGCCAATTAAAATTACGCATTGAACTAAAATCTAATAAAGAAAAAGATTTTATTTCGTACCATAGAAATGGACAAATAGATGTTAAATACCGTTGTTTAAATGTTTATAAAAAAGAAGGTCCATATGTGCGTTATTATGAGAATGGTCAACTCGAAGAAGAGTTTCATTATCACAATGACAAACAAACCGGTGTAGCCCGCCAATGGGACGAACAAGGCAGACTTAAACAAGCTGAGCAAATGGAGAATGGAATGATAAACGGGATATGCGGTTATTTTAGATCGGGCGAATTAATTGTTTTTGGACAATATGTAAATAATCGAAAAACAGGAGCCTGGTACGAATTAGAAAATGAGATTGTATATAAAACAATATATGACAACGGTTTTGCTGACTCAGCACCCCAAAAAGTTGATAAAAAAATAATGACTGACAACTTAAAAAAACTCAAACAGATATTACCTAAATAAATTAAAAGGGTTTGCAAAGAAATATTTCAATTGCAAACCCTTTATTTATTTTTACCAATATTCTAATTCCTCTTCACCTTCTATGTATACTGCTTTGTAGGTGCCACGCAAGGTGGTTGTTGCACCTGAAGAATATTTTTCACCATCTGGTCCTATCCAGTGTTCCAAACTAAATCCCTTTTTCTTAACAAATGGTAATCTTACTTTATGCTTATCATCAATACCTGTAATAGAGAAGGCTTCTATGGGATTATAATCAAAAGCATTATCTATACCTTCAATGGTATTTGTAATAGAGATATCAACAATTTGGTTTTGAGCAAAAGCTTCATCCCCCAGAGTGGCTAATTGTGTGCACTGAAGTAAATTTATATGCTTTAATTGATTTTTATAAAAAGCTCTATTACCAATCGCAGTAACGCTAGTTGGAATATCTAAAGTTTGCAAATTGTTGTTAACAAAACTGTTATCCCCTATTATTTTCAAATCGTTTGGAAATGTAAGCTCCTCTATATCATTGTCGGCAAATACTCCTCCAATTATTTCCTTTATACTATTGGGCAATTGCACATATCTTAAACCAGTACTGCTAAAGGGCAAATTACTTTCTTCGTAAGGGTGTTCTTCCAGAATATCTTTTATCGCAATTCCTTGAATACTATCCGGAATAATAAGCGTATCACTTTCGAAATACTCATTATAACCAACAAGTTGTCCATTTTCAATTACCCAAGGGTGAATCTCTCTTAACCAAGCTGACAAGTCTGGATGCCTATACTTAAAGCCTTCAACTTTCAATAATTCAGTGTAGTTTTTACGGTTCCTAACCTTACTTTTTTCTTTTTCATACCACTCCTGATCGTATAATTTAAGCACAGCATCAAATGCTTTAACCAATTCTGCTATGCTACCATCCATACATCGACGCAACCAAAAACCTATTGACAAGTGCGTATTGAAGTATTCGAACAGACTATTATTTAAGCCACTATCGTAATAACTCTCCAATTCCTCATGAGTTGTATTTGAATAAAATTCAGGGAATACATCTCTATATTTGTTATACAAAAATACCCGGCCATCGACTTCGTAACCACAATGGGTGGCTATTAAATAATCTGAAGCATGCTTTTCAATATCGTTATTTAGCAACCAACATAAAGTTTTAAAACTTATCCTGGCTACTTGCCTAAAACCTTTATTGTAAAAAGTTTGGTACGCAACGCCATTCACACTTGAATCCGGAGGAAAAATCATATGCTCCCTTATCCATTTTATATACTCAGCATTGTATTTACCAAATGGAAGGTCGGATTCCTCAGTATTGTCAACACCTGTCAAAATTTTAGCATAATCGTTTGCATAATCGTATTCTATATTTATTGAAGTACAAAACTCTAAATATTTGAAATAATGATACAAGCCATTAGTAAAATCGCTTGTCATAGAAATAGTGTCGCTTATTGCCTGCGGACTAAGTTTATCCATATATGGCATAAATAATACACCTTTTAACCAACATTCTATTAGTAGTTGTTTATGTTCCGGATGTGCTTCTAAGCCTTCGTACTCTTCGATGGGAAGCTCGTTATTCACTTCCTCACTTTTTTCGGAAGATAAATTCTCGGTACTTGGGGCTACTGCTAGTTCTACTGTTTTATTTTCTTCTGAGGAGTTGGACTTTGATTTTCCACCTGAATTACAAGATGTTAAAATCAATAATCCAATAACAGACATGGAAATGCTTATATATCTCATTATGGTTAATTTGAATTATCTTTGATATTATTATCAAGGTTTAAAAAAATAGTTTTATAGAGACTTTTCAAAATTTAGGGAATATCATCCTCAAATAAATAATTTCTGTGTTTATCAACAAATAACTTTAACCCTGTATCTTCATGTTTAAATCCTAAAAAGCCCAAATGCTCATAACAGGTAACATATTGTTTAAAGCTGCATGGTATGTATAAAATCTTTTGTGTTTCAAAAAAGAAGTACTCATTGTAATCAAAACCAACATAATAGTCGGCTTGCAAAACATTGAAAGTTCGGGTTACAATAATTTCATTACCTAGTGTATCAAGTACTGCATACTCAAAGGGATTTTTACTAACACATGCTAAATAAAGTTGATACACATTACTATGTAAATCCTGTATATGTTTATATTGTTTTGAGATGCGCTGTCCATCTTTAACAAGGTAAAACTTATAGCTATCAGCTTTATATATAGATACAGGACTTTCTCTTTCTGGTTGAGATTGAGAAACAGAAAATGGAGCCTTAAATCCCTCTATATTTAGCTGACGATACATATTTCTGGCCTCTTCGTGCCCACATCCTTCGTGCCATAAATATCCATCATTAAACCATCCGCTGTATTTTATTCCCGAGAACTTGCCTGTATTCATATTAAATACTCCGAAACTATCTCGTTGGGCTACCCATAACAATGAATCAGGAAGAGGAATAAAGCTTTTACCTACAAAATCGTAAACTGGATTAAGAATTACATTACCACTACTATCTAATAATCCGTTTTTGTAATCCATAGGCTTACAACACCTTGTAAACGAAATGTATTTTCCATAATCTCTAATGGCATTGGTATGGCACGAATCAGCCGCTTGTATCATTTTCCCGGTAATTTTGTTAGCAATGCCATAGGCAAAGTTGATATCAGGATGATTAACACTATCTACTTTAAACATTATATATTGATCACTGCCAATTACTGAGCGCACCAAATCATACCTACACAGCTCTTTGATTAATCCTATATGTTTTTTCAACTCATTTTCCTGGGCTGTAAGTCGCAAAAAGCCACCTAATAAAAAGCAAATAGTACACAATCTTATCATTGCATCATTCGTTATCAATAAACTAACTCTTCAGCGTCTTTAACAATAAGTTGTATAACCTCCTTATTATTATTTATAGGGTAATCTTCTACAATCATATTATAAATGCAAAGATTATTAACCTGATAGCTTACTTCCTCCTCATCATTCATTTCCATTGTTATGAATTTCCCCTGCATTCCAGTTGATCCAATCACCAGTCCTACATGCTGTTCAAAGTTATATTCAGTAATTTTATCTCCTTCCCTATTTGAAAAATACATTTCTGTAAGTTTAGATGCTGACTCCTTATTTCTATCCTCTTCCGAAGCAAACACTCCTTCTCCTTCTCTACGGTCATTTAAATATTGATATGATGATTTAAATGAGCCGTCGTTCTTATAGTTTACCCATTTACCTTGCATCAATCCCTTGCTGTATTTCCCTGTTGATTCAAGTGCTCCATTGGAGTGGTAACGTTGCCACTTGCCAGATTTTTTATTGGCTACATACTTACCTTTTTTAAAGATATGCCCATCAGGATAAAAATAACTCCATAAGTCCTGTACGTAATCCATTTTTAAACTTCCCCTTAGCGATAAGTAAACCTTCCGAGTCGTAAAAATGCCAGTTAGATCCTTTAATTTTGCATTTATATGCTCTTGACAAAAGCATCCATTCCCACTTTGATCCCCTCATAGCTGTATCGGCATGAACAAGCTCTACTAGTTTTAAAGAATCGGAAAAAGCACACCATTCACCACACTTATTACCGTTATGATAATAACCAAGCTGTTGTAAATGACCGTTTTCGTAATACTTTTTAACTGTACCATTCAGCTTTCCTTGTTTGTTATACTTCTCTTTCTTCCATAATGTGCCATTTTTATGATACGACTCCCATGTTCCTATTTTATTGTCGTTTTTATCAATCCTCCCCTTGCTTTGTAACTGTCCGTTGGAGTAATGCGACTTATACTTTTTATTAAACTGTGCTGATGTTGTTATACAAATCATCATCAACAATATGGAAACTTGAATTTTTAATTGACTATTCATCATTTATGTGTTTCTTATTATTTAAAATATTTGAATCTTATTTTTTACAAACTCTATGGTTAAATAACCTTACAATATGAATTTAAAAAATGAAAAAAAATTATTCGTCTTATCTTCAACATACATAAATTTCTTCTTTCTCTAATTGTTTTTCATTGTCCAAGGTGTGCTTTTCAAAATTATAGGCAAAAACAATAATGAAAATGATCAATACTACTAACGGTACGCCAGTAATAGCCGATTGCCACCAATGTTTTTTTAATAACTGATAAGTAGTGGCTAATATCCAAATTAATGGAATAAATATCATTAATGGAATCACCCACATAATTGGTATTAACTTGTGTAGTTTATATAATTCATATAAGCACACAATACATATCATCCCTAATGAAATGAGTACTGGTTTCCACCATGGATCAAGCAGGTAACGTAATACTTTACCAATCATTTTAATTCACCTCCATATTTTACAAACTCCTTATATCCAATCTCAAATCGTTCTAATTCCTTATTAAAATTAAATAAGACAGAATCTCCTTCATTATTATAAATGTAATTACCATTATTTTCATCAAGATCACCTGGATAAACTTCAATTCCAGTTTGTATAATTTTTTTCTTTTTGGAACTCCACTCAACAATAGGAGCATAATATTCTCTTTCAAACAATGGAATATTGTTCATAACAACATTCTGTTGATTTAAAGGAATATTCATTATTACAGTTGGATAAGTTCCTATCCATTTACAATGCAAATTTATCACTAAAACCTCATCTATATTTATATCAAGAAAATTGTTCATATCAAATTCAAAGTATCCCAATGTATCTGTTAATTGGTTAAAGATCACTTCTGTCTTCCAATTACTTTTACACAAATAAACTTCACCACATGCTAATGCTATATTATCTTTACTATATACAATATTACCTTTAACCATAGGTTGGGCAACTGCTTCAAAAACGCCAAACATTACAACAAAAAATAGATTAGAATGCAATAAAAACCTTTTCCAATTTCGTAAGCCAAAACTATTATTATTGCTTTCCTTTATTGATTTTGAACTGTTAGATTCATTACAGGAAGTAAAGTAAAAGCTGCTATAATTTTTATACATGGTTATGTGTTTTTATTTTTTACCCTTCTAATTGTTAACAATCGGATTCCTAATCCTATAATTGTTAATTTAATTGTTCCAATATTTTTAACCTGATCCATAGATAATTCATTTATTGATACACTAGTTTTGCAATTATTAAGGTCTAGTTCTATTTTTTTAGAATCTAAAGTTTCTATTATCAGTTTTGTTATGTCTGTTTTATAATCAGTACTAAAATAGTAGTTATTCATCCATATTTTATGAGATTCTGTGCTTGGGTAATCTGATTCAACTAAACCTAAGTCTCGACCACTATAACGGAAAACTGTATCTGACTTATAAATATTAAATTGATTTTTGCAATGCATGTTTAACCTCCAGCTACCATAAGCGAATATTTTACCATCCTTTGATAAAATACCACCTATGTAAGGTTGGATATACTCAATCATTTTCCGAAGCAGGGATTGTACTATCTTGATTTGTCATTAAAATATCTGCCCGAAACAATGAATCAACAGAATAGATACTAAACTCACTCCAACATGGAGGTTCGTCGGCGTAAACTATAGATGGAGTAATAACTAATAAGTGATCAATTGAATTATCGCTAAAAGCACCTAAGAACCTACATGGATATAATCCTTTAAAGTCATTTTCCCTCTTTTTTATTGATATGAACCGTTTGTTCTCCAATACAAAAAAGAATAACCTTTTTTATTATTGGTAATTCCCAAGGCAATAACTTGGTTTGAGTATTTGGTTCTATTATTACACTTTCCAAAGGATTATTATCAAAAGCATTGCCTTCGATATACCTTAATGAAGCAGGAAGCTGCAGCCTTTTAATCGCATTATTTTCAAAAGCGTAAGGTTCGATATACTCTATTTGACAATCATCGGCAAAGAAGAGTTTTTCAATTGAATTATCGCTAAAAGCACCTGTACTGATATATTCTAGGCTTTTGTTGATATGAACTGTTTGAAGTTTATTTTTCAAACGAAGATGCATTAAGTTAGCAGGCAATTAACATCCACTAAGCTATCAAAAAATGCTTTTTCTTTAAACTTTTAATTTGCCAGCCTTACTAAAAGCAATACTGTCAATGCTGTTTCCCAAAAAAACACCTGTCTCAATAACTTTAAGGCTATCAGGAATTTTAACAATAGTTAGTTCGTTATTAGCAAAAGCGTAAGGAGAGATATGGCAAATGTGATCCGGTAACTCAAGGTATTTTATGCCACTACGACTAAAAATTCCTTTTTCGCCAATTCCACGGCTATAGTAACCATCAATCCCTTTAATATCGATCCCATATACCTTTGAAGGAATTCTCAGTGTATCACCTATTTGTTTACCATGATAACCTATTATATTATTCTTATAGATCTGCCAGGGCGATGTATCAATAAGCCATTTTTCTACACGAGTATTACTCATGTAATATTCTGGCTTACTAATTTGTTGCGCTAACAATTGATGATTTGCCTCTTTATACACGCTTGCATACCAGTTTTCATCATACATCTTCAATACTCCAATTAAGACATCCAGCAACTCATTACATGTTCCATCAATGTATCGACGTAACCAAAATCCAATAGCGTTATAAGGATTAAAGATCTCACTAGTCTTGTTCTTTTCTGATCTTTCAATATAAAACTCAGGCAAGGCATTTTTATACTTCTCTTTCAAATACAAAAGACCATCCTCATCATTACAATGTACAGCCGTCATATAATCAACAGACTGTTGTTTAATATCATTATCCATCGCATAACTATAAGATAGGTAAGCCAAACGAAAGAAACGTAAAAAAGATTGATTGTATAGTTCCTGACAGCTAATCCCACCGATCTTGGTATCGGGTGCCAACACCATGTTTTTACCTACCCACCTTATCAACTCTTCGCTACAAATAAAAAAGGGCATTTCGTACCACCCTTCCACTTCCCACCATGCCTGTCCAACAAAGTTATACAATTTTGCCCCCAAATAATCCTTGCTTTCAATCCTCCTTCTACTAAGAAACGTTTCTAAAGTATTTTTTAAATCCAATCCTTTAAAACCACTATTGTACATAGTAAGATTATCCATTTCTTCAACTAACAAAGTATCCGGATGTTGAATCTTGTAATATTTTTGAAGTATTATTTTATAAAGTGATATCATTTCATTAGGTGAGTATTCATTAGGATCATCCTCCATAGGATCTTCAAATTCCAATAATTCCTCAACACTCATGATATCAACTTTATCTAGAATTGTAAATGAGTCAACATCAATCACAACTTCTTCGTCAATAAGTTGATTTTTACTCAGAACCTTATTATTTATATTTTGCGTAATTGCAATGGTATCTTTACTCGATACATCACTTTCTTTAGATATAGCTGGTTTTCCTGGGTTGTTTTTGCACGCAGCAAGTAAAAGTAATACTAATAAGAGCATTATAATACCGAACCATAAACCTAAACTACTTAGATTATCAGACGATCGTTTTCGCCTAAGTATATAATCTAAAATGAATTGAATGCTCGTGAAAATGATCACCAGAAAAGGAGAAGAGAATAATAAACCAATCTGCCAATAGGAACGCAAGGGCTGCAATTGGCCATCTAAGAGATATGCTGTTAACTCAGTCTCGAAATAGAAAATTAGAAATAGGGTAAGTGTTATTATGACGGATGTAAAAAAGTGACTTAAAACCTTCAATAAGTTCTTGTGCTTTTTTTCTGCTGCATAATTAACTACAAACTTCAACCACCTAAAAGCTAAATACAATACTAAAAAAAAGCTAATTACGACAAACACCCAGGAAAACAGTTCTACCTTGCTTTCATTGGGTCTAAAGGCAATTGAGATACAATCAGAGGGTAGTTCCTCCCAAAAACCTGTCAGTACATTTTTATTTTCGGCTAGTTCAATATTAGATGCGTATTCCCAATCTGGAGGCAATTTAATCTTCAGATTCAGGTTTTTAATGTTAAATGGCTTAAAAATAAAAACTATTACACTGGTATAAACCTTGGTTTTAGAATCGAACTCCCTACACTTTTCTACTTTAGCTTTATAGCTAACTTCCAGCGTATGGTGTCCTTTTGATAAACTGTCAACGGTAAAGCTTATTATCTCTGTGTTTTCATATGCAACAGGCATCCTTTCTTCATTAAAATTAATTGAATCGGGAGGTAACCATGATGTTGGTATCGTATCTAAACTTTCTATTTCACCCTCTACTTCTTTCCCGTCTACCTTAATGATATATTTTTTTTGATTAAGATTATTGGCTACAAATACAAGTTTGGATTCGTGTAAAAGGTTAGCCACATCCAAATGATACTTCGCTTTTATATCAGCTTGGTAATAGTCCTTGTTTATTTCGATTGACAAGTCGCCATTAAGGACTGAGATATCTTGCAATGCTATTTCATCAGCAATATACGCTGGTTCAATATTGGGGATCCTTGCTGTATTACTCCAAGTTAAGCATGGTACTAACGATAAACAAATTAGAATTATTAATCGGTATCTAAAGAATGAAATTAGATAGCCATTAACCTTACCTGTTACCGAGCAATTTCTTTGTTGAATTAATCCCATATAAACAATATTAGTAAATCAAATCATGAATAATCATTCGGATTTTTTCGATATTCAGCAAGTTTCCTTACATAACTATTAATCAATTCTTCTTTCTCCAAGCAACTCATTCCTCCCTCCTCTGCTCTCATATATGTTAATGACCATTCAACTGAAGTTAAAATCAAGCGAATTGCATTTATCGCAGCTTTATGATCAATTTCAGGATATTCATTTAATACACTTTCCGGAATAGATTCATCCCAAGTAATCAAATCAAATAATTCCGAAAGAAATAAACCTGAATTTGTTAATCCTAATCCCTGTCTGATGGTTTTACCCTCCTCCTTTCTGCTTATCCAATCCATACCTTCTACCAGAGGCCACATATAGCTGGCTGTTGAACCATGAAGCAATAAACCTGCCCTGATCTTATCTGTTACATCAGAAAGATCCTTTTCGTTTGTCTTTTGCTGGGATAACTCCTTTAATAATTCAAGTAAAATTTGCTTACCACTTGCCATAACAATTAGTATATTCTTTTTTGTATCTCATTTCTGAAAACTAATGTTTTTGTATGCAACAAATGTAAATTCTAACATTTATTAAACCAATACCCGTTTTCAGGTATTAAAGCTTTACTGAAGCTTCATTTACAGGAATATCTTTTCTATGATATTCCAATATCCAAATAAGTACAAAATATAAAAAACCTAAAACAGATATAGGTATTAATGATTTATATAATGTATTGAATATGACTTCACTAAACATATAGGTAGACCAAACTGCATGCCTGATATTATAAGACTCATAATCAATTAGTATCCAAAATGATATAACCACTAAAAGATCGATAAAAATAGCATTGACTGGTTTTAGTTTAAACCTGCGCATAAACCACCAATAAACTAAATAATTAGGTAAAAAAAGTATACTTACAAAAAGTAATTCTAATTCTAATTGGTAATAAATAGGCCAAAGTGGTTCCCTATATTCACCCATTGCCCATGTTCCCTGAAAAACACTCAATACAATAAGTAGTGATGATTGTATAATAACTGCTACCCTTCTAGTCATAAATTAACCCTATTTAAGTTATACACTATTTTTATTAAATAAATCTTCATTGCCCGTGTATTACTTAATTCTGTTTAGTCTGCTTCAACCAACAAAGGATAAAACTTTGCACGAACAATGTAATTCTAATTAGTTGCGTATGAACTTCAATAAATTTCATTCTCCTTATTTTTCTTGATGATTTAAGTCCATTTTTTTCGCTTTTCAAAAGTATTAGTGAATAAGTCAAAAATAAATACCCGAAAACAGGTATTTATTTTACATGCTTCGAATTTCTTTTTACTTTTTCTAAAATTTTGGGAGCGATTTTAATAATGTTGGTGTTTTTAGAATATACAACTTATATTAAATTAACACCACAACATGAAAACAATTACAATTCTTTTACTACTAATTTCTACTATAACTTTTTCGCAAACAACTTTAACTTTAAATAATGTTTCCTTCGATAAAGAAAGTGGCACCATTACTAAATATCCTGGTAATGAAGAATCAATTATTATCCCATCCTTTTTTACAATAGATGGTACAGACTATCCCGTTAAAATATTAGGAGAAAATGCCTTTTCGTGGAAATACGGAAAAATAAAACATATTAAACTACCTGAAACAATTGAAGAAATTCAAGACAATGCATTTGAACGTTGTGGATTAGTAACCATTAACCTTCCTACTAACTTAAAAAAAATAGGCTGGAATGCTTTTACGAGTAACTCCCTAGAAGAAATAAAATTACCCTCAAATCTTGTATCTGTTGCACAAAACTCATTTCTTTCCAACAAATTAAAAAAACTAACTATACCTGATAATTTAATAGAAATAGGGCATCGGGCGTTTGCCGATAACCAAATAACCGAGCTTATAATTGGAAATGGTTTAAAAAAAATGGGCTGGGGAGCGTTTAACGGAAACAAAATTGAGAAAATAAACGGTAAAGAACATAATGGTCTGATATACGCTCGAAATACTGATGGCTCAATTAATAACAAGGAAATAGTTTCATATGCAGGAAGCTCAACCACAATTAATTTTATACCACCAACAGTAAAAACCATACAAACATGGGCCTTTTGGACAAGTAATATTACTAAGATTGAAATTCCCAACTCTGTAACTTTTATCGGAGGAGGTGCTTTTATATCTAATTACAATTTGGCTGAGATAGTTTTACCAACTCCAACTTCGAGTATAACCGGATATACAGCACATTGGGTTGATCAGTTACTAAAGAAAGCTGACAAAATAACCAACAACAATCATCATTATAAAATAAAACAGTTTCCTATTGAATATACAATTACATACCATTGCAATAATGGCATTGCTAACAATCCTTCAACTTACAATATTGAATCTTCAACTTTTAAATTAAATGCTCCAATATTAGGTGGCTTTACCTTTGAAGGTTGGTATGATAATAAGGATTTTAATGGTTCTCCTATTACCGAAATTATCAGAGGTCAATATTCAAACATTGAACTTTGGGCTAAGTTTGATACCCCAACATCTTTACCATCTATTAACTCCAATAAAATAAAAATTTATCCTATCCCTGCCAATCGTTTTATCTGCATTGAGCATAAATCAGATTTGCCTTGTACTGTAAAGTTGTATAGTCTAATGGGACAACTAATTTATCAACAATCACTAAATAACAACAAAGAAAAAATTGATGTATCTTCCTTTCAAAAAGGTCATTATATATTAGAAGTAATTAATAAAGCAGAAACCTTGACACACCATATAAATATTAAATAAGCATTCTCACTATATTCTACCAAAACTTACGATAACACCTCAGCATTACCCGAAAACAGGCAATAAATACCTGTTTTCGGGTATTTATTTTACAATTGTTGATAACTAACATTGTATCAAATTTTATAACTCTTAATAACAAATTACGATGATAAACTGGAATAACGTTCAGCAACAGTTCATTGGTTTATTCAATGAGGCAATTCAAGTCATTAACAGTAATAACTTGTCTGTAATGAATACAATGATTGTTGGAGCCGATTACCTTGACGGTGAAATGGTAATAATGATTGACAATCCGCAGGCAATGTATAATGCTGAAGCAGATGAATATATTGTAGTTGCGGGGATAGAAGTAGAAGAATGGAAAAACGATTGTTTAACTGTACCTTCACTAACTGAAGAAGAGTTTCATGAAGGATTAACTACCAGTTTAAAGCAGATCTTTTCTGATCCACAAATTGAACAATTAATAAACTCTTTAAATCCTACTTTACCTTTTTCTGTAGAACTATCGTTGTGTGGTTTCCCAGATACAGAGTTATTATTGTTAGGTGAAAGTGTGGATGAAAAAGAAGCCTTAAAGAATATAGCTATTCAAAACTTTCAGAAAACACAGTCACAACCAACTGATGATGCACATCAGCAAGCTTTAATACAAGCTCAGGAACAAATGAAGAACATGATGGGTAACATGCCTGGAATGGATAATTTTCAAATGCCCGATATATCGGCAATGGTTGGTCAAACAATGGATCAATTATATGATAATATAGTAGAGGACGATTCTGAATGGGAATTTTGTTATGCAGAAACACCCCATGCAACATCAGAGCAACAAAGAGCATTAGCTCTTGGAGCAATAATGAAAGTTGCAAGAGGCGAACAGCTTAACACTATTGAATCAGGCACAAATGAATTAGAAGAAGCCAGGGATGGTCTAGTACAAGCATGGTCTATTGAATGCAGAGAAACTGCCTTAGCTACTCTAAGCTGGTTAAAAAACGAAGGACACAGAGCTATTTACCAAGCTGTTTTATCACTAATGAATGAACATGCATGGCATCAAATGCAAGATGTAATCATTAGTAAGATACCAGAACTATTACCTGTAGAAAACGAAGAAGAACAAAAAGAAACAATTGAAAAAGCTTTATCTTTCTATGATAGCATGAAACAAGCTTCAAGAACATATTTAAAAGAGGAAGTTTTTACAACGCAATATCCAGAGAGCATTGATGCTTGGGACTATGGCCGTTTGGTTAATGTAGCATGCTGGTGTGCAGAGTGTGGTTATATCGACGATACTGAAGCCTGGGAATATATTATGGAGGCACATAATGCAACTAAAAATAAATTCTCATCGTGGAAAGAATACGGACAAAACTATCTTTTTGGTCGCCATGTATGGAATATTGATAGTATGACGCACGATCCGATGAAAGAAATATTTGAATTCTTACTATCAGATACTAATAGTCTTTGGAATAAGATGCCTTTTATTAAGTAATTTGTAACTATTCAGTATAAAGTATAAAGACATAAGTATAAAGATTTGAGCCCATTAGTATTTAAACGCATTGAAATTATTGTCAGTTAGGTTTTATTTTTGACATTTTTTTTATGAAAAATCACCTTTTATGGAAATTATTTTAAATTTTTAGAATAGTATTATAACTCAATACTTTTCTTTCGTCTTTACACTTTTGTCTTACTACTGAATAGTTACAGTAATTTTTCTCATTTAAAGAGTAACAACATTGATTAATTACTTTAAGATTGAGCCTAAGCAAAAAGTTACATTCAAGTATATTGAAGAAGTTTTAGAATTCAGCAAAGATGATGTAACAAATGACTATTCGTTTCAATCTGATATAGAATTATTTATAAAGGAATTTAAAGCACCTTATTTTACTATCCAATGTAATCATTTAAATATGGTTGTAAATGAAGATAAGGTGTTTGGATTTCCTTTTCGTAAAGAGTTATTTAAAATGCATGATAGTTTTGCTATTAATTATCGTGCAGATACGTCCGGTAAAATACAGATGATTACTAATTTTGCCCAGATGTACGATGCATTTAAGCAAACTGTAGAAAATATTAAAATTAAAACAGGTTATACAGACAATGATGCTGATATTATTGTGATAAAGAAAACATTTGATCGTAGGCAACTTGTTGAATTATATCACATTCCTGAAATAGTAATTCTGCACTCCCCATTTACTATTAATTATAAACCCGGTGAGGAAATAAAGCAAAAGTTCCATGTTTCATCAGGTAATAATGGAGCTTTACCTTTATATGGTACCGAAACTATAAAACATCAACAAACTGAATTAACAGAAACACTCACGGTTAATAAATACTTTGCAAAAGATACGATACAAAAAAACTGTATAAATAGTAACATATTCCCTGAAAGCTTGCAGACTTATATGGATGAAAGATTATTACAATCCATGAATTTCGATTTCTCGGAGGATTACACTATAACCAAGAAAACAGATAGCACATGGCCAACCAAAATTGAACATGTACAAGTTAGTAAGCAGCACAATTTTTATAAACGTAAGCGAATAAAAATTATACGATGAATTCTACAAAACAAGTTCTTCTCCTTTTTGCCTTTATTATAACTGGTACCGGTTTTCTTCTAGCTATCATCATTTCAATTGTAGAAAAAACTCCTGTATTTAAATCTATTCCGATAATTCTTTTAGCTGGTTTACCATTAGCCTTAACAATATATGCTGCAATAAAATTTGAAAGTAAGTTAAAAAAGGAACATTTATCAGCATCAAAAGCTGGTAGAACTATTGTAGAATGGAAATACACACAAGAGGAATGGATGGATTTTGCTTCTAAGTATATTAATCACAAGCAAAAAAGCTATTACGCATGGTATTTTGGATCTCTTGGAGTTATTATATTATTTCTGTTTGGTATACATGAAGAAAGAAGTGTATTCTATTCATTTCTTACCATTTTAGGATTACTCATGCTATCCATTATTATAGCAATTTCAAAGAGACTTAAGAAACTAAAAAAGGTTTACATACTCACCACTAATCCTGTTGTTAAAATTAATGTCAACTCAATAATTATTAATTCTGAGGAAGCAATTAGCTTTAATTTACACGGACGCATAAAGTTTATAGAATTGGAAGAATATCTTCAACATAACTGTTTGTGCATTGGAATAGAACATAAAAACGGGCGAGGTCTCAATTATAAATTTCATTATATACCAATACCATCTAATAACAACATTGATGTAAATATCTTACTTGAAGATATTAAAGAGCAAATTATTTAAACACATATTCATGAAGAATAACACAGGTAAAGCCATATTACTGTTTTTTATATTTCTAATCTGCAGTGTTATTATTATATTCAGTTGGATGCTTTTTATACATAACGAGGTTAGCTTTGCATATATTTTACCTTTCTTTTTTCCTTCTGGTTTAGGCGTAACTTATGCTGTATTATCGTTTAGAAAAATCAGAATAAATGAGCAAAAAGATATTCTTAATCGATCTATAGCATTTAGCGGAACTATTGCCAAATGGGAGTATCCAAAAGAAGAATGGCTGTTATTTAGCCGAAAGCTAATTCAATACAAAATGATGTTGTATTATGGTATTTCTCTAATTGTATTAATAGTGATGATATTGATTTTATTAGCAATAAAATCCGTAGACATCCATTTCTTCGTTGATTTAAGTTTTATTTTTAGTGCAGTAATGATTCCTGTATTAATTGGTGGAATAGGGTTTTACCGGCAATTACAGTCGATTTATTTTACTACTGATAAGCCCTTTGTAGAGGTAAAATATGGTGCCTTGCTCATTAATAATAAAATGGGGGTTGTGTTTCATGACACCGGAAGGTTAGTTGATGTAAAAATTAAAAAGTATTTAAATCATGAATGCCTATGTATAACAAAATTGCATCGTACTGCTAGCAGGAATGGGCCTAGTTTTGATTTTAAAGATTATTATGTACCCATTCCCCAAAGCAAAAAAGTGAATATTAAAAAGGTTGTTAAAACACTGGAGAACCAAACCGTTAATTCGAAATCAATAATAACAGGCTGAATGACCCTTTCTCCTGGTAGTTAAATTAATTATGCTTAAAAATGAGAAAAGCGACCGATATAGAAAATCAAATAATTAAAGACTTTATCCCTGTACATAAAGGTGTTAGCATATTCATGTCCATCACCAGACTTTTTGCGATTTTTTAATCCCGGATTATGTATTAGAACTTCGTTATGAACATTGAAAGTACAATTATTGCGATAAGTGAATGCAGTGCCAAGTTTTACTTGGGCAATGCTGAACGAAGCAATAATCAGAAACTAATAAAACAAGGATTTACTGAAACGAGGCATAGCACCGTTCTGGCGAGTTGAAGTGAAGAAACGAAGTGTCTTGTTTTGAAGTAATTTCAATGTGTAATAGATTTTCTAATGCATATTGCGGGTTAATGTGCTGTCTGGGGAATATTGGTATTAAGCATGAGCTTTTCCTTATGATACCTATTTCATTATTTGATATTGGAATGATTGGTATGGCCTTATATACCGATATTTTAGCTTTCTCTAAACATAAAATACCTAAAAACTTCACCATTTATTCAAGTAGTGGTGTTTGGACAACAGAATACAGAACCACAGGCACTTACTCTCAGCTCAACGATTATATTAATGGCGAACGCATTGGTTTCATTGATAAAAAAATAGCACCTAAGAAAAAGCGTAAAGAAAAAATGCAGATCACCTATGAGTATGTTGACCTGTATGGTATTGTAGCACCTTACGCAAATGGAATGGCTCATCAGTTTTTTATATCCATTAATGGCAAGGGATTCGAAGATAATAACAAGTAAAACTATTCAGATCTTGATTTAAATCTGATCATTATAATATCCTTGTTTCATTTTTAACTCTATACTCCTATAACACCTTCTTTACTTACTAATGATAATAGGCTTGATAAAAAATACCCACTACGATATTTTTCTATAGTGGGTATCTAAAGTATGTTTTATATTAACTAACGTTTCATAATTGAACGAGTTATTTTTGTATTATTATTTCCAATTAATTGAAGGATATAAATGCCTTTTTCTAGATCTTCAATATCAACCGATGTAATGCCTTTATTTAAATTAAAGTGTTTAACTATTTTACCTGTTGCATTATAAATTTTACATTGAATATAATCGATGGTCTTAATATTAAGAGTGTTAATAACTGGATTTGGGAATACCTCTAAATCATCCACTTTTTCATTATCCAAAACTGTAGCAATAGGGTTGTATTGAGCTGTTATTGTTAAGTTATCAGTAATGTTATTAAATTCTATATCCCAACCTACAAAATTATATCCTAAACGTTCGGGATCTGCAGGAGCTAATGCTGCATTTCCATAATCAACTAATTGCTTATTAAGCTCCGCTCCATCCCAATCAATGAATGATACAGAAAACTGTTTTATAGTCCACTTTGCATAAAAATCTACATCTCCTGTACTACCTTGAGGAATTGCAGGCTCTAAAATACCATTTGTTAAATCCTTATCTGTAAACCAACCTTCAAAAGAGTATCCAATACTATCTTTGGGTGAGGCAAGGTTTATAGTATGGTCGATTGTGTAAACCTTTGGATTAGCTATTACATTGCGCGTGCCAACATTGTGATAAGTAATGTTATACAAATCATTAAATTGAGCTTCAAAAGAATAATCAATTTTATCCGTTACATCATTACCATTAATAAAAAGATTATTTCCAGTTCTGGGATGGGAAGCTTTCCAGTTTTTAAAGCCAAAGCTTTTGTTGGTTGGCAAGGTAAAACTTTGTAGTTTGTTCCTGTCAAAAGCACTGTAACCAATTCTTTTTAATGAGGTACAACTATTTAGATCAAGAATAGAAATCATGTTACCGTCTAATGCCATCTTTCCAATAGTCTCCAGACTGCTTTCCTGTCCAAAATTGATACTTGCAATGTTATTGCGAGCAAAGGCATCATCGCCAATGTTTGTCAACTGCTTACAATTACTTAGATCAAGGGTAAGTAAACAATTATAAAAAAAAGCTCTTTTACCAATATTATTTAACAAGGGACATTCGTTAAAATTCACCCCTAAAAGATCTTTGTTATAATCAAAGGCAAAATCTCCAATATGTTCGATTGTTGCAGGTAGATTTACATAAGTAAAATCCTTTGTATTAAAAGCACCTTCACTATAGCTTTTTGCATCAATAATACCTTTAACAGTGATTCCTTTTAATGTTTCAGGTATGATAATGTAAGTTCCCGGTCCATTATAACTACAGCTTAAAATCATACCATTCTGGTCAATTTCAATATCCGAATCCTGCAATGTATAGGTTATTTGAGCTTTTATAAAAGAAGAAAAGTTATTTACCTTATGATTATCCTTATAGGTTTGGCCTTCTCCATCCACCCAGTTCAGGAAATTTTCAATATCCGGTTTAGGTAGCTCAATTTCTTCAAACAAATTACCATGCAAAGCTTGCCATTCAATTACTCTAAGTTTTGATAAATGGCTAAGATCAAGATTACGCAGATCATTGTTAATAAAAGACTTACTTTTCATAACCTCAATAGTAGATGGCAATTCTATTGTTGTTAATCCTTTGGCAAAAAAAACAGAATTACCAATTCCTTTTATTGTTTTATCTCCAATAGATTCTGGAATAATTATATAAAAGATAGTTTTATGGTCGTAAGAACATTGGGTAATAATCCCGTTATCGTCTATGGTAACATCTGCTTGTTGCAGTATGTACGGAATTTGAGCTTTGTAGGAAGTTGCTAAATTTTTAACAACAGCATTGCCACTAAAGGTACCTCCTTCATGATCTATCCAGTTTAAAAAAGGGCAATTAACAGGAGTAGGGAGTATCATTAATTCAGTGGAATTATCGGTAAAAGCATTTTCGCCAATATTCCGCAAAGTATTAATGTTGGAAATGTTAATATGGCTCAGCTTGTTTTTAGCAAAAGAATTTTTTCCTATATACGCTAGTTCTGATTCATTTTCTACAACAAACTCAGAAATGTTATTGCCATAAAAAGCAAAATCACCTACTTGTTTTATTGTTGATACTAGTGCAATTTTATTGATTCCTTTTTGGCTAAAAACACCGGGTAATTTGTCGGTACAAGCTATTCCTTTTATGGAAATACCATCTATAAATTCCGGAATGAAAATACTACCATTTTCGTATTCAGGTGTATTAAAATTACTTATATTACAATGGGTAATGAACCCATTATCATCAATGCTAACATCACCAGACTTCAATTCATAAGGAGCTATGACATTGTACGCTTTGTGACCATCAGAAATTGTAATTTGATAATCAACAGCACTGTTATCACTATCTTGCCATCCCTTAAAACCCCAATAGGCAGAAACGGGTAAGCTTAACTCTGTTAATATTTTAGGCAATGAATTATTAGAGACTAAAAAAGCATTTATACCAATAAACCTCAGCTTTTCGCATTTGGTTAAGTCAGCAGTCGCAATTAAATTATCACGAAATCCATATTCCTCAATGGTTTCTAGGGATATACAATTACTTAAATCAATACTTCTTAAATTGTTATCCAAAAACGCATTTTCTCTTATCGTTTTTAATGACTGACAATTACTAAAATCCACATCCAAAAGTCCAAACCTATTCCCGGAATTAAAGGCATTTTTTCCAATATATTCAATGGATGAAGGTAAAATAACCGTGGTAAAATCGTTATTGGAAAAAACACCTAAGTATCCATCAGTATCAGCAATACCTTTTATTTTCTGATTATTTATCACTTCCGGAATGGTAATATAAGTGCCATTACCATCATAATTGCAACTTTGAATAAACCCTTTTTCATCTATTTCAACATCGCCTTCTTGCAATGTATATTTTATTTGAGCTTTAATTCCTTCTTGATATTTTGTAAAGTTTAATTCAGTACTCCCTTCATAAGTATTTCCATCGGTACAAGCCCAGTTAATGAAACCGTTATATTCTGGTTTAACCAGTTTAAATTTAATATCTCCATAAAGACTGTAAAAGGCCGCTTTTTTAATCGTATGTAATTTAGAGCAATTACTAAAATCAAAAGTAACTTCTTTTTTGCTATCAATTTTAAACACTTGCCCTTCTATAGTATGCAATGATTCACATCCAGTTAAATCTACAAATGTCAAATCATTGAAGTCAAATGCTTGCTTACCTATAAACTGAAGTTTTTTACAGGTACTTAAATTAACGGAGGTTATTGTATTATTATAAAATGCACCCTTTCCTATACGTTTTAATGAAATACACTTGTTAAAATCAACAGTACTTATAGAATTATTTGAGAATGCACTCTCTCCAATCTCTTCTAAAGTATTTGGTAATATTAAATCATTGATACCTTTATCCGAAAATACACCAATATTATTACTACTTGAAAGGATACCTCTTACTTTTTTACCATGAAGTGTTTCCGGAATACCAATCGTACCATTGTAATACTCTTCTTTATTAAAATCACTTATATTACATTGGATAATCTTCCCGTTATCGTCCACTTCTACATCAGAATCTTTTAGAATATAATAGAAACGAGCAGAAAAGTGCTCCGCATTATTAAAAGAAATTATCCCTTCTGGTTGATAGTTGTTACCTCTTTCGTCGTACCAATACCATAAGTTTGGATAACCAGTATTGGGCAACTTTGTATTGCCAATCGAATTCCCTACAAAAGAAGAATTTATAGTATGTAACAAAGAACAACCACTTATATCTAAGGTTTTAATTTTGTTATGATAAAAAGCATGTTTTCCAATTACTTCAAGAGCAGTACAAGCACTTAAGTCAAGTGAATTTAATTCGCTAAAATTAAATGAAGATTCCCCAATGATTTTTAAAGATTTGCAACCACTAAAGTTTATGTCTAAAAGTTTATTACTACCAAAGCTTTCGAGGCCAATTTTTTCCAGAGCCATACAGTTTTCAAAACTAACCGACTTAAGGCGATTAGCACTAAAAGAATTAATTCCTATTGTTTGCAATGAAGTGTAATTACTTAAATCTAAGTCCCCAATTTTATTTGCATAAAAGGCATAGTCTCCAATTTTTTCAATTGAGCCAGGTAAATCAACTTTTCTAATCTTCTTATTACCAAATACACCATCGTCCTTTGTTTTATCAGCAATACCTTTTACAGTAATACCATTTATTTGTTCGGGTATTGAAAGATGTACCTTATAGTTTCCCGGATGATAAGAACAACTTTGAATTATTCCGTCAGCGTCGATAGTTATATCCCCAGCTTCTAAAGTATGATTAATTAATATACTAAAACTGGAATTTAATACCGTCGTTGGTAATTCACCATTATAAGTAATGTTACTGGAATCATGATTCCAACCTACGAATTCTTGAGTTTGGGGAACTGGTAAAGTTACGGTAGCAATGGTATTCCACAAAAAGACACCTAAATTAATACTATACAATTCTTTACAGTTACTCAAATCAACAGAAGTCAACTTATTAAAGGCAAAAGCATATGATCCGATAACTTCTAAAGAAGTACACCCGTTTAAGTTAACATTACCTAAAGATTGAGCAAAAAAGGCTTTTGATCCAATAAGTTTTAATGCTTTGCAATCGCTCAAATCAAGATCTGTTAAAGGTCCATGTTTTGCTGGATGTCCCTCTCCACAATGCTTAATAGCTGAAAAAGCAAGATCTTTAATCTCTTCTAAAGCAACACAGTTGCTAAAATCTATCGAAGAAATTGAATTACAAAAAAATGCAGTATTACCTATAATTTGCAATGATTTACAATCACTAAAATCAACAGTGTTAATTTTACTATCCCTAAAAGCATTAATTCCGATAATTTTCATTGTACCTGGCAATTTTACCCCGGTAATGCTCTTTTTAGAAAACACCCCATTTTTACCATTTCCATCTACAATTCCAATAACAGATTGGCTTTGTAATGTGGATGGGATTATTATGCTTTTATCCTGAATATTATTATTCCCCTGGGTGGTTAGGGATTTGATGTAACCGTTTTCCATTTCCACATCCCCATCCACAAGCGTATACTGTGCATGCAGCGAAAAGGAGGTTAAAGTTACGAACATCATCAAACAAAATGTCCTTGTTTTAAATTTGTTAAAGTGTTTCATATTCTTAATTAATAATTAATATTTTTGCTTTCAATAATTCCATTTAACAACTATAAGACCCTACAAATCTTCCACATAAAAAGTCAGAATAAACCTTTCTGATATAAATCAGAAAAAACAAAACTGATTCCTATCAATACTTATCAATTTATTTCCTTCACCTCTCCAAACTTTTCTTTCTAATTCAATTAATTCGTACATGGCTAAAGTCTATCCCTATATAGAAACAACAATCAAATCGAAAACGCTCCCATTTTTCATAAAAAAATTTCCCAAAATTAATTTATATTGTAAATCAAGACCTTAAACAAAGATTAATAAACATTAAATTTTTTATTTATATGTTTTTTTGCAGTAATCAGGTGATTTTAAAAGATGAGTTCTTTCTTTAACAGCAAAAAAAAACAGTTCCAAACAATTTTACTCTACCTTTATTTTCTTTATTCATTAAGATCAAATAATATTGCTAATAGTACCACGAAAATATCTCAGCATAGACCAGAGGAACTAAATTTAATTATTATTGATAACGCAGGGGTTCATTCGTTACAACAGTATGATATCCCTGACAACATAAAGTTGATACGCATACCGACTTACAGTCCCGAATTAAACCCATCTTAGAAGATTTGGCAGTATATAAAACAGAAATTTAAAAACATGGTCTTTGAAAACTTGATGAACATTAAGCAATGGTTGCATCAATTTGTGAGCGAAGAGTTGGACAAAACAAAGTAATGTCCATTACATATAACAGATTTTACAATGAAGCTTTGTCAATCACATTGATCTTTAATTGGTATAATTCTGTAGTTAAAGTTAATTTCAACTCAATAATTATTAATTCACAGGAAGTAATTAGTTTTTATATGCAAGGTCGCGTAAATCTATTGAATTGGAAGAATATCTTCAACTCACTTGTTTATGTATTGGAATAGAACATAAAAACGGACGAGGTAGGTTTTATAAACTTCATTACATACCAATACCATCTAATAGTAAAACTGAGATAATTATAAAACTTGAAAATATTAAAGCTCAAATAATTAAAATTATAGATCATTAGATTTTAGACAAAGATCAATTTACAAATCACTTATTATCAACCCATAGCCTTTAACACCACCCTATTTCAACATATTGAGAATATGATATTTTAAAACATTAAGAAACTGCTTAAATTTTGTTTTTGTGAGTTATTTTGAGAGAATTAAGTTCTCAGATGAGCCAAAATTGATGCGAATAGCATCGCTATTTAAAGAAATTTTGCAGAAATATGAGGGCTTAAGTCGCCATAATAAACCGAAGGATAAAACTTAAACAGTTTCTAACTATCTATTATTAAAACTAATCTATTAAATAAAATTGAATGAGCAAAAGGATACTCTTTTTAGGTAATTGAAAAGATAGACTGTTTATCTTGCTTTTCAATCATTAACCAGATACCAGTTTTTCTCCAGTTTGTAATCATTTCCTCCGTCACCAACATTTCGTTCTAACGATTTTATCTTTATTGAATCGTTTGTAAATATAAAAGCAGAATAATGATCCAGAAGTCCTTTGTCTGTATAAAATATTACGGTCATTGAATTTACATTTATACTATCTTTTATTCTGGATTTTATGGAAAAATCATTATAATATGGAAAATTGACGCTTGTCGGGATATTATTTTCTCCAATGACATAATCTTTTCCATTATTATCAATTATATCCACTACAATACCTTTTAATCCATGTTTATATTTATGCCAGTCAGATACAGGAGTTGGTCCGTTCAACATATTACATGATAATATAAGAAACGATAAAAATAGTGGAATGAAATACTTGATTTTTGGTGTCATTTTGTTGAGTAAATGTTAATTGTAAAGGTTTAAAGATCTTAGTTCATGGGACAATTTTGCGGAAAACATATTTACATTCGGATTTTATTCGTTCTTCAAAAATAGTTTTTGCCAATGGATGAAGTTTTTATTTATCTATCTTTTTTAATCTTCTTTTTCCCACTCTTTTATCTGCAACAGACAAAGCTTGAATCAATAGATTATCAGACAATAGGGCTTCTTCGATGGATATTTCTTGTAAATAATCCCAACATGACTCATAAACATTTTGTCTGCTTAATTCTCCATAATCATTAAATAATTCATCATACTTACCATTGTTCTTTATTTCTTTTGTTCCCCTTACTAATTTGTTTTTTTCTTTGTCCCAGACAGGTTTCGTATTCCCAAATGCTCTGGTACAGAAATTCGCAATCACTTTTTTATCTAATGTAATCCAGGCATGACCACAAGTACAATTACCATAAGTGGTACTATAAATTGCTAATCGGTTTTTCATAGAATCGCAGAATCTTAGTTCTATTTTGTGTTTTAGCTTACTCCATTTCATGTTATTCGTTCTTTGCTGATGATTCCATTTTTAACCTTAACTCTTTGTTTTCTATCCAATGGAATATAGTTCTCATACAAGGAAATATTAATCCCAACCATACCCATATAGCCCACTGGAACTCAAAACCAGATATCAAATTGAATAATGTAAAACAAAAAAATATTGGTATTGATAATATTGATGGAATACCAATTACTTTTGCTTTTTCGATATACTCTTTATGTCTACATATCAACACATTATCATCTATTGAAACAAATAACTTATGTGCCCCAAATGTAGGACTATGATCTAAAATTTTTACGTACTCGTATTGAATATCTCTTTTCTCTCCATTCTTAGGCGGGGTTGCTAAACCCGGTACTATCATGGTTACTATTTCATTATTTACGATTGATTTTAACTGTCTTGTTTTACCCGAACCTCTAATTTCAAGACTCCACTGTCCCTTTGTCGAAACTATTTCGTAGGATCTTGTTTTACCTGTTTCTTTTATAGTTTCACGAATAGACCAAGCTAACAACGTTAATAAAAGTGCTAGAATCAACATAAAAAAACCGAGAATCCAATTTTCAGAAAAAACGATTATTGTGAAGTACCAAAGAGCTAAGTCCAGAATGCCAAAAACAACAAATGAACCGATATGTAAACTCCGAATATTCTTTACATATGTTTTTATAATAAACAACTCTATTTCATTTGGTTCACGACTTGAATTGCTATTTTCTTCCATTTTTTTATGTAATTATAAATAATATTTCATGAGTCTTTTTCCTAATAAAAAAAGAGTTAAACACGCAAGTGTAAGCAACTAAGTTTTAAAAAATCAATCTTTGAAAAAAAGCTTTTAGTAAGCAAAATTAATCATTCTCTTATTTAGTGCATACAGACAATTTATAAGTCCACCATGTAATCATGTTTATTGCTATAGAGTAAAATTAATTGGCAACATATAATTCATTCTAACTATTCTTCCTTCTAAGAAACCGGGTTTCCAGTCCGGAAAACTTTTAATTAGTCGTACGGCTTCTTCATCTAATGATTTATCTATACTTTTTACTATTTTAACGTTTGTTATTTGACCATCTTTTTCAATTATAAATTTAACATACACCTTACCACATATTTTATTCGCTTTCGCTTCGGTCGGATATTGTAAGTTATTCTTTATGTATTTATTCAATGCATCTTTTCCTCCTGGAAAAACAGGCATTATATCAGCAATTGTATATGTAGGTCCATTATATGTTTTAACTACTCCATTACTAATTACTACTGTGCCAGTATTTGTTTTTACAACTATTTCTTTCTCATTATCCTCAAAGCTTGTTTCAACAGTTGTTGATGTGGTTGTAGATTGCTTCCTTTCTTTACTTTTTTGTGTTTCAGACTTATTTGCTTTTGTAGATTGGTTTTTTTCGGCTTTAGTTATTAATAATAGCTGTTCTTCATATTGCTTCTTTAATTCACTCTCTTGTTTCTTTTTTTCTATTAAAAGATTAGATTGTTCTTTTCTCTCTGCTGTTTCTCGCTCTAAAACATTAACAGCAATATCTTCTAATTTTTCTTTTAATTTTATTTCATTTGAAACTTCAAAAATTTGATTTTCCGAAATGTAATCTTCTGCCATAGACACAATAACCTTGGTCACCGGCTCTTTAAACGTAAGTTGTATAAAGTTAGATTGATGATGGCCTCTGGTTAATGAAGAATAAAACCAAATTTGCTCGTCAGTAACATTCGCTTCCTGCATGCCTAACAGTTTTGCTACAGATTGGCATTGTGGCCATACTCTTTTAACTATAGCTTTTTTAAGCTGTTTGCCATCAGCTCCATAAGCCAGAAAAGAGCAGCTTGACATGGTAATAGTATTTTCATTCCATGAAATAAGGCAAAATTCATCATCATTTGTAACAGACTTAAAACTTATGTAACACCCAACATTGTCTTTTGTAAGTATATGTTTTTGTACTCCATAATAAGCAAGTGTACTTAAATCTACAGTTAGCTTTTCAACAAAACAGTCATCACCTATAAAAACGTTTGGTATTACAGTATATTCATCGTACGGGTTAATGTTAAATAAACTTTCAGCATAACTATTGTTAACAGTTGCTATTTCCTTATTACAATATGTGCAATTAACATTATTGAGTTTGAACAAAGCCCTAAGGTTTTTTTCTTCGGAACTCATTACCAACCTTTGGGGATTATTATGGCTTTTTTCTTTAAGTTCTATTTGAGGCTTTATATTTCTAATCAATTTTTGAGCTTCTTGTTTTGTTTTCGGATGTTGCGAAATGTCTCCCCATAAAGAGATATCAGTGGCATCATTTTCAAAACTTTCTTTTGAGTTATCCCTTTTTTGCCTTTCTCTGTTTTCTTTAATAAGGAAATATTCCTTAATTGATAAAGCTTTATAGTCATCCCGCGTAACTGAATATATAATTTTCATATTCTTTACATCAGTAATTTCAGCACAATAGAGCAATAATCCGGTACTGTTTTCGATTATAAACACTCCTTCATGCTCTAATTTTATTTTGTTGTTGTCATTATCTATAGGTATTTCTGCTTCTGCTTTGCTCGATAGTATTGTTTGTTTATCGTTAATATCGAATACAGAGTAAACCATTGACAGATTAAATTTTACATCTATATCTAGTCCTGCAAATTGTCGTTCATGTTTAAACGATTTTCCTTTTATGAGCTCTCGATCTAAGTAAAAAAAGGGATCATTTCTTTGTAGCATTTGCCAAATTCGTGACAAGTCACCTTTAGTATTTTCGAAAATATTGTTTACATCATACCCTTTGATAACATCGCCATTCTCATGTATCTCTTTTTCTAAATTTGTTGTATTCAAAAGGTGTTGAAAATGAAATCTTTTATTTCGTCTGCTAAATTGCGCATCTAACGAAAATGTTTGTTTACCATAACGATCAAAGAAATTCATTTCTTCTATTACTTCTTTTATTAAGAAATTACCGTTTTTACTACTCGTGATATTAAAAGAACTAGTCGAATTAAATTGTGCCTCGTCACCTACTTTACAATCTGTGTGATATTTATATTCTTTTTTAGCTCCAGAAGATAATTTAAGAATGATGTTATTGGGAGTATTTTTTCCAAATGTAGCTTCTATTATACAAATACTTAGCAATAGTAATATATAACATTTCTTTGTTTTGATCATAAAACGTAAAGGTTTTAGTAAATTATTTCGCATACAGGGAGCTGTTGTTTGATTTTTTCAATTTGGGATTGCTGAATTTCATTCCCCTTTACATTTAAATATTCCAGTTGTTTCAACAAAACAATATCTTCGGGAAGAGAGGTCAACTTGTTATTTTCTAAGTTCAGGTATTTTAATTTATATAAATATCCAATTTCGTCTGGTAATTGATTAATATTATTGTTTCCCAGATCGAGGTGTTCCAAATATTTGAAATCAAGTAGTTCTTCGGTAATTGCTGCAATTTTATTACTATTGGCTTTTATAGAAATAATTCTGTATCTATTTAAAGCAGACAGGGGTAAGTTTTCGAATAGATTCCCAGATATATTTAAACTTTCTGTGCTTTCGCCCCATTTTTTAGGTAGAATTGATATTTTATTATTGCTAATATCCAGTGTTTTAAAATCGAAACCCTGGAAAAAACGTGTTGGTTCAGGAAGAAATTCTATTTGATTGTCTGCCAACATAAGAACTTCAAGATTTTTAAGTCCCCCGAATTTTTCTGAAACAAATTCTTCGGATATATATGACAATTGATTTCTTTCGAGAAATAAATATTTAAGGTTAGATAGTTTGTAAAAAGATTCAGGAAGCTCTTTTATTAGATTATCGTTGAGGCTTAACACTTCAAGTTTCGGAAGAAATTCCCAGGCATCATCTAAATGCATGATTTCGTTGTTAGACAAATGCAGATACTTTAAATTATATAGCTTAAATATTGAAATCGGAATATTATTGAGTTTATTATTTGATAATCTTAATAATTCCAGATTACTTAATTCTCCAAAGGATTCAGGTAAATCATCAAGTAAATTACTTGTCAATTCAAGTGTGTGCATTTGACTCAGATTTTTTATATTCTCCGGGAGCTCTGTAATTTCATTATAATTTAAAAATAAAGATTTAATACCTTTCAGTTCGGTTACTGTTTCAATATTTGAAATCTTATTACTATTAGCATTGATATCTATCAAAGTGTTAATATTACCAATTGCATCAGGTAGTTTACCTATTTGATTAAAATCAATGTTCAGGGATTTAAGATACTTAAGTTCGCTAATATTTTCGGGTAATGTTTCTATATTCTGATTGGATAGAAATAAATATTCAACCTTTTCTTTATTAGCAAAAGCAGCATCTAATGTGTAATTTTCTTCACACATATATTGAGCTACCAGCCGATCTGTCCCTAATATACAAAGAAACAGAATCAATGTTTTTACTGTAAGTTTTGTTGTCATTGTTTAATTTTTCTAAGGAACGCTAATTCTTTGTGATTCATGAATTCCATAATTGCCGAAAATACATATGATTTTTATTTTTTCTGCATATCATACATTTTCTTAAATTCCTAATGAATTTCGAAAAACTTCTCTAACGCAATTCTCTTATCTCCTGATGAGTGAAGGATCAATATACTTTCCCAAGTGTAATTTGCTTTGTCATCAAAATAATAATCATTAACATATTTATTAAAATGATTAAAGAAGAACTTTTCATATTCTTCAATTGCATGATCCGACAAAGAAAAGCCCAACAATAACATACTCAGTTCCAACACATCCTCATTCAACAAATATTCTTTTGTTCTTTTTTCCAGATTATCCAATAAGTTCTGAAATGTCATAATTGTTCCCCCTTTTTTTAGCAGTTTTTAACTTCGCATAATAGAATTATTTTCATTTTTGACGCTTACGGATTACATCTAGTTTTTTGTCAATTTCTCCAATTATATAATCAATTGCCATAGATTGCTTATCTTCCCTTTTTTCATACTCCTGCAACTTTTCTGCTCTCTGTGTCTCAAAGTATTGTCTTATCTCGGACAGATGTTCTTTGGGAATTTCTTCTAAAAATAATGATATAATACTGTCAAAAGTTTTTAATGCTATTTTTTTGGGTGTCATATTTTTAATTGCCAACAAATACTCCCACTTTTTATCCCATTCTTTAAATTGCGGCATGTGAGGTATAAAAAAAGCTGTTTTTACACAAGGTTTCTTACATACGTAATCATCAGTAAAGAAATTAAAAATTTTATCAGTCTTTGAGTATTCATACTTTTGAATAATATATCCTAAGGAAGAAATTACATTTTCTTTTAGTTTCTTATTGTTTGTATAAGATCCAATATCTAATAAGGAGTCAATTATTTCATCATCAGCTAATAACTGTTTTCGTGCACCATAATACTCATCTCTTGGTATTTTTTCAAATTCTTTAATGAGCTTAATTAAATCTTCCTCACTAAGTAAAGAGTATTTTTTTAAAGAAATACAAAGTTCTTTAATCTTTTCAATTTTGTTATCCATTGTTTTAATTGATGCTTGGTGGTTAAAAGTTCAAATCTTCCAGTCTAATAGGTTTTCTTTCTAAAATTCCAGTTCTTCGCTATAATCTACTTCTTCTTTGAACCAGTTTTCGGCTTTTCCCAGTTCTTTAACCTTTGTCAGAAAATTCTCCTTGTTGATTTTTGGATTAAATTCTATAAATTTTTTATTCGATAGTCCTTTGTCCAGCCAATGCAAAAATTCGTTACCCAAATGAAACCGTTGTTCTATTTTATATAGTTTTTTATATTCTTCAATATCTACACAAAAATCGATTGTTAAGTCATTATCTTTTTTGGTAAACCGGACAAACGACCTGCGATTATACGATGCTGGTAAGCACCTGATAGCAAATCCTATACTAACATCATATTCTTTAAACGAATCGTTTATTTTATCTTCTAATATTTTTCGTAATTCTCTTGCTAGTTCTCCTACACGCGCCCCGGCAGTATCTGAAACAATTGAAAAATTCATTTTTTAAAGTATTAAATCCAACAAGAAAAAAGAGATATTACTTTGTTTTTCGGTAATTGCATCTATTTCCTCAATGTGTCTATCATCATAATTATTTGAAGAAAGAGAAGTTGGTGTTGAAAATCCATTTTCAAACTTATTAATAAAATTATCAGGAATTTTCACTCTGCTTATTCTTGTAATTTTGTATATAGATGAAATAGCAGGGACATTGTCAATATTATTATAACAATCATCCCAAATACCATGGTCTGCGAAAAGCTGTCCGCGTCCGTAAAGAAATTCCCCTATTAACAATGTGCTGCTTTTATCTTCAAACTCAACGTAAAACAAAAGTTTCCGACAATCAACAACAATTATACGATTATTATCTTCTGAAAAATCCCATACAATTTGCCCGCAAAATTCATAATCAGAATGTTTTAATTGCCGTAAAAAGAAAATTTCACGATTCGATTTTTTTTTCTCAAAAAGCTGAATTCCTAATGATAATTCTATATCCTGACCTTTCGCTAACGGAGGATAAGTTCCATCTGCAATACACCATTCTTCAAATGTTACACATAAATTTTTCATATATCCGTGGCTTTTATCAAACTTTAAAATTCGACCCATTAATCCTTTTGGTGATTATCAAAATATCTGTTTTTTTGTTTATATTATCAGATATGTAAGAGTTATTTTGCGTGAGCAACATTTAATGGCTCGATGAGCCTTAGTGAAAAGAATAAAATAACTTAGACCGTTTATGTGAATAAAGTTCATATAATCAGGCGAAAGCAATTTCATACTTCTTACTTTATATTTCATACTTTACTTAACTTTTGTCTGGCTTTATTTCTAACTCCTTTACTTTTTCCAACTTCGGATAATTTCTTTACGACTTCGGTTGAAATATTCGGGCTATCCAATAATAAATTTTGATTTTTAGAGTGTCCGTTGTTTACTATTTCATCAATTAGATGATCGTCTAAATCATTTTCGAGAATTTTCAACCGAACCGCTTCTGCTTTCTCATCAATAACTCCACGTTTTTTATAAATTCTCGGGTCTTTATATTCGTCTAAATTATTGGTTAGTTCTTCTATTTTTGCAGCAATTTCTAATCTGCTTTTACTTTTAAAAGTCATTGTAGCTTCGTCATCCAGCTCAATTTCCAATTTTTCTTTTTCAAAATTATATTTCTCAACAATGTTAAATACATCTAAATGATATTCTCCATTTAAATCGCCTTCCGGAAGCCAACACAACTCAATATGTCTCTTTTTTACCGAATGCGAAAGAGATAGCATTGCAGGACTTGAAAATTCTAACCAACAATTATTTTCATCAATGTTGTGTTCAAAAAATGAATTCAAATTAACGGTCCATCCGGAAGGAATTCTTAAAGGTTGTAGTTGCATTTTAAATATTATTTGCTGATTTTAATTACCGGAGAAACAATCCAGTTTCCCTTATTCTTCGTTATTGTGTGCGCACTATTGTTTTGACTATCCGGAATTTTTATAGTTCTTTCGTTTTCCCAAATCGCACTGCCATGCTCTTCTTTTAATTTTGATGCAAACACTTTTTTAAATTCCTTATTCTCTACTTTGTAAAGACTAATAAAATTTCGTTCCCCTTCATAAACTTCATATTCACGTACAAAAAAGAAGTTAGCCGAATTGTTGAACTGCGGCATGCCTTTAAATGTTGACTTTTTTCCTGTGCGATAATCAATAAAAAAATATGTCGCATCTTCGCCATAACAAACTGAGGCAAACAAATAACTGTTTAGCTGCGAAATATAGTCAGCAAACATGGTATTGCAATCCATTCCTTTGTCAATTACAATATATTTTCCCGATTTTAATTTCACTTTCATCTCATTGAAGTTGCCTGCAACATGCAGCTGCGGAAAATTTTTCATCAAAAGCCTGTTTTTTGCAATCTCTTCTGGTATGTCTTCATTTTCATTATAAAAAAGAATTGCATCGCTAAAAATATATCCCGCTTTATTAAATATTAATGTTTTGTACCATTTCCCGGCAACATTTTCGACCGTATCGTTACATACACTGTCTGTTATATTCAGTGTTTCTCCTAACATCAGGTGAATACTTCCCATTTTATTATTATCGGGACTTTTACACAAGGTGTATCCGTTTTTATATCTAATAATCGCTGTTTTTGGTCTGACAATACCTGATTCAACCGACTTATTTTTTAACATATAAGTTTCATTTGCGGTATTGTTTGTTTGTTGCACAGTATCTATAATAGATGAATTTTGTTTCCTCTCCTTTTGCTTTACTGTACACTGGATAGAAATAATTGCAATTAGAATAAAAATAATCAGATGTTTCATCTATTTAAAATTTTCTTAATTATTAACTTGCTATATCTAAACTACTTAACACCAATCAGTACATGTTTTTGTAATATCATCATCAAGATATGCTTTCAAATATGCGCACAAATTTTTAAATCTGCTTAATCCATTAGTGTCGTACACCCATATTTCGGGCTCACTTCGATTATCTAACCATATTAAATAAATCCGTTCTGACGTATATTCACTGGCAGCAAATACACTAATCCTATTTTTTTCAAACAAATTTGCAATATCATTTTCCCAATTATAAATTGAAGCATAAATATTTCGGGTCAAATTATCATTAGGGTTGTTCTCCCATATTGACATCATATGATTAATGTCCAGCCAATCGCTATGCGTAGCATCTTCCCAATATCAAATTAATTCGAACCTTTTACTCAACTGATTTGAAGCCTTCCTGTAATATCCTTTTTCAAGTGTAGGGATTTTTCCTTGAAATTGTGATGGCGCATGAACAATACTGTCATCCTTTAACTCCTCTATTACCTGATACAATAATTGCTTTATTTCCATTATAAATTATACCTGGGTTTCACAAATTGTAATTGAAGAATTCGTGCATCAATTATAATATTTAATCACTCTTTCAGTCAATATCTTAGGATTACCGTCTAAATAATAATACTTTTTCGTCCAATTCGAATGCTCGTCATATTCGTACAAATAAGTCTCTTTGGTTCTTTCTTTGCCTGAGGCATCCAGATTTTTAGTTTCAATAGTATCATCAAATTTATTCGTTTTTGCAATCTAAAATTTTCTTTATAACACAAAGAAAAGTTACTCTATCATCCAATGTAAATTCATTTGAAAATTGAAGGTCTATGCTTTCTCCCTCTTCACAGGATAAAAACACCATACCCATTTATTAGTATATTTAAGCAAATACTCATCCGGCGAATTTTTACGGATAAAATATTCACCAAGTTGCTCAATAAATTGTTTCTCTGAAATAGTATGTTTCAGTTTTAAAGATGCACTTTTTGACATGTTCTATTATTGTATTTTTCCATGTTTAATATTTGCTTACCTCTGATAGAAAAAAGAATTTACTCTTTCCATTTTGTAATATCAATTTTCGGTTCTATAAATTGATATTGAAGCCAATGATTTGAAGAATCACTGTATCCTTCCAAAGTTAATGTTGAAACATTGTATTCTACTTTTTGAATTAAATCAAAAGTTTCAAATTTGTCTAACTTCAATGGAATTACTTTCACCTCGGATGAAGGTGATTCAGAAACGAACAAATTCACACAAAATGAAGACCAATTGGAAATCTTGATTAAAATATTATTTTCATATTTTTTATTAATCAGATTATAAGCTTGCGTAAGGTATATTTCTACATCTTTTTCATCCAAAGTCGTTTTATGAATCGGACAATCTGCTATTTCAATTGTTTTTATTGTCATAAAATATGGTATTTCAATGCCTTTATCTTATATTAAATTATTCTGAATGAATTATATTTGTTGTATTGGGAAATATGAATAATACATTTAATGTAAATGTCGTATTACAATTCGGGCAAACTTTAAATTTATTCAGATTTCGAATTAAGTCCATTTTCTGTTTTCCCAACTTAAAATTTTCAGGGTAAACTAACGGTAATTCTATAACTAATGCATTTTCAAATACGCTGTTACATTTCCAGCATTTCAATTGTCTTACAAATTGTGTTTTTACAGAATATTTAAAATCTTTATCTGCATATTCTTTTTTCTCAATTTTAGTATCTAATGTTTTTAAGTCCGTTTCTTGAAACCAGAACATATAATCGACCATAAACGTATTTCTACTATAATGTTGTGTAATCACTGGTCTGCAGATATTCGACAGGTATTTTTGATTTACATAATTTAAGGCATCCGTAGATAGTAGAACTATTTTCTTTTCGAGATGAATTTTATAGTCGAATTCCATATCGTAAAAAAATGAAGTTCCTTCAGTGTTAATTTTGTGTTTCATAGACTATATTGTAATAATCATTTCCTGACAACACAAGAGATAAACCTTTTATAATCATAGAAATATGTTCGGTTAGAAATTTAGTATGCAACACCAGGTAATGACCATTCGTAATATGGATACACCTGTCTCCTACCGGATTATTTTTATCAATTACTTTATGCGTGGCTTCAATATCAATGGCTATTCCCCACATTGATTTTATAGCCCTGTATTTTACTAATGTCATATTGTTTTATATGGAATGAAATACTCCGTTTTCGTCTTTTTTCTTAAGTATCATAAAATCTATATACAAGGATACAAGTTCATTGTCGTCGCTTACTCCCCAAAATGCCGGGAATGCACCATCGTTTGTACTTGTATTTGTAAATATACAATCGTTTTCTTCTGACAATGATAATATTGAAGCTCCATGATCACGAAATATTCTTTTCTTAAATGTTTTTGCTTCATCGCTTGCGGTTGCTTTCATTAAAGATTTTACATCGAAAATAATCAACCTGGCTCCATCAGCATTGCATATCCCATTGCCACTTAAAGTTTTTGCAGCAAACCATTTGGAGGGTAATTTATGTTCATTAAATCTTATCCTGATGGCAACCGCGCTGTAAACTGGACTTGATACAGTTTCTACAACATATTTGCCTGGAGGAACTCTTCTTTCAAGTGGTTCATAAAAATTGAGCACAGAGGAAATAATATTGGCTGAAATACCAATCACACCAGAAGTTAATGTAATATATCCCAGCTTATTTACATTAAAAACTTCTTTTTCACCTAGTAAGCATACTGTTTTATTATTTTTAAAGACGATATTTTCATTAAGTTTAAGATGATCATAAGGCACATACGAAGCATCAGGTTTAGTAAGATTAAACAATTTGTTCCACTGAGAGGAATTAATCAGGGACTTAAACGGTGGAAGCCAAAATTCAGTAATTTCAAAAATTAGCCAATTATTTTCATCATCACACATCATTTCGTACAGGTGGTACTTACTTACTTTGGGCTTATTTGGGGAATAAATTTCAGTTTCAACAATAGCTTTCTGACCGTTTATTTTACTACCCGTAACTTTTTCCGTTTTGGGATCATGGTAAGGTGCAAAAGAAAAACCTATTCCTGGCAAGGAAATTCTGTTTGGATCAAAATATTCTTGGTTTAGTTCATCAAGCAACCTGCTCCATAAATTATAATCCAATAAATCAAAATCCATTTTATAATCCATTGATTTCATTACAGTATCCCATTGCTTAAACCAATGAGAAATATAAGCTTCTACTCTGTCTTCGGGATTTTGTTTTATCAAGTCATTTTTCATTATTAATTTTGTTCTAAAACAGTCACATAGAAATAATAAATCATATTATTTCGGATAATCATCAATAAATCCTTTGGCTGTTGGATATTTTACGACGAAAGAGATTTTATCATCCTCTATTTTTAGATGAAAAATTTTAGAATCCGTAATTTCCAGATACAATTCATAAGCTTGTATTTCTTCTTCAATATGATCTACAACAGCTAGTGAAAAATTATCGACTGCGGCATTAAAGTCTTGTATCAGGTTCTTTAATTTTACGGGAATTTTATCATCTGTAATTCTCGCTGTATAACTATTATCAGAATCAATTGAAAGGATTTCGATTGCAGCAACAACAGAACCTGTTGATTTTGACACAATTCTATCTGATTTCATGTTTTGATATCTTTATATATTCAGGAGAAAACCTGTCAATTTCATATTTCAAATCGTAAGAAGAATAAGCCATAATTTTATCTTTTGATAATTCTAATTCGTAGAAAGGATTGGAATGGCAAAAAAAGAGTGCCCATTTTAATTGTTCATCCGGATTACAGCATGCTATAAAACCTTCATTTCCCATTGCCCCTTCTCCTGCATAATAAATCTCTCCTGAAATAGTATCCTGCTTTGATATAAATGACTGAAATTCTGACCATATGTCGTCATCGTATTTTTCAAGACTATGAATTGTAGTTTCGCATAGTGGTATAGCATAATGAGAGATATTGTTATCTTGTTCTGAACAATAAGAGTTAAGAATAACTACCGAACCATCACTTTTTAAAAGACAATCAATACCAGGCAATTCTCTGTCTGTCCAACGATTTTGAATTTTATTTATCATAATTGTTTATCAAAGTATAATAAGAGTGTTTCTTTTATTTTAGCTTCTGCAACTCCGCAACGATTTAATTCAAACACAACCAACTCAATAAAATCAAAAGGAAACTGATTGGTCGGATCATCTTTATAATTATTTAAATACCAAGAGATTACTCTACGTGCTCCTTCGTATGGCGGATGTCTTAATATTTTTCTATAAGGAATTTTTGCAACAAGAGCTTTAGAAAACCTATCAGATACTTCTTTTAGTTTCGCAGCATCACCTCCTTCGTCCCATATCACTTTTGCCTCATCTCTAAACTGATTAATTTGGTGTTTGGGAACATGAAACAGACTTTCGTCGACATAATCAATGCAGTGATTAATAAAATTCATGATATTTAGGAGAACTTCGGGACGGTCGTTTTCTTCATAATACAGACCGACTTTTTCTACGATATCCCATATTTCATCGGAATATTCTGGTGGTATGTTGGTTTTATTGTTCATGTATATTCATTTGGTTAACCCGAAAAATGGACTAGCAACTATTTTTGTGGCAAGAAAGAAAGACTTTTTTATCGAACATTCAAATGACCAGTTCGTTTTTATCCGCAGAATGGTCTTTCTCCTAATATTTTTATTCATGTAACGATACGTTGTCATTACGGACGAAATGTGTGATTTTACCACAATTGATTACCCACTTTGCCTTTTCTAATTCTGTAGAGTGTCTACTTTTTCCCTACACCCCCATTTATATTTGGTGAACCTTAGCCACAGGTTACGGCTAGTGACAATGCCATAATCTAGTTTCTGCTATTGTTAAGAGGGGAATTACAATGTCAAGGGCACCCCACAATCTTCTAACTCTATCGTAATGTGATTAGGGATACAATCTATTTTTATTTCTATTGGATTGTTTGCCAAATTTATTACACATGGTTGTTTAATCTTTTTTAGCCAGTCGTAATCAATCTCTTTTACCTTATTGCCAGAAAGGAGAAGGGTTTCTAACTTGTTATAGGGTAGATTTTGAATTTCAGAAATGTCGTTATTTATTAACATTAATAATTCCAGAAACCCCAATGTTTCTAAACCTTCAATTTTGTTAACTTTTAAATAAGACAAATTCAAATCTCTAAGGTTGATTAAGTTCTCTAATCCCTGAATCTTAGTAATTTTAGTATCAGATAAATCAAGAGCCTCAAGGTTTTCTAACGAATCCAGCCCTTCTATTTTCGAAATGCTTGTTGAATTTAGGTATATACTCCTCAGGCTTGTCATTTTACTCAACCCATCAATTTTCTCAATTGGATTTCCAGAAAGGTTCAGGTATTGAAGGTGTGGAAAGTCATGCAAGCCATTCATATCTAAAAGCTTGCATTCCTTTAGATTAAGCTTGGTGATGGACTTACTTCTTCCGATCGTACGAATATCAAAGATGTCATTTCCCTCCAAGTCTAACTCTCTTAGTCTCTTCAAACCTTCAAGCTCGTTCCTGAGGGATAAATCAATATTTGAACTTATATCTAAAACCTCCAAATTTTCTAAGTATCCCAATTCCTCTACAGAATCCATGTACACACATGACAATCTCAATCTTTTAAGACCTCCCAATACTTCTAAGCCTCTTAAATCAGAAATTGAATTTAGAGTTAAGTCAAGCTCCCTTAATTGTGAAAAATTCCTAAGAGCTTCTATGTTACTGATGCCACATTCAAACAATGTCAAAGAAATTAGAGTGTCAGAGATTGGAAACAACTTGACAAGTGTACCAACTGGTAGTTGATAGAGATGGAGATGTGTTACATGACCATTTTCATCAACTCTATAAGAGTTTACTCCGTTTTCATTGAAATCAGACAACATAATTTCTACACCAAAATCGTCTGATATCTTACTAATGAAATCTTTCATTATTTACAAGCTTTCTTTATACTATCATACTTAGCTTCATTCACCTTGGAATATCCCCTTTGCGCCATTAATGGTTTTTCTTATCTTTTTCCCCACTGTGCTTAACAGGAACTTTGACAGAATCAACCAACTCAAAATCTTTGAGTTCTAAATCACTACCTTTTCGAATATTGATTTTTTTTGTTCTCCTGCTCTTACTCAAACCTGTCTCTTCTCCTTCAATGTAACCGAATAATGAAAATTACCTTTACCGTCAGAGTATTGATTAAATAAAGCTATTAATTCAGCTAAGCCTAGAGGATCTATCCAACTGTTTACGTCATCTACATAAGGATAAAAATTAGGTTTCCCACTTGCCATCCCAATAGGATCCTGCGAGATATAAATCCCAATCTCAGCATCCTTGTACTGCACCTGATAACGAAACGACACCAGTATCTTATCTCCTGTAAAATCTGGACCTAACTATAAATATTCAATTCACACTCCCAGACGTTATGTCCGGCTGAGTTATAAGCCTCCACTAACGTACAAAAAAACAGCAATTATGGAATAAAGCTCATTCCGAACAAATTTTGTGGCAAAACAGAAAGACTCTTTATCGAACATTCAAATGACTGACAAGTTCATTTTTTATTCACAGAACGAAACGAGTAATTTCACCACAATTGATTACCCACCTTGCCTTTTATATGGTGAATCGTAGCCACAGTCTACGATTAGCGGCAATGCTATGGTTTAGAGTACCTGAACAAAACTTATGCTTGTCCACTACGAAGAGCGGAGGGCAAAAAGTGGCGGAGCTTTTTGACAGGTTTCAAAGATTTTTAACAGCTTAGGCTAACGCTCAGCTAAAGGAAATCTAAAACTATTTAGTATACTCTTTATCTGATTTACTCCAAGAAAGTGTCATATTCTCTATAATGCTCAATAGCTTTTAAAAAATCCTCATAATCAGAAGAGTCTTTGTTTTCTTTTTGGACGATAATTATATCCTCAAAAGTAGCCGTGTCTAAAAATGACTTTACATTTTCGCCACTTAAATTTTCTGGAATTAGACCACTGTCTTGGTCAACCATATTTTGATCTTTTATCTCCTTGCTAGACATTGTGATAAAAAAGGCTTTTTTTATGTCTAAAAAATTTGATTTGTCGATATAAATCCTTCCAGGAATTGGAAGGTCTTCAATACCATTAATCAACTCAGCTAAATTTTTATATTGTATCATATTGACATATTAAATTATCTACATTTTGTTCCGCCTCCCCATTTGTTTCGTCCTCCAGTACCATCAGGGTGATGAATTTTATGATACTTTCTATGGTCTGCCCGATCTACCAGTTGCAGCTTGCCAGGTTCATCCGCATGGTGCCAAGTTGTGCCTGGAGGTGGATCTGTACTAAATGCACCTTGCTTCCCAGGAGATACATGCTCCCCTATGCCTGGATACTTTTTTTCCATTTTAGCTGCATATTCTGGATGCTTTTGCATTTTATGATGTAATGATTCATTTGCTTTTGCAAAATGGTAATCGTCTGATTTCGTATACTCTGATGGGTCAAGTTGATGATCGTGAAAAGAATTATATTTACCAAGTCCACGTACTCCCTCACCGTTATATACCCCCCAAGGATCTATTTGAACATTTAGGTCTTTTGCATACGCATAAAAATTTGGATTGTTCCCCCGGAGTCCTATAGGATCTTGCGAAAGATAAACCCCCACGTCGGTATCGTAATACCGAAAACGGTTATAATAAAGCCCAGTCTCGCTATCTTCGTACTGTCCCTGATAACGGAACCGAATCAGTATCTCATCGCCTGTAAAATCCTGACCTTATCATAAATATCCGGTTCACACTCCATGACCTTATGTCCGGCTGAGTTGTAAGCCCCACAAACGTACAAAAAAATCAGTAATTATGAAATAACGCTTACTCCGGTCAAATTTTGAAACAGGGCAAAAAGTACCTTCATCAAACATCCGTGTAACTATACCGTTTCTACCACAGGATGGTATTTCTCCTGATACTTCTATTCATGCGACAATACATTGTCATTACGGACGAAACAGATGATTTTACCACAAGATTACCCACTTTGCTTTTTCTGTCTCTGGAAAATTTCTACTTTTTCGTTACACCCCCAGTGACTGTTTATACTTTTTTATTGGAGGGATTAATTCCTCTTCTGTTACACCAGCTTCGCGCAGATAAAAGATACAATAATCAATTGCATTTGGTCTTTCGTATTTTTTTGTCCAACTTTCAAAAGGCATTAATGCACTCATTAAAGCTTCCAAGGCCATTTTTCTATGTCCTTTATTTTCTTGACTATATGTTTTGCTTATTATAGCTCGTAGTGAATTAATTTCGTTAAAGTCATAGTTTGATTTAAACAGTTCATATCCTTTTTGAATGATTTCTTGTTCTTGATTAGAAAATAAATCTTTTTTTAGAAGAACACATTCTAAACAACAGGACATTGTTTTTTGATATACATTCAGTGTGTCGTTTTCTTCACTGAATTCACATATTGTTTCAATTATTTGATCAACCATAGCATTAAATATTTTTTATTGAGATGGCTGTAGTCTTGAGTTTGACTGATTTGTTAATTAACTAATAATCTGCTTGTTATAGGGTTTTAAAATAATAGTTTTAATTATTGTATTTGCAATTCAAAGCAATCTAAGAACAAGATCGTCAGATATCAGCTTAATTCTAGACTACAGCCATTGAGATTACTAACTGTATAGTAAATAGGTATAAAAAATAGTCTAATGACATTTAGTAACGTCTTTAATATCTAACTTTTCCATCACTACAGCACAGCAATCGCAAGCTTTTTCAATTTCTCCAGTTTTCGTATTTATTGATTTCATCGTTGCACCTTGTAAATCTTTTAATTCTAAACCATCGTCTAGGGATTTTCTAATCGTACGAATTTCGCCACAATGTCCATGGAATGGCTGACTTAAGTTTTTAACCATTAAGTCATCTTTTACAGATTGAACTATATCTCCTAGAGGCTCAGTAAGTGTCGCTTTTCTACTTTTTGCAGTGTAAGTTTTTTTACACCATCTTTTATAACGGTTAAAGTAGATGTTACTATTCCTGCAAGCCCTAATGAATCAATCATTAAATTTACATCATAAACATATGAGTAAAGGTTAGGCATTCCGCCTTTGAGTCCTAATGGATCTTGCGAAATATAAACTCCCACACCGGCATCGTAGTATCGAAATCCATTGTAATAAAGCCCAGTTTCCGAATCCTCGTACTGTCCCTGATAACGGAACCGAATCAGTATCTCATCGCCTGTAAAATCCGGATCTTACTATAAATATTCAATTCACACTCCCAGACCTTATGTCCGGCTGAGTTGCAAGCCACACAAACGTACAAATAAATCAGTAATTATGAAATAACGCTTATTCCTAACAAAACCGTAATCTATAACTACTATTGTAGGAAGATTCACTTTTTTAGTTCATAGAACCATTTTGTGGAAAACATGTTTTCATCCTGAATATCAACATGAACGAAAAACAGATACTGCGATAGCCACTAAAAGGATCAATGATTCCTTTTTTTACACCTCAACATCCCAATCTTCGTCAATTTCTCTTATATCCGGGCTTTCATGTTCTCTGCAGCGTTTAAGAAATTCTTCCAAATGAGTGCTCTTTATATCAAAGAGCAAATTCCCCACTCTTTGATATATTTCATAATCTGAAGCCTTATCAGCTTCATTTAAATATTTTAAAGAATCAGCATAAATTAATTCGATATAACTAGGAAAATCAATTACTAATGCATTAATTATCGCTTGCGCATCCAGCTCATAATTACCAGGATAAATGGCAGCTTCTAAAATAATATCAAATAATCCTTTAGTTAGACCTCTACCGTTATTTCTATCATCAATAGGCTCTCGTTTCAAAATATACTTCCACACATTTGCTTCATTTGCTTCATCATCAATTGAAAATGCATATTTTAAAATGTTTATTTGTTCCAGAATATCCAATTGTCCCAATTTATAATAAAGAATATTCAATTCTTTTTGATGATAGGCTATCTTGTTCCAAAAAATTTGACTCGAAATATCAATCATTTTTTCTATAAATTATGGTTCAAAGGAATTATCTTCTTTCGTAAATAAAAAGCAAGAGCAATATAGAAAAAATGAACTTTTCCCTTTTATATCCAGACCTTTTTCAAAGCTGTTATAAAATGAAATTATGTTTCCATGATGTAAGGCGCAAAATGTATTGTACCAAACTACATAATATAGCAAAATAGTAACATTATGACTCTTATGTATTTCTTTACTATCTTTTGACATCGAGTTTAAAGATAGTAATTACAGGCAAGCCTCGGGAAATAAACCCCTGTTAGATTAAAATTATTCAAGTTCTTTTAAGAAGAGAATATTTTCAGCAACCTTTTCCATTTCGATACTACCTAAGGCTCCTAAATCACAGGAATAGATATTTTCGGATTGATCTTTTTTGATAAACACAGCCAAATCTCCGTCTTGACCAATTAAAAAGTAATTTGGCTCATATTTATCAACTTCATAGATTGAGTTCCGTTCCAGTAACATTGTATAACCATATATAGAAATGGCATCATCCTCTAGTTCTATCTGCTCTTGTTCACCGATGGCAGTTAATAGCATTAAATATGTTTTAGGCAAATCAAAGCCAAGTTCGCTTTCAAATTTTAGTATGTTTTCTACTGTTTTTATTTGTTCCATAGTAAAATTGATTATGGTTATATAATGAATTATTCAAACTAAAATCTTATAAATAATCACTGTCGACTTATTTATTAATAAGCGGGGGTAGCTTTTCTTTATGTAGTGAATTGTTATAAACTAAATGATAGTCATTTAGTTTATAAATTTCAGGTTTGTAAAAATTGGATACAATATAATCTTTTGCATTCTGTGTTAAAATAAGGCAGCCATTATAGCAAAATTCCAACAACATATATATATGTTGTGTTTTGTTGTTCTTTATTAGCTGTATTTCAGGGTATAAAAAATACCCTCTTATGCCAGCAGCTCTTTTTCTGGTAGTTTCATTGAAATTGAATTCATTATCATTGAATATCACAACTCTGATTGCAAAATACTTTTTGTTGTGATATATAGTGCCATTTACATTAATGATTATTAGCTCAGTAATTTCAAGCTGGTTCATTAAATTGTTTTCCAGGAGGTAATTAAGGAATACTTCCGACACAGCCATCATATGATGATGGATATAGAACCAATCAAAAACAGGTTCACTTTTAGTTCTAAAGAATAGGAATAGTTTTTTTGGTAACCGCATAGTGCCGTCAAGTGGCAGTTTGTCTTTATATGGATTGAAGGAAATCCATTTTCCTGTTACTGGTTTATCCTTATAGTCAGCAAGCGAATCCTTGTCTGAAAGCCATGTGTCTCCAGCTTGCGGGACGTCTTTTTGCTTTCGTCCTAATGTGTTTCGCCATACATATAAATTATCCACAGTGGTTTATTTTTGAAATTTAATTTTTTTGCCATTACATGTAAATCCATGAGTAAAAGCCAGGTTTATTGCAGACTTTGAACTTACACAAAGATATTGGTGCAAAGTTTCGTAGTTTTCGAAATTTGGCTCAAGTGTATGGAATTTTTTATCATCTAAAGCTAAATAAAATGCTTCGTTTACTTTTGATGAACCGTAGGGGGCTTGTTTTTCATTCGGAATAGGAATAGAAATAGAAATTTCAAATTCTCTATCGGAAGGATATCGTTTTATTCTCTTAAAAACTCCAATCCTATTTGTTGATCTGGAAGTTATATTTATTAAAAGCTTCCATTCTCCCAAATCTTGCATGTTGACTTTTGGAATAATTGTTTTTACGTAATTGTTTAGTTTCTGCCTGATAGAATCTTTATTTATATCTTCAGTAAGACGGGGAATTTCATAAGCCATTAAAACTCTAATTCTTTTATCCATTATAATATCATATTACAAACTATTGTTTTATTATTTGCCTAATTTTAATGTCAGCTTTGCCCATCCTGCTTTTTTGTTTTTCTCAACATCTTGTTTCGGAAATTCTTTTTTTGTCTTTTTTACAGGAATCAAAGTCCAGAGATGTACCGTATGTTCGTCAATTTCGTTCTTTTCCTCTTCTGATACTTTCCTGCCCCAATAATGATCGCAAACGCAAAACCCTGCTAAATTTTCAGGCCAGGGTAAGTGACTATAAATAGAATCTTCTGCATTAATGCAAAAACCTTCTTCTATTTGAAGCCCTTGCTTAACTTGTTCTGAAACAGTCAAAAGTAACGCCAACGGGAATTGATTTTTTCCTGAATTATCATTCATATTCCAATCAGCAGGTAAAACGATGAACAATTCTAACATTGGATTATGTACTGCAAATAAACCTACTGTAAATAAAAAATTATTTTTCTTTTTATTAACGATTGCAATCCGCTGAGTAACATTGTTACTTTCTACAATTGAATTTAAAGAAATTGGAAGTACTTTACCTGTAATACTTTCTATGTATTGTATGATTGAGCCTCCAAATTCATTGCTCCAATCTGTGGGTTCTAATGTAGAAACAGCTCCTTTATAAACTTCCATGATTATTTTATTTACACCTTGAATATTTCTGTTTCAATCTTTTTGCCTCCCTTGAAGTAATATAAATCCCAACTCCTGCATCATAATATCGAAAATGATTGTAACAAATCCCAGTCTCAACATCCTCATACAACCCTTGATAACAGAATCAACATTTTATCGTCTATAATATTACGGACTTTACTATAAATATCCATCTCACATTCTCAAATCTTATGCCCAGCAGAGTTGTAAGCCTCCACAGGTGTACCAATATAATCAGTAAATATGGAATAGCGTTGATCATCCACTATTTTTATGGCAGGACGGAAAATGTCTTCATTGGATGTTCTTAAGAAATAAAAGTGGGTAATCATGATAACTAACCACTTTGCCTTTTCTGCTTCTAAAGAGTATCTACCTTTTACATAGACCTCCAAACAGCTCAAGGTCAACAAAAGGCTACATCCCCAGTTCCTATTTCAAAAACTTGAAAGTCTTTGCTATCCGTCCTTTTAACTTTTATTCCACAATTGTGTTCTTCATCAAATCGAACACCATATTCTAATCCAAATAGTTCTTCTTCATCCTGTTCAAAAAGCACATATATATTTATGAGGGAAAAACTTTGCATTACATTCTCTACATTATACTCTCTTTTCCCCCAATCCAAAATATATTCTTTGAAAGTAGAGTACCACTTATTTGAGTCATTGATGAAATTTGCGATTTTTTCTTTATAAGAGATTGATAAATCTTCATCAATAGCACTTAAATCATCTGATAAAATCAAGAAAACACCTTCAGGCTGTTGTCCTAATTGAATATTTATTTCGTGGTTCTCATCAAAAGTTATATCCATGATTATCTATTTATTGCATTTCACTTTAATTTTCTTTGTATTTGTTTTTGCAGCTTTTGCCTTTAAAACCTACATTTTCATTTGCATATTTTCCTTACTATTTCTGGTTTGTTATAGTTAATCTTATCAAAATCAGCATTTTCTCATCTTATATATAACATCATACAACTAAAATTTTGAAGAAACTTTAATGTTAAGGTTAAATTTCTTTACCCTCAATTTCACTATCCAGGTTCTTTGTTATTACATTAAGAAAGCTCTCTCTTTCATCTATTGTAAATGCACTTGAGAATTGAAGATCTGCGTTCCTTTCTTCCTCACCAGGATAAAAGCACCACACCCATTTATTTTTATATTTAAGTAGGTATTCTCCTGATGAGTTTTTTCCAAAGAAATATTCATCGAGCTGTTCGATGAATTGTGTTTCCGATAGAGTATGTTTGAGTTTTAAAGATGCACTTTTAGACATGTTTATCGCTGAGATTATTTCAAGTTCAAAAAGCTTATTCTTTTAATTTACTAATCATTACAGAATATTTTTCTCGGCTTGTTTCGTGTATTTCCGGATTATTATCCAAAAAAGTTTCAAATGTTTTTATTGCACTCATTTTATATTCTTGCGACATATCATTAATATTATCATTGACTACCCTGTAAAACGTATTAATTGACTTCTTTTTCGGAGCTATTTGAGGAATGGATATTATGTATTCATATCTTTTTTCATATTTTTTAAACTGGGCAAGTTCTGTAATGAAAATAGATATATAAAAGTTCACTTTTTTATTTTTAGTCTGTTCGAGTAGAAAAGCAAAAATATCATTTGTGATTTTCAAATTATACCTGGAATGCATATTGTTAATTGAAGATATAATTTCTATAAGTATTTTGTTATTGCTATGATATTTTAGTCCAATATTAAGTAATGTATTGGCTGTATCACTCTCTGATAAAACTTTTTTCCGAAGTTGAGAGGTTTCATTCCTCGTAATTTTTCCAAATTTTGATAATAGATTATCGAGTTCCTTTTCACTTAAAGTTTCCCAATTGTTTTTTAGCGGTATGATTATTTCCTCTAATTCTTTTTCAAACTCTTCGAAATACTTTTTGTCGAATTTCTCAAAATATCCTAATTGCTGAAACTCATCGAAATATTTATTTTTTGTGTCTTGTTGCATTTTACTGATTTTTCAACTTTGATTAGTTAAACACATATTTTAAAACTACACACTATTTAATAGGAAAACTTAAGACAGGGCAAATTAGCTTTCTGGTTTTTCGACGTATAAAAATCATCTTTTTAGTATTCATCCCAAAAATTACGATCTATCTTACCTTCAATAAGAAACTTATTGGTCTCAGCTAAAACTCTTTCAATATTATTGAGATATTTTTTAGGTCTTTCTGTTAAATGACCTATAAATACTTCTATTTCATCATCTTCATTTTCTATATTTTTATTGATTAAGTACCATTCATCACCATCATAGTAAAAGCATAAATACCCTAAATCGTTATAAACAATACTGTAAGAAATAATATTCTCATGATCTTTAGTTAAGATTAATGAGTACTTTTCATTATCAAGATCTTTTACGTGCCATTCTAGTTCTTTAAAAGAATCTAACTTTATAACCGTACTGGATTTTGATTTATATTGAATTGTGATGTTATAACTCATATAAAAAAAATCGTGTATTATTTCGCCATACCTGTTTGGGAATTTTTTAAGCCAATATCTTATACCGAAATCGAATATAATACGAGATTTTTGTCTTGATGTGAAATGGAATAAATTTCTGCATCATGGTATTTATCGTTTGCATCCATATAAGATTGTTTTATTCGCCCCAAATTCCGCCAAAATATCATCATAAAGATTGTTTGAACATACATTCCAATTTTCCCCTTTTTCCTCCGCAATCACAACAAGAGCTAATAGTCTCAAAGGATTATTAGCTATTAGCTCAATCCCTTCTTTTGATGCTACCCAATTAAAATCATCATCTTCGAGATCCTGTATTGTTAAAACATACCCCTTCTCTTTGATAATTGTCAAAGCAGGATTGTAGGTATTCATAGAGTCAGTAAGTTTCATTATTCACAATTTCGTTACCTGGTTAAATTCTATTATCTGAGGAGTTTAACGTCAAGGTTATTGATTTTTTAATAAACTGATCCAATGATTTAACTGAAATTTTAAATTTTCCCAGGCTAAAATATAATCTTCAACTGTAATTTTATGCTTTACTTGATCTAAGTTTTCCTTGTCCAAACAAGGACATCTTTGAATATTTACGTTAACATATTCCATATAATCATCTGATTTAGCATCAATAACTAATTCTCCATCACCAAAATAAGACAAATGTTTGATTTTAGAATTTCGATCAAGTTCATTACAACTATCTATTAAGAACATTATATCGTCTTCTATAAAAAGTTGTGTGCTAAGCAAATCAAAAATATTTAACTTAAATATTTTAATTTCTTTGGATAAAAAGAAATCAATCGCTACTTCTGAATTCATTAATTCAACTATTTCAACTTTTCGGGGGACTAAATTTAAAACATGCATGTTTTTTATTTTTACAGTTCTAATTTTCGTATTTGCAAAAAGATATTTTAAGTAATCCATCCATTCATCAGTTTGCGTATTAAGAGATTTTGCCAATCATCATCTACACAATTTTCATATTTATAGCCAAGTTCCAATGCGTTTTCAATTAATTTACGAAAGACTCATCTATTGATAAATCGGTATAAAAACTATACAATTCTCCTGTCCACTGCATTATAAGATTTATTTTAGTGTACTTAAATTCTCTCTCTGCATTTAGAATATGCATTGGCTAATACTACTAACATAAGTTCTTAACTACAATCAACCGTTAGCCTATATTTTCCACAGTTAACGCATTGAAAAAAATATCCCTGGAAGTCGCTTTCGTTTACTAAGGTATTTTCAAACTCTTTTTGAGATAAACCGTGTTCGCTTATAATATTGTCAATATCTTCTTTTAATTCCTCCTGCAAATGTTCAATTTCTTTCCAGCCTACATATTGAATAAATGCACATGGTTCATTGCAGTGTGCAAGCCATACTTCCTGCTGCCAGCCTGTATAGCCGGGAGTACGTTCTATAAGTTCATCCAAATGTTCTTTTTGAAAACTGATAGTGTTTGGTTGCGACGGATCAGCAGAAATACCTTCAATTGCAAGGTAATCGGTAAATTCACCATCGTATTTTTTAGCAGCACTGCCATCCTTTATACACCAGGGACATAAGCCTGATACATCTGCTGTAGCATAAAAATGGCTTTTGTAAACATAGTCTTTTTCTGTATTACATACCGGACACAATGTTTTTTCTTTTGCAATTATTCCCGATGTTAAAGCATTAGGGTTGTATTTAAAATGAGGTAATTTTTCTGTCATTGTTTTAGATAATTTTTGTTTTTAATGAAGCTACTGATTCTTTCCATACACCAAACAATTCGGTTTCTTCCCAAAGTTCATAGAGTTCATTGTCTTTTTGAGTTAAAATCCTGTCAATGGTATTTTGTGCCTTCTTAATTAAATCATTATCAACTTCTTTAGCAATAGAATCTGTATCAACTTCTTCAAACTCTTCTGCATCTTCATCCGAATTACCTTTGATAAATGCAATGACCTCTATAGCTGCTATTGCACAACTAGAATAATCAGAATCAAGGTATTCTGTGATTGTTAAAACTTCATCCAATGTATTTTCAATAAATTTTTTCGTTGAATTTTCTTTTAATTCCCAAAGCCAATCGCAGGCTGTATCATTTTCTAAACTTTTATGTCCCCATGCTCCCATAGTTTTCTGTTTTTTTTTATTTGATAATTATATTTCGTATTAATTTTTCTTCTCCGCGTTTAAATCCTTTAGCAAATTCTGTTGATGTTTCAATCCAGACTTCTTTTTCAAAGAATTTTATTGCATGTTGATTGCGCTTAACAGAACAAAAAAAAGAATTAACCAAATCAATAATTCTATCCTGTTCTTCTGTTTTTGTTACATAATAAATCGTAATTGTTAGTGGCTTGGTGATTGTTCCACTCTCCACCCAAAAAGCTTTTTTGCCTTCGTTTATAATTGAATTTTGAAAATCATAATTGGTTTCCAACAACTTTTCTAATTGATTAATTTTGTCCTTGTTTTCGTACAAAAGAGTATTCAAAAAAGGCTCAAAAGGTACTGGCAAGTCATTTTTAACAGCATGTTTATATTTTATTTCGTCAACACATGCCATGCAATCAATACCACGATTTGTATTATTATATATTTGGGTTGTAAGTTCCCATAATTTATTTTGCGGACTATCTTCAAGTTTATCTTCGGGTATTTCAAGCAAATCGAAATGACTTGTGCAAAGAAAATCGGAATTTTTAACATTATCCCCAAAACATTTCTTAATCAGTATCTGAAATTCCTTTGTATTTGCTTTCCGATAGCATTGCTCACATAAACGCAAATTAAAATATGGCAAATAATAAACTGATGGATAAACCTCTTTTTGAAGCTCTGATTCAATATGTTCGCAGTATTCAACAATGCCTTGTCCCCCATGCTTTTTACACAAAAAAAGTCCCATCAATAGTTATTTTTTGTCAGAATAAAGATGTTCGGTTTTTACTAATTCACATTTATACCATGCTGGTTCCCACTCTTTTTCTTCATCTTCCTTTTTCTCAACATATTTATCTGCTTGCTCTTTATTTGAAAATATACGATCAATCTGTCTTGTTATCTGTCCAAATCCTTCTTCATATAAGCTGACTACAAATAATTCTTCTGTTATTTCACCTTCAGTAATTGAGGATATGTCGGATATTTCCAGTTCTTTATCCCAATCAACTTCATGATAAGCTTGTTCTGTCCATTTATCATTTTCTTTGCATATTTTGATATAGTCTGACTTTGCCTGGATTGCCTTTTCTTCTGTTTTAAAGATCCCAAGGATAATATCAGCTTCTGTATAGGGTGATATTTTTCGTTTGAGTAAGTACATAATTTATTTTTTTCTAATTGTTTTTTTATGAACAGCGATATACATTCCACGTTCGTTACACTGTTCACCTTCTTCAATTTTTTTTCCCGATGGAGTTTTCCAGTACTTTATATCATTCATTTTATCTTGATTCTCTTCAAGACCTATATCTCCTATATTGGTATCTATAAAAATATTAGTGGAACGGGTTGAGATATAAAAGGAGTCCAGTTGAATTTCCTTATTATCCTGAATTGCAATCGTATCTAAGTTGTTAAAATAAAAGGCATTTTTACCTATTGTTTTAATAGATCCTGGAATATCAATTCTGTTTATATTGTTGAAAGAAAATGTCATGGTACTAATTTCTTTTAATTGACATTCAGGGGCAAATTTTACTTTTTCGATTTGATTTGTCCCAAAAGCTCTTTCCTTGATATGTTTAATATTTTTATGGATATATAGTTGTTTGATTTGGTTTGCGTGAAATGCCATTTCTCCAATTTCAGAAACATTTTTGGGAATATTAAAGAATGATATTTTATTATCGAAAAAAGCTTCTGCTCCAATATTTTCGAGCTTACTGTTTTTTGTTATTATTATGCTGTCTATATCATTTTCGGCAAACAATCCCTTACTTATAATTTGCAAGCTATCCGGAATTTTAACAGATGACAGTTGATTTCCTCTGAATGCGTCTTTTTCAATGCATTTAATCGTATTGGGTAAAACAAGGTGTTTTATATTGCAATATCTGAACATACCATCTCCTGATTCCGGATCGGCTTTAATGCCAATGATTTCTATTTTTCCGAAATTTTCAGGTATAATAAGTGTATCAATCATGTATTTGTCGCCTTTGTAACCTATGATATATTCATCTTCTATTTCCCATGGATGTGTATCTTCTACCCAATAATGTTTTTCTTTGCTTTTATATTCCTCAGATTTTATGAGGTTTACAAATGTCTGCCAGTTTTCTTTTTTACTGTTTGCTACAAACCATTCGTTATCATAAGTTTGAAGAACATCGGTAAGTATATGAGCAAATTCAATAATAGAACCATCAACAAAACGACGCAACCAAAATCCAATGGCAATGTGTGTGTTTAAATATGAGTGTTCCAGACCTCCGCAGGCAATTATTTCTTCGTCATAATATTCGGGGAAAACAGTGTTGTATTTGCTTTCGAGATAATCCAGTTCATCACAAGTATAGTATTCTGATGTATTCATGTAGTCAATAGCATGTTGCATAAAATCATTTTCGATTAAATGATTAAGTGTTCTGTATCCTATACGGAAGAAAAGGTTAAAGGCTTTATCATATATCATTTGGTAAGCCAGTCCTTGTATTTTTGTGTCGGGAGGCAACAGCATGTTTTCACGTATCCATTCGACTGCTTCGGGACGATAACAAGAAAATGGTAAATTTGTTTCGTAATCAGTATACCATGGAGAGTAGCCAAGAAATGATTCGAAATAATTGCCTTCTTCATATAAGTTTTTCTGATTTTTGATTTCGGAAAATTTTTTAAAACTTATAGCATCAAATAAACTGTTAAAAAATCCGGTATATTCATATAATATACTTTCCATTTGTTTTGATGAAATAAAATCGATTGGTTCCGACAAATCATAACCAAAGTTATCATCTATAATTAAACTATATAATAGTTTGACATCTTCTTTGCTGTAATTATTTGCAACATTTTCAGCATAGTAATCTCCTTCAATTCCGTAGTCATCTTCCAGGTAGTCTTCATTATTATAATGCACTTCATCATTCTCGTAATCAGCAGCTTCTTCTCTTTTTAACTGTTCGAAATAGAATTCAACATCAAATGAAGAAGTGTCTTTTTTAGTACAAGTTTTGTTTTCTGTTGATATAACAAGTTTCCTTTGATTACTAATAGATGTTTCGCTTTTATGTTCGGCGCAATAAATATTGAATATCAGTAAAAAAAATAATAAAAAATAAAATTTCATTGGTTTAATATATAGTTGTAAATATGAGCATAGTAAAGATCAAAACTATGTTTTCCCGTATGCTCATACCTATTGAAATGTATTACTAATTATGTATTAGGTTAAATCCAGCATAATTTTTACTTCTAATGGTTTTAAATCTTTAGAACTAATAAATCCTTCTGTTGACATAATGTGTTTTTCCCATTCTTCTATAGTTTCATAATCTTCTGACCAAGAATTATAATTCATGCTTAGTTCTCCAATATCTTTTTTCTTGTAAAAAAGTGTCATGCTAAGCTGCAAGTATTCTTCGTCGTCCGGTATAGCAAACTGACGGGTGAAATCCAGACTGAAAATATCTTTTTCTTTACTGTGGAAATCATAATAGCCGTATTGAAACAGCATCATATCAGCTTCTTCTTCAGTTTCCTCTGCAATTTTAAAGTTTTTATAAAATTCAAAGAATTTGTTTTTCGCATCCGTAGCATTTTTTATCTCGCCAATTTCTTTTTTCAATATTTTATCAGATGATTTTGGATTAATTATTTTCATTTTAACTCGCGTTTTATTGAAGTATGTTTATATTTCGGCATCCCATTTCTTTCGAAAACTATTATCGCATTTCTCTATAGCTCATCGCTAATTTTGCTAAAATCACTTTCTACAATTAAATACATAAAAGCTTCGCAACCTTTTGATTTGTTTATGAAGAATTTCTCTGCCTTTTCTTTTCGCAGTCTGAGCAAGTAGATATCTTTCTGGTTACAACAGATAAAATCAAATTCCTGTCCGTATTCTATGTATTCAGGTATATGGTGATTGTCCAGTATTTGCCAACGATCAATTTGTCTGTCGAAACCATTTTGAGTGCGATTGAGAAATTGTCGTCTTCGTAATTTTCGATTTCTGGAATAACAACTCATTATATACTTTAATAGGATTCTTCTACTAATTTAATTTTGGTGATAGGAGTAACTGTTCTGTTGGTTATCTGCTTATTGTTCTGGTCATATAAATTATAGGTTTTATCTTTGGTAGATACAGACAGGGCTCTTTCTCCAAATCCAAACTGACGATAGTTAATAAATTTTTTATCTGTGAATATTTTGTATTCGAGTGGGTTCAACAATAAATGCTTATTCTCAGGTGTAGTAGCAACTATCAACGACGGACAAATAAACTTTAAACGCTCATAAGGTAGCTTAACGTACTTTCTGTTTTTTTTATCCAGGAAATAGTAAGTTTCGAAAACATCATTTTTAACAATATAAAAATAGTTCTCTGAATATTTGTTTGTTACAGGTTCGTATAAAAAGTTAATATTGTTTGGAATTTGAATAAGTACATTTCCATTTCTGTCAATAAATTCAGTGGTGTCATTAACTTTGTGAATATGAAGTTCTTTAGAGCAAAATTTATTTCGAAAACGTGCATCAAAAGAGATTGTGTCTCTGCTGTTTTCCAGATACATTTTTATTGATGAAATATTTCCACGAACTAAGGTGCGGGTTTTACGTTTTGAATGAAGATATTTATTGGTGTGTTTTAATTCTACATATTTTATAACGTTATAAGCTTCCTCTCTTGTTTTTGTTTTTTGTATCAGTTTATATAACTCACTAATACGAGCAAAACTATTTTTATATTTCTCTTCCGAGCTTCCAAAAAATAAGTTACTCGAACAGTATTCCAATTGTAGAATTTCTCCTTTTGAATTATAATATTCTGTTTCTATAATTTTCCCTGGGTAGTATCTATGATAATCACAAGGGCTTAAATATTCGAAATAATTATCTTCCATTTTTAATAATAAAATTCCTGATTTTTCAACGCCTATATCATTTCTATCAAAACGGATTGTATCAACTTTTGTCAGGTATTTTAATTTGAAATTCATATCAATACTGTCAACATGCTTCATTTGTGGAATAGGAACAGGATTAAGCGGGAAGCTGTATTTAATCGGAAACGGAACATTCGGCTCTTTGCCATCTTTGTAATAGACGTTGGTTACATTTATTTTGTTTTCTGTTTGGGAATTTGCATAGAAAAACGGATGTATGGTTTCGCCTGTGGAAAATTTATGCACGGTAGCTCCGTCGTTTCTTCCAATAAATTTTAAGACTGATGTGTTATTTTTGAACTCCATATCGAAAAATAATCCTTTTTGCATGTTGTCGCGATACATTAAATGATTATTGTTGACAAGTTCCGAATATGTATCTTTGTATTTATTTGTTTTATCTTCATCAGGTAATGATGATTTTCTGAGAAGGAAATATTTATCTTCATATTCTATATGCTCATCACACTTTCGTATTATAGCTTTTTTTTCCTTTTTCATGTAATTGTAATTCTTTTCAACAAACTTTTTGATTTCCTCAACAGAAAGAGTATCATTATTGCGAATATCTTCATTGATACGTTCTATTAGATATTTTGCAGGACAAAGATTTTCCTGCTCTTCAACCAATTCTTTTGTGATTTTCTGGGCATTTGCTAAAAGTATTAAGCCTGAAAACAAAAACAGTAATACAAGTTTCATTATAGTTATTTATATTTTTCGTTATAAAATTCGAAAGCTGTTGGTATGTCGCAATCGTCTAAAAGACAGGTTACGATATACGATATATCATCAATCCATTCTTCCAATTGCTTCACACATTCGGCAGATATTAAATTATTGCTTCGAAGTGGGCCATCAGGATAAATGCCCCATGCACGGGCTAGATGGCAAATGTTCCATACAGTCGAAATAATTTCTTTTCTGATGACTTTCTGATCCCGATAATCGTCAGCAAGTACTTTTATCGCTTTTACAACATCATGATAGTTTTCTTCATAAATTTTTCCTTTAAAAGGTCTGAGCATGCCTAAAAAACCATTTTGGGTTTTAGGATGATTGATGTTCTCATGTGTAAAGCTATGATGTTTAAGTAATTCTATAGCTTCTGTCTTAGTCATTTTTCTTATTTATTGCACAATGAATACTTTTCCTTGTGTTTATTTGTTGTCTATAAAATGATTGTCTTTTCTATATTTTATTTTTTTTTCAGGATCTACACAGTCAAGTGCCGATTCACTCATTGCTCCAAATTTTATGAAATTTTGTTGAGCCTCTATTAAACTCATTTGGTTGGGGCCGTCTCCTCCATTTTCCCAAAAACATACCGGACATATTTCCCATGCACCATCTTCGCCATATCCTATTGAAAAGTAGCCACAACACGGACATTTTCCTGCAGGTTCAGGTTCTCCTGTTACCGTATAATTAAGTTTTAATTTTTGTAATTTATTTTCAAGATATTTATTCGTAGTATATACAAAAGTATCAACCAGATATGATTTGTATATGGGCCAAAAAACTAAATCAAATTCTAAGTCAAACCAATTTTCTTGTTTAATGCGTTTAATATTTTTTTCACTTAAATTAGCTAATTTGCCTTCGCTTAAAAAAGTTTGTATCTCTTCTGAGTAATCGACATAAGGAAAATCTACTTTCAATTCTGGTATTTCGCAATTAGTTTTTTTCAAAATTGTTTCTGCAATCAATTCTTTTGCCTTAATTCTATGAATTTCTTTCATTGTTCCGGTTTTAAAAATGATTGGAAATTTAACTTTCCCATGCTAAATTTTGTATTTCACCTTTTTCATTAGTGTTTACAACAATGAGTTGATCGGTGATTTCTGTGTTTATGCTGTAATCAAACACCGCAAAAACCTCGCTTTCATATTTTCCATCTGGATAAAATCCTATCCGTACTAATTTCAATTGGTTGATTAATTGTTGCTTAGGGCTAATTTTATCATTATTAAAATCAACAATTCCGTCTAAACCCTCTTCCCCAAGCTCTTCGAGATGAAATTCAACATATTCATTAACAGTATCGCCATCTTCTGCTAAATAATCTGCTGTAATATGCGATTTGTTTTTTTCATCTAGTCTGGAAATATTTCCTAGAATATCACGCATTTTATCGAACCCAGAAACTTCAGTTTGTTTTCCCTTAAAGTTTAAATCAATGCTAATTTCATGCTGCTTGTATTCAATTTCAACATTGTAATATTCTTCAAGCTGATTAATATCTATTTCATTAAAAAAGGGTAATTTGTAAGTTACCATTATAGTTTATGTTTAGATTATGTAATTTTCTGTTTCTATATGAGATAACACCATTTTAATACCATAATACAATTCAATATTTTTCGTCATAGTATTTGTTTATTACTAAGAGTTTAGCTTTGATGATTTTTTAATCGTTCCTCAAGTATTTTGTTTACCAAAGGGTGACAGCTCTCTTTGTTTATTTTTGCTAATCTTCTTTTTCCTACCCTGTAATCTACTACTGCTAAAAACTGAATTAGCGGACTCTCTGACAATAACGCCTCCTCTATTGAAGTTTCATGCAAATATTCCCAAAATGATTGATAAACATCCTGCCTGCTTAATTCTCCATAGTTGTTAAGCAATTCATCATACTTACCATTATCTGTCATTTCTTTTGTTCCTGTAATAAATTTGCTTTTTTTTGAATCCCAAATCGGTTTTGTATTCCAAAATGCTCTTGTACAAAAATTTACAATAATTTCTTTATCCAATTTAATCCATGCATGCCCACACGAACAATTACCATAAGTGGTACTATAAATTGCCAATCGGTTTTTCATAGAATCGCAGAATCTTAGTTCTATTTCGTGTTTTAGCTTACTCCATTTCATCAGCATACCTGATTGTTATAAGAATTAATCTTAATAATAATATTTATACAGGAATCGTTTTATGATTAATTTTTCCCAAATCAAGAGCTTCCATTATTTTACGTTTAGTTTCCTATCTTGATTTTTTCTATGAGGAATTCGAAATATTTTGGGTTTTCATCTTCGAAAATTTGCTCTCCTTCAATTGCATAAGCTCTGGTTAGCTCGTCGGCAGCTTTATCTAAATGTCCCAATTCAAACTGACATTGTCCCAATCGCATGTGAAGGAAGGGATTTCCTATTGCATTCGGACAATGCATTGCATTGCTAAATTCGCGTACTCCTGCTTGAAAATCGTTATTTAAAAAATAAGCATCGCCCATAGCTGCCAGCACCCAAGTTGTAGCTTCCCAATCTGTTTTAGGGTCAGGAATTAATTCCAGAACATGTTGATATTCCAAAAGTGCTTTTGTATAATTTCCGTTTTCTACAAAGTCATCCCCAACTTTACATCGTTTTTCAATTTGTGATAATATATTGTCGCTTAATTCTGCCATATTATTGCATTTTCTGATTTAAAAAAATGTGATTTTTTTGTCTTTTAAGACCAAGTGTGTATTGTAACAGATTTATTTGCGATTAGTAATCATACAAACGAATTCCGTTAAGAATATAATTGTCTTGGTTTTCTATTAAAACATCTGCTGTACTCCATTCGTCTGTTGTTTTATCATAGTTGTAAATAGTTTCATTATTATCAAAATCTATTATTATCCCGTTTTTTAACTTGATAAATTCCAATGCATCTTCAAAATTGTATTTTTTAAAACCGTATTCAATTCCTTCTTTACTTAAAATATTGACAACCTCAGAAAATTTAATATTTCTACCTGCTTCTAAAAACCAGGTATCTATGTTTACCATATCGTTTTCATAACATATCAATTCGCGGTGTTCCTCTTTTCTACCACATGCTGGTAAATGGTCGTTTTGTATGGCATGAACCACTCCATTTTTTGTCCAATAGAAAAACTCATACCAACCATATTTTATAATTTGTGTTTCGCCAAAATCTCCAAAATCGTAATCATTCCCCATAAGCGAAACAACATCATCTTTTGTTGAAACACCAACTTCTATTCCACCGAACTTACCGGTTTTTATGAAATCTTTCAGATAAACTGTTTTCATTGCAATTGTTAACTATAAAAATTCACTAAAATACTTAGATACAGTTTCTTTGTCGTATTTATCTTCGCCTCGCCAATATTCAATAAATGTCCAGTCATTCTTTCCTTTTATTGGTCTGTCAAAATTTTTAGGCTTTAATATGCCAATTGCAGCCAATATTTCGATTAAACTCTCTCTTTCGGATTTATTTGATTTTATAACATCTTTTAGTCTTAATTCTAATTGACCTGGGAAATCTTGTGGATCTGAGGTTTCAATTATTTTTAAAATATTTCTGAAAATATTAATATCTTCTTCTGTTGGTTCCTCAATTCCCTCTTTTTCAAATTGCTGCAAATCAAAAAGAATATAAATAAGCTCTCCGTGCCGGACACCACCCCACTTGATTCTTTCAAAGTTTAATACGTTTAAATCTATATTTTCATAGTTTTCTGCGCCAATAATACCATATTGAACATCTCTACATATTTTACATGTATAAGAATTAAATTCGTTTCCCGATTCATAAGATGTTCCGGAAACTACTGGTGTATATTTATGTTTTTCGAATTTTTGAGCAAAAAAATAACTCGACAATGAAGAACGCAAATCCAGTCTTCGGGTAGATAAACTATTTAAAAAAGCTTTGGCTACTTTTTCGTTGGTTATCTTTTTGCAAATCAATAAAATTTCTTCAATACATTTATCATGATGAATTGATAATGGCTCAAACATTAAACCTTTCGATTTTGTATATTCAAAATCTTCTTTTTTTAGAGTTCTGTCTTTGGCATCTATCCAACCATTTTTCCAATACGTATTAAACAATATTTTTTTTGCTTTTTTATCTATCATTTAATTCTTTTATGATTGTTTCATTTTCTTGTATTTCCAATAAAAGCGATTTATCTTGATTTTCGGAAAAGAAATAGATAAACAACAATTCTGAATAATGAATTTTTCTGGCTTCCAGTTCTTCATTCCGGTTCTGATTTTCGAATGCCAATTCTATCGCTTCGTTTTTAAGAAGTGTTTTATCTTCAATTCTTCTTTTTCTTACATTTCTGTTTATTTGCGTTGTTAAGGCTTTTTCCCATTCAAAAGAATCAACGGTTTTTAGTCTAGTGAGAACTTTATCAAGTTCCTTTGTATTATTAGCCTTATCCAGTATTCTACATTTTAAAAGAAGAGTATGCTCAATAGGTGTCCAGGTATTAAAATTCCCATTGAAACTAACATCCTCAAAAAGTCCGCACAGTTTTAGTAATTCTTTATCTTTAGATTGAAAGTAGAAAGTCATTGCTAATTCATGAACTCTCCATAATTCGGCCTGTACAGTTGGTTTAAATTCTTTAGCCAAAGACAAACAAGTACTTTTTAGTTTAGGGTCTTCTAAAGAGTTAGAAATATTTAAAAGTATACTGTTCATGGGTTTAAAATCGGAACATATTATTCGTAAATCCTTCCATTTTCTAATAGTTCTCCGATAAACGACCAATCTAACGAATTAAATTCAGTATCATTATCTTCCATGCAACGTGCTCCACATTCCAGGCTTCCAAGTGGATCGAAATTATACCAATATTTGCCTGTTTCAGACTTAATTCCCAAATAGCGATATTCGTCTTCTAGTTGCTTATCTCTCATTTTATGGAGTTCCGCAATCTGAAATTTTAAAACTTCTATTGTAAAATTATATGGACTGAGATTGGAGGTATTTGATTTATCAATCGCATCACTGATGTCGGGATTTGTAAACTTTTTGCTTATTCTATTCTCATCTGGTGCAGCTATACAGTTTAGCCATTTATTATTAAATTCTGCCGGTATCGCAGTAAATGCTTCTTTAAGCATTTTCAATACTAAATCGTAAGTCAATTTTGATGATTTATTCTTTTCAATTATTTTATAAAGAGCCAGAAGATATTCTTCAAAATCTCTGTTCTTACAAGAATCCTCAAGTTTAACTATTTCGTTATAAAATTCGGTTGCATTCATTTTTCAAATGATTATTCAATTAAATCTAAATTCTTTAATTTTCCACCTTAATTTTTACATCCTTATCGAATGTGGAATAATAATATACCACCTTGGAACCAGGTATTTTTACCTCCTTTAGTTCATTTCCAATAAAAGCATCTTCACCTATATATTCTAATCCATCTTGTAGAATTAGATTACTTAATTTGTTAAAAGAAAAAGCACTTCTATTAATCTCTTTTACTGAATTGGGTAGCGTAAGATTTTTAATGTTATTTTTATAAAAGGCACTTTTCCCAATCTTTACTATTCCTTGAGGGATATCAAGATTTTCAATTTGATTATTTGAGAATATTTCATCATTTAAAACTACCAGCGAAGTAGGTATACTAAGTTTTTTAATTTCATTTACAGCAAAGGCTCCCATTCCTATATCTTGTATGTTTTGAGGAAGTACAAGTTTTTTAATTTTATTACGTTGAAAGGCTTTTGCTCCAATTCGTTTAACACTTTTCGGAATCTCCAGATGTTCAATCTGATTATTAAAAAATGCTTTTTTACCTATATGGCTAATTTTTGAGTTGAACTTTATATACTTTAATTTATTATCAGCAAATGTCTCTGGTTCAACTTGTTTAATTAACCGGGGCAATATCAACGAATCTAGATCTGAAGACTCAAATGCATATGCTCCAATTTTTTCAATCTTATCCGGAAAAGTTATACTTTTGAGACTACTACCATAAAAAGCACCATCTTCAATAACTCTTACGCTCTGGGGTAATTTAATCGATTGAACCTTTGAGTAACAGAAAGCTTCCTTCCCAATAATTTCAACTCCTTCGGTAATAAAATCAATCTCCTCTGAATCCCCCCAATAGGCCAGTACCTTCTTATGTTTATTATTACCTACACTGTAAAATAATCCTTGGGTAATTTCATCGTTTATTACATTAATTTTATTATTCGAAAATGCTCTTCCAGATAAAATTATTGGTGCATCAAATTCTATAGTATCAATTCGGTTATTCCCAAATGCATTGCACCCAACTTTATAAACAGAAGAAGGCAAACTTACCTTCGACAAATTATTGATCTGAAAAGCACATTCTTCAATTATTATTAGTTTATCATTTAATTCGATTTGCTCTAGCAAGTTATCTTCAAACACATTCCTTTCAATAACCGTTATTTTATTTGGAATTTTTACGTGAGCCAAATGGTTATGAGCAAATGCACTTTGTCCTATTTTTTTAATGCTTTGCGGTAAATCCAATTTGTGTAATACATTATTACTAAAAGCATCCTCTCCAATTTTTTCCATCCCATTAGGCAAGATAATTTCTTCTAATAAATTCTTCTGAAAAGCTTCATCTGCGATATGTGTTAAACTTGCAGGTAAAGTTACCTTTACTATATCTCGTTCGTAAAATACCTCTTCTCCAATTCCTATAATTTCCTGTCCGTTAATAGAATCAGGAATTACAATGGTATTATAATCTGCCAAATAAGAAGTAATAACACCATTTTTTACAACAACATCTTTTGCTGTTAATGTAGCACCTGTATTGGCAAAAATTACACTGGATTGACTTATAACGGTATTACCTGGAGCGTAAATATTACCTGAATAATCTCGATAGTCGATAAAACCCGGAAGAGTATTTTCTGGTAGTTTGTACGATTGGTTAGTTTTAAAGTCAGGATCAACATGGATAAAATATGGACCTTTATCATTGGATCCGGACGATGACAAGGAAAGTGCAATATTTATTTTTTCATTTTCTACCCTTTCATGGTAGGATAAAAACGAAAAGGCCTTTCTTCCAATTTGTTTAATCGATGAACTATCTGCAAATTGAATAAAGGAGAAGTCTGGATTGTCACTAAATGCTAAAACTCCAACTTCAGTAACAGTAGACGGTATAAGAACCTCTTTTATATTGTTCTTGGCAAAAGCTTCTATTCCAATATATTCTAATCCTTCCGATAACTTAACCTTTGAAAGTTTCTTATTTGTAAAGGCATGGTCTTCTATACCAATAATTGGTATACCTCCTATTGAGTCTGGTATAAAAATATTACTATGGGTTGATAAATTATAAGATACAATAACTCCTTCTTCAATTTTAACATCTTCAGGTTGTAACTTATAAAAACGGTTACATGAACTAATCGTAAATATCAAAAACAGTGATAAAATAAAGTTTTTCATCTCATTATAATTCTATCTTTCAAATGCATTTAATGGAACTCCCTCATAATGGTTCTTCCGTGTGAGATAGATTTTTTATGGGTCGTTAAGTTTTGTAACATACTAGATGTTTGATAATGGAAGTAATTTAATTAAATGCTTGGTTTTAAAAATCTTGTAAATCTATCCTATGTCTTTTATCTTTATTCTAACGATCTCTTTTATTAATCAATAAAGAAATTCTTGGCTTACCATTCTCCAGTTCAATCTCTTCTTTCCAATACTGTTCCCTTTCATTATTATAGTCACTTGTTGCCTCAGGTGTTGGAATTATTGCATCGTATAATGGCTCTGGAAAACCTTCTTTTTTTCTTTTTTCGAAATCATGTTGGCGAAAACTATCAAACGCACTTCCTGGAGGTAAAGGACGGTTTTTATCCATATACCAGACACACAATGCCCAAGTTTCTTGCAAATTATCTCTATCAGCCATATTATAAAAGGTAAATCCATTAGGATGATACAACTTAAGAACCATACTTTTGAAACTAATTGATATATCTGCTGCTATATCTTCAAACCTCATTTGAATAAGCTTAAGTCCCCAAAAGCCTGGATAAACAATAATACCTTTTTCTCTATATAATACTATTTTTTGAGGCTTCTTAACGAAAGAAAAAATCAATAATATCACTGATATTAATAGAGTTGGTAAACATAAATACATCCTTCCTCGTGGATCATCATCTGTTAAAACAAAAAAGAAGATACTTATAACTAAAAAAAGAATAGAACCCCAATACTTTCTCTTCAAATATTCATAGTCAAAAATCAATTCTTTATCATTTGCTTTATCAAAAACAGCAGTTTTTGATGGCTTTACATCACTTTGATTAACAACGAGCGGTTGCTTAAAGATTGTGTGAGGTAAATATTCTTTAGATTTCTGTTTCCTCCTTCTAACTGTTTTATATTCAAATTTCATGTTACCGTTATGCCTAACAGATTTATTCTTGCTTAATACAAATTATCTGAGTGTTTTTTAGTTAAAACCAATACTTATCTCTAAAATATTCACTTGAATAACATGTATTATCAGGAGGTACCATAACTTTATTTGATCTGCACCTGCTATACACAACTTTGTTATCATTAAACACATACCTTACACATGATACTTTAGGTGCATACATAAAATTAGCTGGATCTTTTATTTCTTTCATCTCCCAACTTTCTGGATTAAACTCTGATGAATATACTTTTGTATCCTTGGGTAATTTTATCTCTTTTGAAGTTATTTTACAATTTCCATATTTATTAATATCAGGACAAAATGTTTCGTCTTTCCAAACCTTATCCCTTTCCTCCTTAAATTGTGGAGTGTGCTCAGGAGTATGTACTAAACTATAATACATTGGTAATGGAAATCCTTTTTGCCTGCGTATATTAAATTCGTTTTCACGGCAATGGTCGAACATTTTACCTGGAGGTAATGGACGATTTTGATCCATGTACCAAGTATAAAAGCTCCAGTTTTTATCGTCAGAATCAACTCTATCATATAGGTCAGGAAAAGTAACGTAATTAAAACGAGACCATTTAAGAAGACCTTTTGCTGGCACATGCATAACTGTTTCCTTTGTACCATAATTACCTCTAAAAATGGATACCGAAAGCTCATCAAAAGCAAGTGTGTAATGTTTAACATTATATACTCCAGGTACCGAAACAGTTTGATTTTTTCTGTTAAAAACCCAGGTTTTCTTCATGCCATATAAGGCCGTGGCCAACTTCGATATCGCCATTAATAATATAATAGAGAATAAACCTAAAAAAATTAGATAATAAGGATATTCTATTACTTCGTAAAACTTTATCGCTGCTATTAAATATAATACTAAAAGAATAATACCCCAAAATAACGATTCCCAAACACCGCCATGTTTTATTATCAATTGATTCTCATCGGCCTTTATTATTTTTTTATTCCCATATTTACCAATCTCTAAAGGTGATTCTGATATAAGTGGTACCTTCCAGTTCTTGGGTTTTAATTTTGAAACATTATGGGACTTTAGCTTTTTAGTATCATTTTTTAAATTGATGCATTCTCCATCGAAAGATGGCTTCTCATGTGTTAAGCTACATAGCAATCCCACTTTAGGATTAAACTCTCGCTTTTCACATTGTTTGCACAGGTTTATTCGGTTTTTATCTGTCATCTTTTCACTTTATACAATAAATAAATTACAAGCTCATTAAGCTTGCCTAAACTATAACCTAACTCTCATAATTTTTTGCTGATGTTCTAAATATGGTTTCTTTAAATAGTTATCTACTTCTGGTATATAATAATTTGAACGTTCCCTTCTCAACCGTTCAAGATCTGCATATTCAAGAGATTCAAGCTTTTATTGAATTATAAATTTTACAGGAATAGTTTGTGTAGTTCTTACAATTTTGCCTTTCATTGAGCCAGGTATCCATTTAGGCATATTTTTAACTATTCTTACTCCTTCTTTGTCTAGCAATGGATGTAGTCCCCTACTCACTTTAACATCAGTTATGCTTCCATCTTTTTCTACTGTAAAACTCAAATAAATTCTCCCACTGATCTCTTGTTTTAAAGCTTCTTCAGGGTAAATAATACTTGTATTTATATATTTATTCAAGGCCTCCTTTCCTCCCGGAAATTCAGGCATTTTATCTGTAAAAAAATAAACAGTTTCATCACGTTCTTTATCTTCTTTAGGATCTTCTTTTTCGCAGTATTTTACATGATTTGGTAATTTAAGATTTGCTAATTTGTTATGAGCGAAAGCATCTTGTCCTATTGCCAGCGTACCATCATGAAAATCAACAGACGTTAAACGATTACTATTAAATGCACATCGCTTTATTACTTTAACGGAATCAGGAATTTTAACCTCCGTTAAATAATTCTCACAAAAGCAATAGTCATTAATAGTCTCAATACCTTTGGGGATATCAATTTTTGTAAGCATATTGTTAGCAAAAGCAGCTCTACCAATTTGCATTATACCTTCCGGAAACTTAACGCTTAGTAAATTCATCTTATAAAATGCAAAATCAGCAATTGCAGTCACCGCTTCACCATTAATGGTTTCCGGAATAACAATGCCATGATAAAACAAATCATTAGATATCCTGTCGCCCAACTCTTCACCCAGCTTCCTTTCAACAGCTGAAGGTGGTGGTGGCGGAGAAGGAGACCTTCTGTTTTCCTCATTGCCATCTTTAATTTTCTGCATAAGCTTAGCCAGCTTTATATGGCTTTGAGGAAACTTCATTCTTTTAATAAGGCCATTTTCAAACTCAACATCTTCAGACTTTAATGTGTCAATGTTATTTACATTATAACATGTTTTATCTAATAACAGTCCGCCATTGAGTTCATTATTATATTCATCTACAAATACAAATTTATATTCTATGGAATTATCACTATTAGAAGGCTTTAATATGTCTAACTCATCTCGTAAAGGAAAAGATTCTTTTTCAATCACCTGAACCTTCTCGTTCAACTCAACATTTTTTAAAGGATTTGATTTAAAAGCATAACCTTCTAATCGTAATAACTCCTTTGGTAGCTGAACACTTGTTAACTGGTTGTAATAAAATGCCCCTGCGCCTATTACCTTTATGTTATCACCTAGGTCAACCAGGTGTATCTGATTTTCTTTAAAAGCACTTCTTCCTATTACCTCAATAGTTTCAGGAAACTCAACTGAAACCAACCCCTTCTCTTTAAAAGCCTCCTCTCCTATACCTATTACTGCTTCTCCATTAAAGTTATCAGGAATTTTAATCACCTTCTCATCTCCTAAATATTTCCATATGATACCATCACTAAATTCTACTTCGTCTGATGATAATTTGTGACTACAACTTATCAACGAAGTGCAAAAAGTGATTAATACTAACAATTTAAATTTTATCATTTTAACAATTTTTAGGTACATTTATTTCTGCATCACAGAGAAGCATCCATTAGTACTGATTTTTAAGATTTTTTGCTCTCTAATAATTCTATAAAATTTCCTAATTCATTCTCATCAATCAATTGCTTTGAAATCGCTATTTTTTTTGAGTCGGAACCTTGCTTGTAACGAACTATTACTTTTTGTTTATTATTATCTATGGAAATAATTTCAGAATATTTAATATATCTAGTTGATGCTAAAGGGGCTAACTTTAATTCTATATTCTCATCATACATTTTAATAATTTCTTTATTTTGCTGCATGGCTGCTACTATTAATATTACAATAGCCGGCCCTAGGCCAATCCAAACTCCCATTATGGCAAATGCTACTAGGCCAATTGCAAGAAAGACAGATCCCATTATAAACATTTGGTTGATATACTTTTTACCTGGTGTAATAGCTTTTATTTTATTCATCTTTTAAAGTTTTTCTATTTAGTCTTTGCAAGAAAACGCCAAATACTGCGTTACACTTGCCAGAAAAATGCTCATTTACACAAGTTAAACTCCGCTTTTTCTGGCTTCGCAAGCCTTGTCTTTGAAGTTTCTTATCAAAGACTTTAAAATTATTGAGTTTTCTTGCAGACTCTATTTATTATCCGGATTCAAAAAAAAATCGAAGCACAGGGTTACAATAACATTCCTTGTGCTTCTGGTTTTACTATTTTTCTTTGTTATAAAACTCTTTTCTTTTTTGCTCATCAATTATTTGTCGAGCTCCCATTGCACCTATTAGGCCAATAGGAGTTAAAATCGCTGATGATATCATAAATATTCTGGCTCCTAACATTACTTTGCTATTCTTTATCAATAATAGCCCAATTGCATTAAGCAATACAATTACTCCTGGTAGAAGGAACAAGAAGGGATACTCTGAGTCTACAAGTAAAAACAGTGTTATTATAACATGAATAACTACTGCAATAATCATTTTTGTGTTTATCATTTTATTTTAATTATTAATTACAAACTCTATAGGAATAGTTAGTTGAACGCGAGAAGGCTTACCTTTATCTGATCCTGGTGTCCATTGAGGCATACTTTTAATTACTCTTTCGCCCTCCCTGTCCAGCATAGGAGTTAAACCTCTTACTACTTTAACATTTGATAAATTGCCATCTGTTTCCACTATAAAACTCACATAAATTTTACCGCACATTCCTTGCTCCATTTCTTCTTTCGGATAAATGATACTCTCTTGAATAAATGTTTTTAAAGCTTCTTTACCTCCGGGAAACTCAGGCATTTTATCAACATAAAACAAAGCTGGCCCACTATATTCTTTTACTACGTCTGATTTACTTTTACAAGGTTCATAGTATTCAATTTCGCGATACATAACTTTTAACATTTCTACTTCTCCAGGTGGTCGTTGAGGTATTTTACTATACATTTGCCTATAATTTAAAGCCGACCAATACGTCCAGTTACCACATTTATCATATTTAATTTCCTCAAAGAAATCAAGGTTTTTTTTTTCCTCTATTTGACTTCCATACCACCACCTTTGCATATCAACTTCTTCTTCATTACTTGTTCTTGGCAGTGAGAATTCTTCTTCTTTTACCTGTTTTCCATCAATATACATTATCAATCTACCATATTCTGCATTCTCCTTGTAATTGGTATAATTCTCAACTAGTTTATCACCATTTTCTAAATAATCTACAGTATACTCATGTGTAAGTTTATTGTTTATTCTACTTTTTTTGTTTAACCTTTTAACATCTCCATTTTCCCTATAGTCTATATCTTTAATAATATATCCATCTTCGTTAAACTCAAGCTTTGATTCTTCTTTAAAATCATTAAAGAGTATATGGTTATTGAGTAGATTTTGCTTCTCGATAAAAAATTTAGTTTTTACCGACTTTACTTTCCCCTTCAGGTGCATTTTCTCCAAATCATTCTGCGCCACTATATTACTAGCATATACTAAACTTAATAGTATAACTACATATTTTCTCATTATATTTTTTTTAAACATTAATACTTTGGTTCATTAATTCTTGGTCTATTGCTTCCTATATTGTCAACTCACTTACTTTTTAAAGTCTTTAACTGTTAAATCTGCTTTGCTATATCGCATACCATTATTAAAATAATTTAGTATTTTCCGTTCTATTAAAACAGTACAAGCAAAACCACATGTATACGCTAATAAATCCCAATAGTCAAAGGAACTGCCAATAACAATTCGAGCTATTTTATAATTATCCAAGCCTAACAAATCGACCAGGTTAAAATACTGCATCACCTCTATCGTATAAGCAAATATTAGTACTCCTATACAAAGCTTTAGTGAATCAAGTTTCAAAATCAGACTTTTTATAAAAGAAAATATTAAAGCAATCACAATTACATCTCCTAAAAATCCTCTAATAAAAACATATTTACCAAAAAACATTACTATTATACAACACAATATAAATAGTATGGCTGTTACTAAAATGTATACTAATCTACTCTTCATAATTATTGTACTTTATTACAACTTCAAAATATGCCATACCCTTTACAGGAACAGAAGAATCCAACAAATCCTTAAATACTTCTTTATATGCACATAACAAATTCATTTAATAATATTTTTCATTTTATTGCCCTGTGTTACTCTTCTGAGCAAAATTCGAATTCAAATTTTCAACAATTTATTCAGCTTTAAAATACCCGAATTCAGGTATAATGATAAGCGAGATATTTAACTAGTTTTGCATCAATAATCTAATTCAAAAAAGGAAAATTAAATTAAAATAGATATGTATAAGATTTTATTAATTATTGGATTAATAATTACTATTACTTCGTGCAACACTACTAATAAGCAAAAGGTTAAAGCGATTGGCCAAAATACTTATGCCATTGACAATGAAAGTGATTTCTTTTTTCTGGATACTTTGAGCAACCAGAATGGAACTGTAGACCGCATTGATTTAATTATACGTGACAGCATTCAGCTCACAAAACCAATTGTATTAAAGGATAAGGAAGGTTTGAGTATCCATATTAGAGGCGAAAAACTTGTAAATCATCCTTGTATTATGGCTAACAATACACCATGTTTAATAATTGATAATTGTATTGTTAGTACTAACTCTGTCGATTTTACTTCAAGCAGTTCCGACTGTGTAATAAGATGCAGTAATACTGAAAATTTTGAAGTATATAATGGAAATATATCGTTACTAAAGCCATTCAGTGAGGATGCCAATGCAATAAATATTAAACAGGTTAAAAAAGTTTACTTCAATAACGGTAATTTAAAGGCAATTAACGCTCAAAGTGCAATTTGTGTTAATCAAACCAGCAATTTCAGCCTTATAAAAGTTTCATTTTCGGGAAACCAAAAACATAATTTAATACTAGAGAACAATTCGAATAAAAATGTTATTAAGTATTGCAACTTTAAAGATTACACTGAAACAGCCATTTATACAACAGATCCTGAATTAGAAGTTGGAGATAATAATTTCCAAAACAGTTTTGAATATGATACAGAATCTCTTATCTCCTATCCCGATTCGATAACTAAATTGATGTTTCCATGGGATGACCTTATTTATTCGATATTTCATAACGATTACGAATATCCTCGTTATGGCAGACTTGAAACCTACGAAGATCCTGACATATTTGCACATATGCCATACGCTAATGGCCCCTTCAAGGTATTGCATAATCAAGGATTTGATGAAATAACTGAGGAATATTACCTATATGAAGTTATAAATCAATTTGTAGAGGATAATATACCCGAACACAGTCACTTATTTGAAGATTACTTTGTAAAGGACTTTAGTTTAGCTATGAAAATAATGACAGGAATACCTGTTTTTAATAACAAGAACAACAACATTGCTGATGAGTGGTGTTATAATGAAGAAGGTGAGGCAAAGTTTCTTCTTTATAATCCTGACTTTTTTAAATGGCTCAGAAAAAGCCTGAAAATTGATAATACAGAACCCGAAGAAATAATAGAACAAGAAGGAGAACATACAGAAGAACAAACCTGGTGGGTTGAAGATGGCTTTGAGGATGAGATTCCTGAATCTTGGGACTATTTTGATATTTATAATAACATGTTTAGGGATTTATTTCGCAACTATTACATTATTTATAAATATTTATATGATGCTGAAAACACAGAAGAAATAATATCTTTATTTAAACATGAAGGTGATAAAAGCAATTGGTTTAGCGATGAAATGGCTGAGATTATGTTGTTTAAAACACAATCTTCGTATACTATCTCGTTTGAATATAACGACAGTCTTCAATTAACCGGTATTCGTCCCAATGAATATTCCGAAGAATTACAATCATCCTTCGAATATTTAACATATTATGGTAATGTTGATATAAAAAATCATAAAATTATAGCATGGGCATTTCCAGAAATTGGATCCTTTTGGATGAGGCGTACTTTGGATGGTTCTGCTCCTGAGTTATTTAAAACACTTGAACATTACATGCATATTTTCGACGAAGAATGGATCAATACATTTAATGATCCTAACGGTCCTGTTACTAATACAGAGAAAGAGGAAACATTAACATTAGGAGATCCAGGATGTGTGAAATACGGTGAACCTGATTCAATATACACAGTAAATGAATCAAACACCTATAAACTATTTTTTGATGAAGATGATTTTAGCTCTGGAATAGTTAGCTTATGCCTTGAAAAAAACCCCAATGTAGAAAGTGAGAATTTGGGCAATTGTAAATTATATGTAATTTTCGAAGATGAGAAAGGTAACACAGACGTTCACCATTTATATGATGCAAGCATGTCGTTTTCTAAGTTCATAGGTAAGTATCATCATTTTATTGAAGAATTTTTAACGCACACTGACGATGTTAAAAATGGCTTTTATTATACCGATGACACAAGCAATGAGAATAAGTTAATGCGCTTTTTACCTGAAGATATTGCTGATGGAAAGTATAAAATTCAGATAGCCATTTATGTAGAAGATGAAAATATTACTATATACTCTAATGTGGTAAAAGCTGATGTACCATTACAAGCGTTTACAGGCTAAGCAACTATGATTTCTATCCCCCATTTTAATAACTCTTAATCTTAAAAGTAAAGTATAAATAGATATGTATAAGACCTTATTAATTATTGGATTAATAATTACTATTACCTCGTGCAACACTGCTAAAAAACAAAAGGTTAAAGCGATTGGCCACAATACTTATGCCATTGACAATGAAAGTGATTTCTTTTTTCTGGATACATTAAGTAACCAGAATGGTAAAATTAAATACGTATATTTAACTATACGTGACAGTATACAATTATCAAGACCAATCATTATAAAAGATAAGGGAGATTTAAACATACATATCCTTAGTGCTGAACAAGTGACTCAATGTATTACAGCAAACAACACCCCATGCTTAATAATTGATAACTGTAATGTTAAAATCGATAAGGTTAATTTTTCATCAATCAACTCCGACGACGTAATAAGAAGTAGTAATTCTGGTAAGTTTACAATTTTAAATACGGAAGTATTTCTTCACAATCCTTTTAGTGAAAACTCCAATGCTATAAACATTAAAAATGTAAAGCAAATTAGAATTGACAATAGTAAAGTTAGTTCCAAAAATACGAAAAGTGGAATCAACATAAACCAAACTGATAATTTTAGTATGAAAGCTGTTTCGTTTTTGGGAAGTCAAAAGCATAATTTAATACTAGAGAATACATCAGAGAAAAACTTTATCAGAAACTGTGTTTTTAATAATTATACAGAAACTGCTATTTATACAACCAATTCGGAATTAAAATGTGAGGAAAATGAATTTATTAGAAATAAAGAACACGATACCGAATCATTAATTGCATATCCTGATTCGGTAAGACATATGATGTTTCCCTGGGAAAAACTCATTGACATGGTTTTTTATAACGATAACGAATCCCATAGATATGAATTTACTGATTCTGACAATCCGAACGAATATGAATATATGCCATCTGAGTTTATTTATGTCATCGAAGATTACAACCTCTATCGAATAATGGATCAGTTTATTGAAGATGAAATGCCTAGCTCAAACCATCTGTTTGACGAAGTATATGCTTTTGAAAAGGATTTTAATTCGGTAATGAAAAAAATGGCAGGAGTACCTGTTTTTATCGATAAAGATAACAGTATAGCCGACGAATGGTGTTATAACGAAGATGGAGAAGCCAGATTTCTTCTTTACAATCCTGAGTATTTTCAATGGCTCAGAAAAAGCCTGACATTTGATAAACTAGAAACTGAAAAAAAACCAGAAGAACAAACCTGGTGGATTGAATATGACTATTACAAAGAACCTGTAGAGTGGGATTATTTTGATATTTATTACAACTTATTTAGAGGCCTGTTTCGTAACTATTATGTTATTTACAAATATCTGTACGATGCTGAAAATACTAATGAAATAATAGCTCTGTTTAAACAAGCAGGCGACAAAAATAGGTGGTTCAATAATGAAATGTGTAAGATCATGCTCTTTCATACACAATCGCCATATAATATTTCGTATGCGCATAATGATAGTATTCAAACCACACTAGTACCTAAAGAAATTACTGAAGACCTGCAAGAATCATTCAATCATCTTACTCTTCATTCCCATGTGAGCATTAAAAATCAAAAAATACCACAATTTTCCTTTCCTCGAATTGGGGCATTTTGGATGCGCCGTACTTTGGATAGATCAGCTCCTGAATTATTTAAGACACTTGAGCATTATATGCGTATTTTTGACAAAAAATGGATCAATACATTTAATAATCCTCAAGGTCCTGTTACTGAAATCAACCAAGAGGAAGGAGCAACATTAAGCAATCAAGGATGTACAAAATATGGCGAGCCAGATTCAATATACACGGTAAATAAATCAAATGCCTATAAACTTTTTTGGGATGAAGATTTATTCAAAGATGGATTGGTCGATTTATGTCTTGAGGGAAATCCTGATCTTGCGATTGAGAATTTAGGTAATTGTAAATTATTGGTTATTCTCGAAAATGATGAAGGTCATACAGTAATCCATCCTTTATACAATATTGATATTAGTCTTTCCAATTATGAAGGAACTTATGAATACTTTATTGAAAAATTTATAACGCACACCGATGATGTTAAAAATGCGTTTTATTATACCGATGAAACAAACAATGAGAAAAAGTTAATGCGCTTTTTACCCGAAGGTATTGCTAATGGAAAGTATAAAATTCAGATAGCCATTTATGTAGAAGATGAAAATCTTACCATATACTCAAATGTTGTAAAAGTTGATGTACCATTACAAGAGTTTACTGGATAAGCATAAAGAATTTTACAAATTGGGCAGGCCACTTTTTTAATTCAGCCTGTCCAATTTAATTGCCTATATCAGTGCTTAACTAATAAGATAATTCACATAACACTGACAAGTAAATATTCATTTTTCATGAATACCTACAATTAACCCTTTACCGCTCTCTCTTTTTCGTTCTGCATTTTCCATTCTGCCTTCTACATTCTCCTTTTGCCTTTATTCCATTAATCTATTGTTAAGCTTAAAATACCCGAAATCAGGTATAATAATAAGTGAGTTATTTAACTAGTTTTGGCTCAGAATTTAATATCAAAAAAGATAATTTTTATTAGATATGAATAAAGTCTTATTTATAGTTGGATTAATAATTACTATTACCTCGTGTAATACCACTAAACAAAAGGATAATAATAGCGGTAAGATAAAAAAGATTGGACGAAACGCTTATGCAGTTGAACAGGCCGAAGACTTGTCTTTTCTGGATACCTTATCAAATAAAGGTGAATCACTTTTAAAAATTGATTTATTTATCCGTGACACCATAATTTTATCAAAACCAATTGTCGTCAAAAACAAACCTAATATACTAATAAACTTTAAAAAAGAAACCGATAAACTAAATCCAACCATTATAGCTAAAAATTCATCGTGTTTAATAATTGAGGGGTGCGATGTTAACATAGATGGAATTAATTTTATTGCTGAGCAAGCGGAGTTTGCAATTAGCTGTACCAATTCAAAAAACTTTTACCTCTCACAAAGTTCTATTTTATTAAAAAGTTCACCTTCCCTGGTATTATCAAATGGTTTAAAAGTTACCAACACAGAATATGTCGAAATAAACAATGCTAATTTTGAATGTCTTGACAGTTATAGTTCTATAAAAATTAATTCACCCCAATACATCGATATTTCTAATTCATCATTTTCCGGTAAACAAGAATATAATCTAATACTGGAAAATACATCAGATCGAACAAGAATTAGTAACTGTAACTTTAGCGGTTATTCATCTACTGCTATATATACAACATTTCCTAATCTTGATATTGATTCAAATACTTTTTTAGATAAGCAAGATGCATATGTTTCATACCCGGATTCAATTAAAGAATTGATATTTCCCTGGGATGATCTTCTTCATAATATTTTCTATATCAACCATAGAAATTATGATTTAGATATTGATGAAGATGAAAGGGATGACTACGTATTTATTCCTTATGGTAATTTTTTTCGTATCTATAACTATGGTACCATATCAGATGTGGAACAAGAGTTCTTACTTGAAAACGCTCTGGAGCAATTTGTGAATGACCAGCACCCTGAAAAAAACAATTTATTTAATGAATACTGGGAATTTGCTGAACAAGCAAACAAAAGCATGGAAAGTATTGTTGGCCATGGAATTTTCAGTAAAGAAGGTAACAGTAATACCGACCCATGGTGTATATATGAAAATGGCGAAAGTAAATTTCACCTTTACAATCCTGAGTTTTTTATTTGGATGCGAAAAAGCCTGAAATTTGAAAAAACCGAAGTTGAAGTAGAAGAAGTAAATGATGTAGAAGAAACAAGCAAAAACAAAGAAGAACAAACCTGGTGGATTCCTGTGTGTTATGATGAGGAAGAACCAGAACCTTGGGATTATTTTGATATTTACAACAACCTGTTTAAAGATTTCTTTCGCAATTACTATATTATTTATAAATATTTAAATGATGCAGATAATACAGATGATATTCTGACTCTTTTTAAAAATGAAGCAGATAAAAACTGGTACTTTGATTTCGAAAAGCAAAAGATAATGTTATTCCATGTTAAATCAACATACAGCCTCTCGATAGAATATAACGACAGCCTTAGTACTGTCATTATTGCCAATGAGGACAATACGGATATTGAAGACTCATTTGATGGTTTAAACTACCGCCACTCAACAGCCATTAAGAACAATGAAATTTGCAACTCGACATTTATGGATATTGGTAGTTTCTGGTTTAGAAGAATGTTAGACGGTTCGGCTTCTGAATTGTTTAAAACACTTGAACATTATATGAACATATTCGATGAAGAGTGGATTAAAACATATGATACCCCTAATGGCCCTATAGTAGAAAATAAAAATTATACTAATTTACAAGATAAACCTCAAGGTGATCCTGGGTGTGTAACACATGGTGAATTTATTGCCGAGGATGCTCAAATTAACAGGATTAACCAATCAAATACCTACAAATTATTCTTAGACAATTTCCCTTCTAGTGGTTTGGTTTTATACCTTGAAATGAATCCAAGTGAAGTATTCTATTACGGCGACGAATCTGTTACCGACTTTGGCCAGGCTAACGTTTACATGTTGTTTGAAGATAGTTTAAGTAATACCTACTCCCAATATTTGTACGATGCACATATCCGCTTTAATTGCAGTGATGACGAATGCATGTTTTTAATTGATGATAACCATATAGAGAAAGATAGCAATGGTCATTTTTATGTGTACAATGGCAGAAGTGAAGATAAACGTGCATATATTTTCCCTAACGACTTACCAGATGGGAAGTATAATGTACAGGTAGTGGTTTATTTACAAGAAGATGAAACTGCCATTTTCTCAAATATTTTATCAATACAAATGCCTTTTAGCATTAACAAACCATAACATTAAAAGTGCTAACTAAAGGAATCAAAAAAACATGATTCCTTTAGCTTTTAAAAGTAAGTTATCACATCACAAAAAATCACCTCAAACTCCTAATTATGAAAATAATAACACTAACAGTTTTAATCATATTTTCTATTAGAATAAACGCTCAACAAATAGATATTAAAACAAAAACGGAAATAGAGGAATTTATAAAAAAAGAAACCAAGGTTTTAAAAAATCTTAATTATAAAAAATACTATAAAAGTTTTTCTAGCGATTTTGTATTAATGTATAAGTCTGAAAAAATAAACAAAAGACGAACAATAGAAAATAAAAAGAAATATTTAAAGAAAAGAAAAGGCGTTACGAAAAGAGAAGATAGCAAACTCGAATTAATTTTAAATACATCTTTTAATGAATTTTATAACGATTTTAATTTATATATTTTAACTAAAGAAGATCTTAAAATCGATTCCAAGAAACCACCTTTATTAGTTAAACTTTTGGGAAATGATTTTACCAAACACTGGAATCCGAAAATAAATTTCACTAACGAAAAATACTTTGTTTGTTTACTTCCTAAGTACGATCCTTCTTCATCTACTGTACCTAAATATGGTGAATTTATGATATTACAAATCCTTAAAAAAGAAGGAAGAAGATGGAAAGTTTACTCTTCATTTCAATAATCTAAGAAACTGTTTCGGTTTGCGAAACAACGTTCAGCATAACTAAATTTTGAATGAATTAAGTTCTCAGTTGTGGCAAAATTGATACGAAACAAAGGTTCGTGAATGGAAAATATTATAATCAATTGTTTCATCTTTTTAATATTTTAAAATTTCCTATTATAGCATCAACTAAGAGCTTAATTCATTTTCAATTTATCCAATGCAAACTCCGCTATTTGGGTATTTCTTTGCAATACGAATTGCATCAAGAGCGTTATCAAGCCTGAATTGTAATGATTCAATTTTTACATTTAGTTCATCTGCAACATAGGATATATTATTCTTAATCAATTCAATTTCATTAAATAACTGTTCAATTTCCTCATTCTCTGCATAAATATCCTGATGTTTCAGTGAATTTAAAAGTTTGCAATTGAGCTTTCCCAAACAAGCAGATCCCCAAATAGTTAGCCGCCACACTTCTAATCCAAATATATCATTAAACGGCTCGTTTGGCTGTTCTTCAATATCAATTAAACTTCCGGTTTGTTCATTTCTTCGATACGGGTACACAATTAAACTCATCTGCTATAATGTTTTTTCAGATTCTGAATCCTGTATTTTATTCCTTTAATTTTCACTTATAAAAGTTTTCCAATCCGTTGGATTTCATCACTTAAATTTGATTCGGAATTTTCCACAAGAGAATAGCCTTCTGCAACAATTTCAAAACAAGTATCATGAAAGAAAAATATAAAATGTTCATATTTATCAAAACGCTTGTCGTTATGAGAAGGATGAACAGAATTCATCTTTTTAAGTTCACTTATCCACTCAGAATCCACCACTTTTTGAATTGAATATGGTTCAAGTCCTAATTTGTAAAGCGGATGTGCTTCAATTGCTTCATCATTAGGGTATCCAAATTTATACTGAATAAACCGGTCGAATTTTACAGTTACAATTCCTTCATCCTTTTCTGTTCGTAAATGAACTGTTTTCCCGTCCCAATCTGGAATACGATTACGAACATAAAAAATTAAATAAAGGTTGTATTCATTCGACAATATAGTAGGCATTGGTGCCCCGATATCAATTTCAAATTTCTCTTTTATTTGTTCTATTTTCATTGTTTTATCATATTTTTCTCTGAAGTTGTTTAAAGTCCTAAAATAGAATTAATTAAGCTATTTAAATAATTGATATTCAGATAGATATTTAGTATATTTAATAAATATTTATCACGTGTTAAGTACTCAAATAATAAAAAAAACATAAACCCATATTTAGCTTTTGGCAATTCATGGGACAATACTAAAGTTAAACTGCACCAAGTTGTCAAAGCAATTATATTTCGCCTTAAAACAGGCTGTCAATGGCGTGAGATACCGATAAAACAATTTTTTAGTGTTAAGTACAGTTGGAATAGCGTTTATGCCCATTACCGTAAATGGTGTAAAGATGGTAGTTGGAGCAAGCTATGGCAAGTACTACTCAAAAAATATAAATCATTACTCGATATGTCATCTGTTCAGCTAGACGGAACACATACACCTGCCAAACGTGGCGGTGAAGCAGTTGCTTACCAGGGAAGAAAAAAGTGCAAGACAAGCAATATGCTTATTCTCTCCGATAGTAAGGGTATACCACTTGCTTGTAGTGACCCAATATCTGGGAACCATAATGATGCTTTTGAGCTCACAAAAAACTTTGATGGCATGGTTGCATCATTAGAACAGTCAAATATAGGTGTCGATGGACTTTTTCTAAATGCTGATGCTGGTTTTGATACAGTACCATTTAGAAATTGCCTTTTAAAACATGATATTTTTGACAACATTGATAACAATAAACGCAATGGTAAGAATGACGTTTCACTCTTGGATGAAGCTCTTTACAAAGAGCGTTTTGTCGTAGAAAGAACCAATGCATGGCTCGATGCTTTCAAGGCTATACTTGTGCGTTTTGAAACCAAAAAGTCGCATTGGAAAGCTCTGAACATCATTGCTTTTTGCATTATCCTTCTTAGACAACTTTAAACAACTTCTCTAATAAAAAAACTACAATCAAGTATCTGCAATTCCGCTAACAGCAGCTACTTTATTTTTCTCTAATTTAACTTCAAGACCATGTTCTGCATCAAGATCATATCCAATTGAAATCTTTATGGTTTCTTTCTCTATTATTCTGAAGTGCAAAATATCCCTCATATACTCAAAATGTTTTTCTTTAGTATTAATATTAAGAGATTCATGTAGCTCACCATTTTGTTTCTTTTGTACTTTCGAATTCTCAAACAGAACTTCAAATGGCTTTTCGTAATACTTAGCATATATTCTCTGATAATAATCAAAAGCAGATTGTTGAATACCGATAATTACACTATCAATAGAACTCAAAAAAGCTTTTAATGTTTGCTCAAATTCGTCTAACTGTTGCTCGGTAGGAACAAGAGATACTTCCTCACCATCTTCATCAAATTCTTCTCCAAGAAACACATCTACTTCCTTATCAAAATAAGGTATTTTTATTTTATACTCAGAAGAAAATCCGTCCCAATTCATTTCTACTTTTCCGAAATAACTATGTACTGTCATATTTTATGTTTTACAATTCAAGACTATAAACAATCATGCATTTTCCTGCGCACACTTTAATCGTATTCTATATTTTAAGATTAAAATTCATTTGATATAAATACTTATTGTCTTCTCAATCAAAAATTTTCATACAGTCTATCTATTTGTTTTTTTGTTATTTTATCAATATAATAAGTCTTTTTGTTAGTTTTTCCGTTCGGGAAAAACCTCTCCAATATAATCGACTTAGGATAGTTAAATTCATCATTTACAAGTCGTTTCATTAAAATAAATGTATCGCCTTTGGCGACATAAGCTTCTTGTTTGTGCCAACAACACCCGGATTTAGCATAGCTTATAATCCTTTTTTTAGCTTTATCTACTTTCATACCCATGCAGGCAGCCAAATATTCCAACTGTTGATTGTAAATAAATTTGTTGAGTTTTTTATCGTAGATGTAATAACAATAAGTAGGCGTGCCATATCCCCCATTATTGCCGTTATAAAAATATAAATCGTTTATATTGTCAAAATTATAATCGGTATCGTAACCAAAATAAAGAAAAGGACTGAACCAGAACCTATCGGAAGTAATAGTTTGAATTACTTCTTTTGTTGATTTGTCTTTTATTACAACAGTTGTATTTCCATAATTTGTGTATTCATTCCAATCGTTTACCTCAATTTCGAACAGGTAATTACCAATAACGGTATCTCCTTTTAATGTAATCAACTTAGGAAATAACACCTCGTTAATTTTATTATGAAATATTTCAGCATCAATTTGCTTTAGAAAACTCTTGGAGTTATCATACTCAGAGGCTATCTCTATGTCTCCCGCAGAATCCATTCTTCCTTTTTCAATGTGTAAGTTGTTTAAATACCACTTTAATTTATTGTTCTTAATCCACCCATGCACTTTTGCAGTATCTATCGTCTCATGGTATTTTGATACTGTTACCCTATGCCCATATATGTAGTCAATATTAAAGTTGAATTCATATAGATTTTCATGAAATGAAGGGCCTGGGAATTCCTGGTAATACCGGGTTTTTAATAATTTACCCTTTTTAAATGTCTTATCCTTGCTATTTGAAGTACAACCTGCAATGAACAGTACACATACGATCATTCTCAAAATTAGACTCTTATTCATATTTTAAATACAAAAATGTTAGTTTGTAAACATCTTTTTTATTGTTTATTGTTTAGAAAACAGATTACGAACCGTATGAATACCCACAAATTCTTCTAAATGTCTATTATCAGGCATCATATCAGAATCTACACCAGATTTTATTAAATGAACCTGATTTGCCAAATCTTCGTCAATAGATTGATTAAGTTGTTTTGAAGCCAGTTTATCTAAAATTTGTTGGTGTTTCATTGTTATCTTTTTATTACTTATTGATATTGTGTTTAATCTCTATATTTATTTAGTTTTGTTTTCATTTTATTGGTCAAAGCCTCTATTTCGTTAAAGTTCAAATTGCCGTAATCAATTTCAAAATAACTTATATTGTTTAATATTGCATAGGTTGCTTTTCGTACAAATTCATTTTCAAAATCAGATTCTATTTCTATTAAAAAATCAATGATTTCGAAAATTAACGGATAGTAAGTGCCACAATGGTCATTTCCAATGCTTGATTGCACATCGTGGCATATGTCTGGATAATGATCTGTTCCATTGATTGAAACCAAGTTCGTAATTGAAGTCTTAGCCTGTTCTGGCGAATATTCATTTGGAGTGCAATACTTATCCCACTCAATATTTTTGATTCTATTCAGAGCTAATATTTTATCCATAATTCACTTTCAATAAATAATGAATCATCAATCCTTTTAGAGGCTATCGCAGTATTTGTTTTTCGTGCATGCTGATTTTCAGGATACGACTTTTCATGAATCATAGTTCTTCATCTTCAAACTCTTCATCATATGAAGTATATGACCAATCAATATTATAATTTTCGAGCAACAAATCGAATTGGTCCTGTTCTTCTGTACCATAAAAAATAGCGGTACAATTTTCGTTTTCATCGAAACTCAAACTAAGAACCTGATTGAAATTATGTGTATAAACTTTTTGTTGTTCCCAACTAATTTCAGATATTTCTACCCAATTATCTTTAATATTGTTAACTAATTCAAAATTAACCGACTCAAAACTATTAGCATTATACTTAAGACCTCCAAGTGTTCCATTGTAAATGGCCATTAACAAAAAAAAGTCTTCTATTGTCTTTCCTTCGATTTGCCAATCAGGATTTTCATTAGTACCATAATTCCCATATACAGGAGGGTTCTCAAGAATCAAATCTTCTTCTTTAATTCCCCAATATACAGCAACTTGATTTTCTTCATAAAAAACTAAATACCGATCATTTGAAAAGCCTACTTCGGTAGCAGGTTTAAGCAATCTGTTATGAGAATTGTTAATCCTTTTATTCAGGCCTAAAGTTTGATAATAACTTTTAAATTTTTGCGGTAAGCTTATATTTAATCGCATTTCAAGTTCTTTAAGTTCACTTTCTGCGTATCCAAAATTTTCGTTTTCAGGCACACTATAAAGCTTCCTTATTTTATCAAATATTGTCATTGACAGATGATTTATAATTTTAATTATCGACTACTGTTGCCAGTCGATTTTATTTATTTTAATCACAATAAGCAATTAAACCAGCGCATAAACTAATATACAGAAGTTAAGATTAAACATTATTTTTTTTATATCTACACATAACCTCCTTTATTGCTTTTAATTCAGATTGATAGTCATTCATCTTCGAATCATGTTTATTTTTATCTGCTTCATACAATTTGTTTTTCGTTTCGTTTTTACACCACATAACCATCCGGGCAATCCCGGTTTTTGTGATAATACCGTCTTCATTCTCAAATCGTGGACATTCAAAACAAACAGCATTGGTCTCATTTCTTAAAACCACCACAACTTTAAGGTCGTCTGCATCTTGCTGCAATCCATATTGAACATAGTGAGTTTGGTCAGAGCAAACTATTTTTACCTGAATACCGCAAAACACACCCTGATCATGCTCATCGAATACCCACCATAAATATTCTTTTCCCTCAACAACTACCCTATTTTTGTTTTTCTTGCTTATCGCCATTACCTTTTAATATAAATCAAAGTCAAAGAAATAGGCTTTACCATTTTCTTGGTCATACCAATAAAATTTATGATAACCTTCTCCGTTTGTCCAACTATATTTATCAAGTTGAGATATTCTTTTTTTGTCCCACCAATCAAAATCATGTTGTAAACCAAATCCATAATCTTCTTCAATTGAATCCTTTTTTAAATTATGAGTCAGGATTATTTTTTCTGATGTAGTTGAATCACACTTAAAAGCAAACATATAATCGGCATCAATTCCAACAACATCATCAAAGCAGTAAATTTCTGAAACATCAGGGGTTATCTCAATTTTTAAGAAGTCCTTAAAACGTTTCTTGTTGTTATCTGTATCTGGTTTGTCATGGTCAAATGGAGGAAAAACTTTATCCATTTGTTTAGCAATCATGTGTTTTGCATTTGTTTTAGACTTATTTACAAGCCTTTGGGATTTATTCTTAATCCGACTACATGAAATAGAACATAAAATTATACATCCAATTAGTCCGTATTTTATAATCATGATAATAATATATTTTGAAGTTGCATCAGGGTTTGCTTTTTAAATGAACATGCGTAGTATCTACTTCATATCCATTCTTTTCGAGTTCCTCTGATAAATAATCTGCAATTACTACACTTCTGTGAATTCCACTATGACAACCGATTCCTATTTTATAATTTTCTTTACTAGTTTCTGCAATTTTCAGATTTACTCGTTTTAATAAACTTTCAATATATTTCTTGTTTTGCTCTGCATCTAAAATTGTTTTTACTACTTTTCTGTCTTTCCCTGTTGCACCTTTAGGAAGATGACTTTGAGGATTTTTCATTTTGTTCCGCAAATCAATTCTTAGATCACACGCAGGGGGTAAATCATTATGATAGTATTTGAATCCAAATGAAAATATTTTAATATTAAGTGTTGTCCTCATTTATTTTTAGTTAAGTTTTAAATTGGCTCAAAACTACTTATTCACATTAACTGCATCAGTGTAAGCCCTGTCGTTGTTCTCTGTATCAGCAATCCGTACGTAAATATTATCTACTGTATCAAGTTGCCTGATTTATTTAAATTTTGAATGAAAATCTGATGGAAATGGTTGATGGGGATAAAGATTCACTCCAATCGAAGCATAATCATTGTTTCCTTCGAAGAAATCCTCAATTGTAACAAGAATTTCATTATCCAGATATCCAAGAGATTCTATTTTCTTATATAGTTTTTCTTTTCTATTCATACTTTTGTATATAGTAATAGTAAATATTATCCACTAAAGTTGGAAGGATAAAAACTTAGTTCCAAGGATACTACTTCATTATTTTCATCCAAGCCCCAATAAGTAAGAAAGAATGCTTCCTCATATCTGGCACCAGTAATAAAAATATCATTTTCATAAATTATGGAATGTAATGATGGTATGGTATTTTGACGCCATTTCTTTATTATTTTATCTATATTATAATGTTTTGCACTAGTCAGAGATAAAGCATCAAATAATAAAAAAGCCCCGAAATTTTCATTTCTATTGTCTCTACACACAGTATTTGCTTTGGCCCATTTTATCACCTGTTTTTCTGTATTAAACTTTATTCGCACAAAGCAATCCTTGTAGGAGGTTTCTATAGGATATATTCCTGGTCGAACTCTTTTCTTCAGGGGTTCAAATTCACAAAAATTCCTTCCATCTTCATAACAACCATAACAACCGATAATTCCAGACTTTAGTTGAATATACCCCACTTGTTCTAGTTTTATAGATTGAAACTTGCCTTGAACAAGCTCTTTCCCGTTGTATTGAAATGGAGCATCATACAGTAGTTCCTCATTTAATACAGGTACATTTATGGACGTCTTATCCATTAACAATTTTAAATTTTTAGGCTTTCTCAAAAATCTATAAAGTGGAATATTTGCCAGCCATGGCATGGTAATTTCTACAATCAACCAGTTTTCATTTGAACACAATAAGTCATAAGCTACATAGTTACTGATCTCATATCTACCATCCCATTGAGTTATAATTTCAGTGTATATGATGGCCGAATTTCCATGTATTTCACGAAATGTAATTTTTTCTGTATCCGGATTGTGCGTTCGTTCGCCTTCGAAACTTCCTATCGCATGAGTCTGGCCACCTTCAACAAAATGAACTCGTTCGATTTCTTCTATCATACTATCCCATATATCAAAATCAAAACGCTCATCAGATTCAGCCATTTTCAATCCTACCGACCAGCATTTGTGCCAATCGGTGATAAAAGAAATTATTCTATCATCAGGGCTTTTTGCTATTTTAGAATTCATAATCTTATTCCATTTTGTAATCTGTACTTTTCACTTATTATTAATTTATCGAGTTGTTTAATATTGAATTTCTCATATACACTATCTTTAAAAAAGTAGTGTGTTTCATTAGTTTTCGTTGAGACGATGGATGCTTGCAGGCATTAATTAAGATTTACATCTAACACACCCCCAGTCAATTAACCCATACTCTAAGGTTCTTTTCATAATTAATCTTTATTTATTTCACAAACTTTTCAATGCTAGATTCAGTTTGATTACATCGTCTTTATATTCGGGATATTTATCAATGTTTCTGACACTGTGATTTTGATTATTAACTGTTCCTATATTATTTTTAATCGAAAATTTTCCATTTATAAGAAGACCATTCACTATGCACTCTGCTATATATTCAGCATCTTCAACTAAGTGTGAAATTGTTCTTAATTGTTCAGCAATTAAGGTTTGAGAGTATTTAATTTGCTCTTGTTCAACCCCTGTCATTGGTAAAAGTAAAAGAAATAACAGATCGTGATTTCCAAACTTTATTAGCTCTTCAAGCGTTAGAAACCATCCTTCAAAATGGCCTCCTAAATTTCCAATATACTTATCGTTAAGAAAATAGACTACTTCATCTTTATGAAATTCAATACAAAAAGATATTTCTTCATTTAGCTTTCCTCCAATGCATCTTACATATTCGTCAGAATTATCGTCAGGAAAGAAACTTTTTTCCCAATCATACAATTCTTGTTTGTTTACATTAACTACATCAAGAGCCTCATCAATATTAATTTCTTTTTTTTCGTCAAAACCATTAAACCAGCTAATATAGCTATACCAAAAAAACGTATTATTTTTTATATCCTCTTTTGTTATTTGCTTATTCATTTTCAATTTTCTTTATTAAGAAACTAATCTCTTTAAATAACAATGCTATTGTTCATGAGTATTAAATAAATATCGGTATTCACGAACTTTCGTTTCGCATCAGTTTTGTTTCATCTGAGAACTTAATTCTCTCAAAATAACTCACAAAAACAAATTTTAAACAGTTTCTAAAATCTACTTCAATAAATTCCTACAATAATTAAAATCAATTGTTTTTGTAATTAAAGGTTTTTTGTGCTTTAATTTTCCCGACTGATATCTAACAAATATAAATCCCATTAATACCAGAATTATAGTCAACATGGAATAGCAACTATTTTTCTTCCGAATTGTAATCCAGCCCTAGTCGTTTGAAAAAGATAATTCCAAAATATATTGCAGTTATTATAGAAATTGCACTTAAATTCCGAAAAATTATAGTTATAATTTAAATCAACTTATCTTAAAAATTTCATATGCTTTATCAAAATCAACTCCCAGTTTCCCTTTCCACCCTGCAAATGGCAAAACTATATCTGAACGAGAAGGCTGATTATCCAGTTTTTTATCACTCGGCAATATTCCCAGGATAGCTAGCGCTTGCAATATTCCATACCTTTTATATTTATCGGTTTTGGGTAAAAGTTTTTCTTTTCCTATTCTTTTTTCAAGTTGCCCTGGAGTTTCATTTTCGTCTGCATTATTTATTGATAAAAGTAGTTTTACCAGATAATCTGTGTCACTTTTTGTAATTTCTGGTATCGGATATTGAAGTATGTCTTCTAATTCTGCGACAAATGATTCCGGATATTCATTCCACGAATGTCCAAGATATCTAGTGTATAATTCGTGGGTTCTATCCATTGTTGTCTCTTGGGGTAGTTTACAAATAGAACATCCTGAATATTTTTCCGAAGGATTATATTTATGTTCTGTAATTTCTTGTAAATATAAGTAACTAATTAAAGTTTGTCTGAATCTTGGAAATTCACCAGTCAAGCCTTTTAAAAATAGCGATGTGGTAAACTCCTTTGTAAGTTTTTCATTCTTTTTTAGTTTTAAAAATTCCATCATCAAACTATCATGAGTATGCTTACTGATATTATTAGGAATAAGATTGTTATCTTCTAATATTTTCCATTCGTCTTTTGTAAGAAAATCAGTTTTATACCCAACTATTCCATCATATTTTGTCTCATAATCTGTATTAGAATAATGATATACTTTTCTAAGAATGCTAATAGCTTTATTTTTATCATTATGGTTCATCTTTGTTTGTAATATTTTTATTTTAAGTTGTTACGAAGTTTCATCAAGAGTTTACCTAATTTATTTTTTCCTTTTCCATCGCCTCCATCTCCCCAGTAATCATCATTTTCAGTATGTTCTATTAATATTTTATTTTCTGTACTCAAAAGAAGGGCTTTTAAATCGGAATGTTGGGTAAACTTAGCTAACAGAGCTTCGTACATCACATTATCTTTAATATTATCCCAGTTCGATCGAATTTTTACTTTTCGAGTCCTCCCTAGTTCAGCAGCTTTCATTGGCGATGGTGCTTTTCTTATTTTGTTTTCATAATCTGTCCCACTAAATTTTTGAGCCTGAAAGTAGTGTTCGCTTGTTTTCCAGACTTTTCCCTTCAACTTTATTGGATAAGGAGCAAAGTTTGAAAATTCTCCATAATTTTCTTTTGCTGAGTAAAATTTTATACTTTGTTCTGTATTCATGGGTTCAGTAGGTTATTTTTAATTGCTATATTTCTCATTTAAAACATATCGCTTGTTAGTTGAGTCTCGTCAAATCGCCAAATAAATTTGTCTACTTTATCTTTGTTAACATTCATGAAATCCAATGTTATTTTTTTCATTTGCTTTTTTACATCTTTTTCCACTTTTTCATCCTCGAGTGTTTCTTTAAAACTTCCTCCATATTTAAATTCTTTTCCTTTTACAGAGGCAACCAGAATTAATCCATTGATGAATTTCTTCTTTTTGATATTGAAATTTTTTAAATCATTTGTTTTCACATAGTGTCTGCAAGCACTTATCAATCCTGCCAGTATTCCGTTCTCTAGTGAACCACCGTAAATTGTATGAATATTATCAGCAAATGATATAATTAATGAAGAAGGATACCAATCAGTCCTGTATCCAAGAAAAATTTGATATTCTAATCCATTTATAAAATTATCAAAGCTAATTTCAAACTCAGGTTTACCCAAAGCATCTTTTACTTTTTTATCATATAAATATCTAATTCCATCAGGAAAATAGTAATAATTTTGACTTTGATATTGAAACCTGTTATCTGTAATTAAAAACTTAGAATTCCTATTTAAACAGGCAAGCTGGAAAATTGATTTCGATAATTCAAGATAATCGACTGTTTCGTTGAAAATGTTTGTGTCTAATGTAAATTTCAAAACAAGTTCCGTTAAAGAATTTTCTTTGATAATTAAATCAGTGCTTAAAACGTCAAGTAAGTATAAATAAAACTGTTTATAGTCCTCAATATTTTTAAAGTCTTGTTGTAGAGTATTAAGAAAACCAGAAATATTTTCAAAAGATTTAATGTCTATTTCAAATTCAAACTTTGAAAAAGCAGTGATATGAAAGAAATTGTGTGCTTTATTTGTGGTTTTGATGCAATCAACTAATAATCCTTTGAACAAATCGATAATACCTTTACTGTCAACACCACCCAGAAACATCCCCGGTCTTTTTCTAATAGCCTCTTCAACACCTGATATTTGTTTGATTTTCTTCATCTTATCATTTAATGGTTGTGACATTATATTTCTTATAAGTAATATTCATCTTCGGGTGCAAAACACTTTTCTTTTCCTGTTTTTAAATTAATCCTGTCAAATGCTCCATCTTCCCATAGTATTGCAGCGTAGACTGTAAAGCCTGAGTCTTTCACTAAGGCATGTAAATCTACCAATATGTTATAGTGTCCCTTTTTTTCATATTTCGAGGAAATATTCAACCAATACACCCCTTCGCGTTCCTCGATGTAATATTCTTCTTTATATTTTTCTACAAATGTTGTTGGTAACTCAATTCTCGTTTCGCTTACAATTAATTTACCTCTGTATCCCATCGTTTTTTGTGTAATGTATTACAAATAATATTCATCATTAACGGTGAAATGCTTTGCTCTTCCTGTTTCTAAATTAATCCGGTCAAATGCACCATCCTCCCACAGTATTCCAGCATACACAGTAAAGCCAATGTCTTTCACTAAAGCATGTAAAGCTTTCAAGATGTCATTATGCTCCTTTTTTTTATATTTTGAAGAAATATTCAGATAGTGCTTTCCTTCATGTTCCTCGATATAATATTCTTCTTTATATTTTTCGACAAATGTTGTTGGCAATTCAATTCTCGTGTCACTTACAACTAATTGTCCTCTGTGTCCCATTGTGTTTTATATATGATTTTTGTTTTTGTTATAAATAATACTCATCATTAGATGCAAAACGTTCTGCTCTTCCTGTTGTTAAATTAATTCTGAGGAAATCTCCATCTGTCCATAAAACTGCTGCATACACAGTAAAACCAGCATCTTTCACAACTTCTTTCAAATCTCTCAATATACCATTAGGGTTCATTGTTACATAATATTTCGAAGAGATATTCAAAAGATGTTTCCCTTCTCGTTCTTCGATAAAATATTCTTCTTTATACTTTTCTACAAATGTTGTTGGCAATTCAATTTCTGTTGGACCTACAATTAATTTCCCTTTGTTTTTCATTACTTCTTTAATTGAGAATAATTATTAATCTAAGATGTAATCAACATGATACCTTCCATTTATATCTACATCAGCAAACCTATCTCTCTCATTAAAAGCAACATCCATTTTCATTTTATTAGTTAACCTTACCTTGTTCCCATTTTCTGTTTCTTTCATTACACTCCAAATAGACAATTCGCTGGCAGCAAATGAGTTCAAATAACACTCCATGAGATTGTTAAACCATCCGCAATCCATGCCAAATTCTAAATTTATTGTTGAAACTAAACCCCATCCCTGATGTCCATAATCTGAGAATACAATTGCGGTTTCTGTTTTAGAATCGACAGCAATAGTCCAGCACTCAAATTTTTCATCCTCTTCACCATATTCCCATTTTCTTAAATGTGGAATCGGTTCGGACAGCAATAATAAACTAAATCCTTCTTTTACAACAGCGTTTTTAATTTCCTTCAACTCTTGCTGAACTAATTTCTTAATATGTTCTGAATTACGTTTCATTTAATAATTTAGAATCATTGATCCTTTTAGTGGTTATCGCAATATTTGTTTTTCTTTTATACTGATTTTCAGTATGCAATATTTTACAAAAATGAGTGTTTCACAAAATAGTTCTATGAATCATAATTTAATACACAGAAAAAATCAAACTCTTAAATTTTCAATATTTATTGTTTATTTAAAGGATACTTATTTTTCCGGTCTGTCAGATATATTGTAGTCATTCCATTTTTTAATATCAGCCCAATAATTGTCATCCTTATCATAAGGAAGCAGATAGTTATTTATATCAATACCAGAAGAATCATCTGCATCACATAAATCCATTCCATATTCTCGGTCTACTTTTTTACCTCCCAGCTCAAAAAACGTTTTTTGAAGTGCCATATAAAAATATCGCCCTTTTAATCCGCACTCCAATTCAAAAGAGTTTGAGTCAGAATATTCCATATGAACAGAGTAGAAAGATTCGACATAAAACTCAATGTATGAAAGATTAGAATTTTCTCCTATTATACCTTTTGGAATAATTTCTTCTTCTTTTTGTAACTCTACAAGTTGCTTTTTATACTTTAAGCGGAGTTCCAAACCTGTTACCTCAAAGAATTTATTGCGAATGGTTTTTATTTTAGGTATCCCACTCTTAAAATACATATGTGTTGCTTGTATTCCCATACTTATTTTTTAATATTTCTATTTAACCATAAGCCATATCAGGTTCTTTTTACTTATAACCATAAATGATTAATCCCTCTTCATTAACCTCAAAATCAATCTTTTTTCCTGTTTTTAATTTTCTTTCCAAATTTTTGATATCCTGAACTTTAACTTTTGAAAATTAACACTTATGTTTGTTTTTCATAATTTAATTGATTTGGTATATGTGCTCATTCAATTATTGATTTGTAAGCTGAAATTTATCATCTATTAACTCAAACATAGTATCATCAGTCACACATAATTTCAATAGCTTTTTATTTTCCTCTATACTAATATTTTCGCACAATTCAACACCTGCAAAATTCACATTACTAATGTTCGCTTCAAAATCATATATAAAATCAACTTCACCACAATAGGTCAAAGCTATTTTTCCTGTCCAGTTAATATTGTAAGTTTTATTAGATCTGATTTCTTTAAAAATAATTCTATGATTAGCACAACTGTCATGTCCCAATAAATAAATGTGAAACGCCAAGTCTTCAAAATCAAAACCTTCTTCAAGTGGTAATTTATCAACCAATAATTCATTTAATTGCTTAAAGTCAAATTTACGGTGTGGTGTTCCAACAGTTATACCACTATAATGCCATTCAGTTGAAGATAAAGTACATTTATGAAAATTCCTCCATGCTATTTTTGCACACCAATCAGACTTCGGTTCTTCAATATCATCAGAATCATCTTCCGCATAATAATTATCTGTATCCAAATGAAAGTCAAACACTAGTCCTTTTTCTTGATCAAGTCGCCCACTCCAAATAAAGTTAGTTATTAAATGTCCTTTTGAATATGGGTTTCCTTTAAAAAATATTCTATTATGTTTATTCATAGCCTTTATTAATGGTGTAATTGTATTGTATCTTCATTTTTTGTATAAAACTCCATAAAGTTTTTTACTTATAACCATAAATAATTAATCCCTCTTCATTAACCTCAAACTCAATCTTTTTTCCTGTTTTTAATTGTCTTTCCAATTTTTTGATGTCCTGAACTTCAACTTTGGGAGTTAATATTTCTGTTCGGTTTTTTCTTTCGTAACTTATTTGATTTGGTATAAGTATCCATTCAATTTCTTTGAGTTCAAACACTCCCCAAACTTCTTCAAGATATTTTTCATTTATGAAATCGCTTGTGTCAGGTATATGAAAATCTCTTATTTCTTCATCTAAAAGAAGTTTTACTTTGGCACAATAAGTAAAGTCATCACTTCTCATTATCGAAAATAAGTATTTCCATTTTGTTGAATTCATAAAACTACTCTTATTGGAAATTTCCTTTTGAAGCTTGTTCTGGTATTTTTCAAATTCAATCATTTATATCCCCAAACGATAAAATTATTATTATCAATTTCAAAAGGTACATTGAGTTTAGTCAAAACATCATTCAGGTTTTCACTAATGTCAATTGTTTTACCTTTCACTAATTTACCTACATTCTTCACATACCTGGGTATTATTATCAAATACTCTATGTCGAAAAATAAAGGCATCCCTTCCATGTAATAGGGCGACCAATCTCCGAAATATGAAATATTTTTCGTATTTACATCTGTATATCTAAATTTTTCATCTGTCACCAGTTTTTCTAAATATGCAGGTGTAAATTCAAGTTTTGTTACTTCACTTTGAAGTTTTAACCACTTAGAGTCATTCATATAAGAACTAAGTCCTTTTTCTTTTACTATTTTAAATACGCGTTCTTTGTATTTTAAAATATCAGGGTCATTTTGAGTCAAATACTTATACTTTTCTTCACCTGTTAAAAGCATTTTTTTTACTATTAATATTCTTTACTATTTATGTGGAATTTAAAATTTACGTCTTCCACATTGAATAATATTTCCTTTTCTTCTATTTGTAGGATGAATTCTATAGTAGGTTCCCAACCACTTTCTTGATACGTTTCTCCACCCAAAATCTTAACCTTATATAATCCGTTATCAAGATTAATTTTGGGCCGTATCCCATTTGATTTTAGAGACTTTAATCCACCCCCCACAGTCCAATCTTTCAGATATGGTATTGTTATTAAGTAAACTTCACCATTAATTACTTCAAGTATATAGCCACTTCTTTCAAATTGTAAGTCATTCTTATTATCAGTAAATACTGATTCAGTTGAATTGATTTGAAAAAATATATGATAAGGGAAGTTTGCAATTCCAGATAAGGGAATCAAAACACCATTTTCTACAGCTAAATCTCCACTATCATTTGATATGAATTCCTCTATTAAATCATCAGCTAGTTTTTTATCAGATTTGAATTTCGAAAGATTAGATGGATCTCCTAAAAAGAAGTAATCCCAAGTATCATTTAAACATTCAGTAAATTTTATCATAATTCCTTTTTTCTACTTATCATTTAATGCAGTTAACATTTAGAATTTGGTAAGCAAGGTGCTAGAAAGCAATAAACTTTTGAAACCACTGAACGCCTATTCGTAATAAATAATTGACTAATCATTATTTTATTTATTTTTCATATTAATTTCCTTCATAACATCGCAACAATCAAACTCAAATTGATTTCCATCTTCGTTATACATCCAACCTGCTTCAATTGCTTTTCTAATACATTTCTCAATTAGTGAGGGAGTTATAGGGAATTCGTTATTTTTTTCAAAGTATGAACGAGAAAATCCTATGTAGACAATTAAAAGTCTACCTCCATTTACATGCTGAATCGGAATTCCAAGAGATCCATTATGTATTTCATTCCAACTAATTTTCTTTCTTACTTTCCAAAAGAACTGATTTTCATCAATAGTTATTTTTCTAAATCCCTTTTTAGGTATTACCATTAATTTTTACTTGACTATTGTTTGTTAAGTAGTTTTGCTTGTCATGGTTTCCCACAAATAATAAAATCACCTGCAACTAATCCAATATGGTCTTTGAATTCAATCCAAGAATCTATATCATCTGTTTCACAATCATTCATAAGTCTATACTCAGAATATCCAGTATTCATGTCGGGAAGTTCGATAATTTCATACTTATTCACATCAGAAAGTTTTAATTCTGATATTTTATCTAACCATTTAATGGCATTATTAATTTTCACCTATTTTTTCTGTATTTGTATCAATATCTTCTTTATATTTTAGCTTTTCGACCAACAATTTCTTTTCAGTCAATAAAGTCTGTATTGCATATTTATATCCCATATACTATTGATTTGTTAACTGTATAATGTTTGCCAACATCTAAATAAACAGAACTTCTCAGAAAAGTCAGCCTCCCAAATTCTATTTCAATTTGCCTGTCATTGCCTTCTAACTGAACAGTGAACTACCTCGGGGCAAGCCCAGAGGCATCGTTCAAATAGAACAGCTTACGCTGTTCAAATTACAATCGCGAGTACGAGGCAAGCCTCGGGGAATTAAACCCCAAATAGATTAAAAAAGTTCATCGTATCTGGTATTTGTTTGTGGATCAAACAACGGACAATCAAACGATATCATCACATCAATAATTCTGTTCATATCATCTCCATACATACCATAACAATCAAAGCGAACAAACTGATTTGTAGTAAACACCTGAAATGAACCCTTCCCCTCTGGATTTTCAAAATCAAGGTGACTATCTTCTGTTCTCCACTTGATAAATTCATCATTAATCTTTGTTAATATCAAATCAACTGGTAATTCTTCTAATCCTTCTATGATTTCTTCATCAGAACATTTTTCATATACTTCCTGATTATTTAGATTAACGCCTTTTTTGTATTTCCAAAAATTTAAATCGTAGCTCATTTATTCTTAGGTTTAATATATTGATACAATTATATTGTAGTCTTTATTTTTTGTGTAAAACTCTAATAAATCATTAAAAGAGTTTTCTAATGCTTCCCATAGCAACTCTCTATCATTGCTATCCCAAATATTTGGATAAATCTCTTTTTTATTAAAAGTATCCGGATTAAACTTTTCATTCAACTCACCCAAATTCACTTTATTAGCTTCTTCCAAAATGTTTTTTATTTCACTAGCCGCAGAATAACTAATAAAATCAGCATCCTCATCCTCTGAAAACATATTGACTCCTACCACAAACTCACTTAGTTTATTATCAGAAATTGGTTCAGAAGCAGTAACTCCTGTCAATAGAAAATGTAATCCATCCCACATTTTATCAATATCAACCAATTCACCTCCATTATCTTCTATTTCTTCTAGAGCTTCTAATAAATCTTCTCCTTGCATTTTTTTTAATGAATCCAAAGTTTCATCATTAACTTTAATGTACACAGCATTTAATCCCATTATTTAATCTATTTTTGTGTTTTTTCAAATTCCCATTTATCAAAATACTTAATAAATATTTTGGCAATATTCCGTGCATCATCAATTCCCCGGTGATGAGTACCTTCTAAATTCATCTTTTCACTAATTAAAGCATTTTTCATCCCGATGGCTCTTTTTAGCTTTTTAATTTCGGCGTATTGATGCTTCAAACTAATATGCTTGTTTGTCCAATTATCGTCTAGTCCATGAAGCAAACAATCGCTTTTAAATTGGTTTTTATCATAGAATCCCCAAGAACATAGCACATAATCCTGTTCGTTTTGTGTTACCCAACTTTTAAATTCTTCAATAACATGACTAAAATATTGAGCCGAATCAATATCGGATTGTTGAATCGAAGTTAGCTCTTTGCAAAACTGGCTTAACTGTGGATGTCGCAAAGGTTTTATAAACCTGCAAAACTCCGATACAATTTCTTTTTTGTCATTAATTAATATAGCACCTATTTCTATGGTTTCGTTATCTTTACTTTTGTTCTCCCAACAGGTAGCTTCCAGATCAAAAACTATATAATTCATTCGTATATTATTTTATAAATTTCCAAAAACGACAATAATATCAGCATACTCTAACTTATCATTCAGCCAATCTTTTACCTCTTCTAGAAACTTTTCAATTTTCGGGTCTGAATTTTTTATTTGTTCAATTTTACTAAGAATTTGTTTACAAACGGAATTGGAAAAATGATTATCTCCACATGGATCGAACTCCTTCTCAACATGCTTAAAAACAGGATGTTTTTGAGGAAATACAGATTTAAACTCTTCAATAATATAGTCAAAATCAGATGACGGAATAAAAACAGCATTCCGTTTTACTGTTTTATAACAGTCGCCGTTTTTTGTTTCAGGCCATAAACTATATCCTATTTCATTTTTAGGTCCTGATGTATCGCGTGTTGTGATAATTATATCTCGATTGTTTATTTTGCTGATTGCTTTTTCTATATCCCCGTTACAAAGTTTATATATTTCAGCAGCGTTTTTTTCATCACAGTCAGTAAGTCTGCAAATATCTCTTATTTTTAATGCGTGAAATTCATTTTCAGCAGCCGGAATATCCCCATTTGCTTTTTTCAATAATTCAATGGCATCTTTCATTGGAATTGAAACTCTTTCCCGCAGGGCTTTTAGTTTTTTTATGTCTATCTTTTCACTCATTATTTTGGTCCGAAATAAACTAACTATTTTCATTTAATATGTCCCTTACTTCCATCAGTGCAAAGCCCAACAGGTTTAATCCTTTCCATTTTAATGGGTTTTTACAATGTTCGGCATCCTGTGCCAAACCTATCCCCCAAATGGTATCAACCGGACTGGCTTCCACTAAAATTTTTTTTCCGGTTGTTAATATAAAGTCTTTTAAGTCATGATTTTGACTAAACTTTGCATGATTTCCTCTTTTAACAATTTCATATCGGTTTTCACACCATACCTCTTCCTTAAATCCAATAACCTCACGCCCAAACTGCTTTGCCTGTGCTGGTGACTTAGAGTTTATAATTCGTTCAAGATTATGAGCATCATTAAAAAGTCTGGCTTTTTCGGCCATCATATAATGTTCTGCAGAGAAATAAGTAATCCCATCAATTTCAAAATCCGAACTCCACCATTGACTCAGACAACTTTTATCAATCTCGTTGTTCTTGGACTTTTGGTGTCCCCAGAAAAACAGGAATTTTAATTTTTTACCAGCCTGAAACTGTTCCCTTATAAGTTGTAAATCGTATTGCATTATAGTTTTTTTATACTTTAGAATTGGATTTAAAAATAGGTATATTCAGTAATAAACGAGAAGGCTTTTTTCCCATTTTTGCCAGTGTACCAATGTTCGGCAGACAGCAAACCTTTGTCATTGCATTCGTAATCTTCAAACCATTCTGCACCTGAATGAACCGTTGTTGTTTGACGAGTTTTACAACCTAACTCATCGTAGGAATATGTTTTTTTTATTCTCCATTCACTGTCATCTTTGTTGATTTCTTCAATGGTCATCAGTTTATTATCTTCGTAAATATAATTGTAGGTCTTTCCATTCTGATTAATGTATTTTATTTTGTTTCCCTCAGAATCATATTTGTATGTTTGCAATAAATTGTAATCCATATTAGTCATCTTTGCGTTGATTTCAATTAAGTTTCCGGAATTATCATATTTATAAAATTCAGTCCTATTGCTTGATGTGGTTGAAAGAGGCATATTGACCAATGAGAATATTGCTTTGTTTTTTTGTCCTTCTGAGTTATAATGGTATTCCACAGAATTAACCGGAAGTGAGTCCCCTGCATTGCTATACTTATATTCAAAAGTTAACTTTCCACTATCATCATATTTGTAGGTCCATTTTTGTATTTCCGGTTTGTAGCCAACAATGTTTAAGTACGATGAATCACGTTCCCTATAGGGATAGTAAACCTTGTACTCTGTTTTTGACAATAATTGACCCGAGTTATTATAAGCATATTTATGTTCCAGTGAATAGAAGGTGGCATCGAACAATTCATATATTTTCTCTCGTAAAATGCGACCATCTTCACCAAATTCCATCCTGATAACTTCAACAGAATCGTATTTTTGCCAGTCTTCAAAACTTTTCAATCGAACAGAAATGGTCTTTATTCGATGCTTTTTCACCAACTCATTGTTTTCTTTCACCGGACATTCTTGCGAAAAGGTAATAGCTGGTATCAAAAAAATTATAATTAATGCTATGAGTTTTGTAATCATAGTAATTTAAATTTTGCATTAAACATTACCATAGTGTTGATATACAGGTAACATATCTTTTGAGAATATAATAATTAATTTCCCCTCAGGAATCTTTTTTCGCCCAAATCCAGATAGAATTAATCCTAATTCAGGAAATAAAAAAGTGGTTTTATCACTTTGCTTAACTACATTTTTATTGAGTATTTTTAGATTTTTGATCACATTTTTTTGCTGCATTAAGTTGATATTATCTAACCAAACATCAATATGTTTAGAGAATGTTACAGCTTTTAATTTCTTATCTTTATAAGTAAAGATTGCACCTTTTCGGGTTTCATGAGTTAGTTTAGTGATGTTGTCAATTTCAATTTTAGCAGCTTCTCCCAGTAACTCCATAACTGTTTTTATATCAGAATCAAAAGTTATTTCATTGACTGAATGAAATGGTGCAATATTGTATCTCATAATTGGAATTATTTTTTCGACTATCCGTTTTAAGATTGTGATATAAAGAATTCTGATTCTTTTATTTCTATATGGATAGAGCTTCCGTTTTTATTCGGATTCCAGCCATTATTTAAAGCAAAAATAATTGCTTTTTGAATTGTTGCCGGTCGAATTTCAAATGTCCAATCGTATGGATTAATGTAAAGGATGTTATTCAAACATCCCTCTTTAAAAACTTTAATATGGCTTTCTCCTACATCTATTCTATTACCTTTTAACGTCCATATATATCGTTGACCGGAAACAATTATTTCTCTTTTTTTTACTCTACTCATTACTGGTAGCTGTATTTTTTATTTTTCTATTCGCTTTTTTACGATTGTAATCAATTCCTCTTTTGTCAAGCATGAATTTAAAAAATCTTCTAAACTTCCTTCATTTGTTACTTCTTTAAAAAAAACTTCGTGGTCTGTCCCAAACAAAGTAGGATTCTCAGGATTTGGGTCTGATAAACAGAGATAAAAATTATCAGGATAACTATAACTGTAAAATAACTCTATAAAATCAGGTTCAAAATTATTTGTGTATTTTATAATCTCGCCTAAATCAATATCATCATCTATAAAATCACTATTGCATTCTACATAATCATCTGTCCCTTTTTTATAAGGTGTAAATAATTCTGCAGTCCAGAATACCTGACCATAGCCTTCTTCTGTCAGACAATAGTATTTTTCAATTATTTTATCATATAGTTTTTGAGGATTTTGTTTAAATAAGTCTTCGTTTTCGTTTATAAAATCCCCAATTCCACATATAGGCTCTTCTTCTTCAGCTTTTGCCCAAGGCGTATCTGTTGGTCTTTGATAAAGAACCGTGTTAAATGTTATAGATAAAATATCTTCTTTTAGTGATTTACCTGTAACATTATCAATGTTTCCACCCAATAATTTTATCCTGTCCAAAATTTCTTGTTTCATAGGATAATGCTTTTTACTTTACAATTTTATATTTCTTATTGTTCCCAAATTCTAAAAATGGATACCAGGCATTTATTAGCCTTTTATCAGTATCAGTTTGTATTAATATTTTTCTATCTAACCAGTTTTCATAAAAAGTTAGAATATCTACTTTTAAAGAATAGTAACCTGTCTGGTTTATTATTCCACAATCGGCCCATATCTCACCAGATTTTTCTCCTGTAACAATCATTCTGAAATAATCACCACAACCATATTGACATATAGGGATTGTTCCTTGCAAAACAGATGTATTTTGGTATTTTTCAATTATATCAGGTTCTGAATCACATATATCTTCAAATTCAAAATCGTCGGTAAAATTAAATGGTTTTGCAATCTCAACTTCCCATTCTTTGTTTTCGCTAATAGATTGTTCAAGAGAATAAATTCCATAATATGGACCTTTCGAGTGTAATTCGTCAGAAGAACCTCCATTTTGAATTTGTGTCAGATAAACTACATAAGATTCAGGAAACTTAACATTATATTCTTTTTCAATTTCCAACACTTCCTCATAATCAATTGTTTTAACCCGACTGACTCCCAATTTATTCAGCTTTTCTAAAATTCTGTTTACACGTTCCTGATACATGGTATTTTTGTATAATGATTTAAACTCAACCAACTATCAATTTAACTATTAGGTTTGTTGATAATTACTTCCGGTGATGTGACAATTTGAACAATAATGGAAATAATATATTCCCTCTCCATATTCTTCTACATCTTCCATATCTACCTGACCAATAAAGTCCATTTTTTCATTGCAATCCGGACAATTTAAGTATTCAGAATCCTGAATCCATGTTGGATATCCTCCTATTTGTGAATGACTTATCTCAACAAACTGACTAATTGTATTTGTTGGTTCTCTTTTCTCTTTTGATAATGCCAAAATATTTTCTTCGATTGGTTCAATATCATAACTTCCATTATGATGTGACCATTCTTTATTAGCATTGTGCCACAAACTCTTACCTTCATCATTAATTTTCATAAAAATCGGTTCGTAACAACCACAAAGTATACAAGTAGAAAAAGGAATTACAGCTCCATTTATTTCATTTTCAAAAACTGTTACTATCGGGTTATTGCAAAACGGACACTTCTCCTGTAATTTTACGAATGTTGGAATTTCAGAATATTCCTCTTTTGCCTGATGCTTATTTTCGAGTACTTTTACATTTTTATTTGTCAATTGCTTTATGGTTCCGTCTGCTAAAATAGTCCAACCACCCTGCTCTGTATAAAACGATGGAGGTACATGCAATTTTTTAGACCATTCGGGCTTTTCATTTGTTGCCTCATTAAAGAAGTCAGCAACTTTTTGTGTGCCAATCCAGGCCAAACAACACAAAATGTGATTAACAGACAATGAATTATCATCATATTCTCCTGAACTTAATAGTTCTATCAACCTATTGGCAATATCATCATCTGCATGTAAATATATTTCCGATGGATAAAACCTTTTGTTTTCCACCAATTTGGGATATACTTTTTTCAACAAAGAACCATCAGTAAATAATGAGAGATGAACAAGAATATTTACAATTTCCTCTTCATCTTTTATTTCAGTAAAAAGCTTTTGAGTAAGTAACTCTATTTCTCTTGAATTCAAATTCTGATAATATTTATAATCTTTCATAGGATATTCAGGTTAATTGATAGTTTGTCGGAATTCCTCAACCAAATTAAAAAACACTTCGAGAGATTTCTTTTGGTCGTTTTCATTGTGTTTTAATATCAGATTGCACCAACCTGCTGTTGAAGATTCTTCATTGTATTTATTCGCTACAAAATCGTGAAACAAAGCAAAATCAGGTTCTTCACTTTCTCTTTTAATTTTGTGAACTTCCAAAGCAAAACCATACCCGAATAAAAAACTTCGCATAGCTGTAATGGTATTTTCACCAATGTACATTCCCAAACGAGGGCGAATAAGGTTTATCAGTTCATAAATATTTTTAATTTCTATTAACGGCTGATACTCTCCATAAAATCTTTTCCGCTTTCTTAATTCAATATGCCCTCCTACTATTAATAAGATTGCAGTTTCACTTTTAGGGTTGATGATAATACTTGCCTCATCCTCATACAAAAATGACATCCAATATTTACAAATCAATTTCCACGGAGCTTCAATACCACAAGTACTATTCTGGAAAAAGTAAACCATATCACTTTCACCCCAACTTACCAATGGCATTACATTTTCGAAAAAAGCATTGTACTTATCATTTTCCCAGTCTTTTTCCCAATTATATGGTTGCAATTCTTTCTGATAAATATTCCAATCATCATCAGATTTTATCTTCATTAAATGCTGATGCTTTTCCGATACATATTGTTTCCACAGTTTTTGACAATATTCTGTTTGCAAAGGTTTTAACTGGGATTTGTCTTTTTCATCTAAATTAGAACAATATTCAGGTGAAAATTCCCACCATTTATTTATGTTGGTGTATCTCATTAGTTGATTAAAGCTAAAGTTTTACAATTCATAATAAAATCATCACAGCTACTTTGTTTTTTCCCATACACATGAAAATAGAATGCCTGTCTGTCGAGCCACTTGCCTTTAACTGCAGCAATTTCATCATTTTTCCACCAGGTAGAATACTCATCTGTACATTCGGAAATTATTTGTAGCTGATTTTTCAAAAAACGGTTGAGTTTCGACACATCCATTACATCGTAGTATGAACTTGAAACCCAGTCAGACAATTCATTACGCAAAGCATATTCTTCCACCATTTTTTCAAATGACGAATGAATTATATTGATCTCATCATTATTGTCTAACGTACAAATCTCCCCCTTATGAGTCAGAAAGAAATTAAACTGCGCACTAGCATGGTCTCCGCAAATTTCAACCAGTCGATCGTCAAACCATTCAAATTCTGATGGTTGATTTTGCTCTATTTGTTGTTTCAAAAGCAAAAATGCTTTAAATGTGTGTCCCGGTTCATTTTTAATAGTGAGTTCATAACCCGAATACTGAATTTGAAATCGCAAAAATTCCATCATTGAGACATCTGTCTGTTTTTGCAGATATGTATTTACCAAATACTCATCGACAACATACTCTTCATATCTTTTTAATGAAGAAAAATATTGTTTAGCCCGATATGAAAATTTATTAGTTTTCATTTACAAAAATTAAAGGGAAAGGAAGTATTGGGTTGTTTAATGAACCGCATAATTAAAATAATCATTGTCGTTTGTGTTTAACAAGCATTTTAACCATAATTATTTCATTTTCTAATACTTACACCAACAAAATTAATCTATACCTATACAAACCATATAATTATATTTAACAGTAAAGTTAAACTCATTATATTGAGAATAATAATTGTAATTGCATCCCAAATGCATTCCTTTTAACAAATACTTAATATGATGGTCAATGGAAAAGTGATATTCACTATTCCCTGAATAACATAAAGCTTCTGCATTAAAAAAAGTATTTATTTTCCTAATGTACTTCCATACTCCCAATATGCCTCCATATTTAGTTTCATATAATTCATCACGACGATTTAAACCAAGAATAACAGTAACATAATTTGTTGCGTTATTAAATTTTAATTTATAGTCATTAATGTTGAATTCAGGAATATTGTCAAAATCAAATCTTCTCTTATGCCACGCCAGATCAAAACTAAGAGAATATACCCGACCATAACTGAACAATTTATTTCTTTTCGCTTCCAATAATAAACTAAAGTTATCCTCATTATTGCTCATATAATTAAGACTTAATCCCCCCCTCCATATTTTTGATGGCCAAAAAACAAATTTATTCAACAAGCCAACAAACGGTATTCTGAAAGTAATTCCATTTCTTTCCTCAAAATTTCCAATATAGCCAATAGAAATAGGACTGTAAACATAAGCAACATCGCAATCAAGGATTGAATCTTCAACTTTCATTAAAACGGTATCTCCAACTAGCTCCCTAACTGAATGAACTTCTGCTTTATAGCCTATAAACGAAATACAAACCGAATCGACAACACTTGCCCTAAATTCAAAATATCCTTCAAAATCGGTAGTTGTTCCAACCGAAACACCATTAATTGTTAAGTAAATGCTAGATAGCGGATAATTAGTCTCTTCATCAACTACATAGCCATAAACTTTTAAAGAATCCTGAGCATAACATAAATTGAAACAACCTGTCAGAAAAAGTATCAATATGTTGAAACAAATATTTTTTATAAACATTTTTTTACACATAAAATATTGTAATAAATGCGACCGAGATTCCATAAATTACGAAAAAGCTATTTTGATATATCAGCAATTAAATAACCTCACTTTATCAAGTTACTTCTACTTGTTTTTCTGAAAGTGAAAATGCTTTAAACTTTGCTTATAGGTAATCTCCTCCGAAAAAATATCTTCAAACAATGTTAAAGCACCTTCCACTACAAATGCTTGACTGTCTGTTTTGGGTTTCCAGTTATTCATAAGGAAATAGTCTATTATTTTTACAATTATCTTTGGGTGATTTAAATTTACCTCAACATAATTAGCTTTTTCATCATGATTTGAACCAGTCCATATCACACCTGAATCAGGGTAACCTACCAGCCATTTTCGTGATTCCGGGTTTGAATCTATATTTTTGTTATCCTCTTCCCTAAAATGAACTCTTAATGGTGAATTTTTATAACCTTCGAGATAAATAGTTACCAACTCAGCACATTCGCACACTTTGTATTCTTCAAGATGATAGTGAACTCGTTTCCATAAATAGGATTGCCCTTTATGTTTTAATCTTCTATGTTTTGCCCTGCCCATAAAAAACTAGTTGTTCATGCATTTACTACAAATATTTTTCAAAAAGCGACCAATTGATTTTATCATAATTGGCATACACACGTTTGATTTCGTCACGTACTTCCATCAATGCAAAACCAAGCAAATTTTGTCCTTTCCAAAGATTTGGATTTTGTACATCGGGATGCTCCTCGCTTAAACCAATTCCCCATATTTTATCCAACGGACTAGCTTCAACCAAAACTTTATTACCAGTTGACAATAAGAAATTCATCATTTCTTTATCCTGTGTAAATTTGTAATAGTTACCAGCTAATACAATAGAATATTTACACTTGTCCCATACTTGTTGATTAAAATTACGCACCTTTTGCCCTAAATCCTTCATTTTCTTTGGTGTTGTAACAGCCATTATTTCCTCCTCTATATCATCATCTTCAAAAAGTTGAGCCTTTTCAGCCATCATATACTGTTCCGCATATGAATAATCGCATACATCAACTTCAAATGGTGATTTTTGCCACTGGCTAAAACATGACTTATCAACTTTTGAATCATCAGGTTTCCAGAAAAAAATAAACTCTTGTTTCTTCCCGCTATTATATTCCAGAGTAATTTTATCCCTATCATATTTCATTTCGCCGTTTTTATTCCAAAATTGAATATACTCATAGTTAAAACAGGATTCTTCTTCTGTTTCGTCTGAATCGCTATCTTCTGATTCATCCCAATAGTTTCTCCAAAGCTTCGGTGCTGGAAACATCTCAATATATCTTTGTTTCTCATCAGAAGAAAGTTTTTTCAACCAATCGAAAAGATCGAATTTATAACCTTCGCCATACCCCATTCTCCACCCAATGCTGTATTGACTTATATTGGGATACATTAACCATAATGGAGGCATTGGATTTTCTATTGAAAAATTCATATTGTTTAGGTTAGTAATATTTTATAATTCTTTCTTCAATATACCTGAATTGTCCGTTTACACTAATTTCACGAATAATCCAGTTTCCATTTTCGTCATATTTGTTTTTCATGGTATATTTTCGTTGCAAATAATCCACATATTCTATAATATCATTATTTTCGTTATAAGAATAAGATCTGGATGATATTGGAAATCCTTTGGAATTGAAGATAATATACCTCAATGGAAGTTCTTTGTTGTTTATCGAATATTCGTAAACCAAACCGCTAACAGTTTTGCTTTTTCCGTATTCAATTTCTTCTATTATTTCAAAATACTTATCTTCTCTGATTTGATACATATAAGAACGTTTGAATTTAAGTGAATCATTACGATCATATTCTAATACTGTCGCAAATCTGCCATCGGAATCATATTTATTTTCATAGGTTGTTTGCCAAAATATTTCTCCATCAGGCTCATAATTAATTTCGGAGGTACAGTTTCCATACTTATCATAGGTTGAAATAATTTTACAAACCAGTTTATGATTACCATCTCTTCGTATTTCTGTTTTTCTCCTGTTTTTATTTTTATAGCTATAATTTTCGACCAAAGCTGTACTATCATCCAGCTTGTACGTTATTCTCTTTATTAAAAGTCCTTTTCTATTGAAAAATTCCTTTTCGTATCCATAACGACCATCTAATGATATTTTCTTCCTTTTAAGAACTCCTCCTGAATCTGTAGTTACCTCGTATTTTGATTCTATAACAGACTTTACCTTGCCTTCAAATTCGGGTTTGTTTTCCTTGACAAATTCCTGTGCATTTATATGATTACTATAACAAAATGCTAATATTTGTAATAAAATATTTATGTATCGTATAATTCCATTTGAAAATAATATTAGATATTTATTTTTCGTTTTAGTCATTTGTATAAAATATATGTTTTCTTAATCTGAAAATGATTTATCTAGTTTTTTCTACAAAATATTCTGGTTCTAAGTCGGTTGTTCTTTATCCTCTTACCATTTTTAATTTCAAATTTTTCGATTTTACCTCTAATGCCAGGTTTTCCATATCTAAAATATCACCACTACTTCTTTCCGGCTTTTCTTCTTTTAACTTTATTCACCTTATAATCTTGTGCAATTATTTCAAAATAATTATCATGTCCTTTTACCAGAAAATGTTTGTATTCGATATCTTTCCAACCAGTATAGTTATCGCTGTAATATTTGTTTCTGAGGTTAAAAACATCATTTAACCAACTAGAATTTTCAACAACAAAAATACTTGACTTAAACTGATATTCTCCAAGTGGCTGAACCGGATAATTTTCGATATCTACACTTCTGACTGCCCAGGCATTTATAAATTCTAATTTTGCAATATAATTAGCTTGTTTTGGTGGCTTTTTCTCATCCCAACAATCGAAATAAATTTGACAATAGTCCCTGCTTTTTTCCATTACAACATCACCTTGTGGATCTTGCCAAACAGGGAGTTCTATCTCTGTTAGAAATTGATCTGACTCTCTCATATTTTCAAATCAAAACAACACTAAAATTTATCCTTAGCGATATCAATTAGTTTAGAACCTTCCTTCATTAAATTATCTTTAGTCGTTTCTAACAGTTCGCCATTTTTTGCTTTATTAAGTTGATTGCTTATATACTCCATTTTTCTAATCAAGGCAATTGCTTTATCTGAATGAGGAACATCATTCTCTTTTAATACTTTCTCCCAATCAACTTTTTGTGCATATGATATAATATACCTGGTAACTAATTTTGTAAGAAATACTTTGTCGTAAATAGCATTTAATACTTCCCCATCCTCTCTGTTTTTTAAATATTTAATAGTTTGCTCAATTGCTTCTTTCTCTTCGGAAGAAAGTAATTGACTTTCTTTCATCTTACTCAATGATGTAATTGCTTTTTCTTGTTCTCCTCTATGTAAATAAAGATAAGTTTCTATTGCCCAAACTATTTCATTCTGGATACCTAACTTTTGAAAATCAGAAAGAAAGACCTCTAAATCATCTAGTCCCAACTCATTATCCTTTTCATAAGGCATTGCGAGTCTGTTCAAACCTCTTCCTAAATAATTTAGGGCATGAAATCCGATATAAACATCTTTTTCAGGTACAGTATTCCATTCAACTAATAATTTGGTCTTCGAAAAACTTCCTGTTGAATTATTATCTAACCATGTAATATTATTACTAAACTCGTTCTCTGACAAATAGTACAAACCATGCTGTAAAAACAATAGCGACCTGAGATAAGTTAACAGTGCTTTTTCTTCATTATATTTTAATAACGAAGTATTTGTTTTTGACGCTTCATACAGAGCAACTTTTGGTCCCATTGCAAATGAGGTTACTGCACTTAAAATACCATGCTCAGCACATTGATAAACCAATTTTTCTTCACCTTTTAATAAAGGCTCCTCTATTATAGCAGAATCTGTAAAAAAAAGAGGTAATACTTCCATCACCAATGGAAAAACATCCTCATCTGTTTGCGAAACAAATTCACTCATATCGCTATAGGCTTTATAAAGAGTTAAAAGGTCCATTGGTGACAGATTTTCTTCAAAATCGATATCTTTAATCATATTAAAAACCTCATATGATTTCCTGTTAAACCTTTTATACTCAAACATTGTTGTATCCTCAACTCTTTGAGTGCGCAAACAAATCTTTGTAAACTTATATTTATTTACAGCATAGCAATCAATAGCTTCTTTTAGTTTTTTGTTATCTTCTGCAATTAATTCTTCACGACTTTTCTCCTGCTTACAACCTACTATTAGTAAAAGAAACAACAGGCTACTTAATACAATCTTCATACTTAATAAACTATTTATTTTATACATTAAATTTATTCATATTTTCTTTCTTCAAACCAAATAAAGCGGTTCATTGTGCTTTTTAATGTGGCTCCTAGTTCTACGGCAAACTCATTAGATTGTTTTACATAAAACATTATCTCCTGTTCTATCTTTTTTTCAATATTGTTATCAATACTATTTTTTGCCTCGAAATGAATACCCCATAGCCTGTGCGATAGTTCACTTGACAACATTAAGTAATCTTTCTTTTTAGTATCTGTATCATCTGGTCTGCTAACCATACTGCGGTTCATAACAGTAATCTCTGCTAACAGGATTTCAATAAACAGAACCTTTTCTTCTATTGTCTTTTTCGAAAGCCATTTAATGATCTCGTTGAACTTCATACCTTCCATTCTATCATTTCTTTTTTAATTTGATATACTCATATTCTACTTCATCAAAACAAAACACTCCGTTAAGTTCATCGAAATCACTTGTTATAGTAATATTTGAATTATCTTTTATAAACCATTTACCTTTAATGGTTAGTGAATCTTTTTTATTTAAGTATTGAATTTTTTGTGTAAGCTTTAAGCTACCATTTTCCATAAAATGAACCCTAATATCTTTTCTTAGGATACTATTTGGAGAAAGTTTATCATTCAAATTATGTTGAGTACCTGCATTTTTAACAAAATCATGATTAAACTCTCTACATTTCATCGTTTGACATAACTCTCCAAAATTCCATTTTTTCATGTATACCATATCCTTAGTTTGGTTGGTTGTTATTTCCCATTTATCAATCATCAACTTTTGAATATCTACTGTAGTAGTCTTACTTTTTAAGTAGATAGTATCCAAGTGATATTTTGTTCCTTTGGGAAGCGATCCTCCGAACAAGTTAAAATCGTAAATCACCTTTGTTTCATATCCATCCTTTTCAACAAGTTCTGAAATAAATACAGGAGGAGCCTCTAATTTAAAAAACTCAGTAATCCAGAACTGCTTGTAACGCTGTTCCGATAAAACAAAATATCCATTTTTATCTGTAATAGTCTCTCCAACTTTACAATTCTTTATTGGTGTTTTGTTAAAGTCTACAATAAACCCGGTTAATTCAGGACGTCCCAACCTGGAAACGCATGACGAAATTGAAATACCTATACAAAGGATTAACAACAGCATTCTCATTCTTTGTCATTTTATTATCGAATCTAATAATTCGTATTTTTCAAACTCTTCCTGAATAATTACTTCCTTAATTGTACCCAAATCCCGAATACAATAATTTACATCTGCACCATGCTCAATTAATTCACGAAAAACTTCTCTAATTCGATCCAAAATGATAGGTTGATCATTAAAATACGGTTGATTAATCATTTGTCTGGCATCCAAATAAACACGCATCAGACAATTATTTCCATATGAATCAAGTCCATTTACATCAGCTTTTTTCTGCAACATTAGTTTAAGTAAGTTAAAAACTGCTTCAAAGTTTTCTGTATCGCTAGAACTAAAAATAACTGCACGTAAACAGTCATGCAGAACTGGAGTATTCCATTCATTTAATACGGATTTATCTTTGAAGTTAACATCTGCACCTTTATTTATCAAATATGCTGCTATATCAAAATTTCCTGATTTAAAAGCTACTTGCATTCCCGATTGACCATCATCTTTTTTAGGAGGAGCAAAACTACAAACTGAAAGATATTCTGGATTATTATCCACAAACTCTTTTACTTTTTTCAGGTCAGATGAACGAATTGCCTTAAAAAAATCTTTTATGGGCATCTCTAAAAACTTGTTTTTTGATTTTCTGATTAGTAGGAATTCCCAGTCTACAAAATATCTAAAGTTACTTGGATTTCTCAATATTCAGTTTGTCAGCAATATAGCGATTTTTTGAATTGACCAATGGGCATACCTACCCCATTGAAACCTTGATTTTTAACTGCACGCACCGGTTTATATTATAAGTTAAGTTCATTATTCCGATTTTAGCTTTTGCTCTTGCCATACCTATAGTTCTTACTATTGAACCATTCATGCTATTCTCTACAAAGCCAAATATATGTTCTACCCTGGCTCGTGTTTTTGATTTTTCACGGTTATCGGCCTTTTGCTTTTCAGTTAGGGGTTTGTTCCTGTGCCCTTTTTCATGTACTTTGTTGATCACTTCCTTTTCCTTATATACTCTTTCTTGCTCTTCACCACCATAAGCACTATCAGCATAAAGCGGTTGCCCTTTATCTTTTGGGGTCAATAATTCTTTTATTACCTGGGAGTCATGAACCGATGCGTCAGTAACAACATAATCTTCAACCAATTTAGTCCTTGTGTCAGCTTTGACATGGTTCTTGTAACCATAGAAAGTAACAAAGTTCTTTTTAGTCCAGCGTGCATCAATATCTTTCTGGCGAAGTTTGTTTGGTTTTTCTTTCCAATCCTCAGGAGCCGTGCCTGTCTGTTTGATATGTTTATTTTCTTCCCGGTTGTTTCGTTGGCGAGGAGCTTCTACGAAGCTCGCATCAACCATCTTTCCTTCGTTAGCAAATACTCCTGCAGTATCAAGAAGTTCATTGAATGTTTTAAACATGTCTTCAATGACATTCTTTTCAACAAGCAACTCTCTAAAAGCCCAGAAAGTCTTACTGTCAGGTACTTTATCACTCTTTTTGATTTCTAAAAACCGTTTGAAGCTTGCCCTGTCTACGATCTGATATTCAAGCTGATCATCGGATAAGTTATAAAGACCTTGGAGTATTAGTGCCTTAAACATCATGAACCTGTCAAATGGTGGGCGGCCTCCTTTTGAGGTTTCAGCACTTGAATTCTCCAATGCCTTTAACAATGGGGTTTTGAAGATATTCCAATCTATAAATTCATTCAGCTTTTGAAGAGGGTCACCTAATTTTGTCAACTTTTCCATTAAAAAATGATCATCAAACAATCCTAGTGGGTTTATATTTTTCATCTTTTCTCTTATTTAATACCGTAATATTATGCTTTTTGTGCATAGATTCATCGCTAAAGTATTAATATTCTGAATTATATTTTAATTTTAGTTTTTAGAGATGCCCTTATATCTTTCTTTTTCACGAATATTTTAGTTCTTTTTTTATTAACTATCCTTTCAATATTGGACTCATTCTCGCCCAAGAAATCGGATTAATTATTTATTTTTTATAATATCTTTTATACAACCAGGAAGTTCATCGTCACTACCTTCGTAATAACTTAACTTAAAAAGCTGTCCCTTTTTATCTTTTTCATAAAAATCAAAAAAAACAGGTTCCGACATTAATCGCAAATATTCATACATATTACACGAATTGGGAAAAGAATTAACTAATCGCTTCTGGCTGGTTGAATAGAAAGACTTATAGCTTCTCAATATATAATCTTCCCAATAATCTAATTTATTATAGAACATTGAAAACCTATCCAAATAAATAATATAGGTTTTCTGGCGTTTTGTTTGTTTAATTAAGTTTATGATTACAATTTTATCTCTATTCGTTTTAATCGTATCTTCTTCTACGCGCATATCAATTTCAATTTCGAGAGAATCATTTACAAATGTCTGAATTTTAGATAACTTATTGTTGCAATAAAAAATACTATCCAAAATTTCATAATCTTTTTGTTTGTGAGTAGAGCGCTGATACCTCACACACTTCTTTTCGCCATTTTTCCAGTTACACCTATCCTTTATACTGCCATCTTCAAAAAATGAAATGGATTGTTTGTGCTCACCCTTATTGTACAACACCTCAAGTTCCAAATTTCCTAAGTATGAATAACTAGACTGCCAACCATTTAAAGTATCATTAATAAAATGTGATATAATTTTAGATTTACCTCCTAAAACACCCATTGTTACTTGTTTACCTTCTTTAAGCCCTTTAGTGTAATTTGTTATACGCCAAGGTTTTTCATTATTGTAACTTATCCATTCTCCTTCTTTCCTATTTTTTTGGTAGAAACCTTGCTCCTTTATTTTTTTCTCGTTAAAAACTATTGACTTCCCATCTCTCAGGCCATCTTTAAAGTTGGTTATCTCTATTTTCTTATTATCATATTTTATTCTTACACAACCATTTAAAACATCATCTTTAAAAAATAGAACACTATTGTGCTCTATCAACTTTTTTGCTTGTACTGTTTGGGATATCTTCTGACTAAATGCATTTACTTCCATTGAAGATAGAATCCATAATAACATAAACAACCGAAAATATGACATATGTAGAGATTATTTACTATTTATTTTAATCGCTTATAAATTTGTTCTACAACAGCAGATAACTGTTTATCATCAGGTTTCAAACTCACTGCTTTTTCAAAGTATGGTAATGATTTTTCTAAAGTTTTATCTGCAGCCTCTTTTTTACTCTTATAAAGATTGTCATCCTTATATTCATTAGCTTCATTATACATTTCAGATGCTTGATTATAATACAAAACAGCCAAATTATACACTGCATTAAAGTAGTCCGGACTTATTTCAATGGCTTTTTTATAATCCTCTACTGCTTTGTCAATTAAACTTTGCTGATCATAAATAACACCTCTTGCATAGTAGTAAGAATTATTACTTTCTCCTTCAGAGGATTCAATTAGTTTTGTCAAAATCAATTCTGCATCATCCAATTGTTGATATTTAAGATGATAATTTACTTTAGTGATTAATAATTCTTTGTTATAAGGATAGTATTGAAGAACCTTTTTAATACTTGTATAATAATTTACAGAATCATCTTCAAATAAGCTTATGTAATCTTTACAAGTTTGTGCAGATCTATTCTTTTTACTAATTAACTTATTAGCATATCTCACCATTTGCTTATTATCCCCAAAATCTTTATAAATTAAGGCTATTTTATAATAAATAAAATTATTATTTTCATAATTTCTATAACACTGTAGAGCTTCGTGTTTTTTACCCTGTTCGTACAATACTCTACATTGTTTATATTGCGTAGTATCGGATATCTGAGCTTTCAGATTTAAAAAATAAATCGATAGAACTAATATTAAAGTAATTGTTTTCATCTCATTATAATTTTATCTTTCAAATGCATTCGGTGGAACTCTCTCATAGTTGATCTTCCCGTGTGAGATAGATTTCTCATGTATGGTAAATTGGATGCCTATTTTTCTTGGTTGTTTAGTTTGTTATTTAGAGCTCTGAACGTTTAAAAAACTTGAATACATTTCTACATTATAGAACTTACTGCACTGTACCAGAGCTTACTAATAATTCTTTAAACTACCAAAAAAACATTTTTCTTTTAAAAGGAAGGCGAACCCATGGACTACGGTTATCAGACAAAAGTTTATTTATGATATCACTTGTATCATCATGATCAGCTCTATCCAAATCCCATGCTATTCGACCAAATAAATAGGCCATCCCAAACTCTCGCCACGAAGAATAAACCTTTTTGCTTTCATCATAAGCATGATAGATGTAGTGTAAAGTTTCATCTAAAGTAATGTAACCAACCTCACCACACCAGCATGCAACATTAACCATTCTTCCATAATCCCAAGATGCAATATTTGCAGGAAACTCAACTTTCGTTGTGGTTAAGCTACTCATTTTCTCAGCTACACATTTCAGGTATTGATACGTATTTAATGTTTCATTCTGACTATTTTGATTATCAGCATACTTATTCTTACTAGAGTAATTTGATATTGCTTCTTCACGCTGATTTACAGGTAACCTTTTAATAATTTCAAGAACTGGGTTATATTCAACACGATGCCCATCTGTTTTTAACCATTCCAATGTACCTATTGACGATTCATAATCAGTAATCCCCCATGAATTAGATAGACAATCCTTAATAGAATGGTCCGTGCATCTAGACCAAAGCGTATCTACAAAATCATCATTCATAAGACGAAGTACACTTCCCACTGCTAATGTGCATTTATCCCTGATTGACAAATCCTTATCTAAAGCGTAGTTGATTGGCCATTTTTCTTCTTCCATTTTAAAATATATTTAATACACAATAGTTCGTTAAAATAAAGACAAAAGACAAGAGACCAATTCACAAGATGCTTAAAATAAAATACATAACAAGCTCACTACAATTACCTATATTTCTGTGCGTTACAAACAACAACAACGAACTATTGATATATAATCATGATAATTTTTTCTTTTTATAAGCTCAAATTAAGCTCATCAAAATCTTCAATTTCTGATAATTGAATAATTTGGTTTTGTTCAATATCTTCCCAAATCTCTTCAAAAACTTCATCCCCACTTTCTTCTGTATTTAATTTTAAATTTGTATTTATTCTTTTTAGTTTTCTTTTGGTTAAATAGTTAATACTTATTTCGCTTTTAGTAACAGGACCAAAGTTCTCACTTGAATCATACCCAATTAATTCAAAATCAGATTTTTTAAATCTAAAAGTATATTTCCAGTTACCATACCTACCATGATGGTAGTGAATGTATAAATTCCCTTTACTTATATCAAAAGATAGTTCTGGAGCAAAATACACACCTCCATCTTCATTTTCAGATGAGAAACAATTAATATTTTTAACGCCTAATTCCCACTGATCATTTTTACTAAAGAAAACCATAATACCTCGTCTATTGCGATCTAATTCTCCTCGATACTCATCATGTACTATTTCTTCTTTATTAGTACCTTTTATAATTAAAATACTATCATTTAATCCATCCTTATTCAGATCGCCACACATTTTTTCAAAAATAATATACCCATCCGGTATCAGGTTGGATGGGTACTTTTTGTTTTCTGACTCAGATTTTTTCTCACGAATGCTTTCTACTTTTACTTTATTCTCTGACTTTGTTTGCGAATTGTTAGTATTTCTGCACCCATCAAGAATAAATAATAAAATTGGCAATATTCCTAATTGTATATACTTCTTCATAATCTTATTGTTAAAACTTTTAGATTTCCTCTTTCTTAATTTTAAATACTGCAACAAATAAAGCAATTTCAATGAGAAATTTAGTTTATCATCCCTACTCAACTGTCTGAGCTTCCTCTAATACTTTATCAATAAAACTTTCGTTAATATCAAGTAAATGAGCTAAGCCATATAAAATTTTCAACTCCTCTTCATCTACTTCATTATCAGCATAAGAAATAATAGATAAATCCCGAAGGATATTAAGTTTTTGCATCACTGAAAGTAAGGCATTCACATCTTTGGAAAGTTCTGTTAAGTAATTTTTTAAGAAATCCATATCCTTTCCTTGAACCTGTCTTATACATTCAGTAAAAATTTCGTTATCAACTATACTAGCCAAAGCTTGTATTTCTTCTTGTAAAATCTTTCCATCAGCTATGGTAATCAAATAACCTCCCCAAAAGATAAAACGTTGAATTAATTTACCATGTTCCGATTGTCCATCGAAATATGATGGCTCCATTAGAGAAAGCATCTTGCTAATTTGTACTTCCATCTCTTCCTCGGTAATTGCACCTCCAGTTTTTCCAATAAGATTAAAATACGTTTCACTATCATTAAACAATTCAAGTGCTTTAATTCTCAACGGACTAAATGGATGCGTGCTATACCAATCTTCGGGATCAATTTCTGAGTCCTTTAATACTTTTTCCAGATCGACAAATTGCTTAATATACTCCTGTAATTTAAAATCAAGTGTAGCTGTGGTTACTCCCGACGAAAGTTTAAAGAATGTACTCCCCGCTGCTTCAAAATCCTGACAACATATCATCCCAATACGATCGGCCGAAATTTCTGCATTACGCTTCCATGCAAAAAGTTTCATTGCATGTAACGGTGATAGTATATCACTACCAACTTCTAACAATGTGTTAACCGGATATTCATGATGCAAATAAAGAGCATGTCCTATCTCATGTCCAATAACAAAAGTTAATTCTTCCTGGCTAAAACGCTCTAACAATCCCGAAGTAACAATAATATATAGTCGTTTATCATCCGGAGGATAACAAGCAGCATTAAATTTATCATCTTGATAAACGTAATATTCAATTTCTACTTTTAAACCAAGCGCATCCTTACATTTATCGCTTATTGCATACAAATTTGGAGCTAATATCGGTGTTAATCGTAAACTAGACTTTAACAAGTGTTTACGCGAAGCAAATAAACCGTGCTTTTCTTTAACTTCCTTTAATACCTCCTGAATACTTTCGTCCTTACTAAATTCAATAAAAAAATCAAGATCTCCATCATAAACAGCCAAATCAAGATCTAACTCACAAATTTCTTTATCATAAGGTGTTATAACCTGTTCTTCTATATCAATATTTTCTTGTTCAACATTATTTCCAAGAATTATATCCATCTGCTTTTTATAGGCATCTTGGATTAAAGCTGATAAATTCTGCATTTGACTATTTAGTTCCTGAATTTTGCTAAAATTACCCGACATTGATGCCGTTTGCAATTCAGACATTAACTCTTCCTGAATTTCTTGAGTCTTTTGCTTCATCTCAGTAGCTAATGCATCGATTGTTGTTGATATAAATTTAATTTCCATATTTCTTTTCTGTTAAATAAAATTATCAGTACAATTTTACTTATTGAATACTATTATGGAAATACCTGAAATCGGGTATAATTACATGGGATAATAAATAAAGAAGCGCTATATTCTATTAAGTCCCTTCATTCTTGCCAATTAAGCAGAATTAATTTAAACACTTTTATTCTCCTTACTTAAATAGTTAGTCCTAAATTATGGATTACACCATGTACGAGTTACTAAGGTAGATTTCCATGTACCATTGACATTGAAATAGTTTACTAAATCATTTGAATCTCCAGCTTCATCTGGGCAAGCTTCGGAACTTCTAAGCATATCAATTACACCATCATTATCAAAATCAAACTCTAAAACTTTACATTTCATCCATCCCGAAAAAATTTTTTCGGTAGCATTAATTTTAATTCCATTTTCAATTTGATTTATAAAAGTGTCGGTTGAAAAGATAATATATCTATGCTCACCCTTTACTGGTTTCTCCAGGTTTGAAATATGAATTTTACCCCATTGATCAGGGTAATAAATAATTTCACCACTATTTTTCTCAATGGAATTTCCAGACTCATCGCATACTACAAAATCAACTTTCTTAGATGATGAATAGATAAAAATGCCTTGTCTTTTTGAGATAGTAAAAGGGTTTTCATCAGGGAAATATAATCTTAGTAAGTGAATTAACATTACTCGACTTGGTATAGAATGAATTTGTATTTCATCCTCATTTTCGGCCATATCCAACACAAATAAATGTTTAGGTTTTTCACTAAACAAAGAGGCCTTTATATTAGGTTTTTCAAACTCTCTTAATTTTGCTTGCGTAATCTCCAGGTTGTTATATAATTCAGGTGAGATACCGTAACTATTTAGCTGATTGAATACTTCTAAAGGAGTATTTGTATAAATAGTTTTTCTTTCGGTCAGTACATCCAGCAGATAAATATTTTCCTTTACTGTTGCTATTGAACTGTTCCAATATAAAAGTCGCTCCAAACCTTCGTTCATTTTTCTATAGAAACTACTGTTTTGTTGATAACCATCATCAGGAGCATGGTCGGTAAAGGTTACATAAGCATCTTCAAATCCACTTTTATACAAGTTAAGGGCTTTAATTTTTTGTGTATCCAACGAACTCAGCTTTAAGGTATCTAAAGCAATTACAGATTTATGTATATAACCTTCGGTTATTTGAGGTGTAACCTCTACATGATACCACGACTCTTCAAAATCAAGTATTTTTAAAGGCGTACCGTAAGGTAAACGCATTAGTTCATTTCCTCTAGCCTTATCTCTTAATATGGAAGCTGTAGTTTTAACAAATGCAATATTTTGAGCAAATACTGTCGTATTTAAAAGGAGTAAAATAAGAGTATACAATTTCATTATATTCTGTAATAATTATTAATCCGTAAATATTTTTTTATAAATATATCTATTTCAGCAAATAGCTGACATTAAACATTTTGAGAAATTAGTATAATTGAGTCATATCCTTAGTAACAACTATATTTTGTAACACAGAAAATTAATAGAATGAATTATCTAGGAATATTGATATAAATACAAATCGAATGGTTTTTGCGTTTTTTTACATTTGTGTAAATGTATATAAAAAACTAAGGAAACCTAATATAGATTTCCTTAGCATTTTTATAAACGAACAAATTTTGGTTGGAATTTATCCAACCAAAATATAATGAAAAACATGTTAATCTTTTTTCATATAGAAGTATAATCCTCCAACAATTATTATTAACCACAATACTTTACCTCCTATTTTGTCCCAAAATGGAATTGGATTTGAAGGTAACTTAATCTCATGTTCTTTAGCATGTTCTTCAAGTACATCCATCGGAATTTCATAATAAACATCTTTTTCGGCAGTTGTTAAACAGTATTGTCCATCGTAATTCCATATAGGTATCCATAGTATCCAAAATTGCTTATACTTGTAACCAATATCAACAAAACCCTCATCAGTTGAGAACTGTTCTACATCTGGCAATTCGTCTACAATAGTAATATACTCGCTACCTGAGCTAAATGGAATTGGAATCCCTTTTGAGAATCCTTTAACACTAAATAAAATACAAAGTCCTGCTAATAATAAAAATCGTTTCATAATACTTTTTTATAACTATTTGTAATTAATAAAAATCTGCTTGCAAAAATGTTATGCTTAAGCGAATCTGGAAATACCCGAAATCGGGTATTTATTAGTTTATGCCATAAATAATTCAACTTAATAACTATTATTCACAAAAAACTTACCTATTCAACCTTATATAAATAAGTCACTAACTACTTTTTTGACAGGACAAATGAAACATTACATATTAGTATTAAATCTTTTTCTATTACCAATCATTCAAATGTTTTCATACAGCTCACATTCAAAAGATTCTTTATTAAGATAGTTGAAGGAAAATATTACGATACATTAAAAATTGATGCTCATTGTGATCTAGCAAGTCATACAATTAATCATGATTTCAAACTTGGATATTTTTATGCTATATGGCTATTAAATTAGCCAACCAAAAGCAATATGACTTAAGAAACATTATAAACTAACCATTCAAGTCCATAATAACTGCAAAGACAATTATAGCTTATGGCAAAGAAAATGATTTGGTAGCCAATCAAATTCTATTTTCTTTTTTTAGTTGGTTTTAACTTTTATTTAAGCTCTTTTCCTAAACTATTAAAGCAATATAACTGTCAACTTGATCTTTCTTGTCATCCAAGCACCTGTTCATTCAGAAAAGTTTTTCATGCGAGATTTACACTTGTAGTATTGTGTTCCTTTATCAATTACATATTTTGTAAGGCGACAATGGGTACAATTTCCTTGTTTGTTATTTAACAACACTCGTATCGATAAATTTGTGAATGAAATTCTTTTTTACTTTCAAACTATTGAAGCTCTTTCAACAATAGCTTTCTTTCTGAACCTAACAAGTTATATAACTACTAATCTGTTTCTTACATTATTTATTTCATGATTCAAAAATACTACTAAATAATCGCTATTTTAACTTGTCCAATTTGAGTAATTCGTGGTAAAATAAATTTTATCGGATTTAAGGTAGAAGTATAATACCCCAACAATGATAATTAACCATACTATTTTACCACCAATTTTATCCCTGAAAGGAATTGGATTTGAAGGTAACTTAATCTCATGTTCCTTAGCATATCCTTCTAATTCTTCCATTGGAATATCATAATAAACATCTTTTTGGGTAGTTGTTAAGCAGTATTGTCCATCGTAATTCCACATTGGTATCCAATGTATCGAAAATTGTTTATACTTGTAACCAATATCAACAAAACCCTCATCTGTTGAGAATTGCTCCAAATCTGGTAATTCACCTACAATGATAATATACTCACGACCTGAGCTAAATGGAAATGGAATCCCTTTTGAGAATCCTTTAATACTAAATAATATACAAAGTCCTGCTAATATTAAAAATCGTTTCATAGTTCTTATTTTAATTAAACTCTACTTGCAAAAATGTTATACCTAAGCAAACCTGGAAATACCCGAAATCGGGTATTTATTAGTTTAAGTCATAAAGAATTCAAGGAAATAACCTTTATTTGCAAAAAATCGTACTTATTCAACCTCTTGGTATAAGTCACTAATTATTTTTTGACAGGACAAATGAAACATTACATATTCGTATTAAATCTTTTTTTATTACCAACTCTTCAATTGTTTGCATACAGCTCACATTCAAAAGATTCATTATTAAACATTGTTGAAGGAAAATATCACGACACATTAAAAATTGATGCTTATTACAATTTAGCAAGCCATACAATTGATGATGATTTCGAACTTGGGTATTTTTATGCTACTATGGCTATTAAATTAGCCAACCAAAAGCATCATGACTTAAAAAAAGCAAAATCATATCACTTTTTATCGCGCTATTTCTACAAAAACAGTAATTACGAAAAAGCAAAAGAACACTATAAACTAACCATTCAAGCCTATAAAAACTGTAAAAACAATTATGGCTTAGCAGAAAGTTGTAATGAATTATCTAATATTTATATGTCCGAAAATAATAGTTCGAGTTGTACTTTATATATGTTAAATGCTATAGAAGCTTATGGTAAAGAAAATGATTCGGTAGCTATTGCAAAATGCTATATCGATTTGGGAGGAAGATTATCTCATATTGGTGATTATGTAAATGGCATTAATTACCTTTTTAAAGGTTTAAATAGTGAAGCGATTAAAGAAGATAGCCTTAAAATAGCTACTGGTTACTCAAACTTATCAAATATATATTTTTATATCAATAAACCTCAGGAATCTTTAGAGTACATTAAGAAATCATGTGAAATTTCTAAAAATATTATAACTGATAAATATCCTAAGTTCTTAGTTAACCTTGGTGCTAGTTATCATCATCTAGCGGACACATTTCCTTCATACAGAGATTCCTGTATTTTTTATTATGAGGAAGCACTTAAATACGATACTCTTTTAACTAAAGAAACTCTTTTTGCACTCTGCAACAACCTCACTTTAATCCACTTAGAGTGCAAAAATAAAACTAAAGCAAAAGAGCATATTGACAATTATGGAAGATTACTTTCTGAAACAGACAATACTTACCATAAAAACATGTATAAATTGCTTCGAGCTTCTTTTTATTTTAATACTGGCAAATATAAAGAAACTATTACTGCGTTAAAAGGTTTTGATTCAGAAGGCTATATCTATCATGAAAAATATTACCATGAAAACCTACATGGAGCCTATCAACAAGTTCAAAACTATAAAAAAGCATATTTTCATATCAGGGAATTTATGCTAATTAAAGACAGTATTAAATGTGCAGAAAACTATGAAGCTGTTTATAGTAAAGAAGCTGAGTTTAACTACAAATTAAAAGAACAAAAACTTGTTGCTCAGCAAGAGAAGGAACGGATTGTTTTAAATAGTAGAATAAAAATAAGGCGATTAATAATTGCTAGTTTGTTATTTATAGTTTCTTTATTAGTTGTATTCAGTCGAATTATTTATGTTAATTATAGAAACAAGAAAAACGATAATATATTACTTGCTGAACAAAAAAAACAAATTGAAGATAAAGAAAAGATAACAGCATCGCTTTTAAAAGAATTAAACCATAGGGTAAAAAATAACTTACAAATGGTATCGGGCTTATTAACTATGCAAGCCTATAAACTTAAAGAAGAAGGTGCAAAAAATGCTTTAAACAACGCCCGAATGAGGATTGAAAGTTTGTCTCTGTTGCATCAACATTTGTATAACACTACTGACAATATAGACCCTAATATCTCAACATATATTGAGCATTTGGCTAATTACGCAATAGATTCATCAGATGTTGATAATGTTGAATTGCAGCTTAACATAGACGATATTAGAGTTAAAACAGAGGTTGCCATACACATTGGTTTAATGGTAAATGAACTTATCATTAACGCATTAAAGTATGGTACAGATCCTATTAAAAATGATAATTGGATTAATATTAAGCTACAAAAACTGAATGATCAAATTATTATTAATATTTCTGACTCTGGCAATAAATCTGAGAAAAACGATTTAAAAATTAGTAGTAGCTCGTTTGGTCTCAAATTAATTGATATCCTACTAACCGAATATGATGGTAAATTAAACACCGATTTAGTAAATAATGGAAAAGTTGAAATCACTTTAAATTACTGCTTTAACCATCAGGAATTAACCACATTAAGCAATTAAGTTTTAATCTTCATTTTAATTTTATATACTGTTTTTTGCTTTAAACGTAACCTTTGTAGTTATTTCTAAGTAATTTTAGAACCTTTTAACATTATTTGGGATCAACTAAAGCAATCGTGAATAGAGTTTTTATTATTGAAGATGAAATTGTTGTAGCATCTAGCATTAAGGACATTCTAGAAAACAATAAATATATAGTTTCTGGAATTGCAACTAACTATAAAGTTGCTATTCAGAAACTAAATACAATAAAGACAGATTTAGTTTTATGTGATATTAATCTGGGAGAAAACTTAACTGGCATTGACCTAATGCAAGAAGTAAAGAAGAAATTTAATTTACCTTTTATTTTTATTACTGCTTACTCAAGCATTGATATAATAAAAAATGCTTATAAAACTTCTCCATTAAACTATATTACCAAACCATTTAATGAGAAACAGCTTCTTGCAAGTATCGAATTGGCTTTTCAGCAACTATCTTTAGCAACTGAAGAATTTATGCCAACCGATAGAGAAAAGCATATTATCCAGCTTTTGGCTAACGGTTACAGTTCTAAAGAAATTGCAACTAAACTCTCTGTATCTTACTATACTGTTGAAACACACCGGAAAAATTTGATTAAAAAATTTGAGGTTAAAAACATTACAGAATTAATATCTAAAGCCATGGCGAATAGTTGGATTACCTACCATAATCAGTAATCCCTAAAATCTACTCCAATACAAACTCCATAGTTAAATTTAATTACAAAGTTGCTTTCGGAATAATTGGTATATTGATTATAATTATAACCAATTTGTAAGCCTTCAACTAGGTATTCTAAATGATGATCAACTACCAATTGGTATTCATTAATTGTATTATTAAAAGAAGTTTCTGCTATTACTGTAGTATTAAATTTTCTGAGATGTTTTTTTGCTCCAATTACACCTGCATAATTAAAATCTTCTGATTCTTTTCGACGATTAATTCCCGAAATTATTGTCCCAATCCTCAATGCATGATTTAATTTGAAACAATAGTCTTCAATATAATTTATTCGTTTTCTCTTATTCCAAAGTAAATCAAAACTCAGATAATAAAATCTACCTCCATCAAACAAATTATTACTTGTAGCCTGAAGCTTTATATTATAGTCATTATTATTATATGTTGTATAATCAAGTTTTAAATCTCCTCGCCAGGTTTTATTTGGCCATAAATCAATTTTTTCAAGTAAAAAACCAAATAAAATATAATGAGGTACGCGTGCTATAAATCCTTTACAATTATTAAAATTCCCCAAATACCCTAACGATATTGGACTATAAACATAACAGACATCAGCATCTATCAAATTATTGGTTGCTAATTTCATAAATATTTTTTGCCCAATAACATCAGAAACCGATAGCTTTCGTTGTTCGAATCCTAAAAACGAGATTATAACAGTATCTGTATCACCTGTATAAAACTCAAAATATCCATCAACATCAGTCATTGTTGCTAAAGAACTTTCTTTTACAGATATATAAGCTCCTGGTAGAGGATCTCTTGATTCTTGATCATACACATAGCCAAAAACCCTTAAGGAATCTCCTTGAGAATAACATGTGCTAAAGCCAATTAGGATTAATAAAACAGAAATGCAAAACCTATGTAAATTAATCATCGCCTTTTAAAATAATAACACTCCTACTATTTTTTTGACTCAATTGCTTTATATAAATAATCTTTAACACTCTTGTTTTTTAACTCATGAGCAATTTTTAACGCGGTATATTTATTTTTATTCTTATAGTTAATATTTGCTCCTGCTTCTACTAACAACTTTACCGAAGCTAAACTTGTAGCTGGAGTCTTAGTTTCGCTCATTCCCAACTTAATCTTTGCTGCATTAGAATATCCTATTCCCAACGAACTTAAATTGCTTGAAGTCTGTTGGTTATTATTATAACATACTGAAGCATACATTAAAGGTGTATAAAATTTATTTTTACAAACTAAATTAACATCAGCACCTTGGTCTATCAAAATTTTTATAATTTTTTCGTTACCATCTATACATGCAAAATGTAGTGGTGTGATACCGTACTCTTTATCTATGTAGTTTACATCTCCTACCTCCTTTAAAAGAAGTTCCATTACCTCAACATTATCTACACAAAACAAATAATCTTTTATTACAGATTTTGAAACCAATTTATTATCCAATAAATATTTTACATATCTTGAATCTTTAGCTCCACATGCACTTTCAAATATTTTTTTATTTATTAAGATGTTACTATTCTCTAAAAGAAATTGAAACATTTCGAAATTATTATTCACAGAAGCAACCTCCAAAGCACTATTACCATAAATACTTTGCACATTAACATTGGCACCTTTATTAAATAAAAACTTTGCAGATTTATTTTCACCAAGTCCAATTGCGTTATATAGTGGAGATAATCCTGACTCATCTATTAAATTAATATCTGCACCATTATCAATAAATACCTTTAACAAGGTAGAATCTCCAAATTCAATTGCTACATTAAAAGCCGAAGAACCTCTATTTGGATGTAATTGATTGGGATCTTGTCCTCTTTTAAACAATATTTCTAAAATTTTATCTCTATCTGAACAGTCTGATATAATTGTAGCAAACACAGCATTAAGGCCACCTGGCTCTTGATATGAAAAATCATCCATACGAGGCATTATAAAAGATACTGCTTCATCTGATCCTATTTTTAATGCATACAATAAAGGATTTAACCCATTTTGGTTAATACAGCTATCTAATCCTATTTTTTCTGTAATTTTCTCTAACGTTTTTATATCATTATTTTTAATAGCCAAGAATAAACCTTGCTGACTATAATCAATACAAGATGTCATTAAAATTGCCATTAAAACAATGCAACAACCTATACCTTTGTGTATGCTTAAAATTCTCATATTTTTAATGTTATTATTAATTAAAAAGTTGTTTAATTTTTCCTTAAAGTTCTTATTCTTAACCACCCTAAAAGTTTCGGTGCTTTAATTTTCCATTTACCTTTTTTAATTAATAATGGAAATTTTTCTCTCGAATTAGCAAATTGACCTGGGTTTTGTCGGATAATTTCAATTTCTGTATCTGTTACATTACTTATAATAGCTAATTGTCCATAACGATTATATGCATTACCGTCAAATACTACTAAATCATCAATTGCAGGTTTTAATTTACTTGAATTAGTGTATTGTTGTAAACCTATTTGAGTATTAAATTCATCATCATCTAAGCTTTTATTAAAAAAGTCTTTAGCATGATTGTAGTTACCCTTTATTTTACAATTTAAATGTTTGTAATAATAACGTTTAGCATACTCTATACTTTGATATTTTAATCCCAGATTATAACCATCGGAGGTTACAGAACTACCTTCAACATTGCCCATCCCACCATTATAATACACCTTAACATGATTAAGACTATCAATAACCTCTCCTACCTTATACTTTTGATTAATATCAAAGTGTGTTATTAATAAATAAGCAATCCCAATAAAGACTATTATAAAACTTGCTGTGTTAATATATTTGTATTTCATCCACCAATAGATCTTTAGAATTTAAACAAAAAACACGAGACCGATTTACAAGAAGTTATTAAGACAAACCGCCTCCATCATATCAATTAACCAACATTTAATGCTTTTATCGAATATAGCAATTGAAAAATAAAGAGAAGAAAGGGATAATCATTACCAAAATGGTAAATCTTATCCCTAACCCAACCACCTAATTTATATTTTTATCAGCCAGTGCCCAATGACTCATGCTCTTACCATTCTTAACATAAACAATCTGAGAACATTGTAAGCGATCCTTCTTTTCTTTTTGTTCAGATGTGATTATTAAAAACACTCCATTGTAATTTTTATATAATCCTTTTAACTCATGATCTTCCCATTGTAACTCTCCTTCTTCGTTAAGCAATGGAAAAAAACCATTGGTTCCATGCGCTTCGTAACGAATGTTGCCAATATCTGCTGAATTGATTTGTTGTTTTAATTCTTCAATTACTGTGTTAGATAATTCTCCATTAACAGAATAAGCTAAAACTCGATAAGCTCTATCTTCATATGTAGCCTCTCTTAGTGTTACAGCTTTGCATACTCCTCTTTCTTGAGCCTTATTATACTGCTCGTAAGATTTTTTCCAGAATGACCAAAACAGAAACTTTTCTGGACAAGCTTTTTTAAAAAAATCAGGATTTAATAATTCTTTTTCAATTGTTTTTAATTCCATTTCTAATTTAATTTTATCAGTTAAACTGAATAAATAAGATTAATATTATTTTAATAGATGGTTAGAATAATGACATAAGACTGATTTACATGATATTTAAAATCAAGTATTTAACCAAATCATTCATCATTACTTCAATTATATAAAATTCAACATCTTACAAATACTTAACGAACTATTGTTATTTCAGTTAGTATTTTAATATTCCTTTAAAACATTTATTTATTAATTTTATTTCTATAATAAATCCGCATAACTATAAACATTAATACTATAAATAGAAGTAATCCTACAATTACCTTAATTAAAAAACTATTTTTTCGCTTTTCTTCTTCTATTTGTTTTACAAACACTTCTATTTGAGTCTGCTTATCTTTGGCTTGATACTTCTCTTCTAATTCAAAAATCTTATTATGTAGCTTTCTTTTATAGTCGTATTCACGATAGGCCATATAATTTCTAAACTGATTCAGGGCCTCCTCATAATTATCTTGTTCGATATAAATACCAGTCAATCCTTTATATATATCTTTTAATTGTGATGTTAGCTTACCGTTTTTGTTAGTACGCATTATTGTGCTAATGGAACGCTTATAATAATATATGGCTGAATCACATTTACCCCATTCATGATAAGTTGCACCAATATTTTGATAACTAGTGGCCATTGACATATTTAAACGTTTGTTTAATTGCTTTACCAAGTGGTAGTAATCAAGAGACTTGCGATAATTACCTTTTTTCGCCCAAACATTACCTAATGTATTATAGGAAAAGCTCAATTCGTATAATTGCTTATTTGCTTCCTGATAAGCAATAACTTCATTTAGGTAGCTCTCTGCTATGCCTATTTCATTCTGCGCAAAAAGAATTGTTGACATTTTATGCTTTATTCTCATTATCTGAGAAGAATCTATAGGTTCAATCATATTATCCAGTGCCATTTGTAATAGCTCCATCGATTTTGGACTTGCACTTTCTAAATAAAAATAGACTCTTCCCAAACTCTCATACAGTTCCGAAACTCTTTTCGGTCTATATTTCTTGGCTATTTCAATTCCTTTTTGCCCTTCTTTTAAGGCAGATTCCAGTTCCATTAATCGAGAATAAGAATTAACCAAATGAACTTTTGTATCAATTTGATAATCATATAGCGAGAAACTTTTTGCTAAGCTATCTGCTTTATTTAACGAGTTAATAGAAAGATCATAGAACTGTTTTCGTTTTAAAATACGTCCCTTTAATAAATGATAGTATACCTGTAAACTATCTTTGCTTTTTATCAACTCAGATTCATTATAATTATTTAGCAGTACATCAGCACTATCTATCTCAGAAGCAAGTATCAATGAATCTATTTGAGATAATATATTATTGTTTATTAATGTTTTATCATTTGATGTTGTCACATTTTTACAACAAATAACTAAAACAATTAATATCAGACTATAACTTAATAACTTAATTCCCTTTTGCATATAAATTTATTCTTAGTGTCATTTATCGAATTATTAAACCAATAGACACTACAAAGAGAACTCTTTTATTTATTATTTGAAATACCTGAAATCGGGTATTAGGTATATTTAAGCTTTATAAAGAGAATTTTAATTATTGGAGGATTTATCTGTTGATAAGTGAACTACCTCGGGGCAAGCCAATAGGTATTGTTCAAATAGAACAGCTTACTCTATTCACATCACAAGCACAAGTACGAAGCAAGCCTCGAAACCCCAATTAAATATCACATTGGTATTTTTAATTTTCTCTTCATTATTAATAATACATTACCTACACATAATATAAATGAACTTGTTATCCAAAACCAATATCCAATTCCATACCCAGTTATTTCACTATAAACACCTGATTCACTCACTAAAACCTCATCAAAAAAAAGAAAACTTAAGGATATTAATAAAGATAGAAAGCTTAAAACTATTCCTATTATTGGTTTCTTTTTTACAAAAAACCAGCTTATAAATAATAATGGATTTGCTAACCACGTTAAACCTGCGCCCCCAATAAATATACCTAGTATTCCAAAAATAAAACACACATATCCTGGTGTAAAAATTTCTTTATCTCCATCTAAATAATAAGAATTAAGAGTCAAGGAAGTAATAAATAGCCCAATGCTTAGAAGTAAAACTGCTCGTCTATAGTTATTTTCTCTCATTTTATATATTCAAATGTGTACTTTTTTAATAAATGCCAAAATAACAATTAAAGAAACGACTTATAACCTTGTATTACCAAATCAATTCATAATTGTCAGGATCTTCTTCCAAACTTTCTGTTAATTCCTCAAATCACTTAATTTTTCAAATAGTGTTTATGATCACTTATTAGTATTTTTGTAATCCTCACAAATTCATCTAGACAGTTTGCAATCATCCTGCTTAAAATCGGGATAGATTACAACTCATTATTTCAAATATAACAAAAGCCATATTATCACGAATACAGCATTTGTCAATTATAACTTTATACACCAAGTTACTAGTGTACCAATAGATATAAGATTACATGAAGTCACAATAAATCCAATTATTGCTTTAAAACTTTCTTAACAAAGTTTCCATTATCATTTACTATACGAACAACATACACTCCAGGTGCATGGCCAGTAAGGTTAAGAGTAAATGAGTTTTCGGTTACCATTGCATTTAGTATTTCTGAGCCATTGAGTGTTGTAACAGTTATTTTACTCTGCCCCTCAAGGTTTGTAATATGTAAATAGTCTTGAGCAGGGTTTGGATAAATTTTTAAGTGTGACTCATTAAAATTTGCATTGTAGGTTACAACAGGCTTTTTGTAATAGTAGAAATTTCGCTTAAACAAATTCCATTCCCATGTAGCTTCATCCCATGTGTGTTCGTCATAAAAATTTAAATCACCGTCCTCATTGTATTCATATTTTTTTCTAGATCTACCACGTCTGATATTATCAGTAAAAAGATAACTTGTTCCCAAGATTGTCTGTTTTACTTCGTTATAAGCGTGAATTTCCATACTTGTGGTATCCCAGTTGGCAGTGACAGTATTAAGTCTAAAATTGGTTCTTTTGGTTATATTATCATGGTTATCCCATTCATATACAGATATACGGTTTGGGTATAATTCACGTGTATTTGCATTCCATTCATATACCCTTACTGTATCATATACACCTTCTTTAATATAATTAGTCTCGTGAAGTGTAACATCTTCAAGCACCGGATCTGTACCTTCAACATTCCATACCGAATCTGAAATTGTAGCATTTTCATCACCAAAATAGGTGTAATCAGATTTACCCACCAGTTCCCATTCTTCTAAATTGCTATCCCATCCAAAAAATAATTTTTTTTCAATAATACCGTTATAATTATAAAAATTATGATATCTCTCATCAGGCACCCAACTCGTGCCTGTTTTATCTCTTCTTATGTATGTATTAATCTCTTCATGTTCATTTGGAAAATCATAGAGACAATGACTTGTTGTATCCCATAATGATTCAGTTAAATTCCATTTCATACTATATTTCGAATGCAAAATCGAGTCACTATTTCTTACAATTAATGTCTGTCTCGACTTTTTCCAATCTTCTGTTACGGAATTGCGTACATAGTTAACCGTTTTGTTTTCATAACCAATATCTGTTTCGGTATAGGTGTAATCATCCCTTCTTATTTTTCGCCAATACCATTGTGTATCAGAACCGCTGACCGGCCATTTCTCATAAAACTTCATAGAAGTCTTTCTGTTTTGCGAATCATAAGTGTGTTCATATTTTTCATCATCCTTCCAATAGGCGCTTCCATGTCCTAATGAGTATACTTCTTCAGTAATATTTCCATCACCATCGGCAGTTGTTTCAAGTAGCGACCACGGATACCACCAATTATCAACCCATCTGTAATAATAAATACGGTCGGCGACTTTATCATTGGCTGATTCCCAGTAATAAAGTTTAGTATATCGGGTAGAATCTTCTTCCGAAACATATTTGAAACATACTATCGAATCAAGCTCCTTTTTAGTATCCTGATTTCGCAGCTCCTGCAAAGCTCTCATGTGCAATTGCGAAAACGCATTACTTGTTAATACTAAATAGAATATAGTAATTGTTAAATTCTTCATAATTACATTATGTCTATTTTTTTAAAACTTTTTCAGTAAATACGCTACAACTATTTTCTATATGAACAATGTACATTCCAGAAGCATGGCCAGTAAGGTTAAGAGTAAATGAGTTTTTGGTTACCATTGCATTTAGTATTTCTGAGCCATGGAGTGTTGTAACAGTTATTTTACTCTGCCCCACAAGGTTTGTAATATGTAAATAGTCTTGAGCGGGGTTTGGATAAATTTTTATAAGTGGCTCGGAAATATATGTATTTAGAGTTACCACAGGTTCTTTGTAATAGTAGAAATTTCGCTTAAACAAATTCCATTCCCATGTAGCTTCATCCCATGTGTATTCGTCATAAAAATTTAAATCACCGTTCTCATTATAGTCATATTTTTTTCCAGATTTACCACGTCTGATATTATCAGTAAAAAGATACCTTGTTCCCAAGATTGGCTGTTTTTCTTCGTTATAAGCGTGAATTTCCATACTTATAGTATCCCAATTGGCAGTGGTATTATTAAATCGAAAATGGGTTTTTTTAGTCATATTATCATTGTCATCCCACTCTTTTACATAGGTCGTATGCATGTATAGTTCCTTTTTATCAGTATCCCATGCATATAACTTTACAGAGTCCGAAACTCCTTCTTTAATAAAAGTAGCCTCATACAATTCTACATATTCGAGCACGGGAACGGAGCTTTCAACATTCCATAGCGAATCTGAAATTGTAGCAATATCATCTCCAAAGTATTTGATAACAGTTTTAACTGTACGCTCCCACTCTTTTAAATCATGATCCCAAACATATAATAAGCTCTTTTCAGATTTATGTTTATTATTAAAGTAATCATGAGTTCTTTCGTAGGGTACCCAACTAGTTCCTGACACATCTCTTTTCATCCTAGTTTCTACCTGTTCGTGCTCATATGGGAAATCATAGATCAAAAGACTTGTTGTGTCCCATAATGCTTTGGTTTTATTCCACTTTAGATAATAACGGTAGTCTAAAACAGAGTCTCTATTTTTGGCTATAATGGTCTGATCAGACTCCATCCATTCGTCGTTTTTAGTATTACCGACATACGAAATCGTCTTATGTTCATATCCATCATCTGTCTCGATGTAAATATAATCTTCTCTGCTCTTTTTTGACCAAGGACTTCCTGCATCTCTTACATAATGCTTCATTGAAGTCATCCTGTTCTGCAAATCATAGGAATATACATAATTATCACTTGCTTCCCACCAGGAAGTTGAATGTCCTACTGAGTAAACTTTTTCAGTAATTAATCCTTTATCGTTTGTAATAGTTTTAACACAAGAGGAAGGGTACCACCAGTCATCTTTCCAACGATAAGAATAAACTCGGTCATCAAGCTTATTATCAGACTGTATTATTTGCCAGAATTTATTTTTGGAATATCTTATTGAATCGTCTTCAGAAATAAATTTAAAACAAACAATTGAATCAAGTTCCTGCTTTGTATTCTCGCTGCTCAGCTCTTTCAATGCACTCTTATTGAACTGCGAAAACGAATTACATGTTAATGCAATAAATAAAAAGGTAGTTGTTAATCTTCTCATAATATTTTTTATCTGGTTATTGCTTTAAAACTTTTTGTATAAATACCTCATTCTCATTCTCTATACGAACGATGTATATTCCGGGAACATAGCCAGAAAGGTTAATCGACAATAACTTTTCTACATTTTTTTTCTTTAGTATTTCTATACCATTGAGCATTGTAACGGATATTGTATTCTGCCCCTCAAGGTTTGTTATATGTAAATAGTCTTGAGCAGGGTTTGGATATATTTTTATAAGTGGCTCGGAAATATATGTATTTAGAGTTACCACAGGTTCTTTGTAATAGTAGAAATGTCGCTTAAACAAATTCCATTCCCATGTAGCTTCATCCCATGTGTGTTCGTCATAAAAATTTAAATCACCATTCTCATTGTATTCATATTTTTTACAATATTTACCGCGTCTGACATTGTTGAAAAATGAATAATAAGTTTCCAAGATTGGCTGTTTTACATCGTTATAAGCATACAATCTCATTTTTGTGGTATCCCAGCTGGCAGCAGGATCATTACGCTGGAAAAGAGTTGTTTTTATCATATTATAGTTGTCATCCCACTCAAACGTTTCTAATGCGATTGAGTAAAGTTCCTTGGTAATTGGATTCCATTTATATTGTGTTGATGAATCTATAACTCCTTCTTTAATAAAAGTTTTCTCATTCCGTAATACATCTTCAAGAACAGGAACAGTACCTTCGACATTCCAGGATGAATCTGAATAAAAAATCATTTTCTCTCTATAATATTGATAATCATGCTTACCTGCCAATTCCCATTCTTTTTTATCAGTGTCCCATTTATGATATAATTTTTTTTCTATTTTATCCTTAGAGCAATAAAAGTAATGTAATTTGCTGCGGGGTATCCAATCCATACCTTTTTCGTCTCTAATCATAGTTGTGTGTACCTTTTCATTCAAATTAGGATAATCATAGAGCTGAAACTTTGTCGAATCCCACGATGTTTTGGTTTCATCCCATTTTAGAGAATAACTGTATTTCAAAAGCGAATCTCGATTTCTTACAGTTAATATCTGCGTTGTTGCAATCCATTCTTCAGTTTGGGAATTTAAATAATATTTAATCGTTTTATTTTCATAACTGTCACCTGTTTCCGTATAAACATAATCTTCTCGTCTTAAATTTTTATAACCTATACCAGGGTAGTATATAGAGTAAATCATAGAAGTCGCCCTGTTCTTTGCATCATAAGTGTATTCATATTTTTCATCATCTTTCCACCAAGAAGTTGAATGACCTATTTTGAGAACTTCTTTTGTAATATATCCTTCGGGATTACTAATAGTCTCAAGAAGCGAAGAGGGATACCACCGATTATCTGTCCAACTGTAAGTATAAATGCGATCATCTATCATATTATTTACAGATTTCCAGTATCGAAATTTAGAATACCTTATTGAATCATCTTCCGAACTATAATTAAAACAAACAATGTAATCAAGCTCTTTCTTTGTGTCTGGGTCGCGCAAGTTTCTCAATTCTCTCATTTTCAATTGTGAGAAAGAATAGCATGTTAATGCAATAAATAAAAAGGTAGTTGTTAATTTTCTCATAATATTTTTTAAATCAGGTTTAGTGATATGCCTATAAAATCATTAAAGTTTTTTTATGATTAACCACAATTCAACATTATAAAACGGAAGAGCTGAGATATAGAAAGCATTAGTATTGTTGGTTTGTACCTTTTGTTTTTAACATCACTTCTACGGTAAACTAATTAAAAGGTTCAATGTAAAACGAACTAAAATTTAAATCCATAACCAATTGAAATATACAAAGGTGATATTTTAAGTATTCCAATAGTTGAAACATTTATAATACTAGATGAATACTCTTGCTTGTAATCCCTTTCCCCATATCTATAGTCTGCATTAATAAATAATCCATGTTTATCCTTTTTACCCATAAATCGAGTATAGCGAGCACCTCCACTAACTAACGGAACGGTGATTGAGTAATAATCATTATTGGGGAAGTAAAGTCCCAAACTGGTATGTATCGCAATCTGGTTATTTGGATTAGAAAAAGCTATATATCCAATTCCTAACCTACTTGTAAAATCATCAAAATTGCTGTTGATATCCTGATTGGCAATACCAGCATACAATTCTGCAAATAACCTGGTATCAGAAATTTTTTGCTCAATACCAAGTTCTGCTTGGTTATATGATAATTGAATGGATACCATTCGCTTATTTTGTGCTTTTGTAAATTGCAACAAAAAGAAAACAAGCAAAATAATTGTAGATATTCTTCTCATGTTCATTATTTTATTGTTACAATTATACTTTTTACAATGGTTTTGGCAGTGGTCAATTTCTGCATATCCTGATAAATATCTCCATCGGAACCTTCAGAGCTACTATGTCCGATTAGTTTAAGAACAGTATTTGTTGTTTCAGGATAAATAGTTGCCGAATAAATAACCGCAGGTTGTCCACTTCCCTGTTTGCCACCTGAGTAATTTTTGTCACCTATTTTTGCTCCCTTAGGATAATTGCTATTAAAATCAGTAGAATGGTTGAATTCAGCTTTTATTACAAATGGTTTCTGAAGATTTACAGGTGATATTTTTATGTTTTTATCTTTTTGGGGAGTTGCTCCGGTAATACCATCAATTAGCGGTTGTTCTTTAGTTGGTAAAAGTAATCCATCTTTATATACTACACCACGTTGATGACACCAATGTGGTAGACTTTCTTTTCTCCTGTTGCCATTGTTTGACTGCCAGTTTTCAGTAGCAATTTTATAAGTTGTAAATACAGTTGAAATATAATTCCCTGAAATATCTTCTAACCAAATTACAAATTGTGGTGGATTCTTTTTTGTTAAACCAAAAAATATAGAAAAGTCGTGCAACCAATGATCACCGGTTTTAATCTCTATTTCTATATCTCCACTTTTAAATGATAATTCTTCTTTTTGACATGATTGTATTAAAAACACACACGCTAAAAGTAAAATGTTTAAAATTGCCATTTTCATAGAAAAAGTTTTTCATTATTGTTATTGTGCAAAGTAACAAATCAAGAAAATGACATTTTTTGATATATATCAAAAATTTATTTGATAGATTTTCTAATTCGGCTTAAAGTTTCTTGCGTTATCCCCAAGTATGAAGCAATATATTGTAACGGTATTGTGTTGAGATATTTGGGATATTTTTTCAACAACTTTTTGTATCTCATTTCTGCAGTCTGGTTTAATAGAAGAAAAAGATGTTCCTCTGAATTTATAGCCACAGATTCTGCAATTAAACGACCTAATCTTTCTATTTTCGGATATTTATCGTAAAGGTAAAACAGGTCTGCTTTAGAAATTTCAAGAACTTCCATATCAATCATAGACTGAACATTCACAAATGAAGGTTTACCCGTTACAAAACTAGTGTACGATGTTATAAATGATGGTGCGAAATAAAAATCACTTGTTATTTCGTTCCCATCACAATCCATATGGTAAAAACGAAAATATCCTTGGGAAGTAAACCAAATTTTTTGACACACTTTACCGTTTTCTACAATGAGTTCACCTTTTTTTTTCTTCTTATAGGTAAATATTTCATCGAGTATATCGATTTCTTCTTTTGATAATTGAATAAAGTTATTTATGTATTTATATAATGATCCTCTCATTTTATAGCAGTTTTTCTTCACTTATAGAATGACGAATAATGCCACCTATTTCCAAAAAATCGTACGTACACCGTTACCAAATATGACTCATCAATTACTGGTGCATAAATTTAAACCTTAATACGTTTTAACAATTAAATTTGTTTGCCTGTTTGTGATTTCTCTGAGTAGATCGAATGCTTCTATTTAGATCAGACTGACTTCCTAACTTTTAAATCAAGTTGCTATCAGGAACTGATAAACAAATTTCTGCAGCCCTTTGGCTACTTCCCAATGCTTTTGGTTTGCGAAGAAGTTACCCTACAAATTTTAAAAATGAATATATTAATTTATAATCATTTACTTAATATTGCTTGAGCAACTTTTAATGATATGTTGCGATATTCTATTGAAAATGGTCGAAAGCCCATTCGTTGTGGTTTTTTAATAAATAAACAGTTTCTTAACTCTGGATAATTGCTAAGAACACTATCTCTATCTTGAGCGTTAGTTAATATTACTAAACGCTTTGTGCCAAGTGTTTCTAAAAAGTGTTTTAGCTCTTTATTTAAATTTTTAGATTCCATCAATAGATCCTGACTGTCTACAATAACTACTGAAATTGAAGGTGATATTTTTATCAAAATTTCCCACCATAATTCACCGTTTTTTGGAGCACGTAAAACATTGGATTTTAAATGTCGGTTAGAAATCTTATCCATAATAATATTCAGTTTCGAAATATTATTATTGGTTACCTTTATATTCCCCTCTTTTATAAGTTCTCTCCATAAGTATTTACCAAATAATAGTATTATTCCAATGATATAACCCAAAAATGAAGTGCGGTCAAAAAAATAAGCGATAGAAAACAGAATTAAAAAGTATAAAAACATAAGAATGAGTGTCTTATTTTGAATAATTAACCTTTTTTCAGTTCCTATTTTAATATTAATATCAGCAAGTGTTATAGCTGTTCCCCAAGGCCACATTATAACTTCCACAAATGATTGAACTTTATATACATCATCTTTCTTTGAAAATTTCCTTATCCATAGAATAAGCTTTTTGTTTGTAAAAAATGTTTGTATGTTATGTTTTATACATTTTTTTTTGAACAGTATACTTCTATAACCAAATACAATAATAATCAATACAATTCCGAAAAGACAATAAATAAAATGGAAGTTAGCAACCATTAATACCAATAAAACACATAAGCTTGGTAAAACGATAAATAATCCAAACTTAAATAGCTTGATCCATTCATCAAAAATTATACTATAAGTACTCTCATTTTTAATCATCGATTATTACTTATTTAGCCCAAATTCTTATTACTTGAACTATTCTTTCTGTTTTCTAATTAACATCTTGTTTGTTTATCCATGCAACATTGCAGGAAATGAATGATCCCGGAGCAAGCTCCGAGGTATCAAATTATGTTTGCTATGCAAACAATTTCATTTCCGACCCAAGGGTCGGGGAATAAAACCACATAAGATTTAATCTGTTATCTATATCCAATCACCTTCGCTCTAAAAAGATACAGTACTCTATCTTCGCAAAAAGTACTTGATCTCTTCCTTTTTCTACCTTATATTTATAATTCTTTTAGAGCACTTTACAACACCTTCTACCTACTTCAGAATATAAAAAAGCGTCGATAAGTACATAGGTTAAATAGAAACCAGGATGTAGTCCAACACGGACTACCATGCTTGGTCTTACAGACCGCTCATAGTCCTATTTATTGTGTGTAGTATCTTCCTACTTTTTATTCTCAAAGTACTTATCAATCTTAGCCTCTATTAACTCTTCTGTTCTTAAAATTAAAAAAGTAGATAATAGTCTCCATTCAGGGGATTCTATATCTACATTTTCATATATACTTGCAAAACCGAAATGTACACCGACAGATACATCTCCCATTGCTTCTAATTTATCGTGTAAGTCTTTAAAGCGAATATTGGTCTTTCCTGTTTCCTTTAGGTATGTCATATATTTTCCATTATGTGATAGCTCTATGTATTTAATACCACACAAGTCTGTATATACTGTATCTCTATAACAAACCCTCTGAAAACAGGTATCAAATTTAAAAAATGCATCAAAGGTACTTTCGTTTAAAGTCTTCAAAAAAATATACTTTTCTTCATCTTTGAAAGGTAAAATTTGCTCTGACAAGGACTTGACTTTTCCTTTTCCTACCTCTTTCCAAAACTTTTTATAGGCCGATTTTATATCTGATTCTTCTGTTATATCAAGGATTCTAGTATCTACGTAATCAATCATTTTTCCAATGTCATCTATTTCAGTATTTGAAAAAACGCTTGTTATATTTTTGTCTTTACGTAAGTCAAATTCTGATTTACAAGATGAAATTATAGCTATTACAATAGCAAAGTAAAAAATCTTTTTCATGGTTACATTTTTCATTTAGGTTTATTACACACAACGATAAATTGTATGAGTAGTGGCAGATTGCTTGTAGCTTTCCTGTCAAACCGCCACGTAGTTTGAGCGGGCTACAAACCTTGATATTTAGCACTTTACCTGCCATTACTTATACAAAATGTTGACATTAGTTATTTATAATATTTACTCCAAATCTCATTTAAGTCTTTTCCAGTGCGTCCATACTTTTTAATAAAGTCTGGAGCACTTTTATATTTTGTGGAAATATCCTCCCTTTCATCATATAAATTTGCAAATGACTCTGGAATAGGTTTGTCTAATAATATTTTGGAATGTTTAAATTTGTTTTCACCATCTAAAATTACAAGTGCTTTATATTTTAGTCCGATTATTGCTTTCTCAAAATCTTCCCTATCAAAGTCAAATGATTGACTTTTCAATTCAACCAAACTGTCATTATAAACAAAATCAAAAAAGATTGTGTAGTGATATGTATTATTACTTATAGTTTGATATTTATAAATCAATCTACTATTAACTTCAATTCCATGTTTTGCTATCATATCTCTAGAATGTTGTCTGGATTTTTCCGCAAGATTTCCTATATAGAATATACCAAACACAAATCCAACAGCAAGCAAACCGAATATCACTTTTCTGATTTTAGGATTTAATTTAATAGGTTCTTTCTTATAAATTTCCGTTGCTTGATAGCTTTTGTTTTCTTTTGATTTTTCAATCTCGAATATGGCTTGTTTAAATTCTGTTTTCCTTGTATTTGGTATTATTTCAAACCATTTTAGAAAACCTTTTTCATTGAGTAATATTTTTTCCCGTCTTATAAATTCTTTTAGCAGGTATTTATCATCAAATCTTATCGTATAAAAAATTCCCAGAAAAACATTTGTCTTAAATCTACCCCAATACAAAAGGCAAACAAACGTTATTATTACTATCTCTAAAAACAACAATAAAGGGTTTAAGTCGAATTCTAAAAGCAGATATAGCCCTCCTGCAAATAACAAAATCCACAAAGCAAATATGGATAATCTGAAAAAAAACATTCTCCAGAAAACATTCTTTATTTTATATATCTCTAATCGTTTTTTCTTCATAAGTAGCAGTCTTTATAATTAATGCCAACAATTGCACTTCGTCAGTGAATATATTTTTATTACATAAATCTTTCTATTACGCATATGAACAGTAAAACATAACGATATGTACAATTTCTAAAATTTTTAATTTGTTAAATATACAAAAGTTGATATTTGTTTGTGCATATATATAGTTAAATAGATTATTTTTTTAAGAAAGCACACTGTAGATTGTAAAACTATAAATACATTAACCAATAAAATACTACTTTTGCCCCTTGCTAAGGTGGAATTTTTTACTTTTTGGGAAAATCCTTAAAATGGGAATCTCGTTAAATTCGAGAGCTGTACCCGCAGCCGTAATCCCGAATCAATATATGTTGGTTCGTATTGTAAACTTCAAACCACTGTCGGGCATTTGCCATGATGGGAAGGTTAAATACTAAGGGAAAGCCGGAAGACCTGCCATAGCAAATAGTTAAAATATGCTTTCGGGAATAAAAGCAAATGAGAACTTTCAATACATGGTTCATTTACTTTTTTTTGTTAAAACCTGAAAAGCAAACTATCATAATTTTTTAATAATATTCATTAAAAAGTAAATATAAATATGGATAAAGGATTGGTTCAGGTATATACAGGTGATGGAAAAGGAAAAACTACTGCTGCAATGGGGCTTGCTTTAAGAGCATTAGGTAATAACCTAAAAGTTAAGGTGCTTCAGTTTTTTAAGTCCGAAATGTCAGGTGAAATTACATTTTTAAAAAAACTAGGTATTGAAGTTGAACTATTTAACAGCCAGGATAAACCCACCTGGACAATGAATGCCGAAGAAGAAAAAACGCTTATTAGCGAAACACTTAAGGGATGGCAACAGCTAATTTCACATATTAATAATAAACAATACGATTTAATTATACTTGATGAAATGAACCATGTTTTAAACAGAGGTTATATTGCTAGTGAAGAAGTTTTGGATGTTCTTAATCAACAACTACAAACAGAGCTTGTTTTTACAGGACGAAATGCTCCCGAATGGTTAATTGAACGAGCCGATTTAGTAACTGAAATGAAAATGCATAAACATCCTTATCAGCAAGGCATTCCTTCTCGCATAGGTATTGAAAAATAGCAACTACAATAGATTATTGTATTATATACAATAGATTGTTAGAATAAAGACAAAAGACATAAGATTTATTTACATGATACTTAAAATCAAGCATTTAACAAAATCGCCACCAGTATTACAACCGCCTAACATTCTGTGCATTACAAAATATTAACGAACTATTGATATGTAATTCTGGATCAATCATATTAGCAAACTCTTCGCTTAATGAATAAGACTTATAGAAATAAAGAAAAAGTTAAAAGAAAAACACATACCTGGATTAGAAAAGACACAAAAGCAACTATTGTAATTTCTTTAGTATTAATTATATTATTTTGTATTCCATATTTTGGAGGATTTGATTTTTTGAGAAACAAACAACTTGAAGGATTGGGAGGAAGTACTGAAGGTTTGGTTTTAAGTATAAAAGATAATGAACATAATAACCAAAGGTATAATGGAGGATCGTTTGAAGCAATTTCTTTCACAGTTAAATATACCTATACAATTGCAGGAAAAAAGTATGTTCGAGATTGTACTTTTCCTTATGATGGGGAATACAAAATTTATCGCAGAAAATTATATAAAGGAAAGAAATTAAGAATAGCATATAAAATAAATCAACCAGAAAAAAGTACTATTCTTTATTTCACAGCTCTTTAATCTTGTATAACATATTGAATATATGACAACTGAAACAATAGAAGTAATTTAATTAAACACTTGATTTTATGCACCTTGTAAATCAGTCTTATATCTTTTGTCTTTATTCTAACGATCTCTATAGTTAAAGATTTATATGTTACTTAATATTTCATTTTATGAACAGTTTTCACTTCTCCCTTTTCCCTTCTTCATTCTCCCCCCTTGGATTAATGACCAAATACTAATGATCTAATAAACTAACGAACTATTAAATACAATCCTTTAAATGAATATTCAACAAGAATTACGAAATAAAATTAACGGTAAAGCCAAACCTTTAGGTTCCTTAGGAATGCTTGAAGAGTTAGCCATACAAATTGGAACTATTCAAAACACTACTTCACCCAAAATTAATAATCCAGCCATGTTGGTATTTTGTGCCGACCACGGAATTGTAGAAGAAGGTGTTAGTCCATGCCCTAAAGAAATAACCTGGCAACAAACCATGAATTTTAAAAATGGAGGGGCAGGTATAAGTGTGTTTTGCAGGCAGCATAATATTAATTTACAAGTAATAGATGCAGGTGTTGATTATGATTTTCCCGAAGGTGCTCCTGTTATTGATGCTAAAGTTGCATATGGCACTAAAAATATGATGAAAGAACCTGCCATGACTATTGAACAATGCCAATTAGCCATGCAAAAAGGGGCTCATTTTGTGCAAGAAGAAAACAAAAATGGATGTAACATCATTGGTTTTGGAGAAATGGGTATTGGCAACACTTCTCCCTCATCGTTACTCATGCATTATTTTACAGGTATAAGCATTGAAAAATGTACTGGACCAGGAGCAGGTATGTACAATGATAAGCTAAAACACAAAATAAATGTATTAAAAGCAGTAAGTGAAAAATACGCACCGCAATCGCCTATAGAGGCACTAGCCACATTTGGAGGTTTAGAAATTGCAATGATGACTGGAGCTTTTATTGAAGCCAAAAAACAAAATATGATTATTTTGGTGGATGGTTTTATTGCTACAGCTACAATGATTACTGCATATCATATTAACAATAGTATTAAAGATAACTGTATATTTTCCCATAGTTCGGAAGAATACGGACATAAGTACATGTTAGAATATCTAAACGTAGAACCTGTTCTTAATCTTAAACTAAGACTTGGCGAAGGAACCGGATGTGCTATTGCACTGCCTGTAATTGAATCGGCATTAATCATGTTAAACAATATGACCAGCTTTGAAGACGCTGGTGTAACATCACCCGAAAATGAAGAAGCTTAAACCTATCATGTTTGTTGGCACTGGTTCTGATGTAGGTAAGAGTGTAATTAACGCCGCCATGTGCCGGATATTATTGCAAGATGGCTTCTCCCCTGCTCCATTTAAGGCACAAAACATGTCGCTAAACAGTTATGCTACACCTGATGGATTGGAAATTGGACGAGCTCAAGCTGTTCAGGCAGAGGCTTGTGGATTACCTTGTATGGTAGAAATGAATCCGGTGTTATTAAAACCCACTAGCGATATAAAATCTCAAGTAGTACTTAATGGAAAACCTATTGGTAACCAAACTGCTAAAGAGTATTTTCTGGGCAATAATAAATTAAAACTGTTTACTGAAGCTGTTAAAGCTTTTAATAAGCTGGATGCTAAGTTTAATCCCATTGTGATGGAAGGTGCAGGAAGTATCTCGGAACTTAACCTTAGGGATAGAGACATAACCAATATGCGAATAGCAAAAGAGGTAGATGCTGCCACTTACCTAATAGCAGATATCGACAGAGGTGGTGTATTTGCAAGCGTGTATGGTACCATTGAACTTTTGCCACCAGACGAAAGAAAATTAATAAAAGGCATCATTATCAATAAGTTTCGTGGTGATATTGATTTATTCTCCGATGGAAAAAAAATACTGGAAGAAATTACTGGTGTGGCTGTAGTTGGAATATTACCTATGTTTAGAGATATTCATATCGAAGAAGAAGATTCTGTAAGTTTGATAAAGAAAAAAGTTCAAGCAGTAGATGGTAAAATCAATATTGGCGTTGTACTGCTTAAACACATGTCCAATTTCACCGATTTTGACAGGTTTAACGAAATACCAGAAGTTAACCTGTTTTTCTGTGGTTCGATTAATTCACTTCAACATGCTGATATTATAATTATTCCCGGCTCCAAAAGTACTATCTCTGATATGCGATATTTGTGGGATACAGGAATTGCATCTGAGTTAATTTCGCTACATAAGCAAGGTAAAGCTATTTATGGTGTTTGCGGTGGTTATCAGATTATGGGAAAATCTATACATGATCCTAACCATATTGAAGGTTCTAAAGATTACATTGATGGTTTAGGCATTTTGCCAGTAACTACTACCATTAACAATGAAAAAAACAGTACTCAATGTCAATTTAATTTTATGGATAGTGCTGAAACTTGTTCTGGTTATGAAATACACATGGGAACAACTCAAAGCAACACTTACAGTCCTCTTGTAAAATTATCTAACGGAAATACGGATGGTTATTACCTTAACAATAAAACCTGGGGAACTTATATTCATGGAATATTTGATAATGCTGCAGTACTTCGTAACATATTGGCTCCATATCTAAATCGAGATATTCAGATTGAAAATTATAAAGATTATAAAGAAAAGGAATACAATAAATTAGCCGATTTTGTTAGAAAACACCTGGATATTGATGCAATATACAAACATGCAGCGTTATGATAAGTGGACACGGAAACAACATATATAATATTGATCGTGAGATTGTAGCTGATTTCAGTTCTAATGTTTACGATAATCCTTTTAAAGAAGAATTACTGGATTACTTAAAGTCTCAGCTCAACAGTATTTATAATTATCCCGATCCTGAATGCAACCAGCTTCGTGATAAACTAGCCAGTTTGCATCATTTGGATAAGGATAATATTCTCGTATGTAATGGATCAACTGAGGCCATTTACCTATTGGCTCTAGCTTACAAAAACAGGCCTTCCATTATTCCTGTACCCTCCTTTTCTGAATACGAAGATGCTTGCAAACTACATGGACATCAAATTGATTTTCCTTCGAATAATTTGGATTTGAATAGGCAAGAAATCAAGCATAAAACTATTTGGCTATGTAATCCTAATAATCCAGATGGGAAATTATATTCCAGATCCTATTTAATGAATTGGATTAAAAACTCCCCCGATACTTTATTTATTATTGATGAAGCCTATATTGATCTTTGTAAAGGAGGCGAGAGTATTGTTGGAGCAATCAAAAATATGAGCCATGTTATTATATTAAAATCATTTACTAAACTTTACACTATTCCTGGCATCAGGCTTGGATATATTGTTACAGATAAAGAAGTTATAAAAATGCTTAAAACGCATTTTCTTCCATGGTCTGTAAATACTTTGGCTTTAAAAGCCGGAGAACATATTATCGACAATATGGATAGATATAAAAACGATTCCAGTAAAATTCTTGATAGCTCAAAGCTGTTGCAAAAACACATCAACAATATACCTGGTATGCAAGTTGTTCCCTCCTCTACTAACTATTTCCTTGTTCGATTAACTGATAAAAAAAGTGGTGAGTTATATGATTATTTAATTCGTAAAGAAGGACTGTTAATACGAAATGCCGAAAATTTCCACGGATTAGATTCAAGATGGATACGTATTGCCAGCCAGGGAAAGGAAAAAGATGATATACTCATCAAAGCCTTAAAGAAATTTTAATATTGCATTCTGATAAAATCATTATCATCTTATATACTAATCACATATGGCATTTTTATAAAAAATATTTTAATTTAGACAGAGATAACCTTTCTCCGTTCTACCTTCTCCATTCTCCACCCTACCTTTTCCTTTCTCCTAACTTTTGAACTAAGAACCCAAATTAACAACCCATTGTGAATTCAGCATTATCTTAACAACTAAGCCAATAAACAAAAATAAAATACTCACTTTGAGATTAATTGAACAAGAATACTTAACATCTCTCTCTAAAAGCAGACGATCTTCCTTTCCAATATAAGGTTTATCAACCACTTTATTAAAATATACCGAGGGGCCTCCAAACCTGCAATTAAGAGCTCCTGCCAGCGCAGATTCAGGATAACCAGCATTTGGACTACTATGTGCACTACCGTATTTAAACAAAAACCTCAACGAACGACTACTTAAGCTTACTATAGCTATTAACAATGCTGTAATACGAGCTGGAATAAAATTAAACACATCATCTATTTTAGCCGCTATCATTCCAAATTCTTTATAACGTTCGTTTTTATACCCAATCATTGAATCCAGAGTGTTTACCATTTTATATGCAAACATTAAGGGTACTCCTCCAACAAATAAATAGAGTAACGGAGCAATTACTCCATCACTTAAGTTTTCTGATAATGTTTCTAACGCAGCTTTTCGAATTGCCTGTTCATCTAGTTTAGCTGTATCTCTCCCAACAATATAGCTTAATTGTTTCCTTCCTGCTTCTAATCCTTCATGGCTTAGCTTTCTTTCCACTTTCATTACCTCATTTATCAGTGTTCTATTAGCTAATCCATAAAACACCCATATACTTGTAGCAATGCAATATGTAATCATTTCTAAACCAGCCAATTTATCTATAATAAAAAAGAAAACATATACCAATCCTATGAGTATTACAGCAATACCACCTCCTTTAAGTTTCTTTCTATTACCTTTATTAAATAGCTTTTCTAATTTCGAAATTAAAATTCCAAACAATTTTATAGGGTGAGGCCATGTGTAAGGATCTCCTATTATTAAATCCAATACAAATCCTATTAGTATTGGCAATAAAACAAATATATGGGAATACAATTCGATGATAATTTAATTTTCAGGATTTTTAATCTTGAGCGGCAAAAATAATTCTTTAATAATACAAAATCAGTCAATAATTAAAATTTCACTAATTATGTTATGAACTAAGTGTGTCAACAAAGACTCTTTTATATTTTTAATTGACAAAACAAATGTTCTTTATGTATATTTAAGTATTTTAAATAATTCAATAAAAAATGATTAATTCAATTCTTTTTTTATTCTCCATAGATCAAACTACAAATCTTTTTAATATATGTCTGAGAATAATTCAAATACAGAAATTGAAAGATCGGAAAGATTAAATTCCGAAGAAAATTCTATTCATCATAAAGAATCCAATATATTTAAACAGTTAATTGAAATTCTCTTTGGTGGAATAGCGTCCTTTGGATGTTTTTTTATTGCAATATTTTGCGCACTATGGTTAATGGCTGGTTGTACTCATAAACCTACAAAAGTATTTCATAAGCCTTATATAATTGATGAAGCGTCTATATTGCAAACTCAAACTAAAAGTGCTCTTCAAAAAGTTAAGTTCCCCAAGGATATTCCGGTGTTGATAAAAACTCTAGATTCAATTCCTCTTGGTAAATTGGCTAAGTATACCTCGTCCTGTATGAAAAATGAAATGTATTGGGATTCTGTAAGACATGTTAATTTCTTTAGAAGCTATGCTCGTTTTCAAAAACCATGGGATAATGGAGTATATATTGTTATATCGAAAAAACCAAAATTAATTCAAATTAGATATGGTAATAACCTTCGAATGGAAGCATATACTAGAGGAATTGCTGCTGGTCCTTGGTACGTTAAAAATCAAAAATACAAATTTATAACACTTGATAAACATATTATAGTGCTTGTAAATGAATTAGCACAAAAGGTAGAAGATATAAACAAAAAAAACTGGATTACTTCTACCTTTAAGAAACTTGGATCAATCGTTTGGAGTACAATTGAAGATAGTCTCATGATGTCGGATAATTTCTACTCTAAATATTTACTTCAATATTTCATTAAATTCATAAGTTTTATAGGAGGAACAATTTCAATAGGCTTCTTTATGTTTATAACCTTTGCCTTATTTGTTCTATACTGGATTTTTATTCGAGGATTAAAAGAAAAATTATTATCCAATAATACGAAATATTATAAGGCCATATATATGCTCTATATAAGTTCAAAAGTTTTATCTTTTTTTTACTCTATACTCACTATTGCAACCTTAATATTATTGGTACGAGGAAGAACAGAGGATTTAATAGTATTAAAACATTATGGTTTTGGAAGTATTAATCCTTTTAAAATAGAACCTTCATTCTTAGTAGGTAATGGAGGTTTATTCTTGGCCATCATTGTTTCTATTTTAGCTCTGCTAAATGATATTTTAGATTTTGCATCTACAAGAACAATTGACATGACTATATTTTTTAAATTTATAGTTTGGGGAATTATTATTTATTCTATTCCTAAAGGAATTGGATTGTTAATAACTTATTATCTAATAATGAGATTTATAAATGGTTTTTCTATATTAATAAGAAAAGATTCTTTATATGTTTAACATACCTTTAATACTTTACAATACTATTTAAAACAAACCTACATACTTATCAAAATATCAATATTACTTTGGTAACTTGACTTCTCTTAAGTTATATTTGCCTCGTTGATTATGATTAAATAAACTTAAGTGAACCACCTCGGGGCAAGCCCAGAGGCATCGTTCACTTAGAACAGCTTTAGCTGTTCTTCGCCAACTTTCAGTTGACGATACTCTTCTTGTTTCCCTTGTTTTTTAACATAGTTTGCTATCATATTCTCTGTACCATGTTGACCTACTGTATTGGTATAATAACCTTTCCCAAAGAACTCTCCTCCCCATAGTTTCTCTTTTACTTGAGGACATTGACGGAAAACCTCGCGAGCCAATATGCTTTTCACTGTTCGAACTATCTTCGTAACACTATAATCTGGCACTGACTGGATAAGAAAATGGATATGATCTAAATCTGTACCAACCTCAAGAAAATAAATATCATATCGTAACTCTATTTCACTACAAACATCACAAATTACCAGATCTACATCTTCGTCTATTACTATACGACGATATTTTATTGCACAAACTACATGATATAGCAAAACAGTAACATTATGACTCTTATGTATTTCTTTACTATCTTTTGACATCGAGTCTAAAGATAGTAATTACGAGGCAAGCCTCGGGGAATTAAACCCCTGTTAGATTAAAAAACCTTGACAAACGATATAGAACAAAATACAGAATGAGCATGATTGAAAATCTTGAATACATTAAACTTTATGGAATTGAAAAGTTCCTGATAAAAGAAGAGAATAAATGGAAGTGTAAGGTTTGTGGTTATGGATTATGTGTTCATAGGGATTTCTGTTTAAATTGCAAAACTAATATTATCAATAATGCATAAAACATGCACCAAAAATCATTTATGACTTCATTAAAAACTAAAAGAGTTCATAGTTCAAACAAGAACTTCCATAATTTAATTACTCAATTAGATAATGCGTTAAACGGTAAATACCAAGAAACACAAAAAGAATATAATAAATACAACAAAATAGAATCTTTGGATACAGTAATTGTTGTATTTGATGAAGAAAAACCTGTTGGTTGTGGGTGCTTTAAACAATTTGGTGGTGATAAAGTTGAGATTAAAAGAATGTATGTTTCTTCTGATTATCGCGGTAAAGGAATCTCAAAATTAATTCTTGGTGAGTTAGAAGCTTGGGCAAAGGACTTAGGATTTACAAAGGCAATATTAGAAACTGGCTTAAAACAAGCAGAAGCAATTGGTCTCTATTCGAAATATGGATATCACAAAATTGAGAACTACGGCCAATATAAAAATTTACCCAATAGTTTATGTTTTGAAAAAGCACTATAATATAAATCTATTTGTGACAATTCAGTATAAAGTATAAAGATATAAACTCAATAACAATTTCAATATTAATATTTCAATCTCCTATATTAATTTTAATCCATTTAGAGTTTAATAACCTAAATCCCCAAATAATTTCAGTACTGTTATACTGTATTTTCTTTTGTCTTTATACTTTTGTCTTGGTCCGAATAGTTAAGAAACTGTTTAAATTTTGTTTTTGTGAGTTATTTTGAGAGAATTAAGTTCTCAGATGAGACAAAATTGATGCGAATAGCATCGCTATTTAAAGAAATTTTGCAGAAATATGAGGGCTTAAGTCGCCAAAATAAACCGAAGGATAAAACTTAAACAGTTTCTAAATCTATTTAATTAACATTTTAAATGTAAAAACATCTGTAAATGAATAATAATAAACAGGTAACCAATTGGATAAACTGTGTTTTATCTGAACTATCAGATCTAAATGATAATAAAGGCATTGATATACTTAATAAGTGTGGAAATAGTTGTTGTGAAATGTCGGACTTATATAAAGGAGCTATTGATACTAGAACACAAAATTTAACTGAAGAAGATACTGATAAGTTATTTAATGATTTTAAATCACGCTATTATAATTCAGATAATTTCACCAAAAATAAAGACTGCATCATTCTTATATTAGAAAAATGTACTTGTTCTTTAGTTAAAAATGGAGTAAACAATTCATATTTATGCAACTGTACCATTGGATACTCTAAAAAACTATTCGAAACATTGTTTGATAAAAAAGTTAAAATCGACTTAGAAAAATCAATATTAAGAGGTGATTCTATTTGTAAGCAAACTATCAAAATATTAGAATAAATATATTATAAACAAACTATTACATATGAAAATTAACTATCTAATCATTAGCACAATACTAATCCTACTGCTAAGCTGTAACAATTTAAAAACAAACAAAGAAGTTAAAAATATTCCTGCCGATAGTTTAGTGATAAACATTGACCAATATCTTGATAAAATGGTCGTAACCGAAGGTATCATCAAGCATGTGTGCGGTGTAGACAAGAAAAAAATGAAATTAAAAACAGAAGAGGGTAATATCATTAAAATTATACATCAAGATTCTCTTCATTATTTTGATAAATCACTAAATAAAAAGAAAATAAGAGTTCAAGGTATTGTGAAAGAAACTCGAATAGAAAAATCTTATATTGACAATGTTGAAAAAGAAAAAACACTTTTGTGCCATATTGATCATTCACCTTGTAAGGATTCTATTTGGGTAAAAGGAAAAAGAAAAAATGGAACAGCTGATAGTTTATCCAAGAGAGATATTGATAAATTAAGAAATAAAATGGAAGAAACACAAAAGGATTATATTTCTGTGGTTACCATTTTAGCCGAAGAATATGAAATAATCAATTAATCCTCTCCCCTACATATTTTTTATCCACTTATATTTTGGTGGAATTAACCAACATAATAGTTCTAGCAATGGTAAATATTAAATAGACACATTTTATATATTATTTACTTTACATACACTTTTTAGGTCGAAAAGTCTAAAAAGTTTGTTCAACTAAACATTTAGTTATATTTTTGAACTAAATCTTTAGTTTGTAAATTATGAATATTAAAACATCATCATTTTTATTTATTGTAATCAGTTTAATTACAAGTTGTACTCCTAAAAAACAGTCAACTAAAATCCCGAAAGAAGCATTTCCAATTGTATATAGAGGCCATCTTTATATCAAAGGAATAGCAGATGGTCATAAAGGCAATTTTGTATTTGATACAGGTGCTTCAAATTTTTATTACGATAGCACTTATTATTCAACGCATGATTATAACTATTCAGATTTTTTTAATGCTAATTTACCTGGAGCTGGTACTAACCCACAAAAAGTAATTGTAATAAAAGATACCGTGAGTTTTAAATTTGGTAATAATATATACAGAACAAATATTGTCCCTGTATTAAAATTAAAACCAATACTTGGCGATTTTGCAGATGGCATATTAGGAATGGAGTATTTCTATGAATCAATGTTAGAAATTAATTATGAGAACGAATATATGCGAATTATTAGAAACAAAGATTCCATTGATTTGTCTGCATATTCGAAAATTGCACTAACCAAGAAAAAAAATAGACTTTATATTCCCCTAAAAGTTAATATTAACGACACTTTAACTGTAAACGGAGAATATATGTTAGACTTTGGTTCTGGAGGAAGTATTTCATTAACCAGTACTACAGCAAATAAATTCAAGTTGAATGATAATATTAAAACAAAGATTCCATATTTTACAAAATATGGTGGAGTTGGTGGAAATTCATCCAGCTTTGATTTTAACGCCACATCATTACAAATTGGAGAGTATGTTTTTAACAATGTAAAAATGAGTTATAGCACAGATTCATGTGGTGCTATGTCTTCTAATAAACATTGTGGACTACTTGGAAATGAAATATATGAAAGATTCAATCTAATTATCGATTTTATAAATAACGATCTATATCTACGTCCAAATAATAGCTTTAATAATCCATTCGAATTTTCAAGGTTAGGGTTTTCATACGTTGATAGAAACCAAACCTTAAAATCATGGATAGTTACAGGTTTATTCTCCTCCTCTAATGCTCAAAAAAGCGGGCTAAAAATCGATGATAAAATACTATCAGTAAATGGTATTAATGTTGAACAAATAAATTATGAAAGACAAGAAAGCTTCTTTAAAAAACTAAACAATGTAAAGTTGAAAATAAAGAGGAATGACGAAATCCTGGAAATTAGTTTTAAACTCGAAACGTTAAATAATCTTAGTTAATCACCTATGAGCTTTGCAATAAACACTTTACTGTATATCACTTCTTATAACTCAATCTAGATCAAATTATATATATAAAATTCCCATTAATTTAAAATTCAAAACTGGACAACAAATTATTCCTGTTGTAAATTTAATATTAAGTAAAGGAACCTAAAAAAAGATACAAACATCTGTAGCTCTTAGGTTCCTATTTAATTCACAATAAAAAATTGTATTATGAATCATTTAATCCTAATGCAATGGGATTGACTATAGCGAAGCATTTAGCTAGTGTCGAGTCAAGGGTAGAATTTCGTTTAAATTTTAATTAGTTTTTACCCAATAATGGAAAGTATAAATAGGCCTACACTTTAGCGTAATTAAACTTAACGGTTTACAGCCCCTACTCATTTCCCCAAAATGCAAATGTATTTTTGAGAATTGAGGAGGGATATAGTTAAAAGATTATAATCACCGCCTTAAAAGGAAGTGCTATTGAAACAAAAATATTCAAAATAATCTTCCTAAAATATCATACTTGACTCTTAACCAACAAAGCGTAACTAATTAGCAATCTATAAATAACATTAAACCGAACTCTAAAAGTCTTCCATATTATTTATATTTATTATTCTGTATACAAACGCTTTTTATGACCAATTAAATCTTAAATTAGTTATACAATGAAAAAGCTTTTCTTTTTGATGATATTTATAACACTGTGTATTTCATCTTTTAGTCAACACGATAATGAAATATACAAAATGATAATCAATGATTATGTAACTAAGCTCCAACAACCAAATGTTGATTATTCTTCAAAAATGACCCTTACAATTCTTAATTCTCCCAAGCACATAAATCAACTTTATATTGATGATTATTACAAGCTTAAAGAGAATTATAAGAAACTCGATAAAGAAACTTTTTTAGATTACTTAGAGAACAACAAAGAGTTTTTACATTATGAAAATATTGATATAAAAGGTATTGAAGTAATTATGCTGGATAATGATTCGTCTCCTAACAAAAACTTTCTTACGATAAAGTATCCTAATTGGATTCATTCAATACTTGAGTTTTCTAACATTGGCTTTAATAAAACCCATAATCAAGCATTGGTTTACTACGGTTTTCACTCTGGTCCCAATGTTGGAGGTGGACTTTATATTATTTTCGAAAAAAAAGGAAGAAAATGGAAACGTAAAAAGGTAATTCCTGCATGGGCTGCATAACAGTTAATCATTTACAATTAAAAGATTAAAAAAGGAGAAAGGAAACCTCAGAACCCAATACTCATTATAATACAAAAATACTACTCCCCCATTAAAATTTAATTCTTGAAATTCATTTAGCACAGAACAACTTGGTTTAACAAAATCAGAATTGGAAAGTGATATTACATCTTAAATTCACAAAAACTTAACATTATATACTTACTTTTTAATAAATAAATTTTAATTGTTTAATTACTTTTAAATACATTTATAATGTAATTATTAACAGTTATTTATCTAAATAAGTAATACTTATTTAATCTTTCCCTAAATCAGGTACCACAAACCAAACTCTTATTTACATTGAATTTATTCTATCCTATGGGTAGATTCATTAATTAGTGGCTATAAAAAACACCAGTAACTGCATTGTGCTTGCCAGGGAAATACTCATTTACACAAGTTAAATTCCGTTTTTCCTAGCTGCGTGAGCCTTGCTCTTGGCGTTTTTTACTTAACCACACAGAAACAATAACTTTTTCTTAGAAACATTAAATTAAAATAAATACCCATTAGTTTTTATTTCATTAACAACCCAAACAAAAATCAAAAATGAAAAAAGTTAGAAATCTCTTAATTATTGCTCTGCTTGTTTTTATCAGTTGCACAACACAAAAACAAGAAAAACCACCTTTAGCCCCAGTTGATCCTGTTAAGGAAACTCATTTTGGAAGAGAAATTAGTGATCCTTATCGTTACATGGAAAATCTTAAGGATAGTAATGTTATAAGCTGGTTTAAGGCCCAAGCAGATTATACACGAAATATCCTCGATAACATTTCTGGAAGAAAGAGATTTATTGATATTATGAAGGATTTTGATAGTAGAAGAAGTGCTAGCATCTTTAACGTAAGCATTACCGAAAATGATAAGTACTTCTATCTAAAAACAACTCCAGATGATGAAACTGGAAAGTTATTTTATAGAGATGGTTTTAAAGGAGAAGAGAAGCTATTATTTGATCCCGAAACCTATAAGGATGATTCATTATCGTATACATTGAATAGCATATCACCATCCATAAATGGTACAAAGGTAGCATTTGCAATTGCTCCCAATGGATCTGAAAGCGCTGAGCTCTTAGTAATGAACGTTAAAACAGGTGAATTATACCCTGAGGTAATTGATAGATGCTGGTTTGCCGGAGCTTCATGGTTACCAGGCGAAGAGCGTTTCATGTATATTAGATTAAACTCCAGCGATGTACACGATATGAAACGCGAACTTAATAGCAAAGCTTACTTACATACTGTTGGACAATCTCCAAATACAGATATTGAGATATTTTCAAGAAGAAAATACCCACAATTGGGCATTAAAGAGGAAGAATTTCCAATGGTTTACTACGATAAAGATAACCATATGTTATTTGGTTTAACCTTAACTGTAGACAATCGTTTGACAACATATATGGCCTCTGCTGATGATTTAAATAAAAAATCCATCAATTGGAAACCGTTATTCAATAAAGAAGATGAAGTATATGACTTTGAAACTTCCAAAGGTGAAATTTTTATTTATACACCTAAAAATGCACCTAACTTTAAAATAGTTAAAACCTCACTTTCTAAACCTGATTTGGAAAATACAAAAGTTGTAGTCGCTGAAAGTAAAGATGCTAAAATTGAATCCTTTAAAGTAACCAAAGATGGATTGTATTACACAGTATCCAGAAATGGAGTACAACAGGAATTATTTACGATTAGCAATGGAGAAAATACTTCGCAAAAAATTGAACTACCTTCTGTGGCCGGAAGACTTACAATTAATTCAAAAAGTATTAATTCTTCGGATATCTGGATTACTATTAACGGCTGGACTTCTGACTATCAACGTTATCGATTTGACATTCAGAATAAAGAATTTGTTTTAGAAAACCTTTCTTCAAAAGCAGAATATCCTGAGTATGATAATTTGGTTGTGGAAGAACTAATGATATCATCACACGATGGAGTTAAAGTACCCCTCTCCCTTATTTATGATAAAAACATTTCAAAGGATGGAAACAATCCTGTTTTTATTGTAGGCTATGGAGCTTACGGACATTCGGTTAAACCATTTTTTAATCCAAATTACTTGATACCAACTACCAAAGGAGTAATTTTTGCTGTAGCTCACGTTAGAGGTGGCGGTGAATTGGGCGAAACTTGGTATAAAGCAGGATTTAAAACAACCAAGCCAAATACGTGGAAAGATTTAATTGCTTGCGCCGAATATCTGGTTAACGAAAAATATACATCTTCTCAAAAAATTGCAATTAACGGAGGTAGTGCTGGAGGTATTTTAATAGGTAGAGCCTTAACTGAGCGCCCGGATTTATTTGCTGCAGCTATCCCGGAGGTTGGATGTTTAAACACCATGAGGCAAGAGTTTTCGCCAAATGGACCAGTAAATATTCCTGAGTTTGGAACAGTTAAAGATTCTGTTGAATGCATGGCTTTACTCGAAATGGACTCTTATCACCATGTAAAGGATGGTGAAATGTACCCTTCTACATTAGTTACTGCTGGCATGAACGATCCTAGGGTAATTGCCTGGCAACCTGCTAAGTTTGTCGCTAAACTTCAGGCTGCTAATGCCTCAAAGAACCCTATACTATTTTTAGTTGATTATGAAGCTGGTCATGGAATTGGTAATACTAAAACTAAGTTTTTCGAAACACTATCAGATATTTACAGTTTTGCCCTTTGGCGAACCGGACATCCGGAATTTAAGTTGAATTAAACTATTTCGATATTATAAAATATTAGTTAAGCATTTAAATTAGCCCATTCTTTTAAGGTGGGCTATTTTCTTATCTCCGCAAATTTTACTTCTCTCAAAATATACCTCCTACAAATACACTTAACTTTTAATTTACATATTCCTTCTTATAATTTAATTTTCTTACATAAACAAAATAAAGAAGTTATCTACCTCTATCCTACCTCAATTAAGCTCTAAAAGGAATCCATTAATTCAACATTAATAATTCTAATTTACTAATCTTTACCTCAACTTTATGATTAATACTTTAATTATTGATTAACATAATCGTACATACATCCTAATATTAATAACTAAATATATAATATTTAACAATACAGAAATACTAAATAGAGTTAGTCTGCATAGTATTGCAATACTATATTAAACAATATATGGTACTGCAAAATTTGCGTAAAGTTTAAAACAACTATCACATACATATTGCTATTCATTATTATTTTAAATACATAAGTAAGAATTATGAGTATTATAAGCATACTAACTATAACATTTAGTTGGTTAATAAAGTTAGTTGGATTCCCACATCAAATAAGAAAGATGATAAAAGCTAAGTCATCTGAAAATGTTTCACTCCTATTGGTATGTTTAACATTTATATCATTTATCCTTTGGACAATTTATGGTATTATAAAAAACGATTATGTTATTGTTTATGGACAAGGAATTGGTGTAATATCAAGTGGTGTAACAATTTACTATTTAATAAAATTCAGACACAAATAAAATTTGATAGATAATTCTATCAAACTCAATATCAACTAATAAAAATCATTTCTTATATTCTAAACTCAATGATTAAACTAGCAAACGACTCCGATTTTGATTTAATATTTGACATTTATTTATCTGGCCTCAAAAATTCATTCGATAAATCAGAAATAAATCCATCAAACTTAAGATTAAGCATATATGAGGACTTTAAAAACCGAAATGGAGTGTTTAACTATTGGATTAAAATAGATGAACTAACTCACAATGTAAATGGATTTATTGCCATACACAGAATGACCACAAATCCAATTAGAAGTAAGCATTATGGCGAAATAAGTATATATTTTAATCAAACAAACAACACTGGTAACCTAAGAAATAATTACTATAATGCTATTGAATTGGCTGAGTATGTTCATGATTATGCAAAAAATAATTCTGATTTGCATTACTTGGTTGGTTTTATTGCCAGAACCAATAAAGCAACAATTAAAGTAGCAAAACTTACTGGTTATGTAGAAGTTGGAGAAATGCCAAATTCTAAACATATTAACGATAAGCATATTAGAAGAATATTTGTAAATTCTTTACAGAAAGATAGTTTGGATACAATAGGTAAGCATGCAACTCTAAAAATGGAATATTAAAATAATAGTCTGTTATGTATGTGTTTTGGGTAAGGTATTGATAATTATTATTTATCAATTCTCTTTTCTTTCGTCTAAAACCTAACGAATTATTGAACTCATTCCCAAATATTTTATTAGATGAGTCAATTGTTTTGAAACCTTGTATAAATTTCTCTCGTTATTATCCCAACACATACATATTGCTGTTATTGCAATTAATAATTAAGATTGAAGACATGAACTTAACCACACAGTGCAAATCGTGTAAAAAAGACATTAGGATAAAATCCAATGCTTTAACACGAGCAGATTTACAGATGGAAAAAGGGGACGAATTTAACGTTGAGTGCATAAATTGCGGAGAACGAGAAACAAAACATGTTAATGATGTAAAAGCTGAACCAAGCCAATCAATAATTTTAATTGGTGTTGGGATTGGCGTTATTGTAACATTTATATTGTTGATTTATTTTGGTGCAATTGGAACTGTAAGTGTTATTATTCCTATTCTATTTTGGCGACAACAAATGAACGCATGCAAGTCGTTTAATTCTTATATGGTACGCAGAAAACAAACGCTATAACCATTAAAATCAAACCTATACCTTTATATTACATATAAGAGAATTTTATTTCTAGACTACTTAGAACTATTACTCCAAATCATAGCAAATCACTTATAAAATTTGTATTTTCATATAAGAGCAATTCTATTTGGCTATGATTAATAAATCAATTAATGAGCTTAAAAAAGAATTTCTTCAGCACTTACTAAATGGTAATCGACAAAGATGCTCAGCTTTAGCAAAGCAATATCTTAGTCAAAATCCATCTATAAAAGATTTGTACGAAGAAATTTTTAAAGAAGCCTTGTATGAAGTTGGGACATTATGGGAGATGAATAAAATAACAGTGGCTACTGAACATCTTGCTACTGCAATTACCGAAGGAATTTTAAACGAATTATACGAAGAGCTCAATACTGAAGAAAGTATAAATAATAAAGTTGTGCTTGCTTGCGTGGAGAACGAAATGCATCAGGTTGGAATTAAAATGGTAGCTGATGTTTTTGAAATGCATGGGTGGGAAAGTTATTACCTGGGAACTGGAATCCCTGTCTTAGAATTGGTAGAATATTTAAAGCAAGTTAAACCAAAAATATTGGCCATATCGTTAAGTGTATTCTTCAATTTTAAAAACCTGCTTAATATGATAAATATTTTAAAACAGCAATTTACAGATTTAGAAATTATTGTTGGAGGTCAAGCTTTTACGCACATTGAAAAGGATGATTTAAGTAGAATTGACGGAATTAAATATATCTCAAATTTATACGACTTAGATAAATACTTAAAACAATTTAAAACTAAGCCCAATGACAAAAGAAGCATTATTAAAATCAGCAAAGGAGATAAAACAAGTTAGCGAAGAATTAGCTAACGAATACGCTTCAAAAAGATCGGCATTGGTCGAAAAAATGAATGAGAAAATGCTGAAACGTCTGGATCTTAAAGAAATGGTAAGTGAAAATAATATTGATATGATGAAAGATAATCATGCTAATCATGCACGTTTTTTGGAATCCATATTCTACAATTATAGTCCGGAAGTTTTAGTAGATTCAGTATTGTGGGTTTTCAGAGCATATAGATCGCGAAATTTTCACTCTACCTACTGGTCTGCTCAGTTAAATTCTTGGCTCGAAATTTATAACGAAAATTTATCAAATGATTGTTTTATAGCCATATATCCGTATTACAATTGGATGCTAATAAACATTCCTACTTTTATAAAGTTGGCTGAAAATGAAATTGACACACCTCAACCTATGCATTAATTCTGGTTAATAAAGTTTAATTCGAAATGGTAAGCATTTGCAATATATCGATGGAATGGGGAGATTTAATTAACGAATTAATTAAAAATTCAGTTTCAACAGCATATGGTATATTCAATCCATCAGGGAAAATTATTTTTGCTAATGAAAGTATGTGTCATTATCTGGATACTACTAAGGAAGAATTAAATCCTCAAAACAAATTTATTAATCCCAATTTCGATAAAATAGTAAGTTTCAATAGTAATACCGATCTTGTATTTGAAGGAGTGTTAACCATAGGGAATTTTATCAACAAAAATTATGTTCTGAATTCAAAAATTTTCAAACGCAACAATACCTATCTCATTTTTGCAGAACCCGATGTTTTAAATCTATTTGAAGATAACAGCAAAATGAGTAAGTTAAATCAACAGGTAAATAACTTACAAAGGCAATTAATTAAAGAAAAAAAGGAACTGCAAAAAACTCTGAATGAATTAAAAGAAACGCAGCAAATGCTTATTCATTCGGAAAAAATGAATGCTCTAGGACAAATGGTTGCTGGTGTAGCTCATGAAATTAACAATCCCATATCTTTTGTTACTAATAACCTCTACGAACTCGAAAAATATGCTACTGAGTTTATTGATGCTTATAAAGAATTGGAAACTGAAATAGAAAAAAAAGCATCTGAAGAACTAAAAAATATTGTTGTGAGCATTCGGGAAAAGAATGACATTGATTATTTAACAGATGATTTTAGTGATATAATTAACGATTCAAAATCGGGTGTTGAAAGAGTAAAAAAAATTGTTGAGGATTTAAGAAACTTCTCAAGGTTAGATGAATCTGAAATAAAAAGGATTGATTTGATTGAAAATATTCATTCAACACTCACTATTGTTCAATCCGAAATATTAAAAAAGAATATCAATTTCAATTTTAACTCTCCGGGTAAACTTTTAATTGAATGTTTTCCTGGTCAGCTTAATCAAGCTGTGTTAAATATATTGGTTAATGCTATTCAGGCTGTAAAAACAGGAGGACAAATTGATTTAATTATTGAGGAAAATAATGATAGTGTTTTTATTATCATAGAAGATGATGGCATTGGAATAAAGGAAGAAAATCTGAAAAAAATATTTAATCCTTTTTTTACCACTAAACCTGTTGGTAGCGGAACTGGCCTGGGTTTAAGCATAACGTTCAAAATAATACATGATTTGCACAAAGGAAAAATAGAAGTAGAATCAACCATTGATAAAGGAACTTGTTTTAAAGTTGTTATTCCTAAAGAACTTACTTATGTGAGTTCCTGAATACATTCAGTTTTTTTAAAAATTCAGAAATCAAAAAAATTAAACAAATTAAACTATCATGATTAAGTATTAAACACAAAGATTGTTGATTGAAGACTTAGAATCCCCGAAGCGCAGTACCCTTTTTACTTAACACCTTGCTTAAGTGGGACAGACTTTAATACTTATGTCTTGATACTAATTTTTTAGGACATGAAAACTGAGCAGATTGAATACAAAAAAAATCTTCTTGTAATTGATGATGAAGTAGAAATTACTAAATCACTTTTCAGGCAATTTAGAAGAAAATATAATGTGCATATTGCACTAAGCACAAATGAAGCTATACCTATTTTGGAAAAAGAGCATATTCAAGTTGTATTATCAGACCAAAGAATGCCTGGTACAACAGGAATAGATTTTTTTAACCAGATAAAAGATAAATATCCTGATGCCATAAAGTTAATTTTAACAGGATATTCTGATATTGAAGCAGTTGTTGGTGCAATTAATGAAGGTCAGGTATTTCGTTACTTAACAAAACCCTGGAATCCTGTTGAACTTGATTCGGTTATAGAAGAAGCTTTTGAAAAACATGAATTAATAACCAGTAACCGTAAATTAATGCTCAAATTAAAGGAAGCAAATACAGTACTGGAAAAAAAAGTAGAAGAACGAACCAAAGAACTAATAGATCATAAAAACAACCTGGAATCAATTATAAATAAACGTACCTCTGAGCTAGAAAAGGCTAAAGAAAAGGCAGAAGAATCTGATAGAATAAAATCAACATTTTTAGCAAATATGAGTCACGAAATTAGAACACCTATGAATGCCATTGTAGGTTTTTCAAATTTATTAACAGGAATGATTAAGGAGCCTAAACCAAAGAAATATTTAAATGCTATTCAAACCAATGCAATGAGTTTATTAACACTTATCTCCGATATTCTTGACTTATCAGAAATTGAGGCAGGTAATATGGCTATAAACACCGAAGTAGTAGATTCAAAAATTTTCTTTTTTGAAATAATTTCAATTCTTGAGAAAAAAATAAATGACTCTAACTTAGATTTTAAATTTGAAATACAGCCTTGCTTTCCTAAAGCAATACTTATTGACCTTACAAAGGTTCGTCAAATAGCAGTTAATTTACTAAGTAATGCTTTAAAATTTACCCAAAAGGGTTTCGTTAAATTTGAAGTAGAGTGCATTTGTGCTGATCCAGATCAAAAAAAATATATAGACTTAAAGTTAGTTTTTAAAGATTCGGGTATTGGAATAGATAAAGAATATCAACAAAAACTGTTTGAACATTTCTCTCAACAGGATACTAAAAGTAATCGAAAACATGAAGGTACGGGTATTGGTTTAGGTCTTTGCCATAGGTTAATTAAATTAATGAATGGCACGATGAAGATAGATTCTGAAATTAATAAAGGTACTATAGTTACAGTAACTCTACCCAAAATAGAAGTAGTAAAATCGAGTAAGCTGACCCAAAACAATTGCATGGTTAATAGAGATAACATACTATTTAGTAAAACACGAATTTTAACAGTTGACGATATTGAGTCCAACAGGGCATATATTAAAGCAATATTGGAGGACACAGAATTAGAGGTGGATTATGCGAAAAATGGTGAAGAAGCTTTTGAAATGATAATAAGTAATGGTTATAGTTTGGTATTAACTGATATTAAAATGCCCCTACTTGATGGTTTTGGACTTATGCAAAAAATTATTGAGCATCCAGATACTAATATTAACCAATTACCTGTTATTGCACTATCTTCATTACAAAAAACGCAAGAGCAAATTGATATCAACAAAGCAGGATTTGCAGGTTATTTAATTAAACCCATTAATGTTAACGAACTTTATAAAGAATTAATTAAACACCTTAATTTTTACAGAAAAGAATCATTAAACCAAGAAGTTAAAAAAACGGAAGCATTACCTGAATTAACTTTAACACCAACCGAAAAACATGAATTAATTGAACAACTCAACGGAAAATTGATGAATATGTGGAAAGAGTTTGAATCGGTTCAATCCTTTAAAAAAGCTCGCATATTTGCTAATGAGTTAAAAGACCTGGCTAAAAAGTATCCGTACAATGAGCTAATGTTAATGGCTAAAAGTCTTATTGAATCGGTTGAAAGTTTTGATATTATAGAGCTTAAGAGTACACTAAAACAATATCCCCAACTAATTTTAAAAATTGATACAGAAAAAGTACCTCAATAGTTTTTCGTTTTTGATCATTAATCCAAAAAATGAAACAAGGGTAAGGGAGAAAGGAACAGGGAGAAAGGATAATGTATATATTTGCAATTAATCCATGTTAATAGTTCGTTAGCTTTTATTTTATAAAGCATTGTTTTTTAACACCTAACACAATAAGAGCAATTTAAACAAACACTTAATTTTAAGTGTTTTGCAAATCATTCTCATGTCTTTTGTCTTTATTCTAACGATCTAATGAAACATTTAATTCACCTTTATTGATGCAACATTACCATTTAAAAAATCGTCCTAACAGAGAACTAAAAGATCGTAATGAAATTATAGATATTCTGAAGAATGGAAAATTCGCAGTAATTTCGATGTGTAAAGATAATGAGCCTTACATAGTAACATTAAGCTACGGCTACGATTCTAATACTGATTCCCTTTATTTTCATTGTGCTCCTAAAGGATTAAAAATGGATTTTTTAGCTGAGAACAGTAATGTTTGCGCTACAATAATTGAAGACCATGGATACATTGATAACGAGTGTGGGCATGCATATAAAAGTGTTGTTTTTTGGGGTGATATGAAATGTGTTGAAGATTTAAACGAGAAAAAACATGGCATGAGCATACTACTTCATCATTTAGAAAAAAAAGATACAGTGATCAAGGAAAAGATGCTTAAGTCTGATAGTTTCTACTCAAAAATGGAAATCCTAAGACTTGACATTAAACAAATTCACGGAAAAGCAGGACAGTAAATACAAAATCCGATATCCTTGCGAAGTATCGGATTATATTTGAATATCTAATCATTTAGATGCTATTTTTTACATGCAATAATTACCAATGTATAATTTGTATAGGCCAACCTGCTGCCTGCTCGTAATGATCTAAAAACTTAGAAAATTTTATAGTATATTCTATCCCATCACCCGTTTCAACATACTTAACTTTAGTACCATCAGGTGTTCCATCACCTGAAATTCCAGTCATCACCCATGCATGATATGCAACAGATAGTCCTGAATCAGAATCAACGGTAATTGAAAGTGGTCCATAAGTTCGTAAAAGATCTTCCCAATATTTAATGGTTGGATTAAACTGGTTTAAAGTAGTAAGTCCTGCAATACGATAAAGTTCAGTTTCTTCTGTTTTGCTAATTCCCCTATTATTGTTTTTTATGTCATCCTCGTATATTTTTACAAACTTTTGACCATATTCCTTAAGCACATCTTTAATTCTAATGCTTACCTCATATTTCCATGAGTAAAGCATAGTAAGTGCAGCAGCCCAACAAGTATTTCGAGATGGCTGTTTAACTTTGGATAGTATATTTACATGATAGTCAACCACCTTTTTTGATAACGGCCTAACATAACTGTTTACAGATTTACTTTTAACCAAGTTTTTTTTACCTGTATAATCTTTTTTAGTAAACGACTTTTTAGTCATTTCCAATTCGTCCTGTATTTGTAAGAAACGGTTCATTTTATTAATATTTATTAATGATCATTTTTTAGTTCTCTCAATAAATTAATTCATGTTTCATTACCAACGAGCCTCGTAACCTCTAGTGTCGTAATGTACAAATGTATCGTATAAGCCAAGTCCACCTTGTTTCATGGAACCATTAGCAATTAGTTCTTCAATTTTTGCATGAACCTGAGATGGTGTCATTTCACTTACCCGTATATCAGCAGCCTGACCACATAAGTGACGACTTTGTGCAGAAGCTCCATCAAGGGTTGCATTATACGAAGGAGTGCGGTATCCTGAGTTAATGGTAATAGGTTTACCGCCAACTTCTGCTCTTAATACCTCCAATTGCTCCATTAGCTCTTGCACATTTCCCTTTAACTCATCTGGAGGTAATGATCCATCCCTACAACGAAATTCCTCAAGTGTAAAATTTGTTGTTCCTGCTGTAGTTGAACTATTTACTGGGCAATGCGCAGGTACTGTAGCAGAAGTACTTTCCGAAACTGGTTCTCCTAAGTCATCATCTTCATCAGTAGCTACATTAGCTGTTTGTTCACTGCCCAAAGTAGAAACACCTTTACTTTTTGATAATAATTTATTTTCTTCCTTTTCTTTTAAATATTCGAACGAATCAAGGTTCTTTTTTACCTGTTCTTGTTTAACCTCAGCTTCTTTGGTAATTACATCTTTTTTTTCAATATAATCTATTACCTCTTTTTTGCCTTGTTGTTTTTTTAGAATTTCCATTTCTAATTCCTTATCAAACTCATCCAGCCGGTTCTCTAATAAAACAGTACCTAAATCGTACGAATTAGCCATTTGCATACTTTGTGCAATTTTATCAAAAATGGCATGTTCATCCTTTTTTTCTTTTTCTTCAGGTTCAGGCTTTTTTGCCTTTCTTTTACTCAATGGCTCCTCTTCTGATTCTTCTGCTTTTTTCTTCCTGGCTTGCCCTAAAATCTTTTTAATGTCCGATTCAAAATCAGTGTTTCTATCTATGGTTACTTGATCTTTAGCTGACTCTTCCCCTGCCTTAATTTCAGACTCTTTAACCATTTGATTCTTATCCTGCACTATAACTTCAGGAACCTTATCTTTTTCGGTAGGATATTGTTCATTTCCATTATGTTGATATTCTGGACTTTCTTGTGCAGATTCCTCAGTTTGAGTCTCTTCCTGTTGTGATGTTATATTTTCAGATTCTTCTGAATGTTCAGGTATTACAGATGTTATTGGAGGTGTATTAGCCCCAGCAACGGATGATAAGGAGATGGATTCTGTTGGATAATCTACCTCTGAAAATTCCAACGAAAGAGGTTCTTCATAATCATACTGCTCTCCACCATTTAGTTTTTCAGGTGCTAGTTTTGCTTTTTTATGATGTTTCTCTTTTTTTGTTTTACTCTTATCCGGTTTACTCTTAGTGATTGTTTGAGTATCCTCTAAAAGTTTTATAAGGCTTCCTTTTCGTATCATTTTAATAGATTTTTAATTTGTATATCCCCTATCATTTCTACTCTCCGGATTTTGAATATTAATTTTAAACACCGAATATGGATCAAGTACAATGACCAATTCGTTGCTCTTTTTCGCTAAAAGGACAGGATCTATTTTAATTCCAATTTTTTCTTCGTTTGATGATACAATATCTACCAACTTTCCATTTACAACCGCAACAGGTTCAAATTTCTCCTCAACGGCCAAATTTTCCCCTAATAATTCAATTACATTATTCTGGTCCCACTTACTTAAAGAAGCCTGTCGTACCAAAGGAGGTATTGACGAACGCCTCGCCTTTTTTAGCATATTGGCAAGCTTGGAATAACTAACCTTTTTATTGCTCACCTTTTCAATATCCACATTCTTCTTCTCCACTTTTTCCAAATCTTTAATCGAATTCACTCCAATCTTTTTTAAAGAATGTTTGGTATCCTCATCAATATCCTCAATAACTTCAATGGATATATCATCTTTTGTAATTGGATCGGTAGATGTTTTTCGTATTTGCTGATCGGTAATTGAGGCCAGTTGAATAGATAGCTTTGATGAACTGGATTGTCCTTGTTCGGCTGTTGTAAACTTTACTTGCTTACCATCAAAAACAGGAAATAGCTGCAATTGAAAATCAACATCTTTAACAGCATATGTTAAAGGTTTATTAATTGCTTTAATTGCAAGTGTTTCTCTCGCTTTATCAAGTTCAATTATCAACGAATCTAAAAAAGATTCCAGGTTCCAGCTTTTATTCACCATTCTGTTCAAATTTGTCAATTGTTATCAGCTTAAGTTTTAGTTGATGAAAAACAGGCATAATCGTAGTCTCAACCGAATACTGTGGAGGTGTACCTCCCAACGTAACTTTTCCCATATCATCAACCGAAATACTTAACTCAACAGGTACTTCCATTTCAACTTCTTCAATTTCCATATTAACAGCATCATCATTAAAAACACCTTTAATACTGCCGTCAATATCTGATAGATCTTCGACTAAATCAGAAAATGAAATAAAATCTTCATCTACCATTTTGTATTACTTTTTTATTAGGTTTATCCAATATTTCTGTAGGCATTAGCGTAGTCTTTTTTACAAAAATTACCTTCTGACCATCTAATTTTATCGGCTTTTGATCTAATGTTGCTTCTGTAGCCATTGTTAGCTGAGGAAAAATTGTTTTGCTTTCCATATTTCATTATTCTTTTATTGCTCAGATATAGTACCAATAAAAAAGATAGCAGATGGTCTTATAAATTCTGCAACTTCATCTTTAACAGATACTACCTGACCCAGATTGTTAACTTCGCCTGTATTTAAGAAATGAATTTTTTGTTTTTGCATTTCAGGATAAGTCCAAAGAGCGCCTGTGCTGCCACTTTTCCCTTTTAGTTCTACCCCGATTCTAGCTACCTGATTTAATTGGTTGTTATTTTGAACTTGCTCTAAAACTTCCAATTTATTGTGCGGCAAAACAGGTAACGAAAGCATACTTAATACTTGATTTAAAACAACAGGATTGTATTCTACCCCACTTTTAAGCCTTGCTTCAATCTTTCGTCTATTTGGTACCTCATCCATTCCTACAGCATTATCTGATGTAATTAATTTCCTGGTTTTCATTTTTACAAGGCTGGTAGATTCCGGATTGTATGTTTGAAAGTACTTCACTTGAAACGCTATTTCCCATCGCTTACTTTCCGATAATCCTCCCTCCCATACCTTATGCCAAAATGGACGAAATTTTGTAATATCATTTAAACGAATTGGATCGCTCACAACATCTCCAATTTGATTAAAGAGATAATCATTAGTCAGTACGAAATAGTGATTTTTAAAAGTACCCCTGTTTCTTCCTGTTTTTGTACTTTGCCATATAAAAGATACCTCAACTTTAAGATCTTTATTTAAAGGAAGCCTCTTTAGCTCTTCTGCCGAAAAGGTAATACCATTAATTATGCTGTTTAATGTTATATTTCTGAGTTTTAGTTTTTTCTCAACCAGTAAATTCATTGAATCACCATCCTGAATAACTGCTTGTACAATCACCTTTGAAATAGCCTTTTGTGGCGAACTTACTGATGTTGAACTAATTTTAATTGGAAACTGAATAGTGTGTTTTTTAGAATATACCGATTTTTGTACTCCTCCAACCACAATGGTTTTTGTATTTATAAATTCCAAATCTACACGTGGCTCAAAATCAAAGTTTATCTTTTCTTTTTGCAACACCGGAATACTCATACTTTCCAAAAGAGGTACAATAGTTTCATCCTTTACTCCGGGATTTATATTTTCTAAATGCTCTGTTTCCTGTTTATCAAGCTTAAGTGCAGCATCTCCTACAGCCTTAAATAACTTTATAGGCTGTTCTCCAATAGCTTGAATCATTTTTGGATCGATTAGCTTTTTTAGTACTGGCATTAAAGCCGGCAAAGCAGCAATTAATGCTGGTGCTACTGTGGCAGTAGAATAATTTTCTGCACTCATAGAAGCAAGTATAGGAACAATGGTATCATCTTTTACACCTGGATTTATTCTTTCCAGATGCTCCATCTCCTGCTTATCGAATTTTAAGGCTGCATCTCCAATAGCTTTAAAAAGTTTAACTGGTTGGTCGCCTATGGCCTTAATGGTTTCGGGAGACATCACTTTTTGCAAAAGAGGAGCTAATTGAACCAACATTGCAGGATTAAAAGCTTGACCATAACTAAACAGGGATTTACTTTCGCTTGCTCCATTGGTAGGCTTATTTTCAACCTTTTGTTTTGCCGATACTTGATTTATCAGTTGACCAATGGCTTCAATTATTTTTGATGTATTTACATTTGCACTACCATTTGATTGTTTTGAAGCAGCTGATTTTTTACCTCCCAGCAAATTTGAAATCACCGGACCAGCCATCTTTAACACATCGGGCAATGCATTAAAAATTGTTCCCCAAAACATTGCTTCACTAACCTGTGGTTGCGTGAAACTCATTTCTTGATGTATTACATTGGCATTGTTCATATCAGTTTCGTTATTGCATGTTTGATGAACAGAGAATAACCTGGCTGAATTTTCAGCTATAAATGGCTTCATATTTATTATCTCGGAAACAGCTGGTGATTTTTCATCCTTTGTTTTATAACTGACCAATTGGATAAAATTTGATTCACGATTGATACTTTCTCCTGAAATTTTAAGTAAAAACTCAGTATTTAATAATTGTGAATCACTAACATGTCGCTGATAAAGTGGTGACCTATATTCTACTTCGTCCAACACCTCAATTCCGTATATTTTCCTCGAATTTTTACCCGTTTGGTATCGAAAAAATCTATTGGTACCAATATCAGCTACAAAATGATACTCACCATCGGCTTTTCTCTTATATTTTAAATATGACAGAGCCATTACCTGTTATTCATTAAGCTGTACTTGGTTCTGCGGCCTTTTGTTCCTCTTGTGAAGCTGGAGCATACATGTTGGCAAAATTATCGAGTTTGAAATAGTCTGTTTTAAATTTGATATTTACATATCCTCTCAATTTTGCTTTTAACTCATCCTCCATTGTGCTTTTTGCCGAAGAAACACTTAATTGGGTTTGTTGCTTGCTCGAAGTATGACCAGCTCTAGGACCACCAAAAATAGAACCAATCAATCCTCCACTTACTCTTGCCGAAGTACCTGACGATTTGGTAGTTTTCACCATTGCTTTATCTTTTCTCTCCGCTTTACGCTTACCTTTAAATTCAAAGTTAACTTCTGCTTCTACTTCTCCTTTTTCAACTACAAGCCTGGTGATTCCCATTAAAATCATTTCGCGAAGTGCTGCTCTATGCTCCTGTGCCATTTTAATTTTGGCATCCATAATTTTAGCCTTCACTTCGTTATCTTCCATATCAACCTTTTCGCCCTGAGGATTGGTTAACTCCATTTTTTCGTTTCCATCCTCATCTTCTTCCATCGAAATATTAAACTCATCAGGTTTGCTTTCGGCCAAATAAGCAAACGTAGTGGTGTTATCAATCTGTTTAATAAAATTTGCCAGTCCCGTAGTTGCTTCTTTCATTAAACGTATGTAATCATCGGTTTGGGCTTTCATCACCGATATATTGGCATCAAATACAGATTTTAGTAAATCAGCTACAAATTGAGGAAAGTCAACCGAATCGACCAAATCCTCAAAGGCATCTACACCTTCACTAAAATCCTTTTCGTGTCTCTTATCGTCAATCAGATCACTGGCTTTTTTTACAGAACCTCCTCTTCTCTTCATTTCAGTTGAAAGAACTGATTGAGCATTGGTTAAGTTCTTAATTTCATTATTGATGGCTTGCAGATATACCTCTTTTTGTTTTTCAATAGGTAATTCTGCAAAAGCAGGATCTTTCATTAACATATTTCGTACGCTTTCCCTTGCCTTTTCCTTTATTAAGATAGCATCCATTATTAAAGTGTTTGATTAATTAAAAATCCCAATCTTCCTCTATCGATTCCAGTTCACTTTCTACATCTTCTACTTCTGCCTCTTCTCCTCTGTTATATGATCCATCAGTAACCTGACTTTGAGCAATTACAAATGATTCAACATCTCTTACAAGTTTATCAAACTCTTCGTCGCTAAATGTTACGGATGAGTATTTGGATATGGCAATAATAATATCACGTCCTGTTTGAGCAATGGTGCGTAATCCTGAAACATTAGGCATATAGTTGAATTCCTGGATATTTACGTTTTCCAGTACGTTCCATACATCACGAGCAATACCGTGTCCTAACTGATTTGTTATTTCCTCAGCTCCAAGAATTTGCATTGCATCTTCAAGATGTGCATACATTTCAGGAATATATAGTTTTACCATACCTGAAGCAGCTCTTGAAAGATTGTGTTGTAAATTAAAGATGGCTTGTTCGATTCCTGAACGTGATACATTTTCGGGATTATCCAGCCTTTCGTATTTAGTAATGTATTTTACTACTTCGTTCATTAAAGTATCCCATAAATTACCAAATTGGTTGTTGGATGCCATGTTATTCATTACCTGAGCTTCGCCAATATCAAACACTTGTTTAAAGAACATTGCACGTTCATCTTCGGTTGTTCTTTGATCGCGAAGTTTCATGTAGTTATATAAACGTGTTGATGTTTCTCCACTCTGAATATCAACTTTACCCATAGTAACATATTTTAATACAGCATCAGCCACTTTAAATACACCCATTTCATCACCTAAAATCATAATAGCATAAAGTGTTGCTGCATTTGTTACTACTCAGCAAGCAAAATTACAAAATAACTAACTTGTTTTCTTTGTGATATTTGGTTTTGTATAATAAAATCCCAGCAAATATTTCATTCTCGTGATCTGGATTTTAAAAACATAAATTTGTTGGATAAATTGTTGATAAGTATATAGGTAGTGTTTGTAACAAAAGGCTTTGTGTTTTCATGCTTAAGGTTCGTTATCTGATATTTGTGTCATGATAAAGCGAGAGACATTAGAGCCTTTAGAAAAAGAAGATATCATCAATATTTTTGTAGAATTCAGTAATAGGATAGAAAAAGAAATGCAACTGTTACGGGATGACATAAAAGACCTGAAGGAAGAAAATCGTCAGCTTATGAATCAGCAAAATAGCCGCAATAGCTCACGACCACCTTCGCAGGATTTAGGGAAGGTTCCCAAACAAAAAAGTTTGAGGAAAAGCAGCGGTAAAAAACCAGGCGGACAGCCTGGGCATAAAGGACAGACGTTAAAACAAGTCTCAAACCCAGATAATATCATCGCGCACAAACCATCAAACATATGTCCTGCTTGCGGAAAGGTGCATAATCCAGGAGAATATGTGTTGCATTCTAAACGACAAGTAGTAGATATCCCACCCATAAAAGCAACCGTTACAGAGCATCAGCTTTATCAGGTACAGTGCAAGTGTGGGCATGTGTCAACCGAAGATTTCCCTTCTGGAGTAAATGCCCCGATCCAATATGGGAGCAACCTAACTTCTTTTGTCAGTTATCTGAATACTCGTCAATACATTCCATACCAAAGGATTCCGGAATTGTTAAAATGCATCAGCAATATATCAATTAGTGAAGGTACCGTTTTTAATATGCTCAACAGGGTGGCAGATAGGTTGTATCCAATTTATGAGAACATAAAAGAAGATATAGCGAACTCAAAAGTTGTAGGTAGCGATGAAACAGGGACAAATGTAAAAAGCGACAAGTATTGGACATGGACGTGGCAAACTGCAACAGAAACTTTTATTACAGTTTCTCCAACAAGAGGATTTGCAGCGATTGAAAATGAATTTCCCAAAGGGTTTCCCAATGCGGTGTTGGTGTCGGATTCTTTGAGCGCACAGTTAAAAACAGATGCCCACAGGCACCAATTGTGCCTGGCCCACTTACTCCGTGAACTTAACGCTTTTATTGAAGTGACAAATAACAGTTGGCCTGTTCAATTAAAAGAGCTTTTCCTAAAAGCCATTAACCTCAAAAGGGACTTGCCCCAATATCAATATTCGCAACCCATAAAAATGCGAGACGAAATATTACGGGAGTTTCAAAAATTATTGGATTCGCCACCCAAAATAAAACTCAAGAAACTAATTGCCTTTCATAAAAGAATGGTCAAATGGAAAAACAGCGTATTTACCTTTTTGTTTTTCCATGAGGTGCCTTTTGACAACAATGGGTCGGAAAGGGCAATACGCAACATTAAAGTAAAGCAAAAGGTGTCTGGTGGGTTTAGGTCTGAAAACGGGGCAGATATATTTGCAACGATACGTTCTGTTATTGATACCTGGATTAAAAGGGATTATAATGTTTTTGAAACACTATGCTCTTCCTTGTAAATTAAGGCAAAAGCCCATTTCTAGGAGGCAATATAATTATGTTGTCTTATATACCTGAGTTGTTACCTGCATTTTGTATATTAACATAGTTAATACTGTCCTGTGATAAACCAAGGTTAGTTAAAAACGGAAAAGCTTTTTCATGGTCAAAAACGATATTCGAATCAAAATGAACGTTTTTTACAGGGTCTTTAATGGCTTTTGCCGGTTCTTCCACTACCTCCGAATAGGCATGGAATAATATTGCATTAAGATCTTCTATATTTTTCATCAGTATAACTTTTTTTGTTTTCTGAATACTCAAAAAAATTGAACACATTCAGGAACTCTCATAAATTCTAATTATTGATTTCGTTGATCTTGCGATTCTTTTGTATGCATTTAAATGATGAAAACTCATGCTCGTTTGGTTTTCATCTAAATTTGATATTTGTATTTATCCGATAACCCTATTTTTATTAAAATCATTTACAGCATTGGCTAATAAAGCAGCTTCTTTCCTTACTTCATCGTAGCTATTGGGTGGATTATTTTTAGCTTCTTTCCATATTTCCATTAGCTCTTCATCGCTTTTATCCTTTATTTGAACAAATTTTGTAATACCCCGTCTAATAAATGCTTTCTTTGTTTCCGGACCAACATCATGTATAAGTTCCAAGTTATCAGCATCTCCATCCTGAACATCAATTTTTAAATTGAGCCTTAAAAGATATCGCACCATTTTATTGGCAATATCTGCTTTGTTTAAGTTATCTGGCAATTCTATCGTGTTCTCAAGAAAATTATAAACCAAAGCATATAAACTACCTGCTTCAACAATTTTTTCATATTCTAAAGTAAGTGTTTGTTCTACTTCGTTTGTTGTATAAGGGAATTTCATGTGTAGAACCGCATTCTCGAATTGAGTTTTTTGTTCCTGTGAGATAACCAGGTTATTTTCTTCAAGGAAAAGCGAAACTAATTGCACATTAATATATTCTCTTACCGTTTGGAGCTCAGGTTCAATATTTGCCTTTATTCCATCTTTATCATTTATATTCAACCCTTTTATTATCCTATACAATATATAAGCATATATGTGCGAATAATGTAATATAAGCCTTGTTGTCGGTGCTAAATACGCTCGATTTAAGTCATTTGAAACCTGCCTAATAACACCTGTTTTACCCTCTTTTTCGAGTTCCTCTTTTGGACTAAAAGTAACAACATCGTCGCATGGTAAGCACTTTTCCAGATTACTTTGTAAGTCAAATGTTAAAATATTATCTGTCGAAATCTTTTCCAGTTTTTTATCTAAAGTTGATAATGCTTCTTTAGACATACTGTCCATTGGAATTTGTGGAGAATTTATCGCAAATGCTGATTTGAAGTATGTAGCATAAGCTTTTGAAACATGAGTAACCCGATGAGAACCATTATGAGCTATAGGATTATAGAACATGCTTTTCATCCGTTCTTTTCCATTTGTTACCTCCATCGAAGAAGGTTCAAAAATCTTATTCATAATTGTTTGTTTTTACAATTTAATAGTTTAATTGCGTCAAGTATATTTAGCAGACCATAACCGGCCTTTTGATCTTTAAATTGGCTCGATATTCTATCTGATGTATGTTTTAACAGGTATTTAATCTGACGATCGTGTAAAGTCGCTCCCATTTGTTTTGCATAAGATTTTAGCAATGCTACTGCTCCTGCCACAAATGGTGATGCCTGAGATGTTCCGGAGAGTACAGCATATCCATTATTTAGCGAAGAACTATACACATTTACTCCTGGTGCTATTAGCGAAACGTGACCACCAAACGTTGAAAAACCAGCTATAGATGTATTGTTACCAGCTGCACCTACTGCAATAACTCCAGGTAAGGCTCCGGGATAGTATTTATCATTTTTTCCATCGTTACCTGAGGCTGCAATAACCGAAACTCCTTTTTCAAGTGCATATTGAATAACTTCTTCGTGAGGTAATCCGCCTCCGGTATGTTTTATGCCAAGGCTCATATTAATAACGTCGGCACCTTGATCAACGGCCCATTTTATACCTGTATTTATGTTATCAACTAATCCCGCTCCTACTACTTGGTTCTCTTTTTTTAGAGCTCCTAGCACTTTTACAGGCAATATTTTGCACTTTGGCACAACACCAACAGGCATTTTTATTCCCTTACCACCAATTATTCCGGCTACATGAGTACCATGTCCAACATCGTCTTCCGGTATATCATCATAACCTAAATAATCACCTATGAATTTTTTACTTCCATTAATTATGTTTACAAAATCTTTCCCCGGAAGCATAGCATGGTCTAATTCCTTATGGTCTGTTTCAAATCCTGTATCTAAAATTGCAATCTTAACAGAAGAATCTCCTTTTGAAAAAAAGTGAGCTTCTTCAAGGAATATGTCATAATCTCTATATTTTTTTGTCAGACTTTTTGATTCCGAAATGTTGGTTTCAGGTATATCAGATCTTCCAATGTTTCCAACTTGAACATATTCTATTTGAGGGAGTAATTTAAGCTCGTTTATTAAGTCTGTTGGAATTGTAGTATTTTGCTTTAATACAAGTCTGTATACCCTGTTTAACCCACTCTTAATTTCTTCATCGGACCATTTTTTTGAGCTTGGAGAATAGTTATATGTTAACCAAAATGGGAGATTGTATTTTTTTAATAGAATGTTATCTGCTTCGGGGAAAAATGAACTTACTGTATATTTCTTATCGGAAATAATAGATTCCCAATAAGGAGGATCGTCTTTTAGCTCCTCAGTAGTTTTTATTAGCAAGTGCGATTTCAAGCCATCAGATTTAAAATTAATCAATGTATTTCTCTGATTCTCCTGGCCTTACTTATTTTATTTGCTATAACTTTTTATTGAATACTATTTTCATTCGTTGAATAAATTTAAACTATTCAACTCCTCATGTCTATACTTTTAACCATAATTTTGATGAAAGAATTTTATTAATATCCATCCAAATTATATATCATTTACTATGTTAACATTAAAATCATTCTCTGAAAAATCCTAACTAATAAAAAAATATAAGTTTTTTAATTCTAACTCCGTTCTCCCTTCTCCCTTTTTCAAACTCCATTTCCCGAGTTTTTGCCTCTAGTCGCTTAATGATTAATAACCAAAAAACAACGAACGATTGTAGTATAGCAATTCATGAATTTCCATTCAAAATAAACTTATTCATAATATCTACTGACTTTTGCACTCCATCCACTGAACGAACAATAGCTTGTAACCGCTTAGCATTAGATTGATAATATGACTTTGATACTTTACGAACAGCTTTGGTAATTCTATTACCGGATACCGCATAAATTGGAATTCTAATAGCCATACCTTCCTTGGCTATTCCATCAATATTGGCTTGTTGCTCAGCCTGAAAGCCAATACCAACAACTGGTGTTCCTGCCCAAACCGCTGTTTGAATGGTTCCTTGCCCACCATGCGTTACAGCCACATCGGCCATCTCATTCACTAAATGAGCCGGTAAGAATTTACATGCATAAAAATTATCTGTTTTAGGGCCAATATCCTCTGGTTCCAAAATGGTTGTAGTTGAACAGACTATATTAAAATCCTCCTCCTTTTTTAAAGCATCAATAATTAGTTTTAAGGTTTCAGGAAACCCAGAACTACCTAATGAACAAAAAACATTAATCCCAGGACGAGAAAAAACTTTCTTAATTTCATCTGCAACAGGCATATCCATCATTGAGAAAATTGGACCAGAATAATGATACCCTGAAGTAAGATCTTCTTCTTTTAATCCACTTAATATTGGTAAGTCAGGCAGTAAAGTTATATCTCCACGTACCAAGTCGGTAATATTATATATAGGTTTAAGCCCAAAATGTTCCCGAGCTTCGTTAAATGTGGTTAGTGAAGCTTTTGCAGAATCTTTTAGGAGAATCTTTTTCATGATTTTACGCTTCACTCTTCCAGAAACAATATGCCTGATAAAGAAGTTATTTTCCATAGTGTTAGGCATGTTATACATCTCCTTATGAATAAAAGCCGGACAATTCACTGTGGGAACTTGCGTAACCATAGGTAATTTAGCATAAGGAACCGAGATCATACAACTCAGGTTTAATCCCGCATAAACACCATGCGGTTTATAATCGTCAAATGATCTCAAATCGGCCTCAGCCATTTTAATCCACTGATCTTTAGTTACAGGTAAGGGAGTACCTACTTTTGCCTTATACCTGTTAATGTCCATAATAATTTGATGTTGCTCCCAGGTCAGCTCTGGCTGAAGATCTTCTTCTTCAATACCAGCTTCTGATATCAATGAGTTATGAATCCCTCCATGATTAAAAAACTTTACCTGAGCACCACTTTTTAACATTCCTTTGGCAGTTTCCAGCGCTCTTGTAAAATCACCCAGATTATTACCGTACGAAAAAAATGCCCATCTTATATCAGATATATTCATTTGCTAGTTATTCTTTGCAAGAAAACGCCAAATACTGCGTTACACTTGCCAGAAAATACTCATTTACACAAGTTAAACTCCGTTTTTTTTCTGGCTTCGTAAGCCTTGTCTTTGACACTTTCTTATCAAAGACTTTGAAATTATTGAGTTTTCTTGCAGACACTATTTAATTAAAAACTATTCTACAGTAATGTAAATATGCAAATTAAATAGGAATAGACAAATTGGATTATTCACAAAAAATTAACATAAATATTTGGAACTAAATAAAATTTCGTTTTACATTTGCACCGCATTTCACCCCATGTGTAATTTAAAAAAAGAAGGGGGAACAAATTATGTTGGAACTTATATCACATATCCGCAAATAGATCAGTAAAGGTTAGTCAGATTCTAACCTTCGATTCATTTTTCTGATCGTCTGGTTAAGACTAATCGTCTTATCCTATTAATCACAAATTATTTATAATACATCTGGCTGTCTTTTTTTGAGACAAAGATATTTGAGTTATCTAGTTGTTTGTAGTTTATGTAACTACTAAAGGATAATTATACCAAACACTCAAAATGCATATCATCGCAGTCAGATATTTTTTTAAGACTTTAAAACAGTGGAATTAGTTCTTTAAATAAGCTATTGCTAAAGTAATATTAATTCAATAGCTAAGAGCTAAACGTCAATAGTTAGAATACTAATGAGCAAGTCAAAAATAAAAGGCAAAGACCTAAAAAAGATAAATTTTAAAACCGATAGAGCTAAAAGTCTGTCTTTAGATATCATGAACAAAGACTTTAAGCATCTTTCAAAACCAGATAAAATTGAACTACTTGAAAATGTTCTTTTAAATCCTAAAGAATATTTAAAACACGAATCTTTTTCAAAATTATCTGAAGAGTTAATTGGTAAAATAAAAACAAATAATGGAACAATTTATCATTTAAATACAGATGAAAAAACATTTAATATATATGGTAAAAAACATATAACTCAAGATACTATACAACAAATGTCTATGGCTATGAAGCTGCCCATTTCGGTATGTGGAGCATTAATGCCAGATGCACATGTTGGTTATGGACTGCCCATTGGAGGCGTTCTAGCCACAGAAAATGCTGTAATTCCTTACGGTGTAGGACTTGATATTGGATGTAGAATGTCGCTAAGTATTTATAATGCTCCTTCTGATTTTATTAAACGTAATAGTTATCAAATTAAAACAGCATTAAAAGAGCATACTCATTTTGGCATTGGGAAAATAGATAAACATAGTTTAGATCATGAAGTATTGGAACGAACAGAATTTGATGAAATTGAAATTTTAAAGCAATTGAAAGGTAAAGCCCAAAACCAATTGGGAAGCTCTGGTTCTGGTAATCATTTTGTTGAATTTGGAATGGTAGAATTGGGATTGGATAATATTTTTAACCTTAAAGAAGGTAATTATGTTGGTATTCTAGCTCACTCAGGATCCAGAGGACTTGGAGCTACAATAGCGAACCACTATACACAAATAGCCAGGAAACAATGCATATTACCTTCCGGAGCTCAAAATTTAGCCTGGCTCGATTTAAACAGCGAAGCTGGCATGGAGTATTGGTTATCGATGAATTTGGCTGGAGATTATGCAAAAGCTTGTCATGATGTTATTCATCATAAACTAGCCAAAGCATTAGGAATTAAGCCTGTTACCACTATTGAAAACCACCACAATTTTGCCTGGAAAGAAATAGTTGATGGTAAAGAATTAATAGTACACAGAAAAGGCGCAACTCCTGCCAACAAAGACCAATTAGGAATAATACCGGCGAACATGATGGAGCCAGGATATATAGTTTCTGGAAAAGGAGAAAACGGAGCAATTAATTCTGCCTCACATGGAGCTGGTAGAAAATTGAGCAGAAAACGAGCTAAGAATTCCTTTACAGGAAGTGAACTTAGAAAAATGCTTAAACAAAATAACATTACACTTATTGGTGGCGGTACTGAAGAAGCTCCTATGGCCTATAAAAATCTAGACGAAGTCATCGCTTCTCAGGATAACCTGGTAAATATTGAGGGTAAATTTTATCCTCAGATAGTACGAATGGATAAACAATAGAACAAATGGAAAAGATATTACAAATAACATCAGGTAGAGGGCCAGCAGAATGCTGCTGGGTGGTGGCCCAAATCCTAAAACATATTATTGAAGCAGCAAAAAGCTCTGGTTTTAATTACAGTATTCTACATAGAGAAAAAGGTATCGAAAATGGCACTCTTTTTTCTGCTTGTATTCAACTGGAAGGTAAAAATGTTGATGATTTTTCAAGTCAATGGATAGGCACAATTCAATGGGTTGGACAAAGTCAGTTTAGAAAACATCATAAGCGAAAAAACTGGTTTGTAGCTGTTAACCAACTAGACCTTTCTAACGAAAATATTGCTATTAACGACAAAGATATCAATTATCAGGCAATACGTTCAGGAGGGCCGGGAGGACAACATGTTAACAAAGTGAGTACTGCTATTAGGGCAATGCATATTCCAACAGGAATTAATGTTCATGTTTCTGAAAACAGGTCGCAACTTCAAAACAAAAAACTGGCTAAACAAAGATTAATTAATCTGCTTAAACTTGAGCAAATTAACCAGCATAAAAACAAAATTAAAGCCGAATGGAGAAATCATGCCGAAATACAAAGAGGTAATCCCATTAAAACATTTTATGGGAGTGATTTTAAAATACGGCAAGTTGAAAAAAAGTATAAATCCAAGCGACATTCTTTAAAAAATGATTTAAGAAAAGAGCTGTTCGAATAAAAACTAATTATGAACACATTAGCAGATCAATATTATATAAAGGCATTAGATCAATATCCATATAGTTTAGAAGAGGCATTAGAAAATCTAAATTATGCACTAAGTAGTAATAGCGAACATGCAAGAGCAAATCAATTAATGGCTAAAATGTATATGGAGCAATTAAATGATTTAGCCATGGCCGAGAAACATTTTCAAATTGCAATGGCATGCGATACAGAAAATGAAGGTGTTTGTTTAGATTATATTTTATTGCTTATTACATTAAAGGAATTTGACAAAGCAACAAAGCTTATTGCTTATGCTCAAAAGCTTAAAGGAATTGATCTTTCAAGAATCTATAGCTCCGAAGCTTTGATATTTGAATATCAACAGAAATACGGAAAAGCTATTGCCAATTATGAGAAAGCTATTTTGGAATCGTTCAACGAAGACAGGATTAATTATTTGAATAATGAAATTAAACGAGTAAAAGATAAAAAGAAGCTTATTAACAAGACTTCAAAGGATACGAAGAGTAAGAAAAAGAAATAATAATGTACCATGGAATAAATAACCTTTAAAAATTTATTTTCCATGGTACCATTTTTATAGAATTAAACTGTAACTATTCTGTATAAAGATTTGAGACAACCAACCCTACACACCTCACTACATGACACTTAACACACCTCGATACATTACTTATCTTTTGTCTTTTTACTTTTGTCTTTTTACTGAATAGTATTGAATAGAGAAATACAAACATTAATCATGGGTTATGATATGCACCTCAAGTATTTTTGTCTATTATTCAGTAATTTTATGCTTAGGACTCTTTTATAACATTTTAGAATCCTTGATTGAACAACAATGCTAAAAAAAATGAAATGATTAAAACAGACGAACGATATCAGGCCTACTTAAGCATTTTACACGAAGAACTTATGCCAGCCATGGGTTGTACAGAACCTATTGCTATTGCTTATGCAGCAGCAACTGCTAAAAAAGTTCTGGGAGAACTACCTGAACGTGTTGAAATAGAAGCTAGTGACAACATTATTAAAAATGTTAAAAGCGTAGTTGTTCCTAATACAGGAAACTTAAAAGGAATAGAAGCTGCTGCTGTTGCTGGTATAGTAGCTGGAGATGCTGATAAAGTTTTAGAAGTAATTTCTGTTGTTGATGATGAAGGCAGAAAAGCTATAAAAGAGTATCTACAAACAAAAGAGGTTAAAGTAAAAGCTTCAAAAAGTGGTATCATTTTCGATTTGATAGTAAAGGTTTTTACAAAAGAATCATGTGCAGCTGTTAGAATTTCGCATTACCATACCAATATTGTGAGTATTACTAAAAACAAAGAGACTGTTCAGAGCAATTCTCACTGTGATGATACAAATCCATCAAATAAAACAGATAGATCATTTATGACAGTTAAAGACATCATAGATTTTGCCGAATCTATTGATATTTCTGAAGTAAAAGATGCACTACAAAGACAAATAGATTATAATACAGCCATTGCTAAAGAGGGACTTAAGGGTGATTGGGGTGCTAATGTTGGTTCTGTTATTCTTAATACCTGGGGAGAAAATGATATTAAAGTACGTGCTAAAGCATGTGCTGCAGCTGGCTCTGATGCCAGAATGAGCGGTTGTGAATTACCTGTTGTAATCGTTTCGGGAAGTGGAAATCAAGGATTGGCTACATCTGTTCCTGTAATTGAATATGCTAAAGAATTAAAAGCCGATCAGGAAACTTTATACAGAGCATTGGTTGTATCTAACTTGGTTACCATACATCAAAAAACTGGTATTGGAAGATTGTCTGCTTATTGTGGTGCTGTTTCAGCCGGTATTGGTGCAGGAGCCGGAATTACCTGGATACAAGGTGGAGGTTTCGAAGAAGTTGCTCATACCATTGTTAATGCTCTTGCTATTGTTTCTGGTATTATTTGCGATGGTGCTAAACCTTCATGTGCTGGAAAAATTGCATCGGCAGTTGAAGCTGGAATTTTAGGGTATCATATGTATAAAAACGGACAACAATTTTATGGTGGAGATGGAATTATACAAAAAGGAGTAGAAAATACCATTAAAAACATTGGACGTTTAGGTAGTGTTGGAATGCGCGAAACCGATAAAGAAATTATAAGAATGATGTTAGGAGAATAGTAAAATAAACAGACTTAGATTAGTTTCTAAGTCTGTTCTTTTTTTAGTTTTATTGCTTCACAATTTTACGAACGAAAGTATCATTACCTGTTTCCACTATCACAATTAAAACACCTTTCTCAAAATCTTTTAAGTTAATAGTCTTCCTTGAGGTATTTAGAGATGAATAAGCGACAGTAAGTCTCTGACCAACTGTATTTAAAATCTTTATATTATTAATTTTACTTATGCCCGACTGTATTGTTACCATACCCTGCGTAGGATTTGGATATACTGCAATATCGCCTGTTTTAACATCGTCAATATCGGTTGATACACTTAACTCAACTTCTGCTTTAATATTCTGATTTTTAATAGTGATATTGCTATTATAAGTATTATAATTTTGAGCTGAAATAGTATATGGATAATCTCCTGCCTTAATATCACTTATTAAAATTAGCCCATTAACATCGGAATAATAATTATTGTTTTGAATAGTAAGTACAGCATTGGGTATAGGATTAATACCATCAACAACTTTCATTTCGATAGTAAATGTTTTTAACGATTTAAAATCCTGATTCATATCTGAATTAATAGACTGTATTTCAAAAGATTCAGGATAAAAAACCGATCCCTGAAATTCTGGTTTTATTGTACCTGACCAACCAACTGTTTCTGTAGTAGTATAATTACCATTCGCATCAGTTACAACTTCGTTAGAAAAACCAGACAATACAACACCTTTCAAAGGATTACCCTGATCGTCAGTAATTTTCCCTCTAATATTTTGGGTTCCTACATATTTTGCTTTATACTTTAATGGAATATCTTCTTCTAAAATATTTACCTGTTGCGAGGATGGAGTAAACTGATAACCTTTTAATACCGGCGTTACTGTTGACGTCCATCCATCTTCAACACTGCTATAATAAATTCCTCTTGTGTAGTAGAATTTTTCTTTATTACTAGTAGTGCTGATGTTAATATTTTGTACTCGGTTATTATTTTCATCTTTAATATCAACATAGACATAATGGGTATAAACATAAGTCGCAGTAAAATTAATTTTGGATGTATTAGAGCTAATATTAGTAAGATCAGTACTTTCATTTGAGAATGAGTAATAATGCTTAAAAGGACTTATTTTACCTGTCCACCCGGCATTTACTTTTGTTATAAACTCGCCACTGCTATTAGTTACTACTTTCTGATCGAACCCGATAAGTTCAACATTGCTTAAAGGGGTACCATGTTTTGTTACAATTTTACCCGATACGGTATACTTATTAACAATTGAGCTAGTAAACTGCCATACATCACTTTGTGTTGTATTTCCATGTGTATCTTTTGCAATAACTTTCCAAAAGTAAGTAGTATTATTATCTATTTTATTGTAAATAAAACTGTTGCATTGTGTATTACGAGCAACTCTAATTAGGTTGTTTTCAGATGTGCCGATAAATACATCGTAGGCTACCAAATCGTTTTCAGGATCTTTAAAATCCTCCCATTGCAATTGAGTAGATTTTTTAACATTAACAGTGTTGTTGGATGGCAAGATTAAATTGGCTTTTACAGGTGATGCATTTTTAGCAACATCTTTAGCAAATCTAAATCCCCAAAAATATTTGAAGTTATATTCATGCGCATACTGTAAGGTATACCTCCTACAGTTCCTCGAATCAGAAACGTAGTCATTCCATGATCCGCCTCTATAAATAAATCTGGGATTAGTTGTTGGTTTAGTTGAAGGACCTTTAGGATTTTTAACAGGAGTTACACTATATTCATATGGGGCGTACCAATCGCTGACTAACTCACGTACATTTCCTGTCATATCATAAACACCTAGCTCATTTGGGAGTTTGTTACCTACTTCAAAAGTTCCATGGTTACTTGTAGAAACAGGCATATAAGGAGGAACCATTGGGTTATATGGATTTTCACTATTATCTGAGTAGTAACCTACTTCATTTATATTATTACTTCCGCTATAAGTATATCCTTTGCTTTTATTACCTCCTTTTGCTGCATATTCCCATTCGGCTTCAGTTAATAAACGACCTCCCATCCATTCACAAAACAGCTTTGATGCATGATGATTCATGTTTGAAGCCGGATAATTTTCGAAACCAGGTTTTACATGAAAAGCATTATTACTAAAGTATATTTTAGGAAATTCATAGGCGTTTACAACTTCCTTTTCTTTGGAAATAAGGCATAATGGTTCTCCGTTGTACTTTTTAAGTCTGTATGATGATTTTACAACATTACACCCATGATATTCTTTGTTGGTATAATCAATATATATTTCTCCTTTCAATGCGTTTAAGAAATCGCAAAACTGTGCCCATGTTACTTCGTATTTGCCAACTAAATAATCATCCAATTCTACAGGGTGAACTGGTTGTTCATCATTTGAATATTGAAGATTAGGATTGGGTTGTCCCATTGAAAAAACACCACCTTCTACCTTAACCATTTCAATGTGTTGTTTAGGTTTTACCCAAGGTATGAAAGTAAACACCTCGCTCTCAGATTCGCCTCCTTTCTTGTCTTTAGTAATAATTTTCCAGTAATATTTGGTGTGTCTTTGTTTTAAATTAAGCTTGTATGATGTATCTGAAATATCGGATGCTATTTTTGTTGATGGATTAGGATTATCATCCATATATATATCATAACTAAGCATATCGTTGTCTTTATCCAAAGGCTTACCCCAACTTAAGTTAACATCACAACCAACATTAGCTGTTTTGTTGTAAGGGTAATAAAGAAGTGCTTTTTCCGGTGCATCATTTAAATAGTTTTCAACTGTAAAATAAAATTTTTGACTGATTGTTGTTTCTTGCGTATAGCCATCAATAGCCTCAATATAGAATAAATACTTTTCCTGATCAGCGAGTTCTGTTTGTATCATGCAGTTTGTTGCTTCAATATTATCGGCTATTTTGTCCATATTATTATAGGTTGTTCCCAAGTATACATTATATGTGGTTCTATCTCCATCGTAATCAGTACTCGGATTCCAACTTATCTCTAAGTTTTTATGTGAGATGTTTGTTGCATTATGCTTTGGATAAATAATTTGTGGTTTTGTTGGTAAGTTATTCCAATCTTTGGTTGTAAATTGGTGAACCGAACTACTGATGGAATTTCCATTACTGAGCTTGGCAATAACCTTCCAGTAGTAAGTTGTTAGTCTGCTTTTATCAATTCGATCATCGAAAAAGTAAATAAAGGACTTTCCATCGCTATCCTGATATGTAAACGCATCTGCAACAACAATCCCATCTGTATTTGTAACATTCCAACCATCTAATATTCCAGATACAAGCAGGTCCGGATTTTTATCTGTCCCGAAATAAATATCATATGTAACTTCTAGTCCTTCTGCAATACTGGGGATATACCAGCAAAAAGAAACATCTTCTATATCCTCTTCTTTATCTAAAGGATATTCAATCTCAATATTTATACTTTTAGCATTTGTTAGTAATGAAAAACAAATGATTAATAATAGAAATAAATGTTTCATGGTTTTATATTTTTTAGGTAATAGTTTTATTTTTAGATAGTATGTTCCTTATCACTAGTAACTGTACTAATGTTAAAGCATTGATAATATGCCCTTAATGTTTAGAAAATCTGACTTATAATCTAATCCTTATTTTTTTAATATTTTTTTAGTAATAGTTTCCTTGGCAGAGATAAAAGAAACGATATAATACCCTTGCGGTAAATGTTGCATTGGGATATAGTTGGTACTATTGCGGTATTGAGCCACAATAGTACCAACCGAATTGCATATAGTAATCATTGGGTAATTGCTGTTGTTTAAAATATGCAAAGTTGATTCCACAGGATTTGGGTAAAGGTAAATTTCTGCTTCATTGGTTTGTTGAGTATAGAGAGGATCTTGAGTAAGTATATTAATATCAACATCTAATAACTTATCGTTTACATTTAATGCTATGGCTTTATCCATATCTAACTCATTACCATAATAAGTAGGTTGATATTTGCCTTCTTCTTCTGGTATGGCCAATAAATAATATGTGTCAGGTGTTAACTCACGAAAGAAAAAACTACCATCTTCGTTAATATTGCACTCTGCAGCATACCTATCTGTAGTACTTTGTTTAAAGGCATGTACCTTACCTTTAACCTTATTTTCAGCTCCATGCACTTTACCTTGGAGTGAAAAGGTGACATCGGATTCATAAAACTCAACTGCCCCTAAATCGATACGGTTGTCATTAATACGAGCTTTACTATAAAAATCATTGGTAAGGTAATCGAATTCCGATTGATTGGGATTACCAGCATTTATACATTCAGAAAAAGGATACAACCGAAGTATTCCATAGTCATCATCACCGGTTCCCCATTGCTTGTCGTTACCCGGTGAAGGATCTACAGAAAAAGGACTTGATTTAAGTAAAATACAGGATTCGTCAAGGTGTATTGAGTTGAAATTTTTTGCATCACTTATTGCAATATTTTTGGCATATCCGGCATCAATTATCCCATCCATAAAACTTCCTTGGATAGAAGAGAAATTGTTATAAGCAATGTTGTTCATAAAATCTATATGTCCATCAATTGTTTTTGCAACAGAAAATCCACCTACACCTATATCCACATCTCCATTAATATCTAAATCAATATTGTAAATGCTGTTATATGTAATAGTTGAGTTGTATATACTTCCATTTTTAATAAAAATACCTGCTGCAGTAATACCATTATCAAAGTCTGGTAATTCGTATGTTTTACTTTTAATTACATTTCCTAAAATAATGCAGTTATTAATAATATCATCATTAAACATAAACAATCCGGCTCCTATAGCTGAGTGCAGTAAATTGTTTATAGGATCAATAGTAATAGTATTACCAGCAATTAAACAATTATTTAATTTACAGTTAGAGTAACTAGATATGCCTGCTCCAAACATGGTTAATTCGTGAGAATTCTTTAAAAACATATGATTGTTACGAATGATACAGTTGTTAAAAGTTCCTCCGTAATCAGTACATATACCAGCCCCATCTGTAAAATAAACTTTATCATCAAAGCTGTAGAGTACATTATTTTCAATGATGCAGTCAAAAACAAACAAATCGCCTCCTGCATCCATGTCAATATACATCCCACCCCCTTTCATTCTTGTGCTACTTGCTCTATTATCCGATCCGTTTTGTATTATTACATTCTTGATTTCAATGGTTTTGTTCAATTTACCAACGATATTAAATATACGGGTATACACTCCATCATCGTCAATATAGTTGTTATCCTCATCTTTAAAATTACCATCAAGTCTTACTTTAGTATTACCTACCAAGCCATCAATAACTATGCTTTTATCCCCAAGTGAAATCTGTGTTTCCAGATAAATAGTAAAGGCTTCTGAAAAGGTAATTACATCACCATCATTAGCTTTTTCTACAGCATCCCGAAGCGATCCAATGCCTTCGTTGTGGCTGTTAGTAACTATAATGTTTTCGGCTTGCATAGCAGTTATGCCGATAAAAAATATGAGTATATATATATTTAAACGTTTCATGTGTTGTTTTTTATTATGGAGAAATTAGCCGGCGTTTAATCCCCATATTGGTTTTAGATATTTAGTTTTGTTATTTATCTTAATAACAATTGTTGTGCTCTAAACGCTCCCAACTTTTTAAAATATTTTTTAAGAAAAATGAAATTTATTAATGAAGAATTGTAAGTTAAGATGTTAAAAACCTATATATTACAGTTATTTTTAATGGCTACAATATTTAAATAAGCTTTATTACCACCTGATTTTATGCACATTACAAACACCTCCTATGTCTTTATTCGAATGATCTAATATCATTGGGATATTAGTATTAATTAAACCAGAACCAAACTTATTGATATTAGATTCTCTTTATTTCTTTAATATTCTTTTAGTAATTGTTTCCTGATTAGAAGTTATTGATACCACATAGTATCCCTGTGGAAAGTTTTGCATAGGAATAGCATTTGTTAAGCCATGCCTTTGAACTACAACCGTACCTATAGAATTGAATACAGTTATTATTGGGTTTTCTAAACTACAAGTAATATGTAAGGTGTTTTCCACCGGATTAGGATACAACTGAATATTGGCAGCTTTTAATCCTGAATTTACCTCTAACATATTAATATCAACATCTAATAACTTATCGTTTACGTTCAATCCTATGGCTTTATCCATATCTAACTCATTACCATAATAAGTAGGTTGATATTTGCCTTCTTCTTCTGGTATGGCCAATAAATAATATGTGTCAGGTGTTAACTCACGAAAGAAAAAACTACCATCTTCGTTAATATTGCACTCTGCAGCATACCTATCAGGAGTACTTTTTTGAATGGCATGTACCCTACCTTTAACCGTGTTTTCAGCTCCATGTACTTTACCTTGGAGTGAGAAGGTGACATCAGACTCATAAAACTCAACAGCCCCTAAATCGATACGATTGTCATTAATACGAGCTTTACTATAAAAATCATTGCTAAGGTAATCGAATTCCGACTGATTGGGATTACCAGCATTTATACATTCAGAAAAAGGATACAACCTAAGTATTCCATAGTCATCATCACCGGTTCCCCATTGCTTGTCGTTACCTGGTGAAGGGTCTACAGAAAAAGGACTTGATTTAAGTAAAATACAGGATTCATTATAGTTGTAATGATTCAAATCCTGCTCATTGCTTATGGCAATATAATTAGTAGTTGTTGGATCTGAAAATCCATCGTTATATATACCTGATGAGTAATTATTATATGAAATACTATTCTGAAAGTCTGAAAATCCATTCTCATTATCACGTGCTACTATGAGGTATCCTGGGGCAAATACATCCAAATCATCATCATCATGTATATTGCGTATGCCATTATATGCTATTGTTGTATTATATACTAATCCATTTACCGATATTATACCCGCACCAACTACTTCAATATCTGGAATGCTTTCTGATTCTGATGCACTAATCTCGTTACCTATGATAACACAATTTTGTACTATATTAGATTTTATGCTTAAAATGGGATTAATGTAACAGTCCAAATATAAACCTGCTCCATAAGCATTACCAGAGTTATGTTCATCAACATGTAAGTATAATATTTTATTACCAGCAATTAAACAGTTATTTAAAATCCATTCATTCCAAAAAAAACCTCCTGCACCTTTTATATCAAATTTATAACCTTTGGCAATAATTGAGTTATTACGAATAGTACATCTGGTAAACACGCCTCCTTTATTAGAGTAAACTCCTGCACCTCTAAGGATACCATAGTCAACGATATCATCATTTAAGCTAATCAATCGATTAGATTGTATATAACAATCTGATACATAAGCCATACCTCCATTTATCATATCAATATAAATACCACCTCCATTTGCTTGAAATCCAGCCGATTCGTCCTGCCAAGTACAATTAATTAAACCATTTTGTATAATAAGGTTGTTGATTGTTATTGTTTTATGGGGCTGTCCAATAACTTTAAAAATGCGAGTAAATACTCCATCATCATCAATATAGTCGTTGTTTTCATCTTTATAATTACCATCCAATATTACTTTATCATTACCTACTTGGCCATTGATGGTTATCATTTTATCTCCAAGGGCAATTTCTGATTGCAAGTAAATGGTAAATGCCTCAGAAAAAGTTATTACATCGTCGTCATTAGCTTTTTCTACAGCATCCCGAAGCGATCCAATGCCTTCATTATTACTGTTAGTAACTATAATATTTTCGGCTTGCATAGCAGTTATGCCGATAAAAAATATGAGTAGATTTAATGTTAAGCGTTTCATGTGTTGTTTTTTATTACTAGGTGCGGCATTTATCCCGTGTGATATAACCAAGATAAAAATTGGCTTTATCCTAAACATAAATGGGTTAAAATACGGCTAATTACTTTTTATCTTTTCAACACTCTTTTAGTAATTGTTTCCTGATTAGAAGTAATTGATACTACATAGTATCCCTGTGGAAAGTTTTGCATAGGAATAGCATTTGTTAAGCCATGCCTTTGAGCTACAACCGTACCTATAGAATTGAATACAGTTATTATTGGGTTTTCTAAACTACAAGTAATATGTAAGGTGTTTTCCACCGGATTAGGATACAACTGAATATTGGCAGCTTTTAATCCTGAATTTACCTCTAACATATTAATATCAACATCTAATAACTTATCGTTTACGTTCAATGCTATGGCTTTATCCATATCTAACTCATTACCATAATAAGTAGGTTGATATTTGCCTTCTTCTTCTGGTATGGCCAATAAATAATATGTATCAGGTGTTAACTCACGAAAGAAAAAACTACCATCTTCGTTAATATTGCACTCTGCAGCATATCTATCAGGAGTACTTTGTTTAATGGCATGTACCTTACCTTTTACTGTGTTTTCAGCTCCATGCACTTTACCTTGGAGTGAGAAGGTGACATCGGATTCATAAAACTCAACTGCCCCTAAATCGATACGGTTGTCATTAATACGAGCTTTACTATAAAAATCATTGGTAAGGTAATCGAATTCCGATTGATTGGGATTACCAGCATTTATACATTCAGAAAAAGGATACAACCGAAGTATTCCATATTCATCATCATCTGTTCCCCACTGCCCGTCATCACCTGGTGATGGATCTACAGCAAAAGGGCTTGCCTTTATCAAGATGCACGATTCGTTGTAGTTGTTATGATTCAAATCGTGCTCATTGCTTATGGCAATATAATTAGTAGTTGATGGATCAGATAATCCATCATTATATGCACCGGATGAGTAATTATTATATGAAATACTATTCTGAAAGTCTGAAAATCCGTTCTCATTATCACGTGGAGCTATAACATATCCTGCGGCAAATACATCCACCTCTCCATCATCATCATCTTGAATATTGCGTATGCCATTGTATGCTATAGTTGTATTATATACTAATCCGTTTGCCGATATTATACCCGCACCAACTACATCAATATCTGGAATGTATTCTGAATCTGATGCACTAATCTCGTTACCTATGATAACACAATTTTGCACTATATGTGATTTTATGCTTGAAACGGGATTAATAAAACAGTCCAAATATAAACCTGCTCCATAAGCATTACCATAGTTATGATCATCTACAGGTAAGTATAATATTTTATTACCAGCAATTAAACAGTTATTTAAAATCCATTCATTCCCAAAATACCCTCCTGCACCTTCTAAATTGGGTATAATGTAGTCTTCGGCAATAATTGAGTTATTACGAATGGTGCAACGAGTAAATACTCCTCCTTTATTCGAGTAAACTCCTGCACCTCTAAGAGAGGCCTGATTAATGTTATCATCTTTATCTCCTAAGTTAATTAACCGGTTGGATTGTATATAACAATCTGATACATACACCACACCTCCATTTGTCATATCAATAAAAATACCACCTCCATTTGCTTGAAATCTACCCACATCGTCCTGCCAAGTACAATTAATTGAACCATTTTGTATAATAAGGTTGTTGATTGTTATTGTTTTATGGGGCTGTCCAATAACTTTAAAAATGCGAGTAAATACTCCATCATCATCAATATAGTCGTTGTTTTCATCTTTATAATTACCATCCAATATAACTTTATCATCACCTACTTGGCCATTAATAGCTATCCTTTTATCTCCAAGGGCAATTTCTGATTGCAAGTAAATGGTAAATGCCTCAGAGAAAGTTATTACATCGTCGTCATTTGCATTAAGAACCGCTTCTCTTAACGACCCACTACCCTCATTATTATTATTGGTAACCAAAATAACTTTAGCATACAAACCTGTAACACTATTTAATAATACGATTAAGCATGTTATTATATGCTTCATTTTTTGATATTAATTAAATTTATAAACACTTGTAACTTTAAAATAGATTGTACAGTATTTTTATCGATGGTTGATAATAGTTTTGTTTTACATTTTCATCTGTTATCTGATTAGCAATATTAATTCCCCCTACCATTCTCAATTTATCCGATAATTCATAGGCCAGTTCAATATTTATTGTGGAGCTGATAAAGTAATCTTTATTATTGTTATAATGCTGTTTTAAGTATTTATTTGTTTTATCCGGATAAAAACTGTATGCTATTCCTGCATCAATATTCGATCGCAATTTCCAAACCTCAAACGAATATCCTACACTAAATGGAACTGTATAATGTTGCAATAGTTTATTCTGGTTTATTGTTGTATTGACATATTCAGTTTGTTGTACCGTTTGCTCTACATCCTTAGTAATAATTTCAGGAACAGGATTTCCATTGTTATAACGATATATGGTATCTACATTAACTGTATTAATCACTATTTCTTCAACTATCTCTTCAACTAACCTTGATTCTTTCTTTTTATAATTTATTGCATTAACCTGAAAGCCTGTTTGTATATAGAAATTTCCTTTATATAACCTCAACATTAGTGGTACACCCATTGCATAAGTATTATGTCTATCAGATTTTGTTTTAACACTTGCAAATCCCAATGAAAATCCACTTCCTACATATAATCTAAACGGTTCGGTTTCGATATATTCATATTTTACAACTTCAACTCTTTTAACAATGGTATCTTGCTGGACATAGATAGTATCGGATTGTTCTTTAGCTAAAGGTTTTACCTGGCTTACTATTGTTAATGGAAATACTATGCATAAAGCAATAGCACTTACTAATCGAATTATCTTATTTATTATCATTTTTTCCTTTTCGTTCTTCTTCTTCTTTTTACAACTTTTACAATAGTATCCGTTACTACAACTTGTTTTGGAACTATAACTACCCTTGTTTTATTACTGTCCCGCTCAGCAAACACCTGTTTTTCGTGCTTTAGTGTATCTATGTATTGATCAGCAACAGTATCTTTCTTCGTTTCTGGCAATGGCGAATTTAAAACTACAGCATTACAAGTGGTATCTGCAATAACACAACTTCCATTAGGTAAAGGTTCTTGTTTTCCATTTACCTTGTTGATTTTTGTAACTGCTGATTCTACCTTAGTTTCTATCTCCACTTTGTTGTTTACTAATTCAGTATCCTTATCACTTTTGATTGGCTGGCTATTCTTTTCTTCAACTTCTTTCACTTCAATAGTATTTTTAATCATACTATCTGCAAGTATTATTGCTGGTTGAGAATTTTTTGGTTGTAATTCTTCCTCAATAACTATTTTATTATTAAGTATTTCTTTCGTTACAACATCATTATCGATATCAATATTACTTTTATTATGATTATAATAAACAGCACCAACACCAATTACAATTGAGGGTACAATTATAGTAGAATAAATGTTAAACTGGTTAAGGCTTAACTTTAAAAATTGCTTAATTCGTACCTTGGTTTTTATCTTAATCCACGAATTTGTGAATTCTGGTACAGTATATTCATTATATGTATCTAGTAATAACTCATCTAATGAGTCGATATATTGATTTTTATTGTTCATTGTTACTTCCTTTATTAAATTCAATAAACTTTCAACAACGTCGATTTATTAGCAATCTCACTTAATTGCTGCTTAAGCATTTGCTTTGCTCGCGTTAATCTAGATCGAGATGTTTCTTCTGCAATATCTAGTAATTCAGCTATTTCCTTATGTTTCATCCCGTCCATTACAGCCATATTTAAAACAGTTTTAAACGCTACAGGTATTTTATCTACAGCTTCTATTACATCTTCTTTAGAAAATTTAGCATTAGAAGCATCAAAATATTCATCATTCTCATCATTAATGATAATATCATGTTTATCATCCAATGATTCTTCAAATATTTTTACTTTATTTTTTTTAAGATGATTAAGAGCCTGATTAATTATAATCCGCTTCATCCAATACAAAAAAGATCCTTTCCCTTGGTATTCGAACTTATCAATATGCGTAAACACTTTAATAAATCCTTCCTGAAGTACATCCTCAGCTTCATCATAATCTGTTATATATCTTCGGCACACACCCCTTAATATAGGTGCATACATCTTATATACTTTATGTTGAGCAGATGATTTCCCTTTTTTGCACTTGCTAACAATAATCGATTCTTCCATTTATAGGTTGACTTGTTTATACTTTAGTTAAGGATTGATAAATTGTTATTTTGGTTGCGTACAATTATAACAACATGTTTAACAAAAACGCTCCCGATAAAATCATTTATTTTTGATTTTTTTTGTTATTGATGCTTTAGTCAAGAATTACTTTAACTAGCCAACCATAAATTATTTAATAAGTGTTGTTTGATAACATTTTTGGAAATTAGTATTAATGCAATTAAATTTATTAGAATAATTGCATCATATATAAAATATTGATGCAATACCCATTAAAACAATTAAAAAAATAAGATCTATACACTAAATCAATTATGTGTGTAATGAAAGGTGAAGATTATAATATGTCATTTCAACATAAACATAGAGTAATTAGCTTTCTTAATTCACACTTAAGCCAAACATGAATAATCAATCAAAACTTAAAGGCCATGGATAACAATAGAAAAAAATTGCATCTTAAAATACTGAAAGAATTAGGATTAAAAGATAGTAATGTAAAAGGGTTTAGGCCTTTCAAATTGGATAGTTATCACATTTTAAAACTAATTTATATTGTAACTCGAAAAAATTATTATTCAAGATTAATAAATCTATATAAATGGTTATATGATAGAAATAGGTCTATTCTCTTAAACTCATATCCTCTCGTGATTACCTTTGAAAGTAGTGTTAGTTGTAATTTAGCATGCCCTAATTGCGTTAATGGAGCTAGATTACCATTTGGAGATAGAAATGGAATGGCTAGTATTAATACTATGAAGACAATAATTAATAAAGTATATAAAAAAAGTTTTCAATTTGCATTTCATAATAATGGAGAACCATTTCTAAATAAAGAAATATTTAAAGGAATTAGATTTGCAAATCAAAAAGGGTTATGGACCTGCGCTCACAGTAATCTTAATTATAAGGAGCCTGATTTTGCGAAAAATATTATAGATTCAAAATTAAATGATCTTGTAATTTCTTGTGATGGTGCTTCACAAGAAGTTTATGAGATATATAGAAAGAAAGGAGATATTACTACAGTTTTTAAAAACATTGAAAAAATAGCAACATTAAAAAGAAAATATAAATCATTTTTCCCATTAATGACAGCAAAGTTTCATGTGTTTGATCATAATTGGCATGAAATTCTAAATTTTAAGAAAAGTGCTTTGGCAGCTGGAGTAAACAATGTTATTTTTTTAAAAGCATTTTCAAATGGCATTTATAAAACAGGAAGAGCAGGAACTGAAAAGGTATTTAATTTAAGCAAGTTAGAGTGGGAAACTCCCAAAAGGAAACTAATATGTCCACACGTTTGGAGTGAAGAAGTTCATATTGATTATGATGGAGGAATAATGCCTTGTGGAAATGGTTATGAGGCTAATCATTTGTTTTTAAAACATGAAGATACAATAAACAAAAGTATCCAAGAACAACTAAATACAAAAGACTTTATTAGAGTCCGAAAATTTTTCTCAAACAATTTTAATATACCAAGAGAAAGTTTACCTCTACTTTGTAAAAGTTGCGAATATACAATTAGAAACAATAACAACACATACTAAAAAAATATAGATCCGGTATAGTTTATCTCTTTTTAGAATTATTCATTAACGGTAAAACTTTCCTCTTTTTATTAATCTCAAGCTTTTATGTCATTACTAAAAAGCATTCTTCAATTAGGTTTCAATATCTAATAACTTTTTTAAAACTTGACCTGAATTTTAATATTTTAATTAATATAATACGCAACCATTAACAAAAAAAAGCATCTACGAGGAAGACAACCCAAAAAATGACATTATTTATGAAAAAGTTAATTCCTTACTTATGCACCGTTACCTTATTATTTACAATGTGTTCTAAACAAATAGATGATGCTGGTAATAGTAATTTTTCACTATTAAATGGAAATAAATATATTATAGAAGTTGATAGAATTTTAAACTTGCAAAACATCCATTTCCCAAATGATAAGTTAGAAGAAGATGACTATTTTAAAATATACGAACCTATTCATTACAATATTGAATTTTCTAAAGATGGTAAAGCTATATCCATTGAACCAGGTTCATTGAAAGGAGAACTTAAAAACAATAGTGAAAAATCAATAACATTCGAGCTTATTAAAGGAGTATTTGCTGGTGGCCGATTTACAATTTGGAAGAATAGTGAGTTTTTTGAATTTGAAAATACGATTTTTGGTTCAGGTGTTCCAATTATTAAAAGTGAACGTGGGAAGCTAGATTTAACAACCAACTGATTACAATTTATTTTAAAACAGACAATTTTATTAGAGTATTTGACCATCTCCCGTTTTTAACAATTGAAATCCAGGTCAAGGGTTAACTGGCCTTTGCCTGGGGAGATTTCAGGTACAGGCAAGAATGCCCTGGGTGTGGTGTTGGCCATTAACACTTTAACTATCGTGCTGATTTTATAGTATATGAAATTGAACAATTCATAGCTTTTCTCTTTGTTCATGGTCTTAATGCCGCTACTTAGGATTAGTTTATGGTGTAGCGATGAAATTGAACTGTATATCAAGCTCATCGCGATTGTAAGTATTGCCAACATGCTCTGAAGTCCTTCGAATGTTTTTATTTGTATGTCTTCTAATCCATAACAAGATTTTATGTGGCGGTGATATTCTTCAATCTTCCAACGGAACCCATAAGCCTTAAAAGCTTCGCTGATCACCCCAACAATTGATTCCTTTGGTGAACGTGTCAGCAACCAGCAATAACCGCCGTTCTTTCTTTTTGTAACAACCAGCCATAATTCATATAACTTGCCTTTGACTTGATATTTAACTTTTATGGCCCCACATTCATACTTTAACAACTTCTTTTTGCTTTTCTGAATCTTGGTTGCCGTCAGTTCCATGAACAAAGGAATCTTCCTGCTGATTTTATTGACAGGCAATTCTTCCCCTTTATAAATTAACTTTGTTTTTGCGTTTAACCGTAGGATGAAGTTATTGTCTTGGGTAATTATGTGATCACGACAGATTGGCCTGTCCATGCCACGGTCAAATATATGGGTAACATCCTTATCTATTACGGAGTTTACTTCTTCAATGGCTTCAATTACCTCTTTGTTTTCACTTTTTGCCCCATGGTCAAAACTATAAAGCTTGTTAATAAGGGGAGTCATCTGGTGGTCTTTACTGAAATGGACAACATCCATTAACCAATAACCAAGCCCAATACTGCCTTTGTCCCCATCTTTTACATAGTCCAGCCCATCCATAAACTTTGCATACTTCTTCTGAATATCCGAACCATCAAACAAAATATAATCTCCATGATGGATTTTCCCTTTTACACTTTCCATATGCCCTCTAAATAGCTTCTTGAAAAAGCCCAACTTGTTATAATGGTTGCGGAAACGCTTTGTTGTCTGGCTTAAGGAAATATTGTCGTTAATGCCCGATGCTATTTTATTGACCAATACGGTTCCTGTTTTTAAAATTCCTGTGATCATTTCTCTTATGCAACGGCTTTCTGGTTTTGTCATGTGATTTGAAAACTTAAGAAAATATCCGCTTATCTTGTTCTGAACCTGTTTTGTTAATACTTTTGACATAAAGCTGGTTGTTTTTGTTTTTTTTGTTTGTGGTTATTCAAAAATAACATTTTCAATCAGCTTTCCTTATGTGTTAATATTAATCAATCCCTTGTCAATACAGGAATTCACGAAATATAAAATCCGGTTTTCGGGAGATGGTCAATTTATTAGAGTATTACTTGCAATTCTTGATTTTATGCAAATTACAACTAGCCATTTTTAATGACAATGTAAAATATTAAAAGTATAAGTTTTTATATTTAGCTGCTTAAAATTAAGAAACATACTCAAAATGAATATAATTATACAAGATATTATTACCTCTTTAGAGGGCTTTTCGGATGAAAAAAGAATTGAATTTGCTAAAAAGTCTTATCCAACTTCGATGAAAGTGATAGGTGTTATTGTACCTAACGAAAAAATAATATTGAAGGAATTAATTGCTCAAACCCAAAAGTATTCGGGAAGAGAAAAATTGGAATTAGCTAAAGAATTGGCAAACACTAATATTTTTGAGTGTCAACACATTGCTTTCGAATACATATCAAAAAACAAAAAGGCATTAAATGAACTAACCGAGAAGGATTTGGATGAGTTTAATAAAAACTTGGACAATTGGGTTTCGGTAGATTGTTATAGTGCTTACTTATTGGGTTATGCATGGAGAGAAAATAAGATTTCTACGGATAAAATAAAATCCTTTTATCAATCGGATAACTTCTGGATAAGAAGGTGTGCAATTGTTGCAACTGTTTCTTTAAACCAAAAGGCTCGAGGTGGAAAGGGCGATGCAGAACGTACTATTGAAATTTGCAAACTAGCAATAAATGATCATGCTGATATGATAAACAAAGCTTTATCATGGGCATTAAGAGAATTAGCCAAAATAGAGAAAGGACCAGTTATTCGGTTTATCGATGAATTTAAAGATAAATTACATCCCAAAGTTATAAGAGAAGTAAATAATAAACTTGATAAAGGTACTAAGAATTAATACTTAACACTCACACAAACAAAAAACCCATCGAGCATATGCTGATGGGTTTTTCTTTATATCTAGTATTTATTATTTGCTTTCTTCAACCAAAGTTTTTGTTGGAAGATCACATACTTCGCTAGGTCCGAAATATTGGATTGGACCAGGGTAAACATATTTAGTGTTTGTAGCCCAGTCTTCACGTTTTTCTGTTAAAGCCTTATAAGGTGCACCATCTAAACGCACTAAAGCTTTTTGAATTACAGGCTTCATTTTTCCATGACGACGCTCCATGTTCATCATCATTGTAACAGGTACACCACCAGCGATCCATTCATCAGCAGATGCAGTAAGGTTGCGTACAGACGACATATAACCTGATTTTCCTTCAGCAATTAGAACAGAAGCTGTATATCCTAATGAATAACAGTAATCCGCATCAAAGTTAGAAGGAGCAGCACAACGACCTTCGTATCCAAAGAAGTGTACTTGAGCAGCAAATTTACCTGCATACTCACCTGCTTTTTTCATCTTTTTCAACTTAGCTTTAACCATATCGCTTAATAGCTTTTCTGTCTCAATCATCGAAACCTGAACGTTTCCGTGAGGATCGCGATCTAACATTAACTGGTTAGCAAAAGAATTTGGTAAGCTTTTGAAGATTTCAGCCATTTCAGCAGAAAGTTTTGTTACTACAAATTCTCTTTTTTCCTTGTTAGTTTCAAAAACATTCACTTCAGCCTCGTGATGAGCTAATAGATCATTTAATTCTGAAATTAACTTTTTCATAGCAGGAATAAACTCTACTAATCCTTCAGGAATAAGCACTGTTCCAAAGTTTTCACCATTAGCAGCACGCTTAGCTACAACCTTTGCAATATCTTCTACAACTTGGTCTAGAGTCATGTTGTTTGCTTCAACTTCCTCTGAAACAATTGTTACATTAGGCTGAGTTTGAAGTGAACACTCTAAAGCAATATGAGAAGCTGAACGACCCATTAACTTAATAAAGTGCCAGTATTTTTTAGCTGAGTTAGCATCACGCTGAATATTACCAATTAACTCGCTATATACTTTACACGCAGTATCAAAACCAAACGAAGTTTCAATCATTTCGTTTTTAAGGTCACCATCAATAGTTTTTGGTACACCAATAACTTGTACTCCTGCATCTTTTTGTAAAAAGTATTCAGCTAATACACATGCGTTAGTATTGGAATCGTCACCTCCAATAATAACCAATGCATTAATACCTAATTCTTTACAATTAGCTAAACCTTTATCAAATTGTTCTGTTTCTTCTAATTTTGTTCTACCCGAACCAATAATATCAAAACCGCCAGTATTTCTGTAGTGATCAATGATATCGTCGGTTAATTCTTGGTAGTTATTATCAACTAATCCACCAGGACCGCCTAAGAAACCATAAACTTTGTTTGCTGGGTTCAATTTCTTTAATCCGTCGTAAATTCCCGAAATAACGTTATGACCTCCTGGAGCTTGACCACCAGATAAAATTAAACCTACACCAATAGGTTCTGTTGTAGCAGAAGATTCACCTTCTTCGAAGGATAAAACAGGCATTCCGTAAGTGTTAGGGAATAATTCCTTAATTTCATCTTGATTAGCTACAGATTCTGTGTTTTTTCCTTCTACAATCTTTACAGATCCATTTAGTGCCTTTGGCAACTTTGGAGAATAGCTCTCCCTTGCGATTTGAAGTGGACTTTTAATCATCTTATCCAAATTAAAATATAGTTTTAGAAATCATTTTTTCTATAAAAAAGAAAATACTAGCTTATAAACCCGATTTTCAATAATCTGCAAAATTGTTCATATTTTTTCAAATTAAAAATATTTAGTAACTAATATTTACAATTTAACACTTTTTTAAACTCTTATACTTTCGGTTAATCCTAACTTAAGCTTAAAATCTCATTTTCAATAACAAAACTCACTTTTCTCTAGCTATGGAGATAAACCTATTTTAATAAACAATATTGGTAATTAAACATTGACAACACTCACATAACCCTCATTATCTATAATTTACATCCTCACAAGTATACTCATTAATATTCCTAAACAATACAACTTATAAAACCTTAAATAATTCTTAGTATAAATTACAAATGAAATATTAACAAAATATTACTCAACATTAAATAAACACTTAAGCTTTTTGTTTTCAACAGATACAATTATCAATCGTTAGATTTAACACAAAAGACATGAGGATGATTTACAAGATGTAAAAACATAAAAAAAGAGACTACTTATACTAAAGTAATCTCTTTATTCTTTTGATGGAATTGTGCCTAGTCCTACTTAAATAAATACATCATTCTGCGTTGCGAATTCGGTACCCCAATTATATTATTTAAGTAATCTTCTTTTTTATTTAAGTTACCTTTTTGAACATATCCTTCTCCATATGGAATTTTACATCCCCATGAACCAGACATTATTTTTTTGTTCATATCTGTTACTTTAACGATAGTATGAACACCCACAGTAATAATACAAGTTTTATAACCAGCAGCTTCTTCTAACGAAGCAGCCATATTATCTTTTGTTAATACAATTGATTTAGCAGCTTGCTTATAAGCTATTTTATTGAAGCTGGATATAGGTGAATATATATTAACTTCTTCATTCTCGTAAGAAACTACATTAGAAGTAAATTCTTTAATCACCTCATCTTTTGCTTGTTGGGCATTAGAATTTAAAGCAAATATTGATACTAACAATAATAAAATAAAATTAGTTTTCATAAACTTTGTTTTAGTTAAAAATGAAATTATAAACATCAAATTAACGATATTTATCTTTAAAAGTTACCCTTTAATCAAAAAATAACATAAAAATAAATCTCATCTCAATTCATTACATCAATTTAAATACTGGTATTCTGTTAGTTATTAACAACTATTCCTTTTAATACTAATTCTGCAGTAGCAGGGTTAGTGGCCAGAGGAATATTATGTACATCACAAATCCTCATTAACATATTAATATCTGGTTCGTGTGGATGTTTATCTAAAGGATCCCTAAAAAAGAAAACTCCTTTAACAATACCCTCTACAATTTGAGCTGCAATCTGTGCATCCCCTCCTAATGGTCCTGACTGAACCCTCTCAACTTTTAATCCTGCATTTTGAGCATGTTTACCAGTTGTTCCGGTTGCTATAATCTCAATATTGGCTGTATCTAATACATCCAAATGCTTATTTAAAAAAGAAACCATTTCGGCTTTTTTCCCATCATGGGCTATCACTGCTATTTTCATACAGATTAACTATTTTTTTATGTTTTGTATTAAAACATTATAATAATATAAAAGTCAAAAATATAGTTTTTTAGCTCATAGCAGTTAAATTAAGCTATTAACTTACTTAATAGTTTGTTTGTTTTTGGTGATTAGTTATTGATAAAATCTACATATGTCTCAAAATCAACCACTCCCAAAAACAATAAAAAAAAGCCATTCCTATTAAGAAATGGCTTACAATATTGTAACAAAATTAGTTTTATGGATACTCTACGGTTTGATATTGGTTGATATCAACTTGTGGTACATTAGCACCATACTGACTATTAATTGCTTTAATAAACTCATTGGCAATAATTGCAGCACCTCTTTGTGTTGGATGAATACCATCTAACGAATAAAAACCACCTGATACAAATCGTGCATTGTATTGATTACCTTCCAATGTTATTCCATTGCTCAAGTTATTATACCAACTATATAAATCAACAAAAGCCAATCCATTTGTTTGTGATACATTTTTTATTAATGTATTAAATCCAGATATAGCATCTTTAATAGCTTTTAACTCGTCTAAATCCAAAAACATCTCGTCCGTTAAAGGTTTTGCGCTACCGAATCCTTCTTTACCTAATATACTTGTTTGGGCACTTAATAACACCAACTCACCTTCCTTAATCTGACGCATACCTAATACTGGTATGCTTGCATCCTCAACTACAAATGCATTAGCACCTTCTACAAAATCCATTGTAGCAACATCTAATCCGGGAGCGACCTGATTATATTGCGCATAAGCTGCATTCATTTGAGTAGCTTGCTCGGCTGATAATGCTAAATTATTGTACAAGATAGTGTTGAAAAATGGAAATGCTGTAATATCAGGAATATTAGCAATAATCCCTTGATCAGCTTGCGCCATCGATAAAGTCAAAATTGCACCATTCAAAGCTTGTGCAAATACAGCTTGATCAGTAATATCATTTGTATTAATACCACTTGTATTACCAATTCCTCCGGTAATTGCATAAGTTAATACATCATAAGTTCCAGCCCAAAAACTAAAAAAAGTAGGTGTATTTAAAATTGCATCACCAACTACAGTCGAAGTTCCTGGCTGTGAAGCAAATCGTGTATAAAAAGGATTAAAGTTACCTTCTCCTAACGTGTAATCGCCAAATAAAGGGCTTACTAAATGAATAACTTTAGCTGCAGGAACACCAACATTATTAAATGGTGCATCTGCATTTATCCAGGTAGTATTATCTGTAAGTAATTCTGCATCTCCTGCTCCTGGTAATGGACTTAAAGCTCCATTTACTATACTAAGTTCATATTTACCTAGCGGAGGAACTCCAATTGATTTCTCCTCTGGTAGTAATGGTGTTTTCCAATCCTGAGCTTCAACTTTATTAATTTGGGAAGCCAATATATTTGCAAACGAATTTTCTTGTCCTTCTTTATATAAAGCTCCATCAGCATATCCTGCTGTATATGAATCTCCAATAGCTACAAAGCTTGAAAGATCTGCATCTCCAGCTGAAGTTTTAAAATCTTCAAATTGTACTTCGCAACTTCCTAAAAGAACTGCCAATACAATAACTAATGTATATTTTATTTTATGCATAATACTTAATCTAAATTCTTAAAGTGAATAGGTTAAACCAAAACCAGGTATAAAAGCAACCGAATTATAAGTTCCCCCAAAATTAGCAGGTAAATAGCTTGCTTCTCTTTCTAAACCTTTAATAAACAACAAGGAAACATCTATTGATAATTTATCCGACAATGAATAACTCCCTCCTGCAGATAATCCTATTTTATTCATCCCAGGAGTTTCCGGATTTAAATAGTCATCCGAAATAGGTGTCTCATCATAATAAACACCTGCTCTTAAAATCATCTTTTCGCTATGATCGTATTGTAATCCCAACCTATATACCATTGTATTTTCGTACTCTCTTGGATTGTGTGAATCTGTTAACAAATCGGTATTGGTTTCAAAATCAAACACTAATTCTTCATAAGCAGACCAGAATACATATTGCAAATCAACAGCTAGTGTCATTTTCTCTCCTAAACTTAAACCGGCTCCAAATGTTAAATTGGCTGGTAATGGTAGCTCTGCATCAAATTTATTTTTAGCTGGAAAATAAGTGCTTAATGCTGTAGGTACTGTAAAGTTAGCATCTCCCCCGTCCATCTCCATCTTAACCTTAGAACGATAATTAACCCCTAATGTTAATTTATCACTAGCTTGATAAAATGCTCCTGCATTAAAACCAAAGGATATGGTTGAACCTTCCATATTTACTTTTCCCTTCTCCTTTTTTGATTCAACAGGCAATGCTCTGTTTAACTCAACACCACCATATACTATCATTGCCCCTATACCAACACCTAATTTATCGGTTAATTTATAAGAGATAGTAGGCTGTGTTACAATAGCATGTAACGAAATATCTTGTATTAAATAACGTCCGGCCCAATCATCTTCCCATGCCAATGAATTGCCATAAGGAGTAGTTACACCTAATCCTAATACCATTTTATCGTTTAGCTTTTTGGCTGCATAAAAGTAAAAAGGAGTTCCAACAGGATTGTCGGTTTCTGCCTGATAATCTGAACCATTTTTCGAATAAGAAGCTTTTGTAAGTACAGCATTTCCTCCTAAAGATAGCTCTAGACTTTTGTTTATAAATCCTAATGCTCCAGGATTAAAATGAATGGAAGAAGCTCCTAACGATAATCCCGTTCCTGTATGACCCATTGCTGTATTCTTTTGGCCTTGTAAATTAACCTGATATCCTTCTGCCATTGCTGTAATACAGACCAGTGAAAGGATATACATGAAAATACATTTTTTCATAATCATTTAATGTCTTTTTTAGTTTTGTGACGAAAACACTTCGTCAAGACTCACATATTGTTTTATTGATTTTTTTGAGAAGATAGTTCCTGCGTATAACTATTGCCTTTTCAAAAATTCGGCGCAACGTACAAACAAAAATTGGTTCGTTAAGATATTGTGGCTGAAATTTGCTCGAAACGTAAAAAATTACACTTTTATGATAATTGAGTCTTTTGTTCGAATGTTCGAATATTTATTCTATCCCCCTCCCATCAATCAAAACTCTATCTGGATATCAATCATATATCTTTTTCTTATTAACTTATTATATTTTTATTTAATTTTAATATTAGATTTTAGATAAAATCCCAAAGATATATTTACAAGTAGCTTAACATCAGTCCTTTATCATTTAGACCACACTACTTATCTTCTTGATATTTCGATATTTACGAAACATTCCTAACTATTTCTATTTGCATAATATAGAATTATAGCTTTATAAGATCGCCTAAAAGTAAGGAGAAAGTAGAATGAAGAATGAAAAGTGTAGAACGAGTATAAAAATCGGTCAAAGGAACAAGGAGGAATTGAAAGAGCTTAACAATTAATTATAGCATTTCCTGAACAAAGCTGCGCAAATGACTGAAGCGTTTTTTTATTTTACCATTTTTAGCAATAGTAGCTTTCTTTAAAACTTTATTGTAGTCTCCTACCCAAAAATAACCCAATACGTGATTAACTAATTTTTCCGAAAAGTATTCTGAAGATTCTACAGCAAGAGCACTTGGCAACTTATCAACTGCCATTACTGTAATGTTTTTATCATCTGAAAATGCTTCTTGAATTTTTCCATTTTCAACATTATAATCGTAAAAGGAATCTTTAATTGTGCAAACCTTTTGGGTTGTTGGTACCGAACCATCTATATCACATGAAATATCTCCGATTATTTTAATTTTAAACAATTCCGATTTTGTATCATCTAATGTAAAAAGCTTTGGAGACCTTGGATCCCAATAATGTGCTGCAATAAAAATATCCGCTACTTCTGCAAATCTTAAAAAGTTGCTTTTAAACTCTTTGGGTTGATTCTTAAATTCTTTAAACGTAAACGGAATGCCTAGTTTGTGTTTTGCATATTGCAATGGATCTGCAATAAAATAAACTGGATCGTGATATTTTTTATTGAAAAATCCATCAATATCTACTTTGAAAATGCCACATGCTTGCATTACTTCTTCTACTCCTTTTGCAACTCTACCTGATCCTGTAATTACAATTTTATCGTTATGCCCTACTACTTTCTTTAGTTCCTTCCACATTTGTTCTTTAGTGGATATTTCAGCTAGTGGTTTTAAATTATATAAATCGTTTTTTATACCATATGCTCTTAACGTATTATAACCTCCTGCTAATCCAGCATAATAACCAAATGCTGCTATTCGTTCCTTTTTAACAGCATATAAATATTCGTAGTCAATTAACGTAATTTTTTTATTTATAATTGTTTGAAGAAGTTGTTGGTTATGAATTTGTTTTTTGCCCGTATGAGAAAAAAACATATATTGTTTACCATCAACAAGTGACTCTTTTGCTACTTCCTTTATGCCCATTAATAAATCGCAATCCGAAAGATCTTCACTTATTATACATCCTACATCAATATATTCATTATCGCTGAACGCTCTAACCTCCGATGGTTGTACCAGAATAACTAAACCTTTATAGTCATTTAGTAGTTGTTTTGCACCTTTAGGAGTTAATGCCACCCTGGAATCTGGATTATCTTGAGTCTCTCTTAGTATACCAATAGTAAATTCTGTAATCATGTAGACTTGTTTTCCGTTTTGTAAAATACATTTTTTTTCTTAAACAATATACATTTTAACAAAAATGTAACATTAAAAGCCTTGATTTATGGGAACTGTCAATGTAATTAACAAATCCATTACAATTTATTTAACTTTTTTCTTTTCCTTATTTTTATTAGTTTTGCAGTCCTTTAATTACCACATGGGGATGACTTGGATTTGACAGCAGGCGAAAGTGGTATGTAAGCATGCAGAGCTCAGGAATTCCGGCTCTTTAATCTCGGGTTTCAATTTTTTAATTGGCGAAAATAATTACGCTCTTGCAGCTTAATCGAAGTATAGTAGATTCGAGCTTAATTCCGGTATTAGATACTGGAACAAGACATCTCCCGGATGCTATGTCCTGAAGCGGTTCGATCCGGAGGTGCAAATAAATCGGGAATCGGTTAAGCTTTGCTTTGTTGCTTAACTTAAATTTAAAAAGCTAAGGTAATGGTCGGTGGCTTTGATCCAGCTGTTACACGAAAATTAAGTCAAAGCTAAGCATGTAGAAAGCATATGGCTTCCTTGACTGGACCAGGGTTCGAAACCCTGCATCTCCACTTTTCGGCTATAAAAAGCTGATTATCTATCGGTTACAAAAGTGGTCAAATATTAAAAAAAGATCATTTTTTGTACATTCCGATTAAGTAGTTGACAAATAGCATTTTACAAGGATAGAGTATACAAAATATACATTCAATCCTTAAATACTAGGAATCAATTTAGATAGCATTACAAGTTCTACCTCTTAAATGGTCTTGATTGAGCGTTGGGGAACGTTGAAATTTAGATTATGAAAAGAAAGAAAATTGTAGGTCTACCAAAGCTTTATGACGCTTATTAATCTAACTTCTTGGGGTCATATCATTATCAGGAGGCTTAAACATATAATATAATACTAACACACAGCTTTTTTGTATTATTAGAACAAGCCACATTAGAAAAATCAAACACATAAATATCCAGCGGATATGATTCATCCCCAAACTCATACTTATGTATATAGCAATACTAGAGTTAAGCAATTCTTCTTCTTCATTACCCTTCTTTTTGATTTTTAAAGCCTCTTCAACAACTTCGAGTATAAGTTCTGCTTTCCGTTGCATTCCTCTTTGATGAGAAGAACCAATAGCCCAATATAAACTAAGATATGGTACACATTGATCCAGATTCTTTTCAAAAGTTCTATGTATTCCTTGAAGAATTCTCTAAAATGCTTTTTCAAAAATAAAAAGACTAGAGTAAATCCATTTAGAGTGTGATTTCAAGCAGTATTCATTGAACTTAACGATATGAAATACCTAAAAGGTCAATGTGGCTAGTTTTTATTCCGAGATAGATTTATTTTACGGTGAAACCAGAAAAGTTATGACCATAATAATGGATTCACTACCTCCATTTACACCCAAATTAATGCCCGACAACTACATTGAACCCCACAAAATGATAAGACTCTGCGAAATAATAATGGAGGCTTATAAGGAGCTGATGACTATGCAATTATGAGTATAAGAAGAAAGTTTCACACTGAAAACGGATGATAATAAAAGATTTGGATAGAAACATCAATTAATATCTATACCTAGTACTCACAAAACCACTTTATCTTGGAGTATGCTTATATAGCATTCTCTAATAATACAAAGCTTATAAATTTGAAAAATATCTTAAGTTACTTTTAAAAATAAACAGCTTGTTTAACCTTAATAACAACCTATCATTCAGTTTTTTTTTATGGAGAAGATTATCGTTTTACTATATTTGATTCTTCATTGCTAAGTTCTGGAAAACTTTTATCCAGTTTATATTTTTTTTAAAAATGCAGATTCACAGATTTTTGATTGAGGAAAAACTCAAATTAAGATGCTGTTTCACGAGATTAAACCCGATCCCGCCCTACAGAGAAAGGCAGTTGCCCGAGGGTATTTTTACAAGAAATATGATCAGTAAGGAGAGGATTAAATCAAAAGGCTGTCCAAACAAATCTGCCTGACCGATACAAATAAAAAAGACTGCGCAAAGGCAATCCATATCTAAATTGTTATTTTATATGTGATTGGGTGTTGTACTGGTAGCGGCAAGTATATTTTAGGTTAACTATTATCGGCAATAGTTTCTTATTCTTTAGATTCTTTCCATATTTCATTCCTTCGTTTAGTTAAGTGCTCTTCAATATCGAATACATAATTTGAATGACTAGATGCTCCAATTAAATCTGGGAAAAGGGTCAAATTGTTAATATTCATATTGTTTAATGCAGCTAGAGAGTCATTTCTAATATTATCATTAAATATAAGTTTATAGGCATCGACTCCGTCATTCTTGGGAACTGTTTTCTCGATAACTTCCTCAAAAGACAATTCAATAGGTAACTTAAGAAATAAACCCTGTTGGCTAACCAAACGGGCATTATGATTGGTAATAGGTGATACCAATTCTACTTTATCTGAAAATACGTCTTTTTGTTGCTTAAAATCCTTTACAATTTCATTGGAAAAAGCCCATAGACATCTTTCGCCTGATTCAGAATCACCTTGTTGAGCAAAGAACAAACCAACATAGGGAGAATCTGATAAATCTAATAAAGGTGTATATAGCCCATAATGTTGCCCAATGGCTAATAGTTCATTTTCAGATAAATCAGTTAAATTATATCTACTTCTCCCTCTTAAATTCTTCTTGAAATTATCAAAATGTTGCTTAACAAGATTGTTAAAGTTTTCTTTTTTCTTTTTTCTTTTAATCGCTCTAGACAAAGTACTTTCAAGTTTCCATTCAGATTCAGCATGGCCACGAAATGAAAAATTATTGAAGTAAGTGAATTTTGAATCAATGAAATTTGATAATTCATCCCAAGAATAGAATATTTTTGTTTCTAAGACTGCCATAATTCAATTATTGCCAACGACAGTCTGTCTAAAAACTCAAAAACATTTAATGATTCATAGTTTTTTATGCCGTTTTTAGCTCCTTATTGCCGTTTTATTTACGAACTGAAAATAATGATAATAATTTATTTTGATAATTAAATAGCTTACAATATTTGAGAAGAAACAATTTAGGCTGTTTTGAGTTAACAACACAGAGACTATACTTTGCAGGTATTTCACCAGCTGCTCTTTTCCTATGATATTGATAAGCCTTCTTAGATTATAGGCATTCATTATCAGGCCAAGGTCTGCTTCGGCTCGATGGATAAATTTCTTTGTTATAATGTAATTGAATCCCCATTGCCGTTTGATTGTGCCGTAGGGGTGTTCGACAATGGCCTGTCGACGCCTGTAATAATTTTGGTTATTATTTACTCTATCCTTATTTAACTTGATGAGCTCTTGATATTCACTACGCTGTATGGCTTTACCATACTTTGCTTTACTACATTTATATTTATCCTCACAACTTTTGCATGCTTTAGTAGTGTACCGCTTAAATTGATAAGTTTTGGCTTGGTGTAATTTTCCGGTGGTGATCATTCGGTGACCCCTGGGGCAAATGTAACAATCATCCAAATTATAATATTTAAAGTGCTCGACATTATATGCCGGGTCTGGAGCATGAGCTGCCACGCCGGGAATGGCTACAATTGTTTTTATGCCTAATTTATCCGCCATATCAAATTCCGATCCCGTATGATATCCCTTATCGTACAAGGCCGTAAATTTATTGGTGCCCAGAATACTTTTGGCTCTTTGAAGCATATTTCCCATGGCCTTGCAGTCGTTGGCATTGGTCACTTTGTAATCTATCGGTAGGTTGTTTTTGTCGTCAACCGTAGTTTGGGCATTATAGGCTACTTCCGTTATATTGTTACGGGTAATCATGTGACGGCTATCAGGATCGGAAGTGGATATTTGCGACAGACCGGATTGCTTTAACTGTTGCTCCAACTGCTCATAGCCTTCTTTTCGGTTTTCGTGTTTCTCTATTTCTTTTTTATGCTCCTGCTTATCCCCATCATTTTCCGCAATAGCCTTGTTATGTTCGTCTATTTTGTTCTCAATATATTCGATATGCCGGTCTATTTTCTTTTGGTTATAGTTGTCTTTTTTACTGTTCTGTGCACGTAGCTTTGTGCTATTGCCTGCCAGTAATTTGCCGCCGATAAGTTCGAAATTACGGGCTATGCGTACTGTTTCCCTAAATACCTTTTTTATGGCTTTGGGGTTGTTTTTGCGGAAGTTTGAGATGGTATTGTGATCGGGCGAAAGTGAATGTATTAACCACATCACCTCAATATTACGTTTACTTTCCTTTTCTAACTGTCGCGACGAACGGATGCGATTCATATACCCATAAATGTAGAGTTTTAGTAAGTCGGACGGATGATACGCAGGCCTCCCGTTTTCAACAAACCCAACATCAAAACCCATCTTGCCAATATCAAGGCTATCCACAAACAAATCTATTATACGCACTTCATTGTCTGGTTCAATGACCTGATCCAAAGAAATTGGAAAAAGATGTGTTTGTTCCCTGTTTTGTCCTTGTATGAATTTCATATCTATAAGATACAAAACAACAGGGCCATACGATAATTTCCATGTCACAACTTATGAATCGTTTTCAACAGTGAATTTGGTTTTTAGACAGTCTGACGATAGGGGTATTAAATCGCAGGAGATTGTGGGCTATTTAAAAATTTCATTGTTCTATATTTAGTTAAATGCTGGTCTCATTATATTGCTGACTACGTTTGTAATAATACCAGGTGGATTTTTGGGCAGATTTCGTGTCCCACAAGACGAAGAAATCAAGCAACAATCTGCCCGACCAAACCTATGCTGAACCACCATTGGTTAATGCATTGTTAAGCTTTGTTATTTCATTTTTCAGTTTCAAATCAAGATATATTTGCACTCTTTTATACCATAAAACAAAACCATATATTGAAATAATCAAACTTATTATAATTCCAAGATAATATTTCCATATATCTTGCTTTAATCGCCTATATTTACTTCGAATTAACTCCCTCTTTCGATTAACCTGCATTTTATTTAATCGCGTCTTGTTTTGTAGCTCAAATAATTCATCACACTTAGCTTCAATCACATTTAGAGTAAATATTTCTGGCAAAATTTTCTCCTCATACTTATATAAGAATTGATAATATTCTCTTTCTTCAGAATCTTTTAGCTTTTTTAGCAAACTATTTATATCATTATCAGACTCTATATATCCTTTTCTTTTATATTCATCTACTCGTTCTCTGAGAATTTTTAATTCATTTCCAATCTCCTCTGTTCTAAGATTTTTCAATTCCATCTCAAACACTAGCTCTCCTTCTTCTGTTTCTATTTCGTCAATTTCTATAAGTATTCTACTTTTTGATAGATTAAGAAGTACTAATAGTGTAATCAGAATAAATACTCCAGAAAGAGCAATGAATTTATATAAATTATCAGTTGGTAAATTTGGTAATTGCATTCCTACATAGTTTAATTGTTTATTATTGTTCTAGTTTAGCTTAAGTTCATACTTGGACTAATTAAGCTAAACCATCTGATAGCTACCATATATAAGATTTGTATATACCTTGTTATTCCAATAGTATCAAATTTAGATGCACTAAAATACATAATATCTATTTAACAATCATTATTGTTTGCTCAAAATTACATGTTAGTCATAATCAACAAAAATACGTCCTCGTTTAGTCAATAACCTATTATACTTCGTCCATACCCTTTTATCACAAGCATCAGCAAAGTGAGTAACCTCTTCAAGTACTATAGGGTTTTTACGTTCGGAGCTTTTATCCTTTGAAACTTATCTTCCTTATCAATAACTTTGGTATTGTTCATTGACGAGATGTAGAAATTAGTATGTATTTATTATTTCTGATCATTTAAGCGAAAATACAATTGTAAAATTTTCTTACATTACATATTATATGTTTTAATTATTTTATTTAAACAAGTCTTAAAGGGTATTGATATACCCAAAAAAATTGCTTAGTTTAATGTAAGCTATGAACTACAAAAACATTTGTAAATTAACTAACAGTTACATAAACTGATTTTTCTCAATTCCATGGAGTATACTCCATAAGTAGGTTCAAACAATATTGAAGGAAACATTGATAATTAAGTCGTTCAAATTATGGTTTCTTCATTTTATACAAATCATTCTATTGAAACCAAACTACCCTTTAAAGCAAACAGGAAATTTAGATGTGACATTATTAATTAAAATTCAAGTACCGTGAACAAACATGAAAAATCTACATCCATTTTTACACATAGGGATTATTAGATTTTACTTGAAGTATACATATTGCTAATACTAACTAAAATATAATCATATGAAAATAGCTTTTATAGGAACGTATCCGCCACGTCAATGCGGTATAGGAACGTTTACCAACAATCTTGTAAAGGCTATCGTTGCCAACACGGATAGCAAAATTATTACCAACCATGCTTTGGTGGTTGCCATTAACGAGAACAACCATCAATATAAATACCCTGAGGAGGTAAAGCATGTTATCAGTCAAAATCATCAACACGATTATGTAAATGCTGCCAGGTTTATTAATTATAGTGATGCTGAGGTATGCATATTACAACACGAATTTGGAATTTTTGGTGGCAATGATGGTGTCTTTATCTTGCCTCTATTGCACAGGTTAAAAATGCCATTAATTGTTACTTTTCATACTGTATTAAAAGACCCTACCTACACACAACGTTCTATAGTTGAAGAAATTGGCAAAAAAACTACCCGAATTATTGTAATGAGTAAGCGAGCAATTGAGTTTCTAACCAATATATATGGTATCAACAAAGAGAAGATAACTTTAATTGAGCACGGAGTGCCTGAGTTTAAACAATTACCTCTAGAAGAAGCAAAGCAAAAACATGAATTAAGTGGAAAAAAAGTACTCTTTACCTTTGGATTACTGAGTCGTAACAAAGGCATTGAAACTGCTATTAATTCTCTACCCAAAGTAGTTGATAAGCACCCAGACCTGAAATATATTGTTTTAGGTGCAACACATCCCAATGTATTAAAACATTCGAATGAAGAATACAGAGATTATTTATTGAAATTGGTAAAAAAATTAGGGCTTGAGAATCATGTGCAATTTAAAAATGAGTTTGTAACCGAAGATCAATTGTTTGAATATTTAAATGCAAGTGATATATACATTACACCGTACCTTAACGAAGCGCAAATCACAAGCGGTACATTATCGTATGCCGTTGGTGCCGGATGTGCTGTTGTTTCAACACCATACTGGCATGCACAAGAATTACTTGATAATGATCGTGGACGATTATTCGATTTTAAGAATTCAAATGAACTATCCCAAATTTTAATTGATTTATTAAATGACGAAGAAAAACTTGCCAACATAAGTTCTAATGCATTTGAATATGGTAAAAAGGTAAGATGGCCTAAAATTGGCAAACAATATTTATACCTTTCTGAATTTGTAAGTGATAATTGGAGCATCAATAATAAAACAGAAAAATTACCTATAGAATTAAAAATGCTCCCAACTTATAATCTTGAGCACATTGTTCGGTTAACTGATGATACAGGTATAGTTCAACACGCTAAATACGGAATTCCAAATTTAAAAGAGGGTTATTGCGTAGATGATAATGCAAGGGCATTATTAATGGCATTAATGGCTTATAAACAAAATAAAGATACAGAGGTACTTAAATTAATGCCTGTTTATTTAAGCTATCTCCACTACATGCAACGCGAAAATGGTAATTTCAGAAACTTCATGAGTTTTAGTCGTCAATATCTTGATGAATATGGTTCAGAAGATTCTTTCGGTAGAACTATCTGGGCATTGGGTTACTTGTTGCGATTTCCACCAAACGATTCATTCCGTCAAATTGGTCGCGAAATTTTCTTTAAATCAGTAGAACATTTCGATAAACTTCAAACAATTAGAGGGGCTGCCAATACCATAATAGGCATTTGTCACTACCTAAAAGATGCTCAAAATGATGAAGGAATGGTAGAAATTATGAATAGTCTGGTTAGCCTTATCATCTCTAAATATGAAGAAAACAGCACCGTTAATTGGAAATGGTTTGAAAACGAAGTGACGTACGACAATGCTATTATTCCACTAGCTTTGCTTTCGGCTTACGAAATAACAGGGTTTGAAAAACTATTTAAAGTAGCTATGGAATCCACCCATTTTCTTGAATCAAAAACCATGCAAGCTGATTACTTTGTTCCCGTAGGTAATAATGGCTGGTTACAAAAAGGTAAGGATGCACCGGAATACGACCAGCAATCCATTGATGTAATGGCAATGGTTCTGCTTTATAATCAATTATTTCAGATAACAAAACAACGTAAGTATATCGATAAAATGTTCAATTGTTATTTATGGTACCTGGGCGAAAACTCACTTAGATTACCGCTTTTCGATCATGAAACAAAAGGCTGTTGCGATGGATTAGAAACTAATGGAGTTAACCGTAATCAAGGAGCAGAAAGTACTCTGGCTTATTGGATTTCGCATTTAACAATCCTTTCTGCACATGAGAAAGAACATATTTACATGAAAAAAGAAAACGATGTAAGAGAAGAAACTGCAATTGCTTAAAAAAAAGTATAAAACATTAAAATAAATCGAGATTGGTCTATAAGCCTTGTGTGCTTAATACAATTTAGTTATTGATAATTATAGTAGTTAAAATTTAAATTGAATAACCATGGCACTAGTAACCAGATATACCAAAAATCCGATATTAACAAAAAATGACGTGCCTTACGAAGTGGCTACCGTTCATAATGCTGGTGTAATTAAGTTTAATAACAAGTATATTATGCTTTTTCGTTCACATAAGCACAACGGACGAAGCATACTGGGATTAGCCCGAAGCAGAGATGGGTATAAGTTTAAAGTAGAAGAAAAACCATTTATTGAACCTGCTACCGAAGGCGATTTTGCCGAATATGAAGCTTTTGGTGTAGAAGATGCAAGAATTACGTTTATGGATGGAGAATACCTTATTACCTATTCGGCTTATTCTAAACACGGAGTACGTATTTGTTTAGCTAAAACAAAGGATTGGCAAACAGTAGAACGTATATCTCTAATAACAGAAGCTGATTACCGTAACATAGTAATTTTTCCAGAAAAGTTTAATGGTTTATATGCCCGTTTAGACAGACCGCACTCAGAGATTAGCCCATGGTCGATGTGGATTAGTTATTCACCGGATTTAAGGTATTGGGGCGATTCAAAACTAATTATGAAACCAGAGCCTTATCATTGGGATGAAATGAAAATTGGTCCTGGGGCACCTCCAATTAAAACTGATAAAGGTTGGTTAAACATTTATCATGGAGTTTTTCCAACAATGGATGGAAGTGTTTACCGTTTAGGTGTTGCGTTGCATGACTTGGAAGATCCTTCAAAAATTATAGGAGTAGGTGATAATTGGATTCTACAGCCGGAAGAGCCTTACGAAATAACAGGTTATGTGCATAATGTGGTGTTTACCTGTGGTGCTATTCCCGAAGATGATGGTTCTCTAAAATTATATTGGGGTGGAGCAGATACAGTGATGTGTGTAGGTACTGCAAATATAGCTGAGCTCGTAGATTTATGTTTGAAAAATTCACGAAAAGCAATATAGAATGTAAAAAAGAATAACAAACAACGAAAAACTCTAAAAACACGAAAAGGAATTTATTAATAATTTGAATCAAGGGTTGAAAAATGAACGTAGAGGCACAAGTTATCAATTACTTAAAAGCAACCGGCATGAAAATAGATCTGCTCGTAAATTTTGGTTCTGTCCCAAAAGTTGAAATAAAACGATTGATAAATCTTTAATTGATAATGTAAGGGTTAATTTAATTTTCGTGTTTTTTGTGCCTTTCGCTGTTTGAATTTTTATGTATAAAGTAAACAACAATGAAAGTAGCAGTATTATCGCCCGTAGCTTGGCGTACACCTCCCTGGCATTATGGGCCATGGGAGCAAATAGCATCAAATATTACCGAAGGTTTGGTTGAAAAGGGTATAGATGTTACATTGTTTGCCACTCAAGATTCAGAAACTTCCGGTAAACTCGATGGTGTAATTGCTCAGGGTTACGAAGAGGATAAAACAGTTGAACCTAAAGTTGTAGAATGCTTACACATAGCTAATTTAATGGAGAAAGCTTCTAAGTTTGATATTATTCATAATAACTTCGATTTTCTGCCTATTAGTTATTCAAAGCTGATAAATACACCTATTGTAACAACCATTCATGGATTTTCTTCACCTAGAATTATTCCCTGTTTATAAAAAATATAATGACATAAACTACTATGTTTCAATTAGCAATTCCGACCGAAGTAATGATCTAGACTATATTGCAACAGTTTATAATGGAATAGACAAGCAGTTTTTTACACTTAATGAACATCCTGATAATTACCTTTTATATTTTGGACGAATACATCATGATAAAGGAACGTGGGAATCTATTCAAATTGCGAAAAAGGCTAAAATGAAATTGATTATTTCTGGTATTGTACAAGACCAGACTTATTTTGATAAAAAAATTGCTCCTTATTTAAATAATGAAGATGTTGTTTATGTTGGTAGTTCAGGACCGAAAAAAAGGGATAAACTTCTTAAAAATGCCTTAGCACTATTGCACCCCATAAATTTTGAAGAACCCTTTGGTTTAAGTGTAGCGGAATCTATGTTTTGTGGTACTCCTGTAGTAGCTTTTGAAAAAGGTTCAATGAGTGAACTAATTCTTCATGGAAAAACAGGTTTTCTGGTTAACACTATTGATGAAGCTGTAGAAACCTTAAAAAACATCCCTCAAATTAATCGCAAATATTGTCGACAATGGGCAGAAAAAAAATTCAGCAAGGAAAAAATGATAGAAGATTATATTAATGTATATAATAAGGTTTTAGGAAAATAGATAACTATTTATTCCTTGATCTCCAGTTTAGGATGTTGCGAGAATGGAGAAGGTAGAACGGAAAAAGAATAAAAAAATGAGATCAAAGAAATCATTCCTAAAAACTCTTCTCCATTCACACTTCATGAGAAAGGAGAAGAAAAATTTATAAATTTTCCCTCCTAAAAAAATTAGAAGGGATGTTATATTCATCATTTCGTTAGTTTTTGGTCATTAGAGAAAAATTACATATTTCTCAATATCTATTGCTTAGCCTCATCAATACAAACACTAAAGCTTTAGATAAGTACAACTTTCAAAACATCAACAAACTATTGATATAATAATCTGTATTAATCTCCATTATTAAAAAGTAACTCTTCTAAAAGACAATCCAGGTTCATAGATACAAACGACGATTCATAATCACTCTTTGCATATGGGATTATAAGCTCTCCATGATGTATATAAGAACCACAAGTATAAACTACATTAGGTACATAACCACTTCGCTCATCTTCGTTTGGTACTAACAATGGTTCTTTAAGGCAACCAATTACTTTTGTTGGATCATCTAAATCTAAAAGAATTGCACCTAAACAATACTTTCGTACAGGACCTACTCCATGAGTTATCATCAACCAACCTTTAGAAGTTTCTATTGGAGAACCGCCATTACCAACCTGAATCAACTCCCAATTATGTTTAGGTTTCGATAAAATTTGAGCCTCACTCCACTTATAAAGATTTTTAGAATACATGATGTAATTGTTAACCCCATCAATTCTACTTATCATAGCATACTTACCATTTATCATACGAGGAAAAAGGGCGAGGTTTTTATCTATTGCATATTTACCATGTAATGGAAATATCTTATAGGTATAAAAATCCTTAGTTTCAATAAGTTTAGGCAGTATGGTATAACCATCATAAGCTGTATATGTACCAAAATAAACAAATTCTCCATTTTCTTTTTTAAATCTTGTAAAACGAGCGTCTTCTATCCCATTTTGCTCAAATTTGGAAATAGGAAAAATTACTCTCTCTGATATATCCGTATCTAATGAAAATCTAATCTCGGTATGTGAATCAGCAAGCCAAAGAATTTCATCAAGTGTTTTTTCTTGCTCCATTAAAAGATCACCATTTTTATCTGAAATGACTCTTACAGCATCGCGAATCTGATCGTAAGTAAAGGTTTCAGATAAATGCCTCATAACCAAATTATATGATTCCTTTTCTATTTTCATATCCTTTAGATTCGAGGTAAAATCCTTTTTATTATAGATATGATTTTTAATCAACTCCGCCTCCCCAATCTGATCTCCAGTGTATTGTAGTTGGATATTATTCTTGTCATCAATTACAGCCCCTCGAAATACTAACGATGAGATATGACCTTCTCCAGTAGCTCGTAAACTTATAATAACCCGTTTAGAACCCCTTGGTAACCCACTCTGATCAATATCTTCAATAATGGATGGATTAAACAAAGCTGCCGACTCAAGAGCATATTCCATTGTAAAAAATGAGCCAATCAGTAGCTTACGCCATTTACTTAATGTTTCCCCATTATTAATTTTGTCAACCAGATACTTTACATTGGTAAAATGCTTCTCAAAAATACCTGTGATACTCCTATGCCGCCTCGAAAACTCCCTAAGTATCTGAAGTACACTTTTCTCCACCTCTGCTTCAGTGAGTTTTAACACCTTCTCTATTAATAATGTTGCCCTTTTTTCTCCATTAAAAAAGTATCTGGCAATCACGCGGTTATTATCGGGAGAAATTACCGCATCTTTTCTTTTAACATGTAGTTTCATCTGTTTTTCCTCTTGAATCACCAATAATAATTATCCAACTTCTGTCTCTCTTCACAAAATATCTATCATGCCACCAATCAAGGCATTTGTCGTAAATTCATATTACTCGTTGTTTATAGTAAAGCATTAATCATCTTTTTTACTTCAATTATTTTTTAGTACTAACCTATTAAAACGAAAAAGACTATTCCCAAATGACAGGTCTTTTAATAAGACTATTCAACTTTGTAAGTTACAACATTTTATTTTTTTTTGCTTTAATTAAATATCAATATATGTTGCTCAGATGTTGTTATTTACCCATTTAGTCAAAAAAGTTTTTCTGCATTTTTAGTAGTCCTAACAAAAACTTTATGCTTATCATGTGTAAACTAGTGTCAAGTCAATTTTAATTGTTCATGTAGTTTACTAGTGCTGTCTTTTAAGGTGGCGATTTGTTATTCTTAATTTTCCATTTCTCCAAAACCTTCCAAAAGCTTTAGCTTTTGGAAGGTTTTGGAGAAATGTTAGCAACTATTAGTCCCCCTACGCTAAAGCGCAGGGCTATTGATCAATACCTTCAATAAAATATCCTTATCCGATATCCTATACTAGACTTAAGTTCTTAAAAGTAACAAAGTCTATAGCTAGAAGTCGACTCAAACAAAACAGTAGATCAGAACACTGAATACGTGAAATATACGAACACAGTGGATCGATTGGTTTTGATAGACCTTTTATTTTTAAACGCTATTAATAGATATATGATGTTTGTAGTAGATTAAAAAGGAGAGATTTGAAATATAATTCTATTGATCACTTTGAATATTTTATATATACAATTCTTTTAAAATAACAGATTGCAACTTTATTAAACTAATAGTCAGTATAATCAATCGTTATTTCATTCAAATCTTTCAACTCATATATCGTCCTGAAATTATTATAAATTTCTTTTTCAATCTCCTTTGGATTGTTTCCAATGGATTTTAAATAGTTGAAATTTCCTTTGGGTTCTTCAAAAAAGAAAAAGTCTTTTTCAATCTCAGTCCCTTTAATATTGCTCAACTTATCAAATATCAAGGTTTTATTCTTATTGAAAAAGTGAAGTACAACAAAATCATTAAGTCTGTCAGTTTTAAATCCATTATTTATAAAATTTCTGGCTGGCATTATTTGAAATAATACTTGCTCTTTGATATATATGGTAATATGTAAATTATTAGGATGTTGGTTTAAAATTGCAGTCAATCGTCCCGAAATTGAAATATTATCTTTCTGTTTTCTTTTAAAAATATTGAAAATCATACTGTCAACCTTTGTTTTATTGATACTAACGAGTGGCGTTTCGATAAAAATAGTTATTCCTAAAAAGTGGAAAAAAGTATAATAACATATGTTCTCGCAGGTAATCTTGTAAAAAATATAAACCATCTAGTTCCCATTCCTCACACTAAAAAATAGTTCCTTTCCTTTTCTAATAGTAGTATCTGGAAACTACTTAATTAAAAATGAATTAGCCTTAGGAAATACAAAGGCTAATTCGAAAATAGTAAATTAATAGTTTTCTTCTCGCACTTGCATATAAGCTTTTGGGTGTAAGCAAGCTGGACACGTTTCTAAAGCTTTTTCTGATTCATATACATAACCACAGTTTAAGCACTTCCACCAAACTTTACCATCTTTTACAAATACTTTATCTTCGGAGATATTTTGAAGTAACTTTAAAAATCTGCGCTCATGTTCTGCCTCAACTTTTGCTATTAAATTAAATGCTGCTGCAACTTGAGTAAATCCCTCTTCCTTGGCTATTTTTGCAAATTCTGGGTACATATCTGTCCACTCTTCATTTTCTCCTTCGGCTGCTGCTTTTAAATTTTCCTTTGTTGTACCAATAACACCAGCTGGGTATGTTGCTGTTATCTCAACCATTGATCCCTCTAAAAATTTAAAGAAACGTTTTGCGTGTTCTTTCTCCTGATTTGCTGTTTCCTGAAAGATAGCTGCTATTTGCTCATACCCTTCTTTTTTTGCCACCTTAGCTGCAAATTCGTACCTATTGCGAGCTTGCGACTCTCCAGCAAATGCTTTAAGTAAATTTTGTTCTGTTTTTGTTCCTGCCAATTTTGTCATGGTATTATATTTAATTTATAGTTTGTTAATAATGTAATATATCTGTGTGGTTAGATATTTCAGAATTTCCGGTACACAAATCACTTACTGATAAATCATGAATATTAGCTTTTCCAGTTAATCTTGCAAAACTTTTCATCTCGTCTGTGCAAACTCTCAAGAAATTCTCGATTCGCTTTGCTGATAAGTCAATGTTAATCCTCTTTCTTAATTCATGGTCTTGTGTTGCAATTCCAACAGGGCATTTTCCGGTATTACAAATACGATATTGTTGACAACCTCCTGCTATCATAGCTGCAGATGCAATGGCTACTGCTGTGGCTCCAAGCGCAATAGCTTTAGTAAAATCCGGCGAAACTCTTAATCCACCAGTAATTACAATGGCAATATCGCTTCTATTGTTTTCCTCTAAGTATTTTCTGGTTCTGTATAATGCAAATAAAGTAGGAACCGAAGTACTATCCTTAATATACTTAGGTGCCGAACCTGTTGCTCCTCCCCTTCCATCAATTGTTATAAAATCAGGATTCGCGAATAATATCACATCTAAATCTTTTTCTATTTCCCCAGCTGCAATTTTGATTCCGATGGGTTTTCCATAAGATTTATCGCGCAACCAATCAACCTTTTTCTTTAATTCTTCCTTATTTCTAATATCTTTAAATGAAGATGGACTATGAATATCTTTCCCTTCCTCTTTTCCTCTTATCTTAGCAATTTCTTTAGTTACTTTATCACCAGGTAAATGTCCACCCATACCGGGTTTAACTGATTGACCGATCTTAATTTCAATTGCATCAACTCTTTTAAAGTGCTCATTCGTTACACTATATTCATTGGGTACATATTCAAAAATGTATTTATAAGAGTTATTTAACTCGTCTTCCAAAATTCCACCTTCACCAGAGCATATACAAGTTTTTACTGCTGCACTACCCTTTGCCATAGCTGTTTTAAACTCTGGAGAAATGGCTCCAAACGACATATGACTAATATAAACTGGCGTTTCAATAACCAAAGGTTTTTTCGCATTTTGTCCGATTACAGTTTTTGTTGATACTTCAACATCTATATTTAAAGGAATTCGTGCAAGTTGTGCTCCTTTTATTAAAATATCATCCCATGAAACAATCGGTTTTAACGTTTTCATAGGTTCATATATCGAAGCTCCTGTTTTAGCTATTTGATGAATATCTGATAAGTAAGGCGCATTAGAATCTGAATCCTTCGACCATTCTTCAAGATAAGTGTCTAAAGAAACTGATTCTTCGTTTGTTAAGACTTCTGGTTTAGATTCTTCTTGTTCCTCCTGTTTCATTTCAAACAAAAACTTTTCTGCTCCACAAACCGGGCATCTCCAATCCTCATCCAATGCATCCCAGTTTTCACCTTCGGATTGTTCATTGAATTCGTATCCACAAGCTTGACATTTATATACGGCCATAATTTATTTTTTTAAAGTTATATTCTTAATACACCATTTAACACTTTTTGAACCGTCCCTTTATCTGAAGTACTATATCTTCTACTTCAAAATCTTTTATTTTATTTTTAGTAAAATAATCGTACAAATACTTATCTAATTTTTCGTCATTATAATCCTTAATAATATCACATGTTGAACAATATAAATGATGATGATTTTCCATAACGGCATCGTATCGCATGATATCCTTTTCTGTTTTTACTCTCTTAATAAGATGATTCTCAACCAAGGTATCTAATATTTTATATACTGTACCTGTTGCAATATTTGGATGTGCCTCTCTAATAAATTCTATTATATTTTCTGCAGTTGGATGATTGTTCAACACCCATATAGCCTCATAAATAGCTAATCTCTGAGGAGTTACTTTTAATCCCTTTTCCGATAACGTATTTCTAATTTCCTGCACTGAAATCTTCATAATAGAAATATCTAATTACGAATTATTCTCTTTTAATAATTAACAAATTTACGACAGTATTAAAAATTAAGAAAGGCTAAAAAGAAGTTTTATGAGTTATGAATGTCATTTTAGAATACTTATAAATAAGCATCAAATTCACCAAACCATAATTCATTATAAATCAAAACATTTCAATACTATTTTTTATATTTTAATTTACAAAAGAATACTGACAATTTAATTAATAGAGCCACTTTTTTATAATATACCCAAATATTGCCGCATTAAAAAAAGTAAACATACCATAAATTATAGCTGGAATAGCCATCTGAACATTCCCTAGAAAAACCTGGCTTGATGCAATAGTTATAGCTAAAGCACTATTTTGAATACCAATTTCTATTACAAGTGTAATTAATCTTCTTTTACTGAATCCTGCTATACGCCCAATAATATATCCCGAAAGCATCCCAAAAATATTTAATGCAAAAGCAAAAGGTGCTGTAGAAATATAAAGTTGTGACGTGTTGGTTGTTTTATAATCATTGTCAATAATGGTAAATGTAAATACAACAGCAAGTAATAAAGTGGTAATATACTTCATTCTTTTTTCAACCTCATTAGCATCTCGTGGAGCTTTAAATCGCACCAATAATCCAATAAAAGTGGGTAATATTATCATCAATAAGATTTTCAAAATAGTTTGAAAGAAAGGTAATGCAATCATTGTACTTTCATCAAGGAAGGCCTGTAATGTAAGATACATGATACTCGGAATTGAGAATAAAATAAGAACACTATTTACTGATGTAAGCGAAATTGATAAAGCAACATCACCTTTTAACAAATAAGTAATAAGGTTTGAAGTAGCTCCTCCCGGACATGCTGCGATAATTACTAAACCTACTTTTATTGCTGGAGGTAATCCCGAAATATATGCTAGTCCAAGTGCAATTAATGGTAACAATATCATTTGACAACATATACCAATAATTAGTGCTTTAGGTAAGGCAAATGTGCGTTTGAAATCCTTAAAAGTAAGAGATAAACCAAGGTTAAACATGATAAGTCCAATCACAAATGGAAGAAAATAATCCGAAAAAATATCAGTAGTGTTCATAGTTCAGTTTTATCCCTTTTGTTAACCTTGATACAACTCATTAATTTATTACAAATAAACATTGTGCAAATAGATTTTACTATTCACATTAAAATTTTTTATACAATATACAGAATTTAAAACAATAAATTAATACTCACTAAATCATTACATCACTAAATATCAAGTCTTTATAAAATATAACTATTAATTGATCAATCACGTATCTTTCATTTTTCTTACTATTGTCAGATTAAAATAAGTGCAGTACCACGTTTAAAGAAAAGAGCTCACATGGTTTATAGTTTTCTTATTTTTATGCTTTAGCTGATTCCAATATCACTTTTATACAAAGGCTATATAATTATGAATTAAACTAATACACAATATACTTTGTAAGCTTTTAATAGTAGAAAATTACTAATTTGATTTTGGAAATTTAACTATAAATTCTGTTCCCTCACCCAATTTAGTGTTTACTACAATTTGTCCTTCTAATTTACATACTAATGCTTTAATAATTGATAGTCCCAAACCATTTGAACTTTCACCATCTGTAGGTCTAGCTGTTAACTGTTGAAATCGCTTGAACATTTTCTTTTGGTCTTCTTCACTAATACCCGGTCCCTCATCTCTCACCGAGAAATCTAATGTTAAGTCACATTCTTTTACATAAACATATATAGCTTTTCGTTTTTCAGAAAACTTGATGGCGTTTGATAACAGATTATTTAATATCCTGGTTAATAGAAAGTGATCTGTTTTAAAACTAGAGTTTATTACATCAATATCGTACTTTAGTTTTTGCTTCTTTCTTTTTATCTCCTGATCGAAGGTTTTTAACCAGCCCTCCATGAAATTATTTATGTCAATTTCGTTTAATCTTACTTTTGAATCTCCATATTCATAAGAATTAACAACCATTAAATCTTCAATTAAGTGCATCCCATCATTCGTCACTTTCTCAACAATCGACAGATATTCTTTTTGTATTTTGTTAAGAGATCCATCTTGTTTAATTAAACCTGTAAATGAAGTTATTGTGCTAAGAGGTGATTTTAAATCATGTGCAACAACATGAACTAAACCATCCTTTTCCCTATTAAGGTCAACTAATTTGTCATTTTGTGATTTTATTTCCTTTATATACATTGAAATACTTAAGCAAGTCCTTACCCTGGCCAATAACTCCTGCTTCTCAATAGGCTTTCGAATATAATCTGCTGCTCCTGCATTAAGTGCTTTGTCTAAATCTTCTGATGATGAACGTCCTGTAGCCATTATTATTGGAATATGACAAGTTTTAGGATTATTTTTTATTTCTAACAATGCTTCATAACCATTCATCAGAGGCATTTCCCAATCCATAATAATTAAATCCGGCATCCTTTTTTCTGTTACTTCACATGCCATTCTGCCATTAATTGCTTGCAAAAACTTATAATTATTATTCTGGCCATTCAAGTAATTTGTTATGGAATCAATAATATCTGGATGATCATCTACAATTAATATGTTATAAATTGAAGTTTGGGACATGATTTATTGATTAATAAATTTTCTATAAGACTCAGTATTACCACTAAATAAAACCTTTAGTAAATTATTTTTCCAGGAAATAATATTTTCATTATCAATTTTAGCAATTTTATCTGCTATTGACGAAATTTCACTAAAGTCATACACCTCCCATTGTTTTAGTTCTTCCAGAAAGGGTTTCAGTCTTTCTTTCTCTTTATCTGTAAGGACAATTGTTTTATCCTCCTTAAAACTAATTTTTTCGATTACTGATGAACCATTATTATAACCATTTAAAACAGGAAGGGTGAAAAAGAAATTAGATCCTACATTAAATACTGATTTCACTCCAATTTCTCCCTCATGAGCTTCAACTGCCATCTTACAAAATGTTAAACCTAGACCTGTAGAGCGAAATGCTCCTGATTTACGTGCATTAATTTGCGTGTATTTTTCGAATATTGAATCAATTTTATCTGCAGGAATACCAATACCATCGTCTTTAACAGAAAGCATAATTTTATCACCTTTCCTTTCTGCATATATATCTATAACTCCATTAACATCTACATATTTAACTGCATTTGAAAGTATATTTACAACAACACGTAATATCAGCTCATAATCAAATCGTGAATAAAAGTCATTAGCTATGCTAAATGTTAAGTTAATAGATTTCTGCTCTATTAAAAAGCGCATTTGCTCTATTGCTTCAGTAACTACCTTTTTTATAGAATGATTTCCCAATGACAAACCAACACTAACCGACTCAAACTTTTGAACATCAAGTATATTCATCACCAGATTATGCATATACTTCCCTGCATTATGTATGCTTTGCAAGCGCCTGGTTGTTGGTGTAGTCTCCGAAAACGAAATAACAGTATTTAATAAGTTTTTAAAGTCGTGAACAATCATTGCAGTCATCGACTCCTTGTAATCATTTAATTCCATTAGCCGATCATTAGTACTCGTAAGCTCTTCATTCATTTCCTGTAGTTGAGCTGTTCTTGAGGCAACTTGTTTTTCAAGTTCTACTTTTTGTCCTTCAATTATTCTTTCGTTCTCTCTTGTTTTTTCAATTACCTTTAACTGTGCTTCAAATTTCTCTTTCTCAATTTCTTCTTGTTTCCACTTAAATCTTCTGGATAACAGGAATGAAAGTAAAAATGCCTCTATAAGAGTTGCATAGGCAACATAACTTAAACCACCTATATACTCTGGACTTCCCGTATTTATATACAAAGCCTGAACTGCAACCAACATAAAATAAATAAAGTAAGCTATTGCAAAATAATAACCCATTTTACTACCTTTTGTTCCAACTTTTACTCCCACAAATCCCATTGTTAAAAATGATAACAAAGCATTAACTGTATTTATTGGTTGTACAATTGGAAATGCAAAAAAGAATTTAGCTATCATCCATATCGCAAAATATATGATAATTCCTTTTACTATTTTATAAGTTTGCAGCGAAAACTTTTTTACTTCCAAAAAAACAAGACAGTAAAATGTTTGTAGAGTTATTCCAATTGCGGGTATAGTAGTATAAAGGAATTTAAGATCTACTTTAGGAACAAAATAAACTATAAATCCATCTACTACTGCTGCTGAGTAACATATGTATATAAGAACAATTAGCGCATAAAATAAATAAAGTTTTTTTCGGAGCGAAATAAATAGGAAAAGGTTGTAAAGTGCAACAAAAATCATTAATCCCAGATAAATTCCATAACCTATTTTTTGCCAAGTGGATTCTAATTCAAAATTCTTTTGGTTATGCAAATGTATTGGAATTGGTTCCGAATTAGAATTAAGTCTTATATAACATTCTGTCTTCCCAGGTGGCAAAGCAAAAACCTGGTATGAACTATTAAAAAGCTTTTCTTTCATTTTAACGCTGTAACCCGCTTTTAAATGCTTCAGAGAGTCACCTTTTACACGATAATATAAACCTGCAACCGGCAATCCTGCTTGCGCTAGTTCGAGTAACAAGTTACTTTTAGTTACGTTTTTAACAGTAAATCGTAACCAAAAAAATGAATCTGTATATCCAAGATTAAGAATCAGGTTCTCAGATGGTTTAAATTTATTTTTATAATCACCATAAGCAATCTCCTCGTAGGTAAGCTTTCCTGTTACATCCTCCAAAATCTCAACCCTATCTCCAATAGACATCACATTTCCTTCCCACACAATATCCTTCCCGCATGTAACTACAGGAATAAAAAAGAAGAATATTAACAGATTTTTCATAAATAAAATTTAAAAGTCCAACGGATTTGCTTTTAAAAATTTAGCTGGAATATTCAGCAACTTAGCACAGGCTATCCACCACAACCAGCAATATATACCAAAAGGTAAATATCCAAAGTATCCTAGTATTGGCATTTCGAAAATATGTGCCACATTAACATAAGGGAGACTGTATTGCCAATAAGCTGGATCATTAGTAAACAAAGCTACTTGACCATCATGAATAGCACTAAGATAATTTTGACCTTCAAGGGTAAAGCCAGTTACAAAATAAGTAAGTGCCGAAAGCAATACTGGTCCCCAATTACCTTTTCCTATTGAGTCGAATGGTGTCCATACACCTATTTTATTTAAAACTACAGCTAAAATTACAGGTGGAGAAACCCACAACACAAAAAACAGACTATCTGGGAAAAGACTTGCTACAAACATCGAAACTAATGAAAGCACCAGCAATATATTTTTAATAGCACTATTTAATACGATTTTTATTCCGTTCCGAAATCGATTTGCTAAATTAGGAAAAGTAAGGAATAAAAGATACCATTCAAAAGCCAAAGGCAACAAACCCGAAGAGACAATAAAAGCATATAGAAGAAATTCTTCCCTGTCTAAAATATTTCCCCAAGGATAATACCAATTGTCATCCACAAAAAAGTTCATAAATTCAAAAATCATCCAACCAGTCATAGAGGCTATTCCAATACCAATAAGCTCTTGCGGAATAATAGCAACTAAAGATTTACCCCCTGAACGCTTATATACTATGCCATCAAGTATCAATACTGCTCCCCAAAAAAGAGGCACATCACTCCAATGTATAAACCATGCTGGTTGCTTTAAATGCAAACTTAAAAATGTAAGCGAAGTTCCCCAGCACAGTAATCCAAACCAAAACCAATAAGGTAATTTTACTTTTTTTATTATCGGTTTAGTTGTTTGCTCAATCTTTTTAAAACCAAACCATCTTGGTATTATATAAATAGCTGCAAGTCCCGCACACGCTAATGCAATTAAACAAAATATCAAAAGACTAAATCCTGGCTTATCCATTGGTTTTAATGGAGGGTATGCAAAAAAATCTCCTGGAAATTGGCCATCATAATAAAAATAGCCTCCTAGCCAGGGTAAAAAAAGCATTGCCGCCATGGACAGTAGCAAATAAATCATCTTACGTTGTATACTCATTTTTTCATAAATTTTAGCAGTTTAATCTATTTGGGGTTTAATTCCCCGAGGCTTGCCTCGTACTCGCGATTGTAATTTGAACAGCGTAAGCTGTTCTATTTTGAACGATGCCTCTGGGCTTGCCCCGAGGTAGTTCACTTAAAATAACTAGTCCACAAAGTCCTTGTTAATGAACTAAGTAACTTAACAATTTATTAAGGGATCTATATCAATTTTAGATCCTTAGCAGATTGCAAACTGTATACTTACAAGCTATAGAGTTAGACTGGGATATGCTTAAAAACCTTCAACTTCAGAGGCTGCTTCTATGTTATTTACATAGTAAAATATAACTAAAAGTAAATATTGCACCACTCCAAATAGTGCCATCATAGCATAAGCTGGTAAATGATCATGGATTGGCCATAACGAATTCCAAACAATTTTTATTATTTGAATCGGCTCTAGGAAAATCTCCCATGAGTATAAATAACCGTTACCTAATTTTATTGCGGATAACAATTCTCTTCCCATATAAAAGCCAAGGCAGCTTAGGATTAACGTAGCATGTATTGCTAGTTGAGCAAATCTTTTACTATATCTTTTTTTAAACAACCTAAACATCATCTTTAAAGATAAAAAACCATAAAACACCGACAACATAGCTAACGAAAAAATTATCAAGGTATCAAATTTAATAAGGTCTGGATGCAGTTTTATTGCCGGATCTTGACTATCATGAATTAAATCACTGATCATATATGGCGCATTAGGATAGAAAAGCACCCAAAGAAACGTTCCAATCCAGAATATTACAGTATTCAGTTTATCATTGAAGCGATATAATAAATATGCAATAACTATTACAGGTAGTGATCCTATAAACAAGTTTGACCTTAAAAACAAATAAAAATCATTCCCAACAATAACATTCCTTATTACCAGAACACAAAGGTTTAGAAGAGTTAGCAATATTACTATGCTAACGAAGTTAGTTTTTTTCTTCAATTTATTTACCCCTCCAATATTAAAACAATGTAGTTTCTATTGATATTTAATCTTTAAAAGTATTTACCACAATATAAATAAATTTTATAAAAAAATAACCACTATCTATTTAACAATTCCTCTTCCTTACTAATTTTTTACCTCCTTGCATTTAACGTCCATAAAAAGAAATAAAGTACTTTAATTGCATAATTAAATAAAAACATAAATATAATAGTTTGATAACAAGAATATATTTAAAGTACGAGAATGCTTATATTTTGAACAATAGTGTTTATTCTTATAGTTTTTTATTGCTTCTATTTTAAATTCCACTAACAGTATATTAAGCATAGTAAAATAAAACAATAATATTTTCATAGAAAAGTAAAAGTTTAATTATATTAATTTCTTATTTAAACATGTACCTCTCTGACCTTAAGTAATTATAATTTAACTTGTAAAACATTTTACTCTCAACTTTCTTTAATAATTTACACAGAAACATTCTGTTATTTAAGTTGAAATAATAAGTTATGGTAAATAAACGAATTATGTTTTTTCTAATTATAACAATAATAGTAATTGGGCTCTTGGGCGCAGGATATGTTTTTCGCGAAAAAATAAAAAAACGATATACCTTATTATTCTTTGAACCGAAAATATATTCCAATTCTCAATATAGCAGAGAACTAAACTATAGATTGTTTACCCCAAAAACGAATGAATCGGTTAAATACCCCCTTATCGTCTATCTCCACTCCTTTGGATATAATGGCTCGGATAATAGGTTACAAGTAAACAGCTTTGCTTCAATATGGGCCCAGAGGAATGTACAATCAAAACACCCGAGCTTTGTTATTGTTCCGCAATGCCCAATAGGAAAACTTTGGGCTTATAAAGATCCAATGGGTATTCCGTTTAAGCATTATATTCAAGACAACAATGAGGAAACGGAGGAAATGAAAATGATTGTTGAAGTTATAAAGGAATCCATTGATAATTACCCTATTGATGATAAAAGAGTTTATATGGTTGGTTTTTCGATGGGTGCAACCGGGTGTTGGGATATTTTAACTAGGCATCCACAATTATTTGCAGCATCAGTTGTTGCATCTGGTAATTCTGATCCTACAAAAGCAAATACTATAATTGATATACCAATTTGGGCCTTTAGTGGTGAAAATGATAGCATTGCACCTGCGCAACTTAACAAAAATATGGTAGAAGCAATTAATCAACATGGAGGAAATGCAAAAATTAATATTTTAAAGGAAGAGGGGCATGATATTGCGCATATTGCTTTCAAATATCCAGAAGTTTTAGATTGGTTGTTTAATCAAAAGAAACGTAGATAAAAAATGATTATTTGTTAGAATTTTCAATTTGTTTTAAAATTGGAATCCTAGGCAAGTTTGACGAAATGCTTAATACAAATTCTGAGGTAAAAAAGGTGTATATAAACACCTCATCCTTAACTTCTAAAATATTGGATATTTCTATATTGTTAGTCCTTGTCCCTGGGATTAAGTTTAATAATTGTAAGTCGGTTGTTATTCCTATCCCGTGCATTTTTAACAAAGCTTCCTTACGTGTCCAAATCTCGTAAAAACGTAACATTTGTTCATAATTAGATATGGATTTATTCAAAATATATGCTTCTTCTTTACTATGCATATAATTTGTAACAATAGAGCTTAAATTTTCAATTGGCTTAATTACTTCGATATCTACACCAATAAGACTTACCGATTTATTAACTACTGAATAACAAAAATAATCTTTTGAATGTGATAGATTAAAATCCACATCAATATCATTTATATATGGTTTAGAATTTTCTATAAACCTAATTTCTATTTTCTTGTATAAAACTTTAAGAAAATCTGATAATGCACTACGTAACAGAAAATGAGATACACAATAAGTTAAACGATCGGCATCAAATACAAATCTCTTTGCACGTTGCTGTTCCTCAATTGATAATCTGTTTAAAAAAAATGTTAGTTTATCTTTATACAAGTTGGCTTTACCCCAATATACAGTATAATCGTTTACCGAATTTACTATAGAATTGTTAGTCACATTAATACAATTTGTTTTAAAACCGTAAAATTTATTACCCATAATCACTTTCTTTTTAGTACTGCTATTTAATTCAACAGATCAGTAAAACAAAGACATAATATTGACTTACACCACATTCAATATCAAGTACTTAATAAACTGCGTACATTATCTCAATTGTCTAACATTCATAACTTTAAAAAATAACAAAATATCGCTAATTAGAACTAGTCATAATATTTAAATAATAACTCCTAATTAACAAAAAAACAACACTTTCTGTATAATCTCTATTAAAATGGTAAAAATTTGATTAATTTTTTTTATTAATGCTTACCCAAGTTAACCATAAAGCCAAAATAATTTATCATAAAATTATTCTGAATATACATCTCAATTGTACGATTATATAAAAAAAAGCCTCTATTTATTCTCATATCTACAATGACCATATTTTCATCAAAAAAAAATATATACAGTTCCATTAATACTTACCTTTCTGTAATCATTTAATGATTAAATTAAAGTATTTTTATGTGTGGTATAACTGGGGTATATGGCTCAGATCCAAATAAGGGAAGCAGAAAAAATATAATCCAGAAAATGACCTCAACAATTCAACACAGAGGTCCTGATGGCTGGGGTTATTATATTTCTCCTGATATTGCTTTGGGTCAAACACGTTTATCAATAGTTGACTTAAATACCGGTGATCAACCAATGACAAGTGGCGACCACATTATAGTTTATAATGGAGAGATATTCAATTATATAGAGCTGCGTACTGAACTACAGGAAAAAGGCATTAAATTCAATACAACCAGTGATACCGAAGTATTACTTAAGTCTTACCAACAATACGGCCTTGATTGCTTTTCAAAATTCAATGGTCAGTTTGCTGTTTTAATATGGAACCGTAAAACCAAAGAGCTTATTATTGCCAGAGACCGATATGGGATTAGACCATTATTCATTTTGAGTTTTAAGGGTAGTTTTTATTTTGCTTCGGAAATGAAAGCCTTTGACCAAATTCCCGGATACAAAAGAAGTTTTAATTCCAAAAATTTATTTGAACACAGTCTTCTATGGAATACTTTTGGCGATCACACTGTTTATAACAATATTCGCACCCTGCCTGGGGGTTGTTTTGCTATTTACAAAAATAATAAGCTGATTGCAGAAAAAAGGTTTTATGAACTAGGCCAAAGCTTTAGTAAATATATCGACAACTCATTAGCCGAAGCTGAAGAAGAATTTATAGACTTACTTAACGATGCAATAAAGCTGCGCCTAAGAAGTGATGTTCCTGTTGGTGCTTATTTAAGCGGAGGAATTGATAGTTCTGTAATTGTTAACCAAGTTAAAAACTTCACTTCTAAAAGTTTTAAAACATTTTCAATCACTTTCTCTGACCAAGAATATGATGAGTCTTCGTACCAAAACGATATGGTCAAGCGTATTAATTCTGATCATTGTGGCATAAATATTACATACGACAAGGTTGATGAAACTTTTCCTGAAGCGGTTTATCATTTTGAACGTCCAGTATTCAGGACAGCCCCTATCCCATTATTTTTATTGTCGCAACAAGTTAGAGAAAGCGATATTAGGGTTGTGCTTACTGGCGAGGGCGCAGATGAAATATTGTGGGGATACGATTCTTTTAAGGAAATAAAACTGTTAGAATTCTGGTCTAAGGATCCTTCTTCCATATACAGGCCTTTACTAATCAAAAAGCTTTATCCGCACTTGAATCATTACAAAGATGAAACCCAGTTTGGTATGATGAGGATGTTTTACGAAGGTTTTATTGAAGATTTTAATAATAGTCTAGCATCGCTTAATATCAGGGTTCATAATAATAAAATACTTGAGAATTATTTTAATAAAAACAATAGAAGTGAATTTGATAAAGAAAGATTAATTACTGAAATGCAATCCATCTTTCCTTCAAATTTTAATACTTGGTCATTGCTTCAAAAGAACCAATTTCTAGAAATGAAGACTTTGCTGGATGGATATTTGCTATCTTCGCAAGGTGATCGTATGTCTCTTGCACACGGGATAGAAGGAAGGTATCCATTCCTTGACCATAGAGTAGTTGAATATGCATTTGCACTTAACGAAAACTATAAACTAAAGGGATTTTCTCAAAAACACCTTCTTCGTAAAGCATTTGAAAAGCATATTCCTTCATCCATTATAAACAGACCCAAACGACCATATATGTCTCCCGACTTGAAATCGTTTATAAGAGATAATGGACCTACAGAAAATACCAATTTCTTTTTAAGTAATTCGCTTATAAAAGATTACCAAATATTTAACCCTAAATGGATAGCACGATTTTTAAAGAAGTTCGAAAGTGGAATACCTAAAAACATTGGATACAGGGATAATATGATTATTACATTTATATTATCTGCTCAAATATCTGAATATTGGGCACGTAATCCTAGAAAAAATCATTTATCTGATGATTTGTTGAACGTTAGTATTGACGACTATCAAATGTAATATCTCGAAACTTTAATCTATTTTTTTAAGTAAAACATATTGACTCGGTTAAAAGGTTTTGCTTTTAATCAAGAAAAATTAATATATAATATGAATGTTGAAATTAAAACCAAAGAGGAAGTTCAAGAAGCATTTCTTTCATTTTTATGCCGGCAGTTTTACGTCGACTTAGAAGATATTGCCATTGATAAAAGCCTTGTAGACACCGGTATTATTGATTCGATGGGACTTATTGAAATTGCATCGTACATTAAAAAAACATACAGAATTAATGTAGCCAATGAACAAATGAACAGAGGTAATTTTGGATCGGTGTTGAGAATAGTAGATTTTATTTTTAATAATAAGCAAGATTAAAGATGCAATCAGGTTTAAATGAAGTTAAACGTTGCAAAAAGTGCATTTTATCTGAGAATTTTCCACGCATTAAATTTGACGAAAAAGGAATATGCAATTTCTGTAACGATGAATTGTTATATACAACAGAAAAAGAAGCCATAGAATCATCTAAAATTGAGATTGAAAATCTTTTAAGTAAACATAAGAAAGTTTCTGAATATGATGCTATTGTTTGTTTTAGTGGAGGAAAAGATAGTACCTATACAATTAAATTAGCTGTTGAAAAATATAAATTAAATGTGTTATCCTTTACCCTGGAAAATGGATTTATTTCACCTGCAGCAACTAAAAATATTAAAAAAGTGGTGAGCAATTTAGGTGTAGACCATATTACCTACAAACCTTCATACAAATTTATGAAAGGATTATATAGAATTAGCTCACTCGAAAATATATACAATGCTAAAACACTTACAAGGATTTCTTCCAATTGTAACTCGTGCATATCCATTGTAAATATTACTGCTTTAAGAATAGCTCTTGAAAAAAATATACCTTTTATACTTGCAGGGTTTACTTTAGGTCAAATTCCGTCAAATACTATTTATTACCAAAACAATTATGATTTTTTCGAAGAGAGCCGAAAACCAGTTCTTGACAAGCTAAAATTACATTTGGGCGAAGATGTTTCAAAGTATATGGAAATTTCAAAAGAATTAATAAACCGTTCGACCAATTATCCATACAATATAAACCTACTTTGCCTTGAGGATATTACAGAAAACGAAATTGTTGAACAGATTCTTCCATTAGGGTGGAAAAAGCCAGCTGACGTAGATGGATGTTCCACCAATTGCCGAATTAATGCTTTTAACAATTATGTACATACCTTCAAGTATGGATATAGTCCTTACGAATTGGAATTAAGCCACCTGATTAGAAAGGGTCTTCTTACTCGTGAAGAAGCCATGAATAAGCTTCTTGACCAACCTCAAGACCAAATCGATTTTGCTAAAGCTGAATTAAGAATAGATGATAACCTACTTGTTAAAAACAATCCAAGTTAAATTTTATTTCAAATAATCTATTAAAAACTAATAGTTATAGACATAAGGCATACAAATGCTATTTACTTATTAGTAAAAAGTATCTTGGTTAAGTTTCAACTTTATAAACTTTACAATTACTGCCAGGAATTACTCATATATATAATTTTCCATCTATCTTCTTCTTTAATCCAAACTATTTGGTAGTTGATAACCCATTGACATTGACCGGTCTTTTGGGGATTATTTGCAACTATCTTTCCAATAGTATTCATTTTTACATATCCACCTTGAAGCATTTGATATTCTGTTGAATCGAATGCAACACTCTGACTCGTATATTCCAGTGACTTAAAAGTATTTGCATAACAATTCCTAGCCCTTTCTATACTTGGATATCTATATCCGTTTCTAACATAACCTGCATCTCTTCTTATACTAAATATACTAAATACCAATTCTGCATTAAGTTCATTAATCCCTTTTGAAAATATAATCATTTCTTTCTGAATACTATTAATGATCACTCCATCATCAAGTGCTCTAGATTTCTCATCAATTGGAACTTTTGAATAATCTTTTCCTGGGTGATGCGAATAAATAAGCAAAGCCAACATCACAAGAATTACCTTACGGATAATTCCCATAATCAACATACTGTTATTTTCCATAACAATAATTTATATAAATACAATTATTTAATCTCTCCCCAAAGAGATTTTTAGTATATAATAACTAATGGATTTTAATACTATCAATAAATTTCAATATCTCTTCTTTCGCAAGTTTAGGTTTATCATTATGAAAATTATGACCTGCTTGCCAGTCAATAATTTGTTTTTTCTTTTTTACCTTGCTAATAAGTGAATATTGTAATTTGGCCCACTTTTTTTTATCTTCATTAATACCAGCTTCGCTTTTCCTAAAATGTGCTCTATTATTGCCAGTAAACATTAAAACAGGAATATCAGAAGGTATTTCTTTACCCCTTATTGAATCACAATTAGCTTCATATTCTGATACCTCTGCTAATCCAGTACCCTTATATTCTTGTCCATTAATAGATACATCCCACCACTTGAAATATTCTGATTTCTCATCATCTGCCCAATGAGAACGAATATGCTTAAACCAATCTTCATGTGGATGGTCAATAAATACTAAAGCAGCCACTTCATTTGGATAAATATGTGTATAATATCTAATAATATGTCCTCCAAGTGAATGTCCGATGAGTACATAAGGTGGCTTTAAAGTTAAACTATCCATTAATACTTTTAATTCTTCAACATAATAGGGCAATGTTCTTGGATTATAATTTGGTGTTGATTTACCAATACCTGCATGATCATAAGAAATTACACGGTAATATTCCGATAAATCTTCCTGTAGATCATCGTAGTACGACGTAAAACAATTTAATCCATTTTCAATAATTATAGTTGGTTCTCCAACACCCATGTCTTCAACATATAACTCATAGCCTTCAAAAGAAATCATTTTTCCTTCACTCTGGTAACAAGAATAGACTCCAATTGACAATAACAAAACTGCAATATGTAAAATCTTAATATTATTCTTTTTATATTTATACATAAGGCATTTATATAAATAAAGTATTTTTTTATACTTAATTAACATTTCTTTGTTTCAGATAATCATTTAATTTCATTGAAGCTTTAATAGAACCATTATAATTTAAATGGTCTCCATCAGGTAAAAAGCATGAATCAGGAATATAAAAGTCATTAAAATCAAATACTTTCAGCCTATATTTCTCTAGCAACTCATTGTACTTGTTAACATATATCTCCGGTATAAGTTTCTCATAACTATCAGATAAAGGTGTATTTAACATCTTTAAATCTACATTATAGCTCTTACAAAGCTTAACTATTTTATCAAAATAGTATATATTAAATTCTGAATACGGATAAACCTTTCCATCGATGTAGAACTGTTCTTCAATCCTGTTTTTTAAACTTTCCTGATTTATGGTTTCCTGTTTTTTTTCCTCAGGAAAAGAACCGATAAAAGCACAACCATCACTTAAAAAATTAGGAATACCCTCTATAATTATAACTCTCCCCAACTTCAGGATATTTTTTGGCTTTTTTTTGATAAGTATCAAATAATCATCTAAATCTAGAATGCTGATATACCTGGAAATAAAATATTGTGCCCTTTCTCCAAATATGTAATCATCAAAATAACCTGATATGTTATGAAAACTATATCCTAAAATTACTTCCTTAACATTATTTTTTTTGTTAAGCATATGCTTTAGTTTAGCATAAGTATAAAAGTAACCTTCGGCATTTTGCGAAATATTTTGGGCTCCATCAATATATTTATCATTTATACCCCACATAACATGCGAGTCTCCAACTATCAGTGCATGCGTATCTACATTTAATTCACACGAAACATCACGCTTCTTGTTAAGAATTATTATAAGTAATAACAATGTTAGGTATAAAATTGAAATTTGTATACTAAACCAGATGAGTTTCGAAAGATATCTATTCATAGTTTATCTTAAAATTGAAAATAAATAAAAGTCTCTGATTCACTACCAAATAGAATTATAACTAACAACAAAGTTAAGTATATCAATCTTTTAAATAGTGGTGATAAATATGCTGAATTAATTTCCAAACCATGATTTTTATCCCTGTTTATCCACTCCACGCCTAAAAGCAGTCCAATAAATATAAATAATCTTAAAGGAAATACCGATGGCATAACAAACAACGAAACAGAGAATATTTTAGATAAATACTGGAATGCCATGGTAAGGTTATCTGACCTAAAAAACACCCATGCCACCACTACCAGAGAAAAGGTGGTTAAAATGCTTATAAATTCTTTTATCGAGGGATATATTCTATTGGTATTAATTGACTGTAAGTGCTTTCTATTTTTATTTAATAACATTAATGGCATAAAATAAATGGTGTGTAATAACCCCCAAACAATAAACGTCCAATTAGCACCATGCCAAAAACCACTTACAATAAAGATGACAAAAACGTTACGAATTTTACTTACCAAACCTACTTTACTACCACCTAGAGGTATATATAAGTAGTCTCTAAACCATGTTGATAATGAAATATGCCATCTTCGCCAAAACTCTCCTATATTTCTTGAAAAATAAGGGAAAGCAAAATTTTGCATTAATGAAAATCCTAAAAGTCGCGAAGTGCCAATAGCAATATCGGAATACCCAGAAAAATCGCCATATATTTGAAACGCAAAAAGAATTGCCCCTAATAGAAGTGTACTTCCAGAATGTTCTGTATGGTTTTCGAAAATAGGATTCAAAATAATGGCGCAGTTATCGGCTATTACTATTTTTTTAAAAAGCCCCCAAAGTATTTGGCGCATTCCATCTGCTGCTTTGTTAAAATTAAATTCTCTTTCATTTTGAAATTGTGGAAGAAGGTTAGTTGCCCTTTCAATTGGTCCTGCCACAAGCTGGGGGAAAAAGCTAACAAAAGCAAAAAAAGATATTATGTCCGATGTAGGTTTTAGTTTCTTCTTATAAATATCTATAGTATAACTTAATGTTTGAAACGTGTAGAAGCTTATACCTACCGGGAGTATTATATTAAGCCTTGTGGCATTTAAAGTATGACCAAAAAACGAAAATGCATTTGAAAAACTATCAATAAAGAAATTGAAGTATTTAAAGAAAAACAGTAACCCTATATTTACAAAAATACTTAAGAATAGATATATTTTTCGATAAGAATTACGTTCCTCATTATGCAATAATTTCCCAATAAAAAAATCGACAAATGAACTCAATACAACTAACCCTAGGAAACGCCAATCCCACCATCCATAAAAAACGTAGCTTGCAATCAACAGCAAAATATTTTGTGCTTTACGGTTTGACTTGGTCATAAACCAATAAAGAATAAATACTATGGGAAGAAAAAAAGCAAAATCGAATGAATTAAAAAGCATATTATATTAAAGTGTTTCAGAAGTTTTACATTCACATATACTTATAGTTAACAATTCGTTAAGTCTAATAATTGTTCTCGTTAGATGAGTTTAAATTGCCAAAATTTCAATTCATAAGTTTATTTCTACAAAAAAAAAGAAAAATTCTTCCAGTAATTAACTTTTATGATTAGCTCAATTATGTAATCCACCAAATGATTCTTTTTTACAACAAAAGATTTTATTTTAGTAATAAAACAAAAGACGAGATAAAACACTCTAAATTTATGAAAACAGTATTAATCACAGGAGTTTCTTCAGGCATTGGGTACAGCTTAACACAAAGGTTTATTCGAGCTGGTTATAAAGTTATTGGCAGTGTGCGATCAAATTCAAAAGCCACAGAACTAAAAGCTTTATTTGGTGAAAATTTTACACCAATTATTTTTGATTTAACTGATTATGAAGCCATAGATAAAGCCTCCGAAAAAGTTAAAAGCATATTGGGAGAGAGCAATCTCTGTGGTTTAATTAACAATGCAGGCGGAGCCAAAATCGCTCCATTACTTCATGTATCCATGCAAGACTTTAAAAATGCCCTTGAAGTGTTGATCATTAGTCAACTATATGTAATACAAAAGTTTTCTTCATTACTAATCCCACCCGAGAAGTCGAACACGCCCGTAGGAAGAATTATTAATATTAGTTCCCAAAGTGGGATATACGGAAATTTTGGATATGGATGTTACTCTGCAGCAAAGCACGCTTTGGAAGGATTATCAAAAACTTTACATGATGAATTATATAACCTATACAAAATAAGGATTATTATTGTTGCCCCTGGCAATGTCAATACTAATTTATGGAATAAACAAAAAAAGGAGCATGTAGAGAAATATAAAGACACTGATTATTACAATATATTAAAAAACAGGGTAAAAAGTTCAACATCAAAGGAAGCATTGGACACAATGGTAGATGTTGAAGATTTCTCTAAGTTATTTTTAACCATTTTTGAAAAAGAACAACCTGCGCTTAGGTATACTATTAAAAAGTGCAAAATATTGATTGGTAAAACTAAAGCAAGAGCTTGGGAATCCACAGCAATTAGGGAAAAAATAATGTCGATAATTACTAGATAACTTTTTTGTATTTACATAATTTGTCTGGATTTTTTCATTCATATAATGATTCATGTCATTAGACATGAAATTCTTAATAGAAATAAAAAAAGCAGAATTTCTACTTAAGCGAAGTTGTTTTTTGTCGTATTTTGCATGTAATAGCTAATTAAATTAAAAGTGAAGCCATGCAAGGATCTTACCAATTAGACAATTTTACAGAGAATAAGGATATTGAAGTTAAACGGCTGAAATCGCAGGTAGAATTGTTTTTTGAAAAAGAGTTCGAAACATATAAGAAACTTGGACTTAAGGATGGAATGAGCATTATTGAATGCGGAAGTGGCCCCGGTTATTTGATAACCAATATACTCAAACGCTTTCCAAATTGTGAGGCTACTGCACTCGAAATAGATCCTTACTTATTCGATATACTTTCAGCAAATTCTGAAGCAGATGGCAAAAAATTGTATAACCCAATACTTGGTTCAATATATGATATTGACATGCCTGATAATAGTGCTGATTTTATTGTAACCCGTTTGGTTGTAGAACATCTCCAAGATCCTTACAAAGCTCTTTCGGAATTACATCGTATACTAAAACCCAATGGCATACTGATAGTAGTTAGCAACGACTTTGCATACCATGTACTTACTTATCCAGTTATTCCTGAGCTCGACGAGATGTTTAATGCCTATATTAAATCCAGGTTTAACGAAGGTGGTAATCCTTTGGTAGGCAGGCAACTTCCAGTTTTTTTTGAACGATCTGGCTTTAGCAATGTTAGTATGGAAATAGTAACGGCACACAGCCAGTTAAAAGGTGATCAAGCAATGTTAAATGCCGAAAATGTAAATATTTCGAGATCATTGGTAAGAGAAGGATTTTTAAAAGCTGAAACGTTGGAAAATCTCCTGGAGAAATGGGTTGAAATGTTAAATACCCCTGACCATGTAATATACCGTCAGTTATTTATCATTGGAGGAAAAAAAGATGGAAGTACAAGTATAAACTTTGAAGCACTGCATGAAGAGTATACTAAAAATCTTGAAAAGATCAATTCTAAAAGTAATAAACAAAACGGGGCAAAAACAGGTTTGATTGATATAGACCCGAAAGGTTTGGAATCATTGATCCTGTCGGAATGGGAAAAAGCTTTGAATATTCAAAACATAAGCGTTACAGATAACTTTTTTGATATTGGCGGAAGCTCGGTCTTAATCCCAGATATCATAACTAATATAGTTGAAAAAACCGGTGCCAGTCTAAAAATATTGGACTTCTTTAAATATTCTACAGTAAAAAGTTTAGCTAACAAACTTTTAACAACCCAACCTGCCGATGATCAAGACCAACCAATGAATGCTCCAAGTAAAGAGAGTTTTAGGTCGCGATTCTCGACAGATGATGAGCAAAAGTCAAAAATAATGGCGCAAAGAAATAAGTTCAAAAACAGAAGAAAGTAAATAATCATGAGTTCTACCAAGATGAAAGTTGACACTGTAGATGGAATAGCCATTGTTGGAATGGCCGGTAAGTTTCCAGGAGTTGAGAACATCTATGAATACTGGGATGCAATTTGCAAAGGGAAAGAATTACTTAAACGGTTTACGGATGAAGAGCTAACTGAAAATCAGGTAGATAAAAAAACACTTGAACACAATCATTTTGTACCTGTTAATGGCTTGATTAATACTGCTGAGTTTTTCGACTCTTCGTTTTTTGGTTTTACTCCGCGAGAAGCAGATTTAACAGACCCTCAACATAGAAAATTTCTGGAAGTTTGCTATGAGGCTCTGGAACATGCAGGCCAATCTCCCAACAATTACGAGGGAACCATTGGTGTTTTTGCAGGTTGTAGCATGAACAATTACTTGGTTAAAAACTTACTTCAATTTCCTGATTTACTTAGGAATAACGGTGAGTTTCAAACAATAGTAAATAACGACAAGGACTTTCTTACTACAAAAGTATCCTATAAGCTAAATTTAACCGGTCCCAGCTTTGATATTCAAACAGCTTGTTCTACTTCATTAGTAGCCATTCACGTTGCTTGTCAAAATTTACTTAACTATCAATGTGATATTGCTCTTGGTGGAGGTTCTTTTATCATGACTCCACGTGGACAAGGTTACATGTATAAAGAAGGCGGTATACAATCACCAGATGGTAGATGCAGACCATTCGATATTAACGCCAATGGAACTATTTTTGGAGAAGGAGTTGGGGTTGTAACATTAAAACGGCTAGAAGACGCTATTGCTGATAAAGATGAAATTTGGGCTGTTATAAAATCATCAGCCATAAATAATGATGGCTATTACAAGATTGGCTATATGGCACCCAGCTCAGATGGTCAGGCTGAAGCTATTTCAATGGCCATGGAGTTTGGAAATATTGACGCTCGAACCATATCATACGTTGAAACTCATGGAACAGGTACAAACTTGGGCGATCCTGTTGAAATAAATGGTTTAACAAGTGTTTACAGAAAATATACACAAGATAAAAACTACTGTGCCATTGGTTCTGTAAAAGCTAATGTAGGTCATTGCGATGTAGCAGCAGGTGTTGCAGGGATTATAAAAACGGCCATGGCGCTTAAGTATAAAAAAATACCACCAAGCATTAACTTTAACGAGGCAAACCCCGTATTGGAACTTGAGAATAGTCCGTTTTATGTAAATACAGAATTAAAAGATTGGGATGTTAATGGTTATCCTAGAAGAGCTGCAATAAGTTCGTTTGGCATTGGTGGTACCAATTCACATTGTATTCTTGAAGAATGGAATGATAATGACTCCAAATCAAGCGATAATGATGTGCACATCTTACCATTGTCTGCAAAAAACAAAAAAGCTTTGTATGCAATGGTCGAAAACCTGGTTAACCATCTGGATACTACGCCACAAAACCTCGAGGACATCGCTCATACTTTGCAAGTTGGTAGAAATGAGTATAATCATAAAGGATTAATATCTGGTAAATCAAAAAAGGAAATTGTTGATAAATATAGATCTGATAAAAAGAACCTGGTTGTTGGAAAACAAGAAATGGAAGATCCTGCTATTGTATTCTTATTTACCGGACAGGGAAGTCAGTATGTGAATATGTCCAAGGATCTATATGAATCTTTTGAACTATACAAAAACATTATTGATGATGCACATGACATTTTGATAAAAGATTTTTCTATTGACTTGAAAGGTTTATTATTTCATGACATTGGAGATAAAGAGCATCAGCGTAAGGTAAATATGACATCAAACACCCAACCTTTACTATATACCGTTCAGTACGCTACAGCATGCTTACTAATGGATCTTGGAATATTTCCAGATGCACTTATCGGTCATAGTATTGGTGAGCTTACAGCCGCTGCATTGTCGGGTGTATTTACTTTTGAAGATGCCTTATATATAGTTGCTAGTAGGGGTAAAATAATGCAAGCTCAGAAGGAAGGATCAATGCTATCGGTAAACATACCGTCTGAAAAACTTAAACCTCATTTAAACGAACATGTTGAATTGGCCTTGCAAAATGCTCCCTCCTACTCTGTTGTATCTGGAACTCACGAAGCCATTTCTGCATTTCAAGAAGAATTAAATAAGATAGATAGCAGTATCCATTCAACCATCTTAAAAACATCTCATGCTTTTCATTCCAGCCTAATGGATCCTGCGCTTGATGAATTTAAAAAGGTATTTGACAATATAACGTTCGAAAGTCCTGAGATACCATTAATCTCAAATGTTACTGGTACTTGGATAACAAAAGAACAAGCCTGCTCAGCAGATTATTGGGCCGACCACATTCGCTCAACCGTATTATTCTCAAGTGGAGTAAATGAGATACTTCAGTCTGAAAATGAAGTTATTTTTTTTGAAGTAGGACCAGGTAATTCTTTATCCATGCTACTTTCCCAATTCGAATCAGCTTGTAAATTCAAATCAATATCAACGATAAGACATCCTAAAGTAAAAGAGGACGATAAAACATTTTTTCTTAAAGCAGTTTCGCAATATTGGATAACAGGTGGTAAAATTGATTGGAACGAATTGTACCAAGAAGAAGAACGGTATAAGGTTCCATTACCAACTTATCCTTTCGAAAAACAAAGGCATTGGATTAATCCTCTTGTAAATGTTAATTTTTACAGTGAAACTTCTAATGAAGTCATACCATCTTCTTCCGCAAGTGATGTGAGTAGCAAAGCTGAACAATCGGAAACAAATTCATCTGCATATCATAGTCGCCCGGATCTAGGGGTAAATTATATTGCCCCTTCAACAAACACTGAGCTATTGATAGTTGATATTTGGAAAGAACTGCTGGGGATTGAAGGCATTGGATTAGATGATGACTTCTTTGAACTGGGAGGACATTCCCTGTTAGCATCTCAGCTAATTGTGCGTATCAACGAGTATTTTAATAAAAAACTTCCGCTGGACAGCATCTTTGATTCTCCTACTATCAAATTATTAATTGATAAATATAATCTTGAAATAATTGAAAGTGCAATTGAAGAAACCAGTAAGAGAACAACGGATAATGTTAATGGATTATATAAATTAAGCCACGAACAAAAAAGGTTATGGATTATCAATAAAATTGAAGAGAATAATCCAGCGTACAATATTCCATTTACTTTCAAACTCACTGGTGATATAAACATTGAAACTCTAAATAAAAGCTTTAATATTTTACTAGATAGGCATCTCGCATTAAAAAGCTACATAACAAACATTGATAATGAACCAGTTAGCGGTATAAATAACAATATACAAAACATTCGATATATCGATCTAATTGAACAAAACCCAACAAATAATAATGCCGATGTTCAAACCATTTTAAGTGAAGACACAAGAAAAAGTTTTGATATTGAAAAAGGACCACTCGTTAGAGCTTTATTAATTAAGACAAGTGACAAAGAGTTTGTATTTCATTTGACAGTGCAACACCTTGTATTTGATGGTTGGTCGTGGGGTATTTTTGCTAAAGAAATAAGTCAAATCTATAACGACACAATTAGTGGTAAAGAGGTTTCGTTAAGAGAACCAGATATTCAATATTTTGATTTTGCCCAATGGCAACATGATAGTGTAGAAGAAGGTTCATTAACCATTCAAAAATCCGTTGACTTTTGGAAAGATCAACTAAAAGATATCCCATTAGAAACCTTGTTTCCGTATGACCATAAAAGACCGCAAATTATATCCGGCTTAGGTGGACGTGAAAACATTAATATTGATAAGGAGCTAACAGCTAAAATTAAAAAACTGTGCAAAGAAAGTGGTACAACTATGTTTATGACAATGTTGACTGCTTTTGGAGTACTCATTAGTTTATACAGCAAGCAAAATGATATTTGTATAGGAACTCCAACTGGAAATAGAACGAAATCTAAGTTTGAAAAGATTATTGGCTTTTTCGTAAACACCATCATCCTACGCTTAAAGTTTGATAAAACTAAATCGTTTTCAGAAATACTAACCAGTAACAGGAAAGTTGTCCTTGATTCTTTAGAACATCAAGACCTATCTTTTGATCAGCTTGTTGATATTTTGCAACCTGAAAGGGTAGTAAATATAAACCCATTGTTTCAAATCATGTTTGCATGGCAAAATGCGCCAAGATCACCACTTAGTTTCCAAGGTGTTACGCCTGAAAGAATTGTAGTTAAAGAAGGCATATCTCCTTTAGACATTACTTTTTACATGTGGGAAAATAATGGCGAAATTGATGGTGAAATAGAATTCAATATAGATATACTTGAAAGGGAAAGCATTATTCATTTAAAGCATAACTACATAAAACTGCTTAATGAGATTGTAAACCAAAATAATGAGCCTATTCTGAAGTTAAGCGGGATTTCGGAATATTCCTTACAAAAACTCGATAATTTTAACAATACGAGTGAAGAATTAGAAAATAAGTGTCTGCACGAATTATTTGAAGATATAGCAGAAAAGTACCCAACTTTGGAGGCAGTTGTTGCAGGTAAAACCAGACTTACTTATGATGAATTAAACAACAAAGCCAACAAGCTGGCACACCACTTACTAAAACAAAACATACAAGGAAGTTTTGTGGGAGTAAGCCTTCATAGAACAGAAAAGATGCTCATCGCCATCTTAGCCATATTAAAAGCGGGTGGCTCTTATTTACCCCTTGATCCAAACTTTCCAGATGAACGACTCAAATATATTTTGAAAGACTCTGAAACCAGGTTCTTAATAACAACCAATGATTTAAAAAACAAATTTAAAGGTGTTGATGCTAAACTTATCTTACTTGAAAGTATTGATTCAAGGTTTAGTTTTAAGAGTAAAAAATTTACTAACCCACAAATTAAAACAGAAACTTCGTCCCTTGCTTATGCTATATATACATCTGGCTCTACGGGTAACCCTAAGGGTGTAAAAATACCGCACATAGCTGCGGTTAACTTTATTAAAAGCATGTCAAAAACGCCAGGAATGTGCAAAGATGATAAATTACTGGCGGTTACAACTTTATCTTTCGACATATCCGTTTTAGAGCTATTTTTACCTATCTCTGTGGGAGCACCTGTTATTATAGCCAACAACGATGAAGTTGCAGACGGGAAGCGTTTAATGGAAATTATTGAAACAGAAAAAATAAATATTCTTCAGGCTACTCCGGCCACCTGGAATGTTTTACTATTAAGTGGTTGGAAGGGTGATAAAAACTTAGTTGCCCTTTGTGGTGGAGAAGCTATTCAACCCACTTTAGTTAAAAACTTACTTCCTAAAGTTGCTAAATTATGGAATATGTACGGTCCAACAGAAACAACAGTTTGGTCTTCTTGCTATGAAATTACTGACGCTGACTCACCAATACTTGTTGGGCAACCAATTGATAACACTCAAATTTTCATCTTAGATAACAATAACCAAATTCAACCACCTAATGTGTATGGGGAAGTTTGCATTGGCGGTAAAGGTGTTGCCGTTGGTTATCATAACAGAGACGAATTAACAAAGGAGAAATTTATTGACTTAGAAGAAAATACGAGCGTCTATAAAACCGGAGATAGCGGCCGAATTCGTATTGATGGTAGTATTGAACTGGCTGGCAGGCTCGATCACCAGATAAAATTACGTGGATTTAGAATTGAACCCGGTGAGATAGAAACTGCTATTGGTAAAGAAGAAGGTATTAAGGAAGTGGTTGTGAAAATTCAACATTTCTCCGATTTTGATGAAAGATTAGTGGCCTTTGTAACTTCAATCAATTCTGTAACTCCTGATTTTGATGCAATAAAAAGTAGCATCGGAGCTTATCTTCCTGGTTATATGATACCTTCCAATTTTATGCTGTTAGATGATATGCCCAAAACAGCAAATGGTAAAATTGACCGTAAAGCATTGATTCTTGATATAGAAGAAGTAACTGATGTGGATGAAAAGGCTAGTGAAGAAATTACATCAACTCAACAAGAAATATTACAAATTTGGCAAAAAGTGCTCAAATCAAAATCTATTGGAATTAATGATGATTTCTTCTCAATTGGAGGTAACTCGTTAATTGCACTTTCTATTGTTGAAAAAATTGAAAAAAAGTTTAATGCAGGATTTAGTTTACGCTTATTTTTCAATAACCCAACAATTCTAAGTATTTCGAAATTCATAGAACAATCCTTAGAATCAAATACAAAAAAGAAGTTAAATGAAGATAGTCCTTCCTCGGAATTGGTCCAAGGAGAAATTTAAATCTTAAAACATTAATTATCAATTTATTTTAAACAAAAATTTATCTAAAGAAAGTATGGTAATAAAAGAGTATTTATTAAAATTCAAAATACCTGGTAAAAACCTCTTATAGGTTTTAACAAAAAGATAAGATTTCTGAGAGAAACAAATGATTAACCATATTACCAAACTTAAAGATTAGAATAATGGAAGAAGGATTAATATTAAATACGCAAAAAATATCCTTATCAAAAATTCAGGAACAATTTTGGGTGTTGTCAAAGCTTCGTCCTTCCGATACTGCTTATAATATACCACTTGTTTATAAAACTAAAGTTAATTTAGACGTACAAGTCTTTAAAGAAGCATTAAGAAGTGTATTAAACAATCATAATATTCTAAGGGCACACATAGAATTAACAAACAATACGCCTTACTTCATTACTGAAAACGAATTTAAACTGGATAATTTCTTTACATCAGAAAAATTCCAAGAAGATTATTCAAGAAAAGATTTTGAAAAACATATCCTTGAGGAAATTCATCAACCATTTAATATTGTTGGAGACAAACTATTAAGAGTAAAAATATTTCATTTTAATGATTCTATTTTTGTTTCAATTGTTTTTCATCACATCATAATTGACTTACATTCAAAACATGTATTTATTGATGAGCTCTCTAACCATTACAACAACCTGGCCAACTCAATTGAGGTAACCTTAAATTCATTTAACAAACAATACGCTCATTACTCTGAATGGCAACATAAATGGCTTGCTTCAGAAGAAGCTGAAAAAATGAGAATTAAATGGAAACAAGAATTCCATGAAGTTGAAGTTCAGCCAGAGTTATCATTTCTGCCAACCAATGACAACATTGATACTCCGCAAAAACGATTATTATTTAGTTTACCCACAGAACTATCTAATAAAATTGATGATTTCTCGAATGAAAACAACATAAAACCTTTCGTATTTTTGCTATCCGCTTATTCCATCTTGTTATCCCGTTTAAGTAACCAGGAACAACTTGTAATTGGCGTACCTCTTTCTAACAGGCGACAGGAAGAATTCAAAGATACTATTGGTTGTTTTGTAAATATTTTACCTGTCTCAATGAATCTTGAAAGTCATATTTCACACATCGATTTTATAAAGCAGGTAAGGGTTTCGTTGTTGAAAACCCATAGAAAGCAAGAAATCCCATACATTGAACTCGTCTCAATGTTCAAACATACGCAACAGACCCCCCTAATCAAATTTGGATTTACTTTTGAAGAACCAGTTGAGCTAAATTTAACTGGTGTAGACAGTGAGCACATTCATATTGAACGGGAAGGTACACAGTTGGATTTATTTCTCACTTTGTGGAATGATGGTGAAAAATACATGGGATTTTGGGAACATGAACCTAAAAAGATGGCTTCTAGTTCCATTGACCAATTAATAGAATTATATGTGCTTACCTTAGAATCAATTATAGAATCGCCCTCCACTCCCACTCAAGAATTTGATTTACTAACCAATAAGGATAAAAATTTTATTATTGAATTTAACCAAACTGATTGTGATTACGAAAATGATATTTGCATACATCAAAAGTTTGAAAAACAAGTAGATCAAACTCCAAATGCAATCGCATTAACTTCCAATGAAATAACTCTTACATACAAAGAAGTTGATGACCATGTTAATATTTTGGCCAATTATTTAATTTCTGAGAATATTGTAATTGGTGATATAGTTGCTATTTGTTGCGAACGTAGCATCGAAATGATGATTGGTATTTTAGCAACACTAAAAGCTGGTGCTACATATTTACCTTTGCAAATTGATCATCCGGTAGACAGGATGAATGAAATCATTGATGATGCCAGACCTAAACTCATATTATCCACCCCAAAAACATTACGAAATATACATGGTAAGGGTAATATTGTTATGATAGACGATATACTTTTTCAACCATTGTGTAGCAATAATAATCGTCCTAATTTAACTGTTAAACCAAATAACTTAGCATATATTCTATACACTTCAGGATCAACTGGCAAACCTAAGGGAACACTCATTGAGCACCACTCAGTTTTAAACCGAATTGGATGGATGCAAAAATCATATCCTTTAAGTTATTCCGATACTTTACTTCAAAAAACACCTGTTACTTTTGATGTATCTGTATGGGAATTATTCTGGTGGTTTTTTAATGGTTCAAAATTGGTTTTATCTAAGGAAAATGAGGAAAAAGATCCAAATAAAATAGTCGATTACATTGAAAAATTTGAAATTACTCAAATCCACTTTGTACCTTCAATGTTTTCGATCTTTATCTCTTTCATTAAACAATTTAGCTTTTCGAACCGGCTAAAAAGTCTGAAATACATATTTTTAAGTGGAGAAGCTTTATCGCCTCAATTGGTTGCAAGTTCTAATGAATTACGTAAAACGAATGACCTACCTTTTCTTGTAAACTTGTATGGTCCAACCGAGGCGACTGTGGATGTTTCATATTATAATTGCCCTATTAAAACTTCCGAAAATGATAAAATATACATAGGTAAACCTATTGATAATACAGGATTATATATTGTCAACCCTTATTTGAAAACACAACCAATTGGTGTTAAAGGTGAATTAATAATCACTGGAGTTAATCTCTCCAAAGGTTATTTAAATAATAAAGAGTTAACTAATAAGTGTTTTGTTAGTTTTTATAATCCCAATGGAGAAATAGTTAGAGCATATAAAACAGGGGATATAGCAATTTTAACACCTCAAGGTGAAATAGATTACATTGGACGAATAGATAACCAGCTAAAAATTAGAGGGATGAGAATTGAGCTTGGCGAAATTGAATCAAAGCTACAACTACATCCCAAAATAATAAATGCAGCGGTTACTACATATTTAGACGATGAACACAAATTTTTAATTGCTTATATTTGTTTAAAAAGTAGTGAGAGCCTATCTCTTGAGGAAATAAATGAATATATATCCACAAAAGTACCTTCTCACATGGTACCTTCTCAATATATGTTTATAGATAGTATTCCTTTAACAACCAGCGGTAAACTAAACCGAAAAGCACTTCCTCTTCCTGCTTTTAGTACTAAAAACGATCCACCTATTGAACCCAGTTCAAATATTGAATTAGAACTCTTAACAATTTGGAAGCAAGTTCTTCGATTTGAAGATATTGGTATAACAGATAACTTTTTCGACATAGGGGGGAATTCTCTACTTGCTATTGAATTAGCAACAAAAATAAGTGACCACTTCAACAAAATGGTTACTGTTATCTCAGTGTTGGAACACACCAATATCCGCGACTACGCAAAATATTTAAATACTATTATAAACGATTTGCAGGTAGAATGTGTTAAAGATATTACTTCTACTAATCAAAAAAGAAAAAAGATAGTACGAAAAAAAAGATTTAGATTAAACAATGAATAAATAAAAAAGTTGAAATATATATGGGATCCGAAATAGAGAAAATTGCAGTTATCGGTATGGCCTGCAGATACCCGGGTGCAGATAATATTGATGAGTATTGGAACAATTTACTTTCTGGAAAAGAAACTATAAAGCGTTTTAACAATGACGAACTTAAAGACTATGAGATCGATTTTGATGAATTAAAAAAGAATCCTAAATATATTCCTGCCAGAGGTATATTAAATGACATTGATAAATTTGATGCTGGTTTTTTCGGATTTTCACCTAACGAGGCTAAACATACAGATCCTCAACATCGCTTATGGCTCGAAACAGTGTGGGATGCCTTTGAAAATGCCGGATGTGACCCTTTTAAGTACAACGGTGCAGTTGGAGTTTATACAGGAAGTTACACCAACACATATTTGATCAATAACATACTCCGAGATCCTAAAAAGTTGGAAAACTATATTCGGTTACGAAATGCTGAATCGTACCAGTTAATGACATCAAATAATTCGGCTTACATTCCTACTAAAACAGCATTTACATTCAATTTAAAAGGTCCAGCTATAAACGTACAAACTGCTTGTTCAACTTCGTTGGTAGCCATATCACAGGCTTGTAATAGTCTGTTTGTTTACGAATCGGACATTTGTGTAGCCGGCGGAGTATGTATTCTTACCCCACAACAATCAGGTTATATTTACCAAGAAGGTTCAATTCCTTCTCCCGATGGACATTGCAGACCTTTTGATGCAGAAGCAAATGGTACAGTTTTTAGCAATGGTGTTGGTGTTGTAATATTAAAACGATTAGAGGATGCTATAAAAGATAAGGATAATATTTATGCAGTTATTAACGGTTGGGCTTTAAATAACGATGGTAATAAAAAAGTAAGTTTTACTGCCCCTAGTATTGACGGTCAAGCTGAAGCTATATTAATGGCCCAAGATTTCAATAATACTTCGGCCGAAAATATTAGCTACATTGAAGCACATGGTACTGCTACCAATTTAGGTGATGCTATTGAGGTTGCTGCTCTTTCAAAAGCTTTTGACCAATCTACGCAAAAAAAACAGTTCTGCGGAATTGGATCTGTAAAAAGTAACCTTGGGCATACAGATACAGCTTCTGGTGTAGCATCTTTCATAAAGCTATGTCTGTCTGCATATCATAAAGTTATCCCTCCCACACTCAACTTCAAAAACCCCAATCCTAATATCGATTTCGAAAACTCACCATTTTATGTTTTAGATAAGAAATTAAAATGGGAAAGTGACAATAAACTCATTATGGGAGTAAGTTCATTTGGAATGGGTGGAACAAATTCACATGTTATCGTGGAGGAACCGCCTCAAAGAAAAAATGAACAACTATCGCCCAAAAAAAAGAATTACATAATTCCTCTTTCTGCTAAAACGGATTCAGCTCTGGAAACAAGGAAGAGTCAATTAATTGAATTTGTTAAAAACAATCCTGATACAAACATAGATAATTTGTGTTTTACCTTATGGAATGGAAGAAGTTATATGAAGCACAGAGCTGTAACTGTAGTTAATTCTTTAGAAGAACTAAAATCTGATGCTCTTAAATTCGACCATAAAATATCCGAAGAGAATATTTCATCCATCGCATTCATGTTTCCCGGAGAAGAATCTCACTATTTTAGTATGGGATATGAGTTTTATAAGGTTAATGGATATTTTCGTGCATTGGTTGATGAAGGATTATCAATTTACAAACAAGAAACTGGTATTAATTTAAAAGAAATATTATTTGGATTGGAGGACTCAGAAGAATCAGAAATTAAATTTTCAGAGGCATCCATTGACCAACCTGCCTTATTTATTATTGAATACAGTTTAGCTAAAACTCTAATTGAAAATAAAATAAAACCAAAATATTTAATTGGGCATGGTATTGGCGAATACACTGCAGCTTGTATTGCTGGAGTATTCGATTACTCTACTGGTTTAAAGATAGTTATTAAACGAGGCCAATTAATACAGAGCACACAATCAGGTAATATGCTTGCAGCTCTTTGTAGCAAACAAAAACTGATAGACATTGGAGATCCAACATATGAAATTGCCGCTGAAAATGGTCCTAATAATTGTACTATTTCGTTTGAACCCGAATATCATAAACAAATAGCACAAAAATTAGACGAAAACCACATAGCCTGTATTCCATTAAACACCTCTTATGCATTTAACTCGAAGGCATTTGATCCAATTTTAAATGAGTTTGAAAGCTATATCAATACTTTTGAACTCAAATCTCCTTCCCTACCCTTTATTTCGTGTTATACTGGGGAGTTTATTTTGGATAATCAAGCCACATCCGGAGAATATTGGGCTAAGCAATTAAGAAATACAATTTTGTTTTATAAAGGAATTAAAACAATTCTATCGAATGAACAAGTATTTTTTATTGAAGTAGGTCCTAATAGCCATTTAATCTCAATGTTAAAGGTTATTCCCGAATTTAAAACCAAGAAAGCTACTGTTACCACTTTTGTAAAAAGGGATGTTTATACCGAATCCTTAATGCTCGAAAAAGTTCAGGGAAATATATGGGCAGGAATGGAGTTTACACCTGACTTGAGCATTATTGATGATAACACAAAAAAAATACCCTTACCAACCTACCCCTACGAAAAACAAAGGTATTGGATAGATTATAAAGCTTCCGAAGGTTATTCGAAAGCCGATGATCATGTTAAAATAGAAGGAGATAACAATGTATCAGATTTACAAAAATCAATAATTAATGTTTGGAAAGATTATCTTAGTATACAAAACATAAATCCTAATGATGACTTTTTCAAAATAAGTGGTAATACTTCAATCGCTATTTCTATTGCTGATAAAATCAATGAAATGTATGGTATTAGTTTTGATTTACGCAAATTTATTAATAATCCAACAGTGATTGATATTGCTCAATATATTGAAATATACAACTCATCTTCCAAAGCTGAAGTTCCAATTACAGATGATAACTTAGGCAATAAAACGATTACAGGGGAAATATAAGATACTAATTTTCTATTTCTCAATTAACTTAAAAAGTGCTTGGTCATCTTTTAAATCAAGTGTCTTTTTAAAGTTAATGGAGTTTACACTTTTTTATTTATATTTTTCTAACCACTCACTAATGTTGCTTTTGATTAGCTCAATAGTTTCCACATCGCTAAACATTGAACCATGACTCCCATTATAGTTAACTACGGTAACATTATTACACACACTGTCCCATCCAAGATATTCCGAATTATATTCTGTTCCACTAGCTCTAAACAATAAAATCTTTCCTTTGAATTCTGTTTTAGGTTTATACTTTCTAATTAATTGTTCATAAAGACGAACGATATATTGAGTACGTTCACCTATAGGGAGCTCAAGAAAATTTGATTTTAAGAAATCATATTTAATCTTATCCATCAAAGTGTAACTATCACAATAAATATCCTTTAACCAATTATAAACCTTATGAAAAAACCTTTTATGCCATTGCTTGTAATAAATAGGTGGTTCATAAAATGGTAAGGCAGAATCAACCATTACTAAAAAAGGTACATCCTCACCTTTTTCTTGTAATTCAATAGCTATTTGAAAAGCTAAATGTCCTCCCATAGACATACCACCAAACAAATATGGTCCATTGGGGCGTATATTGATCAACTGTTTTTGATAATCACTGGCAAAATCTTCTAACCTTTTATATCTCTTTTCTTCGGTCCCAGAACCTATGAATAAAAAGCTATATAAAGGCCTACTATTTCCAAGATATTCACTCAACTCAAAAAACGAACCACCATGTAGTAAAAAAAATGGCGTTAATTGTCCTTCAGTGTTTAACGGCATCATATTAGGACAATCCTCGGGCCAAAAATGATTCAGTAGCTTTGGTTTATACTTAACAAGCTTCGCAATTAATTCGTTATCAATATTTTGCTCCGCACCACTATATTTTAGCTTTCCTTTAGAGAAATTAATCAGTATCTCCTTTTGCTTCAATTCTTCAAGAAAATTCTCAAACATTGATTTACGGTTATTAATCTTTTAAATTAAATATTAAAGTATATTTTCACCGCTTAATATTAACCAGTTAATGCATTAACAAATAATAATTTAATATTGACACATTAACTATCCATATAATTAAACAGTAGCTCCTTATAAAAATTACTATAAAGAAAATAATTATAAAAACAAGAGAAATTAATATTTGATAAGGACTAAATAATTTTAGCTTTACATTACCTTATTTTTGACAAGATTTTTTATAATGTAGAAAAAAAATATTTATTTAAGTACTTTTTCATATTAAATAAATTAGATCATCCTTACTACCAATATTTGCTTAATAAATGATTATAAAAATATAAATATCTCAATCTGATGACGATTATTTAATACACTTTTCCGTTTTTTTGATACTTTTACGCTGCAATTTAAAGTTATTATGTCGCAAAAAACAGATCAACAGTTTGAGCATGTAATTGAGATATGCAAGGACATCTTTATAAAAAAAATGAAAGATTATGGAACTGCATGGCGAATTTTACGTCCCTCGTCCATGACAGACCAAATTTTTATTAAAGCACAGAGAATAAGAAGTATTGAAACAAAAGGTATTGCTAAAGTTGATGAAGGGGTACGACCTGAATTTATTGGTATAATCAACTATGCCGCAATGGCCTTAATACAACTTGAACTGGGACCTTCTGATCAACCTGAAATGAATAATGAAGAAGCTCTTAATCTCTATCTTGATAATGTTTACAAGGCTAAAAATTTGATGTCGGATAAAAATCATGATTATGATGAAGCTTGGCGAAATATGCGCATTAGCTCCTTTACCGATCTAATACTAATGAAGCTACACCGTACTAAGCAAATAGAAGATAATCAAGGACAAACCATCATATCCGAAGGAATAGATGCGAATTACCTTGACATGATTAATTATGCAGTATTTGCAATGATACAATTAGAATTTCCTGAAGAGGAAGCTTTAAAATAGAAATTATTTATGACACGAGTATTATTCATCATTAGTAGAATTTTAATTGGAGTTACTTTTATTTTTTCGGGTTTTGTAAAAGCGGTTGATCCAACAGGTAGTGCTATTAAATTTGGCGATTATTTTGGTGCCTTCGGTATGGAAGGTCTATTGGGAATGTCAATGCCTTTGGCTTTTGTTGTAGCTGCATTTGAATTTTTAACAGGTTTCCATATTCTATTGGGTATTAGAATAAAAACATTCTCGCTTATTTCTCTGGCTTTTATGGTGGTTTTTACACCACTTACTCTTTATATAGCATGGAAAAATCCAGTAACAGATTGTGGATGCTTTGGTGATGCATTAAAACTAAGTAACTGGGATACATTTTATAAAAATATTGTTTTAACTCTACCTGCTATATATCTGTATCTAAACCGCAGCAAGTTTACCGATGAAATACAAGGCTTCAGGAAATTAATCATTACAGCTTTCTTTTCAATTGCTATTTTAGGAGTATCATACTACAGTGTACAACATTTACCTTTACTTGACTTTAGACCATATAAAATTGGAAGCAATATTCAGGAAGGCATGATAATTCCTGAAGATGCTGAACAACCTGAATATGAAACTACTTTTGTGTTAGAAAAAGATGGTGTTCAGAAAACTTTTACAGCCGAAAACTATCCATATACTGATACAACCTGGGTATTTATAAGTAACGAAACAAAAGTTATTAAAGAAGGTTACGAACCTCCAATTCATGACTTTATACTTATCGATGCTGAAGGAAACGATCAAACACAAAATATATTAAACAATGATTCCCCTGTTCTACTTGTAGTTTCGTATCAAATAAAAAAGGGTGAATGGAACAGTGGAAAGGAAGAACAAATTATTAATCTTAAAAATAACTTATATCAAAAGGGAGTACAAACCTACTTTTTAACAGCATCGCCAGATAGTGATATTACTGAGTTTGAAATGGAAGGTGATGCAGGTTTTAATTATCTGAATGCTGACGAAACTATGTTAAAAACTATGATACGTTCCAATCCGGGCTTAGTGTTGTTACAAAAAGGAAATGTGGTAGGAAAATGGCATTATAACGATTTACCAACATCAGATGAATTTAGTAATCCTTTAAGTTATAGTTTAAGTCAACTCAATAATAAACAAAATAGAACAAGCATTTGGATGTTATTATTCGCCAGTTTGGTGATTATCACACTATTTATGCGAAAAAATAAATAATCAATAATAAACAAATATTTTTACGATGAGAAAAAACATTGTTGCCGGTAACTGGAAAATGAATAAAACCCTACAAGAAGGGGTAGCTTTAGCAACTGAGTTAAATAGTATTTTAGCTTCTAAAACACCTAATTGTGATGTAATCGTTGGTGTTCCAGCTACACATATTACAGAGGTTGTAAAAACAGTTAATGGAGAAAAAATAGGTGTTGCTGCACAAAACTGTGCAAATAAGGAATCTGGTGCTTATACTGGTGAAATATCTGCTACAATGGTAAAATCAACTGGAGCCGGATATGTTATCCTTGGTCACTCTGAAAGAAGAGAATATTACGGAGAAACGAACGAAACCTTAAAGGAAAAAACAGACTTAGCATTAGCTAACGATTTAATTCCTATCTTTTGTATTGGAGAGGTTTTAGAAGAAAGAGAAGCTAATAAGCAAAATGAGGTTGTTAAAACTCAAATTGAAGAGGCTTTATTTCACCTTTCTGCTGAGAAATTCGGTAAAATTGTTATTGCTTACGAACCTGTTTGGGCTATTGGTACTGGAAAAGTTGCTACTCCGGAACAAGCTCAAGAAATTCATGCATACATCCGCTCTGTAATTGCCGACAAGTATGGTGCTGAAATTGCTGACAACACTACTATTCTTTATGGAGGTAGCTGTAAACCAGGAAATGCTAAAGAATTATTTGCTAATCCAGATGTTGACGGAGGATTAATTGGAGGCGCTTCGTTAAAAGCTGAAGATTTTGTTGGTATTATTGATGCTTTTTAACAAGAAGCTAAAAAATATAAATAATTTAAAAGTGATCATCCTCAATAGGGTGATCACTTTTTATTTGATTTAATATCTTATCATTATCTTCATAATTAAATAAATATAATATGCTATACACAAAAGTAGAATTTACAATACAACCAATAAATGAATTTGTTAGAGATATTTTAACAGCTGAATTAGCTCAATTTGAATATGATAGTTTCGAAGAAACTGAACAAGGAATAAAAGCTTATATCCCAAGTAAATATTTCAAAGCTGATGATATTGAATCGCTTCAAATATATAATAGTGATGAATATTCTATTAATTATGAACTGGAAGAAATACCTGACCAAAATTGGAACGAAACATGGGAAAAACACTTTTTTAATCCTATTATTATTGAAGATAAATGTGTAATTCACAGCCCGTTTCACAAAGATGTACCCCAAGCTGAATATCATATACTAATAGAACCTAAAATGGCATTTGGTACTGGACATCATGAAACCACAGGATTGATGGTAAAACATATATTAAATATTGATTTTAAAGGAAAATCGGTCTTAGATATGGGATGTGGCACCGGAATATTAGGAATATTATGTGCTAAAAGACATGCTCAAAAAGTATTGGGAATAGATATTGAGGAATGGGCCTATAATAATGCGAATGAAAATGTAAAAACGAACAATATTAATAACATGAAAGTGTTATGGGGAGATACATCATTATTGACAAATGAGAAGTTTGATATTATACTTGCTAACATAAATAGAAACATATTATTAGAAGATATTAGCAAATATATGAAAGTATTAAACGACGGTGGTACCTTAATTCTTAGCGGTTTTTACAAGAAAGATCTAGAAGTCATTGATAAGGAATGTAATAGTTACAACCTAAAGAAAAAAACAGTTTTAGATGATAACAATTGGGTAGCTGTTTCGTATATGTTGTCTAATTAAAACACAACAAATGAGATTTACTTGTTTACTTTTCTTAACAGTTTTTGCAATAAACACTGCTTTTTCTCAAAATCAAGAAACATTTAACGAAAATTCTGAAGAGTTCATCCTTAAAATGGAAGAACTTTTCAAATCGATTACAGATAAGAAATACGCAAAAAAGTACATTGAAGAATTAAATACCTATTGGAATTCTGAAGATATTACAGAGGAAGATAAACAATTAATAATCTCACATTGTAACCAATTGGCAATAAAAAGAGCAAGACCAATTCCCGATTATCGAAATTATTTAAATACAATACGCATTTATTTAAAGTCAAATATTGATCAAAACTCACTTAATGCATGGAAAAATGCGGTTACAGATTTACTCAAAAAACCTAGGTTTCCTCTTAGAAAGGTAAATAATTATCTTAAAATTACTTCTGCTCTAATAACTGATAGAATTATTTTTCATACTCCTTCTAACAAATGGATGACAAATAATGACAATTGGACATACACATATAATAATAAAAAACAATTAATTGCATCTTTTACTGATTTAAAACTTACATGTTTTTCGAAAAATGATAGCATTGAAGTATACAATACTAAAGGATCATTTAACTACACTACAAATATTTGGGAAGGAAAGAAAGGAAAAGTTACTTGGGAGAGATCAGGATTTGATGAGAAACAAGTATATGCTACTTTTGGAGATTACAAAATTCCATTTAAACGCTCTTATTTCGAAGTCGATTCTGTACAATTTTATAATACAAAATATTTTGACCATCCTCTCAACGGAAAAATGCGTCATAAAGTAATGGATATCAACTCTCCTAAAAACTCAACATACCCACAATTTACTTCTATTAAACAACGTTTTAAATTAGATAATATTCATCCTGACATTAATTATGAAGGAGGATTCTCTCAACACGGTGCCAAGTTCTTAGGTTCTGGAACACATGAAAATCCAGCAAAAATAACCATATATCGTAATGATACAGTTTTTTTAACTGCCAAATCACTTTACTTTGCTTTACGAAAAGATCAAATATTAAGTAATGATACAGAAGTAAGATTTAGAATGGAAAGAGACTATATCTACCACCCTGGATTGATATTTAAGTTAATGGTTGATGAAAATGAGCTTCATTTGATAAGAAATGGTGAAGGACTGGCTCTTAGTCCATACTTTAATACTTATCACAATGTAAGTATGGATATTGAGCTGCTAACATGGAAATTAAACAGTTTAACTATGGACTTAAAAATGGTTTCTGGGGCGGCACAAAATCATGGTGAATTTGAATCCTTAAGTTATTTTAGAGAAAGCTTCTACAATCAAATCCAAGGAATGGATGCCATTCACCCTTTACAAGGATTGAAAAACTGTTCTAAATATTATAAAGGAAGACCATTTACAGCTAAGGAGTATTCTCAAATGATAGGATTACCAGAAAATCAGGTAAGACAACAGGTAATCCAATTATCTTTTTTTGGTTTTATTGGATATAATGTTAATACTGACCAGATTGAAATTAGGGAAAGGCTGAATGATTACCTTCTCTTCAGGCTAGGAAAAAAGGATTATGATGTTATTCGTTTTACCTCAAATACTCCGGGAAATATTGCAAACGCACAAATCGATCTACTCAACTATGATATCAATATAAATGGCGTAAAATCCATCTCAATTTCCGATAACCAAAATGTTGTGTTCTTCCCTAAAAATCAACATATTCTATTAAAACGTAATAGAAACTTTGTATTTGATGGAACAATTAATGCAGGTATGTTAAACCTCTATGGAGATGGTTTTAAATTCTATTACGACAAGTTTTTAATAGATATGAAAAATATTGATTCTGTAAGAATGAAAGTTCAAACAGGAGAACTTGACTATTTTGGTCAACCGAAAATGACCTATGTTAAAAATGCAATTGAGAACTTATCGGGAACCTTAAAAATAGATGACCCAAACAATAAATCCGGTAAAGATTATTACAGTCAATATCCAATTCTCAATAGTAATTCAGAATCTTTTGTGTATTACGACAAACCTGAAATACAGAATGGACTATATAATCGCGAAAAATTCTATTTCAAGTTAGATTCATTTACTATGGATAGTATTAGTAAACTTGCTGCTAAGAACTTTAACTTTTCTGGAACTTTTGTTTCAAATATATTTCCATCATTTAAAGAAAATATTACTGTTAGAAACGATTATTCTTTAGGTTTTAAAAGGAAAACACCAGAAAGCGGTTACGATGTATATGACCACAGAGCAAAATTCATTAGCGACATAGACCTTAGTAACAAAGGATTAAGAGGTTCTGGAACTTTAATATACTTAACCTCTACTACATTATCAGAAAACTTGTTGTTTTTACCCGAAGAAGCAACTGGCCAAGCATATAAGTATACAATTGAAAAAAGAGAAGAGGGTACTGAATATCCCGATTTAACAGGAAATTATAGTTTAATAAATTATTATCCTTACAGGGACAAGTTAATATCTAAATCTCAGGAAGAATCCTTTACAATGTATAATAGTGAAGCTCAGCTAGAAGGATTAATTGAAATTGGGCCATATGGATCAACTGGTAAAGGAACATTTTACATGGATAAAGCAAACTTAGTATCACCTGCAATGACATTTAGTGGACATTCCGTTCTGGCAGACTCTTCTGACTTTAACCTTGTTAGTGCTGACCTTGACGAGGGTGGTGTATCCTTTAACACAACCAACCTTATTTCAAATATTGATTTTGAAGAAAGGCAAGGTAAGTTTAAATCAAAATCAGGAGGAAGCCCTGTTAACTTTACCGATAACAGATATGTTTCGTATATCAGTGAATTTTCATGGGATATGGAGAAGAACGACATTTATATGGGTGCTAGAGGTTCTGAAGGTAATAGATTTGTATCAACACATAAAAAGCAGGATTCTTTGGAGTTTAGAGTTCCTTTAGCAAAATATGATGTTGAAAACAAAGTTATTTATGCAGAAGAGGTCAAGAATATTAAAGTAGCCGATGCTAATATATTGTTGCACGATGGATTAGTAACTATTCGAGAAAATGCAGATATGGATGCTCTTGATAGTGCTTCAATTGTGCTAGAAAATGACACCAGTTTTACACATACTATTTATAATTCGCATATTAACATTGATGGTAAATTTGATTATACTGGTTATGGTGAGTATGATTACATTAATGGTGATGGTAAGAAATTTACTCTTCAGTTTAATGATATAAGATTGAATGATGACTTAAAAACTACAGCACTAGGTACAATTGTTGAAAATGACATGTTTACCTTTGATAAGAATTTCACTTTTAAAGGTAAAGCTAATCTTACTTCTAACAAAAAGCATTTAAATTTTGATGGTGGAGTACAAATGTTGCATCAATGCTCTGGAGGACCACAAACTTATACCTATTTTAATTCAACCATTGATCCAAACAAAATTATAATACCTATTGGTAAAGAACCGGTTAACTTTGAAAGAAAAAAGGTTTATCGTGATTTTTACCTTACTAAAGATTCAGCTCATATTTATTCTACATTTTTAACAAGTAGAAAAGATTATAGTGATATCCCTATAATAACCGCGGGTGATCATCTATATTTTAACGACAAGCAAAATGCGTTTGAAATAGCAGATTTAAATAAAATAGAAAAACCTGACACAACCGGAACCTTGTTCAGGTATTCTAACTCATCTTGTTCGTTTTTAGCTGAAGGTAATATGGATTTAGGTATTGATTTAGGGCAGGTTAAGCTTAAAAGTTCAGGAACCATAATTGATGATCCTAAAAAAGAAAATATAGTACTAACTACTTTGTTAAGTGTGGATTTCTTTTTTAATGATGATGCTACTAGCTTTATGGTTTCAGACATACTTGCTTCTAAAGCTTCTAATAGTAAACAATCCGAAGAAGGATTCAAGAAAAGGTTAGCAGAATGGGTTGGAATTAAAGAAGCTCAAAAAGTTGCAAGCGATAAAAGTGAACTTAGTGAGATTGAGAATTTAATTCCTGAACTTAAAAATATGTTACTGTTTGGTAATATCGATTTCAAGTTTGATGGAAAAAAACATGCTTACATTGCAAATGGAAAAGCCGATTTAGCTTTAATTAACAATTTTATTATGAATAAAGTAGTAGATGTTAAAGCTGAAATTATTAAAAAAAGAAGCGGTAATTCTATTGATTTATTCCTGAGTTTTGATGAAAATACTTGGTATTACTTCGGTTATAAATCTCGAATCATGTACACTATTTCTTCTAACGAACCATATAATAATATAGTTAGGACCTTAAAATCAGATGAAAGAAAATCAAAATCCGGTGGTTATTCATTTATTCCTGCTCCGCTGGGAAGACTTAATCGATTTATTAAAAAATTTGGCTTATCTCCTATAAAAACAAGTGCTGGAGCTGCTGGTCAACAAATTGAATCTGGCGATGATAAAAAGTAGACTGTATGAATAACGCTTATTACATTAATAAACATATTCAATAATAGTTAGTTTCTTTTTTGTATTGTTACTAATTCAAATTACACTAAAAAATCAATATTTTATGAAACCCTACTTTTTACCTATTTTTACGGCTTTCATAACAACACATAAGATGCTAAGAAATATATTACTAATATTAAGCTTATTTATATATCAAGTAACTTTAAAATCACAAACACAATTAAATACTGATTTTAAAACCTATTCTTTTGATGTCTTTTCTACAAAAAACATTAACAGACTTGATATTAGGGCAAAACATGCGCAAATTAATTTACTTAATTGGGATAAAGACTCAATAAGCGTTGAAACCAGCATTGAAGTATTATGCGATAAACCTAATTTATCAAAAGAAATGCTGAAAGAAATTAAAATAAAAGTTCTTGGTTATGGTAAATCTACTCTTTTGGTAAAAACAGATTTTGTCAAGGGTTTTAATAGAACAATCCCGTACAAAATAAAATATAATATATTCTATCCAAGAAAGTTGGCGTTACGAATCGAGAATAAACACGGAAACGTACATATTGGAGATGTAAATGGTGGGATATTTGCAGATTTATCATTTTGTAACATTAATATAAGAAGTTTAAAAGAAAGAAATGATTCAATAAATAATAACATCAACTTGTTACACTGCGATGGAAATATAAACTATCTTGGCTCTGCTATTTTTCAGGTTGAAAACTCAACTATTAATATTATTTCTGCTAAAAATCTTGAGGTATCATCTTCTTACAGTATTTTAGATATCAAAAAAGTAGAGTTTTACAATGGTTCCTCAAAAATAGATAACATTAAAATTGGAGAATCAGATAATGTTTCTATTAGTTCCGAAAATTGTTTAATTAAAATTGGTTCTTTTAAAGAAACTGCTTTTTTTGAATGTAAAAAAGGAACATTAAGTATTCTCAATACTGAAAATAATTTTAAAGAACTAATAGTGAATAACCAAGAAACTTCAACCAAAATCCACTTGAATAGTGAATGTTCTTATTATATTAATGGTGAAGTGATAAATGGTAATTTCCATCATCCTAAAACTAATAACATTCAAATAATTAAAGAACTCGATAAAACTTCTATTTCTGGTGAAGTAGGCAATACACAAGATTCAAAAACAAAAGTTATTATCTTTAACAGAGATGAGAATATCGAATTTAATTAACCACAAAACTACAAGTCTATGTTAACTTCGGAAAAAGTATTTTTATTGCGCACTAAGATGTTAAGCCTTGGTATTGACGCCTTTATTGTTCCAGGTAGCGACCCGCATATGAGTGAATATACAGCTGCACATTGGAAAAAAAGAGAATTTATCTCTGGTTTTACTGGTTCTGCAGGAACCGTTGTAATACTTGCCGAAGAAGCTGGACTTTGGACTGATAGTAGATATTACCTGCAAGCTGAAGAAGAATTAAAAGATAGTGGAATTGACTTATATAAAGCTGCTGAACCTGAAACTCCTGATTATGTTGATTGGATTGCAGAAAGGTTAAACCCAGGAAGCGTTGTTGCATTTGAAGGAGAAGTATTTTCAATTGATCAGGCCAGAAAGCTTTCTAAAAAATATAGGCATTATGGTATTTCGATTGATCCTAATCAAACGTTGTTAAATGATATTTGGGAAGGAAGATCTCCAATACCAGATAAACCTATATTTGTTCATGACACAAAACATGCAGGTGCATCCAGAAATGAAAAAATTGAAAGCATAAGGCATCAAATGCGTCAATATGATGCCTCTCATTATATTGTTACAGCACTAGATGAAATAGCTTGGGCTCTTAATTTAAGAGGTAATGATGTTCCTTTTAATCCTGTTTTTCATGCTTACTTAGTTATTTCCTTAGATTCTGTTTATTTATTTATTGATACACATAAAATTACGGCTTCAATAGGTAAAGAGTTAGCCAAAGATGATATATCCATTCATTTATATACAGATATTTTTAAATGGGTTAAAGACATGCCGTTAGATTCTGGTTTATTATTTGATCCTTCAACAACTAATGCGAAAATTTATTCTTCTATACCGAATGAAGTAATTAAAATTGAAAAGCCAAGTATTGTAAAAAGCTTAAAAGGCATTAAAAATTCAACAGAACAAGAAGGATTTAAAAATGCAATGGTTAAGGATGGTGTTGCCATGGTTAAATTTTTACATTGGTTAGAAAACAATGTACCTGAAGGCAACGTTAGTGAACTATCTGCGGCTAAACAATTAAAGAAGTTTAGAGCTGAAAACGAAAATTTTGTTGGCGAATCATTTAAAACCATATCAGGTTATGGTGCTCATGGAGCTATTGTTCACTATGCAGTTAATGAAGAAACTGATTTTAAATTAGGTAATGATTCATTCTACCTTATTGATTCTGGAGGCCAATATTTTGAAGGTACTACTGATATAACAAGAACAATTCACTTGGGTACTCCTTCTGAACAAGAAAAGATTGATTTTACAATGGTGCTAAAAGGTAATATTGCTTTAAGCACTACATGTTTTCCTCAAGGAACCAGAGGTGTTCATCTTGACATATTAGCGAGAAAACCACTTTGGTCGCAAGGATTAAATTATGGTCATGGAACCGGACATGGTGTTGGATGCTTTTTAAATGTACATGAGGGACCACAGGATATACGTCCTCGTGATAACGGAGTTGAATTTGAAAAGGGTATGATTACTTCAAATGAACCTGGTCTTTACAGAACAGACCAATATGGAATTAGAATTGAAAATTTAATTTTAGCTGTTGAATCTGAGAAGACTGAATTTGGAGAATTTCTTAAATTTGAGACACTTACCCTTTGTCCTATAGACCTAAAGTCGATAGAAGCAACGCTTCTAACACATGAGGAAAAAAAATGGCTAAATACATATCATCAAAATGTATATGAGAAAATTTCTCCTCATTTAAATGAAGAACTTAAAAATTGGTTAAAAGAACAAACTAAATCTATTAATTAAGATATAGAATTATAAATCATATGTTATCTATCTGTATACCTGTATATAATTATGATGTAAGACCTTTAGTGAATAAATTAATTAAACAGTTAGATAGTTTAAGTGAAAAAATAGAGATTCTAATTGGAGACGATGGCTCCAAGGAAAATATAATTCAAATTAATAGTGAGCTTGAGTGTTTTGATCAAGTTAAGATAATACAAGCAAAAAAGAATATTGGTCGGGCTGCTATTAGAAACTTAATAGCAGGCCTATCCAAATTTAATTATCTGCTTTTTCTAGATTGCGATTCAGATATCGATAATCTATTCATTAATAACTACTTGATCTTTATCAATGACAATACAGAAGTTATTTGTGGAGGAACATTACATCCCGAAAAATGCCCATCTTTAGAACAAAAATTACGATGGAAATCTGGTCGTATTAGAGAGGATATAAAAGCCTCTAAAAGAAGTATAAATCCATTTGTTAATTTTACTTCCAACAACTTCATCATAAAAAGAGAATTGTTTGAGAGTATAAAATTCAACGAAAGAATAAGAAAATATGGTCATGAAGATACCTTGTTTGGTATCGATTTAGAATATAATAAGGCAAGGATTTTGCATATTGATAATCCAGCTATTCATTTAGGAATTGATTTTAATGACGATTATATTAATAAAACGCAACAAGCTATTGAAAATGTTTTTTTTATAATGCATCATTCTAATTATAATCAACAACTCTTAAATAGAATAACCCTTTTAAGGTATTATCAGAAACTGAAAAAATTAAAACTTAATAGAATAATTAAAATATTATTTAATATTGCCGAACCAATTATTAAAAAGAATTTGTTTAGTGGAAATCCTAGTTTATTTCTATTTGATTGTTTTAAGTTGGGACATCTTGCTATTATTGATAAAAAATAAGTAATATGAAGAAATTTATTAAGCTATTTTTACTTCCAATCACAATTTTTACATGTATTAATGTACCTATTTTTTCCCAAGGTTATAAAATAGATGTATCTGTAAAAGGATGGCAAGATACAACTCTTATTCTTGGGCATTATTTCAACAAAAAAATGTTGGTAAACGATACTATTTTTATTGATAGTAATGGTAAAGGAGCTTTTATTGGCGACGAAACTTTACCTGGAGGTGTTTATATTATTTACATGCCAGATAAAAGTTATTTTGATATAATCATTGATGATGAGCAGCATTTTTCTATTTCTGCAAATAAGGAAAATCCAGTTCAAACACTTGTAGTAAAAAATAATAAACAAGAAAAAGCATTTAATGATTATCAGAAGTTCATTTTTGAGAAGCAACAGTTAGCTAATAAGTTACAAGAAAAACTTAAGAATAATACGGATCAAGAAAATGATTCTGTTAAAATATGGAAAGACGAGCTTAATTCTCTTTCTAAGGATGTTAATTCTTACTGGGATAAAATTTTAGATAAGCACAAAGATACCTTTCTAGCATCTTTTATCAACGCTATGCGTGAAGTTAAGGTTCCTGAATTTAAAGAATTAAGCGAACCTGATTCGTTGATTCAAATTAAAAGATACCAGTACTATAAAGCCCACTATTTCGATAACATGGATCTAAACGATGATCGTTTATTGCGTACCCCTTTCTTTTCTAATAAACTAGAAAGTTTTTTCACGAAAACAGTATTGCAAATACCTGATAGCATTGTTAAAGAATCAATTAATGTTATCGAAAAAGCTAGTGGTAATAAAGAAATGAAAAAATATCTCATTCAGTATACTTTTAACATGGCTAATGAAAGTAAAGTGATGGGAATGGATGCTGCTATGGTTGCCCTTGGTGAAAAGTACTATTTATCTGGTATTGCCGATTGGGTTGATGAAGAGTTTTTAACTAAGTTGGAAGAGCGTATTACAAAATTAAAACCCAATTTAATTGGAAATCAAGCACCGGACTTAAAAATGATTGCTCCTAATAATCAATACTTTAAACTCAGTGAAGTATACTCTCCCTTAACTATCTTAATATTTTGGGAGCCGGATTGTGGACATTGTAAAAAGGAGATACCCAAGTTAAAAGAGTTGGTATGGGATAAATATCAGGATAATGGTGTAAAAATTTTCGCTGTTTTTACACAACACGAAACTGAAGAGTGGACTAAATTCATTGAAGAGTATCAACTGGAAGAATGGATAAATGTATATGATCCTTATCACCAAAGCAACTTTAGAAATTTATACGATATATATAGTACTCCTGCTATATATATTTTAGATGAGGACAAAAAAATTATTGCAAAGCGTATTGGTGCAGAACAGGTGCCAGGCTTTATTGATCATTATCTTAAATTAAATCAACAATAATAATTTTAATAAGTTAAGTATCACATAATGAATAAGGTAATAGATAGAGTAGTTTTTTGCACGTTCATATTGCTATGTATTTTTATAGTTTCATGTGAAAAGCATGAAAAGGATATCCCAGCTTCTAAAATATATACCAATATGCCAGAAGATGGGTATGAAGTTGAAGTGAATGATACTCTTATATTATCACCTAAAATCACATATGATTATAACTCTGAATATCAATGGATAAAAGATGATAAAAATATTGGAGAAAATAAAGATTATGAATACATTCCAAAAATCCTAGAGAAAGTAAACTACACATTTAAGGTAAGTAACGATAGGGGTAATGATGAAATAGATTTTATTGTTCAATCTATTTATAAAACTGACTTTGAGGAGATTATTTCTAATGATACAGCTTTTAAAGAAGATACTTTCTGGACTAATTCACAAAGCATTACAACCTTTAATTCCGACCAACTTACCTTTAATGTAACAGGAAGCTACTTAAGTGATACTTGGACTGGTTTTACCTATTCCAATTTAACAGGTGGAAATACTATTGATGACTACGAAAAATATAGTTGCTATAAAAAACCAACTAAATTTGATTCGGATATTTTTGGAGTAATCTTATTAGATGCATTCCAAAACCCTGTTTCTTTGACTACAAAAGATGGAGAAGATCATCTTTTTAAAAGTATTTCTATCAACAATTCCTATTATGTTTATGATGCTATTAACAATGAAGAGCACGGTTCTAAAAGGTTTAGTGCAGAAACAAAAGATTGGCTAAAACTTACTATTACAGGATTTAACAAAGCCGGTACACAAAGAGGTAGTGTAGAAATAATGCTAGCTGATTATACATCTGGTAGTGTTCGTGATAACACCATATTAGATGAATGGACTACTTTTAACTTAGAATCAATTGGTTCAGTTAATAAATTGGAATTTGTAATGACATCTTCCGATACAGAAGGAGGAAAAATGAATACTCCCCCATTTGTTTGCTTTGATGAAATCAAAATTATTGAATAGCTATATTTTATAACAACCTAACTCCTATCTTTATTCTACATAGTTTCTGCACGAAAACACAAATATTTTGATGTCTTTGATTAAAAAGCGTAAAACCAAGCCTTACAAAAAAAGTTTAAATTGAGAGCTTTTTTTCTATTATAATTATGCATTTTAAGTTTTTTGTAATAATACCAATACAAACCTTACTCTTCTCTTACTTGAGTTTATTCTTCGTTAAAAAATATAGCATAGCTCAGGCTATATCTCACTTTTTGTCTTGTACAATCTAAAATAATTTAAACATTTTTATACACTTTTCAATTATTTTTTAAATTTCTGCCAATTGTCATGTTATATTTTTAACACTATACATATATTTGTGTTATATTTTTAACTCTTCTTATTTTATACAATGAATTGGATTACTAAATTTATGTATGATAAATTTGAAAGAATCGAAGTTACAGATTCTTAAAATTCTACAAAGATTATCTTAGCTCACTTTGGTAGTTATTTCTTTCTTTTATAGCATATTATAATTCCTTTATCATTGTTGGGCTCATCATTAACAATTAAGTAATTATCCAAAGTTTACCAATATGGCAACAGAAAAACTACAACTTAATAAATCATTAAAAGAATTTGAAAACGGAAAATCTCTAATTCCAGGGGGTGTTTTAGGTATTCGGCGTCCATACAATTTTGTGCAAGGCGAGTTTCCAATTTATTTTGAAGAAGGTAAAGGTGGTAGAGTATCTGACATAGATAGTAATGAGTACATCGATTATCTATGTGCATATGGCCCTATGATTCTTGGAAACAGAGAGGAAGAAGTTGATGATGCAGTTATTGAGCAGATCAAAAATAAAGGTTTCTGTTTCTCACTTACTCAAAAATATCAAAATCAACTAGCTCAAAAAATGAATGAGCTTGTACCCTGTGCTGAAATGAGTTTATTTGTGTGCACTGGATCTGATGCTACCTCCACTGCCATTCGTCTCTCTCGTTCTTATACAGGCAAAACAAAGATAATGCGTTGCGGCTACCATGGTTGGCACGATTGGTGTGTTGAAGTAAAAGGGGGTATTCCAGAAAAATTGTATGAAGATGTATACGAATTTAAATACAACAATCTCGAATCACTTGAAACTTTACTAAATGAGCATGGTAATGACACTGCTGCTGTTATAATTACACCTCTTGGTCACCCATTAGCAGCTCCTATACAAGAACCTAAAAAAGGTTTTCTGGAAGGAGTGAAAAACCTTTGTGAAAAGTATAACATTGTTTTAATATTTGATGAAATAAGAACCGGATTTAGAGTTACGCTTGGTGGAGCTCAACAATACTATGGAGTAACACCTGATTTAGCAGTATTTGGTAAAGCTATGGCTAACGGTTACCCAATTGGTGCTGTAACCGGCAAGGCTGAAATTATGAAAGAAGGTGAATCCAACGTATTTATTTCATCTACATTTTTCCCTAATAGCATGAGTTATGTTGCTGCTTTAAAAACAATAGAAATTCTTGAAAGAGATAAAGTTCTAGACAAGATATGGGAAAAAGGAAAAGTATTCAATCAGAAAATCGAAGAATTACTTGAGAAATATCCTGTTGGTGCCAGGTTTAGTGGTATTCCTCCAATGATGTTTATTACGTTCGATAAAAATACAGACGGAACTTACAAAGCTAAACGCAACGATTTTTATACTCAACTCATACGAAGAAAAGTGTTCTTACAACCATATCATCATGGTTATATCTGCTATCGCCACACACAAGAGGATTTAGATTACACCCTAAATTGCATAGAAGAAGCCTTACAATTTATCAATGATAAATACTAAGACTATGATAAATGAAGAACTAAACAAAGGTATTGGTGAACTTTTTACCTCATCCAATCCAGATGAAATGCGAAGCTTTTTTAGAGGTAAAAATAAGCAAATGAAAAACAAGCTAACTTCGGTTAGTGAAGCTATTGAAACACATGTAAAAGATGGAGACTACCTTGCTATTGGAGGATTTGGAGGAGTACGAATTCCAACGGCTTTAATTCATGAAATTATTCGAACACAAAAGAAAAATTTGGGATTTGCAGGACATGTATCCACACATGATTGTCAGCTTTTAAGTGCCGGTAATTGCTTTGATCGTTGCGACGCAGCATATATAGTAGGGTTAGAAGCTAGAGGACTTTCAAAAAACTCTCGCCGAATGTTCGAATCTGGTAATATAAATGTGACAGAATGGTCAAATGGAGCTCTTTCATGGAGGTTCAAAGCTGCTGCCATGGGACTTCCTTATTTACCATCAAGAGTAATGCTGGGAACTGATACTTTTAAATACTCAGCAGCCGTTGAGATAAAATGTCCATTTACCAGGCAAAAACTAGCTGCTCTGCCTGCATTATATCCTGATGTGGCCTTACTACATGTACACAGAGCAGATGTTTACGGTAATTGCCAAATTGATGGAATCCTGGTTGCTGATGACGATATTGCAAAAGCGTCAAAGAGAGTTATTGTTACTACTGAAAAAATAGTATCAAACGAAGAAATTAGAAGAGAACCTGGAAAAACAGTAATTCCATATTGGTGTATAGATGCTGTTATTGAAATGCCTTTTGGTTCTTATCCGGGTAATATGCCAGGAGAATACTTTTCGGATGAATCCCACTTATCAGAATGGTTACAAATGGAGAAAGATATAGCTGAGTTTAAGAAATTTATTGATCATCAAATCCTTTCATCTAAAGATTTTTATGAATATCTCGAAAAAAATGGAGGCATGAACAAAATGAAAGAATTGATACAATTAGAACATCTTTATTAAAAAACTAAAGAATTAAATAGTATGGAAACAAAATACAATGCTATGGAACTCATGATTACCATTGCTGCACGAAATTTAGAGGATGGCGCAATGGTAGTGGTTGGAACCGGAGTCCCTTGTGCAGCATCTATGTTAGCACAAATGACCCAATCACCTAATTTAACCATTCTTTTTGAAGCTGGTGGTATTGCTCCTCTCCTGCCAACAATGCCCATCTCAGTGGGCGATTCTAGAACAACACATAAAGGTTTAAAAGCTACCTCAATGGCTGAAATTATGGAACTTTGTCAAGCTGGTATAGTTGACTATTGTTTTTTGGGTGGAGCACAAATTGACAAATACGGTAATTTAAACTCTACAATGATAGGTGATGACTATTCAAAACCAAAAACAAGATTTCCTGGTAGTGGTGGAGCTAACGATTTAGCATCTCTTTGCTGGAAAACATTGGTTGTAACGCCACAAAATCCCAAACGTTTTGCCAATAAAGTAGATTTTATGACAACACCCGGCTTTTTAAAGGGTGGAACTTCAAGAGTTGATGCTGGTTTACCAGTTAACACTGGTCCTTTTAAAGTTATCACAGATATAGGTGTTTATGGTTATCATCCTGAAAATAAGGAGATGATGCTTCTTTCGTTACATCCTGGAAAAACAATTGATGATATAAAAGAAAACGCTGAATTTGAAATTCTTATTCCTGATACATATGAAACCACAGTTAAACCAACTAATGAAGAATTAAGCATATTAAGAGATAAGGTAGATCCTGGTGGAGTAATCATCGGACGCGGATAAATGAGTTGAAAGTTTTTAATGTTAAAAGTATAAACAAAATATAATCAACATATTAAAAGCAAACTAAAGAATCCTGTGACTTTGTGTCTCTGTGTTAACTTTAAATTATAATGAGATGAAACCGGCATGGCCGGAGCAAATAAACGGCCACACAGTAGCATGATTTAAACCTACACTGGTTATCATAGTTTTGATAAATTTCAAACACATGAAACGACCCATGAGAAATCATTCTCACACAGGAAGAACCATTATAAAGGAGTTCTATCGAATGCACTTGAAAGATAAAATTATAATTAAATGAAAAAAATGATTATAACATGTGCTGTCTGCGGTGCTGAAACTACCCGAGAGCACAATCCTAACTTACCTCTTACACCACTTGAAATAGCAGATGCCACCTATGAGGCATATTTAAAAGGAGCATCCATTGTTCATTTGCATGTAAGAGATGAAAAAGGTGGTCCAACACAAGATCCCGAGATAATTAAAGAAGCTATAAAATTAATCAGAGAACGATGCGATATTGTTATCGAAATTACTACTGGTGGAGCAGTTGGAATGACAGACGATGAAAGAGTTGCTGTTATTGAAGCCATTCAACCTGAAATGGCCTCTTTGGATTGCGGTACTGTAAATTTTGGAGATGAATATATCGTCAATACCCTTCCAACTATGCGACGTTTTGCAAAAGAAATGATTAAGTACAATGTTAGGCCTACTTTGGAATGTTTCGATATTTCGCATGTTGCTGCTGCTGACATATTAATTAAAGAAGGACTGCTAAAACCACCTTTTCATTATGGTTTTGTAATGAATGTTCTTGGCGGTATTCCCTATGACATTGAGCTATTACAACTTTTGGTTAGCAGAATCCCAAAAGGAGCTCACTGGACTGTGATGGGTGTTGGTAAAGCTTGTCTTCCTGCACACTATGGTGCTTTTGCTGTAGGCGATGGTTTTATTAGGGTTGGATTTGAAGATAATGTTTATTTCTCAAAAGGAGTTTTGGCAGATAGTAATGCTCAACTAGTGAAAAGAACTGCTCAATTATCGAGAGATGCCGGATATGAAATTGCAACTCCAGCAGACGTACGAGAAATGTTCCAATTAAAGTAAGTATCAAGTTAAAAGGGAGGAAGGAGTTGAGAGTAGAATGATGAAGGTTAAGAGGTTGAAGAGTGGAAAGGTTTAGTTTTTAGGTTTGGAGGATTTGAGTAAAAGCAGTTGAACTGCATATTTTTTAATCTAACATTTAAAAATGGTATTTACAGCCAAATGTAATTTACTAATAGCCAATAGCTAAAAGCCAATAACAAATCTATTAGATAAAAGGGAAAGTCGATAATTACCTGTATTAGAAATTAGATCAAATGATGCAATTAAAAGGAGATAAATACGGAACTCATAGGGTAATTGAACCTAAAGGTGTTTTACCGCAACCTGCTACTGTAGTAGATAATAATGTAGATACATTATATAACAATGAGATATTAATTGATGTAGATGTACTGAATATTGATTCAGCTAGTTTCACCCAGATAAAAAAACAGGCAAAAAGCGATATCAATCAAATAAAATCAATTATTAATGATATTGTAAATAAGCAGGGTAAAATGAAAAACCCGGTAACCGGTTCTGGAGGAATGCTTATTGGTACTATAGAAAAGATTGGTTTATCGTTATCGAACCAAATCCATTTAAAAGAAGGTGATAGAATCGCAACGCTGGTATCCTTATCACTAACTCCTTTACGTATCGACAAAATCCTTGATGTAAAACCTGAAATTGATCAAGTAAAGATCAATGGTAAAGCTATTCTTTTTGAAAGTGGTATCTACGCTAAGTTACCCAATGATATTCCTGAAACTTTATCCCTTGCCGTTTTAGATGTATGTGGTGCTCCAGCACAAACCAAACGTCTGGTTAAAAAAGGAGATACAGTAGTTGTACTAGGTGCTGGAGGGAAATCTGGAATATTATGTTGTGCCATTGCTAAAGATATGGTAGGTGAAAATGGAATGGTAATAGGTGCAGACTATAATTCTCAAAATATCGAACGATTGAAGTCTGTAGGTGTTTGCCATCAAGTTATCCAGTTAAACGCTATTGATGCACTTTCGTGTTACCAGACTATCGATGATTTAACCAATGGAAAAATGGCCGATGTGGTGATCAATAATGTAAATATTCCTAATACTGAAATGGGTTCTATTTTAATGTGTAAAGAAAGAGGTACCGTTTATTTCTTCAGTATGGCAACTTCGTTTACCAAAGCAGCACTTGGAGCTGAAGGTGTTGGAAAAGACATTGACATGCTAATTGGTAATGGATATGCATTGGGACATGCTGATATGGCAATCGACTTATTAAGAAAAAATAAGAAAGTCAGAATCCTTTATGAGGAATTATATACCTAATCTAAACCTTTGAAATACCCTTACAATTAAAAAAATCTATACGTATGAAACGAATATTCACTAACGTTGAATACAAAAATATTCCTTTATTTAAGGATGTCACGGAAAAAGACTGGAATAATTGGAAATGGCAAATTCGAAATGCCATCCGTGATATACCTACTCTGGAGAAAGTAATTAAGCTTACTGATGAAGAAAGGGCAAACTTGTCTAAAACCCTTAAAAAATTTAAAATGGCTATTACGCCATATTATGCGGCTTTAATGGACAAGGAAGATAAGAAATGTCCTGTTCGAATTTTAGCGGTTCCAACGCTCAATGAGCTTTTCGTTCATCCTTCAGATTTAAGTGATCCATTGCATGAGGATGAGGATTCTCCTGTTTCAGGATTAACCCATCGTTATCCTGATAGAGCCTTATTGTTAGTTACTAACGAATGCTCTATGTATTGTCGTCATTGTACACGCAGACGCATAGTTGGGGAAACAGATGCTAACATGGGAAAAGAAAAGCTCCAAAAAGACTTTGAGTATATCCGAAATAATCCTGAAATAAGAGATGTTATCGTTTCTGGTGGCGATCCTTTTATTTTAAGTGATGATCAAATTGATTATATACTAACAGAACTAAGAAAAATTGATCATGTTGAAATCATCCGTATAGGAAGTCGAATGCCTGTTGTATTGCCTCAACGTATTACTGAAAATTTATGCAATATTATAAAAAAACATCATCCTGTATATGTAAATACACATTTCAATCATCCTAAAGAAGTCACCACTGAAGCAAAGGAGGCTTGTGAAAGGTTAGCTAACGTAGGAATTCAAATGGGTAATCAGTCGGTTCTACTAAAAGGAGTTAACGATTGTTCTAATATAATGAAAGGATTAATGCACGACTTATTAATGATTCGTGTTAAACCATACTACATCTACCAATGCGATTTATCCGAAGGTATATCACATTTTAGAACAACAGTTTCCAAAGGTATTGAGATCATCGAGAACCTAAGAGGACATACCTCGGGAATGGCCGTACCAACCTATGTTGTTGATGCTCCCGGAGGTGGAGGAAAAATTCCAGTTATGCCAGATTACTTGATTTCTCAAACCGAAAGCAGAGTTGTACTAAGGAATTATGAAGGTATGATAACCAGCTATACACAGCCTTCTGATTATCCTGGCCATGACTCTGAAAACTGTCCATATTGCCATAACGAATTTTTAAAAGCCAAAGATGGAATTGCCAAAATCTTAAATGAATCTGGAACCCTAAAACCCAACGACTTAAGAAGGGAAGTTAGAAAAAACGGAAATGGAACGCATTAATATACTTTGAAACAAAAAAAAATTTGCAACAAAACGATTGGACATATCAATTTATAAATGCTACAACATTTATTCTGGGCAATAAAAAGAACGCTGGTAAAACAACCTTTATGAATCTAGTTTTAAACAAGGTTCGAAAAGTCGTATCTCCGGCATTTTGTTCCACTGGAATTGATGGAGAAAACAGTGATTTAATCGATGGCCGAAAAAAGCCCTCCATTGTTAGTTGTACAGGTGATTATATTGTATCAACATTCCCAATGATTAATAAAAGTGATGGGCAATTTCAATTGATTAAAGTTTTCCCATTCCATACCGTACTTGGACAATTAGTAGTTGCAAAAACACTTAGAAACGGAAAAATTGAGTTGGTAGGACCCGAAAACAACCAACAACTTAATGAGGTTATAACTTTTATCCAACAAGAGTTAGGTTTGACTACAATAATCATTGATGGTGCTGCTAGCAGGTTAACACCTATTGCATCAATTAATGATACTGGATTTTTTTATGTTTTACATGTTGATAAAAAAGGTATCAAAAAAGTCATCGAAACTTTAAAACTAATTTCGCTAACCTCATCATTTGAATCTATTTCTAAACTTAATAAGGAGCAATATAACAGGGCGTTAAAAATAAATGGTGCCTTAACTTTTAATAAGTTATCACTTATCTCAGAAGAAACTGAAGCCGTGATTATTAGAAACCTCACCTCTGTATTTCTTGATTACAAGCAATTATATGAGTTGTATGAACAAAAACAAATTGTGGTAGAGAACAAATACAGGTTAAAAGCATTTGTTGCCATACTCAATAATATTGATGCAGATGAGTTTATGCAAATCTATAATCAAAACAAAATAAAAACGGAGTTAATCATTAATCCATATGTCAATTAATAAATTCATAGCATTTACCGATTTCATGTGGTTTTACAACCAGTACAAACCATTAACTCCCTATGGTCAAGATCAAAAGGAAAAATACCTTCTACACACAGATATTAAAGTGCTAAACGATATATTTGACAATACACAAAACCTGATTAACTTTATTTCTGAGGATAATATATCTGTCTTAAAAATTGAGCATCATTTTGATAGAATAGACAGGATGAATAGTCTCTACAAAGAACAATTTGATGCTGCCGACTTATTTCTTATTAAAAAGTTTCTAATTCATTATAAATCAATTTTTAAATTAATACCAGATAAGATAAAGCAAAAGCTGGATATCAATTTCTATTCTGATGAATTATTAAACATACTCTCTCCCGATAATGATTTAAACGAAACATTTTACCTATCCTCATCATTTAGCGATGAGTTAAAGTTGATAAGAAAGCAAATAAGCCATGTTTATGGACAACTCTCAGAAATAAAAAACAAAGTGATTGACTTTATTTTTGAGAACAATAAAATTGATTTTAGAAACCGGGAATTCGTTTTAGTTGAGAAATCTACACTCAACATTTTAGAAACTAAAAAAATCTACTACGAGTATTACGACTCCAAAATGCTTTTGCTAAAACCAATATTCCCAACAGAATACATGGATTTATTAGATAAAAAAGAAGAACTTCTAAATGAAGAAAATGAACAGGAAAAGTACATATTGCAATTACTCTCGAAAGCTGTTCTGGAACAACAACATAACCTACTATTATATATAAAAGCTGTTGAACAATTGGACACTTTTATAGCCAGAGCACAACTGGCCATCAACTTAAGTTTAACAAGGCCCAATGCAGATTGTGGTTTAACCTTTAATGTAGTAGAAGGTATTTTTTTACCCTTAAAATCGAAAAATACTAAATTGGGAATGAACTACATGCCATTAACTGCTGAGTTCAATAGTAATGCAATATTGCTTTCCGGTTCAAACATGGGAGGAAAAACTGTGGTGTTTAAAACTATAGGTTTTCTTCAATTACTTACTCAGTTTGGTTTTTTTGTTCCTGCCAAAAAGTTAGAAACCCGAATTTATTCTGAGTTTGTAGCACTGGGTATCTCAGAACAGTCCAATATTGAGGGTTTAAGTTCTTTTGGGCAAGAAATAAACGAATTAATCAATGCATTAAAAGAACCTAGCAAATCTACACTTCTATTAGCTGACGAATTGGCAAAAACTACGAATGCTACCGAAGCCAAAGCCATTCTTTATGGATTATTACAAATCATTGTAGAAAACTATAACATAACTGGATTTTTTGCTACACACTTTATCAATTTACCTCAAATAGATGGCGTTTTAAAGTGCAAAATGAAAGGTTTAAATCAGGAAGCATATCAAACATATCATAAAAGTAATGATACTGATTCCATCCAGGAGAAAATAAAATTAATCAATTCATTCATGCAATATGAAGTAGTAAACGATTGTGGTATTAGTTCTGATTTTGATGCACTTATTATTGCTCAAATGTTAGGACTCAATCCAGAAATAATTAAACACGCAAACAACTATTTAGCTAAAATGGTATGACTAAACTAAATCTTGATATAAAAAAAATACAACGTGCCAGGGAGCTTTCTAAACATATAACTCAACCAGTTAATGAGTATATTGATATGCATACGACTGTTGCTATTGAAAGAGCCACTTTAAGAATGTTAGGAGCTGATGGTATTAATGATATGGATGTACCAATTCCTAATATGGTTGTTAATTCTTTAAAAGATAAACTTCAATTAGGAGCCTCTTTGTTTTACATTAATGCTTTAATAAGAAAAAATTTAAGCCCTGATGAATTAAATAAAGAAATTGCCCAGGGACTTAACATAGCCACTATTGATTTAACTGATAAAATGCTAATTGAAAATAAAGCTAAGGAGTTGGTGGATCAATTTTCAACGCGAGTAAAAGTAAATGTGGCATATCGTAATGAGAAAATAAATGAATACAAAGAAAAAGAAAACAGTCCCCTACTCTATTTAATTGTTGCAACCGGAAATATTTATGAGGACATAAAACAAGCCCAGGCTGCAGCTAAGCAAGGTGCTGATATAATTGCTGTAATCAGAACCACAGGACAAAGCCTTTTGGACTATGTTCCTTATGGTCCAACAACAGAAGGATTTGGAGGTACCTATGCTACACAGGAAAACTTTAAAATAATGCGAAAAGCATTAGACGAAATAGGTGATGAAATAGGGAAATATATCCGCCTGGTTAATTACTGTTCTGGATTGTGTATGCCAGAGATAGCTGCAATGGGTGCCATAGAACGTTTAGATATGATGCTAAACGATTCGATGTATGGTGTTTTATTTAGAGACATTAACATGTACAGGACTTTTGTGGATCAGAAGTTTTCTCGTATGATTAATACGTTTGCCGACATCACTATTAATTCTGGTGAAGACAACTATTTAACTACTTCTGACGCATATGAGAAAGCCTATACCGTAACTGCATCTCAATTTATAAATGAGCAATTTGCTTATGATTCTGGTCTGCCTGCACGACTCATGGGACTGGGACATGCTTTTGAAATGAATCCGGATATGGAAAACGGCTTTTTATATGAGTTGGCGCAAGCACAAATGGCACGTGAAATATTCCCAGATGCACCATTAAAATACATGCCCCCAACCAAGTACATGACTGGAGATATTTTTAAAGGCTTTATTATGAATGCCATGTTCAACTTTGTTGCTAAATCGACCAATCAAGGGATTTTATTATTAGGCATGCTTACTGAGGCAATTCATACCCCATTTATGCAAGATCGCTTTTTAGCCGTTTCAAATGCCAGATACATTCTTAACAACATTAAGGATTTTGCTAGTGATATTGAATTTAAGAAAGATGGCATTATGCAAAAACATGCCCAAAAAGTATTGGAACAAACCATTGAATTTCTGGAAAAATTAAATGAAAAAGGACTTTTTGATTCAATTGAACAAAAGATGTTTGCTGAAGTAAGTAGACCGAAAAACGGAGGTAAAGGTTTTGATGGTGTTGTTAGAAAATCAGAAGGATATTTCAATCCTGTATACAAGTACTTGGAATCGGAATTAGGACTTAATAAAACCCCAAAGGCTTCTATAGTCTAAAAAATTGGAGGAACTGAATATGATGATTAAACCATATGGAGATACTTTAAACGATGGCGCTATTCAGCTTTCATTTACATTACCAATACCTCATTCTGCTAAAGCAGACGAAGCAGCCCGTCAATATGCGAAGAAATTAGGCTTTAACGAAGTTGAACTGGTTCACTCTAATCCTCTATCTGATGATTTTTCGTTTTTCGTTATTTATGGAAAATCTAACCATATCATCGACTACGATAAAATAGAAGTTGAAGATATAGAAGAATCAATGGACTACTACCAAGTTAACGACTTTATTAAAGAACATATTAAACGACCTGTTGTAGTTGTAGGTGCATGCACTGGAACCGATGCGCATACTGTTGGTATTGATGCTATTATGAACATGAAGGGTTTCGATCAACATTATGGTTTAGAACGTTACCCAATGATTGAAGCATTTAATTTAGGGGCTCAGATACCTAACGAGGAACTTATAAATAAAGCCATAGAATTAAACGCCGATGCTTTATTAGTCTCTCAGGTTGTAACACAAAAGGAAGTCCATATCCAAAACATGACTGAACTTATAGAACTTATGGAAGCCGAAGGAATTAGATCTAAATTGATTGTTGTTGCCGGAGGACCAAGAATTGGGAACAAACTGGCACTGGAATTAGGCTATGATGCAGGTTTTGGCAGAGGTACATACCCCGAAAATGTAGCCTCATATATTGTAGAAAAAATGGTAGAAAGAATGCGGAATAACTAATTTCTAAATCATCTAATAATAATTGCTTTACGAAAAAAAATAAAAAACTACTCATATGAATAAAGAAATCTACATTATTGACGCAGCTCGAACCGCCATTGGTAATTTTGGTGGTACCTTATCTTCTGTTCCTCCTGCAAAAATGGGTGCAATTATTATAAAAGAATTATTAAAACGGAACGACATAAACGGTTCTGAAATTGATGAAGTATTAATTGGAAGTGTTTTACAAGCCGGTCAAGGTCAAAATGTAGCTCGTCAAATATTATTGGAGGCCAAAATCCCAAAAGAAATTACTGCAATGACTATTAACATGGTGTGCGGTTCAGGTCTGAGAACTGTTGCCATGGCCGCTCAAAGTATTATTTCTGGAGATAACGATTTAGTTATTGCTGGTGGTGCAGAAAATATGTCACAAGCTCCATATATACTTCCTAAAGCACGCACTGGATATAGAATGGGAGACGGTGCTTTAGTTGACTCTATGGTATACGATGGATTAACAGACATTTTCAATAGTTACCACATGGGCATTACTGCAGAGAACCTAGCTGAAAAATATAACATTACAAGAGAAGAACAAGATAGTTTTGCAGCACAATCGCAAAACAAAGCTGAAAAAGCTATTAAAGAAAATCATTTCGAAGACGAAATAATTCCTATTGAAGTTCCTCAACGCAAAAAAGACCCAATCATATTCAAGCAAGATGAGTTTGTTAGAATGGGAGTTAATGTTGATTCTCTTACTAAATTACGCCCTGCTTTTAAAAAAGATGGAACAGTTACTGCAGCGAATTCCTCAGGTATAAACGATGGAGCTTCGGCTGTTATTGTTGCCAGCAAAGAAGCTTGCGAAAAGTACAATTTAAAACCTATGGCTAAAATAAAATCATATGCCTGGCATGGAACTGATCCATCTATAATGGGAATTGGCCCAGTAGAAGCTGTAAAAAAAGCACTTGATAAAGCCAATTGGACTTTAAATGAAATTGAACTTATCGAAGCTAATGAGGCTTTTGCTGCTCAATCTTTGGCAGTAATTAAAGAGTTAAATCTAAATCAGGAAATAACTAACGTAAATGGAGGTGCAATTGCCTTAGGTCATCCAATTGGAGCTAGTGGAACCCGCATTTTAACCACTTTAGTTCATGAAATGAAAAAGCGCAATGCAAATAAAGGATTAGCAACTCTGTGTATTGGTGGTGGTATGGGAATAGCTATGTGTATTGAAGGTGCTTAAAATATAACAAGAATAATGGGGAAAACCCACTGAATAATAAATCGATATATGGCCTAATTTATTTGGTGGGCTTTATTAATACATTAATATTATAACTCGTAAAAGTGTATAATAATCGGATGATTAAATTAGTTTTTAATTAATCATCCGATTATTTTTTAATAACTTACTGTTCCTCCCAAAATTCCCAAGACAAACTTGGTAAAGTAATATTCAAATCTTCTCCTTTTGCTTTTCCAACTTCTACTCCCATTGTACCTTCACCTCTTTCCCATGGAGTGTAACGATAACCTTTCCACTTGGCTTTGTTAAGACCTGTTTTTAAATTAAATGTATAATCCCCTTGCGTTCTGTTTGAAACTACAATGGTACGTTTACCATTTGGTCTTTCAAAAGCAAATACCCTTGCGTGTTTACTATAATCTTCCTCTGTAATATCTAACACTTTACAATCCCAAGGCATACGCTTAACAAAACTACCAACTGCATTCCAGTTGTAATCATTGTAAATCCAGGTTCCAGGTTTCATTTTTGCTGCCTCAAGTTCTAGTTTCATAGCCTTAGAGCGAATTTTCATAGGACTATTTACTCCAACCTGAACATCAAACGTTGCCATATCATCTCCCTTTAAAAACAGAGCATGAGGAGCACCATATTTAGCACCATTCTTACCTTCATGTTTATTCACGGAAATCTTTCCTTTTTTTAATTCCTTTTTATAAACGATATCTGTTCCCTTTGATCTTACAATTTTCATGTCTGTTTTCGTCCATCCCTCCGGAACACAATCTCCAACCTGATCAACTAACATATATGCAGTAGCCGGTTGGTTAATAATAAAGCTGTAATATTTACCAGGTTCTGTATCCTTTTTACGTATACCACATACATACTCCATCTTTTTAAATTCCTCTGGCATTTCTTTAATAATATCACCTTTAACCCAACGCTCATATTTTCCAATATTCTTAGGTTCGTGTCCAGGTAATTGCGATTTCCAAAATCCTAATGAATAACCACTGGCTTCAGAATTTTTAAATGGTTTCAATGCATGAATCCAGTACCAAGTTGGATTTTCTCCTAACTGAAATGAGTTCATAATATGCTGCGTTGTATTTAAACAACGTTTTGGAGTAGCACCTCCACTCAGATATTCGTATTCATTCTGGAACCATGGTCGTAAAGGTAATTTTTCACGTATATTTTTATGAAAGCCCTTTACTTTTTCAGAGTCAACACCAATGCAGTGAATACAATATGCATCAACTACATCCGCCACTTCTTTTCGCTTCATTCCTGGAGCAATTTTTTTAGGAAAACCCCATTCTGTATCAGCAAACAACAATATTTCGGGATCATATTTTCGAATTGCAGTTGCTGCAGCAACATATGCCTTGATATAATTGGAAGATTTATAATACTTAAGTGCTGAATATGATCCATTATTAGTAAATGGCTCGTTTTGTAATCCCCATTTAACAGTTTTAATACCAGCTTCATTTAATGTTTTTATATCAATTACATTAGCTTCAGCAAAATCCTTAAGAAACCTTGTTGTATCACCCTTATATACAATATCATTGGCAAAATTTGGCCCAAAACAACGAAGCACATTTGTATTATCATTTCTTCCTTTTCCAACATAACTGTTATTTGCTTTCCAGTATGGTGGTGGCGACCAATACTCCAATGAAACTCCCTCAACTTCTGCCCATTCCATCATTTGACGTAATTCTTCCAATTGTTCTGGCCAGCGAGGACGCAAATACTTTTGTTCACGATCTAATCCCCTCCAATATAAACCACCTGCCAAACGACAATAACGGAATCCTGCCAGCATCTCTTTTGCAAATCGTTCACGTTCGCTAAGTGTTAAATCATGGGGTACTGCATGTTTTTCTTCTGGTAAACCATTATTGCCTGAGCCAATAGCATCACTTTGTATTTCAAATCCAATTCCCCATACAGTCTGTTTATATTTATTTGTATGGATTGTTACAGTGCCTTCTTTTTGAGTTTTATCATTCTCTGTCTGTGCAATTGTTATTACACCAAATGATAAAATCATCCAAAAAGTAAAAATCAAACTTTTCTTCATAAGTAAATATTTTGTGTACTTTTATTATTATGAGTATTACTGCTCCTCCCAGAACTCCCATGAAAGATTAGGAAGTGTAGAGATTACTTTATCACCTTTCAATTTTCCAACTTCCACTCCCATTGTATTTTCGCCTCTTTCCCAAGGAGTGTAACTGTATCCTACCCATTTCCCATTAGTAATACCTGTATTAATTTTAAATGTATAGTCAGATCCAGTTCTGTTAGAGACAACTACAGTTCTTTTTCCATTTGGACGCTCAAAAACAAGAACTCTTGCGTTTTTGTTGTATTTATCTTCTTTAATATCTAATACTTTTGAATCCCATGGCATATGACGTACAAAGCTTCCTACTGCATTCCAGTTATAGTCATTAAAAAACCAATGTCCAGGCTTTAGGTTAGCCGCAGCTTTTTCCAATTTTAATGCTTCTGATTGTATTTTTATTGGCGAATTAATACCTACTTGTACAATTAGCTTCTCCGGATCACTTCCTTTAATAAAACAAGCATGAGGCGCACCATATTCCTCTCCTTCTTTTCCAGTGTGCTGAGCAATTACATTTTTACCTTTCTTTAATTCTTTTGTATAAACAACATCTACTCCACCTTCTCGTTCTACTTTAAAATCTGTTTTTGTCCATCCTTCGGGCACAAAACCTCCTTTTTCCTCAACCACAATAAAAGCAGTAGCAGGTTGATTTAATACAAAACTGTATTTAACGCCTGGCTCTTTTTTCTTTCTTCGTTGCGGAGCAATAAACTCCATTTTTTTAAATTCTTCTGGCATTGATGTAATTTCAGGACCTTTTACCCAACGTTCCCATCGTTTATCTAAATTTGCAGGAACTGTATCATTTAATGATTTCCAAAAGCCCAATGAGTAACCACTTGCTTCTGAATTTTTAAATGGTTTTAAAGCATGAATCCAATACCATGTAGGATTTTCACCCAATTGAAAAGAGTTCATTATATGTTGAACTGTATTTAAACATCTTTTTGGCGTTGCTCCTCCTTGTAAATATTCATATTCATTTTGAAACCAAGGACGTTCAGGTAACCTTTCTCTTATTTTTTTATGAACACCTTTTACTGATTCCGAGTCCCACCCAATAGTGTGCACTGCATAAGCATCAACTAATTCTGCAGTTTTAGGATCTTTCATACCAGGTGCTATTAATTTAGGAAAACCACTGTGTGTATCCGAAAACAACAAGATACTTGGATCATATTTACGTATAGCTTCTGCTGAAGCAATATATGCTTTTATATAATCTTTAGCTTTATGATATTTACAAGTTGAGTATTGACCTGCATTTTGCATATCAGGTTCATTCTGCATGCCCCACATCGAGGTTTTAATCCCTGCCTCTTTAAGTGTTTGAATATCCTTAACGCAAGCTTGTCCAAAATCTTTTAAAAATCGGACTGTATCCCCTTTATATACTGGATCCTTGTCAAAGTCGGGACCAAAACAGCGCAAAGTGTTGTATTGCATTTTTCCAGCCTCACCAACATACCTGTTATTAGCTTTCCAGTATGGAGCCGGTGACCAATATTCTAAAGAAACACCTTCCACACCGGCAACATCCATCATTTGCTTAATTTCCTGCAATTGTTCCGGCCAACGAGGTTGTAAATACTTTTGTCCTTTATATAAACCTCTCCAATATAAACCTCCAGCTAAACGGCAATATCTAAATCCTTGAAGCATTTCCTTCGAAAATCGTTCTCTTTCTGCTGGTGTTAAATCGTGAGGTACCGCATGTTTATCAGTTGGTAATCCTGTATTACCAGAACCAATAGCATCGCTCTGAATCTCAAATCCAATACCCCACACTTTTTGTTTATATTTATCAGTATGTATAGTTACAGTACCATTAACTTCTTTATCCTCGGGTACTTTATAATTGCTGCAAGCAACTATTGATAACAGTACGAGTAAGCATGATAGGTTAATTACTTTTTTCATATTGTATAGTATAATTTGATTGTTTCGATTCTATTCTTAATGGTAATTTTAGGAAACCGTTCTTATTTACATGATGATTATAAAGAACGGTTCCTTATCCTCACAATAATTATTTCTTTTTAGCTCTTTTCTGTAAATACTTTTGCATATTCTTTTCTCCCATCTGCAAAGAATCCAATTCAGTCCCTGGGATATCTTTCTTCCAATTTTCTAAGGCTTTGGTCATCTTCTTCTGAATGCCTTTATATTTAGGATTGTTATATAAGTTTATTAATTCGTTAGGATCTCTTTTCAGATCATATAATTCACTTGTTCCATTTAGTTCTTGCACTAATTTGTAATTATGTGAGCGAATCATTCTCATTCTACCAGATAGTGCTACAGGGTTGGCTTCCCAGGGCACCTTAGGATTACTGAAATAGATTGGATTTTCTTTGTAATCAGGCATAAGCTCTTCTACATTTTCCAAAGCGTAGGGAACTCCTGGAATACCGTATTCCGAAACCACGTAATTCCTAGTGTTTTTCAATTTTCCTCCTTCAAGATGATTAACTAAACTAATTCCCTGAACTTGATCTGGAATTGCAATATTTACGAAGTCAAGTAATGTTGGCATAATATCTACATTCGAAACTAACTCATCGCTTACCTTATTGGCTTTAATCTTACCGGGCCAGTTAAATATTAGCGGTACACGTGTTAAGCAATCGTACATACTCGGACTCTTCGTATACAATCCATGATCTCCCATATAATCGCCATGATCTGAAGTAAATACAATGATAGTATTTTCTCTAAGGCCTTTATCTTCAAGAAATGTAACCAATCTTCCTATTTCAGCATCAATCATAGATACCATTCCATAGTAGTTTCTTTTCATTCGCATGGTGGTTTCTTCATCGTATTCTAACAATCCATTATTGTTAAATTGGTGAAACTGCTGCCTGAAAGGCTTACCCGCCGCTTTCAATCCTTCTCTTTCAATTGCCGGTTTTGATATTTCAATGGTATCATACATCGAAAAATAGGGTTCAGGACATAAATACGGTGTATGTGGATACAGATAAGATAACCATATAAAAACAGGCTTAGCATTTTCCTCTTTAGTCTCACCTAACAGTTCAAGAGTATGATTGGTTAGTTTGTGCATTGGATCATCCTCTACCTTCCAAGGCATGGCTTTCAATGCATTTCTTCCATCCTCTGGTTTCTTTTTAAAATGCTCTCCATGATCCATCACATCAATTACTTCCTCGTTCAAATAACTATGGTTTTTACCAATTAAGGCTGTTTTATATCCTTGATTCTTTAACTCCAAAGGCAATGATGTTTTGGGTTTTTCTTTTGGTGCATGATGATTTGAATAAGCTCTATGAGATGAAGTATACATTCCAGAATGTAAACTCCAGCGAGATGGCATACAAACAGGGGCCGATACAAAAGAATGTGTAAATGCTGTACCTGTTTCAACAAGCTTATCCAAATTTGGAGTAATAATCTCATCATTTCCCAAACATCTGAGAGTATTATATCGTTGTTGATCGGTATATATAACCAGAATGTTTGGTTTGTTTTGAGCTTTTATTAGTTGAAATCCAACCAATAATATAACTAATAATAAGTTTTTCATTTATTTATTCTATTATGTTTTAACCACCGAATGATTATTTACATTATGATTATAGTCTCATGTTGAGTTTTTTTCTCGTTAACCTTATCTCCTAGTTAATCTAGTTATATAATTACATTCCTAAAACTTCTTTTTTATGCTTTTCAATTGCTAATTCCAAATCAGCAACAACTTCCTTATACTCAGAATTGGTGGCCAGATTATTCATTTCCCATTTATCATTTCTTTGATGATATAATTCTCTAAAAGTCTCCTTCTTGAGAGTATTATCTTCATAAGTAATTATTAATCGGTAATCATCTGAAATTGCTGCCAGATTTGCTTTGGAGCCGCCATATCTTCCTAAACCCTCATAAACAAATACATCACGAACTACCATACTTTTTCCATTCAACGCATTTTTTAAACTTTTACCATGCATATATTCAGGTATTTCTAAACCAGCCAACTCTAGCATTGTTGGAGCTATATCTATGTTTGATACCATTGTAGGAGATACTGATTTTTTATCTACATCTGGCCCTAATACAAAAAATGGCACATGAGCAGCTGGTCTATATGGTAATACTTTACTTGTAAATCCATGGTCTCCAACCATCCATCCATTATCACTCATAAAGAAGATATACGTATTCTTCATTAATCCCAATTTCTTTACTTCCTTAATTAAACCATCAATAAATCCATCTAACTCAGTAATAACAGAATAATAATCTAAGGCATGTTTTTGAATGGCTGTTGAATCTGGATATCCATATTTTTTAGCTTGTCTAAGGTTTCGTACTTTCTTTAAATAAGCTGGTTTATTTGTTAAATCATCTAGATGATTTGCTGGCACTGGCATATCTTTGTAGTTATACAATGCTTTTGTTTTCTCCTTTGCATCCCATATTAGTTTACCATTCATATGTGGTGTCTGTGAGCAGAAATAAAGAAAAAATGGTTCATCTTTTTCAGATTGCTCTCTTAAATAATCTTTTGCTCTATTAGCAGCATATAAATCGCAGTGTATTTCGGGTTTTAAAGTATCTCCTTTTTCAAAAAACTGCCTTTTATAATAAGTTCCGTTTGAATACATATAACTATAAAAATCAAAACCTAATTGCGCAGGTTTTTGAGGGATATGCCATTTTCCTGTTATCGCAGTAGAATATCCAACCTCTTTTAGCAGCGATGCAACAGATACTTCTCCATCATTTAATTTACTGTTTAATTGCATAACACCGTTGGCACTATTATATCTACCTGTTAGCATAGCTGCTCTACTTGGGCTACAAAGAGCAAATGCAACATTGGCATTTGTAAATTGCATAGACTTTGAAGCTAATTTATCCATAAATGGAGTTTTAATTACATTATTTCCTGTATAGCCCACTCCATTATATTGTTGATCATCGGTATATATAATTATAAAGTTAGGACGATTATCTTTTCGCTTTTGAGCTAAGGTAAATGTTGTTAACAATTGAAGTACTGCTGCAAAATAAATTAGTCTCATAAATATCAATTTTAAATTAATCAAAACAGAGAAAATGATATACATTTACATATCCTCTTTCATCATTTCTGTACCTTAAATTTATATATTGGAATGATATTTTGATATATTTGTGTTATTCAGAATCTACTCATTAACATGAACAACCTAACCAAAACATAACTAAATACATACACAGGTATTTTTATTAAATGAACAACCTTACAATACAGGAAATACAAGATATTTTTAAGCGTTTCTACAAGAAGGGAGAAATGGCTAACTGGAAAAATAGAGATTATCAGGATTTAAGCTTCCAAATCCAACAAAAAACTAAAATTCTAATTAGTCCAAGCACATTAAAAAGAATATTTGGCAAGCTAAAAACCAAGGAGAGTTATACTCCTCAAGAAACAACACATAAAGCTTTAGAACAATATGCTCTGAGTATCAAGTCTGAACTACCAAAATCCACAAAAATACAATTTAACACACAACAAAAAACTATCTCGTTTTTTATTGTTTCAGGAATACTTATTACAATTTTCTTATACTCAATATTTTCAAATAGAAGAATTAAAAGAATAAATGTTGATACCAATCTTGTAGTAGAAAGAATTGAAGGATATAACACCGCCACTATATTTTTTAATATTGAAGGTGAAGACCATAAAAAAGAAGACCTGCAATTACATTTTGGAGATTATATAGACACAATAACATTACCTAAAACCCGAAATAAAACAGGGCACTTCTTTAAATATCCAGGGATTTTTTATCCTCAACTACTCAAGGGTGATAAAGTAGTAAAGACCTTTGATAAAGTAGTGGTTCCAACTGATGGTTGGGTGGCTATTGGAACCGGACAACATATGAACAGAAATATATCTATTTATCCTATTGCTAATGAAATAATTCAAAAACCCGATGGCTATTGGCATTTGACTACAGGAGATATGGCTAAATGCGGAATGGATACTTCACAGTTAAATGTTATGAGGTTGTACAATTACCAGGATTATGATATTGATGGCGATCAATTTCGTTTAAAACTCAGAGCAAAAAGCGCAGGTTTCTGGCCTCAAACCAATTGTAATAATATCATTATCAGAATTAGATGTAAGAATGGTATGATCCAACAATACTTTTCAAAACCAGGATGCTCCTATTGGATTAATGTTTGCTACAGTGAAATATATAAAACTGGGAGCAAGGACGATATGTCGCCATTTTGTGTTGATTTAGCTGACTGGGGAATTATTGAGATTCAGAATTTTGATAAAGAATTGGTTTTTAAAGTCAACAAAGATGTTGTTTATACTCAAAGTTATAAAAAGGCATTAGGAGAAATCTTAGGTTTAGAAATCTTTTTCTATGGAACCGGTTCTATTGATGATTTAGAATTAGTATCTATTGATGGTACAATGCTTTACAAAGAAGATTTCGGACAGATAGAGTAACTAATTGTTATTTATTAAACTAATCAATGTAATATATTTCATAATAACTTAGTAATCCTCCATAATAAAATAACGCTTATTTAGTAGTTGCCCAAAAAAGCTCACCAAAGATAATTTAATCTTTAATGAGCTTATTTTTCAACTAATATAAATCAACTATATTTACTTTACAATTAACTTTTGTATTGTTACTGTACCATCAATCGCAGTTATTTCAACCATATACAATCCATATGTTAAATCCTCAATATTTAATCTTTCTGTAGGTTCTGTTGTTTTTACCAATTTTCCACCAACATTATAAATGTTTGCAATTACAACTTCCTCTGTAAAATTAATTACTGAAGTTGCTGGATTTGGATATATTTTTACTGCACTCTCTAAAACATTATCATTTATATCTGTTGCAAGATCTAAGGATAAAGTAGGTTTGTCAGTCTCATCATTTACAGTATTAAAATAGAATCTAATTTTAGTTGGATTAGTATCATTACCAGTTAAGGTTTTTAATACAAAACATATTTTTTTAGTTCCTCCAGCATATGATTTCACAGTATTAGTTAAATCATCACTAGAAAATGTTAATAAACTATTTAAAGAACTATATGGAACATCAATTAATTCTGCTACTTTCGTCATGGCTATTGCCTGTCCATCTACAATATAGTCCCAATTTATGTTAGAATCATCTGTCTCAAAATCGTGAGTTTCTTCATCATAATCTAGTACATAAAGTTCGAAAGTACATAATCCATTTACATCAGACAGATCATAATCAACCCAACTACCATCATGATGTTCCACTTTGCTCCAAAAAACTTTATACGAAATCGATTGAATATTTTCTGAATTATACATATTTAGATCAAAAAAAGAAAGACCATATCGCATCCACGAAGTTGAATTTCTACAAGAATATGTTGAAAGGAATAAATCTCCATCCCATTGTCCCTGATTTATACCCCCGTTCTTAGTAGGAGTTAAATCTGTCTGTCCAAATGAAGTAATGGTTAAAAAAAATGCTGTAATAAAAAGTAATGCTTTTTTCATAATAATAATTTAAAAATTTAACATCAAGCTATTTCTGCTTGTATTCTGATTTGAATTGAAATAACATATTTTAACCATCAAAAACAATCTTAAACATTTGATTTCAAAGCGTAAACGTTTACGTAAACGTTTACAATCGTCGTAACCGTTTACATTTTTATCACAAAAAAAAGGTTGTCTGAGCAGACAACCTTTTAAAAACAGAACTTTATAAAACTTATTTAATATACACGAACTTCGTATATCATAGCACTTGCATCACCATTTGTAGTTTTTACTACAACACGAATATCTGTTACCTTATATGACTTATCTAGCTTAACCTTGCATTGGCGTTGGTAATTATCTTTTAATTCAGCTAAATAAATCCATTCTCCATCAACACATCCCATAATATCTAAATCTTTAGGACATTGAGGATCTTTGTAAAATGGCGCATAAGCATGATACTCTCTTAATAAATGTCCAGGGAAAGTTAATTCTACCTGACTAACATTTTGAGGTGAATCCCAGCTTAATTGTAGATATTGATCTAAAGGACAATTTCTGTTTGATACCCATACATTGGTGTATGAATATGGACGAGTTTCACCGTTTACAACATTAGCCGGAGAAAAACAGTCCTGTGCCGGAGAAACTTTAAAGCTTAAAGTATTACCATTGTAGTAACGGCGCATTTTATTTTCTCCAATCTGGTACATCGCAGTATGTCCTGGTATTACGCAGCCAGCCTCTTTCCATTCAAGGTTTTTGTTTGCTGCTAAATCAATACGTACATATTTATTTAAAGGCAAACCATTATCAGCATTTAGATTAACATCCCAATCCACCCAAACTTTCTCACCAACAGGAACCTTTAATGTTGCAGTAGCAATAGGCTCAGAAGCATTAACTCTATAATCCCAAATTCCTTCTATAGGACGGATGTAAGCTTCAACCTCTTGTACAGAATCAGAAGTGTTTGTTAAACACACAGAAACAGAGTCTAATTTATCGCTTCCAATTCCAACAATCTGCCCTTTGATAGTTTCAAGAGTTTCAACATGATATTGAGGCTGATCTTTCCAGATTGCCAGTCCTTCATGGAATCCTTTTGATTCAGGTCCTGCACCATGTAAACAATCTTCACTACTTGCAGTAATGGTAGCTTTAAGCGCTAAATCGTTTTCATCTGTATTTTTAAAGTTTGGCAAGAAACATCCGTTACGAAGCAACTGTTGCTGTACTTCAGAAACATATTTACCGGGAACATCTTTAATGCCAACTCCTTTTTCAATAGCAATAGATGCAGCTATACCTACAGCCTCTCCCATTACTGCAGTTGTACCCATAACTCTTAATGTACCAAGAGCTGCATGCGTACAACTAATATTTCTACCTGCCATCATCAGGTTATCCACATCTTTAGCAATTAAAGAACGTAGAGGGAATCCGTAAGGACCGCAGTATGATTTTACACTATATTCATCAAAAGTATTATACTCACCTCCATCAGTAGCCGAAGAAGCCTCTGAATGTTCAGCTAATAATCCACCAGGTGTATGAAGGTCAACAAACCAACCTCCAAAGCCTACTTCATCATCAAATACTTTTTTCTCCTGAACATCATTCTCAGTCATAAAGTATTCTCCCATGATACGACGGTTCTCTCTTTTACCAGGAACCTGACCAATCCAATCTATGGCGTAGTTTTTAGTTTCCTCTTTCATTTTAGGATCGTGATTTTTCATCCAATCCCAAACTCCTAGGGTATGACGTGTTAATTCATGGCGAATATTTTCATTATCGTATATAGTATCGTAAGGAACACCTATCTCTAGCCACCAGAAGCCGCCTCTTTTATCTTTAGGAATACGACCTTGCTCATAAAAATACTCTGGATTATCATGTTTAACAGCCCAATCTGGCGCTGTAAAAGGAACCGGACGTCCCATATCTTTACACCTAAAATGGATAGAGTTACCCATTACATCTTCTTTTCTTCCAACCTCAGGAGCATGAACTTCATTAAATTCGCTTTTGGATTCAGAACCCCAACGCCATTCACAACCTGCTCTGTCTGCAACAATACCATCACCTGTACAGTCCACAAAAATATCACCTTCAACTATTAATTCAGTCTCTGCATTTTGGATATACGCAATAACTGCTTCCATTTTATTATCTGAAGACATTTTAACATCACGCATGTCTGTATTTAAGTAGAATGTTAAGTCCTCTGTTTTAACAGCCATATCGTACATAACCATGTCCCAAATGCTATTTATCCATCCATTTTCATAAATCTCAGCATGGTTTTTAGAACGCTCCTCTATTAATAATTCCGAAATGATTCCAGTTTCACGAGCATAAGCATGAAAGGCTGCAGCACCATGAATTGTTACTCCAATTTCAGAAGAACAATTACCTCCAAACACAGGTCTATTTTGAATTAAACATGTTTTTCTTCCCATACGGGCTGATGAAACTGCAGCACTAAAACCTGCCATTCCTCCACCAACTACAACAACTTCGTATTTTTCGTTTTTTGTTTTCATGATTATATTAAGTATCAAGATATAAGTATCAAGACATAAGATATTTGGATAATATTCCCAGTGCTATGCTTGAGTACTAGCTTATTTTTTAATGTTTATTTTATTTTGCTGTCGCACGATTACATCGTGTAACTTTTTATTTATTAATTACTTCAAACTACACGATACAATCGTTCGGTAGCGTGTGGTTTAAGCAATTTTGAGAGTCCTAAAATCTCTCTTATCTAAAGTCTCTTATCTCTTAATCTGATTTTCTCCTTCTTCTTAACAGAAAACCAGATGCCGGCACTTATGGTATATAGCGTAACACTTAATACCCATTGCGGTGTTATATCTTTAGTTGCTGTAATAGCTAATAAGGCAATGATAGTTGCTAATAAACCAATTGCCACAGCCATAATTTTTGCCGGGAATAAAGACGATTCTCCATCTTCACCTTCCTCACAATGTTCGTTGATTGGAATAAAGTGAGTGCTTTCAGCTTTTAAAGTAGCTTCAATTGCAATAAGAACAACAACTGGAATAATAACACCCAAAACAGCTTCAATGGTACGAGCATATCTTAGTATCCAGGCAAATGCACCAGATGGATTTTCAGATATAAACCAACCATCCTGAGTTAGTAAACCATATTTTGCAAGAATGATAAAAAATGCACTGATAACAATTGCAATGAAAATTCCTTTTTGGTTGATTTTTTTCGAAAACATTCCCCAAATCACTGGTAGCACAGTTATTCCTGCAACTAAAGCCGTTATCGACAATATAATGTCTTCTGCCCCACCCATTCGAGGAACCAAAATAGCCAACCATGTAACCAATGCTCCAAGTAAAAGTGTTAAAACTCTTCCTACAACTACCTGTGCATTCTCTGTTGCATTTTTAAAAAGTCGTTTATAAAAATCTTTTGTTAATACTCCAGCATATACATTTAATTCAGAATCAATCATACTTACGGTAGCTGCAAACATCGAAGCAATCATTAATCCTAGCAATCCTTCTGGTAAAGCATATTTACACGCTAATACATATGCTTGCTCAAAATTAGCTGATGAATCAATAATACGATACATCATTGGTGGTAGCATCCATATAATTGGACTTATAATATATAGTGCTCCAAATAAGTAAGTTGCTTTTTTAGCATCCTTTGTTTTCGAAACACATATAAATCTCTGAACAAAAGCCCATTCGCCTCCAATTTTAAACATATGGATAATTACCCAAGCAGCCATAAACACCCAAGTAAACTCTTGATTAACTGGAGTAAAGAATTTATCAGGTGCTTGTTCTATAAAAGTGGATATACCACCCATCTTTATAAATCCTAAAGGAATTACAGCAATTACAGCCACCATCAATATAACAAACTGTAATACATCAGTTAATAACACAGCCCATAATCCTCCAAAAATTGCATATGCAACGATAATAATTCCGCAAAAGATGATTATTAAATTTACTGCTCTGATTCCAATTGTTTCTATAAAGAAAGCATCCCAACTTTCTGGTATTATTGCATGAAGAACAATTGCTAATGAATATAAAGCAACCGCCATTCCTAATAATCTATATAGAATATTAAACCATGTATAAACATTTAAAGCCCAATTTCCATACCTTAAGGTAATGTATTCTGCCGCTGAAGAAACTCCTAATTTCCTCCATTTACCTGCAAGATAATATCCAACAAACATTGCACTTATCCCTAAACACATAGATATTGTTACAGCAACAAATCCAGCTTTAAATGCAATTCCTCCCCATACAACAAATGTTCCTGCAGAGAACATAGTCATAAATGCTGAAAGTCCACTTAACCACCATGATGATTGCCTACCTGCTGCAAAAAAGTCATCAGAATCTTTGATTTTTTTACCTAAATAAACACTTACTCCCACATTGCCCAATATATATAGGAAGAATACGATTAAATCTTTTAAAGCCATTAATTTAAATATTGAGGTTATTTGATTATTTGTAAGCTATATTAAAACACTGTATCCCCAGTTTTTATATTAACTTACTTATTTATTTCTAATTTAAATCATCCTTATCAATTCAAGAAGGATTTTTTCTTATTAAACAAATGTAAGTACCTAGTTTTACATATTTAAACATTTCTTCTTAAATACTACTTCGTAAACGATTACAATCGCCGAAACCGTTTCCGAAAACTTTTCTTCCCTAACAGAAGTCAATCAACACCTGACACTAATCAAATATATACCACTCATTACCTGCAGAATACAACCACAATAAATTCTATTAATCTATATCATTTAAAAAATGAAATTAATGCAAACAAAAAAAGGAATCCTATTGGATTCCTTTTTCTCATTTGATAAATATTATCTATATCTATTCCATACAAGTTTCTACACTCTCGGACTGAGCAACTATAGCCTTATATTCTCCCGCTGTTAAATCATTAAAGAAATATTTAACCGGATTTACTTCTTTTCCATTTACATGTACTTCATAATGTAAATGAGGTCCTGAAGATATTCCAGTACTTCCAACATAACCTATTACTTGTCCTCTTTTTACTTTTTCCCCTTTTTTCTTTACATTAAATTTACTCATGTGAGCATATAAACTACGTAATCCAAAACCATGATCTATTTCAACTACTTTTCCAAAAGTATCTGAGAACCTTACACTAGCCACAACACCATCAGCAGAAGCATAAATACTTGTACCAGTTTTAGCAATAAAATCAATACCTTCATGCGGACGCCATATTTTTAAAGTTGGATGATAACGCCTCGGTGAAAATCCTGACCCAATTCTTTTTAAATCCCAATTAGCAATAGGTATTATAGCTGGTATATGTTGTAATCGATTAATATTTGAAATACTTTTATTAAGTAATTCTTTATATGAACCTTCCTGCACATTCATTTTTGCAACAAGTTTATCAAGATCCTTAAAAGAAGCAATAATTTCTTCAGGAGTACTAGATATTTTTAAATCAGCATATTTATCTGTACCTCCAGTACCTGCTAACCTAACCGAACTATCTAATGCATTTTCTCCAAGTATGGTTCTGTAAACACTATCATCAAAAGCAATAAGTTTATTTAATGTACTATTTGCCTCTTCGATTCTATTATTCAACAATTCTTGATTGGTTTTAAAATCCTTCAATTGTTGAGCCTGAAGTTTTTCCTTTGGTGTTTGATAACCTCCGAATGCCAATATTGCAAAAGCTGCAACTCCTATTAATAAACTTGATAATATTATTGGTAAGTACTTCTTAAATTTCTCCTTAAATGTAACTTCAACAGGAATATAAGTTAATGTTTCTGAATCGAATACGTATTTGTTTTTAGCCATTGTTTTATTTATTACAACAAATACCTTATTGGTTATTTGAATATTTTACTCTATTAATTATGCTCAGTATTTTGTTTTTATATAACAAAATAATATTACTAAATAGTTGACTTCGCTACTTTTACTTGTTTTATGGTAGTTTGTAGTACGACTTGTAACATAAAATGTTACACATTTTATTAATACAACACAATAAAACACTAACTAACAAACACTTAACAAAAGTATGCTTTTACATTTTTCTACAATTATCCAATTTGCATTGAATACATTCATCAACATTTTTTATAAATTGCCAGCAAATATAGAAGAGTTTATCAATTAAACAAACAGTTTTTGAACAAAAGTTACGAATTTTCTACTTATCATATTACAAAGTAATATTAGAAAAGTATTTTTTTAAGTTTCCTTTGCCAGAAAAGCATGGAAGGTGTGCATTCTTGAAAACCTGCTTTTTTATATAGTCTTTGTGCTATGTCATTATCTGTTCTAACTTCCAAGGTTATTTTACAAAAACTATTCTTTAATGCATATTGACTAATATATGTAAGTAATTCATTTCCTGCTCCCATATTACGGTATTTTGCAGAAACAATAAAGTCATGGATATTTATTAATTGCTCAGCTTGAAAAGTTGAATAACCAATAAAACAATTTGCTAATGCTATAAATTTATCTTGATATTGCAATAAAAATCCCAGGTAATTGTTTTGTTGACTTATACCGCTAATTAATTTATCAGCAAAATCAACTGGCATTTCCTTCATTAATCCCATTCTATCAAGCATATATTCGTTCATTAATTCGATAATAGCCTTCTGATGATCAAAATTACAAACATCTACTAAATGAAAAATGAAAGAATCCTTATCATTTACCATATTAAACCTTTTTTAGTAAATGGTACATCAATCCATTTTCCATTATTAAACTCTTTTAATGACCTAAAGCCCGTTTTATACAATTCTTCTGCTACATAATTGTACCCTACTTCTAACTTATCAGGAAAATGTGCATCGCTATTAATAGTAACTCCAATTCCTTTTTTAAACATAGTATCAAAAAACTCAACACTTGGGAACAATAAGCCATTTTTCTCAAAGGATTTGGTATTAATTTCAACAATTACATTTTTCGATGCAATCAAATCTAATGTAGATTCTATCTCCTTAATATACCATTCCGACTTTTCATTAAAAAAATCTTCGTAAACATTTATTGATTTTACTTTATCAAGATGACCTATAATATCAAAGTTTTGAGTTTCTATCATTTCCCTATTTAACCGAAAAAACCTTTTCACCATTGCATTTGTGTCTCCTCCAAAAATTTCATCTAATCCCTTTATAAACAATTCATATCCACCATCTAACATTTCCCAATGTTTACCATTACTAAATCTATCAACAAAATGAATTGATCCGATTATATAGTCTAGTTTTATATCTTCAAAGAAACTAAAATCAGGTCCTGTGACATTTGGAATGTAATCAATCTCTAGTGAGGTTAATATCTCAATTTCTGATTTATATTTTATCTTTAAGTTTTTAATTTCATTTAAATAAGTTATCAACTTATCTTGTTTCATTGTCCAGAAACAATCAAATGGAACCGGAGCGTGCGAAGATACTCCAATTTTTTTCATTCCATTTTTTATAGCTTGCTGAATATATTCCTCTATTTCTCCATGTCCATCACAATATTTACAATGTCCATGATAATTTGTCCAACTCATATATTGTTTTATTTATAATTGGCAATAAAAATCATTTATTTTTAATCAAATTCAAACTTTTTACTACAAAATATATTATAAACACTAATACCCTAACCTTGTTTCAAAAAAATAAAGTATTAATACCAAAAAAGATAAGTCTTTATGAGTAATTAATAGAATTACAATCATTAACTTTGCGCTCGTTTTTACAAATTAGAATTATGGGCTTTATTGAAGAGATACAAAGAAGGAGAACATTTGCAATCATAAGTCACCCCGATGCAGGTAAAACTACTTTGACCGAAAAACTACTTTTATTTGGAGGTGCTATACACGTTGCAGGTGCAGTTAAATCAAATAAGATTAAAAAAACTGCCACATCTGACTTTATGGAAATAGAAAAACAGAGGGGAATTTCCGTAGCTACTTCGGTAATGGGTTTCAATTATAATGATCATAAAATAAATATTCTAGATACGCCTGGTCACCAGGATTTTGCTGAAGATACATTTAGAACACTTACTGCGGTAGATAGTGTTATAATTGTTGTAGATGCAGCTAAAGGGGTTGAGAACCAAACTCGAAAATTAATGGAAGTATGCCGAATGCGTAATACTCCCGTTATGGTATTTATTAATAAAATGGACAGGCCTAGTAAAGATCCTTTTGATTTGTTGGACGAGTTAGAAGAAGAACTTAAAATAAAGGTTCGCCCGTTAAGTTGGCCAATTGGTAACGGCCCTAGTTTTCAAGGAGTATACAATGTTTTTGAGCAAAACCTTAATCTTTTTGAAGCAAGCAAACAAACTGTACAAGAAAGTATTTCTTTTAATGATATTAACAATCCTGATCTAGAAAATATAATTGGAGATCAGCCCGCAGAAGTTTTAAGAGAAGAACTGGAATTAATTGAAGGCGTATATCCTGAATTTGAGGTACAGGATTATTTAAAAGGAGAATTAGCACCTGTGTTTTTTGGAAGTGCGTTAAATAATTTTGGGGTTAACGAACTTTTAAATTGCTTTATTCAAATTGCGCCCAAACCACAACCCTCTTCTACAGATACCAGAACAATTGAACCTAATGAAAATAAATTTACAGGTTTTGTATTTAAGATTCATGCAAATATGGATCCTAATCATCGTAACAGAATAGCATTTGTAAAAATATGCTCTGGTAAATTCGAACGAAACAAAAATTATTTACATGTAAGGCAGGGTAAAAATTTCAAATTTTCGAGCCCAACAGCTTTTATGGCCGAAAAAAAGTCAATTATTGATGAAGCTTTCCCTGGAGATATTGTTGGATTACCCGATTCTGGAAATTTTATCATTGGTGATACTATAACTGAAGGTGAAAAAATTAACTTCAAAGGTTTACCAAGCTTCTCTCCTGAACTATTCAGATATATTGAAAATGCTGATCCAATGAAATCAAAACAATTAGCTAAAGGTATTGATCAATTGATGGACGAAGGTGTTGCTCAGCTTTTCACTAGCCAATTTAACGGTCGTAAAATAATTGGAACCGTTGGGGCTCTACAATTCGAAGTTATTGAGCATCGACTAAATAATGAGTATAATGCTAAATGTAGATATGAACCAATTAGCCTTTACAAAGCATGTTGGGTTAGATCGAAAAATGAAACGCAATTGGCCGACTTCAAAAAACGTAAGAATCAATATATGGCTAAAGATAAGCAAGGTAGAGATGTATTTTTAGCAGATTCTGCTTACATGTTACAATTAGCTCAACAAAATTTTGAGGATATTGAGTTTTATTTTACAAGTGAATTTTAAATCTATTTATTCGATTAATTGGCTATTACTTTACATTTTATTAACAATCAAACGAAATTCTTTAATAAAATAAGTTTTATGAAGTAATTGTAAAATCGTGCTTTAATCACTAACTTTTTCTATTAAAAAAAGTATATTAAAACTATATACCTAAATTTTAGAAAAAGCACATGATATGCAGCACGATTTAAAACCAGGATTACACCTATCAAAAAAATATAGTATTGAAGATAAAGATACTGTAATTAACTTAAAAACAGGAGATGTTCATCAAGCTGCTACTCCATCTTTAATTATATTATTAGAAAAGGTCATTTACGAAATGATTAGCGAACGAATATCTGATCAATTCACCACTATTAGTGCAGAAATAAACATGAAACACCTTTTACCACTTTGTGTTGGAGAAAATGTTACCTGTTCTGTACATCTTAAATTTGCCGAAGACAATAAGCTCTTTTTTGATTTTGCTGTTTTCAATTTTGACGAAGATATTGCTGCAATAGGTGCACATGAAAGAATTTTAATTAAAAAAGAGGAAATATAATTTTTTAGCTAAAACACAATCACTTTTGTCTTATTAGTTTCTTTTAGAAATCTGTTGATAATAATACGTGCATCTTGATTATCATCATATAATTTTATTTGTGAAATGGCTTCATCAAGTGAATTGATACCTACTTCTTTATCTACCCAACCAAATCCCATATATTTTCCATCTTTAACAACAATAACCGAACTTTCTTCGAGGTCTCTTCCTTTATCTATAATCAAAAAATTATCATTTTTATATGACAATTGATCTATTAGTTTCTGGGCTCTTATGTTGTACTCTTTAGCTAATTCTTTATCTATACACGCTCCTTTACATATCTTAATTTGATGCTGAAAACAAGCTCCTGTCGAACTTGATAATCCACTTAATTTTTGGCAAAGTTCAAATTCTTCAACTTTCAAAAATAGAAAATCCTTTGCCTCTTTCTCTGATTCAAATGAACTTATGGGTGTCACCCTACCATCATTGGGAGCAATATTAAACCTTAAATATCCTTTTCTATCAGTAAAACAAAATAATCCATAATGAAACCTATTTTTTCTTTGTGCTTTATTGTAAATCGGTTTATTTTGTTTAATCTCGGCTGACTCTTTTAATAATGCTACTAATTCACTACCTGTAAGTTCATAATCTACATCCGTTACTTCTTGCTTTAATCGTATTGCTTTTTGAGCTTTGGGATTTCCTAAATGAGTTAATACGCGTTGCTTTATATTTTTACTTTTACCAATATATATTAAATCAGCTTTTTCATTATAAAAATAATACACTCCTGTTTTTTGTGGTAGCTCTTTAATTTTATCTATATCTAGTTTAGGATTCAATCCCTTAACTGAAAAGAACTTATTGTCGCTATAAGGTAATAAAACACCTCCATTTTCCTTTAATAATATTTCAAATAATGAAACCGTTGCTAAAGCATCACCTGCAGCTCTATGCCTGGCATCATTTGAAATCCCCAACTTTTCACAAATATTCCCTAAACTATATGATTTATAACCTGGAAGCAACTTTCTGCTTAGTTTTACTGTGCATAAAGTTTCTCTTTCAAAAGAATATCCTAACGCTTCAAATTCAGCTTTTATAAAACCATAATCAAATGCAGCATTATGAGCTACAAAAATATTGTCTTTAGTAATTTCTACAATTTGTTTCGCCACTTCATAAAACCTTGGAGCTTCCTCAACCATATTATTAGTTATACCTGTAAGTTGAGTTATATAGGCCGGAATATATTGCTCTGGATTAATCAATGACACAAATTCGTCAACTACTTTTTTTCCATCGTGTAGATATATCGCAACTTCTGTTATTTTACCATTATTAAAATTCCCTCCTGTTGTTTCAATATCTATAATAGTATACATTCAGCTATTCCTTGTTTCTGATAATCTGCAAAATAAAGAATAGATTCCTTTCTCAGCAAAAAAAATGCTGATTTATTTCATAGTATATTAAGTTGTACAAATAGCTAAATCCCTTGCTAATTCTTGGATAGAACAAATATTTATTATACATTTGTTTTATAATATGAATAAAGAAAACCGCATCAGTTTTATTTAGATTGTTAAACTCAACACTACAATAAAACCGAGTAACGTTGTTTGATTTAAGGGCGGGCCTCACCTTCGGGTTATCTTTACGATACGGAGGATTACCGAGAATCACATACACTCAAATCCTGTATTCAGGAGTTTAAATAATCCATAATTGATGCGGCCGGCATAAAAAGAGCTTCTATATGAAGCTCTTTTCTATTATTACTTAAGTATCATTTTTATTCATGAACAACTATTTCCTGCTATTCTTAAAAAGCACTATATTTCAAAACTCTATTAAATTATTACTTAATAAAATTATTATGAATCTTCTAATTCTTAAAAAGATACGGTTATTTTTGTTTATAACCTGCTTGTTTAATTCATCTTTAGTATTCTCTCAGAATAAATCTAACAAAAATAAAGAAGAAGAAAAACAAATCATTAATAGTGAATTAGTTTCTGGCATAAAATTTAGAAGCATTGGTCCCGCCTTTACCTCTGGAAGGATTGCTGATTTTGCTGTAAATCCGAAAAATCATGCAGAATTTTATGTAGCTGTTGCTAGTGGTCATATTTGGAAAACAACTAATAAAGGAATCACTTTTGAACCCATATTTGATAACTATGGAGCCTATTCTATAGGTTGCTTAGCAATGGATCCTAACAATTTTAATGTTGTGTGGGCAGGAACCGGAGAAAACAATCATCAAAGAGCTTTAGGCTATGGAGATGGTGTTTACAAAACAATTGATGGAGGAAAAACATGGAAAAACATGGGATTAAAAGACTCCAGGCAAATTGGTATGATCTTGATTGATCCCCGGAATTCTGAAATAGTTTATGTTGCAACAGAAGGTTCTGTATGGGGACCTGGTGGTGATAGAGGATTATATAAAACTACAGACGGAGGAGAAACGTGGGAAAAAGTATTAGACATTAGTGAAAATACTGGAGTCAATAATATAATTTGCGACCCAAGGAATCCTGATATACTGTATGCAACAACAGAACAAAGAAGAAGACACGTACATACAAAAATAGGAGGTGGTCCTGAATCTGCTGTATATAAATCAACCGATGCTGGTAAAAATTGGCGTAAGCTAGAAAGTGGTTTACCCAAAGAACATATTGGAGGAATGGGGATCGCGATATCGCCTCAGAATCCTGATGTTTTATACTTAATTATTGAAGCTGCAAATAATTCTGGTGGCTTTTTTAGATCTACTGATCGTGGAGAATCTTGGAGTAAAATGAGCAACCATTCTTCCAGTGGTCAGTATTATAATGAGATATTTTGCGATCCTATTGAATTTGATAAAGTTTACTCCGTTGAAACTTATACACATGTCACTAAAGATGGTGGAAAAACATGGTCAAAAATTTCAAATAAAGATAGGCATGTAGATGATCATGCACTTTGGATAGATCCAAACAATAACAATCATTTTATGATAGGTGGAGACGGCGGTATTTACATTACGTACGATAATGGAAGTAATTGGAGACACGTAAACAATCTACCTATCATACAATTTTACCGTGTAACCGTTGATAATGATTCTCCTTTTTATAATGTATATGGAGGAACGCAAGATAACATGACACTTGGAGGCCCGATAATGAATACAAATGAATTTGGAGTAACCTCTGGAGAATGGATTGTGACTGTCGGGGGAGATGGATTCTGGTCCAGAGTTGATCCAACAAATCCTAATATCGTTTATTGCGAATCGCAATATGGAAATGTAGTAAGATATGACAAAAAGAGTGGTGAAAAAATATATATAAAACCTCAGCCTCGTAAAGACGAAAAAACACACCGCTGGAACTGGAACGCTCCATTAATATTAAGCAAGCACAATTCTACAACTCTTTATATAGCAGCAAATAAGTTATTTAAAACTACAGACAGAGGAAATACTTGGAATGTAATTTCAAATGACTTAACAACCCAAATTGATAGAAATACATGGCCTGTTATGGGAAAGTACTGGAGTTCTGATGCAGTTGTTAAAGATATATCTACATCTCAATATAACACTATTGTATCGCTAGATGAATCACCTGTAAAACAAGGATTAATTTATGTAGGTACCGACGATGGATTAATACAAGTAACAGAAGATGACGGTAAAACCTGGAGAAAAATAGAATCCTTTCCCAGCGTTCCTAAATACACTTATGTTAGTGACATCTTTGCTTCTCGATTTGATGAAAACGTTGTTTTTGCATCTTTTGACAATTTAAAAAATGATGATTTTAAGCCCTATATCCTTAAAAGTATAGATAAAGGAATAACATGGAAGTCAATTTCATCAGATCTACCCGCAAATGGAACCGTACACACCCTAGAACAAGATACTGAACGTCCAGAACTATTATTTGCAGGAACTGAGTTTGGCATATATTTTTCAATTAACGAAGGAGAAAACTGGACTCAACTAAAAAATGGAATACCTGCAATAGCCGTAAAGGATTTGGCTATTCAGGAAAGGGAATCAGATCTCGTTTTAGCTACATTTGGACGAGGTTTTTACGTTTTAGATAACTATACTCCATTAAGAGAGCTTTGTGACAAAATAGCTATAAAAGAATCTCATTTATTTAAAATTAAGGATGCTAAAACCTATATTCCTACTTCAAAGAGATATGCACAAGGAGCAACATATTATGGAACTCCTAATCCTAAATTTGGAGCTGTTTTTACCTTATTTCAAAAAGAAGTTCCTAAAACAACAAAAGAATTACGACAAGAGAAGGAAAAGGAACTATTCGAGAAAGGGGAAAAGATTCCACAAGTTGCATGGAAAACTTTAGAGGAAGAATCTAAAGAGATTCCTGCTTACTTATTGATTACAATTAAAGACAGCGAAGGTGATGTAGTTAGAAGATTTACTCAAAAACCATCTAAAGGTATATCCAGATTTACTTGGGATCTTAAATACGATGATATTAATATTTCTAAAACTTCTAAGTTTGATCCTTTTAAGAAAACAAAAGGAGGAATATATGTACTACCCGGAGAATATACTATTGAGATTGACCAAATATCGAACGAAACTAGAGTTTCTTTAATTTCACCACAAAAATTTTCTGTTATAACTCTAAATAATACAACTCTTCCTGCTAAAAGCAGGGAAGAAATAATTGCATTTCAAAAAGAGGTTTCAAAGCTTGCCAAAGTAATGAATGGTACTTTACAACTTGTTAATGATTTAAAAAATGAAGCCATTCAAATGCAACAAACAGCTCTTTATTTGCCAAGTAAACAAAAAGAATTATCAAGTGAAATTGATACTGTAATTAAAAAGCTTGATGCAATTAATTTCGTACTTCAAGGAGTAAAAGCTAAGGCGAGTTGGGAAGAAATTCCTCCTGCAGAAATGCCTTTAATGAGAAGATTGAATATTATTATTTACACTCAAATTAGCAGTACTTCTGATATTACCACAACATCTAAAACTGGATTTGAAATACTAAAAGAAAAATTTCCTCCTGTTCTTAAACGTGTTAAGGCTCTTGCTGAAATTGAGTTTCCTAAAATTAGAAATTTGCTTACAGAACTAAACGCTCCATATACAAAAGGAAGAATTCCTGAATGGAAATAAAACAAGAAAGGCTGTCGATTAACTGACAGCCTTTCTTATTTTATGTCTTATAAATCTTTTAATAAAACATTATCTCCAGACGATGCTCGTAATTCTTTAAACTTTTCAATTATACCTTTAACTTTTAATAGATTTTCTGTTTCTTCAAAATGCAGATTTTCACTACCCGTTGTTTCTATCATATTAAGCACCTTTGAAGTAGTTAATTTATTAATATCTAAGGCTGGTAAATAAGAAGCTTCTCCTCCTGATTCTTTCGTAACTTCAATTAAAACTCTACTTCTTAATAAATCAAATAGTATTTCATTAATTAACCTTATTGGAATCATTAAATCCATTGATAATTGCAATGAATTAACTGGTTCCTCTCCTTTTTCAAATCTTTTTATAATATGGTGACAAATTGATAGAGCTACAATCCTCTTATATTCCAAACTTACATTTTTAGTATCGGCTTCAAATTCATAACTATTTACATTTTGCATAGCAAAAGATATCTCAGCACCAAACATTACAATTAGCCAACTAAACTGCATCCATATAAGGAATAATGGAAGTGCTGCAAAGCTACCGTATATAGCATTAATTCTAGATACTCCTACCATTACATTTATAAAGTAATATTGTAATACTTGAAATAATATTCCGGCTACAACCCCTCCTACTAAGGCAGAAAGAAAATTAACCTTAGTATTAGGCATAATAAGTATAAGAATAGTAAATACAAAACAAATCAATACATAAGGTAATATAGAAGAAACTAATTTACCCACATAACTTAATGCAGCATAATCATTAAATTTTCCTGAAACAAATACAATCATACTACTACTTGATACTAAAAATAAAAAAGCAACAATTACTAACGCAATGTAGTCAGTAAATTTTCGAGCAAAGTTACGTGAACGTTTTACTTCCCATATATCATTAAAACTTTGTTCTATATTACCTAAAACACTCATCACCGACCAAAACAACAATACCAAACCTACTCCTATAATAATCCCATTTTTTGTACTTTTTATATACTGTTCAGCCATCGTTAAAATATATTGCAATACTTCTTCTTGCCCTGCCATTCTTTTTGTCAATTCTTCTTTCAAAGTTTCATCAAAACCAAAACCTAAAGCAATACCATATAACATGGCAACTAATGGTACTACCGACATTAATGAATAAAATGTTAATGCAGATGCTTTTTGTTGACATTTATCGTAAATAAATCCTTTAACAGCTAAGTATAATATCTTTAATATATTTACAATAATTAAGTGAGGTTTTGAGAGCTCTACTTTTTTTATTCTCCACATATCCTCGGTTAGATACCTAATAAGCTTTGCTAAGAATTCCTTCATGTTAAGATGTTTGATAAGTTTTAGATAGTATCGAATATAAGAGATATAAGAAAGAAAAAAAAAAGCAAGTCGATAAGCCGGGTTCTGTCACTCATAAAAGAGTGGTCTATCATTTGTCTACGATTATAATTGCTTATAATCTTTAGCAACCTACCCCTTACGACTACCATAAAGGTATCAAGACGGGCAGCCCTGTATCTTTCGAAATCGTAATATATTTGGTCTTGCAATCCATCAGTTGCACGGCTACCTGTGTCACCACAAGTACCGGTGAGCTCTTACCTCACCTTTTCACCCTTATCCAACCAAGGCTGGACGGTTATTTTCTGTTGCAATACTATACCCTCACAGATATCTTCCAGTTAGGAAGCATGGTGCCCTGCATTGCCCGGACTTTCCTCCACATATAGTGGCGATAGACTGACTTGCTACAATGCAAAAGTAACAAAAAACGGTAAGTTTAAATTTAAAACTTACCGCTCTTCTTATTTTTTTATTCTATTTGATAAGGTATATAAGCATCTAGTTCGGTAACATATGCATCAGGATATCCTTTCGCCTTTATACTTGATAACTCAGCTACCGCATCATTATATTCATAATCTCCTATAGTATATCGATATATCCTATCTTTCAAATAAAATTCCTTAATATTTTCAAGCCCCTTAAAATGAGTTAAGTAAACCGGAAATCTAAATGCACTTAACTGTATAGTATATCTTTTATTTGGGTCTGGTTTAAAACCTCTCTTTACATTATTACCTAATTGATATTCTGCAGTATTTACTACAAATGATTGTATATAACCTAAATCTTTATAATATATAACTTCACTCTTTGCTTCATTGTAAGTTGAGAAACTTCCAACTGTATAACGAACATATCCATCGGAACATTTAAATTCACGTGCTTGCCCAATATTTTTAAAAAAGTTTGGATCTTCTGCTGGATATTTTAAAGCAATAATTTGAACTGCAAAATCATTGGTTGTTGGTGCCGAAGTAACACTTACAATCTTTTTTGAAGTGCGTAATTCAGCCAATTTATCTTTACCATATTGTGCTTTTGCACTTATAAGACTTACAGTTAAAAATAAGGATAAAATATAATTTGCTCTCATAATTCTCTAATTTCAATTATTTTTTAACCCTCCATACAACCACTTCAATTCTCTTATTCTTTTGTTGCTCCTCATCACTACAAAGAACCCCTCTTTTACATCTATTTACAATATACCTTTCTCCATATCCTCTTGGAATTGTTGATTCTCCATCTACACCCTTAGACTGAAGCAATCCTTCAACTTTTTCACTCATCTTTTGAGATTTCATTAAGTTATCTAATTTACTCCCTCTTGCATCTGTATGCGTATTTAATTTTACAACAATTTGAGGATTATTAAGTAGATAAGTTGCTAACCTATCAAGTGTACGCTTACTTTCTTCTAATAATTCACCATTATCATCATAATACAGAATCATATCACCAATGTCATCCAAAACTACATCTTTAAATATTGGTTTTAGAGATATTCCTTTGTCATTAATATCATTAATTTCCATGATATTAACAATCATTCGTTTCGAATCAAATTCTCCGTCTTTTGAAAATACTATTTCAAACTCTTGTCCTTCTTTCTTGTATTCATCAGGAATAGTGATATTAAAATTACCATTAGCATCTGAAATCCCTGTTGCAATTACATTTCCTGTAATATCATCTATTATCTGTATTTTAACACCAGCTGCTACGTTACCATTGTAAGTTGACTTAATTTTAGATGATAAAACTGAAGGAAACATAGATAAATCGACCTTAGGTTCTTCAACCACTGGTTTATCTTCCGGTAACTTAGTTATATCAATGACATCTCCAACTTTTGGTTCTTCTTCTTTGGGTTCTTCTATCTTCGGCTCTTCTACTTTTGGTTTTTCTTCTTCTAAGAACTCAACGTAGAAAATATTATCCCCTGCTCCCCTTCTATTACTTGATAAGAAACCTCTTTTGGGATTCTTTGGATTAATACTATATGCAAAGTCATCTTTGGGTGAATTAAATGGTTGCAACATATTCGTTGCATTTTTCCATTTACCAGTAACCTTCTCTGCTTTAAATAAATCTAATCCACCAAATCCAATATGACCATCCGAAGAGAAATACAAAACATCATCTTTACTTATATATGGAAACTCCTCATTTCCAGGAGTATTTATTTCAGATCCCAAATTAACCATTTTTCCGTACATTCCTCCTCTTAACCTTTCAACTCTGTAAAGATCTTTACCCCCTATACCTCCTCTTTTATTTGATACAAAGTACAAAAATCTATCATCTGGCGATACTGCTGGTGTTACACAATCATATTCATCACTATTAAATGGGAGTTCTTCACCTCTTCCCCAATCTTTTCCATCATATTGTACTTTATAAATCTTTAACCTACTATCTCCTCTTACTCTTACACTTAATGTATAGTACATTGTATTATAATCCGATGTAAAAGAAATAGCCCCAATATGATATTGAAATTGTAGTTTTTCTGATAATAAACTACCTTTTTGTATCTCATCATTTTCTAAATCTGAATAATAAAGATCGAGAAATGCCTTACCTTGCTTATCAACATTCTTGTTATCCTCGTCCTGCGATGTAGATGAATACACAACTCCATCCTTATAATACTCAATACCAAACGATTGCCCTGACGTAAAGATAGTGGTAGGATTAACACGAATAGATAAATTAACAGTTTGATTTTCCGTTGCCCACTTACACGATTCTATTAACTCATCTACCTTTCGTGGATTTGCACCTTCTTGTTTAGCTTTTTCATAATATTCAATGGCTAATTCATATCCACCAGATTTTTGTAGTGTCATTGCGAATGTTAATAGATCATTTCCAGATAAATCATCCATTACTTCGCCATATGTGTCAAAGGCACTTTGTATATCATTCAATTGAAAATAACAAAACGCAATCTTCTTTGTAGTGCTTTTTGAAATATTTTCCCCTTCTGCTTTAGCTTTATCGTAAGACAGAAGAGCTCGGTAATACTCCCCTTTTTGAAAAAGAGAGTTAGCTTTTTTTACATTTTTCTCTTGTGCATTAATAGTTTGCGAAAAAGCAAATATTACCAAGATAAAAACTATGTAAGGAGCAATATTCTTCATGATAAAAGATATTAATTCTATGATCAGGACGTATTTCCTTAACTCTGTCTCAATTAAGAAACTAGGGTTATAGGTTGTGATTAAAAAATAATATTGTTCAATTTAGTAAACAATACCTTTTCGTTATGCTAATTTATAACCTCGTTAGGTAATTTTCAACTAAAAATATCTGATTGAACGCATTCCTGCTCGTTTATTAAATGTAAAGTCAAATTGCAGACTTATTTCGTGCGAACCATACTTGGCATATCTATTAAGATTATTTAAAGAATAATCAAACGAATACCTTACAGTAAACCTTCTGTCGATTATATACTCTGTTAAGAATACAATTTCGGATACCGAACGATAGGCTAATCCAAGCCAAATAGTTTCTGCTAACAATACATTTGCCGAAACATCAAATTGCAAGGGAGCCCCGTATACCTCCCTAAACAATAATGTTGGTTTAACCTTCACATCTTGCCAATCAAATACATATCCCCCATAGAGATACATATGCATATTTTTAAAGTCTAGTGTATTTTTAAATACTTCTCCTTTTTCATCAAAGTTATTGGTAAACATTCGCGGTACAGAAAAGCCAGCAAAATAATTCTCTCCATAAAAATACGAACCAAACCCCACATTAAAACCAATTTTTGATGATTTACCTTGAAAAACCGGATCTCCAAATTGTTCTGTTATTGATTGTGTACCATCATAAACATGTGAACTTACTCCCATTTGAAGTCCAAAAGATACAAAACGTCTACGATCAATCATTAATTTATAAGATACAGATCCAAAAGCATCGAAATTATTTGAAAAACCAATTCTATCGTTGGTTATACTTAATCCTGCTCCTAAATTTGTATCTTCAATTGGTCCATGAACATTTAGCGATTGGTTCATAGGAGCTCCCTCAAATCCTATCCACTGACTTCTGTGTATTAACAATCCACTAATCACATCTCTTGTTCCATTATATGCTGGATTTAATAAACCTTGATTAGCAATATAATGGTTATACTGAACCATATCTTGTCCAAAGGTATTTTGAGCTAAAAACGCTCCAAATACAATCATTATTATATATAAAACATTTCTTTTTTTCATGGTCTATTTCATATTTAGAATAAACATCTAATAACCATTTATCTTCTTAATTCGACATAACCGTTATATTCTTTACTTTCTATTCTATTCGTTGTCTCTCCTGATTCTATATCAAAATACGGAATATTGGCATCTACTTTAAATATATAGTAGTACGTACCATTTGGTAAATCAGAACCAATTGTAACCATATTAGATGTACTAGAGGTTCCATCCCACCATTCATCATCTTCACCATAAGTTGTTCCCTTAGATCGATAAACCAATGTTCCCCATCTATTGAATACTTCCAATGAAGATTTTTCGGCAGTTACACCATTTTTGTTTATACCAGTAATTTTAAATTTATCATTTTTATCATCACCGTTTGGTGAAAATGCATTTGGAATTAAGAATGTTTTACTTTCATCTAATTCTTTATTTCCAACATAAATATAGACTATAGCTTCATCTTGTCGGTATGGTTTATCAATATTTTGAACGCTGTACCTAACTGAATCTAATCCAAAGAATCTTGGTAGTTTCTCGTAGATTAAACTACCCGTAATTGAATCTATTTTTGTTATACCAATTGATTTAATTAACTCTCCTTCATCATTTACAATGTCTTCACCTGTTTCATTAACAAAACCATCTAGGATTTCATATCTAATATTTCCTAGATCTTCAAGTCCTGTTCCTTGATTATCAACTACAGCATTAAATACATCATTTATACCAACAAATATTCCCCCTGCTTGTGCGTTTTTATAAATACTTACACTATCATTTCGAGCTATTAAAGGTGAATCAAAGAAATTAATACCTTCCTCAATCCATACATTACAGCCCGTTACAGGATTACTTGCCATAACATGGTACATTCCTCCTTCTAATATTTCTTCATCATTGAAAGTAACACCATTTCCATCTCCAACTTTTACATTTCCTATTGGAGAGATAGCAACTTTACCTTTAAATAAAGAGTATTCAATTCCTATTTCACTTCCATCCATTGTAACATAATCTCCAACATAACAATCATCTATATCTGGAGTAGTACAAGATAACATATAAGATGATTCTGGTAAATCTAATTTTACTATATCAATTGGTACTGTTGTAGTCAATGGACAACCCGTAGAAAATAATACTGCTCTTACCGAATAACTTCCTATTCCATATTTATTGTTATAGTACTCTTTATTTCCAGATCCACTAATAAAGTCAACAGTACTACCAGTTGCATTATCAATTAACATATAACCAACATCAACTTGCGTTGATACTATTCCTACAGATATACTATCACTACCTTCACAGTATTCAAGTACTCCAACATTACTATCTAACTCTGTAAATACGTCAAATGCACTAGGTGATTCACTAAACATTACTTCTATAGAACCCATTGATTTATCACATACAGTTCCAGCTATTGCAATAACATCGTATATCACAGGACCTGCTACAGTTTCGTTTACAGACCAGTTAATAGGTTCACCTGCAATACTTGTTATTGTGTCATTTACTGCAATTCCATCTGCTTCAATTCTATATGATCTTCCTGTTTCTGAATCTTCTAATGTAACTGTAGCTCCTACCGAACCACAAACCCTATTATTATCAACAACTACATTGTGACCTGTAGGTTCCCCCTCGCTTGAAATTTCAATCGTATTTCCATTATTTGTTATTGACTCACAAGCATCACTTCCTCTTGTTTTCCAAATGGTATAGGTACCTTCTGAAATTAAGTCAGGAAATTTAATTTCTTCTGGAGTTGCAACATCGTTATTAGTACCAACTACTTCAGATATTACATTGTTACCTTCATCTCTAACCTGATAAGTTACATCTAATTCATTATTAGTTAACTTAAGTTCAACTCCAGCAACAGCACTACAATAAGTTGTAACAATTGTAGGATCTAAAATCTGATCTTGAGGTGCACTTGTTAATATAACTTCTACAGTACCTTCCATATTCGATGTACAAGTAGTATTCTGATTATAAGCAACAATTTTATAAATACCTTCCTTTGTAAATTTTCCAAAGCTTATAGTATCACCTGCACCTCCACCTAATACATTTCCTTCTTCCAGTCCGTCTTGAAATTGAAGATAGTAACGAACATTCGCTTCCTGGTTCTCTAATTTAATTTCAGCTCCATCCGCAACATCACAATAGAACCCTGAACCAATCATTTTATAGGCTGTTGGTAATGGATTAACATTTAATACAGGCTCATTAATCATCGTTGTTACACAAGTACTATTATCAGCCTCTACATAATATTCTCCAGGAACATTATGTACTCCTTCAAATTCAATGTAACCTCCAGGACTTACAGTATCTACAAGTTGAGTTGTTCCTGCTACAGTTCTAACAAATAAACTGTAAGTAACACCTGCTTCAGAATCTTCTAAATAGAATACAGTACCTAAGTCTCCATTACAAATACTTGCATCGGTAGGTCCTACTTCATATTTTACAGGAGCATCAATAATATTTACATAAACATCATCATTATTATTAGGGTCAACATCTACTCCTGGATTATTTGACATATCTACTTCACAACTTCCATTAGATGCTTTTACTGTATAATAAGCATCTCTATCAATTATTCCGGCAAATGAAATATCAGTAGGAACACCCCCTGAATGAGAAATAGCTGAACCATTAACTAATACATCTCCTGAACCTGTTCGTTTATATAATTGATAGGTAATGTTAGGATCAGCTAACTGTACTGTAATTACAGCACCAGTTCCACAATCTGTTCCACCATCGCTTACAATTGCTTTAACGGTAGGCAAGTTAGTTTCTGTAATTATTTCATTATCTACTAAGAATGCTCTACATCCAGTTGTATTAATTGCTTCGAGTGTATATGTACCTCCTTGGTTTACTGTAAATGGAGGATCTAGTGCTCCACCATTACCATCAATATAATTTCCAGTAGTTAAGCCGTTTCTATATAACCAGTATCTTACATTGTTTTCTGATCCATCAGTAGTAATTTCGGCTGAATATCCTGAACAAATATCACCAGTAGCAATTACTTCAAAGTCATCCCTTAATGCAGGACTTTCAGCTACAGTTACAGTATTACTCATATTTGCTGAGCATCCAGATGAATTAGAAGCAACTACATGGTATACTTCTGCTGCAAAAGGACCGCTAAATACAATATCTACATTGGCATCATCAACAGTACCAACTATTGGTATACCAATTACATTATCATTTTGATCGTAAAGTGTATATGTTACATTCAATTGTTGTCCTTTAACATGAATGGCAGATATCCCAGGATCTCCAGGACAATATTGTTCAGTTGTTAAACCATTACCCGCTTCAAGTGCAAATGAAGTAGGAGCTGCAACTTCTTGAATTATAACAGAGTTACTCATTGAAAACTGACAACCTCCTGCATCTTCACCAACAACCGTGTAAGTTCCATCTTCAGTTGTAACTCCAAAATCAATTACTTCACCATCAGAAGAACTGGTAACTTCAGTTACCATTATATTACCAGTACCATTATTTCTATATAAGATATACTTAATTCCGTTATCCGAATTACTTAAACCAATATTAGGTCGTGATAAACTAGTACAATAACTTCCATCTGCTGGTGTTACATCGTAAGCATTACCAGTACCTGCAGATATAGCAAATGTACCATTCATATCAGCTGTACATCCGGTTGTTAAATTCTCAGCTGTAATTCTATATGTACCAGTAACTTTATAATCTCCAAAAGGTACTTCTATTCCATTATGTGAGCCATCAGTTGGTCCACCAACAATGTTTCCATCTCTCAATAAGGTATACGCAACTCCTGTTTCAGAATTTGATAACTTTATGCTATTATCCACACAACTTGTTACTGATACTGTTGGATCAATATCAAATACTGTTGGTAAAGGACTTGCTGCTATTGTAACTGTATTATTCATTTCTATTGAACATCCATTTGCAGCGGCTTCTACCTTGTAAGTTCCTTCAGCTATATTATTAAATAAAATAGGTAATGTATTATCTGTATCTACAGTTGAATCATCTGATACATCTATTAAAGTATAAGTAAATCCTGCTTCGGGATCTTCAACATATACACTAACATTTGATGCTGTTCCTTGACAGAAAGATCCTGTGGTACCAACATTCTTAGCAATTGGCATTGGATTAACCGTCATTACAATATCTGCAGATTGTGCTGTACAACCATCAGCTGATTCTACCATTACCGACACACGATCTCCATTCGATAATGCAGAATTGGTATATGTGCTTACCGGCGAGAATCCTGCTCCAATTGGATTTCCATTTATATAAAATTGATAATTTGATCCACCACTCCCAGTAAATGTCACTTCCCTATTTTCACAAATCGTATTTCCGGGATCTGCTATAATTCCAGCTGTAGGATCTGTGTAATATGAAATAGTAACCCTATTGGTCATTTCCGTAGGACATGATCCATCTGATGTATTAGTACCAATTACATAATATTCACCTAAGTCAGTCTGATTTCCAAAATTCCTAACTGTACCATCCCCATCAATAATTCCTTTACTTGTACCTGTTATAGCTCCTGGACTATCTGCTAAAAATAATTCATAAGTAACACCAACTACTGTTGCATCAGTCATTCCTACAACAGCACCAACGATACCACCAGAGCAAACGCTTCCTCCTCCTTCAACTGTTAACTTATTGATAGCACCTGTTACATCAACAGATATATTTATATCAAAGTCGTTTTGACAACCATTTAAATCCGCGACAATATTATATAACGCAGCTTTATCGCTTATCGGTGCAAATTGAATATCATTACCATCACCAATAATCTCTGCTCCTGTAACTTCTACATCAGGAGTTCCTCGTTTCCATAAATAGTATGTTACTCCAAGTTCAGAATTTTCAATTGTAATTACTACTCCATCGTCACATCCTGAACCACCTGTAGTACTCCATATTTTATCTAATGGTAAAGGTTTTTCTACAATATCAACTGTATTGAGCATTTCTCTTGAACAAGTAATTCCATTTTCGGTACGTTGTGCTTCAATACGATAAGTACCTTCAATATTAATTCCTGTAAATTCTAATTGTGATCCGGTTCCAGCTACCCACGCACTATTTGCCACATCTGAGCTACCATCATTAGCTACCCATCTATATTCAGCATCACTTTCTGATCCATCTACAAATATTGAAACAGAAGAGTTTTCACAAAAATCATCTGCCTTAGTTATATTAAAGCCTTGAAGCAATGGATTTTCTGTAACAGCAATTGTATTATTCATTGCAGATCTACACCCAACCCCAGGTACCTGTGCTTCAACATAATAGGTATCTTCAATTGTATATGGTCCACCAGCAAAATTCAATTGTGCTAATGGATCGTCAACTGTACCCGTTACAGTTTCAATTGCAATTGGAGAACCAGCATTGTCTCTATACAAGGTATAATCAATACCATTCTCTTGACCTGTTATCCAAATATTTACACCAGTAGGTGAACCTGCTGGATCAGGACAATAGAAACCATTATTATCTGCCTGAACATTAAATGTTGCTGGATCGTTATGTGCTGTAACTGTTATAGATCCATTCATTGGGAAGCTACAACCTCCTGGTGTTTCAACCTGAACTGTATAAACTCCATCAATAGTTACCTTATTAACAAAATTAATTGGATTTCCATCGCCTATATGAGTTTGCTCTGGTGCTGCATTGTTTCCATTCAAAATTAATTGATATTCAACAGTAGCATCAGATCCTGTCATTCCCATTGTTACACCTGGACTTGCATCAGATACACAATAATCTCCAGATCCCGGAGTGCTTGTCATATCATAAACAGTTATTACTACATCGGATTGAATTTCGTAATCCTCTTCCATCATTACATCACATGATGTAGTAGTATTAATTGCTCTAATTGTATATAAACCAAATGCTGTTACATTTTTGTTTAATGTAATAGCTCCACCATCTCCAGGAACTGGTGCTCCATACGGTATTCCATTTCTTAACAACTGATATTCAATACCATTATCACTTCCATTCAATCCAATTGGCCATCCTGCACCAGCATTACAACCATTATCAACATCATCAGGAACAATTCTATGAATATTAGGTAAAGAATTTTCAGTTACTGTTATAGGAGCAGTACTTAAAGTAATAGAACAGGCATTAGCTGTTGATCCAAATGCAACTACATGATAAGTTCCTGCTGTTACATTTGTCCACTCAACAGTAGACACTCCATCTGCAACTACATCTGTTCCCACAGGATTATTACCAGCATCCTGTAATTGATATCTTACTCCGTTTTCGGAATTATGTAAATAAATTCTTACTCCGGTAGAAGTTTGACAATATTCTGTATTATCTGCAGCTACCGTTTGATCTTGAGGTAGTGGATCAATACTAATAACTACATCATTTGTATTCTGACAGTTTTTAGAATCTGTTACAGTTAGTGTATATGTATCAGCTTCTGACAATTCAGCTGTACCTAAATCTGGATCTTCTGCAGTACTACTATAACCTCCTACACTAGACCAGCTGTAGTCATATCCCGGAGTTCCACCTGAAGCAGAACCATCTAATATTAATGGATCTTCTTCACAAATTGATTGATCTTTACCTGCATCGGCAGTAGGTAAAGGATTTATAGTAATATTAATAGTTGCTGATTGAGCAGAACAACCATTTTCTGTAGATACTACATAAACTCCAGTTATGGATGTATCAAATCCTCCAGTTACCTCATGTGTTTCTGTACCTAATGTGTTTAATTGAGTGTCAGTTGTACCATCTGTTTTATAATAAACATAATTATTGTATCCAGAAGGCTTTGCTACCAAAGTCAACAATGCATTCTCACAGAACTCTTGTCCATTTTTAGGTTGATCAAGGCTTACATTAGGTATTGCTTTGGCTGTCATATTGATAGAAGTTCTATCATCACATCCTGTTACGTTGTCTGTTACTTCAACTTCTACAGTTACATCATTATTTATAGTAACTATAATTGTGGAAGTTGCACTTGGTGCACCTTGCGAAACACCGCCTACAAAGAATTCGTAATTATAATCACCTGTACCTCCTGTACCTGCTGCAGAGTAAGTAACTTCAGTACCAGTACAGACGCTTGTTCCAGGAGGGCTTGGATTAGTAATATTAAGAGTTGCAGTAATCTCATTTATTGTTATTTCAACTTCTTCTGTATCTTCACAGCCATTAGCATCTCTTACGGTTAATATAAACGTTCCTTCTTCACTTAAATCTGCATTTCCTAAATCAGGATTCTGAGTATTCAATGCCTCGTAATTGTTTGGTCCAGTCCAGTTATACTCATAATTAGGAGTTCCACCAGATGCACCTCCAGTTAGTAATAGTGGATCACCTTCACATAATTCCTGATCTAAACCTGCATCTGCATCTGGTAATTGGTTAATAGATACATTTATAGTAGTCTCTGCACTTGAACAACCACTATTATCATTTACTGTTACACCATATAGCCCGGCATCAGTTGCATCAACTGGATCTATTGTTAAAGTTGATGAAGTCTCTCCTGGTATTGGGTTTCCTTCAAATGTCCATGAATATGAATTATATATTCCACTTCCTCCTGAAGGTAATGCTGTTAATACTAAAGACTTATTAATACACACTGGTGAGTTATAAACCACTGCCACTGTTGGACTTTCACTAATAGTAACATTTACATTTGCTTGATCACTTTCACAACCATTAGCGTCTTCGAAAGTTACGAAGTAGTTACCTTGATCAGCTAAAGTAACATTAGATCTTGTTGGATCTTCTATGTTACTACTAAAAGAATTAACACCTGTCCATACAAAATTTGAATATGGTCCTGTTCCCCCAGATGGATTTGTATGTAATTTTAAATCTGTACCACTACACACTGCATCTTGAGTAGGTAAAGCTGTTGGTTTTAAATTAACTACAACATTTGTTACTGCACTATTTTCACATGAATTCCCATCTATTACAGTCAAAGTATAATTCCCTTGATTTGCTATTGTAGCATTAGTAATTGCAGGTGGGTTTTGAGCACCATTTGTAAATCCCGGACCACTCCATGAGTAACTTGTCATCCCAGCTGGTTCACCAGTTAAAGTAATATCATCACCTTCACAAACTGGTCCATTATTATTTGCTGTTACTGCAGGTAAGCTATTGATTACTACATTATGGTCTAATGTATTTGGACATGTCCCATCAGAAACTGTTAATTTATATACTCCCTCATGTGTTGCTTTACTGGCAGGATCAATATTTAATGTACTACCGTTTTGAGTACTCAAATCAGGCAAAGTCCAAGTATAAGAAGTACCTCCTCCTCCAGTTAAACTTATCGAACCTTGATCACAAATTGTAGTTGTGGTTACCAATTGACTACCATTAATTGTAGGAGTAGGTATGCCTGTAATAGTTACATCAACAGTAACCTCATCACTAGTACAATTATTGTCATCTGTTACTGTAACCCTATATGTACCATCGTCAGTTCCTATTGTAACCGCTGCTCTTACAGGATCTTGAACTGAACTAGTAAACGAATTTGGTCCACTCCATGCAAATGTATTATAAGTACCAGATCCTCCGCTTGGATCAGCATGTAATTTTAAATCCTGACCTTCACAAACTGCTTCATATTTTGGTGCTACCTCTGGCTTCGGGTTAACCACAATATCTATTGTAGATTTATTATCACATCCTGTATTAATATTAGTACCTGTTACTTCGTAAGACGTGCTTGTTGTTGGTGTTACATCAAAAGAAGCTCCTGTATGCACTGTTGATCCTCCTACTCTCCATACGTATTCGACATCCGGATCCATACTTGGGGTTGATGTTTCAGATGCAGATAAAGTAGTAGTTGTTCCTTCACAAAAAGTAGTACCCATTGTAGAAGTTACACTAAGTTGTGGTTCAGGATGTACTGTTACATCTGCTGCTCCTGTCATCCATGTAAAACATTTAGAACTAGCTTCTGTATTATTATCAAATCCTCTTACTGTATAAGCACCCGCAGAATCAACAAAAAAGTTAATGGGGCCTCCATCACCCTTTATTGCACCATCCTGGTTTATTAAAGTAATTCCACGGTAAAGGTTGTAATATGTTCCGTCATCGGTTTGAGGTAACGTTATAGTTGTACTTTTATTTTCACATATTTCTGCTATCTGTGTAAAGTCATATGCAGTAGGTGTTTTATTTACGACAGTAACATCAATACCATCCTTGCTTCCATCTGTACCTACTTGTTCATAAGCAATTTTTATATTCACCCCATAATATGTAGCAGGTACAACAGCCGGATTAAAGGATATCCCATTATTAGGAGAGGCACCAATTGGCGTTACCCAATCGTTATGCTCTTCATATGTACCTGTAACAACAGCACCTGTATAAACAGTCCATACAATATCAGTTCTGTCATCATGTAATTCATCCACATATATATCTACTGGATCATCTGTAGAACAAAACCTACCAGGTAATGTTGATAAAGCTGTAGTACCTTTAAGGGTTGACTGCCCATAATATTTTGCAATTTCAACTTTACTTGCATTACGTCCTGGTTTTTTAGTTGATTGTGCTGTAACATTTGTTACCATGGTCCCCAAAACCATTAACAAAACAACTACTATTTGGTAAAAGTTTTTCATCATAATTAAAAAACATATTGACTCCTGGTTCCACAATAAAAAATAAATAAACATTTAAAAACAACGGAACGCTGCCAAGGTCCCAATTTGGCAACGGTCATCATCTGATCATATTTTTTCAATCCAGACATTGTCATTTTAATGTTTTATTCATTTTCTTACATATCTAAATACTAGACATTTAATCTCTAACCCATGAACTATTATTACAATCCAATAGACTCAAGATTACAAAATTTTTGAATTGCCCTTAGGTTCAAATATTTACAATTACCTATAACAATTCACCATTTTGTACGAACGAATGACTCATTAGTTTCATTCAACGTTTATATGTGGCAATATTTTTTTGTCAAACACTCTTTAATTTCAATTAACACTCAAATCCCAGTGTTTAAAATCAACTCCTATATGACTAATCAAGTTTTTATCATTCACTTATTTATCAGAATTACATATATAAGTTATGTTAACATTATGCACCTATTGCTTGTTTAATTAATTTTCCAACTTTAGGATTCTCGTCTATGGCAATTCTAGCTACTTTTATATAGCTACTTAACCAATGCTGCATAATTATTATTTCCTTTTTTATTTTATGGTTTAACATCCTTACAACACCTGTAATTTTTATACACTCCGAGGACATTGCATTTAAATCTTTTAATTTGTTTTTAATCTCCTCAATATCTTTTAATGCAATACCATACTCTTCTAGTTCTTTTATATAATTTTTATTTGCTATAAGGTTATCTGTAAAAACAACCACTTGTGCTAACCACTTTTCGTACGTTCTGGAGCGTGCTCCAATTAACAACAAGGACTCCTGTGCTTCAACATCATCGGCAAATGCTATACGAGAAAGCTTTAAGAGTTTCATATACTTTTTATGAATACCCTCCTGCATTTTTTTCTTTTCTGCAAACATTTGCTTTTTCATAACACTTTTACGGCTTACCTCAACATTAAGCCTTTCCAAACTATCTGCCATCCTCTTTCCTTCTGCAAGCTTCGTACTATCATATCCATAATCTTTAACTAAGTCCCTGATGTCATCTACATCCATACTCATAGTTGTAATATCTTTCAGTTTATACAGATATTCTAGTTTTGTATGTTTTGTATAATGCATAAAATAGAATTCTAGTGTCTTATATTTGTAATATATAGACTATTTTTCAAAATATGTTATCAAAGTACATATATTTTAATTTTTTATGCAAATATTTTTTATCTTATTTTTAATTGTAGATATATTTTTTTTAAATGTATTACTTATTTTTAAATTAATAAATATAGATTTATTCTTAAGAATTGATTAATATTATTTAAGAAAATTAATTTATAAAAAAAGACTCTCTATATTATATGTTAGAAATATGATATTTAAAATATAACTACTTCAATATATATAAATATTAATGAATATATAATTAAGGAGATTATTAATAATTCTAATGCTTAGCTTGTATTACATTTTCTCTATTTGCAGTCAATAGATAATAATTGGAACCTATTTATGTATTTAATATAAGTAAAGTGAATTTTATAGTATGAATAATCTAAATTGCTATTAAAGGAGTAGCGATTGCTATTTTGCGAAGATTAAAAGCTATGGATTAATTGTTTCTTAAACTATTTCGGAGATTAAGAAACATTTTGAATCAATGTATTTTCGTTTTTATGAAAACACAAATATTTCACATATATGCACAACCCAGTAATAAATTCATAAAGTAATAAACTCGAAAGTTAAATGTCAACTCAAATAAAATTACACCTTGAATGCTGAATGCAAGTAAAACACAGTGATCCCATTAGGACTGATAAGCATATTTCCTTTTACTTATTGAACTCTATACGAATGACAAAGAAGTAAAATACGTGACATAGTATAGCCTTACACAACTTGTAAAAATTTGATATTTAATTCGAATGCTATACAACTAGGTAAGATATTGAGACCCTAATAAACTAATCACATCACAAATATCCAACACCTTGCAAACATCACTTGATATTACAACATTTAGCTAAGGTTGAATTAATAAATAGTGTTTTAACTAACAAACACCAAAAGCATATAATATTTATATAGTAACCATTGTTGCCCCAAAGCCATATTCTTTAAATGAGGCATCTTGATAACTATGCCATTTGTATTTTCTTTTTAGGCTTTTTATAATTTCAGATTTAAGAACACCATTACCTTTACCATGAATAAAAACAACTTTTCTATTTTTTTTGTCTTTGTTCTCATTCATAATTTCGTGAAACTTACCCATTTGGTAATCGAGTATTTCTTTATTAGACATCCCCCTTGTGTCGTCTAATAATTCATGAATATGAAGATCTACTTCTAAAATTCCTTTATCATCCCTTTTTATATGTTTTGGAGACTTATTTTTTTGCTCCTTTTGAGCAACAGCTTTCTTCACATCTTTAATCGAAAGCTCATCTAACTTTTTTTCAAATTCACCCTTTAATAGATAAACTAATATTGCTCTATCACTAAAATAATCATTAGAGGTATATGAATTATCCTTTAGTAATTTAGCTCCAGTAAGTTTGAATGTTTCAACTAAGGGATTTCTCCTTGAATACTCGATTGATTTTCTGTAAAGAATTAATTGACATTCATATTCTTTTCCATCCAGAAAATTAATGGCCAAATTATCTAATTCTATTTTAGTATTGGGTTCAATAACACCATGATATGTATTATATATCATATTACTATTACATCTACCAATTGAATAAAATGCGAAAAAATTTGAATCGTTTATTAGATACATTTTAACATTCCCAGATATATTCTCATCTGCTATAAACGCCAGTACCATTCTTGGTTCACCTTCATCCTCACTCTCTTCAAACTGGTAATTTTCTTTACTTTCTGGTTCAGAGCTAGTTTCTTTTTCATGTACCGAAATTCCACCTTTCTTTTCAACAAGTACGACTTCATTAATCAAAGCAGGAACTTCGAATCCATCTTCATCTAATACATAAACTAATTTGTTTTTTTCAATACGACTAACTGTACCTCCTCCAACTTCGTTCAGGAACCTAACTTTATCTCCAACAGAAATATTCATTTACACTCAAACTAATTACATCAAATAATATTACATTAGGTTAAACAAAAGAATCATGTTTACTGCCCTATTGTGCAACCTAATTTCTTCTTTTAATGGTCAAATATACATTATATATACATCAATTTATCAAAAAGTAAATGTATTTATTACATCAGACAAACTATAATGCTCTATTTAACTATGCTATTAGGCATTACATATACTTATATCCATCTTAATTTCTGCTACTTATACACATCACATTATCTAATAATAATTACATACAAAAAATTAACAATCTATTATAACTAACTTTAAATATGTTATTGTAATGGATTTATTTAATAATCAGTCGACAAAATCAATACTTTAAAGTTTCTTACTTCATTTCTAAAAGATGATTAATTTTGTAGGCCAAATACATATTTTTAGGATGAACACACAGGAGATTAGGATTGAAGATTACACTTACAGCTTACCAGAAGAAAAAATTGCTAAGTATCCATTAGAAAATAGATCTGATTCTAAATTATTGATATACAAGAATGGTATAACCGAAGATTCTTTTTATAACCTTCCTTCATTATTACCTAAAGATAGTTTGTTGGTTTTTAACAATACCAAGGTTATCCAAGCACGCATTCTTTTTGAAAAAAAAACTGGGGCAAAAATTGAAGTGTTTTGTTTAGAACCCATTGATCCTTCCGATATTTCGTTGGCATTCCAAGTAACACAAAAAACGACATGGAAATGTATTGTTGGGAACTCTAAAAAATGGAAAGATGGTAAACTTTCATTAACTGTTAATATTAGAAATAAAGATGTATTATTAAGTATAGAAAGGAAAGGTTTATCGGATGATGCTCAACTTATTGAATTTAGTTGGGATATTAGTGATATCACTTTTGGTGAGTTATTGGATGCCATTGGCAATACACCAATACCTCCTTATTTAAATCGAAAATCCGAGCAAATTGATTCTCTTCGATATCAAACTGTTTATTCAAATCATAAAGGTTCGGTTGCTGCACCTACTGCCGGATTACATTTCACTAAAGAAATTCTACAACAAATTACTAGCAATAATATAAAAACAGCTCATGTTACTTTACATGTTGGTGCTGGCACATTTAAACCTGTAAAATCCGATAGAATTGGCGAACACGAAATGCACATTGAGCATTTTTTTGTTGATGTTAAGACTCTTAATTTATTATTAGAACATGAAGGTAACATTACCAGTACAGGTACAACTACAATGCGTACATTGGAAAGTTTATATTGGTTGGGAGTAAAACTTCTAAAAGGTAGCAATGAATTATTTATAGATCAGTGGGAACCTTATGAACTTCCTCAACATTATACTTTTAAAGAATCTATTAATAAGTTAAAGGCATATCTTGTGGATCAAGAGAAGTTAATGCTTGAAAGTTATACTGGTATTATGATTGCCCCTGGATATGAATTTAAGGTTGTTGACCGACTAATAACTAATTTTCATCAACCCAATAGTACATTATTATTATTGGTATCTGCTTTTATAAAAGGTGATAAGTGGAAAGAGATTTATAATTATGCACTTAATCACGACTTTAGGTTTTTAAGTTATGGAGATAGTTCGCTGCTTTATAGAGGATGAAGGGAAAAAGGTTAAAGGGTTAAAGGGTTAGAGATAAAGGGTATAAGGTCAAAAGAATCCGGCTATAAAAAAATACATATATCACTTAAGTATAAACACTTATTACTTTCACCTACAGAGATATAATTAATTTTATATTGCTTTATACTTCACGCTAATGAATAAAAACTAATAAACTATTATTATTTATTAAAACATATCATTTTCTTTACTGTTGTGTTATTTTGTTATGGATGACTTTTGCATCCTATTTAATGTATTAATTTGCTTCCAATTGATTTATTTATGAATGAAAAAACAGTTAAACAAGGATATTTCACAAAAATATTAAACTGGACTGAGAAAGTGGGCAATGCTTTACCCCACCCTGCCACGCTTTTTGCTTTGTTTGCCTTAACAGCTTTAGTATTATCTGCAATAGGTAGTGCATTAAACTGGGAAGTTACGCATCCCGGCACTAAGGAGATTATTACTCCTGTTAATCTATTATCTCATAATGGTATTCACAAAATTTTGTTAGAGTTAGTAGATAATTATACTGGTTTTGCCCCATTAGGAATAGTATTAGTTGCCATGTTGGGTATCGGCATTGCTGAGCAAAGTGGATTGATAAGTGCCATAATTAGATTATTGGTATTGAACTCTAAAAAGCATTTACTCACTTTTATTTTAGTGTTTACTGGCATCCTATCTAATTTAGCATCAGATGTAGGTTATGTACTTCTTATCCCAATGGCCGGGGTTATTTTTATGGCAGTTGGAAGACACCCTATTGCAGGTATGGCAGCTGCATTTGCTGGTGTTTCCGGAGGATTTAGTGCTAACCTGGTACTTGGCACAGTTGATCCTTTACTTGCTGGATTGTCCCAAGAAGCTGCTCATATTTTGGATTCTAGCTACATGGTAAATCCAACAGCTAATTATTATTTTATGGCAGCCTCTACATTTATTATAGCAATAGCTGGAACAATTGTTACAGAAAAATTAGTTGAACCCAGGTTAGGAAAATACACTAATACTAATAACGATACTGATGTAAATTTGGATAAACTATCTTCTCTTGAGAAAAAAGGACTTTTGTATTCCACCTTTGTATTAATTGCAATAATTGGAATTACTTTATTGGGAATTATTCCTTCAAATGGTTTCTTAAGAGGAAGTAACGGTGGTATATTAAATTCGCCATTAATAAAAGGTGTAGTTGCCATGTTGTTTATAACAGCGGGACTAATGGGCTTTGTTTACGGATTTACTACGCGAGTTTTTAAGAACGATAGCGATGTCATGAATGGTATGGGTAAATCAATGAAAACACTTGCCTCGTACTTGGTATTGGTATTTTTTGCAGCTCAATTTGTAGCATATTTTAAATGGAGTAACCTGGGCATAATACTTGCAGTAAAAGGTGCCAGCTTACTTATGGCCGCTAACATTGGTTTAATTCCTTTAATGATACTTTTTATCCTACTCTCTGCAGCGATTAATATGCTTATGGGTAGTGCTTCTGCTAAATGGGCTATACTAGCTCCTATTTTTATACCTATGTTTATGATAATGGGATATTCACCTGAATTATCGCAAGTTGTATATAGAATTGGAGATAGTGTAACTAATGTAATATCTCCTATGATGAGTTTTTATGCATTAATTATAGCTTTTGTACAAAAGTATGATAGCAAAGCAGGTATAGGAACTGTTATTGCAACCATGCTCCCTTACACTATTATATTTTTACTTGCATGGATATTATTATTGGTTGTTTGGCTTTTAATAGGTCTACCTCTTGGTCCTGGTGCTCAAATCTTTTATGAAATGCCATAAATAGTTTCCTTATCAAAGACTTTTAATTTATTGTATTTTCTTGAAGGTACAAAATAAAAACTGCCCCTAGCAAATACACTTAGGGGCAGTAATATCTTTACTTATTATAATTATTTTTTCTTCTTTTTTCCGAAGAAACCTTCAATAGCATTTTTAACATTTTTATCTTTTAAAATATCTTTAACTGCCTTTTCTGCTTCTTTTTGCACCTCTTTACCAACTTGCTTTTTTGCTTCGGTTAAATCAAGACTCAATTTAGGATCATTAGCTGTTCCTTTTATTATAACATCCACCATTACATCATCTCCCGACTCAGAAAAACTACCTCCGATAAAACTTATTGCTCCAGCAATATCCTTCCTAGACACCGGTGTTTTTACCACATAGTTTAATGACTGATCAAAACCTTGCTCTCCACTTACTTTGATTTCACTTCCAAATACTTTTGCAGTAAAAGGTTCAACAATAATTTTTCCATCTTTCATTATAAAATTGATATCTAAATCTTCGGCTTTCAGCTTACGATACTTATCTTTCTTAAGAAGATCAGCCATATTATTTAGCACCTTTGAGTTAGATACTTCAATAGCTTTAGATTTAATATTCCCTCCCCCGGTAATAGATTCTATTATTGGAGACATTTCGTTATCAAGTAAACTATTATACTTGAAATCTGCCGAAATTTTTCCTTTTGAATTTTTAGCAATAGGCATTAAGGAATCGATAACACTAAAAGAATGTGCAGTTTTATTTATATCAATATTTCCTGCATCAAAAATAAAATCTACAAATGGCTTTTTAGCATTTTGTGTATTGTACTCCCCTGCCATATTCATTTCTCCATCTAACAGATCCATAGAAATTCCATTAAGCACTACCCTACCATTTCGTACTGTAATTTTACCTTTGGTATTGTCAATTACCAGTTTATCGTATTTTATTTTATCTAATGATGAAACAAACACAAAATCAATATTTTTAGGCACTTCAAAAAGTTCTAAACTCGTAGTATCCTCCACCTCTGTTGATTGCTCATCTTCTTCAGTATCTACTAAAAATTCGTTAACGTCTAACAACCTTGATTTATGTTTTAACGAACCCTTTATGGTCTCTTCTTTAAATACATATGGCAAGTAATTCTGAATTTCTCCTGCCAAGTCAAAATCAGATCTTCCAACTTGACAAGCAAACTTACTTAATGCTATCTTTTTAGGAGTAAAAGTCATTAATGCTTCAGATATACTCACCTTAGGCAATTCTGATGTAACATATTCAAAGTCATCCAATTTCAAATTTCCATTCACTTGAACTGACTCATAATCTTCCTTTTCAATCATTTCCATATTTCCATCTAAAGAAACATCAGCATCAATTATTCCTTTAATATCAAAACTATCCAATGGAATAGCATCTTTTAGTGAGCCTAAATCAATAACTCCAACCATACCACCTTTAAATTGAGCATTACTAATTGGAGTTTCTAATAGAAGTGATGCATCAAAAGGGTTATCGCCCAATTCGAAATGAAATGTTTCGATTTTTGTTGTTGTATTGTCTGCCGAACCTCCTGGATTATTAACTGATACGTCAATATTGATTGCGTTAATTGATTTAGGTAAGTCCGGATATTTAATCTGACCATCATTAACTTTTAAAATGGTAGAAAAAGCCGGTAAATTATCGGCATCTTTATAAACACCTTTAGCTGTTGCTTCTAATGCTAACGTACCTTTAGTCTCAACTCCTTCTAAGTCAGATAAAAATTCTTGTGGAACCAATGCTAATAAGGATTTAAAAGTAGTTTCCTTTGCTGCCAGCTTAACATCTAACTCATATCCCTCATCTAACATTCCAACGCTACCATCAAAACCAAGGTTCAGGTCATTAACCATTAAGTTATTATCTTCAAATGTAAATAACATATTAGTCATGTCTGCCAAAATACCTGCAACTAAGCTTACTTTAACTTTATTAAGGTATTTTACTTTCTCCATGCTCACATTTACTTCCTCAATAGAACTTTCTAGTTTTAATTGAGTGGTACTTGCCGACAGATCACCCGATAGATTTAAATTAAAATCATGAATCCCCGCATATAAATCAGAAGTTTCATCACTATATTTAATTAAAGCATCTTTTATTTCGAAACTCTTTAAACTAATACCAAAATCGCTACTCTCAGACGATGTAGTATCCTCAACTTCTTCTATCTCTTCAACTTCTTTAGTTATGTTCCAGTTGGCAGTAGAGTCAGCCAACACTTTTGCATGTATCATAGGTTTATCCAACAATATGTGTTCAACTGAAATTTTACCACTTATGGCACTTACTAAATCGGCTGACAGCATAAACTCATTTAAATAAAGTAAAGTATCATTCTCAAATTTATCTACTCCAACAACACTAAGTTTTGACATTCCTACCGATAAGTTGGGAAACTTTTTAATAAGAGAGAGCGAAAAACTATCCCAATCGACTTTTGCCAACACTTGTTTATTTACTTCTTCTTTAACCATCGATTCAATTTTACCCTTAAAGAACATAGGGGTAATAATCAATACCAGAAGGATAAATAATATTACCCCACCTGCGATTTTTAAAAACTTCTTCATTTGTTTAATTTTATTTCAAATTTATAGTTGTTGTATTGTTAATAGTTCATTAGCTTTTGGTCATTAGCTATTTGCAAAATTTGTAAATACCTCAATTTATACAACTTAAAATCCCACAAGTATAAATATTAAATTTTTAAATATGAATAACTTACAAAACCTTAACGAATTATTGATTGTATTATTTAACCAAAAATCAAATTTAAATATAATAGTAGTTAGTTCATAAAGTTAATTAGTACATAGTTTATTCAGTTAAGAAAATTTACTCCTCCACATATCCACCTAAATAACAAATTCTTACTAAAATATTTTTCAACTCTTTTTATTAAAAGTACTTAATTGTACGATGCGATTCTTTACATAGATTAAGCCAAATATTCGCAATAAATAAACTTCTTAATAAGTGTATGGGTTCAGAGAAAAAAAAATTGCATAATGATATTTAAAAGCGAATGAAGCATGGGCTGAATATAAGAAGAAATAAAAACTAAAGTGAGCTTAATTCAATTAAGGATGAAAAAGAAAAGTTCAATCTAATGAGCGTAATTAATTTTGAATGACAAATTGAAATATTAGTATCCACTTCTATTGTTCAACATTCCTAGGAGGACGGACATGAACTACAATTATTTGATTTGGATACTGTTTTAATTAATCCTCATATGGACAATATTTCCGGTAGATCAATGGTATTCACGAATTTGCCATATTATTTACGAACAATATAAAAGCAACTTTTATTAAAAATCCATCATAATGGATAAAAAAAAGGATGCTAAGAAATATATCAAAGCATCCTCTCTTATTAATTTGTATCTTAATTATAAACTACTCAAATAATCGTTTACATTTTTTTCAATTCTACCAGCAATATCATCTCCTTCTGCTTTTTGAAATTTATCACCAGTAATTTGCTCAAATAATTCAATATATCTTTCTGATACACTATTAACATATTCTGGGGTCATTTCTGGTACTTGCTGTCCATCTTTTCCCTGAAATCCATTTTCGATCAACCATTGACGCACAAATTCCTTCGACAATTGCTTTTGTTGTTCTCCTTTTTCTAGTCTTTCTTGATAACCTTCGGTATAAAAGTAGCGTGAAGAATCTGGTGTATGGATTTCATCAATTAAATAGATTTTTCCATCCTTCTTTCCAAATTCATATTTTGTATCTACTAATATTAAACCTTTTTCAGCAGCTATCTCTGTACCACGTTGGAATAACTCATAGGTATATTTTTCCAACATTTCATAATCTTCTTTTGATACTAATCCTTGAGCTAAAATCTCTTCTCTTGAGATATCCTCATCATGGCCAACATCTGCTTTTGTTGTAGGAGTAATAATTGGTTTTTCAAACTTTTGGTTTTCAACCATCCCTTCTGGTAGTGGAACACCGCATAATGTTCTTTTACCTGCTCTGTACTCTCTCCAAGCATGCCCGGTTAAATAACCACGAATTACCATCTCAACCTTAAATGGCTCGCACATATGACCAACAGTTACCATTGGATCCGGAGTTGCAATTTTCCAGTTAGGAACAATATCTGCTGTTGCATCCAGAAACTTTTCTGCAATTTGATTCAAAACTTGTCCTTTGAAAGGTATACCTTCTGGTAAAACCACATCAAATGCCGAAATTCTATCTGATACAACCATTACCAAATATTGGTCATCAACATTATAAACATCACGAACCTTACCTACATAATGCCCCTTTTGCTTTGGGAATTTAAAATCATTTTGAACGATTGCCTTACTCATCTCTGAAAAAATAAAAGTTATATAATATCTGTGTGTAACTTACTGTTATAGTTCATTAGTTTTTGGTCAATAGTCATTGGCATATTTTATAAACAACTAAAATATATGCCACTTAACGACTCTTACATACAAATACTAAATTATTAAAATTGAGAAACATATAAAATCTCAAATAACTATTGTTACCAAATGTTTACCGATTACTGTTAATTGGTTATTTTAAAAGTTTATCCATAGCTGCAGCTTCTCTTTTCATTTCCAATCTTAAATAAGTATTTTTTAAATATTTAATATACTTCTTGTTATCTGGAAATTTCTTTCTTAAGTCTTCCAAAGTTGCTTTAGCTATTCTAAAATTAGCAGAAATCTTTTTTAAATCTCGTTTCAGATAAACGTAAGCAGTATAGTTTTTGTTTTTATTATATTCTGCCATTCTGCTTTTATAAGCCTCCTCAGCTAATTTATAATAATAAGTTGCCTTCCACTCCTTTGCTTTATAGTACGAAGAATTTTCTTTAACTAATTGATTACAAAAATTAACAGCTTCTTTCTTTTTATTCAATTTTTCTAAAGCAGATAAATATACCATGCTTTGCTCTTCATTTGAAGATTTCAATTTGGAGAATAAATCTACTATTGATTGATTATTATCAGTTTTAATCGCATTATCAAATCTTTCCTTAATTAAATAATCCCCCTCACCTGCATTCTCTAAAAAACTGGCATATTTATTTAATGTTTCATCAACTACATTAAAATTATTCAATTCTTTATTATTACTTAAATATCCTTTTATTGCCTCAATTGAAACTGAATCATTTAATGCTTTTAAATAATAATCCGAAGCCACATTGGGATTAGATATCTTTACTGCTGAATGAGCTGCCTTTAGATATATATCGTTAGGAACTTTAATATTAGCATTTTTATAGTTAGTTATAAGTGAGGATAATTGACCAAATGCTTGCTCATAATTTCCGTTAGTATAACTAACTAAAGCTGTGTTCTTTGTACTTTCTATCTTTTTTAAAGGACTACAACTGTAAAGTATCCCAAAGGCAATTCCCAACAAAACAAAATTTAATAATCTCATAAAAGCTTTTTTAATTTAATACTGTATTATAGTCCTGGCTAATTTGGCGCAAAGATATAAAAAAGCGTATTGGATTCCAGTACATTTAAGAATTACAGGTGTTTTTTTTGCTAAATAGGTATGTTATTGTAAAATTTAATTATACTTTTGTCACCGCAAAATAAGCAACCTATTTACACACGGGATTAGCTCAGTTGGTAGAGCACTGGTCTCCAAAACCAGGTGTCAGGAGTTCGAGTCTCTTATCCCGTGCTTTTTTCGTAAATTACAATGATAAAATATTGGAGAGGTGACAGAGTGGCCGATTGTGCACGCCTGGAAAGCGTGTGTACGGGTGACCGTACCGGGGGTTCGAATCCCCCTCTCTCCGCTTCAAAACCACTACATACAAGGCATACATAAAGACTTTCACTCATTGCTCACATAGTTTTAAAATACGATATTGACCTTTTTTAGCCCTTCTGACTGATAAAAAACTTTAAAATTTTAAAGTATTTATTCCTTTACAACTGACAAAAATTCAATATATAGGCTACTCAAGAAATTATATAAGCGCATTGAAGTGCTTAAAAATAACACCTCTGATTTTTGCCAAGTAATCGAACAACAATTTGTTGGAATTGCAACAAAAAAAGCAGACTATTATAATTCCAAAAACAACATTTATTTTCCCGGTTTAATGGAAAAAAGCGTAATTTATCATCTTTCTTTACTTCATTGAACGTTTGTTGCCCATCTATTACTCGCTCCTTGTATGTTCATTATGTATTTTGCACTTATTTATTATTTCCCACTTCCCTATCCCTAAAATGCTCAATCAATATTTTCTATTTAAAAGTTTCTTCAATATTGCTCGTTCATTGCTCGTTGTTGATCGTTTGTTTCAGCAACATTGAAAATATACGAATTGCACCTTATTATATTTTCATCTATTTCAGGAGATAGTGGTGTGTTTATTGGGATGATTATCCAATTTTACTATATTTATAAATTCATTAATTAAAATGTTCTTATAGCTTCAATCTTATTACAAACTAAACTAACAATATGAGTTACATTAATGTATATACAACTACACACAAAAATAGTAGGTGTATTGCGTTTGCTTTTGATTATAAGAATAATCCTTCCTTTGACATTGCCGTTAGAAACTTACCCAACAGAAAGTACAGTTCGTCAAGAAAACTATGGTATATTCCTTTTCGTGATGATTATATCAATTACTTAAACCAATACTTCAATAATAGAAACATTGATAAGGTATTGTTTAATGAAGAAAGAAATAGGAAAAATACCGTAATTGACAAAAAGGAAAAAAATCTCGATACCACACCTATTAAAATAAAGATTGATAAAACCAACCATAAGTTTTATGTAGATCATGGATACCTACCGGAATTGTTTAAGCAACTCTTGAACCTTAAAAATGGTACTTGGTTATCTAAACAGAAAAATTGGATGTTTCCGGGCGATAATCAAATTTACCTGGAAGTTATAGAAATTATTAAGAGCAATGGTTATTCAATTTCAAAGGAAACTGTAAAGGAATACCCTAATAAGAACAGTGTTAGGGTAAAGCATTATAATAATAGCATAAAGCTAACCGGTTGTGAAAGAGACATTTTTGATGAATTTGAAAAAACATTAAAATTAAAGAGGTTAAGCCCCTCAACTGTAAAAGCCTATAGTCATCATTTTACTTGTTTTTTATTTGAAAACAAAGATAAAAATATACCAGATTTACCTTATCACGATTTGTTTACATACCTTAAACTAAAATCGAAAACTCTTGGCGATTCCCAATTTAAGCAATGTGTGGCTGCTGTTAAGTTTTATTACGAAAATACCCTAGGGCGTGATAAAATGTTTTTTAACATTCAGCAAACACAAACGCTTGTATATAACATGGTGCATGTGCCATTTTATATGATGGAGAGGGTACTTGAACCCATAAATTCTATCGCTGACCGTATGTTATTATTTCTATATTTTCATGGAAACTTCGACTTTAAGGAAATAAGCCATTTACCTGCAGATGAACAAACTCTTTTTTCAAGAGCGTATCGACTTCCTGGCCAATCAGAAAAAAGCTCCTCTTTTTTTAAAGATTTGTATAAAGAATTTATTGAAAAGTATGCTCCCCGTACCTTATTATGGGAGAAAGATAGAAAGCCCTACCCTACTCAAAAGCTGGAAGAAAAACTGTGTAGGATCATACAGTACTATAATTTAGAGCAACTATATAAAATGAATTATAAGTATATATTGGATTGCTCTGAATTTAGTGAAACAACCAAAAGTATGTACTTAAGTGCATTTATGCGTTTTATTAAATACTTTAATTATAAACATCCTATTTTTATTGATAATAATGAAATTAGGGACTACTTATTATTGCACCGACAAAAATCGGCTTCGTTGCAAGATAATATGATCAATACCTTTAAGTTCTTCTTTGAGCGGGTTCATAATTACGAAATTGATGATAGGTATATGCTTCGTCCTCGTAAAAAGAAGTTTTTACCCGATTACTTTTCTCAAGAAGAAGTGGCGGCCATTATTAGCGCTTCATCAAATATAAAACACAAATTACTCATTGCAATTGCCTACGGGGCAGGATTACGAAGAGGTGAAATTAAAAACTTATTGATTTCCCATGTCGATTTAAAGAAAAACCGCATTTTTATCAAGGATGCTAAAGGCGGAAAAGACAGGTATTCTTTACTATCTGCCCAATTACATAAGTTAATTAAACGATATATCTTAGAATACCAACCTGTTAAATATCTTTTTGAAGGAAGTGTAAAGGGTAAACCTTATAGTACTTCGAGTATGTCGAAAGTATTAAAAAATGCAGCCAAAAGTGCTGGTATTCATCGAAGGGTATACTTGCATATGCTCCGACATAGTTTTGCTACCCACCTATTAGAGCAAGGACATGACATTAGGTATGTTCAGGAACTTTTAGGACATAATAGCATAATAACTACACAACGTTATACACATATTATTAATGATGCGCTCACAAATGTAATAAGCCCTTTAGATAATGTGGTTCAACTATATCGTAGCAATAAAAGGAATAAATCTAGCCCTTAGTTATTTTTTAATGAACTTTTTAATATTACATTCTAATAATAATCGTAATTATTTATATTTGCTCAATTGTTGAAATCAAAATTGATATCGACTGTAAAGTGTATGCGCAAATCTGATCTGAATCTTACTTTAAATGTGATTCAAGAGGCGAAGCTTGCTTATTACTCTACAAAAAGAGAAAATTATTACTAAAACAATTACTAAAGGTTGATCTCTGTTAAATGATAACTCGATATAAAAAATATTTATATACTATCATTATATCAATATTTTACAAAGACATAGCATTTCATATATAATAGATATAAACGTAATAACAGAGTGCAACAGTTGTGCTTCATTCAAAAAAGAGACACAGTACATTTAATAATACTGATTGAAAATGCAAGAAATTAGACTTGATATTAGAGGGGATAAATGGGGAGTTCAGCTTGATGTAATGGAATTCCCGATATTCTGTCCTGCTTGTCAAACATATTTCTCGGATTCTTACAAACACACTGGTTCAAGATATGGTCAGGTAGATAATTTGGACTGTAATTGTGGAGAAAAGTTAAGCTTAGTTGATAGTGACAATATTGTTGAGTACATCAAAATTTTCTCGAAATACTCACAGATTACTATTGATTTTAAAGAATTGTTTTGCTTGGCAGAAAAAGACTTTGATTTATTAAAAGTGAAGTACGAATATGACATTTATAAACTCCATTTAAACGAACAGATATATTTGGAGAATTTGATAGAAGAGATTGAGTCAAAATTTAACTTTGAAGTTATTCCATTTCAGCCTGATTTTCCTGCAAATGAAATATTATGCAAATGGCTTGGACTATTAAGAAATGACCAAGTAATTGTAAAACCGAAGACAAGAAAGACATTTATGCAATTCTTCAGAAGGAATAAGGAAAGTTGAACGTTTTAGAATTGATTATTAAGAAAATTGATACAAAAAATGAATAAAGAACGAAAGCACAACAATGTATAAAAAACATAAGTGGCTCAGTGGTTTGCGGGAGGTTTGCACATTTAATCGGCTCCGCCAAATCTGCGATTTGACGGGTTTGTTTAATACTTTAAATTTGTGTCAAAACGCAAATTTGGCTCAGTGTAAATTGACAGATATTAGCTTCGAAATCACTTACGTTTCTTATACTCAACGTTATGCACAAGCTAACTTACAGAACAGATATGATGAAGTTTACTAAAATATTATTGGTATTTGCTCTGATTTCTTGTCACACTGAGAAAGAATCTCTTAGTGACACCTATATGATTGTAAACGAAATTATCAGTAATGATAAAATATTCAATACAATTAATATTGGATTGGGAGATCAAGGTGACAAGATCATTGAACTGGATAACTTATATCTGCTCGATTACCCTGAGGGTCAATTTGATTTAAGACAAAATGATTTCAATGACTTGCTGATTGGTTTTAACGGGAAAGGCATTCCAAATTATATATTCAGTGAGCAATTTGACTTGAATGATACTATCAAATTTCAATATGATTCTTCACACTATGGTAAGATTTGGGATTCAGAGAAAATAACTGGAATTGAGTTGATTGATTTTATTGATATTCCTTGGAAAACTAATAATGACTCGTCAATTTTTAATAGGTCCATTGATTTTTCAACTTGTAAAGCTGATTCATTGGGTGGTTTTGTTGAATTTTCTATTCCAATTATTAGCCATGATAAAACAAGTGCAATAGTTGCATCTAAGGTTATGACGGATAGCTATATGATTGTTTCATTCTATAAGATGTCTAAGAGTGAAATTGTAGATTGGATTATAAAATCAAAAAACAGATGGGTTTTTTCGTTATACTCCTTTGATTACTATTTGACTGAGGATTATGGAGTTGAGAAGCGTTTAGGTGTAATTTATCTTGGCAACATATAAGCGCCAGTGCATAACAAAATGTAAAAAACATAGCGCGGTGATACAGTTTTCGAGTTTAAATACAAGTAATAAATATAGTAGCGGTTTGATGCTGATGTGCAAGAAATTGCGCTACGTTTCTTACACAAACCGTTATGGGCAAGGTAAAAGAATCATAAAACAATGATTAATAAAGAAAATTCACCACTCTACTATCTTCCTGCAGAATTAATAAGAAAGGATCTGTTTATTCTTGATTCATTAAGGTTTACAATAGAATTAATTAGTCAGAATTATTCATTGTTGGAGAATGAACTTAAAGATATTTCAAATAATCACGCTAGTAGGAATAAAAATTTAATACCAATTTTTAATTATTCTTGGAGCATTATTGACAACTTACAGAGGTTCGTAAAACTTTATAAACTTCTACCAACAAATAATAATCATGCTCTAATCAAAGAATTATCCAAGGTAACTCCTCTTAGGAATACATTTCAACATATGGATGAAAGAATAGATGAGTGCCTACTTGAATATGACATGCCTTTTTATGGTACAATATCTTGGGAAATAAATTTAGGTAGGGAGAATTTTCTTCATCAATTTTATGCAATTAGTGGACTTTATGTGCCGATAAAGCATAAGCAATTTAAAGTTGAGAAGAGGACAGTGCCAATTAATGAATTGCAAAAAATTACTCTTCAGACATTTATAAGAAAGGGAAGAAAACCCAATGTGACTTATAAAAAAAGGGAAATTGATTTATCCGAAATGTATATTGAATTAAAGTCTATAATTCAGAAATTTGAACTAAACCTAAAAGAGCAGTTTGAGAAACAGAATATTGTTGGAAATGATTGGATAAAAAGACGAGATATTCTTATTAAAATAGATTTTTAAACCACAACAAAAGAATACATCCCAGCCCATAACAGCCTGTAATATTTAATGGCAGGTTAGTTGTGTTTTAGCAGTTTTGCATCCCGCATGTTGTCTTTGTCTGGTGGACAAAGACGCTGTCCGCAAAATCTGCCACATAAATATACAGGTAAACGTTATGCTCAATTAAATGAACTGGAAAGTAAGAACATATTATAAAAAGGATTTAGCCAACAGTTACCTCGGGCAAATAAGAGTAATTCGAGATCATCTGAGAAAGTTTTTAGGTGAAAGAGATTATAAGGTTGTGTATCAAACTGAAGTAATCACTGATTCTTCTGGTAGTTCTTTTGACTTCCACTTCGATTATGTCGGGAATGTTCTTGAAATATCAATCACTTCGGAAAACTGGAAAGCATATACCAAAACCAGATACCCTCAGATTGTTCTATTGATTGAAGATTATTTTAAGTCTAATATTCAATTTTGGTATTATCTAGAAACTCTCGACAATTCTGAAATTGAAAATATAAAGCTTTTAAAAAGAGACATTGATCCATTAAAAATTAAGAAATATCTAGAGTTGATTGAAATAAATCAAAGTATTCCCAAACCTGACCTTGAAAAAGAGGGCGAATACAAATATCAACAGACAGATTTATATTCAGGGTCAGTAGAAAAGCACTCGAATCTAGTTGGATTTTGGATTTCGTTTCTCAGTTGGATTTGGAATGCTGATATTGAATATAGTGATTTGAATTACTTTTTGGAAAAAGGATGGTTTGACACTTTTCATGGTAGCTGTATCCCTAAAACTTCCGAAGAATTAATAAAGGAAATTAGTATTATCAAAAAAGAAATAGATTGGTTTGAAAAAGAAAATATCAAACAGATTTATTTGATGAGGAAAGATTGGAACGATTGTATCTATCTTTTTGATTTAGAAAATCAATTCATCATTTATAATTGGTGGACAAGTGAATGAAGAAAAACATCTAACAAGTATAGTCGGATATCTTAGTGACTTCTTTGGAGTATTATCTGATGGATATAATCCAACGATAATTTGGTTGGGCATAGATTTAGAAAATGAACCTGACCTTCAAAAATTGTTCAAAGAGCATTGGATTGGTAAAAACTCAATAGAGAATATATTGAAAACCAGAACTGAACTAAAAAATGATTTAAAGTCGCATATAGACTATTATTTTGATTGGTCATTGGAACATCTAAAATTTGCCAATAAAGCAACAGAAATCTTTAAATCGGATTATCATTTAGAGAACTTAAGTGAACTAATAGACAAGGTAAAGTTGGAGATTTTCGAGTACTTTGATGGAAAAAATTTAAGTTTTACAGAATATACCATTGACAGTATTGATGGAAGTTTGGTTAAATATCTTTTTATAGACTTTGAAGGCGGAAATGCACATTTTGCCTTTGGAAATTATATACATTAAAAAAAGAGCATAACAATGTATAAAAATAATAGCCGATATAGTAGTAAAATAAAGGGTTGTAGCCCGCTTCAACTTTCTTGTAACTTGACAGGAAAGTGCCACGCAGTCGGCTACGTATTTTTATACTCAACGTTGTGGGTAATACAACCCAATGAACCTGCTGGCTCAATGATAAATTAGAAAATTGATTAATAAACTAAAATTCTTTACTTAAATGAAAACTTCTAGACTTATTTATATACTAATTATTGGAGTAGGATTCTCTATAAATAGCTTTTGCCAAACAGATAATCAATTAAATACTGAAAATATTGATTCCGTTAAAGTTGATTTCAATTCTCATATTCACAAAACTATGGGGCTTTCCATCAATATTGTAGACAATTGGAAGATTGTTAAAACAAAGGCAAATACATCTATTGTTATTGAAAACCAAAATGAAAAATCATATTTAAAAATAAGCTTAAAAGAAATGTCACAAATTCGGGAAAGTATGCAACTTAGTGCAGAAAAGAAGAGTAAGGATAATTTAGATGACATTACAAAAAAAGAATTATTAGAGAAACTAATCGAACTTGACTCTGACATCCAAAATCACCTAAGCTCAAAAGCTAATATGAGTATTACAAATACTACTGCATCGAAGAAAATTAATGATTGTTTTTTATCCATGACTTATAAGACAATCAATAAAAAGGGATACTTAATTGAAGCAAAAGCTTGTAGGTGTGAAGACGAAATTAAATTCATGATTGAATCATTGAAGAGTTTTGAATAAAGTACATACACACAACAATGTATAAAAAACATAAGTGGTTCAGTGATTTACGAAACTTTGGAGTATTTAATGATCTCCGCCAAATCTGCGATTTGACGGGTTGTTTGAAACACTAAATTTGTGTCAAAACGCAAATTTGGCTCAGTGCAACTTGACAGACAGGTAAGAGCTTCGAAATCACTTACGTTTCTTATACGCGACGTTGTACGCAAGCCAACAAAACAGAAGCATCGTACTAATTTGATGAGAAAAAATGAGATTGAAATATTAAAGAACCCCAACGCGCAAAGCATAAGTTTGTCAGCCCATCCCTGCATGCTTCGCTTCGCTGCCAAACACATGCTTTCTTTTCCAGCGCACAATGGCAATATGAAACAAGCTATAATTTCTGTATTTTAGTTGGATAATGATAATTTGAATTAATTGCGATAAATGATATCATATAAACAAGGATTTAACGGAGCACAAGGCGAGGACAGAACCCGTCAGATTCTTGGTAAACGCTTTAGGTATAGTGTATATAACATTGATATTGATGGTGCGGATTTTGGTGTTGAATTATTACCAGATGAACGAATTATTGATTATCGAAATCGAATTCAAGTTATAGGAAGAGTACAAGCAAAATTTTTCGAGAATAATAATGAGGTCAAGATTGCACAAGATTATGTCGAAGATGAAGACGGAGTAAGAACAGAATTTTTTGCGCTACTACATACAGATGAAGGAGAAGATGAAATATGTTATTTTTTTGATGCTCAAGAAATCAAAGATAATTTCAAACTCCGAGATAATTATTATGTTTTTAGCTTATCAAAGGAAAGGAAATTTGAGCACCAGAAATCTTTAAAAAAGTCTGACATAAACGACCGAATTGAGGCAGGTATTAGAGGCACAGAAGAATATAGAAACCAAAGGTTTATCCAACAAATAGCTTCAAAATTTAGTTCAACAACAAAGAAAAAACAGACGCCAAGAAACCCCGAAAAGAAAGTGTTTGAGATTTCGAATAGAGAATTAAAAAAGAAAATTCAAAATAAGTCACCACTAGATAAACTATATATATCAATATCTGAATTTAACGATTTTCGTAGAATTATATCTTGGCGTCTAGTTGATAAGCTAACGTTTAGAGATAGTCAGCAAGATTACACTCATTATAATCAATTTACTTTAACAACAAATAATAGAGAGATTCATTCCATTTTTGATAATATTGAGATAGGTGAAGAAATCAATATTAAGGATAAATCAAAGTTTAATGATACATGTGACTACAAAGAAAAAGTTGGCTTTATCGTTAAACGATTAAATGAGAATTTGATATTTAAGTTAAATAATAGGGATAATAATGAGAATATAAATATCCTATTAAAAGACAAAGAGCAATGTAACTGTCTTGGCTGTAATTACGACAAACTAGCATTTTCAAAAGTGTTCTTCTCGCTAACAAATACTAAGGTTGGATTTGATTTATGGGAGAAAATGCAATATGGCTATGCCTGGTATAAATTGGGAAAATATGAAATTGCTAAAGAGAAGTATATTGAAATAGAGAAACTGGCTGAGGAAACAGGAGAATCTATTATTTATTTCTTTGCAAAGTATAATCATAAACTTACTTCGTTAAAGAATTTCGATTATTCTTACCCTGATTTGGATATTATATTAGACAATTTAAATATCGAACCTGACAAAAAAGAAATTCTTAAATCAATTGCAGAAAACACCTTGTTTAGTTCTTATGCAAAATCTATTGATGATATATACTTAAAGATTAAGGACTATAAACAACGAAGGACGATTAATGATACATCTGATTTAATTAATAGACTATACCCAAAAATCTTTGAGTATTTAAATTTTACAACAGGCAACTGGTTGGTTTTAAATGAGTCTCAAGAGACAGATACTGTTTTTGAAAAGGTGATAGAGTGTTTTATTATTTCATTTTCAATGAAATCGGAATATTCGTATCACTTGAACTCATTTAATGATGCTATGGTAGAATTAGCTATACATCATTGTGATTCGAATAAACTTTTGAGTTTTTTTCAGCGAAACAATGTTCGAAATTTACCATATAAATCCGATAATCGTTATTTCAAAATAGCATTAGACAACTTTTTTTCTAGAGAAAATGTTGATTTTCTATATGATGAAATTTGTTATTTTGACCATAAAACAAAGAATCCCGATTTAGGAAGAAAGGTTAGACGAGTATATAGTAATATTTGCATTCTACTTTCATATTTAGATTTTGATTTTGAGATAGATAGATTATTAGATAATGTCATTTATTTCATAAGTAAGTTGGATTTTAACGGGTATGATATAGCTTTGCTTGCTAATCCTTTATTGAGTAAACCGCATCTATTTCAAACCGACAAAATTCTGAAATTGATTCAAACACTGGAGTTAAAAGAGGAAACATCAGAAGGTTATTTAATGACCAATTGTTTGTATGTACTTGCGGATAAGGGCTACACTTTTACTGATAAATACAATGTAACGGTAAGTGCTTTGATTAAGAAGTCGATTTGTAATCCTAGGTATGGACTACTTAATGTACTGCCTAAAGTGCTAAATAAAAAGAAAATTTTAGTTCTTAAGTCTTCAATTGAAGAGAAGCTTAAGGGTAATTTCAATCATGAACTATATTATTCTTCGATAGTTTCAGGTAATTGTACGCTTGAAGGTAAATATTTTACGAAGTATATTAGATTATTTGATTCAATTAATAAGAAAAATAACATCCCTAGTTTATTTACCACACGTAGCCCATTCACAGGAATAAATGAACCTCTAAGAAGTAATCTAAATAAGTTAGTCGAAATTCTTTTCATATTTGATAATAAAGAATTAGTTAAAAATTCAATAATTAAAGAAATTGCGAATAATTATCCTTATTACAACTTTATGTTTAATCAGGTAAGTCTAGATACCAATTTAGAATTCAATGTACAATGGTTGCTGGAAAATCAAACAGACATTATATTATCACGACTTGGCAAGAACTTAAACATTAAAAGTAAACTAAAGGAATATTTAGAAAGTCAACAAAACAATGAACTATCAAAAATATATGTCAAATATTTCTGTTAATTTAAATAAAACAGCTCTAGCCTTCCCTTCGCTCTCAGGCACATTTGGCATTCCCGCATGGCTTGCCCTCAAACTAAAAATGCCAAAAGAGCCTTCAAGCCCGTCCCGCTCCATCGCACGGATTGAACAACAGTGCTTTGATAGACAGATTGATGATAAAATAGAACAAGGCCAGCGTACAACACGCAATATACGTAAGCCGGGGGATGTGGGTAATTTAAACTTTTGTACATTTAATAAAAATTATAGCGGTTTGACAAGTTGGAGCTTCGAAATCCCGGCCTCCGCATATTGCCATCCGTTAGCGGTTATTGACGTAGAGTTTGCAAAATTTACTACAATTTGATTGAACTAATAGACAAAATGAAAATCATGAATTTAAGTACAAATGAACTGTTCCATTTCACAAAATATGAATACTTAAAATTGATTCTTCGTTCAAAATCATTTCTACCAAGATATAATTTAGAATTTACTTATCTGTCAGAAAATCATCAGAATCAGGCTGCGTTACTACCTGTTGCAATGATTTGTTTTTGCGACATTCCAATAGAATTATCAAAAGAACATAGACTTCGTTACGGAAACTTTGGAATTGTACTTAGTGAAGAGTGGAAAATAAAAAACGGATTGAATCCTGTTTATTATATTCAGAAAGAATCATCACTTGCAAATGCCATCTCTGATTTAGTGACATCTACTAGAAGTTTTATCCCAATTATTAAGAATAATCCGCAGGATATAACTATTCCAATGACATTAGAAAAGGTTGGAAATAATCTGACCTATTTTTCCTACTTTTTAAAACAGTTTGAAAATAAAACAGAAAAAACAGTTCATTACGCTGGAAAAATTCGAAAGTTTGAAAAACGCAGATTCTATGATGAAAGAGAATGGAGATATATACCTTTTGAAGCTTTCAAGAATGATGATTTATTTCTTCCAATCGAATACTATGACGATAAAGAGAAACTAAATAATGCTCATAGAAATTTAGAAAAATACAAGTTGACTTTTAAGGACTTTGATATAAAATACTTGACCGTTGAAAATGAGCTTCAGAAAGAGGAAATTAATGAAATTGTTAGAAGCGTTTTTCAAAAGGAAATAGAAATCAAAATAGTAGATAATTAACAACAACAACAACCGCTAATAAATAGGACTATGAGCGGTCTGTAAGACCAAGCGTGGTAGTCCGTGTTGGACTACATCCCGGTTTCTATTTAACCTATGTACTTATCGAAGCTTTTTTATATTCTGAAGTAGGTAGAAGGTGTTGTAAAGTGCTCTAAAAGAATTATAAATATAAAGTAGAAAAAGGAAGAGATCAAGTGCCTTTTTACGAAAATAGGGTACTGTATTTTTTTAGAGCGAAGGTGATTGGATATAGATAGCAGATTAAATACATTTTGTTGTTTGTTCTGGTAAAGTACATTTGCTACATTTGACCAAAGCTATCCCGGAGGGATTTAGTTCAACAATGTATATACAAAATAGGCGAAATATTAGTAAATTCAACGGTTGTAGCCCGCTTCAATATCTTAACGGTTTGATAGGTTTGAAGTACGCAATCGCCTACTATGCATATACTCAACGTTATGGCCAAGCAACAAGAACGAGATAAGTAATGAATGAAACAGAATATTCAGGAGAGTTCTTTTTACCTAATTCGGATACAAAATATCCAGGAAGAATTGTTGACTCTAAGGAAAACAATACTTTAGTACTACAAATATTTGGAACAAATTCTATTGAAGGTAAATGTTTGAAAAATAATCCTAATGTTGACATTCAATACCAGCATGAAGTAATTCTAGGTCTAACTTTTAGTCCGAAGAACGTGACATTAGTTGATTGTCATTGGAGTGGAACGAAAGAAATCGGAAATAACTTATTTCAAATTGATTATAAAATACAGATTGTTATTCAGAACATTCATGTTGCCAGTATTAATCAGCTTAAATTAAATAAATTAAGAGTTTGCATACCTTATTTGACAACTTGGTATGACGGATGGAAGTCTTTAGATAAATTAAATGAACTTAACAATCAAGAAGGTGAGTATGCTAAGACCTTGAAAATTAATAACTGTTTGGACTTGGTTTTTATTGACTCCTTAGAAAAAGAATATAAAGTTATTGGAAAGAGTTATGCGATTAAATACCAAAAGTATTTGCAATTTGAATATCAAACCTCCCAACCATTTTATAAAATCATTTCAGATATTATTAGATTTACCAAGCTTGTAGAATTTGCAACTTCAAAAAGTGTTCGTTTTAAGTTGATTGTAGGTAGTATAGCCAAAAATCAAATTTTAAGTTACGATGACAATTATGGAGATTCTAAAACAATTCCTATTTACTTTAGTAATTACTCATACCCAGAGAAACAGAATGTTTACAAGCACGATAGGCATCAAAATTTCATGCTTATAAGTAGTTGGAAGCTTGAGGAACAGAAACTAAATGAATTGATAGTTAATTGGTATTCAAACACAGGATATTATCATATATATGATTTTTACCTTGATTCACATAACTGGTTTGAAAACTCGAATGTAACTTTATCGAATGTAATGTTTAATAATCGGTGTCTAAATTTAATACAAGCTTTAGAAGATTTTCATAGGAAAACCTATAGCAAATTCACACCTGACGAAAATGAATTTGAACAAAAGAAATCATTGGTTTTAAAGTACATTAAAGACAATAAAGAGTTAAAGCAATGGGCTAACAATCGTATTAAGTTCAATAAGGTTCCATATTTAAAACAGCGGTTGACAGACCTAATCAATCAAAATAACGACATCATTGAAGATTTATTTGGGAATAAAGATATTTATGAAAGTTTTCCAACACTAGCTAAAAAATATAGAGATAAATTATCTCATGGCAATCTTAATTCAACATATCAAGGAAATGATATGAATTTTTTATTTCATTCAGCTCAACTTTTATTAACAATTGTAATTTTGGGTAGTCTAAAACTTGATAAGCAAGATATTCTAAGACAATTGAGACTGAATCACGATGTTAAGAGTAAAATTTATGAACTAAAAATATTAAATGCCAGGCCATAACAATGCGTCATAAGTAATGCGGGGAACGCTGTAATCATGCGGGTTTGTGCCGTTTTTGAACCCCGCCAAATCTACGATTTAACGAGCTATTTAAAATTTGAAAACTACCTATAAAATCATAGTTTTGGCTACCTAGCATTTTGAAGCAGTTGTGGGGTTAAATCCCGCACTACTCATACGCGAGCCGTTACCTGCAAGCAAAAGAAAATAACATATGAGTAATATAGGAGCACAATTTTTAAGAGCAGATTTACATATTCATTCATACGGTGAATTCGGCTCGTATGATGTAGAGGATACTACAATGACCCCATTGGCAATAGTAGATACTGCAATAGAGAAAAATCTTAGTATTATTAGTATTACTGACCATAATGAAATACAGAACTCTCATACTGCAATTGAATACTCAAAAGGGAAAGATATCCTTGTAATACCAGGTGTCGAAATCAGCACTACCCAAGGACACCTTTTAGTATATTTTGAATCATATAAAAATCTTCGAGATTTCTACGGTAACTTAACTATTAGTGATGATAAAAAGATTTGCCATCAAGGAATAGTAGAATGTTTAGGGTTTGCAAAAACACATAATGGATTTGGCATTTTAGCACATATAGAATTGTCATCTGGATTTGAATTAACAATTGGACGCTTTGGACCTCCAATAGAAGAAGTCTTAAAGCAAGAAAATTTATTAGGATTAGAAATTAGCTCAAAAGCAAGTTTAGGCTTATATACAGAGGAGGATGAAAGCAAAGATAGAAAAAGACTATTGAAATTGCGAAAAGAGCATTTAGGATATGATGATAGTTATACACTGCCTAAGTTGATGTTTTCGGATTCTCATACATTAAATAAACTAGGAACTAATGCAGATGGAGAAACAAAACTAACTAGATTTAAAGTAGACGAATTGAATTTTCATTCCATTAAAATTGCATTGCTTACTCATGAGTCAAGAATACGACTTGAAAATGTTGTCCCAGAAATGCGCCCTATTATAGAAAGCATTAGTATTGAGGGAGGATTACTTGATAAAATAGATATAAAACTAAGCAGTAATTTGACTTGTATTATAGGGAGTCGAGGTGCAGGGAAGTCTACGTTATTAGAGGCAATTCGCGAAACATCAGGTAATAACTCAAAATCAACTGTTGTCGATTCTGAAGTGTGGCCTCAAAAAATAAAACTTAAATATATTGACGAAGCCAATCAAGTAATTGATTTTACACGAGAAAAAAATAGTGGTGTGCAAAATATCACTGATGCAATTAATGGAATTTCAAGTGTAGATATAGAGACTTATGGTCAAGGAGAGACAGCTGATACTATTCAGCATAGTGATGAAAATCCAAAAGTACTTATTGATTTTCTAGATAGTTTTTTAAAATTAAATGCAAAAAATGTTGAAGACAAGGAACTGTCGACTTTATTATTAGAAAATCAAAGTGAAGCTAAAAAATTGAGAATTGGTTTATTGAGCTTTGAAGAAACAGAAAAGGCGTTAAAAAATGAACAGAAAAAGCTTGAAAATCTTCAGAAGGAAAAAGCTGGTGAATTAGTTAAATATCAAAATGCTCTAATTAAAGAACGCGGAATAAGGAGTGAACTAATTAATGACTTAAATCAACTCGTTAAGAATTACAAGGAGATTTTAAGTGACGATGATACATTTACAAACTTTGAAGCATTAACTGACACAGACATCATTGTTGGAAAGGACTATTTTAAAAAAGTTAAAGAAATAGTAGCAGATTTTTCAAAAGTGGTTAAAACAAAGTCAACAGAACTTAATGCAGAATTGTCTGCTAAAATTAACGAGCTTAATGAACAACTAAATAATTGGAAGGCTAAGGAGAAATCAATTCAAGATAAAATAGATGCTAAAAAAATTGAGTTAGAAAAACAGGGCATTCCTTTTGATTTGGGGAAAATAAATCAGATTTCTAAAGATATAGTAGATTATCAAAAGATTATTACGAAACTAAATTTAGATAAAAAGAAGCTTCTAGAATTATCTAAAGAGAGAGATGAATTATTAAAAAAACGACTTTTACTAAAGGAAAATATTTATACAGAAAGAAATAAGTTTGCAAAAAAGGCAAACGCTGATTTGAAAAACACAATTGATGGATTTTTTATTTCAATAAAATATAAAAAAGGTAAGTTCTCTCCTGATTTTGAATCGCTATTAAGGTCTAAGATGGATTGGCGCAACCACAAAAAATCAAAATATATTTCAGAAAACTTATCGCCTTTAGACTTTGTGGAAGCCTGTAAAAATGGGAATAAGATAGCTTTAACTCAAATTCAAGATATGGATGGTAATCCACTATTTACAGAATTTGAAGCTACGAATATTATTGATAAGACTATAAAGGATAATAATTTTGAAGATTATGAAGCGTTAGCTTTTGAGGATTTCCCATCGATTATTGTAACGAAATCAATAAAAGATGAAAACGGTGAAATGAAGTATTATCACAAACCAATTTCTCAGTTGTCTTTAGGACAGCAACATTCTGTTCTCTTGGGTATTCTTATGCTATCAGATAGCAATAAACCATTAATTATTGATCAACCAGAAGATAATTTAGATAGTGAATTCATATACAAAACAATAGTAAAGAATCTAAGGAAAATAAAAGAGCAAAGACAAGTTATAATTGTTACACATAATGCAAACATTGCTGTTTTAGGAGATGCCGAGTTAATTATCCCATTAAAAAGTACCAGTATCAAATCACACGTATTAAACTCAGGTTCCATCGATAGAGGAGAAACTAGGGAAATATGTTGTGAGATCTTGGAAGGTGGGAAAAGAGCATTTATACAAAGGCAAGATATTTACGGAATAAAATAAATGCCAGCAGGTAACAATGTATAAAAATAATAGCCGAGACAGTAGTAAATTCAAGGGTTGTAGCCCGCTTCAACTTTTGTGTAATTTGACAGGAATGTGCCACGCAGTCGGCTACTATTCTTATACGAACCGTTAGGCACAAGCAACAAACAGGAACTGGACAATGATATAAGGCTAAATAAAATCATTGAATGAGGATTGCTTAAAGTATCAAGCACTATCATTATACAGCCAAATTCAGAATAAATGTAGTATAAATGGAGCATTGATATTCACTTTGTTAATTTTAACCTTAGTATTAACATGCCTATTTAAAATGAAATATAAAAGAAACAAGAGATTTAACTTCTTTATTTCTTTCAGTAATCAAGATAAAGAAAGAGCTTATTTCTATTTTGAACTTCTTAAGGAACATTATGAAGTATTTTTCTCGCCTGAGACAATTGGACCTGGTGAAGACTGGATGAATAAAATTGAAAATGCTGTTTTGGATTCACTAACTATTATTATCCTTTACAGTTCAGATACAGAAGATATAGGTCACTATCAGAAAGCGGAGATACAAATTGCTATAGCAGAAGAACGAAAGAAAAATTTGAATATAATTCCTATCCAGTTAGAGCCTGATGTTAATCCCCCTTTTGGATTAAGTGTATATCAAGGTATACAATATTTCCAAACTTCAGATAGATTTGAACTTCTCAAATTACTATCAAAAAATCATAATACATTTAAACTACCAGTTAAAGATATTCTTCCTGATTTCTGGTATCAATCTGTTATGAATGAAACATTAAAAGAATCAAGGAAAGATGCATATGATTTTCAATCTTTTGACAGTCGATATGGAGGCTCAGAATCCAGAAGGCTACTTCAAACGAAAATTGAGTACGAACTTAAAGAGTTTCTAAAAAGTCTTGCTAATCCATTCTCACTTCAAATAGTTTTTATTGATCTTGATGATTTTGAAAAAATCAATAAAAGATATGGAATTGATTTTGGTAATAGGGTTCTAAATATCACTGAAATGATAATAAAGAAAAATAATCCGTCTTTTTACCTGAGATTATTTGGAGATGAATTTGTTATCCTATTTACTAATATATCATTGGATGAAGCATATGAAAAGGCAAAAAAAATACAAGAGAGTATACACAACTATGATTGGGAATCAAGAGCAAAAGGTGCATTTGTCAATTCTAGTGCAGGGATATCAGAGATAGATGATGTTAAATCTAGAATTACTATAGAATCCAAAACTTTCAGAAAAGGACTTTGCAGCGCATACTTTGGATGTCAAGCAGCAAAGAGAACTCCAGACAAAACTAAATATGGTCCTATTTATGTTCAGGAAAAGGATATATTAACTCTGAAAAATTTATGGAAGCATGTAAGCTCTGATGACAGATAGAAAGCAAGAAAAATATTGGACTCATTGAGAACATAAAATGCCAGTGCCTAACATGCAATATACGTAAGCCGGGGGATGAAGGTATTTTAAACTTTTGTACATTTAATAAAAATCGCAACGTTTGACAAGTTGGAGGTTCGAAATCCCGGCCTCCGCATATTGCCATCCGTTAGGCGTCACCAAAAGAGCGATATTGCACAATAGAAACATAACATGAAAAGAACGATTTTAATAATAAGCTTAATATTCAACATTAATCTGATTTTCGGACAACATGTCAAAGTCCTTGATGGATATATAGATAAATATCCGATTCAGATGTTTTTAAACTATGACAGCTCAAAAGTGACTGGATATTATATGTATAAGAAATATGGAAAACCGATTCAAATTTCTGGAGATTATTCTCAAAGGCAATTAAAATTAACAGAACAAAATGATATCAAAGGGACTTGGGAAACAGAATCAGGAGGGACTTTTATCCTAAATGATGATTTTATAGGAAAATGGAAAACAAATGCTAAAGAGCTAAATGTTAAGTTGACTGAAACGGACTCGGAAATAAAATGGGAAATTTTTAATCAAAAGGTGGAATTGACTCATACATTTCAAAATCACAAAAAACACTCGTACCCAATTCAAATTTCAATTGAAGTCCCCGATTTTGAGCAGAATAGAGAATTAATGAATTTAATTATTCCTGAGATTTTTGGCGTAAAAAGAGAATCTTACAGCTCGACTTGGAATTATTACAATAAGTACATTACTAAGAATTACTCAGAATACCTTAATGAAGATTTTTCAGAAGAATATCCTCAATATTTCGAAATCAACATGAGTGGTATAGTCGTAAGTATAACTGACAGTATTTTAAATTATAAAACAAGCGGATATGTTTATCAAGGTGGTGCACATGGATATGGTTTTGAAACTTACTATGTTTTTGATTTAAATAAAATGACAAGATTAAAATTTGAAGACATATTTAAACCAGACACAAAATCAAAAATTGCAAACTTATTATTTGAGAAAGATAATAAAGAGCATAAACTTGAGGACTTTGAGAAAAGTATCGGAAACATTTATATGACAGATAAAGGAGTTGGATTCTTTTTTAATCCATACCAGCTTGATTGTTATGCATGTGGAACATTTAACTATTTTTTAGATTTCTCAGAATTACAAGGACTAGTAAAGGAATAAAAATGGCGAACGCCTAACAATAAATATACGTAATGCGGGGCGATGTGAGTAATTTAACTTTTGTACATTTATTAAAATTTATAACGGCTTGATAAGAAAGTGCCTTGAAATTCCGCACTACGCATATTCGAGCCGTTGTAGCCAATTAGCGCGATGAAGAAACTGAACATTGAATTAACAAATAATGAGGCTTTGGTTTTGATTGATTTTTTATTGCGATTTCGTGATAAAGAGAAATTAAGCATTGAGGATGAAGCTGAAGAACAAATTTTATGGGATATATGCGCTATGCTTGAAACTGAGGTTCCAGAATTACTTGATAAGGATTATAAAGATTTGCTTTCAAAAGCCCGGAAAATTATAAAATCAGGAAATGAAATCACAGATTAATGAGGCACTAAAAACACTTGGATATACAGAGGATTGGATAAAATCAGGAGTAATTACCGAGGATTTTCTGTTGGAGCAACTCGAAGAGTTTGAAAATTCTGAGGATAAGAATCCAGAACACTATCGAGGAGGTGGCTTTTATCATTATTTAAATAAGATTGATAAACTTAGCAACAACGAAATCGACAACATATTCCAGTTAAAAGATAATGGTCCAGACAAATGCGATTTACATTTTAATAGAATTATCGAGTTAATACATAGTGAAAAACTTACTGACCATCAACTTGAGTGGATTGAGAAGTACCCCGAAGTTAATGAAGCACCGATTCAAAAAAGATACAAAAGAAGCAAAGCTTTACGTTCCTTAAAAAAAGATGGTTTAACTCTTGATAATTTTCAGTTGTTAAAAAATACAATGGATTCGGCATTACATGAATTCGCACTTGATATGGATGATTTGACTAGAGAGCACTTACTTTGGCTGAGTGAAAATGGTTTGAATAAAAGAGTAAGAAATATTTCGAAACAGATGCTGAATTGCAAATTGTATCGAGGATGAAGGAATAACTGGCTACAACAATATGTAAAAGTAATAGCGGTTTCACTGGGTATTTGGGCGGTTGTGGTTTTAGCTAGCCCCGCCAAATCTACCGATTTGACTATTTTAATTTTTGTGTAGCTTTGGCTACTTAACAAATTGACAAGAAACCGCTTTAAAATCCGCTACTACTCTTACATTTAACGTTACACCCAATAAAAAGCAATAACTATAACAAACATAATATTAACATTAAAAATTCAAACAAATGGTTACAACAAAAAGAAAATTATCAGGAACTCCACAAGGTAAACTTTACAGATTATCAAATAAAATATTAAGTGGAGGATTAGTAGAAGATTTAAACAGACTTGAAGAAGAAGGCTACGATGACAAAGTATGCGATTTGGTTAAAGATGTATTAACAAATATTTACAATGAATGCAAAACACATGCTCAGTCAGCTTGGATGAATGAGATAGTTTTAGACTATGGTGACTTTGAGCAATTATATCACGACTGGAATGGAAATGGGACTAGTAAAGATGAAGACGCTATTTTGGACAGAAGGGAAAAAATTGACAAACTTAGAAGAAAAATCAGAAGTTGGACAAAGGAGACATACAATAAACATCATAAGCGGAATATAGGTTCTGATGCAAGTATTGAGAATTTTTGTGATGAAGTAGTGAAATTACTGGAAACCATATCAAACGCACATAAAAAATATTTTACAAATTTGAATGGTTCTATTGGTGCATATAGAAAATATGTTGGATTAAATTAATTCAAAATGCTATTTCATTATTGTTCAATAGAAGCTTTCTTTGGTATAATCCAGAATAAATCAATTTGGGCTAGTAATTATAAATTTCTCAATGATTATCAGGAAATTTATGCTGCTAAAAATCTAATTGAGGATAATATTGACAGGATTGAAAATAAGCTAAAGAAGGAACCAAATTATAAGAAGGCGATTGAAGAACTCTTAAAGTCATTAAATATGGATAAAGATATCTTCATCGCTTCTCTTTCGACTGAAAAAGACCTTTTAAGTCAATGGAGAGCTTATGCAAACAATGGAGAAGGAATTTGTTTTGGGTTTAATGCTAATAAACTAACTGGGTTGAACTACCCAATCGTTGAAGTTATTTATGAAAAAGGAGCTTTTTTTAATAAATTAATACAAATATTGATTACATATTTAAGAAAAGACGATTGGTCTAATTTCCATAATGATTTAGACTTATTATTATGTTCATATAAAACTAAGGACTTTAGAGAAGAAAAAGAAAAAAGGTTAGTTGTAATACCTAATTCTGAAAAAGAAAAGGAAAACATTAAATTCAGAGTGTCTGGGAGTTTCATAGTACCTTATATTAGCATTGATTTATGTAGCCAATGTCCTTTTGTTATTAAAGAAATTTGGACAGGACCTTCTCAAAAAGATAGAGACGTGAAAGCTTCCATAATGTACTTTTTAGACCAAAAAGGGTTTTCTAATGTAAAAATTAAGTCATCTAACGCATCATACAGAAATTAACATGTCTAAAGATGTTAAGCATGAATTTCAAATAATCAGCTTTTCTAGAACTACAACGTCTGGTAATGTTGAAACTATCCCTTTTGTAAAAGGTATTAATTTATTACAAGGAAGCCCAAACACTGGAAAAACAATATGGTTGCAAAGTTTTAATTTTTTATTAGGTGCTGATAATTCAGCTAATTATTATTTTCCTCCTAAGTTTCTAAGTAAATATTATTCTTTAGAGTGTAAGCTGCTAATAAATTCAGACATCTATATTATAAAGCGAAATTGGCATACCAAAGGTCAGAAAACAAAAGTTCTATGCAATAGCAAATCGCTCGATTGTGATTCTTTTCAAGAGTTTATTCTTGAAAAACTTGGAATCCCCAAATTAAAATATCCCAAACCAGACCCTTTATCAGATATAAAAGCAACAAACCTAAGTTTTAGAATGCATTTTAGGCATCTTTATCGTCAACAAAAATACTGGAATGATTTGGTTGCAAAACAACCTGAAAGTGAATTTAGGTCTGTTTTGTTAAACTTTCTTGGTTTGGCAGAACTTATGTATACGCCAAATTACTATAAATTTTATAATTCAAATGATGAAATTAAACTAGCAGATGAAAAAATAAATAGGTTATTATATGGTCTAGATTCACTATTAAAAGTTTATATTTCAAATTACAACCAATCATTCGATGCCAAAAAGATAGTAATTACATCTCAGAAATTTGTCAAACGGCTTGAAAGTTCGCTAAATACAACAAATAATGATGTTCAAGTTGGAAGAATTATGGAGAGAAAAGATGTCATTGGAAAATTATTGCATAAGATTGAGCAGTACGAAGATGAAAAATTAGCAATTGCAAAAAATAGCAATAAATATTTTGATGAAATAAAAACATCTGGGAAAAAAATAGATATAAATTCTAGACTTGAATTAATCAGCAATTCTATGAATCTATATTTGCAAAATCTTAACTTAATTAATAAAGGAGTTTGGAATCATGGGTTGGTGAGTATTGACTATGATAGAAAATTCCTAACCTTTAAGGTAGGTAGAGGTCGGTGGGACACAGTACTAGGTGGTACTGATTCATTATATTTTTGCTTAGCATATCAATATGCTCTATTGGTAACTTCTTTGGAAATTACTAGTAATATCCCCAGCTGTTTAATTATAGACCTCCCACCAGACATTAAAGGTGAAAACAATCTTGAAGACGATGATTTTATAATGAAACCGTTCAAAGAGCTTCTTGATAAAAATGAATATTCGCATTGCCAAGTTATTTTTGCTGGTAATATTTTTAACACAAAAATACCTGACCATATATTCAGACTAGAAAATGTATATAAAAGTTGATTAATTACTGGGTGTAACACGCGGTATAAAACATTGGGGTTTAAGTGGTTATTCAAACTTTCTGCCACGCATTCAGTTCCATGTAACTGGATAGAAAATTAACCCGCAATCCCCAACGATTTCATACCGCAAACCGTTGGCGTGCATAAAACGAACATGAGAGCAATAACATACATATTAATTATTTTGACTTTGGGTTCTTGTGATTTCAAATCATCAGAGTATTATAATTCAGAAGCTGAGAAACTTGAAAAAGAGGGGAAATATAAGGAAGCTATTCTTCTTTTAAATAAAGCGATTGAAAAAGACCCAGAGAATATTTACGCTTTGATGAATAGAGGTGTTGACAAATCAATTTTGGAAGACTATATTGGTGCTATTGATGATTATTCTAAAATAATTGAAATCGACCCTGACAATACCCTTGCATATTTGAATCGAGGAAAAAACAAAAAGAGGATTGAGGACTTTCAGGGAGCAATTGAAGACTTTGATAAAGCAATTTCTACAAAAGGTGGTGAGAATGTTTATATTGATTTGGTTGAAAACTCCTTTGTCGAAACTGGATTTGAATTCGATGTTGAAATGGAAGAAATTAGATTTGAAAGAGGAATTGCAAGGTATAATATTGACAGTTTAGCATTGGCATTTGATGATTTGACTTTTTGTATTGACAAAAACTTTGATTTACCTCATAGTTATTATTACAGAGGATTAATTTATTTAATGTCAGGGAATGAAGAGTTGGGATGTAAAGACATCAAAAATGCAGGTATTGAACCTTACCCTGAGGAAAAAGATTTTATCGAAAAATATTGTAAATAAATAACGACACGCCAACAAATGGTCAAACTGCATGCGGGGTGGTGAATAAAATTGGAGGTTCAAAGCTTTTATGTAACTTTGGTATCGGTTGATACTGAAGTGCTTCGAAAACCCGCACGACAGTTTACCATAGGACGTTATGCTCAATCCCTCCTATATCAGAGACATTGTTTTCTCAAGCTAACGCATAGGAAGCGAAAATATGATCATTTAAGTCAAATTTGACCAAATTATAAAAAGCTGATTTTCAGACATATATTTTTACGTTAGTTAGAATTAAAATATGACTGCAAAAGACCTTTTACATAAAATACTTGAGTACAATTATCTGTGGTCCCGATCGGATCTGCTAAATGATAAACCAAGCGTACTTAGGAGACAGCAAATAGAGTCATTGCAAGAGGCATTTGGACTTTCAAAAAAGTATGTAAATCCATTAGTTCAAGTAAAATATTCGATTGTTGGGAAAAAGGGTGAGTTAAGTAGAGCGAAACAACTTAACAAACTGACCAACATTCAATATTTAATGCAAGGAGAGTTTTTACATGACAGACCATACGAAGAAAACAAGGAGCTAGCAGAACGTGCGACTAATAAGATTAAAGAATTGTATGAACATGCTTCTGCTCCAGAAGATAGAATGAATAGACCAGTAGATATCGGATGGATGTTTAATAATTTATGGAATTTTCGTCAAGAAATTTACAAAGTGGCTTCTCCAAATGAAGTAATGCTTGAAGGCTTTTCCGTTGGATTGATTTATAGTAAATATTTACAATCAGAATTGAAGAAATTAATAAAGGATAACTTAGACGATATTGATGATGCACTTTGGCTAATTCTTGACCCACAAAAACGTGAAATCGATATTGAAGAATTAAAATCAAGATTCAACTATCCTGATGTTGATTTAGACAAAATTGATTTAGAATGGAGAATTGATAATTATTAAAAAAAGAGCATAACAATGGCTAAAAAATCATAGCTGCCCTGCGGGACAGCAACGCCTTTTAGCCCAACCGTTATGGCCTATTAAATAAACGCACTTATGACATTAACAGAGACTATTATTGGTTTAGTAATTGGATTTACTTCAGGCTATCTTATTTCATATTTTAAAGAAAAAGGTAAGAATAAAGCTTTGTTAAGTGACATCAAAAGGCTGACTGAAGAAAAAGAGCGAATTATATCGGATTTTAAGCTTGACTTAGAAAAAAGAAAATATCAATATGAATCTAAAAAAGAACAATATTTCAAATACTTTAATCTAATCGACGAATTTGGAAAATCTGGGAACGATGACTTTTATGACAATTTTTTTCCAATAGTTGAAAGGTTTAATGAGAACTATCTGTCGGCTAACGGAGACAAGGAAAAGGAATTAGAAGCTTTAAATAATTTTTCAGCTAGCTTAAATCCTATGATTTCAAAAAGTAATGAAAACCTTGTAAGACTTAGAGCTGAAACAAAATCAATAAGACTAATTGCTAGCAAGAAGGTTCGTTATTTTTTAGGACAACTTGATGAATTGTATGACATATCATTTGAAAAAAGTTCTTTTATGCTTCGTGAAATGGGAAATAATATGATTTCTGACAATCAAGAAATTATAGATGAACAAAATAGGGAGCTCCATGTGCTTGGACAAAAAATTAAAACAATTCATGATGAATTAGTTGAAGAGATAAGAATAGAACTTGATGAGATATAAAAAACAGGCCATAATAAATAGGACTATGAGCGGTCTGTAAGACCAAGCGTGGTAGTCCGTGTTGGACTACATCCCGGTTTCTATTTAACCTATGTACTTATCGACGCTTTTTTATATTCTGAAGTAGGTAGAAGGTGTTGTAAAGTGCTCTAAAAGAATTATAAATATAAGGTAGAAAAAGGAAGGGATCAAGTGCTTTTTGTGAAGATAGGGTACTGTTTTTTTTAGAGCGAAGGTGATTGGATATAGATAGCAGATTAAATACATTTTGTTGTTTGTTCTGGAAAAGTACATTTGCTACATTTGACCAAAGCTATCCCGGAGGGATTTAGTTCAACAATGTGTATAATTCATAAGGGTTTAAGTGGTATGCGGAGCATAGTCTCCCGCTCCAATTTTGGTAACGGAGGATACAGACGCAGTCCGCAATCCCTTACGAAATCATACACTCAACGTTACCACACATTTTAAAAAATACAAATCCCAAAAAATAACTATGAATAGGATATTAAGTTTACTGAGTTTAACTATACTATTAGGAATAAGCTCGATTTCATGCGATAAATCTGAATTGAAGATAAATACGTTAGAATCATTGGATTTAACAGATCCAACTAATTGGAAACTTGCTAGCACACCAGTACATTTCCCTGAATCCGCATTAATAAATGATTTAACTTATGGCTATAATCGAGCAAAATTAGCATGGTATTCTATTGATCCATTGTTTTTAAGAGATACCAAATACGCACCTGATCATATAAAAAATGACATAGATCAACTTAGTAGCCATTTAGTCAGAGAAATATATGCAAATGAAATTTTTCCAGATTTAACACAAGCTTATGGGGCTCCACAAGCATTAAGTGTATTAAATATGGCATATTATCCAACAGAAAGAGGTCAATACAATTATGATTCAGAAAGTATTACAAGTAATGGCGAATTATTAAATCCAACAATGCGTTGGGGAGGTATTATGAGCAATATTGAATCGTCTAAATTTAGCAAGTACATCGATTTCTGGTTAATGGATCCATTTATTGAAAACAATGCATTATCAACTGGAGGGGATCTTTATATTGATTTAGGTAAAATATCAGAAGACATATTAAAAGATTCAAGAAAATCCTTTGAACATGGACTGCATATTCCTAGAGAATCAGATAATGAAGATAAAACGGTTTGGGGTATTGTTTCAAAAAACAATAACTCATCGGGTAGTTTTGATTTGTCGCCTTCTGGTCGATTAGCTCAAGATGTTGGCTTAGATGGGTTAAATAGTATAGAGGAAATGTATTTCTATGCAGATTATATCCGTCAAATAGAACACAAAGTCAATTCCAATGCTTTTGCTACAATTGCTAATGATCCTTCTTCTGATGACTACCACTTTTATCGAGGAAGTGATTATGACAACCTTCAGACTTCAATTATAGAGCGTTATAAGAATTACAATAATCAAGAAGCAAATTCATTGAGTTCAGAATTTTCACCAGAATATTACTCTACTGCAGCTCATAATTATCCAGACAATGAAGATATTAATAATGATAACAAATTAAATACTGAAGATGCTTATCATGAATTCAATATTTCATTACGCCCTAATGATTTGATAATAGGTCAAAACTATATTGTTGATAAAGTCACTAGTACTATACAATTAGTAAATGGGAAAACTGATGAAATTATTTGGTACCATTTTAAAATCCCTATTGAGAATAATTCATCTTCAATTGGTAATGTTGACAGTTTAGAATATTTCGAATTCATTAGACTATATTTGACAAAATTCGAAAGTCCAATTGTATTAAGAATAGTAGAATTAAAAATGAAAAACGAATAAAAGTTTAAAGAAAAAACGTGTGGTAATAAATAGGACTATGAGCGGTCTGTAAGACCAAGCGTGGTAGTCCGTGTTGGACTAGATCCCGGCTTCTATTTAACCTATGTACTTATTGACGCTTTTGTTGATTTGCGAAGGAGAAATGAGGAGTTAGTTAAGTTTTTTATCTGGTAATTTGTTTGATTAATTATAGGTAATATTTGTTTTTTTCTATGTCAAGAGTTTAGTTTTCTGTAGATAAATGCATTGAATTCCAGCCCTCATGAAAATGAAGGAATCCATTTAAGAAAACATATTACAGTAGGTTCAATAAAAAGAATGAAGGTAAGTGTCTTGCGGGGGATCTAATCCTGGGGATATCCTTTATTGTGCGCAGGTGTCCTTTTTTGCAATGCGGACATAGTGTAAGATCAATACCAGTTACCCTTTTGATTAATTCTTTGGCAGTTTCTTTTTTCTTGGGCTTACTTGGAGTTTTAACCCATATATTACACTGTATTTCCAGATTACGTTGAGTTGTAGCATTGTAAACCCCAAATCTTCTGATCTTGACAAAGTATTTTGGAAGCACATGTAAACAGAACCTTCGCAGGAATTCAACACCATCAAGAGTTATTGGTTTTGCATTTCCATTATCACGGTAGTCTTTAGTCCAGAAGGTGACATGGGAGTCGGAAATATTGATAATCTTGTCGTTGGAAATAGCAACTCTGTGCGTATATCGTCCAAGGTACTGTATCACATGATCAACATTTGTCAAAGGAGGTTCGCAATGTACCACCCACTTTTTATTGTAAGCTGTGTCGATTTGTTCAGAGAACCCTCTGAGTTTATCATGCTTTTTGAGTAAACGCTTTGTTGAATCCAAAAACTTTCCTCTGAACGTTTTACTGAGCTGCTGGACAGGGTACAGGAATTTCTCGTATTTGCCAATCTGTATCCACTTTCCTCTGATGGAGTAACCAGCAGCCGGTACGATGCAATGGATATGGGGGTGCAACGAAAGGTTTTGTCCCCATGTATGTAATATGGCAACGGCACCGGGTTCTACGCCAAAGTGCGTATAACCAAAACTTTGTAGGGTATCCCATACAGTTTTAAATAAAATTTTGTAATATGCCTTATCGTTCCATAAACAGATGTCGTTTAAACAGTGAGGGACTGTAAAAATGATATGGTAATGTTTGACTGGCAGAGTGGTTTCGGCCAGTTTCTCAATCCATTGAATCTGTTTAGCTGACAAGCACTTTGGACAGTGCCTGTCACCACAACTATTGTAGCTGTAATGCAGGGTACCACAGCAATCGCAGACTTCTTCGTGTCCTCCTAGTGCTGCGGTACGGCATTGCACAATGTTGTTGAAGACTTTAATCTGTAAAGGCGAGAGTTTTTCCTGTTGCATAAGGGCAGCTCCAAACTTTCGAATGACATCTGCCAGCTCATATTTATTTTTCATAGCGTCCATATAAAGTATCCAGGGGACTATGGGGCTTAATAAGTTCACATTGGGCCACATGCAGATATATCATGGTAGTGGTGATATCAGAATGACCAAGAAGTTCTTTTAGCGTTACAATATTTACGCCTTCTTCAAGTAAATGTGTGGCATATGTGTGGCGTAAGGAATGCAGGTTAACTTTTTTCTTGATACTGGTTTTCTTAAGATTCTCGCGCATGATCCATGAAAGCCCCCGTATGCTATACTTGCTATCTGGTTGCTTACCATTGAAGAGCCATTGGTGAGGGTTTTCAAGTTGGAGGTACTTTTTCAGGCCTATGGCCATGGTGGGCGATAATGGCACAATGCGATATTTGTTGTATTTGGTTTCCCTGATGAATATGGTCATCCTTTCAAAATCAATATCGGCTATTTTTAGGTTGATAACTTCTTTGCCTCTTAAGCCAGCAGAGTAAATCAGTGTAAGGGCTATGCGTTGTTTAAGTAGTTTAGGGGCTGCAAACAATTCTTTGAGTTCAGAACGATTAAGGATTACAGGTAATTTGGTATCACCTTTTAACGGAGGAAGGGCAATGGCTTTCTTGTTCATACCCATCAAGCGGAAATAATACCTTAAACCATATACCATATGTTTAAAGGTGCTCCTGGAGCCGGATTTGGGATGTTGTGCCAACGATACAAGGTATTCATTGATCTCGTCTTCTGTAACCCTATCAGGTAAACATTTAAAATGGATCACACATATTGCGATCCTTCGTACATAGTTGTTGAATGTACTCTCGCTTTGTCCACGAAGAATAATTTGTTGGTTGAGTTTCTTTACTACAATTTCAAATTCAGGAACTAAAGTAATGGCTTGATTAACGATAGTCTGTTCTAATTTGTGTCTCATAACTGTAAAATTTTGAAGTGAATATTTACAGTTATTAAATTTCAGAGAGCTGAAGGATTTTAGCTACATTTGAACAGAGCTATCCCGTAGGGATTTAGTTCAACACGCAATAAAAAACACAGGGCGGAAAGTGCTAAATTTGAACGATATAACATTTAATAAGCGGCCTGGTAACTTGATAAGTAGGTGCTTCGAAATGCCCTACGTTTCTTATTGCCACCGTTAGCCCTCATGAACTAAGAAATGAAACATTACATCATATTCATATCATTTTGCACCTTTATTTCGTGTAATTCAAAAGAGAAACAGTTTAAAAGCAAACAACCACATATTGATTCTTTTTTAGTAGAGACCTTATCTAGTAATTTAGAAAAAGCTTATAATGAGGAATCAATAGAGCTTTTAGATAGTTTTTTAATAAATTGGTCAAACTCTGTCAAACCTAAAAACAAAGAATATCTGAAACACCAGATAGAAAGAGATATTTACGAAATATATAACTTGATATTTAAACCCGAAAATATTCACTTAGTAAGTGACTCCATATATAACTCATCTTATAAAATAAATAGTAATTACATCATATTACAGACTAACATTCATTACTTCATTGACAATTTAGACGATTCAGAGGTTGTTCGTGAAGCTAATATACCCTTACTCTGGGACTTTAGACCTGAATATAAGACACAAAATGATTATGGTATACTGTATTTATCACAGGAGTACGAATTGGCATTGAGAAAATTTCTAAAACTAAAGAAAGAAAACCGAAATACTGATTGGTTACAAAGAAGTCGGTTTTTGGAATCTAAATTGAGTTTAATTTTAAGTCACAATGCTAACTTTTGGTATCTTGAAACTCATCCAAGGGTTATGGGAATAAATTTTAACCAGAACTGTGACACGGCTTCTGCATATTATATAATTGAATATTCAGATTACCACGCAGACCTGATAAAAGAAAAAGACAAGTGGATGTTGGTAAAGACAGAATGTCTTGGAATGGAATAAATCACAGAGGGCTAACAATCTGGAATAAATCATGCTGATTCAGTGGAGTTTTGGATATTTAGTAGGGAGTTTTAGCACCGCCAAATCTTTGATTTGGCTTTTATAATGAAAAGGTAAAAACAAATAAAAGCTTTGGCTCTGGAGCAGTTTGGGAGGATTGGCTCGTTAAATCTCCGCACGCTTCATCCAGTGAACGTTAGCAGAGATTTAACCAAAATACTAATAATCAAGTTATGAAAAAATATTTAACAAAGTTCATTCTTACCATTTTGTCTATTGTTGTGATTTCGTGTAACAGCAATGACGACGAAATTGAAATAAATGATTTTAAAGGTTTTTATAAAATAAAGACTATTACGAGTAGTCTTCCCATTGATTTAAACAATGATGGCTTAAAGTCTAATGACTATCTTCAAGAAATTAAATCAAATTATATTTCTTACGATGGCGAAATAATAGATTATAGATATAATAATGAGTTAGAACAAAATTTTGCAGAGGCAAGACCTACTCAATATCAATCAAACAATAATACTCAATTTTTGGACATTCGATTTCCATCTCAACGAATAGACTCAATCTATCAAGGAAATGAGAACTATGTTATAATGAATATGGAATATCAGAAAATTTATACGGGATTTATTTATAAACTAACAGGTAACAACATTGAAATTGAATCTGACCCTTTTAATCATTTTGAATTTTTCGATATTAACAATTTTGAAATAAATAGAATTGATAAAACTGAATTTGAGGTACTTTTTGATTTTAAAGTTTATGACTTTACAGAAAATGATTGGATTGAAACTAAACTTATTGGAAGATACGAAAAGGTGGAATTATAAAAACCTCTGCTAACATCAGCTATAGCAAATGCGGGCTGAATTATTAAAAACGAAGATATTACAACTAAATTGATTATGGTAAGCGGCCAAAAAAGCGGTTTCAAAATCCCGCACTTGCCATAGCCAGAGTCGTCAGACTGTCTAAAAACCAAATTCACTGTTGAAAACGATTCATAAGTTGTGACATGGAAATTATCGTATGGCCCTGTTGTTTTGTATCTTATAGATATGAAATTCATACAAGGACAAAACAGGGAACAAACACATCTTTTTCCAATTTCTTTGGATCAGGCCATTGAACCAGACAATGAAGTGCGTATAATAGATTTGTTTGTAGATAGCCTTGATATTGGCAACATGGGTTTTGATGTTGGGTTTGTTGAAAACGGGAGGCCTGCGTATCATCTGTCCGACTTACTAAAACTCTACATTTATGGGTATATGAATCGCATCCGTTCGTCGCGACAGTTAGAAAAGGAAAGTAAACGTAATATTGAGGTGATGTGGTTAATACATTCACTTTCGCCCGATCACAATACCATCTCAAACTTCCGCAAAAACAACCCCAAAGCCATAAAAAAGGTATTTAGGGAAACAGTACGCATAGTCCGTAATTTCGAACTTATTGGCGGCAAATAACTGGCAGGCGATAGCACAAAGCTACGTGCACAGAACAGTAAAAAAAACAACTATAACCAAAAGAAAATAGACCGGCATATCGAATATATTGAGAACAAAATAGATGAACATAACAAGGCTATTGCGGAAAAAGATGGGGATAAGCAGGAGCATAAAAAAGAAATAGAGAAACACGAAAACCGAAAAGAAGGCTATGAGCAGTTGGAGCAACAGTTAAAGCAATCCGGTCTGTCGCAAATATCCACTTCCGACCCTGATAGTCGTCACATGATTACCCGTAACAATATAATGGAAGTAGCCTATAATGCCCAAACTACGGTTGACGACAAAAACAACCTACCGATAGATTACAAAGTGACCAATGCCAACGACTGCAAGGCCATGGGAAATATGCTTCAAAGAGCCAAAAGTATTCTGGGCACCAATAAATTTACGGCCTTGTACGATAAGGGATATCATACGGGATCGGAATTTGATATGGCGGATAAATTAGGTATAAAAACAATTGTAGCCATTCCCGGCGTGGCAGCTCAAGCTCCAGACCCGGCATATAATGTCGAGCACTTTAAATATGATAATTTGGATGATTGTTACATTTGCCCCAGGGGTCACCGAATGATCATCACCGGAAAATTACACCAAGCCAAAACTTATCAATTTAAGCGGTACACTACTAAAGCATGCAAAAGTTGTGAGGATAAATATAAATGTAGTAAAGCAAAGTATGGTAAAGCCATACAGCGTAGCGAATATCAAGAGCTCATCAAGTTAAATAAGGATAGAGTAAATAATAACCAAAATTATTACAGGCGTCGACAGGCCATTGTCGAACACCCCTACGGCACAATCAAACGGCAATGGGGATTCAATTACATTATAACAAAGAAATTTATCCATCGAGCCGAAGCAGACCTTGGCCTGATAATGAATGCCTATAATCTAAGAAGGCTTATCAATATCATAGGAAAAGAGCAGCTGGTGAAATACCTGCAAAGTATAGTCTCTGCGTTGCTAAATCAAAACAGCCTAAATTGTTTCTTCTCGAATATTGTAAGCTATTTAATTATCAAAATAAATTATTATCATTATTTTCAGTTCGTAAATAAAACGGCAATAAGGAGCTAAAAACGGCATAAAAAACTATGAATCATTAAATGTTTTTGAGTTTTTAGACAGACTGACGTCGGATGTTTTGGACGTTACAATAATGTGCTTGCTTATCCAACCTCATAGCCTCATATCAGATTTCTGTTCGTCAGTAACAGAATTTGCCGTTTGACTTCCTTCACTGCTACCGTCACCGGTAACCAGCTTGTCACTTGCTAACAGTTCGAAGCGTTACCTCCGCCTGTTCGGGACTTTCACCCTATAGATATTAAATAAATACACCCGTTCCCGAGGTTTGCTGAGAATTATTTGTATTTTCAAACTTTTTTAACAACTTCGGGTGTGGGTGTACTGCAGCACATGCAGGGCACACACAGCCTGTAATATTTAATGGCAGGTCGGTGGTGTTTTGGCAGTTATGTATCCCGCATATAGTCTTTGTCTGGTGGACAAAGACGCTGTCCGCAAAATCTGCCACCTAAATATACAGGTGAACGTTAGCGGTTATAAAAAATAGCATAAACATTGAAACTAATCTTAGTAGTATTAATACCAGTTACAATCTTGATTCTTATTCTTTATTTAAAGTAAAAGTAGACATTCCAATATCACCAGCAAAGACAACAACATCAGCATTGTCAAAACTAAGTTGATTATACCCAAACTCTTGATGTATATCGCTAATGATTTGTATTTTCATCTAAAAATTGCATTAACAATACCCGTTCGGGTATAATATTCGCTAAAAACGATGACATTACACCCGTTCGGGTATAGCTTATCTTATTTTAAACCTTCTTGCACCAATCCTCCCAAAAACTTTGCAAAATCTGTAATATCACCATGAACACTAGCTTGTTCCAGTGCTGCCATATAAGCGTCTCTTTGAGCCAGAGGAACAACAGTCCAGGAATACCCCCCGGAGGCAAGCATCACATTAAACAGAAAACGCCCAATGCGGCCATTACCATCCATATAAGGATGGATAAATACGAATAAAAAATGCCCCAAAACAGCTCGAACACCAGCATGTGTTTCTTCTCTAATCAAATCAAATAAAACAGGCATAGCATCCCGAACCGCATCTGGATTAAGTGGGGTATGCATTGAACCTTTAATATAAACCTGAGCTGAACGATAACCAGCCAAATCAGCTGCTTTTAAAAGACCAGCTGTAAAACTTGGTGCAAATAACTCCCGATACCAATCACCATGATTATCATCTGCGACTTCTCCCGCATTCTCACCTTCCAATATTGCTTTTATACTATCTTTAACCAACTGGAATGCTTGATAGTATCCTCTTGCTGCCATAACATTTCTGGCTTCCTGATCTGCTTCATTATCTTTTGGATTCCAGTTGCCACTTTTCACTTTCTCAATTAATTCGGATGTAACTCGATACCCTTCTATTGACAGAGAATTATATGCATCATCTGCATAGTTATCTTCTACCTCTTTTAAATAAGCTTTAATATCTGATGGCAATTCTTTTGGTGCAGGAAAGTTCCTAACTACTATTTCTCTCATATTGTGCCACATTAAACGCATCCGATTTGCATAAGGAGAAGCATCTCTTGTACTCAGCTTAATAGTAAATTGTTCAGTAAACGGATCATTCTCACGAATAACATACCCAGCAGATTTCATTGTTTTAAGTATATTATCTGCCAACTTTTTGCTGCCAATATTCCTAAGTGCTCCTGCTAGGCGGCCCGAAACAACACTATGTCCACCATTAAGTAACTTTTCGAGTAAAACAGAACTGTATTTAACCATAGCAAGACAAGCCCTGGCATCTGTAGCATATCGGGTAAAAAAGTCCTCTCCTACAGCGATAAGACCATCTTCCAGTCCATAAAGTTGCAATCCGTCTTTAATTACCCTTGACTCTTTATCTACAATCTTTAGTTTATTGTCCAGAATTGAAGTGCCATGAAGTAACTGTAATATATTGTTGTTGGCTTTTGGAGAACGCACCAAAAGCTGAACAGGAATAATAGTATTACCACTATGTAATAGCAATGATTGTTCAGGAGAAAGGCACCAGTCGTTACCAAAACGTGAATTCACATATGTAGAAACAAATCTCCAGAAGGACATATACCACGATGTTGTATCTCCTTCTCGCTCATCAGGCCGAGTTGAAATATACCACCCTTTAATTATTTCCTTGATAAATCCATTGTCTTTCAATATCTTTTTATGTGGAGCTGTCAGATTATCTGCATTTATTATAATAACATCATTATCTTGCTGTAACTCTTGTAATGCTTCCAAAGCATTCGCAAGTTTCTGTTGTGGTGTTGCCATGATTTCCTTTGCTTAAAACCTGTATTACTTTTAGTATTTACCCATGCATCATATTTAGTAAACACAAATGTAGCATATTTAGTTTATAACCATGTATTATTTTTAGTATATGTATACATAAAACTTAATTTCAGTAGAATACAAAAGCAAATACCTTTATAAAAAGATCCTTAAATGTAGACTATGCTAGGTAATCCGAATTACAATTAACTGCTTGAACATCTGGCTTAATAAATTTCAACTCCGGTAAAACAATCTTTATTTCATCCTCCAACTCTTCTTTCTTCCAGTACACTATATAATTTATTACCGATTCTTTAAGCTTATAGCCTTTATTCTGATAGTTGCTTTTTATTTCTTTATACCTATTTGAAAATTTCAGAATACAATTTCCATTTTCGTCAAAGCAACCATCATTATTAACTCTTAGTGTATCGCCACATTTTAGGTTAGCAATTAATTTTTGACGGTAAATAAAATAATCGAGCCAAATATCTTTATGAGAAAGCTGTATAACTAACAAATTCGAAGCCTCATACTGTGAGTCATCATTTTTTCGTTCTAAATTTTCACAAGCAATATCGTCAAGGTAGTTAGTATTTAAGTGAATCGTTAGATGTTGTTTTGCCCTGGTCATTGCAACATATAATTCACGCTTCTTTGCATCATTATCAGGATTAAAACCATTCAGCATTAAAAACACATTATCAAACTCTTTACCTTTCGCTTTATGAATTGTGGATACAAAAATTACTTCTCCATTTGTGCTCACAAAGTCTTCAAGCTTGGACTCCCTAACAAAAACTTCAAAATCAGATTGATATTTCTTTTTCGGATTGCTTAGCTCAAAATCCTTGATCAGGTTATCACAAATATTAATCTTAGTGCTTTCCTTGTAATTGTCACTTAGTTTACGTTTTGCTGCTTGCCAATTTTCTTCGGTAATGGTATACTTTTCCTCAGTAAAATTAAGTTGCTCAATAAAATATCGTACTTCTACTAAATTATATAAGCTAAATCCTTCATTGGTTTGGATTAGCTTAGCAGGTAAACCTCCATGATTCAAGAGACCTGCAATTTGTAATGCTTCAGAATTTGTATGAGTTAATACACATGTTGTTCCTATTAGATCTGATGACAAGATGTTTCTAACAACAGGCTCAATAAGATTAGAAGCTGAGTACTTAATTAACTTAACTAATCCTAATTCACTTGAATGGGGAACAATGGGAGTTTCTTTAAGGCGGTGAGTAATCTTGTTGGCAAACTGATTTGTGAATTCTACAAGATTGGCTTTACTTCGAAAGTTTTCAATCAGCTCAACTTTTTTGGCTTTTTGTTCTGAAATAAATTGTTCCAGGTACTGAGAGCTTGCTCCTCTGAACTCGTAGATATTCTGGTCGTCATCACCAACGGCTATCACCCTCATTTCTTCATTATGTTCCATCAAGACTTTTATAAGCTCAAATTCATGGATGTCCATATCCTGAGCTTCGTCGATAACAAGAACAGTCTTAGTGATTCGATTTGGTTCAATATCTTTATTTTGAATTTTCTCAACAGTCTTATTAATGATTGTTTGCGATTTTTCAATTGTGCCAACCTTTCCCAATAAATCGAAGCAATAAGCATGAAAAGTTTTTATTTCAATGAATGCGGCTGCATTCCCTATCAACTCAAATAAGCGTTTTTTAAACTCAGTAGCTGCAGCCCTTGAAAAGGTTAACATCAACAATTGCTCATGCTTAACATCTTCCATCAAATATAATGATGCAAGTTTGTGAACTAATACTCTTGTTTTTCCACTACCAGGACCAGCAGCAACAGCAATATAAGGCGAACTATTATCTTTTATGATACTTAATTGAGCAGGCGATAGTTCTCCAAATAGCTGCCTGAATTTTGCGGGAGTAATATTTATTTTTATTTCATCCTTCCTACTCCCTTTAAAGTACTTATTCAGAAAAGAAGTATAATTAAGCTGAAAATAATCTTCAACAAACTGTAAAGCTTCCTTATAATCCCGAATCATTTTTTTTGCATACTCACCTACTATATGAATCTGCTGAACTTTGTTTTCATAAAACTGATTTAACTTCCTGTAATCATCAACTTTATATCGTTTTTTATTATCCTGCTCCAGCCGTTCAATACTAAGCTTATTATATACAACAAGAAAACCACCTTCAATCTTTATAGCATCAATTCTTGATAAATAAAACAACGCATCTTCTACATCTGCTAACGAGACATTGAGTTTAAACAGAGCATTTTGGTTTTCATATTCCTTTTTCAACTCATGTACAGAGAATTCTACCAAAACCTGTTCTTTATTTTTATCTACAAGAGAAAGCTTTTCATTGCTTTTTAAATACAGGTAATCCACAATAAAGCCGGCTAACTCATGCCGTTTTTCTAATTTCGCTTTTAGCTCCGGTTCAGAATAGTTCGATAAAATTGTCAGGTAATTCTTTGAATAGTCGTGTTGCTTTCGTTTTAACCAATTTTTGATAACCCAGAAGTTAATAATGGTTTTAATCTTATTGGGAGATACATCAGAACATCCACTTTCTTCAGCCTGTTCGTTTAGCTCTTTTATATGAAATGACTTTTCCTGTTCTTCAAATTGCGTTACCAAAAACTTTTCTATTCTGCTAATAGAATTGACGATGTTTAACGAGCGATTTTTATTTTCACCCCGTTTAATAAAGGCTGTTAAATCTTTTGTATCGGCAAGTATTTTTTCTTCCCGCAATAAGTTAACTACATTTATTACTTCCTCTTTTACAATGCCCAAGTGGTCTGAAATATAATCTATTCTCGATTCCCCTGCTTCATCGCTTGCTTGCTTTCTACTTTTACTGGAAAACAGCTTTTTAATAATCCGGACCGCATGTTCCTTTTGTCTATCATTAAACTTTTCTGATAAGTTAATTTTCTCAATAGCTTCCTGAGCGTTCTTTGATAGAATACTATTAGCAAAAATTCTAGGCATATTTTGCCCACGCTTTAGGTATCCTGCTTCTTCCAGCGCAGATATAGCAGTAGTTACCCTTGTCTCTATTTCCACCACATTATCATCCCATCCTGCCTTTCTTGCAATTTCTAATGCTGAATTAGATACATTTAACCTAAATCGGGTAATGTCTTTTATGGCCTTCCAAATTTGTTGAATCTCTTTTATATTCAACTTCGTTTGATTGAGCAATATAAAGTGCTTACTTAAATCTTCCTCGTTGAATAGCACGTAACAATCAGCCGTTATATTCTCATCCCTACCTGCCCGGCCAGCTTCCTGCACATAATTTTCCAGAGAATCAGACAATTCATAATGAATGACCATTCCCACATCCTTTTTATCAACGCCCATCCCAAAAGCCGATGTGGCCACCATCACGTTAACATCACCACGGATAAATGCATCCTGATTTTCTGACTTCTCTTGCTTGTCCATTTTACCATGATATGGCTTTGCCAAATACCCGTCATTCGATAACCTTTCTGCAATTTGGTATGCCCTTCGGGTTCTGGAAACATAAATTACTGTAGGGCAGCTTTTTCCATCAATCAGGTTGCGTAATGTATCATATTTATCTTCTTCGTTTTCTTTTGGAATTACCTTATAATTTAAATTTGTTCGGGATGCTTTTGAGCTAAATGTTTCTAATTTCAGCGATAACTTTTCTAGAAAATAATCCTTTATATCCTGAATTACTTTTTGTTTTGCCGTTGCTGTAAAGCAAGAAACCGGAATTCCGCTTTCAATATTTTTCTTTTCCTGCAATGACTTTATGAAATCGCCTATATAGAGGTAATCAACCCTAAAATCTTGTCCCCATGATGAAAAACAATGCGCCTCATCAATCACAAATCGTACTATATTTCTTCCAAGCAGTGCACGTTCAATTGACCTTGACCGGAGCGATTCCGGTGAAATATACAGAATGGATGCAGATCCGCTTTCTACTCTTTCAAAGGATTTTGCCCTTTCAATAGGATCAAGTAATCCATTTATGGTAACAGCTTCCGTAATATTTGAACTTTCCAGGTTATCTACCTGATCCTTCATTAAAGACTGGAGAGGTGAAATAACAACCGTTAAGCCCTTTACACTCTCTCCGCTCATAAGTGCCGGTACTTGAAAAGTTATTGACTTACCTCCTCCTGTAGGAAAAACTGCCAGAATAGACTTATTGCTAATGGCTGCATTAACCGCTTGCTCCTGCAATGCTTTTCCTCCATAAGTCCTGTATGAATCGAATCCGAAATATTTCTTTAATCCACCTTTAGCATCTAATGCCTTATTGCAATATTCACATCCTTCCAAACATGGATTATTTCTGAGCAAAAACATAACTCTCTCTACATCAGGATAATTCTTAATTACCCATGGTGGTGTTATTGAGTATCTACTATTCGTATTTATTAAAGCTAAACAATAAGCTAATTCTATTGGTGTTTTAAGTACCAGTTTCTCTAAATCTACCTTTTGACAAATGGTTTCTGCAAATCGTTTCTTGATTAGGCTGAATATATCGTCATTAAAAATTGAATAACCTACAAAATCAAAAAATGACGAAAACTCCCTTTTATCCGCAAGTAGCGCATAATAAATCTGTTTTAAGTCATCATCAATATCATGAAATGCTGATAATTCATCATTAAACAAATCTTTAGCTTTAATAGCATCGTTTAATGGATTATTTAACTCTTCAGTTTGCAGTTTATCATCCTTTAATAGAGCATGATATGGTTTAGTTGGAAATAATAGAGGTGATAAGAATAATGTGTCAATAGCATTAATTCCAGTCAAATTCTGATTGATTGCTTTCTCTATATATGGCAAATCATGGTTAATGATGTTATGACCACATACATACTGCTTATTCTTTATGAAATTTACCAGTTCCGAAATAGAGCTCGAATGCAATGTTAGTCCATTCCCATTAGTACCACCGACATCAAGTATCTTTTTACTTTTAACATCTACTTCGGTATCTATGAAAACGATATTATTCATTGCTCTTATTTCTTACTTTAGTTAAATATGGCTAGGACATCTATATTGCCATTCGTTCAATTTCCTCTCTATTGTTGCTTTTCATTCTTCATTCAACATTTTCCAATACTAGGTCATTACACTATTCCTCTCTATGCATCATATACACTTATACAATATTCCATTTTTTTATAGTTGGTAATATTTCTGGTTTTATTCCCACCTTGTATTTGGTCAATGGATTCAAATTCTTTTTTAGCTCAATAATTTCAACATTAGCACCTATATTCTCAAGTATTGCCCCTAAAAGAGCTTTAACTCTTGGTGGATAAAACAAAGCCAAATTTGCAAGCTTTGTTAATTGACTATCATCGTGTTCTCTAACTATATAGCTTAATCGTACTACTGAACTATTTACACTGCTATCAGGTATCTTTTTTATATCCTTTATCGCATCAAGAATTCCTAATAGCTTATAGTTTGATTCATTTACATCGGCATAACTTTTAACAGCTTTTGTCTTCAATGTACCTCGATCAATACTTATTCTTTTAATACGACTAGCGATTGTTATTATGAATGGCACTTGCGTAGTTAATTTCAGATCATTATAGAGTGAAATACCTGTTACATATGCAATACGCTTTCCTTTCTCAAATAAATAACTATTTAACTGATCATCGTAATCAGGTTCAAGCTCACCAAAAATACTTTGCTCTGGTTTATAGAACTTACCTTTTGATAGTTTCTTTATTACACCTGCCCGCTGTAAGCGTTCCAATGCCTTTGCTGCAGTTACAAAATCTTTTTTCGCAACGCCTAAATCATCGTAACCAAAAGTTATACCGTCTGGTATTTTATTTATTTGTATGCGTATTTGTTTAGCAACGTTCATTAAGTAAAGATAAACGATTTTTCTACATGTCAAGTTTTTATATCTTAAAACTTGACATGCATTCCATTTTTAGGTTCGGTTCCTTTTTGCTACTTTTGGAGGGAAATGAGTTCAAATGAATGACCCCGGAGCAAGCTCCGAGATATCTGCTACCACAAGCGAAGCTGCTCCGCACGCTTCTGCTTGTATTCTCTATCTTGATTCTCTACATATTTTCTTATAACATCCTTGTTCCCATATTGACCGACTGTATTAGCATAAAAACCACTTGTCCAGAAATTTCCGTCTCATAATTGCTTTCTATTTCTGGATGGTTCTTGAATTCTTCACGTGCGGTTATACTTTTTATTATTTGTACAATTTTGGAAACTGCCATTGTTGGAACACTCTGTACTAAAAAATGAACATGATCTTCATCTGTTCCTATTTCAACAAATTGTATCTCATAACGCTCTCCTATTTCCAAGCATATTTCCTTTATGTAATCACTTATTTTACTATTGATAACTTTGTGCCTATATTTTACAGGGAAAACCAAATGAAACAGTAACATTGTCTTATTATAGCGTTTGTAAACATGTTCGTCCATAAAAATGCCAGCGTAATAAATAGGACTATGAGCGGTCTGTAAGACCAAGCGTGGTAGTCCGTGTTGGACTAGATCCCGGCTTCTATTTAACCTATGTACTTATTGACGCTTTTATATTCTGAAGTAGGTAGAAGGTGTTGTAAAGAGCTCTAAAAGAATTGTAAATATAAGGTAGAAAAAGGAAGAGATCAAGTGCTTTTTGCGAAGATAGGGTACTGTATTTTTTTTATAGCGAAGGTGATTAGATATAGAAAGCAGATTAAATACATTTTGTTGTTTGTTCTGGAAAAGTACATTTGCTACATTTGACCAAAGCTATCCCGGAGGGATTTAGTTCAACAATGGCTAATAAAGCATAAATGAGCCGTCTCGATTTTGAAGGTTCATAGCTTCGGCAAGCACCGCCAAATCGTTGATTTGACTTTTGAAATGAAAAAGATAAAAACAAAAACAACGTTTGGCTTAGTGAAGTTTGGAAGTGAATATTGGTTAAGTTCACTTATGCTTCATAGTCGCGTCCGTTAGGCCCTATAAATCACAGTTAATGGAAGTATTGATATTTTTAATTTTATTCTTCATTGCTCTTTTAGTTTTACCAATTTAGTAACTAAATTAAGAGCGAGGAGACATGGAGCAAATATTAAATTTAAGGAAACTTTAGGATTAACTGTGAGAAAAACTAGCGCGAAAAAGTTATTTAAAGCACTTGCATTAAGTCAAAAAACGAATCTTAACCTAAAACTAGCAGACCTCGAATCTCATCAGCTAGCTGGAGGTAATCTTCAGAAAGTTGTTGAGACCTTTATAGAGAATAAGTACAAAAAAGGTGTTACATAAAAAATGTTGACGGCTTTTGAATTTAGAACAAGCATATTGAACTCCTCTGTCTAAATGAAAAATTACATCTCCAACCACCCCCATCCAACTCATTACCTGCCCCTTACATTGGTCAAAAACAATTGACCACGGCTTTGTATCATCGTAACTTTGTAAATAATTAAACCTTTAGCGTCATGAAACATTTATTAAAGTTATTGAGTTTTGTTTTGATTGGTTTTTGTTGTTTATTCATTTCAAATTGCCAAATAGATGAAATTCTTAAAAAAATTATTTTGCATGATGGAAGTTTTGTTGATTCCAGAGATGGATATAAATATTCTGTTATGGAAATTGGAGATCAAATATGGATGGCTGAAAACTTAAAAGCCACAAAGCTTAACGATGGCACTGCTATTCAATTAATAACTAACAATAATGCATGGGCAGAACTTACATCACCGGGATGTTGCTGGTATAACAATGATATTAACAATAAAGAACAATACGGTGTTTTATACAATTACTACACTGTTGAAACTGGTAAATTATGTCCAGATGGTTGGCATATACCAACTGCTGAAGAATGGCGCATACTAATAAACTATTTAGGTGGAAGTTCCGAAGCAGGTGGCAAATTAAAAAAAACCGGAACTACGTATTGGAATGATCCAAATACAGGAGCAACTAACGAAACTGGATTTACTGGATTACCCGGTGGATTTCGTTCGCAAAACAATGGAGAATATTATTGGATAAAACAAAGAGCTGAGTGGTGGGAAATTGGAGCTAGTAATCCACCTAATGAAGTAAGCTTACTTTATTTAGAGTATGATAAAACCAATATACAACGCGGATATCCAATGCCTGTTGATAAAGCTAGAAAAAGAGGTGTGTCAGTGCGTTGTATTATGGATTAAACAAAGTGTCTGTTTGTAACTATTCTTGAATATTTTGCTCAATTTGTTGTAATGTCATGAATAATCATTATCAAACCTCTCCCTATCTATTAGTCATGTCATCTACAATTAACTACTAGGTTAATAAAGTAATAAAGTAGAAAGTTAAAAGTCAACCAAAAATAAACAACACCACACTAACAAGATACACCTAATAAAAACAATTACATTTTTTCATTTTGTTAACAGGATAAATTACTGTAAATTACAGATATCATTTCATGTATGCATATTACATCAAATTTATGGATCCGAGAATACAAAGCTTCATAAATTAATCTATAAAACATCAAATTTCCAACACTTTACAGATCTTTAAATATTTTAACTTAAAAATAAGAAATATGACTGGAGAAACTTTTTGCATAGAAGGATTAATAAACCTCGATAATGGGCAAAGCATTAAAGACTTTGTTTTTGATAACTTACCCAAGGATAAATTATTTATTATTGAGTTTGTTGGAATAAACGCATTTGCACAAACCGATCAGGTTCTTTTTATTGCTCTTCAAGTTTATACAAACTCTAAAAAGTGCATTTACCCAATAGTTCCAACTGGGTCATCCCCTTATTCAGACTCTACTTTTCCTGCCAGAGTATTTGGCAGCCAACAAGTACTACTTTATTCTGATCCTAATAGTGATCCAATTCTTACTGTTGATAGAAGCACTGATAACGGGAAAGCCAGGGTTTTCGTAAGCCTTTCCGGGAGACTAGTGACACCTCAATAAGTCATGGAGCTAGTTAACTTGCTAATTTCCTAAGTAAAGGAATTTTTACAATTTTTAATTGAGGGGATGCTAAAATTAAAATATGAAATATATAATTCTTAGTTTATCCTCTCTACTTGCTACGATATTTTATATGATAAAATTATTAAAAGTTAATACTATCTAAAATAAAATTATTAATAAGTTGAATTAAGCAATTTGTAAATAACATCATTTACAAACGATCAAAAACTAATGAACTATTGATTACAGATTTTTAGCTAAATATATAAAGAAAAATGCATCGTTTTAGAATATTTATTAGTTACAATCGTGAGGACTACAATTTAGAAAAACAACTTGCTAACATACTCTAAGAAGAAGGATTTAAGCACTATTGGGATAATATTATTGGAGCTGGAGTAGCTTTCGCAGATGAGATTAAAGGTCTTATTGCGAACTCGCATGTTTTTCTGCAATTCAGAATTTAGTTCTAAAAATAGCTAAACTAAATCTCTCCGTATGAAAATTATTTTTCAACTATAATTAGGAATAAAACTAATTGAAAATGATAACTCGAGTTAAAACTGCCTTCGTTCTGTATTTTTTTAATAGTTTATTGAGTATCATATTTGGCTTCAAATATTTATTCTGTGATTCAATAATGCAATATCACCAACAAGCAATTGACATGGATTGGTCCGAACTAGAATATGGCTTACAGCTATTGTTAAACGGTTTAATAAAGATTGCCACTTCATGTTTTTTTATTGTAGCAATTTCATCCATAACTCTTTTATTAATTCCATTTCGAAAGGGTGAACGTTGGGCTATGTGGTTAGTTCCTTTAATTCAAATTTTATTTTTAGTATTCGCTACCTACGTACCTTTGAACTTAGCTATAAAAACAAATGCTTCAACACCCTGGCCTTTTTCAATAATTGCTACCTGCTTCGTCATAATTGCATTTTTATTATCTGGAATTAATGTAAGACAAAAAAGGAATAATAACCAGAAGTACACCTAATTAGTATTTAACCATCTCCCGTTTTTAATAATTTAATTCTAGGTCAAGAGCTAATTGACTTTTATCTGGGGAGTTTTCAGATACAAGAAAGAATGCCCTGGGGGTAGTGTTGCCATTAACCTTTTACTATCGTGCTGTTTTTATAGTATATGAAATTGAACAACTCGTAGCTTTCTCTTTGTTCATGGTTTTAATCCCGCTACGCTGGATTAGTTTATGGTGAACGGTATATCAAACTCATTGCTATTGTAAGTATTGCTAACATACTTGTTGTAATGGTTACGAAATCGTTTAGTTGTCTGGCTTAATGAAACATCATCCTGAATACCAGAGGCTATTTTATTGACCAAAATCCTTCCAGTCTTCAGTATACCTGTTGTCAATTCACGAGTACAACGACTCTCGGATTTGGTCAGGTGCGATGAAAATTTTAAAAAGTAGCTGCTTATCTTGTTCTGAACCTGTTTTGTGAATACTTTTAACATAAAGCTGACTGTTGTGTCGTTTTTTGTTTTGTAGTAATTCAAAAATAACATTTTCAATCAGCTTTCCTTACCTGCAAATCTTCCCCAATGCCTATAAATACAAACGTTTAGCAATTAAATAATGTTGGTTTTGGGAGATGGTCAAATTAAATATCTATAAATGCTTTTTTAACACTTAGTGATTTTTTACTAACTTTTATTACATGATGTTATCAAGACATTTATATTGCACTATAGTATTTTTTTTGCTATCAATTCACTATGGAATAGCACAAGTTAATTTTGAGCAATTACAAACAAATATTAGTTTTTACTTTGTTCGTGATATATATCGAGATGATAAAGGTTTTCTTTGGGTTGGTAATGATTACATAGGATTATTAAAAAACAACAGCTATTCAACAGTAGCCTATAAGAATGATCCCAATGATTCAACATCTTTATCTAATGATTTTGTTGGAGATATTGAACAAGATTCTTCTAAAGCTCTTTGGATTGCCACCAACAACGGTCTTAACCGATACCTACCTGAAATTGATGGTTTTAAAAGATACTTTCATCATCCCTCGCAACCAAATTCTCTTAGCAGTAATTCTATTAACAGACTTTTTATTGACAAAAGAAAAAACTTATGGGTACTCACTTCCAATGGTCTTTGCAGCTACAGCCATACTACCGATAATTTTACGAGATATAACACCACCCCAAATTCTCCACATAATGACTTTTTGGATATGGCTGAAGACAAGAATGGAGACTTTTGGATTGTCACAAAAGGAGCCGGAATATTCCATATGTCAGCCAAAACTAATGATTTCACTTTTTTTAAAGACAATAACTGTTCACAAAAACATATAGGCTATAAAAAAATTATAATTGACAGTTCCGGTCAAATCTGGATTGGTAATAGAGGACTTGGTGTAGCCAACTTTTCACCTAAACACAAAAAATTTGAATATCTTCCTGTTGGACAACCACAGAACAGTCTTCCCAAACCAATGGTAACCGATATTATTGAATGGAAAAACAATACATTGCTAATAGGAATAGACCAGGGAGGTTTAAATGTTTATAATAAAAACACGGGCAAAATTACCCTTCTTTCCCCTGATAAGCACTTCTCTGGATTACTTGCTTCAGAAGGAATATTATGTCTTTATCAAGATAAAGAAGGTATTCTATGGATTGGCACATCACGGGCTGGAATAAGCTTCTATAATCCTCAAAAAATTAAATTTAATAAATTCCAAAAGGTTACTACTTGCAAAGAAGATTCTAAGCAAAAAATAAGATACCCTACATATAATACCATTGGTTCCTTTTTTGAAGATAAGAAAAATCAAATATGGGTAGGCACAGATGGAGGGGGTGTAAATATTTTGGACAAAACAACAAAAACCTTTAAAGTTCTTGAACGAACCCCTCTCCACACCAACACACTTAGCTCCAATGTAATAAGAACAATAACAAAAGACAATGACCACAGATTTTATATTTGCACCTGGAATGGCGGTATAAATATCTACAATCCCCAAAACAACCGGTTTGAGATTTTTCATCAGTACAAACCACCCTTTAAAAATTATAAATACTTATGGTCTATGCACATTGATTCCAGGCAAAGATTATGGACTTCTATAAGTTTTGGAGTTGTAAGTTTATATGATAAAAACAGAATTAAAATTAAAGACTATGTCCTTGATTCTTTAATAAGAGGTACGCATATTCCTTTATTTTTCGAGAACAATAAAGGAGAACTATTCACCAACCTGGCAACGGGAATTTTTAAATATCATGAAAAGGAGGATACCTTTAAGTTACTGGTAGAAGTATCAAGTCCTATCTACATCAACTTGGAATCACCGCATAAAATCTGGATAGGAACTATTTATAAAGGTCTGTATCTTTGCTCTAAAGAAGGAAAAATACTAAAAAACTTTACTCAAAAAGATGGTTTATGTAGTAATAATATTTCTGCTATCCTAATGGAAAACAAGGACGAGCTTTGGATTTCCACAAAAAACGGTCTTAGTTATTTTGACGTAAAAAACGAGGTTTTTTTTAACTATTCAAAAAAAGACGGTCTCCCCAGCATGGATTTCTTTGATCAATCAGCATTAAAAACCAGTGATGGAGAAATGTATTTTGGAACCAACAATGGTTTCATTTCTTTTTATCCCGAAAAAATAAAGAAAAATCTTATCATACCTCCTGTTTACGTCAATCAGTTCTTTTTGAATAAAACCCCGACTGATCATACCTCTAAAAACACTCCATTAACCCAACCGATTCAACAAACAAAGAAAATTGTACTAAAACATAACCAGTCTTCATTTGGATTTGGGTTTGTAGCCATAAACTTCACATACCCTAATCAAAACCGTTATCAATACATCCTTGAAGGTTTTGACAAAAACTGGATTGAAACGAGTGCCGCTTTCCGTAAGGCAACCTATACAAACATTCCGTCAGGCACGTACTTTTTTAAAGTAAAAGGAAGTAATAATGATGGAGTTTGGAATGAAACACCAGCGGTTATTGAAATTGAAATTAAACCCTTAATCTGGGAGCAACTATGGTTTATCATTACATCAATAATATGTACATTTCTTTTGATTTTATTTATAATCAGGATTAGGAATATTCAATTGAAAAAGCAAAATCTTTTACTTCAAAAAGAAGTAAATGAACGTACCAAGTTACTCGAATTGCAACGTGTGGAAGTGGATCAACAAAACGTAATGCTTGAAGAACAAAAAGAAGAGCTAGAAGTTCAAACATATGAATTAATTGATCATAGAAAACGTCTTGAAGTATTAGTTGACAAACGAAGCCACAGTTTAAAAATGGCTATAGAGAAAGCAGAGCAATCTGACAAGCTGAAATCCTATTTCTTATCAAACTTCTCTCATGAAATACGTACCCCTATGAATGCCATTGTTGGCTTTACATCATTACTGAAGCGACAAGAATTATTACCTGAACAACAAAGAGAATTTATTTCGCTAATCAGATCCAATTCAAACAGCCTCTTATACCTTATCGAAGATATTATGGATTACTCCATGATTGAATCAAACCAGTTAAAAATAACAAAACAACCTTTTGATTTAAACCTATTTTTGGATGACACGTTTCGTTCCTATACCCTTGGACATTCTTTTCCTAATATACAACTTAAACTAAACAACCAAATAAAAGCTTTAAATCTTATTATTAATTCGGATGCCCATAGAATCAGGCAAATTTTAATTAACCTGCTAAATAATGCTATAAAATTCACAAAGCATGGCACTGTTGAATTATTGGCAAGATTAAAAAACAAGCATTTAATTTTTGAAGTAATCGATACCGGCCCGGGCATATCAAAGAAAAACAAGGAGATTATTTTCAAGCAATTTGTAAAGATTGATACCACTCCGCAAAAAAGTGGAATTGGGTTGGGGCTGGCTATCTCTAAACAACTTGCAACTCTATTGGGTGGAAGGCTTACCCTTTTTTCTGAATTGGGCAAAGGATCAACTTTTTCTTTTATTCTTCCTTTAGGCTATGAAAATAAACATTAAACTAACGCGTTAAAAATGGTAAGTTCATTAAAATATTACTTGATTTCATTAGTACTTCTGAGCTCTCAAACAAGCATGGCAAATTTGAAGTTCGAAGCTTTGGATAGGGAAACAAGTATGACTTTTGTTAATGCGATTTATCGTGACAATCAGGGTTTTTTGTGGATAGTAAATGGGCTTACTGGGATTAATAAGGACAATGGTTATTTTATGGTTACCTATAGTCGCAATCCAAACGATTCAACCGCATTAACGGATGGTGTTATTACCGATATTGAACAAGATTCTCTTCAAAATATTTGGATATCTACTAGCAAAGGACTAAACAGATATCTTCCGGATTCTGACAATTTTAAGAGATATTTTTATACCTCTGACAACCTTAACCAAAGAACCAATTATATTAGACGTTTATATATTGATTTAGAAGGTTCTTTATGGGTCATAACCAGAAACGGATTATTTAAATATCTTTCAGAAACAGATAGTTTTGAGCGTTATGATATAAAAAAAGATAGTAAAGACAATAACCTTGCAAATATAAGCCAGGATAGCAAAGGACAATACTGGGTGTTATCCATAAGAAACGGCATATATCTCTTTAATCCTGAAGACAAGAGCTTCAAACATTTTTTTGACAGTAATAATTCATCAAGACACACCGCAATAAAAGACATCTTTTGCGATGATTTTGGAAACATCTGGATTGCAGACAGTAAACTGGGAGTTTGCAATTTCAATCCCCAAACATCATCATTTACGTATCTTCCTGTAGGTATCGAAAAAAAAGGCATTAGTGGAAATTCTGTGCGAAAAATAATAGGTTGGAAAGACAAATTACTTATAGGTATTGATCAAGGCGGGATAAATGCTTATGATATTAATACCGGAAAAATCACTTATTATCTTCCTGAATATAATAATACAGGTCAGCTTTCCTCCAAAGGAATTATTTCGTTGCACTTGGATAAGAAAGGTATTTTATGGGCTGGAACCTCCAGAAATGGAGTTTACTACTTCAACCCTAAAAAAGACCGATTTAAGAATTATATTAATAATCCTCTATGCGAAGTAAACAACAATGACATTCTCGACCATCCTTCATACCATATAACAGGTTGTTTCTTTGAAGATTCAAAAGGCCTCATTTGGATAGGCACAGATGGTGGTGGTATTAACATTTTCAACAAGGAAACTGGAAAGTTCAAAGCTCTTATACACGATCCTGCCCAAGAAAACACCGTATCCTCCAATGTAATAAGAGCTTTTTCTCAAGATGCCAACGGTAATATTTTCATTAATACCTGGGATAGTGGAATCAACTGCTTTGACAGTAAAAAAGAAATATTTCTCAGAGGTAATTTCCTAAAAGATGAAAATGGAAAAATTAAAACCTCCCAACACTACTGGCATATATTTCATGACTCCAAAAACAGAATGTGGGCAACAAAAACTAATGGGGAAATACACCTGTTTGATTCAAACTATAAGCTAATTCATAATTTTAAAAAGAAAACTCCTAATAATACAAACAACTGCCCCCTAATATACGAAAGGAAGGATGGAAAAATATTTACCAACTTTTATGATGGCATTTATGAAGTTGACATAAAATATAAAAATTTTAAAAAGCTGATTTCAATAAATCACCCCTCCTTAGTTAGTTTTGACAATGAGGAATTTATTATAGTTGGATGTAAGCAAAACGGAATTTACTTATTTACCCCTGAAGGTAAAAAAGTGGCTAATTATACTACAGAGGACGGCTTATCTCACAATTTTATCTGCGGAATATGCGCCGATCAAAATAAAAACTTATGGATTAGCACCAATAACGGTTTAAATTTTTTTGATATCACTCAAAGAGTCTTTACTTGTTACTATGAAGATGACGGACTCCCTTCCAATCAATTCTTTTTACAGTCATACCTAAAAACAAGAGATGGAGAGCTTTTATTTGGCACCACAAAGGGGTTCATCTCATTTTTCCCAGAAAAAATTAAGCAAAACAATACTTTACCTCCAGTATATATTAATCAATTTTACCTTGATCAAACACTTGTTCATTTTGAGGATTCTGATAGTCCATTAACTAAACCTATTGAAAGAACCGAAAAGATTATGCTCAGTTATCAACAAAATTCCTTTGGATTTGGCTTTTTAGCAATAAACTATACCTTCCCAAAACAAAACAAGTATCGTTACACGCTTGAAGGCTTTGAAAACAAATGGTTCGAAATCGATGCATCATCACGAATTGTTTCCTATACCAACATTCCGCCTGGAAAATATATATTTAAGGTTACAGCCTGCAACAATGATGGAATTTGGAATCCGAAACCAGCAAAGATTGAATTAGAGATAAAACCTCCTTTCTGGCTCACATATTGGTTTATTATAATCGTAATTTCACTGTTTCTTATCTGCATTTTTTTAGCCATCAAAATCAAAGAAAAAAAGCTGGAATTAAAGAAAAAGCGTTTACGAATTAGAGTTGAAGAAAGAAAATCACAACTTAAAGAACAACATCATCAACTTAACTGCATAAAAGACATTCTTGAATATCAAAAAGAAGAACTTAGAACCCAAAGAGATGAACTTATTTTACACAGAACAAATTTAGAACAGTTAGTTGAAGAAAGAACAAGAGATTTAGAAATTGCTAAGGAAAAGGCAGAGTTATCCGACAAAAATAAATCTAATTTTATGGCAAATATGTCACATGAAATCAGGACTCCAATGAATGCTATTGTTGGCTTTTCCACGTTACTAAATCAGCCAGACCTCAATGACACTGAGAAACAAGAATATATAAAGGTTATTGCCACAAATACAGAGAGTCTTTTAAGTCTTATTGAAAACATTCTTGATTATTCCACACTGGAATCCAGTTTGGTGGAAATATCTAAAAACATTTTCGATTTAAACAAACTGCTTACGGATACCATTAATTCTTTTGCTCCTCCAAAAAACAAAATAAATTTAGAACTTAAACTTAACAACCAAGCTGAAAATCTTTATTTAACTATCAATTCCGATAAGGCAAGAATAAAACAAATCCTTTCCAATCTTTTAGATAATGCTCTAAAATTTACAGAAGAAGGCTATGTGGAGTTGAAAGCTTCAATCCAGAACAACCAGCTTCAATTAGAGGTTATTGATACTGGCCCTGGTATTTCCACAGAAGATCAACAACTTATTTTTAATCAATTTATGAAATTAGAGATTGATCAAATACAAGCCAAGAGAGGCATTGGTTTGGGCTTAACAATATCGCTGGCGTTGGCTCGTCTACTGGGAGGTCAGTTAAAGCTTAGTTCTAAGCTGGGAGAAGGCTCTACTTTTTCGTTTTCCTTGCCAATTTATTAAATAATTGTTCTCTATAATTCATTTCTCTATGTTCAATTATGAAGTAGACTAAAAAATATGCCGCAAAGCAAATGCAGGATCTTTAATCCTAAATATAACAGTCTACAATGTTTGTATTGTATATTACTCTTCGTTTTTTGTAGTGTAATCAGAACGAATTATCTGGTAGCTTTCATAAAACTGTTGTAAATTAATTATCTACCCTTTTATGAAAAGACCTTTTGCTGGAAAGTCTGCGGCAAAAACTCGTCTCTAAGAGTCAATCAACTTTATGGATTCCACGATAAATCTCTTAAAGTTGTTTTATCAAACACAACAAGACACAAATATTACTATTGTTGGAGATTGGTTTTCTGCTGAGGCTAGAATTCCAAGTTCTCAAGGATATAAATACACAATTTTCGACTTTTTTATATAGCTACTAATTATCCATATATCCTTTATTCCAAGTTCGATCAGGATTATGATTTCTTAAATCTACCCCAAAATCTACAGCTGCCTTCATTGCCATTAGAACTGACACCCAACCTGCAGTCATTTCTTGCCTAGTAGCTTCATTAAAAGTTAAAGCACTTAAAATAAGATCAGTACCATCATCCAACGTTTCCTTTAAATTAAATGTCACATCAGTACCAAAATATTCTAATCTAAATAAGTTTGGCGGCTGTAATTCAATAATTTTCGATTTATATTTAGGATAATCTAAAAATTTAAACTTAATAATACCATTTTTTTCTTTTGTTTCCTCCGCCCAAAATTTTCCACGTCCATCATCAGTAGTTAATGCTTGATATACTTTTTCTATTGAAGAAGAAAAATGGACTTTCCATATTATCTTTCCTTTTGTTTCTTGAAATCCCATTTTTGTAAAAATAACTTATTCCTTATATTATTCTATCACTTAATTCTAAGATAATCAATTCTATCTTGTTCTTGATAATTGTGTGATTCTTTTTGATAGGTCAATCCAAAATGGGCTAAGAAACAAGGTAAGAGCTATTGTACAAATAGTCAGCTGATATGCATATTCATGAATAATGCCTGAATAATATCCAATTGATCCAAGTATAAAACTGAATTCTCCAATTTGAGAAAGTAAAGCACCAGCATAAATACTATGCCTCCAATCACTGCAAAAAACACGCATTATTACTACATTAATTGTACTATTAATTATAAAAACCAGCAATACAAGTATTCCAATTGTAGTCAAGTTTTCGTATAAGAATTTCATATCGATTAGCATTCCAACCGAAACAAAAAAAAGTGCTACAAACATAACTTTAAATGCCACCAAACTATCATGCACCCAATTAGTTGATTTTGCTGATGATAAAATAATTCCTCCAATAAAAGCTCCTAGTGCAGCCGAAAGCCCCAAAAAAGCTGTTAATAATGAAAATCCAAAACAAAGTGTAAAAGCGATAAATACTTGCATTTCGTGATCCTTTTTTATCAACTCTTGAAAGGGAAGTTTAATCTCTTTTTTCTTCAGTATATATACTATAATTCCAACTATTAACAAACCTCCAACAATTTGTTTTAAAACCTCAATTTTACCTGGCTTATGTCCTCCTAAATATCCAAGTATGATTATTATTGGAACAATTAAAACGTCTTGCGCCAATAATACCCCTAAAACATTTTGTCCAACACTAGTATGTAATTCATCTCTTTCTTGCAATAACTTAACAATAACCGCGGTACTACTTATGCTAATAACAAAGCCAAGCATTATTATTTGGTTTAACTCCCAGCTAAAATACTGACCTACTCCCCATACTACCAATATACTAACAGCCATTTGAATTAGAGTTCCAACTACTGAGACTTTCCAGCTGGCTATTAAATCTGGCAAATGGATTTCCATACCGATAAAAAACAATAGTAGTACTAATCCTAGTGAGCCCAGATTTGATATGATACTTTCGTTAACCACAAGTTCTAAACCATATGGTCCAACCAATACTCCAACAACTATATATGTTACGATAGAAGGCTGCTTAAATAACCTTAAAATAAATCCAATAACTATAATAACAGCAGATAATATTACAAATTTTGATAGTAAAGGATCTATGTTAATAGCAGCAAAGATCATAACCTTTTTTTTACATTATTAATTATTCAACAAAAGCCATTTTAACCTTTCTGGTTGTAACTAAATAAAGAGCCATAGTAAATATACCACTTCCCACCCCAATTGTATAAGAAACATTCTGACCTAAATCAAAACCTTCGGGAGCAATCAAAATATATGTAATAACAACAGATGTCATAAAAACTGCCGGAACAAGTACAAACCAAAACTTTCCTGCTGTTTTTCGCATATAAACCGATGCGGTCCAAAGTACAAAAACGGATAACGTTTGGTTAGCCCAACCAAAATAACGCCACACAACACTAAAATCAATTTGGGTCAACAATAACGCTACTACAAATATTGGAATAGTAATATATAATCTTTGAACTAATTTTCCTTGTCTAATATTAAAAGAATCTGCAATTGTTAAACGAGCACTTCTAAATGCTGTATCTCCAGATGTAATTGGAGCTGCCACAACTCCAATTAAGGCTAACACTCCACCAACTCTACCTAATAATGAATTACATATTTCGTTAACAGCCCATGCTGCATTTCCATTATGAGCTGTAAATTCGTTACCTAATTCTCTAACTCCACCAAAAAAGGCCATTGCTACAGCCGCCCATATTAATGCTACAATACCTTCGGCTATCATTGCTCCAAAAAATATTTTTTTACCATCTTTTTCGTTTGGTAAACATCTTGCCATTAAAGGAGATTGCGTTGAATGAAATCCTGAAATAGCCCCGCATGCTATAGTAATAAACAACAATGGAAAGATCGGATAATCTGCAGAGTTTGCATGCATATTTTCCATATTAGCAGGAATCAATTCTGGAATTTCTAAACCACCAAAAATCATTGTAACTGTTATACCTACAGCCATTATTAATAAGCTCAAACCAAAAATCGGATATATTTTACCTATTAATTTGTCAATAGGAATCATTGTAGCCAATAAGTAATATATAAAAATGGCTATTGACAATATAGTTATATCTACTCCTGTAATACCTTGTAAAATAGTTGCTGGACCTTTTACAAAAACAACACCTACAATAACTAATAAGAAAACAGCAAAAATGCGCATAAAGTTTTTTGTTCCATTTCCTAAATACATACCCACAACTTCAGGAATACTGGCTCCATTATGTCGTATTGATAACATCCCTGAGAAATAATCGTGAACAGCACCTCCAAAAATACAACCCAACACTATCCATATAAAAGCAACTGGCCCCCACAATGCTCCTGCTATGGCTCCAAAAATGGGACCTAATCCAGCTATATTTAAAAATTGAATAAGAAATATACGACCATTACTTAGGGGGACAAAATCAACACCATCATTTTGGGTATGAGCTGGTGTTGGCCTATTTTTGTCTGCTCCAAATTGTTTTTCAATATATCCTCCATATATAAAATATGCAGCTACCAGAGTTCCTATGCATACGAAGAAAGTAATCATGAATGATCTTGTTTAACGATTTATTACAAAGAAAACAAAAAAAGTCATCAATTACTTAATTAACTATTCTCTAATCTATTATCAAAAGACAACAATAAATGTTCTATTATTAGCTTGTTATTCTAAATACTTTATTATCCAAATAATCTAGACTTAGTATCTTTCTGGTAAGTTAAACTGAAGCAATGAAGTATCTTGCTTTGAAGCAATTTAAATATGTAATAGTTGATCTAATGACATTTCTGAGATAAAAAAAGACCAAGGTTTTCACCTTGATCTTAAAACAAATAGTGTTAGGGAGGGGGATTATTTCTTTGTTGTTTGTAGTTGTTTCGCCATTGCTGCTCCAATTAAACTCTCTAATGGAGTTCCTCCTTTACTATCTCCTCCAATAATCATTGTTTCAGGAAATTTTATTTTTGATATTTCGGCTGCTACTTTAACATCTCTGTTTAACTCCATTTGCAATTTTACTTCCGGAGTAATTCCTGCACTTACTTTTCTGGAAATCTCATATGCTTCTGCATCTGCTGTTACCTTCTTTTTTTGAGCATTTAACCTTTCTGTTTCTAAAGCAATGGCTGCTAACTTTTTATTAGTTTCTTCTTGTTTCAACTTGGTTTCTATAGCAATAAGCGCTTTAACCTGCTCCTTCTCTTGATTAACCCTCTCTTCTGCTTTATCCCTTTCTCCCTGAGCAACAACTCTTTGCTGTTCTGCTTTTGCCGTTTCTATTTTTTGTTGTTCTAACTGGCGCTTAGCTGATTCGTCCCTTTGCGCCTCTAACCTTTGTTTAAAAGTAGCTTCCAAATCAATTTTATCAACAATTACTTGAGATACTATTATATTATTTTCAGAAAGTTCATGAGGTATTCTTTTAGGTATACCATTTTTCAAGATCTTCTCTACTTTGTAACTTGTTTGAATTTCTTTGATAGATCTACTTGCCTGGGTCATTTCAATATCATTAAAAATAGTATCCTTTACCTCAAGTTTATTTACAGCATAAGTCCCTTCTTTTAATTGTTCCTCAAATGTTTGTCTAAAAGACTGAGCCTCTCCCGAAATATAGTTTTGTGCTGCAAACATATAACCGGTATTTATCAATTGCTCACGTACAGTTGGAATAATGGTATTGTTAACTAAGTTACTCATTGTACGATATTTTACAGCCAGCTTTATAAAAGAAGGACTATCTTCGGGTAACTGAAAACGTAACGATACATGACCATTAGCTGTTACCTGATCGATAAAACGAATTGGAATTGGTCGCATTACTCCCTCTAATTCGTCAACATCCGATTCTGTTTTTCCACTAACCACCTTAACATCGATATATTTTTGCCATTTATCTATTTTAGCAAAACCTCGCCACTTAATTCCTTGTTCCATTACTGCACTCATTTTACCTGTTGGAGAAACCAACAAATAATTGAATCCTCGGTCTGCAAAAAAGAAAAGTGATTTTAATAGAATAAGTATCACTCCAACTGTGATTAAAATGCTACCATGAATTTTCTTTATTCCTCTTAATAGGTCTGGAATCCTTTTTTCTGGTTTATCCAATTTTGAAAGTACGTAAGCAGACAATCCTGCTATTAAAAATAAAATCCCAATAAATGTAGTCATAAACTTAAAATAATTATAGAATTAATAAACAATCAGTTACACAATCAAATTCCATTTATATAATTTAGAATAGTATTATATCTAGATTAGTATTTAAACAAAAAATGAAACAAATAGGAAATATTAACATTATAAAATACATACAAAAAAATGATTAATTTACACTTCTCTTATATTCTTCTAAAGTTTCATCTTGCAAATAATCATAATTATTAAACGGATGAAATGTATTTATAAAAAATATATTCATAGTAAGATTTTTAATGGTTCAACTCCATATGATAATGAAGTAAATCTCTAATTAATTCTGTTCAAATGTAATTAATTGATATATATCAATAGTGCTAGAAACTGCATTAAAATACTTTTTTCACCATCTTGCATACTATTTTTTTTTTCAACTATATTTTTTATTGGAAATACTAACTAGCTATTTTATTTGAGCCTTTTGGGTTATAAATTACAAATAATTATTACCACTAAAAATCCATAAGATTTTAACTTAACTACTAACTCCTAATTAAATAATTATCCATGAACAAAATTGAATAACCAATCTCTATCTTTTGTAATAAATGAGAAAATTGTTTACTCAATTACAAAAACTAACTCATAAATTATATAACATAGAACACTTTATACAGAAGAGAAACAAATTGGCGGGCGAATTGCACTATTTTATTGAGCCATTAGAGTCAATTTTAAATAAACTTTTAATATAACTAATTATAACAAGGCGAATGCTTTCTTTCGGTTTAATATTCTGCAAGAAATTTGATCATAATTTTATTAATTTCGGCCAATGAATTAAAACAGTTAATTAGTATGATTTCACTGATAAATTATAGAAGCAACCTAGAAGAAATAAACACTTCTGCATCTCTTATTATAAATATTTTAACTAAGCACCATTTTACTAACGACCATTATTTATCAGAAATCATCGACAAATTATTACAGCAAAACAATAAAATGACCGAAACCTTAAAGGAAGAGGTTGTTAGAAGTACTCTAGCTCCATTAGATAATCAAAGAGATAAATCTGCTAGAGCTATTTTTCTCGAAATTAAAGCAAAACTACTATGGCCTGATGAAAACATTGTAAATGCAGCTGAAACTATAATGGAAATTTTGGACAAATATGGAATGGAAGTTTTAAATATGAGTTATGGTTCAGAATCTAAATACCTTAATACACTGCTCGAGGATTTTAAGAAACCTCATATTATTGCTGCCATTAATATCCTTCCTGGATTTTATACTTTAATAGAACAGCTTGAAAAAGATCAGATAATTTTTGAAGAAGCTTATCACGATTATATTTCAAAACGAACAAAACAAAGAAACATGCTTTCTGCAAGTAAGATTGGGGAGGTTGTTAGAAAGATTGTTAATAATGAATTAATAAAATATATCGATGTTATGTCAGAAGTAAAGCCTCAAATTTACAAACATTGTGCAGATGAAGTAGAAACTGTAATAAGAGACAATAACTTTAAAGTAAAAGCCAGGGTAAGTAAATTAAAAGAAGAAGCTCTTAAAAAAGAACAAGAGCTATAATTTATCTTATGATATTAAACTGTTCATTATTACTTATATATTATTTATTAATTAAACGCATTAAGAATACGACATATTTTATATAAGCCTAGTATTGAATGACTTAAAAATTAACATTTTGTCTTTAGTCTAGAATCTAACGATTTATTATATAATATACTAACGAATCACAATTGCAGTAACTATTTTATGACCTACCTCTTCGTTTAAAGCATTCATAATTTTATCTTTTAGCATGAGTAGTTCATTTCTCATTACACTTGAATTAATATTCAGATACAATGTTCCATTGTACATATAAATATTTGTTGTTGCTCGGGCAACAGTTCTACCAATTACTTTTTCCCAAGAACGAACCACCCTGTTTTCAAGCATTTTATGATCTAAATGCTGATTTTTAAGAATTTCATTAATTATTGATCTAATATGTTGCGCGTCTTTCTTTTCCATCGTGTTCTATAACTTCTCAAAATTCCCATCTATAACATTAAAAATAGTAGAATCTTTTTTTATCGACTCTAATATTGGTTTGATCCTATTTAGCTGTGTATCTGTGATAAAAATCTGACTAAAAACATCACTACCAACAAGTTCTATTAACCTATCTCCTCTTTGATTATCTAATTTATCAAAAATATCATCCAGTAACAATAAAGGTTTTCTTTTATTATGCTGCGCCAGAAACTTGAACTGACCTAATTTCAAAGAGATTAAAAATGTCTTCTTCTGCCCTTGAGAACCCATCTTTTTTACTGAATACCCTCCTATTTTAAATTCAATATCATCTCTGTGTACTCCTTTAGTACTATATCCTAATATACAATCACGTTCTCTCGATTCTTTTAAAACATCTTCAAATTTATCATCATCTAGATGTGACTTATACTCAAGTTCAACTTTTTCCTTACTATCCGAAATAAAATTATACATCTCGATAAAAACTGGTTTTAGCTCCTCCAAAAACAATCTTCTTGCAGAAGCAATCTTTTTACCAATTTCTACTATTTTAAAATCCCATATATCCAGTATTTCGTTAGATTCGTTATTTAAAGACTTCTGGTTTTTAAGAAAAATGTTTCTCTGGGATATTATTTTATTATAATTAATCAAATGCTCTAAATACTCCTTATCATACTGAGATATAACACTATCAACATACTTTCTACGTTGTTCACTTCCTTCAACAATCAATCTTTCATCTTGTGGAGAAATCATAACTAATGGAATAAATCCAATATGACTAGATAACTTTTCATACTCTTTCTTATTCCTTTTAAACTGCTTCTTTTGACCTCTTTTTAGTCCACAATATATATTTTCCTCTTCCCCATTTTCGTCATAAGTCCCTTGTATCACAAAAAAATCATGCGTATGCATTATATTCTGACTATCTACAGGATTAAAAAAGCTTTTACAAAATGACATATAATATATTGCATCAAGCATATTTGTTTTTCCAACTCCATTTGATCCTATAAAGCAATTAATACCTTTACATAGTTGGAGTTGTGCTAATTCAATATTCTTGAAATTTATTAAATGCAAATGTTTTAAAAACATGAATATTATTTATTAGAGCCACAAATGTAACTAATCCTGCCTAAACAAGTAGGCTTACGCTTCAATTTAAAAACTGTATTTTTCTTAAGAAATCTAAATCTTTAATTAATATTTTAATAAAACCATTAAAGAAATTGAATGACGTATTTTGATTTTTTAACAAAACAACTACATTTGCGTAGCAATTAAAAAAATAATTCATGTCAAAGAAGGAAAAAGAATATGCTACTGAAAGTGGCATGGAAAACGTTGAACATGCGTTAAGCAAAACTGAGCAATTTATTGAGGATAACCAAAAGGTTTTAACCATTATAATGTTCGCCATAATAATTGTTGTTGGTGGATATTGGGGTGCTAAAAAATTATATTTTGCCCCTCAAGAACAACAAGCCCAGGTAGAAATGTTTGCAGCTCAAAACTATTTTGAGAAAGACAGTTTTAGTCTTGCTCTTAATGGTGATGGAATGAATGCTGGATTTATTGAAATAGCAGATAACTATAGTCTTATTAAACCTGGAAAATTAGCTAAATATTATGCTGGTATATCCTACCTTCGTTTAGGGCAATATGATGATGCTATTGAATATTTAAGTAGCTTTTCTTGTGGAGATGAGCTCTTAAATGCAACTGCCAAAGGTGCTTTAGGTGATGCATATCTCGAGAATGGAGATATTGATGCAGCCATTAGTAACTATAAAAGTGCATCAAGTGTTGATAATAGTATAGTTACTCCAACTTACTTATTTAAGTTAGGAATGATTTACGAGGATCAAAAAGAATTTGATAATGCACTAACTGCTTATCAAAAAATAAAGGATAATTACAAAACAACCTTTGAAGGTAGAAATATTGATAAATACATTACTCGTGCTAAAATTTTAGCTAGTAAGTAATCTCAATAATTTAAAAAAAATTAACAGAGAGGTTGTCTTAAAAGACAACCTCTTTTATTTTTGTACCTAAATTTATTTTTATGGCAACAAGTTTAAAAAACTTGTCGGATTACGACAAAAGTAAAATGCCTTCGGCTGCAAATATGAAATTTGGCATTGTTGTGGCTGAATGGAACGAGGAAATTACAGAAGCATTATGTCAAGGTGCTTATAATACACTTATTGAAAATGGTGCAAATCCAAATAACATCATTAAAAAATACGTACCTGGTAGTTTTGAATTGACTAAAGGAGGCAAATATTTAGCTGATTATACAGATGTAGATGCTGTTATTTGCTTAGGATGCGTAATTCAGGGAGAAACCCCGCATTTTGATTTTGTTTGTGATGGAGTAACCCTAGGTATTACACAGCTAAACTTAGATTACAATATTCCATTTATTTTTGGATTGCTTACAACCCTTAATTTAGAACAAGCAAAAAACAGATCTGGAGGTAAACATGGTAATAAAGGTGATGAAGCTGCAATAACTGCAATAAAAATGATAAATATGTGTTGGAGTTTAAAAAAATAAATTCTACATTTGCATCCGCATTTGGGGAGATACCAAAGTGGCCAACTGGGGCGGACTGTAACTCCGCTGACTTTCGTCTTCGTAGGTTCGAATCCTGCTCTCCCCACTTTAATGTGCCAATGTAGCTCAGCTGGCTAGAGCAGCTGATTTGTAATCAGCAGGTCGTGGGTTCGAGTCCCTCCATTGGCTCAGTTTGTTTCATGCGGAAGTAGCTCAGCTGATAGAGCATTAGCCTTCCAAGCTAAGGGTCGCGGGTTTGAATCCCGTCTTCCGCTCTGCAAAGCCATTCGATGTATTTCGAGTGGCTTTTATTTTTCAGACTAAAATACATTTATTTACCACAACCTATGTTTCTCATTTTCAAAACCAAAGAACACCTTCATTAAATTATTTTAATAAAAATTACGTTTCACGCAGCAATTGTTCTAAAAGACTCGTCTTGGGAAGTACTAACAATTAAAAAATTCAACACCATGAAACTAAAAGAAATTCTAATTCTTGCAAGTATTGTTATACTTTCATTTGCATGTAACAACAACCAAGATCCTAACCCAAATCAGTTAAATGAGGGAACTCAACTAAAGTATGTTTCTCCAGCACCAACAACACCTAATGTTAACACAAAACCATTTACAATTGAATCCACAGGAGTATATGATAATCATTTATACGCTTCTGTAACATACATTGGCGGAGAAAAGAAACATGAGTTTTCTGTTAATTGGGATGGTAATATCATTGAGTCTGAAGATAGTAAAATTATCAATTTAGATATTTATCACTTAACTGATTATGATAACGGTACTGAAGAAAAATGGGATTCTTTATTCATTAGTCTTGATGATTTAAACATTCCAGAAGAATTAAAGGAAGATCCAAAATTAAAATATGATATCATTAACACGACTAATAAAGATAATCACTTTTTAATTGACGCTAATCCATATTCAATTCCAAACGATACAGTACCTAACGTGTACTATTACGAACATGAACTTATAGTATTAAGCGCTGGCTGTAATCAAGTAGGAGCTTGGGGTAATTTCTGGCTAAAGAATACTGATAATGATTCTACATTATATATGATTCCAAAAAAAATCGATGAGTTAATTAATTACACCCCTACACTTAATGATGTATTAAAAGTAAAATATCAATACACTAGCTTATATGGTATATCTGGTGTAGATGAATGTGACTTTATTAAAGAAAATATAGTTTGCGCCATTAATATTAAAGAAATAGAGAAAATTAAGTAAAACGAACTCTCGTTACGATAAGTGTTTTTTAGAACTAACGATAAAACTCAACAAAAAAAAATATTAGAAAGATGCTCCAAGGGTAATAGAAAAGCCCAGGAGCATCTTTATAGCATTTATTATGGCTATGCTATGAGTATTGCCATACGCTATTCTAATTCAAAAATTGAAGCTGAAGAAATTATTAATGATGCTTTCTTCAAAATTTTTACCAATCATCAATTATCCACAGTAATAGATAATTTTAAACCATGGTTTAGAAAAATAATTATTAACACAGCTATTGATCATTATAGATCACAAGAAAAAAACAGATCACTCATTGTACTTGAGGACATACCAGAAACCATATATCAGGATCAAGCCTTAGAAGATTTAGATGCAGAAGATATCATTGAATTAATGCAACGCTTAACCCCTATGTATAGAATGGTTTTTAATTTATATATAATTGAGGGATATAATCATGATGAAATAGCTCAAAAACTAAATATAACACCAAGTACTTCAAGGTCAAATTTAACCAGAGCTAAACAGAAATTGCGTGAACTAATTAAAGATTATGACTATTATGGGAAGGCCAGGTGAGGACAAAATGACAGACATCTTTAAGCAAAAGCTTGAAAACTATAATCCGGAATATAATCCGGATGCATGGAAAGCTTTAAGCTCAAGGTTAAATTATGCCCGTGGTCCTAAATTTAGTTATAAGACTCTATCCATGGGATTTACAGCTGGAATATTGTTCATGTTAAGTATCTATTATTTTTTGCCTAATAATAAATCTGCAAATACTGAGATTACACAATTAGAAAAACAATTAAATGAACTTGAAAACAAGGTTGCAAAAATTGAATCAATCTCAAGTGATCGCACATTCCAGTCTTTAAAGTCTAATACACCTAAGAATTCATTATATGGACAAAATGACTTTAAATCAGAAAACAGATTTACCTCATTTGCAAATCATCATTATGTATTTATTGAATCTAACTCAACTAAGAATACTAGGCCAGAATTGATTAATAAAAACAAACTAAAACCTTTAAATGGCATATATAGTTATAACACTTATGATTATGTTCTCACAAAAGATTCCTTACACTTTAATGAGAGTAATGTTAATAACAATTTAAGTAAGAATAAAAAGAAACAGAAATCTAAACTGAAAATTAATTGGCCATCATTCAAATTAAATAACAACCGTAATAACCATAACAAATATTCAAATTTCACAGGACCAAACGAAATATTTGGAATTGCAAATATTTTCGATGAACATTTAGATAATGGCCAAAACTTTAATTCTAAAGGTTTTGGTATAGGAGTATCAGGCCCAATATCAAGTAATATAAGTATTTCATGTGGCTTGGTTTTCTCAACAGCATCATGGAACACCAAAACATTTTTTGAAAAAACCCAAAACATTATTATATCAGATACAAGCAGTACAACAGTAGTTGTAGATTCAATTATTACTAATACTAACCAATGGCAATATTTACAAATACCAATTAGCCTTAACTACAATTTATTAAACACTAAAAAATCAGCTTTAGATTTAACTTTTGGCATATCTTCAAGACTTTACTTTACTGAAAAATACTACAAATCCATTTCTGTACCTAATGAGCCCAATGTATTCCTAGTAGATAAATATGATAGCTTTGAAAATAAACACTGGCTTTCCAACTCTCAAATAGGAATTAAATACAATTATAAATTAAGTCGCCATTGGAACATTAAAGCAGAGCCTTATTATTCCATCCCCATTTCTGCCACAAGTGCTCTTAAAACTAAGAGTAAAGGATGGGGATTTAATTTTAATGTTTCTTATAAGTTTAATCCTAAAAAAGAATAAGTAACTTATATTCTATTTGGTAGACTGCTAGTTTTTAGACAAAAGACCGTTTTTCAAGTCACTTAATATTTGATTTTTAGATACAAAAGAAAATCATTCATAGCACCTTTTAAATATATTATTTACAAGACTTTAGTAAACTATTACTATAAAATAATATTCAAAAATACAATCTAACTCTTATTGTTTATTATCACTCTAATACAGCAACCCCTAATATCTCCATAATTTGATTTTGTCTAAACTGATTTTATTTGTATTGAGATTTTCATACCTTTAAATAGCAGACAGATACAATCCCTTATTTTCAAACTAAATCACTTTAACATGAATAAAAAAGGACTTACCATTGGTATACTGACCGGAGGAGGTGATGTACCAGGACTTAATCCCGCAATTAGAGCTATTACACTTCGAGCCATAAGAGAAGGCTATAATGTAATTGGAATAAAAAATGGCTGGAAAGGAGTTATTAGTATCAATAGATCATTACCTCTCGAAGATCAAACCTATTGTATTCCATTAGAAGAGATTACTGTTAATAAAATTGGTAGAACCGGAGGAACCTTTTTACATTCCAGCAGAACTAAAGCTACCAAAGTTGCCAAAAACGATGTACCTGATCATTTAAAAAGTTCTTATCAGGAAGAATACAATGACTTAACAGAAGAAGCTGTTGCCAATCTAAAACATATTGGTATTGATTACTTAATACCAATTGGTGGAGACGATACATTAAGTTATGCTGTTAGATTGCACAAAGAGGGTATTAAAGTAATTGGAATTCCAAAAACAATGGATGGAGATGTTCCCGGAACAGAATATTGCATTGGCTTTAGTACTTGCATAACCCGAACTATTGAATTAACCCATGCACTTAGAACTTGTGCCGGTTCGCACGAAAGATTTCTCGTACTTGAGGTTTTCGGAAGAAATGCAGGCTTCTCTGCTCTTCTTCCTACAATTGGAGGTGCTGCCGACAGGTGCGTCATCCCTGAATTCTCAATTAACACAGAACACTTGACTGCCTTAATGGTGGAGGATAGAAATAATAATCCTAGTAATTACTCAGTTGTTTTAGTTTCTGAAGGAGCAACATACGATGGACAAAATATAGTTTATGCTGATAGTGAAATTGATGCATTTGGACACAAAAAACTAGGAGGAATAGGAGAACAAATTGGAAAGGAATTAAAAAAACACTCTCCTAAATTCAACAATGGGAAAGAAATTAACATCATTAACCAAAAACTAGGATATTTAGTTAGATCTGGTCAACCTGATGCCTTGGATTCTATTATACCAACTACATATGGTAATATGGCGCTGGATTTAATACAAAAAGGTGAATCTGGCAAAATGGTATGTATAAAAAATGGAAAATTTGATTATGTTTCCATTGAAGAAGTTAAAAAAGATGCAAAAGGAGAAAGTGTTAAAAAGGTGAATATTGCTAAATATTATGATACTAATAGATACAGACCTATTTTTAGAAATATTATAGGAGATCCAATGATGTTTTTAACAGCAGATTTTTCTTCTTAAAAAAACTAACTCAAAGAAACCATTGTTTAATTTTGGTTTCTTTGTGTTCTAATTTGGTTAACTTACATTTGTGCATTAAAATTTAATTATACTTTAATGCCAAAATTCTCAGTCATTATACCTGTTTTCAATCGCCCAAACGAAATTGAAGAGTTACTTAACAGTCTTACAAATGTTAACTATTCTGATTTTGAAATTATAGTTATCGAAGATGGTTCAGATTTATCATCTAAAGACATTTGCATCAATTACAACAACAAATTAAACCTTATATATCATTATCAAAATAACACAGGCCCTGGTCCTGCTCGTAATAAGGGAGCTGAGATCGCAAATGGAGATTACTTTTTATTCTTTGATTCCGATTGCATTATACCTCCAAATTACTTTTTAAATGTTGATAAATCTTTACATAATATAGATTGCTTTGGAGGACCGGATAAAGCACATGCCTCCTTTTCCAATATTCAAAAAGCAATTAATTATTCAATGACTTCCTCATTAACCACTGGGGGAATTAGAGGAGGAAAGAAAAAGTTAGATAAATTTTATCCTCGCAGTTTTAATATGGGTATTAAAAAGGAAGTTTATAAAGCTTTAAATGGTTTTGAAAAACTTCGCTTTGGAGAAGATTTAGACTTTAGTATGAGAATATTGGAAAATGGATATACAACAAAGCTGATTGATGATGCCTGGGTATATCATAAAAGAAGAAATAATTTTAGATCTTTTTTTAAGCAAGTTCATAACTCAGGTATTGCTCGAATAAACTTAAACTACAGACATCCCGGAACGATTAAACTTGTTCATTGGATGCCCGCTTTTTTTACAGTTGGATATCCCATTGGAATTATCTTATCAACTTTATTTCCTTATATAGGATGGTTTCTTTTAATACCTCCTCTTCTATTTCTTTCTGATGCATTTACTAAAACTAAGCAATTCATTCCTTCATTCTTAGCCGTACTTACATCTTTTACCCAACTTATAGGGTATGGCTCTGGCTTTTTAAGAGCATTTCTTAACCGCAAATTCCTTAAAAAGAGTGAATTTTCTGCATTTGAAAAGAATTTTTATAAATAGTCTTTGAACAAATTAAAGACTCATTTACAACATTTTCCAAATAGTGTCTGCCCAACAACTCCGATACTTTAATGTTTTTTGATAAGAAAGCATCAAAAATAAGACTTACAAATCTAGGAAAACCGAAGTTTTACTTATTTAAATGAGTATTCTTCTGGCAAGCATAACGCAGTAATAGACGCTTTCTTGCGAAGACTAATTAAATGAATATCTGTAAAGCCTATTATCCTTATTTAAAGGAGAACTTTTTTCCTTTGAATAAGAAATTATATTATTTACTACCTTTTCTGAAGGTTGCAAATCATCATCCTTAAAAAAAGAGTTTGGTAACTTTTCAAAAAAGTCAATTAAAGCCAAACTATATTCTTCCAATTTTGCTAAATCCTGAGTAAATTTTGAATCCATAGGCATTTTGTTTCCCATTAATTTAAACATATTAACTACATGATAAATTACCAATAATATATTGGTATCAAACTTAACACACAGTTAAAAAACGCCGTTTAGACTCAAATATTGCGGAAATATTAAATTGTTAATGAAATATTTTTCTCCTCTATCATTGCACGCATATTTATTAGCGCATACCTCATACGTCCAAGTGCAGTATTTATACTTACACCTGTCTCTTCTGCAATCTCTTTAAAGCTAAGACCCATAAAGTGCCTTAGCTTAACGACCTCCTTTTGGTTATCAGGTAAATTTTCTAATAGTTCTACTACTTCTTTTAATATCTGCGAATAAACTAACTTATCCTCAATGTTTGATTCTGAGAATTTAGTCGAATTTAATAAGTCATAATCGTTTGCATCATTAGATACAGTTTGCATATGCTTTTGTTTTCGATAAAAGTCAATTATTAAATTATGTGCAATTCTCATAACCCAAGAAACAAACCTTCCATTCTCAACATACTTTCCTTTCTTAAGGTTATTAATTACTTTAATAAAAGTATCTTGAAAAATATCTTCAGCCAACTCTTGCTGCTTAACCATCATAAATATGTACGAGTAGATTTTGCTTTTATGCCTATCTATCAGAACTTGCAAAGATTCTTCTGCTCCTGACATGAACTCATAAACTAATTCATCATCAGACATCATTTGTGTGTTCCTCATGCTTAAAGTATTTTATTATTAAGCGTAGATGTTTTTTATAGGCATTTATCTTTTAGTAGTTTACAACATATTAATTTGAGCTTGCAAAAAAGTAAAAAAAAGTAAAAAATCCAATTCTTTTACTTAAATCTTTCTTTATGGTTTTCACAAGTTTACATTCCGATAACTTTTTCTTATTGTTTTTACAATGTATTTTAATAAATAGTTACAAAATATATTAATTGAATACCATCTTTTTTTATTCTTTTTTTTCTTTTCACTTTTACCCCATATTTCTTAAGCGTTTACATTAATTACATCATACTTTTTCTTCTCTACCCCCTACTTCATCAATTCAAAATTACATTTTTCGCAAAATATTTTATCTAAACCCCAAAAACAAACAAGCTATCAATTAGTAAGTAATACGTCTTATTTAGTAATAATTTGATATTTTTTATTGCTTTTTAATTTTAATCAATTACTTTTACACTCGCATTAACAAAATAACATAACTAAAACAATCAAAAATTATTAAATAGAATGTGTGGATTTGCCGTATATACTGGAAGTGACATGATGGACAAACTATTGTTTGCCAGTGAGTTTAAAAAAATTGAATATAGAGGTCCTGATAATTCGGTTACAAGGGATTTCGATAAAAATGGTTGGATGGGGTTTCATCGTTTGAGCATTATGGATGTTTCAAGCAACGGTAATCAACCATTAGTTTACAAACACATTAACTTAGTTTGTAATGGAGAGGTATATAACTTTCAGCAATTACGTAAAAAATACGAACATGAATACGAATTTAAATCTTCTAGCGATTGTGAAGTAATTATTCCATTATTCTTAGATAAAGGAATTGAAGAAACTGCAAAATCATTAGATGCTGAGTTTGTATTTGTAATTTACGATTCTGTTGCTAAAAAATATTTTGCAGCCAGGGATCCTATTGGCATCCGACCAATGTTTTATGGATATTCTTCAGAGGGCGAAATTATGTTTTCAAGTGAAATGAAAACACTCCATCCTTTATGTAAAGAAGTAAAACCCTTCCCTCCTGGTCATTATTATGATGGAGAAAAATTTATTTGCTATCGCGATATATCTAAAGTTGATGAATTTGTAGATCATGATTTAGAAGAAGTTTTTAAAAACATCAACGAAAAATTAACTAAAGGTATCGAAAAACGTCTTCAAGCAGATGTACCTGTTGGATTTTTATGTAGTGGAGGATTAGATTCTAGTTTGGTTTGTGCTGTTGCTGCCAAAATGTTAGATAAACCTATCAAAACATTTGCTGTTGGAATTGAAGATGATCCTATTGATACAAAATATGCCAGAATAGTTGCAGATTATCTTGGTGCAGACCATACTGAAGTATTATTTACTAAACAAGATATATTTGACACTCTAAGTACATTAATATTTAATACCGAAACATGGGACATTACAACCATTAGAGCTTCCATGGGTATGTATTTAGTATGTAAATACATTACCGAAAATACAGATGTAAAAGTATTAATGACAGGTGAAATTGCCGACGAGATTTTTGGTTATAAATATACGGATTATGCTCCCACCCCTGCAGCTTTCCAAGAGGAAGCTGAAAAGCGAATCCGAGAAATTTACATGTACGATGTTTTAAGAGCTGATAGATGTATATCATCAAATGGTCTTGAGGCTCGTGTTCCTTTTGGAGATTTAGATTTTGTTGATTACGTGATGAGTATCGATCCTGAAAAGAAAATGAACTTTACTGGAGTTGGAAAATATTTACTACGTAAAGCTTTTGAAGGAGATTATCTTCCCCAGGAAATTCTTTACCGTCAAAAAGCTGCATTCTCTGACGCCGTAGGACATAGTGTTGTTGATTACTTAAAAGCTTACGCTGAAGAAATGTATAGTGACGAAGACTTAGCGAATGCTGGCGAAAAGTACCCTAACTGTACTCCTTTTTCAAAAGAATCGTTAATGTATCGCGAAATTTTTGAAAAACATTTCCCTGGTAGATCAGCTGTTATCAAAGATTTCTGGATGCCAAATAAAGAATGGGAGAATTGTGATGTTGATGATCCAAGTGCAAGAGTTTTACCTAACTATGGTAAAAGTGGCGAATAATTAGAAAAATAGATATTTAATAAAAAAAGGTGACTCGTTTTAATAGTCACCTTTTTTCTTTTATAAATCCTTAATTAAAACATCATGTGGTTTTACGCATGTATTTTGTAAATTCGCAGCAAACAACATAGTAAATGAGCAATTTTAAGGAAGATTTGATGAAAGTTAAGGCTTTTGCCTTTGATGTTGACGGAGTATTATCCGCACAAATAATATCCATGGATTCAAATGGTATACCTATGCGAACTGTTAACATTAAAGATGGATACGCTTTACAATTAGCCATTAAATTGGATTATCCAGTAGCTATTATAACTGGAGGAAATACGGAAGCTGTTAAAAAAAGATATGAGCTACTAGGCATTGAAGATATTTATTTGGGTTCTGCTAATAAAATTCCAAGGTTCGAAGACTGGATTACAAAACGTAACTTAAAACCAGAAGAAGTAATGTATATGGGCGACGATTTGCCTGATTACCCTGTTATGGAAGCTGTTGGAGTTCCCGTTTGTCCTGCAGATGCAGTAGAAGAGATTAAAACATTATGTAAATATATTAGTCATAAAAATGGTGGAGAAGGATGTGCCAGAGATGTAATTGAACAAGTACTCAGAGCACATGGAAAGTGGGGAATGGATCATACTTGGTAAAAAAATTAAACTATGGTTGCATTAATGCGATTGGTCCGGTTTCCAAATTTGGTAATCATTGCTGTTTTTCAAATTTTATTAAGGTATGGGTTAATTTTACCTATTCTAAATAATTATGGTTATGAACCCGTACTATCTAACCTTAGGTTTGGGTTATTAGTTCTTGCTTCGGTTTGCCTTGCTGCTTCCGGATATGTAATTAATGATTATTTCGACATTAAGATAGATAGGCTCAATCGACCTGATAAAATGGTAATTGATAATGGGCTGAAACGACGTGAAGCTATGTTTTTTCATGTAATTCTAACTTTTGTTGGGGTATTCATTGGCATATTTCTATCCTATATAGCCCGAAAAGAAACTTGGGCACTAATGTTTTTATTAATTCCTGTCTTTCTTTGGTATTATTCAACCACATTTAAAAAACAAGGCTTCATTGGTAATATTGTTGTTTCTGGATTAACTGCATTGGTAGCCATTGTTGTTGTTTCTTTAGAGTTTGCATTACTGGTAAGAGTTCATGGTAATTCTATAATAAATACAGAAGCTTGTTCAACCGCATGGTTTTGGACAATTGGATTTTCTTTTTTTGCATTCATTACCTCGTTAATAAGAGAGATTGTTAAAGATATGGAAGATCTATATGGAGATGAATATGCCGGATGCAGAACGCTTCCTATTGAAATTGGATTAAGTTATTCTAAAATACTTGTGTCAATCCTTATCTTCTTTACAATCTTTTCAATTTGGGGATTATTTTTTTACGTTGATAAATTATTCTCTTCAATTATTTCATTGTGGTATTTTATTATATTTATTAGCATTCCTTTAATTGTTTCTATTTATTTTTTGTTTAGAGCTACAACTCCCAAATCGTATCATAAAATAAGTACATTTTATAAATTAATCATGCTGGCTGGCATCATGTATATTATAGTTGCCTACCAACTATTCTAATTTATTATTGCATGATAAACAAACACTTAGACCATTATCAAATAATACTCGCTTCCAAATCTCCCCGAAGAGCTCAACTACTGAAAGATCTTGGACTTGATTTTGAAATAGAGAGTAAAAGCGTTGATGAAATATTTCCTAAAGAATTAAGTAACAAAGAAGTTGCTATTTTTTTATCTGAATTGAAAGCCAATCCTTTTAAAAGTGAAATCAAAAACACTAATAAACTTATTATTACTGCAGATACAATTGTTTGCCTTGAAGATGAAGTATTAGGAAAACCTACAGATAGAACTAATGCTATACAAATTTTGCTAAAACTTTCTGGTAAACACCACTTTGTAATTACTGGAGTAACCATCTTATCTAAAAACAAAAGCAAGTCTTTTGCTGTTTCAACAAAAGTATTTTTTAAGAAATTAACCAATGATGAAATTACATATTATGTGGATAATTTTAAGCCATATGATAAAGCTGGTGCTTATGGTATTCAGGAATGGATAGGTATGATAGGTATTGAAAAAATTGAAGGATCCTACTTTAATGTTGTAGGATTACCGGTTCAAAAGCTATATCAAGAACTAATAAATTTTTAATAGATAGATTACAATAAAAACATATAAAACATTTCAAATGAGGAAAATAATTGCTACTCTGATAATATCAGTAATATTCAGCTGTTATTTAAAAGCTAAGGAAGGTATGTGGATACCTATCCTTCTAGAAAAATACAATATCGAAGAAATGCAACAAATGGGTTTTAAGCTCACTGCTGAAGATATATATAGTGTAAACCAAGCTTGCTTAAAAGATGCAGTTGTAATTTTTGGAAATGGATGTACAGGTGAACTTATATCTGATGAAGGATTACTCATTACAAATCACCATTGTGGTTATGGTGCTATACAAAAACATAGTTCGGTTGAAAACGATTATTTGACTCATGGTTTTTGGGCAAAAAATAAATCTGAAGAACTCATTAATAAGGGCCTTACTGTTACTTTTTTAAAAAGAATGGAAGATGTAACTGAAAAGGTACTCAAAGGAATTAATGATGATATAATAGGTAAGAACGATAGTATTCAAAAAAACATTGAACGCATAATCAAAGATGCTACAAAAGGAACACATTATACAGCTAAAGTAAAACCTTTCTTTCATAACAATCAATACTTTTTATTTATAAATGAAGTATTTAAAGATGTACGATTAGTTGGAGCTCCTCCTTCTGCTATTGGAAAATTTGGTGGTGATACTGACAACTGGATGTGGCCACGTCATACTGGTGATTTCTCTATTTTTAGAGTTTATGCGAACAAAGACAATAAACCTGCTGAATATTCCGAGGAAAATGTGCCTTATAAACCCATAAAACATTTTCCAATTTCACTAAAAGGAGTAAATGAAGGCGATTTTACAATGGTTTTTGGGTATCCTGGATCTACAGAGCAATATGTACCCTCCTATCATTTAAAGATGATAACAGAAACTATTAATCCACAACTAATAGACATTCGAACAAAAAAGTTAGATATCATTAAAAAATACCAAGAGAAAGATCCAGCAATTAGAATTAAATATGCTGCAAAAGCTGCTCGAATTTCTAACTCTTGGAAAAGGTGGAAAGGTGAAATAAAAGGCTTAGAAAAACTCAATGCTATTGATAGAAAAACTGAATTTGAAACTGAATTTCAAGAATGGGCAGATGATAGTAATTCTGAAAAGTACCAATCACTACTTAACGATTACAAGCAATTGTATGATAAATATGTCGACTATAAATTAGCTTACAAATTCATAACCGAAGCTGTGTATAATAATGGTATGGAAGCTGTTTTAAACTCAAGTAACTTTAATAAAATTAAAAAAGCTTACAAAAAGGAAAAGTTAGACAGCGCTCAAATATTGTATTTAAAAAACGAATTAAATAACAGACTACTTTCTTTTTATAAAGACTACCACATACCTATTGATAAGGAGATGACCATAGCCATACTAAAAACCTATAAAAAAGTAATATCTCCTAAATTCCTTCCTGACATTTACAATGTAATTGATAAAAAATATAAAGGTAATATTGAGAAGTATGTTGATGTAGTTTTCAAGAAAACAATTTTTACATCTAAAGAAGAAGTACTTGAATTTGCTAAGAATTTCACAGAAAAAGACATAAAAAAACTAGATAAAGATCCTGCTTTTATTTTATACAACAGTTTCTATGACTCATACAAACAAAAAATATATACAAATTACAATAAACTAACTAGTGAATTAGAACAACTTGATAAAAAATACATGGCAGCCCAAATGGAATATAAAAACGACCATGTGTTTTATCCTGACGCTAATTTCACGCTTAGAGTATCCTATGGCAAAGTGAGCGGTTACAAACCTAAAGATGGTGTTAAATTTAAAAATTTCACTACTCTAGATGGTATTATAGCAAAAGATAATCCTGAAATATATGATTATCGTGTTCCCAAAAAACTGAAAGAATTGCATAAAAATAAAGACTTTGGGGATTATGCTTTAAACGGAACCGTTCCTGTATGTTTTATTGCTACTAATCATACAACAGGAGGTAATTCCGGAAGCCCTGTTGTTAATGCTAACGGAGAATTAATTGGAGTCAACTTTGATAGAGCTTGGGAAGGTGTAATGAGTGATTTAATGTTTAATCCAAAGCAATGTCGTAACATCTCATTAGATATCAGATATGTTCTATTTATTATCGATAAATACGCAGATGCTGGTTATCTCCTTGATGAAATGACTATTGTAAGATAAATTCAATATTGTCTAGTTGTCATTCAAAGGTGTCAGCTAGACAATAGTACAAACAACTGATAATGCGTCCATAAAGGAACAAAGTTAAAAGTCGCCCAAATAAAAAATCACCTTAGAACACCTAGTACAAGTAAAAATACAAACACGTTAGCTCAATTAGACTGACAGACCAATTAACTGTTTTTTTTAGTATACTAGTTTTATCATAAAATACCCTAACCGAAAACAAAGTCATATATCCCTAAAAAATTACTTTATTCGAAGAGCGTAAAAAATACCATTTGCATCACCAAAATATATTATCCCATTGTCAACTACCGGAGTGGAAATAATTGATCCTAATCCAAGTATCTTTTTCTCAGAAGCCTCTAAATCATTTCCATACAACTCAAAATCATCTCTAAATTTATCATCATCTTTATAAATAGTGTAATAATTTCTTTTACTTCCTTCTGTTTGATATAACTGGTCCATCACTCCATCAATATGATTCACCTTATATAGTTTCCCATTAAAACAACCAAAAAATAAATCTCCATCATAAGATACAGCTTCTCCATATACTCTCATATTTAATGGAATTGACCATTTTATATGTCCTGTTTTTGCATCTAAAGCATAAAACTTATGAGAATCAGATGTACCAAAATAAATATTACCTTTAAACACATATGGACTAGCTATAATCCAACTATCTTTTTCCTTCATATTCCACAAACCTCTACCTGTATTAATATCTAAAGCATAAATATTATAGTCTCTACTTCCAAATATTACTGAGTTCTCGCATAAAGTAGCTCCTTTAGGTATCTCGCCTTTGGGGAAATATGCATCACCAACAGTTTTAAATTTCCAAACTAAATTACCCGTTTCAAAGTCTAAAGCATAAAAGAATCCATCAAAACTTCCTACAAATACCTTTTCATCTTTAATCACCGGAGTAGCATGCACTATATCACCTGTTTTATATTTCCAATTAGGTTCACCTGTATAGCAATTTAATGCGTATATACAATTATCTCCACTACCTACTATGATCATATTTTTATAAAGAACAGGTGAAGATGTGTAATAGTCCCACATATCATATTGTTTTTCTCCTTTTGTTTTAAATGTTCAGGATAATGTTCCATCTTTTTTATTTAATGAGTATATCAATCCATCAGTACTTACAACAACTACATTTTCATTACAAATAAGTGGTTTAGATCTTATTTCTCCTTTTGTTATGAACTTCCATATTAAGTTGCCTGTATTTTTATTTAATACATACAAACAAGAATCATTACATCCAAAATAAATAATGTTTTCATCTATTGTTGGAGTAGAGTATATTCCTTCATTCGTCGAGAATTTCCATACCAAAGCATCCTGTCCATAAATACTTATAATAGAAATAACAAATAACAAATAAGCAAGAATGAGTTTCATATGCTATATTTTTATGATTGAATTAACAAATAGAGAATTATTATAAATTTCTAACATAATCAATTTCTTTTAAACAAAAATGAACTATTTATTAAGATAGAAACTATTCTAAACTAATTATTTAATAGAACTAACATCTTTTGGGAACAACTTTTAATCTTAGTATGTTTTTTAGATTTGATTGCCCAGTCCATTCTTTACAACATTTTGGTTAACTTATTAGCTAATCTTTCGTATTATAGAAATTAAACTTTACATGATATTTCATCTAATTAAAATGGATATTCATTTGTTGGATTAAATCATCGATGAATCGAAAATCTACATTAGATAATGCTAAAATTTTCATTTACATATCTTATTCTGTTGAAATTCATGTTCATTTATTTGAATTTATAAATTAATGATGACTTAGAATATAATATTGAACCAAAAACAAATCCTAAGTTTTCTATTGGGACTTATAATGACTTTGAATAAATTGATTGTAAGAATAGAAATAATTTTTACGTGAATTTAATCTGATGATAGGATTATTTAAGATAATTACAACACATGTTGTACCTAATTTGGTTAAGCCTGAAAATATTAATACATATAAGGCTGTACAAAAAGCTTATTTATGGTGTTTAATAACACATATTTTGGCTATGGGTTTATTTGCTTATCATGGAATTAAAGAAATGCTATTATTCAACACTGTTATTAGCATACCATGTTGGATTTTAGCAATATTTTTTAATCGTTTAGGTAAGCATAATTTGGCATTTGCAATAGCATCATTCGAATTAATTACTCATCAATGGGCATCTGTTTATTATGTTGGCTGGGATATTGGCTCACAATACTTTTTCATCTTTCTAGCCGGATTGAGTTTTTTTAATCCAGGATGGAAAAGGTATGTAAATGTATTATTCTTACTATTTGTTGTATTATGCTTTATTATTGCATACCTAATTATACCTAATGAAGGAGTTTATAAATTCTCCCGCGAATGGGAAATTTTTGGTCATATTTATGTAGTTTCGTTTTCAATTTTAGTGTTGTCACTTGTAGTAAGCTATTATGCACGCCTGTCATATAAATTGGAAGATAGCCTTAGACAATCTAATAAGGAAATTACTCAAAGTAATATTAAACTTAATGAGCTAATGGCTACAAAAAATACAATTTTTAGAATACTAGCTCATGACTTAAGAGGTATGATTTCCAATATGGTTCAGTTTTCTGATTTACTTCAAGATGAATTTTCATCTAAAACTGAAGCTGAAAAATTAAAATATATTAGTATAATAAAACACTCTTCTTACAATAGTTTTAGTTTATTAAATAATTTATTACAATGGGCTTCATTTCAAACTGATACCATTAGTTTTAATCCTGAAAAAATTTGCATCTACCACCTTATTGATGAGAATATTAACATCTTACGCAGTAATATAGAAAGTAAAAACATTACAATTAAGAATGATATAAGTAGTAATATTTACATTACAGGTGATAGAAACATGATAGATACAATTATTAGAAATATTTTATCAAATGCGATAAAATTTAGCTTTAAAGAGGGGTGTATATCGCTATTTTGTAAAGAAAATAACGGGTATTTTGATATTTCCATTATGGATACTGGTATTGGAATGGATGAGCAAACTATTATGAATCTTTTTAAAGTTAATGAAACTAAGTCTCGCACAGGAACAACTAACGAAAAAGGAAGCGGTATTGGATTAATTATTTGCAAGTATTTTATTGATAAACACAATGGTAAAATACATGTTAGTAGCCAAGAAAATAAAGGCTCTAAATTTACAGTATCTTTACCTAAGGATATTTGAACATCGTAAACACACCCGCTGAAATACAGACATTAAGCAACTATTAATAAGATGGATACCAAGAATAAAAGTACAATTCAAAATCATCCATTGGTAATTTCATTTTTTTATAAAGATTAAATCCATTTTTTTCGTAAAAATTTATATTGTGGGGATTAGATGTTTCGAGAAATATAGGTAAGTTTTTTTCTTGACATTTCTGTTTTATATATTCGATCATTTCTGTGCCCATGCCATTTCCTTGCTTTTCTTTTTCAACTCCAATAAACCATATATGACAATTGTCCTTTGGGGGATGATTTTGATTTAATACCTGCTCTCGTTTTATCAATTGCAAACCAAGCCTTAATCCAGAAACTTGAAATATAAAATACAAATCGTTTAAAATTGTAGACCTTTTACCATTAGACAGATTACATAGTATAGCACCTTTTTTTTTCCTCATTTATAAAAGCTAAGTTGTTCTTAATACTTATATTACAAACATATCTTATTTGTTTTTCAATCCGTTGTAATCTCCTACTATCTTGCTTTACACAACGATTTACACTTAAATTATAGGAAAAAGAAGGAGCTAATATTTTTATTAAAGTAGGGATATCTTTTTTCGTAGCTGTTATCATTTAAACGTTTTTATAAAATTTAATATCTTACATAACAATATATAATTGAAGGTTGCTAAACTAAATCATTAGTTTGCATAAGGCGAGTAGATTATTATGATTATTTCACCTTACTAATTGAATCAATTTTTCTTACTAAACAATATCAACTTTAAATATTTATTTGATTATCAGCTATTAAAATATTACACATTACAATTCGTATGTTTCTCAAATCTTAATGACATCTTATTTATCTTCACTCTTCGTCATTCTCTTTTAAAACAGTTTGATTATACTCAGCTATTCTTCTTGAAAGTTTACTGTATAATACAGTTAATTCATCATCATGATCTAATAATGCAAGGTGTTTATCCATAACATTTTTATCTCCTCTAACGGCCGGACCTGTTTGCGCTTTTATAGGTGATAAAAACTCTGTTTTTAGTGCTGTTTCTTTAATCAATGGTTTCATAACATCAAAATTAATATTACCATTTTGAAGAATTTTTTCAGCTATAGCATACATATGATTAGAGAAGTTACAAGCAAAAACAGCTGCTAAATGTATTTGTTGTCGTTGATTTGAGTTACAAAATAATACAGTTTGTGACATTTTTTTTGCAAGCTCCTCAAGCTTTCTACCTACTTTTTCTTCGTTAGCTTCCAATAAAATTGGAATCTCCATAAAATCCACTTCTCTTTCTTTACTAAATGTTTGAAAAGGATAAAAAATCCCATAATTATTAAACCTAATTAATAAATCCATACTTAATGCGCCCGCAGTATGTACTACGATACCCTTAACCTTTGGCAATTGCTCTATTATTGAATGTAAAGCAGAGTCTGTTACAGCAACAATATATAAATCAGCATCTTTCTGAATATTACTAAAATCATCTGTAGCATAAGCATTTAATGGTTCTGCTAACTCTTCTGCATTTTCAAGTTTCCGGCTATATACCTGACGTATATTAAAACCTTTTTTTATTAAGCCTTTTCCTAACTGTGTAGCCAACTTACCGGCTCCTACTAAAACAATATTCTGAAGCATAATTAATAGACTTTATTTGAGATATACCAACCACAATTTATCATTTTACAAATAATCAACAAGTTATGTAATGTTAAATAAATTTATAGTGGCATATCATCAACATTACTTCTTAAAAAAGATGTTAGGTTTCGATGTGATTAAAAATAAGAATATAATTGATTTATTCTTTATACTATTTCTATTTTTGCTCAATGAATAACGAGAAGGTACTTTTAGGAATGAGTGGAGGTGTCGATAGTTCAATGTCGGCTTGGTATTTACTACAACAAGGATATAAAGTAATTGGTGTTACTTTTAATACGGTTTCTCCAATATCCTCAAACAAATCATTACAATTTATTACCGAAGCTAAAGATATGGCACTTAAACTTGGTATTGAGCACCATATAATTGATGTATATGATAAGTTTAAAACCGAAGTAGTTGATTACTTTGTAAATGAATACCTTACTGGTCGAACTCCAAATCCTTGTATTCGTTGTAACGAGACTATTAAATGGAAGTTACTTTTTGAATTGTCTCAAGAATTAGGATGCTCTAAAATTGCTACTGGGCATTATGTTACTGTTGTTAACAGTAATGGATATTATCATATCAAAAAAGGAATAGATCCTAATAAAGATCAATCTTATTTTCTTTGGAACTTATCACAAGATATTCTTGAAAAATGCATTTTTCCATTAGGTGAATTATTAAAAAAACAAGTAAAAGAAAAAGCCTTGGAACTAGGATATGATAAAGTTTCTTACAAAAAAGAAAGTATGGGAGTCTGTTTTTTAAATGGTAAAGATTATAGGGACTTCATTAACGAATTAAAACCTCATCTAAAAAAAGATTTAGCTCAAGGTAATATATTTAACGAAAATGGAGAAAAAATAGGAACCCACGATGGTTTTCCATATTATACTATTGGACAAAAAAGAGGCTTAAACCTAACTAAAAACCATGGAGAGTGCGTTGCTCAAATCGATGCAAAAAACAATAGGTTAATAACAGCACGTAAGGACGAATTATATTCAAGTCATTTGGTTATAAAAAACTTCCTTATTTTTAATCCTAATTATTTAAACCAATCCAGAAAAGTTAAAATTAGGATTCGTGGTCTGGACGCTGTACCTCCAACCGATGGAGAATTATTTATAGTAAATAATAAGCTACACGTTAACTTTAGTGAACCAGTTTGGGCCTTAACCCCTGGGCAATCTATAGTATTTTATGAAATGGATATGGTTGTTGGTGGAGGAATTGTAGATCAAATTCAATTGGATATTAAATAATAGATTGCCTTTTATTTCATTAACTCAATTTTAGTTATTTTTTTAGTGTTCTTGGTAATTTTATACCTATCATCGGTTCTATGCCCAATAATCCAAATAATATCCTCACCTGATAATAAAAGCCATACTTCTTCTTTATCATTAATCGAGAATTTGTTGTCGATAAAAAAATCACTTAATTTTTTAAAATTACTCATCCCTAATGGTTTAAAGAAATCACCTTGATGCCATTTTCTTATGGTAAGAGGAAAATCTAGTAAATCACTATCGAATTGAGCGATCTGTTTTCTAGTATCTATTTCATAACCAATGCTTTCTATATTATTTACTAATTTTAATCGAATAGGATCAACTAATTCATCATCATCTATATTGATATAAAAAGTTTCAATATTGTGTTTTTCAACCTTCGGCAAAAGAATTAAATTGAAGCGATCCTTAATAATTCTATAGTTTTCAGAATAAAACTGCTTACCTGAAACTTCTCTTTCAATACAATCAACTAACTCATTTATTACTGCCCCATTAAAACCATAAGGATGTAAAAGTTCGAACAGTACAAGTTTTTTATCTATGAAATTAACAATGTGCTTGAGTGATATCAATAGTTTTTCATCCTGCTCAACAACAACATCTTCTTTTATCTCTTCAATATAATTCTGAAAAAAATTACTTATCTGGCCTAAATGAACCATATTCTCCTCCATTGTATTCATAAACGAAGGATTGAGTTCTTTAAACAAAGGAATAATTTGGTTTCTCACTTTATTTCTTAAATAAATAGTTTCCAAGTTACTAGAATCTGTTCTATAATTAAGTTTGTTATTATTGCAATATTCCTCAACCTCGCACCTACTAAAACAAAGCATTGGGCGAATTACATTTCCATAAACAGGTTTAATTCCAGATAAACCTTTTATTCCAGTACCACGAGATAGGTTTAAAAAAAAAGTTTCAATACTATCATCTCTATGATGACCTGTAGCAATCCAATCTAGTTTTTTAGATTCAAGAATTTGATTAAACCATGCATATCTTAAATCCCGCGCTGCCATTTCAATTGAAATCCCTTTTTCTTGAGCATATTCTTTAGTATTAAACGATTTTCTAAACAATTCCACGTTTAAATCTTGGCAAAAATTAACTACAAATTGCTCATCATTATCCGATTCTTCTCCTCTTAAGTTGAAATTGCAATGAGCAGCAAATACCTCAATCTTTAACAAATCCATCATATGCAACAAAGCAACAGAGTCTGCTCCACCACTTAATGCAACCAAAACTTTTTGTCCTTTTATAAAACCACAGTTCTTTATTAAATTTTCCTGGAATTTATCCATTACTATGTATTTCTCAGCTCAAGAATAATTTACAGTTATTCTTTACACTTTATATTCGACAACGATTGTATTATTATTTCTTTCAAAACTACTTCAACTTAGTATTATTAATACTATAGTTTTTCTTGGTTAAATAATTGAAATATAGCTTTTGCTTTTAAAAGACATTCTGCATATTCTTTTTCAGCATTACTCTTTTCTGTAATGGCACTTCCAACCATAAAGGACAGGTATTTGTTGGTAGAATTATATAAAAGTGTGCGAATAACAACATTAAAATCAAAATCTCCATCAGGTTTAATATAACCTATCGCACCTGAATATAAACCTCTTTTTGTCTCTTCATACTTTTCAATCAATTTCATTGCCCTAATTTTTGGCGCACCTGTCATTGAGCCGGCGGGATAAGAGGCTTTTATTGCATCAATTCCACTTTTATTGTCTTCTAATTGAGCTGTTACCGTTGATATCATCTGAAATACTTGTTTAAAAGGATATACTCCACATAACTCCTCAACCTCAACAGAACCTTTTTCAGCTATTCTGGATAAATCATTTCGAACCAGATCTACAATCATAATATTTTCTGATCTCTCTTTAATATCAGATCTTAGATTTTCTTTTAGTTTAATATCATCATTAGGTCTCTCTCCTCTTTTAGAAGTTCCTTTTATAGGTTGACTAATAATTTTTTTAGCATGTTTTTTTACAAATCTTTCAGGGGATGCAGAAATAGCATATTTATCTTTAGTTTTAAAAAAACTAGAAAACGGCGTAGGCGATATATTTATCAATTGATCGTAAATATTGTAAGGATCTATCTCTGCATGGTCATTATAAAATTCCATACAATAATTTAGTTCGTAAATATCACCTTTATAAATATGTTCAAGTATTCTATTTACCGATTGACAATACTTTTCCTTATTAACTCGAGCTTCAAAATGGATATCTTTGTTTTTTACAGGCTGATACTCTAATGATAAAATAGAATTAATTAAATGAATTGCATCATTATCACAATCTCTTTCTTCTAAAAAACCAACTTTCCAATTTCTTTCATGATTAATGATTACAAAACGAGGTTGAAAAAATAAAGCATTAGGAAAATTAAGACCATCATGATTTATTGAATAAAGTTTTTCTAAATCATTTTTTAAATCATACGTCCAAAAACCAAATAACCAATCCTGTATCTTATTCTGAATTTGACTTACATTCTCAAAACCACCTTCAACAACCTGGATCTGTTCTAATCCAGCTAAACAGTCGTAGGAATGGTAATCAACTTTAGACTTATTATGATTATAATAACCGCAACTATCATATATAGCACCATGTTCTAATTGACTACAATATTTCGCTAATTTTCTCTTAAATATTTCTGAATTATCTACTGTGAATGAAATAAACCTGCGCATGGCACAAATTTAAACGAATAATAATTAATTGGATAGGATAAAAATAAAAAAAGCACCTGCAATAAAGCAGATGCTTATTAAATTATACTATTACTATAATTAGTTCTTACTTAAATATTCAGCAATTCCATCTTGAGTAGCCTTTAAACCTTCTTCCCCTGCATGCCAATCTGCTGGACAAACTTCTCCATTTTCTTCATTAAATTGCAATGCATCAACAATTCTAAGAGCTTCTTCTACACTACGCCCTAAAGGCATATCATTAACAACTTGGTGACGTACTACACCCTCTTTGTCAATTAAAAATAACCCTCTATAAGCCATTGGTGTACCTTCAAAAACCATTTGTCCCTCATCATTATAATCATACTCTCCTGCCAAAACATCATAGTTTTCAGAAATAGTCATTGAATTATCAGCAATTAATGGAAATTTCACTCCTTTTATACCACCATCCTTTTTCTCAGTTTGAAGCCATTTCCAATGCGAAAATGCAGAGTCAACAGAAACACCAACTACTTCTACGTTTCTTTTTTCGAAATCAGCTAGTTTGTCCTGAAATGCAATAATTTCCGTTGGACAAACAAATGTAAAATCTGCCGGATAAAAGAATAAGATAACATACTTTTTACCTACAAATTGATCAAGAGAAAAATTCTCAACTATTTCACCACCTTTTACTACAGCTTCTGCTTTAAAATCTGGTGCTTTTTTTCCAACTAATACTGCCATAATGTTAAAATTTGTTTATAATGTTTTGTAAAACTATTGATTACTGTCTCTCAAACAAAAGTAAGATTAAAATGTTTTTGAACAAAGTTTTTGGTATTTTATTACCTTATTACTCACTTACTCATTAATCCCTAACTACATGCACATTACAATAAATCAACAACCAAAAACAAACTTATTTTTTTTGATATTTGACATTTTCTTAACCTTAACAATTACTTTCTTCAACTGATAGTTCTATAATTTTTAATATAACATCTACTGCCTTTTGCATACTTTCCAAAGGAATAAATTCGAACCTTCCATGAAAATTATGTCCTCCAGCAAAAATATTTGGCGTTGATAATCCCATATAAGATAAACGAGCCCCATCAGTTCCACCTCTAATTGGTTTAATATTAGGAGACACACCTACTTCTTCCATTGCTCTTTTAGCTCTATCAACAATATATATAACAGGCTCTACCTTTTCACGCATATTATAATATTGATCTTTAATATCTATATCCACGGTTCCATCTCCATATTCTGCATTAAGTTTCCTGGTAAGATGAGCTATTTCCTTTTTACGATCTTCGAACCGATCTTTTCTAAAATCTCTAATAATGTAGGTTAATTCACTTTTTTCAACCTCGCCTTTAAACGACATTAAATGATAAAAACCCTCATAACCAGATGTATGCTCTGGTGTTTCTACCCTTGGAAGCATCGAAATTATTTGGTTTGCAATACGAATTGAATTACGCATTTTATTTTTTGCATAACCTGGATGAACACTTCTTCCTAAAACAGTAATTTTAGCAATCGCAGCATTAAAGTTTTCGTACTCCAACTCTCCTATTTCTCCTCCATCCATAGTATAAGCATATGATGCACCAAACTTCTCCACATTAAAATAATCTGCTCCAGCACCAATCTCCTCATCCGGAGTAAATCCAATTCTTATTTTACCATGTTTTATCTCAGGGTGGTTAATTAGGTATTCTGCAGCCGTAACAATTTCAGCTACCCCCGCCTTATCATCTGCCCCAAGCAAAGTAGTTCCATCTGTTGTAATTAAAGTTTGACCAACATACCTTTTCATTTCTGGAAAATCGGTCGTTTCCATTACTATATTTTCCTCTCTATTTAATACAATATCATTCCCATCATAATTTTCTACTATTTGTGGATTTACATTCTTCCCTGTAAAATCGGGGCTTGTATCCACATGCGCAATAAAACCAATAACAGGAATATCCTCATCTATATTTGAAGGAATAGTAGCCATAACATAGCCATTATCATCCAATTCTACTTCGTCTAAACCAATCTCTTTAAGTTCTTTAACTAATTGCTGCGAAAACATCATTTGTCCAGGTGTAGATGGCGTCAAACCTGTATCTGCATCAGATTGAGTATCGATGGCTACATACTTAAGAAATCTATCTTTAATATCTATCATAATTATTTCAAATAAAAATAACATCTAAAATTAGATGTTAATCGATCAAAAACAAAAAGGGGAAGCCAATTTTTGCCTCCCCTTGATAAATATCATAATAATTGATGTAGTTTATGTGATAAATGTTAGTTTTTCAAATAAGTGATTTATAAATGTGAAAATTATTCTGAAGCATTGAAGCCACTTTTTTTCTGTAACTAATTTTATACAAAATATAAATTATCTCCACTTCTCGCATTTTAAATTAAAAACTAACTAATTAGTATGCTTTTGCAAACAATACTTTTTGCTCCGAAGGTTCACCAGTAACCATACATTTACCTGGAACTTTCTCTCCATTTAATGGAATACACCTGATAGTAGCTTTGGTTTCATCTTTAATTTTTTGTTCAATTTCAGATGATCCGTTCCAATGCGCTAATACAAATCCACCTTTCTCTTCTAAAACCTCTTTAAACTCATCATATGTCTCTACTTCAGTTGTATTTTGCTCTCTAAACACCAATGCCTTTTTGTATATGTTTTCCTGAATAGTATCTAATAATTCTGCTACATAATTATCTACACCATCAATTGAAACAACTTCTTTTGTTAAAGTATCTCTTCTAGCAACTTCAACAGTATTATTTTCAATATCTCTTGGCCCTACAGCTAAACGAACAGGTATTCCCTGCAATTCATATTGAGCAAACTTCCAACCTGGTTTTCTATTATCACTATCATCAAACTTAACAGATATACCTTTTTGCTTCAATTTAACAACTACTTCATTTACTACAGAAGATATCTTTTCTAAATCTTCCTGACTCTTATAAATTGGTACAATTGCCACCTGAATTGGAGCCAATTTGGGAGGAAGTACTAATCCAAAATCATCAGAATGCGCCATAATTAATGCACCCATCAATCTAGTCGACACTCCCCATGATGTAGCCCAAACATAATCCTCTTTACCTTCTTTACTAGCAAACTTAACATCAAAAGCTTTTGCAAAATTCTGACCCAAAAAGTGAGATGTCCCTGATTGTAAAGCTTTCCCATCTTGCATCAGAGCTTCTATTGTATAAGTCTCCAACGCTCCAGCAAAACGTTCATTTTCAGTTTTAAATCCCTGAACTACTGGCACCCCCATAAACTTCTCAGCAAAATCGGCATATACTTGTATCATGGTTTCAGTTTCTTCCATAGCCTCCTCCTTTGTAGCATGTGCTGTATGACCTTCTTGCCATAAAAATTCAGCTGTGCGAAGAAAAAGGCGTGTTCTCATCTCCCATCTTACCACATTCGCCCATTGATTACATTTAATAGGCAAATCTCTATATGATTGAATCCAATTTTTATAAGTATTCCATATAATTGTTTCCGATGTTGGTCGAACAATTAATTCCTCTTCCAATTTTGCATCTGGATCAACTACAACACCGTTACCGTCAGGATCGTTTTTTAGACGATAATGAGTTACTACTGCACATTCCTTAGCAAATCCTTCCACGTGATCAGCTTCTTTACTAAAAAATGACTTAGGAATAAACAAGGGAAAGTATGCATTAACATGTCCGGTATCCTTAAACATTTTATCTAATTCTTGCTGCATTTTTTCCCAGATTGCATATCCATATGGTTTTATAACCATGCATCCTCGCACAGCAGAATTTTCTGCCAAATCAGCCTTGATAACTAACTCGTTATACCATTGCGAGTAATCATCACTCCTTTTTGTTAATCCTTTTGCCATTTATTTAGTATGTTAATTCTATAAAACAAAAAAACTGAAATAATCAGCTTTTTATTGCCTAACCTAAAAAAGTAAAATTTTCTATTTAAAAGAAACGCCAAAATAACAAAAAATCATGCATATTTCTTAGTATGTTATAATAAAATATCTAGCAAAAAGTAGAATATCTTAGTCAATAACAGTACGTAAATTCATATAATACATACGAAACAAATATTTAATCTAAATTTGTTAATTTTTGTAAAAATAGTACATTGCAGGTTTATATTATGGTACACTTATTGCAAGATATAATTACAAATAAGCATTTATTTACATATTTGACATGTTTATACTCAGGAATTGCTATTTTGGTAATATTTTTGATTATTTCTGCTCAAATATCTTGGTATCATAAAAAAATTGCGCCATGAAAAATATTATTTACACATTTATCGTAATCACATTTATTCTTTCAGGATGTGCTACCCAACAATCATATACTTCGGGTGTATATGCGGATGATCTTTACTACACTCCTTCGGATAAACCCATATCTGTTGCTGAAAACTATTCTTCTTTGCCTAAGCCGGATAAAATGATCAAAAAAGAGGAGAACAAAAGATATTCTTCCTTAAAGAGTGACTATAATACTTCAACAAGAGCAAAAGAACAAGAAGATTTAAGAGATTTTTCTCAAATTCAAGAGGAATATACTAGTTTGCTTACAAATGATTCGATTGTGGAAGTTGATACCCTTTTATTTTACGATGATAAAACAGGATATTGGGTAAATGAGTTTAATGGTTCACAAATGGATAAAGATTATGCTGAAAGGTTAGCTCGTTTTCATGGTCCATTTAGAGGAATTCCTTATTGGTCGCCATTGTATGAAGAAATAATATTTGGTAGTGGCTTCGATTACAACGTATATGTTGACGGTGATTATGCAATTGTGGTACCCGAATGGCATAGTCCATATTATTGGGATTGGCGATTTGGCAGACCATATAGTAGATATGGATATTATAGCAATTTCTGGTGGAATGACTATTGGTGTGATTGGGGATATCCATACCACTATACAGCATGGGGATATCCTTATCATGGACATGGTTATCACTATCACAATATTTGTTATCCAAATTATCATGGTTCATATTATTATGGTTCTAACCATTCTAATACTAGAAAACCTAGAAATAATTATACAAATTCTACATATAGAAGTAGTAGACAAGCTGCTCAAAACAATTCAAGTACATCAAGCCGAATTGCTAATAATGCATCTAAATCAAGTAATTTAAGTTCAGGTTCATCCAGAGCAGCCCTTCAATCAAGAGCTAATAGTGCTAGATCCACAAGAGCATCTTATAATCCTGTAAATAAAAGTTCAACTTCAAAATCTAGATACAATTCTTCAACCAGTAGTAGAAGCTCATATACTCCAACTTATAATAATAGTTCGAGATATAGTACTACTACAAGAAGTAGTTATAACAGATCAAATAGGACATCTAGTTCTTCATCAAATAGATCCTCAAATAATTCATATAATAGCAGAAGTTCGAGAAGTTATAATTCACCTAATAATTCTAGTAATAAAAGCTCCTCTTCTTATAGTAATTCATCTAGAAGAAGCTCTTCTAATAGAAGTTATAACACAGGTAGTTCGTCTAGCAGAAGCTCGTCTAACAGAAGTTATAGTACTGGAAGTTCAAGAGCAAGAAGTTCAAGCTATAGAAGTGGTAGTTCATCATCCCGTTCATATACCCCTTCCTACAAAAGCAGTTCAAGATCTTCAGGATCATCTTCAAGCTACTCTGGATCAAGCAGTAGATCATCTAGTTCTGGATCTAGTAGTCGTTCAAGTTCAGGAAGTAGTAGATCTAGTAGCAGTAGTAGGTCTAGCAGAAGTAGTAGGTAATCAATTACTTCTTAACTAAACCTAGTATAATAATATAGCAATTAAAAGTTACACAAAATACAATAATTATGAATAGCATTAAATTATTGGTTGGAATGGTATTGTCTATTTTTACAACAATACTTTATGGACAAAATTATGAAGATATCTTAAGATACTCTCAAACTCAGTACTCAGGTACTGCTCGTTCTATGTCAATGGGAAATGCCTTTGGATCATTAGGGGGCGATTTTAGTGCACTTGGAATTAATCCGGCTGGAATTGGAACATACAGATCTTCTGAATTTAGTTTAACTCCATCACTTATTCTAAACTCTACTGAAAGTAACTTAAATGGGAATAGAACCGATGATAACAAAACCACTTTTACGATTAATCAAGTTGGTTTTGTTGGTACTTACCGACCAATACGAGAGGTTCAAAAAGGTATAGTTAGTTCGCATTTTGCCATTGGATATAGTCGTAATAATAACTTCAATTATAACTCAATGGCATTCGCAAGGAATGTAACAACATCTATGACAGATTTCTTTACTTCCGATGCGAGGGGAATTCCACCCGAAAATTTAGAACGTATTGGAAACTTGGCAAGTCTAGCATTCAATTCATATTTAATGGACTACAACCAAGATAATGATATTTATAATGCTTATACTAAGATAAATGAAAGGTTTGATCAAACAAGAGTATTCGAAAAAGAAGGATATGCAGGAGAAATTAATTTAACTGCGGGTACTAATATTAGTAATACTTTATTACTTGGAATTAGTGTTAATTTTACAATGTTACGCTATAAAGAAACATCAAATTATTTTGAATTATTTAGTCCCGACAACGATTATAACGAAAATGTCTTTGATAGATATACAGTCCAAAACTCTCTAGATGTTTCGGGAAATGGTGTTAATTTAAAAATTGGAGCAATAATTAAGCCTATAAATCAATTAAGATTAGGTTTAGCTTATCATTCGCCAACCTGGTATAATATTGAAGAAGATTATGGATCAAGAATTGATGCTATTTTCTTTAATGATATAGTTGATAGTGATGACAACTCTATTGGTAAAGAAACATTTGCCCAAAATTATGGAGATAATTTAAATTCTTATGATTACAAAATGAATACTCCAGGTAAATTTATTGCTAGTGCCTCTTATATATTTGGTAAAAAAGCCATTTTGAGTTTTGATTATGAATACATGAATTTTTCAAATGCAAAATTCAACTCTAACACTAGAAATTACAATGACTTAACAAGTATAAGAGAACAAAATGATAATATTAAAAGAACATTTACAAGTACCAATAACTTTAGAACAGGTATCGAATATAGAGTAACCCAACAGATTAGTTTGAGAGGTGGCTATTCACTTCAAGCTTCTCCCTTTAAAAGTAACAATAACCATTCTTTTGACACTTTACATGGGATTCAAAATCTATCAGATATTAAAAATAATTATCAACTAAGTAGTTATAGTGCTGGTATTGGATTTAGAGATAAAAATTACTTTGTTGATATTGCATATAGATTATCGGCATATGACAACAGTTATTTTAATTATAATTGGCCTTCTGATGTAAATACAGACTTAGATTCCCCGCCACAGACTAATGTTAAAACCCAAGACCATTATGCAACTATTACAATTGGTTGGAAGTTTTAATTAAGACAAAATAAACACCAAACAAAACACCCAATGTTCTTTTGACCATTGGGTGTTTTTGTTTAATAATATTATTAATAAACTATATAATCATTCCTGCAGCAACTGTTTCGTTTGTTCCTTCGTCTACTAATATTACACTTCCCGTAATTCTGTTTGTTGGGTAAGCGTCAACATGCAACGGTTTAGTAACTCTTAAACTAATTTTAGCAATATCGTTCATCTCTACCGTTAAATCATCTGCAGTTTGCTCTAAAGTGTTAATGTTCATTTTATGCTGAACACCGGTTACCATACAACGTGCTTCCGCTGAGGTATGTCTGATTACATACTTACCTCTTGGGACAAGATTACGTTCATTGAACCAACATACCATCACTTCTAAATCTTGAGTTGTTTGTGGTAAATCATCTGACTTAACCAACATATCTCCCCTACTAATATCAATCTCATCTTCCAACGTAATTGTTACCGACTGCGGTGCAAATGCTTCTTGAAGAGTGTCCTCAAAGAAATCGATACTTTTCACCTTAGAGGTAAACCCTGATGGTAACACAGTAATTGGATCTCCAACTTTTACAGCTCCGCTAGCAATTCTTCCCGCATATCCTCTATAATCTGGAAATTCAGTTGATTGAGGGCGAACTACATACTGAACAGGAAATCTGAAATCGTCATGGTTTATATCACTACTAATATGAATATTCTCTAACAAGTGCAATAAGGTTGGTCCTTGATACCAATCCATTTTCTCAGAACGCTCCACAACGTTATCTCCATGCAGTGCACTTATAGGTACATATCTGATATCTTTTACACTTAGTTTTGATGAAAATGCATCAATATCACTCTTAATTTTTTCAAATCTCTCCTCGCTATAATCTGCCAAATCCATTTTATTTATACAAAAAATAACATGAGGGATTTGTAATTGCGAAGCAATATATGAATGACGTAGTGTTTGTTCTAATACTCCATGGCGTGCATCTACAAGTATTATAGCCACATTAGCTGTACTCGCTCCTGTAACCATATTTCGTGTATACTGAATATGTCCTGGAGTATCTGCAATAATAAACTTACGTTTTGGAGTAGCAAAATAGCGATAAGCTACATCAATGGTTATACCCTGCTCTCTTTCGGCACGTAACCCATCTGTTAATAAAGCCAGATTTACTTCTTCATTTCCTATACGTTCACTAGCTCTTTCAATAGCCTCCATTTGATCCTCAAAAATGGCTTTACTATCGTATAATAAACGTCCTATCAAAGTACTTTTTCCGTCATCAACACTACCTGCAGTGGTGAAGCGTAAAAGCTCCATGTTTAAATATCCTGAATTTTTATCGCTCATAATAATTTAAAATCCTAAGTAATATTGATTAAAAGTAACCTTCTTTTTTACGATCTTCCATTGCAGATTCAGATCGTTTATCATCTGCTCTTCCACCACGTTCAGTAGTTCTTGTTGCTGCAACTTCCTGAATAATATCTTCAAGGTTATTTGCTTTAGACAAAGTTAATCCTGTACAAGTAATATCTCCAATTGTTCGGCACCTTACATCCATTTCAATCAACTCTTCACCTGGTTTTAAGTCCATGAATGGTGCTTTATACAACCATACTCCATCTCGGTTAAAAACCTGACGTTTATGTGTAAAATATAAATTAGGCAACTCAATTTTCTCCATGTATATATATTGCCAAACATCCATCTCGGTCCAGTTACTTATTGGAAACACTCTAAAGTGTTCTCCCATATTTTTACGTCCATTAAATATGTTCCATAGCTCTGGACGTTGGTTTTTAGGATCCCATTGACCAAATTCATCTCTATGAGAAAAGAAACGTTCTTTTGCACGGGCCTTCTCTTCGTCGCGTCTCCCCCCACCCATTGCTGCATCTGTTTTTAACTCTTCCAATGCATCCAATAATGTAACGGTTTGTAATTTATTACGAGATGCATTCACTCCTTTTTCTTCAATTGCTTTACCTTGATCAATTGAATCCTGAACATACCTTACAATACATTTTGTTCCGGTTTTTTCCATTAAATTATCCCTATAATCTAAGGTTTCCTGGAAATTATGACCTGTATCAATATGTAAAAGTGAAAAAGGTACTTTAGCCGGATAAAAAGCTTTACGGGCTAAATGAAACATTACAATTGAATCTTTCCCTCCTGAAAATAGCATCACCGGCTTTTCGAACTGTGCAGCAACTTCACGAATTACATAAATTGATTCTGCTTCAAGTTCTCTCAAGTGATTAATCTGGTATTTATCCATATTTATTTAATAATGTTTACCTAAGTATAGGTTGTAAAAACGCAGCCAAAGTTAATGTTTTTAATCATACTTTAAAACTACATAAAGTACCCTAAAAACAAAAAATCCTACTAATGTAAGTAGGATTAAAATTATAATTAAATTAATTATTTGTCTTAATCAAGCGACTGTATATCATCAATATCAAAACTCTTATTATACTGTGTCATCGCACGTAAACTCATACCAACATTAGAAAACCCACCGTCGTGAAATAGATTTTGCATAGTTACTTTCTTTGTTAAATCTGAGAACATAGCTATACAATAATTTGCACATTCTTCGGCTGTAGCATTTCCAAGTGGAGACATACGCTCCGAGAAATCCATTAACCCATCAAATCCTTTAACTCCACTACCTGCAGTTGTCATAGTTGGTGATTGAGAAATCGTATTTACTCTAATCTTTTTCTCACGACCATATATATAACCAAAACTACGAGCTATTGACTCCAATAGTGATTTTGCATCAGCCATATCATTATATCCATAGAATGAACGCTGAGCAGCCACATATGATAATGCTACTACTGATCCCCACTCACTAATGGCATCCATTTTAAAACCAACTTGCAATAATTTATGGAATGATATTGCTGAAATATCCAAAGTTTTGTCTAAATAATTATAATTTAAGTCATGATATGGTCTTTTCTTGCGAACATTAAGCGACATACCGATTGAGTGAAGCACAAAATCTATTTTTCCACCTAGTACTTCCATAGATTTAGTAAAAACACTTTCTATGTCCTCAACACTTGTTGCATCGGCAGGAATAATTTCTGCATTACATTTTTCAGAAAGTTCATTTAATGATCCCATCCTACAAGCCACAGGAGTGTTGGTAAGCGTAAAAGTGGCTCCTTCTGCATGGGCTAACTCAGCAACTTTCCACGCAATAGACATATCATTTAATGCCCCGAAAATAATTCCTCTTTTTCCTTTTAATAAATTATATCCCATAATTAACATTCTATTTTGAGCGTACAAATATATAACGATTAAGTATTATGTCGAAACTTAATATTTTAAGTATTTTAAATTAATTAGTATAGCAGTTAATGTTCAATACCTTACATTATATCTTAACTAACAACACCTTAATACTAAACTTTACTTAAATTATCACACTCTAAAACATAAAAACCTAGATATTCAAATTTTATAATATTTTAACAATTCTAAGTATTAGGCAACTTTGAAAGAAAGGTATTTTTAATGTTTACCCTATTATACAGAACCTTTTAAAAGTTCTTTTGCATTAATAAGTGCTGCTTCTGACAAATTACTTCCACTAAGCATTTTTGCTATTTCCGTTACTCGTTGTTCAACACTAAGTTTTTCTAAAGTTGAAACAGTATCAACCTTACTGTCCTTTTTATATACTTTATAATGGTATTTTCCTTTAACAGCAATTTGCGGTAAGTGAGTTATACTTATTACTTGAATATTTTGAGCTATCTGCTGCATAATCTTACCCATTTTATCCGCAACTTCTCCAGAAACTCCAGTATCTATTTCGTCGAATATAATAGTAGGTAATCCTTTTGATACCGATAGCAATGATTTAATGCACAGCATAACCCTAGACATTTCTCCTCCTGATGCTACTTTAGGAATTTCTGATAACTCTCCCTTTTTATTAGCCGAAAAAAGAAAATTAATGTTATCACAACCATTATCAGAAAAATCGCTCAAAGGAGCGCACTCAACCTTTAATCTTGCATTTGGCATACCTAACTCAACCAACTGACTTATAAGTTGCTTTTCAATAGAAGAAATGACTTTTTTACGAGATTCAGTCAGTTTTTTGCCAAATTGTTTCAACTCTTTGTAAGCAGCATCTATTTTACTATTTAACTCAAGTATATCTTCATCAAAAGAAGATAACCTCTTCAATTGAGCGCTTAATTTTTCATGTATTTCAATTAAATCCGAAATTGAATCAACCCTATGCTTTTGCTGAAGTGCATAAATTCTATCAAGCCTTGAACTCACTATCTCTAATCGTGATGGATCATGATCGATATTCTCCATTTTCACTTCAAGCTCTTTTGTAAGATCTTCCAAATCGATATATGCAGACTCTGCTCTTTTATTCCATTCTTCACCTTCTGGTAAAAAAGAAGCAATTTTTTCAATGTTTTTGGTTACTTCCTTTAGAGATGCTAATACAGGTACCGACTCACCATTTAAAATATTAATATTAGCAAATAAATTACCCTTAATTTCTTCGGAATGTAAAAGCATTTCCTTTTCTTTCTCTAATTCTTCTTGTTCATCTTCAATAAGCTTTAATTGATCCAATTCATTATACTGAAATTGCATATAATCTGCCTCTTCTTTCAATTTAATGTTCTGAGACTCTATTTCTTGTTTCCGTTTGTTAAGCGATTTATATTTATTGTAATTCTCTGAATATATTTTTCTAAGTTTATCGTTTTTAGCAACAGTATCAACTACATTCAGTTGAAAACCACTCTCTCCCAGTAATAAATTTTGATGCTGAGAATGAATATCAATTAACTGTAATGATATACTTTTTAAAAAAATTAAATTTACTGGTGTATCATTAACAAAAGCTCTTGATTTACCTGTTGGTAAAATCTCTCTTCTAATAGTTGCCTCCTCTTCATAATCAACATCTTCTTCTTCGAATAGCTTTTCTAAGCCATAACCTGAAATATTAAACAAAGCCTCTATTACACTTTTCTTTTGCTTATCTTTTAATACAGATAAATCACTCCTTTGCCCTAAAACCAAAGATAGCGCTCCTAACATAATTGATTTACCTGCTCCTGTTTCACCTGTGATTACAGAAAAACCTTCGTTAAAGTCAATCTCAACCTTATCTATTAAAGCGTAATTAGAAATAAATAAAGATTTTAGCATAAATTAATTTAATGTATTATTGCTTTACTGATAATGATTCTCTGTATTTTTTTGAGTTAGAAGGATCAATCTCCGATAGTAATTCAATAGCCCTACCCTTTTCCATAGAAAATGATTCGGAAAAAATGTTAATAAGTTCGCTTGATTTAGCATCAAAAAAAACTTGCATAGCAAATGAACCTGGTTTACTACGATGAACTTTTTTTAGTTTTTCAACTGCTGTTAGTACTTCTTTTCGTCCAGCTTCAGATTTTTCACTCATCTTATCTAATCCCATTCTATGATATTGATACATACACTCTCGTAAAGGGCGGTGATGTTCATTTAAGTAATTTTCGACCAACCAGTATCTATTTCTGGTACTCTCAAACGATCGCCATCCTTTTTTAGCGGAATTCTGGGCCTGATTTACAATTTGCTCTGCTCGCTCCATATATTTTGTCCCTCCCATCTTTGAGAAAGAATCGTAATCAAAACCTAAAATTACGTAAGCATAGTAAGCCAGAACACCTACTAAATTAGATTCAAACGAATTTGGATTATAAATTAATGGTTCAAATTCTACATATCTAAACTCAAAATCTTGATCTAAATAATTAAAAAGAACCGTACTGTATGCCGAATTATATACAGGTCGACGCAATTGTACCTGAATTGATCCAGCAAAATCATCAATAGACCTAATTTCTTTAATATTTATCATTATACTGCATTCAATTCTTTCTTCTGAACTAAATACATTATCTGTCCATTTCTGACCATTCATAAATTCTAAGATGGCAGTTTGTAAAGTTTCAAAAACCTGTTTATTTGTGCCTTGTATACTAGGAGACACAACAGAAACGGCACACTTTAACTCCTGTGCATCAACAACCTTCGAAAACAATAATAGAAATAATAAAACAGTATATTTTTTCACAGAATTAAGTTTTGATGATTCTACAACTATAATGATAAAATTTTATTCACAATGTCAATTGCTACTTCACGTTTACTCTTTAACGAAAACTCTTCAGTATTATTTTCTACATCTATAATTGTAACTTTATTAGTATCAACTGAAAAACCCGCGCCTTGATCCTCTAGTGAATTAAGTACTATTAAATCTAATTTCTTTTGACTCAACTTTTTAGTTGCATTTTCAATTGCATTATCCGTTTCTAATGCAAAACCTACCAATAACTGACCTTCTTTTTTCATGTCGCCCAGTAACTGTGCAATATCTTTTGTAGCTTTTAATGGTAATACCATTTCCTTTTCACTACTTTTTATTTTTTGCTCAGACTGGTTACTTGGAGTATAGTCTGCAACAGCAGCAGATAATATAGCACCATCACAATTTGGAAAATATTTCACACATTCATCACTCATTTCCTTTGCTGAAGTAACCGAAATAACATTAATCCGTGGATGCTCAGTTTTAATTGAAACAGGACCAGAAACTAATGTAACCTCAGCTCCCTTTTCGGCTAAGACTTCTGCTATATTATATCCCATTTTTCCACTTGAAAAGTTCCCTATGAATCTTACCGGATCAATCTTCTCATAAGTAGGCCCTGCATTTACAAGAAACTTTCTTCCTGCTAATTCTCCTTTTCCAATGATCAATTCTCCTAAAAAAAAAGCTTTAACCTTATCAACAATCTTTTCAGGCTCTTCCATCCTACCTTTTCCTGTTAATCCACTTGCTAAAGCTCCAGTTCCTGGTTCAATAATTTGGGCTCCATATTCAACCAGCTTATCCATATTTTTTATGTTTGCCGGGTGTTGGAACATATCTAAATCCATAGCTGGAGCAACAAAAACAGGACATCTTGCAGAAAGGTAAGTAGTCAAAAGTAAATTATCACATATCCCTGATACCATTTTACCCATTGTATTAGCTGAAGCTGGTGCAATAAGCATTAAGTCGGCCCATAAACCCAAATCTACATGACTATGCCATGTTCCATCTTTATTTTCAAAAAATGTTCCTAATACTGGTCTACCAGAAAGCGCTGACATTGTAACTGGAGTAATAAACTCCTTAGCCGCAGGTGTCATTATAACCTGAACTTCTGCACCTTCCTTAATAAAAAGTCTTAATAAATGAGCTGCTTTATATGCTGCAATGCTGCCCGTCAGTCCTAATATAATTTTCTTATCCTTTAAAACCATAATGCTCGAAAAATAAAAAAAGATAAAAGAAATTTTATAAATTTCTCTTACCTTTTCAAATATCTTTTACTAGCATGTTATTAACAAAAACTAGTATAATACCACGTGCTACTGATTTGTATCTTTATCTGCGTTACGATAATATACTTTGTCCTCAACAAATTCCTGAGTTGCTATTGATGACGCTTTTGGCAATCTCTCATAATATCTAGAAATTTCTATCTGCTCACGGTTTTCAAAAACCTCTTCTAAATTATCAGTATAAGATGCAAACTCTTGAAGCTTTTTATTCAACTCCTCCTTCATCTCAATACTAATTTGATTCGCCCTCTTCGCAATAACATTTACAGATTCGTAAATATTTCCAGTATCCTCTGATAATCCTTCTGTATCCCAAGTAATTGTAGTTCCTGGAGCATTTGTTTTTTTATAATCCATGATATTAATGATTTTTCAATTTCTTAATTTGTTTCTTCAAAATTTATACTCTTCGAAGCGTCGTTATAAATTTTTACAGCCTTCTTTAAATATTCACTTTCCGGAAATTCATTGATAAATGAAAAATACTCATCAATTGCATCCCTCATTCTTTCTTCCTTCTTTTCAATAACACTATTAACAGCTTGAATATACTTTGCTTCTAAGATTAAAAAAGATAACTCTTCTCTATATTTGGTATCAGGAAATTCTTTTAAACTATTTTGAGCAGCGATTACCGCAGACAGATAATTATTACCCATATAGTTTCCTAAATCAAAATACAATTTTGCACTTAAATATGATTTAAAAACCAACTTATCTCTTAATTCATCCATCAATCGGTTAGCTTCTTTAACTCTAGTGCTATTAGGATACAAATTTACAAATAATTGAAATTCATTAATTGCATTATATGTATCTGTTTGATCCAATCTGGGTTTAGGTGATAACATATAATAACAATAACCACTCATAAATTGGCATTCCTCATTTAATTCACTTGATGGAAATGTTTTAACAAATTGCCTATAATAATGCCCTGCCATTATGTAATCATCTAAACCATACAAACAACTTGCATATGTATAATTTATTTTTTCAGATTTGTCTGTACCTCTAAATACACCTTGCAACTCGTTCAATAGCGTTGCCGACCTCATGAAGTCTTCTTTTTCATAATACTCCATTGCTTTGGTATATTTAAGTTCATAATCGGTACTTTTTAGCACCCTTTGATATTGACTACAACTAATAAAAAGTGGAATAAGGGATAGTATTATAAGAATTTTTCTCATTAATAAATTTTATATAATTATATCTAAAATTACTTACAATCAATTTATAAAGTCGTATTTTTACCTATAGAAAAAATCAACTTCACTTTATTTAACGCGCAAAGATAAACTTTTAAAATGAAACTTAAGTAAAAATTAACCAAATATGTTTCATTACAAACTAAGCTTAAGATCTACAAATTCAATACCAAACAATAAACCTCTTAACTATATTAAATTCCAATCAATGTTATTTATTTCTGCTTCAAGCTATATAATTTCAATTTTTGATTTGAATATCACACTTGATTATTAAAAAATATTACCTTTGCGCCGTTAATTCATAAAAGATATACGACGTGGATATTTTTGATAAGATAAAGAAAACCATGGGACCACTTGGTCAATACGGTAAAGATGCTCATGGTTATTTTATGTTTCCAAAATTAGAAGGTGAAATTGGTCCTAAAATGAAATTTAGGGGTAAAGAAGTGTTAACGTGGAGTTTAAATAACTATTTAGGTTTAGCCAATCACCCAGAAGTTAGAAAAACAGATGCTGATGCTGCTGCTGAATACGGATTAGGTTACCCAATGGGTGCACGTATGATGTCGGGACACACCAGTATACATGAAGAACTAGAAGCCAAGCTCGCTGAATTTGTGGGTAAAGAGGATTCATACTTACTTAACTTTGGTTATCAAGGAATGGTTTCTATTATTGATACCATTGCTTCTAGAAACGACGTTATCGTTTATGATTCAGAATCACATGCCTGTATAATGGACGGTATTTTTTTACACAAAGCTAAAGGAGGTAAAAGCTTTGTTTTCCCTCACAATGACATTGAGAAGTGTGAAAAGATGCTGGAATTTGCTACTAAACGAGTTAAAGAAACTGGTGGTGGTATTTTAGTTATTACCGAAGGTGTATTCGGAATGGCTGGAGATCTTGGTGATTTGGATAAAATTGCAGCCTTAAAAGATAAATTTAACTTCCGATTGTTAGTTGATGATGCTCATGGATTTGGAACAATGGGTAAAACAGGTTCAGGTACTCCAGAACACTTTGGTGTAACTGATAAAGTTGATATTCTTTTTAATACATTTGCAAAGTCAATGGCAGCTATTGGAGCTTTTGTTGCAGCAGATGAAGAGGTTGTAAGTTATCTGCGATACAACATGCGTTCTCAAATATATGCAAAATCGCTTCCTATGCCATTAGTAGTAGGTGCATTAAAGAGACTTGAGTTAATAAAAACTCAACCTGAGTTAAAAGAAAATCTTTGGACAGTTGTTAATGCCCTCCAAAAAGGATTTAAAGACCATGGCTTTGACTTAGGAAAAACTGAATCTCCAGTAACTCCTGTATTCCTTAATGGAACAGTACCTGAAGCCACACAATTGACAATGGATTTAAGAGAAAACTATAATATTTTCTGTTCTATTGTTGTATATCCTGTAATCCCTAAAGATCAGTTGATGTTAAGAATTATTCCTACAGCCATGCATACTCTTGAGGATGTAGAATATACTATTAAAGCATTCGCTGAAATCAAAGAAAAGCTTATTGCAGGTAAATACAAGAGTGATAAAATCGCTAATATTCTTTAAGATATTTACATATATTCGAAGAAGGGATGATTTGTTTCATCCCTTTTTTTTATTTCATAAGCTTTTTAATCCTAACTTGGTTTAATAGAATGAAGAATTAATATTGCTTTTCTATAATAATTTTAGGTAAGTAATGTTGAATTATGTCTTCCATTGTCTTTCCTTTTTGAGCCATATTTATTGCTCCAATGTGGCATATTCCAGTACCAGATCCAACACCTACACCGGCAAAATCTAAATACCATTCTCCTCTTCTTCTACGCCTTTCAACTATAAACGACCTACTAGGTAATTCTAATTGTTCTACTAAAGTTTTAATGTATTCCTTAGACAGTTCAAACTCTCCAATTTCTCCTTTTATTAGTACTTGAAATATTGCACCTGAAGTCCCACGAGATTGTACCAGAAATTCCTTTATCCCTCCTATATTAGCATTGAATTTATTTCTTAAAATGGAACTAACATATATTTCTTTAAAGCTTTTATTCCATCTATAAAATGATTGCTGAACTTCTGATTCATCTATCGGCAATTCTTTTAAAGTTTCTTCGTTGATAGTTTCGCAATAACTGCCCGGAGAACTATATAACCATCGTTCTAAATTATCATTTTCAGTTAAGTCGATACTTAAGAATTGTTCTGAATCGCAAATTCGACTTATTGAATCAGAGATTTCTTCTGTTATACCTCCACAACATAAGGTTTGCGGTATATTTTGCACTTCATCATTGTATACAAATGCCAATCCTTCGGTCTCTTTTACAGCCTGATATACCGCATTATTGAAAGTATGTGGAACTCCTTTATAGTGATCTCCTAAATTACATGCAGCTAAATCTAGTGAACTGCAATTTTCTAATTTATTAGCATCATTGTTTTTAGAATCTAAAACATTAGATGTTAAATCATCATTCCATTCCTTACTTAACTTTAGCGCTGCACTTCTTACTACAACTGCCTGAACTTTAAGATATTCTACACATGCATTATATTGAAAGTTATTACATAATATACTTGTAACAAAATTTTCTATATCTATTTCATTTACAAGTGTTACTATATCATCATTAAAGTTTATTATGATATTGCCTTTAAAAATATTTTCTTCAGTAGATTGAATATGGTTTTCTCCTATAATTTTACAACCACAATTTTCATAATTTACAGGCATCAAACTAACTTGATCTGCAGACATTAAGATTTCTATCTTATCTTCAAGATATATTTTATTATCGCAAACAAATAAACTCCATTCTCCAGACAATCTACGTTGTGATTCTCCAAAAAAATAATCTCCATTTAGAATTATTCTTATCTGAGAACCTGAGCAAAGCTTAAGTTTTAAATTCTGATTAAGATACATTTAAAAACAATAATCGGTCATTTAATTATACATGTCACAAAACTACAATTTTTGTTAACATATCAAACTAAACAATCGTTTCTCAAATTTTATTAAAACATTCCTGGAGGATCTGATGGGACTGGTTCATCTTTCTTTTCTTCATCACGATGATATCTAATTACCAATCCTACACAATTACGTTGCCCATTAAATTTTGATGGCTCTTTAGCAAATGCTTCAATTATTATTCTTTTTGTTGAACCAAAGCTTATATTAATGCTACTAGTAAAGTCATCTTCAATATTATCCCAAAACACTTTACCACTTTCATAATCTAATATCTTTACTCTAAAATCACCCAAGCTATCTTGTTTGCAAATATTTATGTTATACGCTGTACTACCATAAAACACATGAACAATTTTTAGTTTTTGTTGAGGAAGAATCTTATAACTTCTCTGAAGCGATTGCTTATTATACATGTTATTCATAGGAGGACAAAGCTTAAGTACCTCTTTACATGTTTGGGTGCTTGCTGGTGGGTTAAAACCAAAAACAAATACAATTATTATACTTAGTACCTTCAATGTTAATTTAATTATATCTTTCATGATAAATTCTTTTACTTCGGCTCATGCCAATTATTAACACTTCATATATATAAACTTTGATACGATTATAAAACTTGATTCTATTTTATAATATATTAACTTATACTATATTACTAATTTTAATCGTTTGCTACAATTTTATCTTTAATTAAAATTTATTCTTTTTTAAATGTAATAACACAACTATATAAATCAGAAATGCAAATAACAATATAACAAACAAATTAAATATCCAAGTTCTAATTTTTAACTCTCCTATTTTCTTATATGGGGCATAGTAATGCGCCCTACCATAATTGTTATCACTTATATAGTAACCTGGTTGAAATTTACGTATCATTTCGCCATCCGAATAAACATATTTTACATAATCATTACTTTTAAGAACAAATTCAGATAGTTTTTGGTTATAATAATTTGTTTTTGCAGGTTGATCAACCTTCTTTTTCCTTTCTACTTCAATTTCTTTATAAACCTGGTTTATATTAGTTCTCAACCATTTTTTTACTTTTTTCATAACCAACTCTATTTTTGGTATGTTAGATCGAGTAATTTCATACATCTCTACCTCTTTTTTTACCTGAGGGAATTCTTTCGCCAGATTTTTAATTAAGTTTTTTATGCCTGCTTTAATTTGCTCGTCATTTTCAGTATTTAATAAGGAAAGTTGAGTTTCTATTTTTGGAACATAAAAATTAGCATAATAGCTCATTTTACTTTGTCTCACTAAATGATTTATTAATCCTCTATCATATTTGTTTTCTGTAAACTGCAAAACCATAAGGGATTCATATGCCCATCGTGATATATTTACATTAGCATAAATAGGTACATACTTTCGAGAAGCTAAAGTATGATGTATTTTATCGAAATCAAGAATAGCCCCGGCAAGAAGTATCTGTGGAATTAATAAAAACGGGATAGTTATGTATATTGATAAAATTGATTTTAGTTTTGATGATATATATAATCCTAACATACTTGAAGACACAGCAGTCATCCATAATATTATGCTATATTTAAAGTACATTCCTTTTATTTCCAGTATAGTGTTCCCTACAAAAACATAAAAAAGAATTTGTATTGCATTAACAATACATATATAAACTACTTTTGAGTTCAGATAGGATACAGCACTTAAATTTAAAAAGGATTCTCTTTTAATTACCTTCAGGTCTCGATATATTTCTCCTGAACTCAATATTAAACCAAGAAATAAAGCTACAACAACACTAATAAATAAATATGCTGGTATATTATCATTATCAATAAACCTATATTCATGCGTAACCAAATCAGTTGATTTTAAGAAAAATGCCATCATTAACGCCAATAAAGGTGCCCCTAAAAAAATCAATGAAAGATACTGACTATCAGACTTTCTTATGGCCACATTTCGCTTAAAATAAATCCAAAACTGACGAAGGTTATTTGGAATTGTTGTTAATGGTTTACTAAGCTTAATATTTTCACTTTCTTGCTCTATTCCTTCTTCTTTAATATAGAATTTATGCCAATCGGTATTATTAAAAACCCTATCGTTTGTTAGCTCTCCATCATCAGAACGTTCTTTATACTCAAGAAGGTTAATTACTTGCTCCGGATTACATTGTCCATATTTTAAACTATCATCGTTTATTGAATCTACAAATTGTAAATGTTTTTTAAAATATGAAGATGCAGAAAGTGGATTACCATAAAATGCAGCATATCCATTTTCATCGAGTATAAGTAGTTTATCAAAAAGAACAAATAAGTCTGACTGTGGTTGGTGTATATTTATTATAACAATATTGCCAAGCGAAGCTATCCTTTTTAGTAATTTAATAACTAAAAGAGCATCTGAAGACGACAAACCTGATGTTGGTTCATCGACAAATAACACGTCAGGTCTCCTTATTATTTCCAATGCAATATTTAATCTTTTTCTTTGACCTCCACTAATCACTTTTTGCAATGGATTACCTACTTTTAAGTCTTTAATTTTAGCTAAACCAAAGTCATAGAGTGTAGTTACAACTAAATCATCTATTTCATCATTTGATAAATCGTCTCTACATAGTTGTGCGCTATATTTTAAATTTTCGTAAACTGTTAATTCTTCAATTAATAAGTCCTCTTGTGGTACATAACCTAAATGTCTCTTAAGTTTATCAATATATTCATGTAAGTCATTCCCATTAAGTAGTACATTACCTCTATCTGGTTTTACAATACCACTTAGTAAATTAAATAATGTAGTCTTTCCGGTTCCACTCCCTCCCATTACGGCCATTAATTGACCTGATTTAATTTTAAACGATAACTCTTTAACTCCCAAGTTAGTTCCTTCAAAAGTTTTGCTGATTCCTTTGGCAACCAACTCCAATCGTTCAATGTTGTCCTTACCAAAGGAGGAATATAAGTCAGAAAAGTATATTGGTGCCATACTAGTGCCCTCAATTACCCCTCCTAACGATAATTGATAAACCCTTTCTGGAAAAACAATTTGCTTATTTAACTGTAATTCTTCAGAGCCATTATATTTAAATAAAAATGAGTTTATTGAAGGCACAAACATCGTAACAATTTTCCCTTTGATATCATCTTTTTGATACATACTAAAGGAACGTAGTTTTATTCTTCTAAAATTGCCAATTACCATTAGTGATTGCGAATTGTCAGCTAATGATAAATCATCCTTTATAAAATGGGCAACCTCGTTCATTTTATTAGAGTTAAGCTCAAAAATTTTTTCTACTTGTTTAAGCTGCTCTTGTAATAACTCTATGCTTCTTTTATTATCTGTAACAAATTCCGAATCTATAACATAATCCAAAAGTGCAATATATAATTCAACTTTTTGTGTTTTTGTCAACTCCACAAAAAGTGACACCAACAATTGATTTATTCTTTCTGAGGAGTTAAAATCATTATCCTTTTGCGAACTCAATTCCAATACAAAATCCTTGTAATAATCAAGCATTTCCATCCTAACACTTTGCGAGAAACGCGAGTTCATATATTGCTCAAGATAAGAGTAATCAAGCAATTCGAAGCTTTCTATACTTTTCCCCTTAAACAATCCAAACAGCTCTACAATATTTTTTAGAGTATTATACTTAAAATACAACTCCATAAACTTCTACGAATTTATATATTACAACTCAGTACTATCAATAAACCTGAATTCTGTTCTTAAGTTTCTTGCGCTATCTTCCGGGTTAATCTTACCATCAGTTTTTTTATTACTAACAACGGGTTTAGTATCCCCATAACCTATTGCTTTTAACCTATCTGCAGCAACACCTTTACTTACTAAATATTTAACAACTGCATTTGCACGCATACTTGACAACCTCCTATTTTGTCTCGAATTACCCCTATTATTAGTATGCGAACCTATTTCAACAAGAATCTCTTTATTTATCAACATCAGCTTAAATAAAAATTCATCTATCACCCCCTTATCTTCATCAGAGAGTTTTGTTTGATTTCTTGTTTTAAATAATCCATCTAACAAGTATGGTCCTACATACAATATCTTAACATAAATATCTTTTATATTGTAAATTTCATCATTTAAATCTAAATCCTTTGTACTAAATGTTTTTGATTTATCCCAGATTCGCCTATCATCTACAACTAACTGATAATCTAAATCTAAGGGGGCTAAAAAAGCAAAATTACCTAATGAGTCTGTTTTTGTTTGGCTAATATAAATTAAATTTACACTATCTTTTTTTATATATAAATTGATCTTTGCATTACTTACTAACAAACTATCTTTAATTTTTTTATACTTAATATTATTTAATTTGCTCTTTAACTCAATTACATCCATTACCTCCCCTAATAGCCTACCTTTAACCAATACCTTTTCATACATAGAAGACTTCCACTCATAAATATCATCACAACATGTTTCATGAGTTAACGAAACACCTCCAACCCTGTTAGATGTAAAAAATCCCTTGATGCCTAAATCATTTTCAGTATAATATAAGTCGTCATACTGAGAATTGATGGGGTAACCTATGTTATAAGGTTCTTCCCAATTTACTAAATCTCCATGCGAATAAAAAACATCTAATCCTCCAAACGAAGGCCATCCATCCGAACTAAAATACATTAAATGATTTAATCTATCATAAAAAGGTGTTGTTTCAGTTCCTGCTGTATTTAAATAAATACCAGCATTAACAGGTTTTTGATAGGTATGTTCTACTAAATCATAAATTGTATACCAAATATCAGTTTCTCCATATCCTCCCGGACGATCTGATACAAAATAAATTACCTCTAGATTTGGATCATAACAAGTACCTACGGTTGGCTCTGTTGATGAATAATTAGGAATATTTATTTCGTTTTCAAGCTGATATGGCTCAAGCCATCGTCCATCTTTTTTTTCAGTTACATATAAATGGCAAACAATTTTGCTTTTCCAATTGCTTTTACATTGAGTAAAGTAAAACCTATTTTTATCTAGAGAAAAAACACCATCTCCGGTATCATATTCTATAGAATTAAAGAAAGGAGAATCTACCTCTGGAGATTTTCCTCCCATCCAACTTTCATCAATCTTTTGCGCATAGTAAAATCTCCTTTTAGGAATACTATCTGTACTAGAATAATATTTTAAAGTATCTGCATTAAAGGCTGCATACATAAAAATAGAATCTGAAATATAAAATGGATTAAAATCGATATGAGGATTATTTATTGAGCCATTTAATTCAATCAGGTTTTTCGTTTGCAAAGAGTCTCTTAATTCTTTTGCCAATAAACACCCATGCAAATTGTTTTCAATCAGTAATTCAAAATCTCTTGGCATCCATTTCTTTTTCTTTTTAATCTTAATTTTTTTTAATGTTGCATAAGCTTCTTCATATGCTCCTAAAGACTTTGCATTTATACTTTTATAATAACTTGCTAATAAAGACTTTTTTTTATCTACTGTCACAAGTTTATCAAAATATTCATAGGCTTTTTTATAATTCCTTGATTTATGATATTGATAAGCCAAGCTCCATAAATATTTAGTTTTACGTGGATATTTTTTTTCTAAATAGTTATAATAATAAATTGCCGAATTATAATCTCCCTGTTTCACAGCACTTTTTGCATAACCTTTTACTTCCCAAAGCTTTATTTTATTTAAACTATAAGGCTGAGAATATAAATGGTCAACTAGAAAACCAAATAACATTACTAAAAATAATACTAATATCTTATGCATGGAATGGTTTTTTTCTTTAAAATAGCATATGGTCTTTCATATATTAGTGATAATTCAAATGCGTTAGCAAAAATATTTTGCGTTTTCAATCCTGAAATATCAATGTCAAAACTTGAAATTACATTCCAATTGCGATAATTTAAACCTAACAATACAATAGCTGACTCCAAATCATTAGCAAAACCATTTCGTATATAAATACCTGCACTAATACTTCTAAAATCCTGATTAGGACTATTTATATTTATACCAATATTTGAACCTAATAAGAATTCTTTAGCTTTATTTTGAAATGTATAATACGTTTGAGGGAGTATATAAAACACCTCATTTAATTGATATTTTAAAGATGCATGTCCATTCGTACGCACTTTTATAGTATTGTTTTCTTCAATAAAAAAATCCTTTGGTTGATTTAGATGATACAAAGCTATACCACTTGAAATTACCATTCTTTCATTTTTATAATTCCATAAAACTCCAATATTTACATCTAAATAATTGGTTGAATTCTCCTGAAAATTTTCTGATAATGGTAGGCTATTATTAAATCCTCCTGTACTTCTATCATATTGCTCTGGAAATGTAAGGTTTCCATATGTAAACCTTTTTGTTACCCAACCTATTTGAATACCTCCTCCCAAATAAGATTTATCAGAGATTTGAACTAAACTTGCACCCGAAACATACATTCTGTTAACAGGTAAATATGATCCGGCAGAATTATCAAAGTTATACAGAAAACCAACTCCTATAATATTTTTATAAAATACAAATGATTTATCCAAAGAAACGCTAATTGTATGAATAGGGTTTCCATAATACAATCCTTGCGTTCTATAATTATTAATATATCTCCAGTCCGAATCAATAATTCCAGTAAGCGCAGGATTTAATTGCAAGGGCGAAGAAAAAAATTGTGAATAATGCAAAACCTGACCTCTCAAATTATGAATAGGTAAAATAAGTACTAATAAATATATGCATAGATATATAATTCTCTTCATTACCTTTTTATGTTGCCTGAGATTTTCACTTTTTTGAAGCTCTCTTTTTATAAGTCAATGTGCTATCCAGCTTCTTATATAAAAGTAATATTATTTTTTTTAATGCATTTTAAGCACATAACTATTTATAATTTAATAGGAAAATATTAATTTAATTCCACGATATCAAACAACACAACAAAAAAATTTATGAATTGTATAAATTTCATAAAGGCCATTAATGAATTTAAGTATAAGTTTTATTTCTTACTTCCAATATTTTTGCTGTTTTCCAATACGGAAAGTTCATCTCAAATAAATGTAGATTTTTCAGCAGAAATCACAGATGGATGCTCTCCTTTGATTGTACAATTCACTAATTTAACTAATGAAAATGATAATTATACATACCTATGGGATTTTGGCAACGGAAATACTTCTACTCTAAAAAATCCAATATCAACATATAATTCACCAGGTAATTACTCTGTGACTTTAACTGTATATGATGGATTGCAGGATGATAAAAGCTTAACTAAAAATGATTATATAAATGTTTATTCAGTTCCTAGTATTGATTTTTCTCCAAATCTTCCAATAGAAGAATGTGCCCCACATGAAATCGCTTTTAATAGCATGGTTACACCCAATAGTAATAACGGTACTTATACATGGGATTTTGGAGATGGTATTCTAAGTTCGGAACCAAATCCTGTTCATACCTATAAACAGCCTGGAATATATAATGTCACTCTTGTTTTTGAAGATATAAATGGATGTACAGGAAAAATAACTTACGAAAATATAATTACCATTAAAAAACCTACAGCTGCATTTGATATTAATGAAAAAAGATCATGCAGTGGTGAATTAAACACTCAATTTAATAATCAATCATATGGAATTGGTACTTTAGAATACGAGTGGGATTTTGGAGATTCTCAAAGTTCTACAGAATCAAACCCAATACACTTTTATTCAACTGCTGGTATATTTGATGTTACATTACATGTTACAGATGATTTAGGCTGTAAAGACACCCTTACAATTGAGGATATAATTGAAATAACTGATACTAAAGCAGATTTTTCAATAATTAATGACACAGTTTGCCCTAACCAAGTGATAGATTTTACAAACACTTCTATTAACAACAGGATTAATTCATGGGATTTTGGAGATAGTCACATCTCATCCGAAGTTAATCCTTCCCATTCTTTTTCTGAACCAGGTAATTATATAGTGAAACTTAAAGTCGACAATTATGAGTGTTCTCATACATACAGTAACCAAATACATGTTCAGGATGTAGAAATAGATTTTTCAATCTCTGATGAATTTAGCTGTCAGGTTCCTGTAGATATAACATATACTCCAATTGGCAAAGACATATCTTCATATATTTGGGACTTTGGAGGCGAAGTAACATCATCAGAACAATCTCCTACACATACTTATAGGTTAACGAGTGATTTAAATAAAAATGGTACTGAAAGCTATTCCACAAAACTAACTGTTACATCAAAATATGGATGTTCAAAAGAAATAGAAAAACCTGATATTTTTACCATCACAATACCCAAAGTTACCATAACAACAGATAATCCAATATCAGGTTGCAAACCTATAAACATTAATTTTGGTCATACAATAACTTATAATACAACATTTGACAATGTTTCTGATATTAATTGGAAAATTGATGAAGCTGATATTACTACTGATGACTCATTCGAACACAGTTTTAACGAAATTGGAGAATACAATGTTCAACTAACGGTTAATACTCAACTTGGTTGCTCTTCTTCTGTTATAACCAATATAACAGTAGGACAGCCTCAAAATCCTAATTTTACTGTAAAAGATAAAAGTGTTTTTTGTGCATACGAAGTAGTTGAGTTTAATGATCTTTCACACGATCCTTCTCAAATTAACAATACTGTTTGGGAATTTGGAGATGGAAACCAAAGTTTCATGGGAATTCCAATTCATCAATATACAGATACCGGATACATGGATGTTACTTTAAATGTATATCATAATGGTTGTTTAAGTAAAATAACTAAAGAAGATGTTCTTTACATTAATGGTCCAATAGCCAGTATCAATAGATTAACTAACTGCGAAAAACCATACGAAGCAGAATTCGAAATTTCTTTAAAGGATGCAGATTCTTACAAATGTTATTTTGGAGATGGAGACTCAATACTTAATGTTGGAACAAATTTTTCTCACTTATATGCCGAAAAAGGCACCTATCCAGTTATTTTATATGCCTACAATACCGAAAAAAATTGTTTTTATGCATATCAAAACAATATTGATATTACCGATCCAAAAGCAGCTTTTGATACCACAGGATTAGGTCCTTGCAGATATACTGAATTAACATTTGATCCATCTTCTAGCGAAGACGCTTCCTTTTTTAATCATAACGAATTAAATAATAAATATCTATGGGATTTTGGAGATGGTACTGAGGAGCAGTTTACATACAATGAAACAACTCATGAATATGCAAAAGCTGGTAATTACACAATTCATCTTGTTATTAAGGATAGTAATACTTGTTCCGACACTATTACCAAAGAAATTAAAATATATCATCCTGAAACTAATTTTTCTTCCAATTACCTGCAAGGCTGTATTCCTGTACAATTTGAATTTACCGATTTAACAATCCATGAATTACCTATTGTTGAATGGAACTGGGATTTTGGGGACGATCAAACATCTCAAGTACAAAATCCTATACATACTTTTCAAGATTTTGGTAATTATAATGTAATTCTATCCGTAAGAAACGAAAGAGGCTGTGAATCAAGTATTACATTAAACAACGCAATTAAGGTTGTTGAACCTGATGCTAATTTTAAAGTTTCGGATATTAACTCATGCATTAATGATCCCATTGAATTTTATGATGTTTCATTAAGTAATATTGTAGAGTTTAATTGGAATTTTGGAGACGGAAATACAAGCAATGATCGAAATCCTGAACATACATATACTTCTCCTGGTCAATATGATATTTCATTAGAAATTATTGATGATCATGGCTGCATTAAAGATAGCATTTCGCCAAGCTTAATAGATATTGAAGAACCTCCAAGTGCCAATTTTTCAAGTGACAAACAAGAATCAAACTGTTATCCTTTCCCTGTTCTTTTTTCAAATGAAACTATATACAATGGCGATGGCTCTCAGAAATGGATATTCGGAGATAATCTTACTGGTTCAACAATTAAAAATCCGCAACATATTTATAGTAAACCTGGCTCTTATGATGTATCTCTAATTGCATATTCTAAAAATGAATGCCCAGATACTATTACCAAAAAAAATTATATAAATATCGGTGGCCCTTATGCTGAAATTCAATTAGCTGATACTGCTTGCATCTATAACAACATTTCGTTTTCGATGAAAAATGAACAAAACATATCCTCTATTATCTGGGATTTTGGTGATGGGTACACATCTTCAGAAGAAAACACTACACATAAATACAACCAAAAAGGTAAATTATATCCTTCATTAATTCTAAAAACCAACTCCAGTTTTGCTTGTAATAAAGTTGTTACAGACTCAATTTTCATTAATGAGCTACTTGCTAATTTTAGTTATGTAGATGATGTCCAAAATGGATGCGTTCCTTTAAATATTCAATTGAGCAATTCTTCAGAACATGCGTCTAATTTTTTGTGGTATACAAGTAATGGTTTAACTTCTGAGGAAACAAATCCTTCCTTCAATTTTTCCGAAAGTGGTAATTATACCTTAAGGCTTATTTCTAGTGATAATTTTGGTTGCAAAGATACCTTGCTAAATGAACTTTCGGTTTACCCATTACCAACAATAACAATCACCTCTGACACCTTTATATGTATTGGAAACAATATTGAATTGTTAGCAGAGGGAGGAATTAAATATAAGTGGTCGAATGAGAATTTATTAGACAACCCAAACATTGATTCTCCAATAGCATCTCCAACTGAAAATTCCAAGTTTATTGTAAATGTAACAGACGAAAACAATTGTGTAGATAAAGACTCTGTAACAATAACAGTTCAGCAAATTCCTACGGTTAATTTAAATGATTCAACCATTATTGTAGGTGAAACCATTCAAGTTAACATTAAAAAGGATGAAATAAAAAACTATTTATGGCAGGAAAGCGAAGGCATTTCATGTTTAGACTGCCCAAACCCTATCCTTTTTCCCCCTAAAGATCAAACATATATTGTCTCTATTACCGACACTAGTGAATGTTTTACAATAGATTCTGAGACTCATGTAACCGTATTAAGGAAATTTTCGTTAGATGTACCATTAGCATTTACTCCCAATGATGATAACTTAAACGACGAAGTATACGTAAAGGGATGGGGGATTAGAGAGCTAATTTATTTTAGAGTTTTTAATCGACTTGGCCAATTAATCTATAATTCAAACAATATAGATGAAGGTTGGGATGGAATGTTCAAAGGCAAACCGCAGATAACAGATACATATAATTACGTGGTAAAAGTACTTACGTATGATGATAAAATATTAGAAAAAAAAGGAAGCATCAAACTAATTAGGTAAGCTAAAGTACACTATGGAGAAAAAAGGCAAGATATTAGTTGTTGACGACAATCCTAAAAACATTCAGGTTTTAGGAAATATATTGAGTGATAATGATTATGAGGTTGAAATTGCACTTGGTGGTAAAGAAGCAATAGATTGGCTTAAAGAAGAGCAATTTGATCTGTTGTTACTTGACATTATGATGCCAGAAGTAAATGGTTTTGAAGTTTGCGAAACTCTGCGAAAAAATCCCAAGTTGGATATCATGCCTATTATTTATCTGTCCGCTAAAAACGATAAAGAAAGTATGGTTCATGGCTTTAAAGTTGGAGGTCAGGATTTTATTACCAAGCCTTTTGATACTTCGGAACTTTTAGCTCGAGTAAGTACGCATGTTGAATTAAAAAAGAGTAGAGAAAAAATACTAAAAACAAACATCCTACTCGAAGAAAAAGTGAAAAAACGTACAATAGAGCTTGAAGAGTCAAATAAAAAACTATTAACATTAACACAAACCAAAGATAAGTTCTTGTCTTTTATTGGTAAGCAAGTTTATTCTCCCTTAAATTCAATTAATAAAGCTGTTAACCTAATAAAACATTCTGCCGAATCTGCACGCTTATCCGAAATGATAAGGATGTTAGAAAAATCCGTTAACAACTTAGAACATATCACTAAAATGGCTAGTCAAATTACTCAAATTAACAATAAAGAAGAGCTTGGCTACCAGAATTTTTATATCAATGGAATTATAGAACACATATTAATTCATCAAGACAATTTAATTGAGGAGAAGAATTTAGAACTTAATATTGATATTGACGAATCATTGAAAATTTATGGTTCAATGGATTTGATAAAAAACTCCATTATCGGCTTGCTAGATACAATTTTAAGACATGTAGACAATGATTCAAATATTAATATTAAATTTAATACGTTAGAAAATTTAAATGAATTAAGTGTTGAATTTAAATGTTCAAGTTGGGACAGTAAAGATATAAATTCAATGCCAGAAGAGTCTATATTATATTTTTCGTATGCCGATTTGGTTATGGATTTTCATAATGGTAAATTCGCTGTTGATCAAACTAATGCAACCAAAATTTTTAAATGGCAGTTTACGTTTGAGAAAGAATTAAGTAAAATAACAGTTTAATTAATTATAAAACTATTTTGTATGTTTAAGAACATTGTTTTTTCAACATTTATAGCATTAATTATAGTACTAAGTGGGTGTAATAGCAGTAATAAAGCTAAACAAAAAGAAACATCAGAACCATCTCTAGATTTTGAATCAATTAATGTAATAGATTCAATAGATGCTGTATTTTATGCTTTGCCTTCGCCAGAAGAAATAATCAATTATGTGAAAGATCATAATGTAACTTTTAATCCCAAATTATTACATAACCATAACGAAGCAAAACTATATGCTGGATATGAGAAGAAAGCATTAGTTTGCGGAATATATTTTGCGGATTTAGCCTATATTTCTGCATTTAACAAGTCTGATTTTTCTGCCGAATATTTATCAACTATTGATTATCTATTGAAGGAATTAAATATTAATCCTGATTTTACAGAGGATCAACAAAGAAGAATTGTTGACGCATCGCAAGAACCTGACTCGCTATATTCAATTTCACGTGAGCTATACGATACTGTTATTAGTTACCTTCAAGAGTATGACGAAGGAAAAACCTTATCTCTATTATCTGTAGGAACATTTATTGAAAGTCTTTATATTACAACGAAATTACACAACGATTTTGAAAATCAGAAAGCAGCAATTAATCGAATTGCAGAACAAAAGCTTCTATTTGAAGATATTGTAACGATGGTAAAAACCTACAAAGAAAATGAGGTTATGAAAGATTTAATAAGAGACTTAAATGTTCTGGAACACTCTTTCAATAGTTTAGATGTAAAATTTGGAGAAGGTAATGCTGAAACTCAAAAAGACGGATCATTACATATTGAGGGAAAAAACCAAATAACTATATCTGAGGAAAACTATTTTATTTTCTCTGATAACGTACAAGACTTTAGAACTAAACTGAAGAAGCAATAATCCCTAATCCCTGTTACTATGAAAAAAACTTTAATTGTTTTGCTTATTGGTATTTTTATAATTTCGATAGTAACATATGCAAATGATTGTAATAATACTTATAAGAAATGTAAATCTCCGGATAAATCATTTAAACTAAGCTCTTCTTCAAGATCAATAAAATTACGAAAAGGGAAGAAAGCAAGAATTGTTTTAAATGCTTTTGGAGGAAAAGAATATTATTTCTCAACATATTCCAAACCTAAAGTTGGGAGTATACAATTTAAAGTTGTAAGTTCTCTTAGTAACAAAGTTTTATACGACAACTCTGCCGAAGGGCTTATAGATCATAAACAATTTATAGTAAAAAACACACAAAAGCTTTATATCGAGATTTTTGCACCAAACTGGCAAAGTACAAATTCTTATGAATGTGCTGGTTTTAAAATAGCATATAGGTAAATTTCTTTTAAAAGCGGAAAAACATATTGCCAAAGCTAATGGCGGGAATTGATAGTGGAAATCTGGATTTAAATTTTGAAATGTTCAACTCATCAGAGTTGGCTTTTGTTGCATTTGACTTAAATGGAATCATTCGGGCAACCAATAAGCAACTTTGTTTATTTGCCGATTTAAGTAATGAAGAACTTATTGGTAAAAAAATAGATGAAAAATTAAAATTCTACGATAGTTATACTGGTAACGAAATAAACTTATTAGAACTATGTATTGATAAAAAAATTTATACTATCAATATGGTTCATACTTTAATATTTATTTCGGAAAATGGAAAAGAATATAAAATTGCTGTTCAAATAAATAAAACAGAAGATCATTCGATACATTTTGATGGCTTTTTACTTACTATTGAAAAACAATCAAGTAATAATTTAGTTGATTCTGAGAGTTCCGATAGAGATTATATGCTATCTCTTGCTACAAAAAATGGTAAAATAGCTGTATGGAAGTTCGTATTAGGTAATCAACAATTTAGAGTAGATCCATTTTTTAAAACCATTATAGAACGTTCCAATTTTAATTACAATAACCTTGACATAAAAGGATTAATAGATATAATAGTTGATTCTGATAAAGATTATGCAAAAAAAGAGTTAGTAGATTTCATTGATGGAATTAGTGATAAATACGAATCTACTTTTAGGATTAAAACTGGAATAAATGAACATAAATGGATTTTAAGTACAGGTATATTCTCTGAGTGGGACTTAGAAGGAAGACCCATAACTATAGTTGGTTATTTTCAGGATATTACAGAAAGAAAAAACAGAGAATTAGATATTCTTAAACAAAGATCTCTACTTAAAGCTACCATTGAATCTACCTCTTCTGGTATTGTTGTTATTGATGCTTCTAATGACATTATACTACATAATAAAAAACTCTTTGAACTATGGAGGATACCTTTAAATTATCAACTTACAACAAAAGAAAAGTTTGAAAACCATATTTTAACACAAATCAGCTCTGATTGCGATTTTACTCAGTTAGTAAAAAGTAAAGTAAAATTTAATAATACACAATTAAATTCAGAAATTCACCTTAATGATGGGCGCTATTTAGAATGCTATTCTGGGCCACAGATAATGGATAAAGAAATTGTTGGTAGAATATGGAGCTTTACTGATATTACTGAACGCAAATTAAATGAAATAGAACTACAACAAGCGAAAGAACTAGCTGAAACTGCTAATAAAGCTAAAAGTTCATTTCTTGCTAATATGAGTCATGAGATTCGTACTCCACTTAATGCAATTCTTGGTTTTTCAGAAATTCTTGAAAGAAAAATAACAGATCCAAACATAATAAATTACGTAACATCCATTACCAAAAGTGGAAAAACGTTATTATCTCTTCTAAATGAAATATTGGATCTTTCAAAAATAGAAGCAGATAAACTCAAACTGCAGTTAAATGAGGTAAATATTAAATATTTATTTACAGAAATCACTAAAATTTTCCAGACTCAAGCCCAGGAAAAAGGCTTAGTTTTTGAAATCATCGAAAAGAGTTATATCCCCGAAATAATTTTAATTGATGAAATAAGGCTAAAACAAATACTTATTAATATTATTGATAATGCCATAAAGTTTACAATATATGGATTTGTTCAAGTTGCATATTATGTAGAAATACAAGCTGATAATTCTGTAAGTTTAAAAATAGCAATAACCGATTCTGGTATTGGAATAGAAGACGACCAAACTGAACATATTTTTGAAGATTTTAAGCAAAGAGATGATCAAGACAATAGGTTGTTCGAGGGTACTGGACTTGGACTTTCCATAAGCAAAAGACTTTTGGATCTTATGAATGGAACTATTAGTGTAGAAAGTAAATTTAATCAAGGAAGTACTTTTTTTATTAATATTCCCAATATTACTATTATTAATGAACAAACTCACCTACCTAAAGAAATTAAGTTAGATCCCAATAGAATAGAATTTGATCCGGCTAAAATTGTGTTAGTAGATGACAGGATTACTGATAGGGAAGTAATTAAAGGATTATTAGCTCCATATGAATTTGAAATCATTGAAGCCGAAAACGGAAAGCAAGCTGTCAATATAATAATGGAACAACTTCCTGATCTTGTTTTAATGGATATTAAAATGCCTTTAATGAATGGGATTGAAGCTTCAATAATACTTAAATCTCATGAGAATATTAAAAATATTCCATTTATTGCTATAACTGCTTTATCAAGCAGTGAAGATATGAAAAACATAAATAAATACTTTGATAACCATGTTGGTAAACCTGTTCAATTAGAAGAATTAATTACTATCTTATCTTGGTACTTAAAACATAAAAAAAAGAAAACACAATCTATTAATGAACAAGAAAATAAAAACACTTTCACACTTCCTCCTGATCATTTATTAGAAAAAACATACATTAATGTAAACGAGGTAATAATACCTTTAATAAATGAAATTAAAGAACTGCATTCTTCCGTAAAAATTAAGAACCTTGTACAAAAACTGAATGATCTTTCAGAACAACTAGGGTTAGAGTATTTAAAAAATATATCCGAAAGTATTAAAATAAGCGCTAACAGTTTTGACATTGAAGCTATTGATAAAAGTATGGATGAACTATCTCAATTTCACGAAGTACTTGAAAGCCAACTCCTAAAAAATGGCTGGAGTAGTAGCTAATATAAAACTTAGTAATACTCACAATTATGAATTTAAAAGACTTGGATCTTAGATGAGAAACAAATTCATTATTGTAATAAATCTAACTAAACATTATAATTAAATAAGCGTACAAACTTTTATAATGAATTACATTAAATTTTTTACTATATGATATTAAATTCAAACAGTACTTAAAATATAAATTTAAATTTTAAGTTAAATAATAAATTATTCAATAGTAAAAGTAGCCATTTATTTTTTTTATACTTTTACCGCACATTAATTAAAATCATGAGTGAATACACAATAAAATTGCTTATTCCTTTTGCCGGAATTTTGTCTTTTATATTAGTTTTTTTATCCATACCTACTATACTTAAGGTTGCCGAATCAAAAAACTTATTTGATGAGCCCAACAAAAGAACTGTACATAAAATAAAAATTCCAACTCTTGGTGGATTGGCCATTTTTTTAAGTTTTTTATTTACTTATTCATTGTTCTCAGACTGGTTTAGCTTTACCCAAATACCTTTTTTAATTCCAGCTTTACTTATCATTTTTTCGATAGGAATTAAAGATGATATAATGGTGACTGCCCCAATGATAAAACTATTTGGGCAAATATTGGCTGCTTTCATTATAATTGGATGGGGAGATTTAAGAATCACTTCCTTTCACGGTTTTTTCGGACTAGAACCCAATTACTTAGCCAGTTTTACAATAACTATTTTGATTTTTGTATTCATACTTAATGGTTTCAATCTCATTGATGGTATAGATGGATTAGCATCTATTACAGGTATGGTATCAATAATATCATTTTCCATTTGGTTTTATATAAATGGAAATTATCATATCCCTGTTTTCTCTGCTGCTCTAATTGGTGCTTTATTGGCATTCTCATATTACAATGTCTTCTCTAAGCAACAAAAAATATTTATGGGAGATACAGGTTCTCTATTGCTTGGTTTTCTGCTTGCTGTTGTATCTATTAAATTTGCCGAATTCAATTCTCCAGAAAATGCTGAAAACTTAAAATACCAAATGATTTCGGCTCCTGCCGTAGTGTTAGGAATATTAATAGTACCAACCATAGACACGTTAAGGGTATTTATTTTTAGATTATCTAAGGGAAATTCGCCTTTTGCTGCTGATAAAAATCACATTCACCACAGAATGCTAACACTTGGTTTTTCACATCTTCAAACCTCATTAATAATTGGTGCAATAAATGTTGTTTTTGTAATTTTATCTTTTTCCTTACGAAATTTAGGTACCTTAAAATTATCTATACTAAACCTTTCACTTGGAATTTTCTTATCTTATTTACCTGCGTTTTTCATAAACAGAAAAAAAAGAAAGATTTTAAATGGTAAGAAAAAAAATCTTTAATAAAAAATGAACTCAATTTATGGAGAATTGGCAGCTCTCGCAACAGCTTTATGTTGGACTGTAACATCAATTGCGTTCGAATCTGCCGGTAAAAAAGTAGGATCACTTCCTGTAAACTTAATTCGCCTAATACTTGCTTTTTTTATCATTGGAGTTTTTTCTTATTTCAGAAAAGGTCTTTTTATTGCTTCTGATGCAACCATAGAGGCTTGGGGTTGGTTAGCCATAAGTGGTTTAATCGGTTTTGTTATTGGTGATTTATTGTTATTTCAAGCATTCGTTATTGTTGGAGCACGAGTTTCTATGTTAATAATGGCACTCACCCCTCCTATTGCTGCTTTTTTTGGATGGATCATACTTGATGAAAAAATGTCTGTATTCAATCTCATCGGAATGACAATAACAATTTTAGGTATTTCAATGGTAATACTTGCAAAAGAGAAAAATGAAAGTAAAGTAAAAATTAAATATCCTATTAAAGGTATATTATTCGCCTTTGGGGGAGCAGTTGGTCAAGGTTTGGGGCTTGTTTTTTCTAAACTTGGTATGAAAGACTATGATCCTTTTCTTGCTACGCAAATTAGAATAATTGCTGGTATAATTGCATTTGCCTTCTTATTTTCTGTATTAAAAAAATGGAAAGCAACATTTTCTGCACTAAAAAATAAAAAAGCAATGGTTGGTATATCTATAGGATCAGTTTTTGGACCTTTTTTAGGAGTTTCACTTTCTCTTTTAGCAATTCAATATACTACAACCGGAATTGCTTCAACAATTATGTCAATTGTACCTGTATTAATTATCATACCTGCTGTTATAATTTTCAAAGAAAAAATAGTAGCTAAAGAAATATTAGGTGCTATTATAGCATTTGCTGGAGTTGTATTGTTCTTTATCTTTTAAAAGTTAATACGATATAAAATACATATTACTATTTAAATGTATACTTTAGTCTTAAACCCAAGACATTACCTGTAATTGGAGACCAAGCAAGTTCTTTCTCTTTTTTTCGTTTGTGTAAATGAGGTATTAATATACCCATACTCGCTCCAACCAAAGCACCAGTTATAACATCAGATGGAAAATGCTTCATTGCTTTTACTCTGTAAAATCCAACAAGTGCAGGAGGTATTGCAGCTGCACCGTATATCAAATACTTCTTATTTTCTAATTCTGGATGATAATCGCAATATACCTTAGCTACAAAAAAAGAAGCTGTTGCTGTTGTAGATGTATGCCCACTAAAAAAAGAATTTTGGGTTTCACTAGCTGTTCTTTCATTCATTGGTACTTTATTGCTGTAAACAAATGGTCTTGTGCGATGAAATGCTGAAGCATTAGCAATATATAATCCATTATTTACTCCATGTGTTTCAGCATACATTACTAAAAGATCAAACCAATCCTTTCTTATTTTTTTGTCTAATCCTAATAATAAAGGTAAAGCTAATGCTGTATTTAATCCTACATCTGATATTTTATGATAATTATTCCGTTTAGAAGCATCCTGTTCTGCTGCAAACCTATCAAATCCCCATATATCCTTAGTATTTAACGCCAGTACTTCCTGCTCCGTTAATCCAGGGATGTCAGTTAAATGACCAAATCCTAAATAACTTCCAACAAATAATCCAATTGTTAATGGGATCTCTATTTTTTTATTCACTTTATAAACAGACAACGAATCTTTTCTATTGTATTGAGCATTAATTCCATTAAAAGCTAAAGCACAAACAACAACAATAACTATACTCTTATTCATTTATCTTTATTTATTAGTTTATATTGCTTACCAAGAAGTATTTGTACACAAAAAAAACATAAAAGTTTCTTTATTACACTATAAATCCTTTTTTTTACATGATTATTTTAATGACCGCAAATTATATTTTGCATTTTTTTAAATAAAACCATTCATAATATAATTTATTATTCTAATCCTTTTAATAAATGATCAAATTAATCAAAATAATTAATACATGAACAAATTAAAACTATTGCTAATAGCTTCAATTGCTACGTTATTAGCTGCGTGTAATTCTAATCAAGAAATTAAGGAGCAACCTAATATAGTTTGGATTACTTCTGAAGATAATTCAAAACATTATATGGACCTTTTTGATCCTCATGGGGCACCAACTCCTAATATTGAATCTTTAGCTAACCAAGGTATTATTTTCACTAATGCATTCTCCAATGCACCTGTATGCAGTTCTGCAAGATCTACATTAATCTCTGGTTGCTATGGCCCAAGAATTGGTTCACATTATCACAGAGGACTTAAAAAGGTACCTATGCCAGAAGGAGTTGAAATGTATCCTGCCTATCTAAAATCTGCTGGTTATTATACAGCAAACAATCATAAAGAGGATTACAATATTACAAAATCTGATACAGTTTGGGATAAATCAAGTAAGAAAGCACACTGGCGAAATAGAATGCCTGGCCAACCTTTTTTTTATGTTCATAATATCTTCACTACACACGAAAGTCGTGTTCATTTCTCAAAAGAAGATTTTAATACCAAGAAGACAACAAACAGCCCTGATTCTTGCTTCGTTCAACCTAATCATCCAGATACTGAATTAATGAGATTTACAAATGCATGGTATAAAGATAAAATCATGCAAATGGATAACCAAGTTGGAGAATTAATTGAAGAACTTAAAAAAGACTCTCTCTTGGAAAACACATTTATATTTTATTATGGAGATCACGGTGGTGTTTTACCAGGTAGTAAAGGTTATGTTTTCGAAACAGGATTGCACGTTCCTCTTGTAGTATACATTCCTCCTAAATACGAACATCTTGTTAATATTAAACCTGGTTCTAAAAATAATGGATTTGTAAACTTTACTGACTTTGGTGCAACTGTTTTAAATTTAGCCGGAATTGAAATACCGGAAGGAATTGATGGAAAACCATTCTTAGGTAAGAATATTACTGAAGAAGAACTTAGTAGCAGAGATGAAACATTTAGTTATGCCGACAGGTTCGATGAAAAATACGATATGGTTAGAGCCATCCGAAAAGGCAAATACAAGTACATAAGACACTTTCAGCCTTTTAATTTCGATGGACTTATGAATAATTACAGATATAAGCAATTGGCGTATAAAGAATGGGCTCAAATGCACGAACAAAAACAATTGAATAATATTCAAGACCAATTCTTTAATACAAAACAAGTTGAAGCTCTATACGATATTGAAACAGATCCTTTTGAAACCAAAAACTTAATTGGAGACAACCAGTATTCTGAAAAACTTACAGAAATGCGCAATAGGTTAACAAATAAATTAAAGGAAATGCCTGATCTTGCATTTTACCCTGAGTTTTACTTGATTAAAAATGCGTTTAAGAATCCTGTTGAATTTGGACAAAAGAATAAAGCGAATATTAATAAATACATTGATATTGCTAATCTTTCATTAAAACCATTTGATAATGCTAAAGAAGAATTAGAAAAGCAATTAACATCGGACGATTGGCTATGCAGATATTGGGCCTTAATTGTATGTTCCGGATTTGGAGAAAATGCCAAAGAACTAAAAGGAATAATATCAGAAATTGCACAAAATGATGTGGAGTTAATTAATAAAGTTAGAGCAGCAGAATTTTTAGGATTAAATGGATATGCTAATCCAGTTGAAATAATGACTAATGCTCTTTATACTTCTAAAGATTCGAACGAAGTATTACTTATACTAAACTCTATTGTATTGATGCAAGATGGTAAAGGAAAATTTAAATTTAACCTTGATAAAAATAAATTACCTCAATCAATTAAGAAAAATAAGTTAATTGCGCAAAGATTGACTTATTTAAAAGTTATATAAAAATTTAAACAAAAGCCCGGATATATATAAAACCGGGCTTTGTTTATAATAATTTAGATTTTAAAATGAATACGTAAGACCCGCCCCAAATAATTGTTTTAATTGAATTCTTGGTCCTTTATTCATGCCATTATCATCAATATAATCTACATCATCATCATATAAAATATTGGTTGTAAAAATGGCATTTAAAAATTTATTTACCTTCATATCTAAACCAAATTCCCAATCAACATCAATATTTTGAGGATTTTTAGAATAGCTTGAAAATAAATCTAATCTTGTATAGACATTTACATTTTTCACTACCTCTTTTTTCTTTGCTAACAATTTAATAGAGGCACCATATTCCTGTCTCACTTTATCTCCTGGGTTTACACCAAAAGCTCCTACATTTGATAATGAATCGTTTGCTACAATAGTTAGTTTTGATGTTACAGGAGAAATATAGAAAGAAAAATTATCCGATGGTTTATAATCAAGACCCAATGAATATAAAAGATAACCTGGAGCCATAAAATCAGAAATCTTCACATCTTGTTTTAATGGATCTTTATACCCAACGGCAAATTGAGTTTTTAGATCAACCAATGCTGAATAATACCAATGTCTACCAGCCTCATATCCCAATTTTGTTGTAATCTGGATTCTATCTTCAGATTTTGCTAAATCGTAACCTTCCTGTTTTGTAAGACCATAACCTAAATCAAGAGTATTATCCCAAGCTAACTTATTCTTTTTATGATTTATAAATCCTTTAAATAAAAAAGTACCTGCTACAGAGTTGTTTCCTCCACCTGACCAATTAGTTAAAGATACTTGAGAAAAACTTAACGAAGTATTACCTCCTGCTTTCCAAGCTTTTATAGAATCATTTTTTTCTTCCTGCGACCATATATAAACCGCATGTAAACAAAAAATTACTAATAGTGTGCTTCTTAACATTATTGAAAGTTTAGTATTTAATTCAGTTACTTATCTAAGAAGTATTTATCTTTATGTAATACTCCTTAAATATTATTAATGCTCATCATCAATTATAATGAAATAATATTCTTCTATAATCTACAACCAAAATTGTAGATCCAGCTTTAAATTAATCTAAAGTTTTTATTAGAAGTCATTATAGGTTCCTTATCAATAAATCTGTATTTGATGTTACTATCTACCAAAAATATTATTGTTTAAACAAATGAACATCTGTTTGCGGAAATGGAATTGATATACCCTGTTTATCGAACTCCTTTTTTACATTCTCGTTCATGTAAAAGAAAAAATCCCAATAATCAATAGCATTAACCCATACTCTAGTTGTAATATTAACCGAACTATCAGCTAATTCTCCTACAGCAATAAATGGTTCAGGATCACTAAGTGCTTTTTCATTTGAATTAATTACCTGAGCAATTACAGATTTAGCTTTATCTATATCATCATTATAACCAATCCCAAATGAAAAATCTACCCTACGTGTTGGTTCTTGCGAAAAATTTATAAGACTTGAAGTCGACAATCCTCCATTGGGTATGTAAATAATCCTATTATCTAGAGTTTTTAATTTAGTATTAAATATTTGCACCTCGTCAACAACACCTGTATATCCCTGTGCTTCAATATAATCTCCTTTTTTAAATGGCTTAAGGATTAGCAGCATTACACCTCCTGCAAAATTCTGTAGTGTTCCTGACAAAGCCATACCTACTGCTAAACCTGCTGCACCAAGTATAGCAATAAATGAGGTCATCTTTATTCCCACCATAGTCATTACACTTATAACTAATAGTATTTTTAAAGTGTAATTAACTATTCCCACCAAAAATGGTTGTAAAGTATCATCAATACTTTTTGATCTAAATCCCTTTTTAAAAGCTTTTGAAATTCTAGCAATAATCCAGAATCCAACGATCAGAGTAATTATTGCAAGTACTAGCTGACCTCCATATGTAATAACATATTGCTTGGATTCGTTAAAAAGTTCAGTTATTTGTTCCATTTTAATTTTTATTAGGTTAAGATTACTATTCTACTTTTTCATTTTTTAAACTACTAATTCATTCATTTCTTAAAATCAAAAAAATAAACCTTCAAAAAGCAATTTTGTTGAAGAGATTACCAAATTACTTATTAAATTATGATAAAGTCAATAGTACTTACTGCTAAAAAATAAATAGAACTTTGTTTTAACTACAAAGATTTACGAATTGTAATTTCTGTAGGAACATACTTTTTTATTACCGTATTATTAAGTATAAAATCAGCCATTAATAAACCTATTTCATTAAAATCGGTTGAAATGACAGTAATACCTTCTTTAATATATTTCTTTGTGGGTGTTTCGTTATATGAGATAATGCCAATATCCTTACCTAGAGTATAATTTAGTTCATGCGAATAATCTAGTAATTTAGCTAAAACCCTATCACTTACAGTTAAGTATAAATCTCCTTTTTTTAAGGATATATCAGAAGTATTATATACAACTTTACTTTTAAATCCTTGTTCTTTGCAAAAAAGTTCAAAGGCATCAATAGTATCTGTTGGGTGATTTGTAAATTCGGGATAGATAAAAACTAATTGTTTATATTTTAACAACTCATCCTTTACCTTAATTAAACTGTCATATACAGGCTTACCAAAGTCCTGACCTATAAATGAACAATTATCCGGAACATTAATAATCCAATCTATACACAATAACTTCGAAGGATCTATTTTACTTACTATATCCTTTACTTTTGCATCGTTAAAGTTCATTATAATATAATGGCTATACTTTCCTACTGCATTTGCCACAATATCTTCAAAAACTCTAAGGTTGTAATGGTGAAAGTGAATATCCACATTATAACTATTAGGTAATGCATTTCTAAACGAACCATACAATACCTCTTTGTAAGCTTTGAATGTATCTAAAAATAAAAATACATTTTGCTTATTACTAGCTACATAGTATCCTTTATTAGGAACCGACTCAATCAACTTTCGACTTTTAAGTTCGGTATAGGCCTTAAAAACAGTATCTCTGGAAAGCCCACACTCTTTACATAACTCATTAACCGAAGGCAACATATCGCCAACATTTAATTGTTTGCTTCTTACTGCATCCTCAAAAGATTGAACTAACTGTAAAAACTTTGGTACACTTGAACCATTGTTAATTTTAGGAATGAACATACTCATGGTTAAAATTAAAAACTGCGATCAATATCGCTTTTCATAAAATTTGATGCTTTTTACATCGATAAATTGTTGTCTTAAACCCCTGAGTTATTCATTTGTTTTTTTTCTTGCTTCTGTAACAGAAATTCTATTCCCGTTTTCAAAAGCAATAATAAAACAATCCTTTATTTTTTCCCTGACATCAGGTATTTTTTTACTTATTTCGTTAAAACTAAACGATTCATTAATGGCATATTTATACAAATTACCATCTTTATACTCAAACACACTATCAAACTTTTTATATATAGATGTGCCCTTTTTAATTCTTCGTTTACTCGAAGCAACCTGTATACGATATATAATATCGCTTGTTTTTTCTTCAATTTCAAGTTTTTCCTCAGGTATATCTAAATTATTTTTTGCTTCAAATTGATTCTTATACTCTCTAAACGCCCTAAATATACCAGATGCTAGTAACGCCTGACCCTCATTTGAAGATAAATATTTCTCCTCTGTTGAATTACTTAAGAATCCCAATTCAACCAATACACCAGGCATTGCAATTTCTCTCAAAACCAAAAATCCAGCCTGCTTTACACCTCTGTTTCTTCTTCCAACACGTTGTCCAAATTGATCTTGAATTAAATCGGCCATTTCTAAACTCTGGTTTAAATAAATATTTTGGTATAATTCAAAAATAATGTACGACTCTGAAGAGTTAGGATCAAAATCCTCGTATTTTGTGGTATAATCATCCTCTAAAACAATTACTGAATTTTCTTTTTTTGCAACTTCTAAATTTTCTTCGGTTCTATGCAAACCTAAGGCAAAAGTTTCTGTTCCATAAATCCTTGGATTACTTATATAATTAGCATGAATAGATATAAATAAGTTTGCATCTGATTTGTTTGCTATTTCTGCTCTTTCTTTTAGAGGAATAAACACATCTTTTTTGCGCGTATAAACCACCTCAACATTAGGCAAATACTTTTCAATATAATTACCTAATTTTAGTGCTACAGCAAGTACAACATCCTTTTCTTTTGAATATTTACCACTTGCTCCAGGATCTCTTCCTCCGTGCCCAGCGTCTATAACAACCCTCTTAAATTTTCCTGTAGATTGAGCTTGCAGAAAAAAACAACATGAGAAAAGTACCCCCGTCAATACACAAATTTTAAACAACTTCATTTATTTCTCTCCTTAACAAATTTTCTTATCGAGGTAAAATTATAATCAATGCCCAAAAATAGCTTTAATTCAAATAATTTTGTTTTAAACTGTATATAAATTTAATATTTAAATAAAAAATCATTTGTATGTGGTACTATTTTTGCTTTTCGCTGATCCGATTATTATTATTTTTAATCGCTGATGATTACAACCTTTATTTTACTAATAAACCAATGCTATCATCAATTTTTATTTATTTTTGTGCCAATTTGAATTATAAATTACCATTTCGTTGATAAATACTATACACAAAATATACCAAGGTAAGAGACCTTTTATTTTTAATTTATTTATATTGTTGTTAATCTGCTTATATAGCCAAATCTCTTTCGGACAATATAGCGAGGTTGCAGATACCATTAATATTCAGAATAAATTTGAACCATTACCAGTTGATTCTTTAGAATTAAGTCTACTTTCTGACTCAATTTCGACTCAACCAGATTCTATTAAACAAGAACCTAAAGGACTCGGTATAGATGCTGAAGTTACTTATTCTGCGCAGGACTCCATTGTAATGAAAGGTACAAATAGAGTTTTTTTATACGGAAGTGCTGAAGTTAAATACCTTGATATTACTTTAACTGCAGCATGTATAGAGCTTGATTTGGATAGCAGTCTTACTTATGCTTATGGTATTGAAGATAGTTTAGGGGTTGCCACTGGATTACCTGTTTTTACAGATAGTAAAGGTTCATATGAGATGAAAACCATTAAGTATAATTTTAAAAGTAAAAAAGCACTCATAGAACATGTAGTTACTGAGCAAGGAGAAGGATATGTTGTGAGCAGTCTTGCTAAAAAATCACCTGATGATACATTTTGTATAAAAGACGGACATTACAGTACATGTGATAATCATGAGCACCCTCACTTTTATCTAAATATGACAAAAGCGAAGGTTATTCCAGGCAAGAAAATTATTACAGGTCCGGCCTATTTGGTTATAGAAGATATTCCGATTTACTTTATTGGAATACCATTTGGTTTTGTTCCATCAACTTCAAGCTACAGTTCTGGTATTATTATGCCATCTTATGGAGAAGAACAATCGAGAGGTATTTTCTTAAGAGACGGTGGATATTATTGGGCTGCCAGTGATTACTTTGACTTAGCTGTAACTGGAGATTTATACGCCAATAATTCATGGGGAATCAGAGGAATATCTAAATACAAAAAACGCTATTCTTTTAGTGGAAATTTTAATGTTAACTATATTGTTAATGAATTTAGCGAAAAAGGTTTACCGGACTGGCGAAGAACTAAAGACTTTTCATTAACCTGGTCTCATCGTCAAGATACTAAAGCAAATCCATATCAGACATTTTCAGCAAGTGTTAATTACTCTAGTAGCTCTTACGATCAAAACAATGTAACAAGTATTATTAATCCTACTCGTTTGGCTACTAATACAAAACGCTCAAGTATTTCATATAGCAGAAGATTTCCTGAACTACCGTTTAATTTCTCTGCAAACCTTTTAGCTTCTCAAAATACAAGGGATACAACAGTTAGTTTTACGCTTCCTGACTTGACCTTAACAATGAACCGCATTTTTCCATTTAAACGAAAAAATAGAATTGGAAGTAAAGAATCGTGGTATGAAAAGTTAAGTTTTTCATATACCGGAAATACAAAAAACTACATAAATGCCAAAGAATATGAACTAGGCAATAAAAAGTTCCCTAGTGAGTGGCAAAATGGTATGAGACACAGCATTCCTGTTTCCTTAAACTTAAAACTACTTAAATATTTTACCCTTACTCCATCATTTAACTATACAGAAAGATGGTATACACGATCAATTACTAAAAAGTGGGATGAAGAACAAAATAAGGTAGTTGTAGCCGATACTTCTGCTGGATTTAAAAGGGTTTATGATTATAGTTATTCCGTAAGTACTTCTACTAAATTTTACACCTTTTATAAGCCTTGGAGAAAACTTTTTGGTGATAAAGTAGATGCTATTCGGCATGTTATGACTCCATCTGCAAGTTTATCATATCGACCTGATTTTGGAGAAGAACAATTTGGTTATTACGACTATTTTGAATACTACGATCCAAATCAGGATTCGATTATTCGACACGACTATTCTTTATATGAAGGTTCTTTGTATGGTTCGCCAGGAAGAGGTAAATCTGGATCTCTGGGCTTATCACTTGGTAACACATTAGAAATGAAAATAAAAAGTGAAAGGGATACATCTGGCTATAAAAAAATTAAAATATTAGAAGGACTTAACTTTTCTACCTCGCATAATTTTATGGCCGACTCTTTAAAGTGGTCTACAATAAGTATGAGTGGTAGAACTAAAATACTGGGCACTAACATTAATTTTGGTGCTACTTTTGATCCATATGCACTTGATACCACAAAAACAGGAACTCCAATAAGGATAAATACTTCTCATTATAAAGCTACTGGAAAGCTAGTTAGAATGACATCAGCCAACTTAAATTTTGGAATTTCAATTGGTTCGGAAAAAATTAAGAAATGGATTGAAAAAAGAAGAGGAGAAAGTACTGAAGGTGAAGAAGAAGAGTTACCAGAAGAAGAAGAATATGTAAATCCCCTTGAGAGAATTGACCATATGGAAGACGAATTTGCTGAAACCAGGGGAACGGATGAAGCTAAATCAAAAGTAACTGATGATGGTTATACTAAATTTGAGTTTCCATGGAATTTATCATTAAATTATAGTTTTAGGTTAGCCAATGGTGAGTTTGATAAGACAAAAATGGCCTATAAGAAGAAAGTCACCTCAAGTATTAATTTAAATGGTAATTTCTCTCTTACACCCAAATGGAAGTTTTCCTTTTCATCTGGATATAACTTTGACAGGAAAGAAATATCACATACAAACCTGCGAATATCTAGAGACCTTCACTGCTGGGGTATGAGTTTCAACTTAACTCCTATAGGAAGATACAAATCATATTTTTTCTCTATAAGAGTTAACTCATCAATCCTACAAGACCTAAAATACGATAAGCGCAGCAGTGCCCGCGACAATGCTAATTTCTTTTAAAATACGACTAAATTTTATCTTAAAACTTACTTGGTGTAATATCATACTATACGTTTACATTTTTGGCTATAATTGTATTCATTATATTCAATTTCAATTATAATTTATTAAGATGAAAAAAGTTATAAACACACCTAATGCTCCGGCTGCTATTGGTCCTTATAGTCAGGCAATAGAAGTTAATGGTACACTATTTATTTCTGGTCAAGTACCTATTAATCCACAAACAGGAAAAGTAGAGGCTGAAAATATTACTGAACAAACTGAGCAAGTGATGAAGAATATTGAAGCTATTTTAACGGAAGCTGGATATTCTTTTAGCGATGTGGTTAAATCTACTTGTTTACTTTCTGATATGAGTAATTTTAAAGCTATGAATGAAGTTTATGGCAAATATTATAGTCAAAATCCACCTGCAAGAGCAGCATTTGCTGTTAAAGAACTCCCTCTAGGTGTTATGGTTGAAATTGAAACTATAGCAGTAAAATAATCATAAATCTTTAGACAATTATAATAAGCATTTACAGTATACATTTCTGTAAATGCTTTTTTAATGACATTATAGATACATGTAATTCAATATTATTACCGTAACTATCATATAAATTAATGTCAATGGCCATCCAATTCTAAAGAAATCTTTAAAGTTATACCCTCCAGGACCATATACCATCAAATTAGTTTGATAACCAATAGGTGTTAAAAAGTTAGCTGCTGCTGCAAAAGATACTACAAGAGCAAAAGGAAGCGGATTTAATTCTAATGTGTGAGCTGCCGTTAAAGATATTGGAAATACAATAGCCACAGCAGCCTTATTGGTTATATACGCAGCTAAAATTGTTGTTACCAAATATATTGCTGCCAGCACAACTACTTTTCCTAACGGGAAGAATATGGATATCATAAAATCAGCTATCATGTTGGCAACGCCAGTCTTTATCATAGCTGTACCCAAAGCAAGGGACAAGGCAATTATAACTGCTAAATTATAATCAATATTTTTAGGAAGGTCTTTAGCATTAACTACTTTTAAAATATTAATAACCACTAACACTACTAATAATCCCATAAACAATGGAATTAAGTTTAATGCTGATAAAAATACTGCAAGTAATGTTCCTCCAAATAATGTCCAAACTTTATAACGCTCAGGTCTTCTTACCTCTTTTACCCTTGATATTAAATAAAAATCCATATTATCCTGAGAACGTGACATAAAACTATCCCCTGCTAATAATAAAATTACGTCACCTGCTTTTAATTTTATCTCTTCTAGTTTCCCATTTATTCTTTCTCCATTACGATGTATAGCCAACAGAACAGAATCATACATTCCTCTAAAATTAACCTCTCTAACCATTTTAGATATTAATGAGGAATTATGAGATATAACAATTTCAACTACGTCTGCTCTTTTTAGCTTACTCATCATCCCTACAGATGGTAAAGTTAAACCGCTTCCATCAGATAGTAAATTGGCTATATCTTCAGATTCTCCTGCAAAACGCAATAAATCTCCCCCCTCTAAGATAAAATCTTTATCAAATACCTGAAATGTATATTTCCCACGCACAACTTCAGCTAGAAATAATCCTTTTTCATTACTCAAACCAGATTCTTCTATGGTTTTACCAATTAGTTTAGAATTCTTTCGAACCAACGCTTCTACAAGATATTTCCTTTCCGACTCAGCTATTTCTTTTGCTATGGGGTTTCTTTCTGGTAATAATTTATTTCCAAACAAAAAAAGATAAATAAAACCTATAATTAACATTGGAAAACCAACCCAGAAAAAATCAAACATATGAAGAGGTTCCATATCAGGAAAAATAGTTTGATCTGCAACCATTCCGCTTACTATTAAGTTAGTTGATGTACCAATAAGAGTAACACACCCTCCTAATATAGCAGCATAAGAAAGTGGCAATAGTAATTTTGATGGAGAAATATTATTACGTTTACACCAATTATGTACATATGGCATCATTACAGCTACCAACGGTGTATTATTTAAGAATGCAGAAAAACTTCCAATCCAGAGCATAACCCTGGAGAGAAAACCTCTATACCCACTTGTTCTTGGAAAAATCCTACTAAAAAATATTTCTATTACAGATATTTGCCGAATTGCATCACCTAAAAGTAGTAGCATCATAATTACAGCAATCTGCTCATTAGCAAAACCTGCAAGTATTTCGGTAGGAGTTAATACTCCAAAGAAACCTAATACCATTACAGCTACAAAAAAAGTAAATGCTGCCCCTAATAGCTCCCTGTATAGTGATATTAATATAAAAGCCAGAACAACAAATACTATAATAACATCAAAATGTTGCATATGATTGATTGATTTTATTAGACGCCGACCAACAAAAATAGAAAATTACTTATAAACCTGTGTTTATCTACTATGTATTTTATTAACATGTTATTAGTAATAATACAAATTAGTTAAGTAAATAACATAACATTCATAATTTTTTTTGATTTTATAACTACATTAAATTAGTCACAAAAAAAAGGGCAGCCATAATGACTGCCCTATATAAATTCTAAGAACCCAATGATTATTAATTCCTTTACTTTTTAATCACATCAGTTCTTTACGCTTGTTTATAAACTATTTTACTGGTTTAATTGTAAATCCATATTTGTAGGATTTATCTGTTAGCCTATACTTTTCATGAGTCCAAGCTCCCCAGCTATTGTCTCCACCAACACCCATTTGCATATAATCAATATCAATAGAGGTTAAATCACGTGGTTTTACATCAACTGTATGACGATTAACAACATTTTTACCTTTTACTTGACGTCCATCTGTACGTTCCGGCGATTCAAAATCTTCCATAGTATTATGATGTGCAGAAACTTCTATTAAATCCTTAGCTATAAACTTAAATCCTACTCCATCTTTATTTGTAATTGTTGCCCAACGCACATCTGTTTTGTTTCCATTTTCTTGAGGACGAAGATAAGCCCAATATTGATCAGCAACCGAACCTGAGTAAACATCAACAAAAGCACTTGTTTTTCTGTCTGAATATGATTCATGAGGACCTCGACCTAACCAGCTCATTTGATCAAACTCTTTAGGCATTTCTAAATTCATACCAAATTTAGGAATCTCTGGCAATGCTTTCTCAAGCTTAAACATATTAAATGAATTAGAAACATCAATACTTCCATCTGCATAGATAAGATATTGAGTAGAAGTTGCTGCAATCTGCTTATCTTCATCTCCATACAAACCGAAGTCCATTGTTACCCTCCAAATACCCTCTTTCGTAGTAGAAGATGTGTGTGCAAGTAGTTTTCTTTCTTTTCCGGCCTTACGCCAAACTTTCGCTCTCTTATCTAATTTATTTCCAAAATCATTATCTGTTGGAGCACGCCAGAAATTTGGTATAGGACCTTCTTTTATTAATTCCTTGTCTCCAAGTTTATAAGAAGATAATATACCTTTCTTAGTATCAAATACCGCTGTAAATCCTTTCCCTTTAAATACTATATTTCCTTCTGATACTTCACGATCTACTTTTGTTGTATAATCTCTTTCTACATCAACGCTCTTATAAACAGGTAGCTCAAATTGCTCTTTCGCTAATTCTGTACCAGCCTCAACCAGATTTTCCGCCTTCTTAAGTTTCGCATATACATTTAAGAAATACTCCGTATTTGCTTCTGGTGTAAAAGCAATATCCAAATTATATGTGTTTATTTGGTCAGGCCCTAAGTTTACATCTTTAATTTCACCTGATTTAACAACTTTACCATTACCTTTTACTTCGTAACTAAAATTAAATTTATCTAAGTTGATAAATCCATATTTGTTTTCAATTTGAATTTTACCCTTCTTAAGATCTTTTGACTTGAACTTAATATATTGGTATACTTTTTTCACCTCCAATAAATGTGGTTTTACTCCACGATCCGGATCAACTAATCCGTTCATACAGAAATTACCATCACTCGGAACTGTATCAGGACCAAAGTCTCCTCCGTAAGCCCAAAACTCTTCTCCCGCTTCGTTTTTAGTTAGTAATCCTTGGTCAACCCAGTCCCAAATAAAACCACCCTGGAATGTAGGCTCCGACTCAATCAAGTCCCAATAATCCTGAAGGTTACCAACACTATTACCCATCGCATGAGCATACTCACATTGAATTAATGGCTTACTTACTCTTGCATCTCTTCCCCATTTCTTCAATTTTTTCTTGATCTCTTTAGCTTCTTTCGGAAACTTATTAAGATGAGTTTCTTTATAGTAGTTTTTCATTCCATTCATGGTCATATACATCGGGCACATGATATCTGTGTTTTTTCCACCATGAGCCTGCTCGTACTGAACCGGACGACTTGCATCTACTGATTTTAAATAATCGTATGTAGCATGGAAGTTAACTCCATTACCTGCCTCATTACCCAGCGACCATATAGCAATACAAGGCTGGTTTTTATCCCTTTGGTACATGTTTACCGTACGGAACATATGAGCTGCACCCCAATCCGGATTTTTAGCCAATGACTCTTTTTTGTATCCCATACCATGAGATTCAATATTTGCTTCATCAACAATATATAAACCATATTGGTTACATAGCTCATACCAACGCTCAGGTTGTGGGTAGTGTGAAGTACGAACAGCATTCAAGTTATGACTCTTCATCACCTTGATATCCTTAATCATAGTTTCCTCATCAACAACGTGTCCATGTACATCATGATGCTCGTGAAGATTAGCTCCTTTTATATATACATATTGACCATTAACCAATAATTGCGCATCTTTAATTTCGATTCTACGGAAACCTACATCCTGACGAAGAACCTCGATTACTGCTCCTTTTGCATCACTTAACGTAATTAATAAATTATAAAGGCTTGGTGTTTCTGCTGTCCATTTTTTAACCTCTGGAAACTCAGCGTTAAAAACAACTTTTCCATTTTCAGCAACTCCTGAAAATACTTTCACCTCTTTATCACCATCCATTAATTTTGCTGATACTGTCATTGGTTGAGCCTTGTCTGTATTAACAACCTCAGCACTAAACTCAAAAGTACCAGTTGTATAATCATCAGCTAAACCAGATAGCACTTTAAAATCGCGAATATTCTGTGGATTACGAGCCATTAGGAAAACATCACGTGTTAATCCTGCTAAGCGCCAAAAATCCTGATCTTCCAAATAACTAGCATCACTCCATTTAAATACCTCTACTGCTAATGTATTTTCACCTGGTTTAAGATACTTTGTAATATCAAACTCAGCAGGAGTCTTTGAATCCTCAAAATATCCAACCTCTTGCTCATTTACCCATACATAAACAGCAGAACCCGCTGCTCCAAAATGAAGAAAAATATCTTTTCCTGACCAGCCTGCCGGAATTTCAAATGTTCTTTTATAAGAACCTACTGGATTGTAATGATCCTGAATAGTTGGTGGCGTTTTGGCATGAGGATACTTAACATTAGTATAAATTGGGTACTCAAATCCTTCGCACTCCCAGTTTGCTGGTACTTTTATAGTTTTCCAGTCACGTGTATCAAAATCATCCTTAAAAAAGTAATAAGGACGTTCTGATGGATTTTGAGCTAAATGGAACATCCATTCACCATTTAATGATTGAATTAATGATGATGCCCAAATGTTATCCCTATCCACTTCTTGCTCGGACGCAAACGGAATATAATATGCACGTGGTGTTTCACGATTAATTTCAAATACAGCCGGATTTTCCCAGTCTGCCGGACTTTTTTCCTCCCAGGGAACATCCTTGTAACTATTATAGCTCGTACAACTCGCACAAAGTGCTGCGATAGCCAAAATAGATAAAGATTTAAGACTCCAGTTTTTCATGTTTTACAAATTAGTTGGAAGCCTAAAGCTAGAAGTATGAAGATTTCTAGTTTCAGGCAACTCCCGATAATTATTTATTTGATTTTTGCTCTTTTTTATACTTTTTTAGATCCCAAGGGCTATAGAAACGTACTTCCTGATTATTGATATAATCCATATACATATAGGCCTTTACTTCTTCCCAGGCACCTTCTCTCTTTCCTCTGGTAGCAGGCATTTCGGCCTCCCATTTCTCTAACGAATTAATTAACTCTTTTAATTTTTCAGGATTTGATTCACTTAAGTTATTTACCTCTCCAATATCTTCTGATAAATTGTACAACCCAACTGCAAATGTATCTGCCTGAACCATTTTATAATCATTGATTCTGGCAGCTGTCCATGGTTCAATCCTCCAGAATAAACTATTGTGAGGTACACCTTTATCTTGCTTACTCAAATAAGGAATAAGATCAACTCCATCGAAAGTTTTCTCTTGTTTTGTAGTAATTCCTGCCGCACTTTTAATTGTGGGCATTAAATCTAAAGAAGAAGCCAGCTCCTCAAACTTTTGTCCTGAAACAATTTTACCTTCCCACATCATTGCACATGCCACTCGGTGACCACCCTCAAACTCAGTTCCCTTAACTCCTTTCAATGGTTTATTATTTGAAGTGTTTGATTTTGTAGGTCCTCCATTATCACTAAGGAAAACGATTAATGTATTGTCCAAAATCTTTTCTTCTTCAAGCACATCCAACACCTCACCAACAGAACGATCCAATGCCCAGGTCATAGCTGCTAACATTTGACGAGGATGTCCTTCATATCTAGCTAAATCTTCTTTTGTAGCCTCCATTGGTGTATGAACTGCATTATATGATAAATAGACAAAAAATGGATTATCCTTATTTGCCTTAATAAAGTCTATGGCTTTATGACCTAAAACATCAGTTAAATATCCTTCGTGAGTAAGATACTCACCATTTAACTGCATTGCTTTTCCTGTACCAGGCTTATCATATTTAGGATTTGGGAAATAAGAACGATGCCCATCAATAAAACCATAAAACTCATCGAATCCCCTATTATTAGGATGACATTCTTCAACATTACCAAGGTGCCATTTTCCAAAAGCAGCCGTCTTATAACCATTTTCCTTTAACATTTCAGATATCATTTGCTCCGATGGAGGTACTCCAATACCATCTGGATGGTTATTAAATTCTGCACCAAAACGATGTTGATACCTACCAGTCATTAATCCAGCTCTGGAAGGTCCACATACCGATCCCGAAACATGAAAATCTGTAAGAAAAGCACCATGTTTAGCAATACGATCAATGTTAGGTGTTTCTAAATCCTCAGAACCCATAAATCCAAAATCAGCATATCCTGCATCATCAGCAAGTAAGATAATTACATTCGGTTTTGTATCTTTTTTAGTACACGATGTTTGTACCATTAAAAAACATCCTGCCAATAATAAAACCCAATTCTTAAAATTCATTATTTCTTTTATTTACTTTTTTAACAATTCTTTATCCCAATATTCCAAATGTTCTTCATCACTTAAACCTGGATCTAATCCTCTTTTCTTCATTCCTCTTTTATAGTAGTTTTGCGATGATTTTACAGCCTTTTCTTCGAGCTCTTCAGACTCTCTAATCATATCCTTTTCCCAAATAGCAAGTTTTGATTCCAGTTCTGTTAACAACTCTTTTTTCTTCTTTGCATATTTTTTGCAATCAGCCAAATTTTTATACTCTTCAGGATCTTTCTTAAGATCGTACAACTCTATAACTGGCTTTCTTTCTCTCATAAACAAGGACTGCTCTTCTGTTAGTTTTCCCTCTTTATACATTTTATGCATAAGTGTATATACTGGATAATAGATTTTTTTATATCCACTCATTTGCATATAAGGTTTCTCAGGCATACGATTTAAGATTAAATGATATCGTCCATCATAAATACTTCTAATTTCGTCAACTGCATCTCCACAACGATCACGCATTCCATAAATGTATTTTCTTTTCTCTGCCTTCTTAGTAAGCAAATCTTTTCCATGCATATGTTCAGGCAGTTCAATTCCTGCTAATGCTAAAGAAGATGCTGATATATCTATTAAACTAACTAATTGTTTGTCCACTTTACCATCTGGCATATATTTCGGTCCGTATACAACTAAAGGAACTTTTAAACTCTTATCATAAGCAAATTGCTTATCTCGAACATGAGGACGACCATGATCACCAAAAATAAATATGATTGTATTATCAAGTTCTCCTTCCTCTTCTAATCGTTTGATATACTTACCAACAACTTTATCAAATAGCTGAACACTCTCCAGATACCACGTCCAATCCATTCTCGAAATAGAATCTTCAGGATAATAAGATGGTAAACGTACTTTATTATGATCTATAGGGTCTTCTGGATCGCGGTGAAAGGGACGGTGAGGATAATAACACTGGATTTGTGCAAAGAAAGGCTGGCCTTCTTTACGTTTCTGCCAGTCTGTTCCATCATACATACCTTTATACTTAAAGTTGTAATCTGTTTTGCCCCATTTTGAAATATTTTTACTATTTCCATTTGTGCAAAAATACCCTGCTTCTCGGAAAAATTCAGTTATGGGTTTAATCCCTTCAGGAAGATTTTGTTTTTCTATTGTTCTATGAATTTGACCATTTACAGAGACCTGATGCATTCCTGTAATAAAAGCAGAACGACTAGCTGAACAGACAGAGCCTGTAGCATAAGCATTAGTAAACCGAACACCTTGTTCAGCTAGTTTGTCAATATTGGGTGTTTTAACTTCAGGCTCACCGTAACATGCCAAATCATCACTTAAATCATCTGCTATAATCCATAAAATATTAGGTTTATCTTGTGCAGAAATACTAAAAGTAGCTAGTATAAATATAAATGCAATAAAGTACCTATTAACACTCATGACGCTTATTTTTTGTGAATATGGAACAATTTAGTAAACAAAGCAATTCATGTAAAAAAGTAGGGTTACTTTCTTAGTCGAAAACGTTTTCTTTTAGCGAGAACGTTTTCGACCATATTATATTTTATAGATTATCTTGTTCCTTTTTCAGTTATAATTTTATCAAGCAATTCCGCCATTTCTTTTGCTTTCTTCTTCTTTTTTGTTGCAATGTTGTTTTCCTCGTAAATATCTTTTTCAAGATCATAAAGTTGTGGTTCTACTGATAATCCTCCTTCAATTTTTTTACCTTTTATCCAACCAGTTCCTTTTAAACTTTTTAGTGGCTTAATATATTTCCAGTTTCCACTTCGTAATGAGTAAGATGAAGCTTCTTCGAGCAAATATTCTCTACCTTTGTTATCTTCACCTAGCCAAGTTGATAATTGATCATAACTATCAACAGCTTCTCCTTCTTTTAAATCATATCCAACAATTTTTGCAATTGATGCATAAATATCTACATGACCTACTAAAGCGTCACTTTTTACTCCAGCTTTAATACGTGCAGGCCAATATGCAATAGTTGGCACTCTTGTTCCCGCCTCATAACAACTATATTTTCCACCACGATAAGGTCCGGCAGGTTTATGATCACCTAATAATTCTATTGCTTTGTCATCATACCCATCGCTTAAAACCGGTCCGTTATCTGATGAGAAAATTATTAATGTATTTTCTAATTTACCTTTTTTTCGAAGATAATCTACTAATTGACCTGTTATATAATCCATTTGAACAATAGCATCTCCTCTTACACCCATATTTGTACTTCCCTCGAAACGGTGATCAGGTAAACGTGGTACGTGAATATCATGAAATGCAAAGTATAAGAAGAAAGGATTATCTCCACTTTCATCAATAAAATTATCTGCTTTTTGAAGCATCATATAAGGTACTGTTTCGTCCCTCCAACGTGCAGAGTTACCTCCACTCATATAACCTATTCGGCTAACTCCGTTTACAATGGTTTTTCCATGTTGACCATCAGCTCCATATCTAGCTAACTCCGGATTCTCTATATATGTTGGATCATTTCCTACTTTACCTTTATAACTTACTTTAATTGGATCATTTTTATCTAAATTAACAACTTTCTGATTTTCTACCATCACACAAGGTACCCTATCTCCTGTTGCTGGAATTAGATAACTATAATCAAAACCAATTTCTTTTGGACCTGGTGTTATTCTTTCGTTCCAATTAACGTTTCCATCTCCTAAACCTAAATGCCACTTACCAATAACAGCTGTTTTATAACCTTTTTTCTGCAACATTGAGGCAATTGTTGGTGTTCCTGGCTTTATTAACGCTGGAGCGTCTCCTGGTAAAATACCTGCATTAGCTCTAAAAGCATAATTACCTGTTAACAATGTATAACGAGATGGCGTACAAGTAGCTGCAGAACAATGTCCATCTGTAAACTTCACACCACCTTTGGCTAAAGCATCTACATTAGGAGTCTTTACTTCTGTTGCTCCATAACACGAAAGATCTCCATATCCAAGATCATCAACATATATAATTACTATGTTTGGATTTTCTTGCGCTTTAACAATTTCTGTACATGATACACATAATACACCCATTAAAACGACGAATAGTTTTAAATAATTCTTCATTATGATTAATATTTTATTAATAATATATCCTTGTCCTTTATTCCATTCATAACACTAGAAGGAAACCACAAATTTTACACTTATATGTCAAATAACATAATAATTCAACTAATGTTACTTTAATAATACATTTTATTAACTGCATTTAACTATCGATAACATATATTTAATACAATAAATATCATCGATACTTAAATCCAAATTTAAATACTATTAAGATCTATAAGGTATTTTATATTATACATAAAATGTAAAATGAACTACAATATATAAATAATAAAAACGGCTGCCGTTGCAGCCGTTTCCGTTTATGAAGCATACTACCAACCGGTGTTTTGAGGAATATTAACTCCTCCAAACACCTCTGAACGTGGTATAGGATATAATTCCATATGACTTTCGAAGACTCTTTCTTCTACTACTTTTTTAGTATAGGTATATTCGTACACAATATCCCAAAGTAAATTACCTTCTTCGTCTTTATCTTGAATATCATCATTATCTTCATCCCTCGCAATACGTTCTCCTTCTTCTCTTACAATACTAACACCATGTACAGGTTGATTCAATACATCTTCTGCTATTTTCCATCTACGTACATCCCAATGGCGATGATCTTCAAATGCTAATTCGACTCTACGCTCTTTACGAAGTTTTTCACTAAATTCATCAGCATCAGCAGCAACTACATCAGGCATACCTGCTCTTCCTCTGACTTCATTAATTGCTTCTCTTGCTGTTTTTCCGTAACCTTCAGGATCTGCATCTGGGCCATGAAGTTCATTCATCGCTTCCGCATAGTTTAAAAGAACCTCTGCATAGCGGAATACGAACCAAAAGTGCTTAGATGCATCTCCATTTTGTAAATCTAAATCTGTATCAATGTACTTTTTTAAATAATATCCTGTTCTTGTACCAATTATATCCTTTTGAACTGGACCATCAAAACCTCCATTAAAGGTTTCTACTTCGCGAGCCTTATCTGCATTACCTACTGTCATATTAAAACCATTGTAAATAATTGTAGCTGCAAATCGAGGATCTCTATTGGCATAAGGATTTTCAGAATCAAATGCAGGATCATCACTTATAAAACCATTCTCGGTTAAAGTTACTGCATAACCATTTTTAGTTTCGTAACAGTCTACTAAATCCTGAGTTGGATTTGTAAATCCTTTACCCATATCAAAACCTACTGGATAGTTATCTTTCTCTAACTGATTTTTATTTTTATTTTTCTCAGCGTTAGAATTTTCATTACCTCTTATATCAAAAATTACATCATTATTAGTAAAATGGAGATTATTACCTGGTGTAAAAATGTTACTATAATTAACACCAGAAACGGCATAGTTCATATTAAATAGTTTTGAAGCATTTACAACACAACTATCATAATATGCATCATTTTCTCCATCTGGATTATGTTGCTTACTTGCAGCATATAAAAACGCTCTTGCTTTTAATGCATATGCAGCTCCTTTCGTTGCATGTCCTATTTCATCAGTATCGAGCTCTGACTTTACGGGTAAAAATTTTAATGCTTCATCACATGTAGCACCAATAAAATCAACTACTTCTGCAAAACTTTTCTTTGAAGTCTCCAACGGAGTATCCTCATCTTTCCACTCTTCAACAATAGGAACAGAACCATATCTTTTAATTAGTTCGAAATAGAATAATGCTTTCAAAAAGCGCGCTTCCCCTCTCCAATTTACAAGATCTGCAGAATCTGAAGAATAAGATCCCCCCTCGATGTTATTGATATCTTTATATAAAGTTAAAGTATCAGAATTTTTAATAAAACTATCTGCTAATCTAATACCTTCATAGTTTTTATCCCAAGCTCCATTGGGGTGATCAAAACTACTTAACGATCCTGTATTAAAACGTTCTACATTACTAAAAAGACCAGAGTGTTCAGCATCATCTGTTGTTGATGCTAAGAATGCTCCATCCACATAATCAAATGTACTTGGCACTTTATCATAAATAGAGGCTAAGTATCTTTTTACATACGCGTACTCTGTCCAGACCAATTCATCAGTCCAAGCTTTATCTTCATCGTACTCAAGGTAATCGCAAGATATTGGCAAAACAGTCAACATCAGTACAGTAAGTACCTTTAGTATATATTTTATTTTCTTCATGATATCCTAATTAAAATTGAATATTAACACCAATATTATACGACTTTAGTAATGGATGACCTGATCTTACTTCAGGATCTAAATCTGCGTCCATATTGTCAATTACCAACATATTATGTCCTCTTACATATAATTTTGCCGAAGACATTCCTAATTTGCTTATTAATGAAACCGGAAATTTATATCCTAATTCCGCTGTTCTTAATCTCATAAAGTTTCCATTTTGGAGATACAAAGTACTTTCAACATAGTTATTATAATTATCCCCAGCAGTTAAGCGTGGCAACTTTGCATTACTTGTTCTTCCATCAGTCCAATAATTATTGGCTGCATATTTTGAAATGTTATTATAACCATCATTTAAAGGACGAAACATTAAATGATTATTCATCATGATATCTCGTTTAGCGTTTCCATCTAATAATGCTTTAAAATATACACCTTTGTAATCTGCTCCAATATTAATTCCATAATTTAACTCTGGAAAACTGTTTCCAATTACTTCTACATCTTGTTTGTCAATGATATTATCATCACCTTTAATGTTTTTATATTTTACATCACCAGGTTGCACTGAGTACAAAGTATTTTCAGGACTACTTGTAATATCCTGAGGATCTGAATAAAATCCATCAGCAACAAATCCATATATAGCATCAATCGAATTTCCGATTTTTGATTGTGGATCTTTTGCTACTTCGTACCTTTTTGTAATTTCATTTTTAGCAAAACCAAGATTCGATTCTACATACCATGATAAACCATTAGCCATTTTGTTTGAGTAACCTAAAGTAATCTCAACACCAGAATTTTTCACCTCACCATAGTTAACTTGTGGTAAAGTAATACCAGTCATTGCTGTAACATCATTATCACGTGATTGTAATATGTCTGTTCTCTTTTCATTAAAATAGTCGAATGACACATTAACCTTTTTTAATGAAATTAAATCAAATCCAATATTAAACTGGGATCCTTTTTCCCACTCAGCATCAGGATTGGCAATATCTTTTTCAGAAAGTCCATCTGTTGATGATACTCCAGTATCACCAAATTTAATTTTTTTCCCATCCTCACCATACGTTGATAAATATGCAAACCTTCTATAACCATCTAATAGGCTATTACCTACAATACCATAACTTGTGCGAACTTTCAAATAGTCTACCCAAGATATACTCTTCATAAAATCTTCTTTTGAAGCTTCCCAAGCAAAACCTGCTGCCGGGAAAAATCCAAATTGCTGATCCGGATTATATGCATTACTCCCGTTGTAGGAAGCTACTAAATCAACAAAGTACTTATCTTTATATCCATAATTAAACCTGCCGGAGAATCCTTGATAACGATAAGGCTCTGCGTCATTTCGATAGATTAATTCCCTATTCTCATATAAAACAGTACAATCATATGAATGCTCACCAACAACTTTTGCGTAATTTAAATAGGTTCTAAAAGTTTGCGTTCTATCTTGATTTGCAGGTCTATCTGGTTTATTTTCCTTTTCTTTATTCGTGATAGTTTGTTCTGTTCCGTAAGGTAAATAGTTAACCTGAGTAGATCCATCAGGTAAGGTTACTAATTCCCTATCATAGACAATATATTTAGCAACAAATTGCTCTTTCGCATCAAAGGTGTTTAAGAATGATGTTTCAATACTTCCTGTTAAACCATCTAGAATATAATCCATTTGATGATTTAAACGTAAATTAAAATTTACAAAACGTGTATGTTTTTCGTTATAACCACGCGAAGCTATTTCACCCATTGGGTTTTTACGGTATTGATTTGATCCGCCATATGATCCATCTTCGTTATACATTACATAACGATTTGCCGGACTGTTATAAATATTATTGATTAGGTTATCAGTACCTGCCTCTGGATCGTTTCTATTTTCGATTCGTCCGCCAATGCCTAGTTGAAGATCTAATCTTTTATTTAACTCAATATCTGCATTCGTTCTAAAATTAATTCTGGAAAATCTATTTGCAGTGCTATATTGATCATTCTCTTCTGTATGCTTAAATAATCCATCTGCATACATATAGCTTAATAAAGAATAATATTTTACTTTATTAGAACCTCCTCTAAACTCAATACTAGCATTAGCATAAGATGTTGATTTTTTTAACATTTCATCCTGCCAATCAATATTGGGATAGTTATAAGGATCTCCTCCTGTTTTATATCCCTTCAACTGCTCATTTGAATACCTTGCAGGTATACCATCATTTGCATGTGCCTCATTAACCATTGTGGCATAATCATATGCATTAACAAATTCGGGCATTGTTACAGGAGATAAAAGTCCATAATCGGCATTTACATTAAATTTAGATTTACCAATTTTACCTCTCTTGGTAGTAACAAGTATAACTCCATTAGCAGCTCTCATTCCATACATAGCAGTAGCCACCGCATCTTTTAATATAGTAACACTTTCAATTTCGTGACTGTTTAAATGTGCAAAATCACTTTCGAAACCATCTACTAAAACAAGTGGAGCATTATCTCTAAATGTGCTTTTCCCACGAATAAAGAAATCTAAATCGTTACTCCCCGGCTCACCTTTAGATTGTACTGTTGTTAAACCTGCTAATTGTCCAATTACTGCATGATGCGTATTTGTAAAACTTGTTTCCCCAATTTTTTCAGCTGTTACAACATCAATTGCAGCAGATGTTTTACGTCGGTTAATTTTACCATAAGCTGCATCAACATCAGTATTAAAAGGATTACTATAAATTACAATATTTAGAGCTCCTTCGTCAACTACTATTTTATTTACTATTAATTCATCTAGTAAAATATTTAAAACATCACCTGTTTTTGCACTTATTTCAAATGATCCATCAGAATCCGAAATACTTTGAATACCTGTAGTAATATTTTTTACTACATATCCCATTAAGGGACTATTATTACCATCTTTAATTGTTCCTGTTTTTGATTGCGCTAATAGTGCATTTACAGAAACCATTAAAAACAGTAACAGTATTAATAATTTATTATATTTTAATGTCTTCATAAAATTCGCTTTTATTAATTGTAACCAGGATTTTGAATCAAACCTAATTCAAGATTTAACTCATAGTATGGGAATGGCATTAAATACAACTTATCCTCCCAAACTCTTTGCAAAATGTCTGGACATTTTCTGATTTCATATTCTCCATTAGCTACTCTTACCACTCCATATTTATCTGCACCAATAGTTTTGTCGGCAATTTTCCATCTCTTAACATCAAACAAACGTTGATCTTCAAATGCTAACTCTACTGCTCTTTCATCGTAAATAGCTTGCCTCATTTCCTCTTGACCCAATAATGGAATATCAGGCATGTCTACTCGCCTTCTAGTTTGATTCAAATAATTGGCAATTTCTGTATCTCCTGGTTTGTATTCATTAAGTGCTTCTGCATAGTTTAAATACAATTCGGATAGTCTCATATAGAAATAAGCTGCATCGAATTTCAATGTCTTATCAGTATAATGTTCCTCATGTAAGAATTTTCGCATAAAAAATCCAGAAGACCACCCCTGTACTAATTTCTTATTATCGCTATTAGTACTGATTTTTGCACCTCCAAAAGTTGCTCTATCATGAACTACCGAAGCATGAAACCTAGGATCCATATTTTCCCATGGATTATCTGAATTCAGATTAACTGGTGATCCATCCTTTGTATCATATTTCTCAACCATATTTTGAGTAACACTTGTCATACCAGCATCTTTGTTACTTCCTGTTTTGGGTCCTGGTACCATATGCCTTCTATATAATGAATTACCTTTAGCTTCTTTGGTACCACCTCGACGTGAGAATAAAATAACCTCAGAATTGGAAATAATATCTCTGGTTGCCAACGTATAATCATCTTGAGGATTACCAGTATCTACCAACTTATAATTTTTTGAATGGCAATAATCAATTGCTTCTTTAGATACGGTTGCTGCTTTTTGCCAAAGTGATTCATCATAGTTACCCATAGTAATTAATTCGGGATGCTCATAAGTTGGAATATATGGAGTTGCTGTATTAAACAATGGGCTTGCTGCTAATAACCATAATCGAGATCTTAAGAAATATGCTGCAGCTCGAGTAACTCTACCTTGATTTACATCACTATAAGATTCAGGTAGATTAGGTAATGCTTCCATAATTAAATCATCAACATTTTGAATGATATCTTTTAAAGGAAGACGTGTTTGATCAAAACTCTCATTCAAATCTAAAACTCTATCTACCCAAGGTACACTACCATACCTTTTTATTAACTCATAATATCCTATTGCTACTAATAATTGAGCCTGAGCCTTTGTTTCTCTTTTCCATTCTTCACTTGCACCTTTAACATTATCAACACCACTTAAAAATAAAAAAGCCCTTCTAAAATATAGGTATGGTTCCTCATAGATATGTTCGACATAATCTCTACCATTACGTTTTAAGTCACCTTTTGAACCATTTACTCCAATATTATATTGTGTCATTTTACATTGACCATAATAAAATGTAATTGGTCCAGCCCATGGAGAAATAGTTACTGCTTCATCTGTAATACCTGCTGTAATTGCCGTCAGTATTTTAGCATCATTTCTATATCCCCCTTCTTTTGCTCCAAAATTTGTTGGCCAATTATAAGGTATTAAGTAATAAGCACTATTTAAAAGTTTCTCAGCATTGATAGGACTATTAAAAATAGTATCCTGTGTAATATTTTGTTCGATTGGATCTTCGAAAAAATCATTACATGCACTAAGTAATAAAATTAAAAGAGTTGCCAATCCAAACCCCTTTACATATATATTTATCTTTCTCATTTTATCACACGTTTTATTAAAATGATACATTAACTCCTAAGGTATAAACCTTATTAGGTCCAATAGGAGTATTATCTCCCGCTTTTGTTTCCGGATCAACCAAATCAAGATCTGTCCACGTAAGCAAATTCGTTCCACTCATATATACTCTTAAAGATGATATGCCTATTTCTTTAAGTTTTGATCCTTTAAATTTATATGCTAACTCAGCATTCTTTAATCGAATATACGAAGCATCTCTAAACCAGAAATCAGATGACAAATGGTTATGATCAGTATTTTTACCCGAGATACTCATACGTGGATATAGAATTTCTTCGCCATTAGCAAATCTTTCTGGTGTCCAGCGCTTAGTAATATAAGATGCTCCACTATTGGTACCACTAAAAAATGGGATACGTACCCTATTTTTCATTACATAAGTAACATCGCGTACTCCCTGGAAGAATAAATCAAGAGAAAATCCTTTATACTTAAAACCAGTTCCAAAACCAAACGATTTTTTAGGACTGGTTACATTTTCAAATGTCTTCATATCCATTACGGTAATCATGTAATCACCATCTAAATCACGATATTTTAAATCTCCAGCTTGTGGAGTATAATTGTCTACTCCAACCACATTTTCATCTCCTAAACCACCGTTAGCTGCTAAATAGTCAATATCATCCTGTGTATAAAATCCTACTGCATCATATCCTAATACATTGTCAGGATGTTTTCCCGTTTTTGCTTGCCATGGTGCAGGTGGTTTCTGTTCTCTTATATCAACAATTTTCTTATCAGCAAAACTATAGTTTGCAAAAATATCCCAGTCTAGCTTTCCAAATTTATGATTGTATTTAATCTGAAATTCATGTCCCCAAATTTCCTTGTCTTCAAAGTTTGCTGCTGGTAATTCTGACTCTCCAACAATTGTGGGAATACCTGATTCTACATCTCTTAATTTATCCTCTATTTTAGTTTTAAACCAATCTCCTTGAAGATGTAACTTACTGTTAAAAAATTTAGCTTCAACAGCAAAGTTGCTCTGATGACTAGTACTCCACTGAACATCAGGATTACCTACTTTTGTTTGTTTTGCTTCCCCTTGTCCTGATGGTGTTATGCCAAAATTATACCCTCCAGAATAACTGATGTCGTAAGTATCAAAATATAAGAACCTTTTATCCCCTTTATCATTGCCTGTGGTACCATATGACCCTCTAACCTTTAAGAAGGTAAGAATATCGTTTTTAGGAAAAAACTCTTCACTAGTTATTACCCAACCACCTGATATCGCAGGAAAGAAACCAAATCTATTTTCTTCGGCAAATGTTTCAGAACCATTATAACCTGCATTAAATTCAACAAAGTATCTATCATCAAAATTATACGAAAACCTTCCAGCTACTTCTAAATACTTACGTGGAACATATAAAGGATTGCCTCCACTTGTTAAAAAAGCTTCTTCACTTGCAGTAAATACACCAACTGCACCAACATTATGACGGCCAAAATTTCTTTTATAATTCAGTTTAGTTCTAATAACAAAATCTCTCGGTTTAGTTTTTGTTTCCCTTTTACTGCCTAATTTTCCTTCCGAACCTATTCTTTCATACCTAACACTTCCATCTTCTTCTTCATAAGGTACATATTTAGGAATATTTTTAGATGCAGTATAATTATTAGTAAATCCATGATCGTATGAAAAAGATACATCTGCTCCTAATCCTTTTGTAATAAAATCAAGATTCTGCTTCAATTTAATAGAGAATTGCATTTGATTGGTATGATTATCCTGATATCCATTGTTGTATATTTTCTCGATAGGAGTTGTATCACTAAATCCCTGGTCATTTTTAATAATTCTTCCTTCTCTTAACGAAGCTACAGTTGGAGGTGTACGAAACATTGTATACGTTAAATCCCCAAAATCCATGTTAGGTTTATGACGATTTGCAAATTGACCTGCCAAATTTACACTTAATACAGTTGTACTAGTTACATCAATATCAAGATTTGTTCTCAAATTATACCTTCTATAATATGAGCGATCGTCATAACCTACATTAAAATCCTTGTAGATATCACGTTCTCTCATATATCCAATAGATGTATAATAACGCATCTTTTGATGACCTCCAGAAATATTAACTGTATATCTCTGCCTATAACCAAAGTCATCAGTTAAATCATCATACCAGCTATTATTTGGATGAAATATTGGATCTTGTCCATTTCTAAATAATTCTAAATCATCTGGAGTATATGGGTATTCATCAGGCGTTATTGTACCATCTCCATTTAAATCTTCTAACTCTGCTGAATTATCATTAATAGCCCCCTCATTATACATTGAAGCATACTCATATGCATCTAGCATTTCTAACCTTTTTCCAGCTTCAATAAATCCATATTCTGCTTTAACAGATATTTTAGCAGGCCCTTCTTTACCTCTTTTGGTTGTAATAATAATAACACCATCACCTCCTCGAATACCATAAACAGCAGTTGCTGATGCATCTTTTAAAGTAGTAATACTTTCAATTTCATCAGGATCAATATCCTGAAAACTACGCTCTACTCCATCAACTAAAATCAATGGATTTCCCTCTGCTCCACGAATTCTTATACTAGTTGCATTTGCACCTGCAACACCACTACCTTGTACTACAACTGTCCCTGGCATTTTACCTGTCAAAGACGCAGCCAAAGAAGATGAAGATGCAGAATTTAACTCATCTGCTTTTAAAGTATTTACCGCACCTGTTACACTAATACGCTTTTGTGTACCATAACCAACAACTACTACTTCCTCAATGTCGTTAACGTCGGCTCCTAATGTTACATTAATAACACTCTGATCAGCAACGTTAATTATTTGAGATTTAAGCCCGATAAATGAAAACTCTAAAACCGGATCTTTTTGATTTGTTAAAACAATGGAGTAATTACCATCAATATCGGTAATTGTACCAATTGTTGTTCCTTGCAAAAGTACAGTAGCTCCAGGAATGGTTAAACCAGCCTCATCTGTTACAGTACCTGTAATAGTTCGCTCCTGGGCGAAAACAGAAGGAGACATCACGCTTAAAAAAGCCATTATTGCTAACAGCCGATATAAGCATCTGTGCCTTTCTTTTCTAATTCTCTTCATAAACTTTCGATTTTCATTTTGTTTTATGACACAAATTTGAATTCTTTAACACTAATTAATTCTCAATTACAAATCAATAAGTATAAAACTTCGCGCACGCCCCTCATTTATCTGTACAACTGTACATTACATCCACAAATCTCTTGCTTTATTAGGTTTTATTAATAATCTTTCATTTATTATTAATATTTATTAACATTTTGATATTCTGAGCAATACACCACCTTTAAAGACGATATCTGAAGATATTGCTTATTTAAGGATCTTAATAAAATTTGATTTTTTTTACTTTTATCTGTGAGATAGTATTCAATAATGATAATATATATCTTAACATAAGTTATAAGTATATAAATTATGAAAATTTACCCTCGTATTTCTGTCTGTTAAACAACGAATAATTTGAGAGTTAATATTCAACCTAATTTATTATTCATCATTAGAAAAGAATACGTGATATTTTTTAACTTATATTCACAATTAAACTAAATTAACAACTAATTAGAATAGCAGGAAAATTGCTTTTAAAAATAAAATAATACGGCACTCTACCCTTGGCACTCCTTCTAAAACTCTGGAGATGAAAAGAGAATAATAAGTTTGTAGGTGTTCTCTAATTCTTAAAGGTTATTTCGCTGATTAGAATATTCTTGTTTAGTGGAGTAAAATTAATTTCCGATACATAATTATATACTCATAATTTTGAATATCTCTCCCTATCCAAAATACAACACACTACTAATTGCAAAGCTATTAAAGTAATTAAACGATATTCCTAGCTTTTTCTAACTAGCTTTTCTATCGCCTTTTTGATAGTCTCTTGGAGTTACTCCAAACTGTTTTTTAAAACAAACTCCAAAATAACTCAAATCACTAAAACCTATTTGAAACGCTACATCAGAGATATTTAAACCGTCATCTGCTTCTAATAACTGAGCTGCTCTTCTTAATCTAATATTTCTGATATAATCATTAGGGGTAGTTCCAAGTATACCCTTTATTTTTCGATATAATTTTGAATGACTTAAACCAAGCTCTTCTTGCATTACTTTAACAGAGAAATTTTGATCTTCCATATGTTCTTCAACAATCTTCTTTGCTTTCTCCAGGAATTGCTCATCCAGCGTAGTAATCTCTAGTTCTGATGGTTCAAATGCATCCCCAGTACTAAATTTACTAATTGTAACCGCCTTTCTTTTCAATAAGGCATCTATCCTTGTTAATAAAAGTTTAATGTTTATTGGCTTATTAATAATTGAGTCAACACCTGATTCATAGCCTAACACTTTAGTGCCTTCCTCCTGATCTGCTGTTACAATCACTACTGGTATATGACTAGTATTTACATCATTTTTTACCTTACTACATAGTTCGATACCATCCATCTCCGGCATCATATAATCTGTTACAATTAAATCAACTTCGTGATTTACTGCAATTTTATAACCTGCTAAACCATTATCGGCAGTTAATACTTTATAGTAACCCTCACAACTGTTTTTTAACAAACTCAACAAATCCACATCATCCTCAATAATTAATATAGTTTTACCCGGTTGTGGTAATACTTTTATTACTTTTATTTCATCTTCCTCGTTATGTAATATTTTATCTGCTTCAAAAACTACTAAGTTGTTTTCTGCTTCATGATCGTTATAATAACTTTTTGATATAGGTATTTCAACTTTAAATATTGTTCCCGAACCTAATTTACTATCTACAGTTATTTGTCCTTGATGCAACTTTACCAAGTTATTAACTAATGCTAAACCAATCCCTAATCCCTCTGTTTTTGTATCAACATCAACTCTATAAAACCTTTCAAAGATACTATCCAACTTTTCTTTAGGAATTCCATAGCCTGTATCACTTACCGTAAACTCCAGGTATGTATATTCATTTTGCTCAACTACCTCTGCATCAAAAATTACCTCTCCACCTTTTGTATTATATTTAAAAGCATTAGATAATAAGTTATTTAATATTATTTCAACTTTCTCAGGATCCACATTCCCATTTAAATGCTTTGGATATCTGGTCTGAAAACTAATTCCTTTGCTATCTGCTAAAACTTTATAATTACTAATAATATCATCTAATAGTTCTGGTATGCTTACTTCCTTGAGCTTAATAACCATATTACCAGATTCTACTTTTCTAAACTGAAGAACCTTTTTTATTTGATCTCTTAAATCATTAATATTCCTATCTAAAATATTATGAATATCTATTTTATCATCCTTTTGGTACTTGTACCACTCGTCTGTAACAATTTTTAGTACAGATAAAGGTGTTAGTAGTTCATGAGATAGATTTGTAAAGAACTGTAATTTAAACTGGTTAATGCTTTCTGACTTTTGTCGGTTAACCTTTTCAATCTCTAAATTATTTTTGATTGCCATTTGGTCTATCCTCAAACGTAAAAAGAAATAAATAACACCAGTTATTAACAACGCGTATCCAAGAATTGCCCACCATGTTTTATATGGCGCCTGCTTTATAGTAAAACTAATTTCCTTAGTGTCGGTACTCCATATACCCATATAATTAGTTCCTTTGACTTTAAATACATAATCACCTGCTGGAAGATTACTATAATTGGCTATTTTTGATTTGTAATTAACATAATTCCAATCTTGGTCAATTCCTTTTAATTTATAGGCATAACGAATTTTATCAGGATATCGAAAATCTAGTGCAGAAAACGAAAACCTAAAGTCATTTTGGTAATACGAAAACTTTTGCTTCTTCCCTTTTAGCGAATAAGTATTTTGAAGTTCTTCATTTATTCTAATTGAAGTAATTGCAACTGGCGGCAAATAGGTATCAGAGGATATCTCCTCCGGATTAAAAATATTAAATCCAGTATTACCTCCTACGACTATCCTTCCATCTTTTGTTTTATAAATAGCACCTATTGAAAAAAGATTATTCTGTAAACCATCAATCTTAGAATAAAATTCTGCTTTAAAGTTCTCTTTTTCGTGCTCTTCAATTCTAATCACTCCTATATTAGTAGTTGCCCATAACCTACCCAAATCATCCTCTACGATTCCAAAAAAAACTGCATTATCCTGAATAGTACTCTTTAATATTGAACGAAATTTATTATTCTTATTATCCCAATATTTTAATCCGTCACCACCCGTTCCTAACCAAACTCTGTTTTTCGAATCTTTAAATAAGCAAATTGTATTTTTTGTATTAATATCACTTTCTTTACTTTTGTTTAAGTATTCAAACTGAATTTGAGTTTCATCCCCCAAAACATTTTTAGATTTAAATACCCCATAATTAAAGGTAGAAATCCATAAATAACCTTCCTTATCAATAAGTATATCTGAAATATTACTCCCTAAATATTGTTTATACTCTTCTGAAACTGGTTTAACTTGCTCTACTATAAAATCATTTATCTCATTAGTGTTTCCCAAAATTATTCGATATAACCCTGTAGTAGTAGCAACCCAAATTCTATCTGCAGATTCTTCGTAAAAACCATTAACTCCTCTTACAATAAAGTTTTTTCTTCTGTTTTGATTATTATATGCCCTATGTTTCTTTGTTTTTGGATTGTACCTTACTATCCCCTGATACCTGGTTCCTATCCAGAGCATTCCTCTACTATCTTTTGTAAATGCCAGAGCAGTATTATACCATTCCAAATTAAACAAACTATAATCCGGATGTTTTTGAAATGATTCTATCGTATTATTTTCCGCGTTATATACTTCGAAAAATTCACCTTTAACTCCAACTAAAATATTTCCATTGTGATCTTCAATAAAGGAATGACTCGTTTTAGTTGCTGCTGTAGACAAGTGCTTTGTAGGCTGAATTGTGCTAAAAATATTTCTTTCAAAAACCAATTTATTTATACCACCACCTAAAGTTGCCAGCCACATTGTACCTACTTCATCAGTGAATATAGATCTAACAGCATTACCTGCTATACTATATGGATTATTTTCATCAGCCTGAATATGACTTATTTTACAATTATCCACCAATGGATTTTCAATTATACTTAATCCAGATGGTGTTCCTATCCAGATACGACCTTCTTTATCTTGTGAAAAACAATGAACTATATCACTTGGAATTTTCCATTTTCCTTTTGTATGAAATCGCCTTAAAATCTTAAGCTTTTCCGAAGAAATATCCAATATATAAAATCCTCCATTCCATGAACCAACATATAAGTAGCCTTCTTTATCTTGAAATAAGGAATACATTTGATTATTCTTACCCGGAACTTCAAAATCATTAAAAATTCTATATACTTTAAAATCTTTTATTTTAGGATTATACTTTATTAATCCATCTTTCCATGTAGTTATCCATATATTATGATCCCTGTCAATATACATTGACAAGATATTTGTACTACTATTTCTATCTGTAATTGTTCTGTGATGAACTAATGTATCTTTATCTATGTGGTATTTGAATAAACCCTGACTACTTCCCATCCACATCACATTAGATGAGTCGCATACTATACTGGTTATACTATTGCTTATTTGGTAATTCTGTAACTTATCTCTAAGCGAAATACTTTCAATCCTACCTTGGTCTTTGTAGTAAACTACTAATCCACTTGTTGTACTAAACCATATATTACCTTTTTTATCTTCTGAAGCAGCTGTAAAATTCTTGTTGTCGGAGAAATCCTCAACAATATTCATAATGTTTACCGCTTCGTATCCATCATAACGTACAACCCCTTGTTCTGTTCCAAACCACATAAAACCCTCTGAATCTTTAAAACAAAATGTACAAAAGTCAGAAGGCATACCTTCATCGGTACTTATCGTATTAAACTTTAAATCAGCAATTTCTTGTGATTTAGAAATTTGGAATAAAAAACAGCCTAGTATTAAAATGATGAAAACCTTAGTCATACTGAATAATTTGGCCAACAAAATTAATAAAAAAGGAGCAAGTTATTGCTCCTTTAAAATTTTATGAAAAAGATTCTTTTATTGGTATAAACTTAACCTTTATACCTCAAACCTTATTTTAATGTTTCTTTTTTTTACTCTTATTTTCTACTAATGCCTTTTTAATCATTTGCTCTTCAATCACTTTATCAAAAAACGGATTTTTTTCTTTGGGTACTGGAGCATTAATATCTCTTCTCCAATCATTTAACATTTTATATAACTCATCAACAATTTTAGGATTTTGATCTGCAACATTCTTTTCTTCACCTAAATCTTCATCGAGGTTATAAAGCTCAATTACTTCATCTTCAAAATATTCATGTAACTTCCATTTGCCCCACCTCATAACTGATCCTGGCCTTGTTCTAAATAATGGATCTCTGGCTCCATCTTCTTTTCCATTATATGCCTGCAAGTATATAGGGAAATGCCAATAAAGAGGAGTCTCTTTCAAACCATTACCCTTCTTTAAATAAGGAAGTAAACTTTGTCCATCCAATGTCTTGTTAGGCATATCAACACCTACTAATTCTTTGAAGGTTGGGTACAAATCCAAATTTACAACCGGAATATCACACTCTTTAGGTTTTGAAATATATTTTGGCCATTTTATTAAAAATGGAACTCTGATTCCTCCTTCGTAATAAGATCCTTTTCCAGCTCTCAATGGATTCTGATAAGATACGTCCCTAATACCTCCATTATCCGATGTAAATACAACAATAGTATTTTCGGATAAATTAAGCTTATCTAAAGTTTCCATTACTCTTCCAACGTTATTATCTAAAGTTTCAATCATACCTGCATAAACAGGTCTATCCTGACCTTTGGTTTTTTCCTTTGCTTCATACTTATCCATTAGCTCTGGCTTTGTAGCATGAGGCGTATGAACTGTATAAAAAGACAGATAAACAAAAAATGGATCATTTTTATTTCCCTCAATAAACTTAATTGCTTCTGTTGTTAATCTATCAGTAAGGTTTTCACCCTCCGGTGCATCTCCTAAATGCTTTACATTGTATGGAGCAAAATACCCATTTTTTCCAGGATTGCCTCTATGGTCTCCAGCAACATTTATATCAAACCCCTGTGTTGTAGGATCGTGTCCTACATGATATTTTCCTAACGAGATTGTTTTATAGTCTGCCAACTTAAACATCTCGGCCATAGTAACCATTTCGTCTTTAAACTCAGTTTTATTTGGTGTTGGAATAATACGACGGGTTGTTTTTTTACCCCTTTCGGAACTAGCAACTGTATAAATACCATGACGAGGTGTATTTTGACCACTTAATAAACAAGCTCTACTTGGAGCACAGTTTGCTGCACCTGCATATCCATTTGTAAAATTTATACTTTGATTAGCTAACTTATCTATATTGGGTGATTCATAATATTTACTTCCGGTATAACCTAAGTCCTTCCATCCTAGATCATCCACTAATATTACTACAACATTTGTTTTTTTATCCTTAGAAGAATTTGTTTTAGCTTTAATTGTATCACAGCTTAAAGTCGCTGCTAACAACAATATAACAGCAACAATATTTCTTATTTTCATAAATAATTTATTATATATTTTTAATAAAATCTTACTTATTTAATTACCTGCTCGCAATATAATAATATCATTTTATTGATTGCGCTGTTTGCTTTTTCGTCTCAAATGAAAATCTAAACTCTTCAGAAGGCACTCTTGTTTTATTGATTAATGCATTTAATTCATTAACCAATGCAGAGTGAGAATCTGCTATATTAGAATTTTCGTATGGATCAGATTTTAAGTTATAAAGTTCAACTTTAGTTTTCTTTTTATTATTAACAAGCAATTTAACAAGTTTCCAATCTCCCTTAATTATTGCTTGTCTACCTCCTCTTTCAAAAAATTCCCAGTATAAACACTCATGCTCCTTTTGATTTCCTTCTTGAACTAATGTTGGTAAAAAAGATATTCCATCAATATTTTTGGGAGCTTTAACTCCTGCCAAGTCAGCAAAAGTTGGTAATACATCCCAAAAAGCTGAAACATGATCAGTAATGCTTCCCGCCTTAACTTTGCCAGGCCAAGTTACAAGAAAAGGAGACCTTATTCCACCTTCGTAAAGATCTCTTTTAATACCTCTGTAATTACCATTGCTATTAAAAAACTTTGGATCTCCTCCTCCTACACAATGTGGACCATTATCACTGGCAAACATAACAACAGTATTTTCATATATGCCTAAACGCTTAAGTTCTTTTACCACCTGCCCCACATACATATCCAACCTAGTTACCATAGCTGCAAAAGTTGCTCTTGGTTTTTCCTGACTGCAATAACCTCCTATTCTTAAATCTTTACCATATTCTCCGTCAGGATTACTTATAAATGGATTCTCTTCATATTTATCCTCAAATTTTTGATATATACTGTCATCCGGAACTAGTAATTCGGCATGTGGTAACGTATATGGTAAATATATAAAGAAAGGTTGGTCTTTATGCCTATTCATAAATTCTAATGCTTTTTCCTGAATAACATCTGGTGCATAGGTATTAATATTTGTCCAATCATTACCTTCTAAATAGTACTTATCAGCATTAAATCTTAAAAAATCCGGATAATATCTATGTGCATAAACCTGACAATTATAACCGAAAAAAGTATCAAAACCCTGATTGATTGGATCACCTGATGAACTCGGATATCCTAATCCCCATTTTCCGAATGCTCCGGTTGCATACCCTACTTTCTTTAACATTTCGGCAATTGTATATGTTTCAGCTGGTAGAGGTATTTGCCCTTCTCCATTGTGACTTTTATTACCCCTGACATAGGTATGACCAGTATGCTGACCAGTTAATAAAACTGAGCGCGAAGGAGCACAAACTGTACTTCCTGCATAATGATTTGTAAACTTCATCCCATCTCTCGCAAGTTGATCAATATTTGGAGTAGAGAATTTTTCTTGTCCATAACAACTAACATCTCCAATGCCTAAATCATCAGCTAATATGTATACAATATTTGGCTTATTTAAAGATTCTGTGCTCTTATCTTTCTTTTCCGTTTTACATGATGTTGACAGCAAAATGCAATATAATACACCAATCGTTAATATCTGTTTCATCCTTTTAATTTTACTTTCATTTGTCAGATGTAACTCTCAAGAAAACTTATCATTTGTCCATTATGCATAAAAAGCAATCTTAGTTTTTCTTGTTCGTTTCAATATTTAATTATTTATCATTCATTTTTATCACTTTAAAATTATCATTAATGAACTCCAGTCACTATTACTTTTTTATCAAATACTTTAAAATACCGTGTTATACTATGGTTATTAAAGTAATTTAGTAAAACTAATCTCGGTATTTACAATTTTTCTTTGTTTTTAAATTAATTTTACAACACTTGCTTTTTAATCATATATAATTCATTTTCTGACTATAATAACCTTCCGAGTCAATTCTCTCATATTTTTTGCTCTCAATTTTATATTTCTAAATAACATTCTTTTTGCACTAGAATAATAGATGATGTTTTAATAATAATGATGAGATATATTTCTGAAATTGCATTCAAATAAAACACTTTAAAATCACTTCTATTTTAATAAGCAATGAAAAAAATATTCTTAATAATTTCTATAGTAGTATTATCGCAAACAACAATTTTACAAAATATATGGAGTAAAAATCCTCCTAATGTAATTATTATTCACACTGACGAACATAACTTTAGAACATTAGGGTGTTATAGAAATATAATGAGCCCTGATCAAGCTTTTATATGGGGAACAGAAAATATTGTTGAGACTCCCAATATAGATAGAATAGCTACGGAAGGTATAATCTGTACAAGTTTTTATGCAAATTCACCTGTATGTACTCCGTCAAGAGCTGCCCTAATATCAGGACAATATCCGCAAAACACACCTTCTTCTCAGAACGATATTAAAATGTATGATAAAGTAGAATCATTTGCATCTCCTTTGGTAGATGCAGGATACTCTACTGGTTATGCTGGGAAATGGCATCTAGATGGACATGGTAAACCACAATGGGCTCCAGAACGAAATTTTGGATTCACAGATAACAAATATATGTTTAACCGAGGACACTGGAAGAAACTGGATGAAGATGAAAACGGACCATATGTAGCTGGTACTAACAACAATGGTAAAATCAATTATGATGTTGATGGTGCTGATGAAACAACCTTTACAACAGATTTTTTAATAACCCGAACTATAAATTTTATTGAATCTAATAAAGACAAGCCATTTTTATATATGGTTAGTATTCCAGATCCACATGGTCCCAATACGGTAAGGGTTCCCTATGATACTATGTATGATCATTTAAACTTTAGCAAACCATCTACGCATAATAAGGAATGCAATAACTTACCATCATGGGCTAAAACAAAAAGTAGTACCATTAGTAATGGTGGTTTGAGTAATTATTTTGGAATGGTTAAATGTATTGATGATAATGTAGGTAGGATTTTCACTAGCCTTGAACAGAACAACTTGCTTGATAATACTATTATTATTTTTATGTCGGACCATGGCGACATGTTAGGAGAACATAAACGTGATGAAAAAGGTGTTCCATTTGAAGCTTCTGCTAAAGTTCCTTTTATTATTAGATACCCATCTAGTTTAAAAGAAGGAGCAATTGTAAATGAAGCCATTTCAAATGTTGACTTTAAACCTACATTGATGGCATTATTAGGTATTACTTCTCCGATAATAACAGAAGGTAAAGATGTTTCTTCACTATTTATAAAAAATGCCACACCAAATGTTAGCAATATTGCTTTTATTAGAGGAACTGGGAATACAAAAAAATCGACTGAGCACTGGGTAGGAGCTGTAACTGATAGATATAAAATTGTTTATTCGATCGATAGTGAACCTTGGTTGTTTGATTTAGAATTAGATCCAAACGAAATTACTAACTACTACAATACAGCCAGTTACGAGGATATTAAAAAAGAGTTAGCTACAAAACTCAAAGAGTATGGTGATACCTATGGTGAACCTTGGTTAGAAGATGATAAAATAAAGTCGGAAGTTGAAGAAACTATTTTAAGTACAAATATTAACAACAAATTTGATGATAATTTGCTAGCATACAATATTGATGACAAAATAATTATTGAAACAAAATCGACTCTGCCTAAAGATGTTAATATTTTCTCTATTAATGGTTATTGTGCTTTTAAAACAACTACCTCCACTTCGCGAATTATGACAGATAGCCTTAATAAAGGAATTTATATTGTAGATGTTAATTATCAAGGATTAAGAAAACGGAAGAAAGTCGCCGTTATGTAGATTTTTTGTATTAGTTTTTCATCGGATGAACACTTTATTATCTATTTCATCCGATGAAATTTGATTTTATTAAACATTTACATAGTACAATAGTCGTTAGTTTTAAGTCATTTTCATAAATTATGTGCATTCAAATTTCTACCACCTATAAGCCATTAACTCACTAAACAATAACAAAACAACGAACCAAAGTTAGTACCCCTTTCATTAAAGTTGCCACTTATCCTTCCACTTCAATTTTATTCTTCCTTCTTCAAATTGCAGTGGTAACCAAATATACCTTCCATCAATTGCATTTTCCGGAGTCCATCTATCACCCATATAAATAAATCCTTCACCATTTCCCTCTATATTAATTATGTGTGTACTTTGGGATCGAAAGGATGTATTTGCCTCTTCTCCCATAAATGGATTACCTAATGCTTCCCACTCTCCCATAATTTCATTTGCTTTTGCCGATCTTCCTGGATTTGGCTTCCAACCTGTGCACCCAGAAGTAATCATATAAAAAACTCCTCCCTTTTTACAAATTGCAGGTGCCTCATTTGATTCACCCGGAAAAATACGAATATATTTTCCTGTAAAGTCAGTATAATCTGCTGTAAGTTCGGATATATGCAACGTAGCGTTTTCCTCTGAAGAATGAATATGGTAAGCTTTACCATCATCATCTACAAATACTGTCATATCCCTAGACATTTGCCCCTCCTCGAAATCACGATGCAAATATAATCCTTGTTTAACGGCTAATTGCCCTTCTGAAGTCCAACGCTCCATATCATAATCAAAACTGTTTTTCTTCAGACTATCTGGATAATTTAAAGGCCATACTCCTGCATTTGGACGATATGAACGAATATATTTATATGGTCCTGCGGGTTTATCACTAATAGCAACACCTGTTCTTGCGGCTTTGTACCCTTGCCCTTTAAGTTCTAAATGAAACCACATTACGAATTTTTTCGTTGTTTTATTATAAATAATTTTAGGACGTTCAATTATACTTCCTCTTTCTATATCATGTCCAGCAATATCAACAACCTGGAGTGCTACTCCTTCATTTTTCCAATTATATAAATCTTTAGAAGAATATACTCCCACTCCAACTTGAGCTTTGTTTCCTATTTTACCCGATACCTTATGTTCTCCTACCCAATAATAGATTCCTTTATGATATAAAATACCTCCTCCATGAGCATTAATATGAATACCATCATTATCAGGCCAAATTTCACCTGGATTAATGGTTTGCTTTTGTGAACAAGCATTGAATATTAACGCAAATAATAAAAAAACAGATAAATTAACTTTCATGAACTAATAGTTTTACAATTAAAATGTGATCATAATACTTTTTCTCTTACAAAAGTATTTTTGTAGAAAATAATTCAAACAAAAAAGTCAGAAAAACACTTGTACAAAACAACATGTTTTTCTGACCTACAATATTTTTTAGACTAATTATTTCAATAATCTATGGTACTTCTTCCACCAAGACCAATTGCACATCATCTATAACAGCAATACCTTCTTCTTTATCAAATAGTATTGTTAATTCAAATACATCCTCTGGAATAGTAATATACTCTTCCTTTGGTGTATTCATGTTACTTGTGATTTCGTAATGTTTTAAAGGTTGATGCTCCTCATCGTTCTCGTTATAATCCACTAATAAATATCCATTTAGCGTACCCATTGGATCAGCTTGCCCCTCATTAACCGCCTGTTCCTGAATTCTTCCAATAAAACTAAACATGTATGTTTGACCTGGAATTACTGCCACCCTTTGATACATTCTGCGATAGTTTGAAATTCCAGTCATTCTAATTGAAGGACTATTGATAGCTTGTGATGATGTTTCTTTTTGAACTCCACTTGTATATATCCACTTATCTAAACCATCAAAGAAATTACCATTTTTCGCAAAATTATGCCCCCAAGGAATTTCTTCATAGTAGTTTAATTTAATCATATAATTTCTTACAGTATTTCCATCTTCAGCTATAGCTTTTATATAAACAGAATCGGTTAAATCAAGTCCTGTAACATTAGGTTTAATCTCGGAATCTCCCACATACAGCTTCATATTTTCACCAAAACCTTCAAAATTTATCGGTGTTGAAGACATTGTTTCCGGCTGCATATTTAATACAGTATCTGCAGTACTAATTAAAACAGTATCATTGAATATATCGGTTCTAAAATCCTCATGAATATGAAAGTAATAACCCGCCATATTACCAGAAAGATTAAGCGATTTTATTCCTGTTACTGAAGACAACTTCTTCTGATTTATAATGATTTGATAAGATGTAATACTATCGCCGGCAGGATTACGTAAAGTATATCTAACCGGCGAATCAAAATCAACTATTGAATATTTACTTTCTTGTCGTACACCATCAATTGTTAAATAATAATCTTGAGGTCTTACATTAAAACCTGGTGATAAGCTCTTTAAAGAAGCCTCTTTTGTCAAACTATCACTTAAATTAGATATTTGCTTAGTTACCTGATCTATTTCAAATTTGTGGTTCTCATACTCATATGTATTCACCACATCTCCACTAAACAAAGTAAAATTAACAATTTGTGGTTCTCCAGTCCATGGATCCACTTCCTTTGTTTCATCATCATTATCGCATGCAAATAAGGCAAATGTTGATAATGCAATAATTAAAAATCTATATAGTTTTTTCATCTGTTTTAAATTTATATTTATTTGTCAGATGGAACTCTCGATGAATTTAAATCATACTTCTATAAGTAATTTAGTACGATAAAATTCATGTTCGTTTCATGAGTTTAAATTAATTTTCATATACTCTATCCACACTAAATAAAAAATGAGGATTAAAAATCATCAAAATTTAACTGTGTAATATCAAAAGGTATATACCAATTATTCTCATCCTTAAGCTTTTCTATTAACGTAGCTTGCTTTGATGGCTGAGATAAGAACTTTTGAGCAACCTTTTCTCCTAAAAAGTTTTCAGCACCTTCTACTCCTGCTTGCTTTCTCCACTTTGCCGAACGAACTAAAGTTTGAAAACGACTTCCTTCATAGGCTAGCTCACGAGCATGCTCTTCTAATAAAAAGTTATCAACATGAACCATTGAATCCAGTTTAGTTATTTCTGATCCACTTGGCCATGGATTTTGCTCAATCCAATCCTGAAGACTAACCCTTCCTCTTATACCAATTCTAGGACCAGTTGGACTACTTTCTCCATACTCAACACCTCGACTAATTGCGTTATAAGCAGCTTGTGGATATCCTAGTTTATTTAAAGCCTCGGCATATACAAACCAAGGTGAAGGTGCGCGAAAGATAAAAAAGTGCATATCGTACGAAAAAGGATCCATATTTAATAGGTACTTATTTATAACATATTCTCCTGGACCAGCCTCTGTATAAGAATAACCTTCTCCTCTCCATTCATCTCCTGCTCCACTATTTTCCCGAGCCCAATAACTTACTCCTATATCAGATGGTTTTATGTAATAAACTCCATCTGTACCATTACTGCACCAACGCTGCATTGGGTTAAACTGTCCAAATCTTTTGTTAAAACCTATGTATAAAAGATGTTCCTGATCAGCAGCACCAATTTCGGAATTAACGAATATTGACGAACTCCATTTTGCATCTGCATATCTATTTCCAATTTGAAACTCTTGTTCACGACTACTAGCCATCACCATCAAAGCATAACGAATAGCTTCGGCATAATTACCTCTTTCCAAGTTAAGCTCAGCACAAAGCTGACGCCCTGCCCATTCTGACATACGTCCACGCTCCCATCCCCATTCATTTAAAGAGGCAGCAGTAAGTTTATCCAGGTGTACATATTTATCAGCATGTAATAATAAGGTATCTATAATTTCACCTTTCGTCATTGGGTGTAAGTTTTGAACAGAAGCTACATCGTTAATTGGCTCCTCATAGTACACTACATTATCAAAGAAACGAATAAGATATAAATAACTAGCAGTACGAAGAAATACAAGTTCCCCTTCGTATCGCTCTTTAATTTCATCTGTTACATTTGCGTCATTCTCTTTTAGTCTATCGAGATTAGCAATAACCTCGTTAGACATACTAATCACTTTATAGAAGTGACGAGGACTAAGATATTCATTCGTTGGATCAAGTAACGATTCCTCTATTTCACGAAATTCGATAGGTGCATTTGATGTGGTGTTAACCAAATCGGAACGTAAATCATTTGCAAGAAAAATAATATCTACTGCTTCCTGAAACGATTGATAAATTCCTAAAACTGATGCCAATACATCATAACTTGTTTCAAAGTTATCTTCTTCAAGCATGATATCTTCCTGGTCAGGATTTAGAAAATCTGTACAAGCTCCAAACCCCAAACCAATGCTTATGAGTAATATTAATATATAATTCTTCATTTTTCTAAATTTTAGTATAAAGACAAAAGACCTTTCTTTATTCGAAATCTTTAAAATCCTAACTCTAAACCAAATATTACAGTTGGTGTTGTTGGCATACGACCATAATCAACTCCCATATTATTCCCAGTTGTTCCTTTATAAAACTCAGGATCGTAACCCAAATAATCACTGAATGTTACAAGGTTTTTCCCTGTTGCATATAATCGCAAACTATTTAGCCAACTAGTATTATTCATATCAAAATGATACGAAAGTGTAACATCCTGCAAACGGGCAAACTTCCCATTTTCTATCCATCGATCTGAGAATCTGGCATTACCTTGAGGATCGTCCAATTTATTTTGTGGGATCTCAGTTATATCACCCTCTTTTGTCCAATGGTTTATAGTCGAAACTGTTTGGTTAGCAAATCCTGTCATTCCCTCTAGTTGTTGACGCGTATAGTTATATACTTCTCTGTCTCCTACTAAATTCATTCTTGCAAAAAGCGAAAAGCTTTTAAAACGAAGTGATGTTGAAACACTTCCAAATAGCTCGGGCATTGGATTCCCAATTATTGTTCTATCATTATCATCAATAATTCCATTATTATCTAAATCTGCAAAAATGATATCTCCAACACCAAAAGGCTCCTTCAAACGGTTTGTTAAATAATTATCCTTAACTGATTGTTCATCGGTATAAACACCAATAGCTTTAAAACCATAAAACTGTCCTGGTACTTCGCCAACTCTATGAATCTTACTACCTCCCTCAATTTCTACCTCAACATCTTCTGCTAGTTTGGTAATTTCGTTTTTCTGATATGTAACATTCGCACCTATGTTCCACTCCCAATTTCTGCTACGAATAACATCAACGCCTAAACCAAGTTCTAATCCTTTACCTTCTAATTCTCCCGAATTGATATAGGCAGTTTCAAATCCGAATATAGGTGTATAAAACTCCTCAACTAATGCATCCTTGGTCCAGTTTTTATATGCATCAAAAGTTAAGTTTACTCTATTTGAAAAGAACTGTGCATCTAAACCTAGATTAACAGTATAAACATCTTCCCATTTAACCTGGGTATTTGTTAAACCTGCTCTCGCAAGACCAGTTAATCTCCAATACGAAGTAGCATCATAATAATCCTTAGCAATAAAATTTCCAAATCCATCATTACCTGCAATCGAAGCTCCTGCATTAATTTTAAATGTATTTAAGGTTTTTCTGTACCTATTGAAAAAAGAGTTTTCGAACACATCATACCCTACTGTTAATGCAGGAAAAACACCAAAGGTTTTGTCTCCTAACTTAATATACTGAGATGCTATTTCATTTGCATTATCACCAATCCTACTACTACCATCAACTGAAACCATAGCATTTACAAACAATTTATTTTTATAAATATAATTTGTATGCCAGTATGTACTAAAACGAGTATATGCCTGATCAAATCCCTCTTTTCTTCTAGAATCTTCATCTACATTTTTAATGGTTCTTTTATTATCGTTCCCAGTATTAATACCCCATTGTCTTCCCAGTGACAATTCAGTACTTGCTAAACGGGTACCAATATTCATTGTTAGTTTTGATGATAAGCCTAAGTCAGGAGTCCAGGTTAAACGATTATCGTTGCTAAATGACCTGTATTTGTCATTTGACTTTAAAGCATAATTTAATGTTTCATCTCCTTGAATACTTCCTACACCATAATCAGGTCTGAAATATCTTGAATCGGTATTATTAAACTCATTTCCTACTGCTACCTGCAATTTCCATTGAGGATTAAAAACGTAATTGAACTTTATTTGAGCTATAAACATTAGGGAACTCATAAATCCGTCTACATCTTCGGTTAACACGACAGGGTTGGACATACCAAACGCATCCGCATCTTCAAAAAGTTGGTTATAATGGTAATCTCCCGTTGCTTGCATTACACCCACCATGGGAGATTTAGTTAATGCTGATAATATTGGATTTGCTATAACCGAAGTACTCATATCCAGAAAATCATCATCTCGAAAAGTAATTCCCACATTAGCATCCATTGATAATTTTTGAGTGATGTTTATACTACTTCTTAATTTTGAAGTAAAACGGTTCATATTAGTATTTTCAATAATCCCCTGGTTACCAGTATAGCCAACCGAAGCAAAAAAGCGTGCTATCTCATCTCCACCATTTAGATTAACATAAAAATCTGATTTGCGTGCAGGTTTAAATACTTCATCCTGCCAATCTGTATCCTGATCGTATGTTGGATAATCATTAAATTGTACATGGTCGCCTAAAAATGGATATTGTGCTTCCAATGTTTCCAAAGTATAACCAGCTCCAAACAATTGCGATCGTGTATAACTACGGTGTTGTTCAGCATTTAATAGTGGAATATTATCCGAATGCCATGCAATACCACCACTAGCTTTAAAGTTTACTGTAGTTTCGGTAGCTAAAGGTTCGCGAGTTGTAATATGTATTACTCCATTAGCTCCCTGCATACCATATATTGCCGCCTCGGAACCTTTTAATACAGTTATATTAATAACGTCAGATGGATTTATTCCAGTCATTCTCACAATATCATTTCCTGGTATTCCTGTATCTTCAAAATCATATACACCAAGAATCATTTCATCTACAACAACTAATGGTTTTTGAATGGTATATAATCCTGTTAATCCACGAACTAATATATTACTTCCATCACCAGACATTCCTGACCTACTTTCGGCATAAATACCTGTTTGACCCTTTAATAATTCATCAACCGACTCTGCATTAATATTATTATTGGTGTTTGGCAATGAAAGAGTACTACCATTATAATCTTTATAACGAAGCCCACCTGTTGCAGAAGCTGCTGGAGCTAAAAAGCTGAAATCGTATTGAGGTTCCATTACAAAAATTGTATTACTTGATTTTGTAACGGTTCGTTTTATTGCATAAAAACCTGGATAAGATACTTCTAATTGTAATAAACTAGAGGAATGCTTAATCTCAAAAGTACCATCCTCGTTAGAAAATACCTTACCTCTTTCTCCGTTAAGAGCATTATAACCTACCGACACTTCTGCCATTGGTTGGTTAAACTCATCAAATATTATCCCTTGAAACACTGAGGTTGTATCTTGCGCTATACCAAAATGGCATATAAGTAAAGCTACTCCCAGTATTACTATTTTTATATATTGTTTCATATAATTATAATCTTGAATTTTTAAAAAAATCTACTCCTCTTCAGGCCATACTTTTCTTTGTGTTTTTAAAACTACCTGACCAATTCTAAAGTCATAGGAGTTATTTCTAGGAATCTCAGGATATCCGGATATTACAAACCTTAATGTTACGGGAGCATTACATTTATTATTAAAGAAATATCCAATTCTAGTCTGATTTTTTATTTCGTTTGTATTATAAGGGCCAAACTCTACGGTTCCTGTTATAGGTTCCACACCATCCAATCCAGTTGTATCTTGTTGTACAAAATCTCCAATAACCTGAATCTTCATTTCTAATCCACCTTGACTAGAGTTTGATCGGTAAAATAATTCGTAACGAGAATTTAATAATCCTTGTGGAATCTCCGTATTGGCTACACTGTTTTCATCAATAATAACTTCGAAATAATCACCCACTGCACCTCCATTATTAGGATCCCATTCCCAATGAAAACGGTTTTTGTTTTTACGAGTTACAGGAAACTCTTCTCCTGATTGTGTTACAAAATTATATTGAAAAGTTTTACCATGTTCCCATCCTCCTTCCTCAGGAAATACAACATGTTTTGATAGGTTTAACCATGTATCATAAACAAATAAATTTTCATCTAAATAAAAATCACCTCTTGTAGTGTTTAATATTCCATTGCTCAATGGTACATCCTTAATTTCGAAACTGTCTGTTTCAATAGTCATTTCTTTACCCAGAGCTGAAATCAATAACTCTGGTATATCATTGCTATAATATTTACCAACAAAAATGGACTCATCCAACATATCCTGAAATACCGGGCGATAAATATTTAATGGTATATTTTCTACAACATCGTAGTAAGACAAGGCTTTGCGCTCAAACTCACCATCAATACTTGCTGCATCGGGCATTACTACAGTAAACTCTTGGTCTTCATCTGTAATATCTAATACATCTTCTAAAAAGGCATTTGAAGCTACCCAAAGTGTATCGTAAACTTTCTGTCCATTACCATCAAATTCACCTGTCCATTCACTATTTTCAATATCTGCAGTATAAATGATATTTGCATCCAAATACTGTTTAAAATAGAAAGAATTCTCTGTTAAATACTCATATGTATTTTGTAAATAACGTATTACAGTATCAATCTCATGAATTACTATACCCTCTAAATCTACATTTAAGCCTTCATCATTTAATGTTGTTTGGTCGTGTATCCACATACTATCAGGATTTTCTTCTACACGTAACCATTTGCCAGAATTAGTTTGTTTTCTGCCCTCTAAGGTGTGCTTGTAATACTCTCCATTAACAATGTGGCTATATAAAGTCCTGGCTCTCTCTTCTTCAGGAATACCTTCTAAACTAAACTTACCATTAGGTGGAATAAACATGGTATAAATAAATTCATCATCAACTTTTTCTGCTATACCATATTGTACCAATGCATTATAAAAGTCAGAATATTTATCCATTTTAGATAACTCTTCCATACCATTTGACAATTCCAAATTTGATGACTGAGTATCTTTGTAATGCTCGTCCCAAGTATCATCACATGACACCATCCCTAGAGTTAGAGCCACTATTAATAATCTATATATATGATATCTTTTCATCTCTTTTGATTTTTATAATTCTTTAATTTTCAACAGGGGTAAAATCAAGAAACTTCAAGCGAATATTATTATCATCAGGACGAAGATGAACTCCTTCAATTGTAATCCTAATTATAACTGGTCCTGATTTTTTCACTTCAATGGTACCAATATCATTAATCCAACGTGCAGCAAACGGTTCTCCAACCATCTCACCATTTACCTTAACACTAAAGATTGAGTAATCGAAATATCCACTTGTTTTTAATGTGGTTTGGTAATGAACTTGATAAGTTTGACCTGCAAATAAGTAAGGCCCTTCAAACTCAATAAATTCACCTACATCACTACTTCTATAATTCAGGTTTTTATCACTATTGAATTCAATGTAAGAACCAGATGTTTCAAATATAATTTCGGGCTCCAGCTCTAGTAATTCTGCATCAAATCGCTCAAATCCAGGTTGAATCACATAAAAATCAAGTACCTCATTCATCTCGTGAGCAACTCCATTATATCTTTTGACATTTGCATTACTGTAATTAATGCTCTGATAAATGATTGTGGAATCAACTATTTCTTCATTTTCATATTGATATTCAATTCGATAATTTAATTTATAGGCTTCATCATCTACATTAAAGTTTATTGGAAAACCTGATAATGTTGTATATTTTCTATTATCTCTAATATCATTTAACGGTAAATACTTATCGCAAATATGATATCTCATGTACTGGTTTAAACCATTGTCAAGAGATTTCAAGTCCTCAGTATTTGAATAAATTAATTTTAAATCTTCTACTGAGTTAATACCTGCTTCTTTTAACTGCTCATTGGTTTCAATTAACAAGGTCAACCTATTTCTATTAGAAGAAGAGATATTTGCAATCGAATCAATTATACCTGTTTCAACCATAGCGTTATAGAACACAGAATAATTTTTATTGTCTGCTAACGCATCAGCCAATGATTTTTCTAATGGAATTAATCCTGTGGTTTTATGCACAATACCATTTAGTAAATGAACATCTACTTCTTCCAACAATATTCCATTAATAAAAAATGAATTACCTTCTTCTCCTCCTACTGAGGTCATTAAATCATCTCCTAAAAGATTTTTATATAATAATCGTCCTATAGGAAACATGGTACTAGGAATTGAATCGTCTTCTACAATTAATTGCGACATCAACTCTGTTAAGTCATCGGTAGAAATCTGATCCAAACCAGAAATATTATTATCTGTATAGTATTTATTAAATGCTTCATTGTTTGGTGCAAAAAATGTATATGTTCCAGCCAATTGCAATAATGTTGAGAAACCTGTTCGTTCCAAAGCTTTTACACACTCACTTAAATCATCGTTTTTCTCCAAATAAGAACGAATTACCAGTTCATTTTCATCGTAAAACGGACGCCCTAAATTAGAATCCTCTTCGCATGAGCTAAAAATGCTCATTACTAAGGTTAGTATAACCACTGCAGCCACCAACCTGTTAATTTTATTATATTTTAATAGATATTTAATTTGCATAGAATTGGTTTTGAACAAGGTTTTCATTTGCTTCTATTTCATTCTGATATATTGGGAACAACCAGAAATCTGGATTATTTAAACGAACTTCCATAATTGGTTTAAATGATATTGGAACATTAATCATTATTCTATCAACAAGCATCGACTTATATCGATAATCTTCTCTGGAAGCAATTCGTTGTAAATCAAACCATCTCTTACCTTCTCCTGCTAACTCACGAGCTCGCTCATCTAATAACGATTCGTAATATGAAGCTCTGTCTGTACCAAATGGATCTGTATTTCCAAATTCGTTATAAGGAAGTATTCCTGCTCTAACTCTAATTAAATCTAAATCTGCTACTGCATTTGTAAATTCATTTTTAAGTATATAAGCCTCTGCACGCATTAGGTATACATCTGCTAAACGATAAAATATCCAATTGGCATCATTTCCACGGTAATCACTTAAAAAAGTGGCTCCATCGTAAGTATATTTTCGTAATGAGCTAGCACTATAATTAATTGTAGCTCCAAATCCACGCATATCCAATCCTTCGTATAAATCCACTAAACTTATCGAAGGTGCAAAGGTGTGACTTGAATTCTTAAATCCATCGTTAGATGTAAAAACACCAATATTACTTGTTACATCTAGGTTAAATTGTAACTCAAAAATATTTTCATTAGAATTTCCCGGGTAAAAAGAATCAAACCATAATTCAGGGCCTAATAAAGCATACAATCCCGAACCAATAATTAAATCACACTGTTCGATGCATGCATCAGCTTCGTCTAACCATAAATAAGCATTTGCTAACAGTGCTCTCATTGCATTAATTGTAGCTCTACCATGAAAATCTTCTTGTGCAGGGTAATCTTTTAGACCTAACGTTATTGCTTCATTTAAATCAATAACAATTTGTTGAAACACCTCTTTTCTTGGAGTTTGATGTAAGAACCTGTCTTGAGAATCACTTTCATATCCAAATAATGGCATAGGAATATCTCCAAATGTGCATGTTAAATGATAAAAGCCCAGACTCCTTAAAAACAGTGCCTCAGATTTCCATTGCCGATATAAACTATCTGTAAATGAATAATCTAAAGATTTAACTTCGTCTATTTTATCCAATACCAAATTTGCACTATTAATAGGATTGTATATTGAGCTCCATTGTACATATTTATTAGAAGTTTCCAGGTTTCCACGCATTATGTCATATATTGCTGTTTCACCCATAAAAGCAAATACAAATAAATCAGCCCTCGCTTCACCCCATAAAAAGAAACGTCTTTGCGCATCTTTAGATCTAAAACCATTATAAGCACTACCTAGCACACCTACTAAATCTTCTTTTGTCTTCCAATAGTCGTCTTGCTTAATAACTTCACTTTCTTTAATATCTAAAAAAGAATCACAAGAACTAAGAAAAACCGTTGCCAATACTAAAATTACAAATTGGCTAAATCTTACTTTATATTTTATATTTCTTATCTTCATTTGATTACGTTTTTATGCCCTTTTAAAATCCAATGTTAACACCAAATGAAAAGTTCTTTGGTGGAGGAGTTGTTGCTTTATCCTTACCTACATCGCTCCATCCTCCGTTATTACTTCCTACATTAGGATTCATACCGGAATAATCTGTTATTGTTAAAAGGTTTTTAACTGATCCATGAATATTTACTGATTTAAATCCTAAACAATATTTTTTAGGTACATTGTAGTTTATAGAAACATTATTTAACCTCACAAAATCAGCTTTTTCAACAAAGCGATCTGAACCTAAATAGTTTCTACCACCACTACCACTGTATGCTCTTGGAATATCGGTAACATCTCCTGGTATACGCCATCTTCTGCGAACAGAAGTAGCCATATTCCCTTTACCATTCATACTTTCCAGATTAATTCTTCTTTGGTTGATAACGTCTTTTCCAAAATTATAAGTCCATCCGGTGCTTATTTTTAAACTTTTATATGAAATACTAAAACCAAAACCACCGAAAACCAATGGTCGCGCTTTACCTAAGTACACCACATCTTTCTCATTTATAACACCATCAGCATTTAAGTCGGCATAACGAGCATCTCCTGCCTGAAAAATATATCCATTTTCATCACCAAATCTCATACGCTTAGGATCAACATCATTACCATAAATTAAGTTACCATTATCATCTCGCAAATAAGTTTCATCCACTGTAGAATATACTCCTAAGCTTTTATAACCATATATACCCCCTGTTGGCTGACCAACAACAAGTTGACGAAAATAATCACCATTATTCCTCATATTTCCTGCAGTTCTTGTATATCCTTCTGGCAGTTGTGTTAAACGGTTTCTGTTTCGTGAAACATTAAAACGTACACTAGCTTTCCAAACTTTATTACGAATTAATTGGTAACGGGTAGAAAGTTCAATTCCCTCGTTAATAACACCTCCAAAATTAACACGAGCCAATTTAGTATAGCCTGTTGATCCTGGATTTCGTTGATCCTTAGTAATTTTATCTGTAGTTTTCTTTCTATAGTAATCTGCTTCAATATTCCACCTGCTACCAATTCCTAGTTCCAAACCAATATCATGTTGGTATGTATTTTCGTAAGTAAGATCATCCAACTGAAGCTTTTCCTGCTTAGTTGAATTAATAGAATTATAGTCAACATCTTGAGCAAATGTACCATAATAAGCGTTATCATCCGGAAAATTACTATTGTGTGCAAATGAATATCTTAACTTACCATTTTTAAGCCACTTAACATTCTTCAACCAATTTTCTTTATAAAAGTTCCAACCTGCTCCATAACCATATAAAAATTTCCAACGCGAATCTTCACTCATCTTTGAATTTCCGTTGTATCTCAAACTCAAACGTACATTATATTTTCCATCTACAATATTATAATGTTGCGTATAAGTAAAGTTCATTTTTCGGTTTTCTGAAGAACCACTACTAAATCCGGTTATATTATTATCTGAAAAATACTGCTGTGTTTGCGTAGAAGCACCATTGCGAGCATTTCCTTTACTTGATACACTATTATTAGACTCAATATTATAAAAGAATGCAGAACGTACAGTGTGTTTACTATTTTCGTCACCACCAAACCATCTACCTATTCTTCCCATATTAAAAGACTTGGTAAAACCAAGAGTAGATCTATGCTGAATATTAACCTTTTGACCTGTACCATATCTTGATCTGTTTGATAAATCGTCACTAAAATCAGTTCCAAAAGCTTCTTGTGATGCAAAAGCTTTAGATTCGGAACTATTAAAAGTATACACAACAAAAGTGGTTAAATCAAAATTACCAAATTTAGTTTTAAGGTTTAACGAAGTTCGTAATGCATCCGTTGTATTTTTACTATACGATTCATTTGCCATGGCAACTGGATTATAGTAATTATATTGATCAGTTCCCTGATAATTATCCGAACCTATTGGTGTAAAATAATCATCTGTTAGATTTCCGTCCTCATCAAATTTATAAACAGACATGTTAGATGGTTTTGAATAGGCTCTTGATCTAATACTTGGATCTTTTTTATTCTCCTTATATTCTCCCATTCTATTACCATTGGTATAAGAAAAATCGTAAGAAATTCTTGTTTTTTTAGATAAATCATAATCTAATGAAATCTTCGTACTTATCCTCTCATAAGATGTTCCTATTGTAGTCCCTTCCTGATTAAGATATCCGGTTGATATTCGGTAACGAGCCATATCACCACCTCCAGAAACAGCTACATTATGGTTATGTGACATTACTGTTCTTGTTACCTCATCTAACCAATCTGTATCCTGACTATATTCACGATAAAATATATAATTAGGATCATAAGCTAATTGAATAGGAATACTCAATGATAATCCATCATTATCATTAAAAGACTTCTCAATTTGATAATTTACATATTCCGGTCCGCTTAAAACTGGAATTGGATCTGGTTCCCAATTTACAGTTGAACTGTATCGATAAGATACTCTTGGTGCACCAACTTCTCCTCTTCGTGTTGTAATAAGTAGAACTCCATTTGCTCCATCCTCGCCGTACATTGAAGCCGAAAGTGCATCTTTTAATACTTCTATTGATAAAATATCTTCAACCGGAATATCTAAAAGCGTTGCATAATTCTCTGAATCACCATCAGAGAAATCAAAATCATCTAAACCAGGTGGTTGATAAGGAACTCCATCTACCACAATTAAAGGAGGAGTGCTGGTTCCATCAAAAGAAGTATTACCACGCACCTCTATTTGAAGTCCTTCTCCTGGATTTCCAGATGGGTAAGAAATATCAACACCAGACATACGACCATCAATAATTTCTCCAACAGAAGTTACTCCCATAGGTTCAATGTCGTCCAGTTCTACCTTAACTGATGCAGAAGTTTGTTCTGCTTTTGAAATGTTAAGAATTCCATCACTATGTCTGCCAATTTTATTAGCTATAATATCAACTTCTCCAACAGTATTAATAGATTCTTCCATTTGTACATTTATCACCGATCTACCATCAATTTCAACAATTAATGATTCGTACCCCACAAATGAAAACTTTAATCTATTATTAGGATTATCGATTTTTACATAATAATTACCGTCTAAATCGGCTATTACCCCACCAACAATCCTGTCATTTTCGTTTAACTCTACCACATTCACTAGAGGCATTGGATTTCCTGTACCCTTTTCTTTTACTACTCCTCTTACTACCTCATTGGGAGCTTGCGAAAAAGCTAACATGGGTATAAAAAGAAACAGCATATATATTAAACTTTTCTTCATTCGATTTTTTTTTCTTAGACTATTAAAGGTTAAGGTTAAATAAAACTGATACTTGATGAACAACACCATTTCGAGTTAACCTATCGCTATACTTTTGTGTAGTTGATGTTTTATTCATTTCGTCAGTAAATGTTATTTTACCATCAGCTACAGAAACTGTTATATTGTATTTTTTTGAATTTTCTCCTGTAGGAAGAGTTTGAAACAAGCCTATATTTTGTCCATCTGAAAAGACTGGTTCGCTAATAAAGAAAGTACCTAACCATGCTGCCAAGTCATCAATTTCCATAGTATCCAAATGATCTCTAACCTCCGAAGTAAATAGCTCATTTGCTGGTGCAAGGCAAGTAGAATATTGTCCTAATGGAAATTGTATCCTATTATTAGATAATAATTCAGCTTGTAATAAGTAATGCACAAACCAATCATATGCTTCATCATCAGCTAGTAAATTACCCATGTTTTGCGAAGGAATTTTTAGTAGATTATCAACCTTATAGATTAATCCATTATCGACCCTCTCAGGTTCCTCATCAAATAAAACAGGAGCAATTATTTCAGGCGTAGATATTTCAACTCCATTACAATACACTGTGTCTTTTCCAATTCCAATATATGTTGATCCTAAAGTTTCAAAGAATCGAACATTTTGAATATTTTTTAAGTCCTGTTCTCCCTTTAAAACATGATGAGAGGCTAGTTGACGCAGATTTCCTGTACTAACTACATTATCAGCAATAACATGAATTAATTCTCCCTCTTCATTTATAGTCATACCATCAGGTATTGTATCATTTATACCAGAATCGTCTTGAACTATTTCATGATAATTCAAAAATGCTTCATTATTCGGTAGTAAGAAAGTATACGAGGCAACATCAGGTTCGGTAACAATAGCATCCATAAAACGTGTTCTTTCAAACATTATTCGAGTTGCCCTATAACTACTATCTACAAACATTGGTTTAGCTATTGTAAGATATTGCTTGGGAACAATAAATTTTGAGGTTCCATAAAACGGTCCATTACTGGCCATAATTTTTTCCTCAATATCTTCTAGCTTATATTCTTTGTTAAATCCAAAAGCATCTTTTACTTCACCACTTAATATTTGCGATGGCCAATAATTTTCTTCTTCAAAAACAATATTATTTACCACATCATCCATTAAATAATCTGGTATATCTTCTGGTAAGTTTGTATAGTAAGTTGCATAATAGCTATTAAAGAATCCCATTAAAGCATCATTAGTTGGAGCAACAACTGTTGTCACCTTTGTTTGTGTTTCTCTAAGTTCATAATCACTAGTTGCTCTATCTCCTATTTTTCCTACAAACTCATAATCTAAAGATCCCCAGTCCATCAATCCCAACTCTTCAACAATTCCACTTTCATCTAATCCATAACTAACCAAATTAGTATAATAGTCAGATTGTAAATACTCAGCACTTTTTCGGTAATGATCTCTAAAAATGGAATACTTATCTGTAGAGTACAATATCTGGCGATGATTCATGTGAGGTTCTATAGGCTTATTTAATATATGAACCCAACCATTTATTGATCTAATATTTGTTTCGGCAACTGTAGTACCATTTACAAAAATATCTTCTGCTCCAAAAGTTCCATTGAAATCAGGATAAAATGACAATAAATCTTCCTTCTTATGTCCGCTTGCCAGAAAATAATCCTCACTGTAGAAAGTAAGCATTTTATATTCTGAGTAAACATTGTGTTCTTCCTCAATGTCTTCTCCATTTTCTATTTCGTATAGAAATTTTTCCTGTCTAACAGGTAAATTAAACCTACTAACTCTTCTGTTTTGAAGAGGATCGTTAGTTTCTGCTCCATGAGATAAAGTTTGACTTGTATAAGAAAAATCAAGTAGGTGCTTTTCTACTATTTCGTTTGCCACCTCCTTGCTTAACGAAGCCACATCTGAATAACCTAGATCCTGCAAATACTTTTGCGTAGTTTCGTTATTTAAAGCCAAAATCGTATACAGGCCAGTTTCGCTTAATGTTTGTTTATAGATACTCTTCTCAATAATACCCATAAACATGCTTAAGTCCTCCCTATCTTCCAGCACATCTAAAACAGTAGCTGTAGATGCATTACCCAAATCGGTATAATGTTCCATTGGATCATTACACCCGACATACAATGTGAGTAAGAGTGATAAAAAAAGCAAGTAAAATCTGTTCTTCATAATAAATTCCCGGTTTTAATAATTTGCGATTCCCAAAATTGTTAAGCTTTGTTAACAGTTGTCAAAAATATTATATCCCAACTAAACCACTTCTGAATTTATTATCATTTACTTTTTATAGCGATAATGCTATTTTACCTATACATTCAAACTATTGCCTTATTTGTTCAAAAAAAAATAACCACATTTTTTAACAGATATTTTCACAAAAATACAACTACACATAATTCATCTTATAGAATTACAAAAACAAAACATCAGCACCCCCTTTTCACTTCTTACACTGCTACTTAAGACCATTAAACATCCTTCTTATCAATATTAATCATGCTTACTATTGTATTTTTTATTATATTTTTTGAACGATTAACAAGATAAACAGAAAGCAATCTGACAATTTTTGATGTGCACAATATTTATTTTTAACAATATTTTACATAAGCGGTATGTGTAGTCGAAAAATCTACTTTTTGGGGATGGTTCTTTTGCTGTTTTGCTCAGCAGGAGTATCGCAACATTTTTTTAATAATAAATTAACTAATAATCTTCTCACACGTCCTATTGTGGATTTTGAGCAAGATCATAATGGGTTTTTATGGATAGGAACCAGAGATCATATATGCAAATATGATGGTTCTAACCTTTCAAGACCCAATCCTCTTAAACATATTAGAACTAAGTTTATTGGTAAATCCACTAATAATAATTATATCTGGATATGTGGTGTAAATACAATTCATTTATACAATACAGTCTTTAACAAAATAGAAGTTAGAAAAAAACTAAAAACCGAGATAAACTGTGCATATGTGGATAAAAATGATATTATCTGGATTGGTACACGAAATGGAATATTGACATATAACAAAGAAAACGAAATCGTTACCAAGTTAAGTTCAATAAATGATAAGTTATCTAACCAAAATATCCAATCTATATATTTTAGTCATGATGATGAACTACTTTGGATTGGTACTCATGATAAACTTAATTGTATAAATTTAGCTGATGCACAAATCTCAAATAGAATTTATAATCTTAAAGGAACTTATAATAAAACAGTATACCACAATCATATAACAAGTATATCTCCATATTCTAAAAATAATGAAGATACTCTTTGGGTAGGAACTCAAACAGGGTTATGCATGTTGGATATTTCCTCTGGTAAATATAAATCATATAGAATAGAGAACTCTGCTTTAAAAAGCAATTGGATACACGATATATCGCTACAAGATAGTTGTATTTGGGTAGGCACTACGGTTGGATTATATAAATTCAATTATAAAAGTAACAATATTGAATCCTATTTTCACTACGCACTTATGCCTAAATCGTTAGCCAACAATAACGTACTTTCAACATTTATTGATGAAGCTGGAGTTTTATGGGCTGGAACTCATAATGGACTTTGTCGCACAGAAACTCAAAACCTACCCTTTAAAACCGTAATTATAAATGCTAACACGAATAAAGAAGTTACAGGTAGCAGAATTTCCACAATTAGTTGTAATGATAATGGTACAATATGGTTGGGTACAAATACAGGTGTAATACGATATAAAAAAGGAAAAATACTTCCTCCTCCCGAAGAAGAGTTTAATAACTTTAAATTATTGAGTAATCGTATAATGAACATTAGTCATTTTAACCATAAAGTATACATCACTTCTTCTACCGGAATAAACATTTGGAATAAGCGAACAAAAAAGATGGATGAATTCGCTACACAATTATTAACAAGTGGTCAATTACAATACCCTCAAAAATGTTATGCAAATTCCAAAGATGAATTTTGGGTTAGTAATCTAAATAATGGATTATTTAGATGTAAATCTGAAAAAGACAAGAAAAACAATTTTAAAAGAAAAGCTAAATTAAATTCAAGCAAATACCTATTTACAGAAAACGGTGTTTGGATAGTTAAGGACTTTAGGATATTCTTTTATTCATTTCTAAAGGAAAAAGTTACTAAATCACAACGATTTAGAAAATCCATAAAATCGAATATTAAGCAAATTACACAGTATAACGATTCTATTATTTGGCTAGGTACAGATAAAGAATTGATAGAATTTAATACTAAATCAAAACAAATAAAAACCTTTTGTATAAAATTACCTCAAGATGAATATATTGCAAATCTACAATCGGATATCTATGGAAATATCTGGGGATCTACAGCATTTACTGTTTTTCTTTTACGAAAAAACACCCAACAAATTGAATTTTTTCCATTAAAAGACAGCTCACCTGTAAGCAGGTTAATATATCATTGTAGTTGCAAAACTCCTGATGGTAAAGTTGCTTTTGGTGGATATGATGGATTTGTAATTTTTGATATCAATTCCTTGAAAAAAATTAATTACGAATCCCCTGTTTATATATCAGGATTAAAGATTAATAATAAACGGATTAAAACCAATAAAAGACTCAATAAGAGAATAATATTAAAAAAGGATATTTCAAAACTTGACCATATTAATCTAAAACACAATGAAAACTCTATAAGTCTCGAATTTTCATCGCTGCACTATGCCGCTCCTGAACAAACTCAATACAACTATATTCTCGAAGATTTTGAAGAAACATGGAATACTACTTCAGGTACTAATACCACAGCTAATTATTCTAACCTAAAACCAGGTAATTATACTTTTAAAGTTAGAGCTACTAATAATTATGGCTCTTGGTCTCCCTATGAGGATTTTATCCATATTAAAATTACTCCACATCCACTTACTTCTGCACTGGCAATAGTTATTTACTCTTTTCTTTTTATTGGACTTATATACCTTATTTTTTGGTTTAAAACTCAAATGATTCGTAAACAAAACCAGATACAAATTATACAAATTAAAGCTAAGCACGACGAAGAGTTATTAGAAACCAAACAACGGTTTTTTACCAATATTTCGCATGAATTAAGAACGCCATTAAGCTTGATTGCAGGTCCTCTATCACAAATAACTCAGTACGACAAAGTTCCTGACAAAATAAAGAAACAAGCAAATATTGCTCAACGAAACACTCAAAGACTGCTTAGGTTGGTTAATCAAATTCTTGATTTTAGAAAAGTTGAAACTAACGGAATTAGGCTAAGGATTAATAAGGTTGACAACCTAATTCCGATAGCTCAAAATATATTTGAATTATATACTTCGCATGCACAAAGCAATGAAATTGATTACAAGTTTACAGCTAAAAATTCGCGTATAGAATGTTGGGTTGATACAGCAAGAATTGAAACATGCTTGTCAAATATTCTTTCTAATGCTTTTAAGTTTACTGAATCTAATGGTAAAATAGAACTAAAGATTGAAAGAAGAAGAGCTGACGAAAAATATAAAGAAGGGGCAGTTTGTTTGAGTATTTCAGATTCAGGTGTTGGAATTTCTGAAGAAGACAAACGAAATGTTTTTAAGCGCTTTTATCAATCTTCAAAAAATAGGGGTAAAACACAAGGTTCCGGAATTGGTCTATCAATGGTAAAAGAATATATTGAAGGCCATTCCGGACAAGTTTTACTAGAGAGCCAGATAAAAGTGGGAACAACAGTTAATTTAATACTTCCATTAGGAGAAAGCCATCTTAAACCCAAAGATATCATTAAACCCTTAAGCCCAAAGAGTAAAGATATAAATGAAGATTCTGTTCCTGAGAAACATGTTGACAATACTAAACAAGAAAAGCCCCAAACAATCCTGCTTGTTGAAGATGAACCTGAAATAATTGAATTTATAAAAACCAGTTTGCAATATAAATACAACTTTATTACTGCACCTAACGGAAAAATTGGATTAGATAGATTCAATAATTCCGAAATAGATATTGTAATTAGCGATGTTGCAATGCCAATAATGGATGGATTTACTTTATGCCAAAAAATAAAAAGCAAAAAACCATCAATTCCTGTTGTAATATTAACTGCTAAAACCTTGTTAGAAGATGAAATAAAAGGGATCAACTGTGGCGCTAATGCTTACCTTTCTAAACCATTTGATATTGGCCTACTGGATGCTTATATTGAAAGTTTATTAAAATTGAGTCCTGCAAAAAGCAAGGTAAATGTTAATGAAGTAATATCACATTCTAAGACAGAGGTTGAATCAGTAGAAGAAAAGATATTACAAAAGTTGGTTAGTTATATTGAACTACATATTCAAGACACTGAAATTTCTAATGAGCAAATCTGTAACGAACTAGGTTTTAGCTACTCAACATTATACCGAAGAATAAAAGCAATTACCAACATGTCTATTTCTGAATTTGTAAAAAGTATAAAACTTAAGCGTTCAGCTCAATTATTATCAAAAGGGGATATGAATGTGTCGGAAGTTATGTATGCTGTAGGTTTTACAAGCCACTCCTATTTTTCAAGGTGCTTTAAAAAGGAATTTGGTGTTTCTCCATCAGGATATGTTAAGAAAATAATTAATAACGAATAGTTTGCTTATAAAAAAATATAGCCAATGATTCTCTCAAACCATCTTCGCAATAACTTCCTATATAATCCTTAAATGATAAAACACTTATAATTCCACCATGCCTCTCTCTAAAAATATTACTTTTGTATTGTCAGTCAGGTTTAATTCTTCCTGTTATCCACTATTTATATCAAATTCCTGACCAATAGGTTCGGTAACAGTATCTTCTCTTTAATGTCATGTACCAATATTACAAGTGGCACCACCTGCATCTTTTAGCATCTCCGATATTGTATAAAAAATAGGATCAAGAATTTCATTATTAGAATATGGACTACGGGTAAATTATTATGTATTGGGCTAAAAATAAATTATACTCAACCACATATTTACAAAATCAATTAAACTTTAAATATTTCGTTATCAATACTTAAACTTTAGTATTCTAATATGTGTTAGAAACTAAAACTAATGTTTATGATACATTAATATAAAAAATAAGGGGGTAGAATTATTTCCACCCCCTTTACTATATTAATGATAAATTATACTATTGAACCGCTACTTTTACGCGAGCTGATTTACCATCTGCTTCAATTGATACAATATAAATACCTTTAGATAATTCATCTGTTGCAAATGTATTTGCATTTTCAACGGTACTATAAACAGGACTTCCGCTTAAATTATATACTGTAACTTTTTTAGAACCTATTAAACTAGTTTCAACCTGAATAGCATTATTAACTGCATATGCATTAACCTCATTGCCTAGTTCAATATCACCATAAATAGAAGTAGATAAACCTGCAACTTGTTCTGCTGTTAGTGTTTCACTAAACAATTTTACATCATCGATATAACCACAAAGACCCATATATCTATCATCTTTATTCTTAACTTTAGGGGTTATTGTAGCTGCATCATCAATTTTAGCTCCCAAAATAAGCTTAGGATCGGTCATTGATGCAAAATTAGTTTGATGAGCCTTTTCTCCAATTTTTTGACCATTCACATACAAATAAGCATTCGATGCATCAGAAGTTACAGTTACATGACACCATATCCTGTTACTACCATCTGTAGCTCCACTACCATCATCAAAAGCAGCATCTGCACCAGTTCCTTTGTTTACTCTCAATTTATTATTATTTGTAGCATCAACAAATACAAAAGCTGTAGGAGTACCACTCACATCACCTACAAAATCAAGAAATCCAGCATAACCAATAACGCCATCATCGGTTTCATCTCCAACTCCAGCACCTGTATCTACCCATCTCGTCCAGAAAGAGATCGAGAATTGTGTTGGATTAACATTTAATATTTGTAAATAACCACTATTAGCGATTTGTAGTGATTGAGATCCATTTTGCTTATCTAAAGTTGTTTCAACCGTTGCAAGAGCATCTCCTGATGTAGAAGTTGCTCCATCTACAGCAGTTACACCTGAAGGATAAGCTCCTCCTTCAAAATCTAAAGTCCAAACCGGAGTTTGAGCCATACCAAATAAAGTCATGGCAGAAAATGCTAGAGTAAAAATTACTTTTTTCATAAAATATCGATTTTCGATTGTTAATAATTATTGAATAGATTATTGTTTTTTACATTCTTTAAGCAATATTCATACTTTTTCACCAAAATTCATCTTACTTATTTGTCAATTAATATTGAATAATAAATATTGAAACAAAACTTATAAAGAGTGAACTAAAATTGAAAACTATGAACAAATAAGTCAAGGCTATTGACCATCCAAACTAAAAAAACAAGCACATTGTATTTCAGACAAATAGCCAGGCAATAAGTTAATTTATAATATGTACAGTTTTGATTTACCAAGTATTAATTCTTCAACATATAATATGACCAGATAAAGGCCTTTTTTAAGGTTTAATGGAATTTTAAATTCTCTTTCTGAAAATAAGAATCTTTGATAATCCAGGTGATATTCTTTTCCAATAATATCAAACACCTTTACCTCTATTTTACTTCCCTCATTCAACTCTAAATTATCAGATAATTTCACATGAATATATTCCTTGGCTGGATTTGGAAATAATTTGAAGCTTTTATTATAAGTTTCTGTTGAATTAATTGATGTACTAATATTCCCATTTACATCATAGCTTTTAATGATACCATTATAAGAGGTTACATTATAAATATTACAATTAGTGAAATCAACATTTAGTTCGGATGATGGTGTTACAGTAGCCATTTTAGAAGGAATTACTGATGTTTTTACACTTTTAATATCCATATTATCATCTAGAGTAAAATTAATAACTCCTTGATCATGATATATGTTAGCAGGTATATAATCATTTACAATAAAGGACTTGATTTTTGCTTCAGACTTTTCTTGGTATACATGAGAGTTCATGATTTCTTTTACCTCAAATTCATTTAAGGCTTTTTCAAATACCATTACCTCATCCATCTGGCCATACCATTTTCTGTTTTCGTTTGATCCAATTTTGTGTCTGCCTATATTAATTTCTCCGATGTTCTTCTCAAGGTTAATACCTTCTATTTTATTTTCTGCTTTTCCATTTACAAAAAACTGAATAGTACCATCTATTGGATTTCCTGTTATAGCAACATGAGTCCAATCTCCAACTTGGTAAGAACCAATTGAACTATTGGACTTACCTCCTAAATAAGAAGTAAACTTACCTTCATCCAAATATAAAATTGACCTACCACTTCCCTCTACTGACTCTTGTTGAAATATTACCCTTTTGGTTAGGTCATCTGTTGGTTTAATCCAAACACAAAATGTAAATGGTTTTTGCGAAGGATCTAATAAACCTTGATGTGTTTGCAAATAATCATCACTTCCATCAAAAGTCAATGATTGCCCGTAAATAGCATCGCCACTATTTATTGGTGCTCCATTTATTAATCCTGGATCATTTGAATTATTTGAATGATCAACAATATCATTATCAAACGGATAATATAAAACCAGATTTTCGTAAAGTTCTACCAAATCTACACTCTGGGTTTGCATGGTAAACTCATTCCCATATTCTATTTTCTCACTTGTTTTGGCATATGATCGTAAGTAATAATTTTGTCCTGGTATTAAACCAGATATAGACGCTGTAAAAATGTTATTATTTAAATTAGCAACAATTGAGCAATTATTTATTGTAGGATTTTCACTTAATCCCCAAACAAAACCTGTCTCCAAGGCACCATCACCAAACACTATTTCGCCTTCAACATTAACCGATGTTGATGATGTATAAACAGGATGCTTTGTCTCTAAGATTAGACCATCTGTAATCTCAACCCTAAATACCGATTTAATTTCAGGATTATCTACTGATTTAACAACAACATCAACAAAACCTATTTCATTTCCAACAACTAATTCTCCCAATTTATTAATTTCAGCTATCTCGTTACCATTTACAGGCAAAATCTCAAACTCAATACTTTTATCGTATGTATTAGACGGAATAATATCCACAACCAATTGTAGTTTATTTTCTACTGATACTTTTGCCCTATCATTATAACCACTCAGTTGAATATCTGCAATTTTGATATCAATTGGGAATTTAAAATTCCAATGCGGATGCTCTTCTCGTTGAGTTAGCATTAAAAACCTTATTTTTTCTGTAATTTCTGGATATTGTAAAGAAACATCGGTTGTTTCACTTACATCTGTCTCCAGGTTATATAGCTGGATGTATCCATCCATGTTATTTTTTACATTTGTTCTAACACCTTTCCAATTGCCCATTCTCACTGCCTGTGCCCTTTTATTATTTTCATGAATTTCCCAGTAAAGACATTCATGTTTATCTTGAGCATGCTGACCGGGTTTATCGGGCCAAAGTGTTGGTAAATATGATATTCCGTCTAAATTTTCTGGAATGGGTTGCCCCACTAATTCACAACAAGTTGGAAAAAGATCCCAAAAAGCTGATACATGATCGCTTACCGTACTTGGTTTTATAATACTCGGCCACCATGCGATATGAGGTGCCCTAATACCTCCTTCATATAAGTCCCTCTTTTTTCCTCTATATACACTATTTCCATCAAATAACGCAATAGTATTTCCTGCTCCATGTGCACCATTATCACTTGTAAATATTACAAGTGTATTTTCGTCGATATTGTAATCCTTTAATTTCTGTAAAATTTTCCCTACATCACTATCCATTCTAGAAATCATCGCAGCTTGAGTTTTTTGGTTTTCTGTCCAATTATCCATTGTGGCATACTCTCCTAAATCAGGTACTTGAAATTTAGTATGTGGAATAGTAAACGGAATATATAAAAAGAAAGGTTTATTATGATTTTGATCGATAAACCAAATGGCTTCATCTGTCATAAAATCGTGACTATAATCATTATTAACCGATAAGTTATCAAGGGAAACCTGTTCTGTATTTCTCCAAAGGTAATCGGGATAGTAATTATGTGCCTGTACTTGGCCTAAGTATCCAAAAAAATGATCGAAACCTTGATTTAAAGGATCACCCGTTGTTCCAGGTCCTCCAATTCCCCACTTTCCTATCGCACCTGTTACATAACCTGCATTTTTAAACATTTCAGCAATTGTAAAAGCCTCATCTTTAATCGGCTCCTGATAATCTCCCTTTCTCCAGTTAGCCCTAATATGTGTATGACCTGTATGCATTCCCGTCATTAAAACATCACGAGTTGGGGCACAAACTGCCGAACCCGAATAATGCTGGGTAAATCGCATACCTTCAGTAGCCATTTTATCTATATTGGGAGTTTTGATCAAAGTCTGACCATAACACCCTAATTCTCCAATACCCAAATCGTCGCACATAATGTAAATAACATTGGGTGAAGATTGAGAGAAAACCGAAATTGGACAGTATGTTAAAATAATGGATAAAAAGAGGTATAAGTATATTTTTTTCATTTCTAACAACAAATTCAATATTTAGAAAAAAAGACACAGAGTTTGATAATCCTCTGTGCCCTTTGTAAACTAAGCGTCTGTATAATTATGGGATTTTAATTTTTAACAATTAGTTTTTTAGTAGCTGTAACTCCACTTGATTTTATTATAACAAAATACATTCCTGGAGAAAGAGAACTATCAAGCAACAAAGTACTTTCATTATTTATACCTCTCGATTGCATCACTTTACCAGCCAAATTATAAACCTCAACTGTTCCTGATAATGACTCCTCAAATAATACCTCTACAGGTTCTCCTACTCTAACAGGATTTGGAGCTATTGTGATAGACTGATTAAAGTAATTTTCGTCAATAGCAGTAGGAACATATTGATTAATATTATCTATCACAAGCCAACCTACTTCTTCCGAAGCATGTAGTTGCTCATCATCTTTTGACTTACCTTCCTGAACGATAATTTGTACTCCACTGCTACTCAAAGATTGATACCTGATTGCACATGGATCTACTTCATTTATTGTTTGAACCTGAGCAAAAAATCCTGGTTCAATCAAAGAATTTGAAAATGGAATTGAATACCAATCCTGGTTCACTGTGGCACCTGTTTTACCAACTTCAATATTATGACCAAACATAGTTCCTGTTCCAGAAGATAGGGCAAGAAAGTTTAACTCTTCGTTTCCATGCTCATCATCATTCTTTTCTTCTTCCTGAATTCTAAATGAACAATTTGTTTCTGTAATTGAATTAAAACGAATTACTGTGGTAGCCTTTCCACTATTAGTAACTTGTGTTCCTATAACAACAGGTACCTCTTCAAAAGCCTCAGGATAAGTATAGGTATTAAAGTTATGAGTAACTTTTGTTGATCTAAATGCGTGTGCTTTTATATCACCAAATTGATAAGTACCAGGCTGCATTGCAACAAAAGAAACAGATTCATCCTTACCATGTTTTCCATCAAGATAATCCCACTCCTTAACTAAAAACTCAAATCCTGTAGTAGTAACATTTCTTACCCTAATTAATGTTGGATCACTTCCTAGATTAGTTAAAGGAGACGCAACAACTATAGGCTTAACTGCAAATGGTTCAGAAAATAATACATTGTGCCATTGATCTTTTACCGACTGTTCTTGAGTAGTCTTTAACATTTGAATTTGAGCATCACCAGTACAATATTTAACTTCAATAGTAGCTACATTTGAATAAGAAGATTCACCTCCTCCTGATTGGAAACTTTTAATTTTATATTTTGCCGTCTCTGCCCCAGTCCATGAATCATCATTAAAAGACTTTATAGATGGATCATTTAATGTTTCAATTACTTCATAAGCTCCTCCGTCTATTTTACGTTCGATATAATATCCATCAATATTTCCTGATTGATCTTTCCATTTTAATTTTATCGTTCCTTCTGAAAGATTTGCCTCAAAATTATACGGCCTTGTAATTTCTAAATATCTTGGTACTTCTTCGTATTTAGGATTAAAGGCTTTAGGACTATTGTTATATTTATATATTTCACCAGCAGGTGTTAACGAACCATTCTTACGCGTCATTCTTCTTCCATCACCTACCCAATTATATATTGAATAACGTTCTACAAAGGAACATGTATCTAACATATGAAGGAATCCTGGTATTTCTTTTTCTTGTATTGCCTCTGTTACTTTCTCAGTTTTATCTGTCCAATTTGCACCATTGTTCCATTCGGTAATCCAAATTGGTCGCTTACCACATCTATTGTGAATTGCTTTTAAACGATTATACATTTGTTTAGGTGTTGTCCCTCCCAAATAATAATGCATCGCAATAAAGTCTACTCTAAAGTTAAGTTCTTCACAAGCATCCATAAAGTTATATAACCTGTTTATTCCATCATCTGCAGGTGCTGGAGAACCTAATCTGAAGCCTGTTTTTAATAACTCTGGCCATTGGTTAATCATTTGTTCCAAAGTCATATTTGCCTGATCCTTATGCGTTGGTTCATTAAAACCTAGTACATGATTAACATTTTTCTTTTTAGTTATTTGTCCATAACCAGGCCAAGAAGCATTGTGACGCATTGGTGCATATTCAACATCCTGTGATGAACTTTTTCCTGCATTCCAAGCATAAAACCAATCCCCATCAATTTTTTTAACTGCTCCATATGCATCACCCCCGCACCAGCCTTTTTTACGAGGCCAACTCCACTTAAATACTTTTACAAAAGATACTTTGTCGATTAATGAAGCTGGTAATTCATTTACAATTAAATCTTCTTCATCTGCAATAAATACACGACTATAACCAGTTCCATCAGCATTTTGAGCCAATGTAGCCATCCATCCTTTTTTTAGCGTAAAAGATTTAATTGCATCATCGAAGGTTCCTAACATATGAGGTTTATTATCTGTAACCAAATTAGTATTACCTAATCCTAGCATTTCTCCAGTTTGGTTGGTTCCTTTGTAAACCTTAAAAGCTGTATAATCTGATGCATGAGACATTAACACAGTTCCTTCTAAATACCTATCTACACGTAGGTTTTCATCAGCAACTGCAGCAGCTCCATCAACACTAAAATGTTTTAAGTAATTATTAATAACCACAGATGGTTTAATATGGTCGATGTATATCCAGGAGTTTCCGGCAGTTAAATTTAATATCGTACCATTAAATAAATCTTCAGTTCCTGTAATATGTGAAGTTGAATTATCCTGAACAGTTACAATCTTTTTAGAAATAACGTTGTTTGCGTTAACGTCACCAGAAATATTTAAGACATCAGTATACTCAGACGAACCTAATTCAATGGTGAATATTTTTACAGCTCCTGATTCAGATGTTACCTCTACTTTATAAGTCGCATCAACTAAATCTACATAATTAGTTGGTTCTACATCTGTGCTGTTTAAAATTCGGTATGTAGCATAAGGAGAAACTTCTAAACCAGTCATTAACTGTACCACTGCAATATTTACAGGAAAATTTGAAACTGTACCTGCAGTATTATCTACTGTAGCTTCAAAAATACTTGTAATTTCATTCTCTGTTGAGGATGAGCGAATTGATAATGTATATTCACTTGTTTGATTACCTGTAACCTGAACAACCATAGTTTCTGATAATGCTATACTTTGATCAGCAATTACCTCTTTAGTTGTTGCATCAATAATTTCTACCGTTGCTCCATGCTTAGTAATTAGTTTATTTTTAAACTCACTAACAGTCTGTCCCGGGGTTATATCAGTTATAGTAACCCCCGAATTGTCTAAATCACCATCAGAAACGCTTTCTAGTAACCAATTATCATATAACTCAAGAGAAAGATTATCTAACAAACATTCAAAATTATTGCTAGGATATGCGTCACTTGTACCAACTCTCATTGCATAATATAAGTCTACATTTTGCCCAGCTGTTCCTGATACTGTAACTAACTCACCAGTACCTTGACAATACAATTCTGCTAAAGAGCCATTTAATCCTGAACCACAACCTTTCCAGGTAGAAACTCCTATTTTTACATCATTGCTATTTGGTTTATAATCTTGACCTGCGACTGGTGCAACATTGCTTAAATATGTTTGTGCATAAAAATTTTTATTAGCCGATGCAGTTTTAATGTCAGCATCAAGCTTATAAATTTTTCCAGCTTCAACTGTAACTTCTTGCCAAAATAATAGTTTGAATGGATTACTCGCATCTCCTACTATTCTTAAGCAACCTCCACTACCTCCTAAGGGTAAAGAACCACTATAATTAAATTCGTAATTACTATCTACTCCAGCACCATTTAAATCATAAACTGTCCAGCCACTAGCAGACTCCATCTCTCCATCCAATAATATATTTTGACCAAACATTATACTTGTGATCAAAAAAGAGAAAAATAAAAATGTAAATTTCAATTTCATGTGTATAGATTTTATTTTTTAATTGTTACATGAAACTCGCCATCTTATGAATACTTTTTAATTAAGAAATATCATTCAGGCTAGTTTCATAATTTTTAAAGTTCATTTAAGGAAAACTTGAATTAAAACTAACATACCAACGTTAAAATCATTCTGAATTTTAAATCAAAAATTCTTACCACCACTTTTCTTATCGATTCATTTGACTTATTTGTTCAAGATTGAACAAATAAACGTTTCTAATTATCTTATAATAAATTAAGAGTAGTAAATTAGAGGGTATATGAAGATAAATGGTATCAAATACAAAAAAGTATATTTCAGATTTTATGCTGAATTAAATGACTTTCTTCCTAATGAAAAGAAACAGCATTTATTTGAACATTTGTTTGCTGGTCCATTAAAAGTTCAAGAAGCTATTTTATCATTAAAAGTACCTTTATCCGAAGTTGATTTGATATTAGTAAACGGAGAGTCAGAAAAATTTGATTACTGGCTTAATGATGAAGACTATATTTCGGTTTACCCAATGTTCGAAAGTTTAGATATTTCAACATTAAATTCTCTCAGACCTCAACCTTTAAGAGTAACCCAATTTATTTTAGATGCTCATTTAGGAAAACTTGCCAAATATTTAAGAATGGCAGGTTTTGATACTTTATATGACGGCAACTATGAAGACAATGAAATTATTGACATTTCGGTTAAAACAGGACGAATTATTCTAACTCGTGATAAGGCAATGCTAAGATCAAAGCGAGTAAACCACGGATATTACATTAGAAACATCCAACCAATTAAACAATTTAAAGAAGTTATAACAAAATTTGATCTTATATCTCAATTTAAGATTCTTAGCAGATGTTTATTATGTAACCTGCTATTAGTTAAAGAAAGTAAAGAAAATGCCAAAACTATTTTATCATCTGATATAATACTACGTTTTGATCATTTTTTTAGATGCCCTGAATGTAATCGTATTTATTGGAAAGGAAGCCATTATGATAGAATGAACAATTTTATTTGTAATATTATTAATGATTCAAAGTCTTAATTTGAAAAACAACAACTTTTCACCTCAAAAACAACAAATTACATCTAATAACTAATAGACATTCCTTTTAATATTTCGTAAATTTATATAGTGCCTGCAAGAAAACTACCTTTTTTTAGTCTTTGATAAGAAAGCTTCAAAGACAAGGCTTGTGAAGCCTGAAAAAACGGAGTTTAACTTGTGTAAATGAGTATTTTTCTGGCAAGCGTAACGCAGTATTTGGCGTTTTCTTGCAATGAGTATATAAACAACTATCATATTTTAATTTTATTTAATTTAATATGAAGCGATCCTTAATCTTACCAATAATTATACTTTTTTTAATTGTATATGATATTATATCTCAACAAAAGGATGAATTTGAAAAAAGCAGGGAATTGATGGTTGAAGATCAAATTAGTCCAAGAGGAATAACAGACAAAGCCACGTTAAGAGCAATGTCGAAAGTACCTCGTCATTTATTTGTTCCAGATGGTTATGTAAAACGAGCCTATGACGACGGCCCATTACCTATTGGATATGGACAAACTATTTCGCAACCTTTTATTGTAGCTTATATGACCCAGGCTATTCATCTTAAACCCGAATTTAAAGTACTGGAAGTAGGTACTGGTTCTGGTTACCAGGCTGCCATCCTTGCCGAAATTGTTGATAGTGTATTTACTATTGAAATAATCCCAGAACTAGGAGATAAAGCTTCTGATCTTCTTAGCCGAATTGGGTATAAAAACATTTTGGTTAAAACAGCCGATGGTTATGATGGTTGGAAAGAACATGCTCCCTATGATGCTATTATCGTGACTGCTGCTGCATCATATATTCCTCCTCCACTAATTGAGCAGCTAAAAGTAAACGGACTTATGATAATACCTGTGGGAAATCCATTCCAGGTTCAAAAATTAGTGCTTGTAAGAAAAAAGGAATCCAAATTCACTACTAAAACTTTATTACCTGTAAGATTTGTTCCTTTTACCCGCTCAAAATGAACTGGGAGTATTCAAAACTATATATAAGTCTGGCATTGTTATCCATATCTGTTATTGGATACCAATTGACATTAATACAAGTACTTTCTATTCAACAATGGCACTACATGGCCTTTTTAATTATATCAGTTGCATTACTGGCATTTGGTGCCTCGGGAGTAATATTGGCTATTTTTAAAGATCAAATTTTAAATAATTACAGCCAAATTTATTCCATTTTATTAATCTCTACATGTATTACTATGCTATTAGCTCCAATATTAACAGGTAGTTCATGGCTTCAGTTTGATACTTATCTTGTATTTACAGATTATCGGCATATTATTCGCTTAGCTTTTACTTGCTTACTATATTTTATTCCTTTTTTATGTTCTGCTATTGCTATTGGAATGACATTTACAAAGTATTCTGATAAGATAGGAAGGCTCTATTTTTCAAATTTGCTTGGTTCAGGTATCGGTGGTATAGTAACAGTAGGTTTAATGTGGAAATTTTTACCTCATCATCTTCCTATAACCAATGCTATTTTTCCTCTTGTAGGATACATTATTTATAGTAAAATAAACACTCCGCTCCACAAAATTACGCTAACTGGAGCTTTATGTTTAATTATTGCCTGCATCATATTTGCCCCTGAGTTTAAACCATCACAATATAAAAGTTGGAGCAAAACCATTAATCTCCCTAAAAGTAAAGCAGAAACTATCCGAAACACCCCTTATGGATTGGTTCAAACTGTATCTTCACCAGTTATTCGTTATGCTCCTTCGGTTAGTTTACAAAACACCAAATCCATACCGCAAGCAAGGATGGTATTTGTAAACGGAGAAGCTGTTGGTTACATTCCTTCTGATTCTGTAGATAATTCATTTCTGATATTAGATAGTAGCCCAATAGCACTTACTTATTATCTTGGTTATCGAAACAAATCGCTTATTCTTAAATCTGGTTTGGGAGAGCATGTATTCATGGCATTAAACAATCAATCTAAACATATTACTGCTGTTGAAATGAATCCAACATTAATTAATATGAGTAATTACCAGATAAATAAAGTGAATCACAACTCATATATTAATTTCCAAAACACAACAACCAGATCTTTTTTAAAACAAGATACAACACTCTACGATGCCATTGTTTTTCCTATAACTGGCTCTTTTTATGGAACAACTGGTTTATATGCCATCGAAGAACAAAACTGGTTAACTATTGAAGCATTTAATGATGTTTGGAAAAGACTTAACAATAATGGAGCATTATGCATTTCTTGCTGGTTAGATTATCCATATCGTACTCCATTAAAGCTAGTTGCTACTATAGATGAAATGCTAAAACAACAGGTCAACTCAACATATAATCATTTGATAGGCGTTAAAAACTGGAACCTTCTTACGCTAATAGTTAAACGCACACCTTTCAGTGATTTTGAAATTGATCGCACCAAGTATTTTTGCGATTCTTTATTGTTTGACCCAATATTTTTTAACCAACACGATAAATTACAAAACAATATATTGCACCAATCAACCGATACTCTTTTCAGTAGCTTTCTCAAAGAATTAACCGGATTCGAAAAAGAAAAATTTTACAAATCGTATCCTTTTCGCATAAATCCTACAACAGATAACAAACCCTATTTCTCACAATTTTTAAAACCAGGTTCAATTTCCAAAATCTATAAAAACTATAATTTAAATTCTGTACCTTATTTTGAACTAGGATATCTTATTGCTATTATAACAGTAATCCTGGTACTTATATTAGGTGTCCTATTTATTCTTACCCCACTAGTACTTATTAAACACACCAAAACACAATATAACACTTTGATATATTTTGCTTTAATCGGAATGGGTTATATGTTTACCGAAATGGTATTAATTCATCAGTTTAATATATACTTTGGTAATCCGGTTTATTCTGTAGCTATTGTTATATGTGCTCTACTCATGTCCTCCGGCTTAGGTAGTTTTTATTCAAAAAAAATAATACCAATAAATAAAATTTGGATAGCTCCTCTATCTATCTCAATTATTCTTATAATATTCATAATATTTCTACCGCATTTTATAAGCATCTCACTACCTCTAACATACCCTTATAAAATAATATTTAGTGTTATCACAATAGGAATTTTAGGCTTTTTTATGGGTATACCATTTCCCATAGCCATATCAAAGCTTGCTTTACAATCAAACAATAAAATACCTGCCGCTTGGGCTATTAACGGTTTTTTCTCTGTTATCGCTACTCCTTTAGCTATAATATTATCTATTGAAGTTGGTTTTTCTGGACTGTTTAAATTTAGTGTATTTTGTTATTTGTTAGCTTGCATACATAGTATTTTTAAGAACAGAATTTATTAAATTTCGCTTTTAAATTTTATCTCCAAACATCGCATTCAAATCTTAATTACCATTATTACATTAACTTTCATTCAATATTTTCAATACGAGAAATAGCTAAATTGACATATAAATAAGAATTATTTGGCATATAAATGGCAAATAATGCAATTTTAAAAACTACTATTTGTTTAACATTTAATAATACTTACCTTATTGATTATTTTCATCAATTTTTCTTTATTTGCACTGCATTTCTTAAATCTCACAAACAAGAAAAACATTGAATATGAATAACAACTTAACCAAACAAATAAACTATGATTAAAACACAAAATTTACTCGCCACAAAAGAATGATGCTCCAGTCAGAAGTACCTTTAAAATGGAGCAATTCTATTTAAATAATATTATTTTTTAACTAGCACAAGAGCCATTATTAAGATATAAGGCTTTGTTGTGCATAATCTAATTATAAAAATGAAAAGACTTTCTTTTTTAATTATTACTATTTTTTATGCTGCTACCATTTGGGGGCAAACTCAAATACCTGAGAACACCTCAAGTCCAATTTACTATAAGGATGGAAAGGTTGGTATAGGGGGTATAAATCCTATTAAAAAACTTCATGTTTGTGAAACACTTGGTGCTAATGAAGATGTTTATGTTGCTGCTAAAATTGGATATAATATTAGCAAACTGAGTATGAATCGAGTTGCAGAAATTGAACTGGGGTCGAATGTAGATATTAATGGTGAGTGGGGTTATAAAAATTGGGGAATTCAAGTTTATAGTAAAACTACTTGGGGAGATAACTCTAACTTTCTTATAAAAAGAGGGAAATTTAATTTTTTTACAATAAATAACAGTGGAAATGTTGGTATTGGAACTAATCCTTCTGCTAAATTGCATATATGTACTAATGCATCCGAAGATAAGAATGATATTAAAATAGGTAAATTTAACGAAGTTGATCCATTAAATAGGCCTGGAGATTACCCATCTATATATGCCGATGGTGTAATTCGTATACCTCAACGAGTTGAAATTTGGGGAAGCGGTGGAGGAAGTCATTATTTAGATATTAGAGATCCTGAGGGAAATCAACAAATCAAATTTGATGCACATGGTAATTCTTTTATTAATGGTGGTAAAGTAGGTATTGGAACAACAACTCCTGATGCTGAGCTGGACGTAGCTGGTAGTATAAAAGCACAAGAAATAGAAGTAACATTAGCGAGTATTGAAGATATGCAACTTAATGGAATACTCGCTGCCAACCAAATTACCTACACAGCTAACGGTCAAACTGCTGACTTCGTTTTTGAAGAAGACTACAACTTAAAAGACCTATCCGAAGTTGAAGCCTATATAAAAGAACATAAGCATTTGGAAAACATCCCAAGTGCGATAGAAATGGAGGAACAAGGTGTTAATTTAGCTGAAATGAATAAGTTGTTATTACAGAAAATTGAAGAATTAACTTTACACACTATTACACAAGATAAAAAACTAAAGGAAAAGGATAAAGAAGTAGAAAGTTTAGAGGAAGATATGTGTTCAATGAAGAAGGAGTTACAAGCTTTAAAAGAAATGATTTTAGATAACAAATAATCTTTCTGCATTATTAAAAAACATTACAATTCCAGAAAAAGATAAACTACCCTGCCTTCTATTAAGGTGGGGTAGTTTTTTAGCATAATAGCTAATAAATCGAATCAAGAGTTGAAGAACATCTGACTAAAAGCTTGTTATGCAAAAAAAATGGATCTTTGCTTCTTGATGAACGAAACTTTGAAATTTGCATGTTTTTATAACGAGACATGGGATTCATCCCGTGCATTTAGCCAAGATGTAAATCGGTTTTAACTTAAACATGTTTGGGTTAAAACCTGGGGTTATTTATAATTTCCATGTTCAAAACGCCCATGCTTTTTTGATCAGTTTCCATTATGACATTTTTTTTAGTATTAACAACTCCTCAGAACTATAGCTCCCATTAAATGGGACTGGCTATGCTTACTTTTTTTCATTATGAATATTTCAATAGGAATTACAACTTATCTTACGTAATTTTTAATGTTTATCACGATTTCAAAATAATCTCCTAAACATTTAAACCAATTATCCCTTTTTCTGCGCACACAAAAAGTATTTGACCTATTTGTTCATTTCTTGACCTATAATTGAAATCAGAGAATTTGATAAATATTTCACAGTAAATTACATCATAACTTAATAATATTGATGTAAACAATCTAAATCTACAAAAAATGAAAAAAAATCTACTCTTATTGCTCTCACTCACAATGCATATTGTTTGGGGGCAAACTAATCTTGTCTCCAACCCTGGTTTTGAAACCGGCGATGCCTCCGGTTGGGGAGGATATGGATATAAGATACAAGCCGATAGTGTATACGAAGGTTCGTATGCAGCAGAACTTACAAAAGAGAAAGCACTCAACCAAACTTTTAATTTAGAACTTGATAAAACGTATAAACTTACTTGCATGGCAAAAGTTGGAGACAAAAGCAAGGCTTGTTTAATGTCTCTTCAATACAATGATGGTAGTTGGAAGCATAGTAACTACATTGAAATAAAAGATACGCTTTGGACAGAATATTCAATCACCATAAAAGCAACACAAAAAGAAGTCAATAAATTCAGAATTACATTTTACCATCTTACCAAAAGCAAAGTATGGATCGACAATGTTTCTTTTGTTGAGTTGGATCAAACTGGCTTAAGTACAGAAAAAGATATTCTTGCTGTGTCTCATGGGGAGCTAGATCAGGATAGTAAAACCATTAAAAATTTAGTGCTTGGAGGTGCAAAAGTACAGAGCTTTTTAAAAGGCTTAACCATAAGTGATAATGCATACGTAGGCATCTACAATAAAAACGACGATAAAAGTGTCGACTACGGTACTAAAAACATTAGTTCGGGAATGTACTTAAAAGTAGTTGCCGAAGATGGTTCAATTCAAAAGTATAATATGATTTTTGCCGATCATTGGTTAAAATCAATAAAAACAGGAAGTATTGATAACCAAAGTTATACTATTTCCGAAGTTGACCCTACCCTAACTGTAATGGAATTTAAGTATAAAATAAGAACATATGATGGAATTCAGTTTGATATTATTGATGGAACAACTGGCAATCCTGTTACTAATAGTGAAAAGACATTAGTTAACGAAAACATGCTTGTTAGAGTATATGGAACCAATGAAACAGCTAATTACAACTTATCCCTGCTCCCCCTAGTTTTAAATTCTGAAAAAGATGTTTTAAGCTGTAACATTGGTTCTATTAATGAAGAAAATAAAGAAATTTACAATATTCCACAAGGAACCTATAAATTTCAATTGAGTTCATCTATATCTGTGTCAACTAAAGCTGATTTTGAGGTATTGACATCAAAAAATGATCCGTGCACTAGCTTTGAAATAATTGATGAAACTTATAAAATAAGAGTTACAGCAGAAGATGGTTCTATAAAGGACTATGCTATATCATTAAGTTCAACTTCGGCAGAGGAATTAACTATTGAAGAACTAACCGGAGATAAGCGCCACGAACACTATTATCAGGATAAAGTATTATCCATTAATGGTGAAGCCAGCTTGCATTTATATGATAATGAAGCTAAAAGTATATTAAGAGATGGTAGTATCTTATTAAATTCCGAAGATGCCTGGTTATATTTCTACAACATTGTTCCATCCTCGGTTAGAGATAGCTTATTAACTCAAATTATTGTTAATGATAAAAAAGCAGAATTAGGCAAGAATGTAAGGTTGGTTCAATTTAAAGATGGATGTGTGGTTATTCCTCACAGTCCTGATTACCGAGCATTAACTGTTTTTAAAGGAAATGATCAAGTTGGAGATTCCAGAACTTTTGGTTCATACTACTACTATCGTTCAACAGATTTAGCCGATTTTAACGATAATATTTCTTCATTTATCCTTAAAAAAGGTTACATGGCCACATTTGCCGTAGAACCTACAGGAAGAGGCATTAGTAAAGTATACATTGCCAATGACTTTGACTTAGTATTAAATTTACCAAGTTCGTTGCAAGGAAAAACATCTTTTGTTAGAGTTATACCTTGGCGCTGGCCTACTAAAAAAGGATGGTGTGGAGGAGGAACTTCTCAACCTTCGAAACTAAAATGTAAATGGAGATATGATTGGAATAACAAAGCTACTTCAAACCTGGATATGGAGTATGTACCTATGCGCCATAATGCAGGTTGGAACAAATACGAAAATATCAATTATAAAAAAGGTTCTACCCATGTACTAGGTTTTAACGAACCAGATCGTCCGGATCAAGCCAATATGGGAGTAGCCAAAGCACTTGAATTATGGCCTAATTTATTAGAGTCTGGTTTAAGGTTAGGTTCTCCTTCTCCATCAGACGGAGGTTTAAACTGGTTGTTTTCGTTCTTGAATAAATGTAAGAACAAAGGATACAGGGTAGATTTTGTTGCCATGCACTATTATATTGGTTGTGGATCTGCATCGGATATGGTTAATAGATGTAGGGCTGTTAGTAAACGCACCGGAAAGCCTATTTGGATTACAGAATGGAATAATGGAGCCAACTGGACAGGATGTAAACCAACCTATGAAGAACAAGCTAGAAAAATTAAAAACTTTGTAGATAAGTTGGACCAGGCAAAATTTGTCGAAAGGTATTCTATCTACAATTGGGTAGGGGCTACACGGGCAATGTTAGGTAAAAAAGGAATCACCCTGGCAGGTATCGAATATAGAGATAATCTAGCTCCAATTGCCTATAATCCTAATAACATCAATTACTATAAAGATTTTGTTCCTGAGCCAGTTGTAACTGATATAGAAGATGAATTTACCATAGAAAAAGATTATGATGGTGTTTGGATTTTTCCTAATCCTGCTAGTGGCGAACTCATTAACATTATGGGCTTAGAAGGAGAACCTATGGTTCATGTTTATAATGCACAAGGCCAAAAAGTAATGAGTGTTAAAACTTATTGCGACTTAAACATCAGCTCGCTTGACAAAGGCATATATTATATTAAGTCAGAAGGATTTAAAGCTGTTAAATTTATACGAAAATAAAAATCCCAAATAACTTTTTATTTTCCTTTTCCCCGAGTGGCTCTTACATGTTTTTTACGTAAGGGCCGCTCTAAATATATCAATCACAACACACAATCACTTAGTTACCAACACCTTAAATGCTAACACAAACTATCAGGTACATTTTATTTTTATAGTTGTACGCACTTGTGTCACTGTATTCTTTGTCAAAGGATTTGTCACAATCATTAGCACTAATGCAAGATAAAATTTACAAATGAGTTCCATAACAATCGAAAACTAAATATAAACACATGAAACGAGCCATGAGAAATTTTTCTCACACAGGGAAATGCATTATTGGCGAGTTCCTTCGAATGCATTTAAAAGTTAAAATTATAATAAGATGAAAAAAACGTTACTAGTATTTGTGATTGCACTTGTCTGTTTTGTTCAATTAACTTCAGCCCCTTATAATGGCGAAGTATTTTCTTTTGAACAACCAGACGGAAGCACCGTAGAAGCATTAATTTTTGGAGATGAGTTTTATGCCAGGTGTGAGAGTTTTGATGGATATACACTTGTTAGAGATGAAGAAACGGGATGGCTTTGTTATGCCGAACTTTCGGAAGATAAAACAAAGCTTGTTTCTACAGGTATTAAATACCTAGGAAAAAGCAGTTTAAAATCGTCTTTATCAATCAAAAAGCATATTGACATAAGCGACGTTTCCAGGTTAAGTTTGACCGAAGGAAATAAAGCATTGTTGGGTGACGAAGAGCTTACCTCAACATTAAAGGCAACAACAGCAAACATTTCTGGTACTGTTAAAGGTATTACCATTTTAGTAGACTTTTCCGATAAGCCAGCAAAACTCCCTGTTGAAGACTTTGAAGAAATGCTTAATGGAGACAATTTTACAAAAGATGGAAATAATGGGTCGGTAAAAAAATATTATGCCGACATCTCAAACGGCAAACTTACCTATGAAAATGTTGTATTTGGATGGTTTAGAGCACCCAAAACCTTTGCTGAATATGATAAAATGGCTTACGCCTCTGGTGCTAAACAAATATTAAAGCTTGCATTAAAATGGGTAGATGAACAAGGTTTTGACTTTAGTACATTAAGTGTTGATGGTAATAAAAAAATTAAAGCGGTAAATCTTGTATACACGGGTTATCCTAAGGCTTGGGCTAAAGGAATGTGGTGGCACAAATCAAACTGGTATGGATTTAGCGCAGATGGTGTAGGAACCAAAGTATATAATTGTTCTCCTGGTAATTCTCCGATGAAAATTTCTACTATTTGTCACGAAAACGGACATATGATTTGCGGTTGGCCTGATACATATAAATATAAAGGCGGTCAAGATGGATTAAGTTCTTGGGATATTATGTGTAGTTCTGGAAGCAAAAATCCACCACCACCAAACCCAGTTTTTAGATATAATGCAGGATGGAGCGAAGAAATTGAAATCACCGAAGAACATACTAATATTACTACTGTTGCCAATGATTTTTCAGCCTATAAATACACAAACCCTAAAGATCCTAAAGAATATTATCTTATCGAAAGTCGTTTAAAAAAAGGTCGCCATGGTGGAATTCCAGATAGCGGACTTACCATTTGGCACGTAAATAAAAAATATAGTAACCAAGCTAAGTTGGTTGAAGAACAAAAAATCTATATTGAACACGCATGCAGTCAATACAATGCTCATAACAGAACATGTTATAAAAAAAGTCGTGAAGATGAATTTAGTTCTAATACACTACCTTCTTCAAACTGGCATTCTGGTGAAAAAAGCAACTTTAGAGTATATGATATAAGTGATGTAGGTGAAACTATGACATTTAAAGTAGGTTTTACTGATGAAACCTTACTAAATAAAGATTTCTGGAGTATTGAAGAAGCTCAATATGTTACTTTAATAAAAGATGCTACTAATGCTTTTGATAAATCATGCTATTCTGCATTTAGATGTAAAGCCTCTCCCACCACACCATTTGAAATGGTTATTAATTTAGGTGCAAGTTACGACTTATCTCAACTTAAATATTTACCTCGTTACCAAAAAGGCAATAATTCAATAACTCAATATGAGATATATGTAAGTGATGATAAAACCAATTGGGGTACAGCTGTTTCTTCAGGCAATTGGGATAGTAACCATAATATGAAATCAGCTGATTTTACAGCGACTGGCCAATTTGTAAAAATTACAGGATTGTCAAATACTACTGCTGAAGAAGAATTAAGTATTCTTGAATTATATTTATACGGTTCAATATCTCCAAATAGCAAGCCAAATAAAGCCTACACCCCTACTCCATTTGTTGATAAAAAAATGGTAGGTATTAATGGTACTTTAACCTGGACTTCGGGGGAAGCTGCTACTTCTCATATAGTTTACTTTAGTGAAGATGCTACAATTGATGAAAGTGATATGGTATCAGAACAAACAGGAAATGAGTATAGTTATTCTGGGTTAAATACAGGAACTACTTATTATTGGAGAGTAGATGAAGTTAACGAAAATGGAATAACTACAGGGGATGTTTGGAGTTTTACAACTTACTCTGAAGAACCTATACTACTATACGAATTTGAAGATAACCTTATTGACTCATACGGAACAAGTGACGGAACACATGTTCAAGTTGGAGATGGAACAATTGAAACATATGAAACAGGAGTTGACGGAAACGCTTATAAATTTTCTGTAACTGCAAGCAATGGTTATAATTACGTAAAAACGCCTTCAAACATTGCTAATTTGGGTAGAGAAGGTAACCAATATACAGTATCTGGTTGGTATAAAATAATTAATGACGAACATGCTTTATCTACAAACTTAGTTCTTTGTCAGGTTACATCAGGAAGTGGAACACAAAGAAGTATTTTTAATGCAGCTAAAAAAGGAAATAATCCATATTGGTTGTGCTTTAATACTTATTTAACCGGAGCTAATGTACCTAGTTTACCTGATAATGACGTTATCACAGGAAGCGAAAATATGGTATTACCATTGGATGAATGGTTCTATTTAACAGTAACCGTTAGTTCAAATGCTTCGGATCCAACAAAAAAAGATGTAAAAACATATTTAAACGGAGAACTTATAGGATCAGTAGCTGGTAAATCAATTGCTGAGCAAGATGGATATATTACATTGGGATATAAAGAAGGAAATGACTTCATGTTTAATGGGTTAATTGACAATTTTGCTCTATATGCTTACCCTCTAAATTCAGATCAAATAAACTCAATCTATAACGAAGGACTACCAACAGCTATTAAAAGGACGGAAACTAAAACAGGAGATATGATATCATATAGCATTAGTAAACAAATTATAATTAAAACCAATTTTACTACTAACAAAAACCTTGTTATTTATAATTTAGATGGAAGACCTGTATATAGTACAGAAACATCTGACAATAACATAACTACTCGTGAATTACCCAATGGAGTATACTTAGTAACCCTTTATGCCAATAAAAAACTATATACAAATAAAGTTGTAGTGAAGTAATTCATAAAAACGAGGCTGTCCTTAGGGACAGCCTCTAACAAATTCCATAATAAGAAGATTATCTTATTACCTGTTGTTTTGGATCTTTTATATACGATACACCAACAAACATACTTTTAAGCTTCTGTTTATCAGCAGTCATACCAATACTTGTAATTGCGTACTTTTGATTTTCATAAGCAGATCTTCCTGGTCCATCAGTATACATCCAAAAAAATGTTTCTTGTTTCTCAATTGGTTTATTTGAAAGTAAAATTCTTCTGGTTGATGGATTATAAGTATCATACTTCATGATTACAGAAGCAAAATTGTCATTTTTTACATTTACAGATATACCTGTTAACACACAACCTTCTGGCACTCTGGCATTGAATTCACCACCTCCTCCATTGGTAAAAGCATTGGAGTCTGCCCCTAATCCAGTAGGTGTTAATTCTCTTCCATAAAGTCCAATCTGGTTGACATTTCCATTTACAATTCTACCTCGAAATCCTGTTGCAACAACTCCTGGTTGGAGTTCAGCTCTGCATTCTGCAGTATTTCCAGATCCTATTGCACCACCTTTATATTTCATTATATAGGAATGAAATACGAGCATATCATCACCAACTTTCTTATTGGTACTTCCTTTAAGAAATGTACTTTGTGGAATAAAAGTTGCGCCTTCGATATTAATCGTTATCGTCTTGCTTTCTGGAGAATGCATTACGTTAACTTCAGGCTCTTTGGGTGTTACGATTTTCTCGTCTTTTGAACAAGAAACAATTGCGATAGTTGATGCTGCTAATAATAAGACAGCTAGTTTCATTGGTTTTTTCATGTTATTTAATTTTTATTTTGTGAATAACAACACAAACCTAAATACAATTCATCAACATATTTAATTTTCATATTTAATTTTTTGTTAATTGCAACACAAGCACACATACATCTATTTATCAACAACATAAAACCATCTAACATTAAAATTTATATATTTCTATTTTGTATGATTTTTTAGTGATAAAATATTTATCTGTAGTTAATATAATCTCAATAAAAACCTATATAATTATATTATGTAGCAAATAAATAATTTGTACATTAAAATATTTATGATATATAAATCTGTGCTTTTCACAATATTATTATATTGTTATCTATAGTTTTAACAATTTATACTTGAATTGTTAGTTATTAAGAAAGCACGCCTCACCAACATATTGTATCCAGCTAGTTATCTGCACAATACAACACACAAGAAATAGCAACTGCTTTAATTTTAATATTTTTTGACATATTTTTAAGATTATAAATTTATCGCAAACCTTTAAAATCAGTCAATTTTTGTCATAAGAATATCTGACACAATCTTAACACCCTACTTCCCGTTTCTTTTATTCTTTTGCTTAATAACAAATTCAAATAATTAAAACCAACTAAAAAAAGATGAAACGATACAAACTATCATTAATTTGCTTAGCACTATTAGGGTTATTTTTTAGCCAAACAAATGCGCAAAATGAAAAACCTAATATTATAGTATTTATGGCAGATGATGCAGGATATGCAGATTTTGGTTTCATGGGATCAAAGGATTTAAAAACTCCTAATATTGATCGCATTGCTAAAGAAGGTATCCATTTTACCGATGCTCATGTTACAGGTTCTGTTTGTAGTCCATCAAGAGCAGGTTTTTTAACTGGTAGATATCAACAACGTTTTGGACACGAAATGAATAGTCCTGGTAAAGGATTAGGTATGGATCCAAGCGAAAAAACCATAGCTGATGTTTTAAAAACTGCAGGATATAAAACAGCCTGTTTTGGTAAATGGCATGTGGGTAGTGATGAACAATTTCATCCAAATAATAGAGGCTTTGACGAATTTCATGGAATTTTAGGGGGACACAGACCATACTTTCCTAGTGCAAAAGCAGATAAACCAGGTGCACACACTGCTGTTCAACACAACGGGAAGTATACAACATTTACCGGATATTACACTGATTTTTTAGGTGACATAACAATTGATTACATTGATAAAAATAAAAGTAATCCTTTCTTTGTTTTCCTTTCGTTTACAGCTGTACATACTCCAATGCAAGCTAAAAAGGAAGATTTAGCTCTTTTTAAAGGACACCCCCGTCAAACTTTAGCTGCTATGACATGGGCTATGGACCGTGCTGTGGGTAATGTGTTGAAAAAACTTGAAGATGAAAAACTACTTAATAATACCCTTATTTTCTTTTTAAGCGACAACGGAGGTTCTCCTAAAAATACATCAAGCGTTGAACCATTAAAAGGATATAAAGGTGTTGAGTTTGAAGGTGGACATAGAGTAGCCTATGCAATGATGTGGAAAAATAAATTAAACGGAGGAGTAACCAACTATCAAATGGTTTCGTCCATGGACATTTTTGCCACATCAATTAAAGCTGCTGGAATAGAGAAAACAACCGGTAAACCTTTAGATGGAGTTGATTTAGTGCCATACCTTACAGGAGAAAATAAAGGAACTCCTCACAAAACGTTATTCTGGAGAATGGGAAGAGCCAATGCCATGCGATATAACAACTATAAAATGATAGCAGCAGATGAAGTTGGAAGTGTTTTATACGATCTGGATGCAGACATAACGGAAAGTAAAAATATAAAGGATTCTAAAACTGAAACTTACTCTCTACTTCGTGATGAATATAGTAAATGGGAAGAAGGAACCATTGAAAAACTTTGGAATGTATCACATGGATGGCATATCGTAAAAGGATACATGTATAAGGATTTGTTTGAAAATAAAAAACCAAGAATAATGGGACCTGGGCAGCTTAAAAATTTAAAACCAGAACAAAAGGAAGCCTTTGATAAAGAATAAATTTCATTTTCAATAGCTATAAAACTTTTACCAACTATTGATTAACGAAATAAACAATTAAGATATAGAAGAGAACGAGATTAAAACAATTATGAAACGACCATATAAATTTGATAATCCATATCTAAGCATAACAGGATAATCAAGTTTATTTGGGAGTTTCATATGGTAAATTAAATTTTAAATACATGAAAAAACTATCTACACTCATTGCAATTATTACACTTTTTTTTGTATTAAAAACAAGTGCACAAACACCTTTATTTACATTAGATTTCGAAGATGCTAGTTTACCTTCCGGGGTAACAAAAGCCGATGGTGCAATTAGTCTTAATACAAGTACTAGCACTTTATATGATGCATTCGCAACCGAACCAACAACTATTGATGTTAAAACTGGTAACTATTCATTACAGATGGCAAATTCTGGTTATCTTAAATTTGATGAAACCATTCTTAATAAAGATGCATTTTCTATTTCGTTTTGGGTTAAATGGATTGATGATGGAGTTAATGCAGGTGAAGAACTTAAGGATGGAGTTATCAATTATGCTGGTTTAATTGATCTTTATGGTACAGTAAGTGGTTCTGAAACTGTAATTCATGCGGTTGATGCCAATAACACCACAACCTTACGAGTATACAAAAATGGAAAAGTAGATGCTGGTTTTGAAGATTTAAGTAAAAATCGAGTTTGGACTTATATTACTTATACATCAGATGCTTCCAATGGTAAATTGTATGCTAATGGTCAATTAATTCATTCCCGATCTCATTCGGCAGAGTTTGCTTCAATGGAGAATATGCAACTATACTTAGGTACTAAGCTTAATGAAACTACTTTTGAACCTAAACTAAAATCTGAGAATGACCCTGCACGCTTCCAAGGATTCTGCGGATATTTTGATGATGTGCAACTATATAACACTTCTCTATCAGCCGAAGAGGTGCTTGCTAATTTTGAAGAATCAGGCTCATTGTATAATAGTATTAACGTATTTATTGATGATTATCAACAGCAACTAGTTGGAGTTGGTGGTTCAACTGGACTATATGTTGCAAACTATTGCAATATGCCTTATGAAAAGCAAGTTTTAGCTTCTGAAATGATTGCGAAGGACATTAATCTTAGGTGGATAAAACATTACTCTCGTGGACCTGTAAATGAAAACCTTTCTATGTATCAAAATGTGGTCAAATTTTACAAAAACACACGAGATGTAAATCCCAATGTAGAAATGGTAATGTGCGTAAGCAACCTACCTGATGAAATAGAATTTAAAGATAAAGATGGAAAGGCAATTAGTAATGACTATGATCCTTCCATTCCTGGCGTATATGATACTATTGCCGAATACTATTTTGAAATAATAAAATGGTTCCATGACCAAGATGTAGAAGTAACCACCTTGGATGTAATTAACGAAGAGGGATATGCAGAAAAGAGAGTTGACTTATTTGGAATTGTAATTGAAAAATTAGAAGCCATCTTAGCTGACGAAGACAGAAATCCCGGACGCGCAATAAAACGACCTATAATTATGGGCCCTAGTAGTTGGAGTGCAGCCTCTGTAACCAAATGGGTAAATGGCTTTAAGGCTAATGGTACTGCATGGAATAATGTTGACGTAATTGCTACCCATGGTTATCAAAATGGTGATTTTAATACTTATTCCGAAGGACATGCAGTAGCTGATGGTAAACCTTTTTATAATAGCGAGCAAACCGGAAAAATTCAGGATGATGAAGGCACTGGTATTAATGCTGTTGATCCAATAGCCAGGCAATGGGTATCTGGTGAAGAACCAGAATACATTGGTGATGTTTCCATAGCTATGCGAATGACTGATTTCATTAATGCAGGCGGCGATGCTTTTTATATTTTTCAACTGAATAATACAAAAGGAAATAACGCTGCATTAATTAAAACAAAAAACAATGGTACAGTTGAGAAGTCGCAAGTTTATGATGGCTTTAAACAAATTAGTTCAACTCAACCATATCAAAGCCATAGAGTTAGCAGAGAACTAGTTGGTTTGGATAATTTTAAAATCCTCACCATGAGAAAGCAAAACGAAGATACCGTTTATGTACATGCAACCAACTTATGGCCAAATAATGAGCGCATTATCATTAAACTCACCGATAGTGAAGGTAATCAATTAGGCATAAAAGAAATAAAAGCATGGGTTAGTGACGAATACAAGGATAATGAATTGGTATTAGAAGAGACTTATGCTCAAAGTAGTAATTTGTTCCTTTACAATGCTACCCCACATAGTGTTAATTCTTTTAAAATTGTGGTTGATCCTGCTGGATACGATAACGAAAGACAAATACAGGAAATATCATTTGAAGCAATAACTGACAAAACAACTACAGGAAACAATTTTGAAATATCTGCAACATCTAATTCTAATTTAGATGTTGTTTTCGAAGTCATAAGTGGTCCTGCTACTGTCAATGGTAATACAGTATCTTTAACTGGCGCAACTGGGGAAGTTGTTATCAAGGCATATCAAGAAGGCAACGACGAATGGTTAGCAGCAGAAACTGTCTTTCAATCATTCAATGTAGATATTTCCTCTTCTATTGATAATCTTGAATTAAGTACTAAAATTTATCCAAATCCAGCAAAAGATTACTTAACAGTTGAATCAGAACAAGATGGTTTATTAGAGATGTTTAATTTATTTGGTCAGAAAGTGATTGAGGCAGCAGTATATACTGGTACAAAAAATACTTTTTACACAAATGAGATTCCTAAGGGTCAATACGTTATTAAAATTACAACTAATAATATCGAAACACATAAAATTATAATACAATAACTTTTATTGTAATAATATTGTATAAAAGTAGTCCTTAACACCATAATTAATAGATTTGTTTTACAAGTATCAAGACTAAATTCTCATTTTGCTCTTGATACTTGTTTTTTCTTCTGGTTTAATACCAACAACCTCCTCAAATTATCACTATAATTTTATTCTTTTAGTTTATTTAATGCATACGAAGTATACTCAAAAGAGTGGTTTACCATCATAAATGAGCATTTTGAGGTGATTTTAACGTAGAAATTGGAATGCATAGGATTCAAACAAGTTCATAAAGTAATAAAGTCGAAAGTTAAAAGTCTATCCAAATAAAATGTCAGCTTAGAATACTGGATGTGAGCAAAATACTAACACGACAGCTCGGTTGGAATTGACAAACTTATTACCTGTTATTTTTTGAACGCTATACTGAATTGTTTTTAAATCAAATATTTAGGCTAAAGCCAATTCTCATCTTTGCTATATCACACGGGATAAATCCCGTGCCTATTTATTAAAACATATAAGTTTCAAAGTTTCATACATCAAAAGGCAACAATCCTGTTTTTGCATAAAAAGTTTTTAAATTGCTAATCTTCAACCATTAATTCACATCATTCACTTTTTTAACTAACATTCCCCTATTTCTATGAAAAATATTTTTCATAAAAATAGGGGAATCCACAATTTAATTTTATTGCTAATCAGCTCGTTTTTTATCCTCCAATTAACAATAAATCACTATCTCTTTACTTTTGTTTAGACGCTTTTTTCTCATGAAAAAGTCTAAATTGTTTATAAGGTGATTTTGTATGAGCTTCTTTCATGATAGTGGCTAGTTCCTTTACTTTTTCGGGATACTTTTCTGCCACATTATTCTTTTCTTCAGGATCTTTATTCAAATTATAAAGTTCCAAAGGTAGATCTTCTAATTTTGCTTTTAATTTTACAGCTTTCCATCCATCTTTTAAAACTGCAACTTTACCCCCTTTTTCATAGAATTCCCAATACAAATATTCATGCTGCTTCTGTTCATCTTTTTTACCTAATATGGTTGGCAAAAAGCTTATTCCATCAGTATTCTTTGGTGCATCTACTTTAATTAAATCACACATGGTTGGTAAAAAATCCCAAAATGCAGATACATGATCGGATGTAGTACCATTTTTTACTTTTCCTGGCCAACGTACAATCATTGGTACATTAACTCCTCCTTCGTATAAATCTCTTTTCTGTCCTCTTAAATCACCATTACTATCAAACCTCTTATGATCATGTCCTCCTGCACTATGAGGTCCATTGTCACTAGCAAATATAACCAGGGTGTTTTCATCCAATCCTAAATCCTTCAAATGCTGCATTATTTCGCCCACTTCCCAATCTAATCTGTTTACCATTCCGGCAAACGTTGTTTTTGGATCTTCACAATGAGAATATGACTTACCAGTATAAGGTACTTCTTTAAACATTCCTTTATAAGGTTCCTTTGACTTTTCTGGTGCATAAAGCTGTGCATGTGGTAATAAAGCAGAGTAATTTAAAAAGAATGGTTCATCTTTATGATCTGTTATATATTTTTTTACTTCTTTTAAAAACTCATCATGTATATATGTATCTCCTGCATATGTTTTTAAACCACCATTATTAGGAAAAACAACTTCTTCACTATTGCGGTAAACTTTATCAGGAAAGTAAGAATGAGCAGCTTTATGTGAAAGAAATCCATAAAAATAATCAAAACCCATTTTATTAACCTGCCCAACTTCACAATTACAACCAGTGCCGGCTTTACCAATCATTGCTGTATGGTATCCTGCTTTTTGCATAATATGCCCAACAGTAACTGTACCTTCTGATAATTGAAACTGACCATTCCCTCTAACTTCGGTATGTCCTGTATGCTGACCTGTTAATAAGCAAGAACGCGATGGAGCACAAACAGTACTACCCGAATGATGTTTCGTAAACTTCATCCCTTCAGCGGCTAGTTTATCAACATTAGGAGTTTTTATTTTTTTTTGTCCATAACAACTTAAATCACCATATCCTAAATCATCAGCAAGAATATAAATAACATTTGGCTTTTCAACATCTTTTTTTCCTTGACATGAAAGTAAAACCGGACTAAATACCAGGCTTGCAAAAAGCAAGTAAATTAAACTAAATCTAGACATATTTTAATTTTATATTTTAACCACAAAACTAACATACACCTAACCGATTCTTTAATAATAATTGAGCAAATATTGTTGTAAATTATTCAATATCGATGCTTATTTTGTAAATATTTAAGCATTCACCAAGCCTACCATTAACTTATTCAATCATTTAGGGATTTTATTATGCTAAGGTTGTATTTTAATGCTTCTTCAACTGAAATTAAAAAAACATGAATTACTAAGGTATATTGGTTAACTAAAGTATTAAAACAACGAAGTTGATATTTATTATAATCTTTAACATTTAATAATACTTACTACATTGGTAATAATCTTCATTTCCCTTTATTTGCATTACTTTTTTAACCTCATAAAAACAATTTGAATCTATCTTATTATTAACACTTAACCTGAACAACAAACTATGACTAAGACTTAAAATATTTACTACACAAAATTAAAATGCTTCTTAAGCGAATATCTTTTTAAAGAAGTATATCAATTCAAATAAACATATTTTTTTTAATTGGCACAGAAAGTCAACTAATAAGCTAGTTGATATAATTGTGCACTAACACTAAATTTTAAATAAAATGAAGAGATTAATAACACTTTTAATGATTGGATTTATAGGGTTGAATGCTTGGTGTCAGAAAGATATTGATATGGCAAGATTTAAACTATCATTTAGTAGCCATCCATCCGGCTTTAATTATATCTACAGCATATCGAGCAGTAATTCTACTAACGGTTATTGGAATTTTACATCCAGATTTGATGATATTATTTTTAATTCCGGTATTAATAATTCAAATAGAAGAAGGACTATTTTTAAAGTAGGGGAAGTCGAACAAGCAAGATTTGCCATTAATCACTGTTTTGGAGTTGGAACAAATAATCCACAACGTAAATTACATGTTGGTAAAGGTGGGAATATTTTTAAAGGTACATATAATAGTAGGACTATAGCAAGTTTTGAAAATAATAATACAAATGGAACAACTATTTCTATTATTGGCAAATCAACCGGGTATAGTGGTATCTTTTTAGGTGATGAAGATATGGAAACCGCAGGGCAGATAAGCTATTTTCATACTGATAATAGTTTACGTTTGGGTTCACAAAATAGTAATAATGATTTAATAATTAATAAAGATGGAAATGTTGGTATTGGAACTACTGATCCTAAAGCAAAGCTTGAAGTTGCAGGAGATATTGCCATTGCAAGAACTTCCAAATTTAAATTTCTGGAGAAAGTTAATGGAGGTGACCGAGCATATATTAGGTCTACAAATGGGGAAAATGGAGAAACATATAACTCGTTGATATTTGCAGTAGGAGCTGGAAAAGAGAGATTATTTATCAATGGTAATAACGGCTATATAGGTATTGGAAAGAAAAAACCAAATTATGAACTTGATGTTTGCGGAACTGTTCGCGCTAAAGAAGTAAAAGTTGAAGAGTTTACTTGCTCTAATGGTTCTTTTAATGGCAACCTTGCCGCCAACAACATCACAGTTAAAGCCAACGGCAATACAGCCGACTTCGTTTTTGAGGAAGATTATAGTTTACGTGAGCTCTCTGAAGTAGAAAACTTTATAAAAACCAATAAACACTTACCTGATATTCCTAGTGCTACAGAAATGGAAGAGCAAGGCGTAAATTTGGCAGAGATGAATAAGTTGCTCCTACAGAAGGTGGAAGAACTGACATTATATAGCATAGGGCTTGAGAAAGCTAGAAAAAGGGAAATTGAAGATAGAAAGATATTAGAGAATCAAGTTACTACTTTAACTGAACGATTGGAGAAAATAGAAAAATTACTTAATAAATAACAAGTCTATTTCATTAGAGTTTTTTTTCACCGACTAATTTCTTGTTTAAAAAACATGGGAGATAAATTAGATTAGTTTGTTTAATTGAGACTTTACTAAAAAAAAAGTAATAAATTAAAAATATCATAGATGAGAAATAAAAAAATATTGCAATTCAAGAGTTGGTTTTTATTAACCTTATCTCTTGTAATATTTACTGCTTTTACTAAAGCACAACATATAAATCCGGGACCAAATATGGCTGCATATGCTAAGTATGTTGATATTCCTGTTAATCATTATACTGGTGTACCTCATATTTCAATCCCACTTTATACTATTAATGAAGGTGACTTAAAGTTACCTATTTCGCTTAATTACCATTCCTCTGGCTTTAAGGTAACAGAGGAATCAACATGGGTAGGTTTAGGATGGACTCTAAACGCAGGAGGAGTTATAACTAGACAAATTAGAGGACTTGATGATATTCAAGATTTTGAATTTCCTCTAGGTTATTACAATCGTCAACCTAATACTTGTCCCGAAGGTTCATTTTCAGAAGAAATAGAGGAAATAGAATTTTATTCTACATACAGAAATCTAGATGCTGAATCAGAATTAAATAATGGTGATGAAGAGCATGACATTTTTTATTACAATTTTAATGGTCATCAAGGAAAGTTTATTTTGCTTAAAAATGAAGTAAAGCTTTTAAATAATGATAACCTAAAAATTGAAATTGATATTAATACTTTAGGTAATAAAAAACATATCGATGCATTTGTTGTATATACAAAAGAAGGTTTAGCATATACATTCTCCGAAAAAGAGAGAAGTCGAGATGGTAATACTCCACGCTGTAATTATACAACACATGGTTGGTACCTTACTAAAATCAAATCTCCGTCAGGTTTCATAATTAATTTTAACTATAGTTCTGCTGAGAAGAAAAGATTTGAATGTAAAAATAATCTTGAAGCAAATGGTACATTACCCGAATGGATAAGCTTAAAACAAACTGGTGTAGAAATAATTAAAGGAGATCAATCTAAAGTATACTATGACGATAGTTATTTTCTGAATGAAATATATTTAGAGTCAATTACTTTTCCAACAGGCTCAATTGAATTCTTAACAGACTGCCGTGATGATTATGGAAATAATTATTTAGGACATAAGTTACGTCAAATTACTATCAACTGTGGTAAAAATAAAGCATACCGTTTCTACTACAATTACTTTCAATCTGCTGAAAATGGAGAACCGTATTTGACAAAAAGACTAAAATTAAAGCGCATTACTGAACAAGTAGTTGATGATGAAAATGGCTTAGAGTATTTTTTTGGTTATTACGGTGATGAGTGGGAAGGAAATATCACTAACCAACCTGAGGTTGCACAGTCCATATTACCAAGAAAGGATTCATATATGCGTGATCATTGGGGGTATTATAATGGAAAAAACATAAATAATGAACGAAATACGATGATACCTGATATTCCTGGATTAGAACTAGGATACACTTTTCTAGGAGCTGATAGAAAAGTTGATAAAGATTTTATGAAAGCATGTATGTTAAAAAGTATAACTTATCCTCTTGGTTATACAACTTCATTTGAATATGAACCAAATGATTATTTAGATTTTGAAACCGCTACTAATAAATCAATTGGAGGCGGATTAAGAATCAAGAGTATTTTAAATAAAAAAAATGGTACTGAGTATAGTAAAATATTTAAGTACAATGATGACAATGGGAATAGTTCAGGGAGATTGCATGGAGGAATTAATTATTACAATACTGTAATTAAGAAAAGTTTGGATTCCAAAGGAAATGTAATCTCTGAGCCAATTATAATAAGGTCATCAAAAGGTTATGTTGGAAAATCCTCAAAAGGAACAGTTGTAGGGTACAGTCAGGTTACTGAAATTAACAATAGCTTAGAGAATGGAAAAACGGTTTATCAATTCTACAATAACTCTGATGATAAGTTTCCTAGTTATAAAATACCTGACGAACTAATTAAAGAGTTCTCGCCTAAGATAATGTTTGGATGTAACGGAACTAGACTAATGCCTTCTATTGGTTTTGGTTTATATATTCCGTCTGATAGTTATGATCCGGTAGGTTCTGCAGGGCTATTGAAATCAAAAAAAATATATAAAAAAAATAGGGACAGTTTTTCGATAGTTAACTCCGAAGAACATACTTACCAAATTGTATCTAATGCAATAATTCCTAATAAGATAATTATTCCAATTGAAGGTTTTGTAACAAGTTCAGCTCAGACAACATCTGGCTCCGAAATTGGTAATACTGGCGAAATACCAGAAGATACTCCTGATGAAACATCTTATGAAACACTATATTATCAAGTTTTTAAATATCCAACTTATCATTATAGTATATTATCCAAAACGGTAACTTCTACCATTGATGGTGTTACTCAAACTTCAAGCTATCAGTATGATAAAGAATATTACCAATTAAAGGAAAAAACAATTAAAACAAGCTTAGATGAAACTTTAACAACTAGATATTATTACCCTTTTGATTATTCGAATCAAATTAATAGTTGCAATAAGTTAATGACCAAAAACATTATTTCAACCCCTGTAAAAACTGAAACATTTAAAGATCAAAAACAAGTTAACGGAGTAATTATTGAATTTACCGAATACGGGCTTCCACAAACTGTTTATACATATGATCCTGAAATTTTAGGAGTTTCAGCTGATCATAATGATAATGAGTTAGTTCCTAAAGGTGACATCTATGAAGCGAAAGAACATTTTTTATATGAAAACCAGCATCAAAGATTAATTGAGCATAGAAGTGAAGGTGGGCCAACTGTATCATATTTATGGGAAGCCCCATATCATATTCCTCATACAGAAATTCTCAATGCAAGTTTCCAAGAAGTATCGGATATTTTAAATCCAGAATTAAGTTTAGAAAATTTTGGGAAAGAACCCGGTGATTTAAGAACTGACTTACCTAACGCATATGTTACTAATAATGAATATGCACCAGGCATTGGAATTACAGCCGTTAAAGATCCTAATGGAGTATCAACCTACTTCGAATACAATGGATGGGGACAACTTATTGCAACACTTAACAATGATAAAAATATAATTGAAGGCTCAACGTATAACATTATTGGTAACAAATCTATGGTACCTCCTTGCCCAAGTAAAATTATTGGCGAAAAATATGTTGATCCCAATTATTTTACTGAATATGTATATAGTGTGAAGCAAACTCCCGCAGCTACATCCTATCAATGGAATGTACCCACTGAAGCAACAATCTTAAGTGGACAAAACACTAATGAGATCAATATACAGTTTATTAACAATATACAAGGAACAATAAGCGTAATTGCCAGCAATAATAATGGTATAAGTGAAACTTCTGAACTAGAAATTAACACTTGCCCTGATTTAATTGCACCTATAGAATTTGAGTTTTCTGATGTAGATGGAAGCAATAATCCTACTACCAACAGACCTTATAGACAAAATGGATCAAACTTTAAAATACTTACATCATTCAAACCCGGAGAATCGTTTCAAATCCATTGCGACGATTTAATAAATAAAGATTTTATAAAGTGGGAAGTTCCTGATAATCTTAATTACCAGTATGGTTATAACCCAAGTACCCAAACCATGAGTAACAATGTTATAATTATTAATGTTCCCCCTAACATCGAGTTAGGGACATATTATATATATGTATACATCGGAGAAAATCAATCAGACTGTTACCATTTAAAAACCCAAATTGAAGTTGTTGTAGCAGACGAGGATCCAAACAATCCTGGCGAATAACAATCATAATTCGGCATACAATAATATGATAGAAGTAATTAAGTTTTAAACAAATATAACTTGTTAATAAAATCATAAAACCAATAAAATTAACATCTCTTAATAAGAGTATTGCAAAATTTGCGTGTTATAAATAATATTAAAAATACTTTATGAAGTACTATATATTTTCATTTATATTTATCCTACAAGCTTCTCTATCGTTAGCCCAGGATAACAACCGCCATTATTTGGGAAAATTCATTCCTAATGAGCCGGTAAAAAATGTAGAAGATTTACCTTCCTTCAGTAAAGAAAGGTGCCATAAGATAATCCAGTACATGGATGATTTTGGACGTCCGGAACAAGTGATTTTTAAGAATGGAAGTCCTAATGGACATGACATAATACAACCTATAGAATATGATGATTTTGGCAGGATGACTAAAAAATACCTTCCTTATACACATGCTTCTAATAGCTCTGGTTTGTATGTATCAACTGCAATAGAAGAACAAAAAAATTACTATTCTAATAGTATAGGAGGTATATCTAAAAGCGATTATGCATATTCAAAAACTACTATCGAACCATCTCCTCTAAACCGTACGTTAGAAACAGGTGCTCCGGGTGCAGATTGGCAGCCACAAGACCAATCTATAGCAAATAGTGGACACACAGTAAAGATTGAATATGGAGCTAATGTTCAAAACGACGTGATGATTTTAAAAGTAAATGCAGATAATGAACTTTTAAAAACAGGTTTTTACCCAGAAAAAACCCTTTTTCGTACAGTGATAAAAGATGAAAACTGGACGGAAAGTTCTGGAATTATGCATACTTCAGAAGAATACAAGAATAAACAAGGGCAACTATTGCTTAAACGAAATTTTGTTGAAGATGGTGATGATGATGACAGTAAACCAGACAAAATAGAAACTTATTACGTGTACGATGACTATGGTTTATTGCGCTATATGATTCCTCCTGAAGCAGTAAAACAGATGTATGGTTCAAAAATTGGTTCAGCTAGCAATATAACTCTAATTGATAGGGATGAAACCCTGAACTCCAAATTAGAAGGAGATCATGCTTTTTTACTTTCCAAGGGAAGTAGACTAAACCTTGAAGAAGGATTTATTTATGCAGCTACAGAAGGTAACTCTTTAACTATTAGCAATGGTAATGTATCCAGCGAGCTAATATATTGTTACAAGTACGACTCTCGTAAAAGGATGATTGAAAAAAAGATACCTGGTGCCGAACCTATTTACATGGTATATGATGAACGCGACCGCTTAGTACTGACTCAAAATGGATTACAAAGAGCTCAAAAATATTGGAGCTTCACTCAATATGATGCTTTAAACAGACCTGTGATAACCGGAGAAGTAAATTCCAGTAAAACACATGAAGAACTACAGGCACTGTTTAAAGATTTCTATGGTAGGGACGGAAATCTATACGAATCAAGAACTATTGCCACTCCGTACTATACCAAAGACAATAGTTTTCCCATTGGGGTTAACTCATACCGATTTGCCTCTTATACTTATTATGACAATTATACCCCCTTCTTTTCAGAATCTGTACAAAATCAATTCAATACAGAAATGAATGATTTTGCTGCTCATAACTTTGAAAACGTAGACACTCCTTCAGCCACCTGTACCGATAAAGTGAAAGGATTAATAACCGGTACTAAAGTGAGGGTTGACTTTAATGGAGGTGACGATGGTTGGGTAGAAACAATAAACTACTACGACGACCAATACAGTCCCTTATTATTTGTAAAACAATATCAAATAGAGATTGATGGTGACATGCTTGACCAGGATAATCCTTTTGAGGTTACAGCACAGGAAAAGGTATTTAACGCGTACGACTTTGTTGGCAAAGTAACCGAAAGTTGGTCGTTAAACAGCCTATCTTTTGGAGGGGCACCTACCACTATAACCCGGCAGGTATTTAAATACGACCATATAGGCAGGTTACTAACCATTCAGCAACAGCTTACGCACGAACCCCAACTAATAACCATAGCTGAGAATTCTTATAACGAATTAGGTGAATTAGTCAATAAAAAAGTTGGACAGGATACACAAGGTAACCCAATACAACAAATGGATTACTGTTATAACATAAGAGGTTGGCTTACCCAGATCAATAATCCGGATATAAGCACCTTGCCTAGCGACAAACAGTTTTCCTTGAAGCTGCATTATAACAACCCCCTTGATGGTTTAAACAGTGCAGCTCAATATAATGGTAATATTAGTGCTTTAGAATGGAGAACTCCTCAGGACAACTCTATTGGATCGCCCAACAACAAACAGGCCTATGCATATGGCTATGATGCCCTAAACAGAATTAAAACAGCTGATTATGGAGAAGGAACATCTTTTGACATTAAATCAGGGTATTTTGATGTAGATATTACCGGGTACGACTTGAACGGTAACATTAAGGGCTTACAACGGAAAAAGGACAATACCCTTATAGACAACCTGGCATACAGCTATATAGGTAACCAGCTATCGAGAATGCTGGACAGTAGCAACAATACCGATGGTTTTAAACAGAACACCAATACCGCCAATACCTATTACTCTTACGATGCCAATGGTAATATGACCAGTGACCAGAACAAGGGTATAGCTGTGAGCTACGATCGCAATACCAATTTGCCAATTCGTATAAGTGGTAATAAACCTATTCGCTACCGTTACGATGCCAGTGGTACCAAACTTTATAAGATCTATGATTGGGGCAATGACATGACCGGTTACTTACAATTTTATATAGGTAATTGTGTATACAAGCGTGCGGTAGTAAATGAGGTGTTCCAACCCACCACACTGGAATATATGATTCACCCCGAGGGAAGATATATAAAAGGAGAAGGCACAGGAGAGTACGAATATGATATAAAAGATCACTTGGGAAACACCAGGCTGGTAGTGAGTGCTAACAAACAAATTAAACAACAAAGTGCCTACTACCCCTTTGGAATGAGTTTTATGTTTGGTGGAAGTTCTGATAATAAATATCTTTACAATGGTAAAGAAATCCAGGATGACGATCTTGGTGGAGGTGCAAGTTTAGGATGGTACGATTATGGTTTTAGAATGTATGATGCTACAATAGGAAAATGGCATGTACCGGAACCTTTTGCAGACAGCTACGCTACTTTATCCCCTTATGCATATGCATATAATAATCCCATAGCTTATGTTGATTTATTTGGATTAGCTCCCGTTTACAGAGATGGTAAATATTATGATGATGTAACAGGAGATGAAATGACCTGGGATGAAGTACATCAGCATTTGGTAGAGTATGATATGATTGAATGGAGTTTCACTTCTAATGGAGATGGTACTTATACATTCAATAACTACGGAGGAGGAGTAACTGCTGCTGGGGCAATGAAATATCTAAATGATAGTGGTATTTCTGCATTTGGGAGTTTTGTTGGTGTATCCAGAGGAGGAAATGTATTTCAAAAAGATGCTGATCCGGCTACCGTGAATAAATTCTTTAGTCACGCTGAATTTAGAGTTGACAAATCTGGAGGGGGTATGGTAAGCTCAGGTGGTTTGGCGCTCGAACCTTATGATGGGCCATTGTACCATGGGGGGATGCCTCTTGTGGGAGTTGGGCCTGGAAATGGAGCAGTTGCACTTAGGCTTATAACTTCAGGAGCTTTAGCTCTAAAGATGACACAAGAAATTGAACGTATTCGCAAAAAAGTAAATAACACCAGAGGGTTTGTTTATGAACTTAGAGTTAATAATTCTGGGACATATAGAGATGTTAGAGGTAACCTTGTTCAAATGAACGCAGGAGATGTTTGGAAATACGGAGAAACGACAAAAGGATTTGGTAGGTACCAACAAAGTGAATTGGACGGTATGGTTCCTGGAGGTGTTACTATGTTTCCGATTTTCCATGGAAATGTCATAGAAATAAAGATTCAGGAGAAAATTATGATTTATGGTTATTCCATGATGAATTTGCATTTACCCCCTGGAAATAGAATTTATAGATAATTTAAATATTATGAAAATACGCTTAGTATTATATTTAGACAATAAACTTACAAGTAAATCAAGTATTGTCAATGATCTTTCTAATGAACTTGAAAAACATTTTCAGTCAAGTAAATATGGAGACTCATTAGAAGAATTATACTTTGGAATTGTGTCAATGAGCGAAGAATTTAAAGCCTTTTTTAAACCAAGGAGGCCAAAGTATACTAAATCGAAAAAGAAGTTTGAATGTGATGTTGAGTATGATTTTGAACAATTTATAAGTACTGATGCTGCTAATATAAAGAATTTTGTACTTGAGGGGATCTTAGAATCCCTTCAAGTTATCTCGGAGAAAGTAAAAGGATTTGACATTGATGCATTTGAAAATGATTTAAAACAAATGACTTGATAAAATGAACGAAATAGTTTTTTGGGAAATCATAGAGCAGTCGAAGGAAGAAAGCCGAGATTTTGCAAATCAAATAGATTTGTTGACAAACAAGCTGGCTTCTCTGGAAGAAGATGAGATTATTGAATTTGAGTATCGTTTCAGGGAAGCACTCTCAAAATCTACTCGGTATAATATAATGGCTGCTGTAAAAATTATCGATGGCTATGTCAGTGACGATAGCTTCTTATATTTTCGGTGTAGATTGATCGCTGAAGGGAAAGAATTGTTTTATGAGTCTTTAAAAAATTCTGAGGCTATTGCCGAAACAAATATCGAAGAACATGAGTTTGACGGTGAAGAGATGTTGTATGTATCTGATCAGGCATTTGTTAAAAAGTTTGGTGAAGATACAGATAAAGAACTACCGAGAGATGTAGCCTGTAATTATTTGGATTACAATTTAGGAGAAGAAATCAAAGGGGAAGATTGGAAAGAAGAAGAGTTGCCTTTAAAATATCCCCAATTATGGAAAAGATATAAAAATGAAAGCCTTGCATAAGCAGGGCTTTTTTATGTGACCTATATGGCACAAATGTGTATTATAAGTAACAGAAAAGTTTTATTGAAGAAGCTTTAATTTAGAATCGTTCTGCGTTACTGATTAAGATTAATCTTTCCGTCCAGTAAGTCTTTCATGCGTTTTTTAGTAAGCATGGAATTAATAATCTTTACCAGGGCATTTTTTTCGTCTTCATCCAGTTGGCTGATAAGTGCCAGTTGTTCGTTTAGCTCATGGTTCTGAATCTCCACCACGCTGTTTTGGTTGTCGTTTAAAAGCTGGTCTGCACTCCCTGGAATGTCTACTTTTACAAATACTTCAAAACAAAACTTTGCAAATAAATCCTAATAGAATTCACCTAATTAATAGACAGACTTATTATGGTAATGAATATATGTTTAATAATGCTGTCAGAATGCAATTAATACTTAGATTAAAATAAACATGGACAAATACTGCTGTGAAACTTTTGAAACTTATCATAAACTCAATAAAGAAACGGGGTTTAATATTAGAAATATCAGGCTGAATAAATCTGCAACGAAACAGCCTATTATTATAAATGGAAAAAAAAGGATAAAAGGTTCAGAAAAACCATATCGGTTTTTTATAACTAATGGATATGAAAAACTTTCAGTTCCTATTCCGGGAATGATGATAAGCTTTTGCCCTTTCTGTGGGAAAAATTTATATGAGTTTTATGGAAGAGACGAATGCGCAAGTGAAATAGAAGGAGAAACTTTTAAGTTGTAATGATCGCCTAATAAAGTGCTCCCCGCAATCTCTTTTTCTAATCATCAGTATATCTAAACTGAACAATATTGAGCTGTATTATCACAACAATTCCATGTTAAATTAAGCTTATCTCCTATCTTTAATAGCCATTTTTATAACTGAGCAACAATTATAAATAACGCAAAAATCCCTTAATTTTTGTTAACAGTCTTTCTTTACACATTGCCTAACATGTTATACAACATTAAAACTTGGCTTTTTCTATCAAACATTCCTAAAAAACAGGTAAAAAATTACTAATTGCGTATCATTCAGAAGAGAAAATTCATTGGGACGGTAATATTAAAGAAATATTTCTTTATAAAAAAATTCATGTTGTATAATAGGAATAAACCTTGATTTATAGCTATTTTAATCATTGATGAATACATATTTTTGTAGTCAAACAAATAGTAATAACCGTAACAAACCATTAAGATGTCGAAAAAACTATTGATAAGAGATTTAACCCTAAGAGACGGTCAACAATCATTGTTTGCAACCAGAATGAAGCAAGAGCAAATTGACCGTGTTTTACCTTACTATAAGGATGCAAACTTCTATGCAATGGAAGTGTGGGGAGGAGCCGTACCTGATTCTGTTATGCGTTATTTAAACGAAAATCCATGGACCCGACTTCAAACAATTAAAAAGGCTGTTGGAGATGTTAGTAAGCTTACTGCCTTATCCAGAGGTAGAAACTTATTTGGATATACTCCATATACCAACGAAATTATTGACGGTTTCTGTAGAAATGCCATTAGCTCAGGATTAGGCATCATGCGTATTTTTGATGCTCTTAACGATATCAATAATGTTAAATCCACTATTAAATATGTAAAGGAACATGGTGGCATTGCTGATTGTGCGGTTTGTTATACCATTGATCCGGAATACAGAAGAGCTGCCAGGTTTAAAGCACTCTTAATGGGTAAACCACTACCTAAGCCTGTGTTTACTGATGAATATTTTGTAAAAAAAGCTGTGGAGCTTGAGAAATTAGGAGCCGACATGATCACCATAAAGGATATGAGTGGACTTATACCTCCAATGCGAGTTGCTAAGCTCATCACCATGTTCAAGAAAAATCTTAAAATTCCTGTTGATTTCCACACACATTGTACTCCTGGTTATGGATTAGCAGCTGTACTAGCTGCAATTGCCAACGGAGCTGATATTGTTGATACTAATATTTGGAATTTTGCTGGAGGACCTGCCGCACCTGCAATTGAACTTATCCACATATTTACCCAAAAACTAGGTATAGAAATGGATATTAATATGGAGGCAGTTGCAACAATAAATAAAGAATTGTACACCATACGTCAGGAATTAGCGGATGTTGATGCCGGAAAACACTTCCCAAAACCATTTAATCCTCTTACTGATACGTTACCGCCTGAAATAGATGCAGAATTTGACAAAGCAATTGAAGCCACTAAAAAAGGAAATGAACCAGAATTAGTTCGTGCATGCCACGCCATTGAAGCATATTTTGGTTTCCCTGAGCCCAATGAATTAGTTAAAAATGCTCAAATTCCGGGAGGTATGTACACCAATATGGTAGCTCAACTAAAAGCATTGCAGTCAGAAGATATTCTTGAGGATGCAATGAAGTTGATTCCCCAGGTAAGATTAGATGCTGGTCTGCCACCATTGGTTACCCCTACCAGTCAAATTGTAGGTGCTCAAGCAGTAAACTGCGCAATGGATATTAAGAAAGGACAAGCTATGTATACAAATGTATCTAACCAGTTTATTAGTCTTGTAAAAGGAGAGTATGGCAAAACTCCAATTCCGGTAAAACCAGAGTTTAGAGAGAAAATATGTGGGCATAAAGATGAACGTCCGTTTGATACTTCTAAATATAAAATGCAGCCAAATCCGGTATTAGATGACTTTGGTGGTGTTAAGTTAGCCGAAAACGAAGAAGAAGTTCTACTTCTTGAATTATTCCCAATGGTTGCTAAAGGTTATTTAACGGGTGTTAAAAAAGCTACATGGGAAACTAAAGTGGCTAGTGAACAAAAGCCAGAAAAAACACCTACTGATAAGTCCAAAGTTGAAACTAAAAAAATTATAGGAAAAAAAGTATCTGTTCCTATGCCAGGCCGTGTACTACAGTATTTGGTTAAACCCGGAGATAAAGTTGAAAGAGATCAACCCTTAGCTATTTTAGAGGCTATGAAAATGGAAAATAGTATAACTTCTGATTATTCGGGATATGTTAATAACTTATTAGTAGAAGAAGGAGAAACAGTAGGTGCTGATGCTGTAATTATGGATATTGTTAGCGAACAACCGACTAACATAACTCCTACTAAATCAAAAAGTAAGTCTACTGCCTCAAAATCCAGCGTACCCACTAAAGCTGTAACTGTTCCAATGCCAGGTAAGGTACTTGACATTCAAGTAAAACCAGGTGATAAAGTAAAAAGGGATCAGGTAGTACTAATTCTTGAAGCCATGAAAATGGAAAATAGTATTACATGTGACTTTTCTGGAACTGTAAATGAGATTTTTGTTAACGTTGGAGACACCGTTCCTGCGGATGCTAAAATATTTGACTTAATTGCTGGTTAAATTATTATAATTATTTTAAGTGATAATATTTAATAGTACCTGGTTTTTGCCAGGTACTTATCTTTTTAATACAGAGATTAAATTACTTATAATGCTTTAATACAAAACTTAAAACATTATCATACATAATTTTATCAAGTATTTCATTTATATCTAAATCAAACGAAAGTTGATTAAATTGTGGTAATTGAGGCATATATTTTTGTAATGCTTCTTTAAGATTCTTGAACTCGTCTGCTACTATAAAACTATCCATTGGATTTATCATACCATCGAAATCACTACCTAAAGAAATATGATCCCAAATTCTATTTTTTTCACTTTCTTTAATTTCCGATGAACTAGCAACTGCATTAACAATACCTAATATGTTTCTGGCAAATTGCTTTGTCCAAAATTCCACCACATTTTCATCATTTTTCCAAATCTCACTTCTTTTAAACTCCTTTGATGTTTCAATTACATCCTCGCCTGAAAGAATCCTTTGATCAAAGTTAAGTCCAATTATTCCCCTTGAATTAAAAATCCTTATCACTTCTTCATCTGATATATTAATACTCCAGGGATTAAATACTTTCGATTTTTCATACTTATTTTCATCGGTATCCGGGACCTCTACAGAACCTAGCATTGTTTTATGATTACCATATCCCATATGGCTGGCAATAATAGGAATCCTACTATCCTCTCCTACTGTTTTATTATATGCTTCAATTTTATTATAGTACCACATTCGAGCCTCAACACTCATATGTTTAGTGTCTATTAATATTCTTCTTCCATTTCCTTTAAAATCGTTAATACCTAACAAACAATCAACAACCCTCTCGCCTCTTTCGTTAACAGGTTCATTTAAGCCAACTTGTTGGTGTAAAAATGTAGATGCTGCCCCATCTGGTATACTTCGGGCTTGACCTACCATACCATTATAAAAATGATGTGCCAGTGTAATATATAATGGAGGATGTTCCCATTGTTTAACCTCGAGAATATTGTTAATGGTATGTTCATGTACATTAGGATCATCAATTAATTGTTTAGCATTGCCCAAAACTAATGCATGACTGCCTTCGATAGTAGGTATAAATACTATTGTATGCTCATCATCTTTATAATTCTGAATATCTGATGCATTAGAAGCTACCACATAACGCCACTCTACATCATTAATTTTTTGTGGTTTATTACTATCGGATATTAAAAATTCGTATTCCTTTTTTAAGTATTCGAAATAATTGAATGAAGATGACTGAACCTTATTTATGTATCTAACAGGCAAGTGACTCACCAATTGCTTAGCAATAATATCCGAAATAATCCCTGTACCAAAAAACTCAGGATCTAACCAAGCTTGTTCAATGGGATAAAGCGATGCCAACACCAACCTAACGTTTCCACGAGCCAATGCAGGCATACTGGTTTGAAAATATTCGGGAAAAGAACTTTTTCGCTGGTATCTTTTAGGTGGGTTATCCCACCACATAGTATTTTTTCTATCCTTACCAGCTTCATAATAGGCAAATGGGTGTAAAGTTGGATGACAATGAAGGTCAGCAAATGGTTTCATAAAATTAGTATGTAATTCCTAGGATATTAAATTTTGATAACTTCTACGCACAGGTAACGTTTTAGTTATAAATAAAAAACACCATCCAAAAAAATTGAACGGTGTCCTAACATATGTTTATAATAAATATTTACTCGCTTAAATATGTAACTTCTAAATCGTATATTACTGTTACAAAACTTGAACTATTACCTGCAGTTGATGGAATAATAACTCTACTTTTGCCATTCTTTCTCATATATCCAATAGCTTCACTAAGTCCTGATGCATTAGTAGCATCATATTCAATATAATTTGGCCCAACATAATCCAAATTCTCAATTTCAACTATGTTTGTACCTACATAAGCATGAGGTATACCATTATCATCGTCCAATATCGACACACTTCTAAGTTTATAGCCAACTTCTCTACCATGTGAAACCATATCTCCAGTACCAGTTTCCATCTCAAAATAAGTTATACCTCCTCTAAGAGAATTATCTATCGTATCTACAGCCATACTTGTCCAAAGATCTTTAATATTAAGACCTTGTGGATTATCCTTTTCTGGTATACTATCTAAAAAAAGATTTAATCTATTTTGTTCTTTAGCTAATAACTGCCTTGGACTATCAATTCTATTCGACTCACAACTAACTGCCATAACAATTATCAACAAACAAAAAGCTTTTGCTAATATCTTAATCATGTTATATTCTTTAATTTTTTATTAATCCGCAAAGTAAATGTTTTATTATTCTCATTCAAATATTAAGCTGCAATTATTTTATTGCTTTTTGTGGCCTATTAATTCCACTTTATACAACAAGATAGATCTCCCCGGAATTTTATCATCATCTCCAACCAAACCATGTGCTCTGTGTGGAGGCATAATAAATGTTGCTTTAGAACCTTTTCTTAATAATAATACACCTTCCTCAAGACCTGCTTCAACTCCACCTTGTCCTACCTTAAACATCTTATGACCAAGAGAATCTGAAGTATAACATAGAGTACCATCTATTAAGGATATTTCATAAGCTAATTTCACTACATCTCCTTTTTTTACATACTCCCCTTGCCCATCCTTATCAATTTGATACCACAATCCAGTTTCTGTTTCTAACATATTATATTCATTCCTCTCAACATAATCTTTTATTATAGAAGCATCTTTCTCAACCATATATCTATTAACTGAAATAAGTTCTTCTGATGTTACTTTCCTTTTTTCTGCCCTATCGTTGCTTTGAATTTTACAACTAACAAAAACTATGCAAAGAATTATAATAGTTACAATCCATAATTTTTTCATGTGCTTAAGATTTATCTTCAGTTGCAATATACTTTTTATAAAATGATAGTAGTTCAGTAGTAAATTTTTCAATTGTTGTATCCATAGTTGCATAAGATTCTCCACCTGCTGCATTTCTATGCCCACCTCCAGAGAAATTAAGCTCCGAAAACTCGTTCACCGGAAAATCTCCCCTTGAACGAAAAGAACACTTAATTTTACCTTCTTTTTCGATGAAAAAAGCTGAAATATTTATCCCTTCTATGCTTAATGGATAATTAACAAACCCTTCTGTATCTCCAGGTTGAAAATTATATTCTTCAAGTTCCGCCTTATTTAGCCACATATATGCAGCACCTTGTTCATGCATCAATACCAATTTATTACATAGTACATGCCCTAAAAGTTTCATTCTGCAAAAAGAATTACTATGAAATACCAATTGGTGAATCCTATCTTTATCAATGTTTTTTTCGAGTAAACCTGCTACCATTAAATAAGTATCTGGATTTGAGGAATTATAACTTAACGATCCTGTGTCTGTCATTATTCCAGTATAAAAACATTCTGCTGCTGCTTTATCAACATAATTATTCCATTCCAATTTACTTATTACATTGTAAGCTAATTCACAAGTTGATGAAGACTTTGGTACCGATATCATTACATCCGCAATTTGTTCGGGGTATGGATGATGATCAATCATTACTTTATTAACTGTCAAATTAAGTATTTCCTTCTCCATCTCTCCTACTCTCTTCAAACTATTAAAGTCCATAAAAATCAACAAATCAGCATTTTTTAAGAAATTAACAGTATTTACTCTTTCCTCTTCATAGTTTAAAACTGCATCTAATCCTTCCATCCACGAAAGAAACTTTGGAAAGGCTGATGGTGCAACAACTTTATTATTTTTTCCCATGTTTTTTAATACATGATGTATACCTAAAGATGCTCCCATTGCATCTCCGTCGGGGTTTAAGTGTGGAATAATAGCAATATTATAAGAAGATTGCACTAATGACTTAAAGGATGTTAATTGCGTGTTATCTATCATATCCATTTATTAAAAAATCAAAGATAACTAAATATCAATAACCGAATTTTGACTTACTACAAATTATTACTAATATTAAATTTAGTATAAACATTTACATATTAAGTATAAACTTCTTGTTCTTTAATATGTTAATTGCTTATATATAGAATTACCTACAAAAAAAGATCACTATGACAGGAAACAAAACGTTGACAATTATTAAACCTTTTGCAGTTAGAGATGGTAAGCTTGGAGCTATTCTTCATAAGATTGAGGAATCGGGATATAGATTCGCAGCAATAAAAACACTAAAATTAGATAAGCACGAAGCTGAATTGTTTTACCAGGAACACAAAGGCAAGCCTTTTTATAATGATTTAACTGACTTTATGTCTTCTGGACCAATAACAGCAGCTATTCTCGAAAAGGAAAATGCCGTTGCTGATTTTCGTTTTTTAATCGGAGCTACCGATCCCCAAAAAGCTCAAGAAGGAACAATTAGAAAAATGTTTGCTACTGATAAAACGCACAATGCCATACATGGTTCTGATAGTGACGAAAGTGCTGAAAGAGAATGTGATTTCTTTTTTAGTAAAAGAGAAAGGCTCTAATAGCAATAGCTCTTTTTTTAGTCATTAGTCATTTACACAATCTACAAATTGTTCTATATCTACCACTTGATATCTTTTAGAAACAAAAGCTAGATTGTTAAATATGAATAACAGATAAAGTTTTAACTAATTTTATTGTAACTATTCAGTATAAAGTATAAAGACATAAGTATAAAGATTTGAACACGTTAACAATTTTGAATATTGGTATTTCAGTCCTTTGTCTATTAATTTATGTACAATCTTCTAATTTAGGATGCATTTTATAACAAACATCCTAAACTTTCCACATAGTTAAAGCACTGCTATACAATTCTTTTCTTTTGTCTTTATACTTTTATCTTACTACTAAATAGTTACATTTTTATTTACAAAATAAAGCATTATGACAACGTTTGTAAACTTTGTCATAATGCTCATGTTTTAAATTTCTGTTTTTATTTTATATTACAATATTTTGCTTACATTTTAGAATGTTGCATGTAGCACACCACTCTTACCTGAAAGCATTTGTTGAGCTTCCTCATGAGATATAAATTCATAAATAAACTCTGTTCCATCTATTGCACTTGGTCCTGCTGATAAACCACCTTGCGCATCGGTAAAAGTGTTAATTCCGGGTGCACCCCATAAATCCTGTTGAGCACTTGTTCCTGAAGTAATATATAAATCAGTTATTGCAATAAGTCTTTTATTTTGTCCCGGATCTACCTGATATAATGCCACACCATATCCAGGATCACCTGCTAGTGCTGGATCATAACCTTCGTTCTTATTAAATCCAGGCATTATAAAATAACTTGATTGTCCTGATGGTTTTGTGTACTTGGTACTAAACTGATATGCAAATCCTGTTGTACCAAAATCTATTGGTTGTAAAGTAGAATAATGCCAACCTGGAACATCCATAGGGTCTAACCCTGCAACAGATATATATAATTCAGGTGCTTTAGTATCACCTGCTACACCATAATAAAACCAATCTTTTGGAGGAATAGGTAATGGCTTCTCCTCATTTGGATTAACTATTGTTATAACTTGCCCAGGTTGCTCATTTCCAGGAAAACTTCCACTTGAAATTAGAATTCCATATGGAGTTTTATTTACCACTTTAGCTCCATCCTCACCAGGAACTACAAATGGCTCACTCTTGTTGTATAAAGTACCGTTTGTAAAATATAATCCTGCATCAGTTTCAAAATCCTGATAATTTGAATGAGGTTGAAAAGGACCAATAAAAGGCCAATTATTTCCTTCGGTATATACCGGAATATGACCAGTAAAATTATTTGGAATATAATACCCTCTGTTTAGAGCTGTTCCATCTTCTCTGTATGGATTTGATAATATTCCCGGATGTGCAGTTGGGTCAACAAAACCTCTTTTTTTCCTGAATGCAGATAAAGGATCACTATTATAAACCCAATTTGTTGTTCTCATCACCATCCCGTCCCTATACATCATATTACCACTTGCTCCATCGATAAAGTTAGATCCAACGTAAGGTGGAGTATCATCACCAACTGCTTTTAACGTTGAAATTGATGTTTCTGATTCTAATAAAATGTTATTGCTGTCTTTTGAGCAACTAGAAAATAATGCTACTATTAGAAGAGTAGCACATAACGAATTTTTCATAATGTGATAGTTTTGATTTGTAAAGTTTTAAAGGTTATATACATAAATTATTTAGCAACCAACTCTTTATAATTTTCAGAATTAATTACTATGTATAAACATACATGGAACAGTGTCTTTATCAAATTATAACCTTACTATACTAATACTTCACAATTACTATATTAACACGCATTTTTATGCTATGCTTGTGGATACTGACAAGGAATTTTTATCGGACGCAAAATTATTAGCTCATTAATAGAATATCCTGAGTAAGTATAATAAGAAACTTAGTATGATCGCTCCATATTTATAAAACAAATTAACCAGGATAAGCGTATAAATTTCTGGTAGCATCTTTCAATTATCTTTTAACTAAAATACAAACAATGAAATCTATATTAATTGCACTTAGCATCATCTCTTTTCCTCTCTTGGTAACTGCACAAAAAACCTGGACCTCAAGAGATTCATCAACTGTTGCCAAATTAGAAAGAACAATTAAACTTGCAGAAGCAAAAGTAAAAAAGAACCAAGCAAAAGTTAACTATGCAGACTCTCTTATTCAAATTGGAACTTCACAGTTAACTGAAGGAAAAACTCTAAGAAAACAACTTAAAGCAGAAACCAAATCTTTAAATAAGCAACACTCTATCGATCGAAAACCTTTTATAAAGCCATCTAAATCCAAAAATCGTGACGAAGCTAAAGAAGCAAAAGCTGAACTTAAAAAGATTGATACCCAATTTAAAACAGATTTCAAAGAACTATCCAATAAAGTTAAAGCCAATTATAAACTATTAAATAAAGGTTCAAGTAATTTAACAAAAGGAAAATCTTATTTTAAAGCTTATAAAAGTAACTTAGAAGTTACAGAGGCAGATCTACAATTTGCAAAGGATGAATTAAAATATACGTTAGAAGATTTAAATGGGGTTGAAGTATCAAAAAAAGGTAAAAAGAAGAAGAAGAAGAAGAAGAAATAACTTTTAATTGGCAGTAAAAGATAAAGAACGACTTATTCTGGATTTTTCAGTTTTTTTAAAAAAAGTGAGATAATAAGTGTAAATATGATATTTATGACTCCGTAGGTTGTTTCTTTTACCAAAGAAATATAAAGTCTGTATTTATATTTTTGAAATATCTAAATCAAATAATTTATAAACAGCAAATAATTTCTTTTAAAATTCAAGCTCTTCAACTATTTTTAAAACTCGCTCTTTTATTTCGTATGGTTTAGGGTTTAGTTCCTCAGTAGAAAATGTTCCATTTTCTATATCAATGCGCTCATATACTTGTTGATACAGACTAAATATTACATATAAACTGATAAAATAACGTGCCCTAAGTGTTGGAGTCAATTTATCAATTACATTAAATGTTTTAGTTTTATATAAATCGGCATAATTGCAATAATCTCTAATAACCTCCCGGAATGCAATCTTTATTTTACTTCCTCTTGCCATCTCCATCAAATCAGATGGTTTCAGATCGTGCTTTTTAAGTATATCAAGCGAAAAATAGTTAAGATTATCCAGCTGATCTTTTTGAAAATCCCTTACTATATGCACAAGGTAACTAAATATAGCACAAGGCCTGGATACTTCTAATAAATCAAAATCATAAGGTAAATATTCGCCATTTTTATAATTTAAACAACACAGGTGAACAAATATAGAAGCAGGTGCTACCGATGCACCTTCTGCATAAGCAAGAAAATCATCAAATGTTTCAAAACCAGTATTGTTAATATCGTAAATCATAGATTTTGCAAAATTCTCAAATAGGTAAAGCGGAATTTTAAACTTGTTAATTACCTCATTGATTTCTTGCATTAATGGATCTCTTTCTGCGTTGTTTTGTAAACAATTAATCCAATAATTTACTTCTTCAGTAAGCTCCTTCTTTTCTTCATCGGTAAATTCGGGATTAATCGCCTTTTTATCGTCGATAAGATCATCTATTTTACGCATAAACTTATAACAAACACAGGCTGCGTTATACCTTTCATCTTCCCAAATGCGCGCTGCAATTAAAATATTTGGATGCTTAATACAGTTCTCAAAGTCAATTTTGTGTATAACATCGGTTATATCAGATTTGATTGAATACATAGCAAGTTTAGTTAAAGTATTTTATAATTTTTTCAGATACCAGCCTTCCTGAAGTTATTGCCAAAGGTAATCCATTACCCGGGTGTGTACTTCCTCCCGTAAAAAACAAGTTTTTGTACCTTTTATGCTGACTGTTTGGACGAAAATACCCCATCTGTAATATATTGTGTGCAACACTACCAAAAGTACCTCCATGAGTTAAGTTAAACTTTGATTGCCATGATCGTGGCGTAAAACAAATTTCAAACTTGATATTATCTTCTATATCGTGCAAACCCTCAGCCTTAAGTCTTTTTATTACGGCATTTCTTGCTTCCTTCTTTCGTTGATTTTCGTCGTTATTAATTACATCCAGATTACTGGTTTGAACAATAATGGTATATGAATCCTGACCATTAGGAGCAGCTGTGATATCATTTCTACCTGGGGCATGAATATAAAACATACTTGGCTCTACTTTTTCTCCATCTTTGGGATAGAAGATATGGTTTATACCTTTTTTAAATTCAGGAGATATAAAAACATTATGCTGATCTAACTGGTTGTATGTTTTACTAACCCCCCAATGGAATACAAATGCCGAACAAGTATAATTTAGTTTGCTAAATTTATCTTTTCTCTCTTTTGGAAGTAATTTATTGTATGCATAAGGTACATCTACATTTGATATTACAATATCTGCTTCAATAAAAGAATCTACGTTAGTTTTTACTCCGTTAACCTTTTTGTTATTTGTCTCAATTTGGGTAACAGTAGTATTATACGTGAACTCCACTCCTTCTTCCTGTGCAATAGCTACCAGTTTCTCAATAATCTTATACATTCCTCCCTTAGGAAACCAAACACCATCTTCAAGTTCCATGGCTGGTAAAATAGTAAACAATGCTGGTGATTTATAGGGATCCTGCCCCAGATAAAGATTCTGTAAAGTAAAAGCTGTACGTAAAAACTCGTCTTTAAAATACTTACCGGTATATTTATAATGATCGCGAAAAGCTTTTAATTTATAGAAGAGTAGCATATTAGCAGGATTAAAAAACTCAAAAAAGTTATAGTAATTTCGATTTACCACCTCTTTCATTGAAAGTTTATAACGTGTATAACTTTCTTTCATTAATTGCTCATATTTTTTAAAGCTACCAGATTCAATAGCTTCAAACTGTTTTTCCATCAGGTTCATATCTGTAGAAAACAGAAATTCCTCTTGCCCTAACATTTTAATCACATACCCAGGATCAAGTCGTAATAAATCAATTTCGGTGTGAAGGTTTTTGCCAAAATCTTTAAATGTATTTTCTAATACATCAGGCATCATTAACATGGTTGGCCCAATATCAAAACGGTGGCCATCTTTTATTATCTGTCCACACCTACCTCCAGGTATTGAATTCTTCTCAATAATGTTCACCTTATAACCTTGTTTTGCAAGGTAAATTGCACTTGTAATCCCAGCTGCTCCAGCTCCAATAATTACAGCTTTTTTGTTAGTAATCCCCATTTAATAGCAATTGCTTTCTATATTTTTAAATTTAAGATTGATAAAATTTTTTAAAAATAGTATTGTTTTTCAATAGATCATTAGATTTGAGACAAAAGACATAAGACTAAATTATATGATACTTAAAGTCAATATATTAACCAAAATATATTCTTTATTTCATTTTCTTAATATTCAACTCATTACAAAAACTTAACGAACTATCTGTTTGTGTAATATCGATTTAACCAGACTTTAAAAATCCCGGTTCTCAACTAACCAGGATCTTAATTATCGTTCAATAAAATTCTATTTCTTCAAACATTTAATAGTATTGGCCTTATTACCTCCAATAATTACTCTGCAAAAATAAATACCTTTTGCAACCTCTACCCCATTACTTGTTTTACCATCCCAATAAATGGTATTTTTACTTCCAGTTAATTCTCCTTTTAAAACATGTGCTACAACCTGAGCCTGCATATTTAAAATATCAACTTGTACTTTTTCTGGCTGGTTTAAATACACAAAAATCTTAATATCTGAGTTAAATGGATTTGGAAATACTTCTGGAACAATAATTTCTGTTTCATTCCCTTTTTCTATAGAACTTGTCAGTTTAGCCTCGATGTTTAAATAGTTGAGCATTGTATATTCATTATTTTCAGGGGCTCCCATTTCCAAAGTCAGCTTTTTATCGGTAACAGTAACTTCTTTGGTTGTAACTAAAACTGAGTTGTGAGTTGATGCTGTTTCGAATAACTTAACTCCTTCTACTGTTACATATTGCTTTGAATATGGTCCACTCCTATGACCTATAGAAGCTGTAACATTATAGTCGCCATTAGGTAAATCAAATTCGAATGTTGCCTGACGTCCCCAATCGGAATAAATCATGCTCTTTTGCAATTCATTACCATTATCAAACCATTGGTCATAACGCATCATCCAATTTACATCATTGGGAGCATACCATCCATATCCCTTTGTTTCATCATAATTATTCGTTCCAATTTGCAAATAGTCTTTCCCGTTAAAAATACAATAGCCGTCTCCCCCTTCGGTATAATTTGTGGCAGGTGAACCATTCGGATCCTGAAAATTAATATAATAATTACCAGGTTCTCCTTGAGAACGCGGGTGATCTCCTGTTGGATAAATATCCGGTATAGAAGCTATTTCTCCTCCTATTTTAAGACCAATTAATCTTCTAAGATTATACATAAATTCATCATCTCTTGTATAACTGGTTAATCCACCAATAATTTTATCAACCTGTGAATCAGCTGCATTTGAAACATCTATTTGCGGCTTCTCTCCTCCACTCAAAAGATATAAATACTCGTAATCTTCAAGACTCTCGCGCATCAACTCCAATCTAATGGAAGGAACAAACCTATGACCATTAGATCCAAAGGCAATATTATCATTACTAACGGAAGGAGGATAAAACATAAATAAATCACCATTATGGTTACTGTTTAAAGGATGGGTCCAAGGGTTTTGGCTCCAGTTATTCAAGGAATAATATGCAATTCCTCTAACTCTATATTTCCATAAAAACCAACCTGTAAGCTTGCTTTCAATTCCTGGATGATCAAGTGTAACAGGATTAAAATATGGTGGACGTGTGCCATGTAAAAAATAAATCCATGACTCTTCGTTATAATCTCTTTCTCGTTCATGTGAGATGGTAGGATCATAGTTATTTAACACTGGTAACCAAATGTCAACTTTCGATCCAGTATATGTAGGATGATTATATATTTCTGGACGGGGTTCTTCCGAAACCATTAATTTTAAGTTAGGAGCCACCTTTTTAAGCTCTTGAGAATACCATGCTACTGCATCATAAGCCTCCTGAGTATTGGGTTCATTAGCAAAATAATAATAGGCCTTATCTAAATAACCTTTATTATCTAAATAGTTTTGGATGCCTTCGACGTATTCAAACCATTTTTGGTTGTATGCCGAACTTGGATTATTAGCCGTATACCAATCGGAACTTGAAAGTGTTTGTCCGCAAAAACTGGTTGGGCGTTGATCCAACGATGCATCATTATTTTTAAAGGTCATTGCCATAAATGAAGGAAAACCAGATCTATTGTTAAAATCCTCTGTGAATTCTCCGCTTATTTTACCAGTTCCATCAAGATATCTTAAAGCTGGTTCTTCAAATCCCCATATGCCATTTGGATCAGAAAGGGTTCCATTGCAATCATAATCAATAAATGGAGTACCTCCTGATCTAGTTAATCCTCCTGACCACAACACGCCTTTAGGTGTTAACCGATGATCAATAAACCATTGTTTAATTTTATCTACATACATCCAATAATCATCGCCAGTTCCCGTTACACCATATTTTGTTAAAATATCATCATAAGAAAAATTCATTTGTGATTTCACATGCAGTTCCTCGGGTAAGGTAAAATTGAAAACCTTTAAATTCACAGGTACTGCAATACCTCCTACTGTAATGTTAGTTGTATAATCTCCTTCCGGAGTTGTTGCAGGAACATAAATACTTACCCAAATAGCAGTATTTTTGGCAGCTTCTACAGCAATAGATGCCCCGTTTTCAATTGGCATTAACGGATCTGGATAAAGTCCGGTTTGACCTAGCGCATCAGAAGGTTGGGTTATTTCAACATATTTTACTTCATACAACTCAGCTTCAATGCCGCTTCCAAAATCACCCATCTCAACTATCATAGAACCTTCGCTTTGTGGTTTTACAACTAATTGAAAAGGTTCAAATTCGTTACGAGCTGCATAAACTTTAATATTATTGTCTATTGCAGACGGCAACTCCATATCTTGGAACATCCTAACACTAGGTAATGTTGTCCACAAAATAGTACCTGAAGTTGATTGCGTCAATTGATAAGTATAAACCTCCTGTTCCCCTTCTGCCTTAGCAATAGTAAAACTCATTACTATTAATAAAACCTTAAAAAGATGTTTGAATTGTGCCATAAAGTTTAAATTTTAAGTTAGTTTGATTATTTAATCTTCTTGTTCAACATGACAAATATAGAATAAATCGTATTTATCCTTATGTATTTGAATCACATACCAAACTTCACTCCATTATTAACTTCTTATCTAAGTAGTGAAACCTATATAGAAGTAGTCAGAAACCAATATCCGAATTGACCAGAATGTATTAAACCGCTTTTTTGAATGTAACCTCAAATTAGATGGTATTATCTGAAAGAATACCATTAGTCTTTTAACTCTTTTTCTCTGGCATCGCTATTTATTGCCATTAAATTAATTCTTATTAATTGCTACAACACGATTGCTCAAAGAGGACAGAACCATAATTTTAAAAGGGAGGATGAGAATGATAAACTCAAGCAACAATTAAAAAAACATTAAATATTGATATTTTATACACCAACAAATCTCATTTTTTTGTGTTTCTAAACAAAATTCAAGAATGGAAAAGCACAAACACGAAAGCAAAACCATGTGGGTAGTTCTTCTTACAGCTATTACAATGGTTGTGGAAATAATTTATGGCTTAACCACAAAATCAATGGCTTTGCTTGCCGATGGTATTCACATGGGTTCTCATGTACTTGCCATTGGCTTAAGCTGGTTAGCATATGTTATTGTCAGAAGAATTTCTAAAAGTGAAAGGTTTAATGGAAACTCAGAAAAAATTCTTTCTCTTTCAGGTTATAGTAGTGGATTGATGCTATTAATTTTCGCAGTTGTCATTATGATAGAAGCCATTGATCGATTCTTTAATCCTGCTGATATTGTTTACAAAGAAGCAATCCTAGTAGCCACAATTGGTTTTTTTGTAAATATTGCAAGTGCATTCCTGCTACGTCATGATGATGAGCATACTGACCATAATATTCGAGCTGCATATCTTCATGTAATTACTGATGCTTTAACCAGTTTATCTGCAATATTAGGATTAACCGCTGCCTTGATATGGGATATTACATTTATTGATACTATTGCTGCTATGATTAGCTCATTAGTTATTATAAAATGGTCAATTGGCTTATTGAAGGATTCTGGAAAAGTTCTTCTTGATATTCAAGATTCTGGAGAAGAACACAATCATGGTCGTCACCACTAATATTTAAAAAACCCAGCTGAATAAAATCAACTGGGAGTTTATTTTGTGCCCAAGGCGGGACTCGAACCCGCACGCCCTAACGGACACATGGCCCTCAACCATGCCTGTCTACCAATTCCAGCACTTGGGCAAATAAAAAAAAGAGCGATTGTTATCACTCTTTCGTAAAAAAATGAGCGAAAAACGGGACTCGAACCCGCGACCCCGACCTTGGCAAGGTCGTGCTCTACCAACTGAGCTATTTTCGCAATTGCGTGTGCAAAAATATAAAAATTATTGTTTCAGTCGCAGGTATTAAGCAAAAAAATTAAACCTAAATTAACATTATACAATCTAATATACTAAGCATTTTTATATTAAATTAACAACCCAATAAAAGAATGGTATTTTAAAACTATTTACTAGAATCAACGTACAATGGCTTTGATAAAATAAATCTAATTTCACAATGGCTAATATTTTTAGTAGAATATTCGGTAGTAAGTTTCCAAGCACGGAGAAATACGAAAACGAAGATAATAACCTAAGAAAAGACCTTAAACGATTTCACGAATTAGAAAAATCAGATACAATTGTAAGATATTATGAATTAGACACCTTAATTCATTCAGGAGATTTTAATCAAAAAGTACTTAAATTAAAAAAGGAAAGATTCAAAGACACTGAAGCATATCATCAATTAAAAAAATATAAAGAGTATAAACGCTCAAGAAATGTCATAAATTATAAGAAGTTTATAAATAGTGACAAAAGTGAAGAAATAGAAGAACTTAGAAACTCTTCTGATATTCAGGATTACTTAGAACTTAAACAATTTATTGAATCGGAAGAATTTGCTTCGATTAAAAATAGAAAAGTAACCGAAGATAATAAAGAACGTTTTAAGGATACTGATGCTTACCAACAACTAAAAAAATACAAACAATTAAAGCGTTCTGGTAATGTAAAACGTTACAATAAGTTATTGCGCATTGATAAAAGCGAAGAATTAGAGGAACTTAAAAACTCAAGTGAAATTCAACACTATCTGGAACTAAAGCTATATGTTGAATCGGAAGAATTTGCTTCGATTAAAGAAGAAATGAACGATAAAAATCGTTATAAAAAATCAAAAGAGTTTCAGCTACAAGAAGAATATAAAGCACTTTGTAATAGCGAAGATGTTTGTTGGTTTATTAAGATTAAAAAAGATAATCCTTTTAAAGATATAAATAAGTGGCAACTTACCTTTGAGGATGACTTTGACGGAACAAAACTAGATGACAAAAAGTGGATAACAGGTTATTATTGGGGAAAGGCCCTAATGAACGACAACTATGTTCAATCCAATGAAAAACAATTCTTTAAAAAAGAAAATATTGAATTAAGAGATAGTTGTGCCAGAATAATTTCTAAAAATGAGAGTTGCAAAGGAAAAGTATGGGATACTCAATATGGATTTGTTCCTAAAGATTTTGAATTCACCTCTGGTATTATAAACACAGGACAAAGTTTTTGGCAGAAATATGGCAAGTTTGAGGCTAAAATAAAGTTTGGCCATACTTATCCCGTTGCTCACACTTTTTGGTTGTTAGGAGAACAAAGAACTCCACAGGTAAATATTTTAAAAACCCCGGAAAAAGGTAACAATAAGTTTGAGGCAGGCAATTACTGGAGTAAAGATCACGAAATTTTTAAAGATGATGAGATTCTTAAAATTCCAGGTTCCTCAGCAGACTTTTTTATTTATACATTAGAGTGGTCCAAAAACAAAATGGAATGGAAAATTAATGGTGTTACCATATATACTCAAACAGAAAATATTCCTCAAGAACCTATGTATGTTTCATTGAGTACACACTTTACAGATGATCCTACTGGAAATAATCTACCAATTTCTATGGATATAGACTGGGTAAGATGTTATCAAATGAATTAAGGGAAAACAGAAAATACAACAGAATTAATAAGGCTGTTCTAAATTTCTAAGAACAGCCTTTATTTTTATTTAAAAATTGCAATACCTTCCCAATAATATTGATATAAGCAATTGAAATTATAAAACAGAATCAATACGTGAGACATTATAAATCCCTTTCACGTTTTTTACTTTCTTAATTAGAAGATTCAACATATCAGTATCATTAACAAATACTGTTACTGTTCCTTCAAAACTTCCTTCGTCAGAATCAATTGATATAGAACGCATTTTCATTTTTAAATCCTTAGTAATTAACTGACTTATATTACTAACTATACCAATATCATCACTTCCTGTTACTTTTAATGTAGCCTGAAAACTAGCAGATGAACCTGTTGTCCATTCTGCTTTTACTATTCTATATCCAAACTTCGATTTCATTTCCGGTGCATTGGGGCAGCTCTGTCTATGTATTTTTATTCCTCCAGTAACCGACACAAAACCAAAAATATCATCACCAAATATAGGATTACAGCACTTTGCCAAAGAATAATCAACGTTTTTTAAATTCTTATCAATCATAAGTACATCATCTGTACCCGATACATCCTCCTCAACGTGTGCAACAAAATTGGTGGCACTTTTATGTTGTGCCACAGCTTCATTCAACTCCTTTTCAGATTCTTTTTTCTCCTGTGCCTGAATGTAATCTTTAACTGCAGATATTTCTATTTCGCCCAGTGCAATTGATCTAAAAAAAGCATTAATACTTTTTGACTTAAAGTGCTTTACTAACTGATGAATCAATTGATCTGTAAGCTCAATTTTCCAGTTTTTTAGTCTTCTTACTAATGTTTCTCTTCCAAATTCCGATTCTTTATATTGAAGATCTTTTAAGGCTTGTTTTAATTTAGATTTAGCCTTGGATGTAACTACAACATTTAACCATTCTGCTCTTGGCTCTTGTGTTTTAGAAGTAATTACCTCTATATGGTCGCCATTCTTTAATTCCTGTTTAATGGAAGCATGTTTGCCATTTATCTTAGCTCCAACACACTGTTTTCCAACTCCTGAGTGAATATCAAATGCAAAATCCAATACTGTTGCCCCTTGTGGTAATCTTCTTAAATCACCCTTGGGAGTAAATACAAAAACTTCTTCGTCGTATAGATTAAGCTTAAAATCATCAATAAAATCAATTGCATTCCTTTCGGGATTTTCAAGAACTTCACGAATATTACTTAACCATTCATCCATTCCTTTCTCCCCTTCCCCTCCTTTATATTTCCAATGTGCTGCAAGTCCTTTCTCCGCAACTTCATTCATTCTTTGAGTTCGGATTTGAACCTCTACCCATTTTTTATCCGGACCTAAAACTGTAGTATGCAACGATTCGTATCCATTTGTTTTAGGTATTGATAACCAATCTCGTAACCTGGAAGGATTAGGCTGATAACGATCTGTTACAATGGAATATACTTTCCAACAATCAGCTTTCTCATCCTTTTCCTTACTATACAATATTACTCTAATTGCAAACAAATCATACACGTTTTCAAACGGTGTATTTTGTTTTTTCATTTTATTATGAATAGAATGTATTGTTTTTGTACGACCTTTTATTTCAAACTTCAGTCCTGCATTTTTAATTTCCTCTTCTATAGGTTCTATAAAATCCTTTATGTATTTATCTCTGGCACGTTTTGTCTCATTAAGCTTTTTAGCAATAAAATTATACATCTCCCTGTTGGTGTATTTCATTACACCATCTTCCATTTCGCTTTTTATTGCATATAAACCAAGGCGATGAGCCATAGGAGCATATAAATATCCAACTTCTGACGCTATTCTTTGCTGGTTTTGAAGATCATATAATTTTAAACTACGCATCGTTTCGAGACGATCTGCCAAAATAATTAGAATCACTCTAACATCCTGGGCAAATGTCAATAACAACTTTCTAAAGTTTTCGGTTTCAATTGAGGTATCTTTATGATATAACTCTTTTACCTTGAGCAAGCCACCTACAATATCTTCTACACTTTTCCCAAAAAGTTCTGCAATCTCATGTTTTTCTACATCCTCATGTTGAACCAGATCATAAAGTAATGCGCAAATTATTGATGTTCGGCCTAAACCTATTTCTGATGCAACAATGTTAGCTACTTCTAGCGAATGAATTGCAGATAATTTTCCAGAAGGGCGTCTAAACTCCTTTTTCCTTAAAAGAGCCATTTCAATAGCCTTTCGAACTTCTACAATGTCCTCTGAGCTAAGAACATTCCTACAAGCCCTTAGCAAACTTCTATAATTTTGTTTAATTTCTTGTCTCTCGGAAGCATTTAATACAACCTGGTTCTCCATACAATTACATTTGAATAATGATTAGTCATTAAATTAAACATAGTCCCTTTTCCTAAAGCTAATCCCCAAATTTAGTTCACACATATGTTTATTCAAAGCTATCAATCAAAAGGTTTTGCAATAAGTTGACTTTTATTATGCATTTATGTAATTTATTGATGATTAATATTCTTATAATTATTTAAAATTTAGGAGTTATGAAAAATAGCGGTTTATTTTTAGGAGGACTAATTACAGGAGCGTTAATGGGTGCAGCTACTGCTTTACTATTTGCTCCTCAAAACGGGAAAGAAACTCGTAAACAACTTAGAGAAAAGCTTAATGAGCTTGAAAAAGAAATGAATGCTACCAAAGAAAAAATTAAAATTAAAGGTGGCGAACTTAAAGAAGAGCTTAAAGCTAAAATTCACAACATTGAGGGTAAAATTGAAAAATTACTCGAAGAGTACAAAAGAACCCTAGAACCTACAAGTAGTAGTGCTAATTAAGAGTTTAATTAATTTTATTACTCATTAAATTAATACTAATTTTTGTGATACTTTATTTTGATGCCCGGTTCTAATTTCTTAATTTAAAAAGGAATTGGTTCGGGTATTTTTATATTTATATGTTATGAGTAAAAAAGATGGTATTTTTGATGAAGTTTTTGATGTTAAAAAAGAGATTGAATCATATGTTCAAAATAGGATTGATCTTACAAAACTTCATATTACTGAAGATTTAAGCAAGTTTACCTCAACTGTTGCTGTTCGATTAATATTATTTTACATCGGTTTTTTTGTTTTATTGTTTTTATCAATAGCAGGAGCCTATGCAATAGGTAGATATATTAACAGCGACGAATTAGGATTTATTATTATTGCCGGCTTTTACTTTTTAGTAGGATTGATATTTCTTTTATTTAGAGGAATTCTTATACACAAGCCTATAATTAAATCTTTTATTCACCTTTTCTTTCCCAAATATAATTATGAAAAATAATAATTACTCGCATATTAAATCCTTCGCCGATTTTAGAGAAGAAAAAATGAGGCTTTATTACGAAATAAGACTCGCTGAAAAGAAACTGGAGATAAAAAAATTAGAATTAAGAGAATTTTTAAATCCTTTTCGATTCGCATCTTCTTTATTTACAGAACTAGCAAAACCTATATTTTTGTTTATCAAGTCAGTAACTATAGGTTTCTTTGAAAAAAGAAAGTCAAAAAAAGATCAAAAAAAATCCTCTGATAAATCATCAATATAAGAATGATATATCAAAGGATTAAATATCTTAATATGTTATAGTTATCTAACGAATGTAAATTGTCTTGGTTTTACCCCAACTTCAAAGCTATCATCGTTATAACCATACCTGTTAAATATATAAACAGTACCGTTTGAATCTGCTTCACCATCCATTCCACAAAAGAATTTACCTGTGTACGGGTTTATTCCTATAACATTAAATATCATATTAATATATGGTTCCTCTTTAAAAAGCCTATCTTTTAATGAAGGTAGAGTTTCCGAATCAATTTCCATTGCATATGTACCATTTTCCTCTTCAATAGTACCATTATTTAAATAGTAAATTGTTTCGCCACCTAACGATCTTACCAAACCATTTCTGCCAGGCCCAGCATATCCATTTTGAAAAGGAAATACAGTAACACTATTATCGATATAACTTACTTTTGCTAAACCTGCATTAACCACAGCATCACCAGCTTCATTCAAAACTCCTTTACAAAGCACCCATAAGTCCTGATGCATATCAATAACCATTTCTACTGGTGTTTTTAACTTATTTGTAGTAGTCTCATCAACCTTTTGCTCTAATTCAACAATATCAATTACTGATTTCTGAGTTATATCAATAACCATTACTGTAGATTCTGTATATTCTCCTGTCCCACTGTTGGCTACATAAAGTTTTTTTCCTCTATTGTAAGCTATTCTGGTTGGATATTTACCTACTTCAATTATTGTTGGAGTTTCTTGATTTATACTGTCTAATACAATAACAGAACCTGAATTCTCATCTCCTTCAATTCCTTGTGTAGCATATAAAAATTTACTCGAAACTGTTTTTAAGTCGGTTAAATTATTAAATCCATCAACAGTTCTTACAGTTTTAAATGTTTCCAGATCAACCTCTTCAATTGATTGAGCAGCCGTTGTTCCTTTTAAAATATATCCTACATTTCCAATGGAAGTAAATGCTAATATGTTTTCACCAACAGAAGTTCCGTTTACATCTTTATAAATATCAGCAGTTACAGTTTTATCATCTTCGTTATAAAAACTAATTGTACCTCCTTCATTTCTGACAAATACTCCATCAAAATCTGTATCCGTTGTTATATCAGGATATTCTTTATTACACGAAACTAAACAAACAACAAGTACAACCAATGATATATTTAATATCTTCTTCATTTACTATTCTTTTTCAAAAAATTAAATGCAAATATAATATTTCGATTAATATAAACACTTACCATTTTTCTTTTAAAGAAAAATTGAATTCTATCTTGGACAAAATTTAAACCAAAAAGCTTCTATAATGAAATTTCCCAAGCACAATTGAATCAATATAGATAATTTCATTACTTTTGCGATCAATTTGGTTTTCAATGGTAATACTTTACTAATTGGATGAAAAGGGAATCCGGTGCTTAGTTGATGCTAAAATTCCGGAACTGTACCCGCAGCTGTAGGTTCTTATAATTGTTGCTGAAATTCTCACACCACTGTCAGTTTTACTGATGGGAAGGTATCAGTAATTAGAACAAGTCAGAATACCTGCCAAATAAGTTTAATAAAGGCTTCGGGAGCTAGGCTGTTAAGGGTATTCTTCAACGAACATCTTTTTAAGCAATTTCCAAGCTACTTTTTTAATAAAATTCATGATAAGAGTTATTGGAACTTTGTTTTTGTTGGGTGTTATTGTTGAAGCTTCTGCACAGTTTTCTTACTCTAGCGATTCTTCATATTTAAAATTTGAAGATACAATTCATATTTTAGAAGTTGAGGTTATATCTCCTGTTTCTCAAAAATATCAGGTAGGAAGTAAACATCAAGAATTTAGTCTAATCCAAAAACAAAATGTGGCATTTGGATCTTTGACTGATCTAATTTCCAGATATGCTCCTATTTATATCAGGTCGGATGCCGGAGGATTAGGTACATTCAGGTTTAGAGGAACATCTTCAACCCATACTTCTGTTCTTGTAGGTGGCATTAACATAAACTCCTTAACACTAGGAAGTTCCAACACCAATAACATTCCAATCTATTTATTTGATGAAATTAATTTGTCTTTTGGTAGTTCATCTGCCACTACTGGATCTGGATCAATTGGAGGAAGTGTTAGGTTAGGTCTCAATAACCATTGGACAAATGGCACTAAGGGTGAAATATTTACTTCTATTGGTTCATTTGGAGAATATGTTGGTGGTTCTAAAATTTTTATTGGTAATGGTAAGTTTGAATCTGTTACAAGGCTTTTGCTTTACCAAAAAGAGAACAACTTTCCATATTATAATACTGCATATTACAACAGAGAACTAAAGAGGTATGAACGAGATACATTGAGAAATTCTTCAATCACGAATCAACACGTTCTTCAACAATTTAACTATAAGATAGATAAAAACCAGAGCATTACTTCATTTTTTTGGTTTAGTAAAAATTTGCATGAAGCTCAACCCAATATGACTCAAAACAAGACTTCAACTCCCAGACCAATAGAAGATTGGAATTTTAGAAGTTGTGTAAGCTATAATCTAAACTTTAGTAAGTACAAACTTAAATTAGAAGCTGGCTATGTAAATGACAAGAATATTGACAATAAAGATCGCATTAACACTATTGGAACCCATAGGCTAATTTCCAATTTTGGATTAAAAAGTAAATTAAGAAGATTTAACTATGAAGTAAATCTTAATTATAAATACATATGGCCAAAAGTTTATGCATATGACGAAAATATTACTGAAGAACACCTTGACTTACATGGTTCAATCCTTTGTAAAATTACCCCTAAACTAAAAGCCAGCTTGAATATTCGCCAGCAATATGTTACAAGATTCAATGCACCTTTTACTCCATCATTAGGTATTGATTATATTATACTATCCCAAGAGCACTCAATAATAAAACTACTTACTAATATCCAACGATCATATAAAATCCCAACTTTTAATGATAGATTTTGGAATCAAGTAGACTTCGAAGGAAATAAAGACATAAATTCTGAAGATGGTATAAATTATGAAATTGGATTAAACTATATATTATGTAATAATAAATTAAACCTTGAACTAGCATCCAATGCATATTATATGGATGTTGATAATTGGATTTTGTGGAAGCCAGAAGGTAATAGCTGGAGAGCACAAAATATTTTACAAGTTATAAGTAAAGGCTTAGAATTTAGTGTTGATGCCAAAATAGATTTTAATCAGGTTTCAATCCATTCCGGTCTTAATTATTCTTTTAACTCAGCAGTTAGAAAAAAATCGAAATCAGAACACTATGCATTAAATCGCCAATTAGAGTATACGCCCAAAAGTTTAGCCAATGCCTTTTTTACATTTGGTTATAAAAATTATAGAATTAACTGCGATGCTTCGCAGGTAGGTAGTCGCTACTATGATCAAACGCCAAAATATTTAAAATCATATAGTCTATTTAACGCATCTTTGCAAAGAATAGTAAAATTCAATCAATATAATATTCTCATAGACGCTCAAGCTAATAATATATTTAACGAACAATACGAAAACCAATTTCAGTATGCTATGCCTGAAAGAAACTACCGAATTCAATTAAAATTCAATTTTTAAACATTTAATTAATAGATTATAGTATGAAAAAGTTATTATTTTTATTCTTAGCTCTAGGTATTATTTTTACAGCATGTGAAGACAGTAATGATGATCCAAAACCAGAATCTCCATCCTATGTTGTTAAAGCTTCTGATGCATTTATCATCAATTACGGAAGTTACTCCAGCACTGTTGGTTCTATTTCAGGGTTTGATATAGACTCTTCAAAAATGTATAGCTATGTTTTTGAAACTGTTAATGGACCTGCAATGAACGGTAAACCTCAATATGCATATCAATATCAAGATAAAATTTATTTTATGGGTAACAATCTGGATGAGATTTTCTATGTAAATGATAGTACACTTATCCAATCAAAAAATGGAGTTACAGAAGAAATCGTAAAGCCTAGATATTGTGTTGGGCATGAAAATTATTTATATATATCATGCTACGGAGGAGAGCCTTGGAAAGATAATACTGTAGGTTACATCGCAAAATACAACACAAACAGCAACACTGTTGAGAAAAAAATAAATATACCTGGTGGTCCAGAAGGATTAGAAATTGCTAATGGTAAATTATATGTTGCACTTAATTATGACATGAAAGTAGCTGTAATAAATTTAGCCTCAGAAGCCGTAAGTTATATTGAAACTCCTGCGGTTACCTCCTACTTTTTAAAAGACAAAAATGATAATTTATATGTATCATTAGTAAGTACCTTTACAAATCAAAGCTCTGAAACAGGACTTGGATACATTAACACTGTAACAGATAAAATGGATACCAAACATCCTCTTGCTAATGTTAGTACTAACTATAGTTCAATTATGTCATTTAACTCAGATAAATCTAAAATATATGTATCCGCTTCTAGTTGGGTTGAAGAAACTACAGATAACTGGGTACAAAAAGGAGGTATCTTTGAGTTTGATGTTAACACTAAAACATTTGGAAATACTGCTTATATAAGCTCGATCGACGGATTAAATGCACTTTCTGTAAATCCAAAAACTAATGATTTATATGTTCTGATTTCGCAAAGTACAACTACAACAGGTGAATTAAAAGTTTATAATAGTAAAGGTGATTTTGTTTCTAACTACCAAACAGGAATCGCTCCAGCATGGATTTTATATAAGTAATTAATCATCATAAGATAACTGCAAGCATGCCTTCTTTTTAAATAAAGATTGCATGCTTTTTTTCTTTATAACATATTTGCATTCATTAAAAATCGTATTTTTACGCATTGCCTACATTTGATGTAATAAGATTGATAATGAGTACGGATATTAGAAACGAGATAGATTCAATAAGAGAGGAACTTAACCAACACAACTATAATTACTATGTAATTAACCAACCCACTATTTCAGATTATGAGTATGATCAAAAAATGAATAGATTAATCGGCCTTGAAAAAGAAAATCCTGATTTTTTTGATCCTCTTAGCCCAAGTCAGCGTGTAGGTAGTGATTTATCTAACGAATTTATACAAATACCTCACAGGTATCCTATGCTTTCTTTGGGTAACACATACAATGAGAGCGAGATAGCAGACTTTCACCAAAGAGTAACAAAAGCAATTGGTGACGAAGTTGAATATGTTTGTGAATTAAAATATGATGGTACTTCAATCAGTTTAACTTATGAGAATGGGAAGTTGCTTCGTGCAGTAACAAGAGGTGATGGTGAAAAAGGAGATGATGTAACTCCCAATGTTAAAACCATAAAAAGTATTCCTCTTCAACTAAAAGGAAACTATCCTGATTTGTTCGAAATAAGAGGTGAAATATTTATACCCAATTCTGAATTTTTAAGAATAAATAAAGAAAGAGAAGAAGAAGGAGACATGCCCTTTGCCAATGCAAGAAATTCTGCTGCGGGTTCGCTTAAAATGAAAAAAAGTACAGATGTTGCTAAAAGAGGATTAGATTGCTATTTGTACTATTTATTAGGAGAAAACTTACCTTCAAATATTCATTCGGATAATCTGGAACAAGCCAGAAAATGGGGCTTTAAAATTCCAACCCATTATAAAATATGTAAATCGTTGGATGATATTTATCAATTTATTAACAATTGGGATAAAGAGCGTTTAAACCTTCCTTTTGAAATTGACGGTATTGTAATTAAGGTAAATGATACTCAATTACAAAGCGAACTAGGATTTACAGCAAAATCACCCCGTTGGGCTATATCTTATAAATTTAAAGCCGAAGAAGCCTATACTAAATTAGTTTCTGTAGACTATCAAGTAGGACGTTCGGGAAGGGTTACTCCTGTAGCAAATTTAGAACCAGTGCAACTTGCAGGCACTACCGTAAAAAGAGCATCGTTGCATAATGCCGATATTATTAATCAACTAGACCTGCATGAAGATGACATGGTTTATGTTGAGAAAGGTGGTGAGATTATCCCTAAAATAACTAGAGTTGACGAAAGTTCGAGAAATCCTATATCTTCTAAAATTAATTTTATAGAGAATTGCCCTGAATGTGGTACTAAATTAATACGACCTGAAGGTGAAGCAGCACACTTTTGCCCTAACGAAAAAAGTTGTCCTCCCCAGTTAAAAGGAAAAATTGAACACTTTGTTAGCAGAAAAGCATTAGATATTGATTCATTTGGAGAACAAGTAGTTGATCTTTTATTTGAGAAAAAAATCGTTACCAATGTTAGTGACATTTATACATTAACATTTGATAAACTGAATGGATTAACTCGTGTTTCTAAAGAAGATGAGAATAAAAAACTTTTTAGCTTCCAGGAAAAATCAACACAAAATTTGCTTGATGGAATTGAAAAATCGAAACAAGCTCCATTTCCAAATGTATTGTTTGGCTTAGGGATTAAGCACGTTGGATCTACGGTTGCTAAAACCCTAACCCGTAAATTTAACACTATTGATAAACTAGCTAACGCAACCGAAGAGGAGCTAATAGCGATTGATGATATTGGACCTAAAGTAGCTCAAAGCGTAATAACATACTTCTCTGATAATGACAATAAAGAACTTATAAATAAATTAAAACTAACAGGAATTCAACTTGAACAAGAGGAAGTTATTGAATCCGAAGGTAAATTTACTGGTTTGTCATTTGTTGTAAGTGGTACTTTTACTAATTTTTCAAGAGACGAAATTAAAAGTATAATAGAAAAACATGGAGGGAAAAACCTGAGCGGAGTTTCCGCAAAAACATCGTATCTTGTAGCCGGTGATAAAACAGGTCCTGCAAAACTTACCAAGGCTGAAAAACTTAAGGTACAAATTATTAACGAAAACGAATTTATTGACTTACTAGAAAAATAATTCTGTGAACTACATTAAGAAATTAAGAATATATATAGGTGCTTTTTTATTAAAGCAAAAAATAAAAAATAAGAAGCGTACGCCAGTAATTTGCAATTTAAAACAAGCTAAAGATATTGGTATTGTTTTCAATTCTGCGAATAAAAACGATATCAAAACAATTAAAAAGTTTGAATCGTTTTGTAAGCAATCTAATATTAAGTTAGACATCCTTGGTTATTGCAACGAAAAAAAATCGGAAGATACATTAATAGGTGACAGCAATCACCACTATATCAATGTAAAAGATTTCAATTGGTTTTTTCAACCAAAAAATAGTTTGATAGAACATTTTTCTCAAACTCCTTATGATATTTTAATTAATTTATATCAGGAAGAAGAATTTCCGATTGAATATATTTTAAAATGTTCTATTGCAAAGTTTAAAGTAGGATGCTCACACCTAAATAATGCAATGCACGATATGATGATAGACGTAACTAAAAAACAAGGAGATTCGGACTATTTGTACGAGCAAATAATGCATTACTTAGACATCTTGAACAATTAGAGTAATGGAAATATTTATGTTGAAATATATTAATTTTAAGCTAAAATTAACTTTATAATCCATCTACTTTATAACTTTACGAATAATTAACGGTTGGCATGATAATTGATTTTGATCCAACCTAAATCGATAATAATTAAAATATATCTAACCAATACACTTTTAAGATATGAAAACTAGATTACTATCATCAATTCTATTTATTGCGTTATTGCTTTCTTCATGTGCAACACATAAAGTTACAAGAGTATCTACTGATGAAACCATTGATCTTAGTGGAAGATGGAATGATACTGATTCAAAAATGGTTGCAGAAGCTATGGTTAACCAGGTTCTTTCTGGAGCATGGATAGACAACTATGCTAAAGATAACAATGGAAAAAAACCAGTTGTAATTGTTGGCTTAATATATAACAAGTCGCACGAGCATATTAATTCAGGTACATTTATTAAAGATGTAGAACGCTCTTTCATTAACAGTGGTAGAGTTAGACTTGTACAAGCTGCAGATAAACGTGAAGAGCTAAGAAAAGAACGTGCTGCCCAACAAGAATTTGCTTCGATGGAAACTGCTAAGCAATGGGGAAAAGAACTTGGTGCAGACTTTATGCTAAATGGTGATATCAACTCTATTGTTGACACATATAAAAAAGAGAGAGTTAATTATTACCAAACTAACCTTGAGCTTTCAAATTTAGAAACTAACGAAATTGTTTGGATTGGTGATAAAAAGATAAAGAAATACATCAATAAGTAATTAGAATTTAAATTATCATTCCACAATTTTAAAAGATTATAATTGTGGAATGATTTTCATCTCTCAATAGCTCATAATTTTAAAAGTACTTTTGCTCTACCAAAGCTTTTTTACTTAATGTCGTTTCATTATAAATGATTTCGTATGTCTGTTAAAAAAACTAAAATATCATTTTTAGTTATCTCACTCTTTGTTAGCATTCTATTCTTTGGATGCGCTACATATTATCAACAAAATTTTCAACTCCAATCGTATATAGCAGATGGAAATTTTTCTGCTGCCGATAAACTTTTAAGTAAAGATAAAAAGGGAGAAACAGGCATTAACCGAGTTCTTTATTATATGAATAAAGGAATGGTTAATTTTATGATGGGCGAATATGAAACTAGTAATGCATTTCTTAATAAAGCCGATCATTATAACGAAGATTACAGAAAAACTTTAGGTTCTGAAGCCTTGTCCCTTATCTCAAATCCAATGGTTAAACCCTATAAACCAGAAGATTTTGAAGCAGTGATGGTTCATTACTACAAGTCTCTAAACTACTTGATGCTCAATAGCTATGAAGAGGCATTAGTTGAATGCAGAAGAGTGAATATTGAGTTACAGAAACTAAACGACAAATACAAAAAGCATAAAAACAAATACTCCAATGATGCCTTTGCCCATAATTTAATGGGATTAATTTATGATGCTTCTGGTGATAAAAACAATGCTTTTATTGCTTATAGAAATGCTTATAATGCATATGAAGAAGAATATAAACCACTATTTGGAATTTCTTCTCCTGATCAACTCAAAAAAGATTTACTTAGAGTTGCATACCAAATTGGATTTATGCAAGAATATAATTTTTATAGGGATAAATTCAACATTGAATATACTCCTAACGATAGTGAAACCGGATCATTAGTTTTTTTATGGATGAATGGTTTTGGCCCTGTAAAATCAGAATGGAGTATCAACTTTGCTAATACTGGCTATAATGATGGTTGGGTAACATTTGCTAACGAAGACGCTGGATTAAGTTTTCCGGTTTATATTGGTAACCGTAAACGTGAAGAACAAGGAGCCTTTAAAAACCTATCTTTTTTAAGAGTTGCTTTCCCTAAATATGTTGAGCGCAAACCTGTTTTTACAAGTGCCTCAATACATGCCAATAACCAAAATTATCCTCTTGAATTATCCCAAAATATTAATGCAATTGCATTTCAATCATTAAAAGACAGGATGGCGCGCGAATTAGCTAATGGTATTGCAAGGCTGGCTACAAAAAAAGCATTGGAAGAGCTAGCTAATAGAGAAAATGAAAATCTTGGAAGCATAATTAGCATAATTAATGCTATTACAGAAAAAGCTGATACAAGAAATTGGCAATCCCTACCTTATGCTATTCATTATACAAGAATTCCATTTACGAAAGGGAGTCATCAGGTATCTTTAAATCTTGGTAATAACCAAACAAGTAACGAAACATTTAGATTTGAAATTGAAGAAAACAAAACAACATTCTTTACCTATCATCAATTAGACACTTCTACTGGTATGTAAATGAATTGTGAAAGCCAATCTTAAAAGCTAATTTCACAAAAAAAAAAGACGTGTTTACCACAAATTATAGGCCTCACACAAGAAATAATTGTATTTTGAAGGCTGATATCTAGTTACTAAAGCTATTCAAATTATACTTGGTGAATCTATCGGATGGTAATTATAACAAATATTTAAAGAGGTGGAAAAGTCAATTCTCCATTTATGCCGATTTAATGAATTGTAGCATTTCACTTCTAACAGAGATTAAACCAGGTTATCTTACTGCAATTGCTTATAATTCCCCTTCTGAGAACAGTATATGGTTTAATAAAGAAATAAAATATAGCATTTGCAATGAAATTATAAATCATCCTCAGATTTTACTTGTTGATAACTTATTAGAATCTGACAAAAGAAATTGTTTTGAAGCACAAGCTGGATTAAAATGCTTCTACGGAACTCCTGTTCTAAACGAAAAAGGAGAGCTGTTTGGAATTTTAAGTTTATATTCTAAAGAATTACCTGTTATAGAAGAGAAAAAAATAAACTTTTTAGAGAAATTTAGATCCCAAATTGAAGATGATATTCTCTTTGCATCCAGAGAGAAACTAACTAATAATTTGCGAAGAAATTATGATGCTCAGCTAGAATACTTTTTACAACACTCTCCTTTAGGCATTATATACTATGATATAAACCTGACTATAACAGACTTAAACGACAAATTTGCTGAGATACTAAAGATAAACCGCGAAGTTCTTCTGGGCTTAGATATGTCGCAATTAGAGGATAAAAGAATACTCCCTACCTTACAAAGTGCACTACTTGGTGCTGAAGATGAATATGAAGGTGAATATGTTACATCAACAGGAGGAGTAAAACTTAATATTTTGCTAAGAACAGCACCTGTATACAGTGATAATAAAATTACTGGAGCTATTGGTATTATTCAGGATATATCACTCAGAACAAATATTGCTAAGGCTTTAAAATCGAGTGAAATAAAATATCGTGAGTTAGTAGAAAAAATAAACGATGTAATATTTTCAATAGATCCTAATGGTATTTGTACCTATGTTAGTCCGGTAATTAAATTACTAATAGGCTTCTCTCCCGAAGAAATAATTGGGTATCAATTTATTGACTTTATCAATGATAAACATAAAGTAACATTTCAAGATGCACTCGAACAAGTATCTTTAGGCACCACTGTTGTATCTGAAGTTAAAATTAGAGATAAAAACGGAGCATATCGTTGGATAAGAAATTCAATGAGGCCGGTTTACAGCGAGGAAGGTACTTTTTCTAATGTTCATGGTATTGCCCAAGATATAGAAGAAGCACGATCTGCTGAAATTTCATTAAGAGAAAGTGAAGAACAATTCAGAATGGTAGCTACTCATACTTCGGATATCATTTTTGAATGGAATACTAACACAGAAGACTTAATATGGTATGGTAACCCAACAATAATAAGTAAAAACCTTAGTCATATTAGTAAATTTTCTGAATTGATTGATATAGTGCATCATGATGACAAGAAAAAAATAACCCAACTATGGAATAATGCACTTGTTCATCATAAACCCTGGAAGGAAGAATTTAAGCTTTTACCTCCCGGTTCGAAGGTCCCTATTTATATTTTAGGTAGTGGTATAGTATTATTTAAGGATAAGAAAAGCTATAAGGGTTTTGGCACATTAACTAACATAAGTAACGAGAAAAGATTGGTTGAGAACCTAAAACTTTCGAACGAACGACTTGAAGAAAATATTACTAAAACTAATAGTTTGTTATCTGCAATTCCTGATATGATGTTTGTTTTTGACAAAAGCGGGTACATAACTGATTTTCATAGCAATGACGACAACCAATTATTTAAAACAGCACCATCGTTTTTAAATCAAAATGTTTTAGATGTACTTCCAAAAAATATAGCTTACCTTACTTTAGAAAAAATTTCACTGGTTCTTTCAAGTAAAAAAATCGAAACTTATAAATATCAATTAAACCTAAAAAACGATTCTAATCTTCAGACTTTTGAATCAAGAATGGCATTTCTAAATCAGACTCATACTTTAGCCATTGTAAGAAATATTACAACCAACGAACAAGCTCAAAAAGAATTAATTACAGCTAAAGAAAGAGCCGAAGAAAGCGACCGACTTAAATCCTCTTTTCTTGCTAATATGTCGCATGAAATTAGGACGCCAATGAATGGTATAATTGGTTTTTCTGAACTGTTATCATCTAAAACATTAAATCCTGAAGAAAGAGAATATTATACTTCTGTAATTGTAAAAAGTGGACACCAATTATTGGAAATTATCAATGATGTACTTGAAATATCTAAGATAGAGACCGGACAAATAGAAGTAAATAATTCAATTATTAATGTAAATGATGTTTTACACACATTATTCTCATTATTTAATAAAAGAGCCCTTGAAAAGAATAATCATTTAAAAGTTTATACTATTCTTCCAGATGAAGAAGTAACCATCGTAACTGACGGGGGCAAGCTCAGACAAATTTTAAACAATTTGGTTAGCAATGCCATTAAGTTTACCACAAACGGAAAAGTTAATGTTGGTTACTCAATTGTAAATAATAATTTTTTAGAGATATATGTTGAGGATAATGGAATTGGTATAGCAAAAACGGAACAAAACAAGATCTTTGAACGCTTTTCTCAAGCCAATTCTCGTATTATGAGACAACACGGAGGAACCGGTCTTGGTTTGTCAATATCACAAAGCTTAGTTGAACTCTTAGGGGGCAAAATATGGGTAGAATCTAAATTAGAAGAAGGTTCTAAGTTTACATTCACTATCCCATACAAAAAAGCCAATCTACCATCAATGTCAAAGAATTAGTTTGTTAATAATCATCCCATTAATTTAATCTAACCAACTTATTTTCCATCACTAAGTTATTCAGTTTACCTTATAAAGCACTTCATGAGCCTCTTTTAGTGTTGGTATCTCTAATTTTTCTATTAACGCTTCCAATACTTTTTCTGGTACTACATGATCCCTACCTCTATTTTGAGAAAGTAATTGCCTATAAGGAACTTCTAGATAAATTATTCTAACTCTTGCCCCATATTCGATAAATAAAGAAATCCATTTGCCACGCATATCTGATGTTATATTGGTTGCATTGAAAACAAAAGATTTACGTGCCCTCATAAACTCTTTAGCTTTTTCTTTACCCATCTGAATTACTTGTCCATTCTTCTTTTTATCTGTTGGATCAATTTTATTTTTTCTCCTAATATCATCTAAAGACAATATGGGTAAATCTAAATATTCGCTTATGTAAGTGTCTTTTCCACTGCCAGGCAAAGCACACATCACATTTACTTCAAATTTTAAATCATCAAATGGAACATAATCAGGGGAACTATTCGATTTATTTAAATATAAATAACGTCCATAATCAGACTCAAAATACCTCTTTTTACCAAAACAATTATTATCAATGCATAGCTGATTAAACAATTCTATTTTTAAGAGTATTTCATCTTTATCTTTACAAATACGACCTAAAACATCAGCTTTTGCTAACATTGATAAATGCTTAGTATTGACTACCAAGCTTGCATTTATAACTTCTTTATTAGGATTTGATTTTTGAATTGCCCAAATAGGTAAACCATGCAATCTTACCAATTTAGTAATCTGTTCCCTAATACGAAATGGAGTTTTTATATCTTTATATAATAATTTACGCGCAGTAAATTCACCTTTCTTAGCATGTTTTGGTGATATAATTCTAGTTTTTCCTTCAATTTCTTCTGTTACAGTTGTTGATCTTTTTTCAACATCATGTAGTAATGCACTAGCAAACAATATATGTTTATCCTGCTCATCAAGTAAATCATACTCTGGTAGCGAAGTTAAAGCTTCAACAACCATTTTTGTGTGAGTAAACACATCTCCTTCCTCATGCCATTCTTTATCCTGAGAAACTCCTTTCATTTCACGAAACCAATCATATTCAGACTCAATAGAATCCCAATTAATTGGTTTATTTATTTCATATTTAGGAAACTTCCAAATCATGACTTTTGTAAATATTCATAACCATACCACTTATACTTATTATAATCTACAAGCTTAGCAGGCTTCCAATTCTTGGTCCAATGGATATCTGTTTGAACATGAGAAGCTCTAACTAACTTAAAAAGGTTATCAAATTCATTCTTTTCTACAGATAAATCTCCATTGTTGGTTTCAAAACCATCTTTGTTTCTAATTACAAATCCTTCTGAACAAGGTTGGTCTGTTTCTGGATCATAGCCTCCAAGTAAGCCACTTGTTTCTACACTTTGTTCCCAACTCATCCCCAAATTTAATTTAAGCCATTCTTGTAGTGATTTGTTTTCATCTGCTCCCTCAGTAAATACTTCACTTAAAGATTGCGTGATTGGTATCTCCGGAACTATAGGAAAGTCAAGCATTGATGCATAAAATTTAACCTCTTCCCAACTTAACCACTTATTTCTTTCTCTAACAGCAAAAACATAAAAAAACGACTCTAGTTTATTGTAAGCAATTGAATGCACTCCATACATATTTTCGCCAAAAATCTCCAAATTATTTAAATCGTTCTTTATCAACTGCCACCTTTCTCTCATAGGTTTATCCCATGGATGTTCTGTTGGAGCAGAATGAGATCTTGCAAAAACTCCTCTTTTACTAAAGCAATTATTTTGACCATCCAGTTTTTCTGTCAATACAAGTCCTTCTTTTTGAGCAAATGACCTAACATAACCATTAGGCATAAACCTATCATCTGATGTTGTTCCTAGACTTATCTGCGCATGTAAACTTCTACAATATTTTCTTGAATCACTCACTTTTTACTTATTAACATGTAATACCAACTACCCTATCAAATTAGTGTTATGATTTTACTCTTTGAATTTATTCTATGCTATTAAAATTTTAACAGAACATAGGTTATTCCCTTACTAAATTGAGAACTTTAAAATTAATTAAGTCAATATAGAACAATTGATATATAGTCATCGAGTACATTTAAACTCGCACTTAACTGAGTCTATTTTGTTGAATCGCTGAATAACTTTTTCTACTTCTGATTTTCTTAAACTAAATTCAATATTGCACGACAGGTCGAATTGCTGATTCACAATATCTAATTTCTCTTCTTTTACAATTTTCATAATATCATTCATCACAAAATAATCGAAGTAAACATTATATACATCGTTAATAGTTTTTTCAACAATTACTCCATTATTTATTACATCTATTGTAGCCTCTTTATAAGCATGAATTAAACCTGGAACACCAAGCTTAGTGCCTCCAAAATAACGAACAACCACCACTAATATATTAGTTAGTTCCATTGATCTTAATTGTCCGTATATTGGTTTTCCTGCTGTACCCGAGGGTTCTCCATCATCATTTGCCCTATACCTTAATCCGTCTGTACCTAATTGCCATGCAAAACAATGATGTCTGGCGTCGTAATATTCTTCCTTTAGTTCTTTAACGTGCTCTTTTATTTCCTCCTCATTATAAACAGGATAAGCATACGAAATAAACTTACTCCCCTTTTCTTTATAAACTCCCTTACAAGGTTTTTCTATTGTTTTATATATATCAATTATATCAGCCATAAACTTTTATAAGGCAGCAAAATTATAAAAACCTGAGATGATATCATGATAAAAATAAAAGAGATGTCTCTAATATAAGAAACATCCCTTTTCCCAATCCATCCTATAGTAACCTTCTAAAGAGGTTTCATCTTCAATTCATAATCTTGCTCCGAAGAAGTTCCATTATTTATTCTAAGTATAAACTCGTATTCGTTATCCTTATTGGGTTCGGTGAATGCCATTAAATGTTGTAGATTATACGATTGGTATGTAACGTAAGATTCCATATCTGGAGTTTCTCCTTCTGGATAATAATTTCTTAAATCCAATATAACAGGTTTACTATCTTCTTGCATTTCTTCATCATATGATAAAGTAAAAGAATGCTTTTGTTTTGTTGGATTAAAAAAGATTTCCAAGTTAAGATACTTATCTATTGAAATTCTTTCTCCTAACCTCACAAAACCATTACCTAAAGTGTCTCTACTATACTCATTAACAATTGTAATAGTATCGTAATTTACTTTAACAATATTCCGTACTTTAATTAAATTGTCATATTCACTTCCTGTTTCGCTAGTTTCTTCAATATTAAAATTTAAAATTACTCTATCGTTTTCTTCAATACCCTCTATATCCTTTTCGTTACTAAACTCTTTTATTTTTAAAATAGCACCTCCATCTGCATTAACAAAATTATCACTACCGATGGTTTTAAAAAATCCCCATGTATTGTATAGCAAGGGAGTTGGTTTAGGATCCTCTAAACATCCTACAGTAAATACCAATAATAGTACAACTAATATCTGATTGATTCTTTTTGTTTTCATTCTATTGTTTTTTTTAGCTTAAACACTATACTTTTACAACTCTAAAATATATTGACTAATTATTTAATGATTGGTTGCGTCCAAATCTATATCAAAATTATTTTTTTATTTTTCTTTATTGTCTTAATGTTGTTAACAATGGATATACCCAATATTGCATACCAAATATATTCAGGAATATTACCTCCTGCAAATTTACGAGAAAAACATAAAGAAATTTATGAAGTAATAAGAGTAAGTAATGGTATTGCTTTATTTATTGATGATCACCTCTTAAGATTAAATATGTCTTTTAAAAGACTAAACTCCCCCTTATCTATTAACAATTTATTAATCAATGAGATAAAAAAAACAATCAAATTTAAAAAAATAACTAATAGCAACATTAAAATTTCTTGTTTACTTACTAAAAGCAATTATTATCAAATCTATATCTATGCAATTCCATCATCATACCCTAATGTAAACATGTATAAATATGGCGTTCAAACTTCTTTATTTGAAGGCGAAAGGATAAATCCCAATATTAAAGTGGCTCATACAAAGGTACGCGAAGCTGCAAACATGCAAGTTCAAGAAGACCATGTTTTCGAGGTTTTATTAGTTAACCATAATGGTTATATTACCGAAGGGAGTCGTTCTAACTTATTTTTTATAATAGATAATGTTATTTACACTGCTCCTTCTGAGCTTGTGCTTGAAGGCATCATCAGAAAAAAGGTGCTTGATATTATTAAAGATGATAAATACTCTTTAGAAATGAAATGCATTTATTTTTCTGATCTACAAAATGTTGATGCTGCATTTTTAACAGGTACTTCCTCAAGAATATTACCCATTAATAAAATTGATGATTGGCACCTTAATGTTAATCATCATATTTTAAGGAACTTGATGGAATCTCTTAATAAAAGAATTGAAGCTTATGCAATAGGTCGTTAGATTTTAGACAAAAGACTGATCAACTTCTTATACAAAATCACAAGCAAATCACAAAACTCTGACTATGTGCCACCTAGAGAAATCAATCAAGCTATCGCCTACATATCAATTCTTTACACACAAACACTCATCACCTAATTTTATTCGCCTTTAATATTTCTAATATAAATTGATCGTATTCATCTCCCATAGGAACCTCCATATCAACCTTAATACCTCTTCTTTGTGCTACTACTTCTTCTTGTATTACAGGATTCCATCCAACCTTATTAAAATTATCCCAATATAATCCTACACCACGCTTTTGCCATCTTGGTAAATCATTAAAATTAATCCCATTTTTAAACAGTAATTCGTTTTTAAAAGAAGTCGATTTTCCTTCAATTTCTTTTGTTGCTTCAATTGCTGTTTTTCCTTCTTTCCTTAATAGCCAATAACAATGTGCATTCAATGCATTTCTATGTGCATCTTCATTTCTCCATCTAAAATAATCTACAACATCCTGTATCCTTGGCAATTGAGAAATTCTACAATCAAAAGCAGCAACATCTCCAAGCAAAATGGAAAATTTTGCACTAGCTTCTCCTGCTAATATCGAGTTATACTTCCTTAATTTTCTTGAAAAAGTATCTTCGTTAATATCAAATAAAAGCGAAATTTCATCACTCTCGGTAAAACCATAAATCACTTTGAAACCACAATTCATTAGATGCTTTGTTGTTTCAACCATGAAATCCATAAACTTCTCGTCAAATGGTCGTTTAAAAGAGTGTTTTTCCTTCGTAAGTTTGGTAAAACCTCTGCCATCAATTCTGGCAATCATATAAATATTAGGCGGCACACAAAAATCGTGTGAAGTCTCGTAAATTCTTAATTTCTTATCTAATTCATCAAATTTCATCTTTCCATTCTTCTACTTGGAATCCTTCCTTATTTGTTTTTACAAAATATAGTTTATCAAATCCTTCTACTTTAGTTGGAAGTTCCAATTTCGCATAACAACCTCGAATTCCGATTTCTGATATTTTATCTTTTCCTACTCTTAAATTGTTTCGCTCAATAGCCTCGTTTAAAGATGAACTAAAATAATAACCTACAATTTCGTACTTATTTTTTTTTGCCAACTCAATGTACTTTCTTCTTTCTGCTAAAGTAGGATTTGTATTGTCTACTACAAATTTTGATTGCGTAAGAAAACATGTTTCAAGAAATTGATTCTCTTTGTTTCTTGTATTTAAAAGATCCATGCTTATCCTTACATGACTATTAAAGAAATTAGCCTTATAAAAAGTTGACTTTCCTGTAGCTTGAATTCCTATAAATATTATTACTTGCATTTATTTTATTAATAAAAACATTGAATATATAACAAGAGGTGTATAAGGGTTTCCTTGTAAAACCGGGATAAAGATAATAAAAGATGTATTCTTTTATTTTACTACATAAAACGGATATAGTATGGTGTTGTCTAAAGTACTTTCTCACTTACCTTCTTATTCAATTATTAAAACAAGTCACAAGAACTACATTCTTTGATGAAAGTACAATGAAACAACATGTCATATTTTAAGCATTCTTATTTTTTCTACAAGTATGAATTTTTATACAGAACTTACTTTATCTTGAGATAACCAATCCTCAAAATTCGTTTTGGGAATATCTTGTTCTTTAATACCATTTACTTTTGGTTCTAACTCTCCAATTTTTTCGAAATATGAGAACATATCGGCCGCCATTTTTATCTCTTTATTACCACTAAGTTTGGCAATAAATCGTAATATAAATATTGGTGTGTAACTTACTTTTTTAATTTGTGGATAAACCTTTTGACAGTATAAACCTAATAGTTCTTTCATTCCTCTTTTTTCAGGACCAAAAACATATAGTGTTTCATTTTTTTCATCATAAGAATATGAATTTACTACAAGGTTGGCAAAATCTTTAGCTGCTAACCAGTGACTTGATGGTTGTTTACCAATTACCGATGCTTTGTTATTTCTGATCATTAATTTTAACGATTCGAAAAACCAGGTTGGTTTATAAATAAAGTAAGAAATTCCACTGGTTTTTATAAGATTTTCTGCACGAAGCTTATTTTCAACAAACCAAAACCAGGAATTTTCTTCACAAACCGAAGCACCTGAAACATAACTAATCATTTTGATATTTTGCTTTTTAGCCTCATCAACAACTACTTCTACAGCCAGAGCCTCATCTACTTGTGCTACACTAATATGAACTGCATCACATCCTTTTAATGCATTTGAAACATCTTTTTTGCTTAAGACATCCCCCTCGTAATATTCATTCTCTGTAGTTAAATCTGATTTTTTTATAGAGCGAGAAAATAATCGTAATTTATAACCACTTTCTTTGAACTGCTTTACTATAGGTCTTCCTAGTAAACCTGTAGCTCCAATAATCAATACTTTCATATCTTATTTTTTTAGTTTATCATTTGATACAAAAGTAGTTTGGACGACTCTCTTAATTGTTTGACAAAAGTCAAAATCGTTCAGGCATGTTTTCTAATTCGACTTAAAGTGGCAATATCAATACCTAAATAAGAAGCTATTTGTCCGAGTGTTGCTTTTTGGTAAACGTAAGGATGCTCCTTCACAAATTTTTGATATCGTACTTTAGCTGATGACGTTTGAAATTCGTTCACTCTCTCCATCAACTCAATCTCAACTGAATCTCCTGTTTGTCGACAGATTTTTTGCCAGAGAGGAACATCCTTAACGAGTTGATTCCAATTTCCAAGAGTTATAATAAGCAAGTTGGCATCATCAAGGCAAACAATATTTTCTTTTGATTTAGTTTTATTGTTGAAGCTTTCAACTGAAATAATTAAAGTGTGTGGTTCATGAAATCGAGTTGTTATTTCATCTCCATTTTCATTCATGTAAAAAGTACGAAATAAACCTGAAATGATAATAGCCATATGTGAAGAAACTTCTCCTTCTTTTAGAAAATATTCCTTTGTAGCAACTGTTGTATATTCGAATAGTTCTGTAGTTCTTTTTGCCTCCTTAGGAGAAAAACCAAATTCTTTTACCATTTGCTCTTCAAATCCAGCTAGCATATAATATTTATTTGGATTGTTTGATTGTAAAAATAAAAAACTTTGATTCTGGTATTGTAAAATTATCGTTTATAGTCACACTCTCCTATTTGAAATAATATATTTCTAGAATATAATAACTTATAAGCACAGGTGCATTTCCTCTGCGCTTACAAGTTTTCAAGATCCTTATAAAGGTTTAACCGGAATACAAATGTCTAAAATGAATTTTTTCTCAGGATGTTCTTCGTGGTTATTGTGATATAATTCGTAAGGATTTTCATCTGCAGGTTGATATCCACTTTCGCTTAAGTTACGGCACACCGAATCCCATGCATCTTTAAACTGTGTTTCGTCAATTTCGAATCTGCCTACCATATACTTTCCTGCAGATACAGTCATATTTCCAAATTCGCCTTCGGTTTTAACAGGTTCGTTTACTGTAATACAAGCACTTTGCCTTACTTTCTCAATTTCTGTTATGCCCGGATCATCGTGATAAACAGTAACAGTTTTAAAATTAGGATTATTTAAATACCCCCTTGGTCCTGCCCATTGCATTAACTTTCCGTAAGCTTCAGCAATTTGGTTAAACTGTCCTACGTGACGACAATAAACTAAATTTAGTGCTGGCATGTCTTTAATTTCAATTCCTTTATTCATGATGTTAAGTTTTAAATTATTTACATCACAAACATAATCTTCACCACCCTCCTCTAATTTATTAAACTTGCTATTGAGTTGACTTTTCTTGCTTTTTTCTTCTTGCCGTTTTTCCCTATATTCTTTTGCACTTAAGTTAAAGTAACTTTTAAAATTTCTACAAAATACCGGTACACTATTAAAACCACAATAATAGGCTATGTCGCTAATTGGTGTATCCAAATCATGATTTAATAATTTGGCTGCTTTTTCAATTCGTTTTCGTTTTACAAACTCATTAACTGTTTCCCCTACTAATGCTGAGAAAATTCGATGAAAATGAAAAGGTGAAAATAGTGCAACTTCTGATAGTTTCTCAAGCGGCAGTTCTTTATCCAGATTAGCTTCAATATAATCTATTACTCTATTAATACGATTTATATATTCCTTTTGATATTTATTCATTCTCAATTAAGATGTTTTTTTATGCTTATACCAATATTACCATGAAATAAAATTGGTATTATTTAAAGTTTTAAGCTATAATTATTTAATAAAAAATGAGTTCTACTTCTCTCTCAAAGCCGGATTAAACAAACGCTTATCAAAACTAAACTTCTCTTTACTAACAACTTTTACATCTGAAAAACGGGGATGTTTAGGATTTAAAATAAAATTGAAATCCCCCTGTACAACTGCTGATGGAACTTTTAAAAACAAGTATTTCCCTTCGAGAACAAATTGCTCACCTACATCTTGTGTTACATTAGAATGTGGAAAATTTTTCCATGATGAAGGCAATTCATTTAATTCAACTTCATTAAATTCTGCATCATCAGGTACTTCTATAGAAATTAAATAATAATTGGATGGAACCATACCAATTGGAGTGTGAACTGCTATTTCGGCTGTGCATAATGCCCTTGAATCTGAAGTATACAAAACTCTTGTTCCTTTGTAATTCCAACGGCCACCTACTAACTCTGCACCTATTCCCGATAAATCATCTGCATACTTTTCAACAGCTAACCTATATACGATCATGCTAAAATACCGTGCTCTATTTTTGTTAATTCATCTTTAATCATGGTAATACCAAATGTATTATCCAATAAACTAACCGGTTCTATTCCTCCTAAGGATACATTAACTGAATTAAGCCATAACGCAAATCTCTCGTTGTCACCAAAAACGTCTTCCCCTTTTTTAAACAGCAGCATTACCAATAGCAAACGTTCTGTATGGATTGGATCAAATTTCTTTTTCTCTCTTTTGTATCTTTGAATAGTACGTTCCGATATATTTAATATCCTCGACCAATCATTACCTGTCAACGGTAAACTACTTGTCATACTATCAAAACTATCATAGTCAACTCCCTGCCGTGTTGTTTCAATTAGTTTAAAAACATCACTATTTTCTAACGACTTAAATGTTAATCTTTCCGCTCCCATAAATCTGTTTTGAACAAATATACGACATTTTTTACATTCATCCCGTCATTTGTCATAAAAAAAATAAAATCATCTTAACCATTCAGTAAAAGGTCTAAAGATATAAGTATAAAGACCTGAACTTGAAATATCTTAAAATACTATATTCCTGTATATTAAATCACAATAGTTGATACTAATTTTATAAGACTATTGGTATCACTAATCATAAACAAAAAATGCCGATACTTATGAGTACCGACATTTAATAATTCTTTGTTTCAGCTTATACTGATGCTAATATATTATTTAAAGTTTCGCTTGGACGCATTGCACCTGAAGCTAATTCATTGTTTGGTTGATAATATCCACCAATATTAATTGTTGTTCCTTGAGCGTCAATTAAATCTTTAGTTATAACACTTTCTTTTTCCTCTAACTTTTTAAGTAAAGTTTCAAATTTATTTTGTAATTCTACATCATCGGTTTGCTCCGCCATTGCTTTTGCCCAATAATACGCCAAATAAAAATGACTTGTGCGATTATCAGGTTCATTTACCTTACGTGATGGTGATTTATCATTTTCAAGAAACATACTATTAGCCTTATCCAACGCCTTTGCTAAAATAACTGCCTTTTTATTTCCTGTTTTGTTTCCAATATCCTCTAATGAAACAGCTAAAGCCAGAAACTCACCTAATGAATCCCATCTTAAATGTCCTTCTTCTAAAAACTGCTGAACATGCTTTGGAGCAGAACCTCCAGCACCTGTTTCGTATAAACCTCCTCCTGCAAGTAAAGGAACAATAGAAAGCATTTTTGCACTGGTACCTAATTCTAATATTGGAAATAAATCAGTTAGATAATCACGAAGCACATTTCCTGTTACCGAAATAGTATCCTTACCTTCTTTAACTCTTTGTAAAGTATATTTCATAGCTTCAACAGGACTCATAATCTCAATTTCTAATCCTGATAAATCATGATCTTTAAGATATTTATTAACTTTTAATATGATATTAGCATCATGAGCCCTATCCTTATCTAACCAAAAAATAGCTGGATTACATGTTGCCTTTGCTCTATTTACGGCTAATTTTACCCAGTCTTTAATAGCAATATCCTTTGTTTGACACATACGCCAAATATCACCTTCTTCAACTTCGTGCTCAAATGCCACATTTCCTTCTGCATCTGTTACCCTTACAACACCATCTGCAGGAATTTGAAAAGTTTTATCGTGAGAACCATACTCTTCGGCTTTTTTAGCCATCAACCCAACATTAGATACATTACCCATTGTTTTCACATCAAAAGCACCGTTTTCCTTACAAAATGTAAATACTTCCTGGTAAATTCCTGCATAACAACGATCTGGAATTAAAGCTTTAGTATCCTTTAGGTTTCCATCAGGTCCCCACATTTGTCCCGAAGAACGAAGTGCTGCCGGCATAGATGCATCAATAATAATATCACTAGGAACATGCAAATTAGTAATTCCTTTGTCTGAATTTACCATAGCTAATTCAGGGCGACTTTTATATACATCCTTAATAGCACCTTCAACTTCTTCTTTTTTGTCGGAAGGTATACTTGCTATTTTAGCATAAACATCACCCAATCCATTATTTGGATTAATGCCTAATTCACTAAATAAAGCTGAGTATTTTTCAAAAACTTCTTTATAGTATACAGAAACAGCATGCCCAAACATAATTGGATCAGACACCTTCATCATTGTAGCTTTTAGATGTAGAGATAGCAAGACATCCTCTTCTTTAGCGGATTCTATTTCCTTTTCAAAAAAAGCTCTTAATGCTTTCTTACACATTACTGCACCATCAATTACTTCTCCAGCTAACAACGAAACAGACTCTTTTAAAACAACTGCTTGTCCGTCTTTTTTTATTAATTCAATTTTTACCGATGTATCTTTGGGCGCAACATTTGATTTTTCTGAAGAGTAAAAATCTCCTTCATTCATATGCGCTACATGAGACTTTGAATCAGCACTCCATTTACCCATTGAATGTGGATTATTTTTAGCATATTGTTTTACTGCACCAGCTACACGACGATCGGAATTTCCCTCTCTTAAAACAGGGTTGACAGCACTTCCAAGTGCTTTAGCATATCTGGTTTTAATTTCTTTTTCTTCTTCTGTTGCAGGTTCCATCGGATAATCAGGTACGTTATATCCATGCTCTTGCAATTCTTTTAT